>NZ_NNRI01000009.1 GCF_002270415.1 Mesorhizobium sophorae | reverse complement strand
AAGAAACAGATCGCCGAATTCGAAACCGCCAATCCCGGCGTCAAGGTCGAGCTGATCTCGCTGCCCTGGGGCCAGGCCTTCGAAAAATTCCTGACCATGGTGCAGGCCGGCGATACGCCCGATGTGGTCGAGATGCCGGAACGCTGGATGGGCCTCTATGCCAACAATGCCCAGCTCGAGGATCTCGGCCCCTACATGGCCAAGTGGGACGACGCCAAGACGCTCGGCGAGCGCGCCAAGCAGTTCGGCTCGACCGTCAACAACACGCAGTTCATGATCCCGTACGGCTACTACGTGAACGCGCTGTTCTGGAACAAGAAGCTGTTCAAGGAAGCCGGCCTAGACGGCCCGCCGGCGACGCTCGACGATTTCATCGCCGACTCCAAGAAGATCTCGGCAATACCGGGCAAATATGGCTACTGCCTGCGCGGCGGTCCGGGCGCCTTCAACGGCATGCACATGTTCATGAATATCGCAGCTGGCAAGGGCGGGTATTTCAACGAGGATGGCACCTCGACCATCAACGACGAAGGCTCGGTCAAGGGTCTGCAGATGCTGGCCGACATGTATAAGAACGGCTTGGCGCCGAAGGATGCGGTGAGCTGGGGCTTCAACGAGACGGTCACCGGCTTCTATTCCGGTACCTGCGCCATGCTCAACCAGGATCCGGACGCACTGCTCGGCATCGCCGACAAGATGAGTGCCGACGACTTCGCGGTGGCGCCATTGCCGGTCGGGCCGAGCGGCAAGTCTTATCCGACGCTCGGCTATGCCGGCTGGGCGATGTTCGCCAACTCGCAGCACAAGGACGACGCCTGGAAGCTGATGGCGACGCTGCTGTCGCCCAAGGACAATCTGGAATGGGCCAAGGAGGTTGGCGTCGTCCCGATCCACAACGGGGCCGACCAGGATCCCCATTTCAAGACCGAGCAGTTCAAGGGCTGGTTCACGGAGCTGAGCGACACCTCCAAGTATGAAATGGTGACGCCGCCGACGCATCTGGAGAACCTTGGCAATTTCGTCGACCAGGTGGCGATCAAGAATTTCCAGGAAGTGCTGCTTGGCCAGAAGACGGCCAAGGACGTCGCCGACCAATGGGCTGCCTTCCTGACCAAGGAACAGCAGGACTGGCTGGCGAAGAACAAGAAGTAGTTTTGTTCCCTTCTCCCCGTTCACGGGGAGAAGGTGTCACGAAGTGACGGATTAGGGGCGGCGCGATCGTTTGAAGGTTTGCGCAGCCCCTCATCTGCCTGCCGGCATCTTCTCCCCGTGAAACGGGGAGAAGGACGCTGTCGCCGACGCCGGCATCCACCTTTCACCATAGAGCCCCCAATGACCTATGCCGTGTCCGAAATACGATCCGCCGGCAAGCCGCGTCGCAAGTGGCGATCGCACGCCGCCATCGAGCCCTGGCTCTATCTCTGCCCGGCGATCATCCTTCTGGTCGTGGTGCTTCTGGTGCCGCTGGTCATCGGCATCAGCTACTCCTTCCGCAAATTCTCGGCTTTCAAGTCGGAATATGTCGGGCTCGCACAGTATCGGGCGATGCTGTCGGACCCGGTGCTGGGGCAGGCGCTCGTCAACACGCTGTGGTGGACCGTCGCCAGCCTGTTCTTCCAGTTCTTCCTCGGTCTTGGCCTGGCGCTGCTGCTCGACAAGCCATTCCCGGGCCGCAAGGTGGTGCAGGCCCTGGTGTTCCTGCCCTGGGCGGTGCCGTCCTTCCTGTCAGGCCTGACCTGGGCCTGGCTGTTCAATCCGATCATCGGCCCATTGCCGCACTGGCTGTATGCATTGGGGCTGAAGGCCGAACCGACCAATGTTCTGTCCGATCCCTCGACCGCCATGTGGGGGCCGATCGTCGCCAATATCTGGTTCGGCATTCCATTCTTCGCCATCACGCTTCTGGCGGCGCTGAAATCCATTCCATCGGAATTGCATGAGGCGGCGGCGATCGACGGCGCTTCGCCCTGGCAGCGCTTCACCAAGGTGACGCTGCCGTTCCTGGCGCCGACGATTGCCATCACGGTCATGCTGCGCACCATCTGGATCGCCACCTTCGCCGACCTGATCTTCGTCATGACCGAGGGCGGACCGGCCGGCTCGACCAACACGGTGCCGGTCTACATCTATGTCAGCGCCTTCAAGTCGCTGGACAAGGGCTACGCCTCGGCGGTGGCCGTGCTGCTGCTCGTCCTGCTCATTGCCTATGCGATCGCACTGATAGGCATCCGCCGCTCCCTGGTGAGGCACGTCTGATGATCGCAGGACGCTCAGCCTCGCAGCGCTTCTTCGGCGGCATCGGCCTCTACGCCGCCGTCGCGGCTTACGTGATCTTTGCGCTGTTCCCGATCTACTGGACGCTGAAGATCTCGGTCACGCCGGAGCGGCTTCTCTATTCCGAAGGCATCACCTTCTGGCCCTCGCAGATGACATTGCAGAATTTCGTCACCGTGCTCGAGGCCACCGATTTTCCACGCTATTTCCTCAACAGCGTCATCGTCTCGGTGTCGACGGCGGCACTGGTGACGGTCGTCGCCACGCTCGCCGGCTACGCCATGTCGCGCTTCACGTTTCGCGGCAAGGCAGCACTGGCTCTGATGCTGCTTTTGACCCAGACTTTCCCGCTGGTGATGGTCATTCCGCCGATCTACCGCGTCATGGGGCAGATCGGGCTGATCAACAGCCTGACCGGGCTGATCATCATCTACACCGCCTTCAACACCGCCTTTGCCACCTTCCTGATGCAATCCTTCTTCGACGGCATCCCGAAGGACCTGGAAGAAGCGGCGATGATCGACGGCTGCACACGCGCGCAGGCGATGCGCAAGGTGATCGTGCCGCTGACGCTGCCGGGCATGGGCGCGACGCTCGGCTTCGTCTTCACCGCGGCCTGGAGTGAGCTTCTGTTCGCGCTGATGCTGATTTCCAGCGACGACCAGAAGACCTTCGCGGTCGGCCTGCTCACCTTCATCGGCAAATTCGCCGTCGACTGGGGGCAGATGATGGCGGCGTCGATCCTGGCGCTGATCCCGGTCTGCATCTTCTTCGCTTTCCTGCAACGCTATCTCGTCACCGGCCTGACCGCCGGCGCCGTCAAAGGATAGATCGATGGCCTCTGTTACGCTCGATAAGGTCCGCAAGGATTATGGCTCTGTCCGTGTCCTGCACGCGGTCGACCTTGAGATCGCCGATGGCGAGTTCGTCGTCCTGGTTGGTCCGTCAGGCTGCGGCAAGTCCACGCTTTTGCGCATGATCGCCGGGCTAGAGGAGGCTTCGGGCGGCGAGATCCGCATCGGCGAGCGGCTGGTCAACGACGTCGCACCGAAGGACCGCGACATCGCCATGGTGTTCCAGTCCTACGCGCTCTACCCGCATATGGACGTGTCGAAGAACATGGGTTTCAGCCTGATGCTGCGCAAGGCCGAGAAGCCGGCGATCGACGCGCGGGTGGACGGTGCGGCCAAGCGGCTCGGGCTCGACACTTTCCTGCAGCGCCTGCCGCGGCAATTGTCCGGCGGCCAGCGCCAGCGCGTCGCCATGGGCCGCGCCATCGTGCGCGATCCCAAGGTGTTTCTGTTCGATGAGCCGCTGTCGAACCTCGACGCCAAACTGCGCGTCCATATGCGTGCCCAGATCAAGGCGCTGCACCAGCAGTTGAAGACCACTTCGGTCTATGTGACCCACGACCAGATCGAGGCGATGACCATGGCCGACAGGATCGTCGTCATGCATGACGGGCTGATCCAGCAGGTCGGCGCGCCGCTGGATCTCTATGACCGGCCGGCCAACATGTTCGTCGCCGGCTTTATCGGCTCACCGGGTATGAATTTCCTGCCGGCAACGGTTCGACTGGGGGGCACATCGAAGGCCGTGCTGGCCGATGGCCAGGCGTTGCGCCTGCCGGATGGGCTGCCGCTGAAGGACGGTGACGTCATCACCGTCGGTTTGCGGCCCGAGCACATCAGGCTGGCCGCTGACGGCGAATTGCAGGGCGAGGTGGGGGTGGTGGAGCCGCTCGGGCTTTCGACGCAGTTCTACGTCAAGCTGGCTGGCCAGCAGCTTTGTGTCTTCGCCATGGGCCGCGCCAGCGTGAAGCCCGGCGACGTGGTACGGCTGTCGGCCGATCCGCCGTCGCTGCATCTGTTCGATCCGAACAGCGGCGATCGCATTGGCTAAACCGACGTCTGCTGCTGCATAGTGATTTGCGGAAGCAGGAGGAGGGGAGGCCATGAAACTCGGAATTCCAGTCTATGACGGCGTGGACTTGCTCGACGTGGCCGGGCCCTACGAGATGTTCAAATGGGTCGACCCGGCGAAGGGTCTCGATTGCCAGATCCTCTCCGCCGATGGCGGCCCGGTCACGACCGTGAACGGGTTGCGGTTCGAAGCCCATGCCAGCTTTGCCGAAACGCCAACGCTCGATGTCCTCTGGGTCCCTGGTGGTGCGCCGGAAGCGTTGAGCGCAATCATGTCGAATGCCAATTCGCCTTTTCTCGCCTACCTCCGACAGGTAGCGGCGGATGCGCTCTGGGTTTGCTCCGTATGCGAGGGGGCGCTGTTGCTCGCACGCGCCGGGCTGCTCGACGGTCACAAAGCCACGACCCATTGGGCGTTCGTCAAATGCCTGCAGACCTTCCCCAAGATCGAGGTCGATACGACGCATGCCCGCTTCGTCAGATCCGGCAACCGCTTGACCGGTGGAGGCATTTCATCAGGCCTCGACGAGGCCTTGAAGCTGATCGAACTGCTGTTCGATGAGGCGACAGCCGAGGCGGTTCAGGTCACCACGCAGTATTTTCCGCGTCCGCCGGTGGCTGGCAAAATTCCAGCCACGCCAGCCTGCCCGGTGAAATGGCGACCCGGGCGACCGCACCATCACTGCGACTCCGAAGAAATTCCGGGAAAAACGTAACGCCTCAACGGGCTGCCGTCCGATGGTCCTGCAAACGAAAACGCCGCCCAATGGGCGGCGTTTCGGCATTTTAGGAGAAACCAGATTACTTGATCTTGGTTTCCTTGAACTCGACGTGCTTCTTGGCGACCGGGTCGTACTTGCGGAACGACAGCTTGTCGGTCTTGGTGCGGCTGTTCTTGCTGGTCACGTAGAAGAAACCGGTGTCGGCGGTCGACAGAAGCTTGATCTTGATGTTTGCGGCTTTGGCCATGATTTCAGTCCGTTATGTTCGTGGGGTTTTGGCCGCTGGAGCACGGGGAAACACCCGGACGCGGGAAACTTGGCTCGACACATAAAGAACGTGCCTGGAAAGTCAAGCCCGGCGAAGCTTGTACCACCCGCCGGAGCAGGCCAGTAGCCTCAAATCATGCGCTTTCTCTCGCGGGCGCCGCAACCTTCTTCCAGTCTCCGGTGGTGTTCCACCAGCGATTCGGATTGGCGCGGTCGTCCAGCCCCTTGGAGCGGCTGGCCAGGATCGGCTGGATGCGGATCACCGGCTCCTGGTAGGAGTGCGCCTGGAAAATCGCTTCGGCGACGCGCGCGGCCAGCACCTGGTCGTCGGGCAGTTCGAACGAAACCTCGACTGTGCTTGGGCGACGCCGCAACTCGGTCTCGGCGCCGGCGGCCGCACCGTCGAGCGGCCTGTAGCGTTCGATGCCATGTGCCGACTGGTAGGCGTTGCGGTCATATTTGCCCATCGCCAGCGGCGCTATCGCCACCACCGCATCCATGATGCGGTCGACATCGGCTGCCGGCGCCTGAAAGGTCACCAGCAGGAGCAATGTCATTCGCAACGAAGTGGTTTCAAAGCCGCTGTCGATCATGGGAGGATCCTCAACTTCAGATATTTTGAGGGAACCTTATAACCGGAGGCTGCTGACACGGTTATGTCAGCAGCCTGTCGTGTCGCCGCGTGAAATGCAGGCTGGAAGCAGCGTCGCGCTACAGGAGGATCTTGCGGACCAGCCTGACGCTGACCAGGCCGATGTAGGCGGCGAAGAACAGGCCGAGCGACCAGCCGAAGCCGGACGGACCGAACGCATCCATGCCGATGCCGATCGCTTGCGGTCCAAGCACCATGCCGACACCGTAGCAGAGCACGAAGGCGGCGTTGGCCGACGCCAGCTCGTGGCCGGAGAGCTGCGAGCCGAGATGGGCAAGGCCGATCGTGTACATGGCTGCCACGACGCCGCCCCAGACGAACAGAAGGGCCGCCATCAGGTGCCAGTTCTGCGCAAAGAAGGGCATGAAGACCGTGCCGGCGAGGCCAACGGTGGCGCAGGCAATCAGCAGATAGCGGCGATCGCTGACGCGGTCGCTGATCATGCCGATCGGGATCTGCAGCAGCACATTGCCGAGGCCGATCATGGTCAGGAGAAGGGCTGCATCGGCCTCGGAGTAGCCGATGCGGTTGCCATAGACCGGGAACAGGGCAAAGCCGCCGGTTTCGACCGCGCCGAACACCAGCACGGCGGCGGTTGCCGACGGCACCAGCCAGATGTAGCGCAGGAAATTGGTGGTTTCGCCATCGGAGGCGATGGTCGGGCTCTCATTGCGCGCCGCCAGCACCGGGATGGCGGCCAGCGTCACCAATGCGATGATGACGCCGAATGGCCTGAAGCCCGAACTGCCGAGATGGGCAAACAGCCACGGCCCCGCGGCAAAGCCGAGCGAAAGGACAGTGGCGTAGATGCCGAGCACAAGGCCACGCCGATGTGGCGGCGCCGAGGTGCTGATCCAGAATTCCGACAGGATGAACAGCACCGTCAGCGCGATGTGCAGCACAATGCGCAGCGGAAACCACATCCAGAAATCCGGTGCGAAGTGGAAGCCGACGAAGGCCAGGGCGCCGGTGGCAATCATGGCAATCATCGTCCAGGCCACGCCGAAGCGCATGGCGAGTGGCGTCGCCAGCGGGGCACCGGCGATCGAGGCCAGGCCGGCGACGGCCGTGTTGAGGCCGATCATCGACGCCGAATGGCCGCGCGTTTCGAGAATGACGCTGAGCAGCGGCATGCCGAGGCCGATGGCGATGCCGACGACGCTGATCGACGAGATCGCCGCCACCATCGGCAGCCAGTGTACGCGTTCGTCGCCCTGTGGTTGGGTATCGACCGTCATGGGATGTCTGAATACTCGATGTTCTACAGAATTTCGCGGGTGAAGCGGTTGCGGACAAGCCGGTAGAAGGGCACAGGACCGCCCGGACGCAACTGCGGATCATGGGCGAGGCGCTTTTCCAGCTCGTCCAGGATCGTTCGGGTGATGTCGGGTATGTCGGCTTCCCTGGCCTTGGCCAGCGGCAGCCAGACCAGTTCTTCGAGTTCATTGGTCGGCCCGCCACCCGGGAGTTCGACGGCGACGTCATCGCGCCAGGCGCTGAAGAAACGTGTGTCGAAGCGGCGCACCCGGTTGGGTGGCGTGATGGCGCGCGCGACGAAGCGCAGCATGTCGAGAGAGGGTTGCACGCCGTGTTCGGCAAAGCCCTGCCAATCGGGTCTGGCGGTAGCGAAAGCACCTTTGCGGCCGATCAGCAGCCCGGCTTCCTCATAGGTCTCGCGAATCGCCGACAGGGCAATGGCGCGGGCCCGCGCAGCACTTGTGCGGCCCGGCCCGGCGAGCAACTTTGCCTCCTGCTCCGGATGCAATGCGGCGGCGACCACAATGCGGCTGTCGGCCGGATCGGTGCGGCCGCCGGGAAACACGAACTTGCCTGGCATGAATGCGTGGCCTGCATGGCGACGGCCCATCAGGACCAGCACCTCGTCGCCCTCGCGGTCGAGCAGTATAAGGGTCGCCGCGTCGCGCGGACGAATTGGCTGGTCGCTATGAGCGATCATGCTCCGCTCGATCCTGTCGACTTCCGCCTTGGTCATACCGTCCATGCGCAGGACCTAGCGGAAACTTCTGGCAAGCGAAAGTGGCCTTTCACGGTCGGCATGTTGCACCAGCGAGCGCAGCCAACTTTGACCTAGACCCCGGGATGGGGCTCGATCCCGTCATGCTCGCCGCCGAATCCGTGCATATAGAAGGCCCATTGCAGTCCGATGACGGCACCCTTGACCGGCTGTAGCAGCCCCACCGCCAGAATGATGGTCAGCGGTACCCAGATGGCGATGTGTTGCCAGGTGGACAGTGTCGATGTCGCCTCGACGGCCATGAACGCGCCAAGCACGATGTGGCCGACAATGACTATGACGAGATAGGCTGGCAGGTCGTCGGCGCGGTGGTGGTGCAGTTCCTCGCCGCAGACGCTGCATTTATCGACGGTCTTGGTGAAGGCGCGAAACAACTTGCCTTCGCCGCAATGCGGGCAGCGGCCGAGCATGCCGCGTTTCATCGCCGTCCACAGCGGGCGGGCGGCCCGACCCGAGTGATGTTCGCCGCCGAAAACCTGGTCTTCCATGGCTGTTGCCATCATCTTCTCCTGCCGCGCGAACCCGGTCGCGATTGCGACGCGCGAGCGCGGCCCTTGGCCTTGTGAAACGACCGCTTGGAACCTGGCAAAGGCTTCGGGTCGGTCAACATCTCGAAGCGCATCGCGCCGGCCATTGGTGCCACCTCGACGAGCCGGACCTCAACGCGATCCGCGAGCTGGTAGCCTTTGCCCGAACGTTCTCCGAACAGGGAGCGGGCCGCTTCGTCGTATATATAGTAATCGCCATTCAAAGTTGACACCGGGATGAAACCATCCGCGCCATACTGCGGCAATTGGACAAATAGTCCCGATTTGGTGACGCCGGAGATGCGGGCGTCGAACCGGTCGTCGACGCGCTCGGCGAGATAGGCGGCGATCAGCCGGTCGACTGTATCGCGCTCGGCCGCCATCGCGCGCCGTTCCGTGGCTGAGATCAGCACGCCAATGTCTTCGAGCCGTGCCTCCTCGTCCTGCGTCAGCCCACCCGGACCGAGGCCGAGTGCGGCGATAAGTCCGCGGTGCACGATCAGGTCGGCGTAGCGGCGGATCGGCGAGGTGAAATGCGCGTAGCGCCTGAGGTTGAGGCCGAAATGGCCGATGTTCTTGGGCGAATATTCGGCCTGGCTCTGCGAGCGCAGCACCACCTCGTTGACCAGGCCTTCATTGTCGGCGCCGCGCACGCCCTCCAGAATGCCATTGAACTGGCTTGGCCGCATCTGCGCGCCACGCGCCAGCGACAGGCCAAGCGTCTGCAGGAATTCGCGCAGCGATTCCTGCTTGGCCAGCGAAGGCGCGTCATGGACGCGGTAGACCAGCGCCTGCTTCTTCGCCTCCAGCGTCTCTGCCGCGGCAACATTGGCCTGGATCATGAATTCTTCGATCAGCTTGTGTGCATCAAGCCGTTCCGGCACGATGACGCGATCGACGGTGCCATCCGGCTTGAGCAGGATCTTGCGCTCGGGCAGGTCGAGTTCGAGCGGCTGGCGGCCATCGCGGCCTCGCTTCAGGATCGCATAGGCGTCCCACAGCGGCTTCAGCACGGTGTCGAGGATCGGACCGGTCTTGTCGTCCGGCACGCCGTCGATCGCCGCCTGGGCTTGTTGGTAGGCAAGTTTTGCCGCCGACTTCATCATCACGCGATGGAAGGAGTGCCGGAGCTTGCGGCCGTCGGCCGAAAAAACCATGCGCACCGCCAGCGCTGGGCGGTCCTGACCTTCGCGCAGCGAGCAGAGATCGTTGGAGATGCGCTCGGGCAGCATCGGCACGACGCGATCCGGGAAATAGACCGAATTGCCGCGTTTCAGCGCTTCGCGGTCGAGTGCCGTGCCATAGCGGATGTAGGCGGCGACATCGGCGATCGCCACTGTGGCGACCACGCCGCCCGGGTTCTTCTCGTCGAGATCCGATGTGGCGAAGACGGCGTCGTCATGGTCCTTGGCGTCGGCCGGATCGATGGTAACCAGCGGGAGGTCGCGCCAGTCCTCGCGGTGATCCATCGTTGCGGGCTTGACCGCTTCGGACTCGGCGATGACGTCGGCTGGAAAAATATGCGGAATGTCATGCGCGTGGATGGCGATCATCGAGACCGCCTTTTCGCTGGTCAGCGAACCCAGCACGTTGAGCACCTTGGCCCTCGGCAGCCCATAGCGGGAGGCGCGCGCGGGCTCGACCTCGACGAGGTCGCCGTTCCTGGCGCCGTTCTGGAATTCCTTGTCGACGATCAGTTCGGGCTGGCGCCGCTCGACCGGCTCGATGCGGAAGGTGCCGTCCTGCAAGATGCGAAAGACACCGAGAACCGCATCGCTGCGCTTCTCGAAGATCTTCATCACCCGCCCGGTATAGGCTGGGCCTGTCGCTTCGTTGGTCGGAAAGGTCTTGGCCAGCACGCGGTCGCCGATGCCGGGTGCCGGGCCGTTGCCGCTGCGCGAGATCCGGATGGAGACAACGGGTGGCTCACCAGTGCCGACGGCTTCCGCCGGATGCGCCAGCAAAATGCCGTCGCCGTCACGGCCAAAGATATCGAGCACGGCGACGTGGGGCAGGGCGCCAACGCGGGCGAGTTTTTTGCGCTCCTTGGTCAGGACGCCTTCGTCCTGCAGGTCGCGCAAAATATCCTTCAGCCAGATGCGGTCGTCGCCGCGCAACGCGAACGCCTTGGCGATGTCGCGTTTGCCGGCGCGATCGGGATTTTCGGCGATGTAGCGCAGGATTTCGTCACGCGAGGGCCGATAGTCGTCCTTGACCTTGGCCCTCGTGTCGGCGGTGCGCGGATCGCCGTGGCTTCTACCGGTGATCCTGCGCGCCACGCCGTCCTACCCTCTTTTCTTCGCGGCCGGCTTTTTGGCCGCCGTTTTCTTGGCCGTCGTCTTTCCGGTTGCCGGCACTTTGGCCGCTGCCGCCTTGCGGAACGGCTTCTTGCCGCCGCCGCCCTTGGCTTCCTTCTCGGCTATCAGCGCCAGCGCGTCCTCAACCGTCACCGATTGCGGATCCTTGCCTTTGGGCAGGGTGGCATTCACCTTGCCGAAATTCACGTAGGGCCCGTATTTGCCGTCACGCACGACGATCTTGCCGCCGCCATCGGGATGGTCGCCAAGCTCCTTCAAGGCGGCGGCTGTGCCGCCATTGCGCCCGCCCTTGCCCTTCAACTGCTTCTCGGCGATCACCGACACGGCGCGATTGAGGCCGATCGAGAACACGTCCTCGATGCTGTCGAGATTGGCGTATGTGCCGTCATGCAGCACGAACGGACCGTAGCGGCCGAGGCCGGCCGAGATCATCTTGCCGGATTCCGGGTGCTGGCCGACATCGCGCGGCAGCGACAGCAGGGCGAGCGCCTTCTCGTGGTCGATGGTTTCAGCCGTCCAGCCCTTGGGCAGGCTGGAGCGCTTGGCCTCCTTGCCGTCGCCGCGCTGCAGATAGGGGCCAAAGCGGCCGCTGCGCAGCGTGATTTCCTCTGACGTATAGGGGTCCTTGCCGATGACCTTGGTGCCGTCCTCGCCATTGCCGTTCTCGCCATTGGGGTTGGCGGCGTCGCCGAGCTGGCGGGTGAAGGAGCATTCGGGGTAGTTCGAGCAGCCGACAAAGGCGCCGAACTTGCCAAGCTTCAGCGACAGATTGCCGGTGCCGCATTTCGGGCAGATGCGGGGGTTCGAGCCGTCCTCACGCGTGGGAAACACCAGCGGGGCCAGTTCTTCGTTGAGTGCGTCGAGCACGTCGGTGACGCGCAATTCCTTGATGTCGGCGACGGCGCCCGAAAAATCCTTCCAGAAATCGCGCAGCACGTCCTTCCAGGCGAGCTTGCCGTCGGAGATCTCGTCGAGCTTCTCCTCGAGCGAGGCGGTGAAGTCGTATTCGACATAGCGTTCGAAGAAGCTTTCGAGAAAGGCCGACAGCAAACGGCCCTTGGCCTGCGGCACCAGCCGGCGTTTGTCGATGGTGACGTAGTCGCGGTCCTCGAGCGTCTTCAGGATCGCCGTGTAGGTCGACGGCCTGCCGATACCGAGCTCTTCCAACTTCTTGATCAGCGAGGCTTCAGAGTAACGCGGCGGCGGCTCGGTGGTGTGCTGGGTGGCGTTGATCGCCTGACGGGCAAGCTGCTCGCCGGCGCGGATTTCCGGCAGGCGGCGATTTTCCTCGTCTTCCGTATCGTCGTCCTTCTGGTCGGTGTAGGCAGCGATGAAGCCGTCGAAGCGAACGACCGAACCGATGGCGCGAAGCTCGGCGGTGCGGGCGCCGTTGACGGCCTCGATCTCGGCCGTGGTGCGTTCGATCTCGGCCGGCTGCATCTGGCTGGCGATGGCGCGTTTCCAGATCAACTCATAAAGCCGCATCTGGTCGGAATCGAGATATTGCCTGACTGAAGCTGGGGTGCGCATGAAATCCGTCGGGCGGATCGCTTCGTGCGCTTCCTGGGCGTTCTTGGCCTTGGTGGTATAAAGGCGCGGCTTTTCCGGAAGGTATTTGGGCCCGAATTCCTTGGCGATGGCGTCACGGGCGGCCGAGATCGCCTCCGGCGCCATCTGCACGCCGTCGGTTCGCATATAGGTGATCAGGCCGGTCGTCTCGCCGCCGATTTCCATGCCTTCATAGAGGCGCTGCGCCACCTGCATGGTGCGGCTGGCCGAGAAGCCGAGGCCCGATGAGGCGGCCTGCTGCAGCGTCGAGGTGGTGAAGGGCGGGCCGGGATTGCGCTTGGTCGGCTTGGCTTCGACCGTCACCGCCTTGAAGGTCGCGCCTTCGAGCATCGACTTGATGTCGTCGGCCTGCGCCTTGTTGGAAATGTCGAGCTTTTGCAGCTTCTTGCGATCGAAGGCGGTCAGCCGCGCTTCGAAATTCTCGTTGCGCGGCGTGCCGAGGAGGGCAGCGATCTGCCAGTATTCCTCCCGGATGAAGCGCTCGATCTCGGATTCGCGGTCGCAGACCAGACGCAATGCGACAGACTGGACGCGGCCGGCGGAACGGGCGCCCGGCAGTTTGCGCCACAGAACCGGCGACAGCGTGAAGCCGACGAGATAGTCGAGAGCCCGGCGCGCCAGATAGGCATCGACCAGCGGCGCATCGATCTGGCGCGGATTGGCCATCGCTTCCAGCACCGACGACTTGGTAATGGCGTTGAAGACGACGCGGCTGACCGGCTTGTCCTTCAGCGCACGCTTCTGCTTCAGCACTTCGAGCACGTGCCAGGAAATGGCTTCACCCTCACGATCAGGGTCGGTCGCGAGGATCAGGCCATCGGCATCCTTGACCGCCTTGGCTATGTCGGCAAGCCGCTTGCCCGAGGCGGTGTCGACGGCCCAGGACATGGCGAAATCCTCGTCCGGACGCACCGAGCCATCCTTGGCCGGCAAATCGCGGACATGGCCGAACGAGGCCAGAACCTTGTAGTTCTTGCCGAGGTATTTGTTGATTGTCTTTGCCTTGGCCGGCGATTCGACGACGACGACGTCCATGAGGTCTCATATCAGCTGTGATGCGGCAGAAGAATTCCGCTGCGCGCGACGAAATCTCGTTCTATTTGTCGCTCACATGGCCGCGCTTTTGCATCTGGTCAAGGGGAAGTGCCCAAATTGCAGGGCTGTCCGCAGCAATACACTCTTAGAGTGTATGGAGAAAATCACAGTATTCCGGGAAAGGGAGATGGCAGTCCGAGGCAGCGGAAACGAGCCGATTCATTTTACCGCCGAGTCGAGGAAAGCCGGCCGGGTATCGCAGGGGTAGACGCTATGAGAGCTTGTTTGGTGCCAGCCGCCGAGTTTGGAGGGATACCCGGCAGCCAGCCGAAGTCCCGCCAGCGGCAGGACCCGGATTGAGAACTCAGTCGGCCTTGACGATGTGCCAGACCTCGCCGACACCGTCGCCGGTCACATCGCCGGCCTTCTTGTCCTTGATGAAGGTATAGACCGGCTTGCCGTCATAGGCCCACATCTTGGTGCCGTCGGTGCGGTCGACGACGCTCCATTCGTCATCCGCCTTGGCGCCGGCCTCGGCCTTCAGCGGCGGCCAGTTGGTGGCGCACTTGTCGTAGCAATTGGTTTTGCCCTTCTCATCCTTGTCATAGGTATAAAGCGTCATGCCGTTGGCGTCGGTGTAGATCTTGGCGCCACCGACCTCGGCTTCCTTCCACGCGTCGGCGGCGAAGGATGCGGCGGTGCTGAGCAATAGCGCGGCCAGCCCTACGGTTATGGTTTTCATGGAAATCTCCCTGGCTGATATCTGGAGGCGCGCGGGAAATCGCGGCCTCGCTGTATCAACGCTTGCGAGCCGGCGTTTCTTCCCCGACCTGCACATGCCGCGACGACTTGCCACAAAATGGTGATTGGTGGAGAAGCAAGGTCGAGCCTATATCGGCGCCGGAACGGTCGGAGCTTTGGAATGGCATTGGACATCGGCTATGTCAGCGCGGTCGGGGCGGGAGCGATCTCGTTTCTGTCACCCTGCGTGCTGCCGCTGGTGCCGCCCTATCTCTGCTATATGGCCGGCGTCTCGGTCGACGATTTTCGTGGCAATGCGGGCGTGACGGCTCGGGAGGGCGCGCGCGGCGCGCTGCTCTATGCCTCGATCGCCTTCGTGTTTGGCTTCTCGACCGTTTTCGTCGCGCTTGGCGCGGGCGCCTCGACCATCGGCCACTGGCTGCGGGTCTGGCAGGAGCCGCTGGCGATGGCTGCTGGCGTGCTGATCATCCTGATGGGTCTGAATTTCCTCGGCATCTTGCGCATTCCTCTGTTGTCGCGCGAGGCGCGCTTCCAGTCGCAGGGCAAGCCGGCAAGTGCGATCGCCGCCTATGTCATGGGACTGGCCTTCGCGTTCGGCTGGACGCCCTGCATCGGCCCGGTGCTTGGGCCGATCCTGACGCTGGCCGGCGGCCGCGAGACAGTGGGCGAGGGCGCGCTGCTGCTCGCCGCCTATTCGCTTGGCCTCGGCATCCCGTTCCTGATCGCGGCGCTGTTTTCGGGCGCCTTCATGCGCTTCCTCGGCAAATTCCGCGTCCATCTCGGCCGCGTCGAGAAAGCTATTGGCGCGCTGCTGGTCGTCGCCGGGGTGTTTTTCCTCACTGGCGGCGTGCAGACCGTATCCTACTGGCTGCTCGAGAATTTCCCGGTGCTCGGACGGCTGGGGTGATCCCCTTGCCTAAGATGCGAAAGGCGAGGCGTGGGCCCGCTGATTAAGAGTCAGCTGCCTACCATCTCACCGGAATTTAACCGCATTGGTGCAGCAAGGCGCCACTGCTATCCTGTCTTGATTCCCTACCCTTTTCATATGGTTGTTCACCCATGAGCCAGAGATCCTGCCTGTCCGTCATCCTCGCCGCCGGCGAAGGCACGCGCATGAAGAGCGCGCTGCCGAAGGTGCTGCACCAGATCGCCGGGCTACCGATGGTCGCCCATGTGGTGAAGGCGGCCGAGGCCGCCGGTGCCGGCAGCCAGGCGCTGGTGATCGGTCATGGCGCCGACGAGATGCGCAAGGCAGCCGCGAAATTCGCGCCGAAGGCCGAGACCTTCGTGCAGGAAAAGCGCCTTGGCACCGCGCATGCGGTGCTTGCCGCGCGTGAAGCGATATCAAAGGGTTACAACGATATCCTGGTGATGTTCGGCGACACGCCGTTGATCGACGCCGACGCGCTCACCGTGGCGCGGCTGAAACTGGCGGAAGGTGCCGCCGTCGTGGTCATCGGTTTCCGCCCGCCCAATCCGACCGGCTATGGCAGGCTGATCGAAAAAGGCGGCAAGCTGATTGCCGTCCGCGAGGAGAAGGACTGCAGCGCGGAGGAAAGGAAGATCGGCTTTTGCAATGCCGGCATGATGGCGGTGGCCGGCAGCCAGGCGCTGACGCTACTCGATGGTGTCAGCAACAAGAACGCCAAGGGCGAGTACTATCTCACCGACATCGTCGAGATTGCCACCGCGAAAGGCCTCGATGTCGTGGCCACCGAGACCAGCTTCGAAAGCGCGCTCGGCATCAACAACCGCGCCGAACTGGCGCAGGCCGAAGGTATCTGGCAGGCGCGCCGCCGCCATGAGGCGATGCTGTCGGGCGTGACGCTGATCGCGCCGGAGACCGTGTATTTCTCGCATGATACCGAAATCGGCGCCGACACGATCGTCGAGCCCAATGTCTGGTTCGGTCAGGGTGTGAAGATCGCCACCGGCGCCAAGATCCATGCCTTCAGCCATTTCGAGGGTGCCACCATCGCCTCGAATTGCGAAGTTGGGCCATTCGCTCGGCTGCGACCGGGGGCGGATCTTAGGAACAAGGCCAAGGTCGGCAATTTCTGCGAGGTCAAGCAGGCGACCATCGAGGACGGCGCCAAGGTCAATCACCTGACCTATATCGGTGATGCCCGCGTCGGCGCGGGCGCCAACATCGGGGCCGGCGCCATCACCTGCAATTATGACGGCTACTCGAAATTCTTCACCGACATCGGCGAGGGCGCCTTTATCGGATCGAACTCCTCGCTGGTGGCGCCTGTCACCATCGGCAAGCGCGGCTACATCGCCTCGGGCAGCGTCATCACCGAAAGCGTGCCGGACGATGCGCTGGCCTTCGGTCGCGCCCGCCAGAAGACCATTCCTGGCAAGGCCAAGGAATTGCGTGAGCGCTTTGCTTCGGCCGCGGCCGCGAAGAAAAAGTAAAACCGGCCGGCAAAAAACCGAATGATTGCAGTAACCGGATTGCAAGAGCGGTCTGTCATGGTGCATGCGTGCAGAAGCGTTCCATTACACGGGGCGAAATGCAATGTGACTTTCGCGGCAGGCCAGCCATCCCTAAATAGTGCTGGTTTTCCATGGGGAATTGGGGGCTGTCTGCATGTGCGGTATCGTTGGAATCGTCGGCCACTCGCAGGTTGCGCCGCTCATCGTCGACGCGCTGAAACGGCTCGAATATCGCGGCTATGACTCGGCCGGCGTCGCCACCATCGAACATGGTCAGCTTGCCCGCAGGCGCGCCGAAGGCAAGCTGATCAACCTCGAGCGCCGGCTCAAGGACGATCCGCTCGATGGCACGATCGGCATCGGCCATACGCGCTGGGCAACGCATGGCGTGCCCAACGAGACCAACGCGCATCCGCATTTTTCCGACGGCGTCGCTATCGTCCACAACGGCATCATCGAGAACTTCGCGGAATTGCGCGACGAGTTGAAGCGTGACGGCTACAGCTTTTCTTCGCAGACCGACACCGAGGTCGTCGCGCATCTGGTGGCGCGCGAACTGGCCAGGGGGCTGAAGCCGGTCGAGGCCGCGCACCAGGCGCTGAAGCGCCTGGAAGGCGCCTTCGCGCTGGCCATCATGTTCAAAGGCGACGAGGACCTGATCGTCGGCGCCCGCAACGGCCCGCCGCTGGCTGTCGGCCATGGCGATGGCGAGATGTTCCTGGGCTCCGACGCCATCGCGCTCGCCCCGTTCACCAATTCGATCACCTATCTCGAAGATGGCGACTGGGCGGTGGTGCGCCGCGATGGCGTCATGATCTTCGACATCGACGGCAACAAGGTCGACCGCAAGCGGCAGCAGTCGCTCTCGACCAGCTTCATGGTCGACAAGGGCAACCGGCGCCATTTCATGGAGAAGGAAATCCATGAACAGCCCGAAGTGATCTCGCACACGCTGGCGAATTATCTCGACTTCGTTGGTGGCGTGTCCAAGCCGCTCGACCTGCCGTTCGATTTTGCCAAGATCGACCGGCTGGCGATTTCGGCCTGCGGCACCGCGTATCTCGCCGGCCTGATCGGCAAGTACTGGTTCGAGCGCTACGCGCGGCTGCCGGTCGACATCGATGTTGCCTCCGAATTCCGCTATCGCGAAATGCCGCTGTCTGCGAACGATGCCGCCTTCTTCATCTCGCAATCGGGCGAGACCGCCGACACGCTGGCCTCGCTGCGCTATTGCCGCAAGGCGGGGATGAAGATCGGCGCGCTCGTCAATGTCCGTGAATCGACCATGGCGCGCGAATCCGACGTCGTGCTGCCGACGCTCGCCGGCCCGGAGATCGGCGTTGCCTCGACCAAGGCCTTCACGTGCCAGCTTTCTGTGCTGGCATCGCTTGCCGTGCGCGCCGGCGTGGCGCGCGGCACGATCTCGCGTGAGCAGGAAAAGACCTTTGTGCGCGAGTTGTCGGAGGCGCCGCGTTTCGCCAACCAGGTGCTGAAGCTCGACCATCAGATCGAAAAGATCGCGCGCGACCTCGCTCACTACAAGAATGTGCTCTATCTCGGCCGCGACACCAATTTTCCGCTGGCCATGGAAGGCGCGCTAAAACTCAAGGAAATCTCCTATATCCACGCCGAGGGCTATGCCGCGGGCGAGCTGAAGCATGGGCCGATCGCGCTGATCGACGAGAACATGCCCGTCATCGTCATCGCGCCGCACGACCGGATTTTCGAGAAGACCGTGTCCAACATGCAGGAAGTGGCGGCGCGCGGCGGCAAGATCATCCTGATCACCGACAGCAAGGGTGCGGCACTTACCAGCGTCAAGACGATGGAGACGATCGTGCTGCCGGACGTGCCGGAAATCATCTCGCCGATCATTTACGCTCTGCCGATCCAGATGCTCGCCTATTTCACCGCCGTGTTCATGGGCACCGATGTCGACCAGCCGCGCAATCTGGCGAAATCGGTGACGGTGGAGTAGGCGCCGCCTTCCAAAAACTTCGCAGTCCAAAGCGCCTTCCGGTTCACAGAGCCGCGGTGATGATATTTGCATCACATCGGCTCTTTTTCTTTTTTTGCATGATCTTTTTCCGAAAACCGGTTCCCACTTTTCGGGATCATGCTCTAATGTTGCGCTGCAACCCGTGTCCCCGGTGACCCATGTCCGATGCGCCCAAGACCTCTGGCATGACCCGGCTGAGGAACTATTTCCTCACGGGCTTCGTCGTCTGCGCGCCGCTGGCGATCACCGCCTATATCGCCTGGTCGTTCATCGGCTGGGTCGATTCCTGGGTGAAGCCCTATATTCCGGCACGCTATAGCCCCGACAGCTACCTGCCGTTTCCGGTCCCGGGGTTTGGACTGATCGTCGCGCTGATCCTGATCACGCTGATCGGTTTCCTGACGGCCAACATTGTCGGCCGCGCCATCGTCAATTTCGGCGAGCGCCTGCTTGGCCGCATGCCGCTGGTGCGCGGCATCTATGGCTCGCTGAAGCAGATTTTCGAGACCGTGCTGTCGAACAAGGGCGACATGTTCCGCCAGGTCGGGTTGGTCGAATATCCGCGCAAGGGCGTCTGGTCGCTGGTCTTCGTCGCCAGCGAGAAGGAAACCGAGATCAACCAGAAACTCGACCAGGAAGGCGATCCGCTGATCGCCGTGTTCATGCCTTGCACGCCGAACCCGACCACCGGGTTCCTGATGTATGTGCCGAAGTCCGACATCGTGCTGCTCGACATGACGATCGAGGACGGCGCCAAGCTGATCGTCTCCGCCGGGCTGGTGGCGCCCGAAGTCAAGCCGATGGTCGTCGTGAACGGCGAGCCGATCGATGTGCTTGCCAACCCATCGGTTGCCGCCTTGGCTCAGCCGGCGCGCAGGAGCCGGACGGCTTCGTCGCGGCCGAACAAGTAAAGCAACAGGCGCAACGCCTCGCCACGCTCGGATTGCAGCTCCGGGTCACGTGACAGGACCAGCCTGGCGTCGTCGCGGGCGGCCTCCAGAAGGTCGGCATGGGCCTCTATGCGTGCGACCTGAAAACCTGGAGTGCCGGACTGGCGGGTGCCTAGAAGCTCGCCTTCGCCGCGCAGCTTCAGGTCTTCTTCGGCAATCAGGAACCCATCCTCGGTCTCGCGCATCACCGACAGCCGGCGTTTTGCGGTCTCGCCGAGCGGGTCCTTGTAGAGCAGCACGCAGGATGACTTGATGTCACCGCGCCCGACCCGACCGCGCAACTGGTGCAACTGGGCAAGGCCAAAGCGCTCGGCATGTTCGATGACCATGACGGTGGCGTCCGGCACGTCGACGCCGACCTCGATGACCGTGGTGGCGATCAGGATGCGTGTCTCGCCCTGCTTGAAGGCGCGCATCGCTTCGTCCTTGTCGGCACCCTTCATGCGGCCGTGGACGAGGCCGATGCGATCGCCGAACAGCGGTTTCAGGGACGCAAAACGGTCCTCGGCCGACATCAGCTTGATCTCTTCGGATTCCTCGACCAGCGGACAGATCCAGTAGATCTTCTGGCCGCCGGCGACGGCTTCGACCATGCGGCCGACCAACTCGTCGAGCCGCTCGAGCGGCAGCGTGACGGTGCGGATCGGCTGGCGGCCGGCCGGCTTCTCCGTCAGCTTCGACACGTCCATGTCGCCGAAGGCGGTCAGCACCAGCGTGCGCGGGATGGGCGTGGCCGTCATCACCAGCATGTCGGGCGCGTCGCCCTTGGCGGTGATGGCAAGCCGCTGGTGGACGCCAAAGCGATGCTGCTCGTCGATGACCGCGAAGACCAGGTCATGGAAGGTGACCGTCTCTTGGAACAGCGCGTGGGTGCCGACGACGATGTCGATCTCGCCGCTCGCCAGGCCGGCCAGCGTATCGGTGCGCTCGCGGCCTTTCTCGCGGCCGGTGAGGATTGCGATACGCAGCCCGACCTTGGCGGCAAGCGGCGCGATCGTCGCCAGATGCTGGCGCGCCAGGATTTCGGTCGGCGCCATCAGTGCTGCCTGGCCGCCAGCCTCGACCGCACGCGCCATGGCCAGCAGCGCGACAACCGTCTTGCCGGAGCCGACGTCACCTTGCAGGAGGCGCAGCATGCGCTCGGGATCGGCGAGGTCGGCATTGATTTCGGCGAGCGCGAATTCCTGGGATGCGGTCAGCGAGTAGGGGAGTGCGGCGCGCAGTTTCCCGACGATGCTGCCGTCGCCGACCAAAGGACGGCCGGACAGGCGGCGGATTTTTGCCCGCACCAGTGCCAGCGAAACCTGGCCCGCCAGCAACTCGTCGTATGCGAGGCGCCGCCACGCGGCACCATCGATGGAGACATCGATCGGGTCGGCCGGATTGTGGATGCGGGCGAGCGCATCGCCAAAGGTGGGAAACGTGTGCCGGCGCATGAAGGCGCCGTCCTGCCATTCGCCGAAAGTGGGCAAGCGCGCCAGCGCCTGGCCGATCGCCCGGCGCAGCACCTTGCCCGAAAGCCCGGCGGTGAGCGGATAGACCGGCTCGACCAGCGGCAGGTTTTCCGCTTCGCTGGCCAGCGCGATGTGGTCGGGGTGGACCATGGTCGGGCGGCCGTTGAACCATTCCATGCGACCCGAGACCACGACATGCTCGCCCTCGGGCATCGCCTTTTCGAGATAGGAGGCATGGGCATGGAAGAAGGTCAGCGCGATCTCGCCGGTATCGTCATGGGCGTAGACCCGGTAGGGCACCGACCTGTTGCCGCGCGGCGGCGGCTGGTGGCGGTCGATGCGCACCTCAAGCGTGACGATCGCGCCTTCGGCGGCGAGCGCGATGCCCGGGCGGTTGCGACGGTCGATGACGGTGTGCGGCAACACGAACAGAAGGTCGCCGGCGCGCGCGGCGCGATCGCCGAGATCGGCCGTGACCACTTTCTCGATCAGCGCGCCAACCTTCGGTCCGACACCGGCAAGCGAGGTGATCGGGACGAACAACGGATCGAGGATGGAAGGACGCATGATGTCAGCTTATGTCGCGGCGGTCGCAGCGCAAGGCTGACAGCCTCTTCTATCCACG
This sequence comes from Mesorhizobium sophorae, assembly GCF_002270415.1. GTDB lineage: Bacteria > Pseudomonadota > Alphaproteobacteria > Rhizobiales > Rhizobiaceae > Mesorhizobium > Mesorhizobium sophorae. The sequence continues at coordinate 117,869 of NZ_NNRI01000009.1, read as the reverse complement.
CTATATGCGCCGCAGCAAGTGAGGATGCGGCACAATGACCGGGACGACGAGATCAAGCGAGGGGCTGGACGCCCGCCGCCGCAAGCTTCTGTTTCGCTCCTGGCATCGCGGCATGCGCGAGATGGACCTGATCCTCGGCACCTTCGCCGACGCCGAGATCGGTGCCTTGACCGGCGAGGAAATCGACCAATATGAGAGGCTCCTCGACATTCCCGACACCGAATTCCTGCCCATGGTCACCGGCGAACGCCCGGTTCCCCGGGACATAGACTGCGCCGTCCTGCAGAAGATCCTGGCTTTCCGCCATTCCATGACATTCTGAACACAAGCAATTCCAGGAAAAGTGCGAAGCGGTTTTCCGCCCGGAGTTGCGACAAACAAGACCGTGATTTCATGAGCCTCATTCCCACCATCGGTCTGCCGAAAGGCCGCGCCGGCCAGTTCATCGTCGATGGCGTCGCCGACGGCTATGAAGCCTTTGCGCTGGTGCAGGCGGCACTGGAGATCGCGCCGGACAAGCCGGTTCTGTTCGTGGCGCGCGACGGCCAGCGCCTGCCGGCGATCATCGAGGCGCTGTCCTTCGCGGCGCCCGGCCTTCCTGTGCTGGAACTGCCGGCCTGGGATTGCCTGCCCTATGACCGGGTCTCGCCCGGCTCGGACGCCGCCGCCAAGCGGCTCGATGCGTTGACCGCCATGATCGCGCTGGCGAAGAAGCCGCACCGCGCCGTCATACTGACCACCGCCAATGCGTTGCTGCAGCGCATCCCGCCGGCCGACCTGGTCGAGGCACAAACCTTCCATGCCGGGCCCGGCAACCAGATCGACATGAATGCGCTGGTGTCGCGGCTGGAGACGTCCGGGTTCGAACGCGTACCGACCGTGCGCGGCATCGGTGAATTCGCCGTGCGCGGCGGCATTCTCGACCTGTTCGCGCCCGGCTGGACCGAGGCGCTTAGGCTCGATTTCTTTGGCGACACGCTGGAATCGATCCGGGTGTTCGACGCCGCCACGCAACGCACCACCGGCCAACGCAAGTCGATGGCGCTACAGGCGATGAGCGAAGTGGCGCTGACGCCGGAAACCATCAGCCGTTTCCGCCGCTCCTATATCGAAGCCTTTGGCGCGCCCCAGCGCGACGACGGGCTCTATGCGGCGGTCAGCGAAGGGCGACGCTTCGCCGGCATGGAGCACTGGCTGCCGTTCTTCTACGAACGGCTGGAGACCGTGTTCGACTATCTGCCGGACACACCTGTTGTGTTCGACCATCTGGCGCATGAGGCGCTGGCCGAGCGTCACACGCTGATCCTCGACCACTACGAGGCGCGCAAGAAGCAGGCCGACGGCGCATTGAAGGATGCGGTGCCCTACAAGCCGGTGCCGCCGGACCTGCTCTACCTATCGCCGGAAAACCTGATTGCTTCGCTCGGGCCGCGCGAAGCGATCGATTTTACGCCCTTCGACGCACCCGATGCCGGCGCCAAGAAAGTGTTCCATGCCGGCTCGCGCCACGGCCGCAGTTTTGCTGGCGAACGCGCCGACCCCAGCATCAATGTCTTCGATATCGTCGTCAGGCATATCGCCGACGAGCGTGCTGCGCGCCGCCGTGTCGTCATTGCCGGCTGGACAGAAGGCTCGCTCGACCGGCTTGGCCAGATTCTCAGCGAGCACCATCTCGGCAATCTCAAGCAGGTCGCCACGCTGGCGGAAGCGGAGCAACTCGAGCCGGGGCAGGCGGCATTGGCCGTGCTGCCGCTGGAATCCGGTTTCGAGACCGAAAGACTGGTCGTCGTCGCCGAACAGGACATTCTCGGCGACCGGCTGATCCGGCGCTCGAAGCGCAAGAAGCGCGCCTCGGACTTCATCGCCGAAGCTTCGGCGCTGTCGGCAGGCGACATCGTCGTCCATGCCGACCATGGCATCGGCCGCTTCATCGGCCTGCGCACCATCGAAGCGGTTGGCGCCCCGCATGACTGCCTGGAAATCCACTACGCCGGCGACGACCGGCTGTTCCTGCCGGTCGAGAACATCGAGCTTCTGTCGCGCTACGGTTCGGATTCGGCCGAGGCGACCTTGGACAAACTCGGCGGCGGCGCCTGGCAGTCGCGCAAAGCGCGGCTGAAGAAACGCCTGCTCGACATGGCCGGGCAACTGATCCGCATCGCCGCCGAACGGCAGATGCGCGCAGCACCGGCATTGGTTCCGGCCGAGGGCCTCTATGGCGAGTTCGCTGCCCGCTTCCCCTATGAGGAGACCGACGATCAGCAAACGGCGATCGACTCGGTTCGGGACGATCTGGGCGCCGGCAAGCCGATGGACCGGCTGATCTGCGGCGATGTCGGCTTCGGCAAGACGGAAGTGGCGCTACGCGCCGCGTTCATTGCAGCGATGGAAGGATTCCAGGTCGCCGTCGTGGTGCCGACGACGCTGTTGTCGCGCCAGCATTTTAAGACGTTTTCGCAGCGCTTTTCCGGCCTGCCGATTCGCGTCGCCCAGGCGTCGCGGCTGGTCGGCGCCAAGGAGCTGGCCGAGACCAAGAAAGGCATCGCCGAGGGCCAGGTCGACATCGTCATCGGTACCCACGCGCTGCTTGGGTCCGCGATCTCGTTCAAGAACCTTGGCCTGTTGATCATCGACGAGGAGCAGCACTTTGGCGTCAAGCACAAGGAGCGGCTGAAGGACCTGAAGACCGATGTACATGTGCTGACGCTGTCGGCGACACCGATACCGCGCACGCTGCAATTGGCGCTGACCGGAGTGCGCGAGCTGTCGCTGATCGCCACGCCGCCGGTCGACCGCATGGCGGTGCGCACCTTCATCTCGCCCTTCGATCCGCTGGTCATCCGCGAGACGCTTCTGCGCGAGCGCTATCGCGGCGGCCACTCTTTCTATGTCGTTCCGCGCATCAGCGATTTGGCGGAAATCCATGATTTCCTGAGAGAATCCGTGCCGGAGCTGAAGGTGGCTGTGGCCCACGGCCAGATGCCGCCGGGCGAACTCGACGACATCATGAATGCCTTCTACGACGGCCAGTACGATGTGCTGTTGTCGACGACCATCGTCGAATCCGGTCTCGACATCCCAACCGCCAACACGCTGATCATCCATCGCGCCGACATGTTCGGCTTGTCGCAGCTCTATCAGCTGCGCGGCCGCGTTGGCCGCTCGAAGGTGCGCGCCTATGCGCTGTTCACGCTGCCGGCCAACCGCAAGCTGACCGACACCGCCGAGCGCCGGCTGAAGGTGCTGCAGTCGCTCGACACGCTGGGCGCCGGCTTCCAGCTCGCCAGCCACGACCTCGATATCAGAGGCGCCGGCAATCTTCTCGGCGAAGAGCAGTCCGGCCACATCAAGGAGGTCGGCTTTGAACTCTATCAGCAGATGCTGGAGGAGGCCGTCGCCGAGGTGAAGGATTCCGGCGAGGTCCAGGATGGCGGCTGGTCGCCGCAGATCGCCGTGGGTACGGCGGTGATGATCCCTGAAAGCTATGTGCCGGACCTGCAGCTCAGGCTGGCGCTCTACCGCCGCCTCGGCGACCTCGAAAACACCGAGGAGATCGATGCCTTCGGCGCCGAGCTGATCGACCGGTTCGGCCCGCTGCCGGAAGAGGTGAAGCATCTCTTGAAGATCGTCTTCATCAAGGCGCTCTGCCGCAAGGCCAATGTCGAAAAGCTCGACGCCGGGCCGAAGGGCGTCGTCATTCATTTCCGCAAACGCGAATTCTCCAACCCGGTCGGCCTGGTCCAGTTCATTGGCGAGCAGGGTTCGCTGGCCAAGATCCGGCCCGACCACAGCGTCGTGTTCGTGCGCGACTGGCCGACGGCCGAGAAGCGGCTGGCGGGTTCGGCCGTCGTCATGACGCAGTTGGCGCGGCTGGTGGCGGCATAGAGGGCAGGGATAGGGGCACCTGCTGGGCAGCCGCCGTTCGCCAGGCGGCCAAATCCGGTCTAGAATAGGAAATCGGCTTCGTGTATGGAGCCGCGATCCCCACATGGGGTGGATCGGCGGGCGACGGCGCTCGCTTTGTTGTTTGATGCAATTCCGGACGGAAACCGTTTCACGCTTTTCCTGGAATTGCTCGGAAAGAGCTTTGGGTGCAGCGATGACGAAATGGTCGCCGAATTCGTGGAGAGCGATGCCGATCAAGCAGGTTCCAGCCTATCCGGACCTTGCCGCGCTGAAGAACACGGAAGCCCAGCTCGCCACCTTTCCGCCGCTGGTTTTTGCAGGTGAGGCGCGCAAGCTGAAGAAGCAGTTGGCGGCTGTTGCTGCCGGTGATGCGTTCCTTCTCCAGGGCGGCGATTGCGCCGAGAGTTTTGCCGAACATGGCGCGGACAATATCCGTGACTTCTTCCGCGTTTTCCTGCAGATGTCGGTGGTGCTGACCTTCGCCGGCGCGCAGCCGGTGGTCAAGGTCGGTCGCGTTGCCGGCCAGTTCGCCAAGCCGCGCTCGTCCGACAACGAGACCAAGGGCGATGTGACGCTGCCGAGCTATCGCGGCGACATCATCAACGGCATCGAGTTCGACGCCAAGTCGCGCATTCCAGATCCTGCCCGCCAGGAGATGGCATACCGCCAGTCGGCGGCGACGCTCAACCTTCTGCGCGCCTTCGCGCAGGGCGGCTATGCCAGCCTGGAGAATGTGCATAGCTGGATGCTCGGCTTCGTGTCCGACAGCCCGCAAGGCGAGAAGTACGGTGAGCTCGCCAACCGCATCACCGAGACCATGGACTTCATGAAGGCCGTCGGCATCACCTCGGAAACCAACTATGCGCTGCGCGAGACTGATTTCTATACCAGTCACGAAGCGCTGCTGCTCGGCTATGAGGAAGCGCTGACCCGCGTCGATTCGACATCCGGCGACTGGTACGCCACTTCAGGTCACATGATCTGGATCGGTGATCGCACGCGCCAGCCCGACCACGCGCATGTCGAATATTGCCGCGGCATCAAGAACCCGCTTGGCCTGAAATGCGGTCCGTCGCTGACGCCGGATGGGTTGCTGGAACTGATCGACCTGCTCAACCCCGAAAACGAACCCGGCCGGCTGACGCTGATCGCCCGCTTCGGCTCGGACAAGGTCGCCGACCATCTGCCGAAGCTGGTGCGTGCGGTGCAGAAGGAAGGCCGCAGCGTGGTGTGGTCGTCGGACCCGATGCATGGCAACACGATCGAGGCCGCCGGCTACAAGACGCGGCCGTTTGACCGCATCCTGAAGGAGGTGCAGACCTTCTTCGAGGTGCATCGCGCCGAAGGCACGCATCCTGGCGGCATCCACGTCGAAATGACCGGCAAGAACGTCACCGAATGCACCGGTGGCGCCCGCGCCATCACCGCCGATGAATTGCAGGATCGCTACCACACGCATTGCGATCCACGTCTCAACGCCGACCAGGCGATCGAACTGGCCTTCCTGGTCTCTGACCTGTTGAAGAAGAGCCACCCGGTGCAGCACAAGCAGGCCGTTAACGGCTAAGCTTGACTTCGGCCTGAACGTTGACGGAAAAAAGCGCTGGAGAAATCCGGCGCTTTTCTTTTTCAGCGTCCGCGTTCCCAGCGCAGGCCGGCGAGTCCGGGCCGAGGCGGATGGGGCTCTTAGTCCTTCTTGTAGAGCAGCCAGCTCTTGCCGGCGCGGCCGGCCATCGTCGAATGCCTGGTGACGCGGTTGCGGCCGCTGACCTTGGAGCGATACAGCGCCCGGTCGGCCTTGGTGTACAGATCCTCCGGCCCCTCGGCTTCGGATGCCATGCAAATGCCCATCGAGACGGTGACGGTGCCGTAGTTCGTGCCGGTCTGGCTGCTGGTGAACGGCGTCTGCTCGATCAGGGCGCGGATGCGCTCCGCGATCTCGTAGGTTGCGTCCTCGCTGGCGCCCTCGATGATCAGCGCGAACTCCTCGCCGCCGGTTCGGGCGACGAACATGTCACCGCGAATGCTAGTCTGGAAGATGTCGGCGATGATCTGGATGATCTTGTCGCCGACCGGATGGCCGTAGCGATCGTTGATGTCCTTGAAGCGATCGATGTCGGCAAGGATCAGGGCGTTGAATAGGATACCCTTGTTGCTGTTGTAGATCCTGGTGATTTCCTTGTCGAAGGCGCGGCGATTCCAGATATGGGTCAACGGATCGGTGTCGGCCAGCCGCTTGTACTCCTCAAGCTTCGACTTGACGCTCTCGAGTTCGGCCGTCTTGTCGCTGAGCGTCGAGGCCACCTGCCGGCCGTGGTCGATCGTCGAATTGGTGGCAATCGTCATGGCGTTGGCGATCTTCTGCAAAAGATCCTGGGAGAGAAGGCTGCGGTTGCTCAGTCCGCTCGACGTCTCGTCGAGGATCCTGCCGTATTTCTCGATGTGGCTGCGCTCGCTCCTCAACAGCGAGGCGACCTCCTCGAGCTCCCTGGCAATGACTTCTCTGGCATGCTCGACGATGCCGGGGCCGTGGTTGTGGGCAAAAAAGGCGCGGCCGATCTGGTCCAGTTCATCCTGTGTCGGCCGGTTGCTCAGCGAAACGACGGCGAGGCTGAGTTCGCGATTGGTGCCGCTCAGTGCCTCGTAGAAAATCTCGTAGTTGCGGGGCAGGCCGAGCACGCCCAACTGGCGCATTGTGGCGACGACAGTGGTCGCGATATCGGTGCTTCGTTCGGTTGGGACAGCTGCCGCCTGCATGTTCTGATCACTCTTCCCCTTGGATCCCGCCGCAGAACTTTGGGGGTTCCATTTGTCGCCAACCGGGGAAGACTACCCGATAACCCAGAACAACTTGCGAACAGACGCGTCCCCACCTGCGACATTCGCTCGCCATGACCATAAATGCGGGAGCGCTAAAGTTTCCTTAATTCGCTGAGGTTCCACGGTTTTTCTCTCTCTCGTGTGCTGTGGAGGCTGCAATTTGCGCACCAACAATCCGGGATGAACGCCAGTTTGGTGGGTTTGAATGCGAATTCGCGCATAACGCGCTGCAAAAAGTGAAACTGGATTTCGGCTTCGCCACACCAGCAAATGTCGCATTTGCTTGCGTATGGCTGCCACAAAGCTGGAATCCTGACGACGAAGCCGATGCCAGGCACAGGTTCTTCAAGGAGGGGCGAAATGAGTGACAGTCACGGCGGATCGTGTCTGTGCGGAGCGGTTCGCTTCAGAACCCGCGGAGCGCTGCGTGGCGTCGTCTATTGTCATTGTTCGCAATGCAGGAAGCAGAGCGGACATTTCTACGCCGCGACCAATGTTGCAGACGCCGACATTGTGATCGAGGGCGGCGAAAGCATCACCTGGTACGAAGCGTCTTCCTTCGCCAGGCGCGGTTTTTGCAAGGCATGCGGGTCTCTGCTGTTTTGGAAGCCGCAGGATCAGGGCTACGTTTCGGTCATGGCGGGATCGTTCGACGCGCCGACGGGCCTTGAGGGCGAATGCCACATCTTCGTCGGCGACAAGGGCGACTATTATTCGATCGACGACGGGCTGCCGCAGTTTGAAAAGTCGACGCCGTCCATACCGGTCGCTGAATGAATCTTGGACAAATCGCCTTATTCCATTGATCTGGCCAGCCATTGCATTATCCCGTGCCGGTGATTCGCAAAGGGGTTTGGCATGCAGCGGCTGATCGACGCTTTTTTCAATTCAGTGCGGGCGTTTCGCAAGCTGGCCGTCAGCGAGAAGGCTTTTCAGCAGGAGCTGATGCTGCTCGCGCTCGCCTTGCCGCTCGGCTGGTTCGTTTCGATCTCGTGGCGCGGCTATGCCTTGCTGATCGGCGCGGTGTTGCTGCTGATCATGGTCGAAGTGCTGAACACCGGCATCGAAGCGGCCTGCGACGCCTTCAGCCGCGAATTCAATGTCGATATCCAGCTGGCCAAGGACTGCGGTTCGCTGGCGGTTCTGATTTCGGTGATCATCGTCGCCGGCGTCTGGGGCATCGCCATCATCGAACGCATCACCGGGCTACCGATCTGACGTTACAGCTCCTACATGACGGTAACTAAAGGAAACCGTCATGTCTGAAGTCACAAACCTTCTGCTTCTGGAGCGCCAAGGCCTGCCGGACGATCTGCGCTGGCTGGCCGAGAAATACCCGCGCGAAAACTGGCAGGGCCACGCCAACATCCACGGCGTCGCCAATATGTGGCTGCAGCGTCACGACATGTTCCGCGAACTCGGCGGCATGCTGACCAACGGCATTGGCGACTACCGCGAGGGCAGGCTGACAGCGCCCGACTTCGCGCGCTGGTTCGCGCCACGCCTCAACCATTTTCTCGGCAATCTCGATGGCCACCACAATGTCGAGGATCATCACTATTTTCCGGTCTTCGCCAAGGCGGAGACGCGGTTGAAGCGCGGTTTCGAGATCCTCGATGCCGACCATCACACCATCCATGAAGGTCTGGAGCGCAATGCCGAGGCCGCCGACGCCTTCATCAAGATGCTTCAGGAGAGCGAAGACAGACGCCGCTTCGCCGCCGACGCCTATGCCGACGAAAACAGCCGGCTGATCGCCATGCTGACCAGGCACCTTGCCGACGAGGAAGACCTGATCATCCCGCTGATCCTCGATCGGGGTGATGTCGCGCTTGGTATTGACTGATCCATGTCGCTCAAAGTGCTTGGCGGCTTTGGGGCAACGACATACGTGGAAACCAAAGATCTCAGCTTTCCCTGGTCCGTTCCTTTTTCGCGACGTGGCGGGCGATCAGCCAGGCAAACACGGCCACCGTCAAACCAATGCCAAGCCCGACCAGCAACCGCTCGTGATGCATCAATGCCTGGCCGACGAAGTGTTCGGCCCCCAAACCAAAGACATAGCCAACCGTGCTGAACAGCACCGCCCAGATCACCGATGACATGGCGTTGAGGATAATGAAACGCGTCGCCGCGATGTTGGAGAGACCGGCCGCGACGCCGCCGACAAGGCGCATGCCGTAGACGTAGCGGTTCGACAGCACGAAGATGTCGGGATGGGTGTTGAGCAGGCGAAAGGCCCGGCGGAAACCAGGCCGCCTGCGCAATCTGACGACGTAGGGATGGTCGGCAAAGCTTCGTCCGAGAATGAAGAAGAAGGTGTCGCCGACGAAAGCGCCAAGGGCGGCCGCCAGGACGGTATGCCACAGCACGAAGACTTGCTGGTGCGCGAAGAAGCCACCGAGGATGGCCGCACTTTCACCCTCCGCGACACAGCCGAGGAAGACGGCAAGCAGTCCGTATTGTTCGATGAGGTGATGGATCGTTTCGGTCATGAAGGCGGCTGCTGCTGCGTCAGCTTTTCGTCGATCCGCTTGACGAGGTCGGCCAGCCGCACGATCTCGTCGCGCATGCCGAGGATCTGGCCGTGGCGGAGTTCGTCCAGCTTTTCATGCAGCGCCATGATCTCGATCTCGGCCTTCAAATTGACCTCGTAATCGTGGGCGGCGTCGATGCGGTCGCGTTCGGTCTGGCGGTTCTGCGCCATCATGATCACCGGCGCCTGCAAGGCGGCGATCATCGACAGCACGAGGTTGAGGAAGATAAACGGGTAGGGATCGAAGGCGTCGCGCGACAGGAGCCAGACATTGCCGGCGGTCCACACGACCAGGAACGCGATGAAGGTCAGGATGAAGGACCACGAGCCGCCGATGCGGGCGATCGTGTCGGCAAGGCGGTCGCCAAAGGTCTGATGGAAGGCGACGGCCTTGTTGGTGTCCCGCGAGATGGTGGTGCGTTCGAGCGTCGATTGCAGCACGCGGCTTTCGAGCTGGCTGAGGCCGTCCGGCCGTCGCTTGAGCCAGCGGTTCGCCAGGTCGTCGATCGTCTTGTTCATGGCCGTCTCCAGGGTCTTGGCTTGCCTAAAGCGCGTCGCGTTGAAAACGGATTCAAGCGACGCGCTTTAGGTCTTTGTTCTCATGCATGTCGTTGTCTCAAAACCGGGGCCACTTTTGAGCGACATGCACTAAGAGGTAGAGGCTGCCGGCCCTCACGGGAAGTGTTACATTGTCGCGAACAGCGAGGGATCGATGGCCGATTTTCAGAAAATTCGCCTGCGTGCGGCAAAACGCAAGGGCGGTGAGGCGGAGCTTTCGTCACTTTTGGGGCCGGCGCCCGACAATGCCGCCGTGGCCGACATCGCGGACGATCGCATTCTGTCTGTTATGGCCGAGCGCGTATTTGCCGCCGGTTTCGTCTGGCGCGTCCGCTAGTAGTCTTTTGGACATAAAGGGAAGCGCCTTGTAACTCGTTGATGGGTTCCCACATGTGTCCAAAAGGTGGAAGCCCATGAAATCGCTAGCAAATTCATATAATGAAAATGTTGAAACACCGCCGCTGGCTTTGAGCTATGCCCGTGTTTCCCAAATGATTCAGGCGGAAGGTGATGGCATCAGGCGGCAAAGTGACTCGTTCGATGAAGGCGAACAACGTTATGCCGTGAAGATCGCCAGCGAACATCAGATGATCGATATGGGCTTGTCAGCCTACAAGGGAAAGCATCTGTTGTCCGGTGCCCTTGGCGTCCTGCTTAGAGAGGCAGAGGCAGGCAAATTTCCGTTCGGAACTATCCTGTTTGTGGAGTCCCTTGATCGTATCAGCCGTGCCAAGCCGGAAGACGCCTTGCGGCTGTTGCTGGCTATCGTCAACACCGGGCTTGTGGTGGTCACAACCATTGATTGGCAGGAATACCGCAAGGGCCACATGGATATGAACACGCTATTCAAGTCCATCATGAAAATGGAAGTGGCACATGAGGAGTCGGCAAAGAAGGAATACCGGACCAAGCAGAGCTACGCAAAGCGTTACGCCAAGGCAAAAGAGAATGGAATCCTTCCCCGGCAATCCATGTTCGGTTGGCTCACCAAAGACCCAGAGACAGGCAAAGCCGTTTTTCATTCCGAACAGAGACGGGCACTTGTCGAACGCATGTGTGACATGAGCATGGCGGGTTGCGGCTATCCCAAGATTGCCAAGACCCTGAATGCAGCCGGTGAGCCACCATTTTCCACTGAAAAGCGTTCCACGAAACCAGCCCGGTTTTGGAACACTGCGAACGTGTCTCACATCCTTAAGAACCCGGCTCTGTATGGTGACTATCACCGCAAAGATAAAACCGTGATGGAAGGGATTTTCCCGGCAGTCATCACCAAGGAAGAGTTCTACCGGATGCAGGCTGGTATGGCTGCACGGCTCAAAGTCGGTCGTGGCAGGAAGGGAGAAACTTATTCGAATCTTTTTGGTGGCATTGCCAAGTGCGGCTACTGCAAAGAGCCCATGAGGCACAGGCCAGCGAAGCCGGGCAGGGCAGAACAGTTCTATTGTTTTGGTTCCCTGAATGGGATGTGCCACGATGCGGCACCATGGAACTATGACCGCTTCGAAGCTTCGTTCTTGGCCTTCGTGAATGAGATTGACCTTAAGACCATCATCCATGGCGGTTCGGGTTCACGCATCCAAGAAATTACGGACACCATTCAGACGCTAGAGGGTGAGCGACAATCGCTTCAAAAAGGCATTGTGGCGATTGCCAACATGGTCCGCAAAAACGATAGCCTTGCCAAAACCCTTCAACCGGGAATCGATGCAGACCAAGCCAAGCTAGATGCCATCAACGAACAGGTGAAAACGCTAGAGACAGAGCGCAACACGATTAGGGCAGGCCATACAGCGGCCAAGGAAAGCAATCTTGAACATTTCCCGACCGTGGGCACCGAACCGGGACAAGTGACCGTTGAAAAGCTCTATGAGCTAAGAGCCAAGGCAGCGAACCACATCAGGACGATTGTGGAGTCCATCGAACTGGAAAGGAAGCATTACGCCAAGCTGTACCGTAGAGCCGCCACCAATGCAGAGACAGATGCAGAGCGTGAGTTTTGGACTGAACAGGCTGAACATGCAGCCCATGTAGTGGCATCACGTAAAACCGCTTTGGACTCTCGATACACCATCAAGTTCAAAGGTGGTGCCATGCGCATCATCTACCCGGATAACCGTGACAAGGAAGGCAGGGAAGCTTTCGAGGTGTTCAATGTGGGCTTCACGGGTGACAAGGCGAAGCTACCCAAGGCCACTAGAAGTTCTAAGGAATTTGAGTTGGCTAGATCGGGCAAGGTCTAAGCTCTAATGGATGGTGCCGCTGGTTTGGACACAAACACGTTCATCCAGCCGCCATTCTGTTTGGTGAAGATGGCTATGGTTGTGCTGCCTGTCCAACACTGGATAACTTCCACTTCGGCATCTATCCCGGTGAAGAGTGCCACCACGGTTTCCATCTCGGGTAGGTAGCCGTGATGGACTCCTATCGCACCTTCTTTGGTGGTGAAGTCGTAAGTTGCCGTGACAGCATGAGACTGTAAGGCGGTTCTGGACATGCGTGACAACGTTCTATTCGTGCTTCTGTTCATCGTGCTGTTGCACATCGGCACCACAACCCTTGCAAATCAAGGTGTTCAGCCTATTGAGCCTGTGATTTCATGGGGCATTCCACCGCATCCCAAAGCCTAACGTTCAAGAGCCCGGCAAACAGGGTTCGAACGTGCCCGTTTGTCCTATGAGCGGTCACAAATGAGTGCCACTGGTCGTTCCCTCATGCCGCTGGCACTCGCTTTTCCCTTGCTTTTTGCCTGTACCACTGCGATATCAGTACCACTGCTTTAGCGCTGGTACAGAAAGGCTTTGCCAGACCCATGAAAATCCTTGGCTACATACGAGTTTCAACAGCCGAACAAGCCAACAATGGCGACTCGCTCGATACCCAGACACGGGCGATTGAAGGCTACTGCATGATGAAGGGATGGAAGGAATTCCGCATCTTCGTTGAAGGTGGAGTGTCCGGTTCGGTGCCTCTAGCTGACAGGCCACAAGGCGAGTTGCTGATTGGTGCCATTGAACCCGGTGATGTGGTCATCACTCCCAAGCTTGACCGAATGTTTCGCAGCGCTTCGGACGCACTCACAACCCTAGAGGAATTCAAGGAACAAGGCGTTCAACTCCACATGCTGGACCTTGGTGGCGATGTGACCGGGAACGGCATATCGAAGCTGATCTTCACAATCCTGTCTGCCGTGGCCGAGAACGAACGGGAGCGCATCAGGGACCGTATCAGGGACGTGAAGCGCAATCTTGCTTCCAAGGGCATCTATGGTGGCGGTACAAGGCCATATGGCTATGACATCGGGGAAGGTGGCAGGCTCATTGAACGGGCTGATGAACAGAAGATGATAGCTGGTATCATGCAGCTACATTCCACGGGCATGTCACCCCGCAAGATCGGTGATGCATTGGGCATGGCGCACATGACGGTTCGTAGGATCATAGCCAGACGCACCTAACCGTTGGCGATCACTGAACACGATGAAGGCCCGGCTTGGTTCCCGGCCTTTTATTTGCCCTCCGTTGGAAAGGTTTGGATGGTCATTGCCCGGTGTGGCGGTGGCCCATCTCTAAGAATGCTTATGAATCGGAAATGAGCGGCGGTGTCTTTTCGTGCTTTGTTGTACGATTCTAAAAATTTTTAGGAATCTGTACATGAAAGGGTCAGAAACCGCTCAATTCACAGGTTTTCACAGGCTTTTTGGCTTCCCAAGGCGAAAGGGCAGAATATTCTGCAGTGGATCGCCTATATTAGCGGCTGACTGATTTGGCCCACAGGAGCCGCAATTGAAAAACCAAGTCACTGCCGTCATTAGCTCTATCATTAGCGCTATCGTCGTTGCGACATTCAGCTATTTTTTCCTTCGAGAAAGTCCGGAACTGCCAAGCCTTGATGTTGAACAGAGCATGGTAGGAATTCCGATGGAAAGCGGAAATAGGATGCTCACCGCTGGATCATCCTCGAATTATACGAATGTCTATGCTGTTCAAAAATTTGTAATCAAAAACAATGGAGATAGGATTTACAAAGATGTTTTGGTCAGAACGTCCAATTTCCGTTCGGTCATAGCTGAACAGAACGGAAAAGTAAGTGCACTTGCAGGGGATAACTTGTTCACCCTGAATCCCGGCGATACCATCACGGTTTCAGGAGTGTCAGACGGCTATACCGGAAGTTATGGAATAGAGCCCGCATCCAAAATTTTGATTGCCATTGGCGATAGACCGATTCCAATCCATCTTCAAAGAGTGGACGAATTCAACCCATTGTATCCGCTAATTAACATCGCCATTGACTACCCATTCGCTACTTACCTTGTGGCTATGGTGCTTGGGATCATTCTTTTCCTTACATTCCTAGTGATGTTTTTGAATATCCTTGTTGCCATCTTTCCATCCCTCACCATGAAGATATTTTCGGCGAAGGATTATTTCAAAGAAATAGCCATCTTGAACCACATCAAAAAGGCAGACCCAGAGCGCTACGCAAAGATGGTCAAGAAGGCCGAAAAGTTCGAACGGGATTACATCCCACAAATTGAATCGGCTTCATAAGATGCACATCGTACTTGGTTGGGTTTTCATTTTGGGTGCACTCGCCATTCTCGGGTTGCAAACCGTTTGGTTCCTGCAAACGGGTGAGTGGACTCCGCTGTCTGCTATGAACCTGATGCAGCACTTTTTCGAGCCGGAAAAATCGCCATGGGTTTTCAACCCTCAAAGCTGGATTGGCCTACATAGAATCCTTGAATGGCTTCCGTCTTCATTTGTCGCATTCTTTCTAGGACTTTTCGTAGTGGCGGCTGGCGACTAGGTGAGCGGTTCCAATGGCTGAACCGATAGGCGCACTAAATTGCTGTTAGCCGGGCGGGCGGTCGAAGCCCACCATGATGATTGAGTCGATTGGGTAATCGTCATTGACGTTTTTCAATGCATATCGAGCGACGGCTTCCTTTGAATTCGCCCGTTCAACCTTGCATACGATGGGAGCGCCAAAGTGACGGTTTCCTACGCTTGTCCAGAAATCGGAGGTAGCCTCGGCGAAACGGCCTTCCTCGGGCTCTGGGATGGCCAGCAGGCAGTGATAATGCAAGAAGGTGGCATCTATGCCGTTCTTTTTTATCGCCTCATAGACGCCCAATGCGGGCAGATTTCCCTTTGAGCCAAACTTTCTGCGCATGGCTGAGAAGTAGGCTTTCACCAGTCGCTCTCCTGTGGGGCGATCCCTTTCAAAGAGGGCGAATGGCTTTGCTGGCGTGATGGCATTTTTGGTCTTTGCGGACAGCCGCCGATAGGCGGCCTCCGGATCGCTTGCCTGCACGAATGGGATGGTGACGAACTGATTCAGATCGTGCTTTTGCACCTCGTTTAAAATCAGCTCCTTAGCCACCTTAGTGCCGTTCTTGGCAAAGTAGTCGTTGATGATCTTCCGGACAAACGCACTGGTATCGAGCGAGGATCGCTTTGCAAGGATGCCCAGAGCGTCGTGTGTTGGCTGATCGAGACGGACGCTAAACATAACGTTTTGGGTCCAAATTCGCAGATTGCAAGATATATAGAATCGCCAGATTCATTTCGACCAAAAGCTGCGATAGCTGGAAGTTTGCAATTTGGTAGCGTTCGCTACTAATTGAAGTTCGGAATTCCATATATATTACCCGATAGTCTTCTCTGAAATTATCGATGATATCCTGAATTGATTTTGGTGGTTTCTCTCCATCCATTGATTGGAGTATGTCGTCTATATTCATGTTTTTCCTTTGTAATAGATACAATTATAACGTTGGTGGCACAATGCCCTTCAAAAATATTCATGATCAATCGCTTGGCGATATAACAAAATGGAAATGCTTACTACAATTCGCTTGGCGGATTGAAGGAATATTGATGCGTATTACATTATGTCAGACCTATGTAGACAAAGTGCACATGATTTTTGGCGCAATAATATTGCTTTTTGTTCCATGGAACAGGAATAATATTTTGCCGTTTCCGAATCGGCTACGTAAGTACGACAGTCAAACGGGCGATAAGCTGCTCGGCACGGATTGAGTGCAAAAACTATGGATCGGACCTGCGCACGAAGCAGAACAGGCAGCCGTCCCGATAGGATGTATACGGGTGAGCTATCGACCCGCCATAACGTGCGACGAGGTATTCATAAATTCGGTGTTTTCTGTCGTCGGTCGCCTCGAAATGGAAGCTGTAGGGCTTTTCCCGCTGGACCCATTCTGCGGTCAACGCCACAACGTGCCGCAGAACGGGAAATCCATTTCGAAAGTAGCCGCCTTCCGTGAACTGGGCGACCTCGGCGCCCCATGCCAACCATGAGCCGCATGCAAACGCTTTCAGTGGGGTTGCCCCACCGATGGTTCGGAATGTCACCGGGCCGCCGTTGGTCGCTGAAAACTCGTATAGTAGCCCTTCGGCCTTGAACCGCTGACGATAGCAGCGCTGTCCGCTTTCAGGGCTTGGTGCGGAAGCTGTTCTCAAGGTCGTCAAGTTCGGCTTTGTCCTCTCGCCAGTGGTCTTCGAAGTTCTCAACCCCGGTCTCTTTCAGCAGCCTTTCGATCTCAGCACGGGACAGCGGAAGGTTGCCGATCCACGCCTTTGCGTCTTCCGGCAACTGCTCAACAAGTAACCCAATCGCCGTTCCAGCCATTAAGCGGTCTCAGACCCCAAACCCTTCGCAACAACGTCTAAGATATCATAGGATAAGATTCCTACAACGTCAAACCGACTTGTATAAGACGAGCGATGGGGCCTACGGTCGAAGCACCCAGTCTTGAAAAGACTGTGCCTCGGTTCATACGAGGAGCAGTTTAATAAGCTGGAAAACGACGACTCGATTACCCTTGCACGGCAACGTCACCAGCCCGTCAGCTTCAAGTGCCAGCTTCACCATGGAAGTTTTTGGTGGTGGAAAATCAACAGCCTCAGCCAGCGGTGCAAAGGCTTGCTTCTTGTGCCATTTGGAAAGGTGTGGCTTTGACTGCTTAACAATTCAAGCAATCTTCACCGCAACACGTGGCAAATTCGGTGTGTAAATCCTCGCATCGGCTGGCGTTCCGGCATTGACTCGGTAGGATGCAGCCCAAGGCTTGGGAGTGCATCAAATGTTCAAAGACAAAACTCTGTTGATCCTTGGGGCAGGGGCTAGCTTTGAGGTTGGATTACCCCTTGGTGACAAGCTTAAAGAACGCATATCTACCGTCTTGAAAGTGGTCAGAGAACCAGATGCTTGGGACATGTATAAAATACCAGACCAAAGAATTAGTGCAGCCATCGACTATGTGGTGAAAACAGCCGCCTATCAGCTTTCCCGAGACTTGCTTATCGATGCCAGCCGCAGAATAAGCGATGCACTCCCGTTAGCACGTTCAATTGATAATTATCTCGACTCACACAAGGACTCGAAGGCGATTGAACTGTGTGGAAAACTCGCCATCGTTCGGTGCATTTTGATTGCAGAACGCAAGAGCAAATTACATCCAGAGAACTGGCAAACGGCCAGTGAACGGGTGGTGTTTTCCAATCTTGCGGGCACTTGGTTCAACCGCTTTGGCAGTCTGCTATTCGAATCGACGCTTGGCGAGATGCTGAACAGAATGCGGAACCTAGCGGTAATCGCTTTCAATTATGACCGCTGTTTTGAACATTTCATGTATCACTCAATTCTCACGTATTACGATGGCGTGACTCCAGCGGAGGCAGCTAGGTACGTCAACGAAATGACGATCTATCACCCATATGGAACCGTTGGGAAACTTCGATGGATGGATGGGAGTTCTCAATCACCATGTGACTTTGGTGAAGAAGAAATATCCGGAGAACGGTTGGTTGCACTGGCGAAGAATATCAAAACCTACACGGAGGGGGTTGATCGTGAATCCAGTGAGATTAAAGCCATCCACACCGCTGTTCGGAAGGCAAGAACGGTTGTAACACTTGGATTTGGTTATATCCCGCTGAACATGCAGCTATTAAAGCCTGATGACAGCATACCGAATGGCGATAATTCACCGAACAAGACGTATTATGGCACGGCCTATGGCATGTCGGACGAAGACACTCTTATCGTGTCACATGCAGCCCGAAATCTGGTGAGTGCAAGCCGCAGCGTCGATTCCAAGATTAACAACAAGCTGACATGCGCCAACCTGTTCACTGAATATGCATTCAGCCTTGGCGAAACATAAAAATCTCACGGTTTGAACCCGGTGTGAAAGCCGGGTTTCTTTTTATCGGCCACCAGCCGCCGCATTGGCGCAATACAATGCAGCCTTGCCGTCTCTGTTCTCAATCGAGCGCAGGCACGTATGGAAAGGGCTGAAATAGATGTACATGGCCATCGCAACGATAATGGCCCCGGCGACGATCAAAGCCGACTTGATTTGAGCGCTCATTGGAAGGCTACGGAGAGAGTTGAACATATCGGCAGTTGGCGAAGAACTCGCCGGCCTGCCAAGTGAATTTGTGTTCCTGTTGGTCTACCGTGTTGCAGGAAGCGCCAAGAATGGTTTGTCCGCCCGGATTGGTCACCAGCGTCTTGGCGGTGTAATTCCAGAAGTACCCCGGGTCTTTCAAATCGGTTGGTCTGGCGAATTCGGCATAGTCGATGGTCCCGCAGGAGTCAGAGTTTTGAACCGTCGATTGCCACCGCTTCGTTGAATAATTCAGCTGAAAGGTTTTATCGAAGGTCCAGTTAGTGATTGAACACTTCGAACCCTCCACGGTTTCGCTTGCCCTAGCCACCGCTTCGGCGCTTGCACGGTCACGGTTGCCGCACAGGTTCATGAACGCTTTCAACACTGTCAGGGTATCGGCTTTGGCTTCTGGCGGAGTTTTACCCCAATTGTCTTCGAACGCCTTTTCATCAACATCTGCTGGCGGCTTACCGCTTTCAAGAGCGCCCACCATCGCTGCGAATTTTGGGCACTCTTGCGATTGTGTATCCATTGATTTCAGCAAGTCGTCAGTGGCTTTTGAAATGCGTTCTTCCGCTTTGGCTTCGTCAGGTTTGGTAACTGTCAACTGGCGAAAATGGCATGTCATCTCACCGCCAACGGGAGTTTCACATTCAGATGTAAGGGCGGTCTTTTCGCTCGCATTTCGGACATAGACCGTTACCGGTGGCTTATCATCTGCGAACGCCAATGACGGGACGAAGGCGAGAGCAAGAATGGTGAGTTTGCGCACAGTGCTATTCCCCCGGTTCGGCATTACTTTATAGCATTTGAGGGTGCGGGAAAGTTCAAGGAATCCTTATTTCGCATGATGTTCAATTGACTGTTGCCGGGTCATCGAACAGAAATGGCCGGGCTTCGAAGAAGCCTTCCTCCACTTCGAGCCGAAGCGGCTGTTGTTCCAGCCCGATGATTTCTGGCATGATCTGACCGCCGACCAACGCATCGTGCGCAATCCGCAGAAGATCAAATCGGTGCGCGACAATGCTGCCTTCGTCGAGCGGGTGTCGAAGGAATATGGCGGTTTCGGCAAATTCCTTGCCGACTGGCCTGCGGACGATCAGGTCGGCCTGATGGCCTATCTCGGCAAGCATGGCAGCCGGCTCGGCGGCAACACCGGCCAGTATTTCCTGCGCTGGCTGGGCTGGGATGCCTTCGTCATTTCGGGTGATATGGCGGCGGCACTGCGCGATGCCGGCCTCGACATCGCCGAAAGCCCGACCTCGAAGAAGGATCTCGACAAGATCCAAAACCAGATCAATCAATGGGCGGCGCAGACGGGCCTGCCGCGCCGGCATATTTCGCGCATCCTGGCGATGTCGATCGGCGACAACCATTCGCCGGAAGCGCTGCGCGAATATATGGGCGACGACTGATCCCCGGTCGCCCAGCCACGATCTGACATTCGGTCTGGACACGAACGACATATGTCATTCGGTCTGGATTGGTCCAAACGAACGCCATTGCTCGGGCAAATTTGCCGCGCTAAGTCAGCAGCATGACCAAGAAGCTCGACATCCTGCGCATCGCCGTGGCCCAGCTCAATCCGACTGTTGGCGACATATCAGGCAATCTCGCCAAGGCGCGCGAGGCGAGGGCGGATGCAGCCCGCCAGGGCGCCGATGTCGTGCTCTACACCGAGCTCTTCCTCGCCGGCTATCCGCCGGAGGATCTGGTGCTGAAGCCGGCTTTTCTGAAGGCCTGCGAAAAGGCGGCGCAGGACTTTGCCGCCGATACCGCCGATGGCGGCCCGGGCGTCATCATCGGCACGCCGCTGAAGCGCAAGAGCGGCACGCACAATTCGATCGTCTTCGCCGATGGCGGCAAGATCATCGCCGAACGCTACAAGCTCGATTTGCCGAACTACGGCGAATTCGACGAAAAGCGCGTCTTCCAGGCTGGACCCGAGATCCAGGGGCCGGTCAATTTCCGCGGTGTGCGGATCGGGATTCCGATCTGCGAGGACATATGGGGCGATGTCGGCATCTGCGAGACGCTGGCCGAAAGCGGGGCCGAGATCCTGCTGGTGCCGAACGGCTCGCCCTATTATCGCGCCAAGATCGATGTCCGCCATCAGGTCGTCATCCGCCAGGTCATCGAATGCGGGCTGCCGATGATCTATGCCAACCAGCTTGGCGGCCAGGACGAACTGATCTTCGACGGCGCGTCGTTTGCCATCGGTTCCGACAAGACGCTGGCCTTCCAGATGAGCCAGTTCGAGGAAGCGGTCGACGTCACCACCTGGAAACGAACGGATGGCGGTTGGATCTGTTCTGAAGGGCCGATGTCGAAGATCCCGGACAGGGAGGAGGCCGACTACCGCGCCTGCATGCTTGGCCTGCGCGACTACGTCAACAAGAACGGTTTCAAGAACGTCGTGCTCGGCCTGTCGGGCGGTATCGATTCGGCGATCTGCGCCGCCCTTGCCGTCGATGCGCTTGGCGAAGAACGCCTGCGCGCGGTGATGATGCCCTATCGCTACACCTCGAAGGACTCGCTGAAAGACGCCGAGGATTGCGCCCGCGCGCTCGGGTGCCGCTATGACATCGTGCCGATCTTCGAGCCGGTCGAGGGCTTTCTGCACACGCTGACACAGCTTTTCGAGGGCACCAAGGAAGGCATTACCGAGGAGAATTTGCAGAGCCGTGCGCGCGGCACCATCCTGATGGCGATCTCCAACAAGTTCGGCTCGATGGTCGTCACCACCGGCAACAAGAGCGAGATGTCGGTCGGCTACGCCACGCTCTACGGCGATATGAACGGCGGCTTCAATCCGATCAAGGACCTCTACAAGATGCAGGTCTACGCGCTGTCGCGCTGGCGCAACAGCCACGTGCCGCCGGGCGCGCTCGGGCCTTCGGGCGAGGTCATTCCGAAGAACATCATCGACAAGGCGCCGTCGGCGGAATTGCGCGAGAACCAGACCGACCAGGATTCGCTGCCGCCCTATCCGGTGTTGGACGATGTCCTCGAATGCCTGGTCGAGAACGAGATGGGGGTCGACGACATCGTCGCACGTGGTCACGACCGGGCGACGGTGACACGCATCGAGCACCTGCTCTACATCGCCGAATACAAGCGCCGGCAGGCGGCACCGGGCGTGAAGATCACCCGGAAGAATTTTGGCCGTGACCGCCGCTATCCCATCACCAACCGTTTCAGGGACCGCAGCTAGATGGCGGTCGTGGACCGAAAGCTCGCGCCATCTCGCGGGCAAGGGTACAGCCGTGCCCGAGTGTGAGATCAGCTTCGACATATCACGGATCGATTTCCGTGCGACATCCGACCTGTTGATGGCCAGCTATTGGGGTGCCGGGCGCAACGATGAGTTCCATCGGCGAGCCTTTGCCAATTCGCTATGTGTCGGCGCCTATCTAGATGGAAAACAGGTCGGTTTCGGCCGGGCGATCACCGATCGCATGGTGTTTGCCTATCTTGCCGACATCATCATCTGGCCGGAGCATCGCGGGCAAGGCATAGGGTCGCGACTGGTCCAGGCACTCATCGACCACCCCGAACTCAGCACGGTTTCGCACTGGAGCCTGTCGACCAGCGACGCACACGGAGTCTATGAGAAACTGGGCTTCAAGGCATCGACGGATGGTCGATACATGCGCCTCGATCACATTCCGCAATGAAGAGGGCGCGACGATGGCGACATCCGCCGTTGTTGCAAAATAACCTCAGTGCTTGGACCAGATAGACTTTCGACATGAGCCGATCTTGGCGATGCATCGGGGCGTCTTTATAAGGACCGTTCCGCGATTCATTTGCGGGAGGTCCGAATGGCAGTATTTCAAATGGTAATGCGAGGCCGCGAAGCCTAGGTCTCATCTGGCATTCCGCGAGGGTTTTGTCCTCGCGCTGATGCCGGATTGGCTGCAGGCTTGTGCCGATGCCGGTCGCCGCCCGATTACGGGCGAGACGCCAAATATGCCACTCCGCATTCTGGGCAATCGCTAG
Organism: Mesorhizobium sophorae; assembly: GCF_002270415.1. Taxonomy (GTDB): domain Bacteria; phylum Pseudomonadota; class Alphaproteobacteria; order Rhizobiales; family Rhizobiaceae; genus Mesorhizobium; species Mesorhizobium sophorae. The sequence continues at coordinate 95,622 of NZ_NNRI01000009.1, read as the reverse complement.
CCCTTGCGCGGCTTCTTCAATTTTCGACCTTACTGGGATCGGGCTCGATTGCGCCCGAATGACATCATGGCTCGTTTTAGAATCGATTTGCGCGCGAGCGCCTTTCGCAGCGTTCTTGGTTTCACGCTCACCCATTGGCGGCGTCAGCCGTGGCGGCTTTCGCTCATCATGGGCGGCTTTCTGCTGTCGACGCTGGTCGACGTTTTGACGCCGCTCTATTCAGGCCGGCTGGTCGACGCCGTCGCCAGCAGCGCCGGCGCCGATGCCATTGCCTGGAATGCCGCGATGACCGCGTTCTCGATGCTGATGGCGCTGGCGTTGACCGGCGTCGTGCTGCGCAACCTTGCCTTCATGGCGATCGTCGAGCTGACGCTGAAGATGATGGCCGATATCGCCGCTGACACCTTCCATCGCGTCCAGCGCTTTTCCACCGACTGGCATGCCAACAGCTTTGCCGGCTCGACCGTGCGCAAGGTGACGCGCGGCATGTGGGCGCTCGACCTGCTCAACGACACGATCCTCATCGCGCTGCTGCCGTCCGTCGCTATGCTGGTTGGCTCGACGCTGCTGCTCGGCTGGTTTTGGCCGCTGATGGGCGTGGTCGTTGCCGCCGGATCGGTGCTGTTCATCGCGGTGACGGCGATGTTGTCGCTCGGCTATGTCGCACCGGCTGCGCGGCTCGCCAACACCTGGGACACGCGCCTCGGCGGCTCGCTGGCCGACGCGGTGAGCTGCAACGCCGTGGTCAAGGGATTTGGCGCCGAGGAGCGCGAAGAGCGACGCCTCGCCAGGGTCGTCGCCAAATGGCGTGCGCGCACGCGGCGGACCTGGGTGCGCGGCACCATCAACGGCACCACGCAAGGGGCGCTGTTGCTGGTCATGAGAGCCGCGGTGATCGGCCTGGCGTTGATGCTGTGGTCGTGGGGGCAAGCGAGCGCCGGTGACGTTGCCTTCGTGCTGACGTCGTTCTTCGTGCTGCAGGGATATCTCAGAGATATCGGCACCCATATCCGCAACCTGCAGCGTTCGATCAACGACATGGAGGAGCTGGTCGAGTTCCAGTCCGAACCGCTCGGCATCGAGGACCGGCCCGGCGCCAAGCCGATCCGGATCACGCAGGGGGCTATCCGCTTCGACAACGTCACCTTTCACTACGGCAATCACCGATCGCCGCTTTATCGCGACTTTTCGGTCGATATCGCGCCGGGTGAACGTGTCGGCCTTGTCGGCCATTCGGGTTCGGGCAAGACGACTTTCGTCAAGCTGATCCAGCGGCTCTATGACGTCAATGCGGGAAGAATCCTGGTCGACGGCCAGGACATCGCGCAGGTGGCGCAAGCGTCGCTGCGCGGGCAGATCGCCATCGTCCAGCAGGAGCCGATCCTGTTTCACCGGTCGCTGGCCGAGAACATTGCCTATGCCCGGCCGACGGCGACGCAGGATGAGATCGAGCACGCGGCGCGGCTGGCGAGTGCGCATGACTTCATCGCCAACCTGCCGAAGGGCTACGGCACGCTGGTCGGCGAACGCGGTGTGAAACTGTCGGGCGGCGAGCGTCAGCGCGTGGCAATCGCGCGCGCTTTCCTTGCCGATGCGCGCATCCTGATCCTGGACGAGGCGACATCGAGCCTCGATTCTGAATCGGAGGTCCTGATCCAGCAGGCGATGGAACGGCTGATGGTCGGGCGCACGACGCTGGTCATCGCGCACCGGCTTTCGACGGTGCGGGCGCTGGACAGGCTGCTGGTCTTCGATCGCGGCAAGATCGTCGAGGAAGGCTCGCATGACGGGTTGATCCGGCTGAAGGGCGGCATCTACCGCCGGCTGTTCGAGCGTCAGGCGCTCGAACTGACCAAGGGACTGGTCATCTGATCTGAAGTGGCCTCCGGCTTCGGCCGGAGGCTACTTCTCGGGCTCCAGGGCGCTCCAGATCCTGAGTTTTGAGACGTCTTGTTTACGTTGTTTCTACTACTGGTTGGTATAAGCCTGCTCTGAGCAACCCAGAGGCGGTCTATGCATATCCTGGAATCCGACTAACCTGCGCAGGATTTTGCCTGCGACAGACAGGCTTCACGATGCATCTTGTTTCCGCAAATACGGGTCCGGAAAAAGTGGCTACGCCGTCGGTGCTGGAGACTCAGCACGGCTCGGTTCGGCCGCTCGCTGCCGAAGATCTCGAGAGCGTCGCCGCACTCTTCCTGGCGAAGTTTCGCCAGCGGCGGCGTCACCTCCTCGATCGCGCGATCGCGGAGACGGCCGAATATATGAGAACGATTTATCTTGGGCCTGCCGGCCAGCCCGGTGAGAGCAACGCTCTGGTCCAGATCAGCCCGCAAGGACGTCTAGGTGGGTTCCTCGGCGTCCTGAAAGCCCGCTACGAGCTCAACGGAACGGCATTGAATGCGGCAATCATCGGTCCGCTCATGGCCGACCCCGGCACCGATCACGGCTCGGCCGACCGCAATTGCTGCGTGCCTTGAATCAAGGAAAATTCGATCTGCAGCTGACCGATTCGGCCAACCGGACATCCTTGGCCTTCGCGCGCCCGATGAAGTATCAGCTGCTGCCGGTCCATTGTCTGGGATGGACCTGTGTTTTCCGGCCGGCCGCTATGGCCGCCGCCGCACTGCACCGCAAATGGCCTGACCTGCCTCGCTTGGCGACCGATCCCTGCGCGAGAGCATTCGATGTTCTCGCTAAAGGAAGGTTCGAGCACCCCGTCCCGCCTTCGTCGTCGCATCGTGTCCACCGTGAGCCGATCGATGCAGCGCAATTTGCCGAGCGGCTGCCGACCCTCCTGTCCGATTACTCGCTTCGGCCGAGTTGGAGGGATGGCGAGCTGACACGGCTGCTCTCGCTGGCGGCCGAGAAGCGGGCCGACGGGCCACTTCATTTCGGCGGGACTTACGACGAAACGGGCAAGATGCTCGGTTGCTACGCCTTCTACGGTCAAGCCGGCGGCATCGCGAACCTGTTGCAAATCCAGGCCTCAGGATCCCACTGGGGCGCGACGCTGGATGGCCTAATCGCGGCCGCGTGGGATATGGGCTGCGCGGGCATCACCGGGCAGACGCAGAGCAGATTCATGCCCCAACTCTTCGGCTACAAGAATGTCTTCTTCCGCTATGCCGGCGGGACGATGGTTCGCTCGCGGATCGCTGAGGTCGCGGAAGCGGTCCGCTCCGGCGACATCTTTATCGGTGGGTTGATGGGCGACCGCTGGACCCGCCTCAGTTCCGATGACTTCGGCCGCTGATCGCCTTCGACGACTTGTTCGTCGGCGCCAGCACGCATGTCTATACGCCGACTGAGCGCACGCCGCCCCGGTCTTTTCATTGCGCGCGTCCTGTTCTATGTCTGCCGCACCGCGCGGGGGCGCGTCTTGTCAATCACAAAAGCATCCGGTACGCCCCGCTCATGACAGTTACCGTTCGTTTCGCCCCGTCGCCAACCGGCCGCATTCATATCGGCAATGCGCGCACCGCCCTGTTCAACTGGCTGTTTGCCATGAACAACAAGGGCCGCTTTATCCAGCGTTTCGACGACACCGACATTGCCCGCTCGAAGCAGGAATTCTCAGACGCCATCCTCTACGATTTGCATTGGCTGGGCATTTTCCCGGATGCCACCGAATACCAATCGCGGCGTTTCGAGGTCTATGACGCGGCGGTCGAAAGGCTGAAGGCGGCCGGCGTTCTCTACGCCTGCTACGAGACTCCGGAGGAGCTCGACCTCAGGCGCAAGGTGCGCCGCACGCGTGGCCTGCCGCCAGTCTATGGCCGCGAGGCGCTGGCGCTTTCGCCGGAGCAGATCGCCGAATACCAAGCCGATGGGCGCCGCCCGCACTGGCGCTTCCTGTTGCCCAATTTCTCAGGCGATCCACTACAACCCGAACGTACCGAAATTCACTGGAACGATCTGGTGCGCGGCGAGGAAACCGTCGACCTTGCCTCACTTTCCGACCCGGTTCTGGTGCGCGAGGACGGCACCTATCTCTATACGCTGCCTTCGGTGGTCGACGACATCGAGATGGGCGTCAGCCATGTCATCCGCGGCGACGACCACGTCACCAACACCGGCGTGCAGATCGCCCTGTTCCAGGCGCTGGCTGCCGAGCCGCCGGTGTTCGGCCACCACAACCTTTTGACCACGGCATCGGGCGAGGGGTTGTCGAAACGCACTGGCGCGCTCTCCATCGAAAGCCTGCGCGAGGACGGCATCGAGCCGATGGCCGTCGCTTCGCTCGCCGTGCTGGTCGGCACCTCGGAGAATGTCGCGGCTGTGCCAACGATGGCCGAACTCGCCGAACGCTTCGATCCGGCGGCGACATCGAAATCCGCGGCCAAGTTCGATCCTGACGAGCTCTTCGTGCTCAACCGGGCGCTGTTGCACCATATGCCGTTCTCCGAGGCACAAGACCGGCTGATCGTGCTCGGCGTCTCGGGTGACCAGGCCGAGTCGTTCTGGCTTGCGGTGCGCGGCAATCTCGACAGGCTGGCCGATGCGACAAGCTGGTGGCGCACCTTGCGCGAGGGCCCGCAGGAGAGGCCGGAATTTTCCGACGACGACCGCGATTTCCTGGGTCAAGCGTTCGACCTGCTGCCGGAGGAACCCTGGAACGGGACGGTCTGGAAAGAGTGGACGGGCAAGATCAGGGAAGCAACCGGCCGCAAGGGCAAGGCGCTGTTCATGCCGCTGAGGCTCGCGCTTACCGGACTGCCTTCGGGGCCGGAGCTTGCAGATTTATTGCCGCTGATGGGTCGGGAAGGAACGCTGGCCCGACGACCCTGACCTTGCGTTGGTCCGGTGGCAACGCGGACACCGGCGACGTCACCGGCTTGGCGGAAAGTCGCTTGATCGCCTCGCGGTCGAGTCCGCCCTCCACATTGGCCAGGGTTTCCGGATCGGTACCCGGATCGGGCTTGGTAGCTGGAACCGGAATGGACGGTGTCGCGTCCGTTTCGGGCTTGGACTGCTCAGGATTCGGCGGGTTGCCGGCGATGACCTGGAAATTCCGCGCGGCGTTGCAGCCGCAAGCCGGCGGCCGCGGCATGTTGGACTGCTTGTAGAGATAGGCGGTCGGCAATTCGCTGTAGGGCCGGCCGGTGACCGATGACGTCATCTCAGCCGAAGCGTCATCCATGCCGCGCGAATAGAAAACCTGCATCTCGGTGCCAGGGCAGCTTGATTCGCAATTCTTCTGGTCGCGCTCGAAATCGCTCGTCGAAGCCGAATTCGACATCGGGAAGAAATAGCCGTCGCAGGTGCGCACGCATGTGGTGTGGAACTCGCCGCCGCCGACGCTCGAAAAATCCGGTACGCCGGGCCGGTTGAGCACCCTGCTGACATCGCGCTCCTCGCCCAGATCGTCAGGCTCATCGAGCGCATCGAGCTGCTGGCTGTTGCCGCCGAAAAGCTGTTCGAACAGGTTTGCGTTGCCGTCTTCACGGTTCGCTTCCTGCAGCGGCGCTCGCTGCGGTGCAACGGTGTCATCGCGGCAACCCTTGGCCTCGAGCGCCGCCAGGATGCGGCCGCGGTCGCGACGCGAGCCGCCGCTGGAGAGCCGGGCGCGCTTGGCCTGCAGGCTATCGAGATTGGCATTCATGCGATCGATGGTGGCGTTGAGCCCGGCGCATTCTCTGACATTACGGCTGAACAGCGAAAAGCCGCAACCGGCGCTGCTGGATCGGCTGCGGGCCCTGGAGATCTGTTCGCGCTGCCTTTCGATTGCCGCGTCGTATTTGCGGATCAACGCCGGGCCACCGCCGCCGCGTGAGGCCGCGGCAAGATCGGCTTCCAACTGGCGGCAGACGCGTGAGGCGGCCTGCGGCTCGGTGACCGCGATGGCTGAAAGCACGAGCGCGCCAAGCAGCGCAGCAACATGCGTCAGCTTCAACCTTTCGCCCGTCATGTCCGAAAACCCCGCCTGCTTGCCTGCGCGATGCTACCGGATTCGCGGTTAATCGTTTCCTCAATCTACAACCAAAGATGGTCCTAGCCCAGAGACGCGCCGTCGCGGATGTTCGGGTAGAGTCACTGCCACAAAATCCCGACGCCGCATGAAAAAGGCGTATTCGCCCAGAAAAAATGCCTGAATCCAGCGCGACCCGGAGGCTTGGCATGACCGCGATTACCCGTCGAACCGCGCTACAACTCGCTCTCTTGTGCCTGGCGCCGCCCGCTGCCATGGCGCAGGAGGAGCCCGATGCGCCGGACTGGCGCAGTCGATTGGTCGACGCCGCGCGTGAGCAGATCGGTGTCACCATCCTCTACGACCCAACCTATATGCGCTTGACCTATCCGGGTGGCGATGTCGCGCCGGAGCGGGGTGTGTGTACCGATGTCGTGGTCCGCGCCTATCGCCGCGCCTTCGGGCTCGACCTGCAAAGGCTGGTGCATGAGGATATGTTGGCTGATTTCGCGGCCTATCCGAAGATTTGGGGCCTGAAAGCGCCCGACCGCAACATCGACCACCGCCGGGTGCAGAATCTTGCCGTCTTTTTTGGACGGCGGGGCGTTTCCTTAGCGGTCAGCCAGAATCCCGTCGACTTTCAACCGGGCGATCTCGTTACTCAGATGCTGCCAGGCAACCTGCCGCATATTGCCATCGTCTCATCAAATCGTTCAACGGAAGTGCCGGAAAGGGCGCTGGTCATCCACAATATCGGCCAGGGCGCCCACGAGGACGACACGTTGTTCGCCTTTAAGCAGACCGGGCATTTCCGCTTCGCGCCTGCCTGATCAGCCCAGATTGACGACCGCCTGTGCCTTGTGAGCGGCTTCGACCACGGCAAGCGCTGTCATGTTGACGACGCCGCGCGAGGTAACCGACGGCGTCAATATATGCGCCGGCATGTCGGTGCCGAGCAGGATCGGCCCGACATGCAGCGCGTCCATCATGGTCCTGAGCGCGGACAGCGTGATGTTGGCCGAATCGAGGTTGGGGAACACCAGCAGATTGGCTTCGCCCTTCAGTCTGGAGTGAGGATAAACGCGCTGGCGCAGATGCTCGGACAAAGCCGTGTCCGCGTGCATCTCGCCGTCGCACTCCAGTTCGGGCGCGATGCGCGCCAGGATCGCGGCCGCTTGCCGCATCTTGAGCGCGCTCGGCGAGTCGCGCGAGCCGAAATCCGAATGAGACAGCAGCGCTGCCTTCGGCTCGATGCCGAAGCGCTGGATTTCTTCCGCAGCCAGCACGGTCATCTCGGCGATTTCCTCGGCGGTCGGGTCGACCGAGACATGCGTGTCGGTCAGGAAGATGATGCCGCGCTGCGAGATCAGCATCGAAAGCGTCGACAGGTCGTGATCCTTGATGCCGAGGCGGGGGCCGATGATCAGAGTGACGTTGCGCAGATGCCGCTCGAAACGTCCTTCGAGGCCGCAGACCATCGCATCGGCATCGCCACGCTTCAGCGCCAGTGCGGCGATCACCGTGTTGTCGGTACGCACCATAGTACGGGCGGCTTCCGTCGTCACGCCGCGCCGGCCGGCGAGTTCGATCAAGAGGTCGACATAGTTGCGATAGCGCGGATCGTCCTCCGGATTGATCAGGCCGAAGTCGACACCGGGCTTGATGCGCAGGCCATAGCGTTTCAGGCGCACTTCGATGACGTGCGGGCGGCCGATTAGGATCGGTTCGGCGATGCCTTCCTCGAGCACCACCTGGGCGGCGCGCAGCACGCGCTCGTCCTCGCCATCGGCATAGATGACGCGCTTGGCGGTCGATGCCTTGGCGGACGAGAACACCGGCTTCATCACCAGTCCGGAGCGGAAGACGAACCGGTTGAGCTTGTCGATATAGGCTGCGAAATCGGTGATCGGCCTTGTCGCGACGCCAGTGTCGCAGGCTGCCTTGGCGACGGCCGGGGCTATGCGCAGGATCAGGCGCGGATCGAAGGGCGAGGGGATCAGGAAGTCTGGCCCGAAGATTGGCGTCTCACCGGAATAGGCGCGGGCCGCGACATCGGACGGTTCCTCGCGGGCTAGCGCCGCGATCGCCCGGACCGCCGCCATCTTCATCTCCTCGTTGATGGCGCTGGCGCCGCAGTCGAGCGCACCGCGAAAAATGTAAGGAAAACACAGGACGTTGTTGACCTGATTGGGAAAATCCGACCTGCCGGTGCAGATCATCGCATCGGGACGGGCGGCGCGCGCCGCCTCCGGCATGATCTCCGGATTGGGGTTGGCCAGCGCCAGGATCAGCGGTTTCGGCGCCATGTGCTGCAGCAGTTCCGGCTTCAGCACACCTGCCGCCGACAGACCGAGGAAGACGTCTGCGCCGGGGATCACGTCCGCCAGCGTGCGCGCGTCGGTGTCCTTCACATAGGGGTCTTTCCAGCGGTCCATCTCATCGACGCGGCCCTTATAGGCGACGCCGAAACGGTCAGTGACCCAGATGTTTTCCACCCGCGCGCCAAGCGAGACTAGCAGATTGAGGCAGGCAAGGGCGGCCGCGCCGGCACCCGACGTGACGATCTTGATATCCGAAATGGTCTTGCCGGCGAATTCCAGCCCGTTGAGCACGGCGGCGGCGACGATGATGGCTGTGCCGTGCTGGTCGTCATGGAAGACCGGAATGCCCATGCGGGCCTTCAACTGCTCTTCCACTTCGAAGCATTCCGGCGCCTTGATGTCCTCGAGGTTGATGCCGCCGAAGGTCGGTTCCAGCGCCGAGATTGTCTCGACCATGCGCTCAATGCCCGGCGCGTCGATCTCGATGTCGAAGACGTCGATGCCGGCGAACTTCTTGAACAGGACAGCCTTGCCTTCCATCACCGGCTTGGAGGCGAGCGGGCCGATATTGCCGAGGCCGAGCACGGCCGATCCGTTGGAGACGACGCCGACCAGATTGGCGCGCGCCGTATAGTCGGCGGCGGTCGCCGGATCGTCGCGGATTTCCAGGCAAGGGGCCGCGACGCCTGGCGAATAGGCGAGCGCGAGGTCGCGCTGGTTGCCGAGCGGCTTGGTCGCCTGGATCTCGAGCTTTCCCGGCCTTGGGTGCTTGTGGAAGTAGAGGGCGGCTTCGTCGAGGTCCGAACGTGCCGTCTTCTTGGTCTCGCCTTCCATGCCGGCCGCTCCCTCGAAATCTGCCTGGAGAGTCCTTTTAGCATGCGGCCAAGGTTTGTCGCGACGCTAAATGACGCGCCGGCAGCTTTACCCGGCGGCGCGTCTAAAACACCATTATATCAGATGTTTATGCCGATTTCATCGTATATGAGTCTTGCTGCGTACAGGCGCGTCGATCAAAAGGCGCTGACATAGAGGCCGCCGTCGACCGGTATGTTCTGACCGGTCAGATAACCGGCATGGACCGAGCACAGGAAGGCGCAGATCTGGCCGAATTCCTCCGGCGTGCCGAGCCGCTTGGCCGGAACATCGGCGCTGATGCGGGTCTTGCGCGCGGCGGCCGCCGCTGGATCCTCTGGTGTGCCGGCGTCATGCGGGCCACGCAGCCGGTCGGTGTCGAGTTTGCCCGGCAGCATGTTGTTGATGGTCACGTTGCGGGCGATCACCGTTCGCGCCACGCCGGCGAGGAACGAGGTGAGGCCGGCGCGCGCGCCCGACGACAGGTCGAGGCCGGGAATGGGGACGTAGACCGACAGCGAGGTGATGTTGACGATGCGGCCAAAGCCGCGCGCTGCCATGCCGTCGATGACGGCCTGCACCAACTCGACCGGCGTCACCATGTTCTGGGTGACGCCTTCAAGGATCTTCGCCCGATCGAGCTCACGGAAATCCCGCAGTGGCGGGCCGCCATTGTTGTTGACGAGGATATCGGGTTCGGGGCACGCGGCGAGCAACGCCTTCTGAACCTCCGGCTTCGAGACGTCGCCGACGATTTCGGTCACCGTCACGCCATAGCGCTCGCGCAGCTCTGCGGCGGTCTTGGCAACCAGCTCCGCATTGCGGCCGTTGACGACGATGTCGCAGCCGGCTTCTGCCAGCGCCATGGCGCAGCCACGCCCAAGCCCCTTGCTGGAAGCGCAGACAATGGCTTTCTTTCCGCGAATGCCGAGATCCATGATGATTTTCTCCTTGTGAGCCGGCGGCAAGCTAGTCCTTCGGCTGGACCAATCGCAACCGTCATACGGTTGTTGCATGAATCGGGGCATAGCCTGCGCGAAAGCAAGGGTGAAATCGCGATGTCAGGCCAAGAGCCCCGCACTTTCCGCAGCATGTTCATTTCTGACGTTCATCTCGGCTCGAAGGCGGCCAAGGCCGAATTCCTGATCGATTTCCTTAGATATCACGACGCCGACATCATCTATCTGGTCGGCGATATCGTCGATGGCTGGCGGCTGCGGCGGAGCTGGCACTGGCCGCAAAGCCACAATGACGTCGTGCAGAAATTGCTGCGCAAGGCGCGCAAGGGCGCCAACATCACCTACATCGCCGGCAATCACGACGAGTTCGCGCGCCAGTTCCAGGGCGTGCATTTCGGCGGCATCGTGGTCGCCGACCGCGCCATCCACGAGACCGCCGATGGCAAGCGGCTGCTCGTCATCCATGGCGACCAGTTCGACACCGTCGTCCACAATGCGCGCTGGCTCGCCTATCTCGGCGATCACGCCTATGACGCGGCGATGCTGGTCAACCGCGTGGTGACGCGGCTGCGCCAACTGCTTGGCCTGCCGTACTGGTCGTTCTCGTCCTGGGCCAAGGTCAACGTCAAGAAGGCGGTGAATTTCATCGGCTCGTTCCAGACCATGCTTGCGGAAGAGGCGCGCCGCTCGCATGTCGACGGCATCATCTGCGGCCATATCCATCACGCCGCCATCGAGAATTTTGGCGATGTCCAATACATCAACACCGGCGACTGGGTGGAAAGCTGCACGGCGGTGGTCGAGCATTTCGATGGCCGGATGGAAATCCTGACCTGGGCGCAGGTGCTGCCCGAGGCGCCGGACGAACCGTTTATCCCGTTGCTCCTCGAAGACCGGGTCGGGCAGGCGGCCTGACGCGGATCAATCGATTAGGCCAACCGGTTTCGCCCGGTTTTAGCCCATGTTAAGGGATCGATACACGTTGCCGTCCGGTCGAGTGCAGCGTTATTGGATCGATTCATGTCGCTGCCGCCGCTTTCGCCCGAACAACTCGTCAAGCCGCGCCATTTCGAACTGCGCATGAGCCTGATCTTCGCGACGCTGTTCGTGCCGCTCGGAACGCATGTGCCCTATTTCCCGCTGTGGCTGCAGGCCGAGGGTTTTCATCCCGAGCAGATCGCCGTCATTCTGGCGGCGCCGATGTTCCTGCGCGTGGTGACGACGCCGTTGCTGACCGCACTTGCCGACAGGGCCAGGGACCGCGCCGATATCTATGTCGCGCTGGTGGCGGCGTCACTGCTGCTGTCGGCCGGTTATTTCCTGACCCCGAGCTACGCCATGGTGCTGGCGGTGTCGCTGGCGCTGACCATCGTCTGGACGCCGCATTCGCCGATCGCCGACTCGCTGGCACTTTCGGGTGTGCGGCGGTTTGGCTCGAACTATACGAGCATGCGAAAATGGGGCTCGATCTCCTACCTGTTCGCCAATGTCGCCGGTGGCTTCATCCTGTCGGCAACCGGCTCCGGGGCCGTTCCGGTGATCATCTTCGTTTCACTTGCCGCGGCCCTTGCTGCCGGCTTGCTGGCGCCGCGTCTCGGCCGTCCGCGACGCGCCTCGCCGCTGTCGGCGACCGACATCCAGCACGTGGCGCCAAAGCTTCTCAACCCATATTTCCTGTATTTTTCGATCGGTGTCGGCGTCATCACCGCCAGCCACGCATTCCTTTACGGCTTCGTCTCCATCTACTGGAAATCGATCGGCCTCAGCGATTCGGTTGTCGGCCTTTTGTGGGCATGGGGCGTGGTCGCGGAAGTTTGCATGTTCATGATGTTCACCCGCTATTTCAGCTCGTTCTCCGTTGTCTCGATCATGGTGATGGCGGGTATCGGGGCGATCGTGCGCTGGATCGCCTTTCCGCTTGTGTGGCCGCTCGGCCTCGGCGTTGCCGGATTTTTCGGCGTCCAGACGCTGCATTCGGTCTCAGTGGCGCTGGTGCTGATCGGCATGCAGAAGATGATCGGCGAAACGGTTTCCGAAGAGCGGACAGGTGCTGCGCAAGGCATCGCCTATTTCTCCAACGGCTTCTTCATGGCGGTGGTGACGCTGGCGTCCGGCCCGCTTTACCACCGCTTCGGCGTCGACGGCTTTTTTGCCATGATCCCGATCGCCTTGATCGGTCTGGTGCTGATCGGACTTGCGGCGCGCTCAGCCCCACAGCGCCGTATCAGGCGGTGACACCAGCGATCCCTGGTAGACAAGGCCGGGCACACGGTCGCGGGCAAGCAGGAGCGGACCGTCGAGGTCGACGAAATCGGCATCCTGGGCGAGCAATACCGCCGGCGCCATCGCCAGCGACGTGCCGACCATGCAGCCGACCATCACGCCGAAACCGAGTTCGCGGGCGCGATCGCGCAGCACCAACGCCGCTGTCAGCCCGCCCGATTTATCGAGCTTGATGTTGACGGCATCGTATAGGCCGACCAGCGCTTCGAGATTCTCAGCCTCATGCACGCTTTCATCGGCGCAGATCGGTACAGGATGCGCGATATGGCGCAGGATCTCGTCTTTGCCGGCCGGCAGCGGCTGTTCGATCAGCGCGATGCCTTGCTCGGCGGCAAAGGCGAGGTTCGCGGCGATGTTGTCGTCGGTCCAGCCCTCATTGGCGTCGAGGATGATGCGGCTGTCGGGCGCGGCTTGCCTGACGGCGCGGATACGGGCGACGTCGTTGTCGCCGCCGATCTTGACCTTGAGCAGCGGCCGCGCCGCATTGCCACGCGCCTGCGCCGCCATCGCCTCCGGTTCACCCAACGACAGCGTGTAGGCCGTTTCAAGTGACCTTAACGATACAGCGCCAATGGCAGCAGCCACCGGCATTCCGCCGATCTTTGCTTCCAGATCCCACAAAGCGCAGTCGATAGCGTTGCGGGCAGCTCCGGCCGGCATGGCGTCGAGCAGGGCGCTCCGGCTGATGCCGGCGGCGATCCGCTCTCGCATGGATTCGATCGCCTCATGGACACCATCCATGGTCTCGCCATAGCGCCTGTAGGGAACGCATTCGCCACGGCCAACGTGGCCGTCTTCGCTGATCGTGCAAGTGATGACCTCGGCTTCGGTCTTGGAACCGCGTGAAATGGTGAAGGTTCCGGCGATCGGGAAACGTTCTGCCTCAACCGAAATGACACGCGCCATATTTTTCTGCTCCGGCTATGCAACAACGGGCGAGTCGGCAAATCGACAGCTTTGTTCCGTCAGGCTAAAAAGGACGCCATGTTGACCATTGGCAAGCGCGACGCAAGCGGCACGACCGCGGGGGAGGCTGACCACGAACCGCGCGTGGCGATCGGCGAGGAGGACGGCGTTCTCGGCTGCGTCTTCTCGGGAATCTGGACGACACGGACCGTCGCGCTTATCGACGCCGACATGCGCAAGATCGAGAAGCGAAGTGGTTTCAAGACTTTGGCGCTCGATCTTTCCAACATCGGGAAGATGGATACCGCCGGCGCCTGGCTGATCGACCGGCTGGTCTGTGCCTTCGAGAAGAAGGGCGTCAAGATCAGCATGCAAGGCCAGAGCGAGATTGCCAACATCCTGCTCGATGCGGTGGGCGAGGCCGTCCGGCGCGAACCCGAATCCGGTCCGGCACGGCCACCCAACATCATCATTCGCGCGCTGGAGGCGGTCGGCCGGCGCGTCTACGAGATGCGCGACGACTTCCTCGCCTCGATGAACATCCTCGGCGCCACCATCCGCGGCGCGCAGATGAAGCTCGGCCGTGGCCATGCCGTCAACCCGGCGGCGATCTTCAACCAGATCGACCGCATGGGCGTCGGCGCCATTCCGGTGGTGGTGCTGATGTCGGCGATCGTCGGCGCCATCGTTGCCCAGCAAGGCGCCTATCAGCTCAGCTACTTCGGCGCCGATATCTTCGTCGTCGACCTGGTCGGCGTGCTGATCCTGCGCGAGCTTGGCGTACTGATGACCGCGATCATGATCGCCGGCCGCTCCGGAAGCGCGATCACCGCCGAGATCGGCTCGATGAAGATGCGCGAGGAAGTCGACGCGCTGAAGGTCATCGGACTCAACCCGATCGGCGTGCTGGTCTTTCCGCGCCTCGTGGCGCTGGTCATCGCCTTGCCGTGCCTCACCATCATTGCCAATTTCGCGGCACTCGGCGGCGGTATCGTCGCGGCTTGGCTGTACTCCGATATCGCACCTGCTGCCTTCATCGACCGGCTGCGCGTCGCCATCGATCTCAGCACCATTTTCGCCGGCCTGATCAAGGCGCCGTTCATGGCCATGATCATCGGCACGATTGCCTCGGTCGAAGGCATGAAGGTCGGCGGCAGCGCCGAATCGCTCGGCCAGCACGTGACCGCCTCGGTGGTTAAGTCGATCTTCGTCGTCATTATCCTCGACGGGCTTTTCGCCATCTTCTATGCAGCGATCGAGTTCTGAGATGGTGCTGCTGAGCAGAAAAAAGGCGGTCGCAATCGCGGACGAAACGGGCGAGGGCGACATTGTGCTCTCTGCGCACAACATCACCGTCTCGTTCGCCGACAAGCTCATACTCGACAAGCTTTCGCTCGATATCCGGCGCGGCGAGATCCTTGGCTTTGTCGGTGCCTCGGGCGCCGGCAAATCCGTTCTGCTGCGCACCATTCTTGGGCTGACGCGCAAACAGTCGGGCACGATCAAGCTGTTCGGCGTCGATGTCGAGAAAGCGAGCGACGTCGAGCGTCTGCGCGTCGACATGCGGCTTGGCGTGCTGTTTCAGCACGGCGCCCTTTTTTCGGCGCTGACAGTGCTGGAAAACGTGCAGGTGCCGATGCGCGAATATCTCGACCTGCCGCGAAAGCTGATGGACGAACTGGCGATGCTCAAGATCGAGCTGGTCGGGCTGCCGCCTGACGCGGCGCAGAAATTTCCGTCCGAACTTTCCGGAGGCATGATCAAGCGGGCGGCGCTGGCACGTGCGCTGGCGCTCGATCCCGACATCGTCTTCCTCGACGAGCCGACATCCGGCCTCGATCCGATCAGCGCGGCGGAGTTCGACGAACTGGTCGTCAAGCTGCGCGATACGATGGATCTGACCGTTTATATGGTGACGCACGATCTCGACACGCTTTTCACCGCTTGCGATCGCGTCGCCGTGCTCGGCAAGAAGAGAGTGCTGGTCGAAGGCACCATTGACGACATGCTGAAGAGTGAGGAGCCGTGGGTGAAATCCTATTTCCGCGGAAAACGCGCCCGGCAACTTGATCTTGCGGCGCGCGCATAGCCATAAGTGGGACAATGGAAACCAGAGCCAACTACGTTATTGTCGGCATTTTCACGCTGGCCGCTATCTTGGCGGCGTTTGCCTTCGTCTACTGGACGGCGGCGATCGGCGACAAGGGCGAGACCACGTTGCTGCGCGTGCGTATTCCGGGCTCGGCTTCCGGGCTTGGCCGCGGCAGCTTCGTGCTGTTCAACGGCGTCAAGGTCGGTGACGTCAGGCGCGTCTATATCGATGTCGACAATCCGACCGTCGCCATTGCCGACACCGAGATCGATCGCCTGACGCCGATCACCAAGTCGACGCAGGCCGATATCGGCCTCGCCGGCCTCACCGGACAGGCCAATATCGAACTCAAGGGCGCTGACCCCAAGGAAGTAAAGCTCCTCGACCAGGCCGAGAAGGAAGGCAAGGTCGCCGAGATCGTCGCCAACCCATCGGCGGTGACCAACCTGCTGCAGACGGCACAGAACATCTTCTCCCGCGCCGACAAGGTGCTTTCTGAGCTTGAAGGCTTCACCAAGGATGTGCGCGGGCCGCTGACGCAAACCGTCAAGAACGCGCAGACCTTCTCAGATGCGCTGGCCAAGAATTCGGACGGCATCGACAAGTTCCTCTCCAGCGTCAGTGCGCTCTCCGATGAGCTGAAAGGCGTTTCTGGCAAGCTCGACGGCACGCTAAAAGCAGCCGAAGGCCTGCTCAATGCCGTCGACAAGGACAAGATCAAGAGCATCGTCGCCAACGTCGATACGGCAACTGCGAATCTCAAGGAAACGTCGACGCAGCTCGACGGCGTCATCAAGAATGTCGACACCGCGGTCGGGTCGGTCAACGATTTCGCCAAGAAGACGCAAGGCACGCTGGCCAAGGTCGATGGTGTGCTCGACGGTATCGATCCGGCGCAAGTGCGCTCCGCACTGGCCAACATTCAGAAGGCCAGCGAAAACGCCAACAAGGCCGCCGCCGACATCGCTGAGGTGACCGACAAATTCGCCAATCGGGCCGACGACATCGACCAGACGATCAAGGATGCCAAGCAACTGGCACAGCGGCTCAACGATGCCTCGGTGCGTGTCGACGGCATCCTCGCCAAGGTCGACACCTTGCTCGGGTCGGGCCAGGCCGACGGCGTGATGGCCGACGCCAGGGAAACGCTGAAATCGTTCAAGCAGGTTGCCGACACTTTGAATTCCCGCCTGGGCGTCATTACCGACAATTTGGCGCGCTTTTCGGGCCAGGGGCTTTCGAATGTCGAGGCGCTGGTGCAGGACAGCCGCCGTTCGATCAGTCGCATCGAGGAGGCCGTAACGGATCTCAGCCGCAATCCGCAGCGCATCCTTTCGGGTGGCGATGGCGAGGTCCGGCAGTTCGATGGCAGGGCGCGGCGTTGACTTCGGCTTCGGCACGTCCCAAGAACATGAGCCAAGAAAGCGGGTTGATCTTACGATCCGGGGACAACGGGGACCGCGCGTGAAGTCTGTGTGGGTGAGAACGGGCGGATTGACATCGGCTGCGGCACTGCTTGCCTTGACGCTGGCAGGCTGCGCTGTGTTGGGCGGCAAGCCTGCGCCGCTCGACACGTTCGAGCTGTCGGCGCCTTCGGTCGACGCGCATGGCCACAGCCGCCGACAGATCCTGATCGCGCAGCCGTCGGCGCTCAAGGCGTTGGACAGCCAGAACATCGTCATCAAGCCGTCGGATCGCTCGATCCAGTATCTCAAGGGTGCGCAATGGGCCGACCGGCTGCCGCTGATCGTGCAGGCGCGGCTGGCCGAGACCTTCCAGCGTTCGGGCAGTTTTGCCGGCGTCGGCAAGCCGGGTGAGGGCCTGGCGATCGACTACCAGGTGATTGTCGAGGTCCGGTCTTTCGAAGTCCGCGTCGACGGCGGCGAGCACGCCGAGGTCGACCTGTTCGTGCGGATATTGAACGACCGCAATGGCGAGGTGCGTGCCTCCAAGAGCTTCACCGCATCGGCGCCCGTTTCAGGCAGCGGCAATCCTGCCTATGTCAGGGCGCTAGACAGCGCGTTTGGAGATACCGCCAAGCAGATCGTGCGTTGGACGGATTCGGTCATCTGAGCGGGTCAAATGGGGATGATCCGGTCAGCCGAAACGGTTCAGCCGACGTATTCAGCAAGGGTGTGCTCTTCATCGGCGAGTTCGTCCTCGATGATTGAGGCTATCGTTTCCCAATCACCTCCAGCCAGCCCAGCGCCAATTTTCGGGTAACCAATCCTCTTGCCTGTGAATTTGGCTTTGACGGACTGCATGACTTTCCGGATTGCTTCGTAGTCTGCCTTCACGCCTGTTCCCTGCCAATGGAACTGCGTGTAGCCATTGATGACATGGAACGCGCAGCCCTCTCGCCTGATCTCAGCAACAGACAGGCTTCCCAGTTTGGCTGGGTCGCCCTTCGGTGTTGCGCAATCCGCGGCGTATGCCTCGGGAAATCGCTGCTTTATTGAGAGAGCAATTCCCTTGCCCATTTGGCACTGGCAGTTGCATCCGTGCACGATGGCATCGAACCTTCCGTCGAGTGCAAGCTGAAGCAGATCACCACGAATTGTCTGCATTGCCACGAAATCCCGACCTCAATCCACAGCGCGAGCATCTAACCAAATCGCGAGATTGGCGACATTCCAAACGATCTTTTCAGGATTGGCTTCAAACAGAAAGGGCAGGTCGCCCTTTCTGTTTTGCTGTCCCGCCCTTAATGCAGGCGACCGCTGGCGTGGGCCAGCATGGTGTAGACCTTGCCAGTGTCCGACGTCAGGTAGGTCTGCGCCATGATGTTGTCGCGGTCGTTGCGCGAGACATCCTTGAGCAGCTTCTCGAAATCGTCGCAGTAGCGGTCGACGGCAGTGCGGAACTCGGCCTCCGCCTGATACTTGCGACGGATCTCGTCGAACGTCTGCTGGCCCTTCAGCGTGTAGAGCCGCCGCGTGAACACGTCACGCTCGCCACGCCGGTAGCGGTTCCACAGTTCGATCGAAGCGTCGTGGTCGATGGCCCGCGCGATGTCGACGGAGAGCGAGTTCAGCGATTCCACGACATGCAGCGGCGAGCGCTGGGCAGGAGCCGCGCGCGGTGCTTCCGCGGGCGTTGCCGGCCTGGCGTCCTCTTCGCGCGATGCCCCGGTCAGGAGATCGCGCACCCAACCGCCCTGTGGTGTACGGGCGCCGGCATCAGCACGCTGGCGCGGTGCCGCCTCGGCAGGACGCTCCAGGTCGAGTGTGCCGCGCAGTGGGGTGCCGCCCAACGGGGCCTGCGGTGTGCGCAGCTCCGGCTGCGGTGCCGGTGGTGGACGCCGTGGTGGCTCGGCCGGGCGTGCGGCCGGCGCTTGCGGTGTCGGGCGAAGATTGCGTTGCTCGGCGGCATCGCCGCCGCCGCGACCGGACTTCGCAACGATCTCCGAAAGCTCTTTCAGGGCGTTGATCTGCTCGGAAACGGCGCGGCGGATGGCCGAGGTCGATTCCTTTGCCTCTTCCGGCATCTCGATGACGCCCTTCTTGAGCTCGGCGCGGGTAAGGTCGAGCTCGCTCTTGATCGAGCCCGCGGTGCGCCGCATCTCTTCGGTCGCATCGGCGAAGCGCTTGGTCGCCGAATCGACGACATCGGTGATGGCGTTGCGGATCTTGTCGGCCGACTCCATGGTCTTGCCCTCGGCGTTCTGCAGCGTCTGGCCGACGAGATTTTCGAACGAGCGCATGATCCTTTCGAGATCTTCCGACTTCTTGACAAGGCCAACGGCGAGATCCTCGAGCGACGACTGCCTTTCGAGCGTGTGCTCGAGGTTGCTCTGGGCCGAGCTCAGCAGGTCCGAGGCGCTGACCAGCAGGCGGCTGTGTTCGTCGAACTTGGTGGCGATCGAAGCGACCTCGCGCAAGGTGGACGACGACAGTTCCGTCAGCCTTGTCGTGTTCGAATCGACCAGCCGTGCCGAGCTGGCGAAGGTTTGCGCGGCCTTCTCGGTGGTGGCGGCGAAGCTTTGCGTGCTGCCGCTCAGACGTTCGTCGACCTGGCCGAGATTGACCGCGGCCTGCTCGATCAACTGACCGAGCTGCGAGCTGGACGTGGTCATGCGGCCAATGAGATCGGCGACGCTATCGGACAGCGACGAGCGGGCGCCTTCGACCGCCGACAAGGTCTCGGCGGTGCGGTTGGCGAGCGCGTTGACAAGTGCGGCATTCTCGCTGCGCAGCTTCTCGGTGGCGCGTTCGGTGACCTCTTCCATGCTCTTTTGCAGTTCCGAGCCGCCCTGGGCGAAGCGCTCGACCAGCGGCCGCGCGGTCTCGTCGAGGATCTTCGACATTTCGGCCGAACGCGCCGCGAGCATGGTGTTGAGCTCGCGGGTGTTGGCGCCGATCGTCTTGGCGGCGTCGTTGGTGCTCTGGCCAATATGCTGGCCAACCGCGGTGAAGGTCTCCGCGATAACATTGGCGCGCGAGACGAGTTGCGCCTCGGCATTCGCCACCTGTTCGTTGATCCTTTGGCCCATCGTCTCGGCCGTGTAGGCGAGGCGGTTCTCGACGCCTGAGACCTGCTCTTCAACACGGGCGGCCGCAGCCGCCGCGCTCGATGCGAGCCGCTCGTCGGCGCCGGTAAGCGCCTGTTCGATTTCGCGGGCATGCACGGCCATTTCCTGACCGGTCCGCCTTGCACGTTCGGCGACCCTCTGCTCGGTGTCGGTAAAGGCGCCGACGATGGTCTCGGCATGCTCGCCGATCGTCGACGAGCTGCTGGCGATGCGCGACACCAGACGCTGATCGGCTTCGTCGAAGATGCGACCGATTTCCGACGCACGGCTCGACAGCGCTTCCGAACCTTCGGCGATGCGCGCGACCAATTGCTGGTCCGCGGCATCGAAGATACGGCCGAGATCCGATGCACGCGCGGCAAGCGCCTCGGCCGATTCGCCGATGCGCATACCGAGCCGCTGATCGGCGCCTTCGAAGTTGCGCAGGATGTCGCCGGCGCGGGCGGCCAGCGACTGTGCGGTTTCGACAGCGCGCGCGACCAATTTCTGGTCTGCCGCATCGAATGCGCCGGCGATCTCGCTGGCACGGGCAGCCATATGGTCGGCGGTGTCCTGAGCCCGGGCGGTAAGCTGATCGGCGGTTTCCTGGGCGCGGGCGGCGATCTTCCGGTCCGCCACGTCGAAGGTACCGGCGATCTCGCTTGCACGAGCGGCCAACTGGTCAGCGGTTTCATGGGCGCGGGCCAGCAAGGAACTGGAGGTGTCATCCGCACGGGCAAGCAAGGCGTTCGACGTATCTTCCGCACGGGTGTGGAGGCGGCGATCGGCTTCCTCGAAGGTGCGGGCGATGTCTTCGGCCCTCGCCAGCAGGGCGGCGGAGGTCTGCTCGGCGCGCTCGGCGATCCTGCGGTCGGCGTCACTGAACGCAGCACCGGCCTGCTCATGCAGCGTGCTGGTGATTTCCAGGACCTTTTCGCGCAACGCGCCGGCAACGAAGACCGCACTCTTCTCGAGCACGGCTCGGACGTTGTCGACGCCTGTCGAGAGCGCACGCTCCATGGTGCCGGCGCGCTCCTCGATGACGCCGGTCTGGCGGCTGAACGCCTGCTCGATCTTCTCGACATCGGCAGCGATCGCCGCAGAGATATCGGTGCTCCTGGCGGCGATCTGGTCGATATGGCCCGACAGCGAGCTGTCGACGTCCTGGCGGGTCTCGGCGAGCTTGCCGAGATCGTCTTCCAGCGCGCGGGCCAGCATGTTGCGCCCTTCCGACAGCTTGCCGACATGTCCGGCGATGATGTCGTCAATGTCGCTGCGGCTGGCGGAAAGCTTCTGCAGATCGGCTTCCAGGGCACGCTTGAGGATATCACGGCCTTCGGCCAGCTTCTCTACCTGGCCGGCCACCAGTCCGTCGATGCTGGAGCGACTTTCCGCCAGCTTGGCGAGATCGTCTTCGAGCGCCTTCGACAGGGTCGAGCGCTCCCCGACAAGTCTTTCCGAATGGCTGTTCACCAGGCCGCTGACGTTTTGGAGATCAGCCTCGAGTGCCCGGGCGAACTGCGCCCGGTCATCGACCAGTTTCTGCGACTGGTCGGCAACGGTGCTCGTGATCGCATTGAGGTCGGCTTCCAGCGCGCGCCGCAGGATGTCGCGGCCTTGCGACAGCTTCTCGACTTGACCGGCAACCAGCCCGTCGATGCTGGAGCGGCTTTCGGCCAGCTTGGCAAGATCGTCTTCGAGCGCCTTGGACAGGGTCGAGCGCTCTCCAACAAGCCGTTCCGCATGGCTGCCTACCAGGCCACTGACGTTTTCGAGATCAGCCTCGAGTGCCTTCGACAACGTCGAACGATCCTGGGCGAGCCGTTCGGAGTGGCTGTTGACAAGGCTGTTGACGCTTTCGAGATCGGCCTCGAGCGCACGGGCGAACTGTGCCCGGTCATCGACCAGTTTCTGCGACTGGTCGGCAACGGTGCTCTGGATCGCATTGAGGTCGGCTTCCAGCGCACGCCGCAGGATGTTGCGGCCTTCCGACAACTTCTCGACCTGACCGGCGACCAGCCCGTCGATGCTGGAGCGGCTCTCCGCCAGCTTGGCGAGGTCATCTTCAAGCGCCTTCGACAAGGTCGAACGATCCTGAACGAGCTTGTTCATGTGGTCGGCGATGACGCTGTTCACATTCTGCAGGTCGGCTTCCAGCACCCGCGAAAGCTGGCCGCGATCCTCGGCGAGCCTTTCCGACTGGCTGGCAATGACGCCCTTGATCGTGTTCAGATCGGATTCCAGCGCCCGCTTGAGAATGTCGCGGCCTTCGGCGAGCTTCTCGACCTGGCCGGCAACCAGGCCATCGATGCTCGATCGGCTTTCGGCCAACTTGGCAAGGTCAGCCTCGAGCGTCTGCGACAGCAGGCTGCGATCCTCGACCAGCCGTCCCGCATGGCTGTCGATCAGGCCGCGTATGCTGGACAGATCGGTGTCGAGCGACTGGGAAAGCTGCGTGCGGTCGTCCGCCAGCTTGGCGGAATGGGCTTCGATCAGGCTCTTGATGCCGCTGATGTCGTTTTCCAGTGCCTTGGCGAGCACGGCGCGGCCCTCGGCGATCTTCTCGACCTGGCCGGCGACGAGACCGTCGATGCTGGCGCGGCTGTCGGACAATTTGCCGAGATCGGCTTCCAAAGCGCGCGACAGGATGCTGCGGCCCTCGGCCAGCTTGCCGACGTGTCCAGCAACCATTTCATCAATGATTGTACGAGCTTGTACCAGTTTCCCGGAGTCTTCGTTCAAGGCAGCGGAGAGCCTGTTGCGGCCTTCTTCCAGCCTTTCAAGATGGCCGCCGAGCGACGCATCGATGGCCGCCCGCGATTCGTTGACCTTGCGCAGATCCTCCTCGAGGGCGCGCGCGATCAGGCTGCGGCCTTCGGCCAGCTTCTGCACCTGGTTGGTCACTGCGGCATCGATGCCGGCGCGGCCTTCGTCGAACTTCGCCAGGTCGGCCTGCATGGCCTCGGCCATGCGATCGCGGCTTTCCGAAAGCTTGCGGCTGTGGTTTTCGACGGCTTCCTCGATTCCTGCGCGGGCGTCGGCAAGCCGCTGAATGTCGCTATCGAACGAACGCGATACGACATGACGCGCGGCTTCCATACGGCCGGCGAAGTCGCTGGCGCGGGCTTCGAGCATGGAGGAGGTCGAGGTGACGATGTCGGCCATATCGGCGCCGATCTGGGTCTTGCCCTGATCGATCATCGCCGACAGCGTGTCCTTGCTCTCGGCAAAGGTGTGCGCGATTTCGCGGGCACGCTCGACCAGCGTCTCATTGATCTGGCGGGCGCGGGCCTCGAGCGCCGCGTTGAGCTTCTGCGTTCCGGTGTCCAGCGCCTCGGCGCGGGTCTGGAATTCGCTGATCAGCGCCTGGCCGCGTTCTGCGAGCGTCCGCTCGATGCCGTTGAGGCTGGCCTCGAATTCGGAATTGAGGGTGCGCGCGGCACCGCCGAGCAGAGACACCATGCCGGTGGTGCGATCGTCGAGGAGATCGGTCAACGACCGTGTCAGGCCGTCGGTGGTGTCGGTCAGTTTGGCTATGCGGGTGTCGAGAAGGCTGGCGAAGGCCTCGCCCGAGGTCGACAGCTTGTCGGTGATCGTATCGAGCCGGCCTTCCACCGAATCGAAGATCGACAACGAGCTTTCATTGATGCGGTCGATGAGCGTGTCGCCGGAATTGGTGATCGTCATCGACAGCTTGGTCGACGCATTGAGGATGCTGTCACGGATGATGTCGGAGGCGGCGCCGATCTCGTCCTTCAGCGTCTCATGCGCGCCGGTGATCGAGGCGCGGACGCGCTCGGCATGGCTGACGACGGCTTCGCGCTCGCTGCCGAGCCCATCGACCAGCGAACGGATGCGGGATTCGTTCTCCGAATAGGAGCGCTCGATCTGGTTGACCTCGCTGTGGACCAGCGTTTCCAGTTCGACGGCGCGGGCAAGCGTGCGCTCGATGCCTTCGCCCATGGCGGCGACCTCGCGACGAACGGCCTGGCCGATCATCATGACGCGATCCTGGGCAAGGTTTTCCGGCTCGGTCAGGCGGAAGGCCACTTCGGTCATCGACTGGGCGGCAATGCGCATTTCCTGGGCGCGGCGGATCATCGCCGCGAAGGCCCAGAACAGGATGACGGGCACAATCGCCGCGACCGCCAGACCGATCAGTTCGGGACGGGCAAGAAACTGGTCGAGCGTGCGGATTCTCCAGATGCTCGGTCCGAAGAGGAGGTTGGCCAGACCGCCTGCACCGGCGAACCAGGCGAGCGAGACGAAGGCAACGACCCAGTAAATGGTGTTCGAGGCACGCCGGTTGAGGCTGTGCAGCAGCGTCTTGTAGTCCTTCTGGCGATCGTCGTTGGCCGGCGCAAACCCGGCGGGCTGGGCACCATTGCGTGTTTCGACGGGGCGCAACTCGGCGGGCTTGGGCTGGGTCGCGGGTTTCGCGGCCTCACTGTGCGCGGCCTGACTCTGATTGACCGCTGGCGCCGGCTTGTCGTTGCGTCCCTCGCGCGCCAGTTCGTCGGCGGCCTGTGATATCTGCGCTTCCAGATCTTCCATCGAAGCCGCGATGTCGAGGTCGCCGTCGCCGGCATCGCTGCTGAGGTCTAGATCAAGCGCCTTTTCCAGTTCCCTGGCCACATCGTTGTCGAGAGTTCTCGTCGTCGTTGTTTTCTTTGCCATGCCTTCTACCCTGTACTAGCTGCCGCGGGCTTATAATTGTGTTTTTATCGTACCCCGCGCAGGAGGCTGAAAATGGACCCCTCGTATCGTAATGACACAGGGGGGTAAAGAAAACATGCATTCCGCGAGATACGTAAAACTTTAAATATAAGGTTAACGGAAGCGTGATTTCAGCGCCGCTTTCGCAACATTTTTCCCCGCCACTCATTAACCCGTTGTCCACTGGAATCGCCTAGTTTTTCGGGCGATCGAAGAAACGGAGTTCGAGTTCATGCGTGGCGAAAACGGCATTGCCTTCTCAATGCCCGGGGGCGACGTATCCGGACCTAGGCGGTCACGGCCGGTCGATTTGGCACACCTTGCCCGCCAGACCATGGGCGACCGCAGCCTCGAGCAAGAGGTGCTGGCGCTGTTTGTACAACAGGCCCTGTCGGTGCGCGAGAAAATAGTCGATGCCGACATCAAGGACCGGCTTCTGCTGGCGCATGGGCTGAAGGGTTCGGCACGCGGTGTCGGTGCCTTTGCCATCGCCGATTGCGCCACCGAGATCGAGCACCGGCCGGAAGACAACCAGACGCTCGGGCGGCTTGGCGCGCTGATCGACGAAGTGCGCGATTTCATCGCCGCCATCAGTCGCTGAACCCGGTTTGCGGAAAAACGTCACCGAGCGGCGCTTTCGCGCGCAGTTGACTTGTCAGCCGGAGTGATTATCTCGGCTGAGACTCGCTTCAGGTGACAAATGACAAAGCTGACTTTCATCGCCCATGACGGCACACAATTCGACATGGACGCCGAAAACGGCTCGACGGTCATGGAGAATGCGATCCGCAACGCGGTGCCGGGGATCGAGGCGGAATGCGGCGGCGCCTGCGCTTGCGCGACCTGCCATGTCTATGTCGACGAGGCATGGACGGCGCAAGTCGGCGAGCCGGAAGCGATGGAAGAGGACATGCTGGACTTCGCCTACGACGTTCAGCCGAACTCGCGGCTGTCGTGCCAGATCAAGGTGCGCGACGCGCTTGACGGTCTCGTCGTGCGGGTGCCGGCCCGCCAGGGCTGAGACACTGATTTTTGCCGGCTGCTGCTTGGCAGCGGCGGATTGCTCATGCAGTGTCACTCGGGTTCCGCAGCGAGGCACACCGCATGACCGACATCACCAAGACAGACGTCCTCATTGTCGGGGCAGGGCCGGTCGGGCTGTTTGCCGTGTTCGAGCTCGGTCTGTTCGACATGAAGTGCCACCTGATCGACATCCTCGACCGGCCGGGCGGCCAATGCGCGGAACTCTATCCGGAAAAGCCGATCTACGACATTCCAGGATGGCCTTCGATCTCGGCGCAGGGACTGGTCGACAAACTGCTCGAGCAGATCGCACCGTTCAAGCCTGACTTCACCTACAACCGCATGGTTTCCAGCCTGGAAAAGCTGGAGGACGGCAGCTTTCGCGTCACCACCGACGAGAATGAGGTGTTCGAGGCCAAGGTCGTGGTGATTGCCGCCGGCGGCGGTTCCTTCCAGCCCAAGCGGCCACCGATCCCGGGCATCGAACCCTATGAAGGCAAAAGCGTCTTCTACTCGGTACGCCGGATGGAAGACTTTCGCGGCCACGACCTTGTCATTGTTGGCGGCGGCGATTCGGCGCTCGACTGGACGCTCAACCTGCAGCCGGTGGCCAGGAGTGTGACGCTGGTGCACCGCCGGCCCGAATTCCGCGCCGCACCCGACAGCGTCAACAAGATGTATGCCATGCAGGAGATGAAGCAGCTCGATTTCCAGGTCGGGCAAGTGACCGGACTGACCGGCGCAGACGGCCAGCTCTCATCGGCTGTCATCAAGGGACCGGACGGCGATGTCGAAGTGCCTTGCACGCGCATGTTGCCGTTCTTCGGCCTGACCATGAAGCTCGGGCCGATCGCGGAATGGGGGCTCAATCTTCACGAGAACCTCATTCCGGTCGATACCGAGAAGTTCCAGACATCGGTGCCCGGCATCTTCGCGGTCGGCGACATCAACTGGTATCCCGGCAAGCTCAAGCTGATCCTGTCGGGCTTCCACGAGGTGGCGCTGATGGCGCAGGCGGCCAAGCGCATCATCAGCCCCGGCGAACGCATCGTGTTCCAGTACACCACCTCGTCGACCAGCCTGCAGAAGAAGCTCGGCGTCGTCGACTGAGCCGCTGGATCGGCTCAGTTTCGCCGACCGCTTCTATTCCGCCATCACCGGAGCATGGTCGGCCTGGCCACGAAGTGGCTTTTCCGGCATCAGGCCGAGCGTGATCAGCGCCAGCAGCAGCGTTGCCGCGGCGACAAGGAAGATCATCACGAAGGGCACCACTGAAATAGCCTGTCCGACGGCAAGCGTGCCTTCACCGGCAAGCGGCAGGCCGTAGCCAAGCGCGACAGCGCCGAGCATGGCGACGCCGAGCGCGCTGCCCAGCGATCGCAGGAAGGTCAGAACGCCGGTTGCGACACCAAGGTGCGCGCGATCGACGGCATTCTGAACCGATACGGTGGCGACCGGGAAGGTGGTTCCGCTTCCCAGGCCGATGCAGATCGTCAAGATCTCGACAACCAGCAGCGAGGCGTGCCCGGCAACCAGGGCAAGCAGTCCGAGACATAGGATCGAGAAGAACACGCCGACCATCGCGATCCGCTTGTAATGGACGAAGCGCGGTATTGTGCGTCCGCTGAACGTGGCGCCGGCCACGGTGCCGAGCAGAAGGCCCAGCATCGCCAGACCCGACTCGCTGACTGAGAGGCCGACAATCGACTGCAGATAGACAGGCAGATAGACCGCCAGACCTATGTTGGCAGCCTGCAAGAGGAACATCGACGATGTGCCGGCGAGAACGATCGGGTTGCTCAGCACTTCAAGCGAGATGAGTGGTTCGGCCGCGCGCAGCAGCCGCAAGGCAAACGCGACCCAGAAAACCACCGAGACGGCCAGCAGCCCAAGAATTTCGCGCGACAGCCATGGATATTCGCTGCCGCCCCAGTTCAGCGCCAACAGCAGCAATGCCGTGGCCACGACAAGCAGCAGCGCGCCGAGGGCGTCGATGCGATGCTGCTTTGCGGCAATAGGCAGCTTCTTGAGCGGGTTGTTGATGATCGCCATGGCCAGCAGGCCGAGCGGAATGTTGATCCAGAAAATCAGCGACCAGTGCAGATGTTCGGCGAAAGTGCCGCCGAGCAGTGGCCCGGCGATGCTGGCGACAGCCCAGGTGCCGGAGATCCAAGCAGCGTAGCGCGCCCGTTCGCGTGGCGGAACGAGGTCGCCGATGACAGTCTGCGTCAAGGTGAAAAGGCCGCCACCACCGGCGCCCTGGATGGCCCGCCCGACAACCAGCACGAACATGTTGGGCGCCATGGCGCTGACCAGCGAACCCAGGAGAAAGATCAGGATCGCCGCATAAACGGTGGGCCGGCGGCCATAGACGTCGGAAATCTTGCCGTAGAGCGGTGCCATGGCGGTCGCGGTCAAGAGGTAACCGGTGACGATCCACGGCAGGTATTGCGCGTGGCCGAGCGCATGCCCGATGGTCGGCATGGCAGGCGCCACGATGGTCTGATCGAGTGCCGCCAGCAGCATTGACAGGAGCACGCCGGCGATGATGGCGTTCTTTTCAGTTTCGCTCAGTGGCACGCCGGCTCCCACCATCGTTGGCTTGTCGACAGCCTGATCCATGATCGTTCATCCGTAAGCTTGCGATTGACCGGCACTGTCCGGCCGTTCCGGTCCCTTTGACCGTTTTGATCGCATTGGCGTTTTGAAGCCCGCGCCTGGCGAGCCCTGCTATATGTCGTTCCGTAATAGGCCGATTTCGACAGGCGCCCGAAAGTTTTTCGAGGCTGGCACTACGCTTCGGTGGATTTGGCTTTCGCCGGCGCCGCGGGTTTTCGAGTCAGGCCGGCGGCAGCTGACCCCTCTCGATGCGTTCGATGCGATAGCGTAGCAGCCTCAGGATGCGGCTTTCAAAATTGACGCTTTCGACACGGTCGAACTGCAGCTGCGCCCGGTCATGCCTGGCCAGAACGGCCGCGGTGATTTCGGCGGCCTTGGCCTTGGCGGCGTCGCAATTCCTTTGCGGGTAGGTGGCTTTCAGGTCCTCTTCGAGCTCCCGGCCATGGTTCTTGGCAATTTCGACATGGCGCTCTTCATGGCGTCTGATGTCCGCAGCCAGCGTGTCCCAAAACAGCCTGACATCGGCATCGGCCTTGCGCGGGCGGCGCCATTCGGGAAGGATCACCTTCACCTTGACGGTTACAACCGCGTCGGCGATCCGGCAGGAGTTCGAAGTCTTGGCATAGCTGATGCGGGTGGTGAAGGCCATCTGGGTGGCGCCCGGGTGCCGCGTGCCCGTGCTTTTGACCTCCGGCCCGCGTTTGGAGAGTTGTACCTCGATGTCGTCGAGGGTGCTGCCGCCAATGGCGAAATAGCTGTACGTCTTGATGAGATTGGCCGCACCAGCCGGGACGGCAGTGGCGGCAAGCAGCAGCGCACAGAGCAGGGATGGTTTCACGCCAAGCATGGATCGGTTCATCATGTTGCCTCTTCGACCACCTTGCTTTACGGCCGTTGCCAGCGCAACGGAATTGATCCGTAGCGGATCACACATCGTTGATGAGCCTCTTGGTTGATGAGCCCATGGTTGCTGAGCAAATGACGGCTAGGCGATGGCAGTTGGCGCATGGACGCCATCTCGACCTTGGCGGCAAAGCCGTGGTCGTCGGCATCCTCAACGTCACCCCCGACAGTTTTTCCGACGGCGGACTGTTCGACGCCCCCGAAAAGGCGTTGGCCCAGGCACGGCGCATGATCGGGGAAGGGGCACTGGTCGTCGATGTCGGCGGGGAATCGACCCGCCCGGGCGCCGCCGCGATATCGGCGAGCGACGAACAGGCCCGCATCCTGCCGGTGATCGAGGCGCTGGCGGGCGCCGGCGGGGTGCTGATTTCGGTCGATACCTACCGCGCCGACACCGCCCGGCTCGCGGTGGCCGCCGGCGCACACATCGTCAACGATGTCTGGGGGTTGCAGCGCGAGCCCGACATTGCCCGCGTCGCCGCCGACACCGGCGCCGGCCTTGTCATCATGCATACCGGGCGGGGCCGCGAGAAGCTGCCGGACGTGATTGCCGATCAGTTGGCGTTCCTGCGAAAATCGCTGGAAATCGCCCGCCAGCATGGCATCGCCGACGACCATATCGTGCTCGATCCCGGATTCGGCTTCGCCAAGGAGACGGCGGAGGAAAATCTCGATCTGATGGTGCGCTTTTCCGAGCTCAGTGCACTTGGCTTGCCGCTGATGGCCGGTACCTCGCGCAAGCGCTTCATCGGCACCGTGACCGGCCGCGACGCGGCTGGCAGGGGTGTCGGAACGGCGGCGACCAGCGTCATCCTGCGGCTCAAGGGCGCCGATCTGTTTCGCGTCCATGATGTCGCATTCAACGTGGACGCGCTGGCGCTCGCAGATGCTATGCTGGCGCGTCAAAGCGACCAGGCGAGAAACTGAGCGATGTATGTCATCCGCATGAAGAATTGCGCGTTCTTTGCCCGGCACGGCGTGCTGGACGAGGAGGAAAGGCTCGGCCAGCGCTTCTATGTCGATGCCGCTCTCACCGTCGATCCCGGCCGGGCGCTTGTCGATGATTCCATCGAAGACACGGTCAACTACGGCATCGCTTTCACGGAGATCGAAAAGATTATCACGGGACAGCGCCGCTTTCTGATCGAATCCCTGGCACTCGAGGTCGCCCGTGCGCTGACGGCGCGTTTTCCGCAGATCAAAAAAGCCGAGATCACGGTGCGCAAGCCAAACGCTCCGGTCCCCGGTGTGATCGATTACGTCGAGGTGACCGTTGTCTGGCCAGAATAGCACGGTCTATCTCAGCCTTGGCGGCAATCTTGGCGACCCGGCGAAATCGATGGGCGCGGCGCTGCGCATGCTGGATGCCGACGCAGATACGCGCGTCACCGGCGTCTCTTCGCTCTATCGCACACCGCCCTGGGGCAAGCTCGATCAGCCGGATTTTCTCAATGCGGCCGCCGAAATTTCCACCGGACTTGCGCCGCGTGCCTTGCTCGACCTCTGTCTCGATGCCGAACGCCGGCTGAAACGGGTGCGCGAGGAGCGCTGGGGGCCGCGGCTGATCGACATCGACATTCTGGTGTTCGGCGACCGCATCATTCACGAGACCGGACTGGAAGTGCCGCATCCGCGCATGCTGGAACGCGCCTTCGTGCTGGCGCCGCTGGCGGAGATCGCGCCGGGCCTGGTTGTCGGTGGCCGCAGCGTCACGGACCGGCTGGTCGCGGTCGACACATCCGGTATCGAGCGATTGCCATCCGGCCGGGATTGGTGGCTGGTCTGATGCCCGGGCGGGGCGACAGCAGGACCTTTTAACCGGAAAAGCCGCCGCCATCCAGGAACGCTTGCTCCTGGGGCGTGGTCTCGCGGCCAAGCATCCTGTTTCGGTGCGGAAAACGGCCAAAATTCCGGATGATGTCGCGGTGCTCGAGCGCATATTTCAGATTGAACTCGGCTTTGGCCTTGTGCAGCTCGACGGATACCTCCTGGTCGGCAAGGTTTTCCGAATGCTCGAACGGCAAATACAGAAACACGCGGACTTCAGGTTCCAGCGCCAGATCATGGCCGGCCGCGACGGCCTTTTGAGCAAAATGCTTCGCCAGCGGATCGGTCGCGCACATATGGCCGGTGCCGCGAAAGCAGTTCCGCGGAAACTGGTCGAGCAGGATCATCAGCGCCAGCGAGCCTTCGGCATGTGCCGACCAGTCGTCGCATTCACGCCGCGCGGCGGCATAGTGGAGATCGAGAAAGCGGTTGCGGAAGTCGGCATCGAAAGCCTCGTTCTTCTCGAACCATGCATCTTCGCCGGCGTCGCGCCAGAATTTGGTGACCGACAGGGCTCTGCTATCCAATTCCATTCAAAATTCCTTGTTCAATCCGCGGGTTCGGATTTGTGCAAAACACCGGCCGTCTCTTCATTGAGTGCCTGCCCGGTACGGCGCGGCTGAGTGAGGGGCGTGGGAATCGGCGTGCCGATATTGCCCCTCAGGAAGCGTTGTCCGGCGCGAACACCTTCGGCGAGCTGGGTTTCGAAACGGGCGGTATCGCGGCGCCGCACATCTTCGATCACCTCTGCCACGTCTTCGGGATCGACGCCGAGCGATTCCAGCGCCGAGCCGCCGAAAACCAACGCCGATTCGAAGGTTTCGCGCAGCTGGAAGTCGACGCCGGCACGAATGAGCTGCAGCGCCGTGCCGCGGTCGAAAGCCCGGGCGAGCACGGTGAGCAGTGGAAATTCGGCCTTGATCAGCTGGGCGATGCGAACGGCCACATCCGGCTTGTCGACGCAGATCAGCACGGCGCGCGCGCGGCCAGCCCCGGCCGCATGCAGGATGTCCAGCCGCGTGCCATCGCCATAATAGACCTTGAAGCCGAAATCGGCCGCCGCCTGGATCATTTCGACATCGTTGTCGATGATCGAGACATCGATGCCGCGCAGGAGCAGCGGCTGACTGGCGATCTGGCCGAAGCGGCCGAAGCCGATGATCAGCACGCTGCCGGTCAGGCCATCGGCAATCTCGACCCCGTCGAGCGACTGCTCGTCGCGCGGTGTGAGATACCGCAAGGCGATGATCGCCAGCGGCGTCAGCACCATCGAGATGATGACGATCGCCGTCAGCGTCGCGTTGGCCCGGTTGTCGATGATGCCGACCGCGGCGGCGGCCGAATAAAGGACGAAGGCGAATTCGCCGCCTTGCGCCATGAAGACCGCACGCTCCAACGCTTCGCGATGGCGGGTTCTCAGGACCCGCGCGACGATGTAGATGCCGAGCGCCTTCATCACCATGTAGGCGACGACATAGATGGCAACCAGCCGCCAGTTCGCGACCACCACATGCAGGTCGAGCGACATGCCGACGGCAAGGAAGAACAGGCCGAGCAGGATGCCGCGAAAGGGTTCGATGTCGGCTTCGAGCTGATGCCGGAAGGTCGATTCCGACAGCAGCACGCCGGCCAGGAATGCACCCATCGCCATCGACAGGCCGCTGAGCTGCATGGCGAGCGCCGATCCGAGGACGACCAGAAGCGCGGCAGCCGTCATCACCTCGCGGGCACGGGCATCCGCCAGGATGCGGAAGAACGGATTGAGCAGATAGCGTCCAGCCAGCACCAATCCGACGATCGCGGCAAGGCCGATGCCTATCTCGGTGAAGCGCTCCGCCAGGCTGGTGTCGGCGCCGCCGGGTGCCAGGAATGCGATCAGGGCCAGCAGCGGCACGATGGCCAGGTCCTCGAGCAGCAGGACCGAGACGATGCGCTGGCCTTTCGGCTCGGCGATTTCGCCGCGTTCCTCCAGAAGCTGCATGACGATCGCCGTCGAGGTCAGCACGAATCCGGCGCCGGCGACGAAGGATTGCGAGATCGGAAACCCTCCCGCCACGCCAACAGCGGTCAGCAAGACCGCGCAGACGCCGACCTGCAGTGCACCGAGGCCGAAGATCTCGCGGCGCAGGCCCCACAGCCGCGACGGCTGCATTTCCAGTCCGATGATGAACAGGAACATCACCACGCCGAGCTCAGCGACATGAAGGATGGCTTCCGATTCGGAAAAGACGCGCAGGCCAAACGGGCCGATCACCACACCGGCGGCCAGATAGCCGAGAATCGAGCCGAGGCCCATGCGCTTGAAGATGGGAACGGCGACAACGCCGGCTGCAAGCAGCGCCACCACCTGAACCAGATCGTTGCTCGATGCCTCTACCGCCATTCCGCCATTCCGCTTGTTTGAGGATCGATTCCGATTTCGAAGTCTCTTTGACAAGGGGCGAAGATAGGGGCTTCGGTGGAGATCGAACAGCCTGAATCCGGATCACCGGCGTTGTTGCGGGCGCGTTACACAAGTTGACGTTGGGAACGCGTTGCATCTTGCCACAATCGAAGGCTAAGGACGCTCGGCTTCGGCCATTGGAGGGTGAGCGACGATCAAGTCGAGCCCTTTTGAGGAGATGACTGACATGAAGAAGTTTTTGTTTGTTGCCGTCGGCTTGGCGGTGCTAGCCGGTTCGGCGTGCTCGAAGGCGCCCGAGTGCACGGCCGAGATCGCAACCAAGAAAGCGCAGGACATGGCTGCCGCGCTGCAGGAAGCGATCACCAAGGACCCGTCCAAGGCGGCTGACCTGACGGCCAAGGTGCAGGCCGTGACAACCAAATATCAGGGCACCACGACATTGGCCGACGCCTGTAAGGCGTATGACGAGGTGACGGCCGCGATCAAGGGCTAATCGCAGGATCGAAGCGGTTTGAACGAGGCGGCGACCGTTGGGTCGCCGCCTTTTTGCTTTTAGAGATCTATGATTGTTCAGTTTGGCGCGATGGAGCCGACTTCGATGGCATCGACACGCTTCAGGCTCATGCCGATCACCGGCACCAACTGGTCGTCAACACGCACCGCAATGGTCACCGTCATCGAATTGTCGTCAGGGATGCGGGCCTGCATCACGCCGCGCAGCTGGTTGCGGTTGATGGTGAAGACCACCTTGCGGGCATCGACGACATTGCCGCCGATGATGTCGAGGCCGGAACCGGTAGCGCCGCCCATGAAGCTGCCCTTGTAGCCCTCGCGGCCCTTGCGTTCGATCGTGGCCGACATTTGCTGGGTGAACATGCCGACCCGGCAACCGCCGTCGAGTGTCATGCCGACCTTGCCGTCCGGCGTCGAGCCGGTGAAGCTGCAGTTGAATTTGGTGCCTTTGTACTTGCCGGCGACGATTTCACCGGGTCCGATCCATTTGCCTTCGGCCGACTGGAAGAACTGCTTGTCCGGCTCCGCGGCGGAAGCCGCCCCGGCAATGCCGACGAGTGCTGTTATCGCGGTTGCCAGGGGCAAGACGCTGGACAGAATTACACTTTTCATCGACGACACCCGGCAACAAAGAGGCTGTTTGGAACCCGTCTGACCATGAACAAGATTGGTTAATGCTTCGTCACTACGGGACCACTGGAAAGCAGTCCGGTAACAATTCCGAAGGTCCAAAAGCTGCAGCCCGGTTCACTTGCCGGTTGGGGTTGTTTCGGCATCTTTCCTGGTTGCAAACGATGTCAGCGCCGAGAGGAAATCGCCCAGTCCCGGACGCTTCGCGGCGCTGAAGGGTAGGGGACGCGTAGTCTCCATCGCCGCGATGCCGATGCGCGCCGTCATCATGCCATTGACGACGCCCTCGCCGAGCTTGGCCGAAAGGCGCGCCGCCAGGCCGTGGCCGACGATCTGCTGGACGAAACTGTCGCCGACGGCGATCGAACCGGTGACCGCCAGATGCGCCAGCACGCTGCGCGCGAGGCGGAAGAAGCCGAGCGTTCCCGGCCGCCCACCATAAAGCTCCGACAGGCGGCGAATGAGGCGTCCGGCCTCGAACACGACATAGGCGACATCGACCAGCGCGCGCGGGCTGACCGCCGTCACCAGCGAGACGCGTTTGGCCGCCTCGAGAATCATCACCTTGGCCCTGGCATCGAGGGGGCCGAGAATTTCGGCTTCGGCCAGGCGCACCAGATTGCCGCCATCGATGATTTCGCCGCGCAGTTCAGCCAGCGCGCGGCGGCCGGCCGCAGTCTCGGGCTTGGCCGCGACGAAGGCCGACAGCTCGTCGACCACCGATCGTGCCGCCTTGGGATCGTCGCGTGCAATCGCATCGAGCGCCCGCTTCTGCAGCTTTTCCACCTCGGCGAGGCGGGCGATGGCCAGGAACTCGCGGATCAGGATGACCAGAAGTGCCAGCACGGCAATGGCCGCCATGCCGGCGGCCAGCCAGCCCAGCCATTCCGCACGCGCAAAGAGGTCGCGTATGAGCTGATCGGTCCACAGGCCGACAGCCAGCGAAACCAGCACACCAAAGGCGCCGAAGAAGATGCTGCCGAGCAGCGACCGCTTTCTGGGGGCGATCGCCGGCGGCGGTTCGGCGGCAACGATGTCAGGCTCGTCGAAGACATCGACTTCCGCCGGGATGACCATCGCGACATCGGTCTTCATCGCGCGGGGCTTCCGCTGGGAGTCAACCTGGGCCTGGACACGGCGTGCCTCTGGCGCCTCTTGTTTCGATTTGGCTTCCGGCTCGATACGAAATGCGGCCGGCTTGCGGGGCGCGGTCATGCCAGATGATCTCCAATCAAGAATTGCAAGGCACGGTCGAGCCGGATATGCGGCAGCGACAGCGTGACGCCTTCGGCGGTGCGCTCGAGCTTTGGTGGACGGAAACGGACGAAGCGGATTGCCGGGTCCACGGTATCCTGCTTGTGATCGGACCCCGAAATATCGAAAACCGCATCAATATTCTCCGGTAAATCACCGGGAAATATGGCAGTTTCCGTTTTGCCGTCAAAGGTTTCGCCGTTGATCTTCTCGCCGGCGATCGGTGTGCCGATGATGACAGGAAGCGTCTCCCGGCCCTGCTTGACGGTGCCTTCGCGCGTCGCGCGCACCGCCGCCATGGCGACCACATCGACATCGGCGCCGGTGAAATTCGCGCGGGCCACGGCACGGTCGGCAAGCCGCCGCACGATCGCCTGCAAGCGGTCATGGCTTTCGTGGTGCAGATGGTCGGCCTTAGTCGCGGCAACCAGAATGCGGTCGATGCGCCGTGAAAACAGGTCGGTGAGGAAGCTGCCGCGGCCGGGACGGAAACAACTGAGGATCTCGGTCACCGCGCGCTCCAGGTCGGCCATGGCGCCGGGGCCGGCGTTCAGCGCCTGCATGGCGTCGATCAGCACGATCTGGCGATCGAGGCGCGTGATGTGTTCGCGGAAGAACGGTTTGACGACATGCGTCTTGTAGGCCTCGTAACGCCGGTCCATCATGGCGTGCAGCGACCCTGGGCGTGGACGCCTGTCGCCCAGCCCAGGCAGGGGCGCGAAGGTCAGTGCGGGCGAGCCTTCGAGATCGCCAGGCATCAGGAAGCGGCCGGGCGGCAAGGTCGAAAGCGCCCGCTCGTCGAGCTTGCAGGCCTTCAGATAGGCGGCGAAGCTTTCGGCCAGGCGGCGCGCTGTCATCTCGTCGGCATCGGCGTTCGGGTCAATCTCCGCCGACAGCGCCCGCCAGGCCTGCGACAGGTCCTCGCGCACCGGCAAAACGGCCATTTCGAAGGCTTCGCCGGAAAAATCGGCGAAGGATTTGCCAAGCAGCGGCAGGTCGAGCAGCCATTCGCCGGGATAGTCGACGATATCGACCGACAGCTTGCCGGAGGAAAACATGCGGCTCCAGCCGGAGGCCGATTCATATTCGATGGTCAGCCGCAATTCGGAAATGGCGCGCGTCGAATCGGGCCAGGCGCGATCGTTGACCAGTGCGGCGATGTGATCCTCGTACTGGAAGCGCGGCACGGCGTCGTCAGGCTGCTGTTCGAGGAAGGCACGGGCGATGCGCCCGGATTTCTGGGCCTCGAACAGCGGCAGGCGCCCGCCATGGATCAGATTGTGGACAAAGGCCGATATGAACACCGTCTTGCCGGCTCGGGACAGGCCCGTGACACCCAATCGCAGCGATGGAGAGAAAAGCCCGGTGGCGCGGCCCGACAGCGTGTCGAGGGCAATCCTCGCCTCGTCGGTGAAAGTGGTCAGCGATGATGCCAAAATGTGATCTCTCGGGCTTCGGTCCGCCCGATATAGGCTGTGGAACCCGGCTTTGAAATGGCGTCAGAGATCGGCCGGCGTCAGGAACGCTTCGAGATGGCCGGCGCCCTGGGCTGCTTTTGCCAGGTCGCCGTCGAAGCGGACGACCGCTAGGCCCGTGGTCGGGAAACCGTGGTTGAGCGTGGCCCGCGCCGTCTCGTCGCCACTGCCCGAAACCGCCATGGCGAGATCCTCCGTCATCGGATTGTGGCCGATGACCAGCAACGAACCCGATCCGCCATTGTCGCGGATGAGGCGGAGGTAACCGGCAGCGTCTTCGCTGTAGAGCGTGTCGAAGAACAGGACCCGTCCGGTGTCGGTCTGACCGGCCAGGCCTTCCAGCGTCTCCTTGGCGCGTTTGGCGTTGGAGCAGATGGTCAGGTCCGGAACATAGCAGCGGGACCGCATGGCGGCGCCCATCATTTCGGCATCGGCGCGGCCGGATGCGTCGAGCGGGCGGTCGAAATCGCGCATGCCGGGCAGTGCCCAGCCGGCCTTGGCATGTCGCAACAGATAAAGCGTGCCCACCCAACCTCCGCTGACGCCGAATGCCGAACTTCCTGGATTAGCCACGAGAAAGCCGCTGCGCACAATGGCCCGTGTTCTTCAAACACAGCGAATCATCGATGTGCGGTGCCGCAAAGGGCGCTTGTGCTTCGGCGCGAAGATCATGCCGGTCTTCGAAAAGCATGTCGCACGGGATCCAAAGTGTCGAAGCGTAGTTTGGTATCAAAACGACCATTCGCTGCTGCAAAGGCGCCCGCCACCGAACATTAACAATTGCGTGAGACAGCGGCCGATTGCGCTTGTGCAGGCGTCGGACCGCGAATATATAGGCGCCAAAATTGGGGCAGTTTGGGTGAGTCGAATGAACGACATCGTTACCGCCGATTACATACCCTCCGAAGACGAGCCGTTCATGAATGAACGGCAGAAATCCTACTTCCGCCAAAAGCTCGTCACCTGGAAGAATGACATATTGCGCGAAGCGCGCGAAACTCTCGAAATCCTGCAACAGGAAAACGCCAACCACCCCGATCTCGCCGACCGCGCCTCTTCGGAAACCGACCGCGCAATCGAGCTCAGGGCCCGCGACCGCCAGCGAAAGCTCATCGCAAAGATCGATTCGGCCCTGCAGCGCATCGACGAAGGCACCTACGGCTATTGCGAGGAGACCGGCGAGCCGATCGCGTTGAAGCGGCTCGATGCGCGTCCGATCGCAACGTTGTCGATCGAAGCGCAGGAGCGGCATGAGCGCCGCGAAAAGGTCTATCGCGACGACTGACGCATAGCCCATGGGCTGTGCTCATGACGGTTTGCGGCGATGTTGATATAAGAATGGCCGGTTTTCCGGCCATTTTTGTTGGCGCGCCCGCCCGGCCCAATTCCCCGGCCCGCTGTGCAGGTCAGATTCTGATCATCTCTTCTGGCTGGAGAGTTCGCCCAGAAGCTTGGTCATTTCGTCGTCGAGCGACTGCGGTGCCTTCGCCGCCGGTTTGCTCACCGGGCTGCTCGAACGCGGCTGGTCGAGCGACACTTCGAGTTCCTTCATCAGCTTATCGTCGATGCTGTCCTGCGTTGGCGGCGGTGGCGCCTGCCTGACGGCATTGGCGTTCGCGGATCCATAGGCGGGCAGCGGTGTGACATTGGTCGGCTGCGGCTTCGGTAGCGGTGCTGGTGCAGGCACCGGTGCTGGCGCTGCCTGGCGCGGGCGTGCGGGCGCCGCCGCATTCACCGGCTGCGGAGCAGGTGCCTGCCTGGCCGGCGGCGGAGGAGCAGATTGAGGTGCACGCGGTTTCGCCGCTGGGGCCGCGGCGGCCGGCACCGGCTGCAAGCCGCCATCTCCGGTCAGCGCCGGACGGCGTGGCGCCGAAAGCCGGATGTCACGTTCGACGACAACGTCGGTCGGACCGCCGATCAGCAGCAGATGTTCGATATCATCGCGGCGTATCAGCACCAACCGGCGATGGCTGTCGACGGCGGTGGCGTCCATGACGGCCAGCCGCGTCTTGCGGTTCCTGCCGCCGGCAACGAAGGTTCCGAACGTCAGGTTGCGCACAAGCTTGATGATAACGAGAACGATGACCAGCAGGACAAGCGCTGCAAACGTCCACAACAGTGCTGCGGCATAACCGGGGCCCGCCACGCTATCCAGCCATTGCATTGGTTTTCCCTGATTGCCCTGAGGAGGTGATGCGACACTAGACCGTTGCGGCGGGCTACCGCAATGCGTTTCCGCGCTTGATGAACAGCTTGAAAACTCCGAAGGCCGGAAGATATCATTTTTATCCGACATTTGCCGCCCAGGCCTTTTCCGGACCAGGAGAATATGATTCAACCGGTCAAGGGCGGGTGTCGGAACACCGGAATTCACGAGCAGGGGGCACATGGCCAAGGAAGCGCGCGGCGATTTCTATCCGGTACCGATCGTCGACCAGAATACGCGACCGGGCGCGGTTACCCGGCTCATCATCTTCATCGTCGTTCTGACCGGGGCCGCTATTGTCTTCGGCCTTTTCCGCGAGCGCCTGGGCGACCCTTTCCTGCTCGGCATGCTCGGTGTGCTGGCGATGATCGGCGTCGGCTTCCTGTTCGCCACGGCGATCGGCTTCGTGCAGATCACGCCACGCTCGACCGGTGACGAACTCTCGAAGGCATTCGTTGATTCGATGTCGCAGGGCCTTCTCGTCACCGACACCAAGGGCCGCGTCGTCTACGCCAATCGGGCCTATGCCGACATGACCGGCGCGACGTCGGCGGCAGACCTGAAGACGGTCGAGGGGTTGCTCTCGGATGTCCCCGAAGCCTCGGTGACGATCTATCGGCTGGCGTCCGGCCTGCGCGACGGACAGTCGGGCGACGGCGAGTTTCGTCTCGCGCAGTCCATTAGGCCGGGCGCCGAGCCCGGCGCCCGCTGGTATCGGGCGCGTGCCCGCGCCTTCAGAGTTCCAGGCCAGCGGCTGCCGATGCTGGCCTGGCAGCTTGCCGACATCTCGCAGGAGCGGGCCGAGCAGGAGCGTTTCTTCCTCGACCTGCAGAAGGCGATCGATCACCTCGACCATGCGCCAGCCGGCTTCTTTTCAGCCGACCAGGACGGCCGTGTCACCTACATCAACGCCACGCTTGCCGAATGGCTGGGCATCGACCTTACCAGTTTCACGCCCGGCTCCGTCACCCTGCCGGAGATCGTGGCCGGAGACGGCATGGCGCTGGTCCGCTCGGTCAAGGCCGACCCTGGAACGACACGCAACGCGGTCATCGATCTCGACCTGACGACGATGACGGGCGAAGCGCTGCCGGTGCGCTTCATGCACCGCGTTTCGGCCAGCCGCGAAGGCCTCAACGGGCCGACGCGCACGATCGTGCTCAACCGCACGCAGGGCGAGGACGCCTCGGCCGACCTGCGTGCTTCGGAGGTGCGCTTCACCCGCTTCTTCAACTCGACACCGATGGCGATCGCCGGCGTCGACCACAGTGGGCGCATCCTGCGCACCAATGCGCCGTTCCTGTCGCTGTTTTCGTCCGTCGTCGACCGGGACGCCGTCGATCGCCGCGTGCGGCTCGACACGGTGATCCATGAGCGCGATCGGCCGGCCTTCGCTGCCGCTTTTGAAAAAGCGCAGCAGCGGCAGGCCGACATCGAGCCGATCGATACCTTGCTGCCCGGCAACGACGACCGGCACATCCGTTTCTACGTCAACGCGGTCGCCGACGGCACCGGCGGCGAGGGGGCCGAGGAGTCGGCGATCGTCTACGCCGTCGAGACGACGGAGCAGAAGGCGCTCGAAGGGCAGATGGCGCAAAGCCAGAAGATGCAGGCGGTGGGCCAGCTTGCCGGCGGCATCGCGCACGACTTCAACAATGTGCTGACCGCCATCATCATGGCGTCCGACCTTTTGTTGACCAACCACCGCCCGTCGGACCCGTCCTTCCCCGACATCATGAACATCAAGCAGAATGCCAACCGGGCGGCCTCGCTGGTACGGCAATTGCTGGCCTTCTCGCGCAAGCAGACGCTGCGGCCGGAAGTGCTCAACCTGACCGACGTGCTGGCCGATCTCAGAATGCTGCTGGCCCGCCTTGTCGGCAACGACATCAAGCTGAAGGTCGACCATGGCCGCGACCTGTGGCCGGTCAAGGTCGATATCGGACAGTTCGAACAGGTGGTGGTCAACCTTGCGGTCAACGCGCGCGATGCCATGCCAGCAGGCGGCGATCTCACCGTGCGCACACGCAATGTGACCGCCGAGGAATGCAAAGCCTTCTCCTACCGCGAACTCACCCCGGCCGACTATGTCGTGGTCGAAGTCGAGGATACCGGCAGCGGCATCGCGCCAGACGTACTGAAGAAGATTTTCGAACCCTTCTTCACCACCAAGGAAGTCGGCAAGGGCACCGGGCTTGGCCTGTCGATGGTCTACGGCATCATCAAGCAGACCGGCGGCTTCATCTTCTGCGATTCCGAGGTCGGCAAGGGCTCGACTTTCCGCATTTTCCTGCCGCGTCATATAGCGGAAGCGAAAAAAGCAGGCCAGCCCGACGATCTGCCGGCGGCACCGGTGAAGCTTGCCGATGCGGCCAAGGATCTGTCCGGCTCGGCCACGGTGCTGCTCGTCGAGGACGAGGACGCCGTGCGCATGGGCGGGATGCGGGCGCTGGTGTCACGCGGCTATACCGTGCACGAGGCCTCCTCGGGCGTCGAGGCGCTGGAAGTGTTCGAGGCGCTGGGCGGCAAGGTCGACATCGTCGTTTCGGACGTGGTGATGCCTGAAATGGATGGACCGACGCTGCTTGGTGAATTGCGCAAGCGCCAGCCGGACATCAAATTCGTCTTCGTGTCCGGCTACGCCGAGGACGCATTCGCCAGAAACCTGCCGGCGGATGCGCATTTCGGCTTCCTGCCAAAGCCGTTTTCGCTCAAGCAACTGGCGACGATAGTCAAGGATGTGTTGGAGAATTAGAATCTCCTGATGTTCTTTTCCTTGCAAGACGCCGTGACAACGCCATGATTGAGGGCTGAAACGGCAGGCGGGCTTGGGGGAGCAGCGGTTGACGCCACACAACGAAGCAGACAAGGGTGCCTACGCCGACACGGTGTTGTTGCCGGGTGACCCGCAGCGCGCCGAATGGATGGCGCAAACCTTTCTGGAAGCGCCGCGCTGCATCAATCGCCGACGCGGCGCCCTTGGCTTTACCGGACTGTTTCGCGGCAGACCCATCAGCATTCAAGCGACCGGCATCGGCGTCTCGTCGTTTCTGATCTATGTGCATGAATTACTTGACTATTATGGCGCCCGGACGTTGATCCGCACGGGCACCTGCGGCAGCCTGACGGCCAAGGCCAAGCTGCGCAGCCTAGTCATCTCGCAATCGGCACAGGCGGAAAGCGCTCAAAGCGGTCAGGTTTTCGGCCTCTACAAGGCTGTCGCCGGTCCGGATCCGGCACTTCTCAGCTGCGCGCTGACCAAGGCAGTCGAACTTGGCATCGACCATTGTGCCGGACTGACGGTTTGCAGCGACATCTTCTATCATCCTGAAGGACGCGGCCGCTTTGCCGATGCGCAGGCAGCCGGTGCTCTGGCCGTGGATATGGAAACCAGCGCGCTTTATCGCATCGCGGCGCATTTCGGGGCTCGGGCACTGTCGATGTGCACGGTGGTTGACAACATCGAGACCGATGAACTGACAGACTACTCCGAGCGCCAGGACCTGTTCAACGATATGAGCCGGCTGGCGCTTGCTGTCGCGGTCGACAGCTAGGCGGCTTGCCGCTTCGGCATCACCTGTTCATCCATGCCCGGCCGATGGCCGCGCAGATACAGCGCGCAGGTGGTGCGCAGCATGGAGGCAAAGTTTGGAATGGCGCCGTTGATCTCGATGGCTTCGTCGTAAAGCTTGGAGATGAATTTCGGCGTCGTCAGGCCCTGGTTTTCGGCGATTTCATCGAGCAACGCCCAGAAGGTCGCCTCAAGCTGGATGCTGGTGGAGTGGCCGTCAATGCGAATCGACCGATTGATCTGGCGGTAGCCTTCGGGGTCCTGGCCCGCAAATACCCTGCACATCCGACAAACCTCCCATGCTTGTTGGTCTTGGGCGGGCAGGCGTACGGTCTGATACTGCTCGACCTGTCCCCATGCGCATTCTCGGGCAAAATTGCCGGAACGGCAATCGGACTTTCGTCCCTGTCCCCTAAAGCGCATCGCCAGTTCACGGTTTTGGGCGTGGTAACCGGCTGCCACCACCTTTTCCCCGCTCTGCCCATAATTGGCTCCACACAAGGGCGGAGACTGATTTGGCCAAAGCAATTCATTCCATGATCCGGGTTCTCGACGAGGCCCGATCCGTCGATTTCTACAGGAATGCCTTCGGGCTCGATGTCGCCGACAGGCTGGACTTCGAGACGTTCACGCTCATTTACCTCAGCAACGCCGAAACCGGGTTCGAGCTCGAACTGACCGTGAACAAGGGCAGGGTCGAGCCCTACGTGCTCGGCGATGGTTACGGCCACCTCGCGGTCTCGATCGCCGACCTCGACAGCGAACATGACCGCCTCGGCGCGCTCGGCCTCAACCCGAAGAAGATCGTCGAGTTCAACCATGACGGTTCGCCGATCGCCCGCTTCTTCTTCATCGAGGATCCGGACGGCTACAAGATCGAGGTTCTGCAACGAGGAGGCCGCTTCCAATAGGAGACGA
The DNA here is from genome assembly GCF_002270415.1 of Mesorhizobium sophorae. Classification (GTDB taxonomy): domain Bacteria; phylum Pseudomonadota; class Alphaproteobacteria; order Rhizobiales; family Rhizobiaceae; genus Mesorhizobium; species Mesorhizobium sophorae. The sequence continues at coordinate 51,729 of NZ_NNRI01000009.1, read as the reverse complement.
TGCGGCCGCACCGGCGGGCGCGACGCCAGCAACGGCGCTCTGAAGCATTTCGCCCAAAAGTGCGCAGCGGTTTTGGGACAAAAGAGAGATGCACAAACAAGGTCTTGAAGCACGTCGATTGTGGCGCGCTTCAAGGGGCGCAAACAGCAAGCAGGGAGGAATATTATGGTCACGATCTATGACGGGAAGCCTGGACTTTCACGTCGTGAGCTTCTCAAACGCGGTGGCATTGGTGCGCTGCTCGTCATTTCCGGCAGCGCGGTCATCAGCCCCGAACATGCCTGGGGGCTCGAGACATCGGCGCTCAAGCCCGAAACGATGGCGACGCTGATCCAGATGGCGCGCGACATCTATCCGCATGATCAGGTTCCCGACAAATATTACGCCATAGCCGTGAAAGGCCATGACGAGCAGGCCGGCAAGGACGCCGCCTACAAGACGATGATCGAAGACGGTATCGCCGACCTCGACAAGAAGTCTGGGGACGGAGGCTACCGGGGCCTTGGCTGGGAGGAGCAGCGCGTCGCGGTGCTGAAGCAGATCGAGGCGACGCCGTTCTTCCAGGCCATCCGTGGCGGCCTCGTCGTCAGCCTCTACAACCAGAAAGAGGTCTGGCCGATCTTCGGCTACGAGGGCGAGTCCTTTTCCAAGGGCGGCTACATCGCGCGCGGTTTCAACGACATCGAGTGGCTCTGAGCCCGTTCGTTCTTGAACCCGCAAACAGAAAATCATGGGAGGAAACCATGGCAACAGCATTTGACCTGAACAACGACGGCGTGGTCGTCATCATCGGCTCGGGCGCCGGCGGCGGTACGCTGGGCAACGAACTTGCCCAGAAGGGTGTCGACGTCGTCATCCTGGAGGCCGGCGCGCGCCACGAATATGAGGAGTTTGTCAACGACGAGTGGGATTCGTTCACCCAACTCGCCTGGAAGGACAAGCGCACCACCTCCGGCGACTGGCGTGTGGCCAAGGATTTTCCGAACCTGCCGGCCTGGATCGTCAAGTCGGTCGGGGGGTCGACGACCCATTGGGCCGGAGCGTCGCTGCGTTTCCAGGAGCACGAGTTCAAGACGCTGTCGACCTACGGCAAACTGGAGGGCGCCAATCTGCTCGACTGGCCGATCACGCTGGCAGAGATGGAGCCTTACTATGCCAAGGCCGAAGCCAAGATGGGTGTCACCGGCACCAATGACTGGCCGAGATTGCCGGGCAACAACAATTTCAAGGTGTTGAAGGCTGGCGCCGACAAGCTCGGCTACAAGGAATGCCACACCGGTAACATGGCCATCAACTCGGTCGAGCGCGACGACCGCTTGTCCTGCCAGCAAACCGGCTTCTGCTTCCAGGGCTGCAAATGGGGCGCCAAATGGTCGACGCTCTACACCGAGATCCCCAAGGGCGAGGCAACAGGCCATCTCGAGGTCAGGCCGAACGCCATGGCGATCAAGATCAACCATGACGCCTCGGGCAAGGTGACCGGCGTGGTCTACGCCGACAAGGACGGCAAGCTGCAGGAGCAGAAAGCCCGTATCGTCGCCGTCGCCGGCAACTCAATCGAAAGCCCGCGGCTGCTGCTCAATTCGTCGTCGGGCAAATTCCCCGACGGCCTTGCCAACTCATCGGGGCAGGTGGGCAAGAACTACATGCGCCACACCACGGGCTCGGTCTATGCAATCTTCGACAAACCGGTGCACATGTATCGCGGCACCACCATGGCTGGCATCATCCGCGACGAGGCGCGCCATGATCCGTCACGCGGCTTCGTCGGTGGCTACGAGTTCGAAACGCTGTCGCTCGGCCTGCCCTTCATGGCGGCCTTCCTCGATCCAGGGGCCTGGGGCCGCTCGTTCACCACGGCGCTCGACCACTACGACCACATGGCCGGGCTGTGGATCGTCGGCGAGGACATGCCGCGCGCGGAGAACCGCATCACGCTGCATGCCGACATGATGGACGAGCACGGCATGCCGATCGCCGACGTGCATTTCGACGATCACCCGAACGACACCGCGATGCGCAACCATGCCTACAAGCAGGCCTCGGCGCTTTACGCCGCGGTCGGCGCCACGCGCACCTTCCCGACGCCGCCCTATCCGTCGACCCACAATCTCGGCACCAACCGGATGAGCGAGAAGGCGGCCGACGGCGTCGTCAACAAGCATGGCCAGACGCACGACATCAAGAATCTGTTCGTGTCGGACGGCAGCCAGTTCACGACGGGTGCCGCCGAAAACCCGACCTTGACGATCGTGTCGCTGGCGATCCGCCAGGCCGATTACATCGCCGCGCAGATGTCGGCCAAGACGATCTGAGCCGGCAAGACATCGCCCCGTAACCGGGGCGGTGCCAATTTCAGTGTCCTCCCGGGCCGCAATGCGGAACGCGCAACGCGCGTTCCGCCTTTTGTGTGACCAGACTGATTAGGCGCCGACCGGCTGCCCGTCCTTGCGGCGGATGGCGACCACGGACGGGCGGGGCAACTGGCCGTCCTTGAAGTCGGGCCACAGTGTCTGCACTTTGTCGAGCGTCTCGGCGTCCTCGGCCGGGTGCTGGACCGACAGAAACAAGGTCGTGCCGTCGGGGGTGAAACACGGGCCAGTCGCCTCCGCGCCATGCGGGCAAGTGAACAGCAGCTTCGGCAGGCCACGCGCCGGGCCTTCGGTGTCGACGCCGTAGACGCCGTCCGGCAGGTCGAAATCATTGGCACCGTCGGTCGCCACCCAGAGCCGGCCGGCCGGATCGAAGGTAATGTTGTCGGGGCAGACGAACCAGCCATTGTCCGATGTGTCCGGGTGGAAGGTAGCGCCGACCGCGGCGTCCTTAGGGTTGCCGCACAGCACGAACAGATCCCAGGCATATTTGTCGGCGGTATGGTCGGCGTCCACGCCGCGGCCGCCTGGCGGGATCAGTTCGACGATGTGGCCCCAGAGGTTTTCCGGACGCGTGTTGGCCGGATTGACCTTCGACTGGTCGCGCTTCTTGTTCTTGGTCATCACCGCATAGACGCGGCCGGTCACCGGATTGGTCTCGATGTCCTCGGGGCGGTCCATCGGCGTGGCACCCAGCGCGTCCGCCGCCAGCCGTGTTTTCAGCAGCACTTCGGCCTGATCTGCAAAGCCGTTTTCAGCCGTGAGCTTGCCCTGGCCGTGAATCAGCGGCAGCCAGGTCATGGAGCCGTCGGCGTCGTAGCGCGCGACCGAAAGCACGCCATCGTCCAGCAGGTCGTTGCCGGAGGCTGGTTTGGCCGGATCGTAAGCCTTGTTCGAGACGAAGCGGTACATGTATTCGAAATAATCGTCGTCGCCCATGTAGACGACGACGCGGCCGTCCTTGTTGAGGACGACGGTGGACGCCTCATGGGACATGCGGCCAAGCGCGGTGCGCTTTAACGGCTTGGACTGGGGATCATAGGGGTCGATCTCGACCACCCAGTCGAAACGGTTGGCCTCGTTCGGCTCCTTGTCGATGTTGAAGCGGTCGTGAAAGCGACCGCGGCCATAGACGTCGGAACCGTCGAAGCCATAGCGGTCGAGGATGTCCGCGGTCGGCGCCTTCTTCGGATCGCCGCCGAACAGGTCGGAAACACCTTCCTCGCAGGTCAGCACGGTGCCCCACGGGGTGAAGCCGCCGCTGCAATTGTAACTGGTGCCGAGTACCTTCGTGCCGGTGGGATCGGCCGAGGTCTGCATCAAGGCGTGGCCCGCAACCGGACCGGAGACGATCATTTCGGTGTTGACGGTGATGCGGCGATTGAGCGGGCTGTCCTCGACCAGCGACCACTTGCCGTCCTTCAACAGCACTTCGACGATTGAGTGACCCATGGCGGCCATGCCGAGATCGACCTGTTCCTTGCTCATCGTCTTGCCGGCGTCATCCTCGGTCATGCTGGGAAACATGACATTGGGCGAGATGTATTCGTTGTTGACGCAGAGCAGGCCGTGGTCGGAATTGACCGTGCCTTTTGGCAGCGGCAGGAAGGCGATGTAGTCACAGTTGTAACCAAAGCGCTTCCCTTGCTCGTCGGCAGCGACCTTGTTGCCGTCGAAATCCGGCAGACCCGCGACGAGCGGGTCGCCCCAGCGTGCCACGATCGTGGCCTCATAGCCCTCGGCGGCGGCGTGGGTCTTGTCGTAGACGCGCTTCAACTCGGGAAAGCCAAGTGTGGAAAGCGCCGCGGCATGTGTTTCTCCGGCAAACAACGAACCGACGAAGCTGCCGCCGGCAATCAAAGCACCAGATGCAAGGCTGCCTTTCAGGAGAGTACGGCGCGAGACGCGCTCGGCTATGACGTCGCGAATGACAGGGGAGGATGAAGACGGGGAGTTGGCCATTGTGTCTGCCTCTCAAGGTGGATGGTGACGGCGCACCGCTGCCTATTCAGTTTCGGCAACATCCAGATGACATGAGAGAGAGGCAGGCCCGCCGAGGCGGCGGCGATTACCAGGGAATAATCTACTGACCGCTTCCTTTGGTGCAGGTCGAGGCGGTGAAGGCGCCGTCGGGCTGCCTCATGATGATGTCGAAGGAGGGCGCACTTTGGCCGTCGAGCGTGGCCTGGGTCAGCGACAGCGAGTTGCCGCCAGCCGTATAGCCGCCGAGCGGTCCCAGCCAGGAGATCACGCCGTTTGCATCCATCTGGTAATTGTAGCCCTGCTGGGCGGTCCCGAAGGTGACTGGGCCGCTGTAGACGTTGCCCTTGATGGTGATGTCACCGAGGTCGAGGAACATGCCAAGCAGGTACACTTCGCAGTGGTAGATGCCGTCGGGCATCTTACCGTCGCTGAAGTCGGCTCGGGCAGTGCCGGTCGCTGCCGCCAGAAGCAATATGCCGATAAAAATGCGTGAAATGCCGGATGCCATGACGTCGCTCATTTGATGGGGCGAGCTTGCCCTATTTCTGCGCCGAGCCGCAACATCCGCCGGCGAAGTCCAAAAAATAGGCACATTGCCAATTTGGGCGAAAATTAGGCAGGCGCCTTGTGCGTTGCGCAAATTTCTCTCAATCAATTTTTAACCGATCCTCTTTGTTTTCATAAAGCTAATATACCAAGCACCTGATAATGTTGAACTATCACCTATTATTCGGCGTCTCCTGAGCGATTGGCACGGGGGTTGCATTGCATTGTTGCGGTGCAATCAACCAGCCTGGGAGTGTTAGGCATGAGGGGTAATTTCTCGACAATAACAAAAATGTTTTCGGCGAGCGTCGTTGCTGCCGGCCTGTTGATGTCCACGCCTGCCGGGGCGGCCGACGACACGATCAAGGTCGGCATTCTCCATTCGCTGTCGGGGACCATGGCGATCTCGGAGACGACGCTGAAGGACGCCATGCTGATGCTCATCGATGAGCAGAACGCCAAGGGTGGCCTGCTCGGCAAGAAGCTCGAAGCCGTGGTCGTCGATCCGGCCTCCAACTGGCCGCTGTTCGCCGAAAAGGCGCGCGAGCTGATCTCCAAGGACAAGGTCGCCGCGGTGTTCGGCTGCTGGACCTCGGTGTCGCGCAAATCAGTGCTGCCGGTGTTCAGCGAGCTCGACAACATCCTGTTCTATCCCGTCCAGTATGAGGGCGAGGAAAGCGAGCGCAACGTGTTCTACACGGGTGCGGCGCCGAACCAGCAGGCCATTCCGGCCGTCGACTATTTGATGAGCGAGGATGGCGGTTCGGTGAAGCGCTGGGTGCTTGAAGGCACCGACTACGTTTATCCGCGCACAACCAACAAGATCCTCGAGGCCTATCTGAAGGCCAAGGGCGTCGCGGCGGAAGACATCATGGTCAACTACACGCCGTTCGGCTTCTCCGACTGGCAGACCGAAGTTTCCGCGATCAAGAAATTCGGTTCGGCCGGCAAGAAGACCGCCGTCGTCTCGACCGTCAACGGCGACGCCAATGTGCCGTTCTACAAGGAACTCGGCAACCAAGGCATCAAGGCCGAGGATATTCCGGTCATGGCCTTCTCGGTCGGCGAAGAAGAGCTTGCCGGTCTCGACACGGCGCCGTTGGTCGGCCATCTCGCCGCTTGGAATTACTTTGAAAGCGTCGATACGCCTGAGAACAAGAAGTTCATCGCCGACTGGCACAAGTTCATCAAGAACGACAAGCGCACCACCAACGACCCGATGGAAGCCCACTATATCGGCTTCAACATGTGGGTGAAGGCGGTCGAGAAGGCCGGCACCACCGATCCGGACAAGGTCATCGACGCCATGATCGGCGTTTCAGTGCCCAACCTGACCGGCGGCTATTCGACCATGATGCCGAACCACCACATCACCAAGCCGGTGCTGATCGGTGAAATCCAGGCCGACGGCCAGTTCGAGACGGTTTCGCGTACGCCGGGCCTGGTGATGGGCGATGAATGGTCCGACTACCTGCCTGACTCCAAGGACCTGATCTCCGATTGGCGCGCGCCTCTGTCCTGCGGCAACTTCAATGTCGCCACCGGCAAGTGCGGCGGCAAGGGTACGAACTGATCCTCCCGGGCTGACCAGGTCTGGACCGCAGGTCCATGACCTCAGACCGCCAGCGTCCGGACGGTTTCCTCCGCCGTCCGGACGCCCATTCAACATTCAAGGGTCGCCTGAAGCCGATGAACCTGTTACGCGCGATTGGCCTGACGCTTTTGTTCCTGCTGGCGACGCTGTCGTCGTCGGGTGCTGGCGAAGCCGATCTGCGTGGCATCATCGCCAAATTCGCGACGGCCAAGGGCTTTTCCGAGACAGGCACCGTCGTCCACGACCTTGCGGCCACAGGTGATCCGGCTGTCGAACGGCCGCTTGCGGCACTTGCCGACGGCAACCTCTATATCCGCAAGGCGGATTCGCTGGTCTTCGTCGGCAAGGAAGCTGGCGACATCGTCGAGCTGTTCGATCCGCTGAGCGGCGAGAAGTCGGCGGATGCCGCCAAGGACGACATCACCAAGATCAAGGTCAACAACACGCTGCGCCGCGTCATACGCGATGCGCTGGGCACGCTGACACTCGGCGCCAAGGATCCGGCCGTGCGCATCGTCGCTGCCGACACCATGTTCAAGACACCCGATGCCGCAAACATCGGGCCGCTCGACACCGCGATCGCCAGCGAGACGGTGGCCAGCGTCAAGGCCCTGCTCGAACAGGCCCGCGCCGCCTCGGTCCTGGTTTCTGACCGGCCGGATGCCGACAAGCTCGCCGCCATCGCGCTGATCGGCGCACGGGGCGACCGCGATGCGGTTTCGCTGCTCACCTCGATCGAAGCGAACGCCTCGGGTGCGGTCAAGGAGGCGGCGACGGCCGCAATCGCCAACATCAATTCGACGCTGGCCTTCTGGGATGCCGGCCAGAACATCTGGTACGGGATTTCGCTGGGCTCGGTGCTGCTGCTGGCGGCAATCGGGCTTGCCATCACCTTCGGCGTCATGGGCGTCATCAACATGGCGCATGGCGAGATGGTCATGCTCGGCGCCTACACGACTTTTGTCGTCCAGCAGGTGATCCGCACATCCTTTCCCGACCTGTTCGACTGGTCGCTGGTCATCGCGCTGCCGCTCGCCTTCCTCGTCGCGGCGCTTGTCGGCTTGGCCATCGAACGTGGCGTTATCCGCTTTCTCTACGGGCGGCCGCTGGAGACACTGCTGGCGACATGGGGCGTGTCGCTGATCCTGCAGCAGGCCGTGCGCAGCATTTTCGGGCCGACCAACCAGGAAGTCGGCAATCCCTCTTGGATGTCGGGCTCGCTCAATGTCGGCCAGCTCGCGATCACCTGGAACCGCCTCTGGATCCTGGTTTTCGCGCTCTCCGTCTTTGCCGTGCTGCTCTACGTGATGAAGCGCACGCCCTGGGGGTTGCAGATGCGCGCCGTCACCGCCAACCGGCGGATGGCCGCCTCGATGGGCATCAGGACGCCATGGGTCGACGCGCTGACCTTCGCGCTCGGGTCCGGTATTGCCGGCATCGCCGGTGTTGCGCTCAGCCAGATCGACAATGTCTCGCCCAATCTCGGCCGCAGCTACATCATCGACAGTTTCATGGTCGTGGTCTTCGGCGGTGTCGGTAATCTGTGGGGCACGCTGGTCGGCGCCTTCTCGCTCGGCATCGTCAACAAGTTCCTTGAGCCCTATGCCGGCGCGGTCCTCGGCAAGATCGTCGTGCTGGTGCTGATCATCCTGTTCATCCAGAAGCGCCCGCGCGGCCTGTTCGCACTCAAGGGCAGGGCGGTGGAAGCATGATCACCGGACGCTTCTTCGCGGCGGGTGCGGACCGCCGCATCGCGATCACGATTCTCATCCTGCTGGCGGTGGCCGTCATCGTGCCGCTGCTAAACCTGGCTGTGTCGCCGACCAGCGGCTTCTACGTGCCGTCCTACATCGTGGCGCTCACCGGCAAATATCTCTGCTATGCGCTGCTCGCCTTGGCGCTCGACCTTGTCTGGGGCTATTGCGGCATTCTCTCGCTCGGCCACGGTGCGTTCTTCGCGCTCGGCGGCTATGCGATGGGCATGTACCTGATGCGCCAGATCGGCGCGCGCGGCGTCTACGGCAACCCCATCCTGCCGGACTTCATGGTGTTCCTGAACTACAAGGAATTGCCTTGGTTCTGGACGGGTTTCGACCATTTCTGGTTCGCCGGGCTCATGGTGCTGGCGATACCTGGCCTGCTCGCCTTCGTCTTCGGCTGGTTCGCCTTCCGCAGCCGTGTCACCGGTGTCTACCTCTCCATCATCACCCAAGCGATGACCTATGCGCTGCTGCTCGCCTTCTTCCGCAACGACATGGGTTTCGGCGGCAACAACGGCCTGACCGATTTCAAGGATATTCTCGGCTTCAACGTGCAGGCCGACGCGACGCGTTCAGCGCTGTTCGCCGCCAGCGCGGTGACGCTCGCGCTCGCCGTCTTCGTCACCTGGGCGATCGTCGGATCCAAATACGGCAAGCTCCTGATGGCGGTGCGCGACGCCGAGAGCCGCACGCGCTTCCTCGGCTGGCGGGCGGAGAATGTGAAGCTGTTCGCCTTCACCGTCTCGGCGGTCATGGCCGGCATCGCCGGCGCGCTCTATGTGCCGCAAGTCGGCATCATCAATCCCGGCGAGTTTGAACCGTCCAATTCGATCGAGGTGGTGATCTGGGCTGCAGTCGGCGGGCGCGGCACCATTGTCGGGCCGATCATCGGCGCGCTGCTGGTCAATGCCGGCAAATCCTGGTTCACCGGCGTGTTGCCGGAATTCTGGCTGTTTGCGCTCGGCGGCCTGTTTGTCGCCGTCACGCTTTTGCTGCCCAAAGGCATCGTCGGCATGTGGGATTCCTGGCGCGGCAACGCCAAAGCGCTGCGGGCGGCCTCGCTGGCCGAGGAGGCCGGCATCGACCCTGTCGTCCCGCCGCCGCCGCAGATCGTTCGTAGCGCGGCGACAAGGCCTGGCGACTGGTCCTCGTCCAGCCCCGAACCACAGCCGGCGGCGTGAGCGATCATGAGCAAGTCGCACACGATCCTCTATCTCGACGGCGTCTCGGTTTCCTTCGACGGCTTTCGCGCCATCAACAATTTGTCGCTCGTGCTCGACAAGGGCGAGATGCGCGCCATCATCGGCCCCAACGGGGCTGGCAAGACGACGATGATGGACATTGTCACCGGCAAGACGCGGCCCGACGAGGGTGAGGTGTTTTTCGACGGCCAGATCGACCTGACCAGGCATGATGAAGCCGAGATCGCCATGATGGGCATCGGCCGCAAATTCCAGAAGCCGACGGTCTTCGAAAACCACACGATCGAGGAGAATCTGATGTTGGCGTTGAAGGGGCCGCGCTCGATCTTCCCGGCGCTGTTCCATCGCCGCTCGGCCGCCGAAGCGCGGCAGATCGACGACATTCTCGGCATCATCCGGCTCGGCGACAAACGCGACCAGCTGGCGGCAAATTTGAGCCATGGACAAAAGCAGTGGCTGGAGATCGGCATGCTGCTCGCGCAGGACCCGAAGCTGCTGCTGGTCGACGAGCCGGTCGCCGGCATGACCGATGCAGAGACCGAGGAAACCGCGCGGCTGCTCAAGGAGATCGCGCGCGACCATTCGGTCATCGTCGTCGAGCACGACATGCATTTCGTGCGCGAGTTGGGCGTCAAGGTCACCTGCCTGCACGAAGGCTCGGTGCTGTCCGAGGGCACGCTCGATTTCGTGTCTGCCGACGAGCGCGTCGTCGAAGTCTATCTGGGGAGATGAGCATGGTCTGGCGGGTTCAATTCCATCGCTTCGATCTGTCCTTCCTGCGGTTCTGGAGAAGGCGCTGACATGCTCGAAGTTTCTGATGCCACGCTCCACTACGGCGCCGCCCAGGCGTTGCGTGGCGTGTCGCTGAAGGCCGGCGCCGGCAAGATCACCTGCGTGCTCGGCCGCAACGGCGTCGGCAAGACCAGTTTGATGAGATCGATCGTCGGCCACCATCGGCTGACGAGCGGAAGCGTTGCCTTCGAGGGGAAGGCGCTCGACCGGAGCGCGGCGTATGACCGCGCCCGGTCGGGCATCGCATTCGTACCGCAGGGCAGGGAGATCTTTCCGCTGCTCACGGTGCGGGAAAACCTGGAATCGGGCTTTGCGCCGCTGAAGCGTGGCGACCGCAACGTGCCCGCCCATGTCTTCGAGTTGTTCCCGGTGCTGAAGCAGATGCTGGGTCGCCGTGGCGGCGACCTTTCCGGTGGCCAGCAGCAGCAGCTTGCCATCGGCAGGGCGCTGGTGATGCGGCCGAAGCTGCTGGTGCTCGACGAACCGACGGAAGGCATCCAGCCGTCAATCATCAAGGATATCGGCCGCGCCATCCGCTATCTGCGCGACCAGGCGGGCATCGCCGTGCTTTTGGTCGAACAATATCTCGATTTCTGCCGCGAGCTTGCCGACGAGGTCAACATCATGGACCGCGGCCTGATCGTCCACACCGGCCCTGCGGAAGATCTCGACAGGGCGGATGTCCGCAAATTCCTGACCGTCTAAAGCGCGTCGCATCCAGACGGATTCAAACGACGCGCTTTAGATCTGTGGTTTTGTCCATGTCGTTGTCCCAAAACCGCTGCGCACTTTTGGGCGACATGGACTAGAATCAGCAATGGACTTCAGGTGACGGTCCGAAGTCTTTCGCAAGTCCAATATTTCTTCGATCCAGTCATCCGTGTCTCTGGCGCGCCGGCGGCTGCGTGCTAGTCTTTTCTTGGCTTTTGTGAGTCGGCCGTTTCCGTATCAGTCTGGTGTTATCGCAGATCGAGGGGCGCGGCGAAGGCCGGGCAAGTTCCACGCAAGCATGCATTCCTAGCTTCCCTCCTGCGATCTGATTGTCGTTCAACGCGTTTGGGCACACAGGCTAAGGGACTGCCATGGAACGTTACGTCGAGGACTATCAGAAGCGGCGGCTAACCGAACGCGTCGATATCATCACCGCGATCAACATATTGAGGTCCCAGGGGTACCATCGCGACGAACTGATCGAGGAAATCACCAAGGTCTTCTATGTCGATCTCGATGCTTTCAACGAAATCGTCATGGCGGCATAGGGCTGGCTTCTCTCACGATCGACTTGCCGAAACAGGCAAGGCTGCTCTGACAATACGGTCGACATCTCTGGATCGCAGTTAACCCACGCGCCGGAGTGGCGAGGCGGTGACGCGGTTGCGGCCGCCGCGCTTGGCGGCGTAGAGCGCCTTGTCGGCGGCGCTGAGCACCTTGTCGAAGCTGAGGCCCTCCTTGGTGCCGAAAGCAAATCCGGCACTGACCGTGCATTTCAGCGAACCCGTCTCGGTTTCGATGCGGCACGCGGCGAAGGCGGACCGTATGGCCTCGGCCGTGGCCTCCGCCGTTTCGGGCAAGGTCCGCTTCAGCACGAGCGCGAATTCCTCGCCGCCCATGCGCGCGGCGACGTCGGTCGGGCGAAGATTGCCGGCTAGTTCCCTGGCGAACACCCTCAGCACCTCGTCGCCAGCGGCGTGGCCGAATTCGTCGTTGATGGACTTGAAGCCGTCGAGGTCGAACACAACCACAGCGGTGAAGGCGCCGACCGGGGCACTGCCATGCAGGTCGAACAGCGCGCGCCGGTTGAGCAGGCCCGTCAGCGGGTCGGTCAGGGCATTGTGGCGGTGATGCCTGGCCAGACGCCCTTGATTGAGCGCCAGCGACAGCGCGCCAATGCCGGTCATGCTGGCGATGACGATGATGAGGCTCAACTCCTCGGCCCAATTGCTTGGTGCATGCCCAAGGATCAGCTTTCCGTCCCAGGCGAGAACCATGGCGCAGAGGGCGAAGGACGTGGCCGTGGCCGAATAGAGCGCCGTGATGCCGATTGTCAGGGCAGGCGCTTCGTTGCGACCCTTCCAGTATTCGAGCGCCGTTGCGAACAGAAGCAAGGCAGCAAACAGGTTCTCCAGCATGAAGCCGAGACCGTCATAGCCGAGAGCCATGGCAGGCAGCACGACGGTCAGCGATATGCTGCCAACCACCGTTCGCGGGATCGGCGAGCCGCCGGTTCGGAACTGGTAGGCCGCGCCCAGCATGGCTGAGAAACCAAGCAGGAGCAGGGCGACGGTCGCAATGCCAAGCAGGCGCCCGGGCATGTCGATATAGGCGTCATAGGCAAAAATGTCGGCGACCACCAACAGCAGGCTGACCGCCCATGTCAGCAGGAATTTCTCCGAGCGAGCAGTCAACCACATACCAAACAGTGTCAGGCTCAGGCAGGTGGCGGAAAATCCAACAGCCAGCAGAAGTGAAGTGTAGTCGAGCGACATGCCCTCGTTCCTTGCCGGCGGCGATCCCAGCTCTGCGGCTTGGCCAGGCTGGATTCATGCAGCAAGGAGGTATCGATAAGGTTACGAATGTGCCGAAATCGCCTCGATTGGACGCCTTCCTGCCCCAAAAACGCATAGGAGAGGCGCTTGGCGTGAAAGTCTTATGCCGATGTTCTTAGTCGGCCACCCGCTTCAACAGCGCCATGGCGCCGAACGGCGCACGCACCTTGCCCTCGGTGATGAAGTAGACGAACACGTCGCGCGGTTTGACGGGTGCTTCGGTCGAGGGATCGGTGCGCGGCAGGTCGTCCGGCACCTTGCCTTCGGCCCAGGTCCTGGCGCGCGCGGCCCATTCATCCAGGCCTGCCGGCGTGTAGCAATCGGGATTGTCGTCGCTGCCGGTCTGCAGCCGGGCATAGATGAAATCGCCGGTGACGTCGGCGATGGCCGGATATTTAGCGTGGTCGGCATAGACGATCGCCGCCTTGTATTTGCGCACCAGCGCCGCGAATTCCGGCACCATGAAACTGTCGTTGCGCACCTCGACCGCGTGGCGCAGCCCAACGCCGTCCTGCTTTTCCGGGAGCAGCTTGAGGAAGGCTTCGAAATCGTCCGGGTCAAACTTTTTCGTCGGCGCGAACTGCCACAGGATCGGTCCGAGCTTTTCACCGAGCGCCACCACGCCCGAGCCGAGGAAGCGCATCATCGATTCACCGGCCTCGCCGAGCACGCGCCGGTTGGTGACGAAGCGGTTGCCCTTGAGCGAATAGACGAAACCGTCTGGCGCTTCGCTCGCCCATTTGACGAAGGTCGGTTCCTTGAAGCTGGAGTAATAGGTGCCGTTGACCTCGATGCTCGACACCTGCCGGCTGGCATATTGTAGTTGCTTGGCCTTGGAGAGCTTTTCGGGATAAAAGGACGTATCCCAGGGTTCGAACGTCCAGCCGCCCATGCCGGAGCGGATTGTTCCCGATTTGCTCATTGCCATCCTCCCGAATTCAGAAAAATCAGGCCGTCGTGATCTTGTCGACCGGCTTCGCCATGTCGACGAGCACCCATCCTGGCCGGTATGGATTGGGCCGGCGACCCGTTTCGTGGAAACCATAGGCCAGATAGAGCGCGATGTTCCGCTCCATTTTGGCGTTCGTGTAGAGCCGCACCTCGGGCAGGCCCCACGCCAGCGTCTGGTCGTCCGCGTGTTTGAGCAGGGCAATGCCAAAGCCCTTGCCCTGAAATCCTGGCGCGACGGCGACTGAGAAGATCATCGCGTGGTCGTCATGCCGTTCCAAAGTGAGCAGACCGGCAAGCTCGCCGTCACGCTCCAGAAGCCAGACCTCGCCGCGTTCGATCCTCGGAGCGTAGTCCTCGGTAACAGGGATCGGTGGCGCGCCGAACAGCGTGGAATAGGGCGCGTAGGCGGCTTCCGTCAGCGAGACGACCGTTTCGAGATCACCGGGAAGCGCTCTTCGGATTGTCATTCAAATGCTCTCCAAGCGCCGACTGGTTCGCCATCACTCCGCCGCTTCGCGCTTGCCTCCGGGGCGCCGCTCCAGCAGCTCCTTGAGGAACTGGCCGGTGTAGCTGCGCTTTTCGCGCACGATCGCTTCCGGCGTGCCGGACGCCACCAGTTCGCCGCCGCCGTCGCCGCCTTCGGGGCCGAGGTCGAGCACCCAGTCGGCGGTCTTTATCACCTCGAGATTGTGCTCGATGACCACCACCGTGTTGCCCTGGTCGACCAGCTCGTGCAGCACTTCCAGGAGCTTGGCGACATCGTGGAAATGCAGACCGGTGGTCGGCTCGTCCAGGATGTAGAGTGTCTTGCCGGTCGCCTTGCGCGACAGTTCCTTGGCCAGCTTGATGCGCTGCGCCTCGCCGCCGGACAGCGTCGTCGCCTGCTGGCCGATATGGATGTAGCCGAGGCCGACCTGCTTCAGCGTATCGAGCTTGTCGCGCACGCCGGGCACGGCGGCGAAGAAATCGACGCCTTCCTCGACCGTCATGTCGAGCACGTCGGCGATCGACTTGCCCTTGAACAGCACGTCGAGCGTCTCGCGGTTGTAGCGCTTGCCATGGCAGACGTCGCAGGTGACGTAGACGTCGGGTAAAAAGTGCATCTCGATCTTGATGACGCCGTCGCCCTGGCAGGCCTCGCAGCGGCCGCCCTTGACGTTGAAGGAGAAGCGACCGGGCTGGTAGCCGCGCGCCTTGGCTTCCGGCAGCCCGGCGAACCAGTCGCGGATCGGCGTGAAGGCGCCGGTGTAGGTGGCGGGGTTGGAACGCGGCGTGCGGCCAATCGGCGACTGGTCGATGTCGATGACCTTGTCGAGGAATTCGAGGCCCTCGATGCGGTCGTGGTCGGCCGGATGCTCGCGCGAGCCCATGATGCGGCGCGACGCCGCCTTGAACAGCGTCTCGATCAGGAAGGTCGACTTGCCGCCGCCCGACACACCGGTGACGGCGGTGAAGGTGCCGAGCGGGATTTCGGCGGTGACGTTCTTCAGATTGTTGCCGCGCGCGCCGACGATCTTCAGCCGCCGGTTCTTCTTCGCCTCGCGCCGCACGCCGGGCGTCGCCACTTCGAGCGCGCCCGACAGATATTTGCCGGTGATCGAATTCGGATTGGCCATCACCTGCTGCGGCGTGCCCTGGGCGATGATCTCGCCGCCATGGATGCCGGCGGCAGGGCCCATGTCGACGACATAGTCGGCGTGCAGGATGGCGTCCTCGTCATGCTCGACGACAATCACCGTGTTGCCGATGTCGCGCAGGTGCTTCAACGTGTCGAGCAGGCGTGCGTTGTCGCGCTGGTGCAGGCCGATCGACGGCTCGTCCAGAACATAGAGCACGCCGGTGAGACCGGAACCGATCTGCGAAGCCAGGCGAATGCGCTGGCTCTCGCCACCCGACAGCGTGCCGGAATTGCGCGACAGCGTCAGGTAGTCGAGCCCGACATCGTTGAGGAAGCGCAGCCGCTCACGGATCTCCTTCAAGACGCGCACGGCGATCTCGTTCTGCTTGTCGTTGAGCGAAGCTGGCAGGTCGGTGAACCACTTGTCGGCGTTGCGGATCGACTGTTCGGTGACTTCGCCGATGTGCTTGCCGGCGATCTTCACGGCCAGTGACTCGGGCTTGAGCCGATAGCCCTTGCAGACCGGGCAAGGCGTCGCCGACATGAAGCGCTCGATTTCCTCGCGCATCCAGGCGGATTCGGTTTCTTTCCAGCGGCGCTCGAGATTGGGGATGACGCCTTCAAAGGTCTTGGTGGTCTTGTAGGAGCGCAGGCCGTCATCATACTGGAAGGTGATTTCGCGCTCGCCGGTGCCGCGCAGGATGGCCTCCTGGGCTTCCGCGCTCAAATCCCTGAACTTGTCGCCGAGCTTGAAATTGTAGGCCTTGCCCAGCGCTTCAAGCGTTTGCGCGTAATACGGCGAGGTCGATTTCGCCCACGGGCTGACCGCGCCGTCGCGCAGCGAGACGTTCTCGTCGGGCACGACGAGATTGGGGTCGATGGCGCGCTGGCTGCCGAGACCGTCGCAGGTCGGGCAGGCGCCGAACGGATTGTTGAACGAGAACAGCCTCGGCTCGATCTCGGGAATGGTGAAGCCGGACACCGGGCAGGCGAACTTTTCCGAGAACAGGATGCGCTCATGCGTCTCGTTCTTGGACTTGTTGACCGAATCCTCGCCGGTCTGGCTGGCGTCGAGCGGCTTGTCGGCGAATTCGGCGACCGCCAGCCCATCGGCGAGCCTCAGTGCCGTCTCGATGGAATCGGCTAGGCGGGTGGCGAGATCGCCGCGCACGACGATGCGGTCGACGACGACGTCGAGGTCATGCTTGTACTTCTTGTCCAGCGCCGGCACGTCGGCGATTTCATAGAAGACGCCGTCGACCTTGACGCGCTGAAAGCCCTTCTTCTGCAGTTCCAGCAATTCCTTGCGGTACTCGCCTTTGCGTCCGCGCACCATCGGCGCCAGGATGAACAGGCGGGTGCCTTCCTCGACCGCCAGCACACGGTCGACCATCTGTGACACCGTCTGGCTTTCGATCGGCAGGCCGGTGGCCGGCGAATAGGGGATGCCGACGCGCGCGAAGAGAAGCCGCATGTAGTCGTAGATTTCGGTGACGGTACCGACGGTCGAACGCGGGTTCTTCGAGGTCGTCTTCTGCTCGATCGAAATAGCCGGCGACAGGCCGTCGATCTGGTCGACGTCCGGCTTCTGCATCATTTCGAGGAATTGCCGCGCATAGGCCGACAGGCTCTCGACATAGCGGCGCTGGCCTTCGGCGTAGATGGTGTCGAAGGCGAGCGACGATTTGCCGGACCCGGACAGGCCGGTCATGACGATCAGGCTGTCACGCGGCAAGTCGAGATCGACATTCTTCAAATTGTGTTCGCGCGCCCCGCGAATGGAAAGATATTTATGGTCGGCCATGGCCGGTCGCCGCCTCAGAAGCTGGAATTTCCTGGAATGGCGGGTTTTCCCGGCCATCCCCTATGTAGGTAATTTTGCCGCCACGTCGAGAGACGCCACAATTCCCGACAAAAGCGTTTAACCGTCTTTCGCGTGAACGGGCAAGCGGAAAGAACAAAGGCCGAACACGCTCCTGACAAAGCTGTGCAAAACTGACTTGTACGTAACCTCCCGGCGATCACGTTTTTCGGTAACCGGCTATTGATGGTTGACGCCACCGACTCAGGGGAGCAGACTTCATTAGTCAACGAAGCCGGCCGTCTTTCGATGGCCTCGCCGCCCAGAGGCGGCCTGCGAGACGCCGCAGGCAGTCGCGATTTGCGCTTCGGGACGAGACGTCGCAACGGACAATGGAGCGGAGCATGACGCCACCGGACAGTCCCTTGAGGCTCCACGTGTCGCTGGAGCCGTGGCAGGCATAAGTGCCAGGGTTTAGCGTTTGCGCCACCCGACAAACCGTGACCTGCCATATCCCACAAAAATCAGAGACTGCTAGTCGGATCGTCGGCTGAATGCCGCGGAGCATCCGAAATCAAACGCCGGCAGTACACTCCCGGCAAAATTGGATTTGAGATCCAAAAAGGCCCCGACCGTTTGCGCAAAGCACGGCGGGGCCATTTTCATGCGCGGCTTGTTTTGTCGACCATGGCGCGGCGCACGACGCTGGACAGATCATGCAATCAGTGGCGCGGCAGCCCGGTGGCGCCAGCGCCGACATCAACTGTGATGCTGCCTGAAATCCTGACATCCGTGTTGCCGATCTTGAACTGGCCGTTCCCATTGCTGGGGGATGCGTCGTCGGGTTCGGGCTGCGGAGCGGGCTTGGCGATGCGATAGTCGCCGGTCACGCCGGGCAGGGCGCCTTTCCGCGCCGCTGGCGAGCTGTCGTCGGCAAGGGCCGTGCCGCTCATGGAGCCGGCAAGAGCGATCACGACCACGGCGATGACGCGATGCAATGTTCTGGACGGATGAGTGTCGGTCATCGCCCAGTTATAGTGGCGTGTCGACGAGGCGACCAGACCGGCGTCGTCAAATCTTCGACAGCCGGCGACACGCTTCAGCCTCACGCGGCCTGTTTGCGCGTGTCGAAAACATGGTCGACTAGACCCCAGGCCTGAGCCTCGCGGGCCGTCATGAAGTGGTCGCGGTCCAGCGTGCGCTCGACCTCTTCATATGTGCGGCCGCAATGCTGCGCATAGAGTTCGGCCATATGCCGCTTTGTCTGGCCGATGCGCTCGGCATGGCGCTGGATGTCGGAGGCCTGACCCTGGAATCCACCCAGCGGCTGATGCAGCAGGATGGTGGCGTTCGGCAGCGAGATGCGACGCCCGGCCGTGCCCGCCATCAACAGGAACGAGGCCATCGACGCGGCAAAGCCCATGCACACCGTCGACACCGGGCAGCTGATGTATTGCATGGTATCGTAGATGGCGAAGCCGCTGGTCACCACGCCGCCAGGCGAGTTGATGTAGAGCGATATCTCCTTGTCGGGATTGTCCGATTCCAGCGACAGCAGCTGCGCGCAGACCAGCGCCGAAATGTCGTCGTTGATTTCACCGTTGATGAAGATGATGCGCTCGCGCAGCAGCCGCGAGAAAATGTCGAAGGCGCGTTCGCCGCGGCTCGATTGCTCGATCACCATCGGAACCAGATTGGCAAGGCCGCTCATTGTTTCGTCTCCGTCCGTTTCGTTGTTCAGGCCGCGCGCAGCAACAGCAAAGGCGTGTTCGCGGCGATCGGCCGTCTTGGATTGCGCGACCCCAGCGAAAGGCTGCAGCCGGCGCCGGCCATGGCAACAGCGGGCATTGCCGTTCGGGCAAAACCGTCATGGACGATGCGCAGATGCGTGCCGCCGGAGACGGTGCGGGCGAGTGTGAAGGTGACAATGCTGTCGAGCCCAGCCTGCCGCGCGGAATCGCCTGGCTGCTGCCGCTCGCGCCAGGTATAGCGCAGCAGCCGCTCGGGCTCGGCGTCGATGATCTCGCATTCGATCGCCGCCTCGGGCCCGGCGAAGGCAAAACGGCTGCCGGTCTCAGGGCTGATGTCGTTCGGCATCATCCAGGCGGCGAGCAGCTCTGGCACGGTCAGCGCCCGCCACACCTTTTCCGGCGGCTCCGGCAGGTCGCACTCAAACTCGATCGCGTCAGGCGCGGTGTTGGTGTCCGCGTGGCTTTGGTCCGTCATTGATCCCATGCTCTTCATTGATCCCACGCTCTTCATTGATCCATGTCCTTCAAAACCGCCTTCAGCCTTTCGATGCGCTCCGGCCAGAAGGTCCGGTAGCGTTCGATCCAGGAGAGCAAGGGGGCAAGCCCTTGCGGATCGGCGCGATAATAGGCGTTGCGGCCCGCTCGCCGCTCGACCACCAAGCCAGCGCCGCGCAACACCGCCAGATGCTGGGAGACGGCGGGTTGCGACACCGTCATGCCGCTGCGCAATTCCGAGACGCTCATTTCGCCAGCAGCAAGCTGCTCAAAGACGGCGCGGCGCGTCGGGTCGGCAAGCGCGCGGAAAATCTCTGCTTCGATCATGACGAAAGCATAAGTCGATACTTATTGATTTGGCAAGCGCTGTTTTTACGAGCTTGTCGGAAGCCAGCGCCTCACCACCCCGGCAGGTCCATCAAACGTCGCCTCGAAGATTGGCGACGCAAGCACAGCGTGGATGTGAAGCGTTCCGGTGCCGACGTTTTTGAACCCGTGTTTCCTGTTCGCGGGAACAACGAGAGACTGGCCCGAGGTCAGGACGTTGTGCTCATCGTCGATCCACATCTCGGCCCTGCCGGCGATAACGGTCAGCACTTCCTCGACGGGATGCCAATGCGTTGGGGCGCCGACCGTGGGCTCGACCCATTGCTCGAATATGCAAAGTTGCGATGCACCGTTGCTGGCCGACACATGCATACGCGTTCCCACACCTCCTCGCCATTGCTCGCGCGGCTGGTCCTCGTGTGTGACGGAGTTCATTTGATTGCCCCCGACCCATTCCCGATTTCATGGAAATTTCGGACCGGAACACTACATCTTGCTGACAAACATTGACAGAATGCCACGGGCGTCATAGAACGAAAAGGGAACAAAAACCTTGTGGGAAAAGCCAGCCATAGCAGGCGGCGATGGTCTGCAGCCTGTAAGGTGCTGCGACAAAAATTTGTTTCGGATGAGCGCGGAGAAATATCATGGCGGGTAGCGTCAACAAGGTCATTCTGGTCGGCAACCTCGGTGCAGATCCGGAAATCCGTCGCCTGAACTCGGGCGAGCCGGTCGTCAACATCCGCATTGCGACGTCGGAAAGCTGGCGCGACAAGAATTCCGGCGAGCGCAAGGAAAAGACCGAGTGGCACAACGTCGTCATCTTCAACGATCAGCTTGCCAAGGTGGCCGAGCAGTATCTGAAGAAGGGTATGAAGGTCTATGTCGAGGGCCAGTTGCAGACGCGCAAATGGCAGGACCAGACCGGCAACGACAAGTACACGACGGAAGTCGTGCTGCAGAAATTCCGCGGCGAGCTGCAGATGCTCGATGCGCGCGGACAGGGTGAGGGCGGCCAGGTCGGCGGTTATGCCGGTGGCGGCAGCAGCCGTGGTTCCGATTTCGGGCAGTCCAGTCCGAGCGAAAGCTTCAATCGTGGCGGCGGCGCCAAGAGCGGCGGTGGCGGCGGTTCGTCGCGCGAACTGGACGACGAAATCCCGTTCTGAGGACAATCAGCCACCGGAGAGGCGGCAATGTCGCTGCAACCGCTGCTTGCCGCCCCTTCTCCGGTTCCCTGGCATGCCTTTGCGGCTTTCGCCGCACTGGCGATAGGGGCCACCCAGCTGGCACTGCCGAAGGGAACGCGGCGGCATCGCATCGCGGGCTATGTCTGGGTCGCACTGATGCTGGTCATCGCCGTCTCGAGTTTCTGGATTCATCAGATCCGCCTCGTCGGCCCTTTCAGTCCGATCCATCTCCTGTCGATCCTGGTGCTGGTCACCGTACCGCTGGCGGTGTGGCACGCGCACAATCATCGCGTCGCCAAGCATCGCAAGTCGATGATTGCGCTGTATGTCTTTGCGCTGGTCGGGGCCGGCATCTTCACGCTGTTGCCGGGTAGGGTCATGCACGATGTCGTCTTTGGCGTCGCGCGGGCCGGACCATGATCCTATTTAATCCTTGAGGCGGATGACCCCAAGTGGAAGGAATATCAGGTGAAAGCACGTGTAAAGTGGGTGGAGGAGCGCACTTTCGTCGGCGAATCCGGCAGCGGCCACAAAGTAGTGCTGGGAACCGCGCTCGGACCGGAAGGCAAGACGCCAGGACCTAGCCCGATGGAACTTGTGCTGATCGGCACCGGCGGCTGTTCGGCCTATGATGTCGTGCATATCCTCGAAAAGGGGCGCGAGGCGATCGAGGATTGCGTGGTCGAGCTCAACGCCGACCGGGCCGAAACCGAGCCCAGGGTGTTCACCCGCATCCACATGCATTTCGTCGTCAAGGGCCGGTCGCTCTCCAGCGACAAGGTCAAACGGGCGATCGATCTTTCGATCGAAAAATACTGCTCAGCCTCCGCGATGCTGGCCAAGACCGCCACGATCACCCACGATTTCGAAGTCATCGATACAACGGCGAAGTAGGGCCGGCTTCGGCGGGTCGTCGCGAGCTATCCCGCCATCAGCGCCTTGATGCCGTCGGCGACGAACTGCACGGCAAGTGCGGCCAGGATGACGCCGAGCAGCCGGGTCAGGATCGAACGCCCGGTCTGGCCGAGGATGCGGTCGATACGTTCCGACAGCACGAACACCAAATAGGTGATGGCAAGGCAGACGAAGATGATGCCGACCAGCGCCGCCTGCGCGGCGAACCCCTGGAATGAACTGGACAAAAGCACCGTCGCCGAAATGGCGCCGGGGCCGGCGATCAGCGGGATCGCCAGCGGGAAGGCGGCGATGTTGTGGATCATGTCCTTGGTGATGGCGACGTCGCCGATCTTCTCCTTGCGGTCCTGCCGTCGCTCGAACACCATTTCGAAAGCGATGAAGAACAACAGGAAGCCACCGGCGACGCGGAAGGCCGGCAGCGTGATGCCGAAGACCGACAGGATAGAGGCGCCGGCAACCGCAAACAGCGCCATCACCAGAAAACCGATGATCGAGGCGCGGACGGAAACCTGCTGGCGCTCCTCGCGGTTCATGCCGCGTGTCACGGCAAGGAACAGCGGCGCAAGGCCAGGCGGATCGATGGTCACGAGAATGGTGACGAAGGCGTTGAACAGGCTGTCGAAGCTCGGCATCTCTGACCCCTCCCGCCGGGCCGCGCCCGCACCATGACATTGGTAGAGCAAAGCCCGGTCGGTGGGAACTGTCGGAGGGACGAAACCGAAACTTCGACACCCCTTCGTCGTGACGCTGCTACGGACGGAAAGCCCGTTGCACGCTTTTCCTGGAATTATTTGCCTCAGCCGGCAGCGCCGCAATAGGCCTCGACGCGATAACCGTCCGGATCGACGACAAAGGCGGCATAGTAGTTTTCGCCATAGTCGGCGCGCAGGCCCGGTGCGCCATTATCGCTGCCGCCTTCGCTCAAGCCGCCGGCATGGAAGGCGTCGACGCTGCTCCGCGTCGGTGCCGCGAAGCAGAAATGCAGGCCGGATTTTGCGTCTGATGGCACCGGCCGCGCGGCCTCGTTGACCCATAGCACGACGCCTTGCGCGCCATAACCCAACGAGCCCGGCGTCTGGCTGAGGCAGCTATAGCCGAGCGGTTTCAGCGCAGCATCGTAGAAGCGCTTGGAAGCGGCGGCGTCGCGAACGCCGATCGAGATATGATCGAACATATTTTTCTCCATTGTTACAATGGCTTGTAGCGTCAGGTTGTTGCCGTTCGGCGCGCCAGGAATTCGACTTCCAGCCGCCATGTCGCGCCATTGTCGTGTGAGCGCTCGCCGAGCCAGCGGAAGGAATTCTCGGTGATGCGCGAAAAGCTCCAGCGCACCGAGGAGCCGGCGCCATCGGCGCCCACTTGCACGATGGTATCGCGTTCGGCACGGCCGAGCTGCCGGCTGTAATACTGGTTGCGCGGGTCGCTCCAGAAGATGTGCCAGGCGTCGGCGGCGGGGTCGTAGACGCGCAATGTCGTGCCATAGAACGTCCATTTGCCGAGCGAAGGCGAGGGGCCGGCGTCCCGCGCGGGCAGAATCCAGACATCCTGGATTGCGCGGCCTTCCAGCACCCAGCCGAAATGCACTTCGCCACTCCCGGTCAGCACCGTGCCGTCCTCGAGATGGCGGGAGGCGTCAAAAGTCCAGGCGCCGACGAAACGGCCATAGAGGTTCAGTTTTTCAGCAAGTCCGTTGATTGGTCCGGCACTGTGCAAGGCTTCGGCAAAGGAGGATTGGTCGTACATGGTTCCGGTCTCTTCTTGTCAGGAGACCGGGAGGAGTAGGCTGCGATGGGGTTCTGGGCTTGGGAAAAATTGCTATATTTCGGTCATGACAGCGACATTTCGGTCATGACAGCGACCACGCGTACTCTCGCATCCGGGGCCGGCTGGCACGTGGCGGATGTGATCTGCACGGCCAGCGCCGGTGAGCGGCCGTTCGAGGAAGCCCATCGAGATTTCTGCGTCGCCGCTGTCACCGGCGGCACGTTCCGCTATCGCACGCAACAAGGCACGGCGATGCTGGCGCCCGGCGCGCTCCTGCTCGGCAATCCCGCCACATGCTACGAATGCGGGCATGAACATGGCAGTGGCGACCGTTGCCTCTCGTTCCATTTCGGGCCGGCCTACATGGAACGGATCGTGGCTGGTGTGCCGGGCGCGAAGAAGCTGGCCTTCGAGGCCCCACGCCTGCCGCCGTTGCCGGCCCTGGCATCCTTACTCGCCGAAGCGGAAACCGCTCGCGAGATGGCCGACATCGACGCCTTCGAGGAACTCGGGCTGCGCATTGCGGGTGCCGCGGTGGCAACAACCTTTAGCTCCACACCTGTCAGGCGCGCGCCAAGCCGCCGCGATCAGAAGCGGGTTGCCGAAGCGGTGCGGCGGATCGAACTCGATGCCGACAGGCCGGTCTCGCTTTCGGCGCTGGCCGACGAGACCGCGACCAGCCCCTATCATTTCCTGCGCATCTTCCGGCAGGTCGCGGGCATGACGCCCTACCAGTTCCTGCTCAAGACCCGGCTGCATCGCGCGGCGGTGCGGCTGCGGCTGTCCGACGATGCGGTCTCGGTGATCGCCTTCGAGGCAGGCTTCAACGATCTGTCGACGTTCAATCGCCGCTTTCTGCGCGTCATGGGCGAGACGCCGGGCGACTATCGCGCCCGCCGCGCGAGCGGCGTTGTGCAGGCTTTGTCCGTCGCTGCGGTCTTGTGGCGTCAGTCCGATGTCGGTCCGCACCAGCCGGGCAGGTAGTCGGCGTCCTTGGCCTTGGCCAGGTTCAGGGCCTCCTTCATCGCCTTGTCGAAATTCTTCGCCACCGCATCCCGGTCGATGCGCCGGCGCAAAAAATCCGCCCACAGGAATTCGCTGAACGGGGTGGTGTCCTTCGCGAAACCACCTTGCCGGCGCAGTTCACCGGCCATGCTCCTGTAGGGGTCGTCGACGAGCTCGGCCATGGTCTTGGGAATGGCGTCGTAGCCCCGGCGCCTGCCGTTCTCGTCGAACGGATGCATCCAGCCGCGATTGTCGAGCACGAAGAGGAAGGCGTCCTTGTCGAGTTCCGACAGGTCGCTGATCACTGTGACCAGAATATCCCCGATGCCTTCCTCGAGCAGGGCGCGGGCGAGATGGTGGTGATCGGTGACATAGTTGCGCTTCTTCGGCCCCAGCACGACCGGGACCATATGGGTGCCGAGAAAAGTGCCAGTCTTCCTGGCGCTTTGCGAGCGGATCATCTGGCGCTTCAAGGCGACTTCCCGCATGCCGACGGTGATCTGCGTCGGCCGTAGATCTCTGACTGCGACGGGGGTCAACAAGGGTTCCCGCGTGGTGGTCATTTGGCTTTGTCCTGTTGTTGCGGCTGCTGGTCCGGAGCGAGCGTCCTGATGGCGGCATCGACACTGTGAAAAATCCGCTGCGGGCCGATCAGGTCGGCGATGCCAAATCGTGCCAGCGCCGCCTGGGCGCGCAGCGATTCCATCCGCGCGATGGCAAAGATCGCGCCCGCCTTGCGGCAATGGGTGATGGTGTCGATCAGGGCTTGCGCGGCCGTGTAGTCGATCTCGACGATGTTGCTGGCCTCCAGCACGACCAGCTTCACGCTCTCACGCCTTGCATCGACAAGATCGACAAAGCCGCGCTTGAAGCCGTCGGCATTGACGAAGGACAGCGGCGCCTGGAATGCCGCGACGAGCACGCTGGGGAGCTGATCGCCGGCAACTGGCTCGCTGGGCGGCCACCACACCGAAGTCCCCGGCACCTGTTCCAGTTCGATCAGTTGCGTGCGCGTTGCGGTCCAGATTCCATGCAGGAGCGACAGGCCGATGCCGATCGCAACGCCGGTCTCGATGGGCAGCACGACGATGGCTGCCATGGTGATGAGGATCAATGCGAATTCGACGGGCGCCTGCCGGTAGACGCTGGCGAACACCTTCCAGCGCAGAATGTGCTGGGCGACGAACAGCAGAACACCGGCAAGGGCGGCCTGTGGAACATCGGCGAGCAGGCCGCCACCGAAAGCACCCAGCGTCAGCACGATGGCCGCGGCAATGAGGCCCGCGACCTGTGAGCGGCCACCCGACTGGGAGACGATTGCCGTGCGCGGCGGGCTGGCATTGACCGCAAAGGCGCCGAACAGGCCCGATACGATGCTGCCGGCACCGACGCCGACGAAATCGCGATTGACGTCAGGAGCGTCACCCTGTTGCGGCGCGAAGGAACGGGAGGTGGCCGCTGTCTGCACCATGACGACGATGGCGATCAGCAATGCCAGCGGGACCAGCGCCTGCACATCGCCAAGGCTGGCAAGCGGCAGGCCGGCCCGTGGCAGGCCATTGGGCAAGGCGCCGAGCACCTCGACGCCGCGATCCTCGAGGCCGAAGACGGCAACCGCAGAGGTGGCGAGCACCATGCCGATCAATGCGCCGGGGATGCGGGCGCTGATGCGTTCGGCGCAGAATACGGTTCCGAAGACGCCGAGGCCGAGTCCGAGGCTCCAGGGATTGGTGAGGTGCAGGCTGCCGGCGATCTCACCGATGCGCCGCAAGGTTTGACCGTTCTGGGCGGGCAGGCCGAGTAGTCCGGGCAATTGCGAAACGATGATATGGATGGCGATGCCGGCCAGAAAACCCGTCGTGACCGGCACCGACAGGAGGTCGGCGACCCAGCCAAGGCGAAAGAGACCGCTCAGAATCACGATCAGCCCGACCATCAAAGCCAGCATGGAGGCCAGCGCCAGATAATGTGGCGACCCGGCTGCGGCGAGCACGGCGAGACTGCCGGCAAACAGAGGCGTGATGGTCGAATCCGCACCGGCCGACAGGTGCCGGTTGGCACCGAACAGGGCGAACGCCACCGAACCGGCAACAAAAGCGAAGAAGCCGACCTCGGGAGCAAAGCCGCCGAGGCGGGCGGTCGCCATCTGTTCGGGAATGGCGATCGCGGCCAGTGTGAGGCCCGCGACCAGATCGCCGTTCAGATCCCTCGGCGTCCAACCACTCAGGGCTCGCAACGGCAGCCAAGAGGTCCAATTCATCGCGCTCGTGGCTTTCGCTGGGGGAAAACGGTCCATCGCAGGCTTTTGCCTTGGTGGCGGCGAAACCGCCTTGGCCATATCGTCGCAATCAGTGGTATCCTTTTGAAATTACCACCAAAATTGACACTGGAAAAGTGTCGCGGATATTGGAGTTTCGGGCTTGCTTCCTATATAAGCAGCAAGTGATTCCTGATTAGATTGTGATCCGATTTGACCGACCAAAAGACACCGCGCGGCGCCGACGGCGGCCCCACCGGCATCGAGCCGATATCCATCGTCGAGGAGATGCAGCGCTCCTATCTCGATTACGCCATGAGCGTGATCGTCAGCCGTGCGCTGCCGGACGTGCGCGACGGCCTGAAGCCGGTGCATCGCCGTATTCTCTTCGCCTCGCATGAGAGCGGTTACCACTGGAACCGCAAATATGTGAAGTCGGCGCGCCCGGTCGCCGACGTGATGGGTAAATACCATCCGCATGGCGACGCCTCGATCTACGACGCTTTGGTGCGCATGGCGCAGGACTGGTCGCTGCGCGTGCCGCTGATCGACGGACAGGGCAATTTCGGCTCCATCGACGGCGATCCGCCGGCGGCGATGCGCTATACCGAATCGCGGCTGACCAAGGTCGCGCATGAGCTGCTGGAGGATATCGACAAGGACACCGTCGATTTCCAGGACACCTATGATGCGTCCGGCAGCGAGCCCAAGGTTCTGCCGGCACGGTTCCCCAATCTGCTGGTCAACGGCTCCGGCGGCATTGCCGTCGGCATGGCGACCAACATCCCGCCGCACAATCTCAGCGAAGTCTGCAACGGCGCCATCGCCATCATCGACAATCCGGCGATCGACCTGCCGGCACTGATGGAGATCATCCCGGGGCCGGATTTCCCGACCGGCGGCATCGTGCTTGGCCGTTCCGGCATCTACAGCGCCTATTCGACCGGCCGCGGCTCCATCGTCATGCGCGGCAAGGTCAACATCGAGGCGCGCGGCAACGACCGCGAGTCGATCATCATCACCGAGGTTCCCTACCAGGTGAACAAGTCGTCGATGATCGAGAAGATGGCCGAACTGGTGCGCGACAAGCGCATCGAGGGCATTTCCGACATCCGCGACGAAAGCGACCGCCAGGGCTACCGCGTCGTCATCGAACTGAAGCGCGACGCCGTCGCCGACGTCATCCTTAACCAGCTTTACCGCTTCACGCCGCTGCAGACCTCCTTCGGCGCCAATATGGTTGCGCTCAACGGCGGCAAGCCGGAACTGCTGACGTTGACCGACATGCTGAGGGCGTTCGTCGCCTTCCGCGAGGAAGTGATCACCCGGCGCACGAAATTCCTGCTGCGCAAGGCGCGCGACCGCGCCCATGTGCTGGTCGGTCTCGCCATCGCCGTCGCCAACATCGACGAAGTGATCAAGCTCATCCGCACCGCGCCGGATCCGCAGACGGCGCGTGAGCAGTTGATGGAGCGGCGGTGGCCGTCTGGCGACGTCGAATCGCTGATCCTGTTGATCGACGACCCGCGCCATCGCATCAACGAGGACGGCACCTACAATCTGTCCGAGGAGCAGGCGCGCGCCATCCTCGAACTGCGCCTGCAGCGCCTGACCGCGCTCGGCCGCGACGAGATCGCCGACGAGTTGAACACGATCGGCGCCGAAATCATTGACTACCTGGACATTTTGTCTTCCCGCGCGCGGGTCCAGCAGATCGTCAAGGATGAGCTCGCCGCCGTTCGCGACGAGTTTGGCACGCCACGCCGCACCGAGCTCACCGACGGTGGCGCGGACATGGAAGACGAGGACCTGATCCAGCGCGAGGACATGGTCGTGACGGTGAGCCATTCGGGCTACATCAAGCGCGTGCCGCTGTCGCTCTACCGGGCGCAGCGCCGCGGCGGCAAGGGCCGCTCCGGCATGTCGACCAAGGAAGAGGATTTCGTCACCCGGCTGTTCGTTGCCAACACGCACACGCCGGTGCTGTTCTTCTCCTCGCGCGGCATCGTCTACAAGGAGAAGGTCTGGCGGCTGCCGATCGGCAACCCGCAATCGCGCGGCAAGGCGCTGATCAACATGCTGCCGCTGGAGCAGGGCGAGCGCATCACCACCATCATGCCGCTGCCCGAGGACGAGACCAGCTGGGGCGAGCTCGATGTGATGTTCGCCACCACGCGTGGCACCGTGCGACGCAACAAACTTTCCGACTTCGTTCAGGTCAACCGCAACGGCAAGATTGCCATGAAGCTGGAGGAGGAGGGCGACGAGATCCTTGGCGTCGAGACCTGCACCGACAATGACGATGTGCTGCTCACCGCCAGCTCCGGCCAGTGCATACGCTTTTCGGTCGGCGACGTGCGCGTCTTCCAGAGCCGCAATTCGGTCGGCGTGCGCGGCATAACCATGGCCGAGACCGACCGCATCATCTCGATGTCGGTGATCGAGAATGTCGATGCGCCGCCGGCCGAACGTGCCGCCTATCTTAAGCGGGCAGCGGCCGAACGGCGCCTTGCCGCTGGCATCGCGGCTGGCGAAGAGGAAGAGATCGCGCTGACCAATGAAGAGGTCGGCGAGGAGACGGAGCTTTCCGACGAGCGCTACGAATTCCTCAAGCAGCACGAGCAGTACGTGCTGACGGTGACCGAATATGGCTACGGCAAGCGCTCGTCGTCCTATGATTTCCGGCTGACCGGACGCGGCGGCAAGGGCATTCGTGCCACCGACGTTTCGAAGGTAGCCGAGATCGGCAGGCTGGTGGCGACCTTCCCGGTCGGCAATGACGACCAGATCATGCTGGTGTCGGACGGCGGTACCGTCATTCGGGTGCCGGTGAACGGCATCCGTTTCGCCAGCCGCGCCACCAAGGGCGTGACCATCTTCAACACTGCTGAAGGTGAAAAGGTGGTTTCGGTCGAGCGGATATCCGAACCGCAGGCGGACGAGGAAATCGAAGAAAGCGCCGGCTCTGAGATTGATCCAACGGCGGACGCCGGCCCGGACAGCGCTGAATAAGTCCAGCGCCAGGTTTCGACATAACAACGCCGGCCCATGGGCCGGCGTGGTGGCACGTTCAGGCGAAACTTAGTAGTGGCGATATGGCTTGCGGGGGCCAAAACCTTCGAAGCGCTTGGTATTGGCCTTGATGCGGATGCGCTGAGCCTCCTGATGCAAGCCGAAAACGGTGGCGATCAGCATGGCGACGGTCATTGCGGTGGCGAGCATGTAGATCAGCATGTGTGTGTTCTCCTGCGCCTAACAACGAAGATATGGGATTTTGGTTTCATCTTATTAAGGTGCAACCTAGTGAACGCTGCGTGAAGGCTTCGTGATCAGCATGTTCATCTGTCGTTCACGTGGCGGAAAAGGTTCACGACCGGCTCGCCAATCGGATTTGCCTTTGCGAGAGAGGCTCGTTAGAAGCACCAGCCATGACTGAACGCATCGCCCTCTATGCCGGCTCCTTCGACCCGTTGACCAACGGCCATCTCGACGTGCTGAAAGCGTCGCTGGCGGTGGCCGACGTCGTCTATGCGGCCATCGGCATCCACCCGGGCAAGCAGCCGCTGTTTTCCTTCGAGGAACGGGTGGGGCTGATCGAGAGTGCGACGAAGACTTTATTTGGCCGCGACGGTGCGCGCATCAAGGTTGTGGCCTTCGACGGGCTGGTCATCGACGCGGCCAGGAAGCAGGGCGCCTCGATCATGATCCGAGGCCTGCGCGATGGCACCGACCTCGACTACGAGATGCAGATGGCCGGCATGAACGAGACCATGGCGCCTGAACTGCAGACGGTTTTTCTGCCCGCCAGCCCGTCCGTGCGCACCATTACCGCCACACTTGTCCGCCAGATTGCCTCGATGGGAGGCGACATCCGCCCCTTCGTGCCGGCGGCGGTTGCCGGTGCGCTCACCGCCAAATTCGCGAAATAAGATCCCGGAGATAGATATGCAGCTGAAAAAGCTTGCCTCGTTCCTCATTGTGCTTGCCGGTCTTGTGACGTCGTCTGTCTCGGCCTTCGCCGCCGACCCGGAAAACACCATGATCATCACGCTGAAGGACGGCGACGTCACCATCGCGCTTCGGCCCGATCTGGCACCCAAGAACGTCGCGCAGATCAAGAAGCTGGTGCGCCAGGGCGCCTATGACAACGTCGCCTTCCACCGCGTCATCGACGGCTTCATGGCGCAGACCGGCGACGTCAAGTTCGGTAACATGAAGAAGGGTTTTAGCGCCGAGGCCGTCGGCACCGGCGGTTCCGATCAACCCGACCTGCCGGCAGAATTCTCGCAGACCGAACACTACAAGCGCGGCGTGGTCGGCATGGCCCGCTCGCAGGACCCCAACTCCGCCAATTCGCAGTTCTTCATCATGTTCGCGCCGGCGCCGCCCCTCGATGGCCAATACACCATCGTCGGCACCGTCGTCAGCGGCATGGAGCTGGTGGACCACATCAAGAAGGGCGACGAAGCGGACAATGGCACGGTCACCGACCCTGACCGGATGCTCAAGGTGCGCATCGCCGCAGACAAGTAAAGTTGTCGAATAACTCTGTTTTCTGAAAAGGATATCTGACATGGCCGAGATCAAGGACCGCGAAAACGCGCTCATCATGGAGACGACCAAGGGCAACGTCGTCATCGAACTTTTCCCCGACCTGGCGCCCGGCCATGTCGCCCGTATCAAGGAACTGGCACGCGAAGGCGCCTATGACGGCGTGGTCTTCCACCGCGTCATCGACGGCTTCATGGCGCAGACCGGCGACGTCAAGTTCGGCAATTCCAGCAAGCCCTCCTTTGCTCCGTCGCGTGCGGGCATGGGCGGCTCCGACAAGCCCGACCTCAAGGCTGAATTCTCCAACGCCAACCATGGGCGCGGCACCTGTTCGATGGCCCGTTCGCAAAACCCGAACTCGGCCAATTCGCAGTTCTTCATCTGCTTCGACGATGCCGCCTTCCTCAACCGCCAGTACACGGTCTGGGGCCAGGTCATCGAAGGCATGGACAATGTCGACAAGATCAAGCGCGGCGAGCCGGTGCCGGATCCCGACAAGATCGTGTCGCTGAAGGTCGCGGCCGACGTCAAGTAAGGCAAAACATCAATGATGGGCGTCGTCTGGTCGCTTCTCGGCATCCTGTCCGGCGCCTTCATTGCCATTCAGGCGCCGATCAATTCGCAGCTGGCGCGCGGCCTGGGGCTCCCGGTCGCGGCGGCTGCGTTTTCGTTCCTGTCGGGCGCGGTGGTGCTCGGCATCATCTCCGTCACGGTGGTGAAGCTGCAAGGCGTCACGCTCGACTGGAAGGCGCCGGCACCGTGGCTGTTCATCGCCGGTGGCATGCTTGGCGGCTTCTATGTGACGCTTTCGACCATCCTGACGCCGCGCATCGGTGCCGCCGCCCTGATGGCGTTTCTGGTGGCGGGACAGTTGCTGGCCGGCATGCTCATCGACCGCGTTGGCTTCCTTGGCGTCGCGGTGCGTGAAATCTCGCTCGGCCGCGTCGCCGGTGCGGTGCTGCTGCTGGCCGGAGCGCTGCTCGTCCGGCTCTACTGATGCGCGTCGATCTGTTTGACTTCGACCTACCGGAGGAGCGTATCGCGCTTCGTCCGGCAGAGCCGCGCGACAGCGCCAAGATGCTGGTGGTCAAGCCCGGCGACGGGCTCGACGACCGGTCGGTTGGCGACCTGCCGTCCTTGCTCAGGGCCGGCGACGTGCTGGTCTTCAACGACACCAAGGTCATTCCGGCGCAACTGAAGGGCATCAGACGGCGCGGCGAGGCGCAGGCTCAGGTCGAAGCCACGCTGCACATGCGCATGGCGCCGGACCGCTGGCTGGCCTTCATGCGACCGGGCAAGCGCATTGCCGCCGGTGACCGTATCCATTTCGGCCATGATGGCAATTCCTGTTTCCTCGGCCAGCTCGACGCCACCGTGATCGAGAAAGGCGAGGGCGGCGAAGCGCTGCTTGGCTTCGACCTGTCGGGGCCCTTCCTGGACGAGGCGCTGCATGCGGTCGGCCATATTCCGCTGCCGCCCTATATCGCCTCGAAGCGCGACGACGACGAACGCGACCGGGCTGACTACCAGACCATCTATGCCCGGGAAGAAGGCGCCGTTGCCGCACCCACGGCAGGCCTGCATTTCACGCCGGAGCTTTTTGCGATACTCGACGCCAAGGGGGTCGAGCGCCGCTTCGTTACCTTACATGTCGGCGCCGGCACGTTCCTGCCGGTGAAGGCGGATGACACCGCCGACCACAAGATGCACGCCGAGACCGGCTCGGTCAGCGAGGCGACCGCCGACGCGCTCAACGCGGCCAAGGCGAGGGGTGGCCGCATCGTCGCTGTCGGCACGACCTCGCTGCGCCTGCTGGAAAGCGCGGCGCGCGCGGACGGTACCCTGGTTGCATGGTCCGGTCCGACCGACATTTTCATCACGCCCGGCTACCGCTTTCGCACCGCCGACATGTTGATGACCAATTTCCACCTGCCGCGCTCGACCCTGTTCATGCTGGTGTCGGCCTTCAGTGGTCTCGATACGATGCGTGCGGCCTATGCGCATGCCATCGAGAACCGCTACAGGTTCTACTCCTATGGAGACGCAAGCCTGCTTTATCGAGCGGAGATGAGCGATGGACGATGATCTCGTGAGCCTGGACCGCGATGCATTGATCGCGGAAGTGAAGAAATTGCGCACCGGCATTCGCCAGCATCGCGACGCCACCGGCCATGATTTGTGCTGGCATCACCCGGATCTGTGGGACCTGCTGCCGGAGAAGACCGAGCCGTCGATCGCCGTGCCGCCCTGGCCGAAATTCTTGCGTGGCTGCATCCAATACCGCCAGTCGCTCGACAAACAGGCACCTGGCGCCCCGGTTCATGACAAGGAATTCAATGGCTAAGCCGTTCAGCTTCAAGGTTCTGGCGACAGACGGCAAGGCGCGGCGCGGTGTGATCGACATGCCGCGCGGCGAAATCCGCACGCCTGCCTTCATGCCGGTCGGCACCGGCGGCACCGTCAAGACAATGTATATGGACCAGGTGCGCGGCCTTGGCGCCGACATCATCCTGGGCAACACCTACCATTTGATGCTGCGGCCCGGCGCCGAGCGCGTGGCGCGTCTTGGGGGCTTGCACGAATTCGCCCGCTGGCCGCATCCGATCCTGACCGACAGCGGCGGTTTCCAGGTGATGTCGCTGTCCAAGCTGAGGAAGCTGACCGAAAAAGGCGTCACCTTCCGCTCGCACATTGACGGCGCCGCCTACGAGATGTCACCGGAGCGCTCGATCGAAATCCAGGGTTTGCTCGATTCCGATATCCAGATGCAGCTCGACGAATGCACGGCGCTACCGGCCGAGTTGAAGGAGATCGAGCGCGCCATGGAGCTGTCGCTGCGCTGGGCAGAGCGCTGCAAGACGGCGTTCGGCGACCAGCCGGGCAAGGCGATGTTCGGCATCGTGCAAGGCGGCGACAACGCGGCACTCAGGGTGCGTTCGGCTCAGGCACTGAGCGCGATGGAGTTGAAGGGTTATGCGGTCGGCGGTCTGGCCGTCGGCGAGCCGCAAGCGGTGATGCTCGAGATGCTCGAGATCACCTGTCCTGAACTGCCTGAAAACAAGCCGCGCTATCTGATGGGCGTCGGCACCCCTGACGATATCCTGAAATCGGTGGCGCGCGGCATCGACATGTTCGATTGCGTGATGCCGACGCGGGCCGGCAGGCACGGCCTTGCCTACACCAGGCGCGGCAAGGTCAATCTGCGCAACGCCCGCCATGCCGACGATCCGCGTCCCCTCGACGAGGAAAGCGACTGCCCGGCGGCGAGGGACTACTCACGCGCCTATCTGCACCATCTGGTGCGCTCGCAGGAAGCGCTTGGTGCGATGCTGCTCACCTGGAACAATCTCTCGTATTATCAGAAGCTGATGCAGGACATCCGTGCGGCAATCGAGGCACATGCCTTCGAAGCACGCGCGGCGGAGATTTCGGAAGGTTGGGCTCGGGGCGATATCCCAGCCATTTAGGCGTGCGCTTCCAGCGATTGACGGATCGGCTGCCCAAGAGCAGATTTGCAATCGAGGGATGGCTATGGCCGTGACATACGACTTTGCCGGCAGGACGGCGATCGTAACCGGGGGCTCCAGGGGCATCGGCAGAGCCGTGGCCACGCAGTTGTCAGGGTCTGGCGCCGACGTCTGGGTCTGGGACGCCGATCCGGTGCCGGCTGACGGCATCCGCAGCCTGACTGTCGACGCCACCAAGGCCGGCGACATAAGGGAAGCCTTGGCTGACATCGTCGCCCGAGCGGGGCGGATCGACATCCTCGTCAACAACGCTGGCTATCTCGGTCCCTACCTCGGCTTTGAGGCCTTCGAGCCGGTTGAATGGCAGCGAATCATCGGTGTCAATCTCCTCGGAACGTTCGAGGTCACGCATCAGGTTCTGCCGATCATGCGCAAGGCCGGCAACGGCCGCATCGTCAACATGGGATCGCTTGCAGGCAAGGAGGGCTTGCCGAACCTTGCCGCCTATTCGGCGGCAAGCGCAGGCATTATCGCTTTCACCAAGGCATTGTCGCGGGAGGTTTGCGACACCGGCATTCGGGTGAATTGCGTAGCGCCCGGTCCGATCGATACCGACCTTATCAGGCGCCTTGGCAATGAAGTTGTCAGCGACATGATCGGCGCCAGCCCGCTGAAACGGCTCGGCTCCGCCGACGAGGTCGCTGCGTTGGTGCTCTGGCTGTGTTCCGATTCGAGCAGCTTCAACACTGGTGCCGTATTCGATATGTCGGGCGGCAGGGCACGCTACTGATATCGGCTGTCTCAGGTGCTTAGCGAATTCGACGCGCGCAGGCTGCAGCCGGTGATCTGGAATGTGCCGTCGGGCTGTTGCTGCAGCGTGTAGACAGCCTCGTAATCCTTGCCGTCGGGGCCAACGATCAGCACCTGTTGGACGATCGATGTCGGGCTCGTCTCCTCGACCTTGCCAAAAGAATAGGTCTGTGGGTTGCGTACCGGCGCGTAGCCGTTGGTCACCATGTTCATGAAGGTGTCGACGGTCGGGAAGATCTGCTTCACGTTGGGTGCGGCGAAGCTATAGGCGGCGGCGCCGTCATTGGCGATGAAGGCTTTCAACTGGCCGTCGATGGCGGCTTGCGCCGCCTTGACCTCGGCATCGCCGGCAAGCGCAGACGACGCCAGGACGAGTGGAACGAACGCAAATGCGAAAAACATACGGCGCATGGCCTGTCTCCGTTGCCCCTTGCTAAAGCTGCCTCCCCCCAAAATTGTTCCAAGAGGCATTTTAACATACGCATGGTGGCGCTTCACGGTTTCATCGGTTGCGAACATTCGTGTCGCCCCGCGCGCGCTGCGGGAAGTCTTGGCCCGGGCCCGAGCCGGCTGAGCATTCATCCGGCGCTTGAAAGCCCGCCTCCAGTCTGTCAGAAGGGCCGCTTGGACTTGGACGTTTAGGGACGAAGCCATGAGGGCGTTTTTCGTGCAGATCAAATGCGAGCTTGGCAAATCCTATGAGGTTGCCAGCGCGCTTGCCGATGCCGAGATCGCCTCGGAAATCTACTCGACCGCCGGCAACTACGATCTGCTCGCCAAATTCTACGTCGACGACGAGGAAGATGTGGGCCATTTCGTCAACGAGAAGGTGCAGATTCTCCCCGGGATCAAGGACACTTTCACCGTCGTCACGTTCCGCGCCTTCTAGAGCCCGTTCCATCCCCGATAGAATCGGGATGGGGTTCTATCTCAGTGTTTGAGCATGACCTTCTCCTAAGCTGGATTCGACTCTTTGGGATCACGCTTCAGCTTCGGAACGCGCCTGCCCGGCCACGAGGCAAAGCCTGACCAAGGGCGTATTTCAGCTGCCTTAATTTTGGGCAGCCGCCACATACTGGTCGTCCAACTCCCTCAAATCACCGATTGCGCTTGATTTTCTCCGGCGACGCCAGTGAAATGGTGTCACAGGGGAGTATGCGATTGGCAGCGTTCGATGAAATGCTTCCGGAAGTCTCCGGATTGAGAAGACCGTATTCGGCTTATGATCGCTGGCTGAAGGAGCAGGATCCGGCCAGGCTTACCGAGAAGATGCAGGACGCCGAACGCGTCTTCCGCAAGACCGGCATCACCTTCGCCGTCTATGGCGAGCAGGAAGCTTCCGAGCGGCTGATCCCGTTCGACATCGTTCCCCGCATCATCTCGGGCAATGAATGGCGGCGCCTGACGCAAGGCATCGAACAGCGCGTGCAGGCGCTGAATGCCTTCCTCGACGATATCTACCATCGCCAGGAGATTCTGCGGGCAGGGCGCGTTCCCAGGGAATTGATCGCCAAGAACGAAGCGTTCTTGCCGGAAATGATCGGGGTCAGGCCGCCAGCCGGCGTCTACACCCACATCATCGGCGTCGATATCGTCCGCATCAGCGAGGACGAATTCTACGTGCTGGAGGACAATGCGCGCACGCCGTCGGGTGTCTCCTACATGCTGGAGAACCGCGAGACGATGATGCAGCTGTTCCCCGAGCTGTTCCAGAAGATCAAGGTGCGGCCGGTGGAAAACTATCCGCAGCTCCTGCGGCAGTCGCTGGCGGCGGTGCGGCCGCAGAGCACCAAGGGCACGCCGACGATCGCCGTGCTGACGCCCGGCAGCTTCAACTCCGCCTATTTCGAACACGCCTTCCTTGCCGACCAGATGGGCGTGCAGCTTGTCGAAGGTCAGGATCTGCGCGTTGTAGACGGCCACGTCGCGATGCGCACCACCGAAGGCTACAAGCAGATCGATGTGCTTTACCGCCGCGTCGACGATTCTTTCCTCGATCCACTGACCTTCCGGCCGGACTCCGCACTTGGCATACCCGGCATCATGGACGTCTACCGTGCCGGAAACATCACCATTGCCAATGCGCCGGGAACCGGCATTGCCGACGACAAGGCGATCTACTCCTACATGCCCGAGATCGTCGAATTCTACACCGGCCGCAAGGCGATACTCGGCAACATTCCGACCTGGCGGTGCTCGGAGCCGGACAGCCTGAAATACGTGCTCGAGCACATCGACGAACTGGTGATCAAGGAGGTCCACGGCTCCGGCGGCTACGGTATGCTGGTCGGGCCGGCGGCGACCAAGAAGGAGTGCGAGGATTTTTCCAAGAAACTCGCGGCAAAACCGTCGAACTACATCGCCCAGCCGACGCTGGCGCTGTCGACGTGTCCGATCCTGACCGACAAGGGCCTGGCGCCGCGTCACGTCGATCTCAGACCCTATGTGCTGGTTTCCGACCGCATCCAGATCGTGCCCGGAGGGTTGACGCGCGTCGCGCTGAAGGAAGGGTCGCTGGTCGTCAATTCCTCGCAAGGCGGCGGCACCAAGGATACGTGGGTGCTGGATGATTGATTTTCACTTGAAGGGTTTTTGATGCTTTTAGGCCGCACCGCCAACGGGCTCTATTGGATGAACCGCTATATCGAGCGGGCCGAAAACATGGCGCGCCTTGTCGATGCCGGGCTGCGCATGGCGCTGACCCGCACCCAGAGCGCCTCGGAGGAATGGAATTCGGTGCTGCTCAGCGCCGGCTCCGACGTCGCCTTCACGCAGAAATACCAGGATTATACTGCCGCCAATGTCGCCGACTTCCTGTTGCGCGACACGTCGAACCCGTCGAGCACGATGGCGGCGATCGAGACGGCCCGCAACAATGCCCGCATGGTGCGCACCGCGCTGACGCGCGAGACGTGGGAAAGTATCAACGAAGCCTGGATGTCGCTGAAGCGGATGCTGGCAAGGCCGATCGACGAGCGCGACCTGCCGAGCGTGCTCGATGCGATCAAGCGCGAGACGGCGCTGATCCGCGGCTCGTTCTACGGCACCATGCTGCGCAACGAGATCTTCGATTTCTCGCAGCTCGGCACCTATGTCGAGCGCGCCGACAACACGGCGCGCATCCTCGACGTGAAATACTATGTGCTGTTGCCCTCGATCTCGTGGGTCGGCTCGACACTCGACAACTACCAATGGGAATCGATCCTGCGCTCGGTGTCGGCGCACCGCTCCTACCGCTGGGTCTATGACGCAGACTACAAGCCGACCAACATTGCCGACTATCTGATCCTCAATGTCCGCATGCCGCGTTCGCTGACCTTCTGCTACCGCTTCCTGGCCGAACATCTGAAATTCCTCGGCGACGACTACGGCGAGCGTCATGCCTGCCATGCGACCGCCGACAAGACGCAGGCCATGCTGAGAGCCGGGTCGATCAAGGACATATTCGACGCCGGCCTGCATGAATTCCTGGCCAATTTCATTCGCGACAACACCAGGCTCGGCGACGAGATCGCGCAGGACTACCGGTTCAATTGAGCATGATCGCGAAAAGTGGGACAAGAGCATGCTCACAAGCGGGACATAGTGCATGCGGCTGAAGATCACCCACAGGACCGAATACCGCTACGATGCACCGGTGCACTATCTGCTGCAGCGGCTGCGACTGCTTCCGGTCAGCGGATCGACGCAGACCGTTTTGTCCTGGGCACTGGCCATCGAGGGTGCGCGCGAGGAGGTTCGCTTTGTCGACCATTTCGGCAACGACACCAGGCTGTTGAGCGTCGAGGGCGAGCGCGACTTCATCACCGTGGAAGCGGCCGGCGAAGTGGTGACGCGCGACACTGCGGGCGTCTCCGGACCACACCAGGGTTTTACGCCGCTCTGGCTGTACAGCCATGAAACGCCCTTGACTGCTATCGGCAGCGGTGTTCGCGAGCTCGCCGCATCCGTCGGTAAGGGCACCGACATCGAAAGGCTGCACCGACTGATGGCTGTCATCGGCGATCGCGTTGCCTACACGCCCGGCACCACCAATGCGGCGACGCCGGCGGAGGACGCCTTGGCGCTGAAGACCGGTGTCTGCCAGGATCACACCCATATCTTTGCCGCCGCGGCGCGCGCCATGGGCTTTCCTGCCCGCTATATCAGCGGGTATCTGATGCTGGATGCCGCCGTCGAGCAAGCCGCAAGCCATGCCTGGGCCGAAGCGCATGTTGCAGGTCTGGGATGGGTCGCCTTCGATGCCGCAAACGGCATCTCTCCAGACGAGCGCTATGTAAAAGTGGCAACCGGCCGCGACTATCGCGACGCCACGCCGGTGTCGGGAATTCGGCTGGGACAGGCGGAAGAACAGCTTGCGGTCACCGTCACGGTGGAGCAGTAATCCGCCAGGATTGCCGCCGGAGCAATTCCAGGAAAAGCGTGAAACGGTTTTCCCGGGAAAAGCGGATAGCGCTTTCCCTTGGGAATTGCGTCGAAACAAGGAGATAGAGCGGTTCTGCGTTTCCGTGAAACGATGAATCGCTCTAGAAGAGATTCCATGACCTATTGCGTCGGCCTGAAGATTGATCGCGGGCTCGTGTTCATGTCGGACACGCGCACTAATGCCGGTATGGATTCGATTTCCACCTTCCGCAAGATGCATGTCTGGGAGCAGCCGGGAGAGCGCGTCATCGTGCTGATGTCAGCCGGCAACCTAGCGACGACCCAGGCAGTGGTCAGCCTGCTCGACGAACGCACCAAGGCAATCGCCGATCGTCACGCCACGCTTTTGGAGACGCCGTCGATGTATCAGACGGTGCGGCTGGTCGGCGATACGGTGAAGGAGGTCATCGCCAGCTCATCACCCGCGGGCGAGAAAGCGGATTCCTACTTCAATGCCTCGTTCATCCTCGGCGGCCAGATCAAGGGCAGCGAACCGCGCCTGTTCATGATCTATCCCGAAGGCAATTTCATCGAATCGACCGACGACACGCCGTTCTTCCAGATCGGCGAGACCAAATATGGCAAGCCGATCATTATCCGCGCCTACGAAAAGACGATGAGCCTTGCAGAGACGGTGAAGCTGCTTCTGGTGTCGTTCGATTCGACACTGAAGTCGAACCTGTCTGTCGGCTTGCCGCTCGACCTGCTTTTCCTGGAGAAGGACACTTTCAAGGTGGGGCTGAAGAAACGGATCGGTCAGGACGACCAGTATTACCGCACGATCTCGGATGGCTGGTCGAATGCGCTGAAGACAGCTTTTGCCAGCCTGCCCGATTTCCCGGGGTAGGCGCGCGGCGCCAGATGGCCGTTGCATATATTTCACATGTTAAATAATGTCGAGCCTTGAAGAGCCAGCCGTGACGGGCGGCGGCGAGGAATCCTGTCGGGAGGACACGATGAACAACGATGATTTCCGGCAATGGTCGCGGCGCGCCGCCGACTGGGGCGCCGACTACCGCAACACTTTGCGCGACCGCCCGGTGCGACCGCTGGTCGAGCCGGGCGATATTTTCAGGAGCATAGAGGCTTCGCCGCCCGAAGACGCCGAACCGATGGACAGGATTTTCGCCGACTTCGAAGGGAAGATCCTGCCGGGGATGACGCATTGGCAGCATCCGCGTTTCTTCGCCTATTTCCCGGCCAATGCGGCGCCGGTCTCGGTGGTGGCGGAATATCTGGTCTCGGCGATGGCCGCGCAGTGCATGCTGTGGCAGACCTCTCCGGCGGCGACCGAGCTCGAAACGCGCACCGTCGACTGGATGCGCCAAGCGCTTGGCCTGCCGGAAGGTTTCTCGGGCGTGATCCAGGATTCGGCCTCCTCGGCAACACTGGCCGCGGTGCTGACCATGCGCGAGCGCGCGCTCGACTGGCAAGGCAACAAAAAGGGACTGGCGGGGCAGGCGCGGTTGCGCATCTATTCCTCCGACCAGGTGCACACCTCGATCGACCGGGCGATCTGGGTGTCTGGTATCGGCGAGGACAATCTCGTGCGCATTCCCGTCGGTGGCCGCTTTCGCGCCATGAACACGGCTGCGCTCGAGGCGGCAATCATTGCCGACCGGGAAGCCGGCATGCTGCCGGCCGGCATCATCGCTTGCGTTGGTGGCACAAGCACGGGTGGCACCGACGACATCGCGGCGGTTGCGGGGGTGGCGCGGCGCCATGGCCTTTACCTTCATGTCGACGCGGCCTGGGCCGGCTCGGCAATGATCTGCCCGGAATACCGGCATTTCTGGAGCGGTGTCGAAGCGGCGGATTCCGTTGTCTTCAATCCCCACAAATGGCTCGGTGCGCAGTTCGATTGCTCGATCCAGTTCCTGCGCGATCCCGAAAGCCATGTGCGGACGCTGGCCATCAAGCCGGATTACCTGAAGACCCATGGCCATGACGGCATCATCAATTATTCCGAGTGGTCGGTGCCGCTCGGCCGGCGGTTCCGCGCATTGAAATTGTGGTTCCTGCTGCGCGCGC
Source organism: Mesorhizobium sophorae (assembly GCF_002270415.1). Lineage (GTDB taxonomy): Bacteria > Pseudomonadota > Alphaproteobacteria > Rhizobiales > Rhizobiaceae > Mesorhizobium > Mesorhizobium sophorae. The sequence goes on along the minus strand of NZ_NNRI01000009.1, from coordinate 9,576 downwards.
ATGGGCTGGAAAGCCTGCGAACGATGATCCGCAACCATGTCGCCTGGAGCGAAGGCCTTGCCGCGCGGCTGGCAAAGGAGGCGGATTTCGAGATCGTCAGCGAACCGATGCTGTCGCTGTTTTCGTTCCGGCACAAGGCTGCCACCGGCGCCGACGCGGACGAGCACAATCTGCGGCTGGTCAATGCGATCAACGACGATGGCCGCATCTACCTGACGCAGACGAGAGTCGACGGACGAGTGGCGATCCGGTTCCAGGTCGGACAGTTCGAGGCGACTGCCGGCGATGTCGATGCCGCCTTCGTCGTCATCGCCGAAATCGCGCGCGGCATGGGCTGAATCTGCCTTGATGAGGTTGCGTACAGCTTTGGCTTTGCGATCAGGTAAATTCTATTAGCCGGCTTATGCCTTTTCATTGCTTTCGTTTTCGACTATAGACAAGAAAAACGAAAACGGGAGGTTGTCCATGTATCTGTCGCCACGCCATGCCGAAATCATCCAGATGGCCAAGGATCATGGTCGCGTGCTGGTCGACGATCTGGCCACCCACTTCAATGTGACGCCGCAGACCATACGCAAGGATCTCAACGACCTGTGCGATCAGCGGCTGCTTTCGCGCATCCATGGTGGTGCGTTGTTCCCCTCCGGCATCGAGAACATGGAGTATGAGGCCAGGCGCAAGATCGCCGCCGACGAGAAGGAGGCGATCGGCCGCGCGGCAGCCAGACTGATCCCCGACAATGCCTCGCTGTTCATCAACATCGGCACCACGACGGAGTCGGTCAGCAAGGCGCTGCTCGATCACAACGGGCTGATGGTCATCACCAACAACATCAATGTTGCCAACAGGATGCGCATATATCCCTCGATCGAGGTGGTGATCGCCGGTGGGGTTGTGCGCGGTTCCGATGGCGGCGTGGTCGGCGAAGCCGCGGTCGATTTCATCCGGCAGTTCAAGGTCGATTATGCGGTGATCGGCGCATCGGCCATCGACCATGATGGCGCCTTGCTCGACTTCGATTTCCGCGAGGTCAAGGTGGCGCAGGCGATCATCGCCAATGCGCGTCATGTCATCCTGGTTTCCGACCAGACCAAATTCGAGCGCACCGCGCCGGTCCGCATCGGACATCTGTCGCAAGTCAACACCTTCATCACCGACCGTTGCGACATTCCGTCAGTGCGCAAGATTTGCCAGGAGGCCGAGGTTCAATTGATCGAGACGTCGCTCGGCTAAGCGGCATCGGCATATCATCACGCACCCGTGATATTTCGTTTGACATTCGTTCTTATTTCGAAATAATCCCGATACGGTTTCGTAAAAACCTAAAAATGCTGCAATGCGAAATCGCGGGAGGGCTTTTTGGACGCAATCCGGGACATCTTCGTCATCGGTGGCGGCATCAATGGTTGCGGCATTGCCCGCGATGCCGTCGGGCGTGGCTTTTCCGTGTTTCTCGCCGAGATGAGCGACCTCGCCAGCGGGACCTCGTCAGGCTCGACCAAGTTGATCCATGGCGGCCTGCGCTACCTCGAATTCTATGAATTCCGCCTGGTGCGCGAGGCGCTGATGGAGCGCGAGGTTCTGTGGAAGAACGCGCCGCATATCATCTGGCCGATGCGCTTCGTGCTGCCCTATGCCAAGGGCTTGCGTCCGGCCTGGTTGATAAGGCTTGGCCTCTTTCTCTACGATCACATTGGCGGGCGCAAATTGCTGCCGGCGACCAGGACGCTGGACATGACCAGGGATCCGGCCGGCAAACCCCTGAAGCCGCTGTTCAAAAGGGCCTTCGAATATTCGGATGGCTGGGTCAATGATGCGCGGCTGGTGGCGCTGAACGCGCGTGATGCCGCCGATCGCGGCGCAACCATCCGCACCCGTACGAAAGTGGTCGAAGCACGCCGCGAAAATGGGTTGTGGACGATCAAGATCGAGAACCTGCAAACCGGCGAGACCGAGGAGATCAAGGCAAGGCTGCTGGTCAATGCCGCCGGACCCTGGGTCGATCATGTGTTGTCCGGCGTGGTCGGCCTCAACGATGTGCACAATGTCCGCCTCGTGCAGGGCAGCCACATCGTCATCGCCAAGAAATTCGACGATCCGCGCGCCTATTTCTTCCAGAACAAGGATGGCCGCATCATCTTCGCCATTCCCTACGAGGAAGAGTTCACCTTGATCGGCACCACCGACCAGGACTATCCCGGCGACCCGCATGACGTGAAAATCAGCGACACCGAGATCGACTATCTCTGTGCCGCGGCAAGCGAATATTTCGCGCAACCGGTCAAGCGCCAGGACATCGTCTGGACCTATTCGGCCGTCCGTCCCCTCTACGATGACGGCGCTTCGAAGGCGCAGGAAGCGACGCGCGACTATGTGATCAAGGCCGATGGTGGCGAGGGCGCTGCGCCGGTCGTCAATGCGTTCGGCGGCAAGATCACCACCTATCGCCGGTTGTCGGAATCGATGTTGGAAAAGATCGAGGGCTTCCTCGGCAAGCGCGGCAAGCCATGGACGGCAAACGCGCCACTGCCGGGTGGAGATTTCCCGGCCACCGGCTTCGACGCGCAAGTGACGAAGCTGAAGTCGGCCTATCCCTTCCTCGACGCACGCCTGGCCCGCAGGCTGACCCGGCTTTACGGGACGCGGGCGCAGGTTCTGCTGGGCCTGGCCAAGTCGAATGCCGATCTCGGCCGCAATTTCGGTGCCGATCTCTACGAGGCCGAGATACGCTACCTCGTTGAGAACGAATGGGCGGTCACCGCCGAGGATGTGTTATGGCGCAGGACCAAGCGCGGCCTGCACCTTAGCCGCGAGCAGGTGGCATCGCTCGATGAATTCATGCGCGGCATAAGCCGGCGGCATGTCGCAGCTGCCGAATGAAGAGGGGTTTGAGCTGATGCGGAAAGCCTGGGAGGAGGCGTCATGCTGGAACTGAGAAACGTCACCAAGACGGTCGGTGCGGCCGAGCATATCCGCGACGTGTCGCTGACGCTTCAGCATGGCTCGCTCAACGTCCTGCTTGGGCCCACGCTTTCGGGCAAGACCAGCCTGATGCGGCTGATGGCGGGTCTCGATGTGCCGACCTCCGGCTCGGTCTGGTTCGACGGCCAGAACGTCACCGGCGTGCCGGTGCAAAAGCGCAAGATCGCCATGGTCTACCAGCAGTTCATCAACTATCCGGCGATGACCGTCTATGAGAACATCGCCTCGCCGCTGCGGGTGGCCGGCACCGAGCAGGCCAAGATCGACAAGGAAGTGCGCAATGCCGCGGCCCTGCTCAAGCTGACGCCCTATCTCGACCGCACGCCGCTCAGCCTGTCGGGCGGGCAGCAGCAGCGCACCGCTCTGGCGCGCGCCATCGTCAAGAATGCCAGCCTGGTGCTGCTCGATGAGCCGCTTGCCAATCTCGACTACAAATTGCGCGAGGAATTGCGCGCTGAACTGCCGAAGATCTTCGCTGCCGCCGGCACCATCTTCGTCTATGCCACGACCGAGCCGCATGAAGCGCTGCTGCTCGGCGGCAATACGGCGACACTTTCCGAAGGACGCATCACCCAGTTTGGCCCGACCATCGAGGTGTTCCGCAAGCCGGCCGATCTGGTGACGGCAAGGACCTTCGCCGATCCGCCGCTCAACACCATCGTGCTCGCCAAGAAGGGCCCGGATTTCCTGCTCGACGGCGGCGTGAAACTGCCGGTGCCGGCCGAGCTCTCGGGCATTGCCGACGCCAACTATACGATCGGCTTCCAGCCGCATCATCTGTCGCTCGAACGGCCCAATGCCTTGGCCGTGCCGGTGCGTGCAAAGGTCACGATCACTGAAATCACCGGGTCGGAGAGCTTCATCCATCTCGATTTCGCAGATGTGCGCTGGGTGATGCTGACCCACGGCATCCGCCATTTCGAGCCCGACGAGGTGGTCGAGGTGTTCATCGATCCGCGCCACATCATGGTTTTCGACGAGCACGGCCGCGCCGTCAGCGCGCCGAAGCTGGCGGCATAGGAGAGCGATATGGCGCGCATCGACGTCAATCATGTCAGGCATTCCTATCTGCCGAACCCGCGGACGGATGCCGATTTCGCACTGCGCGAAGTGCATCACACGTTTGAGGATGGCGGCGCCTATGCGCTGCTCGGTCCTTCCGGTTGCGGCAAGACCACGCTGCTCAACATCATTTCAGGCCTGCTTCATCCCTCGCATGGCCAGTTGCTGTTCAACGGCAAGGACGTGACCAACCTGTCGACACAGGAGCGCAACATCGCGCAGGTGTTCCAGTTTCCGGTCATCTACGACACCATGACCGTCTACGACAATCTGGCCTTTCCCCTGCGCAATCGCGGCGTGCCGGAAGCCGATGTCGACCGCAAGGTGCGCGAGACGCTGGAGATGATCGATCTGGCGTCCTGGGCAAAGAAGAAGGCGAGGGGCCTGACCGCTGACCAGAAGCAGAAGATTTCGCTTGGCCGTGGACTGGTGCGCTCCGACGTCAACGCCATCCTGTTCGACGAGCCGCTGACCGTCATCGACCCGCACATGAAATGGGTGCTGCGCTCACAGCTGAAGCAGCTGCACCGCCGTTTCGGCTACACCATGGTCTACGTCACCCACGACCAGACCGAGGCGCTGACCTTCGCCGATCAGGTTGTGGTGATGTATGACGGCGGCATCGTGCAGATCGGCACGCCGGCGGAACTGTTTGAGCGGCCGCGCCACACTTTTGTCGGTTATTTTATCGGCTCGCCCGGCATGAACGTCATGCCGGTGGCAATCGACGGCAAGACGGCAACACTCGGCTCGCAGCGGATCGAACTGCCGGGCGCGCCGAAGGCAGGCAGCGGCGCCATCGAGCTTGGCATCCGTCCCGAATATGTGCGGCTCGGCCGCGACGGCATGGCCGTCTCGATCAGCAAAGTCGAGGATGTCGGACGCCACAAGGTGGTTCGCGCCAAGCTGGAAGGCCGCGACATCGCGGCGGTCATCGGCGAGGACGAGAGCGTACCCGCCGAACCGAAAGTCCGGTTCGATCCGGCCGGCATCAACATCTATGCCGATTCCTGGCGCGTCGAGATGGGGGCATAGATGGAAAAGACCTGGAACAACAAGGCCTGGTTCCTGGTGCTGCCGGTGTTGGTGCTGGTGGCGTTCTCGGCTGTCATTCCGTTGATGACGGTCGTCAACTATTCGGTGCAGGACACGTTCGGCAACAATGTCTTCTTCTGGGCCGGCACCGAATGGTTCGAGGAATTGCTGTCCTCCAGCCGCTTCTGGGAAGCGATGGTCCGCAATCTGATCTTCTCCTTCATCATTCTGACCATCCAAGTGCCGCTCGGCATCTTCATCGCGCTCAACATGCCGAAAAAGGGCTGGGGCGTGCCGGTCTGCCTGGTGCTGATGGCGCTGCCGCTGCTGATCCCGTGGAACGTGGTCGGCACCATCTGGCAGGTCTTCGGCCGCAACGACATCGGCCTGCTTGGCTACTACGTCAACGCGCTCGGCATCGACTTCAACTACGTCCAGGATCCGTTCGACGCCTGGGTCACCATCATCATCATGGATGTCTGGCACTGGACGAGCCTGGTCGTGCTGCTCTGCTATGCCGGTCTGGTCTCCATTCCCGATGCCTTCTACCAGGCGGCCAAGATCGACGGCGCTTCGCGCTGGGCGGTGTTCCGCTACATCCAGCTGCCGAAGATGCAGCGTGTGCTTTTGATCGCCGTGCTGCTGCGTTTCATGGATAGTTTCATGATCTACACCGAGCCTTTCGTCGTCACCGGCGGCGGTCCCGGCAATTCGACGACGTTCCTGTCGATCGACCTCGTCAAGACCGCGCTCGGCCAATTCGACCTTGGTCCGGCTGCCGCCATGTCGCTCGTCTACTTCCTTATCATCCTGTTGTTGTCATGGGTGTTCTACACCGTGATGACCAATTACGACGCGGAGCGCTGAGATGAGCGGCGCCAACGAAAGAGCGAACAGAGTGAGCGAGACGACAGCTTCGGGAGAACTGGCCAGCACGCTGTCGCAGGATGAGGTCGCCCGGCTGATGCGGCGTCGCGGCGAGGAATCGCGCTGGTGGTGGCTCGTGCCGACGATCTACATCATCATTCTCCTGCTGCCGATCTACTGGCTCATCAACATGAGCTTCAAGACCAATGCCGAGATCGTCTCCTCGCTGACGCTCTATCCACACGCGCCGACAATCGCCAACTACGTCACCATCTTCACCGATGCATCCTGGTATTCGGGCTACATCAATTCGATCACCTATGTGGTGATGAACATGGTGATTTCGGTGACCGCGGCCTTGCCGGCGGCCTACGCCTTCTCTCGCTACCGCTTCCTCGGCGACAAGCATCTGTTCTTTTGGCTTTTGACCAACCGCATGGCGCCGCCGGCGGTGTTCGCGCTGCCGTTCTTCCAGCTCTACTCGGCCTTCGGCCTGATCGACACCCATATCGCGGTGGCGCTGGCACACTGCCTGTTCAACGTGCCTTTGGCGGTGTGGATCCTCGAAGGCTTCATGTCGGGCGTGCCGAAGGAAATCGACGAGACCGCCTATATCGATGGCTATTCGTTCCCGCGTTTCTTCATCAAGATCTTCATGCCGCTGATCGCCAGCGGCATCGGTGTGGCCTGCTTCTTCTGCTTCATGTTCTCATGGGTGGAACTGCTGATCGCCCGCACCCTGACGACCACCTATGCCAAGCCGATCGCCGCCACCATGACCCGCACGGTTTCGGCCGCCGGCATGGATTGGGGTCTGCTCGCCGCAGCTGGCGTGCTGACACTGATCCCCGGTGCGCTCGTCATCTGGTTCGTGCGCAACTATATCGCCAAGGGCTTCGCCCTGGGGAGGGTATGACAATGAACTTCGACCTCTCCTGGATGGCGTGGACGTGGCCGACGGCGGCCTTCTTCGCAACCATTCTTCTGCTGCTGTGCGGCATGGCGGTGTGGGAATACGCCTCGCCGGGCGGCAATCCGCGCGTTGGCATCCTGCGCTTCGAGACGACGCGCGGCGACCGTCTTTTCCTATCGCTGCTCGGCAGCGCCTTTATCCATCTCGCTTGGCTGGGTCTTGTCGGACCCAGCCTCTGGTGGGCTCTCGCTCTCTCCGTGGTCTACGCCATCGGCGTGTTCCGCTACGTATAGAGGGGGAAACTGTTGGAGCGACCGCGTGCCGGCGGCCGCTCCAGATCGCACTTGAAACCTGAAACAGTGGAGGAAACTTATGCGACGGCAATTTTTAACATCAACGACTGCCCTTGTCCTATTGCTCGGCGTGGGCAACGCCTACGCCGGGATGGACGAGGCAAAAGCCTTTCTGGACAAGGAGATAGGTCCGCTCTCGACGCTTTCGCGCGCCGACCAGGAAGCCGAAATGCAGTGGTTTATTGACGCAGCCAAGCCGTTCGCCGGCATGGACATCAAGGTCGTCTCCGAAACCATCGCCACACACCAGTATGAATCGCAGGTGCTGGCGCCGGCCTTTACCGCCATCACCGGCATCAAGATCACGCACGACGTCATCCAGGAAGGCGACGTCGTCGAGAAGATCCAGACCCAGATGCAGACTGGCCAGAACCTCTATGATGGCTGGGTCAACGATTCCGATCTGATCGGCACCCACTGGCGCTACCAGCAGGTGCGCAACCTGACCGACTGGATGGCGGGCGACGGCAAGGATGTCACCAACCCGAACCTCGACCTGAAGGACTTCATCGGCACCTCGTTCACGACGGCGCCCGACAAGAAGCTCTACCAGCTTCCCGACCAGCAGTTCGCCAACCTCTACTGGTTCCGTTACGACTGGTTCAACGACGAGAAGAACAAGGCCGACTTCAAGGCCAAGTACGGCTACGACCTCGGCGTGCCGGTCAACTGGTCGGCCTATGAGGACATCGCCGAATTCTTCACCGGCCGCGAGATCGACGGCAAGAAGGTCTATGGCCACATGGACTACGGCAAGAAGGACCCGTCGCTCGGCTGGCGGTTCACCGACGCCTGGCTGTCGATGGCCGGCAATGGCGACAAGGGCATTCCGAACGGTCTGCCGGTCGACGAATGGGGCATCAAGGTCGACGCGAATTCGCGGCCTGTCGGCTCCTGCACGGCACGCGGTGGTGACACCAACGGCCCGGCCGCTGTCTACTCGATTCAGAAATACCTCGACTGGCTGAAGGCCTACGCCCCGGCGGAAGCCCAGGGCATGACGTTCTCTGAATCCGGACCGGTGCCGGCACAAGGTGCGGTTGCCCAGCAGATCTTCTGGTACACCGCCTTCACCGCGTCGATGGTCGACGCCAGCGCCAAGGCGGTGCTGAACGACGACGGGACGCCGAAATGGCGCATGGCACCGTCGCCGCACGGCGTCTACTGGAAGGACGGCATGAAGCTCGGCTATCAGGACGTCGGTTCCTGGACGTTGATGAAGTCGACGCCGACCGACCGCGCCAAGGCCGCCTGGCTCTATGCGCAGTTCGTCACCTCGAAGACCGTGGACGTGAAGAAGAGCCATGTCGGCTTGACCTTCATCCGCGAGAGCACGATCCACGACAAGAGCTTCACCGAGCGTGCGCCGAAACTCGGCGGCTTGATCGAGTTCTATCGCTCGCCGGCCCGCGTCCAGTGGTCGCCGACCGGCACCAACGTGCCTGACTATCCGAAGTTGGCACAGCTCTGGTGGCAGGCGATCGGCGATGCGTCGTCGGGTGCCAAGACCGCGCAGGAAGCGATGGACTCGCTCTGCGGCGAGCAGGAGAAGGTGATGAGCCGCATCGAGAAGTCGGGCGTCCAGGGCGATATCGGCCCAAAGATGGCCGAAGAGCATGACCTGGCCTACTGGAACGCCGACGCGGTCAAGAACGGCAATCTCGCGCCTCAGCTCAAGATCGAGAACGAGAAGGAAAAGCCGATCACCATCAACTACGACGAACTGGTGAAGAGCTGGCAGAAGTAGGACTGTCCTATGCGGGCGTTCGCGCCCGTGTGACTTGGGGGAGGCGGCATGTTGCCGTCTCCCCTGTTTGTATCAAGGCGGAGGACATCTGGATGAGCGGTTTTGTGCTGGCAATCGACCAGGGAACGACATCGACCAGGGCAATCCTGTTCGATGGTCAGATGAAGGTCGTCGGCAGCGGGCAGAAGGAATTTGCCCAGCATTATCCCGCGTCCGGCTGGGTCGAGCACGATCCGGAGGAAATCTGGGCGAGCGTCGTGACGACGGTAAAGGCTGCGCTGAAGAAAGCGGGCCTCGCCGCTTCGGATGTCGCGGCTATCGGCATCACCAATCAGCGCGAAACCGTCGTCATCTGGGGCAGGGCGACCGGCAAGCCGATCCACAATGCCATCGTCTGGCAGGACCGGCGCACCGCGCCGCTCTGCCAGAAGCTCAAGAAGCAGGGACTTGAGAAGAAATTCACCAGAAAGACCGGCCTGCTGCTCGATCCCTATTTCTCAGGCACCAAGATCGCCTGGATGCTCGACAAGGTGAAAGGCGCGAGAAAACGCGCCGAGAAGGGCGAATTGTTGGCCGGCACCATCGACAGCTTCCTGATCTGGCGGCTGACCGGCGGC
>NZ_NNRI01000008.1:487500-666711 GCF_002270415.1 Mesorhizobium sophorae | reverse complement strand
TGCTGCCTTTGCAGGGTCGCTTCCTGTCGACTTTCGCCGATGCCGCGCGGTTTGGCTTTCCGGCGTTCCGTCCATGCTCATTGCGGCGCGCTTTCCTCAATATTTGCCGCGATCGTTCGGCTGGGCGCGCCGCCCGGTCAAACCCCGCCCGCACCACTCCCGCCCGGGCGGGACCGTGTTAGGGCCTGACCGGCCGGCTCAATCGCCCGGCCCAGCTTCTCCGCGTCTTGAGAAAAACCCAACGCAAAAGGAGCAAGGTCATGTCGGACACCAACGAAACCCCGCGGCAGGATGTCTACAGCCGCATCACCAACCAGATCATCGAAGCCCTTGAGCAGGGAGTGAAACCCTGGACGCAGCCTTGGAGCGCCGCCCATGCCGCCGGCCACGTCTCCCGGCCGCTTCGCCATAACGGCCAGCCCTATGCCGGCATCAACGTCCTGACGCTCTGGGCGTCCGCGATGACCGCGCATTACGCCGCGCCGATCTGGATCACCTTCAAGCAGGCCATCGAGCTGGGCGGCCGTGTCCGCAAGGGCGAGAAGGGCTCTCCCGTGGTGTATGCCGACACCATGCGGCGCACCGAGACCGACGAGGCCACCGGCGATGAGGCCGAGCGCTTCATCCCGTTCCTAAAGGCCTACACGGTCTTCAATGTCGAGCAGGTCGACGGGCTGCCGGCTCACTTCTATGCCCGCGCCGAAAGCGTCCGGAACCCGGATGAGCGCATCGCTCATGCCGAAGCCTTCTTTGCCTCGACGCGCGCCGACATCCGGCATGGCGGCGACTGCGCCTATTACAGCCCGGCTCTCGACGTTATCCAGATGCCCGCCTTCGAGGCCTTCCGGGATGCGCAAGCCTACTACGCCACGCTTGCCCACGAGGCCACGCACTGGACCCGGCACGCTACGCGCCTTGACCGTGACTTCGGTCGGAAGCGGTTCGGAGACGACGGCTATGCCCGCGAGGAGCTGGTCGCCTTATCCTGACTCTGTAATCCTGTCTCAGAATCAGGCATTGAGGGGCCCCACCGACTGTTCCGGTGAGGCTCTTCAGACGTCCGGGTCAAGCGTTCCCGCAGCGTAGCGAGGACAACGCTTGACGCGGCGGCGGCACGACAAGCTGTTCATGGGGTGCAGGCGAAGTCCTGCACCCCTGCCACGCGGCGAGCGGGAGAGCGCGAGGGGAACCCCTCGCATTCAAGACAATAACTTGCGCCGTAGGCGCTCCGCTTAGGTCACGTGCGTGCAGTTGTATTTTACCGATCTTGGCGCTCTGTCGCGCCCGCTTTCTGTTGACGGCTCCCCCGTGAACATCATGACCGGCGCGCTCGACATCGCCGAGCGCGCCGGTCTGATCGACGGCATGCCCTTCATCCTGATGGATGACGGCAGCTACGATCCCAACCTCAATCGGTTCTTTCGCGCCTGTCCGGGCGTGGGCGCGCGGTCGCCGAACACGTGGCGCTCCTATGCCCGGGATATTCTCGTCTGGGCGCGCTTTCTCGGCGAGCGGCGCGGCGGCAAGACGGTCTGGCAGGCGGACCGTCATGACGTGCTTGCCTTTCACCGGGCGCGGCGCCTGTCGGACGCCGCGTTCCGCATTTCGGCGGCAAGCTGGAATCGGAGCGTTGCAGCGCTTGATAAGCTCTACCGCTGGGCCGTCGAAGAAGCGATCACCACGGCATCACCCTTCAGCTATGGCGTCGCTCTTCGCAGGGCGGCGGGCACGCGCGCCGTGCTGGCCGTCCAGACGAACCGGGCGCGCGAGCGCGCAGCGCGGCGGCACGATATGCGCTACATCGACCTCGGCCGCTATCTCCTGTTCCGCGACGTGGGGCTGCGCGGACGCTTGCCCGACGGCTCGGAGGACCCGACATGGCGCGGCCGCAATGGTGAGCGGAACGCGCTGTTCGCCGAGCTTCTGGTAACCACCGGTCTGCGGCTGACGGAGGCGGGCAGCCTGCTTCTGACCGAGCTGCCGCGCTCGACCGAGCCCGGATCGCGCTCCGTTCCATTCGATCTTCCCGGTCCGATCGCCAAGGGCGGACGACCGCGGCGCATTCGCATTCCCCGCCGCGTGCTGACCTTGATCGGCGACTATGTCGATCTCGAGCGCACCATCACGTCCGCGCGCTCAGAGCTTTCGATGCCCGATCCGCTGTGGTTGACTCCGGATGCCGGGAAGGCTGTCGACGCGGCGGGCAAGCGCGTCCGGCTCGACCGGCTCACGCCGGGCGAGCGCCGGCGTGTGCTGATCGGCGCACTTGGCAAGGCGCAGCACGCCTTGCTCTGGCTCACCGAAGGCGGCCAGCCTGTGCCATCGGCCACCTGGGAAGCCGCCTTCCGCCGGGCCTGCGCCCGCTGCCGCCGCTTCGGTATTGATCTCGACGTGACGCCGCACACCCTGCGGCACACCTTCGCTGTCAGCATGCTTTCCATGTTGATCCGCGAGCAGATCGGCGCGGTGTTCGATCCACAGGATCGGCATGGTGCGGCCTATCGACGGATTCTCGGCGATCCGTTGCAGAAGCTCCAGCACCTCCTGGGGCACGCTAGTGTGACGAGCACCTACATTTATCTCGACAGCCTTGCCGAAGCGCAGGAGCTGGTCGATGCGGCGGCCGATCGTTGGGCTGAAGAGACGACCGGTGATGTGGAATGACCACGGTAGCTGCGGCGGTGCGGCGGCCGGGCCGCCGTGCCCTCTTTCCCGAGGCGTTGCCCGATCCGGAAGGCGAAGCCGGTGCTGCGATCGCGTCGCTCCGCTTCACCGTCACACTGGCGGATCGCAGCGTCACGATCGACCTGATGACGCTGAGCGGTCGAACCGCATTGGCCCGGACTTTTGCAGGCGCGCTCTGGCGCGCCTGCCAGGTCGGGGGTCCAGCGGGCTCGATCTCGACAGCCTCCGCCTATGCCAATGCGCTCAAGACGTTCTGGCGCTATCTCGATTCCACCAGACCGCGCGTCGCCAGTCTCTCCGACGTCAACGCCGCTTGCATCGACGGCTTCGATGCCTGGATGGAGGAGAGCGGTCTCCATCCCAATCACCGGCTGCAGCGGATGAGCAAGGTGCTCAACCTCCTCCGGCTCGCCGAGGCGGCGGAGCCCGGCCGCCTGCCGCCCGATGCCTCGCGGCGGCTGATGTACACGAGCGACCGGCCCGGCGTGCGCGCCCGTCCACGCGATGCCTATGGCGACTACATCGCTACGGCGTTGCGGACCGCTGCGCGCACCGATCTCGCCGCCATCATTCGTCGCTTCGCCGAGGCCGATCGCATTCCGACGGTCGACGTTGTTGATCGGAACGAGGCTCTGGCAACGGCTCACGAAGCGGCCATGGCGTTGATCGATGCGGAAGGCGTCATCGGGCACCGGCATCCTCTCTTCACGCGGCTCTACACGCTGCGCCGCGAGAGCGGCCTGCCGAACGACCGCCTCATCCACGATCTGCATGGCCGCCGGCATCTCATCGCCGCCGATCTCGTGCCGCTCATCGTGCTTATCTCGCTCGACACGGGTCTCGAGATCGAAGCGATCAAGGAGTTACGCGCGGACTGCCTGAAGAACCCGGCAGGCGGCTATGTCGAGATCGAGTATTGCAAGCGGCGTGCGCGCGGCGCCGAGTGGAAGCGGCTACGCGTGCGCGACGGCGGTTCCTCGACGCCGGGCGGCCTGCTGCGCAAGGTGCTGCAATGGACGGAGCCGGCAAGAAGCCGGCTCGTCACCGACACGCTCTGGGTCCATTGCGCCTGGGGCCGACTGACCCCGCGCGTGTTGAGCATGAAGGAGACTGCGGCTTCATGGGTCAGGCGACATGGCATCGCCGATGAACAGGGTCAGCCGCTTCGTCTCAATCTGACGCGCCTGCGCAAGACCCACAAGGCGGCATGGTATCGGCGCACGGGCGGCCAACTCGACCGCTTCGCCGTCGGCCACACCGTCGCGGTCGCGGCGAACCACTACGCCGATATCCCCGCGCTCCGCCACCTGCACGAGGCGACCGTTGCCGACGCCATGAGCGATGCGCTCGACGCCGCCATGCGCCCCTGCGTCCTATCGTCGGAAGAGGAGGCGGCCGTTCGGGCCGATCCCGACCAGGCGACCGGCCTTCCGATTGCAGGCGCCGCCGCGGTAAACGCGCTGCTCGGCAGCGAGCAGGACGTCTGGCTCGCCAGTTGCTCGGGCTTCTACGCGAGCCCGTTCGGCGCGCAAGGGGAGGCCTGTCCGTCCCCTTTCTGGGGCTGCCTTGAATGCAGCAATGCGGTGATCACCTCCCGCAAGCTACCAGCGCTTCTGGCCTTCCTTGGCTTCATCCGGGCGCAGCGACAGGTGCTGAGTGAAGCCGACTGGATCACCAAGTTCGCCAAGGTTCACGGGCGCATTGCTGATCAGATTCTTCCCCGCTTTGCAGACGTCGAGATCGAGGAGGCGCGCCGGATTGCAACTTCGGATCCGACGCTCATCTACCTGCCACCCGAAGCGCGGGCGCCGTAATGCCGGGCTCTGCCAAGCATTCGCCGCGGCCGTCGCTGCCTTCGGCCATGTACCGGGATGACGAGCCGGTGCTCAGCGGCATTCCGATCAGGGACGATGCCGACCGCGCGCAGCTTCCCCGCTTCGGTGACGATCACTGGGATTTGAGCGCCGCCATTTTCCGGGTCAACGCCCGCTACAGCAATTACCGGCTCAACTTCGCAGGGATCGCCGATCCGGCCACGCGGCGGTTGGCGAAGGAATACGTGATCGCCCGCCTGCGCATCCATGTGCCGGGATATCGCGCACCTTGTGGGGCGACCTCGGCGATCCGGCTCCTGCGCTACGTCCAGCACTTTGCTGCGTTCCTGTGCACGCAGCTCGGCGTAGTCGACCTCGGCCGGATCGATCAGGCTTTGCTCGACGCCTATCTGGCGCATGCCCGCGATGGCGGCCGGAGAACGCCTCACGAGACAGTCAAGTATGTCGAGGTGCCGATCGACATGCATCACCTGTCGCCGTGGCTGACCGGCGGCGGCATCGGCCTTCTGCCGTGGCGCGGGCGCGCCGCGCACCGCGTTGCCGGCCGGCCGCCGGCGCCGGCCGAGAACGCCACGCCGCGCATTCCCGAGCCGATCATCGGGGCCATGCTCCGCTGGGCGCTCAAGTATGTCGAGGTCTATGCATCCAATATCCTTGCCGCGCGGGCGGAACTGGACGCTCTCGAAGCTCGTGGCGCCCGGCTGATGGCGCGGGATGCGCGCACAGGACGGGCCGTCGCCAAGACCTATCGCGCCCGCGTGGCGAAGTGGCTCGACGCGCGCCGAGCCGCCGGCCGAGGCGTGCCGATCTGGGAGCGCGCGCCCAACGCCGCGCGGCGGATCAATCCGCTGACCGGCGAAGAGCTGCCGCCCTACAACCTCTATCTAATGCGCTTGCACGCCGGCGCGCCGGAGAGCGGACGCGTCAGCCAGTCCGAGCCGACCGCGCGGCTGATCGAGGAGATGGTCGCCGAACTTGGGACCGAGGTCGGTGGTCTCGATACGCCGATCTCGGTCGATCCGGACACGCGCCTGCCATGGCGCGAGCGCTTCGATAGCCTCAGTCTCGCCCGCGAGGAGCGGATGCTGCAGGGCGCCTGCTATCTCGTCTGCGCCTATCTCACGGGCATGCGCGACAGCGAGGTTCAGGCCATGCAGCCGGGCTGCGTGTCGCTGGTGCGAAGCGCCGACGGCCTGGTCGAACGCTATCGGGTGCGCAGCACCGTCTACAAGCGCCATGGTCCGCGCGGCGTAACGGCCGACTGGATCACGATCGAGCCGGTAGCCCGCGCCGTGGAAGTCATGGAAGTGCTCTCGGCACGCAACCGCAAGGAGAAGGGGCTCTCGTCCCTGTGGGTGACCCTGAAGGACTGGCCCTGGAGCGCCGATCATCTCGGCATAGGTGCGGCGCCGACGCTCAATCTTTTCCGCGACGGTGTCGATGCGCATGCGCAAGACGGGCCGGCCATCCCGCGCATTGGTGACGAGCCCTGGAAGTTCACGACGCGGCAATTGCGCCGCACGGTCGCCTGGTACATCGCCAACCGGCCGTTCGGTACGGTCGCCGGCAAGATCCAGTACAAGCACGCCTCCGTCGCCATGTTCGAGGGCTATGCCGGATCGAGCCAGGCCGATTTCCGGCTCGCTGTCGAGCGCGAGCGCGCGCTCGGCCAGCTCGACGATATCGTCGCCCATTACGAGGCGTTCCTTCGCCAGGAAGGTCCGGCCGGACCGGGTGCGGCCCGATTGCGACGGGAGTTCGTCCGCGTTGAGGGCGAACTAGGCGATCTCCCCGGCCGGATGATGGACCGCAAGCGGCTGCGCACCATGCTTGCCCATCTCGGGCGGACGCTGCATGTCGGCTTCCTCAACGACTGTCTCTTCGAAGCGGCGACCGCGCTTTGCCTCACCGGCGTGTCGGACTCCGAACGAACGGCGCCGGCCTTGTCGCGATGCAGCCCGGACCGCTGTCCCAACGCCTGTCTGACCGTCCGGCACCTCGGGCCTTGGCAGACTTCGATCGCCGAGGGCGAAGCGCTCCTTTCCGACCGGCGCCTGTCGCAGCTGCAGCGCACGGCAATCCTTAAGGACAATGAGCGGAAGCGCCGACTGGTAGCACCCCTCCTGGAGGGTGACGCATGACAGCGCTCGGGCCGAAGAGCGAAGCCGCGTTGAGGGCGGCCATGGCGCGGCTTCTCGACGGCCGCCCCGAGCGCACCGACGGGGCGCTGACCATCGCCAATCTGGCACGCGAGGCCGGCATCAGCCGGGCGACGGCGAACCGGGCCGGTGATCTTCTCATCGAGTTCCGGACCGCCGAGGTCCGCCAGCGACGATCGTCGCCCAGCGCCCTCAAGGAACGCGTCCGCGCTCTCGAAGCGGAGCTGCGCGCCGTGCGCGGTGCCGAGATGGCCGAGCTGCGGGCGCTCGCCCGCACGCTCGCGCAGCATATCCAGGTGCTGACATTGCAGGTCGCCGAGCGCGATGCCGTGATCGACGGTCTGCAGGACGAGCTGGCACGATCCGTTGACGCCAGAGTCGTGCCGCTGCGGCGTCCGCCTCGTGGTGGCGGCTGAGAGCCGCGCGTCATCCTCATCGATCCGGTCTCGGCGCGCCGGTCATGGCCGCCTCCTCAAGCTCGCCCGTCGAGGCAGGGCTCGGGTTGTGGCAGACGCTGCCGGCCCGTCAACCCTGTTCCGCACCAGCACCGAGAACAGGGTGTGACGGGCCGGCTTCCCGCGTCTGCCTCTGCCGCCTCGCCCTCGACGGAGAGGGCGAGCTTGAGGAGGCAGCCATGACCACGAATCGCACACATGAGACCCGGACCGACATCTACGAGCGCGTCACCAGCCAGATCATCGCCGCCATCGAGGCCGGCGCCGACGACTATCGGATGCCCTGGCACCATGACGGATCGGCCATCACCACGCCCGTCAACGTCGCCTCGCAGAAGGCCTATCGCGGCGTCAACGTCATCGCACTCTGGGCCGCGGCTCACGGGGTCGGCTATCCCGCCGGCATCTGGGGCACCTATCGCCAGTGGCAGGCACTCGGCGCCCAGGTCCGCAAGGGCGAGCGCGGCCATCTGGTCGTGTTCTGGAAGATTGCCGATCGCCACGGCGAGGCCGACGCCGAGGACGGCGACGAAGATCGCGACGAGCCTGCCCGGCGCATGTTCGCCCGCGGCTACACGGTTTTCAATTGCGCCCAGGTCGATGGCTACACGCCGCCCGAGATGCCGGTGCTGCCCGAGGCAGAGCGTATCGAGCAGGCCGAGCGGTTCTGTGCGGCGCTTGGCATCGACATCCGGCACGGCGGCTCACGAGCGTACTACAGACCGTCCACGGATCACGTGCAGATGCCCGAGTTTGCCTGCTTCCGCGATGCCGTCGCCTACTACGCCGTGCTGCTCCATGAATGCGGGCATGCCTCCGGCGTCAGCCATCGCCTCGACCGCGATCTCTCCGGACGTTTCGGCTCGGCGGCCTACGCCATGGAGGAATGCACGGTCGAACTCCTGAGCGCCATGATCTGCGCCGACCTCAACCTCAGTGTCGAGCCGCGGCCCGATCACGCCGCCTATGTCGCGTCCTGGCTCGAAGTGCTTCGTGCCGACAAGCGGGCCATCTTCACCGCCGCGGCTAAGGCGCAACAGATCGCCGACTGGATGCACGCCGAGCAGGCGGGCGCTCGCCAACACAAGGTCCGGGGCGCCGCATAGGCCCTCAAACTCGATCGGTTGAGCAGCCGCATGGCGCTCGCACCACCCCTGGAATCTGTCTCACGCGCCCCAGACCGATCGAAGTGCGCGGATCTTCAGGCAAATGCCTCCGCAAAATCCGCCTGAGACAGCTTGACTGTTCAGATAAGTCGCCGAGTTAATGAAGACCCTCGAGACGGAGGACGGGCGCGTTGAGCTTCGCGCCGTCACTGGTCCGGACTATGGCCGCATCTGGGACCATGAGCTTGTCGCCGCCGTCATGAAGATAGCGGGCAACGGAACCGGCGACACCATGTGGAAGGTGCCGGGCGTTCTTGATTGGGCGACCATGACCCACAATCCTTTCGTGGACATCACCAAGGACACCACCACGCTCTACGCCAGCGACCGAGACGTGTTCCTGTTTCTGGTGGATGACTCGCATCCGATCGAAGCCGGGCGCCTGCCGAATGGAGAGCCTGATTTGTATTTCCGTGGCTTCTATTGCTGGAATTCCGAGGTCGGCAGCAAGACGCTGGGCATTGCGAGTTTCTATCTCCGCGCCGTTTGCATGAACCGCAATTTGTGGGGTGTGGAAGGCTTTGAAGAAATCAGTATCCGGCATTCGAAGTTCGCAGCACTTCGTTTCGCTCATGAGGCAGCGCCCGCTTTGACAAGCTTCGCGAACTCAAGCCCCGCGCCGTTCATCGCTGGGATCAAGGCCGCGCGCGAGAAGATCGTCGCCCGCACCGGCGAGGATCGCGAAACCTTCCTGCGCAAGCGCGGCTTCTCCAAGGGCGAAACAGGCAGGATCATCGAGGCAGTTTTGCAGGAGGAGGGCCGCCCGCCCGAAAGCGTCTTCGATTTCGTGCAGGGCATGACTGCGCACGCCCGCAGCAAGGCGCATCAGGATAGCCGACTGGAGCTTGAAGGCAGGGCGAAGGCCTTGTTGGAACGGGCGGCATGATCAAACGAAAGGCCGCGCAGCGAACGTCTCGCCGCGCGGCCTTTCAGATCCGCCGTATCAACGGGACCGTCATAGCATAAGAATATCTAGGGACCAGATCATCGGGGTCGGCGCGTGCGGCTGCTTTTGAAACACGGCGGCCGCTCGCCGGGCTCCGCCCGGCTCGCGATGCAACTGATGTCATGAGTGCCAACAAAGACAAATGGGGCGATTTGCCCTCTATTTTGTGACGCGCAATGGAGGTCGCCTTAGAAGGTCCGCGGCCTCAATCCCGAGAACATTTGCCAGCCTGTCGACGACGTCGATCGTCGCGCCGTAGACGCTGCGTTCCAACGCACTGATATAGGTGCGATCGACTTCCGCGCGGTGGGCCAGCTCTTCTTGCGAAAGCCCAGCCGCCTGCCGATGCCGCCTCAGATTGCGCGCAAACACCTCACGAATTTCCATGGGCGGGAGTGCAACGCCTTGTCGAGTATTCAACCACGGAGTATTCTCGACAAAGTGCCTTCAAGGATGGAAATCGCGTTTGCTCAGACCACTGCTTGATCCCGACGTTGCCGACGTTGCTCCAGATTCCTCGATCTTGACCGGGTATGATGAGGAGCGGCTGCTCACCTATATCCGCCTGCTCGACGCAGCGGCTGAAGATGCGGACTGGCGCGAGGTGGCCAGGATTGTCCTGCATATAGACCCGGCTGAGGAACCGGAGCGGGCGTTCCGATCATGGGAGACGCATCTTGCCCGCGCCCGCTGGATGACGACGAACGGCTACCGATATCTTCTGGCCGGCGGTGCGCCACACTGAGAGTCCCAGGCCATGGTTTGCTGAATCAGCACAGCGGTTTGCCGACTCTCCAACTACCCGATTTGCGTATCGGCAGGGATGCTCATTCCGAAGCCCGCAGCCTGATGCGGGTACCGGGAGAGGACTTGGCACATTGCGAGGCGATTGGACCGATCCGGCAGCCTACGCGCACATGCAAGGCTACGAGCCTGCGGAGTTCGCTGCCGAATATCTGATCCGGAACGACGATTTCGTCGCCGAGTGCAGCCAGCTTTCGTCACATCTCCCAGGTTCCGTAGAACCTCTTGGTCTGCCCGACTTCATCGCTCGTTGGGGGGCGCGATTTCACAGTCACCGGAGACGGGCGTCCATTAGCTGGGAACATCGTCTGGACGGAACAGGCGTCGCCGCGCGTGCTGCGAGCCACGCAAATCCGACCATCAGTCAGCCCTTCGCATCAGACTGTTCAACTTTCCAGACTCGGCAGCGCTGCGGCCGACGAGCTTCATATTCTTTGGCCGGCATCGACCGGAACAAATAATCTCGTTACTGACATCTGTAGCGGCGCGTCAGAATTCAACGCCATCATCCTGCCACTCGATGCGGCATTCGAGACGCGGCTCGACGCAGCGCGTCGGTTCTGGCGGGCGCTGAACGGCCGGCCGCCCGGTCCTGCCTACGGCGCGCTGCCGAAGCAGACGAAGACGAGGCACATTCTCAATCTGCGCGTACATGATGGCCGGCGCGAGGGCGCCACCTATCGCGAGATCGCGGAGGTGCTGTTGTCACGAGAGGCGATCGCGCCGCGAGACTGGCGCGATCATCATCTTCGGCACAAGGTTCGGGCGATCCTGCGAAGGGCGGATCGTCTTGTGGCCGGCGGCTACCGCGACCTTCTCTTCTATCCTCACAGCCGAAGCCGAAAACCCGATCGCTGAAGCCGTTTTCGAATGGGTAGCGAAAACACATCCTCCGATGTTTGCCCTCCCTTGCTTCTCCTCAATTCGACCATCGTCCGTTTCGCGCGTCCCGGCAGGCCAGGACGACAGCAAAACCGAACGGAGATCGAGCGATGTCGAAGGGTCCCGCGGACGCGCCCCAAAAATACCTGCGAACGAAGGAGGCGGCACCAATCGTCGGCCTTTGCGCTCGTACGCTGGAAAAGCACCGGACGTATGGCACCGGACCAAAATACCGAAAGGTCGGTGGTCGCGTCCTCTATGACATCGACGATCTGCACGCCTGGATCGAGCTTGGTGCGCGCACGTCCACCAGCGATGCCAACGCGACCTTTGTTCCGCCTGCCAAGCCGCATGCCGCCCGCGCGCCGGCCTATGCCGGCCGGCGCCATCGCGTCTCCTGATACTGCGGGGCAAAAGGAAATGCAGCTTCGCTCGACCGATCAGGGGCAGCTTGATCTGTTCCGCGCACGCCCCAGTGTGATTACGCCACGCGATGCGCAAGACCTGATGTCGTGGCCATTTTTCTCACTCGCCAAATCCCGCCGCGTGACACCGATCGACTTTCGTATGGGCGAGGTCACGATCCGCGTTGAAGCGACGGTCGAACACGGCATGGCGACGATCTGGGACGCCGACATCCTGATCTGGGCAGCCAGTCAGATTGTCGACGCAAGAGACAAAGGCCTTCGCACGTCGCGTCTGATGGCGGCCACGCCGTATGAGATCCTTTCGTTCATCGAGCGTGGTGACTCCGCTCACTCCTATGACAGGCTGAAAGCCGCGCTTGACCGCCTGCAATCGACGACGGTCGCCACATCTATCCGCCAGTCATCCGAGCGGCGGCGACATCGCTTCTCCTGGATCAATGAATGGAAAGAGCGAATGGACGTCAGCGGGCGCCCACTTGGCATCGAGCTCATCCTGCCTGATTGGTTCTATGCCGGCGTCATCGACGATGCCCTTATTCTCACGATCGACCGCCAATATTTCGGGCTAACGGGCGGCCTGGAGCGCTGGCTTTACCGTCTCGTTCGCAAGCACGGTGGCCGCCAGACCTACGGTTGGAGCTTTGATCTCCGCCATCTCCACGTGAAGTCCGGCAGCCTGTCGCCCTTCAAGCGCTTCACCTTCGACCTGCGCGAGATCGTGCGTCGCCAGCCACTGCCGGGCTACCGGCTGGCACTCTCCGTCGATCCCGACGGTCGGTCACGCCTGAACTTCCAACTCAACCCGGTCGATCCATTCGCGAGCGCCAGCGCAACGCCGTGCGCGCCACGTGGCCGCACCACCAGGGCTGTGAAATGACTGTGGACAAGCCCGTGCTATCAGGAACCGCAACTCCCGTGCCATCGGGAACCGGATACCCGTGCTATCAGGAACCGGAATCGGCCTTAAGTCGTTGCGCCGATTACCGAAGCGGCTCCTCTAACGTTTCTAACTGTGAATCCTTCGGATTCTTTCTAACGGAAAGCGCTGATCCAAGAGGCTGTGGACGACAGCGGAGCCGTGATTTTTCGGCCAGGCCGAGAATAATCGATGTCCCTTGTTCCTGGTGGGGCACGGCTGTCTTCTCCGTCCTCCGCTTCGCGAAGCTTGCTGCTGGCCTCCTGTCACGGAGGCCAGCATGAGCAATCTCACCCACGTCGAACTGGTGTGGCTGAAGAAGCGGATCGAGAACTACATCCGGTTCGGCAAGGTTGCTGCAAACAGGGCTATCGACCGTAGCCGTCGTGTCGTCTCCTTTACGCCAGGCTGCATCTTCGCCTTCGTTCGCTGGACCGCGAACGACTTCGGCACTGTCGCTTCGCGTATCGATATCCTGCGCGCTGTCGCCACCGGCGAGCGCTGCTCGACTGTCGCCTATGTGCGGCCTGGCGCTGACATCCTGCTTACAGCTATCGGATGGCCGAGCGTCGAGAAGGTGTTGAAAATTATCGACGCTATCGAAACGACCGGCATCGATCCCATCGATGTGTCACCGGACTACTGGCGGCATGCCCACAGCCGGCTCGCCGCTCGCGAGACACCCAGGCCCTACACACGCCAGCGCCATGAGGCATGGCTCCTCCGCCGCCGAGTTGAGCCATGAGCATGCGCGCAACGATCATCGTCGCGATGTTCGGCGGCGCGGTCATCGTCGCCGCGCCGGCATGGATCGATCATCGACCGAAGTTCATCTGGAATGCGTCAGCGAGCGTCGCCACCGGGCTCTACCGCGTCGAGATCCACAGGATCGGCGTTTCCGATATCGCCGTCGTCATGCCGCCCAAGCCACTAGCGGATCTTCTTGCCCAGCGCGGATACCTGCCGAACGGCGTGCCGCTACTGAAGCACGTACTGGCACTCGCAGGCGCAATAGTCTGCCGGAAAGGCACCGCCATCGTCACCCATGGTGTGACCCTGGGACATGCGCGCGAGCGTGACAGTCGCGGCCGATCGCTGCCCGTCTGGCACGGCTGTCGCACCATTGCCGATGACGAAGTCTTCCTCATGAACTGGAACTCGGCTGACAGTTTCGACGGCAGGTATTTCGGCCCACTTCCGCTCAATTCGATCATCGGCCGCGCAGTCCCGATCTGGACCAACGACCGCACTTCTCCGGTGCCGGATGCCGACAAACCGGTCCCTGGCGAGCCGTGACACCTCGCGCCAACCCTCATCAACGCTCATGAAAGGAGCACCCCAATGGCCCAGATTGGCACCTTCACCCGCAACGATGACGGCTTCTTCGGCAACATCTCGACGCTGACGCTCGACGCGAAACTCACCATCCTGCCTGCCGAGAAATCGGACGCGGAAAATGCGCCAGACCATCGCGTCTTCTGCGAAGGCATGGAGATCGGCGCGGCATGGGATCGCACCGGCGAGAAAGCCGGCAACTATCTCTCGGTCTCCATCGATGATCCGTCCTTCACTCAGGCGATCCACGCCAATCTGTTTCAGTCCGAATCCGAGAAAAAGGTCTGGGCCTTGCACTGGAGCCGGCAGTCGAAGCGCGACGCGCGAAGCTGATCGGATGCTCCGATTGCGCTTCAGCGGCCCTTCTGCGTCAAACCCTTTGATCGATCGGGCGCCGGTCAAACCCTTCGACCCGATCGCCTGTCAGGCGGCCGCCGCGCGCAGCGAAGGTCAAGGGTGGCCGGACGCTTGCCAATCGCTGCGGACGCCGATCGCGCTACAATTTGCGGAAAGCAGGTTCGGCCGGCGAAGCCTTGCCCTTGACGGGAGCGAGCACGGTGGCAGGCTGCAGGCGCGTCGGGATCGTGGTGCATGTGCTTTTGTCCGCCGAGGCATTGTTGCACTGTCTGCAAGCGTCATGCTCGCCCTCCCACCGTCTACTGTCTGTGCAGAGCCTTCCGCGCATCGTGAGCGGCCAGCGCGCTCCGGCAGTGCCATCTCGTCCTCTGATCCTTGGTCGGCGCATATCCGGGAGGCTGCCAAACGCTTTGCCATTCCCGAACGGCTGCTTCGCGCCGTCATGCATGTCGAGAGCGTTGGTGATGTCCATGCGGTGTCGAGCAAGGGCGCGATGGGCTTGATGCAGATCATGCCGGCGACATGGGAGGAACTGCGCGCCAAGTACCGCCTCGGTGACGATCCTTATCAGCCGCGCGACAACATTTTTGCAGGTGCAGCGTATCTGCGCGAGATGCTCGACCGCTTCGGCCGCAACGGCTTCCTCGCTGCTTACAATGCCGGTCCTGGGCGATACGAAGAGCATCTTGTTACCGGCCGGCCGCTGCCGCGCGAGACGATCGACTACGTCAGGAAACTGGCACCTCTGATCAATGGTTCGGTTCCCATTCCGATGAGCGCACGTCAAGGAGCGGGCAGGGCGAGCGCACTCGAAGCGGCGATTTTCGCGCACGTCGTGAACACACGGAATAGCTCGACTCTGCAGGGTGAGCGCGAGACTAATGTTCCCGTAGAGACCGTCTTCACGGCGATCCGTTCACCCACCGTACGAGCACCGGTGGACAAAGCGGTCACCGATCTTACGGCGCTCGTACCGCAACCGGACGGCTCGCGCAGTGAAGGCGTATCAGTTCCGAACCCCGCTATTCGTAGTCCGTTTGTGCAGACCTTCGCCGCGACTCCGCAATGATGTCAGCATTCCTGGTCAATCGCATTCCGACCTGTTCCGTCGCGGAAATTGCGGCGGGAGGGTTGGCCGTGAGAGAGGACGAAGAGGGATGGCGAGATAAAAGGCCGCGAGGTGCAGCGTCGATCGGTTGTGTTATTTCAATAGGTTATACTGCATTTCCGCGAGGTGCTAACAGGCGGCGTACCGCGCCGGAACACCGATTTCCCTGTGATTTCCATGCCTTAACACGATGTTCGGGGCCTTCGCCATGACCAGCGAGGATGGTTTCCGCATCCGCCCCGGCCGTATCCGCTCGTCCAGCGTCCAGCGCGCCAGGCCCTTCATCTCGCAAGCGCTTGCCGCCGCCCAGAAGGCCGGCGCCCGTATCTCTCGCTCAGGTCGGATCAGTCCGGGCAATCGCTCGACCTTCGGGCGTGGCCGCTCGGCGAGCGTGCGCGCCAATCGTCTCCTCACCAGCCGCTCGCGCACCGTGATCATCAAGACACGGCTGGTGCGCCATCACGCGCGCGGCGCCCCGCTTGCCGCCCATCTCACCTATCTGCGCCGCGAGGGCGTCACCCGTGACGGGGAGAAGGCAAGGCTGTTCGGGCCGGAAGGCGGGGAGGTGGATGGCAGCGCTTTCGCCGAGCGGTGCGGCGATGATCGGCACCACTTCCGCCTCATCGTCTCGCCGGAAGACGCCGTCGACATGGCGGACCTCAAATCCTTCGCCCGCGATCTGATGGGGCAGATGGAAAAGGACCTCGGCACGAAGCTCGATTGGGCGGGCGTCGATCACTGGAACACCGACAACCCGCACCTTCACATCATTTTGCGCGGCCACACTGATGACGGGCAGGATCTTGTGATCTCGCGCGATTACATCAAGGAGGGGATGCGCGCCCGTGCGGCCGATCTTGTTACCCAGGAGCTCGGCCCGCGCAGCGATCTCGACATCCATCGCAATCTGCAGCGCCAGGTCGAAGCCGAGCGTTGGACCCAGCTTGACCGGCAGCTTGTTCGCGACGGCCGCGACACTGGCGTCATCGACCTTGCCACCGCCGCGAACGCCCAGCCCGACGAGTATCACGTGTTGAAGGTCGGGCGGGTACGCAAGCTCGAAACCCTTGGCCTTGCCGAACAGGTCAACCCGGGCCAATGGATGATCGACGACAAGGCCGAGGCAACGCTGCGCGAGCTTGGCGAGCGCGGTGACATCATCAAGCGGATGCACCGCGCCCTGACAGAGCAGGGCATCGAGCGCGGCTCGGCGAACTATGTGCTGGCGGCGGAGCGCCTCGACACGCCGATCGTCGGTCGGCTGGTCGACCGCGGCCTCGATGATGAACTGAAAGGCACCGCATACGCCGTGGTCGATGGCACCGACGGCCGCACACATCACATCAAGCTGTCCGACCTCGATGCCGCCGGCGACAGCGCTCCGGGTTCGATCATCGAGCTGCGCAAGTTCCATGACGCGCAGGGACATGGGCGCGTGGCGCTCGCTGTCCGTTCCGATCTCGACATTGAGCGGCAGGTCACCGCCGCCGGCGCGACCTGGCTTGACCGCCAGAACATCGCCCGCGAACCGATTGCGTTGTCGCAAGGCGGCTTCGGTGCCGAGGTACGGCAGGCGATGCAGCGCCGCGCCGACCATCTGGTCGAACAGGGCCTCGGCGAGCGCCATGGCCAACGCACAACCTTCACCCGCAACCTGATCGACACGCTGCGTCGCCGCGAGTTGGAGGCGCTCGGCGAAAAGCTCTCGGCCGAAACCGGCCAACCTTTCAACCGCGCCCGCGGCGGCGAATATGTCACCGGTTCCTACCGGCAGCGCTTCACGCTCGCGTCGGGCCGCTTCGCCATGATCGATGACGGCCTCGGTTTCCAGCTGGTGCCCTGGACGCCGTCTCTCGAAAAGCATCTTGGCCGCCACGTCTCGGGCATCGCTCGCGATGACGGCAGCATCGACTGGAGCTTCGCCCGCAAGCGGAGCCTCGGTCTCTAACCTCATTGTGAAGAAAGGACCGCTTCTATGTCCGCCACCAAAATACTCTGGGGCCAGATCCTCGCGGTCTTGATGATCGTGCTGATCACCACCTGGAGCGCGACGCAATGGGTGGCCTGGCGCCTGGCGTTCCAGCCCGAGCTCGGCAGGCCATGGTTCCATGTCCTGGGCTTTCCGTTTTACCTTCCGCCGTCCTTCTTCTGGTGGTGGTATGGCTTCGATGCCTACGCGCCGTCGATCTTCGTGGAGGGAGCCTTTATCGCGGCTTCCGGCGGTTTCGCCTGCGTCGCCGTCGCCATCGGCATGTCGGTCTGGCGGGCACGCGAGGCCAAGAAGGTCGAGACCTACGGCTCCGCCCGCTGGGCCGACAAGCAGGAGGTCATGGCAACTGGCCTTCTCGGCTCCGATGGAGTGGTGCTTGGGCGGTTTGACGGCGCCTATCTGCGCCACGATGGACCGGAGCACGTGCTGTGCTTTGCGCCCACACGTTCGGGCAAGGGTGTCGGCCTCGTCGTCCCGTCACTGCTGACCTGGCCGAGCTCAGCCGTCGTTCACGATATCAAGGGCGAGAATTGGCAGCTCACCGCGGGCTTCCGCGCCAGGCATGGCCGTGTCTTGCTGTTCGATCCAACCAATCCGAAATCCTCATCCTACAACCCGCTGCTTGAGGTGCGTCGCGGCGAATGGGAAGTCCGCGACGTTCAGAACATCGCCGACATCCTGGTCGATCCGGAAGGCTCGCTCGAGAGGCGGAACCATTGGGAGAAAACCAGCCATGCCCTTCTGGTCGGCGCGATCTTACATGTGCTTTACGCCGAGCCGGACAAGACGCTTGCCGGCGTTGCCGGTTTCCTTTCCGATCCAAAGCGTCCGATCGAATCAACGCTGTCGGCGATGATGAAAACGGCGCATCTGGGTGAAGCGGGTCCGCACCCGGTCATCGCCAGCGCCGCGCGAGAGCTACTAAACAAATCAGACAACGAGCGCTCCGGCGTGCTCTCCACCGCCATGTCGTTCCTTGGCCTCTATCGCGATCCTGTCGTGGCCGAGGTCACGCGCCGCTGCAACTGGCGCATCACAGACCTTGTCGAGGACAAGCATCCGACGACACTCTACCTCGTCGTGCCGCCGTCCGACATCAACCGGACCAAACCGCTCATTCGCCTGATCCTCAATCAGATCGGTCGCCGCTTGACTGAAGATCTGCAGGCGAGGGCGAAAGGGCACCGGCTGCTCTTGATGCTTGACGAGTTCCCGGCGCTTGGCCGCCTCGACTTCTTCGAGTCGGCGCTCGCCTTCATGGCCGGCTACGGGCTGAAAAGCTTCCTGATCGCTCAATCCCTCAATCAGATCGAGAGGGCGTACGGCGCCAACAACTCGATCCTCGACAACTGCCACGTCCGGGTAAGCTTTGCCACCAATGATGAGCGCACCGCCAAGCGGGTGTCCGACGCGCTGGGAACAGCGACCGAGATGAGGGCCATGAGGAACTATGCCGGCCACCGGCTGTCGCCGTGGCTCGGTCATCTCATGGTCTCCCGCTCCGAGACGGCTCGCCCGCTCCTCACGCCGGGTGAGGTGATGCAACTGCCGTCCACCGACGAGATTGTCATGGTCTCGGGTGCGCCGCCGATCCGCGCCAAAAAGGCGCGCTATCATGAGGATGCTCGCTTCCGGGAACGTATCCTGCCGCCTCCGGCGTTGGTGGCGGCAGTGGAGGGGAAACCCGACGACTGGACGAAACTGCCTCTGCCTTCGGGTCCCTGGATTGCCGAAGCCACGTCGGCCGCCGCCGCCGCGGATGAGGATCCAACCGAATCCGAGCGTCGGCGGCAACCTGAGCTCAGTCGCGTCGAGTTGGTCGTGAAGTCTTCGACCGAGAACGAATTCGAGATCGATCACCTCGACGACGTCGAGGACGATGTTGCCCGCAATCGTCGACTGACGCGCCTCATGCAAGGCATTGCGCGGCAGGCGTCGCTCGATCCCGGCGACGACGTGGATATGTGAGGCTGCGATGGCAAAGGCACAGCGCAAACAACGCCTGTCCGTCTATCTCGATCCGAAGGTCATGAGCAGGCTGGCCGAACATGCGGCGCGCCGTGATTTTTCACGGTCACTCGTCGCCGAGGCGGCCATCGAGTCGTTCCTCTCACCCGATGCCGCCGAGCGACAGGAGGCTGCGATCACCAAGCGGCTTGACCAGCTCGATCGCCGCATGGCACGCCAGGAGCGCGATGTTGGAATTGCGGTGGAGACGCTCGCCGTTTTCGTTCGCTTCTGGCTGGCGACAACACCAGCGTTGCCCGAGCCCGCGGCGCAGGCTGCCCATGCCAAGGCGGGCGAGCGCTATGATGCCTTTGTCGCCGCACTCGGCCGGCGCCTGGCAAAAGGTCCAAAGCTTCGACAGGAAATCTCCGAGGACATCGATGGAGGCCTGGAAACACACCAACCGGGCAGGCCCGTGGGCTAAATGGCCGTGAGCGATGTCAGGATTTTTCGTTGAAAATTATAGTCTGTATGCTATAAGGCAAGGGAGAATGAAAAACCAAAAGCCCGCAGTATGGATGGGGTCGTCGAAGGGCGACCTGCGCGAGTTTCCGGTCGATGTTCGCCGGTTGATGGGTGTCGCAATCAACGACGCCCAGAATGGTGAGGAGCACCCGGCTGTCAAAGCCCTGAAAGGCTTTGGGGGCCGCAGCATCCTCGAGGTGGTCGACGACTTCGACGGAGATACCTACCGGGCCGTCTATGCCGTGCGCTTTGCCGGGATGATCTACGTGCTTCATTGCTTCCAGAAGAAGTCGAAGAAGGGCAGGGAGACACCCAAGCACGAAATCGATCTCGTGACAGTGCGATTGAAGGCGGCCGAGGCGCACTACCGCGAAAACTATGGGAAAGGAAGAAAGTCATGACAGAAGACATCACCGCCGAAATGAGCAGCGGCAACGTGTTTGCGGACCTCGGCTTTGACAATCCCGAAGAGGAATTGCTCAAAGCCAAGTTGGCCCGCGAGATCCGCGCCATTATCAAGCGCCGGCGCCTGACCCAGGCGAAGTCGGCTGAACTGCTCGGAATGAAACAGCCCGACGTCTCCGCGATCGCCACCGGGCGCACGGGTAAGTTTTCAATAGACAGGCTGGTTCGCTGTCTGGACCGGCTCGACTACAAGGTCGACGTGGTGGTTCGCCACAAGCCTCGACGGTCAGCTCGTGCTGAGGCCGCTTGATCAGACGGCTTTGCCGCCGAGCGGACAATTGATTTTCCAGGTTTGGATGGGCGCCACCGCGACCAGGACGGTAGGATTAGCGAAAAGCATGGGAACACGAAGGTGGACACCCTTCGTCAGACCTACGGCGACAATTTCGCAGCTGGGATTCGCAGCGACGCGAAGCTATCGACGGTGTTGCAGCGCGCCGGCGTCGGCTCTCTAAGCCAGTACCTAAAGCAGAACAAATAATCGTCGCCTTGCGCCGTTTACATCGGCACCGCCGATCGCCTGTATTTGCACGCCACGCTACTACGCCTCGATATAGGTGTTGAAACCACTCGAGCTGCGGTTCTCTTAATCATCCCCGTCCGGGGGCCGCCGATGTTCCCCGGATCGAAACGGGGACAGGATGGCAGCTTCGCCTTACAATTCAGAAGGTCTGGCGCGCGGCGCACGCATGCTGCGCACGGCGCTCGGACCCGCGATCGCGAGCTATCTCGACGATGCGGGCGTAGTTGAAGTGATGCTCAACCCCGATGGGCGTTTGTGGATAGATCGCCTGTCCGAGGGGTTGTCCGATACCGGCGAACGTTTGTCGGCAGCTGACGGCGAGCGCATCGTTCGCCTCGTTGCTCATCATGTCGGTGCCGAAGTCCATGCCGGCGCCCCGCGCGTCTCGGCCGAGCTACCCGAGACGGGCGAGCGGTTCGAGGGGCTTCTTCCTCCCGTCGTCGCGGCGCCCGCCTTCGCGATCCGCAAGCCCGCCGTCGCCATCTTCACCCTCGAAGATTATGTCGCGGCCGGGATGATGTCGGTGCGCCAGGCGGAGGCGCTGCGACAGGGCGTTGCCAACCGCGCGAACATTCTGGTCGCTGGCGGCACATCCACGGGCAAGACCACGCTGATCAACGCGCTGCTCGCTGAAGTGGCCAAGACCGCCGATCGCGTCGTCATCATCGAGGATATGCGTGAACTGCAGTGCGCAGCACCCAATCTCGTGGCGATGCGCACGAAAGACGGCGTCGCGTCTCTATCTGATCTTGTTCGCTCATCGTTGCGCCTGCGCCCTGACCGCATTCCGGTCGGCGAGGTGCGCGGGGCCGAGGCGCTCGAACTGCTCAAGGCCTGGGGCACCGGCCACCCCGGCGGCCTCGGCACGATCCACGCCGGCAGCGCCATTGGCGCGCTGCGCCGGATGGAACAGCTCATCCAGGAAGCCGTCGTCACGGTTCCACGCGCTCTGATCGCCGAAACGATCGACCTGGTTGCCGTCCTTTCCGGCCGCGGCTCCGCGCGCCGGCTGTCCGAACTCGCCCGTGTCGACGGCCTTCGCCCGGACGGTGATTACCGGGTCGCGCCAGCCGTCCTTGAGAGCGACGACAGCCCGACAACCTTGCTCATCCAAAGCCCTGAAGGAGAAAATCCGTGACCCAACGCCTGCGCCTCGCGCGCCATCGTCTCGCCATGACCGTTTCCGTTCCCACGCTCATCCTGGTGATGGCGGCGCCTGCTTTTGCCTCCGGCTCGTCGATGCCGTGGGAACAGCCGCTGCAACAGATCCTCCAGTCGATCGAAGGCCCGGTCGCCAAGATCATGGCGGTGATCATCATCATCGTCACCGGCCTGACGCTCGCCTTCGGCGACACGTCGGGCGGCTTCCGCCGGCTCATCCAGATCGTGTTCGGCCTATCCATCGCCTTCGCGGCGTCGAGCTTCTTCCTGTCGTTCTTCTCGTTCGGCGGCGGAGCGCTGATCTGATGGTGGGTTCGGTCGAACAGGGCGGGTCAATGCCGGACTACGCAGTGCCGGGTTATGCGGTCCTCGTGCACCGCGCGCTGACCGAGCCGATCCTGCTCGGTGGCGCCCCGCGCGCCATTGCCATCATGAACGGGACGCTCGCGGGCGCCGTGGGGCTGGGGTTGCGTCTGTGGCTCGTCGGCCTCGCAATCTGGGCGATCGTCCATGTTGCCGCCGTCTGGGCCGCCAAGCGCGATCCGCTTTTCGTCGACGTCGTTCGCCGGCACCTGCGCATCCCGGCGCATCTCACGGTCTGAGCGAGGTCGCACCGATGATGAACCTTGCCGAATATCGCAATCGTAGCAGCCGGCTCGCCGACTTCCTGCCCTGGGTGGCATTGGTCGGCGCCGGCATCGTCTTAAACAAGGACGGCAGCTTCCAGCGCACCGCGCGTTTCCGCGGCCCCGATCTCGACAGCGCCGTTCCGGCCGAACTGGTCGCCGTCGCCGGCCGGCTCAACAATGCCTTCCGCCGCCTCGGCTCCGGCTGGGCGATCTTCATGGAGGCGCAGCGCCATGCCTCGACCCGTTATCCCGACAGCCGCTTTCCGGATGCGGCCTCCACGCTTGTCGATGCGGAGCGAAAGGCGGGCTTTGAGGAGACCGGCGCGCATTTCGAGTCCAGCTACTTTCTTACGCTCACCTATCTCGCGCCCGCCGAGGACACGGCGCGCGCGGAAAGCTGGCTCTACGAAGGCCGCGAGAAGAAGGGCCTCGACCCCAACGCGGTGCTGACCGGGTTCGCCGATCGCAGCGACCGCGTCCTGCGCCTTGTCGAAGCCTTCATGCCGGAGTGCCGCTGGCTCGATGACGCCGAGACGGTGACCTATCTGCATGGCTGCGTCTCGACCAATCGCCACCGTGTCCGCGTTCCCGAAACGCCGATGTATCTCGATGCCATGCTGGCCGACCAGCCGCTGACCGGCGGGCTCGAGCCGCGGCTTGGCGCGTCGCATCTGCGCATTCTCACGGTCACGGGTTTCCCGACCGCGACCACGCCGGGCCTGCTCGACGAACTGAACCGGCTGGCCTTCCCGTATCGCTGGTCGACACGCGCGATCCTGCTCGACAAGACGGATGCGACCAGGCTGCTGACAAAGATCCGGCGTCAATGGTTCGCCAAGCGCAAATCGGTCGCCGCGATCCTCAAGGAGGTGATGACCAACGAGGCATCCGTCCTCGTGGACACCGACGCCGCAAACAAGGCCGCCGATGCCGATATGGCGCTGCAGGAACTCGGCGCCGACTATGCCGGCATGGCCTATGTCACCGCGTCGGTGACGGTGTGGGACGATGATCCCGGCATCGCCGACGAAAAAC
This sequence comes from Mesorhizobium sophorae, assembly GCF_002270415.1. GTDB lineage: Bacteria > Pseudomonadota > Alphaproteobacteria > Rhizobiales > Rhizobiaceae > Mesorhizobium > Mesorhizobium sophorae. The sequence goes on along the minus strand of NZ_NNRI01000008.1, from coordinate 643,360 downwards.
TGCGCCGGGTCGAAAAAATCATCCAGGGCCGCGATTTCACGGCAATGATCGAAACCATCAACGCCGTCGACGCCTGGCTCGGCAGCCTGCCGGGTCATGTCTACGCCAACGTCCGTCAACCACCCATCTCCACCCTTAATCTCGCCCACATCATCCCGCTTTCCGCGGTGTGGGCGGGCGAGGTGCGGGACGAGCATTTTGCAGCGCCCCCTCTGCTCTTCGGCAAGACCGAAGGCTCGACCCCGTTCCGGCTTTCGCTTCACGTCGGTGACGTCGGCCATACGCTGATCGTAGGCCCGACCGGCGCGGGAAAGTCCGTGCTGCTGGCCCTGATGGCGCTCCAGTTCCGCCGCTATGCTGGCTCGCAGGTTTTCGCCTTCGATTTCGGCGGCTCGATCCGCGCGGCAGCACTCGCCATGGGCGGCGACTGGCATGATCTCGGCGGCGATCTCAGTGATGGGGCGATCGACAGCGTCAGCCTTCAGCCGTTCGCCCGCATTCATGATGTCCCCGAGCGCGCCTGGGCCGCCGACTGGATCGTGGCGATCCTGACGCGCGAGAATGTGACGATCACCCCTGAGGTCAAGGAGCATATCTGGACGGCTTTGAGCTCTCTGGCCTCCGCGCCAGTCGACGAGCGCACCATCACCGGTCTGGTCGTGCTGCTTCAATCAAATGATCTCAAGCAGGCATTGCGGCCCTATTGCGTCGGGGGTCCCTACGGCCGGTTGCTCGATGCCGAGCGCGAGCATCTCGGATCTGCATCGGTCCAGGCTTTCGAAACCGAAGGACTGATCGGAACAGGTGCCGCGCCCGCGGTCCTTTCCTATCTCTTCCATCGCATCGAGGACCGGCTCGATGGCTCGCCAACCCTTCTCATCATCGACGAAGGCTGGCTTGCGCTGGACGATGAGGGCTTTGCCGGCCAGCTCCGCGAATGGCTGAAGACGCTGCGCAAGAAGAACGCCAGCGTCATCTTCGCCACGCAGTCGCTCAGCGACATCGATGGTTCGGCAATCGCGCCCGCGATTATCGAGAGCTGCCACACCCGGCTTCTCCTGCCGAACGAGCGCGCCATCGAGCCGCAGATCACCGCGATCTATCGCCGCTTCGGCCTCAACGATCGGCAGATCGAGATCATCGCCCGGGCGATGCCGAAGCGCGACTATTACTGCCAGTCCCGCCGCGGCAACCGGCTGTTCGAGCTCGGCTTGTCGGATGTGGCGCTCGCGCTTTGCGCTATATCCGCCAAGGCCGACCAGGCCGCGATCGCCCGCATCGTCGCCGAGCACGGCCGCGACGGGTTCCTCGCAGCCTGGCTGACCCACCGCGACGTGGGCTGGGCCGCTGAACTCGTTCCCACCCTAACCAGCCCCGCCCTCACCAACCAGGAGAAGTCCCCATGAAACTGCGTCGTTCACTTGCCATGCGGCTCGCTGCCGCCCTGATTGTCGCTCCCGCCGCGCTCTCGCCGATGCTGGCGACGCCGGCACACGCCTTCATCGTTTTCGATCCCTCGAACTATTCGCAAAACGTCCTGACGGCAGCGCGCTCGCTCGAGCAGATCACCAACCAGGTCACCTCGCTTCAGAATGAAGCGCAGATGCTCATCAACCAGAGCCGTAATCTCGCAAGCCTGCCATTCTCCTCGCTGCAACAGCTCCAGCAGTCCGTGCAGCGTACGCAGCAATTGCTCGGTCAAGCGCAGAACGTTGCCTATGACGTCCAGCAGATCGACCAGGCCTTCCAGCAGAAATACGGCAACGTCTCGCTGTCGGCTTCGGATCAACAACTCGTCACTGAGGCGCGCTCGCGCTGGGGCAACACGATTGGTGGCCTTCAGGATGCCATGCGTGTGCAGGCGGGCGTCGTCGGCAACATCGACACCAACCGTAGTGAGATGTCGGCGCTGGTCGGCCAGAGCCAGGGTGCGACCGGCGCGCTTCAGGCAACACAGGCCGGCAACCAGCTCCTCGCGCTCCAGGCGCAGCAGCTCGCCGATCTCACCGCGGTCGTCGCCGCGAACGGTCGGGCGCAGGCGTTGCAATCGGCCGAACAGGCCACCACCGCCGACCAGGGCCGCGAGCAGCGCCGCCGCTTCCTGACGCAGGGCTCGGGCTACCAGTCCGGCAGTGCGCAGATGTTCTATGGCAAGAACTGAGGCCGGCGCGATGGATGGCAAGATGCTCGCTCGCATCGGCGCGGTCGTCTTCATCGCGGTCGCTTTGACAGTGACCGCGATCGAGATGAGCAGCAAGGACGATGAGCCTGACGCCCTGGCGACGCGGGACCGTTCCATCGAGTCACAAGACCCGCTCGCGTCCGAATTGCGCCGCTGTTCCGGGATCGGCGAGGCCGGTCCTCGCGATCCCGGTTGCTTGAAGGCATGGGCAGAAAGCCGGCGCCGGTTTCTCGGTCAACGTGACGCGGCAACCGCGCCTGCTCCGGTAGCGCCGACACCACTGTTTCCAAATGTGGCGGCGTCGGCCGACCGGAAAGAAGGCGAGCGGATGGATGTGACCGCTCCCGCGATGCAGGTCGAGCCGCCCCGGCCGGAGGCTCGCTGACATGGGTGGCATGGGCGTCATCGATCATTTCCTCGAAGTCTTCACGCGCTACATCGACAGCGGCTTCGGCCTGCTCGGCGGCGAGGTCGGCTTCATCGCCACAACCCTGATCGTTATTGACGTGACGTTGGCTGCGCTCTTCTGGTCCTGGGGTGCTGACGACGACATCATGGCGCGCCTCGTCAAGAAGACCCTGTTCGTCGGCGTTTTTGCCTATCTCATCTCCAACTGGAACAATCTCGCCCGCATCGTCTTCGAAAGCTTCGCTGGGCTTGGCCTGAAGGCCTCGGGTACGGGTTTTACCGTCAACGATCTCATGCGCCCGGGCAAGGTGGCGCAGACCGGGCTCGACGCCGGCCGGCCGTTGCTGGACTCGATCTCGAACCTGATGGGCTATTGGTCCTTCTTCGAGAACTTCATCCAGATCGCCTGCATGTTCTTCGCCTGGGCGCTGGTGCTGCTGGCCTTCTTCATCCTCGCGATCCAGCTCTTCGTCACGCTGATCGAATTCAAGCTGACGACGCTTGCCGGTTTCGTGCTGATCCCCTTCGGTCTGTTCGGCAAATCCGCCTTCATGGCCGAGCGCGTGCTTGGCAACGTCATCTCGTCCGGCATCAAGGTGCTGGTGCTCGCCGTCATCATCGGCATCGGCTCGACCCTCTTTTCCGAGTTCACCGCAGGCTTCGGTGGCAACACGCCGTCGATCGACGATGCCATGGCGATCGTGCTGGCCGCGCTGTCGCTGCTCGGCCTTGGCATCTTTGGACCGGGCATTGCCAACGGTCTCGTCTCCGGCGGCCCGCAGCTCGGCGCGGGCGCGGCGGTCGGCACCGGGCTCGCCGCCGGCGGCATGGGAGCAGTGGGCGCAGCGGCCGGCGGCGCCGTCATGTCCGGCGGCGCGGCTGTCAGCGGCGGCGCCGCGGCGGCGGCCCGTGGCGGTGCCGCGACCGCGGGCAGGGCATCCACAGCCTACAATCTCGGCGCGGCCGGAGAGTCTGGCCTTTCCGGGGTCGCATCCGGGCTCGGCGGTGTCATGAACGCTGGCGCACAGGGCGCTATCTCACCGCTGAAGCGCGCGGCCAATAATGCGGCAGGCGGCATGAAGCAGAGCTACCAGTCGGGCGCTCGCGCTGCCTTCGAGACGACGGGTGGATCATCCACCGCTGGCACAATCGGCGCGAACGCCGCCGAAGCCGGCTCCGCTCCCGCCGCGTCCTCCGCCACCGAGAGTCAGCCCGCCTGGGCAAAGCGCATGAAGCGCTCGCAACAGATGACCCATGGCGTCCAGGCCGCCGCTCACGCTGTTCGCAGTGGTGACAGCCATGGCGGCGGCTCCTCGATCAACCTCTCTGAAAGAGACTGAGCATGTTCAAACGACCGTCCACGCATTACGGCAAATCCCCACAACCCGAGACGCCCTACCAGCGCGCTGCGCAGGTCTGGGACGAGCGCATCGGTTCGGCTCGCGTGCAGGCGCGCAACTGGCGTTACATGGCTTTCGGTTCCCTGGCGCTCGCCGCGGGCTTCTCCGCCGCACTCGTCTGGCAATCCGCCAACGGCTCGATCGTGCCCTGGGTTGTGCAAGTCGATCGTCTCGGCCAGGCGCAGGCTGTCGCCCCTGCGGTCGGCGACTATCAGCCGAACGATCCGCAGATCGCCTTCTACCTGGCGCACTTCATCGAACAGGTGAGGTCGATCCCCGCCGATCCGGTAATCGTGCGGCAGAACTGGCTGCGCGCCTATGATTTCGCGACGCAGGGCGGGGCGCTGGCTCTCAACGACTATGCGCGCGCCAATGACCCGTTCACCAAGGTCGGTAAGCAGCAGGTCGCGGTCGATGTCTCGTCGGTCATCCGCGCATCGCCGGTGAGCTTCCGAATCGCCTGGGTCGAACGCCGCTATCAGGACAGCTCCCTCGCTTCCACGGAGCGCTGGTCCGCCATTCTCACCATTGTCGTGCAGCCTCCGCGCGACGCCGACGCGCTGAGGAAGAACCCGCTCGGCATCTACATCAACGCCATCAACTGGTCGAAGGAGCTTGGACAATGACGCCCGCACTCTTCAAGGCCGCCCACTGGGGGTGTCCAACTTTCCTCATCCACGCAGTGCCGGCTTTCCGCAAGATAGCCTTTCCAGCACTTCTGCTTTGCACTTCGGCGCTTGCGGGCTGTGCCGCCAGGCAGAAGCCACCGGAGATTTCCTATGACGATCCGGTCCCGGCCGTGCAGGCCGTCGATCCGCCCCCGCCCGTCAAGGTGGTCGAACTGTCAAAGCCGCTGCCGCTTCCAGGCCAGTTGAAGCCGGTCGGCAAGGACGCAAAGCCCGAGCCGGAACCGACTGATCCGACCGCGCGCGTGAACCTGGCCAACGCGGCCGCGCGCGTCCAGCCTGTGCGCAACGGCTTCATCAACTCGATGCAGGTCTATCCGTTCGTCGATGGCGCGCTCTATCAGGTCTATGCCTCGCCCGGGCAGATCACCGACATCGCGCTCCAGCCCGGCGAGCAGCTCGTCGGCTCCGGTCCCGTCGCCGCCGGCGACACCGTGCGCTGGATCATCGGCGATACCGAGAGCGGTGCCGTCGAGGCCAAGCAAGTCCACATCCTTGTCAAGCCGACGCGCGCCGAACTCATAACCAATCTCGTCATCAATACCGATCGGCGCACCTATCACATGGAACTGCGCTCGACGCCGTCGACCTATATGGCATCGGTTTCCTGGCAATACCCGCAGGACCAACTCATCGCCTTGCGCAGGCAGAACCAGCAGGCTGAGGCTGCACAGCCGGTCTCGACGGGCATCGATCTCGCTCGCGTCAATTTCCGCTACGAGGTGACCGGCGATCGCGCACCGTGGCGGCCGTTGCGGGCCTTCGACGATGGCAAGCAGGTGTTCATCGAGTTCCCCCGAGGCATCGGCCAGGGCGAGATGCCGCCACTCTTCGTGGTTGGGCCGGAAGGCGACACGTCGGATCTGGTGAACTATCGCGTGCGCGGCAACTACCTCATCGTCGATCGGCTGTTTGCCGCCGCTGAGTTGCGCTTCGGCGCCGGCAAGAACCAGAAGCGCGTCCGCGTCTCCCGCACCGATGGGGTGAAGAGCAGTCGATTTTCATGGATGCGTGGCCCTGGTGAGACCCCGCCAGCGACGTACCTCCGAACAGACAGGGGAGGGTCGTCATCATGAGCGACAAAATGGATCCCGGGAAGGAAGAAGGCCTGGGGCCGATGCATGACGCAGAAAGGGCGGAGCCAGCCGAAGATCACGCCCGTCCGTTGACAGGTGAGCCTGCCGCGGCCATGCGGCTGCGCGCCGAGCCGCCGCGCGTGACGCGTCTGTCGCGCAAGGCGCTTGCCGGATTGGGGCTCGCCGCAAGCCTGGCAGTTGGCGGCGCGCTGATTTATGCGCTGCAGAACCGTCAACAAGGCCAGGGGCAGGAGCTGTATTCAACCGATAATCGTTCGACGCCCGATGGGCTTGCCGACCTGCCAAAGGACTATGCCGGCGTTCCGAGGCTTGGCCCACCGCTTCCGGGCGATCTCGGCCGTCCGATCCTGAACGCGCAAAATGGAGGCCTCGCGCCATCGACAGGCCCCGTTGGACCGGACCCGGAGGAGCAGCGCCGGGAGCAGGAACTGGAAGCGGCGAGGACCGCGCGTCTGTTCGCGTCCACGCAAACGCGGCCTGCTGGTGAGGCGACTGCCACTCAGTCTACAACAGGCACCCCGCCACAGGCCGACCTTTCCAGCCTAGGCCTCGCGCCGCAGCCGGCGACGCCCTCGGCGCAGGACTGCCAGCTCGCGTTCCTCGATCAGCCACCGGACAAACGCACCGTCTCGTCGGATCGTGTCGCGGCGCCGGCGTCGAAGAACGTCCTGCAGGCGGGCGCCGTCATCGCAGCCGCCCTCATCACCGGCATTCGTTCCGACCTGCCGGGTCAGATTACCGCGCAGGTGACGGAGAATGTCTATGACAGCCCCACCGGACAAATCCGTCTCATTCCTCAGGGGACGCGCCTCATCGGCCAGTATGACAATGGTGTCGGCTTTGGCCAGCGTCGCGTGTTGCTGGTATGGACCAGACTGATTTTTTCAGACGGCCGCTCCATCGTTCTGGAACGTGAGCCTGGCGCGGACGCCGAGGGCTATGCTGGCCTCGAGGACGGCGTCGACTATCACTGGGGCGAGTTGTTCAAGGCTGCAGCACTTTCCACGGTTCTGAGCATCGGGGCGCAGGCAGGCTCATCGGGCCAGGAGAGCGACATCATGCGCGCCCTTCGCCAGGGTGCTTCCGACAGCATCAGCCAGACAGGCCAGCAGATCGTCCAGCGGCAGCTCAACATAGCGCCGACGCTCACCATCCGACCGGGATTCCCGGTGCGCGTGATCGTCACTCGCGATCTCGTGCTCGAACCTTACGGAGGCTGAAATGGCCAAGCTGAAACTGGGACCAATCGCCGACGACAAACCCGTCAAGGTCATGGTGGAACTCCCCGCGGCATTGCACCGTGACCTGACCGCCTATGCCGAGATCCTCGGCCGCGAGACGGACCAGAAAGTTGTCGATCCGGCAAAGCTCATTGCACCGATGCTGGCGCGATTCATGGCAGCAGATCGGGCGTTCACCCGAGCCCGGCATGGTCTAAAAGGCAGCTAGATTCGCCCGCGGACGATGATGGGTATCAAGGCGCAGGATGCAGCCTTCGGAGAAATGAGATGAAGGGAGCTATTTCGGGATCACTGGCCATCGATCCAACGACGGCATTGAGAAACGCGCAGCTGCAAAGGGGCGCATCCAACCCGATCGATGGTTGGACACTCTTCCCCGGCCCCCTTGGTTCAACACGGTTAAGCGCTTCATCCAGATCGGTCAGAATGCTGCGTATTTTAGCCAGTAAATGTTCGCCGGCAGCTGCCGCCTTGACCCCACCCGGGTGGCGTTCGAACAAAGCAACGCCCACCATCAACTCAAGATGCCTAATCCGCCTGCTGAGCGCGGAATGATGAATTCGCAACCGCCGGGAGGCACCGAGAAAGCTACCTTCCTCGGCCACAACGATCGTACAGTAAAGCGTGACCAGTTGAATGGAGCGCCACATTGCGCTTCCTTTGTGCGGAGATGATGCAGCGCTTGTCACAAGATTGAGTTGTGAGTGTTTGGGCTGCGTGTCTCGCGAAGCCTTTGGAGAGTGCGTTCATCGAAGCTCGCTGTCACCGCCACCGTCTCTTCGCCGCCTATGACCTTCGGCAACCCCAGTGGCGTCACCCTGAAATGCAACTGCACCAGCCGCAGCAGCCACAGCGGGTTCATTTCGATGATGATCGTGTCGATGTTTCTGTCCAATCCCCACTCGACGATGCCGGACAAAAGCGCATTCGCCACCGGACTGAGCATCCGTCCCCGTTCGCGATATTGTGGCTCGACGCAGTAGCGCGTCCATTCCCAAATGTTCTCGCCGACCGGCCGCTCGCCTTCGCTAAGGTCCGATAGGACCTCGGACAGCAGGTGGGGCCGCGTCGAAGGCAGCATTCGCTGGTAACCGACAATGCGGTCTTCGGCTGTAAAGAGCATGTGGACTGCGTGCTCATCGTCGAAGCGGTCCATTTCACGACCGTCTTCGCGCCACAAATCTGTCCAGCCCTTTTCTTCGACAAACACCCTGTGGCGAAGACGGAACGCCTGATCCAACTCTGCCTGATATTCTTCCGCATTGTGCGCCGTAACGACAAGAAGCATCTTGGTTGTCCTCCAGTTCGAGGTCAACCAATGGTCCTTTCCGAAAGAAGGCGGCATCACGTAGTTGCGTGAGATTAGGCGATCAAGCCCAGGCGGAAAGCTTCCGCGACAGCGTGTATTGTGCTTGTAACGCCGAGCCTCTCGCGCACCAAGCGCAAGTGAGTATCCACAGTATTGCGGCTGATGTGGAGATGATCGGCGATTTCGTCCACGGTGAGGCCTTCGGAAGCCCATCTGAGAACATCATGCTGCCGCGGAGAAAGACGCGCTGGCCTCGTGTTCCGCTTTCCGTCTGCGAGAACAGCCGCGCAGCCAAGAGCGTAAGCGGCGATGAACTGAAATGCGAGACGGTCGTGAGAATTTGGTTCGAGCTTTTCACCTGCAATAGAAAACCCGACCGCCTGACCTTCCAACGTCGCGAACGGTATCGTCAAGCCCTTGCGTAGTTTGAACTCAGTAGCCTCCTCCATCACCCGTCGGCCGACGCGGCAAACCCTGCACACTTGATTGATCTCGCTCCAAAGGAAAGGTGCATTACCCCGATTTACAAGTTGAATGGTAGGGTCGCGATAGAGATAGCCATTTGAAAAGTAGCGCTCGGACCACTGTTCAGGCCAAGCGTTGAGCAATACGTGTGAAACCTGCTCACGTTTCAGGGCTCGAGGCGGAGGAATTGAGCCTGCCAGCAGGTTCGTGGCGCCAAATCGTCCAGCATAACAAAGTAGGTGCTGACAAATCTCTTGTTGGGTCGAACTCCCCCGAATTCTACCAACGGATTCAAGCGTATCATCAAGACGCCTGCGCCAAATTGCGGTTTCTTTCATCACCGTCAGTTGCCATCCATACAGGGCAGGAGCCGCTGCCGCAGCCTAAATGTGTCGCCCTCCGTCCGCTTCGTATCCGACAGACCGGAGCGGTATTACTCATCGGGTCTATGGGGTGGTGCAGTCGCTGTGCACTGACTTCTGGTCTCCGGCCCGAGGCAGCCTTTCCGTGTTCGGTCACGCGATCAAATCTGGCCTAAGCAGCGCTCATAAGACTAATCTTCCTGACGAGCAGTCCGCTTCGATCTTCGTGCCATAAGACGCCGATCGCCGGGCAAGATCCGCGATGATTGAGCGGCCCATCTCGCTCCTGGCTAGCACCGGCACGCGCCTCGTGTGAGGTAGCCCCGTCTCAAGAGATTTCTCTCCGCCCAGGATGATCGGTTCCAGTGACATGGCACTGAGCGCCCCGCCCTCATTGAAGCAGCAACGGGCGACAACGCTTTTCCAGACGTCGGCCGAGTTCCACTCAGCCTCGTGCTCTGGAACGTGAAAGATGAAATTGCCGAGCCCAAAAAACAGTGGGGCAGATTTGTAAATCTCCACCGGCTGCAGCACAGGCGCGCCGTGGCAGGCAAATATCCGCGCACCGGCGTCGACGCACCTTCTGGCGAATACTCTCACCCAGTCGGGAACTTCGCGCCAGTCGGGCTCCCAATGGTGATGGTGAAGATAGGCTATGACGAACTCACCACGGTGGGCGGCGTCGCTTATGGCGGCAAGCTGGTTGGACGCACTGGTTTGGTCCATGAGAATGTGCCGTCGGTTCTGGGCCGACCGTCGGAACACCGTCCCATAGAAGTCAATATCGCGAGGGTCGCTCACGACTGGCGGATCGTCTGGTTGGTAATAGTTTGCCCTCTCTAACTCGCCGCTCTTGAATGCCGACTGTATGGCGGTCAGCATGTCGAACTTTTCAGGATCGACCCCGAAGAGCCGACGCACCTCCAGCCTGTTGACGCCTGGCCGAGCGGGCCTGTCGGAAGCTGCGTCGTCGGCATACATCGTCGCCGGTCCGGGTCCGGCATCCATGGCAGCCAAGGTAACCGTCTTGGCTCCCAACCTCTTCGATCGGGGTGTCATCGCGGTGGCACGGTCAGCGCCTGTGCCGGCATGGAGAAACCCGCGCGCGCCCACCTCCTCGATAGTGGACAGCACCCCACCTGGACCCAGGTCAAAGGCGTGGTTGTTCGCCAAGGAGAGAGTGTTGATACCCATGTCTTCCAGAACGTCGAGGACCAACGGTTCGGAGCAACCGAAAAACGATCCCTTCATCGGCCAGCCAGGGTGACGTCCCGTTATGGTCGTCTCGAGATTGGTGAAGGCGACGTCGGCGGTCTTCAACATCTGCACAAGGTCATGAAAACTGCTGTCCGATGACGCGCGGATATCGTGATGGATCAGGGATTGGCCAGTCATTGCCACGGTGAAGGGTGTCATTGTTGGACAGAATCTTTTCAAAAGGACGAACTTCAGGGTAGGGCATGGCGGATCCTGTTGCTCCGCCATGCCGCAATTTGGAGAACTTGCGCGATGGCGCTCAGGGCGTCTCGGGTGGAGAGATGTCGAAGCCGAACCATTGCAGGCTGAGTTTCTTCAACGTGCCGTCGGTGACCGCGCCGGCAATCGCCTTGTTGAACGCCTCCACCAGGTCGCCATCGTCCTTCCTGATGCCGATGCCAATGCCGGGTCCCCACGTCCCGCCAAAGAGTTGCGGACCATAGAAAGCTGCGTTTTGTCCGTCCGGACTGTCCAGAAACAGCTTCCAGTTGGAGTAATCGGCTAATCCGCCGTCGATCCGGTCGGCGGCGAGATCAAGCTTCAGGTTCTCCAGAGAGTCGTAGCTCCGGATCGTCGCCACTTTGCCGAACAGGTCGGTCAAGACTGCCTCGGAATTGGAGGAGCGCAGCACGCCGAGATTTTTCCCAGTCAGGGCCGCCTTGAGCTGGTCGAGGATCGCCTGTTTGCCGGCGTCGATTCCGGTGAGGTCCAGCTTCAGCTTTATGTCGGTTGGAGGCAAGTTCAGATCCCGGCGCATGACGATCTGGTTGGTGCCGATCGCGTAGGGCGCAGAGAACGATATGGTCTTCTTGCGCTTCTCGGTGATGGACATCCCAGAGATAATCGCGTCGTATTTTCCAACGGTAAGTGCAGGGATGATCCCGTCCCAATCCTGCGCTACGAACTTGCATTCGATGGCCATGCGGCGGCACAATTCCTTGCCGACGTCGATGTCGTAGCCGACGAGCTGGCCGTTGGAATCGATCGAGTCCCATGGCGGAGATGCACCCTCGGAGGCGATGGTGATCGCGGTTCGAGTGCCGGCGTGAGCGCCCGTCGTCCATAACATGGCTGCGAAGGCGATCGGCAAAAGATGTTTAGGCATGATTTGATTCCCCCTTTTTTGGTTGCGATGTCCGTTCGTGGGTTCAGAGCGTGTAGACTCGCGCCAGATCCGGCTGCAGCCCGCAGCAGATGCCGACGCTGTCGGTGCGCCAATGCCTGGCCAGTTCGGCGAGATCGATGTGTTCGCCATCGGCTGATCCGAGCAGGATCGCTTCGTCGCCGAGGGCAGCATCCGGAATGCAGGTCAGGTCGACACGCACATGCTCCAGGTGCAGGGGAGCAAGCAGCGGGATCCGCTTCCCACGGATGATCGCGCTGGCGCCAAATGGCAAATCCCTCGGCAGGCCGTGTCCCCAGCCTATGCCAAGCACGCCGATTTGCATGTCGGAGCTATAACCGGGCAGATCAGGTACAGGGCCTATGCTGGCATCGGCCCGTTTGACCGAAACGAGCCGAGCCTTGATCGCGTGAAGCGCTGGTTTGAGGGTGAGTGGGCGTGCCGCCCTCGCCGTGTCCGCGATGCCGAACAGCATTGCCCCAGGGTCGACCGCATCCAGATCCATCTCGGGATGGCGCAGCACTCCGTCGCTGCTGGACAACATGATGATAGCGGGTCGTCGACTGATAGTTGCCAAAAGGTCTTTCAGGCGGCTCCACTGCTCACTGGCTGTCGGCCCGGTGCCTGGAAGTTCGTTCAAATGCGCGTACAAGCCCTTGACGTCGATATTGGGTGTAGCGGCGGCCCTATCGAGCAATCCTTCGATCTCGGACGGAAGTGCGCCGGCGCGCCAGAAACCGAGGTCGACCTTGACGAAGGCGGCCAGCCTTTCCGAGGTCGCCGCCCAGGCGTCCAACTCGGATACATTCGAAAGGGTGATTGTGAGGTCCTGCTTCGACACATCCCTGGCCCATTGGGGACTTATGCCGGGATAGAGCAGAATTGGCGTTCGGGAAGCTCGCGAGCGGACGCGATAGGCGTCTCGCGCTGAGGCAACGCCGAACCCGTCCACCCCCTCGGCCGCCAGTACAGCTGCGACCTCTGCGGCGCCACAGCCATAGGCATCGTTTTTGAGGCAGGCAAAGATCTTGACGGCGGGTCCCACGGCAACCCTGACAGCGCGATAGTTGTGGATGATCGCCGAAAGGCTGATCTCGCGCCAACAGGACGCTGCAGCTGGGGACGCTAACTGGGACAGCGCATCCGTCATGGCGAAATCCGCCGCAACGAGAGCATCGCCGTCTCTCGTGCTACTTTCGGCTTAGCGCCTGCGAGGTGCCTCTCCAGAAGGCGAAAGATCGAGGTTACTAGGTATGTGAGAGCGAGATAGATGACGCCTGCGGCGAGGAATATTTCATAGGGCGCGAAAGTCTCGGAAACGAGCCGGCGCGCTACGCCGGTGATTTCGAGAAGCGTCACCGTGCTGGCCAAGGAACTGGCTTTCAGCAGCCCGATGACCTCGTTGGTGTAGGACGGCAATGCCGCGCGGAACGCGATGGGAAATGTGATGAGCCTTGCCTGCTGCAAACGTGACATGCCGACGGCTTCCGCGGCTTCGACCAATCCGCGAGGCACCGCCTGGATTGCACCCCGGAAGAGTTCCGTCGTGTAGGCGGCGCTGTTCAGCGAGAAGGCGAGCAGCGCGCACCAGAAGGGGTCGCGCAACAATACCCAGAGGGGGCTGTGGCGGATCACGTCGATCTGGCCGAGGCCGTAGTAGATAAGGAAGAGTTGCACCAGCAACGGCGTGCCGCGAACCACGTAGGTGTAGGCCAGTATGGCCGACGAAAGATATCGGCGGTCCGATGCCCGCATGAATGCCAAGGGCACGGAGATGACGAAGCCGATCACCAGCGACGGGACCGTCAGCGCTATCGTCAGGAACGCTGCGTTCGCCAGTGTCACGATACTTTGGAGGAAGATGTCGATCTGCATCTAGAGCAGTTTCTGGATAATCACGGTTAGGCATCGTAGCCGGCGTGGGCGAACAGGTTTTCGCATTCTTTGGGGTGGAAACGATCGATGGCGACGGCCACGGCGTCCCATAATTCCGGGATGGACCGGGCTGCTGCCTTTCGCAGTAAAGCCTTCAGCTTGGCGAAGGCCATCTCAATGGGGTTAAAGTCCGGGGAGTAGGGCGGAAGATAGCGAAGGGAAGCCCCCGCAGCCTCGATGATTTCGCGGACACCGACCACTTTATGAGCAGGCAGGTTGTCCATCACGACGACATCGTCGGGTTGAAGCGTCGGCACGAGGACGCGGCGCAAGTAGACCAGGAATGCTTCGCCATCCATGGCGCCGTCCAGGAGCCAGGGCGCGACGATCCCGTCGAGGCGCAGGCCGGCCGTGAAGGTCGTGGATTTCCAGTGCCCATGAGGAACAGCCGCCCGGCAACGCTGTCCACGCGCAGAGCGGCCTCGTAGCCGGGCCATCTTGGTATTGAGGCCACTTTCGTCGATGAAGATCAGGCGGCTCGGATCGAGATCGAGTTGGCCTTCGAACCACTCTTCCCGCGCTGCCAAAACATCCGGTCGCTGCTGTTCGGCCGCGTGCGCTGTCTTTTTTTGTACGTGATGCCACGCTTTGCGAAGAACGCATGGACCGTCGTCAGGCTGGCTTTGACCCCGCGCTCTGCCGCAAGGCGATCGACGATCTCGGCAAGCGTGATGTCCCGCTCATCGGTCTCGACCAAGGCGAGAATGAAAGTCTCGTGCGCGTCCAGCTTCGATACCTTCGGCTTGCCCTGCCGCCCAGGTTCCAGATTGCCGCTCGAACGCCAGGCCCGATACCATGCACCAGACGTCGATATCCCGATGGCAAACCGCCGTGCCGCTTCTCGGGTCGACAGGCCTGCCTCTATCGCCTCGATAACACGCGTCCGCAAATCCAGGCTGTAAGCTCGTGCCATGCCGCTGCTCCTTCCGCAAATCACTTCGATCAGGGAATCAGAACAAGCCGTTCACTGCAAACAAACGACTCCGATTAAGGGAAAACCGCTCTATCTTCCTCCCTCAGCGCAACTGGCCTGGCACAGCGATGTGTTGCTCGAGCCTTCTGAACGCCAACAGCGAGACGCTGGTGAGCAGCAGGTAGAGCGCGGAGGCGGCCAGATAGAACGTCAGCGGCGCCCTCATGGAGCCCGCGCCGACGAAGGCGACACGCATAATATCTGTCAGGCCGACCACCGAAATCAGCGCTGTGTCCTTGAGGAGCGAGATCCAGAGGTTGCAGAAGGCCGGCAACGCCACGCGCACCATCTGCGGCAAGATCACGAGCAACCAAATCTGCCAGGATTTCAGGCCGATCGATGATGCGGCTTCCCATTGCCCACGCGGGATACTCAAGATCGCGCCGCGGAATATCTCGGTGGAATAGGCGCCAAAAATGACGGTCAGCGCGATGACCCCTGCCGAGAGGGCGCTGATCTCGACATATCGGCCGATCGCGAATGTGATCGCGGCCGTTCCTCCGAAATAGATGAGGAGGATCACAAGCAGTTCGGGCACGCCCCTGATCACGGTCGTGTAGACCTCGGCCAGCCACATCGGAATCCGATACGCTGACAGCTTCGACGCGGCGCCGGCGAGGCCGACGGCGGTCCCCAGCACACCGCTGATGGCCGCGACCAGCACTGTCATGCAGAGTCCGTGCAGGAATTGTATGGCGAAGCCGTTCATGACGCAGGTCGCCCCATCAATAATGCGATTGAAGGAATCGGCGGAGCCGTTCGGAAGCCGGCTCAAGGAATAGCTGCCGCGATGGCCCCTCTTCTTCGATTTTGCCGTCGTGCATGAACGCAGCGCGCGTAGAGACCTCTCTGGCGAAGGCGAGCTCATGGGTTACCAGAAGCATAGTGCGCCCCTCCTCGGCCAGTGACCGGATGACCTTGAGCACCTCGCCGGTCAACTCGGGATCAAGCGCCGACGTCGGCTCATCGAACAACAGAACGGCGGGCTCCATGGCGAGAGCCCGGGCGATGCCCGCACGTTGCTGCTGCCCGCCCGAAAGTTGGTGCGGATAGTGATGGCGCCTGTCCGCAAGGCCGACCTGCGCGAGATATTGCTCCGCGACCCCGATCGCTTCCCGCCGTGACTGTCGCAGGACGTGCGTTGGGCCTTCCGCGACATTCTCAAGGATCGTTCTGTGCGGCCACAAGTTGAAGCTCTGAAAGACCATCCCCAGGGAGGCCCTCACCCTTTGAATCTGGCGCCGGTCTAGAATGGCGCCGCCACGGCCGTTTACCGCCTCGCGAAGCTTCAACCGCTCACCCAAGACCCACATGCGCCCGCGGTTCGGCAGCTCAAGCAGGTTGAGGCAGCGCAACAGCGTGCTCTTGCCCGAGCCGCTGCTTCCCAGAATGCCGATCACCTCGTGCCGGTGGGCAGTGAGCGTAACGCCGCGTAGAACCGGATAATTGCCGAACGATTTTTCAAGTCCTTCTACCCTGAGGGCCGCCACATCATCGCAGCCTGGCCTATCGAGATCGGAGGGTGCCAACGAAACGGCTCCCGCCGTACATGCGATGCGCGCCAACCGCTTTGGCAATCGAGCCTTCCCGGAACTGGGACAAAAGCTCCGCACTGCTGCCGACCAAGGTCGCATCATCCGTCATTCCCGTTCTGCGTTGAAACCCGGCAGCGGCTGGGCGACGCCCGAGAGTTCATCTCAGCGGGCGACGAAGCTTGACCGTGATCTGGCACTACAATCGGCCAAGAGAAGTGGACCGGTCAATTTATAAGCCAGATTCTTTTCATATAAGCTGAGCTAATATAGCCAATCGTGCGCTAGTGCCGAAAACGCGCGTTTTCTGCCCAATAATCGTGCTTGCTCAACAGGTCACGCTGCCGCATGATAAGTTGTTGTCGTGTCGGTCAACGACTGCGGGCGTAAAAGCGCCGGGCACGACCGACGGGAGCAAACTTGGTCGAGATTGCGAACACAGGGGTAACACTCCGCCAGCTGCAGATTTTCCGAGAGGTCGTGCGACTGGGGTCTGAACGTCAGGCCGCCAAGGTCCTTCGCGTCACCCAGTCGGCGGTAAGCCAACAGGTCGCGCAATTGGAGACGGCGCTCACCGTGCCGCTGTTTAGGCGCGAGGGAAACCGGCTCGTCGCAACGGCGCAGGCCTGGGAACTGCTTCGCGAGATCGATGGGACGTTCTTGAGCCTTGACAGGGTTGGAAAGTCGATCGCGGCGCTGAAGGGAATTGAGGGTCATGCAATCGGCATCGCGGCGCCAGACATCTTTTGCTTCACCCTTGTCCCGCGGGCTGTCAGGCAGATCCGTGTCGATGACCGCTCATGTGTCTTCCACGTCAAGTCAGGCAGCTACCAGGACGTCGCAGAGCATGTTCTCAACGGGCGTGCTGATCTGGGCCTATCGCGTCTACCACTCGACGAAAGACTCTTTGATTGGATGCCGGTCGCGACTGCGACCAATGTCTGTCTCTTTCCGGCGGGGCATCGGCTGGGCGAGAAGGACCTGATAACGCCGGAAGATTTGCGCGACGAGCCAATGATAGATATAGAGCCGCGCCAAAATACTCACCAGATGGACTTGAACGCTCTGCGCTACATGGGCGTGGAGCCGAATATTGCCGTCGAGGTTGACGCCAACGGGCATGAGGCTGCATTCATTGCGGCTGGTATCGGGATCTCGGTGACCAACAGTATCGTTGCGAAAGAGTGTGCGTTCTTTGGCCTCCAGTTTCGGCCCTTTGAGCCAAGCGCAATTTATCACTACGTCGTGTTCTGGCAGCGGGGACGCAAGTTAAGCGGCCAACTGCAACTGGCAAGGGAACGGCTCGCCGATGCGCTGCGGGATCCCGCATGACGGAATTGGCGTTGAACCGGCAGCATCTCCGGGCAAACCATCTAACGGAAAAGCTGGCGGCCAGTTGCAGGCACCAATGACTTGGTTGCCGCGCAAGCCTTGAGCGATGCTTCGGAAGCCTCGACTTGGTTCGCACCCGGGTCGCACCGGCAGGGCTGGGTAACGATGCCGGCGCAACAGGCATCCTAGTCGTCATCGTCGAGTTGATGTGCTGGACGCCGCAGGATGATGCCCTTGTGCAGCGCTGAGTTGGCGACAATTGCTTTAACTGCGGACAGCGCCCTGCGCGGTACAACGACCACTTCATGATCAAGTGCGCGGGCATGCTCGACCAAGCTCGAAAGCCTGAGGTCAGTTGCCCCGCTCTCGATCTTGGAGATATGGCTTTGCGGCACTCCGATCCGTGTGCTGAGCTTGCGCTGGCTTAGCCCTTTGTCTCTGCGGGCGCGACGCAGAGTTTGAATGATGTCGTCGGTCTCATGGCGCATCGATATGTCTCTGTATATCAGGTGAAACGTCTGATATGCTTTGGCATATCATTCTTAGTAAGACGATTGCGAGTCAGAGGACGCGACCTCTTCGATGAGTGCTGTGTCTGGGACGGGCTTTGAAACGTCGGTTCGGCGTGGCTCGAAGGACCGTAGCTTGGCCCTTCTTCGTGCTGCCTCGGCCTGTTCTCCCCTGGTGGTGGGGAAGCCCGCCAGTTCGTAGGCCTTAAACATCGAGCCGAAGCGTTCAGCGAACACGCGATACGTGGGCAGTTGTGAATCCGCATCGATAAGCGCTAGAGCGGTTTTCCCTTAATCGGAGTCGTTTGTTTGCAGTGAACGGCTTGTTCTGATTCCCTGATCGAAGTGATTTGCGGAAGGAGCAGCGGCATGGCACGAGCTTACAGCCTGGATTTGCGGACGCGTGTTATCGAGGCGATAGAGGCAGGCCTGTCGACCCGAGAAGCGGCACGGCGGTTTGCCATCGGGATATCGACGTCTGGTGCATGGTATCGGGCCTGGCGTTCGAGCGGCAATCTGGAACCTGGGCGGCAGGGCAAGCCGAAGGTATCGAAGCTGGACGCGCACGAGACTTTCATTCTCGCCTTGGTCGAGACCGATGAGCGGGACATCACGCTTGCCGAGATCGTCGATCGCCTTGCGGCAGAGCGCGGGGTCAAAGCCAGCCTGACGACGGTCCATGCGTTCTTCGCAAAGCGTGGCATCACGTACAAAAAAAGACAGCGCACGCGGCCGAACAGCAGCGACCGGATGTTTTGGCAGCGCGGGAAGAGTGGTTCGAAGGCCAACTCGATCTCGATCCGAGCCGCCTGATCTTCATCGACGAAAGTGGCCTCAATACCAAGATGGCCCGGCTACGAGGCCGCTCTGCGCGTGGACAGCGTTGCCGGGCGGCTGTTCCTCATGGGCACTGGAAATCCACGACCTTCACGGCCGGCCTGCGCCTCGACGGGATCGTCGCGCCCTGGCTCCTGGACGGCGCCATGGATGGCGAAGCATTCCTGGTCTACTTGCGCCGCGTCCTCGTGCCGACGCTTCAACCCGACGATGTCGTCGTGATGGACAACCTGCCTGCTCATAAAGTGGTCGGTGTCCGCGAAATCATCGAGGCTGCGGGGGCTTCCCTTCGCTATCTTCCGCCCTACTCCCCGGACTTTAACCCCATTGAGATGGCCTTCGCCAAGCTGAAGGCTTTACTGCGAAAGGCAGCAGCCCGGTCCATCCCGGAATTATGGGACGCCGTGGCCGTCGCCATCGATCGTTTCCACCCCAAAGAATGCGAAAACCTGTTCGCCCACGCCGGCTACGATGCCTAACCGTGATTATCCAGAAACTGCTCTAGTGTAACGTATCCGAACTTATTATGTAGTCGCCGGATACCATCTAGAAGTTCATCATTGGAGTACCATCGACCGCGCCTAGCAACCGCCCGGCACTTGTACCCGACAATTGCGTAGGCGGCCCGACGGCTTCCAAAATGCTTATCGTAAGATCTTGCGCAGGGCGTGTATAGGCAGTCATCAATGATCCTCGAAGACAGTCTTTTTCTCTCCTTAAAGAGCCGCTTCAGTCTCTTGAGCATGTCGGCTTCTGTAAACCCGTAGCCACGTTTAAATGCCAACTCCCGCTGCGCTTTCGCAAAAACCTTACCGTCGACAATCGGGTCCATCATCTTGACTCTAACCCACAGAAACGGAGGGTTGCGTTTCGTTTCTCCCCTCATTTTTTGCGTCGTTCGGTTGTACACGTAATATCCAACCATCAGCTCGCTGGTCAGCACGCTTTTGACACGCCCGGGGGTCCACGCGCAGCCGTCGGTCGAAGGAACCAGCTCATCGTTCAGCACCTTCACAATGTTCAGCATGCTTCGCTTTTGACTGACAAACATGCGAAAAATTCGGCGAACTGTTCTGAGCTCCTCCGGCGGGCCTGGCACAACAATCACACGATCAGTGCTCAGTCCCTTTTGCTCACCGGGTCCGAGCAAAAATCGGGGCTCACCATCTTTATTGACCAGGAGCCGTCGTATCCCATATGGCAAATTACCACCTTGCTTAAACCCAAGGCGTGCCTGCTGCGTTTGCGCCCTTGAGATTTTCGACGACAATTCCCGGCTGTACTCTCCCGCCATCACGCGCTTCAGATTTTTGACGATGCTCGAAACCATGCTGCCATCGTTTTCGAAAGGTTCACCGCAATACTCAACGCTGACTCCAGCATCTCGACAAAGAAACTCGTAGTGTGCGGCCTGGTCCGTATCTTGAAATCGAC
Organism: Mesorhizobium sophorae; assembly: GCF_002270415.1. Classification (GTDB taxonomy): domain Bacteria; phylum Pseudomonadota; class Alphaproteobacteria; order Rhizobiales; family Rhizobiaceae; genus Mesorhizobium; species Mesorhizobium sophorae. Next base: position 623,278 of record NZ_NNRI01000008.1, on the reverse strand, counting down.
CCCACCGGCTTACATCCAGAACCAGAACAGCTGAATAAGCGTGTTGGCCTGTCACGACATCGGCCAACAATTGCTTGAGACCATCCCTCCCTTTCAGGCTTAGCCCACTTTTACCGGCATCGGCATAGGTCTGAACGACAGCATACCCCCATGTTTCTGCATACTCCGCGATTGCCGCGGCCTGGTTTTCCAGCGAATAGCGCTGGTGTTCGGTTGACATGCGGATGTATTGCGCCGCTAGCACACGAGGCATGCTTGGCAACCCACGCGCCATGGTATCTCCCCGGATAGCTCAGGCCAGATATCAATAGAAGGGCGTGCTTCCGAAGATCGAATATTACAACGCTCACGTGCTCTAACCAAGACATATCGGGTGTTAAGTTGCCGCGCTGTTCATCTCGGCGATGGCCTTTGCCGTCCTCGGATCGTCGGCCGAGGCGTGCCGTGACTCTAAACTTGCCGCGCAAGTGCTTCGCGCGGCTCGAGACGTTGGGTCGCTGGTAACCCCAAGCGAATTCACATCAGAATGGCGGATTGATTGTCAAAAACGCCGTACTAATTGCCGTACTAATTGGCAAAAAAGTACGGCAACAAATCACTAAACATCTGAAAACGTTGGTGATCCCGACAGGAATCGAACCTGTGACCTACAGATTAGGAATCTGCCGCTCTATCCTACTGAGCTACGGGACCACGCGGCCAGACACATAGCCGCTTCGGATCGTTTCGCCAAGAGGCCGGCCGAACGCAATTCGGCCAGCCCCGTGGGTGACAGGCATCAGGCGGCGAGTGCCGTCTCCGCCAGTTTCACCCAATAGCTCATGCCGTGCGGGATGACCTCGTCGTTGAAGTCGTAGGCCGGGTGGTGGAGACCGGCGGTGTCGCCATTGCCGATGAAGATGAAGGCGCCGGGGCGGGCTTCCAGCATGTAGGAGAAATCCTCGCCGCCCATCACCGGCTGGATGCCGCGATGCACATGGGCATCGCCGGCGACACCGGCCGCGATATCGCTGGCAAACACCGTCTCTTCCGCATGATTGAAGGTCACGGGGTAATTCGCCTGATAATCGACCTCGATCCTGGCGCCAAACGCGGTCGCCAGCCCGTCGCAGATGGCGCGGATGCGCTCTTCGGACTTTTTGGCGATTTGCTTGCGCAGGGTACGCACGGTACCAGCGATCTCGGCCGTCTCGGGGATGATGTTGTAGGCATCGCCGGCGTGGAACTTGGTCACCGACACCACCACGGCCTCGACCGGATCGGTGCTGCGCGAGGCGATCGTCTGCAAGGCGCCGACCAACTGGCTGGTGATGACGATCGGGTCGATGGTGCCGTGCGGCATCGCCGCATGGCCGCCCTTGCCACGGACGGTGATGGTGAACTCGGCCGTCGCCGCCATGATCGGGCCCGGGCGGATGGCGAACTGCCCGACAGGCAGGCCGGGCATGTTGTGCATGCCGAACACCTTGGAGATGTCGAAACGCTCCATCATGCCGTCCTTGACCATCTCGTTGCCGCCGCCGCCGCCTTCCTCGGCCGGCTGGAAGATCACCGCCACCGAGCCGGTAAAGTTGCGCGTCTCGGCGAGGTATTTCGCGGCACCCAAAAGCATCGCCGTATGGCCGTCATGGCCGCAGGCATGCATCTTGCCGGGAATGGTCGAGGCGTAGGGCTTGCCGGAGGTCTCGTTGAGCGGCAGCGCATCCATGTCCGCGCGCAGGCCGATGGTGGGGCCTTCGCCCTGGCGGCCGCGGATGATGCCAACCACGCCGGTCTTGCCGAGACCGGTGACCACGTCGTCGCAACCGAAGGCCTTCAGCTTCTCGGTGACGAAGGCGGCGGTCTTGAAGACGTCGAAGTTCAGTTCCGGCGACTGGTGCAGATGCTGGCGCCAGCCGGCAACTTCGTCCTGCATTTCGGCGGCACGGTTCAGGATTGGCATGATGGTTCCATCTCGCTGTTGGGACAGGCGGGTGTTGTCCGCTGCCTTGCAATTGTGATCGTCAGGCGCTTTGCCATGTTGGCGTCACATAGAGTAAATAGCACCGCAACGATGCAGTCCGGTTTTTGAGGGTCGGACTGCATCGTGCTGGCGATCGCGTAACGAAATCTTACGGAGCCAGGGGCGACTACGGCAAGAGGCGATTTCGGATTTGATCATGCGGCACAGGCATTTCCTCAAACTATTCTCGGCTGGCGCAATCGTGCTGTCGGTCCTGGCCGGGTCGGCGCAGGCCAATCCGGTCGTTGTGTTCGATCTCAACAACGGCCAGATCCTGCAGCATCAGGATGCGTTCAAGCGCTGGTATCCGGCGTCGCTGAGCAAGCTGATGACCGCTTATGTGACCTTCCGGGCGATCGCGGCCGGCGAGGTCCAGCTCGATTCGCCGATCAAGGTGACGAAACATTCGGCCTCCCAGCCGCCAAGCAAGATGGGCTTCAAGCCTGGCTCGGTGATGCGGCTCGACAACGCGCTGAAGATGATGCTGGTCAAGTCCGCCAATGACATCGCCATGGCTGTCGGCGAGAATATTGGCGGCTCGCAGGCAGCCTTCGCCGAACGGATGAACGCCGAGGCGACCCGCCTCGGCATGAACGGCACGCATTTCGTCAATCCGAACGGGCTCTATTCGCCGGACCAGTATACGACGGCGCGCGACCTCGCCGTGCTGGTGATGGCCATCCGGCGTGAATTTCCGCAATATGCGCCGTGGTTCTCGATCGAGGGGCTTGCGGTCGGCAAGAAGGCGATCCCGAACTACAATCTGCTGATCGGCCGGTATCCCGGCGCCGACGGCATGAAGACGGGCTTCGTCTGCCCCTCAGGCTTCAACATGATCGGCTCGGCGACCCGCAATGGGCGCACGCTGGTGGCGGTCGTGCTTGGCGAGAAGTCCGCAATCACCCGTGCCGAGGCCGCAGCGAAACTGCTCGACCAGGGTTTTGACACGCCCGCCGCCGGTTCGGCCACCATCGCCACGCTGGCGCCCTACGGCGACACCGTCTCGCCCAACGACATGCAGGACGAGATCTGCAAGAAGAAGGCGCGGGCGGAGCAGTCCGAAGCGCCGCCCGCCGCCGCTGCCGCCAAGGATGTGCCGAAATCACCCTACCATGAGAAGCTCGACCATGTCCCGACGCTGGTTGCCGTCGGCCTTGGCGGCGCCACCGGTCCGGCGCCGAAGGCCATGCTCGACCAGGGCGGCCAGGAGTATGCCGACGTGCCGATCCCGAGCTGGCGTCCCGACCAGCCGGCGCCGGCCGGCACAGGCCCGGTCGTTGCCGGTCCCGCCGCGCAAGGCGACCAGCCGGTCAAGGTCGCGAACTAGCCGGATGAGCGGCTTCCCGATCCCTGTTTCAGTGCTGACCGGTTTTCTCGGCGCCGGCAAGACGACACTGCTCAACCGGCTGTTGAAGGATCCGGCGCTGGCCGACACGGCGGTCATCATCAACGAGTTTGGCGAAGTGGCGATCGACCATCTGCTGGTCGAGCAGGCGTCCGACGGCATCATCCAGCTGTCGGACGGCTGCCTGTGCTGCACTGTGCGCGGCGAACTGGTCGACACGCTGGCCGACCTGGTCGACCGGCTGCAGACCGGCCGCATCGCCCGACTGGCCCGCGTCATCGTCGAAACCACGGGGCTTGCCGATCCGGCGCCGGTGCTGCAGTCGATCATGGCGCACCCCGCTCTGGTCCAGGCCTTCCGGCTCGACGGCGTCATCACGCTGGTCGACGCGGTCAATGGCAATGCCACGCTCGACGCGCATGTCGAAGCGGTCAAGCAGGTGGCGGTTGCCGACCGCATCGTGCTCAGCAAGGCCGATCTGGTCACCGACCCGGATGAATTGGAAACGCTGCGGGCGCGGCTGCGGCAGATCAATCCGGGCGCCGATTTGCTTGACGTTGCCGACACGAAGACAGGCGTGGCGGCGCTGTTTGATTGCGGTCTCTACAATCCGGCGACCAAATCCGCCGATGTGCGGCGCTGGCTGGGCGAGGCGCATGATCATCATCATCATGACGGCCATGATCACGAGCATGACCACGGCCACGGCCACGATCAGCGCGTGCGTTCTTATTCGCTGGTCCACGACGGCCCGGTGCCGTTTTCAGCTATCGAGATGTTTCTCGACCTGTTGCGCTCGGCACATGGCGAGCGTCTGCTACGGATGAAGGGCGTCATCGAGCTCAGCGAAGACCCGTCGCGGCCGTTGGTGATCCATGGCGTGCAGAAAATCCTGCATCCACCGGTGCAATTGCCGTCCTGGCCGGATGGCCAGCGCGGAACGCGGCTGGTGCTGATCACGCTCGACATGCCGGAAGACTATGTGCGTCGGCTGTTCGCCGCGTTCACCAACCGGCCGTCGATCGACACGCCAGACCGCGCGGCGCTGGAAAACAATCCGCTGGCGATCGCGGGAGGGTAAACTCTACGATTGCTGCTCGCCGCGCTCGACCAGAAAACGATGACCGCCTGACACCGCCGCCGTTTCGACGAGGCGGTGGCCGCTGTCGGAACAGAATGCCGGGATGTCGATGACGGCCAGCGGGTCGGTGGTTTCGAGCCAGAGCCGGCTGCCTGGCTGCATTCCGGCCAGCCGTTTCTTTGCTTTCAGCACAGGCAGAGGGCAGTTCAGCCCCTTGAGATCGTAGACGCTCGCGGGCTTGGCAAGCTTGTTTTCAAGCATGTCGTTGTCCCAAAACCGCTACGCACCTTTGGGTGGCATGCATTTGGCGAAAGCCTCAACCGCCGAACATGCCGAGCAGCTTGTTCTTCAGTCTGGTGACCCTGCTCTCGTCGGCGCTCGCCGCCTGTGTTTCAGCTTCAGGCGCGGCCTCCATGGGGGCTGCGATGGTGGCGGTGGCGACAGGCGCTTCCTTGGCGGCCTCTTTCTGGGCCTTGGCGGCTTCCTTTTCTGCCAGGGCCTGCGCCTTGGCGGCTTCCTTGGCCTGCCTGGCTGCCTCTATGGCGGCAAGCCTCTGCTCCTCGGCCTTCTGCTTGGCGGCTTTTTCGGCGTCGAGTGCCGCCATCCTGCGGCCGGCCGGCGAATCGATGCGGCCCATGCGCGCCGTCTCGGTCACCGAGCCATCGGTGTTGAGCGACGGCGGATCGATCGGCACACGCTCGCCGCGCGCCCGGCGCTTGGACCAGTCGGAGACGATGCTGGCTTCCTTGACGCCGGCGATGGTCGGCTTCGGCGGCGGCGCGCTGGCCTTGAGCGCGCCGTTGAACGCCGCGTCATAGGTGCTCTGATAGGCGTTGTAGGCGCTCTTCAAGGAATCCGGTTGCGTGGTCGCCGGGCAGGTGCCGGTCGGATCAAATGTCTGGCCGTCGGCGGCGACCTGGTTGAAGACGTAGCGCTTCTCGCAGACGTCGACCTTCGGCGGCACCTTGGTGACTTCGAAATTGTCGTAGCCAACCTTCAGCATCTTCCAGAACTCATAGTTCGGGTCGTTGCGGTAGCGCGCCATGTTAGCGGCGGTCATGCGGAACGGAAAAGCCTGGATCTGGAATTCGGTCTGGCCACCCTGGAAGGCATCGCGGCCAAAGGCATAGATCTGCTCGATCTGCGCATCGGTCATCGAATAGCAGCCCGACGACGAGCAGGCGCCGTGCACCATCAGATTGGCGCCGGTGCGGCCATTGGCCCGGTCATAGGCATTGGGAAAGCCGATGTTGAAGGACAGATGGTAGTTCGAGCGCGGGTTCATCTGCGACGGGCGCACTGTGTAGAAGCCTTCCGGCGCCTGGCGGTCGCCTTCGGTGTATTTCGGCCCGAGCTTGCCCGACCATTTGCAGATGTCGTAGCTCGCCACCATGTCGTAGCGGCCGTTGGTCTTGGCCTTCCAGATTTCTAGCTTGCCCTCTTCCTTGAAGATGCGGGCCATCACCGACGAGGTGCGCACCATGCCCTTGGCCCTCATGTCGGCGAGGATCTTGTCGGGCAGCGGCTTGTTGGCCTCCGGGGCAAAATCCTTCATCGACGAATCGTTGCAGCCGGCAACGCCGAGGGCAGCGATCAGGATTCCAGTACGGGCAAGCTTGGCGAACATGGCTGCGGATATCGTCTTTTCTCTGGCGCCAAGGCGATTCATGCCAAGGCTTCTGCACTGAACGTGTACGGACACTAAGCCCGTTAACCTTGAAAATTCCTTACCGCAAGTGTCGACGCGTCCCCCTGCGGCAGTCTCATTGAACCGAATGCAGCGGCATTTTTGTGGCAAAAATGCTCCGTGCCGCCACATTGCGGCGGGCGGGGCAGGGCCTTGGTTTAGAGACTGCGGCCCATTGCCAGATATTTCTCGCGGCGCTGCTCGCGGAAGTCGGTGTTGACGCCAGAAAAATCCTTCATCGTCTTGGCGATGAGGTCGCCGGTCGCGGCAATCACGGTTTCGGCGCCACGATGCGCGCCCCCGAGCGGCTCGGGGATGATGGCGTCGATGATCTTGAGCTCCAGAAGATCCTGCGCGGTGATCTTCATGTTGGTCGCCGCGTCCTTCGATCGTGTCGTGTCGCGCCACAGGATCGAGGCGGCGCCTTCCGGCGAGATCACCGAATAGATGGCGTGTTCGAGCATGTAGACGCGGTTGGCGGTGGCGATCGCGATGGCGCCGCCCGAGCCACCTTCGCCGATGACCACCGAGATCGACGGCACTTTCAGGCCAAGGCAGGCCGAGGTGGAGCGGGCAATTGCTTCCGCCTGGCCGCGCTCCTCCGCGCCGACGCCGGGATAGGCGCCAGCGGTGTCGACCAGCGTCAGCAGCGGGATATTGAAGCGGTCCGCGAGTTCCATCAGCCGCACCGCCTTGCGGTAGCCTTCCGGCCGCACCGAGCCGAAATTATGCTTCAGCCGGCTGGTCGTGTCGGAGCCCTTTTCCTGACCGATGATGGCCACCGGCTCGCCGCGGAAGCGGGCGAACCCGCCGACGATCGCCTGGTCCTCGCCAAAATTGCGGTCACCGGCCAGCGGCGTGAAATCGTTGAACAGGCCCTTGATGTAGTCGACGCAGTGCGGCCGGTCGGGATGGCGCGCCACCTGCACCTTCTGCCACGGCGTCAGTGCCTTGTAGGCGTCGCGCAGCGCGTCGCGGGAGCGCTTCTCGAGACGGCTGATCTCGTCGCCGACATCGACCGCCTCGCCACTCTCGGCAAGCTTCTTCAGCTCGAGGATCTTGCCCTCGAGGTCCTGCACCGGCTTTTCGAAATCGAGGTAATTGTACATGCGTGAGCGGACCGATACGTCGGAAGGCGAGGACTGGCGGAACCCTGAAATCCAAGGCTCCGGGCGGTGGAACGTCGTCCTCACATAGCGATATGAGGCCTAGTCGGCAAGCGGATGATGATCGTTGACCAGCCGTACCAGCCGCTCTTCCAGCACATGGGTGTAAATCTGTGTCGTCGATATGTCGGCATGGCCGAGCAACTGCTGCACGGCCCTGAGATCGGCGCCGTTCTGCAGGAGATGGCTGGCGAAAGCATGGCGCAGCACATGCGGCGAGATCTTCGCGGAGGCGATGCCGGCCCTTGCCGCCAGCCCTTTCAGGTCGCGGGCAAAGACCTGGCGCGAGAGATAGCCGCTATCCGAGGCGGCCGGAAACAGAAACGGACTGTCGGCGAAGGAAGGCACCTTGGCGCGGGCGGCAAGCCAGCTCCGCATCGCCGTGCGCGCCTTGGCCGATAGCGGCACCATGCGCTCCTTGTCACCCTTGCCGCGCACCATGAAGAAACGGTCGTCGCGCTGCGCCACCGTCACCGGCAGGCCGACCAGCTCGGAAACGCGCAGGCCGGTGGCATAGAGCACCTCGACCAACGCATGCAGGCGCAGTGCCGCCAGCCAATCGCTGTCGCCAGGCGCCGCATCGTTGCCGAGCCTGGGATCGCCGGCCTCAAGCGCTGCGCGGTCGATCAGCCGGCCGGTGTCGGCCTCGCTCATCGTCTTCGGCAGCGGACGGCCCTTTTTCGGGCTGTCCAGCGTGCCGGTCGGGTCATCCGCGCGAAGACCCTCGGCGTAGAGGAACTTGAAGAACTGACGGATCGCCGACAATTTGCGCGCCTGTGACGTCGGCGCAAAGCCGCGCGCGGCGATATCGTCGAGATAGGCGCGGATATCGGTGGCGGCGGCACCGGCAAGCCCGCCATCGATCGCGTCCGAAGCGTCTTCGAGGTCGCGGCGATAGGAGGACAGCGTGTTTTCGGCGGCACCGCGCTCGGCGCTCATCATTTCCAGGAAGGCTTCGATGCGGGCGGCGCTGTTCATTCGGGTTTTCTGGGCGGGCTTTTCTTTGGCGGCGATCAGCTTTTCTTGGGATTGAGCTTTTCGGGAGGGATGCGCACGCTCATTTCCGCCTTCCTGGGCTCGACGAACATCACCAGCGCGAACATCGTACCATAGGCAATGCCGGCCAGAATCGCGAGGATCACGACAAAGCGAAACAGTGTCGGCATCAATTTTCGCCCGTCTTCTTGTTCTGCGTTTCCAAACCCTGTGCCCTTATGGGACGCCAATCCGCCCAATTCAAGGAAGAAGCTGAGGTTTGTTAGCAACTTCTGATGATGCACGGCCAGCCCATATCAGGCTCAGGGCTGCTCGCCACGCTTGACGAAAACAGGCTTTTCATGTCGATACGCCGGCAAAGGGGGCACTCGAAGCATCAGATGAACGCGCTGCCATCAAATCCTCCAGAGGAGAACCATGCCGCGCTGCTTGGCCGGCTGGGCAGCCGTTCCGTCGTGTTTGTCGGGTTGATGGGCGCCGGCAAGACGGCGATCGGCCGCAAGGTGGCGGCGATGCTGGCGCTGCCCTTCATCGACAGCGACCAGGAGATCGAAAGCGTCTCGCGCATGACCGTTCCGGAGCTGTTCGAGCGCTATGGCGAGACCGAGTTCAGGGCCCTGGAGCAACGCGTCATCCTGCGCGTGCTGGAGAACGGCCCGCAGGTGCTGTCGACTGGCGGCGGCGCCTTCATGAACGCCCACACGCGCGAGGCCATCGCCGGCCATGGCGTGTCGGTGTGGTTGAAGGCCGAGCTCGACCTTTTGATGGAGCGCGTCTCCAAGAAGCAGAACCGGCCGCTCCTGAAAAGCGCCGACCCCCGCGCCGTGCTGGAGCGGCTCATGCAGGAGCGTTACCCCGTCTACGCGACATCGGACGTCACCGTGCCGACCCGCGACGACCGCAAGGAGGTCATCGCGGCCGAGGTGGTGGATGCGCTTTGCCGGCATTTCGGCATTGATGAGACTGTCCCTACAGACGAGGTGCGATCGTGAGCGCAAGTCAGCCGGTCACCGTCGAAGTCGGCCTTGGCGACCGGGCCTACGACATCCTGATCGGCTCCGGTCTGCTGTCGCGGGCCGGTGAGGAGATTTCGCGCCGCCTGCCTGGTACACGCGCCGCGGTCATCACCGATGCCAATGTCGCGGCAGCGCATCTCGATGCACTGAAAAAGGGTCTCGAAAAGAACGACATCCAGCCCACTATCGTCACGCTGCCGCCCGGCGAGAAGACCAAGAGCTTCACCCATCTCGAAGAGGTGGTCGACGGCGTGCTGGCCGCCCGACTGGAACGCGGCGACATCGTCATCGCTTTTGGCGGCGGCGTCATCGGAGACCTTGCCGGCTTTGCCGCCGGTATCGTGCGCCGCGGCATGAATTTCGTGCAGATCCCGACCTCGCTGCTGGCGCAGGTCGATTCCTCGGTCGGCGGCAAGACAGGCATCAACAGTGCGCGCGGCAAGAACCTGGTCGGTGTTTTCCATCAGCCGAAGCTGGTGCTGGCCGATACCGAGGTGCTCGACACGCTGCCGATCCGCGAATTCCGCGCCGGCTATGCCGAACTTGCCAAATACGGGCTCATAGACCGGCCGGCGTTTTTCGCCTGGCTGGAAGAGAACTGGTCCCAAGTGTTCGCCGGCGGGCCGGAGAGGGCGCAGGCCATTGCCGAGGCCTGCCGCGCCAAGGCCGATGTGGTTGCCCGCGACGAGTTCGAGACCGGCGACCGTGCGCTGCTCAATCTCGGCCACACTTTCGGCCACGCGCTGGAAGCCGCCACCCAGTATGACGGAACCCGGCTCGTCCATGGCGAGGGTGTCGCCATCGGCATGGCGCTGGCGCATCGGTTCTCATCGCGGCTCAACCTCGCCAGCCCCGACGATGCGGCACGCGTCGAGGCGCATCTGCGCGCCGTCGGGCTGCCGTGGCGGATGGCCGACATTCCGGGTGATTTGCCCGATGCCGAGGCGCTGCTTTCCTTCATTGCCCAGGACAAGAAGGTGTCGCGCGGCGCGCTGACCTTCATCCTGACGCGCGGCATCGGCCAGGCCTTCATCGCCAAGGATGTGCCGGCTTCGGAAGTGCTGACGTTTCTGAAGGAGAGCCATCCGGGCGAGCAGGAAAGCCGGCCGGGCCAGCAGAAGATGCGGCCGAGCCAGCAGAAGAGCCGGCCGAGATGACCAACGAGACTGGCTGGATCGTCGTCGCTGTCCTTGCCGTCCTCGTCCTGCTGGCCGTTGCCTTGCGTACGCGCCTGCTTGCCGCTTTCGGCTATGAACTGTCGCGCATCGGGCCGCAGCGCTCGAGTGAGGCCGAGTTGCGCGGCGCGGTCGACGATTTCCGCCGCGACGGCCAGGTGGTGCGCGAGGATCGCGATCGCGTCGGCGGCCTGTTCGATCTCGCCGAGCTCGAAGTGTCCGACATCATGGTCCACCGTACCAACATGCGCTCGGTCAATGCCGACAATGCGCCGGAGGCGGTGGTGCGCGAGATCCTGCAGAGCCCGCACACCCGCATGCCGCTGTGGAAAGGCTCGCTCGACAACATTGTCGGCGTTCTGCACGCCAAGGACCTGCTGCGGGCGCTCAACGATGTCGGCAACGACTTTTCCAAGATCGACGTGATGAAGATCGCCTCGAAACCCTGGTTCGTGCCCGACACCACGACCTTGCAGGAACAGCTCAATGCCTTCCTGCGCCGCAAGGCGCATTTCGCCGTTGTCGTCGACGAATATGGCGAGGTCGAAGGGCTGGTGACGCTGGAGGACATCATCGAGGAGATCGTCGGCGAGATCGCCGACGAGCACGACGTCGACATCCAGGGCGTCAAGCAGGAGGCCGACGGTTCCGTCGTCGTCGACGGCACGGTGCCGATCCGCGACCTGAACCGGGCGCTCGACTGGAACCTGCCGGATGAGGAGGCCACCACCATTGCCGGTCTCGTCATCCACGAGACGCAGTCTATCCCCGAGGAAAAACAGGCGTTTACTTTCCATGGCAAACGCTTCGTCGTGATGAAGCGCGACAAGAACCGCATCGCCCGGCTGAGAATACGGCCAGCCGGCGACGCTTAGAGCAATTCATCGTTTCACGGAAACGGCGAACGGCTCTAACTCTTTGTTTCGACGCAATTCCGGACGGAAAACAGTTTCACACTTTTCCTGGAATTGCTCTAGGGCGTGTCGCGTTGATCGAATTCAGGCGACGTGCTTCAAGCCCCTGTTTTGATGCATGTCGCCCAAGACCGGCGCGCACTTCTTGACGCCATGAGAACCAGCGCAACTGCGCAGCTTCATTCTGTGATCTGGCTCGTCGAGCGTTCGTGGATCGTTGCCCCCGTTTCAGCGTCGACGGCGGCCAAGCTGACCTCATAACCCCAAAGCCTGCGGATGTGACGAAGCGTGGCGTCCCGGCTGGCATCCTCGAGAAGGACGCCGTCATTGACCTTGTGCTGCAGTCGCAAATGCCGGTCGCCGAGCAGATCGACATCCACCACCTGGATGTCCGGTCGCTTCGCGCCAACGTCGTAGCTGTGAGCGAGCGCGGCGCGTATCTTGGCATAGCCGCGCTCGTTGTGAATCGAGGCGACCTGGCAATGCGGTTGGTCGGCAACGTCGCCGAGCACAAAGAACCGCCATTTTCGGATCAAAGTCGGACTGAGGTACTGGCGGATAAAGGATTCGTCGCGGTGATCCGCCCAGGCGTCGAGCAGGATCTCGCGCCAGTTGCCGCGGCCGGCAATGTCTGGAAACCAGTCCCGGTCCTCGGCCGTCGGCTCTGTCGACATACGCTGGATGTCCTGCATCATGTCGAGGCCGAGAGCGTAGGGGTTGATGCCGGAAAAGCGCGGATCGTCGAACGCCGGCTGGAAGACCACGTTGGAATGATTGCGCAGGATTTCGAGCATGGCGCCTTCGCTGATCAGGCCGCGATCGAACAGCATGTTCATCAGCGTATAGTGCACGAAAGTGGCGCAGCCCTCGTTCATCACCTGTGTCTGCCCCTGCGGATAAAAATACTGTGCTATGACACGAACGATCCGGATGATCTCCCGCTGCCAAGGCTCCAGGACCAGGCTGTTCTTTTCCAGGAAATAAAGCAGGTTTTCCTCGGGCAGGTTGAGCGATTTCTTCCGCTCCGGCTCTTGCTCCTTATCGCTGACCCTTTGCTGAGAAGGCGGCAGCGTGCGCCACAAATCGTTGTACGAGCGCTCCTCGTATTCGAGGCGCTCGCGAAGCCCTTCGCGCTGCCGCTCCGACGACAGCTTCGGCGGCCGGTGATAGCGGAACACGCCCTGCGCCATCAGCGCATGGGCGGAATCAAGAACAGCCTCGACGGCGGTGAGGCCGTGCCGCTCCTCGCAACGGGCAATGTAGCCTTTGGCGAAGTCCAGGTAGCCGAGGATAGCCCCGGCGTCCGTCCACTGCTTGAACAGCTGATTGTTCTTGAAGAAATGATTGTGCCCGAGCGCAGCATGGGCCGTCACCAAGGCCTGCAGGGCCATGGTGTTTTCCTCCATCAGATAGACGATGCAGGGATTGGAATTGATGACCAGTTCATAGGCAAGCCCTCGCGCGCCTTTGCGATAGAGCAGATCCTGGTAGAGGAAATGTTTGCCGAAAGACCAGTGACGGTACATCAGCGGCATGCCGACCGACGAATAGGCGTCGAGCATCTGTTGGGAGGAGATGATCTCCATCTGCACGGGGTAGGTATCGAGATGAAGCTCTTCGACCGCGATTGCCTCGATCGCGTCATAGGCCCGCGACAATGTCTTGAAATCCCAGTCGGACCCTGAAAAAAGCAGGCTGGATTTACTGGCTTGTCTGGCCATCGTACCCTTCACGCTCTCTTAAGGGGAGCCAGCTGTCTGCCGAAGAGCTGGCGAAAAACGGGGTAGATATCGGCGGGCGTGGCGATGCGGCTCATCTGAAAGTTCGGCCATCTCACGTCGATTTCGCTGTAGGCACGCCATAGCGATGTCCCGTTTTCGGTTGTGCGGAAGATATGGGCCTCACGCTCGTCGATGATCTCCACATAGGCAAAATACTGGCACAGCCGCATGAGCTTGCCGTTGAGCAAGGCTTTGCATCGCTCGGAATCGCCGGCGAAATTGTCGCCGTCCGAGGCCTGGGCGGCATAGATGTTCCATTCGCGGGCCGGGTAACGTTCTTCAATAATGCGATGCATTTCCTCCAGCGCGGTGGAAACGACAGTGCCGCCGCTTTGCGTGTTGTAGAAGAATGTGTCCTCATCGACCTCCTGTGCCAAGTGCGTGTGGCGGATGAAGACGATCTCGATGCGGTCGTAGCGCCGTTTCAAGAACAGGTGCAGCAGCACGAAGAAGCGCTTGGCCAGATCCTTTTCGCGCTCTCCCATCGAGCCGGACACATCCATCAGGCAGAACATGACGGCGTTGGCGTTCGGCACAGGCTGGGGATCGAAGCGGTTGAAGCGGATGTCGACCGGATCGACATAGGCAATTCGCCGGCGGCGGCGTTCCAGCCGGTCGAGATCCTCGCGCAATGCCGCAATGCGCTGGCTTGCCGCTGCGCCGGATGGCACCAACTCAAGCGTAGCGATTTCCCGGAGGACCGCGTCCAGTTCCGCCTGCTTGGGACGCCTCAGCGCAATGCGGCGGCCATGGCTGTTGCGCATCGTGCGCCCAACATTGATGTTGGTCGGTGAACCGGTAGCGGCGAAACCAGCCCGGCGCGGTTTGAAGGCAAGGATTTCCTTGAGATTGAGCTTGACCATGTCCGGAAGTTCGAGATCCTCGAAAAAAAGATCGAGCACCTCTTCGCGTGACAGCACGAAACGAAAGTCGTCTTCAGACGCCGTGTTTCCCGGGGACGACGCTCCCCCGCCGCCGCCCTGGCCAGGCTTGGGGATCAGGTCTCCAGGGGAGAAATGCTTGTTACCCGGCAGGATGTGCTGGCGCCTGCCGCTGTTGCGGGCGTTGTTGAAGCTCGGCTCGCCTGTGCCTCTTTCGGGCATGGGCACGGTGTGCTCGGCGTCCGCGTCGGCGATCCTGCCAGCGCGGATCTGATCGCGTATGCTCCGCTTCAGTTCCTCGCGGGCACGCTTGAGGAAGCGCTGGCGATTGCCGAGGCTCTTGTCCTTCGGATTCAGGCGACGGTCGATGAAGATCGGCATGGACCCATCGGGCTCCCTCAGCCCGCCTTGTTCACCCGCATGTACCAGTCCACCAGGCGACGCACCTGCCGCTGGGTGTAGCCGCGCTCGACCATGCGTTGAACGAATTCGTTGTGCCGTTTTTCCGTAACGCTGTCTTGCTTGGAGCCGAAGCTGATCACCGGCAAGAGGTCCTCGACCTGACCGAACATCCGCTTCTCGATGACCTCGCGGAGCTTTTCATAACTCGTCCATGACGGGTTGCGGTCGTGGTTCCTTGCGCGCGCACGCAGCGTGAACTTCACCACCTCGTTGCGGAAGTCCTTGGGATTGGCGATGCCGGCCGGCTTTTCGACCTGCGACAATTCGTTTTCCAAAACCTCGCGTTTCAAGATCTGGCCGGTGTCGGGGTCCTTGTAGTCCTGATCCTCGATCCAGGCATCGGCATAGGCGATGTAACGGTCGAAAAGGTTCTGGCCATATTCGCTATAGGATTCGAGATAGGCTTTCTGGATCTCGTGGCCGATGAACTCGGCATACCGCGTGGCGATCTCCGACTTGATGAAATCGAGATAGGCTGCTTCCGATTCCTTGGGAAACTGCTCTCGCTTGATCGCCTCCTCCAGAATGTACATCAGGTGCACAGGATCGGCAGCCACTTCCTTGGTGTCGTAGTTGAAGGTCTGCGACAGGATCTTGAAGGCGAAGCGCGTGCTGACGCCCCTCATGCCCTCATCGACCCCGGCGGCATCGCGATATTCCTGAACCGACTTCGCCTTGGGGTCGACGTCCTTCAGGTTCTCGCCGTCATAGGCACGCATCTTGGTGTAGAGCGGCGAATTGTCATGCTCGGCCAGGCGGGTCGAGACGGTGAACCGGCTGAGAATGTCCAGCACCTCGGGCGCGCACGGGCTGGCGGCCAATTCGCTCTCCCGCAGCAGCTTTTCGTAGATCTGCCTCTCTTCGGTGATCCGCAGACAATAAGGCACCTTGACCACGAGGATGCGGTCGAGAAAGGCCTCATTGTTCTTGTTGTTCTTGAACTGCTGCCACTCCGACTCGTTGGAATGGGCCACGATGATCCCCTGGTAGGGAAAGGCGCCGAAATTTTCGGTGCCGTTGTAGCTGCCCTCCTGGGTGGCGGTCAGCAGCGGATGCAGGACCTTGATGGGCGCCTTGAACATTTCCACGAATTCAAGCAGGCCCTGGGTGGTCCGGTTCAGTCCGCCGCTGTAGGAATAGGCGTCCGGATCGGACTGGCTGAAATTTTCCAATAGCCGGATGTCGACCTTGCCGACCAGGGCCGAGACGTCCTGATTGTTCTCGTCGCCGGGCTCGGTCTTGGCGATGCCGATCTGGCGCAACCGCGAAGGCATCAGCTTGACCACGCTGAACTTGGAAATGTCGCCGGAGAGTTCGTCAAGGCGCTTGGCCGCCCATGGCGAGATGAGCCCGTTCAGCCGGCGTCGGGCTATGCCGTATTTATCCTGCAGCAGGTCGCCCATGCGATCGGGATGGAAGAGGCCAAGCGGCGATTCGAAAACCGGGCTGACCTGGTTGCCGACCTTCAGCGTGTAGATCGGGCGCTGCTCCATCAATTTCTTCAGCCGTTCGGCAAGCGAGGATTTGCCGCCGCCAACCGGGCCCAGGAGATAAAGGATCTGCTTGCGCTCCTCGAGCCCCTGGGAAGCGTAGCGAAAATAGCCAGCAATGCGTTCGATCGTGTCCTCCATTCCGTAGAAATCGGAGAAGGAGGGATAGATCTTAACGGTGCGGTTCGAGAAAATGCGACCGAGCCGTTCGTCCTTGCTGGTGTCAACCAGGTTCGGCTCGCCGATAGCCTCGACCATCCGTTCAGGTGCCGAGGCATACATCGATCTGTCCTCTCGGCAGGCAAGGAGATATTGCTGGAGGCTGATTTCTTCCTGAGCCGCGTTCGCATAAATCTCCGAAAACAGGTCGAAGACGTCGGATTGATTCTCGCGCATGATACTCTGCCCTCAGAGCCGTTTTGGCCGCCTGCCGGCTCATCATGTATTCAACTGCCGGAATGCATTGTGGTTCCCTTCACACGAAGGAGAGCGCGTGCATCTGGCATTGAAACCCGGGACACCACCCATGTGGCAAAAATGCTTGCCAAATACTTAGGTGGTGATGGCCAGATGAGACCGTCAAGGGGCAGATATTGATTTCGTGAGCTGAACTGCAAGACAGTGCATTTGATACGGCCCAATGCTGCGACATTTGCGACCCGAAGCGAATTCGGCAAAGCCGGTGGATCCGGCCCCTCTACAGCGGATGAGCCCCAAAAACTCGAGTGCCATTCGAGATTCGGATCGATGATAGCTCGCCGACCCAGACCACTCGGGTGTTACCAATCCTTAACTGGACGCTCGCTGCGCCTGCGGGCACTGTTGGCCTACACGGTCGGGAGACCATGATGATCGATCGACGAAGCCTCATTCTGACCTCCGTGGTGGCGATGCTGCCATTGGGAGCATCGGCTGCGCGGCGCCCGCGCCAACCCGCGCCAAAAACCTTCGACTACGGGCCGGCCAAGCTCGATATCTATGCGCCTGACGGTGCAACCGGCCTGCCGGTCGTCTTTTTCGTCCATGGCGGTACCTGGCAGTTCGGCAAACGCAGCCAGGTCAACGCCAAGCCGGCCTTCCTGCTCGCCAATGGGTTCTGCTTCGTCTCCATCGACTATCGCATGTTGCCCGAGGCCGACGTCGCCACCCAGGCCGGCGACGTCGAAAAGGCCTATGCCTATGTGCGCGCCAACATCGCGCAGCATGGCGGCGATCCCGATCGCATTGTCGGCATGGGCCACTCGGCCGGCTGCCATCTGATTGCGCTGACCGGCATGCGCGGTGGCCTGCCTGGCGTCGCGGCACTCATCCTCGACGATACCAGGGCCTATGATCTTGCGGCGCTTTCCAGCAATGGCGGCATGGTCCGGGCCTATGCCCGCGTCTTTTCCGACCCCACGCAATGGGCCGCGCTGTCGCCCGCCAGCTATGTCGACGGCCACAAGCATCCGCCGACCTTCATCGCCTATTCAAGCGCCGTGGGCCGTGGCGAGGCCTCGAAGGCCTTCGCCGCGCGCCTGCGGGCGACCGGCACCAAGGTCACTGTGTTCGACGGCAGTGCCTATACGCACATGTCGATCAATCGCGATTTCGGCGAGGATGGCGACGCGCTGACCGCCGCCGCGCTGGCATTCCTGAAATCGACCGTCAGCTGACCCCCGACCCCGACCCCGACGAGGCACAGGCATCAGAGGGACTGGATCAGATCAAAAGTGCCGACGGGATATTGCTGCGCGAGCGTTTGCCGGTGCAACTGCTCTCTTCGATCGTCAAGCGGGAGAGAATTCCATGAACGGCGCCGATGTCCTGTGTGATGTGCTTCTGGCCAATGATGTGACGGTCTGCTTCGCCAACCCCGGCACATCCGAAATGCATTTCGTCGCAGCGCTCGACCGGAAACCTCAGATGCGTTGCGTGCTCGGCCTGTTCGAGGGCGTGGTGACCGGTGCCGCCGACGGCTATGCGCGGATGACCGATCGGCCGGCCGCGACGCTGCTGCATACCGGTCCGGGTTTGGCCAACGGCCTGGCCAACATGCACAATGCGCGGCGCGCGCTGAGCCCGATGATCAACATTGTCGGCGACCATGCAGCCTACCATCTGCCGCTCGATGCCCCGCTGACCAGCGATATCGAGAGCCTTGCCAAGCCGATGTCGAACTGGGTGCGCCGCATCGCCGGCCCAGACGATGTCGCGCCGGCGACCGAGGCCGCCTTCCGCGCCTCGCTGACGCCTCCCGGCGTAACCACCCTGATCCTGCCCGCGGATGCCGCCTGGGGCGAAGTTGGCGCAGCCTCAGTCGGCAAGGCGACGCTGGCGCCGCCGCCCGCCGTCGACATGGACGCCGTCCGCACGGTCGCCGCAGCCATCCGTGCCGCTCCGGGTCGGGCGGGCATCATCGTTCGCGGACAGGCGGCAAGAGCCGATGCGCTTGCTGTCGCCGGGCAGATCTCGACGGGCAGCGATGTCCGCGTGTTCAGCGACGTGCTGGTCGCCCGGATGCAGCGCGGGCGCGGGCGTGTCGCGCCGACCCGCATCCCCTATCCGATCGATGCGGCGACGGCACTGCTCAGGGATATCGATGTTCTGGTGCTGGTCGGCGCGCGGGAGCCGGTGGCCTTCTTCGCCTATCCGGGAAAGCCGGGGCGGCTTGTTCTGGAAGGCTGCCAGGTGCTGACGCTGGCCGCGCATGGCGAGGATCTCAATGCGGCGCTGGAAGCGCTTCGCGACGAACTCGGCATCAAGCCGTCGCAACAGACGGTGTTCGCAACCGCCTTTCCCGACGAGGCAACGCCGAGCGGCAAACTCACGGAGGATGCGATCGCGCTGTCGGTGGCGCGCAAGCTGCCGGCCGATGCGATCGTCTGCGATGAGGCGGTGACCTCGGCACGGCGTTTCTTTGCGCTGTCGGCCTTTGCCGCCCCGCATGACTACATGATGACCACAGGCGGATCGATCGGTGGAGGCATTCCGCTTGCAACCGGGGCGGCGATCGCCTGTCCCGACCGCAAGGTGATCAATCTGGAGGCTGACGGCAGCGGAATGTACACGGTGCAGGGGCTGTGGACGCAGGCCAGGGAAAATCTCGACGTGGTGACGATCGTCTTTTCCAACCGGACCTATGCGATCCTGCATGGCGAGATGCGCAATGTCGGTGTCGGCGCGATCGGCGAGAACGCCAGGCGCATGCTCGACCTCGACCAGCCGTCGCTGGACTGGGTTTGCCTGGCCAAAGGCATGGGCGTGGAGGCGGCTCGCGCCGATACCTGCGAGCGGTTCGATGCGCTGCTGGAGAGCGCCTTGTCACGGCGCGGACCGTTCCTCATCGAAGCGGTGCTCTGAGCACAGCGAAGGCGGAACCGACCTACCAGCGGGTCTTTTCGCCGGGAGCCGCCGGTTCGATCGCCAGCGCATGCACGCCGGCCTTCAGTTCATCGGCAAGCAATTCATTGACGGCGCGGTGGCGGTCGATGCGGCTCATCCCGGCAAAGGCCGAAGAGACGACGCGGACGCGAAAATGCGTCTCGCCGGTGCCGTCATAGGCGCCGTGATGGTCGGAGCCATGATGGTGATGGCCGGCATGGAGATGGCTTTCGTTGATGATGACCAGCCGGTCCGGCGAAAAGGCCTTGTTGAGCTTGTCTTCCATCGTCGCCTGTATGGACATCGCCGTCTCCCTTCACCACATATGGCTGGCGCAGCAGCCGGCAAAACCAAAATCGGGCTCGCAAAAGCCGCTGCTGCGCAACAAAATCCGCCATTCGCCTGCTTTATGCCGCGATTCAGCGGTTAGGGCGATCATCGCGAAAATGTCAATTCTTGTTTCGCATTTGCGAACGCCCCATAAATGGGTGAGATGAAGCCGTATCCCAAATATTTCGAGAAGATTCGCATCCGCCCGGAGAAGGATGCGGAGCTGAAGTCGCACTCGCCGATCTGCCAGTGGGACGGCTGCAAGGAAGCGGGCACCCATCGTGCGCCGGTCGGGCGCATGAAGGAGGGCGAGTATTTCCGCTTCTGCTTCGACCATGTGCGCGAGTACAACAAGGGCTTCAACTATTTCTCCGGCGTGCCGGACACCGAGGTCGCGCGCTTCCAGAAGGAAGCCATGACCGGCCACCGGCCGACCTGGAAGATGGGCGTCAACGGCGCCTCGACGCGTTCGTCGCCGGATGTGGCCCAGATGCGCTCAGGCCGCGCCGGCTACTATAATCGCATGCGCGACCCGTTCGACCTGTTCAAGGGGCCAAAGGATCCGCGCGAGGCACGCGAGCGCAGGGCCAAGCCGCTTGAGGCCAAGGCGCTGGAAACGCTTGGCCTTGATACAAAGGCGACTGGCAAGGAGATCAAGGCGCGCTATAAGGAACTGGTGAAGCGTCACCATCCGGATGCGAATGGTGGCGACCGAGGTTCGGAAGACCGGTTCCGCGATGTGCTGCAGGCCTATCGCGTGCTCAAACAGGCGGGCCTGTGCTGAGCGACCATACGGTTCGTGTCGTTTTCCAACTTTCATAAGGTTGGAAAAGGCTCTAAGACCGCCCCCGGACAAAATCGATTGCCGGCGAAATCAGGCTTTTCGCCCGTGGAGACGTTGAGAGATATGAACAAGGTCGATCGCGACATCGCCAACCTGCCCGACACGACGGTGTCGGTGAAGGAGAAATTCGGGTTCGAGTCCAAGATGGTGGTGCCGGCCTATTCGGTGACCAGCGAGCATGTACCCGACATCGACCCGGACTATCTGTTCGACAAGAACACAACGATGGCGATCCTTGCAGGCTTTGCCTACAACCGCCGCGTCATGGTGTCGGGCTATCACGGAACCGGCAAGTCGACCCATATCGAACAGGTCGCCGCCCGCCTCAACTGGCCATGCGTGCGCGTCAACCTCGACAGCCATGTCAGCCGTATCGATCTCGTCGGCAAGGACGCGATCGTCGTCAAGGACGGCTTGCAGATCACCGAATTCCGCGACGGCATCCTGCCCTGGGCCTACCAGCACAATGTCGCGCTCTGCTTCGACGAGTATGACGCCGGCCGTCCGGACGTGATGTTCGTCATCCAGCGCGTGCTGGAATCGTCGGGCCGGCTGACGCTGCTCGACCAGAGCCGGGTCATCCGTCCGCATCCAGCCTTCCGGCTGTTCTCGACCGCCAACACGGTGGGCCTGGGCGACACCACCGGCCTCTATCACGGCACCCAGCAGATCAACCAGGCGCAGATGGACCGCTGGTCGATCGTCACCACGCTGAACTACCTGCCGCACGACAATGAAGTGAACATCGTGCTGGCCAAGGCCAAGCACTATCGCGACGGCAAGGGCAAGGACATCGTCAACAAGATGGTGCGCGTCGCCGACATGACGCGCTCGGCCTTCATCAATGGCGATCTGTCGACCGTGATGAGCCCGCGTACGGTCATCACCTGGGCCGAGAATGCCGAGATATTCGGCAATATCGGCATGGCGTTCCGGCTGACCTTCCTCAACAAGTGCGATGAGCTGGAGCGTTCGGTGGTTGCCGAGTTCTACCAGCGCGCCTTCGGCGAGGATTTGCCGGAATCAGCTGCCAATGTGGTGCTGGGCTAAGCAGAGTCTCGATGGCGGGTCCGGGCGACAATACGCGCAACAAGTCGAAGACGGGGTCTGAAGCCGACAGCTTCAAGCGTGCCGTCACTGTCTGCATGCGCGCCATCGCCGGCGACAAGGAGCTTGAAGTCGGCTTCGCCAAGGATAGGCCGGCACTTGCCGGCAGCCGCGCCCGGCTGCCCGAACTGCCGAAGAAGGCGTCCAAGGCCGACATCGCCATCACTCGAGGCCTCGGCGATTCCATGGCGCTGAAGCGCGCCTGCCATGACGTGCGGATCCACACCAAGCTGGCGCCGGAGGGCAAACAGGCCCGCGCCGTCTACGACGCGGTCGAGCAGGCCCGCGTCGAGGCGATCGGCAGCCGCGCCATGCAAGGCGTCGCCGACAATATCGGCTCGATGCTGGAGGACAAATACGCCAAGGCCAACCTCGTCGACGTCAAGGACAAAGCCGACGCGCCGATCGAGGAAGCGCTGGCGCTGATGGTGCGCGAGAAGCTGACCGGCCGTCCGATCCCGAAGAGCGGCGAGCGCCTGGTCGAGCTGTGGCGGCCCTGGGTCGAGGAGAAGGCCAGCGCCGATCTCGACGGTCTCTCGGCCAAGCTCGACGACCAGCAGGCCTTCGCCCGCGTCGTGCGCGAGATGCTCGCCTCCATGGAAATGGCCGAGGAACTCGGCGACGACCAGGAGACCGAAGACTCCGAGGACAATGACGACAACCAGCCGCAAGGCGAGGAACAGAGCGAGGAGGGCGGCGAAGAGGATTCCGGCTCCGAGCAGTCACAGTCCGAGGATGCCGAGGCGTCCGCCGATGACGAGCAATCCGCCGAGACCGAAGCCTCCGACGCCACCGCCGACGACCTGTCCGACGATGACGATGCGGATGCCGAGACGCCCGGCGAGGCGCGCCGCAACGACAATCCCTTCACCAATCTGCCGAAGGAAATCGACTACAAGGTCTTCACCACCGCTTTCGACGAGACGGTCGGCGCCGAGGAGCTTTGCGAAGAGGAAGAGCTCGACCGGCTGCGCGCCTTCCTCGACAAGCAGCTTGCCAATCTGTCCGGCGTCGTCGGGCGGCTGGCCAACCGGCTGCAGCGGCGGCTGATGGCGCAGCAGAACCGGTCGTGGGATTTCGACCTGGAAGAAGGCTACCTCGACCCGGCGCGCTTGGTGCGCGTCGTCATCGACCCGATGCAGCCATTGTCCTTCAAGCAGGAACGCGACACCAAGTTCCGCGACACGGTGGTGACGCTGGTGCTCGACAATTCCGGCTCGATGCGCGGCCGGCCGATCACGGTCGCCGCCACCTGCGCCGACATCCTGGCGCGCACGCTGGAACGCTGCGGCGTCTCGGTCGAGATCCTCGGCTTTACCACCCGGGCCTGGAAAGGCGGCCAGGCGCGCGAGAAGTGGCTCAAGGACGGCAAGCCGCCGAACCCCGGCCGGCTCAACGACCTGCGCCATATCATCTACAAATCCGCCGATCATCCGTGGCGGCGGGCACGGCGCAATCTCGGCCTGATGATGCGCGAGGGCCTGCTCAAGGAAAACATCGACGGCGAGGCGCTGCTGTGGGCGCACAACCGGCTGATCGCGCGGCCTGAACAGCGCAAGATCCTGATGATGATCTCGGACGGCGCGCCGGTCGACGATTCGACGCTGTCGGTCAATCCGGGCAATTATCTCGAGCGCCATCTGCGCGCCGTCATCGAACTGATCGAGACGCGCTCGCCTGTGGAGTTGCTGGCCATCGGCATCGGCCATGACGTCACCCGCTATTACAGGCGCGCCGTCACCATCGTCGACGCCGAGGAACTGGCCGGCGCCATGACCGAGCAACTGGCCTCGCTGTTCGCCGAGGAAAGCGCCCGCGACACGCGGCGCGGCGGCATGCGGCGCGCCGGATGATCTTTTCGCGCGGCGGCTTCCAGCAAACGCTTTTCGCCGCCATCGCCCTATTTGCCGGCGCGGCTCCGGTGCTGGCCGGTTCGCCCGACTCGACCTCAGTTGAATCAGTCGAAATCTCGGCCCGCCCGATCACCGAATTCCAAATCGGCCGCGCCGACAAACAGTTCGGCCCATTCGAATTTGTCGGTGGGCTGGAACTGACCTCGGCGACACGCGATTTCGGGGCGCTGTCGGCCTTCCGCTTTCTCAAAGGCGGCAGCGATTTCATCGGCGTCGCCGACACAGGCTTCTGGTTCTTCGGAACGGTGGTCCGCGACGCCGACAAGCGACCGTCCGGCATCCAGAATTTCCGCATCCAGCAGATGGTCGACGAAGCGGGGCGGGCGATCGACGAGAAGTGGGAGGTCGACGCCGAAGGCCTCGCCGTCAAGGACGGCATCGCCACTGTCGGCTTCGAGCGCAGCCATCACGTCGCCCAGTTCAAGATCGACCCCGACGATATGAAGGCGCCGTTCAAGCAGCTGGATTTCCTGGTGCCGGCCCGGGAACTGCGCCAGAACCGCGGTTTCGAGACCGTCACCCACGCCAATGCCAACGGCCAGCATGAGGGCGGGCTGGTGGTGGTCTCCGAAAAGAGCCTCGACAAGGCCGGCAACATCTATGCCGCCATCATCGAAGGGCCGCACAAGGGCGTGTTTACCGTCAAGCGCAACGGCGACTTCGACATCACCGACGGCGCCTTCCTGCCGGATGGCGACCTGCTGTTGCTGGAGCGCAGCTTCTCGATGGCCCGCGGCGTCAAGATGCGGCTGCGGCGCATTTATGGCGAAAGCGTCGAGAAGGGCGCCGTCGCCGACGGGCCGGTGCTGCTGGAGGCCGACATGGGCTACCAGATCGACAATATGGAAGGGCTCGACGTCTGGACCCGCGACGACGGCGCGCTGATGGTGTCGCTGGTCTCCGACGACAACCACTCGATCCTGCAGCGCAATCTCTATCTGGAATTTATTCTCCATCAGGATTGAGCAACGCCTCACAAGCTGACAGTCGCCATTAATTTTCGATGACGCGACTGACCCGCTCCGCATTTGCCCTGCCAAGTCATTGACATTGAACGGTTTTCCAGCCGCGCGGTCGCGCCTCAAAATACTTTAGTCTAGACTTGACAATTGATGACGCCGCCGCAATACTCAAGTCCATGCTTAACTATTCCGAGATCGACAGCATCTTGCGGGCTCTGGTCGAGCCCACCCGCCGCCAGATCCTGGAAAAATTGAGCCGCGGACCAGCCACCGTCAGCCAGCTGGCGGAGCCGTTCGGCATGACGTTCGCCGCCGTGCTGCAACATCTGCAGGTGCTGGAAGCCTGCGGGCTGATCCGCAGCGAAAAGATCGGACGGGTGCGCACCTGCCGGATCGAACCGGGCGGGCTTGCCCCGCTCGCCGACTGGATTGCTGAACGCCGCATACCGGCGGAACGTCACCTCGACCGTCTTGGCCAGATCCTGGCCGAGACAGATCAATCGCCCCCGAAAGTTCAAGATCAGGAAAAGGACGAACAGACATGAACCAGATCGCCCCCGTGAAAGACGAGCATTCCGTCATCCACTCCACGTTCACCATCGAGCGGACCTATCCGCAATCGCCGGCCCGAGTCTTCCATGCCTTCGCCAACAAGGCGACGGTGCGGCGCTGGCGGATCGATGGCGATGGTTTTGCCATCGCCGAATTCAGCTTCGACTTCCGCGTCGGCGGTGGCGAGGTGTCGCGATTCAGCTATGCCGGCGGTCCGGAGATCAGGCTCGACGCGCAGTTCCAGGACATCGTTGTCGACCAGCGCATTGTGTTCTCCTACAGGATGGCGATCGGGCCCCAGCCAATGTCGGCATCCCTCACCACCGTCGAGCTGACCCCCTCGGGCAGTGGCACGCGGCTGACCTATACCGAGCAGGGCGCGTTTTTCGACGGTGTCGATTCCGCGAAAGGGCGGGAAGAGGGGACACGCGCGCTGTTGGAAGCCCTTGCCGCGGAACTCCAGAAGTCGAAGTAGACCGGACCGCGGCCCGGCTCTCGCTCAGGATCGTGGGCCGTTGGTTGCCATCCAGATGATATGGCGGGCGCCACGCTTGCCGTTGGCGCGCGTATTGATCTCCTCGACCGCAAAGCCTGCCTGCTTCAGCCGCCGGGTGAAGCCGCCGTCGGGACCTTGCGACCATACCGCCAGGACACCGCCCGGCTTGAGGGCGGTGCGCGCGGCTCCCAGCCCCTGCAGGCTGTAAAGCGCGTCGTTGGATTTGTGGACGATGCCTTGCGGGCCGTTGTCGACATCGAGCAGGATGGCGTCCCAGGCTGCCGGCTCAGACCGTATCAACTGGCCGACGTCGGTTTCCTCGACAGTGACGCGCGGATCGTCAAGGCAGCCGCCAAACACCTCGCCCATCGGGCCGCGTGCCCAGGCGACGACCGTCGGCACCAGCTCCGCAACGACGATGCTGGCATCATTGCCGAGTTCGGCGAGGGCGGCGCGCAAGGTAAAACCCATGCCGAGCCCGCCGATCAGCATTCTCGGCCGCCGATGGTCGGCAATCCTTTGGCAAGACAGTTTTGCCAGCGCTTGCTCGGAGCCGCTGAGGCGGCTGTTCATCAGCTCATTGGTGCCGAGCATGATCGAGAATTCGGAACCGCGCCGCTTGAGGCGAAGCTCTTGCTGGCCGTCTGGGGTCTTTGCCGAATCGAGCTGGACCCAGGGGATCACGGGCTTTCTTTCTGTTTGGCGTGATCTTATCCGAAAGGCCTAGACCGCGACAGCCGGCTGGCTCCAGCGGGCGGCGAGCAGCCGGTAGGGGATGAGCGCCACAATGGCGATGATCAGCTTCACACTGAGGTCGCCGAGCGCCCAGGAGATCCAGCGCATAGCGTCGACATGGAACACACCCATCAGCGGTGCGGTTTCGAGCGCGAAACTGTCGTTCGGACCAGCAAAGGCGAAAGCGGCAGAGAAAGCGACGGTAAAGAACACGGCGGTGTCGAACACCGAGCCGACCAGCGTGCCGACGATCGGCGCCCGCCACCAGCTTTGCCGGCGCAGCCGGTTGAACACGGTGACGTCAAGCAATTGCGCGCAGAGGAACGCAGCACCTGACGCCGCGGCGATGCGCACCAGCCGGTCGGCCGCGGTCTCGAATTCGATCAGGCCGTGGCGGAACAGGAAGGGCGGGACGAGGATCGAGCAGATGACGGCCGTCATGAAGCCGACAAAGACGATCCTGCGCGCCACGGCAGGCCCATAGCGGCGGTTGGCCAGATCGGTGACCAGGAACGAGAAGGGATAGGTGAAGGCGCCCCAGGTCAAAAGGTCGGCCAGCGACAAGCCGCCAATCTGCCCCTGCATCGGGAACTGCACGAGAATGTTCGATGCCACGACGACGAGCGCCATGGCGGCCACGAAGGGCAGGTATCGCGAGAAGGAACTCATTTTTTTATCCTGGGTAATGGAACCAGCGGAGCGTTATTCCGAAACCGGATCACGCTCGCTTTGTTTGAGCATCGGAAGCCACGTTGAAAGGCTTGGATCCGATGCCCAAGGCGGTCGTCCCCCGCCTTTAAACGATGTTAGGCAGCAGGCTGATCGGCAAGCTTCTTGGCGATCTGCTTCTTCAACAGACGCGCGCGCTGCGACAGTTCCTTGATGTCGGCCTTGGCCAGGAAGGCATCCAGACCGCCGCGATGTTCGACCGAACGCAGGGCGTTGGCGGAAATGCGCAGGCGCACGTTCTGGTTCAGCGCTTCCGAGATCAGCGTCACATTGACGAGGTTCGGCAGGAAGCGACGCTTGGTCTTGTTGTTGGCGTGGCTCACATTGTTGCCGGACATGACTGCCTTGGCAGTGAGTTCGCAGGTGCGGGACATAGTTCTAACCTTCAGTTCTCGGGTCTGCCAAACCTTTATGCCCACGCCGGGTGGCGCGCGGTTCTGGTCAGGCGGCCTTATGGAAAAAGTTGGCGTTCCATAGTTGCATTTCACCGGTGCGTCAAGCTCCGGCATGCCCACGGACGCGCCCGGCATTTCATACTAAGGCCGGAATTCATCCTATAAGCGGTCTGACAGGGACATGCCAGCCCGGAGTTGCCCGCCTCCGGCCAAGAATCAAGGACCCGATGCCGCCATGCCTCGTTCCTCTCACGCCCTTGCTGCCCTGCTCGCCATCGCCTTGCCGTCCGCCGCCACAGCTGCCTCGCCGCAGTCGTTCAAGGGCGAGTACATCGTGTCGTTCCTTGGTCTTTCGATAGCGAAATCAACGTTTTCCAGCCACTATGAGAACGGTGCCTACGCGATCGAAGGCAGCGTCAGAGCTGCCGGTCTCGCCAAGCTGTTCGACGATACCCAGGGCACGGTCTCGTCCAAGGGCACGATCTCGGGCAAGAAGATGGTGCCGCAGGCGTTCCGTGCCGATTACACCTCGGGCAAGAAGGCATCGGTGGTCGATATCCGCTTTGCCAATGGCACGGTCACCTCGACGCAGGTCATCCCGGCGCCGGACAAGCGCGATCCCAAGAGCTGGGTGCCGATTGGCACCGGCGACCTGGCATCGGTGCTCGATCCGATGGCCGCCACCGTCATCCACGCCGACAGCCTCGACCAGGTCTGCGGCCGCACGGTGAAATTCTATGATGGCGAGATGCGCGCCGATCTGACGCTGACCTACGCGTCGAAAGGCACGATCTCGGTGCCGGGTTACAAGGGCGATACCATCACCTGCCGGATGGGCTTCGATCCTGTGGCGGGGTACCGCAAGGGCCGCAAGGCGCTCAACTACCTGAAGGACCGCAGTCGCATGATGGTGACGTTTGCGCCGCTCGGCCAAACCGGCGTATATGCGCCGATCCACGCCACGGTTGGAACGCAGATCGGCACGTTGACCATCAGCGCCAGGCGTTTCGAAGCGGTACAATAGGTCAGGCGCGCCACTGCGGACAGAATGGGGCGCACCACTGGAGACAGAATGGGGCGCGCTACACTCATCGGCTTTTCGGCGGTCGCCATGTGGGCGCTGCTGGCGCTGCTTACGGATGCCTCCGGCCAGGTGCCGCCGTTCCTGCTGTCGGCAATCACGTTTTCGATCGGCACCGGGGTCGGGCTTGTCGCGCGGCTGGTCATGCCGGCCCCCGACAAGAGCCAGAAGATACCGCCGCAGGTTTGGCTGATCGGCATTGCCGGGCTGTTCGGCTACCACTTCTTCTACTTCACCGCGCTGCGCAATGCGCCGGCGGTGGAGGCGAGCCTGATCGCCTATCTGTGGCCGCTGCTGATCGTGCTGGGTTCGGCGCTGATGCCGGGCGAGCGCCTGGCCTGGAACCATGTCGTCGGCGCGCTGCTTGGCCTTGCCGGCACCGTGCTGATCGTCACCAAGGGCGGCGGCCTCGCCTTCGATGCCCGCTTCGCCTTCGGCTATGCCATGGCCGCCGTCTGTGCGGTGCTGTGGTCGTCCTATTCGCTTTTGTCGCGGCGCTTCCCGTCGGTGCCGACCAGCATCGTCACCTGGTTCTGCGCCGCCACCGCGGTGCTGTCGCTCGCTTGCCACCTGGCGCTGGAACAAACCGTGCTGCCGAACGGTGCCGGCCAGTGGCTGGCCGTGCTCGGGCTCGGCCTGATGCCGGTCGGCGCGGCCTTCTACGCCTGGGATATCGGCGTCAAGCGCGGCAACATCCAGGTGCTCGGCGCGGCAAGCTATGCGGCGCCGCTGTTGTCGACGCTGGTGCTGATCGCGGCCGGCGTCGCCGAGCCGTCGCTGCGCATCCTCGCCGCCTGCGTGCTCATCACCGGCGGGGCGGCGATGGCGGCAAAATCGCTGTTCCTGCGCAAGCCGGTCGTGACCGAAAGCGGAGCCAAGGCATGACGATGCCGTTTGCAGGTGGCATCGACGCCAATGCCAATGCGACGTTGATCTTTTCGCTGGTGGCGGCGGTGATCTACGCCTTCATATCAGGCATGCCGCCGACGCTCGCCCGCTCGGCGGCAAAGACACTCGCCGTGGCGATGCTTGCCGTGCTGGCGGCGCTGCAAGGCGGCCCGCTGCTGCTGGTCATCGCCCTTGCGCTCAGCGCCGCTGGCGATGCCTTCCTATCGCGCGACGGCGAAAGGGCCTTTCTCGGCGGGCTGGTCAGTTTTCTCGTCGCGCACATCGTCTATGTCGCGTTGTTCCTGCGCAGTGGCGGCGGCCTGGAGTTGCTTGGCGCCGAGTCGTGGCGCGGGGCGATCGCGCTGGCAATGGCGGTGTTCGCGATCGTCATGCTGGCGGCGCTCTGGCGGCGTGTCGGTCCGGGCCTGCGCGTTCCGATCGTCGTCTATATCGCGGCCATCCTCGCCATGGGCGTTTCGGCGCTGACGACAGGCAGCGTCTCGATTGTCGGCGGCGCGCTGTTGTTCATGGCATCGGACGGGCTGCTCGCCGCTGAAAAATTCCTGGTGGCCGCCATCTCGCCGCACCGCGTCTGGATGCGTTTGGCCGTCTGGGGTCTCTACTACGCCGCCCAACTGGCGATCACCCTAGGATTCCTGCTGAGCTAGGGGTTCTTGCTGAGTTGGGGTTGTTTCGGCTGCCAGCCGGGCTCGGCCAGCTCGAAGGTGGCAAACTCAAAGCCCGGTGCGACGGTGCAGCCGACCAGGGTCCATTCGCCCAGGCTGCGCGCCGATTGCCACCAGCCTGCCGGCACGACGATCTGCGGCCGCTCGCCCGCCGCCAGATCGATGCCAAGTACCTGCTCGAACACGGCGCCATCCTCCTCACTCATCGACAGCGCCAGCGGGGCGCCGGCGTGGAAATGCCAGACCTCGGTGGCGTCCTTGACCCGGTGCCAGGCCGAAACCTGGTGCTGCTCCAAAAGGAAATATATCGCGGTCGAATGGCCGCGCGCGCCGCCGGCGCCGTCGCGAAAGGTCTCCGCATACCAGCCGCCTTCCGGATGCGGCTTCAGGCCGAGGATCGCGATGATTTCGGCGGCGCTGGTCATGGGTTCCGGACCATCCTGTTTTGCTTAGAAGTTATCCTTGCGCTTGCGGATTTCGGCGAACACCTCGGCGTCCGAGGCCTTCTCCAGCCCAAGATGCTTGCGGATCGCCGGATCGTGCCAGCGCAGGAACGGATTGGTCGACAGTTCCTCGCCGATCGTCGTCGGCAGTGTCGGCTTGTTGTCGGCCCGCAATGCCTCGATCTTGGCGGCACGTTCCTTCAACGCCGAATTGGTCGGGTCGACGGTCAGCGCGAAACGGGCGTTGGAGAGCGTGTATTCGTGGCCGCAATAGATGACGGTCGCGGCAGGCAGCGCTGCAAGTTTCTTCAGCGACTCGTACATCACCGGCGGCTTGCATTCGAACAGCCGCCCGCAACCCAGCGCAAACAGCGTGTCGGCGGTGAACGCCACCTTCGATGCCGGCAAGTAATAGGAGACGTGGCCGGCAGTATGGCCAGGCGTGGCGATCACCTCGATCCGTTCATCGCCGAGATGAACGACGGAACCTTCTTCGACGGTTTCGTCGATGCCGGGAATCTTGGCCTTTTCCGCTTCCGGGCCGATGATGCGCAGCTTGAAGCGCTCCTTCAGCGCCAGATTGGCCTCGACATGATCGACATGGTGATGCGTGGTCAGGATCATCGTCGGCGTCCAACCGGTGCGCTTGAGCGCGGCCAGGATCGGCGCTTCCTCGGGCGCATCGATGATCGCGGTCTGGCCGCTTTTGGGGTCATGCACCAGCACGCCGAAATTGTCGCTGCGGCACATGAACTGTTCGATTTCGACCGGCATCGCATCTCTCCATTGTCGCCGCAGACATAGGGCGCCAAGGCGCCGATGTCATCCCGGAATGTCGAATGACATCCCAGGGAGATGACAAGTGTCACTCGGGAATGTCGACCTCGTCGAGGCCTTTTGTTGAAACCCGCCGATATCACGGCTACATCCCTCGCATGCATTCCGACATCGTCGATCTTCGCTCCTTCTATTCGACAACGCTCGGCCGGTTCGCCGAGCGCTCGATCACCATGGCGCTGTCGTCGATCTGGGCAGCCGTGCCCAATGAACGGCTGGTCGGCCTCGGCTACACCTTGCCGTGGCTGGAGCGCTTCGGCGCCGATGCCGAGCGGGTCTTCGCCTTCATGCCGGCAACGCAAGGCGCCGTGGTGTGGCCGGCGACGGGGCCGACGGCGACGGCATTGGTCTTCGACGAGGAGCTGCCGCTGGTCGATTCCTGCATCGACCGCATGCTGCTCGTCCATTCGCTCGAACATGTCGAAAATCCGCGCGAAACGCTGAACGAGATCTGGCGGGTGCTGTCGCCGGCGGGTCGCGTCGTCATCGTCGTGCCCAACCGGCGCGGCGTCTGGGCGCGCTTCGAGCACACGCCGTTCGGCAATGGCCGGCCGTTCTCGCGCGGCCAGCTTACCGAACTGCTGCGCGAGACGAATTTCACGCCGGCCGCCTGGTCCGACGCGCTGTTCTTCCCGCCATCGCGGCGTCATTTCATGATGCGCTTCCAGAACGTGCTCGAACGCGCCGGCCGGCGGCTGTGGCCGATCTTTTCCGGAGTCATCGTCGTCGAGGCGCAGAAGCGGCTCTATCAAGGCGTTCCGGTCGCCCAGCGCGCCTCTCGTCGCGTCTTCGTGCCGGTGCTGTCGCCGCATGGCGCCACGCGGCTCGGCCGTCAGAATGAGGCCGGGGATGCCAAGCCATCGGCTGCGGGGGTGACGGCTTCGTGATCGCGACAAGAACACCTGGGGCCTTGTCCCACCCTATCTGTCGCAAGGGGGCTCGCAGCCCATTTGAACGACGGATGCGATCAAGTCTCTCCATCCGGTTTCAGCACTGAACGCAAGGACCTCAGCCATGGCTGATCAACTGGACAATGCAGCCACCGTTCAGCCGGCTGCCGTGGCGGTCGAAGCCAGCAGCCTGGGCGATCAGGTGGCGACGATCAGGCAAGCGCTGACGGGATCGCCGGTTCGCAGCTGGTTGCTCTGGACATCGGTCGGCATCATGGCCGTCATCATCGCAACGTCGATCGGCCAGGTCCTGCTCAACCGCTGGAACCAGCCTTTCTACGATGCGCTTGCGCGCCGCGACATGGCGGCCTTCCTGCACCAGCTTCTCGTCTTTGCGGCAATCGCCGGCGGACTTCTGGTGCTCAACATCGGCCAGACCTGGCTCAACCAGATGATCAGGCTGAAGCTGCGCGAGGCGCTGACGCTGGATCTGATCGACCAGTGGATGCGGCCGGCGCGGGCCTTCCGTCTGGCCAATGCCGGCGCCATCGGCGTCAATCCCGACCAGCGCATGCAGCAGGACGCCGCGCATCTGTCCGACCTGTCGACCGACCTCGGCGTCGGCCTGCTGCAGTCGTGTATCCTGCTCGTATCCTTCGTCGGCGTGTTGTGGGAACTGTCCTCGGGCTTCGTGTTTCATATCGGCGGCACCGCGCTGGCCATACCGGGCTACATGGTCTGGGCCGCCATCCTCTATGCCGGCACCGCCTCCTGGCTGAGCTGGCTGGTCGGGCGACCGCTGATCCGCCTCAACAGCGACCGCTACACACGCGAAGCCGAGCTTCGCTCGTCGATGGTGCGCGTCAACGAGAATGTCGATGCCATCGCGCTGTACCATGGCGAGGCCGACGCCAGGCGACGGCTCGGACTCGACCTCGGAACGGTGCTGGGCGCCATGCGACGCATCTACACCGCCCAGATCAACCTGTCCTGGGTGACCGACACCTATGGCTGGATCACCGTCGTGGCACCCATCCTGGTCGCCTCGCCGGTCTATTTCTCCGGCGATATCAGCTTTGGCGGGCTGATGATGGCGGTCGGCGCCTTCAACCAGGTTCACTCGTCGTTGCGCTGGTTCATCAACAATATCGGCAGCATCGCCGACTGGCGCGCCACGCTGATGCGCGTCGCCGATTTCCGCATCGCGCTCAATGAGACCGATGTGCTGCACGACAAGGAAAGGCGCATTGCCTTCGGCGAGAACGCCAATGGCAGCCTGACTTTCGAGAAGCTCGAAGTGGCCTCGCGGGACGGCTGCACCAAGCTTGCCGACCAGCATGTCGAAATCCGTCCGGGCGAGCGCGTCATGATCACCGGCGACCCCGGCGCCGGCAAGACGTTGTTCTTCCGTGCCATTGCCGGCCTGTGGCCATGGGGGAGTGGGCGGATCGGCCTGCCTGCGGGAGAAAACCCCATATTCGTGCCGCGCGTCCCGTATTTCCCGGCCGGCACTCTGCGCGAGGTCCTCGATCACCCGAACGGACCTGCGCCGGCGAGCGACGCCGACATTTCGGCGGTGCTTGCCGAAGTCGGGCTTGGACGGCTGTCATCCTCACTCGACCGCAGCGCGCGCTGGGAGCACGAGCTGGGCGATGACGAACAGCGTTCGCTGGCCTTCGCCAGGCTCGCCTTGCGGCAGCCGAAATGGGTGATCATCGACGAAGCCCTGGACGCGTTCGACGGGCCCTCGCTGCGGCGCGTGCTTTCGACATTGGATAAGCGCTTGCCTGAGGCGGCGATCCTCAACATCGGACGCGGGCTGCACAACAATCAGTTCTTTCCGCGCGCGTTGACGATCGTCAAGGATACCGGTGCGCAGGCGCTGAAACCCGTCCGCGTCAGGGCCGGTGCGATCGACCCGCCGCCGGCGGCCGCCCGCCGCAAGAAATAGGCTGTTTTCCCCGGTTACGGGCTCCAAGCTTTATTTTGCCGCGATCGCGAAGGAAGATTTCGCGAAGAAACAACTCTGGCGTCGGCCATGCTTGATGCTTTACGCCTGCTTGCCTGTCTTGCCTGTGCCCAGGCTGCTCCGACCGCCCCGCCGCCGGATGCGCTGGCGGTCGATGTCGAGCTGGTGCTGGCGGTCGACATTTCGCTGTCGATGGACGAGAAGGAGTTTGCCCTGCAGCGCGCCGGTTATGTCGAGGCGCTGCGGCATCCCGATTTCATCCAGGCT
The DNA here is from genome assembly GCF_002270415.1 of Mesorhizobium sophorae. Lineage (GTDB taxonomy): Bacteria > Pseudomonadota > Alphaproteobacteria > Rhizobiales > Rhizobiaceae > Mesorhizobium > Mesorhizobium sophorae. The sequence goes on along the minus strand of NZ_NNRI01000008.1, from coordinate 588,795 downwards.
GTCCGCGCCGGCAAGACGGGCCGCATCGCGCTCGCCTATTTCGAATGGGCCGGCACGGTGCGCGACGACGCGATCATCGACTGGCAAATCATCGACAGCGCCGAGAGCGCCAACAGCTTTGCCGACAAGGTCGCGGCCCGGCCGTTCCGCAGCTTCCGCGGCACTTCGATTTCCAGTGCACTGGCTTTCGGCACCGAGATTTTCGATCGCACTTCTTTCGAGGGCGAACGCAGCGTTATCGATATATCGGGCGATGGTCCCAACAATATCGGGCCGCCGGTCACCGCGACGCGCGATGCGGCAACAGCCAAAGGCATCGTCATCAACGGCCTGCCGATCCTGATCAATCCGTCACCGACCTTCAGCCATCTCGACCAGTACTATGCGCAGTGCGTGACCGGAGGGCCTGGTTCCTTTGTGCTGCCGATTTACGCTGCCGCCGAATTTTCTACGGCCATCCGGCGCAAGCTGATCCTCGAAGTGAGCGGCATTCAGGCGACGGCCATCCCCGTCGACGCTGCTGCGCCTGTCGACTGCTTGAAAGGCGAGCGGGACAGACGGTTTTTTTCGGACCCGTATTTTCCGGAGCTCGACCGATAGCTTCGTCGTAGTGACAGGGTCAGGCCGGACGGACGCCGAACTTCTGGCGAAACTCGTCGTGAAGGTCGCGGCGCCAGCGCCGGCCATAGACATAGCCATTGATCAGTTCGGGCAGCGAGTAGCCGAGATCTTTCGACGAGCGGTTGGCCATATAGCCCGAGAAGGCTTCCGGGATTCGGCACTTCAGAACATCGGCAATGATCTGCCGCGTGATCATGTAGGGCGGGATATGCGGGTAGGAGCGGGCAATATTCGGGTGTTTGCGCATCAGGTTCGCATAGGCTTCGACATAGCCGTGGCGACGTCGCGAAATCGAATTCTCCGAATTGTGCTTCGTGCAGTCGATGTCCTGAGACAATTGCGCGCCGAAGCGCCGGGCAAGGCGCAGCAGCAATTCCCGATCCTGCATCCGGGCGATGTCGCTGTCGTAGCCGCCGATGGCCAGCAACGCCTCGCGGCGCGCTGTTATCGCCGATCCCGCGATCAAGATTGTTTCCGCGACCAGCGTTCGCTCCAGCGTGGCAGAGTTTAGGAATGCATCGCGATTGATGCAATCGGTGGCGCGTCCGCCCTTCAGGGAGACATAGGAGCTGATCAGCACTTCGAGCGCCGGATTGGCATCGAACCAGGTCAGGGTCCGTTCGAGCCTGTGCGGCAGATAGACGTCGTCGGAATCGAGGAACGTCACGACGGGTGCCCGCGCGCGCTCGATGCCTGCATTGCGGGCGGCATTGGCGCCTCGCCATTTCGCGCCGACATAGATCAGTCGCGGATCACGAATGCCGGCCAGTGCCGCCGCGGTTCCGTCCGTCGAGCCATCGTCGACGACAATATGCTCGAACCTCGGCATGCTCTGGGAAAGTACACTTTCCACGGCGCGCAATACGGCATCACGTCTGTTGTGAGTCGGCGTGATGACCGTGATGAGAGGAGCGTGCTCTGTCTTCCCGGTCATACTGCGTCAGCCATTTCCAGCGAAAAAATACGCTTCCTGCCAGGTCTTTCGATCTTCAGGACGGTCAAATGGATCGGACTCCCCCTTCCATATCCCCCGTATTGGCCACGACGCTACAAAAAACAGACGTACCTGTCACCCCACCGGGATGCTGCTCAATGCGTGTGAAACGACGAATTCCAGTATCCAGCGCTTCAACTGCAACACTATTGCCGCGCGCTATGCTTGCGAATCGCCCTTGCCATGAATGACGCGTCTATGATCCGAATGCATTCCACTACGTCAGACGTAATCGCATCGCGGCCGGTGTTTGGGCAGATTGCCGTCGCGAGGCCGGCTGGTCGGCTTCGGTCCCAGAGGGAGTACTGTCATGACTGCTTACGCCGTTGCCCATATGCGCCAAGCCCGGATGGGTCCGCAGATCGTCGAATATCTGCAGAAGATCGATGCCACGCTGGCCCCTTTCGGCGGTCGTTTTCTGGTCCATGGCGGCGACGTCGAGGTCATCGAAAACGATTGGCAGGGCCACCTGATCATCATCGAATTTCCCGACAGGCAACACGTGCGCGGATGGTACAACTCGGCCGCCTATCAGGCGATACTGACGTTGCGGACCGACAACTCGGAAGCCGACGTGATCTTCGTTGATGGCGTTGAGCATCCGCATAAGGCCACGGATGTCCTTGACCAGGCGTGAAGTCGACAATGGCGCGGCGGGATTACCGTTTCAGCAAGAACACCGCCTGCTGGCCGAAGAAGTTCCAGAACCACCATGGCATCGACAGGCCGATCTTCTGGCCATTGGCGTCGAGCGCGGTTGCTTTTTCCACGGTGGCGCCAAGCTCGTCGCACAGATTGACGAAGTCGCGGATGGTGCAGAAATGGATGTTGGGCGTGTCGTACCAGGAATAGGGCAGGTCCGTGGTCACCGGCATGCGGCCATTGAGGAACAGCGACATGCGGACCCGCCAATGGCCGAAATTGGGGAAGGACACGATGGCGCGATTGCCGATCCTGAGCAGTTCCTTGAGAACCAGCTTCGGGTTGCGGGTGGCCTGCAGGGTCTGCGACAGGACGACGAAGTCAAAGCCCTTGTCGGGATAGAACTCGAGATCCTTGTCGGCATCGCCCTGGATGACGCTCAAGCCGCGCGCCACGCATTCGTTGACGCCACGCTGCGACAGTTCAAGGCCGCGGCCGTCAACCTGCTTGGTGTCCTGCAGCAATTCGAGCAGCGAGCCATCGCCCGAACCGACGTCGAGCACGCGCGACTGTGGCGGGATGAGGTTGGCGACGACTTCGAGGTCGACGCGCTGGTTGCGGGTGACGTTCATGATGCGAGCCCTCGCGCCCGTGCCGCGGAGCCGATGAAGCCATTGATGGCGGCAAACAGTTCCGGCTCGTCGAGCAGGAAGGCGTCGTGGCCGCGATCGGTCTCGATCTCGACGAAGGATACCGACGCGCCGGCGGCGTTGAGCGCATGAACGATCGAGCGGCTCTCTTCGGTCGGGAACAGCCAGTCCGAGGTGAAGGACACCAGGCAGAAGCGGGTTTTCGTGCCGGCGAACGCATCCGCCAGCCGGCCGCCATGGTCGGCGGCAAGGTCGAAATAATCCATCGACCGCGTCATGTAGAGATAGGAATTGGCATCGAAGCGATCGACGAAGGTCATACCCTGGTGGCGCAGATAGCTCTCGATCTGGAAGTCGGCGTCGAAGCCGAAGGTGAGTGCCTCGCGATCCTGCAGATTGCGGCCGAACTTCCGATGCAGGGCAGCCTCCGACAGATAGGTGATGTGGGCGGCCATGCGCGCCACCGCCAAGCCCTTTTCCGGGCGCTTGCCGTGCTCGAAATATTTGCCGCCATGCCAGTCCGGATCCGCCATAACGGCCTGCCGGCCAACCTCATGGAAGGCGATGTTCTGCGAGGAATGGCGCGCGCCGGTGGCAATCGGCAGAGCCGAGAAGACGCGCTCCGGATAGCTGGACGCCCATTCCAGCACCTGCATGCCGCCCATCGAGCCGCCGAGGACGCAAAACAGTTTTTCGATGCCGAAATGGTCGATCAGCATCTGCTGGGCGCGCACCATGTCGCGGATGGTGATGATCGGCAGGTCGAGCCCATAGGGCTTGCCGGTGGCGGGATTGGTCGAGGCCGGGCCGGTGGAGCCCAGACAACCGCCGATGACGTTGGAGCAGATGACGAAGAAACGGTTGGTATCGATGATCTTGCCGGGGCCGATCAGCACTTCCCACCAGCCCGGCTTGCCGGTCACCGGATTGGTGCTGCCGACATGCTGGTCGCCCGTCAGCGCATGGCAGACGAGAATGGCGTTGGAACGGGCGTCGTTCAGCGTGCCGTAGGTCTGGTAGGCGACCTGGAACGGCGACAGCAGGGTGCCGGCATCGAGCTTTAGCGGCTTGTCGGGCCCAAAGCGCAGCACCGGGCTCGACGGCTGATCAGCCTCGTTGTTGGTTTTTCCAGCGCGCAGGGCGGCCATTGCATCTATCTCACACTTTGAATCCGCACGGTGCTTTCGAAATTCGAGGCCGATGCGGTGTCCGGCCGGCGCGGACAACAAAAAAAACCGGCATTGCAGTCGCAAAGCCGGTTACAGGATGCAAACGGCCCTTTAGCAAGTTGTTTAACGTGGCTGCAAGCCGACCGGCCAAATCACCACGGAATTTCGCACCTCTTCTAGGACTGTGGCGCGCCGGCGTCAACGGCGAGCCGCGTTCCGGAGGTTGCCACCTCTCGACATTGCGGGCCGTGGCTTGTATTTCCGCTGCGGCTTCCAGACGGAAGCGTTCTCGACGGATTTTGCGACATGAGCCAGACACCGGACAAGGCACGTCCAACCCCGCGCGCGGGCATCATGGACATCGACGCCTATGTGCCGGGCAAGAGCACGGCGCCCGCCGGCGTCGCCAAGGTCTACAAGCTGTCGTCGAACGAGAATCCGCTGGGTCCGTCGCCGAAGGCGATCGAGGCCGCGCGGGAGATTGCTGCGAAGCTCGACATCTATCCCGATGGCACCGCCAGGCGGCTGCGTGAGGCGATCGCCGAGGTGCATGGTCTCAACGCGCAGAACATCATCTGTTCCAACGGCTCCGACGAAATTCTCGGCCTTCTGGCGCAGACGTATCTCGCTCCCGGCGACGAGGCGATTTTCACCGAACACGCCTTCATGGTCTACAAGATCTACATCCAGTCGGCCGGCGCAACTCCGGTCGCGGTCAAGGAGACCGATGAGCGTGCCGACATCGATGCGATGCTGACCGCCGTCACGCCGCGCACGAAAATCGTATTCCTCGCCAATCCCAACAACCCGACCGGCACCTATGTGCCGTTCCAGGAAGTGCGCCGCCTGCATGCCGGCTTGCCCAGAAATGTGCTTCTGGTGCTCGACGCGGCTTACGCCGAATATGTTCGCCGCAACGACTATGAAGCCGGTATCGAACTGGTCGGCGGCGCCGAGAACGTGGTGATGACCCGCACCTTCTCCAAGATCGGCCTGGGCGGGGCGCGGATCGGCTGGATGTACGCACCGATGCACATTGTCGATGCCATCAACCGCGTGCGTGGCCCCTTCAACGTCAATGCCACGGCGATCGAGGCCGGCATCGCCGCGATCCGTGACCGCGACCACGTCCAACGCAGCGTGATGCACAACGAAACCTGGCTCACATGGCTGAGCGGGGAGCTTGGCAAGCTCGGGCTGCGGGTGACGCCAAGCGTCGGCAATTTCATCCTGATCCATTTTCCCGACGACCAGAACCATTCGGCTGCCGCGGCGGACGATTATCTGACGGCGCGCGGCTATATCCTGCGGCGCGTTTCCGGCTACGGCTTTCCCAACGCGCTGCGCATGACCGTCGGCACCGAAGAGGCCAATCGCGGCGTTGTCGCTGCCCTCACGACATTCCTGAAAAGCTAGAACACCATGACATCACCGATGTTTGAAAAGATCGCGCTGGTCGGCATCGGCCTGATCGGCTCGTCCCTGGCCCGCGTCATCCGTCGCGAGGGCCTCGCCCGTCACGTCGCCATCTCGACCCGCAGTGCCGCGACATTGGCGCGGGCGCAAGAGCTTGGGCTCGGCTCCTCCTACTCCAGCGATGCGAAGGAAGCGGTCCGCGATGCCGATCTGGTCATCGTCTCGGTGCCGGTCGGCTCGTCGGGCGCTGTGGCCGAGGAAATCGCGCCGGCACTGAAGCAGGGTGCGATCCTCACCGATGTCGGCTCGACCAAGGCATCGGTCATCGCGCAGATGCAGCCCTATGTGCCTGATGGCGTGCATTTCATTCCGGGCCACCCCCTGGCGGGCACGGAAAAATCCGGCCCCGATGCCGGTTTCGCCGACCTGTTCGACAATCGCTGGTGCATCTTCACCCCGCTGCCCGACACCAACCCGGAGGCGCTGGAGAGGCTGTCGGAATTCTGGCGCCGTTGCGGCGCCAACATCGACACGATGGACCCGCAGCATCACGACATGACGCTGGCCATCGTCTCGCACCTGCCGCACATCATCGCCTACAACATCGTCGGCACCGCCGACGATCTGCAGTCGGTGACCAAATCCGAAGTGATCAAATATTCGGCTTCAGGTTTTCGCGATTTCACCCGTCTCGCCGCCTCGGATCCGACCATGTGGCGCGACGTCTGCCTGCACAACAAGGACGCCATCCTCGAAATGCTGGCACGGTTCTCGGAAGATCTGGCGTCGCTGCAGCGGGCGATCCGCTGGGGCGACGGCGAAAAGCTGTTCGATCTGTTCACCCGCACCCGCGCGGTGCGCCGCTCTATCATCGAGGCGGGCCAGGACATCGACGTACCCGATTTCGGCCGTCAGGCGGTCGAGCACCCGGCGAAGGCGTAGATCGGTTCTTCAGCCTGCTGGCCAGTGGCTTTTCATCATCGCCAGCGTCTCGGCCCGGTCCGGCGCGCCTAGCCTGCCGCCGAAACGCAGGCATTTGAGCGCGGCGGCCGCACTGGCAAAGCGCAAGGCCTGCTCGACCGGCATGGCTTCCGCCAGCCCGACGGCGAAGGCGCCGTGAAAGACATCGCCGGCGGCCAGCGTGTCGACCGCCTTGATTTTTGGCGCCGCGACATGGCGCGATGATCCCGTCGCGCGATCGAACCACCAGGTTCCAGCCGCGCCGCCGGTAACCGCGACAAACACATCGCCGCGCCGGGCAAGTGCCTCACAGGCCTGGCGCGAATCCAGTTCCGCGCCGCACAATATGCGCGCCGCCGGCTCGGAAGCCACGATATGGGAAGCCAGCGGCAGCAGCAGTTCCAGCACGTCCCTTGGCGCGGTATCGGCATCAAGGATCGCCGGCCGGCCGATGGCGTGCGCCGCCTCCAGGGCAAGCGCTGCGGCACCGGGCCAGCGGACGTCGACCAGCACGGCATCGAATGCGGAGAGGTCTGCGAGCGGCAGAGCCTCGGGATCGGCCTGGGCCTGGCTGTCGTAGAAGGGCACGATGATGCGCTCGCCATGCGCGTCGACCAGGATCGAGGCGAGCGCCGAGCGGGCGCCACTGACGCGGCGCACGAAGCTGCAATCGATGCCTTCCGCCTCGATTCCGGCGATCAGTTGATCGCCGACGGAATCGTCACCCGCGCTCGCCCACAGCGATACGTCGGCGCCTAGGCGATGTGCAGCGCAGGCCGCGCTCGTCGCCATGCCCGAGGCGATCTGGACGCCGTCGGAGGCGATGAACTTGCCTTGGTGGCCGGGCAGCGTCTCGACTCGCAGGATCGTATCCAGCGTCAGCGCGCCGACACTCAGCAGTCTCACGGTTTTTGCCATCGATGCGCTATTCCACCGGCTTGATCTTGCCCAGCGGAATGAAGCCGAGCGAGGCCTTGCCCTTGACCACCTTGAGCGGCATCGACGGCTGGTTGCCGAGCAGGGCCAGGCCAGCAAAGCCCTGCTCGATCTGCGTTTTTTGCTCTGGGATGGCACCGCCGAGGATCGCCGCCACGGCCTTCGGATCCTTCAGCGTGATCGTCAGGTCGGCGTCGATGAGACCATCGGCATCGACCGACAGCGGTCCGGAAAGGGTGACGCGCGCCGTGCCTGACGACAGGTCGAGGTTGCGGATCTCGATCGCCTGGCCGCGCAGGCTCTTCACTTGCCTGCCGATCAGCGCGACGCCATTCTTCAGCGTCACGTCGCCGCTGGCATCGAGCGCCGGCAGCACCCGTCCGCCGATCGCCTCGGCATCGATCTCGAGATCGCTGAAATTGCCGAGATAGTTGATATCCCCGCCGTTCGGCTGCAATTGGCTGTCCGCCTTGCCGGCACTGAACAGTTCGACCGGATCGGTGTCATCAGCGGGATCGGTCTGGCCGGACAGGCCCTCGGCCTGCAGCGAAATCCGCCGTGGCAGCGGCCATGACAGTTTGACGTTGGCTTGCAGGTTGTCCCAGTCGATCCACAAAGGCATCATGCCTGGAACGGAGGTCCTGAGCGGACCGCGTAGATCGGCCACCGGCGACAGCGGCTGGATGATCTGGGCGACGGCATTGAAGCTGCCGGCCGAGGCGGCGATGTTCCTGGCATCGTCCTCATAAGCGAGATTGTCGCAGGAGACGGCAAAGCTCAGCGGATAGCCGCTGACCTGGAGATTGGCACAGCCGGCCTCGACGCCACTCTTGTTGAGCGAGGCAACCGCCTTGTCGGCTTCACTTCGGACCCGGTCAGCCAGGTAGAACCAGCCAGCGCTGTAAATGGCGAACAGCACGACAATGAACGCGGCAAGCCAGAACAGGAGTCGTCGGCGCTTCGGTTGGCGTTCGTCACTTGACGTCATGCTTTGGCTCTCGTTAACGCATGGGTGTTGTAGGCGGACTCGCGATTCCGACAACAACAGGTAGACAGAGGCGGACGGAAAAAACACCGATTCCGGTGTGGTGCTGCCATTCTTTACAATCAGGCGCGGCGATATGGGCGATTTTTGGGTGTTTGGCTATGGGTCGCTGATCTGGCGGCCGGGTTTCGCGCATGTCGAGACACAGCGCGCCCGCCTGCACGGCTACCGGCGCTCGCTGTGCGTCTATTCCTTCGTGCATCGCGGCACGCGCCAGCGGCCGGGGCTGGTGCTCGGTCTCGATCGTGGTGGCTCCTGCGTCGGTTTGGCGTTCCGCGTGCCCGGCGAATTGCGCGACGAGGTCATCGCCTATCTGCGCGAGCGCGAGCTGGTCACCAACGTCTATCTCGAACGGACGCTCAAGATTCGCCTTGACGGCGGCCGGACGGTCGAAGCCGTGGCCTACATTGTCGACCGCCAGCACGAGCAATATGCCGGCGGGCTCGACGCGGCGCATGCAGCGGCCGTGGTGCGCGGCGCGGTCGGCCAGTCCGGCAACAATGAGGACTATGTGATCAGCACGCTGGAACACCTTGAGGCGCTGGGCATAAGCGACCACTGGCTGGAGGATGTCGCGCGCCGGGTAGCGCCTTTGTGAAGCGCTGGCTCTGCGGAAAAGGCCGCCAGGCCTTTGACCTCGATAAGGGAAGACCTAGGTTAGGTCCCGAACCTCAGCCAGGGCTGCATTCACTGGCCCCCAATCATCCCGGAGATACGCCTTGCAGAAACGCCGCCTTGGTCGCACCGACCTTTCCATCGCGCCGCTGGTTCTGGGCGGCAATGTCTTCGGCTGGACCGCCGACGAGAAAACCTCGTTCGATCTGCTAGACCGCTTCGTCGGGGCCGGTCTCAACGCCATCGACACGGCGGACGCCTATTCGCGCTGGGTGCCCGGCCACAAGGGCGGCGAATCGGAAACCATCATCGGCAAGTGGATGAAGGACCGCGGCAATCGCGATCATGTCGTGGTGGTCACCAAGGTTGGTTCGGATATGGGACAAGGCCACAAGGACCTGTCCGCCGCCTATATCGAAAAGGCCGTCGACGCGTCGCTGAAGCGGCTGCAGACCGACGTCATCGACCTCTATCTGTCGCACTGGCCGGATCCGACCACACCCTATGAGGAAACCCTTGGCGCCTACGAGAGGCTGCTCGCCAAGGGCAAGATCCGCTATGCCGGCTGCTCGAATCTCGACGCCGGCCAGTTGCGCGCGGCACTTGATGTGGCGAGCCTGCGCAGCCTGCCGCGCTACGAGGTGCTGCAGCCGGAGTACAATCTCTACGACCGATCCTCGTTCGATGGGCCGTTGCGCGATCTGTGTGTGGCCGAGGATATCGGCGTCATCACCTATTTCAGCCTGGCCAAGGGCTTCCTGAGCGGCAAATACCGCAGCGAGGCCGATCTTGGCCAAAGCCCGCGTGGCGGCGGGGTGAAAGACTACCTCAATGCGCGCGGCACGCGCATTCTCGCGGCGCTCGATGCGGTGTCGGCCAGGCATTCGGCCAAGCAGGCGGAGGTAGCACTTGCCTGGGTTATCGCACGGCCAGGCGTCACCGCGCCGATCGCCAGCGCCACCAGGCCTGAGCAGATGGACAGCCTGATCAAGGCGGCGTCGCTGAAATTGGCCGCCGACGACATGGCCGAGCTCGACAAGGCAAGCGGCTGAAACTTCCGGCAGCTCCGCACGCACGAACGTCCAAGACCACGCTCCCGCCTTGCCATACCTTCCTTCGCACGGGGCAAGGCAGAGGGTGAGATGACTGAGCCGCTTCTTTCGCAGCCGGATCTTTGGCGCCAGCTGCTCGCGCTGGTGCTTGCCGCCACCGTCGTCATGGGCAGCCCAGGGCCGGCAACGATAAGCGTCACCGCCGTCGGAGCTGCCTTCGGCTTGCGTGATTCATTGCGGTACGCCTGGGGGATCGTCCTGGGCACGATTGCAGTGCTGCTGGTGGTAGCTACCGGGGTCATGGCGGTGCTCACGTCGATGCCGAAGCTGGCACCGCTGCTGGCTTTCGCGTCCGGTGCCTATATCCTCTATCTCGCGTTCAAGATCGCCACGGCTCCGCCATTGGCGGCGCGCGCGGCCGAGGCTTCGCGCCCAACATGGCTGGCCGGGTTTCTGCTGGCTGTCGCCAACCCAAAAGCCTATGTGGCGATCGCCGCCGTGTTCGCCGGCGCCTCGTCGAGCCAAGGCGCCGGCGATATCGGCATATGGCTTAAGCTGACCGTTCTGGCGCTGATGATCGTCGCTATCCACGCTTTGTGGCTCGTTGCGGGAGCGGCGTTCGCCCGGTTCCTCCGCAGGCCGGCCGCTTCGCGGATCATCAATCTGGTCTTTGCCGCGACGCTGGTGTTGACCACCGCGCTGGCCGTGTTCGGCTGAGTGTTGGCTCGGAGCTTTTCAGGCTTTCGCGCCGAGTTCCCGCAACCGCTTCACCGCGGTTGACGGCAATGCCGGCGGGTTGGGCGTGCGGGATGCCTCGATGAGAAGCTGGTCACAAGCAGCCTCGGTTTCACCGATCAGCCGGGCCATGAATTCGTCCCTGCCCAAGCCCGGCGGAATCGGCGGCAGGAACCGCGCCTTGATCGTGCCGGGGAAGCGCAGGAATTTGCGGCGCGGCCAGTAGAGACCGGCGACATGGGCGACCGGCACCACCGGAACGCCAAGCTGCGAATAGATTTCGACGATGCCGTATTTGTAGGCCGGCTCGTCACCCGGCGCGCGGCGCGTCCCCTCGGGATAGATGATCAGCTGGCGTGGGTTGCGCGCCATTTCCTGCCTGGTGGCGGCGACCACCGCCTTCAACGCTTTCGAGCGGCTGCCGCGGTCGACCGGGATCATGCGCATCTTCATGATGTACCAGCCGAAGAACGGGATCCAGGTCAGCTCGCGCTTGAGGATGTAGAGCGGATCCTGGAGGAACGGGAAGAAGGCGATCGCGTCCCAGAACGATTGATGCTTGGGCGCCAGGATGAAGGAACCCTCGGGCAGGTTTTCCAGGCCGGTGATGTCGCTCTTGGTCCCGGCAATCTTGTCATAGAGCCACATGCACGTGCGTGACCAGAATTTCGGCACGAACCAGGCGCGGTGACGGGGCGACAGGAAATAGTAGGGGGTCCAGAGGATCATCTGGACGATCAGATTGACGTAGAAGACGAAATTGAACGCCAGCGATCGGACATACAGCATGGAGGGAGGCCCGGTGAGAGGTGTGCGTTGGTTACACCAAGCGCGGCGAAAAAGGAAATGGCCGCCAGCCGCTCTGACGAGTAAAGGAGAACGATGGTCGGGCGGCCCGTTTCAGCTACGTCAATCGCGCCAGCCGCTCCTTCAGACGCGGGGCAGCGAAATCGAGAAAGGCCCGCAGCTTGACCGGCAGCAGGCCGTGGCCGGCATGCACCAGGCTTACCGGCCATGGTTCAGGCTCGAACTCCTGCAGCAGGATGCGCAGCGCGCCTGACCGCAGTGCGGCTTCGATCTGGTAGGAAAGCACTTTTGTCACCCCGATGCCGGCAATCGCGGCGTCGATGGCCGCCTCGGCGGTGTTGACCTGAAGCCGCGAGCGGACCTGAACCGGGACTTCCGTCCTGCCCTGGGCGAAGCTCCAGGTGGCGGCGGAAGCAAGTCCCTCGAAGGTGATGCAACTGTGTGTTTCCAGATCCTGCGGGGTCATCGGCGTGCCATGCTCGGCCAGATAGGCCGGGCTCGCACAAGCGACGCGGCGGATCGAGCCGACAGCAATGGCGACCAGGCTCGAATCAGGCAACTGGCCGATGCGAATGGCGAGATCGAAATGGTCCTCAACCAGCTGGGTTATGCGGTCGGCTAGCGTCAGGCGAATGTTCACGTCGGGATAGGCCGCGAGAAAACCGGTGACGACCGGCAGCACGTGCAGGCGGCCAAAGACGACCGGCGCGGTGATGGCCAGTTCGCCGGTCGGAGCGCTGTATTCGCCGGCCGCCGTGCGTTCGGCCTCACCGACGTCGTCGAGGATACGGCGGCAGGCGGCAAGATAGGCCTGGCCGGCGTCGGTCGGCGTCAGCCGGCGCGTCGAGCGGTTCAACAGGCGTGTGTTCAGATGTCGTTCGAGATCGGAAACCTTGCGGCTGACCGTCGCCAGCGGAATGCCGAAACGGCGGGCCGCGGCGGAAAGGCTGCCGGCCTCCACCGCGGCGACAAAGAGCGACATGGCTTCGAGACGATCCATAGCTTCTTCCAGAAAATGGAAGGACGGATTGCGAATATGTCATCTGCATTTGAAGGATGGAAGGCTTTATATCAAGATTCCTGGCCTGCCTGCAGCAGGGCCTCAACGAGCAAGGAGTCATCATGTCCGAAAGCCGGCCGCCGCTGCCGCCGTTCACAGCCGAGACCGCCGCGCAGAAGGCGCGCATGGCCGAGGATGCCTGGAATTCGCGCGATCCGGCCCGAGTGGCGCTTGCCTACACGACGGATAGCCGCTGGCGCAATCGCGCCGAATTCCTACAAGGCCGCGATGCCATCCAGGCGTTCCTGACGCGCAAGTGGAGCCGCGAACTCGACTACCGGCTGATCAAAGAGGTCTGGGCCTTCCACGGCAACCGCATCGCCGTGCGCTTCGCCTATGAATGGCACGACGACAGCGGCTTATGGTTCCGCAGCTATGGCAACGAGAACTGGGAATTCGACGAACACGGGCTGATGCGCCTGCGCATCGCCAGCATCAACGACCTGCCGATCGGTGCGGCCGATCGCAAATATCACTGGCCGCTCGGTCGGCGCCCGGACGACCACCCGTCATTGTCGGAGCTTGGGCTCTAGGGTCGCCCGGGCAAGGAGGCTTTCATGAATGCTCATGCTTTCACCAGCGACGTCGCCTTCACGCCGACCGTCAAGGCGATCCAGGCCCGCAAGGGCTCACGCCAGTCCTATGCCCGCGTCGAGGAGCGTGGCGGCTGGCAGGCCGATATCACGCCCGACCTTGCCGCCTTCATCGAGATCCAGACCAGCGTCTTCCTGTCGACGGCCAATGGCGATGGCCAGCCCTACATCCAGCATCGCGGTGGACCCGCCGGGTTTCTCAAGGTGCTGGATCAACACACGATCGGCTTTGCGGATTTTGCCGGCAACAGGCAGTTCATCACGCAGGGCAACCTGGCCGACAATCCGCAGGCCTTCCTGTTCCTGATCGATTATGCCCACCGGCAGCGCATCAAGATCTGGGGCACGGCCCGCGTCGTCGAGAACGATGCCGAGCTGATGGCGAGGTTGATGCCGCAGGACTACAAGGCGCGTCCCGAGCAGGTCATCCTGTTCACGGTCTCGGCCTGGGACTCCAATTGCCCGCAACACATCCCGCAGCGGTTCGAGGCGGCTGACGTGGCAGCGGCGCTTGGCGAACGGGACAAGCGTATCGAGGGCCTCGAACAGGAGATAGCGCGCCTCAAGGGGATTTCAGGCGCTGCAGCTGGGGCAGGTGCTACAGCCGGGGAATGAGGTTCAGCCGCCGGCCGCGGTCTCGGCCAGCGCGATGCCGTCCGGCGTCGGCTTCATCGGCACGATGCCGCGCGCCAGCGCCAGCAGATATTTATTGTATTCGGTGAACAGCACGCGCAATGCGCGCGGCTTGGTCAGCCAGCTGCCATTGTCGAGATTGGTGTTGACCACCGGATACGGTTCGAGCTTGGCGCCATGCAGCAGCCGGCCCATTTCCAGCAGGCTGCGCGGCATATGATAGTTGTTGGTGACCAGGATCACCGTGCCGTAGGCATGGCTCTCCACCCATTTGGCGCTCTCCTCGGCATTGCCGATCGTGTCCAGCGCGGCGCGGTCGATGTCGACGCAGCAGGAGAACAAGCGCTTGTCGCCACCGATCGCCGCCTGCAGCTGGCGGCGGCTGGCGGAAGGATGCACGCCGCTGATCAACAGCCGCTCGCCCTTGCCGGACGCCAGCAGATCCATTGCGGCGTCAAGGCGTGACTGGCCGCCGGTCAAAACGATGATTGCGTCGGCCTTAGCCGGATTGGCGGGCGTCGTCAGGTGGCTGACCTTGTTGGCGAACCAGCCAAAGCCGCCGGCAAACAGAGTTGCGAGGATGAGGAGGGAAAGCCCGGACAGGCGCAGAGCGGCTTTTAGGCGGCTGACCTTGCCGTGGTCGCGCGAATGGGCAACCACCACTGGCATCTGCCCAGCCGTCCCGGTCGTTTGCCGCGCGTCCATCGCCATATGGTTAATCCCCAAATGTGGCTTTGGGTAGTAGAAAGACGCACTTTGCGTTACGCCAATTCTCCATCCGTGATCATCCTGTTTCTATCGATGTCATTGTCCCGAACTTGTCCCTGCTTCCAAGCGACGTAAATTAGCCGGCATCCGGCTGGCGGACCTCGATGTCGCTGAGATAGGCGACAACAGTGGCGTGCGAGGTTGCCGCCGTCAGCCCACCGATCACCAGCACCATGAGAACGACCCCGAGATAGCCCGCCGAACCTATGGCGAAATTGCCGAACAGCGCGGTCGCCTGGTCGGCCTGCGGCGTCGCCATGTTGCGCGACGACCACCATGAAAAGACGATGAACACGAGCACAGCCGCGGCTCCGCCGGCGGCGGCACCCTTCATGCCGGTAACCAGGAAATGCCGGCGGAATTCACGCGCGATGAAGCTCGCCTCGGCGCCGACAAAATGCAGAACCTCGATGATGTGGCCATTGCCCGCCATGGCGCCGCGCGTCGCGAACACCACGGTCAGCACGGTCGCCGACAGCATCAGCGCCAGCACGGCGATGCCGATGGTCACCGTGGTGCGGGCCATGGCCACCAGCCGGTCGACCCAGGTGCGGTGATCGTCGAGCGATGCGCTTGGCAATTTCGGCGTGATCGCGGCGCGCATGGCGGCGAAATCAGGCGGGCTGCTCTCGTCGATGGTGACGATGATCAGGCGCGGCACCGGCAGTTCATCGATGTTGAGGCCGGAGCCCAGCCACGGCTCCAGGAGCCTCGCGGTCGCGTCGCGATCGATGATCCGGGTCGACTTCACGCCGGGAAACTCGCTGGCCATCTGGGAGGCCTGGGCAAGGGCGGCCTCCATGTCGAGGCCGTCGACAGGCTTGATCTGGATCGTCGCCTCGCGCGAGATCTGGTTCTCCCAGACCGAGGCGGTGTCACGCACCAGCGTCACCGCGCCGAAGGTCAGGCAGGACAGGAAGGTCATGATGGCAATGACCAGCACCAGTGCCCGGCCAGCGATGTTCTGCGCCGGCACGATCGGCGCCATCCGGCGCTGGGCACGCGGCCTCGCCTCGGCCGCCTCGGCGTCCTGCTCCTGCTGTTCAAGATGTTCGGCGGACAGCTCAGTCATAGATGTCCAGCCTTCCGCCGGCCAGGATCATGCGGCGCGCGTCGACCTGTTCCATCAGGCCAAGGTCATGGGTCGCGATCACCACGGCGGTGCCGAGACGATTGAGCTCGATAAACAGCCGCAGCAGGCGTCGCGCCAGCGGCGGATCGACATTGCCGGTCGGCTCGTCGGCCAGCAGGATCTCCGGCTGCTCGATCAGCGCACGGGCGATCGCCGCACGCTGCTTCTCGCCGCCGGACAGAACTGGCGGCAGCACATGCATGCGCTCGCCCAGCCCGACCCATTTCAACAGCTCGGTGACATCGGTGCGGTAGCTCGCCTCCTCGCGCCCGCGCACGCGCAGCGGCAAGGCCACGTTCTCGTAGGTGGTCATATGGTCGAGCAAGCGAAAGTCCTGGAACACCACACCGATACGACGCCTCAGATGCGGCAGTTCGGCGCGCGAGATGCGCGAGCGGTCCTTGCCGAAAATGGTGATCAGCCCGCGCGTCGGCTTCAACGACATGAACAGCAGGCGCAGCAACGTCGTCTTGCCGGCACCCGAAGGCCCGCTCAGGAACTGGAAGGAGCGCTCCGGAATGTGCAGGGAGATGTCACGGAGGATTTCCGGACCCATGCCATAGCGGAGGCCGACATTTTCGAAGCGAATCAATTTCGGCGACCTGAAATTCGCGGCGGCAGCGAGCCAGCCTGTTCTGGGTAATGACCATCGGCCGGCATGGTTAACCGGCGGTTAATTCTTGGGCTTTTTCGGCGCTTCACGAGGGCTCCGGTGGGGAAGCGTTAACCATTTGTGTTTACGCAAAAGAAACGAAAAGCGAACACGTGCTGCAATGCTGGGGCCATGATGGCTGACGATAGAACCGCGCGCCCGGTTTCCGGCGAAATCATGACCGATCCGGCGGCAATTGCCGCAACGGACCGGTTCATGCGCGCACCAGCGGCTGACATCGTCGATGCCGACTATGTCGTGATGCCGCGCCTTGTCCCCGCCGCGGAAAGCATTTCGCCGCTGCCACGCGCGATCGTCACGCCGCCCATCGAGGGCATGGACATGCTGCGCAAGCCCGAGGCCCCGGCGGAGCGGCCACCGGCTTCACGCGGCGGGCCGATCTTCTGGATCGCCGGCATTGGTGCCGCGTTCGCCGCTTTCTGGGTCTCCGGAGGGCATGCGCTGGTGCGCCAGGCGCCGTTCCTGTCCAGTGCGCAGGCGTCGGCGCTGAGCATTTCAGGCGTCACGTCACGCGTCGACGCCTCCGGGCCGAACCCCGTGCTGTTCGTCGATGGCGAGGCCGCCAATGACGGCGCGAAACCGGCGCCGCTGCCGCCGCTCGAAATCCGGGTGACCGGCAATGACGGGCGCACGACCCGCTATTCGTTGGGGACATCCGGTCGTTCGCTGGCGTCGGGCGAAAGATTCGGCTTTGCCAGCCGGCTCGACGTGCCTAAGAACGGCGTAAGAACCGTTTTGGTCACTTTCGCCCAATAGGCGATCACCGAGGAAGACCACCAATGCCAAACGTACGCGGCAAGGACATCGAGGTCCTGTTTTCGGCATCGGCGATCGCACGGCGCAATCTTGAACTCGCCAAGGAGATCGCCGGCCACGATTATCACGATCTGCTGGTGATTTCGGTGCTGAAGGGCTCGTTCATCTTCGCCGCCGACCTGATCCGCGCCATGCATGATGTCGGGCTGTCGCCGGAGGTCGAATTCATCTTCATTTCCAGCTACGGCGCCGGCACCACAAGCGGCGAGGTGAGGGTGCTGCGCGATATCGACAATGAGGTGGCCGGCCGTGACGTGCTGTTGATCGACGACATTCTCGAATCGGGCAAGACGCTGAGCTTCACCCGCGACCTGATGCTGTCGCGCGGCGCCAAGAGCTGCGCCATCGCCGTGCTGCTCGACAAGCGCATGCGCCGCCAGACCTCACTCAAGGCCGACTATGTCGGCTTCGACTGTCCCGACTATTTCGTCGTCGGCTACGGCATGGACGTTGCGCATGCCTTTCGCGAATTGCCGTTTGTCGGTGTCGTCAAAGGCGACGTGTAAGCGACGTTCAAAAAGGCTTGTTGGTCTCCTGCGCCTTCAGAAAAAGTCAACTTTTCGCAGCCAAACATGGCCGCCATGGCAAAGCTTCTGATCGTTGAGGACGATGAGTCCGTCCGCACCCTGGCCGCCCGCGCGCTTGAACGCGCCGGACACACAATCGATATCGCCGCGGACGGCGCGCAAGGCCTCTCGCTGATCCAAGCCGCAAATGGCGGCTATGATCTCGTCGTCTCCGACATCCGCATGCCGGAGATGGACGGCATCGAGATGGCGATTGCGGCGGCAGCGCTCTTCCCGTCGATGAAGATCATGCTGATGACGGGCTATGCCGACCAGCGCGAACGCGCCGAGGAGTTGAACGGCGTGATCCTCGATGTCGTGCAGAAGCCGTTTACGCTGGCCGAAATCCGCTCCCGCGTGGAACGGGCGCTGATCTGCTTCGCCTGATCAGGCTGGATCGACTGCAGCGAGCACGGGCGGAGCGCTCTTGCGGCGTTCGAAGTTGAGCGCCAGCAGGCCGGCGCCGATGATGAGCGCCGCACCGATCACGGTCGTCGACCGTGGCACCTCGGCGAAGAACAGGAAACCCCATAGCGGCGACCACAGGATGCCGGTGTATTCGAAGGTGGCAACGCGATTGGCCGGCGCCATCCGGTAGGCTTGCGACAGCAGGATCATGCCGGCGGAGGCGACGAAACCGCAGGCCGCCATCTTGAGAAAATCAGGCAGTGTCGGCGAGAGCCAGGGCCGCACCAGGAATTCGAGGCTCGGGTGGACGGCGTGGGTGATGCCGGCCAGGTGAAACGTACCGGCAACCACGGCCGCGCCGACCAGATAGGCGCCGTTCTGGTAGAAGGCCATGACGGTGGACGATTCGGTATCGCCGATCTTGCGGGCCATCAACTGCGAAAAGCCGTAGAGCGCCGCCGAGCCCAGCGACAGCAGCGCCGCCCAGTCGAACAGACCGGCGCCCGGGCGCAGCATCACGAGGACGCCGAACAGCCCGATCAGCACGGTCGCCAGCGTCTGCCAGGAGACGCGCTCGCCAAGATAAGGCCCGGCCAGCACCATGATGAACAGCGGCGCCATGAAATAGAGCGCCACGGCGTCGGCCAGCGGCAAGGCGGCGATAGCCAGATAGTACACCGTATAGGAGGTGAACTGGATGAAGGCGCGCATCGTCAGCATGCCGAATCGCCTCGACAGGATCGCCGGCAAGCCGACATCGACATGGACGAGAACAATCAGGATCGGCAAGGCGACGATCGAGCGGATCGCCATCACCTCGGTCACCGGATAGCCGCTCGACACGGCTTTGACGAGCGGGTCCTGCAGCGAGAATACCAGCACGCCAAGGCACAGGCTCAGGATGCCAAGGACCATCCGGTTCTGCATGTGCCTTCGGGGCTCCCTGCAAGCGAAAAAGAACCCGCCACCGTTTCGGGCAGCGGGCATGAGTGAGGACTCTTCGAATTGGTCCGCGGCCGATTTCGCAGCCGCATATCCAATGGGTGAGGCGACTATGGTTCGGCGTTTGACATGTTGCAAACGAATTGGAATGATATCAGTGATCAAAATTCCTTATGGCGGATTCATGCGACCGACCCTCGACAGCGACCTTCTGCGCACCTTCGTGGCTATTGCCGAAGCCGGCAATTTCACCAGGGCGGCGGAGCAGGCCGGCCGTACCCAGTCGGCGGTGTCGATGCAGATGAAGAAGCTCGAGGACCTGATCGGCGACACCCTGTTCGAGCGCGGTTCACGCGGTGTCGTGTTGACGCGGCGCGGCGGCGAACTCATCGTCAACGCTCGCCGGATCGTTTCGCTGCTCGACGAGACGGCGGCGTCGATGGCGGCGGCGCCGCTTGGCGGGCCGGTCCGCATCGGCATTCCGGAGGAGTATGGCCACGCGATCCTATCGCGCGCGCTCGGCGCCTTTTCGAAGCGCCACACCCAGGTCGAGGTCACCGTGCGCTATGCGCATTCGGGGGCGCAGGTGGCGGCGCTCGCCGCCGGCGAACTCGATCTGTGCGTGGTTTTCGAATGGCAGGATCCTGCCGGCGGCGAAGTGCTGATGCACGATCCGACCGTATGGGTGACATCGACCCTGCATCACATGCATGAGGAGCGGCCGGTGCCGATCGCGCTCTACAACCGGGCCGGCTGGTGCAAGGATTTTGCCGTCAAATCACTGGAGCAGCGCGGTCTTGCCTATCGCGTCGCCTATACGAGCGACACCACTGGCGGTCTAAAGCTCGCCGTCACCTCCGGGCTGGCGATCGCGCCGATCTCGCGCAGCAACATTCCGGCCGGCTGCCGCGAACTGACGTCGGCGGACGGGTTCGGCGACATCGATTCCTCGAATGTGGTGATGCACCGCAACCCGAATGCCTCGGGTGAGGCGATCGACGGCATGCAGGAGGCAATCCGCGAAGCGTTCGTCAACAGGCAGATCTAGTGCCTGTCGTCCAAGCTGTGCAGCAGTCTTGGATAACGACATGCACAAAACAAAGACTCAAGCGGCCGCTTCCTCGTGGAAATGCAGCCGGTTGCCGAACGGATCGGCGACCGATATTTCGCGGGATTTCCACGGCGTCTCCTCCAGACCCGGCCTGGCGAAGCGGTAATTCTTGCCGATCAGCTCGCGATGAAGTGCCGCGATGTCCTCGACCTTGATGCGCACGGCAATGCCTGGCGCGCCGTCGCCGTGATGTTCGCTCAGATGCAGCACGCAGCCGTCGCGGCCGACCGCCATGTAGAGCGGCGCGTTGTCGTCGAAGCGATGCTCCCATTGCACCTCGAAACCAAGGAAGCCGACATAGAACTCACGTGCCTTGGCAATGTCGAAGATGCGCAGGATGGGCGTGACGGCGCCAAGTTTCGGCATGGTGTTGCAACCGTTCGAGTGTCTTCGGGTGAGGTTGGAAGCGGGGCGGCGATCCCTATTTCAGCTCGAGCAGCCGTTCCAGATAGCTGCGTTCGATGTCGGGGCTGAGCGCATTGCCGAGCCGCTTGCGGATCGCTTCCAGAATCTGGCGGGCGCGCTGCACGTCGATCTCGTCGGGCACTTTCACCGAATCGCCGAAATCAGGGCCCTGGCTGGCGCGTGGCCGGCCCAGCGGGTCACGGTCGGCGTTCTGCTGGCGGCCACCTTCCTCGCTGCCGCCCTGATCGCCCTGCATGGCCTGCATCTGCTTCATCATGTCCTTGGCGCCCTTGCGCAGCGCTTCCAGCGCCCGGCCCTGGTGGCCGACCGCCTGGTCGCCGTCGCCTTCGCCGAGCGCCTGTTCGGCATTGCCCATGGATTTGCCGGCCTCGCCAAATCCCTCATTGGGCTCCATGCCCATGCCCTCCAGCCCCTTCTTCAGCTGCTCGAGGTCGCTTTTCAGCTGGCCCTGGCCCTGCTGCAGCTGCTTCAGCGCATCGGCGAATTCCTGCGGTGTCATCGGCTTCTGCTGGCCATCCTCGCCGGGCTTGCCGTTTTCGCCCGATTGACCTTGCTCACCGTCCTGGCCGAGCTGCTCTTCGCGGTTCTGTCCGCGTTGGCGCTCGCCGCGCTGCATCTGGTCCATGCGGAAGGTGTCGTTCATCATCTCCTGCTGGCGCCGCAGGATTTCGCCGAGCTTGTCCATCTGCTGGCGCATCTCGCTGTCCTGCTGGCCGCCTTGCTGCTGACGGCCGGCCTGGAGATTGTTCATCATATCCTGCAGTTGCGACAGCAATTGCTGCGCCTTGTCGCGATCGCCCGACTTCGCCAGGTTCTCGATCTGGTCCATCATGCGGTCGATATCGCTCTGGCGCAGTTCCTGGCCGTTCTGCTGCATCTGCGGCGCGTTGGGATTCTGCTTGGCGCGTTCGGCGAATTCCTGCAGGAACTGGTTCATCGCCTCGCGCAGTTCCTTCATCGCCTTTTCGATTTCCGCGTCGCTGGCGCCGTTCTTGATGGCGTCCTGCAGCGCCTGCTGCGCCTGGCGCAGCCGCTTTTCGGCGGCCGAGAGATTGCCTTCCTCGATGCCGAGCGCGATTTCCCAGAGATAGGACACCTCGCTGCGCAGCTGGTCGTCATTGACGGCCATCTTCAGCCGGCTGCGGGCGCTCATGATGGCGAGGTAGTGGGACATGTTGTCGAACGTGTCCTCGGGCCGTAGCGTGATTGCGTCCATCAGGTCGAGCACGCGCGGCTTGGCGTTGGCGTCGAGCGCCAGCAGGCGGCGCTGCTCGAGCACCGCGCGCGCCAGCGGGTTGGCGAAAGGCCGCTGCGGCATAACCAGCGTCTTGGTCTCGCTCGACGCGGTGTGCCCGGCATCGTCGGTGGCGACCAGCGTCAGCTTGATGCTGCTACCGGCCCAGACATGCTCGGTCAGGTCCTTCGTCGTCCGGGCGGCATTCGACTTGCCGCCGCGACGCGGCAGCGACAGCGGCATTTCAGGCGGACCATAGAGCGGATGTGCATTGGGCGCCTGCGGATCGGCGAGCGCGAAAACCGCCTTGGCATTGGCGGCGCCATAGTCGTCGTCGATCTGGTAGTTGAGCTCGAAGGCGCCGTTGGCGGCGCGCTTCGGTTCGCCGACGAAACGGATCTGCGGCGGCTTGTCCGGCATGACCGCGAAGGCCCAGCGGCCGAGCTGATCCTCGCCTGACGTCAGCGTCAGTGTGCCGTCGCCGGTCAGCTTGCCGGTGAACTGGCGCACCTTGGATGGCGTCGCCGGGCTTGCCGCCGGTTTGGCCGTGGCGGCGGCCTGTGGGCCGGCCGGGTCGATGGCGCGGGAATTGCCATTCTTGTCGGCATAGGCGAGCGTTTCCTCGCCCGAGCCGCCGGTAACGCGCAGCGAGACGTCGCTGCCTTCGGGGATGATGAAGGTCGGCGTTGCCTGGTTGACGTCGGCGGTCAGGAAGATCGGCGGCTTGCCGGTATAGGCCGGCGGCGTCACCCAGGCGTCGATGCGCGGTGGTATGGCATCGTGGACGCCATGGGCACTGAACCCGTCGACAATCCTGCCGCCGCTCGGTCCGAAGGAGAAGGCAAAGGCGGTCACCAGCAAAAGTGCGGCCACCGCGCGCAGACCCCAGCGGTCGCGCTCCGGCACGCGGGTGCGCGGCAGGTCGGCGCCAAGGCTGTCGAGCTTTCCGGCCATGCGCTTCTGGTGTTCGCGCCACAGTGCCTGCGAGAAGCTGCTTTCTCGGCCGGTCGGCCGATCGGTCTGCACCAGCACCGGGCTGTGCAGCAATTGATTGGCCGCTTCGATCCTGCGGTCGATTTCGGCGGCGCCCGGCAAGCGGAAGAAACGCAGCGGATAGAGTGCCGCAAGTGCTGCCACACCGAATGCGGCGAGCAGGCCGATGCGCGCCACGTCCGGCAGGCGCGAGAAGATGCCGAGCCAGGAGACGCTGAGGAACAGGCTGGCGACGATGACGAGCGGAAGCAGCAACGGCCAGCCACGCTCGACCATCATCGAAACCCGCGTCGCCAGCCGGCTCAAGGCAAGGCGCCGGGCCAGGCCGCGATGGCTGCTGAAGGTGGGTCGTTGCGTCATCGGCCCTTCCATGGGCGGGCAGGATAGCCCGATCCTCACGACTCGAAGAATACCAGCAAACACGGCAAAGGCGAGGCAGTTTGAGAAAACGTGAAGCTGCCGGACCGGTTGCTGTCAGAACGTGGCGGGGTTGGCGTTGGCACCGCAGACCAGTATGGCGACCCTTTCGCCGGGCGCAGGCTCATACCGTCCGGACAGCACGGCAGCGAAGGCGGCGGCACCGCCCGGCTCGGAAATGATGCGCACCCGGTTCCACAGCGCCTTCTGGGCAGCGATGATGTCGTCGTCGCTGACCAGGATCGAACGCTCGACAAAGGCCTCGGCGATCGGGAACATCATTTCGCCGACGCGCTTGGGCGCCAGCGAATCGGCGGCGATGCCCTCGGCCGGCGCGTCGACGGGCCGGCCGGCCTCGAAGGCGCGGTAAAGCGTTGGCGCCCCTTCCGGCTCGATGGCGATGATGCGGATGCGGCCGGCGAACCAGGCGGCGATGCCGCCAATCAGGCCGCCGCCGCCGACGGCGACCAGCAACGTGTCGATCTCAGGCAAGTCGCTCTCGATTTCCAGCCCGAGCGTGCCTTGGCCGACCAGCGTCTCCTCCTGGTTGAAGGCATGGATCTGCAAGGCGCCGGTTTCCTCGGCGAAGCGTTCGCTGGCGGCCAGCGCCTCGGCGTAGCGGGCGCCGCCGACGATCAGCTCGGCGCCGTAGGAGCGGATCCGCTCCAGCTTGGCCGGCGGGCTCACCTCGGGAACGAAGATGGTCGCCTTGTGGCCAAGCCGCATGGCGGCGTAGGCGACCGCGGCGCCATGATTGCCGCCCGACGCGGCGACAACGCCGGCCTTGGGAACCGTTCTCTCCAGGAGGTTGGTGAAGGCGCCGCGCGCCTTGAACGAGCCGGAATGCTGCAGGCATTCGAGCTTCAGGTCGACGGTCAGCGGCGGGCGGTCGAAGTCGGCCATGTCGACGCGCAGCACCGGCGTGTGGCGCACGTACGGCCGAATGCGCGGTTCCATCGCGGCAATGCGTTCGCGTGTGACGGTGTTGCCGTTGCTCATGGACGTCTCCTTGGGATTGACAGTAATTAGTAACTTGGCAAAATAGCTAAATGCAAGAGGTTGATGTCTTCAAGGCGATCGCCAACGAACGCAGGCTGCAGATTCTCGACTGGCTGAAGGATCCGCGCGCGCATTTCCCACGCCAAGCCGACGGCGATCTGGTCGAGGACGGTGTCTGCGCGCTGCTGATCGCCGAGAAGCTCGGCATCACGCAGGCGACGCTCAGCGAACACATGCGCGTGCTCACCCAGGCCGGCCTGCTGCGGGCCAAGCGCATCAAGCAATGGACGTTCTACCGCCGCGACGAGGACAGGATCGCCGACACAAGGGCACTCATCCAGAACCGGCTGTAGTGCCGCCGGCGCAGCATTTCGGACGGGGCAGCGTCTACCTTAGCCAGTCGGGTACCGAATCCAGCCCGATCAGGTCGTCATAGGTCAGGCGCGGGCGCACGATGTGGAAACGGTCGCCGTCGACCAGCACCTCGGGCACCAGCAGGCGGGTGTTGTAGGTGCCGGCCTGGACCGCGCCATAGGCGCCGGCGGTGGAAACGGCAATCAGGTCGCCAGCCTTCAGCCTGGGCAGGTCACGGTCGAGGCCGAGATAATCGCCGGTTTCGCAGACCGGGCCGACGACATCGACCATCATGCGCGGCGTGTCGGCCGGCGGCTGCACCACCGGCCTTATGTCGTGGAAGGCATCGTAGAGCGTCGGCCGGATCAGGTCGTTCATGGCGGCGTCGACGACCAGGAAATTCTTGGCGTCGCCTTCCTTCACGAAGATCACTTCCGAGACGAGGATGCCGGCATTGCCGACGATCAGCCGGCCGGGTTCGAACATCACCTTGAGCCCGAGCTTGGTGACATGCTTCCTAACGATCTGGGCATAGGCGTCGGGCAAGGGCGGCGGGTTGTTGTCGATGCGGTAGGGGATGCCGAGGCCGCCGCCGAGATCGATATGCTCGATGGCATGGCCGTCGGCGCGCAGCGCGCCGACAAGATCGACAAGCAGGGCGAAGGCGTCGTCGAAGGGCTGCAGCTCGGTGATCTGGCTGCCGATATGGGTGTCGATGCCGGTGATCTTGAGGCCCGGCAGCTGTGCGGCACGGGCATAGACCTGACGCGCCCGTTGCCACGGGATGCCGAACTTGTTCTCGGCCTTGCCGGTGGAGATCTTCTTGTGGGTCTTGGCGTCGACATCCGGATTGATGCGCAGCGAGATCGGCGCCACCTTGCCAAGGGCGGCGGCACGGGCCGACAGCAGCTCGAGTTCAGGCTCGGATTCAACATTGAAACAAAGGATGCCGGCGGAGAGGGCAAAGTCCATTTCGCGTGCGGTCTTGCCGACGCCTGAAAACAGGATCTTGCTTGCCGGGATGCCGGCCGCCAACGCCCGCCGCAATTCGCCTTCCGACACCACGTCGGCGCCGGCCCCGAGCCTTGCCAGCGTCCGCAGCACCGCCTGGTTGGAATTAGCCTTCATGGCATAGCAGACCAGCGCGTCGAGTCCGGTAAAGGCCTGGGCAAACACCCGGTAGTGCCTGGTCAAGGTGGCCGTCGAATAGCAATAGAATGGGGTGCCGACCTGTGCGGCGATATCGGGGATCGCCACGTCCTCGGCATGCAGCACGCCGTCGCGGTAGTCGAAATGGTTCACGAGAGTGGTTCCGGAAGTTGGAGCACGATGAGACCGGGTCTTAAACGACCAACCCGGGTGTCATCGGCCTAGATCAGCGGGTCGAGGAAGAACTTCTTGTCCTTGACCGGTTTTTCCGGCTCGGGCGGCACGGGCTGGTGGGCCTTTGAGGCATCCTTGCGCGCCTGGACGGCTGCTTCGTAGGGCGTGTCGAGACCGCCCCTCCTGCCGCAGGCCGAGACGGCCGCAATCGCCACCAGCAGCGTCAGCGTCACCAAAATCCTGCTTCCGGTCATCGATCCATCCGTCCGAAACTTTTTCCAGCCGCCGCTTTTAGCCGAGTTCTCAGAGCATTGCACCCCGGATATTGCTGGTCGCAGTATCCGGGATCATGCCTTGGCGATGCGCTTTTTCCAGCCGCGGATCTGCCTTCTAACTTCCGACGGCGCGGTGCCGCCGAAACTGGTGCGGCTCTTCACCGAGTTCTGCACCGCCAGCACCGAAAAAATATCCGCCGTGATGCCGGGATTGATCGACTGCAGGTCTTCCAGCGAAAGCTTCTCCAGCCCCACTTTCTTGTCTTCGGCCAGCGCCACCGCCCGGCCGGTGACATGATGCGCCTCGCGGAACGGCAAGCCGAGCGTGCGCACCAGCCAGTCGGCAAGATCGGTGGCGGTCGCGTAGCCCGAGCCGGCGGCCTTTTTCATCGCCGCTGCGTTGATTGTCATGTCCGAGACCATGCCGGTCATCGCCGCCAGCATCAGGTCGAGCGTCTCGGCGGCATCGAATACCGATTCCTTGTCTTCCTGCATGTCCTTGCCATAGGTCAGCGGCATGCCCTTCATCACCGTCAGCAGGCCGACCAGATGGCCGGTGACGCGGCCGGTCTTGCCGCGCACCAATTCAGCGGCGTCGGGGTTCTTCTTCTGCGGCATGATCGACGAGCCGGTGGAAAAGCTGTCCGACAGCCTGACGAAGCCGAATTGCGGCGTCGACCAGATGATGATCTCTTCGGCGAGCCGCGACAAATGCGTGGCGCAGATCGCCGCCAGGGCGAGGAACTCCAGCGCGAAATCGCGATCCGAAACGCTGTCCAGCGAATTGCGCATCGGCTCGCGGAAGCCGAGTGCCTTGGCGGTTTTGTGGCGGTCGATCGGGAAACTGGTGCCGGCAAGGGCCGCGGCACCGAGCGGGCTTTCATCCATCCGTTCGATCGCGTCGCGAACGCGCGACAGGTCACGCGCAAACATCTCGACATAGGCCATGCAGTGATGGCCGAAGGTCACCGGCTGCGCCGCCTGCATATGGGTGAAGCCTGGCATTACCGTCGCCGCATGCTCCTCGGCCCGTGCCAGAAGCGCCTCGATCAGCCCTTTCAACGCCCCGGCGACGCGCAGGCACTCGTCCTTGACCCACAGCCTCAGGTCGACCGCAACCTGGTCATTGCGCGAGCGGGCGGTGTGCAGGCGGCCGGCCGCCGGTCCGATCAGGTCGGCGAGGCGAGCCTCGACATTCATGTGGATGTCTTCAAGCCGGGTCGAGAACTCGAATGTGCCGGCCTCGATCTCTTTCAGAATCGTGTTCAGCCCGTGAGCGATTTTTTCTTGATCAGCCGCCGAAATAATGCCCGTTTGAGCCAGCATCTCGCTATGGGCGATCGAGCCTCGGATGTCTTGCGCATAGAGCTTGCGGTCGAACGAGATCGACGCGTTGATCGCTTCCATGATCGCGGCCGGACCCGAGGCAAAACGTCCGCCCCACATCTGGTTGCTGGTCTTCTTGTCGCTCATGGCTATAACCCGTGCTTCGGAGCAGTTTTGAGAAAATGGCAGACGGTAATAGATTCTTCCCGGCCCCGCGCCTGATCCTCGCCGCGTTGGTGGCGGGCGCGCTGGCCGGCGCGGTCGCGGTATATGTCAGCGAGAGCCGGTCTGGCAACAACGCCGAGCACCAGGTGGCTGTCGGCGACAGCAAGGACGATGTCGCCTGCGCCGCCAAGGGCGAGCGCGCCAAGAAGGTGGCGGCAGCGGCCACCGGCGAGGTCGCGGCATTGTTGCCGGCCGATCCGCCGCAATCGTTGAAGAGCCTTGCCTTCAATGGACCGGACGGCAAGCCGATGACGCTCGCCGACCATGCCGGCAAGACGGTGCTGCTCAATCTGTGGGCGACATGGTGCGCGCCGTGCCGTGCCGAAATGCCGGCTCTCGATGCGCTGCAGAAGGAAAAGGGCAGCGACGCCTTTCAGGTGGTCGCCGTCAATGTCGATGCCGGCGACGATGTTAAGCCGAAGAAGTTCCTCAGTGAGACAGGCGTCAAGACGCTCGGCTACTACCGGGATTCGACGATGGCTGTGTTCAACGACCTCAAGACGCGCGGCCTGGCACTCGGCCTTCCCGCCACCATGCTGATCGATGGCGAAGGTTGCCTGATCGCCCATATGAACGGCCCTGCCGAATGGTCGGGGCCGGACGCAAAGCGGCTGGTCGAGGCCGCGCTCCAGCCCGAAAGCTAGGCTCTGTCCACACTCAGTGCAGGCGCGGGTGCGAAGGCCAGGACGCTTCTGTTGCGCTGGCCGGCCGTGTCGTTGCTGACGCGGGGTGCGTCGACACCGGTCAGTTCGCCGAACTCCTCGATGAGGCCAGGCCTGCCGATATAGTAACCCTGGCCGATCTCGCAGGCTTCGGCATCCAGGAATTTCAGCTCGCCGAGCGTCTCGACACCCTCCGCCAGGACCGGCAGGCCGAGGCCGCGCCCGAGCCCCAGTACGGCGCGCACGATTGCCGCGACCTGGCCGTTCTTGTCGACGGATTTGATGAAGGAGCCGTCGATCTTGATCTTGTCGAAGGGAAAGGCGCGAAGGTTGGAGAGCGAGGAATAGCCGGTTCCGAAATCGTCCATGGCCACCCGCACGCCCAGCGCCTTGACCTGCCGCAAGGTCGCCAGTGCGCGCGGCATGTCTTTCACAAGCGCCGTCTCGGTGATCTCAAGTTCCAGCTTGCCGGGCGCAAGACCGGAATTCAGCAGTGTCTCGTGGACCTTGCGGCTGAAATTCGGATTGTGAAGCTGCACCGCCGATACGTTGACGGCAACCGTCAGCGGATTTTCCCAGCGGGCGGCTTCCTCGCAGGCCGCCGTCAGCACCCATTCGCCAATCTGGCCAATGGCTCCACTGTCTTCGGCGATCGGGATGAATATGGTCGGGGGCACGTCGCCGCGCGTCGGATGCCGGAGCGCACCATGCCTTCGTCGACCTCGGACAGCAGCAAGACGTCGGGAGACTGGCCGATAAGCGTGGCCGCGACGGCATCGCCGTGGCGGAGCCGCTCGACGTTCCAGGCCACCACGGTGAGCGTGTCGCCGGCGCTTTCGCGTGTGGCCCTGCCGCCGATCTCGATCTGACCCAGTGCGGGAATGGCGGCAGCGAGGCGCAGATGGGTGGCGCTATCACGCGGCCGTCGCGCATGGCCTCGCGGTCGGCGATCGGCACATGTGTCAGCTGCGAGACAAGCATTTCGTCTATCCATTTTTCATTTCGTCTATCCATTTTTAGCCGGTTAACGACCTGGGCCTTTACGCCAGTTTTCGACGCCCTAGGTACCTAAGGCGCCGATATGACGTTTTCATTTTCATGCCGGCGCAAGCCGTCGAGGGAGGAGAGATTGGCTGTCCACAGGCCTGAAAAGGCACAGCAGAACTGTCACATACTTTCTCTATGAGACGGCCCGGGACCTGCGCAACGATCCTTGAAACGAGCCACTCAACAGGGAATGAGATTCATGTCGATGATCAAAAATGGCCTGGCGGCTCTTGCCGCCGGTGCAATCAGCGTTTCCATGGCGCTGCCAGCGGCCGCTGCGCCCACCAAGTTCGATTTCTGGTTCGGCCTTTCGGGCGACCTCGCACGTGTCGTCGACACGCTGTGCAAGAACTTCAACGCCTCGCAGTCCGACTATGAAGTCGTCTGCACCAGCCAGGGCAACTACGACGCCACGCTGCAGAACACCATCGCCGCCTTCCGCGCCGGCAAACAGCCCGCCGTCGTCCAGGTCTATGATGTCGGTACCGCTACGATGATGCTTTCGGGCGCCTACAAGCCGGCCGACAAGCTGATGGAAGAAAACGGCTACAAGATCGACTACGCCGATTATTTCCCCGGTATCGCGCGCTACTACGCGACGTCGAAGGGCGAGATGCTGTCGTTCCCGTTCAATTCCTCGACGGCGCTGCTGTACTGGAACAAGGACGCCTTCGCCAAGATCGGCAAGACCGAAGCGCCGAAGACCTGGGAAGATGTCGGCGCCGACCTGCAGGCCATGAAGGAAGCCGGCTACGAATGCCCGATGGCGATCAACATCTCGGCCAATGAAAGCTGGCAGCTGATGGAGCAGTTCTCGGCCATCCACAACCAGCCGATCGCCACCAAGAACAACGGCTATGACGGCCTCGACGCGCGCCTGGAAGTCAACAAGACCAAGTTCGTCCAGTACGTCACCGACCTCAAGAAGTGGTATGACGCCGGCCTGATCAAGATCAAGTCGAAGGACCTTGGCCAGGACATGGTCCAGGCTTTCGCTTCGGGCACCTGCCAGGTCATCATGACCTCGGTCGGCGACCACGGCACCGTCGGCAAGACCCAGAAGGAAGGCATGAACTGGGATGTCGCCGAACTGCCGGCCTACGCCGGTACCGAGCGCAAGAATTCGCTGGTCGGCGGCGCCTCGCTGTGGGTGCTCTCGGGCAAGTCGGATGCGGAATACAAGGGCGCGGCCGCGTTCCTCAATTTCATCCACGATCCCAAGACCGCACTGTTCTGGTCGACCAACACCGGCTACATCCCGGTGACCAAGTCGGGCTTCGACTACATGAAGTCCAGTGGCTTCTACGACAAGGCGCCCTTCAAGGGCCGTGAAACCGCGATCGCCAGCCTGACCGCGTCCGAACCGACCGAAATCACCCGTGGTATCCGGTTGGGCAATTTCACCCAGATCCGCGCCGAGTTCGGCACGCAGATGCAGGCGATCTTCGCCAACAAGGTCAGCGTCCAGGAAGGCCTCGACACGCTGGTCAAGAATGGCGATGCCATCCTCGACCGCTTCCAGCAGACCTATCCGGGCAAGACCCTGCCCTGATCTCGGATCGACGCGGCCGCCCGCCGGTCTTGTCCAAGCATGATCTCTTCCGAAAACCGGTTTCCACTTTCGGGATCATGCTTGGGTCGACGGGCGGCCATTTCGTAGACTAGTCTCCCTTTGCTCTAGGCCAGCTGTTAAGCGGCGTCGGCGGACCGATGGAAAAACGCGTTACCTTCAGCAGTTGGACAATCGGCATCCTTTTCGCGGTGCCGCAGCTCCTCTTGATCTTCACGTTCTTCTACTGGCCGGCCGGTCAGGCGGTCTACTGGTCGCTGACGCTGCAACAGCCTTGGGGCGGCGGCAACATCTGGGTCGGGCTCGACAATTTCCGTTCGATCCTGTCCAACGCCGATTACTGGAACTCGATCACCGCCAGCCTGGTCTTTGCAGGGATCAGCACCGGGCTTGCCATGTTCATCGCGCTCGTGCTCGCGGCGCTGACCGACCGGCAGCTCGCCGGCTCGCGCTTCTATCGCGTGGTGCTGATCTGGCCCTACGGCATCGCCGCTCCGGCGCTGGCAATGGCGTTCCGGTTCATCCTGGCGCCGGAAGCGGGCTTCATGGCCGTCGTCAACCAGGTCTGGCCCGGCTTCTGGGACCCTGGCCTTGATGGCGCCGACGCCATGGCC
This sequence comes from Mesorhizobium sophorae, assembly GCF_002270415.1. Lineage (GTDB taxonomy): Bacteria > Pseudomonadota > Alphaproteobacteria > Rhizobiales > Rhizobiaceae > Mesorhizobium > Mesorhizobium sophorae. The sequence goes on along the minus strand of NZ_NNRI01000008.1, from coordinate 556,986 downwards.
TCGATCATCATCGCCTTCTCCTGGAAATATGTCGGCTATAATTTCATCTTCTTCCTCGCCGCGTTTCAAGCCATTCCGCGTTCGCTGATCGAGGCGGCGGCGATGGACGGCTCGGGCGTAATGAGGCGTTTCCGGGACATCCAGTTCCCGTTGATCACGCCGACGATCTTCTTCCTGCTGGTCATCAACATCACCGAAAGCTTCCAGGATTCCTTCGGCATCGTCGACATCATGACCTCCGGCGGGCCGGCCAACGCCACCAACCTGATGGTCTACAAGATCTATTCCGACGGCTTCAAAGGGCTCGATTACTCGGGTGCCGCCGCGCAGAGCATCATCCTGATGCTGCTCATCATCGTGCTGACCATTTTCCAGTTCCGCTTCATCGAGCGGCGTGTGCACTACAGGTGAGGCTGATATGGTAGAGCGCACGCCTTTCCTCAATTTCTTCACGCATGTGATCCTGTTCGTCGGCTTCGTGCTTTGCATCGCGCCGTTCGTGGTCGTCACCATTGCCGCGTCGCATAATCTCAAGGATGTCAACGACGTGCCGATGTCGCTGCTGCCGGGCAGCGACTTCTGGCTCAACATCAAGACGGCCTGGACGACCGCCGACCTTGGCCCCAAGCTTTTGAACAGCTTCATCATGGCCGCCGGCGTCGCGGCGGGCAAAGTGATGATCTCGGCGCTCACCGCCTTTTCGATCGTCTATTTCCGATACCCCGGCCGCACTTTCATCTTCTGGCTGATCTTCGTCACGCTGATGCTGCCGCTGGAAGTGCGCATCGTGCCGACCTATGCAGTGGTCGCCAACGTTCTGTCGCCCTATCAGACCATCCTCGATTTGACTGGTCTGAGCTGGCTCATCGAAAAAGTCTCGGGCGTGCAGGTTTCGCTCAGCCTCGGGCTGCTCAACTCCTATTCCGGACTTATCCTGCCGCTGATCGCGACGGCAACCGGCACCTTCCTCTACCGGCAGTTCTTCCTGACTGTTCCCGATGAGCTGACCGAGGCCGCACGCATGGACGGCGCCGGTGCGCTCCGCTTTTTCATCGACATCCTGCTGCCGCTGTCGCGCAACAACATGGCCGCGCTTGGAACCATCATGTTCCTGTGGGCATGGAACCAGTATCTGTGGCCGCTGCTCATCACCACCGACCAGTCGCATGCGACAGCGGTCACCGAGTTGAAGCAGCTTATCCCCAATGTCGGCGGCATCCCGGAATGGAACATCGCCATGGCCGGAACGCTTATCGTCATGCTGCCGCCGCTGATTGTCGTGGTCGCCATGCAGCGCTGGTTCGTGCGCGGCCTGATCGCCACCGAAAAGTAACAAGGAGACGGCCAATGGCCTCCATCACCATTCGCGACGTCAAGAAGAGCTACGCCAAGTCGCAGGTCGTGCACGGCGTCGACCTCGACATCGCGTCGGGCGAGTTCGTCGTCATCCTCGGGCCTTCCGGCTGCGGCAAGTCCACTTTGCTTCGCATGATCGCCGGGCTGGAGGATATCTCCGGCGGCACGATCGCGATCGACGGCATCGTCGTCAACAAGCTGGAACCGCGCGAGCGCGGCTGCGCCATGGTGTTCCAGAATTATGCGCTCTATCCGCATATGAGCGTGGCGCAGAACATCGGCTATTCGCTCAAGGTCGCGGGTGTTCCGGCCGCCGAGCGTACGCAGCGCATCCAGGCGGTTGCCCGTACGCTGGAGCTCGAACATCTGCTCGACCGCAAGCCGATGGCGCTTTCCGGAGGCCAGAGGCAGCGCGTTGCCATGGGCCGCGCGATGATCCGCGAACCCAAGGTGTTCCTGTTCGACGAGCCGCTGTCCAACCTGGACGCCAAACTGCGCGTCCAGATGCGCTCGGAGATCCGCAAGTTGCATCGCCGCTTGAACGCCACCTCCGTGTTCGTCACGCATGACCAGGTCGAGGCGATGACACTGGCCGACCGGCTGGTGGTGATGAATGGCGGACGTGTCGAACAGGTCGGCACGCCCGGTGAGGTCTACAGCCGTCCGGCAAGCCGTTTCGTCGCCACCTTCGTCGGTGCGCCGGCGATGAACATGCTCGAAGGCACGGTCGAGCTCGACGGGCTTTCGCTGCTGGGCGGCAGCCGGCGCCTTGCCGTTCAACGCGCCGGTCTGGCTGTCGGCACGCAGGTGGCCGTCGGCATCCGGCCGGAAGCCGTCCGTCTGGTGGCGCCCGGCACGGCAGGCGCGCTCGACGCGACGGTCGACCTCGTCGAGGAACTGGGCGCTGGACGGGTCATCTATGTCGATCTCGACGGCGCGTCGTTCTCCGTCATGACTTCGGAGGCCGTCCACCCCGAGCCGGGCAGCACTGTTGGTCTGCGGTTTTCGCCGGATGACTTGCATTTCTTCTCGTCGGACACGGGAACCCGTATCGAGGTCTTCAAGGCCTCGGTGCCGGAGCCGGCACTCTGATTTCTGAAGGCAGTCACTGTCGCCGATGACGGGGCAGGCGGTGCTGGCAAAACGGTCGTGCGATGAAGATAATCCAGGTCACCGATGTCCATCTTGGCCGGCAGGGCCAGCGCCGCTATGGCGTGGACCTGCATCAGCGATCGGCTTCATGCATCGCGCACATCAATGCGCATCACGCCGACGCGGCGCTTTGCGTCTTCACTGGCGACCTGACCGAGACCGGTGCGCCCCAGAGCTATGCCGATCTCAGGACAGCCCTGAATGCGCTGTCGGTGCCCTGGCGGCTGCTGCCGGGGAATCACGACCGGCGAGCCAATCTTGCCGCGGCGTTTCCTGAAGTTCCGGTCGATGAGAACGGCTTCGTGCAGTCGGCTCATCAAATGGCCGACGAGGTGCTGCTCTTCCTCGACTGCCTGGCGGAAGGACGCATCGAAGGCGAATTGTGCGAGAGGCGGCTTGCCTGGATCGACGCCCGGCTCGAAGAGACGGCCGGGAGGCCCGCCTATGTCTTCATGCACCATCCGCCGGTCGCGCTCGGCCTGCCGCAGCTCGACCCGCTGGCGCTCGAGCAGCCCGAACGGTTCCTCGGCCTGCTGCGGCGCCATGGCAATGTCCGCCACATCTTCTTCGGCCACGTCCATCGCGACATTGCCGGAACGGTCGCCGGCATTCCGTTCTCGGCGCAGCGCGGCCTGCATGCAAGGTTCGCGCTCGCCCTCGACAAATCGAGCGAGATCGTCGAGCAGGCGCCACCCTCCTACGCGGTCATCCTTTTCGACAGCGCCAATGGGCGCGTGGTCGTGCATGGCTGCGATTTTCTCGAACAATGGCCGATCTATTCCGGCGAAACCGGCGAACGCATCACGGCGTGAGCCTGCTCGCCGCGTTGAGGCACAACGTCGCCAGCCTTCGACCGTTCAGGCGAACACGTGCGCCGTTCCCGATACGGTCAGCCGGACGATCTCGCCGACCGCCGGCGCGTCCATGCCCGATTTGCGCAGGATCAGCGGCGTGTTGCCGATCGCGGCGGCGTCGGGCGGATCGGCGCTGTTCAGAAGCCGCACCGCGACCGTGCACATCGAGCCGGCGAATTCTGATTCCGTCACTTCGCCGAACAGCATGTCAGGGGTGCCCGACATGCCTTCGCGCGATGTCCGCTTCAAGGCAATCTGCTCCGGCCGCAGCATGATGCGGACAACATCGCGGCTGTCCGACGTATCGACGGCGATGCGGCCGAGCGGAGAGTAGGCGAAGCCGCCTGATATCTTTGCCGGCAGGATGATGGCATCGCCGAGGAACTCGGCGATCATCCTGTCCTTCGGCTTGAGGTAGAGCTCGCGCGGCGTACCGACCTGCGAGAACTTGCCGTCGCGCATCACCGCCACCTGGCTGGCGAAGGACAGCGCCTCGGCCTGGTCGTGTGTCACCAGGATGGTGGTGATGCCGGCCGCCTCCAGGAGTTCGGCCACGGCCTTGCGCATGGAGGCGCGCAGGCCGGTATCCAGGGCCGAGAACGGCTCGTCGAGAAGCATCAGCCGTGGCTTCATCGCCATGGCGCGGGCGAGCGCCACGCGCTGCTGCTGGCCGCCGGAGAGTTGATGGGGGCGGCGTTTGAGGATCGCCTTGTCGAGCCCGACAATGTAGGCGAGTTCTGCGATGCGCTCGGCGCGCTTGTCCTCGCCGCGACCCATGCCGAAACCAATATTGTCGCCAATGGTCAGGTGCGGGAACAGCGCGCCGTCCTGCGCCACCACGCCGATGCCTCGACGATGCGCCGGCACCGCGCTGCCGTCCTTGGCCAGCACCTCGCCATCGAGCGTGATGCGACCCTGGTCCGGCGCCTCGAAGCCGGCGATCAGCCGTAGCAAGGTCGTCTTGCCGCAACCGGACGGGCCGACGATCGCCGTGCGGCTGCCGCTGACGACGCTCAGATCGACGCCGGCAAGTGCCGCCACCGGGCCGTAATGCTTGTGCAGGCCGCTGATTTCGAGAAAGCTCATCGTCCGGCCATCCGTTTCGACTGGACATAGAGCAGCCAGGTCAGGGGGAGCGACATCGCCACCATGATGAAGGCGTAAGGGGCGGCCGAGGCATAATCAATCTCGCCGCTGTAGGACCAGAACGCCATCGCCAGCGTGCGGGTGCCGTTCGGCGCCAGCATCTGGGTGGCCGTCAGTTCGTTCATGATGCCGAGCGCCACCAGCGCCATGCCGGCCGCGGCACCTGGCGCCGACAGGCGGATCGTCGTCGACCACAGCGCCTGCAGCGGCGGCCGGCCGAGACTGGAAGCAGCGCGCTCGAGTTCGACCGGCGCCTGCGCGATCGATGCGCGCAGGCTGACCAGCGCGCGCGGCAGGAACATCAGCGCATAAGCCACCAGGATGGTGAACAGGGTCTGGTAGAGGGGCATGGCGATGCGCACGGTTATGGTGACCAGCGCCAGCGCGATGACGACCCCGGGCAACGAGCCGACGATGTAGGTGCAGCCCTCCAGCAGGCGCTGCAATGGCCCGGGCGCGCGGATCGAGATCCAGGCCATCGGCATGGCGGCGACGGTGGCGAGCAAAGCGCCGGCGAGCGCCAGGAACAGCGTCTGGCCGAGGGCCAGCCCGATCTCGTCGAAGCGCCATACAGCGGTGCCGCCGGCGGCAAGCCAGCCGCCGATGGTGACGAAAGGCACGCCAAGCGCCAGCAGCGTGGTGGCGACAAGCAAGGCCAGGCACGGGATGGTGGCGCGGCCGAGGGGCGCGCGCTGCTGGTGTCGTGCGGCGCCGGAGCCAACGCGCGCATAGCGCTCTTCGCCGCGCACCAGCACTTCGAGGCCCAGAAGCACGAAACAGCAACTCACCAGCACGCCGGCCAGCATGTTGGCCGCCGGTCCGTTGAAGGTCGACTGGAACTGGTCGACGATCGCCGTGGTGAAGGTGTCGAAGCGGATGAAGACATAGAGGCCGTACTCGGCCAGCAGATGCAGCCCGACCAGCAGCGAGCCGCCGCAGATGGCAAGCCTGAGTTGCGGCAGCACGACGCGCCAGAATACGCGCCATGGCCCAAGGCCGAGCGCTGCCGCGGCGTCCTCGAGGGCGGGATCGAGACGGCGCAATGCCGCCGACACCGGCAGATAGAGGAACGGGAAATAGGCGATGACGGAAACCAGCACGCCAGCTCCCAGACCGTGCAGCCTGGGCACCATGGTGATCCAGGCGTAGCTGTGCACAAAAGCCGGAATGGCGAGCGGCGCCACGCACAGCCAGGCCCAGAGCCGGGCGCCAGGCAGGTCGCTGCGCTCGGTCAGCCAGGCCAGCGCCACCGACAACACGACGGCGATCGGCACGGCCAGCAAGACCAGCAGGACCGTGTTGACCAGAAGCTCGCCGACACGCGGCCGGAAGACCAGTGCCGAGACGGTTTCCCAGCCGGTCTGCACCGCGGTCCAGATGATGAAGGCAAGCGGCAGCAGCGCCAGCAGCGAAACGAAGAGGGCGGCGATGACCAGCCAGGGTGCCGCGCGTCGCCGAGCCCTTCGGCCTGTGCCCACAGGCAGGCCCGAGCGCGCGAGATCGGCCGCAGACTGCATCAGGTCAGACGCCGTGCCGGTGCCGTCCAGCGGCAGCAGTTGAAGGACCGCAATTGCGGTCGGGAACACAGCGTGGCGTCATCGACGAATGCCATCTCGAAAAACAAAATCACTCCCGCGGAAGGCTAATTCCCGCGGGAGCGTGGTTGGTTGTCCTTTTAGGAGGAATGGCAACTAAAGCAAGCCGGCTGCCGTCATCAGGTCGGTGACCTTCTTGGAGTTCAGCGTCGTGGCATCGACCTTGGGTGCCTGCAGATCGGCCAGCGGCACCAGCTTCGGATTGGACTCTGCACCCTTGCCGACCGCGTATTCGAAGGAATCGCCAGTCTTCAAGATCTCCTGGCCGCCCTTGCCTGTCACCCACTTCAGGAACGCCTGGGCGTCCTTCGGATGCTTGCTCGAGGCCAGCACGCCGCCGCCGGAGATCGAAACGAACGCGCCCGGATCCTGGTTCTTGAAATAATGCAGTTCGACATTCTTGCTGTTTTCGCCGGTCTTGGCCTGATCGCCGAAATAGTAATAGTGGTAGATCACGCCGCCTTCGATCTCACCGGCATTGACCGCTTTCATCACCGTGCTGTTGCCCTTGTAGGCGGTGAAATTCGCCTTCATCGCCTTCAGCCAGTCCGCGGTGGCGGCTTCGCCCTTGAGCTGCAGCAGCGCACTGACTATGGCCTGGAAATCGGCGCCCGACGGCGAGGCGGCCCAGCGGCCCTTCCAGCTCGGATCGGCGAGATCGAGCATCGACTTGGGCAGCTGGTCGGCCGTCAGCTTGGTCTTGTTGTAGGCAAAGACGGTGCTGCGTGCCGCGACGCCGACCCATTTGCCGCTGGCCGCCTGATAATCGTTGGGAACCTGGGCCAGCGTGTCGGCGTCGACCGGCGCGAACAGGCCGGCACTTTCGACCAGCGCCATGGCCGGCGAGTTTTCGGTCAGGAATACGTCGGCCGGCGAGGCCGCGCCTTCGGCGACGATCTGGTTGGAGAAGTCGCTGTCGCCGCCATTGCGGACTGTGACCTTGATGCCGGTTTCCTTGGTGAAGCCTTCGGCCCACGCCTTGGTCAGGTTCTCGTGCTGGGCGTTGTAGACAATGATGCCATCATCTTCCGCCATCGCCGGGCCGGCGATCAGGCTGATTGCCAGCGCGGTGGCGCCGACGAGGGTGGAAAGAGCATATTTCATGGCATTGTCCTCGATCTCGGGGGTCTTGCGTCTGTCACGGCTGCACCTACCAATACCTGACAGGGATAGTCAACATTGCCTTGCCGATTTTGATCGAACGCCGAGACGCAAACTTTCGTGATTTGCCGGTAATTTGGCTTGGACATTATTTCGCCGGCCACGTAACAAATCACCGCCGAGACGCGAAAATCGGGGAGTAACTCTTGTGACCGGCAAGGATGAGGCCGAGCTTTCCCGGCTGATGCGGGCCGCGATCGCGGGAGATGAAAAGGCTTACGCCGACTTTCTGCGCCGGATTGCCGCGCTGGTTCGCGGTTTTGTCAGGCGCAAGATCGTGCAGGGCGGGGTCGATCCCGAGGATGTCGTGCAGGAAACCTTGCTGGCCATTCATGTGAAACGACATACCTGGCGCCAGGATGCGCCAGTGTTGCCGTGGGTTTATGCGATCGCCCGCTTCAAGCTGATCGACGCGTTCCGGCGGCGCGGACGGCGCATCGAGATCGATGTCGACGATATCGCCGAGACCTTCGCCGAACCGGAACAGGAGAGCGTCAGCGAACGCGACATCAACCGGGCATTGGACGGCCTGTCGCCGGCACAGCGTTCCGTGGTCTCTGCCGTGTCGGTGGAGGGGCAGTCAATCGGCGAGACGGCGGCCAAGTTCGGGATCAGCGAGACGGCGGTGCGCGTGTCGCTGCATCGGGGACTTGCCGCGATAGCCAAGCGATTCGGGCAGGGGCGATTCGGGCGGGAATGACATGAGGACGGACGATCTCATCAAAGCGCTGGACGCCGATGCCCGCAGCAAGGCGATGCCGCTGCAATCGGCCTGGTGGATGGCCGCCGGTGCGGCGGCGGTTATCGCGGCCATCGTTTTCCTGCTGACGATCGGCCCGCGCCCCGATTTCATGGTCGCCGCGCACACGATGCGCTTTCTCTCCAAATTCGTCTTCACCATCGTGCTTGCCGTCAGCGCCTTTGCCCTGATCCGCGCGTTGTCGACACCCGGTGCGCCGACCAGCAGCGCAATGGCCGGGATGATCGCCGCGCCGTTGTTGGTAGCCTTGGCCGTGGTTCTTGAGCTGCTTGCCGTGCCCGAGGCCGACTGGGGCACAAGGATGGTCGGCTCCAACATGATGATCTGCATGGGCTTCATTCCGCTGATCGGCATTGGCCCGCTTGCCATTTTCCTGTGGATGCTGCGCTACGGCGCGCCGACACGGCCGGTGCTTGCCGGTGCGGTCGCGGGCCTGCTTGCGGGCGGGCTGGCGGCGACCTTCTACGCCGCGCACTGCTTCGACGATTCGCCGCTTTTCGTCGCCACCTGGTACACGATAGCGATTGCCTTCCTCGCGCTGCTTGGCGCGCTCGGCGGGCGGTTTTTCGTGCGCTGGTAGCGCGGCGCCCGGAGCGGTTCACGGAAACGCCGAACCGCTCCATCTGTTTTGTTTGACGCAATTCCGGACGGAAAACCGCTTCACACTTTTCCTGGAATTGCTTAGTCGCGCCCCCCTGCACACCGATCCTTAATCATGCCGGCAATTGTTTGTCGATTACCGATCGCGCCGGCATGCCGCACGCAACCATTCCTTAAAATCGATCCGCCAAGGTCGGCGCAACAACATGCGTTTGCGCACGGGGGTGCCACGTATCGTGATGGGGCGAGGATTGACCGGCCGAAGATCTTTTGGGCACGCAGGGTTGGCGCTGCTCGTGGCCGGCCTCTGCGTCGTGGCAGCCTCGATCCTGCTGTCGCGACTGGATCCCGGCACCGAGGCGGTGAAGCTCTGCATGCAGGTTTCGGTGGCGGTGGCGGCGGGTGCGCTTTTCATTGCCGCCCTGTGCATCCGCCGGATCAGCGAGGATCGCCGGCAGATCGCGGAGAGCGAGCAGCGCTTCCGCCGCGCCATGGAGGATTCGGCGATCGGTATCGCCGTTGTCGGCCTCGACGGGCGCATTCTCCAGACCAATCCGGCCTTCGCCGCCATGCTTGGCTACAGCCGCGCGGAGATCGAGGCGCTGACCTTCTTCCAGATCACGCATCCCGACGATATCCAGATCGGCCGGGACACGATGGCCGGTCTGAAAGCAGGCACGGTCAATTCCTTCCACTTCGAGAAACGCTATCTCAGGAAGGATGGCACACCCGTCTGGGCGCATCTTGCCGGCTCCGTCATCCGTGACGAAAGGAGCGGCCGTCCGCTCTATCTCGTCTCGCAGATCGAGGACATCGACGCCCGCAAGCAGGCCGAGGCGCGCATTGCCGAAGCCGAAACGCGCTGGAATTTCGCGCTTGCCGGTGCCGGCCAGGGCGTCTGGGATCTCGACATGCGCAAGGGCGGGACGACGTACTCCGAGACCTGGGTCAAGATGCTGGGCTTTGACGAAGGCGAGCTCGACGGTGATCCCAACTGCTGGCTGACGATGATCCATCCCGACGATCGCCAGACCGTCGCCGAGGCGGATCGCGCCCATCTCGACGGCAAGACACCCTACTTCGAAGCCGAATTCAGGATGCGCCACAAGGATGGCCACTGGATATGGATCCTCGACCGCGGCAAGGCCATCGAGCGTGACGAGGAGGGGCGGCTGGTCAGGGCCATCGGCAGCCTGACCGACATTACCCGGCGCAAGGAGGCGGAAGCACGCCTCACCGTATCGGCGGCGATGCTGGCCGATGAGAAGGAGCGGCTGAGGGTGACGCTGCAGTCGATCGGCGATGCCGTCATCTGCACCGATGCCGCAAACCGCGTCACCTTCATGAACCCGGTTGCCGAAAAGCTGACCGGGGTTGCCGGTGGCGAGGCCCTCGGCAAGATGCTTGGCCATGTCTACTGGGCGGTCGACGAAGAGACGGGGCACAGGATCGGCGTCACCCGGCCGGCCATCGGCGGCGGCCAGGCGCCCGCCGACCAGAACAGCCGCGCCGTCCTGATCCGGCGCGACGATACGCGCTGCAGCATCCGCCAGGTGGTGTCGCCGATCATCAACGAGCGGAACGAGTTCTGCGGGCTGGTCATCGTCTTCCAGGACTTCACCGACGCGCGCGCGCTGCAGCGCCAGCTCGCCCACGCGGCCGCGCATGATGCCCTGACCGGCCTTGCCAATCGCTCGAGCTTCATCCGCGCCATGGAGGACCTGGTCGATCAGGCGCGCAAGGGCGGCATCTCGGGCACAGACAGCGGATATCAGTTCATGTTCATTGACCTCGACCACTTCAAACTGGTCAACGACACCGGCGGCCATGCAGCCGGCGATGCCTTGCTCAAGCGGGTTGCCGAGGCGGTTCGCGGTGTGCTTGGTCCCGAAGACATGGTCGCGCGCCTGGGCGGCGACGAATTCGCGGTCGTCCTGAAATCGGGTTCGGCTGCCGGCGCCAAGATCGCGGCGCGATCTATCATCGATGCGATACGCGGCCTGGACTTCGCCTGGGATGGCCGTCCTCACGTGATCGGCGCCAGCATCGGCCTGGCTGCGATCGGCGCCAGTTGCGGCGAAGTCGACGAGATCATCGCCAGGGCCGACGCCGCTTGCTATGCGGCCAAGGCGGCCGGCCGCGGCTGCGTTTGCGTGGCGCCGGACGGCGAGGTCATGGACGACAGAATGGAACCGCCCGAGCCGCTGGCCGCGGCCTCCTGATCCCGACCGATCAGCTTCCAGACCTGATTAGCGCGTCGGAACGGGATGCTCGCCGCGATAGTCGTAGAAACCACGTCCGGTCTTGCGGCCGAGCCAGCCCGCCTCGACATATTTGACCAGCAGCGGGCAGGGGCGGTATTTCGAATCCGACAAGCCGTCATGCAACACCTGCATGATCGACAGGCAGGTATCCAGCCCGATGAAATCGGCCAGCTGCAGCGGGCCCATCGGATGGTTGGCGCCGAGCCGCATGGCGGTGTCGATGGCGTCGACCGAGCCGACACCCTCATAGAGCGTGTAAATCGCCTCGTTGATCATCGGCAGCAGGATTCGGTTGACGATGAAGGCCGGGAAATCCTCCGAGACCGTGATCGTCTTGTCGAGCTGCTTCACATAGGTCTTCGCCGCCTCGAAGGTCTGGTCCTCGGTGGCGATGCCGCGCACCAGCTCGACCAGCTTCATCAGCGGCACCGGGTTCATGAAATGGATGCCGATGAATCGCTCCGGCCGGTCGGTCTGCGCGGCAAGCCGCGTGATCGAGATCGACGAGGTGTTGGTCGCCAGGATGGCTTCGGGATTAAGCTGCGGACAGAGCTGTGCGTAGATCTTGCGCTTGACCGTCTCGTCCTCGGTCGCCGCCTCGATCACCAGATCGGCGCCGGCAAGATCGGCCATCGCCGGGGCGGAGGCGATGCGCGCCATCGCCTCGTTGCGCACCTTCTCGTCGAGCTTGCCTGACCCTACCTGGCGGGCCATGTTGCCGCTGATGGTGGCGATGCCCTTCTCGATGCGATCGGGCGATATGTCGTAGATCAGCACCTTGTAGCCCGAAAGCGCGGAGACATGGGCGATGCCGCCGCCCATCTGGCCCGCGCCGATGATGCCGATCGTCTCGATCTTGCTCATTACACCGATCCCGTCAAAAGGCCTTTGCGGCCTGCTTTTTGTGCGGTGCAAACTAAAAGGGCGGGGCGACTTCGTCTACCCCACCCTTCACTATTTAATACGCTTTGGCAGAGAGCGTCAAAGCGCCTTTTGCAGTTCCGGCAGGATGACGAAGAGGTCGCCGACGAGGCCATAGTCGGCGACCTGGAAAATCGGCGCCTCCTCGTCCTTGTTGATGGCGACGATGACCTTCGAATCCTTCATGCCGGCGAGGTGCTGGATGGCGCCGGAGATGCCGACCGCGATGTAGAGATCGGGGGCAACGACCTTGCCGGTCTGGCCGACCTGCCAGTCGTTCGGCGCATAGCCGGCATCCACCGCGGCGCGCGAAGCGCCGACGGCGGCACCAAGCTTGTCGGCGACCGGCAGGATGACTTCCTGGAACTTCTCCGAGGAGCCCAGCGCGCGACCACCCGAGATGATGATCTTGGCCGAAGTCAGTTCCGGACGGTCGGTCTCCGAGAGCTTGTTCTCGACGAAGGTGGAGAGGCCGGGATTGGCCGCCGCCTTCGCGGTCTCGACCGCGGCCGATCCGCCCTCGGGGGCTGCCTGGAAGGAGGCGGTGCGGACAGTGATAACCTTCTTGGCGTCGGTCGACTGCACCGTCTGGATGGCGTTGCCGGCGTAAATCGGCCGCTTGAACGTGTCGGGCGAGACGACTTCGATGATCTCGGAGACCTGCGCGACATCGAGCAGGGCCGCCACGCGCGGCGCGACATTCTTGCCCGACGAGGTCGCCGGCGCGATGATGGTGTCGTAACCGCCCGCGAGCGACACAACGAGTGCTGCGGTCGGTTCGGCGAGGCGCTCGGCAAGCTCGTCGGCCTCGGCCAGCAGCACCTTGCTCACGCCCTTCAGCTTGGCTGCGGCGTCGGCTGCCCCCTTGGCGCCCTTGCCGGCAACCAGCACATGCACGTCCGAACCGATCTGCAGGGCCGCGGAGAGCGCCTTGGCGGTCTGGTCGGAAAGGGTCGCGTTGTCGTGTTCAGCAATCAGAAGAATAGCCATTTTCGTGTTCCTTTCCCGATCGCTTACAAAACGCCGGCTTCGTTCTTGAGCTTGTCGACCAGTTCGGCGACGCTCTTGACCTTGACGCCTGCCTTGCGGCCGCTCGGCTCCTCGGTCTTGATGACCTTCAGCCGCGGCTTGACGTCGGCGCCGTAGTCGGCCGGGCTCTTCTCGTCGAGCTGCTTCTTCTTGGCCTTCATGATGTTGGGCAGCGAGGCGTAGCGCGGCTGGTTGAGGCGAAGGTCGGCGGTCACGATCGCCGGCATCTTCAGCTCCACCGTCTGCAGGCCGCCGTCGACTTCGCGCGTCACCTTGGCCTTGTCGCCGTCGATCACCACCTTGGAGGCGAAGGTGCCCTGCGCCCAGCCAAGCAGGGCCGCCAGCATCTGGCCGGTCTGGTTGGAATCGTCGTCGATCGCCTGCTTGCCGAGGATGACGAGGCCGGGCTGTTCGGCGTCGACGACGCCCTTCAGCACCTTGGCGACGCCGAGCGGCTCGGTCTGTTCGTCGGTCTTGACCAGGATGGCGCGGTCGGCACCCATGGCAAGCGCGGTGCGCAAGGTTTCCTGCGCCTGCTGCGGACCGATCGAAACAACGATGATCTCTTCGGCCTTGCCGGCCTCCTTCAGCCGGATCGCCTCTTCAACCGCGATCTCGTCGAACGGGTTCATCGCCATCTTGACGTTGGCGAGTTCCACCGCCGAACCATCAGCCTTCACGCGAACCTTGACGTTCGCATCCACAACCCGCTTTACGGGCACAAGGATCTTCATTGCCTGTCACCTCTTCAAGATAATTAGGCGCGCTATAACAGCCTGCGCCCTTTCTGAGTTGTCGAAAGCCGACATTCCGGATGGAAATTCTGGTCTTTGACCGCCTTAGGCTGCGACGGAGACGTTTCCGTAGTTGCGGCAACCCTGCACGTCAATATGCGGCAAGGCGCTCAAATCGGTTCAATCCGAACCGGAAGCGTTTCCCCGCCCCCAGCGTGGCGTCGCGGCAGGCGGGTCGGGGGTCACCGGTTCGGCCGCAGGCTGGTCAGCGGGAGCGACAGGGACATCCTCGTCGGGGCCGGCAAACAGCGGCACGCCGCGGCTGCGCAAGACAAGCACCAGAATGGCGCCGGCGATGATGCCGCCGATGTGGCAGGCCCATGAAATCCGGTCCTCACCGCCTGCGGCAAACATCACCACCTGGAACGCCACCCACAGGACCAGCGGGATGAAGGCCGGAATGCGCAGCGGGATGCGGGCAAAGGCCAGCACCCACACCTTCACGCGCGGATAAAGGATCAGATAGGCGACGACCACGCCGGCGATGGCGCCGGACGCACCGATCAGCGGCACCTGCGAATCCCAGGCGATGAGGCCCTGGAAGGCGGCTCCGGCGATCGCGCACAACAGATAGAAGATGAGGTAGCGGACGTGGCCGAGGGCGTCCTCGACATTGTCGCCGAACACCCACAGGAACAACATGTTGCCGCCGAGGTGGAAGATGTCGGCATGCAGGAAGGAATAGGTGAGGTAGCTCAGGCTTTCGGGGACGACGACAAAGCGAGGATCGAGCTCAGCGGTGTCATGGACGACGGCCGGGATGAAGCCGAGGCCGAGCACGGCGGCATTGGAGAAATTCTCGCCGCCGAGCGCGGTGGCGAAGTAGACCAGGGCGTTGACCACGATCAACCCGATCGTCACATATTGCAGGCGGATGTGCCGCAGCCTGTTGGTGTCGTAAAGCGGGATGAACATCGGTCCCCTGGCCCCCTCGCGCTTTCGGACAGTTCAGCGGTTCTTGCCGGGAACCCATAGCACGTCGGCATTTCCATTGTCATTGACCGCCCGGGCGGCGACAAACAGGAAATCCGAGACGCGGTTGATGTATTTCAGCCCGTCGGGGTTGGCGTGCTCGCGGGGATCCTGGGCCAGGGCCACCATCAGCCGTTCGGCCCGCCGCGCCACGGTGCGGGCGAGATGCAGGGCGGCGGCGGCCGGCGTGCCGCCGTTCAGCACGAAGGATCTGAGCGGATGAAGATCCTTGTTGAGCAGGTCGATATCCTTTTCGACCCGGTCGGTCTGCGTGGCGATGATGCGCAGCGGCTCATAGCCGAGCGGCTTGCCGTCATCGGGCACGGCGAGATCGGCGCCGAGGTCGAAGAGATCGTTCTGGATGCGGCAAAGCATGGCGTCGATCACCGGGTGGGTGACTGCCGTGTGGACCCGGGCGATGCCGATGCAGGCATTGGCTTCGTCGACCGTGCCGTAGGCGTCCACCCGCAGGTCCGATTTCAGCCGCCGTTCGCCGGTGCCGAGACCGGTGGTGCCATCATCGCCGGTGCGGGTGTAGATCTTGTTGAGCTTGACCACATCGCCTCCCGAACGGCCTCACTTGCGGGTGAAATACACCGCCAGCAGGATCAGCGCTAGCGCCACGGCCTGCAGCAGAACACGCGCCTGCATCAGCTTGTTCGAGGTGACGCCGGACCCGCCACGCATCATGTTGATGAGACCGCGAACGAGCACGATCACCACGGCGACCATGACCAGAATGGCGAGGATGTTGAAGACGGTTGCCATGGTGTGTTCCCAGTTCGGTTGGTTCAGGCGCGTTTGGCAAGGAAGCGGTAGAGCATCGATGCGGGCAGGATGCGTTTGAGCGCCGCACCGATCTTAGCCGGCACTGTTACCACATAGTGCGGGCGCGGGCGCCGCGACAGAAGCGCATGGCGCAGCGCCGCATGTACCACTTCCGGCCCGGGCTTCAATGCCGATTGGCTGCCGCCGGCCCGCAACCTTGCCAGTTGCGCCTCATAGTCTAGGCGGTGGACCGAATTCTCGTGATCGATGTTCTGCAGGAACCATGGCAGTGCATTGCTGGCGATTTTCGACGTTACCGGCCCGGGTTCGATTAGCGAGACATGGATGCCGCTGCCCCTGAGTTCCTGATGCAGGCACAGCATCAGACCCTCCAGCGCGTGTTTCGAAGCCGAATAGGCGCCGCGAAAGCGCACCGGCGCGAGGCCGAGGATCGACGAGCAGTGGACGATGCGGCCATGGCCCTGGCGTCGCATCACCGGCACCAGCCGCCGGGTCAGGTCATGCCAGCCGAAGAAATTTGCCTCGAATTGCTGCTTGAGCGCCGCCACCGGCAGGTCCTCGACGGCGCCGGCTTGCGCGTAGGCGCCATTGTTGAACAAGGCGTCGAGCCGGCCGCCTGTGCGATCCAGAACCGATGCGACCAGCGCTTCGATGGATGCTGCTTCAGTGTAGTCGAGATAGAAGGCCTCTATGCCGTCCGTTTCGAGAGCGGCGATGTCTTCCGGTTTGCGTGCTGTCGCGAACACCCGCCAGCCTTCAGCTTTCAACGCGCGGGCGCAGTAGGCGCCTATTCCCGAAGAGGCGCCGGTGACGATGATCGAGCGCAACGCTCGCGCCTGACTGTTCGTGGGTTTACCAAGGGTTGCCATTTGCTGCAATCCCTTCCCATATTCGCGGCGTCGAGACAATCGAAGGGAGCGCGGGTTCTTGCTGCGGAATATTGTCGCCCTGCGCCGCGTGCTCTACGACGCGCTCGGCCATTTCAACACCGATGACGGCTGGGCGATGGCCAGCCATCTGGCGATCACCTCGCTGATGGCGCTGTTTCCATTCCTGATTTTCGCCACGACGCTGGCGAGCTTCCTCGGCGCGCAGGCGTTCTCGGACACGGCCGTGCATCTGGTCTTCGACACCTGGCCCGAGCAGATCGCCAAGCCGATCGCGCGCGAGGTGCTCAATGTGCTGACCGTCAGGCGCACCGACCTGTTGACCTACGGCGTGCTGCTTGCCGCCTACTTTGCCTCGAACGGCATCGAGGCGTTGCGCACGTCGCTCAACCGCGCCTATCGCGTCTCGGAAACGCGCGGCATCATCTACCGCCGGGTGCAGAGCATCATCTTCGTTCTGATCGCGACGGCCGGTTTCCTGGCGATCAGCGTGCTCCTGGTGTTCGCGCCACTGCTGGCGCGGCTCGCGGAAGCCCATATCGAAGGGATCAAGCCCTACATGGGCACGATCACGCTGTGGCGCTACGTCATCGCCTCGGTGGTCATCGTCGGCGGATTGTTTGCCGTGCATTTCTGGCTGCCGGCGGGCAGGCGCCGCTTTGTCTCGATCATACCGGGCATCATCTTCACGCTGGCGGCATGGCTCGTCGGTTCGACCGTCTTCGCCACCTATCTCGATCACTTCTCGTCTTATGTGACGACCTATGCCGGCCTCGCCTCGATCATGATCGCGGTGGTCTTCCTTTATATGCTCTCGGCGATCTTCATCCTCGGCGGCGAACTCAATGCCGCGATCAGCCGCTATCTGGAGGCGCGCGCCCGAGTCGGTTGATTGAAAGGCCGAGGCTTGGTCTGTCGAGCCGTTGCCAGGCCGACGCCGAATGTCGTGATCGCCATGCCGACAATCTGCAGCGCGTTGAGCTGCTCGTCGAACAGGGCCCAGGCGATGATGGCCGTCACCGCCGACACCAGGTAGAACAGCGAGGCCACTTTCGACATCTCGCCGTCGCGGATCATCACCATCAACAGGAAGATGGCGCCGAGCGACAGCACCAGCACCAGCCAGGCCATGGCGAAGATCAATTCGCCGTTGATGACGACGGTGCGTGTCTCGAAGGCGAGCGAAGCCAGGATCATCAAAGAGGCGCCGCCGACATATTGCCACATGGTCGCCGCGACGAGGTCGCCGCCCGAGGCAAAACGCTTCTGCCAGATCGTACCTGCACTCATGCCGAGCACCGAGACCAGCGAGGCGGTCAGCGTCGCCGCCGTCACGCCACCGCCGAGCGCGCCGAGCTTTGGCCACAGCACGATGACGATGCCGATGAGGCCGATGCCAAGGCCGGCCCAGTGGCGCGGCAGGATCGCCTCGCCGAGAAACTTGCCGGCAAGCACGGCCGTGATCAGCGGCTGCAGGCCGACGATGAGGGCCGAAAATCCGGCCGGCATGCCCCGGTGGATGGCCCAGAAGACGGCGCCGAGATAGACGCCATGCATCAGGATGCCGGCGCCGGTGGCGTGCAGCGCTTCAATGCGGGTGGCTCTCTTCGAACCCAGTACGACCATCAGGACGGCGAGCAGGATCGCAGCCAGCACAAAACGCCCGGCAAGAAAGGTGAACGGCTCGGCCCACGGCATGGCGTAGCGCGCGCCGATGAAGCCGGTTGCCCACAGGACAACGAAGGTGGCGGGGATGAACCGCTTGATGCTGTGCATGTTCGGGAGACCGCCGCACTGGGGAGAGTTGATCGTGGCGCTGCTCTAATGCGGTTCAAGCCGGCGCGCAAAACGAAACGATTGATCCATACATCACTGGAATTCAACCGACGGCGAATTCGGCTCAGTTCGAAATTTCGGGAGACTGATCTCTGTTACCAGCTGCACCCCGGCCACTTGATAAGCGGGCTGTGCCCATAGACCGCTTCCCTGTCGTCAAACGACTTGACCACCGACCATACCGGATCGCCGTTGTCGTCGGTCTCGTTGCCCACCATGACCGAAACGATATGGTCCGGGTACTTGGCGCCCTCGATTGCCGTCAGCCTGTCGCAAACGCGCGCCTTTTCTTCGTCAGTCAGATGTCGCTTCATGGAAGCCTCCACCGCTTGGCGCCCAGCATACAGAAGTTTTGACCGGCACGCGACGGTCGATTGATGGCAATTGACGACGGGGCAAAGTTCAAACCGACATGACCCGAATTCGCCACGCGGTTTCTCTGGCCCGCCAGGCTCAAAGGCCGACCATCCGCCTGATGTCGTCCGGCGATGCGCCGGCATGGCGCAAGGCGGCAAGGCCGGTGTCGCCGAGGCTCTTGGACAGCTTTCGTCCATCCGGCCCGAGGATGAGGCGATGATGGAAATAGGCCGGCTGCGGCAGTCCGAGGAGTTCCTGCAGCAGGCGCTGCACGCCGGTGGCGGAAAACAGGTCCTGGCCGCGCACGACATGGCTGACGCCTTGCAGGGCATCGTCCATGACGACGGCGAGGTGATAGCTGGTCGGGATGTCGCGGCGCGCCACGATCACGTCGCCCCAGTCCTGCGGCTTGGCTTCGATCGTGCGTGTCGCAACGAGCGCCTCATCGCTGAATTCGGTCC
The DNA here is from genome assembly GCF_002270415.1 of Mesorhizobium sophorae. GTDB lineage: Bacteria > Pseudomonadota > Alphaproteobacteria > Rhizobiales > Rhizobiaceae > Mesorhizobium > Mesorhizobium sophorae. The sequence continues at coordinate 538,052 of NZ_NNRI01000008.1, read as the reverse complement.
ATGACAGGTCCTTGCCGACACGGGCCACGGCGGCATCGATATCCAGCCGCCAGGCGAAGGGCGCGTTCTCGGCGATCCGTCGCTTGCGCTCCTTCACCGGCAGCGCCTTGTCGGCGGCGGGGTAGAGTGGCACGCCATCTGGATCGCGAGGCCAGTCGCGTCCGCGCTGTTCGCTGTCGGTGATGAAGGCCCGGATCTCGCCACGGCTCATGAAGGCGGGATAGACGAGTTCGTCCCGAATCAGCCGGTCAAGTGTCGTCTCGTATTCCGCGAAATGCTCGGACTGGCGGCGCACCGGCTGTTCCCAGCCAAGCCCCAGCCACTTCAGATCGGCAAGCACGCCGGCCTCGAATTGCGGCGTGCAGCGCGTCGTGTCGATATCCTCGATGCGCAGCAGCAGGCGGCCGCCGGCGGCGTCAGCCAATTTTTGATTGAGCAGCGCCGAATAGGCGTGGCCGAGATGCAAGTCGCCGTTGGGGCTCGGGGCGAAGCGGAATGTCAGGAGTGTCATTTGTCCGGCGGCAATCAGGTTTTGCGGCGCTTCGCCAATTGCTACCCTGTCGAGGGTCAAGGAACAAGAAACATGCAGCGCATCGCCACATCAGACGACATTGCCCGGGGGCTCGATGCGCTTTGCCTGATCGACCCGCGCCTGGAAAAGGTGCGCGGCATGGCTGGCGAGGTGCCGCTGCGGCTTTCCGAGCCCGGGTTCCGGAGCCTGGCCTCGATCATCGTCTCGCAGCAAGTGTCCCGAGCCAGCGCCGATGCGATCTTCGGCCGGCTGACCAAACTCGTCGATCCGCTGACGCCGCAGGCGATTCTTGCCGCCGGCGAAGACATGTTTCGCGAGGCCGGCCTGTCGCGGCCGAAGCAGCGTGGGCTGATCGCCATTGCCCAGGCGGTGGCCGACGGGCTCGACCTCCATCACCTCTGTTCGCTCGATGCCCAGGAGGCGATTACGACGATGACGGCGGTGTCCGGGATCGGCCCGTGGACGGCGGAAGTGTATCTCTTGTTCGCCGCCGGCCACCCCGACATTTTTCCGGCGCGCGACGTTGCCTTGCAGAGCGCGGTCGGTCACGCGCTCGGCATCGAGCCGCGTCCGCCGGAGAAAACACTGATCGCACTGGCCGAATCATGGAGCCCGTGGCGAGGTGTCGCATCGCGGCTTTTCTGGTCCTATTATCGCGAAACCAGAGGTCGGGAAGCCGCGCCGCCGGCTTAATCCGCAAAAAGGCATGAAAATCACGCATTTTTGGCGCTTCAGCGGCGCGACAATCCGCTTCACATCCCTGTCATGTCAGGCTTACAGTATCCGCGCCGTTCGGGTCTAGAACCAAGGAGGTAAACACGTGACGGTCGCCGTATCTCCGGATGGGCTTCCAGCACTGGTGCTGAATGCGGATTACCGTCCGCTCAGCTATTACCCTCTGTCGCTCTGGTCCTGGCAGGATGCCATCAAGGCGGTGTTCCTCGACCGGGTGAACATCGTCGCCGAATACGAGCACGCCGTCTCCTCGCCGACCTTCTCGATGAAGCTGCCGAGCGTCGTCAGCCTGAAGGCCTATGTGAAGCCGTCCAGGCACCCGGCCTTCACTCGCTTCAACGTCTTCCTGCGCGACCGCTTCCAGTGCCAGTATTGCGGCACGCCGGAGGACCTGACTTTCGATCACGTCATCCCCCGCCATCGCGGTGGCGCGACGACGTGGGAGAATGTCGTTGCCGCCTGTTCGCCCTGCAATCTCAGGAAGGGCGGCATGATGCCGGCGCATGCCAAGATGTGGCCGCTGCAGAAACCCTTCCAGCCGACGGTGCACGATTTGCACAACAACGGCCGCCTGTTCCCGCCCAACCATCTGCACGAAAGCTGGATGGATTATCTCTATTGGGATGTCGAGCTGGAACCGTAGGGTCAGCGCCGCACCTTTGGACGATTGGCCGACATATGTTCAAGATTGCGATTGAGTGTCGTGACGTTGCGCCGGCGTCGGGTCCGCAAGCTCCTATGGACATAGAGGAGGAGTTTCGCGCCCATCGGACATGGCACGAGCGCCCCAGTTGCACTTATGCCGATGGGAAACTTCTGCTTATTGCACAAAATGACTTTGACGCCGACGGAAAGGCCTTAGTCGACGAATTCTGGGACTGTCTCGCCGCACATCTCGGAGAACACGGAGCGATACACATCCTTGGTGTCGAGCAAGTCTAAGGCATCTCAAACTTGCTTGCTCAGTCGCGCGTAAAAGCGCCGCGGAAGGCGACGGCGGCCAGAACGAGGCTGGCGATGGCGTTCCAGCCTGCCAGCGACAGGCCGAGGATGCGCAGCGCCGCCTTGTCGCAGGACGGCGGCACGAATTTGTCGAGCGCGTCGAGCACGCCCTTGCCGCCGGTGTCGACTGGCCCGGCGCCGGCGGTGCAATCGGTCGGGCCGGCCCACCACTGCCATTCTACGCCGGAGTGATAGACACCGAGATAGAGGCCGTAGAGCATCAGCAGGCCGCCTATGGCCAGCAGGCCGCGCGTCAGCCATGCCGGCGCGTGCAGCATGGATGCAAGCACCGCCAGCAGCATCAGCGGCGCGCCGATGTAGTAGGGCGTGCGCTGCTCAAGGCAGAGGTGGCAGGGAATGTAGCCGCCGAGATACTGGAAGCCCAGCGCCGAGCCCACGGTAGCGGCCATCGCGACGGCGAGAAACAAGGCGGTGCGCGTCCGCTGGCGTCCGGTGTCGGCATTCATGGTCGCTGTCATCGTGTTCTTCGTCCGTTGAGTTCGCCGCGCTCTTTGTCCCTGTCCTTGTCCCAACAGCGCCGGGCACTTTTGGGCGACAGGACTAGAACGCGTATTTGACGAGGATATAGAGCAAAATCAGGGCAGCCGCGCCGGCGCCGGCGATCAGTCCGAGACGCTTTTCGATGAATTCGCGGATCGGTTCGCCATAGCGGCGCAGCAGCCAGGCCAGCAGCAGGAAGCGGGCGCCGCGCGCGACGATTGCCGAGATGATGAAGATCAGCAAATTGACGTGCAGGGCGCCGGCAAGGATGGTGACGACCTTGATCGGCGGCAGGTGCGCGAGACCGGACGTAACGAGCAGCACCAGCATCAGGCCAGTGCCAGAATTCTGCCAGCGCTCGAAGGTCGATAGGCCGCCGAAATGCTCCAGGATCGGACGGGCGATGGCGTCGTAGGCGAAGTAGCCGATCATCCAGCCGGCGATGCCGCCCAGCACCGAGGCGGCCGTGGCGGTCAGCGCATAGCGGTAGGCGCGGTCGGGGCGTGCCAACGCCATCGGCAGATAGAGCACATCGGCCGGTACGAAGAAGAACGAGCTCTCAATGAAGGCGATGATGGCAAGCCACCATTCCGCGGATTTCCTTGCCGCCAGCGACAAGGTCCAGTCGTAAAGTCCGCGAAGCATCGGCACTCCTATGCGTGTCGCCCAAACGGTGCGCAGCGGTATCGGGACATTGGCATGCACAAACCAAAGGGCATGCACAAACAAAGACCCAAAGCGCGCGCCATCCATCCAGTGGGAAGCGCCTCGCTTTGATGCGCCGCCTGTCTAGAAAGATTTTCCGCGCTGCACAATGGCAGCGCCGTCACGAAATCGAAAGGTGAAGTTTGGTCGCATCCGGGCCATCGACAATTGGCCAGTTGACGAACAGGCCTCCAACCGTATAGTCCGCGCCCATCCAGGCCGCCCGGCCTGAGCCCCTATGGCGGAATTGGTAGACGCGCTCGACTCAAAATCGAGTTCCGCAAGGAGTGCTGGTTCGATCCCGGCTAGGGGCACCACTGACAACCCGTCAGATCAAGGACCGAGAGGTCAAGGTCGTGGCGCTGGATTTGCCGCCTTCGCACATGATGTTGAAGACCGAGGACGCCTTCACCGGGCGGATGTTCGATTCGATCAACGGGATGCTGCTCGACATGCTCGCCGCCATCGCCCGCAAGGACTACGACGACCGTCGCCGCAGGCAGGCTCAGGGGATCGCCAAGGCCAAGGCTGAGGGAAAGATGAAGGGTCGCCCTGAGGATGCCGAACGCAACGAGGCCATCATGGACTTGCTGCGCAAGCGCCAGAGCTGGAGCACCATCGTGAAGGCCACTAACTGCTCACGCTCGACGCTCGCGAGGCTGGCCAAGCGCCTCGAACCAATCGGGCGCAAGTAGGCGAGCGCCTTGACCTGTTGCTGCACCTCTGGCCGGCGCGGTCCGGTTCAGAACGGGTTGACGTAGTTCAGGATGGCACTTTGTCTGAGTACAACTTGCCTTATCACATGCGCCGCCTTGACATGATCGGTGTAAATGGCGGCAACGCCAGTGCTTCCCGCTGGTAGCCGGTGCCCGACCGACGGATCGTCGAGTTTGAAGCGCACTACAAAGGGAGACGCCAGCACCTCCGACGGCGCCACTGCGAGGCCTCCCGGCTGCGACTGCCCGGTGGCAATCGCCTGAATTACCGTCTCGACTTTGCCTTCAAAGACCTCGCCGGGAAGCGTCTTGAACGTGACCTCGACCGGCTGACCAGCCTCGATGTAGCGCGCATTGTTCTGCGCTATCTCGGCGCCAAAGATGGTGTCGAATGTGTCGATGAAGGCCATGACGGGTGATTGGCCGTTGACGCGCGCTCCTTTGCGAAGGGCGAGGTTCGTCACATAGCCGTCGGTTGGCGCACGAACGTTCGTCTTGTCGAGGTTCCATTTCGCCGCGTCGAGCTCCGCCTGAAGCTGGTCACGCTCGGCCTGGCGCTGCTCGACATCGAAGGCGCGTCCGACATCGTTCTTCTGAAGCTGTGAGAACTGACCAAGCCGCAGCTCCGCCAGCTTGAGCTGCGCCTCGATGCCGCGAACCTGTGCCTCGTAGATCGTCGGGTCGATGCGGAAAAGAACATCGCCTGCCTTGAGCGGCGTGTTAGCAAGCACAGGGACGTCGATGACTTCGCCCGCCACGGACGGAATGATCTGTACGGAGTTGCGCTGCACTGCGGCTGGCCCGGACGGCGCTCCCCATCCCATCGGGATGAACAGGCCGATGAGAAGAGCCAGCAGCACGATGACCGGGGACAGCTTCCAAAACAGGTTGAATGGGATGAACCTCAGCCAGACGAAGAGGGCGAGAAGCGCAATGTAACCATTGAGAAGGACGACGATCATTTGGTCGCGTCCCGCTTTTCCGGGAAGTCGACATAGGCCCAGATCAGCACCAGCGGCCAGAAAACGAAGCCGAAGATCAAGGTTGCCCAGCTACCAACTGCCACCGCTTGCGCCCAGGGATGGCCCCGCTTGCGTGCAATACGGCCCGGCATTGCTCCCAGCGCCACGACGACCGCAACAAGTGTCGCTATGACGACGAGGAGGACGATCCAGGCGAAGATGTCGATGAAGGTCATGTCGCCGCTCCACGCTGTCAATCGCCGGTTCCAGCCTTTCCGACACTCTTTCCACGTTCGCGTCAGGACGAACCGGAGCGCTGGTGTACCTCAGTCAGACCGCAAGTTGACCGTTACTCGAAGTTCAGCACGGCAAGCAGCATACGGATCATTTGCCAGTCCTCCATTCTGACGACGGCAATCGTCAGCAAGGGTCTCGCCCATCGGTGGCACACACAAGTACGTAACGGTAACGCCGCGTAACCATGGCGCGGCCTTTTGCCGGTGTCGTTCGCTCTCCCTGCTGTTAGACGCTTGCCTGCCCGATGATACGGGGTGGCCATCTTGAGGGATACCGGATTGACGTATTGGGCGGCGAGGCGCGAACGCAAGACTGAGGTGAAGAGGCGGGCTTAGGAGCCGAGCAGCATGTTTAGCCGCAGTCGCGTGGTTTGGTGCAGCAAGCCGGCCAGAGCGGGCACGGAGGACGGGCTGGACACTCGGTTCTGTCGGTCCCACGCGGATCACTACGCGCGCCACGGGAGCGCGTACAGATTGACGACCGCGTGACCATCCTCCTCGACGGCTTGGTTCTGGACCCTGCGACACAGATCAGGCACGAGACCAGCGCCGCGACTGTGAGGGAATACCGGGCCGGTATGCGTGCCGACAAAAGAGGCTGGAACATTAGCGGGCTTGAATTGTTGAGTTCATGCTTCGGACGCCGCTGCTTGGCTCCGTCGCAGGCTGGTGGGCACATCGGCCGGCCCGCGCCAGCGGTCCCTCCGTGGCGCGGGCTTTGAGGCCAGACAGTGGCTGCGGCGCCTCGGACGGGGTTCAAATAAATGGTGGACAATACCACCAGAAAGCCTTGGCTTCCTCTTCAGGCGTCATCGGACGGACCTCCCATGAGTCCGTTTTCGCGATGTAACGTGTCCAAATGGGCGTGCCTTCTTCGCTGACGCTTTCGTGCCAGGCGGTAAACCCCATCATTGGCAATAAAGCTTCTCGGAGCGATCGAAGCTGGAGTGCTGCCGTGTGCATGCGAATGACCTCCCTTGGCTGGGCGCCGCCATCGATTCGTGCCTGCCTCACCCCGGCACAACGTCGTAGCGTTGCCGACCGTTTTCAGCGGTCCGGCGGCCATAGCGGTGGCTCGGGGTTTGACCGCCGGGCCTTACCGGCAAAGAGGGGTGGGTTTGCCGGCTGGCAAATTATAGGCCGTTTATTCGAATATTCAATTTCTCTAAAATGAGGATAGTGGGTCAGTCTGAAATTTGTCGATGTGAATCAGTCTGCGATGCCAACGAGAAGCAGGCCAACCGCCTCTTGACCTTGGACTAGCGACCGGTGGCCCTTGCTGTCTTTGTCATTGAGCAAGAGAACATCGCCCCGCCGGAAGTCGGCTGAAGTTCCGTCGGTGGTCGTGATTTTGAGGTGACCTTGGAGCAACACCACCAATTGCCTGCGCGGCGTTGCATGGTATTGCGGGTCCCATCCGGGCGGCAATTCAAGAAATACACCGGTCGTCATCGGCGTTTCGGGTGACGCGCCTATGGGGGCAGATGGAGGGGCAAAGTCGCGTGCCGCAAGATTCACCGAAACATTGCGCAAGTGCGTCTCGCTAACTTCGTCAGCATATATTTCCGTGATTTGCATTGGCTTCCCCCGAATGTTTAGGCGGCAACGTGCTTCTTGTAACACGCTTGCGGTCAATCTTCGCCTGTTCCGCTTCCACCAGCGCAACAATAGTGCAAAGCCACCGCGTTTGCATCAGCTTCAACCTTCTTGGATCAACCTTCTTGGAAAAGACGTTTGTCAGACGCGTGAAGCGGCGCATATGCATCCGCATTGTCAGGTTCTGACGTTCCGCGAATGATGTGCTGACATGCTTGAATGCATATTGCATCCGGTCAAATTTCAAACTGACCCACTACCAAAATGATTGGTCCGCAACCAACCGCGCAGCCGCTCGTTGCCCTATGCTGGTTTTGATCCCCAGCATCCATGACTGGCCCGCTGCCGCTCCGAGGCGCGACACCAGCCGGCTCGGTTTGGTTGGAACTTGGATTGGCTTCGAGAGTTTATGGCGCGCGACCTTTGTATGGAGGTGGCTGGCCATGAGGATCAAAGTTGCACCAGAGCTCTGTAACGTTGCGGCGGCCGACGAAATTGTGAGCGAGGCGAAGGGGAAGGTTCCCCTTTCTGTCACACTGGCGGTTTCCCGACTCCGACAGAAAACCGGATCGATGCGATCGGATGCCGATCTAGAGGCTCTTGTCGCAAAGATAGCTGCGGCTCGCGGTGTAGCCCTGGTGATGGACAGGAAGGCTGATCAATTCGCACCTGGGTGAACAGCAGTGGCAGCGTTGGCGTTTGAGACGGTCTATCTTTTCGGCCTGACGGGGGACGACCTGTTAGGCGGGCTCGTATCGCTGGTGGCGTGCGCGTTGCTTTTCAACGCTTTGGCGAAGGATCGCTCAAACCCATAACCGTGCGTACGAGGTCGAAGCAGAATCGGGTCCATCGTGCATCACGATGCTGGGGTTGCGGATCGATTGAGGAATTCTTAGAAAGAAAGGGCCTCAGAGTGGCGTCCTGCGCTGCTTTGGCCGGTATCTCTCGATGAGCCTGACCATATCGATTTCGACCGTCACCAGCGGCCCCAGGTCGATTGTCACCGTCTCGCCATCGATCCGGGTGACCTCGCCAACAAGCTCGATCTGATCCCCCCGCTGCACCTCGGTGCGGATCGAATGCGCAAAATCATAGCTTCGGATCGATTGCGGGCAATCATAGTTCGGGACCGACACGCTGACGCGCTCATCGTCAATCCGCCTGCGCACAGTGGCCGTGACCCCCACCAGATCTCCAATGCCAATTGCCAAAGTCATGCAGCGTACCGGCCACTCCGGTGGGTTTGTTACTGCCGCACTGATTAATTTATGGGTATATTAGCAACTGCGCAATTACGCCTATTGGCGGTAGAAAGCCATTGGCGACCACACGTTGCCTTACCTCCGAAGCGGGACGTGGCGGGGAATACGCGACGGCCTCATCATATCGGGGAGAGGAGTGAAAGATGATGCGTCAAGTCGCGAACGGAGCCTACGCCGGTTGAACCGGCGCGGCCCGTTGAAAGCTTTCGTCAGCTGGCTTCAGTTCTTGCCAGCGCCGCCGGCTTCCTGGAGTTTTGCCAGCACCTGGTCAAGCGAGAAGCTGCCCGGCTTCTGCCGCGGCGGGAACGCGACAAAGCTTTGAATGTACTGGCCTACGAAGGCCTGCGCCGGCATGAGCAGATACGTCCGATCGAAGCGCCACCTGATATATTCGGCCCCTTCATGCTGGGCGCGTTCAAACGGATCGGCTCGCAGGTCGAAGATCTTGGGCACCCGCAAGGCTACGAACGGTTCCTGCCACACGTCGAAGCCCTCCGCCCGCTGCTCCAGGAAAAGGATCTTCCAACGGTCATAGCGGAGGGCGGCGAGGTTTCCGTCGTCGGTCCAGTAGAAGAACTCCTTGCGAGGGTCGGGGCCGGTACCGGCCAGCAGATCGTGCTGGTCGTAACCGTCGAGGTGGACCTTGAAGGTCTTGCCCGCAGCCTCGTAACCGGTCAGGAGCTTCTCCTTGACGTCCGGCTCGCCGGCTGCCGCCACCAGCGTCGGAACCCAATCCTCGTGCGAGACGATGTCGTTGATCTCTGTGCCAGGCTTGACGACCCCTGGCCAGCGGATCATGCCGGGAACGCGGTAGCCGCCCTCCCAACTGGTGTTTTTCTCGCCATGAAACGGCGTCGTGCCGCCATCGGGCCATGAGAAAACTTCGGCGCCGTTGTCGGTGGTCCACAGCACGATGGTGTTGTCGGCAATACCCAGATCGTCCAGCTGCTTGAGAAGCTGGCCGATATAGCCGTCGAGTTCGACCATGCCGTCAGCCTCCAGTCCCAAGCCGGTCCTGCCTTCCGAGTCGGGCTTGAGATGGGTGTTAATATGCATGCGGGTCGTGTTGAACCAGCAGAAGAACGGCTTGCTGGCCTTGTGCTGCCGATCGATGAAGTCCTTGGCCGCGCCCAGGAATTCCTCATCGACCGTTTCCATGCGCTTTTTGGTGAGCGGGCCCGTGTCCTCGATTTTCTGCTTGCCGACCCGGCCGAAGCGGGAATCTTCAGTGGGATCATCCGTGTCAGTGGCGGTGCATTTGAGCACGCCGCGCGGGCCGAATTTCGCGCGGAACTCTGGCGATTTCGGATAGTCCACATTCTCCGGCTCTTCCTCGGCATTGAGGTGGTAGAGATTGCCGAAGAACTCGTCGAAGCCGTGGACGGTGGGCAAGAACTCGTTGCGGTCGCCGACGTGGTTCTTGCCGAACTGGCCGGTGGCGTAGCCCTGCGGCTTGAGCAACTCGGCGAGCGTCGGGTCCTTCCCCGACAGTCCTTCCGGGGCGGCCGGCAGACCGACCTTGAGCAAGCCGGTGCGGAAGCAACTCTGCCCGGTGATGAACGCCGCGCGTCCCGCGGTGCAGGACTGCTGGGCGTAGAGGTCGGTAAAGATTGCGCCCTCATTGGCGATGCGGTCGATGTTGGGCGTGCGGTAGCCCATCATGCCTCTGTTGTAGGCGCTGATGTTCCAAAAGCCGATATCGTCGCCAAAGATGACGAGGATGTTCGGCTTGCCACCCGCCGCCTGCGCGGGCTGGGTCGACGGCCGCGATGTGAGGGCGGCGGCTGCCGCCGCAAGCGCGGTGCCTCCAAGCAGGACGCTCCGTCGGCTGAAGGTGCTGCTATCGGTTTCGTGTTCTTGCTGCTGTTTGGCCATTGCTCGCTCCCTTGGGCACGCCTAACCCAAGCCAGTCTTTAGCGGCCCGACATATGTCACCCTGCGACTGGCGATGACACCAGGTAAGTACGTTACTGTTACATCTCCTGGCGTAAGCAAGGTACGCCCTTGACTGGCGCGGCTCTTCGGCCAACCCCGGCCGTGCCGATGCCCGAATATGCCCGGCGGCGCGACGGGATGAAGGCCAGAAACCGGGTGATCCCTCGGCGGCCGCACGGGCGATCCCGGCGGTCGTGGATGAGCCGGAGCGGCCGCTGCGCCTGTTCCCAGGGGACCGTTTCCGAACAGGCCTATTCTAGTCGCCTGGCCACCTGGGAAGCCTGGGCATCGGTTACCACCAAGCTCGGGTCTACCGCCGTCCCAGCAAGCTCTTCATCCGGATGCGCAGCAGGCGGGCCATGTTGCGGGTCTCGCGGTAGAGATGCAGCTGCGAGGCGGCCTGGCGGGTGAGGCGGTCGGCGTCGGGCGTCAGGCCGATCACCAGCGTGCCCATCGGCTTGCGCTCGGTCCATAGCCGGCTCATCACCGGATGGTCGGGCATCGCGCAGGAATCGGTCATCATGATGTTGGGATCGTCGAGATGCTGCCTGGTCACCTCGATCATCAGCAATGTGCCGGGCGAATAGGCGGCCAGCGTCTCGTCATAAGCCGTCTTCCAGGTGTAGGCGACGCCGGCTTCGACGTACACGATCAGGCTGGCAATGGTGCGGCCGTCCAGCGTCAGCGAATGGATGCGGCACATGTCCTGTTCGGCCAGCCGGTGCACCGCCTCGCGGGCGAAGGCAGCGCGGTAGCGGTCGATCGCCATGGCGGTGCGTTCGCGACCTTTCCAGCCGGCCGCTTCCAGCGTCAGGAAACTTTCGATGGCGTGGCGGATCTCATCGGGGCCGCGCGCCACGACATGCTCCAGTTTGCCGAGGTCGCCGAGGCGCCGCTTCAGCCGGCGGAACTCGCGAAAATGATGCGCGCGCAGCGAGGCCTTCAGATACTCGTCCCCGTCGGCTTGGCTCTCCAGCGCGGGGCGCTTGGTCTGGCCGGTGGTGACCAGCATCAGGCCGCGCGTCTCGGCCACGGTGGCAAACAGGCTCGCCACCGGGCCGTCGAGCCGGATATCGGGCAGGACGAAGACTTTCGGCAGCTTCAGGTGCGGGCGCGACAGCATCGAGAAAAAATCCTCGACGACGCCGACCGGGTCGTCGCGGTCGACCAGCGGCGTGCCGAGCGGACCGAACGGGCTCGACCATGTGCGCATGACCGGAACGCCGAGCGGCATCCCAGGCCGTTCCACCGAGAACGGCACCAGAAGGCGCAGCCGGTTGCGGTATTCGTCGCCGTCGCGGATCACCGCCAGCCGCACCTCGCGATCCTCCAGCCGCGGCATGGCCGGCGCCAGGAAGCGCGGGTTGAAGAAAACGTTCGGCTCGACCGTGCGGGTGCAGAGGTAATCCAGTTCCTCGACCAGGTCGAAGCCGGCCGATGCCGGGTAGATGGCGAGTTTGCGCTCCGGCCGGTTATTGGCGAGGATCTCGATATGGGCGGGGTCGGGGTCGCGGGTCAGCCCGGCAAGGCCGGACACCATGGCGCCGGCCGTGCCGCCGCTGGTTTCCTCAAGCAACGGGATGGCGGCCATCACGCGGCTCCTTTCGCAGGCACGAAGATAAGCATGACGATGCCGAGCTTGCGCCATACGGTGAAGGACAGCGCACAGGCTTCGAAGATCATGGCAAAGGCGGTGGCCATGGCCGCGCCCCACAGGCCGAAATGCGGGATCAGCATCACGTTGAGGCCGATGTTGAAGGCCAGCGTCATGGCATAGACGGCAGCGCAGATGTTCTGGTTGCCGCTCATCGTCAGCAGGCTTTCGCACGGACCGACGGCGGCCCGCGCCACGACGCCGAAAACGAGCAGGAACAGCAGCGGATAGCCACTGCTGAATTCAGGGCCGAACAGCACCAGCATCGGCTCACCCAGCGCCAGCACCAGCATCGCCATCAGCAGCGAGGGCCAGAACGTCCACGATACGGTCTCGCGGGCGAAGGCGGCGAGCTTTTGCGGCTCGCCATGGGTGAATTGCGCGTAGCGCTGGGCAACGCCGGCCTTGACGGCGAAATAGACGAAATGCACCAGCGCCAGTGTCTTGACGGTGGCGAAATAGACGGCGACGTCGTTGGGATCCATATAGGCGCCGACCATCAGCACGTCGGCGTTGGTGAGCAGGAAGAAGAAGCTTTCAACCAGGAAGATCGGCAGCGAAACGAGGAACCATTGCGCGAAATGGACCTTCATCGGCCCGGCCGGGATCCGCCTTTCCATGCGCTGGGTAACGCCGATGAGCTGACCGAGCGTGGTGACATAGGTGGCGGCGATCGACGCGAAGATGGCGGTCCTGGCGTCGGGCGCATAACCGGCGGCCAGCATCAGCGCCATGAACAGCAGGATCAGCACCGGGCGTACCAGATAGGTCGGCGACAGCGCAAACAGCGCCCATGAATTGGCGCGCGCCAAGCCTTGCAGTAAATCGGACATGGCGATCATCGGCAGGCAGATGACGCCGAGGATGAACGGCACCACGTAGTAGTTTTCGATCCATGGCGCGGCCAGCCAGACGCCGAGCGCGCCGAGCCCGGCGATGAGCGTGGAGGCGATCAGCACGAACAGCCGGCTGGCCAGCACGATGCCGCGCAGTTCGGCCAGCATGCCGCGCTCGCGGTATTCGGGAATGAAGCGGATGACCGAGGTGTGGAAGCCGAGGCAGGCGAGGTTGCCAACGATGACCATCGTCACCCAGACGAGGACGAAGATGCCGTATTCGAACGAGCCCATCCAGCGCGCCATCAGCACCTGGCTGACGAAGGCGATGACGGCGCTGATGATGCGGATGGAGAAAGCGATGACCGACATGCGGCCGGCTTCGCCGCGCTCGTCGGCGGTGAACAGCACGGCATCGATGCGGCCAAGCAACGGCCCGATGCGCAGCGCCAAACGCTGCGGCAAGAACCGCCCGGCTGTCGTGGCCGCGGAAAAGCGCACCCCGATTACTCTCCGTTTTCCGCCTCTTTTTCAGGCGTCGGTGTAGCAAGGACACATTAAGAAACGGTTGGGTGAGGAGTGGTCCGCGCAGCGGACGAAAAGCCAACGATTTGGCTTTTCGAGCGACGAACGGTGAAGACCCGGTCCGCCTTCGGGCGGATTAAAAGGTCCGGTGGACCTTTTAAAGGGGATGAACGCCCGGAGGGCAGGGAGCCATAGCGAAGGGCCGGGAGGCGCAGGGGGTGCGCAGCACGCACATTCTCCACGCCGGTGGCATGGCGAGTGCGGGTCGCCATGGAAGGATTGAAGAATGTACTCCTCTGGCCTGCCGGCCATCTCCCCCTCAGGTGGGGAGATCGGACCAATCGCGAACGTCAGCGCCGCCCCTCATCCGCCTGCCGGCACCTTCTCCCCGTATAGTGACGGGGAGAAGGGAAGCATTCCCTTACGCGAATGCGCCGTGGCAGTGCTTGTACTTCTTGCCGGAGCCGCAGGGGCAGGCTTCGTTGCGGCCGACCTTGCCCCAGGTCGCCTGGTTGTTCGGGTCGCGGTTCTCGGGAGCGACAATTGCGGTCGTCTCCGGACGGACCAGGAGGGCGGTCTCGCCGCCGTCGAAATCATTCTCCCCGGTGGTGCCGTCGATATGCATGCCGAACATGTCGGGCGCCTCGGGCGGCGGTGCTTCGGCGGCCTGGCGCACCAGCTCGACGCGCATCAGCTGCGCGGTGACGGCCTGGCGCAGATTGCCCAGCATCGCCTGGAACAGCTCGAATGCCTCGCCCTTGTACTCCTGCAGCGGATCGCGCTGGGCGTAGCCGCGGAAGCCGACGACCGAACGCAGGTGGTCGAGATTGACGATGTGCTCGCGCCACAGATGGTCGAGCGTCTGCAGCACCACCGAGCGCTCGACATAGTTCATCACCTCGGGGCCGAAGCGCTCGGAGCGCTCCTTGGCGGCGGCGTCGGCGGCCTGCGCGATGCGCTCGCGGATGTCGTCCTCGGCGATGCCCTCTTCCTTGGCCCAGTCCTCGACCGGCAGGTCGAGATTGAGGAATTCGGCGACTTCGGCCTTCAGCCCGGCAACATCCCACTGCTCGGCATAGGCGTTTTCGGGAATGGCCTTGGCGACGATCTCGTCGATGACGCCCTCGCGCATCTCGGCAATGGTTTCCGAGAGGCCTTCGCCGTCCATCAGTTCGATGCGCTGCTCGAACACCACCTTGCGCTGGTCGTTGGAGACGTCGTCGTATTTCAGCAGGTTCTTGCGGATGTCGAAGTTGCGCGCCTCGACCTTCTTCTGCGCCTTTTCCAGCGCCTTGTTGATCCAGGGATGGATGATCGCCTCGTCTTCTTTGAGGCCGAGCTTCTGCAGCATGCCGTCCATGCGCTCGGAACCGAAGATGCGCATCAGATCATCCTGCAGCGACAGGAAGAATTTCGAGCGGCCGGGGTCGCCCTGGCGGCCGGAGCGACCTCTGAGCTGGTTGTCGATGCGGCGCGATTCGTGACGTTCGGTGGCCAGCACGTAGAGGCCGCCGGCGGCCAGCGCCTTTTCCTTCAGGCGCTCGACGTCGTCATTGATTTCCTTTTCCCGCGCCTCGCGCTCGGGCCCGGCCGGCATGTCGCCCAGCTCGTCGGCGATGCGCATCTCGGCATTGCCGCCGAGCTTGATGTCGGTGCCGCGGCCGGCCATGTTGGTGGCGATGGTGATGGCGCCCGGCTTGCCGGCCTGGGCGACGATCGCCGCCTCGCGCTCGTGGTGGCGGGCGTTCAGCACCTCGAAATCCTTGAAGCCTTCCTTGCGCAGGCGCTCGGCCAGCTGCTCGGATTTTTCAATGGAGGTCGTGCCGACCAACGTCGGCTGGCCCTTGGCGCTGGCTTCGCGGATCTCCTTGACGATCGCCTTGTACTTCTCTTCGACCGTCCGGTAGACCTCGTCGTCCTCGTCCTTGCGGACGACCGGCAGGTTGGTCGGGATCTCGGTGACGTCGAGATTGTAGATGTTGCCGAACTCCTCGGCCTCGGTCAGCGCCGTGCCGGTCATGCCGGAAAGCTTCTTGTAGAGGCGGAAGTAGTTCTGGAAGGTGACGGAGGCGAGCGTCTGGTTCTCCGGCTGGATCGCCACATGCTCCTTGGCTTCGAGCGCCTGGTGCAGGCCTTCCGAATAGCGGCGGCCCGGCATCATTCGGCCGGTGAACTCGTCGATGATGACGATCTCGTCGTTGCGGACGATATAGTCCTTGTCGCGCTGGAACAGCCGGTGCGCCTTCAGCGCATTGTTGACATGGTGGACGATGGCGACGTTCTCGACGTCGTAGAGCGACTCGCCCCTGAGCAGGCCGGCGTCACGCAGCATGTTCTCCAGCTTCTCGGTGCCTTCCTCGGTGAAGATCGAGGTCTTCTGCTTCTCGTCGATCTCATAATCCTGCGGCTGCAGCTGGATGATGAAAGTGTCGATGGTGTTGTACATTTCCGAACGGTCCTCGAGCGGACCGGAAATGATCAGCGGCGTGCGGGCCTCGTCGACCAGGATGGAATCGACTTCGTCGACGATCGCGTAATTGTGACCGCGCTGCACCATCTGGGCGCGCTCGTACTTCATGTTGTCGCGCAGATAGTCGAAGCCGAGTTCGTTGTTGGTGGCATAGGTGACGTCGGCGGTGTAAGCGACGCGGCGCTCCTCGTCGGACAGGCCATGGACGATGACGCCGACCGAGAGGCCGAGAAATTTATAAACGCGGCCCATCCATTCGGAGTCGCGGGTGGCGAGATAGTCGTTGACGGTGACGACATGGACGCCGTTGCCGGCAAGCGCGTTGAGGTAGACCGGCAGCGTCGCGACCAGGGTCTTGCCCTCGCCGGTGCGCATCTCGGCAATGCCGCCATTGTGCAGCACCATGCCGCCGATCAGCTGGACGTCGAAGGGGCGCATGCCGAGCACGCGGCGCGCCGCCTCACGGGCGGTGGCAAAGGCGGGAACCAAAAGGTCATCGAGGGTGGCGCCGTTGGCGATGTCCTGGCGGAATTTCGCGGTGCGGCCAACCAACTCCTCGTCGGAGAGTGCCCGCATCTCGTTTTCCATGGCGTTGATCGCCTCGACACGGGGCCGGGTCGATTTGACCCGACGGTCGTTGGAGGAACCGAAAACCTTACGGGCGAGACCGCCGAGACTGACCATCCAATGGTCCTTTCGATAGAATTCTCAATCTTGAGACGGACGCCGGCTGGCCCCATCAAATCCACGTGAACGCACCGCTTGAATACGGGCAAACACAAAAAGCGCCCGGAAAACGGTTCTGGACGCAAAGTCGTTGGACAGATAAGAGGGGGCTCAACTGATGTCAACGCCGCGCTAGCCCTGCCGGTCGCGCCAAATTCCGCCACAATCCGGCTGATCTGGAAACCTTCCGCCCTCATAATCCCTTACCGGAGTCATCTTATGTCCTTGTTGTTCCGCCGTGCGTCGCTTGCCAGCCTTGGCCTGGCCTTCGGCTTGTCGGCCCTTTCGTTGTCGCCGCTGATGGCGCAGACCGCTCCCGCTCCGGCGGATGCAGCAGCACCTGCCCCGGCGGATGCGGCAGCACCTGCCGCGGCACCGGTCGATCCGAACACCGTGATCGCCACGATCAACGGCCAGCCCTTGACCGAAGCCGACCTGGTGCTTGCCGAAGGCGAGCTGTCGCAGCAGTTCGCCCAGCTGCCGCCCGAGCAGCGCCGCGCCGCGGCCCTCTCGGCGGCCATCGAAATCCGCGTCATGGCCGCCCAGGCGGTCACCACCGGCCTCGACAAGGATCCCGACTTCCAGCGCCGCATGGCCTTCCTGCAGCAGCGCGCGCTGCATGGCGAGATGGTCGAGAAGGGCGTCGTCGACAAGGTCACCGACGCCGAGGTTCGCGCCCGCTACGACCAGGAGATCGCCAACACACCGCCCACAAACGAGGTGCATGCCCGTCACATCCTCGTGAAGACGAAGGAAGAGGCCGAGGCCATCATCAAGCAGCTCGACGGCGGCGCCGACTTCCAGAAGCTCGCCAACGAGCACACCAGCGATCCGTCGGGCAAGACCAGTGGTGGCGACCTCGGCTGGTTCGGACCTGGCCAGATGGTGCCGGAGTTCGACAAGGCGGCTTTCGCGCTCCAGGTCGGCAAATACACCGAGCAGCCCGTGCAGTCGCAGTTCGGCTGGCACGTCATCAAGCTCGAGGACAAGCGCACCAAGCAGCCGCCGGCATTCGACGACGTCAAGGACCAGGCCAGGCAGGCAGTCATCCGCGACAAGTATTTTGCGCTGGTCAAGTCGCTGCGCGGCGGCGCCAAGGTCGAGATCCCGGACGAGAAGCTGAAGAAGGCGGTCGATACGCTGGAAAGCGCCAAGTAAGCCTGAATTTTTTGAAAGGGCCGCGGCAGCCAAGGGTTGCCGCGGCCCTTTTTGTCGACTGCGCCGGCCGATTTTCACTTTCCAGGCGCTGCTATGCCTCGCATCACGTAGCTGACCGTCTTGCGGATACTGGCTTGGTCCTCGTCGAGCCGGTTGGTCAACAGATGCTTCCAGGCGAAAGAGGCGATCAGATCGGCGACCAGCGCTGAATCGATGTCGACGCCGATTTCGCCCCTCGTCTTGGCGCGTTCGATTATCTGGCCGGTATGCGACGTTCGGCCCAGTGCGTAGCCGGCAAGTGCGGCGGACGCCGCGTCATCCGACTGCGCCTCGGCGATCAGCGACCGGAACACGCTGCCGGACGATGTCTCGCGCCAGTGGGCGAACAGGTTTTTCAGGAAGCCGACGAGATCCTCCTCCAACCGCCCGGTATCGGGAACATCGACGCGTTTCTGGCGCTGGTAGACATCGAGCAGCAATGCGGCCTTGCTCGGCCACCAGCGGTAGATGGTGGGCTTGCCGGCGCGAGCCCGCCGCGCCACTGCCTCGATCGAGAAACCGGCATAACCGGCTTCGACCAGCACGGCCTCGGCGGCTTCGAGAATGGCGTCGGCGCTGTCGGGATTGCGCCGCGCGCCGATCGATTTGCGCGCCGGATCGACGTCTACGCCCATTTCTGTCGTCCTCGCCAACAATTTCGCCGGCAATATACGCGACCCGGTCATCAAACGGAACGGCCCGTTTTCAAGCTGCCAGAGGCAGTGGCGGCGGCAGGGGCAACGATCCCGGGTTAACGGGTTCCATAGGAGCCTTCGCCGGCGTGTTGGTTGACGGAGCATCAAAAAGCAAAAACCCGCCTGGGCGGCGGGTCACTGGCGCAAATCAGCACTATCGACAAATATATAGCATAGCTGCCCTCACCGGGTCAAGAAAAAATTCCTATCGATATGAAACGCGATCGCCACAAGAGCTGCCGACACCGCTGGATTGGCCGCAAGCAGATGCCTACTGCATCGCTTGCGATGTCTCGGACTCGATGCGCCAGCCGCCGTCTGCCTTCACAAGGCCAAGCGTGACACGCGCCTTGCCGGTCAGGCGTGCCGCCGACTTGTCCTTCGGCAGATAGTCGTAGCGCATCGCAAAGATGGCCTCGGCGCGATCCTCGCCATGCGGGGTGACCTCCAGGCTGCCGGGCTCCAGGTCAAGCGACCAGGAGGCCCACTGCGCGAACCAGTCGGCCTTGACCCTGGTGATGGCGTCGGCGTCGTAGCGCGTGCCGAAAATGGTCGCGGAGGGGCCGTAGAGCCGCTTGACGGTCTCGCTCATCGCCTTGGTGTCCGGCGCCAGATAATCGCGGCGCAGGAATTTCTCGATCGAGCCCTTGTCGTCACCAACGGATCGTTCAAGTGCTGCAACTTCCGTCGAGGGGGCCGGAGCCGCGGCCGGCTTCTGCGGTTGGGAGGGTTGTCCGTCCGGGACGAATTCGAAGCGCTCGAGCAGCGATCCCTGTTCCCAGGGGCGCTGCGCCTCGCGCGTTTGCGACACCACGTCGCGGCCCACCGCGATCATCATGTCGTTGATGCTCTGGCCGGGCTCGGCGATGTGCCGCAGCAAGGCCTCGGCGAAGGGCGAGTTGCGGCCGCTTCCGTCCATGGCAACCGCACCAGGTGCTGTCGAGAAGGCAATGAACGAGCCGCGCGTCGAATCGAACTGCGCCAGTCCGGCCAGCGCCGTCGCCGAGCGGGTGGTGGCGGTGCGGCTCAGGCTGCGGGCAAACGGGTTGTTGCGGCAGGCATCGAGAAACACCAGGCTGACCTTGGTCTGCTGTTCCATGATGTCGAGGACCTCGTCGATCGGCACGGCCTCGAGTTGGAGCTTGACCGGCATGTCGAGCCTGGCGTCGACCGGCACGATGTAATTGCGCCCCTCGACCTGCAAGCCGTGGCCGGCATAGTAGAAAAGCCCGGCGCCGGCGCCTTCGAGCGCATCGGAGAACGCGCCGATGCTGCGTTCCAGCTCGCGCTTGCCGAGATCATTGCCTTCGATGACCTCGAAGCCGATGGAGCGCAGCTCGTCGGCGATGTCGAGCGCGTCATTGACCGGATTGGCCAGCGTGCCGGCTTCGGCATAGGTGCCGTTGCCGATGACGAGCGCCACGCGCCGCTGCGGCTGTGCATCGGCGCTCAGCAGCAAAAGTCCCAGAAACGCCCATGCGAGGATCGCAAGCCTGCCCATGGGGAAGATCATAACGCCATCGGCCCCGACGATGCCAACGGATTTGAAATGCAGGCTTAATTCCGATCGGGTTTCCGGCCCTGGCGACAAGCGAAAACGCCCTTGCGCCCGCGCGTCGTATCGGGCAAACCGGCCTTCCCTTGCGATTTTCCCGCCCGAGGTCCCCATGTCCACGACGATTTCGCCGCTTGCGCCGAAGAAATACCCCAAGATGCCGGCCATCGAGGGGGTGCGCATCGCCACCGCCGAGGCCGGGATAAAATACAAGAACCGGACCGACCTGCTGACCATGGTGTTCGATGAAGGCACCGCGGTCGCCGGCGTGTTCACGAAATCGAAGTGCCCCTCGGCGCCAGTCGATTTCTGCCGGCAGAATCTCGGCGCCGGCAAGGCGCGGGTGCTGGTCGTCAATTCCGGCAACGCCAACGCCTTCACCGGCAAGAAGGGCCGCGAGTCCACCGCACTGACGGGCGAAGCCGCGGCCAAGGCGGCCGGCTGCAAGGCCAGCGAGGTTTTCCTGGCCTCGACCGGCGTCATCGGCGAGCCGCTCGACACCGGCAAGTTCAGCCATCTGCTGGCCGGGCTGGTCAGCAACGGCAAACCTGATTTGTGGACCGAAGCGGCAAAGGCGATCATGACCACGGATACCTATCCGAAAGTCGCGACCGCAACCGTCAAGCTCGGCGACACCGACGTCACCATCAACGGCATCTCGAAGGGCGCCGGCATGATCGCGCCCGACATGGCAACGATGCTGTCCTTCATCGCCACCGACGCGCCGATCGCCGCCCCTGTGCTGCAGGACCTGCTGTCGCGCGGCACGGCCAAGACCTTCAACGCGGTCACCGTCGACAGCGACACCTCGACCAGCGACACGCTGCTGATCTTCGCCACCGGCAAGGCCGCAAAGCGCGGCGCGCCGAAGATAACCGACGCCAAGGATGCGCGCCTTGGCGCGTTTCGTCGGGCGCTCGGCAAGGTGCTGAAATCGCTGGCGCTGCAAGTCGTGCGCGACGGCGAGGGCGCCCGCAAGCAGGTCGAAGTCACGGTCACCGGCGCGAAATCGGCACGGTCGGCCAAGCGCATCGCGCTGTCGATCGCCAATTCGCCGCTGGTCAAGACGGCGGTCGCCGGCGAGGACGCCAATTGGGGCCGTGTCGTCATGGCGGTCGGCAAGGCCGGCGAGCCCGCTGACCGCGACCGGCTGTCGATCTGGTTCGGTGACAACCGGCTGGCGCATGAGGGCGAGCGCGACCCCGGCTATTCGGAGGAAGCGACCTCAGCCTATATGAGGCGCGACGACATCCGCATCCGCGCCGACATCGGCATCGGCCGCGGCAAGGCGACGGTGTGGACCTGCGATCTCACCAAGGAATATGTCGCCATCAATGGCGACTATCGGAGCTGATGGCTTTGGCTTCCAGGCATCCGGCAAGCATGCTCGCAATCGTCCGCCGCTACGAGGCGGCCGGCTTTCGCGCCTGGCCAGCAGCGGCCGTCCACTATGACGGTACCTGGGTGGTGCGGCTGACCGCCGGCCATCCGGCCAAGCGGCTGAATTCGGTCAATCCTCTCGATCCGGGCGACACCCAGCATATCGCCGACCGCATCGGCCGTGCCAGCCGCCGTTTCGACGCCTATGGCAGGCCGCTGACATTCCGCATGTCGCCGCTGTCGGGTTCCAGTCTCGCCAGTCATCTCGACCGCGAGGGCTGGAGCCGATTCGACGAGTCGCTGGTGATGCGGCTGCCGCTGGCCGACGCGCAACTCGATGCCGCCATGGACCAGATCCCGCTGAAGGACATCAGCCGCTTCATCGGCGCGTCGCTCAAGGTCAGCGGTTCGGACGTATCGCTGCGACCCGGCCTGTCGGAGATCATCGGCGCCATCCAGCCCGAGGCCGGGCTGTTCGCGCTCGAAGACGGAGCCGAGCCGCTGGCGACGCTGATCTGCGTGCACGATGGCGATCTTGCCGGCCTGTTCGAGATCGCCACCGACAAGTCGGCGCGCAACAAGGGCCACGGCCGCAACCTGATCCTGTCGGCGCTGAAATGGGCGCGGCTGCGTGGCGCCCGCGAAGCTTGGCTGCAGGTCGAGGCTGGCAACGTGCCGGCGCTGGCGCTCTATCGTTCGCTCGGCTTCGACGAGGTCTATCGCTACCACTATCGCCGGCCGCCTGTTCAGGAGTGAAATTGGGCATGAGTGATGTGACGATCGCCGGCAAGCGCCTGCTGCTGGTCGCCGCCTGTGCGCTGGTCGATGCCGATGGCCGGGTGCTGCTGGCACGGCGCCCCGAGGGCAAGCAACTTGCCGGCCTGTGGGAATTTCCCGGTGGCAAGGTCGAGCCCGGCGAGACGCCGGAACAATGCATCATCCGCGAACTGCATGAGGAAATCGGCATCGAGACCGACATTCCTTGCCTGGCGCCGCTCACCTTCGCCAGTCATTCCTATGATGATTTCCACCTGTTGATGCCGCTGTTCATCTGCCGCCGCTTCCGCGGCATCGCCCAGCCCAGGGAGGGGCAGGCGCTGAAATGGGTGCGGCCAAAGCAGATGCGCGACTATCCGATGCCGCCGGCCGATGCGCCGCTGATCCCGTTCCTCATCGATCTCCTCTAGCATGCCCTCCCGCCTGCCGGGTCGAAGCGCTGTATCAGTCAGCGTTAATGGAAGATTTATCTCGCCGTGAAAAAGTGAAGCATGGTCGTTTCGTGGCCGCGCCGCCGATTCGCTGGGGAGCGATAGAATGAACCTGGACAGGGATTGGGACTCGATCCGGCCAGAGCGCGCCTTTCGCGCCGCCGACGCGGGCATGGGCATCTTGCGCATCACGCTTCTGTTCGGTTCGGCCGCGGTGGCGCTGGCGCTGATCGCCGCGCCTTTCCTCGACAGCCAGACACGCTCGCTGTCGGCCCGCGACGATTTTGCCAGCGGGCTCGACATGACGGCCACCGGCTCGGTCAGCCATCGCGAAACCTATACGGTGCGCCGCAGCGTGCTGCAGCCGGAGCCCAGTTCGGTCTGCATCATCAGGTCCAATGGCAGAAGCAGCGGCGACTGCTGACATGGTTAAGAGATTCGACAAGGGCGGCGGTTTCACCGCCTGTTAAGCCTTTGCCGTTAACCTTTCTTAACAGATCGGCGGTAAGGTTCTGGCCAGAGGGGTTTAGGTCATGAATGCAGTGCTGCTTCGTTTTCTGAAGGACGAGACCGGCGCCACGGCTGTCGAATATGCCCTGATCATCGGTGTGCTGTCGTTGACCATCATTGGCGGCATCGGCCAGGTTTTCAACGCAATCACTTGGCTGTTCAGCGACAATACCAGCAGGCTTGTCAACGCCCTCGGGCCCTGAGGTAGCCGTCCGCGCCTGCGGGCCGGTTCACTGCCCGTCGGGAGCCTCCAGTATTGTCTTCAGCGAGACCTTGGCCGACCCGGGCTTCAGCGGCTTTTGCTGCGATGCGTCGGGCGCCCAGCCGGACATCCAGACGATCGAGAAACTTGCCCTCACGCGGCCATCGGGGTCCGAAAAGCGTTCGGCGTAGATTTCCGCCGCGCGGGCAAACAGCTTGCGCGAGCCCGGCCGCCGGCTGCGATCGGTGAGCGCACTGGTTTCGCCCATCGCCCGCAGATCCGCCATCAGGCCGAACAGGCTGGCATAGCGCACCGTCACCGTCTCGACATCGGCGACCGGCAGAGCGAGACCGGCGCGCTGCAGAAGCGCACCGGCATCGCGCACATCGGTGAACGGGATGACACGCGGGCTGGCGCCGCCATAGAGCTCGGTCTCGGCCGCAAGCAGGCTTTCGCGCAACTCGAAAAGCGTGCCGGCGCCGGCAAAGGCGCCGAGGAAAAGCCCGTCTGGCCGCAGCGCGCGGCGGATCTGGATCAGCATGCCAGGGATGTCGTTCATTGCCTGCAGCGACAGAAGGGAGACCGCCAGATCGAGGCTTTCCGGTTCGAACGGCACGGTTTCGAGTGGTGCAATCAAGCCGGCGCCGCCATTCAGGAAAGCCGCGTCCGTCTCGACGCGGACAATGTCGGCGACCTTGCCGCTCTGGGCGAGCATTTCGGCTGCCGCCGCCGTCTGGCAAAACAGCACCGCAGCCTTGCCGAACCGGCGCTCGACGGCAGCCAGCCGATCGGCAAGGTCCTCGGCCGTGCGGCGCATGAGGAAATCGGCACCGTCAACGGGATGGGCGAGCGCGCGCCGCTTGTGCGCCAGCCAAAGCGAAATATCCATTATCGGCCGCAACGGGCAAATCCTTGTTTGTCGACGCTCTGAGATTGTTCATATAGTGGCGCGCAGGACCAACCACGTGGCCGATCCGATGCCCAAGATCAAGCCCATCGAGATCAAGAGCATGGCCCGATCGGCCCTCGGCTGGCCGGCGCGCATCTTGTTTCCGCCGGTCTGCGCCGGCTGCCGCCGGCATGTCTCGCAACCCGGCGTCCTGTGTGGCGGCTGCTGGCCGAAGTTGCGGCTGCTGGAACGGCCATGGTGCCCGGTGATGGGCACGCCGTTCACCCACCATATGGGCGAGGGCTTTCTATCCGCCGAGGCGATCGCCGATCCGCCGCCCTTCGAGCGGGCGCGGGCCGCCGTCGCCTATTCCGGCGTCGCCCGCCAGATGGTGCAAGGACTGAAATACCAGGATCGCACGGATCTCGCGCCATGGATGGCGCGATGGATGGTGCGCGCCGGCGCCGACCTCATCGCCGAGGCGGATGTGGTGGTGCCGGTGCCGCTGCACTGGCGGCGCTTTTTCAGGCGACGCTTCAATCAGTCGGCGGAGCTGGCGAGGGCGGTCTCCGTGCTCAGCCAATTGCCCTTCGCGCCTTCGGCGGTGCGGCGCGTCAAACTCACCCGCCAGCAGGTAGGGCTGGAGAGGCAGGAACGTGAGGAAAATGTGCGGGCCGCCTTTCGGGTGCCCGCCGAGGCGGAAATCGAGATTGCCGGCCGCAGGGTGCTGTTGATCGACGACGTCTACACCACGGGCGCCACCGTTCGTGCGGCAACCAAGGCGCTGAAGAGAGGTGGCGCCGGTGCCGTCGACGTGCTGACCTTTGCGCGTGTGTTGCCGGGGGACTTTCGGGCGGACGAGTCCGCGACTATATAAGTCGGCAACGAACAGCGGAAATTCGTCATGGTCGATGTCACCATCTACACCCGCATGATGTGCGGCTATTGCACGGCAGCCAAGCGGCTGCTCGAGCGCAAGGGCGTCGCCTTTACCGAGCACGACGCCTCCTTCTCGCCCGAACTGCGCCAGGAAATGATTTCCCGCGCTCACGGCCGCGCGACCTTTCCGCAGATTTTCATAGGCGATACGCATGTCGGCGGCTGCGACGACCTGCACGAGCTGGAGGCCGAAGGCCGGCTCGACAAAATGCTCGCCAACGGCGCAACGATTTGAGGGGATATGACGATGGGTGTTTTCAAGGCCGCTGCGATCCAGATGCGTTCAGGCGAGAGCCCCGAGCGCAACGCTGTCGATCTCGAACGGCTGGTGCGTGAAGCCGCCGGCCAAGGTGCGACCTACATCCAGACGCCGGAAATGACCGGGGCGCTGATCCGCGACAAGGAGGCGCGTGCCGCCTCCTTCACCTCGGAGGACAAGGACATCGTGGTGGCGACCGCGCGCAAACTGGCGAGCGAGCTTGGCGTCTTCCTGCATATCGGCTCGACCGCCATCCTGCGCGCCGACGGCAAGCTCGCCAACCGGGCGCTGCTGTTCGGTCCGGACGGCGCCGCGCTCGCCACCTATGACAAGATCCACATGTTCGACGTCGATCTCGACAATGGCGAGAGCTGGCGCGAATCCGCCGCCTACGAGCCGGGCACCGAGGCTGTCGTGACCGAGATCGCAGGCGCGAAACTGGGGTTCGCCGTTTGCTACGATCTGCGCTTTCCGCAATTGTTCCGCGCCGAGGCGCTGGCCGGCGCCGACCTGTTTTCCGTGCCCGCCGCCTTCACCCGCCAGACGGGCGAGGCGCACTGGCATGTGCTGCTCAGGGCACGCGCCATCGAGAACGGCGCCTATGTCGTTGCCGCGGCGCAAGGCGGCCTGCACGAGGACGGCCGCGAGACCTATGGCCATTCGCTGATCGTCGACCCGTGGGGCCGCATCATCGCCGAAGCCGCGCATGACGAGCCGGCGGTGATCGTTGCCGAGATCGATCCGGCGCAGTCGGCCGCGGCGCGCAAGAAGATCCCCAATCTCAAGAATGCGCGGGATTTCGCCGTCAATGCCGGCGCGGGCGAGGCGCCACGTCTCAGGGGTGCGGCCTCTTGATCCGCTTTGCCCTGATTTGCGAGCACGACCACGAATTCGAGGGCTGGTTTCGTAGCAACGAGGATTTCGACACCCAGAAGAAGCGCGGCTTCGTCGATTGCCCGACCTGCGGTTCGCACAAGGTGCAGAAAGCCCTGATGGCGCCGGCCGTCTCCACGGCGCGCAAGCAGGAAACGATAACGCTCGCCATGGGCGAGGCGCAGAAGCAGGCCCTGGCGCAGCTCAAGGCGATGGCCGAGAAGGTGCGCGAGAATGCCGACTATGTCGGCGACAAGTTTGCCGAGGAAGCACGCAAGATCCATTTCGGCGAAAGCGACGCACGCGGCATCTATGGCGAGGCGACACTGGACGAGGCCAAGAGCCTAGCCGAGGACGGCGTCGAGTTCATGCCGATTCCGGTTTTTCCGGACGACCGCCACTGAGCTGCTAACTCACGCTGCCGATCAATTTCTCAAGCAGCCGAGACAGCGTTTCCCGTTCCGCAGGCGTCAAGCCCGCGAGAATCTCGTGCTCGTTGGCAACGTGGGCGCTGACAGCCTCGTTGATCAGCGCTAGACCCTTTTCGGTCAGCCGCACGACAATGCCGCGCCGATCGTTGGGGTGCGGCCCACGCAGGATCAATCCGGACGTTTCGAGCCGGTCGAGCCGGTTGGTCATGGCGCCCGACGTCACCATCGTCGCTTCATAGAGAGCGGTCGGCGTCAGCGCGTAGGGTGATCCCGAGCGGCGCATCGTCGCCAGCACGTCGAACTCCCCGGACTGCAGCCCGTACCGGGCAAAGAGCGGAGCGAGGCGCTCGCGGGCGATCAGCGAGGAGGCCTCGTTCAGCCGCCCGAGCACCGCCATCGGCGAGACATCCAGATCCGGCCGCTCTCGCTTCCATTGCTCGATCGCTCTTGCTGCCCTGTCCAATTGTCCCACCATCATATATCTTGACGTTAAGAATCTTTCCATTATCTTACCTCAAGATGCAATGCCGGCCAAGGGGCCGCGCACGACAGGGCTCGATGATGAAATTTCTTTGGGATTCGGCGCTCGGCCTGCTGGTGATCACCGGTGGCCTGCTTGGCCTGACGTTGCCGTTCGGCAAGCTCGCCACGGCTGCCGGTGTGCCGGCCATGGTCTGGGCCTTCGTCATCTCGCTCGGCGCCGGCGGCGTGCTGCTGTTCGCCCTGCTGCTGCGCGGCCAGCGCATCCGGCTCACCGCTCGCAAATTGCGCTATTTCTTCGTCACCGCGGCGGTGTCCTATGCCGTCCCGAACCTCATGATGTTCTCGGCCATTCCGCATCTCGGCGCCGGCTACACCGGCATCATGTTCACGCTGTCGCCCGTCATCACGCTGGTGTTCTCGATCCTGCTGCGTGTCCGGCGTCCCAACATGCTGGGCATCGTCGGCATCGCTGTCGGCTTCGTCGGCGCGGTCATGGTGGCGGTCACACGCGGCGAGGCCGGCCAGCCGGCCGATTTGTTCTGGGTGGTGATGGGCCTGCTCATCCCGGTCAGCCTTGCCGCCGGCAACATCTACCGCACGGTGGACTGGCCGGAAGGCACCGGTCCGATCGAGCTTGCGGTTGGTAGCCACCTGGCGTCGGCGGCGATGCTGTTTGTTGGCATTCTCGCTCTGTTCGGCGCCGGGGCCTTCGCACCGCTCGGCGGCGTGCCGCTGGTCGTCGTCGCCCAGGCCGCGTCGGCGTCGGCGATGTTCGCCTTCTTCTTCCGCCTGCAGTCGGTCGGCGGCCCCGTCTATCTCAGCCAGATCGGCTATGTGGCGGCGGCGGTCGGGCTGTTTGCCGGCACGGTCTTCCTCGGGGAACATTATCAGTTGCTGACCTGGGCTGGCGCGGTCATCATCACGGCCGGCGTCTTCATCACCACCAAGGCACAAAGCCAGAAAGCGCAAGCGGCCTAGGCCGAAAGGCATCTGCATCACGCCGGCAGCCATGGCCGCCGGGAGCGGGCTCACCTGAATTTGTCTCTGGATTCGCTTTATCTTCTTGTTCCAGCGTGATCTTTTCCGAAAGCGCGTTTCCGCGGGACATCGAGGAGCCAGCCATGACTGAACCAAAGGTTCCGGAGGGAACTCCTGTCGGCGTCGCGGATTTTCGAGCCGCGATGCGGCTGATCGTCGGCAATGTCAGCGTCATCACTGCCGGCGTCGGCGAGGATCGCTCCGGCCTGGTGGTCATTTCGGTCGTCTCGCTGTCGGCCGAGCCGCCCAAGGTGATCGCCTGCGTCAACCGGTCGTCGTCGACCTGGCCGCTGATCGAACGCTACCGGCATTTCGGCGTCAATTCGCTCGGGCCCCAGCATCAGCGCGTCGCCGAGCGGTTCTCCGGCTTTGGTGGCATCAAGGGCAAGGACCGCTACGAGGGCGCCGAATGGATGACGTTGAAGACCGGAGCTTCATTGCTTTCGGACGCGGTGGCCGCCTTCGACTGCAGCCTCGACGAGATGATCGATCGCGGCACACATTCCATCGTCATCGGCACGGTCGAGGCCGTGCGCACCCGCGATGCCGGGCAGGCGCTGATCTACTGGCGGGGCGGTTACAGGCCGCTCGACGCCTAGGATGTGTTGAGATTCAGGTGATGCCGGCCTGCAAACGGTGGCTTCCTGCGTTTCCGGTGCTCACGTACCCAAAAGTACGCTGCGCTCCGGTTCTCGGAACCCACCGTTTTCGACTCGGCCTGACCTGAATCTCAACACACCCCAGAGCAATTCCAGGAAAAGGGCGACCGTTCAGACCGAGCCTTTTTCCGCCAGCACCATGTAGTTGACGTCCATGTCCTTGGAGCGCGCCCAGCGGTCGGCAAGCGGATTGTAGGTGACGCCGGTGCGGTCGATGATGCTCAGCCCGGCGCCGCTAAGCGCCTTTTCGAGTTCTTCCGGGCGCACCAGCTTGCCGAACTGGTGGGTGCCGCGCGGCAGCCAGCGCAGCACATATTCGGCGCCGATGATGGCCAGTCCGAGCGCCTTCAGCGTGCGGTTGATGGTGGCCACGAACATGATGCCGCCGGGCCGAACCATTTCGCCGCATTTGCCGACGAACAGGTCGATGTCGGCGACGTGCTCGACCACTTCCATGTTGAGGATGACGTCGAATTTCTCACCGGCGTCGGCCAGATCCTCGGCCGTCGTGGCGTGATAGTCGACGCTCACATTGCCCTCGGCCGCGTGCAGCTTCGCCACTTCGATGTTCGTTTCGGAGGCATCCGCTCCGACCACCTCGGCACCAAGCCGCGCCATCGGCTCGCACAAAAGGCCACCGCCGCAGCCAATGTCTAGGATGCGCAGGCCCTCGAAAGGCCGTGCCGCGCGCGGGTCGCGGCCGAAGCGTGTCGCTATCTGGTCGCGGATATAGGAGAGCCGGACCGGATTGAACTTGTGCAGCGGGCGAAACTTGCCGTTCGGATTCCACCATTCGGCGGCAAGAGCGGAAAAGCGCTCCACTTCTCCGGCATCGATCGTCGATCGTCGGGGCTCTGGCATCGGTTGTCTCCTCAAGTGCTAGGAAGTCGGGCGTGGGGCGGCGAATGTCAAGGCAACAATTTTCCCCGGCCGCCAGGGCGATGCATTCTGTCAGGGCATGTCAGTTGCCGGGTGCTGCGGGTGAAACACCATTGGCCAGGCAGGCGAAGCAGAGGCATCGTTTTGACGTCGAGGGAGTGGACGATGACACCGATGACGGCTTCCATCCTTTGGCGTCGGCTGGACGTGGAAGGCCACGACGCCTGCCTGCTTTCGCCGACCGACGGAGGGCAGAGCCTCAGGGGACAGGCCATCTTCGTCCAGGACGGCCAGCCATGCTGCCTTGCCTATGAGGTGATTTGCGATGCCGGCTGGCGCACACGATCAGCGCGGGTCGACGGCTTCTCCGGCACGGGTGAGCTGCACTACGCGATCGAACGAGGGTCCAGCGGCCAGTGGATACTGAACGGCGAGGTCCAAGATGGCGTCGCCGGGCTTGTCGACGTCGATCTTGGTTTCACGCCGGCATCAAATCTGCTGGCTATCCGTCGGTTCAACCTCGGCATCGGGGTGGAGACGCCCGCCCCAGCCGCCTACCTGACGTTCCCCGAGCTCAAGCTGGTCCGCCTCGATCAGACCTACCGGCGTCTCGACACGGTACGCTATGCCTATGCCGCGCCCATGTTCGGCTATGACGAGATCCTCGACGTGTCGCCGCACGGCTTCGTTGTCGATTATCCCGGCCTGTGGAGAGCCGTCGCACAGCCAGGCTGACCCCACTATCTTCGGTGCCGCGATCTTGCTGGAGACGGCGGTTGATCGGGCTTCCTTAACATGAAATTTACGAGGTTGGCGGTTTCCTGAAGCACGACCGGGATTCGGCATATACATTGCCTTTCCTAGAATCGGATGCCTTGGTGCGGATCAAGACCCAGATTATCGCTACTTTGCTGAGCGCAGCGGCCTTGATCGGCCTGGTGGGCGGCATTGCAATAGTCTCCCAGATGTCGCTGACCAGATCCTCCGCACTGGCTGAGGCGACAAGCGTTGCACAGCAACTGGCGGCGGCGATCGCCTTCAAGGCCGCCGATACGCCACGTCCGTTGTTCGAGAGACCCGAGGCGCTGCGTGAATTCGTCACTTCGCAGCACAGCGGCTCGAAACGCGACCTCGTGGTGGTCGATCGCGGCAAGATCATCCTGGCCGACGTTCCGGGTGAAGAACAGAATGTCGGCACAAAGTACGGCCACGATCCCGACAACGAAGTCGGCCATACGCTCGATGACGGCTCGCCGCGCGACTTCGTCGAAAGCAGCGCCGACGTGTCGGAGGCAATCAACCTTGTCGCGGTGCCGATCAAGGATGCCCCGGGCAAGAACGTCGGCGCGGTTCTGTTCGAGTACACGCCACTGCTGCGCGCCGCCCAACAGCGCACCAACAACATGCTCTGGCTTGTCGGTCTGAGCACCGCGGCCGCCGTTTTGATATCGGCGCTCTCGGCTTTCCTTTTGCTACGCGGCTTTGGCGCCGGTCTTTCCGGCCTCAACCGCGGCATCGAATCGCTGGCGCGCGGCGACGCCGGGGCGCGGATCGGCCGTATCTCCAACGACGAGTTCGGGCTATTGGCGCAAGGGTTCGACCGCATGGCATCCGAGCTCGAAGCCTCGCGTGGGCAGCTCGTCGAGCAGAAGGCATATATCGAGGATATCGTCCGGACCGTCGCCGAGGGCATTGCCGTTATCGACGGCAACGGCCAGATCGTCTCCGTCAATCCGGCAGCCGCCGAGATCATCGGCTTGCGCAACGACAAGATCGAGGGCCAGGACTGGCCGTCAGTCCTCCATATGCGGGGATTGTCGGGAGACAGGCTGGCGCAGGGCACATCCCCGATCGAACTGGCGCTGACCACGGGTCGCCAGCATCAGGCCGAGGTGCGGCTGGCAAAGCCTGATGGATCATATCTGCCGGTGATTGCGAGCTGCAATCCGCTCAATCGCGCCGATGGCGGCATCGTGCTGACGTTGAGCGACATCGGCGAGTTGCGTAGCGCCGAGCGGGCGATCAACGATCGCGCCGAGGAACTGTCGACGCTGAACCGCGAACTGAAGGAGACGTCCCAGGCGACGACCCGCCTGGTCAAACTCGGCGAGCTGCTCCAGGCTTGCGTGACGTTCCAAGAGGCGTTTTCCGTCGTCGGTTCGGCCATGCCCGATTTCTTTGGCGGATTGAGCGGAACCGTTCATCTGACCAGCGCCTCGCGCAATCTGGTCGAGGAGATGGCGCATTGGGGCGCGGTCCGTTCGAGCGTTGGTCAATTTGCGCCGGAAGATTGCTGGGCGCTGCGGCGCGGCCAGGAGCATGTTGCCGGCCCCGGCATGCTGACGCCGCGCTGCAACCACATCACCGAGAATGGCGGCCGCGGTTATGTCTGCATGCCTCTGGCGGCACAGGGAGAGACGCTTGGCATCGTGCATCTGTGCGAACCAGACGCCGCCGACAAGCCGGATTGGCTGACCGAGCGGCAGCAGATCCTGCGCGGCGTCGTCGATACGCTGGCGTTGGCGCTGGCCAATTTGCGCCTGCGCGAAACGCTGCGGCAACAATCGATCCGTGATCCCAACACCGGGCTCTACAACCGCCGCTATCTCGAGGAAACAAGCAATCGCGAATTGAGGCGCATGGAGCGTGCCGAACAGCCTCTGGCGATGATCATGCTCGATGTCGATCATTTCAAGCAGTTCAACGACACGTTCGGCCATGAGGCCGGCGATCTCGTCCTCAAGCAGGTCGCCGCCACGCTGCTCGAACACGCCAGGGACAGTGACGTGGTGTCACGCTACGGTGGCGAGGAATTCGCCCTGATGATGCCGGGAACGTCGCTCGCTGATGCCGCCGAGCGCGCCGAGGCGGTGCGCAAGGCGATCAAGCAACTGCATCTGACACATCGCGGACGCACGCTCGGAACCATCACCGCCTCGTTCGGCGTGTCCGCCTTCCCGGAACTCGGCGCGTCATGGGTCGAAATCGTCAATGCCGCGGATCGTTCGCTCTATCAGGCAAAGGCGGACGGCCGCGACCGCGTCGTCGCTGGATTGGGCAGGGCCGATCCGCAATGGGACCTTTCCACTGCCAGCCAAAGCGTGGCTTAATTCGACAGAACGAGTTCGGCATGTCCCATGTCGACGCTGGCGGGATCGATGGCGCGCATGGCTTCGCAATCGCCGATCTCGGCCATGATCCGTCCGGCCGCGCCAAGAGCCTGCTCGCGGCTCCGCCAGCGCACCACATCGACCCAGCCGCCATCATCCCGTCGGGCCAGGCATCGGCTTACGAAACCCGGTTGCCGTGCAAGCCAGTCGCTGACCACGCGGTTGCCGGCGGTAAAGCCTGCCTCGGTCCCGGGCTTGAGGCGAAAATTGACGATTTCCAGCGTCTCGGTCATGGAATCTCTCAACTTGACGCACGCGTCCGCAAGGCGGCGTGCTGTATCAAATAGCCGAACATTGGGCCCGCTGCGTTGGTGCAGGCATCCGCCGGAAAGCGCGCCAGCTATCCTTTTGCGTCCAGCACGTCGCGCAGCTTGGTTTCGAGTTGCTCTATGGTGAATGGCTTGGCCAGGAAGTGCACGTCATGGTCGAGCACGCCGTTGTGGACGACGGCATTCCTGGTGAAGCCGGTTGTGAAGACAACTTTCAGCCCAGGTTGGCGCGCGACCGCTTCCTCGGCGAGCTTGCGGCCGTTCATCACCGGCATGACGATGTCCGTGAAAAGCAGGGCGATACCGGGGTTTTCTGCCAGCGCCTGCAGCGCTTCCTGGCCGCTGCCGACATGGATGACAGTGTAGCCGAGTTCGCGTAGGGAATCCGTGGTTGAAGCACGCACGCGTGCATCGTCCTCGACGACAAGGATGGTTTCGGTGACCGGAGCCATGGGGTTGTCGCCTCGCCCCGCGGGCACGGCAACCTCCTCCTGTCCGAAGAAGCGCGGCAAATAGATCTTGATGGTCGTGCCTTCGCCCGGCTCGGAATAGATCTTGACGTGGCCGCCGGACTGTTTGACGAAGCCGTACACCTGGCTCAGCCCCAGGCCCGTGCCCTTGTTGACCGGCTTGGTGGTGAAAAAGGGCTCGAAGGCCTTGGCCATGGTGTCGGGCGCCATGCCCGAACCGGTGTCGCTGACGGCGATCATCACATACTGGCCGGCTTTGACCTCGGCATGGGTGGCGGCGTAGCTGTCGTCGAGATGGCTGTTGGCGGTCTCGATGGTCAGCTTGCCGTCGTCGCCCATGGCGTCGCGCGCGTTGACGGCAAGGTTGAGAATGGCGTTCTCGATCTGGCTCGGGTCGGCATGGGTCTTCCACAAGCCTCCTGCAAGAACGGTTTCGATGCGGATGGTTTCGCCTAGCGCCCGCCGAAGCAGGTCGGACATTCCAGTCAGTAGGCGGTTGGTATCGACGATCTGCGGCGCCAGCGGCTGCTGGCGCGAGAAGGCGAGCAGCCTGGCTGTCAGATTTGCCGCCCGGTTTGCCGCGTCGATCGCCGCTTCGATGAATTTTGCTATGTCGTGCTCGCCGCGCTCCAGCTTGCGCTGGGCGAGGTTCATGGCGCTGATGATCACCGCCAGCATATTGTTGAAGTCGTGGGCGATACCGCCTGTCAGCTGACCGACCGCCTCCATCTTCTGCATCTGGCGGATCTGGGATTCGGCCTTTTCGCGGGTCTGGATCTCATTGCCGAGCGCGATGTTCTTGCGCGTCAGCTCATCCTGGGCGAC
This sequence comes from Mesorhizobium sophorae, assembly GCF_002270415.1. GTDB lineage: Bacteria > Pseudomonadota > Alphaproteobacteria > Rhizobiales > Rhizobiaceae > Mesorhizobium > Mesorhizobium sophorae. The sequence goes on along the minus strand of NZ_NNRI01000008.1, from coordinate 503,668 downwards.
GGCCACCTCGCGGAAGCGGCGCCGGGATTCGCGGATGGTGAAGGTGCCGAGCAGAAAGATCGCCAGCAGTGCCGCCAGCGAGCCGATGCGCAGCCAGGTCTCGACCTGGTCCGTGTGCTCGTCACGCTCGGCGACGGCGGCGGCGCCGATACGCCGGATCGTGTCCATGCTGGTCCGGATATCGTCCATGGCGGCCTTGCCCTGGCCGCTGCGGACCATCTCCAGCGCCTTCGCGGCGTCACCCTTGTCGTAGAGGGCGATCGTTTCGGACAGCTCCGCCTGCTTTTGCGAAAGCGCGTCCTTGATGTGACTGACCTGCGGGGCGAGCTGGTCGTCCGAGGCTGTCATGGTGTCGATGCGGGCGAGTTGCCCTGGGATTGCCTCGACCGCCTTCCGATAGGGTTCGAGGTAGGATTTCTCGCCGGTCAGCAGATAGCCGCGCTGGCCGCTCTCGGCATCCTGCGCCAGTGAAAGCAGCCCGGAAAGCAGTTCCTGATATTCGATTGTCTCACGGGCGGCGGCGCGATTGGCCCGCTGGCCCTCGACCAGCACCGCGCGCGTGCCGACGATCAGCGCCAGCATCGCGAAGCCGATGAAAAGCGGGAGCGATTGCCATCGGGTGGCGCGTCGAAGACGAGCAATCATCTGTTATGCCGAACCAAATGGGAATTCCCGCAGGCAGCATTTCGTAAGCGGCGGCGGACCGGAGCGCAATATGCCATGTTCTTGAAGTCGGCAATCCGCCGCCAGCCTTGCGAAAGCTTCATCATTTGGCTAAGGAGGCCGCGCATTCAGCGGCCGGCATCAGCTGGCCTTCCGCTTTTCGGGATTCCGCTTTTGGGCTGGGTCCGGCTTCAGTCAAAGGCATTTCGCTTCCATGGCGCGCATCGTGATGAAATTCGGCGGAACCTCCGTCGCCGACATCGCCCGCATCCGCAATGTGGCGCGTCACGTCAAACGCGAAGTCGACGCCGGCCATGAGGTGGCGGTGGTCGTCTCGGCGATGGCCGGCAAGACCAATGAACTGGTCCAATGGACGCGCGAAGCCTCGCCGATGCACGACGCACGCGAATATGATGCAGTCGTCGCTTCCGGCGAACAGGTCACCGCCGGCCTTCTGGCAATCACCTTGCAGAACATGGGCGTGCACGCCCGTTCCTGGCAGGGCTGGCAGATCCCGATCAAGACCGACAATGCGCACGGCGCGGCGCGCATCCTCGACATCGACGGCGCCTTCCTGATCAAGCGTTTCGGCGAGGGCCAGGTGGCGGTGGTCGCCGGCTTCCAGGGCATCGGCCCGGACAATCGCATCGCCACGCTTGGCCGCGGTGGTTCCGACACCAGCGCGGTGGCGATCGCTGCAGCGGTCAAGGCCGATCGTTGCGACATCTACACCGACGTCGACGGGGTCTACACCACCGATCCGCGCATCGAGCCGAAGGCGCGGCGGCTGGCCAAGATCTCGTTCGAGGAAATGCTTGAAATGGCCTCGCTTGGCGCCAAGGTTCTGCAGGTGCGTTCGGTCGAGCTTGCCATGGTGCACAGGGTGCGTACCTTCGTGCGGTCGTCCTTCGACGATCCCGATGCGCCCGGAATGGGGGATTTGCTCAATCCGCCCGGAACGCTCATTTGCGACGAGGAAGAGATCGTGGAACAGCAGGTCGTCACCGGAATTGCCTATGCCAAGGACGAAGCGCAGATTTCGCTGCGCCGTGTCGGCGACCGGCCAGGCGTCGCCGCCGGCATCTTCGGGCCGCTGGCCGAGGCCAACATCAATGTCGATATGATCGTCCAGAACATTTCCGAGGACGGCAAGTTCACCGACATGACCTTCACCGTGCCGTCAGGCGATGTCGACAAGGCGCTTGCCGTGCTCGAGCGGCTGAAAGCCTCGATCGGCTACGATGTCGTGCAATCGGAAGCCGGCATGTCGAAGGTTTCGGTCATTGGCATCGGCATGAGGAGCCATGCCGGCGTCGCCGCCACCGCTTTCAAGGCGCTGGCCGACCGTTCGATCAACATCCGCGCCATCACGACCTCCGAGATCAAGATTTCGATACTGATCGACGGTCCGTACACCGAACTTGCGGTTCGTACTTTGCATTCCGTCTACGGTCTGGATAAGCAGTAGCGAGAACGATTTGAGTTGTTGCGTGTGCGCCGGTCGCAGTGGAAACTGCGGCGGGCAGAATGCCCATTGGAGAAGAAGCCGCGATGCGTGATCAGGCCAGTGGCCCGCGCGTTTTGCTGAAACGGCTCCGCGAGCTCATGCAGGAGCCGCTGGAGCCGCAGGAGCGGCTTGACCGGATCGTGCGCGACATCGCCTCCAACATGGTCGCCGAAGTCTGCTCGCTTTACGTGCTGCGCGCCGATTCGGTGCTCGAACTCTACGCCACCGAAGGTTTGAACCCGAACGCCGTCCACTTGGCGCAGCTACGGCTGGGGCAAGGCCTGGTCGGCACGATCGCGGCCAGCGCGCGGCCGCTCAACCTTTCCAACGCTCAGGAACACCCGGCCTTTGCCTACCTGCCGGAGACCGGGGAAGAGATCTACAACTCCTTCCTTGGCGTGCCGGTGCTGCGGGCAGGGCGCACGCTGGGCGTGCTGGTCGTGCAGAACAAGACGATGCGCCATTACCGAGACGACGAGGTCGAGGCGCTGGAAACCACCGCCATGGTCATCGCCGAGATGATCGCCACCGGCGATCTGGCGCGGCTGACCCGGCCGGGTCTCGAACTCGACCTGCGCCGTCCGGTCAGTTTCACCGGTCTGTCCTTCAACGACGGCGTCGGGCTTGGCCATGTCGTGCTGCACGAGCCGCGCATCGTCGTCACCAATTTGTTCAACGAGGACAGCGAGGAAGAGATCAGGCGGCTCGAGACCTCGCTCGGCTCGCTCCGGCTCTCCATCGACGACATGCTGGAACGCCGCGACGTCGCCTTCGAGGGCGAACATCGCCAGGTTCTGGAAGCCTATCGCATGTTCGCCAACGACCGCGGCTGGGTGCGCCGGCTGGAAGAGGCGATCCGCAACGGCCTGACGGCGGAAGCGGCTGTGGAAAAGGTGCAGAGCGACATGCGTGCCCGCATGCTGCACATGACCGATCCCTATCTGCGCGAGCGGATGAGCGATTTCGACGACCTCGCCAACCGGCTGCTGCGCCAGCTGATGGGGCGTGGGCCGGAAGATGTCGCGGCGTCGCTGCCGAAGGATGCCATCATCGTCGCCCGCTCGATGGGCGCCGCCGAGTTGCTCGACTATCCCCGCGACAAGATGCGCGGGCTGGTGCTGGAGGACGGTGCTGCCACCAGCCACGTCGTCATCGTCGCGCGCGCCATGGGCATTCCTGTCGCCGGCCAGATGAAGGGCGCCGTTTCCATGGCGGAAAACGGCGATGCCATCATCGTCGACGGCGAAGAGGGCGTGATCCATTTGCGGCCGCAGTCCGACCTCGAAGCCGCCTATGCCGAAAAGGTGCGTTTCCGGGCACGCCGGCAAGAGGTCTATCGCGAACTGCGCAAGAAGCCGTCGACGACCAGGGACGGTGTCCAGGTCGACTTGTTGATGAATGCCGGTCTTGCCGTCGACCTGCCGCAGCTTGCCGAGGCGGGCGCGGCCGGCATCGGCCTGTTCCGCACCGAACTGCAGTTCATGGTCGCCTCGACATTTCCCCGCGCCGAGGCCCAGGAAAAGCTCTACCGCGACGTGCTCGAGGCAGCGCGCGGCAAGCCGGTGACCTTCCGCACCATCGATATTGGCGGCGACAAGGTGCTACCTTATTTCAAAGGTGCGATCCAGGAGGAGAACCCGGCGCTTGGATGGCGGGCGATCCGCCTGACGCTCGACCGGCCGGGTCTGCTGCGCACCCAGATACGCGCTCTGCTCAAGGCCAGTGGCGGACGTGAACTCAAGCTGATGCTGCCGATGGTGACCGAGCTTGGCGAGATCGCCCAGGCGCGCGAGATCATCGACCGCGAGGTCAGGCATCTGTCGCGCTTTGCCCATCATTTGCCGACCAGCCTCAAGCTGGGCGCGATGCTGGAAGTGCCGTCGCTACTGTTCCAGCTCGACGAATTGATGAAAGCGGTCGACTTCGTCTCGGTCGGTTCGAACGATCTGTTCCAGTTCGTCATGGCCGTCGACCGAGGCAACACGCAATTGGCCAACCGGTTCGATACGCTGTCGGCGCCGTTCCTGCGCGTCCTGAAGCAGATCGCCGATGCCGGCATCCGCAACCACACGCCGGTAACCCTGTGCGGCGAACTCGCCGGTAAGCCGATCTCGGCAATGGCGCTGATCGGTCTCGGCTTCCGCTCGATCTCCATGTCGCCGGCCTCGATCGGCCCGGTCAAGGCGATGTTGACGGAACTGCCGCTGGATGAGTTGGAGGCGTTCTTCAAAGACAATCTGATGGCGCCGGCGCAGGGGCTGCCGATGCGGGCGCTGCTGCAGGCCTTTGCCGACGACCGTTCGATCCCATTGTAGCACCCACATCATGGTCAATTTGCCCCGCGATCGTATGGATCAAGTCGTCAAGCGTTTCGAGATGCTCGAAGCGCAGATGTCGGCTGGCCCGGCGCCGGACGCCTATGTGCGGATGGCGTCGGAGTACGCCGAGATCCAGGACATGGTGGCCAAGGTCAGGGCGCTGCGCTCGGCCGAGCATGAGCAGGCCGATCTTGAAGCCATGCTTGCCGACAAGGGTACCGACGCCGAAATGCGGGCGCTGGCGGAGGCCGACCTGCCGGAGGTCGAGGAGCGCATCGAGGCGCTGCAGAAGGACATCCAGATCCTGCTGCTGCCCAAGGATGCCGCCGACGACAAGAACGCCATTCTCGAAATCCGTGCCGGCACCGGCGGCGACGAAGCCGCGCTTTTCGCCGGCGACCTGTTTCGCATGTATGAGCGCTACGCCGCCGAACGCGGCTGGCGTTTCGAGACGGTGTCGGCCAGCGATGGCGATGCCGGCGGCTACAAGGAAATCATCGCCACGATCTCCGGCAAGGGCGTCTTTGCGCATCTGAAATTCGAATCCGGTGTGCACCGCGTGCAGCGCGTGCCGGCGACCGAGGCGAGCGGGCGCATCCACACCTCGGCCGCCACGGTCGCCGTGCTGCCGGAGGCCGAAGAGGTCGACATCGACATCAGGGCCGAAGACATCCGCATCGATACCATGCGCGCCTCGGGCTCGGGCGGCCAGCACGTCAACACCACCGATTCGGCTGTCCGCATCACCCATTTGCCGACCGGCATCATGGTGGTGCAGGCGGAAAAGTCGCAGCACCAGAATCGCGCCAAGGCGATGCAGATCCTGCGCGCCCGCCTCTATGACCTGGAGCGGAGCAAGGCGGACGAGGAGCGCTCCGAATCGCGCAAGTCGCAAGTCGGCTCCGGCGACCGCTCCGAGCGCATCCGTACCTATAATTTCCCGCAAGGCCGCGTCACCGACCACCGCATCAACCTGACGCTGTACAAGCTCGACCGGGTGATGATGGGCGAACTCGACGAAGTGATCGACGCGCTGATCGCCGATCACCAGTCGAAGCTGCTCGCCGACATCGGCATCGATGGCTGATCGACTGCCCGAGGCGCTGGGGCCGCTGCTGCGGCAGGCGCAGGCTCGGCTTGCCGCTGCCGCCATCGATGATCCGGCGCTCGATTCAAGGCTGATCGTCGAACATTTTTCCGGCACGACGCGCACGCAGGCGATTGCCGATCCCAACCGCAAGATCGACGAAAGCGCCATTGCGGCAATTGGTGATGCCTTGAGACGGCGCGCCGGCGGCGAACCGGTGCATCGCATCCTCGGCTATCGTGAATTCTATGGTTTGCGCCTGTCGCTGTCGCCGGAAACGCTGGAGCCGCGGCCGGATACCGAAACGCTGGTCGAGGCGATGCTGCCTTTCGTCAAGGCAACGGCTGAGCGGGAAGGCGAATGCCGCATCCTCGATCTTGGCACCGGCACCGGCGCCATTGCGCTGGCGCTGCTCAGCGCAGTGCCGGCAGCGATCGCCACCGGGGTCGATATGTCCGCGGGCGCGTTGGCGACGGCGACCCGCAATGCAAGGCAACTGGACCTTGCAGGTCGGTTCACGGCGCTCCAGTCGGACTGGTTCGAAAAAGTTTCCGGCCGGTACCATGTAATTGCCGCAAACCCTCCCTATATACCGTCTGAAGACATTGGAAATCTGCAGGACGAAGTCCGCAATTTCGATCCGCGCCTGGCTTTGGATGGTGGCGAGGACGGTCTGAATCCCTACAGGATCATCGCCGCGGACGCGGCAAGGTTTTTGGAAGCTGAAGGCAAGATTGCGGTCGAGATCGGCCACACGCAGCACAACGAGGTCTTGGAAATATTCGTCGCAGCCGGCTACCTGCTGGGCGGTGCATTTGAGGACCTTGGTGGAAACGACAGGGTTCTTGTCTTTAAAAGGACAAAGCCTTGACGCAGTGCAAAAAAAGCGCTTGGCAATGCCGGGGAATGCGGCTAGGGTCGCCTTAACCGGATGAGACGAAGCAGGCAGTGCTCTTAGCGATTCGGTCTTCCTTGGAAATAGCTGCCTTCTTGCGCAAAACGATGCCCAAGCTTCGTGCGGGAATCGTCCGGCAAGTGATGTAACCGGAACAGGATGGCACGTGGCGCCAACGCAATCGATGCGGGCGAACGCCGGTGAAGAGACGAAGCGGCTGGCTGCATGAGCGCCTCCGTTCGTGAAGAGTTTTTCGAAAATTTCAAAATGAAGAGAGTTTGATGAGGCCACAACAGCAGAACAGGCGCATGCGCGGTCGCAACAACAATGGCGGCGGCGGTGGCAATAATAACAATAATAACAATAACAACCGCAAGGGACCGAATCCCCTGACGCGCAACTACGAGAGCAATGGCCCGGACGTGAAGATCCGCGGTTCGGCTCAGCAGATCGCCGAAAAATACGCCACCCTTGCCCGTGACGCGCACAGCTCCGGCGACCGGGTCATGGCGGAAAACTATCTCCAGCACGCCGAACACTACAACCGCATTATCGCGGCCGCGCAGGCGCAGATGCCGATCCAGAACACGCAACAGAATCGCGATGATTTCGACGATGACGGCGACGAGGATCGCGACGAGTTCGACAATGCCGGCAACAGCGGCAACACTGGTTCCGATGCCCAGGTGCCGGTCATCAACCATGGCGCCGGGCCGCAGCCGGTCATCGAAGGCATGCCGGCAGAGGTCGCGCTCAACCGGGAAAGCGGCCGCGACACTCGTGATAGCAATAGCGGGCGTGACAATGGCGGGCGCAACAATGGCGGCCGCGACAACAATGGGCGCCATCGCGATCGTCGCCCCAATGGCGGCTACGGCCAGAATGGACAGCGCGACTTTGGCTCGTCCGCCGAGCAAGGCGGCCAGCCGCAACGCAACGAGGCCCCGACCCAGGTCGAAGCCACTTCGCCGACCGAAGCCAGCGAATCCGTTGCGACAGCCGAGCCGGCTCCGCTGTTTGAAAACCTGTCGCCGGCAGGTCTTGCCGCCCAGGCCGAGCTCAATGAGGCGGCCGCCGAAAGCGGTGCTGCCCGTCGCCCGAGGCGCCCGCGCCGTCCGCGCGTCAGTGCCGATCAGGTCGACAGTGGCAGCGACAATGTCAATTCCGGCGCCGATGCCGGCGAGGTGGCTGTGGCCCCGGCCGACGGCGGCAATGCCGAACCGGTCAAAGTCGACATCGACAACTGATCGAACGACATTTCAGGATATCGGACGGCGGAGAGAAATCTCCGCCGTTTTCGTTTTGTGCCGCGATGGAATATTGTGCGTTGACCGACATCAAGGCGTCTTGAGACAGCATGGCCTATGCACCATATCTCGGCTGAACTGGACCCGGCTCGAATGGGCGGGTCCGTCACCGCAATCGGATCCGGTGCCGCAAAGCGGGCCGGTGATGGAAGGAGACAGATATGAACCTTGAGAAATACTCGGAGCGCGTGCGCGGCTTCATCCAGTCCGCGCAGACCATGGCGCTCTCCCGCAACCACCAGCAGTTCACACCCGAACACATCCTGAAAGTGCTCGTCGACGACGACGAGGGGCTGGCCGCGTCGCTGATCGAACGCGCCGGCGGCAACGTCCGCGACGTAAAGCTTGGCGTCGAAACGGCGCTCGAAGCGATGCCCAAGGTAGAAGGCGGCAACGGCCAGCTCTATCTGGCGCAGCCGCTGGCAAAGGTGTTTTCGACCGCCGAAGAGCTGGCCAAGAAGGCCGGCGATAGCTTTGTCACCGTCGAGCGGCTCTTGCAGGCGCTCGCCATGGAAAAATCGGCCAAGACCGCCGACATCCTGGCCAAGGCCGGCGTCACCGCGCAGGCGCTCAACCAGGTCATCAACGATGTCCGCAAAGGCCGTACCGCCGATTCGGCGAGCGCCGAACAGGGCTACGACGCGTTGAAGAAATACGCGCGTGACCTGACCGCGGATGCCCGCGCCGGCAAGCTCGATCCGGTCATCGGCCGTGACGACGAGATCCGCCGCACCATCCAGGTGCTGTCGCGCCGCACCAAGAACAATCCGGTGCTGATCGGCGAACCGGGCGTCGGCAAGACGGCGATCGCCGAAGGCCTGGCGCTGCGCATCGTCAATGGCGACGTGCCTGAATCGTTGAAGGACAAGCAATTGATGGCGCTCGACATGGGCGCGCTGATTGCCGGCGCCAAATACCGCGGCGAGTTCGAGGAGCGGCTGAAGGCCGTGCTCTCCGAAGTCACCTCGGCCGACGGCAACATCATCCTGTTCATCGACGAGATGCACACGCTGGTCGGTGCCGGCAAGGCGGATGGCGCCATGGATGCGTCGAACCTGTTGAAGCCGGCATTGGCGCGCGGTGAACTGCACTGCGTCGGCGCCACAACGCTTGATGAATATCGCAAGCATGTCGAGAAGGATGCGGCCCTTGCCCGCCGCTTCCAGCCGGTGTTCGTCGATGAGCCGACTGTTGAAGACACCGTCTCGATCCTGCGCGGCCTGAAGGAAAAATACGAACAGCACCACAAGGTGCGCATCTCGGATTCGGCGCTGGTGGCGGCGGCGACGCTGTCCAACCGCTACATCGCCGACCGCTTCCTGCCGGACAAGGCGATCGACCTCGTCGACGAAGCCGCCTCGCGGCTGCGCATGCAGGTCGATTCCAAGCCCGAGGCCCTCGACGAGATCGATCGCCGCATCATGCAGCTCAAGATCGAGCGCGAGGCGCTGAAGGTCGAGACCGACGATGCGTCGAAGGATCGGCTCGCCCGCCTGGAAAAGGAACTCGCCGGGCTCGAGGAGGAATCGACCGAGATCACCACAAAGTGGCAGGCCGAGAAGCAGAAGCTCGGGCTTGCCGCCGATCTGAAAAAGCAGCTCGACGAGGCGCGCAACGAGCTTGCCATTGCCCAGCGCAAGGGTGAATTCCAGCGCGCCGGCGAGCTTGCCTATGGCAAGATCCCGGAACTGGAAAAGAAGCTGAAGGAAGCCGAAGCCCAGGACGGCAAGGTCGGCATGGTCGAAGAGGTGGTCACTCCCGACCATGTCGCCCATATCGTCTCGCGCTGGACCGGCATTCCGGTCGACAAGATGCTGCAGGGCGAGCGCGACAAGCTGTTGCGCATGGAAGACGAGATCGGCAAGCGCGTCGTCGGCCAGGGCGAGGCAGTGCAAGCTGTCTCGAAGGCGGTGCGGCGCGCCCGCGCGGGCCTGCAGGATCCGAACCGGCCGATCGGCTCGTTCATGTTCCTCGGACCGACGGGCGTCGGCAAGACCGAACTGACCAAGGCGCTTGCCAGTTTCCTGTTCGACGACGAGAGCGCCATGGTGCGCATCGACATGTCGGAGTTCATGGAGAAGCACTCGGTCGCTAGGCTGATCGGCGCACCTCCCGGCTACGTCGGTTATGAGGAGGGCGGTGCGCTGACCGAAGCGGTGCGGCGCAGGCCCTATCAGGTCGTGCTGTTCGACGAGATCGAGAAGGCGCATCCGGACGTGTTCAATGTGCTGTTGCAGGTGCTCGATGACGGCCGCCTGACCGACGGCCAGGGCCGCACGGTCGACTTCCGCAACACGCTGATCATCATGACGTCGAACCTTGGCGCGGAGTATCTCGTCAGCCTCGGCGAGGACCAGGATGTCGACCAGGTCCGCGACGAGGTGATGAATGTCGTCAAGGCCTCGTTCCGGCCAGAGTTCCTCAACCGCGTCGACGAGGTGATCCTGTTCCACCGGCTGCGCCGGCAGGATATGGGCCGCATCGTCGAGATCCAGCTCAAGCGGCTGGAGAGCCTGCTGACCGATCGCAAGATCACGCTGTCGCTGGACCAGGAGGCGATCGACTGGCTGGCGGCCAAGGGTTACGACCCGGCCTACGGCGCGCGGCCGCTGAAGCGGGTGATGCAGAAGGAACTGCAGGACCCGCTGGCGGAGAAGATCCTGCTCGGCGACATCCTCGACGGCTCGACCGTCAAGGTGACAGCCGGTTCTGACCGGCTGAACTTCCGCTCGAAGCCGACGATTGTGGCGGCCGAGGCGGCAGCCTGATCCAACGCCGCGCGTCCAGCCTGGACGCGCGACTTTTCATACAAAGCGGGGGCGCGGATGACGCTGGACGACTACAACAGCTTCTGCGCTTCGCTGCCTTCGACAAACCACGTCGTCCAATGGGGCGGCGCTCATGTCTGGAAAATCGGGGCCAAGGTCTTTGCGATCGGCGGCTGGGACCAGGGCCAGCAGCTCTTCGTCACCTTCAAATGTTCTGACATCGCCTATGACGTGCTCAAGGAGCAGCCGGGCCTGCGGCCGGCACCCTATCTTGCTTCGCGCGGCATGAAATGGATCCAGCGTCAGACAAGCCAGAGCATGGATGATGACGCGCTGAAGGACTATCTGCGCGAGAGCCATCGCCTTGTTGCCCTGAAGCTGACGAAGCAGGCGCGCAGGGAGCTGGGACTTGCCGCAAGCTAGCTGATATTCATCGAGGCGCCAGGAAACCGCCATCTTCATGCCCGGTTCATATTGGAACCATATGGTGGTGAACTGGTTTGCTGGCGAAGGGGTTCGCCGTACAGGGACACTGCCGGGCGGCGGCAATTACGGACCGGAGAGTTTGGCCACCATGCTGCGCACGATCTTCACCCTTTCGGTACTCGCCGGCGGGCTTTTGTCCTCTGGCGCGCTCGGCGCGCCTTCGCAGGACAGCGCATCACGGATTGCGCGCGCCGCCGACGATGGCGGCATCCTCGTCGCCCAGGACGGCAATCTCGACATCTATTACGACGCCAGGGGCAACCGCGTCATCGTCGATGCCGATACCGGCAAGGTCATCGCTATCCAGCCGCCGCAGACGCGGCTCGACCGACGCGCGCTGCGCCGCGAGACACGGCTGCGCGAACTGGGCCGCGTCCCCGATGACAATGACCGCTACTATCTCGACGATCCGCAAGACATGGCGCGGTTCCGTCGCAAGCAGTTGGAAGAAGAAGGCCGGGTCATCCCGCCGCCGGCGGACGAATATGATCCTAACAGCGACAATTCCGTGGAAGCCTATCCGCCGCCACCGCAGGACGATAGCAACTACGACAACAATTATCCCGATGCGCCGCAGTCGACAGAGCCGGGCACGATCCAACGCCAGCCGCTGAACGAGGCCTCGATAGACCCTGCCCAGCCGACGTCTCCGTCCGATCAGGCGGGACTGCCGCCAACGACTGGGGGCAAGTCGACCGTCGAGCCGGCGCTTTCGCTGGGAGCACGTCAGGATGTCGCGGCGCTGCAGGTGCTGCTCGACCGGGGTGGCGCTTCGCCTGGCGTCATCGACGGGCGTTTCGGTTCGAATGTCGACAAGGCGCTCGCCGCCTACAACCAGATCACCGGCAGCAATCTGCGGTCGACCGATGCGGTTGGCATCCAGGCGGCTCTTGCACAGTCCGGCGGCGATGCCTTTGCCAATTATACCATCACCCCGGAGGATGCGGCCGGTCCCTATGTCGCCTCGATCCCGGAAGACTACAGCCAGAAGGCGCAGCTCGACCGCATGGGCTATACGTCGGTGACCGAGGCGCTCGCGGAGCGGTTCCACATGGACGAGAACTATCTCAAGGCGCTCAACCCGGACGCCAACTTCAATCGTCCCGGCACGACCATCAAGGTCGCCAATTTCGGCAAACTGGTCTCGACGCCGGTTGCCCGTATCGTCGCTGACAAGGGCAGGAAAGAGGTCTTCGCGTATGATGCGGGCGACAAGCTAGTGGCGGCCTATCCCGCAACCATCGGGTCGGCGGATACACCGTCACCGTCCGGCATACACGCTGTATCGCGCGTCGCTCTCGATCCGAACTACACCTACAACCCCAGCATCAATTTCAAGCAGGGCCAAAACGACAAGGTCCTGACCATTCCGCCAGGTCCGAACGGTCCGGTCGGCTCGGTGTGGATCGCTCTGGACAAGCCGACCTACGGCATCCACGGCACGCCGGATCCGTCGAAGATCGGCAAGACAGAAAGCCATGGCTGTGTGCGCCTGACCAACTGGGATGCGCGGGAACTGGCCAAGCTGGTCTCGCCGGGCGTGACGGTGGAGTTCGTCGACTGAAGCTGGCGCTCCGAAACGCTCAGCCGATGATCCTGCGCACCCACTTCGCGCCAGGGGTTACCGCATAGACCAGTTGCACCACCAGGATAAATCCGACGCTGAGTAACGGCGTGATCAGGCACAGTGCCGCGCCGACCGCCCACAGGATCTGCGCCTTGACGATGCGCAGATAGACCGTGCGGCTGGTTTCCGCGTCGACATCCTCTGCCAGGAAGCCGTTTTTCTCCGCATAGCGCCAGCTGGCGAACAGCGTGACGCCGAGCATCAGCAGGTTGAGCCAGTAGACCAGCATCGCGGTTCTGAACTCGAGGAAGTCGGCCAAAAGATCGGTCGAGAACGGCAGCAGGGCAATGAAGGCGAGAAAGCAGAGGTTCAGCGTGGCAAGCCGCCGGTCGGATTTGGCGATCAGCCCATGCTGCGCCTGCTGACCGAACCAGAAGATGGTCAGCGTCAGGAAGCTCAAGGCATAGGTCAGGAAGCGTGGCGCCAGTGCCGCGATCGCGGCAAGCAGATCGCGCTCCGGATGGATCGCCTCGTGCGCGGGCACCCTGATTTCGAGGACGATCAGAGTGAGTGCGATGGCGAACACGCCGTCGGTGATGCCGACGATACGGCCGCGTCCCTCCGCCGATGCTTCAAGTGGTCGCTTCATCGACTTCTCCCCGTCTGCAATTTTCTGGAAACCTAGCCAGAACGTAGCATGACTGCCCCCGTGTGCACCCGGACAGGCGCGATCCTGGCCATGTGGCTGGTTTCAAGGACAGCAAGCCACTGGCCGGTTGTTGCCACCACGCCTGCGGTCTAAGCAAGGTTCCATGCATTCACCAAGCGAAGCCGCCGTTCCGCTGACCAGTCCGGCCACGAACGGCACGTTCTGTCCGCCATCGCAACGGCGATTCGTGCTGATTGCGGCGATCCTGGCCTCGGCGCTCGGTTTCATCGACGGTTCGATCCTGGCCATCGCCATGCCGGCGATTCGCGTCAACCTTGGTGCCAGCCTGGCGCAGGCGCAGTGGATTTCCAATGCCTATGCGTTGACGCTCTCGGCACTGATCCTTGCCGGCGGGGCCGCCGGCGATCGATTCGGTCTGCGCCGCGCCTTCGTGGCAGGCATTGCGCTGTTCATTGTCGCCTCGCTTGCCTGTGCGCTGGCGCCGAATGCGGTGGTGCTGATCGCATTTCGAGCGCTGCAGGGCATTGGTGCGGCGATCATGGTGCCGGGCAGCCTCGCCATCATCGCCAAGGCCTATCCGAAAAAAGAGCGCGGCCGTGCCATCGGCATCTGGGCCGCGGCTTCGGCGCTGACCACGGCACTTGGCCCGGTGCTCGGTGGTTTCGTGCTGTCGGCATTCGGTGACGGCATCTGGCGGGCGATTTTCGCGGTCAACCTGCCGCTCGGCCTGATCTCGATCTATCTACTGCTGGCCAAGATCCCGGCCGATGCGCCGACGGAAAAACGCAGCCTGGATCTCGGCGGTGCCGCGCTGGCGACATTGGCCTTCGGCGCGCTCGCCTACGGGCTGACCTCGATGAGCGCCAGTGGCGAGGGCCATTTGTCGGGGCCGAGCATTGCCGTCGGCGCAATGCTGCTGGCTGTCTTCATCGCCTTCGAGCTTTGGCAGCGCGAGCCGATGATCGATCTGTCGCTGTTTCGCATCGGCGCTTTCGCCGGCGCCAATCTCGCGACGTTCTTCCTCTATTTCGCGCTGTCGGCCAATCTCTTCTATCTGCCGATGCTGCTGATCGCCGGCTGGGGACTGAGCACGGCCGAGGTCGGCTTCATCTTCCTGCCGCTGTCGGCATCGATGGCACTTTTGTCGAGGCCCGTCGGCCAGTTGTCCGATCGGATCGGGCCACGCTTTCCGATCGCCTTCGGCAGCCTTGTCGTGGCTTTCGCGTTTGCCGGACTTGCCTTGCTCGCCCATGCCGGCATCCACAATTTCTGGACGGGAACATTTCCGCTGATGGGGCTGATGGGGCTCGGCATGGCGCTGGTCGTGTCGCCACTATCGACCGCGATCATGACGGCGGTGGAAGACAAGGATACCGGTGCTGCCTCCGGCATAAACAATGCCGTCTCGCGCATCGGCGGCCTGATCGCGGTGGCAGCGATGGGCTCGCTTGCGGCTTCGGTCTACGCGAAAGCACTCGATGGGAATGCGACGCCCGGCGTGCCCGGCTTTGGCGAACCGGCGACGGTTGGGCTGGCGCCGGCAGTCGATGCGGCAAGGCTTGCCGCCGGCGACGCGGCGTTTTCCGCCGTCTCTTCGGTGACGGCACTGCTCTGCCTGCTTTCAGCAGTGATCGCGTGGACGACCATTCCCGGTCAGCGGCTGCCATGGCCGTGGCGTGCGGAAAATCCGCAAGGCTGAAAATCAGCGAATCAGCCGTCGATCTTGGCGCTCGCAACCTTCAGCGAATCACTGTCTTCCTGCTTCAGCAGATCGTCGATGCGCTCGCGTTCGCGCTTGAAGGCGACGAGATCATCGCCCTTCAGCACTTTGCCGACCGGCAGCCGGACACGCATCGAATCGACCTTGGTGCCGTTGACGATCAGCTCGTAATGGAGATGCGGACCGGTGGAGAGGCCGGTCTGGCCGAGATAACCAATGACCTGGCCCTGGCGAACCCGCACGCCTTCTTCGATGCCTTTGGCAAAGGCGCTCTGGTGATTGTAGGACGTCTCGTAGCCATTGGCATGGCGAATGATGATCTGTTTGCCATAGCCGCCGGCCCAGCCCGCCTTCTCGACGACGCCATTGCCGGCGGCGATGATCGGCGATCCGATCGGGGCGGCCCAGTCCGTACCTGTGTGCATGCGGACATAGCCGAGGATAGGATGCCTGCGCGCACCAAACCCGGAGGTAAATCTCCCGTTTGGCAGTGGGTTGCGCAGTAGGAACTGCTCGGCGCTGCTGCCGTCCTCGTCGAAATAGTCCGCGCTACCGTCCTGCATCTGAAACCGGTAGAAGTTGCGCGTTTGCCCACCGAAGGTCGATGAGACATAAAGCAGTTCGGACTCGTCGGACGCTTGGTCGTCGCCGTCCGGCTGCGAGAACAAGACTTCGAGGCGATCCGCCGGATTGAGTCGCGACTGGAAGTCGACGCCGGATGCCAGCAGCTTGACCAGTTGCTGGGTCATCTTTTTCGACATGCCGTAGGAATAAGCGGCGCGGTAGATGCCGTCATAGATGTTCGGCAAATTTCCGCGCACCACCACGGGCGGTGAGTCGTCGAACGCCGTCAGCAATTCGGGGTTCGGATCCGGCTCCTGCGCCGGCACATACTGGCCGCGATCGTCGAGCGCGATGGTGACGATGTGCTGCGTTCGGTCGTAGACGCTGGTGCGCACGACCTTGGCGGCGTCGCCATGCACCTCGAGCCCGACACGCAGCACGGTTCCGGCCTTGAGCGCCGTCGCGTTCAACAGCTTGGCGATCGCTTCGGCCATGCCGGTGGCGTCTTCTCCCGTATAGCCCGAATCGGCAAAGGCCTCGGTAATGTCGAGATCCTTGGTGAAGGGAATGATTTCCTCGGCGAAAGCCGGCGCCTGATCGTCGGCGACGGCGCGTG
>NZ_NNRI01000008.1:480000-482500 GCF_002270415.1 Mesorhizobium sophorae | reverse complement strand
TACTAGTCGGCAGACACACGGCGGGTGCTAACGTCCGTCGTGAAAAGGGAAACAACCCTGACCTACAGCTAAGGTCCCCAAGTTATGGCTAAGTGGGAAAGGATGTGAGGATCCCAAAACAACCAGGATGTTGGCTTAGAAGCAGCCATCATTTAAAGAAAGCGTAACAGCTCACTGGTCTAAATAAGGGTCTTTGCGCCGAAAATGTAACGGGGCTAAAGCCATACACCGAAGCTTAGGGTTCGTGAGCAATCACGAGCGGTAGCGGAGCGTTCTGTAAGCTGATGAAGCCATACCCGTGAGGGGTGGTGGAGGTATCAGAAGTGCGAATGCTGACATGAGTAACGTAAGGGGAGTGAGAGACTCCCCCGCCGAAAGACCAAGGGTTCCTGCTTAAAGCTAATCTGAGCAGGGTTAGCCGGCCCCTAAGACGAGGCGGAAACGCGTAGTCGATGGGAACCACGTTAATATTCGTGGGCTTGGAGGTAGTGACGGATCATTGAGGTAGTCCAATCTTATCGGATTGAACGGGCTGCTGCGTGGTTCCAGGAAATAGCTCCTCCTTATAAACCGTACCCGAAACCGACACTGGTGGTCTGGTAGAGTATACCAAGGCGCTTGAGAGAACTATGCTGAAGGAACTCGGCAAATTGCACGCGTAACTTCGGAAGAAGCGTGACCCTTTTCCACGCAAGTGGAGGAGGGTGGCACAGACCAGGGGGTAGCGACTGTTTATCAAAAACACAGGGCTCTGCGAAGTCGCAAGACGACGTATAGGGTCTGACGCCTGCCCGGTGCTGGAAGGTTAAGAGGAGGGGTGCAAGCTCTGAATCGAAGCCCCAGTAAACGGCGGCCGTAACTATAACGGTCCTAAGGTAGCGAAATTCCTTGTCGGGTAAGTTCCGACCTGCACGAATGGCGTAACGACTTCCCCGCTGTCTCCAGCATAGACTCAGTGAAATTGAATTCCCCGTGAAGATGCGGGGTTCCTGCGGTTAGACGGAAAGACCCCGTGCACCTTTACTATAGCTTTACATTGGCATTCGTAGTGGCATGTGTAGGATAGGTGGTAGGCTTTGAAACCTGGGCGCCAGCTCAGGTGGAGCCACCCTTGAAATACCACCCTTATTACTATGGATGTCTAACCGCGGCCCGTTATCCGGGTCCGGGACAATGTATGGTGGGTAGTTTGACTGGGGCGGTCGCCTCCTAAAGAGTAACGGAGGCGCGCGATGGTGGGCTCAGAACGGTCGGAAATCGTTCGCTGAGTGCAATGGCATAAGCCTGCCTGACTGCGAGACTGACAAGTCGAGCAGAGACGAAAGTCGGTCATAGTGATCCGGTGGTCCCGCGTGGAAGGGCCATCGCTCAACGAATAAAAGGTACGCCGGGGATAACAGGCTGATGACCCCCAAGAGTCCATATCGACGGGGTTGTTTGGCACCTCGATGTCGACTCATCGCATCCTGGGGCTGGAGCAGGTCCCAAGGGTATGGCTGTTCGCCATTTAAAGCGGTACGTGAGTTGGGTTCAGAACGTCGTGAGACAGTTCGGTCCCTATCTGCCGTGGGTGTAGGAATATTGAAAGGATCTGTCCCTAGTACGAGAGGACCGGGATGGACGGATCTCTGGTGGACCTGTTGTGGCGCCAGCCGCATAGCAGGGTAGCTATATCCGGACGGGATAACCGCTGAAGGCATCTAAGCGGGAAACCCACCTTAAAACGAGTATTCCCTGAGAACCGTGGAAGACGACCACGTTGATAGGCCGGGTGTGGAAGAGCGGCAACGCTTGAAGCTTACCGGTACTAATAGTTCGATCGGCTTGATCGTTCTCATTCCTTATGCCCATCTGACGAAGTCAGATGGTTTGTTCTCACTCACGCTTGTTCCGCCCTGCGGGCGGCGCTACGTGGGTGCGGCGCATCGGCGCCGACGGTCGGTCGACCTTGCGAAGCTTCGCTTCCAAGGGCCAGACCCCAAGAACAGCCAGGCACAAAAAAGACCAGCGAACAGCTCCGAGACGGGCCAAAAATAGGTAATCCCTATTGGCTACTCACTAATGCTATTCGCTCAAAAGCTTCTCGAACAACGTGCGTTTTGCCGACCTGGTGGTTATGGCGGAGCGGCTGCACCCGATCCCATTCCGAACTCGGCCGTGAAACGCTCCAGCGCTGATGGTACTTCGTCTCAAGACGCGGGAGAGTAGGTCGCTGCCAGGTCTGCCAAACGCACGTTGATCTCACATCCAAACCGGATGGAGAGAAATCTTCTCTTTATGAACAGGCCCGCCAACGGGATCACGGGCCGCGTAAGCGGCCCTTTCATTTGGTCAGGCTTCTACCTATCTGTAGGCCATCCCTATCGTAGGCTTGCGCTTACTTCTAGTTGACGCGGGGTGGAGCAGCCCGGTAGCTCGTCAGGCTCATAACCTGAAGGTCACAGGTTCAAATCCTGTCCCCGCAACCAAATTAAAACAGCCCGGCCAAGCCCGGGCTGTT
>NZ_NNRI01000008.1:0-475000 GCF_002270415.1 Mesorhizobium sophorae | reverse complement strand
AATAGCTGGTTCTCCGCGAAATCTATTTAGGTAGAGCGTCGACCGAATACCCCAGGGGGTAGAGCACTGGATGGGCTAGGGGTCCTCACCGGATTACCAAACCTAACCAAACTCCGAATACCTGGGAGTACTAGTCGGCAGACACACGGCGGGTGCTAACGTCCGTCGTGAAAAGGGAAACAACCCTGACCTACAGCTAAGGTCCCCAAGTTATGGCTAAGTGGGAAAGGATGTGAGGATCCCAAAACAACCAGGATGTTGGCTTAGAAGCAGCCATCATTTAAAGAAAGCGTAACAGCTCACTGGTCTAAATAAGGGTCTTTGCGCCGAAAATGTAACGGGGCTAAAGCCATACACCGAAGCTTAGGGTTCGTGAGCAATCACGAGCGGTAGCGGAGCGTTCTGTAAGCTGATGAAGCCATACCCGTGAGGGGTGGTGGAGGTATCAGAAGTGCGAATGCTGACATGAGTAACGTAAGGGGAGTGAGAGACTCCCCCGCCGAAAGACCAAGGGTTCCTGCTTAAAGCTAATCTGAGCAGGGTTAGCCGGCCCCTAAGACGAGGCGGAAACGCGTAGTCGATGGGAACCACGTTAATATTCGTGGGCTTGGAGGTAGTGACGGATCATTGAGGTAGTCCAATCTTATCGGATTGAACGGGCTGCTGCGTGGTTCCAGGAAATAGCTCCTCCTTATAAACCGTACCCGAAACCGACACTGGTGGTCTGGTAGAGTATACCAAGGCGCTTGAGAGAACTATGCTGAAGGAACTCGGCAAATTGCACGCGTAACTTCGGAAGAAGCGTGACCCTTTTCCACGCAAGTGGAGGAGGGTGGCACAGACCAGGGGGTAGCGACTGTTTATCAAAAACACAGGGCTCTGCGAAGTCGCAAGACGACGTATAGGGTCTGACGCCTGCCCGGTGCTGGAAGGTTAAGAGGAGGGGTGCAAGCTCTGAATCGAAGCCCCAGTAAACGGCGGCCGTAACTATAACGGTCCTAAGGTAGCGAAATTCCTTGTCGGGTAAGTTCCGACCTGCACGAATGGCGTAACGACTTCCCCGCTGTCTCCAGCATAGACTCAGTGAAATTGAATTCCCCGTGAAGATGCGGGGTTCCTGCGGTTAGACGGAAAGACCCCGTGCACCTTTACTATAGCTTTACATTGGCATTCGTAGTGGCATGTGTAGGATAGGTGGTAGGCTTTGAAACCTGGGCGCCAGCTCAGGTGGAGCCACCCTTGAAATACCACCCTTATTACTATGGATGTCTAACCGCGGCCCGTTATCCGGGTCCGGGACAATGTATGGTGGGTAGTTTGACTGGGGCGGTCGCCTCCTAAAGAGTAACGGAGGCGCGCGATGGTGGGCTCAGAACGGTCGGAAATCGTTCGCTGAGTGCAATGGCATAAGCCTGCCTGACTGCGAGACTGACAAGTCGAGCAGAGACGAAAGTCGGTCATAGTGATCCGGTGGTCCCGCGTGGAAGGGCCATCGCTCAACGAATAAAAGGTACGCCGGGGATAACAGGCTGATGACCCCCAAGAGTCCATATCGACGGGGTTGTTTGGCACCTCGATGTCGACTCATCGCATCCTGGGGCTGGAGCAGGTCCCAAGGGTATGGCTGTTCGCCATTTAAAGCGGTACGTGAGTTGGGTTCAGAACGTCGTGAGACAGTTCGGTCCCTATCTGCCGTGGGTGTAGGAATATTGAAAGGATCTGTCCCTAGTACGAGAGGACCGGGATGGACGGATCTCTGGTGGACCTGTTGTGGCGCCAGCCGCATAGCAGGGTAGCTATATCCGGACGGGATAACCGCTGAAGGCATCTAAGCGGGAAACCCACCTTAAAACGAGTATTCCCTGAGAACCGTGGAAGACGACCACGTTGATAGGCCGGGTGTGGAAGAGCGGCAACGCTTGAAGCTTACCGGTACTAATAGTTCGATCGGCTTGATCGTTCTCATTCCTTATGCCCATCTGACGAAGTCAGATGGTTTGTTCTCACTCACGCTTGTTCCGCCCTGCGGGCGGCGCTACGTGGGTGCGGCGCATCGGCGCCGACGGTCGGTCGACCTTGCGAAGCTTCGCTTCCAAGGGCCAGACCCCAAGAACAGCCAGGCACAAAAAAGACCAGCGAACAGCTCCGAGACGGGCCAAAAATAGGTAATCCCTATTGGCTACTCACTAATGCTATTCGCTCAAAAGCTTCTCGAACAACGTGCGTTTTGCCGACCTGGTGGTTATGGCGGAGCGGCTGCACCCGATCCCATTCCGAACTCGGCCGTGAAACGCTCCAGCGCTGATGGTACTTCGTCTCAAGACGCGGGAGAGTAGGTCGCTGCCAGGTCTGCCAAACGCACGTTGATCTCACATCCAAACCGGATGGAGAGAAATCTTCTCTTTATGAACAGGCCCGCCAACGGGATCACGGGCCGCGTAAGCGGCCCTTTCATTTGGTCAGGCTTCTACCTATCTGTAGGCCATCCCTATCGTAGGCTTGCGCTTACTTCTAGTTGACGCGGGGTGGAGCAGCCCGGTAGCTCGTCAGGCTCATAACCTGAAGGTCACAGGTTCAAATCCTGTCCCCGCAACCAAATTAAAACAGCCCGGCCAAGCCCGGGCTGTTTTTGTGTCCGGCCGACCGTGGCCATGGATTCGAACCCCTCAGGGGCCCCGCAAGGAGGCATAGCCGACGCAGCCGGACAAATAAGACAAAGCCTGTCCCCGAAACCAAATCAAACAAAACGCCCGTCTGGCCAAAAGCCGGCGGGCGTTGCGCTTTGGGACGCCTTGCCGTCGATTCTCCCATCAATGTAAGTTGTCTCTGACGTTTCCATGCGGCGGAAATTGCCCATCTGTTGCAGCGTCCTGCAACAGGTCGCCGAATAGGCGTCACGCCATGGTGCGGCCGCGCGATCGGTTTTTCTCGGCCGCCGCGAGCAAGTCGACGAAGGCGCGCACCTTGGCGGGCCGGAACCGGGCCGGCGGAAAGACGGCATGGATGCCGCCGGTGGGTAAGCTCCAGTCGGTAAACACCGGCACCAGCCGTCCCTCGGCGATATCATCGCTGACGCTGTAGTCGGGAAATACGCCCAGTCCGATGCCGGCGAGCACGCAGGCAAGGGCGGCGGGGCTCTTGTCGCACATGATGATCGGATTGAGTTCGGTCAAAACTGTTTCACCATCCCTGGAAAACAGCCATTGGCCGATGCCGCGCAGCTGGGCGTTGCCGACCCAGGCCAGCGATCTTGCCTGGGTCGGGCTGACGTCGGGCGGCAGGCTTGCCGCGAAGGTGGGGCTCGCCACCACGGTCTGCCGTATCGTGCCCAGGCGGCGCGCCTGGTTGGAGGAATCGGCAAGCCAGCCGACGCGGATGCCGAGGTCGATCTGGTCGTCCACCAGATTGCTCACAGCGTCGTCGAAGATCGCCTCGACGCGCATATGCGGATAGGCCTTCAGATAGGCGGCCATGACCGGGGCCACCACCTTGGTGCCATAGTCGAGCGGCGCGGTTAGCCTCAGCGTCCCGCTCGGCTCGACCGCTCCGTGCGAGATTTCGCCATAGGCCGCCTCTGCCTCCCGCAGGATGATCATCGCGCGATCATAGAAGAGGCGACCCTCTTCGGTCGCCGTGACCCGGCGTGTGGTGCGCTGAAGCAGCGTTGCGCCCAGTTCCTCCTCGAGCTTGCCGATCTGGTGACTGACGACGGCCTTGGCGACACCAAGCCGGTCAGCCGCTGCGGTGAACGAGCCGGTTTCCATCACCGTGGTGAAGTAGGCGAGCCGATTGAGGTTCAGAAGTTCGGCCAAAGCGACAGCCTTTTTGTCTGATCAGATCCGACAGTTTGTATTATTGGACGCTGTTTATCGCAAGGCTGTCGCCTGTCATGGATGCGCCAACACATTCGACCGGTCGGTGGCCGGCATTTCCGCACCAAGGATGGCAGCGATCTTGAGCAATTCAGAAGTGACCTACCTCTTCGATCCGCTCTGCGGCTGGTGCTATGGCGCCACCCCGATGCTGGACAGGCTGTCGGCCGGTGGCGTGTGCGTCGAGCTGCTGCCGACCGGCTTGTTCTCGGGTGCTGGCGCGCGTCCGATGGATGAAGGTTTTGCCGCCCACGCCTGGGCGAACGATCAGCGCATCGAGCGGCTCACCGGACAGAAGTTCACGCAGGCCTATCAATACAACGTCCTCAATGTCCGCGGCACCTTGCTGGACTCGCACGCCGCCACACTCGGCATCAGTGCTGCCAGCCTGGTAGATCCCAACCGTAGACTTTTCGCGCTGAAGACGATCCAGCGGGCGCGCTATGTCGACGGCCGCGATATCGTGACGATCGACGGCGTTGCCCAGGTGCTCGCCGCCGCCGGCATGAGGAGCGCCGGCGACCTGCTGAAGACGCCGACGGAAGAGCTGATGACGGCCCACCGCGAGTTGGTCGGCCGTGGCCGCGCGCTGTTCCAGCGCCTGCATGCCGATGGCGTGCCCGCTCTGGCGGTCATGCGCAACGACGCGCCCCGGCTCATCGGATCGAATGCACTGTTCGGCAGCTTCGACAATCTCGTCGCCCACATCGCGGCATGATCCATCCACCAGCAATCTCCAACAAGGAAACGGAAAAGACATGGCAAAAGTCGCTCTCATCGGCGCATCAGGCGCTGTCGGTTCGCGCCTTCTCAGGGAACTCTCCGATCGCGGCCACACGGTCACCGGCATTGCCCGTAACCCGGAAAGGATCGCGGCGCTGCCGGGCGTGACAGCCAGGAAGGGCGATGTCTTCGACAAGGAAGGCCTCGCCAACCTGATCCGCGGCCATGATGTGGTGATCAGCGCCGTGCATTTTCTGGACAGCGATGCCGACGCGCTGATCACTGCCGTGCGCGCCTCCGGCGTGAAGCGCTATCTCATTGTCGGCGGTGCCGGCAGTCTCGAAGTCGCACCCGGCAAGCGTCTGGTCGATACGCCGGAATTCCCGGCGATCTACAAGGCTGAAGCGCAGAAGGGCGCCGACTTCCTGGACAGGCTGACGACCGTCGGTGACCTCGACTGGACGTTCCTGTCGCCGTCCGCCATGTTCGTTCCTGGGGAGCGCACCGGCCAATTCCGTCTCGGCAAGGACACGCTTCTTGCTTCGGACAAGGGCAGCAGCATTTCGTTCGAGGACTACGCCATCGTCATGGTCGACGAGATCGAGAAGCCGGCCCACGTCAGGCAGCGCTTCACCGTCGGCTACTGATCGAACGAAGGTTCAACCAAGCCCGGCCGATCTTGTCAGGCTTCTTTCGAACAGCGTCGGCGTTGCCGACGTCCTTCAGTTCGATGAGGCGCGTCGAGTATCGTCTGCCTCCTGATCGCCCGCCCTGTTGGTCAGCGCGATGTGGCAGCAGCCGGAGCCGTGGCCCGGCGTCCAGGTGACGTTGTCGAAACGCACACCGGTCGCCTCGAACAGGCCGCGGTCGAAGGCGCCGGCAATACGGCAGAGCGTGGCAAGTTTCTCGTCACTGAGCCCGACCTCGACCCAGGCGTCCTTCAGCGGGCAGCGTCTGACCTTGAAGGCGATGCGGTTATCGCTGCGTTCGACATCGGTCGGATACATGCGACCGCCGTCAGGGCTGATGGCCAGGAAGGCTTCGCCGATCGCGCGTGCATCGTTGGCGCCGAAGCTGGCGAAGGCGGCTGCGGCCACTTCCTTGCCGCGCTGTTCGATGGCGCGGATCATGATCGCTTCGGCTCGTTCCGCACCGAGCTCTCCAGTCAGTTCTTCGAGTAACAGACGATAGAGATCGGCACGGTTGCGAAAGGCGGAATCGAGTTCGCGCGACAGTCTTTCAGCTCTGGTTTCGGGGTTGGTCATGTTGGGTCCTGGCTTGTTGTTCGACCACGGTCTTGTCCCGAAAGCCGGATCTCGGTTTTCGCCGGCGCGGTCCTTCGGTTCGGGGTCATGGTCGGATCCTGTTCAATCTTGGCGCGGCTGCCACCAGCGCCTTGCCGATGGCAGATTGCGGCGCGTCGATGACGGTCCGGGCAT
This sequence comes from Mesorhizobium sophorae, assembly GCF_002270415.1. GTDB lineage: Bacteria > Pseudomonadota > Alphaproteobacteria > Rhizobiales > Rhizobiaceae > Mesorhizobium > Mesorhizobium sophorae. The sequence continues at coordinate 468,966 of NZ_NNRI01000008.1, read as the reverse complement.
CGCCGCTCTCAGCAATTTGGCCGCCTTCGAGGAGGACAACGCGGTGGGCGATCGCCCGGACGACGCCGAGATCATGTGAAATGAAGACATAGGCGATCCGTTCCTGGCGTTGCAGGTCGAGCAGCAATTCTAGGATCTGCCCACGCACCGAGACATCGAGCGCCGACACCGCTTCGTCGAGCACGATCAGCGACGGCTTTGTCGCGATGGCGCGAGCGATGGCGACGCGCTGGCGCTGGCCGCCGGAGATTTCATGGATGGCGCGCGGGGCGACATCAGCGGTCAGCCCGACGCGCTCCAGCAAGGCGGCGATGCGGCGCGGGCGCTCGGCGCGGGCGGCGATTCCATGGATACGCAAGGGGTCGTCGAGCACACGCGCCACCGTCGCGCGCGGGTTGAAGGCGGCAAGGGGGTCCTGGAACACCATCTGCAGGCGGGTGCGTCGCGCCCGGAGTGCTGCGCCACTCAAAGCCAGGAAATCATTGCCTTCGAATTCGATACGGCCTGCATCCGGTTCGATCAGCCGCAGCACCAGCCGCGCGATCGTCGATTTGCCGCTGCCGGACGGTCCTGCCAGCGCCAGCGTTTCGCCGGGGTCGATATGAAAGGAGACATCGTCGACGGCAGCGATGGTCTTGCTGCCGCAACGGTAGCTCTTGGTGAGGTTGGAAACCGTGAGCAAGCTCATGCGTCGAGCCCGGCTCGGTTGAGCAGCGGCGCGGCGTCGAGGCCGATATGGGCATCGAGCAGCGTGCGCGTATAGGCCTGGGTTGGCGCACCAACGATCTGTGCCGTCATTCCGAGCTCGAGCAGTTCACCATGACGGAATACGGCAATGCGCTCGGCAAGCTCGGCCGCCAGCGCGATGTCGTGGCTGATGAACAGCAGCGTCATGCCGTCCTCTGCCACCAGCCGCCGGATCAAAGCGACGATCTCGGCCTGCAAGATGGTGTCGAGCGCGCTGGTCGCCTCGTCGGCGATCAGCAATTTCGGACCCGCCGCAATCGCGGCAGCGATCGCTATTCGCTGCTTCTGGCCGCCGGAGAGTTGATGCGGAAAGGCCTGTAGGGCCGAGTCCGGGTCCGGCAGGCGGACGCGTTCAAGCAGGCTCTTTGCCTTCGCGTACGCCTGCGGCCATGTCAGGCCGAGATGGGTGTATGCCACTTCCGCGATCTGCTTGCCGACAGTCATGACGGGATCGAGGCTGGCGGACGGATCCTGGAAGACGAAGCCGATGTCTCGGCCGCCGAGGGGCGCCTTGGCACCAGAGGATGGCGACGATGGCAAGAGCCAGTCAACGCGGCCTTCAATCCGGGAAGACCGCGGCATCAGCCCGGCAATCGCCAATGCCAGCGTGCTCTTGCCCGAACCGCTTTCGCCGATGATGGCCAGGCGTTCACCAGCGACGATGTCGAGGTTGATAGTCTTCAGCGCAGCGACCTCGTTGCCGTCGCGGCGGTAGGTCACCGTCAGGTCGCGGATCGAAGCCAGCGCGGTCACGACAGGCCTCGTCTTACGGCTGTCGTTTCGACGATGCCTTCACCGGCGAGATAGACACCCAGTACCGTCAGCACCAGTGCAATGCCCGGGACGATCGACAGGAAGGGCGCGGTGCGCAGCACGGCGCGGCCTTCGGCGATCATGCCGCCCCAGGTCACCCGGTTGGGATCGCCCAGGCCAAGGAAGGACAAGGCTGCCTCGGTGAGGATCGCGGCGGCGACGATCACCGAGGACATGGCCAGCACCGGCGGCAAGGCGTTGGGCAGCACCTCGCGAAAAGCGATCGCCAGCGGATGCATGCCGATGACCCTGGCACCGGCAACATAATCGCGCTCCCGAATGGAGAGGACCTCGGCGCGCGCGACACGCGCCGGGCCGGGCCAGGTGCCGAGCGCGATGGCAATCACGACGATGCCGAGCGACGGTCCGACGACGCTGACGAAGGCCAGCGCCAGCAGGAAGCCAGGCACGGTCTGGAAAGCGTCGGTGATGCGCATCAGCACCTCGTCGACGAGGCCACCGGCAAAGCCGGCCAGCGTGCCAACCACGGAGCCGATGGCGAGCGCCGCCGCCGCTGCCGCCAGCCCGACGGCGAGCGAGGTGCGGGCGCCATGGAATAACTCGGCCAGCACGTCACGACCGAGGCGATCAGTGCCGAGCGGCAGCGACCAGTCCTGAAACGGCGGCAGCAGCGCTGGTCCGGCGATGGCTTGCGGGTCACCGGGAAACAGCAGCGCTGCCGACAGCGCCATGGCAATCAGCGCCGCCAGGAGGATGGCGCCGGCGACAGCCTCGGGTGTGCGCAGAAAACAGCGGAGCGGGCTCATGTGCCGGCCTCGCCGGCGCCGACGCGCGGATCGAGAAAGGCATAAGCGATGTCGACGAGCAGGTTGATGACGATGACCAGGACGGCGCTGGTGAGAATAATCCCGAGCAGTAGCGGGGTGTCCCGCGCGGCCACCGCTTCCTGCGCCAGCCGGCCGAGGCCGGGCACGGAAAAGACGCTCTCGATGACGACGCTACCGCCGAGCATTTGCGCCGACTGCAGGCCGAGCATGGTGACCAGTGGCAAGAGTGCGTTGCGGGCGACGTGGGCGAGGACGATGCGGCGGCGGGACAGCCCCTTGGCGCGGGCGGCCAGCACAAAATCTTGCCGCCAGACTTCTGCCATGCCGGCACGCATCATGCGCAGATAGAGCGCCAGATAGATGAAGCCCAGCGCCGAAACCGGCAGGATGAGGTGGGTGGCGATGTCAGCGGCACGGTCGAGGCCGGTCTTGTCCGACGCCAGGGTTTCGATGCCGCCGATCGGCAACCAGCGCAGGTCGACGGCAAAGACGACAATCAGCACCAGACCGAGCCAGAAACCAGGCACGGCATAGAGCGCCAGCGAGCCGATCGACAGCAAGCGGTCGCGAAAACTGCCCGGTCTGGCGCCTGCGTAGACGCCGAGTGCCGAGCCCAGCCCGAAAGAGAGTGCGGTGGCGCTGACCATCAGCAGCAGTGTGGTGGGCAGCCGCTCGAGGATCACGTCGCGGATCGGCCGGGAGAACGTCACCGACTGTCCGAGATCGAGATGCAGCAGCGCCCAGAGATAGTTGGCCAGCCGTGTCAGCTCCGACTGATCGAGGCCCCAGCGATGACGCAGCAGTTCGATCATGCCGGCGTCGCCGCCGGTCGAGACCATGTAGGCGTCGACCGCGTCGCCGGGCGCTGCTTCGAGCAGCAGGAAGGTGCCGACAATGACGATCAGCAGCACGAAGATGCTGCCGACCAGGCGACGACGGAGTAGTGTGAGGGCGCGGGTCATGGGGATGACATGACGCCGTGCCGATTGAGAGAAGTGCGGTGTCTAGGCACCCCCCTCTGTCCTGCCGGACATCTCCCCCGCAAGGGGGGAGATTGGATGTCACCTCTGCTTTCGCCAATCTCCGATGTGGTCACGCAGAAAAAGAAGCGCCGTCGGCGAAGCCGCCGATCTCCCCCCTTGCGGGGGAGATGTCCGGTAGGACAGAGGGGGGTGTGAAGGAACGCGGCCTTAGCCCGTGTTTCAACACCGATTTCGCCGCGAATATTCATCCGCGCAAATGTGTCACGATTCCAAATAGGTGTCCGCCCAGTTCGACACCGCCCAGCGCGGGTTGTTGGCAATGTTGCCGACGGTGTCGCGCGCGACGCTGATGAAGCTCCATTCGGCGACGTTGATCAACGGCAGGTCGGCGGCCACCTGTTTCTGGAATTCCTTGTAGAGGTCGGTGCGGGCCGTGGTGTCGAGGGTCTCGGATGCCTTGGCGATGAGGGCATCGAGCGCGTCGTTCTTGTAGCCGCCCTGGTTGGAGAACGGCACGCCGTCAGGAATGCCGCTCTGCACCAGGATGGTTGTCGAGATCGCAGGGTCGCCGCGGAACACGGGCGGGCCGACCGCGAGGTCGAAGGCGTGGTCGGTGTAGACGGCCTTGATGTGCGCTGCCGAGTCGTTGTTGACCAGCTGGGCATCGATGCCGATGGCAGCGAGTGCCTGCCGCAGATAGTCGCCGAACTGCTTGGTCTCGTTGAAATAGGGCGCCGGCAAAAGCTTTAGCGAGAAGCGGTTGCCGTCGGCGCCTCGCCTGTAGCCGGCCTCGTCGAGCAGCGCGTTGGCCTTGGCGACGTCGAAGGCATAGGTCGGCACGTCGGCGGTGTAGAATTGCGGATCGTTCTTGGGCACCGGACCGGTGGCGGTGGCGGCATAGCCGAGGAACACCGTCTTGACGACGAAATCCTTGTCGATGGCATGCGCGATCGCTTGGCGCACCTTGAGGTCGGCCAGCTCCTTGCGGCGATGGTTGATCTCAACGACGAGCTGATAGGTCAACCCCTCATAGCCCTTGGAGATCACCTTGAGGCCCGGCACCTTGGAGATGCGGTCGAGGTCGGCCAGCGGCACGGCGGAAAAGGCGGCGAGCTGGATCTCTTCAGCTTCCAGTGCACTCGCCGCCGACGTGCGGTCGGGCAGCACCTGATAGATGATCTCGTCGAGATAGGGCTCGTCCTTGCCCCAGTAATCCGTGTTCTTCGTCAGCCGGTAATACTGGCCAGCCTTGTATTCGCCGAATTTGAACGGCCCGGTGCCGATCGGCGCGTTGTTGGCCGGGTTGTCCTCGATCTTGCCCACCTCGTAGATGTGCTTCGGCACCACGCTGCTCAGCGCCGGCAGCGCGTTGCGGATCAGCTGGAACGGGGTGGGCTTGGCGAATTTGAACACGGCGGTGAGATCATCCGGCGTGTCGACGGCAGCGAGATCCTTGAACACGGTGCGACCGAGATTCTGCAGAGGCTTCCATACCTGCAATGCCGAGAAGGCGACATCGGCCGAGGTGAACGGCTTGCCGTCATGCCATTTGACGCCATCGCGCAGTTTGAACGTGACGGAGAGCCCGTCGGCAGCGCCTTCCCAGCTCAAGGCCAGCCGCGGCGCAAGCCCGTCCTTGCCGTCGAAGGAGGCTTCAGCCAGCGTTTCGACGATCTTGCTGGAGATGAAAAAGACGCCGTTGGAGGCGACGATCGCCGGGTTGAGGTTGCGCGGCTCTGAATCGGCGGCAAGCACCAGGCGCCCACCCTTCTTCGGCGTCTGCGCCCAGCCGAATGTCGGCATGGCGGTGGAGGCCAGCAGCATTGCCGAGCTGGCAAGCATCTGGCGTCTGGAAATCGTGAAACCTGACATGATCGAACTCCGTCCTCTCCGCAACCCAACCGGGTGCGCCAATCCCCTCGAACGCCGGCGAGCCCGCCAGCGTCCTTGCGGTGGCGATTATGAGCCTTGCCGAAGGTTTCGCCAGAGACGGAATTGGCGCATCCTTGCTTGGCTTTGAAATTTTCGTCCGCTGGACCAGTTTGGAGGAGCGGTTCAATTCGATCGATCTGGTAGGACCAGATTTTGTTGAATGCGCTGATATAACGTGATGGTGAGATTGATGCAGGCCATTTCGCGTGTTTCTGGCTAGACCAGAGCGAGCGAAATGGTGCAGATTTGATCCACAGCCAAGGGACCGGGAGCAAACGGCCGGCGATCTCAGGCAATTCAGGGAGAGAGAGATGAACATTGCTCAGGGCAAGGGTGCCGTCAGCAATATCCCGTTCGACCAGGCAAGGGTCGACCGGCTGATGGAGGAGGCCGGCATCGATGTGCTGCTGGCGACCTCCAAGCACAACACGCAGTATCTGCTGGGCGGCTATAAGTTCATCTTCTTCGCCGCCATGGATGCGATCGGCCACAGCCGCTATTTGCCTGTCGTCATCTATGAGAAGGGCGGACCCGACCATGCCGCCTATATCGGCAATCGCATGGAAGGCGCCGAGCACCAGAACAACCCATTCTGGACACCGACCCTGCACGCCGCCTGCTGGGGCACGCTCGACGCAGCCAACCTCGCCGTCGAGCACCTGCGGAAGATCGGCAAAACGGGCGCCCGCATCGGCATCGAGCCGAGCTTCCTGCCGTCGGATGCCTACACGCTGATCCGCAAGGCATTGCCGGACGCCAAGTTGATCGATGTGACAGCCATGCTGGAGAGCATGCGCGCCATCAAGACCGATGCAGAGCTGGAGAAGCTGCGCACCGCTTCCGAACTGATCACCGATTCCATGCTGGCCACAATCGCCTGGGCAGGCGAAGGCACGACCAAGACCGACATCATCGAGCAGCTTCGGCGCGAAGAGACCAATCGCGGCGCGCATTTCGAATATTGCCTGCTGACGCTGGGCTCCAGCCATAACCGCGCCGCTTCACCGCAGGCGTGGAAGAAGGGCGAGGTGCTGTCGATCGATTCCGGCGGCAACTATCACGGCTATATCGGCGACCTCTGCCGCATGGGCATTCTGGGCGAACCGGATGCCGAACTCGAAGACCTGCTGGCCGAGGTCGAGGCGGTGCAGCAGGCGGCGTTCTCCAAGGTCAGGGCGGGCACGCTGGGCGGCGACATGATTTCGCACGCCGAGGGTGTGCTGAAGGCCTCGAAGGTCGCGACCTATACGGATTTCTTCGCCCACGGCATGGGCCTGATCACGCACGAAGCGCCGTTCCTGATGACCAACCATCCGGTGACCTATGAAGGCACCTACGCGGCCAAGCCGCTGGAAAAGAACATGGTGCTGTCGGTCGAGACGACCATGCTTCACCCGACGCGCGGCTTCATCAAGCTGGAGGATACACTGGCGGTGACGGACACCGGCTATGTGATGTTCGGCGACCGGGGCCGGGGGTGGAACAGGGGTGGCGCTTCATAGGCGGATGGCAGGTGCTGTCCGGAAAACCTATTTGTCGCCCGGCGGCAGCAACCTGAAATCCGGCAGCTCGCGCAGCACCAGTTCCGGCCCGGCCGGTGAATAGACGACGAAAAGCTGCATTGGCCCATCACCGGTGTTGAGCGTCGAGTGAAAACGGCTTTCCGGCACGTAGATGGTGCAGCCGGGGCCGACCTTCTCGACCACCGGATTGCCCTTCTCGTCCTCGACCATCTGCTCGCCGTTGCCTGAGATGACGAAGATGATTTCCTCTGCGCCCGGATGGTTGTGGCGTGTGTGGCCCTTGCCGGAGGGCAGGTCGACGACACCGCCGGAAAAGCGGGTTGCGCCATTCACTTCGGGCGCCACGGTCAGCGCCAGCCTGCCCCAGTCGAAGCCGAAGGCGCTGACGTCCTTGGGGGAGACAAACATCTTGCTCTTGTCGGTCATCTCTCATCCCTTCTTTTTCTTCTGGTCATGAAGCGAGACGGCCTTGAAATCAGCCGTCTGTTTGGCGATCGCGGCTTCCGCCGGCAGCCGTTCCATCGAGCTTGCGCCATAGAAGCCGTGCAGGCCCTTGCAGCGGTCGAGAATATAGCGCGCGTCATCCGGCATCGAGATCGGCCCGCCATGGCAAAGCAGGATCACATCCTTGCGCACCGAACGGGCCGCGTTGGCAATCGCATCGATCTCGACAACGCAATCGTCGAGCGACTTGGCCGAGGTGGCGCCGATCGAGCCGCCGGTCGTCACCCCCATATGGGCGACGACGACGTCGGCGCCGGCTTTTGTCATGGCGCGGGCCTCATCGGGGTTGAAGACATAGGGCGTGGTCAGCAGGTCGAGCTTATGCGCCTCGGCGATCATCTCGACCTCGAGCCCAAAACCCATGCCGGTCTCCTCAAAGCTTTGCCGCATCTGACCGTCGAACAAGCCGATGGTGGGAAAGTTCTGCACGCCGGAAAAGCCCATCGTCTTCAGCTCGGCGAGAAGCAGCGGCATGATGACGAACGGGTCGGTGCCGTTGACGCCGGCCAGCACCGGCGTCTTCTTGACCACCGGCAGCACCTCATAGGCCATCTCCTTGACGATCTCGTTGGCATTGCCATAGGCGAGCAGGCCGGCGGCCGAGCCACGCCCGGCCATGCGGTAGCGGCCGGAATTGTAGATGATGATGAGGTCGATGCCGCCGGCTTCCTCGGCCTTGGCCGACAGGCCGGTGCCGGCGCCGCCGCCGACGATCGGCACGCCCTTTTCGATCATTGCCCTGAATTTCTTCAGTATGTCCTTGCGCGGTATGGCGGGCATGTCTTGGATCTCACTGTCTGGCGATGTCGAGAAAGGCCGCAACCGCGGCCTTGGCGAATTCGGGGTCGTTGATGTGCAGCGGCAGGCGCGTCACGCGGCGCATGTCGTTCGGCTGGATGGAGCGCTCGATGGCTTCGAACAGAACGGCGTCGGCCTCTGGATCGAAGAAAGCACCGCCTTCGATGTCGAGCGCCGAGACACCTTTTTCCGGAATGAGGACATGCACCGGCCCCTCGCAGAGGGCGAGCCTGGTGCCGATCCATTCGCCGATTGCGCGGCACTCCTGCGCCGTGGTGCGCATCAGCGTGACGTTCGGATTGTGTTCGTACACCAACCGTCCGCGATAGTGCTCCGGGATCGTCGACGGCGCCCAGAAGTTGACCATGTCGAGCGCGCCGACCGAGCCGACATAGGGCAGCCCGGTGCGGGCGATCGCACCGAAACGATCCTCGGTCGCCGGCAGCACGCCGCCGAACAGCAGGTCGCAGACCTCGGTCGTGGTGATGTCGATCACCCCCGACAGCAGGCAGCTGTCGGCCAGCTTCTCCATGCTGCGGCCACCGGTGCCGGTGGCGTGGAAGACCATGCAGTCATAGGTCGAGCGAAGCTGGTCGGCGATGGCGGTCACGCAAGGCGTGGTAACGCCGAACATGGTGAGGCCGATCGACGGTTTGCCATCGGCCGGCGGCGCCGGCCTTGCCGCCATGCCTGATATCGCCTGGGCGGCGTTGTGCAGGACGACACGGGAAATCCGGTTCAACCCGGCCATGTCGGTCACCGATGGCATCATGACGATGTCGGAGACATCGACATAGGGCGCGGTGTCGCCGGAGGCGAGCGTCGAGACCATGATCTTCGGCAGGCCGAGCGGCAGCGCGCGCATGCCCGACGTGATGATCGAAGTGCCGCCGCCACCGCCAATACCGATCATGGCGGCAATGTCGTTTCGCGATTGGACAAAGCGGGCGAAGGCGATGCCCATGGCGGCGACCGCAGCGCCACGGTCGTTGCCGCCGAGCACGGCGTCACGACCGCCGGGGTGATGGCCGGCAATGTCTTTCGCCGGGATGTCCACCGCGACGGTTGGGTCGCGCGTCCCGACATCGACGCGCGAAACGACGGCGCCCGTGGCGGCTATCGCATCCGCCAGGAAGGCGAGTTCCTCGCCCTTGGTGTCAGCCGTGCCCACCACATAGATGCGCTTCATTGCGTTCCCCAATCCAGGCCGGCGCAACGCTGCGCCCCTCCGCTCATTGCCCGGCCGCCCGACGATGCGAAGGTCATTGCAAATTTTTGAGACGCGCGTATCGTATTGACATGGATGTCTCACGTCAACAATCGACAGCAGGCGAAGACGCCGAGCGGGGTAGCGGCCAGGCGCTGGAGCGTGGGCCCCGCGCGCGCACGAAACGGCTTATGCTGGAGACGGCGACAAGGCTGATGCAGGCGGGCATCACGCCGTCGGTCAGCGAGGTTGCCGAAGCGGCGGAAGTCTCGCGCGCCACGGCCTATCGCTATTTCCCCAGCCAGGCGGCGCTGGTGAAGGCTGTCGTCGACGAGGGGCTCGGCCCAATCCTCACCTGGCAATCGACCTCCGCCGATGCCGAGCGCCGGGTCGCCGACCTGTTCGACACCGCCATGCCGCGCATCGAGGCCTTCGAGGCGACGTTCAAGGCGGCCCTGAAGCTGTCGCTCGACCAGTGGGCGAGGCGCCAGGCCGGCACGCTGGGCGGCGAGCCGGCTTTTACCCGCGGCCACCGCATCGACTTGCTGAAGGAGGCGATCGCGCCACTGAGGGGCGAGCTGCCGCCGCGCGAATTCGAGCGCCTGGCGCAGGCGCTGTCGCTGATTTTCGGCGTCGAACTGCTGATTGTGCTGAAGGACATCTGGGGCCTGGACAGCGGCAAGACCCTGGCCGTCGCCCGGTGGGCGGCCTCAGCGCTGGTGCGCCAGGCGCGACTCCGGACGCCATCCTGACCAGGGGTGGTGGCGGCGTGAGTTGGGCATGGAGGAGGGCTGGACGAAGGCGGATGCAGGATATGAGACTTCTCCCGACGCGGACCGGATTGGGGGGTCGTCGAGGGCAATCCGGGGCGGTCGCCGCGGTAGCTCGGAGCGAATCTGGTTCGACCAGATTTGAAGGTCGGCGATTTCAGTGATTTTGGGGATTGGCGTTTTGCGAACGGGATGAAGGTGGAGAATTGCCAAAAATGAAGGAAATACCAACATATAGCGGACGTTTTCAGCTTATTTTGGTGACGGCAAATTTTAAGAAAGCGCTTGACGAGCATCTTAAATTGGTAATACCAGATTAGGAAAGAAAAGGCGGATCGGGAATGACAGCCGCAGTCCATTTCGGCAGGGCGAGGAGGATCACACGGATGGCGCGTGTTCCGTCCGCACGAGGTGGCGCATCGTGACGCAGACGTCGCCTCGCGCCAGTGCCGGCAAGGGGATTGCGCTGCGCCTCGATGGGCTCAGCAAAGCCTATGGATCCGTGCGCGCCATCAACGACCTGAGCTTCGCCGTCGACGAAGGCCGCTTCTTCGTACTCTTCGGGCCGAGCTCGGTTGGCAAGACGACGACGCTGCGCACTATCGCCGGCCTCGTCCAGGCCGACTCCGGCACGCTTGAGATCGGCGGCCGCGACATGACCCATGCGCCGATCGCCGGCCGCGGCATCTCGATGGTCTTCCAGTCTTTCGCGCTTTACCCCCACCTCACGGTCTACGACAATCTCGCCTATCCGCTGCGCGAGGAGAAAGCCGCGCGCGCCGAGATCGACAAGCGGGTGAAAGAGACCGCCGAGATCCTGAAGCTGACACACCGCCTGAAGGCCAAGCCGGCAACCCTGTCCGGCGGAGAGCAGCAGCGCGTCGCGCTCGGCCGCTCCCTGATCCGCCGGCCAAAGATTCTTCTCCTCGATGAGCCGCTCACCAATCTCGACGCCAAGCTTCGGCACGAGACGCGCGCCGAGCTGAAGCGGCTGCACCGCCAGTTCGGCATGACCGTGATCTATGCCACGCCCGACGAGCTCGAGGCTCTCTCGATGGGCGAGACGATCGCCGTCATGCGCGATGGCGGCATCGTCCAGATCGGCACGCCGGACGAGCTTTACGAGCAGCCGATCCATACCTATGTCGCCAGCAAGATCGGCTCGCCGCACATGAATCTGTTCACGGCCTCGGTGCGCGCCGACACCAGGTCTTTCGACACGCCGCTCGGGACTCTGGTTCCGGCGACGGCGCCAAAGACTGCCGATGCCGGCGAGGCCGCGCTGATCGGCATTCGCCCGAGCGACATTCGGCTCGCCGCCAAGGGCGAAGCCGGGGTTGCCTCGAAGGTGCATCTGGTCGAACCGCTCGGCGACATCACGATCGTCTCGGTCGAGGCCGGCGGCGAGATGTTGCGCATGGTGCTGCCGGAAGCGATCGCCGCCAGCATCAGGACCGGCGATTCGGCATCGATCGCCATCGATAACAGGAAAATCCACGTCTTCCACGCCGTGAGCGGCCAGGCAATGACCTGACGCGAACGGCGAGAAGCAATCCGGTTAACCAAGGGAGGAAACGCGAATGACGGCGATGACCAAAGTGAAAGGGCTAGCGACAGCCGCAAGCTTCGCTGCCACGCTACTGGTGGGAGGCGTGACCTATGCCTCTGCCGAAGAAGTGACGTTGACGATGGCGGTGCCGGATTGGCCCCCGACCCGCATTATGAAGAAGTTCTTCGACGAGCAGTACAAGCCCAAGTCTGGCAATACCGTGAAGCTCGATGTCGACTTCATTCCGTGGCCGGATTTCTACACCCGCGTCAACGCCTCGTTGACCTCGGGCGAAAAGAAGTACAACTTCATCGTGTCGGACTCGCAGTGGCTGGGCGCCTTCGTCGAAGGCGGCTACTTCCGCAAGATCAACGATCTCATCGATGCCGACCCGGAACTCAAGGCGACGATGGAGTCGATGCATCCCGCCGTGCTCAACGCCTACTCGACCTATCCCAACAGCACGCCGAACTACTACGGCTTCCCGCAGTTCCCGGACGTGCTGGTCACCTACGGCCGCAAGGACGTGCTCTGCAACGACGACGAGCAGGCCGCCTTCAAGGCGAAGTACAATGAGAAGCTGCCCTGCACCGGCGAAGAAATCGACGCCATGGACTGGAACACGTTCGAGCATGTTGGCGAATTCTTCCAGCGCAAGAAGGGCGACAAGCTCGCCGGCCAGGTGCTGGATGACGATTTCTACGGCATCGCCTATCAGGCAGGCAAAGGCTACGACTTCTCGACGAGCTCGGTCCACACGTTTGTCTGGCAGCATGGCGGCGGCATCTGGGATGAAACCAAGGCCCCGACCGGACATGCCGAAGGCGTCGTAAACTCCCCGAAGTCCATCGAGGGCATGGAGCATTTCCTCAAATTGCTGAAGTACATGCCGCCCGTGGTCAAGACCGGCACCATGGACATCTTCGTCTCGGACCAGTTGTTCCGTGAAGGCAAGGTGGCCATGAACATCGACTGGATCGGTCTCGGCGAAGCCTCGCTCGATCCCAAGACGTCGAAGGTTGCCGACAAGCTGGTGTTCGGATTGGCGCCAGGCCTGCGCGGCCCCGACGGCAAGGTGAATCGTACGTCACAGATCGGCGGACAGCCTTTCGTTCTCACCACCTGGACGACGCCTGAGCAAATCAAGGAAGCGGTGGGCTTCGTGAAGTGGTGGCTCTCGCCCGATATCCAGCACCAGTTCGCCGCCGCCGGCGGCCAGTCCGCGATCAAGTCGGTCTACAGCGATCCGAAATACGTGACCTATCGTCCGTGGGACCGCGCCTGGGCGAACTCGCTCGACTGGCAGAAGGACATGTGGCACGTGCCGCAGTTCTTCGAACTGCTCACCCAGCAGCAGGACCAGTACGACCTAGCCATCACTGGCAAGCAGGACGCCAAGACCACCCTGGATAACATCGCCAAGTTCCAGGAGGACCTCCTGAAGAACGCTGGCCTTATCCAGTAACCTTCCAACATAGCTGCGGGGAGCGGGCAAAAGCCGCTCCCCATCATTGCCACGTCAGGCGCTCCATATTTCGGACTCTCATGACCGCTGTTTCAAGCACGCTGCTGACACCACGCCTTACCGCGGTTGTTGCCCACAACTGGAAACTCGCCATCGCTGTCGCTGTCGTCGTGTCGGCCATATCAATGGCGGGCTTGCCGGCGGCTGTCTCCTTCTGGGTGGTGGGCGCCGCGGCGGCGTTGGTCGCGGCCGCATTTACCGTCAACGCGTATCGCCGCCACTACTTCGGCGCCCTGCTGGTCGCTCCGGCAATCGCCGTTCTGTTTGTGATGAATATCTTCCCCCTGCTGTGGTCGCTGGGCCTTTCGTTCTTCGCCTACCAGGCAAACCAGCAGACGATCCGCTTCGTCGGACTCGGGAACTACGTCCGGATCCTTACCAACGATCTCGCTGCTCACGCGACTTGGGGCGCGCTGATCAATACCGCCATGTTCGTCGTGTTCACCGTCTCCGCGCAGATGATCGTCGGCTTTCTGCTGGCCATCCTGTTCGCCAAGCAATTTCCGCTGCGCAAGTATTTGTTGATCCTGGTGCTGACACCGATGATGCTTTCGGTTGTCGCCTCTGGCGTGTTCTTCACCTACTACTATGACCCGACATTCGGGATTCTCAGCTACGTCATCAATTCCATCTCCGGCAACCAGTTCATCCTGATGAGCAACAAAGTCGGTGCCGTGGCGGGAATCGTTTTCGCCGACGCATGGATGTGGTCGCCCTTCGTCATGCTCCTTGTGCTGGCGGGCCTCGTCTCGGTGCCGAAATACCTTTACGAGGCCGCTGCCATCGACCGTATTTCCAGCTGGCGGCAATTCTGGATGATCACCTTCCCCTACATCCGCGGCCTTCTGATGTTGGCCCTTCTCTTCCGCACCATCGAGGCATTCAAGCTGGCGGATCTCGTCATCCTCCTCACCAAGGGCGGCAACGACACACTGACGATCTCCTATCACTTGATCCGCATCGCCAACGAGCAGAACAAGACGAGTGAGGGCGCGGCGATCTCCTATCTGATGCTGTTCATGGTGATCGTTCTCACCAACCTCTACCTGTACCTCGCAAACCGCCGTACGAAGGGAGCCTGACCCGTGGCCGAATCGATATTGGGAAAGCTCGGCTTCGGCAGGGCCAGCGGAGTAGACAAGGCCGGCTGGGGGCGGACGCTCGCCGTGGCCGTCGTCGCCTTTATCTATTTTCTGCCGGTGCTGTTCATCATATTCACCGCCTTCAAACCGCAGGGCGACGCGCTCCTGGTGCCTCCGACGCTGTCGCCCACGTCGCTGTTCGGCTTGATTCCGGACCATTTTGTATTCAAGCCCACGCTCGAAAATTTTGGGTCCGTCTTTTCCCGCTCGATGACGCCGGACGGTGCCCCGGAAGCGACAGGATTCGACCGTTATTTCTTCAACTCGATCTTCATCGCCTCGGCGTCGGTGCTGCTGGCGCTGGTCATCGGCACCCTGGCGGCCTTCGGCTTCTCGCGCTATCCGCTGAAAGGCAATGACACCTACCTGTTCATCATCCTGACCACGCGGATGCTGCCGGCGATTGTGGTGATCATTCCGGTGATCCTGATGTTCCGCGTAGTGGGCCTGTCGGGCTCGTATCTCGGCATCATCATGCTCTACACCGCCTTCAACCTGGCCTTCACCATCTGGATGATGAAGAGCTTCTTCGATGAATTGTCGCCAGACGTCGAGGATGCCGCCCGCATCGACGGATCGTCCGGAATGCGGGTGTTCTTCAAGATTTGCCTGCCCCAGGTCATTGCCGGGCTCGCCGCCACGTTCGTGTTCGGCCTGATCCTCACCTGGAACGAGTTCCTCTTCGCCCTGTTGCTCTCGGGGCCTGACACGAGAACGGTCCCGGTCGCCATGAACCAGGCCGTGTCGTCGGGTGGACGCGGCACCGACTGGACTTTGCTTGCCGCCATCGAAACCCTGTTCCTCGTCCCAGTCTTTCTGGTCACCTTCTTCTTGCAAAACCATCTGTTGCGCGGCGTTACCTTCGGCACCGTGAAGCGCTGAGATGTCAACCATCGAACTCCGCAAAGTCACCAAGCGTTTCGGCTCCTTCACCGCGGTCAAGGACGTTGACCTGTCGGTGGCCGCCGGTGAGGTCGTCTGCCTTCTCGGCCCGTCCGGCTGTGGCAAGACGACGACCCTGCGCGTCATCGCCGGGCTGGAAAGCGTCACTGACGGCGAGGTCGTCATCGCCGGCAAGGTGATGAACAACTTGCCGCCCGAAAAGCGCGACATCGCCATGGTGTTCCAGTTCTACGCGCTCTACCCGTCGGCATCGATCGGCGAGAACATCGCCTTCCCGCTCTATCATGACGGCATTTCCAGGGCTGACCGGACTGCCCGCGTCAACCGCGTCGCCGCGATCCTCCACTTGGAGCACGTTCTCGACCGGCTGCCGAACCAGATATCCGAGGGCGAAAAGCAGCGCGCCGCCATGGCCCGCGCCATCGTCCGCGACCCCAATTGCTTCCTCTTCGACGAGCCCTTGTCGCGTCTCGATGTCGAACTGCGCCAGAGCATGCGTGGCCAGATCAAGGAAGTGCTGCAGGGCCTCTCCAAAGCGACCGTGATCGTGACCCATGACCAGCTCGAAGCGCTCACCATGGCCGACCGCATCGCCATCATGAAGGACGGCCTGATCGAGCAAGTCGGCTCACCGCACGAGGTTTTTGCCAAGCCCGCCAATGCTTTCGTGGCGAGCTTCATCGGCACGCCGCAGATGAATCTTCTCGAGGCCGACCTCAAGACCTTCGCCGATGGCACGGCGGAGATGGCCGTGGCCGGCATTAATCTGGCGATCCGCACGGACGCGGCGGTCGCGCGCCTGCAGCCCGGCAAGGTGACGATCGGTGTCCGCCCCCGCGCCTTCACCGCGACCGATACGGGGGACCGTGGCACCATCTCCGCCCGGGCCGAGCTCATCGAGCCCATGGGCGCCGAAACCCTTATTCATGCCCGCACGGCGGCAGGCGCCGACATCCGCGTCGTGGTGACGAGAAGCCAGCGGGTCAAGGTCGGCGAGGCGCTGAATCTACGCCCCGATCCCAGGCAAACCCATGTCTTCGATGGCGCCGGAAAGGCGGTGCGGTCATGAGCGACAGTTCTTCCGGCATGAGCCGGGCCGGCGCGTACTGCCTCGAGGTCTTCATCATTGGCCTCGGCGTCATGGCGCTGGTGCTGATCTTCCAACCCTTTTCCATCGGCCTGTACGCGGTCGGCAGCGGTCTCGTGGTGCTTGCCGGACTCATCAACAACCTGCTGCCGTTGGCCCAGCCGGGCGTCAAGGTGCGCAGTGTGGTGACCGTAGCGCTGGTCGTGGCGCTGGTCTTCTGCATTGTGCTGCTGGTTTCGATCACGGCGGCGCATCTCTACGGCGTCTTCTTCCTCAATCCACCGGACCCCAACACTCTCGCCGGCAAGGCGCAGCTCGCCACGCCGCCTTTCTACAAGCAGGCTTTCGTGTGGGAAATCGCCGCCGCGGCGGTGATTCTCGCGCTGGTCGTCACCGCTCTCAACAAGACAGCGCGATGATCAGCAGCTGACGCTATCCGGCAGGTCGCGCTCGCGCCGGTCCGCGACGGTCGGTGTGCGTCGCCCTCTCAACTCTCACGCCGTCATCCTCCGGCTTGACCGGAGGACCCGATGCCGAGATCAAGGACCGCGTCGACCGCCGCCCGAACGCTCAGGATCGAGCACCTGCTCGACCGCAAGACCGACAAGCTGTCCGGCGGCGAGATGCAGCGCGTGTCGATCGGCCGTGCCATCGTGCGCAAGCCGCGCGTGTTCCTGATGGACGAGCCGCTGTCGGCGCTCGACGCCAAACTGCGCGAGGCGCTGCGCACGGAGCTCAAGAACCTGCAAATACAGCTCGGCGCCACCTTCCTGTTCGTCACCCACGACCAGATCGAGGCGATGTCCATGGGCGACAAGGTCGGCGTGCTCAACCATGGCCGCATCGTCCAGACCGGCACGCCGTACGAGATCTACAACAATCCGCGCGACACCTATGTGGCGAGCTTCGTCGGCTCGCCACCGATGAACCTCATCGACGGCAAGCTGGTGAACGGCCGCGCGGTGATGGCGCCGCTGAATTTCGAACTGCCTTTTTCAGGGGGAGCCAAGGCGAGTGCGGCGACCGACGGCCGCCCGCTCGTCTTCGGCATTCGGCCCGAGGACGTCTATCTCGAGAGCGGCGCGCCGGTCGAGGCGCACGTCCACGACGTCGAGAACCATGGCGTCGAAAAGATCCTGACGCTGCGCGTCGGCGACGCGATGCTGCGCGCCACGGTGCCGGCCAGGACCGATGTGGCCATCGAGCAGCCGGTACGCTTTGCCTGGAACCCCGACAAGGTGGTGCTGTTCGACAAGGGCAGCGGCGTCAATTTGCGCCACGCGTCATAGGCCGCAACCTCGCTTATTTCGGCAGGTAGGTCTCATCTCATAAGGTGTGTCGTTGATCAGCAGAACCCTGCTCTTCGGCGCGAAGATGGCTGGGCGCCGAGCCTATGACGCGCTTGAAGGCACGGCTGAAGGCGGCATCCGATTCATAGCCGAGACGCGCGGCAACGACGGAGATCTTCATCCGGTCGCGGACCAGCCACTGCCGCGCCTGGTGCATTCTGACTTGGGTGACATATTTAGCCGGCGTTTCTCCAACGATGGTGGCGAACCGCTCGGCAAATCCCGACCGCGAGGCGCCCATCATCCTGGCCAGCGACTCGACAGTCCAGTCGTGGTTCGGTTCGAGATGGATGGCGGCCAGCACGCGCCCGATCTCGCCATCCCTGACCGCCGCGATCCAGCCGGACGAGTCGCCGCAACCGCGTTCGACCCATGAGCGGATGACGGTGGCGGCAAGCACGTCAGCCAGCCGCGCCATGATACCGCCGGAGCCGACGCGCTCCATCGTCACTTCGCGTGCCATCGAGTCCAGCAAATGCGGAATCCCCGGTTCGTAGGCTTCCAGCTCATGCGTGCGCATCACGTCCGGCATCATGCCGAGCAAGGGATGCAGGCCATCGAGGTTGAAATACATGCTGGCGCAGAACAGCAGCGTTCCTGGTTGGCAGTCCTTGCCGCACATCTCTGCGTTCGACGTGCAGTAGACGTCCTTGCTGACCTCTTCGAGTTCGTAGCTGTGGATCGGCCAGGCCTGGGCGCCGGGTTCGCTGGCCAGCACATGCGCCGCACCGCGTGGCAGCAGCACCGCATCCCCCGCATTCAGCTCCACCCATTCGCCGGACGGCTGCTTCAACCAGCAGCCTCTGCGGCCGATGAAGTGAAACCGCGCCCCGGGTTGAGCCGGGAACTGGATGCCCCACGGCTCCTTCATTTCGCAGCGGCCATATTCGACGCCATCAAGACGCAGGCCGCGCAATATGTCTGTCAGCGGGTCGCCCGTGATCGGGATTTTGGACGAATGGTCAAACATAATGGGGTTTCTAGCATGGAAACTCCAGGCGGTCACTCCCTATGTTGCGTTGCAGCCAAATGCTGCGCTGCAAACAAGATCGAAGAACCGGCAACATAGCCAAGCCTCGACGGCAAAGCGTGTAACGGGTGGAGCCGCGGTCGGTCGTTCCCTATGTGGCGCTGCAAACAGATCGGAGACTGACCATGGCCGAACCCGCGACAGGCGTCATCGACGCCACACTTCTGAACCCCGCAGACTCTGATGAACGAACCGAGCCGGCATGGGGCGCCGTGGTCTCGCTGGCGCTTGGTGTTTTCGGCCTCGTTACCGCCGAGTTCCTGCCGGCCAGCCTGCTGACGCCAATGGCGCGCGACCTCGGCGTCACCGAAGGCGTGGCCGGACAAGCGGTGACGGCGACCGCCATCGTCGGCGCCATTGCCGCCCCGACCATGGCCATCATCACCAGGCGCATGGACCGCAGGCTGGTGATGTGGATGCTGACGATGTTCCTGATCCTCTCCAACCTTCTGGCCACCTTCGCGTCATCGCTTACCGTGCTTCTGCTTGCCCGCGTCGTGCTCGGCGTAGCACTCGGCGGCTTCTGGGCGATGTCGGCGGCGATGGCGCTGCGGCTGGTGCCGATGCGGCTGATGCCGCGCGCCATGTCGATCATCCTGACCGGCGTTTCGCTGGCGACGGTGTGCGCAGCACCGGTCGGCGCCTATGTCGGTGACATCTGGGGCTGGCGGACCGCCTTCATGATCGCCACTGTCGTCGGCGCCCTGGCGCTGCTGGTGCAGGTGGCCACCATTCCGAAGCTGCCACCCGTGGGCGTGGCAAGCTTCCGGACCTTGCTCGATGTGCTCGAGCGCCCCTCCATCAGGGTGGCACTACTGGTCGTGCTGCTCGTTGCCTCGGGACACTTTGCCGGCTTCACCTACGTGCGGCCTTTCCTCGAGAAGGTCCCGGTGCTCGACATCGAGACAATCTCGCTGGTGCTTCTGGCCTATGGCGTTGGTGGCTTCTTCGGCAATGTCGCCGGCGGCTTCCTGGCCGAACGCAACCTCAAGGCAGCCGTTGCGCTGGCGCCCTTGCTGATTGCGGCGGCGGCTGCCTCAATGCTGGTTTTCGGTGCCTCGCCCACGGTCGCTGCCGCTGCGGTTGCGGCTTGGGGCTTTGCCTTCGGCGCGGTGCCGGTCGGGCTGCAGAGCTGGCTGGTGCGGGCAGCACCGGATCAGGCAGAAAGCGCAGGCGGGCTGATGGTGGCGACGTTCCAGGTGGCGATTGCGCTCGGTGCTGTCTTCGGTGGCCTGCTGGTCGACCATGCCGGCGTGGCAAGCGCCTTCGCCTATTGCGGCACGGCGACATTGCTGGCTGCGATCGTGGTGTTCCTGCGCGGTCCGAAGCAGGTCAACTAGCCGTCGGACTCACCATTTGGCGATGACTTCCTGACGCCAGGCATCGGCTCGCGAACCATCACGGTTTCGGGCCGATGCTGTTATGCGGCAAGCGACAAAGCGAACCTTGCCGATGCGACGGGAGATAGGTTCAGACCGAGCGGCCATCGAAGTCGAAGACTGGCAAGGTCGAAGGGTTAAAATCCGCAACGCAATGCATGTTGACGTAGGCGCTGCGTTCACGGCCTTCGCCGACATCCTCAGCGAAGGGGTGGACTCCACAGGTGCGGCAGAAGCGGTGCGCGATGGCGTGGTTGCCGAATGTGTAGATGCCCAAGTCATCGCCCCAGGCCAGAACCTGCAAGGTCTCGTGCGGGATGGCACACAACAGGGCACCCTTGCGCGAACAGATCGAGCAATTGCACCGCACGGCGCCTGTCAGCTCGGCTTCGAACTCGAAGGCGACCTTGCCGCAGTGACAGCTGCCTTTGTAGAGCATCGGATTTTTCCTCGTATCGACAGGGTGCAAAACCGCCTGCGCCGGTTTAAGTCTCGGCAGGCCAAGTGCTGGCCGCTACCTTTTAAGACGTTCAAGGCGTCCGGAGTCCGACACCGAAAATGCAATCAGCCCGTGACCATCTCGAAACCATCCTCGCGCGCCTCGCCGCCCGTGCCGGCGAAGAACATGTGTTCACGAAGCTTTATGCCGAAGCCGCGCGGGCCGCGGCTGACGCCAGCGATGCCCGCAAACGAACCGGTGTGACGCTGGGGCCGCTCGACGGCACCATTGTCTCGATCAAGGATCTGTTCGATGTCGCAGGCGAACCTACCACGGCCGGCTCGCTCATGCTCAGGACCGCTGCACCTGCGCTGCGCGACGCCGCCATCGTTGGCCGGTTGCGGCAGGCCGGCGCGGTGATCGTCGGCAAGACCAACATGACCGAATTCGCGTTCACCGCGATCGGTGACAACCAGCATTACGGCA
This sequence comes from Mesorhizobium sophorae, assembly GCF_002270415.1. Taxonomy (GTDB): domain Bacteria; phylum Pseudomonadota; class Alphaproteobacteria; order Rhizobiales; family Rhizobiaceae; genus Mesorhizobium; species Mesorhizobium sophorae. Next base: position 448,012 of record NZ_NNRI01000008.1, on the reverse strand, counting down.
CGCCCGGGAATGCCACCGATCCCAGCCGCATTCCTGGTGGTTCCTCCTCGGGTGCCGGCGTTTCCGTCGGCGAGGGGACGAGCGAAATCTCCATCGGTTCCGACACCGGTGGTTCGATACGCATTCCGGCATCGCTCAACGGTGTCGTCGGCTTCAAGCCGACCGCTAGGCGGGTGCCTCTCACCGGCGCTTTCCCGTTGTCCGGCACGCTGGACTCGATCGGGCCGCTTGCCCGAACCGTCGCCCAGTGCGCCGCCGCCGACGCCGTGATGGCCGGCGAGGAAGCGGCAGCGCTGACGTCGATCTCCCTCGCGGGGCTTCGCGTAGGCATCCCGCGCGGCCTCCTATTCGAAGAAACGCAAGGCGAGGTGGCGACCGCGTTCGATCGATGCCTTCGCAAGGTCGAACTGGCGGGTGCAGGGGTGGCGGATCTGTCGATAGACGATCTGCTTGGAGAGATGCGCGCGGCGACCAAGCGCGGTTCGATCGCTGCCATGGAAGGGGCGGAGATCCATGCCGACTGGTTGGCGACGGGGGCATCGGTGCCGGTTGACCCACATGTCAGCGGGCCTTTATCGCGGGCAGCTATGCTGCCGACGCCAGTTTACATCAGGACAATGCGTCGTCGCGCCGCGCTCGCGGCCGCCATCGACGAGCGGCTGGCATCGGTCGATGTGCTGGCCCTGCCGACCACACCGGTGACGGCGCCGACCATCGTTTCGATGGTCGACGATGCCGAACTGCGCGACCGCACCGAAGGCCTGCTGCTGCGCAACACGCAGGTTGCCAACCAGTTCGACCTTTGTGCGATCTCGCTGCCGATGCCGGGCATGGTGCGCCCGGCAGGATTGATGCTGGTGGCGCGCAATGGCCATGACCGGCGCCTGTTGCGGATTGCTGCCGAAATAGAGTCGCTGCTTGGCGCTTGATCGACGCGGAGTATCAGTGCGACGAACAGTGCTTGCGTTCGCTTTCCTTGGCGGTGCGTACGATGCCGGTCGCAACCAGCCAGGGCAGGCTGTACTCCTTGCCGGTGATGGTCTGCGTGCGATGCTCGATCGATCCCCTGACGACGATCTTTCCGGCGTAAAGCGCGTCTGAAAGATCCGTTATCGCCTTGTCGGCCGGCGGCAATCCGCTGCTGTCGATCGACACGCCCTTGATGATCGTGCCGGTGGCAAGGTCGAGCGCGCTGTTCGACGGGCAGGGTGCCTTGAAGCAGCGCAGCCCGTTGTCGCAGTAGACATAGCTGCTCTCCGCCGTGGCAAGCGACGGCACGACGGCTGTCGAAGCGGTGGCAACAAACAACAGCGCGGAGCGAAGACTGGGCATGGCAGCGAGCCTCGCCAGAAAATGAGGTGAAACGGCGATACGCTACACGCTCGCAGGAAACCGCCGGCGGTAGTGATCGACCACTTCGGGGTTGCGCAGGTTGACCGGCAGTTTGTTGGCCAGCACCAGCAAGGCTTCACCGGCCGCGCCGACGCCCATGCGCATCATCGATTCCTCGGTGATGCCGGCCATGTGCGGGGTGATGATGACATTGTCGAAGCTGAAATAGGGATGATCTGGCGGCAGCGGCTGCGTCGAAAACACATCGAGTGCAGCACCGCCGATGCGGCGTTTCTGCAAGGCTTCGATCAGGGCGTCGTCATCGACGACCGGTCCGCGCGATACGTTGATCAGCAGCGCATTGGGCTTCATGCGGGCGATCCGCTCGCGATTGATCAAGCCGCGCGTCTCCGGCGTCAACGGACAACACAGAACGATGATTTCGCTCTGCTCGACCAGGGCGTCGATGGACAGGAAGCCGACTTTCTCCGGCGCCGGCTGCATGCTGCGCGTCGTTGCCACCACCTTCAGGTCAAAACCATGCGCCGCGATATGGCCGACGGCTTGGCCAACGGCGCCAAGGCCGACGATGCCGATCGTCTTGCCGGCAAGTTCGCTGTTGGAATTGGCGTGCTCGCGGCCGGCGAGCCAGCCTTTCGCGCGCAAGTCGCGGTCGACGATGCGGAAGCGGCGAAGCAGGGCAAGTGCCGCGAACATGACGTGTTCGGCAACCGAGCGCGCGTTGACCGCCGGCACATTCGCCACCAGCACGCCGGCCGCGAATGCCGCTTCCATCGGGATCATATCGAGCCCGGCGCCATGGCGAATTGCCGCCCTCAGCTTCATGGCACCCTCGAAGAGCTGTGGCGGCAGGTGCGCGCGCACGATGACGATGTCAGCGTTTTTCGCCTCGGCAGCCAGCGTGCCTGGGTCGAGAGCAGAAGCGACGACAAGCTCGCCGGCGCCGGCCAGCATGGCCGAGGCGCGCGGATGCAGGGGGTGTGTGGTGAGGATGCGGGTCATGTCGGTCAGGCTCTTTCGAGCGTCGGGCTTTGAGGTTCCTCGCCGTGGCCCTCGATCAGGCCCTTCCAGTAGCTCTCGGCGCCCTGCAGATGAGCGCTCATCAGCGCCTGGGCGAGATTGCCGTCGCGGCGCAGCAGCGCCTCGTAGATCTGGATGTGCTCGGCATGCGAGCGCACGCTGCGCTCGGGATCGTTGAAATAGATCGGCAGGCGCTGCTCGCCCATCATGTAATAGACGCTGCAGACATTGTGGAAGACGCTGTTCTTGGTCGCGCGTACAATCTCAAGGTGGAATTCGCGGTCTTCCTTGGCCAGGCCTTCGCCTGCGGCGATGCGCTCTTCCGACGCTTTCAGGATCTCGCGCAGACGCTCGAAATTCTCTTCGGTGGCGCGCGAACAGGCAAGCTCGGCCGCCTTGATCTCATGGATCTTGCGCAATTCGACCGTCTCGTAGATCTGGATCGGATCGAGCGGCAAGCCGGCGCGCGCGAACAGCGCCATCGCCTCGACGCTGGCCTGCTTGGTGTCGATGTAGATGCCGGACTTGGCCCTGCGCTCGACAATGCGCATGGCTTCGAGAATGGCGAGCGCCTCGCGGATCTGGCCGCGGCTGACGCCGAACTGCTCCGCCAGCTCACGTTCCGACGGCGTTCGGCCGGTCTCCTTGTCCGAATGGGAGAACAGGTAGGCAGCGAGTTCCGCGAGAAGGTTCTTTTCTTTCATTGTCAATCGCGTTGCGCGTGCGCCTCCAGGAACCGCTCCGAAATGGTGAACCCCAGACCCGGCTTTTCCGGGATCGCTATCATACCGTCCTTGGCTTCGACAGTCTCTTCGATCAGATCATGGATCATCGGGTTGGCGCCGAGCGAATATTCGACGGTGAAACTAGCCGGCGAAGCAGCACAGATGTGCAGTCCGGCGAAGAAGCAGGGCGCGCCGGCCCACAGATGCGGCGCAAAGCGCAGGTTGAAGGCGCTGGCGATGGTGCCGATCTTCATCGCTTCGCTGATGCCGCCGCAGAAGGCCGGATCGGGCTGGAAGATGTCGGCGGCTTTCAGCACGGCAAGGTCGCGGAAGGCATAGCGCGTCGCCTCACTTTCGCCGGTGGCGATCGGAACGGCACTGCTTGCCCGTACTTCGGCCATGCCTGGCTTGTCGTCGGCGATGATCGGCTCCTCGAACCAGGCGAGGTCCAGATCGTCGACGAGGTGGATGAAGCGCTTGGCTTCGGCCACGGTGTAGGTGCCGTGGGCGTCGACCATCAATTCGACATCGGGGCCGAGCGCCTGCCGTGCGGCACGGACGCGGGCGGCGGAGATATGCGCGGCACCGTCCATGGCGCCGACCCGCATCTTCAGCGCCTTGAAGCCGCCTTTGGCGATATACGATTTCAATTGCTCGCCGATGGCGTCGGCGGACGCCCATCCGCCGGACGCATAGGCCGGCATGCGGTCGAGCTTGCGGCCGCCGAGGAGCCGCCAGACCGGAACGCCAAGCGATTTGCCCAGGATGTCCCAGAGCGCGATATCGACGGCGCTGATGGCCGCTATGCTCATGCCGCGCCGCGCCAGTTGCGGCATGGCGTGGCCGGCGCGGGCGGCGCTGTCGTGGCGAACGCCGTTGTAGAGCATCTCCCAGATGACGCCGATGTCGGCAGGATCGCGGCCGATCAATTGCGGACCGACCTCATGGTTCAGCATGTGGACAAGCGCCCCGTAGCTGCCGGCGCTGCCGGCGGCGTTTTTGCCTTCGCCCCAGCCGACCAGCCCGTCATCGGTCTCGATGCGCAGGATGGCGGCGTCAAAGGTCGTCACCTGACCGAAGTCGCTGCGGTGCTGCCGAGCGGCTTCGATCGGGATGCGGATCCACCAGGCTTGGATGGTCTTGATGCGCATGGTCTTCCCCGGCCCTGCCGCCGGTCAGGGCGAAAGGGCAATTTCCCAACAGGCAGTCGACTACTTGATCAGCGGCAGCAACGTTTCTGCGGTGATGCGCATCTGGTCGGTGTAGAATTTCTCGGTCAGAACGCTGGAGCCGTGATCCTGGATGAACTTCAGCTGCTCGGGCGAAATGTCGACCGGATGGCGCTCGACCATGTCGGGATAGGGCGCGGCCGGCGTGCGGTCGACCGGGGCGACGAACTCGTTGGTCAGCGCGCCGTCGTAGCCGACCTCCTTCAGCGTGGCGACGATCTTCGGCCAGTCGATCTGGCCGAGGCCGGCGGCAAAGCGGTTGTTGTCGGCGACATGGAAGTCGAACAGGCGCTTGCCGACCTGCCGGATCGCGTCATGGACGTTAAATTCCTCCATGTGGATGTGGTAGGCGTCGAGGCAGACGCCGCATTCGGGGCTGACCGCGTCGGCCAGCGCCAGGGCCTGGGCGCCGCGATTGAACAGATAGGTTTCGAAGCGATTGAGCGGTTCGACGGCGATCTTGACGCCGACCTTCTTGGCGTGGGTGAAGCATTCACGGGTCGCGTCGACAACCCATTTCCATTCCTCTTCCTCGGTGCCATCCGGCACCACCTTGCCGACCGTCGCCGGAACCAGCGTGATGATCTCGCCATCGAGTTCGCTGATCATCGTCAGCACGTCCTTGACATACTGCACGGAACGCTCGCGCTGGCCCTGGTCCTTGGCGGCGAGGTTGCGCTCGCCCAGCATCAAGGTCACCGCGCCCCAGCAGCGGATACCATGCTCCTTCAGCAGTGCCCGCGTCTCCTTGGTCTTGTACTGCTCAGGCTCGCCGGAAATCTCGATCGACTCATAGCCGAATTTCTTGATGCGCTTGAGCGTCGTCTCCAGCGGTTCCGCCCGCATCCAGTTGTGCGTCGAAAGGTGCATGGTCTGTCCTTCCCAAATTCGTCTTTATGGTTCGCCTGCGACATGCTTCGCTGAAAGGCGACGCAAGGGTTCCTCCCCAAGGCTTCCCCAGCCTTTTTTCGCAAACTGGTTCGACCAATTGGGCCTGAAGGGAGGTCTACAGCAATTTCCCATGGACGGCAAGAAGCGGCGGGTTGCTGCGCTCACTCCGAATTATTTCATTGATTATATTGAGATATGTATCCCTTTTTTGCCTACCCCAGGGGTTCCGGCGATGCACTACAAGACTTGACCAAATCCTTGTATTTGGTAATACCAGAATAGTGGCGCGCACAAGCGCCCCGTGTGAAAAGACCAAAGTGGCTGGCCCTGCTTCCAATCGGCGCTATGCTCGGTCGCGAGGAAAATGAGGGAGGATGCCGATGCCGACGACCATGAAGGGCCCTGGATTGTTTCTGGCGCAGTTTGCAGGTGACGCCGCGCCGTTCAATTCACTGGCTTCGATCACCAAATGGGCGGCTGGTCTTGGTTACAAGGGCGTGCAGATCCCGACCTGGGACGCGCGCTTGTTCGATCTCAAGAAGGCGGCATCTTCCAAGGCCTATTGCGACGAGGTGAAAGGCATCTGTGCCGACGCCGGCATCGAGATCACGGAACTGTCGACGCATCTGCAGGGGCAATTGGTGGCGGTGCATCCGGCCTATGATGCGCAGTTCGATGGCTTTGCGCCGGCTTCGGTGCACAACAATCCCAAGGCGCGTCAGAAATGGGCGGTCGAACAGATGAAGTTCGGCGCCAAGGCCTCGCGCAATCTCGGGCTGAACGCCTCTGTGAGTTTCTCCGGAGCACTGGCTTTCCCTTACCTCTACCCGTGGCCACAGCGGCCGGCCGGCCTGATCGAGGAGGCTTTTTCGGAGCTCGGCAAGCGCTGGAAGCCGATCCTTGACGTCTATGAGGACAATGGCGTCGATGTCGGCTACGAAATCCATCCCGGCGAGGACGTGTTCGACGGCGCTACCTTCGAGATGTTCCTCGAAGCGGTTGGCGGCCACAAGCGCTGCAACATCAATTACGATCCGTCGCACTTCCTGCTGCAGCAACTCGACTATCTCGAATTCATCGACATCTATCACGAGCGCATCAAGGCGTTCCACGTCAAGGACGCCGAGTTCAACCCGACCGGGAGGCAAGGCGTCTATTCCGGCTATCAGAGCTGGACCAACCGCGCCGGCCGCTTCCGTTCGCTCGGTGACGGGCAGGTGGATTTTGGCGGCATCTTTTCCAAGCTGACGCAGTACAACTACGATTCCTGGGCTGTGCTGGAATGGGAATGCTGCCTGAAGCACCCGGAAGACGGCGCGGCAGAGGGCGCGCCATTTATCCAGCACCACATCATCCGGGTGACGGAAAAGGCATTCGACGACTTTGCCGGCGGCACCACCGACAAGAAAGTGCTGCGCGGCATGATGGGGATCTAACGCGGCTTCCCTCCCGCTCGAGGGAGGGTGGTAGACGGTCCCGGGTAGGGTCAGTTCAACCGAGCTCTACCTCTACGACCCACCCGATCCGTTGCGCGGATCGACCTCCCGTCAAGGGGCTGGGATATTTCAGACACGAGGAGAAAAGACATGGTCGGCGCATCGAAGTCGGAAACGGGAGGCGGTCCGATCCGCTATGGCATGGTCGGCGGCGGGCAAGGCGCCTTCATCGGCGCGGTGCACCGCATCGCGGCGCGCATGGACAATGATTTCGTGCTGGTCGCCGGCGCGCTGTCCTCCGATCCGGCGCGTGCCAAGGCCTCGGCCGCCGAACTCGGGCTCGACCCGGATCGCAGCTACGGCTCCTATGCCGAAATGGCCAAGGCCGAGGCCAAGCGGCCCGACGGCATCGAGGCGGTGGCCATCGTCACCCCCAACAATGTCCATGTGCCAGCGGCCAAGGCCTTCCTCGAAGCCGGCATCCACGTCATCTGCGACAAGCCGCTGGCGACGACGCTTGCTGAGGCCAAGAAGCTGGCCGCCGTGGTCGAGAAGACCGGCAAGGTGTTCGTGCTCACCCACAACTACACCGCCTATCCGATGGTGCGGCAGGCCCGCGAGATGGTGGCCAAGGGCGTGCTCGGCGACATCCGCATCGTGCAATCCGAGTATCCACAGGACTGGCTGACCGAGGACCTCGCCGCCACCGGCCAGAAGCAGGCGTCGTGGCGTGGCGATCCCAAGCAGGCAGGCGCAGGCGGCGCGCTGGGCGACATCGGCACCCACGCCTACAATCTGGCGCGCTTCGTCTCGGGACTGGAGCTCGATTCGCTTTCGGCCGATCTCGATGCCTTCGTGCCGGGGAGGCTGCTCGACGACAATGTCAACGTCATGCTGCGCTTCAAGCCGGCCGGCAAGACGCATCCGGCCAAGGGCATGATCTGGGCCAGCCAGGTGGCGCCGGGCCATGAAAACGGGCTGAAGCTGCGTATCTATGGCTCAAAGGGCGGGCTGGAATGGGTGCAGGCCGATCCGAACTATCTCTGGTACACGCCCTTCGGCCAGCCGAAGCAACTGATCACCCGCAACGGCGCCGGGGCGCTGCCGGTGGCGGGGCGTGTCAGCCGGGTCCCGCCGGGCCATCCCGAGGGCTACCTCGAAGGTTTTGCTAACATCTACCAGGAGGCCGCGCGCGCCATCCGCGCGGCGCGCAAGAAGGGCGGCAAGCCGGCGAAGGATGTCGTCTTTCCGACCATTCAGGACGGCGTCGAGGGCATGGCCTTCATCGAGGCCTGCGTGAAGTCGTCGAAGAAGAATGGGGCCTGGACGAAACTATGACTTCGACCGGCGAGGGGCGTCGATGAAAATCGGCATGTGCATGTTCCTGTGGACGACGGCGGTGTCGAAGAAACACGAGCCGTTGCTCCGCGACATCAAGGCAACCGGTTTTGATGGCGTCGAGATACCGATCTTCGCCGGCACGCCCGACGACTACAAGAAACTGGGTGAGTTGCTCGACCGTATCGGGCTGGAGCGGACCGCCGTGTCAGCCATGGGCGAACCGGCGATGAACCTGATCGCGGCCGACGCCGCGACCCGCAAGGCCGGCGTCGACTATATGAAATGGGCTATCGACTGCGCCGACGCGCTCGGCGCCAGCACGCTGAGCGGGCCGCTGCATTCGACGCTCGGTGCCTTTTCCGGCTCAGGGCCGACAGCCGCCGAAAAGAAGCGCTCGGTCGCTTCGCAACGCGCTATCGGCGACCATGCCGGCAAGAGGAACGTCACCATCGGGCTCGAGGCGCTGAATCGCTTCGAATGCTATCTCCTCAACACGATGGCGGATCTGTCCGAGCATATCGATGCCATCGACCGGCCGCATATCAAGGCGATGTACGACACGTTCCATGCCAACATCGAGGAAGCCGACCCGATCGGCGCCTATACAAAACACCGCAGGAATGTCGTCCATATCCATATTTCGGAGAACGACCGCGGCGTGCCGGGGCGCGGCAATATCCCGTGGAAGGAAACGTTCTCCGCCATCCGCAAGAGTGGTTATGACGACTGGCTGACGATCGAGGCGTTCGGCCGTTCGCTCAAGGACCTGGCTGCGGCGACCAAGGTGTGGCGCGATTTTTCCGAGAGCCCGGAAGCCGTCTATCGCGATGGCTACAAGCATATCAGGAACGGGTGGAAGAAAGCGGCATAGGGCGCCCTGAGGCGCCGCGATCGCTAATTTTGCTCGGCTTGGATCCTGTTGTAGTCGTGGATGGTCCGGCTCAGCCGGCGGCGCAGGAAGTTGGATATGTTGTCGAAGATGAACACCACGGCCAGCGTCAGCAGCACCATGTAGAAGACGTTGGCCCAGTTGGAGTTGGTGCGCATCGCTTCCCATAGTTTCAGGCCGATGCCGCCGGCGCCGACGGCGCCGATGATCGTGGCGCCGCGGGTGTTGGATTCCCACTGGTAGAGCGTCTGGCTGATGAAGATCGGAATCACTTCAGGCATTACGCCATAGCGCTGCACCAGCAAACCGTTGGCACCTGTCGACTTGATGCCCTCGCGCGGTTTGTCGTCGATGTTCTCGAGGCTTTCCGAATAGGTTTTGCCCAGCGTGCCGATCTCGGTGAAGAAGATCGCGGCACTGCCGGCCAGCGGGCCAGGGCCGAAGGCGCGGGTGAAGAACAGCGCCCAGATCAGCATGTCGACCGAACGCATGAAGTCGAAGAAACGCTTGAGCACCTGGCTGAGCAGCCCGTTCGGCGTGATGTTGCGGGCGGCGAAGAAGGCAAGCGGGAAGGCGACGATGCCACCGAGCAGCGTGCCGAGAAAGGCCATGACGATGGTCTGCAGCAACTTCGTCCAGACGTCGCCGTGCTGCCACTGGGCGTTGTTCCAGATATTGTCTCCCGCCAGCGCGAGGTTCGAGGTGCCCGGCTTGAGTTCGGGGCCGGACACGATCAGCGAGACCACTTCGCTGGCCGACTTGCCGAAGAAGGGCGAGCGCGTGTCGAAGACGAAATTTGCCCAGCCGAGGAAGCGCTTGCGGACCTTGACGCGGTCGACGGTGACGCGCACTTCGCCGGCGAAGCCCATCTTGGCCACCACCTCGTCGTCATGAGCGGTGATCCAGTCCGGCACCGGGCCCGAGATCACCGGCTTGCCGCCCGTCAGCGACACCGGCACCGTCTCGCCATTGGCCACGATCGTCGCCTTGGTCTTGTCGAAGGTGACGGACTTGTCCGGACCGTCGATCAGGACGCTGAAGGTGCCGTCCGCGTTCTTGATGACCCAGTCTGGATTCGGGTTCTCGCCAAGCGCGGAAAAGCGCGGGTATTTCGGTGTTATCTCGGGCTGGTCGAGCCGAAATTCCGGCTGCAGGTCATAGCTGACCCACTGCGTCAGGAAGAGCGGCAGGCGTTCCCAGTGCGATTCCCGCAGCACTTGCGGCAGGCTGAAGAACCACAAGGCATAGATGAGGTAGAGCAGTATGCCGACGAACAGGAACAGCGGGGCAAAGCGCTTGTACGTCGGCCGCCGGAACACTTGCGGGTAGCGCTCCTCGATCAACCGGATTTCGTCGGCGGTCATCGTCGCCATGATCAAGAACCTGATCCATCCCGATAGGACCGGGATGGGGCTCTATCTTTTGGTTTTGCCATGGTCTTTTCCGAAAACCGGATTCCACTTTTCGGGATCATGGCTAAGCACCCATCAGGAAGGCTTGTTCGCCGACCAGCTTGCGGCGCAGCCAGGCGGAGAACTGGTCGATGATGAAGATGGTCGTGAACAAGAGCAGCACCAACGCCAGCGTCTTGGCGCCGAAGCCGCGTGAAATCGAGAGTTTCAATTCCTCGCCGATGCCGCCGCCGCCGACGGCGCCGATGATGGTCGAAGCGCGCACATTGATCTCGACGCGGAGCAGCGTGTAGGACATGAAGTTGGGCAGCACCTGCGGCAGGTCGGCGAAGCGCACACGCTCGAACCAGTTGGCGCCGACCGCCCTCAGGCCTTCCTCGGCGCGCATGTCGATGTTCTCGTTGATCTCATAGAACAGCTTGCCGAGCGCGCCGATCGAATGCAGGCCGATGGCGATGATGGCAGCGATCGGACCGGTCGAGACGATGGCCGCGAAGAGGCCGGCAATAACGATCTCCGGAAAGGCGCGCAGCAGCTCCATGAAGCGCTTAACGACGAGCCTCAGCACCGGATGCGGCGTCAGGTTGCGCGCGGCGATGAAGGAAAACGGCACGGCGAAGATGAAGCCGATAAACGTCGAGACCAGGGCCACGTTCACCGTGGTCAGCATGAGCTCGAAATATTCAGGGATGTAAAAGCCGCCCCAGACATAGACGCGGCCGAGCGGAAAGTTGAATTCCTGGGTGCCGGTGTCGTGCGGCGAGGCAATGTCGAACAGCGCCCGCCAGACGTCGTTCCAATCCTTGGGGATCAGCCAGCTCAGGAAGTCCAGGATGTGCGGCAGCCGGTCGAAGAAGTGCCCGGCATTGGCTTCGTCGGCGAACCACATGCTCGCAAACATCGCGGCAAGCAGTAAACCGACGCCAAGCACCGTGTAGAGCCGGCGCAGCGATATCTGGCGTCGCCAGGCATCGGCCATCTGATGGGTGGCGGCGGAGGGGGCTGTCACGGAAAGGGTCATGATCGGACAAACAGAAAGGGCGGTGTTTTGAACACCGCCCTTCTGATTTTTGCCGTTAGCCGCCGATGGCCGCCTTACGGGCTTCGACGATGACGTTGTAGAAGTCCGCCTTCACCGGAACGTAGCCGGTGAAATCGCCGCCTTCGACGCCCTCGAAGCAAGCCTTGTCCTTGGCCGGCAGGGCCGTGAAGAAGGCAGTCAGCTTGGCGGTCATGTCGTCGCCGAGCGCGGTGCGCACGACCAGCGGGCCGTTCGGGATCAGGCCCGAGCGCCAGACTTCGACGAAGTCGTTAGGGTCGACGGCGCCCTTGGCGACTTCCTTGTGGAAGGTGCCGGAGGTGTAGCCGTTCTTGAAATCGCCGATGCCCGAGGAATCGTCCACCGCGACGTCGACCTTGCCGTCACGCACGGCCAGAACGTTGTTCTCGTGGCCGCCATTGAACTGGGTCGAAGCGAAGAAGGTTTCGTTCGAAGCGCCAGTGTCCTTCGGGATCTGGGTCAGCGGGATCAGATAGCCGGAGGTCGAATCCGGATCGGCGTAGCCGAGCTTCTTGCCCTTGGCCGACTTGATGTCGGTGATGCCGGAAGACTTCAGCGCCAGGCCGATCGAATAGTAGCCGGTGGCGCCGTCGGTCTGCTGGGTGGTGAGGATCGGGGTTACCGCCTTCGGGTCCTTGAGGGCGACGCTGGCATAGCCGGAAGCGCCGAGTTCGGCGAAGTCGAGGGTGCCGCCGAGCAGGCCCTGGATGACGCCGTCATAGTCGGCGGCGGGGAACAGCGAGACCTTCTCGAAGCCAAATTCGGCCTTCAGATGGTCGGCCAGGCACTGGTAGTTGCGCAGCCGGTCGGTTTCGTTCTCGCCGCCAAGGATACCGACGCGGAATTCCTTCATATCGGCGGCGTGGGCCATGCTGGTTGCCATGGCGAGCACCGAAACGGCGCTAAAAACCATCTTCCTGAACATTGGATATCTCTCCTGTGGGTTCCGGCCCCGCGCCGGTAGCGTTGGTTATTCTGACAGGTGCCCTTGACGCGGGCTGGCGATCCAGGTCGCTCTTTCTTGACTCAATATCCCGGGAATGCGGGCTCGAGCGGTCCGGCGGATGCAGTGATCTTTTGCTTGTAGGCGATGCTGGTCGAGGTGATGGCTTCGGAGATTTCGCCGCCATTGCTGTCGGCGCCATAGACGAGACGGACGGCCTCGCGGTTGAGCTCTTCCGGCGGGCCGTCGAAGACGACCTTGCCGGCGGCCATGCCGATGATGCGGTTGCAGTAGGCGCGGGCAGTGTCCAGCGTGTGCAGATTGGTGACGACGGTGATGCCTTCCCGCAGATTGATGTCCTGCAGCGAATCCATCACCACCTTGGCGTTGAGTGGGTCGAGCGAAGCGATCGGCTCGTCGGCGAGGATCACCTTGGGCTGCTGCATCATGGCGCGGGCAATGGCGACGCGCTGCTGCTGGCCACCCGACAAAGTACCGGCAGGCTGCATTGCGGTGCGGGCAATGTCGAGCCGCTCGAGCGCGGCGACCGCCTCGGCGCACTCGGCGCGGGAAAACATGCCGAGCAGGTTCGACATGGTCGAACGGTGGTTCAGCTTGCCGAGCAGCACATTGGTCAGCACGTCGAGGCGCGGCACCAGGTTGAATTGCTGGAAGATCATGGCGCAGTCGCGCTGCCAGCGCCGGAGCGGCGAACCGCGGAGCTGGGAAACCTCGGCGCCGTCAAAAAAAATCGATCCCTGGCTGGGATCGATGAGACGATTGATCATGCGAAGAAGGGTTGATTTGCCGGCACCCGAACGGCCGATAATGCCGACCATCTGACCCTGCGGGATCGAGACGTTGATATCGCTGACGGCAGTGTTCTTGCCAAATCGTCGGGTGACGCCGCGGATTTCGAGCGTGGCTGACATGGTCGTTTCCAGTCCAGTCGCGTTGAAGGTCTGTTAAGAACTTCGCTAGCGCAGCGCCATGAACCTGCGGTGTCGGATTGATGTCAGTTTTGTTACTGCCCACAGGCGCGGCGTCAGGCGCCTGGTGGTGTCGATCAGCCGAGCACCTGCAACTCCTCGAAATGCTCCATGTCCCTGAAGCTGCAGAAGGCCGGCGCCTTGATCTCGATCGCCGGAGCCTGCCGCGCGAAAAGCGCGAGAGAGTCATCGAACAGTTGCTGCCATGCGGCCGCCCTGTCATCCGCAAGACGCTGGATCTGATATGCGAAGGTGATGTGGAAGACGTAGCTGTCGTGATCGGGATGCCTGTAGCCGAACGGCACCGCCAAGGTATCGCGCCATGCGCCCATGATGCGCACGTCCTCGTCGGTCGCGCCGGCAACGGTAAGGCCAGTCGGTACGATTTCGACCACCTTGATGTTGAACGGGCCGAGGCCCTTGAAGCCCTTCAAGCGTTCCAAATAGAGGCGGGTCATGGCGTCGATGCTGGTGTCGAGCGGCACGTCATGTGGCCAGTAGGGCAAGCGGCGGCGATATTCGATGATGCCCTGGAACAGCGTCATGTGCAGGCTGGAGACGGGGGTGAAGGCCAGCCGGTCGGCATCGGGCATCGCCAGCATCCGGTCGCGCACCGCAAGCACCACGGCCTCGGAGGGCGAACCGCTGACGAGATGGCTGACGACCGTGTTGCCAGGCTCGATCAGGAAATTGCCCGACATGTCGTAGCGCGTGCCGAGATGAACGGGTGGATTCGGATTGGAGCCGGCAAAGAATCCGGCGAGCGAGGGTCTGACAGAAACAGGCATTTGCGATCTCCAGGGCAGATGGCGTCCTGCCCCGGCGATGTGTCAGGGAGATGAAACAGGCTCACCCATGACAATGATGTGATCGCCTATTCGCAATATTTTTCCAGAAAGGCCTCGGCCGACAGTTCCCGGAAATCATCCAGTGCTGTCCGCAGCTTGGCATGGTCCCAGTCCCACCAGGCGAGCGCCTGGTAGCGTTCGGCGGTGCGGCGGTCGAAACGCTCGCGGATCGGTCTGGCCGGCACGCCGCCGACGATGGTGTAAGGTGCGACATCCTTCGAGACGACGGCACCGGCGCCGACCGCGGCGCCATCGCCAACAGTGACGCCGGGCAGGATGGTCGAGCCGTGACCGAGCCAGGTGTCGTGGCCGATGGTGACCCGCTTGGCGCGTCGCTGGGCGAAGAACTCGCTCTCGTGCTCGGCGTCGTCCCAATAGTCCGAGGCGCGGTAGGTGAAATGGTGCAGCGTCGGCCGCCATGTAGGGTGGTTGGTGGCGTTGATGCGCACGCTGGCTGCAATGTTGGAAAACTTGCCGATCGTCGCGCACCAGACGGCGCAGTCCTGCATCATGTAGGAATAATCGCCGAGTTCGCTTTCGGAAACCCGGCTGCGGTCGGCGATCTCGGTCCAGCGGCCAAGCGTCGAGTTCTGCACGTCCGCCGTCGGGTGGATCAGCGGCGTCTCTGACAGTTTTTTCGTCATGCGGCGATTTTTCCGGGCGCGAAAGCAGTGACGTCGATGATGCGGTCGGCGACGGCCTCGCGCACGTCCTGGTCGTGAAAGATGCCGAGCAGGGCGACGCCCGCGGCCTTCTTGGCGGCGATGAGTTCAATCACCACGTCGCGGTTCCTGGCATCGAGCGAGGCGGTCGGTTCGTCGAGCAGCAGGATCGGGTGCTCGGTGATGAAGCCGCGCGCGATGTTGACGCGCTGTTGCTCGCCGCCGGAGAAGGTTGCCGGTGGCAACGCCCAGAGTTTTTCCGGCAGGTTGAGCTGCGCCAGCAAGGCGCGTGCCTTGCCGCGCGCGTTCTCGCGGTCCTCGCCGCGCTCGACCAACGGTTCGGCGACGACATCCAGCGCCGAGACGCGCGGCACGGTGCGCAGGAACTGGCTGACATAGCCGATCGTTTGCCGGCGTATGGAAAGCACGGTGCGCGGACTGGCGGTGGCGAGATCAATCAGCCCGTCATCGTGCTTGACGATGATCTGGCCCTCGTCGACGGCGTAGTTGCCGTAGAGCATCTTCAGGATCGAGCTCTTGCCGGCGCCGGACGGGCCGCCGAGCACGGTGCATTCACCAGCCCTGATCGAGAACGAGACACCGGCGACTACAGGCAGTTTGATGCCGTCGCGCAGATGCATGGTGAAGCTCTTGGCGACGTCGGAGACAACGAGGGGCGTCGGCATGGGTTACACCTGTAGTATCGAGGAAACGAGAAGCTGGGTGTAGGGTGCGCGCGGGTCATCGAGTACGCGGTCCGTGAGACCGCTTTCGACGACGCGGCCATCCTTCATCACCATCATGCGCTGCGACAGAAGACGCGCCACGGCAAGGTCGTGGGTGACGACGATGGCGGCGAGACCAAGGTCGGTGACCAGGCCGCGCAGCAGGTCGAGCAGGCGTGCCTGCACCGAGACGTCGAGGCCGCCTGTCGGCTCATCCATGAACACCAGCCGTGGCCCGGTGACGAGGTTGCGGGCGATCTGCAGGCGCTGGCGCATACCGCCGGAAAAAGCGCGCGGCTCGTCGTCGATGCGGTCTTCATCGATCTCGACGCGCGACAGCCAGTCGACGGCTGTAGCGCGGATCTTGCCATAGTGGCGGTCGCCGACCGCCATCAGCCGCTCGCCGACATTGGCGCCGGCCGACACCGTCATGCGCAGGCCGTCGGCCGGATTCTGGTGGACAAAACCCCAGTCGGTGCGCATCAGGAAGCGGCGCTCGGCCTCGCTCATCCGGTAGAGTTCTCGGAACTGGCCGTCGCGCATGCGGTAGCTGGCGGTGCCGGAACTCGGCAGCAGTCGGGTCGACAGGCAGTTGAGCACGGTCGTCTTGCCGGAACCGGACTCGCCGACCACAGCCAGAACTTCGCCAGGCGACAGGTCGAAGGAGACGTTGTCGCAGCCGACGCGCGAGCCGTAGAATTTGGAAAGCGCCGAGACGCGCAGCAGCGGTTCGTCGGTCATTGCGCTGGCTCCGTCATCTCAGGGGCAAGATGGCCGCGATGGCCCTCTTCACGCCGCTTCTCGCAGTGATCGGTGTCGGAGCAGACGAACATGTGGCCGCCATGGTCGTCGAGGATGACCTCGTCGAGATAGACATTCTCGGCCGCGCACAGCGCGCAGGGCTGGTCGAACGTCTGCACCTCGAACGGATGGTCCTCGAAGTCGAGGCTGACCACTTCGGTGAAGGGCGGCACGGCATAGATACGCTTTTCGCGGCCGGCGCCGAACAGCTGCAAAGCGGGCGAGCGGTGCATCTTGGGATTGTCGAATTTCGGCGTCGGCGACGGGTCCATCACATAGCGACCCTCGACTTTGACCGGATAGGCGTAGGTAGTGGCGATGCGGCCGTGCCTGGCGATGTCCTCGTAGAGCTTGACGTGCATCAGGCCGTATTCCTCCAGCGCATGCATTTTCCGCGTTTCGGTTTCGCGCGGCTCGAGGAAGCGCAAGGGTTCGGGGATCGGCACCTGATAGACCAGCACCTGGCCTGCCGTCAGCGGATGCTCGGGGATGCGGTGGCGGGTCTGGATGATGGTGGCGCTGGCGGTATCGGTCGTCACGGCGACGTTGGCGACCTTCTTGAAGAAGGCGCGGATCGAGACCGCGTTGGTGGTGTCGTCGGCGCCCTGGTCGATGACCTTCAGCACATCGTCCGGGCCGATGATCGAAGCGGTGACCTGGACGCCGCCGGTGCCCCAGCCATAGGGCATCGGCATTTCGCGCGAGGCGAACGGCACCTGATAGCCGGGGATGGCGATGCCCTTGAGGATCGCGCGGCGGATCATCCGCTTAGTCTGCTCGTCGAGATAGGCGAAGTTGTAGGTGGCGATGTCGGTCATGGCGATCAGGCCTGAATTGTTCTATTGAATTGACTTCCAGGACACGGGAAACGGGACGAACCCTGATGACCTCTGCCGGATGGACGCATTTGGGAATTCTGCTGCTGGTATTTGTTGGCGCCGTCTTCTTTTTCCTTCGACGCATGGTCCTGCCCGCACCGAAGGAGGGGGCGACAGGCGAGACCGTTGCCGGTAGCAGTGGCTACGGCGGAGGCTATGGTGGCGGCCATTCCCACGATGGCGGGCATGGCGGGAGCAGCTAAGGTCATTCCGCGGCCTCCCTCTTGTCGTCCGCCTTCACCGGGTTTTCGCGGGCGTCATATTCGGCGCGCATGCGGCGCACGAGGTCGAGTTCGGCCTGGAAGTCGACATAGTGCGGGAGCTTCAGGTGCTCGACGAAGCCGGTCGCCTGGACATTGTCGGAATGCGAGATGACGAACTCCTCGTCCTGCGCGGCGGCGACGACATCTTCGCCGAGTTCCGCAGCGCGCAGCGCCCGATCGCACAGCGCCATCGCCATCGCCTTGCGCTCGCTCTGGCCGAAGACCAGGCCGTAGCCGCGGGTGAATTGCGGCGGCGCCTTGGCCGAGCCCTTGAACTGGTTAACCATCTGGCATTCGGTGACCCGCACCGTGCCGAGCGGCACGGCGAACGGGAGTTCGGGGACATCCAGTTCCAGCTCGACCTCGCCGATGCGGATCTCGCCGACGAAGGGATGGTTGCGGGCATAGCCGCGCTGCGTGGAATAGCCGAGCGCCAGCAAAAAGCCCTCATCGCCGCGTGACAGCGCCTGCAGGCGGATATCGCGCGCCATCGGGAATTCCAGCGGCTCGCGGGTGATGTCGCCGGGGACATGGTCCTGCGGCATCTCGCCATCCGGCTCGATCAGGCCCTCTCGGGCCAAGATCGCCGAGACGCGGGGCATGGCTTGCGTTTCGGTCTCGCGCTGCAGCGGCTCGGCGACATCGCCGCCGGCGGCAAGCTCGGGGTCGAGCAGCCGGTGCGTGTAGTCAAAGGTCGGGCCGAGCAGCTGGCCGCCGGGCAGGTCCTTGTAGGTCGCCGAAACGCGCCGCTCGACCAGCATGGTGGCGGTGTCGATCGCCTTGGAATAGCCGAAGCGCGGCAACGTGGTGCGGTAGGCGCGCACCAGGAAGATCGCTTCGATCAGGTCGCCGCGCGCCTGGACGATGGCAAGCGCCGCCAGCTCGCGGTCGTAGAGCGAGCCTTCGCTCATCACCCGGTCGACGCCAAGCGCCAACTGTTCGACGATCTGGTCGAGCCGAAGGGCGGGCACGGAACGGTCGCCGCGCCGGCGGTCGGCGAGCAGGCTGTGGGCGTTGGCAATGGCCGCCTCGCCACCTTTTACCGCGACATACATCTCAGGCCCCCATCGTCTTGATGCGCGTTGTGCGCGGCAGACAGGCGACGCCATCCGATGTGGCGAGGATGATATCGACGCCGCGCGGAAAGCGCTGGTTATTCTGCTTCCACTGTTCGACGAAATGACGCGGCATCTGCGCCGGCGCGATCGTGGCACTGGTCTCGATGCCGGGGCCTTCGAGCAGCAGCGGGGCACCCGAAACGAGATCGCTGACTTGCAGGATCAGTGTGGTGGAGCGGTCGGGATAGTCCTGCGTGCCTTGCGAAAAACCATCGAGTGCCATCATCTCGGCCGGCGTGGCGATCAAAGCAAAATGCGCATCGGCCGGCGTGTTGGCCAAGGGCGCACCGGTGTGGAAACCAAGCCAGGATTTGATCGCGGCGGAGGCCTGCAAAGCGGGATCGAGCCAGAGCGGGGTGTCGTTGTCGCAAAGCGCCAGCGCTACGGCGCCGGCGGTCGCCGAAAGCGGCACCGGCGGGCGGGCGAAGGCGGGCAGGGGCTGCATGCTGCCCGGCCGCGCCATCGCGTCCATGACGGCGCGAAACACGGTCTGGGCGTCGAAGACCGGATCGGCGAAACCGCCCTCGATCGATTGCGCTGCGATGTCCATCAGTCTTCTCCGCGAACCATGGTGAAGAAATCCACCTTCGTTGCCGCCGTCTCGGCGCGGCGCCGTTCATGCGCCGTGGCCAGAGCCGACCGCAGAGGCGCTATGAGCCCGGTCTCGACCTCGGCGCGACGCGCCGGGTCCTGCCACAACGCGTCGGCGATCGCCGCCAGCCTTGCCTTCTGCTTGTCGCGGCCAAGCGCATAGCAGTGGCCGACCTGTCCGGACGGCAGCCGGACAGTGGCGCGGGTAACCGTCGTCTCACCGACATTGAAGGGGGAGCCGCCACCGCCGATGCGGCCGCGCACGGTGACCAAGCCGGTCTCCGGGCCGCGCAGCAGCTCAGCTTCCGAGGGCAGCCCGGACTCGTTCCAGAGCCGGACGACGTCATCGCCGCTGGATTGCGCCAGTGTTGCCATGGCGGCCTTGCGCTCGGCCTGATCGCGGGCTTCCTGTCCTCGCATGAGCAACATTCCTCTTGGCTAAATTTGTCTATTGATATAGACAACTATACAAATGATACCTATTATCTAGCGCGAGTCCATGACGGGTGGATGACAAAGCAATCGGAGGCTGAGGCAATTAATGGTCGGGCAGCTGGCAGCGGACAGCATCGAGCGGCGGAGTGGTGTCTCGCTATGGCGGCAGATCGCCGACAAGATCCTGCATGCGATCGCCATCGGCGATTTCGCCGAGAATGCAGCGCTGCCGCCGGAGGTTGCGCTGGCCGAGCGCTATGGCGTCAACCGTCACACCGTGCGCAGTGCCATAGCAGCCCTTGTACAGGAAGGGGTGCTGCGGGCCGAACAGGGACGCGGCACCTTCGTGCTGTCGCGCAAGCGGCTGTCCTATCCGATCGGCGCGCGCACACGCTTTTCGGCAGGCCTGCAAGGGCAGGCGTCGGAACGGCATATAGTCCTGCTTGCCTCGTCGGTGGAGCCGGCCAGCCAGCGCGTCGCCGAGGGGCTTGGCCTAGCCAGGGGGACAAACGTGATCCGGCTGGAAACACGCGGCGAAGCCGACGGTCGCCCGGTGTCGCGTGCTGCGGGCTGGTTCGAGGCGAGGCGCTTTGCCGGCATCGATGCCGCCATGGCCCAAACCGGCTCGATCACCGCATCGCTGGCACGTTTCGGCATAGATGATTATCTGAGGCAATCGACCATGCTGTCAGCACGCCATGCCGATGCCGCCGACCTTGCCGACCTCGACCTGCAGCCCGGCGCCATCGTGCTGGTCACGGTCGCCGTCAACGTCACGCCCGACGGCCAGCCGATCCAGTTTTCCGAGTCACGGTTCCCGGCCGAGCGGGTCGAACTCAAATTGTCGGCGTTGTGAGCCGACACCGCCGGTTGCCTAGATTGGCGAACGCAGTTCCCTTAGGGAAGGCGCTAAGCGCTTTTCCCGGGAGAACCGCTTTACACTTTTCCTGGAATTGCACTCATCCGACTTCTATCACAGCCTTGATCAGGCCCGATTTCTCGTGTGCCCAGCGCGCGAGATCATGTGGCGTGCCGGCCAGCGTGGTGCGGTGGGTGACGAGCGTGGCCAATGGCACGGCGCCGTTGCGGATCGAGGCGGCGACGTGGTCGAAGTCGGCGCGCAACGCATTGCGGCTGCCGATCAGGGTCATCTCGCGCTTGTGGAATTCCGGATCGGAGAAGGTGATGTCATCCTTGACGACGCTGACCAGCACCAGTGTTCCGCCATGCGCGACATGGGCGAAGGCCGACTGCACCGACTGGGTGTTTCCGGTGGCGTCGAAGACCACATCGAAGCCTTCGCCGCCCGTCGCCTGCCCGACCAGATCGGGCACCGCGCCGCGCGAACCATCGAGGGTCTTGAAACCGAGCTCATTCGCGGCAAAGGCAAGCCTTTCGCTGCTCATGTCGAGCAGCGTCACGTCAAGCCCGGCGATGCCGGCGAAGATGGCCGTGCCGAGCCCGATCGGACCGGCGCCGATGACCAGCGTGCGGGCGTCTGGATCGGCGCTTGCGCGTCGCACAGCATGCGCGCCTATGGCCAGGAACTCGACAGCAGCGGCGTCGGCCAGCGACAGGCCGTTTGCCGGATAGAGATTTTGTGCCGGCACCAGAATTCGTTCGCACATGGCGCCGTCGCGATGGACACCGAGCACCTCGATCCTGACGCAGCAGTTCGGCTTGCCGTGCCGGCAGGCGATGCACTTGCCGCAGGAAAGATAGGGATTGATGACCACCGGCTCACCAGCGGAAAGTTCAACGCCTTCGCCGGTCTCGACGATCGTTCCCGACACTTCATGGCCCATGATGCGGGGATAGGCGAGGAATGGGTGCTTGCCTTCGAAGATATGATAGTCGGTGCCGCAGATGCCGACATGGCTGACAGCCACCAGCGCCCAGCCGGGGGGTGGCGCGCTCGGGGCCGGACGGTCTTCCAGGACGAGCTCACCAGGCGAGCGGCAGACGACGGCTTTCATGCTTCAATCCAGTTTGTCATGAAAATCGCCGGCCCATTTTCGCGACAGGGCCGGCGATCGATCTCAAATTATGGTCACTTGCTACCGCGGCGTCGCAGCCCGTCGAAATAGACGATGATGATGATCAGCGCGCCGGTGATGATGCGCTGCCAGAAGGCGTTGACGTTCAAGAGATTGGCGCCGTTGTTGATGGTGGCCAGAATGAAGGCGCCGAGCAGCGGCCCGTGCACCGAGCCGACCGCGCCGAACAACGAGGTGCCGCCGATCACCGACGACGCGATCGCCTGCAGTTCCCAACCCTCGGCCTGAGTCGGGTTGCCGATGCCGATGCGCGAGGCCAGCAACACGCCGACGAACGCCGCGCAGAGACCCGACAGCGTGTAAGCCATGTAGATGGTTCGCTGGACGTTGACGCCGGACAGGCGCGAGGCCTCGGCATTGGAGCCGACGGAGAACAAATACCGGCCCCAACGGCTGTGATGGAGGAAGATGTAGGCCGGAATGCCGACCAGGATCACCATCCAGAACAGGTTGGGGACGCCGAGGAAGGAGTTGCGCGAAAACTCCTGAAAGGCATCGTTGTTGATCGAGATCGAATTGCCGTTGGTCATCAAAAGACCGATGCCGCGCAACGACGTCAGCGTTGCCAGCGTGATGATGAAGGGCGGCAGCCCCATCTTGACGATGCCGAAGCCATGGAACAGGCCGATGGCGACGCCGACCAGCAAGGTCATGAGGATGGCGAGGA
Source organism: Mesorhizobium sophorae (assembly GCF_002270415.1). Taxonomy (GTDB): domain Bacteria; phylum Pseudomonadota; class Alphaproteobacteria; order Rhizobiales; family Rhizobiaceae; genus Mesorhizobium; species Mesorhizobium sophorae. The sequence goes on along the minus strand of NZ_NNRI01000008.1, from coordinate 425,679 downwards.
AGACCGGGATGCCGGCATTGATCAGCATCGCGGCTATAACGGTGGCGAAGCCAACCACGGCGCCGACCGAAAGATCGATGCCGCCGGTGATGATGACGAAGGTCTGGCCGACGGCCAGGATGGCGATCATCGAGCCCTGGCGCAGCAGGTTCGAGATGTTGTTGGCCGAAGCAAAGCTTGATGTCGACAGTGACAGGATGACCCACAGCAGCACCAACAGCGCCAGCAGCGTCAGCCCGAACAGGGCATTGTAGTTGCGCTTCGGTTTTTCGGCAGGAATCGCCTCGGTGCTCATATCTGTTCTCCCAGCTTTTCTTGTTTCTCGGCGAGCGCCTGTGTGAGAATTTCCTCATGATCGGCGGTGCGGAACCCGTGCGTGGCCACCAGTTTGCCGCGGCGGAATACGTGCAGCGTGTCGGCCAGTTCGTAGACCTCGGGCAGGTAGGACGAGATCAGGATGATGCCGGCTCCCTTCGACAACAACACGCTGAACAGGCGGTAGATCTCGGCCTTGGTGCCGACGTCGACGCCGACCGTCGGCTCGTCGAAGATGAACAGCCTGGCGCCGTGGGCCAGCCATTTGCCGATGACGATCTTCTGTTGGTTGCCACCGGACAGGCTGGACGCCAGTGCACTGCGCGTCGGCGTCTTGATCCTGAGATCGGCGATCTGGCGGTCGGCCTGGGTCCTTTCCTGCGCATTGGAAATCAGCAGATTGTTCGAGATGCGCTTGTAGATCGGCAGGTTGAGATTGAGGCCGACCGAAAGGTTGAGGCAGAGACCCTGATCGCGACGGCTTTCCGGTGCCAGCGCCATGCCAAGCTTGATCGCGTCATGCTCGGAGTTGATCTGGACCGGCTTGCCTTCCCACAGGATCTGGCCGGCCGATTTGCGGTGGCGGCCGTAAAGCGTGGTGACGAACTCGCTGCGTCCGGCGCCGATCAAGCCGTAGAGCCCGACGATTTCGCCGGCTCGGACCGTCATCGATACATTCTCGAAGCCTTTGCCGGAAAGGTTCCTGGATTCGAGGATCGCCGCGCCCGGTGTGAAATGTTCCTTGTGGTAGATCTGTTCGATCGAGCGGTTGATCATCATCTTGACCAGCTCCGCGTCGTTGGTCTCGGCGATGTTGCGGGTGCCGACCAGCGTGCCGTCGCGCAGCACGGAAACACGGTCGGCCAGCTCGAACACTTCCTCCATGCGGTGGCTGATGTAGATGATCGTCACGCCCTCGCCCTTCAGCCGACGGATCAGGGTGAAGAGCTGGTCGGCCTCCTTGCGGGTCAGGTAGGCGGTCGGCTCGTCGAAGATCAGGAATTTCGTGCCGCGCACGGTGGCGCGGGCGGCGGCGATCAGCTGCTGCTGGCCGATGGTGAGGTCGCCGAGCGTGACATGCGCCGGCAGATCGAAGCCGAGATCGTCGATGATCTTCTGTGCTTCCTTGACCATGGCGCGTTGCTGCAGGATGCCGAAGCGCGAATTCTCCTCGCCGAGGAACATGTTGGCTGCCACCGTCAGGTGACGGCAGAGCACGACCTCCTGGTGCACGGCATTGATGCCGAGTGCCATCGCCTCATGCGGTGTCGCCAAGGCTGCCGGCTGGCCCTCCCAGATCACCTCTCCGGAGGTGCGCGGCATGACGCCGGTGAGAAGCTTGATGAGCGTTGATTTGCCGGCGCCGTTCTCGCCGACGATGGCGTGGATCTCGCCGGATTTGAAAGCGAGGTTGACCGGCTTCAGCGCGTGGGTGCCGGGATAGCGCTTCTCCAGCCCGCGCAATTCGAGGATGGTCCGCCCTGGTTCCAGCACGGGTGCCGGATGCAGGTCCTGCGCCGTCGACGTCATGACAATCCTCCCAGATTGGCCTTACGATTGGCACGCTGCAAGGCAGGGATAGGCCTCGAAAGGCAGCCTAGCTCAAGCTTATGGATTGCCAAGCCGTTTGTGCCGGCAGTGGATGTTTCCGGGGCGCGAGGCCCCGGAAACGATTTGAATGCGACGGCTCAGAGCTTCGGGTTGAGCAGCGCGTCGATCTTCGGGTCTTTCATGTTGGCCTTGGTGACGAGGTTGGCGCCGGTGTCGACATTGGCCTCGACCTTCTCGCCCTTCGAGGCGGCGAGCGCCGTCTTGATGCCGTCATAGCCCATCCGGTACGGGTCCTGGACGACGAGGCCGGAAATGACGCCGTCATTGAGGAACTTGATCAGCTTCTCGTCGCTGTCGAAGCCGATCAGCCCGACCTTGCCGGCAAGTTTGTTCTCGGCGATCGCCTGGCCGACGCCCTGCGCCATGATCAGGTTGGAGGCGAAGATGCCCTTCAGGTCCGGATTGGCGGTGATCAGATCGGTGGCGATGTTGAGGCCGGTGGTGGCCTGACCGTCGGCATATTTGTCGGCGACGAGCTCGAGGCCCGGATATTTTGCCTTGAGCTGTTCCTTGAAGCCCTGGGCGCGCTGTTCCAGCGAGCCGGCACCGGGAAGTGCCGTGATCAACGCGACCTTGCCCTCGACCTTACCGCCATTGGCTTCGCCGATGGCTGCTGCAAGACCGTCCGCGGCGACGCGGCCGCCCTGCACGTTGTCGGTGGTGAGGAACGAGGTGAAGGCCTTGGAGTCGGCGCCGGAGTCGATGCCGATGACCTTGACCTTGGCAGCGGCTTCGTCGATCGGCTTGCCAAGCGCCTTGGCTTCGGTCGGCGCGATGACGACGGCGGCCGGGTTGCCGGCGACGGCATTCTCGAGGATCGAGATCTGGCCGTTGACGTCGGTTTCAGCCTGGGCGCCGAGTTCCGGTACGTTGACGCCCAGGTCCTTGCCGGCCTTGCGGGCGCCGGCCAGAACGATCTGCCAGTAGAAGGACGTCGTGTCCTTGACGATGATCGGAATGGTCACGTCCGCCGCCGAAGCCGGCACCGAATGCATGACGCCGGCGAGCATCGAAGCTGCTGCCAGCGTCATCACGGCGCGGCGGTTGAGAATGCTGGTTACGAATTTCATTAGGAATCCTCCCTAAGTCGCCCGGTGAACGTTACGGAAGCTCCGTCCGGATAGGCGTGGCCCAAACAGAACTTTATCAATAAAAAACATTTACAGTGTTTTGATAGTGCATCGACCTGTCCGATGCAAGCGGTGTTTCGCTTCAACTCTGCCGAGGTCTGGCAGGGGTAAAATAACCGCGCCACTCCTCCCCTGCCGCCGTCAAATGCTCCCGTTCCGTTCCGTGAAGACATGGAATATTAATTCCACTCTTTAGTCAATATGGAATATTCATTCTTTTATGAGATCGCAAGAATGTGAAGCATGGGTCAGCTTTCACGGGGGGTGGATGGGAGCTTCACGCCAGCTCCTGCACCAGCGTATAGGGTCGGTATCTGGCGTATTCCGCCTCGGGCACGTCGACGTCGAGCAATTCGAGGTTGCGGGTCAGGTTTGCCAGCTTGGCGGTGCCGGTCAGCACCGTGGCGACCGCGGCTTCATGCAAGGGGAACTGGAACGCGGCAGCGGCCAGCGGATAGCCACCCTCGGTGGCGATCCTTTCCATCGCACCGACGCGGTCCAGCACGTCGTGGTTGGCGGGCAGGTAGTCGAAATGCGCGCCTTGCACAGGCCCGGTCGCCAGGATGCCGGAGTTGAACACTCCGCCGATGACCAGTGACGTCTGTTGTGCCCTGCACAATGGAAGCAGTTCCGCTTCGGCGCTGCGGTCGAGCAAGGAATAGCGGCTGGCGAGCAGGATGCAATCAAGTGGCGCGCGACGCATCACATCGAGGCAGATCTGGACCTCGTTGACGCCAAGCCCATAGGCGGAAATGACGCCGGAACGCTTCAGCTCTTCGAGTGCCTTGAGGCCGCCATCCATGAACTCGCGAAAATGCAGTTTGGTTTTCTCGACGCCATGCGTATAGGCGCCGATGTCGTGGACGAACAGGATGTCGATCTTGTTAAGGCCAAGCCGCGCATAGCTGAAATCGACCGAACGCATGATGCCGTCATAGGAATAGTCATAGTCCAGCGCGAACGGCAGCGGATCGACATAGGAGTGATCGGGAACACGGTCGTCCGGCACGGGGCGGAAGAGGCGGCCGACCTTGGTCGACAGCACATAGGAGTCGCGCGGCTTGTAGCGCAGGAAGTCGCCGAAGCGGCGTTCCGACAGGCCGAAACCGTAGAAGGGTGCGGTGTCGAAATAGCGCAGGCCGGCCTCCCAGGCGCCTTGCAGCGTCTCCATCGCCGACTCGCGCGAACAGGCACGGTAGAGGCCGCCGATCGCGGCGCCGCCAAAGCTGATCTCGGTGACCTCGAGCGCGGTCTGACCGATGCGGCGCTTGTTCATGCGAAAACCTCCCTGTTGCCGACCGTTGTCCGGTTGGCAGCCTTCAGATGTCAGTTCAATCTAGAGCAATTCCAGGAAAGACGTGTAACAGCTTTCCCGGGAAAAGCGCACAGCGCCTTCCCTTGGGAATTACGCAAAAACAACGGGTTAGAGCGTTGCACCAAGATGCCAGGGCACGAACTCGTTGTCGCCGTAGCCGAAATCCTCGCTCTTGGTCTTGCGGCCGGAAGCCGTCTCGACGATCAGTTCGAAGATCTCGCGGCCCATGCCGGCGATGGTTTTCTCGCCCGAGGCGATGACGCCGCAGTTGACGTCCATATCCTCTTCCATGGTGTGATACATGGTCGAGTTGCTGGCGACCTTGATCGACGGCGTCGGCCGGCAGCCGAAGCACGAGCCGCGGCCGGTGGTGAAGACGATGACATTGGCCCCGCCCGCCACCTGTCCGGTGGCCGAGACCGGGTCGTAGCCGGGCGTGTCCATGAACACCAGTCCGTTGCCGGTGACCTTCTCGGCATAACCGAAGACGCCGTTGAGCGGCGTCTGGCCGCCCTTGGCGACCGCGCCCAGCGACTTCTCCAGGATGGTGGTGAGGCCGCCGCGCTTGTTGCCGGGCGAGGGGTTGTTGTCGATCGAGGCGCCATGCTTGGCGACGTGATCCTCCCACCACTTGACGAAACCGTCGAGCTTCTGCGCGATCTCCGGTGTTGCCGCGCGATAGGCAAGCAGGTGCTCGGCACCATAGATCTCGGTTGTCTCTGAAAGGATGCCGATGCCGCCGACGCCGGCCAGGATGTCGACGGCTGCGCCCAGCGCCGGATTGGCCGTAATGCCGGACATGCCGTCGGAGCCGCCGCATTGCAGGCCGACGACGATCTCACTGACCGGGATCGGCTCACGCTTCAGCTGGCCGACTTCCTCCGCGATCTCGGCCAGCACCAGCATCGCCTTTTCGACCGATTTGCGCGAGCCACCGGCGTCCTGGATGTTGAAGTGGCGCTTGCCGGCGGCGGCGCCTTTCTGGCCATAGAGGGTGAGCTGATTGACCTCGCAGCCGAGCCCGACCATCAGCACGCCGCCGAAATTGGGATGGCGGGCATAGCCGGCGAGCGTGCGATGCAGCACCATCATGCCGTCGCCGGTGCCGCTCATGCCGCAGCCCTGGCCGTGGACGATCGGGACGAAACCGTCGATGCCGGGATATTTCGGCAGCAGGGTCCGGTTGGCTTGGTCGGCGATGGCATGGCAAACCGTGGCCGAGCAATTGACGCTGGCGATGATGCCGATGAAGTTGCGCGTACCCGCACGACCATCGGCGCGGCGATAACCCATGAAGGTGCGGCTGCGGTCGGCTTCTGTCGCGTGCTCGGCCTCGCTCGGCGGCACCACCGGCAAACGGCCGGATTCGAAAACCAGATTGTGCGAATGAACATGCTCGCCGGGCGCGATGTCCTGTGTCGCGCGGCCGATTGCCTGGGCGTATTTCACCACGGCCTCGCCGGCGACGATCGGCTTGATGGCCACCTTGTGGCCGGGCTCGATCAGCGCAGTGGCGACGGCACCGCCCGGCAGCGTGGTGCCGATCTCGATGCGGCCGTTGGCGACGGCGACATTGTCGGCGGGAGACAGAAGAATGCTGTTGGAGGCGTTCACGGGCGGTTTCCTGGGTGATCCTGGGATGCGCGGGCGGATTGACACGCGCCTGTTAAAAGATAATGTCTTTTATCGTGAAAAAACAGTTTTGCGTCAATTGTTTTTTCGCTGGGGAGTTCCGCATGTCCTTGGGTGTTCCGAAAGCGATTTAGCTTTTCAGGGGTCATGGGAACGTCATATTGCGCTTCAAGCCAGCAGCCGCAAGCGACGGCGTGCAACGGGTCAGGGATGTCGAAGAGCAACAACGTCTACAAGGATGCCTACAACAGGTGCCTCAGGCTGCTCGATGAAACACGCAGCCTGCCTTCGGAGCCGGAGCTGGGTACATTGCTTGGTGTCAGCCGGACGACCGTCCGCACCATCCTGGCGCGCATGGAAGAGACCGGGCTGATCGCCTGGAACAAGCGCGCCAAGACGGTGCTGCGCGAACCGCGTCCCGATGATTTCTTCCCCGAGGAAGAGACCGACACGCTGGCCGAAATCATCGAGCGGTCGTTCATGCGACGGCTGCTCGCCGGCGGCGCCGAGGCCGGCATGCAGATCAACGAACTCGAACTGGCGCGCGAGATCGGCGTCGGCACCACCAGCGTGCGCGAGTTCCTGATCCGCTTCTCCCGCTTCGGCCTGATCGAGAAGCGCCGCAACAGCCATTGGGTGCTGAAGGGCTTCACCCGTGCCTTCGCGCTGGAACTGACCGAAATCCGCGAGATGTTCGAACTGCGGTCGGCGGCGGCCTTCGCCGCTCTGCCGCAGGACAGCGCGGTCTGGACCGATCTCGACCGCCTGGAGGACGAGCATCGCCAGCTGGCAAGCGAAATCGCCACGCGCTTCAACGAATTCTCGGAGCTGGATGAGCGCTTCCATCGGCTCATCCACCGGGCTTCGCACAACCGCTTCATCGTCGATTTCTACGACGTCATCGCCATGATCTTCCACTATCACTACCAGTGGAACAAGGCGCAGGAGCGCGAGCGCAACGAGGTCGCGATCGGTGAGCATCTCGCCTATATCGCGGCGCTCAAATCGCGAGACCTCGGCAAGGTCGACGCCGCCTGCCGCAAGCACCTGAAGTCGGCGCGCCAGACATTGCTGACCTCGATCCCGGAGAGCCGGTCGCCACTGAAACCCTGATATGCCGCGTTGCCGCAGCATCGAATTGCCGATTTTCGACCTGCCCCTCCCGTGATAGGTATCTCTCCGGTGATTGCTTGATGAGGCAGATCGTTTGAACAGCCGGGAGAAGCGGTGGAGCATTCTGGTCGCGCTTGTCGCGGCCCATCTGCTGCTGCTCCAGTCGACGCTCGGTGCGTTCGCGTTCGGCACTGCGCCGAATGCGTCACAACTCGATGCCTTCGGCAACGTCATCTGCACCCGTGAGGGTGCGACCCAGCTTCCCGGCGGCAACCCGCCGCCGTCGCATCTGCCGGCATGTTGCGTGCTGGGCTGCAGCATGTTTTCGCCGGCCTTTGCACCGCCGCCCGTTGCCGGGCTTGCCCTGGGCGCGCGTTCCTTTGAGGCCGTCGCCTTCGTCTTTCCGGCGGCCATCCATCTCGACTTTGCGCGTGAGCGCTCGCCGTCGAATCCGCGCGCGCCGCCGCGGACGGCCTGAGTCTGTCTGCCCGGCGGAACCTTTCGCGGGCGTACCCATCCAAACATCAAACTGTCCGCGACCGGTAACGGCGCGACCTTCACTTCATGGAGCAACCATGTCCCAATTTCTCCGTACTGCCGCGCGTCCTATACCCGGCAGCGTGTTGCGCAGCTTCGAGGCGCGCCTTGGCATCGTTGTACTGGCTTTTGCGCTGTTGTTCGCCGGCGCCCAAACCGGCTTCGCGCATGGGTTCAAGATCGGCGATCTCGAGATCGGGCACCCCTGGTCACGTGCAACGCCGGCAGGCGCCAAGGTGGCCGGCGGCTATTTCACCATCACCAACAAAGGCAGCACGCCGGACCGGCTGCTGTCGATTTCCACCGACATCTCGGACAAGGCCGAACTGCATGAAATGAGCGTCAAGGACGGTGTCATGACCATGCGGCCCGTTGCCGGCGGCCTGGAGATTCCGGCCGGCGGCAAGGTCGCACTGGCGCCTGGCGGCTATCATTTGATGTTCATCGGCCTGAAACGGCAACCCAAGCAAGGCGAAACCTTCTCCGCCACGTTGACCTTCGAGAAGGCCGGCACCGTCAGCGTCGACTTCGCCGTCGAGGGCATGGGTGGCGCCACGGACGACCACGCCGATTGATCGCACCATTTCGACAAAATCTGAAATCGGAGGGACCATCATGAACAAGTACCTTTTGTGGGCCGGTGCGCTTTTTCTCCTCGGGACAAGTGCTGCCTTCGCGCACATCACGCTCGAAACCCAGGAAGCGGCCGTCGGCTCGACCTACAAGGCCGTCTTGCGCGTGCCGCATGGTTGCGACGGCAAGGCGACCATCGCCTTGCGCGTGCAGATCCCGGAAGGGGTGATCGCGATAAAGCCGATGCCGAAGCCGGGCTGGACGCTGCAGGTCAAGAAGGGCAAGTACGACAAATCCTACCAGCTCTACGGTCAGGCGGTGACCGATGGGGTCAAGGAAGTCGACTGGAGCGGTGGCAGCCTCCCGGATGAATTCTATGACGAGTTTGTTTTCCGCGCGACGCTGACGGCCGATCTGCCCGTGGGCCAGAAGCTCTACTTCCCCATGGTGCAGGAATGCGACGGCGCCGCCGATCGCTGGATCGAGATCCCGGCAGCAGGACAGGATGAAGACGCCCTGGAAAATCCGGCGCCCGGCATCAAGCTGTTGCCGAAGAAATGATGTCTTTCGGCGGCGCGCTTCGTTCGCGGAATGCGCCGCCATTTCATGGCAATGGCATGATCGCGATATCCTCACTGCGGATGATTCACATGGCCAGCAAGCTCGTCAGCCGGGTTGCCGTGGGCTCTCTGGCGATGATGATGCTGCTCATCGCCATGGCCTCGAACAGTCCCGCCTTTGCCCATGCCGCGTTGATCAAGACCGACCCGGCCGACGGCGCGGTGCTGGCACAGGGGCCGGCACAGTTCTCGCTGACCTTCAGCGAGCCGGTCTCACCGCTGGTGCTGACGCTGGTGAAGCCCGACGGCACGCCGGTTCCGCTGACCGCTTTCCGCCTCAGCGACCAGACGGTCGAAATCGACAATCCGCAGGACCTCAAATCCGGCACGCATGTGCTGAGCTGGCGCGTCATCTCCGCCGATGGTCATCCGGTCGGCGGCTCGCTGCTGTTTTCCATCGGCGCGCCAACAGAGCCGCCGGTCGTCTCCGAGGCCGTCGATTGGCCGCAACGGTCGGCGATCTGGCTCGGCAAGGTTTTTCTCTACATTGGTCTTTTCCTTGGCGTCGGCGGTGCTTTCGCCCTTGCCTGGCTGACTGAGGGCGGGCCGTCCGGCCAGCGTTTCGTTATCGGCGCAATCCTGTGCGGGCTGGTCGCGGCCCCGGCGTCGCTCGGCTTGCAGGGGCTTGATGCGCTCGGGGCGCCGCTCTCCCATCTGGCGCAGCCGGTCATCTGGCGGACCGGGCTCGATACCAGCTTCGGCTGGACGGTGCTGGCCGCCTTGATCGCGCTGGGGCTCGGCCTGCTGTCGCTGGCCGGGCCGCGCGTGGCCGCTAAGCCAGTCGCACTGGCTGGACTTGCCGGTGTGGGTATTGCGCTGGCTGCCAGCGGCCACGCCAGTGCCGCCGAGCCGCAATGGCTGACGCGACCGATGGTGTTCCTGCACGGCGTCGGCATCGCTTTCTGGGCCGGCGCATTGATGCCGCTCGGTCTGGCGCTGAAAGGTCAGTCGGCGGATGTCGCGCCAATCCTGCGACGGTTCTCACGCATGATCGTGCCGGTGGTGGCCGTGCTTGTCGCTGCCGGCATCGTGCTTGCAGTCGTCCAGGTGCAGACGCCGGCGGCGCTGGTCAACACCGCTTATGGCAAGCTGCTCTTGATCAAGCTCGGGCTGCTGGTCTTTCTGTTCACGCTTGCCGCCGTCAATCGCTGGAAGCTCACTGCATCGGCCGAGGCCGGAGCGACGGAAGTGCAGCGCAGGCTCGCCCGCTCGATCGGCGTCGAAATGCTGATCGTGCTGGCGATCTTCGCTGTCGCCGCGGGCTGGCGCTTCACGCCGCCGCCACGGGCACTGGCGATCGCCGCGGCCCAGCCGGTTTCGGTCCATATCCATGCGCTGCAAGCGATGGCGGATCTCAGCATCACACCCGGCCATGCCGGACCGGTCGTCGCCTCGATGATCATCATGACCGGCGATTTCGGACCGCTCGACGCCAAGGAGGTGACGCTGGTGTTGTCGAAGCCCGATTCAGGCATCGAGCCGCTCAAACGTGCCGCGACCAAGCCCGGCGATGGCAGCTGGCGTGTCGACGACCTCGTCATCCCGGTTCCTGGCCGCTGGACGGTGCGCATCGACATCCTGGTCTCGGACTTCGAGATGGTGAAGATCGAAGCGCCTGTCGATATCAGACCGTAAAAGCTGGACCGCCAAGTGCCCCGAACTCGGCCGATGCAACACAATTCGGCGAGGCGGTTGACGCGGCCCGAAAGGCCCGTCAATCATCTCGCCGAAGAATGGGCATCCCGGCAAACCGCGAGCTCGAACCAACAAGATCCGAAAGCAGGGAAGAAACGATGGAAAAAGCCGAAATCGGCCTGATCGGCCTTGGCACGATGGGCTCCAACCTGGCGCTCAACATCGCCGAGCACGGGCACCGCATCGCTGTCTTCAACCGCACCAGGGCACGCACCGACGCTTTCGTCGAGAATGCCGGCCCGCTGAAGGACATGGTCGTGCCTTGCTACAGCCTGGAAGAACTCGCCGCCGCGATCCGACCGCCACGCCCGATCATCATCATGGTGCTCGCCGGCAAGCCGGTCGACGAACAGATCGAAGCCTTGCGTGGCGTGCTGTCGGCCAACGACATCGTCATCGATGCCGGCAACGCCAATTTCCGCGACACGATGCGGCGCTTCACCGAGCTTTCGGGCTCGGGTCTGACTTTCATCGGCATGGGCGTGTCCGGCGGCGAGGAGGGCGCGCGCCACGGGCCGTCGATCATGGTCGGCGGCACCGAGGATTCCTGGAAACGCGTCGAGAAGGTGCTGACCGCGATCTCCGCCAAATTCAACGACGAGCCCTGCGCGGCGTGGCTCGGCACCGACGGCGCCGGCCATTTCGTCAAGACCATCCATAACGGCATCGAATATGCCGACATGCAGATGATCGCCGAAATCTACGGCATCCTGCGCGACGGCCTCGGCATGGGGCCTAAGGATATAGGCACGGTGTTTTCCAACTGGAACAAGGGCAGGCTCAATTCCTACCTGATCGAGATCACCGCCAAGGTGCTGGCCGCAGACGATCCGAAGACCGGCAAGCCGGTGGTCGACATCATCCTCGACCGCGCCGGCCAGAAGGGCACCGGCAAATGGTCGGTCATCGAGGCGCAGCAACTCGGCATTCCGGCGACCGCGATCGAGGCGGCCGTGGCGGCGCGCGTGCTGTCGTCGATCAAGGACGAGCGGCAGGCGGCGGAAAAAGCCTATGGCAATATCGGCGTGACGAAGATTTCCGGCGACAGGGACGCATTGCTTGGAGATCTCGAACTGGCGCTTTTCGCAGGCAAGATCGCCGCCTACGCGCAAGGCTTTGCGGTGATGAGCGGCGCCTCCAAGGAGTTCAACTGGAACCTGCCGATGCCGACCATCGCCAGGATCTGGCGCGCCGGCTGCATCATCCGCTCGCAGATGCTCGACACCATGGCCGAGGCGTTCGGTTCCGGCGGCGCATCGACCAATCTTCTGATGGCGCCGGCCTTTATCGCCCTGATGCAGGAAGCGCATCCGTCGCTGCGGCGTATCGTGGCAAGGGCATCGGAGGCAGGCTCCCCGGTGCCGGCGCTGTCTTCCGCACTTGCCTATTTCGACAGTTATCGCCAGGGCCGCGGCACCTCGAACCTGATCCAGGCGCAACGCGACTTCTTTGGCGCGCACGGCTTCGAGCGTATCGACGGACCGGGTGCATTCCACGGGCCGTGGGGCAGCGGTGCGGCTGGCTGAAAATAGCTAATCCAGCGAGCGCCGATAGGCCAGGACCTCGCTCGGTACGCTCAGGCTCTGCAGCGTGCCGGGCGCGGCGCCGCCGATCCAGCCGAGCACGGAGCGGGCGAGTTCGGAGCCCGCCAGCCGGAAATTCTCGTTGACGACCAGCAATTCCGTGCGAAACAGATGCAGCAGGTCCGACGATTGCTTGGACACGACATCGACGTCACGGCCAAGCTTGAGGCCGGCATCCTCGATGCCGGCGACGATGGCCAGTGTCGCGGCGGCGGCGCTGCTGACGAAGCCGTCCGGCCGGTCTTCGCGGCGCATCACTTGCGCGGTCCGGCTCCGGATCTGCTCGATCGTATGGTCGATAGAAACAGTGTTGAAGGGGATTTCGCTGGCGCCGACCTCGCTCAGCGCATCGGCAAAGCCGTTGACGGTGTGACTGTGGTAGGTCAGCCCGACAGGCGGTGACAACAAAGCGAGCCGGCGGCGGCCGATGCCGGCCAGACGACGCACGGCTTCCACCGCAAAAGCGTAGTTGTCGAAATCATGATAGGGGTGGACCAGCCCCATATCGGTGCGGCCATGCGTGGCAAAGGGAATGCCGTGCTCCAGCATGTAGCGGGCCCGTGGGTCATTCGGCTGCGTGCGTGAGATGATGACGCCGTCGGCGGAGCCCGTCTCGACCAGATAGCGTATGGGGTCGAGCGGATCCTGCGAGCGCGAATAGGGCGTGACGATCAGATGGTAGGGTGTGTCGGCAATGACCTCCGAAACGCCGTAGATGATGTCCGAGACGAAGCTCATGATCTCGCGCTCGGTGTTGAGCACGAGACTGATGACATTGGTCCTGCCGGTGCGCAGGCGCACGCCGGCACGGTTCGGCCGGTAGCCGATCTGCTTGGCGACGAGCTGGACACGGCGCCTTGTTTCGGCGCCGATTTCCGGAGCGTCCTTCAAGGCCCGCGACACGGTGGTGACGCCGAGCCCGGTCATGAAGGCAAGCGTCTTCAACGTCGGCCGTCCCTGCGCCAACGCCTCTTCGTTGTTTTCCGTACGCCGTCTGTCCATTCGTCCCGCCCGTCAGGCGCATAGCAGCCGCAGGCCGGATCGGCAATCGCCGCCACAGCGATACGGTATGCGTTCCAGCCCCGGCAAGCGTCAATATACTGAAACGTTACAGATTGCCAATATCGAGATGCCGCCACTCGCGGCGAGGCCGACGGCTGTCTTGCGGAAATCCATTGGGATTGCAGAAGAAATCGCTTTTGTCATCGCCTTTGCCGGCTTTCACGCGCAGTTTGATGTCTTGCAGTGCAGCGATTCATGCTGCGGCGCATATAAAAGGGATTGCTCATGTGAATTTGTTCGCGACTCGAAAAAATATCGAACTCGTTTCGTTCATGGGGTTGCGCAGGTCACGCAATTCCCGTATCGAAAATCTGTAACGTTTCAGATTCTGGGAGGAACCGAAATGCGATACAGACTTTTGACCGCTGCGCTGGCAGCGACGGCTACTCTGCAATTTGCCGGTCCGGCCGCGGCGACGGACCTGGAAGTGATTCACTGGTGGACGTCGAAGGGCGAGTCGGCGGCGGTGTCGCAGTTCGCAAAGGCCTTTGACAATGACGGCCACGGCGACCGCTGGGTGGACAGCGCCATCGCACTCGGCGAAACCGCCCGATCGACCGTCATGCAGCGCGTGCTCGGTGGCGATCCGCCCGGTGCCGCTCAGTTCAATCCCGGCCGGCAGTACGAAGAACTGATTTCGGGCGGCAAGCTGCTCGACCTGACGGACGTCGCGACCGCCGGCAAGTGGGATGAGGTCATTCGCCCCAAGGCGATCGGCAGCGCCTGCCTCGTTGACGGCCACTGGTGGTGCGTTCCGGTCAACATCCATTCGAATTACTGGGCCTGGTACTCCAAGCCGGTGTTCGAGAAAGCAGGCGTGCCGGAGCCGAAGAACCTGGCCGATTTCCTCGCGGCCGCGCCGAAGATCAAGGAGGCAGGCCTCATCCCCTTCGCCATCGGCGGCGACGGAAACGGCTGGCAGATTCAGCTGCTCTTCCAGGACATGGTTACCGAGGCTCTCGGTGTCGCACAGCGCGACAAGATGTATACCACCAAGAGCGCCGAAATTGCCGGCAGCCCAGAGATGAAAGGCGTCTTCACGCAGTTGAGGGCCCTGAAGCAGTTCACCGACAACGGCTACGCCAACCGCAACTGGAACGACACCACCAACCTGGTGATCACCGGCAAGGCCGGACTTCAGGTGATGGGCGACTGGGCGCGCGGTGAATTCGCGGCCGCCGGCATGACCGGAGTCAAGGATTTCGGCTGCATGATCGGCCTGAACGAGGCCAAGCCGGTGGTCAGCACCGACGGCGACATCATCCTGTTCTTCAAGCAGAACAATCCGGATGTCGAAGCAGCGCAGAAGCGTCTTGCGGCGCTGCTGATCAGCCCGGAGGTCCAGGTCGCCTTCAACAACGCCAAGGGTTCCATGCCCGTTCGTGGCGATGTCGACATGTCGACAGCCGACCCGTGCATGCAGAAGTCGCTGAAGGCGGTGGAAGACCCGGCCAACATCGTCACTGCGACGAACCGGTTCATCACCGAGAACACCAATCAGCAGCTCAATGAGCTCGTCGCGCAATTCTTCGCAGACGACTCCATGACGGCTGACGACGCCACCGCGAAGTTCGCCACGATCATCGGCAATTCCGACTAGGAAACGATCAGTGCTCGAGGCGCCGCCCTTACAGCGGCGCCTCGGTCGCGTCCCGACCCGACAGGAAGCACTCTTTTTTCTCGGCAACGGGCTGACAATCGCAGGACGGGAAGCTGCGGCGGTCTGAAGCCCGGTGGTTCGGACAACGCTGACTTTCGCGTCGGCAAACGACCCTCAAGGCGTCGGTTAAAGCGGAGAAAGACGGACGATGCAGAAGAGCTGGAGGCACAGATTTCACCTGCCCGCCGTCATCGGGACAATACCGATGATTCTCGTTGCCCTCGGCGTGTTCGTGATCGGCATCGGCTTCTCGGTGTTATGGTCCTTCACCAGTTCGAAGCTCTTCCCCACCTACGATTTCGTCGGTCTGGCGCAGTACAGGCGCCTCTGGGCCGACAACCGCTGGCTCGTCTCGGTCAACAACATCTGGTTCTTCGGCCTGATGTCCATCACCTGCAACATGGTGTTCGGCTACCTGCTCGCCGTTTTCATGGACCAGCGCATCCGCCAGGAGGACCTGTTCCGCTCGATCTTCCTGTATCCTTTCGCCATGTCGCTGATCGTCACCGGGCTGGTATGGCAGTGGGCGCTCGACCCCAACCTCGGCCTGCAGGAGGCGCTCCGCAACTGGGGCTGGTCGAGTTTCAGCTTCGCCCCGCTGGTCAGCGCCGAGACCGCGCTGTACGCACTGGTCGTGGCGGGCATCTGGCAGGGCTCGGGCGTGACGATGGCGATCCTGCTTGCCGGCCTGCGCGGCATTGACGAGGATATCTGGAAAGCCGCGAGGGTCGACGGCATCCCGACCTGGCGCACGCACGTTTCCATCGTGGCGCCGATGATGAAGGGCGCGTTCGCCACCGCCTTCGTTCTCCAATGCGTAGGCGTGGTGCGCGTCTACGACCTGGTCATTGCCATGACCGGCGGTGGGCCTGGCATCGCCACGTCCATGCCGGCAGTCTACGTCATCCAGCTCATCACGGTTCGCCAGAACGTCGGCCAAGGCATGGCTGGGGCAACGATGATGCTGCTGCCGGTCCTGATCGTGCTGGCTTTCAGCGGAATTCTACTATGGCGGCGAAATCGCCTGCGGGAGGCGGGCGCATGACCGTCGGACCGATCACCGCAATTCAACCGCCCCGGGAAGCCCCGGATCAGGCTGGCGTGGCGCCCTTCGGGCCGAAACCGCGACGGATATCGGCCGGCCGCATCGGCATTTATGCTTTCCTGGTCGTTGCGGCCCTCTTTTTCCTCATCCCGGTCTACATCATGATCGTCACCTCATTGAAGGGGATGCCGGAGATCCGGCTGGGACATCTTTTCAACCCTCCGGGCGAGCCGACCTTTCAACCCTGGGCCGACGCCTGGCTCCACGCCTGCACTGGTCGCGATTGCAACGGCCTCAGTCCAGGCTTTTACAATTCGGTGAAGATCACCCTGCCCAGCGTGATCATCTCGATCATCTGCGCGTCGATCAACGGTTACGCGCTGACCTTCTGGCCATACAAGGGCGCCAATCTGCTCTTCGGGTTGCTCGTGTTTGGTGCCTTCGTGCCCTATCAGGTCGTGATCTATCCATTGATCATCGGGCTGAGTTCGGTCGGGCTGTTCGCCTCGCTCCCCGGCATCATCATCGTGCACACCATCTTTGGGATGCCGATCCTGACACTGCTGTTCCGCAATTTCTACGCGGCAATTCCGGTCGAGTTGTTCAAGGCAGCGCGTGTCGACGGTGCGGGTTTCTGGCGCATCTTTTTCTACATCATGCTGCCGATGTCGGTGCCGATCACCGTAGTCGCCGTCATCCTGCAAGTTACCGGCATCTGGAACGACTTCCTGTTCGGCATCGTGTTTGCCGGGCGGTCCAACTGGCCAATGACGGTACAGCTCAACAATATCGTCAACACCACCACCGGCGTGAGGGAGTACAATGTCAACATGGCGGCAACCATTCTGACGGCTGCGGTGCCTCTGCTCATCTACTTCATCTCCGGACGATGGTTCGTGCGCGGCATCGCCGCTGGCGCGGTGAAAGGCTAGTGGATATGGCGCAGAACGGTACCAGCGTTTCGATCCAGGACCTGTCGCTGAGCTTCGGTGTGGTGACCGTACTGGAGACACTTAATCTCGATGTCGCCGAGGGCGAATTCATCGTGCTGCTCGGGCCCTCGGGCTGTGGCAAGTCGACCTTGCTCAACTGCATTGCCGGCCTGCTCGACGTCTCCGAAGGCAGCATCTTCATCAAGGGCAAGAACGTCACCTGGGAAGAGCCCAAGGATCGCGGCATCGGCATGGTGTTCCAGTCCTATGCGCTCTACCCGCAAATGACGGTGGAGAAGAACCTGTCCTTCGGGTTGCGTGTCGCCGGCACGCCGAAGGACGAGATCGCCAAGCGGATCGCGCGGGCGGCCGAGATCCTGCAGATCGAGCCGCTGCTGCAACGCAAACCGGCAGCACTGTCCGGCGGCCAGCGCCAGCGCGTGGCAATCGGACGGGCGCTGGTGCGCGATGTCGACGTGTTCCTGTTCGACGAGCCGCTGTCCAATCTCGACGCCAAGCTGCGCGCCGAGCTGCGCGTCGAGATCAAGCTGCTGCATCGCAAGCTGCAGAACACGATGATCTATGTCACCCACGACCAGATCGAAGCGATGACGCTGGCCGATCGCATCGCGGTGATGAAGGGTGGCGTCATCCAGCAGCTCGATGCGCCACAGACCATCTACAATCGGCCGGTCAACCGCTTCGTCGCCGGCTTCCTCGGCTCACCCGCGATGAACTTCATCGACGGGCAGGCCGAGACCGGCGCCACCGCGGCTTTCAAGACCGGAAATGTATCCATACCGCTCGCCCGCTACGCTTTCGACGCAGCGGGCAACAGCAGCGGCCCTTGCGTGTTCGGTATCCGACCCGAGCATGTCGCCCTTGGCGAGGCGGCAAATGCCATGCCCTTTGCCATCGATGCCGCCGTCGAGATCGTCGAGCCGATGGGCTCCGACACGCTGGTATGGACGAAGCTCGGCGGCCAGAATTTCTCCTTCCGCGTTGAGGCGGAAAAGACGCTGCGCAATGGCGAGCCAATCCGGATCGGCTTTGATCCTGCCCGCGCCTCGCTGTTCGACAGCCAATCCGGCAACCGCATGTAGCTCCCAAGCCCCACTCCTCCCCAAGCAGAACGGACAGAGACGATGAACTGGTCATTCCAACTTTACAGCGCCCGCAATTTCCAACCCTGGGAAGGCGTCCTCGAGACTCTCGGCAAGGTCGGTTACACCCAAGTCGAAGGCTTCGGCGGCGTCTATGATGATCCCAAGGCCTTTCGCGCCGAACTCGACAAGAACGGGCTCGCCATGCCGACCGGGCATTTCTCGATCGACGCGCTCGAGAACGATTTCGACGGCGTGCGCAAAATTGCCGACACACTCGGCATCACGCTGCTCATCTGTCCTTTTCTGATGCCCGACCAACGCCCATCCGATGCCGCCGGCTGGCGCGGCTTCGGCGAGCGTCTGGCAAAGGTTGGCGACGCCGCGAAAAAGGCCGGCTACGGCTTTGCCTGGCACAACCATGATTTCGAGTTCAAGAAACTTGCCGACGGCTCGGTGCCGCAGGAGCTTATCCTCGCGGCAGCGCCAGACATCGGCTGGGAAATCGACGTCGCCTGGGTGGTGCGCGGCGGCGACGATCCGCTGGCGTGGATCGACAAATACGGCAAGCGCATCAGCGCCGTCCACGTCAAGGACATGGCCAAGCCTGGCGAGGGGCTGGACGAGGATGGCTGGTCGGATGTCGGCCATGGCACCATCGACTGGGCCGGCCTGATCAAGGTGCTGCGCGCCAAGAGCGGCGCCCAATACTACGTCATGGAACAGGACAACCCGAACGACATCGAGCGCTTCGCCCGCCGCTCGATCGCAGCCGTCAAGACCTACTAGGAGCAATCAGCATGGCAAAGAAACTTGGCATCGGCGTCATCGGCTGCGGCAACATCTCGAAGGCGTATTTTTCGCTGGCGCCGCTGTTTCGCGGCATCGAGATGCGTGCCTGCGCCGACATCAATATGGAAGCGGCGAAGGCGCGGGCAAAGGAGTTCAAGCTGCGCGCCGAAACCGTCGACGACCTGCTCAAGGCCGACGACATCGACATCATCGTCAACCTGACCATCCCGGCGGTGCACTACGAGGTGTCGAAGCAGGCTCTAGACGCGGGCAAGCACGTCTATTCGGAAAAGCCCTTCGTGCTGTCGGTCAAGGAAGGGCTCGACCTGAAGAAACGCGCCGAGGCGAAAGGCCTGCGCATCGGTTCGGCGCCCGACACGTTCCTCGGCGGCGCGCATCAGCTGGTCCGCGACCTGATCGACACCGGCAAGCTCGGCAAGATCACCAGCGGTACCTGCCACGTCATGGGCCACGGCATGGAGCACTGGCACCCCAATCCGGACTTCTTCTTCCAGCCCGGCGCGGGACCGGTGCTCGACATCGGGCCATACTACATCACCAATCTGATCCAGCTGATCGGGCCAGTGAAACAGGTGGCGGCCTTCGCGTCGACACCCGCCAAGGAACGCACCATCAGCTCGAAGCCGCGGGCGGGCGAAAAGATCCCGGTCAACACGCCGACGACCATCCACGGCCTGCTGGAGTTCGAGAACGGCGCCGTGGTGACGCTGAACACCAGTTGGGACGTCTGGGCGCATGGTCACGCGCCGATGGAACTCTATGGCGAGGCGGGCACGGTGTTCGTGCCGGATCCGAATTTCTTCGGCGGCGACGTGCGCTTCACCGAAGACAGCAAGCCGGTCAAGAAGCTGCCGAAATGGAAGCACCCGTTCGGCGTTCCCAACGAGATGCATTCGCAAGGCATGATGGCCAACTACCGCACGGCCGGCCTCGCCGACATGGCGGTGGCGATCGCGGAAGGCAGGCCGCACCGCTGCTCGATGGAACTGGCGCTGCATGCCGTCGACGTGATGACCGGGCTGTTGCGCTCAGGCGAAACCGGCAAGTTCGTCGCCATGCAGACCAGTTGCGAACGGCCGGCCGCACTTGGCGTCAAGGAGGCCAAGGCGCTGTTGGCGAAGAAGAAGTAGACCAGGCACCCAACCCTCTCCCCGTTCCGGCCGGGAGGGGGTAAGGGTGGGGGGCAGAGCCGACTCGCCGCGTTGTCGCGATGGCAGCCGACTGGCTCGCTTCCATTTGAGGATTTTCCCATGCCCTACATCCCCGCCGAAAACCGCTACGAGAACATGATCTACAACCGATGTGGTCGCTCCGGCCTGAAGCTGCCGGCGATATCGCTGGGGCTGTGGCACAATTTCGGCAATGACACACCGCACAAGACCAAGCAGGCGATCGTGCGCCGGGCTTTCGACCTTGGCATCACGCATTTCGACCTCGCCAACAATTACGGTCCGCCGCCCGACTCGGCCGAGACCGCTTTCGGCGAAATCCTGCGCACCGACTTCGCCGGTTACCGCGACGAGCTGATCATCTCGACCAAGGCCGGTTACGAGATGTGGGCCGGTCCCTACGGCGAATGGGGCGGGCGCAAGTACATGCTGGCCAGCCTCGACCAGAGCCTGAAGCGGATGGGGCTCGACTATGTCGACATCTTCTATTCGCACCGCTTCGATCCCGATACGCCGCTGGAAGAAACGATGGGCGCACTTGACCATGCGGTGCGCTCGGGCAAGGCGCTCTATGCCGGCATCTCGTCCTACAATTCGCAGCGCACGCGCGAGGCCGCCGATATTTTGAAGCAGCTTGGCACGCCTTGCGTCATCCATCAGCCGAGCTATTCGATGCTCAACCGCTGGGTGGAGGAAGACGGCCTGCTCGATACGCTCGAAGGGCTCGGCGTCGGCTCCATCGTGTTCTCGCCACTGGCGCAAGGCATGCTGACCGACAAATATCTCGGTGGCATTCCCGAAGGCAGCCGCGCCTCCCAGGGCAAGTCGCTGAAGACAGCCTTCATCAACGACAGGACCATCGCCAACATCAAGGCGCTCGATGCCATCGCCGGCAAGCGTGGCCAGACACTGGCGCAGATGGCGCTGGCCTGGGTGCTGCGCAAGGGCAAGGTGACCTCGGCGCTGATCGGTGCCAGCCGGCCGGAACAGGTCGAGGACTGCGTTGGCGCGCTCAAGGTGCTTGACTTCAGCGATGCCGAACTCGCCGAGATCGATAGCTATGCGCGCGAGTCCGACATCAATTTGTGGGCGGCTTCAGCCGAGCGCAAAGGTCCACCGAGAAAGTAAGCTCGGTAAGCCGGCAAATAAAAACGGCGGGACCTCTCCCGCCATTTTTCATGTGAGGCGAATTGCCTTCGCTTCAGGGCGTGGCTGGTTTCTGGGCGGTGCCTAGCCCTGCCTTGGGCTTTGCCGGCGCCGGCGCTGGCGTTTTCATTTTCGTCTCGATCCAGCCGGTGTAGTTGGCCAGCCGTGTGTAGATGCCGTACGCGTCCTTGTGGCCGCAGGCCGCACTTCCGTCCGCCGGACCTTCGCCCCAGCTGACGACGCCGACCTGGACCGGACCGTCGGCGCCGGTCATGAACAGCGGACCGCCGCTGTCGCCGTTGCAGGCATCGCGCACGCCGCTGGTGGTGCCGGCGCAGATCATGTTGCCGGTCAGCGGGTCTGTCATGTCGGCGGCAATCGCATTGGCGGCAGCGTCGATGCCTTTTTCCGAATAACGCATGCGGTGGGACAGATCGCCAAGTGCGGCCTTCAGATCATGCGCATAGATGGCCTTGATGCCGCTGTTGCAGGCGGTGTTCGGCTGCAGGTCGAGGTCGGCAACCATCAGCGTGGTCGGAAAGGTGCCATCCTGCATCTTGCCCCAGCCGGTGACAGTGGTTTTGCCGGTGTCGGGTGTGGCGTCATGGGTGACCTTGATGGTCGGCGCATCGGCCGGCTCTGCAAGCCGCAGCAGGCCGAGGTCGTTGTCAAGCGTTTGCTCGCTGTAGCCCTCGTTGACGACGACCTCCACCACCTTGTGGCGCTTGCCCTCGCTGAGATCGGTGGCGCCGGTCAGCACGGTGACGGCGTCGGGCGAAATCGGCTGGCCCTTGTCGTTGAGGCAGTGGGCCGCCGTCAGCACCCATTGTGGCGCGATCAGGCTGCCGCCGCAGAATTGCGCATTGGCCTGCGAGGTCGGGTTCTCGTCCAGCCTGTCGGTGGTGAGCAGCGCGACCTGAAACGGATAAGCGCCCTTTTCGGCCTGGTTGCCGCCATAGACGCGATCGGCACCCTCGGGATTTTCCGCCGCAGCCTTGGCCTTGGCATCCGCAACGCGTTTCATCGGCGAGACCGCCGCTTCGGGCCTGGCGGTGTCATCCGCCTGGCTGGCGCTGACGGTGGCAAGAGCCGAGGCGATGGCGAGCGCCGACGCGGCGACGATCGGCCTGAACCGATGGATGATGTGCACCTGAAATCCTCCTGAGACACGTTCCCGAACGAGCCACTCCGGCGCATGATCAGCGAAACAGTCGCCAGCAAACCGGCGTCGCTTCGCGGATCGCATTCCCGTACGGAACCCGTTCAAAACCCTATAGCCCCCCACGGGCTACGTGGAAGCGATTTGTCATTCCAATGTTGTATTAATTTAGGCAGTATACCGGCGCGGGTGTCTTTGGCGGGGGCCTTCGACAGACCGCGTGGGGTGATGATCAGGTTCAGGCGCCGGTAACCAAACTCATTTTTCGGCTTCACCACGATCTCGACAATATTTCTGTATTTTGATCCAGTCCTTGCTGACTTTTGGGAGAGTCTCACCATGACAAAACTGACAAACGCTATCATTGCGTCCGCATTGCTTTCAACTGCAATGTGGACGGTCCCGGTTTTCGCCGCCGATCCTGGCTCCGCCAGTGCCGGAAATGGCGAAAGCATGCGGGACGTAACTTCAGGCGACTATAAGCCCGGGCGGGCAAAACCAATCGCGTCGCCGAAGCTGACTGACGAAGACAGCCGCGCCGCACCGCTTGCTGACGAGGCAACGGCTGTCAAATCCTATGGCATCGTCGGACGTTCCGCCGATGGCAAGGAGATCAAGATCGAGCCGAGCGATGCGTTGCGGGATCTTATCATCAAGGAACTGAACGCGCCGGCCAACGGAAAGGACGGGGCGCAGCGCAAGACCGAAGATCCTGACCTTGGCGAAGGCGAAGCCGGCCGTCAGGTTTTCGGCACCGACGACCGTGAGCAGGTCAAGAACACCAAGACCTATCCGTTCTCGGCAATCGGCTATCTCGAAGCCAAATCGCCGAAGACGGGCAACTATGGCAGCTGCTCGGCAACGCTGATCGGCCCGCGCACGGTGCTTACCGCGGCGCACTGCCTCTACAGCCATGAGGACAAGGACTGGCTGTCCGAGTATCTGTTCGTGCCGGGCCTCAACGGCAGCACAGCAGACGACGCACCGTTCGGCGCCTTCACCTATGAGAGCGCTTACGTGCTGCAGGGCTTCATCGACAACTACCAGGGCTATTATGGTTCGGTCATCCCTTGGGATCTCGGCATCATCACGCTGAAGCAGGATGTCGGCACCAACCTCGGCTGGTTGGGTTACGCCAACTATGACGATCTCGGCGACTTCACCGCCAACCTCGTCGGCTATCCCGGCGACAAGCCGATGGGCACGATGTGGAAGGCGAACTGCGAAGTGCATGCCGAAAACATCGCTCCGGAATATTTCCAGTATGATTGCGATACGTTCCCGGGGTCGAGCGGCAGCTCGGTCTATGCCTATGACAACAACTCCAAGCAGCGCATCATCACCGGCGTCAACGTGGCCGAAAGCCCCGACGCGAACACCGCCGTGCGCCTGAACGCGGCCAACATCCAGTGGATCAACAGCCTGTACAAGTAATCGCTGCGCAATCACCGCAAAGACAAAGGGCGGCGGGGTAATCCCGCCGCCCTTTTTCATGCCGATGCTTCCGATGCGGCTTCTCTTGCACGAGGTCGGCTCGCCGACTACGCTTAAGGGGCCAAGGGGTTGGCATCCAGAGGGGCTCAAGGGATGGTGCGGACAAGGACAATGTTCGGGATCGCGGCCGCATCGATGCTGGCCGCGCTGATGCTATCACCGGCCTTCGCTGATCCACCGACCGGTCCCGCCGGCGGCGCCTGGGCTGAACGGGTCCAGATCCTCTACCAGGCAGACACGCGCTCGGTGCTGCGCAGGATGGTCCGGGTCTGGGATTTCCATCCGGAGAAAAACCTCGACTTCGTCTGGGAGCCGGCGGCCGGCCAGTCGTCCGACCGGACAATCACTGAGGACGGCACCATCAACGGCAAGGGCAGGCTGGTGTGGCGGGTGCGTGGCTCGGCGAGCTATGATCCAAAAACCATCTATTCCAGCTATTTCGGTGACGTCCGCAATGGCCGGCCCGACGGGCAAGGCCGGCTCGAGCTGCGTTCTGGCGAGGTTTTCGACGGGCATTGGCTTGCCGGACAACTCAACGGCAAGGGCATTCATGTCGATGCCGACGGCAACCGCTATGAGGGTCAGTTCGTCGCCGGCGCGCCGAATGGCGAGGGGCGACTGCTGTCGAAGACCGGGGAGATTTTTGCCGGCTCATTTGTCGACGGGTTGAAGAACGGCAAGGGCCGCACGCGGCTTGCCGGAGGCACCATCTACGAGTCGCAATGGGCAATGGGCAAGGAGGTCGGCGGAATGCGTCCCGACGTGCTGGCCGATGCCAGGGTCGGCGGGCTGCTCAAGGCGCAAACCGGCGGCGGCGACGCTGACAAGGTCGAGATCGGCGTTGCGGTCGACCAGCGCATGACCCAGCAGTCAGACATGCAGTACCAGCATCTGGTGCGCGACGAGGATATCGCGATCTATCCGCTGTCGGACCAGTACAATGACAGCTGGAACGGCACCGGCCAGGTCACCACCAGCAATGTCTATGAAGGTATGAACTGGGAGGACGCGCCGGCCTTTGCCGAGGTCGACCTGAAGACGTCAGACCAGTCCAGGGTCAAGCTCGACAGTCTGGAAATGAAGGTCGCCGCCAGCGATGCCTATCGCAAGCCGATGCTGTCGATATCGGAGCATTTCGGGTGCGTCGGCTTCCGTCCGGATTTCTCGATCATCAACAATGGTTGGGGCGAGCCCAAGGACATGAAGATGTCGATCCAGTTCACCACGGTCGACGACGAAGGCAATCCGACCGGTGATCCCAGCCGCAAGTTCAGCAAGGATGTCGGCAGTTTCGGCGAGGGCGTCGACGTGTCGATCAAGAGCGTGCTCGCGGAGGCTGGCGTCGACACGGCTAGCCTGGAGACGGGGCGGTTTCCCTGTCCTTCTGTCGACAGTCTCAACGTTTGCCGCAGCCAACTCACCAACAAGATCAAGTTCGGCGAGGTCGCCGATTATCTCGGCAACATGCAACAGGCGATGACGCTGAATGCGATCGGCAAGTTCGACTATTCCTGGTCGGACGACCAAGGTCATGTCTACCAACAGAGCGAGCCGTTCCGCACCTCTATCACCGTGGCTGTTTTCGAGACGCCGGAAGCGATGGCCGAATGCGGCGATGGCGGCGGCGGCACGCCGGAAGCGATGCGCTACCAGAACATCGAGTTCCCGATCGGCAAGCATGATTACACCATCGCCATGCCGGTGCGCGGCAACAAGAAGATCAGCGCCTACACGGCGCGGCTGAAGATGTGGTCGTCGATGTCGTCGATCCATAGCTTCAGCATCGCCGCGCATTTTGCCGATGGCAGCGTGCGCGAGAGCAAGCCGGTGACCTTCTTCTATTTTCGGCCGAAGCAGTCGCTGTTCGAGACCAAGACCGAGCCGGCGGCCTGCTATCTGCCGCGCGATATGGTCGGCTGCGGTTAGGGTGCATTGATATTCAGGTGATGCCGGCCTGCAAACGGCGGGTTCCTGCGCTTCCGGTGCTCACGTGCTTTAGGTACGCTCCGCTCCGGTTCTCGAAACCTGCCTTGTTTGGTCGCTTCGCACCCGTCTTCGACTCCGGCTCGGCCTGACCTGAATCTCAACACCCTGGCGTGCCTATTTGCGGCCCATCTCGAAATAGTTTGGCAGCGGCAAAAGCCGGGTGAAGACCGTGCCTTGGCCGAAGACGCGCAATTCCAGCATCGATCCCGACGACCGCTCGGCGCTCTGGTCGAAGAGGAAATTGCCGAGCGAATAGACCTCCGCCACATCGCCGCCGGCAAGCGGAACGATCGCCTCGCTCGATACATGCGGATGGCCGCCGACGATGACCGATGCGCCACGCAGCCGCATCTGGTCGGCAAGCATCTCCTCGCGCGCCGACGGTTCGGTCTTGTACTCGCGGCCCCAGTGGACGAAGGCGACGACCGGCCGCTCGGCGTTTTCGTGCAGCAGCCGGTCAAGCAGGGCAGGCGTCAGCAGATCGGTGTTCTTCGAGCCGTTGGTGTCGATGTCGGTCAGGCCGACAAGGTCGAGATCGGCAAGCGCCAGCGTCTCACCCTGGCCGAAATGCGGGATGCCGGCTTCGTTCAGCGCGCGCAGCGTCTCGGCATAGCCTGACGGGCCGAGATCATAGGCATGATTGTTGGCGAGCCCGACACCGGCGACATGCAGCCTCTTCAGCATGTCGACGGCCAGGTCTTGCGGCATCGCCAGCGTCATGTCGTCGATCGCTTCCGGCACGTTGGGCAGGATGACGCCTTCGAGGTTGACGATCAGCGGCCGTGAACCGGTGAGCGCCAGCACGCTGTCAACGATCCGGTCGGCAACACCGTCGCGGACCAGTATCTTCTTCATGGCACGGCCGAAATTCACGTCGCCGGCCAGATAATAGATCCTGTCCTTCGGCCGTGCCGGGTTGTTGAAACCGGGAGCGAAGGCACCGAACAGCGCCACGACATAGCTGGTGGTCCGCTCGACATAGTCCGGCGTGTGTTCCTGCGAGTTCTCATTGGCGACGACCAGCGGCTGGGCGCCGAACAGTTCGCGCTGCAGCCTGGTCTGGATGTACAACGCGCCAACGGAATCGGCGTGATCGGGCTGGCGAAGCGCCGCTATGCCGTCGAGCGACCCGGCGGCGAGCATGTTCAGCGTCTGCTGGTCGAAGCGCCGTGCCTCGTGCTGCGGCAGATAGTGCGAGAAGTCGGTGGATTCGACGATCAGCGTGTCCTGGTCGACGATCGGCTTCAGGGCCTCGGCCAGCGTGTCCCAGTCGCCGCGCCGCGCCTTGACCGACATCGCCACCGGCACGATTTTCGCCTCGGGAAAGTAGTGGTGCAGGAAAGGCAGCATCGCGCGCACGCCATGTTCCTTGTCGAACAGACAGGACTCCTCGACCATGTCGCCGTGCGTTTCGAGCTGGCGTACTGCTTGGACGTCGGCGGCGACCGGGCCAAGCACGGTATCGAAGCCGCGTACCGAGGTGGCGTACAGTTTGCGCGTCTTGTGGAAATGGTCCGGCGACAGGATGACGATGCGCTTGTAGCGGAAGCCGGACGCCGCCCGGAACCCCAGCGCGACCAGGTCCGCGGCCAGGAGATGATGCGGGACGATGATGCCGGTCAACCGCTGGTTTGATGGCTCGATATCGGCCACCTTTGCGATGGCATCCCTGAACAGTTTGGCGTCGTCGTAGAAGGGCGGAAAGTTGTCAGCGCCGGGCGGGCAAATTATGGGCGCGGCAACGGCGTGAAAGGGTGGGGTAAAGAGGCAGAATAGCATTGCTGCGATTGCCGGCCACAGTCGCGCGAGGGGGGTGTCTTGGCGCAGTCCCCTCATGGCTCGGCAAGCACGATGTTCTCCACGCCGCCGACATAGTAGAACGGCTTCTGTTTCGATGATGTCAGCCGCACCACCTCGCGTGAAATGTAGTCGGCAAGGCCGAACAGCGTAACGCCGCCGTCCGACGTCCTGGCTTTGCCGCGCAGGCCTTCGAGGATCGAATAGGTGAAGACGCCGTGGCCGAGTTCAGGCAGTTCGGCGGCGGTGTTGTTGGCTGCGGTGGCCGAAAACACGACGATGCGCGCATCCTGCGCGTCCTTTTCCAGGCGCGGGTTGAAGGCGTTGGCGGCATGGCAGGTGTCGAGCAGCATGAAGCGCATGCCCTTGGCCCGCTCGACCGATTTCTGGATGTCCGACCAGTCGACAAGCGAGGAGCGCTTCCAGCGCTCGGCATCCTGTTTGCGGCCGTCGGTCGGGATGAAATAATAGTCCTCGTCGATGTTGATGCCGTGGCCGGCGACGAAGATGATCGTGGTGTCGTGTTCGCCCGGTCTGTCGAGGAAATCGGCGAGCTGGTCGTCGATCGTGTCGGAGTCGGGCTCCATGATGCCGTCGGCGCTGGCGATTGAATAAGTCTGCCTGGCCTTGTCGGGGGCCTCATCGAGCGCTTCACGGTTGACCAGCACCAGTGTCTCCATCGATGAGAACAGCGGCGCCGATTTCTGCGAAATCACCTTGAGGAATTCGGTGGCGTCATTGACGGGGTAGCGCAGGTCGCAGGCGTGGCCCGAACAGGCGTTGGTCAGGAACGGATATTTGTCGACGCCGATGACCGCGACATAGAGCTTGCCCTTGGCCTCGGCCTTCTCGGTCTTCCTTGCCAGCGCCGTTACGCTGCGTTCGGTCAGATAACCGAATTCGTTGGTGCCGGTGATGCGGATGGTGTTTTCGCCATTCTCGACCGGTATCTCGACGATGGTGTTGTCGCTGTCCACCGACCGGGCGGTGACGTCGCCGACATTGCGGCTGTTCGACAGGATCGAGAAGCCGGCGACATCGGTCCCGGCTTGCCCGGCGCCGGTGATCTCGACGGCGACATAACCGTCACGCACCTTGCTCTGGTCGGCGGCGAGACGGATGTCGAACTCCGGCGGCTTGCGCTGCAGCAGTTTCTGCAACTCGTTGTCGACGCCTGGCCGCATCTCCTTGACCGCCTGTTTGGCGCTGCGCAGGATGATCGCGCGGCGAACCATCTCCGGGCTCCAGAGATATTTCTTCAATTGGCCGGCGCGGATGAAGCGGCCTTCATGGTCGCGGCCCTGGTTGACCTGCCAGCCGATCAGCTTGTCGCCTTCATCCGAGGAATAGTAGTAGCCCTGCGGCATCCACGCGATCCATTGCGAGCCGGCGAAGAACATCGAGACGATCAGCTCGTGCGTCTTCAGATTCCACAGCCTGAGCGTTTGGTCGGCGCTGCCGGTGACAAGCAGGCCGGCTTTTTCCGAGGCAACCATGGCGTTGATTTCGCCGGTATGGCCGGTGAATTCGCCCGACACTCTCGCTGTCGGCGTCCTGTATTCGAGCAGCGTGCCGTCATTGCCGCCGGTGATCAGGCCAAGGCCGTTGTCGATCAGCGTGAAGGCCGAATGGACAAAGCCATTGGTGGCATCGTTCTCGATACTGCGCACCATCTTGCCGCCATTGGCGATCTCCAGCACCGCGTTTTCCAACGCGTCCTTGCCTCCCTCCGTGGCGCGCAGCGACCACTGGCCGTCTGTCAACGCGGCGCGGGCAAACGAGCCCGGCTCCGCCAGCGGCTGCGGGTCGTCGAAGAATCGCTCGGTGGTCGGCAGCACCAGCCTGTTGTCCAGTGCGCCTTGTTCCTCCGGACAGGACACGCGCTCGGGGCAAGGGTTGGCATTGCCCCAGGCGATGACGTCATTCGCTACGTCGATGCCGACGGCGGTCACCGGTTCACCCACTCCCTGCAGCAGGGCCTTGCGCTCGCTAGTCGTGGGATCCCAGACCTGAATGGCGTTGCGCGTGCCGCCGGCGGTTGCCACCAGCGAGCCATCGGCATTGGCGGTGCTGGCATAGACCGTGCCGTCATGGCCGGTATAGTCGAGCACCTTTTCGCCGGTGCCGGTGTTCCACACGACGGAGCGATGCTTGTCGGCGCAGCGATAGCCGCAGGAGGCGACCAGTCGCGACCCCTTGGCAAAGGTCAGCGAGCCGATGAGGAAATCCTGCGTTGGCATGGCGCGCACCATTGTGCCGTCTGCTGCGTGCCAGAGCTGGACCTGCCCGTCCTTGCTGCCGGTGGCAAACAGGCTGCCATCCGGCGAGACGGCCAACGCCATGACACTGATATCCCGCAACGGTTCGGCCTCGGCCGGCAAGGCGATCTCCTCGCCCTTCGCGACGTCCCAGAGCCGGATGCCGTTGTCGGTGGTGGTCGCCGCCAGCCTAGTCCCTGCGGCAGCGAAGGCGAGCTTGTCGATGTGCCAGGAATCGGCATCGAGCTTCTTGTCCAGCGTCCACCCGGTCGCGGATTTGTCGTCCAGCCGCCAGAGATAGACGACACCGTCGGCGCCACCAGCAGCCAGGGTTTTGCCGTCGGGAGAGAAAGCGAGGTCGTAGGTCGCGTAGTCGGCGGCCTTGAGCACCGCCTTCATTTTGCCGGTGGCAAAGTCGAACAGCCGGATGTCGCCATAGGGTGGCCTGTCGCCGAGGCTGGCGCCGAAATAGCCGCCGGCGGCAATCGTCTTGCCATCCGGCGAGACCGCGACCGCGAAGATCTTACCGTCGCTGCCATTGCCGAGATAGCCGCGAATGGTGCGCAGCGTCACCCCGCTCTGCCAGTCCCAGATGCGGATGGTCTTGTCGTTCGATGCCGAGACGATGTCGTCGCCGTCGGGCGTGAAGGTGAGGTCAGTGACCTGCGCACTATGACCGCCGGTGTCGAGATCGAGGTGGAAGTCAGCCGCCTCTTCGGCGTTAGCAGCCGATGCGACAGCAAGCGCACCGGCCATGGCGAGCCAGCAGCAGGCACGCAGGAGGCGGCGGGCTGCTCCTCCCATCGCTATTTGACTTCGGCCGCGGGTTGCCCATTGCGCACATAAGCCTCGATCGCCGTGGCGAAAGTCGGTGAACCCGCCTTGCGCTGCTTGTCGACATAGCCGGCAAAATAACTCCAGAACGAGACGGCATAGTCGCGGAAATAAGCGTCGGTCACTTTGCGCGAACACAGATCGCCGTCGATGCAGAACGACAGGCGGTTGAGGAAATAGACGATGCGGTCGAAGTTTTCGCTGAAATCGGCGAGTGGCATGTCGCCACCGCTGGCGGTCATCGCCTCGATGCCGATCCGCTGGCGGAACACCTGCTCCTCGGTCGGCGAGGGGTTGGCGCTGAGCAGATTGTCGTATTTGGCGTTGAGGGCGGCAAGACGATCCTTCAGCGCGCGCTGCGCCTGCTGGTAGTCCTTGGTTTCCCAGAGCTCAACCAGCGACATGGTCTGCTCGACGCGCTTCTGCTCCTGGTTGGCAAGGAACTGATAGATCGAGAACATCAACGTGAAGATGATGGCCAGACGCACCAACAGGCCCGACCAGGCATAGATCAGCATGCGCCAGTCGCGGTCGGTGAACGGGTTCGATTCCTTCTTGATCTCGTGGCTGCTCGGCCACGGAAACCCCTCGGTGGTTTCCGGCAAAGCCGGCTTCGTGGCTGGCGCCTTTGCTGGGGCGGCGGTAGCTGCCGTTTGCCTGGTGTTGGCCGCCGGCTTTTTCATTGGCAGCTGTCCAGTTCGATGACGGCGGAGGGATCCAGCACGATGCCGGGCGCCTCCAGCTTCTTTTTCAGGCATTCCAGTTGCAGGCGCGAAATCATGAACTGCACATCGGGCTCCGCCGCCCCCTTGTTCGGTGACGGCAGCGCCTCGACCACGCCCCGCGAGGCGCAGTTGCTGAGATCGACGACAACCGCTCCGTTGCCGCTTTTGGCGATCTGGTCATACTGATCGAGAAAACAGGTTGCCAGTTCAGAGTTGGTGACGATCTGATTGACACAAAGGCCGCAGGCCTCGTCCGCCGAAGCATTGGCGATCAGCAACAGGCTGCCGGCAAGGCCGGCCACCGATCCACGCCAGGAAAACATAGATTTCTTCACAATCGATCCTATCCGCTTCGTCAGGCCGTCATGCGCCATTGTGCCCGCCGGGAATGTTCTCATATCGCGCCGATCGCGCAAGAGCCGGTCCGGCCCTTGTGCCGGCATTCGGTCAGGCGCGTGGCACCGTTTCCATAGGGAAGATCATCACCGCGCCCTTCGGGCCGCTCTTGTCGGCGAGCCGCATCACCGAGCGGGTTGCCGGCGCCATGCCGATATCGGTCAGCATGTCGGAGAAGCTGGCAGGGCCTAGCCCGCGCGTCATGGACGCAACGCCGTCCTGCGCCAGGAAGCTCAGATCCTCCTTCTCGCTTTCCGGCGGCGCCTCGGTCAAAACCGCGATCATCCTTTCCATGCCGAAGCTGGTGTCGGTGAAGGCCAGCAGCCCCTCTTCGAGCGAGGCTTGCGGCGCCAGGCGCTCGGCGACGATGTGGGTGATCGAATAGTCGCTGCCGACATAGAGCACGTTGATGTCGACCAGCAGATCAGAGCTGTTCTTTGCCAACACATGCACTTCGTCGCCCGGGGAGACGCGAGGCACCACCGAAGCCTGCAACGGTTCGAGACCATCCTTGTCACGGCGTTTGACCTGGAACTGGACATCGACGTCCTCCGGCTTGTAGTCGGATGCCGCCGCCAGCCGCGACAGCCCGGTGGCACGGAAGATGGTGCGCAGATTTCTGGTCGTGGCCTCGACCAGCTTTTTCCGGTCATCCATGTGAATGATGATCAGCGGCGGCTTGCTGCCGTCCTTCAAGGTCACGTCGCCCGAGGCCGGCAGGAACCACAGCGCTGGCTTGTCGGTCGCGTCCTTGGCAGCGCCGGCAATGGCATTCTCGCGCATCACCGCAAAGCGAAGCTCGGCGCTCTTGCCGGGGTCGACCAGTTCGATGTTGAAGCCGGTTTCCTTGGCCGTAGCCAATTCGTCGAGAACCGAATTGACCAGAGCGGTTTGCTTTTCCAGTCCCTTGGTCGCCGCCGGCCGCGCCACGGCGAGCTTGTAGTCGACGGCGATCTCGGCCACTCGCGCATAGGCGTTGGCGGGAATATCGGCGAGCTTCAGCGCCGGCTTTTTGTCGAATTCGACCGGCTTGACCCGGCTCTCCAGGTTCCTGGCTGACTGCACCTCGAGAAAGCCGACAGCGTCAGAAAGCTGCGACAGCGCCGACGGCAGGATGGCGAGCTTGCTGCCGGGGGTGAGGCGATGCAGCAGGCCGGCGCCGATCGTCGCGTCGCCATCCTTGATGACAACAGGCCATTGCATGACCGCGTCCGTCTTGTCGGTGCCGAACACGCGGGCATCGAGTTCGCCCTCGAACAGCGGTGTCGGGCGCGTGCGGCTGTCGGCCGAATATTGCTGCAGCACGGCCTGGCCGAGCTGGCGATAGGTGACGTTCGGGTTCTCGGCCAGTTTCGACAGGATGGTGAAGGTGAACAGACCGAACCGGGGTGCATCGGTCGTGCCCTTGGGCAGCGGCATCTCCGGCGTCGTCTCCACTGTCTGCGCGGCATAGAAGGCGACCAGCTTGCCCTTGGTGATCGGTTCGCCGCCGGTCGGGGTCAGGTTGAAGGCGGGCTTGCGCTTGCCGTTGTCGTCGACGCCGCGCGAGCCGGCGGCGGATGTCACCTCGTCACAAGCCTTGATCGCCGCGGCCCGCTCGGCTTCGCTGCCGCCGACCAGGTCGGCGAACTCGACCTTGCGCTCCATCTCGTCGTCGACTTCGACAGCGCGGGTCGCGGTGCCGGAATGGCAGCAATCGAACACGACCCAGACGAAGGCGCCTTTGTTGCGGATGGCGTCGAGCGCAGCACCGATCTCGTTGTCGACCAGCGCATTCGGCACGCCAGCATCACGGTTGATCCATTTGTCGATGTCGACGGGCAGGAAAATCTCGTCGAGCCCGTCGGTCTCGTCGCCCTTGACCCTCTCCGGCTGCTGGGCGCCGTGACCGGACAGGTGCAGATAGACGAAATCGTCGCGCTGCACCTTGGAGGCGAGGTCGGCCAGCGCGGCCTTGATCGCGGCATGGGTCGGCAAGCCATTTGCGCCTGGGACGTCCTTGGCCAGCAGCGTGACATTCTCGGGCGCGAACCGCACCGGGTCGGGCACGTTCTTCAACAGGTACTCGTGGACCAGGCCCGCATCGTTCTTCGGTCCGATCAGCCAGTTCCTCTGCGGCAGGTTCGGATATTCGGTGCAGGCGACCAGCAGCGCATGGTAAGTGCGCGATGCTGCCATGGTCCTGAACGACACCGCGCCAGCCATCGTCAGCGCGGACGTGCCGACCAGCAGCGTCCGCCGCGTCAATTTGATCATGATTGCTTCCCCAAGCCCGATCGAATTCCCAAGCGCGGCAATCCTTGCCGAAGATTTTGTCAGTATTTTGAATGTTGCATCGCAGAGCAACCCGCCTGTTACCCCGTTCCGGTCGACGATAGGCTTTCTCGACAGCCTTCCGGGGCAGAGATGTTGTAAACAGTAGCAAAAATGCCTGTTCGTCGCTATCTGGATGGATAGGGATCGTTTGCGCGCGGAAATGATGCGCGAGCGACGCAGGACAGGTTGGAAACAGGATCATGGCGGCAAGGGATGTGCTGACGAAGAACCAGCTGTGCGTGCTCGAGAAACTCGAGGCCGCCAGCGGGCCGCTCAGCGCCTACACCTTGCTCGACCAGCTGCGTGAGCGCGGTTTTCGCGCGCCGCTGCAGGTCTACCGGGCACTCGACACGCTGGTGAAGTCCGGCTTCGTGCATCGGCTCGAAAGCATCAACTCCTTCGTCGCTTGCGCCGAGCCGCATGACCACAGCCATTCGATGACCGCCTTCGCCATCTGCGACACATGCGGGCAGGTCACCGAAATGTCCGATCACGATGTCGACCACCGGCTGGACGAATGGGTGCGCTCGACAGGCTTCGCCGCCAAGAAGGCGGTGATCGAATTTCGCGGGACATGTGCGAAGTGTTTGGCTGAAGCGGCCTAACGCGCGGTCGACCAGGCAAACCAGAACGCAACGAGCGCCAGCAAGGCCGAAAGCAGCCGTCGGCTGGTTCGTTCCAGCCGTGGATCGTTGAGGAATGGCTGCAGCGCTCCCGCTAACACGACTATCAGTCCATGGATGGCTGTCGCGATGGCCACATAGGTCAGGATAAGCAGGACAGTCTGCGCAAGTATCGGCCGTCCGGCCTCGACGAAGGTCGGCAGCACGGCGACATAGAAGATCGCCGCCTTCGGATTGAGGAGATTGGTGACAAATCCGCGCCAGAAATACTTCCCACCCGGATTGCCCTTGTTCGAAACCACATCGGTTCCAGCGGTCCAACCCTCCCAAGCGAGATAAAGCAGGAACAGAATGCCTGCCCAGCGGAGACCCTCGTAGAGCAAGGGCGACGCCTGAATCACTTCGGCGACGCCCAGGGCGGCGATGCCGCCAATGGCCGCCAGACCCGACGCGATGCCCGCCACGGTGGCGAAGCCCGCCCTGCGGCCGTGGCTCGCCGAAACCAGTGCCAGGTAAGTCATGTTGGGGCCTGGCGTCAGTTCGATCAGCATCGACGCCAGCGCGAATGAGAGGAATGTGGCCGTTGAGAACGGCAGCATTTCGCTCACTTCAATGGGCCTCGTCCCAGTTGTTGGCGGCGCGGGCGTCGACATGCAGCGGCACCGACATCGACACCGCCGGCATCGCCGCGTTCTCCATGATGTGACGCACGACGGGGATCGTCGCCTCGACTTCCGCCTCGACCGTCTCGAAGATCAACTCGTCATGCACCTGCAGCAGCATGCGGGCCGACAGCTTCGCCTTCTCCAGCGCCTCGTCCATGCGCACCATGGCGCGGCGGATGATGTCGGCGGCGGTGCCTTGCAGGCGGGCGTTGATCGAGGCGCGCTCGTTGAACGCGCGGACCGAGGGATTGGAGGATCGGATGTCAGGATAGTGGATGCGGCGGCCGAAGATCGTTTCGACGAAGCCGTGCTCGCGGGCGTAGGCCTTGGTCTCCTCGATGTAGTCGCGGATACCGGGGAAGCGCTCGAAATACTTCTTGATGTAGTTGCTTGCTTCTTCGCGCGGGATCGACAGCTGGTTGGCGAGGCCGAAGGCGGAAATGCCATAGATGATGCCGAAATTGATCGCCTTGGCGCGACGGCGGACTTCCGAAGGCATTCCTTCTACCGGCACATTGAACATTTCCGATGCGGTGATGGCGTGGATGTCGGCGCCGTCGGCGAAGGCCTGTCGCAATTGCGGGATTTCGGCGACATGGGCGAGCACCCGCAATTCGATCTGGCTATAGTCGGCCGAAACCAGCCGATTGCCCTTGTCGGCGATGAAAGCGGTCCTGATCTTGCGGCCTTCAGCGGTGCGCACCGGGATGTTCTGCAGGTTCGGATCGGATGACGACAGCCGGCCAGTCGTCGTCGCCGCCAGTGCGTAGGAAGTGTGGACGCGCTTGGTGTCCGGATGGATGAAGCCGGGCAGCGCATCGGTGTAGGTCGATTTCAGCTTGGTCAGCTGGCGCCAGTCGACGATCTTGCGCGGCAGTTCATGGCCTTCGGCGGCGAGGTCTTCGAGAAGCTGCGCCGAGGTCGACCATTGCCCGGTCTTGGTTTTCGAACCCCCGGGCAGACCCATGCGGCCGAACAGGATGTCTCCAAGCTGTTTTGGCGAGCCGATGTTGATGCGCTCGCCGATGAGCTGATAGATTTCCTCTTCGAGGCGAGCGGCGCCCTGCGCCAGTTCGCCCGAGAGCCGCGACAGGATCTGCCGGTCGACGGAGATGCCGCGCTGTTCCATGCGCGCCAGCACCGGCACCAGCGGCCGCTCCAGCCGTTCATAAACCGACACCAGGCCCTTGGCGGCAAGCCGCGGCTTCAGCACCAGCCAGAGCCGCATCGTCATATCGGCGTCCTCGGCGGCATGAGCCGTCGCCCTGTCGATGTCGACCTGATCGAAACCGACGGAGCTTTTGCCCGAGCCGGTAACCTCCTTGAGCTGGAGAGGGGTGTGGCCAAGCCATTTCTCGGCAAGCGAGTCCAAGCCGTGACCATGAGGGGTGCCGGCATCGAGCACATAGGAGATCAGCATGGTGTCGTCAAAAGGCGCGACATCGATGCCGTAGCGGCTCATGATGACCAGATCGTATTTCAGGTTCTGTGCGATCTTGAGAACCGACCGGTCCTCCAGCAGCGGTTTCAGCACGGCCAGCGCCTCGCGAAGCTGGATCTGGTTTTCGACCGCGCCGCCCCCGAGCAGATCACCGTTACCGCTCTTGTGGGCAAAAGGAATGTAGGCGGCGCGGCCGGGCGCCGTGGCAATGGACATGCCGATCAACTCGGCCTGCATCGGATCGGCCGACGTCGCCCTCACATCGAAAGCGGCAAGGCCGGTCTCGGTTGCCTCGGCGACCCAGGCTTTCAAGGTCGCGACATCGCGGATGCAATGATAGGCTGACGTATCGATCTTGCGGGTGGCGGCGCTCTCCAACCGCAGTGCGGCGAGCAGGGAAGGGGTGTCGCCGCTGATGGGTTTGTCGGCGCCCGGGGCCTGGTTTGCCGCGCCGTCTTCGCCGGTCTTGGCAGGTCGGACGTTGGAAGTTCCCGCGCCGACATCGGGGCCATGCGCGGCGTCGGCACGCTCGACGGTCACCGCGACGGCCTGGACGTCGCCGGCCTCGGTGCCGGTTGCTTCCGCCACGCGGCGGGTCAGCGAGGTGAATTCCATGGTCTTGAGGAAGCCGATCAGCTTCGGTCCGTCCGGCGCGTGCAGGATGAAATCGTCCAGACCCTCTGCCACAGGAACGTCGGCCTTCAGCGTCACCAACTGGCGTGAAATGCGCGCCTTGTCGGCGTTGGCGATGATCGATTCGCGCCTTTTGTCCTGCTTGATCTCGCCGGCGCGGGCCAGCAGCCCGTCGAGGTCGCCAAACTGCTCCAGCAGTTGCGCCGCCGTCTTCGGCCCGATGCCGGGCACGCCGGGCACATTGTCGACGGAATCTCCGGTCAGCGCTTGCAGGTCGACCATCTTTTCCGGCGGCACACCCCATTTCTCGATGACTTCCGGAATGCCAATCTGGCGGTCCTTCATCGGGTCGTACATGCCGACCGTGTCGCCGACCAACTGCATCAGGTCCTTGTCGGAGGAGATGATGGTGGTGTCGCCGCCCGCTTCGCGGGCCAGCCTGGCATAAGTGGCGATCAGGTCGTCGGCCTCGTAGCCTTCGATTTCGATGCAAGGCAGGTTGAACGCCCTGGTCGCCTGGCGGATCAGACCGAATTGCGGGATCAGGTCTTCGGGCGGCGCCGAGCGGTTGGCCTTGTATTCGGGGTAGAGATCGTTGCGGAAGGTTTTCGAGGAGTAATCGAAAATAACGGCGAAATGCGTCGGCACAATGCCTACATCCGTGTTGCGGGCATCCAGCATCAGCTTCCACAGCATGTTGCAGAAGCCGGAAACGGCGCCGACCGGCAGGCCGTCGGATTTGCGGGTCAGCGGTGGCAGTGCATGATAGGCACGGAAGATGTAACCGGAGCCGTCGATAAGGAAGAGATGATCGCCTTTTTTCATGTCGGCAGGGATAGCGCGGCTCGATGCTGCGGTCCATGCCAAAGGCGCCGACACCCACCGGTTCCGGCAACACCCTGACAGAATGGCAGCGGCCGGCCTGCTCACGCCCATGTTACAAAAGTGTAATTTTCATGCCCTTGAATCGCCACGTTCAAAGACCCAAATAAACGTCATCGGCAGTTTTCGCCGAAGTCCGGAGCAAGGCCCGTCCCCCGCCTATCCCGGACACCTGCGGCAGCCTATCCCCCTCTCCGGGCTGCCGCATCGTTTCGAGTAGAAGGCCGCCGTGGTTCCCCCTCCACCACGGCGGTCTTTTTTTGTCGTTCGAGAGGCATTGCGCGCCTTGGTCCAATCGTCCCGGGCTTTTCGTTCGCCCAGTCTGCCTTTACGGTCCCGGCACTGAATCGAAAGGCTTCACAAATGTCCACAGTTTCCCCCGTTCTCGATCGCCTCGACAAGAATCTCGACCAGAGCCTTGAGCGCCTGTTCGGCCTGCTCAGGATCAAGTCGATCTCCACCGATCCGGCCTATGGCGCCGACTGCCGCAAGGCGGCGGAATGGCTGGTGGCAGACCTCAAGCTGATCGGTTTCGACGCCAGCGTGCGCGACACGCCAGGATACCCGATGGTCGTTGCGCATCATGATGGACCAGCCGGCTCGCCGCATGTGCTGTTCTACGGCCACTACGACGTGCAGCCGGTCGATCCGATCGAATTGTGGGAAAGCGATCCGTTTTCGCCCGCGGTCAAGGAAATCGAGCCCGGCCGCAAGGTGATCACCGGGCGTGGTTCGGCCGACGACAAGGGCCAGTTGATGACCTTCGTCGAGGCTTGCCGGGCCTGGAAGCAGGTGCATGGCAATTTGCCGTGCCGCATCACCATCCTGTTCGAGGGCGAGGAGGAATCCGGCTCACCGTCGCTGAAACCGTTCCTCGAAGCCAATGCCGACGAGCTGAAGGCCGATTTCGCGCTGGTCTGCGATACCAGCATGTGGGACCGCGACACGCCGTCGATCTGCGTCGGGCTGCGTGGAATGGTCGGTGAGGAGATCACGGTGAAGGCCGCCGATCGCGACTTGCATTCCGGCCTCTATGGCGGTGCCGCCGCCAACCCGATCCGCATCCTGGCCAAGGTTTTGGCTGATATCCACGACAAGGACGGCCACATCACCATTCCAGGCTTCTATGACGGCGTCGAGGAAACGCCGTCGCAGATCCTGAAATCATGGGAGACGCTTGGCGAGACGGCCGAGATGTTCCTCGGACCCGTCGGCCTGTCGATCCCGTCGGGTGAGAAGGGCCGCTCAGTGCTGGAACTGACGTGGGCGCGGCCGACGGCCGAGTTCAACGGCATCATCGGCGGCTACACCGGCAAGGGCTTCAAGACGGTGATCGCGGCGGAAGCCTCGGCAAAGGTCTCGTTCCGCCTCGTCCACAAGCAGGACCCGGCCAAGATCCGCGCTGCGTTCCAGAAGTTCGTCAGGGAGCGCATTCCGGCCGACTGTTCGGTCGAATTCCACCCGCATGGCGGCTCGCCGGCAATCCAGCTTTCCTATGACTCGCCGTTCCTGGCCAAGGCCAAGAACGCGCTATCCGACGAATGGCCGAAGCCGGCGGTGACGACGGGCGGCGGCGGCTCGATTCCCGTCGTTGGCGACTTCCAGACCTATCTCGGCATGGAATCGCTGCTGGTCGGCTTCGGCCTCGACGACGACCGCATCCACTCGCCCAACGAGAAATACGAGCTGAGCTCCTTCCACAAGGGCCAGCGTTCGTGGGCGCGGATTCTGGAGGCGTTGACGCGCTGAGTCGGCGGGACCCTAGTTTTCCTGTTGATTTTTCAGCGGATCGCGGCGAGGACGGGCCACGAGATAAAAGCGCTGCGGCACCCCTTGCGCTTCAAGGGATGCCGCGGGCTCGACCGGAGAAGACAATGGCCGACATCCGTTTCCACAAAAATGACCTGCCCGACCTTTCGCACTACAATGTCGGGGCGGTGGCCATCGACACCGAGACGCTGGGGCTCAACCCGCATCGCGACCGGCTGTGCGTGGTGCAGATTTCGCCGGGCGACGGCACAGCCGACGTGATCCAGATCGCGCCCGGCCAGAAGAAGGCGCCTAACCTTGTCAGCCTGCTGAGAAATCGTGGCGTGACCAAGCTGTTCCACTACGGGCGCTTCGACCTTGCCGTGCTTTACAATGCGTTCGGGGTGATGCCCGAGCCGGTGTTCTGCACCAAGATCGCCTCGCGGCTGACCCGCACCTACACCGACCGGCACGGGTTGAAGGACATCTGCTTCGAGCTTCTCGGCGTCGGCCTGTCTAAGGCACAGCAATCGTCGGACTGGGCGGCCGAGACGCTGTCGCCCGAACAGCTCGAATACGCCGCTTCCGATGTGCTCTATTTGCACCGTTTGCGCGATGTGCTGGCCGGGCGGCTGGCGCGGGACGGGCGCACCAAGGAGGCCGATGCCTGCTTCCGCTTCCTGCCGACGCGTGCCAAACTCGACCTCATGGGCTGGGACGAAGAGGATATCTTCGCCCACAGCTGATGGCCTTGGCTAGACTCTGCTGCCGGCGACCCGTTTGGAACCAGATGCAGGGCGCCGCGTTGTGTCGGCTCAGCCTGGTCGGTTCAAAAGGGGATGACATGGCGGACAGAAAGCCGATAGCGACCGCTCCGACCGACGGTTCAAAGGTCTCCGTCACCTGGAAGGACAGCGACGGCGTCATCAACGAATCCATTGCGCAATATCGCGACGACGGCTGGTGGGTCTACACCGACAGCCATACGCAAAAGAAGGTCGAGCCGACCAGCTGGCGGCCTGCCGCAAGCGACGATGACGACCAATGAGCGCGCCGCTGGCGAGGCTGGCTGCTTTCGAATAGCCTGAAATCGTTGATATCGAGGCCGATTCGGAGCTTTCCGCTCCGCGCTCGCCCTCTTGCTCGGAGGAAATCGTCATGGGTGTCGAAAGCCTGCTCGTCTTCATCATCATTGGTGCCATCGCCGGCTGGCTCGCCGGTCTCATCGTGTCCGGCTTCGGCTTCGGCCTGATCGGCAACATCATCGTCGGCATCGTCGGCGCTTTCATCGCCGGCTGGCTGTTCCCGCTGATCGGCTTCTCCATCGGCGGCGGCGTTCTCGCGGCGATCATCCACGCCACGATCGGCGCCATCATCCTTTTGGTGCTGGTCAAGGTTCTGAAACGAGCTTGACGCCCGACAACCGAAAGAGCGCGCCATGAAGCAGAATGCGCTCTATCTCGTCATTGGCGCGCTCGTCGTCGTGGTCATCGCGCTCGGCATCTATGTCTATCGCGAGCAGACCAAACCGAAGGGCGTCGAGCTCAAGATCGACGACAAGGGCATCTCGATCCAGCAGAATTGATGGCATCGGACCGACGCCGACCGCCGTCGCCTTGTTGTGCAAGAGGGCGGCGCTGACGTACAGGTCGAGCCGATCCGCAAGCAATTGAATCCACATTGCATCGATTTTTCCCGACTTAACCCGCCTTTAAACCGCCGCATCTACTCTTCAACCCGAACGCCATAGGCATCGGGATATCAAGCACAGCGCATGGCGAACCGCAGAGACAGTCGCATCGAACCCAGTTTCGAGGTACCGCCGCAGGCGAAATCCTCGGCGGGTCTTTCGGTGAACGAGGAGGATCGCGTCGTGCCGAGCAACCGCAAAGCCTCCGCAAAACGCAAGCCGGCCAAGGGAAAATCGTCGCGCGGCGGGCGCGGCAGGAGCCGGCGCGGCCTGTTCGGCGTGCTCGGCCGGCTGTTCTATTGGTGCTTCGTGCTCGCCATCTGGGGCGGCATCGCGGCGGCTGGCATCGTCATCTACTACGGCGCCAAGATGCCGGCGGCGACAACCTGGTCGATCCCCGACCGCGCCCCCAACATCAAGATCGTCTCAGTCGACAACCAACTGCTGGCCAATCGCGGCATGAGTGGCGGCGAGGCCGTCGGTCTGCACGAAATGTCGCCCTACATCCCCGAGGCCGTCATCGCCATCGAGGACCGCCGCTTCTACTCGCATTTCGGCATCGACCCGATCGGCCTGTCGCGCGCGATGGTGACCAATTTGCTTGGCGGGCATTTCTCGCAAGGCGGTTCGACGCTGACCCAGCAATTGGCCAAGAACCTGTTCCTGACGCCAGACCGCACGCTGGAGCGCAAGGTGCAGGAAGTGCTGCTGGCGCTGTGGCTCGAGCACAAGCACACCAAGGACCAGATCCTCGAAATGTACCTCAACCGGGTCTATTTCGGCTCCGGCGCCTATGGTGTCGAGGCGGCCTCGCGCCGCTATTTCGGCAAGAGCGCGCGCGACGTCACCCTGTCGGAAGCCGCATTGCTTGCCGGCCTGTTGAAGGCGCCGTCGCGGCTGTCGCCGGCGCGCGATCCGAAGGCGGCCGAGGAACGCTCGCAGCTCGTGCTTGCCGCCATGCGCGACGAGGGCAAGATCAGCGCCAAGGAGCTGACTTCCGCGATGAGCGCGCCGGCGACGCGCGCGCCGTCCTACTGGACCGGCTCGGAAAATTACGTGGCCGACACCATCATGGAAGAACTGCCTGACCTGATCGGCGACGTGCGCGGTGACATCATCGTCGACAGCACCGTCGACCTGACGCTGCAGAAACTCGCCGAACAGTCGATCCGCAAGTTGATCGACGACAGCGGCAAGAAGCTGAACGTCACCCAGGGCGCCCTGGTGTCGATTGACGATTCCGGCGCCGTGCGCGCCATGGTCGGTGGCTACGACTATTCCACCAGCCAGTTCGATCGC
Organism: Mesorhizobium sophorae; assembly: GCF_002270415.1. Lineage (GTDB taxonomy): Bacteria > Pseudomonadota > Alphaproteobacteria > Rhizobiales > Rhizobiaceae > Mesorhizobium > Mesorhizobium sophorae. Next base: position 382,678 of record NZ_NNRI01000008.1, on the reverse strand, counting down.
GCCTCGGAAGCACGCCGCCAGCCGGGCTCGGCGTTCAAGCCATTCGTCTATATGGCCGCCCTCGAGGCCGGCCGCACGCCCGACAGCGTGCGCAACGATGCACCGATCAAGATCGGCAACTGGACGCCCGACAATTACGGCGGCAAGTATTTCGGCAAGGTGACGCTGGCCACCGCGCTGGCAAAATCGCTGAATTCGGTCGCTGCCCAACTGACCATGGAGGTCGGGCCGAACGCCGTCGTCGAGGCGGCGCACCGCATGGGTATCCAGTCCGAGCTGCAGTCCAACACCTCGATCGCGCTCGGCACCTCGGAGGTGACGCCGTTGGAACTGACATCGGCCTACGTGCCGTTCGCCAATGGCGGCTACAAGCCGGACATCCATTTCATCCGCCGCGTGACGACCACCGACGGCAAGGTGCTCTACGACAGCGGCGGCGGCAGTGCGCCACGCGTCGTCAAGCCCGAGATCGTCGGCATGATGAACTCGATGATGACGGGGACGGTCGAGACCGGCACCGCCAGGAAGGCGGCTTTCGCCTGGCCGTCTGCCGGCAAGACCGGCACCAGCCAGAATTCGCGTGACGCCTGGTTCGTCGGCTACACCGCTAATCTCACCACCGGCGTCTGGTTCGGCAATGACGACGGCAGCCCGATGAAAAAGGTCACCGGTGGCGCGCTGCCGGCACAGGCCTGGCACGAGTTCATGGTCGCCGCGCATGAGGGCGTGCCGGTGCGGCCGCTGCCCGGCACCTGGAAGTCCACACCGGCAGACACCATCGTGCCCGACGAGATACCCTCGGCAAACAACAGCCGGCCGGCGCCGGTTCCGCCTGCGTCCGTTGGCCAGCAGGCGCCGGCCGCGCAGACTGCTGCGCCGGTCGCGCCGCCGCCAGCGCCGGTCGGCGCCGTGCGTCCCGCCCAGACCGTCGATGCCGATGGCCTTGCCATGCCGGAGGACGAGGGCGCCACCGCATCGATCAAGCATCCGGTGCCGCCCGGCAATGTCGGCGGTCCGCTGAAGAAGAAGCAGACCTCGATCCTCGACATCCTCGGTGGGGGCTGAGCTGCTCCGGAGGCCGGACGGCTGTCGCTACCGATGGACGAGGCTGGAATGGACGACATCAAAAGGAAGAAATTCAACCATTTGAGCTGGCGGCAATGGCTCTTGCTGTTGTCGATGCCAGCGTGCGTTGTGGTGTTCAGGCATTTGCCGAACCTGCGTTTTTCTGATCCAGCGTATCTGTTCCACGAAAGAATAGGCGCGATCATCGGAGCGGTCATTATTGGGTGTCTGGTACCTTATGGCATTGCCTGGGTCTGTGGGCTCCCGATGCGGAGATCACACGTCGGCTTCCAATGTGTTCTCTGGTTTTTGGCACCGGCAACTTTTCTTCTTAATCTCGCCCTGCTTTTTGATTGCCCGACCTGCTACTAGCGAGAAGGACGCTGGCCTGTCGGCTTCCGGGTCTCATGTCCGGTCGAATGGTGACATTTCGGCCTCTCGCTACGTCGGCGGCATTCGGCTACATCTGCCGACTGGAGACCCAAAATGGCTGAACTCGACACCCGAAAAACCATCGTGCTGACCGGCGCCAGCCGCGGCATCGGTCACGCCACGGTCAAGCGCTTTTCGCGCGAGGGCTGGCGCGTCATCACCTGTTCGAGGCAGGCCTTTGCCGAGGATTGCCCGTGGCCGGCCGGGCCGGAAGACCACATCAAAGTCGATCTCGCCGACCAGGAAGATGTCGGCATCGCGGTGTCGGAAATCCGCCACCGGCTGGAGTCGCATGGCGGCCAGCTGCACGCGCTGGTCAACAATGCCGGCATTTCGCCGAAGCTTAAGGACGGCAACAGCCGGATGGACTCGATCGACACGCCAATGCATGTCTGGCGCGACGTGTTCCAGGTCAATTTCTTCGCGCCGATCATGCTGGCGCGCGGCCTGTTCAAGGAATTGGCAGCGGCCAAGGGCTCGATCGTCAACGTCACTTCGATCGCCGGCACGCGCGTGCATCCGTTCGCCGGCACCGCCTATGCGACATCGAAGGCGGCACTCGGCTCGCTGACGCGCGAGATGGCGCATGATTTCGGCCCGCACGGCATTCGTGTCAACGCCATTGCGCCGGGCGAGATCGACACCGCGATCCTGTCGCCGGGCACGGACAAGATCGTCGAGACGATCCCGCTCAGGCGCCTTGGCACCACGGCGGAAGTCGCCGACATCATCTTCTTCCTGTGCTCGCAGCAGGCGTCCTACGTGACCGGCTCGGAAATCCACATCAATGGCGGCCAGCACGTGTGAGTGGGTCGATTTCTTTGTTTTGACGCCATTCCGGACGGAAAACCGCTTCACACTTTTCCTGGAATTGCTCCAACTCATCCGGTTATGGTGAGAACAGCCTTGCCGCTGATGCTGCGCTGTCGCAGTGCGTCGAGGGCTTGGGCGACGTCTGTCCACGGCATGGTCAAGACCACGCGCGTTTCGAGCCGACCCGCCGCGACCATGGTGAGCAGCGAGGCGATATCCGCGCCAATGCCTGAGCCGGAAGTGTAGTAGGCGAAAGTCTGAAGCCTCGCCCCCTCGTGACCCGGAACGAACTGGCGAAATCCAATGGGCGTGAGTTCGCCGCTGCTGGAGCCGAACATGACGATGGTCCCGCCGGGTGCGACGCGTTCGATCGCGTGTGCGAGGCTCTCGCCGCCGACTGATTCGGTGATCAGCGAAAACAGCCCTTCAGCCCGCTCGATCGACTCGACCACCTGCCCGGCTCCAAGGTTGCGGAGATCCTCGTCGTGCCGGGAGGCTGCGACCGCGGTCACGAACGCGCCCTGTTCGCGGGCGATCTGGACCTGGAAACGACCGACCGCACCGCTTGCGCCGGTGATCAGGACCTGCTGGCCCGCCAGGTCACCGCCATGGCGCAGGGTCCTGAGCGCCGTTGTGCCCGCGACCGGAAGCGTGGCGGCGGAGGCGAAGCTGACCTCGTCCGGCAGGACGGCGAGACGGTCGGTTGAAACGGCGACACGTTCGGCCCAACCGGCCTGGTCGACCAAAGCCGCAACCCGGGCGCCCGCGGCTGGCCCGGAGCCATCGGCTGCCGAGCATTCGACAACCCCGACGATATCCTGGCCGGGTATCCAGCCGGCTGAACGTATGGCGAGCAGGCGCAGTTCACCCCGGTTCAACGAAGTTGCGTGGACCGAGACAAGCGCCTCGTTAGAGGCCGGTTGAGGCTCGTCGAGCTCTAAGAGCTTCAGCCGGGTGGCGCTATCTGGAGAGATGACCAAGGCGAGCATAGTTCATACCTCATTGCTGCGTGGTGGACGCATAGCCTTTCGGGGGCGGCTGCCTATGCCTTGGTCTTGCCGGTTGGCAGACGCGGCCGTTTGAAGAACCTGTACCCGCGCCCAGGCGGGCTCATTCACAAGCCGAAACCTATCGACTTTCCCCTTCGAATAATTTAGATATCAAAGCAATTGATCGCTAAAAACAGTCAATCATGAGACAGCCCCTCCGCTACCCCTGGCTCGATTTCGATGTGGATGCGCTTTCCGAGCCGATGATTGCCGTGCGCGTCGACGTCACCGAGACCAGGGCTGAGGTCCCCTCCCATTGGCACCGCAAAGGCCAGCTTGTCTTCGCGCTCGGTGGCGGCGTCACCTGCCGTGTCCCCAGCGGCCTGTGGATGGTGCCGCCGCATTGCGGCGTGTGGATCCCCGGCGATATGGAGCACAGCAACATCGCCACCGCCAACGCCCGGATTTTCTTCGTGTACATCGAGCCGGGAGCCGCTGATCTGCCGGACCGGTGCTGCACGCTGTCGATCTCGCCGCTGCTGCGCGAACTGATCGTCGAGCTGGCCGATCACGGGCAGGACGACGATTCACGGAAGGCCGTGCTGACGACGGTTCTGCTGAGCGAGCTGCCGCGCATGCCTGTCCAGCAGCTGCATATGCCGATATCGTCAGAGCCGCGCTTGAGGCGGATCGTCGATGCCTTGGCCGAGAATCCTGCCGACCGCAGCAATCTGGCCGAATGGGCCAGGCGTGTCGCTCTCAGCGAGAGCAGCCTGGCTCGCCTGGTGGTGAGAGAGACGGGCCTGAGCTTCGGACGCTGGCGCCAGCAACTGCATCTGATCGTCGCGATACGGGAACTGGCCTCTGGCGCAAGCGTGCAGCAGGTCTCGGCAGATCTCGGCTATGAGTCCGTCACGGCCTTCATCACCATGTTCAAGAAGGCGCTGGGCAAGCCGCCTGCACAGTATCTCAGCAGCGTTGCGCAGAATGGCGGCTCAGCATTCGTTGCGTGATCAATTCGATTGAGGGCGGACGCTCGAGGTCGACAGATGCAATCTGTCGCCGGCCATCGGCCAGTCGCGAACCGTAATCGTTCTGGATCGGCTCAGGCAGCGGACGGTTCAGAGGCCTCTGGTGGCTTGTGCCCAAGCACCTCTTCGACGATGCCGCGGGCGATCTCGCGCTCGCCCATGATGACCGTGTCGGCGCCGAGCCCCTTGAGATGCTCGACCTCGGCGTCGGAATGGGCGCGGGCGATGACGTTGATGCCGGGGTTGGCGGCCCGCGCCCGCAGCACGATCTGGCCGGCCTCGAAGGCATTGGGGATGGCCAGGATCAGCCGCCTGGCGCCTTCAGGATTGGCGGCGGCGAACACTTCGGCATTCGCCGCATTGCCGGACACGGTCTCGATGCCGTCGGCCTTCAGCCTGGCCAGCGTCTTGTCGGCATCCTCGATGACGAGGAAGGGCAGGGCCGCCTCTTTCAGCGCCGCGCCGACGAGGCTGCCGACACGGCCATAGCCGATCAGGATGGCGTGGTTGGCGAGGGTTGTCCTGGGCGGCGGCCCATCTTCCCTGTTGGTCGTCGCCGCGACCGAGGCCACCTGACCGGGTTCCGTCGCCGGACCGAGCGGCTTTGTCTCGACTGGCGGCGCCGTCCTGGCGGCGCGGGCTTCAAGCCATGGTTTCATCCAGTCGATGGCCAGGAACATCAGCGGGTTGAGGACGATCGACAGGATGGCGCCGGCCAGGATCAGGTCGCGGCCCTGTTCGGGCAATAGCTTCAGCCCGACGCCGAGTTCGGCCAGGATGAAGGAAAACTCGCCGATCTGGGCCAGGCTTGCCGAAATCATCAGCGCCGTGGCCAGCGGATAGCCGAAGGCAATGACGATGACGAATGCCGCCAGCGATTTGCCGATGACGATGATGGCGAGCGTCGCCAGGATCGGCCAGCCATTGCTGATCAGGCTGAACGGATCGAACAGCATGCCAACCGAAACGAAGAACAGCACGGAAAAGGCATCGCGCAGCGGCAGCGATTCCTCGGCGGCGCGATGGCTGAGCTCGGACTCGCTCATGATCATGCCGGCAAAGAAGGCGCCCAGCGCCAGCGAAACCCCGAACAGCTTGGCCGCGCCAAAGGCGACGCCAAGCGCAATGGCCAGCACGGCGAGCCGGAACAGTTCGCGCGAGCCGGTGTGGGCGACATAGTGGAGGATCCATGGGATGACCCGGCGGCCGACGACAAGCATGACGACGACGAAGGCGGCGACCTTGGCCAGCGTGATGCCAACGACGCCCCAGATGCCGTAGCTGGCCGGCAGCGACAGCACGCCGCTCACATGGGTGTCCGCCTGCTCCTGGCCGCCGAGCACGCCGGCAAGGGCCGGCAGCAGCACCAGCGCCAGCACCATGGCCAGATCCTCGACGATCAGCCAGCCGACGGCGATGCGGCCGCGCTCGGTCTCGATCATCCGCCGCTCTTGCAAGGCGCGCAGCAGAACCACGGTCGAGGCGACCGAAAGCGCCAGGCCGAAAACCAGGCCCGCGCCCATCGACCAGCCGAGCATCCAGGACAGCCCGGCGCCGAGCGCGGTGGCAAAGCCGATCTGGACTATGGCGCCGGGCACGGCGATGGCGCGCACCGACAGCAAATCCTTAAGCGAGAAGTGCAGGCCGACGCCGAACATCAGCAGGATGACGCCGATTTCGGCGAGCTCATTGGCAAGGCCGGCATCGGCGACGAAGCCGGGCGTGTTCGGCCCGACCAGCACGCCGGCTACGAGATAGCCGACCAGTGGCGGAATGCGGAAGCGGTTGGCGAGAGCCCCGAAGACGAAAGCCAGCCCCAGACCGGCGACGATGGTGGCGATAAGGGGCGTGTCATGCGGCATTGTCTATGGAGCGCCTTTCAAACCGGAAATGTAGGATGTGCGCCGCCCGAAGCCGCCGCCTGTTTGCAATATGGTGGAAGGGGTGTCGACGATGCAACCCGCAAGCGCGCGAAATCGACGGCGAGAGGCGCAGAAAACAAATAGCCGTCAGAATTCACGCAGATCATGTCACCGCCTGATCGAAAAGGGCAGCGATTTTGCTGCCCTGCATGGGTTTTGGTGCGGGCGGCCTTAATCTACTAAATTAGTAGAATTTAGAAAAAACTGTTTTGCGGTATTTTTCGTTGGGCGCTAAAAGAGGCGCAAATCCAGGCCTGCGGCAGCAGCTTGAATCCGCTCCATGTGCCAACGAGGAATATTTTTCTCTTGGCCGACAGGCTTTCAGAAAAGCGATTGCATCCCGACAAGCGATGCGCGAGTGCGTTCCTTCTGGTTTTTCGCGCCTGCGCGTAGAACTGCAGGCCCGTTCAGGATTCCGCTCGCGTCCATGCCGCACACTGTTCCCAAGCTCAATGCCTTCCCCGTCTTCCTGCGGGTCGAGGGGCAAACCGCGGCCATCGTCGGCGGCGGCGACGAGGCGCTGGCCAAGGCGCGGCTGATCGGGCAATCGAGCGCGCTCCTGCGCATCATTTCCGAACACGCCGAGCCCGATCTGTTGGCCTTCATCGTTCAGGCTGGCGCGAACCATGTGGCCGCCACATACGACGCGTCGCAGCTCGAAGGCGCGGTCATGGTGTTTGCCGCCAGCGGCGACGAGGAACTCGACCGCCGCGTGGCCGCGGACGCGCGCCGTCTGGGGATCCCGGTCAATGCGGTCGACCGGCCGGAACTCTGTGATTTCTTCACCCCGGCGCTGGTCAACCGCGCGCCGGTCGCCATCGCCATCGGCACGGAAGGGGCAGGCCCGGTGCTTGCCCAGATGCTGCGTAGCCGCATCGACCAGCTGCTGTCGCCGTCGCTTGGCCCGCTGGCAACGCTTGCCGCGTCGTTTCGCGGTGCTGCCGAGAAGCTGCTGCCGAAAGGCAACGCCCGTCGCCGCTTCTGGAGCGACTTTTTCGGCGGCGCGCCTGCCCATGCGGTGGATGCCGGCCAGCTGTCGCAGGCGCATGACGCCGCCGTCGACCTTCTGCTTTCAAACACGCCTACGTCGGGCCATATCGCGCTCGTCGGTGCCGGTCCGGGCGCCGAGGATCTTTTGACCTTGCGCGCCCACCGCCTGCTGATGGAAGCCGATGTCATTGTCCATGATGCGCTGGTGCCGGAAGCGGTCGTCGCCATGGGACGTCGCGATGCCGAGCGCCTGCCGGTCGGCAAACGCAAGGGCTGCCACACCAAGAGCCAGGCCGAGATCAATGCGCTGCTGGTCGAGCTTGGGCGCCAAGGCAAGCGTGTCGTGCGGCTGAAGTCGGGCGATCCGCTGGTGTTCGGTCGGGCCGGCGAGGAGATGGCAGCACTGCGTGATGCCGGCATCGCCTATGAGGTGGTTCCGGGTGTTACCGCAGCTTTCGCCGCCGCCGCCGATTTCGAATTGCCGCTGACCTTGCGCGGCGTTTCCTCGTCGATGGTGTTCACGACCGGCCACGACCTCAAGGGCAATTCGCTGCCCGATTGGGCCAAGCTTGCCATTTCGGGGGCGACCGTCGCCGTCTATATGGGCCGCTCGGTGGCGGCCGAGGTTGCCGGGCGGCTGATCGAGGCCGGTCTGTCGCCCGACACGGCGGTGGCCGTGGTCGAGAATGCCAGCCTCGCCAATCGCCGCCGCTTCCACGGCACGCTTGCCGACCTGCCGTCGCTGGAAGCGCGTGCCGATCTTTCCGGCCCGGTCATGACGATTATCGGCGATGCGGTTGCCGGCGCCAACTTTGAACGGTCCGAGCCGCTTGCGGCTCACAGGCATGCAGGCGTGTCCGCAGCTGCCACTGAGGGAGTTCAGCAATGAAGATACTGACCGCCAACCGCCTTAGTGATGGCATTGCCGTCTGGTATGCCGATGGCGGCTGGGCCGAGACGGTAGACCATGCCGACCTCGCGCACGACAAGGCGGCCGAGGATCGGCTGGAGGCGATCGGCGCCAAGGCCTATGCCGACAACGAAGTGGTCGACGTCAATTTGATCGACGCCGATGTCGTTAACGGCATCGTCGAGCCGGTGCGGTTGCGCGAGAAGATCCGCGCCGCCGGCCCGACCATCCGCAACGATCTCGGCAAGCAGGCTGCCAAGCAGGCGACTCGGGCAGCTTAACAAGACACCAGGCATGGGCGGACGCGCCCTGAAAGACGAAGCATGTACCGTTACGATGAGTTCGACCACGATTTTGTCCAGGCCCGCGTCGCCGAGTTCAGCGACCAGGTCCAGCGCCGCCTTGCCGGCGAAATCACCGAAGACCAGTTCCGGCCGCTGAGGTTGATGAACGGCGTCTATCTTCAGCTGCACGCCTACATGCTGCGCATCGCGGTGCCCTATGGCACGCTGAACGGCAAGCAGTTGCGCATGCTCGGCCACATCGCCCGCAAATATGACAAGGGCTACGGCCATTTCACCACGCGCCAGAACATCCAGTTCAACTGGCCGGCGCTGTCGGATATTCCGGCGATCCTGGCGGATCTGGCAAGTGTCGAGATGCATGCCATCCAGACCAGCGGCAACTGCATCCGCAATGTCACCGCCGACCATTTCGCCGGTGCCGCCGCCGACGAGGTCGCCGATCCGCGCCCCTATGCCGAAATCCTGCGCCAGTGGTCGTCGGTGCATCCGGAATTTTCGTTCCTGCCGCGCAAGTTCAAGATCGCGGTGACAGGTGCCGAGCGCGACCGTGCCGCCATCCAGACCCATGACATCGGCCTGCACCTGAAGAAGAACGCTGCCGGCGAACTCGGCTTCGCCGTGTATATCGGCGGCGGCCAGGGCCGCACCCCGATGGTGGCCAGGAAGATCCGCGACTTCCTGCCGGAAGCCGACCTTCTGTCCTACTGCACGGCGATCCTGCGCGTTTACAACCTCTATGGCCGCCGCGACAACAAGTACAAGGCGCGCATCAAGATCCTTGTCCACGAGACCGGCGTCGAGGAAATCACCCGCCAGGTCGAGGCCGAGTGGCAGGAACTGAAGGACGCCGAGCTGAAATTGCCGGATGCCGATATCCGCGCCATCCAGGCCTATTTCGCGCCTCCGGCGCTCACCGATCGGCCGGACGGCGACGCAGCGATTAAGCTGGCGCGCCTCGATTCGAAGAGCTTTTCCGATTGGCTCGACCAAAACGTGGTGACGCACCGCCATCCCGACTATGCGGCGGTGACCATTTCGCTGAAGGGCATCGGCGAGGTGCCGGGCGATGCCTCCGACAGCCAGATGGAAGCAGTCGCCGACATCGCCGAGAAATACGCCTTCGACGAGCTTCGTGTCAGCCATGAGCAGAACCTGATCCTGCCGCATGTGGCGCGCGCCGATCTCAAGGCGGTCCATGACGCACTGGTCGACATCGGACTGGCGACGGCCAACTCCAACCTGATATCGGACATCATCGCTTGCCCGGGCCTCGACTATTGCGCGCTGGCGACGGCGCGCTCGATCCCGATCGCGCAGGAAATCTCGCGCCGCTTCGCCTCGCTGGAGCGGCAGCGCGAGATCGGCGAACTGAAGCTGAAGATTTCCGGCTGCATCAATGCCTGCGGCCATCACCATGTCGGCCATATCGGCATCCTCGGTGTCGAGAAGAAGGGCTCCGAGCTCTATCAGGTGACGCTGGGCGGCTCGGCCGACGAGAATACGTCGGTCGGCGAGATCATCGGCCGCGGCTTCAGCTCGGAAGAGATCACCGACGCCATCGAGCAGATCGTCGAGACCTATCTCGGCCTTCGGCTCAACCCACAAGAAAAATTCATCGACGCCTACCGCCGAGTCGGTCCCGCGCCGTTCAAGGAGGCGCTCTATGCTGGCGAAGCCAAGGCCGCTTGACCAGATCGTCGACGTCGTCGATCACGGCATAGCCGCGAAAGCGGCGGGGCTCGATGCGCTTTATGGTCATCTGACCCCGCTCGAGATCATCGAACGCTCGGCCCGCGAACTGTTCAACGACGAGATCGCTGCGGTGTCGTCATTCGGCGCGGATTCGGCCGTGCTGCTGCACATGATTTCCAAGATCGACCGGACGCTGCCGGTCATCTTCCTCGACACCGGCAAGCATTTCGAGGAGACGCTCAGCTATCGCGATGCGCTTGCCGCCGATTTCGGGCTGACCAACATCCGGGTGATCAAGCCCGAAGAAGCAGCGCTCGAACGGATCGACCCGACGGGCAATCTGCACCAGAGCAATACCGACGCCTGCTGCGACGTGCGCAAGGTCGAGCCGCTGGCGCGTGGCGTTGCACCTTTCCGCGCCTGGTTCACCGGCCGCAAGCGCTTCCAGGCCTCGACCCGGGCAACGCTTCCTGTGTTCGAGGCGGTGGGCCCGCGCATCCGCATCAATCCGCTGGCGCACTGGACGACATCGGACCAGGCGGACTACATGCGCGCGCATGCGCTGCGCGAAAATCCGCTGGTCGCCTATGGCTATCTGTCGATCGGCTGCTTCCCCTGCACGCAGCCGGTGCAGCCCGGCGAGGACGCGCGCAGCGGCCGCTGGGCCGGTCATGCCAAGACCGAGTGCGGCATTCACCTGTCGGGACTGGAGAAGTCGCTGACCGACGCATCGCTCTAGGGTATGTGATATTCAGGTGATGCCGGCCTGCAAATAGCGGCTTCCTGCGCTTCCGGCGCTCACGTACTTTAAGTACGCTCCGCTCCGGTTCTCGGAAGCCACCATTTTCGTCTCGGCCTGACCTGAATTTCACGCATCCTGGAATTCTTTTGGACTTAGGAATTTTTGATGACTGAACCGACGACACCGGAGACCCGCCTCTGGACCCCGACGGGTTTTCGCGAGGACGAGTGGGCTCATGCCGAAGGCGCGGACGCGCTGTCCGGCAATGGCCGCTTCATCCTGCCGCTACAGGCGTTCCTTGCTCTCAATCCGGAGGTGCGCCGATCCGCCAGGGAGCGGCTCGGTGTCGCGCTACAGCCTGGCGACCAGCTCGAGAAGATTGCTGATCTGCTCGACCAATTGTCGCTGGTGGCGCTGGCCTTCCCGGCCTTCAGCGATGGCCGTTCCTTCTCCAAGGGCGAATTGCTGCGCAGCCGCTATCATTTCGAGGGTGCGGTGCGCGCAACGGGCCAGGTGCTGGTCGACCAGTTGCCGCATATGCTGCGGCTCGGCTTCGACGAATTCGAGATATCTAACCCGGTGCTGTTGAAACGGCTGGAAGAGGGCCGCACCGGCGGGTTGGGGCTCTACTACCAGCCAACTGCCATGCCGGAGCCCAAGGGACCAAAATATTCCTGGCGGCGCGTTCGCGTCAGCTGACGCAGCGGTAATTCCGCGTGTCTTTACAACGCCTCTGATAGGGCCTTCTCTTGGCCATCCGGACGGAAACATCCGCCGGTGTCCGGGAGGAGATCATGGATTTCGACTATGTCATTGCCGGTGGCGGGTCCGCCGGCTGCACCCTTGCCGCGCGGCTCTCCGAAGATCCATCGAAAAAGGTATGCCTGATCGAAGCCGGCGGCGAGGGCAAAAACCTGCTCATCCGCGCGCCGGCAGGCGTCATCGCGTTGTTGCCGGGCCGACCGAAGATCAACAACTGGGCCTTCGAGACGGTGCCCCAGCAAGGGCTCGGTGGCCGCAAGGGGTACCAGCCGCGCGGCAAGGCGCTGGGTGGCTCGAGCGCCATCAATGCCATGCTCTACACACGCGGGCACCGCGGCGACTATGACGATTGGGCCGATCTCGGCTGCGACGGCTGGTCATGGGGCGAGGTGCTGCCTTATTTCCGGCGTGCGGAAGGCAATCAGCGTGGTGCGGATGCCTTGCACGGTGGCGAAGGACCATTGCGGGTCGCCGAGCAGCAGGAGCCGCGTGCGCTCTCCAAGGCCTTTGTCGAGGCCTGTGGCGAAAACCAGATCCGGCGCAACGATGATTTCAACGGCGTCGAACAGGAAGGGGCCGGACTTTATCAGGTCACGCAATTCTGGGGCGAACGCCGCAATGGCGAGCGCTGTTCGGCAGCCGCCGCCTATCTACACCCGGCGATGAGCCGGCCAAACCTCACCGTTGTCACCGGAGCGCACGCCACGGGTATCGTCCTTGAAGGCAAGCGGGCTGCCGGCGTGCGTTATCGCGCCGGCAAGAATGAAGCCGTTGCGAAAGCAAGGCGCGAGGTCATCGTCTGCGCCGGTGCCTTCGGCTCGCCGCAGCTCTTGATGCTGTCCGGGATCGGCCCGGCTGTCGAGCTTGCAGCCCACGGAATTCCGATCGTCCATGAACTGCCCGGCGTCGGCAAGAACCTGCAGGACCATCTTGATTTCATCATGGGCTGGAAATCGAAGAATACCGACATGATGGGCATTGGCCTGCGCGGTCTGCCTGGCCTGCTGCGGCATCTGCGGCGCTGGCGCAGGGATGGCGGCGGCATGATCGCCACGCCCTACGCTGAGGGCGGCGCCTTCCTCAAATCCGATCCGGCGATCCACCGTCCCGACCTGCAACTGCATTTCTGCATCGCCATCGTCGATGATCATGGTCGCAAGCTGCATATGGGTTATGGTTTTTCCTGCCACGTCTGCGTGCTGCGGCCGCATTCTCGCGGCGAGGTCGGGCTGTCGGCGCGCGACCCGCTGGCGCCACCGCGCATCGATCCGCGCTTTCTGTCCGACAAACGCGACGCCGAGCTGTTGCTCAGGGGTGTCAGAATGATGCGCGGCATACTGGAGGCGCCGGCGCTGGCCAACTATCGTGCCAAGGAAATCTACACCGCCGGCGTATCGAGCGATGCCGAGCTGATGACCCATATCCGAGCCCGCGCCGATACGATCTATCACCCGGCGGGCACCTGCAAGATGGGCATCGACGACATGGCGGTGGTCGATCCGCAGCTCCGCGTGCGCGGCATACGGGCATTGCGGGTGGTCGACGCCTCGGTGATGCCGACGCTGATCGGCGGCAATACCAATGCGCCGACCATCATGATCGCCGAAAAGGCAGCGGATATGATCAAGGCGGTTGCCTGAAGGAGTTCTGGTCGAACCAGTGGGTGCTATTTTTTCGCCTGTTTTGAAGCGATCTATGGCGATGCGATCCCCGCCGACGGGAACTGGTCTTACCAGCGGGGGATTTGTGCTTTCCCTTTCGCCTTCCTGCCCTTAGGATAGGTCCATTATTTCATCATCCGAAATAAATATGGCCACAAGGGAGGAACCGGGAATGGCTGGCAAGAAGATATTGATGCTCGTTGGCGAGTTCAGCGAGGAGTACGAGATTTTCGTCTTTGAACAGGCCATGCATGCCGTTGGCCATACGGTGCATGTCGTGTGCCCCGACAAGAAGGCCGGCGACATCCTGAAGACGTCGCTGCACGACTTTGAAGGCCACCAGACCTATACGGAAAAGCTTGGCCATGACTACATCCTCAACAAGACCTTCGCCGAGGTGAAGCCGGACGATTATGATGCCGTCTATGCGGCGGGCTGACGTGGACCGGAATACATCCGCATCGACAAGCGGGTGCAGGCGCTGGTGCGGCATTTCCATGAGGCCGGCAAGCCGATCTTCACCATCTGCCACGGCGTGCAGATCCTGATCGCCGTCGACGGCGTGGTGCGGGGTCGGGAAGTCGCAGCGCTTCACTATTGCGAGCCGGAGGTGACGCTGGCCGGCGGCATCTACATCGACGTCGCGCCGACCGGCGCCCATGTCGACGGCAATCTCGTTTCAGCCAAGGGCTGGCCGGGCCTGTCCAATTTCATCCGCGAATGCCTGAAGGTGCTGGGTACCGAGATCCGCCATGGCGAGATCCTGATGCGCGAAGAGCGTCAGGCGGCCTGACCCCGCCGGGCAATTCCTGGAAAAGCGGTTTTCCGTCCGGAATTGCGTCAAACAAAGCGAGCAATTCCGGTTTTCCATTCGGAATTGCGTCAAGACAAATCCAGGATTTGCCAAATGCCGCCGCGCCGTATGGTGCGGCGGTCTCTTTATGCCGCCAGCGCCTCGCGGAACGACACCAGCTTGCGGCGGTTCTCGTCCCACAACGCCAGTTTGACGCAGCGCAGGCTGTCGAGCAGCGTGACGCGACCGATGCCGCGCAGTTCCGGATAATCCCGCAGCACTTCCTGCAACCGGTAGCCCGGCACCTTGGCGGAGAGGTGGTGGACGTGGTGGACGCCGATATTTCCGGTGAACCAGTTCAGCACCGGCGGCAGGTCGTAGTAGGACGATCCGTGCAAGGCGGCGTGCTGGAATTCCCAGTCCGCATCCTTTGCCCATTCCGTCTCCTCGAACTGGTGCTGGACGTAGAACAGCCAGATGCCCGCCGAACCGGCAAGGATAACGATCGGGAGATGGACAACCAGGAACGCGCCGGGGCCGACGAACCAGATGAGGATAGCCGCTGCAACTGCGATGCCAAGATTGGTGGTCATTGACGACACCCAGGGCGTCAGGCCACCGCGCATCATGCCGACAGGCAGCCTTTGCTCGAAGATGAACAGCCAGATCGGTCCCAGGCCGAACATCACCAGCGGGTGACGGTAGAGACGATAGGCAAGACGGCCTCGCCATGACAATTGCCGGTATTCGGCAACGGTCAACGTCCTGATGTCGCCCATGCCGCGCTCGTCAAGATTGCCGGCGCTGGCATGATGGGTCGCGTGGGCGCGCCGCCAGCAATCGTAGGGCGTCAGCGTCAGGATGCCGAGCGCGCGGCCGATCCAGTCGTCGGCATAACGATTGGCGAAGAAGGAACCATGGCCGCAGTCGTGCTGGATCATGAAGATGCGCACCAGAAACCCCGCCGCCGGAAGAATGAGGACCAGACCCCACCAATGACCGTAGGAGTAGGCGGCCGAAGAGAGCGCCCAGAGCGTGACGAAGGGAATAAGGGTGATGGCGAGTTCGACCGCGCTGCGGCGCCTGTCCGGCTTCTTGTAGCGTGCCAGAATCTTCAGCCAGGCGCGCTTGCTGTTGGCGGCCGCCTCAGGGGAAATCATGTTCATCAGGAATCATAGGCGGGGTGTCCCGCCACCGCAAGACAGGGATCACGCAAAATTACTGTGCGTAATTGTCGCGTGGCACGGCGGTCGACCCGGTCAGTCCCAACTTGACCAGTCGACGATTCACCCTGGAGCGCCTGGTTTTTCTGCTTTGGGGCGATCACTACTCCCGATCGAGGATGGGGCAGCCGCGCTCGGTTCCAAAAGTCACGCGGACGCGGTCGCCATACTGTCTGCCCCGGACGGTGATCTCGCGGCGGCCGATGGACTCTATCCTTGCCCGGCGGATGCCCATCCGGTCCGCCTTGTCGAGAGCGCGGTCTTCCGTGCAGCCTCGTGAGTGACGACGGTCGCGCCAGTCGTCGCTGCGGACATCGCAATCGTCGTAGTTGGGATCGCAATCTGGCAGGAGCTTCAGCCGCGGGCCATGTTTGCGCAATTCCAGCTGCAGGCTCTCTGCCTGTGACGGAAAGGCCACCAATGCAACGGCGCCAAGGCCGACAAGCGCCAACAGCAATGAGTTGATCGAAACCTTGCCCACTACGTCCTCCGAGTGAATCACAACGCATCCATCCTTAGATGCTTCGGCTCTCTCAGGCTATTGCCGATGGAGGTCGTTGCCAGACCGATCGTTGCGTCTACTGCCGGCGCCAGCCGGCGTCGCCGTCCTCCGCCCCGTCGAGGCGGTCGAGCAGCTCCCTGAGGCGGTCGGGGATTTCGGCCTCGGTGCGGAAGGCCGGCAAGGTACGCAGAAAGCGCGTCACCGCCTCGGCACCGAACTGGCGCCTGACCTCGGTGGCCAGCCGCTCTCCCTTTTCGCCTTTGTTGCGGGTCATGATCTCAAAATCCTTTGTCAGCTTCGAAACTCCTCCAGCAAGGGAATGGTTCCCGCACCACGCCCTTGGGGCAAGCAAAGCCGCTAGTTAAGGTAAAGTTTGAATTAAAATCGAAGGACCGTGCCGTTCGTCGTCCTGCCCTGGTTAAGGGCCTCCGCTATCGCTTACCCCTTGATTTTTGACCGCCAAACCTCGATATCGGGCTCAAAATCCATATCATTCGAGATTGACGGGAAACGGCGATGAGCGACCAGGCAAAAGACGAACGCGCGCCCGATGAAGTCGAGGCGACCGAGGCCAATGCCGAGCGCACGGAAGGCAGCATCGATGGCGACTATGAAGCCCTTGTGCGGCTGCTGAAGGAAAATGAGGATCTGAAGGACCGCGCGCTGCGCGTCGCGGCCGAGATGGAAAACCTGCGCCGCCGCACCGCGCGCGACGTTCACGACGCGCGCACTTACGCGGTGGCGAATTTCGCGCGCGACATGCTGTCGGTGTCGGACAATCTGCGCCGCGCGCTCGACGCCATCCCGGCTGAAGCAAAGGCATCCGGGGACGCCGGCTTCAAGGCGCTGATCGAAGGCGTCGACCTCACCGAGCGCGCCATGCTGTCGGCGCTGGAACGGCACGGGGTCAAGAAACTCGCGCCTGAAGGCGAGAAGTTCGATCCCAATTTCCACCAGGCGATGTTTGAAGTGCCCAATCCGGATGTCCCGGCCAACACCGTGGTCCAGGTCGTCCAGCCGGGCTATTCGATCGGCGAGCGGGTGCTGCGCCCGGCCATGGTCGGCGTCGCCAAGGGCGGCCCGAAGTTTGCCGCCGGCGCGCCAGTCGAGCCTGGACCTGTCAATGAGCAGGCCGAGAAAGACGCCTGAGGAGAGTGAGTAGCGAATAGGGGGTAGCGAGTAGGAAATAGTTGATAGCGGCCAAGTGGCTTCGTGCTATTCCCTATTCGCTACTCCCTTCTTGCTATTCGCTCACTCATGAACCCCATCGCGCTTCTCGACTATGCCGGCGTCGCCGTCTTTGCTGCGACTGGGGCGTTGGCTGCCTCGCGCAAGCAACTCGACATTATCGGTTTCCTGTTCCTGGCCAGCGTCACCGGCATTGGCGGCGGCACGTTTCGCGACCTCATCCTCAATGTGCCGGTCTTCTGGGTCGGCAACCGCGACTATGTGCTGATCTGTGCTGTGGTGGCGGTCCTTGTCTTCTTCACCGCGCATCGTGTCGAATCCCGATACAAGCTGCTGCTGTGGCTCGACGCCATCGGGCTGGCCGCCTTTTCGGTGATGGGCGCGGCCAAGGGCCTGGCAATCACCGGTTCGCCGGTGGTTTCGATCATCACCGGCATGCTGACCGCGACCTTCGGCGGCATATTGCGCGATCTGCTGGCCGGCGAGCCGTCGGTGCTGCTGAGGCCGGAGATCTACGTCACGGCCGCCCTGGCGGGCGCCGCTATCTTCACATTGGGTGACGTCGCCGGATTGCCGCAGATTGTCTCGGGGTTGGCCGGCTTCGTCGTGGCGTTCGCCGTGCGCGGCGGCGCGCTGCGTTTCGGGTGGTCGTTTCCGTCGTACAGGAGCCGGCCTGGCCGGCGGCCGGAGGATATTCCGTGAATCAGGCCTTCGCTGCCTGCCAAGCGTTCATCAGCTTTTTGGGCGCTTGTCGGATCCATGTCTGTTCGAGCCGATGGCGCAATTCTTCGGGCGGAATTTGACTCAACCTGACAAGGATCGCCGGCCAGCCCTTGTAGTGATCCGTCTCGAAATAGATTGCGGGCGCCGCTTCCAGCAGCATCTCTTTCTCGTCGAGCGGGCACATCAGGACGACCGTGTCGGCGTCCTTGACGCGGGCGAGCAATTTCTTGCCAACCTTCAGCGCCGGCGTCCCATAAGATGTCGTTTCGATGATGTCTGGCAAGCCGCTCGCAGCACTTCGCAACGCTTCGAAAACGGTGGAAAGCTCGTCGCTCACCGTTTCACGCAGCGAAGCGCTGAGCTTCCCCGCCGTAGTAGTTGACGTAGCGGGCGCCGATTTCCTTGACCGGCATCACGACGAACACGTCGACCGTCGAGAATTCGCGGTCGATGACGCAGCCATCGCCGATGCGGGCGCCGACGCGCAGATAGCCCTTGACCAGCGGCGGCATCGCTGCGATCGCCGCCTTGGCATTGACCGCCTCGATCGGCATCAGATCCATCGAACAGTAGCGCCCGGACACCGCGCGCACGTCCCAGGCCGAATTCGTCCGGCAGTGGTGGGCGAGATAGGTAAGCGCCTCGGCATGCGCCGCCGGCACAGTGCCGTGGAACGACGCGCAACCGGTCATCACACCGATTTCGTAGTGGTTGATATAGGCCCAGATACCTTGCCACAGCGCCTCGATGGTGCGCTTCGAACGATATTCAGGCAAAACGCAGGAGCGGCCGAGCTCGAGAAAACGCTGGCCGGGGTGACGGGCGATAAGCTTGGTCAGCTCGAATTCACCTTCGGAATAAAAGCCTCCAGCGGCGGCCGCGATTTCTTGCCGCAGCAGGCGATAGGTGCCGACGATACGGCGATGTTCGGGGCCGGAAAGCGAAGTATCGAAGACGAGCAGATGGTCGCAGAGCGGATCGAACCGGTCGGTGTCACGGCGATCCGGCGCCTGGAACAAATCCTTCCTGGCGCCGAGTTCATCGTAGAACACCCGGTAGCGGACTTCCTGCGCGGCCGCGATCTCGGCCTCGTTGCGGGCGAGCCGCACTTCGAGATTACCGATACGGCCGAGTGCTGCGCCCTTTATGACGGAATCGACGTTACGTCCGGCAAGCAAGGCGCTGCTGGCGTTCGGCCGAGTGTCACATTCCGGCATAACTGTATGCACGAGGATTCTCCTTCGAGCCATCCCTCTTGGCACGGGGATACGGTGTAGGTGCAACAGGATTGTGACAGTACCGTGATACGACGTCGTGGGCAATACTTCGTCGGCTGGCGAATACGGTCAACCGGCTACGTTACGCCAGCGGGCGGGGTGGATGGGCTGTCGAAGTTCCTGACGTTCGGCTCGCGATCATGCCCTAGGCCGCGACCTGTCCCTCGACGGCATTGACCAGCGCGTCAGGGTCGAGTGGCTTGGTAACGAAGCCGCTGGCGCCATGGGCAAGCACCGCATGGCGGGTCTTTTCCTGGCTATCAGCCGACAGCACCATGATCGGCACCGGCGGCACGGCGGTTTCCTCCTCGTAGCGGCGGATGGCAGCAATCGCGTCCAGCCCGTCCATGACCGGCATGTGAAGATCCATCAGAACCACGTCGAAGCGATGGTTGTGCCCGGCACCGGTGACAGCCTCGACGGCGGCCTTGCCGTTGCCGACCACCTTGACGCGATGCCCGGCCTTCAGCAGCGTGGCGCGGGCAAGCATGGCGTTGATGTCATTGTCCTCGGCGATCAGCACCGACAGGCCCCGCTGGCGGCTGCCGACGGCACGAAACGCGGGCGCGTGGCGGTTTTCCGGCTGCGGCGGGGCGAGGGCGGGAGCATTGCTGCTCAACAGCACACGCAGAAGCGTTCCGCCACGCACCGGCCTGGCAAGGAAGGTCGCGTAGCCGCTGGCGCGGAACTCGCCAAGCATGCCGCGGTCGGTCGGCGCGATCAGCGTGATGGCCTCGCAGTCGGCGAAACCGCTCTGGCGCAGGCGCTTGAGCAGCCTTCCATCGCTCGCTTCCATCGCCGCGTCGACCAGGAGCATATCGCAGCCGTCGGCGAAGGGCGCGGCCTGCGCGACGGTCGTGGCGACATCGACCGCGCCGCCATTGGCGCGGATGGTGCGGGCGATGGCATCGGCCTCGACGGCATTTTTCGACAGGATCACCGCGCGCTTGCCCGAGAGCGCGTTCTGCCGGCCCTGCGGCGCTTCGGTGGCCGATATTGCCGGGATTTCAAAGACGAACTCGGATCCCTGACCGAGCCGGCTCGATACTGAAATCGTGCCGCCCATGGCGGCCACCAGGCGTTTGGAGATGGCGAGGCCGAGGCCGGCCCCGCCATGCGTGCGCGTCGACGTGCCGTCGGCCTGCTCGAACTCTTCGAAAATGCGCTCCAGGTCGTCTTCGTGCAGACCCGGACCGGTGTCGGCGATGGTGAAGCAGATGCGGTCGGTGGTTTCAGTGCGCGCGCGTGCGATGCTCACCAATACACCGCCGCTGTCGGTGAACTTGATGGCATTGCCGATGAGGTTGAGCAGCACCTGCCTGACCTTGCCCGGATCGGCGGTGATCAATTGCGGGACGTCGGGTTCGACATGGCAGCCCAGCCCGATATCCTTGGCGAAGGCGCGGGCAGCTAGCAATTCGACGATGTTGTCGGCGATCTCGCGCACCGACATCGGCTGCGGCTCCGGGTCGAAACGCCCCGCCTCGATCTTGGAGTAATCGAGCAGATCCTCGATCAGGGCGAGCAATGCGCTGGCCGAGGTCGAGACGGCGCCGACATAGGTCTGCTGTTCCGGCGACAGCCTGGTATCGGCCAGCAACCTGGCCATGCCCATGATGCCGTTCATCGGCGTGCGAATTTCATGGCTGACCGTGGCGAGGAAGCGCGATTTGGCCTGGCTGGCGTATTCGGCCCGCTCGCGAGCGGTGATCAGCGAGGATTCGGCGCGTTTGCGGGCGGTGATGTCGCGCGCGATGGCGCGATGCGAAACGGCGCCGCTGTCCTTGTCGCGCACCGACAGTTCGATCCACGAAAACCAGCGCGGACCGCTCGGCGTGCGGATGGAGACATCGGTGGAACTCAGGCATTCATGATCGGAAAAGGCAGCATCGGGAACGATGCCGACATCGATGCCGAGTTCCGCCAGGGTCTTGCCGGCGAGGTCGCGTTGATCGCTTTCGACGAGGTCGGCGAAGATCTTGTTGGCATAGACGATGTAGCCATCGCGGTCGCGATGAATGACGAGGTCGCCAAGTGCGTCGATCAGGCCGCGAAAGCGCTCCTCGCTCTCCTGCATTTCCCACATGCGGTCGGCCAGCGTCTCGATCTCGGCGCGGCTGCGGGCGGTGGTCTCGTCGAGCAGGACCGCCGTGCGGTGTTCGCTCCGCCTGACGCGCAGATGCAGGGCAACGCCGGCTAGGCCGACTGTCAGCAATGCGACGCTGATAAAGATCGGTGCTCCGGTCAGATGCGCAAGGCCTGCCAACACGACGATGGCGGCGAAGGCCAGCAACGGAAGGCCTTCGCGCCCGGCGGGTTCGGGCTCGGGCACCAGCGGCGGCGCGGCGACAAAGCGCCGCGTTGGCGTCGGCGCCGCATCGACGTCTTCGCTCGTGTCCACCTGTTGGCTGCCGGATTCCGCGATCATGCGAAACCCTTGCCAGATAGAGATTATGGAAAATTGCGGCGGATCGTTCGAATTTTAGCGGATGAGTGCTTTTCGCCCCGGCGGTGATGGATTTGCCGGCACACGTGGCAATTCCGTCCGCCTTCTCAGGGCAGTCGAGCGGCTCACATATCCACGACGACGCGCCCGCGGATCTTGCCGTCGACGATGTCATGCGCGGCATCGATGATGCCGTCGAAACCGATGGTCGTCGCCAGGCTGGCAAGCTTCTGCAGATCGAGATCGGTTCCGATGCGCCGCCATGCTTCGAGGCGGACTGCCTTCGGTGCCATCACCGAATCGATGCCCAGCAACGAGACGCCGCGCAGGATGAAGGGGGCGACGCTCGCAGGCAGGTCCATGCCTCCGGCCAGGCCGCAGGCGGCGACCGCACCGCCATAGGAGGTCATCGACAGCACGTTGGCCAGCGTGTGGCTGCCGACCGCGTCAACGCCGCCGGCCCAGCGCTCCTTGGCCAGCGGCTTGGCCGGCTGGGCAAGCTCGTCGCGCGATATCACTTCGGCGGCGCCAAGGTTGATCAAATAGGGACTTTCGGCGTTGCGGCCGGTGGAAGCAACGACATGGTAGCCGAGGCTGGACAGGATTGAGACCGCGACCGAGCCGACGCCGCCGGCCGCCCCCGTCACCACCACGGGGCCGCGATCGGGCAGGATGCCGTGTCGTTCCAGCGCCATGACGCAGAGCATGGCGGTATAGCCGGCGGTGCCGACCGCCATTGCGTCATGCGGGCTCATCCCTTGCGGCAGCGGCACCAGCCAGTCGCCCTTGACGCGGGCGCGGCCGGCGTAGGCGCCGAAGTGGGTTTCGCCGACGCCCCAGCCGTTCAGGATGACCTTGTCGCCGGTGCGCCAGTCAGGATGGGAAGACGAGATGACGGTGCCGGCGAAATCGATGCCCGGCACCAGCGGCCAGCGGCGAATCACCGGCGCCTTGCCAGTGATTGCAAGGCCGTCCTTGTAGTTCACCGTCGTCGCCTCGACCGCGATGGTGACATCGCCTTCCATCAGGTCGGCCTCGGTGAGATCGGTCACGGCTACCGACTGCTTTTTCTCGGCGTCACGCGAAACGAGGATGGCTTTGAAGGTTTCGGGCATCTCGTTCTCCGCGATCTTGTTTGGCGACATGGACTGTGCGGCGATGGCCGCACGGGGTCAATCTTTGGAAGACTTGGCATTCGAAGGTCTGGGCTCGCGCCGCCAGCCGAACAGTTCGTCGAAGACGACCAGTGCCGCGCCCACCGAGATGAAGGCATCGGCCAGGTTGAAGACGGCGAAGGACCAGACCGGCGTATGGAACAGGATATAATCGATGACATGGCCGTATATGGCGCGGTCGATGAGATTGCCGAGGGCGCCGCCGACGATCAGAGCAAAGCCGGTGCGGGCAAGGATCTGGGACGGCGCGATCCGCGTCGCCAGGAACAGCACGAAGGCAACCACCGCCAGCGAGATGACAATCAGCCCGGTGTCGCCGAAGGTCGAGAACATCGAGAAGGCGATGCCGGTGTTGTAGGTGCGAAACAGCGCCAGGAACGGCACGAGATCGAGCTTTTCCTGAAAGGGCAGGCCGGTCTCGACCAGATGTTTTATCCACTGGTCGAGCGCTATGGCCGCGACGACGAGCAGTGCGTAGGCGGACCATGATCTCACGGGCGGGCAACCTTCATTGCTGGTCCACGATTGGTTCGAGCTTCAGCGCGCCGCGCCGGATCTCGAACAGCATTATGCCGGTGGCAACGGCAAGATTGAGCGAATCGGCGCGGCCAGCCTGCGGAATTCTAAGCAGCCTGTCGCAACTCGCCGCCAGGCTTTCGGGCAGCCCCTGCTGCTCGTTGCCCATCATCAGCAATACCGGGCCGCGGGAAAAGTCGACCGAGCGGTAATCGACCGCGCCTTTCAGGTGGGTGCCGGCGACAAGGCCTGAAAATCCGCCTCGCCAGGCAAGGAAGGCCTCGGTCGTCGCCTTGGCCACCGGCACGGCAAAGATCGAACCCATGGTGGCGCGCACCGTTTCCACCGAAAAGGGATCGGTGGTGTCGCCGACCAGGATGACACCCTTGGCGCCGACAGCATCGACGGTGCGGATGACGGTGCCGAGATTGCCGGGATCGCGCACCCGGTCGAGCGCCACCCACACATCGCCATTGTCGGCGCGGATATCCTTCAAGGCCAGGAATTTTTGCGAGAAGACCCCGACCACCATTTGCGGATTGTCGCGGCGGGTGATGGCGACGAGCACCTTTTCCGACACTTCGAGCACCGTGCCACCGGCGGCAACCGTGCGTGCAGCGACCTTCTCCACCGCGGCGTTGCCGCGTCCGGCCTTGGCGAAAACCAGTGTCCTGATCTGCCAGCCGAGATCGAGCGCATCGATGACCAGCTTCAGCCCCTCGGCCATGAAGGCATTCTGCTGGTCGCGGAATTTCTTCTGGGCGAGCGCCTTGATGTCCTTGACCAGCGGATTGGCGAGGCTGGTGACTTCCTTCACCAGCCCGGGTGCGCCTGCATGCCGCTCGTTCATTTCAGGCCACCCAACGCGAAAACAGAGAGGTCGAAAGCGCCCGGCCGGCGGACTTTTCACGGATGATGAGCTCTCCCGATTCGACGGTGCCGCCCATGCCGGCAAAGGCGTCGCGCATCAAGGCATGGATGGCGAAGAAGGAGGCGCGGATCGAATAGGCGGTCAGCACCATGGCGAGTGGTTTCGGTGTCAGGATCGCGCGGCAAAGGTCGGTCAAATCAGGCAGGTCCTCGAACAATTGCCAGACTTCACCCTTCGGGCCGCGGCCATAGGCCGGCGGGTCGAACAGGATGATGTCGTAGCGGCTGCCGCGCCGTTCCTCGCGCTCGGCGAATTTCACCGCATCGTCGACGATCCAGCGGATCGGCTTGCTGCCGAGCCCGGCCATTTCCTGGTTTTCGCGGGCCCAGCCGATCGCCTTCTTCGAGGCATCGACATGGGTGACCTCGGCGCCGGCGCGGGCCGCCACCAGCGAGGCAAGACCGGTATAACCGAACAGGTTCAGCACCTTGACCGGCCGCTTGGCCGCAGTGATCAGCCCGGCCATATGGTCCCAGTGCGAGGCCTGCTCCGGAAAGACCCCGACATGGCGAAACGAGGTGAAACGGCCGAGATAGTCGATGCTGTCATGCTTCATCGGCCAGGTTTCGCCGAGCGGAGTGTTCGGGAACCGCCAGCGGCCGATGCCTTCCTCGTCGGTATCGCCGGTAAAAATGGCGTCTGCTCGCTCCCAGTCCTTTGCAGGCAAGGCCTTCTGCCAGATCGCCTGGCCCTCGGGCCGCACGATGCGGTAGGGGCCGTATTGTTCGAGCTTCTGCCCGGCGCCGCTGTCGAGCAACGCATAATCGGCATTCGGCGCCACTTCGAGGATCACGGGGAGGTGCTCGGTGGGCAGAACGCCATCGCGCCGGGCAAGGATGCGCGGCGCCGATTTCGGCTCGGAGCGGTCATCGGCCTTCGCCTCAAGCCGCTCGCGCGGCTTCGGTTCCGGTCTGGCGGGAGCGCGGCCGGTCTGCGGACGTGGCTGGTCCCCCGCACCCTTCGCGGATTGATGCGGACGGTTGTCGCGGCGTTTGTCGCGAAAAGACTTCAAGCGGGAGCAACTCCGAGCAGCGTGGCCGCTTTTGGCATGCGGACAGCGGCGGTGCAACAAGCGATGGCCTGCAGGTCGATTGGCGCAGGCCTGAAGCCTTCGCGTTCGAAACAGTGCGGCGGGTGTTGCAGCATTGCGCTTGTTTTTCCACGCGCTTCGTTTATGAGGCCCGTATTGTTTTCTGGAATGGGAGCGAAAGATGACGAACATCTTCACCGCGCACCCCTCGAGGGTTCCGGCGTAAGCCAGCATCTTGCTGACTGCCGCCGGTCGAACGGATGCCTGATGGCGTCCGATTTCTGACCTGTATCCAGAAGTGTTCCATCATGGGCAATTTGATTGGGAGCTCAGGCTCCTCTTCGCCGCGCGTTGTCGCGACGGCGCATATCCAGCATTGTTTTTCACCGCGTACCTGGATCGAAGGAGCAGCACTTCAGCAGCTGAAAACCGTTGCGGCTCTGCCCGGCGTTACCTCGGTTGCAGCGTTCCCCGACCTGCATCCCGGCAAATATGGGCCGACCGGGATTGCGGTGTTGTCGGAACGGCTGCATCCGCAGCTGATCGGCAATGACATTGGCTGCGGCATGTCGCTGTTCGAGCTCGATCTGCCGCTGCGCAAACTCAGGATCGACAAGGCCGTCGAATGCCTGCGCCAGATCGAAGCGGAGGATATCGACCCGCATGCGGCGCTCGCTGGCGCGGACCTGCCGCTGGATCTCTACCCCGATGCGTTGGGCACGATCGGCGGCGGCAATCATTTCTGCGAGCTGCAGGCGGTTGATCAGGCGATCGATGCGGCTGGTGAAAGCCTGTTCGACCGCCGGAAGCTGTATCTCCTGGTGCATTCCGGCTCGCGTGGGCTTGGTGCCTTTGTGTTCGGGCAGATGTTCGACCTTCAATCCGCGTTCATCGCTGGGCTTGATCCGCAGTCCGCCGAGGGAAGGAACTGGCGCCGCCAGCATGATCTCTGCGTCACCTGGGCATCGCTCAACCGCAGGCTGATCGCCGAGCGTGCGGCATGCGCCTTGCGCAGCGAGGTCCGGGTGGTGGCTGATGTGCCGCATAATCTAGTCCGCGACCGGGCCGATGGCTTCGTCCATCACAAGGGGTCGGCCGCCGTGCGGATGGGAGATGTCGCGCCGATCGCGGGTTCGCGCGCCAGCGTGAGCTATGTCGTGCGGGCGCTCGACGGAACAGGTCCATCGCTGGGCGGCATTTCGCATGGCGCCGGGCGCAAATACGACCGCGCCACCATGCATGGCCGTGCGGGGCGCAACAGGTCGGAGCGCGACGCCTTGCTGAGGAACGTGTGGGGAGGGCAGCTGATCTGCGATGACCGTAACCTGGTCATCGAGGAAGCGGCTTCGGCCTACAAGGATGCTGGGCAAGTGGTGCAAGATCTCGCCGATGCCGGCTTGGTCGTGACGCTGGCGGCGATGAAACCGCTGGTGACTTACAAGAAGGCGATAGACGGCCCGCTCGACCGGACACGCAAGAAGCCATCGCGTGAACGCGCACCAAGGAGGGCAGATTATGGCCGCGATTGACATGCTTCTCACATCGGGCAGCGGGCCGGTGGAATGCCGCATCGCCCTGATGGCTCTGGTCGACATAATCAAGAGCGAAGCCGGCAGGCTTGGATATGCCGTCGAAGTTACGCTTGGTCACGAACCGGACCGGCATGGCGCCAAATCCGCCATACTCAGCCTTGAGGGGCGCTACGCTGAGGCACTCGCCGAGGAATATTGCGGCACCGTCAAGTTCGTCTTCAAGAGCCCGGTGCGGCGGGGCCACAAACGGCAGAACTGGTTCGTCGGCGTGCAGACCGTGGATTTGACGGTGGCCGCTGCCGTGTCGGTCGCACTGTCCGATGTCCGATTCGAAACCTTGCGGGCTGGTGGTCCCGGCGGACAGCATCAGAACACCACCGACAGCGCGGTGCGGGCCGTTCACCTGCCGACAGGCATTGTCGTCACGGCACGCAACGAGCGATCGCAACACCGCAACAAGGCGATCGCACTGAGGCGGCTGGAGGCGATGTTGCGCGTCCTTGCCGACCGTGAAGTCGACATGTCGAAGACGCAGATGTTCGTCGCCAACAAGGCCTTGGAACGCGGCAACGAAGTCAAGGTATTCCATCTCTGATGTCGCGGCTTGGACCACCCGTACACTTCCGAACGAGATGGATTATCGTGGAGACTACAAAGCCCGGAGAATCATGTCCCGCTCTGAACGCCTGCTCGACCTGATCCAGTCGCTGCGCCGGCATCGCAGGCCGGTGAGCGGGCAGGCGCTGGCCGATGAACTCGGGATTTCGATCCGCACGCTCTACCGCGACATCGCCACGCTGCAGGGCCAGGGCGCACCGATCGAGGGTGAGACGGGTCTGGGCTATGTGCTCAAGCCCGGCTTCATGCTGCCGCCGCTGATGTTCAGCGACGAGGAGATCGAAGCCATCGTGCTCGGCTCGCGCTGGGTCGCCAAGCAGCCGGACCAGCGTCTGTCGGCCGCTGCCGCCAACGCGCTGGCCAAGATCGCCGCCGTGCTGCCGGACGATCTGCGCGAGGATCTCGATGCGAGCACGCTGCTGGTCGGGCCTCCCGCAGAAGTCATTGAGGGCATCGACCTCGGCCTGGTGCGGCAGGCGATCCGCAACGAGCGCAAGCTCGGCTTTTTGTACCGCGACGCCGGCGGCGCGGCCTCCGAACGGTTGGTCTGGCCGTTTGCGCTGGGGTTCTTCGACAAAGTGCGGGTCGTGGTGGCGTGGTGCGAGATGCGCCAGGATTTCCGGCATTTTCGCGCCGATCGAATATCCGGCCTCAACGCCCCCGATACGCGCTATCCGCGCCGTCGCCAGGCGCTCCTCAAGGAATGGCGGGCAACGCTCGACAAGCCCCGCAGTTCGTGACGACTGCTGCCAGAATCTGACAGTAGCTCATTCTATGGTCGCCAAGTTGAAACACTGAACCTTGGAGAGCAGACATGATCGCCCCGAATTTCGTCATCCTCTATGTCGACCAGCCGCAGCAGAGCGGCGCCTTCTATAGCGCGCTGCTCGGTCGCGAGCCCGTCGAAAGTTCGCCGACCTTCGTGCTGTTCGTGCTCGATGCGGGCTTCAAGCTCGGCCTCTGGTCGCGCCATACGGTGGAGCCGGCCGCAGCCGCGGCAGGTGGCGGCGCCGAAATCGTCTTTGCGCTGGATACGCCGGACGCTCTCGATGCCGCCCATGCCGACTGGGCCGGGCGCGGGCTGAAGATCCTGCAGACGCCGACCGACATGGATTTCGGCCGCACCTTCGTCGCGCTCGATCCCGACAATCATCGCCTGCGCGTCTGCTGGCTGTCCGATGAGGAACAGACCGATGGGGGGCAGAAATGAGTGCGCATTGGATTGCGGTGGCGTCGGCCGAACATGTCCGGCGCGGGCGCCAGGGCGGCTTCATGCAGGTCAATCACGGCAAGGCAGCACCCCTGCGCCGCGTCAAGCCCGGTGACGGCATTGCCTATTATTCGCCAACCACCATTCTCGGCGAGAAAGACGGCCTGCAAGCGTTCACGGCAATCGGCACGGTGCGGGAAGGCGAGCCCTATCAGGGCGATATGGGCGCCGGCTTCACGCCGTTCCGCCGCGATGTCGCCTGGGCAAAGGCAGAGGAAACATCGATCAAGACTTTGCTCGACAGACTGGACTTCAGCGCCGGCAAGTCCAACTGGGGTTATCAACTGCGCTTCGGCCTTTTCGAAATCAGCGCGCATGATTTTTCGCTGATCGCAGAGGCGATGGGCGCCAAAACGGCTGCGGCGGTGAACTAAGCCACGAGCGCCTTGTAGACGGCAATGCCGGCGGCAAGGTCCTCGAGGGCTGCGCCAACCGACTTGAACAGCGTGATCTCACTGGCGCTCTCGCGACCCTTCTTCTCGCCGCGCGTCAATTCGTGCAGGTCGGCGACGATGGCGTCCGGCTTCAGCACGCCGGAGGCCAGAGGCTGGACGATGTCGCCAGCCTCCTTGGTGGCGCCGGCGCGGGTGTCGACATAGACGCGGGCAGTCGCGATCGCGTCATCATCGCTTTCGCGCATCGTCGGCGTAAAGCCGCCGACGAGGTCGACATGGGTTCCCGGCTGCAACAATGCGCCCTTGATCAGCGGTGTCGTGGTGATCGTCGCCGAGGAGACGATGTCGGCCTGCCCAAGTTCGGCATCGAGATCGCTTGCCGCGCTGGCCGTGAAGCCTTCGGCGCGCAGATCGGCGGCGACCTTCTCGGCATTGGCAGGGGTACGGTTCCAGATGCGGATGGTCTTGATCGGCCGGACGGCGCAATGCGCCTTGGCGAGGAAGGGCGACAACGCGCCGGCGCCGACCACGAGCAGCCGCGAGGCGTCCTCGCGGGCGAGGTAGGAAGCGGCCAGCGCCGAGGCGCAGGCGGTGCGCCACTGCGTCAACCGCTGGCCGTCGATCAAGGCTTCGGGTTCGCCGGTGGCGCCATTGAGCAGCAGATAGAGCCCCATCACCGCCGGCTTGCCGATGGTGTTGTTGTCAGGCGAGACGGTGACGATCTTGACTCCGATGTGACCACTGGCCGACGTGCCGGCAGCGTTGAAGTCGGTCCACGCCGGCATCAAAAGCAGTGTCGAGGCGGCGCCGTCGGGCCGTTCGACCGAGTGATGATGTCTGACCGGCTGCACCGCACCGTCACGAAACGCTGCGCGCAGCGTCTCCACCAGTCCGGAAAAGGTCAGCGCATGATCGACCTCGGCGGCCGAAATGGTCAGCATGGAAAACTCCGCGGAAAGAAAACCGCCGACCGGCGGTTCAAGCGGTCGGCTTTGGCAATGCTGATGCCTGGGCCGATCCTTGGGCAGATCCCTGTGGTGCCGACGGCGCGCGGCTGACCGCCTGGCGCAGGTTCTCGGCTTCGACGCCACGCTGGCGCGCCAGCTTGCGGTAGCGGCCCTGCTTGACCCAGGTTGCCAGGCTGCCAACGACCATGCCGATGGCGAGCGCCAAAAACAGGAAGATGAACAGCGGCAAGGTCAGCGTCAGCTTTGGATTGCCGGGGTTGAACGGGTCCACCGTGAAGGCGACCAATTCGCGATTGGCGACGGCGAGCGCGATCAGGATGATCGCCAGGGGCACGAAGACCACGATAAGCATGAAGCGATTGAACATGATGTTTTCCGTCGGAAAGGCTGGCTGGCGCTGACGCGGCGCCTACTTGCCGCCGTTCAGCCTTTCGCGCAGCTCCTTGCCGGTCTTGAAGAACGGCACCCATTTCTCCTCGACCTCGACGGACTCCCCGGTGCGTGGATTGCGGCCGGTGCGGGCGGGACGGTTTTTCACCGAAAATGCACCGAAGCCGCGCAGCTCGACGCGATTGCCTTCGGCAAGAGCGTCGGTGATCTCATCGAAGATCGCGCCGACGATGTTTTCGACGTCGCGCAGGAAAAGATGCGGATTGCGCGTGGCAATAATCTGCACAAGTTCGGACTTGATCATCAGACGGGTCCCCGTGAAAGCAGTACGGTCAAAATTATGAGGATGATTTTATTTGCTTTTTCACTTGCCCCAAACGGCATCTCAAGGGTGCCAGACGGAAACGAGACCGTCAAGAAACAAGCGGTCGGCGCCGAGTTCACGAATGACATCGCCGCTGTAGGCGGGCAGGCCGAGCGCGCTGCCGATGGTTTGCGCCATCGCTTTCGAGAACAAAAAGCCGCCGCGCCGTTGCGTATCCTTCCACTCGACGACCTTCAGTTTGGCATCGACGCCCTTGGTCGCCAACCAGCCGACCGCTTCGGTCTCGCCGCCGACAGCGTCGATCAGCCCGTTGGCGACGCCCTGGCGGCCGGTGAAGATCGAGCCATCGGCGAGCGCCAGCGCTTGCTCGCGAGTCATCTTGCGGCGCTCGGCGACGATGCCGACGAACCAGTCGTAGCTGTCGAGGATGAGCTTGCGGACCATGGCGCGCTCGTCGTCATTGGTCGGCTTGAAGGGGGACGGCGAGGCTTTCAGCGGTGAGGATTTTACTTCCTCCAGCTTGACGCCGAGCTTGTCCATCAGGCCGCTGACATCAGGATACTGGATCAGCACGCCGATCGAGCCGACGATCGAGGTCTTGCGGGCAACGATATGATCGGCGGCGCTGGCGATCATGTAGCCTGCCGATGCGGCAAGCGTGCCGACTTCCGCGACCACCGGCTTGTCGGCGGCCAGCTTGCGCACCTCTTCATAGATCGATTCACCGCCGACCGTGGTGCCGCCAGGCGAATCGATCGACAGGATAACGCCTTTCACCTTCGACGACTGGCGGATGGTTTCCAGCCGCTTGATCAGCTCCTCGTCCTCGGTGATGGTGCCTTCGATCTTGACCTTGGCGATATGGTCGACGGCCGAGCCGGTGAAATCGTCGCCATAGAACCAGGTTGAAAGTGCAATCACCCCAAGTGCCACGATGCCGATGGCGGCAACCCGCCAGAATGTCAGCTTGCGCCGCAAGCGGCGGCGGTCGATCAGGTCGTCGGCTCTCAGTGCCATGGTCAGCCTTTCAGTCGGCGGGAGGAGACGCTTTTAGACCATCATCTTCCCATCTGGAAGCAATTCTCTTTTCCGGCTCAAGAAGACAATCCGCGCGGACAGTCGAGTTGGCCATGCCGGATGCGCCATCGGGCAGGTCAGGGCGGGCTCCGCCCCTCACCAGGCACAGGTCTCTTCACGTATTTGTGCAATCGCCGCGAGGTCTGGCGGCGAAGATCGGCAGCTGATAAATTTTACGCCGCGTGTCTGTTTCTGCTATGAAGAACGGGCAGTTGTGCGGATCTCATTTTCATCTGTACAAACGCGGCTGTCACATTTTTGCAGTTTTCATGGGCTTGTGCTTGCTTGCAGGCGGCGGCGTCCCACCTATAGGCGGTGCTCGCGGGTGGGCAAGGGGTTAGAAGAAAGCGTTGAATGTTAGCGCGACCGATTGAATCGACCAACGCCGAGACGGAGTTGGCTCCCCCGGCGGACGTTCGGATGCGTGGCGATGCTTTCGACCGCGCCCAGCGTCATTCGCGCCGCGTGCGCGTTCTCAAGTTTGCCGTGCCGCTGGCCGCGGTACTGATCGCTGTCGCCTTTCCGGTCTATTCCTATCTGGCCGCGCCGGTCTCCGTCGCGGTCCAGGCGGAAGGCACCGCTTTTTCCAACGGCAAGCTGGTGATGGCCAGTCCCAAGCTCAACGGGTTCACCAAGCAGAAGCAGCCCTATTCGATGACGGCGCTGCGCGCCATCCAGGATGTCAGCACGCAAGGCATCATCGAACTGGAAGGCATCGACGCCAAGATCCCGGTCGGACCTGACAATATCGCGGCGATCAAGGCCTCGCACGGCACCTACGATCGCAACGGCAATACGATGAACCTGACCAGCGACGTTGACATCACCACAACTGACGGCATGCAGGCCAAGTTCAAATCGGTCTTCCTCGACATGGGCAAAGGCACTATGAAGACGGGAGATCCCGTCGATGTCAGCCGTGAGGGGTCACGGATCACGGCGGATTCGATGTCGGTCCAGGACAATGGCAAGGTTCTGGTTTTCGAGAACAAAGTGCGCGTCAACATCGATTCCGCCGCCTTGAAGACGGCAGAGGGAAACAGCGGAGAAATCAATGCGGCTCAGTAGTTCGACGCGGCTCGCGGCTGCAACTTCGGCGTTGCTGCTGCTCGGGCTGGTGCCGTCATTGGCGCAGTCCACCAGCCAATCGGGTCTCAAACTGTCCGGCGACAAGCCGATCCAGATCGAAAGCGACAAGCTGGAAGTCCGCCAGGCCGAAAATGTCGCCATCTTCACGGGCAATGTTAGCGTCGTCCAGGGGCCGACATTGATGAAGGCCGGCAAGATGACGGTGTACTACGTCAAGGACCCCAATGCCGCGGCCAAGGGCACGGAAGCCGCGGGCGCGGCGATGACCGGCTCGGCCAACATCGACCACCTGGAGATCTCCGACAAGGTTTACATCAAGTCGGACGCGCAGATCGCCACCGGTGACCAAGGCAGCTTCGACATGAAAAGCCAGGTTCTGGTGCTTTCGGGCAAAAAGGTCGTCCTGTCGCAAAACGATAACGTCCTGGTCGGCTGCAAGCTCGTCGTGCAGATGAAAACCGGGCTGGCCCAGGTTGATCCATGCGCTGGGCAACGCGTCCAGATGTCGATCACACCGCCGCCGAAATCGGGAGCGGCGAACCCCTGATGGCCAGCCTGTCGTCGCTGACGGCGCGTCTTCCGGGGCGGGCCGCCGGCAAGCTTTCGGCGCCGGCCACGGTGACCGTCGATACGGGAAAGTTCAAGGGGACCCTGATCGCAAAGGGTCTGACCAAGAGCTACAAGGGCCGCAAGGTCGTCAGCGGCGTCACCATCGGTGTGCGCGCGGGCGAGGCGGTTGGACTGCTCGGCCCCAACGGCGCCGGCAAGACGACCTGCTTCTACATGGTCACCGGCCTGGTGCCGGTGGACGAGGGCACGATCGAGATCGACGGCTTCGACGTCACCTCGATGCCGATGTACCGTCGTGCGCGCCTCGGCATCGGCTATCTGCCGCAGGAGGCATCGATCTTTCGCGGCCTGAGTGTTGAGCAGAACATCCGCGCCGTGCTCGAAGTGGTCGAAAAGAGCCGCAAGGAGCGCGAACGCAATCTCGACGAACTGCTCGAGGAATTCCACATCAGCCATCTGCGCAAGGCGCCATCCATGTCGCTTTCCGGCGGCGAGCGGCGGCGCTTGGAAATCGCGCGTGCGCTGGCAACGCGCCCCGCCTACATGCTGCTCGACGAGCCGTTTGCCGGCATCGATCCGATCGCCGTCGCCGATATCCAGCAACTGGTGCGTCACCTGACGGCGCGGGGCATCGGCGTCCTTATCACCGATCACAATGTGCGCGAAACGCTCGGCCTGATCGACCGCGCCTACATCATCCATGCCGGCCAGGTGCTGACCCATGGGCGGGCCGACGAAGTGGTGGCAAACCCGGATGTCCGCCGGCTCTATCTCGGCGAGGGCTTTACGCTCTGAGCGTGAAATTTGTTTCCTGACACGATTTTTGGTGCCTTCACCGCGCTTTTTCTCCAATTTTGCCGCCAGATAACGCTCCGGTAAGTGAGTTTTGCTAGCTATTGCCTTGACAAGCAAAAGCTGGGCCAGTTTCTATGGCCCGCTGCAAAAATTCCTGTCCGGAAGCCCGGATGCGTAGACGAGGCGTTTGAAACCAGACAATGGCGTTGGCGGCGAAACTACAGCTACGACAATCGCAGTCGCTGGTGATGACGCCGCAGCTGATGCAGTCGATTCGGCTGCTGCAGTTCACCCATACCGAGCTCGAGCATTTCATCGATGACGAAATCGAGCGCAATCCGCTGCTGGAGCGTGCCGAGCCGCAGGACGATGCAGCCAGCGACCAGTCGCAAAAAATCGAGGCGGAGCCGCAGGCCGCCACCGCCGACGGCGACTGGTTCGAAAACGAGACCCAGTGGAGCGCCGAGGCGATCTCTGACAAGCTCGACACGTCGCTGGAAAACCTGTTTCCCGACGACCCGGGGACGAGCGAGCGGCTCGGTCCCGACCTGACGGCGCAATGGAAATCGGCTTCCGGCAATGGTGCGAGTTCCTTATCCGAGGGCATTGATGCCGGCGACATGGCGGCCGCGGCGATCACGCTGCGCGATCATGTCGGCGAACAGGTGGCGCTCGCCTTCGCCGATCCGGCGGCACGGCTGATCGCCGCCGACCTGGCCGACGGCCTCGACGAGACCGGCTATCTGCGCGGCGACCTGGCCGAGATCGCCGCCCGCCTCGGCACGGACGCCGCTGCTGTGAGAAAGGTGCTGGCGGTGTGTCAGACTTTCGAGCCGGCCGGCCTGTTTGCCCGCGACCTTGCCGAATGCCTGTCGCTGCAGCTTGCCGTGCGGGATCGGCTCGATCCGGCGATGAAGGCGCTGGTCGCCAATCTCGAACTGCTGGCACGGCGTGATTTCCATGCGCTAAAACGGATCTGCGGCGTCGACGAGGAGGATCTGCTCGACATGCTGGCCGAGATCCGTGCGCTCGATCCCCGGCCCGGTATGGCGTTTTCGGGCGGCGCCAGCGATGCGATCGTTGCCGATGTCGAGGTGCGTGCCACCAATGACGGCAGCTGGACGGTCGAGCTCAATGCCGAAACGCTGCCGCGCGTGCTGGTCGACCATATCTATTTCGCCCAGGTTTCGCCGCAGGCGAAGAACCAGGCGGAAAAGGATTTTCTCGCCGAATGCCTGCAAAACGCCAACTGGCTGACGCGCAGCCTCGACCAGCGGGCAAAGACCATCCTCAAGGTCGCCTCGGAGATCGTTCGCCAGCAGGACGCCTTCCTCGTCCATGGCGTGCGCCAGCTGAAGCCACTCAACCTGCGCACGGTGGCCGATGCCATCGGCATGCACGAATCGACCGTCAGCCGGGTCACCGCGAACAAATACATGCTGACGCCGCGCGGCGTGTTCGAACTGCGGTACTTCTTCACCGCCTCGATCGCCGCGTCGGGTGGCGGCGATGCGCATTCCTCGGAATCGGTGCGTGACCGCATCAAGCAGCTGATCGATGAGGAAAAACCCGTCGACGTGCTTTCCGACGATGCGATCGTCGACATGTTGCGCGAGAGTGGCGTCGATATCGCCAGGCGCACGGTCGCCAAGTACCGGGAAGGCATGAATATTCCCTCCTCGGTGCAGCGCCGGCGCGAGAAACGGGCGCTGGCCAGCGCCGGGCGCTGACACGGTTCGATTTTCCTCAGGCCAGCACTTAATTGACAAGCCGCGGCGAAGTGGCTAGAAGCCCGCCCGCATGAGTGGGGCTAGATGCCCGCGTGTGGATGGTCCGTCACGACGTTGGCCTCGGGACGGTCAAAAGGGCGGCTTGTGATCAACCGGAAAGTTCGGATTTAAAATCGGCGCGAGTGACGCCGCAAAGCTTGTGCGCACGGACCACGAGTATAAACTCGGGCGAGTTTGAAGCCTGAGCAAGGAAGGTCAGTTTTCAGATGAATCTGCGCATATCGGGAAAACACATGGATATCGGCGATGCGTTCCGTACACGCATCAACGATCGCGTCGGCGAAGCGATCGGCAAATATTTCGATCGCGGCTTTGCCGGACACGTCACAGTCATCAAATCAGGTTCGCGCTATTCGGCGGATTGCATGATCCGGCTGGATTCCGGTGCTTCGCTGCAGGCCACCGGCGATGCCCAGGATCCGACGGTTGCCTTCGAGGCCGCCGCCGATCGCCTGGAAACGCGCCTGAGGCGCTACAAGCGCCGGCTGAAATCGCACAATTCAGGCGCCGCCAATGGTGATCCGACCGACATTGCCTACACGGTGATGGCGCCGCTGGCCGATGACGACGAGGATATTCCGGATAATTTCGCGCCGGCCATCGTCGCCGAATCAACCATGACGCTGAAGACCATGTCGGTGGCTTCGGCCGTCATCGAGCTCGACACCAAGGACAGCCCGGTCTTCGTCTTCCGCAACGCCGGAAACGACCATCTCAACATCGTCTATCGCCGGCCGGATGGAAATATCGGCTGGATCGACCCGTCCACGACCAAGGTCGCACAAGGATAAGAGCCGGCCGCACGAGGGGTGAGGACTGGTGACGGCAGGCGAACAAGGGATTTTCAAGCATGGATCTGAGCGATCTTATCAACGTTCCGGCGATACTGCCGGCGTTGAAGGCGAACTCCAAAAAGCAGCTGTTGCAATTGCTTTCCGAACGGGCAGCCGCGATTTCGGGCATCCCGGAGCGGGAAGTGTTCGACACCATCCTGCAGCGTGAACGACTGGGCTCGACGGGCGTCGGCAACGGCATCGCCATTCCGCATGGCAAGCTGGCTGGCGTGAAGCGCATCGCCGGGGTTTTCGCCCGGCTGGAGACGCCGGTCGACTTCGAATCGCTGGACGATCAGCCGGTCGATCTGGTGTTTCTGCTGCTGGCGCCGGAAGGGGCCGGCGCCGACCATCTCAAGGCCTTGTCGCGCATCGCGCGGGTGTTGCGCGACGCCGACACGGTGGCCAAGATCAGGGGGACGCGTGACGCCGCGGCAATCCACGCGCTTTTGTCGGATACCCAGGCCTCGCACGCGGCCTGACATTTTCTGATTGGAACATCCAGCAAAGGCCGCCACGGGCGGCCCTGTCCATTTAAGCCCGGCCCGCCGGGTTTAGTGAATGGCGACCGTGGTCAGGTCGTTTTCCATGGCGCCGGCCAGCGCGCGGTCACGCGCATCCGAAAGCAGGATCGGCTGGCCATTGGCGGCAAACAGCGCCCACAGTTCCATGCCGGGCGCGATTTCACCGAGGTTCGGGAAACGGCCGAGCAATTCGTCGCTCGAGACCTTGCGCAGATAGGCGACCGAGCCTTCGCCGAGATGGGCGAATTCGCCGCTGGTCATGGTGAGATTTTCATCAGTTCTGGTCATTTCAAAGCCTCCTTGGCGCGAGGACGCCGCTCAAGGCCATCCCGCATGAGAGCCATCGGTAAAGATCAGTCTTTCACCGATATGTTTATTTTCCGTACCAGCCGTTCGGACTCCGGCCGATCAAGATCGATCGACAAAAGGCCGTTCTTCAGTTCCGCCGCGATCACCCGCATGCCGTCGGCCAGCACGAAACAGCGCTGGAACTGGCGCGCGGCGATGCCGCGATGAAGAAACTCGCGCTCGGTATCGTCGGACTGACGGCCGCGCACGACCAGCTGGTTTTCCTCCGTGGTGACATCGAGATCGCTTTCGGCGAAACCGGCGACCGCCAATGTGATGCGCAACCTTTCGGTCTTGCCGTCGGCGCCGCTGAGGCGTTCGATGTTGTAGGGAGGGTAGCTGTCGCCGGACTTCGCCAGGCGTTCCAGAGTCTTTTCCATGGCGTCGAAACCAAGGAGAAGCGGGCTGGAAAAGGGCGTCATTCGGCTCATGTTACACTGTCCTCTGTAGAGCGACATAAAGTGGAAAAACCCAGATGGCATTTTTCCCGGTGGTCTTGATATGGTCCGCCCCGCGACCAAGTTCAAGCCATCAAAAGACCCGCCCAAAAAGATCAGGTCGTGGACTCACAGGAATGATCGACATGGCGCTTGAAACGGCCAGCAGATGCAAGGAGAAGCGCGCAGGTCGGGATTGTCTTCCCCGGTCGAGCGGTTCGACTTGGCAGTTCGCAGCCGCTTCGGCGTCATCCCGGATTCATCCCAAGTCCACGGCTTCGCCAAACAAGGAATTGAAATGCCTCAATTACGCAAGATCATCATCGACACGGATCCCGGCCAGGATGACGCCGTCGCCATATTGCTGGCGCTCGGCAGCTCCGAGCTGGAGATCGTCGGCATATCAGTCGTTGCCGGCAACGTGCCGCTGAAGCTTACCGAAAAGAATGCCCGCAAAATCTGCGAGCTGGCCGGCCGGCCGGACATCAAGGTCTATGCCGGCGCCATCCGGCCGTTGATGCGCGAGCTGGTCACCGCCGAGGAAGTGCATGGCAAGACCGGTCTCAACGGGCCGCAATTGCCCGAACCGACGATGAAGTTGCAGGACCAGTATGCCGTCGACTTCATCGTCGAGACGCTGATGAAGGAAGAGAGCGGCACCATCACGCTTTGCGCGCTCGGCCCGCTCACCAACATTGCGCTGGCGCTGATCCGCGAACCGCGGATTGCACCGCGCATCAAGGAAATCGTGCTGATGGGCGGCGGCTTCTTCGAAGGCGGCAATGTCACGCCGTCCGCCGAGTTCAACATCTATGTCGATCCGCAAGCAGCCGACGTCGTGCTCAAATCCGGCATTCCGATCGTGATGATGCCGCTCGACGTCACCCATAAGGCGCTGACCACCGCCAAGCGCACGCAGGCCTTCCGCGAACTCGGCACCAAGGTCGGCACGGCGACCGCCGACATGCTGGAATTCTTCGAGCGCTTCGACGAGGAGAAATACGGCACCGACGGTGGGCCGCTGCACGACCCCTGCGTCATCGCCTATCTGTTGAAGCCGGAGCTGTTCAAGGGTCGCACCTGCAATGTCAGCGTTGAAACTACCTCGGAACTGACCATGGGCATGACCGTCATCGACTGGTGGGGCGTCACCAAGCGGCCGAAGAACGCCATGGTGATGCGCGACATCGACCATGACAGCTTCTTCGCGCTGCTGGTCGAGAGGCTGGGGCGGCTTTAGGGCCGACTTTCACCTTCTCCCCTTGTGGGAGAAGGTGGCCGAGCGAAGCTCGGTCGGATGAGGGGTGTTCCAGTAAACACCAACGCCTCATTTCTTCCAGCACCCCTCAACCGTCTCGGCGCTGCGCGCCGATCCACCTTCTCCCACAAGGGGAGAAGGAAGGCGTTACTTACTTCGACCGTGAAAACGCCAGCCACAGGCCGCCGCCGACCAGGAAGCTGCCGCTGATCCTGGACATAAGCTTGATGCGGCTGGCCGACAGCAGCCGCCCGGCACGGCCAGCGGCCAGTGCATAGGTCGAATCCGAGATGGCGGCGAAGATCATGGCGGTGAGGCCCATGACCACGATCTGCAGCGAGTAATTGCCCTGAGGCGCGATGAACTGCGGAAAGAAGGCGCCGAAGAACACCAGCGTCTTGGGGTTGCTGAGCGCCACCAGCAGGCCCTGCAGGAAGAAGCCGCCGCGCGGTTTCCTTGCCGTTCCGTCGGCGTTCAGCGTGCCCTTGGAACGGAACATCTGCACGCCCATCCAGATCAGATAGGCGGCGCCGATCAGCCGCACCCATTCGAACCAGTGACCCATGCCCGAGATCAGCGTGTTGAGGCCGATGCCGACGATGGCGATCATCACGGCAAGCCCGGCCTGCGTGCCGGCGACATTGGCGAGCCCGGCGCGGGAGCCATGGCGGATGCTGTTGGCGATGATCAGCGTGACCGTTGGACCGGGCACCAGGATGATGACGATGCAAGCGAGGACATAGGCGGCGTAGAGTTCCAGCGACATGATTTTTCCTCAAGGATGCCGCCGGGGCGGCGCGGACTGACGACAATCAATGCATGGCAGCGCAGCCGGTGCAAGCCGGTACGCGAAGCTCTACGATACGCCAATGCACCGGTTCAGGCGCCAGCCTGCCAGGGCAGCGTTGCCTCATAGGCGGCCGCCACTCGGAGCACGGCAAGATCGCCGCGCGGGCGGCCGATCAACTGCATGCCCATCGGCCGGCCCTTGTCGTCGAAGCCGACCGGCACGTTGACCGTCGGGCAGCCGCCCAGGGTGGCGAATGCGGAAACCTGCATCCAGTGGTGGTAGCTGTCCATCGCCCGTCCGGCGACCTCGCGCGGCCACGGCGTGCCGACATCGAAGGGGAAGACCTGCGCGGTCGGTAGCGCGATCAGGTCAAAGCGGTCGAAGATCGACAGCAGCGTGCGATGCCAGGATGTGCGGATGACCGAGGCCGCACGGACCTGCGGCGCCGTCAGCCGCATCGCGTTCTCGACCTCCCAGACGGCTTCCGGCTTCAGCAGGCCACGCTTCGAGGGATCGTCATAGTGGGTTTTGAGCGCACAGCCGCTGCTGGCCTGGCGTAGTGTGACAAAAGCCTGCCACAGCGCTTCGAAATCGAAATCCGGCTGCAGAGGCTGCCAGGGGAAGGAGGATGCATCCGCCAATCGGCCGAGCGCTGTCTCGCAGAGATCGAGAATCCCGGCTTCGACCGGCAGATGACCGCCGAGGTCGCCGAACCAGGCGATGCGGCCGCCAGTCGTCCCTG
Source organism: Mesorhizobium sophorae (assembly GCF_002270415.1). Lineage (GTDB taxonomy): Bacteria > Pseudomonadota > Alphaproteobacteria > Rhizobiales > Rhizobiaceae > Mesorhizobium > Mesorhizobium sophorae. The sequence goes on along the minus strand of NZ_NNRI01000008.1, from coordinate 341,809 downwards.
TCGCAAGCCCGTCGAGGAACGAGCCAGGTTTCTCATAGGACAATGGCGCGTGCGGATGATAGCCTGCCTGCACGTCGAGCAGCAGGGCCATGTCGCGGACGTTGCGGCCCATCGGCCCATCGACACCCATCTGCGCATGAAAGACCTCCAAGTCCGGTCCGCCGGGAACAAGCCCTTGCGACGGGCGGAAGCCAAAAACATTGTTCCAGGCCGCCGGGTTGCGCAGCGAGCCGCCAAAGTCGCTGCCATCGGCGACAGGCAGCATATCCAGCGCCAGCGCCACCGCCGCGCCACCACTCGAGCCGCCGGCGGTCAGCGCCGGATCGAAGGCGTTCAGCGTCGGCCCGAACACATTGTTGTAGGTGTTGGAGCCAAGCCCGAATTCCGGAACGTTGGTCTTGCCGATGATGATGGCGCCGGCGTTGCGGATACGCTCGACGAAGAAATCATCCTCCTGCGGCACGAAATCGGCGAAGATCGGCGAGCCGAGCGAGGTCCTGAGGCCCGTGGTCGAGGCGAGGTCCTTGATGGCGATCGGCAGGCCGAACAACGAGCCGGTTTCGGCATCTGCCCGTCGGGCATCGGCAGCGTCGGCCTCGCGCAGGATGTCGCCACGGTCGCGCAAGGAGACGATGGCGTTGACCAGCGGGTTGACCGCCTCGATCCGGTCGAGGAATGCCGTCACCACCTCGCGGACGGAAAGTTTCCTTTGGCGGATCGCGTCGGCAAGTGCGACCGCGGACAGGCGACAGATGTCGCTGGCCGGCGCCACGGCATGTTTCGTCTGAGGGCGCAGCATTTCAACGCGTTTCCTGCAATGCCTGGTCGACATCCTTGGCCAGCGGAATTGCCGGCTGGGCGCCTGGCTTCAGGCAGGCCAGCGAGCCCGCCGCGCCGGCGCGCGCCAGCGCCTGTTCGAGCGCCAGGCCGGACGACAGGCCGGCGGCGAAGTAACCGCAGAACGTGTCGCCGGCGCCGACCGTGTCGACAGGCGTGATCTTCATTGCCGGGACGGTCAGGAAATCGCTTGGCGTCGCCGCCATCACGCCGTCGCCGCCGAGCGTCACGACGATGGTGCGGCCGGTCTTCCCGGCATAGTCGCGCATGCGCGCCGCCCGGTCGCGGCCGTTGAGCGACAGCGCCTCGCCATAGAGGTCGAATTCGGTTTCGTTGGCGACTGCATAATCGGCCTTGGCAAGAAAGGCCGCTGCTTCGCCCTGGAAAGGCGCGGTGTTGAGCACGGTGATGGCGCCAGCCGCCCTTGCCTGGTCGAGCGCGGCACCGACGGTCGCCAGCGGGATCTCATGTTGCAGGAGTACGATATCACCCTTTTTGAAGAAGGCTTTGGAGAGGTCGCCAGGCAATACGGACGCGTTGGCGCCCGGCACCACGGCGATGATGTTCTCGCCGTCGTCGCCGACCATGATCAGGGCTGTGCCTGTCGACGCAAAAGTCTCGGCGACGCCAGACAGATCGACCTTGCCGTCGCGCAGCAATGCCAACGCCTCGGCGGCGAAGCTGTCCTTGCCGACGGCGCCGACCATGCGCACCGGGGCGCCGGCGCGTGCCGCCGCCAGCGCCTGGTTGGCGCCTTTGCCGCCGGGCGCGGTGGCAAAGGTCGAGCCGGCTACTGTTTCGCCAGGGCTCGGCAAGCGGTCGACATTGGCGATCAGGTCGAGGTTGATCGAGCCGATAACGATAATCAAGCAAGGCCTCCTGCCAGCACGAACTCAAATATTGGAGCGTCTTTTGAGCGTCCGGGCGAACGCAGGTCGTTCCTATTGCGCGGGAAGCTAGCCTGTAAGGCCGCGGCTTGCCAGACCACGCGAATGGTCCAGCTCGATTTGTGCCTATTCACAGCGCACGGTGACCGTGCCCTGGTAGTTGCCGGCGGGAAAGATACCGCTCGACTTGGTGGCGGTGAGGTCGACCTGCATGGGGTGGGTGCCGTTGACGACACGCTGCGGCACGCTTCCGGAGGTGTCGACGCCGGTGCCGTCGAGGCGGTAGACGGTGCTGAAGTTGACGTTGGTACCGCCGCCGCTTGGCGCTGACGAGAACGAGGCCGGCGCCGGCGCGGAAACGGAATAACAGTCGAGCAGGTTGAGCAAGGTGCAAAGCAGCGAACTGGCGGTGATGGTGGCGGTCGCACTCGACCCGCCTGCCTGTTTGGAGCCCAGGATGCTGATGGCAGGATTTGCGGTCATCGTTCCCGACGCCCCGACCATGATGGTCCAGGTGCCGATGATCGCCGCTTGCACCGGAAGGCAAAGGCCGGAAAGTGCCGCGGTCGCAAGCAGCGCGCGGTTACTTCTTCTTCTTTTTCTTGCCAACGCCATTTCCGGTCCTGATGCTCCAGCCTTCGTTGGCCCATCCGGGTGATGCGGTCGCGGGAGCGGGAGCGCTGGTGGCCACGCTGAGCGATACGCCTCCGGTGGTGGTCAGCGTGACCGTTCCGGCCAAGCCGCCGCTGTTGTGCGAGCTTAGCGACTGAAGATCGGGGCTCACCGTCATCGTGCCGTTGGTGGCTACCACAAGCGTGCAGGTTGCGGTGATCGTGCCATTGAAAATGACATTTTGCGTTGTGGCCAATGCGGACTGGTCAATACAGGCGACCAGCAGGGCTGCGCCGAAGACGGCGCGAAACGATTTCATCGAGACCTCCCATTAAGCCGGATAGTCCGAGTTAATATGAGTCATCATCACTTTATCGTAGTTAATTTAGAGTTAATCTGAACAATTGCTTAAAATAATAATCGCTAAACCAGAAGTTGCTTTTGGTTGCAATCAAGAAAAACCGATGCAATAATCGCACTTATACTTGATAAGTCCAGCATTTATAGATTCTGCGTGGGGTTCTTGGAAAATCGACATTCACGACGACACTTGCCCTGCTTCCCAACCCAGAATGGCTCGCTTGCGGGTCAGACCCCAGTGATAGCCGGTGAGGTCGCCGGACTTGCCGATGGCGCGGTGGCAGGGAACCACGAAAGAGAGCGGGTTGGCGCCGTTGGCGGCACCGACGGCACGGCTGGCGCTCGGCGCGCCGATGCTGGCGGCGATCGAGGAATAGGTGCGGGCCTTGCCCATCGGTATGTTGAGCAGCGCCTCCCAGACGCGAACCTGGAAGTCGGTGCCGATCATGACGACATGCAGCGGCTGGTCGGGGCGCCACAGCGTCGGGTCGAAGATGCGCGCCGCATAGGGACCCGTCGCGGCCATGTCCTCGACATAGATGGCGTTCGGCCAGCGGCTGGACATGTCGGCGAAGGCGGCGCGTTCCTCGCCCGGATCGCTGAAGGCGAGGCCGGCAAGCCCGCGGTCGGTAGCCATGATCAGGGCAGTGCCGAACGGCGAGGGGTGGTAGCCGTAGCGGATGGTGAGGCCTGCGCCGCGCGTCTTGTAGTCGCCCGGCGACATCGCTTCATGGGTGACGAAGAGGTCGTGCAGCCGGCCGGGGCCGGACATGCCCAGCTCGAATGACGTTTCGAGCAGCGGCATGCCTGAATCCAGCAGCTTGCGGGCATGGTCCAGTGTCACCGCCTGCAGGAAGGCTTTTGGCGACAGGCCGGCCCAGCGGGTGAAGAGTTTCTGCAGGCCGGTCGGAGTCTCGCCGACCTCTTCGGCCAGTTCTTCCAGCGATGGCTGGTCGCGATAGTCGAGGCTGATCTTCTCGATGGCGCGGCGCACGATTTCGTAGTCGCTGCCTTCGGGCGTGATGTCCTTTTTGAGAACGGCCGTCTGTATGCTCATGGAACTGTCTCCTTGGGCAGGAATATCGCCCCTTGGGGCGTCGATCGCCACCCGAAACTTGCCTTCTTGCGGCGCGTACCCAGATAGACTCGGGTTTTCGAGAGCCTGTTTCATCCCGATGAGGTCGGGATGGGGCTCTGTCTGTTTGTATAAGCATGATCTTTCCCGAAAACCGGATTCCACTTTTCGGGATCATGCTCTGACTAGGAATCGCACATGGCTGGCGAGAAGATACATCTGACCGGGGAAAAGGGGACGTTGCTGTTGACGCTCTACGGCAAGGCTCTGGAGAGCAGGTTGCCGGATACGCTGCTCGGGGATCATTTCGCCGACGAGGCGGTGCGCAAGATCGACTACGATTTCTCCAGGCTCAAGGTCGACACCAATCTCGGCGTCGGCCTGGCGATCAGGGCAAAGACGCTGGATGTCCATGTTCAGGACTTTCTCGCGAGAAATCCCTACGCCATCGTGTTGCATCTGGGATGCGGGCTCGATACGCGCATATTTCGTGTCGATCCGCCACAGGGTGTGGACTGGTTTGATGTCGACTACCCTGAAGTCATCGAGCTCAGACGCAAGCTGTACCCGTCCCGGGCCCATTGCCATCTGATCGCCTCGTCGGTGACCGAACCGGATTGGCTGGCCTCGGTGCCGCGCAATCGCCCGGCCATCGTGGTGGCGGAAGGCCTGACGCCCTATCTCCCTGCCAACGAGGGACCACGCCTGTTTGCGCGGCTCGTCTCGCATCTTGCCAGTGGCGAACTGATGTTCGACGCCTACAGCCGTTTTGGCCTGAAGCTGCTTCGCCTCAATCCGGCCATCAAGGCGACGGGTGCCCAGGTGTATTGGGCGATCGACGATCCGCACGACCTGGAACTGGCCGTCCCAAAGCTACGGTTCGTCGATGACATCTCGGCCTACAAGCCTGAACACGCCGCCCGCATGGGCTGGGTCGCGAAGCTGTTCGTCCGCCTTTGGAGACACATTCCAGCCCTGCGCAAGGTCGGCAGGCTGTTGCGCTACCGGTTCTAGGATCAGCGTGCCTTGGCGGTCGCCAGCGCCCGCGAAAAGGCAGTGGCGAAGGTCTCGCGATCGTCGGGATTGAGGAAACCGCCGATCGGCACGTTCTGTCCCTGTGCTTCCACTGTCATCCTGGTGATGCCGATCTCGGCGTGACGGGCGACCGAAAACCGCGCCCAGAACGGGTTGAAGCGATGCGCTTCCGATTTTCCGGATGGCGCGGTCTTGCGGATGTCGAGGCTGGTGCGCGAGACCGACACCTCCTCGCGGGCACGCGCGGCACGATAGTTGGCGCGGAAAGCGATGTAGACGGCGACCACGTCGAGGCCGAGGAAGCCGAACACCGGCCAGGCGCCGCGCGACAGGAAAAACGCGCCTGTCACCAGCCAGCCGAACAGCAGCGCGCCCATCAGCAAGGCAAAGCCGGTTTTACCCAGGGACCGGTGCGGGGTCAGCAGCGCCTGAAAGAATGGCTCGTCGGCCTGAAATGAGGCGTTTGTGTCGCTCATGGCGGGATATTATAGGAAGGAAATGGCGAGCCCCAAGTCCAAAGAATCATCCATGCCCAAAAATGAGCTGTTGCCCGGCCGGCGCGACGGGTCGAACGCCAAGCCGCGTCCGCGGCCGGTGCGGCGTTCGTCGCGCTACAGCGCGGCCGAAGTGCACGAGATCTTCCGGCGTTTTGCCGTCCAGCGGCCTGAGCCGAAGGGCGAGCTCGAACATGTCAACGCCTTCACATTACTGGTGGCGGTGGTGCTGTCGGCGCAGGCGACCGATGCCGGCGTCAACAAGGCGACGCGGGCGCTGTTCAAGGCCGCCGATACACCGCAAAAGATGCTGGCGCTGGGTGAAGCCAAGGTTGGCGACTATATCAGAACCATCGGGTTGTGGCGCAACAAGGCCAAGAACGTGATGGCGCTGTCGCAGGCGCTGATCCGCGACCATGGCGGCGATGTGCCTGGCGACCGGGATCAACTGGTCAAGCTGCCGGGGGTCGGGCGCAAGACCGCCAATGTCGTGCTCAACATGGCCTTCGGCCAGCACACGATGGCGGTCGACACCCACATCTTCCGCATCGGCAACCGGCTCGGGCTGGCGCCCGGCAAGACGCCGGAACAGGTCGAGCAGGGACTGTTGAAGATCATCCCGGACGAATACATGCGCCACGCGCATCACTGGCTGATCCTGCATGGCCGCTATGTCTGCAAGGCGCGCAAGCCGGATTGCCCGGCCTGCGTCATTGCCGACATCTGCAAGGCGCAGGAGAAGACGACCAGCATTCCGGCGCCGCTGGTGCCGATAGCTCCGCTTGAAACGGTTGCCGCCGGCGATCAGTAGCCGTAGCCGCGTGCCATCGCGGCGGCGAAGACCGGGATCAGCAGGAAGATGAACGCCTCGGCGCGGACATAGGTCTTGACGGATGCAAGCTCGGCTGCCGGCACCAGGAACGAGGGATTGGCACCTGCCTGCCTGTTCCAGGAGATGAAGCGGACGGTCGGGATGATCGACAGCAGGCCGACGATACCAAACGCCGCCATCTTGGCCCAGAACACCCAGTTGTAGACGTAGAATTCCCAACCCTTGAGGCCATAGAAGACGCGGCCGATGCCGACGATGATGATCAGCGCGGCGATGATCCCATAATGACGGTCGATGCCGGCGAGCCGCTTGAGCGTGGTGGCGGCCAGGTCGCCGCGGATCAGCACGAATTCGGCGCCGATGATCCCTGCTAGCGAAAACACCAGCAGATGGTGGACGATGGCAAGCACGAGATCGGTGGTGTCCATGCTTTTTCCCTGGGTTTGACGGCACAAGCCCGTGCCTGAAAGGATTGCGCTTGCAGATGCTGAGTCAGCCTGTCGCGAAAATAGCATCGTCGCGCCGAATTCCCATAGCGGAGCTTGAGACCATGTTGCCCCCATGGGTGCCCGTCGTATTTGTGGCGCGGCTTAGCGCGATTTTCTCGCCTGGAAGATGACATGCCCTGCCTTGGCCCTTGTCTGGCCCGGGCAATTTGCTACGCGCCGGGTAGATAAGCGAGGCAATCCCATGAACAATCCGCGAGCGACCATCGCCCCTGTGATCGAGACGCAGCGAACCATCCTGCGGGCACACCGGCTGGGAGATTTCGACGCCTATGCCGTGATGTGGACCGATCCCGTGGTCACCCGTTTCATCGGCGAGGCCGGGTTCCATGACCTGAAGCGCGATATACAGCCGTCGATCGAAGGCATTCCCGAGGCCGGCTGGGCGCTCGCTCCGGCCATTCATGGCGCAGGCTTCGCTACCGAGGTGGTTGGCCGCGTCCTGGCATGGGGCGAAGAGACTTTCGGGTCCGCGAGGACCGTTTGCATCATCGATCCGGAAAACGCCGCGTCGCTGAACGTTGCGACGAAGTGCGGCTACCGGGAAGTGGTGCGGACCACCTACCACGACGCCCCGACCATTCTGCTGGAGCGGCTGCCCTGAGCGGCGTCATCGACTGGAGATCCCCGCGCTGCCAAGCAAAGATCGCAGTGCGCCTGTCGCCAGCAATGACGACGACGCGGGCCGTGCCAAGAACCGCCGTGTGGTTTTGGTCAAATTGAACTGACGCAGCTCCGGCTGCAGCGCCTTCGACCCCGCTACGACACAGCGTCCGCGGCGAGGCTCGCCTGCTCGAGCATAGAGGCGTCCTCGCCGAAGGCGCGGGTGGCCCGCGCCGCCGCCTCGAGCAGCGGGCGTTTCATGCGCTGAAGGAACGCGGCGTCGACGCGCGAGCTGGGGCCGGCCAGCGTCAAGGCGCCGAGCAGGGCCCGGCCCGGACCGAACACCGGCGCCGACACGCCCGCCGTCTCTGGGTCGCGGTCGCCGACGGCGAGACAGTTGCAGGTCTTGCGGATGGTCTCGTAGGGTTCGCCCTGCTGGCCGGAAAACGCCGCAAGCACGCGGCCGCCCGACCCAACCAGCAGAGGCAGCACGTCGCCTTCGCGTATCGTGTAGCGGATCGGGTGCTTGGATTCGACGCGGTAGAGACAGGTGCGGACGTCGCCCGAGCGAACATAGAAGGCAACGCTCTCCCAGCTTCGCTCGGAAAGGTCGCGCATGATCGGCAACAGGATGTCGACCGCCACCACCGAACGCTGATAGAGCGCGCCGAGCCGGAAAGTGGCGGGTCCTACGCGGTAGCGGCCATCGTCCAAGCGCTCGAGCAACTGCCCGCGCAACAAGGAATGCGCAAGCCGCAGGATGGTGCTCTTGTAGAGGCCGGTACGGGCCGCGATTTCGGCCAGGCTGAGCGACCGGTCGGTGGTGGTGAAGGCGTCGAGGATGGCGATCGCCCGATCAAGCGCGGCAACCCCTTCGGTAGCCGCGTGCCGGATGTCTGGATCAGCCGATCTGCTTGATGAGTCCATTGCGGTTCCCAATTCGGAGAAGGTCCTAAGGAGACACCGCTGGCTTCGCCAACGCGTCGTCTGCTTAGGTTTCTTTGCTTGCCGCAGGTTCTTGTCGCAAAAACCGCGGGACAATTATGCGGAACCTGCTTAGCGGAGCCACTGTGTCGCGCTGGCGATGCGTTCTGTCTAGTAGAATATCGTTCCCGTTGACAGAACTCGGTAACATCTGCTTGAACTCGATTACGGGTCTGGATTCAGGCGCGTTTTGGCAGGCACCGGAGGAGGTGTCGTGATCTGGAGGAATCCCATGCTGAACAGACGCAGATTTTTGATGAGCACGGCAGCGGCAAGCGCTGCCGGCTTAGCAGGACTACATCTCTCTCCCGCTTTCGCCGAAGGCGCGCCGCAGATCCAGATTTTCGTGCCGGCGGCACCTGGCGGCGGCTGGGATCAGACAGGGCGCACGATGGATCAGGTGTTGCGCAGCGAAAAGCTGATCTCCGGCTCGCAGATCACCAATGTCGGCGGCGCCGGCGGTACGGTCGGGCTGCCGCAATTCATCAACCAATGGAACGGCAAAGGCAATTCGCTGATGGTTGCCGGCATGGTCATGGTCGGTGCGATCATCGCCAACAAGGCTGCCAACAATCTGACGCAAGTCACGCCGATCGCGCGCCTTACCGGCGAGTTCGAGGCCTTGGTGGTGCCGGCGGAGTCGCCGTTCAAGACGGCGGCTGATTTCGTCGCCGCACTCAAGGCCGATCCGACAAAGGTTCCTGTCGCTGGCGGCTCGGCCGGCGGTTCGGATCACATCCTGTTTGGGCTGATTGCCAAGACCGTCGGCGTGCCGGCGACAAACCTGTCCTACGTGCCGTTCGCCGGTGGCGGCGAGGCACTGTCGGCGCTGCTCGGCAATCAGGTGGCGGCCGGCATCTCCGGCTTCGGCGAGTTCTCCGAGCAGGTCAAGGCGGGCGCGCTGCGGCTGCTTGCCATCTCGGCCGACAAGCGCCAGGACGGCATCGACGCGCCGACGCTGAAGGAAGCCGGCATCGATGTCGAGTTGTTCAACTGGCGTGGGGTCTTCGCACCTCCCGGCGTTTCCGATGCCGACAAGGCGGCGATGATCACGCTGGTCGAGAGCATGGCCAAGAGCGATGCCTGGGCGACCGAGTGCAAGAACCGCAACTGGACGCAGATCCTGCTCACGGGCGACGATTATGCGAAATTCGTTGCCGAGGATACGGCCCGCATCGAGGCCATCCTGAAAGACCTCGGGCTCGCCTGATCTTCCCAAAAAGGGGCGGCGCTCGCCGCCCCTTCTCGCATGGAATGCAAAGCCGGCACTGCGGTGAGGACCGGCCGTGCGGTGCCGGGCATCTTGGCCAGCTATCCTGGCCAGTATTCTTGGGGAGGACAATCATGAGCAGCAGTGACCAGCAGGCGGCGTCGTCGCGCCTTGCCGTGCCGGAATTGTTGATCGGCGTCGGGCTTCTGGCCTGCGCCGGCGCTGTAGCCTGGCAGACGCTGGCGATCCCGGTGTCGCCGCTCTACTCCAAGGTCGGCCCGACCGTCTTTCCCTACCTCACCATGGTCGGTCTTGTGGTGCTTTCCCTGTTGCTCATCCTCGCGGCGCTTCGCGGCGGCTGGCAACCGGAGGAGGAAAAGGAAACGCCGACCGACTGGAAGGCGATGGGTTTCGTCGTCATCGGCCTCGTCGCCAATCTGCTGCTGATCCAGCCGCTGGGCTTCACGGCGGCATCCGTCATCATGTTCGTTCTCGTCTGCTACGGCTTCGGCAGCAAGCGCACACTGCGTGACGTAGGGCTCGGCCTGATCCTGGCGCTGGCCGCCTATTTCGGCTTCGCCAGGGCGCTCGGCGTCAACATCGGCGCCGGCTTCATCGAGAACCAGCTGAACACGGTGATCGATGCGATCATCGGCACGTTTGGAGCCTGACGCCATGGAAACGCTCGGCCATCTCGCACACGGCTTCTCAGTTGCCTTCACCCCGGTCAATCTTCTGTGGTGCCTGCTCGGCACCACGCTCGGCACCGCCATCGGCGTGCTGCCCGGTCTCGGGCCGGCGCTGACCATCGCCCTGCTTTTGCCGATCACCTACCAGGTGGCGCCGGAGGCCTCTTTCATCCTGTTCGCCGGCATCTATTACGGCGCCATGTATGGCGGCTCGACAACGTCGATCCTGCTCAACACGCCTGGCGAAAGCGCCACCATCGTCACCGCGCTGGAAGGCAACAAGATGGCGCGGTCCGGCCGCGGCGGGGCGGCACTTGCCACCTCGGCGATCGGTTCCTTCGTCGCCGGCACCATCGGCACCTTGGGCGTCGCCTTCCTGGCGCCGGTGGTGGTCAAATTCGCGCTCGCCTTCGGCCCGGCCGAATATTTCTCGCTGATGGTATTGGCCTTCATCACGGTTTCGGCGGTGCTTGGCTCCTCGTCCGTGCGCGGCCTCACCAGCCTGTTCGCCGGTTTCGTCATCGGCATGATCGGCGTCGACCTTCAGACCGGCCAGCCGCGCTTCACCTTCGGCATGACCGAACTGCTTGACGGCGTCGACGTCATCATTTGCGCCGTCGGCCTGTTCGCCGTCGGCGAGACACTCTACATGGCTTCGCGCCGCTATGCCGGCAAGGACGAGATCGTGCCGCTGAGGGGCTCGCTCTACATGACATCAGCCGAATGGGCGCGTTCCTGGAAACCCTGGCTGCGCGGTGCAGCGATCGGCTTTCCGATCGGCGCCATGCCGGCAGGCGGCGCCGAAATCCCGACCTTCCTGTCCTACGCAATCGAAAAGAAGCTGTCGAACCACAAGGAGGAATTCGGTACCGTCGGCGCCATCGAAGGCGTCGCCGGCCCCGAAGCCGCCAACAATGCGTCCGCCGCCGGCGTGCTGGTGCCGATGCTGACGCTCGGCCTGCCGACCTCGGCGACGGCGGCGATCATGCTGTCGGCGTTCCAGAGCTACGGCATCAATCCGGGGCCGCTGCTTTTGACGACGCAGGGCGACCTCGTCTGGGGACTGATCGCCAGCCTGTTCATCGCCAACGTCATCCTCGTCATCCTCAACCTGCCGCTGATCGGGCTGTGGGTGCGGCTGTTGAAGATCCCGGCGCCGCAGCTCTACGCCGGCATCCTGGTGTTCGCCACGGTCGGCACCTATGGTATCTCGCAATCGCCTATCGACCTGGTCATCCTCTATCTCCTGGGGGCGGCCGGGTTCCTGATGCGGCGCTTCGATTTCCCGACCGCGCCGGTCATCATCGGCATGATCCTGGGGCCACTCGCCGAAACCCAGTTCCGCCGGGCGATGACCATCTCTAATGGCGACTGGTCGGTGTTCTACAAGCATCCGCTGTCACTGACGCTGCTGACGCTCGCCTTCATCGGCCTGGTCGGGCCGCATATCTGGGCCTATGTCGAGCACCGCCGGCGGCGCGGACCGGAGCATGTGCCGGGCGATGCCTGATCGATTTGAGCTCTCATGACCGAATTGCTTTCCGGTATCCGCGTCCTCGACCTGACCAACGTCCTGGCCGGCCCCTATTGTGCCTATCAGCTGGCGCTGCTCGGGGCCGACGTGATCAAGGTCGAGGTCCCGCAAGGCGGCGACCTGGCACGCCAGCTCGGCGGATCGCCAACGCTCAACAGCGCCGGCATGGGCGCCTCGTTCCTGGCGCAGAACGCCGGCAAACGATCGGTGGTGCTCGACCTCAAGAAGCCGGCCGATCGCGAGCGCTTCCTCGATCTGGTCGCCAGCGCCGATGCGCTGGTGGAGAACTTCCGCCCCGGCGTGATGGATCGGCTCGGCCTTGGCTACGAGGCGCTCAAGGCGGTCCGTCCCGGCCTTGTCTATTGCGCGATATCCGGTTTTGGCCAGACCGGGCCGATGCGTGACAATCCCGCCTATGACCAGATCATCCAGGGCCTTTCGGGGATCATGAGCATCACCGGCACGCCGGAGACGGCGCCGCTGCGGGTCGGCTATCCCGTCGCTGACACGCTTGGGGGGCTGGTCGGGGCGTTCGCAATCGCCTCGGCGCTGGTGCGACAGAAGACGAACGGCGAGGGCGCCTTTCTCGACGTCTCGATGCTCGAATGCACGCTCTCGGCGCTCGGCTGGCAGGTCTCCAACTACCTGACGGCAGCGGTCGATCCGCAGCCGATGGGCAATGAGAACATGACAGCGGCGCCGTCCGGCGCCTTTCGCACCGGCGACGGACTGCTCAACATCGCCGCCAACAAGCAGGAGCAGTTCGTGGCGCTGTGCCGGCTGATCGGGCGGCCGGAGCTGGCGGTGGATCCGCGCTTTGCCGAGCGCGAGACGCGCAAGCGCAACCGTGCGGCGCTCAAAGTCGAGATCGAGGACGCCCTGGCGGGCGCCGCGGCGGCAGTCTGGGAAGAGACGCTCAATCGCGCCGGCGTGCCCGCGGGCAGGGTGCTGACGATCCCGCAAGTGCTGGCCGAGCCGCAAGTGCTCGAACGCCAGGTGACCGCGAATTTTGAGGGTGTGCCGGGCATGGACAGGCCGCTGACGGTTCTGCGCGGCGGCTTCATGGTCGATGGCGCGGCACCCCTGCCGACGAAGCCGCCACCGGCGCTGGGCGAGCATATGGACGAGGTTTTCGCCGATCTGCCGCCTCGCGCCAAGACAAAAGCACGGGCATGAGCACCAAGAAGAAGACCGGCCGTGAGCGCGGCGAGGAATGGTGGCAGACCGATATCATCGAGATGCGGCCCGGTGTCATCCGGCTGCGCGGCTATGAAATCCAGGATCTGATCGGCCGCGTCAGCTTCCCGGCGATGATCTGGCTGATGTTGCGTGGCGAGTTGCCCAGCGAGGACCAAGCGGCGCTGCTCGGCATTGCGCTGGGCGCCGCCGTCGACCATGGGCCGCAAGCGCCGTCGATCGCGATTGCGCGCATGGCTGCAACCTGCGGCGTCGGCATCAACAGCGCCATGGCCTCGGCCATCAATGTGCTCGGCGACGTGCATGGCGGCGCCGGCGAACAGGCGCTGTCCTTCTACGGTGACATCGCTGTCGCGCTCGACGGCGGCATGACGCTGAATCAAGCCGTCTCGACGCGGCTCGACCGGTTCTTCGCCGAGGAGAAGGGTTATGTGCCAGGGCTCGGCCACCGTTTCCATCCGGTCGACCCGCGCGCGCCGCGCCTGCTGGAACTGACCCGCGCGTTTGCCGCGCGTGGTGTCGTCAATGGACGCTTCGCCGACATCGCCGAGGCGACAGAAGCGGACGTCGCGCGGCGCAAGGGGAAGAAGATACCGCTCAACATCGATGGTGCCACCGCCGTCATCTACGGCGAACTTGGCTTTCCGCCGCCGCTGACGCGCGGGCTTTTCGTGCTGTCGCGCTCGGTCGGCATCCTGGCGCATGCCTGGGAACAGTCACAGCAAGTCGAGCGAAACAAAGGGCCGCTGCCGCGCGAATGGTTGTGGGCCTATACCGGCGCGCCGGTGCGCCCCTTTCCAGAAGCGGACGACCCGACCGAGTGAAGTCCAGCCTCAGGCGAGGTCGAGTGGCTCGGGCTTGGCAATCATCAAGTTCGCCACCAGGGTCGAAAGGTCCGGCTCGTCGATGAGCGTGGCCGCATCGGCGGCAGGCAACCAGGCCCGCTGCCGCCGTTTGGCTTCCTGCCAGTCGGCCAGTTCCTCGGTGACCTCCAGCAGATAAACGATGACGTCGACGCGGACGAAGCGGTTGGCCAGCCGTTTCCAGTAGGAGTAGGTGCCCGCCGGCTCCTTCAGCGTCTTGCCGAGCACGCCGGCTTCCTCTCGCGCTTCGATGGTGGCCGCCTTGCGTCCGCTCTTGCCCTTCATCGGCCAGCCCTTGGGGACAATGAAGCGTCTCGTGGTTCGCGATGTGACCAGCATGACTTCGACATCACCACGCGCGTTCAGACGAAACGGAATGGCCGCCACCTGACGGATCCTCTGGCCGTTCTTTGCCTTGCGTACGGCCTTTTTCTTGGTGGCTGCCATTCGTGGATCCAGTCGATGTAAATGCCGCATAGCGCGACAAGGCATCGTTGCAAAACCAAAACTTTCGCGTGTGCCGAAAGACACTCCGAATACATAAGTCGGCTAATAAATGAAAAACGCCGGCTTGTCAGCGGCAATTGCTCAAGACGGTGGCGCCGATTATCTGCGTCGTACAGCTTGGCTTGTATTGTGGCACCACCGGCTGCGGCTGCTGGACGATCTGGCGGTCCTGGGCACGATACTGCTGCTGTTGCTGCTGGTAGAGCTGCCGCTGCACCCGGTTCTGCAGGATTTGCAGGTCGTTCTGCCGGATCAGCGCGTTGTTGCCGTTGAGGGAATTGAGGGCTTGTGCGGAAGCCGGCAGGCAAGCGCCGGCCAGCACTGCCGTCGCCAGCATTGCCGATGTGAAAACCATCAATGGTCGAAACGCCGACATCCGCTCATTCCCGCGTGAAGAAGTCATGGCCTTAATATAGGGCGTCTGTGCGGCTGTGCCATATCTTGGGGCTGATCGAAACAATATCGGTTTGTCGACCGCCGAGGGCCGCCTCAGGGCGGCGGAGAATCTGCCTGACAGCCCCGCATTGCACTTGACGGAGGTCGTCGATTCGCCGCTCTATCGGTCGGCGCCCGTCGTGAGCTGAGTGGCGTCAATGGCGCCGGCCGTCAGCTATGACGGCGCCTCCGGCGAAACGGTTTAACAGAACGCGATCGGCGCGTCTCTCAAGGTCAGCATCCAGCTGGCCCCAGGCGGAGCCGGGCGGGAGGAGTCCTGATGAGGAAGTACGCGTATTTCGTGGCAATGCTGGGTCTAGCCTGCGTCGTCGGTGCGCCGGCCATGGCGGCGCAAACCAAGACCGCGGCGGCGCCGGCCGCCGATGCGCCGCAACTGCCCGGTGGCGCGTCGGCGCTGTCCGAGACCCATGGCGACTGGACGGTCAATTGCCAGATTTCCGGCGCGACCAAGACCTGCAGCCTGTCGTATCAGCAATTCAACAAGCAAAACAACCAGCGCCTGCTGGCGATCGAACTGTCGAGCAAGACCGGCGAGGATGCCGCCGGTACGCTCGCCCTGCCGTTCGGCCTGGCGCTTGCCAAGGGCGTCAGCCTGAGCATCGACGACCAGAAACTGGATGGCAGCCTGCCATTCAACACCTGCCAGGTCGTCGGCTGCCTGGTGCCGGTGGCGTTCGATGCGACCCTCACGCCGCTGCTGAAGTCAGGCACCACCCTCAAGATCGATGCCTTCGCGGCAGACACCGGACAAGCGGTCACCTTTTCCATTCCGCTCAACGGTTTTGCCGGCGCCCTTGCCCGAACCGCGGAGCTTTTGTCCAATTGACCGCTGGGTCATGCAGAGCCGAATGACCTGAAGCGCGCCGTCGTTCCAGCGCCTCCACTCAAACGACGGTCGTCTTCAGCCGTTCGGCGATCAGGGCGGCGAGCCGCGCCGCCACCTCGTCCTTGCTTATCTCGGGCCATTCCTCGACGCCGGCCCTGGATACGATCCGCACCCGATTGCGATCCCCGCCCATCACGCCTGAAGGACCGATGCCGCTTTCGTGCGACACGTCGTTGGCCACGATGAAATCGGCGCCCTTCTTGCGAAGCTTGGCTTCCGCGTTGCGCAAGAGATCCTGTGTCTCGGCGGCGAAGCCGACCACAAGGCCAGGTCGCTGGCTGTGATGGCCAACCCCGGCGAGAATGTCGGGATTCTCGACCATGCGCAGCACCGGCGGTCCTTCGCCGGCGACCTTCTTGATCTTCTCACCGGCCGAGTTCTCGCTGCGCCAGTCGGCAACGGCGGCGACGAACACCGCGGCGTCCGCAGGCAGAAGCTGCTCCACCGCATCGCGCATCTCTTGCGCCCGTTCGACATGGATGGTCTTCACCCCAGCGGGATCGGCGATGGTGACCGGACCGGAGACGAGGCGTACATCGGCGCCGAGCCTGGCCAGTGCCGCCGCGATGGCGTGGCCCTGCTTGCCGGACGAACGGTTGGCGATATAGCGCACCGGGTCGATCGGCTCATGCGTCGGGCCGGAGGTGACGATGATCCTGCGCCCCGACAGCGGCTTGGGGCTGACATCAAGCAGCGCCTCGATGGCGGCGACGATCTCCAGCGGTTCGGCCATGCGGCCTTCGCCCGCCTCATTGCTTTCGGCCATTTCGCCCCTGGCGGGACCGACAAAGGCGACGCCATCCTTCTGCAACGTCGCGCGGTTGCGGCGGGTCGCCGGATGCGCCCACATTCTTGGGTTCATGGCTGGCGCCATCAACATGGGCTTGTCGGTGGCGATCAACACCGTCGAGGCAAGATCGTTGGCATGGCCATTGGCAAGCTTGGCCATCAGGTCGGCGGTGGCGGGCGCCACCACCAGAAGGTCGGCCTCGCGCGATAGCCTGATATGGCCGACATCGTGCTCGTCATTGCGGTCGAACAGTTCGGTGAAGACATGGTCTGCGGAAAGCGCCCCCACCGACAGCGTCGTGACGAACTCCTGTGCGGCTGATGTCATGACCACCCGCACCGCAGCGCCTCGCTCGCGCAGGCGACGGATGAGATCCAGCGCCTTGTAGGCGGCGATGCCGCCGCCGATGATGAGCAGGATGCGTTTGCCGGAGAGGCCGCGCGGCAAGGCTTTGCCTGCCGGTGCGGCAGCGGGAGTGGCTACGCCGTGCGAACTGGTCAGTTCGCGGAGGGTTTTCTCGATCTGGTCGATGCGGCCCACAGAACCGATCTGCCCGTCAACGGCGGCCCGGATCATCACCCGCGCTTGCTCCTCCATGGAGCGGTCGTTCTCCGCCGCCAATCGGCGCAGCAGGTCCTTGACCTCATCGTCCAGATTGCGGATCGTAATGCTGGCCATATGATTGCACTCTACCGCAGTTTCTGAATGCAATGATAGCAATGCAATCAGATCGCCGCAAGTTGCGAGCTAAACCCGGTTGTGACTGGGCGCTATATGATCTTCCACGCAATGTAGACCAGCGTCAGGGCGATCACCCACAGCGCCAGGCGACCGGAGCGGCTGTAGCGCGCCTCGGCCTTGCCGATGGCCCGGGCGGTGGTCTCGTCGAAGCGCAGGCCGTGCTCGGCCATCAGGTCGATCTCTCGTGACAGCCGATCGGTACGCGCCGCAAGCTCGGGCGCCTGGCGGGCCAGCGTCAGCAGCGCCTTGGCGCCATCGCGTGCATCGACCATCATGCCACGCGGGCCAAGATTGCCGGCGATCCAGCCGCTGACCACCGGCTCGGCCGTCTTCCACATGTTGAAGGCCGGGTCGAGCGTGCGCGCCACACCCTCGACCACCACCATGGTCTTCTGCAGCAGGATCAGTTCCGGCCGCGTCGCCATGTCGAAGAGTTCGGTCACTTCGAACAGCAGCGTCAAAAGCTTGGCCATCGAAATGGTCTCTGCCGGCTGGCCGTGGATCGGCTCGCCGATCGCCCGGATTGCTTGCGCAAAGGCCGCGACATTGTGCTGGCGCGGCACATAGCCGGCTTCGAAATGCACTTCGGCGACACGCAGGTAGTCGCGGGTGATGAAGCCGTAGAGGATTTCGGCGAGGAAGCGGCGCTCCTTCTTGCCGAGCCTGCCGGCAATGCCGAGATCGACGGCGACTATGGTGCCATTTGCTTCGACGAACAGGTTGCCCGGATGCATGTCGGCGTGGAAGAAGCCGTCGCGCAGCGTGTGGCGCAGGAACGACTGGATGAGATTGGCGGCGATAGTTTTCAGGTCATGACCGGCAGCGGCAAGGCCGGCAATGTCGTTCATCTTGACGCCGTCGACCCACTCCATGGTCAGCACGTCGCGGCCGGTGCGCTCCCAGTCGACGGATGGCACGCGAAAACCGGGATCATCCTTGGTGTTTTCGCCGAGTTCCGAAAGGGCTGCCGCCTCGAGGCGGAGGTCCATCTCGATCCTGGTGGTCTGCGCCAACGTCTCGGTGACCTCGACCGGCCGTAGCCGGCGCGACGACGGGATGTACTTCTCCTGCAGGTGGGCGGCGAGGAAATAGCTTTCGAGATCCTGGAAGAAGTGGCGGCGCACGCCCGGCCGGATGACCTTTACAGCGACCTTGGTTGCAGCGCCGTCATGGATGGTTTCGGCAGCGTGGACCTGGGCAATGGAAGCGGCTGCGACCGGGTCGCCGAATTGCGCGTAGAGATCGCCGACCTTGCGCCCGAGCGAAGCCTCGATAGCCGCGATCGCCTCGGCTCTCGGGAAGGTGTGCATCTTGTCCTGCAACATGGCGAGATCGAGCGCCATGTCGTTGCCGACGACGTCGGGGCGTGTCGCCAGGAACTGGCCGAGCTTGACATAGGACGGTCCGAGCCGGACGACCGCCTTGGCCAGCCGGTCGCTGCGCTCATAGGCCAGTGCGCGGCGGCGGGTGAACAGCCGCGCCAGCCGCCAGCCGAACTTCGGCAGGCCCGACAGTTCCTCGCCCGGCAAGGCGGCGACGACGCCTTCGCGCACCAGCACCCAGCCCGCCCGTACGAGCCGAAACCCAGCGCTGACGGTGCTCATGGCCGTGCCCGTCCTACCGGTTCTTCGAACCGGCATGGCGCACGTCGACTGTGAGAAATGCGGTCCAGCCTCAAAGCTTCCAGCCCGAATGAAGTGCCGCGATGCCACCGGAATAGTTGCGGAAGGAGACGCGATCGAAGCCAGCGCGGGAGATCATCGTCGCGAAATTCTGCTGGTTGGGAAACCTGGCGATCGATTCGACCAGATAGGAATAGGGCTCGCCGTCACCGGTGACCATCTTGCCGATCTTCGGAATGGCGTTGAACGACCAGGCTTCATAGGCCTTGTCGAGCAGCGGCATCTCGACTTCGGAGAATTCGAGGCAGAGGAACCGGCCGCCCGGCTTCAGTACTCGGAACGCTTCACTGAGCGCGACAGCGATGCGCGGCACGTTGCGAATGCCGAAAGCGATGGTGTAGGCGTCGAATGTCGCGTCCGCAAAGGGCAGTTCCTCGGCATTGGCCTCGACGAAGTCGGTGTTGCCGGACAGGCCTTTCTTCTCGGCTCGATCGCGGCCGACGGCGAGCATGGAGCCATTGATGTCGAGCACGGTGGCATGGGCATTGCCGTGGCTCGCATCGACGATGCGGAAGGCGATGTCACCGGTGCCACCGGCAACGTCGAGCACGCGCCAGCCCATTCTTTTGGGAGGATTGAGCCAGGTGACCATGGCATCCTTCCACAGCCGGTGCAGGCCGGCCGACATCAGATCGTTCATCAGGTCGTAGCGGTTGGCAACCTTGTGGAAAACATCGTTGACCAGGGACTGCTTGTCGCCAGCCCCTACACGCTTGAAACCATAGGAGGTTTCCATGCCGCCCGCGGCCGTGGTTCTCTCAACTGACATTTTTTTGATCCGTCATAAAACCGGCGGGACCATAGCCGATCGATGGTGCGGGCGCTATTGTTTAAGGCGCGGTGTTCGGCCGCGCTTCCAGGTGTTGGGTTTTCAACAGCTGGACTGACTGACGGGATGATTGAATGCCTTTGAAAGCGGAATTGCACTGCCACATCGAGGGGGCAGCGGCGCCTGAACTCGTCATCCGCCAGGCGCAGAAATACGGCAGGGATACCTCGCCCTATATCCAGAACGGTTCATTCGTCTGGCATGATTTCACATCCTTCCTCGCGGCCTACGACTTTTCCTCCGATCTGTTCCGGACGGAGGAGGATTATGCACGGCTGGCCGACCATTACCTGACCAGCCTGGCTCGCGACGGTGCCATCTATTCCGAGGTGTTCACTTCGCCCGACCATGCCAAGAAGGCCGGGCTCTCGCCCAAGGCCTACACCGACGCGCTCGGCGAGGGCATGGCGCGGGCCAAGGCCAAGACCGGCATCGAGGGCCGCATGATCGTCACCGGCGTGCGCCATGTCGGCGTCGAGTCCATCGAGCAGGCGGCGCGCTTCGCGGCGCGCTGCGGGCATCCGCTGGTCACCGGTTTCGGCGTCGCCGGCGACGAGCGCATCGGCGACATGGAGGACTATGTCAGGGCCTTCGAGATCGCGCGCGAGGCCGGGCTCGGCATCACCATCCATGCCGGCGAACTGACAGGCTGGGAGACCGTCAAGGCGGCACTCGATCACATCCGTCCCTCCCGCATCGGCCATGGCGTGCGCGCCATCGAAAACCCGGACCTTGTCCGGCGCATTGCCGATGAGGGTATCGTGCTGGAGTGCTGCCCCGGCTCCAACATCGCGCTCAAGGTGTTCGACAGTTTTGCCGACCATCCCTTTCCGGCCCTGCAGGCGGCCGGCTGCAAGGTGACGCTCAATTCCGACGATCCACCCTATTTCTGGACCTCGCTGAAGCGCGAATACGAAATCGCCGCCGAGCATTTCTCGATGACCGAAAAGGCGCTGACCGCCGTCACCAGAACGGCCATCGAGGCCGCTTTCGTCGACCGAAAGACCAAGACCGCGCTTCTTGCTCGCCTCAATGGCGCCGCTCGCTGATTTCTTCCGACAAAGCTGTGGTCGGTGCTGGCCAACGGTTCCTTGGCCGGCGTATTGCCGCTAGGGTTCACTCAAGCAGCTTGAAGCGCGGCGCGTCCGAAAGGACCATGCGCGCACTTTCGGGCGCAGGCATCAGGAGAACACCATGCAGGGCGTCACCGTCGTCGACCATCCGCTTGTCCAGCACAAGCTGACCATCATGCGCAAGAAGGAGACCTCGACGGCCGGCTTCCGGCGGCTGCTGCGCGAGATTTCGCTGCTGCTCGGCTATGAGGTCACCCGCAACCTCGAACTGACGACGACGACGATCGAAACGCCGATCGAGACCATGGAGGCACCGACGCTGGAGGGCAAGAAGCTGGTTTTTGCCTCGGTGCTGCGCGCCGGCAACGGCTTGCTCGAAGGCCTGCTAGACTTGGTGCCCGCGGCCCGCGTCGCCCATATCGGCCTTTACCGCGACCATGAGACGCTGGAAGCGGTGGAATATTTCTTCAAGGCGCCGAGCGACCTCGCCGACCGGCTGGTGATCGTCGTCGATCCGATGCTGGCCACCGCCAATTCGGCGATTGCGGCGATCGACAAGCTGAAAGGGCGCGGCGCCACCAACATCCGCTTCCTTTGCCTGCTGGCGGCGCCCGAAGGCATCGAGCGCTTCACCAAGGCGCATCCGGATGTTCCCGTCTTCACCGCTTCGATCGACCGCCAGCTGAACGAGAAGGGCTACATCATGCCTGGGCTCGGTGATGCCGGCGACCGCATGTACGGGACCAAGTAGTACCAGGCAAAGTTGCCTGGTACGATTTACCAAATGTTTACGCAAAGGCGTGGTTTTGGCGTGCGTTAAAGCGGCAATCACCATCCGGGCCTATGGATCGGCCGTCACGAAGGCCGATCCATGCTGCGCAAACTTCTCATCCTTGGCGTTTTCGCCGGCACATCGGCATCGATACCGATCGTGTATCAGTCCAATCCGCAAATCATCGAAAACCTGCTGAGATCGTCGATGACGGGCAAGGCAGCGGTCGAGGCCCAGCCGGACGTCAATCTGGCAGTGGTGCCCGACAAGCCGGCCACGCCGCTGCTGCTTGGCCGCAAGGTCATCGTTACGGCTGACGAGCGCGGACATTTCTCGTCGGCCTTCAAGCTCAACGGACGTCAGGTCGACGGCATGATCGACACCGGCGCCACGCTGGTCGCCATCAACACCTCGACGGCCCGCAGGATCGGCCTGTCGCTGAACCCTTCCGACTTCAGTCACGAGGTCAGCACCGCCAATGGCTCGATCAAGGCTGCAGTGGCAATGATCGACCGGCTACAGATCGGCAGCATCACGGTCAATGACGTCCAGACCATCGTGCTCGACGACAAGGCACTGCAGACCAATCTGATCGGCATGAGCTTCCTCAATCGGCTTGGCAAATTCCAGGCCGAGAATGGGACGCTGCTGCTCGTTCAATAATCTGCCGCGCGGAAGAATTCGCAATTAGCCGCGTGGAAGAATCCGCCGGATGACCGACTTGTCGGCAGCCGGCTTCGAGGCGCCAATCGCATAGGCCGAAATCACAGCGGCGGCGGCCGCCTCGGCATCGGCCAATGAGCGGGCATGGACCAGCGCCAGCGGCTCGCCAGCCCGAACCTCCGCGCCGACCGGCAGCAGCCTGGTGATGCCGACCGCGTGATCGACCTTGTCGTCCGGCCGCGTGCGTCCGCCTCCCAGGCCAACCACGGCGAGCCCGATGTCGCGGGTCGTTATGCCGGTGACGAAGCCGTCTTCGGTCGCCTTGACGGCAAACTCGGTCGCCGCCACGGCCAAGTATTTTTCCGGTTTCTCGATGAAATCGGCGGGACCGCCGAGCGCGGCGACCATGCGCGCAAAAGTGGCGGCGGCGCGGCCGCTGGCAAGCGTCTCAGTGGCGCGCCGCATGCCATCCTGGTTCGACGACACCAGTCCCGCCGATTGCAGCATCTCGGCGGCGAGCGCCAGCGTCACGTCCTCCAGCCGACGATCACGAAGACGGCCGGTCAGGAAGTCGACGGCGTTGCGCACCTCGACCGCGTTGCCGGCGGCCGAGGCCAGCGGCTCGTTCATGCCGGTGATCAACGCCGAGGCCTTCAGGCCGGCGCCATTGGCGATCTCGACAAGGCTGTTGGCAAGCGCGGTCGCGTCCCGCGACTTTTCCATGAAGGCACCGTTGCCGACCTTGACGTCGAGCACCAGCGACTGCAACCCGGCCGCCAGCTTCTTCGACAGGATCGAAGCGGTGATCAGCGGCACCGATTCGACCGTGCCGGTGACATCCCGGATCGCGTAGAGCCGTCGATCTGCCGGCGCGAGGTCCGCGGTCTGGCCGATTATGGCGCAGCCGGTTTCAAGCACCGCCTTGCGAAACAGCGCGATATCAGGCTGGCTGGCATAGCCGGGGATCGCATCCATCTTGTCCAGCGTGCCGCCGGTATGGCCAAGGCCACGGCCAGAAATCATCGGCACATAAGCGCCGCAGGCGGCGACGATCGGCGCCAGCATCAGCGAAACATTGTCGCCGACGCCGCCTGTCGAATGTTTGTCGGTCACCGGGCCGGGCAGGTCCGACCAGTCGAGCACGTCACCGGAATCGCGCATCGCCAGCGTCAGTGCCACCGCCTCGTCGCGGCTCATGCCGTTGAAGAACACCGCCATGGCGAAGGCGCCGACCTGGCCGTCCGAAACGGCCCCTTCGGTGATGCCCCCGACGAAGCCGGCGATCTCCTGCGCCGACAGCTTCAGGCCATCGCGCTTGCGTCGGATGATTTCCTGGGGAAGCATCAGCTCTCCAGCAGTCCGTCGCGGAACACGCGCTGCAGGATCGTTGCCAGCCGCGCGCCGCCGATCGGCGCCATGTCCTTGGTCTCCTGGTGCGAGAGCTCGGCCCCGGTCATGCCCGCCGCCAAATTGGTGATGACCGAGCAGGCGGCGACCCGAAGTCCAAGGAAGCGGGCAAGAATGACCTCCGGCACGGTCGACATGCCGACCGCATTGGCGCCCATGATGCGCGCCATGCGGATTTCGGCGGGCGTTTCGAAGCATGGGCCCGAGAACCACATGTAGACGCCCTTGTGAAGTGCTGTGCCGGTTGCCTTCGCCCCCCGTTCGATCGCCTTGCGGATGCCGGCATCATAGGCTTCGGTCAGGCCGACAAAGCGGCTGTCGCTGGGCTCGCCGATCAGCGGATTGGTGCCCGAGAAATTGATGTGGTCCGATATCAGCATCACCGAGCCGGGCGGCATGTCCGGATCGACCGAACCGGCAGCATTGGTGAGGATCAGCTTGGTGATGCCGATACCTGCAAGCACTTCCAGCGCGGGCCGCATCGCGGCCGCGTTGCCGTGCTCGTAGTAATGGGCGCGGCCGGACAGCATCAGCACCGGCACGCCGGCAAACAGCCCCGCCACCACTTGGCCAGCATGGCCGGAGACGCCACTTCTGGGAAAGCCCGGCAGGTCGGCGTAAGAAATGCGGATCGGATCCTCGATCTTGTCGACCAGCCCGCCCAGGCCTGAACCCAGCACCAGTGCGGTCGACGGCGCCAAGCCGTCCAGCCTTTCGACGAGATGGTCGAGCGCCTTTTCCTTCATCACAGCCAACTCTTCATTTCCGCCGGTTCTTCGTTCAAACAGGTCTTCATTTCAAAATGTCGCCGCGGAAACCGTAGGGCAGCATGTCGCCCATGGTCACGGTCTCGGCCACGCCGGCATTGTCGCAGAGATAGAGTTTTGTTTCCGGCCGGCAAAATTCGGCCAGCCGCTGCCGGCAGCCGCCGCAAGGCGAGCATTTCGCCATGCGTTCGGCAAGGACGGCGATTTCCATGATCTTGCCGCCGCCACCCATGATGTAGTGGCCAAGCGCGGTGGTCTCGGCGCACCAGCCTTCCGGATAGGAGGCAATTTCGATGTTGGCGCCGGCAAAGACGCGCCCGTCCTCGGTGCGCAAGGCGGCGCCGACCGGGAACTTCGAATAGGGCGCATAGGCCTTGGCCATGGCAGCTTTGGCCGCTTCGAACAGATCATGCGACATTGGTTTGTTCTCTCCGACGATCGTGTCCAAAACCCGGCGCCTGCGCCGGGCAGCGCTTCGACCTCAGCGCTCCTTGACGTAAGGCACGCCGCCGGCGCGCGGCGGGATCGCCTTGCCGATGAAACCGGCGAGCAGGATGACGGTGAGGATATAGGGCAGCGCCTGCATGAACTGCACCGGCACCTTGCCGATGATGGGCAGCGGCGAGCCTTGCAGGCGGATCGCCGCCGCGTCGAGGAAGCCGAACAAGAGGCAGGCGAACATGGCATTGACCGGCTTCCATTTGGCGAAGATGAGCGCGGCCAGCGCGATGTAGCCCTTGCCGGCGGTCATGTCCTTCACGAAGCCGCCATTCTGGACCATCGACAGATAGGCACCGGCGATGCCGGTCAGCACGCCGGTGCAGATCAGCGCCCGGTAGCGTAGCCAGGCGACCGAGATGCCGGCGGTGTCGACTGCGGCCGGGTTCTCGCCGACGGCGCGCAGCCTGAGGCCGAAGCGGGTGCGAAACAGCACCCACCAGGTGAACGGCACCATCAGGAACGCGAGATAGACCAGGATCGAGTGGCCCGACAGAAGCTCGGCATAGATCGGTCCGATGATCGGCACGTCGTGGATGGCGTCGGCACCCGGCCAGGTGATGGCCTCGAAGCGCTCGCCCGGTTGCAGCGCCGGCGTGCGCCCGCCTTGCTGGAACCACGCCTGGCCGAGGATGATGGTCGATCCGGCGGCGATGAAATTGATCGCCACGCCAGAGACGATCTGGTTGCCGCGGTGGGTGATCGAGGCAAAGCCGTGGACCATGGCAAAGGCGACGGAGATCAGGATGGCCATGCCGAGGCCGAGAAAGGCCGAATGGAACACGGAAGCGGCCGCGGCACCGGCGAAGGCCCCGACCAGCATCTTGCCTTCGAGGCCGATGTCGAAGATGCCGGCGCGTTCCGAATAGAGCCCGGCAAGGCAAGCGAGCAGCAGCGGCACTGAGAGGCGGATGGTCGAGTCCAATGTCTGGACGATTGCGTTGAACACATCCATCTCAGGCACCCTTCCCCTTGACCGCTTCCATGCCGACCGATCGCGGACTGAACGAGGCGAACAGCGCCTGGATGTAAGGCCTGAACATGTGCTCGAGCGCACCGGCGAACAGGATGACCAGACCCTGGATGATGACGATCATGTCGCGGCTGATCGCCGGCATTTCGAAGGCAAGCTCGGCGCCGCCCTGGTAGAGCATGCCGAACAGGATCGCCGCCAGCACGATGCCGACCGGGTGCAGGCGGCCCATCAGCGCCACGGCGATGCCGACGAAACCGGCACCACTGACAAAGTCGATCGCGACATTGTGCTGGTCGCCCATCACGGGGTTAAGCGCCATCATGCCGGCCAGCGCGCCGGAGATCATCATGGCGGTGATGATGATGCGGGTTTCCGAAATTCCGGCATAGCGCGCCGCCTTCGGGCTGTGACCGTAGGTGCGCATCTCGTAGCCGAGCTTGGTGCGCCAGATCAGCAGCCAGACCAGGAAGGCCATGACCAGCGCCAGCAGGAAGCAAACATTGAGCGGCGCCGAGCGGATCTTGGCGCCGAACAGTTCGATGATCCAGTTGAGCTTCGGCAATTCCGCGCCGGCGAGGAAGTTGCGGGTCTGCGGCGCTTGCGACCCTGCCGGCTTCAAGGGGCCGACCAGCAGGTAAACCATGATCGAAGCGGCGATGAAGTTGAACATGATGGTGGTGATGACGATGTGCGAGCCGCGCTTGGCCTGCAGGTAGGCGGGGATAAGCGCCCACAACGCGCCCACGACCGACGAAGCGACGATGGCCAGCGGAAATGTCAGCCACCATGGCAGCACGCTGTCGAAGGAAAGACAGACCACGGCGATACCGAGGCCGGCGATGTAGGCCTGCCCCTCGGTGCCGATGTTGAACAGGCCGCAATGCGCCGCCACCGCCACCGAAAGCCCGGTAAATATGAAGGTGGTGGCATAGAAGAGGGTGAAGGCAATGCCTGTGCCCTTGCCGAAGGCACCCTCGACCAGGATAACGGCGGCGCGCAACGGGTTCTCGCCGACCAGAAGCACGACGAAACCGGCGACGACGAAGGCAACGAACAGGTTGATCAGCGGGATCAGGCCGTAGTCGGCCCAGGCCGGCAATTTGGCGTAAGGCGTGCTCATTGGGCGGCCTCCTGATGCTCGACACCAGCCATCAGCAGGCCGAGTTCGCCCTCGGTCGCTTCCGGGCCGCGCTCGCCGACGATGCGGCCGGCAAACATCACCAGGATGCGGTCGGAAAGCGAACGGATCTCGTCCAGCTCGACCGACACCACCAGCACCGCCTTGCCCTGGTCGCGCATGGCGATCAGGCGCTTGTGGATGAATTCGATGGCGCCGACATCGACGCCGCGTGTCGGCTGGCCGACGATGAGAACACCCGGGTCCTGTTCCATTTCCCGCGCCAGCACGATCTTCTGCTGGTTGCCGCCGGAGAAGTTGGCGGTCTTCAGCCGGCAGTCGGCCGGACGGATGTCGTATTTGGCGATCTTGTCCTTGGCATCGTTGCGGATGGCGTCGATGTTGAGGAACGGCCCTTTCAAATAGCGAGGGTCGTCGTGATAGCCGAGGATGGAATTCTCGTTCTCCTCGAATGCCAGCACCAGCCCGACGTGATGGCGGTCCTCCGGCACATGGGCGAGGCCGCGGTCGCGCAATTCGCCCGGATCGGCGGCACCCGTCAGGTCGATCGGCTTGCCGTCGAGCATGACCGAGCCGGAAACGGCGTGCCGGATGCCGGAAATCGCCTCGAGCAGCTCGGATTGCCCGTTGCCGGCGACGCCGGCGATGCCGACGATCTCGCCGGCGCGAATGTCGAAGGAGATGTCGTCGACCATGGTGACGCCGCGTGTATCCTTCACCGTCAGGTTCTTGACCGCGAGCTTGACGGCGCCGGCATCCGCCTCGCCCTTCTCGACCCTGAGCAGCACGCGCCGCCCGACCATCAATTCAGCCAGTTCCTCGACGGTGGTCTTCTTGGTCTCGCGCGTCGCCACCATCGTGCCCTGGCGCATGACCGACACCGTGTCGGTGATGGCCATGATCTCGCGCAATTTGTGGGTGATCAGCACCACCGTCTTGCCCTGTTCCTTCAGCTGCCCGAGGATGCGGAACAGATGGTCGGCCTCGGCCGGGGTCAGCACGCCCGTTGGCTCGTCGAGGATCAGGATCTCGGCGCCGCGATAGAGCGCCTTCAGGATCTCCACACGCTGCTGCAGGCCGACAGGCAGTTCCTCGATGATCGCATCGGGATCGACCTCCAGCCCGTATTCGCGTTCGAGACGGTCGAGTTCGGAGCGCGCCTTGGCGATGCTCCGCTTCAGCAGCGCGTCGCTCTCGGCGCCCAGAATGATGTTTTCCAGCACCGAGAAATTGTCGACCAGCATGAAATGCTGATGCACCATGCCGATGCCGAGGGCGATGGCGTCATTGGGTGTCTTGATCGAGGCCGGCTGGCCGCCGACGCGGATCTCGCCGCTGTCGGCCTGGTAGAACCCATAGAGGATCGACATCAGCGTCGACTTGCCGGCGCCGTTCTCGCCGACAATGCCATGGATGGTACCGCGCGCGATCTCCAGATTGATGTCTCGGTTGGCGCGCACGGCGCCAAAACTCTTGTTGATGCCGATCAACTCGATTGCGGCTTGCGCCATGCAGCCTGTCCCACTCTTATTTTTTATCGCTTGGTCAAAACGCCTAGCATGACACTCCGCCCGTGCCAATTGGCGGAGCATTGGTCACTCTCGACAAATCCCGGTGCGCTTGTCAATTTCCAACGTGGCCGGGGCCTTCACATTCGCTAATATGGCAAAGCCGAAATTCGCATCGCGGCACAAGGCATTGCGATGCAAGGCACTGCGTAGCGAGACATTACGCTGCGACGCATTATGCTGCCAGACTGGGGACTTTGAATGATCATGCCCGCCGACCGGCTGACGACGCTGGAGATCCGCTCCGCCGAACAGGAGAAGACCATCGAAGAACTGTCCGGCCAGATCGCCGAGCAGTGGAAGGTGATCGAGCGCATGCAGCGCAAGCTCGATGCGCTGACGGACCGCTTCTTGGCGCTGGAGGAGCAGGCGGCGCCGGACGTGCCCATAACCAAGCCGCCGCACTGGTGAGGAAGAAGGGGAGGGGAAAGTCATGGCCAGTGAAAGCGATCGCGTCGCGCGGGCCGGCGACTATGTGCTCGGCCTGATGAACGATGCGGAACGCGAACGGGCCGAGCGCGACCTCGAGATCGACGCTGCCTTCCGGGACGCGGTCGTGCAACTTGCCGAACGAATGCACCTCTTCGACCGCGCCAAACCGGCTGATGGCGAAGAGCGTTGGACGGAGATCACGCAGCGCATTGCCGACCTGCCGCAGATGCGCACCTTCGGTCTGGGCGGCAGCGATGCCAAATCACCGACGGTGATCCGAAGCCTGTCGCAGGCGCCGCACGGCTTCGGCCTGCACGCGCTTGGCGGCCGTCGCGGATTTGCCGTTGCCGTCGGGCTGATCGTGGTCTTCGCGCTGGGTTATCTGGCGGGCAAGCTATAGCCAACGCAAAACCGCCGGGCTTGCGCCCGGCGGTTTGCAGATAATGGCTGTACGTCCGTGCCGATCAATACGGGCAGGCGTTGTCGGCGGTGTAGTCGTGCACTTCGAGCTTGCCGGCGATGATGTCGGCCTTGGCCTTTTCGACCGCCGCCTTCATCTCGTCGGTCACCAGCGCCTTGTTGTTGTCGTCCATGGCGTAGTCGACGCCGCCTTCCTTGAGGCCGAGATTCTCGACGCCACCCTTGAAGGTGCCGTTCTTGCCGTCCAGGAAGGCGGTGTAGACGGCAACGTCGACGCGCTTGAGCATCGAGGTCAGCACCTTACCGGGCTGCAGGCCGTTCTGGTTGGAATCGACGCCGATGCCGAGTTTGCCGGCATCCGCCGCAGCCTGGAGCACGCCGACGCCGGTGCCTCCAGCCGCGGCGTAGACCACATCGGAGCCCTGGTCGATCTGCGTCTTGGCGATCTCGCCGCCCTTGGCCGGGTCGTTCCAGGCAGCCGGCGTGTCGCCGGTCATGTTCTGGATGACGTCCGTCGCGCCTGCCGACTTGGCGCCGCCGACATAGCCGCATTCGAACTTGCGGATCAGCGGAATGTCCATGCCGCCGATGAACGAGACCTTCTTAGACTTCGAAGCCATCGCCGCCATGATGCCGACGAGGTAAGAGCCCTCATTCTCCTTGAATACCAGCGAGCGGACATTGGGCAGATCGACGGCATCGTCGATGATGGCGAAGTTGAGGTCAGGATATTCGGCCGCGACCTTCTTCAGCGCATCCTCCCAGGCAAAGCCGGCCATGACGATGGGGTTGCGGCCGTCCTCGGCGAAGCGGCGCAGCGC
The DNA here is from genome assembly GCF_002270415.1 of Mesorhizobium sophorae. Lineage (GTDB taxonomy): Bacteria > Pseudomonadota > Alphaproteobacteria > Rhizobiales > Rhizobiaceae > Mesorhizobium > Mesorhizobium sophorae. Next base: position 311,665 of record NZ_NNRI01000008.1, on the reverse strand, counting down.
CTGCTCGCGCTGCGAGGCGTTGGACACTTCGAACTCGACATAGGCGACGCCGGTCTCGGTCTTGAATTTCTCGGCGCCATGAAAGGCAGCCTCGTTGAAGGATTTGTCGAACTTGCCGCCGAGATCATAGAGGATGGCCGGCTGGACATCCGCGGCGAAAGCCGGAAGAACCATTGCGGTTGCGGCCAGGAGGCCGAGAACGATACGTTTCATGTGATCCACACCCTGTCGGTTATTTTTTCCGTTACGCGCCGCATGCCGGCCCGGTTCTTCGGCAGGCATACGACATCAGCCAGGAGTGTATTCCCCTCCCGCTCGGCGGCAATCTGGCACGGCCCGAAACAAAATTCACGCGGAATTTTGACCTTTTGGAAAAGCATGGCGCGGGCAAGCCGCACTGCGGCTCGATCCTTTCGCCAAAGGCGTCAGGCGGAGATGGCAGCCGGGATGCAAGGGATGCCGGTGCCCTTGAGGTTGCAAGTGCCGTAGGGGTTCTTCGCGAGATATTGCTGGTGGTCGCCTTCGGCGAAGTAGAATTCAGGCGCCGGCGCGATCTCTGTGGTGATTCTGCCTTGGCCGGCCACGCGCAAAGCGGTTTCATAGGCATCGTGCGAGGCGCTCGCGGCCCGCAATTGCGCATCCCCGAATGTGTAGATCGCGGAGCGGTAGGTGGTGCCGACATCATTGCCCTGGCGCATGCCTTGCGTCGGGTCGTGGCTTTCCCAGAACAGCTTCAGAAGCGCGGCATAGGAGACGATTTTGGGGTCATGGACGACCAGAACCACTTCGGCATGGCCGGTAAGGCCGGTGCAGGTTTCCTGATGGGTCGGATTGGGCGTGATGCCGCCGGCATAGCCGACCGCAGTGACCCAGACGCCTTCGAGCTGCCAGAACAGCCGCTCCGCGCCCCAGAAACAGCCGAGCCCGAACAGCGCCGTCTCGAAGCCTTCTGGATAGGGACCCTTGAGTGGCTTTTTCAGGACCTGATGCTTGGAAGTCGTCGGGATCGCCCGGGTGCGGCCCGGCAACGCCTCGGACGGCTTCGGCAGATTGAGCTTCTTGTTCAGCATGTCGCTGAGAAAGAACATGCGCGGTCTCCGATGGTGGGACACAAGAAGTGGTCTATCGTTCGAGCATCGGGTTTTCCCAAAAACCGGTGCCCGCTTTTGGGTCCGCCCCTCTATCTCTTTGTTTTGACGCAAATCCGGACGGAAAACCGTTTCACACTTTTCCTGGAATTGCTCTAGGTGGCGGCGAACTGTCCAGGGCGTCGTTGCCGCCTGTAGCCGATCGCATAGAGCAGGAGGGCCAGCACCGCGAACACGGCGAAGCCGGGCTGGTTGAGCACCCAGGCGATGGCGACGTCCCACAGCAGCGGACCGGCCTTGGTTCGCACCAAGGTTTCGAAGGCTGCCCGCGAGTCAGGCGAGACCGCCAGCCAACTGGCGTTGAGCGGGGTCAGCACCAGCGCCGAAGCCGCCACGGTCCGCGTCGCGTCGAGCACCGCCATGATGACGGAAATCGACAGCGCGACCATCGCGGCAAGACGAAAGAGGAAGCGAAACATTCAGGAACCTTTTCCTCCCGGCCAGTCCTCAAGCTCCTCCCGAGGGTCGTCCGGTTTCAAACGAGAGATAGAATGCGCGTGCCAGGTTCGCAATCGCCATACGCGAATTTGAAGCCCGGCCTATGCCGCCGGCTTGCGTCTGCGCCGATGGACGCGCCAGACGGCGAAAAGGCCACCAGCGATGGCGCCGACGACCAGCCCGGCCAGGCCGATGAACACGGCAAAATAGCCGCAGCCGCCCTCGAAGCAGCTCATGTCGGTGGCATCGGCAATCACCGAGCCGGCGAAGAATCCACCCACGGCGCCGATGACAGCGCCGAGGATGATGCCGAGCAGGGCGGCGACAACCGAGACGAAGACAGGCGGGCTTTCGGTTTCAGGATCGGCGTAGACGGTCCCGGCTTCGGAACCGCGGCGCAGCAGATAGATGCAGAGAACCCCGATGGCGATCTCGGCAGCTGTGACGACAAGCGCCTGGCCCGAGAAGACGAAATCGGAAATCGTCAGCACATAGGCCTGCCTCGCCAGCAGCCAGATGATGGTGGCGATCTGCCAGATGGTGAAATGACGCGGGAAGCGGGCGGAGCGGCCGAAGGCGAGGCCGAGCAGATAAAGCCCCCACAGGATGGTGATGATGTCGACGGCAAGCCCGCTATAGACGAGATAGAAAACCCTGTCCGGCAGGCCGTAGTCGCCGACTAGTCGCCACCCGGAGACCAGGCCGTAGACCGACCATGCCATGACGAAGACGAGCCATCCCGGCGGCACGAAGGACAGGCCGCTGTCCGGTCGCCTCGCTGGCGTCTGTCCATTGCTCGATGTCATGTCCGGACGATGCCCCCGCAAAGTCTTTCCACCACGAGACAGGCGACCCCGGGCGAAGTCAAGCGCCGCCGGCCTTGCGGCCTTGCCTGTGCACATCATTCGGGTGGCGGCGCCTCAAAACGGGCGCGCCGGCAGGCTCGCGAAACGCTGTGTGGCCGGCAAAGCGAATAGACTGCCGTTATGGCTTGGCATTCGGCGCCGGATCGACTAGATGAGCCCCGCGCCTGTTGCTTCGACGGCTCAGGTGCAGGGGAAAGGCGTTCGCTGGTTGACGGCGCCGGCGCGGAGTTCCACGCCATAGTCCCAAGGGAGGTGCATCCCCCAACCCGCGCGGCGAAACCGGCCGGCGCGACATGCATGGACGGAGAGGTGGCCGAGTGGTTGAAGGCGCACGCCTGGAAAGTGTGTTTACGGGAGACCGTAACGCGGGTTCGAATCCCGCTCTCTCCGCCAATTATTCTAAATAATACAATAAAATCAATGATTTAGCAAAAATGGTGGAATGCTAACCGCGTGTCTACCCACAAACTCTTTTTTGACCGTTCGCTTCGAAGCCGCTGGGGCATGGTCTTTGTCCCGTGGACAACAGCCATACTTTGCTCGTCGTCCAATAGCCAGACGATCAGACCCTGTCGGGTCCGTCGGTGTCGCCAGAGATGGCGTCATGGCTCATCACCCACGAATATTGGTCAAAGCTTCGGCAGGCAATTGCTAGGTTGAAAGTATGGCTTTTGATCACAATCTCGTGATCAATTTCGTCCCCGTAGACATAATCATTCGATACCATGCAAACGAATGTACATGATCGTTTGTTGTTGGCGTTCGTGCCGTATGGCATATTCAAAACGCGGTCAATTTGGCCACGAATACTGTAGTTTGGAGAGTTTAATTATGAATACAAGAACCTTCCTCAGACGTCCGGACGTGCAGCGGCTGACCGGCCTCAGCACTTCGAGCATGTACGAGGTCATGAAAGCTGGGACGTTCCCGAAACCCATCCGCATCGGTCCCAAGGCCGTGGCTTGGGATGCGGACGAGGTAGCCGAATGGCAAGAACGCTGCCTCGCCAAACGCGATGCAGCAGCAGCTTAAGGAGGATACAAGAATGGCTGACCAAAATTCACATACCATCCTCACTCAGGGCGACAAGTACTACGCAAAGGGCAAGCCGAAGGGAGACGGCGTTATGCCGATCGCGAACGAGTCCTGGCGTAGCGACCTAATCGCTTTGCACGAGGCCGATCAGCAGCGACAGACAGAGGCCGAACGCTTGGCGAACGAACTGCTATTGCTTGCGCCGGGTGCACCAGAAGATTTTGCCGTCATAGTTCGCTCGTACCCGTTGGTGGCGGCATATCTACTGCCGATCTTCCTGAAGGCAAACGGCAATGCCGAAGGCTAAGCGACAAAGCACGCAGGCGGAGGCTCGGCGCATTGTCGCCGAGCTTCGTCCATCAGACGGCGACTTAGCAGGCCAAGTGCAGGCAGTGTCGGATGATGTGCTGGCAGTGATGTTGGCGCTGACTTGGCTGTCGGCTGCATGGGTTGAAGTCGACGCAGCGTTTCGCCGGCTTTTTGTCAAACACTCTGCGGAATGGCTGGCTGAGATCGAGCCCCAAAAGGGCGCTCCGATAGGGGCACTGATCGAAGCTTGTCAGGCGATTGACGCCACGATGCGGATTATGGGGGTTGGACCGACAGCCGAATTGCTTGTGCAGGAAGCCCATGCGGGTGCGCTGGCGGAGGCAGAACTAGAGCGGCGCGGCTTCTTTGACGAAAGCACTCCGCTTGAACTGCTTTGAGAATGCCGAAGGGTCGCGAAGGGGTGCGAGACATTCTTCCTGCGCTAGCCGCTCTCGCTCTTTCCGTGATGGTGATTGTGTTGTCGAGATGAAAGGAGCCGAACGATGGCAACGGTAATCAATCTGAATGAAGTGCGGGCAAAGCGGCGAAGGCCGCCCGATCCGGCGGCTGATGAACGACGGGTTTGTAAGGAGTTTGTGGAAGCGTGGGAGCCCATCTTCGAGGCGCTGGAACTCGTGGAAACCATTCAAACGCCGAGGACGGCGCGAGCGCGGGAACTACTCCTGCGGGGATTGGCCGTGATGCTTGAAATGGAACAGAGGAGATCGGGCCAGTGCACGAAGTGGTGAAAGCGGAGGCTTTGGATTGGGAAGTGGTGGGGCCGCTCACGGAGGAGGATATGGCGGCGCTGACGGCGGAGGCCGAGGCGGAGTGGAAGACGTTTCAGCGGGGGCAAGAAAGCGGCAACGGGCCGCTCGGAAAGATGTTTGCGGAGCAACTGACCCGGAAGCAGCAGGCCTCTGCAGGCGGCGCTGTCGCCAAGAAGGAAGCCTCGACGGAACTTAGCCGGGTGCGAAATCCCAGCGGGATTGTGCCTTCGCTGGATAATGCGGTGATGGCGATACGGAAACTCGGAGTCGTGTTTCGGTTTGATGAGTTCCGACAAAAGGTCATCTGCGAGGGCTTGCAAGGGCGGCTCGGCGTGACGATGGAGGACATCGTTCTGCATGTTCGGAGGGCGGTGATCCAGACGCTTGGTTTCGATCCAGAGCCCACACACACCCGGGATGCGATCCGCCTTCTGGCGCAAGAGAACTCCTTCAACCCGGTGCTCGACTACATCGACGCGCAGAAATGGGAACGGGTGCCGAGGATTGACACATGGCTCAGTCGTTATGTTGGAGCCGAAGACAACGAGCTGAACCGGGCGTTTGGGCGAGCGGTCTTGATCGCTGGCGTTCGGAGGGCGCGCCGCCCCGGATGCAAGTACGATTGCGTGCTGGTGCTTGAGGGACCGCAGGGACGCGGAAAATCGAGCGTACTGAAGATCATGGCCGGGAGCGAAGATTTCTTCTCTGACGAGATCGTTATCGGCGTGAGCTACAAGGAGCAGCAAGAACTGCTCCAAGGGAAGTGGATTGTGGAACTGCCGGAACTGGCCGGGCTAGCCCGCGCGGAGATTAGGGGCGTAAAACAGTTCGTATCGAAGCAATGCGACCGGGCGCGGGGGGCGTTCCAGCGCTCGGTGGAAGAGATGCCCCGCCGGTGTATTTTCGTGGGCACGACGAATGACTCTCAGTATCTCCGCGATGTGACTGGGAACCGGAGGTTCTGGCCGGTGGCGGTGGGCAAGATTGATCTGAAGGGGCTGGCTGAAGACATGCCCCAGCTTTGGGCAGAGGCTGCGATGGCGGAACGCGAGGCCCCCGATCCGATTTCGATCCCGGAAAGGCTTTGGGCTGCTGCTGAGGAACGACAGGCTGAGAGGGTGGCGGGCGATCCGTGGGAGGACGTGCTGCTGGGCTCCTTGCCCGCGTATGCGAAGGTAGCGGAAGGCGAGCTGCGGATATCCACTCAAACGGTCTTCGAGAAGATCATGAACATAGATATGCGGCAAGCACGGATGGCCGACTACCGGCGCCTGGGCGATTGCATGCGTAAGCTTGGCTGGAGCGGACCGAAGGTACTCCGGCTCGATGGCGCTAACGTGAAGGGCTACTGGAAAGCGGCTCTGAAATTGAGCGGGTGATATGGCGCTACCGGTGTAACCGGTCGCTACCGGTAGCGCCTATAGACTTCCCGGCGTGATATATCACAACCCAACCAATGGTAAATGGACCGGTAGATCCGGTAGAACCGGTAGAAGTCATTCAAAAACAACCATTTAAGCCGCTACCCCCCCGATACCGCATCTACCGCTTAGGTCGCCCAAAACGAGGAAGAAATGACTGCCCCCGAAATCGAAATCAGCCCGGCGCTGCGAAAGCTGCTGGACATCATGACCTCACCGGATGTGCCGGTTGCGCAATCTGTCGCTGCCGCGCGCGCGATCATCGAATATGAGGCCGTCCCTTGGGTGTTCGACCTCACCTACCAGTTCCTCATGGGCGTGGCCGAAGACTCGAACTCGGATGTCGGCTTGCAGTTGAAGGCCCTTGAACTCATTCGCAAGGTCGAGGCGCGGCGAGTGTCGCCGGGGACGGCAAAGGCGGTGGACTCGCGGGTCCAGGAAGCGCTTTCGGTGCGGCTTGCGAAGGCGCGGCAACGGTTGGAGTTGTTCCGGGAGCGAAACTGGCCTGCTCCGAAGGGTTGGGATGAAGGGCTTGCGCCGATAGGTGGCGCGGTGGTTGAGGTAGATGAATTGGGGGCGCGGCTGGAAGGGGCAAGGCTTGCCTTTTCATCGAACTAGGAAAAAGTTACGCCAGCTATTGGGGGGAGATGAGCAACGATGGCCGATCGTTCAGGAGAACTAACAGGCGCCGCTTTTCTGATAATTATCTTCTTGGGCGCACTAGCGCCGAACAACGAGCAACAAATTGTCCAGGCAATGACTAGCTGCAAGTCAATCGACGCTGAGGCAACGGCGCTGGAACGCTGCATGAACTATCAAGGCTTTAGAGTAGCACAACCCGGAGAGGCCGGCACTGAAGTAACCAATTATGTAGCGATGTATGGCTGGGAACACGGCTGGCTAAAACGGACGCTGAACAAATTGGGGCACTTGTTCTAAATACTACTGCTCATCCTGCCACACCACTCGCCTCTCCCATCGGATCTCGACCAGCCGCCGAAATCGGATAGTCTCCAGTTCCTGCCCGACCGGGTGGAAAAGCTCGGCGTCCATGTATTCCTTCTTTTTGCATTTTTGGCACCGAACTTTCGCGCGAACCTGATCAATCGTGACGTTGCCGATAACCTCCCGCAATTCGAGCGGCTTGTAGAACCGCTTGATGTTGCAGTGCCCGCATCGGATGCGCGCAATCTGCCCGGCGTTGTGGGCATGCATCAGCGTCCACAGGACGCCCTTCGGCCACTTTTCTGGTTGCTCGGGCATTCCATGAAATGGAGGAAACTATTCCTCACCAGTCAAGGGTCTCTTGACTCTTTTGTTCCCATTTCGTTCACTGCTGCAAATGAGCGACGTAGCGACGGCCGGGCGCGCCCGAATGACCTATTAGCAGTCAACCGCTAGCGTTCAAACGGAAGGGGGACCAGTGACGAACGTATGGGACGGTGACTTTCTAAATCGCAAAGAAGACGCTGACTTCCTGATCAACTATCTGCTGCACCGAAATGCCGTAGCCGTAGCCCAAGGCGAACGCGGAACGTCGATCAACGTGAGCGCGCCATGGGGCGCGGGCAAGACCTTCTTCGTCAATCGAATTGCCGCACAGCTTGAGGGTACCGGAAACAGAGTGGCCTTGGTCAATGCTTGGCGTGACGATCATGCCGAAGATCCGATCTTCGCGGTTATGTCGTCAGTTCTAAAGGCTTTGGGCAAGACAAGTAGGAAGGAGAAATTCAAAGAGATACTCAAGAACAACGCGGGAAAAATTGCCATCCGTGCGGGGAAAGGTCTTGTCAGCCGAGGTGCTGCGTTCGTCATCGGCCAAGCGGCCGTAAACGAAATAACCGAGGAAGTGCTGAAATCTGTTTCGGATGCAGCGTTGGAGTCAGCAAACGAATACGCGGACCGCGCCCTCCGCCTATTCGAGGAGAGCCAAGAGGCAATCGACAAATTTCGGTCTGAGCTTTCGAAAGAGGTAGCTGAGGAAAAGCCGCTGTTTGTTATTGTGGACGAATTGGACCGTTGCCGGCCAACCTACGCAGTGGCCTTGCTGGAGCGAATTAAGCATCTCTTCGATGTTCCTAATGTCATATTCATAGCCGCCACACATTCAGATCAACTGGCTGAAACAATAAAAGCTGTTTATGGGCAGGGTTTCGACGCTGAACGCTACCTTCTTAGATTTTTTGATCGCACATATACCTTTGACGTTCCAAGTCTCAACGAATTCGTGGCGGCTCGGTGGACCTCTTTGGGCTTCGATGACACTCGAATTCTGGAGTTCAGAGGCAAGACGAACCCTGAGGCGATTGCGGCAATGGCGACAGGGTTGGGCCTATCTCTCCGCGACGTTGATCAATGCCTGGGAATTCTCTGGAGTCTCATCGACCTCGCCAATAAAAACGTGCCGTTTCCAATCCTGTTCGCATTTCCCGTAGTGGCAGCCTATCAACAAAGACGCATGGCCATTTTCGATCATGCCACCACGGATCGGGATCTTCCCACGCCAGTTGGATATACCGAATATTTCTCGGATCGGCCAATAATGGTGTTTGATCAGATTGATCGCTACGGAACTAATATTGGCGTAAAAGAGACGGCGTCAATAGGAGATTTTGTATCGCTATCTCACAGGATACTTCACAGCGGCATCTCTGGACGAATAGATGACTCCTCCAGAGTCGGACAATACGCCGAGCGTTATAGGAGCATGGAATTTGATATAATTTACAACAGTACACACTCACCTGAGCCTGTACCTTCAATGCTTCGCCAGCTAAACATCATGATAAGAAAGGCTGGCCGGCTTTCCACTTAGAGGGCTGGCGGCGAAAACGTGTTGCACAAGGGAGGATGACTTTGGCCAACAGCCTGCCCAAGACCCTTGAAGCCCTGCACGCTGAGTTAGCGTCAATCGACAGAGACTTGCGTGCTGAAAGGTTCAAACTTCAAGGTCGAGGCTTTGAAGGCTTCCGACGTTTCTCCCAGCGGTACAGCCTCGAACTTCGGTTCCCGTCTCCAATTGAAAAGCCCGACGCAACCGACCTGTCCTACAACGCTCTCACGGCTCACATATTCGATTGGTTTGATGCTCGTTACGGCCGCAAGATGAATATCGTCTATTCGCCCTCGAGCGGGATCATAGATATCGACGGCGATCTGTTTCTCCTGCGCATAATGCGGATTTGGGGACAAATGCACTTCGAGATCAACCCTGCGCGGCTGGGCTTTAAATATCGAAGGGTCGGGAAGGACAGTCCCCCAAAGAGCAACGTCCTGCAGGAGGTGGACGCGTTAACTCAGGTCTACGCCGACAGCATCCCGGTTCAACAATACGACCGCATATCTGTCCAGTTCGCGAGAGCGATGCTCGCATGCGGCGAAATGTTCACCCATCACCAGACTCCATTGGTGGCCGAGGCTTCCGTAGATTTGGATGCCGGCGTCAAAGCTCTTCTGGATGGGATTTCATACGGGCATGCACGCTGGTGCTTTGAGCAAGCCGCAGAGAAGTGCCTAAAGGCTTTCTTACAGTGGCAAACAATAACCTACCCAAAGCGAGGGCATTCTCTTGATAAGCTCATCATATTGTCCCCAAAGTTGGTGGGCTGCAACCTGCCCGCCAAGATGGTTGACGATGCAAGTTGTTCCCATGAGGCACGATACGGCGAAATCGCAACTTCGCGAGACGAGGCTCTGGCAGCGTATGAAGCAATGCTGGAAATAGTCGCGAAGGTCCTCAAATTGATACCGGGCCGACGACAAATGACCGGCCTAGCGCTTTATGCGGGGCCGTTCCCAGAGAGAGCCTTTGATCCGATCCGAGACGGCGAACCTGACCGCTAAACTGAGGTTACGAGCTTTTCCCTACCTTTGCGGCGATAGCATCTCCCGTCAGCCGCTCGCCTTCAGCCATCCCCGGCTTGGTGCTTGATCCTCTGGACAGTGCCGACGCTCACACGATGCTTAGCCGCGAGGGCGCGGACGCTGCCGTGGTCGCGGGCGATCGCCTCCTCCGTTGCCTTGGAGACGCGGGGGCGGCCCAGCTTCTTACCCTTCGCCTGCGCTTGCGCGAGCCCCGATTTGACGCGCTCGCTGATCATCGCGCGTTCGAACTCAGCGAACACCCCCATCATCTGAAACATGGCCTTGCCCGCCGGGGTGGTCGTGTCGATGCCCTGCTGGTGGAGGAATAGGTCAACGCGGAGGGCGTGAAGATCGGAGAGGAAGGAGACGAGGCCCTGAAGCGAACGGCCCAGCCGGTCAACACTCCACGCCATAACAACGTCGAAGCGGCGGCGGGCCGCGTCTTTGCAAAGGGCGTCGAAGGCGGGGCGCTTGGCGCTTGCGCCGCTAACGCCGTGGTCGCGGTAGACCTGGACAATCTCCCACCCCGTGCGATCCGCGACCTGTCGCAGTTCGCGTTCTTGGCGGTCGGTGGTTTGCTGGTCGGTGGATACGCGAAGGTAGAGTGCGGCGCGCATGGCGTTCGCCCTTTCGATGATGTGGGCCTAGCGTTCAACTAGACGGCTCGCTTTCGCGAGCCGCCTAGCAGAACTTTGGCGATGTGCCGTTAGATGGTTAGTTCAAACTCGGTCGCGGCCTTTGCGGCAAGCGATGCCTCGTGGGCAGTCCGCGCCTGTGCGTCGAGGCGGTCACGCTTCGCATTGGGAAGGCCCGTGAATAGTCCCATGAGGAACTTGTTCCGCTCCTTCGCGTCGGTGGACTCGTAGCGGGCCTTGTTGTCGGGGCTGAGCGCGTTGCGGACCATCTGGCGTATAAACCGAACGTGCGGCTCCTCCGTTTGGCCAGCCGGGCGACCGATCACGCCCTCAATCAGCCGTTTGCGCTTGGTGTCGAAAGCAGTGCTAGCCGCTTCCTTGCTCTTCGCGCCCGCGTATGCGTCTTGCAGGGACTGAAGGGCGAAGCCCATGAGGTACTCTACCGAGGCGTCGGGAAGGGCTTGGCCGTCGAGTGTCCATTTGCCCTTTTCAACGGCCAATGTTGCCTCGCCCAGATGGCCAAACTCGCGATGCGAAAATGTGCGCGTGACTTGCATAGATGTATCTCCTTTGATTGGCGGGGCTGACCCGCGTTAAGTAACTGAACTTACTCGAAAAATTTCGCTCTGCTATTCACGACAGTCAAGCGCCAATGTGCGAAAAACAAATGGTTTTTGAACGCAAAATTGGGAGGCTGAAATGCCCGGAAATCCGGGCTCGCGGCGTGGGCATTTTGTAGGGGTTTTTTGAACGCGCATGGCGCGGGGTGCGGATCGGATCGGAGGCCTGGGATATGGCCCATCGGGGCGGGGCGGACCGTGGTGGATGCCGGATCGGGCGACCGCATACGCCCGTGGCAATGGGCGGGCCGTGGCGCGCGTTCACGCCATCCCGCACCCGATTGGACCGGGCCAATGCCGCCGCGCGTTGTGGGGCAAATGCGGGCGAATGAATGCGTATGGCTCTTCCACTCACTTAAGCGTCGCGAAGCGGAGCCCCACCCCCCTCTCTTCTCAAACCACGCTGAGGGCTTTCGCTGATGCCGCCCCCCGGCTCCGCCCCCTACCAGGTCCCTCGCAAATTTTGTGCGATTTTTCGAAGCCTATCTGGCCTGGACGTTCGCTTTTCGCCGACTGTCATCCGGGCGAAATCAACGGCTTCGTTCTGATAGAATAGGTGCCCTCTCCTTTGACCTGGGCTGTAGGAGACAGAGCGATGGCTGCCGCGATTTGCGCCTGCAGTGGGTCGAACGCGTTTGGCCTCCCTCCCTCGATAAAGCTGTAATTATACTCAAGGTGAAAAACACCCTGGAAAAGATCGTCCTTTGCAAAACCGATTGCCTCGGTGAATACCGTAAAGTCAAATCCAAACGGTATCACGATAGGGGCCAGTCCAGGTAAAAGCTGCGCCTGCGTACCCGGTTCAAGCCGGCCTTTGATGAAATTTTGGAAGACAGTCGGCCAATTGATATCGGTAGAGACGTATTCGTCTATCGAGTAGAATTCGAAATCGTTGAGTCCTACAAGCCTGTTCAATTCCGACAGCCCTTGCAATGGGCTGCGAACCGAGACAACAGCGTGAAGAAGCCCGTCCAATCTGCGTTCGACGTATTTCCCTGTTACGGGAGCTATCGCCCCCTTCATGGCTTGACCATTTATCAGTGGATGGTTGGATTGGTGCTCTCCGTAGTGAACCTCTCCTCCAATAAGTTCGAGTTGAGGTGGAAGGCCTAACCCGAGAGGCTTTCCAACGTCAGGCGTCAGAAGCTTCCTCAGCTTCTTGATCGCTTCCGGTCCGACAATGTTGATCAGGTTCATAAATACTCGGTCAGTCTGTTCATATTCCCAGCGGAGCACAGGGACGCCTAGACTTCCAGTGGCAAACAATTTGAACTCTCGACCATTCGTAAGCAAAAAATAGGAAGCAGAAATTTCTGGGTGCGCACTGTAGGTATGGGCCTGTTCGACGTCGTCTTGCGTCAACGACTCCCCCGGAGCTTTGACTTCAACGCACCACCTACCAAAGGATACCACCTCACAAATGTAATCAGCTCGTCCTGCCAAGGCAGGGTCCTTGGTTGGCTTTTTACGTCCGAGGAACGCCCGTTCGTAGCGCAACGGGACTTCGGTTCTGATGTTCGCGGCAGTTCCGTGCGCGTAGCCAAGCCGTTCCAGTAAAGGACGAACGATGATCTCGCGGACGTCGGTTTCATTCATACTATCGAAGTCAGGCTGCATCTGGCCACTCATTCCTTCCGTGAGATCGGCAGAGTAGTCCGTCACGCCCAGTCGTAGAACTAGTCTCGAAAGTATCCACACTAATTATTCGCGGGCCAATCTAGACGCGAGCTGGCGTTACTCCGCACATTCTTTTAAGCAGTCGACCACGTTGGGGGAGGCGCTAGCCGTCAGCCCTTCCGTCTTCCCGGGTTCAGCGGGGCAATCGGTTCGGCGTCCTTCGGAGGAATGGCGAACAACTCAGAGACATCATGCCCGAGGACCTTCGCCACCTTTTCGAGCGTGGTGATCGTCGCATTTCGCTTGCCGCGCTCCAGATATCCGACGTACGCGCGCTCGATCTCAGCGGCATACGCGAGGTGGTCCTGCGACATGCCCTTTTCTACCCGCAAACGCCGGACATTCCAGCCGACCCGTTCCCTGACATCCATTTAGTCAGAGCAACATCTGGCACTATATGAAACCACGTCATATAAGACGAGCATTAACGCGGCATAGGGGGAAGCCACATGTTCTTTGTCATTCGTTTCAACGCCGCCTTCGCAGCCTTAGGTATTAACCCGACACTAGTTCCTGCCGACTATCGAGAGCTTGGACAAACCCTTGGAAAGCAATCGGGATGCACTCCGCAGGAAGCGGCGTTGATGGTGCTGGTGAACTTGCCTGCTGACATTCAACGCAGAGCCAATCCTGAAGCAGTCAATGTTTGGATGCGGGAAGGTAAGGTACGCCCAAACCCGGCCATGCATGAAGCATTGTCGAAGATCGGCTGGCGCTGACGTAGCGCGGATCACCCCCTCGTCCCCACCGCAAGCGCCACAACGTTTGCACCCTTAGCCGGCACTTGCGCGGCGAACCCCGCCCACGCAGCCATCAGCTTTCGGCGCTTGTCGAACTTGTCTCGGCGTTCATATGCCGATTTCGTCTTGTCGGAGATCACATGCGCAAGCGCTGCCTCGGAAACGTCGTCCGCGAAGTTCGTCCGATCCTTCGCCCAATCCTTGAACGTCGAGCGAAAACCGTGCGGCACCGGCTGTCGTCCTGGCGTGTCGGAAGGAAGCTGGCCGAAGCCTTTCATTAATTCGTTCATCGCCATGTCAGATAGCCCCTTGCCCCGGCGGCCCCCGGCAAACACATGCTCGTTGTCCTTCTCGCGCGGCACGGTTCTCAAGATTTCTAGCGCCCTGTCACTGAGAGGAACGCGGTGTTTCCGCTTGTCATCGTCACCGAGCTTTGTTCCTGCCCGCGATGCCGGCACCGTCCAAACCTTCTCGGCAAAGTTGATTTCGTCCCATTTCGCCCCGATCACGGCACCAGTTCTCGCGGCGGTCAAAATCGCAAACTCAAGGGCGCGGGCGGAAATGCCGACATTGGCGCGAAGCCTCGCCATGAATGCTGGCAACTCCTCGAACGGCAGTGCCGGCTGACGCACGGCCTTCTTGACCTTCGACGGTTTGGGGTAGGACTTGTCGAGGTGACCCTTCCACACAGCAGGGTTGGGGCTGTGTTTCGGACGGAAACCCTTAACCCTCGCCCAATCGAGAATGTTTTCAATCCGACCGCGGACTCGGTTCGCCGTCTCGTTCTTCGTGGTCCAGATCGGATCTAGTATCTGGCTGATATGGCCGTCATCTACCTTCTCCACGGGCAGGTCGCCAATCACAGGGTGCGCGTAGGTCTCGAGTGTGTTCTTCCACTGCTCGGCGTGCTTTGCGTTCTTCCACTCTGCCTTGTGCGCGGTGATGTAACGCTCGGCCGCTTGCTGAAAGGTAATACGCTTCGCATCCTCGGCGCGTAGGGCCGCCTTCTTTTCGTTCCGCTCCTCGATTGGGTCTATGCCATCGGTGACCTTTTGGCGGGCCTCCCGCGCGCGCTCCCGAGCCTCTTTCAGGTTAAATGTCTGGACGTCCCCAAGGCCCATGTACCTGGGCTTGCCCGCGAGCATGAAGCGAAAGAGCCAGGACTTGGTAACGTCTCCCTCGCCGGCTTTCTTCGAGGTGCTTTTGGCAACTTGCAAATAGAGCCCGCCGCCATCACCGTAAAGGCCGGGCTTAGTCTTCTTCATCACCTCGACAGCGCTTAGTTTGTTGATCGTCCTGGCCATTGGCACACCTCAAATACACAACGGCGTATTTTACCTACAATCCAACCCACAAACAAGTATTGGATTGCACCGGAATTATACAGAACTCTTCGGAACGCGAATGGATACTATGGCATTGGTCAAATTGTACTTTCGGAAATCGGCGGATCTGGGCAGAAGATAGACGGACGGACGCTCTCTCCGCCAGATTTCTCGCATAACAGGCTGATTTTGTAGGGCATTTGTCGACGTCCTTTGCCTCCTTCCCAATGCGTTTCCCAAGGAAAATGCAACCGAAGGAGACTGGATTATGCACCGCTTTTCTGACCAGCCTGAAAGCCCAATCCTCGGGAGATTCTCCCGTCGCGCCCTATTTGTTGGAGCAATCGCCTCCGTTCCGGCCATCGCTTCACCGGCTTCGGCGTCGCCCGTCCTGCCGCGCGAATTGCCGGTCCAGCCGGTCAACCGCCTCGCTCGGGAACTTGCCGAGGCAATGGATGACTGGATGGCCGACATCAGCCACTCTGACCATCCACGTGCCTTGTGGAAGGCGCATGTCTGGCCGGCCTCAACTGGCCTCGGCATCTACTATGAAAACCACGATAGGGCTTGTCATGAACGCGCACACGCCCATCCTGCAGCCTCTCGGCATGCCGAAGGGTATGGATCCCCGCCAATGGCGCCAGTCGGTCGAGAAGCGCCTCAACGACTTTCGCGCCATGTCGCTGATCACCGCGCTCGATCTCATGGAAGTCGATTGCGACCTGGAGGAGACAGCAGACGACGAGCCGTCGCTCGGCTGCCTCGATGATCTGGAGCTCGACCGCTGCGACGACGAGGACGGCGGCGACTTGGAAGGGTACTGTCCGGGAGACTACGGCGAAACCGTCATGTGGCCCGACGATCTGGAATCTCAGGCCTGAGCGCTACCCGCCGGGCTCTTGCATTGAACAGGTCCGACGCCCACCATTTTAGCCCGCTGCCTCAACGGTGGCGGGCTTTTCATTTGGCGGTGGGGACTAGCGGGATTAGCGGGCAAAATGCCGTCGCTTTCGAGTGTCAGCAGATATGGTAAGGTTGATTGTCGGCGAGTAGCAGAGGTCCAGCAACAATGACTTTGAGACGAACCAGAGCTTACGGCGCATCCGGCTTGGTTCTAGCGGTTTGCATTGTATTTGCTTGGCAGAACGCCACTGCCGCTCAAAATTGCGACGCAGCCGCGACGCCTGGCGTCAATTGGCAGGACTGTGACAAAAAGCTTCTCATCCTAACAGGAGAGGACCTGAGCGGGGCGAACCTGTTCGGTGTTGATTTCACTTCGACCGACCTCAGGAACAGCAATCTCCTTGCGGCGAATTTTGAGAAGGCAACGCTTGTGCGTGCTTCCCTGGCCGACTCCACCGCCAAAGGCGCCCGGTTCGACAAAATCGAGGCCTACAGGACCGACTTCAGCCGTATGGACGCGCAGGGCGCTGTGTTTACGAGCGCGGAAGTGCAGCGCTCGAATTTCCAGGACGCCAATCTGACCAATGTTGATTTCACAAAGGCGGAATTGGGGCGAGCGCAGTTCCATGACGCCAATATCAGCGGCAGCCGCTTTTCGTTTGCCAATCTCGCGCGGGCGGACTTCCGAGGAGCGACGTTCACCGCGCCGATAGACTTTGACCGCGCTTTTTTCTTTCAGACCCGTATCGAGGGCCTCGATCTTTCCAATTCGGCGGGTCTGTCCCAGTGGCAGCTCAACATGGCTTGCGGAGACGCCCGGACCGAGTTGCCTTCTGGCTTGACGAGGCCTGAAGATTGGCCCTGTAGCGAGCCATAGGCTCGGCGCCGTGTCGCTGCCGGGGCTGAAATCGTCAAGCGCGCCCTTGCGGGGGCGAAGCTTGCTAAACCCGTGTCTTGCGGGAGACGCCATATTCAATCAAGCGATCGCGCATTTCATTCAGAGCTCTTGCATATGGCGCCTATCTGCTGTTTCGCTAGGGTTGTCCGGCGGCGGCGCCGGGGTGCGGCTTAAGAAGGCTTAGGCTCAAGTTCAGGAGGCGGCGCGTTCGGGTCGGGGCAATCAGACGATTGCTCACACGGAGAGGGCCTATCGCCAACGCCGCCATAGCGTTCCACAAGTTTTGCGAATCCGTAGGCGAAGGCGGACAGAAGCGCCAGGATAACCACTATTCGGACGGCCATACGGGATTGTAGCAGGTCATCCCGCATCCCTCAGATATTCCTCTCGATATGAGCCTCGATCGGATTTGGGCGCCGTAGTTCAAATCTTTTAGCTGCCATAAATGTCAGCACGATAGCGGCAGCTATCGTTGCAATCACGGTGGCGGTGCTGGCTAGACTTCTCACCATCACTCAAAGCCTACCGCCCGCTTCGGCTTCGGCGTGATTTCCTCGATCCGCGCCTTAACGTCGTCCTGGGCCATCGCCTGTTCTAGCGCCTCTGCTTCGGCTTTGTCCTTGGTGGTCAGCACTGTCCGCCAATGCGGCTTCTCAAACACGCCAACGATGTAAGTGGTCCTTTCGGGCTCAGGTCCGGCTGGCATACTTCACCTTGCCCCACTGGCTGCATTGAGGACACAAAGGACGGAAATAGGCCAGCTTGTCGCCCGGAATATTTCCGCAACTGGTGATCGTCAGGCTGCCGCCATTGAACCCCTCCAGGCTGTAGGATTCCCAGGTCCCGCTGAGGGGCTGATCGTCTTCTCGTAGTTTCAGATAACCGGTGCGACCGCATTCGCACACCAGCTTTTCCCGTAAAACAGTTGAGAGCACTTGGGACTGCCTTCCACGCTTCGGCAAACAAGCCCGACCGTCCGTGCGACCCGTTCTTGATACGATGGCCGGTGCGGCCTTGGGGCTATCTTGGGGATGCGAAAGCCGCACCGGTCACTGCGGGAAGGGGTTGCGTTCCCCGCGCTGCCAAAACTATGGGCATATTAGCAACTTCGCAATTAATCCTATTGGCGGGACTAAGACTGAAGTCCGAGCCCGCGCGCTACTCAGCCGGAGGCATCGCACCGGACCCGTCACATTCCATGGGATAAACTCGACTTCCTTCCCGTCACTTCCCGAACGGCCTTCAACAGCCCCTCATGCAAGACACGCGTAGCGCGGTAGTGCTCGCAGTGTGGCGATATGAACGGCTTCACGATGCTCCAATGAAGCGCTTCCGCTGCCACGAGCGCTCGATTTCAGCCTGCGATAATTGCTTGGACGGTTTCGATCTAGCCATTGGCGAACTCCGTTTGAAGGGTCGCCGCAACGAAGGGATGGCAAGCGCCGAAATGTGCAACGATGCTCAATCGCGTGCGTCTTCGGGACGGTTGACCCCGGCGCCGATCACGGTCAACCTCTGGCAATTCGGGCATCGTAAAAGGACGGAAAATGAGGCGCAGACATGAATCGATGCTCGTTATGAGAACCGCGATTGCTCTGCTCTCCTGCCTGGCCATTTCGGCCTGCGGTATGGCCAAAGCCGCGAGGGAAACCGGGCAGACGTTCGACAAGTATGGGTGCCTTGCTCGTGACTTCAAAGGCCAACCGCCTTGCAAACCTGAAAATGCAGCAGCGCCCTGACGAGGCAAGCGCCATGCATTGGTGAGCCATTTTCGGGCACGGACAACCAAGGAAACCTCCGCATGGCCAAGCTCGGAAGGGCCTATGAACAAGTCGTTGCCGACGTGGCGAAGCAGTTCGATCCTTCCGCCGAGGTGAAGGTCGGCGAGTGGGTAAAAGGGCCGGATGGCCTTAGAGAGGTCGACGTACTGATCACAGGCACCGTGGACGGCGTGACGAGGCAGATCCTGATCGAATGCAAGGACTACGACTCGCACAAACGGCGAATAGGGATTGCCGTCATCGATGCTGCCGATTCAAAGCGTCGCGATCTTGCCGCGGATTTCACCTTGATATGCAGCAACGCGGGCTTTTCGAAGGACGCCATGCGAAAGGCAGGTCGGGCGGGAATCGGCTTGATGGGAGTTATGAAAGAGGCCGACCCTAGGATTCGCTATAAGGTGTTCGACGAGAAACGATTTCCGGTCATTCTAGAGCGCTTTAGCGTAGACATAGTGCCCATTTTCATCGTTGGTGGCCCGCCACCATCGTTCGACGACGCGTTGAAATCGCTGGTGATTTCTGACTAGCTTAGGTCTCCCTGCTTCTTTCCCTGCTTGGCTGGCCTGCTCAAGCAGAAAAGTTCACACCGTAAGGGAGTGGGCCAATCTGAACGAAAATCACAAGCCGGAGGAACCAGGAGCGGGGTGGAGCGTTTCCTCGCGTGCTCAAGAAAATCGCCCTAGCTACCGTCCTGATCCAGGTCGCCGCCGTTGCGGCGCTCATAACTCAGACAGTGCTCTTCACCTCAACCACCGCTACCCAAGCCGCGAACGTGCAGCCTGGCGAAACTGTTGCAGTCACAGGGAAAGAATGCGCTGAGGCGACGTGGCCAGATATTCCGGAGCATTGCCTAGAGCGAACCAAGGCAAGAGTGCGCACGCTCGTCCTGACCGTGGGGCAATAGAAAGCCCGCCATCGTGGTCTCACTGTCAACGGGGGAACGATCCGCTCCTTCATGAGTTAGCACTTCATGATGTACACCCCGGAGCACAGTGGACGCGGCCCAATGGCCGATCTCATGATCTTGGAACTGGCCAAGGCCAGACAGCGCGTCAAGCGGGCGGAGTCCGCCCTCAGGCGCGCCAAGGAAATGCTGGATGAAGACTGCGGAGTCGGGATCAATCTCGTGCTCTGCGGCAGAATACGGGCCGCTCAGCGGCGTGTGATCGAGGCCAGAGAGCGCCTGACGAAGATCGATCCACCGGCATCGTAGTGCTCCATGATTTTGGGATTGTTGCCATGATGATCGCGACCTTCAACCTTGAAACCGCGAGAAACGGCGACGTATATCGCGCCGCAAGGCTTGCGATGCTGACGCAGCAGGTGATGCGGCACATCGAGCGCACGGACGCCTCGGCGCAGAAAGTCGAGCAAGTGCTGGCCACATTGGCTGAAGCAAACGCGCTCGTGCGGCGATAGGGGCCACACGTCAAGCGCAATCGGCCAACGCCTCCAGAATTCCCGATCCCGGTTGTCGTTGCGCTCGATGGCTTCGGTCAGGCAAGTCAGCGATTGTTCGGCTAGGCGCAGCGGGAAGCATCACGCGGATCGTGGCGAACGCTTGTGCCGGCGCTGGGCAAGGTTGCATAGTCCAACAGGGACTCAGCAGGCTGTGCGCATAGGCTCGGAGCAATCGTGATTGGACTTTATGATCTCTGGCCCGCCTTCGTGGTCGTCGCGCTGGTTTGGCCGCTAGCAGGCTTGCCGCTGTTTCAGCGGGTCGGCTTCGAAGCGACCGCGGCCAGGGTCCGGGCGATCGACGGAATGCGAGGCTATCTGGCGCTCGCCGTCGCACTCCACCACGCCGTCATCTACCATGAATTCCTGACTACCGGCGCATGGAAGTATCCGCCCTCCGCTTTCTACGGCCTGTTGGGACAAATGGGGGTGTCCTTTTTCTTCGTCATCTCCGCCTATCTGTTCTGGGGGAAACTGCTGTCGGCAAAGGGCTCAGTGGATTTTCCGACCCTGTTGCTCAAGCGGGCTTTCAGGATCGGGCCGCTCTACATTTTGGCCGTCGGCGTGGCGATGGCCTTGGAGGTCGTTGACGGCCGGATCGATTATTCGACCTTCGCAACCTACGAGCGGGCATTTTTCAATCTGCTGTTTGGTGTCTTTGGCTATATCCCGCTTTCGAGTGCCCGCGTCTGCGTCTTGGCCTGCGTAACCTGGACCTTGCCCTATGAATGGCTGTTCTATTTCAGCCTGCCGATCGCAGCCATATTCAGCCGGCACGCCGTTACCCGCATGGGATTGCCGGCCGTTCTGCTGGCTTTTTCCATCCTCATGTCAATGAGTGGAGGCAGCGGCGCCTACAGCTACCTGGGACTTTTCGCCGGCGGCATGTTGTGCGCGACGCTTGAAGCAAACGCCCTGCTGGTGAAGGTGCACCGGCACGTGCTGTCCGCCATCGTCTTGGCGCTGCTGGTGTATGTTTTTGCCACCTATAGGGTTGCTTACGCGCCGGGACCGATGCTGCTGTGCACCGGTGCCTTCTTCCTGATCGTCTCGGGCGCCGATTTCTTTGGCCTTCTGACTGCCAACCGTTCAGTGCGACTGGGCGAGATCAGCTATGGCATCTTTCTCTTGCAGGGGCTTGCCTTCGTCGCGATATTTTCCATCGCGCCTGTGCGGACCTTCGCCTTGGACAACGACACCCAGTATTGGCTTGTGATCGTGATGGCGATGGTGCTTCTGCTCCTCATGGCGCTGGTCGCGCACCTTGTTATTGAAAAGCCGGGCGTCTCGCTGGGAAACAGGCTTGCGACCGTTCTTCACCTGTCGAGGCAGCGTGAGACGCGCGAGGCTCCAGTCGCGAGTGAAGCAAGGTCCTGGCGGATGCCTGCCAGCCTCACACGACAATCCGCCGATCGCTCATAGCGCTCGTGCGGGCATCGCGATCAAAGGATGATCGCCGCCTTCATATAAAAGCGCTCGGCCTGGAACCTCCTGCCGCGCGGCGCGTTTCACCGCGTCCCGTTCGTGGACCAGCCCGGATATCTCTCCTGGCGCTGCGATAAATCAGGAGCCCGTTTCATGCACGACAAGCTGTTTCATTCACCGGTGGCACTGACCGTCGGCCTTGGCTTCAAGCGCGAGATTGCCTCGCTGGCCGAAATGCACGATTTCCTGACCGATTGGACGACTTCCCGCCGCGGCCCGCTTTATCGCAACGCGATGAAGGCATGTGATCTCGCGGTTCCGGGTTATGTGACCATCGAGCAGGCGCGCCGTGCGCTGGTCGAATTTGCCCAGGCTTCCGGCATCCTGTGGCCGGATCTCGAGCCGACCGCGGGTGTGCACGCAGTTGCCCGTGGTTATGGCGGTTACGCCGCCTGACGCGACCTCCCATCGTGGTGGCTAATCTACACCAGCCATCGCAGGAAGCCCGGCTCGACCCAGCCGGGCTTTCGCTTTTTCAGGAGCCGCAGGAAATCACAGATGCGGGCTGTGTACCTTGCGCGACGATCATTGCGTCGAACGTGCGCGTCGCCGTGGCGGCTTGGGGCCTGCCGATGCCGGCTCGTCCGCCGACTGCACGGCAAGGCGCAGAGCTCTCAGCCTGGCCGTCTTTTCCTCTCGCGCCGCTCGCTCGGCGGCGGTCACTATCAGCGACTCACGCTTGGCGCGTTCGTCGCGCTCCGTATCGACTTTCGCGCGATTCATATGCCGGTCCTTCCGCTGCTGGGACGTCGGTTTCGGAACCGTTGTCACCTCAATCAGTCTTCCGCATGGTGCAGCGGTGCGGCGGCGGTGACGATTACAAATGATGGCCAGTGGAATCTTTCGGTCCGAGCCCTGGGCCGAGGCTTTCAGTCACACCACCCCGACGAGACGACCAGCGATGCTTCGAAGACATGGCGCCCGCTCTCGTCCCGCACTTTCACGGTAATGACCGTGCGATCGTTCTCGATCATCTCGTCGCGGACGATGTCGGGCAATATGCGAATCGCCTCTCGCCGCAGGCGTTCGCGCGTTTCGAACACCTGCCCGTCATCGTCGACCGTCAAACCATCACCATTGTAGAGGTCGAGGTAGTATCTGGGCATAATGCGCTGGACCTCCAGGTGATGACGTGCGCGAGAGATTCAACCGACAATTCACGGACCGAACTGTTGTTCCACCTGAGGTGGCGTTTGCCGGTGAATAAGTGCACTCTAACAAATGTTAATGCCTGGCCCCGTCCGAAGACCTAGTGCTTCCGCAGCCGCCCCATGCTTGCGCCAAACGAATTGGCGATCGGCTCTGAGCCCCTTCGCTGGAGATAGCGGTGCTTGAATCCCTTTATCTGAACCTTGGCCAACACGACGCGCTCTCCGACGGCGAGAAAGCGTTGCTGGCCGGTGCCATGACCTTCGAAAGGCATTTTGCGACCGGACAGGACATTGTCGCCTCGGGATCGCGGCCGACTTACTCGACTTTGATCCTCGACGGCCTGGCGGCACGCTACAAGGTGCTGGAGAATGGCGGCCGACAGTTCACCTCATTGCAGGTGCCTGGCGACTTCGTCGATCTCCACGCTTTCCTGCTGAAGACTATGGATCACGGCATCGTTGCCCTGTCGCCTTGTCATGTCATGTTCGCCGATCACAGCCGGCTGCGTGCCATCACCGAGGAGGCACCGCATCTGACCCGGCTGTTGTGGCTGGACACGCTGGTTGATGGCGCCATTCACCGCGAGTGGATCGTGGCGATGGGACGCCGCTCCAAGACCTCGCATCTGGCCCATCTCGTCTGTGAACTTTTCGTGCGCTTGCAGGTGGTGCAACGCACCAACGACATGAGCTTTCATCTGCCGCTTTCACAGGCCGAACTGGCCGACGTGCTTGGCCTCTCGGTTGTGCATATGAACCGCGTTATCGGCGCCTTGCGCAAGGTCGGCGTCGTCAACTGGGCGAACCACACGGTGACCATTCTCGACTGGCACCGGCTGCAGGAAATAGCCGAGTTCGACCCGACCTATCTCAGCATGATGCGGGAACCGCGCTAGCTCGTTCCTGGCGCGGCTCACCGATCATGAGTTTTTCAGGTTACGCCGCTTCGGCTGCAACGTTCACAGCCGTCTCCGCGATCTGCGTCAAGGCTTCGTCGGTGGCCTTCTCCTCCTTCAGCGTGGCTTCGAGAAGTGTCACCGCGTCGTTCAGGCCGAGTTCGCCGGCCCAGGTCCTCAGCGTGCCATAGCGCGAAATCTCGTAGTGTTCGACCGCTTGCGCTGCGGCGAGGAGGCCGGCGTCGAGCGCCGGAGATTCCTTGTATTCCTCCATGATCTCGGCGCCTTCTTCGGTGATGCCCATGATGGCCGAACACGTCTTGCCGACCGGCTTCTTGCCGATGACGCCGAAGACCTTCTCCAGCCTTGCGACATGGCCCTCGGTCTCGGTGCGGTGCTTTTCGAAGGCCGCTTTCAGGTCGGCGCTTTGCGCGGCCTTGGCCATTTTCGGCAGCGTCGCCAGGATCTTCTTCTCGGCGAAATAGATGTCCTTCAGGGTGTCGTGAAACAGATCGTCGAGCATTTTCTGCTTTGCCATGGTCATCTCCTGTGGTGAGCCCTCAGGTCGACAATCTCGCATTGGAAGTTTTGTTCCGCTCGGCGCGGCAATGACGTCCCCAGCGACCCAAATTTGTTGGCCCGGGGCCGGCCATGAGCCGGGCGAAAAACCTTTATAAGATTCCTATTTCTTTCCTTCCCGCCCCGTCTCGAACCTTTATGGCGATCGGGTCCATATTCCGCCTTGAGCAAAAGTTGGCGCCGTCACACCTGAAGTATGGCGGGCCGCTTTTTACGCAATCGCCGACCTGTTTACGCAATCGCCGACCTGCCTGTGGCAGGCGCTACGGTCGAAAGTAGAAGATCGGAAGCAAGGAACAAGCACAATGGACATCGTCGTTCTCGGGATCGGGATTTTGTTTTTTGCCCTGTCCTTCGCCTACATCAAAGCCTGTGACATTCTCTAACGCGAGGACCGCGAAATGCTCGTCGACTATATTCTCGGTGGCAGCGTGACGCTGTTCCTGCTCGTCTACCTGACATACGCCCTCGTTCGTCCAGAACGCTTCTGACGGCAATAGACGCAAGGTCCGGAAAGCTACAACCATGACACTCAACGGATGGCTACAGATCCTCGTCTACTGCGGGATCGTCGTTTTGCTGGTGAAGCCGCTCGGCGGCTACATGTACCGCGTCTTCAACGGCGACCGGACATTTCTTTCGCCGGTTCTAGGCCCGATTGAACGCGGGCTCTATCGCATCGCCGGCACCAGTGAACGCGAGGAGCAACACTGGACCGCCTATGCGGCAGGCATCATGCTCTTCAGCGTTGCCAGCTTCCTGGTGCTTTACGTTCTGCAGCGGCTGCAAGGCGTGCTGCCTTACAATCCCGCCGGCATGACCGCTGTCGAACCCAACCTCGCCTTCAACACCGCCGTCAGCTTCGTGAGCAACACCAACTGGCAGAACTATGGTGGCGAGAGCACGATGTCCTACCTCGTGCAGATGGCCGGCCTCACCGTGCAGAACTTCCTGTCGGCGGCGGTCGGCATCGCCATCGCGGTCGCGCTGATCCGTGGTTTCGCCCGTGCCTCGGCCAAGTCCATCGGCAATTTCTGGGTCGATATGACCCGCTGCACCCTCTATGTGCTGTTGCCGCTCTGCATCGTCCTGACCCTTGTCTACGTCTATCTCGGCATGCCGCAGACGCTCGGCCCATACGTCAACGCCACCACGCTTGAAGGCGCCCAGCAGACGATCGCGGTCGGTCCGGTCGCCTCGCAGGTGGCCATCAAGATGCTCGGCACCAATGGCGGCGGTTTCTTCAATGCCAATGCCGCGCATCCGTTCGAAAATCCCGACGCGATCTCCAACCTGATCCAGATGGTGACGATCTTCGCACTCGGTGCTGCCTTGACCAACGTCTTCGGCCGCATGGTCGGCAACCAACGCCAGGGCTGGGCGATCCTGGCCACGATGGGCACCCTGTTCATCGCCGGTGTCGCCGTCTGCTACTGGGCGGAAGCTGGCGGCAATCCGCTGGTGCACGCGCTTGGCATCGATGGCGGCAACATGGAGGGCAAGGAGACGCGCTTCGGCATCGCCATGTCGGCCCTGTTTGCGGTCGTCACCACCGCCGCATCCTGCGGCGCGGTCAACGCCATGCACGACAGCTTCACGGCGCTCGGCGGCTTCATCCCGATGATCAACATGCAGCTCGGCGAAGTCATCGTCGGCGGCGTCGGCGCCGGCTTCTATGGAATCCTGATGTTCATCGTCGTCGCCGTCTTCGTTGCCGGACTGATGGTTGGCCGAACGCCCGAATATCTCGGCAAGAAGATCGAAGCCAAGGAAGTCAAGATGGCGATGCTGGCCATCCTCTGCCTGCCGCTGGCGATGCTGGTCTTCACGGCCATCGCCGTGGTCCTGCCGAGCGCTGTGGCATCCATCGCCAATGGCGGGCCGCATGGCTTCTCCGAGATACTCTACGCCTATACCTCGGCGGCAGCGAACAACGGCTCGGCCTTTGGCGGCCTCAGCGGCAACACGCCCTGGTACAACATCACGCTCGGCATCACCATGCTGATGGGACGTTTCCTGGTCATCATTCCGGCGCTGGCCATTGCCGGCTCGCTGGTGGCCAAGAAGACGGTCCCGGCCTCGGCGGGCACGTTCCCGACCGATGGCCCGCTGTTCGTCGGCCTGCTGGTCGGCGTCATCCTGATCGTCGTCGGCCTGACCTTCTTCCCGGCACTGGCGATCGGGCCGATCGTCGAACACCTGGCAATGATCCATGGGCAGACATTCTGATGCCGCCCCGTCTTGGATAGAAGTCATGTCCTGGTTCAACACCACGCGTCGCAAGGCTCGGCCCAAGGCCGACAATGAGGGGGAGGCAACTCCCCCTCCCTTCCCGAGCGTATCCACGTTCCTGGGCATTGCGGCGGTCATGATCGTGATCTGGCTGCTGGTCTATGGGCCGCCCTTTTCGGCATCCGATCGATCGGTGCCATCCAACAACAGCGAAGCCGGAGCTCCAAAATGAGCCACTCAAAATCCGCGAGCATCATGGATGCTAGCATCCTCTTGCCCGCTATCGGCGGGGCCTTCAAGAAATTGAACCCGCGCACCCTGATCAGAAATCCGGTGATGTTCGTCGTCGCCGTCGTTTCGGCGCTTACGACCGTGCTGTTCGTCAGGGATCTGATCACCGGCGGTGGCGATTTCAGCTTCACGCTGCAGATCATCATCTGGCTGTGGTTCACCGTGCTGTTCGCCAATTTCGCCGAAGCTGTCGCCGAAGGCCGCGGCAAGGCCCAGGCGGATTCGCTGCGCAAGGCGCGCACCGAAACCCAGGCCAAGCTTTTGACCGGCGAAGACCGCACGAAATACAAACTGGTGCCCGGTACCAGCCTCAAGGTCGGCGATGCCGTGCTGGTCGAGGCCGGTGACATCATCCCGTCGGACGGCGAAGTGATCGAAGGCGTCGCTTCCGTCAACGAAGCGGCGATAACAGGCGAATCCGCGCCAGTCATCCGCGAATCTGGCGGCGACCGTTCGGCGGTCACCGGCGGCACACAGGTGCTGTCCGACTGGATCCGCGTGCGCATCACCGCGGCATCGGGCCATACCTTCCTCGACCGCATGATCTCGCTGGTCGAAGGCGCAGAGCGCCAGAAGACGCCGAACGAGATCGCGCTCAACATCCTGCTCGTCGGCATGACGCTGATCTTCGTGCTGGCGACGGCGACGATCCCGAGCTTCGCTTCGTATTCGGGTGGCTACATCTCGGTAACCGTGCTGGTCGCGCTGTTCGTCACCCTGATCCCGACCACCATCGGCGCCCTGCTGTCGGCCATCGGCATCGCTGGCATGGACCGCCTGGTGCGCTTCAACGTGCTGGCGATGTCCGGACGCGCCGTCGAGGCCGCCGGCGACGTCGACACGCTGCTGCTCGACAAGACCGGCACCATCACGCTCGGCAACCGCCAGGCGACCGAGTTTCGCCCGGTCAAGGGCGTCACCGAACAGGAACTGGCCGACGCCGCCCAGCTCGCGTCGCTTGCCGATGAAACGCCGGAAGGCCGTTCGATCGTCGTGCTGGCCAAGGAGAAATACGCCATCCGCGCCCGCGACATGGCAACGCTGCACGCCACCTTCGTGCCCTTCACCGCACAGACCCGGATGAGCGGCGTCGATATCGACGGCTCCTCGGTGCGCAAGGGCGCGGTCGATTCCGTGCTCGCCCATGTCAGCCAGTCGACGGTCGCAGCCCACGCCACACGGCCCGGCAGCGATACCGTCAGGGACCTCCAGGCGATCGCCGACGAGATCGCCAAGTCGGGCGGCACGCCGCTGGCGGTCGAGCGTGACGGGCGCCTGCTGGGCGTCGTGCATCTCAAGGATATCGTCAAGGGCGGCATCCGGGAGCGCTTCGCCGAACTGCGCAAGATGGGCATCCGCACGGTGATGATCACCGGTGACAACCCGATGACGGCGGCGGCCATCGCCGCGGAAGCCGGCGTCGACGACTTCCTCGCCCAGGCGACGCCCGAGGACAAGCTGAAGTTGATCCGCGACGAGCAGGCCAAGGGCAAGCTTGTCGCCATGTGCGGCGACGGCACCAACGACGCGCCGGCCCTTGCCCAGGCCGATGTCGGCGTCGCCATGAACACCGGCACGGTCGCCGCGCGCGAGGCCGGCAACATGGTCGACCTCGACAGCGATCCGACCAAGCTGATCGAGATCGTCGAGATCGGCAAGGCGCTGCTGATGACGCGCGGGTCGCTGACCACCTTCTCGATCGCCAACGACGTCGCCAAGTACTTCGCCATCATCCCGGCGATGTTCGCCGTGTTCTACGTCGCGCCGGGGCAAACGACCGGCCCGCTGCAGGCGCTCAACATCATGCATCTGGCGACGCCGCAAAGCGCTATCCTGTCGGCCATCATCTTCAACGCGCTGATCATCATCGCGCTGATCCCGCTGTCGCTGAAAGGCGTCAAATATCGTGCCATCGGCGCCGGCGCGCTGCTCAGCCGCAACCTGCTCGTCTACGGCCTCGGCGGCATCATCGTCCCCTTCGTCGGCATCAAGGCGATCGACATGATCGTAACCGCCCTCGGCCTCGCTTAAGGAATACGTCCATGCTCACCCAGATAAGACCCGCGATCACCATGATCGTCTTCTTCACGGTGCTGACCGGCCTCATCTATCCGATCGGCATGACCGGCATCGCCCAGGCGCTGTTCCCGCGCCAGGCCAATGGCAGCCTGATCGAAAAGGACGGCAAGGTCGTCGGCTCCGAACGGATCGGCCAGGCCTTTGTCAGCGACAAGTACTTCCATGGCCGCCCTTCGGCAGCAGGCGACGGCTACAACGCCGCTGCCTCCAGCGGCAGCAACCTCGGCCCGACCAACCCCAAGCTGATCGACCGCATCAAGGGCGATGCCGAAAAGCTGAAAGCGGAGAATCCGAATCAGCCCGTACCGATGGACCTGGTGACGACGTCCGGCAGCGGCCTCGATCCGCACATCAGCCCGGAAGCGGCCTACTTCCAGGTGGCCCGGGTGGCCAAGGCCAGGGGCGTCGATGAGGCCAAGGTCAAGGCGCTTGTCGACAGCCAGGTCGAGGGCAGGGAACTCGGCTTCATGGGAGAACCGGTGGTCAACGTGCTCGGTCTCAACCTTGCGCTGGACGCCGCGAAATAGTGAATGGTGGGTGCCGGGGATCGACACTACCCCCGGCGCCATCCATGATCGATGCTGATGCCGGACGACAGCCGCAACGAAACCAGACCTTCTCCCGACGCGCTGCTCGATCATGCCGAGCGGGAGGAACGCGGCCGCCTGAGAATATTCCTGGGTGCGGCACCCGGCGTCGGCAAGACCTACGAGATGCTGATGTCTGGCCGCGCCAGGCTGGCCGACGGCGTCGACGTGGTGATCGGCGTCGTCGAGACGCATGGCCGCAAGGAAACACTGGCCCTGGTCGAGGGCTATGAGGTCATTCCCCGCCGCAAGGTCGACTACAAGGGGCGCGTCCTCGACGAGATGGATATCGACGCCATCCTCGCCCGGCGTCCGGCGTTGGTTCTCGTCGACGAACTCGCCCACACCAACGCGCCTGGCAGCCGCCACCCCAAGCGCTACCTCGACGTCCAGGAAATCCTGACGCGAGGCATCGACGTCTACACGACGCTCAACATCCAGCACGTCGAAAGCCTGAACGATGTCGTCGCCCAGATCACCAAGGTCAGGGTCCGCGAGACGGTTCCCGATTCCATCATCGACCAGGCCGACGATGTCGAGATCATCGATCTCACCCCCGACGACCTGATCAAGCGGCTCGAGGAAGGCAAGGTCTATTTCCCCAACACTGCCCAGCGCGCCATCGAGAACTATTTCTCGCCCGGCAATCTGACGGCGCTGAGGGAATTGGCGCTGCGCCGCACCGCCCAGCGCGTCGACGACCAGTTGCTGATCCATATGCAGGCGCATGCCATTCCCGGGCCGTGGGCTGCAGGCGAAAGGGTCCTCGTCTGTCTCGACGCGCGCCAGGGAGGCTCGGCCCGCGTCCGCTATGCACGCAGGCTGGCCGACCGGCTTCGCGCACCGTGGACGGCGCTGCATGTCGACAGCCCTCGCTCGGCCAGCATGCCCGAGGAGGACAAGGACCGGCTCGCCACGAACCTGCGCCTCGCCCAACAGCTTGGTGCCGAGGTGACGACCATTCCGGGTCAGAACTTGGCGCAGGACATCGTGCGTTATGCGACGGCGAACAATTTCACCCATATCGTGGTCGGCAGGCCGACCCGGTCGCGCTGGCGCGAATTGATCGAGGGCTCGCTCACCTACGATCTCATCCGCAATGCCGGTGACATCAGCGTCCATGTCATTTCGGGAAACGAACGCAACACCGAGGCGACGTCGAGGAACGTCAGGGCGGCGGACGAGCAGTGGCAGTTCCAGATATGGCCCTATCTCAAGGCCACGGCCTATGTCATGGGCTCGCTCGCCTTCGCCGTCCTTCTCGACCAGTTCCTGGACGTTCGCAACCTCGCCATCATCTTTCTCGTCGGGGTGCTGGCATCGGCGGTGACCGGCGGATTGTGGCCGGCTCTCTATGCCT
Source organism: Mesorhizobium sophorae (assembly GCF_002270415.1). Taxonomy (GTDB): domain Bacteria; phylum Pseudomonadota; class Alphaproteobacteria; order Rhizobiales; family Rhizobiaceae; genus Mesorhizobium; species Mesorhizobium sophorae. The sequence continues at coordinate 281,117 of NZ_NNRI01000008.1, read as the reverse complement.
GTCTCGCCAGCGCGCTTGCGTTCAACTATTTTTTCCTGGAGCCGCGCTACACACTGACGATCCGGGATCCGGAGAGCATCGTTGCGCTCGGCGTCTTCCTGGTTGTCGCCGTCATTGCCAGCAATCTGACGGTGCGCGTGCAGCGCCAGGCGATCGCCGCCCGCTCGCGGGCGCGAGCCACCGAGGACATCTACCTCTTTTCAAAGAAGCTCGCCGGTGCCGGCACGCTCGACGATGTTCTCTGGGCCACCGCCTTCCAGATCGCCTCGATGCTGAAGCTGCGGGTGGTGTTGTTGCTGCCCGAAGACGGAACGATCACCGTCAAGGCCGGCTATCCGCCCGACGACACGCTGGCCGAGGCCGACATCGCAGCCGCCCGCTGGGCCTGGGAGCATGACCGTGCCGCGGGACGCGGCGCCGATACGCTTCCGGGCGCCAAGCGCCTCTATCTTCCCTTGCGCACCGGGCGCACGGCAATCGGCGTCGTCGGCCTCGACAACGACAAGCAGGGTCCGTTGCTGACGCCCGAGCAGCAGCGCCTGCTCGATGCACTGGCCGACCAGGCGGCGGTCGCCATCGAGCGCATCCAGCTCGTCGCCGACGTCGACCGCGCCAAGCTCGCGGCCGAGGCGGACAGGCTGCGCTCGGCACTTCTCACGTCCATCTCGCATGATTTGAAGACGCCGCTCGCCGCCATCATGGGCGCGGCCGGCACGCTGAGGGAATTCGCACCGGCACTTCCCGAACAGGACCGGGTGGAGCTCTTGACGACCGTGCTCGACGAATCCGAGCGGTTGAACCGCTTCATCGCCAATCTGCTCGACATGACCAAGATCGAGTCCGGCGCGATGGAGCCGAACTATGCTTTCCATTATGTCGGAGACATCGTCGGTTCCGCCCTGCAGAGGGCCAGGAAAATCATCGCTGAGCACAAGACCGAGATCGACATCCCCAGCGATTTGCCGATGTTGAAAGTCGACCCCGTGCTGTTCGAGCAGGCGCTGTTCAATCTCCTCGACAATGCGGCGAAATACGCGCCGCCCGGCTCGACGATCCGGATACAGGGCTGGACCGACAATGGTTCTGTTATCCTGCAGGTCATGGACGAAGGGCCGGGCATCCCTTCCGGCGACCTGGAACGGATTTTCGATACGTTCTACCGGGTGCGCAAGCGCGACCAAGTCCGCGCCGGCACCGGGCTCGGCCTGTCAATCTGCCGCGGCTTCGTCGAGGCGATGGGGGGCACGATCACGGCGGCAAACCGAACCGACCGTTCGGGCGCGGTCTTCACCATCAAGATGCCGAAGCCGGCGAACCAGCCCGATCTCGATGCCGCCAATACGGACGACAACGAAGTGGGTGACTTGGCATGACAAACTCGAACGTCAGGATATTGGTTGTCGACGACGAGCCGCCGATCCGCAAGCTGCTTCGTGTCGGGCTCGGCAGCCAGGGCTACGCGATCAGCGAGGCGCCGAACGCCAAGGCAGCGATCGAACTGATGGATGCGGAGAAGCCGGATCTCGTCCTACTCGATCTCGGCCTGCCCGGCATGGGCGGCCACGAGCTGTTGCGCAAATGGCGCGACGACGGCCTCGACATTCCGGTGGTCATCCTGTCCAGCCGCACCGACGAGGCCGGCATCGTCCAGGCTCTGGAACTTGGCGCCGACGACTACGTCACCAAGCCGTTCGGGATGAATGAGCTGGTTGCCCGCATCCGCGTGGCGCTGCGCCACAAGTTGCAGCAGCAAGGTGAAAAGCCGGTGTTCCAGACCGGCGACCTGTCCGTCGATCTGGTCAAACGCATCGTCAAGGTCGAAGGCAAGGACGTCAAGCTGTCGCCGAAGGAATACGAGATCCTTCGCATCCTGGTGCAGCACGCCGGCAAGGTGCTGACCCATCATTTCCTTTTGAAGCAGGTCTGGGGCGATTCCACCGACGTGCAGTATCTTCGGGTGTATGTCCGGCAGCTCAGGCAGAAGATCGAGAAGACCCCCGACCAGCCGCGCTACATCACCACCGAGACCGGTGTCGGCTATCGACTGCGCGAGGTCGAATAGAGGCCGTTTGACGCTAGATGTTGCTGTTTAACGCAATTTCCTGAGGGAAAGCGCCAATGCGCTTTTCCCGGGTATCACACTTTCCTGGAATTGCTTTAGCCAACAGCCTCCTGCAGGCGGTTTGCCGTCGACGATGTCCGCAAGGCCGCGAGGCAGCCCAAAATGCCGAGCGGCACGAAGGCAAGAAACAGCCAGGCCGCGACATTCGCGGCCGCGTCATGGTTCAGTCCTTCCGAAAAGCCACTGGCATTGGCGACGATGCCGGCAAGAGCTGCGCCCACGGCATAGCCGATGCGCTGCATGGTCGGCACCGCAGCCGAGGCGATGGTCTGCTCGTCCTCCGGGGCGGAGGCAACGATGACGCGCGTCAGGAACGGCCAGGCGATGCCGAAGCCGCCACCCTGCAGCAGGGCGCAAAGCAGGATCAGCGGAATGGAGCCCAGCGGTATCGTATAGGCAAAGCCGGCGATGCCTGCCGCGATCATCAGCGCGCCGCCAACGATGATCAACCGCTCGCGGTGCGGTGGCGCATTGGCGACGAGGATCGACAGGATCGACCAGGCGATCGATTCGGCGGCGATGATGTAGCCGGTGGTGAGCAGCGGGATGTTGTGCAGGCTGGTCAGGATCAGCGGCCCGTAGACGCCGAAGGAACAGGTCGCCACCGAAAAGGCGGCGACCATGGTCATGCCGGCGCCGACCGGTGTGCGCCAAGAGAACAGCCGCGCCGGAAAAAGCCGGGAGCGCGGCTTCAGCGCGTCGATGTAGAAGAACAGCACCAGGCCGATGAGGCCGAGGGCCATCAGCACCGACGAGCGCAGCAGGGCGATGTCAACGCCTGCCGAGGCGATCAGCACCACGGCGACGGCAAGGCAGCCAAGTGCTGCGAATGGGAAGGGCGGCGCCTTGCCCGCGGTCGCCTGCGGCCTGGTGGCCTCGGGCGTGTTGAGGACAATCAGGCTCGCCAGCGCCATCGCAGTGCCGCCGAAGGTGAAGATGCCAAAGGCCCAGCGCCATGACAAAAGCTCGGTCATGATCGCGCCGAGAAGCGGGCCGCTGAAGGCGGCGACGCCCCAGATCGCCGACATGATGCCGAAAAGCTGCGGCCAGATGGCGCGCGAGAACAGCCGTTCGACCGAGACGAAGGCCAGCGACACCAACGCGCCGCCGCCAAGCCCCTCGATCAGGCGGCCGGCAAGGAACAATTGCATGGAAGGCGAGGTGGCGCAGATCAGCGCCCCGGTGGCATAGAGGAGGGCGGCGACCACCACGTTGGTGCGCAGCGCCACATAGCTCACCAGCCGTCCGGCCGCGGCGCCGGCAACGATGGCGCCGAGCTCATAGATGGCTAGAGACCAGCCGACGAGCTGGACGCCGGCCAGTTCGCCGACCATGGCCGGCATCACCGTCGCTACCATCGTCTCGTTGGTGGCGTGCAGCAGGATGCCGAGGCTGATGAAGCAGAAACGCGCCAGGTCGCCGCTTGCCCACAAAGCGCGCCAGTCGACCCTGTTTGTGCTGATTCCGGTCATGTCCCCCCTGCCTTCCATATCTCGATGCCAGCGCATGGCGCCAGAAGCCAGTATGGGTTTCCGGCAGGACCATGCGCAGGCGGGAGCGTGCATCGCGCGCCGCGTCGAGGGCGCCGCTCCAGTCGGGGCAGGTTTGTAAAACCTCAACCGGGGTTGAGCTCAAGCGAAATTTTCGAGATTTTTTCGGCAGGCGACCGGGCGATCAATTCTCGGTGCTGCGCAACTGGAACTGACTGACGCCGATAGCGAGGTTGATGCCGGTCTGCGTCTGCAGGCTGAGTGGCTGCAGGGTGAAGGCCTGCGAGGAGCCGCCGACCAGGAGATTGGCGCCGGCGCCGACGGCGGCCGTTACCTCGGCGCTGGCGCCGACATAGTCGCCGGCCAGCGCGCCCGGCGCGTAGATGTTCTTCAGCGGTGTCAGCACGATCCACTGCATCACCGTCTGCTTCGTGGTGCCGATGTCGAGGCCGTATTTGTTGACGGCGCCGAAATAGGCTTCCGGTGCAAAGGTCTTGTCGGCGGGGTTGAAGGTGCAGCTTAAATCCTTGCTCGAGCCAAAGATGAACCCGGTGCCGCCGCCGATGGCGCAATCCAGCACGCCGAGTTCGATGCCTTTGTCCTGCGCATGCGCCGCTCCGGCAAGCGTGGTGGCGAATATGGCAGCAGCGATGGCTGTCTTTGGCATGCGGTCCCCCCAGCGGTTCGGAACCGCTCTATCTCTTTGTTTTGACGCAATTCCCTAGGGAAAGCGCCACGCGCTTTTCCCGGGAAAACCGTTTCACTCTTTTCCGGGTGTCGCTCCAAGAATCAAACGGCGCGGAACCATCCTATCTGGTTCCGCGCCGTAAATAGAGGGGTCGTGGGAGCGCATGGCTCCATGCAATCACTTGAGCGAGTGGATCAGCTCCAGCGAGGTCACGGCGACGGCGAGGTTGACGCCGGTCTGTGCTTGCACGCTGAGCGGCTCCAGCATGAAGGCGCTGTTGAAGCCACCGACCAGCAGATTGGCGCCACCGCCTGTCACCACGCTGGCCTCGGCATTGACACCATAATAGCTGCCGGCGAGATCGCCCGCATCACGTTCGCGCGTTGCCGCCAGCACGGCCCAGACGAGCTGGCCCTGATGCGTCTGGCCGACATCGACGCCGATCTTGGAGATGACGCCGGTGTAAATCTCCGACGGTCCGTGGTGGTAGGGGCGGAAGACACAGGACACGCCCTTGTTGGAAGCGACGATGTAAGAGGTGCCGCCATCAATGGTGCAGTCGAGCGTTCCGAGCTGCAGCTTGCCGGCGCTGGCAGGGGCGGCGGCGAACACCGTCGTGGCGAGGGCCGCGGCGCAGGCGAGTTTCTTGATCATGGGAGGGTCCTTTCGCAAATTGCTTGGAATAACGGCTTGGGTGGCCAGACCGTTCCCCTGAAAACTTGGCGCGAACAAGGCACGCGCCAACACCTTGCCGCCGGGGTTAATGCGCGGTTGCCGGATTGATGGGTTTTCGAGAGTCGCGCGCTAGTTCGGGCGCACAACGGGCAGCGCTTTGATTGGCGCCTAAGTCGCACCGCTGACGCGGGCGAGGCCATCCTTGGCCGGCTGGTAGGTCGGATCAAGATGCACGGCTTCGCGGTAGGATTTCCCCGCCCTGACCTTGTCGCCGCGCCGCTCGTAGATCAGCGCCTGATTGGCCCAGGCCTCGGCGTTCTTGCCGTCGAGCTTGATCGCCATGTTGAAGTCGGCAAAGGCGTTGTCTTCGTCGTTGGTGGCCAGATAGGAAAGGCCGCGGCCGTTGTAGGGCTCGGCGGCGTCCGGCGCTAGCGAGATGGCGGTCGAGAAATCCTCGATGGCGAATTTGTGCTGGCCCTGGCTCTGATAGATCAGGCCGCGATTGTGGTAAGCGCGCGCATCGGTGGTGTCGAGCTGGATTGCCTTCTGGAAGTCGTTGAAGGCATCCTGGGTGCGACCCGCCTTGCGGTAGAGATTGCCGCGGCCGATATAGGCGGCGTCATAATTGCTATTGATCTGGATCGAACGGTTGTAGTCGTCGAGCGCGGCCTTCTGATTGCCGAGGAAGCGCTGAATGAGCGCACGGTTCGAGTAGGCCTGGTAGAAATTCGGGTTGAGCTGGATGGCGGTGTTGAAATCCTGGAGCGCCGCCTGGTACTGGCCGCCACGGCCATAAGCGGAGCCGCGCACATTGTAGCCTTCGGGATCCTTGGGATTGCGCTGAATCACCGCCGACAGCGAGGAGATGTTCTCGCTCGAGCCTTGCGCCTTGTCGATGTTGTTGAATTCGCCTGTAGGGCCCGCCGTCTGGCAGCCGGCCAGCGCCAACCCGGAAAGCAGGGCTGCCGTCAGGGCAAAGCCGCGCAATGGGGTTCTGCGCTCCACGCTGATTGCGTTCATGTCTGCCCTGTCCTCACTTCAGTCGCGTCACTCGGGTCCGGGTCCCCCCTCCGGGCCGGGTCAAAATTGTCGTAAAGCGTTAGAGCGTCTTTTGAGCGTTCAAGTGGACGCATGTCGCCCTAAACAAAAAGGTGGCGGCGATTCCGCATCGCGCCACCTCTGGTATCCTTCGAAAAGGACGAAAAATTGGCGTTAGAACCGCGGCGGGCGCGGAGCACCACCTGCACCGCCGGCGGCGCCAGCAGCAACCGGACGCGGCGTCATCGGCAGCAGGCCTTCGCGCTGTGCGCGCTTGCGGGCCAGCTTGCGGGCGCGGCGCACGGCTTCGGCCTTTTCACGGGCACGCTTCTCGGAAGGCTTCTCGTAATGGCCGCGCATCTTCATTTCGCGGAAAATGCCTTCGCGCTGCATCTTCTTCTTGAGCGCGCGAAGCGCCTGATCAACGTTATTGTCGCGGACGAGTACCTGCACGGGCAATCCTGTCTTTCGGGTTTGATATCAACAGGCAAGCGGCCATAGCCACAAGCCTCCGCGGCGATCTACACCACGAATTGTGGCGGCTGATAGCAGAATCAGGCCGCGCTGTCCACAGCCGAAATGAACATCAGCGGCAAACCGCAGCCGGTTTGCCGCTGGATCGGGAGCCGACTACGCCGTAGCGAGGTGAAGCCGCTCGAAATCCTCGAAGAACTCACCATAGTCGCACGTGATCTCCTCCCCGGCCGCGATGTCGCGGGTGGCGATGGCGCCGCCATACTGCGAAAAATCCGTATTCGGCCGTTCGGCGTGATTCATGAAACGCCCATTGTCGACCTCATAGACCATGAAGCCGGGACGGTCCGGGCTTGGATAGGCATAGCGGTCGAGCAATTCCCTCAGATGCGAGGGGGCTGCCTCGTATTTTTCCATCGGAATCAATCGGTCGAAATCCGGATCGAGCCGCCAGATCGAGGCGCCCTTCTTGATCGGCTCGGCGGCGAACACGCCGACGCCTTCGATTGCACTCGCAGCCACGTAGGTTCTGATCAGCATCATGGTTCCAGGACCTGTATTGGCAAAACACCCGTTTCGACAGGAAACGGCATCGCCAAATCGCACGGAAAAAGCAAGACCGGCCGTCCACCTTGCGACAATGAACATGCATCCTGGCGGGGAAAAGCCTTCACGTCCGGTTGATCGACACGCCGCCATCGGCAAACAGCGCGGCTCCCGTGGTGAAGCTCGATGCGTCGGAGGCAAGGTAAAGGGCCGAACGGGCGATCTCTTCCGGTGTCGCGACACGCTTCAACGCATGCAGGTTTTCGACGAAAGCCCGCGATTCAGGGGTCTTGAAGGTCGCGGCCGGAGTGTCGGTGCCGCCGGGTAGCAGCGCGTTGACCCGCACGCCCTTTGGGCCATATTCGGCGGCCAGCACCTGCGTCAGCCCGATCAGCCCGGCCTTGCTCGCGGCATAGCTGGTCATGCCGGGCATGCCGACGGTGTTGCCGACGAAGGTGGAAGTGAAGATCAGCGAACCACCGCCGCGCTCGATCATCGCCGGCACCTGATATTTCGCGCCGAGAAACGCGCTGGTGAGGTTGGTGTCGAGCGTCTCGCGCCATCCATCCAGCGACAGTTCCGAAATCGGCCCCATCTGGCCGACGGCGCCGGCGTTGTTGAAGGCGATGTCTAGCCCACCGAATTTTTCGACCGCCAGATCGACAAGGGCTTTCGCATAGGCTTCGTCGCGGACATTGCCGGCAAGGGCGACGGCCGTGCCGTCGGCGTCGGCTATCTCGGCCGCCAGCGCATCGAGCTCGGCCTGGCGGCGGGCGGCGACGATGACCTTGGCGCCTTCCTCGGCGAAGAGTTTCGCGGTGGCGCGGCCGATGCCGGAACTGGCGCCGGTGACGATGGCGATCTTGTTGGCGAGTGCGAGCATGGCTGTCGTCCTTCTGTCGGTCCTGTCTGGCCGACTGGTGCCGGCAACGAGGTCCCTTGATCGCAGGCCACACCTACCCGCGACACCCGATACCTGCGCAGTTCGTTTCTTGCGGCTGGTCGTTGGAGGGAGCGACTCGCGAAAGGCGACGCCGGTAGGGCGAACTATTGCTTCAACAACCAGCTGAGGCGATCGAGCGAGAATGCGTAGCTGATGACGATAAGCAGAGCCATGACGATGCCTGTGGTCATGCGGCCTGTCAGATAGAACCCAGCCGCGCCGCCGAACAGGATGACGAGCTCCAGAGCCAGACGCACCGCACCCGGTACGGGCACCGGGGCGCGGCCCGACCGGCTGGGATCGTCGAGCACGGCGAAGGTCCCCCACAAGGCAGCCGCAATGAGCGGCAAGGCCAGGGCCAGGAGCCACCGCCACAATCCATCGGAGAGACCCCAGCCCGACAAGCCGAGGCCAAGCAAGGCGGCAAGCTCCAGCAGGAAGCGCAACGTCAAATTCCACCAGGCGTTGCCCATAATTGCCTCCCGAGTCCCGCGACAGGCAATGTGACTGAAGGCAGCCATGGCTACCAGATCGCATGCGTCATTTTCGGCGCGGCGCAAAACGGCAAGCGCCGTCGCAAACAGCGCAAGGGTGGAAGCTGCGTTTCGCTAGTGATACACCTCGCGCGCCGGGGTCGATAGAATGCCCTGCCGCCATTTGCGAGGCTGGAACGTTGAAGAAATATTCGGTATTCGCCATCGCCCGCGAGGCCATGCGCGGCCACAAGGGCTGGGAGGAGCAGTGGTCCTCGCCTGAGCCGAAGAAGGAGTATGACGTCATCATCGTCGGCGCCGGCGGTCATGGCCTGGCCACCGCCTATTACCTCGCCACGGTGCACGGCATCACCAATGTCGCGGTGCTGGAAAAAGGCTGGCTCGGCGGCGGCAACACCGGCCGCAACACCACCATCATCCGCTCGAACTATCTCTATGACGAGAGCGCCGGCATCTACGACCATGCGCTGAAGCTGTGGGACGGGCTCAGCCAGGAGCTCAACTACAACGTCATGTATTCGGCGCGTGGCGTCATGATGCTGGCCCACAACGTGCACGACATCCAGGTGCTGAAGCGTCATGTCCACGCCAACCGGCTGAACGGCATCGACAATGAATGGCTGACGCCGGAGCAGGCGAAGGAATTCTGCCCGCCGCTAAACACCTCCAAGGATGCGCGCTATCCCGTCGTCGGTGCGGCCTTGCAGCGCCGCGGCGGCACGGCGCGCCACGATGCCGTGGCCTGGGGCTATGCCCGCGGCGCCTCGGCGCGCGGCGTCCACATCATCCAGAATTGCGAGGTCACCGGCGTCAAGCGGGCGGCTAACGGCGCGGTCATGGGCGTCGACACGACGCGCGGCTTCATCGGCGCCAAGAAGGTCGGCGTCGTTGCCGCCGGCCACTCGTCCGTCATCATGAACATGGCCGGCGTGCGCATGCCGTTGGAAAGCTATCCGCTGCAGGCGCTGGTGTCGGAGCCGGTCAAGCCGGTGGTGCCTTGCGTGGTGATGTCGAACACGGTGCATGCCTATATCTCGCAGTCCGACAAGGGCGAGCTGGTCATCGGCGCCGGCACCGACCAGTACGTCTCCTATTCGCAGACCGGCGGCCTGCACATATTGCAGCACACGCTCGACGCCATCTGCGAGATGTTCCCGATCTTCACGCGCATGAAGATGCTGCGCTCATGGGGCGGCATCGTCGACGTCACACCCGACCGCTCGCCGATCCTGGCCAAGACGCCGGTGCCCGGCCTCTATGTCAATTGCGGCTGGGGCACGGGCGGCTTCAAGGCGACGCCGGGCTCCGGCCATGTCTTTGCCCACACCATCGCCAAGGATGATCCGCATCCGATCAACGCGCCCTTCACCATCGAGCGCTTCCGCACCGGCCGACTCATCGACGAGGCGGCGGCGGCGGCGGTGGCGCACTGATGATGGCGCAGATGGCTGTCGCCATGCCGCTGATGCTGGCGGGGGAACAGGGCATGTTCCATTTTCCCTCGGCGGACGAAGTGCGCACGCAGCCGATCAGCCGCGCCGGGAACGAGGCCAACTGGCCGTTTTCCGTCGATGACGGCATCCTGGCCTGTGTGTGGAGCGGCGGCCAGAAGGTGGTCATGTTCCTGGAGAACATGCCTTCCGACCAGGATGAGGACGACACATTCGAGCCGCGCCGCGTCATCGTCACGACCGATCCGATGCAACTCACCATCGGCAACATGGCGTACCGCGACCTGTTTCGTCCGGCCGCAAGCGTGGAGGAGCGCATCCGGCTCGTCGCGCCTTTTGCCGCCATGGGCCAGAGGCTTTGCGACCAACCCGCCGGCGCTCATGTCGGCAACGGCGAATTGTAGGAACGAACCAAATGCTTCTCATCCGCTGCCCCTATTGCGAGGAAGAGCGCCCGGAACTCGAGTTCCGCAACGCCGGCGAGGCGCATATCGCGCGCTCGGCCAACATGGCTGGCGAGAGCGACGACGATTTCGAAAAGTTCTTCTTCATCCGCTCGAATCCCAAGGGCATCATCTATGAGCGCTGGCGGCACATGCATGGCTGCGCGCGCTTCTTCAATGCGGTGCGCGACACCGTCACCGACAAGTTCATCATGACCTACAGGGCCGGCGAACCGAAGCCGTCGAAGCTGCCCATAATCTCTAACGAAGTGGTTGCCAAATGAGCGGCGCGTTCCGCATTCCCGGTGCCGGTCGCCTCAAGCAGGCGAAGACCGCGCGGTTCAACTTCGATGGCCAGTCCTACACCGGTATCGAGGGCGATACGCTGGCCTCGGCGCTGCTTGCCAATGGCGTTCATCTCGTCGGCCGCTCATTCAAATATCACCGCCCGCGCGGCATCCTGTCGGCGGGCGCGGAAGAGCCCAACGCGCTGGTCGAGATCAAGCGTGACGCGGCGCGCAAGACGCCGAACGTGCGGGCCACCGTGCAGGAGCTCTATGACGGGCTTGAAGCACAGTCGCAGAACCGCTGGCCGTCGCTGTCCTTCGACGTCGGCGCGGTCAACGACATCGCGTCGCCGCTGTTTTCTGCCGGTTTCTACTACAAGACCTTCATGTGGCCGAAAGCGGCCTGGAAGAGCCTTTACGAGCCGAAGATCCGCGCCGCGGCCGGCCTTGGCATTTCCCCGGATAAACCTGATCCCGACCATTATTCGTCGCGCTATGCGCATTGCGACGTGCTGGTGCTGGGCGGCGGTGCCGCCGGCATCGCGGCAGCACTCGCCGCGGCCGAGACCGGCGTGCGCGTCATCCTCGCCGACGAGCAGGCAGAGTTCGGCGGCAGCCTGCGTTTCGAGACCGGTGCCGGGATCGATGGCCAGTACGGTTTTGCCTGGGCGCAGGCGGCGATTGCCAGGCTTCAAGGCATGGACAATGTCCGCGTGCTCCCGCGCACGACGGCCTTCGGCTACTACGCGCAGAATTTCGTCGGCCTAGTCGAGCGCGTCAGCGATCATCTCTCCGCCCCCGGCCACGACCTGCCGCGCGAGCGGCTGTGGCAGGTCAGGGCCAAGCGCGTGGTGCTGGCCTCCGGCGCCATCGAACGGCACATGGTGTTCGCCGACAATGATCGGCCGGGCATCATGCTGGCCGGTTCGGCGCGCACCTATCTCAACCACTATGGCGTCGCTGTCGGCAAGAATGTCGGCGTCTACACCGCCAATGATTCCGCCTATGCGGCGGCGATCGACCTTAAGAAGGCCGGCGTCAACGTGGCGGCGATCGTCGACCTGCGCGACCATCCAACCGGACCGGTGATCGACGAGGCGAGGGCGCTCGGCATCGAGGTCAATTTCGGCCGCGCGGTGATCCGCGCCGGCGGCAAATTGCGGGTGTCGTCGATGACCGTGCAGCCGAAGAATGGCGGCGGCGAACGCACCATCCCGGTCGATGCGATCCTGATGTCAGCCGGCTGGACGCCGTCGGTGCATCTGTTCTCGCAGTCGCGCGGCAAGGTCGCTTTCAACGACGAGACCAAGCGCTTCGTGCCGGGCACCTATGCGCAGGATTGCGTCTCGGTCGGCGCCTGCAACGGCACCGACGGGCTGTCGGCGACGATCGACGAGGCTTATGCGGCCGGCGAGAAGGCAGCGAAAGATGCCGCTGCTAAAACCGCCAAGAGCAACAAGCCGAAGGTCGACGCCTCGGAGAGCTGGTCGCGTGGCATGCTGGGGGCTGCCCCCGGCGCCGGGCCGGACACCACGGTCAAGGCCTTTGTCGATTTCCAGAACGACGTCACCGCCAAGGATATCCGCCAGGCGGTGCATGAGGGCATGCGCTCGATCGAGCACGTCAAGCGCTTCACCACCAACGGCATGGCGACCGACCAGGGCAAGACCTCCAACATGCACGGCCTGGCGATTGCCGCCGAGGTACTTGGCAAGCCAATCCCGGAAGTCGGCCTGACCACGTTCCGGGCGCCCTATACGCCTGTCACCTTCGGCGCGATCGTCAGCCACGCGCGCGGGCCGCTGTTCGACCCGACGCGCAAGACGGCGATCCATCCGTGGGGCGAGGCGCAAGGCGCCGTGTTCGAGGATGTCGGACAGTGGAAGCGCGCCTGGTATTTCCCCAAGGGGGGTGAAGACATGCACGCCGCGGTCGACCGCGAATGCGTCGCGGTGCGAAAGACGGCCGGCCTGTTCGATGCCTCGACGCTCGGCAAGATCGAAGTGGTCGGGCCGGATGCGGCCAAGTTCATGGAACTGCTGTACACCAATCCGTGGGAGAAGCTGGAGCCAGGCCGCTGCCGCTATGGCATCATGCTGCGCGAGGACGGCTTCATCTATGATGACGGCGTCGTCGGCAGGCTGGCGCCAGACCGCTTCCATGTGACGACGACGACCGGCGGCGCGCCGCGCGTCATGAACCACATGGAGGATTATCTCCAGACCGAGTTCCCGCAACTCAATGTCTGGCTGACCTCGATCACCGAGCAATGGGCGGTCATCGCCGTACAGGGACCGAAGTCGCGTGACATCATCGCGCCGCTGGTCGAAGGCATCGACATGTCCGACGAGGCGCTGCCGCACATGTCGGTGCGCGAAGGCAAGATCTGCGGCGTACCGACCCGGCTGTTCCGCATGTCGTTCACCGGCGAGCGTGGCTTCGAGGTCAACGTGCCGGCGGACTATGGCCAGGCCGTCTGGGAAGCGCTGTGGGCCGAGGGCCAGAAGCATGGTGCGGCGGCCTACGGCACCGAGGCGATGCACGTGCTGCGCGCCGAAAAAGGCTACATCATCGTCGGCCAGGATACCGACGGCACGGTGACGCCGAACGATGCCGCTCTCGACTGGGCCGTCGGCAAGAAGAAGGCCGATTTCGTCGGTATCCGCGGCATGGCGCGGCCGGATCTGGTCGCCAAGGGCCGCAAGCAACTGGTCGGCCTGAAGACCAAGGACCCCAAGGTGGTGCTGGAAGAGGGCGCTCAGATCGTCGAGGATCCAAAGCAGGCGATCCCGATGAAGATGATCGGCCACGTCACCTCGAGCTATTGGTCGGAAAATTGCGGCCGCTCGATTGCCCTTGCGCTGGTCGCCGGCGGCCGCGACCGCATGGGTGACACTCTCTACGTGCCGATGCCGAACGGGGTGATCGAAGTGGAGGTTTCCGGCATGGTGTTCTTCGACGAGACGGGAGGGCGCCTCAATGGCTAAAGCCGCAGCAAAGAAGACGACTTCGGTTGCATCGCCTTCGGTCGAGCGCCGTCCGGCGCTAGCTGGACGCAGCACCGCCGCGACTGGCGCCAAGGTCGAGGTGCTGCCGCCGGCCGAGCGCATCTCGCTGCGCGCGCCGGAGGCTTCGACTGCCGCCCTTTCCAAGGCGCTTGGCGTGACCTTGCCGAAAAAGTCGAAGACCTCGGCCACGAAGGCCGGCCGCACCGCTCTGTGGCTTGGTCCCGACGAATGGCTGGTCATCGATGAGGCCGGCAACGATCCGCTCGCCGACTGCGCGGCGGTTTCCGCCCTCCATTCGGCCGTCGGTATCTCGCATCGCAACATCGCGATCGGAGTGACGGGCGCCGGCGCGGCCGCGGCGATCAATTCTGGCTGCCCGCAGGATCTGTCGCTCGATGCCTTCCCGGTCGGAGCGGCTTCGCGCACGATTCTGGGCAAGGCCGAGATCGTGCTGTTGCGCACGGCGGCCGATGGCTTCCGGGTCGAGTGCTGGCGTTCCTTCTCGGACTATGTCTTTACTTTCCTGTCCGAGGGATCGCGGGACGCCGCGGTCTGAACTCGGAACGTTTTGCAGGGCACGCTCGTTCTGCATCCGCACGCCGAGGGAGAATGCCGATGCCGTCGAATTCCGCGCCGAAGTCGCCGGTCAAGAAGAGCCCTGCCGTTCGTTCGCTCGAACATGAGAAGAACGAAGGCTCAAGCGCCGAAGAAGAACTCGAGGAAGGCCTCGAGGACACCTTTCCGGCCAGCGATCCGGTGTCGATAACGGGAACGGCCATCCCCGGCGGTCCCGCGAAGCCGGGCAAGGCCAAGACTGTGGCCGGCCGCAAGAAGCGCACGAGGTAGTTTCCATCGGACCAGGCCGGATCGGGCCTTCTCAATCCCATCGGACATGCTATTTAAAGCGCTTTGGGAGAGAAAAATGCCGACAAAGGCCATCGTTTGGGGCGAGAACGTCCACGAGCAGACCAATGCCGCCGTGCGCGACCTCTATCCAAAGGGCATGCATGGCACGATTGCTGCGGCGCTCAACCAGGACAAGGGTATCGAGGCGACCACCGCCACCTTGCAGGAACCCGAGCACGGCTTGAGCGAACAGCGCCTGGCCACCACCGATGTCCTACTGTGGTGGGGCCACAGGTCGCATGGCGAGGTCAAGGACGAGATCGTCGAGCGGGTGCAGAAGCGGGTGTGGGAAGGCATGGGGCTGATCGTGCTCCATTCCGGCCACTACTCGAAGATATTCAAGCGGCTGATGGGCACGCCCTGTTCGCTGAAATGGCGCGAGGCGGGCGAGCGCGAGCGCGTCTGGGCGATCAACCGCAGCCACCCGATCGCGCAGGGCATCGGCGAGTGCCTGGAGATTGGCGAGACGGAGATGTATGGCGAGCCATTCGCGGTGCCGGAGCCGCTCGAGACGGTGTTCGTGTCCTGGTACGAGGGCGGCGAGGTGTTCCGGTCCGGGCTGACCTACCAGCGCGGTGCCGGCAGGATCTTCTATTTCTCGCCCGGCCACGAAACCTATCCGATCTATCACAATGAGGGCGTGCAACAGGTGTTGCGCAACGCCGTGCACTGGGCGCACAACCCGGCGCCGGCATGGTCCGGCATCACCAATGCGCCGAACGTGCCGACGGATGCCGCCAAGGAGAAGATCGTCCAGAAAGGGCTGCGCCTGCATGCCGACGGTGACAAGGGCCTGAGTTGATGGGCCAGGCCGGGCTACGCGTCAGCGTTCTACTGGGGCAGTCCGGTGCCGCCAACCGAGGCGGCGTCGTTTAGACCAAACTGCTCGCCAGGCCGGCTTTCAATTTGCGCCGGCCTCGGCGTTTGATTTTGTCTCAGAATGTGCTGGGCACGATCCACGGATTGATGCTGATGCCGAGCCGCGGGCCCTTGCCGTCAGCGGTGTTCTCCGTGGAACCCTTCTTCTCGACCGAGCCGGTGGGAGCGCAATCGAGCTTCACGTGGGTCCTGGTGTCGACGCAGGTCGCAGCAGGCGCCTGCTTGACCGGGTGGGTGGTGCTGCCGGCGAAGGCCGAGCCGGAAAGTGCCAGCACGGCGGCCAGGGTGAGGAGTGTCGTTTTCATCGTCAGTCTCCGTTTCGACCGTTGAATTCTTTCCGTACGTGTACGATACAGCGTACACATACGTCTGGCGATGCCGACGTTCAAGTCAGAAACGTACATGTACGAATGAATTTTATTGAACTTTTATTGAACGCCGAAAATCGCGGCGTTCTGGCGCAGCCGCGCACTCCAACCGGACGTTGGTCGTGGTTGTCAGAGCCTGTGAAGGACGCCCGCTCAGCACTTGACCGGCGTTTCGGTCAGCGGCGGCACGGTCTGCGTGCTCAGCGTGGCTAGCGTGAAATCGCACATCCGCTTCACGAAAGCCTGCGGGTCGCCGAACGGATAGAACGGAAAGGTGATCAGCAGCGAGATCGTGCCGTGGCCGACCGCCCACAGCATGGTGGCGATGGCGCGCGGGTCGCCCTGCAGCTTGCCGGCGGCGACACAGGCCTCGACCCTGCTGATCAGCGCGTTCATCGCCGGGTTGCTCTCTTCCATGCCCTCATAGCTCCTGCCTTCCGGCAGCTTGGTCTTCTCGGTCATGAACACGGTGCGATATTCGTTGGGATTGCCGAGCCCGAAGGCGGCATACTCGGTCATGACCGCCTGCAATGCCTCGATCGGATCGTCGGACGAATGCTCTTCGATGCGGCGGGCAAGCATCTCGAACGCATCCTCGGCCAGGGCGAACAGGATGTCCTGCTTGTCGGCGAAATAGGAATAGACCGACATCGGCGCGTAGCCGACCCGCTTGGCCAGTTTGCGGATGGTCAGGCCTTCATAACCTTCTTCCTGGACGAGCTTGTGCGCGGCCTCGACCAGTTCGGAGCGCAGTTCGGCCCTTTGTTTCTCGCGGCGTGTCTGGACGCTCGGCGGCAAGATCTCGTGCCTTTGGTTGGTTGGTACCTGGCTAAATTATATACGCTGTACGAAAACGGACAAGGGCGCGACAGGTTCCCAAACGGCATGCTTCAGATCGCACCGATGCCGCCGTCGACGGCCAGCGCATGGCCGGTCATGAAGGAGTTTGCCGGATCGGCGGCAAACAGGATGGCGGTGGTGATTTCGTCGACTTCCGCCACCCGCTTCATCGGCACGCCACGCGTCAGCTCCGCCAACGCCTCCGCTTCCGGCGCGCCGGAGACGCGCACGAAGCTGTCGACCATCGCCGTCCTCGTGTGGGCGGGGCAGATGGCGTTGATGCGCAGGCCCTTGGTGGCGTATTCGACCGCGGCCGAGCGGGTCAAGCCGATGACGCCGTGCTTGGCGGCGGCATAGACCGAGAGTTTCGGCGCGCCGGACAGGCCGGCGGCCGAAGCGATGTTGACGATGGCGCCGCCCTTGCCGGTCGCCTTGAACTGCCGCTCCATCTGCGGGATCTGATGCTTCATGGCATAGAAGACGCCGAGCAGATCGACCTCTAGCACGCGGCGGGCCTCATCCGAGGGGACCTGCGGCAAGCGCACGAAGCTCTGCACGATGCCGGCATTGTTGATGGCGACATCCAGCCGTCCGAACTTTTCGACCGCCAGCCTGACCAGGTCCTCGGACAGTTTTTCGTCGGCGATGTCGCCGGCAAGGGTCGCCGTTTCGGCCTGCAGCGTGGCCGCAAGGTCGGCCAGCGCCCTTTCGTCGATATCCGACAGCACCAGCCGCGCGCCTTCAGCGGCAAAGCCTTTCGCCGCACCCTGGCCAAGCCCGCCGGTCGCACCGATGATCAGCACGGTTGCTCCCGCAAAACGGCCCATCACGCCTCCTGGTCGGTCAGCTTTGCGGCGAGATGCGAAAGCAGTTTTACCGCCTCGCCATAGGTTCTGGCCTTGTCGGGATTGGAGGCGTTGCCGTCCAATGCCCGCTTGAAGACGCCCTGGCAGATCGCCGCCAGACGGAAGAAGGAGAAGGCCAGGAAGAAGGTCCAGTCACCGATGCCGTCCAGCCCGCGTCGCCGGCAGTAGGCGACGACATAGTCCTCTTCGGAGGGCAGGCCGAGCGCGCGACGGTCGATGCCGCCCAGGCCGCGAAAGCCCGAGGCGTGCGGCAGGCGCCATTGCATGCACTGATAGGCGATGTCGGCAAAGGGGTGCCCGAGCGTCGACAATTCCCAGTCGAGCACCGCCAGAACCGTCGGCCGGTCGGCGGCAAAAATCAGATTGTCCAGCCGGTAGTCGCCATGCACCAGCGAAACGCGGCCGTCATCGGCGGGCCTATGCGTCTCCAGCCAGGCAATCAGCCGGTCCATATCGGCGATGGTACCGGTTTCCGAGGCGCGATACTGGGCGGTCCAGCGGGCCAACTGGCGCTCGAAATAATTACCCGGCCGGCCGAAATCGTTGAGACCCGCGGCCCCGACATCGACATCGTGCAGCGCTGCGAGCGTTGCGTTCATGGCATCGTAGATGGCGGCGCGTTCGTCGTTGTCGCGGGCCTCAGGCAGCGCCGGATCCCAGAGGATGCGGCCGTCGAGGAAATCCATCACGTAGAACATACGGCCGATCGGCGAGTCCTCCGCCGACAGATGCAGCATCCTGGGCACCGGCACGGCGGTGCCGGCAAGCGCGCTCATCACGGTGAATTCGCGGTCGACCTGATGCGCCGATTTCAGCAGTTGCCCGGGCGGCTTGGCGCGCAACACGTAGCGGCCGCTTTGCGCGGTCAAAAGGTAAGTCGGGTTCGATTGGCCGGATTTGAATTTTTCGATGGAGGCAAGCCCGGTGAAGCCGGTGATGGTGGCCTCGAGATAGGGCGCCAGTGCTGCCTGGTCGAGAACGTTCGGATCGCTCATGCCGTCTCGGGCTGGCGTTCGATCAAGGTCAGCGTCAGCCAACGGGCGGTCAGCGCCGGTTTCTTGGAGCCTTCGATCTCGATCGTCACGTCATGCGCGGTCTGCACCCAGCCCGACGGCCTGACCTTGACGTCGGCCAGCACAAAACGGGTGCGGATGCGCGCGCCGGTCTTCACCGGCGCCAGGAAGCGCAGCGAATCGAAGCCGTGGTTGACGCCCATCTTGCCGTTTTCCAGCGGTGGCATGGTCTCGAAGGTCATCGCCGACAACAGCGACAGCGACAGGAAGCCATGCGCGATGGTGCCGCCGAACGGCGTCTCGCGCATGGCGCGCTCCGGATCGCAGTGGATGAACTGGTGATCGTCGGTGGCGTCGGCGAACTGG
Source organism: Mesorhizobium sophorae (assembly GCF_002270415.1). GTDB lineage: Bacteria > Pseudomonadota > Alphaproteobacteria > Rhizobiales > Rhizobiaceae > Mesorhizobium > Mesorhizobium sophorae. The sequence continues at coordinate 262,220 of NZ_NNRI01000008.1, read as the reverse complement.
TCGATCATGCGTTGCGTGACCACCCGCCACGGCGACACGCCAACTTCCTTGCCGACACTGGCCAGAAGTACATCGAGACTGATCGGTTCCACGCGGATGTCCTCCAGTTCACCCCCGGCTCCGGCCGGAAAATGTCATTCCTTGAACAAGGTCAGCCCATGCTGCACTGACTGTCCGCCGTCGATCGGCAGGATGGCGCCGGTGACATAGCTGCCTGCACGGCTGCACAAATAGAGTGTTGCGCCGGCAATGTCATCCGGTGCGCCGATACGTCCGATCGGAACATGGTTGCCGACATGCCTGGCTTGCTCTTCCGTGCCGGTGGCAAAAGCCGTCATGCGGCTCTGGAAGGGGCCGGGGGCGAAGGCGTTGACGGTGATGCGGCGAGCGGCGAACTCGAGCGCGAGGGTGCGCGTCAGATGATGAACCGCGGCCTTCGACGCGGTGTAGGAATAGGCGTCGTCGGCGAGCGGCTGTGTGCCCATCACCGATCCAAGATTGATCACCCGCGCCGGATCGGCATCGCTGGCGGCGGCATCGAGCAGCGGCAGCAATTCGCGCGTCAGATGGAAGACCGCGGTGACATTGACGCCGAGCACTTTCGCCCAGGCGGAATAGGGAAAGCTCTCCAGCGGCGCGCCCCAGGATACACCGGCATTGTTGACCAGGATGTTCAGGTGGTCGGTCCGCGCCTTGACCTCGGCGACGAGTGCGGCAATGCCGGCTTCGCTGGACACATCGCCGGCGAAGCCTTCGGCCCGGCCAGGTGCGCCAAGCCCGTTCAGTTCACCGGCGACCTTGATGCAATCCTCGCCCTTGCGCGAGGCGATCATGACGCTCGCGCCTGCATTCACCAGCGCGGTTGCCGCCATGCGGCCGATGCCGGTCGCCGCTCCCGTCACCAGCGCGGTCTTGCCGGCCACCGAAAACAGCTCGTCCAGATAGCTCATCACAATCCTCCGCGCCCTACCTTGGTATGCGGGCCTCGGTGTGCAGGCAAAACAGTTCGCGTTGACAAGGCTATCCGAAGTACGGTCATCCTTGCCACGGGTAAAATGCCTGGCCTGCATGAAGGGTTAGCGATGACGGAGATGAATCTCGGCATGACCGAGCGGCTGAAGCCGATCCACGCGCGCGTCGCGGCCATGGTGCGCGACGAGATCATGCCGCTCGACAAGGAATTCCTCGGCGAAGTGGGCAAGCAAGGCGACCGCTGGGTCCATAGCGCGCGCCAGAGTGAAATCCTCGAAGGGCTGAAGAAGACCGCACGGGAGCGCGGCCTGTGGAACTTCTGGCTGACCGGCTCGGAGCGCGGCTACGGCCTGTCCACCGTCGAATACGCCTATCTTGCCGAGGAGATGGGCAAGGCGCATCTCGGCGCCGAGACCTTCAACTGCTCGGCGCCCGACACCGGCAACATGGAGGTGCTGGAACGGTATGGATCGGCCGACCACAAGAAGGCGTGGCTCGAGCCGCTGCTAGACGGCAAGATCCGCTCGGCCTACCTGATGACCGAGCCGGATGTCGCCTCGTCCGACGCCACCAACATTGCGATGCGCTGTGAGCGCCAGGGCGGCGACTATGTGCTCAACGGCGAGAAATGGTGGGCTTCCGGCGCCGGCGATCCGCGCTGCTCCATCTACATCGTCATGGTTAGGACCGGTGCCGACGAAGAGCCGAAACACAGGCGGCATTCGATGATCCTGGTGCCTTCCGACGCAAAGGGCGTGACCAAGGTCCGGGCCATGCAGGTCTATGGCGACGATGATGCGCCGCACGGCCACATGCATCTTCGCTTCGACAATGTGCGGGTGCCCGCATCGAACCTGATCCTTGGCGAGGGCAGGGGGTTCGAGATCGCGCAGGGGCGGCTCGGCCCCGGCCGAATCCATCACTGCATGCGCGCCATCGGCCAGGCCGAAATGGCGCTGGAGATGCTTTGCCAGCGTTCCGTGCACCGCGAGGCCTTCGGCCAGCCCTTGGCAAAACTCGGCGCCAATTTCGACATCATCGCCGAATGCCGCATGGAGATCGAGATGGCGCGGCTGCTCTGCCTGAAGGCGGCATGGATGATCGACCAGGGCGATGCGCGCGCCGCAGCACCCTGGATCAGCCAGATCAAGGTGATCGCGCCGCGCGTCGCGCTCAAAGTCACCGACGAGGCGGTGCAGATGTTCGGCGCGCAAGGCATCAGCCAGGACACGCCGCTGGCGCGCTCATGGACGCATCTGCGGACATTGCGCCTTGCCGATGGGCCTGATGCCGTGCATCGCCGCCAAGTGGCGCGGACCGAACTGAAGAAATACACGCAGGAAAAGGTCTGAGCGCCGGCATTCGTCACCCGGCGCCGCCGGCAGGTCCAAGCAAGGAGTGTTCCGATGACCGTCCCCTCCGAAATGAAGGCGCTGCTGCTTGTCGGCGACGGCTACACAAGGACACCTTCCGGCAGCGTGCTGGAGGCTATGGAGCCTTATCTCGAACCGGGCAGCATCGCGGTTCCGATGCCGGGGCCGACGCAGGTGCTGATCAAGGTCAGTCTCGCCTCGATCAATCCGTCCGATGTCGCCTTCATCAAGGGTCAGTATGGCCAGCCGCGCGCCAAGGGCCAACCGGCCGGCTTCGAGGGCGTCGGCACCGTCGTCGCCAGTGGCGATGAGCCCTATCCCAAGAGCCTCGTCGGCAAGCGCGTCGCTTTCGCCACAGGCGTCACCAACTGGGGCTCATGGGCCGAATATGCGGTGGCGGAAGCGGTGGTCTGCATCCCGCTGCTCGACACCGTCCGCGACGAGGATGGCGCGGCGATGATCGTCAACCCGCTCACCGCGCTCGCCATGTTCGACATCGTCAAAGAGGAGGGCGAAAAGGCCTTTGTCATGACCGCCGGCGCCAGCCAGCTCTGCAAGCTGATCATCGGCCTGGCCAGGGAAGCGGGTTTTCGACCCATCGTCACGGTGCGCCGCGACGATCAGATCGCGCCTCTGAAGGAGCTTGGCGCGGCGTACGTCCTCAACGAAAAGGCGCCGGATTTCAAGAAGGTGCTACACGAGGTGATGAAGGCCGAACAGCCGCGCATCTTCCTCGACGCGGTCACCGGGCCGCTTGCCTCTGCCATTTTCGACGTCATGCCGAAGCGCTCGCGTTGGATCATCTATGGGCGGCTCGATCCCGAAGCCACGATCATCCGTGAACCCGGCCAACTGATCTTCCAGCACAAGCACATAGAGGGTTTCTGGCTGAGCGAGTGGATGCGCCAGTTTCGCGACCGCCGCGGCCCGGCGATCCTGGAAGCGCAGAAACGGTTCTCCGATGGGCGCTGGTCGACCGATGTGACGGCGGTGGTGCCGCTCGCCGAGGCAATGGCGCGGGTGCCGGCGGAACTGGCCAAGCCCAACGGCAAGGTGTTCATCCGGCCTTAGCATGAAGGTGCTCGAAGCTCGAACACGAAGCCTCCAGACGCTCTCGACGCCAAAAATGGCGATGTCCGGCTGCCGCCGGTGCCGTCGGGGCACCATCCACTCTTTCAGCCCTCTATGCCGCGCCGCTTTGTCCGTGATATGCCGCCGCCATCGAATGCCTGACAGCGCCGGCAAGGGCCTGTTCCGGGGTGGTGTGGAGTGACTTGATGACGATTGCCAAGCCGGTTTTCGACCGTTTGGGACTTAGCATGTGGATCGGAGCGTTCCTGATCGTTCTTGTCATGGTCCTGTGGTCGCCGGACACGCATTCGGTGCTGGGGGCCTACAAATTTGGCAGCGAGGAATTTCTGGCCGGCCGGCCGCTCTACAATCTTGGCTCCCAGATGGGGTATCTCTACGCGCCGGCTTTTGCCGCGCTCTATGTTCCGCTGTTGAAGCTGGGCGCGCATCTGGGCGGCCTGGTGTGGCATGTCCTCGGCTTCGCGGTGCTGACCTTTGCCGCAATGCGGCAGGTTCGCAAGCTCGGCGGTCAGCAACTGACCTGGCTGCTTTCATTCGGTCTCTTCCTCGCTCTGCCGCTGGCGCTTGGCGCGATCCGCAACGGACAATCGACAATACTGCTGACCGGCGCCTGCTGGCTCCTTACGCTTTCGGCGCTTGAAGGTCGGCGCGCCGAGACCTTCTTCTGGGCTTCGCTGGCCGTCATCGCCAAGCCGACCGCTATCATCATGCTGCTATTGGCAGGAGGGCTGCGCCCCCGGCTGATCCCGGTGCTGGTGCTGGCGGTGCTGTTCGTGCTCGCCATACCTTATGCTTTCGCGCCAGCCAGTTATCTGAACGGCCAGTATCTTGATTTCGCCCGCATGCTGACCTCGATGGCGGTCGACAAGACCAGCCGCTTTGTTGCCTCCGATTTCACCGCGCCTTTTGCTGCGGCGGGGATGCCCATCGCGGAATCCGGCGCCACGGCGGTGCGCTTCGTGGTCGGCCTGTTGACGCTCTCGACCGTGCTCTGGTTCGATCGCAAGCTCGAGCGGGGGACGGCCGGGCTGGCGATCTTCCTGACAGCCACTTTCTACATGTGTGTCTTCAATCCGCGCGTCGAGCCCAACACCTATGCGATGATCGCCGTGCCCGCCGGGCTCGCCGTCGCCCTGTTGTGGCGCGAGGAACGAGGCGGCGTCTTCGCCTCGGTGCTGTCAACGGCGCTGTTCGCGACCGGGCTGAGCGGCGTCGAGCAACATGTGCATGCTTTCCTTTACCCCTGGTTCCGGCCGATCGCGATTGCTTTCATCGCCTGTTCCCTGATCTGGTGGTTCTGGGCCAAGGCGGGAGAAAAGGTGGTGAATGCGGGGGTCGCAAATGGCTGAGTCGCGGCCGGTACTCGATATCGTCGCGCCGTTCCTCAACGAGGCGCCGTCGGCATTGGCCTTCGCCGAGTTGCTTGCCGCGCTGGAGGCAGCGGTGGCAGAGCGCTTCGGCATGGACGTGCACAAGATCCTGGTCGACGACGGCAGCCGCGACGATGGCGCCAAACGGTTTTCGCAGGTGCTGACGGGGTCATGGGAGATCGTCCGCCTCAGCCGCAATTTCGGCAAGGAAGTCGCCGTGCTCGCCGGCCTCGACCAGTCGCGCGGCGACATGGTGCTGATCATGGACGCCGACCTCCAGCATTCGATGGACATCAGCCTGAAGCTGATCGCCGAGTTGGTGGAGCATCCCGACATCGATGTCGTCTACGCGCAGAACGACAGGCGTGAGGCCAGTTGGCGACGCAGTCAGCTGGCGCGGCTTTTCTACAGCCTGATCAACAGCAGCCAGCGTTTCGACATTCCCGAAAATGCCGGCGACTTTCGCGTCATGCGCGGTGCCGTGGCGCGTGCGCTGACCAGCCTGCGTGACAAACGACGCTTCAACAAGGGCCTGTTTGCCTGGGCCGGCTTCCGCCAGAAGGCGTTGCCCTATTCGCCGGAGAACCGCGCCAGCGGCACGTCGAAATGGAGCCGGCTCAACCTGATCGCCTTCTCGTTGGAAGGTTTCACCTCCTTTTCCGTCATTCCGCTGCGCTTGATCAGCCTCAGCGGGCTGCTTGCCGCATTTGCCGGCGCGGTCTACGGCGCCAAGGTGTTCTTCGAGGTGATCTTCTACGGCATTGCCGTTCCCGGCTATCCCAGCCTGCTGGTCGCCGTCGTCCTGCTCGGCGGCCTCAACCTGACCCTTCTCGGGCTGATTGGCGAATATGTCTGGGTCACGCTCAGCGAAAGCAAGGATCGGCCGGTCTATATCGTGCGCGATGTCGTACGCAGCGACGTCGCTCCCGACAGGTTGGCACCGGGCGCTCGCGAGGCATGAAGCGGCGCATCCGCCTGATCGCCGACGACTACGGCCTGGCGCCAGGCGTTTCCGCCGCGATCCTCGACCTGCTCGATCGTGGGCGCCTGACCGGTACCAGCTGCATGACCGGCTTTGCGCAATGGGCGCAGGAGGCTGAGCGCATAAAGCCCCTGTGTGGCCGTGTCGCGGTCGGGCTGCATCTTACCTTGACCGACCAGCCTGCCGTCACCGGCCGGTCGAGCCTGGCGCCGGAAGGCCGGCTGCCACCACTCCGCTCGCTGGCGTTGCCTGTTCTGCGCGGCCGCATCGACGACCTCGATGTCCATGCCGAACTCGACGCCCAGTACAGCCGCTTCGTCGAAGCACTCGGGCGCCGCCCCGATTTCGTCGACGGGCATCAGCATGTGCATTTTCTTCCCGTCGTGCGCACATGGCTGCGCGCGCGTCTGCACGACGAAGCCGACAGGCCGGCGCTGCGCGGCGCGCCGGCACTGGCCGGCACGGCGCCGAAAGTCGCCGCGATCGCAGCGCTCGCCGCCGGGTTCAACCGGTCCATGCTGCATGCCGGCTTCACCGTCTTCGAACCGCTCGCCGGCATCTATGACTGGCGGCGGCCCGAAAAGTTCGCATCCGTGCTGCAGGCCGCCGTCGAGGCATTGCCGGAACGGGGGCTGTTCATGTGCCACCCCGGCCATGTCGACGAGACGTTGCGCGCGCGTGACCCGATGCAAAGCGTGCGCGAGGTCGAATTCGCGGTCCTGGCATCGGACGATTTCGGCGCCAGCCTGGCCCGCGCCGGTGTCGCAATCATGGACGGCAAGGGATGAGCGGCGCCGACCAGCCCCGGCGTTCGACCGGCAATAAGATCGTCCGCTTTGCCATCGTCGGACTTGCCAACACGGCCATCGACCTTGCCAGCTTCTACCTGCTGCTCAAGCTGCAGATGCCGCCGGTGCCCGCCAACATCGTTGCCTGGTTCATCGCCGTCAGCTTTTCGTTCGTGGCGAACGGCTTCTGGGCGTTCGAGCGCAATCAAGCCATCCGGCTGCGTGACGCCTTCCTTCGTTTCGCCTCGCTCGGGGCGCTGATTTCGCTCGGTGTCTCCAGCCTTTCGATCGCGCTGTTTGCCGCTACCGTCGGAGTTTGGCCGGCAAAGATCGGCGGCGTCGTGGTGGCGGCGGTGCTGAATTTCCTCGCCGCGCGCTGGTCGATCGAAGGCCGGTTCTTGAGATAGGCACTGCCTATTCACGGGCGGAAAACCGCGACACACTTTCTTGGACTTCTCTATTCGGCCGGCTCAACCTTGCTATAGGCGGCTTCCTCGAGCTCGCGCTTCAGCCGCGCTTCCTCATGGGTCTTCGGCGTGACGAAGCGACCCAGCAAGAGATAGGCGACCGGCGTCAGGAACAGCGTCGAGACGGTGGCAAGGCCCAGTCCGCCGACGATGACCCAGCCGAGCGCCACGCGCGCCTCGGCACCGGCGCCGCTCGCCAGCACCAGCGGCAGGCCACCGAGCACGGTGCAGATCATCGTCATCATCACCGGCCGCACGCGGATGATCGAGGCCTGCTCGATCGCTTCGCGCACGCCAAGCCCGCGATCGCGCAGCTGGTTGGCGAATTCGACGATCAGGATGCCGTTCTTGGCCATGACGCCGACCAGCAGCACCAGGCCAATCTGGCTGTAGGCGTTGAGGCTGGTGCCCGAGAGCAGCAGCGCGAAGATGGCACAAGCTAGCCCGAGCGGCACCGTCGCCATGATGATGACGGCGCTGACGAAGCTTTCGAACTGGGCGGCCAGCACCAGCAGGATGATGACGAGCGCGAAGCCGAAGATGGTCACCATGCCGCTGTTGGTCTCGCCCAGCGTTGCCGCCTCGGCCAGCGGCAGGATGCGGCTGCCCGCCGGTAGCAACGGTGTGGCGATTTCCTCGGCGCGGGTCAGCGCATCGCCGAGCGCGAAGTCGCCGTTGAGGTTGGAGGTGATGGCCACCGACGGCTGCTGCTGCTCGCGCAATAGTGACGGCGGCACCGCACGCTCGGTCAGCGTGGCAATGGTCGACATCGGCACGAAGCGGCCGTCTGATGTCTTCAGGAAGATGTTCTCCAGGTCGGTCGGGTCGTTGATCGGGTTGGTGGTCGAGACCAGCTTCACGCCGTAGCTGCGATCGGCGATGTAGACGTCGACGACGTCGTTGCCGTCGAGCATGGCCTGCAAGGTGTTGGCCATCCCGGTGATGTCGATGCCGAGGTCGGAGGCGCGCTCGCGGTCGATGGCCACGGCCAGTTGCGGCTGCGTCGGATCGATCGACAGGCGCGGTGTCTGGAAGCGTGGGTCCTTCTGCATCTCGGCGATGATCTTGACCGCCGCGTCGCCGAGCGCCTTGCGGTTATTACCGACCAGCGCGAACTGCAGGCCGTTGCCGGCACCGCGAATGCCGAGGCTGTTGGGCTGCACCGGGAAAATGCGCACGCTCGGCACCTGCCTTGTCAGCTGGCTGATCTCGGCCATGATCTCTTGCTGGCTGCGGCTGCGCTCGTTCCATGGCGCCAGCGTCATCACCATGAAGCCTGAGTTGTAGGAGCCGTTCTGGCCGGCGTTCTCGAACGTGCTGCGGATCTCGCCGGACTCGCGCATCGGCTGGATCAGCCTCTCGATCTTCTGCATCTGCTGCGTCGTGTAGTCGAGGCTGACACCTTGCGGGGCGCTGATGCGCAACAGCACGGCGGCGCGGTCCTCGGTCGGCGTCAGTTCCTGGCGGATAGTGCCGAACAGCGCGAAGGCGGTGCCGGCAAACAGCACCGCGACCAGAAGCACGATCCATGGCGCGTCGAGGCAAGCGTGCAGGGCGCGCTTGTAGGCTGAATTCAGCGCGCCGCCGATGCGGGCGCCGATGCCGTGGCCGCCTTCATGGTGGAGCGAGGCGCTCGATAGCATGCGCGAGGCGAGCATCGGGCACAGCGTCAGCGCCACCACGCAGGACAAAAGCACCGACATGGCGAGCACGAAGCCGAATTCGCGGAACAGGCCGCCGGTCTGGCCCGGCAGGAACGAGATCGGCACGAAGACGGCGACAAGCGTCAGCGTCGTAGCAATGACGGCGAAGAACACTTCCTGAGCGCCAAGCACGGCTGCGGCGCGCGGGCCCATGCCTTCATTGCGTCGTCGCACGATGTTTTCGAGCACGACGATCGCGTCGTCGACGACCAGTCCCGTCGCCAGCACCAAAGCGAGCAGGGTCAGGATGTTGACCGAGAAGCCGGCCAGATAGATGGCGGCGATGGTGCCGATCATGGCGACCGGCATCGACAGTCCCGGGATCAGCGTTGCGCGCCAGTCAAGCAGAAACACATAGATGACGATCAGCACCATGGTCACGGACAGGCCGAGTGCGATCTCTACCTCGTGCACCGCGCCGTTGACGAAAACCGCGTCGTCGCTGGTGATCTTGATCGACATGCCCTTGGGCAGGTTCTCCTGCAACTTGGCGACGGCGGCCTGAACGCCGGTCGAGATGTCCAGCGTGTTCGATTCCGCCTGGCGGATGATGCCGATGCCGATGCCGGTCTTGCCGTCCGAACGCAGCGTCGTCTGGCCGACATCGGGGCCGAGCGTGACGGTGGCGACGTCGCGGATGCGCGTCGTGCCGCCGATGATGATGTTTTCGAATTCCTCGGGCGTGGTCACGTCCGCCGTCGTGCGGACGATCAGATCCTGGTCTGTCGTGGTGATCGAACCGGCCGGTGAATCGAAGGCGACGGAGGCAAGTGCTGCCCTGAGGTCGGCGACGGTGAAGCCGAGGCTGGCGAGCTTGTTCTGGTCGACGTCGATGCGGAAGATCTTGTCGCGATAGCCATAGATCTGGACGTCGGCAACGCCGGGCACGGCGGCCAGTTCGTCCTCGATCTGGTCCTGGACCACCACCGTCATGTCCTGGATCGACATGTCGTCCGAAGTCACCGCCAGTCGCATCACCGGATCGGAATTGGCGTCGGCCTTGACGATGCGCGGTGGATCGGCCGTGTCCGGCATCAGGTTGGCGACACGACCGACGGCATCGCGCACGTCCGAGGCGGCGACGTTGAGGTCGACGCCGTCGTTGAACTCGATGGTGACGCGGCTCGAACCGAAGGAGGAAGACGACGAGATCGACTTGACGCCGGAGACGCGGGCGACAGCGCCCTCGATGGTGTCGGTCAGTTCACGGTCGACGGTTTCGGCCGCGGCGCCTTCGAAGGCGGTCGAGACCGTGACGACCGCGCGGTCGACGTCAGGCAGTTCGCGGATCTCGACGCCATAGAAGGCAGCCAGGCCGGCGACTGCGATCAGTGTGTTCAGCACGAAGGCCATCACCGGCCTGCGGATGAACAGGGCGGTAAAGACGGTGTCGCTGGCAGCGTTGACGGGGCTGGTCATGAGCCTTGAGCGGCGTCCGCGGCGCGCTGCTCTTCGCCGGCCAGGCGCACGGCGCCGCCCTCGCTGACACTCTGGGTGCCTTCGGTCACCACCATGTCGCCGCTGTCGATCTCCGCGTCGATCAGCACGGTCTCGCTGTTGCGCTGGATGATGCGCACCGGGACCCGCCTGGCCTTGCCGTCCTCGACCTGCCAGACATAGGCGCCGTCCGAGCCCCAGAGGATCGCCAGCGGGCTGACGGCCGGATAGGTCTCGCCGGCGAACTTCATGATGATGCCGAACGACATGCCGGCGCGCAGCGAATCGGCCGGGTTGGCAATCTTGGCCTTGACCAGAAGGGTGCGGCTCTTTTCGTCGACGTGGTTGTCGATGGCCGAAACCGTGCCGGTGTAGGCTTTGCTGGGATTGGCGATTGGCGTCGCCGTCAATTGCGCGCCGACCTTGACGGCGGCGGCGAAACGTTCGGGCACGAGGAAATCGACAAGGATACTGGAGCGGTCGTCGAGCGTGGCGATCGCCGACTGGTTGGTCACATAATTGCCGGCGGCGATCGGCAGGATGCCGACAGTGCCGGCGATCGGTGCGATGATGGAGCGGCGCTGCAGGGCAAGTTCGGCATCGCGAAGTACCAGGTTGGCGACCGCCAGCACCACTTCGGCATCGGCGACGGCGACCGGTGTCGCTGCGTTGGAAGCCCGCAGCGACTTCACCCGGTCGAGCTTGTTCTGCGAGTCCTGTAAGACGAGCTTGGCACGATCCTGCGCGATCACCTCGGTCTCGGAATCGAGGGTGGCAATGATCTGTCCCTTGTCGACGTGGCTGCCAGATTCGACCAGCAGTTCGGCAAGGCGGCCGGAACTGTATGGATTGACGGTCACCGAGGCATTGGCACGGCCGGTGCCGATCGCCTGCAGGCGGTCGTTGATAACAGCCGTAGTGGCGGCCAGGGCGACCACGTTCACCCGCCGGTTGCCGCCATTGCCGCCGTTTGCCTGCTTGGCGTTGGGGGCCCCGGTTTCAGCCGGGGGCGTTGCCGCATAAACCCAGTCTATCCCCCAGCGTGCCAGCACGTCGGGTGCGCCCGGAAAAAAGCGCAGCCAAGCGGCTGCCGCCACGACCAGCACCACAAGCGCGAAAAGTATCTGTTTCCAGGCGGCCATCGGCACTCCGGTTGGGCAAAACGATCCTTCCGTCTAAAGCGCGTCGCGTCGAAACGGATTCATGTGACGCGCTTTAGGTCTTTTGTTTATGCATGTCGTTATCTCAAAACCGGGGCCACTTTTGAGCGACATGCATTGGCGATTTCCCGAAAGGAAGCAGACGCAGCGAGGCTATTCTAAGGCAAGAAGACGCCCCGATATCGCGCCTTTATGACAACTCGCCAGTGTCTGCGCACATTAAATCTGTGTAACGTTGACGGTCTAACGCAGACCTTCCATCTCGCGGATGCGCTTGGCGCCTTCTGCTTCCAGCTGCCTTGTGACGGCTCCGATTAGTGTTTCGGCGACGACGAAGAGGGCTGCCGAAGAGTCCCATGCCGACGGCACCGCGGTTCGTCCGGCAATGACGTGGCGGGCAAAGCGGGCGATCGGCGACAGCCACTGGTCGGTGAACAGCACGATCTGAACGCCGCGCTGGTGTGCTTTCTCGGCGAAGCGGAGGAGGCTGTCCTGGTAGCGCCTGATGTCGAAAATCACCAGCACGTCGCGCTTGCCCATGTCGATCAGCCGGTCGCGCCACATGCTTTCCTGGCCGGCGAGGTGAAAGACCTCGGGCTGGATGATGGCGAGGTGGGCGGCCATGTAACGCGCCAGCGGATCGGTGAAGCGGCCGCCGATCAGGAAGGTCTTGCCGCGTCGGTCGGCAAGGCGGGCGGCGATGTCGGCAAGCTGCTTGTCGGACAGGTGCCTGAACGTCTCGCGCATATTGTCGAGCGTCGCTTCCAGCATCGGTGACGCGGTGCCGCCGCCGGGCGAGGGCGGGTTGAGCGTCCTTATCGCCGGCGATTGCAGTTGCGCCGCCAGTTCGTCCTGCAGGCTCGACTGGAATTCAGGGTAATTCTGGAAGCCGAGCCGGGCAACGAAGCGCAGGATCGTCGGCGACGAGACGCCGGCCGCGGCCGAGAATTCAGCAACCGTCTTGAGGCCGATCATCGGATAGCTGGCGATCAGGGTGTGGGCTGCGCGCCTTTCACTGGCCGGCATCGTGCCGACGCGGTCGGCGATCAGTTCGGCAATGCTGGAAATCATGTTTCCCCCCGCCCCGGAGCGGAATGGCTAAACCCATCCGGCTCCGTCTGTTTGTCTTGGCCGCATTTTTGCGACGCCAGGTGATTCCACCTGGCTGCAAAATGACTTGGCCCTGTCCACTGTCTTTTCCGAAATCGCATTTGACAAAACCGGGTAAACTGTATGAAATCATCCATAGGGACGCAATGAGACAAAATACGTAACATACGATACAGCGCTCCCCGGGGACGGCAGACTATGGAGCAAGCACGGCCCGCCAGCCTTGCATCGTCTGATACCGTGAGGGTGACCAACCCCGGCGGATCAAGCCCTTTCGTGCTGACCTGCGATCACGCCTCGAATTTCCTGCCAGCCGAATTCGGCACGCTCGGGCTCGCCGCCGAGGATCTGTCCCGCCACATCGCCTGGGATCCAGGCGCGTTGCCGGTTGCCCGCCGCATGGCCGAGGCGCTCGACGCGACGCTGGTCGAAACCCGCATTTCGCGCCTCGTCATCGACTGCAACCGTCCGCTTGATGCGCCCGATCTGGTGCCGCCTGTCAGCGAGACGACGGCAATACCCGGCAATGCCGGCCTGTCGGACAAGCAGCGCGCGGCCCGTGTAGCGCTGTCGTGGCAGCCGTTTCATGCCGCCATCGAGGAGATTGTCGACGGCAGGCTGGTGCGCGGGCAGGAAACCCGCCTGGTTTCCGTGCATTCCTTCACGCCGGTCTACAAGGGCCGCAACCGGCCCTGGCATATCGGCATCATCCATGACGAGGACCGCCGGCTGGCGTCGCCTTTGATTGGCGCGCTGAAGCGGCTTGCCGGCGTCACCGTCGGCGTCAACGAGCCCTATTCGCCGGCCGACCGCGTCTATTTCACGCTGGAGCGCCACGCACGTTCGCGCGGCCTGCCGTGCGCGATGATCGAAATCCGCAACGACGAAATCGCCGGCGAGACCGGGCAGCGGAAATGGGCGGATCTGCTAACGGGCATTTTTTCGGATCTGGAGCCAGAGGAGGCCGGACACACCAGATCGCATTCAGTCGGAAAGTCAGTTCAATCGGCCAGCTAAGAACCAACAACAGGGGACTTCCAATGGCAGCACCGGGTTACACTGAAGTTGACAAGGCGGAGGACGTAAAGGCCCTCCACAGCATGGGTTACGCCCAGGAACTGGAGCGGCGCCTCAGCCGCTTCTCAAACTTCGCCGTTTCCTTCTCCATCATCTGCATTCTGTCGGGCGGCATCAATTCGCTGGCGCAAGGCACCTCCGGCGCCGGCGGCATCGGCATCGGCATCGGCTGGCTGGTCGGCTGCTTCGTCTCGCTGACGTTCGCGGTCGCCATGTCGCAGATCAGCTCTGCCTACCCGACGGCCGGCGGCCTCTATCACTGGGGTTCGATCCTCGGCAACCGCGGCACCGGCTGGGTCACGGCCTGGCTCAACCTGCTCGGCCTGATCACCGTGCTCGGCGCCATCAATGTCGGCACTTGGACGTTCTTCGTCGGCGCCTTCGGACCGGCACTCGGCATCGAGGGCACGCTGACCAACCAGATGATCTTCCTGGTCATCATCACCGGCGCCCAGGCGCTGATCAACCATCTCGGTATCAAGCTGACAGCGAAGCTGACCGACTTTTCGGGCTATCTGATCTTCTTTGGCGCGATCCTGATCGCCGTGGTCTGCCTGATCTCCGCCGAAACCTGGGATTTCAGCCGTCTCTTCACCTTCCACAACTACTCCGGCGACGCCGGCGGCGGTGTCTGGCCGGCGGTGTCGAATGCCTGGGTGTTCGCGCTTGGCCTCTTGCTGCCGATCTATACGATCACCGGCTACGATGCTTCGGCACATACGTCAGAGGAAACCATCAAGGCAGCCTCCTCGGTGCCGCGCGCCATGGTCATGTCGGTCATCTGGTCGGCTTTGTTCGGTTATCTTTTCCTCGCCGCCTTCGTGCTGATGATCCCGAACATGGACGATGCCGCCAAGCAGGGTTGGAACGTATTCTTCTGGGCCTTCGATCAGCGCGTCAGCCCTGGTGTCAAGGAATTCGTCTACCTCGTCGTGTTCCTGGCGCAGCTTTTGTGCGGCCTCGCCACAGTCACTTCGGCGTCGCGCATGATCTTCGCCTTCTCGCGTGACGGCGGCTTGCCGGGTTCATCGGCACTCGCCAAGGTCAGCCCGACCTATCGCACGCCGGTGGCGGCGATCTGGACGGCGTCGATCCTGTCGGTGCTGTTCGTCTGGGGGTCGACGCTGGTTTCGGTTGCCGGCACCTCGGCCTACACCATCGTCGTGTCCTGCACCGTCATCTTCCTGTTCCTGTCCTTCATTGTTCCGATCGTGCTCGGCATGCTGGCTTGGGGAACGCCGAAGTGGGATAAGATGGGTCCGTGGAACATGGGCCGCGGGGTATTCATGCTGTTCGGCTTCCTGTCGATCGTGTCGATGATCCTGATCTTCATCATCGGCATCCAGCCGCCGAACGACTGGGCGCTCTACATCACCGTCGGCTTCTTCATCCTGACGGCGATCGTCTGGTTCGGCTTCGAGAAGCGCCGCTTCCAGGGGCCGCCGCTCGGCGACATCATCGCGGCGCGCCAGGCAGCCATCAAGGCGGCGGAACAGGCCGTCGGCGAAACCGGCCACTGACATCGACCGTCATGGCCATGGCCGGCATCGTGCCGGCCATGGCTTTGTTTAACTCATTCAAAGCTCAAGCGCTGGAGTGCCACAAGAATGGCCGGAAATTTCTCGTTCGATCAGTTGAAGAAGGCGGTCTCCAGCGGCGAGATCGACACGGTGCTGGCCTGCATCGTCGACATGCAGGGCCGGCTCGTAGGAAAACGGTTCCTGGCGCAGTACTTCGTCGATTCCGCGCATGACGAGACGCACGGCTGCAACTATCTCCTGGCTGCAGACATCGATATGGAGCCGGTGCCCGGCTACAAGGCGGCGAGCTGGTCGAAGGGCTATGGCGATTTCGTCATGAAGCCGGATCTGGCGACGCTGCGGTGCATTCCGTGGCTGGAGAAGACGGCGCTGGTGATCTGCGATGTCCTCGACCACCACACGCATGACGACCTGCCGCATTCGCCGCGCGCGATCCTGAAGAAGCAGGTCAAGCGGCTGACGGAGCGCGGCTATATCGGCTATTTTGCTTCCGAGCTCGAATTCTACCTGTTCAACGAGACCTACGATTCCGCCCGCAAGAAACACTGGCAGGGTCTCGATACCGCCTCGCCCTATATCGGTGACTACCAGATCGGCATCACCACCAAGGAAGAAGGCGTCATGCGCCGGCTTCGCAACGAGATGGAAGCAGCCGGCATCCCGATCGAGAATTCCAAGGGCGAGTGGGGCCCGGGCCAGGAAGAGATCAATGTGCGCTATGCCGAGGCGCTCGACATGGCCGATCGCCACGTCATCCTGAAGAACGGCGCCAAGGAGATTGCCGAGTCCGAAGGCAAGGCGATTTCGTTCATGTCCAAGTACAATTACGGGCTGGCCGGCAATTCCAGCCATATCCACAATTCGCTGTGGAGCGCCGACGGCAAGACGCCGCTGTTCTTCGACAAGAAGGCCGACTGGACGCTGTCGACGCTTGGCCAGCAATGGGCGGCGGGACAGCTGAAATACGCCAAGGAATTCACCTGGTTCCTGGCGCCCTACATCAACTCCTACAAGCGCTTCCAGGCCGGCACCTTTGCGCCGACCAAGATCATGTGGAGCGAGGACAACCGCACAGCGGGCTTTCGCCTGTGCGGTGAGGGCACCAAGGGCATCCGCATGGAATGCCGCATCGGCGGCGCCGACCTCAACCCCTATCTCGCCTTTGCGGCGCTGATCGCCGCCGGCCTTGCCGGCATCGATGAGAAGCTGGAACTGCAGAAGCCGTTCGTCGGCGATGCCTATCAGGCGTCGCGTTTGCCGGAGATCCCGAAGACGCTGCGCGACGCCACCGAGACGCTGGCGAAGTCGAAGATGCTCAAGCAGGCGCTCGGCGAGGACGTGCTCGAACACTATGTCCACACCGCGAAGTGGGAGCAGTTCGAATACGACCGCCGGATTACGGATTGGGAGCTGCACAGAGGGTTCGAGCGGTACTAAACTGGTTCGCGAACGTAGGCGCCGCCTCTCTCCGCACCCCTCCCGTGAAACACGGGCAGGGGATGCCCGCGCCGGAACACTTCCCTTCTCCCCGTGACCATACGAGGCGAAGGTGCCGGGCAGGCGGATGAGGGGTAGCGCCAAGCCATAAGATTTTATTGTAGAATGCGAGGACTTACAAAATGACCGAGACGGTCAAACTCAAATCCCCCATCGATGGCTCGATCTACGCCGAGCGGCCCGTGGCAACGGACCAGGCGATCAATGCCTCGGTTGAGCGCGCCAAGGCGGCGCAAGAGAAATGGGCCGAGACGCCGATCGTCGAGCGCGGCAAGTACATGCTGGCGATGCTGGAAGCGCTGGTCGCGATGACCGACGAGATCGTGCCGGAAATCGCCTGGCAGATGGGGCGCCCGGTGCGCTATGGCGGCGAGTTCGGTGGCGTCAAGGAACGCACCAACTACATGGTCGAGATCGCCGAGGCGGCGCTCAAGGCCGTGCCGGCTTCCAACCCGAAGGACGGCTTCCGTCGCTATGTGAAAAAGGACCCGCTTGGCGTGGTCATGGTGATCGCGCCGTGGAACTATCCCTATCTCACCGCGGTCAACACCATCGTGCCGGCGCTGATGGCCGGCAACGCCGTCATCCTCAAGCATGCGGCGCAGACGCTGCTGGTTGGTGAGCGCTTTCAACAGGCTTTCGACAGAGTTGGCCTGCCCAAGGGTGTGTTCCAGAATGTCGTGCTCAACCATGCGCAGACCGAGAAGCTGCTCGGTTCGGGCAAGATCGACCACGTCAACTTCACCGGTTCGGTCGGCGGTGGCCGCGCCATCGAAAAGGCGGCGGCGGGCACCTTCATGACGCTCGGCCTTGAGCTTGGCGGCAAGGATCCGGCCTATGTGTTGCCTGATGCCAAGATGGATCATGCGGTCGCCAATCTGGTCGACGGCGCCTTCTACAATTCCGGCCAGTGCTGCTGCGGCATCGAGCGCGTCTATGTGCACGAAAAGGTCTATGACGAGTTCGTCGAGGGCTTTATCGCCGAGACCAAGAACTATGTCGTCGGCAATCCGCTCGACCAGGCAACGACGATGGGGCCGATGGCGCAGGCGCGTTTCGCCGACCTGATCCGCGAGCAGAAGGCCGAGGCGCTGCGCAAGGGCGCGGTGGCGCACATCAACATGAAGGTGGCCACCGACAAGGCCGGCTCGCCCTATCTGGCGCCGGAAGTGCTGACGCAAGTAGACCATCAGATGAGCGTCATGCGCGAGGAGAGCTTTGGGCCGATCGTCGGCATCATGAAGGTGCGCAACGATGAAGAGGCGATCGCGCTGATGAACGACAGTCCTTACGGGCTGACCGCTTCGATCTGGACCCGCGATACAGAGCATGCCGTGGCGATCGGCAACCGCGTCGAGACCGGCACGGTATTCATGAATCGCTGCGACTACCTCGATCCGGCCCTGGTCTGGACTGGCGTCAAGGACACCGGCAAGGGTGCTGGCCTGTCGGCCATCGGCTATGACAATCTGACCAGGCCGAAGTCGTTCCATCTGCGCGAAGCCATCTGATTTTCGAAAGATAAAAAATGTCCAAACTCATCTCCAAATGGAACTACCCCACCACCGTCCGCTTCGGCGCCGGGCGCATCAAGGAACTGCCTGAGGTGCTGGCGGCCACCGGCATCAAGCGGCCGCTGTTCGTCACCGATCCGGGCCTGGCGAAACTGCCGGTCGTTGCGTCCACCTTGAAAATCCTCGACGATGCCAAGGTCCCCTACGGCGTCTTTTCCGAGGTGAGGCCGAACCCGGTGGAGTCCAATCTCACCGCCGGCATCGCGGTGTTCAAGAAAGGCAAACATGACGGCGTCATCGCCTTCGGCGGCGGCTCGGCGCTCGATCTCGGTAAGCTGATCGCCTTCCAGGCCGGCCAGACGCGTCCGGTGTGGGACTTCGAGGATGTCGACGACTGGTGGACGCGTGCCAATTCCGACGCGATCGCGCCGATCATCGCGGTGCCGACCACGGCCGGCACCGGATCGGAAGTCGGCCGCGCCGGCGTCATCACTAATGAAGCGACGCACACCAAGAAGGTCATCTTCCATCCCAAATTGCTGCCGGCCATCGTCATTGCCGATCCGGAACTGTCGGTCGGCATGCCTGGCTTCATCACCGCCGGCACCGGCATGGATGCACTTGCCCACTGCCTCGAGGCCTATTGCGCGCCGGGTTACCATCCGATGGCCGACGGCATCGCCGTCGAAGGTGTCCGGCTGGTCTTCGAGAACTTGCCGAAGGCCTATGCCAACGGCAAGGATCTCGTCGCGCGTGCCCATATGATGAGCGCCGCCGCGATGGGCGCCACCGCCTTCCAGAAGGGGCTGGGCGCCATCCACTCGCTGTCGCATCCGGTCGGCGCGCTGTACGACACCCATCACGGCATGACCAATGCGGTGTTCATGCCCTATGTGCTGGCCTTCAACCGGGACTCCATCGAGGAGCGCATCGGCCGGCTTGCCGCCTATTGCGGCATCAAGGGCGGCTTCGACGGCTTCGCCAGGGCGATCATCAAATTGCGCAAGGAACTCAAGGTGCCGCATGCGCTGCCGGGCCTGATCAAGGGGCTCGACATGGACAAGAAGCGCAAGGGGCTGATCGCCGACATGGCGGTGGTCGATCCGACCGCCGGGGGCAACCCGGTCAAGCTGACCAAGAAGGCGGCCCTGACCTTGCTCGAAAACGCCATCGCCGGCACGGTGTAAGACGGCTTTCTTGCTGAAAATTGATCTGGAAAATCAGGGCAAACCAAGGGGGAAAGGATGAAACACATGGTGGAAAGTAATTAGCCGGAAAAATAAGTGATGGCTAATTGCTACAGCCGGTTAAAAAGAGTTAAATTTTCGCGCTGCGAGCAGCCGGTTTCACAAAGCTTTCATCTGGCTGTCACATGAAAACGATACCGGATCGCAGGCGTCCAACGGCGTCAGTTCAACGGAGAGAACACATGTTCAAATTCACGGGGAAAGTGCTTTCCCTTACGGCCGCGACCCTTATGGCGTCGTCGGTGATTTCGTCCGCGGCTTCGCTGGACGATCTCGTCAAGGCCGCTAAGGCTGAAGGCCAGCTCACCACCATTGCCTTGCCGCATGACTGGTGTGGTTACGGCGACGTCATCGCCGGCTTCAAGGCAAAGTATCCGGAAATCACCATCAACGAGCTCAACCCCGATGCCGGCTCCGGCGACGAGGTCGAGGCGATCAAGGCGAACAAGGACAACAAGGGCCCGCAGGCGCCTGACGTCATCGACGTCGGCCTGTCCTTCGGCCCGACCGCCAAGGCCGATGGCCTGCTGATGCCTTACAAGGTGTCGACCTGGGACTCGATCCCGGACAGCGCCAAGGATGCCGATGGCGCCTGGTACGGCGACTATTACGGCGTTCTGTCGTTCATGGTGAACAAGGACCTGATCAAGGAATCGCCTGCTGACTGGGCTGACCTGCTGAAGCCGGAATTCGCCAACGCGGTCGCCGTCGCCGGTGATCCGCGCGCTTCGAACCAGGCCATCCAGGCAGTGTATGCCTCCGGTCTGTCGACGGGTGCTGCCGCTGGTGAAGCTGCCGGCACTGCTGGTCTCGACTTCTTCAAGAAGCTCAACGCCGCCGGCAATTTCGTTCCGGTCGTTGGCAAGCCCGCAACGCTGGCCCAGGGCCAGACCCCGATCCTGATCAACTGGGACTACAACGCGCTTGCTGGCCGCGACACGCTGAAGGGCAACCCGCCCGTCGACGTCGTCGTGCCGAAGACCGGCGTCGTCGCCGGCGTCTACGTGCAGGCAATCAGCGCTTTTGCGCCGCATCCGAACGCAGCCAAGCTCTGGATGGAATACCTTTATTCCGACGAAGGCCAGATCGGCTGGCTGAAGGGCTATTGCCACCCGATCCGCTTCAACGATCTCGCCAAGAACGGCAAGGTTCCGGCGGACGTGCTGGCCAAGCTGCCGCCGGCGGAGTCCTACGCTTCGGCCGTGTTCCCGACGCTCGACGAGCAGGGCAAGGCCAAGGAAGCCATCAGCAAGAACTGGGACGCCGTTGTCGGCGCCAACGTCAAGTAAGACTTGAAATCCACCGGGCGGCCGCGAGGCCGCCCGGCCTTCCCTCGAAGACGGTAGCCGGCGCATGACCGATCTCTCGCTTTCAAATCAGGCACTAGCCAGCAAGCCAGCGTCGCCGAACCAGGCGACTGCGTTCCGCTTGCCGACGCAATGGATCGGCGTGGCGCCGTTCTTCATCTTCGCCCTGATGTTTCTGATCTTTCCCACGATCTATCTCGTGATCGGGGCGTTCCAGAACAGTGAAGGCCAGCTTACGCTCGACAACATCCTGCAATTGGTCAGTGACCCTTCGATCAGCAGTTCCTACTGGGCTTCGATCAAGATCAGTTTCTGGTCGGCCATTATCGGGGCCTTTGCCGGGCTCGCAATAGCGATCGCAATCGTGCGCGGCGGACTTCCAAGCTGGACGCGCTCCGCGACCCTCACTTTTTCGGGCGTCGCCTCGAATTTCGCCGGCTTGCCGCTCGCCTTCGCGTTCCTGGCAACGCTCGGCCGTGTCGGCATCGTCACAACGCTTCTGCGTGACGTACTCAACATCAACATCTATGCGATGGGCTTCAATTTCCTCACCACGTCGGGCCTGATCGCGGTTTATCTGTTCTTCCAGATACCGCTGATGGTGGTCATCATCGTGCCGGCCATCGACGGGATAAAGAAGGAATGGGGCGAGGCGGCTGCCACGCTCGGGGCGACGCAGTGGCAATATTGGCGCATGGTGGTCATACCGGTTCTGTGGCCAAGCTTCCTCGGCACGGTCATCCTGTTGTTCGCAAACGCCTTTGGCGCAATCGCGACCGCTTATGCGTTTGCCGGTCCGGCGCTCAACATCGTCCCCATCAAGCTCTACTCGCAGATCAACGGCGACGTGCTGCACAACCCGCAACTCGGCTATGCCATCGCCTTCGGCATGATCGTCATCACCGGGCTTGCCAACGTCTTCTACATCTGGTTCCGGACTCGCTCCGAAAGGTGGCTCAAATGAAGTCGGGAAAATTCTGGGCCTGGGTCGTCTTCGTCGTCGGCGCCGCCTATTTCTTCATTCCGCTGATGGCGACGGTCGAGTTCTCTCTGCGCATGCGGCGTGGCGTGCATTCCTTCGACGCCTATCAGATCGTGTTGGGCGATCCACGCTTCCAGTCGACCTTCCTGTATTCGGTGGTCGCGGCCGTCTTCACCATCATTCTCGGTGTGCTGATCGTGGTGCCGGCAGCGTACTGGATCCGGCTGCGCCTGCCGCAACTGCGGCCGGTTGTCGAATTCATCACCCTGCTGCCGCTGGTCATCCCCGCCATCGTCATCGTTTTCGGTTACATCAGGATGTACGGCTCGAACTCGCCGCTGCCGTTCCTGGGAAGCAACATGGGTGCGAATGCCTTGCTGGTGATCGGCTATGCGACGCTGGCCCTGCCTTACATGTATCGTGCCGTCGATACCGGTCTGCGCACCATCGACGTGCGCACGTTAACCGAAGCAGCGCAGATCCTGGGCGCCGGCTGGGGCACGATCATCGGCCGCGTGATCCTGCCCAATGTGCTGATTGCCGTGCTGTCGGGCGCCTTCCTCACCTTTGCCATCGTCATTGGCGAGTTCACCATGGCCAGCCTGCTCAATCGGCCGGCCTTTGGCCCGTACCTGCAGAACATCGGCGCCAACCGCGCCTATGAACCGGCAGCCCTTGCCATCATCGCCTTCGCCATCACCTGGGGCTGCATGTCGCTCATCCAGATCCTGTCCCGCTTCGCGCCGAAATCGGCGAACCGCCCGAACTGACCTGAGAGAAAAGCCATGGCCGAGCCATTCCTATCCATCCAGCATGTGCGGAAGTCCTACGGTTCCAACACCGTGGTGCAGGATTTCAGCCTCGACGTCGAGCCGGGCGAATTTGTTTCGTTCCTCGGACCGTCCGGTTGCGGCAAGACCACGGTCCTGCGCATGGTCGCCGGCTTCGAGGAGCCGTCGGCCGGCAAGATCGTCGTCGCCGGCAAGGACATCACGAGGCTGAAGCCCAACCAGCGCAATGTCGGCATGGTGTTCCAGGCCTATGCGCTGTTCCCGAACCTTACCGTGGCGCAGAACATCGCGTTCGGGCTGAAGGTTGCCGGCATGTCGAAGGCCGACGCCGACAAGCGTGTCGCCGAGATGCTCGACATGATCAAGCTGCCACAGATGGCCGACCGCTATCCCTACCAGCTTTCCGGCGGCCAGCAGCAGCGCATTGCGCTGGCGCGTGCGATTGCGCCGAAGCCGAAGCTGCTGCTGCTCGACGAGCCGCTGTCGGCGCTCGACGCCAAGGTGCGCGTGTCGCTGCGCGAGGAAATTCGCTCGATCCAGAAGAAGCTCGGCATCACCACCATCTTCGTCACCCATGACCAGGAAGAGGCGCTCTCGATCTCGGACCGCATCGCCGTCATGTATGGCGGCAAGGCCGAGCAGGTCGCCACGCCGTTCGAGATCTACAACCGGCCGGCGACCAAGTTCGTCGCCAATTTCGTCGGTACGCTGAACGTGCTCGAAGGCAAGGTCACCGATGCTGCATCGGGCAAGGTGCAGGTCGACACGCAGGAAGTTTCGCTCAAGGGCAAGCTCAACGGCTCGAAGTCCGGCGACACCCTGTCGCTTGCCCTGCGTCCGGAAGCCATTTCGCTAGGCCTTCAGCCCGGTCGCGACTCCAGCCTTTCCGGCGAGATCTCCGAAGTGCATTTCCTCGGCTCGGTGATCCGGGTTCGTGTCGGCATCGGCGGCAACACCGTGTCGCTCGATACGTTCAACAGCCCGGCCACACCACCGCCCGCTGTCGGCGAAAAGGCCGAGATTTCGTTCTCGTCGAGCGATATGCTGGTGCTGCACTAGGCGGTAGAGCGGACGGGGCAGGGGAAGAACCAAGCCCCCTCAGGCCGGCGCTATGAATGGCTGCATGACTGTCTGAAAGACCGGCAGCGCTTCCATTTTCGCGGCATGTGTGTCCAGCGCCGGGAAGTCGGCCAGCAACACAAGCCCCGGATGCGCCTCGCCGATGAAGCGGAGCACGGCGGTGACCGCGATGTCGGCATGGCCGATGCGGTCGCCGAACCAGTAAGGTGTCGACCTTCCCCGACGATCGGCTTCCAAGACTGCAAGGACAGCCTCGATCTGTGTGCGGCAGCGCCCGGCCCAAAGGTCGGAAACTTTCTCATGCAGCCGCGTCTCATAGAACAGGCTGACCGCCTTGTCGCCGAGGCCGGTTGCCAGGGCTGTTATCCGCAGCGCCTGGTGACGCGCCGGTTCGGCCGCCGGAAACATCCTGCGCTCGGCCGGAACGAGGGTGTCGAGATAGTCGAGCATCAAATGGCTTTCGATCAGCACCTCGCCATTGTCCAGCACCAGGGTCGGCACCCGGGTCAGCGGGTTGTAGGGCCGGATCTTGTCGGCATCGCCGAAGGCCGACCACGGACGGTGCTCGTAGGCGATGCCGTACAAGGTCATCGCAATGCCGACGCGGCGAACGAAGGGGGAGTCAAATTGGCCAATCAGGATCATGGTCGGTGCCTTACGCTGCAAGTGACTGCTTGACATACTGCCACGGGGCTTGTGCGCAATGGTCAATCAACAGCATCTTGCTGGCTTGCCACTGCCGACAACGCAGCATCACGGGGGTAACAGGCCATGGCTCTTTTCGAACTGACGCTTGTCCTGCTTTTGACTGCCGTTGCGCTGACAGCGCTGTCGCGGCGGCTGGAGATTCCCTATCCGTCCCTGCTGGCCTTGGCCGGGGTCGGGATTGCCTTCGTGCCCGGTGCGCCAATGATCGAGATCGATCCGGAACTGGCTCTTGCCCTGTTCATTGCGCCGGTGCTTCTGGATGCCGCCTACGACACATCGTTGCGGGATCTCAACCGTTACCGGCTGCCGCTCGCGCTACTGGCGCTCGGCGCCGTCGTCTTCACCGCGGCGGTCGTCGCTTTCGTCGGCTGGAAGATGGCCGGGCTGCCGGTCGCGGCGGCAATCGCGCTCGGCGCCATCGTCGCGCCGCCCGATGCGGTCGCGGCGAGCGCCGTACTCGGACAGTTCAAGGTGCCGCACCGCATCACCGCCATCCTGCAGGGCGAGAGCCTGCTCAACGATGCCACCGCACTCCTGATCTACCGCCTGGCGGTTTCTGCAGCGCTCGGCTCGATCATGCTGAGCAACGCCATCCCGACGATCCTGCTGTCGACGATCGGCAGCCTCGTCGCGGGTTATCTGCTTGGCCGCTTTTCGCTGCTGACGCTCAGCCGGATCGAGGATGCGGCAAGCAGCACAGTGGTGCAATTCGCCGGGACATTCGGAGTCTGGATCCTGGCCGACAGGTTGGGCCTGTCGGCCATCATCACCATCGTCGTCTACGCCATGACCATTGCGCGGATGGCGCCGCGCCGCATGTCGGCCAGGCGGCGCGTCAGCACCTATTCGGTGTGGGAATCGGCGGTCTTCGTGCTCAACGTGCTGGCCTTTGTGCTGATGGGCCTGCAGGCACGATCAATCGTTGGCCGCCTCTCCGGCGACGGGCAAGGCGAAGCCTTTCTCTTCGCTGCAACGGTGCTGGCCGTCGTCATCGTGGCACGCCTCGTCTGGGTGGGGAGTTACGTTGCGATCATCCGATGGTTGGCCCGCTTCGGAAGCGAAGACCAAAGGCGAGATGTGCCGACGTTTGGCGGCGCGGTGCTCGTCGGTTGGTGTGGCATGCGGGGCCTGGTGACGCTGGTGGTGGCCATTGCTCTGCCGGCGGGTTTTCCCGGCCGCGATCCGATCGTGCTTGCCGCCTTCGCGGTCGTTCTCGGCACGCTGGTGCTGCAAGGCATGACCCTGAAGCCGCTGCTGCGGATACTCAACTTCGACCCGGACAGAACGGTCGACAACGAGGTGGCGCAGGCGCGGGTGGCCATCATGCAGGCCGCCCTTGACGTGTTGAGCCGCAAGACATCGGCCGCTGCTGCTGTTGTGCGCGAGCAGTATGAGGCGCAGCGCCTGATCGCTCAAAACCCGGAGGACGCACAGGCGGCAACCGAATATGACCGGCTGCGCCTCTATGCCATCAACCGCCAGCGCGACACGCTCGAGGAACTGCGCCGCAACGGCACAATCGGTGACGAGGCCTATCACCGGCTTGAAGAGGAAATCGACTGGTCGGAACTGGCGGCATCGCCAGCTGGAAGTTTCCAGCCACTGACGACGTGAGATATCTGGCCCAAGCCGCTGCCATTTCCCTGCACATTGCAACCAATCTGCCGAACCGCTACTGCCATCATCGAAATTGAGCCGGATAAGCAATGAAGCTGGTCAGCTACAACATCCAGTACGGGTTCGGCAGCGACGGCCGCTACGATCTTTCGCGTGCCGCCCGCATCGTCGCCGGCGCCGACATCATCGCGCTGCAGGAAGTCGAACGGCACTGGCAGCGCAGCAACTACGACGACCAGCCGGAGCTTATTTCCCGCCTGCTGCCGGACTATCACTGGGTCTATGGTCCGGCCTTCGACATGGACGCCAGCGAGCAGCGCGACGGCCGTCTGATCAACCGACGCCGGCAGTTCGGCACGATGGTGCTGTCGAAGCTGCCGATTGTCTGGTCGCGGCTGTACGCGCTGCCGATGCGCCGCACACTGCGGCCGCTCAACACGCGCAACGCGGCGCTTGAATGCATGATCCGAGCGCCGGCCGGCCCGGTTCGGGTGTTTTCGTTGCATCTCGCCCATATCGCGGCGGAGGAGCGACTGGAGCAGATCGATTACCTCTTGGGCGAACATCGCCGTGCAACCCGAGAGGGCGGACCCTGGAGCGGCATCGATGACGAGCCGTCGCGCAACTGGAGCAATGGCGAGCCGGAGCCGGAGAACCCGCTGGAAGCGATCTGGATGGGCGATTTCAACATGGAGCCGGGCAGCGTCGAATATAGCCGCATCGTCGGCAGCACGCCCTATCATCGCGGCGCCGCCTACCTCGATGGCTTCGTCGATGCCGCCGCCGTTGCCAGCCAGCCGACCGCGGATTTCCACACCCATGTGAAGACCATCGACGGCAAACTGGCCAAACGCCGGCTTGACCATTGCTTTGTCGGCGGCATGTTTGCCGGGCGCGTCCGCTCGGTCGGCGCCGATGTCGGCGAGGTCGCATCGGACCATTTCCCCCTACGGCTCGACATCGATCTCGAAACACCGCTCGCCGTGCTGCGCGGCGGATGAGCCGGCGATGACGCCCTTCGTCTTCTTCGCGGTGCTTGCCGCCGCCGCCATGCACGCGATCTGGAATGCGCTGGTCAAGGTGCATCTCGACCGCTTCCTGTCGATCACGCTGATGACGCTCGGCATGGGCGCTGCTGCCCTTGTCGTGCTGCCTTTCGTCGAAGTGCCGAAGGCGCAGGTGTGGCCCTACATCATCGCCTCGGTGATCTTCCACATGGGCTACCGGACCTTCCTGATCGGCGCCTACCAGGCCGGCGATTTCGCCCAGACCTATCCGCTGGCGCGCGGCACAGCACCTTTGCTGGCAGCCCTTGGCGGTATGTTCGTGGTCGCCGAGGTGCCGGCACCGCTTGCCATTCTGGGTATTTTTCTGCTGTCGGCCGGCACGCTGGTGATGTCGTTTCGCGGCGGTGCGCATCTGGAAAAGCTGAACCTGCGCGCGGTCGGCTTTGCGCTGGGCACCTCGATCTTCATCGCCAGCTACACGCTGTCCGACGGCAGCGGCGCGCGGCTGGCCGCCACGGCGCAAAGCTACGCCGCCTGGCTGTTCATCTGCGATGCCCTCGGAGCGCTGGTGCTGTGCCTTATCTTCCGTGGGCCGAAAGCGCTGCCGGTGCTGGCGCGCGACTGGAAGGTGGGCCTGTTCACCGGCGTACTCAGCGGTGCGGCCTACTGGATCGTGATGTGGGCAATGACCAAGGCGCCGATCGCATCGGTGGCGTCGCTGCGCGAGACCTCGATCTTGTTCGCCATGATGATCTCGGTCTTCGCCCTCGGCGAGAAGATGACGGGCTGGCGCGCGGCCGCCGCGCTCAGCATTGTCGCCGGCGTTGTTGCGCTCCGACTGGGCTAGCTGCCGCCGTTAGCCCAGCACGGTCATCACTTGGCCGCGTCGCTCCGGACTGAAGCGGATGACGACGATGATGCAGACGGCAACCACGCCGGCAAAAAGCGCAAGCGCATATCCGTAGCTGCCTCCAGGGGCTTCCGCGATGCCTGCCTGGTAAGGGCCGCCATAGGACGCCGCGAGATTGCCGGCCTGATAGATGAAGCCGGGCAAGGTCGCACGCACGGACCCCGGCGAAAGCTCGTTGAGATGCACCGGGATGACGCCCCAGGCGCCCTGGACAGCGACCTGCATGACGAAGGCGCCGATGGCGAGCATGAAGGGCGTGGTGCTGTAGGCCCACAGTGGAATCGACGGCAAAGCAATCAGGCACGCCAGGGTGATGGCGTTGACGCGGCCGATCTTCTCGGACAGCGCGCCGAATGCCAGGCCGCCAACGATGGCGCCGATGTTGGCGACGATGGTGATCCAGCTCACCGTATGCGGATCGAAGCCGTGCTGCTTCTTCAGGAAGGTTGGGTAGAGGTCCTGTGTGCCATGGCTGAAGAAGTTGAAGAACATCATCAGCACGACGGCATAGAGGGCGACGCCCCAGTGCTTTTGCAGCGTCTCCAACAGTCCCGGCCTGGCGGTCTTCTGCGCGTCGACGAAGGCCGGCGATTCCGGCACGTGCGAGCGGATGAACAGCACGATCAATGCCGGCACGAAGCTGAGCAGGAACATGGCGCGCCAGCCGATCGTGTAGCCGCCGATAGTCTGCTGATAGAGCAGGCCATAGACCACTGCCGCCAAGAGGTAGCCCGTCGGATAGCCGCATTGCAGGATGCCCGAGACCATGCCGCGCGCGCTGGGCGGGATAGACTCCATGGCGAGCGAACTGCCAAGTCCCCATTCGCCGCCCATGGCAATGCCGAACAGGGCGCGCAGTGCCAGGAAGATGCCGAGATTGGGCGAGAAGGCGGCCAGCGCGCCAATCACCGAATAGCTGACGATGTTGAGCATGAGGATGGGCTTGCGCCCGTATTTGTCGGCAAGCATGCCGAAGAAAAAGGCGCCGATGAAGCGTGTCGCCAAAGTCAGGAACAGCGCCTTCGATACGGCCGGGACATCGGTCTTGAATTCAGTCGCAATATCCGTGAGCAGGAATGTCAGGAGGAAGAAATCGAAAGCGTCGAGCGTCCAGCCCAGAAATGAAGCCAGGACGGTTTTCTTCTGTTGGGAATTGAGGTTCAAGACGTTCCTCCTTTACCGTCCCCGGGCAACGATATGTCGCCCGGTCGGCAAAAGAGAACAGCCGTCAGCCGGCTTTCGAAAAACCGGCGGTCACTTTTTCGTAAGATCGAGATCGAAGACCATCAATCCGTCGGTGCCGCCTTCGAGAGCGGCGACCAGTCGGGCGCCGGCGCGCTGATGCGCCTCATGCACCAGATAGGCGTCGCGGGTGGCGGCATCGCGGAAATCGATGGTGAAGCCATGCGTGAAGCCGCGGCCGAACGGCTCGGGGCTGACATTGGCGCTGAATTGGACCGCTTCCATGCCCTCCACCACCTGTCGCAGCGCTTCGAGATCGGCATGGATTGCCATGCGCTCGGCGGCGGGAACATCGTTGCGAAACCTGGCGAAGACACAGTGCCTGATCATTTTTTTGCTCCTAAGCCGCCC
The DNA here is from genome assembly GCF_002270415.1 of Mesorhizobium sophorae. Taxonomy (GTDB): domain Bacteria; phylum Pseudomonadota; class Alphaproteobacteria; order Rhizobiales; family Rhizobiaceae; genus Mesorhizobium; species Mesorhizobium sophorae. The sequence goes on along the minus strand of NZ_NNRI01000008.1, from coordinate 232,895 downwards.
GGTTTCCGGAAAACACGGCCGGCGGCAGCGGCTCGCGGTCAAGGATCAGATCGGCACCCTTTTCGCCGACCATGATGGTCGGCGCATTTGTGTTGGAGGAGGGCACGCGCGGCATCACCGAGGCGTCGCAGACCCGTAGGCCCTCGATGCCGCGCAGCCGCAGATCCGGCGTCACCACGGCCATGTCGTCATGGCCCATGCGGCAGGTGCCGACCGGATGATGGTCGGTCTTGGAACTGCGGCAGGCATAGTCGAACAGCTCGTCGTCGCTGGCGAGCGACGGGCCGGGCAGCACCTCGCGCAGCACGTAGGGCTGAAGTGCCTTCTGCCGCATGATCTCGCGCGCCAGCCTCAGTCCCTTGATCGACATGGCGCGATCGTAGGGATCGGACCAGTAGTTCGGATCGATCAGCGGATGGTCGGCTGGGTCGGCGCTCTTCAGCCGCACCGTGCCGCGCGAGCGCGGCCGCAGGAAGGCGGAATTCAAGGTGACGCCCGGGTTGTTCAGCTTCTCGACGCCGGCCTCAATGCCGGAACCCAAGCCGAGATGGAACTGGATGTCGGGCGAGGCTGCGGTCGGGTCGGCGTACCAGAAGCCGCCGGTCTCGAACAGGCTGGAGGCCACCGGTCCCTTCTTCAGCAGCAGATATTGCAGGCCGGCCCAGGCCGTGCGGTGCAGCTTGGCGTAATTGTCATAGGTGTGGTCGCCGGTGCATTCGGCGATGACGAACAGGTCGAGATGGTCCTGCATGTTGGAGCCGACGCCGGGCAGGTCATGCACCGGCGTGACGCCGACCGATTTCAGATGGTCGGCCGGGCCGATGCCCGACTGCATCAACAGCTTCGGCGAGCCAATTGCGCCGGACGAGACGATCACCTCGCGGTCGGCGCGCAGGATTTTCTTCTCGCCGCCCGGCCTGTCGACGATCTCGACACCGATGGCGCGGCCTCTCTCGACGACGATGCGCGTCACCAGCACATCGGTCCTGACAGTAAGGTTCCCGCGAGCGCGGATCGGCTTCAAATAGGCGACCGAAGCGGAGGAACGCCTCGCGTCCTTCTGGGTCAACTGATAGTAGCCGACGCCCTCCTGGCTGGCGCCGTTGAAATCTGGGTTGAAGGGAATGCCCATCTCCTGGCCGGCGCGGAAATAAGCCTCGCAGATCGGCAGTGGCGAAATCGGGTTCGACACGCCGAGCGGGCCCTGGTCGCCATGAAAGTCGTTGGCGTAACGCTGGTTGTTTTCGGCTCGCTTGAAATAGGGCAGCACATCGCGATAGCCCCAGCCGGCGAGACCTTCTTCCTTCTCCCAGGCGTCATAGTCGCGGGCATTGCCGCGCGTGTAGATCTGGGCGTTGATGGAAGAACCGCCGCCGACCACCTTGGCCTGCGTGTACCAGAAGACGCGGTCCTTCATGTGCTTCTGCGGAACGGTCGACCAGCCCCACGAGGCAATGCCCTTGGTCATCTTGGCAAAGCCCGCCGGCATGTGGATATAGGGATGCCAGTCCTTGCCGCCGGCTTCCAGCAGCAGCACCTGATGCGTCGGATCCTCGCTCAACCGGTTGGCCAGAACGCAGCCGGCCGGGCCGGCGCCCACGATGATGTAGTCGGTCATGACACTATCCACCTTACAGCCGCGGCACGGAGAGCGCGCCGTCGACATTGATGATCGAGCCGGTCGAAAAGCCGAGCTTGCCGCCGGCAAGCGTCGCCACCACGGCACCGATGTCCGATGCTTCGCCCCAGCGCTTTGCCGGCACCAGCCCGCCGTCGATCAAGGCGCCGTATTTGGCGGTGACGCCTGATGTCATGTCGGTTCGGATGATGCCCGGCCGCACCTCGAATACAGCGATGCCCTCGGCGGCAAGCCTGAGCGCCAGGGTCTTCACCCACATCGACAGGCCGGCTTTCGAGATGCAGTAGTCAGGCCGTTCCGGCGACGCCATTTCGGCGCTGACCGAGGTGATGGTGATGATCGATTTCGGGTGATCTCCAGGTACAGCCAGCATCGCCTTGGCGACGGCCTGGCTGAGGAACACGGTGCCGCGCAGGTTGATGTTGAGCGCCTTGTCGAAATTCTCGGGCTTCAGTTCCAAGAGGTCGCCGCGCACGACGGCGCCGACGCCCGCGTTGTTGACCAGGCATTCGATGCGGCCGAAGGCGCGCATCGCGGCGTCGACCAGTGCCGCATGGCCGCCGAGATCGGCGATGTCGCAACTGACGTAGGCGAACTTGGCGCCGCGCGTGGTGATGTCCTTTGCTATCCCGTCAGCGAGTTTTTCGGCAAGGTCGGCGACGAGGATGTCGAAGCCGGCATCTGCAAGCGCCTGGGCGCAGGCAAGGCCGATGCCGCGCGCGCCGCCAGTGACGATGGCCGCCGGGCGGCTCATTGGGAAAGCTCGCTCTTGCGGATATGGTCGGCGACACGCAGCGCTTGCGCGGCGATCGACAGCGCCGGATTGACGGCGGCCGAATTCGGCAGGAAGCCGCCATCGACAACGAACAGATTCCGATGATCGAAGGACCGGCAGAACGGGTCGAGCGGCGCGGTGGCGGGATCGTCGCCCATCTTCACCGTGCCGCACTGGTGCGACGGCGTGCGCTTGTCGAAGGGGCGCGACAGCACGATCGGATAGCCGCAGGCGCGGAAGTTTTCGCGCATCACCTTGGTCAAGCCGTCGAGCGACTGCATGTTGGAGCGCCGCCATTGCATAACGATATCCCTGCCGTCGACCATGATACGGCTTTCGGGATCGGGCAGGTCCTCGCACATCAAGTACCAGTCGACAGCATGGCCGGCCATGAAATCGAGCGCGAATTTGGGCGCGAATTTCACATTGGCGCTGAGGATGTTGCCGTCGATCTTGCCGAGCAGCTGGACGTTGCCGAGCGGCTTGCCGCCCTTGCCGTCGGAAAGGTAATAATCGTTCAGCATCAGCGTCTTCTGGTAGACGGCATCGTTGCGGCGACGCGGATCGATGGCCAGCATGGCGCTGGAATTGTGGTTCATGAAATTGCGGCCGACCTGGTCGGAGCGGTTGGCGAGGCCCTTGCCACCTCCCTTGCCGGTGGTGGGTGACGGCGAACGCAGCAGGATGACGGCGGAATTGACCGCGCCGGCGGAGAGGATGACCAGCTTCGGCGTCAGCTTTTTCAACGCGCCATTCTGGTGGTAGTGAACAGCGACGATGGTTTTGCCGTCGGCCGAGGCTTCGAGATACTCGACATAGGCGCCGGTCTCCAACTTTATGTTCGGGTCGGTCAGCGCCGCCGTCAGCGGTCCCGTTTGCGCGTCGACCTTGCCTTGGCCGGTGTTGGGAAACGCGTCCCAGCCGGTCTTGCCCTCCTTCAGCCAGGTGTCGATGTCGACGCCGAGCGGCAGCGAGGCCGGATGCAGGCCGAGGCCCTTGAGCTCGGCGCGGGCGCGCGCGATGGGCGCCTCGTCGGGCACAGGCTTGAAAGCATAGGGGATGGAGTGGAACGGCTCGGTCGGGTCCTCGCCGAGTGAGCCGCGCACGCGAAACAATTGCTCAGCCTTCGAATACCAGGGCTCGAATTCTTCATAGGAAAACGGCCACGCCGGCGAGACGCCGCCGAAATGCTCCATGGCCGCAAAATCTTCCCTGCGATAGCGGATCAGCACGGCGCCGTAGAATTTCGAATTGCCGCCGACATAGTAATAGTTGCCGGGGTTGAAGGCCGCACCGCCGGCCTCGCGCCACATCTCCTTCGGCCGATAGTGGCCGTCGACGAAGATGGAACGGGTGTCGCGCGCATGCGGCGTTGCCGTCAACGGTTCGCCGCGCTCCAGCATCAGGATCGAGGCGCCGCTGCCGGCCAGACCGGAGGCGATCGTGGCGCCGCCGATGCCGGAGCCGATGATGACGATATCGGGATTTGTCATCTCGGTCAGAGAATGCGGTTTTCGGTCGCCGGATCGAAGAACACCGCCTTGGTCAGGTTGAAGGCGAGCGGCGTGTTGGTGCCGGGCTGGATGTTGGCGTCGGCGCGTAGCCGCGCCACCACGCCCTTGCCGCCGAGATTGGTGACGGCGAAGGTGTCGGAGCCTGCCGGTTCAACGACCTCGACAAAGCAGTCGGCAGTGGCGATGTTCGAGGCATTGCGCTCGGCGCCTTCCGGATCGGTCAGGGCTTCGGGGCGGACGCCGAAGATGATCGGCTTGCCCTGGAATGCCGACAGGCCCGCCGGCGCATTGGCCATCGGCAGCGAGATCGGCTCGCGCGCCTCGCGCTGCAGCACGACGGACAGCGCATTGCCGTTGGTGCCGATCGTCGCCGGGATCAGGTTCATCGCCGGCGAGCCCATGAAATCGGCGACAAAGAGATTGGTCGGGTTGTTGTAAATCTCGGCCGGGGTGCCGAACTGCTGTACTTCGCCGTCGCGCATGACGGCGATCTTGGTCGCCAGCGTCATCGCCTCGATCTGGTCGTGGGTGACATAGACGATGGTGGTGCCGGTGGTGGCATGCAGGCGCTTGATCTCGATGCGCATGTCGACACGCAGCTTGGCGTCGAGGTTGGACAACGGCTCGTCGAACAAGAACAGTTTTGGGTCGCGCACCAGCGCCCGGCCCATGGCGACGCGCTGGCGCTGGCCGCCGGAAAGCTGGCTCGGCTTGCGCTGCAGCAGGTGGCCGATCTGCAGCACCTTGGCCACCTTGTCGATCGCCTTCTGCCGCTCTGCCGCTGGCACGCCGCGCATCTCCATGCCGAAAGAGATGTTTCCGGCCACCGTCATGTTCGGATAGAGCGCATAGCTCTGGAACACCATGGCGATGTCGCGCTTGGACGGATGCAGATCGTTGATCGCGCGGCCTTCGACACGGATTTCGCCCGAGGTGATCGTCTCCAGGCCGGCGATGGTGTTGAGCAAGGTGGACTTGCCGCAGCCGGACGGGCCGACCAGCACCAGGAAGCCGCCCTTGTCCAGTTCGACATCGATCCCCTTGAGGATCTCGACCTGGCCGAAGCGCTTTCTCAGGCCATCAATTTCCAGAAAAGCCATCAGATTATCCTTTGACGGCGCCCGCCATCAGACCGCGCACGAAATAGCGGCCGGCGAGCACATAGACGAGAAGGGTTGGCAGTGCGGCGATCATCGCGGCTGCCATGTTGACGTTGTATTCGACGACGCCTGTCGAGGTGTTGACGACGTTGTTGAGGGCCACAGTCATCGGCATCGCGTCGCCGGTGCCGGCATAGGCAGAGGCGAACAGGAAGTCGTTCCAGATGTTGGTGAACTGGTAGATGACGGTGACGACGAAGATCGGCATCGAGTTCGGCAGCATGATGCGGCGGAAGATCTGGAAGAAGGAGGCGCCGTCGACCTGCGCCGCCTTGACCAGTTCGGTCGGGAACGCCTCGTAATAGTTGCGGAAGAACAGCGTGGTGAAACCGATGCCGTAGACGACGTGGACGAAGACGAGATTGACCGTCGCGTTGCCCAGGCCGAAGCTCGTTCCGACCGAGTTCTGCAGCGACACGCCGAAACGGCCAAGGCTGCCGAGGATCGTCGCCATCGGCAACAGCACCGACTGGAACGGGATGAAGCAGGCGAACAGCATCAGCCCGAACACCAGCGTTGCGCCGCGGAAGCGCCATTTGGTCAGCACGTAGCCGTTGAGGGCGCCGAGCATCGTCGAGATCAGCACGGCCGGAACCACCATCTTGATGGAGTTCCAGAAATAGCCCTTGATGCCGGCGCAGGTGAGGCCGACGCAGGTCTCGCCCCAGGCCTTCACCCAGGGATCGAAGGTCGGTGCCTGGGGCAGCGCCAGCATGTTGCCGTTCTGGATCTCATCCATGGTCTTGAACGAGGTGACCAGCATGACGAACAGCGGCATCAGGTAGAACAGCGCAAACAGCGCCAGCAGCCCGTAGATGACGATGCGGTTGACGATCCTAGCGTTGACGCCGCCTGAGGCCTGGCGGGCGGGCGTGGTGACGGCGCTCATCGCGGCTTCTCCCGCAGTTCCGAATAGAGGTAGGGCACGATGATGGCGATGATGGTCATCAGCATGATCACCGCACTGGCCGAGCCGACGGCCATTTCGTTGCGCTTGAAGGTGTACTCATACATGAAGTTCGACGGCAGCCAGGCCGAGCCGCCGGGGCCGCCGCTGGTCAACGCCACGACCAAGTCATACGATTTGATGGCGAGGTGGGCGAGCACGATGAAGGCCGACAGGAAGATCGGCCGCAGCAGCGGGATGACGATACGGCGATAGAGCTGGAAGGTGGTGGCGCCATCGATCTGCGCCGCCTTCATGATCTCGCCGTCGATGCCGCGCAGGCCGGCCAAAAACATCGCCATGATGAAGCCGGAGGCCTGCCAGACGCCGGCAATGACCACGGTGTAGATGACGAAGTCCTTGTTCTTGATCCAGTCGAAATGGAAGCTCGTCCAGCCCCATTGATGCAAGGTCTGCTCGAGGCCGAGACCGGGATCGAGGAACCATTTCCAGGCGACGCCGGTGACGATGAAGGACAGCGCCATCGGGTAGAGATAGATCGGCCGCAGCACGCCTTCGCCGCGGATCTTCTGGTCGAGCAGGATGGCCAGGAACAGGCCGAGCGCCAGGCAGATGAAGATGTAGAGAAAGCCGAAAATGCCCATGTTGGTGATCGACGTGTACCAGCTCGATGGCGGGTCGGTGTCGAAGGTCCAGCCCCAAAGCCGCTGGTAGGCGCGCGAGCCGGTGATGACATAGGACGGGAAGGTCTTGGAATTGGTGAAGGACAGATAGATCGTCCACAGGATGAAGCCGTAGACGAAGACAATGGTGATGGCGAAGCTCGGCGCCAGCACGATCTTAGGCAGCGCGTCCTGCAGGCGCGAGCGCACCGAGGCGCGCGGTCGGGCCTGCTCTGGCGTCAGCTTGATCTGGCTTGTCGCTACCGTGCTCATAGGGCTCCTCCCGTCGACGCGAGGCCAACCAGGTTCGCGGATCGGAGCCTTCCCCGCTGGAGCGGGGAAGGCGCTTTTGGTGTGTGGCGCTTACTTGGCGTCGTCGATCGCCTTGACCAGTTCGGTCACGGCCTCGTCCGAGGTCTTGATCTGACCATGGACGAACTTGGAGACGACATCCTTGTAGGCATTGGCGACCGCCGGAGGCGCGCCATAACCCTGGGCGAGCGAGCCGAACAGCGTGCCGCCGTCATTGGCTGCCTTCAGGTCGGCGATGCCCTTCTTGCCGCAAGCGTCGAAGTCGGTGTCCGGAACGTCGGTACGGGCCGGAACCGAACCCTTGACGACGTTGAAGGCCGACTGGAAGCTCTTCGACAGGGTGGCGGTGGCCAATGCGACCTGGGCGGCCTTGCGGTCGTCCGGAACATTGAACATGCCGAACATGTCGGAGTTGTAGATCACCGAGCCGTCGGTGCCCGGGAAGCGATAGCACAGGAAGTCCGTGCCCGGGGTCTTCTTGGCGGCGTGGAATTCACCCTTGGCCCAGTCGCCCATGACCTGCACCAGGGCGTCGCCCTTGATGACCATGGCGGTGGCAAGGTTCCAGTCGCGGCCGGAGAAGTTCGGGTCGACATAGGTGACGAGCTTGGCGAGGTTGTCGAACGACTTCTTCATCGTGTCGGACTTGAGCGAAGCGTCGTCGAGGTCGTTGAAGGCCTTCTTGTAGAACTCAGGTCCACCGGTCGACAGCACGACCGAGTCGAACATGGTGGCTTCCTGCCAGTTCTGGCCGCCGAGAGCGAGCGGGATCACGCCTGCCGCCTTGGCTTTGTCGAGCAGCGCAACGAAGTCGTCGAAGGTCTTCGGCTCGGTGCCGCCGATCTTGTCCATGACGGCCTTGTTGATCCACAGCCAGTTCACCGAGTGGACGTTGACCGGAGCTGCGACCCACTTGCCGTCATAGACCGAGAACTTCTGCAGGGCGGCCGGAACCGACTTGTCCCAGCCTTCCTTCTTCGCCGTCTCGGTCAGGTCGCCCATCACGCCGGCCGCCGCATAGTCGAGCACGGTGTAGCCGAGCATCTGCGAGGCGGTCGGGTAGTTGCCGGCCGCGACCATCGCCTTCAGCGCGGTCATGGCTGCGTCGCCGCCGCCGCCGGCCACCGGCACGTCCTTCCAGGCATAGCCTTCCTTGGCCAGATCGCCCTTGAGGACGTTGAGAGCAGCCGCTTCGCCGCCCGACGTCCACCAATGCAGCATCTGGACTTCCTTGACGTCCTCGGCATGGGCCGCGAAAGCAAGGCCCGATGCGAGAGCCGTTCCGATAAGAAGTTTGCGCAACATGTACTTCCTCCCTTGTTGCATCTACACGACCGGCGAATGTCCGCCGGGTTCTTCTCAACTCAGCCGACCCACCATCCGGTGCGTTGGCCGCGATGAAACTGGATTGTCTTTTCTTCGGTATAGTCCTCTACGGCGCGTTTGCCGAGTTCGCGTCCGAGACCGGACTGCTTGTAGCCTCCGAATGGCAGCTCGGGGTAACCTTCCATGAACGTGTTTACCCAGACGGTTCCCGAACGCACATTCCGCGCCACCGACGTGCAGGTGTCGATGCTGGCGCTCCACACGCCCGCAGACAAACCATAAGGCGTGTTGTTGGCGATGTGCAACGCCTTTTCAATCGTTTCAAAGGTCAGCACCGAGAGCACCGGTCCGAACACTTCCTCGCGCGCGATGGCCATGTCCTCGGTGACGCCGCGGATGATGGTGGGATCGAGGTACTGGCCGGCATTCGAGGCCAGCTGTTTGCCGCCGCTGTAGACGCTGCTGCCGTCGCTTGCCGCTGCCGTAACATAGCCGGCTACCTTGGCCAGATGATCGGACGAGATCATCGCGCCGACCTTGGTGTTGTCGTCGAGCGGATCGCCGACCGTCACCCTGGCTGTAAGCGCCTTGACCGCGCCGAGAAAATCGTCGGCGATCGCCTCATGCACGATCAGCCGGCTGCCGGCATTGCAGCATTCGCCGGCGTTGAAGAAGCCGCCGAACACGGCCGCGTCGGCGGCCGCTTCGAGGTCCGCGTCCGGAAAGACGATCTGGCCGTTCTTGCCGCCGAGCTCCATCGAGACCTTCTTCAAGGATTGCGCGGCGGAGGCCATGGTCATCTTGCCGACGCGGGTGGAGCCGGTGAACGAGACCATCTCGACCAGGGGATGGCTGACCATCGGCGCGCCGACATCGGTGCCAAGACCGGCGAGGATGTTCACGACGCCAGAGGGCAGGCCGGCCTGCATCAGGATATCACCGAGGACGAAGGTCGAGGCCGAAGTCATCTCGCTCGGCTTGACCACCGCCGTGCAGCCGGCGGCGAGCGCGAAAGGCAGTTTCTGGCTGACGATGAGGAAAGGGAAATTCCATGGCGTGATGATCGAGACGACGCCGATCGGCTCGCGCAGCACCACGCCAAGCATGGCGTCGCCGAGATTGGCGTAGGATTCGCCGTGCAAGGTGCGGGCGAGCGAGGCGGCATAACGCCAGATGTCGACAGCACCACCAATTTCGCCGCGCGCCTGGGCGATCGGCTTGCCGGATTCCAGTGCGTCGAGCCGGGCGATCTCCTCCAGCCGCGCCTCGATCAGGTCGGCCGTCTTGAGCAGGATCGCGGCGCGCTCGGCCGCCTTCATGCGCGGCCATGGGCCGGTCTCGAACGCCTTGTGCGCGGCCTGCACTGCGGCTTCGACTTCGGCTTCGCCGGCCTGTGCATAGTGCGAGACGGCGAAGCCGTGGCCGGGGCTCTTGCGCTCCAGCGTGCGGCCATCGCGGGCATCGACATGCCTGCCGTCGATCAGCAGCCGATAGGTTCTTGGCGCTGCGGATGCCTCGGCGGGCATGATGATGTTGAGAGGGGCGTTCATCTAACTGTGTAATCCTCAGGATCTTGAAAATGCTGGTTTTTGCTTGGTCTTGAAAGAGCCGACGCCGGCTTTGAGATCGCCGGTCAGGGCGATGAAGCCGCTGGCCAGTGCTTCCGTCGCCGCGGCACTTTCCTCGCCTTCGGCGACCGCGATCATCAACTTGGCGGCTTCCGTCGCCAGCGGGCCGCGCTCGGCGATCTTTTCGGCCCAGGCCTTGGCTTCGGACAGGCCGCTGCCGGTTTCGACCATCCGGTCGACCACGCCGAGCGCCAGCGCTTCGGGAGCGAGCAGAATCTCGCCGCCCAGCGCCATGCGCCGCACCGTCTGCGCGCCGAAGCGGCGCACCGCGCGTTGTGTGCCGGACCAGCCGGGGACGACGCCGATCGAGGTTTCGGGGAAGCCTAATTTCACCTGTGTCTCGGCCACGCGGAAGTCGCAGGCGACCGCCAGCTCCAGCCCGCCGCCCAGCGCATGGCCGGACAGCACGGCGATGGTCGGTTGCCGCAACCGCGCCAGCCGGTCGAAGACACGATGGCCGTAGCGGACCCATTGCACCTGGAAGTCGGCGGCACCCATCTGCGCCCACGCCTCGACATCGCCGCCGGCGCAAAAGCCCTTGCCTTCGCCGCGCAGCAATACGACGCGCACGCCTTCCGCCATTTCCGCTTCGTCCAGCGCTGCCTCCAGCGCGCGCAGCATCGGAATATCCAGCGCGTTGAATTTCTCCGGCCGGCGCAGCGTGACGATGCCGATGGCGCCGTCCTGCTCGAAGGTGACGAGACGCTCAGCCATGCGCGCCTCCAAGCGAGGCGCCGCCATTCAGCGACAGCCCGATCGGCTGGTCCAGGTAGAGCGCTGCCGGTGTCGTCTTGAGATCCTTGGCGACGCCGAGCGGGATCTCGGCCTGGGCCAGCACGTCGCGCTGCAGGTCGATGCCGGGTGCGAGTTCGGTGACGACCAGGCCCTCCGGCGTCAGCTTCATCACGCAGCGCTCGGTGACATAGGTGATGTCCTGTCCCTGCGCGACCGCGCGCTTGCCCGAGAAGGAGATGTGCTCGACCTCGTTGACCACCTTCTTGACCTTGCCTTCCTGGTCGATGCGGATGCCGCCATCGGCCAGGGAGAGTTTCGCCCCGGCGTTGAAGAAGCCCGAGAAGACGATCTTCCTTGCCCGCGCGGTGATGTCGACAAAGCCACCGGCACCGGCGGTGACATGCGGCCGTGCGGACAGTTTCGAGACGTTGACCGAGCCGTGGTGATCAATCTGCAGGAAGGACAGCAGCGACGCGTCGAAGCCGCCGGCCTGGAAGTAGATGAACTGGTGCGGCGAAGGCATGATCGCCTCGGCGTTCGAAGCGCAGCCGAACTTGAAGTCGAGCAGCGGCACGCCACCGACGGCACCCTGTTCAATCACCCAGGTGACCTTGCCGTGCTGGCCTTCCTCGAGGAGGATGCGCGGCACATTGGCCGAGATGCCGAAGCCGATGTTGACGGCCATGCCGTCGCGGAGTTCCAAGGCGACGCGGCGCGCGATCACCTTCTGGACGTTCATTTCGGCGTTGCGGAAGCTCGACAGCGGCCGGAAGACCTCGCCCGAGATCGCCGGATCGTAGGGCGTCAGCGTCGTCTGCAACTGGTCGGGCGCGACGACGATGTGGTCGACCAGCACGCCGGGCACGCGCACGTCGTGCGGCTTCAGCGTGCCGTTCTCGACGACGCGCTTGACCTGGGCAATGACGACGCCGCCATTGTTGCGGGCGGCGAGCGCCTGCTCCAGGCCGCCAAGATAGGCGCCCTCATGCTCGTAGGTGAGGTTGCCGCGCTCGTCCGATGTGGTGGCGCGGATAATCGAGACCTGCGGCACGATCGAGCGGAAATAGAGCCATTCCTCGCCGTCGAACTGCTGCACCGAAACGATCGGCTCACTGGCGGCCGCGTTCATGGCGCAGCCCTGGTGGCGGGGGTCGGCGAAGGTGTCGAGGCCGACCTTGGTCAGCACACCCGGACGCTTGGCGGCGGCTTCGCGGTGCATGTCGAACAGGATGCCGGACGGTACATTGTAGGCGGCGACCGAATTGTCGCCAATCATCTTCCAGATCTGCGGCGGTTCGGACGAGGAGGGACCTGACGGATAGGAGCCACACAACGTGCGCTTCAACAGGCCAGGCTTGGCCAGATGGTCGATGCCCTTGATGCCATACATGTCGCCGGCAGCTATCGGGTGCAGCGTGGTGATGTCTTTCGGATGGCCTTCGCTGTCGAAGCGCTCGCCGATCGCGGCCAGCACCGCGTCCGGGCAGCCGAGACCGCTCGACGACGAGACGGACACGACCATGCCGTCCTTGATCAGGCCTGCGGCTTCAGCGGCGGAAACGACCTTGCTCAATTCCTGCTCCCGAGTTTCGGGTCGATCTTGACGGCCTTGCCGGAGCTGGCCGATTGAAGGGCCGCTTCGGCAGCAGCGAGTGACCAGATGCCGTCCTCGCCCGTGGCGGACGGTTGGCCCTCGCCGCGGATCGCGGCATGGAACTGGCGCAGCGATCTTGCGTAGAGGTCCTCGCGGTCGAAGCTCAGCTCCTCCTCGCCTTTTGCAGTGCGCAAGGTCACCGAGCCGACCGGCTTCTGCGTCATCACATTCCTGGCGATCAGCGAGCCTTCCGAGCCATGCACCTCGAAACCGGTGTCGGCGAATTTGGTGGTGAAGCCTTCATGCGACTGGGCGATGACGCCCGATTTGAAGCGCCAGATGCACATGGCCCCATCTTCCAGCCCGCTGCCGGCCATGCCGGCTGACTGCGTGAAGGCCGAGACTTCGACCGGATCGTCGCCGAGCACAAAGCGCAGCGTGTCGGCATCGTGCACGGTGATGTCGAGCACCACGCCGCCGCCTGCCTCAGGCTTCGTGATGCGCCAGCCCTGCAGGTTTTCGGGCAGGTAGACGGCATGGAAGACGCGCGCGGCGATCGGCTTGCCGATGCGGCCGGCTGCGATCGCGTCACGCATGGCGCGGTGCGCGCCGGCATTGCGCAGATGGTGATTGGTGCCGAGCACGACGCCGGTTGCCTTCGCGGCGACAACCATTGTGCGCGCGTCGTCGCTGGTCAGCGCCAGCGGCTTTTCGCAAAGCACATGTTTTCCCGCCTTGGCTGCGGCCAGGGCTTGCTCTAGATGCAGTTCATTGGTGGTCGAGATGTAAACCGCGTCGATGTCGGCGCCGAGCAGAGCATCAAGCGTCGAAACAGCCAGCGGGATGTTGTTTTCCGCGGCATAGGCCGTGGCGCGCTCGGGATTGGAACTCATGACCGCCGCGATCTCGCCATCGCCCTGCGAACGGATGGCGTTGATCATGAACTGTCTGGCGATCGTGCTGGCGCCGATCAAGCCCCATCTGGCGCTCATGCCGCGTCCCCCATTCCTGCGGGCCTGTTTCGGGCGCGGCGATCCGGGCCGCAGCTTTCCCTGACCACCAGATTGACCGCACCGATATGATCTTCGGCCCGCGTCGTGCGCGACTGGATCATCTTAAGCATGACATGGGCGGCGCGTTCGCCGAGGCCGGCCGTGTCCACCGAGACGCTGGTCAAGGCCGGCATGTAGTGCTCGGCCTCGACCACGTCGTCGAAGCCGACGACGGCGAAATCCGGTCCGGGCTCAAGCCCACGCTTGCGCAGCGCCAGCATGACGCCAAAAGCGACCGCATCGTTGAAGCAGAGTGCCGCGGTCGGCGGTTCGGATGTTGCGAGAGCCGTATCCAGACAGGCGATGCCGCCCCTGCGGCTGGTCTCGCCTTCGATCACGGTCATGTCGCGGGCGGCGATGCCAAGCGTCTCACAGGCTTCACGAAAGCCGCCCAGCCGCTCTTGATAGACCACGAGGTCGGCCGAGCCGCCGAAGAAGGCCAGCCGGCGATGCCCTTTGCCGATGAGATGGGCGGCGGCCAGGTAGGCGCCGCGATGATTGTCGGGCGTGATCACCGGAATGCGGCTTTCGGGCAGCCGGCGCATGGCGAAGACGACCGGAACGCCCGCCATCTCCAGGCGGCGGAATGCGCCCGGCGTGGTGCCGCGCGCCGGCGACACGATGAGGCCGGCGACGCCTTGCTCCATCAGCGATTTGAGCACCTCTTCCTGGCGCACCGGATTTTCCGCCGTGTTGGCTATGAAAGGCACGATGCCGGCCGACTGGAAGACGCGCTCCATGCCGACCGCCAGTTCGGCGAAGAAGGGATTGGTGAGATCGTTGATGACCATGCCGATGACGTTGGAGTGAGCCTTGCGTAGATTGGCGGCGCCACGGTTGTAGACGTAACCGACATCCTCGATTGCCTTGCGAACCTTGACCGCGGTCTCAGGCCGGATCAGCCCGCTGCCCTGGAGCACGAGCGACACCGTCGATTTGGACACGCCTGCCTCGCGGGCGATGTCGAATATCGTTGCCTTGGCCCGGCTGGCCATCCAGATGCATCCTCCCTGATTTTCAAGCCGATCTATTGGAACGTTCTAATCACTAACCTCATCTGGAGTCAATCGAGGTTCTTTCCGGATTCGAAAAATTGATCCGGTGAGGCCGGCGAGCCCATTCCATAAGGCTTTCTGTGTTGCGGCGCAGCATTTATCCGCGAATGAGCTCTGAATCGTAAAGGTTCTTGATTTATTGGAACGTTCCATTTATAGGCACGGCGATAGGGAGAGAACGATGGACATTGTCTTGCCTGGTGAGGGTGGCCGCAGCCGCCGCTACGCTCTGGTCGGCCAACCGGTGCAGCCGGTGGTCGGCGCGCGGTTTTCGCGCATCGCCTATGCTGCAGCCCATGTCGTTGCCGATCCGCTGGCGATGACCGATCCGTGGTCGCAGCCGGTGGTCGACTGGGACAGAACGATGGCATTCCGTCATTATCTGTGGCGGCTCGGCTTCCGCATCGCCGAGGCGATGGATACCTCGCAGCGCGGCATGGGTTTCGACTGGACTAATGCGCAGGAGTTGATCCGCCGCTCGATCGCGGAAGCGCGCACCGTCGAAGGCGCCGATCTCGCTTCTGGTGCCGGCACCGACCACCTGACGCCAAGCGCCGCCCGGACGCTCGACGATGTCATCGCCGCCTATGAAGAGCAGTTCGCTTTCATCGAAGGGCTGGGCGGCAAGGCGATCATGATGGCCAGCCGCGCATTGGCGGCTGTTGCCAAGGGCCCGGACGACTATGCCCGTGTCTACGACCGCATCCTGTCCCAAGCGTCCGGCAAGGTCATCCTGCACTGGCTGGGCGACATGTTCGATCCGGCGCTGAAAGGTTACTGGGGCAGCGGCGATTTCGAGTCCGCGCTCGACACCGTCGTCGCCATCATCGAACGCCACGCCGGCAAGGTGGAGGGGATAAAAATCTCGCTGCTCGATGCCGGCAAGGAAGTCGCGCTCAGGAATCGGCTGCCGGACGGCGTCGTCATGTTCACCGGCGACGACTTCAATTATCCCGAACTGATTGCCGGCGACGGCGGACGACATTCGCACGCGCTGCTTGGCATTTTCGATGCGATTGCGCCGGTCGCCAACGCGGCGCTGGCGAAGCTGGCGGATGGCGACCGCGCCGGCTATGACGCGCTGATGGCGCCGACCGTGCCGCTATCGCGAAAAATCTTCGAGGCGCCGACCGAATACTACAAGGCCGGCATCGTCTTCATGGCCTGGCTGAACGGCCATCAGGATCATTTCGAGATGGTCGGCGGCATGCAGTCGGCGCGTGGTATCCGCCACTATGCCGATGTCTTCCGCCTTGCCGACCAAGCTGGGTTGCTTGCCGATCCGGAACTGGCGGTTGCCAGGATGAGAAGTTTGTGTGCCGTCGCGGGCATCTCAGGATAAATGTGGGCTCGTGCCCTGATCACATTCCCTTTTCGTTTATGATCGAAATGGTAGGCGTGCGATTTCGGGGGCCGTGCTGGCGATGAAGCTAAGGATTTCCATCGTTTTCGTGGTCTTGCTGGCGGCGATCCCCTTGTCAGCCGCGCAAGGTGGTGATGGCGTCGATCAGGCTGACGCCAAGGCTGCGCTGCTCGAAGCCTACCCCGGCCTTTTTACCATCTCGGGCAATACGGTGACGTGGTCGGATGGTGCCACGATGGTGTGGGATGATGGCAAGGCACGCACAGCCGAGGAGTTGATCAAGTCCCCCGATATCGAGGACATGTTCCACTACATTTATCCGACAGCCATTGCCGGAGACCTTATCCCCGACGTGGATTTCGATCCCGGGCGGATTCGCAACGAGGCTTTTTTCAAAAAACTTTATGGGGCCAGTGCCGCAGCGGTCGGCCATCATTTGACGACCGTCAAATGGCTGCCCAAACTGGGCAAGTATCCGGTTCGGATAACGTCGCTCTTCGGTGTCGACGCGCGCCTCTCCAAAATCTCGAATGCCTTGCAGGATTTGCCCGTCGACATGAGCCGCTACGGCCTCAAGCCGGGCGGCGGTTTCAATTGGCGGGTCATCGCCGGCACGGACCAACTCAGCGTTCATTCCTTCGGGGCCGCATTCGACATCAATGTCGGTTATTCCGACTATTGGTTCTGGAATAAGCCCGACAGCAAGGGCCGTATCCCGTTCAAGAACCGCATTCCCTTGTCAATCGTCACGCTGTTTGAAAAGCAGGGTTTTATCTGGGGTGGGCGTTGGTATCACTACGACACCATGCATTTCGAATATCGGCCTGAATTGCTGCTCTACAAGGAAAAGCAGGGCTAGCCGGCCGTTGGATGCCAGGCCAGCGGAAACTCAGCGTAACCCATTGATTTTCAAGAGGATGGTGGGCGTGACAGGGATTGAACCTGTGACCCCTGCAATGTCAATGCAGTGCTCTCCCGCTGAGCTACACGCCCATCCGAAGCCGCGCATACACCATTTTTGATCCAGCGCGTCAATAGCAGGAAAAAGGAAAGAAGGCGTCGTCTCGCCGCAGTGGCGACAAGGGTGCTTACGCCTAAAGCGCGTCGCGTTTGAACGGAATCAAGCGCCGCGCTTCAGGTCTTTGTTTTCATGCATGTCGTTCTCCCAAAACCGGGGCCACTTTTGGGCGACATGCATTGGCTCGGAAAGCGGCTCAGGCCGCCTGCAGCATCTTTTCGACCTCGTTGACGAGGTCGCGCAGGTGGAACGGCTTCGACAGCACCTTGGCGTCCTTAGGCGCCTTCGAATCCGGGTTCAGCGCAACGGCGGCAAAACCGGTGATGAACATGACCTTGAGGTCGGGATCGATCTCGGTGGCGCGGCGCGCCAGTTCGATGCCGTCCATCTCCGGCATGACGATGTCGGTCAGAAGCAGCGAGAACGGTTCCTCGCGCAGCCGCTCATAGGCGCTCGCGCCATTGTCGAAATCGCTGACCTGGTAGCCGGCGCGCTCCAGCGCCTTGACGAGGAATCGACGCATATCGTCGTCGTCTTCCGCCAGAAGAATGCGTGCCATGATATCCCGTCCGAATCACCCGCTCGAGATTGCCGTTGGGCAAGCCCGTTAACCATCCTGTATATGAGGAGGTGAGGGTAAACATCAAGTGAACGAGAACCGGGATGGACCATATTTGCCCGGCCTGTGCTGCCGCTGAAATGCTGGACACGGGGCCAGCAAGGTGGCACCTTCACATCATGATGCACTGGTGTTTGCGGGTTCGCACAAATTGAAGACGGCAGCCGAGGATTTTTCGGTCTTTCCACCCTTCGAAATCCGTTCGGGCGCCGAGCAGCGCGTCCCCTTCCTTTTCAACTCACCGCATAGCGGCCGCTACTATCCGGAGCGCTTCCTTGCCATGGCAAGGCTGGACCGCAACGCCATCCGCCGGTCGGAAGACTGCTATGTCGACGAACTGTTCGGCGGCGCCGTGGCGCTGGGGGCGCCGATGCTGGCGGCGAATTTCCCGCGCGCCTATCTCGACGTCAACCGCGAGCCGTGGGAACTCGATCCGCGCATGTTCGCCGAGCCGGTACCGTCGTTCTGCAACATCCGCTCGGCGCGGGTGGCCGGCGGGCTTGGCACGGTGCCCAAGCTGGTCGGCGAGGGGCTCGATATTTATTCCGGCCGCCTGCCGCTGTCCGAAGCGGTCGCCCGCATCGAGGCCGTCTACAAGCCCTATCACGAGACGCTGAAACGGCTTTTGACCAGGACCCATGCGCGTTTCGGCTTTGCCGTGCTGATAGACTGTCATTCGATGCCGGCGAGCATCCGCGTCGGCGACAACGGCTTGCGGCCTGACTTCATCATCGGTGACCGTTTCGGCATCTCGGCCACCGCGGCGTTGACCGAGACCGCGATCGGCCTGCTCACCGCCATGGGATACGCCGTCGCCCACAACAAGCCCTATGCCGGCGGCTTCATCACCGAGCACTATGGCCGCCCGGCGCGCCATCTCCACGCCCTGCAGATCGAGGTCAATCGCGGGCTCTACATGAACGAGCGGACATTCGAGAAGGCCGCCGGCTTCGACGCGCTCGCCGACGATCTGTCGCGATTTTCGGCGGATCTGATGGCAATGCCGGACCATCATTTCATCGACCTGCCGCTGGCGGCGGAGTGAAACCTTGGTCCGGGGTGCTCCGGCGTAAAAAAAGACCGCATCGTTTGCACGATACGGTCGAAGTCTAGGGAGGAAACGCCCAAGGAGGGCATGGACAGGAAAACCTGTCCGAGGCTGAGGGTATTGTGCGCTGCACAAATGTCAAGCGACCTTCAGGCTTTTTTAATTCACTCTGAAGTGGAAATTGCTTTTCGGTGACGCTTGTGTGACATCCGGGCAACAGGTGCCGCAGCGGGAAAATCGTCGAACACCCTTGTTTTGGCAGGAAATTGGCGGCAGAGCACGGCTCGGGCATGCTGCAATGCGGGAGAATCAGTTGGATATCAGCATCGATTTCATGCGCCGCATCGCGCGGGCGGCCGCGGCGGAAACCCTGCCGCGCTTCCGCAGCCAGGGCGCCGTCGCCAATAAGGAAAAAGGCAGTTTCGACCCGGTTACCGAAGCCGATCGCGAGGCCGAGCGCGCCATCCGGGCGCTGATATCGGCTGAGTATCCCGACCATGGCATCCTTGGCGAGGAGCACGGCAGCGAAAACATTTCGAGCAAACATGTCTGGGTGATCGACCCCATCGACGGCACGCGCGCCTTCATCTCCGGCCTGCCTGTGTGGGGGACGCTGGTCGGACTGACGGTCGACGGCGATGCTGTTGCCGGCATGATGTCGCAACCTTTCACCGGCGAGCTCTACTACGCCAACGCCTCGGGCTCTCACTATGAGGGGCCGGGTGGCCCGCGCAAGCTGACAACCCGCAAGACGACGAAGCTCGCCGACGCGACGCTGTTCACCACCACGCCGGCACTGTTCAAGGGCGAGGCGCGCGAGCGCTACGACCAGTTCGAAAAGCAGGTGCAACTCGCCCGCTACGGCACCGATTGCTATGCCTTCGCCATGATCGCATCGGGAAGCGTCGATATCGTCGCCGATCCCGGATTGAAGCCGTACGACATCGTGGCGCTGATCCCGATCATCGAAAAGGCCGGCGGCGTGGTCACCACATTCGATGGCGGGCCGGCGGAGAAGGGCGGCGATGTCGTGGCAGCGGCGACGCCGGAGCTGCATGCGGCGGCGATGGCTGCGCTCCGAGGCTGACTTTTCCTGAACTGCTTCAGCGCGGCTTGATCGAGCGCTGGAACTCCGCTGGGGTGCGGCCGTAAACCTGCCTGAACGCGGAGCTGAAATGGCTGTGGCTGGAGAAGCCAAGGTCAATGCCCAGCGTCGTCAGATTGTCATAGCGGCCAAGCAGGTCGAGCGCGCGCGCCAGCCGCAGGCGCAAATGATAACGGTAGAGCGGCATGGCCTCGACCTGCTGGAACACCTGCGTCAGGTAGACCGGCGAGACGCCGACCTCGACGGCAATTTCGGCCAGCGTCCAGCGTCGCGACAGATCCGAGGACAAAACGAGCTTGGCGCGGTCGACCAGTTTCTGTCGGCCCGGGCTGGCGCCAGCGACATGCGAGGTCCGCTCGCCGAGAGAGCGCCGCACCAGCGTCAGCGCCAGGGTTTCGGCCTCGAGCGTTTCGGCTATGTTGCGGCTCAAGCTGTGGCGCAGCAAAGCCACCAAAGCCTGCGCCCGTGGGTCGATGCGCCGGCGTTGGCGACGAAACGCCGGGGTCGCGCCGCTGCGCAATTGCTCCTTCGGCACCAGCTCCAGCAGCTGAGCCTCCTCGACGACGAGATCGAGGCAGGCGTCGCCACCGTCGACGGGGTGGCTGATCCGATAGGCTTCCGCCTCGTTGAAGAACAGCAGCTGATTGGCTTCGGCGACGGCGTCATTGCGGCCGACATGGCGCACGAAGACGCCGCGATAGGGAAACACCAGATGCGTCGCCGACGTGCACTCTTCCTCGCTCCTGTGCCGGCATTGCCCGCTGCAGACGACGTCGCGCACCCTGACAGTGCCGGTGTCGAGAAGCGGCTGGACCGTGAATTGCGATATGGCCATTGCGTTGTCTTCCTGTGCCGGGCCATGGGTCCTGCATCGGCACTCTACGCAATCGGCCCGCCCATTCCTGTCAGGAGACTTCCAGGCAGGCTGCTTCTCAAAGCGCGTCGCATCAAAATGGATTCACGCGACACGCTTTGAGTTTTTGTTTCACGCATGTCGTCGCCCCAAAACGGGGACCACTTTTCGGCGGTATGCATCAATCCCACAGCCGGCGCGTGAATTCTGAGTAGGCTTCGCCGCGCGACAGACCGATGTCCTTGAGCTGGTCGTCGGTCATCTCGAGCAATGCGCGGCGGCTTCGGCGCCTCTCCATCTGACAGCTGATCCAGCCAGCCGTCGCATTGAATTGTGCGTACAAAGTCTGGCGAATGGTCACGGTGCGGATTGTCGGCGCCTGCGTCGGCACCGTGCCGGCCAGGCATTGCGTCGCCATATGATCAGGGCGCATCGCTCAGTCCTCCCTGGTGCCGGCTGCCGAGGCGCCGGCTTCGTTCAGCGCTTGCGCGCATTCCTCGCAGCAGACTTCGACGGTCTTGCCGCCGACCTTGACGCGGATCGGGTTGGCGTCCAGCTGGCAATCGCAGGCGGCGCAGGTTTTCTCGGTCATGATCTCATCTCCTTGGCGTTCAGTTCGACGCGGGCAGATGAGCACTCCGGGACGGCGCGGGCTGTCAGAATCTTTAGCACTTTGCATCCCGCGGGCGGCGCCGGCCCATCCCTACTGACAACAGGGTGTCAGTTGGCACCGACTATGGAAGGGCCTTTCCAGAGGAGGACCAGACATGCCGATGCAATCAACAGCCAGCCACGCCAATGACAGTCAGACGGACGGGCGTAGCGACTTCGACTTCTTCTTCGGCTGCTGGGATGTCAGCCATCGAAGGCTGCAAAAGCGCCTGGCGGGCGACACCAACTGGGACGAATTCGGCGGCACATGCGAGGTGCGCCCGCTGCTCGGCGGTCTCGGCAATGTCGACGACAATGTGATCGAGCTGCCAGGCGGCGCCTATCGCGCCGCAACGGTGCGGACCTTCGATCCGGCGACACGGCAATGGTCGATCTGGTGGATCGATGGCCGCAACCCGCTGACCATCGACGTGCCGGTGCGCGGCGCGTTCATCGACGGTGTCGGCACGTTCCTGTGTGACGACGTCTTCGACGGTCGGCCGATCCAGGTTCGTTTCCTCTGGTCACGGATGATGGAGAATTCGGCGCGCTGGGAACAGGCCTTTTCGCTTGATGGCGGCACGAGCTGGGAGACCAACTGGGTCATGGAGTTCGCCCGCCAGGCGTGAGCCGGGGATCGGCGTCTGTCAGGCCGTAGGGTCGTCGCTGCCGGGAATGAAGGCATCGAAGGCGGCGAGGAGTTGCTCGCGGTACATGTCGGCCTCCTGCAGGATTTCGTGGCGGGAGCCGTCGATCATCAGCAGCGAACCGAGCCGCAGACGCCTGGCATAGGCTTCCACCGCCTTGGTCGAGACGACCTGGTCGGCGCCGGCGGCGATTATCAGCATGGGGACCTGAATGCGAGCCATGAAATCGGGATCGCTGACAGCTTCGGATGCTTTGGCGGCGGCCTGCAGCCAGCGGATCGTCGGGCCGCCGAGCGCCAGCTGCGGGTATTGTTCGTAGATCCGCGTGTTGCGCCGGTAGCGTACCGGGTCGGACGTCAGCTTGTTGGTCTCGAAAGGGACCGGCATCTTCGGCCGTGGACCCCAGGCGGCATAGAGCCGGCCGAGGCCGAGCGCGCAGAAGAACGAACAGACGCGGCGAACCGTCGATATCGAGACCGGCAGGTCGGGCACGGTCAGGAATGGCGCGATCAGCACCATGCGCCGCACGCGGTTCACCATCGACGGCGTGGCAAGCAGCGTGATCACCGCACCGGCTGAATGGGCGAGGATGTAGTAGGGCCCGCGGCAGTCGGGCAGCACGATCTCCTCGAAGAACTGCTCAAGGTCGGCGGTGTAGTCGCGGAAGCTACGGACATAGCCGCGCTGGCGATCGCGGATCAGACGGGAAGAATCACCCTGGCCGCGCCAGTCGAGGGTGGCGACGCCAAAGCCACGGTCGGCAAGATTGCGGATGGTTTCGAAATATTTCTCGATGCACTCGTTGCGGCCGGTGAGCACGACCACGGTGCCCTTCAACGGGCGAGTGACTGCGCCGAACAGGCCGTAGCGGATCTTCTTGCGGTCGCGGGTGGTGAAGAAGCCGCCGCTGGCGTTTTCCGGTCGTGGATTGCCCTCGATTTCGTGAAAAAGGGGGATGTCTGGGACAAGATCCGTCATTCGGCGCTTCGTGCTCGTGCCCGCCCGTGCTGGCTGGCTCCGCTAAGGTGATAGACGCCCATGCGCCAAAAGCAAAGGAATTCCCGGTGACGCGAGACCCACAATGGGGAAGGCCGGAAGCCGCTTGAAAGCGTGCTTCCGGCCTCTGTCGATCCGGGAGGAAGGGACGTTACACCCCGGTCGGCCTCGTTGCGGCGTCTCAAGAACGGTTCATCGTCCGGCGCGCCGCCAATCCTTGATCTTGGGCCCACTCTAGCGCCGGCTGTCTGAACGCGCGCCGAAGCTTTGGTTCATCTGCCGTTCATCAACGAACAGCCGCACGGTTTTTGCTGGCAGGAGAAATCTTGAAATGCCTTCGAGCGCTCCCCAAATGTCGGATGCGGTCGCCAATATCGGGGCCGCTGGTCCAGCCGAAACGCCGCTCAAGGGTTTCGCACCGGCCATACGCAAACCATGTTGCTCAACAGGAGAACACCTCATGCGTCACGTTGACTTTTCCCCGCTTTATCGCTCGACCGTCGGCTTCGACCGTCTCTTCACCATGCTCGATTCGCTTGCGCAGCCCGATGGCGCGCAGACTTATCCGCCCTACAACATCGAGCGCACCGGCGAGGATTCCTACCGGATCTCGATGGCTGTTGCCGGCTTCTCGGACGAGGAAATCTCGATCGAAGCCCATCGCAACGTGCTGACGGTAAAAGGTGAGCGCAAGGACGAGGGCACGGGCGAAGGTTCCGAACTGCTCTATCGCGGCATTGCCTCGAGGGCTTTCGAACGCCGCTTCCAGCTTGCCGACCATGTTGAAGTCGTCGGCGCCGCGCTGAAGAACGGCCTGCTCTTCGTCGACCTCAAGCGCAACATTCCCGAGGAGTTGAAGCCGCGCAAGATCGCGATCACCTCGGCTCCGGCCAAGGCCAAGCAGATCGAGGCCAAGACCGCCAACTAAAGACCGCCAACTAAACCGATAGCCTCCCAGGGCAAAGGCGGCGCCGAAGGGCGCCGCCTTTCTTATGTTCAGCTGGCAGTCCCCGAAGCCACCACGGCCTCAACGTTTTGTCGGTGAACGGCCTCGTATGGCGCGAAATAACCGACGGCACCGGAGGCAAACACTTCGGCAGCGAAGGCTCTCAGATCTTGCCTCACCAGATCGGGCTCGTGTCGGCAGCGAAGCAGCTTTTCGACATAGGATCGGGTAGCGGCAATGAACTCGCGACCGTACCCACCGGATTGGATCATCTGCAACCAACCGTGATTGGGTAGGATGCGGTCAAAGGTCCAGCCGGCCATGCGTTCGAGATCGTCCAGATGTTTAGTCAGCCGTTCCGGTTCGCCGACATAAGTGATCGGATCTTCAAGCGTATCGCCCGCAAAGAGCAGACCGGCGCTGGGCATGACCAACACGGTACCGTCGTGACTGTGGATTTCGACGTGCCGAAGGTCGACCGCTATCGACCCGACCATGAGGTCGAGATTGTCGTCGAATGTCCGATTCGGAAGGATAAGGGGTCTGATCGGCGGGTTCTCATTTTCCAGTTTGGTCCGGTTCTCTGCGAGAGCAGAGGCTGTGAGGTTGTTGGCGATGATTTCGCAATCCCGGAACACCTCGTTGCCGGCGACATGATCATCATGCCAATGACTGAGGACCACCCGCATCGAGGTGACGCCCATACCCTCTAGCGTTTGCCGGATGATCCGGGCGTGCTGAAGCGAAATATGCGTGTCATAGACAAGCGCTTCCGAGCCATCGACAATTGCATAGGTGCAAATGCCAAGGGCATAGGCGCCGTCATCGAGCCAATTGGGCTGATCCGACCAGCCGCGAACGCCCTCTATCCGGCCGTCATAAAAGCCGAGCACGTTTGGAGCGGGGCGGATCAGCCGCATAGTCGAGCCGAGCGGTGACATGGTCATAGGAAAAGCTCAAGCGATCAGGTGGCCAAGGTGGTCGATCTCTTCGGTCGTGGTCGCGAAGCTGGCGACGAAACGGTAGATCACTTCATTGTCGCCGAGGTGGCTGTCGAAGCCCTGCGGCAGACCCCATTCGTAGAATTTTGCCCCGGCCGCCTGCAGCTTTTCGGCTTTGGCGCGGTCGAGGATCGCGAACACTTCATTGGCCTGCGGCAGCCAGGCCAGCCGGCCTGCCGGTGCATCCTCGATCGTCGCGGCCAGCCGCGCGGCCATGGCATTGGCGTGGTGCGCCATCCTCAGCCAGAGATCGTCGGTGAAATAGGCTTCGAACTGAGCCGAGATGAAGCGCGCCTTGGAAAAGGTCTGCCCGGCGCGCTGGCGAAGCAGGCGCAGGTCGCGTGCCACGTCGGGGTTCAGGACCACCACCGCATCGGCCATCCAGCAGCCGTTCTTGGTGCCTCCGAAGGAGATGATATCGACGCCGCTCTTCCAGGTCATTTCTGCGGGACTGATGTCCGTCGCCGCAATCGCGTTGGCGAACCGCGCTCCGTCCATGTGCAGAGGCAGGCCGTGACGGCGGCTGACTTCGGCGATCGCCTTGACATCGTCGACGGTGTAGACAGTGCCGACCTCGGTCGCCTGGGTGATCGTCACCGCCATCGGCTGGCCGGCGGGGGCGAGGTCTTGCGAGTAGCGCGTGATGGCCCGGTCGAGGGCCTGCGGATTGATGCGCCCCAGTGGCCCCGGAACCGGCGACATGCGCGCTCCACCGGTGTAGAAGCCCGCGGCGCCGAATTCATCGACATTCATGTGCGCTTCGGAATGGCAGAAGGCGACGCCGCCGATGCGATTGCACGCCGCCATGGACAGCGCGTTGGCCGCCGTGCCGGTCGCGACAAAGAACACCGCGACATCCCGTTCGAAAATCTCGCTGAAGCGCCGGTAGACGGCGCGGTCGAGCTCGCCGTCGCCATAAGCGGTGGCGATGCCCGCGGCATGCCGGGATAAATTGGCCGAGATGTCGGGATGGACGCCCGCCCAGTTGTCGGATGCAAAAAACATCAGGAATCCTGCTTCGGTTGAAAACGGCGCGACCTTGGCTGCTTTGGGGTTTCACACGCAAGGGCCACGTGTCGGAAAAGCGGTAAAGCCAGCCAGATCCGAAAAGCTGCTGTGATCGAAGCTTACGTTTTTCCTCAACTTCACGTAATTTTATGTCGCTGGCGGTCCAAGTTTTTTGTGAATCGGTCTTGTGTGCGTCCAGGATTTCTGTCATAAAAATTTAGGACAGTAGTGCTGTCTTATTTTGTCGCACAAAACGAGCTGGATTGGCGTATCATTTGGGCCTCTCCGGCTGTTGCTGCGGGCGACAGGTTGGACAGCCAGACGCTGGCCTGTACGAATACGAACCATGCGGAAAGCCGTCTGGTTCGGCAAGGATTTCGCAAGACGTGCCGCAAGGATCAGGGTGAGCCAGGCGCTTGCCGGGGCAGACCAGCGCCCGAAGGGCTGGGAATGGAGGACCGAGAGATGACGGACATGACGCACTCTGCGACGAACGGCCAGGCCGCGCAGACGAAAGCGGCAACCGTCAAAACCGCGTCCCGAACCAATACTAGCCGAACCAACATCGGCGCCCAAGGCCTCTACGACCCGCGCAACGAGCATGATGCCTGCGGCGTCGGCTTCATCGTCAACATGAAGGGCGTGAAGTCGCATCAGATCGTCAAGGACGGCCTTGCCGTGCTCGAAAACCTGACGCATCGCGGCGCCGTCGGCGCCGATCCGCTGGTCGGCGATGGCGCCGGCGTGCTGGTGCAGCTTCCCGACCGTTTCTTCCGCGAGGAGATGGCAGCCCAGGGCATCGAACTGCCGCTGGTAGGTCAGTACGGCGTCGGACACTGGTTCATGCCGCAGGACGCGGCACTTCGCGCCCATATCGAGGACATCATCGCCGAATCGGCGCAGTCCGAGGGGCTTCCGCTCATCGGTTTCCGCGACGTGCCGGTCGACAATTCGTCGCTGTCGAAGGCGCCTGATATCGTCGCGTCCGAACCGTTCCATCGGCAGGTCTTCATCGGCCGCACATCAGACATCCCCGATGACGAGGAGTACGAGGCCAGGCTCTATCTGCTGCGCAAGGTCATATCGGGCCGCATCTACGCCGAGAACGACAACAAGGACATCGGCTCCTACTGTGTGTCGCTGTCGGCACGCACCATCGTCTACAAGGGCATGTTCCTCGCCTATCAGGTCGGCGCCTATTACAAGGACCTGACCGATCCGCGCTTCGAAACCGCGCTGATTCTTGTCCACCAGCGCTTCTCGACCAACACTTTCCCGTCGTGGAAGCTGGCGCATCCCTATCGCATGGTCGCCCACAATGGCGAGATCAACACCGTGCGTGGCAACAACAACTGGATGGCGGCGCGACAGGCGTCGGTCGATTCCGAACTGTTCGGCAACAACATCTCGAAGCTGTGGCCGATTTCCTATGAAGGCCAGTCCGACACCGCCTGTTTCGACAATGCGCTCGAATTCCTGTTCCAGGGTGGGTACAGCCTCAGCCATGCCATGATGATGCTGATCCCGGAAGCCTGGGCCGGCAACAAGCTCATGGATGCCGATCGCAAGGCCTTCTACGAATACCATGCCGCGCTGATGGAGCCGTGGGACGGACCGGCGGCGGTTGTCTTCACCGATGGCCGCCAGATCGGCGCCACGCTCGACCGCAACGGATTGCGCCCGGCGCGCTACATCGTCACCGACGATGACCGCGTCATCATGGCTTCGGAAGCCGGCGTGCTGCCGGTGCCGGAAGAGAAGATCGTCAAGAAGTGGCGGCTGCAGCCCGGCCGCATGCTGCTGATCGACCTGGAGAAGGGGCGCATCGTCTCGGACGAGGAGCTCAAGTCGGAGATCGCGACCAAGCATCCCTACAAGACCTGGCTCGCCAACACGCAGCTGATCCTCGAAGACCTGAAGCCGGTCGAACCGCGCGCGCTGCGCAAGGATGTCAGCCTGCTCGATCGCCAGCAGGCGTTCGGCTACTCCCAGGAAGACACCAAGCTGTTGATGTCGCCGATGGCGACGACGGGCCAGGAAGCCGTGGGATCGATGGGCACCGATACGCCGATCTCGGCGATGTCGGACAAGTCGAAGCTGCTCTACACCTATTTCAAGCAGAACTTCGCCCAGGTCACCAACCCGCCGATCGACCCGATCCGCGAGGAGCTGGTGATGAGCCTGGTGTCCTTCATCGGGCCGCGGCCGAACATCTTCGACCTCGTCGGCAATTCGCGCCGCAAGCGGCTCGAGGTGCGCCAGCCGATCCTGACCAATGGCGATCTGGAGAAGATCCGCTCCATCGGGCACACCGAGGACCGCTTCGACACCAAGACGATCGACATCACCTACGGCTCGAATGAAGGAGCCGCGGGCATGCAGGGCGCCATCGACCGCCTGTGCGAGCGGGCGGAGGCGGCTGTCGCCGGCGGCTACAACATCATCATCCTGTCCGACCGCCAGGTCGGGCCGGACCGAATAGCCATCCCGGCGCTGCTGGCGACGGCCGCGGTGCATCACCACCTGATCCGCAAGGGGCTGCGCACCTCGGTCGGCCTCGTCGTCGAATCCGGCGAGCCGCGCGAAGTGCATCATTTCTGCTGCCTTGCCGGCTATGGCGCCGAGGCGATCAACCCTTACCTCGCCTTCGACACGCTGCTCGACATGCACAAGCGCGGCGAACTGCCGAAGGAGGTCGACGCCTACGAAGTCGTCACGCGCTACATCAAGTCGATCGGCAAGGGCATCCTCAAGGTGATGTCCAAGATGGGCATCTCGACCTACCAGTCCTATTGCGGCGCGCAGATTTTCGACGCCATCGGGCTGAAGACCGATTTCGTGCAGCAGTATTTCACCGGCACCGCGACGCTGATCGAAGGCGTCGGGCTGGACGAGATCGCGACCGAGACGCTCAGCCGCCACAATGACGGCTTCGGCAACGATCCGGTGCTGCGCAACAGCCTCGAAGTCGGCGGCGAATACATGTTCCGCATGCGCGGCGAGGCGCATATGTGGTCGCCCGACGCGGTCGCCACCTTGCAGCACGCCGTGCGCCAGGGCTCGTGGGAGACGTTCAAGGACTATTCCGCGCAGATCGACAGCGAGACGGCCCGGGCCCAGACCATTCGTGGTCTGTTCAGGATCAAGCTGGCCGAAGAAACCGGCCGCAAGAAGGTCGCGCTCGACGACGTCATGTCGGCGGCCGACATCGTAAAGCGGTTCTCGACCGGGGCGATGTCCTTCGGCTCGATCTCGCGCGAGGCGCACACCACGCTGGCGCGCGCCATGAACGCCATTGGCGGCAAGTCCAACACCGGCGAGGGCGGCGAAGAGGCGGACCGCTACCTGCCGCTGCCCGGCGGCGGCAAGAACCCGGAACGCTCGGCGATCAAGCAGATCGCCTCGGGCCGTTTCGGCGTGACGGCCGAATATCTTGTCAATTCCGACATGATGCAGATCAAAGTGGCGCAGGGCGCCAAGCCCGGCGAGGGCGGCCAGCTGCCCGGCCACAAGGTCGACGCGACCATCGCCAAGGTCCGGCACTCGACGCCGGGCGTCGGCCTGATCTCGCCGCCGCCGCATCACGACATCTATTCGATCGAGGACCTGGCGCAGCTGATTTACGATCTGAAGAACGTCAATCCGGCGGCCGACGTGTCGGTCAAGCTGGTCTCGGAAGTCGGCGTCGGCACGGTTGCGGCCGGCGTCGCCAAGGCGCGCGCCGACCACATCACCATCTCGGGCTATGATGGCGGCACCGGTGCCTCGCCGCTGACGTCGCTCAAGCATGCCGGCAGCCCGTGGGAAATGGGCCTTGCCGAGACGCACCAGACGCTGGTGCTGAACGGACTGCGCTCACGCGTGGCGCTGCAGGTCGATGGCGGCTTGCGCACCGGCCGCGACGTCATCGTCGGCGCGCTGCTCGGTGCCGACGAATTCGGCTTCTCGACCGCGCCGCTGATCGCGGCCGGCTGCATCATGATGCGCAAGTGCCATCTCAACACCTGTCCGGTCGGCGTGGCGACGCAGGATCCGGTGCTGCGCAAGCGCTTCAAGGGCACACCCGAGCATGTCATCAACTTCTTCTTCTACGTGGCGGAAGAGGTGAGGGCGCTGCTCGCCGAGATGGGCTACACCCATATCGACCAGATCATCGGCGACGCCGACCTGCTGGAGAAGCGCGACCTGATCGTCCACTGGAAGGCGCGCGGGCTCGATTTCTCGAAGATGTTCTTCAAGCCGGACGCGCCGCATGAAGCGGTGCACTGGACCGAGCGGCAGAAGCACCCGATCGACGACGTGCTCGATCGCAAGCTGATCGAACTGGCGAAGCCGGCGCTCGAAAGCAAGCAGCCGGTCAAGATCGAGGTCGACATCCGCAATGTCGATCGTTCGACGGGCGCCATGCTGTCGGGCGAAGTGGCCAAGCGCTTCAAGCACAAGGGCCTGCGTGAGGACACGATCTCGGTGAAGCTGACCGGCACCGCCGGCCAGTCCTTCGGCGCCTTCCTGGCGCGCGGCATCTCGTTCGATCTCGTCGGCGCCGGCAACGACTATGTCGGCAAGGGCCTGTCGGGCGGCCGTATCGTCATCCGGCCTCCGGAAGAGGCCAAGATCGTCGCGGCGGAGTCCATCATCGTCGGCAACACGGTGCTCTATGGCGCGACCGAGGGCGAGGCCTATTTCGCCGGCGTCGCCGGCGAGCGTTTCGCCGTGCGCAATTCGGGCGTGGCCGCCGTCGTCGAAGGCGTCGGCGACCATGGCTGCGAGTACATGACCGGCGGCATTGTCGTCGTCATCGGCAAGACCGGCCGCAACTTCGCTGCCGGCATGTCGGGCGGCGTCGCCTATGTGCTGGACGAGGCGGGCGATTTCGCCGAGCGCTGCAACATGGCGATGGTCGAGCTGGAACCGGTTCCGGAAGAAGACGACCTGATGGAAAGGCTGCTGCACCATGGCGGCGACCTCGACCACAAGGGTCGCGTCGACGTGTCCGGCGACATGACCAGCCATGACGAGGAGCGGCTCTACCAGCTGATCTCAAACCATGTGCACTACACCGGTTCGGTGCGCGGTCGCGAAATCCTCGACGACTGGACGACCTTCCGGCCGAAATTCCGCAAGATCATGCCGGTCGAATACCGCCGCGCACTGATCGAGATGGAACGCATGCGCATGGGCGTGGCGGCGGAATAGACTTGGCAGTTGCCGGGAGGCTCAGGTTTCCCGGCCCACTTTCATCGACAGTTTGACCTCGAAGGCAAGGTTGCCATGGCTGCCTCAAGAGGTTAACGGGTGCGGCGAAAACCGCACCATCTGGACAGCAGGAACTGGACTATGGGCAAGGTAACAGGCTTTCTCGAAATCGACCGGCAGGTGCACAAGTACCAGCCGGCCTCCGACCGCATCCGGCATTTCCGCGAATTCACGTTGCCGATGTCGGACAAGGAGGTCGAGAAACAGGCCGCGCGCTGTATGGATTGCGGCATTCCGTTCTGCCACGGACCGACAGGCTGCCCGATCCACAACCAGATCCCGGACTGGAACGACCTCGTCTACAATGGCGATTGGGACAACGCGATCCGCAACCTGCATTCGACCAACAACTTCCCGGAGTTCACCGGCCGCATCTGCCCCGCGCCCTGCGAGGAAGCCTGCACGCTGAACCTCGAGGACATCCCCGTCGCCATCAAGACGGTCGAGCAGGCGATCGCCGATAAGGCCTATGAGACCGGCCATATCAGGCCCTATCCGCCGGAGAAGAAGACGGGAAAGCGCGTCGCCGTTGTCGGCTCCGGTCCGGCCGGCATGGCGGCTGCCCAGCAGCTTGGCCGCGCCGGCCACGACGTGCATGTCTATGAGCGCGAAAGCCGGCCGGGCGGGCTGATGCGCTACGGCATTCCCGACTTCAAAATCGAGAAGCACTATATCGACCGGCGCATCGAGCAGATGCAGGGCGAGGGCGTGACTTTCCATTGCGGCGTCAATGTCGGTGTCGACAAGCCGGTTGCCGAGCTGCTCGCCGAACATGACGCCGTGCTCTATTGCGGCGGTTCCGAAACGCCGCGCGCGGCCGGCATCCCGGGAGACGATCTCGGCGGCGTGCATGATGCGATGCCCTATCTGGTGCAGCAGAACAGGCGGGTCGGCGGCGAGCCGATCCAGTCCGTGGCCTGGCCGTCACATCCGATCATCGCCGGCGGCCAACATGTCGTCGTCGTCGGCGGCGGCGATACCGCGTCCGACTGCGTCGGCACCGCCTTCCGCCAGGGCGCCGTGCGCGTTACCCAGCTCGACATCCGCCCGCAGCCGCCTGAGAAGGAAGACAAGCTGTCAGTATGGCCCTACTGGGCGACCAAGATGCGCACCTCGTCCTCGCAGGCCGAAGGGGCGGAGCGCGAATTCCAGGTGGCGACGCTCGAGTTCATCGGCGAGGAAGGCCAACTGACCGGCGTCAAGTGCTGCGAGGTCGACGAGAAGCGCAAGCCGATCGCCGGCACCGAATTCGTCATCCGCGCCGATCTCGCCTTCATCGCCATCGGTTTTGCCGGCCCGGCCACCGCCGGCCTGGTTGGGGAATTGGACGGCCAGATGAAGATCGTCACCGACAGCCGCCGTTCCAGGAACGTCGAAGCCAATGATCGCGACTATAGGACCAGCGTCGACAGGCTTTATGCGGCGGGCGACGTGCGTCGCGGCCAGTCGCTGGTCGTCTGGGCGATCCGCGAGGGTCGCCAGGCGGCGCGCTCGATCGACGAGGCCTTGATGGGGTCCACCGTACTGCCCAGCTGAGCCCGTTGGAAATTCTACTCCCGCAGCCATCTGGAGGCGTTTTCTGCGCTTCCGGTGCTCGCGGGAGCGAATTTCGAAACGGGCTCAGGGAGCTTCTAAGGGTTTATCGCCGTCGTCGTGCCGGGTGCGGCCACAGCCGCCGCAGGCTGCGGCCGGGGTGGCCAGGAGAAATCATCGGCGCGGCCGGGCGAGGCTTGCGGCGCCTTGCCCTCGACCACCAGTTTTTCACCGGGCAGATCCTGATTGGGCTTTGGCTGCGGCGCCGCGCCCAGAAGTTCGGAGCCGCCGTCGAGTGCCGGATCGCTGAGCAGCATCGGCGCGGTGCGGTCGATGACGATGGGCGCGGCGGCCGGCCCAGGCGCCTCGACGGGCGCGCCCGTCGGTGCGGTCGCCGGGGTTACGCTTCCGGGGGCGGCGAGGCCGAGGATCTTCATCAGCGGCTTTTCGGTATAGAAGGCGAGCTTGCGCTTGCCGGCCTTCGAGACGTTGATGCCGTCGTCGGCACGCAGCCGCACGGGCTGGCCGTTCATGTCGGGGCCGCTGGTGACGAAGGCGCCGTTCTCGTCGACAAAGCCGTCCCAGACGTCGACGAATTCGCCGCCATGGCTTTCGGTGGCCTGATGGTAGATGTCGTTGAAGGCCAACATGTCGGAGGTCATCTTCGGCACCCGGAAGGCCGGCATGCCAACCCAAAGGAAGGGCACCTTGGCGTCGGCGATGGCCTTGCCGAGCGCATCGGTGCGGCGCTCGTATTCCTTGGTCCAGTTCTCGGACCGGGGCTGCTCGCGCACATCCCCCACCTTCATCTGCTGACGGTCGTTGGAACCCAGCATGACGACGACGGCGGCCGGTTTCTCGGTCTCGATCAGCGCCTTGATCTGTTCGGGCCAGTTGTAGAAATCATCGCGCACGAAGCCGGACGAGCCATTGCTGCGAGCCACGATCCTGATGCCGGTGTTCTCGGCAAAGGCGGTGTCGAGGCCTTCGGCAAGCCCGGACGCCATGAAATCTCCGACCACCAGGACGGTACGGGCATCCGGGACTTTCTCGGCGATCGGCATTTGCGGCTCGGCCGGCGCACGCGGGACGCGGGGTTTGCGCGGCTTTGGCTTCGCCTTCTGGATGTTCAGCGGCGGCTCGATCCGCTCGCTGCGACGTGGGAACAAAAGGCCGCGCAACGAGTCGCGCAACGACCAGCCGCGGTATTGCTGCTCCTGCGCCATGGCCGGCGCATGGAAGGCGCCAGCCAAGCCGACGGCGAGAACGACGACGGCCAGAATCAGCACCGGCATGCGACGAACAAGCCCTGCGATGCGCGCAGCCGAAGCCAATCGTTTCCTCCATCCCGTGGCGCACTGCCTTGAAAAGTCGCGTCGACTTTCGAAGGTCATTGCACCATACAGATTGCTACAGTGTCCTTTGCGCGTCCGAAAGGCCGCGCGGCACCGCAGGTGGCCCTATTTCTGCCTGAGCCACTTCAGCACTTCCATGCTCGGATAGCCGTCCTGGGCCAATCCGGCCTTGGCCTGGAAGGCCATGATGGCGGTTTTCGAGCCGTCGCCGATCTTGCCATCGAATTTGCCGTCGTAGAGGCCGTGCTGGGAAAGCCGCTTCTGCAGCTCCTGCCTTTCCTCGAAAGTGAGCTTGGTGAAAGGCCGCTTCCAGTCCTGCACGAGACCGCTGGAGCCGGCGATTTCGTCGGCGAGAAGACCGACGGCAAGCGCATATTTGTCGGCATTGTTGTAGGCCTTGATGACCGAGAAATTCTTGACCATCAGGAAGGCTGGCCCGCCGCGGCCGTCCGGCACTTTCAGCGTCGCCTTGTCGGAGCCGTTCTTGAACGGCTTGCCGTTGGCCCTGGCAACGCCGAGCGCCTGCCACTGCGACAGTGTCTTCGAGCCGCCAGGAAGTTTGCCGGCTGGCAGGGTGACCTCATAGCCCCAGGTCTTGCCGGCCTGCCAGCCATTCTTCTTCAACAGGTTGGCCGCCGTCGCCAGCGCATCGGGGATCGAATTCCAGATGTCGCGCTTGCCGTTGCCGTCCATGTCGACGGCATAGTGCAGATAGCTGGTCGGGATGAACTGGGTGTGGCCCATGGCGCCGGCCCAGGATCCGCTCAGATGGCTTTCGTCGATATCGCCGGTCTGCAGGATCTTCAGCGCGGCGATCAACTGGGTGCGGGCGAATTTTGCCCGCTTCGGATCGGCATAGGCCAGGGTCGCCAGCGAGCGCACGACGTTGCGCATGATGTCGTCGCGCTTGAGGATTTCGCCATAGTTCGATTCCATCGACCAGATGGCGAGCAGGGTGTAGCGGTCGACGCCGAACCTCGCCTCGATCCTGTCCAGCCATGGCTTCCACTTCTTGGCCATTTGCTGGCCGACGGCGACAGACTGGTCATGGACGCGGTTGTCGAAATAGTCCCAGGCAGGCGCGGTGAATTCAGGCTGCGTACGCGCCTTTTCCAGCACCACCGGGTCGATATCCCTGATGTCCCTGAAGGCCTGGTCGTAGAGGGCACCGGAAACGCCGCTCTGCACGGCTGTGGCGCGGAAGCCGGCGACCCACTGCCGGAAACCGGCATCGGCGAAAGCCGGGCCGGGCATCAGCAGGGCGAGCGAGAGGCTGGCTGCCGCGATGACGCTGGTAAAACGCTTTGCGGCACTGCGAACGGACATCTTTTCCCCTTTCTCTGTCTCAGGAAAGACCATTCATCGCCGAACCAGGTTAGGAATTAGTTTACCATAGGTGCTGCCGGGAACGAAAAGACGCCTCAAAGCTTTACCGGGGAATGTTCCCCTCAGTTGTTCGGTAGTCCTCAATTCCGGCGTGAAAATGTCTTGAAACGGGGATTGCGGAGCAGGCCATCAAATGGATAATTGAAAGCATGAAGAGAGTTCGCAAGGCAGTCTTCCCGGTCGCCGGTCTCGGCACTCGGTTTCTCCCGGCCACCAAGGCCATCCCCAAGGAAATGCTGACGGTCGTCGACCGGCCAGTGATCCAATATGTGGTGGATGAGGCTCGCGAGGCCGGTATCGAGCATTTCATCTTCGTCACCGGCCGAAACAAGGCCGTCATCGAGGACCATTTCGACGTCCAGTTCGAGCTCTATGACACGCTGGCCCAGCGCGGCAAGGATGACCAGCTCGCCCGCCTGCAGCGCCTGCAGCCGGCGCCAGGGCAGACCAGCTTCACCCGCCAGCAGGTGCCGCTCGGCCTTGGCCATGCCGTCTGGTGCGCGCGCGAGCTGGTCGGCGACGAACCGTTCGCCCTTTTGTTGCCCGACATGATCATGCAGTCGGAAAAGAGCTGCATGAAGGACATGGTCGAACTCTACCAGGAAACCGGCAACAACATCATCGCGGTGCAGGAATGCGACCCGGCCGAAGCCCATAAATACGGCATCGTTGGCCGCGGCGAGGATACGCATCACGGCTTCCGCATCACCGAGATGGTGGAAAAGCCGAAGACCGGCACGGCGCCGTCCAATCTCTACATCAACGGCCGCTATATCCTGCAACCCGAGATATTCACGATTCTCGAAGGCCAGGAAAAGGGGGCCGGCAACGAGATCCAGCTCACCGACGCGATGCTGAAGCTGGAAAAGCAGCAGCCCTTCTATGGGTACCACTATCAGGGCCGTACCTTCGATTGCGGATCGCCGGAAGGCTTCGTCGAGGCCAATGTCGCCTTCGCGCTGTGGCGCAGCGACATGAACGAGAACATGGCCGGCGTCATCCGCACGCTTCTCGACGAGCTGAAGCCATCAGAGCGTCGCGGCGCCGCTTTCTAAGGCTATGTCGGTATTCAGGTGAGGCCGGCCTGCGAGCGACGGTTTCCTGCGCTTCCGGTACTCACGTTCCCAAACGTACGCTCCGCTCCGGTTCTCGGAATCCATCGCTCTCGACTCGGCCTGACCTGAATCTCGACATACCCTTCTTGGCGCGGTGCTCAGCGCTGCACTTTCACGCCGAGGAATATGCTGTTTGCGGTGTAGTCGCGGCCCGGCAGGTTGCTGGTCAGCTTTTCGGTCCTCACCCGGGTGGTGAGGCCGGCATAGCGGTTCAGCCACCATGTCAGGCCGGCCTCGGCGCTCAGGGTCCTGTCATGGCCGTCGACGCCGACATAATCGCGCCAATCAAGGCCCAGAGCCGCATTTCCGGTGAGGTTGGCGCGGATCTGCCGCTCGCCCGTCAAGCGGCCTGAATAAAGGATTTCGCCGCTTTGCCCGGCGATGGTCGTGGGCTCGACGGTGGTCACGCCGGTCAGGCCGATCGTGGTGCCGCGTTCCGGCGACCATTTGAGGTCGGCGTTGACGGTCGCCCCCGAAATCGCTTCGAGCCGATCGTCGTCGATCGCCTCCCGCAGCCAGCCGGCCGAGAATTCGCCCGACAGCTTCTCGCCCATGTCGAGCTCAAGGCCGGCGCGGCCCCCGAGGCGCGTCGAGGAGCGCTCGAAGCCATCGGTGTCGATGCGTTGATCATAGGTCCGGCGACCGACCTCGATTTCGGTGAAGGGGATGAGTGCCGGAGAAATCTCGTAGCCGGTGCGCAGGGTTGCCGTATAGAGCGTGGAGTCGCGGTCCTTCTGCGACAATGAGGTACCGTCCGAAAGCTCGGCGTCGCCATAGAAATCGTGCGTCACCGCGCCGGTCAACGCATAGCGCATCTTGCCAACGTCCTTCTCGATGCCGAGGCTGCCGTCCACGGTCTGCCGCAGCGGCTGCGTGTTGACGCCAGCAATGGCGTCCGGCGAGGAGGCCGATTCTGGCACGGCCTCGTAGCCGAGCTTGGCGATGGCGCGCAGCTCGTTGTCGAGATCGACGTTGAGCTGGCCTTCTATGCGGCCCTGCTCATCATGAACCGAATAGCCCGACACGGTCTCGCGGAAAAGGCCGTAGCCGTCGATCGTCGCCGAGTTCTCGCGCCAGTCGGAGGCGGCGGAAAAGCGCAGCGCCGTCTCGGACAGCAGCGCCGACGTGCCGGCACTGCTCGCATCGCCGTTCGAGGTGGCGGTCAGGCCCTGTTCGATCGTCGGCCGAATGACGAAAGAGCCCCATTTGACGCCGGTGGCGGCAAACGGATCGTCCTCGGCCTTCTTGTCCTGGCCTTCGATGGAGGCGGTGCGTTCGGCGCCGCGGTCAAGCTCTTGCCTGTCGACGCTGTCGATGGTGACGGCGCGGCGGTTGGCCGCCTCCTGATCCGTTTCGGTGGTGTCGTCGTCCGTCGTAGAGGTGGTGGCGCCCGTGGTCGTGGCGTCCGTGGCCGCGGTCGTCGACTTTTTCTTCCTCGACTTGCCGGTCGCCTTGTCCTTGGCCGGATCCGCTGCATTTTGGCTGGCGGTTGATGGTCGGCGGCGAGGCTTTGGCGGTGCCGCGGCATCGGCGGAGGTATCGTCGGTGGCCGAAGGCGGATCGAACACGCTGCCGGTCGCGGTCGCGGCGCCGGCGTCCGTGTCATCAGGCACCGCGCCGGCGCTGGCCGGCAGGTAGGTTCGTGCCGGCGCATTGTCCTGCGCCGCGTTGACCGGCGCCTGCTGGCCTTGGGCTGCCAGAGCCAGCTGTCTCGCCTTGCGCTGCTGGTCGGACAGGATTGCCGTTTCGGAAACCTCGCCGCGCAGCTCCGTTTCCTGGGCATGGAGCGCCGTCGGGCGCAGCAAAGCAAGCATGCTGGTCGCCAGCAGCAAGGCGCAGGCAGCCTTGCCCTTTCGTCCTCCTGATTTTTCTGGCTGGCCCCCGGACATCGTCACCACTGCTTGCGCGGCGCACGCGCGCCATACTTACCGAACCGTAAATGGGGATGGTTAACGGAGGGTTGAGGCTGGAGGTCGTCAGCGGCCTCAAGTACCGATTTCCAAAGGGTTTCACGCGGCGTGCGTTAAGCCTTTTGCTTGCCTGCTTGTCGTTGTCCCTAGCCATCGTGGGGCCATTTCTGTTGGACAGGCGGGCGGCAACGCGCTAATCGCATCAGCCATGCATGCGGGATCCCTGAATAAGAAGCCTTTGGACAGGCAAGCCTCGATCGCTTCGGCACTGAGAACGGTGGCAACGGAGCAGGCTGGTGTCGCGGCCCTTGCCGAGGCACTCGAGAACGGACTGGCTGGGCCTTTCGCCCAGGCCGTCGAGATGATCTCGAAGATCGAGGGTCGGCTGATCGTCACCGGCGTTGGCAAAAGCGGCCATATTGGTTCGAAGATCGCGGCGACGCTGGCCTCGACCGGCACACCGGCCTTTTTCGTCCATCCCGCCGAAGCCAATCACGGCGATCTCGGTATGATTGCCAGGGACGATGCCATCATCGCCATGTCGTGGTCGGGTGAGAGCAGGGAACTGATGGGCATTGTCGCCTATTCCAGGCGCTTCTCCATTCCGCTTATCGCCATCACCGCCGGAGAGACATCGGCGCTGGCGCGGGCCGCGGACGTGGTGCTGCTGCTGCCCCGCGCGCCTGAGGCCTGTCCACACGGCCTGGCGCCGACGACGTCGACGCTGTTGCAACTGGTGATGGGCGATGCGCTGGCGATCGCCCTGCTCGAAGCACGCGGCTTCACGCCGGACCATTTCCGTACTTTCCATCCTGGTGGTCAGCTCGGCGCCAACCTGACGCAGATCCACGAGATCATGCATGTCGGCGACAGGCTGCCGCTGGTGGCCACGGGCACCGGCATGCAGGATGCTATCCTTGAACTGTCGCGCAAGGGATTTGGTTGCGTGGCGATCACCGACGCCGACGGCGCGCTGGTCGGCATCATCACCGACGGTGACATAAGGCGTCACATCGGCGGCAATCTGCTGGCGATGACGGTGGATGAGGTGATGACAAAAGGACCGAAGACGGCGTCGCCGGACACGTTGGTGGCAACGGCGCTGCAGACGATCAACAATTCTTCCATCACCAGTCTGATGGTGGTGGAAGGCAGACGGCCGGTGGGCCTCATCCACCTGCACGATCTCCTGCGTATCGGCGCAGCCTAGTCTAACTCAAGCCGCTCTGGACGACTTGATTCGACCTGTCGCGATCGGCAATGATTGCTTGCAAAGCCCTAGCTCACGATTGCCGTTGACGAGGTCAGATGTTCTCCAGCCTAATCGAAAGATTTCGTCGGCGGCCGGACTTCAGTCGTCCGGCGCAACGTGGAAAAGAGTTGGGCGACATCGTCGCTGGAGCATTGGAAGGCGGCCTGGCGCCTGATTTTCAACGAGTTGGCGATCTGTCCTGGGTTGGAAGTTCGACAGGTCATATCCGTTATCTGCTGAAATTTCAGGCGATGAAAGGGATGACCTTCTCTGCCTGCTGGGGCCTCTCAGTCGACTTTGTTCCAATTTTCAGAGGCGGAAGCTTTCGGTGGAAAAGGACAGCGAAGTCGGCAAACTTTGATCTCTGTATCGACCCCATTGACTTATCAGGCCGGATCCCTAACTGGTGCTCGTTTTACAGCAATGATCGCGATGATCGAGTTGCACACGCCGCCTTGAAGGTGCTCGATGCGGCGCGACAGGACTGGTCCGGAATCACTTCGCTAAACGACGTTGCTGATAGTTTCGAACGACGATCGAAGATGGAGTTTCGACGCTTTTCGTTGGAAAATTATGTGCAAACGGACCTCGCGTGGGGCTTGGTCCTCATCGCTATCGGAGAGGCGGATAGGGGCCAGAACCACCTCGATGCGTATTGTGACAGGTTTGCGGTTGCGCGGGACGATGCCGTCCTGACAAAAGCGAGAACCGAAGCGGCCACAATCGCGACTGGATGACATTTTCCAGCCACGCTCGCATCTCCCAAAACCCATGCTTCGATATCAGACCCGCTCCACGGTCAGTTCCAGATCCGTGTCGGCCGCAGCCGTCACCCGCACCTGCGTGCCTGCCGGCAGGTCCGGGCCGGAGACACGCCACAGCGTATCGCCCAGCTTGATGCGGCCACGCCCGTCCCGGATCGGTTCGGCAAGCGTCGCCATCCTGCCGACCATCTGCGCGCCGCGCCGGTTGAGCAGCGGCTGGTCGGTCGGATCATCGTGACCACCGACCAGCTTCTTGCCGACATAGGCCGAGACCAGCGACAGCGCCAGGAAGGCGAGGACCTGGACTTGCCAGGTCCAGAAACCGGCATCCCAGATCAACAGCGACACCGCGCCGATGATCAGGGCGGCGATGCCGATCCACAGCATGAAGATGCCTGGCGCGATGATTTCCATCACCAGCAGGACGAAGCCCAGAACCATCCAGTTCCACGGGCCGAGTTCGGAAATGATGCGGTCCAACATGGGAGTATGCCCATCAGTTCTCGCTTGGGCGAACCACCGGCGGGCGTGCGGCCTGCCTTTGCGCGCCGGCCGTGCCATCGCTGCGGAAGACTTCCTTGGCGATCTCGCCGATACCGCCAAGCGTGCCGATCAGCGACGAGGCTTCCATCGGCATCAGCACGATCTTGCTGTTGGTGGCTGTGCCGATCCTGCCAAGTGCCTCGGTGTATTTCAGCGCCACAAAGTAGTTCAGCGCCTGCACATCGCCCTTCGAGATCGCTTCCGACACCACCTGCGTGGCGCGCGCTTCGGCTTCGGCAGAACGCTCGCGCGCCTCGGCGTCGCGGAAGGCGGCTTCCTTGCGGCCCTCGGCCTCGAGGATCTGCGACTGCTTGAGGCCTTCGGCGGCGAGGATCTGCGCGCGCTTGTTGCGCTCGGCCGTCATCTGGCGGCCCATCGATTCGATGAGGTTGGCCGGCGGGTTGATGTCCTTGATCTCGACGCGGGTGATCTTGATGCCCCACGGATGCGCGGCTTCGTCGACGACGCGCAGCAGGCGCTCGTTGATGGCGTCGCGGTTCGACAGCAACTCGTCGAGGTCCATCGAGCCCATGACGGTACGGATGTTGGTCATTGTCAGGTTGAGGATGGCGTTCTGCAGTCCGGCAACCTGGTAGGCGGCCTGCGCCGCATTGAGGATTTGGTAGAAGGCGATGCCGTCGACCCCGACGATGGCGTTGTCGCGGGTGATGATTTCCTGGCTCGGAACGTCGAGCACCTGCTCCATCATGTTCATCTTGGCGCCGATGCGGTCGACGAAAGGCGTGATGAGATTGAGGCCTGGACTCAGTGTCTTGGTGTAACGGCCAAAACGTTCGACCGTATAGTTATAGCCTTGCGGAATTGTCTTGATGCCTTTGAACAGCACCAGCACGACAAGCGCGACCAGAACAATGACCGCAATATCGAAACCACTGAAATCCATTTGGCTCTCCCTCAGAGGCAGGCCGCGAAAGCCATTCTCGCGCAGCCGGCTTCACCAAAGACTTAAGTGTGTTTCAGGAACGTTACAATCAGGTGATGATGGATTGTTTGTGGGTCTGCTATCGACGGTTGAAGGCAAACAACTCTGCATCCGTGTCGCTCTGCCCGTTGACTGAGGCCGAGACAATCTCGGAAGCGATCTGCGAGAAGGTGATGCCGTTGCCGCCGTAACCCATCACGGCATGGATGCGCGGGTGCCTGGGAATGGCGCCGATATAGGGCAGGCCGGTGGTCGTGGTGCCGAACGAACCGGTCCAGGCGAATTCCGGCCTGACGTCGAGATGCGGGAACAGCCGCCCAAGTTTTTCGGCGATGCGTGCAGTCTTGTCGGCGATCAACTCGTCGCGTCGCGCCTCTTCGACGAAATCCTCGTCCTCGCCACCACAGACGACCCTGCCATCGGCCGTCGCGCGCATGTAAAGATATGGGTCCGACGCCTCCCAGATGAACGCTGCCCGCCGCCAGATCTTTCGCGGTTGCGGGCGTGTCGCGATCGCCCATGTCGAGATGATACGGTGGGCCGCCGCCGGCACCATGTCGACCAACTCGTAGCCGGTGGCCAAAACAACATGCCGTGTCGTGATGGTGGGCCCATCCCTGGTTGCCACGACCACCTCGTCGGCACTGTCCTCGATCGCCGTCGCTTCGACGGGAGCATAGAAGCGTGCCTTGCGCTGCGAGGCGCTCAGCAGCAGCCCGGCCGTCAGCTTGCGCGGATCGAGGGCGATGTTGCCGTGGCTGAGGATGGCGGCTTCGCGGTCGATGCCGAATTTCTCCGCCAGCGGTGCCGCCGTGAGATAGGTCGCGGCGATGCCTGCCTGTCTTCGTGCCTCGGCCTCGTCCCGGAGTTCCGACGGGCCAAGGAGAGTGCCCGCCAGATAGAGCGACGGGTTGCGGCCCGGGCTGCAGTTGATCTCGAGTTCGGCAATGCGGGCAGCGAGGTTGGAAACGGCGAGCCGCGAGCGCCGCCAGGCCTGCTCCGCCGAGGTCTTGCCGATCATCTTCGACAGCACCGAAAGCGGCTGGTCGATTTCGAACTGCACGAGAGCCGTGGTCGCGGACGTCGAGCCTTTCAGCGGGCCGCGCCGGTCGATGCAGATCACCGCATGACCGTGCGCCGTCAGCGCCTCGGCCGTCATGGCGCCGCTGATGCCCATGCCGATGATCAGCACGTCAGCCTTGGCGTCACGGGTCAGCGCTGCAGTCGGGACCGCAGGCGCCCGGTAGGCGGACCAGACGGGCCGGCCGCTTCTGAGGTCAAGTTTGCGAGGCATCAAAGTCTCCGGAGGTGCTGCTCAACGCCCCGGAGCTTGTGTTGTTCCGGTGTCAGACCCAGCCGGACAGCTCGCGCCGCACCATCGCCTCGATCACCGCCATTCCCTCGGCGCTGTCGTTGAGGCAAGGTATGTGGGCGAAGTTCTTGCCGCCGGCGTGATGGAAGGTCTCGGCCGCCTCGCGGCCGATCTCGTCCAGCGTCTCGATGCAGTCGACCGAAAAGCCGGGATTGACGATGGCGATCGACTTCACGCCGTCCCTGGCCAGTTTCTCCACGGTCTTGTCGGTATAGGGCTGCAGCCATTCCTGCGCGCCGAAGCGCGACTGGAAGGTGATGATCAGTTTGTTGTCATCCCAGCCAAGCTGTTCGCGCAACAGCCGCGTCGTTTTCTGGCAGTGGCAATGATAAGGGTCGCCCTTCTCGAAATACGGTTTCGGGATGCCGTGAAAGGAAGCAATGACAACCTCCGGTTCGAAATCCAGCGTTGCCAGATGCCTCTCGATCGAACGCGCCAGCGCTTCGATATAGACCGGTTCATCGTAGTAAGGCGGCACGCTACGGATGGCTGGTGCGCGGCGCATCTTCATCAGGGCACGAAACAGCTGGTCGTTGGCGGTGGCGGTGGTGGTCGCCGAGTACTGCGGATAGAGCGGGAATGAAAGAATGCGGTCGCAACCCTTTTCGACCAGCCCCTGGGCGACGCTCGCGGTTGATGGATTGCCGTAGCGCATCGCCCAGTCGACGACGACATCGGGCAGGTCGCGCAACGCCTCAGCCAGCTTCTCGCCCTGGGCGCGGGTGTAGGTGCGCAAGGGCGACTCGTTCCTCTCCCGGTTCCAGATCCGGGCGTAGTTG
The DNA here is from genome assembly GCF_002270415.1 of Mesorhizobium sophorae. Lineage (GTDB taxonomy): Bacteria > Pseudomonadota > Alphaproteobacteria > Rhizobiales > Rhizobiaceae > Mesorhizobium > Mesorhizobium sophorae. The sequence goes on along the minus strand of NZ_NNRI01000008.1, from coordinate 189,073 downwards.
GCGCCCGACGCCTTCGGCCGCCTGGTGAGCACCAGCCCATAGAGGATCGGGTACCAGATCGCCCTGTTGAGCTCGATGACGCGTGGATCGGACAAGAATTCCCGGAGATAGCGCCACATCGGCTTGAAATCGGTGCCGTCCGGCGTGCCGAGATTGACCAGCATGACACCGATCTTGCCAGCCTTGACCGACGGATGCCCGGCGGGCAACGGGCCGCCGGCCTTTGCGGCTTTGGGATCGGCAGGGTTGGATAGGGTCATACCTGGTCTCCGGTCACGGCGCGAAACTAGCGATGCCACGCCAGTTTTCAATGCAGCGTCTGGCCGCACCTTAGAACGGTTCAGCTTAGATAGAAGCGCTGAGCCGCTCTAAGGATTTGTTTTTGACGCGATTCCCTGAGGGAATGCGCTACGCGCCTTTCCCGGGAAACCGCTGCGCACTTTTCCTGGATTTGCTCTGCAGAGAACGAAAAACCCGCCCGGCTTCCCGGGCGGGCGCGTCGTTGAAAGAGGCGCAGCGACCTTACTTTGGCGGGATGGTCAGGGTTGCGCCAAGCGCAAGCCGATGGGGCCTTTGGCCCTTGTTGGCCTCATAGATCAGCTTCCATTTGGTCGCGTCGCCATAGGCCTTCTTTGCCAGATCCCAATACGTGTCGCCGGCAACGATGACATGGCTGCTTTCGGCCGGCGCGGCCTCTGCCGGCTTTGCCGGTTCGGGGGCGGGCGCGGGCGCCGGTGCCGCTTCCGCAGGCTTGGCCGGTTCCGCGGCCGGTGCGGCCTCAGCGGGCTTTGCTGCTTCGGCAGGCTTGGCCGGCTCGGCCGGCTCGGCCGCCGCGACTGTCGCGGCGATCTCCGTGATGCGGCCATCGAGCTTTGGCGTGTAGGGCCGGTGCGCGCCGAGATAGTCGGCAACCACCTGTTCGAGGCCCGGACCGTAGTCATAGGCGTTCTTGGCCTTGTCGGCGAAGATCTTGTAGCCGTCGCCGCCCTGGCGGACATAGTTGTTGGTGGCGACGAGATAGTCCTTGTCCGGATTGATCGGCGTCCAGGCGCCGCCTTCCATGACTTCCACCGATTTGACGCGACCGGCATTGGGTGCAACCGACTTGTCGAAGGAATATTTCAGGCCGGCGACCTGCGGGAAGCGGCCGGCGCCGTCCTCGATCTGGCTGAGACCGTTCTCGAGGCCGGCCACCAGGTCCTTGCCGGAAATCTGGAAGGTTGCCAGCGTGTTCTGGAACGGCAGCACGGTCAGCACCTCGCCCATGGTGACGGTGCCTTTGTCGATCGAGGCACGCAGGCCGCCGCCATTGGAGATGACGATCTCGACGCCCTGTCCCTTGACGCGGTCGAGGATGGCGTCGGAGACGAGGTTGCCCATCGCGCATTCACGGGTACGGCAGTTCTCGCGGCTGCCGTCGATGACGTCGGTGGTCTCGGCCACTTCCTTGTTTTTCAACGCCTCGATCGGCGCGCCAAGCTCCTTGATGCGGGCGAGCACAGCCGGGTCGGGAGTGACCGACTTGTCGAGAAAGATCGGGTCGCCGCTGGCCGATTTGACGACGCCGTTGTCGTCGAACACCACCTTGAATTCGCCGAGATATTTGGAATAGGACGCCGCCTGCACGACCGGCACCTTGTAGCCGTCGGGATTGTCGACCATCGTCGGGTAGGGCCCCTCCGCCTTCGGGTCGGTGTTCGACAGCAGCGAGTGGCTGTGGCCGCCGACGACCACGTCGATGCCCGGGATCTTGGCGATGACGTCGCGCTCGCGCTTGTAGCCGATATGGGTCACGGCGATGATCTTGTTGACGCCTTCGCCCTTCAGCTTCTCGACCTCGGCGGTGATCGACTTGACGTCGTCCTCGATGGTGATGTTGGGGCCGGGGGAAGCGAGTTCCGGGGTGTCATTGGTCACCGCGCCGATGATGCCGATCTTCTGGCCACCGACCTCGACGACAATCGACGGCTTGACGCGGTCGCCGAGCTTGGATTGCGCGTTGGCCTTCACATTGGCGCCGAGCACCGGGAACTTGATCATGTCGAGGAACGGCGCCAACGCCGTCTCGCCATCGTCGAATTCATGGTTGCCGAGCGCCATGGCGTCGAACTTCATCTCGTTGAGGAATTCGCCTTCGACCTTGCCTTTGTAGGTCGTGTAGAACAGCGATCCCTGGAAATTGTCGCCGGCGCTGAGCAGCAGCACGTTCTGGCCTTCCAGCTTCTTGCGTTCCTGGGCGATCGCGGTGATCAGCCGGCCCGCGCCGCCAATGCACTCGCCCTTGGTCTCCTCATCGGCCGAGCAGGTCGATTCATATTTGTTGTTGCCTTCGATGCGGCTGTGCCAGTCGTTGATGTGCAGGATGTTCAACGTGTAGTCGGCAAAGGATGCGCCGGACGACAGGGCGAGCGTCGAGGCGGAGAGGGCGGCAATGGCAGCAAATTTCTTCATCTTCGTCTCCCGGAAGGCTGATCAAAGGCGTTTAACGCTCTTGCTTGACTGGAACATAACAGTCGGCGTTTGGAACCATGTTCCCATCGCGTTCCAGATGACGCAAGCGGAAATCCGGGGACTTTTGCCGGCACAAAAAAGGGACGGCGGCCGATGGCCGCCGTCCCCTTGGGGAAGCGAATACTCGCTGGCTCAGGTGCGCCGTGTCAGCACGAAGTTCTGGCCGCTGGAGCTGGTGCAGTTGAGCTGGCTTGTCGACACCATCAGGCAGTTGAAGCTGACCGCGGTCTGGCGGATCAGCGACGTGCCGTTGATCTGCACCGACGTGGCGCCGGTCATGGTGTAGCTGCCATCGGCAAGCTTCTGGCCGGTGTCGGTGGCGACGGTCGTGAAGGTGCCGCTGGCGAAGGTCGAAAGGCCGGTACCCTTGGCGTCGATCCAGGAGCCTTCGACGCCTTTCGGCGAAGCCGCCATCGGCGGTCCATCCGGGCCGCTGGTCGCACAGCCAGCAAGCCCCACTACAGTGGCTGCCGCAACGCTCATCCAAACAATCTTGCGCGCAATGTTCATTTTAAGAAATCCTCTCCTCAGTCCGCATCCCTTCAATCGCCTGATTTCCGGGCGATTGCAAGGCAACGAGGCATGCTGACGGGGCTGCTATCGGACGAGGATGTTGCGGAATTGCCACGGGTCGCTGCGGTCGAGGTCTTCCGGGAACAGGCCGGGCCGGTTATCGAGCGGCGTCCAGTCGGTGTAGTGGCCTTCGACCGGTCCCAGATATTGCGACTGCACTTCCAGGCAGCGCTTGTAGTCCATCTCGTCGGCCTCGACGATGCCGGCTTCAGGGTTTTCCAGGGCCCAGACCATGCCGGCCAGAACCGCGGAGGTGACCTGCATACCGGTGGCGTTCTGATAGGGCGCCAGCTTGCGCGCGTCGGCCAGCGAAAGATGTGAGCCGTACCAGTAGGCATTCTTGTCGTGGCCGTAGAGCAGCACGCCGAGTTCATCGACACCATCGACCAATTCGTTCTCATCGAGCACGTGGTGCACCGGCTGAGGCTTGCCGGCGGCGCCGAACATCTCGTCCAGCGACAGCATCGCGTCATTGCAGGGATGATAGGCATAGTGGCAGGTCGGGCGGTATTGAACCTTGCCCTTCCTGGAGCGCACGGTGAAGAAATCGGCGATCGAGATCGCCTCGTTGTGCGTGACAAGGAGGCCGTATTGCGGCCCTGGCGTCGGGCACCATGAACGCACGCGCGTGTTGGCGCCGGGCTGCTCCAGGTAGATGGCGGCCTTCGAACCGTGCTTGTGCTTCTTGGCGTTCTTCGGCATCCACGTCTCATGCGTGCCCCAGCCGAGCTCGGCAGGCTGCAGGCCCTCGGAAATGAAGCCCTCGACCGACCATGTGTTCCAGAACACAGCCATCGGCTTCGGCTTCTTGGCGCGCTGGGTGTCGCGCTCGGCGATGTGGATGCCCTTGACGCCGGCCTTCTTCATCAGCTTGGCCCAGCCCTCGCGGTCATCCTGCGTAGGCTCAGAAAACTCGAGGCCAAGATCGGTAGCGAGGTTGACCAGCGCCTGCTTGACGAACCACGAGACCATGCCGGGATTGGCGCCGCAGGTGGAGACCGCCGTCGCGCCGCCGGGCTTGTCATGCTTTTCCTTGATCATCGCTTCGCGCAGCGCATAGTTGGTGCGGCTGGCATTGTCGGCCTGGGCATCGAAATAGAAGCCGAGCCATGGCTCGACGACGGTGTCGATGTAAAGCACGCCGAGCTTGCGGCAGAGCCGCATCAGGTCCACCGAGCCGGTATCGACTGACAGGTTGATGCAAAAGCCCTGGCCACCGCCATTGGTCAGGAGCGGCGTCAAAAGCTTCTTGTAGTTCTTCTCGGTCACCGCGTCCTGGACGAAAGCGATGCCGCGCTCGTCGAGCAGCTTGCGGTCGGTGTCGCGTGGGTCGAGGACCGTCATGCGCGACTTGTCGAACGTGAAATGGCGTTCGATGAGCGGCAGCGTCCCCCGTCCGATCGAGCCGAAGCCGATCATCACCACGGGGCCGGTGATCTCACCATAAACGGGCCAGTTTTCATTCGCCATTTTATCGAGCACTCCTCAAAAAACACTCCGGAACAGCCGCTTGGCCGCGGCGCGACAAACCATAGATCATTGTCACAATAAAGGGAAAAGCAGCGAAACGCCTGGGAACGCCGCTGTGGAAGTGCTCGGCGATGCCACCGGGAGGCCATGGCCTGCCCGATGGCCGATGTTGAGCCGGCGTCGTATCAGCGAGCGCCGCCGGACGCGTTGATGCGTTCGCCGGTCAGCCACGCCGCCTCGTCCGAGGCGAGGAAGGCCACGGTCGGGGCGATGTCGTCCGGCTTGCCGAAGCGCTGGCCAAGGGGCACGCCAGCGATCAGCATATTGCCGAAATCGGTGCCGACCATACCTTCGGTCATTTCGGTATGGGTATAGCCAGGCGCCACGATGTTGACACGGATGTTGCGGGCTCCGAGTTCTCTCGACAGGCTAAGCGTCAGCGTATCGATCGCCGCTTTGCTGGCCGAATAGAGGCTGGTGTTTGGCACCGGGTTCCAGCTCGAGATCGTGCCGATGTTGACGATGCTGCCGCCGGTCTCGGGGAAGTGGCGCATGGCAGCCTTTGTGGTCAGGATCGTGCCCAGTACGTTGGTGTCGAAGAGCCGCCGATAATCCGCCTCACTGGCTTCCTCGAACGTGCCGAAGCTGGCGGTCGCGGCGTTGTTGATCAGAATGCTTGGCTTGCCAAATGCGATCTCGGCGGCCTCGAACATCTTCTCGACTTCGGCAGCCTCGGCCACGTCACCCCGAACCGCAGTCGCCTTGCCACCGGCGGCGACGATCTCCTTGACCGTGCGTTCTGCAGCCTCACGGCTGGAGGCGTAGTTAACGACGACGGCAGCGCCTTCCGCCGCCAGCCGTTTGGCGATGCCCGCACCGATGCCTCGCGCGGCGCCGGTGACGATGGCGACCTTGTTGTTGAGCTTGCCCATTTTGGTTCTCCGAATGGATGGATGGATTTGACAATCGACCAATTGGCCATTCCTGGATGGGTCAGGTAGAGTGAGTAATGCCATATAACTAATTCCAAGGTGGAATAGATGGACAGGCTCATGGTGATGAACACCTTCATAAGGGTCATCGAAACCGGCTCGTTCTCGGCGGCCGCGCGGCATTTGCGCGTCGGGCAGCCTGCCGTCTCGAAGGCCATCGCGCAGCTCGAGGAACGGCTCGGCGTTCGCCTGCTGTCGCGCACCACCCGAGGTCTCTCGCCGACCGATGCGGGCCTCAGCTTCTATGAAGGCGCCAAGCGTGCGGTCGACGAGGCCGACGAAGCAGAGAACGCGGCGCGTGGCACTGCGGCGGCGCTTACCGGGTTGCTGCGCATCGGTACGTCGGTAACCTTCGGCCGCCTGCATGTCGTTCCGAGGCTGAAAGCCTTCCTGGACGCTCACCCGAGGCTCGACGTCGAGGTGGCGATGGACGACAGGAACGTCGACCTCGTCGAGGAAGGGGTGGATGTCATGCTGCGACTGGGTGAAAGCTTCGCCCCCGCTCAAATCGGGCGCAAGATCGCCACCTGTCGTCGCCTCGTGGTGGCGGCGCCCTCCTACCTGGCACGCGAGGGCGAACCCATCGCGCCCGATGAGCTGTCGCGGCACGAGGCGATCCTTTTCGTCCGAGCAGGCACTTCCAATCGCTGGACATTCCGGCGAGGCGCCGAAGAGGTTTCGCTTGCCGGCCAAGGGCGGCTGCGCGTGACTTCCGCCGAAGGGATACGTGAGGCTGTACTTGCCGGCATCGGCTTCACGGTCGGCTCCGAATGGATGTTCGACGCGGAACTGCGCAGCGGTGCGGTTCGGCCGATCCTGGTCGACTGGGCGCTGCCGCCCGTTGAATTGTGGGCGCTGTTTCCGGCCGGACGCAAGGCCAGCGTCAGGGCAAGGGCGTTCGTTGATTTTCTGGCGGGCAGCCTGTAGCCGGCTTCAGCCGGCCATTGTCTTCAATCGTTCGATCAGCCGGTCGCGGTCCGATGTCAGGCCCTTGTAGTCGAGCTGGTCGAGATCGAGCGCTTCGAGCTGGGCGGCAAAGGACAGTGCGAGCGTCGCCCGGTCCGGGTGCCGATCCAGCACGGCGAGCGGGTCGAGGTGGATGCGGATGGTGAACAGGATGTCGCGCGAGGACGGCAGCTTGCGCAACGTCTGACGCTCCACGCGGATGAAGGCGTGCGCCCTGACGTCACCATCGGGGAAGCGTGTCGGCCGGTTGGTGGCGCGGTCGATGCGCTCGACATTGGACAGCGGATGATAGAGCGCATTGTCGGCCTGGATCGACCAGTTGAAGCGCTCGACTGCCTGGCCCTGGAGGCCGTCGAACATGCGGTTGATCAGCTCGGCTGGGCGGGTACCCGGACCGAAGCCCGGCACCGGCGCGTGGATGTCCTGCAGCGGCCGGCCGAACTTCTCGACCAGCAGCCAGGATGAGGGGAAGCACAAAGAGCCGGCGACGAGCCGCCAGCCGCTGTCGTTGCGGCGCATCAGGATCAGGTCTTCCTGGACCAACAGCGAGGCGGCGACGAGCGGTGCGCCATCGAGGCCGGAAGGGATGGTGAAATGGCTCTCCGTGCCCACGATTTCGACGCCTGCGTCGGTGCGCCGATAGGTGTCGGGAAATCTGTCCGGCAGATGCGTGCCGAGCAATTCCAGCACTTCCTGCTGGGCGTCCCGCGTGCCGTCCTCCTCGACGAAAACCCGCTCGGGGATCTCGGCATAGAGCCGGCGCTTTTCGGCGAGATACGGCAGCAGAAGGTCGTCGACCTCGATCCAGTCTGGCGGATCGAGCGGCTTCAGGCCGATGCTGAAGAGTTTCGACGAGCCGTCATAGGGCGTGTGGGTGGGCAGCGCCTCGGCCAAGCTCATGCTTCCCTGAAATCGTCCAGGCCGGCGGTGGTCATCCGCGCCAGGAATTCGGTGACCTCATAGTCGGCTGCGTTGCACATGGCGAAGGGATCCGCTGCCAGCCTTGCGTCGAGCACTTCGCGCGGGCATTGCGCGATGATGATGCCGCCGGTTCTCGGTTTCTTTGGTCCGGAGGCGACGAAGATGCCCTCCGCATAGCAGGCCTTAAGCCATTCGATATGGGCCGCCTGCAAGCGGTCGATCTCGGTCAGCGGCACCTTGTAGTTCAGCGAAACGACGAACATAGCATTCTCCCGGTCATGCGAGCTTTGCGGGAATCAACCCGCGTAGCGAATTGCCGACAAAGATCGCCTTGGCCGACTGCAGATCGCCGTAGCTGTAGATCGCTTCGCGGGCGCGGCCTTCATCCAGAAGCTCGGCGCGCAGTACGCCAGGCAGCAAGCCGCAGTCGAGCCGCGGCGTCGCCAGCATGCCATCGCCTAGATCGGCGAATAGGTTGGTGATGGTTCCTTCGCAGATCTCGCCGCGCTCATTGGCCAGCAGCACCTCGTCGGCCTGGGTGATGAGATATTCGGAGCGGGCGTGGCTGTAGAGCTGGCGCCGGCTGGTCTTGTGGCGCAGCAGCGTGTCGTGCGAATCAAGCCTTGTGCGCGCCAGCCGCAGTGTCCAGACCTTGTCGGCGGCGAGCGGTTCATAGGGCTGTGCCGAGGCGGTCGCTTCGCCGTCGCGCGACAAAGCCAAGCGGGTGCGCAGCGCGATGCCGGATCCGCTAACCGCATTGCCCAGCACCTCGTCGATCCTCTGCGGGTCGCAGGCAAAGCCGAGCTCCGCTGCCGAGCCGTAGAGGCGGGCAAGGTGGCGATCGAAGCGCAGGAAGCCCGAGCCGGGTTCCCAGCGCATGGTCTCGATCAGCTGGAAGTCGGCAGTGTTCCCGTCGCGAATCGCGCTTTCAGCAGACACTCCTGATACTCCTCCTCTGCCGTCGAATCGAAAACGACGCCGCCGCCGACACTGTAGACGGCCTCGCCGCCGGAAAAGAGCGAGATGGTGCGGATCGCCACGGAAAAGCGCATCGTGCCACCCGGCGCGATCCAGCCGATGGCGCCGCAATAGGCGTCGCGCGGCGTGCCTTCCAGATCGTGCAGGATTTCCATGGCACGGATTTTTGGCGCGCCGGTGATCGAGCCGCACGGAAACAGCGCCGCGAACACCTGGCGGATGCTGAGACCCGGCAGCAGTTTTGCCCTGACGTCGCTCACCATCTGGTGGACTGTCGGATAGGTCTCGATGCGGAACAATGCCGGCACGTCCAGCGTGCCGACCTCGCTGATCAGCGAGATATCGTTGCGCAGGAGATCGACGATCATCCGGTTTTCGGCCTGGTTCTTCTCGTCGTTGCGCAGGAAAATCTTCTGCCGCTCGTCCTCGGCCTTGGTGGCGCCGCGCGGTGCGGTGCCCTTCATGGGATGCGTCTCGATCGTGCCTGCGGCGTCGATCTCGAAGAACAGTTCGGGCGAACGCGACAGCACGATGGGATCACCGAGCGAGACCAGCGCGCCATATTTCACCGGCTGGCGTTCGGTCAGCGCATCGAAGGCGGCGAGCGGGTCGCCCGACCATTGGGCATGAATGGGAAAGGTCAGGTTGCCCTGGTAGCAGTCGCCTTGCCTGATGTGCTGGTGCAGCCGCGAGAACCGCTTCTCGTAATCATCGAGCGACCATGTCGCCCGCGCGTCGAAGATCGGGCCATTGGTCGCGGCTGCGTTGCGGGGCGGCACCGCCTCTTCGACCGGCGCATCGAAAACCCCAAGGCACACGAGTGGAGCGCGGCGCCCTTTCGGCAGCAAGGGAACCAGCTTCGGTTCGAGCAGATAACCCGCTTCATAGGAAAAATAGCCGGCCAACCATTTGCCGGCGTCGTGCGCGGCCTGCGCCGCCGCCAGGGCCGGCAGGAAATCCTTTGCCTCATGCGCCACGATGATGTCGGCCGGCCGGTCGAAGACGAGCTGGCGCGCGCTTTCGTCGTTGCGGAAAATTGCGGCGGGCAGGGACATGGGACTCGGATGCTGCGCTCAATGAAGCCGTCGACCGCTCTATAACGGGGGCCGCTCGCGCGCAATCGAGGGAACGGCACTCTGGCACTCAAAGCCGACCTTCTGGGCCGACCTCCGGGGTCAACCTCTGGGTCGATATTGCGGCCAAAAACAAACGGCGGCGCCTTGGGCACCGCCGTTTGTCATAATCCTGCTCTCGCCGATCAGGTGTTGCTTGCGGTTCCCGCTGTTGGAAACTGCTTGGCGAATTCCGTCTCGTCGCCGGCGGCAAGCAGCTTGGCCTGTTCGATCCAGCGTTCGCGCGCGATGCGGCCGTCGAAGTTCATGACATCCTCGATCCGCTTGATATCGGCGGCTGTCCAGGCGGCGATCTGGGCGAAGCTGGTGACACCTTGTGCCTTGAGCAGCTTCTCGTTGACCGGGCCGATGCCGATCAGCCGGCGCAGATTGTCGGGCTTGCCCGCTGCCGGCTTGGCTGCTGCTGGCTGGGCCGCCGTGGCTTTTGCCGGCGCTGCCGCTTTTGGCGCGGCACTTGGCTTTGGGGCGCTGGCTTTGGATGCGCTGGACTTCGGCGCGCTGGACTTGGTGGCGCCGAGCGCTGCCTTGGCCGCCGCGGGCTTCTTTGGCGCCGGTTTGGCCGCTGCCGGCACCGATTTGGCCGCGGCTGGCGTCGACATCAGGGCAGCCGGCGCCGGGCTCGCGGCCTTTGCGGCGCCAGTTCCTGCAGCTGGCGTTGCCTGCGCTTCGCGCAGCCGGCGCTCAAGGTCGGTGCGGGTCTTGCCGCATGCATCGAGCTCACCGGTCAAGCGGTCGTTGTCGGCGCGCAGCCTGTCGCGCTCGCTGCGCGTGCGGTCGAGGTCGCCGCGCAAGCTGTCGAGTTCACCGCGCAGGCGTCCCCAGAGGAACCAGCCCACCAACACGCCTACCAGGAACGCCAGGAGCATGTAGAAAAAAGTGCCCATTGTCTCTCTCCAATCAGGTCCGTCTGCCGTGGCATGGGTTCATGACCTTCGGCGAAAGGACTAGTCGATGGTGGTTCCGCGGTTCGCAGAACAGCCGGCTTCGGTTGGAGCTGTCGGCGATCGGCTTTGCCTGCCATGGCCAACGGCCGTTGTCGCGTTCGCCAAGGCGCCGCGGCCGGCTGAGACTTTCCCTCGCCGATCCCCATGCGCTCCGGCTGAGCTTGGAAGGAAGGCTATCATAGGGCTTGTGGAAAGCTATCGGAAAACTTCCATGGAGAGTACTTCAAGAACGGATATTTGGGCCAAGAATAAGCCGTCCCAATATGCATCCCGGCTAGACTGTTTTGCGAGCAGATGAGACCTACGGGCGCGTTCAAGCGTCGAGTGTTTCCAGCTCGTCGATCAGGCCACTGATGACGCCAAGCCCGATCTGCCAGAAGGCGGGATCGGTGGCATCAAGGCCGAAGGGCGCCAGGAGTTCGGAATGATGCTTGGTGCCGCCGGCGCGCAGCATTTCGAAATACTTGTCCTGGAAGCCGCGCTCGGCATTCTGGTAGACCGCGTAGAGCGAGTTCACCAGGCAGTCGCCGAAAGCATAGGCATAGACGTAGAAGGGCGAATGGATGAAGTGCGGAATGTAGGTCCAGAACACCTCGTAGCCTTCGCGCAACTTGATCGCAGGCCCGAGGCTTTCGGCCTGCACTTCGAGCCAGAACTGGCCGAGCCTGTCGGAGGTCAGTTCGCCATTCCTGCGCTCGGCATGCACCTTGCGTTCGAATTCGTAGAAGGCGATCTGGCGCACGACCGTGTTGATCATGTCCTCGACCTTCTGGGCGAGCATGGCCTTGCGCTCGCGCCTGTCGGTGGTCTGGTCGAGCAGCGAGCGGAAGGTCAGCATCTCGCCGAAGACGGATGCCGTCTCGGCCAGCGTCAGCGGCGTCGAGGCCATCAGCGCACCCTGGCCGCTGGCCAGCACCTGATGCACGCCGTGGCCAAGCTCATGCGCAAGCGTCATCACATCGCGCGGCTTGCCCATGTAGTTGAGCAGGACATAGGGATGCGCCGACGGCACGGTCGGATGCGCGAAGGCGCCGGGCGACTTGCCCGGACGCACCGGCGCGTCGATCCAGTTGCGGTCGAAGAAGGTTCGCGCGATTTCCGCCATGTCGGGCGAAAAGCGCTGATAGGCGGAGAGCACGGTGTTCCTGGCCTCGTCCCAGCCGATGATCGCCTGCGGCGTATCCGGCAACGGTGCGTTGCGGTCCCAGTGGTTCATCACCTCCATGCCCAGCCAGCGCGCCTTCATCTGGTAATAACGGTGCGACAGGCGCGGATAGGCGTCGCGAACGGCGGATGCCAGGGCATCGACCACACCGCGCTCGACGCGGTTAGCGAGGTGGCGTGAATCGGCGATGTCCTCGAAGCCGCGCCAGCGGTCGGAAATCTCCTTGTCCTTGGTCAGTGTGTTGGTGATCAGCGTGAAGGTGCGCAAATTCTTGCGGAAGGCCGCTGCCAGCGCCTCGGACGCCTGCCGGCGCACGTCGCCGTCGGCTTCCTGCAAGCGGTTCAGCGCCGGCTCGAGCGTCAATTCCTCGCCGTCTATATCGAAGCGAAGGTCGGTCATCGTCTCGTCGAACAACCGGTTCCAGGCACCGCGTCCGGTGATCGATTTCTCATGGAAAAGCTGCTCGACGCGGTCCTCGAGCTGGTAGGGCTTGTCCTTGCGCAGATCGAGAACCCAGGGCCGGTAGTGGCCGAACGTGGGATCGCCGGCAAGCGCGCCTTCGATCGCGCCGTCATCGATCAGGTTGAGTTCGAGCGCGAAGAACAGAAGGTGCGCGCTGGCGTCGGTCATCTTCTCCTGGATGTCGCCATAGAGCTTGGCGCGCTGCGGGTCGGCGGTGTTTCCGGCATAGACCAGCCCGGCATAGGAGACGATGCGGCCAATCAGTTCCTCCAGGGCCTCGTAGGCGACAAGCGCCTCGCCCAGCCTGCCGGCGCTGCCACGCTCGGCCTCGGCGGCCAGCGTACCCTTCCAGCGGGTCTCGAAGCTGATCGCGTCGGCTGCGGCCTTGGCGATGTCGCGCTTCAGTTCCGGCGCCTCCATGCCGGCATAGAGATCGGCAAGGTTCCATTCCGGCAGGTCGCCAAGCTCGGCCGCGCCCTGACCGGAGGCCGGCGCCGTTAGCCGCCGAGCAGAAACCATGTGCTCAGAAACCATGTGCATCGCCGATACCTTCCGTGGCCGAGGTTCAAAGGGGAAACGAGAAGCCGGTCAAATCCTAAGGAATTCATTCACCGGGTTTTTTGAAACCTTATTTAGAACCCTGTGCCAAGATGGTCCACAGGGCAGAATTCCTCGGGCGGGCATAGTCGTACCAGTCATGACAGGTTCCATACTCATAGTCGATGACGATCCCGTGCAGCGCCGGTTGCTCGAAGCAGCCGTGACGCGGTTCGGCCATGCGGCAACCGTCGTCGACGGCGGCGCGGCCGCACTCGATGTCCTCGACGGGCCCGGCGCCCGCGAAGTTTCGGTGGTCATCCTCGATCTGGTCATGCCCGGTCTCGACGGCATCGGCGTGCTGAAGGCGATGCGCGAGCGCGACATAAATGTCCCGACCATCGTGCAGACCGCCCAGGGCGGCATCGAGACCGTGGTTTCGGCAATGCGTCACGGCGCCTTCGATTTCGTCGTCAAGCCGGCCTCTCCCGACAGGCTGCAGGCGTCGATCGCCAATGCGCTCAAGGTCGAGGCGGTCGAGGGCGAGGTCAAGCGTACGTCGCGCCGGCGTGGCGGGCTTTTGACCTTCAAGGACATGGTCACGCACAGCCCGGCCATGGACAGGGTGATCCGCCTCGGCCAGAAGGCGGCGGCATCCAATATCCCGATCTTGATCGAGGGCGAGTCCGGCGTCGGCAAGGAACTGGTGGCGCGCGCCATCCAGGGCAGCGGCGACCGCCGCTCGAAACCCTTCGTCACCGTCAATTGCGGCGCCATTCCCGACAATCTGGTCGAATCGATCCTGTTCGGCCATGAAAAGGGCTCGTTCACCGGCGCCACCGAGAAACACACCGGCAAGTTCGTCGAGGCGCATTCGGGAACGCTGTTTCTCGACGAGATCGGCGACCTGCCGCTCGACGTGCAGGTCAAGCTGCTGCGCGCCGTGCAGGACGGCGAGGTCGACCCGGTCGGCGGACGCTCGACGGTCAGGGTCGACATCAGGCTGATTTCGGCGACGCACCGCAACCTCCTGCAGCAGGTCAAGGACGGCAAGTTCCGCGAAGATCTGTTCTATCGGCTGAACGTCTACCCGATCTTCGTGCCGCCGCTGCGCGACCGCCGCGACGACATCCCCTATCTGGTCACGCATTTCATGGAGAAGGTGGCGCCAGCCGACCCGCGTCATCGCCTGCAAGGCATTTCGGCCGCGGCCCTTGCCGTGCTGCAGGCCTATGACTGGCCGGGAAACATCCGGCAGCTCGAAAATGCCGTCTTCCGGGCTTCGGTGCTTTGCGAAGGCGATGTGCTGACCACCGAGGACTTCCCGCAGATCCGGGCGCAGGTGGAAGGCACGGTCAATCTCGACGCCGACGGCGTGTCGCCGTCTGCGTCCTTGCCGCTGGACACGGAGCCGGGCGAGGAGGAAGTCTCGTCAGGCGAGGCTGTCTTGGCGATTGAGCCTGATCCGCTGGCCAGGCTGCAGCCTCGCTTCGGCACGTTGCGGGCGCTCGACGAACGCGGCAATGTGCGCGCTCTGGCCGATGTCGAACTCGAGATGATCAAGCTCGCCATCGACCACTATAACGGCCAGATGAGCGAAGTCGCCCGCCGCCTCGGCATCGGCCGGTCGACGCTTTACCGGAAGCTCAAGGAATACGGCATCGACCCGGAGACCGGCCGCGTCGACCGGCTCGCTTCCTAGGTGTGTTGAGAATCAGGTGATGCCAGCCTGACCTCAATCTCGACACACCCTGGAGCGCATAATCTCTCCCGAAAACCAGTTTCCACCATCGCTTTGCCGAGCTTCGGTTCGGGATTCATGCTTCGGACGCAAGGCCGGAGCCAGCTTCCAATGCCAGAATCCGCCCTATATCGGGTTTCGGCGGGAATGTGGCGGCCTATGGACAGACCTGTTCACGCATTAAGGCTGACGGTAACAGATCGTGTTTCGGACAAAGGCGGAAACATGATCTAAACCAGCGGTTTACCAAGAAAACCGGTGAACAATTTTTGACGGGATATCGCCACGGTGTTACCGCATTTTGGCTTCAATAAGCGATGATTAACCATTAGGATCGATATTCGGATGTGATAACGACACATCCGTTTGGACAAATCCGGGGACAAACGGCAGCCTGCAGGGCCTTTTGATTTGAACAGAATCGAACGACACACAAACGGGCGGCACCATCACGTGAGCGTCTGGCCGAAATGGCTGGCGGTGTTGATTGTCGCATTTGGTTTTGTTGCCGCGGCTGCAACTGGCGCCAGCGCCGAAACACGTTCGCTGAAGCTCTATCACCTCCATACGCACGAGAAGGCCGAGATCGTCTACAAGCGCAATGGCCGCTACGTTCCGGAGGGTCTGAGGAAGATCAACATCATCCTGCGCGACTGGCGCCGCAACGAGCCGACCAAGATGGATCCGCGCCTGCTGGATCTGGTCTGGGAAGCCTATCGGGAAAGCGGTGCCACGGACTACATCCAGGTCGTCTGCGGCTATCGCTCGCCGTCGACGAACTCGATGCTGCGCAGCCGCAGCAGGGGCGTCGCAGAGAAAAGCCAGCACATGCTCGGCAAGGCGATGGACTTCTACATTCCTGGCGTGCCGCTGAAGAAGCTGCGCAACATCGGCCTCAAGATGCAGGGTGGCGGCGTCGGCTACTATCCGACATCCGGTTCGCCGTTCGTCCATATGGATGTCGGCAATGTGCGTCACTGGCCCGGTATCAGCCGCCAGGAACTGGTCAGCCTGTTCCCCAATGGCAAGACGCTGCATGTGCCGAGCGACGGCAGGCCGCTGCCAGGCTTTGAGCAGGCGCTCGCCTCCTACAAGGCGCGCAAGGGTGCGGGCGCGCCGGCCATCGAACTGGCCAGCGCCGGCGGCAGCAGCAAGAAATCAGGTGGGTTCCTGTCGGCTTTCTTTGGCGGGGGCGGCGACGACGAGGCCGACGACAGCGCCGATGTCGAGACCGCTTCCGCGGCACCTCCGCCCAAGGCTAGAAATCTGCAGCCGGCCACGACAGCCAAGACCAGCAACCTCCCGGGCATCGCCATCGTGGCGCCGGAGAATGCCAAGCGCGCGGAGATTCCGCAGGTGGCCGAGGAGCAGGCTCCGGAGCCGGAAAAGGATACGCCGGAGACGATCATCGCGGCGCTGCCGGCCCGCAGCATTCCGCTGCCTGATTTTGCACCGCGGCCGAAGGCCGATGTCGGTGCCCAGTCGCCTGAGAACGTTCCTTTTGCCATGGCGGATGCGACAGCGACCTCGGATGCGGCAACCACCACCGAGCAGGCCGTGGCGACAGCACATGCGCCGGCGAACGTGCCTTTCGGCATGGCCGATCCGTCGGCCGCTCCGGCCCCGGCCCCGGCACAGGTCGCCGTCAACAACGTACCGTTGCCGACATGGCGCCCCGACAATTCGCTGCCGGCCGCTCTGGCGCCGCCGCCCAGCAACGACGTGCTGATGGCGCTGGCGGATACGGCTGAGCGCGGCAGCGCCGCGACCGACGCCCTCTCGGCGCTGCCCAGCGCGCGGCCCGACATAGCCAGGCCGGACGAGGTGAAGGCCGTGCTCGACGAGGCCAATGCCCGGGCCGGTGCTGCGGCCGACGCGTACCAGGTCGCTTCCTTGTCCTTGTCCGAGGCGCGTTCGGCCTTCAACGATCCGTCGGGCGCCGATGCCGCATCGCCGCGTGAGGCTGTCGTTGCCCGCCCGGCCGGCACCGATCCGGCCGCCGCGATCGGCGCTGGCGTCAAGACGACCCGCAAGGAATCGAGAGCCACCGCCCGCGACTTGAAGCCTGGTCCCAAGGCCATGGTGGTTGCCGCCGCGCCGCAGGCCGCCCGCTGGGCGCTGACCAGCGGCGAACATGTCGCCACCGTTTCAAGCGCCACGACAGCACCGGGTTACGCCTACAGCATCGTGCATACGCCGCCGAGCGAGGTCTACACGGCTGGCTTCCAGTCGGGCGACCAGATGGCCGATGCCAACCGCTTCACCGGCAACGCAGTCAAGTTCCTGTCGGTCGCCCGCTTCCAGACCAAGTAAGCGCCCAGTCGATCGACAAAGCCGCGTCGGGCAACCCGCGCGGCTTTTTTGTTGCGCGGGCGGGGCCAATGGCGCCGCCGCCATTGGCCGCGATCACGCCGGTCTGACATTGCCGTGAGCTTGGAACTTGCTCAGTCCTTCAAGGGTTTCTCCCGTGTTCGTTCAAACCCGGGGATATCCATGAAGAACATTCTACTGGCATCGGTCATTGCTTTGGCAACTGCTTCAGCGGCCATCGCTCCCGCGCAGGCAGAGACCGTTGTCGTGAAGACCCACGACCATATGCACATGATGAGGAAGCACTGCCGGACCAAGGTGGTCACGCATTGGGCTCACCACCGCAAGGTCGTGGAAAAGATCAGGGTCTGCAACTGATCGGCACGAAACTCAATCGGCAGAACCCGGTCGACGCAAGTCGGCCGGGTTTTTCATGCCGAGACAAAAAGCCCTATTTTGCCAGCTTGCTCGCCGCGCGTGCGAGAGCCTCGATCTCGTCCCACTTACCGGCCTTGACCATGTCGTCAGGCGCCACCCAGGAGCCGCCGACGCAGACGACGTTGGGCAGGCTGAGATACTCGGCCGCGTTTTTGCCGGTGATGCCGCCGGTCGGACAGAATTTCACATCGGCGAGCGGCGAGGCGAAGGCCTTCAGCGATGCGATGCCGCCCGACTGCTCGGCCGGGAAGAATTTGAGGAAACGCAGGCCGGCTTCCCGAGCGGCCATGATCTCGCCAGGCGTGATTGCGCCAGGCAGCAGCGGAACGTCGCTGTCGGCCGCTGCCGCCAGAAGCTCGCGGGTGATGCCGGGGCTGACGATGAAACGCGAGCCCGCTGCCGCCGCCTCTTCGAATTGTCGCGCATCGAGAATGGTGCCGGCGCCGACGATGGCGTCCTCGACCTCAGCCGCCACCCGCCGGATCGCTTCCAGCGCGTCGGCGGTCCTGAGCGTGATCTCGATTGCCGGCAGGCCGCCGCGCGCCAGAGCGCGGGCCAGCGGCACGGCATCATCGACATTGGCAATCTTCAGCACCGGGATAACCGGCTGGCCGTTGAGGAGCGACAGGAGTTTTTCGGTCTTGCTGGGCATCTGTCTCTCCGTATCGTGGGACAATTCAACCGATTAGCAGACGGGTGTTTTTCTGTCCATGAAACGAAGCGTGTCGCGATGTCACGCGCTGTGGGGCGACGATAGCGGCCATTGCCATCAAAACGATGACGGGCTGACGAAGCCGGTGCGCCTTGAATCGGCTGCCATGAGCGTCTAGTTGGCTTGGCAATGACATTGTCCACGCCGACTGGCCCCATCCGTGTCGCCGCGCTCTACCGGTTTGCCCGGCTCGACGCCTTCGACGAATTGCGCGCGCCGCTCGCCGCTTTCTGTTGCGGGCGTGGCATCAAGGGCACCTTGCTTCTTGCGCGCGAGGGCATCAACGGTACCGTCGCCGGCAGCGAGACGGCGATTGCCGAACTCATCGATTATCTCGAAGCCATCGACGGGCTCGCCGGCCTCGAGGTCAAATACAGCAGCGCAGCGGAAACGCCGTTCCACCGCATGAAGGTGCGGCTGAAGCGCGAGATCGTCACCATGGGTGTCGGCGACATCGACCCGGCGACGAGCGCCGGCACCTATGTCGCGCCGGGTGACTGGAATGCGCTGATATCCGAGCCCGATACGATCGTCATCGACACGCGCAACGCCTATGAGGTGTCGATCGGCACCTTCAAGGGCGCGGTCGATCCGGCAACGGCAAGCTTTCGCGAGTTCCCGGCCTGGGTGGAAGCACACAGGGCGGAACTCGAGGGCCGCAAGGTGGCGATGTTCTGCACCGGCGGCATACGCTGCGAAAAGGCGACGGCCTACGTCAAGTCGCTCGGTTTCGAGGATGTCTTCCACCTCAAGGGGGGCATCCTCAAATACCTGGAGGAGGTTCCGGCCGAACAGAGCCTGTGGCAAGGCGAGTGCTTCGTGTTCGACGAACGCGTTTCGGTGTCGCACGGCCTTGCCGAGGGCGACGCCGAACTCTGCCGCGCCTGCCGCCATCCGCTGACGCCGGGCGACCTGACGTCACCGAAGTTCGCCACCGGCGTATCATGTCCGCATTGTTTCGATGCGCGTTCCGACGAGGACCGCCAGCGCTACGCCGAGCGTCAGCGCCAGGTCGAACTTGCGCAAGTGCGGGGCAGGGGCCGGCATATCGGATCCTGATGCGGGCTTCGGCCACTCGCCGCGAGGGATCTGTCCCGAAGGATCCGTCATTGTAATGTCAAAGTGCGGGGCCTACCTCTTCGGCGTTCGAAACCTGCCCGTTCGGCCGGGCAAATCCTGGAGGCATTGAATGTTCGATCCCAAGAAGCTTCTCGACGATCTGCTCGGCTCGCAAATTCCCGGCACCAGCGGCACCGTCCGCGACAAGGCGGGCCAGGCCGTGCAGATGGCCAAGGACAACCCGCTGGCCGCTGGCGCGCTCGCTGCCGTGCTGCTCGGGACTGGTGCTGGCCGCGAGGTGACAGGCGCCGCCGTGAAGCTTGGCGGACTGGCCGCGATCGGCGGCCTCGCCTACAAGGCCTACCAGAACTACAAGGCCGGCAACGCGCCGGCGGAAGGCCCCGCGACCGGCGAACCGGAATTGCTGCCGCCGCCCAAGGACACCGCCTTCCACCCGTCACAGGCGCCGCAAGGCGAGGACGAATTCACGCTGACCCTGATTCGGGCGATGATCTCGGCCGCCAAGGCCGACGGTCATATCGACGACGACGAACGCCAGAAGATCGCCGGAAAGCTCAGCCTTGCCGGCTTAGACTCCGATGCCGAGAAATTCCTGATGAAGGAGCTGGAGAGCCCGCTCGACCTCGACGCGCTGGTGGCCGGCGCCAAGACCGATGCGCAGAAGCTCGAACTCTACACCGCGTCGCGCCTTACCATCGATCCCGACACCCGCGCCGAGCGCGGTTATCTCGATCTGCTTGCCGGCCGGCTTGGTCTGCCGGATGCGCTGGTCGATCACGTCGAGGCGACGGTTTCGGCAGCCAAGGTGCCGGCCAAGGCAGGGACTTCGCCCAATCCGCGCTGGTAGCCCAAATCGGCACAGATCGCCTTTCCGGGGTTAACCCTCCATTAACTCAGGAAGCGCATGATTCTACACAGTCGGACCGGTTTTTTCCTCCTCCCAAGCCCGGTTCAGATCAGGGCGGTCGCCAATGACCGCCCTTTTTGTCGGGCCCTGTCCGTTCGTTTGAGCAGATCCTCTCCGAAAACCGGATTCTATTTTTCGAGACCGGCCCTGGTGGTTCGGCTTGCCATCGCTGCCGTCATTTGCGATGCCTTCTCTCCTGAGGACAAACCCCGAAAATCAGTCGTGCACACGCAGCGCCGCTTGAGGACAACAGCCATGACCGAGCAAAGAACCGCCATCGTCACCGGTGCCGGCACGGGCATCGGCAAGAGCGTCGCCACGGCGCTTCTCAAGGCCGGCTGGAACACGGTGTTCTGCGGACGCCGCAAATCCGTGCTGGATGCCGCTGTCGCCGAGGCCGGGCCGACCGAGGCCAAGGCACTGGCGGTTGCCTGCGACATCAGCAAGGCCGGCGAGGTCGATGATCTGTTCGAGACGGTTGCGGAGGCCTTCGGCCGCGTCGACCTGCTCTTCAACAATGCCGGTATGGGCTACAAATCGACGCCGATCGACGAGATCCCGGTCGAGGTTTGGAACGATATCGTCGGCGTCAATCTCACCGGTTCGTTCCTGTGCGCCCGCGCCGCCTTCGGCGCCATGCGCAAGCAACGGCCGATGGGTGGCCGCATCATCAACAACGGCTCGGTGTCGGCGTACGCGCCGCGCCCGGGCTCGGTGCCCTACACGGCGACCAAGCATGCCATCACCGGCCTGACCAAGACGCTGGCGCTTGACGGCCGGCCCTATGACATCGCCTGCGGCCAGATCGACATCGGCAACGCGCTGACCGACATGGCGCAGCCGATGACCGTCGGCGTGCCGCAGGCCAACGGCTCGATCGCCGCCGAAGCGGTGATGGACGTGCAGCGCGTCGCCGACGCCGTCGTCCACATGGCCAGCCTGCCGCTCGACGCCAATGTGCTGTTCATGACGGTGATGGCCACCAAGATGCCGTTTGTGGGGCGTGGGTGAGCAGCGGACGCTGGCAGGGCCTCCGCCGCTGGCTCATTTGCCCGCCAACGGCGCGCCGGGCTTGAAAAGCAGAATGGGCCTGATCTCGTAGACGGCGGTCGGATTGACACGGCGAAGGTCGCGGGCGATCGCGATGGCCTCGTCCCGTGTAGCGCAGTCGACGACATACAGCCCGAGCAATTGTTCCTTGGTCTCGGCGAAAGGGCCGTCGATGACCACGCCGTCACCCGGGCCGCGCAGGGTGAAGGCATCCTGCGTCGCTGCCAGACGCGCGGACGGTCCTAGCGTGCCTTCCTCATGAAGCCGGGTGTTGATCTTCAGCAGCTCGGCCATCAGCGCCGCGTCCTCCCGCGGCGTCAACGCCTTGATCGCATCTTCCACGTGATAGGCGAGGATTGCGTAGAACATCCGATGTCACTTTCTCCGGTCGGGGATATCGATGGACAGCGCGGGCCGAACCTCACTTCGCCAGGAACGTTCCGATCCGCTCCAGCGCCCGCAAGATGTTCTCCTCGGAGTTGGCGTAGGAGAGCCTGATGTAGCCCTCGCCGAGAATGCCGAAATCGGGACCGCCGATCAGCGCCACGCCGGCCTCGTCGAGCAGTGCCGAGGCGAGCTTTTTTGCCTTCCAGCCGGTCTTCGACACGTTGGGGAAGGCATAGAAGGCACCCTTGGGCGTGATGCAGGAGATGTTGGGCAAGCCATTCAGCCCCTCGACCACAATCTTGCGGCGACGGTCGAAGGCGCGCATCATCTTGTCGACATCGTCCTGCGGGCCGTCGATGGCGGCAATGCCGGCGAACTGGCTCGGCGCGTTGACGCAGGACCAGCAATTGACCGCCAGCTTGCGCACCTTGTCGTAGAGATGGGCGCCTTCGTCGCCATTCGGCCAGATCGACCAGCCCATGCGCCAGCCGGTCATCGCCCAGGTCTTCGACCAGCCGTTGAGCACGATCAGCCGGTCGCGAATCTCGGGAAAGCCGAGCAGCGAGCAATGCGTCTCGCCGTCATAGGTCATGACGTCGTAGATCTCGTCGGAGAGGATTGCGACGTCGGGGTGCTTCTCCAGCCCCTTGACCAGTTTCTCGATCTCGACGCGCGGCGTGACACCGCCGGTCGGGTTGGCCGGCGAGTTGAGGATCAAGAGCCTAGTCTTCGAGGTGATCAGCGCCAGCGTCTCGTCGGCGGAGAAGGCAAAGCCGTTCTCCTCGCGCATCGGCACCGGGATCGGTGCCGCGCCGGTGAATTCGATCATCGAGCGGTAGATGGGAAAACCGGGATCGGGATAGAGGATCTCGGCGCCGGGCTCGCCGAACATCAGGATCGCGGCGAACATGGTCGGCTTGCCGCCGGGCAGGATCATCACCGTTTCAGGCGATATCTCGACGCCGGTGGTGGTCAGCGTGCGCCGCACAACCGCCTCGCGCGTCGCCAGCAGGCCATTGGCCGGCGTGTAGCCGTGGTGGCCGTCACGCAGCGCCTTGATCGCCGCCTCGACGATGTGCTGCGGCGTCTTGAAGTCGGGCTGGCCGATGCCGAGGTTGACGATGTCGCGGCCTTGGCTCGCAAGTGCTGTCGCCCGCGCGAGCACGGCGAAGGCGTTTTCCTCGCCCAGACGGTCGAAGGCCGAAATCGTGTGGAGCATTTTTCCCGTCCGTGTGGTTCTTACTGTTGGCGTGCGTTTTTGTGAGCCTTGGCCGGCAAAAGTCAAACGGATTGGAGCATTCGGTGTCGGAAAATCTCAAAGATTGGCAACCGCGTCCGCGGCCCGAGCGCAAGGCCATCGACGGCCGCACCGTCCGGCTCGAACCGCTGAGCGCCGCAAAACATGGCGACGGCCTGTATGAAGCGTCTTCCGTGTCCGACGTCGATGGCCGCTTCGCCTGGCTGCCCGATTATCCGCCGGAGACACGTGCCGCCTTCCAGCCATGGCTGGACAAGGTCGAGGCAAGCGAAGATCCGCTGTTCTTCACCGTCATCGACAAGGCCAGCGGCAAGGTCGCCGGACGCCAGACGCTGATGCGCATCGATCCTGCCTATGGCGTCATCGAGATCGGCAACATCTATTGGGGACCGCTCATCTCGCGCAAACCCGGGGCGACCGAAGCGCAGTTCCTGTTCATGAAATACATCTTCGACGAACTCGGCTATCGTCGTTACGAGTGGAAGTGCAACAACCGCAACGAGCCATCGAAGCGGGCGGCCGAACGGTTCGGCTTCAAGTTCGAGGGCATTTTCCGCCAGCATCTCATCGTCAAGGGTGAAAACCGCGATACGGCATGGTATTCGATCATCGACAAGGAGTGGCCGGCTCTACGCCAAGCCTATGAAGCGTGGCTCGACCCGGCCAATTTCGATGGCGACGGCCAGCAGAAGCGACGGCTTGAGGATTTTCGCGCCGAATTTGGCGCGTGAACTGAATTCGGCGCGCAACGGGAGTTGCCATTGGCACATACCCATTCCGACGATCACAGCGGGCACGATCACGGCGCCGGCCACGTGCATGGCTCGACCGACAAGAAACGGGTCCTGATCGCAGCCTGCCTGACCGGCGGCTTCATGGTCGCCGAGGCGCTCGGCGGCCTTCTTACCGGGTCGCTGGCACTGCTGGCGGACGCCGGCCACATGCTCGCCGATGCGATCGCGCTCGGCCTTGCCTGGTATGCATTTCATCTTGCCGGCCGGCCGGCGACCGGCCGTCTCACCTATGGCTTCGGCCGGGTCAAGACTCTGGTCGCCTACACCAACGGCATCGCCATCTTCGTCATTGCGCTGTGGATCGTCTACGAGGCGTGGGGCCGCCTGCTGGCGCCGTCCCCGGTGCTCGGCGGACCGATGCTGGTGGTGGCGGTGCTCGGCCTGCTGGTCAATATCGGTTCCTTCCTCGTGCTGCATGGCGGCGACCGCGAAAGCCTGAACATGCGGGGCGCCATCCTGCATGTGCTCGGCGACCTGCTCGGCTCGGCAGCGGCGATCGTTGCCGCGCTGGTGATCCTGGCGACCGGCTGGACGCCGATCGACCCGATCCTGTCGGTCCTGGTCTCGCTGCTGATCCTGTCAACAGCATGGTCGCTGATGCGCGCCGCCGCCCATGTCCTGCTCGAGGGCGTGCCGCCGAGCCTCGACCGCGATCTGATCGCCAGGGATATCGAGGCGACGGTCCAGGGAGTGCGTGAAGTGCACCACATGCATGTCTGGTCGCTCGACGGAACGAGCAACATGGCGACGCTGCATGCCTGCCTTACTGAAGGCGTCGATGCCTATCAGGCGGTGAGCACCATCAAGAAGCGGCTTGCCAGCAAGCACGGCATCAGCCATGCCACCGTGGAACCGGAATTCGGACAGTGCGCCGACGATGGCGACGACCACGATCATGATCACGAGCATGATGCGGCCGCGCATCACGACCATCATCACCAGGCCTGATCGATTGATATCGATTGGTCCTGCCCCAGGAGTCCCTAAGCCTTGAAAACCAGCCTGATGAAGACCCGCTGCCCGGGTGCAGCATGATGGACCGCGACACCAGGAATGCTGCCATCGCGGCAGCGTGGATCATGCTTCTGTTCGGTATCACCGCCTTCTATCTGCCGACCGTGATGCTGGCACTTGGCAGTTACTCGACCGTGCTGGCCGGTGCCTTTGGCATCATCTTCGTGCTGGCGTTTTTCTCGGTGTTCTGGCTGCGGGCCCGCAACCAGCGCAAGAACCAGGGCAAGTAAGGGATTTCGACATGCGTATTCTGATCACTGGCGCCGCGGGCATGGTCGGCCGCAAGCTCATTGCCCGGCTGGCCAAGGACGGCACGCTGCGCGGCCGCAAGATCGCAGCACTCGACCTGCACGACATCGTGCCGCCGCAGTCGCCGGCCATGGACGGCGTCAGCGTCACCATCCACACCGGCGATCTCGCCGAGACGGGCGCCACTGAGCGCCTGGTCGCGTCGCGCCCCGATGTCGTCTTTCATCTCGCCGGCATCGTGTCCGGCGAGGCGGAGGCGAATTTCGATCTCGGCTACCGCGTCAATCTCGACGGCACGCGGGCGCTGTTCGATGCCATCCGCCTGGCGGGCTTTGCACCGCGCGTCGTCTTCACCTCGTCGATCGCGGTGTTCGGCGCGCCGTTTCCGGATGTCATCCCGGATGAATTCCATCCGACGCCGCTGACCTCCTACGGGACCCAGAAGCAGATGAGCGAAGCACTGCTCGCCGATTATTCCAGGCGTGGCTTCTTCGACGGCATCGGCATCCGGCTGCCAACCATCTGCGTGCGGCCAGGCAAGCCGAACAAGGCAGCCTCCAGCTTCTTCTCCGGCATCATCCGCGAACCGTTGAGCGGCCATGAGGCAATCCTGCCGGTGCCGCGCTCGGTCGTGCACACCCATGCCAGCCCGCGCTCGGCGGTCAATTTCCTGATCCATGCGGCAGAGATCGACGGCAACGCTGTCGGGCCGCGCCGCAATTTGACCATGCCCGGCGTCGCGGTCACAGTCGGCGAGCAGATCGAGGCACTGGACCGCATCGCCGGATCGAAGGTGGTGAAGCTGATCCGCGAGGAGCCGGACGAGACGATCTGGGCGATCGTCAAGGGCTGGCCGACGCGGTTCGAGGCGCGGCGGTCAAGGGAGCTCGGCTTCAGCGCCGAGAAGAGCTTTGACGAGATTGTCCGCGCGCATATCGAGGATGAGCTGGGCGGCAAGATCGCGGGTTAAACCCGGAGCGTCGCCAACCGCAACATCATCCACCCGTCGCCAGGCTCGCCGACAGCAGCAACAGCCCAAACAGGAAGACGAACGCCGCGCCACCGATCTCGACGATCGAGTGGATGCGGTTGCCCATACGGCCGTCACCGGCGAAATACACCGCCCAGTTCTTGGCGGTCACCGCAAGGGTGGCCAGCGCCGAGACGGTGATGGCGGTACCCAGCGACATGGCCAGCACTGACAGCAGGCCACCGAGCCAGAGCCCGTTGAGAAGTGCAAAGCTCAGGACGATCAGCGCGCCGGAACAGGGGCGGATGCCGACAGCCGCCACTGCCGACCAGGCCGTGCGCCAGTCGAAGCGGTCGCCAGACAGCAGCGCCGGATCAGGCGCATGCGAATGGCCGCAGGTGTCGCAGACCTCGCCGGCCGCATGATCGTGATGAGCATGGTCGTGTGCGCCATGATCATGCGCACCGTGCTCGTGATGATCGTGCGAATGCGCATGGTCGTGATCGTCATGCACGTGCAGGGCGTGCGAATGGGCATGCGCCGAATGGTCATGGTCAGCATGCGAATGCACTGCATGCGAATGACCACCATGCGAGTGGCCGGCATGCGAATGGCCGGCGTGCGAATGACCCGCATGGGAATGACCGGCGTGAGCCGCCGACAGGCTGTAGGCGGGGCCTCTGCCAAACAGGCGCAGGACGGAGGGGCCGAGCTTGCGCCAAAGCAGCCAGGCACCGAACAGGGTGACGAAAACAAAGCTCATGATTTCCATGAACCAGGCAGCATCGGTCATCGAGACGGCGGTGCCGCGCAGGACGAAATAGGCGACCGCCATCACTGCGACCGCGGTCAGGCCCTGCAGCAGTGCCGAGACGAAGGACAACAGGATGCCGCGCCGCAGCGCCACTTCATTGGCCACCATGTAGGACGAGATCACCGCCTTGCCGTGACCGGGGCCGGCGGCGTGGAAAATGCCGTAGGCGAAGGACAGGCCGATGAGCACCCACAGCTTGCTGCCGTCCTGACGCATCGCCTTCATCGCCGTCGCCAGTGCGCGGTAAAATTCCTGCTGCCTCAGATTGATCCACATCAGGATGTGGGCGAATGGGCCGGTGGTGGGCGCCATGCCGTCATTGACGCCGATGCCGAGCGAACTCTGGGCATGGGCGGAACTGGCGAGATGCATCATGACAAAGGTGATGGCCAACAGGCCGAATGCCAAACGCAGGGACGGTTTCGTCACCGGCTTCATCCTTCTGGCTGACAGTTCAGTTCGAGCTTGGTGGCGAAGATCTTGCTCATGTCGGTGCCTGTCGGATCGTTGAAGAAGGCATCGGTCAGGGTTTTCTGGTTTTCGGCGATCGCCTCGTCCGGATCGGGACGGATAACCTTGCTGGTGCAATTCGACGGCAGGCCTTCAACCGTGATGTTGCGGTCCTCGGTGAAATCGATCGCTGTGTAGAAAGTCGGATCGTAGACGCCGATGTCGATCTTGCCGTTGAGCTTGATTGGCTCCTTCGGCTCGGACTCGAACAGGATGATCAGTTGGTCATTGTCGAAGTTGGCCATCAGATGCGGTGGCGGCGTCATCGCCACGTCCTTGCCGTCGACAGTGACGAGCTGGAAGTAGTTGAACTCGGCCAGCGAGGCGTGGACGGTGTCGGCAACCTCCTTCAGCTCCTTGTCGTCGAGCTTCAGGTCGGAGTTCTTGTCGAACTCCATCATCACCGTCGAGGAAAACAGATCGTCGAAGCGCCAGAGATGACGCAGCGCCTTCACACTTTGGTGATCCGGGGAGAGGATCACGTCAAGGCGAGCCTCGGCGAAGACATGGGGATGCACATAAGCCGGTTCGGTGGCGGCAAAGATCGCCGTCAAGGCCGAAGCCAGCATGATTGCGTGCCGTTTCAGGTCCATTCTCGGTCGCGATTCCATCGGCCTCGGAGAGATGTCGAGAGTTATCAGAAAGGGGGCGAAATTGGGACCGCTGGTGCGCGTCGCCCAAAAGCGGGCAGCGGCTTGGAACGGTCAGGCAGCCTCACGCGTCCTGAACCACTGCACCAAAAAGTCGACGAAAACGCGGACCTTGGCCGGCAGGTAGCGCCGGTGCGGGTAGACGGCAAAAATGCCGCCGCCCGACAGGATGCGGTCATCGAGCACCGTTACCAGCCGCCCGCTTTCGAGATCGGGCGCGGCGATGAAATCCGGCAGGACGGAAAATCCGAGCCCCGCCAGGGCCGCGGCCCGCGCCGTCATCGGGCTGTTGACCTCGATCGGACCCGACACCGCGACGCTCACCGGATCGCCATTCTCGCCCTTGAACGGCCAGTTGTTCAGTCCACGGCCATTGGTGTCGACGATGCAGGGCATGCGGCCGAGATCCTGCGGTCGCATCGGCATGCCGTGCTTGGCGATCAGTTCGGGAGAGGCGCATAGCCTTATCGAAAACGGCGCCAGCCGCCTGGCGATCAGCGACGAGTTCTCCAGCCGCGAGATGCGCACCGCGAGATCGAAGCCTTCCTCGACAAGGTCGACGAAACGGTCGTCGAGCTGGATGTCGAGCACGATGTCGGGATATTGCTTGGCGAAGTCGATCAGCGACTGGCCGATCGGCGCATCGGCGAAGGTGCGCGGCGCCGAAAGTTTGATTCGGCCGCGCACGTCGCCTGAGGATTCGCGCACTGCATCGGCCAGGCTGTCGACCTCGCGGACGATCTCGGAGGCGCGCCGGTAATAGGTGTGGCCGGCCTCGGTCATCGAGAACTGCCTTGTGGTGCGGTTGAGCAGCAGCGCGCCGAGCTCGTCCTCCAGTTCGCGCACATATTTCGACAGCAATGCCTTGGAGCGGCCGATCTTGCGCGCCGCCGCCGAAAAGCCCTCGGCCTCGACCACATCGATGAAGGCACGCATGCGGGTCAGTGTGTCCATGGTCAGGCCTTTCGTGCGGCGTCGAGAAGTTTCCGGCCGAGCCGTATCAGGGCAATGTCGCTGCCGGAAGGGCCAAGCAGCGACAGGCCGAACGGCGCGCCGGCGACCGAGCCGATGGGCAAGGTGATTTGCGGAAAACCCGATAGGCCGGCCAGGCACAGAAGCCGCAGCGCCTGCTCGCGATAGGCCTGGAACTGCTCTGGCGTGCTGTCCACGTAGGGCGCCGGGCCAGGCACCGTCGGCAGGACAAGGAAGCCGTCCTTGCCGAGCAGGGCACTCAGTTCGGCGCTGAAGGTCAGCCGGCGCACCGTCTCGGCCTGCGCCATGCGGTCGTCGACGGCGCGACCAAAGCCGAAACGTTCATCGACGCCGGGGCCGAGGTCGCGCTCGCCACTGGTGATCCATGCGCCATGCACCGCCCAGGCTTCCCTGGCTTGGAGCCGGCGAAAGCACCAGTAGAGTTCATCCGGAGACGAGGCGAAGGGCGCCGCCGGGGTCGCAGGCGTGCCGAAAACCTTGCTCGCCAGCGCCTTCATCCCAGCATATTCGGCAAGTGCCGGGCGGGCGACCAGTCCATCCAGCCAGTCCAGCGCCAGCGGGCGCTCCAACGCTTGCTGGTGCGGGTCGCGGCCCAGCAGCAGCTTGCCCACTGTCTCGTAGGTCTCGATATCGTCGGCGAACCAGCCGAACGTGTCGAAGCTCGGCGCCAGATTCATCGCGCCGTCGAGCGAAATGCGGCCATGCGTGGTGCGTAGACCAATCAACCCGCAAAAGCTCGCCGGTGCGCGGATCGAGCCGCCGGTGTCGGAGCCGGTGGCGATATCGGCCAGCCTGCCTGCCACAGCCGCAGCCGACCCCGACGACGAGCCGCCGGTGACGCGGTCGGGAGCTGCCGGGTTCACCGGAAACGAAAAATGCGCATTCTGACCGAACAGCGCGAAGGCAAGTTCGTCGGTCTGGGTCTTGCCCACGAAACGCGCGCCGGCATCGAGAATCATCTGCACGGCCGGCGCGGTGCGCGAGGCGGCGTCGCTTTCGGAGAATTTCTGCAAATTGCCGCAACCTGTGCGGTAGCCGGCGACGTCGTAGATGTCCTTGACGGCCAGCCGCAAGCCAGCCAGCGGTCCGAGTTCGGCATGTGCCACCGGCATCTGGCGAACGTCGAGAAAGGCGTTGAGGGGGCCGTGCGTGCCTGGCATCGTTCGATATCCGGATACGATTGCACCAACATTGTTCGATGCCAGAAATTTTACAACCTTGGATGCGATTTTTATTGATTGTGAAAGCCGACGCTCTTATATCGCGCTTGCCCAAAGTCGCACGTGCCTGTGGGTGTCCGCCGATCCTCGAATGGTGAGGGAAATCGGTAAGGTAACTGGAGCCAACCCCTCCAGTCGGTTTAGCGGCCAACCGCCAGACCGAGGACACCTTGAAGCAACGACGGTGCGGGCCTTTCTGGTGTTCTGCCGGTTGTCCAAAGACCGGGGTTACTGAAGAGGCACACCTTCATTGCCGGCAGTGCGGACGGGTCTCCCATCCAAGCCAAGGCAGACAAAGCGAACCGAGGCCGGGCAAGGCCAAGGTTCACCGCCGCGAGACGGCGTTTCATGGTTCCGGGGTCTCCACCGGCTGGTTCCATGGATTTCCGTCCCGCCTTTGTCCACCGCGTGTTCGCGAGGCCGGCAGCCCGCGTCCCGCAGCCTTATTGCGCGCCGAAAGGCGCTGATGGAGAGACCCCGATGGCTACCCAGCGTATCCTTGACTTCCTCGCCACCCGACGTCCAACCGGCCCCTGCCTCGTCGTCGACCTCGATGTCGTGCGCGACAATTTCCGCGCGTTCGAGAAGGCGCTGCCCGATTCCAAGATCTACTATGCGGTGAAAGCAAATCCGGCGCCGGAAATCCTGCGCCTCCTTGCTGCGATGGGCTCGTCCTTCGACACCGCTTCCGTTGCCGAAGTCGAGATGGCGATGGACGCCGGTGCGCCGGCGGACCGCATCTCCTTCGGCAACACCATCAAGAAGGAGCGTGACATCGCACGCGCCTACCAGCTCGGCATCCGCCTGTTCGCGGTCGACTGCGTCGAAGAGGTCGAGAAGATCGCCCGCGTCGCTCCTGGCGCGCGCGTGTTCTGCCGCGTGCTGACCGATGGCGAGGGCGCCGAGTGGCCGCTGTCGCGCAAGTTCGGATGCGTGCCGGCGATGGCCGTCGACGTGCTGCGCCATGCCAAGGGGCTCGGCCTCGACGCCTATGGCGTGTCGTTCCATGTCGGCTCGCAGCAGACCGATCTGACCGCCTGGGATCGTGCGCTGGCCGACGCCAAGACGGTGTTCGCGACGCTGGCCGAGGAAGGCATCGTGCTCAAGATGGTCAATATGGGCGGCGGCTTCCCGACGCGCTACCTGCGTGACGTGCCGGCGGCCAAGGCCTATGGCCAGGCGATCTTCTCGGCGCTGCGCAAGCATTTCGGCAATGCCATTCCGGAAACCATCATCGAGCCGGGCCGCGGCATGGTTGGCAATGCCGGCGTCATCAAGTCGGAAGTCGTGCTGATCTCGAAGAAGGCCGCCAACGACAATGTGCGCTGGGTGTTCCTCGACATCGGCAAGTTCGGCGGCCTGGCCGAAACGATGGACGAGGCGATCCGCTACCCGATCGTCACCGCGCATGACGGCACGGAGACCGCGCCTTGCGTGCTCGCCGGACCGACCTGCGATTCGGCCGATGTGATGTACGAGAAGACGCCTTATCCGCTGCCCCTGTCGCTGACCATCGGCGACGAGGTGCTGATCGAAGGCACCGGTGCCTACACGACCACCTACTCGGCGGTCGCCTTCAACGGCTTCGAGCCTCTCCGATCCTACGTGATCTGACGGTTCGCAAGAGCCGCTCAGATCATCCCAGGTGGGCGTCTGGCGTCCACCCGGGCTCGCCTGTGGAACAGATCTCCGCTCGCTAGGGATTGCGGAAATGGATATTGCAAATTTCATCGATGAGGGCGCCTGGCCGATCTCCCCCCTTGTGGGGGAGAGTGCCCGCGCCATTGCCATCGTCGCCGAAACCTCAGCCGACGTTGTAGCCCGCGAAGCGCTGCTCGACGACGCCATGGGTCCGATGCGCAGGAAGAAGTCTTCGGAGAAGCTGCGGCGCGGCCGCCGGCCCTCGGAAGGCCTGGCCTTCGTCGCCCACGATGCATCGGGCGCCTTCGCCGGCACCGTGCGGCTGTGGGATGTCAGGCTGGGCGAGGGCGGTCCGGCAGCGCTGTTGCTTGGTCCGCTCGCCGTCGAACCGTCGCTCAAGAGTGCCGGCATCGGCTCGGCGCTGATGCGTCATGCCATCGCCGAGGCGGCGCGGCTTGGCCATGCGGCGATCCTGCTGGTCGGCGACGCGCCCTATTACGGACGCTTCGGGTTTTCGGCCGCCAGGACCGGTTCGCTCGCCATGCCCGGCCCTTATGAGCGGCATCGCCTTTTGGCGCTGGAACTGGTCGACGGCGCGCTTGACGGCGTACACGGCACGCTGAAGGCGGCGGGACGTACGCTGAAGGCGCAGCAGCTGACGTCGGCGGCCTAAGCTGCAAGGGCTGCCCGAAGCGGCCACCCGGCTTCGGCTCAAAACAAAAACGCCGCCCATCGGGCGGCGTTTTGTGCGTCTCACAAGCGGTCAGCCGATCAGCTGGCTGAGCGCCATGGCGACGGTCATGTCGCCTTCGACCTTTATCTTGCCGGTCATGAACGCCATGGTCGGGTTCAGGTCGCCCGATATCAGCGAATCCAGATCGTCGAGCGAGAGCTTGATGGTGCAATCGGCGGGTCCGTCAGTGGTTGAAATGGTTGTGCCGTCGATGACGATGACGCCGTCGGCGCCGGTGTCGAATTTCACCGAACGATCGAATCCGCTGCTCGCCACGCGCGACTTGATCTTCTCTGCAATCTCCTGAACGCTCACGCTGTTCTCCTTGTCTGTTGCATCAGTCACGCAGCGGCGCTCGAAGCTCCATGCCGCGCGCTTTCGCGATCACAGTCGCATATAGCTTTGGGTTGACGTTTACGTCAACGCGGATTCCGGTGGCTGGTTCCTATCGCCGCAGCGGATGACGTCTCGGCGTGACCCGGGGGCTTAGGCGCAACGGCGAGCCGGGCTGCTCAATGTTCCTTGAATGCCTTGGTCATTTCCGCCGCCGTCTCGCTTTTCTTTCGGCGCAGCCAGTTGTCGCGGATTTCGTCCTTGCTCAGGAAATTGACCTGATCGATCAGAACCTCATGCACCAAAGTGGCGCCGACACGGGTGTTGACGGTATCGCGGATCGCGGCGCGGAAGGCATCGAGGTCGATCGTCGCCTTATTGGTGAAGTCGATCTGCGGATTGGAATAGAGGTAGGTATAGACTTGGTCGGTGATGAGCGCTTCCGCTGGAATGGACAGCTTCTTTATCTGCTCGGGCTCGACCGTGTAGACAAGCTTGGTCAGGAAATAGCCGCCGATCTGGGAATCGCGTATCAGCGGTACCGAAATGATGTCGGTCTTGACGTAGTCCAGGCCACCCAGCATCGGCTTCGGTGTCTCGCCGACACCGCGCTCGCCGGCTGCCTGGAACGAATAGAACACGGCGCCGAGCGTGGCGGCGCAGATCCAGACGGCGATGGCGATGACCTTGAGCATCAGGCCTTGTCATTTCCTGGCGATGGGAAAGCGGTACTATCTTTTTGGCTGGGCATAGTGTTCGACATCATGCCTTCATCCAGCCGAACTCGCCGGCGGAATAGGTGCCGTCGGTTTCCGCGCGCTGGATGGCGTGCCGCAGCAGGCTGGCAACCTCGTTGACCGCGCTGAGGTGAGCCAGGATCGCCGCCTCGTTCTTGGCCAGCTTCTGGCGCAGCCGGGTCAGGCCCTCGCGGTGCTGTTCGAGGAATTCGGCTTCGCTGCCGCCCCGCATGGCGCGCGTCAGTTCGTAGAGATAGCGGCTCTTGCGGGCGTTCGACGCCTTGAGATCATAGTTGGTCGCGTTGCGGATGCCGGCCGTCTCTTCCTCGACCACTTCCTCGATGCGGCCGATGATGGCGGCAAGGTTGCCCGGGCGCGCGAACGGGATCGGCGCTTCCGACGCGGTCGTGCGTGCTGGCAGGTTGGCGGTGAATTCCGAAAAGTCGGCCATGAGAATCCCGGTCTGGTTAGATTGAACTCGGATACGCACTGTCTCAGTGTTTTGGCATGATCTTCCCAAAACCGGCTGCCGGTTTCGGGGGCATTCCTAGATCTTGATGTCTGTCTTGATGGCGGTGTCGTCACCGGTGATCGACCGGGCCGCCTTGCGTTGCAATTCGTGGACCAGCGAGGTCGACAGGCTGTTCTGTTGATCGATCTCGGTCTTTTCAGGCCCGCCCGAAACCGGACCGACCGACACGACGCGCTTGCCTTCGAGATAGTGGTCGGCGAGCATCGACTTGGCGATGCCGATGCCGCCGCGTTCGGCCATCACGTCGGCCACCCGCTCGGCAAGCTGCGATTTCCACATGTCGCCGGCTAGGCCCTTCCCGTAGACGCCTTCGGTGTCCTTGGGCAGCATGTTCTGGATGAAGGTCTGCAGCACCATTGCCTCGAACTTCTTGAACTTCTTGGCCGGGTCGGTCGTCGCGGCCTTGTCGGCGGTTGCCCGCGACAGGATCGAGCCGGCGTCGACCGAAGCGGCGGTGTCGACCGAAAACGTCCCGGCAGCACCGCCCGCGCGCTTGGTCAGCGCGGCACGGGCGGCCTCGATGTCCGTCGGGTCGACGGCTCGGGCCACATCCATAACGATGTCGCTGGGTGGAGAAATCGCCAAGAAAGTCCGCCTTTTATCGGTTTTCCTTAGCCAGACCATGCCTCAACAAGCTTGTGGCAGGCTTGCGCGGCGGGCAGGGGTGGAACGCAGGCATGTTTCTTGGTCCCGCCACCAACTGCGGACATCGCCAAGCCACCATTCGGACGTCGCGTTTTTGGCCGAAAGCGGAACGTCGGCTTCCTAAATGGCATGGCCAGAAAGCCGGCCGTTGTATGCAGCGTAGTGGACCGACCGCAGGGACGCCGAACGGAGCGACGTCCTACTTCACGGTAATGGCCATACCGCTGAGATCGGCGTTGACCTGCATGCCTACCTGCTTGCCGGTGAGCTCGAGTTGGGCGCCCTTGTCGTTGGTCATGACGATCACCTGGGCCCCTTTGCCAAGCGCACCGCCACCGCCCGCCGCCCCATAGACCCCCGTTACATCCCGGACGCGGCGAATGTGGCGAACGGTACCTTGGAAGTAGGTCTTGGAAACCCCGAAGGCGAGGCCGCCCGAGATGCCGCCGACAGAGACGGGATAGCGGCGGCCATGGAATGTCAGCGTGCCTTCGCCTCCAGAGCCACCCACAAAGAAGGCAGCCTTGTAGACGGAGAAGCGGATCGTGCCGCTGTCGGCATGCGCGGCGCTGGCAAGGCTTACGCCCGCAGTGGCGATGACTGCAAAGGCGGCTGAACGAAACGTGGACCAAATGTTCATGATGAGAACTCCTTAAGATCGCCGCTTACCCAGCGGGCACGTCAGCGTCGTATCAGAGGTGAACAGTCTGGCCGGTCATTTGTTCCAAGCACGCGGACTGAATCCGGCTGCGAGATGGCCGCCACGATCCCGGTCGCGTAGCCAGGTTCCACTAGGAAGCAGGAAGGCCAGCCCTCGACAGCATTTCAAGGAACCTCGCGTGATGATGATCCTTCACATAGCGTGGCACAAAGCCGGGGCAGACATTACCGAGGTTGAGATGAGGAAGCTGTGACAGGCAATGATGGATGGCCCGTGTCGCTTCTTCGTTGTTTCCGGTTGCCGAAGCGGCGGCGGCCCAATAAAGGGCGCCACGAACGAAGCCCGGCTTTGTCCTGACCACTTTGCGAGCGGCTTCGAGCGCCCGCCGGTTGTCTCCGCCGGCGAACAGTGCCACAGCCAGGCCATGGTGACGCCAGAAATCGATGACGTCATACGTGCCGAGCCGGATTGCCTCGTTGGCCTCACGCACTGCTTCACTAACCTGTCCGCGCAACGCAAAGAGCATCGAAATATCGCCGTGGCCACTCGGATAGCTTGGGTTGAGGCTGATCGCATGTTGGCATTCGGCGATCGCCTCGTCGATTCGGCCGGAACTTTCGAGAGCGAATGACAGGATGCAGCGGGCAATTTCGTCGTCGGGCACTGCCCGCACCGCTGCTTCCGCAAGCTCAACCGCACGCTCGATCTGCCCTGGCTCGCGAGGCAGCGCGCCAAACGCCACGCCCATGGAAATTGCAATCGAAAGCGTCCGCTGTGCACGGGCGTTGTCGGGGCCCACCGAAACCGCCTTCTCGGCAAGCTCTATCCCGACCAACAGTGAGTCCCGGGTCATCTCAAAATACTTCATGAGAGCTTCGTTCACCAACCTGCGCACTTCAGGGGCGCCCGGCGGGCTCTTGTCGCGAACCTTCCAGTTGGTCAGTTGAAGTTCGAGGGTCACAGCCAGCACAACCGACCGTGCGATCCGGTCCTGGAATTCGAGCGCGTTCTCCGAGTGGCCGTCGAACTTCTGGGCCCAGACATTATGGCCGCTGCCAGCATCGACAAGCTGGACGTTCACCCTCAGCCCGTTGCCGGATCGCTGGATGCTGCCGCTGAGCATGTATCGCGGCCGGAGCATTCCCGGCGTTTTGGATTCATCGCCGCTCTTGTCCTTGGACGGAAGCGCGGAGAGCACGACATAGTCGGCCACCTCGGAGAGGGCCGTGGTTATGTCCTGGACGAGCCCCCTGGCGAAAAAGTCGTCGCCTCGCTTTCCGGTCAGGTTGACGAAGTCGGCAACGCTGATGGAAGGGCGCCTGGAGCGCTGGCCGGCCGGAGCAGCATTTGCCGGTTGCAGATTTGACGTCGTGTCGGCGGCAGACAGCAGGGATTGCCAAAGCGCTCGCGTCTCAGGGCTGGTTTCAACGCCGAACTCCTTCTTCAGCATGCTCCTGCAAGCCTCGTATGTCCTTATCGCCCTGTCGCGCTGGCCACATGCGGCAAGCAATTCCATCTTGAGCCGATAGGACTCCTCCCGGGTCGGGTCCATGGCCAGAATTCGATCCGCCAGGGCGAGTCCGGCCTCTGTGTCCACGAGGCGGGCGAGTTTTTCGAAGGACTCAAGCGCGCGGCCCAGCAGCCTGTCGCGTTCAGCCGCCGCCCAGTCGTCGAAAGCGTTGCTCCCCAGATAAACCCCATCAAGAAACGGTCCGGTGTAGTGCGCCAGAGCCGTCTCGAGTTCCGGCGCGGAACGCGCGGAGAGCCCGGATTCAAACTCCTCGACGTCAACTCGAACCGCATCCGGCCTGAGGCCGATCAACTCCCTCCGGGAATGGAGGATATCCACACCCGCCCGTGATAGATCACGGCGTAGAACGCTGAGGGTTTGCCGCAGGCTGTTGCGCGAGTGTTCGCTGTCGCTATCGCTCCATAGCAGATCAGCCAGCCTTTCCCTTGTCGCCGCCATGCCCGGGCAGCGGGCCAGATAGGCAATGATCGCGGGGCCCCGCTTCCCGGTCAACCAGAGCGGACCAACAGTTTCCTTTTCAATCCGGAAGCCGCCGAAGAGTGAGATTTTGCTTGCGGCGACGCTGTCCTCACTTTGCATTTTCTTAACAGCTTCCCAGCCTGACGAAATCCTAACTCAAAACTAACGCTTCGCAACCGGTAGAACCATGCGTTCAAGCGCTCCTGTGACGGTAGATCAATTAAGGCATCGCTTAAGTAGGGGCACCTGAACGAAACACGGGTCGTAGCGGACCGAACCGGGCGCCCTGAAGTGATTGGAGCCATCGCAACCCGCGACGGGCTTTAGTCCGAGGGGTGCGGTGTATGTCCAAGCTTAGGGCCAATTTGCTGCTGCTGCTTGCCGCTGCCCTATGGGGCTTGGGCAATGTCGCGCAAAAGACAGTGCTTGTTCATCTCGACGCGCTGAGCGCCGTCGGCCTGCGTTGCCTCATCGGTGGGCTGCTTGTGCTGCCCTTTGTCTTGACCGAAAGGCGACTGCCTGCCGGGCCGGGCCATTTCTCCAGCCTGGCCAGGGTGGGCGCGCTGTTTGTCATCTCCATCACGCTTCAGCAGCTTTGCTATCTCGGCGCCACTGTCACAAATGCAAGCTTCCTGGTGAGCACCGCAACCGTGATGACACCACTGGCCGCCTGGCTGCTCATCGGCGAACGTCCGACAGCGAGTCTTGCAGCCGCCGCCGGGCTGACCATGGTCGGTGCCCTGCTTTTGTCCGGCGGGTTCGCCAGTCTCAGCAGCGGCGATCTCACCGCCATCCTGTCGGCTGCCTGCTATGCGCTCTGGATGGTCGAACTCGGCCGGCACATGCAGACCCATGCGCGGCCGTTCACCACGGCGGCGACACAGTTCCTCGGCGCCGCCGCCTTCGCCCTGCCGCTCGGGGCAATGCAAGGCAACCTTTCACTGGCCGCGGCATTTGCAGCCGGCCCGGAACTGGCGGTCCTCGGCGTGTTCTCCACCGCGATCGCTTTCGGCATACAGATTGCCGCACAGCGCTTTACCTCCGCTAGCCATGCCGCCGTGATCGTCAGTGCCGAAAGCGTCTTCGGGGCTCTAGGCGCGGCGATCTTGCTCGGTGAGCGGAACTCACCCGCAGGCGCACTGGGTGCCGCGATCATTCTCGGTGCGATCCTGTCCGTCGCAATGTCGAACCGAACGCCGCGGGCGCGCGCGCCCCTGCTGACCGGCCCGATACCGCCCTTAGACGCGGCCCCTGCCTTTGCCGCGGCGCCGGCAGCCTGGGCGGGCAATCGTCCCGCCGCCAATTCAGGTCCAGTGGAGGAATGTGATGAGCCTTGCCGGTGATGCGAACGTGCTCCCAAGCGGACCGCCACTCAGCACAGGGCCCATGGTCTCGGTCGGCGGCCGGACCTGTCGCGAGGGCACTGTAATGGTGGCGCTGGCAAGCTTTCTGGCGCGGGCGATACGCAGCGGCATTCTGATGCAGACGGTCAGAGCGCTGGCAAAGCGGGCCAGCTGTTATTTGAGAGTGGGGGGAACGCTTGTCGCTTCGGTGTTTTGGGGGCTGCAGGCACATGCCGCCAATGTTGATGTTGCTGTCGTATTCGCAGTCGATTACTCGTCTTCGATTGATCCGGAGATTGCTGACCTGCAGCGGGAGGGACATGCCGCAGCGCTCACTTCGCCCGAGATCATCGCGGCCATCACCCGAAATTATGTTGGCTGCATCGGCGTGGCCTACTTTGAATGGTCGAGCCCCGGGCACACAGGCATGGTGCTGCCATGGACAAGCATCTGCGGGCTGGAAGATGCCAAGGCGGCTGCGTCGGTGATCAACAAGAGAGGCGATACCGGCAATATTCGCAGAGGACGAAGCGGAACATCCGTTTCCTCGGCCATCGACGTCGGAAGTCTTCTGCTCGACCAGTTTCCTGGAAAGGCGGCCAAGAAAGTGATCGACATCTCTTCCAATGGTGAGAACAACGACGGACTTCCTGTTCAGCCGAGCAGGCTGAACGCCATTGCCAAGGGATACACGATCAACGCGATCGCCATTCCAACGGAAGATGAGAATCCCGACCAACCATTGGCATCCTATTTTGCCAAATTCGTCATTGGCGGATCCCAAGCTTTTGTCATAACGCCGAAGGGGCCAAACGACTACACTATGGCTCTTCGCCGCAAGCTGGTCACTGAAGTTAGCATGAACGTCGACCGCAGCAGGCGGATGGGCGCTCTTCGCAACCCTAATTCCGGACATTGAGAGGATTAGTCTGGCAGATCTGGACCAACTATCAGCACCCCGGCACTACTCTGCGCTCCGCTTCTGCGCGATCAGGTCGAGGCGCTCGCGGTCGGAGCGTTCGCGCTCGTCGCGGTTGCGCACGTCCTTGTAGGCGCGCTCAACCATGTTGGTGCGGGCGGTTGCCGCGGCGATGAGGCTGGCTTCCTGCCTGGCGCTTTCGAGGCTCGCCTCCTGGCGCCCGACCGCGCTGGCAATGCGGCGATGGTAGAGATCGGGAAACACGCCGGAGAGGGAATCGGCACGGTCGAAATGCCCGACCAGATCCCGGGCTTCGGTCTCGGCGGCGCCGGCCGCGGCAAGGAAGGTGGCGTGACGGGTTTCGTGCAGCGCCTTCAACTGCTCCTGCACCTTGACCAGTTTCTTCAGGCGGTCCCTGCGCGTGCTCATGGCTATCGTGCCAATGTCAGGTCGACAAAGCCGGCGACGAACAGCGACAGCATGGTGCCGACGGCAAAGTAGAAGATGATCATGCCGCCGGCGATGATGAAGGGCTGCGAGATGAAATAGATCGGGATCTGCGGGGTCAGCTTGTTGACGAAGCCGATAGTCAGATTGACGAGAATGGCATAAGCGACAAACGGGCTGCCGAGGCGGATGACCAGGAAGAACGTGTCCGATACCGTGTCGGTGACATCGACGAGTGCGGCCTGCGGGTTGAAGAAGATGTTGACCGGCGCGACCGTGTAGGAGGTCACCAGCGCGCGTATGATCTCATGGTCGAAATCAAAGACGAACAGCATCAACAGGGCCGAGAACGAGATGATGGCGGCAAGCGCTGCCTGCGGTTCCGGTTCCTCGATCGCCGGTCCACCGGTGCCGCCATAGCCGATCAGCATGGCGATGGCCGAGCCCATGAAGCGCAAGGCTTCCATGTAAAGCCTGGTCATGGCGCCGATCAGCCCGCCGACCAGGAGTTCCGAGATGATCATCGGCACCAGGATCTGCGGTCGCGGATCGACGAAGGGAAAGATGCGGTCCCACAGGAAGGCGAGCAGGCCGCCAGTGGCGGCGACCGCCACGAACAGCCTGACCTGGACCGGGACGCGGGCGCTGGAAAGGCCGGGCATCAGCATGAAGCACGCGCCGATGCGGCAGAAGGCGAGGAACGCCGCGATGACGACGCCCTGCGAGAGAACGCTCACGATATGGTCCCGAGCACCCTGATCTCGACACCCTTGGCGATTTCGACGTGGCTGAGCACCGGCAGCGTGGTGAACAGCCGCTCGATGATCATGCGCACATAGGGGCGGGCGTCGGGCGCGGTGACCAGCACGAAACGCTCGCCGGCCTCCAGATGTTTCTTGATCGCCTTGGTCGCGTCCTGGCCGAACTCTTCCAGCTGGCGCGGATCGATGTCGAACTCGCGCACCTCGCCCTTGGCGTCGCGCTTGAGGCTCTGGTGAAAGGCGAGGTCCCAGCGATTGCCGAGGCGCAGCACCTTGAGCACGCCGCCTTCCGAGAGGTCGCCGCAGATCTGCTGCGCCATGCGGATGCGGACATGCTCGACGATCTGCTCGGTGCGGCGCACATGCGGCGCGATCTCGGCGATCGCCTCGATGATCAGATGCAGATTGCGGATCGAGACCCGTTCGGCGAGCAGCAGCTTCAGCACCGCCTGCAAGCCGGGATAGGAGATGTGCGTGGTGCAGATCTCGTCGGCGAGCTTGCGGTACTCCTGGTCCTGCCGCTCGAGCAGCGCCTTCATGTCCTTGTAGGACAGAAGCTGCGGCAGGTTGTTGCGGATGACCTCGGAAAGATGGGTGAGCAGCACCGACATGTTGTCTGCGAAGGTGTAGTTCTCGCGCTTCAGGTCTTCGGCGAAGGTTTCGACCACGGAATAGGCGCGCATGCCGAAGGCCGGCTCGCGGATTTCCTCGCCCGGTATTTCGGGAATATCGCGATTGCCGAGCAGCACCATGATCTCGCCGACGCGCATCTGGTATTCGGCCACCACGGTGCCGTGCACCTTGATCTGGTAGCTCTTCGGCGGGATGGCGAAATCGTCGGCAACCCGCACTTCCGGCACCACGAAGCCGTATTGCGTGGCGAATTTCTTGCGCATCTTGGACATGCGGAAAACCAGTTCCTGATGCGAAACCAGCAGCCGCGTCGACAGCTGCTTGCCGATCAGCAGCTCGATCTCGGCGGTGGCGAGCGACGCCTTGACCGAGTTCTTCTCCTCTTCGACTTTGGTCGCCTTCTCCTGGTCCTTGATCGCTTCGGCGGCGGCGATGGCGCGGTTGTGGCGCATCGGGATGATGTAGCCGAGGCCGGCCATGCCGGCGGCCAGCGCAAAGAACGGAAACAGCGGCAGGCCGGGCATCAGGCCGAGCAGCACCAGCAGCGATGCCGCTACGTAGAGCGCGCGCGGATGGGCGCCGAGCTGGCCGAACACCGCCTGGTTGGTCGAACCGCGCGTGCCGCCCTTGGACACCAAAAGGCCGGCGGCCAAGGAAACGATCAGCGCCGGGATCTGGGTGACGAGGCCGTCGCCGACGGACAGCTTGATGAACACGTCGGCGGCTTCGCCCATGCCCATGCCGTGCCTGATATAGCCAATGGCGATGCCGCCGACGATGTTGATGCCGGTGATGATGAGGCCGGCGATGGCGTCGCCGCGGACGAATTTCGAGGCGCCGTCCATCGAGCCGAAGAAGGAGGATTCTTCCTCCAGTTCGCGGCGGCGCAGCTGCGCCGTCTTGTCGTCGATCATGCCGGCGGAGAGGTCGGCGTCGATCGACATCTGCTTGCCGGGGATGGCGTCGAGGGTGAAGCGGGCGCCGACTTCGGCGATACGGGTGGCGCCCTTGGTAATGACGATGAAGTTCACCACGATGAGGATCATGAAGACGATGAGGCCGATTACGAAGTCGCTGGCCATCACCAGCTTGGAGAAGCCGGCGATGACATAGCCGGCCGCGTGCGTGCCTTCATTGCCATGCGACAGGATCATGCGTGTGGTGGCGATGTTGAGCGACAGCCGCAGCATGGTTGCGATGAGCAGCACGGTCGGGAACGACGAGAAATCGAGCGGTCGCTGGATCCACAGCGCCACCATCAGGATCAGCACCGAAAGGGCGATCGAGAAGGCGAGGCCGATGTCGATGAGAAAGGCCGGGATCGGCAGGAACAGCACGGCCAGGATGATGACGATGCCGATGGCGAAGAAGACGTCGCGGCCGTTCTTGGCCACTGCGCCGGGCTGGATGCTTTCGCTGATCGCCATGTCGTCCCCAAAAATGCCAAGCCTGCCAGCGCGGCAGCCTTGTGAGCCTAACCGGCCAAGCTTGCGCGAGGGTGGGAGACTGGCTACTGGGCTCTCGACCGCCGCCTCCAAAAGGAAATCCCATGCTTCTGATTATCGGCACCATCCGCTTGCCGCCGGAA
Source organism: Mesorhizobium sophorae (assembly GCF_002270415.1). GTDB lineage: Bacteria > Pseudomonadota > Alphaproteobacteria > Rhizobiales > Rhizobiaceae > Mesorhizobium > Mesorhizobium sophorae. The sequence goes on along the minus strand of NZ_NNRI01000008.1, from coordinate 146,361 downwards.
AAGCTCGGGAGGCGAAGCCCGCGATGGAGCGTATGGCCTCAGCCAGCCGCGCCGAGCCCGGTTGCCTCGAATATTCCTATGCGCAGGACGTGTTCGATGCCGGGCTCATCCGGGTCACGGAGGTCTGGAGCGACAGGGCAGTGCTCGACGCACATTTCCGCTCGCCGCACCTTGCAGACTGGCGTGCAAGCTGGCCGGCACTTGGCATTGGAGAGCGCAACCTCGTGCTCTATGAGGCCGGCGATCCCAAGCCGACCTGATCGATCTGTCAGCGGACGGCAGCCGTTCGCGTTCCAACAGAGCCAGCCGCGGCCGCGACCAGTCGCCCCATGCCACAATGGCGCCTTGTCTGTCGCCAATGTGGTTGCCATGCCGTGTCGCCGGGCGTATCAGGCGGGCTTTCCACTGCCTCTTCCGATATCGGCGAGCCGCCCCGGTGCTTTCCAGAAACCACAGCGAAGTCTACGCCCGCCGGCTGCGCTCGGTGCTGATCAGATCGGTGCCGCTGCTCGAGGCGCGCGGCATCGCCGTGGTTATTCTGGCCGGTGTCGTCGGGGTGATGGCAGGCATCCTTGTCACGGCGATGAGCCAAATCGTGCAGGACCTGCACGGGCTGCTGTTCGGCGTTCAGCCCGGTGGCCGGCTTTCCGGCATGTTCTCGCTCGCCAACCCGATGCAGGCGCTGATACCGGCGATCGGCGGCATCCTGCTTGGGCTGACGGTGATCTGGCTCAGACTGCGCAAATTCCGCACGCCGATCGACCCGATCGAAGCCAACGCGCTCTATGGCGGGCGCATGTCGCTCACCGACACCTTCATCATCGCCGGCCAGACGATGATCTCCAGCGGTTTCGGCGCCTCGGTCGGGCTGGAAGCCGGCTACACGCAGGTCGGGTCCGGCCTTGCGTCGCGGCTGGCTGGCATCTTCCGGCTGCGCCGCAACGATGTCCGCATCCTGGTCGGCTGTGGTGCCGCCGGCGCCATCGCCGCCGCCTTCGATGCGCCACTGACGGGCGCCTTCTATGGTTTTGAACTGGTCATCGGCATCTATTCGGTCGCCAATGTCGCGCCTGTCATGACCGCCGCGATCTCAGCCTCGCTGACGGCGGAAGTGTTTGGCGGCGTGCCGTTTCCGCTCGAGCTTTCGGGCCTGCCGGCGCTGACCGCCAGCCAGTACGTGCCGTTCCTGCTGCTCGGCCTGCTCGGCGGTGCGGCCTCGATCGCCATCATGCATCTGGTGACGCTCATCGAACGCGGTTTTGCCAGGCTGTCGATCGATGCGTCGCTGCGCCCTGTCATTGGCGGTGTCATCGTCGGGCTGCTCGGCCTCATCACGCCCCAAGTCCTGTCCAGCGGCCACGGCGCGCTGCATCGCGAATTCGCGATGAACTACGGTCTGGCCGTGGTGGCCAGCGTCTTCGTGTTGAAACTGGCGGCGTCCGCCATCTCCTTGGGCTCGGGCTTTCGCGGCGGGCTGTTCTTCGCCTCGCTGTTCCTCGGTGCGCTGCTTGGCAAGGCGTTTGCCGGTGTGATGGCGCTGGTCTCGCCGGCCACCGGCATCGATCCCGCTGTTGCCGCCGTCGTCGGCATGACATCGCTCGCCGTCGGCGTCGTCGGCGGTCCGTTGACGATGACCTTCCTGGCGCTGGAATCGACCCGCGACCTGACGTTGACCGGTGTCGTGCTGGCGGCTTCGATCATGTCGGCGATCCTGGTGCGCGAGACGTTTGGCTACTCCTTCTCGACATGGCGCTTCCATCTGCGCGGCGAGACCATCCGCAGCGCCCACGACGTCGGCTGGATGCGCAGCCTCACCGTCGGCTCGATGATGCGCAAGGACATCAAAACCATCCATGCCTCGACGACGCTGGCGGCCTTCCGCAGTCAAGTGCCGCTCGGTTCGGCCCAGCGCATCATTGCCGTCGACGCGGGCGATCACTATGTCGGCGTGCTGATCGTGGCCGAGCTGCACAGCGATCCTTCCGATGGCGAGGTGGCGGTGCGCGAGCTTGCCAAGTACAAGGACGCCGTGCTGGTGCCGAGCATGAACGTGCAGTCCGCCGCCGAGACCTTCCAGCGCGCCGGCGCTGAAGAGCTCGCCGTGGTCGAGGATTTCGCTGACCGCATCGTGCTGGGACTGTTGACCGAAGGCCATCTGATGCGGCGCTATGCCGAGGAACTCGACAAGGCGCGCAGGGACCTGTCGGGCGAAGGGTAGTGCATGTCGCCCAAAGGGCCCGGTTAGTGCTCGATCGGTCCCTTGGCCATCACGAGCGCCGTGCCCGCGGTCGTCGGGCGCTCGATCATGCGGCGCACGCGCGGCAGCTCGTCGCCGCTGTGCAGCGCTCGCAAGCGGTCGCCGATGATGGCGTCGGCGTGGGTGATGCGTCCATTGTGGCGCACATATTCGAGCCAGGTCGGCGTATGATAGTGCTCGATCCAGATCGCCGGATTTTCGAGGTCGCGTGCCAGCGTCCAGTTGTGGGCGCCGTCACGGCGGCGGATGCGGCCGCGTTCGGCCATGGTGGAGAGGAACTCCGGCACGTCCTCGTCGCGGATGATGTATTCGATCATGATGGCGATCGGACCGCTACGCGGCTTGAGATCGAGAGCAAGGTGCGGCTCCTTGAAGCGGTTGAGCGGATCGAGGTTGAGCACCTGCTGCTGCGGCAGCGGCAGCAAGAAGCCGATGGCGCCGCCGGCCAGCATGGCGATGCTGGCCGCGATCAGCGCGGTTTCGGCGCCATGCGCATCGGCGACGACGCCCCAGATCCAGCTGCCGAGCGCGATGCCGCCGAAGGTGGCGGTCTGATAGACCGACAGCACCCGGCCGACCACCCAGCGCGGTGTCGCCATCTGCACGGTGACGTTGAAATGCGAAAGGGCGATCACCCAGCAGGCACCGCCGACGAGCAGGCCGAGCGACGTCTGCCAGGCGTGATGGCTGGCGGCGGCATTGAAGGCGCAGGCGGCAAAGCCGGCGAAGGCTGAGCGCACCATCGTCTCGCTGGACAGCAGCTGCCGTAGCCGCACGCTGATCAGCGCGCCGCCGACCGCGCCGATGCCGAAAGCGCCGAGCATGATGCCGTAGGTCAGGGCATCGCCCTTGACGACATCGCGCGCCACCAGCGGCAAGAGCGCCAGCACCGCGCCGGCGCTGAAGCCGAAAGCCGCGCCCCTGACAAGCACTTTGCCGATGTTGGGCGACATGGCGACGTAGCGCAGGCCGGCGCCCATGGCCGCGCCCAGCGATTCGCGCGGCAAGGTCGAGACCGGCAGGTCGGGTTTCCAGCGCGCCAGCACGACGATCAGGCCGATATAGCTCACTGCGTTGGCCGCAAAGGCCGCCGCCGCACCCGCAGCGGCGACGATGATGCCGCCGATCGCCGGGCCGACGCTGCGGGTCAGGTTGAAGCCCATCGAGTTGAGCGCGACGGCGGCCGGCACCTTGTTGCGGGGCACGATATCGCCGACGGAGGCCTGCCAGGACGGGCTGTTGAGCGCCGTGCCGCTATCGATCAGGAAGGTGAAGGCCAGCAGCGTCCACGGCGTCATCAGGCCGGCATAGGTGAACAGGGTCAAAAGCACGGAGACGACCAGCATGAAGGTCTGGGCGACCAGCATCACCTTGCGCCGGTCGAAACTGTCGGCGATGGCGCCGGCGACGAGCGCAAACAGCATGATCGGCAAGGTGGTCGAAGCCTGGACCAGGGCCACCTGATAGGACGAGGTGGCGATCGTGGTCATCATCCAGGCGGCGCCGACGCCCTGGATCAGGCCACCGAAATTCGAGACGAGACTTGCGGCCCATACGGCGCGGAAAATGCCGTGCCGGAAGGGCGCCAGCGCCGAAACGCTCTCGCTTTCCGGCTTTTCGTCAATCATCGGTGGGTCCCTGCCATGTCGTGCCTGCTCGTCAGACGATCCGTTTGCTCAGATCATTTGCCGAAAGTAGGGCATGGCGGTTGAAAGGGCGAACACCTTTCGAAAAAGGTCATGGTCCAACAATGGGATAGAGGCGGTCCACGTCTCCATCCGCCGCGGTCGCGGATCCCGATGGTTTGGCACGGACCGGCGCGGCTTTCGTCGACTTGCTCAGAATCCGTTCTGGATGCGCTCGAAGATGACGTTGGTGAAGGCCGATATCTGGCTGCCGATGAAGGGGCCGGTCAGCGCCACCACCAGCATGATGGCGACGATCTTGGGCACGAAGGTCAAGGTGATCTCCTGGACCTGCGTCAGCGCCTGGATGAGGGCGATGCCGATGCCGACCGCCATGGCGACCAGCACGACCGGGGCAGACGCGGTGAGCACCGTCCACACCGCGTACTGGACGATGTCGAGAGCGTCGGCCTCGTTCATGGGACTGGCCCTGCCGGAAGCGTCAGCTCGCTGCCTTGATCGAGACGCCCGGGCCGACCGCGACCTCGGTGCCGTTCTGCAGCACGGCGATCAGGCCGCTGCTGGCGAGGCGCACCGACGCCACCGTGCCCGTCGTCTTGCCGTCGGCGGAGGTTATCGAGCGCCCGATCAGCGCATCGGCCTGCGACAGCGCCGAGGACGACATGATCTGGTCGAGCTTGGTGTTGGTCTGCACCGATTGTTCGACCTGCGAGAAGGTGGCGAGCTGGGCGACATACTGCGTCGAATCCATCGGCTTGGTCGGGTCCTGGTTCTTCATCTCGGCGATCAGCAGCTTCAGGAACGACTGGTAGTCGACTGCTGTCTTCGAGGTCTGCTGGCTGGCCTGGTTGGCGCCAGTCGGTATCGTCGTCGTCATGTCCACGTTCATCAGTATCGTGCTCCCACAGCCAACGGGCGCGCGGCACCCGGAACATAGTCATTGTCGCCAAGCGCGCGGCGTTCGAGCGGATAGAGCGCGCGGATGGCCTTCAGCGCCTCGTAGATATGATCCTCGCCGACCATGCGGTCGATCTGTTTCAGTCCAGCGCAGATCTGGGCGTCCTCGAAGCTTGCCAGCAGCAGCGGCAGCGAACGCCGGAACATCTCGCGCGCCTCGGCCGCGCCGGCCGGGTTCATCAGCATGACCTGCAGGATGAAATACAGCTGCTTGAGCGGCGTCGAGGCGTCCTCGGCCTGGATGACATGGCTTTCGAGCAGGAACTGCACGTCGTTCATCAATTCGACGGTGACCTTGCGGTCGACTCGGATGACGGCGCCGTTGATGTAGATCTTCTCGTTCGGCTTCAGCGATATCTTCAGCGTGTTGGTCATTGAATGCCGTCCCTGATGATCTGGGACACCTCGATCAGCCCTTCGAAATTGTTGGTGCGGCCCTGGCGAATGTCCTCTGCCTCGCGCAGCAGCCACAAGCCGATGGAAATGAGGTTGGCGCGCAGTTCCTTGGGCAGGGCGTTGTCGCTGGAGCCGAGATCCTCGACGAAGGCGGTCCAGACGCGGTTGGTGAAATGCAGTGCCTCGACCGCTTCCATCGAGCCGTGGCCGGCGGCCGCCGCCGCCGACAGCATGTCGATCGAGCGTGTCAGGAGCTCCCGCTCGCGGTCCTTGGCGTCGGCGACAGAGGTGCTCTGGATGTCGGCGTAGGAGAATTGGTACATCGGTGGGGCTCTACCGTTCCGTTAAGCGTTGTCAGGTCAGGTAATTCAACAGGCTGAGCTGCTGCAGGCGCGCGGTCAGCGCGAAGGACGTTTCGATGTGTTGTGTCAGGTCGGCAACCCGGGTTGCGGCCTCGGCCGGATCGACGCCTTCCAGATCGAGAATGTGCCGTTCGAAAAGGTCGACCTGCGTTTTCATGCGGTCGTTCGCATCGGAAACCCGCTTCTGGACGATGCCGGTCTCGGACTGAATCTGGCCAATGCCGCTCAGCGCTTCGCCGACCAGTGCGGTGGAGCGGCTGACAACTTTGTTTTTCGCGGCCTGGCTGATGTTGCTGGACATCAGGCTGGAGACCATGGCCGCCGCCATGGCGAGCTTCTGGATGCCGTCGCTGTTGGCGCTGGTCGAGGTCGGGGTGGTTTCGTTTAGGGCGATGCGGCTGACGATCTGCTGGTCGGTGGCGTTCGACCAGTTGCCTTGCCAGCCCGGGCCCATGAACTGCGGCACGACGTCGTTGGTGATGAAGTCGTCCATCTGGGTGGCGGTGATGTTGGCCGCCGCCGGGTCATCCTGGGTGAAGCCGAAATTGGCGACGAAGGCGGCATCGAAGGCCGCTTTGGCTGGCGAGCCGGCGGCGGTGAAGTCGTTGATCGGCTTGACGTCGGTGTTGGTGCCGGCAAACAGGTACTCGCCGTTGACGCTGGTGTTGAGGATCGAGGTCAGCTGCTGGATGGTCGCCTTGCCCGAGGCTTGGGTGAGACTGTTGGAAGAATCGCTCGAGGACGCGGTGGTCAGGGCGGACAGAAAGGACTGCGCCGCGGTCGAGAGCTGGCTAAGCGAGGTCTGCGTCGAAGACAAGCGGGAGCCGACCAGGCCGTTGGAGTCGATGATGACGTTGAGGCGGTCGAGATCGCGCGAGAAGGTGACGGACTGCGCGGTGCGCGCTCCGAGAGCCAGGCCGACATCGGCGACCCTGCCGGTCGAGGACTCTTTGGTGGCTTTGACAAGCTCGGCCTGCATGCGCATCTGCTGGGAGCGCATGGCGTTCGATATGGCGGCTGACGAGACTGAAGTCATGGATTATCCCACCGCGTTGAGCAAGGCCGTCATCATGTCGTCGACGGTTTTCATCATCCGGGCCGATGCCTGATAGGTGTGTTCGAGGTCGAGCAGCAGGGACATTTCCTGGTCGACATTGACGCCGGTCGCGTTGGACAGCGCCTCGGCGCTGCGCGATGCCAGCGCTTCCTTGGCGTCGGAGGCGGTCGATGCCTGCTGGCGCACGCCCTCGAACCAGCCGATCGAGTTGGCCGCGTAGTCGGAAACGCTCGACGTTGCCGAAACCCCGGCGGCCGGGTCGAAGGCCATCGGCTTGTCGAGCCGGTCGCCATAGGCAACCAGAAGGTCGGAATAGGAGGCGCCGCCGCCGGTGTTGGCGACATAGGCGGCACCATTGGCACCCCCATCGCGCAGCAGCGTCGGATTGCCGCCGGCGCTTGGGTCCATCGCCGCATTGACGCTGATCGATCCGGCAAGGCCGTTGACCAGCGTGCCCGCTGCCGGCACCGCCGGCGCACCGGACCAGGTGAACAGGCCGGCTGCATTGGGCAGCGCAGGCGCGGTTTCGGCAAAGGCTGTGATCAGGCCGCGCGCGGTTTCGTCGAGCTGGCTCTGCATGGTCGAGGCGACACTGTCGCGCAATTGGAGCAGGCCGGCGAGATTGCCGCTGGCGCTGGTGTTGCCGCCGGCTCCCGCCGAGATCGGCACATTGTCGATATAGACCGCGTTGCCTGCGGCACCGGCGGTGTAGCCGGCCGACGGCGCGAAGCTGACCGTGCGCGGAATGGTTTCGAACAGCGTCGTGCCGTCGCCAGTGGTGACGACCATGTCATTGTCGCCGCGCGTGAAGGTCGAGACCGGGATATAGTCAGATATCTTCTTCAAAAGCGCATCGCGCTGGTCGAGCGCATCAGAGACATCGGTGCCGGAACGGGTTCCGGAAATGACCGCGGTGTTGGCATCCTGGAACTGGCTGAGCAGCGAGTTGAGGTCGTCGACCGCCGTGGCGATCTGGCCGTCGGTCTGGGTGCGGAAATCCTGGATCGCCGTGGAGCCCTCGTTCAGGGATCGCACGACCTGCCTGGCTGCGTCGACGACGCTGGCGCCGAGGTTCTGGTTGGACGGCGAGGTGGCATAGAGCTGCAGCGCTTGCTGCAGATTGCCGATCGCGGTCGAGGGCGAGGACGCATTGTCGACGCCATTGACCGATACGCCCAGCTGATCCATGCCGCTGTAGAGCGCGTTCTGGCCGCTCCAGGCCGACAGCGCGCTGAGGTTCTGGCGGAACAGCAGGTCGTTGGCGGCGCGCCGGATATCAACCGAACGCGCGCCCGGCGCCGTGCTGGTGACGACGGCCTGGCGGCGCGAATAGTCCGGATTGTCGGCGTCGGCGACATTGCGCGAGACGACACTGGTCTGCCGCGCGGTGTTCATAAGCGCCGATTGGGCGATGCTCAGTGCAGTGGACAACGACATGCGGGTCTTTCACGGGCGGTGCCCGTTTTATCTCTTCAGGTTGACAAGGACGTCCATCAGATCGGAACCGGTCTGGAAGACTTTCGAATTGGCGGTGTAGCTGCGCTGTGCCGCGATCATGTTGGTCAGTTCTTCGGCGATATCGACGTTGGAATTCTCGAGTGCGCCGGAGATGATGGAGCCGGCCTTGCCCTCATTGGCAAAGCCGATACGGACCGCGCCGGATTCGGTGCCCTGTGCGTAGACGTTGCCGGGCAGCGCGTTGAGCTGGTCCGGGCTCTGCACGTCGGCCAGCGGGATCTTGTAGAGCGCCTTGGTGGAGCCGTCCTTGTATTGCGCCGAGATGGTGCCGTCCTTGCTGATCTGGATTTTGTCGATGGTGCTCGGTGCGTTGCCATTGACCTGGGCGTCGGAAACGGTGAAGCCGGCGCCGAGCTGGGTCAATGCCGACAGGTCCAGCGAAAAGGCGGCGCCATTGGGCACCGTCAGGCCGACGCTGTTGACGGCGCCGGTGAGCTTGCCGGTGGTGGTGTCGAAGGTCAGGTTGGCCGAGCCCAATGCGCCGCCGGTGTAAGGGAACGACGTTCCGGCGGTCGCCTTCGACTGATCGAAGACCGACACCTGCCAGGTGCCGGCGCCGGTGTTGGTGAAATAGACGTCAAGCAGCTTCTTGTTGCCGAGATTGTCGTAGGCGACCATCGAGGATTTCGAGGTGTACTGCGCGCCCGCCGCGTTGGTGGTGGGCAGATTGCCGGCGGCGACCGGCGTCGCGCCTGCCGGCAGGTTGCCGCTGTAAGTACCCTGGGTGCTCGGCGTTGCCGTCATCCCCTGGTCGGAGATGAGCACCGGGGTCAGGCCCTCGAAGCCGTTCACTGTCGCCGCCGGCACGCCGTTGGCGTAGCTGTAGGCCATCAGCTGGAAGCCGGCCGCGTTGACCAGCCTGCCCTCGGCATCCGGTACGAAGGCGCCGGCTCGGGTCAGGAAAGGTGTTCCGCTCGGATCTTGAACGACGAAGAAGCCATCGCCGTTGACGGCAAGGTCGGAGACCGAGGTGGTGTATTGAAGCACGCCCGGATCGCTGACCGCCTGCCGGATCGTCGTGGTGACGCCGCCGGAATTGTAGGCGCCGCCGGTGCTCGGCATGACCAGCGACGAAAATTCGGCAGAGGACCGCTTGTAGCCGGTGGTGTCGGAATTGGCGATGTTGTCGGCCGTGGTGGACAGCCGGTTTGCCTGTGCATTCATGCCGGAAACGCCGGTCCGCATCATTCCGTAGAGGCTCATCGAAACGTCTCCCCAATGTGGATGCCGCTGGCTCCAATGCGGATGCCACTGGCTACGAGGCTACGCATCCTGTCTTGCGCGAGGCTGGCGCGGGGCTGCATCAGAAGACGAGCCGGTAGCCAAGGAAGCGCTTGGAATCGATCGGGTCGGTGCCCAGCTTCTCGCGCAGCTTCTTGCGCAATTTGCTGATGTGGCTTTCGACCACGTTCTCCTCGACCTCTTCGTCGAAGATGCCGTAGATGGCGTTGAAAACCTGGGTCTTTGTGACGCGGCGGCCGCGATTGCTGGCCAGATATTCGAGGATGCGGCGCTCGCGGCGCGGCAAGGGCAAAGGCTGGCCGTCGATCTCGGGGTCGCGGCCATCCATGAAGATGCGCATGGCGCCGATCTCGGTGTAGGCGACGTCTTCCTGGGCGCGGCGGCGGATGGCGGTGATGCGGGCGAGGATCTCGCGAATGTGGACGGGCTTGCGAATGACGTCGTCGACGCCGCTCTCGAACAACCGCAGCGTGTTCTCCAGCGAGTGCTGTTCGCTCAAGGCGATGACCGGTGCGCCGGTGCGGTCGCGGATCTGACGGGGAGAGATCGAGCCTTCGCGGCAGTCGCCGATGAGGAAGGCTCGGACCGACCTCAGGTCGGTGGCGGCCGCCGAGCTTACCCACTCGCCGAACTCGCCCGGCGCGAAGCCTGCGCAGGCGACACCCTCACGGTCGAAAAGTGAATTGTATCCCTCTGTTACGAGCTCGCGCTCGTCAACGATTACAATCATCGGCCCGCCTCCGAATCAAATCATTTGCCCCGTGAGAAAAGGGGTATCCGCTGGCGAGAATCCTGAACAACCGTCATTTCTTGTAGCTAGTTTCTTAGGAGTCTGGAATCGCGCCGGTTGCATTAGCCTGCAACCAGATATGCTTTCGGCGGCAAGTTCTGGCCAAGTCAAAACGACAACGCAGGACTGCGCGAACGGCGCATTGGATGCCGAAGATACGCCTACGGGTTGCAGAAGCCGCGGGCGCTCGCGGTCCATTTTCCAAAGCCGGTGGCGACCATGTTGGCAATGACGCGGCAGACATAGATCTTCTGCGCCGGATCGTTGTCGGGACCGGCATGATAGCGGGCGACGGCCATCGACCAGGTCTCGTGACGGGCATGGAGACTGGCCAGGAAACGCGCCGCATAGTCGACGTTCTGACGCGGATCGAGCATGTCCTCGACGCTGCGGAAATGGGACGCGTGGTAGTGATGGTTGATCTGCATGCAGCCCAGATCGATGAGCGTCTTGCCTTCGCGCCGGGCATTGGCGAAGGCGGCAAGGGCCTCGGTCCGGCTTCTCGGAAAGACCGTTTTTCCTTCTATATTCAAAGCGTTGGGCTGAAGGCTGCCCTTGTTTCCGGTCTCCGTGAGGCCGACGGCATAGAGGATGCCGGCCGGCACGCCATAGCGGTCGGCGGCACGCAGGATCTCCGGCTCGCAAGGGTTGGTGACGGCAGCGGCAGCGCCTGCCGCGCTAGATAAACATATCGCCGCCAGCGCGCTCGCGAGAAGGTGAAGTGCCGCGGCCGTAGTCCTGCGCGTCATCATTGCGGTTTCCTGCGGATTGCTGACCCGATTGCTGACCACCCGCTCCACTGTTGCCGCCACCCGGGTTTCCAGGTTGGAAGGATGACGGATCGCGGCCCGACGCCGCCGGCAAAGGGGCGGTCGCATCGGTACGGGCTGCAGCGGGAACCGCTACCGAAGGTTGCAGGATCGTGACCTTGTCAACCTCGAAACCGAGCCCACGCAGCGACTTGACGATGGCCTCGCTGTCGGCGGACAAACGACGATAAGCGTCGTGTGTTGCGGGCTTCAATTCAATCGAAAGTTGTTCTCCCGAGAGGCGAAGGTTGGCCGTCACCATGCCGAGTTCGGCGGGGTGAAGTTCGATCTTCAACACATGTGTCGGAACGGCAACAGGGCTGGCCAGCTGGGTGGCCGCGGATGAGGCTGGAAGGGCCTTTTGCGGGCCGCCATCGGCGGCTATGGCGTTGACCACATTGAGGGCTGCCTGGCTGATGGGACTTTGCGGTGGTGCCGGGACGCTCTGTTGCGACACGATGTCGATGCGTGTGGCGGACAGGGATTGTTTTCCGGCTTCGGGCCGTAACGAGGACTGGACATCCTCGATGCTTTTCATCACCGGCGCGGTGTGTTTCGATTGCACGCCGGGCACATCGGCGGTTGTGGCCTCCGGCAGCTTCTGGGCCGTTACGACGGTGTCGCGCTTCGGCGTGCTGGAGGCAACGCCGTCAGCGCTCGGCAGCTGGCCGTCAAGCTCTGTCAAAGGCCCGTCGACGATCGACACCTGCTCAGGCTTCGACTTGGTTTCGAGAACTTGGTTTCCGGTCGTGGACTTCGACCGATAGGTCTTCGACAGCGGAGCCTGCGCGTCAAGCGCCGGGTCCGATGGGCTCTCGCCGTTAGCCGCGTCGCGCCCGCTTGCCTTGGTCGATGTCGAGAAATGGCGCAGGTCATGGAACGCGATCAGCAGCGGCAGGTGATCCTGAAGTGGCACGGCATCCGCGTCAGGCGCCGTCTCTTCGGCGTCGGCATCGTCCTTGTGCGACTTCGCTTCCAAATTGTCCTTGGCTTCCAAATCTGCCTTGCCGATTTTCGCGGTCGGCACCTTGGCCGAGACGATCTTTCCGGTGTCGGCCGATGTCGGCTCGGCCTTGCCGCCATGCCCGGCAAGGTTGGCGGCGAGCTTGCCCCAGCGCTGCTCGCGCGATCCCGCCTCGGTCGTCGGATGCCGTTCCGGGCGGGCCGGACTGGCCTCGCCATGCAGGATCTTGCCAAAGCCCGCGTTGTCCTTCTTGCCGTTCGCGGCCGGTTGCTCCGGCGTCGCGCGCGCGGCGGCAAATCCCGGCAAGGCCGAGCCGAGGCTGGTGGTCATTTGGGGGCGGCTCCAAGCATCTGGTCGATCAGGTCGAGCTGTCGACGTGTTCTGGTCATGGCGGCATCGGTCGGGTCGGTGGGCTCGGGACTGGCCGCGGGCGATGGCGCCGACGCCTGCACGACGGTCGCCGCATCGGCTGGTGCAGCCGCAACCGTCGGCGCTACCGGAGCACTGGTTGCTGGTCCGCCGGAGGCGGCAGCGACGGCGGGTTGCTCGCCGATGGCGCCTTCGACGGGTGGCAGCCCGCTGGCGTCGGCGCCCTGCGCCGCGACAGTTTCGGGCCCTGGCGGCTGCTCGGTCGCGACAGGAACTGGCATTTCCTCGGGGAGGGGGGCGGGCGGTGCGACGACTTCGCCGGCAATGGCCTGGGCGGCGTCGAGCAAGGCGCGGTCGCCTTCGGACAGCTTGCTGCGGTCGATCTTGCCGAGCTTGGCGCGCACGTCTTCGATGGTGCCCGAGGTGACGGTGGAAAGACTGGCGTAAAGCAGGGCGCGCGGATCGTCCTGGTTGGTGTTGCCGTCGCGACCCTGCTCGGCTCGCGCCGAAGCGAAGGCCGACAGGTCGTTCAGACCGTCGATCGCGGCACGGCGGGCGATGCGCAGATAGATCACCTTCTCACGCTCGGGATCCATCATCGAGGTGATGTCGGCCAGCTTGTCCTGGCTGATCGACATATGCAGCGCGATGACGCCGGAGACGAAGGAGTCGGCGAACTGGCTGGCATAGGGCGAATAGAGGTAGCGCTCGACATACTGGGTCGACGCGCGTGCGAAGCGTGCCGCGTCACCCTGCGCACCCGCAATGCCGACCGAACGGCGCAGTGCTGCTTCCTCGACCAGCGTGCCGGGGCTGAGCAATCTTGCCTCGTCGAGCAAACCGAGCGCCGCAGCCGGCTGGTCGCCGGCAAGCAGCGAGCCTTTGACCAGGGCAAGGAAAGCGCCGAGGTCGGGAGGCAGCGTCATCGGATCGATCGGCTTCAACGCTTCGATCGCCTCGCCAGGCCGGCCATTGAGATAGTCGATCACCCCTTTGGCCACGGCAAGGCTTTGCGGGTCCGTCGTGGCGCGCGACGTGGCAGCCTCGACAGTCACCGGGTTGCCGCCGCTCATGCCGTAGACAAGCAGGGCGCGAAAGTTCTTGGGATCCTTGAAATCCTCGGCGTCCGCCGTGCGCAGGCGCGCATCCACCATCTCGAGGAGCTTGGCCTGCATCGGCAGGGCGGCATGATCGCCAGCGGCGATGCGGTCCTGGATGAGCTGGAGCGAGCGCACCAGCTGATACGGCTGCAACGCGTCTTGGGCGAAGCCGGCTGACGGATATCCGCAGGCCAGCAGCAACAAGCCAATCAACCGGCTGGTGACGGCCGCCCGCCTCATCCGCCGGCCGCCATCAGGATTTCGATGCGGCGGTTCACAGCCGCCAATGGATTCGCCGGGTCCTTCGGCTGGCGGTCGGCGAAACCGGCGACCTCTGTGATGCGGCGTTCATCGACGCCACCGCGCACGAGCATGTAGTAGGCGGAATGCGCGCGCGCCGTCGACAGCCGCCAATTGTCGTAGCTGTCGCTGCGGAATGGCCGTGCATCGGTGTGGCCGTTGATGCTGATGCTGCCCTTCTGGCTGTTGACGATGCGGCCGATCTTTTCCATCGCCAGCACCAGTTCGCGGCGCGGCAGCGCCGAACCGACCTCGAACATGCCGAAGTCGAGTTGGTCGGTGATCGAGATGACGACGCCTTTGTCGGTAGCTTCCACCGAGACGCCGTCATGCAGCTTGTCGCCGGGCTTGAAGGCGTCGGCCAACTGCCGCTTGACGTCGGCCGCGGCCTTGACGGCGGCGGCGGTCGGCGCCTTCTCTCCGGTGTCGGGCTTGGCTTCCTCTTGCGCTTTGGCCTCGGCCTTGGCTGCGTCCGTGGCTTTGCTGTCGTCTGGTTTGGTCTCGCCCGGCTTCGCGTCGCTTGGCTTCGTGTCTGTTGGTTTGGTGTCGCCGGCCTTCGTCGTTGTCGTGGCGGGGTTCGCGGCTGGCTTGCCGGTCGCGTCCTCTGCCGGCGGTTCGACAGGTGCGGCCGCGACCGGTGGCACGGCCTTGACCTTGGGCACTTGCGTCTCGGCAACCTTGTCACCGGGCTTGGCCGCATCGCCCTCGATTTTGGCTCGCTGGGCGCTGGCTTCGGCGCCGGGCGCCGCCACCTGCTGCGACCAGAAATCAGGCTCGAACGGATCGCGATAGGAGGCGCCGCCGGAAGCGCCGGTCGCCGGGCCGGCTGCTTGGGCGCCGCCATCGCCCTTCTGGCTGACATTCTGCATGACGCCGGTATCGGTGGCGATTTCCGACAGCACCGCGTAGGGGTCGGCGAACAGATGCTCGTCGGAGTGTTCCGCCTGCGGCAGTTCCTGCTTCTCCTGTTTGCGGTCCGCGGAGCCATCGCCGTCCTGGCCGGCCTTGTTGGTCGCCTTCTGCGGGTTGTCGGCCGTCGTTCCCATCGCGCGCGGACCGTCGCCGAGATCCTCCAGACCCTTGCGGCTCGAATTGCGGTCGACCAGCTTGACCGGGTTGAAATAACTGGCGACGGCTGCCTTGGTCTGCTCGTTGGCGGCATTGATCAGCCACATGACCAGGAAGAAGCACATCATCGCCGTCATGAAGTCGGCGAAGGCGATCTTCCAGACGCCGCCATGGTGGGCATCGTCATGGTCGTCGTGACCTCGACGAACGATGATGATCTCCTGGTGAACCTGTCCGGCATCGGCGACGCTCATGCCAGGACCTCGGAAAGGGTCGTCGACCATTCGGCCATGCGCGTCTCGAACACCGCCTCGTCGATGGCGACCGTGAGATCGAAGCCTGGTGTCTCGGTGAAGTCGAGATTGGCGGCGCGGGGCCCGAGCGATGCCTTCAGCGTTTCGAACAGCGAGAGCGGGCCGCGCACGGCGATGCGCACCGCTTCGGCATCGCCGACCGCCTCGCCTATCGCGCCGGCAAGCGCCTCGATCGAGCGTTTCTGCAGATCGTCGCTGACGATGCCGCCGATCATGCGGGCGACGGTGGCGGCGACCAGCCCGGTCACGCGCGCCTCCATGGCATCGATGCGCAACGAGACAGCCTTGCCGACATCGTCGCCGAGGCTTTCGAGAAATACCCGTGCTTCCTCGGCATTGGCCTGGCGTTCGGCTTCGAGCGCGGCTTCATGGGCAATCGACAGGCGTGCATCGAGTGCCGCCTCGGCCTGGGCAACCGCTTCCGCGATCAGCGTGCCGATATCGGCTTGCGGCGCCGGCGCGTCTGGCTTGTGTTCGGGATCGGCCGCGGCCCGGGGCTGACCGGCACGTTGCGTGCGGGTACCGAAATCAGGCAGAAGGTCGAAAAGGGCTACGGAGGGCATGGTTTAGGCCGCGACTTCCTGAGCGGCCCATTTGCGCAGGATCTGCGCGGTGCGCTCCTCGTTGAGGTCGACCATTCGGGCAAGCCGCTCCTGCGGCGCCGGCCTGATCTTCTGGCGAAGATCGTCGAGCGGTGTCGGACCGGGGCGCGCACCGGGTAAGGCGCCGACGCCAGCGCTTTCGGTGTTTGCACTTGCTTCGGGTGTCGGTAGCGAGCGCTGGACGTCTTCGTAGCTGGGGCCTGCCAGGGCCGGCGTCGCCTTTGCCGTCAGCGCCGCCGCCATCGGCCGCAGGCCGAAGAAGGCGACCAGGAACACCACGACGATGAAGGCGCCGGCGTTGATCAGCGTGCCGGCATGCTGGCCGATAGAATCGAGCATCCCAGCCTGCGGGATCGCCTCGCCGTCCAGCCCGTCGATGAACTCGACCGCCGAGACGTCGATGACGTCGCCGCGCTTGTCGTCGAAGCCGGTGGCCGAGGTCACCATCTTCTGGATCTCGGCGACGCGCTTGGCAATCTGCTCCGGCGTGGCGTCCTTGCCGAGGATGGTCACCAGGCGTTGCTGGTTGACGACGACGGCGATCGACATCTTGGTGACGGTGTAGCCGTTGGAGACGGTGGCGATCTTCTTCGAGTTGATCTCGTAGTTGGTGATCTCTTCCTTGCGGTCGTTCTGCGAGGAGGATTGCGGACCGTCGGTGGCGGTTGCCTGGGTCTCGGGCAGGTTCTGCTCGACACTGGCTAGGGTCGAGGCCTGCTTCTGGTTGTTGTTTTCGTTGGCGCGCACCGACTGCACCGAGCGCTCGACGCGCGAATTCGGATCGAAAATGGTTTCTTCCGTCTGGCGGGTGTCGGTGTTGACCTCGGCCTTGACGCTGGCGCGGAAGTTGTCAGGGCCGAGATAGGCCGTCAGCGCACGGCGGATGTTGTCGCCGATCTGCGCCTCGACGGTCTGCTCGACGCCGAGCGTACGGGCGGCGCTGGTGTTGGAAGGATCATCGCCAGCGGCCAGCAGATTGCCGCTGGAATCGAGCACGGTCACCTTGTCGGCCGACAGGCCGGGGACAGCGGCGGCGACGAGATGGCGGATCGACATGGCGCTCTTCTCGGCGTCGATGCCGGCGTAGCGGATGACCACCGATGCCGAAGGCTGCTGTTCGTCGCGGCGGAAATTGGCGCGTTCGGACATGACGATGTGGACGCGCGCCGCCTTGATGCCTGAAATCGACTGGATGGTGCGGGCGATCTCGCCTTCCAGCGCGCGCACGCGGGTGATCTGCTGCATGAAGGAGGTGAGGCCGAGCGAGCCGACATTGTCGAACAGTTCGTAGCCGGCATTGGCGCTGGTCGGCAGGCCCTTTTCGGCAAGCAGCATGCGCGCCTGCGCGGTGGTGCCGGCCGGCACCAGCACCGAGGTTCCGTCGGCGCCGACATCGAAGCCGATGCCGGCTTCGCCCAGCACGAGGCCGATCTGGTTCACGTCGGCGCGGTCGAGACCGACATAGAGCGTGTCGTAGGCGGGACGGTTGAGATAGACCGAGGCGATGCCGATGACGCCCATCACCAGAACGGCGATGCCAGCCAGCATGGCAAGGCGCTTCACGCCAAAGCCGCGAAGATTCGAGATGATGCTCTGGATCTGTTCCGGCACGGTTCGACGACTCCCAGCATGACTGTCCGCCGGAACAGTAGTCTTCGAAGCTTGTGCGAAAATGAAATCGGGCCGCGCTTGCGGCGCGGCCCGTTAATCGGAGTGCGAAAAGGAGGGCGCCGGTGACGCCCGCGACTAGTTCTTGAACAGCGACAGGATGCTCTGCGAAGCGCTGTTGGCGATCGACAGCGACTGGATGCCGAGCTGCTGCTGAACCTGCAGCGCCTGGAGCCGCGTCGATTCTTTGTTCATGTCGGCATCGACGAGCTGGCCGACACCACGGTCGATGGAATCCATCAGGCTCTGGGTGAAGGTCTTCTGCAGGTCGATGCTGCTCTTGGCCGAACCGAGGATGGTTGCGGAATCGGTCAACTGCGCCATGACCTTGTCGATCCTGGTCACCATCTGGGTGATGATGTCGTCGGTTACGCCGGCCGCGGTGATGTCGAGGTTGTAGGCGGAGATGTTGTCGACCTTGGGGACGACCGCTCCCGCCGCTGCCTGGCCAGCGGTGTTTGCCGCGATGTCCGTTGCTCCGCCAGCGAGCGCGGTCGCATAGGCGTTGTCATACAGGGTCTGGGCGGCTCCCGTGGCATAAATCGAAGTCTGGCGATCGAGGGTGCCGCGGTTCTTGACCTCGGTGGCAAGGCCGTAGTCGAAAAGCTTGGTGCCCTCGACATCGATGTCGATCGTTCCGATCGAGACGGCGCCCGACGAGGAGCGATTGAACGAGGACACGATCTGGGAGTCGGCCTGGACGCCGTCATTGGGGGCGGCAGTCTGCTTGGAGGTCACCGCAAGGAAATTCGAGCCGGAGAAGGTCGCCGCATCGGCAAAGGACTTCATCTGCGCCTGAAGCGCATTGATCTCGGTCTGGGTTTTTGCCTTGGCGGCATCCGTCTGGCCGACGGTCGAAAGCAGCTTGGTCTTGATCTGGCCGATCGTGGTCAGCACATTGTTCATGCCGGTGTAGGCGGTGTCGACTTTCGAGGCGCCGAGGCCGAGCGCATCCTGCACCGTCGACAGGGCCGAGTTGTCCGAGCGCATCGTGGTGGCGATCGACCAGTAGGCGGCGTTGTCCGAGGCCTGCGAGACCCGATAGCCCGTCGAGATGCGAGCCTGCGTCTGTTCGAGCGACTTGTTGGTGGCGCTGAGGCTTTGAAGTGCGGTTAACGCCGCAGCGTTTGTCATGATGCTCGCCAAGAAAGTCGCTCCTTTTCAAAAACCGACATGCTCAGACATGCCGGACAGGCCTGTTCAACGGGTGGCATCGTGCCGGTCGGACCGATTCGCCAACGGTCGTAAGCTGTTGGTTAACCATAACTAGCGCGGCATGGTTAACAGCCTGTTAAAAGCTGGCCTTTGAGAGTTAAGGAACGAGCATTGTGCGAGGCTTGCAAAGGCAAGTCGAGCAAACGCAAATCGGGCCGCGCTTTTGGCGCGGCCCGATTTTTAGTGCGAACTGTGATCAGGCGAAGGCGATTAGCCGCGGAAGAGCGACAGGATCGACTGCGACGAACCGTTGGCGATCGACAGCGCCTGGACGCCGAGCTGCTGCTGGACCTGCAGGGCCTGCAGACGGGTCGATTCCTTGTTCATGTCGGCATCGACGAGCTGGCCGACACCGCGATCGATGGAGTCCATCAGGTCGGAGGTGAAGGTCTTCTGCAGGTCGATACTGCTCTTGGCGGCGCCGAGCGTGGTGGCGGCGTTGGTCATGTCGGCGAGCGCGGAGTCGATGACGGTCATCATCTGCTTGATCTGATCGTCGCCCGCGGCTTTGCCCGTTGCGGTGTCGAAGATCTTCAGGCTGGCGGCTGAGTAGGTGTCGGTGGCCGTTGCGGCGGCGCCCAGGGTCACGGCAACGGCCGTGAGGGTGGCCACACCGGTGGAGCCCGTGCGCTGCGAGTCCAGGATACCCTTGTTGAGTGTCGCGGTGGTGCCAGCTTCATAGAGCTTGATGTTTTCCACCTTGACGTCGATCGTCGAGATCGAAGACGCACCGGCGGCGTCACGGTTGAAGGCCGAAAGGATCTTCACATCGGCCGCTGTCGTGGCTGTTGCGCCGCTGTCTACGGACAGCATGTTGGTGCCTGAGAAGGTGGCGCCGGTGGCAAAGGACTTCATCTGGTCCTGAAGGGCGGCGATTTCGACCTGGGTCTTTTCCTTCGAGGCGTCCGTCTGGCCGTAGGATGCCAGCAGCTTGGCCTTGATCTGGTTGATGGTGGAGATCGCGCTGTTCATGCCGGTGTAGGCGGTGTCGACCTTCGAAGCGCCGAGGCCGAGTGCGTCCGAAACGGTGGACATTGCCTGGTTGTCGGAGCGCATCGTGGTGGCGATCGACCAATAGGCGGCGTTGTCCGAGGCCTGCGAAACGCGGTAACCGGTCGAGATGCGGGCCTGGGTGTCCTGGAGGGATTTGCTGGTGGCGTTAAGGCTCTGCAGAGCCGTCAACGCGGCGGAGTTCGTCATGATGCTGGACATGGTACTCGTACCTTGATTTTACAGGTGTTTTTTTGACATACCGGGCCTCCCGGTATGACGGTGCGGCATCATGCCAATGATCTTCGAAATCGATCACCCGCCATCTGCGAGCGAATATGCGGGCAAGTCCCTACCAAAGGGCTAAACCGGACGGTTAATCGAAAATATATTGCTTGAATTCTGCGCTGGGGAACCGCGATAGCGACCAGCCGCCAGGGATCAGCTGCCAGCGCTCAGTTGAAGGAGCGCACAAGGCTGCCGACAAGCAGATTCCAGCCGTCGATCAGGACGAAGAACAGGATCTTGAACGGCAGCGACACCACCGTCGGCGGCAGCATCATCATGCCCATCGCCATGGTGATGGTGGCGACGATCAGGTCGATGACCAGGAATGGCAGCACGATCAGGAAGCCAATCTCGAAGCCGCGTCGGATTTCCGAGATCATGAAGGCGGGCACCAGGATGCGCAGGTCGACGGTGTCGCGCGAAACAGTTTGGCCGCGCTCGCGGGCGAGATCGGCGAAGAGGTCGAAATCCTTGTCGCGCACATTGCGCAGCATGAAGGTACGGAATGGATCCGAAATCTTGTCGAAGGCTACGGTCTGGGTGATCTGGTTGTCCATCAGCGGCTTGACGCCGGTGTTCCAGGCCTGGTCGAAGGTCGGCGCCATGACATAGAAGGTCATGAACAGCGACAGTGAAATGAGAATGAGGTTGGCGGGCGTCGACTGCAGGCCGATGCCGGCGCGCAGGATCGAGAAGGCGATGACGAAACGGGTGAAGCTCGTCACCATGATCAGCAAGCCCGGTGCCACCGACAGCACCGTCAGCAAGCCGAACATCTGGATGATGTAGCCGACGGTGGTGCCATCGGCCTTGCCGATGCCACCGAGATCGAGTTGCTGCGCCGCCGCGACGGAGGTGGCGGCGGCGATCATCGCCGTGGCGAGAAGGAACTTTCTCATTCGAGCAGCAATGTCCTGATAAGAATCTGCTTGGCGTGACCCTGGCTTCGGATCGAGGCGCGTTCCTCGAGATCGGCCTTCAGGTGCTGGTAACCGCTGGCACCCTCGATCTGATGCATCTTCAAGGTGCGCACCAGGGCCAGAAGGTCCTGGTGGATGTCATCCGACATGGATTGGGGCTGCGGCCCGTCATAGACGACGGACGCTTCCATTCTGATCCAGGTATCGGCGGGCGAGGCGATGTTGGTGGTGATCGGCGCCAGCACGACGAGCGTCGGCCCCATGCCTGGCTCACCGGCTGCGGCGGGCTCCGCGGTCTTGCCTTCGTTCTCGGGCGCGACCGGCACCGACGCCGGTGCCCCGACGCCCTTGAGATAGCCGCCGGACACCCAGCCCATGCCGATGGCGGCCGCCGTCACAACCAGCAGCATGACGGCCTGGATGGCAAAGGAGGGACCCTTGCGCGGCTGGACCTGTTCGACGTTTGCCACGGTGCCGTGTTCCCCAATCCTAGAACGGAAGGACCTGGTCGAGAATCTGCTGGCCGTAGGCAGGTTGCTGGACCTCGGTGATGCGGCCGCGCCCGCCGTAGGAGATGCGCGCTTCGGCGATGCGTTCGTAGGGAATGGTGTTCTCGGCGCCGATATCGGCCGGCCGCACGATACCGGCGAGGGTCAACACCCTGAGCTCGGCATTGACGCGCACTTCCTGCGATCCCGTGATCATCAAATTGCCGTTCGGCAGGACATCGGTGACGATGGCCGCGACATTGAGTTCAAGCGTTTCCGAGCGCTTGATCTCGCCGTCGGCCGTCGTGTCCGTGGTGGAGGTGAGAGCGCCGGCGCCCTTGCCGGCGGTGCTCCACTTGTCCCACTGCGCGCTGAGGTCGTAGCCGAGCTTGCGGTTGGCGGTGCGGCTCCTGTCGTTCTGGTTCTTGAAGTTGGCCCTGTCGTTGATCTTGATCTTGACGGTCAGGATGTCGCCCTGCGACAGCGCCCGCGGGTCGGTGAACAGCCGGCTCTGGCGGTCATCCCACAAGGAGAATTTCTTGACCGGCGTGGGCGGCGTTTGCGGATAGCGATAGAGGGACGAGGTGTTGCCGCCGTCGATGCCGGAGCCGACCGGGGACAAAGCCGGCTCCTTGCCGACCTCCTTCAGGTTGGTCCCGCAACCGGACAGCCCGGCGACCGCGCACACGACGAGCAACTTGCGGATCATGACGGATCTACCCTTCGGGCTGCGCTGGCCATGATGCCGGTGAGCGTTGCCGCCGCCTTCTGGTCCATTTCGTTGAGGATGACGCTCGCCTTGCGTGAATCGAGCTTCATCAATATGGCCGCCGCCAGGTCGGCGTTGACGATGGCCAGTCGCTCGGCGGCGGCGTCGGGCTTCATGCCGGCATAGATCTGGACGACGCCGTCTTCGGCCCGGGCCAGGAAAACCTCGCGCCGCTTCAACCAGGTCTCGTATTCGGCCCGCTTCTCCTCCAGCGCCTTCATGCGCTGGTCGATACCGGCCTGCAGCTGCTTCATCTCTTCCGCCTGCAAGGCATAGCGGCGGTCGCGGGCGGCGTCGGCGATGTTGGAGCAGAAGCGCTCGATCTCACTTTGATCCGGCGCCTTCTGTCGCGTCAATTGCTGCGGTGGCTCGGCCGCAGGCGCGCCCGGCAGGACCTGGCGAACCGTTTCTTCGCCGCGCGCCGTGCTGGCGACTAAGGACATTGCGACAACACTGGCCGCGAACAGGATTGCGGCGGCGCGGCGTCTTTCTTGGCGTGAGAGGGAGCGCGTCATCGGCATCGCCTATTGCAGAACCAGGTCGGCCTGCAGGGCGCCGGCCGACTTGATGCCCTGCAGAATGGCAATGATTCCGTCCGGCTTGACGCCGAGACGGTTGAGGCCGGAAACGAGCGTTTCGAGATCGGGTCCGTCAAGCACGGCGACGCGGGCATCGGGCCGGCTGGCGTCGATCGCGGTGAACGGCTCGACGGCCGTCTCGCCCCTGGAGAAAGGCTCGGGCTGGACGATGCGCGGCGCTTCGGTGATGCGCACGGTGAGCGTACCGTGGCTGATGGCGACCCGCGAGATCTTGACGTCGTTGCCGATGACGATGGTGCCGGTGCGCTCGTCGATGACGACGCGGGCCGGCGTGTCGGATTCGACCACCAGGTTTTCGATCTCGGCATAGAAGCGGGCCGCCGAAACACCCTTCGGCCTCCTGATCTGCACGGTGCGGGAATCGCGCTCGGCCGCAACCCGCGCGCCGAAGCGCTGGCTGGTGTAGTCGTTGATGGCGTCGGCGATGCGAATGGCGGTCGAGAAGTCGGGGTTGCGCAATTGCAGGGTCAGCGTCGCCTGATCGTCGAACTCGGCCTGGACCGCGCGCTCGACGATGGCGCCGTTCGGCACACGGCCGGAAGTCGGCACGCCTTGCGTCAGCTGCTCGGCCTGTCCCTTGGCGGTGAAGCCGGAAACGATGACCGAGCCCTGGCCGACGGCATAGATCTCGCCGTCAGCCGCCTTCAAAGGCGTCATGATCAGCGTGCCGCCGGCGAGCGAGGTGGCATCGCCCATCGAGGAGACGTCGATGTCGATGCGGGCGCCGGACTGCACGTAGGGCGGCATGTTGGCGGTGACGATGACGGCGGCGACATTCTTGGCGCGTGCGCTGCCGCCTTCGGTGGCGATGCCGAGATTTTCGAGCATGGCGCGGATCGATTGTTCGGTGAACGGAGAGTTGCGCAGGCTGTCGCCCGACCCGGCAAGCCCGATGACCAGGCCGTAACCGACCAGCTGGTTGTCGCGCGAACTCTGCAGCTGGGCGATGTCCTTGATGCGCGAGGCGACCTGGCCCGGCGGCAGCGAACTCGGCCCCGACGAAACCCGGAACATGCGGCTGGTGGTGGCCGGATTGTATTCGGGATCGTCGTAGACGCCGCCATTCTTGGCGGCGAGCTCGCGCTTGGCCTTGGGCGTCAGGCCGTCGGCCAGCGCCGGCTGCAGGCCGAGCACGGCTGCCAGGATCAGAGCAAGTCCGCGCATCATGAAGCGCTGACCTGGATGGTCCCATCCGCCATCACCGTGCCGGACAGGATCTTGCCGCTGTCGACGTTGCGGACCTTGACAAGGTCGCCGGCGGAACCCGGCTGCAACGTCACCGCGGTGGCCGAGATCGTCAGTCCGCCGGCGATGAAGAAGACCTGCACGGACGCACCCTGTTCGACCAGCCAGGCCTCACGGACGGCGGCGGAGGGAATGTAGCGGCCGGGCAGAAGCGTGCGCTTGGCGACCTTGCCGTCGAGTTCCTCGGCCCGGGTGGCGACCGCGTCCGGCTTGTGCTTGCCGGCGATCAGGGTCACGCGCTTGAGCGCGCCAAGCTCGATGGTCTCGCCGGGATAGATAACCCGGTTGGGAATCAATACGACCTCGCCGGCAGGTTGGTTGCTGGCGATCTGAGTGGCCGATTGATCTGCCGATTCCTGGGCGAAAGCCGGCATGCAGCCGGCCACCAGCGCAAGGACAAGCGCGGTGCGGCGGAATGCGGAGCAGGAGATCGGCATGGCCATCATCCCTACCTGATGTTCTTGGAAACGACCGAGGCCATGTCGTCGGCGGCCTGGATGACCTTGGAGTTCATTTCATAGGCGCGCTGCGCCGAGATCAGCTCGGTGATTTCCTTGACCGGGTCGACGTTGGAGGCCTCGAGATAGCCCTGCTGGATGGTGGCAAAGCCGGGATCGCCCGGCACGCCGACATTCGCCGGCCCGGAAGCCGTGGTTTCCTGGAATAGGTTGTCGCCGAGCGGGGCGAGCCCCGCTTCGTTGGCGAAATTGGCGATCTGGATCTGGCCGAGGTTCTGCAGGTCAGCCTGGCCATCGATGCGGGCGAAGACCTGGCCGGTCTTGTTGACGATAACCTCGACGGCGTCGGTGGGAACCGTGATTGCCGGAATGACACTGGCGCCGTCCACCGTCACCAGCTGTCCGGTGGCGTTGGTGTTGAGGGCGCCGGCGCGGCTGTAGAGCGTGCCGCCGTCGGCGCCTTCGATCTGGAACCAGCCCCTGCCGGTCAGCGCCAGGTCGAAACTGTTGCCGGTGCTGGTCAGTTCGCCCTGGGTGTGGACGTTGCGCACGGCCGTCGTCTTGACGCCGAGGCCGATCGAGACGCCCTCCGGCACCAGCGAGGTATTGGAGCGGTTGGGCACGCCCTGCGTGCGGTCGACCTGGTACAGCAGGTCGGAGAATTCGGCGCGTGCGCGCTTGTAGCCGGTGGTGTTGATGTTGGCGATGTTGTTGGCGATGACTTCCAGGTTTGTCTGCTGGGCATTCATGCCGGTGGCGGCGATGGCGAGTGCTTTCATGGCGGAGTTCCTCAGATGCCCATTCGACTGACTTCGAGATAGGCGGAAACCACCTTGTCGCGGATGGCGACGGCGGTCTGAAGCGCCTGCTGCGCGCTCATCACGGCGTCGACCACCTGACGGGTGTCGGCGTCGCCCTTGAGCGCCTGCACCGATACCTGCTCGGCATTCGCCATCGTGCTGACGGTCTTGGAGGCCGCCTGGCTCAGCGCCTCGGCGAAGGAGGTGCCGATATTGCCGCCGGCCGAGGGGGTCGCGCCGCCCTGGAGCAGGCTTGTCACCGCGTCATCGCCACCGACCGAGGACTTGAACTGAAGGGCTCCGATGCCGCTGATCATTACTGGTTCCTCATCAGGTCTATGGTCATGGAAATCAGGTCGCGCGCCTGCTTGACGACTTGGAGATTGGCTTCGTAGGAACGGTTGGCCTCGGTCATGTCGGCCATTTCGATCAGCACGTTGACGTTGGGCATCTTGACATAGCCCTTGTCGTCGGCGGCCTCGTTGCCGGGTTGGAACTCGACGGGAAAGTCGCTTGGATCGCGATCGATCGAGTTCACTTCGACCGTCGAGCTGCCGGAGGTCCGGTCGAGCTCGGAGACGAAGCTGATGGTCTTGCGGCGATAGGGATCGGACCCTGGCGTCGTGCCGGTCGACTGGGCGTTGGCCAGGTTTTCGGAAACCACGCGCAAGCGCTCCGATTGGGCGCCGAGGCCGGATGCTGCGACTTTGAGGGCTGAGATCAGCGCGTCCATGGTCAGCTCTTCACCGCCATCATCATCATCGAATGGAACGCCTTGACGATCGCCGTGTTGAGCTCGAAGGAGCGGCGCACTTCGCCGGCCTTCATCAGCTGATCTTCCAGCACGACCGAGTTCTTGGACGGCATCACAACGCCGTCATCTTCCTGCGGCTTGACGGTGAAGCCGGCATTGGTCGCGGCGTTGCCGAGATGGCCGGCCTGCGTGGCCTGCAGCGACACCGCGGTGCGGTCGAGCACCTTTTCGAACGGCTCGACATCGTTTGCCGTGTAGCCCGGCGTGTTGGCGTTGGCGATGTTGCCGGCAATAGCGGACTGGCGCACGGCAAGCCATTGCGCTTGCTTGGCGGCGAGATCGAAAAGGGAAACGGGCTCCATGGGAATCTCCGGGCGGGTTCCCGAAGACTAGGCCGCCAGTCTTGCGCGGACCTTGCGGATGGCCGGACGCCCGAGACGGGGCGTTACCTGGAGAGTTCGATCACCTGGTCGGTGCTGGTGACCATGACCCATTTGCCGTTGCGCTGCTCGATGGAAGACACCTGGCTGGAGTCGGGCAATATCGAGCCCCGCTGGACGATCCATAGTCCGGCATCGTCCTCGATCATGGCGCGGCCGTTGGCGACATGAACCATACGGAATTTCGCGGCGTCGGCCGGGAAGGGTTGCTCATCGGGCGCCGGCGCGGGATTGGCGTCATCCTGCACCGTTCCCGTGGCAAACAGATCGAGATTGGCCGCCGGAACGTCCTTTACCGTCAGCGGCGCGCTGCGTTCGGCGACCACGCCGCCGCCCGCCCGTCCCGAATTGGTGCCGGTGCCGCCGAACTTGATCGCCTGGACGCCAAACTGTTCCTGGTTGAAGAAGATGTACCAGGGAAACAGGGCGCAGATCAGCCCTAGTGTGAGGCCGAGCGCGGCAACGACGAAATCGCTGCGGCGGTCGGACTGTTTTTTCAGCCTTGGAAACTGTGCCTTTGGCGGCTGTGGCCATTCGGTGCGGGAGAACAGGCCGTCGATCAGCGACTCGCGGCTGGCTTGGGTCATCTCGCCAGCCTCCGCCTGGGGATCCCTGGGCAGGGCGAGCTCAGCAGCCTTGGACCGAACAGGCTCGGCTTTGGCAGCCCTGGGCAGAATTGGCTTGGCAGCCCTGGGCAGGATTGGCTTGGCAGCCCTGGCTAGAACAGCCTCGGCTTTCGCAGCTATGGCGCGGGCAGCCTTTGCCTTGGCAAATCTGGCTTCGTCAGCCCTGGCTTGTTCCGCAGCGTTGGCCTCCGCGATCATCTCGCGCAGGATACGCTCGGTGTACTGGCGTTCAGTCTCCTGCATCGGCATTCAGCTTACCCTTGAGGTGACGGGCGAGATCGGAGAACGGTTCGGCGGACGGACGATCCTTGGGCGATTGCGTCAGCGCCTCGTAGATCAGCGGCACCTGGCGCACGGCAATGTCGAGCTCGGCGTCGACGCCGCCCTGATAGGCGCCCAGCAAACGGATGTCGCGCGTGTCCTCGAAGCGGGCGATCATCGATTTCAGCCTTGTCACCAGCGCGCGCTGTTCGGCGCTCCAGGCCTTGCCGGCAAGACGCGATATGGACGACAACGGATTGACCGGCGGATAGCGGCCCTGTTCGGCGATCGCACGGTCGAGCACGACATGGCCGTCAAGGATGCCGCGCACAGAGTCGGCGACCGGGTCGTTGTGGTCGTCGCCGTCGACCAGGACGGAAATGATGGCGGTGATCGATCCCTTGCCTTCAACCCCGGGGCCTTCGGCGCCCGGCCCGGCGCGCTCGAGCAGCTTTGGCAGTTCGGTGAACACCGAAGCGGGATAGCCGCGGGCGACCGGTGGCTCGCCGGTTCCCGTCGCCACCTCGCGCAAGGCATGGGCGAAGCGGGTGATCGAATCCAGCACCAGAAGCACGCGGTGGCCCTGGTCGCGAAAATGCTCGGCGACGCGCATGGCGGTGTCGGGCGCACGCCGGCGCATCATGGCGCTCTCGTCGCTGGTGGCGACGACGGCGACGGTCTTGGCCATGCTGTCGCCGATCGTATCCTCAAGAAATTCACGGACTTCGCGGCCGCGTTCGCCGATCAGCGCCACGACGACGGTGTCGAAGGCGTCGGCGCCGGCTAGCATGGCGAGCAGCGTCGATTTGCCGACGCCGGAGCCGGCAAAGACACCGAGGCGCTGGCCGAAACAAAGCGGCGTGAAGATGTCGATGACCTTGACGCCGGTCATGAAGGCGGTGCCGACGCGCTGCCGCGCCATGGCGCCGGGCGTGGTCCGGGCGCCGCTCGGCGTGTCGTCACCCCTGACCAGTGACGGGCCGGCATCGATCGCCCTGGTGAGCGCGTCGATGGTGCGGCCGCGCCATGAGGCGTGCGGCGCCACCGCGAGCGGACCGCGGCGGAACACGGCATCCCCGATGCCCGCATCGGAGCTGCGTTCGAAGGGTGCCACGACGACCTCGTCACGGCTGATCTTGACGACCTCGCCACGGCGTGCGCCGGCATGGCCGCGCTGTTCAACAATGTCGCCCAGCCTGGCGAAGTCGGAAAGGCCGCGCACCTTGTAGTGCGTGGACGTCACTTCGACGACGCGGCCGCCGCGCTTGAGCAGCGCTTCGGTGCCGGCAAAACGCCGCCATACCCGTTCCAGCGCGGCAAGCCGGTCTTCGGGAGCCGGCTGGAGCTGTCGTTCGGGTGCGCGCAGGGATGGCTGGTCGAGCGACATGGACTATTTCGAGCCGAGCGTCTTGATCGCCTCGTCGGTGGAGGAGTCGGTCTGCCGCATCAGGGCTGCGGTGTTTTCGAAAGCGCGCTGCACCTGGATCAGCCGGGTGATCTCCAGCACCGGATTGACGTTGGATTCTTCGAGAAAGCCCTGGGCGATGCCGGTATCGGAGCGATCGGTGACCGGCTCCGGCGTGCGCGCCGGAATGATCCCGGAATTGCCGTAGCGGACGAAATTCTCGCCGGGATCGAAATTGTAGAGGCCGATGGAGCCGACAAGCTGATCGTTCTGGCGCAGCGAACCGTCGGCCCCGGCCTTGGGCGGACCGTTGCGGGGGTCGAGCTGGATCGGCGCACCGCCGGCGTCGAGCACCGGGTGGCCCTCGATCGACATGAGTTCGCCATTCTCGTTCATCGAAAAGCGCCCGTCGCGGGTCATGACGGTGCCGACCGGCGTATCGATGGCGAACCAGGCATCGCCCTGGACGGCGAAATCGAACGGATTTCCGGTCTCGGTCAAGGCGCCGTGCGCGCCGGAAAGATAGGTCTTGCCCGAAGACGCGAAGGATACCGACTTCGGCCCGATGCCGGAGACGACATCCTCGAATTTCACGCCGGTGGCGCGAAAGCCGATCGTCGAGGCGTTGGCGACGTTGTCGGCGATCGTGTCGAGGCGACGCTCGAGCGCGATCTGCGAGGAAAGGGCGACGTACAGGCTGTCCCGCATGATGGTCTCAGAACCTCAATTTCTGCATGGCCATCATCAGGTCGGTGGAGATGCCGACCGTGATCGGCTGGGCAAACAGCACGCTGGCCGAGCTGACCGCCGATGAGGTCGGATTGTTTATCTCGTACATGCTGGTGAAGCGAGTCAGGAACTTGCCGAGCTTCTCGGGATCGGTGAAATCCGAGATGTCGAGTTTCTGCTCGAAGAGCTGCGCCTGCTTGTCGATGTTGGCGGTGGCGAAGGAATCGGGCAGCCCGAGCGCGGTGCGCACGACGCTGGCAAGGGCGGTGTCAGCCAGCACGTCGTACCAACTGGTGATGGTCGGCGCCTTGCGGTCGAAATAAAGCGCCAGCCGCACGCCCTGGTTGGTGTTGCCGGCATCCTCTTCGAGCGTTTGGCGCATGTACTTGTCGACGGTCGGCTGCTGCGCCGAAACGATGGTGGTGGCGTTCTCGCCATTGGCTTCGAAATTGAAAGCCGAGGCGAGTGCTGCGTAGGTCTTGTCCGTCATCTTGTTGGCGACGCTGTCGGGGTTGCGGACGCCGCCCTGCAGAACCCGCTTGATGAGATCCTTGTCCTGCGTCGCCGCATCGAGGCCGAATGACGCGAGCGCGTAGGTGTAGAGCCGGTTGTTCGACATCAGATCGTCGATCGACTTCACCTTGGTGATGTTGGCGAGATAATATGTCGTCTCGCCCTTCACATAGTCGGAGTTCGGATCGAGGCCGGCGATTGCCGCCTGCGTGGCGTAGTTTTTGGTCACCATCTGCTGCGTCTTGTTGTAGATGGTCGCATCGGCGCCATTGGCGGCGAAGTTGAAGGCGCTGACGAACTCGGCGTAGCGCTTGTCGGTCAACTTGTTGGCAAAGCTGTTGGGATCGGAGACGCCTTCCTTCAACGCCTTGACCATGAAGGCCTTGGCGTAGTCCATGTTCTCGAGGCCGTAGGCCTTCATGGCATATTTGAACAACCGGTCATTGTTGACGAAATCGTCGATCGATTTCACCTTGGTGATGTTGGCGAGATAATATTTGGTATCGCGGTCGACCACGGGCTGCTGCTCGATCCTGTCGAGCGACTTCGAGATGTCCTTGGTAATGAGCTGGTAGCTGGTAAAGGTATTAAGCAAAGACGTGCCTCCGGCCGAAGCTATGCCGGCACAATATCCCCACTTCCTTGCGCGAAACTGAATCCAATCCAGCGGCTTCGATTCAAGCCTCACACAAGGCACGGGGGCTATCCCTTGCTTCCGATGTGAAATGCGGAAGGACCTGTTGTGGGCATTCTGATTGGACTGGTGGTGACGCTCGGCTGCGTTCTTGGCGGCTTCATGGCCATGGGCGGCCATCTTCATGTGCTGGTCCAGCCGTGGGAAGCCGTGGTCATCTGCGGCGCCGCGTTCGGCACGTTTCTGGTCGCCAATCCGATGAAGACGGTCAAGGATACCGGCAAGGCCATCCTCGAGGCGTTCAAGCAGGCGGTGCCAAAGGAACAGAACTACCTCGAAACGCTCGGCGTGCTGCACAGCTTGATGCGCGAGCTGCGCTCGAAATCGCGCAGCGAGGTCGAGGCGCATATCGACAATCCCGAGGAATCGGCGATCTTCCAGGCCTTTCCGACCGTGCTCAAGAACCACGATTTGATGAATTTCATCTGCGATTACTGCCGCATCATCATCATCGGCAATGCCCGCTCGCACGAGATCGAGGCGCTGATGGACGAGGAAATCCAGACCATCAAGTCCGACAAGATGAAGGCTTATCACGCGATGGTGGCGGTCGGCGACGGCCTGCCCGCGCTCGGCATCGTCGCCGCCGTGCTTGGCGTGGTCAAGGCGATGGGCGCGCTCGACCAGTCGCCGGAAATCCTCGGCGGCCTGATTGGCGCGGCCCTGGTCGGCACCTTCCTCGGCATCTTCCTGTCCTATGCGGTGGTCGGGCCGGTCGCCACCAAGATCAAGACCGTGCGCGAGAAGAACAACCGCCTCTACATCATCGTCAAGCAGACACTGCTGGCCTACATGAACGGCGCATTGCCGCAGGTGGCGATCGAGTTTGGCCGCAAGACCATCTCGTCCTATGAGCGGCCGACGATCGACGCCGTCGAGCAGAGCACGATGAACACCGGCACTGCCGAGAAGAAGGCTGCCTGAGCGATGCGCCAGAGATCGGTCCCAGCATTGTCATGACAAGCCCGGGAAGCCCCTCGGAAGCCCGCTCGCTGATCATCGAGCGCCTGGTTGGCGACAGCGGCGAGGCCGCCCAGGTCATCGGCACCGGCCGGGGCATGGCCGAGCGCGCCGCGCCGCTGCTGCAGAAGAGCCTGACCAGTGAGCTTGGCGTTCCGGTCACCGTCGATCTCCGGGCCGTCGAGATCAGCCGCGTCGCGGAGGCGCGCTCGCATGCCGGCGATACGTTTGCCATGACCATCGTCGCATCAGCCACGTCGTCCGATGCCATGACCGTGGTGATCGATGCGCCGGCGATCGCGATCACGGTCTGCACACTGTTCGGCGGCGACCCGGAGATGCCGGCATCGCCTATCGAGCGCGATCTGTCGCAGATCGAGATCGATGTCTCGACCATGGTGTTCCAGCAGGTCGCACAGGCCCTGAACGGATCTGGACGGCGCTCGCTCGATCTGCGCCTGCCCGTGTCGCGGGCGACGTCGGGCACCGAAGCCAAACGGCACGTGCTGCGCGACGGCGCTGCAGTCCGCATCGTCTTTGGCATCTCGACGCCGGCCGATAGCGGCACCGTCACGGTGACGATGCCGCAGCGTATCGTGCTGGCCAGCCGCGACAGCGCCGCCGGTGTCAGCCAGGACGATCACAGCGCCAGCTGGCGCGCGCGCTTTTCGGAAGAAGTGATGCGATCCACGGTGGCACTAGAGGCCACCATGCCGCTTGCACGACTGACACTCGGCGACCTTGCCGATTTCGAAATCGGCCAGGTCATCGAATTCGAGGAAACGGCACAGTCGCAGGCGCGTCTCAGCGCGCGCGGCAAGACCCTGTTCGTATGCGAGTTCGGCAAACTGGGTCAGAATTACACCGTCCGAATCAGGCATCCCTACGATGCCGGGCAGGATTTTATCGACGGGCTGATGCCGGCTGCCGCCGGACGCGCCTGAGCATTTGGAGACGATTCATGGCCCAGACCAAGGCGGAAGCCGACCTCGACCAGCCCGACGAGCAGCTCGACCGCGCCATCGAAGAATTGCGCGGGGTCCTGCATGAAGAGGAGCAGCGCCCGGATGCGGCGTTCCGGGCCGCTTCCGGTGCCAATTCGAGCGTCATCATGAACATCCCCGTCGATGTCCAGATCATCCTCGGCAGCACCGAGATGCCGGTCTCCGACCTGATGGGGCTGCAGAAGGGGTCGACGGTGGCGCTCAACAGGCGCATCGGCGAACCTGTCGACGTCGTGGTCAACGGCCGCAAGATCGCACGCGGCGAGATCACCGTGCTGGAAAGCGATCCGTCGCGCTTCGGCATCAGGCTGACCGAAATCATCGCCGGCACGAAGGGCGCCTAGACATGGATTGCGGGGCTTGCCGGTGGCAGCGGAGGCGAGAGGCATGACGACGCTGGTGACCTTGACCCGCGCGCAGAAGGCGGCCGCCATACTGGTGGCGATGGGCAAGCCGTCGGCCAGCCGTCTCTTGAAATTCTTCAAGCAGGAAGAATTGAAGGCGCTGATCGAGGGCGCCCGGCTGCTGCGGACCATTCCGCAAAGCGATCTCGAGCGGATCGTCGCCGAGTTCGAAGCCGAGTTCACCGAAGGGGCGGGACTGCTCGATTCGGCCGACAGGATGGACACCATCCTCAATGAATCGCTCTCGCCCGAAGAGATGAGCGCGATCATGGGCGATAAGAAATTCGAGGTCGCGCCTGAAGCCCCGCTGCCGATCTGGCCCGAGCTCGAAAAGCTCGAACCGGCGCGGCTTGGCGCCTTCTTGGCCGGCGAACATCCGCAGACCGCGGCTATGGTGCTGTCGAAGCTGGCGCCGCAAGCGGCGGCGAGCGTGCTCCTGACGCTAACCAAGCCGACACGCGGCGAAATCATCAAGCGCATGGTGACGATGGCCAATGTTCCGGACGCCGCCACAAGGATCGTCGAAAACCGGCTGCGCAGCAGTGTGTTGACGGAAACTTCGACCAAGGACACGTCGGCCGGGCAGGCGCGCGTCGCCAGCGTTCTCAACGAGCTGGACAAGCCGCTGCTCGAGGAGGTCATGCAGGACCTGGAAGCCGCCGGCACGCCCGATCTCGACGGTGTCCGCGCTCGCCTGTTCGCCTTCGACGATTTGCCGCTGCTGACCCAGAAAGCGCGGGTGCTGCTGTTCGACGGGCTGTCGACCGAACTGGTCACGCTGGCCTTGCGCGGCACTTCGGCCGCGCTTGCCGAGGCGGCGCTGTCGGCGATCGGCGCGCGGTCGCGGCGCATGATCGAAGCCGAGCTCGGACAAGGGTCGGAGGGCGTCGCCCTTGCCGACATCATGGC
Source organism: Mesorhizobium sophorae (assembly GCF_002270415.1). Classification (GTDB taxonomy): domain Bacteria; phylum Pseudomonadota; class Alphaproteobacteria; order Rhizobiales; family Rhizobiaceae; genus Mesorhizobium; species Mesorhizobium sophorae. Next base: position 112,471 of record NZ_NNRI01000008.1, on the reverse strand, counting down.
AGCGCGCAAGTCGATCGTGTCGACGACGATCCGGCTGTCGCGCGAAGGCGCCTTCGAACTTCCCTCGACCCAGAACGCCGCCTAAGACCGCGACATGGCTGACGCGGTCGACAAGGATTCGAAAACCGAAGAGGCGACGGAAAAGAAGATCCGCGACACCATCGAACAGGGCAAGCTGCCCCATTCGCGGGAAACGGCGCTGCTGGCATCCTTCGTCGCCATACTGGTATTCACCGTCTTCTACGCCAAGGACGCCATCATCGATCTCGGCATGTTTCTGTCGATGTTCCTGGAGAAGCCGGAAGCCTGGCCGATGGACACCGAGACCGACGTCATCGCGCTCTACAAGATCGTCCTCCTGGAGGTGGGCCGCGCCATCGTCAGCCTGCTGGTGCTGTTGAGCGTTGCCGGTGTCGGCGCCTCGGTGTTCCAGAACATGCCGCAATTCGTCGGCGAGCGGATCCGGCCGCAACTCTCGCGCATCTCGATTGCCAAGGGCTGGAACAGGCTGTTCGGCATTCAGGGTTGGGTCGAGTTCCTGAAGTCTCTCGGCAAGGTCGGTTTCGCCATCGTCGTGCTGAGCTTCACGCTGTCGGAAGACCACCGCAAACTGCTCGCCGGCATGATCACCAACCCGGTCGCCTTCGGCCTCGTCATCCGTGGCATCGCCGTCGACATCCTGGTGGCGATCGTCTTCGTCATGGGGCTGATCGCGGCGGTCGACATCGTCTGGTCGCGCTTCCACTGGAAGCAGGACCTGCGCATGAGCAAGCAGGAGGTCAAGGACGAGTTCAAGCAGTCCGAAGGTGACCCGATCGTCAAGTCGCGGCTGCGCTCGCTGGCGCGCGACCGGGCGCGCAAACGGATGATGACGGCGGTGCCGCGCGCGACGCTGATCATCGCCAACCCGACCCACTTCTCGATTGCGCTGAAATATGTGCGCGACGAGGATTCGGCGCCGATCGTGCTGGCCAAGGGACAGGACCTGGTGGCGCTGAAAATCCGCGAGATCGCGCGGGAACACAACATCCCGATCTTCGAGGACGTGGCGCTCGCCCGCTCCATGTACAAGCAAGTTTCGGTCGATAATGTGATCCCGTCGCAATTCTATCAGGCCGTCGCCGAACTGGTGCGGGTCGTCTACTCGAAAAAGGCTGAGCGCAGACAGATTTCATGAACCGGCAACCGCACGCAAACTCCCGCGAGATCATCGTCGCCAGCGCCATCGAGCAAGTGGTGGGGGAACTCCGGCTGATCGATGTCGCCGACTACATCGCCTTCATCCGGCTGGAGCATTTCGTGTGCCTGTCGGATCTGGTCGATTCGGCGGTGGAGCTGTTTTTCATGCCGGGTACGCTGCGGCTCGGCCATGGCGGCGAGGCGCATGTCGACTGGAGCGGCAGCCCGCGCATCGTGCTCGATCTGGAGCTGAGGCCGCCGGGTGTCACCGTCTATTTCCAGCTGACGCTGAGCGAGCACGGTGCTTCCGTGGTGGTCAACTATGTCTCGTTCGAGAAGCCGGGCGAAGACCCTGAGCACAACACGGCCCTGCTCGAGGCGGTGATCGAACAGGCGCGCATCCGCAGGGTCGAGCCGCTGGCCTTTCGCTGAACATCGGCCGCTTCCGAGCCTTAGAGCGCGTCTCGTTGAAACGGGCTCATGCGAGGCGCTTTAAGCCTTTGCTTCCATGCATGTCGTTTGCCCAAAACCGGGCCATTCTTAAGCGACATGCATTAGCCGCAAGATCCTCGAATTGCCCTATTCGATGAGTCCCAGCCGCAACGCCTTGGCCACCGCCTGGTTGCGATTGACCGCGTTGAGCTTCTGGGTGGATTGCGTCAGGTACTGGTTGGCGGTGTGCACCGAAAGCTTCAGCAGCCGTGCGATCTCCTCGCTGGTGTTGCCATTGGCGGTCAGCTTCAGGCATTCGAGCTCGCGCTTGGAGATCGCGCGCATGCGGCCGGTATCGCTTGGGCGCATGAGGGCGACAGCGGCAAACAGCGAAAAGCAGCGGGCATGAATCTCGTAGAGCGCATCCTGGGGCAGGACGATCTCGGACCCCAGGAAGACGACAAGGCCGCATTGCCCACGCTCGGCATGGACGGGGAAGGCGATGCCGCTGGTGCCAGGCGCCAGCGGTGCCATCTGCTCGGTCCAGGCGAGATTGCCGAACGTCTCCGCCATGGCGGCGATGCCGTCGTCGGTCCACCAGCGCGGTTCCGTTGAGTTGCGGGTGTGGCGCACGATCTCCTCGCCATTGGCGCCTGAAATGAACTTGGTCGCCACCGCAACGCCGGGATAGTCGGAATCGAGGCAAGGCACGAGCCGTGCTCGTTCGGCCGACGGGCTGACGAAGAACAGGCCGAAGGCCGAGGCGTTGATGTCGACAGCGATCCAGCGGCAGCGGCGCACGGCGTCTGGAATGGTGACGGCGTGATGGGTCTCGGAGCCGAGCGTGAAGGCGCCGAACGGGTTGCGCTGCTCGTTGAAAAGGGCTTCGGCAGCCTCCTTGATATCGGCCTGTTTCAAATGATGCCGCTCCTGATCGCCGTGGCGATGGCCATCGCGCGGTTGCTGGCCGCGAATTTCTGGATGGCGTGGGTGATGTAGCTGTTGACGGTGTTGGAGGAGACGCCAAGGATGACGGCGACCTCGTCGGTGGTCTTGCCTTCGGAGACCCAGAACAGGCATTCGCGCTCGCGGTCCGACAGCGGATCCTGCATGGCGGCGGCGGCAATCAGCTGCGGGATGTGCGAGAGCGCGTAGCAGCATTTCAGCTGCGCCTTCATCAGCGCCGGCTGGTCGATGCTACCGGCAGTCGCTGCCGAGAACAGAGCGAACAGGCGCTGCCGGCCGACATTCAGCTTGAGCGAATAGACCTCGGCGTGACCGAGCACATCGAGAAGGCGGGCCTCCTCGCCCGTGATCAACCCGTCCGTCTCGGGCGCCTGCGACGCCACCAGCGGTCTCGGGCGGATGCCGGGCGCAACGGTGAGCGCGCCTTGTGCAAGCCCGGCGATCAGCCGCTTGCCGATCAGTTCGATGGCGTCGAAAATCCAGTTGGACGAAACGATGCGAGCATCGTTGCGGTCCTGGTCGTGGACAATGGCAACCAGCATGTAGCTGTCGGCGCCGATCTCGGCGGTCAGCTGCATGAAAAAGCTTGTGAGATCACCGCGCGACGTCAGGCGCGAGCCCAATGTATCGGATTGAAGAAGCGCGGCGGGACTGCTCATTCTTGTTGCTTTTGGCCGGAATCGTTTCTGCTGTCCGGATGCTGGGTGCCAGCCGCCGAACCTGAATACGCATTACTTTGACGAAGACACACGCTTGGCGCAGGGCTGCGCCAACCAGATCCGAATCCATTCAGGGAACGCGAAGCCGTCCGCGTCTGGTGCCGGAAAACTCCGGAGCAAGAGACTTTGGGTGGTTGCCGCGCCCCCCAAGGACCGGCTGATTCGGGTCTAATCTACCCGCAGTTGAATCTGACATCAAACGCGATTTGACAAAATCGAATCCGATGGACTCGCATGCGACTCAGAGGCGGACTCCCAAGCCCTTTCACCACCCTGGGTCACAGAAACGCCGACACGAAAAAGCCAGACGTTGTTGTTAAGTTGGCATATCGAGGGCCGATCGATTCCGATAGGTTTCCGCTGACCAGCAGGGATGGGCGTCCCTTCGGTCGGGCTGGGCGAGATGGGCAGCGCTTGTTCGCGGCCATCGGCATGGGGGGTGATCATGAAGCGGGTTTTCCTGGCGTTCACGGTGATGCTTGCGATCTTGATCGGTGCGTGGGCGGTAGCCCCCGCACAGGCCGAGCCTGTTGTCACCTATGCGCTCGACAACGGGCTGCAGGTGGTGCTGGTGCCTGACCATCGGGCGCCGAAGGTGGTGATGAACCTGCGTTACCGCGTCGGTTCGATGAATGAACCCGCCGGCCGCTCAGGTTTCGCGCATCTGTTCGAGCACCTGATGTTTTCCGGCACGCCGGCCTGGCCGAACGTGTTCGGCGCCCATGCCGCGCTCGGCAACGAAATCAATGCCTGGACCACCGAGGATGGCACCGTTTTCTATGTCGACGGGCTGTCGTCGTCGCTGCCGATGATCCTGTCGCTGGAAGCCGACCGCATGGCCAATCTCGGCCGCTCGGTAACGCAGGCCAAGCTCGACCTGCAGCGCTCGGTGGTCAAGAACGAGATGCGCCAGAACGTGCTGGACAAGGCCGGCGCATCCGGCTGGGAGGCCTTCTGGTCAGGGCTGTTCCCGAAACCGCATCCCTACAGCCGCATGGTCATCGGCTCGGTAGCCGACCTCGATGCGGCGACACTGGACGACGTGCGCGGTTTCTTCAACACCTATTATTTGCCCAACAATGCGGTGCTGGTGCTGGTAGGCGACCTCAAGGTCGATGACACCAAGGCGCTGATTGCCGACACGTTCGGCCGGGTGCCGCGCGGTGCCGATGTGGCGCGGCCAGCAGTGCCCGAGCCGACGCAGGCGCGACTGAAACTGGTGCTCGAGGACCGTGTGCCGAGCCCCGTCGTCGTGGTCGGCTTCAGCGGCCCGGCGGCGCAATCGCCAGACAATGGCGCGCTCAGCATCGCCGCCGAACTGCTCGGCAATGGCGAATACGGTTTCCTGCGCAATCGCCTCGTCTCGGAACAAGGCGTCGCCACCTATGCCAGTGCAAGCTGGACGGGCGGTTTGCTTGGCGGCCGCTTCACCTTCGAGGCCGGCGCGGCGGCAGGCGTGACGCCCGGAGCGCTCGAAAGCGCGATGAAAGCTGCTTTCGCGGATTTCCAGAAGATGCCGCTTGATGCGGCCGATGTCGAACGCGCGCGCAACGGGATATTGCTGGCCACGCGGCTCGGCAGCGAAGCGCTGAAGGATCGCGCCGGCACGGTTTCCTACAACGCCGACATTCTCGGCGACGCGCAAAGCGCGCTGGTCGACGATCCGCGCGTCAAGAACGCCAGCGTCGCTGATGTCGAAGCAACGATGAAGCGGCTGCTGAGGCCGGAAGATGCAAGCGTGCTGGTGTTGAAGCCGGGTCCGCGCGGCGGCTACCCCGACGCGCTGATCGGATCGTCCGGCACGCCGCAGCCGTTCACGGCGCCGGAGCGGGCAGCGATCGATATTCCGAAGCACCAGGCTGGCGAGGCGCCTTCGGCGGTGTTGCCCGCCATGGAAACGGCGACGCTGTCGAACGGCATCAAGCTCGTCCACTACACCATGCCGGAAGCGCCGATGGTCTATGTGGCGGCCAGCGCCGACGGCGGCTGGAACAGTGTGCCGGAAGGCAAGGAAGGGCTGCTCGAGCTTGCCGCAAGCATGGCAACGCGTGGCGCCGGCGAGCGCGGCTCGGCCGACTTCGCCAAGGCGACCAGCGATATCGGTGCCAGCGTCGGCTACCAGGCCGGATACCTGACCACCGCGATGACGCTCGGCGTGCCGCCGGAAAAACTGGACCAAGGTGTCGGTCTGCTTGCCGATGCGGTGCTGAAGCCGCGTTTCGACAAAGCCGACTGGAGCGTGCTGATGGCGCAGACCGTCGACTGGCTCAATGGCCGCGAGGCGGACCTGCCGGGCGTTGCCGGCCGCGCGGCCAAGGCGGCGCTTATTCCACAGGTGCCTGACAAGGCTGCGATCGACTGGTCGGCCAAGGCGCTGGCCTCGATCTCGCTCGACGATGCCAGGGCCGCCTTCAAGACGGAGTTCACGCCGAAGGCAGTGACGTTCTACAGCGTCGGTCCGATGCCGGTCGCGACGGTGGCGGCAAGCCTCGAAAAGGCGTTCGGCACGTGGGCGGATAACGCCGCCGGCTATGCGGTCGAGCCATCGCCTGGGGCGCATTTCAATGGCGGCCAGAAAGTGCTGCTGGTGCCCGAGCCCGGCGCCAGCCAGTCGGCGCTGTTCGTGGCGCGGCCGGCGCCCGGCACCGACGAGGGCGAGCGCGCGGAATCGACCGCGGTCGCCAATCTGCTCGGCGACGATTTCTCCAGCCGACTGAACTCGGTGATCCGCGAGGAGAAGGGCTATTCCTATGGCGTGTCGAGCTATCTCTTGAGCCCGATGAAAGTCGGGTCCGGGCTGGTGGTGGCAACCACCGTCGAGCGGGCCAACACCGGTCCGGCGATCACCGAGATCCTGAAAGGCTTTGCCGGCCTGACCACCTTGCCGGTGGCGCAGGACGAGGTCGACCGCACGGTCACGGTCTATCGCCGGGCGCTGGCCGGATCGGCGGAGACTTCGGCCGGCCTGTTCGGTTCGCTGATCGGTGCCGTCGGCTCCGGTTCGACGCTGGAGGACCAGCAGAGCCGGATGACGGCGCGCACCCAACTGATGCTCGGTGCGGTGCAGAAGCAGGCGCTGGCACTGTCTTCGCTCGATCCGTCGCTGATCGTGGTGGCAGGCGACCCGGATGTGGTGATGCCGCAGCTTGCCGCGATCGGCGTTAGGAATGTCGAGATCGTCAAGCGCGACGCGGAAGGCGAGCAGACGGCGATGCGGGCGCTTGACCTTTTCGGCGGCAAGCAGCAAGCGCCGCTGTCCGCCTCGCCATGGCGGGTCGGCGACGGTGGCACGACGCGGGCAGTGCATTCCTGTGCTTCGGCCAAGGATTGCGGTGCGCAAATCCACGCCGATTGATCGGTTCAATGCGCGGCCGTCGGCCGCGCGCAAATCTTGGCACTGTTGGTTTCGGGGGAAACGATGAGCGATTCATTTCGGGAAGTTACATCCGTCTCGTGGTTCGGGCGGATCAAGCGCGCGGTCGGTGGTGTCATTTTCGGCCTGCTTTTGATCGTGCTGATGGTGATCGGCCTGTTCTGGAACGAGGGCCGCGCGGTGCAGACGGCACGCTCGCTCGCCGAAGGGGCTGGCGCCGTGGTCTCTATCAGCGCCGACAGTGTCGATGCCGCCAATGACGGCAGGCTGGTGCATGTCAGCGGGCCGGTGACGGCGGACAGCGGCCTGTCCGATCCGGATTTCGGTATCGCGGCGCAAGGGCTGCGCCTGTCGCGCGACGTCGAGATGTACCAGTGGAAGGAAGAGTCCAAATCCGAGACCACCAAGAAACTTGGCGGCGGCGAAGAGACGGTCACCACCTACAGCTATTCGAAGGTGTGGGACGACAGCCAGATCGACTCGTCGGATTTCAAGAAGCCGGACGGCCACCAGAATCCGCCGATGGCAATCCACAGCCGTACCTTCCAGATTCCGGAAGGCAAGCTCAGTGCTTTCACGCTCGATCAGCCGGTGCTCGATCGTATCGAGGGTGACAAGGACTATTCGCTGTCGGCCAGTCAGTCAGCCGCGATCAAGGCCGCCTATACCGGCGCCAGGCCGCTCAACATCGTCGACGGCAAGATCTATCTCGGCGTCGACACGACGACGCCGGCGCTGGGCGACTACCGCATCGGCTACGAACTGGCGCCACTCGGCGTGGTCAGCATCGTGGCACGTCAGGCCGGCAGCCGGTTCGAACCCTACCAGACGGTGGCCGGCGACGAATTGCTGATGGTCGACACCGGCACTGTCCCAGCCAACAAGATGTTTGCCGAAGCGGTCAGCGCAAACACGCTGATCACCTGGCTGCTGCGCGCTGCCGGCCTGCTGTTGCTGACCATCGGCTTTGCCCTGTTCCTCAGCCCGATCGGGGTGATCCTCGACGTCATTCCGTTCCTTGGCAGCATGGCGCGGATGGGCACCGGCATCATCGCCTTCTTCCTGGCGATCCTGGTCGGCACGACGACGATCGCCATCGCCTGGTTCTGGTATCGGCCGGTGCTGGCGGCGGGCATCCTGGCCGCCGGCGCCATCGCGGCGGCGGCGGTCTATCATTTCGGCCGCTCACGCAAGGCAGCCGCACCGGCGGTCGTGCCGAGCACCGGCGCCGCAACTTGATCGCGAGAACCGGAAAGCAACGTCGCCCGGTCCCTGGTTTTGCTTCTGCCGTCGGTGCCCCAAAATCGCTCACGCCTTTGGGGCGACGGCATTTACCTGCCCTCGAAACCGGTCAGCACGCCGACGGCGTTGACGCCGATCTCCTCGACGGCATAGCCGCCTTCCATGACGAACAGCGTCGGCAGGCCGAGCCTGGCGATGCGGCGGCCGATCTTGGGATAGTCCGATGTCTTCAGCTTGAACTGGCTGATCGGGTCCTTCTCGAAAGTGTCGACGCCGAGCGAGACGACGACGACGTCCGGCGCGTAAGCGGCAAGCCTGGCGCAGGCATCTTCAAGCGAGGCATTCCAGGCGTCCCAGTCAGTGCCGAACGGCATCGGATAGTTGATGTTGAAGCCTTCACCGGCGCCCGAACCACGTTCATCGGCATGGCCGAGGAAAAAGGGATATTCGACCATCGGATCGCCGTGCAGATTGAGGACCTGCACGTCGGCGCGGTCATAGAAGATCTCCTGCGTGCCGTTGCCATGGTGGTAGTCGACATCGAGGATGGACACACGGCTGGCGCCCTGGTCGAGGAACCATTGCGCGGCGACAGCGGCGTTGTTGATGAAGCAATAGCCGCCCATGAATCCGGCCCCCGCATGATGGCCGGGCGGGCGGCAGAGCGCGAAGGCGGATGCCTCGCCGCCCTTGACCAGGCCGGCGGCGGTCAGCGCCACGTCGTAGGACGACTTGATCGCGGCCCATGTGCCTTCGACGAAGGTAGCCCCGGCATCGAAGGAATAGTAACCGAGCAGGGCGTCGATACGCTTAGGCGGCACGTCGCCGCGCAGGCCGCGGGTCGGCCATGTGAAGGGCATCGCCGAGCCCTTGAAACCGGCTTCCACCCATTGCGGCCAGACCGTCGGCAGGAAGTCGATGTAGTCGGCCTTGTGGATACGCCTGGCGGCCGCAAGATCGTGCTCGAGCGGAAGGACGATCGGACCCAGTTTCTCGCTTTCGACCCGCGCCTTGATGAATTCGGCCCGCGAGGGCATTTCGAAACCCGGCACGATCGCGGCAGTGACCAGTTCCATCTGGCCGGCATGGCCGGCATGAAGCGGCGAATAGACAGTCTTCATGAAATTCCTCTCGAAGTGCGAAATCAGTCAAGGTTGAGATAGGGGCTCACCAGAGCGAGCCACATGGTTTCCACATCGTCCTCGATGAGGTTGTATGTCCTGCGATCCCTCTTCAGTCCGACCAGCCGGCAGGCGTGCCCGACCTCCATCATCACAAGGCCGAGCCGTTTGGCGATCTTGTCTTCGAGAACAGGATTCACATGCCGCAGCCAGGCGGCGTAAAGCGCGATGATCTGCTCGTCATATTCGTCCTGGATAGGCCTGAGATCGGCATTGCCTGAAATGGCCTCGATCACCGGCATCAGGGTCGCGTTCTCGAGATAGATACTGGACGTGTCGATAAAGAGCTTGCGCACTTCGCGCCGGAATTCTTCGCGGTTGGTGGGCCGGGGGACCTTGATGCGCTTCTCGATCACTTCGGGAAAGGAGGACAGCCAGCGCCGGGCGAGGTCCAGAAGAATGGCTTCCTTGTTGGGGAAGTATTGGTAGACCGACCCGACCGACAGGCCTGCGCGCTGCGCAATGGCGAGCGTCGTCGGCGTCTTGGTTCCTTGCTCCCGCGTCAGGATCAGCGCCGCGTCGAGAATCCGGTCGACCACCTTGCTCGACCGTTGTTGGCGCGGCTGCTTGCGCGGTTCGAGCGCTATCCTGGTTTTGCGGTCGAGACTGCGCTTCACTGCCTGATGTCCCCGTTCCCCGCCCGGTCCCAACACACGGGGAGGGTGCTGTCCACAATACATTCCAAATTCCGCATGTTGACAAACGCGAATAAACAGTCGCATTCTTTATCCACGCTGTCTTCAGGGATAACAAGGGGAATTTCGAAGACAGCACGCTGGCATCGTTTTTTGTCCGTAGCGCCGCTCCAGTGGAATGGCCGCTCGTGGGCACAGGGTTGTCGGTCTCAGTCAGTCGTCAAAAGCGCGGAGTCGCGATGTCTGTCACGGGTGCGGGTCATAATGCTGATCTGATCGTCATCAACGGTCGCGTGCTGACCATGGACCATGACAATCCCGCCACAGAGGCTGTTGCCGTCAAGGACGGCGCCATCATCGCCATCGGCAGCCGCGCCTCCATCGAAGAGCTCAAGGGACCGGCCACCAAGGTCATCGACGCCAAGGGCGGTTCAGTGATCCCGGGCTTCATCGAAGCCCATATGCATCTGTTTTCAGGCGGGGCTGAACTTGCCCACCTTCAGCTCACTGGTATTCACGGGTTCGAGGCGCTGCAAAAGGCGATCCGCGACTATGCGCCAACCCGGCCGGATGCGAAAATGCTGGTCGGGCAGGGCGTCGACTACACGGTGCTCGGCAGCGAGCGGGTGACACGACACCATCTCGACGCCATTTTGCCCGATCGCCCCTTCTGCATGGCGGCGCCCGATCATCACACCATGTGGGCCAACACCAGGGCGCTGGAAATGGCCGGCATCCTGCATGGGCGCATGCTCGGCCCGGGCAACGAGATCGTCATGGGCGATGATGGCCTGGCCGGCGGCGAATTGCGCGAGGGCGAAGCCTTCGGTCCTGTGCTTGACCTTGCCGGCGAAAGCCGGGTGCGGCTGGGCCTGGCCACCGGCGGCGAGCCGGATCCGATGCCGACCGCGGCCGAGCGGGCCGCCGACCGCGATATCATGCGGCGCGGGCTTGCCTGGTGCGCGCGCCATGGCATCACCTCGATCCAGAACATGGACGGCAATCTCTATCAGCTTGAGCTGCTGGCCGAGATCGAAGCCGAGGAAGGGCTGCCCTGCCGCGTGCAGATACCGTTCCACTACAAGAATTTCATGACGCTCGACATGCTCGACAAGGCGTCCGACATGGCCGAGCGCTACAAAAGCGAGTGGTTGTCATCGGGCATGGTCAAGGTGTTCTACGACGGCGTGCTGGATTCCTGGACAGCGGTCATGGTCGAGCCCTATGCCGATCGTCCGGACTGGGTGGGCGAGCCACTGTTCACGCCGCAACAATTCAGCGACCTGGCTGTCGCCGTCGACAAACGCGGGCTGCAGATCGCCGTGCATTCGATCGGCGACGGCGCCGTGCGCGCGGTGCTCGACGGCTACGAAGCGGCGCAGAAGGCCAATGGCAAGCGCGACAGCCGCCACCGGATTGAGCACATCGAGGTCACCACCACCGCCGACGTTCCGCGTTTCGCCGAACTCGGCGTTATCGCCTCCATGCAGCCGCCGCACCCCCCTGGCGCCATGGATTTTCCGCTGGAGCCGACCATATCGCGCATCGGGCCGGCCCGCTGGCCGTTGAGCTATGCCTGGCGGACCTTGAAGGATGCCGGCGCGCGTGTGGTCTTTGCGTCGGACTGGCCGGTGTCGCCGATCGATCCGATCCTGGGCATCCAGGCGGCAGTGTTGCGCAAACGGTGGGCAGAAGGCGACCCGGACCAGAGTTTCTCGCTGCATGAATCCCTCGCCGGCTACACCGTCGAAGGCGCCTATGCCGAATTCGCCGAGCACCGCAAGGGCGTGCTGAAGTCCGGCTATATGGCGGATCTGGTGGTGCTCTCGGCCGATATCGAGGCGACCGCGCCGGAGGCGTTGCACAAGGTGCATCCGGTAACGACGATCTGTGGCGCCAAGATCACCTATCAGGCCTGACTGTGGCATGAGGCTTGCTAGCCAAACTACGAATTGAACTGTGATTCAGTGCCGGGCTTGCCAACATACCGGCCTTGTGTTCACATCGAACAGGGGAAAATTCCGCCAGCAAGAGCGGGGTCAACAGTGAGGCGTAATCGTGCCGGACAAACCGGATCGGAATGCGATTGAAGTTGTCAAAGTAAGCAAAATTTTCGGATCAGGAGAGGGGCAAGTCGCTGCCCTCGATACGGTCTCGGTATCCATCCGCGAAAACGAGTTCTTTACGCTGCTCGGCCCGTCGGGCTGCGGAAAGACGACGTTGCTGCGGCTGATTGCCGGCTTCGACTTTCCAACCGCCGGCGAAATTCTGCTCTACGGTCAGGACATCGCGCCGCTGCCGCCGTTCAAGCGGCCGGTCAACACCGTCTTCCAGTCCTATGCGCTGTTTCCGCACATGACGGTGGCCGAGAATATCGGCTTTGGCCTGGAGATGCTGGGCAAGCCGAAGGCTGAGATCAAGGCGCGCGTCGACGCGATGTTGAAGCTGGTCAAGATGGAAGCGCTCAGCGCGCGCCGCACCAGCCAGATCTCCGGCGGCCAGCAGCAGCGTGTGGCGCTGGCAAGGGCACTGGCTCCGCAGCCGAAAGTGCTGCTGCTCGATGAGCCGTTGTCGGCGCTCGACTACAAGCTGCGCAAGGAAATGCAGATCGAGCTGAAGCGGCTACAGCACGAGACCGGCATCACTTTCATCTTCGTCACCCATGACCAGGAGGAAGCGCTGACGATGTCGGACCGCATCGCGGTGATGTCGTCAGGCAAGATCCTGCAGGTCGGCTCGCCGCGCGACATCTACGACCGGCCGTCGGAACGCTTCGTCGCCGATTTCATCGGCGAGTCGAACTTCCTCAAGGCCGAGGTGGTTGGTGTCTCGGCAGGTCGCGCGACGGTAAAACTGTCGTCGGGCACGGAAATCCCGGCCTCGCTGCCGGAGGGCCTGGTTCCCAAGGGCAAGGTTACCATCGTCGTGCGCCCCGAACATGCGCAGTTGAGCGCCGCAAGCCCCAGTGCTTCGCTGTCGGGCACGGTCGAGAACATCGTCTATCTCGGTACCGACACGCATTTCCATCTGCGCCTCGCCGATGGTGAGCCCTTCATCGTGCGGCGCCAGAACAGCCGCGGCACCGGCGACGGTATCGTCCAGGGCGGCAAGGTCGGCATCGTGATTGGCGGCGACGCCGCCCAGGTCTTGAAGGACTGACGATGGCGACCGCAGAGGAAGTCGCCAAGGCAGCAGAGCGGCGCGATATCCGCGATCGCTGGCTTTTGTCAGCCCCAGCACTGCTGGTCATTTTTCTCGCCGCGACCGGCCCGTTGCTGATCGTGCTGGTCTATTCGTTCCTGACGCCGGGTTCCTATGGCGACGTGAAGTGGCAATTCTCGCCGGAAGCCTGGATAGCGGTATTTCTGGAGCGCGATATCTTCGACGATACGCTTTCCGTCGCCGCAGCCCACGTCACCATCTTCCTGCGCTCGATCAAGCTTTCGGTGGTGACGACCATCGCCACTTTGGTGCTTGGCTTCCCGACCGCCTATTTCATGGCGACGCGCAGCGAAAAGACCCGCGATCTATGGCTGTTCCTGATCACCATACCGTTCTGGACCAACCTTCTGATCCGCACCTTCGCGGTGCTGCAGATCATCCGCAACGAAGGCATCGTCAACACGATCCTGCTCAAGCTCGGCATCATCTCGTCGCCGATCCAGATCCTCTACACCGATACCGCGATCCTGATCGGCATGGCCTATGTCTACCTGCCGCTGATGGTGCTGCCGATCTATGCCAGCATGGAAAAGCTTGATTTTCGCCTGGTCGAGGCAGGCTATGATCTCTATGCGACACGCTTCAAGGTGCTGCGGAAGATCATTTTCCCGCTGGTCAAACCCGGCGTCATCGCCGGCTCCATCCTGGTCTTCATTCCGGCACTCGGCGCCTATGTGACGCCAAGCGTGCTTGGCGGCGGCAAGAACATGATGCTGTCCAACCTGATCGAATTGCAGTTCGGACAAGGCCGCAACTGGCCACTTGGCTCGGCGCTGTCGATCGCGGTGATGATCATCGTCATGGTGGCGCTGCTTGCCTATGTGCGCAATGCCGGCAAGTCGGGGGTGCGTCATGGCTAATCGCTTTTCCATCAAGCATCAGCCGGGATTCACGGCGATCGCCGCGACCTGCTTCATCGTGCTCTATCTGCCGATCGTCGTGCTGGTCATCTACGCCTTCAATGCCGCGACATCGACCTCCGAATGGGGTGGTTTCTCACTCAAATGGTTCCAGTCGGCGTGGCAGAATACGCAGGTCATCGATGCGACCCTGCGCTCGTTCCAGATCGGCGCCACCGCCGCGGTGTTCTCGACCATCTTCGCCACCATGGCCGCGCTCGCCACGACGCGCACGGCCTCCTATCCGGGTCTGACGTTCAAATACGCTGCGATCAACCAGCCGCTTATGGTACCCGAGATCGTCACCGGCGTGGCGCTGCTGATCTTCTTCTCGCGCATCAAGATCTTCACCGGCTATTCCGGCCTAGGTTACCTGATTGCCGCGCACACGGCGTTCTGCATTCCGTTCGCCTACTTGCCGATCCGGGCGCGGCTTGAGAACATGGACCTGACGCTGGAGCGTGCCGCCGCCGATCTGTATGCGACGCCGTGGCGAACCTTCAGGCGCATCACGTTGCCGCTTTTGTGGCCCGGCATTCTCGCCGGCCTGATGCTGGCCTTCGTCATCTCGCTCGACGATGTTGTCATCACGGAATTCGTCAAATCGGGCGGCCAGGACACGCTGCCCACCTACATGCTCGGCCAGATACGCCGCGGCATAACACCTGAGATAAACGCGATATCGACCGTGTTCCTGCTCTTGTCGGTCGCTATCGTGACGTTGTTCTTCTTCATCAGCAGGAAACACGACTAAATCTGAAAAATGGGAGTTAACACCATGAACTGGAAGACAACAGCGACCGCCATGGGGTTGGCGCTGCTCGCATCGACGAGCCTGGCTCGCGCCGATGGCGAACTGAACATCTACAATTGGGGCAACTACACCAGCCCCGACGTGATCAAGAAGTTCGAAGCGAAATACAACATCAAGGTGACCATCACCGACTACGATTCCAACGACACCGCACTCGCCAAGGTACGCCAGGGCGGCACCGGCTTCGACATCGCGGTTCCGTCGCAGACCTACGTGCCGATCTGGATCAAGGAAGGCCTTGTTCTGGAGACCGATCCAGGCAAGATGGAGAACTTCAAGAATGTCGCGCCGGAATGGGCCAATCCCGATTTCGACCCGGGCCGCAAATATTCGGTGCCGTGGGCCCTGGGCACTGTCGGCGTGGTCGTCAACACCGACGTCTACAAGGGACCTGCCGACAGCTGGGGCATCATCTTCAACACGCCCGACGAGCTGAAGGGCAAGGTCAATGTCGTTCCCGAAATGAACGACGTCATCTTCGCCGCGATCAAGTATGTCGGCGGCCAGCAGTGCACCACCGACAAGGAAGTGCTGAAGAAGGTGCGCGACACGCTTGTCGCCGCCAAGCCCAACTGGATCGCGATGGAGTACAACACTATCGAAAAAATGGGCGCCGGCGATTTCAAGGCGACCAGCGACTGGAACGGGTCGGCGCTGCGCCAACGGCTGGCCAATCCGGCCATCCACTACAACTATCCGAAAGAAGGCTTTGGCCTGTGGAGCGACAATGTGGTCGTTCTGAAGGAGGCCAAAAATGTCGAGAACGCCAAGCTGTTCCAGAACTTCATCATGGATCCGGAAAACGCGGCAGGTCTATCGGCTTTCCACCGCTACGCCAATGCCATCGTCGGCTCGGACAAGTACATGCCTGCCGACATGAAGGACGCACCGGAAGTTGTCATTCCGGCGGCCGACAAGCCGCATGCGGAGTTGCAGCAGATGTGCGCTCCTGAGATCCAGGACCTCTACACCAAGATCTGGACCGAACTGCAGAAGTAACTGCCTTTCGACGGACCCGGCGGCACACGCCGCCGGGTCCGTTTTGATGTTCACCGAGGCTTGGCTTTCATGGACTCCTATCGCAATTCCGATCCGCGGCCGCCGATCATGCAGGGCTCGCCGCCCGCCATGGTGCTACCCAAGCTCGACTGGGACCGGCCGCCATGGAACCGCTGGGCGTTCCAGCATATCCGCGAATTCCTGCCGACCGCCGAAGTCTGGCGCGGCAATGGCCATCGCCATCGCTTCGACCGCGCCGAGGTCGATCTCGACGGGTTGCCGGTCGAGGACAGCACGGAGGCGCCGACGACGCTCGCCGGACTTCTGGACGAGACCTATACGGACGGCTTCCTGGTGCTCAAGGACGGCAGGATAGCCTATGAGCGCTATTTCAATGGCATGAATGACCGCACGTTGCATCTGTCGCAATCGATGGCGAAGTCGGTGACCGGCTCGGTGTTCGGGATATTGGCCGGGCGCGGCCTGATCGATCCGGCCAGGCTTGTGACGGACTACCTGCCAGAGCTCAGTGCTACAGGCTGGGCAGGCGCCAGCGTGCAGCACGTGCTCGACATGACGAGCGGGGTGCGTTTTTCCGAGGCGTATACCGACCGCTATTCGGACATCGGTCAGGTCGATGTCGCGACCGGCTGGAAACCGGTGCCGCCGGGCAGCGATCCGGCCTTTCGCTGGCCCTCGCACATGTTCGAGCTGATCCTCGGCCTCACGGAAACGATCCGTCCGCACGGGGCTGCGTTCGAATACCGCTCGATCGAGACCGATGTGCTCGCCTTCATCATG
Organism: Mesorhizobium sophorae; assembly: GCF_002270415.1. GTDB lineage: Bacteria > Pseudomonadota > Alphaproteobacteria > Rhizobiales > Rhizobiaceae > Mesorhizobium > Mesorhizobium sophorae. The sequence goes on along the minus strand of NZ_NNRI01000008.1, from coordinate 96,009 downwards.
GAGCGGGTGACGGGCAAGCGTCTGCCGCAGCTGGTCTCGGAAGAACTCTGGCAAAAGCTCGGCGCTGATGAAAGCGCCTGTTTCACCGTCGACAGTGCTGGCTACGCGGTGGCCGACGGCGGCTTCAACGCGACGCTGCGCGACTACGGCCGCTTCGGCCAGCTGATCCTCGACAATGGCGGCGGTGTGGTGCCGGCCGACTGGATCGAGGCGACGCGCAGCGGCAGGCACGGGCCGGACTTCAATCCCAGCCTGCCCGAAGGCAGCTACCGCAACCAGTTCTGGATCGAGGATCCGCGCTCGCGCGCGCTGATGTGCCGGGGCGTGTTCGGACAGATGATCCACATCGACTGGAACACAAGTATGGTCGTGGTGAAGCTTTCGACCTATCCGGATTTCAGCAATGTCGCCTATTCGGAGGCGACCGTGAAGGCCGTGCATGCGATCGCCACGGCACTGAACTGAGGGGCTGCTTGGAAACCCACTCCGGCGGCCATCTGGCGGCGTTTTCTGCGCTTCCGGTGCTCACGGACCCGCTCCGCTCCGGTTCTCGAAACCACCGCCATATGACTCGCCGGAGCGACTTTCGAAACAGCCTCTAAGAAACCCAAAGAAATCCGGAAGGAAACGCCATGACCGGCAAGACCGCGTTCGAAACCCGATACGGCTTTCGCCGCAATGAGGTGCTGCTCGCCAACTGGCGTGAAAACCCGTTCAACCGGTGGTCGTTCCAGAATCTCGGCGAGCTGGTGCCGACGGCGCCCGTGGCCGCCGCCCCGGGTGGTGTCGAGACGCCGGTGCGGGATATCAGCGGCCTGCTGGGCAACAAGGTCACGGTCGCCGGCGCGCCGGAGACGGTGGCTGATTTTCTTGTACGCTCGAACACCGACGCGCTGACGGTGATGAAGGGCGGCACGGTCATCGGCGACTGGTTCGCGCCGCATATGGATTTCGGCGCCCGCCACATCATCTTTTCGATCAGCAAGTCGCTGACCGCGATTGTCGCCGGCATATTGGAAGGCGAGGGCTTGTTCGATCCGGAAGCGCCGGTGACGCATTACATTCCGGAAGCCGCCGGATCAGCCTACGCCGACGCGAGCGTTCGGCATGTGCTCGACATGAGCGTCAGCCTCGACTTCGAAGAGGCCTATCTAGATCCGGAAAGCGCCTTTGCCCGCTATCGCCGGGCGACGCTGTGGAATCCGGGCGGCGGCACGGAAAGCCTGCGCGAATTCATCCTGACCTTGCAGCGGCTTGCCGAGCCGCATGGCCAGACCTTCCGCTACCGCTCCCCCAATTCCGACCTGCTCGGCATCCTGCTCGAGCGCGCCTCGGGCCAGCGCTTTATTGACCTGATGCGCGAGAAACTGTGGCTGCCGCTCGGCGCCGTCAGCGAAGCCTCGATCGGCGTCGACATGGAAGGTACGGCGCGCACCGCCGGCGGCATTTCGGTGACGCCACGCGACCTGGCGCGTGTCGGCGAGATGATGCGGCAAGGCGGCACGGCCAATGGCCGCCGCGTCGTGCCCGAAGCCTGGGTACGCGATACGATTGCCACCGGCGGCAGTTCGGAAGCCTGGCAGCGTGGCGCGATGCTGCCGCTGTTCCCCAAGGGCCGCTATCGCAACAAATGGTACCAGACGGGTCTACCGGGCGGCGCCTATTGCGGCATCGGCATCCACGGCCAGTGGCTCTATGTCGATCCCAGGACCGAAGTGGTGATCGCCAAGATGTCGTCGCAGCCGGTGCCGGTCGATGATCCGCTGGATATCGAGATCGTTGCCTTCTTCGAGGCGATGAGCCGGATGGTCTAATCTCCCTACCCGCCGAATCAGCGCGCGCTTTCCTGTGGACCCGCCGGGCTGATGAAAACGCTGCGGTTGGCGGACTGAACGTCTGCGCCTATGGTCGCCGCTCTTTTCGACGAGAGCAGGAACGACATGGCATCCGACTTCAAGCGTATCGCAGCCATCATCGCGGCCGAGATCACCGCGCGGCCCGAACAGGCCGCCGCGGCGATCGAACTGCTCGACGAGGGCGCAACGGTTCCTTTCGTGGCCCGCTACCGCAAGGAGGTGACGGGCGGGCTGGACGACACGCAGCTGCGCCTGCTTTCGGAGCGTCTCGCCTATCTGCGAGAGCTCGATGCGCGCCGCGACACCATCCTTGGGTCCATTCGCGAGCAGGGCAAGCTGACCGACGAGCTTGAAGGCAAGATCGTCGCCGCCACCACCAAGGCGGAGCTGGAAGACATCTACCTGCCCTACAAGCCGAAGCGCCGGACCAAGGCCGAAATCGCCAGGGAGCGCGGGCTGGGGCCGCTGGCCGAAGCCGTCCTCGCCGACCGGTCGCTGGTGCCGGCCGAACTGGCGCTGACCTATGTGACCGACGAAGTGGCCGACCCCAAGGCGGCACTTGAGGGCGCGCGCGACATCCTGTCGGAACAGTTCGCCGAGAATGCCGACCTTGTCGGCAAATTGCGCGCCTACATGAAGAAGCGCGCTTTCATGCGCGCCAGGGTGGTCGACGGCAAGCAGGAGGCCGGCGCGAAATTCTCCGACTATTTCGACCATGTCGAGCGCTGGGCGACCGTGCCGAGCCATCGCGCGCTGGCGATGCTGCGCGGGCGCAACGAGGAAGTGCTGTCGCTCGACATCGAGGTCGATGCCGATGACATTTCGCCGGTAAAGCCGGTCGAGCGGATGATCGCCAACGCCTATGCCATCGGCGGCAGCCTGCCCGGCGACCGCTGGCTGATGGAGGTGGCGGGCTGGACCTGGCGGATAAAACTGTCGCTGCACCTGACGCTCGATCTGATGCGCGACCTGCGCGAGCGGGCGGAAGAGGAAGCGATCCATGTCTTTGCCCGCAACCTAAAGGATCTGCTGCTTGCCGCCCCCGCCGGCTCGCGCGCCACGATGGGGCTCGACCCCGGCATCCGTACCGGCGTCAAGGTGGCGGTGGTCGACGGCACCGGCAAGGTGCTGACGACGACGACCGTCTATCCGTTTCCACCCAGGAACGATGTGCGCGGCACGCAGGCCGAACTGGCAAAACTCGTTCGTCTGCACAAGGTCGAGCTGATTTCGATCGGCAATGGCACCGGCAGCCGCGAGACCGAAAAGCTGGTGGCCGACATGCTGTCCGATATGCCGGCGGATGGTGGGCCTAAGCCGCTCAAGGTGATCGTCAGCGAGGCGGGCGCCTCGGTCTATTCGGCTTCAGCTACGGCGGCGGCGGAATTCCCCGGCCTCGACGTGTCGCTGCGTGGCGCGGTGTCGATCGCCCGGCGACTGCAGGATCCACTGGCCGAACTGGTCAAGATCGAGCCGAAGTCGATCGGCGTCGGCCAGTACCAGCACGATGTCGACCAGTACCGGCTTGGCCGCTCGCTGGAAGCGGTGGTCGAGGATGCGGTCAACGCCGTCGGCGTCGATCTCAACACCGCTTCGGCGCCGCTGCTGGCGCGCGTTTCGGGCCTTGGCGCATCGCTGGCCGACGCCATCGTCGCGCATCGCGATGCGACCGGACCCTTTGCCAGCCGCAAGGATCTGCTCAAGGTGCCCCGCCTCGGACCTCGCGCATTCGAACAATCCGCCGGCTTCCTGCGTATCGCCAATGGCAGCGAGCCGCTCGATGCCTCGTCAGTCCATCCGGAAGCCTATGGCGTGGCGAAGAAGATCGTCGCCGCCTGCGGCCGCGACGTGCGCTCGCTGATGGGCGACAGCGCCGCGCTGAAGGCACTCGATCCACGTGTCTTCGTCGATGAGCGTTTCGGCTTGCCGACGGTGCGCGACATCCTGGCGGAGCTGGAAAAGCCTGGCCGCGATCCGCGCCCCGGTTTCAAGACCGCGACCTTCGCCGACGGCATCGACGATATCAAGGATTTGAAGCCCGGCATGCTGCTGGAAGGCACCGTCACCAATGTCGCCGCCTTCGGTGCCTTCGTCGATATCGGTGTGCATCAGGACGGGCTGGTGCATGTCTCGCAACTGGCCGACCGTTTCATCAAGGACGCGCATGAGGTGGTCAAGGCTGGTGATGTGGTCAAGGTGCGCGTCGTCGATGTCGACATCAAGCGCAAGCGCATCGCCCTTTCCATGCGCAGGGATGGCGGAGAGGGCGGCGCCTCGCGCGGCGGGCCACGTGACACAACGGGTGGCAAGCCAGCGCCGCGTTCGCCTTCACCGCAGCGCCAGCCGGAACGGCCGGCGCAGCAAGGCGCGTTCGGCGCGGCGTTGGCCGATGCGTTGAAGCGGAAGTAGCGGTTCTTCTCGCTCCGCCAAGGTCGGTGCCGCCCCTCATTGCCCTGCCGGGCATTTCTCCCCGTATAGTGACGGGGAGAAAGGGCTGGCCGCATCGCCGTCACTCTTCTTGAAACGCTGGCGATTGGTGAAATCGCCAAAGACAGCCCCCTCTCCCCGTCACTATACGGGGAGAGGATGCCGGCAGGCAGGTGAGGGGCGGCGCCACCGCCCGTAAAGGTCACTGGAAGGCATTCGAAGCCGCCAGTACTCAAGGCTGTCCGCTGTATCTTGCTTCCAGCCGATCAAACCTGCTCCGCGGGGATGCCTGGGCCACTCTCCACACCTTTGCGAATGCCCTCGCGCAACCCGATGTGCATCAGCAGCCAGTCGCGAAAGCTTGCGACCGGCGGGTGGCCGCGCTTGTCGTGCGGGACGACGAGATAATAGGCGCTGCGGCTTTGCATCGGCTTGCCGGGCGCGGGCACCAACTGGCCGCGCTGCAATTCGCCTGCGATGAGGATCAGCGGCAGAAGCGCCACGCCGAGGCCCGCCATGCAGGCCTGGGCGGCGGTGCCGAACTGTTCGAACTGCATGCCCGGTCCGGTCGGCGCGCTCAGGCCCTGGTGCTCGAACCATTCCGTCCAGGCGCCGGGGCGCGTCGTCATGTGCAGCAGCGGCAGGCGGCCGATATCTGCCGGTGTGGCGTTGGCGCGGCCGGCGAGGAACTCGGGCGACACGACCGGCGCCACGGTTTCGCGCACCAGCAGCGTCGAGTCCGCCTCCGGCCAGTCCGGCAGGCCGTAGTGGATGGCGGCATCCAGCCGCTCGCGGGCGAAGTCGAAGCGACCGACGCGGGTGACGAAGTTGATGGTGATATCAGGATTTTTTTCGACGAAATCGGGGATCATCGGCATCAGCCAGCGCGTGCCGAAGGTCGGCAAGATGGCAAGGTTCAGGATGCCACTATGCCGATTGCTCATCAATCCAAGGGCGGCGTCACGCAATTGGCCAAGCGCCGACCGTACCGCGTCGGCGTAGACTTCGCCTGCCGTCGACAGCCTGACATTGCGGCTGTCGCGTTCGAACAGCCGGCGGCCGAACTGATCCTCCAACAGTCTGATCTGCCGGCTGACCGCGCCCTGGGTCAGGTCGAGTTCCTGGGCGGCAGCGGTGAAACTGCCGAGGCGGGCCACTGCCTCGAAGGCGGCAAGGGCACTGATGTTGGGCAAAAGACGGCGCTGGACACTCATGATCCATTACTAACGCTCATTGATCGGCGAAGCAATTTCGTTTGATTTTTTTGAGCCGCGGGTCGATAAGCCGGGCCAAGATTTTGCTTCATGCATGTCGTCATGCCAAAACCGCTGCACACTTTTGGGCGACCTGCATCAGTTGGGAGAGAGCCATGACCGCCGACAAGAATGCATTCGTCTGGGAAGACCCATTCCTGATCGAGAGCCAGCTTTCGGAAGACGAACGCATGGTGCGCGATGGCGCCGCGGCCTTCGCCGCCGACAAGCTGGCGCCGCGGATCGAGGACGCCTATCTCAACGAGACGTTCGACACGGCGATCTTTCGTGAAATGGGCGAGGCCGGCCTGCTCGGCATCACCATTCCCGAGGAGTTTGGCGGGCTTGGCGCCAACTACGTGACCTACGGGCTGGTCGCGCGTGAAGTTGAGCGCGTCGATTCCGGCTATCGCTCGATGATGAGCGTCCAGTCGTCGCTGGTGATGTACCCGATCTACGCCTATGGCTCGGATGAGCAGCGCAAGAAGTACCTCCCCAAGCTTGCCAGCGGAGAATGGATCGGCTGTTTCGGCCTGACCGAGCCGGATGCCGGCTCCGATCCGGGCGGCATGAAGACTCGCGCCGAGAAGACGGCCAACGGCTACAAGCTCTCCGGCTCGAAGATGTGGATTTCCAACTCGCCGGTCGCCGATGTGTTCGTCGTCTGGGCGAAATCATCGGCGCATGACAACCAAATCCGCGGCTTCGTGCTGGAAAAGGGCATGAAGGGGCTTTCGGCGCCGAAGATCGGCGGCAAGCTGTCGCTGCGGGCTTCGATCACCGGCGAGGTGGTGATGGAAGGCGTCGAGGTCGGCGAGGACGCGCTGCTGCCCAATGTTTCCGGACTGAAAGGCCCGTTCGGCTGCCTCAATCGCGCCCGCTTCGGCATTTCCTGGGGCTCGATGGGTGCCGCGGAAGATTGCTGGCATCGCGCCCGCCAGTACGGCCTCGACCGCAAGCAGTTCGGCAAGCCGCTGGCCGGCACGCAGCTTTACCAGAAGAAGCTCGCCGACATGCAGACCGAGATCGCGCTTGGATTGCAGGCCAGCCTGCGCGTCGGACGGTTGCTGGATGAAGGCAAGATGGCTCCGGAAATGATCTCGATCGTCAAGCGCAACAATTGCGGCAAGGCGCTCGACATCGCCCGCCAGGCCCGTGACATGCATGGCGGCAACGGCATCCAGATCGGCTACCACGTCATGCGCCACGCGCAGAACCTGGAGACCGTTAATACCTATGAGGGCACGCATGACGTGCATGCGTTGATCCTGGGACGGGCACAGACGGGCCTACAGGCGTTTTTCTAAGCCGGCACACCTGCTTAAATTAGGTGCACCGCAACATCTCTGCTTGGAGAATGGCCGCCATTTGTGTCAGGGTTCAGCGAATTCGTTTGAAACGCTGAACTCCGGGGCCCCATGGCAATTCTGGCAGCTGTCTACCATCTGACCCATTACAAATATGACCGGCCGGTGGTTCTCGGACCGCAGATCATCAGGCTGCAGCCGGCGCCGCATTCCCGCACCAAGGTGTTGAGCCATTCGCTGAAGGTCGAACCGGCGAACCACTTCGTCAATCTGCAGCAGGACCCCTACGGCAACTTCCTCGCCCGTTTCGTTTTTCCCGAGCCGGTGACGGAACTGAAGATCGAGGTCGATCTCGTCGCCGACATGACGGTCTACAATCCGTTCGATTTCTTCGTCGAGCCGTCGGCCGAGGCGTTTCCGTTCGAGTACCCGGAAGAGATCCGCGACGATCTCGCCATCTACCGCACACCGGAGCCGGCCGGTCCACTGCTTTCGGCCTTGCTTGGGACCATCGACCGCAACGCAAAGAATACCGTCAATTTCCTCGTCGACCTCAATGCCCGGCTGCAGCGCGAAATCGCCTATATCGTGCGCATGGAGACCGGTGTGTTCTCGCCGGAAGAGACGCTGGCCGCGAAAAAAGGCTCGTGCCGCGATTCAAGCTGGCTGCTGGTGCAGATCTTGCGCAATCTCGGCATCGCCGCGCGCTTCGTCTCCGGCTATCTGATCCAGCTCAAGCCGGATCTCGTCGCATTGGACGGACCGCCGGGAACGGCGATAGACTTCACCGATCTGCATGCCTGGTGCGAGGTCTATCTTCCCGGCGCCGGCTGGATCGGCTTCGATCCGACCTCCGGCTTGCTCACCGGCGAGAGCCATGTGCCGCTCGCCGCCACGCCTCATTTCCGCAATGCGGCGCCGATTTCCGGCATGGCGAGCTTTGCCAATGTCGATTTCGGCTTCGAGATGCGGGTCGACCGCATCGCCGAACACCCGCGCATCACCAAGCCGTTCTCGGATGAAAGCTGGCAGGCGCTCGATGCACTCGGCAACAAGGTCGATGCAGCACTTGCGGAAGGGGACGTGCGGCTGACGATGGGCGGCGAGCCGACCTTCGTCTCGATCGACGATTTCGAATCCGCGGAGTGGAACACCGCTGCCGTTGGGCCGACCAAGCGCGAGAAGGCCGATGCGCTGATCCGGCGGTTGCGCGAGCGCTTCGCGCCGGGCGGCTTTCTCCACTACGGCCAGGGCAAATGGTATCCGGGCGAAAGCCTGCCGCGCTGGACCTTCTCGCTCTACTGGCGCGCCGATGGTGAACCGGTGTGGAGCGACCCGTCGCTGATCGCGCGCGAAAAGAGCGCGGCCGATGTCGGGCCGAAACAGGCCGAAAGCCTGTTGACCGCGATTGCCGGCGAGCTCGGCATCGAAAAATCCATGGTCAGCGAAGCCTATGAGGATCCGGCCGAGTGGCTGCTCAAGGAAGGCAAGCTGCCGGACAATGTCGATCCCTCCAACTCCAAGCTCGAGGATCCGGAAGAGCGCAGCCGCATGGCGAAAGTCTTCGAACGCGGGCTGACCAAGCCGTCCGGCTATGTACTGCCGGTGCAGCGCTGGAACAGCCAGGCGTCGGGACCGCGCTGGCGGTCGGAAAAGTGGAAGACGCGGCGCGGCCGGCTGTTCCTGGTGCCGGGCGATTCCCCGGTCGGCTATCGCTTGCCGCTCGGCACGCTTCCCTATGTGCCGCCGGCGCAGTTCCCCTATATCGTGCCGGTCGATCCGTCGCTGCCGCGCGGGCCGTTGCCGGCGCGCGAGGCGATCCTTCCCATAGCGGCTCCGGCCGAGCTTGAAGGCGCCGATGAAATGGCGCGCCGCCAGCAGGCGGTGTCGTTCACCGCGGCAAGCGGCCAACAGGACCGGGTCGAACAGGAAATCACCGAGATCGGCGGCGCGGTGCGCACCGCACTCTCGGTCGAGCCGCGCGACGGGCGGCTCTGCGTTTTCATGCCGCCGGTCGAGGCGCTCGAAGACTATCTTGAACTGGTGGCGGCTGCCGAGAATGCAGCGCGGACCATCGGTCTGCCGGTGCATATCGAAGGCTATGGCCCGCCGCACGATCCGCGCCTCAATGTCATCCGCGTCGCGCCCGATCCCGGTGTCATCGAGGTCAACATTCATCCCGCCGCCAACTGGCAGGATTGCGTGGCGACGACGACGGCGATCTATGACGAGGCGCGGCAGACCCGGCTTGGCGCCGACAAGTTCATGATCGACGGACGACACACCGGCACCGGTGGCGGCAATCATGTCGTCGTCGGTGGCGCGACACCCAATGACAGTCCGTTCCTGCGCCGGCCCGATTTGTTGAAGAGCCTGGTGCTGCAATGGCAGCGGCATCCGTCGCTGTCCTATCTGTTCTCCGGCCTGTTCATCGGCCCGACCAGCCAGGCGCCGCGCTTCGACGAGGCGCGTCACGACTCCCTCTACGAGCTCGAGATCGCGATGGCGCAGGTGCCGCATCCCGACCAGGGCGCTGCACCTTTGCCGTGGCTGGTCGACCGGCTGTTCCGCAACCTGTTGACCGATGTCACGGGTAATACGCATCGCTCGGAAATCTGCATCGACAAGCTGTTTTCGCCCGACGGACCGACCGGCCGGCTCGGCCTGGTCGAGTTCCGTGGCTTCGAGATGCCGCCCAATGCGCGCATGAGCCTGGCGCAGCAACTCTTGGTCCGTGCCATTATTGCCCGCGCGTGGAAGAACCCGCTCGACGGCCGCTTCGTGCGCTGGGGCACCTCGCTGCATGATCGGTTCATGCTGCCGCATCATGTCTGGGCGGATTTTCTCGACGTGCTCGACGATCTCAAGCTCAGCGGCTTCGAGTTCCGTCCGGAATGGTTCGATGCCCAGCTCGAATTCCGCTTCCCGTTCTGCGGCGAGGTCCAGCACGCCGGGATCAAGCTGGAGCTGCGGCAGGCGCTGGAGCCGTGGCACGTGATGGGCGAACAGGGAGCGATCGGCGGCACCGTGCGCTTCGTCGATTCCTCTGTCGAACGGCTGCAGGTCAAGACCGAGGGGCTGAACCCTGAGCGTCATGCGGTGGTCTGCAACGGCCGCATCGTGCCGATGAAGGTCACCGACAACCGCGAGGTGGCGGTGGCGGGTGTCCGCTTCAAGGCGTGGCAGCCGGCTTCGGGCCTGCATCCGGCGCTGCCGGTCAACACGCCGCTGGTCTTCGACATCTATGACCGCTGGTCGGGCCGCGCGGTCGGCGGCTGCGTCTACCATGTCGCGCATCCGGGCGGGCGCAACTACGACACCTTCCCGGTCAACGGCAACGAGGCGGAGGCACGGCGGCTTGCCCGCTTCGAACCGCGCGGCCATACGCCGTCCTTCTATGTGCTGCGTGAGGAACAACCGGCGGAAGATTTCCCGATGACCCTTGACCTTCGGCGGCCGGCAAGACTCTGATCAACGATGGCAAAGGGGAATCACAAAAGGGTACGCGGCAAGCCGCAGATCCACAGCCTGCTGGAGCACTACCAGCCGATCGAGGGCGTCGTCGACGAGATGGTCGATGCGTCAGGCACTCCCCGTCCGGTCTGGAAGCACTTCATCGAGGCCCTCGACGAACTCGGGGCTGAGAAGCTCGGCCAGCGCTTCGCCCGCGCCGACCAGTATCTGCGCGACGCCGGCGTCTACTACCGCGTCTATGACAAGGCCGGCGCCAATGAGCGCGAATGGCCGCTGGCGCATGTTCCCCTGCTCATCGAGGACAGCGAGTGGGCCGCAATCAGCGCCGGCCTCGTGCAGCGCGCCGAACTGTTCGAAGAGACGATTGCCGATATCTACGGGCCGAACCGGCTGGTCGAAAAAGGCATCCTGCCGGCGGGGCTGATCGCCGCCAGCCCGGAATATTTGCGGCCAGTGGTCGGCACCAGGCCGGCTGGCGGCCATTTTCTGCATTTCTGTGCGTTCGAGCTCGGCCGTGGGCCCGACGGCCAATGGTGGGTGCTGGGCGACCGCACCCAGGCGCCATCCGGCGCCGGCTTTGCGCTGGAGAACCGCGTCGCCACCACGCGCGCGCTGTCCGATATCTATGGCGAGATGCATGTGCACCGCCTTGCCGGCTTCTTCCGCCGCTTTCGCGATGCGCTGATCGGCATGGCCAAGGAAACCGACGGCCGTGTCGCCATCCTGACGCCGGGGCCGCTCAACGAAACCTATTACGAACACGCCTATATCGCCCGCTATCTCGGCATCATGCTGCTCGAAGGCGAGGACCTGACCGTCTCCGGCGGCAGGCTGATGGTGCGCACGGTCTCCGGCCTGATGCCGATCAGCGTTTTGTGGCGGCGGCTCGACGCTGCCTTCGCCGATCCGCTCGAACTGCGCCCGGATTCGCAGATCGGCACCCCGGGCCTGGTCGAGGCGATCCGCCGGGGTGCGGTTGCGACCGTCAATGCGCTTGGCTCCGGCCTGATGGAAACACGCGCACTGCTCGCCTTCCTGCCCAAGATCTCGCGCGCCTTGCGGGGCGAGGAATTGCTGCTGCCGAGCGTCGCGACGTGGTGGTGCGGGCAGGTGACGGAGCGCGCGCATGTGCTTGCCAATATCGACCGCATGGTGATCGGTCCGGCGCTGTCGACACGGCTTGCGTTCGAGGATGACAACCAGACGAAGCTCGGCTCGGCGCTTTCCGCCGGGGAGCGGGCTGAGCTGGTGGCGCGCATCGAAGGTGAAGGCGGCGCCTTCGTCGGCCAGGAAGCGGTGACGCTTTCAACGACACCGGTCTTTGTCGGCGGCTGGCTGGAGCCACGGCCGGCGAGCCTGCGCGTCTATCTGGCGCGCACGCCCGAGGGCTGGACGGTGATGCCGGGCGGTTTTGCCCGCGTCGGCCTGTCGCTCGATCCGACGGCGATTGCCATGCAACGTGGTGGCCAGGCGGCTGACGTCTGGGTGGTCAGCGACAGACCGGTGGAGCGCGAGACGCTGCTGCCGCAAGAGGGTGACAGCTTCATCCGCACCAGGCCGGGCAGCCTGCCCAGCCGGGCGGCGGAAAACTTGACCTGGCTCGGCCGTTACATCGAACGCTCGGAAGACACGGTGCGCATCCTGCGCGCCTATCATGTGCGGCTCGCCGAGACGTCCGACCCCGACATGCCGCTGCTTGCCGACATCAGGGATTATCTCGAGCCTTTCGGCATCGATGTCGAGACGGCGATCCCGTCGGGGCTGATCGGGACGCTGGATAGCGCCGTCTACAGCGCCGGGCAGATCCGCGACCGGTTCTCACCCGATGGCTGGCTGGCGCTCAAGGATTTGTCGAAGACCATCCATCAGTTCGCCACGACGGTGGCGCCCGGCGACGACGCGACACGGGCCATGACGGTCATCCTGCGCAAGCTCGCCGGCTTCTCCGGCCTGCTGCATGAGAACATGTACCGCTTCGCCGGTTGGCGTTTCCTCGAGATCGGCCGGCGGCTGGAGCGCGGCATCCAGATCGCCCGCACGCTGTCCCGGCTGACCGGCGCCAAGGCGCCGGACGGCGCGCTCGACATGATGCTGGAGATCGGCGACAGCGTGATGACCCACCGCCGGCAATATCCGGTGCAGGCCGGCCGGCGCACGGTGGTCGATCTCCTGGCGCTCGACCCGCTCAATCCGCGCTCCATCCTGTTCCAGCTCGAACGGTTGAAGGCAGAGATCGGCCTGTTGCCGTCGCTCGGCGGCGAGGGGCACATGTCGCCGGCGGCCAAGGAGATCCTGCAGCTCAACACCCAGATCGCCATCAAGGAGCCTTCCGACATGACGGCAAAGGCGCTGGACGATCTCGCCTATGAAATCGGCGGCCTCTACAACAGCCTCGCCAAAGCCTATTTCGGCTAGGCAGGTTCCGCAAAAGGGTCACATGGTTTTGCGACAAGACCCTGCGCCAAAACAAGAAAAGTAGCGCATGCTTTACGACATCCGGCTCCATCTCCATTACGACTATGCCGCGGCGGCCGGCGGCGGCCGCCACCAGATCCGCGTGCTGCCATCGACGATTTCCGGCGTGCAGCGCGTCATCGCCGCGTCATTGTCCTTTGCGCCGGCGCCCAACGAGCGTTCGGATTTTTTGGACTTCTTCGGCAACAACGTCACCTCGATCGCCTTTCGCGACGCGCATGACGCGCTCGACATAAGGATGAGCGCACGCGTATCGGTGTCACGGCCCGAGCCCGGGCTCGACGTGTCGCCGGATATCGGCCGGCTCAGGCAGGAACTCGCCGCAGTGCGGTCGCTGGCGTCAGATGCACCGCATCATTTCCTGACGGGCAGCACCCATGCTGGCATCGATGGTGCGATCACCCTCTATGCGCAAGGCAGCGTCGGCGGCTCCGCCGCCGGCACGGCGATGGACCTGTGCAATCGCATCCATCGCGATTTCACCTATGACGGCGAGGCGACGACGGTGCGGACCCGGGCCAGCGACGCCTTCAGGTTGAAGCGCGGCGTCTGCCAGGATTTTTCGCACATCATGATCGCCGGCCTGCGCGGGCTCGGTATTCCGGCCGGCTATGTCAGCGGCTTCCTGCGCACCATCCCGCCGAAGGGCAAGCCTCGGCTGGAAGGCGCCGATGCCATGCATGCCTGGGTCAAGGTCTGGTGCGGGCGGGACGCCGGCTGGCAGGAATTCGATCCGACCAACGGCATGCGGGCCAGCAACGACCACATCACCGTCGGCTACGGCCGCGACTATTCGGACGTGGCGCCGATCGTCGGCGTGCTCAAGACCACCGGCGGACAGGTCGGCGAACAGGCTGTCGACGTCATTCCGGTTGTGCTCGAAAAAGCCTGAAAGCAGGCTCGGCGCCAGCGCTGTCGCCGGCTTTTCGCACGACCTTTGGAACCAGCAATCGGCCCGCAGCTTATCTACGGATATTTGCGTGGAGCAGACATGCTGCAAAAATCCGGATCGTCGCACGGCCGGCCGGCTGACGAAGATGCTGTGCCGAAGAACGGGGCGCAAACCTCGGCCGATCATGCATCGCTTACCTATGTCAGCGATGCCGAGCCCGGCATAAGGCGGCTGAAGGCAGGCAAGGGTTTTTCCTACAAGGGACCGGACGGGCGGCCAGTTCCCGACGTCACGCGGGCGCGCATCGAGGCAATCGTCATTCCGCCGGCCTGGACGGATGTGTGGATTTCGCCGGACGCCGACGGCCATATCCTGGCGACCGGCAGGGACCAGCGCGGACGCAAGCAGTACCGCTACCATCCGCTGTGGGCCGAAGAACGCGACGGCGCCAAATATTCGAGCCTTGTCGCCTTTGCCGAAAGCCTGCCGGCCCTGCGGCGCCGGATCGACGGCGATCTGCGCCGTCGCGGCCTGCCGCTCGAGCGTGTCGTCGCTGCCGTCGTCTGGCTGCTCGACAACACGATGATCCGCGTCGGCAACGCCGCCTATGCCCGCGACAACAAGAGTTTCGGGCTGACCACATTGCGCGACCGCCACGTCGACATCGTCGGTTCAAGCCTGCGCTTCGCCTTCAAGGGCAAGTCCGGCAAGGAGTGGAAGCTGAAGCTGGTGGATCGCCGCATGGCTGGGATCGTGCGCGGCGCGCAGGACCTGCCGGGCCAGAAACTGTTCCAGTATCTCGATGAAGACGGCAACAGGCGGCCGGTCCGTTCAGAGGACGTCAACAGCTATATCAGGGAGGCCGCCGGCGATGCGTTCAGCTCCAAGCACTTCCGCACCTGGGGCGGCACCATCCATGCCGCGTCACTGTTTGCGCAGGCGGAATTGCCGGAAAGCCAGGCGCAGCAAAAGCGGGTGATGAACGGCGTCATCGACGAGGTCGCCGAGCGACTGGGCAATACGCGCGCCGTCTGCCGCAAATGCTATATCCATCCGCAGGTGTTCGAGGCCTGGTCGCAAGGACGATTGCTCGACGAAATGGCGCAAGCCAACAAGCGCAAGCGCTCGATAGACGGTCTCGATAGCGAGGAAGCTCTCGTGCTGAGATGGCTAAAGGTGCGCGAAAGCTAACCGGCGGCAAGGGCGGTTACCAAATGCGCGGCACCCAGACTTTTTTATCGACGTCGTGTCGGGATCGGTCCTAGTGTTTCGTCCTTTGACAGAGAAAAGGACCAACCATGCTCTACGCAATCCTCTGCTATGCCTCCGAAGACGTCGTCAGCTCGTGGAGCAAGGCGCAGGACGATGAAGTCATAGGCAAGCTTCTCAACGTTCAGGAAAAGTACGTCCAGGCCGGACGACTTGGCCCAGTGGCGCGGCTGTTGCCGACCACGGCGGCGACGACGCTGAGAAAGGTCAAGGGCGAAGCCGTCGTCATCGACGGGCCTTTCGCGGAGACCAAGGAGCAATTCCTCGGCTTCTACACGCTCGAATGCGCAGATCTCGACGAGGCTGTCGAGTTCGCCCGTGAACTGTCCGACGTCAACCCGAGCGGCGGCTCCTACGAGATCCGGCCGGTTCAGATGTTTCACACCAACAAGATTCCCGCATGACCGAACTCGCCTGGATAAGCTCGACAATCAACACCGCCCGTCCGCAGGCGATGGGCGCGCTGCTGCGTTATTTCCGCGATCTCGATACGGCGGAGGAAGCTTTCCAGGATGCGTGTCTCAGAGCCTTGAAGAACTGGCCGCAGAACGGGCCGCCGCGTGATCCGGCGGCCTGGCTGATCTTTGTCGGCCGCAACAGCGGCATCGATGCGGTACGCAAGCGTGCCAAGCAGGCGCCGATGCCGGAGGAAGACCAGATCTCCGACCTGGAAGATGCCGAGAGTGATATGGCCGAGCGGCTGGACGGCGCGCATTACCGCGACGACATCTTGCGGCTGCTGTTCATTTGCTGTCATCCCGATCTGTCGCCGACGCAGCAGATCGCGGTGGCGCTGCGCATCGTCTCGGGCATCACCGTCAAGCAGATCGCGCGCGCCTTCCTGGTCGGCGAGAGCGCCATGGAACAGCGCATCACCCGCGCCAAGGCGCGCATTGCAGACGCCGGCGTGCCGTTCGAGACGCCGGGCGCGGTCGAGCGCTCGGAACGGCTCGCCGCTGTCGCCGCCATGGTCTACCTGATCTTCAACGAGGGCTACTCGACCAACAGCGGCGAGGCGCCGGCCCGCGCACCGCTGTGCGAGGAGGCGATCCGGCTGGCGCGGCTTTTGCTCAGGCTGTTCCAGACCGAGCCGGAGATCATGGGGCTGACGGCGCTGCTGCTGCTGCAGCATGCGCGCGCGCCGGCCCGTTTCGATGAAGACGGCGAGATCGTGCTGCTTGAGGATCAGGATCGCAGCCTGTGGAGCCGCAAGATGATCGACGAGGGGCTGGCGCTGGTCGACAAGGCGCTGCGCCATCGCCAACCCGGTCCCTACCAGGTGCAAGCCGCGATTGCCGCGCTGCATGCGCGAGCCGACAAGGCCGAGGACACCGATTGGGTGGAGATCGATCTGCTCTATGGCCTGCTCGAACAGATGCAGCCGTCGCCGGTAATCACGCTCAACCGCGCGGTCGCGGTCTCAAAGGTGAGTGGACCGGCGGAGGCGCTCGCCATGATCGAGCCGCTCGAACAGAGGCTTTCCGGCTATTTCCACTTCTTCGGCCTCAAGGGTGGCCTATTGATGCAGCTTGACCGGGGCGAAGAGGCGCGTGTCGCCTTCGACCGCGCCATCGCGCTCGCCAACACGGCCGCGGAAGCCGCCCATATCCGCATGCATATCGACCGGCTGATGAAAGACGGTGCGGTACGGGGATCTGCCCGCACGGCGAAATGACTGACTTTTGGTCTGGTTCAACGGTCTGCTCTCGGCTTGGACCATGCCGGGGTGGCGATTTTCCCCTGGAACGAGTAATGCCACGCCATGACAGTGCCTGAGGTGCCTTTTCGGCACGCAGGCGACATGGCGCGCGGCTTAATCCGGCGCCATATGATGGCGACGGGATCTGAAAGGGACAAAAAATGACCATAGCGAAGGAAACGGCCGAGCTGCTAGCGAAACTGGGTGTGGCCAAGGACGCGCTTGTCGGCGGCGACCTGATCGTGCGCAGCCCGGTGACGGGTGAGCAGATCGCGGCGCTGAAGACGATCTCGCCGGCCGATGCGGCCAAGACCATCGATGCCGCGCACAAGGCGTTCCAGGCGTGGCGGATGGTGCCGGGCCCGCGGCGCGGCGAACTGGTGCGGTTGCTCGGCGAGGAGCTGCGCACGCACAAGGCCGAGCTTGGCCGGCTGGTCTCGATCGAGGTCGGCAAGATTCCGTCCGAGGGGCTTGGCGAAGTGCAGGAGATGATCGACATCTGCGATTTCGCCGTCGGTCTGTCCCGGCAATTGTACGGCCTGACCATCGCCACCGAGCGTCCGGGCCATCGCATGATGGAAACCTGGCATCCGCTCGGCGTTGTCGGCGTCATTTCCGCCTTCAACTTCCCGGTCGCGGTGTGGTCTTGGAACGCAGCCCTGGCGCTGGTCTGCGGTGACGCGGTGGTGTGGAAGCCGTCGGAAAAGACGCCGCTGACGGCGCTCGCCTGCGAGGCGATTTTTGCCCGCGCGGTAAAGCGTTTCGGCACCGACGCGCCGCAGGGCCTGGCGCCGGTGCTGATCGGTGACCGCGCCGTCGGCGAGATCCTGGTCGATCATCCCAAGGTGCCGCTGGTATCGGCCACCGGCTCGACGCGCATGGGCCGCGACGTTGGCCCGCGGCTGGCCAAGCGCTTTGCCCGCGCGGTGCTCGAACTCGGCGGCAACAATGCCGGCATCGTCTGCCCGACTGCTGATCTCGACATGGCGCTGCGCGCGATTGCCTTTGGCGCGATGGGCACGGCGGGACAGCGCTGCACGACGCTGCGGCGCCTGTTCGTGCATGACAGCGTCTATGACGCCCTGGTTCCACGTCTCAAGAAGGCCTACGAAAGCGTCTCGGTCGGCAATCCGCTGGAGACCTCTTCACTGGTCGGGCCGCTGATCGACAAGGCTGCCTTCGACGCCATGCAGAAGGCGCTGAAGGAGGCGGGTTCACATGGCGGCAAGGTGACTGGCGGCGCCCGGGTCGAGAACGGCCATCCGGACGCCTATTATGTGCATCCGGCGCTGGTCGAAATGCCCAAACAGGTTTCGCCGGTGACGGAAGAAACCTTCGCGCCGATCCTCTATGTGATGAAATATTCGGATTTCGACGCCGTGCTCGACGAGCACAACGCGGTTGGCGCCGGGCTGTCGTCGTCGATCTTCACCCGCGACCTGCAGGAATCTGAGCGCTTCCTCGGCGTCGACGGATCGGACTGCGGCATTGCCAATGTCAACATCGGCACTTCGGGCGCCGAGATCGGCGGTGCCTTCGGCGGCGAGAAGGAAACCGGCGGCGGTCGCGAGAGCGGCTCCGATGCGTGGAAGGCCTATATGCGCCGCGCCACGAACACGGTGAACTATTCAAAGGCGCTGCCGCTGGCGCAGGGCGTTTCGTTCGACATCGATTAAGGACGCCGGGGCTCCCATGCATCCCCCGCACGGGGGATGCTGCACCGATCATCTGCCTGCCGGCAAGCCGAAGGCCTCGACGAAGGCGGCATCGATGATGGCCAGCTTCACGGTCTGGGCGGTCATGTATTCGCGGTAGAAATCGGCCGACACCCACATCACCGAATTGCCGCGTTGGCCGAGCCAGCCGACGCTGCCGAGGTCCTCGGCATCACGCAGCTTGCGCCCCAGATGGGTTCGCGACAGTTTGAGCCATTTGGCGAAATCGCCGATCGAGACGATGCCGGTCGGGATTTGATCAAGTCCGGCATGATCGGGATCGACGCTCGATATCAGCCAGTCCATGACGACGCCGCCATTGTTGAGCCAGGTGAACAGGGAAAAGGTCTGCCTGGGCTCGCGGACGGGGTTGGAGGAGACCAGGCCGTCGGCCACCAGCGGCTGCACCCTGGCGAGCGCGTCGGGCCGTTCGAGGAACGTCGCCAGACGGTTCGCGCCGTCGAGGCTGTCCAGCGTGTGCAGATGCGCCATCATCCAACCGGCGACCGTCTCCAGCGTGTTTACTGTGGGTTGTATCGGTCGGATGCGCCCGTCCTGCGCTGTCGGCAGAAGCTCGACGAAATTGTAATGCAGCATCTCTTTGATGAAGGCGTCAGCGGTGTTGCGGCTGGCGACAGCGTTCTGGCGGATCACGTCGATGAAACGTGCCGCCGTCAGTTGCTTGCGGTAGTCATCAGGCTTCCGCCTGAAATGCAGGGCGAGGCCGATATGCGCCATCAGCCAACGCTGCTGGGTGGCGAACACCGACGAGAGCCGAGGGCTCATTCCGTAGGCCTGGATCAGCGCCTGCGCCTGGGCACGGACACAGCGATACAATGCCGGGTGGCCGGCAATAAGCTCCGAGGTCAGCGCCATTCTCCCCCTGCTCCGATTCGGCCTGACGGCTGCGAAGACCCAACCACATTTTCAGCCTTACGCTTCTGTGTCCAGAAGCAGTCCGCCGATGCCGGTTCACAGCATCGTGGGTTTGGTGCTTGACCTACGATTTCCCTGTGGGGCAGGCCGATGTCACGGCGATTGTCGGCGGGCCTCGCTTGGCGGAAAACAGGCGTTGAAAGCGGCATCCACAATGGCCAGCTTGGCGGCCTGGACGGTCATGTACTCCTGGAAGAACGTCTTCGACACCCACATCACCGAATGGCCGCGCGGGCCGAGCCAGCCGATGCTGCCGAGATTCTCGGCCGCGCGCAGCTTGCGGGCAAGATGGGTCCGCGAGAGCTTGAGCCATCTGGCGAACTCGCCGATCGAAACCACGCTGGTTGGAATCCGATCCAGGCCGGCATGATCGGGATCGATGCCGGACATCAGCCAGTCCATGACGATGCCGCCATTGTTGAGCCAGATGAACAGGGAAAAGGTCTGGTTGGGTTCGCGCACCGGCTTGGAGGAAAGCAGGCCATCCGCCACAAGAGGCTGCAGCCTGGCAACCATCTCGGGCCGCTCCAGGAACCTCGTCAGGCGATCGCCGCCGTCGAGCTGATCCAGCGTCTGCAGATGGGCGAGGACCCAGCCGGTAAACGTTTGCACGGTGGCCGCCGTCGGCTGCAGGGGGTGCGTGCGGCCGTCGCCACCCGACACATATTCGGCGATGTGGTAGTGCAGCATCTCCTTGATGAAAGCGTCAGCGGTGTTGCGGCTGGCCACCGCGTGCTGGTGCACGACCTCGATGAAACGCGACACCGTCAGTTCCTTGCTGCGATCGTGCGGGTCACGCCTGAAATGCATGGCAAGTCCGACATGGCCCATCAACCAACGCTGCTGCGTGGCGAAAATGGAAGCCAGCCGTGGGCTCTCTTCATAGATGTGGATCAGCGCCAGCGACTGTGCCTGAACATGGCGATGCAGGGCTGGATGGCCGGCAATGTCTTCCAGATTCAGCGCCATCCTCCTTGTGTTCCGAGCGAGCTTCTGCAACCCAGACGACGTAACCACATTTTCAGCCTTCGCCGCTTGTGTCCAGACGTTCCATCCCGGTCCACAGGCATGGCGAGCAGGGCCGAGGCGGGCCAGGGTACAGGCCGTTGATCGCAGTGAGGAGTTTGGGATCTCTGCGTCGGCCGGTTCTCATTCTCCCGGCTGTGCACCGGGCTGCCAGGGGCGCCACTTTGGCGACCGCAGCCTCTGGCACCAGCGGCCGAAGCGGTCGACATAGATGTAGATGACCGGCGTCGTGTAGAGGGTCAGGATCTGGCTCAGCACCAGGCCGCCGACGATGGCGATGCCGAGCGGCTGGCGCAGTTCGCTGCCTTCGCCAAGGCCGATGGCCAGCGGCACGGCGCCGAACAGTGCCGCCATGGTCGTCATCATGATCGGGCGAAAGCGCAGCAGGCACGCCTGGTAGATGGCATCATGCGCCGACTTGTTCTCGTTGCGCTCGGCGGCCAGCGCGAAGTCGATCATCATGATCGCATTCTTCTTGACGATGCCGATCAGGAGGATGATGCCGATCAGCGCCATGATGCTGAATTCGATGTCGAAGGCCGACAGGGCCAGCAGCGCGCCGACACCGGCCGAAGGCAGCGTGGAGAGAATGGTCAGCGGGTGGACGTAGCTCTCGTAGAGGATGCCGAGCACGACATAGACGGCGATGAGCGCGGCAAGGATGAGCAGCGGCTGGTCGGAGAGCGAATCCTGGAACACCCGGGCCGTGCCCTGGAAACTGCCGTGGATGGTGGCCGGCATGCCGATGCGGTCCGCCGCCGCGTTGATGGCCGCGACCCCGTCGCTGAGCGCGACGCCTGGCGCGAGATTGAACGACAGCGTGGTAGCGACGAACAGGCCCTGGTGGTTGACCGAAAGCGGCGTGCTGCCGGGGCCATAGCTCGCGACCGACGACAACGGCACCATCGTCTCGGCACCGGTGCTGACGGCCGATCCGGTCGATGCGGCAGTCTTGCCGGTGCTGGTGATGGAATTGGTCGCCTGGTTGCGCGCGGCATCCGTCGCTGCGGCCGCGGCGCTGCCGGACTGTCCCGGCGCGACGAATGTACCGGCAACCGCATTGCTCGCCTGCGAACCATGCACCGATCCGCCCGACGTGCTGACATAGACCTGTTTCAGCGCTTCGGGGTTCTGCCAGTATTGCGGCGCCACCTCCATGATGACGTGGTACTGGTTGCGCGCCACATAGATGGTGGAAACCTGGCGCTGGCCGAAGGCATCGTAGAGGGTGTTGTCGATCTGGCCGACGGTGACGCCAAGGCGCGTCGCGGTGTCGCGATCGATGACGATGTCCGCCTCCAGGCCCTTGTTCTGCTGGTCGCTGTTGACGTCGGTCAGCTTCGGCTCGGTCTGCAGTGCCGCCGCGAGTTTCGGCGCCCATCGCGCGAGGTCGTCGAAACTGTCGCCTTGCAGCGTGTACTGGTACTGCGCGTTCGACTGACGCCCGCCGACGCGGATATCCTGCACCGCCTGCAGGAAGAGGGTGGCGCCCGGCACCACCGCGAGTTCGCGCCGTAGCCGGGCGATCACCTGGTCGGCGGAAACCTTGCGTTCGGCCAGCGGCTTCAGCGACACGAACATCGAGCCGGAATTGGTCTGGCCGCCGCCGGTGAAGCCGACAGCGGCATCGACGGCAGGGTCCTTGCTGACGATGCCGGCGAACTGGCTGAGTTTTTGCGACATCAGCTGGAAGGAGGTCGCCTGGTCGGCCTGGATCGAGCCGACAAGCCGGCCGGTATCCTGCTGAGGAAAGAACCCTTTGGGGATGGTGACGTAGAGATAGCCATTGAGGCAGAGCGTTGCCGCGAGTACCGCCATGATCAGCAGCGGATGGTCCAGCGCCCAGGAGAGCGACCGGCGGTAGCCGCTCAGCATGGCGTCGAAGACGCGCTCGCTGAAGCGGTAGAGACGGCCATGGCTGCGACCCTTTTCGCCGCGCAGCAGGATCGAGCACATCATCGGGGTGGTGGTCAGCGAAATCGCGAGCGAGACCAGTATTGCGGCCGACAGCGTGATTGCGAACTCGCGAAACAGCCGGCCGATGATGCCGCCCATCAGCAGGATGGGAATGAAGACGGCAATCAGCGAAAGGCTCATCGACAGCACGGTGAAGCCAACTTCCTGCGCGCCCTTGATCGCCGCCTCAATGCGGCCCATGCCGGAAGCGGCGTGGCGGGAGATGTTCTCAAGCACGACAATGGCGTCATCGACGACGAAGCCGGTGGCCACTGTCAGCGCCATCAGCGACAGATTGTCGATGCTGAAGCCGAGCAGGTACATGGCGCCCAGCGTGCCGACCAGCGACACCGGCACCGCCACGATCGGCACCAGTGCCGAGCGCGCGTCGCGCAGGAAGGCGAAGACGACCAGGATCACCAGGCCGATGGCGATCATCAGCGTCTGCGCGACTTCCCGCAGCGAGGCGCGGATGGTGGTCGAGCGGTCGACCGCCAGCGACAGATCGATGGCCGGCGAGATCGAGGCGCGCAGCGACGGCATAAGCGCCTTTACGCGGTCGACCGTGGCGATGATGTTGGCATTGGGCGATCGGTTGAGGATGATCAGCACCCCCGGCTTGCCGTTGGCAAGCCCGGCATTGCGGATGTTCTCGACGGAATCGTTGACCTGGCCGACGTCGGAAAGCCGCACCGGCGCGCCGTTGCGATAGGCCACCACCAGCGAGCGATAGGCGTCCGCATGGTTGGCCTGGTCGTTGGCGTAGATCTGATAGCGCTGCGGGCCGACGTCGATGGCGCCCTTCGGGCTGTGGGCATTGGCCGAGGCGAGGGCCGCGCGCACATCCTCCAGCCCGATGCCGTAATTGTAGAGCGCCTGCGGATTGAGCTCGACGCGCACCGCCGGCAGCGAACTGCCGCCCACCGACACCTCGCCAACGCCATCGACTTGCGAGAGTTTCTGCGCCAGCACGGTGCTGGCGGCATCGTAGAGCTGTCCCTTGGACAAAGTGTCGGAGGTGAGGGTGAGAATGAGGATCGGCGCGTCGGCGGGATTGACCTTGCGATAGGTGGGGCTGGAATGCAGGCTGGACGGCAGGTCGGCGCGCGCCGCGTTGATCGCCGCCTGGACGTCGCGTGCCGCACCGTCGATGTCGCGATCGAGGCCGAACTGCAAAGTGACGCGCGCGCTGCCGACGCTGCTCGACGACGTCATTTCGTTGACATCGGCGATCTCGCCGAGATGCCGTTCGAGCGGGCTGGCGACCGTGTTTGCCACGACCTGCGGACTGGCGCCCGGCAGCGATGCCTGCACCGAGATCACGGGGTAATCGACCTCGGGCAGCGGCGCCACCGGCAATTGCGGAAACGCCACCAGTCCTGCCGCCAGCAGGCCGAAGGTCAGCAAGGTCGTTGCAACCGGGCGCCGGATGAAGGGAACCGACAGGTTCATGGCGCGGCGTCCGCGCCATACGCAGGCGGAAGGTCGGGCTGGGCGCCTTGCAGCCGGGCGGCAAGGCGATCAAACCAGAGATAGATGACCGGCGTCGTGAACAGCGTCAGCAACTGGCTGACGAGCAGGCCGCCGACAATGGTGACGCCCAGCGGATGACGCAGTTCCGAGCCGACGCCGGTGCCGAGCATCAGCGGCAGCGCGCCAAGCATCGCCGCCAGCGTCGTCATCAGGATCGGGCGGAAACGCAGCAGGCAGGCCTGGTAGATGGCTTCGCGCGGCGCCTTGCCTTCGTTGCGCTGCGCGTCGAGCGCGAAGTCGATCATCATGATGGCGTTCTTCTTGACGACGCCGATCAAGAGGATGATGCCGATGATCGAGATGATGGTCAGATCCTCGCCGGCGATCATCAACGCCAGCAGCGCGCCGACGCCGGCCGAAGGCAGTGTCGACAAGATGGTGATCGGGTGGATGAAGCTCTCATAGAGCACGCCGAGCACGATGTAGACGGTGATCACCGCCGCCAGGATCAGGAACAGCGTGTTGTCGAGCGAAGCCTGGAATGCGCGCGCCGCTCCCTGGAAATTGGTGATGACGCTGAGCGGCATGCCGATCTCGCTTTGGGCCTGCTGGATCGCGGTGACCGCTTCGCCAAGCGACACGCCGGGTGCCAGGTTGAACGACACGGTGGTGGCGGGGAATTGCCCCATATGGGAGATCTGCAGCGGTGCGGTCGCGACGTGAGTGCTGGCGACCACGGCCAGCGGCACCGGACTGCCGCCGCTCGATGACGGCAGGTAGACGGAGGACAGTGCGTTGAGCGAATCCTGCAAGGAGGGATCTGCTTCGAGAATGACCCGGTACTGGCTGGATGTGGTGAAGATGGTCGAGACGATGCGTTGGCCGAAGGCGTCGTAGAGCGCGTTGTCGATTGTCGCCGGCGTGATGCCGAAGCGTGCCGCCTGGTCGCGGTCGATGTCGACGAAGACGGCGAGCCCGGCATCCGACAGGTCGCTGGCGACGTCTGCGATCTCAGGCAGCGTGTTCAATCTAGCCAGCAGCTTCGGCGTCCACAGCGTCAACTCGTCAGGATTGGCGTCCTGCAGCACGAATTGATACTGCGTACGGCTGACCGTGCCGTCGATGGTCAGGTCCTGCACCGGTTGCATGTAGAGGGTGACGCCGGCCGTGGCGGCGGTCGCCTGCTTCAGCCTTGCTATGACTTGCGTGATGTCGGCGGTGCGCTTTTCATGCGGCTTGAGGTTGATCAGGATGCGGCCGACATTGAGCGTGGTGTTGGTGCCGTCGACGCCGATGAAGGACGACAGGCTGTCGACATCGGGGTCTTTCAGGATGATCGTGGCCAGCTCTTGCTGCCGCTCGGCCATCGAGGCGTAGGACACCGATTGCGGCGCCTCGGTGATGGCCTGGATGACGCCGGTATCCTGCACCGGGAAGAAACCTTTTGGGATGACCACGTAGAGTGCAGCCGTCAGCACCAGCGTGGCAGCCGCCACCAGAAGCATCAGCGTCTGCCGGTCGAGCACCCAGGTCAGCGCGCGGCCGTAACCCCTGATCACCCAGTCGAAGAAGTCGCGGCTGGCGCGCTGCAGGGCGTTCTCGCGCACCGCCGACAACGGCTTGAGCAGCTTGGTGCAGGCCATCGGCACCAGCGTCAGCGATACCACGGCGGAAATCAGGATGGTGGTGGCGAGCGTGATGGAAAATTCGCGGAACAGCCTGCCGACGACATCGCCCATGAACAGCAGCGGGATCAGCACGGCGATCAACGAGAAGGTCAGCGATATGATGGTGAAACCGATCTGCTGCGATCCCTTCAGCGCCGCCTGCAGCGGCGTCGCACCTTCCTCGACATAACGCGCGATGTTCTCGATGACGACGATGGCGTCGTCGACGACGAAGCCGGTGGCGATGGTGAGCGCCATCAGCGAAAGATTGTCGAGGCTGAAGCCGAACAGGTACATCACCCCCAGCGTGCCGACCAGCGACAGAGGAACCGAGAGGCTCGGGATGAGCGTCGCACGGGCGCTGCGCAGGAAGACGAAAATGACCAGCACGACGAGGATGACGGCGAGCGTGAGTTCGTATTCGACGTCGCGCACGGACGCGCGGATGGTGGTGGTACGGTCGGTCAGCACCTTGACGTCGACAGTGCTTGGCAGCGAGGCCTGCAATTGCGGCAGCAGCGCCTTGATGCGGTCGACCACCTCGATGACGTTGGCGCCGGGCTGGCGCTGGATGTTGACGATGATGGCCGGCGTGCTGTTCATCCAGGCCGCCAGCCTGTTGTTCTCGGTGGCGTCGACCACCGTTGCCACATCGCTCAGCCGCACCGGGGCGCCGTCCTTGTAGGCGACGATCAGCGAGCGGTATTCCTCGGCGCTTTTCAGCTGGTCGTTGGCGTTGATGGTGTAGGCCCGCGACGGCCCGTCGAAATTGCCTTTCGGCGTGTTGACGTTGGCGCTGCCCAGCGTGGTGCGCAGATCGTCGAGATTGAGGCCATAGGCGGCGAGCTTGCGCGGATCGGCCTGGACGCGCACGGCCGGGCGCTGGCCGCCGCTGAGGCTGACCAGACCGACGCCCGCCAGTTGCGAGATCTTCTGCGCCAGCCTTGTGTCGGCAAGCTGCTGCACTTCGCGCAGCGGCATCGTGTCCGACGTCAGGCCGAGCGTCAGCACCGGCGCATCGGCCGGATTGACCTTGGCGTAGATCGGCGGCGCCGGCAGATCGGCCGGCAGCAGATTGCCGGCGGCGTTGATGGCCGCCTGCACTTCCTGCTCGGCGACATCGAGCGAGATCGCCAGGCTGAACTGCAGCGTGATGACCGAGGAGCCGGCCGAACTGACCGAATTCATCTGGTTCAGGTTGGCGATCTGCCCGAGCTGGACCTCCAGCGGTGCGGTGACCGAGGACGTCATGACGTCCGGGCTTGCGCCCGGATAGAAGGTCTGTACCTGGATAGTCGGATAGTCGACCTCGGGCAGCGCCGAGACCGGCAGATAGCGGTAAGCCAGCAGGCCGGACAGCATGATGGCGACCATGAACAGCGATGTCGCCACCGGCCGCAGAATGAAGGCTCGCGACGGGCTCATTGCTGCTGCCCGGACTCCGCATGGCGATGCTTGCGGCCCTGGCCCTCGTGCCTGCCGGTGTCGTCCGGCTTCGGCGTCACGGATGTCGGCTGATCGGGTGGCTGCGCAGGCGCCGAGGCCTGCGGGGGTGTCAGTGCCGGAGCCTGTGTCTGGCCGTCCTGTTGCAGGTTGATATGGGCCCCGTCGCGAAGCTTGTCGGCGCCGTCGACGACGATGCGGTCGCCGGGGGTCAGGCCCGCCAGGATCTCGACGTGCTCGCCATTGGTGACGCCAAGCGTGACCTTGCGCACGGCGACGGTGCTGTCGAGATTGACCAGATAGACGAAGGTGCCGGGCTGGCCGCGCTGAATCGAGGCGATCGGGGCGATCGCCACGTCCTTGTGCTCGTCCACCAGCAGCTCGATGTTGACGAACTGGTTCGGATAGAGAATGCGCGTTTCGTTGGCGAAACCCGCCCTCAGCTTGATGGTGCCGGTGCTCGGATCGATCTGGCTGTCGAAGGTTTCAAGCTGGCCGTCGGCGAGCTTCTTGCTGACGGCGCGGTCGAAGGCGGTGGTGGGCAGCGTGGCGCCCTGCTGCAGGCGCTGCGCGATCTCCGGCAAGTCGTCCTCGGGCACGGTGAAGAGGACACTGATCGGCTGCAGCCTTGTGATGACGACAATGCCGTTGGCATCGCCCGGCGTCACGTAGTTGCCCTCATCCACCTGGCGCAGGCCGGCGCGGCCGTCGACCGGAGCCAGGATGCGGCAATTGTCGAGATTGAGGGTGGCGGTCTGAACCAAGGCCTGGTCGACCTGGATGGTGCCGGCGTCCTGCGCGACCAGGGCGACCTGCGCGTCGAGCGTTTGATGCGTCGCCGCGCCCTGGGTCACCAGTGTCTTGTCGCGTGCAAGGTCGAGCTGGGCGTCCTTCAGCATCGCTTGGTCGCGCGCAAGCTGGCCCTGGGCCTGAGCGAGTGCTGCCTGGTAGGGACGGGGATCGACCTCAGCCAACAGGTCGCCCTTGACGACGTCCTGACCCTCCTTGAAGTTCACCTGGACAAGCGGGCCGGTGACCTGCGGCTTGACCGTGACGGTGGAGAGCGAGGTCACCGTGCCAAGCGCGTCGAGTGTGACGTCTATCGTGCCCTTCTCGATGGTGGCGGCGCCGATCGACATCGGCTGCGCCCCCCTCCTGTTGCTCGGTTGCCTGGCCTCAACATGCGAGCGTTGGTAGAGATAGGTGCCGGTGGCGGCAACGACGGCGAGGAAGATCAGCCAGGGAATCCAGCCGCGCGAACGGCGTTGCGCGACATTCGTTTGCAGGGGCGTCTGCAGGGGTATTTCCAACTGCTGGTCCATGGCGGCATCTCTCACCCCCATCAACCAATATGGCCGAAACCGACCCAAGTCGAATTAACAGTTGGACAGGTTTGACCGGCTTTGCCGGCGGTCATTCACCTCGATTTCTGCTGTTTCCGCGGTCGCGTCCTGACGGCCGGCGCGCCGGATACATGCGCATCAGCGGGCCGCCGTCGAAGGCGAGTTCGATGCCGTCGCACATCACCGACCTCGAATTGCAGCGTTATTTTCGTCAGCTGATCATCAAAACGAAAATCGGCCGGCTTGTGCCGACCGGTTGTTCCGGGCGAGATCAACCGCAGACGCGGACTTCCTCGATCACCCTGTGGTGGTGGCGCCAGGTCCTGACCAGTTCGATATGACAGCGGTGATGCCGGTGGTAGCGGCGATATTCGCCGCCCTGGTAATCACCGAACTGTACGCTGTCGTCACCATACTGGTTATCGTAATCGCGCCGGTGGTGGCGGCGATACTCACCACCTTGATAGTCGCCAAACTGCGCGCCGTCGTTCTGATCGTCACCATATTGGTTGTCATCGTAATGACGGTCATGATGGCGGCGGATGATGATCTGGCCACCGTTGTCGGGCTGATCGTCCGATGAGTACTGGTTGTCGTCGGACTGGATAATCAAGCTTGCGGCTTGCGTTGGCGCAATGACGGCGGCCGTTGCGGCCAATGCCATCACCGAAGCCAGGAATAGGTTTTTCATGTCTCGTACACTCCTAGGGTTCAATCATATGAACTCGCGGGAAGGCTTAGCGTTCCAATATCGCTTTTCATAGCCGTGGACGCCAGGTTGGGCGTCATCGGCGGGACAATTTGCCTTACAGGCGCACAAATGCCGTCAACGGCAGGTGGTCGGACGCCACACGCGAAAGCGGCGTGTCATGCGCCTCCACGGCCGAGATCATGCCGTGCCGGTTGGCCATGATGCGGTCGAGCGCCAGCAGCGGCAGGTTCGACGGGAAGGTGGGCACTGCCGGCGGCAGCGGGCCAAAGGTGACATGCAGCGTATTCAGCGCGGAGCGGTTGCCGAGCCGCCATTCGTTGAGATCGCCGAGCAGGAGCGTCGGCGTGGCATCGGGGCTGTTCATGATATCCAGCACGACACGGGCCTGCTGCGAGCGGGACCGGCGCAGCAAACCGAGATGGGCGGCGATGACGCGCAGGGTCCGGTTTCCGTCAAGATCGATCTCCGCCACCACGGCGCCGCGTGGCTCCAGCCCCGGCAGCCTGATCTGATGCACGTCGCGGACGACGCCCTTCTTGAACAGCAGGACATTGCCATGCCAGCCATGCCCCTTGCCATTGGCCGCAATCGGCACCGGCACCAGGCCGGTTTCATGTTCCAGGCGAGACAGGTCGAGAAGCCCGTCACGGTCGCCGAAGCGGTTGTCGGCTTCCTGCAGCGCAATCACGTCAGGATCGATTTCGCGGATGACGCGGCTGGTCCGCTCGGGATCGAACTTCCTGTCGAGGCCGATGCATTTGTGGACGTTGTAGGAGGCAACCAGCGTTCCGGTTGTGCCTGTCCGCTTGGGCGCACCGGCGTTTGCCTTCCGCATCCTGCGGTCGCGAATGGATAGAAGCATGCTTGCCGGAAGGCTGCGTCCAGTTCTGTGCATATCCGTGCTGCTCGTCCTCGCTGGCTTCAATTCGGAACCGGGCTACAATCAAAATAGGCGCCGTGGGCATATATTCCATGACAGGCAGGCTTCACACGCGCCAACCTTGGCTAGAGATAGGGCGAACCGAGCCACAATACCCGGTCGAACAGCCTGATTAGGAAAGGTCGAGCCCGCAAGGCGTCGAGCGTCACCGGCACTGCGGTGGCGAGCGCCGATCCGATCCGTGCCCCGATCTCGCTGGCAAAGCCGGCGTCGAGGACCTCGAGGTCGATCTCGAAATTCAGCCGCAGCGACCGGGCGTCAAGGTTGGAAGAGCCGACATACGCCCACACGCCGTCGATCGAAAGCAGCTTCGAATGGTCGAACGGTCCCTTCGTGCGCCAGATGCGGCAATAGTTCTTCAGCAGTTGATCGAACTGCGCCGTCATAGCGCGGTCGACAAGGAAAAGGTTGTTGACCGCCGGCACCACGATGTCGATTTCGACGCCGCGCCTTGCAGCTGTGGCCAAGGCGCTGATCAGTTCACGGTCCGGAAGGAAATAGGGCGACATCAGGCGGATCGATTTGCGGGCGACGGAGAACGCGCCGATCAGCAGCTTGTGGTTGGTCTCGATGCTGGCGTCCGGGCCGGACGCGACCGCCCGCACCAGCATGGGCAGGCCGGGCGCCGGCGACAGCGGCCCAATTCGCCAGGCATCGCCCTTCAACGGTTCGTCGGTCGCGAAGCGCCAATCCTCGGCGGCGACCGAGAAGAGATCGGCGACGACCGGACCAGTGACCCGGAAATGCGTGTCCCTCGCGCAGTTGGAACCGGCGAACTCGGCCGAGAAGCCCTTGCGGATGTTCATGCCACCGGTGAAGGCGACCTTACCGTCGATGATCAGGATCTTCCTGTGGGTCCTGAGATTGGCGTAGGGCAGGCGCAGGCCCATGACGATGTTGCCGTTGAAGACATCGGCGGTGATGTCGGCGCTGCGCAGATGCCCCAGGATGCTCGGCACGGAATAGCGGGCGCCGACGGCATCGATCAGCACGCGGACCGTGACGCCGCGCCGGACGGCGCCGGCGAGCGCCTCGACGAAGAGCATGCCGACGGCATCATTGTCGAAAATATAGGTCTCGAGCAGGATGCTGCGCTCGGCGCCGTCAATCGCCGCGCACATGGCGGCATAGGCCTCGTCGCCTGTCTCCAGCACATCGATCGCGTTTCCAGGGTGGAGCGCGCGCCGCGCCACCCTGTCGCCCAGTGTCCGCAGACCGGTGAACCGCTGCCCGTATCGCTCGACGATCAGGGCCTCTTCGGCGGCAACGTCGCGCTCATGCTTGGCGGACACCGCGCCGCCGGTAAGCGGGCGCTGCGCGCTGATCGAGGCGCGACGGATGCGGTTGATACCGGCGACGGCATAGATCAGCACGCCTATGATAGGCGACAGCACCATCACGCCGACCCAGCCGGTGGCTGCGCGGACATCTTCCTTGGTCATGACGACGTGGATGATGCCGACGGTCGCCATCACCACCGAGATGATCGCAAGGATTTGGGGCCAGTGAGTCGCCAGGGTCTCGAACATTGCCGAGACTATCCAGCGAGCGGTTGCAGAAGGCAATGCGGCCCCGGCGTGGGGGGCGAATCCACGGATCGGCGTTACCCGGTAAGTGTCTACAACCGTTGCGAGTGGCGCAGCCGAGGCATTATCTGAATTGTCTCGGTACGGAGCAGCAGGCTGGCACCTCCATCTGCTTTGACCGGCTTCGGAATCTTTCTGTCAGTCAGGGCGATACGATTGAGGATCAAGCCAAGGAACTCGCCGGCGAAGACTTGTGCGCCTCACTTCCGGTCGAGAAAAGTCCGCACGGCTGCGATCGTGGCCTCCGGCTGCTCTTCCATGAGCCAATGTCCCGAATGGGGGACCACAACTTCGGTCACGTCCGTCGCCGCATTTCGCATGACGATCGCCTCGGTTGCTCCAAAGGATTTTTCGCCGCCGATCGCCAGCACTGGCATGGTGAGTTTCGTCATCATGGATACCTTGTTGTCTTCGACGTCCTGCCGGATAGAGCGGAACTGCGCGAAGGCCGAGCGCATCGCTCCCGGAAGGGCGTAGAACTTGGTATAGTGTTCACGCGTTGCTTCGTTGATCTTGGACGGATCGGCTGCGAATTCGTTCCAGAAACGATCAAGGTAGATGCGTTCACGTCCCGCCACCAGCCGCTCTGCATCCGGCCCGCCAAAGTCGAAATGCCACAGCGCCGGGCTGCGCACGATCTCATCCCAGGGCGGAATGCCGGGAACCGGCGCGTCCATCACCACCAGCTTTTCGGTCTTGTCCGGATAACGTGCCGCATAGGCGTAGGCGACCATCGTGCCAATATCGTGCCCGACAATGGTGGCATGGTCGATATCAAGCGCGGTCAGAATTGCGCGGATGTCGGCCGCCTGTGTCCGTTTGTCGTAGCCATCGACTGGATGGGACGACAGACCCATACCCCGCAGATCCGGAATGACGATCCGGTGATCGCGGGACAGTTCGGTGGCCAGCGGCCCCCACATATCACCGGTGTCACCGAAACCATGTATCAAAACCACCGGGGAGCCCTGTCCGCCCACACGGACATGCAGCGTCACGTCACCGACCTTGATATCCTGCGTCTGGAAGCCAGGGGGCAGCGATTGAACCTGCGCTGCAGCAGGCAATGAAATCACAAGCATGCCAAAAAGGCCAAGCAGGAACCTGAACATCTCTTAATCTCCGCCAATTGGTCCCAGTCTCGTGACCATCATCTGTACCTTGCTTGAGTATGGCGCAGGACTTTCGTTCTGATTAGCCATATAATTCGGGAACTCGAATTCGGAAAATGCGGACAATCATGAAGCTTGAAGGCATCGGCACGTTCGTCACCGTCGCGGAAGCCGGTTCGATCAGCGAAGCCGCCCGGCGTCAACGATTGTCCAAATCGGTGGTGAGCGAGCGTTTGGCCGACCTCGAAAGAAGCCTGGGCACGACCTTGCTGCATCGTACCACGCGCAGACTTACCCTGACGGAGGATGGGATAGCCTTCCTCACACGAGCGCGCCGCATCGTCAGGGAAGTGGAGGACGCCGGAGCCGACATGGCGGAACGACGCGGCGAACTGGTCGGGCCGCTGCGTATCTCGGCGCCGGTCACATTTGGACGCATGCATCTCGGGCCGGCGCTTTACCCTTTCCTGGCGCGCCATCCAGGGATCGAATTGACGCTCGATCTCGATGACCGGCGCGCCGATGCCGCTGCCGATGGTTACGATGCGGTTGTGCGACACGGCGCGATCCAGGATTCGCGGCTGATAGCATGGCGCCTCGCGGCGAGCCGACGCGTTCTCGTCGCGTCGCCGGAGTATATCGCCCGGAACGGCGCGCCTGCGTCAATGGCTGACCTGGCCAGCCATCGGGGCATTTTCTACACCCATCGTGGCGTCGCCGATTGGCGCTTTCCCAGCCCCGACGGCGCTGCGATTGTCCGGGGTCGGATCGGGTTGCTCGTCAACAATGGTGACGTCATGCGTGAGGCTGCGACCGCGGGTCTAGGAATAGCCTTGCTGCCGACATTCATTGCCGGAGGAGCAATCAGAACCGGTGAGCTCAAGATCGTCGATATCGGCGTCGAGGCCGAAGGCGAATTCATCTATATCGCGTATCCTGAAGGACCGCCGCCATCGGCCAAGCTCAAGGCGTTCGCGGAATGCCTGATCAGTGCAATCGGTGATCCGCCCTACTGGGATGTGCCTGATTGCCGCCCGACGGACAAATGATTATCCGCTCCATCTAGGCAAATCACTTAAGACCCAGGGCAATCTTGAAAGCAGAAAGCTCGTCGTCGGTGACGGGGACCACGTGCTGGGGCTCGGGGTAGGCGCCCGTCTGCACGTCGGATATGAACTCGCGATAGGCGGCGATGCGCTCACGCTGCAGCCGCTCATATTCGGCGGCGAAGTTGCGGTAGGTCTTGGCATGGCGCGGCCTGTGGCCGGCGGTGTGGCCGAGCACGTCCTCGCTGAAAAGATACTGCGCGTCGGCATGCGGCCCGGCGCCCATGCCAAGCATGATCATGGGCGTATTCCTCGTAATCAGGTCGGCAACCCGGTCGGGCACCACCTCCAGTTCGGCGCCGAAGCAGCCTATGGCCTCCAGGCACTTGACGTGATCCCACACCGCACGCGCACTCTCGGCCGTCCTGCCGACGGCCTTGAAGCCGCCGGTCCAGGTGCATTGCGAGGGGATCAGGCCGACATGGGCGACGACCGGCACGGCGTTGTCGCAGAGCGCCTTCTGGATATCGAGCGAGGCGGCGCAGTAGAAGCAGTCGCCGCCGATGCGCATGAACTGGTAGGCGGTTTTCAGATAATCCTCCGAGGTGACCAGATTGCCGGCGGGACCGTAGGGCAGCCCGACCTGCACGAAGCATCCGCCGGCCGCCTCGCGCATCTCGGGCGAGAAGAAGCGCCCCTCGATCGAAAGCATGTCTATGCCGGCCGCATTCGCTGCCGCCGCCTCTTCGAGAGAGGTGACGTAGAGCATGGAAATCTTTTGTCCGCGGCCCTTCATGGCGCGGATGTCGGCGACGGTGGGACGGCTGCTCTTGGTGACCATTCTTGTTCCTCAGACGGTGAAAGCTTCACGGAAGGCCTGCAGTGCAGGCTCGGGATCAGCCGAAGCAAACGCTTCCATGCCCACCGGCCCGCGGTAGCCCATGTCCTTCAGCGCGCGGGCGATGCCGCGATAGTTGATCTCGCCCGTGCCGGGCTCCATTCGGCCCGGCACGTCGGCCACCTGGACTTCGCCGATCCATGGCAGGCAGGCGCGGCACAGCGCGATCAAGTTCCCTTCGCCGATCTGTGCATGGTAGAGGTCGAGGTTGAGGCGCAGGCCCGGCCGGTTGACGCTCGATACCAGCGCAAGCGTGTCTTCGGCTCGTGCAAAAGGCACGCCGGGATGGTCGACCGGAAGGTTCAAATTCTCCAGCGTGAATGTCACGCCTTCAGCCTCGGCGAGATCCGCAATCCGGTTCAGCGTGTCGTGTGCCCTGAGCCACATGGCGCCAGTGACGGTCTCGCAGGGTGCGACCGGCAGGCCGCCGTCACCCAACCCGGTACCGTGCAGGTTGAGCCGGGCGACGCCGAGGCGTTTGCCGACCGCCGCCGTCTCTTTTGCCGTCTTCAGCAGTTCCGCGGCGCCCTCGCCATCGGAGAGACGGCCGCGCAGATAGCCGTTCATGATCGAGAAGGTCGCGCCGGATTTCTCGAGCATTGCGAGGTCGTGATCGGGCCAGTTCCAGAGGCCGACCTGGAAGCCCATTTCGGTCAGGCGCCGCACGCGCCATTCCATCGGCCGGTCGCGCCAGAGCATTTCGGCGCAAGCCGCAAGGGTGAAGGTATCGGACATGTCAGACCTCGATGTACACGCGGCCGTCCTCGACCTTGGTGTTGTAGATTTTAAGGTTCACGCAGACCGGTGCGCGCAGCGCTTCGCCGGTCCGGTAATCGAACACGCCGTTGTGCTTGGGGCATTCGATCCTGTATTCCATAACCAACCCGTCGCTCAGATGCACCTTCTCATGCGTGCACAGCCCGTCGGTGCAGAAGAACGCATCGTCCGGGCTGCGGTAGATGGCGAATGTCCGGCCCTCGTGATCGAAGCGGATAACGTCCTCTTCCTCGATTTCATCGGCCGCGCACGCATCAATCCACCTTGCCATTGTCGCCCTGCAGTCTGTTCTTGGGTTGGTCGAAAAGACAGCCGGCGGAACCACGCATTCCGCCGGCCGCACAGGAAGATGCCCGGGAGGAGGAGATGGGCGTCTTCACTGGGTTCATGCATGGCTTGCGCCATGCGGCGCATGCCTGTCGTTAGCCGCCGAGAAGCTCTCGATCTCGGCTTCGAGTTCAGCCATCTGCTCGCCGCCTGCCATCAGGTCGGTGATCGCTTCACGGCTTTTCTCGCCCTTGCGGAAGTCGGCGGCCTTGGCGCCCCTGATGAGGACGGCGAAGTGGTCGCCGACGGTCAGGGCATGAACGACATTGTGGGTGATGAAGATGACCGCGATGCCCTTGCGACGTGCCTGCAGGACGATGCGCAGGACGTGCGCCGCCTCCTTGACCCCAAGAGCCGCGGTCGGCTCGTCGAGGATCAGCACGCTGGCGCCGAAATGCACGGCGCGCGCGATCGCCAGCGCCTGCCGCTCACCACCGGACAGTCCACCGACCAGGCGATCGCCGTCGTCGATGCGGGTGATGCCGAGCTGGCGCATCTCGGTGACGGCGATCTCATTGGCCCGCTTGCGGTCGTAGATGGTGAGCGGTCCCCAGCGCCGTGTCGGCTCGGCGCCGACGAAGAAGGAACGGCCGATGCTCATCAGCGGGAACGTCCCGCCGAATTGGTGCACCGTCGCGATGCCGTGGTCGCTGGCGTCGCGCGGGCTGTCGAAGGCGACGGCCTTGCCGTCCATTTCCATCGTGCCCGATGTCGGTTTGTGGACGCCGGAGAGGATCTTGATCAGCGTCGACTTGCCGGCGCCATTGTCGCCGAGCAGGCACAGCACCTCGCCTCTGTTGACCTCCAGCGAAATGTCGTGGAGCACGTCGATTGGACCGAACGACTTGTTGATCCCGGTCAGCCTGAGCAGGGGCGGGGTCATGAGCGAACCCTCGATTTGGTGCGCGGCGCATAGGTCAGCGCCATGGTGCGGAAGGTGTTGTTCATCAGCACGGCCGCCAGCAACAGGACGCCGATGATCAGACTCGCCCAATTGGCGTCGAAGCCGGTGTAGAAAATGCCCTGGTTGACGATGGAGAAGGTCAGCGTGCCAAGCACGATGCCGACCACCGAACCATAGCCGCCGGTGAGCAGCACGCCGCCGATGACCACCGCGATGATCGAGTTGAAGATGAAGGACTGCCCCGCGGCCACCTGGGCGCTGTTGTAGAGGATCGCCTGCGACATGCCGACGAAGGCCGCGCACAGGCCGCTGCTCATGAACAGCGCGATGGTGACCCGGTCCGTCGGGATGCCTGCATTGCGGGCGCTGACCGCGTCACCGCCCATGGCCAGGATCCAGTTGCCGAAGCGCGAGAAGTTCAGGACGAACCCGACGACCAGGACGATGGCGATCCACCAGAACAGGGTCACCTGGAACTTGCCGCCGAGATAGTCGCCAAACACAAGCTTGGCGATCGGTCCGCTCTTCAGCGCGACACTGGTGCTGCCGGACAGGATGATTGAAAGACCGAGCGTCAGGCCGGCCAGCGCGAACAGCGTTGCCAGT
Source organism: Mesorhizobium sophorae (assembly GCF_002270415.1). Taxonomy (GTDB): domain Bacteria; phylum Pseudomonadota; class Alphaproteobacteria; order Rhizobiales; family Rhizobiaceae; genus Mesorhizobium; species Mesorhizobium sophorae. The sequence continues at coordinate 58,890 of NZ_NNRI01000008.1, read as the reverse complement.
GTGACGACGAAGGACGGCACTTTGGTGCGGATCACCAGAACCCCGTTGATGAAGCCGACGGCCAGCCCGAGGCCGAGCGCGGCGACGATGCCGACTATGATCGGCTGGTCGTAGTGGCCCGAGATGATGGCAATGGTCATCGAGCTGGCGGGGATCATCGAGCCGACAGAGAGATCGAGATGTCCGGCGATCATCAATAGTCCCACCGGGAGAGCGATGATGCCGAGTTCCGAGGCGACGTTGAGCCAGCTCGCGGCACCGCCGGCCGACATGAAGTTGGCGCCGCCGAAGATCGAGAAGAACACCAGCACGGCGATCATGCCGATCAGCGAGCCGACCTCCGGGCGCCGCACGAGCCTGCCGATCGAGGGTATCGAGGAATGCGGGGCGGGTAGCGCCGTCGCTACCACTGTGGGTTGGTCATGGGCTTGGGATGTCATCGAAGTGGTCCCTGGCTTGAACAATTAGGTGCCTTGCCCTCGGAGGGGCGCCGGCCGGCGATGTCCGACCCACGGCGGGGCCGGACACTCGGTTTGCGCAATCAGCGGGCGCCCGCCGCCGCACCACCCATCGTCGCGCCGACGTTGGCGGCATCGACGATCCCCGGTCCGGTCAGCACCGGCTTCGTCGGCAGGTCGAGCCCGTAGTTGACGAAGCCGTTGAGCAGCGACACCGCGAGATAGCCCTGCAGATAAGGCTGCTGGTCGATCGAGAACATCTGCGTGCCGTCCTTGATGCGCTCCAGGCCGGTTTCGTCCATGTCGAAGGAAGCGAGCTTGACCTTGTCGCCAAGATTGGCCTGGCTGATGGCGTTGGCCGCACTGTTGGCGTCGCCGGCGCTGATGGTGATGAGGCCGTCGAGGGTGTTGTCTTTCAGCACGGCAGCCTTGATCGCCTCGGCGACCGCGGTCGGGTTGCCGAAGCTGGATGAGGGCAGCGGCAGCTGGGTGGATTTGCCGCCGCTCTTGGCGATGGCGTCGGCGATGCCCTTGCAGCGGTCTTCCGTGTTTGTGGAGCCCGGCAAGGTGTTGACGCACAGCACGTTCTTGGCGCCATGGTTGCCGAAATAGGCGCCGCCACCAAGACCGGCAGCGTATTCTTCGTTGCCGACATAGTTCATGGCGCCGAGCCGCTTGGCTGCGTCCATGCCGCCGGAATTGTAGATGATGAGCGGCACGCCGGCGGCAACGACTTCCTTGAAGGCGTCATCCATGGCCTCGGGCACCCAGTCCGGACCGACGATGGCGCTCGGCTTCTGGCTGAGCGCCGTGCGGATCAGCTTGGCAGCGTCCGGGCCGAGATTGTCGTAGTTCTGCGGGCCGAGCCAGGTCACCGAGCCGCCGGTCAGTTCGGCGACCTTGCCGGCGTCGTCCGCACCCTTCTTGACCTTCGACCAGAACGGGTCGTCCGCCTTGCCGCCGATGACGAAGATCTTCGCCCCATCGGCCATCGCGGCTGTGGCACCTGTCGCCACCACAGCTGCCGTCATCGCCGCCGTCAAAAGCTTCGTGATATGGTTCATTTCATTTCCTCCCGGTTGCCGTCATCAGACGGATTGGAAAACTTCGTCCCGACGCTCCCCTCCCGGCGCGTCGCGTGATCAATGCTTCGCCCGGCGTCGGTCACGCCCTGGCATTCATGCGCTGCTTCTTTTTCTGGAACCGGGCGTCCATCATGGCGTCGCCCTCTCTGGTGCCGTCATGCAAGGTGCCGAACCATCTATCGAGCGGGATCAGCCCGTCGCCGCCGTAGTTCACCTCGAAATATTTATGGTGCAGGTAATGCGCGTAGGCGTGGCTCGATACGGCTGTGTCCTGCGTGAGTTCCAGCTTTTCGAAGCCGAGATGGCCGTTGACGGCACCAAAGCTGGCGACATGCAGCTGGAACAGTGCGACGATGGGGTTGGACGGGATCAGCAGATGCCAGAAGGCGACCGCGTGATAGAGGAACCCTTCCACCGGGTGCATCGACAGCGACGACCAGGGCGACGGGTTGATCGAATTGTGGTGGACGGAGTGGATCCAGCGATAGAGCGGACCCCAGTGGATCAGGCGGTGGATGAAGAAGAAATGCACCTCGTGAATGGCCGGTGCGACCAGCACCAGCGCGGCGAGGTAGACGGGGTGGTCCTGCCAGCCGACCCACGGCACGTAGCCCTTGGCAAAGCACCACAGGAAGATGACTTCGACCACCGTCCATAGCGGGATGGTGATGAAGAACGAGCGCAGGAAGTTGTCGAGGTTCTGGCTCTGGAACCAGAACACGTCGGAAGGCGCATCGGCGGGGAATTTGTGGTTGTATTTGAAGCGCGTCGCTTGAGCGCGCCTGACGTAATAGCGCAGCTCGAAAATGCCGTAGAAGACCAGGATCGCCGCGGCGTTGACGGCGTAGAGCCAGAGCGCCCAACCCCAGCTGAGCGTCTTCATCGTCTCGACGCTGGGGACGATATAGAACCAGTAAAGGAGCGCCGTGGCCATGTGGAAGGCGTTCCACGGCCAGATATAACCGGGCAGCCACGCCAGGATCTTCGGCAGCCTCGGTGGCCAATTCCACAACGGCACGGCCTCGATGCGCCCGTTCGGCTTCCAGTCGCCGCGCTTGTCGCGCACGCCGTATTTGAGATCGTCCATCCCGGATACTCCACCCGCAGTGCCTGGGATGGCTCGCACGCGCACGCTGCCTCACACCGCCGTCGGGCGGAGGGTCAGAACCTTGTCTGCGCTGTGCTGCTTCTATCCCTGGGCTGGCGGTGCTTGCGCCTTCTTTGCTTCTTCCCGAGATAAACATCTTGATCCAAAATGAATCAAGAATAGAATGTTTATTCCAAATGAATTGTATCATTCGTCTCAGGATTGCCTGAAGAATGATATCTTCGTATCAAATGCTATAGGCTGATGAGACGAAATGGATCAGAACAAGCGGCCGACCATCAAGGATGTTGCCGCCGAGGCCAATGTTTCGGTGGCCACCGTCAATCGGGTGCTGAGCGGCTCGGGCGCCGTCCGCCAGGGCACGCGCGAGCGTGTCATGCTGGCGGCGGAGCAGATCGGTTTCTACGGCATGGGCGCGCTGCGCAGCCGTATAGCGGCCGCCCGGCCGCGCTACCGGTTGAGTTTCCTGCTGCACCAGCCCGGCCGAGCCTTCTACCGCAACATGGCCGATGCACTGCGCCTTGCGGCCCAAACGATGCCCGACTGCGAAATAGAGTTGCGTACTGAGTTTCTCGACGATCTGTCGCCGCAGAATGTCGCCTCGCGGATGCTGGCACTGGGCGCCGAATGCGACGCCGTCGGCGTCGTCGCCGCGGTCCATCCTCTGGTCACCCAGGCGGTGGACGCGCTGCAGGCCCGCAACGTGCCGGTTTTTGCGCTGATCTCGCAGATCTCGGCGACCGGCCATATCAACTATATCGGCCTGGACAACTGGAAGGTCGGGCGCACCGCGGCCTGGGTGTTCGAGCATGTCTGCCGGGGGCCCGGCAGACTGGGCATCCTGGTCGGCAACCATCGCTACCGCTGCCAGGAGATGAACGAAAGCGGCTTCCGTTCCTATTTCCGCGAACATGCTCCTGGCTTCACGCTGCTGGAGCCGCTGCTGACCTTCGAATCCAGCGCCATCGCGCAGGAGATGACCGAAAAACTGCTGAACGAAAATCCGGATCTGTCTGGCCTGTATGTCGCCGGCGGCGGCATCACCGGTGCCATAGCGGCGCTACGGTCCACCAGGCGGGCCGGCAGCGTCGTGGTCGTCGGCTATGAACTGATGGACACGACCCGTGCCGCACTGCTCGACGGCACGCTGACCTTCGTCATTTCGCACCCGTTGGCGCGCATCGCACAAGAAGCGCTGGCCGGCATGGTCCGCTCCGTCTCGGCCCCGAACGAAGGCGGCAACTTCACGACGATCCTGCCCTTCGAGATCTACACCCGCGAGAACATCTAGTTCACGGCGCCGTCGCAATCCTTGATCCCCCGAAAAGATTGCTGCAACAGCGATCCGCCTTCGGTCTGGTCGCAAATAGCGGCTATCCCTGCTTGATTCTCCCCGCCTTGGTTAACCACCTTCGGTTTTTTGTCCTTTTCCCCACTTGGCAGCCTCAGGATACGATCGCAGGGGGCCTATGCTTATGTGCCATTTTTGCTACATTTAACAATCTTGTGGCCTGAATCATCGATTTAGCAGGAGCTAATTCAATAATTCCTCACACATTTCGTGAAACTGTGGATAGTTCTCGGAGGCAGGCCTTGGCTTGGCGTAGCGCTCTCGAATAAGGGTGCTGGGGGAAACTTTAGGGTGGGTTATATGAATAAGACAAGCATCTCGGCCGTCGGCAAGCGCCTTGGTCTTTTGATGGCGGCTACAATGCTGACCTGCGCGAGTGCTCATGCGCTCACGCTCAAGGAGGCGATGGCTGTCGCGGTGGAATCCAATCCCGAGATTGGACAAGCAATCGAAAACCGCGAAGCAATCGAGTTCGAGTTGCGACAGGCCAAGGGCCTTTATCTTCCCAGTGTCGATGTCGAGGCATCGGCTGGAGTTCGTCGCCTCGACGATTCGTCCCGGCGCGCACTGTCGATAGAGGACGATTCGCTCTATCCGGCGGAAGCGGATCTGGTGGTCACACAGAAGCTGTTTGACAGCGGCGCGCGGCGGGCGGAATTGAACCGCCAGGCATCGCGGGTCGACGGAGCGTCCTTTCGGGTGCTGGAACGCTCGGAATTCATCGGGCTGTCGGTCGTCCAAGACTACCTTGAATATATGCTGCAGGCTTCGATCGTCGCCGAAGCCAAGAAGAACCTCGGTTTCCATCAGGCGATACTCGGCGACATCCGGCAAGGCATCTCGGGCGGGGCGCTGAACGAGGCCGACCGGCAGCAGGCCGAAGAGCGTCTGTTCGCAGCCCAGGCACGCATGCAGGAGGCGAGCGAAGAACTGGAAGCCTCCAGGATCCGGTTCTTCAAGACCGTCGGCAAACCGCTGGTCAATGCTTCGCGGCCCGGTGATGTCGCCGCCGCACTGCCGAGGTCACTTGACGATGCGCTGGGCCTGGCACGACAGAACAATCCACGCGTTCACATGGCCACCAGCGATATCGCCGCTGCTGCTTCCATGGTGGATGCGGCCCGGGCGAAATACGGCCCCGAAGTCCTGGCCGAAGGCCGTGCCAGGGGAGGGTATGACATTGACGGCGACAATGGCGACGCCAGTGATCTCCAGGCGCGTCTGGTGCTGCGTTGGAACCTCTATCGAGGCGGCATAGACAAGGCCAATGAACAGGAGCAGATCCGCCGTGCCAGCGAACAGCGGCTTGCCTATCACCAGGTCTTGCGTGAGATCGAGGAGGCTGTCCGCACATCATGGGATCGCCGTTTCCGGCAAGCCGACCTGGCAAAGACGCTCAGGCTGCAAGCCGCTTCCAGTGAAAAGCTGGTTTCGTCCTACCGCGAGCAATTCAAGGTAGGGCAACGGTCGCTGCTCGACGTGCTCGATGCGCAGAATACCCGGTTCAACACGGCAACGCTGGCGGACACAGCATCCTATGCATCGCTGTTCGCCCAATACCGACTTCTGGCCGCGACAGGTCAATTGCTGAAAACGATGGGTCTTCAGCCGGCAAAGCAAGCGACGGCCTATGCACGATCCGAGTTCAACGCACCAGAAACCGCGGACACTGAAACCTATGCGCGGACGCCATCGGAGCAGAAAAACGACCTGCCTTTCGATATCCTTGCGCCAGTGAGGAAGAAGTAGGACGGTGCAAGGTCCAGCGAGGGTCCTTACGGGCATATCGTGAACCAGCAACCCAACATCCTCTCCCCCAAGGAGGCATTCAAAGCCTGCTTTTCAGCGGTTGCCGGCTATCTCGGCCGGCCGAGCGCTGAGACAGTGCTGTTTGCCGGGGTGCCGATTTCAGAGACGAGAATTGAGATAGAGGATATTCGGCACCTTGCCGAGCGCATCGGCCTCGAGGTCAAGGATGTCAGTCATCGCGATTTCCTGCGCGGGCGCGTCGATCTGCCCGCCATCCTGTTTCGCGCCAGCCAGTTGCCTGTCGCCCTGCTCGCGGAGATCGAGGCGGGCGAATACCTGACCGCGCCCCAGGAGAACGGCCGCACCACGATCAGCAGATCCGATCTGGCTGCCAGCTATATCAGCGGCGGCGCGTCCTTCTCGATCACCTATGCCAATGCCACCGAGGCGATGAAGGTTGGCTCGGCACAGAAGATCGAAAGGCGCCATTGGCTGACGGGGACGATGGGCGCCTTCTGGCGCACCTATTCGAAAGTCGTCCTTGCAGCGATATTCATCAATGTTCTGGCCATCGCCTCACCCATCTTCACGATGAACGTCTACGACAGGATCCTGCCGAACAAGGCAATATCCACACTGTGGGTCCTGGCCATCGGCATCGGCGCCGTCATCCTGTTCGATCTGCTTTTGAAGACGGCCAGGGCTTCCCTCATCGACTATGCCGGGCGCAAGGCGGATCTTCGGATATCGTATCTTCTGTTCGAAAAAGTGCTGAACTCGTCACTGTCGGCGCGTCCCGACTCGACCGGAGAATACGCAAACCGGGTCACGCAATATGAGTTCGTCAGAGAGTTCTTCACCTCGAACACCATCAGCGTGTTCATCGACACGGCATTCGTCTTCGTCTTTCTTCTCGTCATCTATGCGATAGGCGGCTGGCTGGTGATCATACCGGCGCTGGCCTTTGTGATGTCCGTCATCGTCGGCTTGATTACCCAGCGCCGCATAGGCAAGCGCGTCGCCGCCTCGATGAACGAAGCTTCGCAACGCCAGGCCCTGCTGGTCGAATCCATCTCGACGCTGGAGACGATCAAGTCGCTGCGCGCCGAGGCGTATCTGCTGCGAAAATGGGGAGAGCACTCCAAGAACGCCGCCAACACGTCCGAGAAGATCAAGCAGCTGTCGGCGGCCGCAGGCAACATAACCCAGTCGATACAACAGCTGGTGACCGTCGCTCTTGTGGTGGCCGGCGCTTACGCCTTCTCGGAAGGGCATGTTTCGACAGGAGCAATCATAGGAACGGTCATGCTGGCGAGCAGGGCGGTGGCTCCGCTCGGCCAGATCGCCATCACGCTGTCACGGTTTCGCCAAGCCATGCTCTCGTTGAGGATGGTGAACTCCATCATGGAGCAACCGGAGGACCGGCCGGACACGGTGGGTTTCGTCAATCGACCCATTCGCAACGGGGCGATGGCGTTCAGGAATGTCGGGTTTGTCTATCCCGGCGCGGAAAACGAGGTTTTGACCGGTCTGAATTTCACGGTGAAGCCGGGAGAACGCATCGGCATCATCGGTCGCATAGGATCGGGAAAGACGACGATGGGTCGTCTGGTCGGCAGGCTGTTCCTGCCAACCTCGGGTGAGCTGCTGCTGGATGGGATCGATATTCGCCAGTATCACCCGTCAGAAGTTCGGGCCGCTGTCGGCATCGTTGCGCAGGCTGGCGATCTGTTCTCGGGCACCATCAAGGAAAATCTCCTGATGGCTTGCCCGGAGGCTACCGATGAGCAGATCATCGACGCGGCAAAGGCGGCTGGCGTCGACGATTTCGTCTCACGCCATCCGCGTGGCTACGACATGAATGTCGGCGAGCGTGGCACCAATCTTTCAGGCGGCCAGAGGCAGACAGTGGCGATCGCACGCCTGCTGCTGACCAAGCCGAAAATCGTCTTTCTGGATGAACCATCGGGCTCGATGGATCTCGCATCTGAACGCCAGTTGATAAAGCAGCTCAAGGTCGCCTTTGACCGCGACACCACGCTGATCGTGTCCACACATCGCTTCAGCATGCTTGAACTGGCCGATCGCCTGATCGTTATCGAGCAGGGCAAGATCGTTGCTGACGGACCGAAGGACCAGGTTATACAGGCGTTGCAGAAAACAAGCGCCTGATCGAACAAATTGAATGCATCCAATGCGTTGGGGCGTAGGAAATGCTTGCCAGGGAAGATCGGCCGCCGCTCTTTGCGTCGGCGTCCATATTCATCATAGGAGCGCTTTTCGTTGTATTTGTCGCCTGGGCAGCCTTTGCCGAAGTCGATGAGATCGCGCGGGGAGACGGCAAGGTGATACCCGCTTCCAAGACCCAGATCATTCAGGCGAGTGAAGCCGGTGTCGTCCAGGAAATCGCAGTGACGATTGGCCAGGTCGTGAAGAAGAATGATCTCATCATCCGCCTCGACAACACGCTCAACACGTCCAGCCTTGGCGAGCAGCAGGCCAAGGCGCGAGCCCTGCAGGCGCGCATTGCGCGGCTCCAGTTCGAGCAGAGCGGCAATCTCGAAGGCGCATTTCCCTGTCCGCCCGAGATCCAGAAGGCAGCGCCGGAAATCTGCGAAAACGAGCAGAAGCTGCTGGTTGCGCGTCGCGAAAACTTCGAAGTCAAGCTGTCGGTTCTCAAGTCGCGCCTCGATCAGCGCCAGAATGAATTGGACGAAGCCTCTGCCAATCTAGATCGTCTCACCAAGAATCTGGCCGTTAGCGACCAGGAAAAGGAGCTGGTCGATTCCATGGTCAAAAAGGGGCTGATGGCGAGGACCGAGCAGATCCGCGTCGAGCGCGAGCATACCGAACTGCAAGGGCAGTTGAACCTCGCCGGTGAAACCATCAAGAAAACCAAGGGGGCTATCACGGAAGCCCAGCTTCAGGTCGACGAGCTAGGTCTGCAGTTGCAGCAGGAAGCCCTGAGCGACCTGACGGAGGCGCTGGCCGATCTCTCGGTGGTGGATGAGACCATACGTGGCGCCACCGACAAGGTCGCGCGCACGGATATCCGGTCTCCGGTGGATGGGATTGTCAACACGCTGGAGCTGAACACGGTCGGCGCCTTCGTCCAGCCTGGCGCGGTCGTGGCCGGCATCGTCCCGACCTCCGAGACCCTTCTGGTCGAGGCCCGGGTTTCACCGCGAGATGTTGCCTTCATCCGGCCGGACCAGGACGCGCTTATCAAAGTCACCGCCTACGATTTCTCGATCTTCGGGGGCATCGAGGGTAAGGTCTCCAATATCACAGCCGACAGCCTGGTCGACCAGAAGACAGGCGAACCCTATTACCAAGTGCGCGTGTCGACGGACAAATCGACGCTCGAAAGAGACGGCAAGGCCTATTCGATCATCCCGGGCATGATCTGTTCCGTCGACATCAAGACAGGGCGCAAGACGATCCTGAACTACCTCTTGAAGCCGATCAACAAGGCACGTCAGGAGGCGATGAGTGAGCGGTAGCGCCAGCTCTCCTCTTCCCGATCGCGAGCGGCTGCTGCATCCTGTCACGGCTGAGGATTTTGGGCTGGAATTTCGGGTTGTGGCACGCGGCGGCGTACGACGCGGCATCCGTTTGGAGCGGGCTTTCTGGGTCACGCTGAAGCAGATGGCCGAAAGCAGGAAGTGCACGATCGGGATGCTCATCGATGAGATCGCCGACAGTCAGGCACAAACAGGTAACCTGACATCTGCGATCAGGGTGGCCTGCATGCGTGGATTGGGGGAAGAAAACCTGACCTTGCGAAGGCTTGCGTCGATCAACACCATCAACGCCATAGTGGTCGCCTGCCCGTCGCCGGCCTTTGCCTTGGCATCGTCGAAGAAGATCCTGACGTTCAACGCGCCGTTCCAGCAACTGGTCAAGCGTCAATTGCCGATAGCTCCAAACGACGATGCGCGCCATGACCTCAAGCTGGCGCTGGACCTCAATGTAGCCGACATTTTCGCGCGGCTCGACGCCAATGGCCAAGCGCCGGTGGCTACGGGCTTTGTCATCGGCGCCGGTGAACGTCGATACCGGGGTCAATTGAATGTTGTGCGAGCCCCGGTGGTCGAGCCGGAATTGCTGATGGCGTTCGTCTTCGGCGGCTGAGGCGCGTCACGTTGACCCGATTCAGCCGATGCGCTCACGCTCTGGTTTTCATGCAAAACATTGTCCCAAAATCACTTTTGGCGACATGTGATCTTGCCGGAAAATCTATCGCTGAACGCCTTCGCCCGGCGCAACGGTCGCGAAGCCGCCTTTGATCTCAGCCATCTGGGCTGCGCCCGGTTTCGAGCCGTGGATCCAGGCCCGGTCCGTGCTGAACGAATAGAGCGGAACGTAGTCGGGAAGATCGCTGTCGCGCACGACGGTGTTGCTGAGGCTGTCGAGAATGAAGGTGCCGCTGCCAGTGCTCACCGACAGCACCGCGTGAAAGAAGCCTCGCTTGCGGTCCTGGAGAACAACGAGCGCCATGCTTTGCGTTGGAATGCCGGCCCTAAGCAGAGCCGTCATCTTGAGGATGGCAAAATCCTCGCAGTCGCCGGCTCGCCGTTCGAGAATTTCCGATGGCTTTGCCCAATAGTCGAGTTTGCCGTAGACAACGCTGTCTTTCCGGTAGGCGATCAGGCGATTTACGCTGCTGTTGACGAAGGATAGCTTCTCGCTGAACCCCTTGCCCTGGGCGGCGGAGACCATGCTGGCAAAAGCCGCACTCTTGCGCTCGCAGGCGCTGCCTGCCGAGCAGCTGATGATTGCCTGGTAGACGGGCGCCCAACGAGCCGACACCGGAAAATTGCGCATGGACAAGGCGACCGATCCGAATACACCGGGAATAATCGATGCCGTCTGCACCGGATCTATCCCGGGATCAGCTCGCGCCGTCGACGAACCATCCCCGCGATCAGCAAATGCCGGGCCGTAGCTGCCAAAAACCATGCTGATCCGGTAGGGAGCCACAGGCTGCCAGGGCTGCGGCCTCGCCAGCGAAACACCGCCGAGGCAGGGCGGCGTCAGGACCCTTTCCAGAGGCGTGCCGGTAGCGGCAGCCTCCCCGGAAACGGCACTTGCGAATGAAGGTCCTGCCAGGCCGACAAGGCCGATTGCCAGCAGGAGCACCTTGAGCCCGGTTTTTCCCAGGACTGATTTTTCTTTTTTCATAGCGCCCACCTTTGACTGTGGACGCTACCAATCTTGTCTCAAATTATTGGAAAGGAAGGTGGATAACTTTACGGCAAGTGGCTTTGTCTATTTTATCTAAAATTTTATTCGATTTTATACTCCTATTTACCAAGAGACCGCGGCGAACCTCCACCGAGCGCGCTACGCAGAAGCCGACATATATCAGGTTATATGTTCGAGGTTTACCAACGTGCAAAAAATGCTGGGGCAAGCATAGCGGAGTATATGAAATAGATTGCGGGGTTGTTGCAAAGCAGAAGTGGCCAATGTCTCTTGCCGGGAAATGTCGGAGGGGTTTCAGCAATGATCACCAATAATGAGTTGGACAGTTCTTCGGGTTCCTTGAACGAGCATTCCGCGTCCAGCGAACACAATGGTCAGGCATCGCCGGGAGAGATCCTGGTCGCACAAGCAACTTCGACCCAGCAGCCCGCGCCGGCAGCGGCTGAACCGGTGCCGGTCGATGTTGGTGGCGGAGCACCTGTCAAGCCGGATGCGCCGGCGACAGCGAACGCACCCGCAGCGACGGCACCCCATGAATATGTGGCTGACGCCAGCAACATCGTGAAACTTCCGTCCAACGTTTCCATCGACAACATCAAGGTCGACGGCCACAACCTTGTGCTCGAGCAGGCCGACGGCTCGGTGATCGTGATCAAGGATGGCGCCTTGAACGTGCCGACCTTCGTCATTGGCGACGTCGAGGTGCCGCGCGTTGCGTTGCTGGCCGCGCTCGAGGCAAGCCATGTCGACGTTGCCTTCGGCGCCGACGGTTCCATGTCGGCCGGCGCGGGCGGTTCGCCACCCAGTGCAGGCGGGAATTTCGAAATCCCCCCCGGCGGCATCGGTGACGGGTTCGGCCTTTCGGCCCTGTTGCCCCCGACAGACTTGCAGTTCGGGTTGCTGGACCGGCGCGAGCTGACGATTGGCGTTGCGGAAAAGGAAGACTCCACCCCCTCGATCGATCTCATAGGCTCGGCAACAGTCAACGAGGCCGGCCTGCCGGCGCGTGGCGGCGAGCCTGCGGGCTCGGACGCGTCCGCGTCCTCGGAGACGACCTCGGGCAACATCGGCTTCACCTCGCCGGACGGTGTGTCGGTGGTCTCGCTCGGCGGCCATGTGTTGAGCGCGGTGGATCAAACCTTCACCGATGCGACGGGCTCGCTGACGGCGAGCTATGTCTTCGATGCGGCGACCGGCATCGGCACCATCCACTACACCTACACGCTTCTCGACAACACCGCTGGCAACGCCACCAATGTGAGCTTCCCGGTCGCGGTGACGGATGCAAATGGCAATCCGGCCCCGGCCGGCAATCTGGTCATCAATATCATCGATGACGCACCGACGGCAGTTGCCGACACCGACGCGGTGGCGGCGGGTTCGCACGCGCCGATTGGCGGCAATGTGATCAGCGGCGCCGGCAGCGACGGCAATGCTGCAGGCGCCGACACCAAGGGCGCCGATGACGCGAAGGTTGCGGGCGTTGCCGCCGGCGCGACCAATGCCGATCTGGACAGCGGCATCACGCTGAACACGCCGATCCATGGCGCCTATGGCACGCTGACGCTGCAGGCGGACGGCTCCTACACCTATGTGCGCGATGCCGGCACGCCTGGCGGCGTCCACGACGTGTTCACCTATACGATCAAGGACGGTGACGGAGACCTGTCGCACACGACGTTGACGATCTCGATCGGCAATTCGACACCGACGATCAGCGACCTGACGCCGGCGGCCGGTGGCGGCGACGTCGTCGTCAACGAAAATGACCTGCTGGCCAACCGTGGATCCGGTGAGTCGGACGGCTCCGACAGTTCCAAGGAAAGCACCACGCAAGGCGGCGCCTTCGCCATTTCCTCGCCCGACGGCATCGCCTCGCTGGCGATCGACGGCCACAACTTCATCACCAATGGCGTGTTCACGGCGGGCTCGTTCACGACGGCGCTGGGCAACACGCTGACGGTGACGGCCTACGACGCCGCGACCGGTCAGGTGAGCTACACCTACACGCTCCTCGACAATGAGGCGCATCCGGCCGTCCAGGGCACCAACAGCCTGTTCGAGAATTTCACCGTCACGCTCACCGACCAGGACGCGCAGAGCGTCAACGGCACGCTGTCGGTCAACATCGTCGACGATGTGCCGACGGCCACGACCGAGGCTTCGCAGAATGTTCTTGAAGGTGCGACCATCACCGGCACGCTGGACTTCGTCGCCGGCGCCGACGGCGCCACGGTGACGCATATTGGCGCCACCGCCCTGGTCTTCGGCGGCGACGGCTACTCGCAGGCGATCGACATCGGTGACGGCTTTATCAAGGTCAAGGCCGACGGCAGCTATTCATTCACTGCCAACAGTCCGGTCATCGGGGCCGGTGCGGCCTCGGCGACCTATACCGTGACGGACGGCGATGGCGACAAGGCGACTGCCGGCATCAGCTTTGCGGTGACCGACGCCAACCATCCGACGACCGGTACGGCGGCGGCCACGGTCGATGATGACGGGCTTGCCGGCGGCAATGCGGCAAGCACGGCGGGCGACATCGACGCCAATGCCGGTGAGGTTCCGCTCAGCGCCAGCGAAGCAACCTACAACGGCACGCTGGGCGGCAGCGTCGGCGGCGACGGCGCCGGTTCCAACGGCTTCTCGTTCGCGACGCTGGACGGCACCAACGGGACGGTCGGCCAGGAGAACGTCACCTACAGCTGGAACGCCGCCAGCGACACGCTGACGGCAACGGGTCCACGCGGCGACCTGTTCACGGTGCATGTGACCGATCCGGCCACCGGCGCCTACACGGTGACGCTGCTCGACAACGTGCTTCAGGCACAGGGTCCTAACGACGAGAACAACGCGACGGTCAACCTCGGCTATGTGATCACCGACGCCGATGGCTCGACGGCACCGGGCACGCTGACCATAACCTTCAACGATGATGCTCCGACGGTCGCGCTGGCCGATGTGAAGCTGCCGTCGCTGAGCGTCGACGAGACGGATCTGACGACCAACGACACGCAGAGCTTCGCCAGCGCCTTCACGTCCAATCATGGCGCCGATGGCGCCGGCACGATCACCTACGCGCTGGGCTTCAATGCCGGTGCGACCGGGCTGGTCGACACGGCGAGCGGCCAGGCGGTGGTGCTGAGCCTCGAGGCTGGCCAGGTGGTCGGGCGTGCGGGCGTCGGCGGCGTGATCGTGTTCACGGTCAGCACCGATGCGTCTGGCAATGTGACGCTCGACCAGCAGCGGGCGGTCGTCCATCCGACGACGGATCCGAACGAGCCGGTCAGCCTGAACGCCGACAATCTGGTGACGCTGACGGCGACGGTGACGGATGCGGATGGCGATCATCAGTCGGCGACGCTGAATATCGGCAACAACCTGACCTTCCTGGATGACGGCCCGTCGATCACGAGCGCGGTTGTCGGCAGCTCGGTGACGCTTGACGAGACCAACAACGGTCCGACGACGGACGGGGTGCTGACCCCGGCGCTGATGACGGCAACGAGTGCCGCGGCGATCGTGACGGTGACGTCGAACTATGGCGCCGACGGCGCCGGGACGACCACCTATGCCTTGTCGGTGACGCAGGCGAACTCCGGGCTGGCAACGGCACAGGGCGATCATGCGATCACGCTGGTGCAGGTCGGCAACACGATCGAGGGCCAGTACAACGACGGCGCGACGCACACGGCGTTCACGGTGTCGATCGGCTCGGACGGCAAGCTGACGGTGGTGCAGAACGTCGCGCTGGAGCACCTGGTCGATGGTTCGACGGCGGCGGCCTACAACGACGCACTGACGCTGGCCGGCAAGATCGGCGTGACGGCGACGGTGACGGATGCGGATGGCGATACGGCAAGCACCGGCGTGATCAACGTCGGCGGCGCGGTGACCTTCCTCGACGACGGCCCGTCGATCACGAGCGCGGTAGTCGGCAGCTCGGTGACGCTTGACGAGACCAACAACGGTGCGACGACGGACGGGGTGCTGACCCCGGCGCTGATGACGGCCACGAGTGCTGCGGCGATCGTGACGGTGACGTCGAACTATGGCGCCGACGGCGCCGGGACGACCACCTATGCCTTGTCGGTGACGCAGGCGAACTCCGGGCTGGCAACGGCGCAGGGCGATCATGCGATCACGCTGGTGCAGGTCGGCAACACGATCGAGGGCCAGTACAACGACGGCGCGACGCACACGGCGTTCACGGTGTCGATCGGCTCGGACGGCAAGCTGACGGTGGTGCAGAACGTCGCGCTGGAGCACCTGGTCGATGGTTCGACGGCGGCGGCCTACAACGACGCACTGACGCTGGCCGGCAAGATCGGCGTGACGGCGACGGTGACGGATGCGGATGGCGATACGGCGAGCACCGGCGTGATCAACGTCGGCGGCGCGGTGACCTTCCTCGACGACGGCCCGTCGATCACGAGCGCGGTAGTCGGCAGCTCGGTGACGCTTGACGAGACCAACAACGGTCCGACGACGGACGGGGTGCTGAACCCGGCGCTGATGACGGCCACGAGTGCTGCGGCGATCGTGACGGTGACGTCGAACTATGGCGCCGACGGCGCCGGGACGACCACCTATGCCTTGTCGGTGACGCAGGCGAACTCCGGGCTGGCAACGGCACAGGGCGATCATGCGATCACGCTGGTGCAGGTCGGCAACACGATCGAGGGCCAGTACAACGACGGCGCGACGCACACGGCGTTCACGGTGTCGATCGGCTCGGACGGCAAGCTGACGGTGGTGCAGAACGTCGCGCTGGAGCACCTGGTCGATGGTTCGACGGCGGCGGCCTACAACGACGCACTGACGCTGGCCGGCAAGATCGGCGTGACGGCGACGGTGACGGATGCGGATGGCGATACGGCGAGCACCGGCGTGATCAACGTCGGCGGCGCGGTGACCTTCCTCGACGACGGCCCGTCGATCACGAGCGCGGTAGTCGGCAGCTCGGTGACGCTTGACGAGACCAACAACGGTGCGACGACGGACGGGGTGCTGAACCCGGCGCTGATGACGGCCACGAGTGCTGCGGCGATCGTGACGGTGACGTCGAACTATGGCGCCGACGGCGCCGGGACGACCACCTATGCCTTGTCGGTGACGCAGGCGAACTCCGGGCTGGCAACGGCGCAGGGCGATCATGCGATCACGCTGGTGCAGGTCGGCAACACGATCGAGGGCCAGTACAACGACGGCGCGACGCACACGGCGTTCACGGTGTCGATCGGCTCGGACGGCAAGCTGACGGTGGTGCAGAACGTCGCGCTGGAGCACCTGGTCGATGGTTCGACGGCGGCGGCCTACAACGACGCACTGACGCTGGCCGGCAAGATCGGCGTGACGGCGACGGTGACGGATGCGGACGGCGATACGGCGAGCACCGGCGTGATCAACGTCGGCGGCGCGGTGACCTTCCTCGACGACGGCCCGTCGATCACGAGCGCGGTAGTCGGCAGCTCGGTGACGCTTGACGAGACCAACAACGGTGCGACGACGGACGGGGTGCTGACCCCGGCGCTGATGACGGCAACGAGTGCTGCGGCGATCGTGACGGTGACGTCGAACTATGGCGCCGACGGCGCCGGGACGACCACCTATGCCTTGTCGGTGACGCAGGCGAACTCCGGGCTGGCAACGGCACAGGGCGATCATGCGATCACGCTGGTGCAGGTCGGCAACACGATCGAGGGCCAGTACAACGACGGCGCGACGCACACGGCGTTCACGGTGTCGATCGGCTCGGACGGCAAGCTGACGGTGGTGCAGAACGTCGCGCTGGAGCACCTGGTCGATGGTTCGACGGCGGCGGCCTACAACGACGCACTGACGCTGGCCGGCAAGATCGGCGTGACGGCGACGGTGACGGATGCGGATGGCGATACGGCGAGCACCGGCGTGATCAACGTCGGCGGCGCGGTGACCTTCCTCGACGACGGCCCGTCGATCACGAGCGCGGTAGTCGGCAGCTCGGTGACGCTTGACGAGACCAACAACGGTGCGACGACGGACGGGGTGCTGAACCCGGCGCTGATGACGGCCACGAGTGCTGCGGCGATCGTGACGGTGACGTCGAACTATGGCGCCGACGGCGCCGGGACGACCACCTATGCCTTGTCGGTGACGCAGGCGAACTCCGGGCTGGCAACGGCGCAGGGCGATCATGCGATCACGCTGGTGCAGGTCGGCAACACGATCGAGGGCCAGTACAACGACGGCGCGACGCACACGGCGTTCACGGTGTCGATCGGCTCGGACGGCAAGCTGACGGTGGTGCAGAACGTCGCGCTGGAGCACCTGGTCGATGGTTCGACGGCGGCGGCCTACAACGACGCACTGACGCTGGCCGGCAAGATCGGCGTGACGGCGACGGTGACGGATGCGGATGGCGATACGGCGAGCACCGGCGTGATCAACGTCGGCGGCGCGGTGACCTTCCTCGACGACGGCCCGTCGATCACGAGCGCGGTAGTCGGCAGCTCGGTGACGCTTGACGAGACCAACAACGGTGCGACGACGGACGGGGTGCTGAACCCGGCGCTGATGACGGCAACGAGTGCCGCGGCGATCGTGACGGTGACGTCGAACTATGGCGCCGACGGCGCCGGGACGACCACCTATGCCTTGTCGGTGACGCAGGCGAACTCCGGGCTGGCAACGGCGCAGGGCGATCATGCGATCACGCTGGTGCAGGTCGGCAACACGATCGAGGGCCAGTACAACGACGGCGCGACGCACACGGCGTTCACGGTGTCGATCGGCTCGGACGGCAAGCTGACGGTGGTGCAGAACGTCGCGCTGGAGCACCTGGTCGATGGTTCGACGGCGGCGGCCTACAACGACGCACTGACGCTGGCCGGCAAGATCGGCGTGACGGCGACGGTGACGGATGCGGATGGCGATACGGCGAGCACCGGCGTGATCAACGTCGGCGGCGCGGTGACCTTCCTCGACGACGGCCCGTCGATCACGAGCGCGGTAGTCGGCAGCTCGGTGACGCTTGACGAGACCAACAACGGTCCGACGACGGACGGGGTGCTGAACCCGGCGCTGATGACGGCCACGAGTGCTGCGGCGATCGTGACGGTGACGTCGAACTATGGCGCCGACGGCGCCGGGACGACCACCTATGCCTTGTCGGTGACGCAGGCGAACTCCGGGCTGGCAACGGCACAGGGCGATCATGCGATCACGCTGGTGCAGGTCGGCAACACGATCGAGGGCCAGTACAACGACGGCGCGACGCACACGGCGTTCACGGTGTCGATCGGCTCGGACGGCAAGCTGACGGTGGTGCAGAACGTCGCGCTGGAGCACCTGGTCGATGGTTCGACGGCGGCGGCCTACAACGACGCACTGACGCTGGCCGGCAAGATCGGCGTGACGGCGACGGTGACGGATGCGGATGGCGATACGGCGAGCACCGGCGTGATCAACGTCGGCGGCGCGGTGACCTTCCTCGACGACGGCCCGTCGATCACGAGCGCGGTAGTCGGCAGCTCGGTGACGCTTGACGAGACCAACAACGGTGCGACGACGGACGGGGTGCTGAACCCGGCGCTGATGACGGCCACGAGTGCTGCGGCGATCGTGACGGTGACGTCGAACTATGGCGCCGACGGCGCCGGGACGACCACCTATGCCTTGTCGGTGACGCAGGCGAACTCCGGGCTGGCAACGGCGCAGGGCGATCATGCGATCACGCTGGTGCAGGTCGGCAACACGATCGAGGGCCAGTACAACGACGGCGCGACGCACACGGCGTTCACGGTGTCGATCGGCTCGGACGGCAAGCTGACGGTGGTGCAGAACGTCGCGCTGGAGCACCTGGTCGATGGTTCGACGGCGGCGGCCTACAACGACGCACTGACGCTGGCCGGCAAGATCGGCGTGACGGCGACGGTGACGGATGCGGACGGCGATACGGCAAGCACCGGCGTGATCAACGTCGGCGGCGCGGTGACCTTCCTGGATGACGGCCCGTCGATCACCATCACCGGCGTAGCGCCGGCGCTAAATGTCGACGAGAGCTATCTGACCGCGGCGACCAACGGCATTGCCGGTTCGGGCGTCGGCCCGGCAGGATCGGCCACGGACACGCAGAATTTTGCCGGTGTGTTCACGGCTGTGCAGGGCGCCGACGGTGCCACCACCAGCTATGGCCTGAGCATCTCGGCTCCGGGCGTGACCACCAACCTGATCGACAGTGCCACCAACACCGCGGTGGTGCTGACCCAAAGCGGCAACACCGTGTCCGGCTATGTATCCGGGCACAGCGGTGATGTGGCCTACCTGGTGTTCACGCTGAGCACCGACGCAGTGACCGGTGCGGTCACGCTGACACAGGATCGTGCGGTACACCAGAACACTGTCGACAACCCGACCGACAGTTCGGAAGGCATCAACCTGACCTCCGGTCTGGTAACGCTGACGGCAACGGTGACGGACAGCGACGGTGACACGGCCTCGCAGTCGATCGACCTCGGTTCCAAGGCCTCCTTCCATGACGACGGGCCCTCGCTAGGCTCCTTTGCCTCAGGCACGATCCCGAACGAGGTGGGATCTGTCGCTGGCTTGTTCTCGCTGGTGCCGGGCGCCGACGGGATCGACCATTTCAACATCACGGGACCGGCGATCGCGGGCATTGTCTACAGCACAACGATCGCTGCGGATGGCGCTACGACCCTCCACGCGAATGCCGGTGCAACCGAGGTGTTTGATCTCACGGTAAGGCCGGATGGAACGTACCAGTTCGACCTCCTCAAGCCCGATGCCGGCACCACAATAACCTATTCGCTACAGAACCTTCCTGCTGGCGGGCCGAACTGGCGCGAAACCACCGATGGCCATATTGAGTTTTCAAGCCCAGGCGGGATCAACTCCAACAACAACGGATTTGGCGTCTCAAACACCTTCGTAGGCGGGAATGAAAGCTTCACAATGGAGTTCCACACTTCCGGAACTGGCGTTGGCGTGGATAATCCGGCCAGCACCAGTGCCGAGTTGAACGACTCCGTGAGTTTGGTGGTCAATTCGCTGAACGGTGCAGGGGGAACCTTCCACTGGGTTGCGACCAACACGCTCACCAACGTATCCACGTCCGGTGACATATCCATCACGGCAACCGGAACATTCGTGATTGATCCGTCTATCAGCTTCAACCAATTGCAGGTCAGCGCGGTCAACGTTTCAGGGCAAGGCGCTCAGTTCTCGAACATCTCCCTCACGCATAACGTTTTGCCTCAAGATCAGAACTTGGCCTTTACAGTCTCCGCGGCCGACAAGGATGGCGATACCACTGGCACGCAGTCGCTCGCCATTCACGTGGTTGCGGGAGATGGGTCCAACAACTTCGCCCTTACCGGGACAGCCGGTAACGACGTGATCGCTGGAAGCACGCACACCGACACGATCTCTGGCGGGGCGGGAACCGACATCGTCGACTACACCGGCAGCCTGGCCGCGATTTCGATCCATCTGGCCGATGACGGACATGCAGCCGGGGCACCGGTGACATTCACCAACCCGGGACTTGGCACCATCGGCGGCGGCGACGCCACCGGCGATACCCTTACCGGCATCGAGGGCCTGATCGGTGGTTCCGGCGATGACTACCTGTTCGGAAACCTGGCAGCCAATTATCTTTCGGGCGGCGGTGGCAACGACACCCTCAATGGTGGCGCTGGCAACGACACGCTGATCGGCGGCGCGGGCAACGACGTCCTGATCGGCGGTGCAGGCCAGGATACAATGACCGGCGGCGCCGGAGCCGACACGTTCAAGCTCGACGGTCTGGACATCAAGGATCTCATCACCGACTACAATGGCGGTCAGGGCGACAAGATCGACCTTACGGCCCTGTTCGACTCGACTCCCGCGAATGTCGGCAACTTCGTGAACTACGACGCGGGCACGGGCACGCTCAGTGTCGACACCAGCGGTTCGGGAAATCCGGCCAATTTTGTCGAAGTGGCCCAGCTGACAAACCACCCCGTCGCCAGCACGATCACGCTGCTCTACGACGACGGCGTAACCCAGCACACGACGACGGCAAACCAGGTTTAACGGCATGGCGCTCGGTCACGCGACTATGTTATACATTGCTAATATCGAGGGGAGCTCATCCATGAATCGTTCTGTAAGACTGCTGGTTTCCGCTGCGACGCTGTTGCTGGCAGTCGGGTCGACGGGCTATGCCGCCGACATCATCGAAGGTCCGTCGGTCGACTATTGTCGCGTTGCCGGGACGTCCAACCTGGTGCTGACCGAAAATATCGTCGACCTCAAGGAGCAGGTGGTCAAGCTGATGGACGAGTCGGTCGCCGCCGCCAACAGCTCGGAGTGGATCAACTCGTCCCGGCCGGTCTTCGTCTGGGCATCGGAAGCCAAGGTCGCTTGCGGCATGGCCTATGGCTACCTGAAAACGAACTATCGCGACGAAGATACCCTCAACAAATGCGAGTGTTTTCACGATCGCATGGTCGAGTACATGCACTGACCGGATAAGCGAACCGACGCCTGTTGGCCATCATGATAGCCGACGGATCCTTTTTGACGGCAATCGCCGCAGCGATTGCGTTGGCAGGCTTTGGCCAGACTGTCACGCCGGCCCGCGCCAACTGGCTGGAGCGACCTTCCGTGGAACAGCCGTCCGAGTTGACGCGGCCGACGCACTGCGACGCGGCTACGCAGTGGACCCGGCAGACCTTCAAGGCGTTTGCGAGTTGCCAGGCATCGATCTATGGCCTTGAGCCGGTGCTGGCGCATGCCGTGATGGAGATCGAAAGCGGGTTCGATCCTGACGTGCAGGGCGCCGACGGCGAAGTCGGCCTGATGCAGGTGATGCCGGCGACGGCGCGAATGCTTGGCTTTCGAGGCTCCCTCGACGAGCTGAGCGCCCCGGCGACCAACATCGCGCTCGGGGTCAGATATCTTGCCCAGGCCAACAAGCTGGCCGAGGGCGACCTGTGCACCACCGTCATGAAATATCGCGCCGGGCACAATGAAAGCCGGTTCTCGGCGCTTTCGGTCCGCTACTGCCAGCGCGCGCGGGCAATCCTGGCAAGACAAGGGATTGAAGTGACCGGGCCGTTGCCGGTGGCGACATTCGGCTTCTCCGCTTTTTCGTCGGAAGGAGAGGGTGGGGCTCCAGCCCAGGGAAAAGGCGTTTGCGTGCGCCGCGTGTTCGTGCCCGGGCCACGATACATGAAATGTGCCGACTATCGGACTGCCGGCCAAGCAAGACAGATCAAGGCGCTCAGAGCCAGGCTGTTCGAAGGCTAAAGAAACTACAGACGGCGCGGCAAGTGCGCCGTAACATGCGTTGAAGACCAGACCGGGAAGCATACTCGGCGGCACATTGGGTGGAGCAATCATGGAAGCTGGCCGACAGGGCCGCTGTCTGCGGACATGGGCAATCGCGTTTGCGCTCACCACGACATTGTCAGGCTGCCAGTCGAAAGGCGGTGTTTCCGAAGTGCTCGATCCGGCGGCGATTGCCGCGCCTGGCGGGCAGACCGGCGACGCGGGTGCCGGTCCTGCCCAGGCGACCCAGTCGCTCGGCACCGGGTCGACAAAAATCACGATGTTGCTGCCATTGTCGGCTCCCGGAACGGCGGGGGAAAACGGCAGGAAGATGCTCGATGCCGCCAAACTGGCGATGACGGATGTTGGCAATGGATTGCTTACGCTGACGGTAGAGGACACGAAAGGCGACAGCGCACAGGCCGGCAAATTGGCGATAAGTGCGATAACGACGGGGTCGAAAGTGGTCATCGGCCCAACCGAACTGCCGGCAGCCCAGCATATTGCCACGCTGTCGGGGTCGAAGCGTCCACCGGTGCTGGCGCTTGCCGACAATTTCGCAGGCGGTGCTGGGGTTTATGCCGTGCGACTCAGCGAAGCCGACAGTGCCGCAGCGGGCGCCGCGGGGCTCGCTGCCAAAGGCGGCAAGAAGTTCGTGTTGCTTGTCGCGGAAGGCTCAAACGCCAGCGCGGTGGAGAAGCGGGTCGCCAACGGCCTCAGCATTTATGGTGCGACGCTCGCGGTCACTGTCCCGTATTCGGCCAGCGACGGTGGCGCGAAGGCCGTCGACGAAATGGCCTCGCTCGTGGACACTCCCGACGCCGTGATCGTCGCCAATGGCGATGGCAGCCCATCGCCTATCCTTGCCGCCCTCAGGTCAAAGGGCATTCCGGGAAAGGCAATTTCCGTCGTCGGAACCAACCGGTGGCTGGAGCATCCCATGGATCCGCTGTTTGAGGGGGCATATATCGCCACGCTCGATCAGCGCGAAACCGGACCGATCGCCGACCGCTTCAGGGCGACATACAACTACCCGGCCGACGTCAATGTGGCCTATGCTTATGATATGGTTGCGCTGACAGCAGGGGTTGCCAGTGCGGTCGGGCCCGACGGCTTCAGCAAGCAGGTTCTCGAAAATCCAAACGGGTTTCGTGGGTCGACAGGTCTGTTTCGGTTTCGGGCTGACGGATCCAGTGAACGATCGATGCCGTTTTACCAGTTTCAAAAGGGCGCGCTCAAACTGGTTGCGAAATCAACGTCGGGTTTCTGATCGGCCCTGGGAACCCGGTCAATCTGATGGGCAGACTGGCCGATGGGGGCTGGCTGATGGTTAGGCTGGGCCGCAGCCGCTTGGCGATCGTGCTCGGAAGCCTCCTGCTTCTGGCCGGGGTTCTGCTGATTGTTCAGGCCGGGGCTTTGCTTTCGGTCGATCGGCCGGTCCTTGCCCCCTCGCAAAATAGCGGGACGCAGCCGACCCGCGTGGCTGCGTCCATCGTCGAAGCATACCGACGAGAACCCGCCCGCAAGATTGCTCAAGACCTCATCGCTCCACCACAGCTTGACACTGTGCAACTCGAACGGGTCGAGCCCCGCCCGCCGCTGACCGACCTTGGTCTGGCTGTGCCCCCGAAGACACCGATGCCGGACGATTGGCGTGAGGTGCTGCTCTTTCGCCCGGATGCCGCAAACTCCGCGATCTTCGCGTCCATGGGCCGGACAGTAATCATCAGCGGGGTGCAGGGCATCGACCTCGACAGAGCCTGTTCGTTTCACGATGTCACCTGGCCTTGCGGCGAGCGCGCACGTGCCGCCTTCAATTCCTGGGTTTGGGGACGCGCGTTGAAGTGCTTCATGCCGCCGGACGTCGAGCGTTTTGCCATCGCCGCCCCATGCAGGCTGGGCAAGCAGGACGTTGGCGCCTGGCTTGTGTCCAACGGCTGGGCCACGGCGCTGCCGAGTGGCATCTATGGCAAAGCGCAAGTGGCTGCCCAGGGCGCGGGGATGGGCATTTTCGGTCCGCCACAATAGGCTGCGAGACTCAAAGAACCGGAGCAGCGTTCGCCGAGGCCGCCGTTGATTGTTCAGCGGCCGTCGGCATTCCATTGATTAACCTTTACGGCGCAAATTTCCGGGGCAAGCCGGTTGCTTGAACAGTATCGGGTCTCATAGTTCAAATTGTATGCTTCTCGGAAACTGAAAATGCTGTACGCCGGCTCTATGCTGGCTGATCTGACAGGAGATTAGCCAATGGCACAAACCACAGCGACCGCCTCCGCGCAGGCATGGAGAAGCGCCGCATGGCTGACCTTTCTAGGAACAGCCGGGAGCCTCGGCCTTTCTCTGGGCTTCAACTATCTGCTCTTGTTCAGCGACGCGTTCACGCCGTTCGGCCGCAGCATGATGACAGCCGTGCTGCTGCCCGTGGTCATTGGTCTGCCGCTTTTCGTACTAATCGGCTGGCAGCAGATCCAAATCCGCAGCTGCCGTCAGGAACTCAACAGGTCCGGAACCTATGACAGGTTGACAGGCTGTCTGAACGGGCCGGTCTTCACGTCGATGGTCGAAAGAAGAGCAACAAGGCCATCGGCGCCGGGACCACGCTCGGGCGCCTTCCTGGTCATTCATTCGGAACATCTACGGTCCATCAACCTGCGCTTTGGCCTTGAATGGGGCGACGAGGCTTTGCGGCTCATAGCCACAACCATACAATCATCAGTGCGCGCGGATGATCTGGTTGGACGCATAGGGACTTCCATGTTCGGGGTCTTCCTCTCAGGCGCGACCGAAGGAGAAGCCAAGGAAATCGGCGAGCGTATCCGCACTCGTGTCGCCCAAGTCTATTTCGCACCAAAGGGAACCGAGGATGCCCTGACCATCAAGGTCGGCGGCGTGATGTTTGAGAAAGAGATGGAGTTCGCGGACATGTTTCAGTTCGCCGAACAGGGCGTGTCAGACACCCAGGATGACGCCAGGTTTGAATTGAAGCATCTCAACAGCTGACGGCTTTCGGGCAGCCTATGGCTATTTTTCCCGCATCGCGCGGCGGAAGTTCTGCGTGATCGGCTCGGCGAGGTAAGAAAGCACGGTGCGAGCACCGGTCCGGATCATCGCCTCGCTCGACATGCCGGGCAGCAGCTTGCGGCCCTCCAGCTTGGCGAGTTCACTCTTGTCGATCAACACGGTTGCGGCGAAATACGGTACCCCGCTGCGCTCCTCCACCATGCGGTCAGCCGACACGATCTCCACGACGCCGTCGAGCGACGGCAGGTTGTAGCGGGCGAAGGCCGGGAAGCTGACGCGCGCGGGCTGTCCGGGGGCGATCGTCTCGACATCTTCAGGTTTGACCATAGCCTCGACCACGAGTTGTTGTCCGAGCGGGACGACTGTCATCAATGTCTCGCCGGGTTTCACGACACCGCCCGTCGTGTGGACCTTAAGGTCCATGACGATGCCGTCAACCGGTGCGACGACATTGGTACGGGTCAGCACGTCCTTGGCGGAACGCTCCTGTTGCCTGAGGTCAAACAATTCCGCCTCGACCTTGCTCAACTCCTCGACGGCCTCGTTCAGCCGCACTGTGCCGAGGTTCAAGATTTGCATGTCGATCTCGGCCATGGCGCTTCTGGCACGAGCGATTGCCGCGGTGTTGGTCGCGCGCTCCCCCTCGATCTCCCTCTGTTGTCGTTTGAGCAACAGGTTCCGCTCGCGCGTGGTCAGCCCCTTCTTGAGCAGCCCCTCGAGGTCTTTGCTTTCACCCCCGATCGCCTCGATCTGCTTGTCCTCGGTGACGATGAGCTCCTTCAGTCCGTTTATCTCTTCCTGTATCTGGTTATGGCGCTGGCTGAGGATTTCCCGCTCGTCCTTCAAGTTGTGGTGCTTCGCCGCGAACACGTCACGCTGTGCGGCCACCGCGTCCCTTGCGGCGGTAGCGGGGTTTGCGAGCAACGCCGGATCGAACTCGATCTCCGCCTTGCCGTCCCGCTCAGTCCTGAGACGCGCGGCCAGCGCGTCGCGCGATGCTATCCGGTTCTGGATCAGGTCAAGCTGCGTCTTTGCCTGTGTGTCGTCGAGCCGGACGAGGACCTTGCCCGCCTTGACGATATCACCGTTGGCGGCGTTTAGCTCTGCGATGATGCCGCCCTCGAGGTGCTGGATGAGCTTGCGGTCGCCGGCGACCTTGATAACGCCCGGTGCCACTGTGGCGCTGTCCAACGGTGCCAGCGCCGCCCAGCCGCCGGCGACGCCGAAGAACAGGAACATGATCGCGAACCCGGTGCACGTCACGCCCGTCAGTCGCAGGGGTACCGGTTCCAGCAGGGACGGTGGCGGCACGGGCAACGGCACGACGTTCAAGTCTGGGGAACGGCTCATGCTTCTTTGACTTCCTTGACCACTTCGAGGGTTGGCAGCGAGGCTCCCATTGGCATCTGGGTCACCTTGCGGGCGCGGTTGGCGA
Organism: Mesorhizobium sophorae; assembly: GCF_002270415.1. Taxonomy (GTDB): domain Bacteria; phylum Pseudomonadota; class Alphaproteobacteria; order Rhizobiales; family Rhizobiaceae; genus Mesorhizobium; species Mesorhizobium sophorae. The sequence continues at coordinate 32,159 of NZ_NNRI01000008.1, read as the reverse complement.
GTTCGTTGAAGACATAGTCGCGCGGGCCGAAGAGGTCTTGCTGGCCGCGGTTGAGGACCAGCACCTTGTCGACCTTCTCCAGGATGTTCGGTCTGTGCGCGATCAGGACGATGGTCGTGCCCGCCACCTTGACCGCACTGAGGGCTGCGATCAATGCGTCCTCGCCATCGCGGTCGAGGTTGGAATTGGGCTCGTCCAGTATAAGGAGTGGCGGGTCGCCGTAGAGTGCCCGCGCCAGGCCGATGCGTTGGCGCTGCCCGCCTGACAGCACCGCGCCGGATTCGCCGATCTCGGTGGCGTAACCCTTGGGCAGCCCCTTGATCAGTTCGTGAACTCCCGCCAACTGCGCGGCCTTGACCACGTTGTTGAAGACCGACGGATTGAGCTGCGCGAAGCGGCAGATGTTTTCGGCAACTGTACCGGCGAAGAGCTCGATGTCCTGCGGCAGGTAACCGACATGATGACCACGGTCCTCCGCCGCCCATTGGGCAACGTCCATGCCGTCCAGCAACGCACGCCCCCCGGATGGACGCCAGGCACCGGCCAGTATTCGCGCCAGGCTCGTCTTGCCGGCCGCGCTCGGGCCGATCAGCGCCATTGCTTCACCCGGATTGAGCCGGAAGTTGATCCCTTTCAGAATCGGCTCGCCACCCTGTCGGGCAAGCACGAGGTCGTCGGCCTCAAACCGACCCTTCGGTCGTGGTAGTGGCAGAACCGGTGTGGCCTCCGGGTGCTGTCCGGCGACTGCGGTGAGACGCCGGTAAGCGGCACGCGCTCCGACCGTGGCCTTCCATGTGGCGATCGCTTGTTCGACTGGGGACAGGGCGCGACCCATGAGGATCGAGGCGGAGATCATGATGCCGGCTGAGGCCTCGTTGCGAACCACCAGATAGGCACCAAGGCCCAGTATGGCCATTTGCAGGGCTAGCCGGTGACAACGCGCTATGGCCGCGATGACGCCGCCACGGTTGGCGGCAAGGACTTGTCCTTTGTTCGCCTCGTCCTGCTGCGCCTTCCAGCCCTCCAGCAGTGGCTTTAGCATACCCATTGCCTGCACAACCTCGGCGTTTCGGATCGCAGCTTCAGCCTGCGTGTATGCCCGCGACTGTGCACTTGCGGCCTCGGTCAAAGGCTTGCGCGTGAGGTATTCGTTGAGCACCGCCAAGGCGAAGAGTACGACCCCGCCGACCAGCGCCAACCAACCCAGCCAAGGGTGCATGAGGAATATGGCGGCGAAAAACAGAGGTGCCCAAGGCGCGTCAAGGATAGGGAAGATGCTCGGGCTCGTGAAGAAATTCCGCACTTGATCGAGGTCGCGCAGCGGTCGGGCATTGGCATGCCCGGGCGCCGAGGCGGCATATTCCACCGATGCGGTCAGCAGAACTGGTGCCAACCGAGCGTTCATCCACGATCCGACCTTGGCCAGAAGGCGCCCGCGCACCACTTCCAGCCCCGCCATTGCGGCGAGCGCCGCTGCCGCCATCAGCGATAGCATCACCAGCGTCTCCAGGCTGTGACTGGACAACACCCGGTGGTAGACCTGGAGCATGTAAAGCGCCCCGGTCAGCATCAGCACGTTGATGCCGGCGCTGAACCAGATAAGCGGCCGGATGGCACGTCTGGCCTCTTTCATCACCACTTGCAGGGCAGGGGGCTGTTGGTTGGATTTCATCATTTGTATCTCTGGCGTGGTGCAGCAGAATCATCCTTTCTGCAGGATCCTGCTTCGTGCGCAGATGGCGGGAGGCAACTTTAGCTGCCTCCCGTCGCTCAGTGATCAGGCGACGACGTCAACGGGTATGTGCTGCGTCCCCGTCGTATCGGCGTCCGCGTCCGCGATCTGGAATGCGAAGTCGAGGTTGGCATTCAACGTCCCGGAGGTCGTCTGCACGAAGCCGATGTCCACGATCTTGAGGACATCGTTATCCTGCGCCTCCCAAGCTTGCGTACCACTGCTTGCGCCTTCGATCGGGATGGTGTTGGGGTTGTCGGTGATCCCGTTCAGATTAATCGCAGATCCTGCCAGCCCGTTGCCGGATTGCATGATCTGCATCCCCTGAATTTTGAAGTTCTCACCGGCGGCGAGGTTGTAGTCGTTGCTCTCGATAATGAGGAGCGCGTCGTTGTTGTCGAGCGTGAACTCGCTGTTGTACGGGGACGGCACCCCACCGGTCGAAAGCTTGAAGAAGTCTTGATTCTCGACGATGATCGACCTCGTGGTCTTGACGTCGTCGGCGGTGGATGCTGTGCCTTTGTCATCGATCAGGTCGAGGACCACGATAAGATCCTCGGAGTTCCCGATACCGTCGAACTTGATGGCGACGCCGGACACGGAGTCTGTCGGGGTGGTTTTCTCTGTGCCACCACCGGGGGCACCGGGGTTCACGTCCCCGAGAATGTTCTCGTTGAAGAACCGAAGCGTCAGCAGTTCGTTCTTTTGGATCGTGTCACCGGCGACACCGTTCGTGGATTGGGTTGCGGACACCCAGTCCTCGAAGCTGCTGGTGACGAACTGGCCGTTGTTATAGGCAGTGTCGAGAGGCGGTCCGTCCGGTGCGCCGTCACCCGTGCCGTTGAAGCCGAAAGGAGAGCCGGCAGGGTTCGAGTTCGCCGTGAACTGCACATAGAACCCGTTGGTGTCGGTCGTACCGTTGTTGAGGTCAAGTTCCGTCACCACGAGTTCCGGGTGTCCGGTGTTGCCGGGAGGTGCCTTCCGCAACAGTTCGGAGGTGTGCAGTACGTTGAAGCTGAACCCGTCGATCGGGTCCGTCAGCGTGATGCTGTAGGTATCGGCGGCCTTGTCGAAGGTCAGGGTGCCGCCCGCCGTAGCATCCTGCACGCCAGCCGTGATCGGGTCCTTGTCATAGTGGAACGAGAAGGTGAACGTTGCACTGGCGACGTCCTCCGACGTCAGTGTCGCCACCGCTTGGGTAATGCCGGGGGTGCCGGGGTTATCGACCGTGCCGGTCAAGCTGATCTGGACACCGGCGAGGCCTGTGTTGGTGTCGACAAAGTCGGAACCACCGCCCGTGTAGAATGCAGCGTTGTGACTGTCTTTGCCGATGTCGTACCCGAAGGCTCCGGTAGCCGTTGCGTTCAGCACGTTGTGCAGGGTCTCGTGGTCGATAGCTGGGGTGCCGGGGTCACCGTCGAACGGCACCGTGATCGTCGGGCCGTCGTCTTGGAACTGCACGGCATCGCCGATACCGGTCGAACTGGTCGCCGTGTCGCCGTCGCCGTCGGTGACCGTCACCACCGCCAGCAAGGCGCTGTCGGTGATGTTCACCGACTCGTCGTGGCTGGCCCCCGGGGTCGGATGATGGATCGAGGCATACTGCGCCACGCTGACGACGCCGGTCGTGCTGTTGATGGCGACAGCGAACGCCGCCGCCCCAGCGGCCCCGCCGATGCGGCCGACCACCAGGTCACCTTCCTTGAACAGGAAGATGCTGGTGCCGGCGGTCGTGTCGAGGCCGGAATCCACGCCGGCGGCGGACACCGCCAGCGAGAATGCCGTCGTGCCGCCTTCCTGGTCGGCGCCGAACGAGCTTCCGGTGGAGCTCACCACCGCGCCTGGGTCCTGCGCGTAGCCGGTCGGGCTCAGATCGGAGCTGACATTGCTGACGCCCGCAAACAGGGCGACAACCGCTGGTGCCGTGGTGTCGTCGGCATCTGCCTGGATGCCCGCGGTCTCGTCATGCGCCACCGTGGGAGCGCCCTGAACGATGCCCGCCGTCGGGCCGTCATCCTGGAACTGCACGGCATCGCCAATACCGGTCGAACTGGTCGCTGTGTCGCCGTCACCGTCGGTGACCGTCACCACTGCCAGCAAGGCGCTGTCGGTGATGTTCACCGTTTCGTCGTGGCTGGCTCCCGGGGTCGGATGATGGATCGAGGCATACTGCGCCACGCTGACGACGCCGGTCGTGCTGTTGATGGCGACAGCGAACGCCGCCGCCCCAGCGGCCCCGCCGATGCGGCCGACCACCAGGTCACCTTCCTTGAACAGGAAGATGCTGGTGCCGGCGGTCGTGTCGAGGCCGGAATCCACGCCGGCGGCGGACACCGCCAGCGAGAATGCCGTCGTGCCGCCTTCCTGGTCGGCGCCGAACGAGCTTCCGGTGGAGCTCACCACCGCGCCTGGGTCCTGCGCGTAGCCGGTCGGGCTCAGATCGGAGCTGACATTGCTGACGCCCGCAAACAGGGCGACAACCGCTGGTGCCGTGGTGTCGTCGGCATCTGCCTGGATGCCCGCGGTCTCGTCATGCGCCACCGTGGGAGCGCCCTGAACGATGCCCGCCGTCGGGCCGTCATCCTGGAACTGCACGGCATCGCCAATACCGGTCGAACTGGTCGCCGTGTCGCCGTCACCGTCGGTGACCGTCACCACTGCCAGCAAGGCGCTGTCGGTGATGTTCACCGTTTCGTCGTGGCTGGCTCCCGGGGTCGGATGATGGATCGAGGCATACTGCGCCACGCTGACGACGCCGGTCGTGCTGTTGATGGCGACAGCGAACGCCGCCGCCCCAGCGGCCCCGCCGATGCGGCCGACCACCAGGTCACCTTCCTTGAACAGGAAGATGCTGGTGCCGGCGGTCGTGTCGAGGCCGGAATCCACGCCGGCGGCGGACACCGCCAGCGAGAATGCCGTCGTGCCGCCTTCCTGGTCGGCGCCGAACGAGCTTCCGGTGGAGCTCACCACCGCGCCTGGGTCCTGCGCGTAGCCGGTCGGGCTCAGATCGGAGCTGACATTGCTGACGCCCGCAAACAGGGCAACAACCGCGGGTGCCGTGGTGTCGTCGGCATCTGCCTGGATGCCCGCGGTCTCGTCATGCGCCACCGTGGGAGCGCCCTGGACGATGCCCGCCGTCGGGCCGTCATCCTGGAACTGCACGGCATCGCCGATACCGGTCGAACTGGTCGCTGTGTCGCCGTCACCGTCGGTGACCGTCACCACTGCCAGCAAGGCGCTGTCGGTGATGTTCACCGTTTCGTCGTGGCTGGCTCCCGGGGTCGGATGATGGATCGAGGCATACTGCGCCACGCTGACGACGCCGGTCGTGCTGTTGATGGCGACAGCGAACGCCGCCGCCCCAGCGGCCCCGCCGATGCGGCCGACCACCAGGTCACCTTCCTTGAACAGGAAGATGCTGGTGCCGGCGGTCGTGTCGAGGCCGGAATCCACGCCGGCGGCGGACACCGCCAGCGAGAATGCCGTCGTGCCGCCTTCCTGGTCGGCGCCGAACGAGCTTCCGGTGGAGGACACCACCGCGCCTGGGTCCTGCGCGTAGCCGGTCGGGCTCAGATCGGAGCTGACATTGCTGACGCCCGCAAACAGGGCAACAACCGCGGGTGCCGTGGTGTCGTCGGCATCTGCCTGGATGCCCGCGGTCTCGTCATGCGCCACCGTGGGAGCGCCCTGCACGATGCCCGCCGTCGGGCCGTCATCTTCGATCACGATCTGCTGGCCGACGAACTCCGAGGCGGAGTTGGATGTCACGATGCCGAAGCCGCCTATGTCGAAAGTGTTGTTGTCGTTGCTGGGATCGCTATCCGCGTTGCTGATGTTTTCGATCAGCACCCGATTATGGGTTCCGCTTGTCGTCCACTGCACAGTGTCGCCGCTGCTTAGGCCTGTGATGATCAAGTCGCCGTTGGCGTCGATCGAGGCGGCCGGAGTATATTGCGTATTGCCTGTCTTGACGACGACGTTGGTCAGCGAGAACGACGTGATGGCGACGTGCGTGTCGTTGGTGAGTCCGTCGACGAAACCCACTCCCGACTCCGCGGCGGTGGTGAAGGCAGAGATCTTGACGGTCACGGGTCCGATGCCCGGATTGGTCTGGTTGACGGTGAAGGATGCTCCCGTCGCACTGACGACATTCTGGAAGTCGATGTTGGCTTCGACATCGGCCTCGTTCTGGTCCAGATTCGGCACGAGGAAGTTCGTGTTCGTGCCCGAGACGTAGGTAATGTACGCCCCCTCGGTAGGGTTGATCGCGTTGCCGTTGACGCCGAACGAGGTGGTGCTGCCGGCCTGGCTGATATTGAGCACATCCTTGGTCGAGATGTTTCCGCCCTCGGACTGGTTCAATGGATCTTTCCCTATCACCACGATCTGGGTGGAGTTTGGATCGCCGAAGGTCATGAACAGGTTGCTGCCGGAGGGCGCTCCGGCAAAGCCGAAGTTGAGCGTCTCGCTCGCCGCGAGCTTGAGGGTGTTCCCGAGATCGACCGCGTCGTCCGGGTTGGGGTTGCCGCCATGGAAGATCGGAACATAGGTGACAATGTTGAACGTCACCTGGTCGCTGGTCGCGCCGGCGTTGATCGCGTCCTGCTTGAAGACGACGAAGGCGATCGCGTCTAGATTGTTGACAATACCGTTGCCATCGCTGTCATAGCGACCGATCACGGTGTTGTTCCCATCGGCGAAGAGCAGGATATCCTTGCCGCCGAGGGTGTTGAGCCCGCTATCATCGCCATTGAGGGTGCCGCCGTTGCCGTCGGTGAACGTAGTGCCGACGAGCTGGGAGCCGGCGGTGGCGTTGACGGTGACCGAGTTCGTTTTGGTCGCGACGCCGATGCTGGCCGGGAACGCGGAATTCAGCCCGAGAGTTGATTCGAGATAGGTCCGGAACGAGGCCGGCAAAGCGGAGTACGCGACATCGGTATCCGTAAAGGCATCGTCGACGTTGTCGCCGGTTTGCAGCCCGGTGGTCTGGTCGTTGACGGCCTCGTCGTTGAGAATAAAGCTGATGGTCATGGCTGTGATCCCCTATCGCGTGATGGGGGCCCAGCCCCCAGATGCCGGATGCACCCACCCCAGCGCATCCTCTGGCCCACTGAATTTGCGGCCCTCAATCCTTCAATGTGCCGCCAATAAAGAGGGCGCGTCCATTCCCGGTTCGATAGGGTTATGGTGAATGCCCGTACCTGATCGAACGATATATATCCTTCGATAGATCTGGCCGGCGCGGGCGCCGCCGGCGATCGCGACGGCATCGAGGCCGATACGTCAGGTGGCTTTGCGGTCTGTTGCCGCACCATGTCGATGCCAGCAGAGAGCGGTGATCAGAGCAGGCCGGTTCCTGGACGCTCGGCCGCCTTGCCATGCGCCACCCAGGCCAGTTCAGCCCGGCCGTCGAGATGCAGCTTCTCGTAGACATGATGCAGGTGCATCTTCACCGTGCCTTCGGATACATGCATCTGTTGCGCGATGGTCTTGTTGCGCAACCCGCGCGAGACGAGATCGGCGATCTCGGTCTCCCGCCCGGTCAGCCTGGACGTCGGCTGGTGCTGCGGTTCTGGCATCAGCAGTTGCTGGACGATCTTGTTGTCGATCCATTTCTTGCCTGCCGCCACCGCATTCACGCATTCGAGAAGATAGCGATGGCTGATCCCGTCCAGAAGCAGGCCGTCGCCGTCGAGCGCCTGTATTTCCTTGATGTCGAGCCTGCCGTTTGGCTGCACGATGAAGATGATGCCGAGAGCGCTGTCGCAGGCCTTCAGCCGGGAGGAAATACCGGCCATGCGCGGGTCCGCGATATCCAGGCCGACGATGACAATATCAGGCCGATGGCGCTCCACATTGGGGACAATGTCGACAGGGCGGCGGCACTGGGCGACGACATCGTGCCCAGCCTTCCGCAGAACCCATTCCAGACCGGCGAGATACACCCCCCGCGGGTCCGCGACAACCAAGGTCGACATGCGAACACCGTCCGGAAACGCAACAAACTTGTTTCAATACCCGGCACATCAGGAAACCAGAGGTTAGGCATTTTGTCAAGCAATCACTAATATAGTGAATGCTATAATTTCAACCCGAGGCTGTCGGGCCTGCCCGAGCGGACACGGCCGCAGGACTGTAGACCAGGCCGACGCCGCCAGCTTGTGCGGCAGTGCATTCCGACGACGATGGGGGGCCGAGGTCGTGGACGCTATGCTCGCAACCGCTGTCACAACTCCCCATGAGTTCGCAGCGCAGTTCATGCATCAGGCAAGCCAGTTTTCTATCAACGATCCCAGGACGTGCAGATCGGCATCGCTCAGTTCGTGGCCAGCAGGCACTGTCAGGGCGGACACTGTGGCATGATGCGCGCTCAGCAACGCCGCAAGACCGGGGAGAAGCGATGCATAGGGGTCATCGCGCCCCTCGATCATCACGATCCGGCAGCCGGACAGATCCGCGTCCGGTCGGGCCTCGAGGACCAAGGAGGGGCGAAGCAGGATCGCGCGTTGGACCAGGGATGGATGGAGCAGCATGGCCGCCGCCAGAAAGTTGGCGCCGTTGGAATATCCGAGGAACGCCAGCTTCTCCGGGAGAAGCCGATAGCCGCTGATTGCGCCATCCATGAAGGCGGCAAAGGCGGCTGCCTCGGCCCCTATGTCGGCTTGATCGAACGAGGTAGCCGAAAATCGGCGGAACCAGCGCAAGGTGCCCTCCTCGACGCTGCGCCCGCGTACCCCCAGCAAGGTGGCTCGCGGCGCCAGGCTGGCCGCGAACGGCATCAGGTCAGCCTCGTTACCGCCGGTCCCATGCAACAGTACGAGCGTCGTGCCGTCCGGATCGGATGGCACATGGAACCGATGCACGAAGGGCAGGTCGAGATACCGGATGCGATCTTCGCCAGGCATCGAAAACTGCGGCAGCCGCGTGCGGATGGCGTCGGCCCGCTCGGCGTCGGAAGGCGGAACGAAGAGCACAGAGCCGAGGGTTTCGATGGGTTCATCGATCGTCATCCCGGGTCCGTCCGTTGCGAGTTCGAACAGGGTCTCTCCCGGCTCACGGACATAGAGAGATATGAAATACTTGCGGTCGTGAACATTGGTGACGCTGGAGTTGCGGCTTGCAAGTCGGCGCTCCACCGTATCCAGGGCAGCAATGTCCGGCGTGCGGAAGGCGATATGGTCGACCACGCCGGTTCCGGGCGCGCCTGGCCAGAAACCGACGGCATCACGGACATCGACAACATCCCCGCTGTCCGAGACGAGGCGCTGCACGGCCCCGGCGTGCTTGAGCGGGCGATAGCCGAAATAGTCCTGCAGGAATGCCGACGTCTGCTCGGCAACCGCCGAGAAAATCGTTGCGCCACGGACGCGGCGGATTGCATCGGCCGGCTCGATTCCTCGGCTGTCGGCCGGTGACGCATGTGCGGGCAGTGCGCTTCCCACGATCTTGACTGCTACACCGTCCGGATCGGTCAGCCGCAGCACTGGCTCGCCGAATTCCTGCGTTGGCCCGCTGGCATTCAGTCCGAACTGCAGTGACCTCGTCAGCCAGAAGCCGATGCTGCGGGGCTCGACGGATAGCGCAATTTCGGCGACTTGGCCGAGGCCAACCCGGCCGGGTGATCCGTCCTCCCATACGAGGAAGGTGATCAGAGATCCCGGCGAACCGATGCTGTCGCCGTAGCATAGATGGAGTTGCTCGGCGTCTTCGAAACCACCAGTCCGCTTGACCAGACGCAGTCCGAGAAAGCCGACATAGAAATCGACGTTGGCTTGGACCTTGCGTGTAACCAGCGTGATGTGGTGGATGCCCGATGTCATTCGGTCGATGCCTTCCTCAACCGTTCCTTGCCATCATCGGCGAGTGCTGGTCATCCGAGTTGAACAAATTGCCTTGCGGCAACGCCGCCGCCGAATTGCTGGGCACGGCCGCCTTCGGTGATACCACCTAGATCGACTGCGGCGAAGCCGAGGCGCTCGATCAGGTCGATAATGGTGGCCCGTGCCGATGGCTCGTCGCCTGAGGCAAACAGGACACGGCGGCCGCCGGGCACCGCCGGATCGGCCCCAAGGACGGCCGCGGGAAGCGTGTTGAAGGCTTTTACAACGCGTGCGCCCAGGACGGCATCAGCGACGAGCTCCGTCGACAGGCGGCCCTTAAGGTCGCGCGGCGTGAAGGCCGGGAAGTCGACCGCGTTCGTGGCATCAACCACTATGCGGTTGCCCCAGTCGACAGCTTTCACGGCATCGGGCACGGCGTCGAACGGGATCGCCAAAATGACTATGTCGGCTCGCAGGGCGTCCACGGCAGTCACCGGCTTAATCAGGGAACCAAGTTCTCCAACCAAGCCGGCCAGGCTTTCCGGGCCGGCGGTGTTGGCAATGGAGACCTCAATTGCAGAGGCGGCAAAGCGACGGGCAAGCGCGGTGCCGATGGCTCCCGACCCAAGGATGGCGTATTTCATCTTAAGGTTCCTTATTGATTTGTGAAACTTTCGCGATCCAAGATGGGTTCGGATCGCCGCGTTGCATCGACATCCAACGAGCCTCGCTGTGCTGGCCAACCAAACGTGCGCAATCTCTGCGCAGGCATTTGCTCGACGTCAGCCGTTCTCCTCAGAACATGCCCTGCGGATTGGCGCGTTGAATGTTCTGGCCGATCCAAGGCGCGGAATTCTTCGGGTCGCCGACGATCTGCAGCGTGTCCCAGTGTTCGACGGCCTTTCCTTCGGCGTTCATCCTGTAGATATCGACGCCGGCGACGCCCGTATCGTTGGGATCATCCGTCAGCAGATTTACAAAATTCACGTGGGCGAACACATAATCCCCGACGGCGATGATCTTGTGGACGACGACATGAGCACTGGGATGCGCCGACTTGACGCCAGCAAAGTATTTGCCGAGCGCCACGGAACCGTCGGCGATCAACGGGTTGTGCTGGATGTAACCGGGGACGAGATACTTTGCAGTACCGTCTTCCGCCTTGGCCTCGTTGATCATCATTTGATAGAGCGTGAGGACGTTTTCGACGTTGCGGGCGGCCTGTTTGTCGTGGGGATCAACCAGCATAATGTCGGCTTTCGCTTTGGCTTCCTTGGCCTGTGCGGTTTGAAGCGGAACAAGCACAGCGGCACTGATCGCGAAGGCTGCAGCCAAAAGTCCTCGGCGAAGGGTGTAGTTCAATGTCATCTCGTTCTCCTTGATTGCTCGAAAAATTCCGGAACGGGTCGAGTGTCGAAAAGTGCTTTACCGGCCTCGTAAGAGGTGGAGTTTCGGGATGGTCTAGCCGAGACCAACAATCTGAAGGCGCAGCGCGTCTTGTTCGGCCTCAGGCATCTCACGGGCCGCTCGCAGCATTTCGGCGGCGTCATCGCCAACGGGAGCGATGCTCGGCGCTGGCACCTGTTCGGCCAGCTCGATGACTCTTTTGGCCGCCAGGACCGATTCCAGACCCGCACTCTGCATGCCGTTGAGCTTGTCTGCGAATGTGCCGAAGGAGTGTCCGTAAAGTGCGCGCTGTTCGGGCGTCATGTCGTCGACGACGCGAGCCAGGGCCGCGGCGGTTTTCGCAGGACCACCGGTTCTCATATTGCCAGCAGCGGCCACGACGACATCGATCCCGAACGACTTCAGTTCGGCACGGTAGACGGCTGCAAACACCTCCATGGCCGCCTTCGACGCGCCCGACGGCCCGTTGAAGGGGAGCGGCACGCTTGCGGTCCAGGTGCTGACCTGGACGATGCGGCCCCGCGCCTTTCTCAGCGCCGGCAGGAACGCGTTTATGACCGACAGGGCTCCGAACACATTGACGTCGAATTCGCGCCGGACTGCGTCGAGCGGCAGAACCTCGATCGGACCCGGGGTCAGGATGCCTGCATTGTTGATCAGGAGATCGAGCCCGGCATTGCCGAGCGCGTCGGACACGCCGCCTGCCCAGGCTTTCACGGCCTCCTGCCTGGTCATGTCGCAGACCGTCAGGCTGACACGCCCGCCGGAAGCGTCCTTGAGATCCTGGACTTCCGCGGCGGACATCGCCGTACCGAAAACAATGTAGCCCTTGGCGGCCAGTCCGAGCGCGATATCGCGCCCAAGGCCACCGCCTGCACCGGTGACCGCAACGGAACGGCCGGAATGTTGGGTCGTAGATGACATCATGTGTCTCCTTTCAGAAGTGGGGTTATCGTCACGACTCTGCCTGTGCCGCTCGCACTTGGTGGCTACCGTCGCCGGGTCGCCAATCAGGAAAGCGCCGTCAGGGCCGCACATCGCTTCGAACTGCTGGCGCGAAGGGGCCGACCAGCCACGCTCGCGACCAATCGCTTCTGGCACTGATGAACGACGTATCGTTCCCGCGAGCGACATGATAGCTTCAGTTTTTGCTAATCTGTGTCGCGGAAAGTGGAACGGCTGTGGATCTTGAAGACTTGCAGACGTTTGTCGACGTGGCCGATGCCGGCGGCGTTTCGTCGGCCGCCCGGCGGCTCGGTGTATCGAAGTCCATCGTCAGCCGGCGGCTGTTTCGGCTGGAGGCGGAACTCGGCATCCAGCTTCTCGCGCGGACAACCCGCGGCGCCGCACTCACCGAGGCTGGCGTCACGTTCCGCGAATACGCCGCCCGGGCTTGCGCCGAGATCGACGTCGCACGAGAGACGATGCTGCCTGCCGGCGACCTGCGTGGCCGCCTTCGGATTGCTGTACCCCTGTCCTTCGGCATAACCCACTTGGCGCCGGTGCTGGCGGAACTGGCACGGCGCCATCCGCTGCTTCACGTGCACGCGTGTTACAGTGATCGTTTCGTGGATCTGGTTGGAGAAGGCTTCGACTGTGGTGTCCGCGTCGGCTATCTTCCGGACTCGAACCTGATCGCGCGCCGCATCGGATCGATCCGCGGCAAGCTCGTCGCCAGCCCGGACTATATCAAGGCGCATGGGGCACCCGAGACGCCGGACGAACTCCTAACCCACCAGACCGTCATGCAAGGGACGGAAACCTGGCAATTCATGGACGGCGACAAAACGATCACCGTTCACCCACAGGGGCGGTTCAAGGCGGATAGCGGCACCGCCCTTGCCGCCGCCGCCGCGGCGGGGCTCGGCATCGCCTCGCTGCCGGATTTCGTTACCGAGAGCTATCTTGCTTCCGGCACCCTGGTCCCGGTGATGACGCGCTATCCGCTCCCCGAGGCCGGCATATTCGTCGTCCGCCCACCTGGACAGCACCCTGCGCGGAAGATTCGCGTCCTCACCGAATTGCTGATCGAACATTTTGGATAGAGCATCGCCTCTCTCGGCCCCGCGACGGTACGGAGCAGGGCCATCGACGGCTTTTGCTGGATGATCCCGAGACACCGGCAACGGACGCCGGAGAGGTCGGTCGTTTCATTTCAGTATGACCAGGTCTATACTCCACGGGGGACAGGCCAGATCGATGGACCGTAAGCTTTCCGCCATTCTCGCTGCCGATGTCGTGGGCTATTCCGCCCAGATGGAACGCGACGAGGCCGGCACGTTCGAGCGCCTTCGTGCTCAACGCAAGGAACTGTTCGAGCCCGAGATTGCCCGCCATCACGGCCACATCTTCAAGCTGATGGGCGATGGACTGCTGGCCGAATTCGGCAGCGTCGTGGACGCGGTCGAATGTGCCGTGTCGTTGCAGCAAGCCCTGGCCGAACGCAACGCCGCCGTTTCCGAGGATCATCGGATTCGCGTCAGGATCGGGATCAATCTCGGCGAGGTGATTGTCGAGGGCGAGGACCGATATGGCGAGGGCGTCAACGTCGCTGCCAGGCTCCAACAACTAGCGGAACCTGGCGGCATCTGTGTCTCGGAAAAGGTCGCAAAAGAGGTTGAGAAGAAATTGGCTTTCGGCTTTGAGCCGATGGGCCAACAGAAGCTGAAGAACATCGCCGAACCGGTGCAGGCGTACCGGGTGCTGCTCGATCCCGCGTCGGCGGGAAAGCCCATGGCCGTCAATCGACACCCACGCTTCAGGCGCAATCTGGCCATCGCTATTGGGGCCCTTGTCGTCGCAGTCGGCCTTGCAGCAGCGTGGTGGCGACCTTGGGAGCCACCGCTTCGGTCCACCGCTCTGACGGCCAATGCGAAAGCCGACACCCGGCCATCCCTCGTCGTGCTTCCATTTGACAATCTCAGCGACGACAAGGCGCAAGGTTATCTGGTTGACGGTTTCACCGATGACCTGACCACAGAACTTGCACGCGTGCCCGGCCTGTTCGTCGTATCGCGAAACGCGGCTTCCACCTACAAGGACAAGGAGACCAAAGCCGCTGACGTCGCCGCAGCGCTTGGTGTCCGGTACATACTGGAGGGCTCGATACGTCGGGTCGGCGACGACATGCGTATCAACGCGCAATTGATCGACGGCTCGACCACCGGCCATCTTTGGGCAGAACGTTTCGACGGCCAGTGGACGGATGTGTTTGCACTGCAGGACAAGGTCGTCGTCAGCATCGCAGGCGCGCTCAAGCTGCGTCTCGTCAGCGCCCAAGGCAAGGCAGATGTCGCGGGGGGCACGCGCAATCCTGCAGCCTACGAAGCTTACCTGCAGGGCATGGAAATCTACAATCGTCGCAATACTCCAGACGAGTTTGCGCAGGCGGTGAGGTTTTTCCAGCAGGCGCTGGAACTCGATCCGAATTTCGGCGCGGCGGCAGCCTCGCTCGCATGGGCCTATTGGGACACGGACGGGCCGCGGGTCCAAGCTTTGGTCGCTTCGGACATCAGTGCGCTGTACAACGTCTACAAGTACCTGGGGGAGGCGGCCAAGCATCCTTCGCCGTCCTACTATCAGCTCGTCGCCAGTTTGCTGGTTCGCGAGCACCGGTCCGACGAGGCAGTCGCGGTTATGTTCAAGGCAGTGGCGCTCGACCCGAGCGATCCCCTGAACTATGTCGGGCTGGCGGAAGCCCTGAATTTCAACGGCAGGCCGGACGAGGCGCGCGACTATCTCGTCGCCGCCAACCGTGTCGACCCAGGCGGCAACGACCATCGGCACTACCAGGCCGGGCTGGCTGAATTTGGCGAGGGTCGTTTCGAGGAAGCCGTCGGCTACCTTGAAAGGATCGATCTCCAATCGCCCGATCCATGGCCGAAATTCTACGGCCTGCAGGTGTTGGTTTCGGCCTACGCACATCTCGGGCGTAGTGACCAGGTCGCGGCCTATAGTGACAGGCTAAGGAACGTCATGTTGGAACGAAAGGATGGAGGGGCAAATCAACTGGTCACGCAGAGGTATTTCGTGTTCAAGAACCCGGCCGACATCGGGCGTCTGCTGGACGGCCTGGACAAGGCCGGTCTGCCGGAGTTGCCGGAAGCGGTCGATCTGGATGCGAAGGACCGGCTTACCGGTTCGGAGATCAAGTCGCTCATCCTCGGTCGTGACCTGCGCGGGGGAGGCGCATGGATAGACAAAGGAACCAGTTGGGTGCAGCAGAACTTCCTGTGCGATGCCATTCCGAAAACTCAGACAACCTGCGGCGCGATCTTCCGCAATCCTGCCGGGACGCCGGAGCGACGCAACGAGTATACGGCAGTCTTCCGTTTCGATCGTTTTGAGTTTTCGATCGTCAAATAAGACCGCCCGGGATCTGCCGGCGAATATCAGAGCGGTTCGCGATTTGCTCCTACAGGCCAAAGGTCGCGTTCAAGTCACCCCTGTACCTGCAATGGCAGCGTTCGTCGGCATCGTTTCGTCCGGCGCGTTGAAAACGATGTTAGTGTGCGAGCGAGGCATAATGAAAACGGGGAAGGTCTCATGAGTTTCGATGATATCGACCTCAATTTGCTCAGAGTGTTCGATGTGATGATGCGTGAAAGGAGCGTAACGCGCGCAGCCAGCGAATTAGGACCTGTGAGCAGATTGGCCGCATACTCGACAGCCAAGCGCCGCCGGTGAGTTAATCGCTTGCTCGTCTGCGGTTAAGCAAGGCCGTTTAGCCCACCTCCCAACAAGGTCGCCGTTATCATAGCGGCGGCCTCGCCGTATTCTATGCGAGCTACGACCTCCCATGACTTCAACCGCAGCTATTGCGGCAAGGCGATGCTGAGCTGACCACGGCCGATGCGGGGTCGGAGACCGATGCGCCGGGATTTAGCAGCAAGCGGCGGCATTTCCAAATGTGCTTGTGGGCGGATTTGGGCTGTTTTATGTATGGCTTCAATAGGAGACGATATGAGTGTTCCAAATGTTGATCAAACTATAACCGCAGGAAAGCTGGCGGAATTTGTAGCGAAGTCCGTAGAGGCCGCGCGCGCGGTGGAAGGGCCATTTTACCATCTCGAGTTCGACCGGGTCTTTCCGGAGGATGTTTATAAATCCATGCTGGCGGCGCTGCCGGTGTACGCGGATTACCGACCGATGCACGGCCGGTCCAAACAGCGGGATGCGATGGGTGCGTCCACGCGGGTGAAGATTGATCTCTTTCCGGAAAACATCCGACATCTGCCGTCGGCGAAGCGGACGGTGTGGAACGTGGTTGGCAAAGCGCTTTGTTCCGAGCCGGTGAAGAACGCTTTCCGTCGCCGACTGGCACCGGCGATGGGGCGACGGTTCGGGCCCGGCTTGGCCGAGGTGGGCATGTTTCCAATCCCCATCCTAACGCGTGACATTCCGGGCTACGAAATTCCGCCGCACACGGATACACATTGGAAGGGCATCACGGTGCAGCTTTACCTGCCACCAGACGAGGCGCACACCAACATCGGGACGATTTTTCACGAGGAGCTGCCGGGCGGCGGGCTGGCGAAAAAGATGCAGATGCGTTTCGCGCCGAACACGGGCTATGCTTTCGCGGTAGACAAGGACACGTGGCACTCGGCGGACATAGTGGGGCCGGAAGTGACAACACGGGACAGCATCCTCCTGACGTATTTTGTGGATAGCGGGTTGCTGCGCATCCTGCGTAACCGGGGGAAACGGGTGGGCAACTTTATCGGCAACGAGATCCGGAATTTGGGCTGGTTCATACCGGGCACATGAGTTGGTAGCCGCGTTTTATGTCGAAGACCGAGGATCGCCGACTGATGCCTGAACCGACAACGGGAAGCCGCGAGTGGCTCGACCGGCTTGACCAGCAGGACATCTCCGACTTCGCCGCCATCCACGGCGACGAAATCATCACCAAGCCCGGTTGTTCATCGGGCCGGGCTCGTTCAGCCGGCGCGCCGCGAAGACGCGCCCGAGGGGCGCCGCCGGCGGTTCATTGGCAGGCGTGGGGTGGGAGTGACTTGTGGCACTGTACTTCGGTCTTCCGCTTGCCGTGCTGCCATGCTTAATTCGAGTAAATTCACATCAAATTATAGAGTTGCCACGTGATACCAATCTACATTGGATATGATCCACGCGAATCCCGAGTTCTGGACGTAGCGCGATGGAGCGCCTACCGGCGGACAAGCACGCCGTTGCAGATACAGCCACTCGTGCTCAAAGACCTTGAAGCGCAAGGAATCATGAAGCGACCGATGGTGGTACGTGATGGCAAGCTCTGGTGCCCGATTTCCGAGGCACCGATGTCGACCGAGTTTGCCATATCGCGCTTTGCCGTTCCGTTCATGAGGCAAGGCGGCTGGGCCATGTTCTGCGATTGTGACGTCCTGTTTCTGAAGGATCCAGTCAAGCTGCTCGACCTGGTCGATCCTTCCTACGCGATTATGGCGGTCAAGCACCAGCAACGCGAATCCGAAGCGGTCAAGATGGACGGACAAACGCAGACGTTCTATCGCCGCAAAAACTGGTCGTCGGTCGTTTTGTGGAATCTGGATCATCCCGCCAACAAACGGCTGACCAACGAGATGCTCAATACGTGGCCCGGACGTGACCTCCACGCCTTCAAATGGCTTGAGGACCATGAGATCGGGGAATTGCCCCTGGCATGGAACTACCTCGTAGGGGCTTCGGCTACCGAACTCGACCCCGCCGATGTCTCGCTGGCGCACTACACGCTCGGCGGTCCTTGGTTTGCGGGCTGGTCCGGCGCCACGCAATGGGACGAATTATGGAGCCGAGAAGAGAGCATTCTGCGCGCGTTTGAGGAACATGCGGTTCAGATTCCCGCATGAAAACTCCGCTTTCGGACCTCTTGCCAACCTTCTCAAAGCCAATTCTTCGCTTGCCCAGTGTCACCGGTCCCGCCTTGGTGATGGGGGCAGCGCCGAATTTTCGCCTACCGCAGGGGCATGATGCCGATTGGGGACTGGTGACGGTCAATGCTTCCCAGCTTTTGGCGGAAACCTTTGGTCTCCCAGTTCCCGACATCGCCGTGCTCCGCCGCGGCATTTTGGTCGGCCAGGACGAGCAGGATTTTTACAAGCGCGATTTGTTGAAAGGACGGCAGGCAAAGCATCTTATCATCCCGATTTGGCCGGACGTTGAAGACAAGCTGATAGCCGGTTGTCGCACCTTTGATTATCGCTATGACACCTTGCAGGCGCTTACAAGATGGCAGCTTGCCAACATCGTCTGGCGGCTTAGCGGCAAATATCATGTGTCGCGCGGCTGGCACCGGAAAATCTCAACCGGAGCCTTCGCGATCATGCTGGCGCGTTTCGCCGGTTTCGCTCCTGTTGTCGTCAGCGGGTTTTCCCTGTCCCAAGCCGGGCATGGATACGACACCCGAAATGCCTTTCGATATCATGCCGACGAAGATGCGGATTTGCTTCGACGGGTGGTGAAAAGAGGCGAGCCAATCTACGCAGAGGATAGAGACTTCGCTGCAGAAAGTGGATTGCCCTTGTGGCAGGGACAGATGCCATGACGACGACAGACGACCTTGCTTCGCTGTTGAAAAGAGGGATATCCATTAGCCGGAACCGTGAGCTCGATTGGACGTTGGGCGCCCACCAATGACCAATTTGACCCGCCGCCCTTCGTGAGGTCGATGTGCTGAATATCTCGATGGCTGATCGGCTGGCTATCAAGTCCATTCTCGTTATTCAGACGAAGTTCATCGGGGATGTCATTCTGACCTCGGCGCTCGTGCGAAATCTGCGCCTCGCTTACCCAAACGCTGCGATAGCCATGCTTTGCGCTTCTGGCCTGCGAGACTTCGTAGTCAGCCAGAATATCGCAGACGTGGCCATCGGATTCGACCGTCGAGGTGCTGGTAGAAGTCTGTCTCAGCGAGTGAAGGAATATTCAGGCTTGGTCGCTGACCTGCGCCGCCGAAAATTCGATCTCACCATTGACGTAACCGACTCGAAGACATCACGGATATTGCACAGGTCAATCGGCGCCCCCCTGCGCGTTGGATACAATCCCCCGGAAAAGCCCATGAAATTTTGGGAAGTTCAGCCTGCTAATATATTTGCCGAAACCTTCGGTCATGGAGGCGCGCACTACTTGTACCGATATCTGTCCCCGCTTGAAGCGCTTGGGATAGAATTGCGAGAAGTGACACCGAGGCTTGAACCCACACCAGTCGGGCGAAGCGCATCTACCCAGATTCTGGCGCAAAGCAATCTGGCCGTAAAGGCTTTCGTCGCAGTACACGCTGGAGCAAGGTTCGAAGGGCGGTGTTGGCAACCTGAACGGTTCGCTGCAGTAATCGACGAGGTTTATGCAACCAAGGGCCTGCGGTCATTGCTGATTGGTGGACCTGATGAGAGCGCAACCGCGCAAGCTATCTTGAATGCGGCAGCGTCGCCATTGGTGAGCGTTGTTGGCAAAGCCTCGCTTGAGACACTAACAGCATTGCTTTCGGATGCATTTATCTTTCTGGGAAACGAGAGCGGCCCAATGCACCTGGCTGCGTCCGTCGGAACTCCAGTTGTGGGTCTGTATGGCCTGACGCCCCCCGACATCTGGGGGCCTTTTGGGGTGCTTCACCGCACCGTTGAGCCGCCGTTGCCTTGCCAGTGTGTTGCGCCCGGATTGTGCAAACCCGACAACCCGGGCGGCGTCTATTGCGTTCATCGACTACCAGTTGCCAAGGTTGCTCAAGCGACACGAGACTTGATAGACGCAGCGAGACAACTGGCCAATAAGACGGCCAATTGACCTCCAGCCATGACCGGCCCGCTTGAAACCGTGAAGAAGGCCCTGCAGGCCTATGTCGACAAGGATCGTGCGCTCATCGATTCGGTGATCGGCAGGCCGTACAGCTTCACCAGTCGCTCGACAACGCGCTCGGTCGCGAAATCGATTTTGAACGCTGCTGGCTGTCAATAACATCCCATCGTCTCCCAACTGTGCACATCTAACCTGCCTGAGCCGCGGCGCTCGGGCGGAACGGCCGCTTTTTGATCGTTTCATCGTGATAGCGGACGGCCGGCTTCGGGCCCAAAACGCGACGTCAGAGTCGTGGCTTGGCTATGTAGTTGCACCCAGCCAAACGCTTGGCAGAAATTAGATTGCCAACTATCGAACAAGAGGAAGTCTAATCCGGAACGACGCACCACCGTGATCCCGATTTTTCGCACGCATCAGCCCACCGTGCGCCTCGACAATGTTGCGCGCGATGGATAGCCCCATGCCCATGCCTTCCGCCTTGGTGGTGAAAAACGGTTCGAAGACCTGTTCTAACTTGTCGTCGGGAATGCCCGGTCCGCGATCAGACACGGACAGCTCGGCAAACTCTTGGTCGCGCGAAGTCCGGATGCTGATGATGCGATTTTCGCTCGGCGTCTCCTTCATCGCGTCGATCCCGTTCACCACAAGGTTCAGAATGACTTGTTGAAGTTGAATGCGGTCGCCGAGTATCGGAAGCGCATCCGGCGTGATCACGCCAAGAAGTTCGACTTTTCGCCCGCGAGCCAACGTCGAAAGAAATTCGACGGTTTCCCGCGCAAGGTCGTTGAGATCGAGACTTTTCAGTTCAAAAGGTGCCTTCTTCAGGAGGCTCCGCATCCTCTGGATGACTTCGCTGGCACGCTGGTCATTCTCCAAAATATCGCTCACGATTTCCCCGAGTGCAGCGATATCGGGGCTCGATGATTGCAGGATAAGTTCTGCGGATTCGGCGTGGCTCATTATAGCGCCGAGAGGCTGGTTTATTTCGTGGGCAATTAACATGGTCAGCTCGCCAGCGGTCGAGAAGCGATTGACATGAGCAAGCTCTGCCATGCGCTGCCGCGACTGCACTTCGGCTGCTTGACGCCGACGATGTTCATTCAACAGGATCATGATAAGCCCGGCCTGTAGCAGAATAGCCGCAGTAATAAGGGAAATTTGCCAGGAATACCGTTCCCACGCCGTTGGCTCCCGAAACAAGACTTCGCCCCCGGGTGGCAGGCGGCTCTCGCTAATGTTCCAGCGCTGCAGCTGTCGCCAATCGTATTTCGGTGCTGAGAATTCGATTGGAGGAACCTTGATGTCACCTGCCTTCTCACCTCCCAATATCCGGACCGCGGCATCCGCCGTCGCTCGGGCACCCTCGGTCGGTGAAGACATCGGGCCGCCAACAGCTTGACCGTTGAAAAGAGACTCGTCGAACGTGAAAATGGGAGCGTTGGCGACCTCATAGATGCGCTTCAATGGATCCTTGTCTCCATAGACGGCACCTGCGCCGTCCACCATCATCTGCTGGTAAAAGATTGCACTGTGGGGCGGCAAACTCGCAACCTTCTTCAGGATCTCCTCGAACGGCCGCTCGTTGTAAAAGATCAATTCAACCTTGTTGTCTAGCAGTGGCTTCAGTTCCCGTTGCACGTCGCCGATCCAAAATCGCTCAGGGGGCGAGTTCCCGATTATCATCGCGATGGCCTTCGTCTCCGGCAACAGCCGTAGAATGTTTTCGACAAGGGCGACGTGATCGACGCGCGTGCCAACCACGGCGTCCCGCTCGGACAACATGGATTGTCCAACCCGGCGCACTTCGACAGCCGCAAGCAGCATCGGCGTTGTCGGAAATAGGTCTATTCTCCATTTCTGGACAAAGCGAGCCGCGGGTGCACCTATTGCGACGATCAAATCGAGCCGTCGTGTTGCGTAGAGCGCCTTGAGATATTCACCAAATTTGGCCTCAGCAGCGTCGTCGCCATCCCGAGCCGTGACGAGGGAATCTTCTTGGATGTCCAGCGGCCAAGGCGACTGTTGGTTCAGTTCATCGCGGATTTCCCTGGCCCATGTGGCCCACGGCTGGAAACCCCGGCCATACGAATATAGGAACAGGATTTCCTTCGGCTGAACGGAAGGCTCGCCAGACCTAGGCTGAGCGGCAGTCTCGCCAATCGAGACCAAAAGAATGACGGCGGTGGCGATCCACCTATTGACCAGCCAATTCATCATCAATGAGCCCGATGCGACTACACGGCCTCTATCGGTGGCGATCAGTCCATCCATGGTTTGCGGGCGCCCGATTGGAGCATCCAAGGTGCCTGACATCCACCCGATGACGAGCCAGTAGAGCCTAGACTGCCGTTATTGGTGGGGATTAGCAAGATGAGCCTAGCCATGTGGGCTGGCCGCACCAACCGAGACCGCAGTAGGTCAAGAAATCCCTTGCCAGCGAGGAGCCGTCCACACATGCCCGAAGTGATCTGGTGGATGAGGCCGCAACAGCGATGCTTGCACTGGGCGAGGCGCTGTCCCGGGGGGTTGATCTGCTTGGCAGCTTGGGAAACGACCGCCAGTTTGCGGTCAGGCCACGGCCACTGCAGGTACTATTGCGATAGCGCCGGTTGCATGTACGATGTTGCTGAGGCTTTCAGAGGGCAAGATGTTGACCGAGCAGGGCTTCCTCCGAGCCTCGATTGTCGCGACGGTAGGCGTCGCGGCGTTCGGAATCGTCTTCGGCCTGCTGTCCGGGTCGTTCTCCATCGCTTTTGATGGCGCCTATTCTCTTGTCGATGCCGGAATGACGATTTTGGCGCTTTGGGTATCGAGCCTGATCGTACGATCGGCAAAGGCCGACGCGCTGTCGGGCAGGCTGCGCAATCGATTCACGATGGGGTTCTGGCACCTGGAGCCTATTGTGTTGGGCCTTAACGGCGCCTTGCTGATGACGGTCGCTACCTACGCCCTCATCAACGCCGTGATCACCATTGTGTACGGCGGCAACGAGCTGCGCTTCGGTGTCGCCATCGTCTACGCCGCAATCACGTTGGTGGTCTGTATAGCCATGGCTATGGCCGGTGCGCGGGCAAACAGGAGACTGCAGTCAGACTTCGTTGCCCTGGACGTTAAAGCCTGGACGATGTCGGCGGGAATAACCTCGGCACTTCTGATCGCATTCCTGATCGGACAGGCGGCGGGCGGAACGCCGCTTGGCTGGATCTCTCCATACGTGGACCCTGTCGTACTGGCGCTGGTCTGCCTCGTGATCATTCCTATTCCCGTCGGGGCGGTGCGCAAGGCCCTGTCCGAGATCCTGCTCATCACCCCCGTGGATCTCAAGGCCCACGTCGATCGGGTGGCCGCCGAAATAGTGCAGCGCGAGGGGTTCCTGTCTCATCGGGCATACGTCGCCAAGGTCGGGCGGGCCACGCAGATAGAGCTTTACTTCATCGTGCCGAAGGACTTGCCCCCGAGGACCATCGAGGAGTGGGACCGCACCCGCGACCAGATCGGCGCGGCCATCGGGGACGAAGGCCACAATCGGTGGCTGACCATCGCCTTTACCGCTGACGTCAACTGGGCGGAGTGAAAGCCGGGTGGCGCGCCAGACCGATGTCGGGCATCGCGTTGTGCCAGGTCAGCCCCGCCGCACCTTCCGGCCCAGGTAGCAAACCTCCTCGTGAAGCTTCGTGTCGCTCGGCTTCATCGGTATCAGCAGGTAGCTATCCTCGGACACCGTCATTGCCTGTCCATTCTGATGGGCGAACGCCTGTCCTTTTGGCAACAACTTGAAATTGCTTGCCTCACCCGCATACCGGAAGTCGTCGAATTCCTTCGTGACGACCGAATACATCTCGACGATCTCCGCATCGACGGCCGCCGGACGAGGATCGTGCCCGATCATGCCCAGGAGGGACAGCAGCGAAATGGCAGCCCGATAGGCGACATCGTTTGAAGATTTGTCGAAGTGGCTACCGGATTCCAGAGTCGCTGACATTGCACCTCGCGCATTGGCGTAATTCTCGGTATCGCCTCCGATGGTCCCGCTCGAGAACTTGCTCCAGCCGGTCATCATCTTTGGTATTCCGAGATGCCGATAAAACTCGACGGCGTCTTGCTCGGCGACCAGAAACGGTTCGTTTGCGATTGGCGCGGAATGGAAATCCAGAAAATAGTCGCAGCTCTCCAGCAACGGCTTAAGCTCCTGCGTCCGTTGGAATTCGTAGGAGCCGCGGTCGATCTCTGGTCCATAGTCCTCGCGAAACATGCGGTTCATGTTGTGTTTGACATAGCGGCACTCCGCAGCGATCGCGCGCTCGTTCGCGCGGGCAAGTGTCAGGGAGCCGCGCAGCAAAAGTCTCGTGCCCCCGAAAAGGTCATAGAGGACTTTCTCTATGGCATGAATGCCACTGACCTCGTCTCCATGAATGCCGCAGAACATGACGACCCGCGGGCCAGCCGCGTCGCAGTCTATCCGCACTACGCTCTGAACGTGCGGATCCCTGGAAATCAACATGGACCGCCTCCTGTCGAACTTGCGACGCCATGACGTGTCGAGCTTCGATTCGACTGGGCACTACTGCCGATCGGCCAGTGCAGCAAGGGTCTGGGCTGAAATGCTACTGTAACTTACGTCGATGTGGTCCGCCTGCAGCGAAGACCAATCTTGCGGAAATTTGCTGCAGGGTTGACGTTCAGGTCATGACAATCCCAAGCTCTGAGACGCTCGGGCTGCCACGTCACCCGGTATCGACTGGCGCGAAACTGAAATGCGGGCGGGTCGGCAACTCCGGCGCCGGAGCGATGGGCGCGATACCCGCAGGCTCCAGCCAGCCGCAGCCAAATCTTCGAGCGAGGTAACCGATGTCCTCTGGACATGCAGTGTCCTCCAGGCGGGTGCTCGAACCCATCGAGCGCATATCCGAAGTGCTTTTCGGATTAATCATGGCATTGGCCTTTACCGGGACTTTGAGTGTTGTAAGTGACCGATCTGAGGTGCGCACCACGCTGGTCGGCGCGCTCGGCTGCAATCTCGCCTGGGGCCTCGTCGATGCCATCATGTATCTGATGGGATGCCTCGCGGACCGGGCCACAGAGCGGCGCATAGTTGCCAAAGTGCAGCAAGCCGCCACCGCCGAAGAGGCGAGGACCGCTATCCTGCAGAACCTGCCTTCCGCGGTAGCGTCGGCATTGACTGACGCCGATCTCGACAGAATGCATGCAGCACTGTTGAAGGAGCGGATGCCAGGCGAGTCGATGGGACTCAAGCGCGAAGACTTGCTGGGTGCGGTCGCCGTCTTCCTTCTCGTTTTCGCCTCGACGATCCCGATCGTAGTGCCTTTCCTGTTCCTGCAGGACGCTTGGACCGCGCTTCGAATCTCCAACGTCATCGCTGTGGCGATGATGTTGTTTGCCGGCTACGCGTTTGGACAGCTGACTGGGTACAGACCATGGCTGACTGCCGCTGCCATGGTTCTGCTCGGCTGCTTGCTGGTCGCCCTGACTATCGCGCTGGGCGGATGAGGGCCGGGCGCCGCGATCTTGCCGTGAACAGTGCGTCGGGACCGAGCGCAGATGTACTACAGTAACATACACCCCGTTCCTTGTTTAGGTCGTCTGGCCTGCGCGACAACCTTTGCCTGAGTGCAAGAACCCGCCACTCGGCCTAACTGCTGGCACGTAAAGCCCGGGCATATGGAGGCATTGGGAGCAGATCATGCGTGAAGTCCAAGCATTCCCGATCGCCATCATCGACGAGGACTTCGAAGGCAAGAGCGCCGCCGGTCGGGGCATGCAAGAGCTTGCCGCCGCAATCGAGAAGGAAGGCTTCCGAGTCGTCTCCGGCATCACCTACAAGGATGCCCGGCGGCTCGTCAAAATCTTCAACAACGAGTCCTGCTGGCTGGTCTCCGTCGACGGATCGGAAGACGCCGAAACACGATGGCAGGTGCTCGAAGAGGTCCTGGCTACCAAACGAAAGCGCAACGAGCGGCTGCCGATCTTCCTGTTCGGCGACGAACTCACTGCCGAAATGGTTCCGACCAGCGTGCTCAAGCACGCGAATGCCTTCATGCGGCTGTTCGAGGACTCAGCCGAGTTCATGGCGCGAGCCATTGTGCGAGCAGCACAGCTCTATCTGGAGGGCCTTCCGCCACCGATGTTCAAGGCGCTGATGGAATACACGTACCAGGCCAGCTACTCCTGGCACACGCCGGGACACGGCGGTGGCGTTGCGTTCCGCAAGAGCCCGGTCGGGCAGCTTTTCTACGAGTTCTTCGGCGAGAACACCTTGCGCTCGGATATCTCCGTGTCGGTCGGCAAGCTCGGCTCGCTTCTCGACCACACCGGCCCCATTGCGGAGGGCGAGCGCAATGCCGCGCGCATTTTCGGCGCGGACGAGACGCTCTTCGTCACGGGCGGCACATCGACGGCCAACAAGATCATCTGGCACGGGACGGTGAGCCGCGGCGACCTGGTTCTCTGTGACCGCAACTGCCACAAGTCGATCCTGCATTCGCTGATCATGACGGGCGCCACACCGATCTATCTCATACCGTCGCGCAACGGTCTCGGCATCATCGGCCCGATCTCCAGGGATCAGTTCACGCCGCAATCCATCAAGAAGAAGATCGCTTCGAACAAGTTCGCCAGCGGGACGGACGGCAAGGTCCGCCTGATGGTCGTCACCAACTCGACCTATGACGGCCTCTGCTACAACGCGGATGCGATAAAGCAGACGATCGGCGATTCCGTCGAAATACTGCATTTCGACGAAGCCTGGTACGCCTACGCCAATTTCCACGAATTCTACGACGGCTATCACGGCATCTCCTCAGCCGATCCGAGCCGACCACCCAACGCGATCACCTTCACCACCCATTCGACGCACAAACTTCTGGCCGCCCTGTCGCAGGCCTCGATGATCCACCTCCGGCACGCCGAGAACAAGCGGCTGGACATGGCCCGCTTCAACGACGCGTTCATGATGCACACCTCGACGTCGCCGCAATACGGCATCATCGCCTCCTGCGACGTCGCCGCGGCAATGATGGAGCAACCGGCGGGCCGTGCCCTCGTTCAGGAGACGATAGAAGAGGCGCTGAGCTTTCGTCGCGCCATGACGGCGGTCAGAAATCAAGTCAAGGACTCCTGGTGGTTCGACGTATGGCAGCCCGATGCGATCGCCGAACGGCCGGCCGAGGACAAATCGGAGTGGGTCCTGAAACCCGGTGATGCATGGCATGGCTTCGAGGGCCTGGCCGAGAACCATGTGCTGGTGGATCCGATCAAGGTCACGATCCTTAGCCCCGGACTGTCGGCAAACGGCGACATGCAGGAGCATGGCATCCCGGCGGCGGTGGTCGTCAAATTCCTGTCGGCGCGGCGCATCGAGATCGAAAAGACCGGGCTCTATTCCTTCCTCGTGCTGTTCTCCATGGGCGTTACCAAGGGCAAGTGGAGCACGTTGGTGACGGAGCTTCTCAACTTCAAGCAGCTCTACGATGCCAACGCGCCACTGAAGAATGTGCTGCCTGCTCTGGTCGACGCGCATCCCGCTGCTTACGCCGAAACGGGCCTAAAGGATCTGTGCGAGATGGTGCACAGCGTGTACCGCGCAGACAATCTGCCGAAGGCTCAGCGCGAGATGTACACGACATTGCCCGAGATGGCGCTGCGGCCGGCCGATGCCTATGAGAACCTCGTGCGCGGCCAGGTGGAAAGCGTCGAGATCGACGGGCTGATGGGACGGACGCTTGCGGTGATGGTGGTGCCATATCCGCCGGGCATTCCGCTGATCATGCCTGGCGAACGCCTCACCAAAGCTACCAAGTCGATTCACGACTACCTGCTCTACGCGCGCGATTTCGACACGAAATTCCCCGGTTTCGAAACGGATATTCACGGACTGCGCTTCGAGCCGACGCCGACCGGACGCCGCTACCTGATCGACTGCATAGTGGAGGGGTGACAGATGATCCCGCGTGACGTCAAATCACCGACCACTGCGGTTCCCTTCCACAAGCTGCTCAAGATCGTCGCGATTGTCGACGACACCAATCCCCAGACAAAAGTTCTGCTCGACCAGATTGCGGCCGAAGGCTTCGAGATCGAGATTGCCGACAGTCCCGATCGTGACGTCTCGGAGGATGCCTCGGTGGGCGCCTACATCGCATCGATCGACGGGGATCGCCTCGAAGGCGCACGCAGCCTGGGCAGGGCGGTGCGGGGCATCGGGTTCCGTACGCCGCTTTGGGCGCTGGCCGACACAAGGCAACTCGCCGACATGGCGGTGCTCGCCCAGACCGGCGAGGTCGACGGCTATATCTACCTTGGCCAGCAGACCCCTGCCTTCTATGCGAAGCAGGTCGTTGCCAGCCTACTGATGTACGGAAAGACCCTTTTGCCTCCATTTTTCGGGGGGCTGATGGCTTATGACGGGGAGGCCAACATCGCTTTCGACTGCCCCGGCCACCAGGGCGGCCAGTTCTACCGAAAGTCGCCAACCGGTCAGCTGTTCTTCAAACACTTCGGCGAGAACATCTTCCGCAACGATCTGTGCAACGCCGATGTCGATCTCGGAGACCTCCTCATCCACGAAGGTCCGGCGGTCGAGGCACAGCGCTACGCCGCTCGCGTGTTCGGCGCCGACAAGACATACTTCGTCCTGAACGGCACCAGCTCCTCCAACAAGATCGTTGCCAACGCCGTGCTGAAGCGCGGCGACCTGGTACTGTTCGACCGCAACAACCACAAATCGTTGCATCAGGGCGCCCTGGTGCAAGCCGGCGCGATACCGACCTTCCTGCCGACCGCGCGCAACTCGTTCGGCATGATCGGCGCCGTCGACTGGAGTGCCTGGGACGAGGACTATCTGCGCGAGCAAATCCGCAACAATCCGCTGGTCGATGACCCGGAGAGGTACAAGGCCAAGCGGCCGTTCCGTCTCGCCTGCATCCAACTCGCTACCTATGACGGCACCGTCTACAACGTTCGCAAGGTGATGGAGAAAATCGGACACCTCTGCGACTACGTCCTGTGGGATGAAGCCTGGATCGGCTACAACGCTTTCCACCCGCTGTTCGAAGACCACAGTCCCATGCGTATCGAGGATCTGGGGCCAGAGATGCCGGGGCTGTTCTCGACCCAGTCCGTCCATAAGCAGGGCGCCGGTTTTTCGCAGGCCTCGCAGATCCACAAGCGCGACGAGCATATCAGCGGCCAGCGTCGGTTCGTCGAGCACAAGCGCTTCAACGAATCGTTCCTGATGAATGCCTCTACCTCGCCCTTCTATCCCTTGTTCGCCTCGCTGGAGGTGAACGCCAAGATGCATGAGGGCAAGGCCGGCGAGATGCTGTGGGACCGCTGCATCGCGCTTGGAATCGAATGCCGCAAGAAACTGCGCGAATTCAGCCGCTTCTATGAGGAGAATGGAGAGGGTGACGAAGAGAAGTGGTTCTTCGACCCATTCGTGCCGGACAGGGTGACAATCCGCAACTCGGCCTTTTCCCCGGACGTCGAAGACGTGCCCTGGGAAAGCCTGCCGACGGATGTGCTCAAACGGGAGCAGCAGTGCTGGAATTTCCATCCGCAAGCCAAGTGGCACGGCTATTCCGGCTACGTCGACGGCTACGCGATGGTCGATCCCAACAAGCTGGCGCTACTGACCCCCGGGATCAACCGCAAGACCGGCGACTATCTCGACTTCGGCGTTCCCGCGACGGTGGTCGCCAACTATCTGCGCGAGCAGCGGGTCGTGCCGGAGAAGTGCGACCTGAACAGTTTGCTGTTCCTGATGACTCCGGCCGAAGACGAGAGCAAGCTCAACACGCTGATCGCGAAGCTGGTCAAGTTCAAGAACCTGTGGGATCGCGATGCGCCATTGCCCGAGATCCTGCCGACCGTGAGCGCGGCGCACAGCCAGCGCTATGCCGGGTATACGATCCGCAAGATCTGCAAGGAGATGCACGATTTCTACCGTGCGGCGAACGTCAAGGACCTGCAGCGGCAGAGCTTCAGGGCGTCCAGCTTCCCCGAGCTCGCGATGTCTTCCGAGAAGGCATACGAGGCGCTGGTCGCGAACGACGTCGACTACGTCCCGCTGGACGCCATCAAGGGCCGCATCTCGGCCACGCTTGCGCTGATCTACCCGCCAGGCATCGGCGTGGTGGTCCCGGGCGAGCGCTGGGATGAGAAAGCCCGGCCGATGCTCGATTACTTCCTCGCGTTCGAGGAGTCGTTCAATCGCTTTCCCGGATTCAATTACGAAGTGCAGGGCGTCTACCAGGAGAGGATCGACGGCCGCATCAAGTTCCACACCTACGTGGTCAAAGAGTGAGGGCCGGATCCACACCGGAGGAGGAGCACCATGCCACAAGAACCGCAGCCGAAACGCATGAATTTGATGCAGCTGACCTTCATCGTGGCGGTCAACATGATGGGCTCCGGCATTATCATGCTGCCAACCAATATGGCAAAGGTCGGTGCGATATCCCTGCTGTCGTGGATTGTCACGGCGCTCGGTTCAATGGCAATCGCGTACGGCTTTGCCCAGGCCGGCCTTTTCAATCAGCGTCCGGGCGGCATGTCGGCATACGCCGAGGATGCATATGGCAAGTCGGGGTACTTCCTCGTCTTCATCCTGTATTTCCTGTCCCTTGCGATCGGAAACGTCGCCATCGGCATATCGGCTGTCGGATACCTGTCGTCGTTCTTGCCCGCGCTTTCGGCGACGCCGGTGGCGACATGTGTCAGCCTGATCTTCCTGCTTTGGCTTACGACAGTTGCCAACTTCGGCGGCCCAAGCATAACCGGGCGTATCGGGTCGATCACGGTTTGGGGCGTCATTATCCCGGTGGGCCTGCTGTCTGTCTTCGGCTGGTTCTGGTTTAGTCCCAGCACTTTCGGCGCGGCCTGGAATCCGCACGGGCTGAGCCTGGGTGAGGGTATGGGCTCCAGCATCGCGCTGACGCTTTGGGCTTTCCTGGGGATGGAATCTGCCGCCCAGAATTCCGCCGCGGTCGAGAACCCAAAACGCGACGTGCCTTTGGCATGCCTGTTCGGAACGCTTGGGGCCGCAGTGATCTACATTTTGTCGACCACTGTGATTCAGGGCATCGTGCCGAACGAGGAACTAGCCAAGTCGACCGGGCCGTTCGGCCTGGCCTATGCGCATATGTTCAACCCGTTCGTGGGATCGATCATCATGGCTCTGGCCGTCATGGCATGTCTGGGCTCGCTGCTCGGCTGGCAATTCACGATCGCCCAGACCGGCAAGGCGGCGGCCGACGAAAGGATGTTCCCAGCATTCTTCACCAAGGTGAACCGCATGGGGGCGCCGGTTACCGGCATGATCGTGATGGCTGTCGTGCAATCGCTGCTCGCACTGATGACGATCTCACCGACACTAAGCGAACAGTTCGCAGCGTTGGTGAACCTGGCGGTCGTCACCAACGTGCTGCCATACATCATAGCGCTATCGGCTCTCGTGATCATGATGAAGTCGGCAGGCGTGTCCGGATCGAAGTACGCATTCAACGTGTTCATCGTGACGGTGGCGATGCTCTACAGCACCTATGCACTCTACGCCTCGGGCCACTCGGCGGTGATGGGCGGCATGCTGGTGACGGCGCTCGCTTTCATCATTTGGGGTTTCCTTGCGCCTCGTTTCAGCGGGCAGGCAGGCACGCCGGCGCGTGCAGCGGCAGCCTGAACAGGGGAACGGCAATGCGGTCGACAGGAGGACAACACATGCAAGCCGCACAGCAGAAAGCCGCTCGCCGGCATGGTATCGGTGCCCTTGGCCTCCTTGCCGTGGGCATCGGCGTTGGCCTTGCGCTCCTTGACGCGATCCCGGCTTCAGCCGCTACCCTCGATCGGGTTCGCCAAGCCGGGAAACTTGTATTCGGCTATCGCGCCGACGCCCGGCCGTTCTCGTTCGACGACGGGGGCAAGCCCACCGGGTATTCGATTACGCTTTGCCAAAACGTGGCAGACGAAGTCAAGACAGAGCTTGGCATTGCCGACCTGAAAGTTGAATGGGTTCCGGTCGCTGTCGAAGATCGCTTTGCTACGCTCGAGCAGGGCAAGATCGATCTCCTATGCGGTGCAGAGGTCACGCTGGAAAGCCGGAAGCAGGTGTCGTTTTCCATACCCATCTTTCCCGGTGGCATCGCTGCGATGCTCAGGTCGGATGCTCCGCGGGCGCTGCAGGATGTCCTCGCTGGCCGGCCGGCATCCGGCCCCATCTGGCGTGGTTCGCCGGCGCAGATCCTCGAGGACAAGACCTTCTCGGTCGTTTCCGGCACTACTGGGCAGTCATGGCTTGAGAAGCGGTTGAACGAATTCCAACTGACGGCAGAGGTAGTTCCTGTGGACAGCTACGATGCCGGCACGATGCGAGTGCTGGACCGCACGAGCGA
>NZ_NNRI01000007.1 GCF_002270415.1 Mesorhizobium sophorae | reverse complement strand
GCGGCGACGTCGCCTCGCTGATCCTGCCGGAGAACGGCATGGACGAGGCCTCCTTCCAGGCTTTCGCCGAACAGATCGTGCCGGCCGCGCAGGCCGCGGGCGTCGCTGTCGTCATCGCCGGCGATACCCGCATAGCCGGTCGCGTGCAGGCCGACGCTATCCATGTCGAGGTCTCCAAGGCCGAACTCGCCGAGACGATCGAACATTTCCAGGCAAAGATGATGGTCGGCGCCGGCGGCGCCAAGACACGTGACGACGCGCTCGAGCTTGGCGAGACACGGCCCGACTACATCTTCTTCGGCCGCTTCGGCTACGACAACAAGCCCGAACCGCACCCGCGCAACCTGTCGCTCGGCAAATGGTGGGCCGATATGATCCAGATACCTTGCATCGTCATGGCCGGATCCGACATCGCCTCGGTGGAAGCGGTGGGCGCCACCGGCGCCGAATTCGTGGCACTGTCGAGCGCCGTGTTCGCCGACGGCACCGACCCCAGGACAGCGGTCGCCAGCGCCAACGCGCTGCTCGACGAGACCGCGCCGCGCTTCGAGGACTGACGTGCCTTCGGCGACGCTTCCCATCCAGGCTCTGCTTACGGTGCTCATGGTCCAGGCAGCGGCCGCGGAGAACATCCCGCTGCCACAGCCCAAGCCGGAAGCCGGCGTGCATACGGACAAGCCAATCGACAAGCCGCTGCCACAGCCCGCCACCACGGCCGAGCCGGCGCCGCTGCCCTCGGCCGAGGCCATCAACCCCGATCGCTTCGGCGCAAAACCTGCCGACGCCGCCTACGGCGCTTTCCAGCGTGGTCTCTACAAGACGGCCTACAATCTCGCGTTGATCCGCGCGCAAAACGGCGACCCGGCGGCGCAGACGCTGGTCGCCGAAATCCTGTCACGCGGGCTGGGAGTGCCGCTCAATGCCGCGGAAGCGGCGAAATGGTACGCGCTCGCCGCCGAACAGGGCGTGCCGGAATCGCAGTTCCAGTATGCGCTGATGCTGCTCGATGGCCGCTACGTCAAGAAGGACGAGAAGGGGGCCTATGCGCTGATGCAGGCCGCCGCCGAGGCCGGCAACCGGCTGGCGCAGTTCAATTTCGCGCAGATGCTGGTTCAGCAGGACCCCGGCGACGCCGGCCTCGCCAGGGCGGTCTCCTACTATGAGCGTGCCGCCGCCACCGGCCTCGCCGACGCGCAATATGCAATGTCGCAGATCTATGCCAATGGCGTCGGCGGCAAGCCGCGCGACGACGCGCAGGCAAGGCGCCTGCTGGCGCAGGCCGCACGGCAGAATTACGACACCGCACAGATCGATCTCGCAGCCTGGATGATCGAGGGTCGAGGTGGCGGCCGCGACCTGAAATCCGCCTTCGGCTGGATGAAGCAAGCGGCGGAGGGCGGCAATGTCGCCGCCCAGAACCGCCTCGCCAAGCTCTATATGCAAGGCATCGGCATCGATCCGGATCTTGTCCTCGCCGCCGCCTGGTACATCGTCGCCCGCCGCGCCGGTCTCATCGACCCGCAGATGGACGACTTCCTGCAGGGATTGGACGACGACCAGACCAAGCAGGCGCTGCAGAAGGCGAACCGCCTGCCCTGACCGGGAATCCAGGACCCGGCCATGCAGATGGAGTGGGTGCACCGGGGTCACGGGCTCGGCCTCATGCCCATGCATCTACTCCCTCAGCATCTGCCGAAGGGCGTGATGCTCGTCGCCGATGCGATCGCCAAATCGGTCGGTGCGGTCATCGACCAGAATACCTGACCCGGCCTTCTTCGGCACCGCATCTCCAGACCCCGGCTGGTTGTTTCATCCCTGCCGCTTGGCCCCAGCCTGCCCCGCTCCCTTGCCTCTTCTGGCGATTTGTGGTCTTGGGAGCCCGAAATCGCTTTCCCAGCGAACATCTCATTCCCGGATCAGATCACTATGGCCAAGATCAATGGCAACGAAATCCGTCCCGGCTACGTCATCGAGCATGACGGCGGCCTGTGGGTGGCGGTCAGGACCAACACCGTCAAGCCAGGCAAGGGCGGCGCCTACAACCAGGTCGAACTGAAGAACCTCATCAACGGCACCAAGCTCAACGAGCGCTTCCGCTCGGCCGAGACGGTCGAGCAGATCCGGCTCGATCTCAAGGATTTTTCCTTCCTTTACGCGCAGGAAGACGCGCTGGTGTTCATGGACACCCAGAGCTACGAGCAGCTCGAATTGGCGAAGGATTTCGTCGGCGACCGCGCCGCCTTCCTGCAGGACGGCATGATGGTCACGGTCCAGCTTTATGAAGAGCGGCCGATCGGCATTTCTCTGCCTGACTATGTGACGCTGACCATCACCGAGGCCGATCCCGTGGTGAAGGGGCAGACGGCCGCGTCCTCCTACAAGCCGGCAGTACTGGAGAACGGCATCCGTGTGCTGGTACCGCCCTTCATCGGCGCCGGCGAACGCATCATCGTCGACACCAACGAAATCACTTACGTGCGCCGCGCAGACTGATGCATGCCGCCCAAAAGTGGCCCCGGTTTTGGGTCACCGACATGCATCAAGACAGCGCTTGAAGCGCAGCAGCAGGAAGAAGCACGATGGCACGCTCAGCCCTTCTCAACGTCATGGTCCAGGCCGCAATGAAAGCCGGCCGCTCGCTGTCGCGCGACTTCGGCGAGGTGCAGAACCTGCAGGTCTCGATGAAAGGCCCTGGCGACTATGTGAGCCAGGCCGACCGCAAGGCCGAGGAGATCGTCTTTGCCGAACTGTCGAAGGCACGGCCGGGCTACGCTTTCCTGATGGAGGAGCGCGGCGTGGTCGAAGGCGACGACAGCCAGCACCGCTGGATCGTCGACCCGCTCGACGGCACCACCAACTTCCTGCACGGCATCCCGCTCTTTGCCGTTTCGATCGCCCTGGAACGCCAGGGACAGATCGTTGCTGGCGTCATCTTCAATCCGGCAATGGACGAGCTCTACACCGCCGAACGCGGCGGCGGCGCCTTCATGAACGACCGCCGGCTGCGCGTCGCCGGCCGCATCAAGCTGGTCGACACGGTGATCGGTTGCGGCGTGCCGCATCTCGGCCGCGGCCACCACGGCAATTTCCTCGTCGAACTGCGCAACGTCATGGCTGAGGTCTCCGGCGTGCGCCGCTTGGGGGCCGTCTCGCTCGATCTCGCCTATGTCGCCGCCGGCCGCATGGACGGGTTTTGGGAAACCGGCCTGTCGGCCTGGGACGTCGCCGCCGGCCTGCTGCTGATCCGCGAGGCGGGTGGCTTCGTTTCGGATATGGACGGTGGTCAGGACATGCTCGACAACGGCTCGGTGGTCGCCGGCAACGAGGTCATCCAGCGCGCTTTGCTGAAGGCCGTGAAGAAGCCGCTCTCGGCACGCTGACTGACACGCCGCGCTGATGCGCCGCAGTCGCAAAACCGCAATGGAAGCTTGAAATACTGCCCGGCAAGCGCCCAGATCATAGTGCGCGGCGCAGGAACCCGGCAGTGAACGACATCAAGCCCCACCACGACATCCCGTTCATCGGACGCTGGCACTATTCGCGCGCCGAGATGATCGCCGACGGCATCGTCCATGCGGTCGGCATCGTGCTGGCGATCTCGGCGGGTTCGGCGCTGCTGGCGCTGGCGGCGTTTCGCGTCGGGCCGGGCGAATACATCGCCGCTGCCTTCTATGTGGTTTCGCTGCTCACCGTGCTGTCTGTGTCGCTGACCTACAATCTGTGGCCGGTGTCGTCGCCGGCGAAATGGATCCTGCGGCGCTTCGACCACGCCGCGATCTATCTCCTTATCGCCGCGACCTACACGCCTTTCCTGGCTCAGCTCGAAGGCTCGCCGCTTGCGCGCTGGATGATTGTCCTCGTCTGGGCCGCTGCAGCGCTGGGCATCGCCATCAAGGTGTTTTTTCCCGGTCGTTTCGACCGGCTGGCGATCGTCTTCTACCTCGCCATCGGCTGGAGCGGCATCGTCCTGGTAAAGCCGCTTGTCCAGACCCTGCCGACGACGTCGATCGCGCTGATCGTTGCCGGCGGCATCGTCTATTCCTGCGGCGTCATCTTCTTTGCCTGGAAGGGATTGCGCTTCCACAATGCATTGTGGCACGGCTTCGTCGTCACCGGCGCCGGCCTGCATCTGGCCGCCATGGTCGACTGTCTGGTCATCAATCGCCTCTGACACAGGCTTATCGACGCGGCAATATTGCCAAGCGCCATTCAATTTGGTCACAATTCCGTTTAGAGTCGCGGTCTACTGATCGGCGGCGGCATCGGAAACGGGGCACGGATGGCTTTTCTCAGATCCTTCGGCATGGGCAGACGCTCTGATGTCCTGATCTACGATCCGCATAAACTGTCGAGCCCGCAGGTCTTTCTGCTGACCATGATGATCTTCCTGGTCATCGTCGCCTTCATCGCCGCCATCCTGACCCGCCAGATCTCGACCGCCTTTGGCAGCAATCCCGGCCTCAACGGCCTGATCGTCGGCGTGCTGGTGGTCGGTATCCTCTTGGCCTTCGCTCAGGTCGGACGGCTGTTTCGCGAAGTGCGCTGGGTGAATTCCTTCCGCGCCGGCTCGGAGACCACCGAACCGGTGCTGCTGGCGCCGATGAAGGCGATGATCGGCCGCTCCTCGGCGACGGCCTTCTCGACCAGTTCAATGCGCACAATGCTCGATTCCATCGCCACGCGCCTCGACGAAAGCCGTGACACCTCGCGCTATCTCGTCGGCCTGCTGGTGTTCCTCGGCCTGCTCGGCACTTTCTGGGGTCTGTTGAACACCATCGCCTCGATCCGTGAGACCATTGAATCGCTCGATCCGGGTACTGGCGATGCCGCCGCGGTGCTCGATTCGCTGAAGCAAGGCCTTTCGGCGCCGCTGGCCGGCATGGGCACGGCCTTCTCGTCCTCGCTGTTCGGCCTGTCCGGCTCGCTGGTGCTCGGCTTCCTCGACCTGCAGGCCGGCCGCGCCCAGACGCGCTTCTACACCGAACTGGAAAACTGGCTGTCCTCAGTCACCGACCTGTCGTCCGACATCGTCGTCTCCGACCAGGCCAAGACCGAATCCTCGGACGAGATCAGGGTCTTGTCGGAAAGGCTGCGCAGCATGCAGGAGAATGGCGGCGGCTCCAATCCGCGCGTCGCCACCGCGATGGCCAATCTCGCCGACGGCATTTCCGGCCTGGTCAAGAACATGCGCTCGGAGCAGCAGATCATGCGCGACTGGGTCGAGGCCCAGTCCGACGAGCAGAAGGCGATGCGCAACACGCTGGAAAAGATTGCCGACGCCCTGAAGAAGCCCGGGGTGCATTGACGTGGCGCTGGCGCGTGGACGGCGCACCGATCGCCGCATCGATTACTGGCCGGGCTTCGTCGACGCGCTGTCGACGCTGCTTCTGGCGATCATGTTCCTGCTCACCGTCTTCGTGCTGGCGCAGTTCCTGCTGGGCCGCGAAATCTCCGGCAAGGACACGGCGCTCTCGCGACTCAATTCGCAGATCAACGAGTTGACCCAGCTTCTGGCACTGGAGCGCTCGACGGCGCAGGACAAGGAAGATTCGCTCGCCAATCTGCAGGCATCGCTGTCGGCGGCGGAAGCGGAAAAGAGCCGGCTCGAACAATTGCTGGCGCAAGGTGCCGGCGCCGGAGACGCCGCCAACCAGCGTGCCGTAGCGCTTTCGGGCGAACTCGACAGCCAGCGGCAGATCAGTCAGCAGGCGCTGAGCCAGGTCGAGATCCTCAACCAGCAGATTGCAGCACTGCGCAAGCAGATCGGTGCGCTCGAGGATGCGCTCAACGTCTCCGAAACCCGCGACCGCGATTCCAACACCAAGATCGCCGATCTCGGCCGCCGCCTGAACGTCGCACTGGCGCAGCGCGTGCAGGAATTGAACCGCTACCGCTCCGACTTCTTCGGCCGCTTGCGCGAGATCCTCGCCGACCGCGAGAACATCCGCATCGTCGGCGACCGCTTCGTCTTCCAGTCCGAAGTGCTGTTCCCGACCGGCTCCGAAGTGATCAACGATGCCGGCAAGGTGGAGATGAAGAAACTTGCCGACGCCATCATCGAATTGCAGAAGGAAATCCCGCCCGAGATCAACTGGGTGCTGCGCGTCGACGGCCATACCGACAACAAGCCGCTCTCCGGCACCGGCCGCTACCGGGACAACTGGGAGCTGTCGACGGCGCGTTCGACCTCGGTGGTGAAGTTCCTGATCGAGAACGGCGTGCCGGCCAACCGCCTGGTCGCCGCCGGCTTCGGCGAGTTCCAGCCGCTCGACCCCGCCGACACCGAAGAGGCGCGCAACAAGAACCGGCGTATTGAACTGAAGCTCACCGAACGTTGATCCATCATCACGCGGCATCACGCGAATTTGTTCGCCGGCTCAACTCTAGGGCGTAGAGCGAGGCCGGCAAGGCCTGAAAAGATTATCTTTTTTTAATTACACATCGTCGAATTGCGGTCCTAGCTTCCCCGCCTGGGCCGAGAACCGCCGGCGATGAACCCCATCGCGACGCGACGGAACCGGACGGCCCGCAGCCGGAGGGCAGGCGAGACAATCGCCGCCTTCCTCTTCAGGAGGAGAACGCGACAATGCGCTCTTTTATTCCCAGCACCTCGCTTAGAACTGCAACACTCACGGCGGTCCTCATCGCCGTTCCGCTCGCCGGCGCCTATGCCGCGGGCCATCACAGAGGCGCTCTGGACGCCGGCGATCCGACCGACTTTACGGGGCCGCGCGTCGAAGGCCTCATCCAACAGGTTCAAGGCGTCCGCCAGGGCATAGTCGATGCAAGGCAGGCCAACAACATCACGCCCGCCGTCGCCGAACGCCTGGAAATGCGGACGGTCCGCATCAGTCAGGCGGCCGAGAAGATAGCGGCATCGGATCACGGCAGGATACCGGCCGCGCAATACCATGAGCTGCTGCGCCGTCTCGACAATGTCGACCAGCGTCTGAGGGTCGGTATCGGCAGCGATTTCCTGATGGGCGATGGCTCCGACGGCGGAAACTATCCGAACGGCTGAAAGCTTGAACGCCAAGCTCTAGCACTTCGATCTCGCGCATGATTCCTTCCGAGATCCTGCGCCAGGAAAGGACCACCTGGCGCCCTCGGGGCCCCCTCTCCCGCGGGCGTCCTTTTTCCCTCAGCCCAGGTTGCTACCAGCCCAGGTTCCTGCCAGCCCAGTTTCCTACCAACCAAGCCAGACGGCAATCAGGGCGACGACCGCCGGCACGGTCTGAATGAACAGGATCTTGCGGCCAACCGTTGCCGCGCCATAGAGGCCAGCGATGGCCACGCACAACAGGAAGAAAACCTTGACCTGAAAACCGGCTGTCCCGAGGTAAAGCCCCCAGATCAGGCCGGCGGCGAGGAAGCCATTGTAAAGACCCTGATTGGCGGCGAGCACCTTCGAGGCGCTGGCGAATTCCGGCTTCAGATTGAACGCCTTGTGCCCACGCGGCGTGTCCCACAGCACCATTTCGAGATAGACGATGTAGACATGGATCAAGGCCACCAGTCCGACCAGGATGTTGCCGATCATGTTGTTCCCCCTTCAGGCGAGGCCAGCAGCATTTCACGCGTGACCTCACCTGTGCAAGATGCATCCGCCGCACAGGGCCGCAGGCTTGCAAACGCTTTTGCGTTGGTATCTTTTCGCGCCGTCCTCAATCACGGAACCTGCCATGTCCTTTCAGAAACTCGATGATCTCGGCCACAAGCTCGAAGCGCTCGAGCATGCGCTGGCCATCCTCGGCGCCGACGAGGCCACCCACATGGCTGTCGGCGGCGGCGAGAAGCGCGCCGAGGCAATGTCGGCGCTGGCCGGCATGTACCACACCAGGGCAACGGCGCCGGAAATTGCCGACTGGCTCGCCGCGGCCGAACAGGAAGCGTTGAGTGAGGAGCAACGGGCCGCGGTCGCCGAATTGCGGCGGCAGTACACCAACCTGACCTGCCTGCCGGTCGAGTTCGTCGAACGTCAGACCACCGCGCGCATGCGTTGCGAGCAGCTGTGGCGCGACCTGCGCGCCAAGAACGACTGGGCGGGCTTCCAGCCGGCGCTGGAGGGCGTGGTGGCGCTGGTGCGCGAAGAGGCGGCGCTGCGTGCCGACGTGCTCGGTCTTGCCCCTTATGACGCGCTCATGGAGCAATACGACCCCGGCAACCGCGCCGCCGACATCACGCCTGTCTTCACCGACCTCAAGGCTTTCCTGAAAGGCTTCGTGCCGGAGGCTCTGGCGATACAGGAAGCGCGGCTGCGCAAGCGGCCGCTGAAGCCGCTTTCGGGCACCTATGCGATCGACCGGCAACGCGAGCTCGGCCTTGCCATGATGACGGCGGTCGGCTTCGACCTGACGCATGGGTCGCTGTCGGTGTCGCACCATCCCTTCTGCGGCGGCGTGCCGAGCGACGTGCGCATCACCACCCGCTACAAGACCTCGGACTTCCTGTCGGCATTGATGGGCGTGCTGCATGAGACCGGCCATGCGCTGTATGAACAGAACCTGCCGAAGGCATGGGCGCACTGGCCGCTCGGCAAGGCGCGCGGCATGGCCGTGCATGAAAGCCAGAGCCTGTTCGTCGAAAAGCAGCTCGGCCGCAACCCGGCCTTCTGGCGCTGGGCGCTGCCGGTGGTCGAGAAGCATCTCGGCGAAGCCTGGTCGCTCGACGACATCCTGCCGCATGTGCACCACGTCGAGCGCGGCCTGATTCGTGTCGATGCCGACGAGGTGACCTACCCGCTGCATGTCATCCTGCGCTACGAGCTGGAGCAGGAGCTCGTCTCGGGCAGGCTGGAGGTGGCAGAACTGCCAGAAGCCTGGGACGCCAAGATGCGCGACTATCTCGGTCTCTCGACCATCGACAATCCGGCCGACGGACCGATGCAGGACGTGCACTGGCCGGGTGCCGCCTTCGGCTACTTCCCCTCCTACACGCTGGGCGCGATGATGGCGGCACAGCAATGGGCGGCGCTGACGCGCGAGCATCCTGCTGCCGATGACGATCTCGCCAAAGGCAATTTCGCGTCAATCAACGCCTGGCGTCGCGAAAAAATCTGGTCGCAGGGGTCTCGCTGGTCGACACCGGACCTGCTCGAACGCGCCACCGGCGAAAAGCTCGACGCCAGCTATTTCGTCAACCATCTGAAGCAGCGATACGGAGCGGCTTGAGGGGAGGTCGGCACATCAGGAGGCAGATGTTTGCGACTACTCCGCCGCGCCCCTGAAGGCGCTGGCGCCGGTTTCGAACTGCAGCTTGGCCAGCCGCGCGTAGATGCCGCCCTTGGCGACGAGGCTCTGATGCGTGCCTTCCTCGACGATGCGGCCGCCATCCATGACCAGGATCCTGTCGGCCTTCAGCACCGTCGCCAGCCGGTGGGCGATGACGATGGTCGTGCGGCCCTGCATCAGCCGTTCCAGCGCCATCTGCACCAGCGTCTCGCTTTCGGCGTCGAGCGCCGAGGTCGCCTCGTCGAGCAGTAGGATCGGCGCGTCGCGCAGGATGGCGCGAGCGATCGCCACCCGCTGGCGCTGGCCGCCGGACAGCGTCACGCCGCGCTCGCCGACCTGGCTGTCATAGCCTTTCTCGAGCTTGAGGATAAATTCGTCGGCGAGCGCATCCTTCGCCGCCGTCTCGATCTGGGCCTCGCTGGCGCCCGGCCGGCCAAAGCCGATATTGTCGCGCGCGCTTGCCGCGAAGATGGTGACGTCCTGCGGCACGATGGCGATGCGCTCGCGGACCGAGACCGGATCGGCTTCGCGCACATCGACGCCATCGATCAGGATCTTGCCGGTTTCAGGATCGTAGAAGCGCAGGATCAGCGAAAAGACCGTGCTCTTGCCGGCCCCTGATGGACCGACGATCGCCACCGTCTCGCCGGGCAAGACCTGAAAGCTCAAGCCGTGCACGGCAGCGCGGTCGGGCCTTGCCGGATAGGAGAAGGAGACGTCATCGAAGGCGATCGCGCCCTTGGCGACGGCAGGCAGCGGCTTCGGATCGGCCGGCGCCTGGATTGCCGGCTTCTCGGCCAGGATCTCGGTCAGCCGTTCGGCAGCACCCGCCGCTTGCGCAAGCTCGCCCCAGACCTCGGACAGCGCGCCGAGCGCACCGGCGGCAAACACCGAATAGAGCAGGAACTGGCCGAGCGTGCCTGGCGACAGATTGCCGTCAAGCACGTCGCGCGAGCCGAACCACAGCACCGCCACGACGGACGAGAAGATGGTGAAAATGGCAAAAAAGGTGAGGAAGGAGCGCGCGAAGATCGAGGCGCGCGCCGCCTCGAAAGCGGCTTCCACGGCGCCCGAGAAATGCCCGGTGACGAGCTTTTCATTGGTGAAGGCCTGCAAGGTGCGCACCGCGCCGATCTGTTCGCTGGCGTAGGCGGTGGCATCGGCAAGCGTATCCTGCGCCTGCCGCGACTTGCGCCGCACCGAGCGGCCGAAGGCGACCAGCGGCAGCACGATGACCGGAATGGCGGCAATAACCAAACCGGACAGTTTCGGGCTGGTGACGACCATCATCCCCAACGCGCCAAGGCCGAGAATGACGTTGCGCAGCGCCACCGAGGCCGTCGCCCCGACCGCCGACTTGACCTGCGTGGTGTCTGCGGCGAGCCGCGACACGATCTCGCCCGACTGGGCGGTGTCGAAAAAGGACGGCGACAGCGTCGTCACATGGGTAAAGACATCGCGCCTGATATCGGCGACGACGCGCTCGCCGAGCGTGATGACGAAATAGTAGCGGCTGGCCGAAGCGGCCGCCAGCACGGCGGCCATCGCCACCAGGGCTGCGAAATATTCGGCGAT
Organism: Mesorhizobium sophorae; assembly: GCF_002270415.1. Taxonomy (GTDB): domain Bacteria; phylum Pseudomonadota; class Alphaproteobacteria; order Rhizobiales; family Rhizobiaceae; genus Mesorhizobium; species Mesorhizobium sophorae. The sequence goes on along the minus strand of NZ_NNRI01000007.1, from coordinate 1,610,581 downwards.
GAAGATGGTGTTGGCCGACGAGAACCCATGATCGATCATCCGCCGCACGGCCAGCGGCAGCGCCAGCGTCGTTGCCGCGGCGATGACCAGCGAAATGAGCGCGCCGACGACCAGCGTGCGATAATGCGTGATGTACGGGAACAGGCGCCTGAGCGGCTTGAGCGAGCGCCGGCGCTCGTCTGCGCTGCTGGTTTGCGCCATTCCTGCGTTTCCTCTAGCCGCCTCTGGCTATGCGCCTCAATATATGCGCTTGCCGCGGCCTTGTGATTCAATTCCGGCTGATGTATAGGCTCGCCGACCGTTTTAGAAGCCGTGGCTCTTCAATAGCTGCGGCTTCGAGTTTTAAAAAGGGGCGCATCGACGCAGGCTTATGCCCGTCGGCAGCGCCGGCAAGCCAGGAACCGAACCATGAAGACCGACATCCATCCCGATTACCACACCATCAAGGTCGTCATGACCGACGGCACCGAATACATGACCCGTTCGACCTGGGGCAAGGAAGGCGATACGATGAACCTCGATATCGACCCGACCACCCACCCGGCCTGGACCGGCGGCCAGCAGACCCTGCTCGATCGCGGTGGTCGCCTGTCGAAGTTCAAGAAGCGTTTCGAAGGTTTCGGCCTCTAAGCCCGACGACCTTTTTCGCAGATCGAAAAACCCGCCCTTGTGGCGGGTTTTTTGTTGCTCACCTTCCATCGCGTCCTACTCCGCCAATAGTTCCCGCAGCGCCATCCGCTTGTAAGCCGAGACCAGCCTGTCGCCCTCTTGCCGGTCGACCGAGATCGCCAGCCGGACGGCGGCCTCGCCCATCTGCCAGACCAGGAACGCCGTGGTTTCCAGCGCCGTCGGATCGGCTGCCGGCCGCAGCCGCTTCAGCACCGCGGTGAGGAATTCGGCGTTGGCCCGGCTGTCGGCGAGTTCGAGCTGGCGCAGCGCCTTGTCGGCCTGCGTGCCTGACCAGATGTCGCGCATCACCGGCTCGGCCAGGAACAGCCCGTAGTAGATATCGACCAGCTCGGAAAACGCTTGGCGCAGGCCTTCGGCGTCGCCGACATCGGCGAGTGCCGCCGAGATGCACGCCTGGCTTTCGGCGGTGTAGCGCTCGGCCAGCGCCCAGACGACCGCCCGCTTGTCCGGAAAGAACTGGTAGAGCGAGCCGATCGACACCCCTGCCCGTTCCGCCACTTCGCCCATGCGCATGGCGTCGCTGCCTTGCTCGGCAATCAGCGCCGAGGCAGCGGCGAGCATGCGTTCGACCCGCTCGCGGCTGCGCTGCTGGCTCGGCGCCCGGCGCGGGGAAGCAATCTGCTCCTGTGACGAAACCGGCGCGGCCGTGTCTTCCATGGCTGTCTCCAATGCCAACAAAATCGCTTGACTCGCAAAATACGAGGGTTTATCACGTTTTGCAAATGTGAGGATTACTCATGTTTAGAAACAGAGGAAAACAGCTATGAACAACACGACACCAAACCCCATCCTGATCCTCGGCGGCACCGGCAAGACCGGCCGCCGCCTTGCCGAGCGGTTGACGGCGCAAGGCCTCCCGGTGCGCATCGGCTCGCGCTCGGGCACCCCGCGCTTCGACTGGGAGGTCCCCGCAACCTGGGGCCTGGCAATGCAAGGCGTCAGCGCCGTCTACATCAGCTACTATCCCGATCTGGCCGTGCCGGGTGCCGCCGAGGTGATCGGCGCCTTCGCCAGGCTTGCCGTACAAAACGGCATCAACCGGCTAGTGCTGCTGTCCGGACGTGGCGAGGTGGAAGCCCAGCGTTCCGAAGAGATGCTGAAGGCCTCTGGCGCCGACTGGACGATCCTGCGCTGCGCCTGGTTCTCGCAGAACTTCAGCGAAGGCTTCCTTGTCGAGTCCTTGGCTGAGGGCGAAGTGGCTTTGCCGGTCGGCAATGTCGGCGAGCCGTTTATCGATGCCGATGACATCGCCGACGTCGCCATTGCCGTGCTGACTGAGCCAGGGCATGTCGGCCAGCTCTATGAACTGACCGGGCCACGGCTGCTGAGCTTCGCCGACGCCGTCGCCGAGATCGGCAAGGCCGCAGGGCGCGACATCCGCTTTGTCAGGATTTCGCATGACGAGTTCACCGCCGCCGTGGCCGCGCACGACCTGCCGCCCGAATTCGCCTGGCTGCTCAACGAGCTGTTCACCGAAGTGCTTGACGGCCGCAACGAGACGCTGACCGACGGCGTCCAGCGCGTGCTTGGCCGCCAGCCAAGAGACTTCTCCACCTACGCAACCGAAACCGCCGCTAGCCGAATCTGGAGCAACTGAGATGATCAAGCTTCTTCCCACCCTTACCATCATTGCCGCAATCGGCTCGGGCGTCGGCGGCGGCGTGTCTTTCGCCTTTTCCAATTTCGTCATGGCGGCGCTTGCCCGACTGCCCGTCCCCAGCGGCATCGCGGCGATGAATTCGATCAACGTCACGGTGATCACCCCGACCTTCATGACGGCGCTGTTCGGTACCGGCCTGCTCTGTCTGGTTCTTATCGCCGCCGCCATCATGGGCTGGAGCCAGTCCGGCTCGTACTGGTTGCTTGCCGGCGCGGTGATCTACCTGATCGGCAACCCGATCGTGACCATGGTCTTCAACGTGCCGCTCAACGATGCGCTCGCCGCCGTCGACCCGGCCAGCAGCAACGGCGCCGCTGTGTGGGCGAACCATCTGAGCCAATGGGTGATGTGGAACCACGTCCGCACCATCACCGCCATCATGGCGATGGCCTGCTTCATTCTCTCATTGCTCTAAGCAACTCCAGGAAAAGTGCGTGGCCGTCCGGATTTGCGTCGAGACAGAGAGAGAAGCGTTCTGCGAAATGCAAAAGATCCTGCTCAGGCGGGGTCTTTTTGCGTATGACCCTTGCGGTCGGAATGGCCGAGATCGCGATCCGGGTCGATGACATCGCGGACCAGTTGCTTAAGCTTGGCCGCTTCCGGAAAGCCGCCGTCACGCTTGCGGTCCCAGATCAGCGTATCATTGCAGGAAATGGTGAAGATGCCGCCGGTGCCTGGCACCAGCGTCACTTCGCCGAGGTCGGTGCCGAAGGTCGAAAGCAGCTCCTGCGCCATCCAGCCGGCACGCAGCAGCCACTGGCACTGCGTGCAATAGGTGATGCGGATGGCGGGAAGCTGAGCTTCGCTCATGTCTCTGGCTGGACTCCGCTCATGCCGCGCTGAGCTTGGCCATGGTCTCGTCGTCGACTTCGAAGTTGGCGTAGACGCTTTGAACGTCATCGTCATCCTCGAGCGTGGCGACCAGCTTCATCAGCGAGTGTGCCCGATCCTCGTCGACCGGAACGCTGTTCTGCGGCTTCCAGATCGGCTTCACCGATTCAGCTTCGCCGAGCGAGGCCTCCAACGCTTTCGACACTTCGCCGAGATTTTCAAAGGCGCAATAGATCGTGTGGCCTTCCTCATCGGATTCCACGTCATCGGCGCCGGCTTCGATCGCCGCGTCCATCACCTTGTCGGCGCTGCCGGCCGATGCCGGATAATAGATCTCGCCGGCACGATCCCACATGAACGACACCGAACCGGTTTCGCCCATCGCCCCGCCGGCCTTGGTGAAGGCGGCGCGCACGTTCGAGGCCGAACGGTTGCGGTTGTCGGTCAGCGCTTCGACGATGACGGCGACGCCGCCGGGTCCATAGCCCTCATAGCGCACGGCTTCGTAGTTTTCGGCATCGCCCATCGAGGCCTTGTTGATGGCGCGCTGTATGTTGTCCTTCGGCATCGACACCGCCTTGGCGTTCTGCACGGCCAGGCGCAGGCGCGGGTTCATCGATGGATCGGGCGTCCCGCTTTTGGCGGCAACGGTGATTTCGCGTGCCAGCTTGGAAAACATTTTCGACCGCACCGCATCCTGGCGGCCCTTGCGGTGCATGATGTTCTTGAACTGTGAATGGCCAGCCATGGCACCCCTGTCGTCTTCTCGGCTAGAGCATCCCGAAGCGAGGTGATCTCACCTCGTCTTCTGCAAAATGCTCGAATTCAAATTTTCAGAGTGTCCCAGGTGCAACTCGTGGAAGCACGGCGTTCTCTGTCGGAATGGGCGGCTTATAGATAAATCGGCTCAATTCGTCCAGCCGCGAGGCCGCTGCAATCGCTCACGCCCTAAGGTCGGACTTCAGCCGGTCGATGATGCTGATCGCATGGCTGGCATACTGGCTGATCCAGCGATCCTACGCGACAGCGACAAATTCCAAGGTCTCGTGATGCGGCTATGCTCTTGCCAACCTCAATGCCCCTCGCCGGACTTCGCTTTTCTCCGTCGTCGCGCCAGCATGTTGAGCCCTTCGACCAGGGCCGAAAAACCCATCGCCGCGTAGATGTAACCCTTGGGCACATGGTAGCCCATGCCGTCGGCGATCAGCGTCATGCCGATCATCAGCAGGAAGCCCAGCGCCAACATTACGATGCTCGGGTTCTTGGCGATGAAATTTGCCAGCGGTCCGGCCGCCAGCATCATCACGCTGACCGCGACGATCACGGCAATGTACATGATGGCGATCTCGTCGGTCATGCCGACGGCGGTGATGATCGAATCTATGGAGAAGACGAGGTCGAGCAGCAGGATCTGGAAGATCGCGCCGGCGAGGCTCATCTGCAGAGTCTCACCCAGCATCGTGTCCTGGTGATCGTCGGGATCGACCGTGTGATGGATCTCCTTGGTCGCCTTCCACACCAGGAACAGGCCACCGGCAATCAGGATCAGGTCGCGCCAGGAGAACCCGTGACCGAAGGCGGTGAACACCGGCGTCGTCAGCTGGACGATGATCGAAATCGTGGCCAGCAGCACCAGCCGCATGATCAGCGCCGCCGAGATGCCAAGCCGGCGGGCGCGCGCCCTTTGCGCTTCCGGCAGCTTGTTGGTCAGGATCGAGATGAAGATCAGATTGTCGATGCCGAGCACGATCTCCAGCACCACCAGCGTCAGCAGCGCGACCCAGGCCGTTGGATCGGACACAAAGTGAAAATGCGGCGCCAGGAATTCGATGAGCTGCATGGAGGTCGTCCCCTCTACGATCTAGAGCAGTGTCGCCGGCAATTAGGTACTGCTTGCGTCCATATCAATGTCACGACCAGAAGGACGGTGCGGTTTCCTCCAGCCGCGGGCCGCGACGAAACGGCGCGATCCTCTCGGTCAGCCCGGTGCGGTCGGAAATGTCGACGCCGACGCCACACAATGTCGCCGGTCCGGTTGCTGCCTCGAAACGCCCTTTCGGCACTTTCGATAGGAACCGGTTGAGCGGTTCCTCCTTGTCCATGCCGAGCGAGGAATCGTAGTCGCCACACATGCCGGCGTCGGAAATGTAACCCGTGCCGCCATTGAGGATCTGGTGATCGCCGGTCGGCTGGTGCGTGTGGGTGCCGACGACGAGACTGGCGCGGCCATCGACGAAATGCGCGAAGCACATCTTTTCCGAGGTTGCCTCGGCGTGGAAGTCGATGATCACGGCATCCGCCTGCTCGCCGAGCGGACAGGCGGCCAGTTCGCGCTCACCGGCCTGGAACGGATCGTCGAGTTCGGGATGCATGAACACCCGGCCCATGATGTTGGCGACCAGCACACGCGCACCGCTCCTGGCGATGTAGACGCCGGAGCCGCGTCCGGGCGTGCCCTTGGGGAAATTGGAGGGGCGCAAAAAGCGCTCTTCGCGCGGCGCGAACGCCAGCGCGTCGCGCTGGTCCCAGACATGGTTGCCGGTGGTGACAACATCGGCGCCCGCCGCGATCGTTTCGCGAAAGATCTCTTCGGTGATGCCAAAGCCGCCGGCGGCATTCTCGCCGTTGACGATGACGAAATCGAGTTTGAAATCGGAGATCAGTCCCGGCAGTTGTTCCCACACTGCCGTGCGTCCCGTTTTTCCAACCATGTCGCCGAGGAAGAGAAGTCTCATATGATCCCGCACCGAATGTCAGCGAAGCAAAAGCTGCATGACGTCTGTGAAAAGATCATGCGTCCATTGTGCTTGTCTACAATTTTGGCGCGAAGCGGCGCAACCCACTCTCCGTGAGTATTTCCGGGATGACGACGTCGTGGTCCTCATCTGGCACCAGCCCCACCTCCTGGCAGTCGAAGGCGATGCCGATCAATCTGAGCGGCAGCCCCTTGTCGACCAGCTTGGCGATGGCGCGGTCGTAGTAGCCGGCACCATAGCCGATGCGATGGCCGCGCGCGTCGAAAGCGGCGAGCGGCACCAGCATCACCGTGGGGTCGAGCACCTCGGCCTCCTCATGCGGGCCGACCGTGCCGAAACCCATCTCGACCATCGGCGCGCCCCGCACGAGCTCGCGAAAGACGATGGTGGTCTTGTCGAGGATCGCCGGCAGGCAAAGCCTGGCTCCCTTCTCGCGCAAGGCGAACATCAACGGCCGGACGTCGACTTCCGAGCGCATCGGCCAGAAGCCGGAGACGATCTGACCCGGCTCGACAGCGAGGTGATCGCGCGCCGTCTCGGCCATTTCGAGGGCGATCTCCACCCGCCAGAATTCATCGAGCGCGTCGCGGCGCCCGAGTGCCTCGAGGCGAAGCTGCTTTTTCAGGTGTTTTGAAGATGTCATGCGCAGACGATAGAAAAGGTCAGATCTGGGTGGAGCTTTAGGAGCGACGTTTTCTACCGCATCATCCACCGAAAGACATGGATGCGTTGCGAAAAGTGACGATCCACACAACCGGTGGAGAGAGCGATCCCGGGAACCTACAAAGTAGGTGGGCGCCGTGTGAGAAAACCCACGGGTCTTCCCAGGGACAGCTCCCTAAGGATCGTTAAGGCCCCGGGGAAAATGTTCTCCTGCCGGGAAGCGCAGACCGTCCCACCCAATATAGGCTGCTGGTCGACCAAGCGCCAGTGAGACAGGCATTCTTTCCGTGGCGGATCCACGCTCTGGCCGCCGCCGACAAGCCACCCTTGCACAGGCGGAGCCGCGTCCTTACGGTCGTCATGACCAACCAAGAGCAATTCCAGGAAAAGTGCAGACGGCTTTCCGTCCGGAATTGCGTCAAAACAAAGAGATAGAGCGGTTCGACGTTTCCGTGAAACGGTGAACCACTCTAAGGAGCAACAATGCGTTTCGAAGGCACGGCGGCCTATGTCGCCGACAAGGATCTGATGGTGGCGGTCAACGCCGCGATCGCGCTGGAACGGCCCTTGCTGGTCAAGGGCGAGCCCGGCACAGGCAAGACCGAACTCGCCAGGCAAGTTGCGGCAGCCCTTGGGCTCGACCTGATCGAATGGCACGTCAAGTCGACCACCAGGGCGCAGCAGGGCCTTTACGAATACGATGCCGTGTCGCGGCTGCGCGACAGCCAGCTCGGCGACGAGCGCTTCAACGACATCAGGAACTACATCAAGCGCGGTAAGCTTTGGGAGGCGTTCTCGGCCGGCAAGAAGGTCGTGCTTCTGATCGACGAGATCGACAAGGCCGATATCGAGTTCCCCAACGATTTGCTGCAGGAACTCGATCGGATGGAGTTCTTCGTCTACGAGACCGGCGAGACCATTCGCGCCGCGGTCAGGCCGATCGTCATCATCACCTCCAACAACGAGAAGGAGCTGCCGGACGCCTTCCTGCGCCGCTGCTTCTTCCACTACATCCGCTTTCCCGACGTCGAGACGCTGCACAAAATCGTCGACGTGCACTATCCCGGCATCAAGCAGAACCTGGTGCGGGCGGCGCTGACTCAGTTCTACGAGATCCGCGAGGTGCCCGGCCTGAAGAAGAAGCCGTCAACCTCGGAAGCGCTCGACTGGATACGCCTGCTGGTCGCCGACGACATAGCGCCGGAAGACCTGCGCGCCGACCCGAAGAACGCATTGCCCAAGCTGCACGGTGCGTTGCTGAAGAACGAACAGGACGTGCATCTGTTCGAGCGGCTGGCTTTCATGGCGAGGCGGCAGGGCTAAGACTGTCCGTGCAGGTATCCGGAGGCCGAGGCTACGAGCGAACCTCGCCAACGGTCTGAGCGGAACGCTGCCCCCTTTCCTCCTGCGGCGCGGCAGTCTTCACACCGAAGATGATGAAGCTGATGACGGCAAGGGCTAGAACGCCGATCCCGCTATAGAGCATGACCCAGCCAAAACCGTTGACCAGGGCTGCATGCGCGATAGCGCCGGATGGGTCGAGGGCCGCGAGCCTGGGCGAGTCCTGTGTCAGGCCGTCGAGGTTTCCGGTGGCGATCTTTCGCCAGCGCGCGCAATTCACTCGGGTCGAATGCGCCGCCAAATGCGTTCCGCAGATAATAAACGATGCCCTGCGTCAACAGCAGGCCCAGCACCGCGATGTTGATGGCGAGCGTGATCAGGCGTGCGCTGATATCGATTCCCGAGGCCATGCCGGCACGATCCGGCGATACCGAGCCGGTCGTGGTGTTGGTGGTCGGTGAATTGGTCAGGCCGATGCCGATGCCGGCGATCAGCGTACCAGGCAGCATCGTCACCCAGTTGGCTCCCTCGAGCCCGGACCCTATCCTCATGGCGATAAAGCCGATCCCCAATGTCAAAAGCCCAAGCGGGATCGCAATTCGCGCCTGATAGCGCGCGCGCAGGCGCTCGGCGGTTGAGGACATCAGCATCAGGGGAAGCGTGTAGACGAGCAGCAACAGGCCGGTCGTGGTGCTGTCATAGCCCAGAACGCCAGAAAAATAGATCGGCAGATAGATGATGAACGGCCAGTAGCTGAAATTCATGCCGATGCCGCCCATGATCGCGCCTGAAAATTGGCGGATGCGGAAGACGGAGAAGTCGAACATCGGATAGGGATTGACCCTTTCGGCAACAAGAAACCCGATGAAGGCCGCTATCGCCGCGACGATCACGCCGACACGGGCGCCGGACCCGAGATCGGCGCCTTGCGTGATCAGATAGGAGAAACCGAACACTGCGAGCGAAAGCGTCAGGATGCCGGCCCGATTGAGCTTCTGGGCGTTGTGATCGCGTGATTCCGTGACACCGGCGACGATGAAGACCAGGGCAAGGATCGCCAGCGGCACGTGGATGAGGAACACCCATTGCCAGCTCGAGAATGCGACGATCAATCCACCAATGGCGGGACCGAAACCCAACCCGATGCCCGAGGCGATACTCCAGGCAACGAAGGCCTTGCCGCGTTCACCACCATCCTGAAACTGGTGCGACAGCACGGCCACGCTGCAGGTGAACATCGCTCCTCCTGCAAGCCCCTGCAAAAAACGCGCAATGATCAGGATTGGCGCGCTCGGTGCGAGGCCGCATAGCAGGGAGGCAAAGCCGAAGGCGATGGTGGTGGTCACCATCACACGTTTGCGGCCAAACCGGTCCGCCAGTGTCCCCGTCGCCATCAGCACCGTGGTGCAGGCGATGGTGTAGGCATTCATGATCCACTGCAGATCCTTGAAATCGGCGGCGAGCACGCTTTCCAGTTTCGGCAGGATCACCGGTACGCTCGAGATTTCGAGGCCAAACAGCAGCGAGGCAAGACAAGCGCCCGCAAGCGCAACGGTGTTTCGGTCGATTTGAAGCATAGCAATCCCTTTCCATCGGAGCATTCGCAGGTGAGCCACGGGCGGGTGCTTTGCAAACTGCGATGGAGGTGACATAGACGAGGGTTGACCATGAAAAAAGACTATGCATCTCTATTTCAGAGATGACAAAAAGGAATGATCGAGATGGCAAGCCTTGATGTCGACGCTGTGCGGACCTTCGTCATGGTGGCTGATCTGCAGAGCTTCACCCGTGCGGCTGCCGCGCTGGGTAGCACCCAGGCGACGATCAGCGTCAAACTGCGCCGGCTCGAAGAAAAGCTCGGCGCGCGTCTGATCGAACGAACCCCGCGCCGCGTGCGGCTGTCGGCAAGGGGAGCGGTTTTCCTCCCGGCAGCCCGCGAATTCCTTGCCGCCCATGAACGCGCCATGGCGGAGTTTTCCGAGGCGCCGTGTCGCCTTGCTCTCGGCTTTGTCGACCACGTCGCGGGGCCCGAGCTTTCCATATTGATAGCCCAGCTTCATGCCCATGATCCGTCGCTTGCCCTCAACATCAGGATCGATACCAGCTCTTTGCTGCAGGAGGCTTTCGATAGGGGCGAACTCGATGCGGTGATCGTGCACCAGGAAGACGACAGTCGCCGGGGCGAAGCCTTGTCGCGCACCCATTATGGCTGGTTCGCGGCCCCTGCCTTCGAATGGCGGCCCGGGACGCCCTTGCGCCTCGCTCTTCTAAGCACCGTATGCAACTGCCCGGATCGGCTGAGAGCAGTCGAGGCGCTGGATAGAGCAGGCATCGCCTGGAGCGAGGCTTTCGTCGGCGGCGGCGGCGCGGCTGTCAACATCGCGGTATCGGCCGGCTTCGTCGTTTGCGCCCTCGCCCAGCGTGTCGCTCCCCCTGGCTTGATCGAGGTGGGTCGTAAGCTCGGCCTGCCGCCCATCCCCTCTTCCGATATCGTCTTGCATTCGCGCGCCTTGGCGCCGCGGGCAAGAGAGGCGCTGCATATGCTCGCCACCGCTTTTCGCGAGTATGATTTGCCGGCGGGATAGGCAAGGATGTTCCCGATCGCGATTCTGTTGGTATGGATCGGGTTCCAGATTTCACGGGGATCGAAATGACCGAGATCACTATCCGCCCGCTTGCGCAGTCCGACCATGCCGACTGGCGGCGCCTGTGGACCGACTATCTGACCTTCTACGAGACCAAGCTGCCGGAAGAAGTCTACGCCGTTACCTGGAAGCGGTTGTTCACGGCAGGCGAGTTCGAACCGAAGGGTTTCATCGCCACGCTCGACGGCAAGGCTGTCGGCCTCACCCACTATCTCTACCACCGCTCCTGCTGGGCGGAGCAGAACAACTGCTATCTGCAGGACCTGTTCGCCGATCCGGACGTGCGCGGCAAGGGCATTGGTGCTGAGCTGATCAAGGCGGTAAAGCTGGAAGCCGCAAGAATCGGCGTCAAGAATGTCTACTGGATGACGCACGAGACCAACGCCACCGCGCGCAAGCTCTACGACTATGTGGCGCGCCGGACCGGCTTCATCGAGTATGATCTGCTGTAGATAGACCATGTTCATCCCTTTCTTCCTCGAACTGAAGGCAGCGCGTGTTCCCGTCTCGCTGCGGGAATATCTGTCGCTGCTGGAGGGGCTGGAAGTCGGGTTGGTCGACTACGACGTCGAGGGTTTCTACTATCTGGCCCGCACCGCGTTGGTGAAGGACGAGCGCCACATCGACCGCTTCGACCAGGTGTTTGCCCATGTTTTCAAGGGCGTCGAGGCGTTGAGCGGGCCGGATGCCGTCGATGTCGCCAATATTCCCGAAGAATGGCTGCGTCGGCTCGCCGAGAAGCACCTGACCGACGAAGAGAAAAAACTGGTCCAGGCGCTCGGCGGTTTCGAAAAGCTGATGGAGACCTTGAAACAGCGGCTGGAGGAGCAGAAAGGCCGCCACCAGGGCGGTTCGAAATGGATCGGCACCGGCGGCACCTCACCCTTCGGCGCCTATGGCTACAATCCCGAAGGCGTGCGCATCGGCCAGCACGAAAGCCGCAACCGACGCGCCGTTAAAATCTGGGACAGACGCGAGTTCAGGAATTTCGATGATGCCGTCGAACTCGGCACCCGCAACATCAAGATCGCGCTGAAGCGCCTGCGCCGCTGGGTGCGCGAGGGCGCCGAGGAGGAGTTCGACCTGCCGGGCACCATCCACGCCACCGCCGAGCACGGCTATCTCGACGTGCAGACGCGGCCCGAACGGCGCAACGCGGTGAAGCTCTTGATGTTCTTCGATGTCGGCGGCTCGATGGACGACCACATCAAGAGCGTCGAAGAGCTGTTTTCGGCCGCCCGCGCCGAATTCCGCCAGCTCGAATATTTTTATTTCCACAACTGCCTCTATGAGGGCGTGTGGAAGGACAATCGCCGCCGTCATGCCGAGACGATCCCGACCTTCGACCTGATCCATAAATATGGGCCGGACTACAAGGTGATCGTCGTTGGCGACGCCTCGATGAGCCCTTACGAGATCGCCCTGCCCGGCGGCTCGGTGGAACACTGGAACCCGGAGGCCGGGACCGTCTGGCTCGGCCGCCTGTTGCAGCAATGGCCCAACGCGGTATGGCTGAACCCCGAGAACGAGAAGAACTGGGGCTATACCCATTCGATTGCCATGATCCGCGACGTCTTCGGCGGCCGCATGTTCCCGCTGACGCTGGCCGGGCTCGAAGGCGCGACCAGGCAGCTTTCAAGGAAGCATTGAACAGACAGGAAAAACGATGACCTGCTTTCTCTGCCTGCAATGCGGCGTCCAGTTCGCGGCAATGAAGGCACCGCCGAACCGCTGCCCGATCTGCGAGGACGAGCGGCAATATGTGCGCTGGGAAGGCCAGGCCTGGATCACACCGGAGGAGCTCGCTGACGGACACCGGGTCGTGGTCAAGGACGATGCCGGCGTTCTCGCCTTCGGCATCGAGCCGCGCTTCGCCATCGGCCAGCGCGCGTTGCTGGCGCAGACGCCGCACGGCAATGTGCTGTGGGACTGCATCTCGATGGTCAGCGACGAGGCGGTGGCCGAGATCAACCGCCGCGGCGGCCTGACAGCGATAGCCATCTCGCACTGCCACTATTATTCGGTGATGGTCGAGTGGAGCGAGGCTTTTGGCGGTGTGCCGATCTTTCTCCACGCCGATGACCGCCAATGGATCATGCGGCCGCACAAGGCGATCGTCAGTTGGGAGGGCGAGACGTTGCCTATCAACCCTTCGCTGACACTTGTCCGCTGTGGTGGCCACTTTGCCGGCGGCCAGGTGCTCCATTGGGAACGCGATGGCGGCAACGCCCTGCTGTCCGGCGACATATTGCAGGTAACGCCGACGCGCCGCCATGTCAGCTTCATGTACAGCTATCCCAACTATATCCCGCTCAACGCAGCCGCCGTGCGCCGCATCGCGAAGGCATTGGAGCCCTTCCAGTTCAACCACATCTACGGCGCATGGTGGAACCAGAATGTGATTGGGGACGCAAAAGCGGCATTCGATATATCGGTCGCGCGCTATCTTGCAGCCATCGCGTGAAGGCACGATCGAAAATGCGGGCAAACCTCGTAACAAATGCCTATCTTGGTGCGAATATGAGGTTGCAATCAACAACGAGCCGGCAAGGCTGAGGAGATCAAATGGACACCCACACCTACCCCGTCACCCGCACCGACGCCGAATGGCGCGCCCGGCTGACGCCGGAGCAATATGCCGTCATGCGCGGCCATGGCACCGAGCGGCCGGGAAGCTGCGCTTTGCTCTACGAGAAGCGCGCCGGCACGTTTTCCTGCGTCGGCTGCGACCAGCCGCTGTTCGAGTCCAAGCTGAAGTTCGAGAGCGGCACCGGCTGGCCGAGCTTCAACGACCCGGTGCCGGGCTCGGTCGAGAACACCGTCGACCGCAGCTATGGCATGGTCCGCACCGAATGCCATTGCGCCCGCTGCGGCAGCCATCTCGGCCATGTCTTCGAGGACGGCCCGCCACCGACCGGCCTGCGCTATTGCATCAACGGCGTGGCGCTGAAATTCGAGCCAACGGCCTAACCCGATCGTCGGATGAATTGAAAGGGCGGCTGCGGCCGCCCTTTTTCATTGCGCGATAGGTGCCCCGTATCCGCACTGTCAGACCACGACCGACAGGATCAGCCACAATGTGGCGCCGAGCGTCATCAGCGAGGCCTTGGCGCCGGTGGCCCTTTCCGTGGTTCGCCATACGGCAAAGGTCAGGAAGATGTTGTAAGGCACCGGCGCGAAATGCACCGCCAGAACCAGCGCGAGCGGCAGCTTCAGTCCGAGCAGGATGAGCGCGGTCACCGAAGATACGACATTGATCGCCGTGCCGACAAGGACGAGGTCGCGCCAGAACAGCCGATCGAGCGGCACCAGGCCTTGCCAGCGTGCGCGGAAGAAGCCCCGGCTGGCCGTGTCGTTCTCGTCTTCGGGGAGCTTTGAAACATTCATCGGCGCAACCCTCGCTTCGGCGTCGGCAGGAACGTCAAACGCAACAAACTGTCAACACCAGGCGACAATGGACATCGTGACCTGACCGGATGTCATCACACGGTCGCGAAACCTTTCTACGCCGCTTCTTTTCGATATACTTTTGCCAAGCGGCGACGTCCCGACGGAATTTGCCGCTCAATCATCCAGTCGCCTGCCAGGGAGGTCTTGAGATGAGCGACAATTTCTACAATGTGCTGTTTCTCTGCAACGCCAATTCGGCACGATCCATCATGGGGGAAGCCATCCTCAACCGGATCGGCGCCGGCAGGTTCAGGGCCTTTTCCGCCGGCTCTCAACCGAAGGGCACGGTCAATCCCTACGCACTTCAACTGCTCGAAACCCTCAGCTTCGACACCGGCTTCGCCCGCTCGAAAAGCTGGGACGAATTCGCCGCGCCCGACGCACCGGAAATGAACTTCGTCTTCACCGTCTGCGACAGCACCGCGAACGAAGCCTGTCCCATATGGCCCGGCCATCCGATGACGGCACTTTGGGCGATACCGGACCCGGCCAAGGCCCACGGCACCGACGCCGAGATGCACCTCGCCTTCGCCGATGCCTTTCGCATGCTCAGCAATCGCATCTCGCTGTTCGTCAATCTGCCGGTGGGCACGCTCGACCATATGACCCTGCAGCACCATCTGGACGAGATCGGCCGCGATACGGCGAAGGCGAGCTGATCGCAAAAGCCCCGTCTCGCTCATCGGTCGGCGGACGCGAGCTCACGCTCCGACTTCGTCCGCCAGAACCTCGGTGACCGCGCGCTCGATGCGCGAGGCCTCCGTCACCAACCAGTCGGCCATCGCAGGCCAGTTGTCCTCGGCAAAGCAATTCACCCGCCACATCGAATTGATGCCGAGCCCCTGACAACTCTGTTCGGGCCTGAGCTTCAACTTGCCTTCGATCGCCGGCTGGAACGGCTTCAACCGCGCCCACGCTCCCGTGGCACCGAACTTCTCGTTGCGCCCAAAGAAGACGCCGACATGGTTCTGCGCCGGCGCGACATACATGGAAAGAACCAATGCGAAGTCGGGCAGCCCGCGCTGCCAGAACCAGGGTCCGCGCCTCGCCAGCAGAGCCTTTTCCTCCGGATGCCGTTCCTCGAACAGCGTCCAGAAACCGCGCTGGCGGAATTCAGAGGCGCGGCGGGCGCCGAAGTCGAATTCGCTCATGTTTCGAACCGTATCTCCGGCAACCGCATGGGGCGCCGGGCCGGTTAGTCTTACACCATGCCGAGCGCGGCCTTGTACAGGTCGAGGATGGTTTCCTCCTCCTGCCGCTCTGCCTGGTCCTTCTTGCGCAGCCGGATGATCGTCCGCATCGCCTTGGTGTCGAAGCCGGTCCCCTTGGCTTCGGCGAACACTTCCTTGATGTCGTCAGAAATGGTCTTCTTCTCTTCCTCGAGCCGCTCTATGCGCTCGATGAAGGCACGCAGCTGGCCGGCGGCAACAGTCTGGCTGGTCTCGGTGATATCGTCGGCCATGTTTTCTCCACATCGTTTCTGCGCCGCGACTCGGGGGACTACGGCGGCAAATTTGAGCCGGTTCGATGCCCGACCGGCGGCGGCGGGTCAAGCTGTTATCGAACAAGCCACAGGGGCATGATCCCGAAAAGTGGGTACCGGTTTTCCCTGGAGTTCATGCCCCAACACAGAGATGGAGCCCCAACCCGATTCCATCGGGATGGAACACGCTCCAGGCTGCCGACAGACGCCGACAGCCTGCCCGTTCTTTGCCAGCTCTCAATTGAAGGCGATCAGCAGATCCTTGGCATCGATCTGGTCGCCGGCCTTGACCAGCACCTCGGCGACCGTGCCGTCGCGCTCGGCGTGCAACGCCGTCTCCATCTTCATCGCCTCGATGGAAAGCAGCACGTCACCGGCCTTCACGGCCTGGCCAGCGGCAACCGAAAGCGCCGAGACGACGCCAGGCATCGGCGCGCCGACATGCGCCTCGTTGCCCGGCTCGGCCTTGCGGCGGGCCTTGGCGGCGGACGCGCCATGCGCCCTGTCGGGCACCTTCACGCGGCGCGGCTGGCCGTTGAGCTCGAAGAACACGGTGACCATGCCCTTGTCGTCGACATCGCCGATGGCCAGACAGCGCACCACGAGCGTCTTGCCCTTCTCGATGTCGACGAAGATCTCGTCCTCTGGCTTCATGCCGTAGAAATAGGTCGGCGTCGGCAGGACGCTGACCGGCCCGTAGGTCTCCTGCGCGCCGGCGAAGTCGGAAAACACCTTCGGATACATCAGCCACGAGGCAAATTCGAACTCCGAAAGCTTGCGTTCGAGCTTCTCCTCGATCTCCTTGCGGCTGGCCTTGAGATCGGCCGGCTTGAGCAGCGAGCCCGGCCGCACCGTGATCGGCTTGTCGCCCTTCAGCGCCTTCTTCTGCAGTGCTGCCGGCCAACCGCCGGGCGACTGGCCGAGATCGCCGCGCAGCATCGAGACGACCGAATCCGGAAAGGCGATATCCCTGGTCGGGTTTTCGACATCGGCGACGGTCAGGTCCTGGCTGACCATCATCAATGCCATGTCGCCGACGACCTTGGACGACGGTGTCACCTTGACGATGTCGCCGAACATCAGGTTGACGTCGTGATAGGTCTGCGCCACCTCGTGCCAGCGTGTCTCGAGCCCGAGCGAGCGCGCCTGTTCCTTGAGATTGGTGAACTGGCCGCCCGGCATTTCATGCAGGTAGACTTCCGAGGCCGGTCCCTTGAGGTCGCTTTCGAAGGCGGCGTACTGGTTGCGCACAGCTTCCCAGTAGAACGAGATCGTGCGGATCCATTGCGGGTCGAGGCCGGGGTCGCGCTCGGTGCCTTTCAGCGCCTCGACGATCGAGCCAAGGCAAGGCTGCGATGTGTTCCCGGAGAAGGCATCCATCGCCGCGTCGATGGCGTCGACGCCGCTCTCCACCGCAGCCAGCACCGTCGCCGCCGACAGACCCGACGTGTCGTGGGTGTGGAAATGGATCGGCAGGTCGGTCGCCTCGCGTAGCGCCTTGAACAGCACGCGTGCGGCGGAAGGCTTCAACAGGCCGGCCATGTCCTTGACGGCGATGATGTGGGCGCCGGCAGCCTGCAATTCGCCGGCCAGGCCGACATAGTATTTGAGATCGTATTTGGCTCGCGCCGGGTCGAGTATGTCGCCGGTGTAACACATCGCC
The DNA here is from genome assembly GCF_002270415.1 of Mesorhizobium sophorae. Taxonomy (GTDB): domain Bacteria; phylum Pseudomonadota; class Alphaproteobacteria; order Rhizobiales; family Rhizobiaceae; genus Mesorhizobium; species Mesorhizobium sophorae. Next base: position 1,593,399 of record NZ_NNRI01000007.1, on the reverse strand, counting down.
GCTTCAATCAGCTTGCCTTCGGCGCCGACCGCGTCCATGGCGACGCGCATGTTCTCGACCCAGTTCAGGCAGTCGAACACCCGGAACAGGTCGATGCCGCCGCTGGCCGCCTGCTTGACGAAATGCTGCACGACATTGTCGGGATAATTGGTGTAGCCGACACCATTGGCGCCGCGCAGCAGCATCTGCAGCAACAGATTGGGCGCTGCCTCGCGCACCAGCGAGAGCCGCTCCCATGGATCCTCGGTGAGGAAGCGCATGGCGACGTCGAAGGTGGCGCCGCCCCAGCATTCGAGCGACAGAAGCTGCGGCAGGGCGCGCGCATAGGTGCCGGCGATGCCGGCGATGTCATGCGTGCGCACACGGGTGGCGAGCAGCGACTGATGGCCATCGCGCATCGTCGTGTCGGTAACCAGCACCTCCTTTTGCGCGCGCATCCAGGTGGCAAATTTCTCCGGTCCGAGCACGTCCAGCTTCTGCTTGCTGCCGCCCGGCACATTGCCGTTGAGGTAAGGCACGATGGGTGCGGCCGCGTCGGCCTTCGGCTGTGGCCGGCCCCGCGCCTCGGGATGACCGTTGACTGACACGTCGGCCAGATAGTTGATGAGCTTGGTGGCGCGGTCCTGGCGCTTCACCTGCTGGAACAGTTCCGGCGTCGTGTCGATGAACTTGGTCGTGTAGGAATTGTCGGCGAAGCTCGGGTGGTTGATGATCGCTTCGAGGAAGGTGAGGTTGGTGGCGACGCCGCGGATGCGGAACTCGCGCAAGGCCCGGTTCATGCGGGCGATGGTCTCGGCCGGCGTCGGCGCCCAGGCCGTCACCTTCTCCAGCAGCGGATCGTAGAACCGGGTGATGACCGCGCCGGAATAGGCGGTGCCGCCGTCGAGGCGGATGCCGAAGCCGGTGGCACCACGATAGGCGGTGATGCGGCCGTAGTCGGGAATGAAATTGTGCTCGGGGTCTTCGGTGGTGATGCGGCACTGCAAGGCATGGCCGTTCAGCCGGATGTCCTTCTGCGCCGGCACGCCCGATTCCGGCGTGCCGATGGCGAAGCCGTCGAGGATGTGGATCTGCGCCTTGACGATGTCGATGCCGGTCACCTGCTCGGTGACGGTGTGCTCGACCTGGATGCGCGGATTGACCTCGATGAAGTAGAACTTGGCGGTGTCGGCATCCTGCAGGAACTCGACCGTGCCGGCACCGATATAGCTGGTCTCGCGCGCAATCTTCAGCGCGTAGCCGCAAAGCTCCTCGCGTTGCGACATTTCGAGATAGGGCGCCGGCGCCCGCTCGACGACCTTCTGGTTGCGGCGCTGGATCGAGCAGTCGCGCTCGAACAGGTGCACGGCATTGCCATGCGTGTCGCCCAGCACCTGCACCTCGACATGGCGGGCGCGTTCGATCAGCTTTTCGAGATAGACCTCGTCCTTGCCGAAGGCGGCTTTCGCCTCGCGTTTGCCTTCCATGACCTCGCGCGCAAGATCGGCCTCGGAGCGGATGGCGCGCATGCCGCGCCCACCGCCGCCCCACGATGCCTTCAGCATCACCGGATAGCCAATCTCCTTGGCCAGTGTCTTGACCGCCTCAATGTCGTCCGGCAACGGATCGGTGGCGGGGATCACAGGCACGCCGACCTCGATCGCCAGATTGCGCGCGGCAACCTTGTTGCCGAGCCGGCGCATCGTGTCCGGCTTCGGGCCGATGAAGGTGATGCCGGCGACCGCGCAGGCTTCGGCGAATTCGGGACTTTCCGACAAAAGCCCGTAGCCGGGATGGATGGCATCGGCGCCCGAAAGCCTGGCGACGCGGATCACCTCCTCGATCGACAGGTAGCTTTCGATCGGTCCCATGTCGCGGGTCAGGTGCGGTCCGCGCCCGACCTGGTAGCTCTCGTCGGCCTTGAAGCGATGCAGCGAGTACTTGTCCTCCTCGGCCCAGATCGCCACGGTTTTGAGACCAAGTTCGTTGGCCGCGCGAAAGACGCGAATGGCGATTTCGGATCGGTTGGCGACGAGGATCTTCGTAATGGCCAAGGACGAACTCCGGACAGTGTCGGGGACGAAACTGGCGTCATGATTAGCGCGAAAATGCTGCAGTGCAAACAAAATTGACGCTCAATTAAATCGATTGAAACGGAATCTTTGCGCCAAAGTCGGTCGCATTCGGTCGAACGCGCAAGAAAGCCCCGGCGCGGCCATTCAAGGCCTGATGTTTTTCCGGCTAAACGCCGGCTTTATCGGCTTGCCGGATCGTCCGGAAGGGAGCGGGGCTCAAACGAAAAATGCCCGGCGCGAAGCGCCGGGCATTCCGTAAAGATCAAGGCCGACAGGCTTACATCTTCTGGATGTAGGTGTACTTGCCGTCGTCGCCCTTCTTCCATTCGTACATGACGTAGCCGGGCAGCGTCGGGTCGCCCTTGGCGTCATAGGACAGGTCGCCGAGCACGGTCTTGAACGGTCCATTCGCATGCAGCGCCTTGGCAACTTCCTGCGGGTCGTTCGACTTGGCGGCTGCTGCCGCTTCCGAAAGCGCCTGCACGGCAGCGTATGCGTAGAGCGTGTAGGCTTCCGGCTCGAAGCCCTGCGCACGGAACTTCTCGACGAGTTCCTTGTTCGCGGGGATCAGGCGCGGATCCGGGCCGAACGTGTTGAGCGTGCCCGCAACCGCGTCGCCCGCGATCGAAGCCAGCTCGTTCGACACGATGCCGTCACCGGAAACCAGCGTCGCCTTGAGGCCCTGGTCGGCCGCCTGGCGGATGATCAGGCCGGCTTCAGTGTGCAGACCGCCCCAATAGATGATGGAGACGCCGGCTTCCTTCATCTTGGCGATCAGTGCCGAGAAGTCCTTGTCGCCGACATTGATGCCTTCATACATGACTTCCGTCACGCCCTTGGCGTTCATCGCCTTCTTGGTTTCGTCGGCAAGGCCCTGACCGTAGGTGGTCTTGTCGTGCACGACGGCGATCTTGGCGTCCTTGAAGTTCGCGGCGAGATAAGCGCCGGCGATGCTACCCTGCTGGTCATCGCGTCCGCAGGTGCGGAACACGTTCCACAGGCCGCGCTCGGTGAACTGCGGGTTGGTTGCAGCCGGAGTGATCTCGACGATGTTGTTTTCCGCATAGACTTCGGATGCCGGGATCGAGACGCCCGAGTTGAAGTGGCCGACCACGAACTTGACGCCGTCGCCGACGAACTTGTTGGCGACCGAGATGCCCTGCTTCGGATCGGAGACGTCGTCGCCAACCTCGAGCTTGATCTGCTCGCCATTGATGCCGCCCTTGGCATTGATGTCGGCGACAGCCGCTTCCGCACCCTTCTGAAGCTGTGCGCCGAAGGCTGCGTTCGGACCGGTGATCGGACCGGCAACGCCGATCAGTACATCAGCCCACGCGCTGCCGCCGAACGCGACGAGCGCGGTCAGGGCGACGGCGGACAAAAGTGATTTTTTCATTTAAACGCTCCCATTTACGGAGTGGGCGTGGATGAAGCTTTCATGCGATGCCCACCCTTATCGCAGAAAGCATAGTTTGCCGATTTTCAGGCACTTGTCACGCCGATTCATCCCCGAAGCGGCGTTAATGATGAACCTCAGCCTTTCGGCTTCCAGCTCAAGATTGAAGCTCTTTCGTAGAGCCAATTATACTGCGTCACCATCTGGTTTGTTCGTGTGTATTGATAGCCGACGAAGCCAAGGATCATCAGCACGATCGTGTCGACGATATAGTAGTGCAGCGAGAACATCGTGCCGCCGAACAGCGCGTGATGGATGAAGCGGATGCCGATGCCGAGGCCCAGCATATAGACGAACAGATGGATGAAGCTGCGCCATGTCTGGGCACTGGCCTTGCCCGTCATCCAGGCCGCCCAGCCGCCGAGCAGGCAGGTGACGAAGAAGAACTGCCAGATCGACGGCTCCTCGTAAAGAATGCCCTGCATGGTGAAGTCTCCCTAGCATGATCCCGAAAAGTTGCAGACTTTTCGGACAAAGATCACGCGACAAACAAACAACTTGGAGCGGAATATCGGATGCACACGTTCCGCTCCAACCTCAGTGGTGTCCGCCTTCGAGATAGGCGGCGCGCACTTCCGGATTGGCGAGCAGTTCCTTGCCGGTGCCGCTCATCGTCACATTGCCGTTGACCATGACGTAGCCGCGTGTCGCGAGCTTCAGCGCGCCAAAAGCGTTCTGCTCGACCAGGAACACGGTCAGCCCCTGGGTGCGGTTCAGCTCGCGGATGGCGTCGAAGATCTGCTTGACGATCAGCGGCGCCAGACCCAGCGACGGTTCGTCGAGCAACAACAGCTTCGGCCGCGCCATCAGCGCACGTCCGATCGACAGCATCTGCTGCTCGCCGCCCGACAGCGTGCCGCCGCGCTGGGCGACGCGCTCCTTGAGCCGCGGGAACAGCGTGAACACCTTCTCGACGTCCTCGTCATAGTGCTTGAGGTTGTCGAGGCTGGCGCCCATCTGCAGGTTTTCCATCACCGTCATGCGCGGGAAGATGCGCCGGCCCTCCGGCGATTGGGCGATGCGCATGCGCGCGATCTCGTGCGTCGGCATCTGGGTGATGTCGGTGCCGGCAAAGGTAATGGAGCCGGATCGAGCGCGAGGCGCGCCGAAAATGGTCATCATCAGCGTCGACTTGCCGGCGCCGTTGGCGCCAATCAGCGCCACGATCTCACCCTGGTTGACGTGGACATCGACGCCGTTCAGCGCCCGGATGTTGCCGTAATAGGTTTGCACGCCCTTGATATCGAGCAGCGTTGTCCCGGCCATCACTTGTCCCCTCCGCGCTTGCCCGCCACAGGCTTGGCGGCGGCACTCTTCCCGGAAGCCGCGCTTGCGGTCTTCCCGGAAGCATGGCTGGTCGCCACTTTGCCTGCGTCGACGCGGCGCGAGAATTCCGTGTCCTTGCCCTGGCCGAGCAGCTTGCCCTGCTTGACCCACTCCTCACGCGCGATGCGTCCATCGAAGGCAAGGTAGGCTTCGGCGGCCTCGACATCGGCCTTCTTCCAGGCACCGATCTGGTCGAAGTGGAAGATGCCGTGCTCGTTGAGCTTCTTCTCGTTGACCGTGCCGATGCCCTTGATGCGGGTCAGATTGTCGGCCTTGCCGCCGCGCGGTGCCGCCAGCCGGTTGGAGATTTCCCCAACCTTCGCCGCAGGAGCCTTCGCCGCTGGAGCCTTGGCTGCCGGCTTTGCCGGTGCGGGCGCCGCGGTCGACTTCACTGCCGCCCCAGTTGCCGCCTTTGACGCTGATTTCGGAGCAGGCTTTGCCTTTGGAGCAGGCTTTGCCTTTGGAGCAGGCTTGGCCGCCGGTACGGCGGCCAGCGAGGCCGCCTTGTTTGCCGCTGCGAGCGATCTTGCGTCGACCTGCGCCGCCTTGGAGGCGCCTTTCGACACGGTGACCCGCTCGCCCTCGCTATGGCCGACCGTGTCGGTCACTGGCCCGGCGAGATACGAGGACGATGTCCCCGGACCGTGCGCGGCATCAGGCCCCGTATCGAGCTGTTCGATGACGTCTTCGTCGCCGACTTCGGTGAGGACCGCCTCGACTTCCTCGTCGTCGACGCCGAGATAGGCGGCAATGACGCGCGGATCGGTACGCACCGATTGCGGATTTCCGTCAGAGATCTTGCGGCCATATTCCAACACCACAACGTGGTCGGATATCTGCATGACCACCGACATGTCATGCTCGATCAAAAGGATCGAGGTGCCTGATGTGTTCTTGATGTCGATCAGCAATTCGTTGAGCGACGCCGATTCCTTCGGATTGAGGCCGGCCGCCGGCTCGTCCAGGCAGAGGAGCTCGGGACCCGTGCACATGGCGCGGGCGATCTCGAGACGCCGCTGCGCGCCGTAGGGCAGGTCACCGGCCGGATCGTCGGCACGGTCGACGAGATCGGCCTTCTCCAGCCAGTGCCTGGCAAGCTCGACTGATTCGGCCGAGGCCTTGCGATAGCCGCTGAAGCCGAACAGGCCAAGCACCGTATAGCCCGAGGCCTTCATCAGCTTGTTGTGCTGGGCAACCAAAAGGTTCTCCAGCAGCGTCATGCCCGAGAACAGGCGGATGTTCTGGAAGGTGCGCGCCACCTTGGCGCGCGCCGGGATCTCGTGGTTGGGAAGACGTTCGAGCAAATAGCTCGAGCCGTCGTTCCGGTTGAGCGTGATCATGCCCTCCGACGGCTTGTAGAAGCCGGTGATGCAGTTGAACACGGTTGTCTTGCCGGCACCATTGGGTCCGATCAGCGCGGTGATCTCGCCACGCTTGGCGGTGAAGGACAGGTCGCCGATGGCGACCAGGCCGCCGAACTTCATCGACAGATGCTCGACCTGCAGGATGGCCTCGTTCATGGGTGTGCTCGCATTCATCAGCCGTGGCCCTCCTTGGTGAAGGAACTGGAGACAGCCCTTCGCTCCTTGAGGAAGGCGGTCGGCTCGCGACTGCCGACGAAGCCGCGCGGCTTCCACAGCATGACGATGACCATGGCCATGCCGAACAGAAGCATGCGGTAGAGTTCGGGAGTGAAGTCCGGCCCGAAGATCTGCTTGAGGAAGTCGAGTTCGCGCAGCGCCTCCGTGCCGCCGATCATCACCATTGCGGCAACCGCTATGCCGACCAGCGAGCCCATGCCGCCGAGCACGACGATGGCCAGGATGATGGCCGATTCCAGGAAGACGAAGGATTCCGGGCTGACGAAGCCTTGCCGCGCGGCGAAGAACGAGCCGGCGAAGCCGCCGAACATGGCGCCAGTGGCAAAGGCCGTAAGCTTGGTCGTCGTCGTGTTGATGCCCAGAGACCGGCAGGCGATCTCGTCCTCGCGCAGCGCTTCCCAGGCACGGCCGACAGGAAGGCGCCGCAGCCTGATGGTGACGAAGGCGGTGAGCAGGCACAGGCCCAGGATCAGATAATAAAGGAAGATCTTATAGTAGGCACCTGACTGAGCGATGTGCAGCACCTTGGCTATGTAGTTCGAGTCCGACACGTTGAAGGACATCAGCCCGAAGAAGCTGACCTTGGGAATGCCGGAAATGCCGGCCGACCCGTTGGTGACCTCGCGCCAGTTGATCAGCACCAGGCGGATGATCTCGCCGAAGGCCAGCGTCACGATAGCCAGATAGTCGCCACGCAGGCGCAGCACGGGGAAGCCGAGCAGCACGCCCCAGAGGGCCGCCATGGCGCCCGCGGCCGGCAACAGGATCCAGAACGACAGGCCGAAATGCGTGGCGAGCAGCGCATACGCATAGGCGCCAAGTGCATAAAAGGCGACGTAGCCGAGGTCGAGCAGGCCGGCGAGGCCAACAACGATGTTCAGGCCCCAGGCCAGCATCACATAGATCAGGATCTGGATGCCGAAATTATCGACCCATTTCAGCGAGCCCTGCAGCCCTCCGGCAATCGACCACGCGTTCAGCGACAAAACCGCGACCACGAGGATCGGGTACAGCACAAGCGCGGCAATGCCGAGCTTGGTGAAGTTGGCGTGGATGAAGGCCCTGAAATAGTAGATCACGCTGGCCAGCACATAGATGATCGCCAGGGCGCGCAGGAATTGCAGATAGCCGGCCGGTTCTGCTCCGACCCATCCGGCGAGCGAGTTGTTAAAAACGAACAGCAGCACCGCCGCGATGACGGCCGCGATGAACCACGGCACCTGGAAAAAGCGCGACGCCACGCTGCCCGGCAACAGGCCGGTGGCGACGTCGGCGATCTTCTGGTTGGCCATGAAGGGCTGGCCATAGGCGACATAGAGGAAGCGTCCGACAGCCGTGGCGACCACCACGCCGGCAAGCAAGCCCCAGCGCGTGGTGACGACCAGTTCATTGGAGATGTTCTGGCCGGTCTTCAGGCCAATGAACAGCACGAACAGGCCAAGCGAAATTGCGCCGGCATAGAAGCCTTCCTTAAGGCCGCGTTGGACAGGGCTGGCGACGACGTCGCTTTCCGGAGATACGGTAACCGCCATGATCTCAGACCTTTTCGACTTCTGGCCGGCCCAGAATGCCGGAAGGCAGGAAGATCAGCACGATCGCCAGGATCGAGAACGCGGCGACGTCCTTGTAGTCGATCGAGAAATACGCCGACCACATGCTTTCGATGAAGCCGATCATCAGCCCGCCGAGGACCGCGCCCGGCAGCGAACCGATGCCGCCCAGCACCGCCGCCGTGAACGCTTTCACACCCGGCGTGAAGCCGTCCGAGAAGGCAATGACGCCGTAATACATCAGGAACAAGGTGCCAGCGACTGCGGCGAGCGCGGCACCCATTATGAAGGTGATCGAGATCGTGCGGTCGACGTCGATGCCGAGCAGTGCGGCCATCTTGCGGTCCTGCTCGCACGCTCTTTGCGCTCGACCCAGTGATGTCCTGTTGACCAGGTACCAGAACAGCGCCAGGAGCGCCGCCGTGACGAGAACGATGATGATCTGCTTCAGCGACACGCTGATGCCGTTGATGTTATAGACTTGGCTGACCATCGGCGGGATCGGCTTGTTGCGCGGCCCTTGCGTCACCTGGACGAAGTTCGACAGCGCGATCGACATGCCGATCGCGGTGATCAGCGGCGCCAGCCGGAACGAACCGCGCAGCGGCCGGTAGGCCACCTTCTCGATCGTCCAGTTGTAGAGGCTGGTGAGCAGCATCGCCACGATCATCATGACCAGCAGCGCGATGACGACGGGCACCGAATAGAACAGTGCACCGAGGACGAGGAAGACGATCAGCGCCGTGAAGGCGCCCACCATAAAGATGTCGCCATGGGCGAAGTTGATCATGCCGATGATGCCGTAGACCATCGTGTAGCCGATCGCGATCAGCCCATAGATCGATCCCAGCGTCAGCCCGTTGATAAGCTGCTGGACAAAGTACTGCATGTGTACGTGGCTCCCCTGGAATGTCGCCCATGCAGACGCATTCCTTTTCGTATTTCCCCTAGTCGTAAAGTTTCGAGCCCGGATTGCAACGTCATTTTTCAACCGTCATGCGTGTTTTGCCGGCACGCCGTTCGATTGCCCGTTTTTCCCATCCGGCCCCTTGGACTATCGCGGACCCTACCATTGGCATAACGCAATGTCTTTGACGATTCGACCACATCATGCGCCCCATTTCGAAGAAATCACCGTCAAAACTAGGTGATGAGAGGAATCGTTGCGTTCCTGACACGATCCGTTTTTCGTTCCGTTGCTTTCCCCTGGGTCAGGATTCCCCTTAGCTAACCACAAAACGATGCGCGAACCGGATCGTGGTCGTCGATGAAGCTGGTGTTCATCCGGTAATCGGCGACCGGCCGCCGATCGAGGCAACGATGGCTCCTCGGGACTCAGTAGGCGGATCCGCCATTCTCGCTCAGGACATGCCGCTCGGTGCCATCAAGTGGAGGATTGAAGACGCTGACCAGGATCATGTCGCCGGCGGCATCGGCACGCAGATAATGATCGTCATGTTCATCGAGCACATAGATCGTGCCTGGCTCGATACGATGCACTCCACCGGACATGTCTTCGACCTCGCCGGCGCCGGCGATGCAGTAGCAGGCCTCGAAATGCCGTCGATAGTGGAGGCGCGATTCGCTGCCTGCACGCACAACGGTATGGCAGACGGTGAACCCCATGCCGTCCTTTTGTGTCAGCAGGCGGTGGCTGGTGCCATTGCCCCAATCCACGAAGAAGTCAGATTTTTCTACATCAGCTAATTGTCTGGTGAACATGATCGTTTTCCCTGCATATCGTCAAAAGCCCGGAATCTTCGTTGCATCTGCTCTTGCCCCGAAGTCCGATTGCAGAAATGCCGCAAGACATGCGCGCCTTCAAATGATTGCTTTTCACCCGATATGTTAGTTAATTTTACATATGGACTACATCCCGCTGAACGCCGTCCGTGCTTTCGAGGCCGCTGCGCGCCATCTCAGTTTTTCCGCTGCCGCAGAGGAGCTGCACGTCACTCACCCGGCCATCAGTCACCAGATAAGGCGGCTGGAGGAGTGGTTGGGCGTGACGCTCTTCCACCGGGAGGCGCGCAAGGTACGGCTGACGGATGCCGGGGTTGTCCTGCAGGCCTCGGCGAGCGGGGCACTTGCCGAACTCGGCGCCACATGCCGGCGTATCAGGCGCAATGCGGCCGTGGCGACCGTATCGGTAGGCTGCATACCTTCCATTGCCAGCCGTTGGCTCGTGCCCCGCCTGCCGGACTTCACCGCCAGCCATCCCGATATCGGCATGCGGGTGGCCTATGCCCGGGCAGAGGAAAGGCTCGGCGATGGCGAGAACGACGTGCTGATCACGCTTGGGGCGGATACCACTCCCGGCGTTACCAGCCTCAAGCTGTTTTCACGCCTGAACCGACCGGTGTGCAGCCCCTATTACTTCGCCGGCAGGGACCATCTGCGAACAGCCGCGGGAATAGCGGGCGCTGACCTGCTGCATGACGAGACCCGTCACGGCTGGCGCGAGTGGTTCTCCGAGGCCGGACTGCCCAATGTCGACATTGGCAACGGACCCGTCTTCGCCGACTTCAACATTCTGGCAACGGCGGTCATCGCCGGCCACGGCGTGGCGCTTTGTCCCGTGGACGTTTTTCGGGACGAACTGAAGCGGGGCGATCTGATTGTTCTGTCACAGCTCGCTACCAACCGCGACAAGGGCTACTTCCTGACGATGTCGGTGGATGCCTCGCCTGCCGCGTTTACCTTCGCCGATTGGTTTCGCCGGGAGGTTTCGGTCGATGCCGAAGCGGATCGGCTTTAGGTCCTGCAGTTCGTTCGCCTAAACCCGCGCCCCCTTTGGGCGACATGCAAAGCCTGTCGATATCACTTGACGACGAAGCCATGCGCGAACGGATCGCGGTCGTCGATGAAGATGGTGTTCAACCCAGTCATCCGTGCCCAACCGCCGATCGAGGGAATAATGGCCGGCTTGCCCGCCACGGTGACGTCCTTTTCGACCCTGCCCTTGAACAGCGAACCGATGATCGATTCATGGACGAAGCTGTCGCCGGCCTTGAGTTTGCCCTTGGCATGAAGCTGCGCCATGCGCGCCGAGGTGCCGGTGCCGCACGGTGAGCGATCGATCGCCTTGTCGCCGTAGAAGACGGCATTGCGGGCGTCCGCGCCCTCCACGGTCGGCCTGCCGGTCCACAGCATGTGCGACAGCCGGTTGATGCCCGGGTTCTCCGGATGCACGAAGGAATATTTTTCGTTGAGCCGCTGCCGCACCACCGGGCTCCAGGCGATGAAGTCGCCGGCCGAATGGTCGGCCATGTCGCGATAGTTCCTCTGTGGCTCGACGATGGCGTAGAAATTGCCGCCATAGGCGACATCGACGGTGATTTCGCCGAGCTGCGGACACTCTACCGTCAAGCCCTCGGCATGGAGGAAGGACGGCACGTTGGTGATGCGCACCTCCTCGACATAGTCGCCGACCTGTTTGTACTCGGCGATGACCAGGCCGGCCGGCGTGTCGAGCCTCAGCACGCCAGGCGTCTTCGGCTTGATCAGCCCGTGCTCGATCGCCATCGTCACCGTGCCGATGGTGCCATGGCCGCACATCGGCAGGCAGCCCGAGGTTTCGATGAACAGGATGGCGATATCGCAATCCTCGCGCGTCGGCGGATAGAGGATCGAGCCGGACATCACGTCATGACCGCGCGGTTCGAACATCAGCCCGGTGCGGATCCAGTCATACTCGGCAAGGAAGTGCGCGCGCCGCTCCATCATCGTCGACCCCTGCAGCAGCGGGCCGCCGCCGGCGACCAGCCGCACCGGATTGCCGCAGGTGTGGCCGTCTATGCAGAAGAAGGATTTCTTGGCCATGACGCTCCTCGAAAAATCAAAACCCGAAAAAATCAGAATCGTTGTGGACTGAAGGGGCCCAGATCGATCGGCGGAGTCTGCCCCAGGACGAGATCGCGGATCAACCGTCCGGTGGCTGCCGCCTGGGTCAGGCCGAGATGGCCATGGCCGAAGGCATAGACCACCGGCCGGCTTCCCGACGCGCGACCTATGACGGGCACCGAATCCGGCAGCGAGGGACGGAACCCCATCCATTCGCGCCCGCCGGCCGGATCAAGCCCCGGCAGGAATTTTTCCGCCTTCTGCAGCAGCGCCTTCGATCGCGCATAGTTGGGCGGCCGCTCGATGCCGCCGAGTTCGACCGCGCCACCGACGCGCAGGCCGGTTTCGAGCGGCGTGATGACGAAGCCGTGGCCGGAGAAGATCAGCTGCCGCTTCACGTCGAAGGCAGTCTTTGGCAGCGTGGTGTTGTAGCCGCGCTCGGTCTCCAGCGGAATGCGATCGCCGAATTGCCTCGCCAGCAGATGCGACCAGGCGCCGGCGGCGACCACAAGATGTCGGGCTCGCCTGGTCGTTCCGTCGGCCAGCGTCAATGTGGCGCCATCCTGATCCGCCCCGACGCGCTCGATCCGCGCCATTTCAAAGCGCGCGCCCCTGGTCTGCGCGTAGGCCCATACCGCCTTGCCGAGCAGTTTTGGATCGGCGACCGTCTTCCATCCCGGCATGAACGTGCCCTTGACGAAGCGTGGCGAGAGCCCGGACTGCAGGGCTGCAATTTCATCGCCCTCGACATGGCGAAAACCGATGTCGAAGCGCTCGCGCGCGGCCCAGCCGGGCAGCGAGGCGCGGAACTCGGCCTCGCTCTCGTAGAGTTCGAGCGAGCCGTCCTCGCGAAGCATGCCGCGCGTGCCGGAGCGATCGAGCAAGCCCATCCATTCGGCTTCGGCAAGCTTCATCATGCCCGCCTGGGCGGCGAGGCTCGCTTCATATTTTGCCGGCGCGCCGGCGCGCCAGAAGCGGAACAGCCAGGGCAGAAGCTTCGGCAGATAGGCGGGTGGAATACTGAGCGGGCCGAGTGGGTCGGCCAGCCATTTCGGCAGCTGCCGGATCATGCCCTTGTGCGCCATCGGCAGCACGTCGGAGAAGGCGAAGGCGGCGGCGTTGCCGGAACTCGTTTCCTCGCAAATGCCGGTGCGATCGAAGATCGTGACCTTGCGCCCCGCCTCGGAAAGACAGGCGGCGGCGCAGATACCGATGATGCCGCCACCGATGATGGCTATGTCTTCCCCCTCTCCCCGTTCACGGGGAGAAGGTGCCCGAAGGGCGGATGAGGGGCGGCGCCCCTCTTCTGTCGACTTCGAACTTGCGTGCACGTAGGCGCTGCCTCTCTTCTGGCTGCCGCCATCTTCTCCTCATGAAGGGGAGAAGAAAGCTTTAGAACCGCGGCAGTGTCGGCCGAACCGCCAGCGCGTCCTTGACGATCTTTTCGACTGCCTTGCGGCGCTCGCCCGACAGCGGCTGACGCGGCATGCGCACGCGGTCATTGGTTTGGATGGCGAACACTTCGGCAAGCTTGATGTTCTGCACCAGATAGGTCGAGACGTCGAGATCGAGCAGCGGCCGGAACCAGCGGTAGATGGCGAGCGCCTCTTCGCGTCGGCCCTGCTTCATCAGCTGGTAGATGGCGACAGTCTCGCGCGGAAACGCGGTGACCAGTCCGGCGACCCAGCCGATGGCGCCGACCGACAGCGCCTCGAAAGCGAGATTGTCGACGCCGGTGAACAAGTCGTAGCGAGTGCCCAAGCGATTGATGATCTCTGTCGAGCGGCGGATGTCGTCGGAGGATTCCTTGATGGCGACGAAACGCTTGTCCGATGCCAGCTCCTCCATCTGGTCGACGGTGACGTCGACGCGGTAGGCGAGCCGGTTGGAGTAGATCATGACCGGCAGGTCGCCAGCCTCCGCGACGGCGCGCAGCGCCGCGACCGTCTCCTCCGCATTGGTGTGATAGATCGGGCTCGGCACCACCATCAGGCCGTTGGCGCCTTCCTTGGCGGCGCGGCGTGCAATGCTGGCCGCCTCGCGGGTACCGGCCTCATTGACCGTCAGCAGCACCGGCTTCTTGCCGGCGACCTTCTGCGCGGTCTTCAGCACCTCGATCTTCTCGTCAGGCGACAGCATCGGCCCTTCGCCGAGCGATCCGCAGACGATGATGCCGTCGCAGCCGGCCTCCATCTGCAGGCCAAAGCAGCGCTCCATCTCGGCATGGTCGAGGCGATCATCGGCAGTGAATTTGGTCGTGACGGCGGGGAAAACTCCGGTCCACATGGTCATGTCTCCATCTGATATATCAGCCGTATATCTGCTATAAAATCATCTGTCAATGCGGAATCTCTTATGATATATCCTGGATATATCAGGAGATCGCCTTTGATATCCATAGACTCAAGCATTGCATTCGAGCCGGCGGCGGCCAAAGCCTACCGCGTCCTCGAGCACCTGATCGTCACGCTCGAACTAGCACCCGCGAGCTTCGTCACCGAGGGCGCCTTGATCGAAAGGCTGGCGCTTGGCCGCACGCCGGTGCGCGAGGCAATCCAGCGGCTGGCCTGGGAAGGGCTGCTCGACGTGCGGCCGCGCGCCGGCATCGCAATCGCTCCGCTGCATCCCGGCGACTGGCTGCGCGTGCTCGATGCACGCCGCGGCGTCGAGGTGGTGCTGGCCCGGTCGGCCGCCCGCTTCGTCACCCGCGAAGCCGCCGACATGTTTCACGAAGCAGCCCTTGCCATGCAGAAGGCGGTGATCTCGGGCAACGTGCTTGCCTTCATCCAGGCCGACAAGGCGCTCGACGAAGCGCTGGCGCTGGCCGCCGACAATCCTTTCGCCGCCCGCCTGGCGGCTCCCTTGCAAACCCACAGCCGCCGTTTCTGGTTCCGCTACAAGGCCGACACCGGGCTTGCTGAATCGGCCGAGCATCATGTCGCGCTGATCCGCTCGATCCTCGACGGCGACGAGGAGGCCGCGGCCAAGGATGCCAAGCGGCTGATCGCACTGCTGCGCGGCCACGCCGAGGTGGCCGCTACCCGCCGCTGAACGGGCGGTTCATATCCCATGCGCCGTCGCGGTGACGGAGACGGTATTCTCCCATCCGTCACCGGTCGCGAAGATGCAGCTTCGGCCCTGCACGTCGGTCACCAGCATGGTCCATGTCCCACTTGCCGAGACATAGATCTCGACAATGGCAGCTCGCCCGACCACACCGTAGCCGATCTGCTTCTGCTGGAAGGCCTGCGCCAGTCCCGCGACAAGGTCGCTGTGGCCGCCGCAGATGAATTGCGCCTCTGCCGACAGCGTCGACAGCGCCAGCGCGGTGCCGATCGCGGCCATCCTGATCCATCGAAACGAAAATTTGTGTGCCATCTGGCACCTCCTTCGCCTTCACGATCCGGCAAAGGGAGGCACATGGGCAGCCTCGCTATGCCGGAGCGTTCCAGGCCGGGTCCGACGTCTTCATCACGTCACTCCTTCTGGTTTCCGGTCTGTCGTCAGGGAATTCTTATCGCATTCCCTGGATTCGATATGGTGAGGTCCCGATCCGAAAACAAGCAGCATCTCAACCCTGGCGGCGAGCCGTACGACTTCGATCCGCGTCAGGTTTCCGAGGGGTCGCGAAGCGCCGCCCATTTCAGCAGGGCGTCGAGAGCCGGACATAGCGCCTGCCCCCAGTCGGTCAGGCGGTACTCGACTTTCGGCGGCACCTGATGATGCACGATGCGGCGCACGATCCCGTCGGCTTCCATCTGCCTCAGTTGCTGAATCAGCATCTTCTGCGAGATCGCCGGGATCGCCCGTTCGAGATCGGAAAAGCGCAGCACCTTGCCGCCGAACAGGTGAAACAGGATCACCAGCTTCCAGCGGCCTTCAAGGATGCGCAGCACATTTTCCACGCCGCTCGCCGCCGACACCGGCGTCAGCGCCTCAACCTTGCTTTCGGGTCCAGACTTCCTTTCTGACATGACCTTACTTTCGGATAAGTACCTTACTTTTTCGTTGGTTCTTGCCATTTTTTCAGCATATCTCATTTTAGGAGCCGGACAAGGCCGCGGACCTTCGCGTCTACGGCAGGACCTGAAACCGGAGACGAAACCATGACCGCAAGACTTCCGCAGCCGCTGACAGACTATTTTGCCGCCAAGAACAGGCACGACATCGACACGATGCTCGTGCTTCTCGTCGGACGCCACGGTCAGGGACGAAGGTGAAACCCATCGGGGTTCGGCCGCCATCCGCGACTGGATGGAAGCAACGACGAGAAAATACCGGGTGACCGTTGAGGTCGTCGACGCGACGGTCAATGGCCACGCGTGGCGGATCGCCGGCATGGTGTCGGGCAATTTCCCCGGCAGCCCGGCGACGCTGCATTACAATTTCACACTGCATGACGGCCGGATCGCAAGGCTGGAGATCGGCGCATGACCATTCTGCGGAGCCTCAGAAACGAAGAAGGCGGGATAAACCCGCCTTCTCCATAGTCCAAAGTTTTCCGGTCTCAGTTCATCGTCGGGATGACGAATTCAGCACCGTCCTTGATGCCGGACGGCCAGCGCGAGGTGACCGTCTTGGTCTTGGTGTAGAAGCGGAACGCGTCCGGGCCATGCTGGTTGAGGTCACCGAAGGAGGACGCCTTCCAGCCGCCGAAGGTGTAGTAGGCGATCGGCACCGGGATCGGCACGTTGACGCCGACCATGCCGACCTGGACCCGCGAGGCGAAGTCGCGCGCCGCATCACCGTCACGGGTGAAGATGGCGACGCCATTGCCCATCTCGTGGTCGTTGGCGAGCTTGATCGCGCTCTCATAGGTCGGCGCCCGCACCACCGAGAGCACCGGACCAAAGATCTCTTCCTTGTAGATGCGCATGTCCGCGGTGACGTTGTCGAACAGGCAGCCGCCCATGTAGTAGCCATCCTCGTAGCCCTGCATCGAGAAGCCGCGGCCGTCGACGACCAGCTTGGCGCCTTCCTTGACGCCGGTGTCGACGTAGCCCTTGACGCGCTCCAGCGCCTGCGCCGTCACCAGCGGGCCGAAATCGGCCGAAGAGTCGGTCGAAGGTCCGACCTTCAGGCTTTCGACGCGCGGGATCAGCTTTTCCATCAGCCTGTTGGCGGTGTCGTTGCCGACCGGGACAGCCACCGAGATCGCCATGCAGCGCTCGCCGGCCGAGCCGTAGCCGGCGCCGATCAGCGCGTCGACGGTCTGGTCCATGTCGGCATCGGGCATGATGATCATGTGGTTCTTCGCGCCACCGAAGCACTGCACGCGCTTGCCGGCGGCGGTGCCGCGCGAATAGATGTAGTGGGCGATCGGCGTCGATCCGACAAAGCCGATGGCCTTGATGTCGGGATCATCGAGGATGGCATCGACCACATCCTTGTCGCCGTTGACGACATTGAGGATGCCTGCCGGCAGGCCGGCTTCGATGAACAGTTCGGCGATGCGCATCGGTACGCCCGGGTCGCGCTCCGACGGCTTCAGGATGAAGGCATTGCCGCAGGCGATGGCCGGCGCGATCTTCCACAGCGGGATCATCGCCGGGAAGTTGAACGGCGTGATGCCGGCGACGACGCCGAGCGGCTGGCGCATCGAATAGACGTCGATGCCCGGGCCAGCGCCGTCGGTGAATTCGCCCTTCATCATATGCGGTGCGCCGATGCAGACCTCGACCACTTCGAGGCCGCGCTGGATGTCGCCCTTGGCGTCCGCGATGGTCTTGCCATGCTCGCGCGCCAGGATATCGGCCAGTTCGTCATAGTCGCGGGCGACGAGTTCGAGGAACTTCATCAGCACGCGCACGCGGCGCTGCGGGTTGGTTGCCGCCCATTTGGGCTGTGCTGCCTTGGCATTCTCGACCGCCGCGCGCAGTTCAGCCTGCGAAGCCAGCGCCACCGTGCCACGCACGGAACCGTCCATCGGCTGCATGACATCTTGCTTGCGGCCGCTGGTCCCGGCGACATGCTTGCCGCCGATGAAATGACCGTAGTCGATCATGATTTCTCTCCCTGGGTTTGTGATGGCGCATTGTCCGCCTTTGCCCGGCGGATGGCAACGCGAGCCAGAACGCAACCGTTGTGCATGAAATAGACAACGGAGGCCGACTGTGCATTAATTGCCGCAAATATCCGGCCTTCGATCGTTCCAAGGGTTGAAAGATTGCATTCCTTCCCACCCCCCTCTGTCCTACCGGACATCTCCCCCGCAAGGGGGGAGATCGGATGTTGCTTTCGTCTTCGGAAACCTTCGACGCCGCAAAGATGCCGCCGGCGGAGCTGCCACTCTCCCCCCTTGCGGGGGAGATGTCCGGCAGGACTGAGGGGGGTGGGCGGGAACGCGGCGTTCACGATTAGATCGGACCATCCCCATGAACTGGGATGACGTCCGCATCTTCCTGGCCGTGGCGCGGGCCGGCCAGATCCTTGGCGCGGCCAGGCGGCTGGAGCTCAACCATGCCACCGTCTCGCGCCGCATCGCCGCACTCGAGGACGCGCTGCGGACGAAGCTGTTTCGCCGGCTGACCACCGGCAGCGAACTGACGCCGGCCGGCGAGCGCTTTCTCGACATTGCCGAGCGCATGGAAGGCGACATGATCGCCGCGCGTTCGACCGTCGCCGGCGAGGGCGACGACGTCTCCGGCACGGTCCGCATCGGCGCGCCGGACGGGTTTGGCGTCGCCTTCCTGGCCAAGCGTCTCGGCGCACTGACGGGCCTGCACCGCGAACTGACGATCCAGCTTGTACCGGTGCCGCGCTCCTTCTCCTTGTCGCGCCGCGAGGCGGACATCGCCATCACCGTCGAGCGGCCGACGGAGGGCCGGCTGGTGGCGGGAAAGCTGGTCGACTATTCGCTCGGCCTGTTTGCCTCGCGCGCCTATGCCGAGGCACATGGCTTGCCCAAGACAGCCGCCGAGCTTGGTCAGCACACGCTCATCGGCTATGTGCCGGACCTGATCGTCAGCCCGTCGCTCGACTATGCGGCCGAGTTCAGCCCGGATTGGCGCACCAGCTTCGCCATCTCCTCGGCACTCGGCCAGGCCGAGGCGGTGCGCTCGGGCGCCGGCATCGGCATTCTGCACACCTTCGTCGCTCGCTCGATGCCGGAACTGGTGTCCGTCGACGTGATCGCACCCATCCGCCGCGCCTATTGGCTGGTCTATCACGAATCGGTCCGGCCGCTGCGCCGCGTCCAGATCGTCGCCAGCTTCATCACCAAGGCGGTGGAGCGGGAGAGAAGCCTGTTCGTTTAGACACGCCGCCTTTTCCTTGCCACAAAACCGGCCAGTGTGGCATCAGGCGCGCAGTCGCCGCCACGGGCAGATCGCCAGGTGGGGAATATTTCAGAAAGCTGGCGCGGATAGACATGCGAGCCGTTCTTGCCATCCTGCCGCTGCTCTTCCTTTCCGCATGCGCCAATCCATGGACCAAAGTGCCGGAGGCCGACCTGCCCAAGCCGATCCGCTACGCCATGGCCCACCCTTCGCCTTTCGTCTTCGGCAATTATTGCGGCCCCGGCACCCGCACCGGCGATCTGTCGGCGCGGCCGGTCGATCGCCTCGACGCAGCCTGCCGGATCCATGATGCCTGCTACATCGCCCGCCACAATCATTGCGATTGCGATGGTGCCCTTGTCGCCTCGGCGAAAACGATACGCGACGACAAGACAGCACCCCGCAAGATGCGCGGCGAGGCGGAGCTGCTGATCGCCACTTTCGCCGTCCCCGTCTGCAAGGTGTTCCCGCAGGGCTTCATGCCGCCGCGCGACCCGGCACAACTGAGCGTCCTGAAGGCCGGGGCGACCGGGTGAACTGCCGCGCAGCCATCGTTGTGGCCCTGTCCGGGCTGGCGTTCGTTGTCCTTGCCGGCTGTGCCGGCTCGCCCGGCCGCAATGCCTGTGACCTGCTGCAGGGCCAAGAGGCCTGCGCTCGCCCCTCGCTGTCGGCCAGGACTCCGGGGCCGCAGGTTGCCGCCGCTCAGTTTTTTGGCGACGCCGGGACAAGCGACTATGAAAAGCGGTTCCTGGCGCTGCTCGCCGACCACCAGCTCGGCGCCATGGACCGGGCCAACGGCACCGGCCCTTTCGGCCATGACCGCCATGACATCCGCAACAGCGATTTCCAGGCGACCTACCCGACGCTGCAGCACCTGGCCGGACCGGTTGCCGAAACGCATCTGCCGCCGGCCGGCGGTGGCAGCGGCGATGGCCATTTCGACGGGCGCTGGCGGGTGTCGCGGCAGACGCTCTACATCGACGCCGCGGCTCGGTCTTCGGCGCCCAAGACATTCGATTTCTCCGGCCTGCAGGCGCGCAGCGTCGAGATCGTGCTGCGTCAGGCGGGCAAGCAACCGGCCGAGATCGACGGCTCATGCGATGGCGCGTTGGCGCTGCGCGACGGTGCCGGTTCGCGAACCATTGCCGCGGGCACGGCATTCCGCTTTCGCCTGTCTGGCGAGGACGACACGGTCAGCCTGTTCCCAAGTGACAGCCTGAACCGCTGCACCGCAAGAATCCGCTCCAGCCTTGTCCCGGCCGGCGCGCCCCTCACCATCCGGCGCGAAGAGACCGCCGACCCGGCGCTCGCCGCTTTCGACAGCCGCTACGAGCGTTGCCCGACGCCTGACCCCACGGGCCTCGACCCGCTCAGCCGCGCCTTCTACGCCAGCCGCTGGCTGTCGCAGACCTGCGCCTTGCCGATCGGAGAGCCGCGCCTGCTGCGCAAGTCGCGCGACGGCTTCAACGCCAAGGTCGAGGCGCTGATGGGAACGCCGCTGCCCGACAGCGCCATCGACAGGGGCGACCCGGAGCTGCCGCTCGACTTCTCGAAGGCGCCAAAGCTGAAGCTAATCTATCTGTCCTCGCTCGAGTTCAAGGCGGATTTTTCGGGCCGCATCATCGAACGGCTGATCCGCCACCATGCCGCGCTCGGCACCAAGGTGCGCATCATGGTCACAGACGTGCTGGAGCGCGACAAGGACGACGCGCTGCTGCACCGGCTGGCGGCCGAGTTCCCCAATGTCGAGTTGCAGGAATACCGCTGGCGGGCCGATCGGGGCGCACCGATCGACGAGCAGATCTCACAATTTCACAAGACCCACCACATCAAGATGCTGGCAACGCTGGCTGAGGATCCCGGGCGCTCGCGCGTCATCATCGGCGGCCGCAACATCCATGACGGCTTCCTGTTCCACCAGCCGATCGATCTGTCGCGCTATCCGGATCTGGAGCAATATGGCAGGACCGACGGCTTTTCCTTGAACTACTATTCGAACTGGAGCGACTTCGACTTCGAGTTCACCGACCGAACCACGGTCGAGGCGCTCGCCGCGCATCTCTCGACAGTGTGGCTTCGCGACGCCGACACCAACATCGCGCGGCCTTTCTCCATTCCGGTTCGGTCCGACGGCCGCCGCCCGTCAGGCACGGCGCGGCACTTCATCTCCGTGCCCTACGCGGATGGCCATGCGCTGGAGGATTATTTCGTCGAGCTGGTCGACGCCGCCCAGCACCATATCCAGATCATCAATCCCTATCTCAACCTGACGCCGAAGCTTAACCACGCGTTCGACCGGGCGCTCGCCCGCGGCGTCAAGATCGACATTGTTGGCCGTATCGATCTCAAAGGCGACATTGGCGGCAGATTCCTCACCGCGCTCAACAAGCTGTTCGTCGAGAAATATGGCGACCGCATCGACATTCGCGAGTTCAAGGCGCCCGATGTCGTGCTGCATTCCAAGATCATGATGATCGATGAAAGGTTGGTCGCCATCTCCTCGGTCAATCTCAACAACCGCAGCTTCTTCCATGATTCGGAGAACGGCATGATGGTGCTGGACCCCGCCTTCTACACCAGGATGAAGGCGATCTATGACGACTATCTCGCCCACTCCAACCCGGTTCCCACCAACGTAACGATCCCGTGGGCCTATCGGCTGCTGTTCGACGAAGACTGGGTCAGGCAGGCGTTTTGACGAATTTGGGCGACGTCGCGGCGCCCTATCGCAGATAGCGTTCCTGCGCGAGATCTCGGACATCGATGTCCGGCACCCGGCTGGAGATGATATCTGACAGCACCTTGGCTGAGCCGCACGCCATGGTCCAGCCGAGCGTGCCGTGGCCGGTGTTGAGATAGAGGTTGGAAAGCTCGGTGCGGCCGATCAGCGGCGGACCATCCGGCGTCATCGGCCGCAGCCCACACCAGAACGTCGCGTCCCGCATCGCGCCGGCGCCCGGAAAGAGATCGCCGACCGAGTGTTCCAGCGTGCGCCGTCGCGATTCGTGCAGCCTGAGGTCGAAGCCGGAAATCTCGGCCGTGCCGCCGACCCGGATGCGGTTCCCCAGCCGGGTGATCGCCACCTTGTAGGTCTCGTCCATCACCGTCGACACCGGCGCCACGGCGGCATCCTGGATCGGCACGGTGATCGAATAGCCCTTGACCGGATAGACCGGGATCGGCCGCTTCACCCGACGCATGAAATCCGCCGAATAGCTGCCCATGGCCATGACATAGGCGTCGGCGGTCAGCCAGCCCTTGCTGGTGCTGAGATTGGCGATGCGGTTGCGGCTGCGGATAACGCGCCAAACCGTCAGACCATATTCGAATTTGACCCCGCGAGCCACGCACAGCTCGGCCAACCGGTCGGTGAACATCTTGCAGTCGCCGGTCTCGTCGCGCGGCAGCCTGAGGCCGCCGACGAACTTTTCGCGCACTCCGGCCAGGCTTGGCTCCGCGGCGATGCAGCCGTCCTGGTCGAGGATCTCATAGGGCACCCCATACTTCTTCAGCACCTCGACATCGCCACCGGTGCCGTCGAGCTGCTTCTGCGTGCGAAATAGCTGCAGCGTGCCCTGGGCACGCTCGTCATAAGCGATGCCGGTCGCCTCGCGCAGCGCCTTCAGCGTGTCGCGGCTGTATTCGGCCAGCGGCACCATGCGCGCCTTGTTGATCGCATAGCGCTCGGCCGTGCAATTGCGCAGCATCTTGACCAGCCATGTCCACATATGCGGGTCGAAGGCCGGACGCACGACCAGCGGGCCATGCTTCATCAGCAGCCATTTGATCGCCTTCAGCGGAATGCCGGGCCCGGCCCAGGGCGAGGCATAGCCGGGCGAAATCTCGCCGGCATTGGCGAAGCTGGTTTCCAGCGCCGGGCCTTTCTGGCGATCGACCACCGTCACCTCGTGGCCGGCCTCGGCGAGATAGTACGCCGTGGTCACCCCGATGACGCCACCGCCCAGCACCATGATTTTCATCGTTCACTCCTTGCCGCGCCGCGCGTCCTTCCGGACGCCCATAGACGCGGCCGCATTTTCCGATTTGCGCATGATCCTTTCCGAAAATCGATTCCGATTTTCGAGACCATGCGCTGTTGCCCGTTCACGCCGCCGATGGACCGGGGTCGTCGTCTTCTGTCTGCCGCATTCCAGCCGTCTCGCCAAGAGGCCGCCTGTCGGCCGCGGCGCTGTAGACCAGGGTGAGCCCATATGGTCGCCTCACCTCGGTTGGGGATTTTTCCTTGACTGCGCGCCGCGCAGCCTCTGGCTGGTAAAGCACGGCCTTGATCAGGATCGACTCGTGCCTGCCGTCGGCCTGTTCGATGATGGCCGACTGGCCTTGGGCCAAGCCAAGTATGCAAAGCCCGCGCCTCGTTGCTATCGATAGGCTGGAGCCGACCGGTCCGCGCACCTCGTTTTGCACCAGGGTTCGTGTCTCGGCAGGGCCGGCATCGATGCAAAACATCACTCTGCTGTTCAGCGTCACGACATCGGGTTCGACCACATCGATCGAGACGAGATCGGCGTTTGCAAGCTTGTGTTCAAGCATATCCACCATCGGATCCGCGAATGCCCGCCGACGCTCCAGCATGACTTCGAGGACGGCAAAGTCCTTGGTCGTCAAGCAACAATTCTTGCCTGTCATCATCATCTCCACGATCAGGACCGCTGCGGGCCGGAGGCGGGCGTGTCGACGGCTTCGACGGTCACCGACAGTTCCCGGCCGCCACGGCCGCTCCAGCACACCGCCTGCCCGACGGTTGCGCCGATGAGCGCCGTCCCCATCGGCGTCAGCACCGAGATCCTGTTTTCGGTGATATCGGCATCGCCGGGGTAGACCAGCGTGATGCGCTGGGTGTTCCCGTTTTCGCCACGGATCGTCACTGTCGAGCCCATTTGCACCACGCCGGCAGGCATCGCCGCCGCTTCCGTGACGACGGCCCGGTCCATTTCCGAAAGCAGCTCTTCGGCCGTCTCAGGCGTTCGGTCGAGCGACGCTCTCGCCAGGCCTGTCAGCCTGTCATGGTCGGCATCGCTGACTGTGAGCTGGTTCTGTGGGTGCAGTCCTGTTGCATGTTGCATGGCAAACCTCTTGGATTGGCGCATCGAATAGATGCGCGCTTGCCGCCGTACTGACAGCAGCTTGATGAAAAGCCGGCAGACGCGAGGGCTGTCAGGCTTGATGGCGGTGTTGGATGTATGGATGCCCCGGTTCGGACGGACGCCAAGAAGGCGGCCGCGCCGGGGCTACGATCCCGCGATCGGGCAGACCCTGAACAAGGTTCTGATATGGGCGAGGTTGCTCATGCACCGACCCTTGCCGACAGGCGCATGCTTGTCAAGCGTGGCCAAACCGCTCAACCGTCGACGTAACGCCGATGAAAGCGGTGGCCAAGGCTGGTCAGGATTTCGTAGCCGATGGTGCCGGCGTGGCCGGCCGCATCGTCGACGCTTTGCGAGGGGCCGAGCAGTTCGACGAGATCGCCCTCGCCCAGCCTGCCGGGTGGCAAAGCGGAAATGTCGAGAATGATCGAATCCATCGACACCCGCCCAAGGAAGGGCAGCCGCACGCCCTCGAACCAGGCCGCGGACGCCGCGCGGCGATGCCAGCCATCGGCATAGCCAAGCGAAATCGTCGCGGCCGTGAGCGGAGCCGTGGTGCGGAAGGTGTGGCCATAGCCGACACCAACGCCGGCCTCCAGCATGCGTGTCTGCACCACTTTGGCCTGCAGCCGCACCACTGGCAGCATCGGGTTTGGTCGGGCCGGTGTCGGATTGATGCCGTAGAGCGCGGCACCCGGCCGGGCGAGATCATAGTGAAAGCGCTGCCCAAGAAAGATGCCGGATGAATTGGTGAACGAGGCTGGCGCCTCGGGCAACAGTGCGCGCAGCCGCTCGAACGCCAGTCGCTGCCGTTCATTGGCCGGATGCTCCGGCTCGTCGGCGCAGGCCAGATGGCTCATCACAAAACGGACATCGATGCCGTCGAAGGCACCGGGATCGGCGGCAACGCGCTCGACATCCCTGGGCGCCATGCCGAGCCGCGACATGCCGCTATCGACCTGGATCGCCGCCGGCAGCTTTCGGCCGGCGCGGCCGGCCGCCGCACGCCAGGCCGCCAGTTGTCTGGGGCTGTTGACGACGGCGGAAAGGTCTGCCGCCACGGCGTCCGGCTCGGCACCGGGCGGAATGCCGTTCAGCACAAAAATGGCGGAACCCGGCCCGAGCGAGCGGCGCAAGGCGATGCCTTCGCCCAGAAGCGCGACGAAGAAGATATCGCAACCTTCGCCGGCGAGTGCCGCCGCCACCTGGCTCGCACCGAGGCCGTAGCCATCGGCCTTGATCACGCCGGCGCAGCGCACCCTGCCAAGGTGCGCTTTCAGCCGCCGGTAGTTTTCACGGATCGCGCCAAGGTCGATGGTCAGGATGGCGCCAGCCACCGCTTCGCCTGTGGCAGCGATGTCCTCGGGCAGTGACCTCTTGGGGGCGTCGTTCATGGCGACCCTTCTCATGGCGGATAGTGCATGTCGCCCAAAAGTGGTCCCGGTATTGGGAGAACGACATGCATAAAACAAAAGCCTAAAGCGCGTCGCTTGAATCCGTTCAAACGCGACGCGCATTAGACATCAATAGGGCCGCCAGGCCGGCGCGGCGACGGCGGTCGTTTCGGTCGAGGCTATTGCGCTAGATGCCGGAACGCCGCCACTACTTCCTCGTAGACATGGCGCTTGAACGGCACGATCAGGTCGGGCAGGTCCTGCATCGGCCGCCATGCCCATTTGTCGAATTCTGCGGTGTGGCCGCCCGGCGGCGGATTGATCTGGATCTCGCCGACATCGCCGTGGAAGCGGAAGGCGAACCATTTCTGCGTCTGGCCGCGATACCTGCCCTTGAAGGCAATGCCGACGAGGTGGTCGGGCAAATCGTAATTGATCCAATCCGGCGCCTCGGCGAGCAGCGAGACGCCGCGCATGCCGGTCTCTTCGTAGAGCTCGCGCTCGGCCGCCTGCAACGGCTCCTCGCCCTTGTCGATGCCGCCCTGTGGCATCTGCCAGAGCTGCGTCGTGCCGGCGAATTCGCTGTCCGGTTCGGCAATGCGATGCCCGACCCAGACCAGGCCGTCGGCGTTGAGGATCATCAGCCCGACACAGGGACGATACGGCAACGTTTCGCGATCAACAGTCTTCTTAGCCATCTTGCCCTCGTGCCGGCCCTTGCTGGAAATTCGATACTTGGGAGGATCGCTAGCCTTTTTGCGGATCGATGGCCACCGCCGAAATCGGCACGATCTCGATGCCGCGCTTCTTGGCCTCGGTCACCCAGGACGACACCGTGTCGACCGTGAGGTCGAAGGCCGAGCCGATGCCGACGGCAAAGCCTTTGGCACGCGCGGTGGCTTCCAGCCCGTCGAGTTTCTTCAGGATGGCGCCGCGATCCTGCACGGCATCGATCGCCGTGTCGCCGGAGACGAAGGGCACGCCGTCCTTCAGCGCCAGGTCCGGCGCCAAGCTGCGTGCCGACGAGCCATCGTCGATATAGGCCAGGCCCCGCTTGCCGAGTTCGGCCATGAACGGCTCCATCGCCGTAGCGTCGGCGGAAAAACGCGCGCCCATGTAGTTCATGACGCCGGTGTAGTTTGTCGTCCGCGACAGCGCCCAGTGTAGGTTCTTCAAATTCTCATCCGCACTCGCCGCCACCGTCAGCGTGTTGCGGCCGGGGTTGATGTTCGGATAGTCGAACGGTTCGAGCGGCACCTGCATGACGATCTCGTGGCCGCCCTGCCGAGCCGCCTGCATCCAGCGGCCGATGCTGTTGCCTTGCGGCGCGAAGGCCAGCGTCACCTCCGCCGGCAACTTGGCGATGGCCGCCTGGGTGCCTGTCTGCGAAACCGCAAGCCCGCCGATGACGATCGCCACCCGTGCACCACGCGCGCCCGACCACGGCCGCGCATAGACGTCGAACGGGCGCCGGCCATCGGCTGCCCGGGCGGGCAATGGCCCGGTCTGGCTGGCTTCGATCAGCGCCTTGTCGGGAATATGGGCGATCTTCAGGTTCTGCCCCATGGTTGACGGGTCGCGAATGACGATCCCCGCCTTGGGCGGGCCGTCGCCCTCCTCCGTCTGTACTTGGATGATCTGCGGCCCACCGGTTTTGGCGGGCGCCTCCGGCTTGGCTGCGGCCACCGGGGCCAATGCGGCCGGCGCGGCAGCGGGCTCGGCCGTCGCCGTCACTTTCGGCGTCGAAACAGCGACCTCTTGCGGCTTGCGGAACGGCTTTTCCCTGAGCGCGATCGCACCGGAGACGCCGACCACCGCCAACACGACCACGGTTGCCGCGATCGCGCCGGCGCTGACCTTGCCGGCCGCGCGCGTCGATCGGACCGTCTGTCCAAGCGGGCGTTCGATGTCCTTGCCTATGTCAGCCAAGCCGCATCCCCGGGCGCATGCTCCGAAGACGAACCTCTTCGAAAAGACATGCGCGAATTCATCAATCCTGGCGCACCCCTGGCGCCCGCATCCCAGGGCTTCGCCTTGCCCCGAATCAAACTGCCGGAACCTTTCGGTCCCGGCAGCATCGCATTGCTTGCATCAGGCGGCCAGACCTGTTGTCGGCCCCTGGCATCGGACCCAAAAGCGGAATCCGGTTTTGGGAAAATCCGATGCCAAAACAGAAAGCTGGAGCGGCGCTTGCGCCGCTCTAGACCCTTTACTGGTTGAGAACGGCCTTCTCCGGATTGGGCGGGAAGGACGGATCGGTCTTCTGGCCGCGCAGCAGCTGCTCGGCATAGATGAGCTGCAGATCGTCCTTCGGATCCGGCGGCACATAGGCTGCCGAGCCTGAACCCGTTGAGCTCTCGTCGGCGCCCTTGATATGGCCCTTGAGGTCGGATTCGCCGCGCGTCAGGTCCCTGCCCTGCAGTTCCGGCGGCAGCGGCTGGTCGACCTTGATGTCGGGCGTGATGCCCTTGCCCTGGATCGACTTGCCGGACGGCGTGTAATAGAGCGCCGTCGTCAGCCGCAGCGCACCGTTTTCGCCGAGCGGAATGATGGTCTGCACCGAGCCCTTGCCGAAGGACTGCGTGCCGACCACCGTGACGCGGCGCAGATCCTGCAACGCGCCGGCGACGATTTCCGACGCACTGGCCGAGCCACCATTGACGAGCACGATCATCGGCTTGCCGTTGATGTCGTCGACCTGCTTGGGCTTGGCGTCGAAACGGGTGACGTCCTTCGGATCGCGACCGCGCGTCGAGACGATCTCGCCGCGGTTGAGGAAGGCATCGGAGACGCTCACCGCCTGGTCGAGCAGGCCGCCCGGATTGAGGCGCAGATCGAGCACATAGCCCTTGAGCTTGTCGTTCGGCACCTGCTTCTTGATAGTGTCGATGGCGTTCTCGAGGTCGTCATAGGTCTTTTCGGTGAACGAGGTGATCTTCATGTAGCCGATGTCGTTCTCGACCCGGAACTTGACCGCCTTGACCTTGATGATGTCGCGCACGACCGTCAATTCGATCGGCTTGTCGGCGCCCTGGCGCAGGATGGTGAGCTTGATCGGCGTGTTGACCAAGCCGCGCATCTTCTCGACCGCGTCGTTGAGGGTGAGGCCGCGAACCTCCTCGCCATCGATCTTGGCGATATAGTCGCCGGCAAGCACGCCTGCCTTGGCGGCCGGCGTGTCGTCGATCGGCGTGATCACCTTGACCAGGTCGTTTTCCATGGTGACCTCGATGCCGAGGCCGCCGAACTCACCCTTGGTCTGCACGCGCATGTCCTGCGCCTGCTCGGCGTTCATGTAGGAGGAGTGCGGGTCAAGCGAGGAAAGCATGCCGTTGATGGCGTTCTCGACCAGCGACTTGTCGTCGGGCGGCGTCACATATTGCGCCCGCACCCGCTCGAAGATATCGCCGAAGATGGCCAGTTGCTTGTAGGTCTCCGACCCCGCAGCGTTCGCCGCCGAGCCGGGTGTGCCATAAACAAGGCTCATGGCGGACGCGCCCATCAGCGCACCGGCAAACAGAAGCGACAGTTTCCGCATCATTTCACGTCCTTCCAGAAAAACGGTCCGCCCACCATGGGGCCGGATCGACGGGTTTTCCATCCTTGCGGAACTCGACATAGAGTTCCGGTGTGGTATTTCCATTCTTCGAAACCGAGGTGCTCGCCACCCGGGCCTCTCCCATCGCGCCGACCGGCTCTCCTGCGAGCACTGATTGGCCAGTCGCGACGCTGATTCTGCTCATCCCCGCCAAAACGACATGATAACCGTCGCCTGCGTTCAGGATCAAGAGTTGACCATAAGAGCGAAACGGCCCCGCATAAAGCACATTCCCATCCGCCGGCGCGGTAACGATGGCTCCCGATTGTGTCGCAACCATGTCGCCAAGCATCACTGCGCCGTTACCGTCCTCGGCACCGAATCGCCGTTTGATGCGGCCGGTCACCGGCAATGCGATCTGCCCCTGCAGTGCCGAAAAGGGTGCCGCTGCGGCAAGTCGATTGCCTTCCGGTACAGGCAGGGACGCCAATTCCGCTGGGGTCTCCGCCGGCGCTGACGTCTTGTCGCCGTCCGCCGTCTTCTGCTCGGCGGCCTTGGCCGCATCTGCCGCCTTGCGGCTTTTGTCGGCTTCGAGCGAGGCGATCAATTCCTTCAGGCTGCCGGCCTTGGCCGCCAGCGCCTCGGACCGCTGCTTTTCAGCGGCCATTTGCGTTTGCGTGTCGGCCTCGAGCTTCTGCTTGGCCTCCAGCAACATGCCGAGCCGCTTCTTTTCCGCTGTCTGGTCGCCGACTGCCGCCGTCAACCGCGCCCGCTCGGCCTCGATCGAGGCAGTGACCCGCGACTGCTCCTTGAGATCGGCCAGCAGGCTATCGGTCTGCTGGCGCAGTTCCGGTACCACGGCGCCGAGCAGGATGGCGCTACGCACCGACGACAGCGCGTCCTCGGGCTTGACCAGGATCGCCGGCGGCGGGTTGAGCCCCATGCGTTGCAGTGCGCCGAGCACTTCGGCCAGCACGTCGCGACGTGCCGCAAGCGATGTGCGGATCTTCTGTTCCTGGCCCTTCAGTCCTTCCAGCTTGGCGCCGATATCCTCGATGTCCTGGCCGAGTTTCTGCTCGGTCATGGCCGACTGGATCAAGGCGGCGGTGATCGAGGCATGGTCCTTCTTGATCGTCGCGATGTCGGCGGCGAGCTTGGCCAGGCGCTCGGACGACAGCGTGATCTCCTTCGAGACCTGTTCGTATTCGGCGCGGCTCTGGTCCGGATCGGGGGCAAGGTCGAGCGTGTTCTCGGCCCGCACCGCGTGCAACGACAGCACGAGCATCGCCGCCGCGATGCCGCAGCGCGCGCGCCATGAGGCCGTTCCTGATTTCGAGTCTTCAGACATTGAAGCCCAACTCTATGCGTGGCTTCGTTAACGAACAATCAACCATGTTCGAAAGCCCCCCAAACCATGTATGAGAGCCCCCAATTGGCGCAGTCTGGTGGCGCATTGGGGCGGAAATCCGTATGGTCGCGCCAAACCACCGGTTACGAACGATGATAGGGATGGCCGGAAAGGATGGTCGCGGCCCGGTACAGCTGCTCCCCCAGCATCACGCGGACCAGTTGGTGCGGCCAGGTCAGCAATCCGAACGACATCACCAATTCTGCCTGATCGCGCAGCGGCTGATCGTGCCCGTCGGCGCCGCCGATGGCGATGACCATCGCCTTGCGGCCGCCATCACGCAGCTGGCCGATGCGGCCTGCAAAGTCTTCGGAGGAAAAATTCTTGCCGCGTTCGTCGAGCAAGATCAGTGCGGTGCCGGGCTGCAACTGCCCCTGCAGCTTCTGGCCTTCGTCGCGCCGGCGCTCGTTGGCGGTCTGCGCGCGCCCCTCGGGGATTTCGGCCACGCCGGCAAATTCGAGCCCCACCGCCGGGCCGCTTTTGGCAAAGCGCTCGAAATAGCGGTCGGCGAGCTGCTTCTCGGGGCCGGCTTTCATCCGGCCCACGGCATGAACTGATACCTTCATCCTCGCCCCTATAAGCCACTAATGCATGTCACCCAAGGTGGGAACCGGTTTTGGGATGACGACATGCATCAAAACAAAGGCGGCTTAGTGGAGGGTCTCTTCCTCGAGGTCCGGCGCCTGCCACATCTTTTCGAGATTGTAGAATTCGCGGACTTCGGGACGGAAGACATGGACGATGATGTCGCCCGAATCGATCAGGACCCAGTCGGCGCCTGCCAGCCCCTCGACGCGCGCCGTGCCGAGACCGGCATCCTTCAGCGCCTTGAGCAGGTGATCGGCGACAGCCGAGACATGACGGTGCGATCGGCCCGACGCAACGACCATGTAGTCGCCGAGGCTCGATTTCCCCTGAATGTCGATTGAGACGATGTTTTCGGCCTTGGAGTCTTCCAGACTGGCAAGGACTGTCTTGATGGCGCGGGACACGGCGTCGTTTACGCTGATCCCGGCCGGCGAAGGCATGATATCGGCCTTCTTCCGCAGTGCTGTTCTCAGTGTATTTCCTTTCGCAGCAAGAACAACCAAATCACCCCCAAAAGCAGGTGACACCACTTAGATAGGCAGAGTTCCGTTGCAGTTTCAAGACGGCGCCCTGTCTCGCACGAACGTATTGTCGGTCCCGCGGTCCCAAAGCATGCCGGAAAAGATCGGAACCCATGGCGCCTGCGTGGGTTATCGGGTCGCCCACCAACCGGATTTTCCCCCATGCCCATCGACCCGCAGAACACCCTTCTCACCGTCCAGGCCGGCCTTGCGCAACTCAGCACGCTGATCGTTTCCTACGCCTTCTCGGCCATCGGTGCCGTCATCCTCTTGGTTGTCGGCTATATCGTTGCCGGCCTTGCCGAGCGTTCCATCTCCGCTGGCCTCGGCCACATTCACGGCTTCGACGCAACGTTGCGGCATTTCTTCTCGAAGATCGTCCGCTATGCCATCCTGATCCTCGTGACGATCATGGTGCTCGGCCAGTTCGGCGTGCAGACGGCGTCGATCATTGCCGCCATCGGCGCCATCGGTCTTGCCATCGGCCTGGCGCTGCAAGGCACGCTGCAGAACATCGCGGCCGGCATCATGCTCCTGGCGCTGCGGCCGTTCCGTATCGGCGAATCCGTCGAGGTCGGTTCGATTGCCGGCTCGATCGAGGAGATCGGCCTCTTCGCGACGAAGCTCAGGACGGCCGACGGCGTATACATCCTGGCGCCCAATTCGACGTTGTGGAACCAGCCGGTGCGCAACTACAGTCGCAACGGCGTGCGCCGCACCGACATCACGCTCTCGATCGGCTCCTGGAACGACATCGACCGCGCCCAGAAGACGCTGCTTGCCATCGCCACCGCCGAGCGCCGGGTCAAGCGCGAGCCGGCGCCGATCGCTTTCGTCGCGACATTGGGTGAAAGCACGGTCTCCATCGCCTTGCGCTACTGGACATCGGCCGCGGATTTCTTTGCCACCCAGGCCGATCTCACCAAGCGCGCCAAGCAGGAATTCGACGCGGAAGGCATATCGATCCCGCTCCCGCCACCCGAAGCGCCGGCGCCGGAAGCCCGCCGGCAATAAAGCATGATCCCGACGGCGGCTTTCGGTTTTCGGAAAAGATCATGCTAGTCAGTTGCCCCGGTTCCGGGGCTGCTCGTCCGGTCCGAAGGCGAGTTCGACCGGCAAGGGCGCCTGCGCTGTCATCGGCGCGAAACTGCCGGTTTCGGCGGCGGGAACGGCCCGCGTCGTCACCACGCGCAAAAGCACGAACAGGCAGAAGGCACAGGCGATGACGATCGCCACATAGATGAAGGCCTGCGTCCCGAAGACGGCCGACAGCGCGGTCACGATGCCGGGCACGATGAAGCCCGAAAGCGACCAGGCAAACAACAGCGAGCTGGACAGCGCCACCAGGTCATCCTTGCCGGCGCGGTCGGCGGCATGCGCACTGGCCAGCGAATAGATCGATTCCGAGGCGCCGTCCCAGACGATGTAGATCACCACCAGAGCCGCCAGCGCGCCGCCATCGAACCCGAGCGCGAGCAGGCCGGCCACCATGGCGAGCGCGGCCGCGGCGATCAGCACATAGCGGCGGTCGGTTCGGTCGGAAATCCAGCCGAGCGGGATCTGCAGGATCAGGGTGCCGACCGGCATCGCCGAAAGCAGCAGGGCGACGTCGGCCTGGCTGTAGCCCTTGGCGGTGGCATGGATCGGCGCGAAGCCGGCGATCGACATCGACAGGCCGCCGACGGCAAGCATGCCGGCGACGCCGACCGGCGAAATCCGCCAGGCCCGGCCGAGCGCCACCGAGGCCGCTTGCGGTGGCGGCGGCTGGGCAAGCCTGGTCAACCCCACGGGCAGGATCGACAGTGCCGTGAAGGCAATGCCGATCAGCGGCGCGTCCGCGGTTCTGATGTCGACAAAAGCCAGCGTCGCATAGCCGACGCCGAGCCCGGCGACATAGGCAACGTAGAAGAACGCCATCACCCTGCCACGGATGGCATTGGCAACGGCATCGTTTAGCCAGCTCTGCGCGACGATGAACAGGCCGCATATGGCAAAGCCGTAGAGCGCGCGGGCAGCGATCCAGAGCAACGGATGCGGGCCGGCGCCGACCGCGGCATTGGCCAGTGCGATCAGCGCCGACAGCACCATGAAGGCGCGGGCATGGCCGACCCTTCGCACCAGCGGTCCGGTCAGGATGCAGCCGGCGAGACCGCCGGCCGAAAGTCCGGTGATGATCAGCCCGGCCCAGGTCGGATCGAAGCCCTCGGCGCCGAGCCGGACCGGGATATAGGCAAACATCAGCCCGTTGCCGACGGCGATCAGCGCCATCGACACGATGACGCTGGCAATCGCGATCAGCGGCGTGGGCTCATCGCCCTGCCCGGCTTCGGTGCGGTGTTTCCTGGTGATCGACATGCCTGCTCAGGATTGCCCATGAAACGGGCAAAGGGTGCGATAAAAGCGACATCGCCAGGTGAGCGGCTCAACCCTTGGCCAGCTTGCGGATTGCGCTCGACGACAGCGACGAGCGCGGGCCGTGGATGAAGGTCCAGGCCGGCGCCTTCATGCGGGCGAGCCTTGGCGCATCCCCTTCGTCGATGCGGGCGTAGTCGAAGGTCTTGGCGACGACCGACGACAGGAACGACAGCGTCGCGCCCGGACGGTCGATGACGGCGATCGGGAAGGTCATCACGATCTCGCGCCAGCGCTGCCAGCGATGGAAATCGCGCAAGCTATCGGCGCCCATGATCCAGACGAAGTCGACGCCGGGATTGCGCGCCTTGACCAGCGCCAGCGCATCGGCGGTGAAGCGAACGTGATGCGCCGCCTCGAACGCGGTGACCTTGATCTTCGGGTTCTTGGCGATCTGCTCCGAGAGCTGCAGCCGCTCGCCGAGCGGCGCCAGTTCACGCGTGCTCTTCAGCGGATTGCCAGGCGTCACCATCCACCACAACTGGTCGAGCGCCAGGCGTCTGAGCGCGATTTCGGCGACAAGGGCATGGCCGGCATGCGGCGGATTGAACGAGCCGCCGAAAAGGCCGACAGCGAGCCCCTTTTCGGCATGCGGCATCTTGAGGTAGCGGGGGCGGACGAGGTGTTCGGACTGCGAAGGCATGTGTCAGGCACCCCCCTCTGCCCTGCCAGGCATCTCCCCCGCAAGGGGGGAGATTAGCAGTTCTAGCGGAGGCGCCCACCTACCAGCACTTGCGACTAGCGAAGGGAGTTGCGACAGCCAATCTCCCCCCTTGCGGGGGAGATGTCCGGCAGGACAGAGGGGGGTGGCTGGGCGCAAAGCTTTAGGCTCTAACGACGAAAAGCTTCAAGGCCTCACCTGTCCCGACCCGTGCACGCGGTATTTGAAGGAGGTCAGTTGCTCGACGCCGACCGGCCCGCGCGCATGCATCTTGCCGGTGGCGATGCCGATCTCGGCGCCCATGCCGAACTCGCCGCCATCGGCGAACTGCGTCGAGGCGTTGTGCAGCAGGATCGCCGAATCGATCTCGTTGAAGAATTTTTCCACCGCCTGCGCGTCCTCGGCGACGATCGCCTCGGTGTGATGCGAGGAGAACGTCTCGATGTGGTCGATCGCACCTGCGACGCCATCGACCAGCTTCACCGCGATGACGGCATCGAGATACTCGGTCACCCAGTCGAGATCAGTGGCCGGCTTGGCGTCGGAAAATGCCTTCAGCACCTCGGCATCGGCATGGATTTCGCAGCCGGCGGCGCGCAGGGCGTCGAGGATCGGCACCAGATGCGTGGCGGCGACAGCGCGGTCGACCAGCAGCGTCTCGGCAGCGCCGCAGACGCCGGTGCGCCGCATCTTGGCGTTGACGGCGATCCGCACCGCCATGTCGAGCTTGGCGGAGCGGTCGATGTAGAGATGACAGATACCGTCGAGATGGGCGAACACCGGCACCCGCGCCTCGGTCTGCACTCGCCCGACAAGGCTTTTTCCGCCGCGCGGAATGATGACGTCGAGCGTGCCGTCGAGCCCTTTTAGCATCTCGCCGACAGCGGCGCGATCGGTGGTCGGCACCAGCTGGATGGCGTCTTGCGGCAGGCCGGCTGCCTTCAGCCCCTCGACCAGGCAGGCATGGATGGCCGCCGACGAATTGAGCGAATCCGAGCCGCCGCGCAGGATCACTGGATTGCCGGCCTTGAGGCAAAGCGCGCCGGCATCCGCCGTGACGTTCGGCCGGCTCTCATAGATGACGCCGACGACGCCGAGCGGCGTGCGCACGCGTTCGATATTGAGGCCGTTTGGCCGGTCCCACGCGGCGATGACGTCGCCGACCGGGTCGCGCAGTTCGGCGATTTCCCTGATACCGTCGGCCATGGCGTGGATGCGCGCCGGATTGAGCTTCAGCCGGTCCATGAACGAAGCGGAAAGCCCGGACTCCTCGCCATTCGAGACATCGATGGCGTTGGCGTCGAGAATATCCTGCTCGCCGGCGACGATTGCCTCGGCCATGGCGACAAGTGCAGCGTTCTTGGCGGCGGTGGTGGCGATGGCCAGCGGTCGGGCGGCAGCGCGGGCGCGGCGGCCGATATCGGCCATCAGCGCCACCGTGTCGTCCCCGGATTTTTCATGCAGCTTCAGCATGGCTCATCCTCCGCTCGATACTTCGTCACCGGCTCGTAGTTCGTCACTGGCCCGTACTTGGTCACCAGCCCGTACTTGGTCACCAGCCCGTACTTGGTCGCCAGGATGGCTCACCACAAGGTCGTCGCGGTGGATCATCGCCGAACGCGCCTCGTAGCCGAGCACGGTTTCGATCTCGGCCGTCTTCAGCCCTGCGATCCTTACGGCATCGGCAGCATCGTAGGCAACCAGCCCGCGCGCGATCTCGCGGCCCTCGGGCGACAGGATAGCCACGGTGTCGCCGCGCGAGAAATTGCCGCTGACCAGCTTGACGCCGGCCGGCAGCAGCGATTTGCCCGACAGCAGCGCGCCGATGGCGCCGGCATCGACCGTCAGCCGGCCGGCCGGTTCGAGCTGGCCGGCGATCCAGGTTTTGTAGCCCTTGACCGGATTGCTGCTCGGCCGGAAGAAGGTGGCGCGCTCGCCGCGTTCGATCGCCATCAATGGCGACAGCCGCGTGCCCGACGTGATGATCATGGCGGTGCCGGCGGCGGTGGCAATCTTGCCGGCATCGAGCTTTGTCCGCATGCCGCCGCGCGACAGTTCGGACGCCGCGGCGCCCGCCATCGCCTCGATGTCCGGCGTGATGCGATCGACCACCGGAATGAACTTTGCACCGGGGTCCCGCGCCGGCGGCGCGGTGTAGAGCCCGTCGATATCGGAAAGCAGCACCAAAAGGTCGGCGCCCATCATGGTGGCGACCCGCGCGGCCAGCCGGTCATTGTCGCCATAACGGATTTCAGAGGTCGCCACCGTGTCGTTCTCGTTGATGACCGGCACCGCCTTCATCTTCAGCAGCGTCGAGATCGTCGCCCGCGCGTTGAGGTAGCGGCGACGCTCCTCGGTGTCGCCGAGCGTCAGCAGGATTTGCCCTGATTTCAGGCTTCCCTTGCCGAGCGCATCCGACCAGGCGCCGGCCAGCGCGATCTGTCCGACGGCGGCTGCGGCCTGGCTCTCCTCGAGCTTCAAGGCCCGCTTGCCCAGTCCAAGGATGGTGCGGCCAAGCGCGATGGCGCCGGAGGAGACGACAAGGATTTCGGCACCACCTTGCGCAAGCACGGCAATGTCGTCGGCCAGCGAGGCCAGCCAGTCGCGCTTCAGGCCCGTCGCGCGGTCGACGAGCAGCGCCGAGCCGATCTTCACGGTGATGCGCCGGTATCTCTTCAGCGACTGCATGGTCCTACTTTTCCCAGCGCGTCTCGACCGGGGCCGAGATTTGCGCCCGCGCCTCGCCCACCACCGCCATCAGCGCCCGCAGCACTGCCTCGACGCCTTCGCCGGTGACCGCCGACAACAGCATCGGCGCCCGGCCCGCGGCGCGCTTCAGCGAGGCGACCTTCTTCTTGCGCGCATCGGCGTCGAGCGTGTCGACCTGGGAAAGCGCGACGATCTCGACCTTGTCGGTCAGGCCGTTGCCATAGGCATCGAGTTCGGCGCGCACGGTCTTGTAGGCCTTGCCCGGGTTTTCCTCTTGTGCCGAGACCAGGTGCAGCAGCACGCGCGTGCGCTCGACATGGCCAAGGAAGCGGTCGCCGATGCCGACGCCCTCATGCGCGCCTTCGATCAGGCCGGGAATGTCGGCGATGACGAATTCGCGCGCATCGATGCGGGCAACGCCAAGACCGGGATGCAGCGTCGTAAAGGGATAGTCGGCGATCTTCGGCTTGGCCGCAGTCACCGCAGCGAGAAATGTCGACTTGCCGGCATTGGGCAGCCCGACCAGCCCGGCATCGGCGATCAGCTTCAGCCGCAGCCAGATATTGAGTTCCTCGCCCGGCAGGCCGGGATTGGCGCGGCGCGGCGCCTGGTTGGTCGAGGTCTTGAAATGCTGGTTGCCGAAGCCGCCATTGCCGCCCTTGGCCAGCAGAAAGCGCTGGCCGACCACCGTCAGGTCGCAGATCAGCGTCTCGTTGTCTTCCTCGAACACCTGTGTTCCGGCCGGCACCTTCAGCGTGACGTCGGCACCCTTGGCGCCGGTCATGTTGCGGCCCATGCCGTGGACGCCGGTCTTGGCCTTGAAATGCTGTTGGTAGCGATAGTCGATCAGCGTGTTCAGCCCGTTGACCGCCTCCAGCCAGACATCGCCGCCACGGCCGCCATCGCCGCCGTCCGGTCCGCCGAACTCGATGAATTTTTCGCGCCGGAACGACACCGAGCCGGCGCCGCCGTCACCGGAGCGTATGTAGACTTTGGCTTGATCGAGAAATTTCATGGGCTGTGCAGTTTCTGCTAGTGGCTTTGTGGCTTTGCGGCATTGCTCTAAATCTAGCGCCTTGCTCTAAACCAAGGCGCGGCGAAGGGCGAGGCCGTTTTGTGACAATGGCCGCTTGGGACCGGCTGGAGAGATGTCGGAATGAAGCTTGTAACCTACAACGTCCAGTACGGCATCGGTCTCGATGGGCAGTACGATGTCGGTCGCATCACTGACGCCGTGCGCGGCGCCGACGTGATCGCCCTGCAGGAGGTCACCCGCAACAATCCCCGGAACGGCGGCCGCGACATGGTCGCCGAGATCGGCGAGGCGCTGCCCGACTATTTCGCTGTCTATGGCAGCAATTTCGAGGCCAATATCGGCTCGCGCATCGACAACGGCCGCGCCATCACCACGACCTTCCAGCTTGGCAATATGGTGCTGTCGAAAACGCCCATTCATCTGTCGCGCAACCTGCTTTTGCCGCGCAGCCGCAGCTTCGAGATGATGAATTTCCAGCGCGGCGCGCTGGAAGCGCTGATCGAGACGCCGTTGGGTTTCATCCGCTTCTATTCCATCCATCTCGATCACCGCAGCCCCGTCGAACGCGCCAGCCAGATCCAGTTCCTGCGCCGACGCCTGCTGAACTATGCGCTCGAAGGCGGCGCGCTGTCCGGCGTCGCCGAGATCGGCCTGCCGGAATTGCCGCATCCCGAAGCCTTCGTCGGCATGGGCGATTTCAACATGCTGGCCGGCTCACCCGAATATGTCGAACTCGCCGGCCGGCCGGACCATGAATTCGGCATGCCGCTGACCGCCGACTTTGCCGTCGATGCCGCCATGCGCCTCAACGTCACCGGCGACGATCTGGTCAGCTGGGTCGACCCCAAACAGCCCGCCAATGCCAGCCGCCACAAGCGCATCGACTATGTCTTCACCAGCGCTTCGCTGGCCAAATCGCTGAAGCGTCTGTGGGTCGACCGCCAGGCAGTCGGTTCGGACCATCTGCCGGTATGGGTCGAACTGGGCTGACTTTTTCAAACCTATGATTTCCATGCGACGCGAGATGCGTCGAGATTCAGGTCAGGCCGAGCCGAGAATGGTGGCTTCCGAGAACCGGAGCGGAGCGTACTTAAAGTACGTGAGCACCGGAAGCGCAGGAAACCGCCATTCGCAGGCCGGCTTCACCTGAATATCGACGCATCTCAAAAATGCACCCAGTTCCTGAGGCTGGTCCAGGTCTTCCTGTCGAGCCGGTAGCGCTCGACCGGCACCTGGCCGGCGACGATCGAGTTCAACATGCCCTGGCCGGCATACTGGAAGCCGCATTTGTGGATGACCCGGCGCGAGGCCGGATTGATGACCCGCGTCGAGGCATGCAGCACCTGGATCGACGTCTTCTGGAAGGCGAGGTCGACCAGCGCGTGCGCTGCTTCGGTCGCATAGCCCTTCTTCCAGTGAGGCTCGCCGATCCAGTAGCCGAGTTCCAGCCCGCGATCGGTGGTGTTGAGACCGGCGCAGCCGACAAAGGTGTCGGTGCCGGCCAGCGTCAGGGCATAGGCGATGCCGGCGCGGCGCGACTTCGTCATGGCAAGGAAGGCGCGGCCCTCGGCCTCACCATAGGGATGCGGCATGCGGGCCAGCATTTCGGCGACATGACGGTTGTCGGCAAGTTCAACCAGTTGCGGAATGTCGCCTTCATGGGGCGCCCGCATCACCAGCCGCTCGGTGACCAGGACCGGGCAGTCTATCGCGTAACTTTCGTCTTCGGTGTCTTCCGCTTCGGCAACCATGTGAAAGTCCTCCAGGCCAAGAAAAAGGGGAGATGGAAACCCATCTCCCCTGATCCTTTTCCTGGCTTTGCCAGACACCGGTTCCCGAGATGGGCGCCGGTGTTCTAGTGCGGAACCGGCTACTCCGCGGCTTTGGCAATCGGGTTGACCGATACGTAGGTTCGGCCGTTGGCTTTTTTGTTGAACGTCACGGCGCCGGTTTCGAGCGCGAAAAGGGTATGGTCCGTGCCCATGCCGACATTGACGCCGGGATGCCAGGTCGTGCCGCGTTGACGAATGATGATGTTGCCCGGGATGACGGCTTCGCCGCCGAACTTCTTCACGCCCAGACGCTTGGAATGCGAGTCGCGACCGTTGCGCGACGAGCCGCCAGCTTTCTTGTGTGCCATCTAACTAACTCCGTTGCGCCGCAAGGCGCCTAAAAGGCCTTATGAACGCGTTCGCGTTCCGTTTCAAGTCCGATTCCGGCGACCTTATCGCCAGAAGATTACTTCGCCGCCAATTCCTTGGCCTGCTCGCGCCAGTCCTTGATCTGGTCGGCGCTGAAGGGCATGTGCTCGTCGATCTTGGCGACATCCTTGTCGGTCAGCTTGGCGAGCTGGGCGAAGGTGATGATGCCCTGCTCGGCAAGGTCCTTGGCAGCGACCGGGCCGATGCCCTTGATCACGGTCAGGTCGTCCGGCTCGCCCTTCGGCGCCTTGAACAGCGGCGCCGCCGCGGTCTCGGCTGCCTTGGCCTTGGGCTCCTTCTTCGGCGCGGCTTCCGCCTTCGCTTCGGTGGCGGCTTCTGCCTTGGCTTCCTTCTTCGGCGCCTTGACGGCTGCCGTCTTCGTCGGCTTGGCGCCACCCAGCAGGATCTCCGAGATCCGAACGGTGGTCAAAAGCTGGCGATGGCCGATCTTGCGGCGCGAATTCTGCCGGCGACGCTTCTTGAAAGCGATGACAGTGCGGTTCTT
The DNA here is from genome assembly GCF_002270415.1 of Mesorhizobium sophorae. Taxonomy (GTDB): domain Bacteria; phylum Pseudomonadota; class Alphaproteobacteria; order Rhizobiales; family Rhizobiaceae; genus Mesorhizobium; species Mesorhizobium sophorae. The sequence goes on along the minus strand of NZ_NNRI01000007.1, from coordinate 1,552,214 downwards.
GCCCTGTTCGACGACTTCGGCGGTGACCACCGCGCCATCGACGAACGGCGCGCCGAACGTGACATTCTCGCCCTCGCCATGCGCGAGAACGTGGCCGATCTCGACGATATCGCCGACACTGGCTTCGACTTTTTCGATCTTCAGGAGATCGTTGGCGGCAACGCGATACTGCTTGCCACCCGTTTTAATGACTGCGAACATTTTTTGCCTTTCGCTGTTCGGTCGGCCTTGATGAACCGCCTCTGGCGGCTCGGCCGTCTTTTTGTCAGTCTGCGGGTTCAAAAAACAAGCGGCGCGGAAGAACCCTCCACGCCGATTGCGCGCTGTCCCTAACCGAAGGTTGGGTGCAAGTCAAGGCGAAGCCGTTGCCGGGACGGTTATTAGCTCGGCAAGCATCTCGCCATGTCGACACGATCGCACGGCATTGCCGTCGTCGGCACGCGAGGATCCGTCGGGCGGCCGGAAATCCGCGTGGGCTTGACCGCAGGCACCAGTGCAAATCCACCGCTTGTCCCGGAAGCCAAATAACTCGCGGATTGGCCTTGTAACCTGCCCGTTCAGCCGTTATCTAGTGCGCCGCGCCGGCAACGGCCGACCATGACCGCGGAGAGGTGGCAGAGTGGTCGAATGCACCGCACTCGAAATGCGGCATGGGTGCAAGCCCATCGGGGGTTCGAATCCCTCCCTCTCCGCCAGTCTCGCAATAGGTCCTCTAACCATCTGAAAAGCCTTCACTTCCCAGGCGCCCTCCAAATGGCGGTGCCGCACGGAAGTTCGACGCGAACCCAACAGAGAGCTCGCCGGCTGTTCAGGGCTGCTCTACGCGCTCATCCCTCGGACAAGCGGGCGCGACGATCACTCCGGCACGCCGGAGATGCCCAAGGCCTCGACGTAACGCTCGGCGAACACCTTGTCCAGCCACGGGTTGATCTGTCTCTGCAGGGTGAGCGTGAAGGTCGGAAACGCCTCCATCAGCCGCCGCGCCGCTGCCTGCGCCTCGTCCAGCCGGTTGAGTTTGACCAGCGCCATGATCACCACCCGGTGCGAGGAGCCGTAGTTCGGCATCTCGTGCAGCGCGCGTTCTCCCCATGCCAGCGCTTCCTCGTAGCGCTCGAGCATCAGGTAGCTCATTCCGATGCCGGAGAGCGCGATGCCCTTCTCGGGATCGACCGGGCTCAGCCGCATTGCCCTGTGAAAGTGCTCGATCGCGACGAGCGGGCGGCTGGCATGTGCGTTCACCCAGCCGCTGCCGGTATGGCCCTGCGCCGAATTGGGGTTGAGCAGCAGGGATCGTTCGATGGCGCCCAGCGCCATCTCGTAGTCCTTCGCGCTGTAGGCGATCACCTGCGCGGCGAAGCGCAGGCTCGTGGGGTCGTCGCGCGCTTCCGCCAGGACCTCGCGCGCCATGCGCACGGCGACTCGGACGTCGTCGGGCTCGTGCCAGCACTGGCTCACGGACAGGCTGCGGATATAGGCGCCGAGTCCCTTTGCCAAGTTGAAGCCAGGGTCGATGCTGAGTGCCTCGTTGATGAGCCGGCGCACGTCGGCAAAGCCTTCGCGCGACATGCTGTAGAAGCGCGGCAGCGCGCGAAGGTAGAGGTCGTAGGCGCTGATGTAGTCGGTCGGCTTCATGCGCGCCTGCTTGATCTCCTGCAGCCGGATGCTCGGCTCGACAGCGCCGACGACGCTTTCGGTTACCTTGTCCTGCAGCTCGAAGATGTCGCTCACGTCGCCCTCGAAGCGGTCGGCCCAGACATGGTGTCCGCTGATCGCGTCCACCAACTGCCCACTGATACGTACCCTCGATCCTGCTCTGCGGATGCTGCCTTCGAGCACGTAGCGGACGCCCAGTTCGCGCCCGACCTGGCGCAGGTCCACCGCCCGGCCCTTGTAGGTGAAGGACGAGTTGCGGGCGATCACGAAGAAGGAGTTCACCCGGCTCAATCCCGTGATGATGTCCTCCACCAGCCCGTCGGCGAAGTACTCCTGGTCGGGGTCGCCGCTCATGTTGGTGAAAGGCAGAACCGCGATCGAGGGTTTGTCGGGCAGGGCAGGCGGTGCAGCCACCGAGGCGCTGGCGTCTGTCTCGACGCGGTAGGCGCGCACAGGCCGCTCGATATTCTTGAGGCGCAGCTCGCCGAGCGGCGTGAAGCCGCAGTCGAGCTTGCCCTCAAGGTGGTCGTAGGCGGTGCCCGAGACGACCACGGTGCCGGGATCGGCGACGCTTTCGAGGCGGGCGGCGATGTTGACACCGTCCCCGTAGAGGTCGCCGTCCTCCTCGCAGACCACGTCGCCGAGATTGATGCCGATGCGCAAGCGTATCCGCTCTTCCTCGGGCGCCTCCGCCTCGTGTTCTGCCAGGGCCTGCTGGATCGCCATCGCCGAGGTCACCGCGTTAACGACGCTCGCGAACTCGCACAGCATGCCGTCGCCGGTGAGCTTGACGATCCGACCCTGGTGCTCGGAGACCAGCGGTTCGAGGAGGTCCTTGCGGTAGATCTTCAGCCTCTCGAGCGTGCCGCGCTCGTCGCGCTCCGTCAGCCGCGAATAGCCGACCACGTCGCAAGCCAGGATCGCCGCGAGGTGGCGCTGCGTGGTCATTTCACTGCTCAGCCAGGCGCCTGCACGCGGGCCGCCCCGCATCCATGCCCTGCCAACTTCCAGACGCCTCCCGTGCATGGTATCCATCTCTCCCAGTCTCCCACCGTCGCCGATACAGAACGGAGAACACAGCCTGACCTTGCCTTCACAAGATTTCGCTATCCGCTTTCAAGGCGTGGAGCGTTCCAGTCGCCGCGCTACAGCCAACCGACGACACGCCCACGCAGTCTCTGGGGACGCTGAAACACCACTCCTCCCAGAAGGTCGGAGATAATTCCTGCCCTGTGTAACCGGTTGACGCCACCGTGGCGGTGCTTTTGTATCGGGCAGGCATCACAACAGACGTTCGCGCTTAGAATGGCCTGATGACCAGGGCACGGTTTCCAACAGGTGCCGGCGTACGATTTCGCGAGGTCTGCAAGGTTGTCAGGTGCGGCGCAATGGCTTGATCGCCTCGCCCACTCGGCGGGCGATCTCCAGCTCGAGATGCTGACGCCTGCGTAGCTGTGCCCGCTTGTTCGGTTTGTATTCAGCCGGATCACGCTGCGTTTTCGTAAGGGGCAGATCGAACATCGTCAGGTGGACCCGGCTGCCCCCGGATTCGGCCCAGAAGCTGTCGTAGTCCGCGGAAATGCGGTGGCGCAGGGCAAAGTCGTTTGCAAAGACATGGCCCGCGTTCGACGCGGCAACAAGACCCGAAATGTTCAGAGAGCGTGCGAGCACCTGGGCCACCAGCAGCAAAAGTGTTTTGGGTCGCAGTCCTTCCATGGCCTTCGTCAGCGTCCGCGCATCATCAAGACCTTGCACTCCAACTGATGCGGACTTGAGCGCACCTATCCAAAGCACTTGTCCCTGCCCGGCGAGCCGCAGGAGCGATCTATCCACAATCGCAAGGCCCATCTCGGTGATTGGCCGCCCGGCCATGCGCAGGAGCAGGCGACACTCAGCCTCCCGGTACAACTTGTCCTGGCCCGTCAGTTCAACCGTGACGTTGCCTACCGTGGTCGAGACATCCAGCAGCTGTTGGCCGCCAGTGTGGCTCCTGATCAGGGCCGCGTCGGTGAAGAGTTGCGCCGCCGCGACGTAATGACCAACGACGGCGACACGACGATGCCCGCGCCTCAGCCCGGTCGTCAGGTAGGATCGGACGGGCTTCAGGGGAATGTCTGGATACTTCTGAAGGATTGCAGCGAAGGGTTCGACACCGAGTTTGGACTGGATGGCGGCGATGTCGCGGCGGAATATCCAACGAAGCGCCGCCCACTTGATCGTATGGACGCATCGGTTCAGTCCGCGTCGAAAGCCGGAGGTCTGCCGTTTGCGATGAACCCGCGGCGGCGATGGCGACATTGCCCCATTCAAATGCTCACCCTTCGCATTCTCCGTGCCTCTTTGTTGGAATCTTAGCTTACCGGTGCTTCGCCGCGACATTACGGATTTGTAAGGTGGCCACGAAAATGGCCGGCTTGCGGATCGGTTTCGCCGCCGGAAAAATGGCAGTGCGCTTGTTCCCGTCGGATGCACGAAGAGTGCGACACTGAGATGCGCTGCCGCCGACGCGTGTCGCCCTCAGCCCAAGCCACCCGACTGGTGGCCCGCGATTGCAGCGAGAAAAACCAGGCCGAATTCCTTGAGCTTCGCCGCCCCGACGCCATTCACTTCGGCGAAGGCGTCGAGATCGGTTGGGCGGCGCTCGGCCATGTCGATCAGCGTGCGATCGGAAAACACCACATAGGCCGGCACCTGCCGCTCCTTGGCGAGGCGCAGCCGCAGTGTCTTCAGCGCGGCCAGCAGCGAAGCATCTACGCCTTCCATGTCCGCGGCCTGGGCGGACCGCACCTTGCCGCGCAAGGCGGGGCTGCGTACCTCGACGCGATAGTGGAACGGCATTTCGCCACGGCCAAGCGCATGGCCTTTTTCGACGATGGCGAGGCCGCCATGGCCGCCCGGATCCGGTATCAGGAAACCACCCGCGACGAGCTGCCGGATCAGCGACAGCCAGAAATCCTTCTTGTGCGCCAGTCCGCTGCCGAAGCTTGAGAGCCTCTGGTGGTTCCTGGCCAGCACCTTCTCGGTTTCATGGCCGAGCAGGATATCGATGACATGGCCGGCACCGAAGCGTTCTCCGCTCTGCGCGACAGCCGCCAGGATGATCCGCGCCTCCGCTCCGCCATCGGCGCGCGGCGCCTGGTCGAGGCAGGTGTCGCAATTGCCGCAAGGCGGCGCTTCCTCGCCGAAATAGCCGAGCAGCACCTGGCGGCGGCAGTGCGCCGTTTCGCAATAGCCGATCAGCGTGTCGAGCCGGCCATGCGAGCGCCTCTTGTGCTCGGGCGGCGCATCCTCGTCGTCGATGAACATCCGCCGCATGCGGATATCGCCAAGGCCAAACAGCATATGCGCCTCGGCTGGTCGCCCGTCGCGGCCGGCGCGGCCGATTTCCTGATAATAGGCCTCCAGGCTGCCCGGCAGATCGGTGTGGAAGACATAGGCGACATCAGGCTTGTCGATGCCCATGCCGAAGGCGATGGTCGCCACCATGACGACACCGGAGAGGGTCATGAAGCTGTTCTGGTTGGCGTCGCGCGCGTCCTTGCTCATGCCGGCATGGTAGGCGAGCGCGGTGACGCCGTTCTTCTCGAGGAAGGCCGCCATTTCCTCCGTCTTCTTGCGCGACAGGCAATAGACGATGCCGCTGCGGCCGGGGTGGCGCTCGACGAAGCTCAGCAACTGGCGCTTGCTGTCCTGCTTGGCGGCGATGCCAAGCTTGATGTTCGGCCGGTCGAACCCCAGCACCAGGGTCTCGACACGCTCGGCGAACAGTCGCGCCTCGATGTCGGTGCGCGTGCCTTCGTCCGCCGTTGCCGTCAGCGCGATGATCGGCACGTTGGGGAAGATGCCGCGCAGCCGCGACAAATCTTCATATTCGCGCCGGAACGCCGGCCCCCATTGCGAGATGCAATGCGCCTCGTCGACAGCAATCAGGCTGACGTCGAGCCTGGCCAGCGCATCGAGCATCCGCTCGGTCATCAGCCGCTCCGGCGCGAGATAGAGCAGCCGCGTCTGGCCCGCCGCGACGCGACGCCAGGCGGCGACATTGGCTTCTCGGTCGATCGAGGAATTGATCGTATCGGCGGCAACGCCGGCAAGGCGCAAGGCGGCGACCTGATCCTGCATCAGCGCCACCAGCGGCGAAACGACGATGGTCAGCCCGCCCAGAACCAGCGCCGGCACCTGGTAGCAAAGCGACTTGCCCGCACCCGTCGGCATGACGGCCAGCACATGACGCCCGGCCAGCAGCGCGTCCATGACATCGGCCTGGCCGGGGCGAAAATCGTCGAAGCCGAACACGTCCTTCAGGACGCGCCGCTTGGGGTCCTCGGCCCGAACGCTCGCTGCCTGTGCCTGCATCAGTCGGACACCGGGGCGGAAACGATTTTTGGTGGATTGGAGAGGATGTGGAAACCGATCAAAACGACTCTCCGCGTGACGCCTTGGAGTAGCGCAGCCGTCATCCAACCACAACGGCCCTTTGCGGGAACCTCGGTTCGTTGACATCGCCGGGCTGCACCATGGCGGCGATGGGACCCATGTTGGAGACAGAGGCTGTCCCTTCCCTTGCGACACCTGCACTCCGCTGGATTCCATCACCCGCTGCGATGTAAGCTTGTCCCGACCAAGGCCAGGGAGGGCGCTCTATGCTGCAGACCAGACAAGATGCTCTCGGCGAGCGGTTTCAGCTGCGGCGTACCGCCTTCGAGACGCAGCCTTTCCCGGACATTGGCGTCCGCAAGGACCGCCTGAAGCGACTGCTGGCGCTGACTGAGCGACATGAGGCCGATATCTGCGCCGCGATCGACGCCGACTTTGGTGGCCGCTCCGCGCACGAGACGCGCCTTGCGGAACTGTTTGTCGTGCGCGCCGGCATCCGCCACGCGCTGTCTCATCTGAAGAGCTGGATGCGCGAGCGTCGCGTTGCCACCACCATGCCGTTCGTGCCCGGCAGAAACCGCCTCGTCGCGCAGCCGCTGGGTGTCGTCGGAATCGTCTCGCCCTGGAACTATCCCTTCCAGCTTGCCGTCGCACCGGTAACCGCGGCACTTGCCGCTGGCAATCGCGTGCTCGTCAAGCCGTCCGAACTGACTCCGGCTTTTTCGGCGTTGCTGGCGCAACTGGCCGGCCAGCATTTCGCACCCGATGAGCTCAGCGTCATCACCGGCGATGCGGAGATGGGAAAGGCTTTCGTGTCGATGCCTTTCGATCATCTGCTGTTCACCGGTTCGACCGCGGTCGGCCGCCAGGTTGCGATCGCCGCCGCCGCCAACCTGACCCCGGTTACGCTCGAACTCGGCGGCAAGTCGCCGGCGATCTTCGATCCGTCCTGCGACCTCGATGCGGCGGCAGCCAGCGTCGCCTATGGCAAGCTGTTGAATGCCGGGCAGACCTGTATCGCGCCGGACTATCTGCTGGTGCCGCAAGGGCAGGCAGGCACCGTCGCCGCGAAGCTCGCGACGGCAATAGCGCGGCTCTACCCGACCTTGCGCGACAATCCCGACTATACCGCCATCATCAGTGACCGGCACCACCAGCGCCTGCGCGAGATGATCACTGAGGCCCGCGATACCGGCGCCGATGTCGTCGAAATCAACCCGGCCGGCGAGGAACTCGGCACTGCCAGCCGGAAGTTGCTGCCGACCCTGGTCCGCAATGCCGGCCCGAACCTGCGGCTGATGCGCGAGGAGATTTTCGGGCCGGTGCTGCCGATCGTCGAGTATGCGGGGATAGACGAGGCGATCGACCATGTGAACCGCGCGGACCGGCCGCTGGCGCTCTACTGGTTCGGGCGCGACAGCGGCAACCGTCAACGCATCCTGCACGAGACGGTCGCCGGCGGCGTCACCATAAACGACTGCATGCTGCATCTGGTGCAGGAGAACCAGCCCTTCGGCGGCGTCGGCGCCAGCGGCATGGGCGCCTATCACGGCGAATGGGGTTTCCGCACCTTCAGCAAGCAGAAGCCGGTTTTCCTGCAGTCGAGGCTGAGCGCGGGAGGCTTGCTGCGTCCGCCCTATGGCAAGACGTTCGAGCGGATTTTCAGCCTGCTCCGGCACATCACCTGACCTAGAGTAATTCCAGGAAAAGTGTGAAACGGTTTTCCCGGGAAAAGCGCGTACGCGCTTTCCCTCAGGGAATTGCGTCAAAACAAAGAGATAGAGTGGTTCTCCGTTTCCGTGAAATGATGAACCGCTCTGGGACAGCCATCGGTTGTACGGCGCGTTAAACCTATGTTCACGATGATACGGCAGGCTCCACATCCTGCGGTCATGTCTTGAGTACCGCGGCGCCAAAAGCGCCCAGGCAACAACCCGCGCCTCTTTGGGGCGCGGGTCATTCCCCGCGCTCGATCTCCCAGCCTTGGCTAAGCAAGTCGTGGTCTAGGCGAGAAAATCGGCCCGGTGCGGCGTGAAACTGTCGACCAACCGCCCCGCCTCCAGCGCCTTGACGCCGTGCACCAGATTGGACGGCACGATGAAGCTGCCACCGGCCGCGATGATTTCGGTCCGCCCGTCGATGGTCACCTCGAAGCGGCCCTCCGCGACATAGCTCGCCTGGACATGCGGGTGCGAATGCAGGGCACCGACGCCACCTTTGTAGAAACCGAATTCGACCATCATCAGTTCATCGGTGTGCAGCAGAACGCGCCGCCTGTTGCCATCCGGCGTCGCCGTCCAGCCACCCTCGCCGGCATGCGCGAAAATCTTCGGCTCAGCCATCGTCATCTCCCTATCGCGCCAGCCAGCCGCCATCCACCGGCACCACCGCGCCATGCATGTAGTTCGACGCCGGTGCCAAAAGGAAGACGGCGGCGTCGCCAATGTCTTCCGCTACGCCCCAGCGCCCGGCAGGGATACGCGCCAGGATAGCGGCACTGCGGTCGGGATCGGCACGCAGCGCCTGCGTATTGTTTGTCTCGATATAGCCGGGCGCGATGGCGTTGACGTTGATGCCTTTTGCCGCCCATTCGCAGGCGAGCAGCCTGGTGATGCCGAGCACGCCGTGTTTCGAGGCGGTGTAGGACGCGACGCGGATGCCGCCCTGAAAACTCAGCACCGAAGCGATGTTGACGATCTTGCCCTGGCGTCCTTCGCCAAGCACGCGCCTGGCGAAGGATTGGCAGAGCAGGAAGGCCGTCTTCAAATTGACGTCCATGACGTCGTCCCAGTCGGTTTCGCTCAAATCGACGGCATCGGCGCGCCGGATGATACCGGCATTGTTGACCAGCCCGTCGAGCGGGCCGCTTTCGTCCCAGATCCGGTCCAGCATCGGACCGGCGGCTGCCGTGTCGGCAAGGTCGGCGCTTACCGCCTCGAATTGCCCACCGACTGAGGCAACCCTGCTTGCCGTGTCGTCCATCGACGAGCGCCCGGCGCCGATCACCGCACCGCCGGCACGCGCGATCGAGACGGCTATGCCTTGACCGATGCCGGTGTTGGCGCCGGTGACGAGAATGCGTTTGCCGGCCAGGCTGAAGGCGGAAAGGTCGCTCACCGCAAGTCGTCCAATGCCACCGGGTCGACATCGCTATAGTCGACATTGTCGCCGGCCATCGCCCAGATGAAGGCGTAGTTCGAAGTGCCGGCGCCAGAGTGGATCGACCAGCCCGGCGACAGCACCGCCTCCTCGTTGCCCATGACGATATGACGCGTCTCGTCCGGCTCGCCCATGAAGTGGAAAACGCGCGCCGTCTCGGCCAGGTCAAAATAGAGATAGGCTTCCATGCGCCGGTCATGCACATGGCACGGCATGGTGTTCCACACCGAGCCCGGCGCCAGCTGGGTCATGCCAACCACCAGCTGGCAGGTTTTTGCACCCTCGGCATGGATGAACTGGAAGATCGAGCGCTCATTGCAGCTATCCTTGCTGCCGAGGTCGAGACGCTTGGCGTCACCGATGCGGATAAGCCGGCTCGGCCAGGCCTGATGCGCCGGCGCGCTGAGCAGGTAGAACTTGGCCGGCGCGGCTTTATCAGCCGAGGCGAACGACACATCCTTGCTGCCCATGCCGAGATAGAGCATGTCGCGCGCCTGCAATTCATGAGGTTGGCCGCTGGCCGTGACGACACCGGCGCCACCGATGTTGACGGCGATGAGCTCGCGGCGGTCGAGAAAATCCTTGGTCCCGGTCGGCTTGATCGCCTCCAACTGAAGCGGTGCCTCAGTCGGCACGGCGCCGCCGACGATCATGCGATCGTAGTGGGTGTAGGTCAGGGTGATACGGCCGGGCTGGAACAGATCGTCGATGTGAAAATTGTGCCGCAGTTCGTCGGTTCCCATCGCCGCGGCGGCAACAGGATCGATGGCGAAGCGCGATGTGTAGTCGGTATGGCTCTGGCTCATTGCAGTCCTGACTTGAGATGGGTCATTCGCCGGCAGCGCCCTTGACCGAACTGGCATAGAAAGCCTGCCTTGCATGCAGCCGCTCGCGGTAGCGCTGCTGGCTGGCGCTGAGGTGCGCACGCATCGCCTCGCGCGCGGCTTCGGCGTCGCCTGATGTGATCGCGTTGAGGATCACCAGATGCTCGCGCTGCAGCCCGCGCTGATATGTGTCGGATTGCACCAGCTCGGTCGACCAGGGCGAGGTCACGTCACACGGAATGGCGCGCCGGCCGAGCACTTCGAGCATCTCGACATAGAAGGGATTGTTGGTGGCGCTGGCGATCGCCCGGTGGAAGGCGAGGTCGGCCGGGCCGGTCGGCTCGCTGGCAAGCAGCAGCCGTTCGAACTCGAAGAAGGCTTCCTGGATCGCCGCCTCCTGCGCGGCGTTGCGGCGGATGGCGGCGAGACCGGCCGATTCGATCTCGATCGCCAGGCGCACCTCGAGCACGTTGAGCGCGATCGAATCCTTGCTGCCCATGTCGGCGGCCAGCGCGCCGAACATCGTGGAGATGTGCTCGGTGACGAAGACGCCGGCGCCCTGGCGCGGCTCGACTAGGCCGTCGGCGGCAAGCTTGGCCAGGGCTTCGCGGATGACGGTGCGGCTGACGCCGAAGGTCTCGGTCAACTGGCCTTCGGTCGGCAATTTGTGGCCCGGCAGGATCTCGCCCGCCTGCAGCTGCTTGCGGATCGCCGCGACGACGGTCTCCGACAGCTTTGGTTTTCGCTCGACCCTGAGGTCGGTTGCGGTATCCGATGCCATGTCGCCCCCTATTTGAACACGCCGGCAACCAAAGCGAGATGGCCTGAATATAGGTCACAAGCCCGAGAACCATAAGGCTCGCGCCAGATCGAGCGCATCGCTTCTCCCCGGTTCAGAGCCGGTACGCCCTCTTGGCAAGCGTGTAGGCAAGGTCCCGCGCCAGCTCGTGCGCCTCGTCCTCGCGCAGCCGGTGCTCGGCGACGAGACGCGCCAGGAACGCGCAGTCGACCCGCCGCGCCACATCATGGCGCGCCGGTATGGATGGAAAGGCGCGGGTGTCGTCGTTGAAGCCGACGGTGTTGTAGAAACCGGCCGTTTCGGTGGTCATCTCGCGGAAGCGGCGCATGCCTTCCGGGCTGTCGTGGAACCACCAGGCCGGCCCGAGCTTCAGCGCCGAATAGGTGCCGGCGAGCGGCGCCAGTTCGCGCGCATAGCTGGTCTCGTCGAGCGTGAAGAGAATGATCGTCAGGTCCGGTTCCAGGCCGACGCAATCGAGCAGCGGCTTCAGCGCCGTCACATAGTCGGTCCTTGTCGGGATATCGAAACCCTTGTCGCGGCCGAACTTCTGGAAAATAGAAGGCGAATGATTGCGCCATGAACCGGGATGGATCTGCAGCACAAGCCCGTCATCCCGGCTCATCTTGGCCATTTCGGTCAGCATCTGGGCACGGAACAGCCGCTTTTCGCGTTCATCGTCTGAACCCTGGCGCACACGGTTGAACAGTTCCTCGGCCGCCGCATCGGAGAGATTGGCGGTCTCGGCTGTCGGATGGCCGTGATCGGACGAGGTCGCCCCGAAGCTTTTGAAGAAGGCACGCCGCTGACGGTGGGCATCGAGATAGCCGGCCCAGTTGCCGGTGTCGCAGCCGGTGATTTCGCCGAGCTTGTCGAGATTGGCCGAAAACCCCTCGAAGTCCGGATCGACGACGGCGTCCGGCCGATAGGCGGTGACGACCTTGCCATCCCAGCCGCTGTCGCGGATCATCTGGTGCCATTTGAGATCGTCGAGCGCGCCTTCCGTCGTTGTGATGACCTCGATGTTGAAGCGCTCGAACAGCGCGCGCGGGCGGAAATTCTCCCATTGCAGCACCGTCGCGATGGTGTCGTAGTGACGGTCGGCAGTCGCCGCGTTCAGCGGTTCGTCGATACCGAACAGGTGCGCCAGCACATGGTCGAACCACAGCCGGGTCGGCGTGCCTCGGAAGAGGAAATAGTTCTCGGCAAAACGCCGCCAGATCGCCCTGCCATCGGTCTCCACCGGCGCGCCGTCCAAGGTCGCCACGCCGAGATCCTCGAGGCGAACGCCCTGGCTGAACAGCATGCGGAAGATGTAATGGTCGGGCACGATGAGCAATTGCGCCGGATCCGGGAACGGCTTGTTCAGCGCATACCAGCGCGGATCGGTGTGACCATGCGGGCTGACGATAGGCAGGTCCTTGATCCCGGCATAGAGATCGCGGGCGATGGAGCGCGAATTCGCGTCGGCGGGAAACAGCAAATCCGCATTGGTCAGTGCCACGACGATCCTCCCAGGGCCGATATCGGTAGGGTCGGCAAGAAATAATGTCAACATACAAAAATTGGATTGTTGTATGATGACTTTTCCTGCCATTGTGTGGCAAGAAATCGGATGTTACGTCGCTTGCCGACCCATCTCAGAGGCGATCTCATGCCGTCCAACCAGACTAGCCGCGCCACGCCAACCAGGCGCCTTTCCGCGATGACGGCACATACTTTGCCGGCGTCGGCCGCGACTCCTTCGTATGATCGCAGCCTCGTCGTCCCCGGTATCGTGCATCTCGGCGTCGGCGCCTTCCATCGCGCCCATCAGGCAGCCTATGTCGACGACTGCCTGGCTGCAGGAGACACGAGTTGGGGTATCGTCGGCGTTTCACTGCGCAGCGCCGACACACGCGATGCGCTCTCGCCGCAGGACGGGCTCTACACGCTGGCGATCAGGAGCAGCGGCGAGGAAAAGCTTCGCGTCATCGGCTCCATCGCGTCGATGCTGGTGGCGCCGGAGGACCCGGGCGCGGTGCTGGCCGCGCTGACCGATCCGCGCACCCGCATCGTGACGTTGACGATCACCGAAAAGGCCTATCTCAGGGCCGCCGGCGGCGGGCTGGACATCGCTCATCCCGATATCGTCCACGATCTGGCAAATCCGCAAATGCCGAAGACAGCGCATGGTTTTCTCGCCGAGGCGCTTGCGCGGCGACGCGCCGCCGGCACGCCGCCCTTCACCGTGCTCTGCTGCGACAACCTGCCGGCCAATGGTGCGACGCTGCACCGGCTGCTGATCGCATTCGCCGAATTGCGCGATGCCAGGCTCGCCCAATCAGGCGATTCCGCGCTCGCCCCCAGGGGCAATGCCGGGCTCGCCAGCCACATCGCGGACCAGGTCACTTTTCCCTCCAGCATGGTCGATCGCATCGTGCCCGCCACCACCGACGCCGACCGGGCGCGGATTGCTGCCGAACTCGGCGTCGAGGACGCCTGGCCGGTCATGACCGAGCCGTTCTGCCAATGGGTGATCGAGGACAATTTTCCGGAGGGCCGGCCAGCCTGGGAACGGTTCGGCGTCACCATGGTCAGCGATGTCGGCCCCTTCGAGGACATGAAGCTCAGGCTGCTCAACGGCGCGCATTCGGGCATCGCTTATCTCGGCCTGCTCAGCGGTCATGCCACCGTCGACCGCGCCTTCGCCGACCCGGCAATCCGGCAGTTCGTCGACGCATTGTGGGCCGAAGCCATTTCAACGCTGCCGGAGGATGCCGGCCTCGATACATCAGCCTATACCGCCGAGCTTACCGAGCGTTTTTCGAACACCGCTCTTGCCCACCGTACGGCGCAGATCGCCAATGACGGCAGCCAGAAGCTGCCGCAACGCATCGTCGCATCGGCCTTGGAGTGCTTGGAAGCCGGCACCGAATTGGTCCATCTCACGCTGGTGGTCGCCGCCTGGATCGCCGCCTGCGCAGCGCGGGGAAAGACCTTGCCGGAGGGCCATTTCACCGACCCACTCGATGCGGCATTAACGGCGCTTTTGAGCCAGCAGCTACCGGCGAATGAGACCGTGACGGCGGTGTTCGACCTCGCCGGCTTCGCCAGCGACCACGCCGAGCGTCAGACGCTGATTGAACTCGTGGCTGTCCATCTCGTGCACCTGCGACGGGATGGTCCGACACTGGCCTTCGCCGCGTTGGGAATAGGAAGTGAATAGTCGAGGCGGGACCCGATACGGCTCAGATCGCGACGCAAAGGCAGGACGAGCGCCACCCACACGATCATCGAAGCGATACCTGAAAGATTGGCCAGCCAAGCCAGATCGACGCCCGGAAACACCGGAAAGCCGATGTAGATAGGCGCCAAGCTGATGGCACTGACCACCACCAGGCTGGCAGCCGCCAGTCTGCCGCTGCCGATCCAGAGGAACCCACCGAACGGACCGCCAAAGGCGGATACCAAAGCGGTCGACCAGCGGGATCGCGAAGCTGTTTCTCGCGCAGCTGTTTCTTCCGTCATCGGCCACCCCCCATACCCAAGGCAGCCGGACTGTCCGCCAAACAAAAAAGCGAGGCAAGGCCCCGCTTTTCACTCATCTGAAGCGAATTTTAGGCCGGCAGGATGGCGCCTTCCAGCGTCGTAAGCTGGCTAAGGAACTGTTCGGCCTTGCTGCGGGCCTCGTCGTCCTTGGCGTCGGCGGCGTCTTCCTTGGCTTCCTGGATGCGGCGGGCGAGATCGGCGCGGTCGACATCATTCACCGCCACAGCCGACTCCGCCAACAGCGTGCAGCCAGCCGGAACGATGTCGGCGAAGCCGCCGAACACGACATAACGCTCTTCCTCGCCCGACGCGGTCTTAACAGTGACCACACCCGGCTTGATCGTGGTCATGACCGGCGCGTGATGCGCCATCACGGTCATCTCGCCTTCTGCAGCTGGAATGACGACGGATTCGACCTGCTCGGAAACAAGCAGGCGCTCCGGCGAGACCAGTTCGAACTTGAAAGCTTCGGCCATGATCAATCTAGCAAACGGGGAATAGTGAGTAGCGAGTAGTGAAGAAACTCGCTCGTCTCATAAGCCCCTATTCGCTACTCCCTATTCGCTATTCGCTTCTTATGCCGCTTCGGCCGCCAGGCGCTGTGCCTTCTCAACCGCTTCCTCGATGCCGCCGACCATGTAGAAGGCGGCTTCCGGGAGGTGGTCATAGTCGCCGTTGCAGAGACCCTTGAAGCCCTTGATGGTGTCGGCCAGGTCGACCAGCTTGCCAGGCGAGCCGGTGAACACTTCGGCGACGAAGAAGGGCTGCGACAGGAAGCGCTCGATCTTGCGGGCGCGTGCCACCGTCTGCTTGTCCTCTTCCGACAGCTCGTCCATGCCCAGGATGGCGATGATGTCCTGCAGCGACTTGTAGCGCTGAAGGATCGACTGCACCTGGCGCGCGACGGCATAGTGCTCGTCACCGACGACCAGCGGATCGAGCATGCGCGAAGTCGAATCCAGCGGATCGACGGCCGGGTAGATGCCCTTTTCGGCGATGGCGCGGTTGAGCGTCGTGGTCGCGTCGAGGTGGGCGAACGAGGTCGCCGGCGCCGGGTCGGTCAAGTCGTCGGCGGGCACGTAGATCGCCTGCACCGATGTGATCGAGCCCTTGGTGGTGGTGGTGATGCGTTCCTGCAACGCGCCCATGTCGGTGGCGAGCGTCGGCTGATAGCCCACGGCCGACGGGATACGGCCGAGCAGAGCCGACACTTCCGAACCCGCCTGCGTGAAGCGGAAGATGTTGTCGACGAAGAACAGCACGTCCTGGCCCTGGTCGCGGAAATATTCCGCAACCGTCAGGCCGGTCAGGCCGACGCGGGCGCGGGCGCCCGGCGGTTCGTTCATCTGGCCATACACCAAAGCGGCCTTGGAGCCTTCACCGCCGCCCTTCTTGTTGACGCCAGACTCGATGAACTCGTGATAGAGATCGTTGCCTTCGCGAGTGCGCTCGCCGACGCCGGCGAACACCGAGTAGCCACCATGCGCCTTGGCGATGTTGTTGATCAGCTCCTGGATCAGCACGGTCTTGCCGACGCCGGCGCCGCCGAACAGGCCGATCTTGCCGCCCTTGGCGTAGGGAGCCAGGAGGTCGAGCACCTTGATGCCGGTGATCAGGATCTGTGCTTCCGTCGACTGCTCGACATAGGTCGGAGCCGGCTGGTGGATGGAGCGCATTTCGATCCCGTCGACCGGGCCTTCTTCATCGACCGGCTCGCCGATGACGTTGATGATGCGGCCGAGCATGCCCGGGCCGACCGGAACGGTGATCGGCGCGCCGGTGTCGCGCACTTCCTGGCCGCGCACCAGACCTTCGGTCGAGTCCATGGCGATACAGCGCACGGTGTTTTCACCCAGATGCTGGGCCACTTCGAGCACCAGGCGGTTGCCGACATTGGTCGTCTCGAGCGCGTTCAGGATCGCCGGCAGGTGATCGCCGAACTGCACGTCGACAACGGCGCCGATGACCTGGCGGACCTTGCCGACAACGCCGGTTGCCTTGGTGGCCACTGCGGATGTCTTGGTCGCTGCGGCCTTGGCCGGTGCTGATGCCGTCTTGGCCGGAGCTGCCTTCGCGGCTGCTGCCGGAGCCTTTGCCGCCTTCGCGGGGGCTGCGGTCTTCGCGGCTGCGGCCTTGGGGGCTGCCGTCTTGGGTGTTACCTTCTGGGGGGTCGCTGCTTTCGCCATCGTCTTTACCCTTTTTCGTCCTTTGTTTCTCACGCGGTCCGCTCGCGGGTCGATGACCCGCAAACCGCGCCTAGAGCGCCTCGGCGCCCGAAATGATTTCGATCAGTTCCTTGGTGATCTGCGCCTGCCGCTGGCGGTTGTAGGTGATCGACAGCTTGTTGATCATCTCGCCGGCATTGCGCGTCGCATTGTCCATGGCGCTCATCTTGGCGCCCATTTCGCCGGCCGCGTTTTCGAGCAGCGCCCGGAAAACCTGCACCGAGATGTTGCGCGGAATGAGGTCGGAGAGGATTTCGCCCGGCTCCGGTTCGTATTCATAGACGGCGCTGCCGCCATCCACCGCCTCGGCCGGAGCCGAAGCGATACCGGATGGAATGATCTGCTGCGCGGTCGGGATCTGGCTGATCACCGACTTGAACTGCGAATAGAACAGAGTGCAGATGTCGAAGCCGCCCTCGTTGAAGAGGTGGATGACTTTCTTGGCGATCGCGTCGGCATTGACGAAGCCGAGCGTCTTGACCTCGCGCAGATCGACACGATCGAGAATCATCGACGCATAGTCGCGGCGCAGGATATCGAAACCCTTCTTGCCGACGCAGATGATCTTGACCTGCTTGCCGTCGGCCAAAAGCTTGCGGATATGGTCGCGGGCAAGGCGGGCGATCTGCGAATTGAAGCCGCCGCACAGGCCGCGCTCAGCGCTGCAGACGACGAGCAAATGCACGTCGTCCTTGCCGGTGCCGGTCATCAGCGCCGGGGCATCGCCGCCGCCGCCGATTGCCTGGGTGATGTTGGCCAGCACGGAACCCATGCGCTCCGAATAGGGGCGCGCCGCTTCGGCAGCCTCTTGCGCACGGCGCAGCTTCGCCGCGGCGACCATCTGCATCGCCTTGGTGATCTTCTGCGTCGCCTTGACCGAGGCGATACGGTTACGAAGGTCTTTTAATGAAGGCATGCTTCAAACCTGATCCCGTCTTGTCTCATCCCGACTGGCGCTTCGCTCAGGCGAAGGTCTTGGCGAAAGCGTCGATCTCGGCCTTCAGCTTGGCGCGCAGATCGTCCGACAGCGCCTTTTCCTTGCGGATGGCCTCGAGCACGTCCTTGCCCGCCGCACGCATGTGGCTGAGCAGGCCATGCTCGAACTTACCGACCTGGTTGACCGGCAGCTTGTCGAGATAGCCGTTGACGCCGGCGAAGATCACCGCGACCTGCTCTTCCGTCTTCAGCGGCGAGAACTGCGGCTGCTTCAGGAGTTCGGTCAGGCGCGATCCGCGGTTGAGCAGGCGCTGCGTGGCGGCGTCGAGATCGGAGCCGAACTGCGCGAACGCCGCCATTTCGCGGTACTGCGCGAGCTCGCCCTTGATCGAGCCGGCAACCTGCTTCATCGCCTTGATCTGCGCGGCCGAGCCGACGCGCGACACCGACAGGCCGACGTTGACGGCCGGACGGATGCCCTGGAAGAACAGGTTGGTTTCGAGGAAGATCTGGCCGTCGGTGATCGAGATCACGTTGGTCGGGATATAGGCCGACACGTCGTTGGCCTGCGTCTCGATGATCGGCAGGGCGGTCAGCGACCCACCGCCCAGATCGTCGTTGAGCTTGGCGGCGCGCTCGAGCAGGCGCGAGTGCAGGTAGAAGACGTCGCCCGGATAGGCTTCGCGGCCCGGCGGGCGGCGCAGCAACAGCGACATCTGGCGGTAGGCGACGGCCTGCTTCGACAGATCGTCATAGCTGATCAGCGCATGCATGCCGTTGTCGCGGAAATACTCGCCCATGGTGCAGCCGGCGAACGGCGCCAGATACTGCATCGGCGCCGGGTCGGACGCGGTGGCGGCGATGATGATCGAATATTCGAGCGCGCCGCGCTCTTCCAGCACCTTGACGAACTGCGCCACGGTCGAGCGCTTCTGGCCGACGGCGACGTAGACGCAGTAGAGCTTTTCCTTCTCGGGGCCGTTGTCGTGCACCGACTTCTGGTTGAGCATCGTGTCGAGGATGATGGCGGTCTTGCCGGTCTGGCGGTCGCCGATGACCAGCTCGCGCTGGCCGCGGCCGACCGGGATCAGTGCATCGATGGCCTTGAGGCCGGTCGACATCGGCTCGTTCACCGATTTGCGCGGGATGATGCCGGGCGCCTTGACGTCGACGCGTTTGCGCTCGACTGCCTTGATCGGGCCCTTGCCGTCGATCGGATTGCCGAGCGCGTCGACGACGCGGCCGAGCAGACCCGGACCGACCGGAACGTCGACGATGGCGCCGGTGCGCTTTACGATGTCGCCTTCCTTGATGTCGCGGTCGGCGCCGAAGATGACGACGCCGACATTGTCGGCTTCGAGGTTGAGCGCCATGCCGCGAGTGCCGCCGGGGAATTCGACCATTTCGCCGGCCTGGACATTGTCGAGGCCGTAGACGCGGGCGATACCGTCACCGACGGACAGCACCTGTCCAACTTCGGAGACCTCGGCCTCCTTGCCGAAATTCTTGATCTGGTCTTTCAGAATTGCGGAAATTTCCGCGGCGCGGATGTCCATCAGCCGACCTCTTTCAGTGCAAGCTTGAGCGAGTTGAGTTTGGTTTTGAGCGACGTATCGATCTGGCGCGAGCCCATCTTGACCACCAGCCCGCCGAGCAGCGACGGATCGACGGTGATTGAGATGGCCACGTCCTTGCCGGCAACGCCCTTCAGCGCCGCCTTGAGTTCGTTCTGCTGGGCATCGGTCAACTCGTGCGCCGACGTCACTTCAGCAGCGGTCTCGCCACGGTGTTCGGCGGCGATCTGGCGGAACGCCTTGATCATGCCGGGGATGGCGAACAGACGGCGGTTACGGGCCACGACGCGCAGGAAATTGCCGGTGAGGCCGGTGATCCCTGCCTTGTCGGCGATCGCCGCGATGGCCTTGGCCTGGTCCTCGCTGGAAAACACCGGGCTGTTGATCAGCCGGGTAAGGTCGGCACTGCCCGCGAGCATCGCCTCGAAACTGTTGAGGTCTGCCTCGACCTTGGCGACCGAATTTGCCTGCAGGGCGAGTTCGAACAGCGAACCCGCATAGCGTTCTGCGACACCTGAGATTGGCGATGACGATTGGGCCACGGACCGTCTTTTCTCTTGTCTGACAGGCCGTAGATTGTTGGCGCGAGCAAAAACTCTGGCTAAATCTTTGACCTTACTGCATTTTTCCAAGCACGGAGACGCGGCTTCCGCTATCCCCGGCCGAAAGTCGATTGCCGTCTAGCACAGGCATTTTAAGACCGCAATGCGTCGTTCCGCATGGTTTTCAGGCACTATTGTCGCATCCAGCAAAAGAGTCCCGCCTTGCGCCCCGGAAACCCCAGGGATTCAAGGCAGAAAGCCGAAGGCAAAGGCGAGCGGCAACGCCGCCAATGCCAATTCCACCACAATAGACACCCAATTGAAAGGCGTATTGGCGCCATCCGACATCATCGACAGCAGTCGGCCGAAGGCGGTGAACAGCCAGGAGAAGCCAAGCGTCATGTAGATCAACGGCTGCGCCAGCAGGATGCAGCACAGGCCGACGCCGAGATAGAAGCCCGACATCCTGCCGCGCCCCTCGGCGATCGCCGCCACCTTCTCGGGCTTGACCTGCAAACGCAGGATACGAAAGGCCAGGCTGGGCGCCAGAAAAAACAAAAGGCCGAGCAACGTGGTGACGACGGCGCTCGACCACGCCAGCCATTCACCCTGGCTCATCGGCCATGGAAACGCAAAATCCATCTTGCTTCCCCCTCACGCAATTCTAGATGCATTGAATGTCGCCGATGGCGGAAGTCAAGCGCACAGCCGGAAAGGCGGGGTTCGGCAAGGCCGCCCTGGAATGCCGTCGCCTGATAGGAGCTTCACGCTTGGAAGCCGCGACTTGGCAGCCGATTCGGTTGGCAGGGAAACAATTCCTTGGACAAGAGATACGCGGACAATTTCTTCGATAGTATAGATCGCTGTCTTGCCGCGGCGTAACGCAAGTATTATGCTTCGAATGTTGCTTTCGTCGACTTCTTGTTTATTTTAGCAACTTCACATGTTGTGCGATCACCTGTGAAATCTGCGCGGACGGGAGTGCGGCAGGCAGGATCTCGAAATTCGGAGACGATCATGCCGGATCTTTGTCGGACATTGCATCTGGCCAGCATCTGGATCGCAGCGGCCGCCCTTGTCGGGATCGCGCAGGGTGCACGCGCGGACTGTATCGCCGAACGGCCGACGGCCATGGCTCCCGCCGATCCCTTGCTCTGCCAGCAGCTCGAGGCCACGATCAAGAAGCCGTCGGCGCTGCCCCTGGGCGACTACGAGAACAAGCTCAACCAGTATCTCGGCAGTTACTGTTATCGCAACGAAGCTGCCGGATGGGTGCACGACAAATATGTGCGCCAGGCCGGACCCCGCATCGCGACCTTGGTCAACGGCGCCTGGCAGGGCAAGGATTTCGGAACCCATGCGCCTGTCATGATCTGGTATTCGCTGGAGATGACGGACTGGCTTCGCAAGAATCGCTCCGCCGAAGGCGAGGTCGATCATCCGCCGCCGGTTCCCGACGGTGCCATCATGGTCAAGGAGATGTTTTCGGAGCCGGCGTCGGATTGCCGGACAGTCGATCCTCTCAAACTTTTTCCAACCAGCGGCGCCGCGATCATGATCCGCGATGCCAGCGCCTCTTACGATGGCTGGTTCTGGGGCTGGTATGGTTTTGGCAGCCAGAGCGGCTGGACACCGGATTGGCCAGCCCTGCCGGCCGACAACAACAGCCTGCCCAACATGGGTTTCGCCCAGTACTGCATGAACTGCCATGCCTCGGCGGCCGACAATCTGACCTTCGCTTCTCCCAAGAACATCGCGGGTGAGCCGGACAAGCCGCTCAACTATCTCGCACAGGATTTCTTCAAGGGAGCGCCGGCAGATACGTTGCACCAGACCGTCGTTTTGCCGGCCGATGGCAACCCGCGTCTTGGCCAACCGCTCTACAGTCCGAACGCCGACGTGATCGCCGCGCTGCAGGCCTACGTCCGCGAGATGCCGACCTATGAGACCGTCTCGCGAATGCCTTCCGAGACCTACGACAACACCTGGGTCGGGGCCAAGGGTCCCGATGCGTCCGATACGTTCCTGACCTCGAGCCAGTGCCTGGGTTGTCATGATGCCGGCAGCACCGGGCTGCAGTTCGACATGACCAGGCCAAACCCACATGGCGATGGCTTGATCAATCTGTCTCCGCTGGCGACCTGGCGAACCTCGCCGATGGGGCTGGGAGGCCGCGACCCGATATTCTTCGCGCAGCTCGCCAGCGAAACGCAAAGCTTTCACCCCAAAATGTCCGGTGTGGTGCAGGACGCTTGCCTTGGCTGCCACGGCATCGCCGGGGAACGGCAGTTTCACATCGACGAGAAGGCGCGCTCGGGCAAGTGCGAATTGTTCACGCGCGACATGGTCGATGCGACGCCCTGGCCGGTCGACAATCCGGGTGCCGCGCACGCCAATTACGGCATGCTTGCCCGCGATGGCATCACCTGCACATCCTGTCACCGAATGGTGCTCAACACCAAGGCCAGCGGACCACTCGGCGATCAGCCGCAGAACGCCTGTGTGGACGAGCGGCAGGCGCTGCTCAATCCTCACGCGACCGGCTTTGCCAAGACCTTCACCGGCAGCTTCATGGTCGGTTCGCCCGATACGCTCATCGGCCCCTTCGAGAAACCGGAAGTCGGCCCGATGCATACCGCACTCGGCATCAAACCAGTCCACGACGCCACGATCATGAGCTCCGAGGTCTGCGGGACGTGCCACACGGTTCATTTGCCGGTTCTGCAGGGCACCAACACCCTGGCGCATATCTACGAGCAGACGACCTATCCGGAATGGGCGTTCAGCGCCTATCGAACCGGCAGCACGCCGGACGGCCCGCTTCCACTGGGCGCCGGCGCCACGCCGCGCAGCTGTCAGGGTTGTCACATGCCATCGACGGAACAGGACGGATCGCCGACGATGAGCAAGATCGCCAGCATCCAGGAAAATCTCAATTTCCCGCAGACCGAGTCCAGCAACGCGCCGGATCTTTCGGTTCGCGAGGGATTTGCCCGCCACACGCTCGTCGGTCTCAACGTCTTCCTGGTCAAGATGGCGCAGCAGTTTCCCGAAGTTTTCGGCATCAGGACGCGCGATCCGATGATGGGCAAGAAGGCTCTCGATCCTCTCGTCCTCACCGAGCAGGCGATGCTGGACCAGGCCTCGCAGGCAACCGCCACCGTAACTGTCAGCGACCTTGCCATGACCGCCGACGCGCTCGATGCCAAGGTGACGGTGAAGAACCTGGCCGGTCACAAGTTTCCCTCCGGAGTGGGTTTCCGGCGTGCGTTTCTCACCTTCAGCGTGCTCGACCAGAATGGCGAGCAGCTTTGGGTCTCCGGTCGCACAAATGCTGCCGGTGTGATCGTCGGCGCCGACGGCAAGCCGCTTGATGGCGAGCTCTGGTGGAAGGATGATTGTTCCGGCCGCCTCGATCCTGGCGAACGGCCGCATCAGCCACACTACCAGAAGATCACGCGACAGGATCAGGTTCAGATCTATCAGGAACTGGTCTCCACGCCGCCCGCCGACACACCCAATCCGGTCTGCAATGCGCAATCCAAGCCTGAAGGCGAACTGACGACCAGCTTCCTGTCGATCTGCACGGAGGTGAAGGACAACCGGATATTGCCGGCGGGCTTCCTCCCGGTCGAAAGCCGGCTCGAAATCGCCAAGGCATTGGGGGCAGACGAGGAGCTCGCCGTCGATGTCGGCGGGACCGCCGTCGAGGACGATCCCGACTACGTATCGGGCGGCAGCGACACGCTGAGCTACTCGATACCGCTTGCCGATTTGCCGAAGGGCGCACACCCTGCCAGCATCGAGGCGGACCTTTACTACCAGGCGACGCCTCCGTCCTATCTGCAGGATCGATTCTGCACCGCCAAGGGCCCCGACACCGATCGCCTGTATTTCCTGGCCGGGCATCTCAATCTCGCTGGCACGCAGGCAGACGGATGGAAGCTGAAAGTGGTCGGCAGCGGCACTGTCGCCATCCAGCCCTGATCTCTGACTTCCCAAGGGAAATCGCTGCGCGATTTCCCTCGAATTGCTTCAGGGCAGCATGAAGGCCACCGCCGCCTCGGCATGGATGCGCGTCGTGTCGAAGACCGGTATATCGAAGTCCGGCTGGCCGATCAGCATGGTGATCTCGGTGCAGCCCATGATGACGCTGTCGGCGGCCTCTTCGCGACGCAGGCGTTCGGTCTCGGCGATATAGGCCGCTTTCGAGGCTTCGGTAACGACGCCCTGGCACAGTTCCTCGTAGATGACGCGATGCACCATGTCGCGGCCGGCGGCATCGGGCACAATGAGCTGCAACCCATGTTTGTCGGCGAGCCGGCCCTTGTAGAAATCCTGTTCCATGGTGAAGCGCGTCGCCAGCAGCGCCGGGCGCTGCATGCCGGCACGCTTGACGGCGACTGCGGTAGCGTCGGCTATGTGGATCAACGGGATCGATACCGACGCCTGCACCTGGTCGGCCAATTTGTGCATGGTGTTGGTGCACAGAAGCAGGCCCTCCGCGCCGCCCGCCTCGAGCTTGCGTGCCGCGTCAGCCAGAAGCACGCCGGCGCCGTCCCAGTCGCCATGATGTTGCCGCTCGGCGATCTCGGCAAAATCGAACGACCACATCAGCAGTTTCGCCGAATGCAGCCCACCCAGCCGCTCGCGCACGATCTCGTTGAGCAGGCGGTAATAGATGGCGGTCGATTCCCAACTCATGCCGCCCAGAAGGCCAAGGGTTTTCATGGCGGCTGTTCCTTTCCTCAGCAATTCCTATATTATGACCACATGAGACCACAAGGAGGTTTGCTGTGAAAACGGTGCAGGTTCGAGAGGCTAAGGCAGGGTTCTCGGCGCTCGTCGAGGCCGCGGAGGGCGGCGAGCCCACCATTATCACAAAGCATGGTAAGCCAGCAGCGGCTATTGTTTCGGTCGAGGACTTGCAAAAGCTTTATCCAGTCAAGCGTCGAAACTTCGGGGAGTTTCTTCTGACCTATCCAGGAGGGATCGAGTTTGAAAGGAACGAGTCACCGTCGCGGGATATCGATCTTTGAGCGGCTATCTCATCGATACTTCCATCTTATCCGCGTTCGCTCCAGGAAGGCCGCCGCTTGCAAAAGACGTCTCCATCTGGATCGCAACCCAAGGCGAAAAGCAAGCGCTCTTCATACCAGTTATAGCGATCACCGAAATCGAGAAAGGCATACGCAAACTCGATCGTGCTGGGGCCATAAAGCGCGCGGAGAGTCTCACCGTTTGGCTGAACGACACTATCGAAGGATTTGCAGATCAAATTCTAGGGGTCAATGCCGATATAGCGCGAAGGGCGGGCCAAATGGAGGAAGCAGCCTCTGCACAGGGGAAAAATCCGGGCCTGGCGGACACACTGATCGCTGCCTCGGCGGCAACTAACGACCTTACTGTGATTACGGCAAACGTCAGGCATTTTGAAGCGCTCGGCGTTTGGTGCTGGAATATATTGAAAGACCCGCCGGGCCCCGACTAGCAATCGCATCCTTACAAAAAGCTCTGCGGATCGATGTCGACCTGCACCCTGACCGAGCCGCGCTGTTTCGGCCCATTGGCCAGCATGGCGCGGATGAAGCCTTGCATGTCGGCGCGGCGTTCACCCTGGATCAGCAGGCGAAAGCGGTGCCGGCCACCAAGCAATGACAGCGGCGCCTCCGCAGGACCCAGCACGAACAGATCGTTGGCCTCGGGCGCGGCACGGCGCAGGCCGCGCGCATGGCCCTCGGCCTCGGCCCGCGTCACCGCGCTGACGATGACGCCGGCGAGCCGGCCGAACGGCGGCAGGGCCGCCCGTTCACGCTCGGCGATCTCGCGCTCGTAAAAGGCCTCGGCGTCGCCGGAGACGATCGCCCGCATCACCGGATGGTCGGGCTGGAAAGTCTGCAGCAGGCCGAGGCTCTTCTTGCCGGTTCGACCGGCGCGGCCGGTCACCTGGCTGAGCAATTGAAAAGTGCGCTCGGCCGCCCGCGGATCGCCATTGGCAAGCCCAAGGTCGGCGTCGACCACGCCGACCAGCGTCATGTTGGGGAAGTTGTGGCCTTTGGCGACGAGTTGCGTGCCGATGACGATGTCGGCCTCGCCATTGGCGATCGCTTCCAGCTCCAGTCGCAGCCGCCGCACGCCGCCCATCAGGTCGGATGACAAAACGATGGTGCGCGCGTCCGGGAAATGCGCGACGACCTCTTCGGAGATGCGCTCGACGCCTGGTCCGCAAGCGACCAGATGGTCGAGCGTACCGCATTCCGGACAGGCTTCGGGACGGCGCTCATTGTGCCCGCAATGATGGCAGACCAGCTGGCCGCGAAACCTGTGCTCGACCAGCCAGGCCGAACAGACCGGGCAGCCGAAGCGATGGCCGCAGACCCGGCACAGCGTCAGCGGCGCATAGCCGCGCCGGTTGAGGAACAGCAGCGATTGCTCCTTCCTTCCCAGCGTCTGGCGCATATGGTCGAGCAACACCGGCGACAGGAAGCTGCCACGTGCCGGCGGCGCCCGCCGCATGTCGACCGCCTTGAGATGCGGAAGAGCAGCCTCGGCAAAGCGGGCGGTGAGCACCGCCCTGTTGTAGCGGCCCTGGCTGGCATTGACCCGGCTTTCGACGGATGGCGTCGCCGACGCCAGCACCACCGGAAAGCTGCCGATATGGCCGCGCACGACAGCCATGTCGCGGGCATTGTAGAAGACGCGGTCCTCCTGCTTGTAGGCGGGGTCATGCTCCTCGTCGACGACGATCAGGCCAAGCTCCCTGAACGGCAGGAACAGCGCCGAGCGCGCCCCGGCGACGACGCGCACGCCGCCTTCCGCCACTTGCCGCCAGACCCTTTCACGCATCCTCGGCGGCAGGTCCGAATGCCATTCGCCCGGCTTGGCGCCGAAGCGCTGCTGGAAGCGATCGAGAAAGGCGTGCGTCAGCGCGATTTCCGGCAGCAGGATCAGCACCTGCTTGCCCTGATCGAGGGCGGCTGCCACCGCCTCGAAATAGACTTCCGTCTTGCCCGACCCGGTGACGCCGTCGAGCAGCGCTACATTGAACACACCAGCCGCGACATTGGCGCGCAACATCCGCGCCGCGTCGTTCTGGTCCGGCATCAGTTCTGGCACCGCGTAGCTGGTGTCGGGCGCGGCCACCACCGGGCGTGGCGGGATCATCACCGTCTCGAACACGCCTTGCGCCCTCAGGCCGTCGATCACCGTCGACGACACGCCGGCCGCGTGTGCGAGGCCGGAGCGCGTCCAGGCAAGTCCGCCTTCGGCCGTCTCCAGCACGCGCTCTCTCGCACCCGTCATCCGGTCGGGCGTCAAGAGGGTGCGCTGCAGCCCCTCGATCCATGGTTCGGGGTCGAACGCTTCCGGCGCCCTGAGCAGCATGCGCGCCACCATGCCGGGCGGCGACAGCGTGTACTGCGCCACCCAGTCGACGAAGCGGCGCATTGCGCGGTCGATCGGCGGGCAATCGAAAACCTGTTCGATCGGGCGCAGCTTTTTCGCGTCGACCGTCTCGACCACGCCATCCCACACGATGCCGGCAACCTGGCGCGGGCCAAGCGGCACGCGCACGATCGAGCCCGGCACCACGCGCATGCCGGCCGGCACTGCATAGGTGTAGGGGCGTTCGGCGGGCATCGGCACCAGCACGGGTGCGGCTGCGACAAAGGGCGAATCTTCGATCATGAAGCGTGACCTTGCCCCGACTTTGGTCTAGATCAAAGGGCAACGCTGAACGTGCCTTTCCCAGCACGACGAAATCGTCAGGAGACCGCCATGAAATTTTTTGTCGACACCGCAGACGTCAAGGATATCCGTGAGCTCAACGATCTGGGCCTGCTTGACGGCGTCACCACCAACCCGTCGCTGATCCTGAAATCCGGCGGCAAGATCGCCGAGGTCACCAAGCAGATCTGCGACATCGTCAAGGGTCCGGTCTCGGCTGAAGTCACCGCCACCGAATATTCCGAGATGATGCAGCAGGCCAAGGTTCTGGCCAAGATCGCCGACAATGTCTGCATCAAGGTGCCTCTGACGCTCGACGGCCTGAAGGCCTGCAAGACGATCCGCACCGAGATGAACCGCCTGGTCAACGTCACGCTGTGCTTCTCGGCCAACCAGGCGTTGCTCGCGGCCAAGGCCGGTGCGTCCTTCATCTCGCCCTTCGTTGGCCGCATCGACGACATGGGCGTCGACGGCATGGAGCTGATCCAGGAGATCCGGCAGATCTACGACAATTATGATTTCCAGACCGAGATCCTGGTGGCTTCGGTTCGCACCGTGAACCACGTCAAGCAGGCAGCACTGATCGGCGCCGATGTCGCCACCGTGCCGGCGGCGACGCTGAAGGCACTGGTCAAGCACCCGCTGACCGACAAGGGCCTGGAACAGTTCCTCGCCGACTGGGCAAAGACCGGCCAATCCATTGGCTGAGATGGCGATCGGCTGACATAGCGATCGGCTGAGATCACACCGCTTCCAACAAAAAAAGGCCGGGCAACCGGCCTTTTTTATTGTGCTCCCGAAGACGTCGACAAGGGCGCGCCTGCCGATCAATCGGTGCCGTCATCGTCGGGCGCGCTCATCTGCGGGCGCCGGCCCATGATGATCTCGCGTTTGCCGACATGGTTGGGTGCACCGACCAACCCTTCCTTTTCCATGCGCTCGACCAGCGATGCGGCGCGGTTGTAACCGACACCGAGGCGGCGCTGGATGTAAGACGTCGAGCACTTCTTGTCGCGCACCACCACCTTGACCGCCTCGTCATATATGGAATCATTGTCTTCAGCTGCAACGGATCCCTTGTCGAAGACCGCGCCCTGATCGGCTTCGGCTTCTTCCTCATCCTCGTCGGCTGTCACCGTCTCCAGATATTCGGGGCGACCCTGCGCCTTCAGATGCGCCACGACGTGCTCGACTTCCGCATCGGAAACAAACGGGCCATGCACGCGCGAAATGCGCCCGCCACCCATCATGTGCAGCATGTCGCCCTGGCCAAGCAGCTGTTCGGCGCCCTGTTCGCCCAGGATGGTGCGACTGTCGATCTTGGATGTCACCTGGAAGGAAATCCGGGTCGGGAAGTTGGCCTTGATCGTGCCGGTGATGACATCGACCGAAGGGCGCTGCGTTGCCATGATCAGGTGGATGCCGGCAGCGCGGGCCATCTGCGCCAGACGCTGGATGGCGCCTTCGATCTCCTTGCCGGCAACCATCATCAGGTCGGCCATCTCGTCGACTATGACGACGATATAGGGCATCGGGGCAAGGTCGATTTCCTGCTGCTCGAAAAGCGGCTCGCCGGTGCCTTTTTCGAAGCCGGCCTGCACGGTCATCACGACCGTCTCGCCCTTGTCGCGGGCGGCAGCCGCGCGCTCATTGTAGCCGTCTATGTTGCGCACGCCGAGCCGCGCCATCTTGCGATAGCGGTCCTCCATCTCGCGCACCGCCCATTTGAGCGCGGTGACCGCCTTTTTGGGGTCCGTGACGACAGGGGTCAAAAGATGCGGGATGCCGTCATAGACGGAGAGCTCCAGCATCTTGGGGTCGACCATGATCAGGCGGCACTCTTCCGGCTTCAGCCGGTAGAGCAACGACAGGATCATCGTGTTGATGGCGACCGACTTGCCCGAGCCGGTGGTGCCCGCCACGAGCAGGTGCGGCATCTTCGCCAACTCGGCGATGACAGGCTCGCCGCCGATCGTCTTGCCGAGACAGAGCGCCAGTTTGCAGCTGGTTTTGCGGAAGCCCTCCGATTCGATCAGCTCGCGGAAATAGACCGTTTCGCGCATCTCGTTCGGAAGCTCGATGCCGATGACATTGCGGCCAGGCACGACCGCGACGCGCGCCGAAACCGCCGACATGGAGCGGGCGATGTCATCGGCGAGCCCGATGACACGGGAGGATTTGACACCCGGCGCCGGCTCGAACTCATAGAGCGTGACGACCGGGCCTGGGCGAACATGAATGATCTCGCCGCGCACGCCGAAATCTTCGAGTACGCTTTCCAAAAGATCGGCGTTCTGCTCAAGCCGCTCCTGCGACATGTAGAACCCCTGCCCCTCCGGTGGCTGCTGCAACAACTCTTCGGAGGGGAGCTGATACGAATCCCCCGCCATTGAAGGCACGATTTTGCCGGCCAGAGGCAAGCGTGGGGACGCGGACGCGGCCCGCACGGCGACGTCTCGACTCCGAACGATTGGCACGGCAACGGCATCGCTTGCCGCAGCGGAGATTGCAGCGACCTCAACCTGCAACGGCGCATTGCTCGCCGGCATGTCGGGCTGGGCGACGGCTTGGTTGGAGTTGGACGGCCGGACATCAGGTGACGGCTTCGAGGGCTGGCCTGGAAGCCATTCGATGACACGAAACAGCGAGGTGGCGTCGGAGACCAACGATGTACCGATACCAATTCGCGCAGCCGCGGCCGGCGCCGGCGTGGCCGGGTTGGCAGGTCGGGCCGGGGACGAAACGTCGACTAGGTAGGGTGCCATGACCTCGAAGAAGGCATGATCGGAGAGATGAGGCCAGCGCAGTGTCTCGGGGTTGGCTGTCTTGGCCGCGGCGCTGCCTGCCGGGACGGCGGCCATGCGCACGGATGCTCGTCCCGCTGCGGCGGTCATCGGAGGTACCGACGGCGCACGTCGTGCCTTGTCGTTGGCACGCCCCGGCGCAGCAGACGCTGCAGCCAGCGGCGACGTCCTTGATGCGGCCGGTTCGCTGCTGCCCTGCAACCGGGCTGTTTCCAAATTGCGGCTTTTCACCGAAACCGGCAATGCCAGCAGCGAGGGAGCAAATGGTGCCTTATCAACGATGGGCTGTGTGACGGCCTGTTGCGTTGGGAGCGCGTCTGGAGCGCCCTGTTCGACGACAGGGTCGCTCTGCTGGCGATGCTTCTTGGTCTCGTAGTCAGGCGTGCGCGTAAAACGCACGTTGGGCGCGAGGAAGAAATATTCCTGCCAGGCAGGACTTTCGATGTCGCCGATCTTCGGGGACGCATGGCTCGTCCCCTGGTCAACCCTCGGCTCCATATAGGGCCGCTTGCTACCGCCAAGATCAACAACCCGCGCGGAATAGCCTGTCTGGTGTATGCCGGACTGCCGGCCGTCCTGTCCCTGGTGAGTTGGGCGATCATGGCCGCCTGTCGCGGCTGAAGGAGCTTGCCGACCGGCCCTGCCACTCACGCCCTCGAAACGCTCTACCCCGGGGTCATCGGGCGAAGTTGCCTTCAATGAATTGACCCGGGAAAAACGCTTGGATTCCATTCTCACGACTCGCTCTGAAACACCTGCCGAGCAATAGGGAGCGAGTGGTTAACAGTTGCTTCCCGGCGGCGCGATCGTCGACGATCTTGGGACAGCAATGTCATCGTACCGGTCGCAACGAGCGACCGTCGTCAGGCAGCACTCACGCCGGCGCAATCTGCCTGGGGGAGCCACAAGGAGTGAGGCGCGCTATCTCTGCGGCAATTTCGGCGGTCTGACTTTGGGCGCGCGTGATCAACGTCACCACTGCCCGCCATACCCGCGTTTTGAGGCGGGAGCGTTCGAAACGATGATGCGCTAGCCGGCCGTCTTGCCGTACTTGACCAGGTCCTGGGCGATGGACAGTTGCAGCGCTTCGGCCAGTTCGCGCGCGGCACGGTTCTCGGCGTCGATCTGTGCCCGGTATGCGGCGAATTCCTGACGCGGCCTGTCGAAGGACGAGGTGATCGAACGCCTCCCGGACGCGATCTTTGCCCCGGTCTTGGCATCGCTCAGCGTATAGTTGGCGGTCAGCGTCACGGAACCAGCGGTCGGCTCGTCTTCGTCGGTTCCGACCTGCACGAGTGCCGCGGATTCGACGGCTTCGCCCACGCCGAGAAAGAGCGAATAGGCCGGCGAGGCCGGTTCGCCAGCGCCTCGTCCAAATCCGAAGATCAAATTGTTGCGCACCTGCTGCCCGAAACGCGTGTTGACCGGCTTGATGCCGATCGACGCCAGTTCGGAATTGGCACTGCCGGTCGAGCTGGTCGACAGCGGCGCGCTCGAATAAAGCGGCCGCACCGTGCAGGCCGAGGCCAGCGCAAGCGAGCCGAGCAGGCCGGCAAGCGCCACGCGGCGCAGCAAACGGCCCAGCTCTGTCTTTCGATCAGGCAACGACATTGACGATCCTCTGCGGCACGATGATCACCTTGCGCGGAGCCTTACCTTCGAGTGCTTTCTGCACGAAGTCGAGAGACAGTACCGCTTTTTCGACCGCACCTTGGTCCGCGTCGCGAGCAATTGTCAAATCCCCCCGCTTCTTGCCGTTGACCTGTACCGGATAGGTGACTTCGTTGTCGACGACCAGTGCCGGATCGAAGACCGGCCACGACCGTTCGGCGACCAGATCGGTGCCGCCGAGCGTTTCCCAGCACTCCTCGGCCAGATGCGGCATGACCGGCGCGATCAGATGCACGAGTATCTCCACGGCCTGCCGGCAGGCACTTTTCAGCGCCGCATCGGCCTTGCCTTCGGCCACATCGTTGAGCGGCGTGGTCAGCGCATTGGCCAGTTCGTAGATGCGGGCGATGGCGCGGTTGAAGGCGAGCTTTTCGATATCCTCGCCGACCGCCTTCAGGATCTTGTGCGCAGCTTTCGAAACCACTGCCGCCTCGCCGGCATTGGCCGCCACGGGCTTGATGCCGGCCAGCGTCTCGGCCGCCGTCGACACCAGGCGCCAGATGCGCTGGATGAAGCGATGCGCGCCGGCGGCGCCATCGTCGGTCCATTCGACATCGCGCTCGGGCGGTGAGTCCGACAGCATGAACCAGCGCGCCGTGTCGGCGCCGTAGCCGTCGGTGATGTCTTCCGGGCTCACCGTGTTCTTCTTCGACTTCGACATCTTTTCGAGCGGGCCGATCGTCACCGCCTCGCCGGTGGCGATGTCGATGGCGCGGCGTTTGCCGTCGACGTCCTCCAGCCGCACTTCCGTAGGCGCCAGCCAGCGGCCATTCGACGCCGAGCCGACGCGATAGGTTTCGTGCACCACCATGCCTTGCGTAAACAGGCCCTTGAACGGCTCGGCCAAATCGACATGGCCGGTCTCGCGCATGGCGCGGGTGAAGAAGCGCGAATAGAGCAGATGCAGGATCGCGTGCTCGATGCCGCCAATATACTGGTCGACCGCCAGCCACTCATTGGCTGCCTTGGGATCGGTCGGCTCATACGCTCTGGGCGCCGTGAAGCGCGCGAAATACCACGACGAATCGACGAACGTATCCATCGTGTCGGTTTCACGACGCGCATCCTTGCCACATTGCGGGCATTTGACATGGCGCCAGGTCGGATGGCGGTCGAGCGGATTGCCGGGCCGGTCGAAATCGACATCGTCGGGCAGCCTGACCGGCAGGTCGGCCTTCGGCACCGGCACCACGCCGCAATCCTCGCAATGGATCATCGGGATCGGGCAACCCCAGTAGCGCTGGCGCGAAATGCCCCAGTCGCGCAGGCGGAAATTCACCTTGCGCTCGGCCATCGGCCGGTTGCCGATGGTCTTCTGCTCCAGCAGTCTCGCGACCTCGTCGAACGCCTGATCCGGCTTCATGCCGTCGAGGAAGCGCGAATTGATCATGACGCCGTCGCCGACATAGGCTTCATCGATGATCTGGAAGCTGCCTGGATTCTCGCCTTCCGGCATCACCACCGGGATCACCGGCAGGCCGTATTTGTTGGCGAAGTCGAGGTCGCGCTGGTCGCCGGACGGACAGCCGAAGATAGCGCCGGTACCGTATTCCATCAGCACGAAATTGGCGACATAGACCGGCAGCGTCCAGCTGTCGTCAAACGGATGAACGACGCGGATGCCGGTGTCGAAGCCCTTCTTCTCGGCCGTCTCCAGGGCCGCCACCGAAGTGCCCATATGGCGGACCTGGTCGATGAACTTGGCCAGCGCCGGATTGGTCTCGGCAGCCTTCCTGGCCAGCGGGTGATCGGCGGCGACAGCCATGAAGGAGGCGCCGAAAATGGTGTCGGGCCTTGTCGTATAGACTTCCAACTCATGCTCGCCGCCGATGGCGTCGGCCAGCGGCCAGCGAATCAGCAGGCCCTCGGAGCGGCCGATCCAGTTCTGCTGCATCAGCTTCACTTTTTCCGGCCATTCGGTGAGGCCGTCGAGCGAATCCAGCAGATCCTGCGCGAAATCGGTGATCCTGAAGAACCACTGCGTCAGTTCGCGCTGTTCGACCAGCGCCCCCGAACGCCAGCCGCGTCCGTCGATGACCTGCTCGTTGGCGAGAACGGTCATGTCCTCCGGATCCCAGTTGACCTTGGAGGATTTGCGCGTCACCAGCCCCTTCTCGACGAAATCGAGGAACAGCATCTGCTGACGGTGGTAGTAGTCGACATCGCAGGTGGCGAATTCGCGCGCCCAGTCCAGCGACAGGCCCATGACCTTGAGCTGCTCGCGCATGGTGGCGATGTTCTGGTAGGTCCATTCCTTGGGATGGACCTTGTTCTGCATCGCCGCGTTCTCGGCCGGCATGCCGAAGGCGTCCCAGCCCATCGGGTGCAGCACGTTGAAGCCCTTGGCCCGCTTGTAGCGCGCCACCACGTCACCCATCGTGTAGTTGCGGGTGTGGCCGATGTGGATGCGCCCCGACGGATAGGGGAACATTTCCAGCACGTAGTATTTCGGGCGCGGATCGTCATTGTGCGCTTCGAAAAGCTTCCTGGCGTCCCAGGCCTTCTGCCATTTGGGCTCTGACGCGCGCGGATTGTATCGTTCGGTTGCCATGGGACGTTTTTCACTTAAAAGCATGCGGACTGCGGGCGACAGCTCGGCAGTTCATTGGATATGGTCCGGGTGTTCACCATGGTTTGGCAAACCCGTCAACCATATGGGTCTCGCGTCGGTCAAAAACGCGGATCAAAACAGCGGGATTTGCATATGGGTGACGCCGTTCAGCAGTTTTTCGTGGTCAAGGCCAAGATCGCCGCCGCCGAGCGCGAAGCCGGCCGCGATCCTGGCGCGGTAACGCTGGTCGCGGTTTCCAAGACGTTTGACGCCGCTGACATAAGCCCGGTCATCGAGGCCGGCCAGCGCGTCTTCGGCGAAAACCGCGTGCAGGAGGCGCAAGGCAAATGGCCGGCGCTGAAGGAGACTTTTGCCGACATCGAGCTGCATCTGATCGGTCCGCTGCAGTCGAACAAGGCAAAGGAGGCGGTGGCGCTGTTCGATGTCATCGAGACGGTCGATCGCGACAAGATCGCCGTCGAACTCGCCAGGGAGATCGCCAGGCAGGGCCGCGCGCCGAAGCTCTATGTCCAGGTCAACACCGGCTCCGAGCCGCAGAAGGCCGGCATCGAACCGCGCGATGCGGTCGCCTTCGTCACCCGCTGCCGTGGTGTCCACGGCCTCGCCATCGAAGGCCTGATGTGCATTCCGCCGGCCGACGAGAACCCAGGTCCTCACTTCGCCTTGCTGGAGAAGCTAGCGCATGAGGCCTGCGTCGCCAAACTGTCGATGGGCATGTCCGGCGACTACGAGACGGCGGTCGCCTTCGGCGCCACCAGCGTCCGGGTCGGATCGGCGATCTTCGGCAGCCGCTGACACCGCGGACTTTGGGCCAATCTGGCAGCCTCGTTGTGCCAAGACTGGAAACGAAACGTATCGTTCCTATTTGCTTGGTGTCATCACCATTCTCCTGGAGCCTCCACTATGCGTTACAACCAGCTTGGAAATACGGGGATGTTCGTCTCCGAACTTTGCCTCGGCACCATGACCTTCGGCGCCGCCGGCGAAAACGCCCAATGGGGCCTGATCGCCAGCCTCGACCAGAAGGGCGTCAACGAGATCGTTGCGCGCTCGCTCGCCGCCGGCGTCAATTTCTTCGATACGGCCGACGTCTACTCGTTTGGCGAGTCCGAGCGGCTGCTCGGCCAGTCGCTGAGGGATCTCGGCGTCGACAGGCAGAAAGTGGTCATCGCCACCAAGGTGCATGGCGCCATGGGTGACGGTCCTAACCAGCGTGGCTCGTCACGCGGCCACATCATGGATTCGGTCGATGCCAGCCTCGAGCGGCTTCAACTCGACCATATCGACCTCTATCAGTTGCACGGCACCGACATGGTGACGCCGATCGACGAGACGCTGCGGGCGCTCGACGATCTGGTTGCCCGCGGCAAGGTCCGCTATGTCGGCGTTTCCAACTGGCAGGCCTGGCGCATCGCCAAGGCGCTCGGCATCGCCGACCGCAAGGGCTTTGCCCGTTTCGAGACCATCCAGTCCTATTATTCGATCGCCGGACGCGATCTCGAGCGCGAAATCGTGCCGCTCATCAATGAGGAAAAGCTTGGCCTGATGGTATGGTCGCCGATGGCCGGAGGCTTGCTGTCCGGCAAATACGGCCCAGGCGCGCCCGGCAATGGCGAGGGCCGTCGTGCCTCCCTCAACTTTCCGCCGGTCAACGAGGAGC
Organism: Mesorhizobium sophorae; assembly: GCF_002270415.1. Lineage (GTDB taxonomy): Bacteria > Pseudomonadota > Alphaproteobacteria > Rhizobiales > Rhizobiaceae > Mesorhizobium > Mesorhizobium sophorae. The sequence goes on along the minus strand of NZ_NNRI01000007.1, from coordinate 1,516,165 downwards.
GCGCCTGGGCGGCCGTCGCCGTCATGCGCGAGATCGCCAAAAAGCACGATGTGAACGTTGCCACTGTGGCGCTCGGCTATGTCCTGGCCAAGCCCTTCGTGATGAGCGTCATCATCGGCGCCAGCCGCATGGAGCAGCTCGAACAGAACCTTGCCGCCACCCAGTTGAAGCTCGACGCCGACGATCTTGTCCGCCTCGATGAGGTCAGCGCCCTGCCGGCCGAATATCCTGGCTGGATGGTGGAGCGCCAGGCAGCCGGCCGCCGCCCGGCGCCGTTCACGCCGAAAGCCTAGCCGCCACCAGCGCAGACATCTCGGGAGCCCATGGGCTCCCGAGAGCCGCCTCGCCTCAGGTCAGCCGCACGCTCTCGCCAAGAAAATCGAGAAAGGCGCGCACCCGCGCCGGCAGATGCCGGCCGTGGCCGACATAGACGGCGTGGGTGACCTCCTCGTCGCCCGGATTGAAATCCTCGAGCAACCGCACCAGCCGGCCGGCCCCGATATCGGCTGCCACGTGCCAGCGCGCCAGCCGGGCAATGCCCGCGCCCGCCAGCGCCATCAGCCGCATTGCCTCGCCGTCGCTGACCAGCGTGTTGCCGGTGATCGAAACCATGATGGGATTGCCAGCCGCGTCACGAAACGGCCAGCCATCGACATGCCGCACGAAACCGAAGCCCATGCGGTTGTGCCTGTCGAGATCGGCCGGTGTTAGAGGCGTGCCATGCGTCTGGAGGTAGGAAGATGCTGCAACGACCGCCACCGGGCTTTGCCCGAGCTTGCGCGCCACCAGCCGTGATTCGCCGAGCGGCCCGGCGCGGATGGCGACATCGGCGCGTTCCGCCATCAGGTCGATGACACTGTCGGTCAGCATCAGATCGACCGAAATCTCGGGGTAACGTTCAAGGAAGCGTGGCAGGAGCGGGATCAGCCGATGCACCCCGAAGGGAACGTAGGAGTTGACGCGCAGCCGTCCGCGTGGCGCCGCCCCTGCCGCGGCTTCCTGCTCGGCCGCCGACATGTCGGCCAGGATGCGCTGACCGCTGTCGTAGAACGCGGTGCCTTCCGGTGTCAGTTGCAGTTTTCGCGTCGAACGGCTGACCAGCCGCGCGCCAAGCCGAGCCTCCAGCCGCGCGATCAGCTTGCTGACCGCCGACGGCGTCATGCGCAACGCGCGTGCCGCGGAAGAGAAACTACCTTCCTCGACGACGCGCACGAACACTTCGATCTCGCCGGAGCGATTGATGTCGGGCCTGGCCATCTGTGAATCTATTTCACAGAAAATGTGCCCGGCGCAAGTCTGGTTCACAATGCATGGCGACACAATCTTTCGGGTCGGGGCGCGGGACGGCGCTCTTCCTCATCGAAGTGGAAATCGCCATGCCTCTTGCTCTTTACGCCCTCGCCGCCGGCGCCTTCGGCATTGGCGTCACCGAATTCGTCATCATGGGCCTGCTGCTCGACGTCAGCAAGGATCTCGGCGTCTCGATCTCAGCCGCCGGCCAGCTCATTTCGGGCTATGCGCTCGGCGTCGTCATCGGCGCGCCCCTGCTGACCATCGCCACCGGCAACTGGCCGCGCAAGACCGTGCTTCTGGCGCTGATGGCGATCTTCACGCTTGGCAATCTCGCCTGTGCGCTAGCGCCCGACTATTGGACGCTGATGGGCGCCCGCGTCATCACCGCTTTTGCCCATGGCACCTTCTTCGGTGTCGGTTCGGTGGTCGCCACCGGGCTGGTCGCGCCCAACAAGAAGGCCTCGGCGATCGCACTGATGTTCACCGGCCTGACCATCGCCAACATCCTCGGCGTGCCCTTCGGCACCTGGCTCGGCCAGGCCTTTGGCTGGCGGGCGACCTTCTGGGCGGTAACCGTGGTTGGCCTGGCGGCCTTCGCCGTCATCTTGGCTCTGGTGCCACGCAGCCAGACGGCGCCCGAGAAGAGCGACCTGCGCGCCGATCTCGCCGTACTGCGCCGCACGCCCGTGCTGCTCGGCCTCGCCACCACCGTGCTCGGCTATGCCGGCGTCTTCGCCGTCTTCACCTACATCGCCCCGTTGCTGACGCAGATCAGCGGTTTTGGCGAAGCCGCCGTGTCGCCGATCCTGCTCGTCTTCGGTGGCGGTCTCATCGCCGGCAATCTCGCCGGCGGCAAGATCGCCGATCGCTGGCTGGTGCCGGCCGTGCTGGGCAGCCTCGTGGTGCTGGCCCTGGTGCTCGCAACCATGACCTTCGCCATCCACAGCCAGGTAATGGCCGTGATCTATGTCGGCCTGCTGGGTGCCGCCGCTTTCGGCACCGTGGCGCCGCTGCAGATGTGGGTGCTGGAAAAGGCGCAAGGTGCGGGCCAAAGCCTTGCTTCGTCCTTCAACATCGCCGCCTTCAATCTCGGCAACGCCGCCGGCGCCTGGCTTGGCGGCGCGGTGATCGCCCAGGGCCTCGGCTTGGGTTCGCTCACCTGGATCGCCGCCCTGCTGCCGCTCACCGCACTCGCCGTGGCGGGTCTGGCACTGCGTCTCGATCGCAGCCCTACGATCGGCGAGCCTGTCTCGGTCCGCTCGTAACGCCGGCAAAACCGGATCGCCTTCGACATCCCTTTCCAAACCACCAGGAGCCACGAAAATGAACTATCGACGTCTCGGTGCATCGGGCTTGAAAGTGCCCGCACTCTCATTTGGCGCGGGAACCTTTGGCGGCTCCGGCCCGCTGTTCGGCGCCTGGGGCAACAGCGACGCCAGGGAAGCGCGGCGGCTGGTCGACATCTGCCTCGAAGCCGGCGTCAATCTGTTCGACACCGCTGACGTCTACTCGAACGGCGCGTCGGAAGAAGTGCTTGGTGAGGCGATAAAGGGCCGCCGCGATGCCGTGCTGATCTCGACCAAGACCTCGCTGCCGATGGGCGACGGCCCGGCCGACTACGGCTCGTCGCGTTCGCGGCTGATCAAATCCGTGGACGACGCGCTGCGGCGGCTCGGCACCGATTACATCGACCTGCTGCAGCTGCATGCCTTCGATGCCGGCACGCCGATCGAGGAGGTGCTGTCGACTCTGGACGAGCTGGTGCGCTCCGGCAAGCTTCGCTATGTCGGCGTCTCCAATTTCTCCGGCTGGCAAGTGATGAAGTCGCTGGCGCAAGCCGACAGGCACGGCTATCCGCGCTATGTCGCGCACCAGGTCTACTACTCGCTGGTCGGCCGCGACTATGAGTGGGAGCTGATGCCGCTCGGCCTCGACCAGGGCGTCGGCGCGCTGGTGTGGAGCCCGCTCGGCTGGGGCCGCCTGACCGGCAAGATCCGCCGGGGAGCAAAACTGCCGGAAAAGAGCCGGCTGCACGACACCGCCAGCTTCGGCCCACCGGTCGAGGACGAGCATCTCTACCGGGTCATGGATGCCCTTGACGCGGTGGCCGAAGAAACCGGCAGGACGGTGCCGCAGATCGCCATCAACTGGCTGCTGCAGCGCCCGACCGTGTCCTCGGTCATCATCGGCGCCCGCAACGAAGAACAGCTGCGCCAAAATCTCGGCGCCATCGGCTGGACCTTGACGCCGGAGCAGATCGGGAAACTCGACGCGGCCAGCGAAGTCACCGCGCCCTACCCATATTTCCCCTATCGCCGCCAGGAAGGTTTCGCCCGGCTGAACCCGCCGGCGGTTTAACACATAACCGTTCGGGATCGGGGTGTGTCGAGATTCAGGTCAGGCCGAGTCGAGAATGGTGGCTTCCGAGAACCGAAGCGGAGCGTACTTAAAGTACGTGAGCACCGGAAGCGCAGGAAACCGCCATTCGCAGGCCGGCCTCACCTGAATATCGGCACACCCTAATGCAGCACGAACTCGCCGTCGACTTTGCGCCATTCGTTCGGCGCGATCAGCTTCTGATGCGTGTAGACAACCGAATGCAGGGGGCCGTCGAGCCTCGTCTTCCAGAATTCGATGAAGCGGATCAGCACCGGAAACTTCGGAGCGATGTCGTAGTCCTGCCAGATGTAGCTCTGCAGCAGATGCGGATGATCGGGAAAATGGTAAAGAATCTTGGCCGTGGTCAGGCCATATCCCCTAAGCATCAGGTCCATTTCGGAATGGTCTTGCATTGCAGTCCCCCTTGGACGGTCCCTTGGTTGAGTCTCCGTTCCTCCCAACGCTGGATTGTGCGCGCCGTTGCTTAACTGTCTATTGATTTTTCCTGATCAAGAACGGGTTTTCCGCGCGAAAACATGCAGTTAGCAGCGGCATCGCCTGAGTGCTGACAGTCGGCGCAAGTCTGTCTGCGGCATCCCGCCGCGCAAACCCAATGTCTAATATTGCCGTAACGGAGGAACTGGTAATAATGCCGCCGAATTCGCGGCCGCGTCGCCGCGATCCCGCCGGCGTTTCAAGCCGGCGGATTGGTTCGGGAGGAAAGTGAAGAATGTCCGAGGTTCATGTCCATCGCGTCCAGCCGGCGTGGAAGAAAAACGCACTGATCGACAATGACACCTACCTGAAATGGTATGCCGACAGCGTCAAGAACCCGGACAAGTTCTGGGGCAAGCATGGCAAGCGCATCGACTGGTTCAAGCCCTTCAGCAAGGTCAAGAACACCTCCTTCGATGGCAAGGTCTCGATCAAGTGGTTCGAGGATGGCCTGACCAACGTCTCGTACAACTGCATCGACCGCCACCTGAAGAAGCGCGGCGACCAGACCGCCATCATCTGGGAAGGCGACAATCCCTACGACGACAAGAAGATCACCTATAACGAGCTTTACGAGCATGTCTGCCGGCTCGCCAATGTGATGAAGAAGCACGGCGTCAAGAAGGGCGACCGCGTCACCATCTACATGCCGATGATCCCGGAAGCGGCGTATGCGATGCTTGCCTGCACGCGCATCGGCGCCATCCACTCGATCGTCTTCGGCGGCTTTTCGCCCGACGCGCTCGCCGGCCGCATCGTCGACTGCGAATCGACCTTCGTCATCACCGCCGACGAAGGCCTGCGCGGCGGCAAGGCCATCCCGCTGAAGGAGAACACCGACAAGGCGATCGATATCGCCGCCAAGAATTTCGTCATGGTCAACAAGGTTGTCGTCGTGCGCCGCACTGGCGGGAAGGTCGGCTGGGCGCCGGGCCGCGACGTCTGGTACCACGACGAAGTCGCTTCGGTGAAAGCCGAATGCAAGCCTGAGAAGATGAAGGCCGAGGATCCGCTGTTCATCCTCTACACCTCGGGCTCGACCGGCAAGCCGAAGGGCGTGCTCCACACCACCGCCGGCTATCTCGTCTATGCCTCGATGACGCACCAATATGTCTTCGATTACCATGACGGCGACATCTACTGGTGCACCGCCGATGTCGGCTGGGTCACCGGCCACAGCTATATCGTCTACGGGCCGCTTGCCAACGGCGCCACCACGCTGATGTTCGAGGGCGTGCCGAACTATCCGTCGCAGTCGCGCTTCTGGGAAGTCATCGACAAGCACAAGGTCAACATCTTCTACACCGCGCCGACCGCATTGCGCGCGCTGATGGGCGCCGGCGATGCGCATGTCACCAGGACATCGCGCGAGTCGCTGCGCGTGCTGGGTTCGGTCGGCGAGCCGATCAATCCGGAAGCCTGGGAGTGGTATTTCAACGTCGTCGGCAACGGCAAGGTGCCGATCGTCGACACCTGGTGGCAGACCGAGACCGGCGGCATCCTGATCACCCCGCTGCCCGGCGCCACCGACCTCAAGGCAGGTTCGGCCACGCGGCCCTTCTTCGGCATCAAGCCGCAGCTGGTCGACGGCGAGGGCAAGGTGCTGGAGGGCGCGGCTGACGGCAATCTGTGCATCACCGATTCCTGGCCGGGCCAGATGCGCACCGTCTATGGCGACCACGACCGCTTCGTGCAGACCTATTTCTCGACCTACAAGGGCAAGTACTTCACCGGCGACGGCTGCCGCCGCGACGCCGACGGCTACTACTGGATCACCGGCCGCGTCGACGACGTCCTCAACGTCTCCGGCCACCGCATGGGCACGGCGGAAGTCGAATCCGCACTGGTCAGTCACGACAAGGTTTCGGAAGCGGCCGTCGTCGGCTACCCCCACGACATCAAGGGCCAGGGCATCTACTGCTATGTCACGCTGATGGCCGGCGAACAGCCTGGCGAGGAATTGCGCAAGGAGTTGATTGCCCATGTCCGCAAGGAGATCGGCGCCATCGCTTCGCCCGACAAGGTCCAGTTCGCTCCCGGCCTGCCCAAGACACGCTCGGGCAAGATCATGCGCCGCATCCTGCGCAAGATCGCCGAGGACGATTTTTCGGCCCTCGGCGACACCTCGACACTCGCCGATCCGGCCGTCGTCGAGGACCTGATCGCCAACCGGCAGAACAAGAAAAGCTGATGCAATCGACAGTCGCGGTGGGTTCGGTCATCGAGCTTTGGCGCTACCCGGCGAGTTCGCTCGCCGGCGAGCGCCTGGACGCGATTACGGTGGATCAGGAAAGCATCGACGGCGACCGCATGTTCGGTCTCGTCGATGCCACCGACAACGAAATCGCGCGACCCGACCGCGATGGGAAATGGCACAAGGTGCCGCGCATCAGGACCCGGTTGTCGCTAACCCGTGAACTGGAGGTTGCCATTCCCGACGGCGACTGGCTGGCGGCGCCAGGAGCCGAAAGCGATCGCGCCGTTTCCGCCTATCTTGGCTTCGCGGCCTCGATCCGGCCGTTTCGGAGGGAACGCGCGGCGCCTGGCTATTCCGGACCGCTGACCGCCGAGCGTTACCGCAAGGCCCCGATCCACCTTTTGACCACGGCTTCGCTGGCACGGCTGAAGGCATTGCACCCCGAAGGCGTGCCCGATCCGCGACGCTTCCGCCCCAACATCGTCGTCGACATGGCGCCGGTCGAAGGATCGTTCCCGGAGACGGAATGGATCGGCCGCAAGCTGGCGATCGGCGATCTGCACTTGACCATCTCCGAGCCGTGCCGCCGCTGCGGCTTCACCATCATTGCCCAGGATGATTTCGACCACGACCCGGCCATCCTGCGCAATCTGGTCCGCCACAACGCGCACAATCTCGGCGTCTACTGCACGATCGATCGACCGGCCCGCGTCGAAATCGGCGCGGCGATGCGATTCGTCTGATCACCGGTAAAGATCCGCCCGCGTCGGCGGCAAGCCGCTCGATCCCCGCGCACGCTTGGTGACGACGGTCTGGAAAATCTGCGCCGAGGCGCGTTCGAAGGTGATCGAACAGCCTGTCAGGTAAAGCAGCCACAGGCGGGCCTTGGCTTCGCCGACCTCGGCGATCGCCTCATCGAACCTTGCGTGCAGACGTTCCGCCCAAAGCCTGCAGGTGCGGGCATAGTGTTCGCGCAGGTTTTCGACGTCGTGGACGAGAAATCCATGCGCCTCGAGATTGCCGAGCGTCATGCCTATGGTGTCGACCTCACCGCCGGGAAATATGTATTTGATCAGCGCCTTATATTCGGCGCCCTTGCGCAGCGTCTTCTTCGGGCTGCCCTTGCCGCGCCGGGTGATGGCGTGGTGCAAATAGATGCCGCCTGGCTTGAGCAAGCGATGGATGGTCGAGAAATAGGTGCCGTGGTTGGCGAGGCCGACGGCCTCGAACATGCCGATCGACGAGATCTTGTCGTAGCTGCCGCTCAGTTCCGTATAGGATTTTATGTCGATGGTGATCCGATCATCGAGACCCTCGGCGCGGATGCGCTCGCGCGCCAGTCGGGTCTGCTCCTCCGACAACGAGACCCCATGGCCGATGGCGCCATAGTGCTTGGCGGCATGGATCAGCATCGCGCCCCAACCGCAGCCGATGTCGAGCAGCCGGTCGCCGGGCTTCATCCTCAGTTTACGGCAGATATGGTCGAGCTTGTCTTGCTGCGCCTGGTCGATGCCGTTGGCGAAATCGGTGAAATAGGCGCAGGTGTAGACCATGCGTTCATCGAGGAAGAGCCCGTAGAACCCGTTCGAAATATCGTAATGATGCTCGATCGCCTGCTTGTTCGAACCGCTGACGAAGGGGTTGCGGCCGGCAAGATCGGCCCGGCGCGTCATCTGCCTTCGCGAGAACAGGACGGCGGGCAGATCGCGCAGGATCGCCAGCTTCGGCAACGCCTTCAACCTCAGCTTGCCCTGTGAGGGCAAGGCGTAGAGATCGAACAGCGACCCGTCCTCCACGTCGATCGTCTTGGAAATCCACATCTCGAGCAGCGTCGAAAAATTTGGCCGGCGCGCCAGTTGCCAGACGATGTCCTGGTCGTTGATGGCCAACACCGGACCGTCGGCGGGACCGATCCGCTCGCCGGTCCACAATCTGACGGCAAAGCCCGGCTTCAGCGCCTCGATCACCGTGCGAACGATGCGCGCAGCTCTTTCCGTGGCGTCCATGCTTCCTCCCCGAAGCCAAGAGCGCCAATGTTGTCCGTTTGCCCTCGGATCGCAAGCCACCCCGTTTGGTCAGCCCATCTGGCCAGCCCGTCTGGCAAGCATGTCCGGAAAGACACACACCCGGCTTTTTGAGGGTGACGCCTTGCCATTTGCCAAATCAGACCCCATCATCTCTGTGTGTTCAACAAATCGAAAGGAGGTGATCCGATGTCGAGTGATTTCGTTTTCCAGAACGTGGCCTCAGCGGATTGCACTTTCGGGAAGCAGACTTCCCGTTAAGGCGCGAGATGCGCGGTAGGTGACCTCACGGGTTACCACCATTGGCCGCGCCACGGACGGAAACACGGAAGGCCGCCGGCTTCGAGAGAAGCGGCGGCCTTTTCCTTTTGGACCAATAACCCGCGGACCTGTCCGCTGCTCAAAGGCTCATTTGGTGACGGTGATCTTCTCGATGTTCTGGACGATGTCGTCGAACGCCTGCTTCAATTCCGCCCCTGTGGCCGCCTCGTAATAGTGCTTCAGCGAGGACGTGTCCGCTGTGGAGCAGTCCCGGAGCACGCTTTTTGCCTGGTCCCGTTCGGTCGCCGTCATGGTTGGATCGTTCAGATCGAAGCCGATCGTGAAGATCTCGATGCCGACGCGCTTCATGTCGTCGCAAATGCCTTCGGCATTGTCGCGCGACATCTGGCCGGAATTCTGTGAGTTTGGCGCACCGCGCTCGCCGGCGAAGGCTGTGTTGAACTGCCCGTCCGTCATCAGGATGGCGACCTTGGCGACTTTCCTCTTGTCGAAATTGGCGGGACCCGCACCGAGCCCGGCGTTGACGATGGTCGAGCGCCACGAGGGTGAAAGCATGTAATAGCCCCACTGCGCGGCAATACCGCCGGCGGTCACGCCAGCCGCGCTGAAATCATCGATCGTGTCGAGCAGCTTGTCCTCGTCGGCCGACAGCGGGATGAGTTCCGGCGTCGGGCAGGTTCTCATGTGATCGTCCCGATTGATTTTGGCCAGGTACTCCTTGCCGTTGCTGTCCCACCGCGACGTGGAAGGTCCGTCGGACGAAGTATCGGCATAGCCATCCTTGTCCTTGCGTTCGGTGGCGCATTTGTCGGGCGCTGGTGTCACCGACACCGAAACCGGAGCATCCAAGGGTGGCGGCAGGTCCGGCCCGCCCTTCTCCTCGACGAAGACACTGCCAGCAAGACCGCCAGTGTTCACAGCTTCGGCGTAGGGAACAATCGCCACACGCACACGCGGATTTCTCGGATCGATGTTGTTGTCCAGCAGATCCTTGACAGCCCCGGAGGCGGCAATCTGCAGGTCGCCGATCTTGTTGGTCTTGGCCCAGATGTTCGGCCCCATCGACCCGGTCACATCGAGCATCATCGCCACTTCGATGGTCTTGTCCGAGTAGAGCGCCGTTGTGGAAGCGGCGACGCGCTTTGTGCCACCCATGTTGAACATCGGGAAATACAGGGCGACATCGACATGGGCGTCCGCCTGGACGGTCTTGGCGGTCGTGCTGACAATCAGCCTGTCGAGCACGATCTCATCGGCCTGCAGGATGCCTGCCTGGCTGTTGGCATCGAGAAAGGCCTGCACCGATCTGTTGGCATCGGCTTCCCTGATGACGCCGGTCGTCAGGTCGCGCGCCGTCGACGTGACTGCGGCGTCGACCACGCCCTGCAGGCTCGATCTGGCATTGTAGAGCTGGGTTACGTTGACGGAAAAACCAACAGCCAGTGCCAAGACAGAAGCGGTAAGGCCGAACAGGACTGCGAAATTTCCACCACGATGTCTGGCGAAGACGCCAGCCGCGTGAACAAGACCCCCGAAATTCCGCATCCTGCAGCCTCCACTCACCTCGGCCTCGTCGCCGCGGGAAGGACAATGCAGGATTCCGGCCGGTTAACGCCGCTAAGGGACAGAAGGCCAGCCGTTCGCCAACAACCTATTGTTTTTGTTAGGTTGAGAGCTGCGCAAAGGTGAATGACCGGTAAACAGAAACACACATTTTCGGGTTCCTTTACCAGTCGCTTACCATGATCAAGCCAAGGGATCACGCAATGCCCGATGACGTCCTGTTGCGGCACAGGGCTTCTGTGCCGAAGCGGACCAGCTGTTAGAAATCGCAGGGCGTCAAACTTGCCGGATCACATGCCCGGCTACCGAGAGATCAGGCCAGCATCTGCGCGCTGACCGTCCTGTCGATGGCATGATAGGGCGGATTGAACAAATTGCCTTCCTGTTCGTAGGTCCACACCTTGAACAGGTTGAGCCGATGCGGGCCGAAGCTGTGCAGCAGCGGCACGTCGGTAGCGTCGCGGCCGCGCGCGATGACGACGCGGCCGACCCTCGGCGTGTTGTGACGCGGATCGAATGCGTACCATTTGCCGTCGAGGAACGCTTCCATCCACGCCGAGAAATCCATCGGCGCCGGATCGGCCGGCACGCCGATGTCGCCGAGATAGCCGTTCACATAGCGCGCCGGAATGTTCATGCAGCGGCAGAGCGTTATAGCCAGATGAGCGAAGTCGCGGCAGACGCCGACGCGCTCGTCATGCGCCTGTGCCGCGGTGCGGGTCGAACGCGCGTAGCCGTAGCCGAACGAGAGCCGGTTGTGGACATAGTCGACGATCGCTTGCACCCGCGCCCAGCCCGAGGGGACATGGCCGAAAAGCTGCCATGCCAGGCCGCTGAGGTGATCGGTCTCGCAATAGCGGCTGCCGAGGAGATAGCCGAGCACCTCGTCGGGCAGTTCCGCCACCGGCACTTCCCTGGCCAGCGTGTTGACTTCGTCGGTCTCGCCGCTGTCCTCGACGACCGCGTCATAAAGGATGCGAAAACCGCCAGCGGGCGCGGTGAAGCGGCGGCAGCCATTGCCGTAGAGATCGTGGTAGAGCCTGGTCGACACCGCAGGCGACGTCAGCACCCGCGTCTGCCGCTTTATGTCGGCCTGCCTGTCCCTGTGGATCTCGAGCAGCGAAATCACCGGGGTGGCCGCGGTGCACTCAATGGCGATTTCGTAGCCGAGCCGGATCAGCATCGCAGTCCCCATTCGATCGTCGTGGAAAACAGTTTTGTTCAAACGCGAGAGGACGGACTGTGGTTCCCTGGGACTATCGAAAAGGTGGCCCTCGTGCCTTCCCTTACCGACGCCGCGACGTTAGGTTCGGCGACCGCCACAAGCGCTCCCCCAACTCAAGGAAAACCATGTTCGCAGGCAAGAAATTCGCGGCCTTCCTCTTCGATATGGATGGCACGCTGCTCAATTCGACCGCGGCCGCGGAACGCGTCTGGAGCAATTGGGCGATGGGGCACGGCCTCGACGTGGCGACTTTCCTCCCAACGATGCATGGCAGGCGCGCCATCGAGACCGTCCGCCGGCTGGCACTTCCCGGTATCGACCCACAGCACGAGGCGAACGAGATTACACGGGCCGAAATCGCCGATGTCGAAGGGATCCATGCCATCGGCGGAGCTGCGGCCTTCCTGAACTCGCTGCCGCCGGATCGCTGGGCCATCGTCACCTCATCGCCACTCGCGCTTGCGCTGGTACGGATTGAAGCGGCGGGCATTCCGCGTCCGGCGACAATAATCACGGGGGAAGACGTGGCTCATGGCAAGCCGTCGCCCGACTGCTTCCAGCTGGCGGCCGAGCGGCTTGGCTTCGACGCCCACGACTGCGTGGTTTTCGAGGACGCAACGCCGGGTATCCAGGCGGGCGAGGCGGCCGGCGCCACGGTGTTAGTGATCACCGCGACGCATCAGCACAAGATGGACACGCCGCACGAAACCATTTTTGACTACAGCAACCTGACGGCGGTCGCCGACGCCCAGGGCCAGCTTGGTCTGGAGCGAGCACAAAGCGCGGCGGCTTCCTAAAGCGCGTCGCGTTGAGACCGATTCAAGCGACGCGCTTTAGGCCTTCTTGTTGTGCATGTCGTTATCGCAAAACCGAGGCCACTTTTGCGCGACATGCATTAGAAATCGCTGGTCAGGCCCTTGACCTCCCAGTCGCCGTAGCGGCCGGGTTCCTTTCCGCCACGGCCGCCGATTTCCTTCGGGGTCGCGGCTTCTTTCTCCAGATATTTCACGCGCCTTGCTTCGGCTTCCGCGAGCGCACGGCTGGCCTCCGGCGTCAGCGCCTTTGGCTGGATGTCATGGCCAAGGTCGGCATCGGTTTTACTGGTTTCGTCGTTCATGCGATATGTCCGGCGGATTGAAACAGGAACTGGCGTTTCCCATCATATAGCGATGACCTCGCAACGATCGACCCCTTTTCACCGCCACAGGGACAGGAGCAGACGATGAACACACTTCGCACCGCCATGCTGCTTGCCGCGATGACGGCACTGTTCATGGGCGTCGGCTTTCTGATCGGCGGATCGGGCGGCATGATGATCGCGCTGGTCATCGCCGCCGGCACCAATCTATTCAGCTACTGGAACGCCGACAAGATGGTGCTGTCGATGAACCGCGCCGTCGAGGTCGACGAAAAGAACGCGCCCGAATATTACGCCATCGTGCAGTCACTGGCCCAACAAGCCGGGCTGCCGATGCCGAAGACCTACCTGATCGACAATCCGCAGCCGAACGCCTTCGCCACCGGTCGCAACCCGCAGAACGCGGCCGTCGCCGCCTCCACTGGCCTGCTCCAGAGGCTGAGCCATGAAGAGGTCGCCGCGGTGATGGCGCACGAACTCGCCCATGTGCAGCACCGCGACACGCTGACCATGACCATCGTCGCCACCTTTGCCGGCGCCATCTCGATGCTTGGCAATTTCGCTTTCTTCATCGGCGGCAACCGCGACAACAATCCGTTCGGCTTTGTCGGCGTGCTGGCGGCCATGATCGTGGCGCCCTTTGCGGCGATGGTCGTGCAGATGGCGGTCAGCCGCACCCGCGAATACGAGGCCGACCGGCGCGGCGCCGAAATCTGTGGACACCCGCTCTGGCTGGCGTCCGCCCTTGACAAGATCGCTCGCGGCGCCGAACGCATTCCCAACCCCGATGCCGAGCGCAATCCGGCAATGGCGCATCTCTTCATCATCAATCCTCTTTCCGGCGAGCGCATGGACAGTCTGTTTTCCACCCACCCGAGCACCGAAAACCGCATCGCGGCCTTGCAGGCGATGGCGCGCGACATGGAAGGCAGCGACACTCGAGTCGCACCACGCCAGGCCCCGGCACCCCGGCAGCCGGGCGAACAGCCGCCGTCAGGCCCATGGGGCCAGGCAGCGCGACCTGAACAGCCGGCGGAATCGGCTGAACCGAAGCCCAATCCATGGGGGCGCAACCCGACCGGGCCCAAAGGCCGGTGGTCGTGAGCGTGGCGGGCAGAGGACCTCGACGCACAGTTTCAGGCGATCAGGAACACAAGGATGGCGGCGACTTCGTTGCCGGTCTCGCCGCCCGCAAGGCGGCGGCGCGCCTGCTTGCCGCCGTCATCGACGCCAGGACGCCGCTCGACGGGCTGACCGACCACGAGAACGGCCACCCGCAGTACAGAGCGCTCGACTTGCGCGATCGCGGCCTGGTGCGTGCCATCCTGGTCACCGCACTGCGCTATCGCATGACCATCACCGGGTTGCTGGCGCGCCGGCTGGAAAAGCCACTGCCGCCCAACGCCACCGCCCTGTCGCACATATTGCACGTGGCGGCGGCACAGATCCTGTTCCTCGACATTCCCGACAGCGCCGCCGTCGACCTGGCGGTGACCCACGCCAAATCAGATCCGCGCACGGTGCGTTTTTCCGGCCTGGTCAACGGCGTGCTGCGCACGCTCGCGCGCGCCAAGGAAACGGAGTTGCCTGCCGCCCTTGCCGCCACCGACGAAGCGCCAAAATGGTTCTCCGACCGGCTGAAGGCTGCCTACGGCAATGAAAAGGCCAGGCAGATTCTCGCAGCACATCGGCACGAAGCGCCGGTCGATTTCTCGGTCAAGGCCGATCCCGAACTGTGGGCCGAGCGGCTCGGCGGCATCGTCCTGCCGACCGGCACAATTCGGGTGGAAAAGCTTGCCGGGCCCGTCACCGAATTGCCCGGCTTTGCCGACGGCGCCTGGTGGGTCCAGGACGCCGCCGCCAGCCTGCCAGCGCGTCTGTTCGGCGATGTCAGGGGGCTTCGCGTCGCCGATCTCTGCGCCGCTCCCGGCGGCAAGACCGCGCAGCTCGTTCTCGCCGGCGCCAAGGTCACCGCCGTCGACACATCGAAGAACCGGTTGGTGCGGCTGACGCAAAATCTCGACCGCCTCGGCCTGTCCGCCGACATCGTCCAGGCCGACCTCACTAAATACGAGCCTAAGGAATTGTTCGACGCCGTGCTCCTCGACGCGCCCTGCTCGTCGACCGGCACGGTGCGGCGACATCCCGACGTGCCATGGACCAAGACGGCGGCCGATGTCGAAAAGCTCGCCGACCTGCAACGCAGGCTGCTCGCCCGCGCCGTGACGCTGGTAAAACCCGGCGGCAGGATCGTCTTTTCCAACTGTTCGCTCGACCCGCTCGAGGGCGAAGACCTCTATCGCGCCTTTCTGGCCGGGACGGCTGAAATAGCCGACGATCCGCTGCGGCAAGGCGAGATCGCCGGCATCGATCCGTTCCTGACGCCGCAAGGCACATTGCGCACCACGCCCGCCGATCTGGACCTCGGCGCGCCGGAACGCTCGGGCCTCGACGGCTTCTTCGCCGCCCGCATGCGCCGAGCCGGCTAAATATTTAACCGCCGGGATTTGCTGACTTTTTTAGGGAAGGTCGGGGGCAACACCGGATGAGCCGGCGCCGTCCGATGGAATTCGCCTTCGCACGAGTCGTGCAATCATGTAAACTTGTGCCGGGGTAGAAGACGATCAGGAGGGGTTTTGGCACTTGCTGCCAGCAACACGACGCGTCTGTGGACGCTTGTCGCGAAGGAGTTCTGGCGCAAGACGCGCCGGCGCTTGCGTGCCGGGCCGATCTATCGTTGGCGCTATTCCGGCCGCACGCCCGAACGTGTGCTGATCGCACCGCCGGACCTGCGTCTGGCCGACCCGCAGATCGCGCTCGAGATCTACTACGGCCGTTATCCCCTGTCGGGGCATCTGGTCGAGACCGGCGGCAAATCGCCCTTCCAGATCAACGTGCCCAACCACGGCTGGCAAAAGACGCTGCACGGCTTTCGCTGGCTGCGCCACATGCGCGCCGCCGGCACCGAACTGGCCGCCGCCAACGCCCGCGCGCTGGTCTCCGACTGGATCACCATCCATGGCAGCCATATTTCTGGCATCGCCTGGGAGCCCGGCACGACGGCCAAGCGCATCATCGCCTGGCTGCAGCATTCCTCTGTCGTGCTGCAGGGCGCCGAATTCCCCTTCTACCGCGCCTTCCTGAAGACGCTTGCCGTCCAGATCCGCTACCTCAGGTCGATGGCGCGCGAAATGCCGGATGGCAAGGACAGGCTGCGCGCCCGCATCGCGCTGGCCTTCGCCGCCCTGTCCTTGCCGGCGCCGGCATCGGCGCTGCGCGGCGCCACCCGCAACCTCGCCGCGGAGCTCGACCGCCAGATCCTTGCCGATGGCGGTCACATTTCGCGCAATCCGATGGTCGTCCTGGAAATCCTCGCCGACCTTTTGCCGTTGCGCCAGACCTATGCCAACCAGGCCGAAACGCCGCCGCAGGCCCTCATCGGCGCCATCGACCGCATGCTGCCGGCGCTGCGCTTCTTCCGCCATCAGGACGGCAGCCTCGCCCGCTTCAACGGCATGGGCGCTACCATCCACGATCGCATCGCCACCATCCTGCGTCACGACGACACCGCAGGCTCGCCGCTGCTGCATGCCCCGCATTCCGGCTATGAGCGCCTGTCGATGGGCGGCGTCACCGTCATCGCCGACACCGGCCTGCCGCCGCCGGTCGACGTGTCCAATGCCGCGCACGCCGGATGCCTCGCCTTCGAACTGTCGTCCGGCCGCCAGCATTACATCGTCAACGCCGGCATCGACACCTATGGCGTCGCCGAGTTCCGGCCGCTGGCGCGCGCCACCGCCGCGCACTCGACCGCTACCATCAACGACACCTCGTCGGCACGCTTCAGCCATTCGTTGCGTGTCAACGACCTGCTCGGCTCGCCATTGATCGGCGGGCCGCAACAGGTGCAGTGCAAGCGCACCGACCAGAAAGGAATTCAAGGCTTCATCGCCCGCCATGACGGCTATGTCCCGCGCTTCGGCTTCCTGCATGAGCGCGAGCTGAAACTGTCGCAGAACGGCA
This sequence comes from Mesorhizobium sophorae, assembly GCF_002270415.1. Classification (GTDB taxonomy): domain Bacteria; phylum Pseudomonadota; class Alphaproteobacteria; order Rhizobiales; family Rhizobiaceae; genus Mesorhizobium; species Mesorhizobium sophorae. Next base: position 1,499,546 of record NZ_NNRI01000007.1, on the reverse strand, counting down.
ACGTGCTGGCCGGCAGGGACCGCTTTCTGCGCCCGGGCAATGCGGCGATCCGCAACAACGGCCGCGACTTCGTCACCATCCGCTTCCACGTCCATCCCGACGTCAACCTGCTGCAGGACGAGCACGATCGGCTGGTCCTGGCCGGCGATCAGGCCGACACCTGGGTGTTCACCTCCAGCGAAGTGGTGCCGGAGGTCGAGGAATCGATCTATTTCGCCGGCCTTGGCGGCCCGCGCCGCAGCCGCCAGATCGTGCTTGCCTTCAAAGCCTCGGACGTCGCCGAAGTCCATTGGCAGCTGACACGCACCAGCATCGCCGGCTATCCCGAGAACAACTGATCTGGCGCGCGAAAACAGTCGGCTCGCTCAAGCCTGTTGCGAGATACCGAAGGCGTCATAGGTGCTGAGCGATGGCGGGCCGGCGAAGGCGAAGCGGATCTTGTCGACCATCGCCGCCGCTTGGCCGCTGCGGTCATAGCGCTCTGCGTCCTCGACGGTGCTCCATATGGTGATTGCCATGAATGTGTCGCGCGCTTGATGCTGCTGCAGCAGCACTGCGCTGATATTGCCGTTTGCGGCGCGGATAGCGGGGATCGCCTCGGTTTCATAGATCGCCCGCAACTGCTCCGTCGTTTCCGGCAACGCTGTGAACTGGCCAATACGGACAAATGCCATCAGTTTCCTCCATTGACGAGAAAAAGAGCCTATATCCGCGCCCGGCAAATTGCATATGAAACCGTCGAATGACGCGCGACGCTTGATTTCCGGGCCTCATGTGCTACGGCGCGGGCACCCACCACACCAGCCGTGAAAGGCCGCCAGCCCATGGCCGTCGCCGCCAAGAACATTCCAGCACCCGACCTCGTTCCGGTGCGTCGCGCCCTGCTCTCCGTCTTCGACAAGACCGGGCTGATCGATTTCGCCAGGGCGCTGGCGGCTGCCGGCGTCGAACTGGTCTCGACCGGCGGCACGGCAAAGGCGATCGCCGAGGCTGGCCTGGCGGTGCGTGACGTCTCCGAGCTCACCGGCTTTCCCGAGATCATGGATGGCCGCGTCAAGACCTTGCATCCCGGCGTGCATGGCGCGCTGCTTGGTGTGCGCGACGACCCCGAGCACTCGGCTGCGATGCGCAAATACGGCATCGAGCCGATCGATCTCGTCGTCTCCAATCTCTATCCCTTCGAGGAAGTCCGCCGCTCCGGCGCTGACTATGCCGCGATTGTCGAGAACATCGACATTGGCGGCCCAGCGATGATCCGCGCCTCGGCCAAGAACCATGCCTATGTCGCCATCGTCACCGACCCTGGCGACTACGCCTCGGTGCTGAACGCACTGGAGATGAACATCGGCTCGCTGTCGCTGGATTTCCGCAAGAAGCTGGCGGCCAAGGCCTTTGCCCGCACCGCCACCTATGACGCGGCGATCTCCGGCTGGTTCGCCGAGGCGCTCGAGATCGAGCATCCGATGTGGCGCGCCTTCGGCGGCAGGCTGGTCGAGGTGATGCGCTACGGCGAGAATCCGCACCAGAGCGCCGGCTTCTACCTCAATGGCGACAAGCGGCCGGGCGTCGCCACGGCGCGCCAGTTGCAAGGCAAGCAGCTCTCCTACAACAACATCAACGACACCGATGCCGCGTTCGAACTGGCCGGCGAATTCGATCCGAACCGCTCCGCCGCCGTCGCCATCATCAAGCACGCCAACCCGTGCGGGGTCGCCGAGGGCGCGTCGCTGAAGGCAGCCTATGCCAAGGCGCTAGCCTGCGATCCGGTCTCGGCCTTCGGCGGTATCGTCGCCATGAATCGCACCCTCGACGCCGAAGCCGCCGAGGAGATCGTGAAAACCTTCACCGAGGTGATCATCGCGCCCGACGCGACCCACGAGGCAGCCGCAATCGTCGCGGCGAAAAAGAACCTGCGCCTGCTGGTCACCGGCGGCCTGCCGGACCCGCGCACGCCCGGCACGACAGTCAAATCCGTCGCCGGTGGCATCCTCGTCCAGGGCAGGGACAATGCCGTGGTCGACGACCTCGAGCTGAAAGTGGTGACCAAGCGCGCGCCGACGGCGGCCGAAATGGCCGACCTGAAATTCGCCTTCCGCATCGCCAAGCACGTCAAGTCCAACGCCATCGTCTACGCCAGGGACGGCGCCACCGTCGGCATCGGCGCCGGCCAGATGAGCCGGGTCGATTCCTCGCGCATTGCCGCGCGCAAGGCGCTCGACGCGGCCGAGGCGGCGGGCCTTGCCGAACCGCTGACCAAGGGCTCGGTTGTCGCCTCCGACGCGTTCTTCCCCTTCGCCGACGGATTGCTGTCGGCGATCGAAGCCGGCGCCACCGCCGTCATCCAGCCCGGCGGCTCGATGCGCGACGACGACGTCATCGCCGCCGCCGACGCGCACGGGATCGCCATGGTGTTTACGGGCGTGCGGCACTTCCGGCACTGAGGGGCCTTTACCCTCCCCCTTGTGGGGGTAAGAAGCGGTTCGCGCAGCGAACGAAAAGCCAATTGCTTGGCTTTTCGAGCTTCGAACGCCCTGAGCCTGCGAAGGGCTGGGAATGAATGATCAACAGCCCGGCCGGGTCCCCGCTGCTGCGCAGCGTCCCGGCGTTCGCCGGCCTTTCATCGTGCCACCGGCACGCTGAATTCGCTGCGCGAACCGGGCTGCTCACCCCCACAAGGGGGAGGGTAAATCATTCTACCGGCTGGTCCGCCGGATACGGCGTCCTGATCAGGATCGCCATGCCGATGCCCAGGAACAGGATGATCACCGCCATGCCGAGCCGCGCCGAGCCGCTGACGGCGGTGATGGTTGCCACCAGGAACGGCGCCAGGAAGCTGGTCGCCCGCCCGGCCAGCGCATAGATGCCGAAATAGCGGCCGGATTCCGCCGCCGTGACGCTGCGCGCCATGTAGGAGCGCGACGATGCCTGCACCGGCCCGAAGGCCAGGCCGATCAACAGGCCGTACAGGATGTAGGCCTTTTCGGCCGCGGTGCCGAACAGGCCGCCCGAATCGGCCGTCGACAGCTGTATCAGGCCGAGCAGCGTGAAGCCCGGACCGGTCGAGACGACGCCGACGGTGGCGATGGACAGCATGACCAGCGCAATCATCACGACCACCTTGGAGCCGAGCGCGGTGTCGAGGCGCGCCGCAACCCAGCAGCCCAGGATGGCGACGACATTGAGGATGATGCCGAACATGCCGATCTCGGTGATCGACCAGTGGAACATCGCCGCCGCGAAGGTGCCGCCCAGCGCCAGCAGCGCGTTGACGCCGTCCTGGTAGATCATGCGGGCGACGAGGAAGCGGAAGATACCGCCACGCTGGCGCACCTCGGCCAGCGTCGATTTCAGCTCTGAAAGGCCTTCGCGCACCGCCGGCCCGATCGGGATGCCCTTGATGGCATCCGGCGTGAAGAAGAACATCGGCAGGATGAACAGGAAGTACCAGCCGGCCGACAGCGGCCCGGTGGCGCGCGCGTCCTCGCCGAGTTTCGGGTCGAGGCCGAACAGCGGGTCGAGGCCGATGATTGTCTTGCCGGTCTCGGGCGAGCCGGCCATGCAGGTGACGACGAAGATCAGCGCGATCATGCCGCCGAGATAGCCGAGGCCCCAGGCGATGTTGGAGATGCGGCCGATTTCGCTTTTCGGCACCAGGCGCGGCATCATCGAATCGTTGAACACGGTCGAGAATTCCGCCGCCACCGAGGCCAACGAGAACAGCCCCACGATGAGGAACAGGTTGGAGCCAGGAGCCGCGAACCACAATAGGCAAAGGCTGGTGATCTTGATCGCGGCGAAGAACGCGATCCAGGGCTTGCGCGGTCCGGTCTGGTCGGCGATCGAGCCGAGGATTGGCGACAGCACGGCGATGACCAGCCCGGCCGCGGCAATGCCATAGCCCCAGACCGCCTGGCCGGTATTGGGATCGCTCGCCATGCGCGAAACGAAATAGGGGCCGAAGATGAAGGTGGTGACGACAGTGAAGAACGGCTGCGCCGCCCAGTCGAAGAACATCCATCCCCAGATGCCGCGCCCGGACGCACGCTGCACGGTTACCTCGGTCATGTCCCCTCCTCAGCGTCTGCTCCACGCGTCGCGCGCCATGTCTGCATGTTTTTTCGTGATGGTGCAAACGAACAAGCATGGCGCCGCCCCTCATTGCCCTGCCGGGCATTTCTCCCCGTATAGTGACGGGAGAAAGACGCGGTCATCGACGTTTCGCCAACGGTCAGCGTTGTAGTAAGGCGCCGACGATCGCGACAGGCTCCCTTCTCCCCGTCACAATACGGGGAGAAGGTGGCGGCAGCCGGATGAGGGGCAGCACCAGCCTTGTGAAGCGAATGGGGTCACATCCCCGTCAGATCGCTCATCAGCCCCGACGCGACCGACAGCCGCGACACGGTGATGTCGCCGCCTTCGGTGAGCGCCTGAAGCCGCTCGCGGATGCGCGCCACCCGCTCGCCGCCGGCTTCCAGCCAGGCCACCACCGGATCCGCGGCCTTGGCATGACCGGTGAGTGCTGCCACCGCAATGCCGCGCCGCGCTGCCCCGATCGTGTCGGTGGCGCGCGACAGCGCCAGTTGATCGTAGTAGTCGGAGGGCGTGATCGAACGCGCCGCGTCCTCGACACGCGGGATACGGAAGGCATCGCTGACCGCGAAGAACGCCTTGGCCGCGGCAACGATGTCGGCGCCGGCCGTGCGCGCTGTCAGCGCGATGTCGGGGATGAGCTCCGCCACCTCGTTCAGCGCCAATTGCCCGGCCAGCTTTTCCGGCGCGCCACTCTTGAACAGCCCGTGCCGCTTCTCCTCGATACGCTCGCGCGAGAAGGCCGGCAGCAGCGAAACGAGCTTGGGTTCCAGTGCCTTGCGCGCTTCCATGAGTTCGCCGATGCGCTGACCAAGTGGTGCGGTGCCGGCATCGTTCTTGAGATACCAGCCGCTGGTCACGTAGATCAGCCGGCTGACCGCCTGGTAGAGATCAAGCTGCACCTGGCCGTCGATGAGATTGTCGAGCGCGTCGATCTCGCGATAGAGCGCCGGCAAGGCAAAACCGTCGCGCACCACAGCAAAAGTGCGCACCACGTCGGCCGCGGTACGTCCGGTCGCTTCCTGCAACCGGTTGACGAAGGACGGGCCGCCGCGATTGACCAGGTCGTTGGCGACGACGCGGGCGATGATCTCGCGGCGCAACCTGTGGTCGTTGATCTCGGCTGCGTATTTCTTCGCCATCCGGTCCGGGAAATAGCCCATCAGGTCGCGATCGAAATGCACGTCGTCCGGCACGTCGCTGGCGACGATATCGGAAAACAGCACGATCTTGGCATAGGCCAGCAACACGCCGAGCTCGGCCCTGGTCAGCGGCTCGCCCCGTGCTTCGCGCTCGGCAAGGGCTGCCGGCGACGGCAGCGTCTCGACGGCGCGGTCGAGCAGGCCGCGTCCCTCCAGCGCAGTCATGAAGCGGCTTTGGTGCGCGATGTCGGCGAGGCCGCGCTTGCGGGCGATCGAAAGCGCCAGTGTCTGCTCGTAATTGTTGGACAGTACCAGTCCGCTAACCTCCCCGGTCATTTCGGCCAGCAGCTTGTTGCGCGCAGGGCGCGTCAACGATCCCTTGCGCATGGCCGAAGCCAGCGCAATCTTGATGTTGACCTCGACGTCGGAGCAGTTGACGCCGCCCGAATTGTCGATGGCGTCCGAGTTGCAGCGGCCGCCATTCATGCCGAACTCGATGCGGGCCCGCTGCGTCACGCCGAGATTGGCGCCCTCGCCGATCACCTTGGCGCGCACGTCGAGCGCGGTGATGCGGACGGCATCATTGGCGCGGTCGCCGACCTCGGCGTTGGTTTCGCCGGATGCCCTCAAATACGTGCCGATGCCGCCGAACCAGAGCAGATCGACCGGCGCCTTGAGGATGGCGCCCATGATCTCGACCGGCGTGGCGGTCGTCTTGGCCAGACCGATCGCCGCCGCCGCCGCCGCCGGCAAGGTGATCGACTTCTGGTTGCGCGACACGATGATGCCGCCTTCCGACAGTTTGGTCTTGTCGTAGTCCTGCCAGCTCGAACGCGGCAGGGCGAACATGCGCTCGCGCTCGGCCATCGAAGCCGCCATGTCGGGATCGGGATCGATGAAGATGTCGCGATGGTCGAAGGCGGCGATCAGCCTGGTCTTCGGCGACAAAAGCATGCCGTTGCCGAACACGTCACCCGACATGTCGCCGACACCGACGACGGTGAAGGGCGAGGTCTGGATGTCGCGGTTCATCTCGCGGAAATGCCGCTTGACCGCTTCCCAGGCGCCCTTGGCGGTGATGCCCATCTTCTTGTGGTCGTAACCGGCCGATCCGCCGCTGGCGAACGCGTCGTCGAGCCAGAAGCCGTGCTTCTCGCTGATGGCGTTGGCGGTGTCGGAGAAGGTCGCGGTGCCCTTGTCGGCGGCAACGACGAAATATGGATCGTCCGGGTCGCGGCGCACGACGCCGGCCGGCGGGATGACGCCGTCGAGGCCGATATTGTCGGTGATCGACAGCAGGCTGGAGACAAAGTTCTTGTAGGCCGAGGTGCCGGCCTCGAAGATCGCATCGCGGCTGCCGCCCGCCGGCAGGCGCTTGGGGAAAAAGCCGCCCTTGGCGCCAACCGGCACGATGACGGCGTTCTTGACCTGCTGCGCCTTGACCAGGCCGAGCACCTCGGTGCGGTAGTCCTGGGCTCGGTCCGACCAGCGCAGACCGCCACGCGCCACCGGGCCGAAGCGCAGATGCAGCCCCTCGACCTCGGAACCGTAGACGAAGATCTCCCGCCACGGCCGCGGCGCCGGCAAGCCGTCGACCGCATGCGAATCGAGTTTGATCGCCAGCGACTGGCCTTTCTCTTTCGTATCGGCAACGAAATGATTGGTGCGCAGCGAGGCTTCGATCAGGTTGAGATAGCGGCGGATGATGGTGTCGTCGTCGATGTTCGGCACATCTTCCAGCGCATCCTTGATCTTGGCCTTGAGGTGCTTTGCCGCCACCACGCCCTCGGCCTCGGCCGTCGGGCCAAGCCGGGCGATGAACAGCGCATGCAGGCCGCGCGCGATATCGGGATAGCGGTTGAGCGCGGCGGCGATGAAGTCCTGGCTTTGCGGAATGCCGACCTGCTGCAGATAGCGGCCATAGGCGCGCAGGATGGTGATCTCGCCCGACCACAGGCCCGCGGTCTGGGCAAGGCCGTTATAGCCGTCATTGTCGACGTCGCCCCGCCAGGCGGACAGGAATGCGTCCTCGAACAGCGCGCCGCCATCGGTAAGGTCGATCGGCTTGCCGTAGCTGTTCTCGAGCTCCATGTCGTGGATGAAGACCATACCGGACTGGTCGTCGCCGACCTCGAAGGTGCGCTCGCTGATGACCCGGAAGCCGATGTTTTCCAGCACCGGCACGCGCCGTGACAGCGCCACCGGGCTGCCGTGGTGATAGATTTTCAGCGACGCCTGATGCGGCTTCTGCTCGGCGTGACGATAATAGTCGATGGCGATCGGATTGCTGGCGCTGATCTTGGCGATGCGCCCCGCATCGGCCAGCGCCACCGCCGCGCTGAACGTATCGCGGTAGCTTTCCGGCAGCCGTGCGGCGATGCTCTTCAAAGCCTGGTCGCCACCATTGGCGTCCGCCGCATCGGAAAGGGCATCCTCCCAGGTGCGCACGATGTCACGGATCGCCGCCTCGATCGCCGCTTGCTCGACCTTCGGCGTCTTGCCGCCTGAGCGGCCGATGATGAAATGGACGCGCGCCAGCCCGCCTTCGGGGAAGGCCGGGTAATGGGCCGACAGCCGGCCTTCGAAGACGGTCTTGAGATAGCTGCCGATCTTCTCGCGCACGACGCTGTCGTAGCGGTCGCGCGGCACGAAGACGAGGATCGAGACGAAGCGATCGAACTGGTCGACACGCACCAGCGCCCGGACCCGCGGCCGCTCGACCAAGCCGAGAATGGCTGCGGCGTGCTTCCTCAGGATCGGCACCGGCACCTGGAACAACTCGTCGCGCGGATAGCTCTCCAGCACATTGATCAGCGCCTTGCCGGAGTGATCGTGCCGATCGAAACCGGACTTGGCGATGATCGTTTCGGCCTTCGACCGCAGATACGGGATCTTCATCACGGAGCGCGTGTAGGCGGTCGAGGTGAACAGGCCGACGATGCGCAATTCGCCCGCCAGCGTGCCCTTGGACGTGTAGGTCTTGACGCCGATGTAATCGAGATAGATGCGGCGGTGCACCGAAGACTTGGCATTGGCCTTGGTGACGATCAGCGGCTCCGGCCCATGCAGGAAGGCGCGGATTTCCGGCGTTGTCGTCACAGCTTCCGTGCCGCGCCTCAGCACCAGCACATCCGGATCGGACAGGATACCGAGACCGGGCTTGTCGGCGCGCTCCAGCGTGCCGCTTTCCTCGCCGCCGGTGTATTTGAACTCGCGCATGCCGAGGAAGGTGAAATTGTCGTCGCGCAGCCACTCCAGGAAGGCGATCGCCTCGGCAACGCTCTTCTTGTCGAGCGGCACCGCCGAATAGCGGAACTCCGAGATCGCCTGGTCGAGGCGGGCCAGCATCGGCCGCCAGTCGTGGACAGCAGCGTGCACCTGACCGAGCATCTTGCGCAGCCGCTCGGTCAATCCCGCCGCCTGCTCGGCGGTCAGCCGCGGGATATGAACATGGATGACGCTCAGCCGGTCGTGGCTGCCGTCGTCCTTGGCGAAATTGCCGTCGCCGAGGATTTCTTCCACACCGCCTTTGCCGTGGCGAACGGTGATGACCGGGTGGGTGACCAGCGTCGGTTCGCCGGCGCTTTCGGTGATCTCGCCAAGGATGGAATCGAACAGGAACGGCATGTTGTCGTTGACGACCGTGATCACCGTCACCGGGCGGCCCTCGCGGACGACGCCTGAATCGGCATCGACGGCGACGACGCACTCACTCTTCTTGTGGCCGGCGACCGCCTGGCCGGCAAGATCGGCGGCGCGTTCGAGGTCGGCCACCTCATAGGCGGCGATGTCTTCGGCCGGCGCGCGGGCGAGCAGGTAGTCGGCAAGCCTGGCTGGTCTTTCCTCCGTCCTTGCTGCTGCGGTGGCCTTTTTCTTCGACTTCGCTGCGGATTTCACGCTGGCCATGATGCCACTCCTCCCGTCGCATGCTTTTGTGACTATGGTAGCAGATGAGCGCTGTTTGGCGACAAAGGTTTGACGGCTTGCCAAGATTTATCGGAATTCGGCGACAGGACATCGCCCAACGAGGAGAAGCCACCCCATGACCGACAAAATCACCGCGCTTGACCTTGCTTCGGGAGAGTTGAGCGAGGCGACAAAAACCTATTTCGCCAAATGCGAGGAGAAGCTCGGCCTCGTTCCCAACGTGCTGCGCGCCTACGCCTTCGACGACAAGAAGCTGCGCGCCTTCACCGACATGTACAACGACCTGATGCTGGGCGAGTCCGGCCTGTCGAAACTGGAACGTGAGATGATCGCGGTTGCCGTCTCCTCGATCAACCATTGCTATTATTGCCTGACCGCGCATGGCGCGGCGGTGCGACAGTTGTCCGGCGACCCGACGCTCGGCGAGATGATGGTGATGAACTTCCGCGCCGCCGAGCTTTCGCCGAGGCAGACCGCAATGCTCGAATTCGCCGTCAAGCTGACGGAAGAGCCGGCTAAGATCGTCGAGGCTGATCGAGCCGCACTGCGCAAGGCCGGCTTCACCGATCGCGACATCTGGGACATCGCCTCGACCGCTTCGTTCTTCAACATGTCGAACCGCGTGGCGGCGGCAATCGACATGCGGCCGAACGACGAATACCACGCCATGGCGAGGTAAGCTGCTGGAGCCAGCCGCGCCCTACATTAGCCCTTTCGCATTCTCGTTGCATGTTCGCCGCTTTGGTCCGATGATCGCCAGGCGGCGTGACCGCATGCCGGTTCGATGCCGCTGATCAAGGGAGGAGAACATGGCGAAGTTTCTCTACGTCTATCACGGCTCGGGCAAGATGCCGACCGAGGAGGCCGAACGGCAGGCGGCAATGGACGCCTGGACGCACTGGTACGGCAAGCTCGGCTCGGCCGTGGTCGACGGCGGCAATCCGGTCGGCATGTCGAAGATGGTGCTGCCCGGCGGCAAGGTCGAGAACAATGGCGGCAGCAATCCAACCGCCGGCTATACGATCGTTGAAGCAAAAGACATCGACGATGCCGTCGGCAAGGCCAAGGATTGTCCTATCCTGATGGACCCGGCTTTCAGCGTCGAGATCGCGCCGATCATTGAAGTGATGTGACGCGGCGTTTTAAGCGTGATCCTCCTAACCGAGGGTCTGCGAAGCAGAAAACGTTCCCGCTTTTCGCTGACGCAGTCCTTCGGTTCGGATTCATGCCCTATCGCCGCGCCGCGATCGCCGCGGCAGCGCCGGCCATCGTGGTGGCGCTGACGCGGTTGGCGATCTTCATGGCGCGCTTGCTTTTCAACAGCTTGCGCGCCTGCGAGGCGGCGAGCACCCAGGCGAGATTGATGACGATGAGGACCACCGCCATGGTCGCCGTCAATTCGACCCAGCCGAGGATGCTCACCGACGCGAGGTCGATGATGGTCGGCAGCAGCGCCAGGTAGAACATCATGATCTTGGGATTGCCGAGCGTCACCGCCATGCCGGCGAAGAACAGTTTTGCGGGCGAATCCTCGCGCGGCATCTCGCCCTCTTTGGCGTCGACCGGCGCGGTCCACATCTTGAAGGCGAGATAGGCGAGATAGGCGACGCCGATCCATTTCACGACGACGAAGGCGAAGTGAAAACTCTGCGCCACGACAGCCAGCCCGAACACCGCCAACGACAGCCAGATGCCCTCGCCAATCCACATGGCGAGCAGGAACGGGAACACGTCACGATACCCTTTCGAGATGACCCGCGCGACGAGCGCCGCGATCGACGGGCCCGGCGAACCGGCGGCAACGAACAAGGCGGCGGCGAAGATCAGCAGCGAAGTGAGGTGCATGGTCAGGATCTCTGCTTGAGGTTCGATCCGCCACACTAACCCGACAGCTGTAACGCTGGCAAAGGCAAGATAATCGCTGGAGCTTCTCCCTTCTCCTCCATCCCTTACGGGGAGAAGGTGCCGGCAGGCGGATGAACGGTAGCACCAACGTGAGATAATCAGGTGCCTTGCACCTCTGGCATCTCGCAGCTAGAAGGGCCGCCGCGAAACAATTTCGAGCCTCACTTTGCCTCAGTAACCGCCGGTCTCGTCAACTCCCCCGACACACTGCATGGCGCCGCATTCGCGGTGCCTGTTTTCAATTCATGTGTTCCTCTGGGCGGCGGTTCGAGACCGGTTTGGCACTGCTGAACCGCTGTCGCGCGCTTTCCGCCCGTGACACCTGATTTCCGATCGCCACAGCCTGCCGCCACGCCGCGCCCGCATGGGCATCTCGACATTGCCGACCTGATGAACTTCCCGACGGGAAGAGCTTATCGGCATGTCTGCACTCCTGCGTATCCGCTGGGCGATCGCGCCCAAGACTGCACCTCGACCACTCATCAACTGCAATCGCTGCGGCACCGTGAAGGCCTATCGCTGCAGCGAAAAATTCCGCGTCAACGCCAACGGCAAGCGCATCGACGTCTGGCTGATCTACCGTTGCATCGACTGCGACAATTCCTGGAATTTCGGCATATTGGAGCGCTGCAACCGCCGCGACATCGAACCGGCGCGGCTGGCAGCGCTCGAAAGCAATGATCCGTCACTCGCCCGGCGCCATGCTTTCGACGTCATCGCGCTGCGCAGCCGGCTGGGACGCGTGGAGGAATTTCCCGACGTCGTCGTCCGCAAACAAATGCTCGGCTCCCCTCAAGAGGCCGCAACCATGTTGGAACTCCTGCTCGGGCTCGAAATGCCGACATCGCTGCGGCTTGACCGGCTGCTCGCTAACGAACTCGGCCTCTCGCGATCGCGGCTTCAGACGTTGGAAGAAAGGCGATTGTTGGTCGTGGACCCCGACGGCGCCAAAGCCCTGCGCAGGCCGGCTCGCGCGGGGACCACGATCCGGATCGACCTTGCCGGCGAAGCCGACCGGGAGAACATCATCTCGGCCGCTGGCGGGTGAATGAAGAGAGGGGCGAAGCACTGTTGTACTCCGCCCCTCTCAGCTGTGAGAAAGAGAAAGTGAGATTACGCCGCGCCAACTGCCTTGGCTGACTTCTCGAAACGCTTGCGCTCGTTCGGGTCGAGATAGAGCTTGCGCAGGCGGATGGTCTTCGGCGTCACCTCGACCAGCTCGTCGTCCTGGATCCAGGCCAGTGCGCGTTCCAGCGTCATGCGGATCGGCGGGGTGAGCTTGACCGCCTCGTCCTTGCCTGCGGCGCGGATGTTGGTCAGCTTCTTGCCCTTCAGCACGTTCACTTCGAGATCGTTGTCGCGGCTATGGATGCCGATGATCATGCCCTGATAGACCTTGACGCCGGGATCAATGACCATCGGGCCGCGGTCTTCCAGATTCCACATGGCATAGGCCACCGCCTCGCCCTGCTCGTTGGAGATCAGCACGCCATTGGTGCGGCCCGGCAACTCGCCCTTGTAGGGCTCGTAGGCATGGAACAGCCGGTTCATCACGGCGGTGCCGCGCGTGTCGGTCAGCAGTTCCGACTGATAGCCGATCAGGCCACGCGTCGGCGCGTGGAAGACGATGCGCTGGCGGTTGCCGCCTGACGGGCGCAGCTCGACCATCTCGGCCTTGCGCTCCGACATCTTCTGCACGACGATGCCGGCATGCTCCTCGTCGACGTCGATGACGACTTCCTCGACCGGCTCCAGCAATTCGCCGCTTTCGCCCTTCTGCATGACGACGCGCGGCCGCGACACGGCGATCTCGAAGCCTTCGCGGCGCATCGTCTCGATCAGCACGGCCAGCTGCAATTCACCGCGGCCGGAGACGAAGAACGAATCCTTGTCCGGCGATTCCTCGATCTTCAGCGCGACATTGCCTTCGGCCTCGCGCAGCAGGCGGTCACGGATGACGCGGCTGGTCACCTTGTCGCCTTCGGTGCCGGCCAGCGGGCTGTCGTTGACGAGGAAGGACATGGTCACGGTCGGCGGATCGATCGGCTGCGCATGCAGCGGTTCGGTCACGGACGGGTCGCAGAACGTATCGGCGACGGTGCCCTTCGACAGGCCGGCGATGGCGACGATATCACCCGCCTGGGCTTCTTCGATCGGCTGGCGCTCGAGTCCGCGGAAGGCGAGGATCTTGGAAATACGGCCGGTCTCAACCAGCGTGCCGTCATGGTGCAGCACCTTGACCGGCTGGTTGGACTTCAGCGTGCCGCTCTCGATGCGGCCGGTGATGATGCGGCCAAGGAACGGATTGGCCTCCAGGATGGTGCCGATCATGCGGAACGGGCCGGGATGAACGGTCGGCGTCGGCACGTGCTTGATGACGAGATCGAACAGCGGCGCCAGGCCCTGGTCCTTGGGGCCTTCCGGATTTTCCGAAACCCAGCCATCGCGGCCTGAACCGTAAAGAATCGGGAAATCGAGCTGCTCGTCGGTGGCGTCGAGCGCCGCGAACAGGTCGAACACCTCGTTGACCACCTCAACATGGCGGGCATCCGGACGGTCGATCTTGTTGATGACGACGATCGGCTTCAGGCCAACCTTGAGCGCCTTGCCGACGACGAATTTGGTCTGCGGCATCGGCCCTTCGGCGGCGTCGACCAGCACGATGGCCGAATCCACCATCGACAGGATGCGCTCGACCTCTCCGCCAAAGTCGGCGTGGCCAGGGGTGTCGACGATGTTGATGCGGGTGTCCTTCCAGTCGACCGAGGTCGCCTTGGCCAGGATGGTGATCCCGCGTTCCTTTTCGAGGTCGTTGGAATCCATGGCGCGCTCGGCGACGCGCTGATTGTCGCGGAAGGAGCCGGATTGCCGGAGCAACTGGTCGACGAGGGTGGTTTTTCCATGGTCGACGTGCGCGATGATCGCGATATTACGGATTTTCATGTTCTGGTCTCGGAAGCGTTGCAGGCAGCAGGCCAAAGGCGCTGCCTCTTTCGGTTGCGCGGCTCATACAGGGTTTTTCGCAGTTGCGAAAGAGGACGCGCGACACCAAATACTCATCAAATCTTAAGCATCTGCGTGTGAAATGATTTTGTTAACCAAGGCGGGAACCTTTCGAGGCCCGGACAGTTCGAACGTCATGACCGATAAACTCAACCGATTTTGGCCGCTCATCGCGTCCGCTGCCTTTGCCATCCTGCTGGCGGCCAACGCCGCGCAGTCGGCTGCGACGCAGAAGGAAGCGCGGCCTGCCTTGCCAACCGTTGCGCCATCCGCCGAGCAGGTCTTTGCCGACGCACCCGACGGCGTCGACCCGATGGTGACCGGCCCTGTCAGCGCCGCCTTCAAGCAAAGGCAGGATGCCGCCAACTGCGACACCGCCGTCTGGCCGAACGTCCCGATGGTCTGCTATCCCGACTGACGACCGCCGGCAGCGGTCGTTATCCCAGAGATGACGAAGGTCGGCTTACGCCGACCGCACCGGGTCGAGCGTGACCTTGTAGAGTTCGTTGTCGTCGCGATCCATCAGCCGCACCGTCATCTGCTCGCTGGCGCCATTGATATCGACCAGCCCGAAGAATTGAAGGCCGGCTGACGGCGGCAGGTTCTGGCCTTGCTCGGCGGTTGGCGCCTTGATGAATTTCAGCTCCGGACCGAAGGTCATGTCGAAATCGTTCGGGCCGAACGTGCCGGCATGGATCGGGCCCGAGACGAATTCCCAGAACGGATTGAAATCCTGGAACTGCGCCTTGTCGGGATTGTAGTAGTGCGCAGCGGTGTAATGCACGTCGGCGGTCAGCCAGACGGTGTTGCTGATGCCGGCATTCTTGATGAAGCGCAGCAGATCGGCGATCTCGAGCTCGCGTCCCTTGGCCGGGCGGTTGTCGCCGTTGCTGACCGCTTCCGCGCCGACCTTCTTGGCGCCATCGTCCCAGACGACGAGGCCGAGCGGCATGTCGGCGGCGATGATTTTCCAGGTCGCCTTCGAATTTGCCAGTTCGCGCTTCAGCCATTTCGTCTGCTGTTCGCCGAGCATGCGCGATTGTGGCGTCATCTCATCCTGCATGTCCGGACCGTTGGGGCCGCGATAGGAACGCATATCGAGGAAGAACACGTCGAGCAGCGGCCCATAGGCAATCTTGCGATAGACGCGGCCCGGCTCGGACGGTTCGTAGCGGATCGTCGTCATTTCATGGAACGCACGCGCCGCGCGTGCCGCCAGCACATGGATGGATTTCTCGGTGTACCGGTTGTCGGCACTGAGATCCTTCGAATCCGACCAGTTGTTCAGCACTTCGTGGTCGTCCCACTGGTAGAACGTCGGGCAAATTGCGCTGAGGCCCAGCACGTTCTTGTCCATCATGTTGTATTTCCACTGGTCCCGGTATTCGTCCAGCGTCTCGGCGACCTTGCGCTTGCCGTCGATCAGCACGACGTTCTTCCACTTGCCGCCCCCGGGCAGGTCGACCTCGTCCTTCATCGCGCCGTCGGCATAGATGGTGTCGCCCGAATGCAGGAAGAAGTCGGGCGTGTGCTTGCCGATCGTGGCGTAAGTCTTCATGCCGGTCTCGTCGATACCCCAGCCCTGGCCGGCGGTGTCGCCCGACCAGGCGAACTTGATGTCGCGCCTGGAAGCGGGCGCGGTGCGGAAGCGGCCGGTGATCGGCTCGGAAACCGCATTGATGTCGGCGAGATCGGCTGCCGTCATGCGATAGAAGATATCCTGGTCGGAAGCGAGGTCGGTGAGCAGACGCTTGACTGTATAGTCGCTGGCCGGCGAGGTATCGAGCGGCGCCAGGCGGACGGCATCAGTGAAACTTTCGGTCGACGACACTTCGAACGTGACGCGCGACGGCCGATCCGTGCGCGTCCACACCATGCCGCTGGTGGCGTCGACATCGCCTGACTGGACGCCATGGGTGAAGGCCGGGCGCTGGCTGGCGCGTGAATAGTATGGCATTGCCAGTCCTGATACGCCAACCAGGCCAGCGGCGCTGGCCGAGGTGACGAAAGCACGGCGGGTCATCGAGAGCTTGTACATGGCTGTCTCCTGGATGGCGTGAACGGTGCCACCAAGGTCCAACCTCAATGTTTCAGGCGCATCTCCAAACCATGAAGGTTTGATAACAGCCAACAGGCTGGGCACGTTCTCCCCTTATCTCCAGGGGGAGAAGGGAGAGCCGCACCCAGTCGCCTTAAGCCGCTTGCGGTTCCGGATCGAAGGCCGGTCGGCTGGTGTTGATCAACAGCGAGATACAGGCGGCGGCGATTGCCGTCATGCCGGCGATCATGAAGGCCAGCTCGTAATTGCCCTGAAGCTCGCGCATCGTGCCGCCGAAGGCTGCGGCAGCAGCCGCGCCGATCTGATGTCCAGCGACGATCCAGCCGAACACGATCGGACCGCTGCGATCGCCGAACGCCTCGTTGGCGAGCCTCAGCGTCGGCGGCACGGTGGCGATCCAGTCGAGGCCGTAGAGCACCGCGAAGATGATCAGGCTGGTTGCCGAGAAGCCGGAATAGGGCAGGTAGATCAGCGACAGGCCACGGATCCCATAATAGACGCCGAGCAGCTTGCGCGGGTCGAAACGGTCGGTGAGCCAGCCCGACAGCGTCGTGCCGATCAGGTCGAAAATGCCCATCATCGACAGCAGGCCGGCGGCCTGCACCTCGCCGATGCCCATGTCGCCGCAGAAGGCGATCAGATGCGTGCCGACCAGTCCGTTGGTGGTGAAACCGCAGACGAAGAAGGTGGCGAACAGATACCAGAACACGCGCGTGCCGGCGGCGCGGCGCAGCGTCGAGAACGTGTGGGCGAGGAAATTGCCCTGCGATGCCGGTGACACCGGCGGCACATCGTCGGCCGCGGCACCATAGCGCACCATGCCGATCGAAGCCGGCCGCTCCGGCACCAGCAGCCAGACCAGCGGCACCAGAGCAGCGGTGGCGATCGAAACGGCGATGACAACCGGCTGCCAGCCTCCCGACTGTGCCAGCGAGGCGATCAGCGGCAGGAACACCAGCATGCCTGAGGCACTGGAGGCCGACATCAGCCCCATGACAAGGCCACGATTGGTCTTGAACCAGCGGTTGACGATGGTGGCGCCGAGCACGCTGGCAACAGCGCCGGAACCAATGCCCGAGAACACGCCCCAGGTGATGAACAGATGCCAGGGCTTGGTCATCAAGAGGCTGAGTGCGGTCGAGCCTGACATCACCACCAGCGAGGCAAGCAGCGTGCGGCGCAGCCCGATCCGCTCCATCAGGGCGGCGGCGAACGGCCCGGTCAGGCCGTAGAGCAGGATGCCGACACCGGCGGCCAGCGAAACGATGTCGCGGCGCCAGCCGAAACTGTTCTCCAACGGCAGCATCATGACGGCGGGTGCCGAGCGCAGGCCGGCCGCGACCAGCAGGCAGAGGAAGATGACGCCAACCACGACGAAAGCGTAGCGCTGGCCAAACGGACGGGATTGAGCTATCATGTTACTGACCGGTACGTTTCAGATGGGAGAAGGTATACGTACCGATCGGTAACATTGTCAATCGAGTTCCATGATGCCAACGGACAAAAATATTGAACTGACCATCAGCGACGGTCATGCATCGGCGCCACCGAAGGCCGCCAAGAAGATCCTCGACGTGGCCTACGAGCTGTTCTACCGGCGCGGCATCAGGGCGATCGGCGTCGACGAGATCGTCAAGCGCGCCGGCGTCACCAAGCCCAGCCTCTATCGCAGCTTTCCCTCCAAGGATGAGCTGGCGGCCTCCTATCTCAGGCAGTACGACCAGGAATACTGGGAGCGTTTCGATGAGGCGGTCGCCGCCCATCCCGGCGACCCGCGTGCGCAGATCAAGGCATTCCTGACCCGCATCGGCAAGCGCACGCAGGTGGCGGACTATCGCGGCTGCGGCATGACCAATGCGGCGGTCGAGTACCCCGAACACAGCCATCCGGCCCGCGTGGTCAGCGAGGCCAACAAACAGGAATTGCGCCGTCGCCTGCGCGCCATGGCGGTTGCAATGGGTGCGCAGGATCCCGATACGCTGGGCGACGGCCTGCTGCTGCTGATCGAAGGCGCCTATATCAGCGGCCAGTTGTTCGGGCTCGGCGGCCCGGCGCAATCGGTCGCCCGCAACGCCGATCTGCTGATTGAAGCGAGCTTGAAGAAATAGCGTTTGACGCTACGTTGCGATGGCTTGCAACGGAGATTGTCGGCCATGCGCGCTCTTCTGATCCCGTTCGTCTTGGCCGGTTTCTGCCAGGCGGCGCAGGCCAGCGACATCTCAAGCGCCTATACCGATCTCGACTGGAAGAAGGACTGCGTAACCTACGCGCAGGCCGAAGAAGGCGACGGCGACTGGGCCGATCTCGCCTGTTCAGGCTATCGCGGCTACCCCGTTCTGATCGCCTATGACGACGCGCGCGAATCGCTGTTTATGGCTTTCCGCCCGGCAGCGACATGACATCGGTCTGGGAGAGTTTCTCCGGCTTCAATTCGTCCGGCGCCAGGATCGAGTGGCGCATCGAAACCACGGGCGACAAGGCTGTGCCCTTTGCCGCGATCCACCGCCGCTCGATCAGCAACCCGGACGACGAAAACAAGCCGACCGAGGTGCTGCTCGTCGCCAAGGTCGGCCAGATGGACGCCCGCGATGGCTGCACGGTCGGCCTGGTGCTGGCCACCGGCAATCCCGCCGCCAACGATCAGGCACGCAAACTGGCCGACGACAAAGCGCGGACGTTCGCCTGCGGCAAGGACCGGCACACCGTCATCGGCAACGTGCCGGCTTTCGGTCGGGTCGATAACTAAGCTCGTCGGATTGGCCGCAGCGCCCGTAACTTCGTCATCCACGGGCGGAGCAAGGAGCGTAGCGACGCAGCGCAGACCCGAGGATCCATGCCGCGAAATCACAACGCCGCAGCGGTGCAGAATTCTGTTCCGCCGCGTCCGCGACAGGCATCACGGCATGGATCCCAGGGTCTGCGCGTCGCTTCGCTCCCGCTCCGCCCTGGGATGACGAAGCTGAGTTACTTGCTCGCCTTGGCCCGCGCGATTGCGTCGAGGATCATCTTCTTGGCGTATTTGGAATCGTGCCAGCCTTCGATCTTGACCCATTTGCCGGGCTCGAGATCCTTGTAGTGCTCGAAGAAGTGCTGCACCTGCTGGCGCGTGATGTCGGGCAACTGGGTGTATTCGGTGACGTTCTCGTAGCGCAGCGTCAGCTTGGGTGACGGCACGGCGATGATCTTTTCGTCCTGGCCGGCATTGTCTTCCATGATCAGCACGCCGATCGGCCTGACGTTGATGACGCAACCCGGCACCAGCGCACGGGTGTTGCAGACCAGCACGTCGATCGGATCACCGTCGCCCGACAGCGTGTGCGGCACGAAGCCGTAATTGCCGGGGTAGCGCATCGAGGTGTGCAGGAAGCGGTCGACGAACAGCGTGCCGGCCTCCTTGTCCATCTCGTATTTGATCGGCTCGCCACCGATCGGCACCTCGATGATGACGTTGACGTCCTCAGGCGGATTCTTTCCGCTGGCTATGGCTTCAATGCGCATGGGCTTTGTCCCTCTTATCGATGAAAGATCGATAGCGGGCGAGGCGCGGCGGCGCAATGCGGCGAATGGTGCTGGGTAGGGTCAGGTGGACACAGTGGCCGAAAGGCCGGGCCGTCACTCCCAGACGAAAGCGACCTTCTTCAGCGCCTTCTGCTCGAAGATTTCGACACCCTCGGCAACATCACGGCCGCCGGCGCCGGCGTAGAAGGCGAGTGCGTTCTGGTTGTCTTCCAGCGCCCACACCACCATCCCCTTCAGCCCGTGATCGGCCAGACGCGCCTTGGCTGCCGCGAACAAACGGCTGCCGAGCCCGATGCCCTGATATTCCGGGCGCAGGTACAATTCGTAGATTTCGCCTTGCTGCCTGAGTTCCCGGGCCCGGTTCTTGCCGATCGTGGCATAGCCGGCGATGTTGCCGCCGATTTCGACGACCAGCACGGTGGCGGCGCGGCGGATGGCATTCGCCCACCAATCGGCGCCACGGCGGTTGATCATCGATGTCAGCGTGCGGTGTGGAATGATGCCGGAATAGGCGCCGCGCCAGGCCTGCAGGTGCACCTCGGCGATGGCGCCTGCGTCGCTCGGTTCGGCCTTCCTTATGTCGATCGTCAGCGTATTCATGATTTCTTAACCATAAACCCGCATTGCCCGATTGCAAGAGTCCGCGCGGCCCGCCGACCGCTTTCTCACAGACGATCATCGCGTCGGTGAAGTGGCTTCGAGACCGTTTTGGAGAGGCTCAGATCTCGACGAGATGGTCGTCGAGTTCGTTGGTGTCGCTCGACGTGACCGGGAAATGCTCGGACAGCACCGCGCCCACCGTTTCGATCGCCTTGACGAAGCCATCGGCAAGCCGGTCGTCGCCGGCATGCGCGGTCAAGTCGCGCACCACGCCATCCCAGACATGCTGGCCGACTTTGGCATCGATGCCCGAATCGGCGACCACCTCGGCGTAGCGTTCGGCGATCGAGACGAACACCAGCACGCCGGTGCGCGCCGCGGTGCGGTGGACGTTGCGGGCGAGGAACTGCTTGATCGCATTGGCGTGCGCCGCCTGATAACGCATCCGCCTTGGTACCAGATGGATGCGCAGGCCGGGCAGCGCCCACAACAAGGCCAGCACGCAGGCCAGCGCCAGCAGCTGGGCGATGACGAAATGCGGCAGCCGGATCGACAGCCACCAGGCCTCCAGCCCATAACCAACGGCAAGGCTGACGATCAGCATGCCTGCCGTCACCATGAAGGCGGCCGGGAAGAAATAGCCGTCGCTGGCATGCGCCATGACGCAGTAGATCTCGCCATCGGTCCTGGTTTCGGCGGCGCGGATCGCAGTGGCGATGCGCTCATGATCTTCCGGGCTGATCGGTCGTGTCGCCATGATCTTGTCTCACCAGCTTCCTGAAGAACCGCCACCACCGGATGAGCCACCGCCACCCGAAAACCCGCCGCCGCTGCTTAAGCCGGACGACCACCCGCCACCGGAACTTCCCGACGACCAGCCGCTGCCCGACGACGAACCCGTTGTCCAGCTGCTGCCCGAGGATCCGCTCGGTCCGCGGCCGTAACGAAACGTCATGCCCAGCCATTTGTACACGCCCGGCGACAGCTTTGTGCCGAACGTCGGCGGCAGGAACGCCATCGCCAACCCGCCGAAGAACATTGTGCCCCACAGGATCAGGAACACCGCGACGATGGGGTCGATGGGCATGCTGTTATGGGCGGGATTGCGCTGACCGCGCGCCTCCAGCTCCTCCGGATTGCCTTCCAGCACCATGACCATGTCGTCGACGGCCTTGCTGATGCCGCCGGAGAAGTCGCCGGCGCGGAAGGCCGGCACCATGTCGTTTTCGATGATCAGCTTGGTGTGCAGGTCGGTCAGCGTGCCTTCCAGCCCATAGCCGACCTCGATGCGCATCTTGTGGTCGTTCTTGGCCACCAGCAAAAGCACGCCATTGTTCTCGCCGGCCTGACCGAGCTTCCAGAAGCGGAACAGCCGGTTGGCGTAGGGTTCGATCTCCTCGCCGTCGAGACTGTTGATGGTGGCGACGACGATCTGGTCGGAGCCCTTTGTCTCGAAATCGGCGAGTTTCTGCGTCAGTGCCGCCTTGGTCGCGGTGTCGATGATGCCGGCATTGTCGACGACACGGCCGGTCAGCGCCGGCAACTCGGCGGCAAAGGCCGTGAACCCGACGAACAGCGCCGTCACGGCCACCAGGACTGCCGCGGCGAACCGGCAGGGTCTCGACAGGCTGACGGTGCGTGTTGTCATGCGATCACCAGCTTCCCGAGGAACCGCCGCCGCCGGACGAACCGCCGCCGCCGGAAAAGCCGCCACCGCCACCGCCCGAAGACCAGCCGCCGCCGGAGCTTCCCGACGACCAGCCGCCACCAGACGACCGCCGGTGTGGCTCGAAGGTCATGCCGAGCCAGCGGTAGCGGCCGGGACCAAGCTTCTGGCCAAAGATCGGCGGCAGGACGGAGACCGCGATGCTGCCGAAGAAGATGATCGCCCAGATGCTGATGAAGACGGCGAAGAACAGGTCGTCGGAATTGAATGGCGCCTGCTGGTTGCGCTCGCCACGCGCCACCAGCTCCTCCGGATTGCCTTCCAGCACCATGATCATGTCGTTGACGGCCTTGCTGATGCCGCCGGAGAAATCGCCGGCGCGGAAGGCCGGCACCAAGTCGTTCTCGATGATCAGCTTGGTGTGCAGGTCGGTCAGTGTGCCTTCAAGACCATACCCGACCTCGATGCGCATCTTGTGGTCGTCCTTGGCCACCAGCAGCAGGACGCCGTTGTTTTCCTTCGCCTGGCCGAGTTTCCAGAAGCGAAACAGCCGGTTGGCGTAAGGTTCGATCTCCTCGCCGTCGAGATTGTTGATGGTGGCGACGACGATCTGGTCGGAGCCTTTTGTCTCGAAGTCGGCAAGCTTCTGCGTCAACGCCGCCTTGGTCGCCGCATCGATGATGCCGGCATTGTCGACGACGCGGCCGGTCAGGGCGGGCAGGTCGGCGGCGAGGGCGGTGAACGGGAGGAAGAGGAAGCTGAGAAATAGCGCTAGGAATGCCAGGTTGGCGTTTCTTCCCACCCCCCTCTGGCCTGCCGGCCATCTCCCCCGCAAGGGGGGAGATTGGCTGTCATAACAGGCAGCGTACTCTCCGCAACGCAAACGATTGGCGAAAGCGCCAAAGCTGCCGATCTCCCCCCTTGCGGGGGAGATGGCCGGCAGGCCAGAGGGGGGTGGGACGTAGCTCAAGGTCGACAGAGACCAGACTCACCAAGCGCTCGTTATCCGCCCTGCTTGGTGCCGAAATCGACCTTCGGCGTCTGCAGCTTGTCATCGTCGATGGTGAAGTTGGCGAAGGGCTGGTTGCTGCGGAACCAGAAGGTCGCCCACAGCACCGAGGGGAAGGTCTTCAGCGTCAGATTGTAGTCCTTGACCGCCTGGATGTAGTCGCGCCGTGCCACCGCAATGCGGTTTTCGGTGCCTTCGAGCTGTGCCTGCAGCGCCAGGAAATTTTGGTTCGCCTTGAGGTCCGGATAGGCCTCCGATACCGCGATCAGCCGCGACAGCGCGCTGGTCAGCCCTGCCTGGGCATCCTGGAACTTCTTGAGGGCTTCGGGATCCTTCAGCGTTTCCGGCGTCACCGTTATCTGCGTTGCCTTGGCGCGGGCCTCGACCACCGCATCGAGCGTGTCCTTTTCGTGCGAGGCATAGCCCTTGACCGTCTCGACCAGGTTGGGGATGAGGTCGGCGCGGCGCTGATACTGGTTCAGCACCTCGCTCCATGCCGCCTTGGCGTTTTCCTCCGCCGTCGGGATGGTGTTGTAACCGCAGCCGGCCAGCAGCGGCAGCACGATCGCCATCATCAGGAAGGCAGGCAGCGTGCGGAACATGGATGGTGGAGCAAGGCGCTGGGCGAACATGATGAGGTCCCTCGGTAGAAGTTGCATGCGAAGCATTACCACAATCGGCGGGCAAGAAAACCGCCCGACCGTCGGCCCGCTTGCCTGGCACGCCCGGTGCCGTTGCAAGGCCCTGTGTTTGGCCGCGCGAACGCGATAAGGTCTCGACGAAACGGGACATCATCATGGCGGAACGCCAGGACAGCGAGAGGGAATCGCGCCGTATCCTCGAGCGCATCGCGCGCGAGACGGATCCGGCCGGCAATTCGTTTGTGGCGCGCAGCACGAAAGGCATGCGCGACCACGTCACCGCGGCCGATGCCGACCGTGCCGACCCGATCGAAGTCTGGGGCACGCGCATTGGCCGCACACTCGGCCTGCTGCTGACGCTGGGCCTGATGGTCTGGCTCGTGCTTTACGTCATCCGGGGCAGTTAGGAATCAAAGAACAATGAGCGCCGAAAAAACCGACGCGCCGCGTGCGGTCATCGTCATCTCCAGCCATGTCGCGCGCGGCTCGGTCGGCAACCGGGCGGCTGTCTTTGCGCTGGAAACACTGGGCTTTCCGGTGTGGGCGGTGCCGACGATCATCCTGCCCTGGCATCCCGGTCATGGGCGGGCGACGCGGATCGTGCCGCCGCTCGACCAGTTCAAGGCGTTGATGGCCGATCTTGAGCGTGCGCCGTGGCTGGGTGAAGTCGGCGCCGTGCTGTCCGGCTATCTCGGCGAGGCCGGCCAGGCCGAGGCCATCGCCTCGCTGGTCGCCGTGGTGAAGGCAAAGACGCCTGACGCCGTCTATATCTGCGACCCGGTGATGGGCGATTCGGGTGGCCTCTACGTGCCGGAACCGACTGCCGCCGCCATGCGTGATCGGCTGATGCCGATCGCCGACATCGCCACCCCCAACCGGTACGAACTGGAATGGATGGCCGGCGCACCCTTGCCCGACCTGAAATCGGTAATCGCGGCCGCCCTTCACGCCGGGCCATCGACCATGCTTGTCACCTCGGCGCCGTCGCTGATGACCGGTGGCACGGGCAACCTGCTGCTCGACGGCAACCAGGTGCTGCTGGCCGAGCACCGCCTCATCGACAAGCCGCCGAACGGTCTCGGCGACCTGACGGCGGCCGTCTACCTGGCGCGCATCCTGTCCGGCCAGCCGGCGATCAAGGCGCTGCAGTCGACCACGGCGGCGGTCTACGAGATCCTGGCGCGCACCGCCAAGCGCGGCGGCGACGAACTGCAGCTCGAAACCGATGCGCAGAGCCTGGCGAACCCGATGGCGATGGTGCAGCTTCGCCACCTCACGCATCCGGGGAGGGACCGGCGGGCGTGACCCTGGCCACGACCGTCGTGACTGTCGGCGTTGACGGCTGCAAGGCCGGCTGGATCGCCGTGCGGCGCGATCCCGGCTCGATACCTCGTAGCCCCGGTTCCACACCCTCTGTCGATGTCTTTGCAAGTTTCACAGCCCTGCTTGCATCACTGCCTGCCGACGCGGTTCTCGCCGTCGACATGCCGATCGGTCTGCCCGAGTTTTCGAGCAAAGGCGGGCGCGGACCGGAAGCGCTGGTGCGGCCATTGCTCGGGCAACGGCAGTCCAGCGTCTTTTCGATCCCGTCCCGCGCCGCGCTCTATGCCGATACGGGCGACTTCACCACCATCGAAGCCTGGTATGCCGCGCATCGCCGGGCAAGCGAGGTGGCCATGACCACATCAGACCCGCCGCGCGGCGTTTCGATCCAGGCCTTCGGTATTTTTGCCAAGATCCGCGAGATCGACGCCTTGCTCATCGCCCGGCCCGAATTGCGTGGCCGCATCTTCGAATCGCATCCGGAAGTCGCTTTCTGCCGGCTGAACGGCGACCAGGCCATGCAGCTGCCGAAGAAGATCAAGGGCAGCATCAATCCGGCCGGCATAGCGGAACGCAAGGCGCTGCTTAGCCGGCATGGCTATGAGATGGGCTTTCTCGATCAGCCGCCGCCGCGCGGTGCAGCCGCCGATGATTTTCTCGATGCGGCGGCGATGATGCTGATTGCCGGTCGCATTGCCGGCGGCGAGGCACGGCCATTTCCCGACCCTCCGGACCGCGACGGTTTTGGCATCCCCGTCGCCATCTGGGCGTGAACCCAATAGCTCAAGCCATGCGTCTTGGATGGCGATTGGCGGGCAGCCATCTGCAATTCGGCATTGCCCGCAAGAGGCTTTTGCCGTTAGAGGCTCTCTGGAGCAATTCTAGGAAAAGTGTGAAGCGGTTTTCCGTTCGGAATTGCGCCAAAGCAAAACAGAAAGAGCGGTTCGACGTTTCCGTGAAACGGTGACCCGCTCTAGACCGCAACGAGCTGCCGCATCCAACCCGGAAAGGCTCCAGACGCCGCCCATGCCCCATCTCCCCGACCATCTTCTCGCCGGCTACCGCAGTTTCATGAGCGGCCGCTATCTGACCGAGAGCGGACGCTATCGCGAGCTTGCCCGCGAAGGCCAGGCACCCGAAACGATGATCGTCGCCTGCTGCGACTCCCGCGCGGCCCCCGAAGCGATCTTCGACGCCGGCCCCGGCGAACTCTTCGTGCTGCGCAATGTCGGCAATCTGGTGCCACCCTACGCGCCCGACGGCGAGTTCCATTCGACCTCTGCCGCACTCGAATTCGCCGTGCAGAGCCTCAAGGTCAAGAACATCGTCGTCATGGGCCATGGTCGCTGCGGCGGCATCCGCGCCGCGCTCGACACCACGTCCGCACCGCTGTCTCCCGGCGACTTCATCGGCAAATGGATGAGCCTCATCGCCCCAGCGGCCGAGACCGTGTCCTCCAGCACGTTCATGACGGCGTCGGAGCGCCAGACCGCGCTGGAGCGTATTTCGATCCGCTATTCCATCGCCAATCTCAGGACCTTTCCTTGCGTCTCGATCCTCGAAGGCAAGGGGCGGCTGTCGCTGCACGGCGCCTGGTTTGACATTTCGACCGGCGAACTCTGGGTGATGAACAAGGAGACCGGCGATTTCGAACGGCCGGAGATGGCGTAGACCATGATCCAGAACCGAAGGAACGCGCCAGCGAAAGGTGACAACCGGCTCTTCGGGTGAGCTGATAGTCGAACAGGAAGACGGAGGCAGCACATGATGGGAGATCGCCGTTCGATCACTTTCGTCGCGGCAGCGTTGCTGTTTTCGATCAGTCCAGTTTATGCCGACGATGGCGCCATCATCAGCCGATGGTATTCGGCCCTCCTGGTCGCCGACCGCACTGAACTGTCCGACCTGCTCGCCGACGACGTCCGCATCAAGCTGGACGACCTCGGCATCGTGCAGAGCAAGCAGGAATTCATCGCCTCGATCGATGAATGGCAAGGCGCCGTTGCGGGTGCGGAGATCCGGCACCGGATCGAGAAAAGCGAAGGCGGGGTCACCACCGTGATCGCCTGCTATGATTTTCCCAAAAACGACATGCTGATGCAGGAAACCTTCGCGGTGACCGACAATCGCATCACCGCGAGCTCGCAAGCGGCGATCGCCGAGAATTGCGACGGTTACTGACGAAAACCTGACCGGTGGCACTGTTGCGCGCGGCAAACCTGCGCCCTACATCGGTACCAACTCACCCAGCCCACCGCCTTCACCGGCGCCCGGCCTGCCTTCACCAAGGAAAGATTGTCCATGCATTCCACGAAAGCCGTCGACCTCGCCATCCATCCGCTGACCGCGTGGCAGGGGCCGCTCGGCCTGCCTGATTTCACCCGCATTGGCGACGACGACTTTGCCCCGGCCTTCGACGCGGCGCTGAAGGCGCATGAGGCGGAGATCGAGGCGATCGCCGGCAACAAGGACGCGCCGACCATCGACAACACGCTGCAGGCGCTGGAACTCGGCGGCGAGGCACTCGACCGTGTCTCGTCGATCTTCTGGTGTCGCGCCGGCGCCCACACCAATGACACGTTCCAGGCACTGGAGCGCGACATCTCGCCAAAAATGTCCAGGCATTTCTCGGCAATCTCGATGAACGAGCGGCTGTTCGCCCGCATCGACGACCTTTACCAGCGCCGGGAAAGCCTGAAGCTCGATGCCGAGACGCTGCGGGTGCTGGAGAAGACCTGGAAGGGGTTTGTACGCTCCGGCGCGAAGCTCGACGCCGACGGCAAGAAGCGGCTGGCAAGGATCAACGAGGAATTGTCGTCGCTTGGCACGAATTTCGGCCAGAACGTGCTTGCCGACGAGCGCGACTGGGCGCTGTTCCTCGACGCGGCAGATCTTGCCGGTTTGCCGGACTTCCTGAAAAGCTCGATGGCCGAAGCCGCCGAGATGCGCGGCCAGAAGGGCCGCTATGCGGTCACCCTGTCTCGTTCGATCTACGAGCCGTTCACGACCTTCTCGGAACGCCGCGACCTGCGCGAAATCGCCTTCCGCGCCTTCACCATGCGCGGCCAGAATGGCGGCGCCACCGACAACACAATCGTCGTGCGCGACATGCTGAAGCTGCGCGCCGAAAAGGCAAAGCTGCTCGGCTACGGCTCGTTTGCCGCGCTGAAGCTCGACGACACCATGGCCAAGACGCCGAAGGCAGTGCATGCGCTGCTCGATCCGGTCTGGGAGAAGGCAGTGGAAAGGGCCGCCGCCGACCAGAGCGAACTGCAGCGGCTGGCGGCGGAGGCCGGCAGCAACGAGACATTCGCCGCCTGGGACTGGCGCTTCTACCAGGAGAAGCTGCGCGCCGAAAAGTTCGCCTTCGATCAGGCCGAACTAAAACCCTATCTGCAGCTAGACCGCGTCATCGACGCCTGCTTCGACGTGGCGACACGGCTGTTCGGCATCACCTTCGAGGAAAAGCAAGGCATTGCCGTATGGCATCCGGATGCGCACGTCTTCGTGGTAAGAAACGCCGATGGCAGCGAACGCGGCCTGTTCCTCGCCGATTATTTCGCGCGGCCATCAAAGCGCTCCGGCGCCTGGATGAGCGCGCTCAAGTCCGGGTACAAGCTTGGCCACGGGTCGAAACCGGTGATCTACAACATCATGAACTTCGCCAAGCCGCCGGCCGGCGAGCCGGCCTTGCTGTCGGTCGACGAGGCGAGAACGTTGTTCCATGAATTTGGCCACGCGCTGCACGGCATGCTGACCGACGTCACCTGGCCGTCGGTTTCCGGCACCTCGGTCAGCCGCGATTTCGTCGAATTGCCCTCGCAGCTCTACGAACACTGGCTGACGGTGCCGGCGGTTCTGGAAAAGCACGCGCTGCACGTGAAGACCGGCAAGCCGATGCCGAAGGTGCTGCTCGACAAGATGCTGGCGGCGCGCACCTTTGGCGCCGGCTTCGCCACGGTCGAATTCACCTCTTCGGCGCTGATCGACATGGCCTATCACGCGCGGCCGGATGCACCAGAAGCGCCACTTCGTTTCGAAGCCGAAACGCTTGAAAAGCTCGACATGCCGGAAACCATCGCGATGCGTCATCGCACTCCACATTTCGGCCATGTGTTTTCCGGCGACGGCTATTCGGCCGGCTATTACTCCTACATGTGGTCTGAAGTTCTCGACGCCGATGCCTTCGCCGCCTTCGAGGAGACCGGCGATCCCTTCAACCCGGGTCTCGCTGAGAAGCTGAGAAAGAACATCTACGCCGCCGGCGGCTCGAAGGACCCCGAAGAGCTCTACACGGCGTTTCGCGGCAAGATGCCGTCGCCCCATGCGATGATGGTCAAGCGCGGGCTGGTGTAGCGCCTGCTTTTTCCTTCTCCCCGTGGGGGAGAAGGACAGGCCGCGCAAGGTCGCAACGCTGGCAATCCCTTATCCCGGCTCTACCGCCCACGGGTCCGTCACCCTAGGCCAAACCGGCCGCGTCAGCTTCTTGTAATCGGTCACCGCCGGATTGCTCGGATACGAACTCGGCGCCGAGACATAGATGATCTCGGCGGCGATCGGCTCGAAGCCGGCATAGAAATGATTGGTCGACTTGATCAGCAAGATATCCTTGGCCATCGGATCGACACCGATGTTGGAAAAGATATCCGGCTCGAAGGTCTGCGTGCGATTGGTGTTGAGGATGATGTCGACCTCGGTGCCTTCGATGCGCACCAGCGCCGTCGGCCCGAGCGTCACCCGGCTCGGCCCGAAACTCTGCCAGCCCTCCCGAACGGCCTTCAGCACCCGCACCCGCGCGTCGATCGGCTCGCCGGCCTGCGGGCCGGCCTTGCCGCCGAAACGCAGGTCGATGACGGCACCTTCGCCTGCCGCCAGGCAGAAGGTCACCGCGATCGGATCCCAGATTGTTGCAACGCCGATGGTGTTCAGCCCGCGCGCCAGCATCTGGCGCAGCACGACGGTGCCGTCGCCGGGCACACCGCCGCCGGGATTGTCCCAGATGTCGGCGACGACCGCCGGCTTGCCCGGGTTTTCAGCGCGCACGGCCAGCGCCCGATCGATGCCGTCAGCGGCGCTCAACATCGTCATCGCCGTCTCTTCGCGCAGCGCGTAGAGTTCTCGCCCCAGCCGTTCCGCCAGCGCATCGCCCTTGGCCTTGTCGTTGTCGGTGACGACCAGGATGCGCGTGCCCATTTCGGCCACGTCGGCCGCCATGAAGCCGTGGACGATCGAAATCGACAGCACGCCATCCCTGCCATGCAGCGCCTTGATGCGGTCGACGAAGGAGCGCATCGGCTCGCGGCTGGTCGGCAGCACCTGGATCATGCGGCAGTCGAAGGTCGAGATGACAGGCCTGATCTCACCACGCGCCGCGGCGAGGCCAAGCTCGACGACATGTTCGCCACGCTCGTAGAAATCGGTGTGCGGGAACTCTAGGAAGTAGGCCATGATGTCTGACGCGGCGACACGCTTGGGTGTCAGATGGCTGTGCGGATCGAACTCAGAGGCGATCACCACCTTCGGACCCACCATCTCGCGGATTCGTTCGAGCAGGTCGCCTTCGCAATCGTCATAGCCTTGCGCCACCATGGCGCCATGCAGGCCAAGAATGACGGCATCGACCGGCAGTGCCGCCTCGAGCTGGCCGAGGATCTCGTCGCGCAGCGCCTCATAGGTCTGCTGCTGCACCAGGCCGCCGGGCTCCGCCCAGGTGGCGGTGCCCTCAATGACGGTCAGGCCTTCGGCCGCCGCGCGCCGGCGCAGGGAGACCATCGGCGAGGAACACAGCGTCGGCGTCTCCGGATGCTTGCCGGGTCCGGCATAGAACGCCATCTCGAACGATGCCCGATCTGTCGGCACCGGCGAGAAGGTGTTGGTTTCCGTCGCCAGCGAGGCGGTGAAGATGCGCATGAGAACTCCGTGGATGCTGTCGCAATTCCAGGAAAAGTACGAAACGGTTTTCCGTCCGGAATTGTGTCAAAACAAAGAGATAGAGCGGTTCTGCGTTTCCGTGAAACGATGAACCGCCCTAGCGGCTATTTGACCGCCCCGAGCGCCAGCCCCCTGACGAGGTAGCGCTGCAGCCAGATGAACAGGATTGCCACCGGCAAGGTCGCCAGCAACGTGGCGGCCATGACGTGGTGCCATTCGATGGTGTAGCGGCCGGCGACCAGCGAAAACACCTGGATCGGCAGCGTGTAGCTTTCCTGGCTGCGCAGCATGGTGAGCGCCACGACGAATTCGTTCCAGGCATTGATGAAGGTAAAGATGGCGGTCACCGCGATCGCTGGCAGGCAGAGCGGCAGGAACACCTTGCGCAGGGTCAGCCAGCGGCCGGCACCTTCCATCCAGGCCGCTTCCTCGAGATCGCGCGGGATGGTGTCGAAATAGCTCTGCAGCATCCACACCGTGAAGGCGACGTTGAAGGCCATGTAGATGAAGCCGAGCGCCGTGGTGCTTTCGACCAGGCCCCAGGCTGCCATCAACCGGAACAGGCCGAGCACCAGCACGATCGGCGAGATCATCTGCGAGATCAGCAGGAACTGGCGCAAGGCGCCGTAGCCGGCAAAGCGGAAGCGCGACATCGCGTAGGCCGCGGGAACCGAAATCAGGATGGCGCCGACCGTGGCGATAACAGATACGTAGAGCGAATTGAGCAGCGCCTGGCCGAAGCCGGTCGCCACCCACATGTCGGAGAAATTCGACCAGCGGAATTCGCTCGGCCACCAGGTCGGCGACAGCACTTCCTGCCTCGGCTTGACGGCAGTCAGGAACATCACCGCAAAGGGAAAGATCGTCACCACGATCAGCGGCGCCAGCAGCAGCCAGGCAATGATCGAACGCTTCAGCTTACTCGTCATCCGCGTTGCTCCCGCATCGCCAGCCGCACATAGATCATGGTGAAGACCAACAATATGGCGAACATCACCAGCGAGACCGCGGAAGCCTCGCCCAGTTTGCCGATGCGGAAGGCCAGCTTGTACAGATGGGTGACCAGGATGTCGGTCGAATTGGCCGGCCCGCCCTGCGTCATCACCCAGATGATCGGGAATGAATTGAAGACGTAGATGGTGTTGAGCACGATGGCGATGTTGATGAACGGTTTCAGCAACGGAAAGGTAATTTCGCGGAACTGCTGCAGCGATGTCGCGCCTTCGAGTGCTGCCGCCTCGTAGAGGTCGTCGGGGATCGACGACAGGCCGCCGAGGAAGATCGTCGTCGTGAACGGCACCGTCACCAGGATGCCGATCAGCACCTGCATCGGAAAGGCGGTCTCCGCGCTCGCCAGCCACTGGATATTGTGGTCGATGAGGCCGAGGCCAATCAGCGCCGAGTTCAGCATGCCGCTTTCGCCGCTCAGCGCCCAGCGCCAGACCACGGCGGTCATGGTCAGCGACACCGCCCAGGGCAGCATGATGATAACGCGGGCGACGCCGCGGCCATAGAAATCGGTGTTGAGGATCATCGCTACCGGGATCGACAGCAACAGCGCGCCACCGACGACCAGCACCGTCCACTGTCCGGTGCGCCAGAGCGCGGCCATGAAATCGGGATCGGCAGCGAGCGCCGCGAAATTGGCGAAGTCGTTGAATTCACGAAGCTGACCGAAGCGACTGACCTCATGCGTCGAGATCTGGACCAGGTCCCACACCGGCCAGAAGATGACGACAGCCGCCAGGAACAGGCTGGGCAAGGTCAGGAGATAGGGCAAGAAGCGATTTTGCATCGGCTGACCTAGAGCAATTCCAGGAAAAATGTGGAGCGGTTTTCCGTCCTGGATTGCGTTGAAAACGGAGAGATAGAGCTGTCAGGCGTTTTCTGTTGAACGATGACCCGCTCCGTGGCGAATTCGAAATTCGCCTCGGAAAAGTGTGGCGCGCCCGATCGTCTGGGCGCGCCACGGGCGCGGGAGAGACGCCCTATTTCCTCAGCACTATTTCTTCAGCACTGCATTGGCCTTGGCAGCGGCGTCCTTCAGCGCCGCCTCGGGTTCGGCGCTGCCGAGATAGATTTTCTGCATGGCGTCCGACGTGATCTGGGCGACTTCTTCCCAGCCTGGGATGATCGGTGCGAAGCGGGCGTCGGGCAGCAGGGCGGTGAACGCCGCCAGATCGGCATTGTTCACATAATAGTCCATTTTGGCCTCTTCCTTGTTCACCGGCAGGAAGCCTTCGCCTTGCGTGAACTTGGCGCGCTGCTCGGTGGTGAACAGGAAATTGAGCAGCTTCCAGGCCTCGTCCTTGTTCTTGGAGTTCTTGAACATGATGATGGAATCGGTCACGCCATAGGTGCCGCGCGCACCGGTCGGTCCGGCCGGAATGGCCGCCACGCCGTATTTCAGCTTTGGCGCCTCGTCCTTGATCTGGTTGGACAGGAAGGGTGCCGTGATCATCATGCCGACCTTGCCCTGCTTGAACAGGTTCTGCACATCCTCGCGGTTGTTAGAGGTGACGCCCGGCTCGGTCAGGCCCTCGTCGATCATCGACTTGTAGAGCTTGGCTGCTTCGAGCGCGCCCGGCGTGCCGAGGCCGGAGGTGCCGTCCTTGTTGAGGATTTCGGTGCCTTGGGACCACATCGCATAGTAGTAATAGACGTCGGTCTCGATCTCCTTGCCCTGCAGGCCGAAACCGAAGGTGCCGGAACCGAGCGCCTTGATCTTGCGCGCGTCTTCCTGCAGCTCGGTCCAGGTTGCCGGCGGATTGGCGATGCCGGCTTTCTCGAACAGTTCCCTGTTGTAGTACAGCGCACGCGCCGAGGCCGCGATCGGCAGGCCGTAGGTCTTGCCGTCCATGATCGAGGGTGACAGGAAGGTGTCGATGAAGCGGCCCTTGAAGTCGGGCTTGATATAGCTGTCGAGCGGCTCGGCGACATCCTGCTGGACAAAGTCGATCAGCCAGCGCGTGCCGATGATCGACAGATCGGCATTGGTGCCGGCGGTGATGTCGGTGGTCAGCTTCTGCAGCAGCACATCCCACGGTACCACTTCGAACTTGACGGTGATGCCGGGGTTTGCCGCCTCGAATTCCTTCTTGACGCTGTCGAAATAAGGTCCAGTCTTGGCGCTGTACTCGGCGACAGTGACGCGCACCTCGCCCGCATTTGCCTGCGCCGCAAATGCCAGCATGCTCATTCCGGCCATCAGGCCGACAGTCCATTTTGCAAGGCTCATTTGATGTCTCCCATTTTGATTTTGCACCTGCGCGCCTCTCCGCGACCGGCACAGAAGATTATGTGACTTTCCTACATTATCGATGATTTGAAGGCTTGCAAGCAGATTATTCTGTTGCTTAATTACATTTAGTGAACTAGGCCTGATACGAATGTCAGAGCTCCCGGAGGATGACACACGGTGGTTTCGCAAACCGAATTCGAAGGCAGGGCCAAGTTCGAAAGCAGGGCTGAATTCGAAGGCAAGACTGTCGTGGTGACCGGTGCTGGCGGCGGCCTCGGCACCGCCATCGTGGCGCTGATGGCGCAACGGGGCGCCAGGGTCGTCGGTTGCGACCAGTCCAGCGAAGCGTTGAACAGCCCGCACCTTGCCTCCGGCCATGTCTTCGACCTTCTCGACCGGGCGTCGATAGACGCGGCGATCGCCGCGATCCTCGACCGGGATGGCGTGCCGGACATTCTCATCAACAATGCCGGCTGGACGCGCGCCGAGACGCTCCCTGCCCTCAACTCCGACAAGATCGGACAGGAGCTCGACCTCAACCTGACCGGCGTCATGATGTTCGCCGATCCGCTGATCAAGGCGATGACTACCCAAGGCTCCGGCAGCATCGTCTTCATCTCATCGGTCAATGCAATCGCGCATTTCGGCAATCCCGCCTATGCGGCGGCCAAGGCCGGGATCAACGCCTATGCCAAGGCGATTGCCGTCGAGCTCGGCCGCAGCGGCCTGCGTGCCAATGTGGTTTGCCCAGGATCGATCCGCACTGCCGCCTGGGACCATCGCCTTGCCAAGGATCCTGAAATCCTCGGCAAGCTGCAGCGGCTCTATCCGCTCGGCCGCATCGTCAACGCTTCGGAGGTGGCCGAAGCCGTCGCCTTCCTTGCCTCCGATCGCGCATCGGGCGTAACAGGGGTGGTGATGCCGGTGGATGCTGGCCTGACCGCCGGTTGCCTGCCATTCATCGATGACATATTGGGAGCGTGACCATGACCGACGTCGAGTTCCGCGATCTGTCGAAATCCTTCGGCCAGCACAATATCCTTGAAAACGTCAGCCTCGACATCAAGAGCGGCGAGTTCGTCGTGCTGGTCGGGCCGTCCGGCTGCGGCAAGTCGACCCTGCTGCGCATGCTGGCCGGGCTGGAGACGATCACCTCCGGCGACCTGTTGATCGGCGGCGTGCGCGCCAACGCGCTGCCGCCGCAGCAGCGCAACATCGCCATGGTGTTCCAGTCCTATGCGCTGTTTCCGCATCTGAAGGCGTCGGACAATATCGGCTTTGGCCCGAAGATCCGCGGCGAGGCGCGCGCCACGGTCGACGCAAAGGTTAAGAAGGCGTCAGGCGTCCTCAATCTGTTCTCCTATCTCGACCGCTATCCCCGCCAGCTATCCGGCGGCCAGCGCCAGCGCGTCGCCATGGGCCGCGCCATCGTGCGCGAACCGTCGGTGTTCCTGTTCGACGAGCCCTTGTCCAACCTCGACGCGCAATTGCGCGTGCAGATGCGCGTCGAGATCAAGGCGCTGCACCAGCGGCTGAAATCGACGATCGTCTATGTCACTCACGACCAGATCGAGGCCATGACCATGGCCGACCGCATCGTCGTGATGGACCACGGCAGGATCCAGCAGGTCGGCGCGCCGCTGGAGCTCTATGACCGACCGGCCAACAAATTCGTCGCCAGCTTCCTCGGCTCGCCTTCGATGAGTTTTGTTTCCGGTTCTCTCAAGACAACGCCTGAGAAAACCTGGTTCGAGTCGACCGGCGGCGGGCGGCTTGCGCTTGCCGGCAAGCAGATGTCGGCGAGCAGTGTGGTGGAGGCCGGTATCCGGCCCGAACATTTTGTCATCGGCGAGGCCGCCGACGCGATGGCGATCAAGGTGCATGTCGTCGAACCGACTGGTTCCGAAACCCATGTCTATGGCGCCATCGACAACGACACGGTGCGCGCCGTGTTCCGTGACAGGGTGCCAGTCAGGCCGGGCGACGTGCTGCCGGTGAGCGTCGATCCCGGCAACATCCACCTGTTCGACAAGGCGACGGGCCTGCCCGTATGAAAACACGGATATGAAGACGCCGGCCGATATCATTACGCGCCTGCAACTGATGTTGCAGGACGGCACGAAATCGGATCGCAAGCTGGCCGGCTTCGTGCTTGCCGACCTCGATTTTGTCTCCAAGGCGGCCATCTCGGAAATTGCCGCCCGCGTCGGCGTCAGCGAGCCGACGGTGACCCGGTTCTGCCGCAACCTCGGTTGCGAGGGCCTGCGCGACTTCAAATTCTATCTGGCGCAAGCCATCGCCATCGGCGGCCAGTATCTGTCGCCGGAGCCGTTGAGCCGCGACGCCCGCGAACAACGCATCGCTTCCGCCATCACCGAGGCCGCGATATCAGCCATCCAGCGCGCCAGCGAAAACCTCGACATGACGACGCTGGTCGCCGTCGCCGCGCGCATCGCCGTCTCCGGCAACGTTCTGTGTATCGGGTCGGGCGGCATTTCCTCGATGATGGCGACCGAGATGCAGAACCGGCTGTTCAGGCTGGGCGTCTCGGTGCTGGCGCAGATCGACGGACAGTTGCAGCGCATGTACGCCGCCGTTGCCACTCCCGATACCACGCTGATCGCCTTTTCGGTTTCCGGCTATGCCCGATCGGTCATCGATGCGGTGCAGGTCGCCCAGCAATATGGCGCCACCACCATCGCCATCACCCCGCCTGACTCGGCACTCGCCAAAGCCGCTGACACGGTTATCCATTTCCAGTCGCTCGAGGACGGCAACATCTACAAGCCGACATCGTCGCGCTACGCACTGCTGTCGATCGTCGACATGATCGTCACATCGGTCGCCGAGACGCGCGGACCAAAGGTTTTGGAAAACCTGCGCCGCATCAAGCAGAGCGTGAACACGTTGAAAGTCGACGATCCGCGTCTGCCGCTGGGGGATTGAACCGCCAGCGCATCAGGACTGCTGGCCGAGCGCCTCGATTTTTTTCGCCAGCATCGCCCGGTCGCCTGCAATGCGCACGGTCTTCAGCCGGGCGGTACCACCGGCGACAATCGAGACGGCGGACACCGACACGCCCAGCGCCTTGGCCAGCAACCGCTCAAGCGCCTGATTGGCGGCGCCGTTTTCCGGCACGGCGCGGACGCGGGCCTTCAGGTGGCTTCGCCCATCCGCCAAGGTCTCGATGCTTTCGAGCCTGTCCAGCGCCGCATTTGGTGTCAGCCGGACGAACAGGTCGATACCGTCATCGCGCAGGCGGAACGGCGTGCTCATGCAGTCATGGGTTCACAAGACCAGAGGCGCCACAGTGGTGAGCAGGAACTGCCGGAGGAAGAACAGGATCAGCAGGAGGATGATCGGCGAGATGTCGATGCCGCCAAGGTCCGGTATGAAGCGCCGGATCGGCCGCAACGCCGGCTCCGTCAGCCGGAACAGCATGTTGCCGATGCTGCCGACGAACTGGTTGCGCGAGTTGACGACGTTGAAGGCGTAGAGCCAGGAAAAGATCGCCGAAGCGATGATGACCCACCAATAGAGGTCAAGCGCCATGACGATTGTTTGAATGAGGGCGAGCATGCCGGTCTCCAATTGTTGCCGACATGTAGCCATTGCAGGCGAAACCGGCAAGGGCCGCCGTCCTCCGCGTGCTGGCCTGACGACCGGCAGCCGCGGATTTCGGCAAAACGCCGCCTTGACAGGAAAGCGCGGCGCCCGATAAATGCGCCCATCCGCTGGACGGGGCTGTAGCTCAGCTGGGAGAGCGCGTCGTTCGCAATGACGAGGTCAGGAGTTCGATCCTCCTCAGCTCCACCAGCGGATTTTGGAACCTTTGGCCACGTACCTGCTCGGAAAAGCCCTCGTGTTGTCCGAGGTTACATCCTTTGCTCTTTGGTTCGGCCGTGACTGAGAC
The DNA here is from genome assembly GCF_002270415.1 of Mesorhizobium sophorae. Taxonomy (GTDB): domain Bacteria; phylum Pseudomonadota; class Alphaproteobacteria; order Rhizobiales; family Rhizobiaceae; genus Mesorhizobium; species Mesorhizobium sophorae. The sequence goes on along the minus strand of NZ_NNRI01000007.1, from coordinate 1,461,578 downwards.
CATATCTCGAGGCCTTCTGCAGGTGTATTTGCTTCCCGTCTCTCTGGGTCCATTTCCGTGCCCACAATTTTCCAAGGAAGATGCGAAGCCGACCTTCCGGTTGCGAGCGTCATTCGTTCAACTTTCGACAACCCCGCAGGCTACAGGTCATCTCAGTCCGAAATTTTCCTAAACTGGGCCTTTGAATTTGAGTCGTAGATCGACCGTCCGCAAGAAGGTTTGCTTCCTCGCTGTTTCATTCCTGGTCGTCATCCATAAGGATTCGCTCGGCCGCCCCGTCGAGATCGTCATACTGTCCTGAACGCAGCGCCCACATGAAGGCGGCGAGCCCTGCAAGGCCCATCAGAATTGCGATCGGCACGAGAACGGACAGGTAGCTCATGATCCTGTAGCCATCGCTTGAATGTTGGCGTGAGTCGATGCGGCTTGCCAGCGGGGCGGTTTTCGACATGGACGATTGCTGAGACGAAGAGCGTTGGACACAACGACAATCGAAGACAGCGACATCGCGACCGCTGCCACAAGCGGAGTCACGTGGCCGAGGATGGCGACTGGTACCGCGATGATGTTGTAGCCGATCGCCAGCGTGAAATTCTGGCGAATCAGGATTCCTGCATTGCGCGAGATTTTGAGAGCGTCCGTCACAGCCGAAAGACTCGGGTGCAAGAAGACGAAGTCCGCGGCGTTGCGGCCGACATCGGCTGCCGTCGCGGGCGCCATAGACACGTGCGCGGCCGCAAGCGCTGGAGCATCGTTCAGGCCGTCGCCGACCATCAGAATCGTGCTTCCGGCCTTGCGCAGTTCGGCGATGCGCGCAACTTTTCCGGATGGAAGCAGTTCCGGCATGAAGCTGTCGATCCGGAGAGATGACGCAAGTTCTTCGACGACAGGTCGTCGGTCCCCAGAGAGGATTCCGACAGCAAGGCCTTGCCGCTGCAACCGGCTCACCGTCTCTCGAACATCAGGACGATTGCCGTCCTCGAATACGAAGCTGGCCAACGGCGCGCCGTCTTTCACGAGGAGCGAAACGGAGAAAGCGCGCTCATCGGAAATTGCGGCTTTGCGGCCAAGCGCCCAGTCCGGTCGGCCGATGCGATAGATATTGTTTCCCGCTCGCGCTTCCACTCCACAGCCCGGATGTTCTGAAATCCGGTCGAACTCCGGAAATGCCTGACCGTTTTGTACAGCGTCCGAGATCGCCGCAGACATTGGATGCCTGGAACGGGCGACGATCGCCGCCGCGATTCCCAGGGCATACGGTTCGATGTCGCTGGCGTTGACGAGGCGCGGCTTTCCAAGTGTCAGGGTTCCCGTCTTGTCGAAAAGCACGGTGTCGACTTCCGCAAGCCGCTCCAGCGCCGAGCCGTCCTTGACCATGATACCTTTCTCGAAGAGGCGGCGCGCGGCCACGACCTGGACGATCGGCACGGCAAGGCCCAGCGCGCAGGGGCAGGTGATGATCAGGACGGCTATCGCGATCGTGACCGATGCGTGCCAATCGCCGGTAGCCGATATCCAGCCGAGGAACGACAGCAGGGCCATCACGTGCACCACCGGAGAATAGAGGGCGGCGGCCCGGTCGGCCAGCCGGCGGTAACGCGCCCGTCCGCCCTCGGCTGCCTCCATCATCCGGACCATTTCGGCAATGAATGAGCTGTCCGCACGCGCAATGGTCCTGACCGTCAACGGACCCGTAAGGTTCGTCAACCCTGCCTGGATCATGGTCCCTGGTCCGGCGTGCTTGGGTGCGGCCTCGCCCGAAACCAGCGAGCAATCGAGTTCGGAAGCGCCTTCCGTCACCACCCCGTCGAGCGGGATTCGATCACCAGCGGCAACGAGTAGGGACGCTCCGGGCTCGATCTCGCCAACCGGGACGTAGCGCCGCTGGCCATCGGCTTCGATGATCGTTGCGCCTGCAGGCGCCAGCCTGGCCAGGCCAGCCACCGCCGAGCGGGCCTTTTCACGCATCAAATGGTCGAGTGTACGGCCGATCAGCAGGAAGAACAGAAGCGAAGTCGCAGCATCGAAATATGCATGAGTGGCGTTGTGGACCGTGTCGTAGAGGCTAAGCGCGAAGGCAAGCGTCACACCAACCGAAATCGGCACGTCCATGTTGGTCCGTCGCTGGCGAAGCGCAGACCACGCAGAGGCATGGAAAATCCGCCCCGAGTAGATCAAGGCAGGCAGCGCAAGCACCGCCGATATCAAGTGGAAGGCTTGACGTGTGCCCGCATCGGCGCCCGACCACACAGACACGGACAGAATCATGATGTTCATTGCCGAGAACCCGGCAACTGCGAGCGCCCGGATGAGCCGCGAATACTCAGGATCGCGCGGATCGGATTCGATCGAGAATACATGTGCATCGTAGCCGGCGGCGCTCAGAGCCCCGATCAGATCGGGCGAGCTGATTTCCGCCGCACGCCAATTCACCGTGACGCGCTTCATGGAGAGGTTCACGCGGGCAAATTCCACACCGGGCAATGTCAACAGGGTACTTTCGACCGTTGCGATGCAGGCCGCGCAATGAATACCGGGAACCGAAAGAGCGGATTGGCGGGCGCCGTTACCGAGATCACGACTGGCCAGCCGGATTTCCTCCGCCGGGTTCGACCCGGCATCAATCCCGGCGATCGACAAGGCGGCCTCCGCACCGGGCGCGCAACAGGTCATGGGTCAGCAGCCTTTTGCGGCCTGAGCATAGCCGACGTCATTTGATTGCCTTGTAGGCGTGCCAGGTAGCGTGCCCGAGCAGTGGAAAGACGACGATCAGGCCGATCATTGCTGTCAGCAGGCCGACCGCGGTCAGCGCAAGCACAATCGCTCCCCAAGCGATCATGACAGGCCGATTGTTCCAGACGCGGGAAATGCTCATGCCCATTGCCGTAAAAGCGTCCGTCCGCTCGTCGAGGAGCATCGGTACCGAGAAAACGCTGATCGCAAAGGAAAACGCCGCGAAAACCCCGCCGACGACGGTGCCCGTGGCGAGCATGGCCCATCCGATGCCCGTGGTGAATAGCATCGAAGCAACATGGTCGAGGCCTGGAAACGGCCGCAAACCGAAGAACAGCGCATAGATAATGACTGCGGCTCGCATCCACAGCAAGGCCAGCCCCAGCATGATGACGCCGGTGAACAGCACCTGGGCGCCGGAGGCCGGCCTGACGAAGATCATGCGCTGCAGCGAAACCGGCTCGCCGGCCTCGATCAGCCGGCTCTTTTCGTAGAGACCTATGGCGACGAGCGGACCGACGACCATGAAGGCAGCGATGGCGGGAAACAGGATGTAGTCGAGACCGAGGAAGAAAAGGCCTCCGACGATCGCGACTGAAACGATGAACACAGCGAGGCCGTAGGCGAGGCTGGAACCCGGCTCTGCCATGAGGTCACGCCAACCGGCGCGCAGCCAGCCGAGGGCGGCGCCGGCTGGAAGATGGCGATTGCGGGCCCCCACGTAGGTAGGGCCATCCGCTGTCAAATCGACATTGCCCATTGTGATGTTCCTTCCTGCCCTGCCTGGTTCATTGCCGTGTTCGCAAGGCCCTAGCAAGCCGGATCGGCGGCTTGGTAGAGGCCTCCCGGAATGGCGGCTCGTGACACCTTGCTGTGTGGAACGCAGTCCGGCTGCGACATGAATGCCACGTAGAGGAAATGCGCGTTTGCAACGGTGAATGTGGCAAGTCCGGCGGCAACCAAGGCGACCGCCAAGGCCTTGCCGCGCGAGAATGCCCGTGGAGCGATCCCTGCTTCTGTTTTTTCAGCGGCGACCGTCACGATCTTTTCTCCGAAAGTGACAGGACATAAAGTGCGAGGATCTTGCGCTGGGTCGTCGAAAGGCGCTGCTCCCAGGACGGCATCTGTCCTTGGTGCCCCGAATAGATCGACGTGTGGATCGACTGGCTATCTCCCCCATAGATCCAATTGGCATCGGTGAGATCAGGAGCGCCTACGTCTTGTTTGCCCTTGGCATCCTCTCCATGACAAGCAACACAGTTCGCGACAAAGACTTCCTTTCCGCGAGAAACGGCCTCAGGCGAAGCGACGGTGGGTTCGGTCGACCCGCCGAGAGACTGAACGTAGGCACGCACATCGTTGATCTGCGCTAGGCTGAGGATTCCGTCACGGCCGAAGGCGAGCATCTGCGAGACCCGTGTTTCGTCATGCGCCGAATTGATCCCAACGCGCAGCGTTTCGACGATCGTCTCTGGATTGCCGCCCCACAGCCATGCGGCTGCCGTCAGGTCGGGAAAACCCTTACCTCCTGTGCCACGAGCTCCGTGGCACGCCGCGCAATTGTCCTTGAAGAGCGTCGCTCCGGCTTCGCGCACGGTTTCCATCAGCGCGGGGTCCGCCCTGATCGCCGGGAAATCCATCTCGTCAATCCGCTTCGTCCATAGCGCGCGTTCGGCGGTGGCCTCTTCGACCTGACGTTCGACCGTCGTTTTCTGATCGACCCCAAGCAGGCCCTTCGTGTAGGTCCGCCCCAAGGGCCAAGCAGGCATAAGGATCCAGTATCCCACCGCGAACAGGGTCGTGAGGACGAGAAACAAGATCACGACCCGCGGTACCGGAGTGTAGAGCTCCTTTATGCCGTTCCATTCATGACCCGTCGTCAGCTGCCCGGTGACGGGATCGCGTTCGCCTACTTCCATGGCTTGTCGTCCTCATCGAGGATGTTCTTCTTGGCCGCGTGGAACCGCTCTAAGTTCGAAGGCCAGAAAACATAGATCAGGACGCCAACTGCCATAGCGATCAGGTAGAACAGCCCCCAGCTCTTCGTGAAGCCGACGACGGTGTCATGGTCGAAGTTCATTTTGCAGGCTCCGCGGCTGCCGCCTGTTTGTAGGCAGCGTCGGTGAGATGGCCCATGATCTGGAGATAGGCGACCAGCGCATCCATTTCCGTGATGGTTCCCGGATCGCCGTCAAAAGCCCTGACCTGCGTTGCCTGCCCGTAGCGCTTGACAACGCCGGCGGCGAAATCACCGTCCGGAGCGGCCTGGCCGAGAGCATCCTGGGTCGCGTTGGCAATCATGTCGTCCGTATAGGGAACGCCGACGTCCCTGAGAGCGGCCAAATGCTCGCCGAGGTCGTCGATGCGCAGGGCGTTGCGCTGCAGCCAGCCATATTTCGGCATGACGGATTCCGGCACGACGTCGCGGGGATTGATCAGGTGGGCGACCTGCCAGGCGTCAGAATATTTGCCGCCTATGCGGGCCAGATCCGGTCCCGTGCGCTTTGATCCCCACAACATCGGATGATCGTATTTAGATTCAACGGCGAGCGAATAAGGACCGTAGCGTTCGACCTCGTCGCGCAGTGTTCGGATCATTTGAGAATGGCAGGCGTAGCAACCTTCGCGCGTGTAGATGTCGCGCCCAGCCTGCTCCAGCGGGGTGTAGAGCCGCATGTCCTGCACGTTCTCGACCGTGTCGTCGATCGTGAACAGTGGAGCGATCTCGACAAAGCCGCCAATGCTGGCGACGACGACGATGGCCAGAACGAAGCCCATGGCGTTGCGTTCAATCTTGCGATGAAATTCGGCCATGTCCTACTCCCCCGGCGCGGACGCGAGCCTGGGCTCGGGGAGGTCTGCGGACTCAGGGGCGACCTCCGCCTCGCCACGGATCGTCATCCAGATGTTGTAGGAACCGACGATAGCGCCCATCAGGAACAGAAGACCGCCAAAGGCGCGCGCGATGTAGTAGGGATGCATGGCGACCATGGACTCCACGAAGGAGTAGGTCAGCGTTCCGTTCTCGTTGTAGGTCCGCCACATCAGGCCTTGGATGATGCCCGAATTCCACATCGCGAAGACATAGATAACCGTTCCGATAATGGCCAACCAGAAATGGACTTCGACCAGCCGCGCTGAATACATACGCTCGCGCTTCCAGAGCCACGGAACAATACAGTAGATCGAGCCGAACGTTATCAGCGCGACCCACCCAAGCGCGCCGGCGTGTACATGTCCGACGGTCCAGTCAGTGTAGTGGGATAGCGAGTTGACCGGGCGAATGGCCAGGAACGACCCCTCGAACGTGGTCAGTCCGTAAAAGACCGCCGCGGCCATCATGAAGCGCAGGGTCGCATCGTCGCGGACCTTGTGCCAGGCGCCGTTGAGCGTGGCGAGTGCGTTTCCGGCCGAAGCCCAGGAAGGTACCAGCAGGATCAGCGAGAAGGTCATGCCCAGCGTCTGAACCCATTGTGGCAACGCCGTGTAAAGCAGGTGGTGGGAACCCGCCCACATGTACATGAAGGTGATGCCCCAGAAACTGATGATGGAAAGCCTGTAGGAATAGATAGGCCGCCCGGCCCTCTTTGGCAGGTAGTAATACATCATGCCGAGAAAGCCGGCTGTAAGGAAGAACGCGACGGCGTTGTGGCCGTACCACCATTGAACCATCGCATCCTGGACACCTGAAAAAACGGAATAGCTCTTGGCGTGTCCGAACGATACCGGGACGGCAAGATTGTTCACGATGTGGAGGATCGCAACAACCAGGATGAAGGCCATATAGTACCAATTGGCGACATAGATGTGCGGTTCCTTTCGCCGCGCCAGCGTGCGGATGTAGATGGCAAAATACGTTACCCAGACGACGACCAGCCAGATATCAGCATACCATTCAGGCTCGGCGTATTCCTTCGATTGTGTCACGCCCATGAAGTAGCCGGTCGCCGCGACCACGCAGAACAGATTGTAGCCGATGAGCACGAACCATGGGCTGAACTGGTCCGGCAGCCGCGCCCGGGACGTGCGCTGGAGAACGTGGAAGGAGGTGGCGATCAGCGCGTTGCCGCCAAACCCGAAGATGACGGCGCTGGTATGGGCGGGGCGCAGGCGGCCGAAGCTCGCCCACGCTGCATCGAAGGTCAGGTCCGGCCACGCGAGCAGGCTTGCGACCCAGACGCCGAGGAACATCCCGACCACCGCCCAGGCCATGGTGAGCACAATGCCGACCTTGCTGGGGTCGTCATAGTAATGCTCCAGCCGTTCTGGAGACGGCTCCGGTGCGTAATACGCGCCGAGCACCACAAAAATGAGACCACAGCAAATTGCCAAAACGATGAAGCCATGCACGCCGATTGGGTCTGCGCGCCCGGCGGCAGCCATGGCCAGCCCTAGGAGGGCGACAAGCGAGAGAACAACGATCGCAAGCTGGCGTTCGCCTGTTGTGAGCTGTGCAACCATATCAAGTGTCCCCCACTTGGTTGAACACAATACGCCTACGCGCATTTATATGATCCCCTTGTTACCGCATTGTCCAGAATAGTTTCGGCTGCCCGGCACCACTGGATCGCCCGCCCGTCAAGCTGCCGCTGCCTCATCCGCTTTCATTTGTAGGCGGACCGCACTGCCAACTGATTAGAGCCCAGGACGGCGCGTAATTGAGCGCTCTTCCTTGCCGAGGAGTTACGCGCTATGTTGAGAACCCAAAACTGACACTAAGGTCGCTCGATTAACGAGCGCTGGCAAAGCGGCGTGAGAACACCCTCGGTCGTTGCAGTCCAACGCCTCGATGTGGTCGCAGGTTTGACGGCCGCAGCCGTCGTCCTGCCTAAGGCGATGGCCTACGCGACGGTTGCGGGCCTGCCGGTAAGTATCGGGCTTTACACGGCGTTCGTGCCGATGATCGTCTACGCGCTGCTAGGCACATCGCGTGTCCTGAGTGTAAGCTCTACGACCACCCTTGCGATCCTCGCCGGGACACAGCTCGGGCTCGCAGTTCCGGACGGTGACCCGGGCAGGCTGATCACCGCGACTGCGACGCTCACCGCGCTGACCGGAGCCCTGCTGATCGGGGCCTCCGTGCTTCGCCTCGGGTTCATCGCCAATTTCATCTCGTCTCCCGTTCTAACCGGCTTCAAGGCCGGCATCGGCCTTGTGATCGTACTTGATCAAGTGCCGAAGCTGCTTGGCGTGCACATTGCGAAGGAAGGCTTCCTGCGCGACATTTTGAGTGTGGCGCACCATTTGCCCGACATGTCGGTGCTCACTCTGATCATCGCCATCGCGGCAATACTCGCGCTGTTGGCGATGGAGCGGTTCTGGCCCCATTCGCCGGCTCCCCTCGTAGTGGTGAGCGCCGGGATCGTGCTTTCGTGGTTCCTTGGCTTGGATTCCTTGGGCGTTGGCACCGTGGGGTTCATTCCACAGTCGCTTCCGTCGGTCACCTTGCCCAGTCTCAGCCTTGTCCAGCAACTCTTGCCCGGCGCTCTCGGCATCGCATTGATGAGCTTCACCGAAACGATCGCCGCCGGCCGAGCCTTTGCCGACCCCGCCGAGCCACCCATCAAGCCCGACCGCGAGCTTCTTGCAACTGGCGCCGCCAACCTGGCAGGCGCTTTGTTCGGCGCCATGCCGGCGGGGGGTGGTACCTCCCAGACCGCCGTGGTCCGCGCGGTCGGCGGACACACGCAGATGGCGTCGCTCGTCACGGCCGCCGCCGCAGCGGCCACCATGCTGCTGCTTGCCCCTCTGCTCAGCCTGTTGCCCCAGGCTGTGCTGGCGGCAATCGTGATCGTCTACTCGATTGGACTAATTCAGCCGGCCGAGTTCATCTCCATCCGCAAGGTCCGGCGAATGGAGTTTCGATGGGCGCTGGCGGCCTTCCTTGGCGTGCTTGCCTTCGGCACGCTCCAGGGAATCGTCGTGGCGATTGTCCTGTCGCTGGCGGGCTTGGCCAGTCAGGCGGCGAACCCAAACGTTTACGTTATCGGCCGCAAACGGGGAGCCGACGTACTCCGGCCGTTGTCGTCCGAGCACCCGGACGACGAGACATTCGAGGGCCTGTTGATCCTTCGGCCTGAGGGACGGCTCTTCTTCGCCAATGCTCAACGGGTCGCGGATCGGATCCAGACCCTGGTCGCCGAGCATAAGCCGCGTGTCCTCGCGCTCGACATGAGCCGGGTTTTCGACATCGAGTATTCAGCCCTCCAGATGTTGATGGAGGGTGAACGCCGCATGACCGAGCAAGGCGTGACGTGTTGGCTGGTAGGGCTGAACCCCAGCGTACTTGAATACATCCGGGCCTCAGGCTTCGCCAATCGGCTGGGACCCGAGCGCTTATTTTCCAATGTTCGGGCGGCCATTCAGCATTATACGACGCGTTTCAACCAAGACTAATTAGGCACCCATTGGCGCTTGTGTCAGACATGTCGGTCGCGGTGCCGAGTTACTTCCAGAAGGGGCGGATCTCATCCAGGTTTTCCCACAAGGTTTTTGCGCCAGCCCAGCCGAATTCGGCACGCGCCTGGCTCGCCCCGATCACCCATCCGATGGCGCGTTGCGCGGTCGGATCGCCGGCGCCGTGCGCTTCCGCCCCCGTCAACATGGCTCTGACCATCGCCGCGTCGTTCAGGTCGCCGAAGACCGCCTGAAGTTTCTTCAATTGCTTCAGGAACTGTTCAACACGTTTCGCCGGGTACAAGGGAGAGAAGAACTCAACCGCATAGCGCAGCGTCTTCAGCTGTTTCCGCAGGTCGTGGCGTTGCTCAACCGTCAAGGTCTCAAGTCCGTGCGCGCGCTTGCTAACCTTTTTCCAGCGCTTGCTGAGTGCCTTGCCGGCCAACTCGACGACCGGCGCTGCAAGCCGCTCGGTCTGGCCAAAATCCTGAGGAACGAGCCAGCCTCGCGCCTCCACGAACCGCGCCAAGTCGATCAGGAACGCCTGCACGCGCGCCTCGGGGAGAAGCTTGCGAAGGTGATCACACTGCCGCCCCGCCTGCCGCGAGAGAGCATCGGCCAGGGGCGGCAAACCCGGTTCATCCACGTGGGCCTCGGCCTCCCGTCGCACGATGTCGTTCGCCACCACGTCGATATCCCTGAGACGCCCGACCTCCTGACCAAGCCAGCGGGCTTCCATGTTGAGCCGCGTCATTTCCGGGCTCTTCAGAACGGAACCGCAGGCAGAGAACGCGCTTCGCAATCGGCGCAGGCCGATCCGCAACTGGTGCGGCCCTTCGGGATCGTCCAGCTTCCGGATGACCACGACATTCGTGGCGATCTGCTCGAGGCACTCGCGAAGGACGTCGCGTGCCGCCTGCTCGGCGATCTGAGCCCGATCGAGCGCAACGTCCTCGGCATTGCGGGGCGCGAGCGGCGGGTCGATCCATCCCTGTTCCGCGAGGAGATAGCCGCGCGCCGCCTTGGAAAGGCAGGAGAACCTCAGGCCCCCGTCAGGAAACAGAAGATGCGCGATGTCGAACAGTCCGCCCAGGTTGCCCTCGATGAGTTCGATCTCGAGTTCACGCAACTCGGCCGAGCGCTCCCCCGCGTGGATTTCGCCGATGTCTATTGCCAGTTCCGCACGCGTGCCGTCCTCAAGGGACAGCTCGCTGACGGAACGCCTGATCACGGTCTCGCAGACGGGCTCAAGCGGCGCGCCGTTCACGCGGCGAATGACCTCCTCCCGGACCGCTGCGTCGGGAATCGCTTCGAGACATAGCCGTCCGCCCGGAGCCGGATTCTCCACCTCGCCAACCTGCGACAGGCCGCCATGCAGCTCTGGCTTGGTCTTGACGGTCTGTATCCAACGTCGCCCGTCGCGCCGGAGTCTGAGCGCGACTCCTGACTTCTTCAGCGCATGACCAGGGGTGTCGAGATAGATGCTTCTGAGCGTCCTGGTTTTCGGGCGGCCAGTAGCCAGCTTAAGCGCCTTCACGCGCGCGCTCAGTTGGGTCGACGTCAGTTCGTCGAGGAGAAATTTTAACTCGATCTCGCTCATGGCTGATTGTTGTCAGGCCTTTTACAAATCTGTAGACTTAGTTTACGCTAATAAAGTTGCTATGCCAGCTAAGGATTCAACCCGGTGGGCTTGCGCCTTTCCGTGCCTACAAGTCTTTACGGTTATCAAATGGGCTGGGTGCGAAGCGATGTTTCCGCCGGGCTTGCAGTTGCCGCGGTTGGGCTTCCCAGTGCCATCGCCTACCCCGCGATAGCGGGCCTGCCGCCAGAGACCGGCATCTACGCGAGTATCGCGCCGCTGGTGGCCTACGCGATCTTTGGCCCCTCGCGTCAGCTCATAGTCGGCCCGGACGCGGCTACGATGACGGTGCTCGCGGCGGTTTTAGTTGCCGTTACAGCGAGCGTGCCAGTCGGGCTCGAAGTGGACCGAACAGCGGTCGCAGCAGTCCTTGCGCTAGGCGTTGGGCTGTTTTGCCTGGCGGCGTGGGTGCTTCGGCTCGGCGTTCTTGCGACCTTCCTCTCGCGCCCCATTCTGACTGGGTTCTTCATCGGTATCTCGTTTTCGATCCTGATCGGGCAAATCGGTCGCTTCACCGGAGTCAAGATCGAGGCGGAAGGCCTGCTCGGACCGGTCCTCGAACTTCTGCGCAAGGCCGGATCGATACATTGGCAGTCTCTCCTGCTGGCCATGGGGATGTTCGGTTTGTTGCAGATCGTACGGATCATGCGTTTTCCGGTTCCCGGGCCAGTGCTGGTTGTGGTCCTCGCCGTAGTGCTTTCAGCCGTCTTCGACTTTGAAGGACGCGGCATTGCGGTTGTCGGCGATATTCCGACAGGGTTGCCCTCGTTGTCGTTGCCAGCGATTGCTGGCCTTCCGATCCAGACGCTGGTCCTCGGCGCTGCGGCGATCTTCGTCGTGAGCTACGGCGCCGGCATCATTACGGCCCGCAGCTTTGGGGCAATAGGCGGCTACCCGGTCGATCCAAATCGCGAACTCATCGGATTTGGCGCTGCGAACATAGCCGCGAGCCTTTTCGGCGCCTTCCCGGTTACGGCCTCCGACTCGCGCACGGCGGTTAACTTGTCCGTTGGCGGGCGCTCGCAAGTTTCGAGCATCGTGGCTGCCGTGACCCTGATCGCGACACTGCTGTTTCTCGGGCAGACCCTAAGGATTATCCCGATCCCTGCGCTCGGGGCGATTCTTGCGGCTACTGCAATCAGCCTGATCGATCTCGCGGCCCTTAGGCAGATTTGGCGCATCAGCCGCATGGAGTTCGTCTTCGCGCTCATCGCGATGTGGGGTCCGATCGGTCTGGGCGTGCTCAACGGGGTCGTCATCGCGATCGGTGCGACGCTCGTCTATGTTCTGTGCAAGCTGATGTTTCCCCGCGACGCCATGCTCGGCCGTGTTCCAGGCCATGACGGCTTCTACAAACTGCATCGAACGCCCGAGGCCCGTCAGGTGCCCGGCCTTGCCGTTTGCCTTGTCCAGGGCAGCCTGCTGTTCTTCAACACCGATTACGTCGCATCGCGGCTGCGGTCCATTGCCGAGGAATTGCCGATCGACACCCGCTGGCTGCTGATCGATGCAAGTGCAATTTCCCAGATCGACAGCTCGGCAGCGGCAATGCTGGAGGAGCTATTTGACGAATTGCGCAATCGCGGGATCAGGTTTGGCCTGGCGGACCTTCATGCCGAAGCGCGGGACATCCTTGTTCGGGCCGGCGTAATCGAGCACATTGGCTCCGACATGGTTTTCGACATTCTCGAAGACGCGTATCATGCGTTCGAGGCCCGCGCATGACGTTTCAAGGAATTTGCACCGTGTGAGTTGTGTTGAAGGGAGGAACCCATGGGTAAGAAGAAGAACAAGTCGGCGGTCGTATCTGAGCATGTGGAGGAAAAATCGGAAGGGAAAAATTATGCGAAAGAACTCGCCCGGTTGCATGTTGAGCTTGCTCACCTTCAGGCTTGGGTGAAGAAGACTGGCGCCCGCATCGCGATCGTTTTCGAGGGCCGTGACGCCGCCGGGAAAGGCGGAGTGATCAAGCGCCTGACCGAGCGGGTCAGCCCGCGGGTGTTTCGGGTCGTCGCGCTGCCGGCGCCGACCGATCGGGAGAAGACCCAACTCTATATGCAGCGCTACTTCGCGCACTTTCCTGCGGCAGGCGAGGTCGTCATATTCGACCGCTCCTGGTACAACCGTCCCGGCGTCGAACGCGTCATGGGTTTCTGCAGCGACAAGCAGGCGCGACGCTTTCTCGAACAGGTACCGACTCTTGAGGCCGCCATTGTAGAAGGCGGCGTAACGTTGCTCAAATACTTCCTCGATGTGAGCGAGGAAGAGCAGGAACGGCGTTTCCGGCAGCGTGCCGACGACCCCCTTCGGCAGTGGAAACTGAGCCCGATGGATATTGAGTCATACAATCGTTGGTGGGAGTACACCCACGCCTACAACGAAATGATCCGTGCAACAGACACAAGGCATGCGCCCTGGTGGATCGTGCCGTCGAATGACAAGAAGGGCGCGCGCATCAACTGCATCTCGCACATTCTGAGCTCAATCCCCTATGAGCACGTCGAGTTCGAAAAACCGAACTTCAGCAAACGCCAAAAGCGACCCGACGACTTCGTGGACGATGCAACTCCGCGCAACGTGGTTCCGGGCGTGTTCTGACCAGCCACTTCAGAAACCACCACTAGTTTTTATTTGCGTTCCGGCGCCCAATTGAGGAACAGGCCGATGTCACCGGGAACTCCACCCGGGAAGTTAATAACCATGGCTTTGAGCTTGTAACCTTGCGGCTTCCCAATGTCCAAGTAGCGCTGGTAGAATTGCTTGGCTTTACCCTGGAGGGTTTCGGTCCATTGCGGATCAGAGCTGTTGATGGCTCGGCCGCTGTCGGTACACAGGTCCGAAGGGAAACTGTATACTAGTGCTTCGTACTTGCCATTCTTGACAGCGTTCATCACCAGGCGGCGGACCATTGCGATTTCATCGTCATTCACTTGGTCCTTCAGGAAACTGTTTGTAAACTTAGTGAGTTCCTCATTCTCTCTCGCTCGCAGTTTTTCCTGCTTGTCTACCTCTGCCATCTGCTCCTTCAGAAGAGCCAGTCGCAGTTGCTCAGCACTTGGCGGGGCTGCACTTGTGTCTACGTCTTTGGCCATTTGCTCCTCCATCCGAGCCGTTTGAGAATTGAACACCAAAGCAGTCGCCGGTCTCGTTCGTTGGGCTCAATTCATGTCACCCAACCGCAAGACGCAAATCAGCATGGGTAGTCGACTAAGGCAGGCTGCCAGCCGCGCGTTCAAGGGGATCGGCCGCCGCGGCAAGAAGTCTTGTCTTCGCAATCAGCTACCGTTCCATAGTGGCATCTGGGGACATCAAGGTCAATTCGCGACAGGCGGCAGACTGTGCCGCGACAGCGATGCCGCTACGACCGGTCGCTTGATCGTCGACGCGGTGCGCTACGCCATCGAGGTGCAGACCGCCATGCTCGAACGCAATGCAGGTGTTACGATCGAGCGCCCTATTGAGTTTCGCATCGGAATCCACACAAGAGACGTCGTTGAGGAAAGCGACGGCGACCTCGTGGGTGACGGCGTCAACATCGCGGCGCGCCTGGAGGGCGTCGTTACCGCAGTTCGAACGCTACCTGCAAGCACAGACCGTTCCTAACAAGGCCACCGCCAAGCTGATATGCGACTTACTTCCGGATCGATGAAGCTGAACTGTACCGGGATCCCGGCGTCCCCGAGCCCAGGGGGCGTGGCCTGCCGCCAATTTCCGAGAGCCTGTTCCCTCAGATGATGCGCCCTCCCAGTCCATCGATCGCGGGAGGCACCTATTTCACCTATATTTCGATTCCGCACCGCCCCGGCCTGTTGATGCGATCGGTGACCTTCGTGCGGCGCGAAGCCGAACCGGTCACCTATCAGAAGGGTCACCGGATGGTCGGACGGCGGGCATCGGCATGGGCACAGGCGCGCGGCAACCACCATCGGGAGGCGACCTCGCGTCTGAACTGGATTTGTCTCAGCGGCATCAACCGCCGCCAGACTGGCGAGCCGTCGCTGATCTCCGTGCAATAGGCCCCCATCTCCGAACCGACGCTGACGGGCAAGGCCATGCTTCTGACCGAGGCTTGGCCGGCATTCGTGTCCGTCATCATGCGGCACGACATATCCAACATCCGCCCGAGGCACGCCATCAGCATGGCACATGTCGTCAGGCTCGACGATCCGAGCGTCGACCAGCTGGTGGTCAGCCTCACGCGGGACGGGCTAAGCCCTCCCGGCCACGCTGTTTACGCTAAATAAGAATAAAAATGCACCAAAAGAGCGCATACCAACGATTGTCAAACTCTGCATCTGAACAAAATCGATATTTTACACTTAACCGTCAGGAAAGATAAGTCGCAAGACCGCCTTTTGCGCGCTTCATTACTACAATTTTAACAAACCGTTAACTCTTTCGACCTTACCTTTCTTGTCGTGAATCCCCGTTTTTGGGTCTTTCAACGGGTCCCATGAGGGTCAAGAAGGGATGAAAATGGCCAAGAAAGCGACCCCCGCTCCGAAGCTGACGATTGCCGCCGGCACGCAGACTGTCTTCTTTTCGCAGGCCGGGTATATCGGCCAGAACATGATGCCTGCGGCGACCAATCATGGCCCGTCGGCATGCCCCACCGCCGCGCTCGGACATTCGGCGATCGACCGCCTGCTTGGTCTCGTTCGCCTCACCGACCATATCGACACCGCAATCTGCCCGCCTCCGGTGGGTCGGTCAATTAATTAGTCGGCTTAGTATGCCAGTGACGCGTTCCCTGAGTTCCACCAGATGACAGGAGAAGCACGTGCCAAACCAATCTTTACGTCAGTCGGAGATCGATAGTCTTCAATACATCTCGTCGATGACCAATGAGCTCGTGCAGATGGCTGAAGCAAGCCGCTTTCCCATGATCTCCTATCTGCTGGGCATGGCCTATGCCGAAGCCTTCGACGTCCTTCGCGGCGCACGGCCGGCCAGGCATCCGCAGCTCAGCGGCAACCCGCGGCACCCGAAGGCGCAGCCAAAGGACAATCGCGCTCACGCAAGGAGAGCGTAGCCGCATGCAAGCGCCAGCCGCATGCGCGGCGGCAGGTTCGATCCTCCGGCCAGACCGTTGGGAGACACTGTGCGCGTTGCAAGGCCTGCTGCCGCTGCTGAAAAGATCCGCCGCAGATCTCGGCAGCGCCGACATGGTCTACTGGTTCGAACAGGCCGATACCGAGGTCGCCAACATCATCAAGGGTAGGCCGTCCGATGCGGCCGCCATTGCGGCCTTGATTGCATTTGCAGGCCGGCCTCATCTGAATATCAACAGACCTTAGTTGCGCAGGCTGAACACGAACGGTGCCGTGCGGCTTTGGCGTGCGCCGAGTTCCGGCGGCGGTGCCGGCACGGTGGCGCCTTGCAGCACGGCGAGCGCAGCACGGTCCAGATCGGCATCCCCGGAGGAACGGGTGAGCCTGGCAGACAGGACCCGGCCCGACGAGTCGACCGTAAAGGCGACATACGGCTTGCCTTCCACGCCTCGGGCCTTGGCTGAACTGGGATAGCGCGTGTGCCGCTTGATCCAGGCCCCCAGGCGGGAGTCCCATTTGCTGGAATCGCCGGACCGCGATGCCGATTCCGCCGACTTCGGCGCGGCCGTCCTGGCGGCCGGCCTCGCATCGGCGCTGGCGATGCTCGCCGTGTTCGGCGGCGCCGCCGTCTCCTTCCTCGGCCGCGGTTTTGGTCTGTCGACAGGCGTTTTCGCCTTGGCCTCGACCGGTTTCTTGTCCTTGTGGGCCTCGACCGGCTTGGGTTGTGGCAATGGAATAGTCACGTCGGGTGCGACGGCCTCGGCAATATCGGGGGCGACCTCATCCGGCGGCGGCTGGTCGACCTGTTCAGCCACCTCGGTCCGGGTGGGTTCGATCTCGTCGGGCGGGACGACTTGCGGCCGGTCGACAACCGGCTGCGCCTTCTCGGACGCGGGCGTCGGTTCGGTCTGATCGGGTGTCACCGCGTCCAGCGCGGCCACCTGTTCCTCGACCGCCGGCATCACCACCATCGGCGCCATCTCGATCACTTGGGCCGGTGGCGGGCCGCCATCGGCTTCCTCGACCATGCTGAAGGTCTGCACGGCATAGGCGACCGCGACATGGGCTCCAAGCACCAGCGCGGCCGCACCCGCCCACAAGCCAAGGTCGCGGCGGCTGAAGCGCGACAACTCGACCAAGGGCAAGGCGGCCGCTTGCGTCATGGCACTGCTGCTCTCGTGGTGGCGGGCGCCGGGGCATCGGCCGCGGGACCCGTTTCCAGGCCGACCAGCGCGATCTTCAGATAGCCCGCCCGGCGCAGCAGGTTCATCGCCTCCATCAGGTCGCCATAGGCCACCGCCTTGTCGGCGCGCAGGAAGATGCGCGTTTGCTTGTCGCCCTTCGTCCTGCTGTCCAACGTGGCGGCGAAAGCCGGGCGCGGGACACGGTCGTTGCCGATCGCCAGCGTCAGATCGTCCTTCAGCGTCAGGAACAACGGTGTTTCCGGCCGCGGCGCGGGCGTAGCGGTCGAGCCCGGAAGATCGACATTGACATCCACCGTCGCCAGCGGTGCGGCGACCATGAAGATGATCAACAGCACCAGGATGACATCGATGAACGGGGTGACGTTGATCTCGTGGCTTTCCTCGAGATCGTCCATGGTCTGTCGGATTCTCCTTGCCATGGCCTTGCTCCGCTAGTCCGCCACCATCATTCCGCGGCCATCGCCGTTGCCGGCGCGACACTGCGGAAGTCGAGGTCACGGCTGACCAGCCGTTCGACACCCGCCGAGGCGTCGGCGAGGATCTGCCGGTAGCCGGCTATCGAGCGCGCAAAGACGTTGTAGATGACGACAGCCGGTATGGCAGCGACAAGACCCATCGCCGTGGCCAGCAGCGCTTCGGCGATGCCAGGCGCGACCACAGCGAGATTGGTGGTCTGCGCCTGCGAGATGCCGATAAAGGCGTTCATGATGCCCCAGACGGTACCGAACAACCCGACGAATGGCGCGGTCGAGCCGATCGTCGCCAGCAGGCCGGTGCCGCGCGACATGCGCCGTGACGCCGCCGCCTCGATGCGCGACAGGCGCGAGGTGACCCGCTCCTTCAGTCCGTCTCCCGAGACATGATCGAGCGCTCCGGCCGAGAGTGCGACCTCCTCTTCCGCCACCCGCGCCAGAAGCGCGCCGGGGCCGCTGCTGCCGTCGAGCGCACGGCTGGCCTGCTTCAAGGTGGCGGCATCGCTGATCGCCCGTACGGCATGACGGATGCGCAGCTTGCCGGCGAAAATCTCCAGCGATTTCGCCAGCCATACCGTCCAGGTGACGAGGGAGGCGAAGGCCAGCCCGATCATCACCGCCTTGACGATGATATCGGCCGCCATGAACATGCCCCATGGCGACAGATCGTGCGGCAAGGTCAGTTCCATTGCTGTCGAAGGCCCTCCAGATCGAGCGAAACCGGAGCGAGCAGCGTCCGCTCGCCGACAGCAAAGCGCACCGCGTCGATGTGGAAGGCCGTCTGGGCATCAATTCCAGCCACGGTCATGGCTCTTCTCCAGTACGGCCGCCGCAATTCCAGATACTGGTTGTCGGCAGGCCGATGCCAGGTTGATTATAAAACATGATATTGCTAGTCAACATTGAAGGTGAGTGTAACGATCAATAATTGGTCGCGACCGTCAATATCGGCGCGAAATTCGGATCCGCGCCGCCGGCATCTGGTGTCGTCGCGTTGTTGCAAAGTGCTATGGTGCCGGTCCAAAAACCGGGAGCCAAAGATGATCAAGGCGACGCCCTTCGACTTCCCTTATGACGGCAGGCTGGCCGCCGAAAACACCGCGCTTGTCGTCATCGACCTGCAGCAGGATTTCCTGTCGACGACGGGCTATTTTGCCAGGCAGGGATATGACCCCTCGCCGCTGAGGGCGATCCTGCCGACCGTGGGCCGGCTGATCGCCGCCGCCCGCAAGGCCGGTGTCAGGATCATCCACACGAGGCAGGGTTATCGGGCTGACATGGCCGACATGACGCCTTACGAGAAATGGCGCCGCAAGCGCGCCGGTCTCGAAGGCACCGAGATCCTGCTTCGTTCAGGCCCGGGATTTCAGATCGTTCCAGAGATCGACGTCGCGCCGCAGGACATTATCGTAGACAAGACCTGCAACAGCGCCTTCACCTATACGGATTTCGAGCTTGTGCTGCGCGCGCAAGGCATCACACATCTGATGTTTACCGGCTGCACGACGGATGTCTGCGTCCACACCACGTTGCGCGAGGCCTGCGACCGCAACTTTCAGTGCCTGACGATTTCCGATGCCTGTGCCAGCGGCGATCAAAAGGCCCATGAGGCCGCGCTTCATATGGTGACGGTCGAGGACGGCGTCTTCGGCGCGCTGGCGGAGTCTGCCGCCGTCATCGAAGGCCTGTCGCGGCTGAGTGGCGCGACAGGTTGATTCCAAGGGCGCCTGCTCAGCCCGCTGCACGCACCACTTGCGGCACGCGCGGCGCATATGCCCCGGGCTGCGGCACCTCCGCCTCACGACGCGCCAGCGAATTGCGCAGCAGGGCGATCGTTTCACGGCCGGCCGTTGCGATCTCGCGCGGCGTGTCGACGCCGACAGTCATGAATTCATCGATCCCGAGAGCTGCATAGGCCAGCAGCGACAGGGCCGCCTGGGCCGGCGGCCCGGCAACATCGACTGCCTTGTAGCCGGCGGCGGAAGCGCCCCGGTGAATCCTGACCGGAAGCGCAAAGCGAAGCTTGCCGGCTCGGCCATGTTCGGCTGCGGCGCCGCGCACGCGCTCCATCAGTTGCCGGACCTCGTCGATCGAGCCTGGCGCCAGTTCGAAGACATCGGCATGCCGACCGGTCACCTTGAGCGCCGTTCCGGACTGCCCGCCCATGCGGATGACGAGATCGGCGCCGTGCGGACCCTTGCGCGGCACATAACCGCCTTTGATGCTGTAGAACGCGCCTTCATGGTCGAACGGCCGGTCGTTCGACCACAGCCGCTTCAACAGCACCAGATATTCGTCAATGCGCTGCCAGATGACCGTGTGCCCGACCGGCCGCGTTTCGGCATCGTCGTCGTTCAGCGGTTCGCTGATCATCCTGAGCGCCAGCCGTCCGCCGCTCTTCCTGTCGATCGACGCCAGCTGGCGCGCCGCCACCGTCGGTTCGACCACGCCCGCCCAGTGGGTGAGCACGACTTCCAGCGACGACGTCCGGTCCAGCACCTGGGCTGCAAGATCCATATTGGTCAACAGCCCGGCCGAATCGTCGACGACGATCTTTCTGAAGCCGCCATCCTCGATCAGCCCGAGCTTGGTCGCGGTCTCGGCAAAGTCGTAGAAAAAGGGAACAGCGGCGTCGGCGGTCTTGCTGGGGACATGCGTGAACTCGATCGGCATTGCCATCTCCTCCATCTCTGGAATCACTGATGCTGTGAAATTCGAACCCCAGCCGCGCGAGAGCGCACCGAGGATCCGGTTCATTCAACTCCGATTGCCTGAAAGCGTTGGCGGCTAGTCCCGGTCGATCTGACGACTCAGGGAATGAGGCCCAGAACAACTGCCCCGGTGAACACGAACGCAAGGGCAAAGACGATATAGGCGAAAGCACCGGCATAGGCCGGACGAAAGGCCTGGGCGTTGACCAGCCGCTGGCTGCTGCGATCCGTCTGGGCGTTCTGGATATAGGACATATCGACCTCCGTCTTGCCGGTTAATCTATAAAACTTGTAGACTTTGTCGATTGCTATTTTTCGAACATGGGTAGAATAATTTTCTGACATCTGATCAGGAATTGGTACCGAGTTGCTGGGATGGCGTGCTTTGGCCACAGCTCGACCGTCACGCCGTGCATTGCTCTCGCCCTGAATGGAGCCTGTGGCCTTGTCCTCGCTGCACCCAAATCATGCATTGGCCGCCCGGAGCGCGCGCGATAGCATCGCCCCGATCGGCAAACACGAAATCGTCTGACAGGGGAGCAGGAAAATGGGCGCGAGACTGGCCGGCAAGGTCGCTATCATTTCGGGCGGCGCGACGGGGATGGGCGGAGCGGCTTCGGAGCTGTTCGCCGCGGAAGGTGCCAAGGTGGCGATCATCGACCGCAATGGCGAAGCAGCCGCCGCAACCGCGGCGGCGATCCGCGCGCGGGGACACATAGCCGAACACTGGGTCGCCGACGTGTCCGATGAAACTCAGGTCGAGGCGGCGGTGGAGGGCGCGACCGAAAAACTCGGCCCGATCACCGTCCTGTTCAACCATGCCGGCACCATCGTCATAAAGCCGTTTCTGGAGACGACGGTGCAGGAGTGGGACTGGCTGCATGCCGTCAACGTGCGCTCGATGTTCCTGATGACGCGCGCCGTGCTGCCCGGCATGATATCGGCCGGTGGCGGCTCGATCGTCTGCACCTCGTCGATCTCGGCGGTGGCGGCGACGCCGATGGAGGTGCTCTACGACACCACCAAGGGCGCCTGCCACATGTTCGCGCGCGCCATCGCCGTCGAGTTCCGCGACCGCAACATCCGCTGCAACGCGGTCTGCCCCGGCTTCATCCGCACGCCGCACGGCCTGCGCGAGGTTGCCGATCTCGGTCGGCTCGGCATCGATGTCTCAGACGCCGCACTGGCGGCGCAGCAGGGCCGTATCGGCGAGCCGGAAGAGGTGGCCAGGGCCGCGCTTTACCTGGCCAGCGACGAATCCAGCTTCGTCAACGGCACGCATCTGTTCGTCGACAACGGCTTTACCGCCATGTGACCAGCTGGACGCTGACAGCCCTTGGCTGTCAGCGCTCCTCGCGACGAAACGGCTTGAGCAGGGCCGACGGCGCCACCGCGTTGCGCGACATGACAGCCATGGCGACTATCGTGAAGATGAAGGGCAGCATCAGGAATGCCTCGTAGGGGATATGCCCCAGCCCGCTCGCCTGCATACGCAGTTGCAAGGCATCGACAAAGGCGAACAGCAGCGCAGCCCCTGCCGAACGCCACGGATCCCAGCGGCCGAACACGACCAGCGCGATTGCTACCCAGCCGCGCCCCGACACCACGCCGAAGGTGAAGGCGTTGAACTGTGCCATCGACAGGAAGGCACCGGCCAGCCCCATCAGCGCACCGCCGAGGATGACCGCCTGGAAACGCGTGGCGATGACGCTGACACCGGCCGAATCGGCGGCGCGCGGATTTTCGCCGACCATGCGCACCGACAGGCCCCAGGGCGTGCGGTAGAGGACGAAGGCGGCCAGCGGAATGGCAAGGATCGCCATGTAGACCAGCGCAAACTGGTTGAACACCGCCGGTCCGAGCACCGGGAGGCTGGAGAGGACCGGGACAGGCAGCGTCTCGAACCCCTTGATGCTTGGCGGCACCGATTGCTGGCCGAAGATCAGCCGATAGAGGAAATAGGCGAGGCCCGAGGAGAACAGCGTGACACCAATGCCGCAGACATGCTGGCTGAGGCCCAGCGCCACCGTGAACAGCGCATGCAGCGCACCCATCAGCATGCCGGTCAGCACGGCGACGAGCACGCCGAGCCACAGGCTGCCGCTGAGGCTGGTGGCGGTGAAGCCGGTCATCGCCGACAACAGCATGATGCCTTCGATGCCGAGATTGAGCACGCCGGCGCGCTCGGAGAACATTTCGCCAAGCGTCGCGAAAGCAAGCGGCGTGGCGATGCGGATGATCGCGGCCAGGAAGCCGACCTGAAAGATCTGTTCGAACACCGCGCTCATCGGGCCACTCCGACGCGGCGGATGCGGTAGGCGGTGAACAGCAGCGCCACCAGCATGGCAAGCAATGCGGTGCCCTGGATGACGTCGCTGAGGAAGGCCGGCACTCCGGTCGCGCGCGACATCGCCTCGGCGCCGGTCATCACGGCGGCCAGGAAGATCGCCGCCGGCACCACGCCGAGCGGATTGAGCCGCGCCAGCATGGCAACGACGATGCCGGAATAGCCGTAGCCCGGCGAGATGTCGCTCATGACCTGGAAATGCACGCCGCCGACCTCGCCGACCCCAGCGAGCCCGGCCAGAGCCCCGGACAGCAGCGCGGTCGAGATCAGCACCCGCTCGACATGGATGCCGCCATAGCGTGCGGCTTCCGGGTTCTCGCCGGTGACCCTGATCCGGAAGCCGAGCGTCGTGCGCACGATCAGGAACCAGATCAATGGCGCCGCCAGCAGCGCCACGACAACGCCGAGATGCAGCCGCGTGCCTTCGAGCAGCACCGGAAAGTTGGCCGAATCCTCGATCGGCGGCGAAATCGGATAGCCGCTGAAACTGTCTTTCCACGGCCCTTCGATCAGCGCCATCAGCGCATAGTAGATGACCGAATTGAGGAGCAGCGAGCTGACCACGTCATCGACCTTGAATTTGACCCGCAGTGTCGCCGGCGCCAAGGCAACCGCCGCGCCGGCGGCGGCACCGGCCACCGCCATCAACAGCATGGCGAGCGGTCCCGACATCGGGATCGCGCCGACAAAGCAGCTTGCCACCGCGCCGGCCAGCAATTGCCCCTCGGCGCCGATGTTCCAGAATTTTGCTCGGAAGGCGACCGCCACCGCCAGCCCGGTGAAGATCATCGGCGCGGCACGCACCATCGTTTCGGTGATCGCGTAGCTGTCGCCCAGCGAGGCCGTGAACATCACGCCATAGGCTTCGATGACGCCGGCGCCGGCCAACGCGATCAGGCCGCTGCACAGGACAAGCGTGGCTGCGATCGCCAGCAGCGGCAGGGCCAAATTGAACCAGGCGGGCGTCGAGACGCGGACTTCCAGGCGAAACATCAGCTGTGCCCCTCCGCGCCGGTCATCATCAGCCCAAGCCGGGCCACCGTCGCATCGGCGCTGTCGAGCGTGCCGGCGATTCGGCCCTCATACATCACCGCGATGCGGTCGCAGAGCACCAGCAGTTCCTCGAGATCCTCGCCGATGACGATGATGCCGCAGCCCTTGGCCCGCATGTCGAGGAATTTTTCGTGGATGAAGCGGGCAGCGCCGATATCAAGGCCGCGCGTCGGCTGCGAGACGATCAGCACCTTCGGATCGAAGGCGAGTTCGCGAGCCAGCAGCGCTTTCTGCAGATTGCCGCCCGACAGCGCCCCGGCACGGGTCATCGGTCCGGGGCAGCGAATGTCATAGGCCTTGATCTGCGCCTCGGCGAAGGCACGGATCGCATCTGGCTTGAGCAGGCCCCTGCTGCTGAACGCCGCCGTGCCGATGCGCGGCAGCACCATCGAATCGGCAAGCGGCAGGTTGGTGACCAGCCCGGTCGTCATGCGGTCTTCCGGGATGCGGCCGAGACCGAGCGCCTGCACCTCGCGCGGCGAATACCGCGACACCTTTTGGCCGGCGATGGTCATCTGGCCGGCGTCGGGCACACGCACGCCGGAGATCACTTCCGCCAGGGCGCGCTGACCATTGCCCGAGACACCGGCAATACCGAGGATCTCGCCGGCGCGGACGGCAAGCGACACGTCGCGCAACGCCGTGCCCGAATGCCGCGATGTCGAAATGCCGTCGAGCGTCAGCACCGCTCCACCGGGGGTCGATGCCCCCCTCGCCGGCGGCACGATCTCGTGGCCGCACATCAGTTGCGCCATTGCGGCCGATGTCGTGTTGGCGGGGTCATCGACACGGCCGGCGACGCGGCCATGCCGCAGCACCGTGCAGCGATGGGTCAGCGCCCGCACTTCATTGAGCTTGTGCGAGATGAAGATGATGCCGAGGCCCTGCGCCGCCATCGATCGGAGCGCCGAAAACAGCCCGTCGACCTCCGTTGGCGCCAGCACGGCGGTCGGCTCGTCAAGGATCAGCAGTTTGGCGCCACGAAACAGCGCCTTGACGATTTCGAGCCGCTGCTGCTCGCCGACCGACAGCGCCGACACCGGAAGGTCGGGATCAAGCGTCAACCCATGCTGGCGGCCGATCTCCGCCAGGCGCCCCAGCCCGCCGGCGCGATCGATCCGCCCCGATCTGCCTGATATGCCGATGAGCAGATTCTCCAGCACCGTCAGCCGGGGTGCCAGATGAAAATGCTGGTGCACCATGCCGATGCCGGCGGCCAGCGCATCGGCCGAACTGGAGATCCGCACCGGCTGGCCCTGGATGAGGATCTCGCCTGCATCGGGCGCATAGGCGCCGAACAGCACGTTCATCAGCGTCGTCTTGCCGGCGCCATTCTCGCCCAGAAGACCGAGAATCTCGCCCGGCGCGACGCTGAGATCAACGGCCTCGTTCGCCTTGACGGCGCCGAAGCTCTTGGTGATGCCGCGCATTTCGATGAGTAGGGCGGGCAAGATGGCTCCCGGTGAGATGGCGTTGGCGCAGCTCTTCACCCTCCCCCTTGTGGGGGTGAGCAACGGTCCGCGTGGCGGACGAAAAGCCAATTGCTTGGCTTTTCGAGTTTCGAACGCCCTGAGCCTGCGAAGGGCTGGGCTGATAATTGGCAAGCCCTTCCGGGTCCCCGCTGCTTCGCAGCGTCCCGGCGTTCGCTAGCCTTTCATCGTGCCACTGGCACGATGAATTCGCCTGCGGCGAACCGGCTGCTCACCCCCACAAGGGGAGGGTGAGAAAAATCAATCCGAAACCGGCGTGTTCTCGTCGACGTCGACGCGGAAATTGCCTTCGAGGATTTCGGCCTTCTTCTTCTCGACCAGTTCCTTGACGTCCGCCGGCAGCGTCTTGTCGAACTTGTGGTAGGGCGCGAGTTGCGAACCGCCCTTGGCCATGCGCGAGAAATCGCCATAGTCCTGCGCGGTGAAGACGCCGGCCTTGACGAGTTTGATCGCCTGCTGGACGGTCGGATACATATCCCAGACCGGGCCGGTGATGACCGTGTCGGGGCCGAGGCTCGACTGGTCGGACATGTTGGAGATGGCGAGGATCTTCTTGTCCACCGCCGCTTCGATGACACCGAAACGCTCGGCATAGATCACGTCGACACCGGCGTCGATCTGCGCGACCGCCGCTTCCTTGGCCTTCGGCGGATCGAAGAAGGAACCGATGAAGGCGACCTTCTTCTTGATGTTGGGATTGACCTCCTTGGCGCCGGCGAAGAAGGCGTTGACCAGCCGGTTCACTTCCGGAATGCCCATCGCCGCGACAGCGCCGATCGTGCCCGACTTCGACATCTTTCCGGCGATCATGCCGGACAGATAGGCCGGCTCGTGGATCCAGTTGTCGAAGACGCCGAAATTGGGTTCCGCCGGTCCGGCGCCGGAGCCGAAGAGGAAGGCAGTCTTCGGGAACTGCTTGGCGGTGCGGCGCGATTCACGCTCGGCTGCGAAGGCATCGCCCAGCACCAGCTGGTAGCCGCCTTGTGCATATTCGCGCATGACGCGGCTGAAATCGGCTGTCTGCACCTTCTCCGACCATTTGTACTCGATGCCGAGTTCCTTCTCGGCCTTCTGCAAGGCGACATGGATCTGGTTGTCCCATGGCTCCTCGATCGGCGTGGCGAAGATCGCCGCTACCTTCAGCTTCTTGTCCTTGCCGAAGGCGGCGCCTGGCAGCATGGCCGCAGCCAGGCCAAGCGCGCCCAATTCCAGCACATTGCGTCGCGAAAGCCCTTCGCGTTTTATCTGGATTCTATTCTTCCGGTTTTCCATTGCATTCCCCTCTGTTCGACAGCCGTGTCGAGCCGGCTGTTCGTGAAAATGTCAGACAGGGAACTATGGAACGGGTCCGCACTTTTGTCCACATGGTCAAATTTGCGCGCCCGAATCAGCCTCGATCTTAGCCGGCCAAGAAGAGGCTGCCGCTCAGGCCCGTTCGAGCGCGATCGCGATGCCCTGGCCGACACCGATGCACATGGTTGCCAGTGCATAGCGGCCGCCGCGTTCGCGAAGCTCCAGCGCCGCCGTACCGGATATGCGGGCGCCCGACATGCCGAGCGGATGGCCGAGCGCGATGGCGCCGCCATTCGGATTGACGTGCCCGGCATCCTCGGTAATGCCGAGTTGGCGCAGCACGGCGATGCCTTGCGAGGCAAAGGCTTCGTTGAGCTCGATAACGTCGAATTGCTGCGGCGTAAGCCCAAGCCGCGCGCACAGTTTTTGCGTCGCCGGCGCCGGGCCGATGCCCATGATGCGCGGCGCCACACCGGCGGCGGCACCGCCAAGGATACGGGCGATCGGCGTCAGGCCATATTTCTTGACGGCTGCTTCCGAGGCAACGATCAACGCAGCCGCCCCGTCATTGACGCCGGAGGCATTGCCGGCCGTCACCGTGCCGCCCTGCCGGAACGGCGTCGGCAATTTGGCCAGCGCCTCGACCGTCGTGCCGGCACGGGGATGCTCGTCCTTCGAGACGATCACCGCATCACCCTTGCGCTGCGGGATGGTCACCGGCGTGATTTCCTTGGCCAGCCGGCCGTTGGCCTGCGCTGCGACCGCCTTGTCCTGGCTGCGCACGGCAAAGGCGTCCTGGGCCGCGCGGGAGATGGCGAACTCTTCTGCCACGTTCTCGCCGGTTTCAGGCATCGAATCGACGCCATACTGCTTCTTCATCACCGGGTTGACGAAGCGCCAGCCGATGGTGGTGTCATAGATCTCGGCGTTGCGCGAAAACGCCGTGTCGGCCTTGGGCATGACGAAGGGCGCGCGGCTCATCGATTCGACTCCGCCTGCGATCATCAGTTCGGCCTCGCCGGCCTTGATCGCCCGCGCGGCGATGGTCAGCGCATCCATGCCGGAGCCGCACAGCCGGTTGACGGTGGAGCCCGGGATCTCCTTTGGCAGACCGGCCAGCAGCAGCGCCATGCGCGCCACGTTGCGGTTGTCCTCGCCGGCCTGGTTTGCGCAGCCATAGATGACGTCGTCGACGGCCTGCCAGTCGATACCGGGATTGCGCTCGACCAGTGCTCTCAGGGGTATGGCGCCAAGGTCGTCGGCGCGCACCGAGGACAGCGAGCCGCCGAAGCGGCCGATCGGCGTGCGGATGTAGTCGCAGATATAGGCCTCGGCCATGTCATGCAGCCTTTGCTTTTCCGCTTCCCTCATGCGCCGCCTTGGTACGGGCCTGCAGGTCGCGCAATGTCGTCAGTTCGAGTTCGCTTGGCGCCGGCGTTTCGTCAAGCGCCTCCGCGAACTTTACCATCCAGCCACAGGTCTCCTGCACCTGCTGGCGCGTGACACCGGGATGCAACGACACGACCGTGAATTCCTTGGTCACCGGGTCCGGCTTCCAGATGGCGAGGTCGGTGATCAGCAAGGTCGGGCCCGCGGTGTCGATGCCAAGCCGCTTTCGATGATCGCCGCCCTCGCCATGGCCGAAGGAGGTGAAGAAATCGATCTTTTCGACCATGCCGCGCCTGGTCTGCGCCATGGTGATGTAGATCTCCTTCGACGACGTCGCGATTTCCGGCGCGCCGCCGCCGCCGGGCAGCCGGGTCTTGGGGTGGAAATAGTCGCCGATGACGGTGGTGTTGATGTTGCCGAACTTGTCGAGTTGGGCCGCACCCAAAAAACCGATCGAGATGCGGCCGCCCTGCAGCCAGTAGCGGAACATCTCCGGCACCGCGACCGTGGTGACGGCGGTTTCGCACAATTCGCCATCGCCGATCGACAGCGGCAGCACGTCTGGCGCGGTGCCGATCGTGCCGCTCTCATAAATCAAGGTGATGTCGGGTGCATGCGTCAGCCGCGCCACGTTGCAGGCGGCGGACGGCGCGCCGATGCCGACGAAGCAGACATCGTCATTCCGCAGCGCGCGGCTGGCGGCGATCGTCATCATCTCGTTGGGGGTGAAGTCCGGATTGTCGCTCATGCCGCTTTCCTCAGATGCTCGACACGGGCCGCGAAATCGTCGGCGCTCTTCTCGATGACGTTCGCCTGCATCCACTCCTGGAATTTGTCTCGGTCGGCGGCGATCTCGTCCCATTCGAGATAGGCCGCATTGTCGCGCGCGTAATAGCCATGCGCGTAGGACGGGTGCGAACCGCCGGGCACGACGGAGATCGCCGCGATCGTCCAGCGCGGCAGCACGGTCAGATTGGGGTGCAGATCGTCGAAAGTGTCGACCACTTCCTCGACCGTCACCACCGCTCGGCTAGCCGCCAGCACCGCTTCCTTCTGGATGCCGACGATGCCTTCGACCAGCACATTGCCTTTCCTGTCGGCCTTCTGCGCATGGATGAAGGTGACATCGGGCCGGATCGAAGGAACGGCTGCCAGCACCTCGCCGGTGAACGGACAGGTCACCGACTTGATGTTCGGATTGACCGTTGCCAGCCCGGCACCGCGATAGCCGCGAAACACCGCGCAGGGCAGGCCGGCAGCACCCGCCTCATAGGCGTTGGCCATGCCGGCATGGCTGTGTTCCTCGATCTCGATCGATCTGGGAAAACCATTCTCGATGGCGTCGCGGGCGCGCCGCAGCAGGCCGACGCCGGGATTACCGACATAGGAGAAGATGATCTTCTTCGCCATGCCCATGCCGATCATCTGGTCGTAGATCAGGTCCGGTGTCATGCGGATCAGGGTCAGGTCGCGAAATCCCTGGCGGATCGCCTCATGCGCCGCCGCCGTCGGGATCAGATGGGTGAAGCCCTCGAAGGCGACGGAGTCGCCATTGTTCAGGTTCTCGGCCACAGCCTGTTTGAGCGGCAGGAACTTGACCATCGCATCGGGCTCCCGGGTTCAAGAAAGTTCGTATTGCGAACATATGTTTTATATGCGATACTTTCTACGTTGGGTGAGAGGTTGAGTCAATCCTGGCAAGGATATCGTTCTGGGAGGTGGGATGGACGAAGAGGCGGCTTCCCGCGACCATGTCTGTTCGCTCGAGCGTGGCCTCGCCGTCATGGAGATCCTGGCCCGGCATCCCTCTGGCATGACGCTGACGGAAATGGCCGAGGAGGCGGGCCTGACCCGCGCCGGCGCCCGCCGCTTTCTATTGACGCTTGTCGCCACAGGCTACGCCACCCAGGCCGGCCGCGTCTTTTCGCTGTCGCCGCGCCTGCTGACCATCGCCCGCACCTGGCTCGGCGGCGCCTCGCTATGGAGCTTCGCCGCCCCGACCATGCGGGCAGTGGCGGCTGAGTTGAACGAGGCCTGCTCGGCGGCGATCCTGTCGGGCCAGGATGTCGTCTACGTCGCCCGCATTCCCGGCCGCCGCATCCTCAGCGTCTCGCTCGAGGTCGGTACCAGGCTGCCCGCCTATTGCACCTCGATGGGGCGCGTCCTGCTTGCCGGCCTGACGCCCCAGGAATTGGACGCATTTCTCGGCCAGGCGACGATCGAGAAACGGACGCCAAAGACAATCACCGACACGCGGCTGCTGGCATATGCCATTGGCAAAGCCAAAGCGGATGGCTTTGCCGTCGTCGACGAAGAGCTGGAGCTCGGCCTGCGCTCGATCGCCGTGCCGATCCGCGACCGCGCGGACCGCACGGTCGCGGCCATCAACGTCTCGACCCAGTCCGCGCGTTTCACCGTCGCGGAGATGGAACGGGAAATCCTGCCGGCGCTGCTCGAGGCCAAGCAGCGCATCGAGGATTTTTTCGTCGTCTAAAGAGATCATTGCGAGCTTAGGAATAAGCCCTCATCGTCGGCGCCGCCCCTCATTGCCCTGCCGGGCATTTCTCCCCGTATAGAGACGGGGAGAAAGTAGCTGGCCGCAACGCCGACGCCTTTTTGCGACGCTGGCGATTGGCGAAACCATAAATGACAGCGCCCCTCTCCCCGTCACTATACAGGGAGAGGATGCCGGTAGGCAGGTGAGGGGCGGCGCGAACTTCGATGCGTAGCTGCGGCGTACTCACCCTCAATGCTTGATGCGGTCGCGCATCGCGTACCACAGCATGCCGAGCACGTAGAGTGGACCGCGCAACGCCGTGCCGCCGGGGAACGGCATGGGCGTGAGCGTCGAGAACAGGTCGAGCCGCGAAGCGTCACCGGTGATCGCCTCGGCCAAAAGCTTGCCCGACAGCGTCGACAGGATGACGCCCTTGCCGGAATAGCCATGCGCGAAATAGACCTCGCCATAGTGCCCGACATGCGGCAGCCGCGACGTCGTCACCGACACCAGCCCGCCCCAGGCATGATCGATGCGGCAGCCTTGAAGTTGCGGGAAGGTCTTTTCCATATGCGGCCGCACAAAGCCGGCAATGTCGGCCGGCGGCGACGGCGTGTAGCGCTCGCCGCCACCGAACAGCAAGCGCCCGTCCGCCGACATGCGGTAGTAGTTGACGACGAAGCGGGTGTCGGACACCGCGACATTGGCCGGGATGACATTGCGTTTGCCCCCCAGCGGCTCGGTGGCGACGATGTAGTTGCCGACCGGCATGATGCGGCTGTTGACGCGCGGCTCCAATCCGTTGAGCAGTGCATCGCCCGCCAGCACGACGTGTTTTGCCCGGACCGACCCCTTGGCCGTCGAGACCCGGATCGAAGGCTCGCGCTCCAGCCGCACGGCGACCGAATTCTCATGAATGGTGACACCGGCCGCGGCCGCCGCGCGGGCGAGGCCGAGCGTGTAGTTCAGCGGATGCATGTGGCCGCCAAGCGGCTCGTACATCGCGCCGTGATAGGGCGTGTCGACCTTGCGGCGGGCTTCCGCCGCCGACAGGATTTCGGCATGCGGGAACTTCATCACCGTGGCCAGGCACTCCGCCTCTTCCTCGAGATCCCTAAGGTCGGACCCATTGACCGCCCCGACCAGATGGCCGGTCAGCCTGAGATCGCAATCGATGGCGTGGCGCTCGATGATGTCGAGCACCAGCCCGCGTGCCTCGAAGGCGAGGTCGAACAGGACCTTTGCCCGCTCGGGCCCGTAGAGCTTGACCAGGCCCTTGGCGCCCTTGCGCAGGCCGGGGATCATCTGGCCGCCATTGCGGCCGGAAGCGCCCCAGCCGATCTTGCCGCCTTCGAGCAGCACCACCTTCAGGCCGCGCTCGGCAGCGTGAAGGGCCGCCGACAGGCCGGTGCAGCCGCCGCCGACGACAACCAGGTCGGCGTCGACATCGCCCTGCAGGGCGGGATGGTCCGGCGACGGATTTGCCGTCGCGACATAGTAGGATTTGCCGATATCCAAACCGGAATTGAAGCCCATCATTACACCTTCAGCAGCAGGTGGTCGCGTTCCCAGCTCGTCACCACGCCCTGGAACAGGTCGAGCTCGACGCTCTTGACGCGCAGATAGGTCTGGAAGAAGTCCTCGCCGAGCAGTTCCCGCACTGGGTCGCAAGCGGTGAAACGATCCAGCGCCTCCTCCATGGTTTTCGGCAGCGTGCTTTTGATCTTGTAGGCATTGCCCGACGCCTCGGCCGACCGCGCCAGCTTCTGCTCGACGCCGAGATAGCCCGCGAGGAGCGAACCGGCGATCGCCAGATAGGGATTGGAATCCGCACCCGGCAACCGGTTCTCCACCCGCCGCGCGGCGCGGCCACCAGCCGGCACCCGCAGGCCACAGGAGCGGTTGTCGTGCGACCATTCGATGTTGGCCGGCGCGCTGTGGTTCGGCCGGATGCGACGGAACGAGTTCACGTTGGGCGCAAACAGCGGCATGATCTCCGGGACATATTTCTGCAGGCCGCCGATGAAATGGCCGAACATTTCGGTGTCGGCATCGTCGCTGCCGGCAAACAGCGTGTTGCCGGCCTCGTCGATGACCGACATGTGCAGATGCATCGAGCTCCCCGCCTGTGCCGCGATCGGCTTGGCCATGAAGGTGGCATGCATGCCGCTCTGTTGGGCGGCCTGGCGCGTCAACCGCTTGAACAGCAGCACCTTGTCGGCCAGCGGCAGCGCGTCGCCATGCAGGAAGTTGATCTCCAGCTGCGCCGTACCCGATTCATGGATCAGCGTGTCGAGCGGCAGTCCGGATGCCGCCGCATAGTCATAGATGCGGCGGACCACCGGCTCGAACTCCTCCAGTGCCGCCATATCGTAGGGATGCTGCACGCTCTCGGCGCGGCCATTGCCGCCGACCGGTGCCGTCAGCGGCCGGTCGGGATCGGGATTGGGCGCGGTCAGGTAGAATTCGAGCTCCGGCGCCACCACCGCCCGCCAACCGCGCTGACGGTAGAGGTCGAGCACGGCTCTCAGCACATGGCGTGGCGAGGCCATCCATGGCCGGTCGTCCATGTGAAAGGCATCGGCGAAGACATAGGCCTTGCCTGCACCGGCGCCGGGCGCCAGGGTGAGCGTCGAAACATCCGGCACCATGCGCATGTCCGGGTCCGAGTAGGCAAAACCCTCGTCGATCGAACCGGTGTAGCGGCCGTCGATGCTGACCAGAAAGGCGCTGCTCGGCAGGTAGAGCGCGCGGTCCTCCAGCGCCTTGAGGAACTTGGCTGCCGGCAAGGCCTTGCCGCGCAGGACCCCGTTCATGTCAGGCACCAGGCACTCGACTTCGTTGATGCCGTGCTGGGTCAGCCAGGCCTTGGGATCGTTGCCGCTGGAGAGGGAAGTATTCGTGTTCATGTCAGGCATTTCGTTCATGTCCGTATCACAGAGAGTATGGCTTGCGCGGCCACATCCGTTCCGGGTTTCAGCGCCATATGGGCTGCATTGTCCCTGAGGCGGGCGCGCATTGCGTCATCGGCCAGCAGGCCGAGAATGGCTTTCTCCAATACTCCTTCGGTCCAGGCATCACGGCCGATATGGTCGCCAACGCCGGTTTCCGCGGCGCGTCGGGCATTGTCGTGCCCGTCCCAGCAATAGGGCATGATCAGCGACGGCACGCCGAAGCGCAGCGCTTCGCAAAAGCTGTTATTGCCGCCGTGATGGATGAACAGGTCTGATTTCGCAACCACCGACGGCTGCGGAAACCAGGCGTCGAGATAGACATTGTCCGGCACAGCGCGATAGGCGTCGCGCAGGCCGCCGGCATTGACGATGAAGCGGGCCGGCAGCCTGTCGAACACGGCCAGCATGCGCTCGATCAGGCCGACATCCATGGCGCCGAGACTGCCGAAGCTGAGATAGACCAACGGCCCCTCATTGCGCGGGAACACAGGCACTGCGAACGGCCCTTCCGAACGCACGCAGCCTTCCAGATAGACGAACCGGTCCGGGTCGAGCGGCTCGGCGCGTTCGCGGCGCACGATCGTCGGCGTCAGCAAAAGGTTGAGGTCTGGCGAGGCTTCGAGAAACAGGCCCTTCGGCAGCGGCGCCAGGCCGGCATCCGTCCGAAAGCGGTTGAAGCGGTCATGCGCGGGCGCCGAGGCCTTGAGATAGCGGGCCTCGAACGCCGCGCGTTGCGGGTCGTCGGCGCCAAGCCCAGACAGATAGGGGGGCACCCGCGCGTCCGGAAGCTCGGTCTCGGCGCAGGAGACGACACGCACCCACGGGCAGCCGGCGGCCGCGATCGCCGGGAACATGATGACGTTGTCGAGCACCACAGCGTCCGGCTTCAGCCGCGCCAGCAACTGGCGCAGCGGCGCTTCGGCGTTGACCGCGGTGTCGACGATCGCTTGCCAGGTCGGCGCGACATAGGTTTCGAGCTGGTCGATCGGGCTCAGCCTGAAATGCGGCAGATGCCTGCGCACGAAGGCCTGCCAGTAGCTCTGCCGTTCGCTGTCGCTCAGCGGCTCGTCGGTAGGCAGCTGGTATTCCTGAAAACCATAGTCGGCAAAGACGCCGGAGAAGCCGGCATGACAGATGAAGACAGGCCGTGCGCCTTTCGCCCGCAGCGCCTGCGCGATGCCGACGCAATTCAACGCCGCGCCGAAACTCGCTTCGGGAAACAGCGCGATGGTCGGGCTGGCTTTTCGCGTCAATTAATCCTCGTCATTCCGGCCGGCTGATCATGCCGAACAGGGCGGGCGCCCCGCGACTGGCCGCTTGCGGTCGCTGGTTGCGGGAGAGCCGCAGGTGAATGCGAAGCAGATCGGCCGCCACCTCATACTGCCGGCTTTCAAGATGGTCGAGTATGTTCAGGTGCTCACGCAGCGATTGCCGCAGCCGGAAGACGTTGACGCCGGCATAGATGCCCGGCAGCCGGCGCAGCCTGAGATGATCGGCCAGCGCGTCGGCCACGAAGCGATTGGCGGAGCCCTCCGCCAGCATGCCGTGAAAATCGATGTCCAGCCGCTGGAACTCGCGTGTGTCGAATGCGGCGTCCGGCAGCGCCGACAGCGCTTCCATGCCCTGGCGCAGGGCCGCTGCGCGTGCGCCGCCAAGCCGGAAGCCGGGGGTCAGGATGGCGGCGGGCTCCAGCAGCAAGCGGTACTCATAGCTTTCGCCCTGCGCCTCCGGGTCGTCAGGCGCGCGGCGGAAGAGCCAGGACTGGCCGGGCGCACGGTCGAGCAGATTCTCTTCCGTTAGTCTGTTAAGCGATTTTAGTACCGTCTTGCGTTCAGCATTGTACCGCCGCATCAACCCGGCGACGGTCACCGTCTGGTCCAGCCGCCGCGCCGACCGGTCGCGCAGAATCGCCTCGGCGAGTTCGTCCTCCTCGGTAGGCGGCAATTCAGCGGCAACGGCCGGCTGGCTCGTGAGGTCGACGGCAAGGTAATAGCCGGAATCCGCCTCCCAACGCACAACGCCCTGTTCCATAAGCAGGCTAAGCGCCGCCCGTACCGGCGTGCGCGACACATTGCACAGCGAGGCGATCTGCTGTTCCGGCAGGCGTGCGCCGGGTTCGAAACCGCGCTGCCGGGCCACATCCAGGATGCGCTGCGCCAGGTCGAGGTGGTTGGTGCGGGGTCGTCGGGCGGCGGCTTGCATGACAATGCTCGTGAACGGACATGACCTATATGCTTTGACCGATCGGCCCCACGGACGCAATCGGCCAGATTCCACGGTCGCTTGGCAAATTATGGATTGACGTACTTTTTTCTGCAATAGTACTGTCAGGACAATCGGCACAAAAAAGACCGAGGGAACAGGATCGAGGCGGCGGCATGGGTCGCAGCCGGCGAATGAATTCGACGATCAACCAGAATGGGGAACCTGTCATGACCGCCACCACTCTCTTGCGGCACCGTTCGCTGAAGATGCCGTCAATCGCACTTGGCCTGGCCTTGGCGCTGGCCGCACCCGCGGCTGCGGCCGACCTGGTCATTTCCAACTGGGACGGCTACATGGCGCCCGACGCCATGGCTGCCTTCAAGACCGCCACCGGCGTCGCCGGCGAAGTGGTTGTTCATGCCACCAATGAAGAGATCATGGGCAAGCTCATCGCCGCCGGCGGCAAGGGCTATGACGTGGTCTTCGTCTCCTCGCCCTTCGCCGAGGTGCTGAACAAGCTCGGCCTGACCGAGCCGATCGACCACGCCAAGGTGCCCAACCTCGCCAACCTCTACCCTGAAGCGACCAAGCTGCCGCATGATGTCGGCAACACCTTTTCAGTCCCCTACACCTGGGGCACGACAGGCCTCTGCTACCGCTCCGACCTGGTGAAGGTGGCGCCGACCAGCTGGAGCGACCTTCTCGCGCCCTCCGACGACCTCAAGGGCAAGACCACCATGCTGGCGACCGACCGCTGGCTGCTCGCCGCCGGCCAGCTCGACAAGGGTTTTTCGGTCAACGAGACCGATCCGGCCAAGATGGCCGAGGTCAAGGACCTGCTGATCTCGGCCAAGAAGACCCTGCTCGCCTATGACGACACCACCTTCTATTCGAAGCTGGTTTCCGGGGAGGCGTTGATGGTGCAGGCATGGGACGGCTGGTGCAACTACGGCATCGCCGAGAAGCCCGAGATCAAATACGTGATCCCGAAGGAAGGCTCGGATCTGTGGGTCGACACGATGGTGGTGATGAAGGCTTCTGAACACAAGGACGCGGCCTTCCAGTTCATCAACTTCATGCTCGACGCCAAGAACCATGCCTGGGCGGCGCAGAACATCGATTACAAGGTGCCGAACAAGCCGGCTATGGAAAGCCTGCCAGCCGATTTCCTGGCGAAATTCCCCAACATGGCGATGCCGGTGGCCGATCTCGTCAAGTTCGAGCAGCTGCGTGACGTCGGCGACGCCCAGCGCGACTATTCGAAGATCGTCAGCGAGATCAAGGCCGCGCAGTAAGCAGCGTCAAACCAGACATCACGGCCGGCGGCGCTTCTGCTGCCGGCCTTGAGCGGTACCCAAACATTGTCCCAGACCAGACTTCGCTCCTCCTTGCTGATGGCCCCGGCGCTGGTCTGGCTGACCGCGCTGATGGTCGTGCCGTGCGCGCTGGTGCTGGCGCTCGCCTTCTTCCGACGCGGCATCTATGGCGGCATCCAATACACCTTCACGCTGGAGAATTTCGGGCTGGTTTTCGACCCGCTCTATGCCGGCATCTTCCTCAAATCTGCACGCATCGCCGGCACGGCGACGCTGATCGCGGTGGTGATCGGCTATGCCGCCGCCTATGCCATATCAGCCGCGCCGCGCCGGCTGCAGCCGGTGCTGCTGTTCTTCGCCGTGCTGCCGTTCTGGTCCAACTATCTGATCCGCACCTATGCCTGGATCGTGCTGCTCAACCGCGAGGGCCTGATCACCCAGCTGCTGCGCTGGTTCGGCTACACCGGCGAGCCGCCGTCGATGCTCTACACCGAAGGTGCCGTCATCGCCGGCCTGGTCTACAACTACCTGCCCTTCGTCATCCTCGCCTGCTACGCACCGCTGTCGCGTCTCAACCCAGAACTCGCCGAGGCTTCGCGTGACCTCGGCGCTTCGGCCATCACCACCTTTCGCCGTGTCATCCTGCCGCTGACCGTGCCCGGCATCGCCGCCGGCGCCGTGTTCGTCTTCGTGCTGTCGATCGGCAACTTCGTCACCCCTGCGCTGCTCGGCGGTGGCCGATTCCAGATGATCGGCAATCTCGTCTACGACCAGTTCTTGACCGCCAATGACTGGCCCTTCGGCGCGGCGCTCGCCATGGTGCTGATCGCCATCATGCTGCTGGTGCTGATGGCGCAGGCGCTGGCCGCCGATCGCGCCTCGGGCCGCGCCGCGCAAGTGAGCGGAGGCGCCGATGGCTGAGCGCTCTCCCGCCACGCGGCGCACGCTCTGGCTCGTGCTGAGCCTGGTCTTCGCCTTCCTCTACATCCCGATTGCCGTGCTGGTGGCGCTGTCCTTCAACGAGGGCGGTCTGCCGACCGCGTGGTCGGGCTTTTCGCTGAAATGGTATGTCTCGCTGGCCGGCAATTCCGCGATCCTGTCCGCCGCGCTCAACACGCTGATCGTGGCACTGGTTTCGACCGCCATCGCCACGCTGCTCGGCACGTTGCTGGCGATCGGCGTCGAGATGCGCCGGCATTATGGCAAGGGTCTCGAAGCGCTGATCTTCGCGCCGATGATCATTCCCGACATCGTGCTGGCGATCGCGCTGCTGTCGTTCTTCTCCATGCTTAACCTGACCATGGGCCTGCACACAATCATTCTTGCCCATGTCGTCTTCAATCTCGCCTTCGTCTGCTCGGTGGTGCGCGCCCGGCTGAAAAGTTTCGACTGGTCGATCGTCGAGGCGTCCACCGACCTTGGCGCCTCCGCAGTCACCACCTTCCGGCGGGTGACATTGCCGGTCATCCTGCCGGCGGTCATCGCCGGCGCGCTGCTTGCCTTCACGCTGTCGGTCGACGAGTTCATCATCGCTTTCTTCACCGCCGGCGCTGGGCGCGCCTCGACCACGCTGCCGATGCAGATCTACGCAATGATCCGCTTCGGCATCACGCCGGAGATCAACGCGCTGGCGACCATCGTCATGGCGGTCTCGATCACCGCGCTGACCTTGTCGCAGCGGCTCAATCGAGGGGTCATCGGCCAATGAGCGAACCGCGCACGCTGCTGGCCATCGATCATGTGTCAAAGAGTTTCGGCCGCGTGACCGCTGTCGACGGTATCTCCCTCGACATCCGCGAGAACGAGTTCTTCGCCCTGCTCGGGCCTTCGGGCTGCGGCAAGACCACGCTGCTGCGCATGCTGGCCGGCTTCGAGACGCCGAATGACGGGCGCATCCTGCTGGACGGCCGCGACATCGCCAGGACCCCGCCCAACAAGCGGCCGGTCAATCTGATGTTCCAGTCCTACGCGCTGTTTCCGCATATGAGCGTCAGGGCCAATGTGTCCTACGGCCTGGAAATGGAGTGTTTGCCGGCTAGCGAAATCCGCTCCCGTGTCGATGCCATCCTGGCGACGACCGAACTCGTTTCCTTCGCCGACCGCAAGCCGGAGCAATTGTCGGGCGGCCAGAAGCAGCGTGTTGCGCTCGCCCGGGCTCTGGTCAAGCGGCCCCGGCTGCTGCTGCTCGACGAGCCGCTCGGCGCCCTCGACAAGAAGCTGCGCGGCGCCATGCAATTGGAATTGAAGCGCCTGCAGCACGAGGTCGGCATCACCTTCGTCATCGTCACCCACGATCAGGAAGAATCGCTTGTCATGGCCGACCGCATGGCCGTGCTCAAGGACGGCCGGTTGCTGCAATGCGACACCCCGCATGCAATCTACGAGCATCCCGCCGACCGTTTCGTCGCCGACTTCATCGGCGTGATGAATTTCGTGCCGGGCAAGGCCGCCGCCGATGGCGTGCTCGCCGGCAATGGCACGCGGATCGCCGGCAAGGTTCCCCCCAAGCTTGGGCCCGGTGCGTCCGCTGTCGCTTCGGTGCGGCCAGAGCGCATCCGGCTGTTCCCGTCAGTGGAGACCGCCAACCGCACCACGGGCACGGTCGAGGCATTGGCCTATCAGGGGCTTGACCTGCAGCTGCATGTCCGAACCCCCCTGTCGCCAAAGCCATTCCTGGTGCGCGTCACCGCCGATGCGGCGGACCGCCGGCCGGTCTCGTCGGGCGACCAGGTCGAACTCGGCTGGGACGCCGCCGATGTCAGAATTTTCGCAGAGTGAAGGAGAAGCCTGATGGCGCAGAAGACGATCGCGTTTTTTCCCGAAGCGGCCTATGGCCCAGCGCTCAATTCCGTCGGCATCGCCCAGGCGGTCGAGGCGCGCGGGCACAAGGCGGTGTTCCTCTCCGATCCTGGCTTCGTCGACGTCTACAAGGGCTACGGCTTCGCAGCCCATCCGGTGAATCTGTCCGAGCCGATGCCGCCCGAGCAGATGGCCAAATTCTGGGAGGACTTCATCAATGGCCACATCCCGAATTTCCGCAAATCGCCTTATGACCAGGTCGACAATTACGTCAAGGATTGCTGGACGGCGATCGTCGATAGCGCCAAATGGGCGCAGAAGGATCTGCCGCGCGTTCTGGCTGACATCAAGCCGGACGTCATCTGCGTCGACAACGTCATCCTGTTCCCGGCGATCAAGCAGTTCGGCAAGCCTTGGGTGCGCGTCATCTCCTGCTCGGAAAACGAGATCGAGGATGAGGACATCCCGCCACATCTTTCCGGCTGCGGCGAGAACGACCATGCCGGCCACCAGCGCTACCGCGACCATTTCAACGCGGTGATCAGGCCGATCCATGACGACTTCAACGCCTTCCTCACCGCCAACATCGAGACGCCCTATCCGATCGGCCAGTTCTTCGAAGCCTCGCCCTACCTGAACCTGCTGCTTTATCCCGAGGCGGCAAAGTTCAAGCGCCGCCATCCGCTCGATCCGGCAAAATTCCAGTATCTCGAAGGCTGCGTGCGACAGGAAAAACCCTACACGGTGCCGACCTTCGCCGAGAACAATGACGGACCGCTGCTTTATGTTTCCTTCGGCAGCCTCGGCGCCGGCGATGTCGACCTGTTGAAGCGCATCATCGCGACGCTGGGCAAGACGCGCTACCGGGCGTTGGTCAATGTCGGCGGCTACAAGGACCAGTACACGGACGTGCCCGGCAACGTCATCGTCGAGAGCTGGTTCCCGCAGCCCTCGGTCATCCCGCAGGTCGATGCGGTGATCCACCATGGCGGCAACAACTCATTCACCGAGTGCCTCTATTTCGGTAAGCCGGCCATCATCATGCCCTATGTCTGGGACGGCCACGACAACGCCACCCGCGTCGAGGAAACCGGCCACGGCTTCGGCATGCCGCGCTACGACTGGAACGATGCCGAGCTCGTCGCCAAGATCGAAGCCTGCCTGACCGATCCGGCGATGAAGGCCAGGCTGGCAAAGACCTCGGCGCAGATGCACGCGCAGAACGGCCCGGAAAAGGCAGCTGGGTTGCTGGAGGCGCTGCTGTGACCTCCTCCGCACCACACCTCCATCAGGCCTCGACCCGCACCGATCTCGTCGACTGGGGTGCCCAGCCGGATGCGCTGGACGGCGCGTCCCATTCCACCGGCAGGCTGGTGCACAAAGGGCCGAACAACCAGCCGGAATCCGGCATCTGGGTCTGCACGCCTGGCCACTGGCGCCTTAGCATCCCGCGCGATGAATTGTGCCATTTCGTCGCCGGCCGCGCGACCTACAGGTCGAATGTCGGCGAAGTGATAGAAGTCAGTGCTGGAACCGTGGTCATG
Source organism: Mesorhizobium sophorae (assembly GCF_002270415.1). Classification (GTDB taxonomy): domain Bacteria; phylum Pseudomonadota; class Alphaproteobacteria; order Rhizobiales; family Rhizobiaceae; genus Mesorhizobium; species Mesorhizobium sophorae. Next base: position 1,420,483 of record NZ_NNRI01000007.1, on the reverse strand, counting down.
TTCCCGGCCGGCTGGGCGGGCGAATGCACCGTGCATGAGACCATGCGCAACGTCTACATGCTGGCCTGATCCTCGGAGTTTCACAACATGCCGACACCACACTGGCAAAACGCCTCGACCGTGGACCTGGAGGATTGGGGCGCGGGCAGCAACACGCTAGCCGGCTCGCCGCGCGCCTCGGGCAAGACCCTGTCGCAGAACCCGGACGGATCGAGCGAATGCGGCCTGTGGTCGTGCACATCGGGCACGCGGAAAGTCACCTTCCAGGCCGACGAGTTCTGCCATTTCCTGTCGGGAAGCGGCAGCTATGTCCATGAGAACGGCGAAGAGGTTCCGGTCGAGGCCGGCACGCTTGTGTTCTTCCCGGCCGGCTGGACCGGCATCTCCATCATCACCGAAACGCTGACCAAGGCCTTCATGTGCCGGTGAGCACCAATGCCACCTAGGGAAAATCGATATGACAACACCGATCATGAAGTCCCCGCTCACTATTACCGACCTCGTCGACTGGGGCGTCATCCCGACTATGATCGAGGGCGAATCCCACACTTCGGGCAAGCTGCTGTACAAAGGGCCTGAAGGCCGTTCCGAATGTGGCCTGTGGGTGTGCACGCCAGGCAAATGGCACTGCCACGTCACCCGCGACGAGTTCTGCCACTTCCTCGAGGGCCGCTGCACCTATGTCCATGAATCCGGCGAGATCATCGAGATCGAGCCGGACACGGCGGCGTTCTTTCCGCAGGACTGGAAAGGCGTCTGCACCGTCCATGAGACGATCAAGAAGGTCTACATGATCCGCTGAGCGGGTCCGAGAGGATATCCATGCATTTCGCCCCTGACCGGCCGACCTACTTCGTCAATCCGGACTACCGGCCGATGACCGCTGCGAACAAACCGGTGATCGATCCGGCAACGCTGGAGACAGTTGGGGCTATCGCGTCGGCCAGCGATGGCGAGATCGACGCCGCGCTGACCGCCGCGACCAAGGCGCAGGCCGCCTGGAAAAGGCTCGACGCCAAGAGCCGCGCCAAGCACCTCCATGCCGTCGCCAATGCCATCGAAGCGGCCGACTTCACGCATTGCGCCGAGCTGATGGTGCGCGAGATGGGCAAGCCCTATCCGGAAGCCATCGGTGAGATCGCCAACTGCGCGCCGATCTTCCGCTACTATGCCGAGATGGCGCGCGACGATGCCGGCAAGATCGCCGGCACGACGCAGGCCGGTTCCTTCCAGTATGCGCGTTACGAGCCCTATGGCGTCTCCGTCCACATCATGCCTTACAACTTCCCGATCCTGCTGATGTGCTGGACTGTTGCGGCATCGCTCGCCGCCGGCAACGCCTGCGTCATCAAGCCGGCCGAGGCGACGACGCTGTCGACGCTCGACTACATGACCATGTTCCGCTCGCTGCCGGAGGGGCTGGTCTCCTGCCTGCCCGGCGGCGCTGCCACCGCGCAGGCGCTGATCGTTTCCGACCGCACCCATGCTGTCGCCTTCACCGGCTCGGTCGCCGCCGGCAAGGCGGTGGCGGTGGCCTGTGCCGAACGCATGAAGCCTTGCGTCATCGAAGCCGGCGGCAGCGATCCGCTGATCATCAGCCAACACGCCCCGCTCGATGTCGCCGCGGCCGGCAGCGTCACCGCCGCCTTCCACCTCACCGGCCAGGTCTGCACCTCGGCCGAGCGCTTCTTCGTCGTCGACGCCGTGCATGACCGCTTTGTCGACCTGTTCGCCGAAAGGACACGCGCGCTGCGCATCGGCAACGGCATGGACAAGACCGAGATCGGCCCGCTGGTCAGCGAAGGCGCGCGGGCGAAAGTGATGCGCCTCGTTGACGATGCTATTCGCAACGGTGCCAGGGCGGTCACCGGCGGGCGCATCCCGCCCGCACACAACACAGGCTGGTTCTACGAGCCAACGATCCTGACCGGTGTCACCCCTGATATGGCGATCGTGCGCGAGGAGTGTTTCGGGCCGGTCGCCGCGATCTGCCGTGTCCGGGATTTCGACGAGGCGATCCGGCTTGCCAATGACAGCCCGTTCGGGCTTGGCGCCTCGGTGTTCACCACCGATCTGGCCGAGGCGCATGAGGCCGCCGAGCGGCTCGAGGCCGGCATGGTCTGGGTCAACAACCCGCTGATCGACAATGACGCCTTGCCCTTCGGCGGCTGGAAGGCTTCGGGCCTCGGCCGCGAACTTGGCCGCCAGGGCCTCGACGCCTTCCGCCGCTCGAAGATGGTGATTATCGACCACAAACCGACGATCCAGGACTGGTGGTATCCCTACCCCGACAGCTGGTTCCGCGAGACCGGTGGCCGCAAGCATGTATGAAGGCAGCGGCGCGGCAAACACCGCGCCGCTCGATACAAACATTTACGCCGCGATCGCTTCGACCAACGCGTGCGAGACAGCGGCAATGACGGCGTTGCGTTTGGCCAGGCTCTGTTTCGTGCCCGTCAGATAGACCGACATCAAAATCGGGTTGCCGGAAGCCGGCCAGATGACGGCCGCGTCGTTGGTGCTGCCGTGCGCGCCGGTTCCGGTCTTGTCGCCACATGTCCAGCCTTTCGGCAGTGCCGCCCTTATGCGCTCGTCGCCGGTCTTGTTCGCCACCAGCCAATCGACAAGCTGCACCCGGCCCTTCTCCGACAGGCTGTTGCCGATCGTCAGCCGTTCAAAATTGCCGGTCATGGCCAGCGGCGAGGTCGTGTCGCGCGCGTCGCCCGGCAGCGACTCGTTCAGCTCCGGTTCGATCCGGTCCAGCCTGGTCACCTTGTCGCCTATCGAACGCAGATAGGCTGTCAGCTGCGCCGGCCCGCCAAACGACTCCAACAACAGATTGGCCGCCCCGTTGTCGCTGACTGTCACGGCGGCCTCGCAAAGCTGCGCCACCGTCATCTCGCCGCCGGCATGTTTCTTGGTCGTCGGAGAGTTCGCGATGACGGCGTCGTGCGGGATCTTGATGCTGCGGTCGAGCTGCTCGATGCCGCCATCGACCCGATGCAGGATGAACGCCGCCGCGAGTGCCTTGAAGGTGCTGCACATGGGGAACAGCTCGCCCTGGCGATAGCCGAATTGCGCGGTCGTTCCGGAGATCCGGCAGGACACGCCGAGCCGGCCGCCGCTTTTCGCCTCGATCCGCCTTATTTTCGGCAAGACCCCATCAAATTTTGTCGGGCTCGTTGCCGCCTTCGCGATGGCACCAACCGGGGCCGTCAAAACCACCGCGAGACCACTGATGAAACTGCGTCTGCTTGTCATGTCCACACTCTCTGTCGCCCCGCGCAGCAGAACTGGACCGAATCCGGCGCCATCGCAAACGAGTAAACATCGCCCCCGCCATAAGAAAAATTAGGGCTGGATGATGAAGCGATCGCACCTCCCGTTGAATGGCTTGCGCGCCTTCGAGGCCTCCGCAAGGCATCTCAGTTTCACCGGCGCCGGTCTCGAACTGCGCGTCACCCAGGCTGCCGTCAGCCATCAGATCAAGGGCCTCGAAGAGGTCCTCGGCATCAGGCTTTTTCGCCGATTGCCGCACGGCCTCGCTTTGAGCGAGGAAGGCGAAGCCCTGCTGCCCGTGCTGAGCGATGCCTTCAACAGGATCAGCGTCACGCTCGACCGCTTCGAGGGCGGCCGCTTCAACGACATCGTCACCGTCGGTGTCGTCGGGACTTTTGCGTCAGGATGGCTGATCCCCAGATTGCCGGCATTTCACCAGGCCTATCCGGACATCGAGCTGCGCATCTCGACCAACAACAACCGGGTCAATCTCGCCGCCGACGGTCTCGACTTTGCCATCCGCTTCGGCGATGGCTCCTGGCAGGGCACCGAGAACACGCCGCTGCTGCCAGGTGGCTTCTCGCCGGCCTGCACCCCCGACATCGCCGCGCGTCTGCGCGACCCTTCCGATCTCGCGCGCGAAACGCTGCTGTGTTCCTACCGGGAAGACGAATGGCTGTGCTGGTTCGAGACGGCAGGCTGCCATTGCCCGCCGATCAAGGGCATCGTCTTCGACTCATCGGTCACCATGGCGAACGCTGCCGTCCAGGGCGCCGGAGTGGCGCTGCTGCCGATTTCGATGTTCAGCCGCGAGCTCTGTTCGGCTGAGCTGGTGCAGCCTTTCGACTGCACCGTCGACGTCGGCCGTTACTGGCTGTCGGCGCGGCGCCGGCGCCAGAACTCGCAGGCAATGACGATATTTGCCGACTGGTTGAAGGCCGAGACGGAGTGCAATTCCAGGAAACGCGTGTAGCGATTTTCCGTCCGGAATTGCACCAACAAATAGGCCGCGTCAGCCGATGCTTTCGCCACCGTCGATCACAAGCGCCTGGCCGGTCATGAAGGATGAACGGTCGGAAACGAGGAACAGGATCGCCTCGGCGATCTCTTCTGCGCTGGCCCAGCGCCCCATCGGGATCTTGGTGCGGACATAGTTTTCGATCGCCTCGCGACCGCCCATCTGGGCGATGAACGGCTCGTTGAACGGCGTGTCGACCCAGCCTGGGCAGAGCGCGTTGACGCGGACATTGTCGCTGGCATAGTCGAGCGACATCTGCCTGGTCATCGCCACCACCGCATGTTTCGACGTGGCGTAGGCGATCATCTCGCGGTCGTAGAACACGCCCGAATTCGAGGCGGTGTTGAGGATGACACCGCCGCCCTGTGCGATCATCGACGGCATGACCAGCCTGGCCGCCAGGAATTGCGCCCGCACATTGACCCGCCACGAGGCATCCATGCCGCCGACCTCGACTTCGGTCAGCGTGCCGCCGACCTGGATGCCGGCATGATTGTGCAGGATGTCGATACGCCCGTGCCTGTCGAGCGTGCCGGCAATGAGCTGCTCGACCGCCGCGTCATCCGCGACATCGGTGGCGAGCGCCTCGGCCCGGCCGCCCGCCGCGCGGATGTCGCAAGCCGTTGCCTCGCCGCTGGCCTGGTCCCGGTCGGCGATGACGACCAGCGCGCCTTCCCTAGCCATGATCATGGCGCCGGCGCGCCCGATGCCGGAGCCGGCACCCGTCACCACGGCGATGCGGTCTTTGAGGATCATGGGTGCGACTTTCAGTTTGATGGTTTGCGTTGGCGCAGCTGCCATTGGGCAAGCACCACAAGCAGCACGGAGGCGACGAGCACGATCGTCGCGATGGCATTGATTTCCGGCGTCACGCCGCGCCGGATCGACGCGAACACATAGATCGGCAGCGTGGTTTGCGCACCGGCGACGAAGAAGGCGACGATGAAATCGTCGAAGGAAAAGGTGAAGGCGAGCAGGTAACCGGCAACCACCGCCGGCATGATCTGCGGAAGGACGATGCTGCGAAACGTCGTCAATGGCGTGGCGTAGAGATCGCTCGAGGCCTCGACCAGGTTGCGGTCGAGGCTGCCGAGACGCGTGCCGACGATCATCGTCACCAGCGCCATCGAAAACAGGCCATGCGCCGCAATGATCGAGCCATAGCCGAGCGACAGGCGCGGCGGCTGGTCGTAGGGCCATATCGAGGCGAGGAACGGGTTGACGACCGCGAACAGCTGGACGAGTGCGACCAGCGTCGAGATGCCGATGACGACCCCGGGAACGACGATCGCGGCACCCAGAAGCGCATCGAAGACAGCGCGGGTCCGTACACTGACGCGCGCCAGGCCAAGCGCGGCCGCAGTGCCGCACAGCGCCGCCAGCGAGGCGCTGGTGGTGGCGATGAACAGGCTGTTCTTCAACGCTTCGACCAGGAACGGGTTGGCCAGCGCCTTGCCGTACCATTGCACGGAAAAGCCGGTTAACTCGCTCGCATGGTGCCCGGCGTTGAAGGAGAACAGCACCACCAGCGCGATCGGCAGATAGAGGAAGGCGAAGACGGCAATGACGAAGGCGCGCATCAGATCAGATCCACCCGGCGGGCGCCCGAGACTTGGGTCGAGATGCGATTGGCCGCGATCAGCACCACCACCGAGACCAGCACCAGTGTGATCGCGATGGCCGATCCGAACGGCCAGTTGCGCGACTGCAGGAACAGGTCGACCAGCGCATTGCCGATGAAGAACACCTTGCCGCCGCCAAGCAGCGTCGGGATCAGATACTCGCCGAGCAGCAGGATCATCACCAGCGAGAAGCCGGTCATCACCCCCGGCAGCGACAGTTTCAGCGTCACGCCAAGGAATGTGGAGAGTGGCGTCGCACCGAGATCGGCGGAGGCTTCCAGCAGCCGGCGGTCGAGCCGCTCGAGGCTGACATAGATCGGCAGGATCATCAGCGGCAGATAGCCATAGACGATGCCGAGCAGCACGGCGCCCGGCGTGTTGATCAGCCTGATATCCTCGAAGCCGACATAAGCGAGCAGAGCCGGAATGCCGCGCCCGCCCAGCACATACATCCAGGCATAGGTCCGCATCAGAAGGCTGGTCCAGAACGGGATGACGACGAGCGCGAGCAGGATCAGCCGCCAGCGCTGCGGCGCTTGCAGGGCGAGGTAATAGGCAACTGGATAGGCGACGAGAAGACAGGCAAGCGCCCCCATCGGCGCCAGCATCATGGTGTTCCAGAAGGCGGTCGCCCGCGCCGGAAGATTGGCATATTGCGCCAGCGTAAAGGCCGCCTGGTAGCCGCCCTCCGGCGCCCGCTCGCCGACGCTGAACACGGCGATGGCTATGAACGGCAGCACCAGGAAGACCACCAGCCACGCCGCCGCCGGACCGAGCAGCAAGGCGGTCAGCAGATTATCACGAAGTTTATTGCCGTGCATTGAAACCGCCCCGGTGCCGGCGGACATGTGCCCGCCGGTCAATTGTCTGCATCAGGCCGGTCGCTCAGGCCGACTTGAAGCGGGCCATCAGTTCGGCCCGGCCGGGATCGGTCAGTGTAGCCGCCGCACCGAACTCGAGCGGCGTCAACAGGTCCGCCGCCGGATAGAGGATCGGATTGTCGAGCACCTCCTTGGGCAGCAGCTTGTTGACCCGCGCATCGGTCGACGGCGCACCATTGGCCAGGTGCTCCTTGACCGCGACCTGCGGATTCATCAGGTAGTTGAGCAGCGCGTAGCCGGCGGGCTTGTTCGGGGCGTCCTTTGGAATGGCATAGAAATCGGTCCAGATCTCGCCGCCTTCCTTGCCCAGCACATAGGCGATCTCGGGAATGTCGCGATGCAGCTGCGCACCGTCATTGGTCCAGCACATGGTCATCCAGGCATCACCCGCGCGCATTCCCGGCTGGTAGTCGGATGAGACCGCGAACAGATGCGGCTTGACCTTCAGCAGCAATTCCTCCGCCTTGGCGAGTTCGTCCTGCTTCAGCGAGTTGAACGAATAGCCGTAATATTTCAGCGCATTGCCGATCGTGGTCAGCTGGTAGTCGTGCACCATGGTGCGGCCGTCGCCCTCCGCCATCGCTGTGTCCCAGAAATCCTTCCAGCTGGTCATCGGCTTGGTCAGCTGCTTGGTGTTGACGGCAAAGCCGGTGGTGCCCCAGTTCTTCGGCACGGCGTAGGTCGTCCCGTCGATCGTGCCTTCCGAGGTGAAGCGCGGATCTTCCTGCGAGCCGTCGAAATTCGGCAGTTTCGCCATATCGAGCGCCTCGATGATGCCGAGCTTCTGGTAGGTCGAGATCGTGTAGTTGGTCGGCACGAACAGGCTCCAGCCGGAGGCGCCGGCCTGCAGCTTGGCCAGCATCTCCTCGTTGGAGCCGAACACGTTGACCTCGACGGCAACGCCGGTGTCCTTCTTGAAATTCTCGAATGTCGCCGGGTCATGATAGTTCGGCCAGGTCGCGATCGACATGCGGTCGCCGAGGCTTTCAGCGGCAAAGGCCGGCGTCGGCATGATGCCGATCTCGCGCGCCATCACCGCCGTCGCAATGCCGAGGCCGGTGAGGCCGAGGAAGTCGCGGCGGCCGATCGAGCCGCGCTTGAGGCGCATCAGTTGGTCGACGAAGTTTTCAGGGCTTATTGGCAGTCCGTCACGATATGATTTCGACATGTTTGGTTACCCTCTGGTTGGTCCCGTTGTTCTTGGGGTCCGGAAACGCCAAGGGCGTTCCGGCGGCAAAGCCGATGGCGACGGGTTCACCCGGCTTGAAGAGATTGCCGTGGCCGATCAGGTGATCAGCCTTGGCGAGTAGCGTCCCGATGCCCTGGACCTCGATCGCGTATTCGGCGGTCGACCCGAGGAAAATCCGGTTCCGGACAATGCCCTTGAACCGGCCGCTTTCCGGAGCGCCGAGACTGAGCGATTCAGGACGCAGGCTGACTGAGACGGTCTCGCCCTGCCGCAAGGCCGTCCGCTTGCGCGCCGCAATGACGGTGCCGTCGGCAAGCGCGATATCCACCAGCTCGCCCGACTGCCCGGCGACCTTGCCGCTCAGCAAATTGGTCTTGCCGACGAAATCGGCGACGAACAGATCGGCCGGCTCGTCATAGATCTCACTCGGCTGTCCGAGCTGGACTATGCGGCCGCCATTCATGACGCAGACAAAATCGCTCATCGACAGCGCCTCCTCCTGGTCGTGGGTGACCAATACGAAGGTGATGCCGATCTCGCGCTGCAGGTTCTGCAGCTCGATCTGCATGTCGGTGCGCAGCTTCTTGTCGAGTGCGGCCAGCGGCTCGTCAAGCAGCAGCACGGCCGGCTTGTTGACCAGTGCGCGCGCCAGCGCGACACGCTGCTGCTGGCCGCCGGACAGTTCGTGGACCTTGCGGCGGCCATAGCCGGCGAGCCGCACCATTGCCAGCGCCTCGCCGACCCTTGAGGCGATCTCGCGCGACGACAGCCGCGGCCGTGCCTGGCGCAGCCCGTAGGCGACGTTGTCCTCGACATCGAGATGCGGAAACAGCGCGTATTGCTGGAACACCATGTTGACAGGCCGCCGGTAGGGCGGCGTGCCGGCCATGTCCTGGCCGCGAATGAACACCTGGCCTTCGCTCGGCTGCTCGAAGCCGCCTATCATGCGCAGGCAGGTCGTCTTGCCGCAGCCGGACGGTCCGAGCAGGGCGACAAAGGCGGAAGGCGGGACGGCAAGATCGATGCCGCTGACCGCGGTCACCGCGCCATAGCGTTTGGTGACGCCGCGAAACTCGATGTCGGGCACTGCGGTCAAGGCTGCGGGGGCTCCAGCAACAGGGCAATTTCAGGACGCTACCAGAGCCAATGGCAGCTAGTATATACCTCGCAGGTGGTATATCTGATCTATTTTCTCGTTTAAGGGGGTATGGATTGTCCCGCAGCGACGAATACGGCCAGCTTGCAACGCTTGTCACCGCGACGCGGGAGACGAGCGGCGACCTCTTCGGCAAGGCGATGGTCGATTGGCTGCGCCAGCATGTCAGCTTCGACCACTGCGTGATCTTCGGCTATCGCGGTGCCGCACGCCCGCCGCTGCTGTTCGAGACCTTTTCGCCGGCCGAAAGCCATGTCTTCGTCGCGCTCTACCAGGAAGGTCCCTATCTGCTCGACCCGTTCCACCATGCGGCGGTGGAGCGCAAGGAAGGGTTCTGGCGCATGCGCGAACTCGCGCCGGACCGCTTCTACGCCAGCGAATATTTCCGCTCCTATTACAGCCAGACCAGGCTGGCCGAGGAGGTCGGCTTCTTCGTGCCTTTGCCGGGAAAGGACGCGCTGGTGTTGTCGCTGATGCGGCTGTGCGCGTCGGGTCCGTTTGGCACCGCCGATGCCAGGCTTCTGCGCGACATGGCTCCGGCGGTGATCAGCTTCGCCAGATTGCGCTGGCCTGCCCTCCCGGCCGACGAACCGCCCGAGACAAAGCAGGACGAGACGATCGCTCCGGTCAACGAGTTCGATCGCGCCCATATCTGGCAGAGCCTGTCGCTGACGCCGCGCGAAAAGCATGTCGTCGACCTGGTGCTGCAGGGGCATTCAACCGAATCGATCGCCAGGGCGATGCGCATCGTGCCGGGAACCGTGAAGGTCCATCGCCGCAACATCTACCGCAAGCTCAAGATCAAGTCGCAGGCCGGCCTGTTCGCGCGCTTCGTCGAGATCATCGACGCACGGGTTCGGTAGTTCCTTAGCCCCCGGTTTCCCAGGAGCCGGTTTCGGCCATCCGCCTGAGCAATGGCGCCACCTTGAACACGTCCTTGCCCGTCCGCTGATGCCAATGGTCGAGCCGCTCGATGAGCTTGGCCGGCCCTTCGAGGCCGGCCCAGAACATCGGTCCGCCCTTGCCGACGGGAAAGCCATAGCCATTGGCCCAGACGACATCGATGTCGGAGGCGCGGGCGGCGATCCCTTCCTCCAGGATCTTGGCGCCCTCGTTGACCAGGGGATAGAGCGTGCGTTCGATGATTTCTTCCGCGCCGATCGCGCGCGGCACGATGCCCTTCTCGGCCGCCTTGTCGCGGATCAGCGCCTCGACTTGCGGGTCAGGAACCGGCGTGCGTTCGCTGGCCTCGTAGAGATAGAAACCACGGCCGGTCTTCTGGCCGAAACGCCCTTGTTCGCACAGGGTGTCGGCGATCACGGCCGTCTGGCCGCGCGCCTTGCGGTTGCGCCAGCCAATGTCGAGGCCGGCGAGATCGCCCATCTGGAACGGCCCCATCGGCCAGCCGAAATCGGTAAACGCCTGGTCGATCTGGCGCGGCGTTGCGCCCTCCAGCAGAAGCGCCTCGGACTCGGCGCCACGCGCCGCCAGCATGCGGTTGCCGACAAAACCGTGGCAGACGCCGACGACGACAGCCACCTTGCCGATCCGCCGCGCCAGGTCGACGACGGTAGCCAGCGCCTCGGGAGCGGTCTTCTCGGCGCGCACGATCTCCAAGAGCTTCATGACATTTGCCGGCGAAAAGAAATGCAGTCCGAGCACATCCTGCGGGCGTGAAGTCGAGGCAGCGATTTCGTTGATGTCGAGATAGGAGGTGTTTGTGGCGAGGATGGCGCCGGGCTTGGCCACCGCGTCGAGCTTGCCGAAGACTTCCTTCTTGACTGCCATGTCTTCGAACACCGCCTCGACGATCAAGTCGCAATCAGCGAGATCGGCATAGTTGGTGGAGCCGGTGAATTGGGCCAGCCGCTGCCACTTCGCATCTTCGGTCAATGATCCCCGCGTGACGGAGACGGCATAGTTCTTGTCGATGGTGCCCAGGCCGCGTTGCAGCACCTCCTGGCTGGTCTCCAGCAAGGTGACGGAATAGCCGCCATTGGCGAAAGCCATGGCGATGCCGCCGCCCATGGTGCCGGCGCCGATGATGCCGATACGCGCGATCCTGCGCTTGATGATATCTTTGCCGGGAATCTTTGCCGCCTCACGTTCGGCGAAGAACAGGTGGCGCTGCGCGCGCGACTGGTCGCTGGCGACGAGCTCGACGAACAGCGCGCGCTCCGCCGCCAGCGCCTCGTCGAACGGCAGCGTGACGGCATTGCGCACCGCCTGCGCACAGGCGATCGGCGCTTCGAGGCCGCGCGCTTTCTTGGCAAGGTCCGCCGCCTCGGCGTCGAAAGCCGCCAGGTCGGTTTCCCTAGGCCCATCATTTCGATCGCGCACCGGCGTGAAGGGACCACCCTTGCGGGCTATTTCCCTGGCGAAGTTCACGGCATGCGTGGTCAGATCGCCTTTGAAGACGGCGTCGACCAGACCGGCGGCATGCGCCTCTTCTGCCCCGATCAACGCACCGGAAACGATCATCTTGAGCGCCTTCACCGCGCCGACAAGGCGCGGCAACCGCACCGTGCCGCCGCCGCCCGGCAAGAGACCGAGCTTGACTTCCGGCAGGCCGAGCTTGGCGCCGGCGTCGGCGACGCGGAAATGACAGCCGAGCGCCAGCTCCAGGCCGCCGCCCAGCGCGGTGCCGTGGATGGCGGCGATCGTCGGCTTGGCGATGGTTTCCAGCGTTGCCACGATGGCGCGCAGTTCGGGCTGCTGCACCGGCTTGCCGAATTCGGTGATGTCGGCGCCGGCAACGAACGTTCGGCCGGCGCAGGCGATGACGATCGCCGCGACCGTCGGATCATCCCGCAGCCCAACGAGAGCCTGCATCAGCGGTTCGCGAACATGAAAGCTCAGCGCATTGACCGGCGGATTGTCGATGGTGACGATGGCGACATCGCCGTCGCGGCTGACCTTCAGGAAATCGGACACGCAAACCTCCCAGCATTGGTGAGCGGCTTGCAGCCGCGCGCACGGGATTTACAGCGCCACGACGCCGATGGGAACCGGGTGCCGGCCTGGCACAATGATTACCGGCCTTGACGTGCCGCTGCGCGCCGGCGGCCTCCGCCGCCGCCACACTGCGCGCCATCGCGACTACCGCAGCGCCTTCTGCCCACCCGCGGCCGTGATGACACCGACGATGATAAGCCCTGTCAGCAGCAGCCGCACGCCGGCACTGACGCCGAACGTGTTGAGCATGGTCAAAAGCAGCACCAGGAACAGCGCCGCACCCCAGACGCCCGGCACGTTGGCTTTGCCGCCGGCCACCGAGGTGCCGCCAATGACGACGACGGCGATCGAGGCCAGCAGATATTCGTTGCCGATATCGACATTGGCGCCACGGAAATAGCCGGCGAGCAGCGCCCCGTCGATGCCGCCGAGCGCCCCGGACAGCGTATAGGTGAGGAAGCGTATAAGGCCGACATTGACGCCGGCAAGCCACGCCGCGCGGATGTTCTGGCCGATCGCCAGCACCGAGCGGCCATAGATCATCCGCTGCAGCGCGATGGCGGCACCGACGGTGAACAGCACGGTAAGGATCGCCAGCACCGGAATGCCCAGCACCTGCCAGTTGGCGAAATCGGCGAAGCCGGGCGGCGGCTTGATCTGCAACCCGCGCCCATAGCTGATGTCGATCGACTGGATGATGAAGCTGGCCGACAGCGTGGCTATGATCGGCGGGATGCGCAGCGCCCAGATCAGCAAATAGTTGGCGGCGCCGATCGCGGCACCCGTGGCGAGCGCCGCCAAAAGCCCGACCACGATCATGGCATCGTTGCCGTCCATCACCTTCATGGCGACGGCGCTGGCAAGGCCGATATTGGCCGGCAGCGACAGGTCGACATTACCAGGCCCAAGCGTGATGACGAACATCTGGCCGACACCGACAATGACGGTGAACACCGCCAGCGACAGTGCCGCGGTGACCATGCCGCCGGCGCCATAGCCGCCGGTGAAGGCGATCGTCGCCAGCCACACCAGCAAGGCACCGAGGAACGACCAGATCCAGGGTTTGGCAAGCAGTGGTTTCAATGCGGCCATGGCTACCTCTCCCGGCGGCTGATCAGGACGCGGGCCGCCAGCACGATGATCAGGATGGCGCCATTGGCGGCCACCTGCCAGTCGGGCGGAATGTGCATAAAGGTGAGCAGCGGCGAGGCGGCCAGCGCCAGTGTCAGCGCGCCGATCACCGCGCCGATCGGCGACACCCGGCCGCCGACGAATTCGCCGCCGCCGAGGATGACGCCGGCAATCGCCAGCAGCGTGTAGCCATTGCCGATATTGGCATCGGCCGAGGTGGTGATGCCAATCAGCGCCATGCCGGACAGCACGCCGAACAGGCCGGCCAGCGCAAACAGCACGATCTTGGTCTTGAGCAGCGACCAGCCGGCGCGGCCGAGGGCGGCCGGATTGCCGCCGGAACCACGCAGGATCACGCCATAGGAGGTACGCATCAGCCCGAAATGGACGATGAGGCCGATCAGCAGCGCCGCGATGATCGGGAACGGCACGAAAGGCGGTTTGAATGCCATGAAGGCCAGCAGCCAGTCCGGCGCCTTCCCGCCGGGTTTGGGCAGGACGAGGATGGCCAGACCTTGCCAGACGAAGCTCATCCCAAGCGTCACCACGATCGAAGGCAGGTTGCGCAGATGGATCAGCGCGCCGAGCAAAGCATAGACGCCGATCGACCCGAGCAGGATGGCGACACCGATCAGCGGCGCGTCCTTCAGCCACGTCGCGGTCACGCAGCCGACGAAACCGACGAAAGTGCCGATCGACAGGTCGAGTTCATTGCCGGCGATGACGAACATCTGCGCGATCGTCGCCAGGGCGATCGGGATCGCGAGGTTCAGCATCAGGCTGAAGCCGAAATAGCTGATGGCCCGCGGATTGAGCCAGGCGATGGCGAGCAGCACCAGCGCCAGCGACAGCGCCGGCAACAACCCTCGCAACAGGCGGGCGCGGGCCAGCGCGCCGCGCTCGGCGGAACTCCTGGCAGTGGTGTCGAGGCTGGCGGCCGTCATCTCAGGCCGCATCGCCGAACGAGGACTGGATAATCTTCTCTTCGGTCAATTCGTCGCGGCCCAGATTGGCGACGATGCGGCCGTTCTTGAAGACATAGATGTGGTCGCAATTGTCGAGCTCTTCGGTTTCTGTGGTGTACCAAAGGAAAGTGCGGCCGCGGCGGGCCTCTTCCTGTACGAGGTCATAGACCTCCAGTTTGGTGCCTATATCGACGCCGCGCATCGGGTCGTCCATCAGCACGATCTGCGCGTCCGAGCCAAGCGCCCGGGCAAACAGCGCCTTCTGCTGGTTACCGCCCGACAGCGAGAAGATGTTGTTGTTCATGTCCGGCGTGCGGATGCCGATCTTCTTTTGCCAGACTGCAGCGAGTTCGGCCTCGCGCTGCGGCGAGATCAACAGCCCGTTGCGCAAACGCGCCAGCGAGCGGATGCCGATATTCTGCACAATCGACCATTGCGGGAAGATGCCATCCGACTGGCGGTCGCCGGCCACCAGCGCCACTGGCGCGGTGACCTCGATACCGGCTCGGGCACGCGATGCAGCAGCGAAGATCGCCAGCAACAGGTCGGTCTGGCCATGGCCCGCCAGACCGGCTAGGCCGATGATCTCGCCGGCACGGGCGACAAGGTCGGTGCCGTCCTTCTGCACGGCGGGTCGCGCCCGCACCCGGAGCGCGCTGGCCCCTGGTTTGGCGTCGGCGACTTGCGCCGCGATCTTCTGGCGCGCTTCCGCCCCGCCCATCGCCGTCACCAGCCGGTCGCGGTCGAAGGCACCAGCGGCGTCGGCGACAACCACCTTGCCGTCGCGCATCACCACGATGCGGTCGGCATTCCGCAACACCTCGCCCAGCACATGCGAGATCAGGATGCAGCTTTTGCCGCCGGCGACGAAGCGGCGCACGAACGCCAGCAACTGTCCTGCCGTGTGCGCGTCGAGCGACGATGTCGGCTCGTCCAGGATGACGAGGTCGAGCCTATCCTGCGTGACCGTGAAGGCGCGCGCCACCTCGACCATCTGGCGCCGGCCGATCGACAGGTCGCCGACGATGTCGGACGCCGAGATGCTGTGACCGGGAAAGATCTCGTCGAGCTTGGCGGCGATCAGTTCGGCCGCCTTGCGCCGCCAGCCGAAGCCGCGCAGCGAGGCATGGTTGATGCGCGTGTTTTCTGCAACGCTGAGGTTGGGACACAACGACAATTCCTGGAAGACGCAGCGTATGCCCAGTTGCTGTGCCCGCGACACCGAGTAATTGTCCTCGATGCCGCCATGCACGCCGATCTGGCCGCTGTCGGGCACCAGCGTGCCCGCAACCATATGCATCAGCGTCGACTTGCCGGCGCCATTGTGGCCGACAAGCCCAACGCATTCGCCGGGGCCAACGTGGAAATCCACGCCGCCCAGCGCGCGAACGGCGCCGAAATGTTTTTCGGCGCCGTTCAGTCTGATGATGTCAGCGTTCCCTGCAACCATGCTCAACGATATCCGCTCGACGATACGGACGGCAACGCTTCTCCGACACTCACTTGATGTTGGCTTTGATGGCCGCGATCGCGTCCTCTTGCGTGTATTCGTGGCTGGCGACGCCACCCTTGACGATCTTCGGCAGTTCGGCCTCGAAATCGTCCTGGGTGAAGGCCAGATACGGCACCAGCAGATCGTGCGGGATGTCGGTGCGGCCGTCGAGCACCTGTTGCGCCACCCAGAATGCGAGCGACGACACGCCCGGCGCGATCGACGCCGACCAGGTCTTGTAGCCGTCCTTGTCCTTCTGTTCCTTCCACCACTGCAATTCGTCCTGGCGGTTGCCCATGATGATGGTCGGGCGCGGCTTGCCGGCGGCGGCAAAGGCCTGCGCCGCGCCGTAGCCGTCACCGCCCTGGTCGACGATGCCGACGACGTCGGGCAGCGACGGCAGGATGGTCGCGACCGCCTTCTGCGCCGTGGTCTGGTCCCAATCGCCGGTCACCGAACCGACGATCTTGAACTCGGGATGGGCAGCGACACCTTCAAGGATGCCGGCATGGATGGCGTCGTCGATCGAGGTGCCGGCAAGGCCACGGATTTCCAGCAGATTGCCGCCCTTGGGCTGGAACTTGGCCATCTGCTCGACTTCCTGCTTGCCCATGTCCTTGAAGTCGACGACGACGCGATAGGCGCAAGGTTCGGTGACGGTGCCGTCGAAGGAGACGACGGTGATGCCGGCGTCACACGCCTGCTTGATGGCGCCGTTGAGCGCGTCCGGCGAAGCGGAGTTGATGACGATCGCGTCATAGCCCTGCAGGATCAGGTTCTGCACCTGAGCCGCCTGCGTCGGCACTTCCTTGTCGGCGGTCGTGAAGATATCGGCCGCGCCGACGACCTTGTCGGCGACCGCCTTCTTGGTGACGATGCCATAGCTGTCGAGCATCGCCTGCCGCCACGAATTGCCGGCGTAGTTGTTGGAGAAGGCGATCTTCTTGCCACTGGTGTCGGCAAGTGCGGTGCCCGAGGCGAGCATCGCCGCCAGAGCGCCCAAGACAAACAGTTTCTTCATGTCGTAATCCTCCCAGATGTTTACTGCTGCAGTTCCTGCCGGTTTTGACCCCGGCCTCACTCCCAATCTGATTTGAGCACGGACGGTCCCGAACTCAAAACAGTCTCAATCCCGGCACCCGCACCCGGAGCCGGTACAGCGACGTCGATGCGGCGATGTACAGGCTCCTCAGATCATCGTCGCCGAAGGTGAAATTCGCGCAGTCTTCCGGCGTCCGGATGACGCCCAGAATGGCACCCGACGCGTCGAAGACATGGATGCCGCCGGGGCCGGTGCAGTAGACATTGCCGCGGCTGTCGATCTTCATGCCGTCCGGCGCTCCCGGCCCGTCACCCTCTGTCACCGCCCACACCGCACCGCCGTTGAGGTCGCCATCCGCCTCGACGCCGAACACCCTGATATGTCCGCGTTCGGTGTCGTTGATAAACAGCCGCGACTCGTCCAGCGAGAAGCAAAGCCCGTTCGGCTGGACGAAATCGTCGGCCAGCAATGTCAGCCGGGCGCCGTCGCCGTCGATGCGGTAGACGCCCTGGAAAGACAATTCCTGCGGCCGCGGTACGCCGTAGAATTCCACTCGGCCATAACCCGGATCGGTGAAGTAGATCGAGCCGCCGGTGGCAACGACGATATCGTTCGGGCTGTTGAGCTGCTTGTTCTGATGGTGTGTGGCAAGAACGGTCACGCTGCCATTGGGTTCGGCGCGGGTCACCCGGCTCGTCGCGTGTTCGCAGGTGACCAACCGTCCCTGGCGATCCAGCGTATTGCCATTGGCTTTGTGGCTCGGCTCGCGGAACAGCTCGATCTCGCCCGTGGCGCTGCGGCGATACATGCGGCTTTCCGGAATGTCGGAGAAAACCAGCCACTTTTCATAGGGGTGCCACACCGGCCCTTCGAGGAAACCGAAGCCGCTCGCCAGCGTTTCGATCGTCGCATCGCCGACGACGTCGTCGAAGCCGGAATGGCGAGCTCGCGCCGACACCGACATCACTGGTGCCTGGCGGCGCGAACAGCCGTGCGAATTCGCATGGCGACGAATGGCATGAGCGCTTCCCTGACATGTTTTCTTATTGGGGATCGAAGGTAGTTGCGGCACCGGCGTGGCGATACGGGTCAAAGCGCACGCCCGACTGTGCATTTGCACAGTCGGGCCCAAGCAAAGGAAAAGTGTCAAACGGCTTTCCGAACCGCTGTGGCTGCGATCAGTGATCGGGCGAAGCCTGCGCCAGCCAGGCGTCGAGCCGGTCCTGCTCGCGGCGCAGCGCGTCGATGTTGATCAGGCCGCGCGCCATGGCGAGATAGATCGCCCGCGTCCGCGAGTTGAACACGGATGCATCGCCGGCGCCGTCCTCCGGCGGCACGATACCGAGCTTGTCGTAGACATGCTTGATGCGGCTCTGCGCGCCGCGGATCGACAGGCCGCGGCGGGCGGCGATCGCCCGGTCGGTCAGGCCAAGCGCGATGTCGATCAGGCTTTCATATTCGCCGTCGGTGATTCCCTCGAACTTGTCCTGGACGCGGTGCTGGATGCCGCGGATCTCGCGGTCGATGATGCAGTGGCCCTCGCGGAAAACGCCGCGCAAGGCCGAGCGCATGCCCTCCTCCGTTGCCGATTTCAGCACATAGCCATAGACCGAGCCCGGCGGCACGATGCGCGCCACGCCGCGCACATAGGCCTCGTCGGCGAAATTCGACCAGAACAGGATGTGCGTGCCGGCGCGGCGGTTCCAGATCGCCCTGGCAACCTCGATCCCGGTCGCCTTCGGCATCTGCAGGTCGAGCACGACATGCGGCGGCTCGCGCTCGGCCGCCAGGTTGATGGCGTCCTCGCCGTCGCTCGCTTCGATCACCTCGACGTCGCCGGGCCACAATTGCTCGACGGTGCGCCGCGCGAAGGTGCGGTGCAGTCCGTCATTTTCGGCGATCATCACAAGCATCACATGGCCTCCGACACGGCGAGCTGGCCGGGCGCCGCTGCAGCTGCCGCAACCGGCAGCTCCCGCGACGGCCGGCGGTCGATCTCCACGACGACACGCGTGCCGCCACTCTTGCGGCCGGCCTGCCCGATGCGCAGCCGCGCACCGATCAGCGCGGCGCGCGTATGCATGTGGCCAATGCCGCCATGGGCGGCCGGATCGACAGTGCCACAGCCCTGGCCGTCATCGGTGACGATCACCCGCAGCACGCTTGCCGTCGACGCCAGCAGCACATCGATGCGGCGCGGCGCGGCGTGGCGAACCGCGTTGTTGATGGCTTCCTGCACGATCCGGTAAAGTGCCGTGCGGACGGGCTCCGGCAGATTGTCGGCGCCGCCGTCGCTGGTGTCGGCGATGCGCACGGCGATAGGCGGCTTGGCTCTGGCGACACTGCGGTTGAGATGCGCTTCGACCGCGTCGCGCAGGCCGAACAGTTCGAGCACGCTCGGCCGCATGTCATCGACTATGTGGCGCAGTTCCGTCAGGCAGCCGGCGACCTCCTGCTCGAGGTCTGCCAGCTGCGCCGCCCGCGCCACGCCCTGGCCGCGCAGGGCCGAAAGCTGGCGTGCGATGCGGGCGAGGTCGGCAAGCGTCTGGTCATGCAGGTCCATCGCCATGCGCCGGCGTTCGCGCTCCATGCCTTCGGTCAGCTGCGAGGCGCCGACGCGCAGCAATTCGACGCGGTTGCGCGCCTCGCTCTCGGCAAGCATGGCGCGGCGCGCCTCCTCGGTCTGGATCAGCGCAAAGATATAAGGCGCGATCAGGTCGGCGCATTGCTGGGCGACCGCGACATCGGCAAGCGTGTAGCAGCCAACCTCGTGCCGGCTGATGTTCAGCGCCCCGATGATGCCGCCGCGCGCCCTGAGGGGCACGACGATGCGGCTGCGCAGCTTGGCGGCGAAGATCGGTCCGTCGATGGCCGTGGCGAAATGGAAGCGCTCGTCGCGCAGCGCGTCGTCGGAGAGCAGATATGCCACCTCGCCCCACAGCACCGAGCGAATCGGGCTGACTTCGGTCGGCAGCGGATGCTGGGCAAGCTCGCTCCAGCTGGTGTGGAAGCCGGCTTCATAACAGGCATGCCTGCGCCCGTCATGCGACAGCACCGCCAGATCCATGTGGTCGTGCGGAATGAGCGTTCCGATCTCGATGGCTGTGGCGCGAAACGCCGTGCCGGGATCGATATGGCCGGCAAGCGCCGCCGAAATCGCCAGCAACCGGTCGATCAGGACCAGGGACACCTCCGGCATGGCTTCGCGATCCTCCCGTACCGGGAATAGTGGACGCTACGCGGCGCCCCTGTCAACGAGGGCGCCATTGGCCGTGGCGATCAACTTGCGGTGCAACGATTGAAAAGGGTTCGCGTCCTGGTCTAGGGAAAGGGCCAGGAGATCGCAATCGAATGCCAGTGACGCCAACCGTTGCTCCGGGCGCCCCGGGAATTCCGGCCCGCTGGACGTCAAGCGCCAAGAGTGGCGTTGGAACGTCCCTTTCGCCAAACGGCCATATCTGGTTCACGATCAGCCATGGCATTCTCAACGAGATCTACTATCCGCACCTCGACAGCGCCTGCACGCGCGACCTCGGCCTGATCGTCACCGGCCCCGACGGCTATTTCTCCGAAGAAAAACGCGATGCTGTGCACGCCGTCGAGCCATTCGAGGACGGCGTGCCGGCCTACAGGCTGGTCAACACCGCGACTGACGGCGCCTACCGGATCGAAAAGCGCATCCTCGCCGACCCGGCGCGGCCCGCTTTGCTGCAGGAAATTACCTTCACAGCGCTCAAGGGTGCCGCAGGCGACCATCGCGTCTACGCCTTGCTGGCGCCGCATCTCGTCAATGCTGGCATGGGCAACACCGCCTGGGTCGGTGACCACAAGGGAAAACCTGTGCTGTTCGCCTCGGGGCGCGGCACCTGCCTGGCGCTGGCCTCGTCACTGCCCTGGCGAACCGGCTCGGCCGGCTATGTCGGCGTCTCCGACGGCTGGCAGCAGCTCCACAATACAGGCGAGCTCGATCCGGCCTGCCAGCGGGCCGAGGACGGCAATGTCGCGCTGACCGGCGAGATCGGCTTTACCCCTTCCAAGACAACGGCCGTGCTGGCGCTGGGCTTTGGCGCGACATCGGACGAGGCGGCCGAAAATGCCTTCGCCAGCCTGAAGCAAGGCTTTGAGCACGCCGCCAAAGCCTACGTCGAGAGATGGCGCAAATGGCAAAAGAGCCTGCTGCCGCTGGACCGGCATGGCGAATCCGGGATCAACTTCTATCGCGTCTCGACCGCGGTCCTGTCGACCCACCGGTCGATCGCGATACCGGGTGCGGCGGTCGCCAGCCTTTCGATTCCGTGGGGCTTCAATAAGGGTGACGACGACCTCGGCGGCTACCATCTGGTCTGGCCGCGCGATCTGGTCGAGACGGCCGGTGGTTTTCTCGCCGCCGGCGATGCCGCGTCGGCCCTGCAAATCCTCGACTATCTCAGCTCCATCCAGCAGCCGGACGGCCACTGGCCGCAGAACGCCTGGCTCGACGGATCGGCCTATTGGCCAGGCATCCAGATGGACGAATGCGCCTTCCCGTTGCTGCTGGCCGATGCGCTGCACCGCGCCGGGCACCTGCCGCAAGCCAGGCTGCTCGCCTTTCAGCCGATGATCGAGCGCGCCGCCGGCTATGTCGTGCGCAACGGACCCGTCACCGGTGAGGACCGCTGGGAAGAGGATGCCGGTTACAGCCCGTTCACGCTTGCCGTCGAGATCGCGGCACTGCTTGCCGCGGCCGACCTGCTCGACGGCTGCGGCAAGCAGGTCGCCGCGACCTATCTGCGCGAGACCGCCGATGTCTGGAACGACCAGGTCGAGCGTTGGACCTATGTCACCGGCACGGCACTCGGCAGGCAGGCCGGCGTCGGCGGTTATTATGTGCGCATCGCTCCACCCGACAGCGCCGAGGCCGGTTCGCCGAAGGACGGCTATGTCCCGATCAAGAACCGGCCGCCCGGCGATACTGACCAGCCAACCGAGGCGATCGTCAGCCCGGACGCACTGGCTCTCGTCCGCTTCGGCCTGAGGGCAGCCGACGATCCGCGTATCGTCGACACGGTCACGATCATCGATGCGCAATTGCGCTGCGACCTGCCGCAGGGGCCGCTCTGGTACCGCTACAATGACGATGGCTATGGCGAGCATGAGGATGGCGCACCCTTCGACGGCACCGGTCAGGGCCGGCCGTGGCCGTTGCTCGCCGGCGAACGCGCCCATTACGAGCTTGCAGCCGGACGCAAGGACAGAGCTGTAGACCTGCTGGCTGCGCTGGAAGGCTCGGCCGGGCTGGGCGGCCTGCTGCCCGAACAGGTCTGGGACGGCGCCGACATGGCCGAGCGCGAACTGCTGCACGGTCGCCCCTCGGGCAGCGCCATGCCGCTGGTCTGGGCGCATTCGGAGCATATCAAGCTGTTGCGCTCGTTGCGCGATGGCACGGTCTTCGACATGCCGCCGCAAGGCGTCAAGCGCTACATCGAGGACAAGACCGTGTCGCCGTTCAGGACATGGCGCTTCAACAACAAGATCCGCACGCTGCCGGCCGGCAAGACGCTGCGCGTCGAGCTCTTGGCCCCGGCGACGGTTCGCTGGAGTAGCGATCACTGGGCGACCGCCGCCGACAGCCAGACGATCGAGAACGCTTTCGGCATCCATCTTGTCGACCTGCCCACGGCCAGCCTCCCCTGCGGAAGCTCGCTGATCTTCACTTTTTTCTGGCCCGAAGCCGGCGATTGGGAGAATGTCGACTTCTCCGTCATATCAGGCGATCAGGATAGCCAGTCGATCCTTCCTCGATAAACCCAGTAAATCTCCAGGAAACAGGGACGAAACCATGCAGATCGGAATGATGGGATTGGGCCGGATGGGCGCCAACATGGTCCGGCGCCTGATGCGCGACGGCCACGAATGCGTCGTCTACGACATCAACCCGGCCAGCGTCGCGGCTCTGGTGACCGACGGCGCTTCAGGAACGGCATCCATGGAAGAATTCGTCGGCAAGCTGGTCAAGCCGCGCTGTGTGTGGCTGATGCTGCCGGCGGCGATCACCGGCAAGATCATCGATCAGGTCGCCGCCCTGATGGAACCAGGCGACATCATCATCGACGGCGGCAATTCCTACTATCACGACGCCGTCGACCAGGCCGCGAAACTGGCCGCCAAGGGTATCCATCTTGTCGATGTCGGAACCAGCGGCGGTGTCTGGGGCCTTGAGCGTGGCTATTGCCTGATGATCGGCGGTCCCGACGTGGCGGTGCAGCACCTTGATTCGATCTTTGCCACGCTGGCGCCCGGTGCCGATGCCGGCTCCAATCCGCCCAAGGATGCCGGGACCGCACCCTTTGGCTATCTGCATTGCGGGCCGAGCGGTGCCGGCCACTTCGTCAAGATGGTGCACAACGGCATCGAATATGGCGTGATGGCCGCCTATGCAGAAGGCATGAACATCCTGAAGTCGGCCAATGCCGGCAAGCGGCAACGAACGGCGGACGCCGAGACCAGCCCCCTGGAAAACCCTCAATACTACCAGTTCGACGTCGACCTCCCTCAGGTGGCCGAGGTTTGGCGGCATGGCAGCGTCATCGGCTCCTGGTTGCTCGATCTCACCGCGGGCGCGCTGAAGAATGATCCGGGCCTGGCGAATTTCGGCGGCCGCGTCTCGGATTCCGGCGAAGGCCGCTGGACGCTGAAGGCGGCGATCGACACCGGCGTGCCGGCGCCGGTTCTGTCCTCGGCGCTGTTCGACCGCTTCTCCTCCCAAGGCGAGTCCGAATTCTCCGACAAGCTGCTCTCGGCAATGCGTTATGCCTTTGGCGGCCATGTCGAGAAGCCGAAGTCCGGCTCGTGACGGCGGCAGGGGAGACACGCCGATGACCCCGGAACGGTCCGACACGCTGGTGCTCTTCGGAGCCACCGGCGACCTCGCCCACAAGAAGATATTTCCAGCCCTTTACCAGATGGTGGCCAAGGGTACGCTCACCGAACCGGTGATCGGCGTGGCGTTCGACGCCTGGGACCTTCAGCAATTGCAGGCGCGCGCCCGCGACGGCATCGTCAATGCGCTCGGCAAGATCGACGAAAAATTGTTCGCCAAGTTCGCCTCCCTGCTGCGCTATGTCAGCGGCGACTACCGCGATCCGGCGACGTTCGAGAAACTCAAAAGCGCGCTCGGCACCGCCCAGCGGCCGCTGCACTACATGGCGGTGCCGCCGACCATGTTCGAGACCGTCGTCCAGGGACTGGAGCAATCGGGCACGGCTCGTGGCGCGCGGCTGATGGTGGAAAAGCCCTTCGGCCACGATCTGCAATCGGCGCGCTGGCTGAACCGGGTTCTGCATCTGGTTTTCGACGAACAGTCGATCTTCCGCATCGACCATTATCTCGGCAAGGAAGCGATCCAGAACCTGCTCTATTTCCGCTTTGCCAATTCCTTTCTGGAGCCGATCTGGAACCGCAACTTCGTCGAGAGCGTGCAGATCACCATGGCCGAGGATTTCGGCGTCGAGGGGCGTGGCCGCTTCTATGACAACGTCGGCTGCATCCGGGACGTCATCGAGAACCATCTGCTCAACATCCTGTTGCTGCTTGCCATGGAGCCACCCGTCGGCCGATCCGCCGACGATTTGATCGACGAGAAGGTGCAGGTGCTGCGGGCGATCCGGACCTTGGCGAAAGACGATGTCGTGCGCGGTCAGTTCACCGGCTATCTGGCCGAACCCGGCGTGGCACCGAACTCACCGGTCGAGACCTTTGCGGCGGTGCGTTTCTTCGTCGACACCTGGCGCTGGCAGGATGTGCCGTTCTTCATCCGCGCCGGCAAGAACATGCCGGTGCATGTCACCGAAGTGGTGGTGCGGCTGAAGCGGCCGCCGCTCGACGTCTTCGATCCGATCAAGCCGGCCGACCAGAACTACGTTCGCTTCCGCATCGATCCGCAAGTGGTGATCGCCATCGGCGCCCAGCGCAAGGCGGCGGGCGACGACATGATCGGCGAACAGGTCGAACTGACGGCGCTCGACGACAGCAAGAGCGACATGCCGCCCTATGAGCGGCTGATCGGCGATGCCATGAACGGCAACGGCCAGTTGTTCACCCGCCAGGACGCCAGCGAAATGGCCTGGCGCATCGTCGGCCCGGTGCTCGGCGACACCACGCCGCCGCACGTCTATGAACCGCTCACATGGGGTCCGGCGGACGCGATGGCCGGGTTCGGGCCGCCCAATGGCTGGATCGATCCGGTAAAGTGAGTGGAGGTGGCGCAATGCCCAAAGCGGTGAAGCAACCGGCATCGGACGCTGAGAAGATCGTGCTTGCGATCGACATTGGCGGCTCGCATGTCAAGATTCTCAGCAGCGCCGGCGGCGTGGAGCGGCGCGCCGACTCCGGGCCCGGCCTGACGCCGCAGCAGATGACCGATACGGTAAAGAAGTTAGCCGAGGGCTTGTCCTACGACGTCATCTCGATGGGCTACCCCGGCCCGGTCAACCACAACAGGCCACTCACCGACCCTGCCAATCTAGGCAAGGGTTGGGCAGGCTACGATTTCGCCGCGCAATTCGGCAAGCCGGTGAAGGTGGTCAACGACGCGCTGATGCAGGCCATCGGCAGTTATGAAGGCGGCCGCATGCTGTTCATCGGGTTGGGAACCGGTCTCGGTGCCGCGATGATCGTCGACAATGTCGCCCAGCCGATGGAACTCGCCCATCTTCCCTACAAGAAGGGCAAGAGCTTCGAGGACTATGTCGGCGAACGCGGCTTGGAAAAGCGCGGCAAGAAGAGATGGCGCAAATATGTCTTCGACGTCGTCGACCGGCTCCGCGCCGCCATGCAGCCTGACTACGTCGTCATTGGCGGCGGCAATGTCGAGAAGCTCGATGAATTGCCCGCCGACAGCCGGCGCGGCGACAACACACGCGCCTTTGAAGGCGGATTTCGTTTGTGGCGCGACAAAGCGCTGATAGTCTGATATTGTTATTGTTTAATATAGTTGTTCAAAATAACGTGTGCCGCGGCATCAAGTCATTGCGCTGCGCAGATTTGCCGACTAGGAATTCCGCGCCACAACAACGCTGCCGTCTCGTGGATGCACAAAGGACGCCGCAGCATTTTGATTTTGCGCATGATCCTTTCCGGGAATCGAATCCGATTTTCAGGTCATTCGCTTTAGACGGAGAAATAGATTGACCGACGATAACGACAGCGCCCGTAAGGACATCGACCTGCTCGAGCTGACCGCTCACATCGTGTCCGCTTACGTCGAGAAGAACCGCCTGCCCGCTTCTGGTCTCGCCGATCTCATCGCCAGCGTCAGCACGTCGATAAGCGGGCTCGGCCAGCCGGTGGTCCCGGTGGCGGCACCGCTGGTCCCAGCGGTCAACCCCAGGAAATCGGTAACACCGGATTTCATCATCTGCCTCGAGGACGGCAAGAAGTTCAAATCCCTGAAACGGCACCTCGGCGTGCATTTCGGCCTGACGCCGGACGCCTATCGCGCCAAATGGGGCTTGCCGGCCGACTATCCCATGGTCGCCCCCAACTATGCCGCTTCGCGTTCGCTGCTGGCGAAGTCGATCGGCCTCGGCCGCAAGGCCGCCGAAGTCGTGCCCGCCAAGGGCAGGGGCAGGAAGAAGGCCTCGGCCTGAGCAATTCGGTCCTGAGCCAACACTTAGGACGACTGGAACAGAAGCCTGCCGGCGAATCCGCCTTGGCAGGCTTCATGTTTTTATGGCTTGGATGAACCGGACGGTTCTTTGGGGGAAGCCATGAACTACACCAGGATGGTGATTGAGAAAGAGGCGCCGGAAGAATACGGCTACGACCGGATCCGCTACAATCTTTCCGAAAGTTCGATCGCCGACCAGAAACTCTCCGATATCGGCCTGTCCTTGCCCGATCTCACGCTCTTCTACGGCGAGCATCGCGGCGACAAGGAATTGCGCGCGCAGATCGCCGCGCAGGACGCCGGCGTCTCGCCCGATGATGTGCTGGTCACCGCTGGTGCTGCTGGCGCCCTGTTCATCATCTCGACCTCGCTGTTGTCGCAGAGTGATCATCTGGTCGTCATCAGACCCAACTACGCCACCAACATCGAGACCCCAAGGGCGATCGGCTGCGCCATCAGCTTTGTCGATCTGGCCTTCGAGGACGGCTTCGCCATCGATGTCGGCCAGGTCGCGGCCGCGATACGGCCGAACACCAGGCTGATCAGCGTCACCTGCCCGCACAACCCGACCGGCACGATGATGAGCCGCGCCGACCTCGACGCCCTGGTCGCGCTCGCCGAAAGCAGGGACTGCCATCTGCTGGTCGACGAAACCTATCGCGACCTCTCCTATGGCAAGCGCCTGCCGTCCGCGGCATCGCTGAGCCCGAAGGCGATCAGCGTCTCGTCGCTGTCCAAGGCCTTCGGCATTCCCGGCATCCGCATCGGTTGGCTGATCACCAGGGATGCGGAACTTCAGGAGAAATTCCTCGCCGCCAAGGAGCAGATCGGCATCTGCGGCAGCGTCATCGACGAAGGCATCGCGCGCGGCATGCTGGAGCGCCGGGACACGTTCCTGGCGACGCTGCTGCCAGAAATGGCCAGGCGCCGCGACATCGTCCAGGCCTGGATCGACCGCGAGCCGCTGGTCGACTGGGTGCGCCCTGAAGGCGGTGTCGTCGGCTTCCCGCGCCTGAACGTCGATCCCGACTTCGACCTCGACCGGTTCTATGTGAACCTGCTGGAAAACCATGGCGCCTATGTCGGGCCCGGCCATTGGTTCGAAATGCCAAAGCGCTTCTTCCGCGTCGGTTTTGGCTGGCCGACGGAAGCCGAGTTGAGGAGCGGCCTCGACGCTATCTCCGCGGCGCTCAGGCAATAACGTCCTCGTGTAATCAACGGAACAGGGTGAAATTTCGTTGATCCAGCGCTGATTTTGGCGCACATCGCGCTGCGAACTTTGTTAGAAATTCCCTTGGCCGGAACAGCGCCCATCCGGGAAGTGCCCCGCCGGCCATCGCATCGGCCCGAAAATCGGTTCCGATTTTCGGAAAGCACGATGCGAAAACCAAAGTGTTGGAGCGTACTTTGTGCGTCCGATTGGACGCACGTCGCTCCAATGCCATCGCAACGGGGCCTCGATCCATGACTGCCGCACAAACCTCGCCGGACCAGCGCTATGCCGCGTTCCGCCACCGCTCCTTCCTGAGCTATTGGGCGGCGCGTTTCCTCACCACCTTCGCCACCATGATCGTGTCGGTCGCGGTCGGCTGGCAGATGTATGACCTTACGAGGGATCCTCTCGATCTCGGGCTGGTCGGCATCGTCCAGTTCCTGCCGTCGCTGCTGCTGGTGTTGGTCACCGGTGTCGTCGCCGACCGCTTCGGCCGCCGCCTGATCATGGCGCTGGCGGTGGTGGTGGAGGCGATCTGCGCGCTGACGCTGCTGTTCCTGACACTGCATGGCATCAGCGGACCGCTGCCGATCTTCGTCGTGCTTGCCATGTTCGGCGTCGCCCGCGCCTTTTTCGGCCCGGCCTCGGCCTCGCTGTTCGCCAATCTCGTGCCACCTGAGGATTTCGCCAACGCCATCGCCTGGAACTCGTCGGCCTGGCAGACGGCGACCATCGTCGGCCCGGTCGCCGGCGGTCTGCTCTACGGCGTGTCGGCGGAAGTCGCCTATGGCACCGCCGCCGTGCTGATGCTTGCGTCCGGGTTGCTGATCTTCACCATCCCGAAGCCCGCGCAACGCACCGAGACCGAGAAGCCGACGCTGCAGAACCTGTTCGGTGGGTTCAGCTATATCTGGAGCGAGAAGATCGTGCTGGGCGCCATCTCGCTCGATCTGTTCGCCGTGCTTTTGTCGGGCGCCTCGGCACTGCTGCCGATCTATGCGCGCGACATCCTCCAGCTCGGCCCCTGGGGCTTAGGCCTGCTGCGCTCGGCGCCGGGCGTGGGCGCCATCTGCGTCGCCATCTGGCTGGCCGGCCATCCGATCCGCAACCATGCGGGGCTGATCATGCTCGGCTTCGTTGCGGCGTTCGGCGCCTTCACCGTGCTGTTCGGCCTGTCGACCATCACCTGGCTGTCGATCGCAGCGCTCGCCTTCCTTGGCGCTACTGACATGTTCAGCGTCTATATCAGGGAGACCTTGATCCAGTTGTGGACGCCCGACCATGTGCGCGGCCGCGTCAACGCCGTGAACCAGGTCTTCGTCGGCGCCTCCAACGAGGTCGGCGAATTCCGGGCCGGCACGATGGCGGCGTTGATCGGCACGGTGCCGGCCGTCGTGGTCGGCGGCGTCGGCGCGATCGCGGTCGCCGGGCTGTGGATCGTGCTGTTCCCGCAACTGCGCAAGGTGCGCCACCTCAACGGGCGAAACTGACGTCTATCGCAGCGCCGGCTTACCGAAGATCGTGCGCAGGAATTCATCCAGCCAGCGCTTGAGATGCATGTCCCAGATCAGCCGGCCGCCGAGATGATCGCGGCCGGGCTGCGCCCCGGGCAACTCGAAGCGATGCGCGCCGCGCACCACCCAACGCTGCATCATCGCCCTGGTCAACTCGCCATGGAACTGGATGCCCCAGGCATTGTCGCCATAGCGGAAGGCCTGGTTGGGATAGGTCTCGGCCGTCGCCAGCAGGGTCGCGTCCCTGGGCAGCGAAAAACCCTCGCGGTGGAACTGATAGACCATCTCCGGCCAATGCATCAGGGTCTTGCCGGCTTCGGTCGCCTTCAGCGGATACCAGCCGATCTCGACCAATCCTTCGCCGTGACCTTCGACCTTGCCGCCGAGATGGTTGACCAGCATCTGCGCACCAAGGCAGATGCCTAGGAACGGCCGGTTCTCCTTGAGCGGTACTTCCAGCCAGGCGGTCTCACGGCGGACGAACTCGTCCTCGTCATTGGCGCTCATCGGTCCACCGAACACCACCGTGCCGGCGTGGCCGTCCAGCGTTTCCGGCAGGGTATCGCCGAGCGGCGGGCGACGGATGTCGAGCTCGAAGCCTTCTTCCAGGAGCATGTGGCCGACACGTCCGGGGCTCGAATTCTCCTGATGCAGCACGATCAGGATTTTTGGCTTCGAACTCGTTTGGCGCAGCATGGGCAGGCGAAATCCGTTTATTCGTCGCTCGACGTTCCGGTGGCGCCGGGTGCCTGCTCCGCCGCCTTGCGACGTGCCTCTATGCGGTCGCGGCGTTCGACGCCGATCAGCTCGGCGACGCGCCAGACCGTATTGTCCTCCAACTCGTGCAGCTCGCCATCGGCGTAGACGATCTCCCACATCAGGCCGATGAAGGCCTTGCGCGCCTCGGCGTCGAGATGGCGCTTCAAGACACTGGTGAAGGCATAGAGATCGATCGCCTCATTGTCGGCCCGCTCGCCGGCGGCGGCGAGTGCTTCGAGTTCGGCGCCGCTAATCGAGTAGCTCTGGGCCAGCACCGCCTTGAACCGCTCCCACTCGACATCCTGGCGCACGCCATCGGCATTCATGACGTGATAGAGGAGCGCCGAAGCCGCAACGCGCGGATCGTCGCTGCTGGCATGCGTGCCGGCGCCGGCCGGCAAATCCCTCAGAAATGACAGAACGCGTTCAAACATATCCTATTCCTCAACGGCCCTCACGGCCGGCCCAACTCAAAACAACCGAAACCGACGCGGCGATTTTTCCGCTTCCTCGTCCGGATCGACGCCGGGATCGTCCGGCAGCCGCGCATGCTCCTCGGCCGGCTCGACCGCTTCCGCGTTGGTCGGCACCTCGGCGAAGGCGGCGGCCGTGATCGGCCGGACATGATCTTCCTCGCGGGCCTCAGCCTCCTTGCCCGCCGAAATCTCGCCGCCAGCGTCATCGATCACCTCGACCGGCCTCTCGCTCACCGGCTTTGCCAGCGCTTCGATGACCGCCACGGGGGCGGCCGCTGCATCATCATGGCTGTCGATCAGCTGGCCGAGACGCTGCATCGGCGCGCGCCACTCGAAGGCGTCGAGCCGGCCGGTGACCGGCGATACCGGCACCCACCGCTCCGAAACGACGCCATCGGCGACCCAGGCCGGATCGCGCGGCGCCCGCACCGCCCTGGACAGAAGCTGCCGCACCTTGCCCTGGTCGCCGGTATCGGCCTCCTCGATGTCGGCCAATAGCAGATAGGCGCCCTCGCGGCGGTCCATCCTGATCGCTGCCTCGGCCTCGCGGCGGGCAGTCGAAAAATCCAGCGCGTCAAGTGCTGCGCGCGCCACCGTCATCGACGACTCGGCGTGGTTCTTCTTCATCTCCTGCAGCTTCTTCGCCCGGTTGAGGCGGTCGAGCACGGCGTCGCCCGGCCGTGCATGGGTATAGAGCTCGGCGATCTCAGGATGCGGCTCGGCCCTCCATGCCGTCTCGAGGATTTTCGAGCCCTTGCGCACATCGTTCTGCTTGAACAGCGCGGCGGCGGCGGCAACGGCGGCGGGGGCGAAGTCCGGCCGCAGCCGGTTGGCCTCGATTGCCGCGGTTCTGGCGGCAGTCGGATCGCTACCGGCAAGCGCCTGCGCCTTGGCCGTCAACAGCACGGCGCGACGGCGGTTGGCGGCATCGCGTTCGATCTGCCGTGTCGACTTCTGAGCGTCGACCAGTTTCAAGGCACCGTCCCAGTCGCCGCGCGCGGTCAATTCTTCCAGCGTCGATTCGGCCGCCCAGGCCAGTTGCGGTGCCATGACGGCGGCGCGGCCGGCATAGTGCCTGGCGGCGTTGCGGTCGCCAAGCCGTTCGGCCTCGAGATAGAGCCCGCGCAGGCCGAGTAGCCGCATTTCGGGATCGTCGAGCATGCTCTCGAATTTCTGCCGCGCGCCTTCGTGATCGCCTTCGAGCAACGACGCCTGCGCCTCGAGCAGATGGATCAGTGGCTCCTGGTCGGAGCGGATCAGCTTGGCCGCTTCCTTGGTTTTCTTGCGAGCCAGTGCGCCGTCACCGGCGCCGGCGGCGATCATGCCGGTCGACAGCGCCTGATAGCCACGGTCGCGGCGGCGCACGCGGAAATAGCGCGAAATGGTGTAGGGGCTGTTCCACAGCGACTTGATCAGCCACCAGAAGATCATCACCGCGGCGACGACGGCAACGACGGCCACTGCCGCCACCATCAGGCTGACCTGGTACTGGTAGCCGCTGAAAGTGACGACCATGTCGCCCGGCCGGTCGGCCAGCCAGGCAAAGCCCAGCCCGAGCGCGAAAACGACGATGAGGAAGGCCAAGAGGCGGATCATGGTGTTGCCCTCATGCCTTCATCGCGCCGGAGATCAGCGCGTCGACCTGCGTTTCGACCTCGATGCGTGCTTTCAGTTTGCCGGCAAAGTCGGCACCGGCCGCCTTCACGGCTTCGGGCAGCGTGCCATACTCGCTGAGCGCCTTGGCATAGTCGCCCTGGTTGACGGCCACCTCCATGCGCGCGACGGTTTCCGGTGCACCGGCACCTTCGACGGCGCCGATCGGCCGGACCTTGACCAGCGATTCGGCGCTCGACAAAAGGTTCTGCAGGAAGCCGGCATTCTCGTCGACAGGCGTCGCGGCGGCAACCATGGCATTGGCCGCGGCATCCGCTTGCGATGCGATCTCGGCCCGGGTGGGAACGCCTTTTTCAGCGTAGGTGCGCAGTGTCGCCAGTTGCGGCGCATCCGGCGAGATCGCGGCAAAGGTTTCGAGTTCCGCCGAGAATGGCGCGCCACGGTCGAGCGCGGACTTGAGCGCCGAGGCGGCGATGGCGAGGGCGATCTTCGGCTGTCCCGCCGCCGCCTCGACCTTGCCGGAAAGCTGCGACACCGACTGCTCCAACGCGGTGAGCCGGCCATCCAGCGCCGTCGTCGCTTCGCCGGCTGACTTCGCCTGCGCGTCGAGACCAGCCAGTTTTTCGTTGAGCGGGCCGAGATCGACCGGTGCCGTGCCGCCGGCCTTACCTAGGGCGGCGACCGCGGTTTCGATCTGCTTGATCTTGTCGCCAAGCGCTGCGAGCCCGGCAGTGTCGCCCGCTCCACCGGATTCGACCGCCGACTTCAGCGCCGCGACATCGGTCTTGACCTGATCCAGCGCCGACGACAGGCCATCGACCTTGGCCGACGCGTCGGTGTTGCCGCCCGTTTCCTTCAGGCCGGCGATTTCGCGATTCAGCGCGGCGATCTCGCTGTTGACGCCGTCGAGCGATACGCCGGAACTGGACCCCGGCGCGCCGAGCAGCCCGGCATATTGCAGGCCACCCGCGCCGACCAGCGCGATGACGCCGCCTATGATGCCGGCGGCAATGCCATTGAGGCCGCTACGCTTTGCCGGTGGTGTTGGCACCATTCTGTCGTCCCGTGTCTCGGTTCTCGCCTTGTTGTCGTCGGCCTGGGAGCGCTTCGCCGACGCATCCTCGAAATTGTAGTCGAAGGCTTTGGTCTTGTTGGCCGGCGCCTCGGACGCTCCGGGATAGGCAGGTTCAGCTTCGCTGGCGCCCTTGGCTGCCGCTTCTGCGGCCGTCGCCGCTGGCTGCTCCGATTCGGCCTGAGCGTTCGTATGCTCCCAGGGCTCGAGATCGGTCTGGTCGGCATGCACCGGTTCTTCGGGAATCTCGGCCTGCGAGACGGCCTCCTCCGGCGCCTCTTCGGCGCCGGCCTGGGGCTTGGCGGCGTGCTCGTCGGCGATGCGCGAGACCGCGCCGGGCTCGAGATCGATGGTCACCGGCTCGCGGCGGCCTTTCGAGTGTCGCATCTTCGGCGTCTTGACCATGCTTGGGCTCCGCACAATTCGCTTCGTCTCAACGCCTGGCGGCGCATGATGGTTCAGAAAATGGTCTAGCACATCACCAAGCGGTGAAAAGGGGCGGTGTGATGACGCGGCTCAGGGCCGCGCCCGCAAAAGTGCCAGCAGCGTTTCCTCGTCGGGCTGCGCGGCAGTACGGATTCTTTCATCGGGGGTATCGTCAAGCGCTGCCGCAATGCGCGCGGAAAGGGCGAAAAACCTTGTCTTTTCAAGAAGCCCTTGCAGAGCGGACCGCCTGGCCAAGATCCGCATCGCGGCGGCGGCCTTGGCTGAATATAGCAGCACCGCATCGGCGGGTTGGCCGGACAGGCGCTCGAGGACGGCTTCATCGGAATAACCCACCGCGACCGTGTCATATGTCTCGACGGCATGGACCTGGACACCTGCCGCCTTCAGCCTTTGTTCGAACACCGGAAAGCGTACGCGTCCGCAGAGATAGACGATGGTCATCCCCGAGAGATGACCGGCAAGACTGGCGGCAAGCGCCTCGGCATCGCCCGGGCCTTCGCTGACCGAGGAGAACCCCGCTTTGCGAGCCGCTTCCGCCGTCCTTGTTCCGACGGCATGGCAGGGCAGACCGGCAAGCGCCGCGATGAGCTCCCTGGAAGCAAGCCGCACGGCGTTGGCGCTGGTGATGACCGCCGCGACGGCATTGCCTGGAAGCAGTCCGGCATCGACCGGCAACGCCGCCGTTTCGGTCAAGGGCAGAAGTATCGGCTGGAACCCTGTCTCCTGAAGCCGCTGTGCCGTGCGCGAAGCGCCCGGTTCCGGTCTCGTCACCAGGACGCGAAGCATTTCAGAGCCAGCCGTCGAAGAACTTTTCGCCAGCCTTGGCCCGCACGGTCCGGGCGGCTTCCTGGCCGATGCGAGCAGCATCCTGCGCCGGTCCCTTGAGCTCGACCGTGTGCCACTGCGTACCGTCGGGCGAGATGATCAACCCGGCGAAGGACAGCTTTCCGGCCTCGATCGCCGCATAGCCGGCGATCGGCGTGCGACAGGAACCATCGAGCGCCGCCAGGAAGGCACGCTCACAGCCGAGCGCTTGGCCGGTCGGCGCATCATGGATGGCCGCCAGCATCTTTTCGACGTCGCCATCGCCGATGCGGGTCTCGATGCAGATCGCGCCTTGTCCCGGCGCCGGCGGAAAGATGTCGAGCGGCATCAGGTCGGTGACGACGTGGTCGAGCCCGAGCCGCTTCAGCCCGGCATAGGCCAGGATGGTGCCGGCGGCCACGCCTTCATCAAGCTTGCGCAGGCGCGTCTGCACATTGCCGCGGAACATCACCACGTCGAGATCCGGCCGCATCCGGCGGATCAGCGCCTGTCGCCGCAGCGATGACGAGCCGACTTTCGCTCGATGCGGCAGGTCGGCAATGGCATTCGCCGCCTTGCCGATAAAGGCGTCGCGCGCGTCCTCGCGCGGCAGGAAGGCGCTGAGTTCCAGGCCTTTCGGCAGTTGCGTCGGCATGTCCTTCGACGAATGCACGGCGATGTCGATCCGGCCCGCCAGCAGTGCCTCCTCGATCTCTTTGGTGAACAGGCCCTTGCCGCCGGCCTCCGACAGCGGCCGGTCCTGGATGCGGTCGCCGCTGGTCGAGATGACGACGATCTCGAACGCTT
The DNA here is from genome assembly GCF_002270415.1 of Mesorhizobium sophorae. GTDB lineage: Bacteria > Pseudomonadota > Alphaproteobacteria > Rhizobiales > Rhizobiaceae > Mesorhizobium > Mesorhizobium sophorae. The sequence goes on along the minus strand of NZ_NNRI01000007.1, from coordinate 1,385,401 downwards.
CCGCCGGCATGCCATGCGCCGCCATCAGCCGCGCCTGCGTTTCATGCGCCTGTGCCAGCGCCAGCGGGCTGCCGCGTGTTCCGATTCTCAAGATTGTTTGCATGGCGTGCGGTCCGTGATAACCCCCGGGCAGACCGAGGCCTTTCCGGGCTTTCTCCTAATGGGGAAAGCGCCGGCAGACAATCTCTAGGGACAGCGACGAATTGATCCGCGTTCTGGGCATTGAGACGAGTTGTGACGAGACCGCTGCCAGCGTCGTGGCGCTGGACGGTGACGCTGCGCCAAAAATCCTGTCCAACATCGTGCTCAGCCAGATCGAGGAGCATGCCGCCTTTGGGGGCGTCGTGCCGGAGATCGCGGCGCGCGCCCATGTCGAGGCGCTGGACGGTATCGTCGAGGCAGCCCTTGCCGATTCGGGCACAGCACTTGCCGATATCGATGCGATCGCAGCCACTGCCGGCCCCGGTCTGGTCGGCGGGCTGATTGTCGGGCTGATGACCGCCAAGGCGATCGCCGCAGCGGCGAACAAGCCGCTGATCGCCATCAACCACCTCGAAGGCCATGCCTTGACCGCAAGGCTGACCGACGGGCTCGATTTTCCCTATCTGCTGCTCCTGGTCTCCGGTGGCCACACGCAGATCCTCGCCGTGCGCGGCGTCGGCGACTATCAGCGCTGGGCAACCACCATCGACGATGCGCTCGGCGAAGCCTTCGACAAGACCGCCAAGATGCTCGGCCTGCCCTATCCCGGCGGACCCAATGTCGAGAAGGCCGCCCAAACCGGCGATGCGTCGCGCTTTGCCTTTCCGCGTCCGATGAAAGGCTCGGCCCAGCCCGACTTCTCCTTTTCCGGCCTGAAGACCGCCGTGCGCCAGGCGGCGACAGCCATTGCGCCCTTGAGCGACCAGGATGTCGCCGACATCTGCGCTTCGTTCCAGGCAGCGGTGGCCGATGCGCTGGCCGACCGTGTCGCGCGTGCGCTGGCGCGCTTTCGCGAGACGTTTCCCGGCACCAAAAATCCGGCCCTTGTGGTTGCCGGCGGTGTTGCCGCCAACCTCACCATCAAGGCGACGCTGGAGCGGCAGTGTGACGAGGCCGGTTTCACCTTCGTCGCGCCACCGCTCAAACTGTGCACCGACAATGCGGCGATGATCGCCTGGGCGGGCATCGAGCGGTTGCGCCAAGGTATGGCGCAGGAAAACGGCTTCGACTTCGTGCCGCGCTCGCGCTGGCCGCTGGACAGCATTTCGACGCCGATGGTCGGCTCCGGCCGGCGCGGAGCCAAGGCATGAGTGGCCGGGACGAGAACAGCCAAGACATGGGAAAACTGGGTAAAAGCGGCTGGCGCGTCAGCGTGCTTGGCGGTGGCGCCTGGGGCACGGCGCTGGCGCTGGCCATGCTGCGTGCCGGCCATTCGGTGCGGTTGTTCGCCCGCGACCCCGAAACCGTCGCCGCGATCGATCGCGGCGAGAACCCGCGCTATCTGCCCGGCATCGCCATCGCGCTCGGCATCGACGCGACGAGCGACATCAAGGCGGCACTCACTGGCGCCGATTGCGTGCTGGCGGTGACGCCGGCGCAATCGCTGCGGGCAACGCTGGCGGTCGCGAAAGGCCACGTGCCTGCCGATATTCCGCTCGTCCTCTGCGCCAAGGGCATCGAGCGCGACACCGGCGCCTTGCTGTCGGCGATTGTCGGCGAGATCCTGCCGCAAAATCCGGTCGCCGCTCTGTCGGGTCCAAGCTTCGCCACCGATGTCGCCCGCGGCCTGCCGACTGCGGTGGTCGTGGCCGCCCGCGACGAGGCATTGGCCGCGGACCTCGCCGCCCGCTTTTCGGCGGAGAATCTGCGCTGCTATTCGAGCGACGACCTCATCGGCGTCGAGATCGGCGGCGCCTTGAAGAACGTCTTCGCCATCGCCGCAGGTGCTGTCACCGGGGCGGGGCTCGGCGCCAGTGCCCAGGCCGCCATGGTGACGCGCGGCTTCGTCGAACTGCGGCGCATCGGTGCCGCGTTCGGCGCCAGGCCCGAAACGTTGATGGGCCTGTCCGGCCTTGGCGACCTGCTGCTCACCTGCTCGTCGACCCAGTCGCGCAACTTCGCCTATGGGCTGGCGCTGGGGCAAGGCAAGCCGCTTGCCGGATTGCCGCTGGCGGAAGGCGTGCCGACGGCGGCGATCGCCGCCCGCATCGCCACCGAGCGAAACATCGACGCGCCGATCATTGCCGCCGTGGCGGCCATACTGGACGGCACCATCACCATCCGGCAGGCTGTGACAGCCTTGATGACCCGGCCGCTGAAGACCGAAACCGACGATTGATCCCCACAACATCGATCCCACGACCAGGAGAAAGACCATGCTGTTTGCTTTGATTTGCAAGGACAAGCCCGGGAGCCTGCAGGTACGCCTCGACACGCGTCCCGAGCATATCGCCTTTCTCGAAGGGTTGAACGGCGACAAGAAACTGGCTTTCGCCGGTCCCTTCCTTGACGCCGAAGGCAAGCCCAATGGCAGCCTCGTCGTCGTCGAGGCACCGGACCTGGCAGGGGCACAGGCCTTGTCGGCCGCCGACCCGTACGCCAAGGCCGGACTGTTCGACAGCGTCGAAATCCGCCAGTGGAACTGGACGTTCAACAAGCCGGCGGCTAGTTAATTCCGGTCGCTGGCGGACGCACGCCAAGGAGGAGCAAAAGAAATGAACTACTGGCTGTTCAAATCCGAACCCTCGGTCTTCTCCTTCGAGGCGCTGAAGGCGAAGGGCAAGGCCGGCACGCAATGGGATGGCGTGCGCAACTATGCCGCGCGCAACAACATGAAGGCCATGCAGATCGGCGATCTCGGCTTCTTCTACCATTCCAACGAGGGGCTGAACGTGGTCGGCATCGCCGAAGTCTGCGCGCTTGCCCATCCCGACACCACGACCGACGACCCGCGCTGGGAATGCGTCGACATCCGTGCCTTCAAGGACGTGCCGAACCCGCCGACGCTGGAAGAGGTCAAGGCCAATCCAAAGCTTGCCGAAATGGCGCTGGTGCGGCTCGGGCGGCTTTCCGTGCAGCCGGTGACGCCGGCGGAGTGGAAGGAAGTCTGCCGCATGGGCGGCCTGACACCCGCTCCGTGACGGCGCTCACACCAGACAGCGCGAAACAATTCATCCTCGACAACACGGCGCTGATGGCGCCGCCGCATGTGCCGGAAATCCTGCTTCATCTTGCCGATGAGGCGCATGATTTGTGGCAGCGGACGGAGGATGAGCTGGTCGAGATCGGCCTGCCGCCGCCCTTCTGGGCCTTTGCCTGGGCCGGCGGCCAGGGCCTTGCCCGCTACATCATCGACAATCCGGCTATGGTGCGGGGAAAGCGTGTGCTCGACTTCGCTTCCGGCTCCGGCCTTGTCGCCATTGCTGCGGCCAAGGCCGGTGCTGCCGGCGTGATCGCAACCGATATCGATCCTTTCTGTGCAACCGCGATCCGCCTCAATGCGCAGGCCAACGATGTCGGGATCGACTTCCTCGGCACCGATTGCATCGGCACCGATGCGGGATGGGACGTGATCCTGGCCGGCGATGTTTTCTACGACAATTCATTCGCCGTCCGGCTGATGCCGTGGTTCGCAACGCTGAAGGCGCGCGGCGCCGAGATCCTCGTCGGCGATCCCGGCCGGTCGTATATGCCGAAGGCAGGGCTGGAACCGCTTGCGGTCTATGAAGTGGCCGTCACCCGGGCATTGGAGGATTCACTGGTCAAGCGCACCACCGTCTGGCGGTTTGCTTGACGCCTTCGCCGAACAGGCGTTCCATCAGATTTGCATTGGAGGGGGACGCATGGATTTTGAAGCAGTGAACTGGCTGGCGGTGATCGCCGCCGCCGTCGTCGCATGGTTGTTCGGCGCCGCCTGGTACATGGGCCTGAGCAAGCCGTGGCTGAAGGCCGCCAGGCTCGATCCCGCAACAATGAAGAAATCACCGCTGCCCTTCGTCATCAGCTTCATCGCCGAACTGATCATGGCCTACATAATGGCCCTGGTGGTCGGCGCGATGACCGGCGGCGAGCCGACATTGCTCGCCGGACTTGTTTTCGGCTTCGTGCTTTGGCTGGGCTTCGTCGCCACGACGCTCTCGGCCAACCATCGCTACCAGGATTTCGGGTGGGACCTGACCCTCATCGACGGCGGCCACTGGCTCGGCGTGCTGCTGATCATCGGCGTGGTCATCGGCTGGTTCGGCGCGGCGGCAGGCTGACAACCTGCCGCGATCGTCAGGTCTGCGTCCTGGCGACTTCCTCGAGAATCCATTCGCGAAAGGCGGCGATGCGTGGATCGTCGGCAGTGCTCTCGGGATAAACCAGGAAATAGGCGAACTCGGCTCCCACCCTCAGGCCGAGTTCAAAAGGCTGCACCAGTCTGCCTTCGGAGAGGTCGTTTGCCACCATGGCGAAGTCGGCGAGTGCGACGGCATTGCCCTCGATCGCCGCCTGAACGGCGTCGGTGGAGTTCCTGAACACGATGGTGCGGCTGTCGTCGAAATCGTTGATGCCGGCCGCCGCCATCCACATCCGCCAGTTCGGCCATGTCACGCCTTGCCGCGCCCATTCGATATGGGCAAGCGTGTGGTTGAAGAGGTCACGCGGCTCGCGCAGCGGCGGACCGGACGTCAGCAGGCCCGGGCTGCACACCGGGATAATGATGTTGTCGAACAGGCGATGGGCGCGAAGGCCCGGGTACTTCCCGACGCCGAACCGGATGCCGACATCGACGTCGTCGAGCTCGAAATCCCGCACCTCGTAGGCGATGTCGAACCTGAGCTCGATATTGGGCTGATGCCTGCGAAAATCGTCGACGCGCCGCATCAGCCATTTTGACGCGAACTGGGCGTCGAGCGTTACCTTCAGCAGTGTCGTGCCGCGCGTCAGCTTGCGCGCCCGCGAGACGGCTCGGCCAAGCAGGTCGAGTGCATCGATCGATGCCTCGAACAGCACCGTGCCCGCCGCAGTCAGCCGGATGGTGCGGCTGGTGCGGGTGAACAGCACGATGCCCAGTTGATCCTCGATTTCCTTGATCTGATGGCTGACCGCTGCTGGCGTCAGGCCGAGCTCGTCGGCGGCACGCGTGAAGTTGAGGTGCCGGGCGGCGGCTTCCAGCGTCCTCAGCGCTCGCGTTCCAGGCAGCAGGCGGGACATGCCATCCTCAAATAAAACTTGACGATCTCGAAAGAACTACTCGTTTCTCATTTAAATTTCAATGCGGCATGATCCAGCCATCGCAACACCATCAAACCGGATTTGATATCCGGATGAAACGGATCACGCCATGTCCCACATTGTCTTGAATGCGCCGGTATCCACGCCGGCCTGGCTTAACGCGGTGCTTGACTGGTTTCGACATGCCAGGGTCGCCATCCGCCTCGCCCGCCACGAAATAGCCCACCAGAACGTCGAGAACCTCTCCGATCGCCAGCTACGCGACATCGGCGCCGAGCGCCGTAACGTCGCCCGCGCCGTGGACAGGGAAATGGGTCGGCTGGGCCTGCTCGACATCGGCTGGCAAAAGCCGCGCCGGCCGAACGGTTGATTGCTCAAAGGGCTGTTGAGATTCAGGTCAGGCCGAGCCGAAAATGACGGGTTCCGAGAACCGGAGTGGAGCGTACTTGACGTACGTGAGCACCGGAAGCGCAGGAAATCGTCATTTGCAGGCCGGCATCACCTGAATATCAATGGCCCTTACCTTACTACCCTCATCACCGTCCTATCCGACAGCAGCGGCAGCAGCCGCGCCATCGTGCGTGCGGTCACCGCCACACACCCTTGAGTCGGCGTGAAGCCGGGGCGCGCCAGATGGAAGAAGATGGCGCTGCCGCGCCCACGCCGGCGTGGCGCCAGGTTCCAGTCTAGCACCAGGCAGGCGTCATAGAGGCGGTCGTCGCGCCGCATGCGTTCGTGGCTGGCGCCATAGGGGATCTTGACCGGCCTGTTATAGTTGCGGTCGTCAGGCACTTCGCACCAGCCCAGATCAGGCCCGATCGGCGTCATCGCCAAACGGGTTTTGCGGCCACTGGAGAACTGATCTCCCCGGAAGTAGCCCGACACGATCCGCATCGGGCCAAGCGGCGTGGCGCCGTCGCCTTCACGCTTGTCGGCCGAGATGCCGCCCCGCCCCAGCGCACACGCAAACACCGTTCTGCCGGCCTGCAGCAGGCCCTGGCTTGGGTTTCCGGGCCTCGCCCGCACGGTCACCACGCGCAGCTCTTTTCGCAAAATTGCGCCGGCTGCATTGCTATCGCGTTTTTTCTTGTATGATCGTGCCACGGAACAAATCACTGTGATCGGCTGTTGTGCTGGTCAGCTTCCGCATAAAGAGACAGCGGTCAACTGAATTTTCTTTTCAAAACAACGGATTGATCCATGACTTCACGCACCATTCTAATCGTCGACGACGATGACGACCTGCGCGGCACTCTGGTCGAGCAATTGTCCCTCTACGAGGAATTCGACGTGCTGCAGGAATCGACTGCGGCAAAAGGCGTCGCCACCGCGCGCGGCGGCCTCATAGATCTGCTCATCATGGATGTCGGGCTGCCCGACATGGATGGCCGCGAAGCGGTGAAGATCCTGCGCAAGGGCGGCTACAAGGCGCCCATCATAATGCTGACCGGCCACGACACCGATTCCGATACGATCCTTGGTCTCGAGGCCGGCGCCAACGACTATGTGACGAAGCCGTTCCGCTTCGCCGTGCTGCTGGCGCGCATCCGGGCGCAATTGCGCCAGCATGAGCAGAGCGAGGACGCCACCTTCTCGGTCGGGCCCTACACCTTCAAGCCCAGCCAGAAACTGCTGATCGACCCGCGCGGCGGCAAGGTGCGGCTGACGGAGAAGGAGGCCTCGATCATCAAATATCTCTATCGCGCCGACCAGAAGGTGGTGACACGCGACGTGCTGCTCGAGGAGGTGTGGGGCTACAATTCCGGCGTCACCACGCACACGCTGGAAACCCACGTCTACCGGCTGCGCCAGAAGATCGAGCGCGATCCTTCCAATGCGGAAATTCTTGTGACAGAAAGCGGTGGCTACAAGCTGGTTCCTTAAACATTTCATTATCCAATCAGCGGCCGGGCGGGACCGCATTCGGGTACGATCCAGTCGGAGGGGGTTGTGGATCGTATCGCAGGGGAGGGAATGGACTGACCGTTCGGGGACACAGCTAGATGGCGTTGGATGACGACATTCGCATCCTGTCCGCCGTGAGGCTCTTCGAGGGCTTCACGCAGGAGCAGTTGCGTCTGCTCGCCTTCGGCGCCGAGAACACAATATTGCTTGCCAACCACAAGCTTTACCGCGAGGACGACGAGGCCGATTCCGCCTATGTCGTGGTCAGCGGGCGCATCCTGCTCTATCGAGAGCAGAACGGCGAACGCATCCCGATACGTTCGGTCGGCCCCGGCGCGATCCTGAGCGAACTGGCATTGATCGCCGACAGCAACCGGCTGACCAGCGCGTCGGCCGAAATCGATTCGGAAGTGATACGGCTCAGCCGCAAGATGTTCCGCCGCATCCTGGAAGAATATCCGGAAATCGCGGTGAATCTCCACCAGCGTATCTCCGAGGAATTTCAGACACTGATCCGCCGTATCGAGGAACTGGCGCCCCGCTTCTCTGACTAGCGGCAGCGATGAGCTGGTCATCCCGCTGCCAGGACCTTAGGGGTGAGGTCGGCCGCGTCGTAGCTTTAATCGAGATCGAAGCGCGCTATGACCGGCACATGGTCCGACGGCCGCTCCCAGCCGCGCGCCAGGCGCAGGATCTCGTAGCCGGCAAAATCAGCCACCAGATTTGGCGACGACCAGACGTGATCGAGCCGCCGGCCACGGTCAGAGGCCTGCCAGTCCTGCGCGCGATAGCTCCACCAGGTGTAGAGTTTCTGCTCCAGCGGAATATTGAGCCGCATCAGGTCGACCCAGTTGCCGGCCAGCCGCATCGCCTCGAAGCTTTCCGTTTCGACCGGCGTGTGGCTGACCACGTTGAGCAACTGCTTGTGCGACCAGACGTCGTGTTCGAGCGGGGCGATGTTGAGGTCGCCGACAAGGACCGAGCCGGACACCTCGTCATGCTCGGCACGGATGGCATTCATCTCGGCGACGAAATCGAGCTTGTGCTTGAACTTCCTGTTGATGACAGGATCCGGTTCGTCGCCGCCTGCCGGAACGTAGAAATTGTGCAGCAGGATGGCCTTGCCGCCGGCTCGCACCGTCACTGACAGATGCCGGCTGTCCTCGATCTCGCAGAAGCGGCGCCTTTCGACCACCTCGATCGGCCGCCGCGCCACCGTGGCGACGCCGTGGTAGCCCTTCTGGCCGTGGAAGGCGATGTGCTCGTAGCCGAGCTTGCGGAACGCCTTTTCGGGAAACAATTCGTCCGGAACCTTGGTCTCCTGCAGGCAGAGCACATCCGGCGCATGCTCGACAAGCAGGCGTTCGACGATCGGCATGCGCAGACGAACGGAGTTGATGTTCCAGGTGGCAATGGAAAAGGGCATTCGGCAATCCAGGACAGCGTATGGCCAGCCAGAACCGACAGGCCCTGGCGGGCAAGACGCCTTTTGACGGAGTCAGTCCGGGAAACTGCCAGCCGCAAGCCGCAAAGACAAGCCGGCCCCCGCCCAGCGAGGCGCGACCCAGGGCTTTCCACAGCTATTGACGCGATTGGTCCTGGGGCGGTTCATCGTTTCACGGAAACGTAGAACTGCTCTATCTCCTTGTTTTGGCGTGATTCCCCCAGGAAAGCACTACGCGCTTTTCCCGGGAAAACCGTTTCACACATTTCCTGTAATGCTCTACCGCGCCTTGGTGTTGACTTCGCGATTCGCGCTGTAGTCGATGGCGAAGGTGTCGGCGGCGAAGCTGACGCCTTCCTTGACGTTGAAGATCATCACCGTCGTGTCCTTGCCCTGTGCGTCGGTGATCGTCCACTGACGCAGCTCGTAGGATTTGGCATCGAACATCATCGTGATCTTCGAATTGCCGAACACCGATTTGTCGGCGAGCTGGATGGTGGTGAGGTCGTCTTCCTGCTTGACACTTTTGACGCGGTCGCCTGAGAGATCGATCCTGTCGTCGAGCAGCAGCTTCAGCGGCGTCTTCGACAGCGGATAGAGATCGGACGTGTTGAGCCTCTTGTTGAGGATGACCACCGACTTGCCGTCTGAAATCACCCGGAAATTTGACGCACCGTCATAGTTGAAGCGGATCTTGCCCGGCCGTTCGAGGAAGAACTTGCCGCCGGTCTGCTCGCCCTTGGGGCCGAACTGCACGAATTCGCCGCTCATCGATTTGACCGAGGAAAAATGGTCGGCGATCTTCTGTGCGGCCGGCGGCACGGCCGCTTGCGCCGAAGCCAGCAACTGGAAGCCGGGCATCACGTTGAAGGCTGCCGCCCCTGCAAACCCCAGGCCCAGCCCGAGCAACTGGCGCCGGGTGGGAGCAAAACTGCGGAGCGCTGAAGGATCGTTTTTCATGTCGGTCACTCTCATCTGATTCCTGAGTTGCTCTAGTGCTTGAACCCCCAGTTGGGCTGAAGTTTGGCGGGTCAGGCGCGCCTCATTCGCTTCAACGCCCTGAACGGTTCAAGGTTGCCCACAAGGTCAGAACTTGTCCTCTTCGGTCGGCACCAGGATCTCGCGCTTGCCGGCATGGTTGGCCGGGCCGACAATCCCTTCCTTCTCCATTTTCTCGATGATCGAGGCGGCGCGGTTGTAGCCGATGCCCAGCCGGCGCTGGATGTAGCTGGTGGAAGCCTTGCCGTCGCGCAGCACCACGGAAACAGCCTGATCGTAAGGATCATCGGAATCCTCGAAATTGCTGTTGCCGCCACCACCGCCGGAGCCGCCCTTGCCCGACGGCTCATCGTCGTCCTCGCCATCATCCTCGGTGATGGCGTCGAGATATTCCGGCACGCCCTGCAGCTTCAGATGTGCGACGATCTTCTCGACCTCCTCATCGGCGACGAACGGGCCGTGCACGCGCTGGATACGGCCGCCGCCGGCCATGTAGAGCATGTCGCCCATGCCGAGCAGCTGTTCGGCGCCCTGCTCGCCCAGGATGGTGCGGCTGTCGATCTTCGACGTCACCTGGAAGGAGATGCGGGTCGGGAAATTGGCCTTGATGGTGCCGGTGATGACGTCGACCGACGGACGCTGTGTCGCCATGATGACATGGATGCCGGCGGCGCGCGCCATCTGCGCCAGGCGTTGCACCGCACCTTCAATGTCCTTGCCGGCGACCATCATCAGGTCGGCCATCTCGTCGATGATGACGACGATATAGGGCATCGGCTCGAGGTCGAGATTCTCGGTCTCGTAGATCGCCTCGCCGGTCTGGCGGTCGAAGCCGGTCTGCACGGTGCGCGAGATCTTTTCGCCCTTCTTGTCGGCTTGCTGCACACGGGCGTTGAAACCATCGATGTTGCGCACGCCGACCTTCGACATCTTGCGGTAACGGTCCTCCATCTCGCGCACGGTCCATTTCAGCGCCACCACCGCCTTCTTCGGATCGGTGACCACCGGCGTGAGCAGATGCGGAATACCGTCATAGACCGACAGTTCCAGCATTTTCGGATCGATCATGATCAGCCGGCAATCCTGCGGCGTCAGCCGGTAGAGCAGCGACAGGATCATGGTGTTGATGGCGACCGACTTGCCCGAGCCGGTGGTGCCGGCGACCAGCACGTGCGGCATCTTGGCGATGTCGACGATGACCGCCTCGCCATTGATGGTCTTGCCCAGCGCCAGCGCCAGTTTGGCCTTCGTCGTTTCGAAGTCGCGGCTGGCCAGAATCTCGCGAAGATAAACGGTTTCGCGCTTGGCGTTCGGCAGTTCGATGCCGATGGCGTTGCGGCCAGGTACCACGGCGACGCGGCAGGCGATGGCGCTCATCGAGCGGGCGATGTCGTCGGACAGGCCAATGACGCGCGACGATTTGATGCCGGGCGCCGGTTCGAGCTCATAGAGCGTGACGACGGGACCGGGGCGGACGGCGATGATCTCGCCCTTGACGCCGAAATCCTCCAGCACGCCCTCGAGCAGGCGGGCATTCTGTTCCAGCGCATCCTTGGACAGGCTGGCATCGCGCACCACGTTCTTCGGTTCGGACAGGAAATGCAGCGACGGCATCTCGAATTTTTCCGAGCCGATCAGCGATGTCTGCGCCTCGCGCTGGACGCGGGCGCCCGGAGCCGGACGCGGCGCCGGAGCCTCGACGCGGGTGGCGGCATCGGAGCGGAACTGCTGCACCCTGGCGGTCGGCGCCGAACGGCGTTGCACGACGGGCTCATCGTCGAATTCGGCATCTTCGCCATTATCGAAGCGATCGCCGAAGACATCGTCATCATCCAGGTCGACCGAAATGCTGCGGTCATTGACCATGGCGGCGAAGAATTCGGGCTCGACGCGGGCGCGACCGTCCGGGCTCATCCGCGATTCGGCGAACTCGGCCGATTCGACCCGTTCGGCGGCGCGCCGCCAGCCGCTCGCGCGCGGCTCCATCTCCGGCTCGTACTCCTCCCGCTCCTGCCTGCGGCGCACGGCGCGGCGGTGCATCCAGGCGCGCAGCGACAGCCACCAGTGGGTGATGGCGCCAAGCGCCAGAATGCCTTCGTCGCCTTCATCCTCGTCATTGTCGAACAAAAGGTCGTCCTCACGCGGATCGACGGCAGGCTCGTCCTCCATCACGGCGAAGCCGTTCTTGCGTCCGATCAGCGCCGAACCGTGGGCAAAGAGCCACAGCGCGGGTGCGGCCAGCAAGATCGCGATGATGCTGGCGAACAGCCCGGTCGGATAGCCGCCGATCACAATCCCGGGGATCTTAAGCACCATGTCGCCGAACACGCCGCCGAGGCCGGTGGGCAGCGGCCAGGTCTTGGGCGGCACCACGCAGCCGGCCATTGCCGCGGCGAGCAGGGCGAAGCCAAACCATGAAAGCCCGCGCCTGGGCAACCTGTCGACGCCGCGCGCGGAAAACAGCAGAAAGCCCCAGATCACGGTCGGAACCAGCGCAGCAACCGCGGCAAGGCCGAAGAACTGCATGGCCAGGTCGGAGAACACGGCGCCGGCATAGCCCATGGCGTTGGTGACGGTGTTGTTCGTCGCGTGCGAGAAGCTCGGATCGGCGACATTCCAGGTGGCAAGGCTGGCGACGCCGAATGCGGCCAGCACGAACAGTCCGGCGCCGACCAGCCGCCCGACCTGGCGCCGCGCGAACGCCTGGATGCCGTGCCCCGTATCGGCCAGCGCGAGCGGTGCTGAAGCCCCTGAACGCATGCTCATCCCCGTCTGTCATTGCTTCGTGCGGGTGCGTGGCGCACTCCGGCAGATTCGGGTCTCAGACTATCGGCGGGAAGGTTAAGGGCGCATTAACTATAAGAGGTTGAGATGATCAAACCTCGTTACCGCCGGTTGAACCGCTTGCTGCCCGAGGAAAGCGACCTGAGAAAGGGCCGTGACGTTGCCGCAGGGCCACCAATTTGGGTAGAGGTATGCAATCTGTCATCCTTCGCGTGGCGGTTCTTGGCTGGGCAGGGCTCAGTCTTCTGCTCGCTTTGCACTGGTTTGTCGAACTCGGCATGGTGGGCTTCCCGGACGGTTACGTGACGCCCTATGCAAGAGCGACCGGCCCCCTGCTGCACACCCTCGCCACCGCCTGTCTGATGCAGGGCCTGTATTTTCTGTACAGGGGTCTTTTCGGCAATGGATTTGGGCTGCTGGGGCTCGGCCTGCAGATTTTCATCGCGGCCGTCCTGACGGTGGCGCCTGTGATGATCGTCAGGAACTGCCCTCATTCCCAGTCATGCAGCAGGGCCTATGAGACGCTGACAAACACCATGATGGACGACGGCGCCGGCGGATAGGGCTGCCGCCGGAACGGTTTGTCGGGAGATCCTGCTTAAGTCAGCACGACGATCGTCCCCACAGGTCGGGACCAGAGCGGTCGATGCTTCCTAAAAGAGCTTCGTCACGTGAACATGATTGCCGGAATTCCGTCATTGGCAGAACGGACCAAAAAAAAGGCCCGGAACGTGTCCGGGCCTCAATGCGTGACCTCCTTTCGGGAACGTCACGACGGGATCTTATCAAGGCAATTCCAGGAAAATGTGCAGTGGTTTTCCGTTCGGAATTGCGTAGGCAGGCAAGGGGGCCGGCGGGAGGAGGGTTCCACCGGCCCCTTGGCTAAGCTGGCCTTACGGCACCACTTCGCCATGCTGGGAGATGTCGAGGCCCTCGACCTCTTCCTGGGTCGTCGGACGCAGGCCGACCAGCGCCTTGACGATGTAGAGGATCACGAAGGTGGCGATAGCCGTCCACACGATGGTGACGGCGACGCCGTAGATCTGCTTGCCGAGCGAAGCACCCGACGACAGGCTGTTGATCGCCGGATCGGCGAGCACGCCGGTGAGCAGGGCGCCGATGATGCCGCCGACGCCGTGCACGCCGAACGCATCGAGCGAGTCGTCATAGCCGAACATGTGCTTGACCTTGACCGCCGAGAGGTAGCAGACGACGCCGGCAACGATGCCGACGATGAAGGCGCCGGTCGGGTTGACGAAGCCGGAAGCCGGCGTCACCGCGACCAGGCCGGCGACGGCACCCGAGATGATGCCGAGCACGGACGGCTTCTTGGCGACGATCCATTCGGCGAACATCCAGGCCAGCGCCGCTGCTGCGGTGGCAACCTGGGTGTTGAGCATGGCGGCACCGGCGAGGCCGTCGGCAGCCAGTTCCGAACCGGCGTTGAAGCCGAACCAGCCGACCCACAGCAGGGAAGCACCGATCACCGAGTAGACCAGGTTGTGCGGCGCCATGTTGGTGGTGCCGTAGCCTTCGCGCTTGCCGAGAACCAGCGCGCAGACCAGACCGGCGACACCGGCGTTGATGTGGACGACCGTACCGCCGGCGAAGTCGAGTACGCCAGCCGTGCCGAGGAAGCCGCCACCCCAGACCCAATGCGCGATCGGCACGTAGACGACCAGCAGCCAGAGCGCCATGAAGATCAGCAGCGCCGAGAATTTGAAGCGTTCGGCGAAGGCGCCGGCAATCAGTGCCGGGGTGATGATGGCGAAGGTCATCTGGAACATCGAGAAGACGAATTCAGGAATGTTCGCGACGCCCGGCAGCCACAGCGAGGCTGTGGTGATGCCGTGATGGAAGAATTTCGAGGTGCCGCCGAGATAGGCATTCATGCCGCCACCGTCGGAGAAGGCCAGCGAATAGCCGAACATGAACCACAGCACCGTCACCAGGCAGGTGATGGCAAAGCTCTGCATGATCGTGGCGAGCACGTTCTTCTTGCGCACCATGCCGCCGTAAAACAGCGCCAGGCCCGGAATGGTCATCATCAGCACCAGCGCCGTCGAGGTCAGCATCCAGGCGGTGTTGCCGGTGTCGAGCACCGGGGTGGGGGCAGCAGCCGGTGCAGCCGCGGCCGCGGCGGGAGCCGCTTCCTGCGCGAAGGCGGCGACCGTGCCCAATGCTGCGAGAGCGAGCGACCCTAAAAGGGCGGCGCGTCCCGTCGTCTTCAAGGTGGAAGGAATATTCATTGAACTCTCCATTGGAATACGTGTTCGCCGCTCAGAGCGCGTCGGTGTCTGTTTCGCCGGTGCGGATGCGCACCGCCTGATCGATGCCGAAAACGAAGATCTTGCCGTCGCCGATCTGGCCGGTCTTGGCGGCCGCGGTGATAGCCTCGACGGCCTTGTCGACCACGTCGGCACTGACCGCGACTTCGATCTTGATCTTCGGCAGGAAACTGACCGCGTATTCCGCTCCGCGATAGATTTCCGTATGTCCCTTCTGACGCCCGTAGCCTTTGACTTCGGTGACGGTCAGGCCCTGGATGCCGACGGCGGTAAGCGCTTCACGCACCTCGTCGAGCTTGAACGGCTTGATGATTGCCATCACGATTTTCATAAGGTTTCACCCTTTGCTGTTGCGGTCCCCCGCGTTTGCACGACTTCACCGAACCCAAAGAGCCGGAGAGTGCCCGACAGGATTCAAGCTCCGTGCCAATTGCCGAAGCAGGGTGTTAACCCATTGTAAACAAAAGAATTGAGGTCGCCAAAGCGACGAGGTGCCCGCAACGGCGGCAAACCGTCTGCTTAAAAATTAGGCAATTTTCTCAAAATGCCTACTCTGCAGGCGATCGCTTGAGCCGGATCAGCCCTTCCTGCGCAACCGAGGCGATCAGCGTGCCATCGCGGGCAAACAGCGAGCCGCGCGTAAAGCCGCGCGACCCCTGAGTCGACGGGCTGTCTTGCGTGTAGAGCATCCAGTCGTCGAGCGCATGGCTGCGATGGAACCACATGGCGTGATCGAGGCTCGCCGCCTGGATATCGCGATCGAAAATGGCGCGGCCATGCGCGAAGGTCGATGTGTCGAGCAGCGTCATGTCGGAGAGATAGGCCAGCACCGCTGCCTGGATGGCGCGATCCGCCGGCACCGGACCAGTGGTGCGGATCCAGATGTTCTGCTTCGGCTCCAGCTTTTCGCGACTGGTGTAGTGCTTCAGCATGACCGGCTTCATTTCGATCGGCCGGTCGCGCTCCCAGTAGCGCTTGATGCCTTCGGGCACCGCCTCGCCGAACTTGCCGAGCAATTCGCGCTGCGACAGCAATGTATCTGGCGCCGGGACGTCCTGCGGCATCGGCACCTGGTGTTCGAGGCCGACCTCGTCCTGCTGGAACGAGGCTTCCAGCGAAAAGATCGCCTGGCCATGCTGGATCGCCACCACGCGGCGCGTGGTGAAGGAGCCGCCGTCGCGGATCCGGTCGACCTCGTAGACGATCGGCACCTTGGTGTCGCCGGGCCGCATGAAATAGCCGTGCAGCGAATGCACGTGGCGATCGGGGTCGACTGTCCGCTGTGCCGCCACCAGCGCCTGGGCGATGGTCTGCCCGCCGAACACGCGCTGCCAGTCGAGCAAGGGGCTGCGACCACGATACAGATTGTGTTCCAGCTTCTCGAGGTCGAGAATGCCGAGAAGCTCGTCCATGGCAGCCGTCATATTTTCGCACCCTTGCCGCAGAAGTGTTATGGCGGTTTCCGACAGGACGGACAGGCAGTCAAGGGCGCAAGCCCGGTCGGCGTGGAAGGAGCGAAGAAGATGGAACGCAAGACCGACGCAAAAAACAGATCCGGGCTCGATGTTCTGGTCGCCGGTGCCGGCTATGTCGGCTTGGCCAGCGCCGTCTCGCTGAAGCAGGCGCGTCCGGGCCTTGCCGTCGCTCTGGTCGATGCCGCACCCGCCGGCGCCTGGCAAAGGGATGGCCGCGCATCGGCCATTGCCGCCGCCGCCTGCCGCATGCTCGACCAGCTCGGCGTGTGGGCCGAGATCGCGCCGCAGGCCCAGGCGATCACCGAGATGATCATCACCGATTCGCGCACCTCCGATCCGGTGCGCCCGGTCTTCCTGACCTTCGACGGCGAGGTCGCACCGGGCGAACCCTTTGCCCATATGGTCGCCAACCGGGTACTGAACGGCGGCTTGCGGGCCAGCGCCGAGAAACTCGGCATCGACATCATCGAAGGCGTCGCCGTGCAGGGTTTTGACACCAACGGCGCCGGCATCACCGTGCATCTTGCCGACGGTGCGACGCTGAAGGCCCGGCTGCTGGTTGCCGCCGACGGCGTCAACTCGAAGCTGCGCGACATGGCCGGCATCAAGACGGTGAAGTGGGAATATGGCCAGTCCGGCATCGTCTGCACGGTGGCGCATGAACGCCCGCACAATGGCCGCGCGGAAGAACATTTCCTGCCGGCCGGCCCGTTTGCCACGCTGCCGCTCAAGCCCGGCGAGGACGGCACCAACCGTTCGTCGATCGTCTGGGTCGAGCGCACGCATGATGCCGAGAAGCTGGTTGCCGGTGACGATCTCGTCTTCGAGCACGAACTCGAACAGCGTTTCAGCCTGAAGCTTGGCGAGATCCGCGTCGCGGACAAGCCGCGCGCCTGGCCGCTCGGCCTGACCATCGCGCGCGCCTTCGTCGCGCCGCGCATAGCGCTGGCCGGCGACGCCGCCCACGGCATCCACCCGATCGCCGGCCAGGGCCTCAATCTCGGCTTCAAGGATGTCGCCGCTCTGGCCGAAGTGATCGTCGAGGCCGACCGCCTCGGCCAGGACATCGGCGCGCTCGACGTGCTCGAACGCTACCAGCAGTGGCGGCGCTTCGACACCGTGCAGATGGGCATCACCACAGACGTGCTGAACCGGCTGTTTTCCAACGACATCGGCCCGCTGCGCGCCGTCCGTGACATCGGCCTCGGCCTGGTCGAGCGCATGCCGCGACTGAAGGAGTTTTTTATCCGCCAGGCATCGGGATTGTCCGCCGGGACGCCGCGCCTGCTGAAGGGCGAGGCGATCTGACACCGACATGCCAGGGTGTGTTGAGATTCAGGTCAGGTGGCCTCAGCCGAACATCAGTTGACCTCGAAGCCCAGCTTCTGCCGCAGCCGCAATATCCTCTGGTCGGCGATCTCAAGGCGTTTCTCGCCACCTTGCGCGGCGCGGTTGACCATCTGCAGCAGATCGTTTCGCTCGGCCACATCGAGCCGTTCGCGCAGGAACGGCGCCAGCTTGTCGATGACGATCGTCGTGTCGTCGATCTGTGACGCGGCCCATTTGGCGTAGATCACCGCCTCGTCGGTCTTCTTCTTGTCGGCGATCTCGGAAATCACCGCGCGAATGACCGCCTCGCGCTGCGGCAGCACAGGCCCATCTTCGGAAACGATGGCGGTGATCAACGTCGCGGCCGCCACCACTGGATCGTCGATCGCCGTCAGCGGCGACAGGGCCGCCTGCTTGCGCAGCTTCTTGCGGCGCACGGAGCCCTGGACCCGACCGATGACATCGGCAACGTCACGCGCCGCCTCGTTCATCGCCTTCATCCGGTACCACCAGAACGCCGCCGCGCCCAACACGCCAAGGATAGCAATCAGGAAAGGCATGAAGAATCCCCCAAAATCCAGGTGACGATAGGAGAACTCTTGCCTTGCATCAACGCGCAAAAGTTGCGATCGACCGAGACGTTAGGTTGACCGAACGCCCTGGTTTCGAAGTGACCGCAACGCATGGCACGGATCTATGATCCCGGTATGTCGTAGATGGCGCGGACCTCGATGGTGCCGAGTTCGGCCAGCGGAATACCGGCGGCAATGTCCAGTGCCTCTTCGAGATCCCTTGCCTCGACCATGACGAAGCCAAGCAACTGCTCCTTGGTCTCGGTGAAGGGCCCGTCGGTGACCAGCCGCTTGCCCTGGCGTCGCCGCACCGTCTTGGCGGTCTTCACCGATTGCAGCGCCTCGGCGACGATCAGCAGGCCTTTGTCCTCAAGCGATCGGTCGTAGGCCAGCGAATCGGCGTTGAGCTTGACCGACCTTGCGGGGGTCAGCGCGTGAAGATCCTTTTCCTCACCATAGACCAGGCAAACATATTTCATTTCGAGCTCCCTTGCTGTGTCGAGGCGACGAGCGTGTCGGCCCGGCCCTTGCCCGCCGCTGCATGGTCGAGAATGCACACCGCAACCCCGATGATGGCAACCGCCGCCAGAAACCGGCCGAACGCCGGCGCGGGCTGGTGCATCCAGTCGGCTTCCTGTCCACCGCCTCCGCGGCCGGCTTTTTTCTTCCAATGCGCACAAAACAGCATATCCATGTGATCCTCCATCCGGCCATCACTTGGGTGGCCGCCCGCAGGACGGGCGAGGCGGATCAAAGTCGACATTTCTGCACGCGCTTTTTTCAAAAAGAATCGAAGCGACCGCCGTCGACACCCGTGCAGTGGTCCAAAGAGCGCAGTGGCCTTCGTGTCTGCGCGCGCTATAGTTGACCGGACGCCGGCCCAACCCCGATCACAAGCCCGGCAACCAGCCACGACAACCCACCACGACAACCAAGGAGGAATTCATGGACCGCACCGCAAACGCCGTCTGGAAAGGCAATCTGAAAGAGGGAAATGGCACGCTCGATACGCAGAGCGGGGCCCTGAAGGGCACGCCCTATTCGTTCAAGGCGCGCTTCGAGGACGAGAGCGGCAAATCCGGCACCAATCCGGAAGAGCTGATCGCCGCGGCGCATGCCGGCTGCTACGCCATGCAGTTCTCGCACTTCCTGGCTGAAAACGGCACGCCCGCCACCGAGCTCGACGCGAAGGCCGTGGTGACGCTGGTTCCCGGCACCGGCATCACCGGCAGCGCCCTCACCGTGGTCGGCAAGGTGCCGGGCATCGATGCGGCGAAATTCAAGGAATTGGCCGAGAAGGCCAAGGCCGAATGCCCGGTCTCCAAGGCGCTCGGCGCCATAAAAGTGTCGCTAGACGCCAGGCTTGGGTGAACAATATCGCAGAGCCTGCTGACGTTGCGCCGCCCCTCACCTGCCTGCCGGCATCCTCTCCCCGTATAGTGACGGGGAGAGGGGCGCTCACATCGACGGTTTCGCCAAAAAGAACGCCGGCGTCGCGGCCGTCCTCTTTCTCCCCGTCCCTATACGGGGAGAAATGCCCGGCAGGGCAATGAGGGGCGGCGCCCAACGTCGACAATGATCGTCTGAAACGGACTCTCGGGTCAGCGCCCGCCGGTCAGCGCCTCGATGAGGGTGCGCAGCCTCGCAACTTCTTCCTCGAGGGTACTGATGCGCTCTTCGAGGCCGGGGACCGATGAGGCGACCGACGGGGCCTGGTGCATGGCGACGGCCGCGATCTGCGGTGCCCCGCTCAGCAGATGCATAAAACGCTCCTCGCGCTGGCCGGGGCCGCGCTCGATCAGCACCACCAGCGGCGGCCGGCGGCCGATCAGCAGGTCGAGGTCGGTGCGGAGCGCCTCGATCGACGAAAACCGCGCCATGCGCTCGGCTCGCGCCAGCAATTCATGCGCCGTCTGCGCGCCGCGCAACAGCATCAGGCCGATCAGCGCGATCTGCGCCGTGGTGAGCGAGAAATGCTGCGCCACCTGATGCTCGTAGCGCTCGACGCGCGAGGCGAAGACCTGCCGGACCAGGCCCTTCTGCTCCAACTGGCTCAGCGCCCGCCTGACCTCGACAAGTTCGACCGCCATCACCGGCTCGCGCGCCGTCTTCTGGTTGGCTGCGGCATGCGCGCTGTTGAGCGTCAGCGGATAGACATCCGGCGTCAGCTCCTTCTTCTCGATCAGGCAGCCAAGCACGCGCGCCTCGACAGGGGAGAGAATGGGAAGGTCGGTATCTGTCATGGCGTCGCTATCCTTCTGAGGTCGGCGGGACAGCACCCCCCTCTGTCCTGCCGGACATCTCCCCCGCAAGGGGGGAGATCGGCAGCTTTAGCGCGGTCAGACCATTCTCGCAAAGTTGGAAATTAGCGAAAGCCGGGATGACGGCCAATCTCCCCCCTTGCGGGGGAGATGTCCGGCAGGACAGAGGGGGGTGGGAAGGATCGCAACGGCTGAGGTGATTTCCCCACTAAAACTACACCCGCCGTTCCACCATCATCTTCTTGATCTCGGCGATCGCCTTGGCCGGATTGAGGCCCTTGGGGCAGGTCTGCGCGCAGTTCATGATGGTGTGGCAGCGATAGAGCCGGAACGGGTCCTCGAGATTGTCGAGCCGCTCGCCCTTGGCCTCGTCGCGGGAATCGATCAGCCAGCGATAGGCCTGCAGCAGCGTTGCCGGGCCGAGATAGCGGTCGCCGTTCCACCAGTAGCTCGGGCAGGAGGTCGAGCAGCAGGCGCACAGGATGCACTCATAGAGGCCATCCAGCTTCTCACGCTCCTCGTGGCTCTGCAGCCATTCCTTGGCCGGCTCCGGCGACACCGTCTTCAGCCACGGCTGGATCGAGGCGTGCTGGGCATAGAAGTTGGTGAGGTCGGGCACCAGGTCCTTGACCACTTGCATATGCGGCAGCGGGTATACCTTGACGGCGCCGGAAATGTCGTCGCAGCCCTTCGTGCAGGCAAGTGTGTTGGAGCCGTCGATGTTCATGGCGCAGGAGCCGCAGATGCCCTCGCGGCAGGAGCGGCGCAAGGTCAGCGTCGGATCGATCTTGTTCTTGATCCATAGCAGCGCGTCGAGCACCATCGGTCCGCAATCGTCCATGTCGACGAAATAGGTGTCGATGCGCGGGTTCTCGTCATCGTCCGGCGACCAGCGGTAGATGCGGTATTCCCTGAGATTGGTCGCGCCTTCCGGCTTCGGCCAGGTCTTGCCCTGCTGGACCTTCGAGTTCTTGGGGAGCGTAAGTTCGACCATTGGCGTGCCTCTGAACGTGACCTTTTAATCGGCTTCTGGGTGCCAAATCAAGGCGCTATCTGGCATCGAACACTTGCCGCCGGTGTGCACCCTGGCATTAATGCGGCTCAGCCTCGGACGCCCCGGCCGTCCGTGCCGGTTTCAGCTGCCAGAATGATCTGACGAGCACATCCTCGGCATGGATCGCGTCATCGAACTGGCCCTGTCCAAGTGCCTGGACCAGCGTCGGTCGATCCCCAAGCAGCGAAACGCCAAGGGCAGCCTGGTCATTTGGGAGCGGCACGCCTAGCGCCTCCAGAATGGAGGGAAATATGTCAATCGTGCCCGAAAGCCCGGTATACGCCTTGGAGAGAATGCCATCGCCCGACAGGGAGAAAAAATTGCGCCGTTCAAACGTGTTCAGGCGATCCGTCACCGTGCTCGGCGCGCTGAGGTGGTCACTTTGCAACGCCAGAACGGTGTTCCTCATCAGACCTTCGGCCTCGGCTTTGTGGATGAAGTCTGCGACCAGCATGTTGGTGCATTTCACGGCATGGAGAATATTGGGGGCTTGTGGGGAAAGTCCTGTCTTGCCGATACATTTGTCAGTCAGGTAGCCATCCGGCGCATGCCCACCACTGAGGGCGATCGTCAGCGAGACCGGTTTGCCGTCGCGGTTCGCGCGCCGCAAAACGTCAAAGCTCATGTCCAGAACCTGGGCGTCATCGGCGCCAAAAGAGCTGCCACGCCCACCGACGGCGGCCACCACTTCGGATCCCCCAAACAGCGATGAATAGCCATGGGTGGAATAGAATTCTCCCTGACCGGTGAAGCCGAGCGGCCAACCGGAAATGAAGTTCTGCTGATAGCCTCGCGCCTTCAGAACATCGCCCAGGCAGGTCAGGCCTGGCAGGAATTGCGAATTCTCCTCCATGTACTGGCGCGTTGTGAAATACGTTATTAGCAGCGGCGTTCCACAGTTGGCGGCGACCATCCCGGAGATGGAGTTGTTGGTGTAGGCAAGTTGCACCATGTTGGTCGCCGAAACGCCACGCCTGTCGAATTCGCGCAGCGGGCCCATGACGTCGCCGAACTCCGCCTCGTTCATGTAGGTGCGCTCGGCACTCTCGATGAAAATATGAATGAGGTTCCTTGGCGCGACAGTCTCCGACGCTGTTCCGGCCGGTTTTGTCAAAGAGGTGATATCGACGAACCGCTTGGACAGGAAATCATGCAGCGGGTTGAGATGGATCGCAGCCGCGATCGGGCGCGTCAGCATCGGGTTTGCCGCTAGGAAGAACGCCATCAAGGCAACGTCCAATCTTCGTGTCAGCGTGCCGCGCGCCTTCAGTGCGCCAAGGCCGAAAAGAACGACCAAAATGACCAGTATCGTGTTTCCCGTATTCACCAGACATTCGAGAACGACACCGGGCGTGAGAACTCCGGCGTCGACATGCATGAACATCGCGCCCCAATCGAAATAGCCGAAAACACTTTCGACGTAGACATAGAAAAGGAAGAGAAAACAAGGAATAAGCGACAAGTAGGCGCTGAACCACCTGCTTGTTGGCTGATCCGTCCTGACCCCTTGGAGGCGATCCAGCAAGAGAAGCGAGCACAGAGCGCCCAGGCCAAGGACCGCCAGCAGCCTTTTCTCCTGAAGATAAACCAGCGACACGAGCCAGGTGAGCGACCCCACTGTCGCGACGCTGACCAATGATCCAATTGGCCAACAACGAATAGCATGAAATCCGAGCATACTTCGCACTCGATCGACGATTTCCGAAGTGGATATCGAGAATCACTTAAAGCTATACTAAGGCAATGCTGATGAGCGCAAATATCAAACGGCCAATTACTTTCGAGATCGCTAATATACGTCGCTCAAAAGTGACCTCGGTTTTGGGCGAACGGCGTGCATGAGCGGTTCGTCGTTTCCGTGAAACGGTGAACCGCTCTAAGCGCATTGTTGTGTGATAGATGGACGGCATCGTATTTCAGGCGAGCGCCGAAATTCTCGATCAGACGGGCCAGCCGGTCGATCTGTGCAAAGTCGACAGCGCCAGCCATATCGCAGAGGTCATCGAAAAGCGCGATAGAGACCGTGCGCCATCCGGCTTCGGTCAGGTTTTGCCTTGCTGGATCTTCGAATTCTTGGGGAGCGTCAGTTCAACCGTTACCTGCGGTCTTTTCGGATGACGAGCTTTAGCCCGGACCAGATTTCATTGACGGCGGCGACTTTCACGTCGACCAGGTCGCGCTTCAGCGCCTCGGCGCGAACGACGCTCTCGGTGACGTCGGTCGGCACCTTCGATGCCTTTTTCGGCCAGGACACCCAGACCATGCCGTCGCGCTTGATCGCCGCTTCGACATCGCCGAGGCGATCCTCGATCTCGGCGCGCTGCCGGGTGAAGGCATGGACGGCATCGTATTTCTGGGTCGTTCCCGAAATCTCCGACCAATCGGCCAGCCGGTCGACATTGGCAAAAGCCACGGCGCCGGCCAGGTCGTCGAGTTCCGATGGCAGCGCGATGAAGGCGGCGGTCATCCCGTCCTTCAGGCCGAGCTTGGCCGGAAGGGGCGTACCGGAATATCCCGAAGCCGCCGGCGCCATGGTCAATACACCCTGGCCTTGGGCGCGATCTTGGCGAGGCTGATGCCGCCGTCCTTTTCCGCCAGCAGCGGCTCGGTGTGCACCAGCCTGTAGCTGAGCGTCACCTTGCCGTCTTCGCTGAGCCGGGCCAGCGTATGCTTGCGCCAGGCCGTGTCGTCGCGCGCCGAAAAATCTTCCCGCGCATGCGCCCCGCGGCTCTCCTTGCGCGCCTCGGCGCTGTAGACCGTTGTGATGGCGTTGGCCATCAGGTTTTCCAGTTCCAGCGTCTCGACCAGGTCGGAGTTCCAGATCATCGAACGGTCGAACACCTTTATGTCCTTGAGCTCGGTCCAGATTTCCGAAATGCGCTTGCAGCCATTCTCCAGCGATTCCTGCGTGCGGAACACCGCCGCGTCTTCCTGCATTGCCCGCTGCATTTTTTCGCGCAAGCTTGCCGTCGGTGTCGAGCCGTTGGCGTGGCGGAGCCGGTCGAAGCGGCCCATGATCTTTTCGACAGAGGCTTCGTTGGGCGCCGGGATCGCCGACTTGCGGTCGATGACCTGGCCGGCCCGGATCGCGGCCGCGCGGCCGAACACCACCAGGTCGATCAGCGAGTTCGAACCCAGCCGGTTGGCGCCATGCACCGAGGCGCAGCCCGCTTCGCCGACCGCCATCAGCCCGGGCGACACCTTGTCCGGGCTCCTCGGCGTCGGGTTGAGCACCTCGCCCCAGTAATTGGTCGGCACGCCGCCCATATTGTAGTGCACCGTCGGCAGGACCGGGATCGGCTCCTTGGTCAGGTCGACGCCGGCAAAGATCTTCGCCGATTCCGAAATTCCCGGCAGCCTTTCGTGCAGTACGGCCGGATCGAGATGGTCGAGGTGCAGGAAGATGTGGTCCTTCTTCGGGCCGACGCCGCGGCCTTCGCGGATCTCCAGCGTCATGCAGCGTGAGACGACGTCGCGCGAGGCAAGGTCCTTGGCCGACGGCGCGTAGCGCTCCATGAAGCGCTCGCCCTCGGAGTTGACGAGATAGCCGCCCTCGCCGCGCGCGCCTTCGGTGATCAGGCAGCCGGCGCCGTAGATGCCGGTCGGGTGGAACTGCACGAACTCCATGTCTTGCAGCGGGAAGCCGGCGCGTGCGGCCATGCCGCCGCCGTCGCCGGTGCAGGTGTGCGCCGAAGTCGCCGAGAAATAGGAGCGGCCATAGCCGCCGGTCGCCAGCACCACCATCTTGGCCGAGAAGCGGTGGATGGTGCCGTCGTCGAGGTTCCAGGCGACGACGCCGGTGCAGGTACCGTCCGGCTCCATGATCAGGTCGAGCGCGAAATACTCGATGAAGAACTGCGCGTTATTCTTCAGCGACTGGCCGTAGAGCGTGTGCAGGATGGCGTGGCCGGTGCGGTCTGCGGCCGCGCAGGTACGCTGCACCGGCGGGCCTTCGCCGTAATTCATCATGTGGCCGCCGAACGGCCGCTGGTAGATCTTGCCCTCTTCGGTGCGCGAGAACGGCACGCCATAGTGCTCGAGCTCGTAGACCGCCGCCGGCGCTTCGCGCACCAGATATTCCATGGCGTCGACATCGCCCAGCCAGTCCGAACCTTTGACGGTGTCGTACATATGCCACTGCCAGGAATCAGGCCCCATGTTGGACAGCGAAGCGGCGATGCCGCCTTGCGCCGCCACCGTGTGCGAGCGGGTCGGGAAAACCTTGGTGATGCAGGCGGTGCGCAGGCCCTGTTCGGCCATGCCGAGCGTGGCGCGCAGGCCGGCGCCACCGGCGCCGACGACCACCACGTCGAATTTGTGATCGACATAGGTGTAAGCGGAACCGGTGTTGGCTCCTTTTGCGTCCTTGGCCAACTCAGCCTCCGAATGCCAGCTTGAGCAGGGCGAAGATCGAGGCGACGCCGACCGCTATGGTGAAAAACGTATTGAGCGCGATAAGCGCCAGCTTCATGCCTTCGCCATGCACGTAGTCCTCGATGATCACCTGCATGCCGAGCCGCATATGGATGAGCCCTGAGATGAGCACCAGGGCCAGCACCAGCGCCACGAACGGATCGGCAAGCGCGGCTCGCACGTCCGCGTAGCCGGCGCCGTTGAGCGCGATCAGGAAACCGACGAAGAACAGTGTCAGCGGGATGTTGGCGATGGCGGTGAGGCGCTGGCGCCAGAAATGCCCGGTGCCCTCGCGGGCCGAACCCAGGCCGCGGACTTTCGCCAGCGGCGTGCGCATGTCGGTCTTGCCAGTGCTCATGATCAGGCTCCCCGCGCCATATAGCCGGCGATCCAGATCAGCAGCGTGAGCAGGACCGAGCCGGCCAGCGTCGCCCAGGCGATCTTCGAGGCCGTGTGCTTCTCCAGGCCGGCGCCGGTGTCCCAGACCAGATGGCGCACACCACCCAGCATGTGGTGCATCAGCGCCCAGGTGTAGCCGAACAGGATCAGCCGGCCGAGCCAGGTGCCGAAGGCCCAATTGATCCAGTCGAACGTCGGCTGCGAGCTTGCCGCCGCCATCAGCCATATGGCGACCAGCAGCGTGCCGAAATAGAGCGCGCCGCCGGTGATGCGATGGATGATCGACATCGTCATGGTGATCGGCGGCCGGTACACGGTCAGGTGCGGCGAAAGCGGTCTTGCGCGGGTGGCTGGTGATTTGCTCATGGCTCCCCCAGTTCGGCGTCCCTGGAGCCTCAGGTGGAAATGCGGCATTGCCGCTTCCGGATGCGACTTCGGACAGCCGGTTTCTAATGCTCTTTTTGCACCGCGTCAAAGCCAGAAAACCGTTTCGAAAACGTAATTTAGTCTGACTAAAAGGCAGGCGCAGGCTTCAATCGATTAGCGGTGATTGGGCCGAAGCCGGCTCGCTATCGCTGCAGTGCAACATAGCGGTCCGACATGGCCCCCAAGTCAGCGCTTGCAGGTCACCGGCGTCGACCCAGCCTTCATGACCAGCGCTTCGCGGCCATCGATCACAATCGCGTCATGCGCCTGCTGGTAACGGCTGTTCTGGTTGGCCGGCGAGGCCTGCAGATCTTCGCTGGTACCGTCGGACCCGAGAACATGCACCGAGGTGCCAAGATTCTCGATGGTCATCCTGCCGCCATCGGCGCAACTGTAGGTCGCGGTGCGCGGCTGCGGCGAGGTCATGTCGGTGCCGGAACCGCCCGCCGAGGCGGCAGGCGCCAGCGAGAACGACGTAGCGGCCCTGTTGCCGGCTCTCGGAGGATCATTCTGCGGCACGCAGGCCATGGCGACCAGAAGCGGCAACAGGACAAGCGTCACCCGAAACGTCCGGCCTGGCGCCATATGCTGTCCCTCCCGCGCGGCAAACCGGCCACGATGCGTTGCCAAGATCAAGGTCATCCTATGCCGAACTGGACGCCGGCCGCGATGGTGCGGCCAAGCATGGCCGAAAGATGGCCACCGGATTTTCCACCCAGTCGGATATTAACCATGTTTACCGAGACATCGCTGCGAAACGCGCCGGCCTCTTAACAAAGGTTAAGAAAAGGTTAATTTCTGTTTCGAGGAGGCTTTCCTCTAAACAAGGAGGACGCCATGCGTTCGAACTCGGAAAGAATGCGCCTTGCGGCGCTCATCGTGGCGGCTTCCGTCGTTGGCCTGGCGGCGCCAGCGCTCGCTGGCGCACGCCACCACGACCGCGTCTACGCCGATTCGCTCGGCAATCTCGTCATCGACAGCGCCGCCGGCTACAAGCGCATCCTGGTCGGCGAAGGCAAATTGGCCAAGCAGCTGTCCGACTACACCGGCGCCGGCCAGCCCAAGGTGATCTACGAGAATGAATCGGACGAAATCACCGGCTCCGGCGATTGTTACCGGCCGCCGGTGTTCGTGAAAGGGCGCAGCTATATGTACGGGCTTGCTGATGGCGAGATGCCCGAGCTCAGCCCCTGCCAGTGATCCGGATCTAACCAGCGCCGGCTGTAATCTCTCTTCCGCCGGCCGGCCCGGCGGAGACACGCACACAATCGCGCCCGGCATTCTTCGCCTGGTAAAGTGCCTGGTCGGCGCGCCGCATCAGACCGGCAAAATCCTCGCTCGGATGAAGCTCGGCGACGCCGAAGCTTGCCGTGCAGCGATTGTCCACCGGCAGTCCATCGATGGGCAGCGCGCTGAAAGCGCTGCGCGCGCCCTCGGCGAACAGCCGGGCGGCGGCAAGGTTGGTTCCCGGCAGGATGATGGCGAACTCCTCGCCGCCGATGCGGCCGGCGACATGGTGGTCGGCGGCGGCCTCGCGCAGGAAACCGGCAAAGGTCTCGATCACCCGGTCGCCGGACGCATGGCCGAAGCTGTCGTTGACGGTCTTGAAATGATCGAGGTCGGCGATGACCAGCGCGACCGGCACGCCTTGCCGCACGGCGCCCAGCACTGCCTGCTCAGCGTGGCGGGCGAAGCCGCCGCGGTTGAGCAGGCGCGAAAGCGTGTCCGTCTCCGACCTCGACGTCACCTCGGCGAGCACGTCGCGAACCAGGATGGCCAGAATCAGCAGCGCCAGCGCCAAGCCAAAGACGGTGCCGAGCGACTGAGACACCAGCGCGTAGTTGCTTTGCAGATAGGCCTGCGGGTTGGCGCCCCAGCCGCCGAGCGCATGCGCGATGAACGGCTTTGAAGCAAACTGCAGTCCGCTGGCCGCTAGCACCGCCATCAGGATGCGGTCGAGACGGGCGTGCCTTTGCCGCGACGACCACACGATCACGAGACCGATGAACTGCATGACCGCATAGGGAAGCTGGTAGGCCATCATGCGGGCCAGCGACTGGCGCGGCAGGTCCTGCACGAAGTACACCGCGACAGAGGTGGCGACGAGGAAGAACAGCATCTGCTTCCACGGCGGAGCCACGCCGTATTTGTGCGCCAGGCCGCCATTGAAGGCGATGGTGGCGCCCAGGAACACCGCGAAGGCGGCAACGACCACCGGCCGCGCGTTGTCGAAGGCGGGGATGCTGAATTCGATGGCGAAATACACCATGCCCAGCAGATAGCCGAACGCCAGCCAGCGCGGCGCGGCGCGGCCGGCCTCATGCAACGCGACCGCGATGAAGGACGCCGCCAACAGGCCGGCGACCGACACATTGATCAACAGGATGAAATTGGCGCCGCTCATAGTCTTCCCGAACCCGCGCCGACAGCTAAGCATCGAGCGGCGAAGAAGACGTTAACGCTGGCCCGGCGGGGCGCGATCAGCCCACCTTGAGCGGCTCCGGCACGAACACCGTTTCCGGGCGCTCATAGGACAGGCGCACGCTGTCGCGGCCATTCTTCTTGGCCTTGTAGAGCGCATCGTCGGCACGGCGCATCAGCGGCTCCAGCGCCTCGTCGCCGTTGCGGGCAGCCACGCCGAAGCTGGCTGTCACCTTGGTGCCGGCAGGAAGCCCGTCGACCTGGCCGGCCGAATAGACCGTGCGCACGGCCTCGGCGAACAGCCGCGCGGCGGCGAGATCACTCAACGGCAGCAGCACGGCAAACTCTTCGCCGCCGATACGCCCGGCAACGCCGCGCGTCCCGGCGGCCAATCGAAGCTTGCTGGCGAAGTCGGCGATCACCCGATCGCCCGCCGCATGCCCGTGTACGTCGTTGAGCGCCTTGAAATGATCGAGGTCGGCCAGCACCAGCGCGACGGGGAAGCGCGCCGTGGCGCAGTGCCGCAACAGCTGCATGCCCTGCTCCTCGAAGCCGCGGCGATTGAGAAGACCCGAAAGCGGGTCGGTGTAGGTCTCGGTCTTCAGCGCCTTCATCACGTCAAGTGCCGCGGCGGAGAACAGGCAGAGCGCAATCAGCAGCGACAGCAGTGCATGCGACAGCAGCGCCGTCGTCCAGTAGGACGAGGCATAGAAGCCGTCATAGCTGGTGAAGGGTCCGTGCGCGATGACGACGACAAGGGTTCGCACGAAGAAGTTCAGGCCCGACAGCAGCGACAGCACGAACAGGATGTTTTCGGTCGGGCCATTGCGGCGCACCGGGCGCAGTTCGGCGGCGACCAGAAGACTGATCCCGCCGAAAGCGAAATTCATCGCCAGGATGCGCCAGGTGAGATCCGGCGCGACGAACAGGAGCCAGCAAAACGACGCCAGGCCACCGCCGGCCAGTACGCCGATCCCGACATAGGGCACCTTGCGGCCATAGCGGTGGATGATGGCGCTGGACAGGCAGCAACCGGCAACGGTGAAGCAGATGTTCGACGTCAGCTTGGTCAGCTGCATGCCGAAGGGCAAGGTGAAATACTGCAGCAGGAAGCCGACCGCCGAGAGACCGTAGCTGATCGCCAAAACGGCGAGATATGGGCGGTGGCGTTGATAGGACCATAGCACGAGGAAGGCCGCGCCGAGTGCCAGCGCGATCGTCGGATTGAGCAGCGCTATGAACAGACCGGTGTCCAAAGGACTGTGACTTCCCCTCGCTTACGTCAGGGAAGACCTTAGGGTGCAAGCCCAAACAAGCAGTTAAGCGAAAGCTGAATATGCAACGGAGCGGATGAAAAAGACCCCGGAGCCGCAAGGCGATCCGGGGTCTGGCATGCATTGGAAGTCGAAGGCTCCAGCGTTATGTCCACTCGCGGATATCGACGAAGTGGCCGGCGATCGCCGCCGCCGCCGCCATCGCCGGTGACACCAGGTGGGTGCGGCCCTTGAAGCCTTGCCGGCCTTCGAAATTGCGGTTCGAGGTCGAGGCGCAGCGTTCATGCGGCTTCAGCCGGTCGTCGTTCATGGCAAGGCACATCGAGCAGCCCGGCTCGCGCCAGTCGAAGCCGGCGGCGACGAAGATCTTGTCGAGGCCTTCGGCTTCCGCCTGTTCCTTGACCAGGCCGGAGCCCGGCACGATCATCGCATCGACATGCGGGCTGACCGTCTTGCCTTCGACCACCTTGGCGACGGCGCGCAGGTCCTCGATGCGGCCATTGGTGCAGGAACCGATGAAGACGCGATCAAGCGTGATGTCGGTGATCCTGGTGCCCGGCGTCAGCCCCATATAGTCGAGCGCACGCTGCTTGGAGGTGCGCTTGTTTTCATCCGAGATATCGTCCGGGTTCGGCACGATGCCTTGCACCGACACGACATCCTCGGGCGAGGAGCCCCAGGAAACGATCGGCGGCAGCTTGGCCGCGTCGAGCACGATCACCTTGTCGAAATGCGCGCCTTCGTCGGACTGCAGCGTCTTCCAGTATTCCATTGCCGCATCCCACGCCGCGCCCTTCGGTGCGCGCGGCTTGTCCTTGACATAGGCGAAGGTCGTCTCGTCCGCCGCGATCAGGCCGGCGCGCGCGCCGCCCTCGATCGACATGTTGCAGATCGTCATGCGGCCTTCCATCGACAGCGCACGGATCGCCTCGCCGGCATACTCGATGACATAGCCGGTGCCGCCGGCGGTGCCGATCTCGCCGATGATGGCGAGGATGATATCCTTGGCGGTGACGCCATCGGGCAACCGGCCGTCGACACGCACCAGCATGTTCTTGGCCTTGCGCTGGATCAGCGTCTGCGTCGCCAGCACGTGCTCGACCTCAGACGTACCGATGCCATGCGCCAACGCGCCGAAAGCGCCGTGGGTCGAGGTGTGGCTGTCACCGCAGACGATGGTCATGCCGGGCAGCGTAAAGCCCTGCTCCGGGCCGATGATGTGGACGATGCCCTGGCGGATATCGTTTTCCGAATAATATTCGACGCCGAAATCCTTGGCGTTCTTGGCCAGCGCCTCGACCTGGACGCGGCTTTCCTCGTTCTTGATACCGAACTTGCGCTCGGGCGAGGTCGAGACATTGTGGTCGACCACGGCCAGCGTCTTTTCCGGATGCCGGACCTTGCGGCCGCTCAGGCGCAAGCCTTCGAAGGCCTGCGGGCTGGTCACTTCATGGACGAGGTGGCGGTCGATGTAGAGCAGGCAGGTGCCGTCGTCCTGGCGGTCGACGACATGGTCGTCGAAAATCTTGTCGTAGAGGGTGCGCGGTGCGCTCATGTGCGTAAATCCGTCGATATGAGAATGGGAAAGAGCAGATGCCGGATCACCGGTCCGGCGAAACGACCTGGACAGGTCGACCTAGGGTAGTCGGCTGGTCAGTGCGCCGGAGACGCGCGCGGAGAAACGCGACGGCAGGCGTTTTCTGTCCTGCAGCACGAACCCCTTATAGGCCGGATCGCCAAAAAGCTCTTCCATGGCGTGGCTCATACCAATGTTTTGGCTTTTCGGCAATTGGAAGCTGCCGTCGCAGGACGTCGGTTCCTCGCCGCTCACATCACCTCAAAAACGAAGGTCTTCACCAGCGCATCGGGCTCGGCGATCGCGTAGCAGCGAAACCATGGGCTTTGCTCGACCTGCCGCCATGTCTTCGCCTGCTCCAGTTCGTCGAACACGGCCTGGAAGCCGCCGCTCGCAAAAACCTGGTCGCGCACGGTGAAGACGGCGTGGCCGCCCTTCCGGGTGATGCGCACCAGCTCATGCAGGCTCAAGGCCGGCGCATGGCTGATGGTGAAAACGCCGGTTGAGAAGAAAGCGCGGAAATGGCCATCCGGCCACGGCAGCGGCCCGCCGAGCATCGCTTGTTTCAGCTCGCTGTAGGCATTTCGGCTGCCGGCGATTTTCAGCATGTCGTCGGAGAGGTCGAGCCCGGCAATGTCGCGGTAGCCCAGCGCCTGCAGCGACGGGCCCGACAGGCCGGTGCCGCAGCCGGCATCGAGCAGCGGTCCTTCGCCCGCCGGCACGTGGCGGGCCACCCAGGCGGTGATCAGGAAAGGCAGCAAATAGCCAAGCGAAGCGGTCTCGCTGTCATAGGTCGCGGCCCATGCGGCATAGGCCTCGGCCAGCGCTTCCGGCGTGTCGGCGGTGTAGACGGAATCCAGCGCCGCATTGGCTTTGTCGACGATCATGTGACCTCCTCATTCGAGATATGCCGACAAGGATCGTAGCGCTGTCCCGGTCCAAAAACTATTCTTCGTGCTGGCGGCGCAACCGCCGTTCCAGCGCCCGCAAGGCCAGCGACAGGCCGACGGTCAGGATGAGATAGATGTAGGCGACGATCGAATAGGTCTCGAAGAAGCGGAACGACCCCGCGGCATAGACCTTGCCCATCTGCGTGATGTCGGCGACGCCGAGGACCGAGACCAGCGAGGAATCCTTGACCAGGGCGACGAAATCATTGCCGAGCGGCGGCAGGATGGTTCGGATCGCCTGCGGAAACACGATCAGCCGGAAGCGTTGAGCGCGTGTCAGGCCGAGCGCCTTCGCCGCCTCGATCTGGCCCTTCTCGACGGCCTGGATGCCGGCGCGAAAGACCTCCGAGATGAACGCCGAATAGCCGATGGTCAGCGCCATGATGGCGCGCCACAAGAGCGACACGTCGCGCACCAGCAATTCGCCCACAAGGCCAGCATTCTGCAGCGGTGCGGTCAGGGCATTCCAACCCGCAACGAAGGCCGGCGCGCCGACGAAGGCGATCCAGAACAACAGCACCAGGATCGGCACGCCGCGGATGATCTCGACATAGAAGCGGGCGATCTGGCGTAGCCAGCGCGAGCCCGACAGCCCCATCAGCGCGATGCCGAGGCCAATGCCAGACGCCAAAACGAAGGCAATCACGGTGACGAAAACGGTAATGCCTATGCCCTTGGCTACGGTGGCGAAGACCTGGGCGTAGAGGTTGCTGGTGGCAACGAAGACGGCCACCGCAATCGCGATGGCCACGGCCACGACCAGCCACCAGGGGAAGTCGGATTTTGAGGTAGAAGCGGCCTGCATCAGAAGGATTGCACCAAGGCACCCCCCTCTGGCCTGCCGGCCATCTCCCCCGCAAGGGGGGAGATTGGCAGCTCCGGAGGCAGTGCTTCAACATTGGCGATTGGCGAAAGCGGGGGCGACATCTGATCTCCCCCCTTGCGGGGGAGATGTCCGGCAGGACAGAGGGGGGCGGGAAGAAACGATGTTCGTGCAAGTTTCAGCGCGCTAGAACCACCCCACACCCGCGCCAAGACGAACTACTGCCCCATCTTGTAATCAAGGAACCATTTCTTGTTGAGCGTGTCGAACGTGCCGTCGGCCTTGAGCGCCGCGATAGCCGCGTTGACTGGCTTCACCAGATCGGAGCCCTTCGGAAAGATAAACCCGAAATCCTCGGTGCCCAGCGGCCCGCCGATCAGCTTCAGCTTACCGTCGGAGGCATCGACATAGCCCTTGCCCGCGGTACCGTCGGTCAGGACGACATCAACGTCGCCGGACTTCAACGCCTGCACCGTCGCACCAAAAGTCTCGAACAGTTTGATGCGCGGATTCTGCTCATTGCCGTCGAGCACGCTGTAGACGGCGGTGTAGAAGGGCGTCGTGCCGGCCTGGGCGCCGATCAGCCCGTCCTTGAAAGCGCCGAAGGTCTTGGCGTCGGTGAAGCGGCTTTCGTCGCCGCGCACCAGCATGAACTGTTCCGAGCGCATATAGGGGTCGGAGAAGTCGACCTTCTGCTTGCGGTCGTCCTTGATGGTGATGCCGGTCATGCCGATATTGTACTGGTTGTCGGAAACCGCCTGGATCATCGCGTCCCAGGAGGTGTTCTGGTACTCGACGGTGAAGTTCAGCCGCTTGGCGATCTCGTTCATCGCATCATATTCCCAGCCGATCTGTTTTCCCGTCTTGGCATCGATGAACTGCAGCGGCGGATAGGCGTTTTCGGTCACCACCACCACCTTCTTGCCGCCGAGATCGGGCAGCGCCTGCGCCAAGGCGGCAACGGGCGTAAGCATGAGGGCAAGCAGGCCGGCCAGCAGCAGTTTCGATTTGGTCATGACACACTCCCCGGAAGTGAAAGCGCCCGGACATCGGCCGGGCTTGCAGGAAAATCCGGCGCCGACTTTAGCTTTCCGCAAGCGTCATGCAAGACGGTCCACTGCGTCGGCGCACGTGAAAACGGATTCCATTGCCTTCTATCCGGGGATTCCTGGACGATCGCCGTGGTGTCCCGTCAATCGGCGCTCGCTTCACGCAAACCGTCAATCAGCCGGGTCAGGGAGCGATGCAGGGATTTCAGCTCGTCGCTATCAAGCGGCGAATGGCACCGCATCGCGGCCGACACCGCCTTGGCGCCCTCGCGCAGTGCTTTGCCCTGAGGCGTCGGTTCGACCAGCACCCGGCGTTCGTCGGCGGCATCGCGCCGGCGCGTGACCAGGCCGTTCGCTTCCAATCGCTTGAGCAGTGGCGTCAGCGTTGCCGAATCGAGCCCCAGCGCGTCGCCGAGTTCGCCGACCGTGCGCGGTGCATGTTCCCACAGCGCCAGCATGGTCAGATATTGCGGGTAGGTCAGGCCGAGCGGCTCGAGCAGCGGCCGGTAGAGCCGTGTCATCAGCCCGCTCGCCGAATAGAGCGCGAAGCACAGATGCTGATCGAGCTTCGGTATCCCGGCGAAATCCGCCGGGATGTCCAGGTGCGAAGAGGTCGTTCTGGTGGTCATGCTGCCTTTGCCGGAAGCGCCGTTGCCGAAAGCGCCACCTCGATGTTGCCCTTGATGGCGTTGGAATAGGGGCAAACCTCATGCGCTGCCGATACAAGCGCTTCCGCCGCCGCCTGATCAAGACCTTTCGTCTCAGCCGCCAGCGAAACGCCGAGCAGGAAACCGCCCTGGCCATTCGGATGCAGGCTGACATTGGCCGTCACCGAGGCATCCTGCAGCGGCAGCTTCTGCTTGCCGGCGATGAAGCGCATGGCGCTTTCGAAGCAGGCGGCATAGCCGGCGGCGAAAAGCTGCTCGGGATTGGTGGCGCCGCCCTTGCCACCAAGTTCCTTTGGCATGGCAAGGTTGAGGCTGAGCAGGCCATCGTTGCTCTGAACGTGGCCGGCGCGGCCGCCGACGGCGCGGGCCTGGGTGGAATACAAAGCTGTCATCTCGTGTCTCCATTTATATTGTGCACGATTGTTTAGTACACGATATAATGGGAGTCAATCGCGGATATCCAGCCAGTGCATCATTCCTGAAAACGAAAAAGGCGGCCGAAGCCGCCTTTTTACAAACATGATTGGCGAAAAACTTATTCGGCGGTCGCGGCTTCCGCGGCCTTGGCTGCCTCAGCCTCGGCGGCTGCCTTCTTCTCGGCTGCTTCCTTGGCGGCCGTCTCGGCGGCCAGAGCCTCGGCGGCTGCCACCTTCTCGGCCTCGATACGGGCCTTCTCGGCGTTCAGCGCATCGCGCTCGTCATCGTTCAGCTTGCGGGCGCGCACGCCGGTGTTTTCCGAAATACGGGCCGACTTGCCGCGACGATCGCGCAGATAGTAGAGCTTGGCGCGACGCACCTTGCCGCGGCGAACGATCTCAACGCCTTCGACCATCGGCGAATAGACCGGGAACACGCGCTCGACGCCTTCGCCGTAGGAGATCTTGCGGACGGTGAAATTTTCCTGGAAGCCGGAACCGGCGCGGGCGATGACGACGCCCTCATAGGCCTGGACGCGGGTGCGGGTGCCTTCGGTCACGCGGACCTGAACGCGCACGGTGTCGCCGGGCTGGAATTCGGGAAGCTTGCGCTTGGCTTCGATCTTGGCGGCCTGCTCGGCCTCGAGTTGACGGAGAAGATCCATCTCAAAAATCCACTTCTTGTTCTTCCGACAGCCAGAGCGTCCGACACTCGCCTTGCAGTTCCAATGACCGCTCGGCTATGCCCTTTATCGAAGACATCGGTGTCCAAGACATCGGGCAGGGGCGACTACACCGTCATTGTTGACGGGTCCGGCAGAGTTTTTCTTGCCGGTACGGGCGGGCACATACAGCTATTTCAGCGCTTTGTCACGCCTGACCCCGAGTCTTTTTTGCCTGCATGGCACCATCATAACCTTCCGGTGCCGGGTTGCGTCCGTATGCCAGGCTTCCTAAGCCGGGCGCAGCACAGTTTTTCGCGGCGGCCTTACATGTCTATCTTCGACGCCATCCTGCTTTTCCTGGCGGGCTTTCTGTCAGGCACCGCCAATGCGGTCGCCGGTGGCGGCACTTTCATCACCTTCGGCGCCATGACATTGGTCGGCCTGCCGCCGATCGTCGCCAACGCCACCTCCTCGGTGACGCAGTTTCCCGGCTACATCACCTCGACGCTCGCCTACTGGGATGACATCCGCCACTTCTGGCGTGGCGCATTGCTTCTCTGCCTGATCTCGGCGGTCGGCGCGCTGGCTGGCGCGCTGATCTTGCTGGCGCTCGACAATCCGTCGTTCCGCGTCCTGGTGCCATGGCTGCTGCTGGGCGCAACGGCCCTGTTTGCCGCCGGGCCGTGGCTGAAACCGGCGCCGAAGCCGGGGCACGAAGCCGCGGTGGGCACGCTGACCGGTTCATTGGCGCAGTTCATCACCGCCATCTATGGCGGCTTCTTCGGCGCCGGCATGGGCGTCATGATGCTGGCGACGCTCGGCCTCACGCAAGCCGGCGACTATCACCGGCTGAACGCGCTGAAGAACATGCTGGCCATTGTCATCGCCGCGGTGGCGATCGTCGTCTTCGTCTCGGGCGGCGTTGTCGCCTGGCTGCAGGCGATCATCATGATCCCGGGCGGCGCGCTGGGCGGCTATGCCGGCGTCTGGATCGCCAAGCGCGTGCCGCAGAACGCGGTGCGCGGCTTCGTCGTCGCCGTCGGCCTGTTCCTGGCGTTTTACTATTTCGCTAAGGGGTGAGCCGGATCAATCTGGTTTCGAAAATCGGAATGACCTCTGGGTCGGCGGTAGATGTCGAGGTCGAGCTTTATGCCTCGCTCACCCAGTAACTTCAGCGTCGATGGGGTCAATCCCAAGCCCTGATTTACCTGATCGAGCCAGACGCCGCAGAACATGTCGACCTTGAACCGCCGCACGAGATCGGCCCAAACCGCGACGTCTGACGTGAGCGTCTTCAAGATACTTGCGATCTGGTGATCGAGTTGGTCGCCTTTGTCGCATCCCGACGAGAGCCTCCAGAGTCCGTTCAGCGCTATGCGGGGTGGTTGGTTTGGGGGATGCGTATGAATATCCCCTTTCCGAACTGCATAGGTCGGTTGTCCAGCTAAAAGTCTTGTGAGTTCGGCGGGGTCGAGATCATCGCCGAAGAATCTTAGCGACGCTGAACTCTGGGCAATCTCAGCCATTGTCGGCCTGGTCGTTTTCCAACAAATCCGGCCGCCGCTCTTTCGTCAGCGCCTCGGACTCCGCCCGCCGCCAGGCGGCGATCTTCTTGTGATTGCCTGATATCAGCACCTCGGGAATCTCGCGCCCCTCGAATTCCTGCGGCCGCGTGTAATGAGGGTGTTCGAGCAGGCCATTCTCGAAACTCTCCTCTTCGCCCGACACGGCATTGCCCATGACGCCGGGCAACAGCCGCACCACACCGTCGAGCAGCACAAGGGCCGCCGGCTCACCGCCAGAGAGGATGAAATCGCCGATCGAAACCTCTTCCAATCCGCGCGCCTCGATCAGCCGCTGGTCGACGCCCTCGAAGCGTCCGCACAGGATCACAGCGCCCGGCCCGGCGGCGAGTTCGCGCACGCGCGCCTGCGTCAGCGGCCTGCCGCGCGGGCTCATCAGCAGCCGCGGCCGCGCGTCGCCCTCGGGCGAAGCATGGTCGATGGCCCTGGCCAAAACATCGGCGCGCATCACCATGCCGGCACCGCCGCCGGCCGGCGTGTCGTCGACGGTGCGGTGGCGGTCGGTGGCGAAGTCGCGGATCTGGATCGCTTCCAGCGACCATGTGCCACCTTCCAGCGCCCGGCCGGCCAGCGATAGCCCGAGCGCGCCCGGAAACATCTCGGGATAAAGCGTCAGCACCGAGGCTTTGAACGTCACCGGTTGCCCCCGGCGTCCCGCGGTCCGCGCGGCCTGCCCTTCGGGTCGAAGTCTTCCTCGCGCGGCGCATCGCCATCCTCGTCCTCGAGCAGCCCTGCCGCCGCCGGGTCGACGCGGACAAAGCCCTCGGCGATCGACACATCAGGCACCGCGGCCTGCGTGAACGGGATCAGCACGCCCTTGCGCCCGCCCAATGTCACATCGAGAATGTCGCCACCGCCG
The DNA here is from genome assembly GCF_002270415.1 of Mesorhizobium sophorae. Classification (GTDB taxonomy): domain Bacteria; phylum Pseudomonadota; class Alphaproteobacteria; order Rhizobiales; family Rhizobiaceae; genus Mesorhizobium; species Mesorhizobium sophorae. The sequence goes on along the minus strand of NZ_NNRI01000007.1, from coordinate 1,346,569 downwards.
AAATTGTGCACGGCGACGACCTTGCCGATCACAGCACCGGCATCGTCCCGGACCTCCAGACCGACCAGGTCGGCATGGTAGAATTCGTCCTCCTCGCCATCGTCGGGCAGCATCGAGCGGTCGACGAACAGTTCGGTGCCGGCGAGCGCCTCGGCGGCGTTGCGGTCGGCAACACCCTTGAAGCGGACAACGACGACGGTGTTGGCGGGCCTGATGTCGATGATCTGGAAGGCGCGGCCGTCCCTGGCATAGAGCGGCCCATAATCGGCCAGCGCCAACGGCTCACCGGTGAAGGTCTTCACCCGCAATTCGCCCTTGATGCCGTGGGCGGCGCCGATCACGGCCATCTGGACGGGGTTCTGGGGCTTGCTCATGGCGCGATATCCTTTGGCTTTGCTCTAACGCTCCCGGATTGTCATTTCAATGACATGACTCTTCACCGCTTCCTAACCCGGCTGCCGGAAAATGGCGGCTGATGCATGTCGCCCAAAAGTGGGAACCGGTTTTGGGATGACGACATGCATGAAGACAAATGCATGTCGCCCAAAGGTGGCTCCAGTTTGGGGACAACGGCACGCATGAAGCAAGATTGGAAGCACACCATGCAGGAATTCCTCATCCCGGCAAAACCCGACCTCCAGGCGGCGCGTGAAAGCTGGCTGAAGATGCTGGCGCGCGAACGCCGGCTGTCGCCGGAAACCGTCGAGGCCTACGAGCGCGACACGCGGCAGTTCCTGCATTTCCTCACCGGCCATTGTGGCGGCTCGCCCGGCATTTCGGACATCGCCAATCTGCGCCCGGCCGATCTGCGCGGCTTCCTCGCCGCCCGCCGCAACGCCGGCGCCGGCGCCCGCACGCTTGGCCGCGGACTGGCGGGCATCCGCTCGCTGCTGCGGTTCCTCGAACGGCGTGGCCTCGTCAACGCGGCCGGTGCGGCAGCCTTGCGCGCGCCGCGCCAGCCCAAATCGCTGCCCAAGCCACTGACGGCAAGCGATGCCAAGCATGTCGTTTCCGTCGAAGGCCAACTGGCTGAAGAGCCGTGGATCGCCGCCCGCAACGCAGCCGTGCTGACGCTGCTCTATGGCTCAGGCCTGCGCATTTCCGAGGCGCTCGGCCTCGCTGCTGCCGATCTGGCCTTGGCGACCGACACCGTGCTGCGCGTCACCGGCAAGGGCAGCAAGACGCGGCTGGTGCCGGTGCTACCGGTGGCGCTGCGGGCGATCGCCGAATACCGCCGGCTCTGCCCCTATCATCTCGACCCGAAGGGCCTTTTGTTTCGCGGCGCGCGCGGCGGCCCGCTCAATCCGGCCATCGTCCAGCGCGACATGGCCAAGCTGCGCTCGGCGCTCAACCTGCCCGATACCGCGACGCCACACGCGCTACGCCATTCCTTCGCCACGCATCTGCTCGGCCGCGGTGGCGATTTGCGCACCATCCAGGAGCTCCTAGGCCACGCCAGCCTGTCGACGACGCAGATCTACACCGGCGTCGACACTGCCAGGCTGCTCGAAATTTATGAGTCTGCTCACCCAAGGGCATGATCATTTCGTCATCCCTGGGCGAAGCAGCCGCAGCGGCGTCGCGAAGACCCTGGGATCCATGCCGCGATCTCAGCCGAAGAATGCCGCGGACCAGAATTCAAAACGCCTGCGCCGAGTAGCTAGGACCGGTCAAAGACAATTTTGCAGTGCCGATTAACCGTTTTGCCGCTTTTTGCGCCTAGACCTGACCATGATCCCGAAAAGTGGGACCCGGTTTTCGGAAAAGGTCATGGTCAAAACATGAAGACAGCGTCATGAAACGCGTCATCGCCATCGCCGACCGTGCAGCTTCCGTGTCGCTGAAGCTGCTTGTCGCGCTCAATGTCCTGTTTTTCCTGTCATTCCTTGCCGTCTTGCTGCTCGGGGCCGGCAGGGCGCATGCCGAGATCCCCACCTGCACCGGCGCCGACATGCTGTCCGCCTTGCAGAAGAGCGATCCGTCGGCCTATCAGAAGATCGAGACTGAAGCCGCCGCCACGCCGAACGGCAAGGGCCTGCTGTGGAAGCTGGAGAAGCCGGGCGAAAAGCCGTCCTTCCTGTTCGGCACCATGCACATGACCGACCCGCGCGTCACCGCGCTGCCGCCGGCGGCGCAGAAGGCCTATGACGCCGCCGCCACCATCGTCATCGAAACCACCGACGTGCTCGACAAGCAGCAGATGATGGCGGCGATGCTCAAGGAGCCGGACCTGATGATGTTCACCGACTCCACGACGCTGTCGTCATTGCTGTCGCCCGACGATGCGGCGGCCATGAATGCCGCACTCGACGCGCGCGGCATCCCGCCGGCGACCGTCGCCAAGATGAAGCCATGGATGCTCTCGGCCATGATGGCGCTTCCGGCTTGCGAACTCGCCCGCCAGTCCGGCGGCGCCCCGGTGCTCGACGTCAAGCTGGCGGAGGGTGCCAAGGCCGCCGGCAAGCCGGTTGAGGGACTGGAAACGGCTGCCAGCCAATTGCGCGCCATGGCCTCTTTGCCACTGGCCTTTCACATGAAGGGGCTGGTCGACACGCTGAAGCTGGGCGACAAGGTCAACGACATCAACGAAACCATGATCGTTCTCTACCAGCGCGGCGACACCGGTATGTTCTGGCCACTGTTCCGTGTGGCCATGCCCGATGAGCAGGACGACCCCGCAGGCTATGCCGCGTTCGAGGAAACCATGATCACCAGCCGCAACAAGGTGATGGTAGATCATGCCCAGCCGATCCTGGCCAGGGGCAATGCCTTCATGGCGGTCGGAGCCCTCCACCTTCCCGGTCCCGAAGGCCTGGTCGAGGATTTCCGCAAAGCCGGCTATACTGTCACCGCTGTCAACTGAGTCGCCGCATGGTGGTGGAGGATCCGGGCGTCGCGTTTTCGGCGTTTTCCTCGACTAGTGTGAAACCCATTCGACGGTAACGCGTTGATGGCTGTTGTTTGATGTTTTTCATCCACGGAGGACACTTTTATGGCGAACACACCGAATCCAAACGACCCGTTCAATTCGTCCACCAACGCTCCTCGCCCAAGCGGCGGTGGCAGCACCTGGCTGATTGTTCTGGTCGTCGTTATTCTGGCGGTTGTCGCGTATTATGTTTTCGGAAGAAGCGGCGGTGAGCATCCGGCACCTGCCGAGGCGCCGGCGGCCAGCACACCGGCACCTGCGCCGGCTCCTCCAGAACCGATGAAGCCAGCCGAACCGGCTCCGGCCGCGCCCGCTCCCGCGGCGCCTGCCCCAGCGCCCGCACCAGCTCCAGCGCCTGCTCCGGCTCCTGCCGCACCGGCCAACTGATCAGGCTCGATATCAAATACGAACGGCCCGCCAAAAGGCGGGCCGTTTTGCTTTGTGTGGGGCCGCCTTAAAGGCCTTTCCAGAAACTCGCTCCGGTGAGTCAGCTGGTGTGGTTTTCGAGAACCGGAGCGCAGCGGACGTTTGGGTCCGTGAGCACCGGAAGCGGAGAAAACCTCACCAGATGGCCGCCGGAGTAGAGTTTATGAAAGGCCTCTATATGTGGATCGGCTTGAAGAAGGTCGCCAGCGCCGCCTCCTTGACCGCTTCCGACATCGTCGGGTGTGCATGGCAGGTGCGGGCAAGATCCTCGGACGAGCCGCCGAATTCCATCAGCACCGCCGCCTCGTGGATCATCTCGCCGGCGCCGAAGCCGACAATATGGACGCCGAGCACGCGGTCGCTTGCCTTGTCGGCGAGGATCTTGACGAAACCGTCGGTGTGCAGCATGGCGCGCGCCCGGCCATTGGCGCTGAACGGAAACTTTCCCGCCTTGTACTCGATGCCGGCCTTCTTCAATTCCTCCTCGGTCTTGCCGACCGAGGCGATTTCCGGGCTGGTGTAGACGACGCTCGGAATGACGTCATAGTTCACATGGCCGGCCTGGCCGGTGATGGTTTCCGCCACCGCCACGCCCTCGTCCTCGGCCTTGTGTGCCAGCATCGGCCCGGCGATGACATCGCCGATGGCGTAGATGCCGGGCACGTTGGTTCTGAGATGGCCATCGGTCGTGACCCGGCCACGCTCGTCGACCTCGACGCCGGCTTCCTTGAGCCCGAGAGTGTCGGAATAGGCGCGCCGCCCGGTGGCGATCAGCACCGCGTCGGCCTCGATGGTCTCGGCAGCGCCACCCTTGACCGGCTCGAAGGTGACGGTCGCGCCCTTCTTGGCCTTGGCGACACCGGTGACCTTGGCGCCGAGCTTGAACTCGAAACCCTGCCTCGACAGCATTCGCTGGAACTGTTTGGAGACCTCGCCGTCCATGCCACCCAGGATGGTGTCAAGGAATTCGACGACGGTGACCTTGGCGCCAAGCCGCGCCCACACAGAGCCGAGCTCGAGGCCGATGACACCGCCGCCGACCACCACCAGATGGCCGGGCACTTTCTCCAGCGACAGCGCGCCGGTCGACGACACGATCACCTTCTCGTCGATGTCGACCTTGACGCCGGGAATGCCGGCGACATCCGAACCGGTGGCGATGACGATGTTCTTGGTCTCGATCTCCTCGACCTTGCCGTCCTCGCCGGTCACCGAGACTTTGCCCGCGGCGATCACCTTGCCGGTGCCGCGGAAGCTGTCGATCTTGTTCTTCTTGAACAGGAAGGCGACGCCGTTGACGTTCGACGCCACTGTCGCGTCCTTGTGCGCCATCATCTTCTTCAGGTTCAATTTCGGCGCTGATATCTCGACACCGAGCGTGTCGAAGGAGTGGCCCGCCTCGGCGAACATCTCGGAGGCATAAAGCAGCGCCTTGGACGGAATGCAGCCGATGTTGAGGCAGGTGCCGCCGAAGGTCGCGTTCTTCTCGACCACCGCCGTCTTCAGCCCGAGCTGCGCCGCCTTGATGGCGCAGACATAGCCGCCCGGTCCCGATCCGATGATAACGACGTCATAAGCCATGATACTGTCCTTCTTGATTGGGGCTCAGCGGCCGCCGCTTACATTCAGGATCGCGCCCGTCGTATAGGACGCGGCGTCGGATAAAAGATAGAGAACCGCACCAGCGACTTCATCAGCCGTTCCGGCTCTTTTCATCGGAAGCGTATCCTGGATCAGTGCCACCCGGTCCGGCTGGCCGCCGGAGGCATGGATGTCCGTATCGATGATGCCCGGGCGCACCGCATTGACGCGGATGCCTTCCAGTGCCACCTCGCGGGCGAGGCCGATGGTGAACGTGTCGATGGCGCCCTTGGAGGAGGCATAGTCGACATAGTTGTCCGCGGCGCCAAGCACCGCCGCAGCCGACGAGATGTTGACGATGGCGCCACCCTTGCCGCCGTGGCGCGTCGACATGCGCTTCACCGCCTCGCGGGCGCACAGGAACGAACCAACGACATTGATGCGCATCATGCGCTCCAGCCGCGAAAAATCCATCTCGTCGACGCGAGCCTTGGCGTCGACGATGCCGGCATTGTTGACGAAGGCATCGAGCCGGCCATAGGCGCGGTCGACGGCACCGAACATGGCAACGATATCGGCCTCGACGCCGACATCGCCCTTGACGGCAAGAGCGTCGCCGCCGGCGGCCTGGATCTCTGCGACCAGCGCATCGGCGGCGTCCTTATTCGCAGCGTAGTTGACCGCGACGCGGTAGCCGGTCTTCGAGCCGAGCCGGCAGATCGCGGCGCCGATGCCGCGGCTGCCGCCGGTGACCAGCAGCACCTTTTGCGTATCGGTCATTCCTGGCATCCCTTCAAGGCAAACACATCCCACGGCACTTTCGAAAATCCATTGCCGCCATAGGCCGAGGATTGACGCAACGACTGCCCAAGATCCGGCAGGATCAGCGTCTTCGGCGCCTCGACGCCCTCGGCCGGCAGCAGGCCGATGCTGCCCTTGTCGTCCGACGTGTAGATGACGCCGTGCCAGGCCGTACAGGCGGCGAGCTCCTCGCCGGTGACGTCGCCCTCGGGGCATTTGTACATCAGCACGCCGTTCGGCCGCGACACGCCCTCGTTCCACATGACGATGCCGTTCAGCACCACATTGTTGTCGAGGATCATCCGGAAGCTGTTGGTGACGGTCGCCGAGGTGCCGGTCGGGCTAAAATCGATCTCACTGCCGCTTTGGGCATCGCCATAGACGGCGAGTTCGATCGGGCACGCTGCGATTGCGGCCGAGCCGGCGAACAAGACTGCCATAGATCCCGCTAGGCATGCGATGGCGGACGACAAGGGGCTTTGCATCGCGGCGACCTACTGGCTCTCGCGGCCATCGGCGTTTTCAAGCACTTCAAAGTCGGTCATCAGCAGCAGCGGCTCGCCAGCCGCGCTGAGGCCCCAGAACGATGGATAGATTCCGTCACCCCAGCCGCTCCAGAACATCGCAATGTTGAGGGGATTGCCGACAACGGGGTGATGCATCGCGAACCGATCCTGGTTGGGCGCAAACTCGGCCGCCAGGACGTCGTCATAGTAATTCTGCTTGGCTTCAAGCTTGTCCTGCTGCTCGGACATCAGCGCCATTGCCATCTTGTCCATGAACGAACCAAGACCGGCATCGACGGGATATCCAAATACCTCGTTGCCCTTCAGGGTCGATGCATCCTGATCGGGTAAGGTTGCCAGCTCCCAGCGAAACGGCCTGCCGGGCCGGAAGCGCAGGACTGCTGCAGCAACACGGCCTTGTGCCTCAAGCAACGATACCGGGTAGCGCCCTGGTCTGACCTTGCGGCTTAACGCTGGCCAGTCAGTTCCGGTAGTCAGGGGATCGCAGGCGACAATTTCGCCTGTCGGCAAATCCAGCTCGCCGATCACCGTGACGGTTATCTCGCGCTCCGCCATTTGCGCATCGCTCAGCTCGAAGAGGCCGAGATTGCTGCTCGCCTGCGCCGGATCCCATTCGGCCGACACCACCGCCGGCGTGGACATAGAGGTCCACGGCTCGCGCCGCAAAATCCGTAGCGCACGGCCCAGCTTGAACCCTAGCTGCTCCAGCAAGCCGCTCATTGCGGATCAGTCCCGCTCACAGATCCAGAACCAGCCGTTCCGGATCCTCCAGGCTTTCCTTGACGCGGACCAGGAAGGTCACCGCTTCCTTGCCGTCGACGATGCGGTGATCGTAGCTGAGCGCCAGATACATCATCGGCCGGATCACGATCTGGCCACCGACCACCACAGGCCGGTCCTGGATCTTGTGCATGCCCAAAATGCCCGACTGCGGCGCGTTGAGGATCGGCGTCGACATCAGCGACCCGTAGACGCCACCGTTGGAAATCGTAAACGTGCCGCCCTGCATGTCGGCGACCGACAGCTTGCCGTCGCGCGCGGCGATGCCCAGGCGGCCGATCTCCTTCTCGATCTCGGCGATCGACATCTGATCGGCATCGCGCACGACCGGCACAACCAGGCCCTTTTCGGTGCCGACGGCGACGCCGATATGGGCATAGTTCTTGAAGATGATGTCGGTGCTGTCGATTTCCGCATTGACCGAGGGGATTTCCTTCAAGGCGTGGGTGACGGCCTTGGTGAAGAAGCCCATGAAGCCAAGCTTCACGCCGTGCTTCTTCTCGAACACGTCCTTGTACTTGGTCCTGAGCGCCATCACCGCGCTCATGTCGACCTCGTTAAAGGTGGTCAGCATGGCGGCGGTCGACTGCGCTTCCTTGAGCCGTCGCGCGATGGTCTGGCGCAATTTGGTCATGCGCACGCGCTCCTCGCGCGACGCATCGTCGCCCGAGGACGGCGCCCGCACCGCAACCGGCGCCGGCGCTGCCCTGGGGGTCTCGGCCGGCTGTGACGGCGCGCCCTTCGAGATCGCGTCGAGCACGTCGCCCTTCAGCACCTGGCCGCGCCTGCCCGAGCCGGAGAGCTGGTCGACGGCGAGATTGTTCTCGGCGATCAGTTTTGCCGCGGCCGGGGCCGGCGGCATGCTGCGCGGCTCGACCGCGCCGGCGTCGCCGGCGATCTTGGCGGTTTCGGCCGCGGCCTGCTTGCCGGTCGATGCCGCATCCGGCGACGAGGCCTGCGACACCGCCTGTGGCTTGGTCGCTGGTGCGGCGGCATCGCTACCCGCCGAAATCGAACCCAGCAGCGCGCCGACACCGACCGTTTCGCCTTCCTTCACGGTGATCTCGCCCAGCGTGCCGGCGGCGGCGGCAGGCACCTCCACCGTCACCTTGTCGGTCTCGAGCTCGACCAGCGGTTCATCGGCGGCGATCGTGTCGCCGACCTTCTTGAACCATTTGCCGACGGTCGCTTCGGTGACGGATTCGCCGAGCGTGGGAACGCGGATTTCGGTAGCCATTGTGCCTGTCCGTTTCTTCCTGAGTTATTCGCCCAGATCTGTTCTATTCACCCAAATCTTTTCTATTCACCGAGCGCGTCTTCGAGCAAGGCAGCGAGCTGGGCAAGGTGCTTCGACATCAGTCCGGTCGCCGGTGAGGCGGCCGCCGGGCGGCCGGTGTAGCGCACCCGCTGATGCTTGGCATCGATATGCGCCAGCACCCATTCCAGATACGGGTCGATGAACGACCAGGCGCCCATGTTCTTTGGCTCTTCCTGGCACCACACCATCTCCGCATTACGGAAACGCGACAGTTCCGTAATCAGCGCCTTGGCCGGGAACGGATAGAGCTGTTCGACGCGCAGCAAATAGATGTCGTTGATGCCGCGCTTCTCGCGCTCTTCGTAGAGGTCGTAATAGACCTTGCCCGAGCACAGCACGACGCGGCGGATCTTCGAATCCTTGGTGAGCTTGATCGCCTGGTTGGGAAGCAGCTGGGCATCGTCCCACAACAGCCGGTGGAACGAGCTTTCTCCCGAGATTTCCGGCAGCGTCGACACCGCCCGCTTGTGGCGCAGCAGCGACTTCGGCGTCATCAGGATCAGCGGCTTGCGGAAGTCGCGCTTCAACTGCCGGCGCAGGATGTGGAAATAGTTAGCCGGCGTCGTGCAGTTCGCCACTTGCATGTTGTCTTCGGCGCAAAGCTGCAGGAAGCGCTCGAGCCGGGCCGAGGAATGCTCCGGTCCCTGGCCTTCGTAGCCATGCGGCAAGAGGCAGACGAGCCCCGACATTCGGAGCCACTTGCGCTCGCCCGACGAGATGAACTGGTCGAACACCACCTGGGCGCCGTTGGCGAAATCGCCGAACTGCGCCTCCCACAAGGTCAGCGCCTTCGGCTCGGCCAGGCTGTAGCCGTACTCGAAGCCCAGCACCGCCTCTTCCGACAGCATCGAGTTGATGACTTCGTAGCCGGCCTGCGCCGCCGAGAGATTGTTGAGCGGGATGTAGCGGGTCTCGTCGCGCTGGTCGTAAAGCACGGAATGCCGCTGCGAGAACGTGCCGCGTTCGGAATCCTGGCCCGACAGGCGGATCGGATTGCCGTCGAGCAGGATTGCGCCGAAGGCCAGCGCCTCGGCCGTCGACCAGTCGATGCCTTCGCCGGACTCGATCGCCTGGCGGCGGTTCTCGAGGAAGCGGATGATCGTCTTGTGCGCCTCGAAATCCTTCGGCACCTCGGTCAGCTTCTTGCCGATTTCCTTCAGCGTCTTGACCGGCACGGCGGTCTTGCCGCGCCGCTGTTCGTCCTGGTTGTCGGCCGTGCGCAGGCCCGACCAGGCGCCGTCCAGCCAGTCGGCCTTGTTGGGCTTGTAGCTCTGGCCGACTTCCCACTCGGATTCCAGATGCGCCCGCCAGTCGGCCTTCAGCTGGTCGAGTTCGGCCTGGGTGATGTGGCCCTCAGCGATCAGCCGGTCACCATAGATCTGCACCGTCGTCTTGTGGGTGCGGATGTTGCGGTACATGATCGGCTGGGTGAAGGCCGGTTCGTCGCCCTCATTATGGCCGAAGCGGCGGTAGCAGAACATGTCGACCACGACCGGCTTGTGGAACTTCATGCGAAATTCGATCGCCACCTTGGTGGCATGCACCACGGCTTCCGGATCGTCGCCATTGACGTGGAAGATCGGCGCTTCGATCATCTTGGCCACATCAGACGGATAGGGCGACGAGCGCGAGAAACGCGGATTGGTAGTGAAGCCGATCTGGTTGTTGATGATGAAATGCAGCGTGCCGGCGACGCGGTGGCCGCGCAGGCCCGACAGGCCGAGGATTTCGGCGATCACGCCCTGGCCAGCGAAGGCGGCATCGCCGTGCAGCAGCAGCGGCAGCACCTTGGCGCGCTCTTCCAGCGGCACGATTTCCTCGCGGCTGCGGCCGAACAGATAGTCCTGCTTGGCGCGGGCCTTGCCCATCACCACCGGATCGACGATTTCCAGGTGCGAGGGATTGGCGGTCAAGGACAGATGCACCTTGTTGCCGTCGAACTGGCGGTCCGACGAGGCGCCGAGATGGTACTTGACGTCGCCCGAGCCCTCGACCTCGTCGGGGGCGGCCGAACCGCCCTTGAACTCGTGGAAGATGGCGCGGTGCGGCTTGGCCATCACCTGGGAGAGCACGTTCAGCCGGCCGCGATGCGCCATGCCGAGCACGATCTCCTTCATGCCGAGCTGGCCGCCGCGCTTGACGATCTGCTCCAGCGCCGGGATCAGCGATTCACTGCCATCGAGGCCGAAGCGCTTGGTGCCCTTGTACTTGACGTCGATGAATTGCTCGAAGCCTTCGGCCTCGACCAGCTTCTGCAGGATCGCCTTCTTGCCGGTGGCGGTGAAGGAGATCTCCTTGTCGGCGCCCTCGATGCGCGCCTGGATCCAGGCCTTTTCCTCGGGATCCGAAATATGCATGAACTCGACGCCCAGCGTCGAGCAATAGGTGCGCGTCAGGATCTCCAGCATCTGCCGGATGGTGCCGAATTCGAGCCCGAGCACATTGTCGAGGAAGATCGGCCGGTCGTAGTCGGCGGCGGTGAAGCCGTAATTCTCTGGCGACAATTCGTTGTAGTCCTCGAGCGGCTTGGCGATGCCGAGCGGGTCGAGATTGGCGTGCAGATGGCCGCGCATGCGGTAGGCGCGGATCATCATGATGGCGCGCACCGAATCGCGGGTCGCCTGGTGCACGTCGGCGTCGGAAAGGATGATGCCGTTGGTGACCGCCTTATCCTTGACCTTCTTTTCCAGATGCTTCTCGACGATGCCCCAGTTGCCGTCGAGCGCCGACACCAGTTCGCCATTGGCCTGCAGCGGCCAGGAGGGCTTCGCCCAGGAGGCGCCCTTGGCGTTCTTGCGCACGTCGCCGGCGTCGTCCTTCAGCCCGGCGAAGAACTCCTGCCATTCGGGATTGACCGAGGCTGGATCGTCCTCATAGGCGGCGTAGAGCGCGTCGATATAGTCGGCGTTGCCGCCATAGAGGAAAGAGGTGAGCGAAAATTGGTCGTTGGCCTGATCTTGTCTTGCCATGTCTCTATCGAAGCCTTGGCTTCGTCTCCTTGTCAGAGCGAATAGTGAGTAGCGAATAGCGAGTAGGGATTTTCCCCAGGTCGCGCCGTTACTCCGTTTCCTATTCGCTATTCACTACTCGCTACTCACTTAACCCTTGATCGCCTCGACCAGCGTCGTGCCCAGCCGTGCCGGCGAGGGCGAAACTCTTATCCCGGCCGATTCCATCGCCGCGATCTTGTCCTCTGCGCCGCCCTTGCCGCCGGAGATGACCGCGCCCGCATGACCCATGGTGCGGCCGGCCGGCGCCGTGCGCCCGGCGATGAAGCCGGCCATCGGCTTCTTGCGGCCACGCTTGGCTTCGTCCTTGAGGAACTGCGCGGCGTCTTCCTCGGCCGAACCGCCGATCTCGCCGATCATGATGATCGACTTGGTCTCGTCATCGGCCAGGAACATCTCGAGCACGTCGATAAATTCGGTGCCCTTGACCGGGTCGCCGCCAATGCCGACGGCGGTGGTCTGGCCAAGGCCGACATTGGTGGTCTGGAACACAGCCTCATAGGTAAGTGTTCCCGAGCGCGAAACAACGCCGACCGAGCCCTTGCGGAAGATGTTTCCCGGCATGATGCCGATCTTGCATTCGTTGGGGGTGAGCACGCCCGGGCAGTTCGGGCCGATCAGCCGCGAGGTCGAGCGGTCGAGCCGCGCCTTGACCTTGATCATGTCCATCACCGGAATGCCTTCGGTGATGCAGATGATCAGCGGGATCTCGGCCTCGATCGCTTCCAGGATCGCTTCGGCGGCGCCCGCCGGCGGCACATAGACGACCGAAGCGTTGGCGCCGGTCTTTTCCTTGCCCTCGGCGACGGTGGCAAAGATCGGCAGGCTCTCGCCCTTCGAGCCGGTCCAGGTCTCGCCGCCCTTCTTGGGATGGATGCCGCCGACCATCTTGGTGCCGTGATAGGACAGCGCCTGTTCGGTGTGGAACGTACCGGTCTTGCCGGTCAGGCCTTGCACCAGCACCTTGGTGTTCTTGTCGACGAGAATGGACATGGTGGCCCTTTTTCTTAGAAATCGTTGATCGAGGAAGGTGAGACACGGCTGTAGACGCCGCTCACCATGTCTTGCCAGACATCGCTGCCGGCGGGTTGGAACTGCAGTCGCATGCGGTAACTGTCATTGCTGTCGAAATCGTAGGTAACCCGGGCCGACCCGCGCGGCGACGAGCGCAGCAGCGTCAGCGTGTTGCCATCCCACGTGCCTGTAGCCGGTGCGGCCGGCACAAAGCCCATCGAATCGAACTGGTGCATGGTTACGACGCTGCTTTGCTGGTCGAAGCCGAACACGCTGTGCGCGCCGAACGACACCGTGCCGTCGCGGCGCTGGCGATAGCGCTGCACCACGAACAGGCCGCCAAATTCAGCCACGGTAACTGCTTCGGCCGTCGCTGTGCCGGCATCGGTCCATTGCGTGGCCGCCACATCTTCTTCGCCACGCCAAGTGCCGACCAGCGCTTGCAGGCGCTGGTGGTCGGACGAGAGCGAAGAGAAGGAGGCCGCGTTCATGGTCAGAGCCGCTTCAGATCGGCGACGGTGAGGTCGCTCTTGGCGTTGCCGGTGTTGAGCGTCGTCGCGGGCTCGAACATCAGCACCACCGGTTCCTTGCTGAGCGAACGCGGCCGGTGCTCGACGCCGCGCGGCACGACCATGAAGTCGCCCTCGCCGAGCTCGACCTGACCGTCGCGGAAATCGATGGCAATGCGGCCGCGTAGCACGAGGAAGGCTTCATCCTCATTGTCATGCGCGTGCCAGTCGAAGACCTCGCCGAACTTGGCGACTTTCGCCTGGCTGTCGTTGACGTCGCCGGCAATATGCGGATCGAAGACCTTGTTGATCTTTTGATCCGCCGCCTCGACCAGGTTTATCTTGTGCGGAGGCACCGGATCAGCCCTTCACCGCCGCCACGATCTTCTTGGCCGCGTCGTCGAGATCATCTGCCGACACGACGTTGAGGCCGCTGTCGTTGATGATTTTCTTGCCGAGTTCGGCATTGGTGCCTTCCAGGCGCACCACCAGCGGCACTTCCAGGCCGACTTCCTTGACCGCGGCAATCACGCCCTCGGCGATGATGTCGCACTTCATGATACCGCCGAAGATGTTGATCAGGATGCCCTTGACCGCCGGATCCTTGGTGATGATCTTGAACGCCGCCGTCACCTTCTCCTTCGACGCGCCGCCACCGACATCGAGGAAGTTGGCCGGCTCGGCGCCATAGAGCTTGATGATATCCATCGTCGCCATGGCGAGGCCGGCGCCGTTGACCATGCAGCCGATATTGCCGTCGAGCGCGACATAGGCGAGGTCGTATTTCGACGCCTCGATCTCCTTCTCGTCCTCTTCGGTGGTGTCGCGCAGTTCGAGCACGTCGGGATGGCGGAACAGCGCGTTGTTGTCGAACGACACTTTTGCGTCGAGCACGCGCAGCCGGCCATTCTTCATGACGATCAGCGGGTTGACCTCGAGCAGGCTCATGTCCTTCTCGACAAAGGCCTTGTAGAGGATCGGGAACAGCGTATCGCCATCCCGGCCGGCGTCGCCGTCGAGCTTCAGCGCGCCGTTGAGCGCCTTCAGATCGGCCGCTGTGACGCCCTTTTCCGGGTCGATGGCGACGGTGATGATCTTTTCCGGCGTGTCGTGCGCGACCGCCTCGATGTCCATGCCGCCTTCGGTCGAGACGACAAAGGCAACGCGGCCGACCGAGCGGTCGACCAAGATCGACAGATAGAGCTCGCGCTCGATGTCGGCGCCGTCTTCGATATAGAGGCGGCTGACCTGCTTGCCGGCCGGCCCGGTCTGCTTGGTCACCAGCGTATGCCCGAGCATTTCGTTGGCGTTGGCGACCACGTCGGCCACCGACTTCGCCAGCCTGACGCCACCCTTGGCATCAGGGCCGAGTTCCTTGAACTTGCCCTTGCCACGGCCGCCGGCATGGATCTGGCTCTTCACCACATAGAGCGGGCCGGGCAGCGCCTTGGCGGCGGCTTCCGCCTCGCTCGCCTTGAACACCGGCACGCCTTCGGCCACCGGCGCGCCAAAGCTCTTCAGCAGCGCCTTGCCCTGATACTCATGGATGTTCATCTTCGATGTCTCCGGGTCGACTGCTGGGGGTTACTTCGAGGCGAGCTGCGGCGCGATCTTGACGCAGGCCTCAGTCAGGCCCTGCACCGTCGCCACCGAAGCGTCGAACATCTTCTGCTCGCTCTTGTTGAGGTCGATCTCGATGATGCGCTCGACGCCGCCGGCGCCGATCACCACGGGCACGCCGACATAGGTGTTCTTGACGCCATACTGGCCGGAAAGATACGCCGCGCACGGCAGCACGCGCTTCTTGTCCTTGAGATAGGCTTCCGCCATCGAGATCGCCGAGGCGGCCGGCGCGTAATAGGCCGAGCCGGTCTTGAGCAGGCCGACGATCTCGGCGCCGCCGTCGCGGGTGCGCTGGACGATCTGGTCGAGCTTTTCCTTCGACGTCCAGCCCATCTTGATCAGGTCGGGCAGCGGGATGCCGGAAACCGTCGAATAGCGGATCATCGGCACCATGGAATCGCCATGGCCGCCGAGCACGAAGGCGGTGACGTCCTCGACCGAGACCTTGAATTCCTCGGCCAGGAAATAGCGGAAGCGCGAACTGTCGAGCACGCCGGCCATGCCGACGACATGGCTCTTGGGCAGGCCCGAGAACTTCTGCAGCGCCCAGACCATGGCGTCGAGCGGGTTGGTGATGCAGATCACGAAGGCCTTCGGCGCATACTTCTTCAGGCCGGCGCCGACCTGTTCCATGACTTTGAGATTGATGCCGAGCAGGTCGTCCCGGCTCATGCCCGGCTTGCGCGGCACGCCGGCGGTGACGATGCAGACGTCGGCACCCTCGATGCCGGCATAGTCGTTGACGCCGGTGAGACGGCTGTCGAAGCCATCGACCGGCGACGACTGCGCGATATCCAGCCCCTTGCCTTGCGGAATACCCTCGGCAATATCGAACAGCACGACGTCGCCGAGGTCCTTGAGACCGATCATGTGGGCGAGCGTACCGCCGATCATGCCAGAGCCGATAAGCGCTATCTTGTTGCGTGCCATGTCAGGATGTTTTCCCTTTGTCAGTGACGGCGCCCAAGTCCTTGGCGACTTGGTTGGCGGCGTCGAGGAAGAGGCCGGAATGCTGCGAGGAACCCGCGGACTTTCGCCGCACCAAATAGCCTTGGTGCAAGATAAATTCAATCGATTATTTCGGAGCTAGCATTTTCAATCGGTTAGATAGATTGGGATTTACGTAAACGTCAAAATTTGTAAGCCGACTTGGGGGGACTTTACAGAATGAAGATGGAAATCCGAAGGCTATTCCCAGGCGATGACGCCCTTGTGATGCAGGTCGCCGAGGACGTCTTCGACGAGCCGGTCATGCCGGATCGGCTGGCAGCCTATCTCCACGAACCTGGCCATTTCATGATCGTGGCGCTCGCCGGCGGCGTGGTCGTCGGGCAATGCGCCGCCGTCATCCACCGCCACCCCGACAAGGTCAGCGAGCTCTATATAGACGAGGTCGGCGTTTCGCCGGCCTTCCAGCGCCAGGGCATCGCGCGAGACATGCTCGACGCGATGTTTGCGATTGGCCGTGACCATGGCTGCGAGGAGGCCTGGGTCGGCACCGAGCCGGGCAATGTGCCTGCCCGCGCGCTCTATGAGTCGCGCAAAGAGCCGCATGGGCCGGCGGAAGATTTCGTGATGTATCTGTATGCGCTTTAGATCTTTGGCGCCGGCGAGACAGAGGAGGGGCAGGGATCGCGACCTTCCGAAGAACTATCTCAGGCCCGTGCCTGCTCCGCCTCTGGCGCTGCCCTCGCCTTGCGCCGTTCCGCCCAATCCTCCAGCCAGTCGCGGCTTTGCATCTCGATCAGGCGTGATGCCGTGCGTTCGAACTCGAAGACCTCGACGCCGCGTTTGGCTTGATAAAGCTGCGGCGGCGGGGCTGCGGCGCTGACCACCAGCCGCGCATGATGATCGTAGAGCGTGTCGATCAACAGGATGAAGCGCTTGGCCTCGTTGCGCTTGCCTTCGCCGAGCACCGGGACGTGATCGATGAAGATGGTCGAGAAGCGGCCGGCGATTGCCAGGAAATCGCGGGCGCCAAGCGGCTTTTCGCAGAGATCGGCGAAGGAAAACCGCGCCGCGTCGCCGGCGGCAGCCGGCACCACCACCTGCCGTCCCTTGAGGGTCAGCGAGGTCTTGGCCGTCGGCACGCCGTGCGTCATGGTTTGCCAGGCCTCGTCGAGCATCTCGTCGGCCGTTGCATCGGCCGGCGTGACATAGACCGGCGTGCGGACGAGCTTTTCCAGCCGGTAGTCCTTGTCGGCGTCGAGCGACAGCACCCGCGCATGCCGCTCCAGGATACCGATGAAAGGCAGGAAAAGCTGTCGGTTCAGGCCGTCGCCATAGAGATTCTCCGGCGCCACGTTCGAGGTGGCGACCAGCACCACGCCGCTGGCAAACAGCGCCGAAAACAGCCGCGACAGGATCATCGCATCGGCAATGTCGGTGACCGAGAACTCGTCGAAGCACAGCACCCAGGCCTGCTCGGCAAGCGCCTTGGCCACCGGCGGAATCGGGTCGTCCTCCTTGACCGTGCCATCCCTGCGCGCCTGCCGGTGCTTCTGGATGCGGTCCTGCACATCGGCCATGAAGTCGTTGAAATGGACGCGGCGCTTGCGCCGCACCGACAGCAACTCGAAGAACATGTCCATCAGCATGGTCTTGCCGCGGCCGACCCCGCCATGGATGTAGAGGCCTTTGACTGCCTCATGCGTCTCGCGCTTGCGGGCGAACAGCCAGCCAAGCGCGCTGGACTTGTGCGCCAGCCGCTTGGCCGAAATCTCGTCGGTCAGCCGGTCGAGCGCGGCGGCGATCCGTTCCTGCGCCGGGTCGCGTTCGATCGCGCCGGTTTCCACCAGATGGTCGTAGCGCTGCCTGACGGTCGCATGGGTCTGGAGGCCGTCACGCAGATGCATCGGTCACGTCGTTGTCGAGCAATTCCAGGAAAAGTGTGTAGCGGTTTTCCGTCCGGAATTGCGTAGGAACAAATAAGGGGCGGTCGCCTACCTTGTAAGCGAAATCGCCTGGCCGTTGGAAGTCTGGCCGTCGAATTTCGAGCCGCCCGACGAATAGAGCCGCGCCAGCGTGCCGCCGTTTTCGTCATAGAGCGTCAGCTGCTTGCCGGCGACATTCCACGACTTGATGCCGTCGATCGGCGCCGGGCAGTGCAACGGCCCGGCGCGGAAGCCGGCGCCGAACTTGGTCTGGGGAGTCGCTACCTTGCAGCTCTGGCCCGAAACGCTGGCATTCCAGACACCGGCGACGCTGGCCGCGGTCAGATCCGCGGCACCGGCGGGCGCCGAGCCGTCCGGCGGCAAGGACGCAACCTGCGTATTGCCAGGCGCGGTCGGGAATTTTGACGGGTCGGTGGCGCCCGGTGCTGCTGGCGGCGGCAGCTGATTGGCGGTCACCTGGCCGGCCGGTGCCGGCTGCAGCGGTGCCGGCTGCTGGTCGTCCATCGACGAGAACCGTGAGGTCGAACAGCCGCTCGCAACGAGCGCCGCCAGCGATACGGCCACCAGGCCGCTTTTCGAAAAAATCATTCCAACCTCCGTCGGATTCGGCTGGGGGGCGCCGTCCGTACAATCTCACCCCCACCAAGATGGAGAAGGTGGCGAAATTTCAACCCGATATGGTTAAAATACGGTTTGCGGCAAAATTTGTTGCAAATTTATCGCAACCCCGGCGACACCGGTCGCCTGTCGGTCCAGCCTTCGGGATCTGGTCACGCCGTACCCAGCCCAAGCGCCCGGCAAGCCAAATGCTTGCGCCGGCCGGCATTGGTCCTATCTCTTGGAAACCGAAACCTGCTGGAGCTGCAAAATTGGCCGCGAGAAAGAGGGCTGCCAACCGTTATTACAGCGGCCCACCCAGCGATCATTTCGACGGCATCTTGTTCTTCAATCCCGACGGCCAGCCACCCGGTCGTTTCGCCGACCTGCTGAAATGGCAGTTGAGCGGCAAGCGCTCGAAATGGCCGACGCCCCCTCCGAACCCCTTTCTGCAGGTAAAACCGGCGACACGGATCGAAGGCGCAGCGCTGCAAGTAACCATGGTCGGTCATTCCACCATGCTGATCCAGACCGCGGGCCTGAACATCCTCACTGATCCGGTCTGGTCGCCGCGTGTATCGCCGCTCTCCTTTGCCGGACCGAAACGGATCAACCCGCCAGGCATCGCCTTCGCCGACCTGCCGGCGATCGACCTCGTCCTGGTCAGCCACAACCATTACGACCATCTCGATCTCGCCACGCTGAAGCAGCTGAAGGCCAGTCACGACCCGCTTGTGATCACCCCGCTCGGCAACGATGCGCTGATTGCCGATGCGGTTCCAGGCATGCGGCTGTCGGCGCATGACTGGGGCGACAGGGTCGAGATAGGCGACCGCGTCGCCGTCCATGTCGAACCGGTGCACCACTGGTCGGCGCGTGGCGCCCGCGACCGGCGCATGGCGCTGTGGGCCGGCTTCGTCATCGAGACGCCGGATGGCAACGTCTATTTCGCCGGCGACACCGGCTTTCACGATGGCATCAACTACCGGCTGATGGCTGAAAAGCATGGCGGTTTCCGTTTCGCCATCCTGCCGATCGGCGCCTATGAGCCGCGCTGGTTCATGGAGCCGCAGCATCAGAATCCGGAAGAGGCCGTGCACGGCATGCAACTGTGCAACGCCGCTTATGCCGCCGGCTGCCACTGGGGCACCTTCCAACTCACTGACGAACCGATCGACGAGCCGGCCCGGAAATTGACCGAGGCGCTCGACGATCAAGGCATCCCGCGGCAGCGCTTTCGCGCCTTGCGGCCCGGCGAGGTCTGGGACGTACCAGCCATCTAGCCCGCCAAGGAACCCAGATTGCTAAAACGCGTTGCTTCCCCAACGCAATTTGGCTGGGAGCCTCTTCATGATCAAATGGATCATCATTCTGCTGATCGTCGCCGCGGCGGCGAGCCTGCTCGGCATGCCGGCCCTGGCAGGAGCCGCCGCCACCGGCGCGCGCATCCTCATCGGCATTGTTCTGGTCATCTTCCTGCTGGTGGTGCTCGGCATCTTCGCGGTGACGTAACCCTGCTGCGCACTGGTAATTCCTGCTCGTTTCCGCCATATAGCGCCAAACGGACACGGAATTCGCGGAGCAATGGCCAGCACTGCCCCTTTCGCCAAGATGAACGGCATCGGCAACGAGATCATCGTTGCCGACATGCGTAGCCGTGCCGATCGGGTGACGGCGGCCGCGGCAATCGCGCTGAACGCCGATGCCGCGACCAGGTTCGACCAGATCATGGCGATCCACGACGCCAGGACGCCAGGCACCGCCTTTTTCATCGACATCTTGAATTCCGACGGCTCCAAGGCGCAGGCTTGCGGCAACGGCATGCGCTGCGTCGTCCAGGCGCTGGCCGCCGAAACCGGCCAGAAGGTCTTCACCTTCGAGACCGTCGCCGGCATCCTCAACGCGCGCGAACATGCCGATGGGTCGATCTCGGTCGACATGGGCACACCGCGTTTCGGCTGGCAGGATATTCCGCTGGCCGAGGAATTCCACGACACCCGCATGATCGAGCTGCAGATCGGCCCGATCGACGCGCCGGTTCTGCATTCGCCCTCGGTCGTCTCGATGGGCAACCCGCACGCCATCTTCTGGGTCGACCGCGACGTCTGGTCCTATGAGCTCGACCGCTTCGGGCCGTTGCTCGAGAACCATCCGATGTTTCCCGAGCGCGCCAACATTACCCTCGCCGAGGTCACCTCGCCCGACACCATGGTCATCCGCACCTGGGAGCGCGGCGCCGGCCTGACCAAGGCCTGCGGCTCGGCCGCATGCGCATCGGTGGTCGCGGCGGCCCGCACCAACCGGACCGGCCGCAGCGTCAGCCTGATGACTCCAGGCGGCGGCTCGCTCCATGTCGAATGGCTTGAAAATGACCACGTCATCCTCACCGGTGCCGCCGAATGGGAGTTTTCCGGCAGCTTCGATCCGTCGACCGGCGCCTGGGCCCGCGACACCGAAAGCGCGGCCTGATGGCCTCCCAGGGTATCGATGTCGTCACCTTCGGCTGCCGGCTGAACACCTATGAGTCCGAAGTGATGCGCCGCGAGGCGGAAAGCGCCGGCCTTGGCGCACTGGAAGGCGGCGCCGTGATCTTCAACACCTGCGCCGTGACCGGCGAGGCGGTGCGTCAGGCCAAGCAGGCGATCCGCAAGGCGCGTCGCGACAACCCCAAAGCGCGCATCATCGTCACCGGCTGCGCCGCCCATACCGAACCGCAGAATTTCACCGCCATGGACGAGGTCGACCTCGTGCTTGGCAATGAGGAGAAGCTGAAGGCGAATTCCTATCGCGCACTGCCGGATTTCGGTGTCAACGACACCGAGAAGGCACGCGTCAACGACATCTTTTCAGTGCGCGAGACTGCCGGCCACATGGTCGACGCCATCGAGGGCAGGGCGCGCGCCTTCGTCCAGGTTCAGAATGGCTGCGACCACCGTTGCACCTTCTGCATCATCCCTTACGGCCGCGGCAATTCCCGTTCGGTGCCAATGGGCGCCGTGGTCGAGCAGGTCAAGCGCCTCGCAGGCAATGGCTATGCCGAGATCGTGCTGACCGGCGTCGACATGACCAGTTTTGGCGCCGACCTTCCGGGCGCCCCGAAGCTCGGCAAGCTTGTGAAGACCATCCTCAAGCAGGTGCCCGATGTGAAGCGGCTGCGGCTGTCGTCCATCGATTCGATCGAGGCCGACGATGATTTGCTCGACGCCATCGCCACCGAACTGCGGCTGATGCCGCATCTGCATCTGTCGCTGCAGTCCGGCGACGACATGATCCTGAAGCGCATGAAGCGCCGGCATCTGCGCGATCAGTCGATCCGCTTCTGCGAGGATGTGCGCAAGCTGCGCCCCGGCATCGTCTTCGGCGCCGACATCATCGCCGGTTTCCCGACCGAAACGGACGACATGTTCGAAAATTCGGAAAAGATCGTCGAGGAATGCGGACTGACGCATCTCCATGTCTTCCCGTTCAGCCCCCGCGAAGGCACGCCCGCCGCGCGCATGCCGCAGGTGCGGCGCGAACTGGTCAAGCAGCGCGCCGCCCGGCTGCGTGCCGCCGGTGAAGCTGCGTATCGGCGCCATCTGTCGTCGCTCTCCGGAACCCGCCAGTCGATCCTGATCGAGCGCAACGGTCTTGGCCGCACCGAAGGCTTTACGCTTGCCGCACTCGGCGCGGGTGTGCCGGGCGAGATCGTCGAGGCCGATATCACCGGCCATGATGGCACCAGGCTGATCGCGGCGCCCATTGCCGCCCGCGCCGCCTGAGAAACGCAAAGCATGGCTGGTTTTTTCAAGAAGATATTTTCGTTCGGTAAGAAAGAAGTGGTCGAGGAGCGCGTCGACGAGACCGCCCCGCTGCCGCCGATCAAATGGGAAGCGCTCGATGCGCTGAAGCCGGCCTCCGAACAGGTTGTTCCGGAGTTCCTGAAGCGCGATGAGCCGCTGCCCGAGGTCGAAACTGCGCCGACGCCGACGGTCGAGCCGGAGGTAATTCCCGCGCGGGAACCGGCGCCTGTCGAGGAACCGGCGCCCGAGCCGGCACCGATCATTCCGGCCGAGCCGGAAATCCAGCCCGAGCCTGCCCCGGTCGAAGAGCCGATGCCGGTTGAACCGGAAGCGCCCGTCGAGGAGCCCGCGCCCGAGGAAATCCCGGCCGCGCCTGTGGCGCCCGAGCCGATTCCCGAACCGGAGCCGCCGGAAATTCCGGCGCCGGAGCGGCCGGAAATCGTCCCGCCGCAACCGCAGTTACAGCCGGAGCCTGTGCCTGTCGAAGTGCCGGCGCCACCGGTCGAGGCTCCGGCCGAAACGCCGGCACCCGAAATCCCTCCGGCCGAGATTTCGCCGCCCATTCGTCAGCCGGCTCCGATCGAGCAGCAACCGGTGCGCGCCGAGATCGCGCCGGAGATCCAAGCCGCGCCAGCCCACCCTCCCCTCGATGGGGAGGGTCGCCGCGAAGCGGCGGGGTGGGGTGGCAGCGCCGGCGCTGGTCACCCCCCCCCGAACTGCGCTCGGGACCTCCCCCATCGAGGGGGAGGTAAAACCAGCTCCCGGCAAGGTGACCGTCACCAAGAAGGTCGAGCAGAAAGCCGAGCCGCAGAAAGCACCGGAACCAGTGCCGAGGCGCTCGTGGTTCCAGCGCATGAGGGACGGGCTTGCCCGCTCGTCGCGCGAACTCACCGGCAACATCGCCGGCGTCTTCACCAAGCGCAAGCTGGACGGAGAGACCTTGCAGGACCTGGAGGACGTGCTGATCCGCGCCGACCTCGGCATGGAGACCGCCCTGCGCGTCACCGACGCGCTGGCTTCCAGCCGCTACGGCAAGGATGTCTCGGACACCGAGGTTCGCGCCATCATGGCGGCCGAGGTGGAAAAGGTGTTGACCCACGTCGCCATGCCGCTCGAGCTCGATCTCTCGCACAAGCCGCATGTCATCCTGGTGGTCGGCGTCAACGGCACCGGCAAGACCACCACCATCGGCAAGCTGGCGGCCAAGCTGACCGATGGCGGCCTGTCGGTGATGCTCGCTGCCGGCGACACGTTCCGCGCCGCCGCGATCGAGCAATTGAAGATATGGGGCGAGCGGACGAAATCGCCGGTCATCGCGTCCAAACTCGGCGCCGACGCCGCGGGGCTGGCCTATGACGCCTTCGAAAAGGCCAAGGAAGCCGGTTCCGACGTGCTGATCATCGACACGGCCGGCCGCCTGCAGAACAAGACCGAACTGATGGCCGAGCTCGAAAAGATCGTCCGCGTGCTGGGCAAGCTAGACCCGGAAGCACCGCACACCGTGTTGCAGACGGTCGACGCCACCACCGGGCAGAACGCGCTCAACCAGGTCGAGATCTTCCGCAATGTCGCCGGCGTCAACGGCCTCGTGATGACCAAGCTGGACGGCACGGCGCGTGGCGGTATTCTGGTGGCGATCGCGGCAAAGCACAAATTGCCGGTCTATTTCATCGGCGTCGGCGAACAGGTCGACGACCTCGAACCTTTTTCGGCAAGCGAATTCGCCAGGGCGATCGCTGGAGTTGCCTGACAAGCATGTCCCAAAAAGTTGCAGGCTTTTTGGATCAGATTGTGCGTAAGAAAGAAAACCTATGAACCCACCCATTCTCGAACGCGATCCGTCCGATCCGCAAAAGCAGAAGAAGGAAGGCGTCAATCCGCTGCTCAAGCTGGTGCTGGAGCTGGGGCCGTTGATGGTATTCTTCTTCGCCAACGCGCGCGGCGAGTGGCTGGTGGGGAAATTCCCTGTCTTGGCCGAATTCGGCGGCCCGATCTTCGTCGCCACCGGCCTGTTCATGGCCGCCACGGCAATCGCGCTGATCGCCTCATGGCTGCTGATGCACACCTTGCCGATCATGCCGATGGTGTCCGGCGTCGTCGTCTTCATCTTCGGCGCGCTGACGCTCTATCTGCAGGACGACATCTTCATCAAGATGAAGCCGACCATCGTCAACACGCTGTTCGGCGGCGTGCTGCTCGGCGGCCTCTACTTCGGCAAGTCGCTGCTCGGCTATGTCTTCGATTCGGCCTTCAGCCTCGACGCCGAGGGCTGGAGGAAATTGACCTTCCGCTGGGGTCTGTTCTTCCTGTTCCTGGCCCTTGCCAATGAAGTGGTGTGGCGGAATTTCTCCACCGACGCCTGGGTTACCTTCAAGGTCTGGGGCATCATGCCGATCACGCTTCTGTTCACCTTCAGCCAGATGCCGCTGATCCTGCGCCATTCGCTCGAGGACAAGGCCGGGAAGGAAGAGAAGGCGGGCAAATAGCGCAATTCCAGGTAAGGCGCATAGCGCTTTCCCTCAGGCAATTGCGTCAAACAAAGCTCTGGGGAGAGGGCCATGGAATTCGTCACCACGCGCGATGAACTGAGGACGATCTACAAGACGCCGCGACCCACCGATGGCTCGATCCGCAAGGAATTGAAGGCGCTCGACGGCCATTGCCGCTCCTTCATCGGCAAGAGCCCCTTCGTGCTGATTGGCTCGTCCGATGGCGCCGGCAATGCCGATGTGACGCCGAAGGGCGACAGGCCCGGCTTCGCCGCCGTTCTCGACGACAGGACCATCGCCATCCCCGACCGGCCCGGCAACAACCGGCTGGACACGCTGGAAAACATCCTCCTCAACCCGTCGGTCGGGCTGCTGTTCCTCATTCCCGGCATGAACGAGACGCTGCGCGTCAACGGCGACGCGCGCATCACCGTCCACGCGACCTTGCGCGAACAGCTCGCCGTTGACGGCAAGCAACCGCAAAGCGTCGTCGTGGTCTCCGTCAAGGCCGCCTACATGCATTGCGCCAAGGCCTTCATGCGCTCGGATCTGTGGAAGCCGGAAACCTGGTATGATCGCGCGACACTGCCAACGCTCGGACAGATTCTACACGACCAGCTGGCGGTGGCCGATTCGGCCGAGGCGACCGACCGCTGGCTGGACGACGCCTACAAGCAGACCATGTGGTAGGCTTTCGGGACGACGATTCGTCCTGACCGGTTCCAACCCTTGCTGAATATCCTCGCCATCTCCGGCAGCCTGCGGGCGGCCTCCACCAATTCCGCGCTGGTCGCGGCCCTGGCGCGGAATGCTCCGCCCGGCTGTCGGGTCACAGTCTATGACCGGCTTGGTCGTCTGCCGATCTTCAATCCCGACGATGAGGGCGAGCGGACGCCGCTCACAGCATCCGAACTGATCGACGCAGTCACTCAAGCCGACGGCGTCATCGTCTCCTGTCCGGAATATGCCCATGGAGTGCCGGGCGGGCTGAAGAACGCCCTCGACTGGCTGGTGTCGCGCGACGCCGCTGTCGAGAAACCTGCGATGCTGGTGCACGCCTCGCCGCGTTCGCTGTTTGCCCGCGCCGCGCTGGCTGAGATCGTGCGGACGATGTCGTTTGCGCTTTGCGAAGATACGCTGGAGATTGCCCTGCTCGGCAAGAAGCCGCCGGAGGTGGAGACCATCCTGGCTGAGCCGGAAAGCCGGCTGGCAATGCACAATGCGCTATCCGCTTTCGCGGACTTCATCGCCAGCCGCTGAGGCTACTTCTTGCTTCTCAGTGTCTCCACATCGGTCTTGCCGACATACCAGTCGCGGGCGTTGACCTCCTCGAAGACCACCCAGACATCGTCATTGCTGAGGCCGGTGGCGTCCATAATGGCGGCCGTGACTTTCTTGGCTATGTCCGCCTTCTTGCCCGCCGGATCGGCGGCGATCACTTCCTTGACGATGCGGATGTTGACGAATGGCATGTTTTCCTCCCCTTCGATTTTGTTGACGGCAGCTCAGTATGTTTTGGCGCCGTTGACCATCAGCCGCACCATGTAGAGTGAGGTGGTGCCGGCTATATAGAGGCAATTCCGCTTGTTGCCGCCGAACACGCAATTGGCCGTCACTTCCGGCACCTTGACCTTGCCGATCAGCGTCCCATCCGGATCGTAGCAGTGGATGCCGTCGGCGGCACTGGTCCAGATGCGGCCGTCCTCATCGAGCCTGAAGCCGTCGAACAGGCCGGCCGTGCAGTCGGCGAAGACCTTTTCGCCCGACACCTTCTTGCCGTCCTTGCCGACATTGAACACCCGTATATGGGCGGGATCCTGCGCGCCATGCGTGCGGCCGGTGTCGGCGACATAGAGCTTGCTCTCGTCGAGCGAGAAGGCAAGGCCGTTGGGCCTGACCATGTCGGTGATGACGGCCTCGACCTCGCCGGTGCCGGGGTCGACCCGGTAGACGTAGCAGGCGCCGATCTCGCTTTCGGCCTTGTCGCCCTCATAGTCGGTGTCGATTCCGTAGCTCGGATCGGTGAACCAGATCGAGCCATCCGACTTGACCACCGCATCATTGGGCGAGTTCAGCCGCTTGCCGCGCCATTTGGTGGCAATGGTGGTGACCGAGCCGTCGAACTCGGTGCGGCTGACGCGGCGGCCCGAATGCTCGCAGGTCACCAGCCGGCCTTGCCGGTCGACGGTGTTGCCGTTGGAATTGCCGGAGGGCTGACGGAAGACGCTGACATTACCGTCGGTCTCGTCGTAGCGCAGCATGCGGTTGTTCGGAATGTCGGACCAGACCACGAAGCGGCCGGCGGCGAACCAGGCCGGCCCTTCCGCCCATTGGCATCCAGTGAACAGCTTTTCCACTTGCGCGTTGGAATTGAACAGCCGCGCGAAACGCGGATCAAGAATTTCGTAATAATCTTCGGCGGCCATGCTTTTTCTCCCGGCATTTAGGTCGGGCGCATGATCCCGAAAAATCGATTCCGATCTTCGGAAAGGATCATGCGCAAAATGAAAGTGCTACAACGTTCTTTGCACGTCCGGAAGGACGCAACGCTACAGGCGCGATCAAGCCAGCCGGCGATCGATCTGGCAAGATCGATGATGAGCGCTTCACCGCATCTTGACCTCTCAAGGCAGATGGGAAGCAACGCCAACTCATCAGAACTGCCACTAAGGATCGATTAACCGGCTATGCGCTGCGTGCAATGGTGCATTGCAACATCTTCTTTTTGCAATGCATCACTACTATGTCATGCTTCGTATCGATCAAGGGAGGAACAACCGGCCGCCAGAAACGCGGCACAGAAGGAACCTTGCTATGATCTTCAACGATCTCATGACCCGCGCTCGCACCAGCATTGCCAAGCGCAAGCACTACAACCGCCTCGTCGCCGAAATCGACAGCTTTTCCAGCCGCGATCTGGCCGACATGCGCGCTGACCGTTCAGAAATGCTCTACCAGGTCCACAAGCAGATCTACGGCTGATCTCGGACTATTGCTCGGCGCCGCCCAGGCGCGTTGAGATTCAGGTCAGGCCGAGCCGAGATTGGTGGGTTTCGAGAACCGGAGTGGAGCGTACTTTTGAGTACGTGAGCACCGGAAGCAAAGGAAGCCGCCGTTTGCAGGCCGGCAACACCTGAATATCAATGCGCCGCCAGTGCCCTGTCGATCTGCGGCAACAACACCATCCGCGCCGCCTCGGCCGTCAGCGGCCCGACATACTTGTAGGCGATCCTGCCGTCCTTGCCGATGACGAAGGTTTCCGGCACGCCGTAGACGCCCCAGTCGATCGCCGTGCGCCCGGCTTCGTCGACCCCTATCGCCTGGAACGGATTGCCGAGATCGCCGAGGAACCGGCGAGCGTTTTCCGGTTGGTCCTTATAGTTCAGCGCCGCCATCACGAAACGCTTGTCCTGCGCCAGCGCCAGCAGCACCGGGTGCTCTTCGCGGCACGGCGCGCACCATGACGCAAAGACGTTGACCAGCGTGACCTTGCCGGCGAAGGATTTCGTATCGAGCCCGGGCAGGTTGATGCCCTCCAGCGCCGGCAGGTTCGTCTGCGGCGCCGGCAGGCCGATCAGCGCCGACGGCACTTCCGAAACATCGCGCCCCGACAACAGCTGCGACAGGAACAGTCCGGCCAGGCCGAGGAAGATCAACAGCGGCAAAAGCACGAATAGGCGGCGACTGGGTGGTGGCGTTTCCGTTTCCATGCTCATGGCTTGGCGCCCTTGTCGGAACGCCGCCGCACGCCTGACGCTTCGAGTTCAGCGAGTTCGCGCTTGCGCGCCCGCTGGTCGAGCAGGATCCAGCCGACCAGCCCGGCCAGCACCACGGCGGTGATCGTATAGGCGGCGGTCACGTAGAGGGCGTGCGCGCTCATACGCCAGGCCCCGCCAAGGTGCCGCTTTCCAAACCGGTCATGTCGCCCAATTCGAACATGCCTTCCCTTATCCCCGCACCATCGGCTTCGCAATCGGTCGCCGCGCCGCAGCCTTTGATGTGACCTCAATCCGTTCCATGACGAAGTGCCAGCGCCGCCGAGACCGGGCCTAGCACCGCAAGAAACAAGGTCAGCGCGGCAAGAATGAGGAAGGGCTGCAGAAACGGATCGGGATTGGCCGTCGCGCCATAGCTCGCCGAAACGCCGAAAATCAGCACCGGGATGGTCAGCGGCAGCACCAGCACCGAGATCAGCAGCCCGCCACGCGGCAACGCCACCGCCACCGCCGCACCAGCGGCGCCAATAAAGGTGATCGCCGGCGTGCCGACCAGCAGCGTCAGCGCCGTGGCACCGATGCTGATCGGCTCCATGTTCATGAACAGGCCGAGCAAGGGAGCGGCGACGACCAGTGGCAGCACGCTGCCCGCCCAATGCGCCAGGCATTTGGTCAGCACCGTCAAGGCCAGCATGTGGCGGTCGTTGCCGAGCACCAGCAGATCGAGCGAGCCGTCCTCGCGATCGGCCTGGAACAGCCGGTCAAGGCCAAGCAGGCAAGAGAGCAGCGCGCCAATCCACAGGATCGCCGGCCCGATACGGGCAAGCAGCTTGAGGTCCGGCCCGACGCCGAACGGGATGGTGGCGATGACGGCGAGGAAGAAGATGACCCCGGTCAAAGCCCCGCCGCCGGCGCGGATGTTCAGGCGGATGTCGCGCAGGAAGAGGGCTAGCATGCTTTGAGGTGCCTTTGCCCAGGAAGGAACGCCGACATCACTGCCCCATCCTCAATTCCTTCGCCTCATCCAATCCCAGCGGCAAATGCGTCGCCGCAACGATGATCCCACCCTCCCTACAATGCTTCCCCATCAACTGCGCAAATCGCCGCTCCGAAGCCTTGTCCAGCCCCGCCGTCGGCTCATCAAGCAGCCACAGCGGACGGTGGCTGACCAGAAGCTTGGCGATCGCCGCGCGCCGCCGTTGCCCGGTCGAGAGATAGCCGAAGGGCAGGTGGCCGATGCCGCCCAGCCCGACCGTTTCCAGCGCCTCTTCGACGCCGGCATGTCCATCGCCGTTGAAGTCGCGCCAGAAGCGCAGATTTTCCGCCACGCCGAGCGCAGGCTTCATGGCGTTCTGGTGACCAAGGTAATGACAGGCCGCAGCGATCGACGGAAATGCCTCGCCCCCGTCTTCAATCTCCACAACGTCTTCGATCTTCACAACGCCTTCGATCCGCACACTGCCTTCGGCCACCGGCAGCAACCCGGCGATGACCCGCAGCAAGGTCGATTTGCCGGCACCATTGGGCCCGGTGACAACCAGCGCCTGCCCGTCCTCCAGGGCAAAGCCGATGCCGGAAAACACCGTGTCGCCGCCGCGTTCGCCGCCCAGATTTTCGGCGATCAGCCGCATCCCTCGCCTGCCCTGAAAACCATGTGTCGCGGCAGCTGCCGCATCGCACAAATTTGCTTTGCAACTGTCTAGAACTATTCCAGAAAATTCTCTATATGCGGTGCATCCGTGCCAGCGGTCGGCGCGGGAACAGAATTAGCGCCGAACCAGCGCACGCGCCGCCTTGAACGGCTCGGGTTGCTTGGGAACGGACAGCGGAAATGGCCGTACCCGCACCTTTGCGCGTGATTGCATGCCATCGGCGTCCGTTCCCTTTCAGGCTGAACAGACAAGGATCGCACGTGTCAAAATCCCTCGACAGTTTCAATTGCCGCCGCACGCTGACCGCAAGCGGTACGGAGTATGTCTATTTCGATCTCATCGAGGCCGAGAAGAACGGCCTCACGGGCATTGCCCAGCTACCCTATTCGATGAAGGTGCTGCTGGAGAACCTGCTGCGCAACGAGGACGGCCGCTCCGTCACCAAGGAATCGATCCAGGCGGTCGCCGGCTGGCTGACCGACAAGGGCACCGCCGGCGTCGAGATCGCCTATCGCCCGGCCCGTGTGCTGATGCAGGATTTCACCGGCGTTCCGGCCGTTGTCGACCTTGCCGCCATGCGCGACGCCATGGCCTCGCTCGGCGGTGATCCGCAGAAGATCAACCCGCTGGTTCCCGTCGACCTCGTCATCGACCATTCCGTCATCGTCGATGAATTCGGCACGCCGCTGGCCTTCGCCCGCAATGTCGAGCTCGAATACGAGCGCAACGAAGAGCGCTACAAGTTCCTGAAATGGGGCCAGCAGGCGTTCCGCAATTTCCGTGTCGTGCCGCCCGGCACCGGCATCTGCCACCAGGTCAACCTCGAATATCTCGGCCAGGTGGTGTGGACCAACACCGAGGACGGCGAAACCACCGCCTATCCCGACACCTGCGTCGGCACCGATTCGCACACCACGATGATCAACGGCCTTGGCGTGCTCGGCTGGGGCGTCGGCGGCATCGAGGCCGAGGCGGCCATGCTTGGCCAGCCTGTCTCCATGCTGTTGCCTGAGGTTATCGGCTTCCGCCTCACCGGCAAGCTGAAAGAAGGCGTCACCGCCACCGACCTCGTGCTCACCGTCACCCAGATGCTGCGCAAGAAGGGCGTCGTCGGCAAGTTCGTCGAGTTCTTCGGCCCGGGCCTCTCCAACATGACGCTGGCCGACCGCGCCACCATCGGCAACATGGCGCCCGAATACGGCGCCACCTGCGGCTTCTTTCCGGTCGACAGCGAAACGATCCGCTACCTCACAATGTCGGGCCGAAGCGAGGATCGCATCGCATTGGTCGAGGCCTATTCGAAGGCGCAAGGCCTGTGGCGCGACACCGGCTCTGCCGACCCCGTGTTCACCGACCTGCTCGAGTTGGAACTTGGTTCCGTCGTGCCGTCGATGGCCGGCCCCAAGCGGCCCGAAGGCCGCGTCGCGCTGGAAGGCATTCCGGAGGGTTTCACCAAGGCGATGGAGACCGAATACAAGAAGGCCGCCGAGATCCACAAGCGCTACGCCGTCGACGGCACCGACCACGATCTCGGCCATGGCGATGTCGTCATCGCCGCCATCACCTCCTGTACCAACACCTCGAACCCGAGCGTGCTCATCGGCGCCGGCTTGCTGGCCCGCAACGCCAACCGCCTCGGTTTGAAGCAGAAGCCATGGGTCAAGACGTCGCTGGCGCCGGGCAGCCAGGTGGTCGCAGAATATCTGGAAAAGTCAGGACTGCAGAAGGAGCTCGACCAGATCGGCTTCAACCTGGTCGGCTTCGGCTGCACCACCTGCATCGGCAATTCCGGCCCGCTGCCGGCGCCGATCTCGAAAACCATCAATGAAAAAGGCTTGATCGCCGCCGCGGTCCTGTCCGGCAACCGCAACTTCGAAGGCCGCGTCTCGCCCGACGTGCAGGCGAACTATCTCGCCTCGCCGCCGCTGGTCGTCGCGCACGCGTTGGCTGGAACCGTCACCAAGGACCTCACCACCGAGCCGCTCGGCGACGACAAGAACGGCAATCCGGTCTACCTCAAGGATATCTGGCCGAGCTCGGCAGAGATCCAGGAGTTCATCGAGAAGAACGTCACCCGCGAGCTGTTCGCCCGCAAATATGCCGACGTCTTCAAGGGCGACGAATACTGGCAGAACGTCGAGGCGCCGCAAGGCCAGACCTACACCTGGGACGACAACTCGACCTATGTGCAGAACCCGCCCTATTTCGCCGGCATGACCGCTGGTTTCGGCAAGATCGGCGACATCAAGGGCGCGCGCGTGCTCGGCCTGTTCGGCGACAAGATCACCACCGACCACATCTCACCGGCCGGTTCGATCAAGGCGGCCTCGCCGGCGGGCAAATATCTCACCGACCATGGCGTCGGCGTCGCCGACTTCAACCAGTACGGCACGCGTCGCGGCAACCATGAGGTGATGATGCGCGGCACCTTCGCCAACATCCGCATCCGCAACCACATGCTGGGCGAGAATGGCAGGGAAGGCGGCTACACCATCCACTACCCGTCGAAGGAAGAGGAATCGATCTACGACGCGGCCATGGAATACAAGAAGGAAGGCGTGCCGCTGGTGATCTTCGCCGGCGTCGAATACGGCAACGGCTCGTCGCGCGACTGGGCGGCCAAGGGCACCAATCTGCTCGGCGTGCGCGCCGTCATCGCCCAGTCCTTCGAGCGCATCCATCGCTCGAACCTGGTCGGTATGGGTGTCATCCCCTTCGTCTTCGAGGACGGCACATCCTGGGCGTCGCTCAACCTGAAGGGTGACGAGCTGGTCGAGATCGACGGGCTGAGCACCATCAAGCCGCGCCAGACGATGACCGCCAAGGTCACCTATGGCGACGGCACGGTGAAAAACGTGCCGATCATCTGCCGCATCGATACGCTGGACGAGCTCGACTACTTCAAGAACGGCGGCATCCTGCAATACGTGCTGCGCGATCTGGCAGCATAGTAATAAGGGAATAGGGCAGTAAGGGAGTAGGGCAGTAGGGCAAGCAAGAACAGGCTAACCTATTTCCCCTACTGCCTTACTCCCATATTCCCTTACTCCCATATTTTTCGGCGCTCCGAAGCGCGCCGCTGCGGCCAGCAGCACGCCGAGCATCAGTCCGTTGAGGATGTGCCAGAGGAAATGCGTGCCGAGCGGGAAGCCGGCGCAGACCAGCGGGTCGACCATCCGGCAGATGATGGACACGACGAAGATTGCCGATCCCGCCAGATTGTACCAGCCGGCGCGATTGCCGCTGGCCGCCACCAGTATGCCGAAGAAGGCGAGCGCCAGGAACGGCGGCAGGTAGCCCGTCGTGCCATTCGAGGCCTGGCGCAGCCAGTCCGGCACCGCCAGCGTCAGCAGCCCGGCAACCAAGTAGAAGGCGATGAAGATGGCGATCGCCTTGCCCCATTGTATGCCGAGGAAGCGGCGCAGGTTGAACAGCGTATAGGCCAGCGTAAAGCCGGCGATCGGCAGTACATCGGCCCAGACCGTGCCCCTGGTGGCGAAGGTGTGGAAGATCGTCGAGCCGATGCCGATTGCCACCACCCACCAGGCCAGCACCTCGGCGAAGGTGCCGGTGCGCAGCCTTCGCACCTCGCGCACGCCCCACAGGCCGGCGGCGATGAAGGCAAGGTTTGTCAGGGCATTGACTGGCTCGGACCAGAGTTCCGGCCCGGTTCGCTCGCAATAGAGATCGATCGGCGCCGAAAGAGTTTGCCACATCGTGATTGCCGCCCGAATCGGTTTCTACCCTGAACTGCGAGCCCTTCTCCTATTGCGCCGCTGCGGTCGGTTGCAACGGCAAAAATTTCACCGCAACGTGACTTCCCGTTGACTTCCGCTTCTGCCACATATTCCAGCAACGACAATAAAGCCGGCGCCACCGGCGGGAATCGGAATGACCATGGCCTCGCGAAAAACATTATGGCTGGCGGCCCTTGCGCTGGCCTTCTCAGCGGCTGCCGGCATCGGCCAAACCGCCGAGCCCGCCAAGACGCAGGCCGACAAACCTCAGATCGACAGGCCCCTGGGCGTGGTCGAGCTGTTCACCAGCCAGGGCTGCAATTCCTGTCCGCCGGCCGATGCGTTGTTCGCCGAACTGGCCGCCAAGGAAGACATCGTCGCGCTCGCCTATCATGTCGACTACTGGGATTATCTCGGCTGGCAGGACACGCTGAGCCGCAAGGAGAACACCGAGCGGCAAAATGACTATATGCGCGCCTTCGGCAGCCGCTCCGTCTACACGCCGCAGGCCGTCATCAACGGCCGCGTCCATGTCAACGGCGCCAGCCGCATCGATGTCGATGGCGCGCTGGCGCGGATGGCCAAGAGCGGCCAGGGCATGCGGGTCGCCGTCAAGGTCAGCCGGACCAGCGACCGTGTGATGATCGACGCCGGCGATGCCGGAAACGGTCCCAGCGATGCCCATGTCGTCATCGTCTATTTCGACCCGCCGCAGACGGTCAAGATCGGCCAGGGTGAGAACACCGGCCGCAAGTTGACCTACTGGAACGCGGTCTCGGGCATCCAGACCGCCGGCATGTGGCACGGCAAGGCGCAGCGCTACGAATTGCCGATGAGCGAGATCTCCAAGAAGGGCGGCTGCGCCGTGCTGCTGCAGTCGGTCGGCAGGGATGGGCTGCCCGGCCCCATTCTCGGCGCCGCCTTCATTCATAAGCCTTAGAATCTCGAGGTTGCGGCTCGCTCATGGCGAGGCGAGATTGCACAGACGATCGTGCTGTGCCTCGTCGCATTGCCCCGCGCTCCACCCCAAAAACAAAAAACCGACGTCAGCTTGCTTCTGACGCCGGTCATTTAGGTTTTGGGATCGTCGCACCCGATCCTTCCGAAGAAAGACCGAGGTTGGTTCGATCCGACGCAGACCCGTGGGCGGGGGGCTTGGGGTTTACGAGCCGGTGCCGGACCGAACCGTCTCAGGCAACGCGGGTAAACTCGTCGGACATTGGGGCAGGAGCGCGGATAAAAAATGGCGAGAATATGGCGAAGCATCACCAATTCCAACAAGGCGTTTCATAAAAGTGACTGGACGTTGCAGAAACAGCGCGCCTCCGCCCTGCTTCGCCGGGTCTTGCAATTCAGCTGCGAACGCGCCAACTTTGGTTGGCAAAGATTCATTTTGAAGGATCGAGGCATGACTGACGACAGCGGCGGGACGGGGGATGTTGACGCATCCGCAATATTGATCCCGCTGCACGAGGCGCGACCTGAGCGCCTCGATCAGCCGGTGCGGTTCGACCGGCGTGAACTGGACCAGATCCTGAGGCTCTACGGCCGCATGGTCGCCGCCAACGAATGGCGCGACTACGCCATCGATCATCTCACCGACAGGGCTGTGTTTTCTGTGTTCCGCCGCACCAGTGAAGTGCCGCTGTTCCAGATCGTCAAGGACCCGAAACTGGCACGCAAGCAGGGCGCCTTTGCCGTTATTGCCGCCGGCGGCCGTATCCTCAAGCGCGGCCAGGAGCTCGGCCGCGTGCTTGGCATCTTCGACAGCAAGCTGAAGCTCGTCGAGGCCTAACCGCTTATTTTTGCTGGCGGAATTTTTGCTCCGGCAGCGAATCGGGATCGGGTGGAGCGAGCGCCCCGCCGTTCAGCGGGAGCTGCATGAACACCGTGTCCAGCCAGCGCCCGTGCTTGTAGCCGGAGCCTTCGAGGCGTCCCGAATGACGAAAGCCCAGCTTTTCGTGGAGCCGCACCGAGGCGCTGTCCGGCCGCCCGTCGCCGATCACCGCGATGACCTGACGGAAGCCCGCCGCCCGGCAGGACTCGATCAGGCTTTGCATGAGCAACAGCCCGACCCCCTGGCCCTTGGCCTCGGGCGCCACATAGACCGAATCCTCGACGATGAAGCGGTAGGCCGGGCGTGGCCGGAAAGCGCCGGCATAGGCATAGCCGAGCGCGGCGCCGTCCTTTTCCGCCACCAGATAGGGAAAGCCGCCAGCCATCAAAACGTCGAATCGCCCGCCCATCTCGGCGCGGCTGGGCGGCTCCAGCTCATAACTCGCCGTGCCCTGGCTGACCGCGTCGCCATAGATTTCCGTGATCCGGTCGAGGTCAGCCGCCGTTGCGGGCCGCATGATGATAATGCTCATTATTTATGCACGCCGTTATTCTGCCGCAATAACAGCAAAACCCGACACAAAAGAAAAGGGCGGCCGTTGGGCCGCCCTTTGGAACTCAATGGTCCAAGTCGCTGCTAACTAGCGGCGATCGCCCATGAACTGCAGCAGGAACATGAACAGGTTGATGAAGTCGAGGTAGAGCGTCAGCGCGCCCATGATGGCCTTGCGGCCGGCGACATCCGAAGCGTCGCCCTCGAAATACATCTCCTTGATCTTCTGCGTGTCATAGGCGGTCAGGCCCGAGAAGATCAGCACGCCAAGCGCCGAGACGGCGAAGGAAAGCGCCGACGAGTGCAGGAAGATGTTGATCACCGACGCGATGATGATGCCGAACACGCCCATGATCAGGAACGAGCCGAAGGCGGTCAGGTCGCGCTTGGTCGTGTAGCCGTAGAGCGACAGCGCGCCGAAGGCCGCGGCGGTGGCGAAGAAGGTCTGCGAAATGCTGGCCGTGGTGTAGACCAGGAAGATCGACGACAGCGAGAGGCCGACGAGGCCGGCATAGACCCAGAACGTCGTCTGCGCCGCCGAAACGCTCATCGACTGGACGCGGAACGACAGGAACAGCACGGCCGCCAGCGGCGCCAGCATCACCACCCAGCGCAGCGGCGAGCCGAAGATCGCGTAGCCGAACGAGGTCAGCATCTCGCCGCTTGGCAGCGTTGCGACAGCCGAGGCCGGATCGGTGGTGGTGGCCAGCATGATCGTGCCGACGGCGGCAAGACCGGTGATGAGGAGGCCAAGCCCCATCAGATTGTAGACCTTGATCATATAGGCGCGCAGGCCCTGATCGATGCCTGCATCAACGCCGGCGCCGGGCACGGCGCGCGTCTGATAGTTGCGAATGGGTTCAGCCATGGGAGTCCTCTATTGCTTCTGCCCCGTCGGGTGTCAGGTCCACCGGACCCAGGCGCCGCTGGCGGGGCTCCAGCATGCCTGTAGCGAAATATGATGGTAATTCGCGTCAAGAACAAGACCGTAACCGGGTGTAATGCTTCGTGAGGCATCCACGATGCGGTTTTCCGGCCTTTGGCGGCCCAACATTACTCCGATTTAACCAAATCTCGGTCCCGGCGGGCGGAATTCAGAGCAATTCCAAAGCGTGCAGCGGTTTTGCGTCGGACTTGCGGTAGGTGAATAGTCAGAGGTTACGCAGCACCGGCGCAGCCTTGTGGCCGAGCACCCGCCAGGTGCCGGCGAGACCGATGCCGACCGTGATGACAAGCGAAAACAGAATGGTCGCCACCGCCACCTCGGGCATGAAATGCGAAGGCAAGGTCATGATGCGTGCGACGACGAACCAGGCGGCCGCACCACCTGCCGCCAGGGCGAAGATCGCGGTGGCGAGCCCGATCAGCATGTATTCGAGCGAGAAGGCGGTAATCAGCGTCTTGCGTGTGGCGCCCAGTGTCTTCAGCACCACCGCGTCATGGATGCGCGCCCGGTTGCCGGCGGCAAGCGCACCGGCAAGCACCAGCACTGAAGCGACAAGCGCCACGCCGGCGGCAGCCCGGATCGCCGTGCCGAGCTGCCCGACCAGCCGGTTGACGACGTCGAGCGCATCCTTGACCCGGACCGTCGTCACCGCCGGGAAGGCGCGGGTGACCGCATTGAGGATACGCGCATCGTCGGCCGTCGAGGAGGTCTTTTCGGTCAGCGTCGCCATCCAGCCATGCGGCGCCCCTGCGAATGTGTTGGGCGAGAACACCATGACGAAATTGATGCCCATCGTCTCCCATTCGACCTGACGAAAATTGGCGATCTTCGCCGTCACGTTGCGGCCGAGCACATTGACGGTGATCGTATCCCCAAGCTTCAGCCCGATCTCCTTGCCCTCCACGGCAGAGAACGAGACCAGCGGCTCGCCGGTATAATTGTCCGGCCACCAGCTGCCCTCGGTCAGCGTCGTGTTGTCCGGCTGGCTGGCGTCATAGGTCAGGCCGCGATCGCCTTTCAGCACCCAGGCGCCTTCCGCCGGCACCGTGACCTTGTCGACATCGACGCCGTTGAGCGCCATCACCCGGCCGCGCAGCATCGGCACCTTGGCCAGTGTCCCTTGTGGCGCCTGCTTGCCGATCAGCACGGAAAAGGCAGCGACGTCGCTGCTCTGGATGTCGACGAAGAAGAAGTTCGGCGCCCGCTCGGGCAGGCTGCCGGATATTTGTTGCCTGAGATTGCCGTCGATCAGCGCCAGCGTCACCAGCAGCGTCAGGCCGAGCCCCAGCGACAGCACCACCGATGGCGTCAAGGCGCCGGGCCGGTGGATGTTGCCGACGGCAAGCCGCAGTGCCACGAAGCGCACGCGCGGGCTCTTCCTCGCCGCCCACTGCACCAGTGCGCCGACCAGGCGCAGCACCAGGAAAGCGAAGACGGTGGCGCCGACGAAGATCGAGGCGATGCGGCGGTCGCCGGAAAACAGGATGGCCAGCGCCGCCAGCAACAGCGCGATACCGACGGCCGCCGCAACATAGGCAGGGCGCGGAAAGCCGCGGCCTTCGAGCCCCATCTCGCGAAACAGCGCGGTCGCCGGCACATCGCGGGCGCGGCCGAGCGGCAGCAGCGCGAAGGCCAGCGTCACCAAAAGGCCGAACAGCGCCGCCATGCCGAGCGCGCCGGGATAGAAGCCGCCCTCGGCCGGCACCGGAATGACCTGATGGAGGGCGGCACCGGCCGCGAACGGCATCAGTGCCCCGAGCACGAGGCCAAGCACGATGCCCAAGGCGGCAATGATCAGGATCTGCACCAGATAGACGGCAAAGACGAAGCCGCCCGAAGCGCCCAGGCTCTTGAAGGTGGCGATGACACCGCGCTTGCCGTCGAGATAGGCGCGCACCGCATTGGCGACGCCGACACCGCCGACCACTAGCGCCGTCAGCCCGACCAGCGTCAGGAATTGCGAGAAGCGTTCGATGTTGGACGACAGCGCCGGCGCGGCATTGCTGCGCGTGCGGATCGACCAGCCGGCCTGCGGAAAATCCTTGGCCGCCTGATCCTGGATGGCTTTCAGCCGCGCCTCATCGGCATCGGCGGGCAGCCGGATCTTGTAGGCGTTTTCGACCAGGCTGCCCGGCTGGATCAGCCCGGTGGCCGCCAGCCCTTCGGTCGAGATCATCAGCCGCGGCGCAAAGCCGAAACCGTCGGACACCGCATCCGGTTCGGTAACCAGCCTGGCGCGCAGTTCGAAGGTCGCGGTGCCGAGCTTCAGCCGGTCGCCGATCTGCAGATGCAGCCGTTCGAACAGCAGATCGGGTGCGGCGGCGCCGAAAACACCAAACTCTTCGCCGAACAGTTCCTGCTTCGACAGCGCCGGCTCGGTTTCAAGCGCGCCATAGAGCGGATAGGCATGGTCGACCGCCTTGGCCTCGACCAGTGCCTGGTCGGTTCCATCGGCGAGACGCGCCATCGAACGCATGCTTGCAGTGCGCGAAACGATCCCCAGCCCGTCAAGGAAGCCACGCTCGGCCTGGCTGGCGTCGCGCTGGTTGATCTGGAAACGGAGATCGCCGCCAAGCAGCGTCTGGCCCTGATTGGCGACACCGGCGGTGATCGAACGCGCCACCGAGTTGACGCCGCCGATGGCCGCGACGCCGAGCGCGATGCAGGCAAGGAAGATCAGGAAGCCGGACAAACCGCCGCGCATTTCGCGCAGCGAGAAGCGGACCGCAAGCTTCAGCGTCCGTGACAACGGCATCAAGCCGTCACCTTGACGGGTGCCGGCGCCTCGATCCGGCCTGACCGCATCGAAACCTGGCGCGAGCAGCGTGCCGCCAATGCCGGATCGTGGGTGACCAGCACCAGCGTCATGCCGCGCTCGGCCGCCTTGGCAAACAAGAGGTCGGCGACCTGCCGCCCCGTCGCCTGGTCGAGATTGCCGGTCGGCTCGTCGGCAATGAGAATGCGCGGCGACGGCGCCAGCGCCCGGGCGATCGCCACGCGTTGCTGCTCGCCGCCCGACAATTCGCCGGGATAGTGGGTGACGCGATCGCTCAGGCCCACGGCCGCAAGCTCGCGCGCCGCGACCGAAAACGGATCGGCATGGCCGGCGAGCTCCAGCGGCACCGCAACATTTTCGAGCGCCGTCATGTTGGGAATGAGATGGAAGGACTGGAACACAATGCCAATGTTTCGGCCACGAAACGAGGCAATCTGGTCCTCGCTTTTGCCATTGAGCAGCTCGCCCGCGATTCGGACCGTACCCGAATCGACCCTTTCCAGGCCTGCCAGAACCATCAGCAATGTCGACTTGCCCGAGCCCGAAGGACCGACGATGCCGGTCGCCTCGCCGGCAGCAACATCGAGGCTGACACCCTTCAGCACATGCACGGAGGACGCCCCTTCGCCAAGTGTCAGCGATACGTCTTTCAGCGCAATGACGGCTTCTGTCAAAATGAAAGCGTCCTATATCAAGGGATGAAGGCTCTGCTTGCCGGATGCCGTCGGAAGAATTCCTTGGTCATATGGGGCCTGCCGCATGTCTTTCAAACGCCTGATTGCCGCAGGCTTCATCGTTTTCCTCGCCATTTGCGGCACCTTTTCGTCGGCGCTCGCCGAGCCGTTCAAGATCGTCGGCTTCGGTGACAGCCTGATGGCGGGCTTCGGCCTTGGGCCGGACCAGGGCTTTACCGAAAAACTGCAGGCCGCCCTTCGCGCCGCGGGTCGCGACGTGACGGTCGCCAATGCCGGCGTCTCCGGCGACACGACGAGCGGCGGCCTGGCTCGGCTCGACTGGTCCGTGCCCGACGGCACGCAGCTGGTCATTCTCGAACTCGGCGCCAACGACATGCTGCGCGGCGTCTCGCCCGACATCGCCAGAAAGAACCTAGATGAGATGATGGGCAAGCTCAAGGACCGCAGGATTGCCGTGCTGCTGGCCGGCATGCGCGCCGCGCCCAATCTCGGCGCCGACTACCAGAACGCCTTCGACGCCATCTTTCCCGACCTTGCCAAGAAATACGACGTTGCGCTCTACCCGTTCTTTCTCGACGGCGTCGCCGGTCAGCCCGGCATGCAACTCGAGGACGGCCTGCATCCGAGCCCTCAGGGCGTCGACCAGATGGTCGAACGCATCTTGCCGACGGTCGAAAAGGCGATCGCGGCGGCGCCGGGAGGTTCGTGAGATCGGACTAATTGCTTCCGCTGGTGAGACTTTTAACAAAGCCTGTGACCAACAAACCTCTTGCTCCGTTTGATTTTCGATGATTCGCTAGGGCTAATATTCGATTCGAGGAAGGGAGGCTCTTCATGCCGCGTCTTTTCACCGCCCTCGAAATACCGCGTGACGCCGCCCTTTCGCTGTCCCTGCTGCGGGGCGGCCTGCCCGGGGCCCGTTGGATCGACGTCGAAAACTATCATCTGACGCTACGCTTCATCGGCGATGTACCGGGTCATGTCGCCGACGAGATCGCCAACGCACTCGACCGCGTCCACCGCCCCTCCTTCCCGCTGACCCTGTCCGGCGTCGGCGCTTTCGGCCAGAAAAAGCCGCACGCGGTGTGGGCGGGCGCCTCCGCCTCGCCCGATCTTGCCGCCCTTCAGGGCGAGATCGACCGCATCTGCCAGCGGCTCGGCATTCCCGCGGATCCGCGCAAGTTCATGCCGCATGTGACGCTGGCGCGCTTACGCAATTCCACCCCGCTCGACGTCGCCCAGTATCTCTCGGCACGTGGCAATTTCTCGACATTGCCGTTCCGCATCGGCCGTTTCGTGTTGATGTCGTCGCGCGATTCGGTCGGCGGCGGCCCCTACATCGTCGAGGAAGCCTGGCCGCTATCGGGCAAGGACGCCCGTGCTTCGAGCCTTGTCGCCAGCGCCTCCGACGCTTCGCGGATCATGCGGTAGACCGAGGCGAAGGCCTCCGCCCCGTCATAATAGGGGTCCGGCACGTCGCGCGCATTGCCCTTGGCAAACTCCAGGAACAGGTGCACCCGGTCGTGCATGGCTGCCGGCGCCAACGCTTTCAGGTCGCGAACATTCGACCGGTCCATGCCGAGGATCAGGTCGAAGCGATGAAAATCCTCCGGCGTGACCTTGCGCGCCCTCTGCCGGGAAATGTCGATGCCGTGACGCACAGCAACCGCGATCGAGCGTGGATCGGGAGGCGAGCCGACCTCCCAGCCGCTGGTTGCGGCTGAATCGAGCAGCATATCCCCGCCCCATTCGCGCTCTGACAGCACGGCGCGAACAACCCCCTCAGCCAGTGGCGACCGGCAGATGTTGCCGAGGCAGACGAAAAGAATGGAATTTATGGGCTTCGCGCTCATCGATCCAACGCTATGGTGACGACTTCAGTCGAAATAGCATGGGAAGCTGACATGACGAGAGAGAAACTGGGCAAGG
The DNA here is from genome assembly GCF_002270415.1 of Mesorhizobium sophorae. Classification (GTDB taxonomy): domain Bacteria; phylum Pseudomonadota; class Alphaproteobacteria; order Rhizobiales; family Rhizobiaceae; genus Mesorhizobium; species Mesorhizobium sophorae. Next base: position 1,304,451 of record NZ_NNRI01000007.1, on the reverse strand, counting down.
AAGCAGTCGCCGCAGCGTTGACCGGTCTCGACGGCTGGGCGCTGGCCGCCGATGGCGCCTCGATCAAGCGCACGTTCACCTTCGCGAATTTCTCCGAAGCCTTTGCCTTCATGACCCGCGTAGCACTTGCCGCCGAGAAGATGGACCATCATCCCGACTGGTCGAATGTCTACAAGACCGTCGACGTGACGCTGAACACCCATGATGCCGGTGGCGTGACCGCGCTCGATATCGATCTGGCGAAGAAGATGAACCGCTTTTTCGGTGGCTGAACGGCGCAGCGGTTGCCAAATCGGCACCGGCATCTTGCAGCGTGGCTCGGGTTTCACCACATTTTCGCTCGCGGGCATGCGCAGGGATGCGCATGGACGCTCGCAAGGAGAAACTGATGGCGCAACAATCCGGTTTTGATTTCTTCGGCTTTGGCGGCAAGCTGGGCGACGAGAACGAAGTGCGCGAGAAATTCTGGCGCACGGCGAAGAAGGCCGCGCGGCAGATCCCCTTCATGGAAGAGGTCGTGGCCGCCTACTACTGCGCCATGGACAAGAACACACCGCTGCGCGCCAAGGGCATTCTGCTCGCCGCGCTCGGCTATTTCGTGCTGCCGGTGGACGTGATCCCCGACTTCGTCCTCGGGCTTGGCTTCACCGACGACATCGCCGTGCTCACCGCCGCGATCACCGCTGTCAGCGCCCACATCACGCCGGCGCACCGGCAGGCTGCCAAGGACGCCATCGCCGACAAGGGCTGAGCAGGCCGGCGCCCGCGCAAATGCCTTTGGAGCCTGCGTTTGGCGGCAAAGCAAAAAGTCAAACTCTTGCCGCTTTCGTGGCCTCCAAGTCCCGAAAGGGACGTCGCGCCACCCGCTCGCAAGGCGGCGGCGCGGGAATGGCGGCGGTTTCCTCGGGTGTGGGTCCTTTTCTCAAAGGAAATTCACCGTTTGGTAACCCAGATTAAATCAAAATGAAGCGACAGGCAGGACGCTGAGCCGGCCTGCCGCCGCACCTTTGGAATACGGGAAAAACGATGCGCGGATTGATTGCTACAGTTTCGAGCCTGGCCCTGGTAGCCATGGCAGCGCCGGCACTGGCGCAGTCGGCGACCAAGATCGGCCAACACAATGCCTGGGGCACCTACAGCTACCAGGCATCGGGCGGCAAGGTCTGCTATGTCCTGACCGTGCCGACCGACAAGCAGCCGCCGACGCTCGACCATGGCGACATGTTCTTCTTCGTCAGCCAGCGGCCCGGCCAGCAAGTGTCCTATGAGCCGCAATTCATCGCCGGCTACACCTTCCAGGAAGGCTCCAAGGCCACCGTCACCATCGACAAGAAGTCCTTCTCGATGTTCACGCGCGGCAAGTCGGCCTGGGTCGAGAACGCCGCCGAGGAGCCGGTGCTGATCGCCGCCATGAAGACCGGCACCGACATGAAGGTGACGGCGAAGTCCGGCCGCGGCAATCCCACCTCCTATGTCTTCTCGCTGAAGGGCATTTCGGCGGCGCTGTCCTCGATCGCCAAGTGCAAATAGGCAAAGCTTCGATTTGCCAAAGCTTCGTTTTACACTACGGCCGGGCCGCAAAGCCCGGCCTTTTTTGCTTTTAGCCCGGGCTTGATCCCGGCGCGGCCTCCGCCCGCCGCCGCCGGATCGCCTCGGCGATGAAGACGCGCGACAGCGCATGATAGAGCGGCTCGTGCGAGATCATGCGCGCCGTGCCGTAGCCCAGCATCGAGGCCAGCATCAGCGCGATGACATTGTCGTGATTGCCGGTCATTTCCAGGATGATGACGAAGGCCGTCATCGGCGCCTGCACCACGCCGGCGAAATAGCCGGCCATGCCGAGCAGGGCCGCCGCCCCGTGCCGGCGCCGAACAGCAGGCCAAGCGAACTGCCGATGCCGGCGCCGACCGCCAGCGATGGCGCGAAGATGCCGCCCGGAATGCCGGAGATCATCGACAGCAGTCCCGCCAGGAACTTTTCGGCAAAGAAGAACCAGGGCAGCGGCGTGCCTTCGACGGCGCCCCGCGCCTGCGCGTAGCCAGTGCCGAAGGTCAACCCGCCCGACGCGATGCCGATCACCGCCACCAACAAGCCGCAGACGGCCGCCACGACCAGCGCGCGCAGCAAGGGCTGCCCGGTGTGCCAGCGCCGGATCCGCCGCGTCGCCTTCAACGCCAGCAGCGAGAACAGCGCGCCAAGACCGCCGCCGATGACGCCGCAGGAAAGCACCAGCGGCCATTCGGCGGCAAACGCGATCGTCTCCCTGGCGACGCCGAAATAGGTGTAGTTGCCGAGCAGGCCGAGCGAGGCAAGGCCAGCCAGGATCACCGCCGTCAGCACCAGCCCGTTGGTGCGCGCCTCGTAGGTGCGACCCATCTCCTCGATGGCGAAGACGATGCCGGCGAGCGGCGTATTGAAGGCGGCCGCGATGCCGGCCGCCGAACCGGCCAGGATCAGGCCGCGCGCCTGCGCCATGCCGCCCCAGCGCGCCACCTGCAGCATCAGCGACGCGCCGACCTGCACGGTCGGTCCTTCGCGGCCGATCGAGGCGCCGCAGAACAGGCCAACGACGGTAAGCGCGATCTTGCCCGCCGCCAGCCGCAGCGACAGGATGTGGCTGCGGTCGTCATCGTCGCGCAGGTGGCGGGCGGCGATCGCCTGCGGAATGCCGCTGCCTTGCGAGCCCGGGAAGAAGGCATGAGCCAGCCACGCGCACAGCACGAAGCCGAGCGGCGTGACGATGAGCGGCAGATCGAAGCGCCAGCCGTCACCATTGCCTGTCATCGCATGGAACAGGCCTTGCGCCCTGTCGGCCAGCATTGCGAACAAAGCGCTGATGACGCCGATCGAGATGGCGCCGGCCCAGAACACCAGGCGCGGCTGCCAGACACGCCGTGAGCCCAACATCGCGCGCGAACGCCGCAGCATGGGATATTTTCGCGATGCGCCGGCCATGTCAGTCCTCGTGCGGGGGATGCCCAGCCCTAGCACAGGCGTGAGGTCGATCAACCCTGTGCGTTCAGACCCCGACGGCAAGAGTTTGCCGCCGGGGTCTGACTCAGAGCCTCCATCCGTCACACTGGCGGCAGATATGCGGCCTGTTGGGGTATCCCGCCGGCCTGTGCCGACGGGACGGTCTACCTATCGGCTTGTTCGCATGGCCGATTTACATGGCCATTTTTTCACATTCGGCCTGAGCTTTCTTGGTCGACGTATCGATCATGAAGGCTTTGCCCTTGGCGTCGGTCATCATCATCATGCAGTGCTTGATGGTTTCGCCATCTTCATCATCTCGGCGCCCATCTTTGCGTCCGGCATCATGGTGCCCATGTGCCCATCCGGCATGATCGCCATCACTTCCCCGCCCTTCATCATGGTCATCGTGCCCATCGCATCCTCGGCAAATGCCTGCGGGGCGGAAAGGCCAATGAGACCGGCAATCAAAACGAGCTTGATCGAGTGCATTCTGCGTACTCCCATTTTGCAGGGGCAAAGGTGCCCCTTTTCAGGTTCGCTGGCGCATTGCGGACCATTACGCCAACACGAATATGTGATCGGTTTGTCCTGCAGGCGCGCCCGCGGATGAAGCGATATGCCGGCCGGATCCATGCTCTGATCTGACTGCGACTGAACCAAAACCGCGGCGACGGACCGACCCGGATCGCCGCCCCGCATGACTCCGCCCCCAACCTGTGCTATGCGCCGCGCTTCATTTCCGGCACGATGGTGAAATCGGCCGCAAACCGCTTATGTCAAGTGCAACCATGACCCTTTCATTCGATCTTACCACCGAGGGCGCCCGTGACGCCTTGCGCGCCCGCGCCGCACAGCCGGAAAAGCAGTCGCTGATCGGCCTGACGCGTGCCGAGCTCGGCGAGGCCCTGGTGGCATCCGGCGCCGTGCCGGAGCGCCAGGCGAAGATGCGCGCCCAGCAGCTCTGGCACTGGATGTATGTGCGCGGCGTTTCCGACTTTGCCGGCATGTTCAACATCTCCAAGATCTGCGCGCCGAACTCGACAAGCATTTTACGGTTGCCAGGCCGGAGATCGTCGAGGAGCAGATTTCTTCCGACGGCACCCGCAAATGGCTGTTCCGCTTTCCGCCGCGAGGCGCCGGCCGGCCGGTCGAGATCGAGACCGTCTATATCCCCGAGGAAGGCCGCGGCACGCTCTGCATCTCCTCGCAGGTCGGCTGCACGCTGACCTGCTCGTTCTGCCATACCGGCACCCAGAAGCTGGTGCGCAATCTGACGGCGGAGGAGATCCTCGCCCAGTTGCTCACCGCCCGCGACCGGCTCGGCGATTTCCCCGACCGTGACACGCCAGACGGCGCCATCGTGCCGGCCGAGGGCCGCAAAGTGTCCAACATCGTCATGATGGGCATGGGCGAGCCGCTCTATAATTTCGAGGCGGTGAAGAAGGCGCTGCTGATCGCCTCCGACGGCGACGGCCTGTCCTTGTCGAAGCGCCGCATCACGCTCTCGACCTCCGGTGTCGTGCCGGAAATCTTGCGCACCGGCGAGGAGATCGGCGTCATGCTGGCGATCTCGCTGCACGCCACCAATGACGACCTGCGCGACCTGTTGGTGCCGATCAACAAGAAGTATCCGCTGAAGGAGTTGATCACCGCCTGCCGCGCCTATCCCGGCCTGTCGAACGCCAAGCGCATCACCTTCGAATATGTGATGCTGAAGGACGTCAACGACTCCATCGAGGACGCCAAGGGCCTGATCAAGCTGCTCAAGGGCATCCCGGCCAAGATCAATTTGATCCCGTTCAACCCGTGGCCGGGCACCAACTACCAGTGCTCGGACTGGGAGACGATCGAGAAATTCGCCGACTACATCAACAATGCCGGCTATGCCTCGCCGATCCGCACGCCGCGCGGCCGCGACATTCTGGCCGCCTGCGGCCAGCTGAAGTCCGACTCCGAGCGGATGCGCAAGGTCGACCGGCTGGCCCTGGAAGCAATGATGATCGCGGGGCACGGCGAGGCGTGAGCCGCCGCTTCGCCTGGCTGAAACGCCTCACCACGATAGCAGTCGGCTATCTCTTCGCTGTGTTGACCTCGATCTTAGTGCCCGTGCTGCTGATCGCTCTTCTGGAAGGGATTGAAGACGGCAACTGGTCGATCATCTTCGCATTCGACTGGCTGGGCTCCTTCCCGCTCGCCGTGTTGACCGTGATGGTCGGCGCGCTGCTGATTGTCGGCCCCGCGATCCTTGTCGCTGAACGGCTGTCGCTTCGAGGATGGTTCTACTTTGCGGCCACGGGTGCGGTGACCTCCACCGCCTTTGGTGTTTCCATCCCGCGCTCGGCCGGAAGCTTTGTCTTCAATCCGGGCTATCTCGGTTTTCTGGCCACGGCCGGCATTGCTGCCGGTTCGGTCTACTGGCTTCTAGCCGGGCGTAAGTCCGGTCACCTCACACGCCGGGATCCGGGATGAGCCGCCTCATTGCTTACCTCGTCCGTTTCGCCGTCATCCTGTTCGGCTATGCGGTGGCCTCGCTGGCGGCGAGCGCCTTCCTAAACATCCTGTTCCTGGCTTCGCTCGGCTACATGCCGGAGCACGCGCACCCGACGGCAACCGCCTCCCTGTATTTTTCAATTCCCTTCGTCGCCCTGTTCGTCGCCTATTTCGCCTTCATGCCGGCAGCAATCGTCATCCTGCTTGCCGAGATCCTCGGCCGGCGCGACTGGTTGTTCTATGCGCTGGCCGGCGCGGTGGTCGCGGCCGTTTTCCTCGGCCTGGTCGACAATGCCCGTGACTCGGCTTTCGCGGTCAGGGAGACCAGCGCCATGGCAGTGGTCGCGGCGGCATGGTCGGCGGGATCTTCTACTGGCTTAGCGCCGGGCGCTGGGCCGGAAGCTGGTGGTTGAAGGATGAGAAGGCGCCTACTTCGCCTGGGCCGTCAGGATCTTGAGAGCGAAGGCGGAAAACGCGCCGGCAAAGAGATAGTCGACCACCCGCGTGACGCGCGGGCTGGCCTTCATCGCCGCCGAGAATTTTTCCACCGCCAGCACCATCGGCGCGGTCACCGGGATCGAGCACGATGAACATCGCGCCGAGGAAAAACAGCTTTCCCGGCGCATTAGGATCATGCGCGGAGACGAACTGCGGCAGGAAGGTCATGAAGAACAGGATGATCTTCGGGTTGAGCAGATTGACTCCGAGCCCCGCCGCCCAGCTGCGCAACAGCGAAATCTGAGGCCCCGTCTTCTTTTCCGCGAAAACGCCGAGCCCCTGGTGATCGCCTGCCAGGCGAGGAAGACCAGATAACCGGCGCCAAAGATCTTCAGCACGAAGAAGGCCATCGGCGAGGCGACGATCAGCGCCGAGACACCGACCACCACCAGCGTGGTGTGGATCAGCGTGCCGCACAGCGCGCCCGCCATCGAGGCAAAGCCGGTGGCGCGGCCCTGGCTCAGCGTGCGCGAGACGAACAAGGTCATGTCCGGTCCGGGCGTGATCGCCAGGATCACGGTGGCGATGGCGAACTGGATCAGCGTGGCGGTGTCTGGGATGAACGACATGGACGGGCCCTTTGGCTCGGGAACACGCAAGCCTATAATGGATACGAACCATCGCTGCCAGCAACTGGACGGCTGAAAGGCTGATCCAGCGCCCCGAATCGTATCCCGTTGACCCAACGGTCCGCGGCGTTCGTCTCTTGCGCAGCCCGGAAACGGCGTGATACCTCGCCCGCCGAGAACTCGTGATCGCGGAACCGCCAAATGTCAAAAGCAAAAGACGTCAAGAAAGTCGTGCTCGCCTATTCCGGCGGCCTCGACACATCGATCATCCTGAAATGGCTGCAGACCGAACTCGGCGCCGAAGTCGTCACCTTCACCGCCGATCTCGGCCAGGGCGGCGAACTCGAGCCGGCTCGCCGCAAGGCCGAGATGATGGGCATCAAGGACATCCGCGTCGTCGACGTGCGCGAGGAATTCGTCTCCGATTTCGTCTTCCCGATGTTCCGCGCCAACGCCGTCTATGAAGGCACCTACCTGCTTGGCACCTCGATCGCTCGCCGCTGATCTCCAAGCATCTGGTCGAGATCGCCAGGGAGACCGGCGCCGACGCGATTGCGCATGGCGCCACCGGCAAGGGCAACGACCAGGTTCGCTTCGAGCTTTCGGCCTACGCGCTGAACCCGACATCAAGGTCATCGCGCCATGGCGCGACTGGTCGTTCAAGTCGCGCACCGACCTGATCAATTTCGCCGAGCAGCATCAGATTCCGGTGCCGAAGGACAAGAAGGGCGACGCGCCGTTCTCGGTCGACGCCAACCTTCTGCATTCGTCTTCCGAGGGCAAGGTGCTGGAAGACCCGTGGAGCGAGCCGCCGGAATTCGTCCACCAGCGCACCGTTTCGCCAATGGATGCGCCGGACAAGGTCACCGAGATCGAGATCGAATTCCTTAAGGGCGACCCGATCGCGCTCAACGGCAAGAAACTGTCGCCGGCCACCATGCTGGCAGCACTCAACGATCTCGGCCGCGACAACGGCATCGGCCGGCTCGACCTGGTCGAGAACCGCTTCGTCGGCATGAAATCGCGCGGCGTCTACGAGACGCCCGGCGGCACCATCCTGATATCGGCCCACCGCGCCATCGAATCGATCACGCTCGACCGTGGTGCCGCGCACCTGAAGGACGAGTTCATGCCGCGCTACTCCGAGCTGATCTACAACGGCTTCTGGTTCGCGCCCGAACGGCTGATGTTGCAGGCGATGATCGACAAGAGCCAGGAAGACGTCGAGGGCACGGTGCGCCTCAAGCTCTACAAGGGCAACGTCATGGTCACCGGCCGCAAGTCGAAGAAGACGCTTTATTCCGATGCACTGGTCACCTTCGAGGACGACCGCGGCGCCTACGACCAGAAGGACGCCGCCGGCTTCATCCGCCTGAATGCACTGAGGCTGCGCACGCTGGCAGCACGCAGCCGCAATAAATAAGCCGGTGCATGTCGCCCAAAAGTGTCCAGCGGTTTTGGGACAACGACATGATCAAAAACAAGGATGTGCACGGCCTCGGCAGATACCTGGCGCCGCTACTCCTTCTGGCGGCGCCGGCCATGGCCGAGGATTTCGATCCAGCCTCGCTGGACCTTACGGCGTTGATCGAGTGCCGGGCGGACGTGCCGGCCTATAACGGTTTTGCCCTGTGGCTGGCCGGCGAGCCCGGCGCCGCGGGGAAACTCGGCTGGAAGGAGGTTGCGACCAGCAACCCATTCCTTGTTCAGTATGAGCTGCCGGGCAAAATTCGCGTCTCCGGGCGCGAAACGGGATCCATCGTCTTTACCGCGACCGGGCCGATGGCGGTGCTCGACGGTATTGCCGCGCCGGACCTTGCCAAGGAGTTCAATGTCACGCCGACAATCTCGACGCCGGACAAATTCCTTGGCGAGGCGGTCGTTACCGAAACCACCGAGGACGCCGGTGGCGTGAGCCTCGCCACGCGCATCACGCTCAACGTCTCGACGGTCGAGTCACACCCGGGCAAGACGGCGGCCGGCTGCTCCTACGCGCTCGACGTGAAATAAAAAGCCCGGCGCACGGCCGGGCTTCTGTCAAACGAAGATTTCGAACAGAGACGTCTATCAATCGCCATCGATCGCTGTGGCGATGCGGGCGATGGCCTGTTGATAGACGCTGGCGGAATTCCAGCCGGCAATGGCGCCGATATTCGACTGCGCGCTCGCGCCGGCCCGCCAGCCATGACCCTTGAGGAAGTTGGCGGTGGAAGCCAATGCAGTGGCCTTGTCGCGCAGGTTTCCGCTGCCGACGCCATACTTCAAGACATTTCCGGGCAGGAACTGCGTGTGGCCGATCTCGCCATGTGCAGCGCCGACCGACGAGGAGGTCAACGCACCGCGATCAACCAGCTTCAGGGCAGCAATGGCATGTGGGTAAAAGAATTCCGGGCGGCGGCAATCGTAGGCAAGCGTCAAAATGGCAGAGACCGTATTCTGGTTGCCCATGGCCGAACCGAAGCCAGTCTCCATTCCCCAGATGGCGAGCAGCACGCCTGGCGACACGCCATAGTTGCTTTCGATTTTGCTGAACAGCGCCGCGTTCGACTTCTTCAGCGCACGGCCTTTGGAAATGATCGCAGCGCCGCCACGGCGCTTCATGAAATCTTCCACCGAGCCGCTGAAAGCCTTGTGAATGCCGCGGTCGACGGAGATGGTCCTTGTTGCGTAGGTCGCGCCGGCCAGAGCGGCCAGACCCTTGGGGCCCACACCTTCGGCCCTGGCTTCGGCGGCGAACTCCGGCTTCCAGGCTTCGAAGCCGGCGCCAGTCTTGCCGCAGCTGGCCGCAGCCTGCGCGCCCGTCGCCAGCGCAAGCACCGCCACCACCGCGGTCACAAAATCCTACCCTTGGCAAGTAATGCCATGCTTTTCTCTCCTGATTGCCTGAATCACGTCCCGTTTGCGAATTTGCCAGCGAAACCCGCACTTGTCACTGTCTCTGCTGCAGTGCTGGCGAATGCCGGGGAATTTGCCTACGATCAAGTGAATATTGTGGCGGGGGCGAAATAGCCATGGAAGACGTTGATGTCCTGATCATCGGCGCCGGCTCGGCGGGTCTGGCCGCGGCCAGGACCTTGCAGTCAGCCGGCCTCTCCTTCAAGCTGCTCGAAGCGATGGGCCGCATCGGCGGCCGCGCATGGACCAGCGACCAGCATTTCGGCATTCCCTTCGACATCGGCTGCGCCTGGCTGCACGCCGCTGACCGCAACCCCTATTATCCAGAAGCCCAGGCGGCCGGCTGGACGCTGCATCACCACGACATGAATGTCGACCATCTCTATTATCGCAAGCGCAAGGCAAGCGAGGCCGAGGAAGCCGAGATGAAGGCAGCCGACGCGCGGCTGTTCGAACTGCTGGCCAAGCATGAGGTGAAGGAGGGCGACGACGACCGGCTTTCGGCGCTGCTCGCCAAGGGCCATGCGCCGCGCGCCGCGGCAACCTTTGCCGGACCGATGGATTTCGGCGCCGACGAGGACGAGATTTCCATCCTCGACTTTCAGGCCGCCGCCGATCTCGATCCCAATTATTTCAGCAAGGAAGGCTTTGGCGCGCTGGTCGCCCGTTTCGGCGCCGACCTGCCGGTCGAATTGTCGACGCCGGTGCGCAGGATTCTCTGGGACGGGCCTGATGTCGCCTGCGTCACCGATCGGGGCACCATCCGCGCCAAAGCGGTCATCGTCACGGCCTCGCCGGCGGTGCTCGCCTTTGAGGAGATCGAATTCTCGCCGGCACTTCCAGACACGCATTTTGGCGCCTTTTTCGACCTGCCGATGGGCATGCTGACCAAATTGCCGGTCGAGATCCGGGGCACCAGGCTCGGCCTGCAGCCTTTCGACGACCTTTTGATCGAGCGCATGGCCCGGCACGACATCTATTTCCTGTGCTTCCCGTTCGACCTCGACCTGATGGTCGGTTTCGTCGGCGGCGACTTCGCCTGGGAGATGTCGGCAGCGGGCGAGGCGGCGGGCATCGACTTCGTCGTCGACCGGCTGTGCGGCATTTTCGGCAGCGACACCCGCAAGCACGTGGCGCGCGCCATGATGACCAATTGGGGCGGCGAGCGCTTCGTGCGCGGCGCCTATGCTGCGGCCCGCCCCGGCCGCTCGCTGGCCCGTGCGACGCTGATGCAGCCGGTCGCGGAAAAAATCTTCTTCGCCGGCGAGCACCTCGCCGGTCCGCTGATCCAGACCTGCGGCGGGGCAAGGCTGTCGGGCGAAGCGGTGGCAAGACAGGTCGTCGCCCAGCTTGCGGCAAAATAGCCTCGATCGGAACACCGGCCGGCGGTTCGCGTTGGGCACGGGCCGCCGTGCACCTATATGCTGGCTCTGAAGGTTTGAGACCAACATGAAACTCTTCAACTGCCCGCATTGCGGCCACCGCCTCTATTTCGAGAACGCCCAGTGCCTGAACTGCTCGAGCTTCGTGCTCTACGATCCCGAGCATGCGCGTTTTGCGCTGTCGGGTGTCGACGGCATCTTCCAGTGCACCAATGCGGATGAATGCGCCTGCAACTGGATGGCCGAGCCGGGACAGGCTTTCTGCCGCGCTTGCGTGCTGAACCAGCTGATCCCGGATCTGTCGGTCGACGGCAATCGCCGCCGCTGGATCCGCGTCGAGGCGGCGAAGAAGCGTGCCATCTATTCGCTGCTCGCCGTCGGACTGCCGGTCGCGCCCAAGCAGAACCCTGCCGACGAGGTCGGCCTTGCCTTCGACTTGCTGGCCGATCCGATCGGCGGCGGTCCCGGCGGCGAGCGCATCCTGACCGGCCACGACAATGGCCTGATCACGCTCAACGTCGCCGAAGCCGACTCGGCCGAGCGCGAAAGGCGGCGCATCGAGATGGGCGAGATTTATCGCACCTTGCTTGGCCATTTCCGCCACGAACTCGGCCATTACTACTGGGACCGCCTGATCCGCGACGATCCGCAGAGGCTGCAGGCCTTTCGCACGCTGTTCGGCGACGAACGCGCCGATTACGAACAGGCGCTGAAGACCTATTATGCGAACGGCGCGCTACCCGACTGGCAGCAAAGCCACATCTCGGCCTATGCCACCTCGCATCCGTGGGAGGACTGGGCGGAAACCTGGGCCCACCACCTGCACATCACCGACACGCTGGAAATGGTCCATGCGCTGAACTTCCCGCTCGGCCGGCTTGAGACGGTGGAGGCCAACGACTTGCCGCAAGGCGACACCGGCGGTGGACTGCAGGCGGCGCCCTCGGAGCCTGCCGCAGCACCTGAGCCTTTCGAAAGGATCCTCGCCCGCTGGCTGGTGCTGTCGGAAGCCTCCAATTCGATCAACCGCTGCATGGGCCTGCCCGACCTCTACCCCTTCGTCATTTCAGACGCCACAGCGCGGAAATTGGCCTTCGTTCACGAACTTCTGACTGATTTGCCAAAGGAAGCCGGAACAAATCGTGAGTTGGCGCAGGCGTTTTAGCGGGAACGCATGCGCCGCTGCCCCGTTTTCGCTGGCGAGGGACCATGAAAACGGAGAGAAAACCATGAGATCCGTATTGTTTCCCGCAGTCGCTGGAATGCTGACGATCATGTCGGGCGCCGCGTTTGCCGACACCGCCGTCTCCGCCGTCACCGACCTCAATGTGCGCGCCGGCCCCGGTCCGCAGTATCCGGTGATCGGCGTGCTCGCCGCCGGCCAGTCCGCGACACTCAATGGCTGCATCGAAAACAGCAAGTGGTGCACAATCGCCGAAGCCGGCGGCCAGGGCTGGGTCTATTCCGACTATGTGACGGCTGATTTCGGCGGCAGCCGGGTGGTGCTGACGCAGCGGCCGCACGGTTCCAGAGTCGCGATCGTCTCACCGCCGGAGGGCTACTCGACCGACTACACCGGAGCGATCATCGCCAGCGATCCACTCAACGATGCCTTTCCCCCGCCTCCGACCGAGGTCAGAACTTATGTCGGCGCGCATCGCCTCGACCCCGTCTATCTCGACGGCGAGGTGGTGACCGGCGCGACCTTGCCCGACACGGTCGAGCTGCGCGAAATTCCGGACTACAGCTATCGCTATGTCTACGTGAACGGTCAGCCGGCACTGGTCGATCCGTCGACACGGCGCATTATGTACGTGGTGCGTTGACGTTAACGGGGTGACCGCTGCGAGGTGCAGCGGCGGCCGCCCTTCTGGCGTCGCCACGTCGGATCGGCTCGAGTGAGTCGTCGAAGTCGGCGCCACCGCCCGCCGAACGGACATGATTGCGCGCGAGACGGCGATCTCCTAGATCATGCGACCTGAAGCACTTGCCCAAGGAATGCGCGTGATCGACCCTGCCGCCTTCGAACGCTACCGGCATTCACCGAACGCCAGGACGACCTTGCCGCGCCTGTTCGTGGGAACGGCGATCGTCGTCCTGTTCTGGGCCGCAACGACCGTGGCCGTGCTGTTCGGCGGCGCCTACCTCTTCTTCACCTGGCAGGCATCGGCGGCTCCGTCAGCCGATGGAGCGATGCAGGATTTCCTCGCCTCGCCGATCGGCATCCTCACCGCGCTCACCTCTTTTGCCGGCATCTGGATCGGCCTGTGGATCGCCATGCGCTGGCTTCATGGCGAGAAGCTGTCGGCACTCTTCAGCGTCAGCCGTCGTGTTTCGCGTTCGGGCTTCCTCAAGGGGCTGATCGCGGTGCTGATCACCTCGTTTCTGTCCGAAATCCTGCTTTATCTGCTGCAGCCCGAGATTGCGCGCGGCCCGATCAGCCTGTCGTCCTGGCTGCTGTTCCTGATCCCGATCGTCGCGCTCACCTTGCTGCAGACATCTTCGGAAGAAGTCCTGTTTCGCGGCTACCTGCTGCGCGGTCTCGCCAGCCGGTTCAAGAGCCCGTTCATCTGGGCGTTGCTGCCGGCCCTGCTTCACCTCGCTGCATTGGAGCAACAGCGCGTCGGCCGCCATCAACGCCTGCGTGCTGGCCTCGGTCGCCGCTTTCGCGCTGCTTTTGACGCTTGTGGTCTATGCCACCGGCAATCTCGGGGCTGCGTTCGGCGCCCATCTCGGCAACAATCTGAGCGGATTCCTGCTGATCTCGCACCAGCAGAGCTACAATTCCTTCGCCTTGTTCGTCGCCAAGCCGCTCGAAGGGCCGGGCTGGATGGTGTCGGATGCAATTCTGATTGCCCTGATCGGCATCGCCTGCAGCCTGCTGACGGCTGCGTTGCTGCTGCATCCACGCTCGCCGCTGCAGCTAGCCCCGAAGGCTAGACGGTTGTTTGAAAAGCCCGAATTTTGCAAAAAAGGAAGCTACTTCAATTGATTGATCCTCGGCCCGTCACCAGCGAAACTATCCTGAGGATTTTGCACCTTGTTCTCATCGAAATTCGCGCGACCGATAAGCTGGAAAAGGCCCGTATGCTTGCGGACGCGTTTCATAATGCGCCGGGCATGATTGCATCCGGCCACGACCCGAAAGATATCTGGGCAAGCGTCTTGTCCACTGCGCGAAGGCTGGAGATGGAGCCCTATGTCAATTCGCTGCTGAGCCATGTCCAATCGCGTCACATTTTGCACTGAGACCCCACCGGCACGGCCCTTGTCTTGACTCTGCCGCAGATTTCCTGTCTACACCCACGAATTCCGCGACGAGTATCCCTCCGAGCAAGCCGACCAGGACGCCGAAGCCTCTTTGAGGTGAAGTGCTGTAAATCGATCCTGGAGGCCAACACCCGGCAGCGCTGAGCGCCCCCGGGTGCTTTTTGGTTTTGGCTTTTGCTTGGACACCTTGCGCGAATGCATTACCTCTCGGGTCGAATGAACCGAGATCAGAGGACGCAAGATGTTTGAATCGCTTCAGGAGCGCCTTGGCTCCATCCTGAACGGCCTGACAGGCCGCGGCGCGCTGTCGGAGGCTGATGTCTCGGCCGCGCTGCGCGAGGTGCGCCGTGCGTTGCTCGAAGCCGACGTGGCGCTGGAAGTGGTGCGCTCCTTCACCGACAAGGTGCGCGAGAAGGCCGTCGGCGCCGCCGTGGTCAAGTCGATCAAGCCCGGCCAGATGGTCGTCAAGATCGTCCATGACGAGCTGGTCGAGATGCTCGGCCGAGGGCGTCGCCATCGACCTCAATGCGCCGGCCCCGGTCGTCATCATGATGGTCGGCCTGCAAGGCTCCGGCAAGACGACCACTTCGGCCAAGATCGCCAAGCGCCTGTCCGAGCGTCAGAACAAGAAGGTCCTGATGGCCTCGCTCGACACGCGGCGCCCGGCCGCGCAGGAGCAGCTCCGCCAGCTCGGCGAGCAGGTGAAGGTCGCGACGCTGCCGATCATCGAGGGCCAGTCGCCGGTCGACATCGCCCACTCCAGGCGCCAGGCGGCCAAGCTCGGCGGCCATGACATCGTCATTCTCGACACCGCCGGCCGCACCCATATCGACGAGCCACTGATGGTCGAGATGGCCGACATCAAGAAGGTGTCGAACCCGCACGAAATCCTGCTGGTCGCCGACTCGCTGACCGGCCAGGACGCCGTCAATCTGGCCAAGAGCTTCGACGAACGCGTCGGCATCACCGGCCTGGTGCTGACCCGCATGGACGGCGACGGCCGTGGCGGTGCTGCCCTTTCCATGCGCGCCGTCACCGGCAAGCCGATCAAGCTGATCGGCACCGGCGAAAAGATGGACGGGCTGGAGGAATTCCACCCCAAGCGCATCGCCGACCGCATTCTCGGCATGGGCGACATTGTCAGCCTTGTTGAAAAAGCCGCCGAGAACATCGACGCCGAGCAGGCGGCGCTATGGCCAAGAAGATGCAGTCGGGCAAGTTCGACCTGAACGACCTGGCCGGCCAGCTTCAGCAGATGTCGAAGATGGGCGGCATGGGTGGCATCATGGGCATGATGCCCGGCATGGGCAAGATGAAGGACCAGATGGCCGCTGCCGGTCTCGACGACAAGATGTTCGGCCGCCAGCTCGCCATCATCTCGTCGATGACCAAGGCCGAGCGCGCCAACCCCGATATCCTCAAGCACTCGCGCAAGAAGCGCATCGCCGCCGGTTCCGGCACCGACGCCGCGAGATCAACAAGCTCCTAAAGATGCATCGCGGCATGGCCGACATGATGAAGGCGATGGGCGGCAAGGGCAAAGGCGGCGGCCTGATGCGCGGCATGATGGGCGGCCTTGCCTCCAAGATGGGCCTCGGCGGCATGATGCCGGGCATGGTCGGCATGGGCGGCGGCATGCCAGACCTGTCGAAGATGGATCCCAAGCAGCTCGAAGCCTTGCAGAAGCAGGCGCAGGCGGCAGGCCTCGGCGGCATGAAGGGCCTGCCCGGCGGTCTTCCCGGCGGCGGTGGCCTGCCAGGTCTGCCCGGCGGTATGAAGCTTCCGGGACTTCCCGGCATGGGCGGCGGCGGACTGCCCGGGCTTGGCAAGAAGAAGTGAGGACGCGATGAACGAAGAAAAGGACATGGCCGACGCACGCACGATCCTGGCCGACTATCGCGCCTCGATCGACAACATCGATGCGGCACTCATCCATATGCTGGCCGAGCGCTTCCGCTGCACCAAGGCGGTCGGCGTGCTGAAGGCGACGCATGGCTTGCCGCCGGCCGACCCGGCACGCGAGCAGCAGCAGATCGCCCGCCTTCGCCAGTTGGCGAAGGATGCGCATCTCGACCCGGATTTCGCGGAAAAATTCCTCAACTTCGTCGTCCGCGAAGTGATCCGCCACCACGAACAGATCGCCGCTTCCAACGGCGTGACGAAAGCCGGCTGAGAAACCAGTGCATATCGCCCAAAACTGCGCAGCGGTTTTTGGGATAGCGAAAAACCACAAACCAACTAACGAAATCAGAGTTTTTAGGAGAAAAGAAATGCCCTTGAAGATCCGACTGGCCCGTGCGGGCTCGAAGAAGCGTCCTTACTACCACGTCGTCGTCGCCGACGCCCGTTCGCCACGCGATGGCCGTTTCATCGAGTCGCTCGGCTCGTGGAACCCGCTGCCCAAGGACGGCGAGCGCGTCAAGGTCGACGCCGACCGCGTCAAGCATTGGCTGTCGCATGGCGCCCAGCCGACCGACCGCGTGCTGCGCTTCCTCGACGAGGCCGGCCTTGCCAAGCGCGACGCCCGCTCCAACCCGAAGAAGGCCGAGCCGGGCAAGAAGGCGCAGGAACGCGCTGCTCTGCTGAAGAAGGCGCAGGAAGACGCCGCCGCCGCTGTCGCGGCCGCTGCAGCCGCACCGGCCGAGGCGGAAGCCGCCACCGCCGAATAAGTATGCCGTATTCACGAAAACGGCGGGCCTGTGCCCGCCGTTTTTGTTTGAACGCCGCCCAAGCCTACTCTTCGCCGAGGCGCTTCAGATTGGCGAGGCCGGCCTCGAAATCCTTTCCGATCAGCGTGTCGAAGTTCATGAACAGGCCCATCAGTTTGGCGATGAAGGGCCGGCTGCCACGCATCGCCCAGGTGACGGCGGTGTTGTCGCCCGAAGGCTTCAAGGTGAAGTCGACGCTGTTGTTGGCCCTGAACGGCTTCTCGAAGTCGAGCTTGAGCGACACCAGCGAGGACGGCACCGAATTCGTGATCTCCATGCGTCCCTTGCCGGCCTTGGCATTGCCTTCCCAGGCATAGCCCGCGCCCTTGCCACTTGTCGGTCCGGAGAGCGTGCGCTTCATCTGAGGGTCGAGTTTTTCGTAAGGCGACCATGTCGGCCAGCGGCTGAAATCGTTGATCAGCGGAAAGATCGCTTCCGGCGGGGCCTTGATGCTGGCCGTGCGGGTGGTGACGAAATCGTTTGGCCGTGTTGCCGCATAGATAAGCACGGCGGCGATGATGACGACCAGGATGATGAGGATGGCGCTGAACATTTTTCTTTCCTTCGTGTCTATCGGCTGAACGGGATCAGCCCGCGCACTCTGGGATCGCGCAGGAACAGGCCACCCCACAGGATGAGGCCGAGATAGACGCCGAACAGCGTGTGCGAGAACAGCGGGCTGTCGACGCGCACCTTGGTGGCGATGGCGCCGCCCATATAGGCAGTGAGCAGGATAGCGCCGAGCACCGAGGTGCGCGGCAAGGCGTAGAGCGCCGTCGCGATCAGTCCGATGATGCCGAGCATGCGCGCGACATTCGGATCTGCCGGCCAGCCAAGCGGCACCATCGTCTGGGTGACGATGTCGAGCGGCGGCAATTTGATGGCGCCGTCGAAGATCATGAACAGCACGATGACGCCGCTAAGGGCGCGGCCGGTCCACAGGGCGCCCGCCGAGACGGGCGCGGTATGAGAAATGGTCATTGTCTTCCTCCGGTGTTTCGGGTTCAAAGCGCCGGCCTTCTTCGTGAAGGTCGATCCAAGGACGCGCGGCGGGACGATGACTCGACACGCAACGGGATTCTTTTGCTATCCGGCACAGCGACCTTCGCCGGAGCCGAGACCGCGCCTCGTTCAAAGCGTCTTGAGATAGGCCTCCAGGCGCGCATAGCTAGCCATGACCATCTGGCCGAAGCCCATCTTCACCGCCATGTCTCGGGCGACGATCGAGTTGGCGCGGATGTTGGCGATGATCCGCGTCTTGCCCGCCGATATCCTCGAACAGGATCGTCGTCACCATGTTGGGCGGAGGCAGGCTGTCCTGCCATTGGCCGCGATCGAGCGGCGCGTCGCGATAAACGATCAGTTCCGGCGGCGCAATCTCCAGGTAGACGCTGTTGGTGGGATATTCGCTGCCGTCGGCAAAACGCATGGTCAGGCGCCATTCGCCGCCCGGCCGCACATCCATCTCGCAGACCGGATAACTCGATCCTTCCGGCCCCCAGAATCGCACCAGGTGGTATGGATCGGTGAACAGCTTGAACATCAACGCGCGCGGCGCATCGAACGTCCTGGTGATGATGATCACCGGGTGGTCGGATGGAAGTTCTATCGACTGGTCTGTCACTTTTCTGCCCCTCTTTGATCAGCCTGCCGGCTTCAGTTGTGGCTGCCGTCGGGATCGCCCTTCTGCAGAACCTGCAGATAGGTTTCGAGCCGGTCGAACCGGGCGTCCCACAGCGCGCGATAGGATTCCAGCCACTTGTCGATCTCACGCAATGGTTCTGGCTGCAGGCGGCGCGGCCGGAACTGCGCGTCGCGACCGCGCGCGACCAGACCCGCGCGCTCCAGCACCTTGAGATGCTTCGACACCGCCGGAAAGCTCATGGCGAAGGGCTCCGCCAGCTCCGTCACCGAGGCCTCGCCACGCGACAGCCGTGCCAGGATGGCGCGACGCGTCGGGTCGGCAAGCGCCGCGAGGGTCATGCTGAGGCTGTCGGTTGTCATCGTATCAAACCAAATGGTTATGTAACCTTTTGGTTCTATAAGTGGCATCAAGCCACGCGTCAAGGGCCTACACCGAGAAGGCTGAAATATCCCTGCGCCTCTCCCCAGGACGATTGAACGCCGACCGGACCAGGGACTGCCTATGAAAAATAGAACTTCTCGGCCGGCAGCATCTTCGGCGGCGTCTCGCCCAGCGCTTCGAACACCGAGATCTCGCAGACGCGGCAGAGACCGTCGAGGGCGAGGTCGTTGGGCTCGGTGCCGAACGGATCCTCGAGTTCTTCCGAGAGCGCGTCGAGGCCGAAGAAGGTGTAGGCGATCAGCGCCGTGAACAGCGGCGTTGCCCAGCCGGTGGTCGAGATCAGGCCGATGGGCAGAAGCAGGCAGACGATGTAAGCCGTGCGATGCACCAAAAGCGTATAGGCGAAGGGCAAGGGCGTGCCGGCGATGCGCTCGCAGCCGGCCTGGATGGCGGTGATCGATGCCAGCCTTTCATCGAGGATGCGGAACCCGATCGGATCGAGCTGACCTGCCCGGCGCTGCACGTTGGCGCGCCGGCCCATGCGCCTGACCATCTCGTCCGCCGGGTTGGCGAAGTTCGCGGCCGTATCCGCCTCGGCGGCGATGAAGGCGCGGGCGTCCTTCATGCTGTCGATCTTGCGCAACTGGCCGCGCAGGAAATGACAGAAGGCGAGCGCCTCCATCAGCAGCGCGCGCTGTTCGGCCGGATCGGCGATGAGACTGGTGGTGGCGCGCGCCAGATTGCGGATTTCGAAGACCAGCGTGCCCACAATTTGCGCGCCTCCCACCAGCGGTCGTAGGCGGCGTTGTTGCGAAACGACAGATAGATCGACAACGTGACGCCGACCAACCCAAAAGGCGTGATGTTGAAGACGCTGAAATCGAGATGGAACTGGCGCGCCGCGGCAAGGATGACCGCGGAATAAAGCGCGAAACCCAGGATCTGCGGCAGGATGCGTGGCACCACCGAGCCGCGCATGACGAAGAACAACTGCAGGAAGGTGGGGCGCGGGCGAACGATCATCGAAAGACCTTTCACGGACCGGCATCGGCCCTGAGCTTCGCTATTGTGCGAGGCAACAGGCGGGCAAGCTCAGCCGTCAGCGACATCGCCATGTCGTGCGTGCAGTGTGCGGACTATCGGTATGCTTCGGCGGCAGTTATTGAAGAGCCTGCGCCCTGCATCAGTCGAGAGGAAAAAATGGCCGGCGAGACCAATCTGAAGACACTGTTGGCATCGATGACGCCGGAACTGCTGGCCGGCACCTATGTCTTCGCCACGCTGGCGCCCGGCGTTGCTCAGCCGGAAGGCCTAGACCCAGTGATGATCTTCCGCGAACGCGAGGGCGTGACGCTGATCGTAACTGAGGGCGCGGCCAGCGCTGCGGGACTTGCCGCTTCCTTCCGCTGCCGGATGGTGACGCTGAACATCCATTCGTCGCTGGAAGCCGTCGGCTTCCTCGCCGCCATCACCACACGGCTGGCCGCCGCTGGCATGGGCGTCAACCCGGTCTCGGCTTTCTATCACGATCATCTGTTCGTCTCTGCCGACCGGGCGGAGGAGGCACTGGATTTGCTGCGCCAGCTGGCCAAGGACAGCGCCGGCTGAATCAACGCCTGCGGACATAGAGGATGTCAGGCAGACCTTCCTCGTTGTTGGTGCCGTCGCCAAGACCCTCGGCAATGAAGCCCTGGCGCTCATAGAAGCGCCGGGCGCCGGTGTTGGCTTGGAAGCAATGCAGCTTGACCACCGGCAAGGCGGCGGTCGTGTTGATCAGCAACCGGCTGCCAATGCCTTGTCCCGTGCAGGCCGGATCGAGATAGAGCTGCTCCACCCATTCACCGCCGATGGCAATGAAGCCGACAATGGCCATGCCGGCCCCAGCGACCGTCACCTGCTGCCGTGGCAGCACGACATCGCGGATGAAGCCAAGGTCCTCGTCCGGCGTATGGATGACCAGCATCCAGTCGAACGACCGAAGCGCGGCCCGCATGATCTTCGCGATGGCGGCTGCGTCCGAACCGATGGCCGGACGCAGGATGATATCTACGGGCTGAGTGTTAGTCATGAAGGGAACGCCAACGTCTCACTCCGCTGGAACACCCCTCATCCGTCTCGGCGCTACGCGCCGATCCACCTTCTCCCACAAGGGGAGAAGGAAGAAACGCCCCGGCCAAAGGCCGAGCCCGCGACCGCGGGCCGCCGGCTTTCCGGCGCCCACGCGGGGGCCCGCCGCGGCAGCGGCGATACGGCCCGTGAGCGAAACCTAAGCCGCCTTCTTCTTCGGCTGGATCAGGCCGCGCTCGACCAGCAGCTCGGCGATCTGCACCGCGTTGAGCGCCGCACCCTTGCGCAGATTATCGGCGACGATCCACATCGACAGCCCGTTGTCGATGGTCGAATCCTCGCGGATGCGCGAGATGAAGGTGGCGTCCTCGCCGGCCGATTCCAGCGGCGTGATGTAGCCGCCGTCCTCGCGCTTGTCCAAGACCTGGCAGCCTGGCGCCTCGCGCAGGATATCGCGCGCCTCATCGGCGGTGATCGGCTTTTCGAACTCGATGTTGACCGCTTCCGAATGGCCGATGAACACCGGCACGCGCACGCAGGTCGCCGTCAGCTTGATCTTGGGGTCGAGCATCTTCTTGGTCTCGGCCACCATCTTCCACTCTTCCTTGGTGAAGCCGTCGTCGAGGAAGACGTCGATATGCGGGATGACGTTGAAGGCGATGCGCTTGGTGAACTTCTTGACGTCGACCTGGTCGGCGACGAACACGGCGCGGGTCTGCGTGAACAGCTCGTCCATGCCTTCCTTGCCGGCGCCCGACACCGACTGGTAGGTGGCGACAACGACGCGCTTGATGGTGGCGAAATCATGCAGCGGCTTCAGCGCCACCACCAGCTGCGCCGTCGAGCAGTTCGGGTTGGCGATGATGTTCTTGCGCGTGAACAGCGAGATCGCGTCCGGGTTCACTTCCGGCACGATCAGCGGTACGTCCTGGTCGTAGCGGAAGGCTGACGAATTATCGATGACGACGCAGCCCTGCTTGCCGATCTTCGGCGACCATTCCTTGGAGACATTGCCGCCGGCCGACATGATGCAGATGTCGGTGTCGGAAAAATCATACTGGTCGAGCGCCCTGACCTTCAGCGTGCGGTCGCCGAACGACACTTCGGTGCCCTGGCTGCGCCGCGAGGCCAGCGCCACAACTTCGCTCACTGGAAAGCCGCGCTCTTCCAGTATGTTGAGCATTTCCCGGCCCACATTGCCCGTGGCACCGACGATCGCAACCTTGAAACTCATAAAGATCTCCTGTCCCTCTCCGCTCGGTTTTTGGAGAAAACCCGCCGGCCGAAGCGGGTTCCGTCCCCCGGGCCGGACCCGGGAGAGGGTGGTTAGGCCAAGGGAATCACACCGTTTTGGTGGTGGTTTTGCCAGTTTTGGCCAAGAACACGGTTTTGCTGGAACGAGAAGACGCGACAACGCGCCCGGCCCAATGATTTGCATTGTGGCCATGGAAATCGAATGCAAGAGGAGCCATCAAAAGGCCGCGCATCGAAACCGTCCTGTTCGGTGCCGGCTTTTACGCGGTTTGCGTCAAGAGTCAATTGCCCTGCCGTCCGGCCACTTGCCCTGTACAATGGTGGCGGCAAGAAGTACGAACAGCCAAGATTGTTTGGCTGGCGCTGCGTCAGCCCCGGCACGTGCTCGATGACGAGCGCAGACCCCGAATTCCGAAAGAGTGAGATGTCCAACTTCGAAGCTATTGTCCCAGCGCTGGCCAGGGCGCTGGAAAAGCGCGGCTATACCGAACTGACGCCGGTGCAAAAGGCGGTCCTGGCGCCCGAACTGGGGCAGGCCGATGCGCTGGTGTCGGCGCAGACCGGCTCCGGCAAGACCGTGGCCTTCGGCCTCGCCCTGGCGCCGACCCTGCTGGGCGACGCGGAGCGCTTTTCCCAGGCCGCGGCCGCTGGCGCTGGCGGTGGCGCCGACGCGCGAGCTGGCCTTGCAGGTGACGCGCGAGCTGGAATGGCTCTACGAGCTCACCGGCGCCACGGTGGCGTCCTGCGTCGGCGGAATGGACATGCGCACCGAGCGGCGCGCGCTGGAGCGCGGCGCCCACATCGTCGTCGGCACGCCCGGCCGCCTGCGCGACCACATCACGCGGCACTCGCTCGACATGTCGGCGCTCAAGGCCGTGGTGCTGGACGAAGCCGACGAAATGCTCGATCTCGGCTTTCGCGAGGACCTCGAATTCATCCTCGACGCCGCACCAGCCGAGCGCCGGACGCTGATGTTCTCGGCCACCGTGCCGCGCTCCATCGCCACGCTCGCCCAGGGCTATCAGCGCGATGCCGTGCGCATCTCGGCCGCCGGCGAGGAAAAGCAGCATCTCGACATCGAATACCGGGCGCTGAGCGTTGCCCAGGCCGACCGCGAGAACGCCATCATCAACGTGCTGCGCTTTTATGAGGCCAAGAACGCGCTGGTGTTCTGCAACACGCGTGCCGCCGTCAACCATCTCACCGCGCGCTTCAACAACCGCAACTTTTCCGTCGTCGCGCTGTCGGGCGAACTCAGCCAGAACGAGCGCAGCCATGCGCTGCAGGCAATGCGCGACGGCCGCGCCAAGGTCTGCATCGCCACCGACGTTGCGGCGCGCGGCATCGACCTGCCCAATCTCGAGCTGGTGATCCACGCCGACCTGCCGACCAACCCGGAGACGCTGCTGCACCGCAGCGGCCGAACCGGACGCGCCGGCCGCAAGGGCGTCAGCGCGCTGATCGTCCCCAACAGCGCCCGCAAGCGCACCGAACGGCTGTTGCAGAACGCCGGCCTCAAGGCGACATGGGCCAGCCCGCCCTCGGCCGACGACGTGCTGCGCCGTGACGATGAGCGCATACTTGCCGACCCCGCCTTCAGCGAGCCTGTGAAGGATGAGGAACGCGGCTTCATCGGTGAGCTTCTCGAAAAGCATGGCGCCGAACAGGTGGCGGCGGCCTTCGTGCGCCTGTGCCGTTCAAGCCGCTCGGCGCCGGAAGATCTCCTGGAAATCGCGCCGTTCACGCCGTCTCGTGAAAGACCGGCGGGCGAAAACTTCGCACGCCGCGATGAGGCGCCCAGCCGCCGCGACGATTTCGGCGCCAGCGTCTGGTTCTCGCTGTCGATCGGACGCCGGCAGAATGCCGAGCCACGCTGGCTGATCCCGATGCTGTGCCGCGCCGGCAGCATCAGCAAGCGCGAGATCGGCGCCATCAAGATGCAGCCGGAAGAGACCTTCGTGCAGATAGCGGCCGACTGGGCCGACCGTTTCCTGGCAGCGATCGGTCCCGACCGCAAATTGCAGAACAACATCGTGGTGAAGCGGCTGGACGGCACGCCCGACCTGTCGCGGGCCGGCTATCAGCCGCCAGGCCCAGACAAGAAACCGCATCGCGGCAAGGCGCCGTTCGACCCGAACGCGCCGAAGCGCAAATTCGAGAGCGTGCAGCGGCACCGGCATCGGCCGATCAGCGCCCAGCCGCATTCGAGGCAAAGCCGTGGGCCAAAAAGCCGGGCAAGCCGAAGTTCGAAAACACGGGGCGCCCGAAACACAAGAAGGCGAAGAAGCGGCCCTCGTAGGGCCTGGGGGCGGCTTCACCTGCCCGCAAGACGTCGGGCCGCATCCCAACGCGGCCTTGCCCATAGGCGCGGCCTGTGCCACATCTTGGCCGGGACGTGGCGAGAGGGGGGCAGGATATGCGCGGCGAAGTGCTTCATTATGACGAGGAGCAGGGCTTCGGCTTCATCACCGGAGCGGACGGCAACCGTTACACCTTCACCCGCGAGAACCTGCGCGCGGAAACCGCCATGCCCAAGGGCACGGCCGTCGAGTTCCAGCCGGGTGGTGGGCAGGCGCGCGACGTCTTTTCGATCGCCGCCCAGACCGCAGCCCCGGTCGTCGACGCCGGCACGAGCGCCGCGCAGCCTCAAGCCAACAAACCGTCTGCCGCCGCTGCACCCCAGGCCCAGCATTTCGGTCGCGCCTCAGAGCCTGCCGAGCCCACCGATTTGTGGGGCTATTTCTGGCGCGGCGTGACGCGGAACTACTTCAACTTCGCCGGCCGCGCCCGGCGCAAGGAATATTGGGGCTACTGCCTGTTCTGGACTGTTTGCCTGCTGATCATCGGCGGCATCGGCCTGTTCACCGATACGGATATGGGCCATTTCGACAGTGATGTATCGGCGGCGGTGACCGTTGGCCTGTGCGGCACCTTCCTGCTCGCGACATTTCTGCCCAGCCTCGGCATGATCGTCCGCCGGCTGCACGACATCGGCCTGTCGGGCTGGCTCTGTCTGCTGATCCTCATCCCCACCATCGGCAGCCTGATCATCCTGGTCTTCGCGCTGATCCCCACACAGGCCAGGGAAAACCAGTGGGGACCAGTGCCGGCGGGTATCAGGACGTAGCTATTGCGCGTGTATTGCAATCATGAGCAACCCTGAGTAGTATTTGCGCGACGCAATATGGCGGGGGCAGAGTATGCGCGGCACGGTGTTCCACTACGACGACGGTCAGGACTACGGTTACATCAACGGGGTCGACGGCAAGCGATATATCTTTGCCCGCAGCGATCTGCGCCAGGATGTGACCCTCGCCAGGGGCACTCTCGTCGAGTTCCAGCCAGACGACGGTACCGCGCACGACATAGTCGCCGTCGCCGCAACCGCGCCGTCGCCAAGCACCGGTCGGCCACGGCAACCTGGCCGTCGTGCCGAAAACCGGCCTATAGCGTCGGTCGGACTGTGGGCTTACTTCTGGCGCGGTGATTGCTGACTACGGCAATTTCAACGGACGCGCCCGTCGCAAGGAATTCTGGGCCTTCTGGCTATTCTACACCCTTGGGATGTTCGCACTCTTAGGCTTCGGAATACTCGTTGACCTGGCGATCAACGGCTTCGAAGCCAACGCAGACAGGATGCCGATAGGGTTCATCGGGTTCATACCCCTCCCGGTTTTCATTTCGGGATTGATCCTGCCATCGATTGCGCTCATCGTGCGGCGCGTGCATGACGCCGGTCTGAGCGGCTGGTTTGCTCTGCTCTGCTTCATGCCGCCCATTAGCAGCATTGCCTTGCTGGTCTTCGGATTTATGCCGTCTCAGGTGGGCGACAATCCCTGGGGGCGGATGCCAGCGGGCGTCAGGGTTTAGCCACCTTAAGTGCCTCGCTCGAAAGCCTGAGAAAGACCTTTTGGCCGTGGCGCTCGGCGCCGAGCCTGTCGTAGAACCGCAGCGCGCCCTCGTTCCAGTCCTCGGTAGTCAAGTCGATACGGCCGATGCCATGGCGCCGGCAATGGCCGGCGAGAAAGCCGATCAGCGCCCGGCCGACGCCGGCGTTGCGAGCCTTGTCGCGCACGAACAGGTCCTTGAGGAACAGCAACCGCTCGAGATCGATGCCGGGATGCGCGATCGCCACCGACACCAGGCCGCTGACCTCGCCCTCGACGAAAGCCAGCGCGAAATGCGGATAGGCCGGGCTTTCCTCGCCGAGCCATTTCCGCGCCGCTAACAAGGCCCGCTCGTGGTCGAGCGGCGGCTGCCGGTAATGCACGGCCATCTCGCACAGCATGGTGGCGAGCGCGGTCGCATCCTCGATCGTCGCCCAGCGGACGTCGACCGTCACGCGATCAGCCGAGGAATTTGGCGATGATCGCGTCGCCCATCTCTACGGTGCTGACCTCGGTCATGCCCGCCGACAGGATGTCCTTGGTGCGCAAGCCCTGGTCGAGCACGGCGGCGATCGCGGCTTCGACACGGTCGGCTTCGTCGACCATGCCGAAAGAATAGCGCAGGCACATGGCGAAGGAGGCGATCATGGCGATCGGGTTGGCGATGCCCTTGCCGGCAATGTCCGGCGCCGAACCGTGCACCGGCTCGTACAGCGCCTTGCGCTTCTTGGTCTTCACGTCCGGCGCGCCGAGCGAGGCCGACGGCAGCATGCCGATCGAGCCGGTCAGCATGGCGGCGATGTCGGACAGCATGTCGCCGAACAGATTGTCGGTGACGATGACGTCGAATTGCTTGGGCCAGCGCACCAGCTGCATGCCGCCGGCATCGGCAAGCATGTGGTCGAGCTTGACGTCGGAGTAGCGCGCCTTGTGGGTCTGGGTGACGACCTCGTTCCACAACACGCCCGACTTCATGACGTTGCGCTTTTCCATCGAGGTGACATGGTTCTTGCGCGTGCGCGCCAGCTCGAACGCGACGCCCGAAATGCGCTCGATCTCGAACGTATCGTAGACCTGCGTGTCGATGCCGCGCTTCTGGCCGTTGCCGAGATCGATGATTTGCTTGGGTTCGCCGAAATAGACGCCGCCGGTCAGCTCGCGCACGATCAATATGTCGAGGCCTTCGACCACCTCCTGCTTGAGCGACGAGGATGCGGCGAGCGCCGGATAGCAGATGGCGGGGCGCAGATTGGCGAACAGCTCCATGTCCTTGCGCAGCCGCAGCAGGCCCGCTTCGGGGCGGACCTCGTAAGGCACCGCATCCCATTTCGGCCCGCCGACGGCGCCGAACAGCACTGCGTCGGCCGCCATAGCCTTTTCCATGTCGGCATCGGAAATCGCCGCGCCATGCGCATCGTAGGCGCAGCCGCCGACCAGACCATCCTCGGTGGCAAAGCCGCTGCCGAGCTTGTCGTTCATGACGGCGATCAGCTTCTTGACCTCGGCCATCGCCTCCGGACCGATGCCGTCGCCGGCGAGCAGGAAAAGATGCTTCGTTGCCATGGAGAACCGTCCTGGAAAGAATTGAACCGCGGCCTTGCTAAACGCCAAGCGCCCGGCGCGCAAGCCTGCGCGTTACAACGGCGATCACCGATGCGAGAGAATGTTGACCAGCCGGCCGAACGGATCGCGCGCATAAAAGCGCCGCACACCCCAGGGCTCGTCGGCCGGGCCGTATTCGATGGCAAGGCCGGCCGCCTTCATGGCGTCGAGCGCCGCATCGACATCGTCGACCTCGATCGAGAGATCCGGCACCGGGGAACCGGAGCCGCCTTCGGCGGCGAAGCTGATCTGAACGTTCATTTTGTCTTGCGAGCCCAAGGTCCTGATCCAGCCATGGTCCATGACCACGTCGAGGCCGAGCACGTCCTGGTAGAAGCGCTTCGCCGCCGCGATGTCGGATGTCTCGATGTTGGCAACGATACGCAGGACTTTCATCGCCTGCCGGCCCTTCATGCCGTGCGCCGCAGCGCCGTCACTTCGATCTCGATCTTCATTTCCGGCTTGTTAAGCTGGCAAACGATCATCGTCGCCGCTGGCCTGACGTCGCCGAACGTCTCGCCCAGAATCGGGAAGACGATGTCCACGAAGGCGGCATCGGTGATGTAGTAATGCGCCCGCACCACGTCGGCCATCTCGAAGCCGCCGTCCTGCAAGGCCTTGCCGATGGTCGCCAGGCAATTGCGCGTCTGCGCCTCGACCGTCTCCGGCATCGTCATCGTCGCATAGTCATAGCCGGTCGTTCCGGACACGAAACACCAGTCGCCCTGCACCACCGCGCGCGAATAGCCGGCGGTCTTTTCGAACGGCGAGCCGGTGGAAATCAGTTTTCGCATGGGGTGCCTCGCAGCATTGTGGCGATCATTTTGCCGGGAACAGGTCGGGCCTGCCATAGGCCAGACGGGATTGGCTGTTGTCGCGACGATGGAGGATATGTTGAGATTCAGGTCAGGCCGCGCCGAGAATGGTGGGCTCCGAGAACCGGAGCGGAGCGTACTTTTGGGTACGTGAGCACCGGAAGCGCAGGTATCAGCCGTTTGCCGGCTGGCATCACCTGAGTATCAATATATCCTAATTCGCCGACCCGAACGCCTTGTCGAGCGCCTCCTTCACATCGGCCGGCCATGTCGTTACCGCCGGCCAGGCGTTTGGCTGGCCATTGTCGCCGCGGCGGGCGAAATAGAGCTTGTGCTGGGCCGGGTCGACCGCCATGAAGCCGTCATTGCCGCCGCAGTCATGCGGCACGCAGCCGCTGGCGTAGAAGGCGCCCGAAGCGGTCTTTTCCGTGCCGCCGCCGACCAGCAGGCTGGTCGCCATGTCGGGCATGTCCTTGCCGAGCAGCTTTTGCGCTTCCTTGTAGACGGCCTCATTGTGGAAGGCGTCGATGATGTTCTGGTACTTTTCCGGATTGATGTCTTTCCAGTCGGTGCCAGGTTCCGGCATGTAGGTCAGGTTGCCTGAAGTCGTCAGCCCCTCGGTCGGCGACCATTGCAAAGCCGGCTTCTCATCCCCCGGCAACAGATAGGGCACGAAATAGATGGCGTTGTCGGACACCGCCGATGGCGGCGCGCCGCACTCGTCCTGCTCGACCGTCGTGCTCTGGATGGTGCCGCCTTCCGGCTTCCAGACGATCACCGTGGCAGGGCCACATTGATTGCCGCCATCGCCGACATCGAACAGCGCCACCTTGACACCGCCGACCTCGACGATTTTGTCGAAGAAGACGTCATAATTGCTCGCCAGCTGTTGGCCGTCATAGGCAAGCACTTTCTCGCCGTCCTGTTCCGGCTGGGTGATGGTCAGCTGGCCGCCTTCGAATGGCACAGGCGCCTGCTTGTCGTCGTCGGAAGCATCGGCGGCGCCTGTACCTTGGTCGGTGGCCGGTTTGTCGGCGGAGGGCGCCAGCTGCGCCGCGGGCGTCTGCGTCTGGGCATAAGCGCTCGTCACAGGCAGCAGGAAAAGGGCCAGCCCGCAAGCGCCGGCAAGAAGCGAACGAGTCATGATGATCCTCCGTTTCGTCAGATCATATCCAGCCGGGAATGAAACGCCAGTCCACACCACTGGGCGACTGGGCGGCGAGATTTCAAGGGCGGATAGCCTTTTGCATCGCGGGACAGCACCCCCCTCTGGCCTGCCGGCCATCTCCCCCGCAAGGGGGGAGATCGGATGTCACGGATGCCTTTGCCAATTACCAACGTTGCAGAGACGGGCGGGACGCCGACGCTGCCAATCTCCCCCTTGCGGGGGAGATGCCCGTAGGGCAGAGGGGGGTGGGAAGGATCGCGACAGACCAAAACGCCCTCATACCGCTCTAATTTGCAGATCCAAACGCCTCGTCCAGCGCCGCCTTGACCTCGGCCGGCCAGCTCTGCACCGGCGGCCATGCATCCATCACGGGCTTGCCGCTGCTGCGGGCGAAATAGAGCTTTTGGTTGGCCGCGTCGACCGCCATGAAACCGTGATTGCCGCCGCAATTGTGCGGCGCGCAGCCGTCGAAATAGACGATGCCGGACGCAGTTGTTTTCGTCCCGCCTGCGGCCAGGAAACTGGCTGCCAGAACGGTCATGTCGTTGCCAAGCAAGGCCGCAGCGTCCCTGTAGACCGCCTCGTTGTGGAAAGCGTCGATCATGTCCTCGTATTTCGACACGTCGACATCTTTCCAGCCCGTGCCGGGATCCGGCATGTAGGTGAGATTGCCCGCAATCGTCAGCCCGTCGGTGGGCAACCATTGCATCGCCCGCTTGGAGGCGCCCGGCAACAGATAGGGGACGAAATAGATGACATCGTCGGTCACCGACGCCGGTGCGCCGCATCCATCCTGCTCGACCGTGATACCCTGGATCGTGCCGCCTTTCGGCTTCCACGCGATCATCACGGGAGGACCGCAGAGATGGTCGATATTGCCGTCGCCGACATCGACCAACGCCACTTCAACGCCGGCGATGTTGACGATCCTGTCGAAGAAGACGTCATAATTGCTCGCCAGCTTCTGGCCGTCGTAGGCGAGCACCTTTTCGCCGTCCGGCTCCTGCTGGGTGATGGTAAATTGACCGCCCTCGAACGGGATGGGCGCCTGCTGGTCGATGACAGGCGCCTGGGCGAACAGGCTCGTTGCCGGCAGCAGGATCGACATCATCAGCCCGCAGGCACCGGCAACAAGCGAACGTGTCATGACAAGTCCTCGTCTTATCCGAAGACTCGCCGTCGGCGCGGCTTTGCGGTCAGGCCGCGTATTTCAGGCCCAGGGGCGCTGTTCGGCGTTTTTCTTCTCGAACGAAGCGATGGCGCCGGCCTTTTCCATGGTCAGGCCGATATCGTCGAGCCCGTTGAGCAAGCAGTGCCGCTTGAAATCGTCGAGGTCGAACGCGACCACGCCGCCATCGGGACCGCGGATTTCCTTGGCCTCGAGGTCGATCGACAAGGTGGCGTTGGAGCCGCGCGAGGCGTCATCCATCAGCTTTTCGAGATCCTCGGGGCTGACGGTGATCGGCAGCACGCCGTTCTTGAAACAGTTATTGTAAAAGATGTCGGCGAACGAGGTCGAGATGACGCAGCGAATGCCGAAATCGAGCAGCGCCCAAGGCGCGTGCTCGCGGCTCGAACCGCAGCCGAAATTGTCGCCGGCAACCAGGATCTGCGCCTTGCGGTAGGCCGGCTTGTTGAGCACGAAATCCGGATTTTCCGAACCGTCGTCATTGTAGCGCATTTCGGCGAACAGGCCGGTGCCAAGCCCGGTGCGCTTGATCGTCTTGAGATAATCCTTGGGGATGATCATGTCGGTGTCGACATTGACGATCGGCATGGGAGCGGCGACGCCGGTGAGCTTGGTGAATTTTTCCATGGCTTTTGCCCAGTGTTCTTGTTTCGGGGGATTGCTGAGGCACGGTTTACACAAAGCCGCGGGCAAATAAAAGGCAACTGTTTGTGCAGGATGGCCAGCAGCGCAAAACGGCTTCGAATTCACCGCCCGATGGTGCAGTCTGGTTGACATGGCAGAAAACTCCCATGTCCTCTATGCCCGCGAGCCCGCGCTCGACATCGCCGAATTCCGTCGTGTGCTGGTGGAATCCGGCCTCGGCGAAACACGGCCTGTCGATGACGGTACTCGCCTGCAGGCGATGCTGTCAGGCGCCAACCTGGTGCTGACGGCGCGTCTCAATGTGGAGGGCAAGCCGCTGATCGGCGTTGCCCGCGCCATCACCGACTTCTCCTGGGTCTGCTACATCTCCGAGCTCGCCGTTTCCCAATCGGCGCAACGGCTCGGCATCGGCAATGGCCTGATGGACGAGGCGCGTCGGCAGCTCGGACCGTCCGTCGCCATCAGCCTGATCTCCATGCCCGACGCCGTCGGCTTCTATGAGCGCATCGGCATGACGCGCATGCCTGACGCCTTCTGGTTCTCCCGCAAGCGCTGACATTTTTTCCCCTGTGATCGCATCCAGCGGCCAACGGCGCGAAATCTTGCCGCTTGACATGCAACCAAATGGTTGCATATTAAGATCATGAGCATGGATGCCGTCTTTCGCGCCTTGGCCGACCCGACACGCCGGCAATTGCTGGACAACCTCCATGCCCGGAACGGGCAGACGCTGAACGCGCTGTGCGCGGAGATGGACATGACACGCCAGGCGGTGACCAAGCACCTGGCGATCCTGGAGGAAGCCAACCTCGTCACCACGCTCCGCAAGGGACGCGAGAAGCAGCACTACCTCAACCCGGTTCCGATCAACGAGATCGCCGAACGCTGGATCGGCAAGTTCGAGCGCCATCGGCTGGATGCATTGAGTGACCTGAAGAAACGCCTCGAAAGGGAAGACTGATGAGCAACAGCTTCGTTTACGTGACCTACATCCGCACCACGCCCGAAAAACTCTGGGAGGCGCTAACCGATCCGGAGTTCAACCGGCAGTTCTTCCTCTGCTCCTATCAGGAGAGCGAGTGGAAGGTCGGCTCCAGCTGGAAACTGATCTTCCCCGACGGGAGCGTCGCCGACAGCGGCGAGATCCTCGAAATCGACCCGCCGCGACGCCTGGTCATCAAATGGCGCAATGAATGGATGCCGGAGGTCAAGGAAGACGGCTACACGCGCTGCACCTTCGCCATCGAACAGGACGGCGAGTTGATGAAGCTTGCCGTCACCCACGAGGCCGACGGCGCGCACCGGCTGATCCCGAATGTCTCCAAGGGCTGGCCGCTGGTGCTGGCGAGCCTCAAGAGCCTGCTCGAGACCGGCAAGGGTTTCGAGCGCCCGCCATCGAAGGGTTGAAGCTTGGTTTCGGCTGCGAAACAAACTTTTGGAGGCACCTATGCTGCATGTCCCTGTCGTCCACAGCATGACCAATGGCGAGACCGTCATGGCAAGCGCCGACATCGGCGCACCCGCCGAGCGGATTTTCCAGGCCCTGGTCACGGACGAGGTCGAGCGCTGGTGGGGGTCCGCCGACACCTACCGGATGGTCGATTGGTCGGCCGATCTTCGCATCAGCGGCCGTTGGAAGGTCACCGTTCGAACGGCAGACGGCAGGGACCTGCCAGCGAGCGGCGACTTACTCGACATCGAGGCGCCGCGCCGGATCGTGCAGACGCGGGCCTATGAGTGGGACCATCCCACTCTTGGCCGGCGGCAAACGACGGTCGCCTGGCTGCTGCAGCCGATCGCCGATGGCACGCGCGTCACCATCTGTCATGGCGGCTTTACTGGCTTGAGCGACGCGGCGGCTGAACACGCCGAGGGCTGGGGCAGGGTGCTGGCCTGGCTGCAGGTGTATTTTGACGCTGGGAGATTGGCCGCGGCTTAGCCGACTCGTGGCGGTGCATTTGATGTCGGCGGGACAGCACCCCCTCGGCCCTGCCGGCCATCTCCCCCGCAAGTGGGGAATCGACAGCTTCGACGCCGCGTCACCCCTGTCACGTTTCGAGATTGGCGAAAGCGATTGAGCGTGTAATCTCCCTCCTTGCGGGGGAGATGGCCGGCAGGCCAGAGGGGGGGGTGGGCGGGAACTCGGCGGGAACGGCATGTTCCCAACGCCTACACCTCAAATCACATTCAATTCCCTAAACGCCCGCCCTTCCGCAACCCGGCCATAGCCAAACGCCGAGCAGTCCACCGTGCGGTAGCCGCCATGCACGATCAGTTCGGCCAGCGCCTTGCCGACGGCCGGCGCCTGCTGCAGGCCGTGGCCGGAAAAGCCGTTGGCGAACAGGAAATTCGTCACCTGCGGATGCGGGCCGATCACCGCGTTCTGGTCGAGCGTGTTGTAGTCGTAGTGGCCAACCCAAGCGCGAGTCGGCTTGATCGCCTCGAAGGCCGGGATGCGGGTGGCCAGCACCGGCCAGATCACCTCTTCGAACAGCGGCCAGTCGACATCGAAATCCTGGGGATCGGCGGGCCCGTCGCACTCTTCCGGCTCGGCACCAGCGGTGATGTAGACCGAGCCTTCCGGCCTGAGCCAGATGCCGCTCGGGTCGACCAGCAGCGGCATGTCGGCATATTTCTCGCGCGCCTCGAAGACGAAGACGTTGCGCTTGCGCGGCTCCACCGGCAGCGCCAACCCGGCCATATCAGCCACCATGCCGGCATTCGGTCCGGCGGCATTGATGACGATGCCGGCCTTGAGTTTTTCCCCATTGTCGAGGCTGACACTGGTCACGCTCTGGCCCTGCCGCTCGATGCCGGTGACGTCAGCTGTGATGAAATCGATCTTCTTCTCGCGCAGCGCCTTGCGGAACAGCATCAGCATCGCATGCGCGTCGAACCAGCCCTCGCCGGTCCGGCCATAGGCGCCGGCGGTGATGCCTTCGGCCGACAGCCAGGGGAAGCGACGCACCAAGGCGTCGGCATCCTCAAGCAGGATGTCGGCGCCCTCGGCGATCTGCGCCTGGTGATTGGCCTTCAGGATCGGCAGCCCGTTCTCGCCGGCAAGGATGAGATAGCCGCCTTCGTGGAAGCCGATATCGGCATCCGCGCCGAATTCGTCCTTCAGCCGCCGGAACAGTTTCAGCGTGAACTGCGACAGCCGGATGTTTTCCGGGATCGAGAATTGCTGGCGAATCGAGGCGCAGGACAGCGTCGTCGCCGCATGCGCAAATTGCGGATCGCGCTCGATCAGCGCGATCGAACCGGAAAATCCTTCTTCGCGCAGATAATAAGCGATCGAGGATCCAACGATGGCCCCGCCGATGATGACGATGTCGTAGCGCACGCTTTTATGCCCTTTCCGGTTCGAGCCGCTGATCGAGAGTCACGCGGTTGGCAAGATAATCTCGAAGCGCGTGCCGCGTTCGGAGTCAACCAGCCGGATCATACCATCATGCGCTTTCAGGAGGGCCAGCACGATGCCGAGCCCCATGCCGGTGCCGCCGGAATCGCGCCGTGTGGTGAAGAATGGCTCGAAGATGCGCGCCCGGTTGCTCGGCGAAATGCCGGCGCCGTCATCGCTGACCAGGATGGACGCCTTGCCGCCGGTGCTCGCCGCGGTGACCAAAACCTGCGTCGCGCCATGCCTTGCCGAATTGTCGATGAGATTGGCAAGCACGATTGCCGCGTTCTCAGCCGATATGCGCAAACCGATCTCGCCGCCGGCCCCGACACGAACCGCCAGCCTGTTGTCTACAGGAAGCAGTGCCAGCGCTGCGCCGATCGAGGTACTTTCACCGCTCGGCGCCAGATTCTCGGCCCGCGCCAGCTCGAGCAGCCGGCGCACCAGCAGATTGAGCCGCCCCGCATCGGTGACGATGTTGTTGGAGAAGCGCTGCCGCTCGGCCTGGTCCATCGCCGAACCGGAATCGCGCAGCAGCTCGGCCGCACCCTGGATCGCCGTCAGCGGCGATTTGAGCTCATGCGAGACATGGGTGGCAAAGGTCTGGATCGAGTCCGATCGCGCCTGCAGCTTTTCCGCCATGTCGAGGAAGGCGGCGGAGAGCTCCGCCATTTCATAGGTGCCGTGGTGGTCGAGCGGCTTGATGGCCTGGCGGTCGCCGGCGGCGATGCGCTGGGTGCGGTCGATCAGCGCATAGATCGGCCGACTGACGGTGCGCAGGAAGACCAGGCCGATGAGCAGCGTGCCGCCGAGGATGGCGATTGCCGCCAGGGTCACCTTGCCGCGCTCGCCATAGAGATGCTTGACGATGTTGTTGGGCGTCCGCGACACATAGACCACGCCGGCGACCTTACCGTCTATGGCTACTGGCAGGGCGACAAAGACACGCACCTTGGTGCCTCGGCTGACCGAATAGAGCGGTGGCGCCGGCTGGTTGGGAATGCGCAGCCGCAGCGCACTGGCATAGCGGCCGGCAAGGGCCTCGCGCACCTCTTCAACCCTGTCAAGCGATTGCCCGACCTCGCCACGTCCGGCAATGACGACGCCGGTTGGGTCGAGCAGCCGGAAGCCGGCCAGCGTGGTTTTCTGCGTGGCATCGAGAACACCGGACAGGCGCGCGCCGATGGCGGCGAAGGCGGGATCGATAGTGGCAGGCATCGCCGCCGGCCGCGTCGGCAGCACGGTGTCGGAAGCGAGATCGAGCTGCGGCTCGATCGGCCTGTATAGCGGGTCAGGGACGCTTCGGCTCGCATCCCCGTTTGCCCGCGCCATCGGCGCGCCGAGCTTTTCCGGCGGGATGCCGGCGTCGCGCACGTCCTGCGCATAGATGGCGGCGATGGCGGCACCTTGCGCGATCAACTCGGCTTCGGTCTGGCGGATCAGTTGGTTCTCGTAGAGCCGAAAGAAGAACAGGCCCACCAGCGGCAAGGCCATCACCAGGATCAGGATGGCAACGACGACCGTGGCAAGGCGCGGCCGCCATTTGCGGCCGATCCATTTGCGAGAGGCCGTCAACCGCATCGGCCGAGCCGGAAGCCGACGCCGTGCACAGTCTCTATGGCATCCAGGCAACCCGCCGCCGCCAGCTTGGCGCGGATGTTGCGGATATGGCTGTCGACGGTGCGGCCGGCGACATGGATGTTGGCGGCATAGGCGTTTGCCATCACCGCGTCGCGGTCGAGCACATGCGTCGGTCGCGCCAAAAATCCTTTCAGGATCGAGAACTCGATCCCGGTCAGGGCAAGCGGTTTGCCATCGAAGCTGGCGGCGTGGCTGGCCGGCGCCAGAGCAAGCTTGCCATGCGCGAACTGCCTGTCGTCGGCCGGTTCGGGCGGCACCGGGCGCGCGCGCCGCAGGATGACGTTGACGCGGGCGACCAGCTCGCGCGGGCTGAACGGTTTTGTCACATAGTCGTCGCCGCCCATTTCGAGCCCGAGGATGCGGTCGATCTCCTCGTCGCGCGCGGACAGGAACAGCACCGGCACGTCGGATGTGTGCCGCAGCCGCCGGCAGACCTCCAACCCGTCCATCTCCGGCATGCCAATGTCGAGCACGACGAGATCCGGCGCGCGGCGTCCAATCTCCTGCAAGGCGGCGGCGCCGTCGGCCACCCCAAGCGTTTTCATGCCGGCCTTTTCCAGCGCGAAGCAGATCACCTCGCGGATATGCGGGTCATCGTCGGCGACGAGGATGTGATGCGGCATCGGTCAGCGGCCCGGCAAGGAAGGTTGCGAAGGCTGAGGAAGCACGAGCGACCCCTTGCTGTCGAGATAGCGAAGCAGGCGCCAGTCGCGAAAGCTCCAGGCCCGCCAGTTTTCCTGAATGGTGCGGTACCAGTCTTCGTCGCTGCCGCGCCGCCCTGCCAGTTCGCGGAAGACCGAATTGTTGGCGGTTCGACTCTGATGATCGAGGAAGCGATCCATTGCCGGAAACGCACCCGGGCCGAGCGAGCGCAGATACCAGGCGTCGAGGGAAATGCCCTGGCCGGTCATTTCGAGGGAGTGGTCGACATTGTAATTGGCGATCAGCGCGGGGAAATTGATGAAACAGCCGGCATAAAGCGTCAGAGATAACGTCAGAAGATTGGCGGACAACAGCCATTCATTGGATTTTCCGAGCGCGATGCGGGCTATGATCAGCGCAAGACCTGATGCCACCAGCCCCATCCAGACGAAAGCCGCGATGCGCCAGTAGGTCAGCGCGTAGATGCCGACATAGAGATCGAGCCGCAGGATCGACGAGATGACCAGCATGATATTCTGCGCCACCCAGGCATAGACCAGCCGGCGGATGAGCGGATCGGCCGATGCAGCACTTCCGGGCCGCAGCGCCGCCAGCACGAAGCCGGCGGCAAGCAGCGCGGTGACGATCAAGGGATACGCGCCGCGATGCGCGTAAGCCGCATAGCTCAGCCCATCGGGCAGCGCCACCCCGCCCCACAGATAGGTGGCGTCGAGCCCGGTCTGCAGCGCAAACAGGATGTTGAAGACAACAAGCGCGCGCAGGATGGCGGGTTTGCCGAA
The DNA here is from genome assembly GCF_002270415.1 of Mesorhizobium sophorae. Classification (GTDB taxonomy): domain Bacteria; phylum Pseudomonadota; class Alphaproteobacteria; order Rhizobiales; family Rhizobiaceae; genus Mesorhizobium; species Mesorhizobium sophorae. The sequence goes on along the minus strand of NZ_NNRI01000007.1, from coordinate 1,266,527 downwards.
CAGGATATCCTCGATGGTGGTGATTCTCTCAGCTTGAGTGCTGACCACCGCCGGCGTCGCGCGAGGGATGCGACGAACCAGACGCGGCAGGCGTGGCCGCAGAAAGGCCCAGACACAGACCAGCACGAACAGCCAGAAGGCAATCCTCGTGAGCTGGATGAGATCGAGCAGCTTAAGAAGGTCGACCAGCGACAGCCAGTAGTCGATGACCGGATTGGCGGCGCCGAACAGCGCCAGGAAGACGGCGCCCAGCGTCAGCGGCATGACCCAGACGGCGATCGCTGCCAGCCGGACGCGGCGCCGGCCGAAGCGACGCGCCGTCCTGCGCCAGCGGATGAAGTCGTTGGCGAACCGGAACGGCGCCGCCAGCCCGAACAGTGCGATCTGGCCGGCAATGCGAGCGATGCGATGGCGCAACCGACCGATCAGCGAAAGCGCAAAGACGACCAGGGCCGCAAGCGCGATCGATACCGACAGCGTGCTGACATTTTCAGCGAGCGGCAGCAGCGCGACGAGCAGCGCGATGGGCTTGATCCACAGCCTGCCGTCGCTGAAGGCGGCGGGATGCACGGCCACCACGGCGGCGGCAATCAGGATGGCGAACAGGAAAACCGTGATGCCGGCAGGCTGGCCGTAAAAGAGAAAATCCGCCAGCGCGACCAGCAGCACGGCAACACCGAAGCGGGCGCAATAGCTCGGCGCCGCGGAGAAGAATGCTGTCATGACCTGGCCCTCCTGACGGCTTCCAGCCGGATGGTCGGCGGGCACTTGCGGGCGAAAGGGATGAGGATCGCCACCGGATTCGCGCGCGGCGGATCGACCAGCCACCAGCCTTCGCTGCGCAGCCGGTAAGGAAGGGACCAACGGGGTTTTGCTCGGTTTTGCATGCCGCCTGTCTCGCAGGCTGGCAGGGAGACGGCGGGGCGGATCGGAGGAGGTTTTCCGCAGGCGTGTGCAGTTTTCGTGCAGGGCTGGAGACGACTTGCCTCGACCATCCACAGACGGCATAGATCAGCCATGGAAACCTATCACCCACGCCGCTCGGTGCTCTACATCCCGGCCTCCAACGACAAGGCGCTGGCCAAGATCGCGCAGCTTGCCTGCGATGCCGTCATCATCGACCTCGAAGATGGCGTCGCCCCGGCCGACAAGATCGCCGTGCGTGAAAAACTGGCCGGCATCTTCGCCAACCGCCCAGTTGCCAACCACCTTGGCCGCCGCTGCGAGATGGTGGTGCGCGTCAATGCGCTGGCCAGCGAATGGGGCGCCGACGACCTGCTGGCTGTCGCTAGCTGCGAGCCCGACGGCATCCTGTTGCCCAAGGTCGACACGCCGCGCGACCTGCTTGAGGCCGGCGATGTGCTCGACGACAATTTTGCTCCCGACAGCGTGAAACTGTGGGCGATGATCGAGACGCCCAAGGCGCTGCTCAACATCGGCGCCATTGCCGAACTTGGCCGCGATCCGGCTTCGCGTTTGGCTTGTTTCGTTGCCGGAACGAACGACCTGCTCAACGGCACCGGCGTGTCGGCGACGCCTGACCGGCGCTACCTCGTGCCGTGGCTGATGCAGATGGTGCTGGCCGCGCGCGCCGGCCGCCTCGACATTCTCGACGGCGTCTCCAACGATTTTCGCGACCTCGACGCCTTCGCCCATGAATGCACGGAAGCGGCGGCCATGGGGTTCGACGGCAAGAGCCTCATCCATCCGGCCCAGATCGAAGCGGCGAACCTGGCCTTCGCGCCGTCCGCTGAAGCCGTGGCCGAGGCACGCCTGGTGAAGGACGCCTTTGCGCTTCCGGAAAATGCCGGCAAGGGCGTGATTGCGCTGAATGGAAAAATGGTCGAGAGGCTGCACCTGGCGCAAGCTGAAAAACTGCTGGCGAAGGCGGCGGCCATCGGCGCATGATATCGGCCTGATGCTCGCGGGCTTTGGGCACTCACGACAGGAATTGACGGATGAAACTCTACCGCTTTCTCACTGGCCCTGACGATGCCAGCTTCTGCCACAAGGTGACTGCGGCGCTGAACAAGGGCTGGCACCTGTTCGGCTCGCCGACCTATGCCTTCGACAAGAAGGCCAAGACGATGCGCTGCGGCCAGGCCGTGGTCAAGGATATCGACGGTCAGGAATATGGGCCGGATACCAAGCTGAGTGATTGGTAGGCTTGGCGATTGGTATAGCCCCACGCTGGCGGGACAGCGCCCCCTTTGTCCTGCCGGCCATCTTCCCCCCCAAGGGGGGAGATGGCCGGCAGGACAAAGGGAATGAGACGCCAGTTCCTTACCGCTGTGCGCAAGCCTCTGACGTTCTACTCAGCCGCCTCTTCGATCTTCTCCATATCATCGTCCGAGAGGCCGAAATGGTGGCCGATCTCGTGGATCAGCACGTGGGTGACGATGTCGCCCAGCGTTTCCTCGTTTTCGGCCCAGTAGTCGAGGATGGCGCGGCGGTAGAGCGTGATACGATTCGGGCCTTCGCCGGTCTGCGGATTCCAGCGCTCGGCGATGCCGCGTCCCTCGAACAGACCGAGCAGGTCGAAGGGCGTTTCCAGCGACAAATCGTCCATGATCTCGTCGGTCGGGAACTCGGCGATCTGGATGACGATCTCGCCGGTCAGCTTGCGAAAATCCTCCGGCAGATGGGCGTAAGCCTCCAGCGCAAGGAACTCCATTTCCTCCATCGACGGCGAAAGTTCGTCGTGCCAGCTGCGGGTCTTGTAGATGCGGGCCATGCTGTGTCCTTTGATCCCGGCATATAGGCTTTCGCGCCGCAATCGGCAAATGGCGGGGGCGGCCCACGCCTCCGACAAGCCCCGGGGCAGGAATAAATTCCCCATGACTCCGCTTGACTCTTCCAGCACCCTCTGGAATCTATAGGAACATAACAGGAACAATTGTGAGTGAAAGCTGACCGTCATGGCGATGACCGCCGTGGCGCGGGAGACTGTTTTTGCCCTGCGCCGCCAGATCGCGAAGATCGAGGGAACGCTGCCCGAGCGCCTGCAGGCGCCGGCCGCCGCGGCTCCCGATGTTCGCGTCGACGCCGGCCCCAGCATCGATGTGACAATTGTCCGCCGTGGCATTGCCGCGGCGCTGCCGGATGCGTTCCTGCCCACCGGCGTCGAGCGGCTCGATGCCGCCCTGAGCGGCGGCCTGCCGAAAGCCGCCTTGAGCGAAATCCATGGCGTTGAAACCCGCGATGCCGGAGCCGTCTCCGGCTTCGCTTTGTCACTCGCAAGCCTGATCCTCAAGCAGACGCAAGGGTTGCCGGTGCTGTGGATCGGCACATCGGAGATTTTTCGCGAGGCCGGCTTTCCCTATGCCAGGGGGCTTCATGCCTCGTTCGGCATCGAAGCCGAGCAATTGCTGTTTTCTGAGGCGCCAAAACTTGTCGATGCGCTGTGGGTCGCCGAGGAGGCCGCCCGGATGACGGCGCTCGCCGCCGTCATCCTCGAGATCCGCGGCAATCCGCAGCGGCTCGACCTGACCGCGACGCGCCGGCTGCATGCCCGGGCACAGAGTGCTGGCCGCCCGGTGTTCCTGCTGCGGCAGGCTGCCGAGCCCGAACCGACGGCCGCACCCGTTCGTCTCATCGTCGCGTCGGCACCGGCGGTGCCGCGCGACACCATCGTCGGGCCGCTCGCCGGCTCGATCGGCCGCCCGGCCTTCACCCTCACCATCGGCAAGAGCCGCACGGCCCTGCCTGGACAATTCACACTGGAGTGGAACCCCGATGAACGCGCATTCGATGAAAGATGGGGCGAGGAAAGAGCAAAGAATCCTGTCGCTGTGGTTTCCCTATCTCGCGGCCGAAAGGATCCTGCGGCAGCGTCTGGGGCGGTCCTGGCGTTCCCGGCCGTCGGATCACCTGCCGCTGGTGATCAGCCACCGCAAGGGCAACGCGCAGCGTATCTCGGCCCTCGACGAGCGGGCTGAGGCGCTGCACCTGAAGCGCGACATGGGCATCGCCGATGCGCGCGCCATGCATCCGTCGATCGACATCGTCGAGGCCGATCCGCAGGCCGACCGCCGCCTGCTCGAAGGCCTTGCCGACTGGTGCGACCGCTACACCCCACTGGTGGCGCTAGACGCAACGGACGGCCTGTTTCTCGACGTCACCGGCTGCACCCATCTTTTCGGCGGCGAACGCGCCATGCTGGACGACATCCTGTCGCGCTTCTTCCATCAGGGTTTCGATGTCCGCGCCGGGCTTGCCGCGACACCAGGGGCGGCCTGGGCGGCGGCACGCTTTGCCGGCGACCGCATTGTCGCAGGCGGCGAGGAGGAAGCCTTGCTCGCCCCCTGCCGCTGGCGGCCCTGCGCATCGAGCCGGCGACCCGCACCAGCCTGGAAAGCGTCGGCCTGCGCACGGCGGGCGCCGTCATGGCGGCACCACGCGCGCCGCTTGCCCGCCGCTTCGGCGCCTCGCTGCTTTTGCGCCTCGACCAGGCGCTTGGCCTCGACGAAGCGGTGTCGCCGCGCCTTCCCGTCGCGCCGCTTTCGGTCGAACGTCACCTCAGCGAGCCCGTCACCCTGACCGAGGACATCGAGCGGCTGGTGGGCATGCTGGCGGCGGCATTGAAGACCGACCTCGAGCGCGTGGCGAGGGCGCCAGGATGCTGGCGCTGCTTTTGTTTCGCGTCGACGGCGCCGTCAGCCGCATCGCCATCGGCACCTCGCGGCCGATGCGCGAACCCCCGCTGATCCAGAAATTGTTCCATGAAAGGCTGGCCGCGCTCGAGCAGGATATCGATGCCGGCTATGGCTTCGATCTCGTGCGGCTCTCGGTGCTGTCGGCCGCCGCCTTCGACATGCAGCAGGCCGACCTTGCTGGCGAAGTGACCGATGACGGCGCCGATATCGCGCTGTTCGCCGACCGTATCCGCGCCCGGCTCGGCGAGGGCGCGGTCCTGCAACCGGTCACTGTGGAAAGCCATCTGCCGGAGCGCGCCGTCGTCACGATCCCCTTCACCGAGGCCCCGCGCCGGACCACGCCGCCGAAGAAGCCGACCGGATGCAGGCGCCGATGACCATCTTCCCGCCGGAACGGCCGATCCGGCTGTTCCGCTCGCCCGAGCCCATCGAGGTGCCGGCCACCGAAATGCCGGAGGGCCCGCCGCTGAACTTCCGCTGGCGGCGTGCGCTCTACAGGGTGACGCGTGCCGAGGGACCGGAACGCATCGCGGCGGAATGGTGGCGCGAGGCCGCGAGCGACGAGGTGGCATCGACACGCGACTATTTTCGCATCGAGGATGCCGACGGACGCCGCTACTGGCTCTACCGGCAAGGCCTCTATGGCGGCTCCCAGGTGCCGCCGCGCTGGTTCCTGCATGGGGTCTTCGCATGAATGCGCTGACCGTCATTCCCTATGCCGAGTTCGGCATCCAGTCGAATTTCTCCTTCCTGCGCGGTGCCTCCAAGCCGGAGGAACTGGTGGTCGCCGCCAAGCTTTTCGGCTTTTCCGCGATCGGACTTGCCGACCGCAACACGGTGGCCGGCGTGGTGCGCGCCTGGCAGCAGGCCAAGGTCGAGACGCTCTCCTACCATCCCGGCTGCCGGCTGGTTTTCGGTGACGGCACCCCTGACATTCTCGCCTATCCGCAGGACCGCAAGGGCTGGGGGCATCTCTGCCGCATGCTGACGCAAGCCAATCTGCGCGACGAAAACGAAAAGGGCGCCACCCTTCTCCAACGCAGCGACTTGCTTGAATGGGGGGATCTGATGTCTGGCGGTCCTGCCCGATCTGACGGCAGGGGCGGAAGACAGTCTCGCCTTGCTTCGCCAGCTCAAGGATCGTTTCGGAAGAAATCTCCGTCTGGCCGTTTCGCCGACTATGCGGGCAATGACCGTTTCCGGATCGAGCAGGCAGCGGCGTTTGCCGAGAATGCCGGCATCCCGCTGATGGCGACCAACGACGTTCTCTATCACACGGCCGAACGGCGCCGCTGCAGGACGTGCTGACCGCGATCCGCCTCAACACGCCCGTCGCCGAGGTCGGCTGCAGCTGGCCGCCAATGCCGAGCGCCATCTGAAGCCGCCGATGGAGATGGCGCCTGTTCCGCAGGCATCCGCAGGCGCTGGCCGAGACCTGCGCTTTGCGCAGGAGCTGACCTTCTCGCTCAGCGACCTCCAGTACAACTACCCCGACGAGCCGACGGAGTCCGGTCTCGGGCCGCAGGCCGAGCTGGAACGGCTGGCGCGGGAGGGGCAGCCAATCGTTATCCGGCGGGGGTGCCTGCGTCCGTGACCAGGCGCATCGGGGAAGAGCTCGCTCTGATAGAGCGCCTAACTACGCCCGCTATTTCCTGACGGTCTACGACATCGTCAAGTTCGCGCGCGGCCAGGACATCCTCTGCCAGGGGCGCGGTTCGGCCGCCAATTCGATCGTCTGTTTCTGCATCGGCATCACCGAAGTCGGGCCGGACAGGATCGACACGCTGTTCGAGCGCTTCATTTCCGAGGAGAGGAACGAGCCGCCCGACATCGACGTCGACTTCGAGCATGAGAAACGCGAGACCGTCATCCAGTACATCTATACGAAATACAGCGCCAAGCGCACCGCACTCGCCGCCGCGTCATCAGCTATCGCGGCCGCTCGGCCTTGCGCGAAGTGGCGAAGGCCATGGGCCTCTCCGAGGATGTCCGAAGCGCATTGTCGAGCACGATCTGGGGCTGGTCGACCTCCGAACTTGGCGAGAAGGAGGCGCACGCTGGCGGCATCAACCGCGCCGACCCGCTGGCAAGACTGGTGATTGAGCGCTCCAACGAGATCATGGGCTTTCCCCGCCATTTGTCGCAGCATGTCGGCGGCTTCGTCATCACCAGGGACCGGCTGGACGAGATCGTCCCCATCGTCAAGACGGCGATGGACGAGCGCAAGATGGTCGAATGGGACAAGGACGATCTCGACGCGGTGAAGATCCTGAAAGTGGATGTGCTGGCGCTCGGCATGCTGACCTGCCTGCAGCGTGCCTTCGCCCTGCTTAAGGATCACTATCCAAACGCACGGGATAAATATGGCCAACCCTATGTGCTGGCCACCCTGCCGCCGGAGGATAAGCAGGTCTACGACATGATCTGCCGCGCCGACACGCTCGGCGTTTTCCAGATCGAATCCCGCGCCCAGATGTCGATGCTGCCGCGTCTCAAGCCAAGGGATTTCTATGACCTTGTCATCGAGGTGGCGATCGTCCGGCCGGGTCCGATCCAGGGCGACATGGTTCATCCTTACCTGCGCCGACGGCAAGGCAAGGAAAAGGCCGAGTATCAAAAGCCGGAGCTGGAGGCGATCCTCAGCAAGACACTTGGTGTGCCCCTGTTTCAGGAACAGGCCATGAAGATCGCCATCGTCGCGGGCGGTTTCAAGCCGGGGGAGGCCGACGAACTGCGCCGCGCCATGGCCACCTTCAAGCGCACCGGCACCATCGGCAATTACCGCCAGCGCATGATCGACGGCATGATTGGTAAGGGCTACACGAAGGACTTCGCCGAGCGCTGTTTCAAGCAGATCGAGGGTTTTGGCGAATACGGCTTTCCCGAAAGCCACGCCGCGTCCTTCGCCTTGCTCGTCTATGCCTCCTGCTGGTTCAAGACTTTCTACCCCGACGTGTTCTGCGCCGCGATCCTGAATTCGCAGCCGATGGGGTTTTACCAGCCGGCCCAGCTCGTCCGCGACGCGCGCGACCATGGCGTCGACATCCGCGACGTCGACGTCAATTTCTCGGTCTGGGACTCCACTCTGGAGAAAGCATCTTTCGATCCGGACCGCATCCTCCCACGCCATGCCGAAATGCGTGGTGTCATCGAGACAAATGATGCGCTGCGGCTCGGCTTCCGCCAGATCAAGGGCCTGTCGGAGGAGCGCATGGAGGCTTTCGTCAAGCGGCGCGGTTCAGGCTACGAGTCGGTCAGGGATGTCTGGCTGCGCTCCGGCCTCGATGTCGACGAGATCGAAAAGCTGGCGCAGGCCGACGCCTTCCGTTCGCTTGGCCTTGATCGTCGTGAAGCACTGTGGGCGGTGCGCGCGCTCGACGGCAGGAGTGCTGCCGAAAAGCTGCCGCTGTTCGACCAGCCGGCGATCCGCCTGCGCGAGCTGGAGCCGGAGACGAAGCTGCCCAAAATGCCGCTCGGCGAGCATGTCATCCATGACTACCGTTCGCTCGGCCTGTCGCTGAAGGCGCATCCGGTCGCCTTCCTGCGCGAGCGGCTCGACCGGGCCGGCGTCACGCCCAATGCCGGATTGCCATCCGTGCGCGATGGCAGGCGTGTCTCGGTCGCCGGCCTCGTGCTGGTGCGGCAGCGCCCCGGCAAGGGCAACGCGATCTTCCTGACGCTGGAGGACGACAAGGCCGTCGCCAACATCATCATCTGGCAGAGAACCTTCGACCGCTACCGGCCCGTCATCATGGGCGCCAGGTTCGTCCGCGTCACCGGCAAATTGCAGTCGGAATCGGATGTCATCCATATCGTCGCCGAGAAGATCGAGGATTTGACCCCCTGGCTGACCGTGCTCCTGGAAAAGGTCAGCCAGGCCAGCCTGACAGTCGCCGGCCCTGCGGAACACCCCTTCAGCGGTACGGATCGCGACCCTGCGCCACGCAACGCGGCGATCCGACCGGACCTCGCAACGCTGTCGGAAGAGGCGGAAAGTGTCATGCCCAAGGGACGCAATTTTCAGTAGCAGAGGGGGGCGCGCCAGCCGCTGCCAATCTAGCCACCCCTCAAGACGGCCCACTCAAACGCGGCGGCGACAACACATCCTCCACGGAGAGCGTCCGCGCTTCCGAAGGCAGCATGATCGGGATGCCGTCGCGCACCGGATAGGCGAGCTTGGCGACCCGGGAGACCAGTTCGCCACGCTCCGGATCCCAGGTCAGCGGCCCCTTGGTCAGCGGGCAGGCCAGCAGCTCCAGCAGCTTGGGGTCGACATTGACCTTCTTCCCGTCACGCCCATCCGCCGCCATCGTGTCCTCTTCTCAAGTGTCGGGTCCGTGTCGGACCCAAGATGTGTCGAGAGCAAGGTCAGGCCGCCAACGCAGGTAATTTGTCGTTTGCAGGCCAGCTAAACATCGACACATCTCATTGCAGGCTCGAACCAAAATCCTCATTCTCGCGCGCCAGCGCCATTTCGGTGATGGCGATAAGCGTTTCGGCCCGTGTCTTCAGATCCGCCGCCTCGAGCAGCGCCTGTTTCTCGGCCGGCCCATAGGGCGCCATCATCGACAGCGCGTTGACCAGCATGGCGTTTTCGGCCCGGCTGACGCTTTCCCAATCGGCTTCGAGGTCATTGGCCTGCAGATAGGCGCGAAACGCCTTGAGCAGCGATGGCCGGTCGATCTCGTTCGCCGCCTGGTCCTCGTCGAGATCGGCCAGGAAGGGCGCCAGCTTGCACTGGCGAAACGGCGTCTTGACCGTCAGCTCGTGGGCGATGCGGAACCGGCAAACGCCCTGCAGCGAAATCAGATAGCGGCCGTCGCCGGTTTCGGAAAAGGCGATGATGCGCCCGGCGCAGCCGACATTGCAGAGCTCCGGCTCACCGTCGTCGCGCAAGGCGCCATCGAGGCTGGGCTGGATGATGCCGATGAGCCGCGAGCCGGCAATGGCCTCGTCCACCATCTGCAGGTAGCGCGGCTCGAAGACGTTGAGCGGCATCCGGCCTCCCGGCAGCAAAAGCGCACCCTCGAGCGGAAAGATCGGGATCGTCGACGGCAAATTCTTGGCGAGCCGGTAATGCGCGTTTCCCGCTTGCACCTCAATCCTCCGATCGCTTCCATAGGGAAGCGGGTGTTGCTTCTATGCATATCCCTTTCGCAGAGCCGGGGCCACTTTTGCGCGACATGCATTGGTCACTGGTAATCTGGCGCGATGGCCGCCGGCCGCAAGCCTGCGCGACCAAAAAAATCAGTAACCGGCTCAGGAAAACAGCAGCGACGACAATTTGCGGCGCGCCGCAAGCGTCGCCTCGTCGGTCATGCCCCAGGCCTCGAACAGTTGCAGCAATTGCGTCTTGGCGCCGTCCTCGTTCCAGGCGCGGTCGGCCTTGATGATGGCCAACAGGTTGTCGGCCGCCGCCGTGCGATCGCCATTGGCGTTCTGGATCATGGCCAGGTCGAAACGCGCCTGATGATCGCCGGGGTTCTCGGCCAGGCGCCGCTCGAACTCGGCCGGGTTGCCAAGCGCTGCCGCTTGCGCCGCCAACGCGATCTTGGCGCGCAGGGCGGCCAGCGGTGGCGCATCCTTCTTGGCCTCGGGCGCCGTTGCCAGCAAGGACTCGGCGCCCTCGATGTCACCAGCCTCGAACAACAGGTCGCCCAGCCCGCCAATCGCCTCGACCGTCTCCGGCGCCTGCGCCAGGATGGCGTCGTAGTTGTCGGCCGCGGTCTGCATGTCGCCGGCCTCGCGCGCCTCGGCTGCGGCGGCCAGGGCCTCGGCCACCGGCGGCGCACCATTGCCCTTGCCGCCGACCTTGGTGATGAATTCGGCGATCTGGCTCTCAGGGATCGCGCCCATGAAGCCGTCGACCGGCTGGCCGTCCTTGAAGGCGATGACCGCCGGGATCGACTGGATGCCGAGCTGGCCGGCGATCGAGGGATGGTCGTCGATGTTCATCTTGACCAGCTTGACCCTGCCGCCGGCGGCCTTGACGGCCTTCTCCAGTTGCGGCGTCAGCTGCTTGCAAGGCCCGCACCAGGGTGCCCAGAAATCGACCAGCACCGGTTGACGGCGCGATTCCTGGATGACGTCGGCGGCAAAGGCGGCGGTCGTCGTGTCCTTGATCACATCGGTGGCCCCTGGGGCGGCGGCCAGCGGCGCCTCGCCAAGCGCGGCCTTCGCGCGCGGAGCCTCGGTTCCACCATATTGCACGGTGGTGGAATATTGGCCGCCATGGCTTCCAAACGGATTGTTGTCGCTCATCTCTTTACCCTTCCGTGGCGCGGCCGCCGGCGGCCAGGCGCTTTCAGACAATCTGACTTAGGCCATCCATGTGGCGATCACGCGGAGACTTTCAAGATAGCAGCATCGTGGCCGGTTGCCTCGACGAATCTGATCAGGTCCGCCGCTGCGACCGACGTCGTCGCCTCATTGGTCAGCGGATGCGCGTTGATCACCGCATGGTCCATCAGCGCCTTGTCGAGAACCACCTTGACCCGGCCCACAGCGTCGTTGATCAGGCCGAACACCGTGACCGCCCCCGGCGTCACGCCGAGCAGCTCCATCAGCATCTCCGGCTTACCGAAGGACACGCGGCCGGCAGCGCCGATCACCTGGTGGATCTGCTTCAGGTCGACGACCGCGTCCTCGCCGACGCTGACCAGGAAGAAATTGTCCTTCTTGTCCTTCAGGAACAGGTTTTTGGTGTGGCCACCGGCGATTTCGCCGCGCAGCGCCTGCGAATCGGCAACCGTGAACAGCGGCGGATGGCGCCGCGTCGAGGCAGCGATCCCGAGTTCGGCAAGAAATTCCATCAGCTCAGCTTCGGTCTTCGGCATCGGTTTTGTCTTCGTCCCGCTTCCTGCCAAGCCGTTTACGGCCAATGGGGCAGCCGACACAAGACCGTCATGCGACATCGCGGCGAGTGCGCCCGCCGCATAGCAAAATGCCTGACATTTCCCTGTTGCAATCGCCGCGCTCTTCAGCCATATAGGCCCGGCTTGCGGCCAAGACGCCGTGTGAGCGGGTGTAGCTCAGGGGTAGAGCACAACCTTGCCAAGGTTGGGGTCGAGCGTTCGAATCGCTTCACCCGCTCCAGTTTCCTTCAGGAAATCAAGCGACTAAGAGGCGCCCTTCGGGGCGCCTTTTGCTTACATGGCCTTGCAGCCGGCAATGTGGAGGCGCAAACCTATTGGGCGACTTGGTACACGGCTGACATCAGCTCCTGCGGGCTTGGCGCCCCAAACATGTATCGCCCACCCTCTGGAACCTCCGTGAAGCTCCAGCGCACGATCCCCTGCCGGTCCAAAAGGAACTGACCGACCAGTTGTCCGTGCCCGGTTGCCAACATCTGCTCGTCGGCTTCGGTCAGTTCGTAATGGTCCCTCTTGTCGAGGATTTCGCCGGCCGCCAAAGGATCCAAAGGACCAGGCAACTCGCCTGGCATCTCAATCCGCATATCCTTTACCGCTGCCATCGAGACCTTGTACGGCCAGTTCGTCTCGTTTTGGGTGAATTCGAGATTGGGCAGTCCAAAAGCACGATGTGAAGCACGTTCAGGGTCTGAGGCCGCAAGCAGATTCGGCATCGGGTGGTAGCGGAAGTAGAGGCGCGCCCGTTCGATCGGCGTGTTGACCACCGTCAGGCTCTCCACGCCCTTCTCGCGCAGCTCCGGATCAAGCCGCGCCTGGGCGGCGATATGGCGCCGACAAAACGCACAATGCAGACCTCGAAACAAGCCGACCAGCACCGGTTTTTGTCCGCGGAAGTCGTCTAGCGCGATCTTGCCTTCCTGGGTAATGGCGTCGAGTACCACGTTCGGCGCGCGGTCACCCGGTTGAAGCGGTACCAAGTCACGAGGCGCGGACATTTCAACCTCCCACCCGGCTAGTCGAGAAAAGGCAGCACCACAAGCGCTTCCGGGTCGAGCCCGTGCTGGGCGCATATACCCTGCGCCAAGGAAAAGTAGCGTTCGGCCTCGGCCAGATTGTCGATGTCGAGATTAAGCGTTGCGAGACCATCATAGCACGGAAACAGCAGTTGGGGTTCGCCCGTTTCGCGGGCTACGTCCAGGGCTTCGTGGAACAAGCCGACCGCCAGTTCCGGACGGCCGTTGCACTGGTGGATCTGCCCAAGCACGATCAACGGCACCGGCAGGTGCTCGCGCTGGTCGAGCGCCCGGTCGATCTCGATGGCCTTCTCGGCAGCAGGGACGCCCTCCGTCGGACAGCGATCCGTGAAGGTACAACAAGCGACCGCCAGATTGGCGAGGAGGCGCGCCTGGAAACCCAGGTCACCAATATGGCGCGCCACTTCGAGACCGCGCCGACAGACCGCCATCGCCTGTGTCGGATCGATGGTCGTGTAAAGCACGCCGAGATTGGTGTAGCCGCGGCAGGCCGCCCCCAGCAGACCGGCGGCTTCGGCCAATTCGATGCTACGCTCGACCTGACCCACGGCTTCCCGGTTTCGCCCAAGGCGAGCCAGCGCGACTGCCTTGGTATTGAGGGCCTCGGCGGTCACAAGAGTGGCATCACGCCCGGCCTCGGAGACATGCTCCGTTGTCAGGGTGCGCACGCAATCCAGCGCCGCATCCGCCCATTTTGCCGCGAGCGCGTGATCCCCGCTGCGGAACGCCTGTCGGCCACGCTCTTGCCACAGATGCGCCTGCTCGATCGGGGCATCCGCTCCATCGAGGAACGCTGCCGCTTCGGCATAGCGGGATTCTGCGTTGTCGCGCTTGCCGACGTCCCAGAGCAGCCGACCGATCTTGCGCAAAACGCGCGCCGAAGCGACACGATCGGCTGACTCGCGGTAGGCCTGCAACACCGTCTCGTAATGGTGGTGCGCGATCTCGCGGCGGCCTGCCGGGCCGCTCAAATCGGCAATGCGCTCTGCAATCGCCAGTTTGAGCGGTGTTTGCCCGGTCACACCCAACGCAGTCAGTGCCCGCTCGTAGAAACGAAGGGCGTCGTCGTTGGCGTAGATCATGCGAGCGCGATCGCCCGCCGCCTGCAGATAGTGCGCGCCCTTCTCCCGCTCAGCGCTCTGTGCGAAATGATGGCCGAGCACGGTCAAATCCTCGAGCCGTTCCGGTCTGTCGCCGCACAGTTGCTCCAAGGCAGCACCGACCCGCCCGTGGATGTCGGTCCGGCGCTGCAGAAGCAGATTCTGGTAGATCACGTCCTGCAGCAAAGTTTGCGTAAAACGGTAGCTTTGCGACGAGACCGAGCCTGATCCGGCAACTTCCTCGATGATTTCCGCATCGCAAAGCAGTTCGCAGCCGGATTCCAGCCGGCCGGGGTCGGCTGTCACGGCTTTCAGAAGTATGGCATCGAAGCGCGGGCCGATCACCGCGGCTTCCTGGGCCAACCGGCGCACCTCCTGGGGCAGCCGGTCGACACGGGCAAGCAACATTGCCTGGATCGTGGCGGGAATGCCGGTTGCGGCTTCGCCTGCCACAGTGCGCCATTGCTGGCCCTCGCGCACCAGGACACCGCGATCGATAAGGCCGCGAACGATCTCCTCGATAAAAAGGGGGTTGCCGCCCGCGCGCTCGAGGATCTGGTCAAGAAGCGTTCCTGCGGAGTTTACCCAGCTCTCGCCGAAAAGCGCCGCCAGCAGGCTGCGTCCGTCATCGCGGCTGAGCGGCGAAAGCCTGAGCGCTGTGTGACTGACCCGACTTGAGTCGAGCTGGCCGTGGTCCGGCTCCGGACGATGCGTGACCAGCAGCATCAGCCGCGTGCGTTCCAACCTGTCCATCACGAAACGCAGTGCTTCGAGCGACACGGCGTCGGCCCAATGCAGATCTTCGACGACGATCAACAGCGGCGACAACGCAAGCCGCCGTTCGATGATCGTGCGGACTGCGTAGAGAATTTGCCGCCGCAGCTGCTCGGGCTCGACATGCTGCAAGGTGGCATCGGGGTCGCCAAGGCCAAGCACATGGTAGAGCAAGGGCATCAGCCGCTTCGCCTCCTCGCCCTGCAGGCCGAGATCGGTCAACAAGCCTGCGAGCTTCCCCCGCATTCCGTCCCCGGTGTCGTTCTTCATCATCCCGGCAGCGCTGCGCACCACCGCGCCCAAGGCGCCAAACGATCGTTCGCCCAGCGGTGAGCACGTGGCCTGCCGCACGGCGACGTTGCGAAAACGATCCTCGTCGCCGACGCGGGCGACGAACTCCTTCACCAGCCGCGATTTCCCGATACCGGCTTCTCCAACGAGGCGGACGAGTTGGGCCGAGCCGCCGCACGCCTGGTCAAGGCTCGCCAGCATTCTATGCAGCTCCGCATCACGGCCTATCATCGGTGCGCTGAGGCCGAGCGCCTCAAGCCCACGTGCCGCACGCGGCGCCGCGAGCGGTGCATCCAGACGATGGACGAGCACACTGCCAGCCTTGCCGCGAAGCACGACATCACCCAGCGGCTGGTAAGAGAAGGCATGCCGGGTCAGCCTGTGAGTGAGCTCGCCCACCAGCACCTCACCCGGTGCGGCCAGTGATTGCAGGCGTTGCGCCGTATTCACGGTGTCGCCGGTCACCGAATAGGATTTGGCGGTGCCGATGCCCAATCCGCCAGTGACGACCGGGCCGGTGTTTATGCCGATGTGGAGCAACAGGGGCGAGCCGGAGTGGGGGGCGCTTTCGCCCAGCCGCGCCGTCCGGGCGATCATGTCGAGAGCGGCGCGAAGCGCACGTTCCGGATCGTCCTCATGCGCGACCGGCGCACCGAACAGAGCGAGCAGTGCGTCGCCGATGAATTTGTCGACGAAACCGCCAAAGTTTTGCACGGCCGCCGTCAATTCCTTGAACAGTTCGTTCTGCAGTGCTTGCATCACCTCGGGGTCGAGCTGCTCGCTGAGTGTCGTGAAGCCGCAAAGGTCGGCGAAGAGGACCGTCACCGTCCGGCGATCGGCGTCGGAGACGGGATGCAGCCCATCGTCGCTCTCGATGTTCGCAAGCAGCGACGGCGTTCGAGAAGGCGGCACGATGGTCCGGCTCTGTGTCGGAGCAGGCCGTTCGACAGCTTTTGCGGCCGCACCGACGCTTGCCCCGCATTTCGGACAGAACTCGAAATCAGGTGCGCAGGGGTAGCCGCAACTGGCGCATGGCACGGGCTGGCGCTTGCCACACCTCGGACAGAAAGCGAATCCGCTCTCAACCTCGAAACCGCAGCCCGAGCAGTCCATCGACAAGACCTCACCAATGCATGTCGCCCAAAAGTGGACCCGGTTTTGGGACAACGACATGCATAAAAACAAAGACCTAAAGCGGCCGCGGCGGCGTGATTCCCCACGCACGTCACGGCCAGGGTTCTCACAAGGATGAACCGTTAGGCGTCGACCAGCAAGCGGCAGCGCAAATCGGCATCGAGCGATCCGTGTGGATCCCGGGCGGAGCGCTGGCGATTCGGGCGGCTGCATAGCCGTCGTTTGCGAAAGTTCCCTCGTACCCTCCGTCTTCCTGCTATTGTGGGGACGAGGAGACGGACCGATGAGCGAGAATCGCAAGCTGGCCGCAATCCTGGCCGCAGATGTCGTCGGATACAGCCGGCTCGCAAGCGCGGACGAAGATCGTACTTTGGCGAGGTTGCGGGCCCTGCGCAGCGACCTGATCGACCCGATCATCGCCGTGCACAACGGGCGGGTGATCAAGCGCACCGGAGATGGAGCGCTGGTCGAGTTCCGCAGCGTGGTCGATGCCGTGCGCTGCGCCGTTGAGGTTCAGAATGGCATGGTCGAGCGCAATGCCGGCGTGCCGCAGGACCGCCGCATCGAGTTCAGGATCGGCATCCATCTGGGGGATGTGGTCGAGGAAAGCGACGGCGACCTGATGGGCGACGGCGTCAACATCGCCTCGCGTTTGGAGGGCGTCGCGGCGCCCGGCGCCATCTGCCTGTCCGAGGATGCCTACCGCCAGGTCAAGGCGAGGCTCGACCTCTCGGTCAGCGATCTGGGCAGCACGCAGCTCAAGAACATCGCCGAGCCGATCCGGGTCTATTCGCTGCAAGTCGGCAGCGCCGGGACCAGGGCGGCCGCGACCTCGGAAATCGCAAGCCGACCCGCGACGGCAGCGCCGCCGAAGCTGTCGATCGCCGTCCTGCCGTTCGCCAACATGAGCGGCGACGCCGAACAGGACTATTTCGCCGACGGCATCTCCGAGGACATCATCACGGCGCTGTCCAAACTGTCGCAGCTCTTCGTCATCGCGCGCAATTCGTCGTTCACCTTCAAGGGCCAGAACGTCCAGGTGCAGGAGGTGGGCACGAAGCTCGGCGTGCGGCATGTACTTGAGGGCAGCGTACGCAAGTCGGGGAACAGGGTGCGCATCACCGCGCAGCTCATCGATGCAACCTCGGGCGGCCATCTTTGGGCGGAGCGGTTCGATCGCGAGCTGACCGACATATTCGCCGTGCAGGACGACGTGACACAGCAGATCGTCGGTGCGCTGGCGCTCAATCTGACTGAGGGTGACCGTCAGCGGCTGGCGCCTGAGCACCCACGCAACGCGGAGGCGTATGACTGTTTTCTGCGGGGCCGGGAGCTGTGGCACCGGCTGACGAAGGAGACCAACGTCGCAGCCCGCGACGTCTTGCAACGTGCCATCGACCTGGACCCGAACTTTGCCTCTGCCCACGCTTTCCTCGCCCTTACGCACGGACTCGATTACCTGAACAGGTGGAGTGCCTCGCCGCCGGAATCGATGGCGCAAGCGGAAGAGGTCGCAACGCGAGCGGTAACGCTGGATGGCAGCGATCCCTGGGCGCACTGGGCGTTGGCTATAGCCAAGCTGTACACACGACGGCACGATGGGGCCATCGACGAAGCCGAGCACGCGATCGCCCTCAATCCGAACTTCGCCGAAGGGCACGTCATCCTCGGCGAGGCGCTGTACTATTCGGGCAGACCCGAGGAGGCCCTTGAGAGTTTCGCCCGGGGGAAGACCTTGAATCCGTACTTTCCCGATGTACTTCTGCACTTCCAGGCTTTGGCCGCGTTTCATCTGGGAAGGTACGAAGAGGCCGTCGACCTCTTGCAGCAACGGCTGGCTCGCAACGCTACCACCGACGTCTCGCGTGCGCTTCTGGCCGCCTGCTACGGCCATCTCAGCCGTTTCGCCGAGGCCCGCGCGGCATGGCAGGAGGTGCTTCGCCTCAATCCCGACTATTCGCTGGAATACCGTCGCAAGGTCTTGCCCTACAAGAATCCTGCCGATTTCGAACTCGTGGTGGATGGGCTCCGCAAGGCCGGGGTCGTGCAATGACAGTTGCGGCGATGTCAGGTCGCCCTGATGCCTGCCTGGCCGATCTTGCGCCATCGGGCGTTTTCGCGAACCAGTTTCAGGTCGTCGGTCGTCTCGGCAAAGCTCCGAAAGCGGTATTGCCGCAGCAGGTCCGGGAAAAGCGCCCCTTCCGGTAGGCCGGCGAGTTGCTCGCGGACCGAGATCTTTTCATCGATGACCCGCATGCCCCAAGCATTTTCCCGAACCTGCAGCTCCTCAGCCAGATCGCGCTCTTCCGGCGCGTTTTCGTCTAGCGCTGCCAGCAGGATCGAGTGGAAAAGCGCTACATAGCCGATCTGCCTCAGGCCGCCCACGACCCGCACGCGCGGCAAGATGGCAAGGACGAGGAACATCAGGAACAAGTTCGGCAGCAGCACGCCGTCCAGCAGCGCCTGCCTGAGATGCGGCCGCTCGAACGGGATGGAGAGACCATGCGGCCTGTCAGGCTCGATCAGGTACCCGTTCTCGAGCACGAGCTTGCGCACGCGTTCCTCGCGGATGCCCCAGAAATAGGCCGTGCTATTGGGCAGGAATCTGCCAAATGGGCCCGATGCCGCCTCTTGCAAGGCACGTTCGAGACGCTGGCGCCTTGCCGGATCGATGAGCAGCCTGGAAAGAAGGCTGCCGTCATGTTCCAGATGCCGCGCCATGGCGGCCGCGGCGAGCCGATCATCGATGAAGACCGGCCGGGCCATGCCGGAACGATCCCAATCGGCGACCAGATCCTCGTTGAGGGCCGTCAGCGCATCGGCGGCGGTCCCAAACACCTTGTCGTGGCTGGCAAGCAGCGTGCCCAGCCAGCGGCTGGCATCCGTTTCATCGCCCACCGCTTCGAGGGCGCGCTTGTTGAGGGAGACGGGACCGGCCACGCAGGCGCTCTTGCGGCACAGTTTGTGGCGCCCCATGCCAAACAAATTGACCTTGTCGTCGCCGACATCGAGCCACCCCGGCCCCTCCCGGCCATTCGTCTCCATGGTCATTGTCGTTCCCATGAAGCCGACGAAGGCCGACAGCCCGTTTTCGACCGCGCCGAGCCAGGCAAGCAGGAGGGCATCGAAGGTGATCCGGTCCATCAGCAGCAGGCAGTGCAGGCCGGACTGGATCACCGGTCTGCGCTCGAACTCTTCGAGGGCCTTGCCGATCTCTTCAGGCTGCATGATCGCACCAAGGCGCTGATGCAGGACGTCGCGCAGGATCGAGCGAGCAGCGATCGCCGGGCCCGACGCAGGCCTTGCCACCGGCCGCCACAGATGGCGGGCGTAATCGGAAACCGGCGCATTCCAGCTCTGCTCGATGTCACGCACGACTTCCGGGCAGAGCAGCGACAGCACAGCCAGAATTTCCGCCGGAGGCGCAGCGGTTGGGTCAGAGATGGCGGTCATTGGTCCCGTCTAGCCGCTCGCGGTGCAAACGCCAAGGGAGACCAGACTTGCTGGACCCGGCCGGCCCACACATAGATCGTCAACTCGATCAAAACGGATAAGTCTCCAAACAGCGGATCTCAAAACCGCAGTCGGGCCATGCTCAGCAGGTCGTGGTACTGCCCGTCGGTAAAACCCGCCTTCACATGCCGACCTTCGACCTCGAAGCCATGGCTTGTGTAGAGACGGACGGCCGGTTCGTTGTCGGCATAGACGGTCAATTCGACCCGCTTCAGGGCGCGCCAGTTATCGGCCACGTCAAGCAGCGCGCCAAGTATGGCAGAGCCGATGCCCTTGCCGACAAAGCCATCGTCAAGGCCGATATTGATCTCGCCGATATGCGACCGGCGTGGCGACCCCTGCACGATCAGGCTGCCATGGCCGACGACCTTGCCGTCCAGCTCCGCGACGATCCAGGTGGTTTCCTGGCCGGCCTTGGCGATGCGCCGCTCCACCTGCTCCACCATCTCGAAGGGCATCCTGAGCGTGCCCCAGCGGAAGCCCGGCATGTTGAAGATAGCGCAAAGCGCTTCCGCATCGCTTGGCCTGATGGCGCGGAGCTGCGGCTGGATTTTCTCGGAGGATGGCGAGGTCGTGCTGGTCATGGCGTTCCCGGCGAAGGCAATAGGCCCGGCACGATGCACCGGACGTCACCTGAAAATCCAGCTATCTCTGCAAGCTATGCTGCCGATTGCGCGTTGAAATAGCGGGAGGCGGCGGAGAGTTTGAAGACGCCGCTGATGCCGATCCAGCCGAAAAGGGCAAGCCAGCACAATGTCTTGGGCGCCGTCCAGTCGATCCGATGCACCGCAGCGTCGGTGATGACGAGACCAAGGATGGCAAGCAGGCCAACCAGAAACTGCGCCAGGCCAAGCACCAGCAGTTCCTCGCGCGGCGCGCTTTTCCAGACCAGATATGCGCCGCCAGCGCCAGCGAGGAAGATGGCGCTGTAGACCTGGGCGTGGAAAGGATCGACCGGCCATGGCCAGGTGCTGCTGACCACCACGGGAAACAGCAACATGCCGACGCCATAGAGCCCAAGGATCACCGTTTCCGCCAACATGTAGCCGCGCCATGCGGGGTTTAGGGTCACGCCTCTTGCTGAAGGACGGGCCCTGGCCCGCCACAGGAACAGCCCGGATACCGCGGCCGAGGCAAGATAGACCAGGAACCAGAGCCAGGCCGCTTTGCGCTCGAAATTGAAATAGCCAAGATTGATCAACGAAACCGCCGACACGATGACGGTGAAGATGAAGGCCATGACGAGCACCAGCCTGCCGGGCGACCAGCGATTCCAGAACAAGAGCGCCGCCATCACCGCCATTTCGGCGGTGTAGAAGCCGCCGAGGAAGCGGGCACTGAATGGCGTGACGGGCCAGGGCCAGCGCGGCTTGACCAGTGCCGGTGCGAAAAACAGGCCGGCGCCTACGATCAGGACGATGATAACCCCTGCGGAGAAAAGGCGCAGAGCCGCGGGAAATGGCGGATTGTCGGATGTCGGCACGGGAGAAGCCCCAAAAATGAATGCCCAATGTACCATCATAGTGCCGCTTGCGGCCGGTGAAAATCTGCTGAATGGAAATTGGACTGTCACCAGGTTTGTCTATTCGAATGGCCGTACCGTCAGTTTCGCAGTAAAATGGCGACTCGGACCAAAGAGCGGTCCGGATCAACACGCCTCGGGGGCGCATTTTCCGGAGCCTGCACGATGAACGAACCTCAGGATCTGTTCTCGCCTCTGCGGCAATCGACCGATGTCGATCCGCAGGCAATCGACGCGATCAAGCAAACTATCGCGGAGGGCCAGGACCGCGAACTTTGCCGCATCAATGCGCCAGCCTTCGCCGGCAAACATGGCCTCGACGAGGAACGCACCATAGGCGCCTTTCTCCACGCGGCACGGGTGGGCATCTTCGACATTTCCTGGAATGTTCTGTGCCCCGGCTGTGGCGGCGTGCTCGACACCAATGCCACGCTGAAAACCCTGCAGAAGGACGAATACACATGCGCGTTGTGCGCCGAGGGCTATCCGCCGACCCTCGACGAGATGGTCGAGGTGACATTCACCGTCAGTCCCCGCGTGCGCAGGATTGCTGCCCACAATCCACACGAACTGCCGTTGCTGGAATATTTCCGCCAAATCTACTGGGCGTCCGGCGTCGATCTGCCGGAAGAAGATTTCGCCAAAAAGATGGAAGCGTTCTTGCTGGAAGGTATCGAGCTTGCGCCCGGTGAAAAGGCGGTTCTGCCCATACGGCTTCCGCCCGAGTTCATTATCGTCTTCGAGCCAGTCACCCATTCAGCGCAGTTCATCGACGCAAAGGGCGAACCAACAAAGGAGCGCCGAAGCCTCTCCTTGGTCTTCGACCGCGACCATGTCCAGAGCCAGACGCTGGAGATGCAACCCGGCCCGATGCGCATTTCGCTGGAAAACAGGACCGACACCCGCGTGCTGCCGACGGTGTTCATTGCCGGACCGGCATTGCATGATTTGCTGAGCAAACGCCGGCCCTTCCTGACGGCCAAGCGCCTGCTCACCAACCAGACGTTCCGCAATCTCTATCGCGCGGACACGCTCGACATCGACCAGCGCCTGAAGATCACCAGCCTGACCTTCCTGTTCACCGACCTGCGCGGATCGACCGCGCTCTACGAGCGGGTGGGCGACCTTTCAGCCTTCGATCTCGTGCGCGAGCATTTCCAGGTTCTGCACGAGATCGTCGCGGCGGAGGCAGGCGCGGTGGTGAAGACGATCGGTGATGCGGTGATGGCGACCTTCGCGACGCCCGATCGTGCGATTGCCGCGGCCCTCAGGATGCGCGATGCCATGCGTGCGCTCAACGACAAGAGCGGGCGCGAGGATTTGCTGCTCAAGATCGGGGTCCATGCGGGCCCCTGCATCGCCGTGTCCATGAACGAGCGCCAGGACTATTTCGGCCAGACGGTCAACATTGCTTCGCGGGTCCAGAACCTTGCCACCGCACAGGCGATCTTCGCCACTCGTGCGGTGGTCGACGACAATCTCACAGCCGATCTGTTGCACAGGAAAGCGCTGACGCCCGTGCCCCACGAGGTCTCGCTGCGCGGCATTGAGCGGGAGATAGCAGTCTATACGATCCCCTGAATACTTGCAGCAATTCCAGGAAAAGTGTGAAACGGTTTTCCCGGGAGAGGCGCGTGGCGCTTTCCCTGGGGAATTGCGTTAAAACATAGAGATGGAGCGGGTTCGGCGTTTCCGTGAAACGGTGAACCGCTGCACTGCATGTCGCCCAAAAGTGGCCCCGGTTTTGGGGCAACGACATGCATACAAACAAAGACTTAAAGCGCGTCGCCTGAATTCGTTTCAACGGGACGCGGGCGTCTCGGCCCCTCACACACGCCTATAGACAAATAGACGATCGGTGGGCACCGAAGGCGGCGGCGGAAGGCGTTGCAACTGCGGGTGATGAAGCGGTATGCCGCTGACCGCGAAGCCACCGACGCGAAGCAGGCGCGCGATCAGATCGGGAAGCCAGCTAAGGGTCACCACATCGCGATCTTCATGGCCGGTTCCGAGGTCGGCATTGACAAGAGCGGCGTCGATGCCAATGAACCTGGGCGCCGTCTCGCTTATCTCGCCGAGCACGAGGTTTTCAGCCTCGGGAATTGAGCTGTCGTGTGCGGCAAGTGCGCGGTCGAACGCCACGATCCGGCGTCCGGGCAGGCGCTCGCGTAGGTGGTGGAACGTCCGGCCATTGCCGAGGCCGAGTTCGAGCACGGGGCCCTCGATCTTCGCCACCTCGACACAGACTTGATCGAGAATGTCGCGCTGTGCGGTCATCCTACGGATGAAACTCTCGAGGCGACTCATATACGGTTGTATGTCCTTAACCAGCCCAAGAAATCGGCGACGCCCGCGAACAGGGCGGTTCGCGGCTGAAACCCGAGGGCACTTGTTAAACCCCGATCGAATTTCGCCGCGTATAGAGGCGAACGGCAAACATTGCAACAACCGGACAGGCCGCCGGCAAGGGTCACACCGGGGTGGAGCAGGCGGCACGGCGCGCGGCGGAATAGCGATCTCACTTGTAGGGGTCCGCGGCGTCCCGCAAGCCATCGCCGAGGAAGTTGAACGCCATGATGACGAGAACGACGGGGAGCATCGGCAAAAGCAGCCATGGATAGAACGCGATCACGTTGACGCTGCGCGCCTCGGTGAGCAGGATGCCCCAGCTGGTTATCGGCGCCCTCAGGCCAAGCCCAAGGAAGCTCAGTGCCGTCTCGCCCAGGATCATGCTGGGTATGGAGAGCGTCGCCGTCGCGATCAGATGCGACATGAAGCCGGGAATGAGGTGCCGCCCGATGATGCGGCTGCTGTTGGCGCCCATCAATTGCGCGGCCAGAACGTAATCCTCCTCGCGCAAGGCCAGAAGTTTCGAACGCACTGCCCGCGCCAGTCCGGTCCAGTCGAGCAGCCCGAGGATGACGGTGATGCCGAAATAGATCACCGCCGGACTCCAGGTGATCGGCATGATCGCCGCCAGAGCCAGCCATAGCGGAATGCTGGGGATCGATTGCAGAACTTCGATGATGCGTTGAACGATCAGGTCGAAGATACCGCCGTGATAGCCGGCCAGTCCGCCGATGACGATGCCGAGCAGGAAGCTGAAACTGATGCCGACGAGGCCAATCGTCAGCGAAATGCGTGCGCCATAGATGATGCGCGAGAGCACATCGCGCCCCAGCCTGTCGGTGCCGGCCAGAAAGAGCTGGCCGTTTTCGGCAGGGCAGACAAGATGCCTGTCACCTTCGATCAGGCCCCAGAACAGGTAACTGTCGCCCCTGCAGAAGAAACGGAGCCGCTGAACATCATCCCGGTTCTCGACGTAGTTCCGCTTCAGCGTGTCCATATCCAGCGTCATCTGGCGGCCATAGACGAACGGCCCGACGAACTCGCCGTTGTGGAACAGGCGCACCCGCTGCGGCGGCGCATAGATGTAGTCCATGTTGCGCGTGTGCAGATTGTAGGGCGCCAGGAACTCGCAGATCAGTATCCCGGAATAAAGCACTGCCAGGAATATGCCGGATACAAGGGCAAGCCGGTGTTTTCGGAATTTCCACCACATCAACCGCAACTGCGACGCCTGGAAGACCTTCGACTGCTCCGGCGTCATCGCCTCGACCGACTGCAGGTCAAGGGGCGCGGTGGAAACGTAGTGTTGCAGTGGAGCACCCGGAGCGGGCAGCGGCGAATGCGTGTTCATTTGGTGCTACCGCCCTGCAAACGAATTCGTGGATCAAGCAGCGCCAGCGCCAGGTCGGAAATCAGGACGCCGATGACCGTCAGGAAGGCCAGGAACATCAGGAACGACCCTGCCAGGTACATGTCCTGGCTTTGCAGCGCCTTGATCAGCATCGGCCCGGTCGTTTCCAAAGACAGCACGATCGCCGTGATTTCGGCGCCGGAGATGATGGCCGGCAGGATAGAGCCGATGTCGGAAATGAAGAAATTAAGCGCCATGCGCAGCGGATATTTGACCAGCGCCTTGAAGGGATGAAGGCCTTTGGCGCGCGCGGTGACGACATATTGCTTGTGTAGCTCATCGAGCAGATTGGCGCGCAGCCGCCGGATCATGCTTGCCGTGCCCCCGGTGCCGATGATCAGGACCGGGATCCAGAGATGGGCGAGGATCGACTTCGCCTTGGCCCAGCTCATCGCCTCGCCGAGATATTGCTGGTCCATGAGATGGCCGATGGACGTGCCGAACCAGATGTTGGCGAAATACATCAGGATCAGCGCCAGCATGAAGTTCGGAATGGCAAGGCCGAGAAGGCCGAAGAAAGTCAGGCCGTAGTCGCCCCAGCTATATTGATGCGTGGCGGAGTACATGCCGATCGGAAAGGCGATGAGCCAGGTGAAGATGATCGTGACGAAGGAAACCAGCACGGTCAGCCACATTCGGTCCCCGACGACGTCGCGAACCGGCAGCTCATATTCGAAGGAATAGCCGAAATCGCCCTGCAGCATCCCGCCGACCCAGTAGAAGTAGCGAACGACGATCGGTTTGTCGAAACCATATTCCTTGCGCATCATCTCTATGCGGTCGGAATCTACCGCTTCGCCCTGAGCCCGAAGTTCGGCAACATAGCTGTCGAAATAGTCGCCTGGGGGAAGTTCGATGATCGTGAACACCAGCGCCGATATGATCAGCAGCGTTGGAACCATCACAGCGATACGCCAGACAAGATATCGAAACACGCTCAGGACTCTCCAAGCCAGAATGTATCCGGCATATAGACACCGAAATAGGAAGTCGGGTCGTAGCCGTAGAGCGCCTTGTCAGGCAGATTGCGCAGCCGCGAGGATGCCAGAACCGGCTGATGCGTTCCGTTCACCGTGCCGATCGAAAACACCTGATCGGTATAGATTGACAGCATTGAAGTCCAGATTTCGGCGCGCTCCGTGCTTTCAGTCGATGCGTTCCAGCGCGCGAGTAAAGCCATCAACTCGACCACAGGCGGAAGATCGGGCGCCTCACCCATCTTGCCATGAGACAAATAGTGAGCACCCCAGAGCGGCCATTGCAGCTGGTCATCCATGGTGGGGGCCAGCTGGTACGGGTTCATATCGGGGGTCGGCACGCCATTGTCGATGCCCGACCACATCGACATCATGATCTGGCCGCCAACCGCGCGGCTACGGAAGATGTCGCGCTGCGAAGTCCGGATGAACAGGGCGATGCCGATCTTGCGCCAGTGATCGGTGATGAGTTCGAGCGCGTCGGTTTCCAGCGTGCTTTCGCCGGCCGTTTCCACGATGATTTGCGCCGGGCGTCCATCGGGAAGTATCCGCACCCCGTCATCGCCACGCTTCTGAAGCCCGGCCTCGTCGAGCAGGGCATTGGCCTGGTCGGGATCATGGGCGACCCAGGCTTTCGCGAATTCCGGCCGGAAGAGCGGGCTCTCCGGCAGCACCGTATCGGCACTTTCCTGCGCCAACCCGTAGAACACAGCCAAATTGATCTCGCGCCTGTCCACAGCCAGCGAAAGTGCGCGGCGCACGCGCACGTCACGGAAAATGCCACGCCACACCAGGTCAGCACAATTCAGATTGGGCAGCAGCGCCAGCCGCGAACCCTGTGTGCGTTTCCACAGATGCATCTTCACCGGGTAGCGCTTCTCCGCATCCTTCAGGAAGGAGTAATCGGTGAAGTCAATTCCCAGGCTTTGCAGGTCGCTCTCGCCCGCACCGGTCTTGGCGGAAATGATCGTCGACGAGCTGACGTTCATGACAATCCGGTCGACATAGGGCAGTTGCCGGCCATTCTCGTCTATTCGATGAAAGAACGGGTTGCGCTCGAAGACGAACTGCTCAGCCGGCGGCTTGGTCCGGTTCTGCCAGGGATCGAGCGTCGGCAGGTCCGGGTTCTCCGGGCGATACTGCCGCGACATGCGGATATGCAGGAGCGTCCATTTCCGGGCCCGGTTCTCCTTCATTAGGCCGGCGAGCCGGAACGGATCCTGGTATTTCTTGTGGAACTGCTTGAGGTAGGCGGCCGGCAGGAGAAGCGATAGCGGCGCAGCAGCGGCGAGCTTGGGCAGGAAGTCGGGATTGGGCGCATCCCAACTATAGCGGACCGTCAACGGATCGACGATCTCGAAGCGTGGCGGCTTGCCGTCCGCCAGCAGGGCCGGGGCGAGCCCGCCCTGCGAAAGCTCATCGTTCAGCCAGACATCTTCCCAGCAATAGCGAAAATCCTCCGGCGTCAGCAGGCTACCGTCAGACCATTTGTGCCCTTCCCGTATCTTGAAAGTGAAGACACAATCATCCGCCACGTCGAAACTTTCGAGAATGTCGGCTTGCATGTTGAGCTTTTCGTCATAGCCGACCAGGCGAGCATATCCATAGATCGTCATCAACCGGATATCTTTCTGGCTGCCGATGATCGTACGCAGCGTGCCGCCATACTGGCCAGGCTGCCGGCCCATCGCAGCGACATTCACCGCGCGCGGGCTCTTGGGCAGGCGTTCGGCGAGTGCCGGCAGCGCCTTGGCCTTCAGCTCCGGCTGAAGGAATTCCGGCTCCAGATCGCCGGCGCGCGACGTGCCCGGCAGAAATGCCGAAGCCATGAGGCCAAGGATGGTGCGCCGGCTGATCAATGGCGTAGCTCGCTGACATCGGCCGAACGTCGGGCCAGCACGAGGTGGCCGCCGCCGAGATCGAGCGGCGACAGCACATCCTCCTCGCCCTCGTCGCGGAATTGCGGTCCCCATGCGCTGGTGTCGGAAGCGCCGCTGAGCTTCAGCGTCTTGAAATCCATGGGCCTGTCGAGATCGGGGAAAGGGACTGCGGCGACCAGTGAGCGCGTGTAGGGGTGGACCGGTTTCCGAAGCAGAATTTCGCGTGGCGCAAGCTCGACGATACGTCCGCCGCACATCACCGCGATGCGGTCCGCCATGTAGTCCACCACCGCCAGATTGTGGGATATGAACAGGTAGGTCAGGCCCAGTTCCTTCTGCAGGTCCTTCAGAAGGTTCAGGATCTGCGCCTGGACAGAGACATCGAGCGCCGAAACCGGCTCGTCGCAGATAAGGAGTTCAGGCCCCAGCGCCAACGCCCGCGCGATGCCGATACGCTGGCGCTGCCCGCCGGAGAAACTGTGCGGATAACGCTTGATGAAGCGCGGATCGAGCCCGATTGCCTGCATCAGGCTCTTGACCGTGGCGAGTCGGGACGCGGCATTGCCACGTTGATGGATTTCCAGCGGCTCGCTCAAGATGTTCTCCACCGTCATGCGCGGTGAAAGGGACGAAACCGGATCCTGGAAGACCATTTGGATTTTCGCGCGCAGCATGCGCAGGGCGTTTCCCTCGGCTTCCAGGACCTCGATCGGTCCATCGCGGCCGTTGAAGATCACGGAGCCGCCACTGGGGGTGACAGCCCGCATGAGGATCTTGCTGACGGTGGTTTTGCCGGAGCCGCTTTCGCCGACCAGACCCAGGCACTCACCGCGCCTGATATCGAAGCTCACGCCGTCCACGGCGCGAACGGAGGTTTGATGACCCCCGCTGAACCATCCGGACTTACGGGTGGTGAAAGTCTTCGCGAGATCCCTGACCGACAGCAGGATGTCGTCCGGCCCCTTCGATGCCGGCGCCGTCTGCTTGCCAAGCAGGTTCTCGACATTCACCGGCACCTCGCGGAGCGCCTTTAGCCTTTCGCCAGGCTTCAGGTCGAAATGCGGAACGGCTGCCATCAGGCCCTTCAGGTAAGGGTGACCTGGCCGGCGGAATATCGCCTCGACAGGTCCCGCTTCCATGATCTCGCCATGGTAGATGACCACCACCTCGTCGGCGACATTGGCGACCACGCCGAGGTCGTGCGTGATCAGCAGCATCGCCATGTTCAGCTTGGTCTGAAGCTCGCGCAGCAACTGCAGGATTTGCGCCTGGATGGTGACGTCCAACGCAGTCGTCGGCTCGTCGGCGATCAGCAAGGCCGGCCGGCAGATAAGCGCCATGGCGATCATGGCGCGCTGACGCAGTCCTCCCGAAAGTTCAAACGGATACATGTCATAGGCGCGCTTGGGATTGGGAAAACCGACAAGGCCGAGCATGTCCTCGGTCCGCGCCTTGCGCTCCGCCCGAGCCATGGGCGTATGAATCTGCAGGGATTCGCTGACCTGGTTGCCGATCGTGTGCAGCGGCGACAGCGACGTCATCGGCTCCTGGAATATCTTGCCGATGCGGCTGCCTCTCAATGCCCGGATTTCAGGTCCGTCACGCGGCATCTGCAGGATATCCTGCGTCGTGCCGGGCTTTTCAGGATCCGAAAACAGGATACGTCCGCGAACATGGGCAGTCTTCGGCAAGATGCCCATCACGGCCTGGCTGAGAACCGATTTTCCCGAACCGGACTCGCCCACAAGCGCTGTAACCTTGCCTGGTAGGACGCGGAGATTCGCACGCCTGACGGCATGCAACGGTCCCCCGACAATGGCAAAAGAGATGCCAACATCTTCGATCCGCAGCAGGTCAACACCCGAATTCATTCTCACACCAGCCCCACTCTGGCGGCCTGCCTGGCGACAGGCCCAGAAAGCGAGACTAGCGCATTACCAGCCCAGAGCAACTTGGATTCTAAACGGTCGTCAGTTCCCTGACGGAACCGGCGACCGGACTGCAGACCAAAAGCGTTCGGATCGGATCGTGGCGGTTACTGGAGCTTCCGCCGGTCGCCCGCCGACAGCCGGGCGGCATCGCGATGAAGCAGCATGACCTGCTCGGCGTCCGATATCCGATCGTGAATCGGCTCCATCGCACCGTCTTCATCAAGCGCGAGAGCGCCCGACAGATCGGGTGAAAGCACCGTCAGCTTCTTGATGCCCGCCAGTTCCTCGTTACCGAGCGTCAGCCAGCTGTTGGTGCCGCAATAGCTGGCGAAATCTTTGCTGGCGAGAACGCTGTGCGGATATTTCTTGGTCAGCGTCTGGAGGCGCTGGACCTCGTTTACAGCAGAGCCGAAGACAGAGAATGTCAGCCGGTCGGTAAGGCCGACATTGCCAAACATCACGTTGCCGACATGCAGGCCGATACCAAAGCCTATGTCGCTCAACCCTTGCTGCTTCCTGCGCAGATTGAGATCCATCATGCGCGCGCTGGCCTTGTGCGCCGCCGCAAGAGCAGCCTGGCAGGCGATCTCGGACTGCGAGCGGTGCCTTTCGCAAGGGTAGACGGCAATGAAGCCATCTCCAATGAAACTCATGATCTGCCCGCCTTTGCGATTGAAAGGTGCGGCAACGGCGTCGAAAAACTGGTTCAGGGTATCGATATAGATTTCGCGGCCGGAGGTTTCGGCAAGCCTTGACGACCCGCGCATATCGGCCATCACCAGGGCGGCCCGGATTGTATCACCCTCGCCGCGCTTGATCTGGCCGTCCAGCACGCGCCTGCCGGCGTCGCCGCCGAGATAAGTAGTCATCATGTTGTCGGCGAGCTTGGTGAGGACCGCCATCTTGGTTGCGATAGCGAGATGGTTCTGGATGCGCAGCAGCGCCGAAATCATGCTGTCGCTGAAGCCTGCGGCACTGTCGGTCGACCAAGACCCCATCATGCCCTGCGTGGTGTTGCCGCTGAAGGGATGGACGAAAGCCATGTAATCGGTGACGCCCATAAGCCTGAGTTCATCGAAAACAGGAAACTCCGACGGCACCGACGGGTCGAACCGGCGCCGCAGATGGTCGAGCTTGTTGCTGAGCAGATGGTAATATGGGCTGGTCACGAACCTGTCGGACGGCACGCCGCCCTCGTTGCGGAAGCCTTCTACTTCGAGGCCCTGGCCGCGAAACCAGGTGAAGCCAAGCGCGTCACAAAGCGGATGAAGCATCGAAAAGCTCAGATGCACCCGCTTCAGTGGCAGGCCGGCGGCAGCCAGCCGCTCACAAAAGCCTTTTACCAACGTTTCCAGGTCGTTGCCCTCGAGCGCGGATTGGGTCAGCCAATCGGCAACCTTATCCACGAGAATGGTGGAAATTTCTGTGCTCATGCTATCTCCAAACCCGTCCAAGATGGGCCACTCCTTTGATCCGCCACAACACAGTCCGCCAACGATCCAAGGATAAGGCCCTCGAAGTCAATGAAGCCGGCTTCGGCGGAAAAAGCCGGCGAACAATTTCCCGAATGACTGTCGTTGCAGGCAAGGAGCGGGCGTAACTGCATCTATCTGTTGCGCCATCATGTGGCGAGGCTGCCGGCGGAGTGCAACCACGATCCTGGCATCGGTCGAAAAAATTCGCCGGCAAGACGCCGTCAGGCCTTCACCACCGTTTCCCGGGCTAGCCCGAGGCGGCCAAAAACATTGCGCGTGTCGACGATCAGCAGAGCGTGATCGGCGATCGCCTGATAGTCGATCGCATCGTGGTCGGTTGCAACGACCACAGCGTCGAAATCCTTCAAGGCCGCCTCGGTCAATTCGACCGAGCGACGCCCCTTGATCGCCATATGCTCCCGTGTGCTGGGAATCTCGGCCACATGCGGATCGTGGAATTCCGCCTTGCCGCCCCATTCCTCGATGAGTTCAATGAGCCGCAATGAGGGGCTTTCGCGGATGTCGGGGACATTCTTCTTATAAGCGAGCCCGATGATGAGGATGCGCGAGCGGCTAAGCGCCTTGCCGCAGCGCCGGTCCAGCGCCTTCGCCAGTTCATCGACAACATGACGCGGCATGGCCGTGTTGATCTCCGCCGCCAGTTCGATGAAGCGGGTCGGCAGTTCGTATTCGCGCGCCTTCCACGTCAGGTAGAAGGGATCGATCGGAACGCAGTGCCCGCCAAGTCCGGGGCCAGGATAGAAAGGCATGTAACCGAAGGGCTTGCTCTTTGCCGCCTCGATCACCTCCCATATGTCGATGCCCATCGCATCGAACACGACCTTCAACTCGTTGACGAGGGCTATGTTAACCGAGCGGAAGATGTTTTCCGTCAGCTTGACCGCCTCGGCGGTCGCCGTGGTGGAAACCGGAACGACGGTCTTGACCACGCCCTGGTAGAAAGCCTGCACGAGCGTCGCCGCTTCAATGCCGTCGCCTGCCACGACCTTGGGGATCGTCGCCACCTCAAAGCTGCGGTTGCCGGGATCCTCTCGTTCGGGCGAGAAGCCGAGGAAGAAGTCTGTCTTCGACAGCAACCCGGTTTCTTCCAATATCGGCTTGATCACGTCGTCGGTCGTGCCGGGATAGGTGGTCGATTCCAGCACGATCATCTGGCCGAGACGCAGGTGCTTGGCGATGGTGGCTGCCGTGTCCCTGACGAAGGAGAGGTCCGGCTCGCGGTGTTTCGTCAGCGGTGTCGGGACGCAGATGATGATGACATCGCAGACCGCCAGTTCGGCAAAATCCGAAGTGGCCCGGAACCGTCCGCTTGCCACCTGGCCGGCAAGGGCTGTCGACGTCACCGCCTCGATGTAGGATTGGCCGGCGTTCAGGCTCTCGACCTTCCGGGCTTCGATGTCGAAGCCGGAAACCGGGAAGCCGGCGCGTGCGATCGCAACCGCCAGCGGCAAACCGACATAGCCCAGTCCGATCACGCCGACTTGCGCGGTGCGCGTCGAGATACGGCTCAGAAGACGGTCATATGTCGATTGTGAGGCGTCCAAGAATCTGCTTTCCCGTCAATTCGGACAGGCTGTCCGCTCCCATGGCCGAGGCATATTGCGGAAAAACGATTTCCGCAAGCCGTCGTCAGACCGGCACCTTCGCCTTCAGGCTTGCGGCAGCCATCGCATAGCCGCCGGCGGCGCCATCGATGAAATGAAGGTGATCGCGCTGCAGCGGCGAGGCGACGAGGCATGTCATCAAGGCCGATTTCTGGCGGTGCAGGCCATAGTTGCAGATGCCTGCCTCTTCCGCCTGTTTCAGCCGGTTCTCGATCCGTTGCAACACATCCGCGTCAACGTCGATGGTCATCTTCAAGCCGTCGTCGAACTTGCGGAAATCCGAATTGCTGGCTACCTCGCGTTTGTAGACCTTCGGATCGAAACGGCCGATCGTCCAGCCATATCGATCGGTGACCGCCGTAAGCGTCATCAGGAACACT
Source organism: Mesorhizobium sophorae (assembly GCF_002270415.1). Taxonomy (GTDB): domain Bacteria; phylum Pseudomonadota; class Alphaproteobacteria; order Rhizobiales; family Rhizobiaceae; genus Mesorhizobium; species Mesorhizobium sophorae. Next base: position 1,233,604 of record NZ_NNRI01000007.1, on the reverse strand, counting down.
ATCCACAGCTTCGACAGCCACCGCCATCCTGCCGGCGCCGTGGCCCGCGCCTCGATATCGAGACCGGCGGGCAGCAAACTGTAGCCCGGCCCGTCCGCCGGCACCGGGTGGCCATCGCGTTCCTGCCTGCCGGCAAGGGCGATGATGTCGGAAGCCAGGAACTGAAAACCGCGCAAGTCGCGCGACGCCCCCGGTATGGCTATGATCGAGACGATTTCGCCATGTCGGGCTTCGATTGGGTTCCAGCGGCAGGAGAGGCCGGTCAGATCCGGCCGCGCGCCGGCCGGCGCAGGATCGATGCGGTAGCGCCCGGCTTTCATCTCGGCTTCCGCCCAACTGCCGCCACCGCCGGCGAACATGGCATAGAAGACCGCTTCGGAGGCCTGGAACCGCGCCACGCGAACGTCGAAGCCATGCGCTCTTACATCCTTTATCGGCACGATCGCGGCACGCAAGGTCAGGTCCAGTTCGTCCGCCACCCATCTCTGGACAGCCGCCAGCGCGTTGCGGGTGATCTCCAGCGCCGAGCCGGGAAACGCCACGAGCGCGCCGTCGCCGCCGAAGACAAAGGGAAGATCTTGCCGGCCCAGCGCATTGAGCAGTGCCGAGATGACGCTGGCGCCGGCCATATTGACGGTCTTATAGCGCCCAGCCTCGATCGCCTTGGTCGAGCCGACGATGTCGGCGGTGGCCAGCGCCCAGCCATCGGGCAAAGGCCGATAATTGTCGATATCGGCAACGCTTTCGAACTTTGCGAAGACCGGCAAGGACGCGACAAACGGGTCGGGCGCGGCAGCTGTTTCCATAACCATCAGATAGCACATTCCACTGCTTGAAGGTGAAGTCGATCATGCTACGAAATTGACTTGCGCAGGTTTTCCGATGATAGGGTCACGCGATGCGAATTGCCTTCTACGCGCCGCTGAAGTCGCCCAATCATCCGGTTGCCTCCGGCGACCGCCAGATGGCACGGATGCTGGTCAAGGCGCTGGAGCATGGAGGGCATAGCGTCGAACTGGCATCCGAACTGCGCTTCTATTTACGCGAGCCGGAGCCGAAAAGTTTCGATGCGCTCAAGATCGAAGCCCGAGAGGAAGCCGCACGGCTGACAAAGCTTTGGGATCGTCACGGCAAGCCCGATCTCTGGTTCTCCTATCATCCCTATTACAAGGCGCCCGACCTGATCGGGCCCGAGCTGACATCGGCCTTTACCGTCCCCTATGTGACGGCGGAAGCCTCCTATTCGAGGCGGCGCAACGCCGGCTTGTGGGCCGACACGCAAGCGTTCGTGGCGCGAGCCGTCGAACAGGCAGCGCTGAACATCTGCTTCACGCAAAGGGATCGCCAAGGACTGGCCGATGCGATTCCCGACGCCGCTCTCGGTATGCTTTCGCCCTTCATCGACACGTCGGCATTCCGGGAAAAGCCGGCACGGGGTTGTCCGACGCGCCTGGTTACCGTCGCCATGATGCGCCCGGGCGACAAGGTCGAAAGCTATCGCATGCTGGCGCAAGCGCTCGGTCCGATCCGCCACCTGCCCTGGACCATGTCGGTCGTCGGGGACGGGCCTGCCCGTGACGAGGTCAAAGCGCAATTCGCCGGCTTGCCGGCCAACCGTATCGAATGGCTTGGCGCGATCGAGCCGGCCGCCCTGCCTGATGTGCTCTACAGGGGGGGAATTTACGTCTGGCCGGGCTACGGCGAGGCCTATGGCGTTGCCTATCTTGAAGCACAGGCCGCCGGCCTTCCGGTGGTGGCTCAGGACATCGCCGGCGTGCCGGAGGTCGTGCGGGATGGCCAGACCGGGTTTCTCACCCCGCCGGGCGATGTGGCGGCGTTCGCTTCCGCCATCGAAAGGCTTCTGGCCCGTAACGACGAAAGAACCATCATGGCCGAAAAAGCCAGACGTTTCATCCTCGAAGAACGCTCCCTCGGTGCTGCTGCCGCGCGTCTGGCCGAACTTCTTTCGAGGATCCCCGTTTCATGACACCCGATCGGATCTGGCAACCCTTGGTGGAAGAACTGGCGCGCTGGCAACGGGCGGGCCACAAGGGGGAGTTCTGGCTGCGCGACGATGACACCGTGGAGCCGACGCCTGAGCTTGATCGGCTGCTCGCCCTCACAGGTGAATTCGCGGTTCCGGTCACTCTGGCCGTCATTCCGGCCCTGACGGATGAGAAGCTTGTCATCCGGCTCGACGAGGCGCCGCACGCCACCGTCGCCATCCATGGCTGGGCGCATCGAAATCATGCGCCCGGGGACCAGAAAAAGCAGGAGCTCGGCGCGCATCGGCCACGCGAGGCGGTGCTGGATGATCTGGCTCGCGGGCTTTCGCACGTAACCAGCCTGCACGGCGCACGTGCCGTTCCGATGCTGGTGCCACCCTGGAACAGGATCGACGCCGGCCTGGTATCCGACCTTGGATCAATGGGATTTGCGGCACTGTCGGTCTATGGGCCGCCAAAGCCGGCTTCACTGGCGGTCATCAACAGCAATGTCGACATCATGGATTGGCATGGCACGCGCGGCTGCCACGATCATGGCCTGTTGGTTCAGGCGATCGTCGCGCAATTGCAGCATGCATTCGACGGCGGCGAACCGGTCGGCCTGCTCACCCACCATCTCGTCCATGATGAATCGGCCTGGCTTTTCCTCGAACGGCTGTTCACGCTCACCGCACGGACTGAAGCCTGCGCATGGCTTCCGATCAGGACATTGATCGGGCGCAGCGCCAGTAGAGGAAAATAGCTTAGCGCTTCTTGTGCAATGAGACTGGGAACTTGAGCGTCTGGCCATCGCGCGCGGCAAAAGCGCCGGCAAACCTGTCCTTTGCCAGTTTCTCGATCTCGTCCAGTTGCTCGTCGGTGCGTGTCGGATCGTGGTGAAACAGGGCGAGCCCCCGCGCACCGGCCGCCTCACAGAGTTTGACTCCCTGTTGCCATGTCGAGTGCCCATGACCGCGGCGGCGTTCCATTTCCTCCTCGGTGTAGGTGCAATCGTAAATGACGAGGTCGGCATCTGTGATCAGGCTGAGCACCGCCTGATCGAGTTTGTCCGGCTCGTGCTCGGTGTCTGTGATCACCGCCACGACGCGGCCGCCCCATTCGACCCGGTAGCCTACGCAGCCGCCCGGATGGACAAGGCTGCCGGTTCGGACCACCACCCCTTTGCGCGGCCGAAGCACGTCTCCGGATACGAAATCGTGGTAGTCGAGGCTTGCCTTGCAGATATCCAGTGTCACCGGAAACCACGGCGGCCGTATGAACTCATCGACCATCTGCCTGGTCGTCATGCGTCCTGCAAGATGCCCGGACCAAAGCGCAATCTTGACGCTCCGGTCATAGATCGGCGCAAACACTGGCAGCCCGATGATGTGATCGTAATGACAATGGGTGAAAAACAGGTCGAAATCGGTCGCGCCCGACGCCCGAAGCGCCGCGCCGGCAGGCCGTAGGCCAGAGCCCGCGTCGAACAGAAGCGTATGCCTGCCGCATCGCATCTCGATGCAGATAGTGTTGCCGCCATAACGGGAGAATTCTGGCCCCGATACCGAAATGCTGCCGCGCACCCCCCAAAACCTGACCAGGAAAACATCGTCGTCCATGCTAGCCCTTCGTACTCCCCGTCACCCATCGTAGCCAAACAACGGCTACTAGGCGAGACAGGTTTTCTCCGGGTGGCCCTCTCAGAGGCCGTGCCGTCACGACGGCGAGGATTGAACGCACGTCATCGTTATTTGGCGCTTCGTGCGTCGATCAGATCCGCGGTCGTATGGCTTAGGCGGTCGGCAAGAACCCGCAATATCTCGATGGTCATTTCCGGGTACTCCCGCATAAGCCTCAGGAAATGGTCCTTGCGGATTCTCAGGGCTTCCACCGGACTGGCCGCTCTGACGGTGGCTGTGCGCGAGCTGTTGCACAGTATGGCGATCTCGCCAACAATCGAATTTGGCACCATTTCGGCAATTTTTATCGGTCCGCTGTCGGAATCGACCAGAATATCCGCGCTGCCTGAAAGGATGACATAGGCGGCGTCTCCCTCGTCGCCCTGCCGGAAAAGGATCTGGCCGGCGCTGTAGCTTACCCGGTCGGATGTGAACGCAAGCAGCTTGAGCTTTGTCGACTCGATGCCGGAAAACAGGGGAATGCGTTGCAGCATTCCAACTTCATCCTTGAGCAGCATTGTCGCAAACCTCCCAAAATTCGCGTTTGCCAGACTAGAGCAACGAACGCCCGGATGGAATCAATTCTGTTTCCGGGATGGCGAAGCGAACCACGCGATGGCGAGCCCGATGTTGTTTGGTCGAGCGATGCCGCCTGACAAATTCCCACCGGCAGAATGATCCCATCTGAATGTCCATCCCTCTATGACAGCAGTTCCTTGAAGATACCGTTGCCTGCCAAAAGTGTCTCGTGCGTTCCGTCTTCCACCAATTGACCCGAGTCGAAGACGACAACGCGATCGAACATCGCCGCCATTGCCGGACTCGTCACGACCCACACTATTGCCGGCGAATGGCCGTCGCACCTGGCTGCCTCGAGCACATTTCGCAGCACCTTCTCCTGCATGCGATGGTCGAGCGCCGACAGCGGCCGGTTTAGAATGAGAAAATCGGGACGCTTGAGCAGGGCCCGGGCAACATCGAGCTTCTGTCGCTGTCCACCGGTCAGCCGCCTGCCGCCGGAGCCGACGTTGAAGTCGAGGCCGACATCCAGCAGTTCGGCATAGAGCCCAAGTTCGTCAAGAATGTCATAGACGATGGAGCGTATGCGGTCCGGCGCGTCGGGATGGCTGTTGCCCACACGCCCGAACAGGACATTGTCCATGACGGTGGCTGCGGCAATGTATTTGGCGGGATCATACCGTTCGATCGCATCTTGCAGCTCGGGCGGCAGGTTTTCATAGAAATGGTTGCGCGCGGCGACGATCTTGCTCATCAGCTCGTCGCTCAGCAGGCCGAAGCGGTGCCGGGGCTCGATATAGGCAAAGCTCAAGGTGACGATCATGGCGCGGTCGTTCTCGGAAACCGCCTCGTGGGGACGGTTCTTGAGCCGTTGCAGCAAGGTTTCGTAGGCGGGTATCTCCTCGGCGCTCATGAAGGCGAGCTGCTGGAAGAACTGGTGGTCGGCCGGCAGGTCGGCAAACAGCTCGATCGCCTGTCCGGCGATCTCCATGCCCATTTCGTAGAGCGTGCGGTCGAGGCCGGCTTCTTTCAGCACGGAAGCAAAATAGGGATTGGCAGCCAGAGCCCTGTCGGCCAGCTTGGGGCCGGCGGCAGCGCCGAAGAGCAGGTTTTCGCCGATCGTTGCTTCCTTGTTGTAGGCGCCCGGTTCGAAAGGAACCACCAGTCCGCTCAGCCCTTCCTGCTCCAGCCGGGTTCGCAGCGCCGCACGCAGTTCGACGATCCGCCTGGCAAGCTCCGTGTGACGCGTGAGGTCGGCCGAAGAGCGCAAGCCAAGATCAAGAATGTCGCGCGACAGGACAACCGCGTCGAGCACCCTGCGCACGGCTTCAAAGAGGTCGTGCGGGCCGGTAGCCCCGGCGGAAGCATAGTTGATCCAGTCGCTCTGGATATCGAGATCCGGATTACCCGACCGGCGCGCTTCGTGCATGTTCCAGCGGTGCTGGTCTGCCGCAGCGCCGTCATACGTCACCGATGTCAGCGGCGCATGCTTCAACCCGTAGAGCAGGTTATCGCGAAGGCTGGCCTGGAACAGGAAAACATCCGACGAGGCATAGGACATGCGCCGGCCGGTCACTGCTTCGGGGAGTTCAAGCAGGTCATCGGCGCCCGACATGACCCTTCCGCTGTCCGGCCAGTTCAGCCGGGCGAAAGCTTCTGCAAGCGCCTCAGCTCCACCTGTTGCGGTACTGACCAACGCCACCGTCTCACCCGGCTTGACCTGCAGGGAGATGCGGTCGAGGAGCATGGCACCGCCATCGTCCGCTATGGACAGACCGATCGCCGACAGGGGGTTGGTCATCGGACCGGGATCGTCGATCGTCAATGCCCCGATTTTCGGCTCAATGAGACCGTCGACGGTGAACTGCTCAACGACCTGCTGATATTTGACCTGGACATCCTGCCGCGCCTGATCCCAGTCGATCAGTTCCTTCATCGGGCCGGGCAGGTCCTTGTAGGCGCTGATCACGGCCACGAGCTGGCCGACGTCCAGCCGCCCCTGAATGACCAGATACCCGCCGATCATGTAGAACAGAAAGGGCGTGAGCTGCGCGAGAAAATTGTTGAGGAACTTTACCATGAATTTCCATTGGTAAAGGTCGAAGCGGATCTTGAAGATGAGCCCGAGCCGGGCAGCTATGTCGGCGCGCTCGTAGTTTGATGTATCGTGGACGTGGACCGCGCCGATGCCGTCGACAATTTCGCCAACCCGGCCCGAAAGCGCCCGCGCCGTCAACTGCCGCTCGCGCCCGAGCACGATCAGCCGCCGCCGCATTCGCGGGATGAGCACGATCTGGATCACCACGATCACGACCGCTATCATTCCGAGCCAGACGTTCTGGACCATGATGAACAGCATGGCCGTCAGCGCCTGGCCTCCGAGCAGTACCGGCTGCAGGAAGGCATCGCCGATGAAGCCGCCCAGCGGCTCCACCTCGTCCTTCACCATGGTCGCCACTTCGGCGGATTTCACCCGCTTGAAGTAAACCGGCGGAAACCGCAGCACACGATCGACCAGATCGAAGCGGATACGCCGCAGCATGCGTTCGCCGAGGCGACCCTTGTAGGTGTTGATGTAGAGTTTGAACAGGCCGTTGATGACGACCAGCAAGAGGAACACAAGGCTCAGGGCAAACAGCGTCTCCTTGCGGTCGAGCTGAAAACCGGAGAAGAACTGGACCTCTCCAATGAACGGCAGGTTGTAGTGTAGCTTCATGAATGGCCGGGTCGCGCCGGGTTGCTCGAAGCCGCTTCCTTGGATCGGGCCGTTGACGATCAGCTTCGGCAGGTCGAAGGACATGAAATACGGGATCATCGAAAGCAAGACGATGATCAATATCCAGACCTGCTGCTTCTTGGTGTGCGTCCAGATATAGCGGGCTAGGCTGGGTTCCATATGCGACTGTGGACCTTCAGTTGGAAGGATGCAGGATGCAAGAGCACCTGCTGGCGAATGGCGGATCGGCGATTTCTTCGTCGCCAGCGACAAGCTCGAAGCTGCAGTGGACGGCGATTGTCCTGCGCTCGACTCCGTAAGGAACCTGTGAGGCGGCGCGTTCCAGCACGAGGCCCCAGTTGCGCGGCAGGCGCTGGCGGATCGGCGCCGATGGTCCGGACAGACGCAACAGGCTCTCTCCGGCACCGGGCAATGGCGAAGCGGCTTGCAGCATAATCACGTCCGCGAATCAAACGGCCTTGCGGGAGGCAAGATTGCGTTGTGTCGCCCGAAATCCCAACATACAAGACGAATATGATGGATGTTACGCAACCGCGCAATGCCGGCATGGACTGGCACGAGCAAGCCCTGGACCTCACGCGGGGAATTGCGGCCTATGTAAACAGCCCTCTCGTGGCAGGGCTGGCGCGTGTCGTCGCCAAGCATCCGGAGGCCGATATCGCCAATGCCTTCAACCACAAGCAGGTCGCCTGCAAGATGTGGGCGCGCGACAGGCTGTTCGAAAGCTTCGGCGGCCGGTTCGGCCGCATATGGGTTCTGGGTGGATGGTACGGCGTCTTGCCGGCGATGCTTCTCAACGACGCCCGCTTCGACATCGCGGCGGTCGATAGCATCGACATCGATCCCGACGTCGCGCCGGTCGCCCGGACCCTCAACCGGGAAGCCGGCGACCGTTTCCGGGCGGTCACAGCGGATATGTACGCACTCGACTATGCGGCCGGGCGGCCCGATCTGACGGTCAATACGAGCTGCGAGCACATAGCCGATCTGGGCGCCTGGCTTGCCCTGCTTCCGCGGGGCACGAATGTACTGCTGCAATCGAACGATTATTTCAGCGAGCCGACGCACATCAACTGCGTAGCTTCACTTGCAGCCTTCGAAGCAATGGCGGCGCTGCGGGAGGTGCGGTTCTCGGGCGAACTGCCGACAAAAAATTATACGCGCTTCATGCTGATTGGAACTGTTTGATGGCATAGCGCGTAGCGCTTTCCCCCAGGGAATTTGCGTCAAAACAAAGAGATAGGGCGGTTCTGCGTTTCCGTGCAAAGATGAAACGCTCTAGGATCCATCGTCTGTTTGATGATGAACTTTTCGGAAACCGGTCCCCGGTTTCAGGGACCAGATTCGATACCGCTCGCGCAGGATTTGCGCCGCGTGGCGCGCACCTTCCAGGTCGAGACGATGCGCGGATGGCGTCGGTCCCACAAGCGCCTGTTCGATCGCTTGCGCCAGACCTTCAGGCGTTAGGTCCTTTTCCGTCAGCACTGTTGCAAGACCGAGGTCTTCGAGCATCAGGGCGCGAACCGTCTGTTCGGTTTCGCCGCCAGCTGCAAATGGAACGAGCAGAGAGCGACAACCCGCGCGCAGCACATCGCAGACCGTGTTGTAACCCGCCTGCGAGACTGACAGGCGGGCGCCGGTCAGCAGGCTGGCGAAATCCTCGCGGAACCGGAAGATGGACAGGCCTGGCGTGGCTTCGCGTGCGATCGCGTCAAACTCGTCTTTCGGCAGGTTTGGGCCGGTGATCAAACACCATTTCCAGCCTTGGTTGGCATTGCGCGCCGCTGCGATGGTGGACCTGACAAGGCTCTTTCCGGCAGCCCCGCCGCCAACCGACACCAGAACGTCGAAGCGCTCCGAGGCCGCCGGCGACCGCGGCGCGGCAACGAGCCCTGTGTAAGTGATCTCGGCCCTGATCGCCCCAGCCTGTGGAAATGTCTTGTCGATGGTTGCGAAAGCCGGATCGCCGTGGACCATGACAAGGTCGAAATGCCTGTTGATGAGATCGACCGTTTCTTCGTTTCGGCCCGGTTTGACACGCTCCTGAAGGATATCACGCACGGACGTCGCCAGCAGCGGTCTGGGCGACGTCGCGTCGATGGCCTCGATCAGCGGCAGGAGTTCGAAACGCATCTGCCGGCGTCCAAATGGAAACGCCTCGACAATGACGATATCAGGCCTGCACTCCCGGAATGCCTGCAGCAGCATCTCCGAACGCCGTTTCTTGAAATCATCGTCGATGGGTTTGCCCTGCAGGTCGACAAGTCCGGAAAATCCTTCATCGCCGGAGGTGACAGGTGGCAGGGTGACAGATTTTACACCCGGTCCCGGAAACCCGGCAATCGGCGCTCCGCCCGTTACGACGGTTACGTCAAACATGTCATCGGCCAGAGCCGCCGCAATGCGGCTGACGCGCGCGAGATGGCCGATGCCGAGCAGGTGTTGGACGTAGAAGAAAGCGCGCAGCCGCTTCATTCGGCGGCCCGCCACTCCCGCTCGAACAGTTCCTTGAGCTGTCCAATGCTTGCCGTATGATCGAAATCGCCGCGCACGCGCCGCTCCGCGGCATCGCCGAGGCGGGCGCGCAGCTCGGGATCACGGATCAGGCGCTCCAGCGCCTGTGCCAGGGCGATTGGGTTTTCCGTCGGAACCAGCAGCCCGGTATCTTCAGGCGATAGCAGCTCCGGCACGCCGGAAATATCGGTCGACACGCAGGCAAGCCGCTGGCTGGCCGCCTCCACCAGGACATTCGGCAGACCGTCCCGGTCGCCATTAGCGGTGATCCTGCAGGCCAGGGCGAAGATGTCGGCGCAGCGGTAGTGCTCAAGCACCTCCTCCTGCGCAAGCGCGCCTTTCCAGGAGACGCGACCATCCAGTCCGAGCTTTTGCGCCAGCGCCTTGAGCCGTCCCAGTTCCTCGCCGCCGCCGATATGCTCGAAACGCCACGCCAGATCACCAGGCAAGAGGGCAAGGGCCTCCAGCAAGGTATCGTAACCTTTCTTTTCGACGGCGCGCCCGACACTCAGGACGACAACCGGTTCGTCCGGCACCGAGCCGTCATGCTGTTTTCGCGCCTCGCCGAAACTGCCGAAGCGATCAAGGTCGAGCCCATGATAGCTCAGATGCACGGACGAATTGCCGTTGGCGAGTTTTGTCAGACGGTCAAAGCCGGTTTTCGTGCAAGTGACCGTCCAGCGCGCTGAGGAAAGCTTGCCGGCCAGATCCCAGTCCGCCGAAGTCCAGATGTCCTTGGCATGGGCCGAGCAACTCCAGGGCAGGCCGCGAAGCAGGCTGGCATAGCGCGTCACCGATGCCGGCGTGTGCGCGAAATGTGCGTGCAGCCAGCCCGCGTCTTCCGGCCATTCGGCCGCCAGCACGAGCGCTTGCCCGAAACGGCGTGCGCGATTGCGAGTAAAGTCGCGGGGGATATCGGTCGCCAGCGATCCGAGCGCGCGCCAGAAGCCCGGCCGCAGCAGATGAGCAAACAGCGAGCGAACCACGCGCAGCGGCTCTTCATGCAGATATTCCGGCAGATAGTGGACCGGCGCTTTGATTTCGTCATGCACGGGGTGGCGTTTTGCATCGGTCGGCCGCCTGAGCGCGAACAGTATCAGGTCGAACCCCGCACGCTCCAGACCGAGCAGTTCCTGCGCGATGAAGGTTTCCGACAGCCGCGGATAGCCTTTCAGAACCACGACGATCTTGCGATGTTGCAACTCAGTTCATGCCTTCAATGACCGAAAGGTGATGGCCGGCACGCCGCTCGAGCAGTTCCGCGACGATTTCGGAAATATGAGGCAGTCCTTCCAGCGTCAGATGCGGATTGCTCTGCGAAGGGCGGGGCCGGTCCGGCAGCACCTTCAGTGCATCGGCAAACCGCTGGGAATCCTTGGCTTCTTCCGGCAAGAGCATCTCGATGAGGCCGAGTTCAGCTGCGCGCCGTGCGCGGATCAGCTGTTCCTCGCGGGGCTTGACGCGCGGCACGATCAGCGCCGGCTTGTCGAAAGACAGGATCTCGCAATAGGTGTTGTAGCCGCCCATCGCCACGACCGCCTTGGCGCCGGCAATCAGGTCTTCCATGCGGTTGTCGAACTCGATGATCTTGATATAGGGGATCTTGGACCCCTTCCTGACCAGCTTGTTGCGCTTGCGCGCCGGCATGTAAGGCCCAAGCACGATCAGCGCCCTATGCTGCAATTGCGGATCCTGCTGATAGGCATCGAAGACGTCGTGGATCAGTTCGGCGCCGTCACCGCCGCCACCGGTGGTAACGAGAATATAGTCGCCCTCGGGCCGGTGGCCGGGCAACTCGTTCCGCTGCAGGCTCCGTTGCAGGAAACCGACGAACTTCATCTTTGCCCCGACAGATGGCGGCACATCCAGGCCCGTCAACGGATCGTAGAAATCCGGCGGACCATAGACCCAGACCTTGTCGTAGAACAGGCCTATCTTGCGCATTACATCCCTGCGTGCCCACTCTGCTTCGAGCAGATTCGGCGCGTCCATCACCTCTCGCAAGCCCAGCACGAGCGTGGTGCCCCGCGTCTTGAGGTAGGACAGCGTGTCCTCGATCTCACCGCGCAGGCCGAGCGGTTCCTTGTCGACGATGAAGATATCCGGCCGGTAGGTCTCGGCTGTGTGGCGGATGATCGACTGGCGCATCCTTAGCGTCTCATGCAGATCGATATGCTTTTCCAGCGAGGTGTATTCGCCGTTGCGCAACTTGATGACGCTGGGGATCTTCACGAAGTCGACACGGGCGCGGTAGTCGAAGGCGCCAGCGATGGTCGCGCCCGAAATGATAAGCACCTGAAGTCCGCGGAAATCCTCGACCAGCGAATGCGCGATCGTCCGGCAGCGCTGCAAATGGCCGAGCCCGAACGTGTCGTGGCTGTACATGAGAATTCGAGCGTTTTGTACGTGCTGGGTCATTGTTGAACGTCTTCTAGAATTCTCGCCTTGAGGACCGTGGCGACCTCGCAGGCTTCGAAACTTGCGGGGCTACCGACCTGTTTTGAAACATGAGGGCGCAATTTTCAATTTGAATTACTAAAGAGGGTCCATCTGCTGAAGCCAGGAAGCTGCGTCTGCTCAGCTGCCCGCTTGCCACATGTCCAAGCGCAATGGAAGCAGTCGGAATAGCAAACGGGGTGCCAGTCGGATATCAGGGCGAAGCCAAGATCGGTCGATTTATAGCAAACTCAACGATTTATCGCATCATAGCGGAGATTAGGATAGGGCGGCTTCGGCAGAAAATGGTGTTGCCAGGGTTGGGGTCGAGCGTTCGAATCGCTTCACCCGCTCCAATTCTTCCTCAAATTTGAAAAGCACCAGGGGCGGGGCAACCCAGCCTCTTTTGCTGTCTGGTGCCGGGGAGCACGTTTCCGGGCCGTGATCCGATCCTGCCATTCGATAGCCGGCGAGAGCGTGTGGCAAAGTGGCCAGAGCGCCACTGACCAAACACCGGTCAGTAGGCTTCGACTGTCAGAAGTGCGTTCTCGAACCGCTTGGCCGCAAGGTCCTCGGGCGTGATCCAATATTGAAGCGGCCCCATCTCGCCAACGGTCCAATCGACCGCCATATCCGGCCCGATCTGGAGCAACAGCAGGTAGCGGTCCTTCATCTCGTCGGCTGCGACCTGGATGACTTCACCCTTGCCAAGCATCTGATGGCCACGGGGTGAGTGGCGGTGAGACAGGGCGGCTACGACTTCCCGGCCTATCAACGCCGCACCGTCCGGATCTGTCAGTCCACCCTCGGCGCCCCGGATCGCCGCGATTGAAAGCCAATGGTTCATCACCTGCGGAAGTTGGCGATGATGCGGCCGCCGCGCCGGAGAAGATGACGGCATGCCGTTGGCGCGCAAGTCTTCCAGGAAGGCAAGAATCTGCTGCTTCACCTCGGCTGGAGGTGCGTCATATTCCTTCAGTCCGGCATTGACCGTCGGAAAGAAAGCGTTGAACATCTTCGAACCGAATGCCGACAGTTCGCGCTGCACCAGCCGTAGTCGCTTGGCCTCCGGATCGTCTTCGACAGCATCACCAAGCGCCTTCAGCTGTGCCGTGACGTCGGCCGTCTCTTCGCGGTGATATGCTTCCACGAGCTTTCGAACGATCCGCGCAGTATGCCAATTGGCCGGAAAACCCGGATATGGCGTCCAAAGCGTGTCCTTCGGCGCCTGATGAGCGGAAAGCAGCGGATCGGGGGTAACAGGCGAACCGTAGAAGGCCTCAACCCTTTCGGCGCGAATCTTGTCCGCGACCTCGAAGGCATGACCTTCGTCCGCACGCGCCGCGACTTCGGCGTCGGTCGGCTCCTCGATCCAGGCAAATTCGACCTCGACCCGATCATAGTGGGTTCGCTTGCCCCGCAGGATTTCGTCCGTCGGATCCGATCCCAGAATCTTGGCGGTGAAGGGCATGTCGAGCGGCTGCCACTTCTGCGTCACCCGGCGCGGTTCATACCGGCTCACGAAGTGCAGCGCGTCCGGCCCAAACGTGTCGGACATCGGCGCGAAGAAATAGAGGTAGCCCTTGTCGGGCAGCAGATCGCGGCCGGGTCCCGGTGGCAGGTCCGAACAGTCGATTTGCACCATGAAATTGAGGCGCTCGAGCAATCCCTGCCGATTGTGAACCGTCGGCCAGTCGAATTCATCGGGGACGATCGGCAGCCCGCCAAAATAGCTCATGCTGCGTTGCGGAAGACGCGGCGGAAAGACGTGCCTGATCGCAATGCGCGCGGCTTGCCCCCGTTCGATCGCTTCGCGGCCATCGGCGGAAATCGGCGGGATCTTGCGCTCGACATGCGCTTTGAACTTCGCCTTGCGCTGGTCGTCGCTGTCCTTGGCTTGCTGCTGCAAGTCGGCGATCAGCTTTTCTGCCGCAGTGTTGGGCCGGGGCGACGCGGCGTGGGCCGCTTCAGATGATGCCGGCGTGCGCAGGCGAGCCTTGCCGACCGGCAAGGCCGAACGATCCTGTGGTTTGCCTCTCGAAGCCGAACCGGAAAACAGCCTGCCAATGCCGCGATACATCAGGCTGCCAACGATCAGGAGCATCGCCTCGACCACAAGCAGCGGCATCAGATTCGCCATGACGCTTACCCCCCATCGCCGGCGACGTCGCCTCCTCAGGCAGCCGAATTATTGCCGTTATGTGAGGCCTTGCGCAAGCAAGGGGCCATGCCGATCCTCAATCCGTCCGCCTACCGCTGTCGGATCGTGACGTTCCCGAGCGGCTTTCGCTAATTCCGGGCGTCGATCGGCTGCGACGTTGGCGCTGGGAAGGTAAATCAGATAGAACTAAATCAGGCAGAACGATTGTCTGCGATTTCAGGAGACGACATGTCTGAGGAGCATGTTGAGCGTCGGCTGGCGGCGATCCTGGCCGCAGATGTGGTCGGCTATAGCCGTCTTATGGAGGTCGACGAAGAGCACACGCTCAATCTCCTCCGGCAGCATCGACGGGAGTTCTTCGATCCGACCGTCACCAAGTACGGTGGGCGCATCTTTAAGGTGATGGGTGACGGCTTCCTGGTGGAGTTCGGCAGCGTAATCAATGCGGCGCGCTGCGCGGTCGAGATCCAACGCGGCATGTCCGCGCGGAATGCCGGCATCCCCGAGGACCGGCATTTCAAGTTTCGCATGGGCATCAACCTTGGCGACATCATCGTCGACGGTGATGATTTCCATGGCGACGGCGTCAATCTTGCGGTGCGGCTGCAGGGCCTCGCGATACCCGGCGGCATTGCCTGCTCGGAAGCGGTGCGCCATGAGGTCGGCAACAAGCTGGGCGTCGACTTCGCCGATCAGGGCGCCAGGACTGTCAAGAATATTGCTCAGCCGGTGCACGTCTATTTCGCCAACTGGGACCAGGGCGTCCCGCATGCCGAGACGCATATCGCGGCCAGGAGGGGCCAGACGCTGGTGCGGTCCGACAAGCCGTCGGTGGCCATCCTACCTTTCGCCAATCTGAGCAATGATCCAGACCAGCAGTATTTCAGTGACGGCATCACAGAAGATATCATAACCGACCTCTCGAACGTCTCCGGCCTGTTCGTGCTGAGCCGCAATACGGTCTTCGCCTTCAAGGGCAGGACCGACAAGATGGAACGCATCGCCAGGGAACTTGGCGTCAGCTACATTGTCGAGGGCAGCGTCCGCAAGGCGGGAAACCGGGTCAGGATAAATGCCGAGCTGATCGAGGGCGCCACAGACGGACACGTCTGGGCTGCCCGCTACGACCGCGACCTCACCGACATCTTCGCCGTGCAGGACGAAATCGCCAAGGCGGTCGTGGCGCAGCTCAGGGTCAGGCTCCTGCCCGCGGAGAAGAAGGCTATTGAGACGGCGCCGACGGACAATGTGGAGGCCTATACGCACTATCTTCGAGGCCGCGATTACAGCCACATCGCGACCAGAGCGAACCACCTGATGGCCAGACAAAGTTATTTCAGGGCCATCGAGCTTGATCCGGGATATGCCCGCGCCTATGCAGGCTTGGCGGTCTGCGACGTACGCCTTCAGTCGATCTACGGCTCACCGATCCAAGTGGACGACATTCTCGCGACCGCCGATAAGGCCCTGGCTCTGGACCCGAATTTGGCCGAGGCGCATTCTGCCAGGGGCTTTGGCCTGTCCCTTGCCGACCGCCGTTCCGAGGCCGCGGCGGCGTTCGAACAGGCTCTCGCGCTCGACGCCAATTGCCACGAGGCCAACCGCTACTATGCCGAGTTCTGCGTAACCGGCGGCGAGTTCGAGCTCGCCGCGACGTACTTCATGCGCGCGATGGAGATCAAACCGACCGACTACGGCGCACCGGTCATGCTGGTGAACGTCTTTAGCACTCTCGGCCAACAGAACGACGCGGAGCTTTATGCGCGGATCGCATTGGAGAGAGCTGAAGAGGAACTCCGCCTGCATCCTGAGAACGCCAATTGTGCCTGCCTGGGCGCTATCGTGCTGGCCTTCCTTGGTGAACGCGACAGGGCAGCGAAGTGGCTTGAACGGTCTCTGGCGATCGACCCTAGCGATATCAACGTCCAATACAACGCCGCTTGCACCTATGCGTTGTTGGGGGAGTTCGAACGCTCGATCGACCTTTTGGAAGCGTGGCTGCCGCAGGCTGGCGCCGAGATGAGACTCTGGTTCAAGAACGATTCCGATTTCGCCTCTGTTCGCAGTCATCCTCGCTACCAGAAGTTGCTCCAGCTCCTGCAATAGCAATACGCATTGTTCTTGAGGCAATTTCATTGCCGACAATCAAGAACCGGCCTTCAGGAAGATTTACCTGACAAACCAACGCCCTCGCCATTCCACGGATATTGTGATATCTTACTAATATAACCGAGAGGTGGGGAATGGGTACCCGGTTCAGGTTGTTCGTTCAGCCTCCGTTCGAAGACCCTACGTCAAGCCCTGAGATCATTACGGTTTCTTCCCCGCGAGGCAGCGTCGGACCTGGCCCGTCCGACGATCTTATGTATGTCGTCGAGCCGGTCGACAAGACGCGGCCTTATGGCGTCAACCACGGCCCGTTGGGCACGCCCTTCATCTCCCTGCCGCCCTGGACGCGAGCGATCCTCGATCCGGCCGTTCCCGACGAGGAAGGCAATTTCGATCACTATCAGCCCTCGACGCCCGGCTTCGAAGCAGCGCACGCGTTCGGTTGCGTGCGCTTCACGCTCGACGTTTGGGAGCGTTACATCGGCCAGCCGCTCATCTGGCATTTCCGCGATCACTACGACCGTCTGGAAATTTCGATCCTGCCGGGTTGGGATAACGCCCAATACGGCTATGGCTTCCTCGAGCTCGGCAGCCAATTGGTGCAAGACGGTCGTGCGCTCCCCTTCAGCCTCGACTTCGATATCATCGCGCACGAGGTTGGCCATGCATTCGTCTACAGCGTCCTCGGCATACCTGACCCGGGAGCTGAGTTCCCCGAATATCTGGGCTTTCAGGAGGCCTTTTCCGACTGCGTTTCGTTGATTGCGGCCATGCATTTTCCCTCAGTAATCGAAAATGTTCTGACGGAGACACGCGGGAATCTCTACATCGCCAACCAACTCTCTCGCTTCTCGGAATTCTCGCCGCACCGCCAGATACGCGAGGCTAACAACAAACTGACGATGGCCGACTTTGCGGACGGCTGGACCGACGAGCATACACTGTCGCAACCTCTCACGGGCGCCGTCTTCGACATTCTGGTCGATGTCTTTCACGAGAGCTTGGTGGCGCGAGGACTGATATCGCCGGAGGCCGAAAATCTTGCCGACCTCGCCGAGATCGACCCAGCTGCCGAGCTGCCGGTCCAGGAAGTCTTTGACCGCGATTTCGCTCGCAATCCAGAAGGTTTCGTCGAAGCGCTGCTCGACGCGCGGGATATCGTGGGTACCTATCTCGCCGAGACGCTGTGGGCTCTCGCGCCGGATTTCCTGGACTACGGTGACGTGGCGAGAACGATGCTCGCGGTCGACGACAGTGTGACCGGAGGAGAACTATCAAGGATCATCTTCCGGGACTTCGACCGGAGAGGGATTTTTCGCTACCGTGCCGGGCCTCGTCTGACAAAGTCGGGCCGAAAGAGCCATGTCCATGAGGGCCGAATCGTTCGTCCACGGGACCAGGCGCGTCTGCCGGACATGAGCTATTTCGAGAAATACTGGATGTCCAGAAGTGGCGCCGAGCTTTGATCGACATGCAGATGATGGGGTGATCCATGACAACTGAAACCATTCTAAATACCTCGGCCATACATTTGTTCGGTAGAGTTCTTGAAGACTTGAAGCTTAAGAAGAGGATCGATGGGGGGCGGCCTCCAAGGCCTGGCAACAATAGATTCCTGCAGAGCCAGATCGACGCCTCCGGTAGCCTGCTGGCACGGATTTATGCGTTCACCTTCGAGGCGCAGTTCTACGAGCTGGCCCGACCGACCATACTTCTTGTCCATGGGCCCGGCACTGTCGTTGATTATCCAGCCCCGGGGGACACCGATCTCAAGGTCATGAGCCGCGGTCCAAGCGACCCTGCCTATACCGGACTGTCATCGCAGATAGGCTCATTCGCTCGCGGAATGCAGGTCTGGGTCTACGACAAGAGCGACCTGACAATGCGGCTGGAACTCGACACCGGAACGCTCGAAGACGTCCTGTTGAGTGCAGAGCTCGACCCGCGTTCGTTTGGTCGATCGGGTGGAGCAATGGGCAGATCCGGCGGTGCGATGGGGCGATCAGGCGGCGCGATGGGCAGGTCTGGCGGTGCGATGGGACGCTCCGGTGGTGCCATGAACCGCAACGGGCGCGGCGATTTCGACTAATGCATGTCGCTCAAAAGTGGCCTCGGTTTTGAGACAACGACATGCATAGAAACAAAGGCTTAAAGCGCGTCGCATGAATCCGTTTCGACGCGAAGCGCTTTAGCATTTCCGATCGTTAATTGAGGATGCCGAAGGGAGATGGGCCATGGCAAGAGTAGATATAGTACGTGTCGATACACCTGAAGGAGCTGCTGTAAGAGGCGGAGATCCGGTTATGGTCAGCGTGACGATAGATCCCTCAGACACTGGTTGGTTCGACGACAAAAAATACTTGGTAGTTGGCTTTGTTTATGTTGACACCTTAGCCATTACACCGAATCTAGCAGTATACAAAAACTATATAAACATTGATAACGCTACAAAAATCGACTTCAAGGTTTACGCAAAAGTTGACGCTTCAGCCGGAGAGTACTATGTTCAAATCAAGAATACGCACTTCAAGGAAATTGTCATAAGTGACTCTGGGGATGGAACTATTACGGTGTCATAGAACTGACCCCTTCCAAAAAAACGCTGTGACCCCCCGCAAGGTCACAAGTCACACGGTATCAGCGACTCTGCTTTCATGCCGGCAAAATCTCGCTGGGGTTCAGGATATTTTGCGGGTCGGGCGCCTGCTTGATCATGCATGCGGCTTAGCTGCCCCCTCGAGTCTTTCATCTCGCTCCTTGTTACGACTTCGCCTCCCGGAAGGCCGTTCGACTGCGGGGCATACGTGAGAGCCCACAACCATGAGCGCGGGATCAGCCCGCCGGCAGCCCCGCCTTCCGCAGCGATGCCTGATGGACCAGCGACGTCCAGCTGTTGGTCGAGGCGAGGTGGCAGTAGAGCAGCCCGAGCGCGCCTGATTTGCGCAGGTCGAGAAACGCCTCGTCGCTCAGCTTGTTGAAAGCCGGCTCGTCGATCACCTGGAAGTCGGTGAGGTTGAGCACCTCGCCGCCTTCGAGTGTCACCTTGCTCTGGCGCGGCGCGAACAGGCCGTGCGCGTCGATCCTTTCGATCATCACGCGGGTGGCGTTGAAATCGAGCTGGAACTGGTTGCAGAAGGCGAGGGCCTGCCTGGTCGCTTCCGTCGGCTCGGTGCCGTTGAAGAACGGCAAGATCTTTTCGTCGCGGAACGGCGCCAGCAACTGGTCGACGACGCGGTCGCTTGCCCGGTCGACGCACAGCGTCAGCCGGCCGGGCGACCTCGGGTCCTCGGCCAGGATGAAGGGATAGCGGCGGACATAGGCCGGGATGTAGTGCGGCCCGATCCATTTGCCGTCGGCATCGACGAACAGGTTCTCGTCCTTGCGGACGCCGGTGATGATCACCGGAGCCTTGGCCGGGCCGATGAAGACGATCGGGTAGGAGCGCATCGCTGCCGGCATCTCCGAGGCCACCACCGGAATGGCGTGCGCCGAGCGGGCGAAGCCGAAGTCGCTGCGCGCCGTCAGGCCGAGCGAGCCATGCCGCACCGGGTTGAGCGCCTCCGGCGTCGAGTAGAACAACGGCATCGTATCGCTTGCCACTTCCGTCTTTGTATCTGCCATCGTCCGTCCCTTCTCCCGCAGGCCGATCAGGCCGCGACCATCAGACCCCGAAAGCCGGGATCTGTTCTTGTTGCGCTGACCTTGGTTTGGAAACAATCCCGCGCAGGGACAAAGTACTACAGCGTCTCTTGCGCGCATAAAAGGACAGGCGGTGCTGTATTTTGGGGTTTGTGCCGACGAATTGACTTGGCGCGCCGCCGGTGCCGGCCGGGACCCTCTGGACAGCTTGCGGCGAAGCGGCGACAGTGCCGCCGGCAGCAGGCAGAGTGAGGCGAATTGCATGGCGTCGGCATCGGATTTCGAACAGGCGGTCGGGTCGGTTTTCACTGCCGAGATTGGCGGCAGGATGGTTTCCCTCGAGCTGACCGCGGTCCGCCAGATTGCCGCCAGCCCGCGTACCGGCGGCGGTTTCACGCTTTTGTTCAAGGGGCCGCGCGACATCGGGCTGCCGCAGGCCATCTACCACCTTACCAGCGATGCCATCACCGACGACATCTTCATCGTCCCGGTTTCGGGCGACGCGACCGGCTATGTCTATGAGGCTGTCTTCAACTGATTTTTGATTTTCGGCGATCGGCCGGTCGAGGCAACGATCGGAGCACTCCGAAGGTGGGGACAGCTGGACAGATGATCGACCATATCGAGATCGCGGGCGTGCTTGACGAAGCCGCATGCAGCGCGCTGTGCGCGGAAATCCGGGCGGCCAGCGGCCGTCCGGCCGGCCTGTTGGGGCGTGACGACCAGAACCCTGCATGGCCTGAAGTTCGCCGCACCACGCGCGCCGAGGTCTCGCCGGCTACCGAGGCGCTGGTGAATGCCCTGTTGGCGGAGCAGAGGGTGGCCCTGGAACGGCATTTCGGTCTCGCGCTCGGCAATGCTGAAAAACCGCAGTTTCTTCACTATCGGGAAGGCGACTTCTTCGTACCGCACCAGGACGGCAACACGCCGCTGATCCACGACGAGTCGCGGTTCAGAAGGATCTCGGCGGTGATCCTTCTCAACCGCCAGTCTGACGATCCTTCGCCGGCTAACTATGCCGGCGGCTCGCTGGTCCTGCATGGTCCCTACAGCGGTCCGGACCTGCGCGTCGCCATGCCGGCATTGCCAGGCTCCCTCGTCGCGTTTCGTTCGGAAACAACGCACGAAGTCACGCCAGTCACCCGCAACGAGCGTTTCACCATCGTGTCGTGGTATCGCGGAGCGTGACCATCGGCGTCGCCGTCATGGCTGCTCGAATGCACGTCGCGTTGACCCGAACTCAGGACAGGCGTAGGCGCTGCCCCTCACCTGCCTGCCGGCATCCTCTCCGTATAGGGACGGGGAGAGGGGCGCTGTCATCGACGGTTCGCCAACCGCCAGCGTTGCAGAAAAAGCGACAGCGTTGCGGCCAGCCTCTTTCTCCCCGTCCCTATACGGGGAGAAATGTCCGGCAGGACAATGAGGGGCGGCGCGCACCAACGATCCCTTGTTCAACGCGTTTGCGCTAGGTTTCACGCGACGCGCTTTAGCTAGCGCGGCGGTCACTCCATAGATCGTAAAAGTACGTGAGCATCGGAGGCGGAGGAAGTCGCCATTCGCAGGCCGGCATCGCCTGAATCTCAACTCGCCTTACGGCGAACACTCCATCAGGTCGTAGACGCCCTTGTCCTCGGTGACGACGAACCCCAGCCGCGTATAGAGCCGCCTGGCCGGATTGTTCTTCTCGACATGGATCGACACCGCCTTGCCGGCGGCACTTGCTTCGTCGATGAGGTCGCTGAGCAGCGCCGCGCCGAATCCCTTGCGGCGAAACGCCGGCAGCAAGGAGATGTCGATGATGCAATACTGGTTCTGCCAACGCTCGAGATAGAGGCGGCCGATGTCTTCCGCGCCATGCATCACCACCAGCCAGTCGGCTTGCGAATAATGCTTGATGTAATGTGTGTGCTGCGCCCGAAACTGCATGTCGAGGAAGGCGGTCTTCTGCGCCTCGGTCCACGATGTTACGGCCAGTTCCTCGGCACGGGTCGACGCATAGACCCGCGCCAGGAACGGCATATCGGCATCCGTCACTGGACGAAACGTCAGCCCGGCGCCAGCCGCCCGCGCCCAACCGGCCGAAACCGCCACGCGAAAGTCGTTCATCGAAAAATCAGGGGCGCGACGGGTACACGCCCTGCAGCGCGATGCAGAAATAGCAGGTGAGATAGGGTTGCAAATTGTTGTGCGGCTGGCCGGCGCCGGCAGGCGTTATCGTCTGGTCCGACAGCGGCACCAGACTGCCTGGCGCGATATACACATTTCCCTGGCTCGACTTGGCGAACGCGTTGCCGGGGGCGATGTTGCTGTCTCCAGCAACGATCGATGGTGCGGCATTGACCTGGTGGGTGTGACTTGGAATTTCGGACTGCAGCAGCGTCACGGTGTCCGAGCCACCCGTCTCGCCGAGATCATGCAGCGAAAGACCAGGGCCTTGGCCTGGATGCATCGGCGCCCGGCCCTGGAGGTCCGGCAGCGCGAAATTGGACTTGCCGTTGCCGCCATAGGTGGTGCCGAGCAGCGAGAACAGCGCAGTGTTCTGCGACAGCGGCAGCAGTTGCCCATCGCACCAGGCCCATCCCGTGGGCGCGAAATTGAATGGAAAGATGCGGATTTCGGCAACGAACGGATTGGCCATGACGGTCCTCTTTAAGTCGGCGACGGAAAGATTCCGAACAGCGAGATGATGAAGTCGACGCACAGATACGGCTGGAAATTGGTATGTGGCTGGCTGCCACCGACCGGACCGAGAAACTGGGGCGCCATTGCCACCGATGGACTGCCGTTGATGAACGCGTTGACCTGGCCAGACCTGGCGATGACGCTTTGGGCCGGATTGGGCTGGTTGGCGACGTCATTGGACGCGAGCAAAAGGTGAGCGTGTGCCGGGATCTGCTGTGTTGTCAGCGTGATCTCCTCCGCGCCGCCGGTCTCGGCCATGACGAAGCCGTTGCCCTGATGGATCGGAAGGCGGCCTTGCAGGTCCGGCAGCGCGAAGGTGCTCTCACCGTCGCCGCCATAGCTCGTGCCGATCAGTTGGAACAGCGTCTCGTACTCCGAGATCGGCAGAAGTTGTCCGCTGCAGAACATCCAGCCGGCCGGCGCGAAATTTCCGGCAAACATGCGAATCTCGCCAACGTAGGGTTGTCCCATGGTTGCGCTCCCTCAATTCGGCGACGGAAAGATGCCCTGCAGGGCGATACAGAAGCTCAGTGTCAGAAAAGGCTGCATGTTGAGATGCGCCTGGCTTCCGCCGACATTGCTGATCGTGCCGGCAATCATGGCACCAAGGTTTTGCACCGGACCATAGAGTGTGTTCGGCGTGCTGTTGCCAAGCATGTCATTGGCCGGGAGATTGGTTGCGCCGGTCACCGTCGATGCATTGGCGGCGTGGACATGCGTGGGTATTTCGCCGATCGACAGCGTGTGTGACTGCTCGCCGCCACCCTCGCCAAGCGTATGAGAGCCGCCGACATGAATTGGCGTGCGTCCTCGATAGTCAGGAAGCGCGAAATTCACCCTCCCATCGCCGCCAAAAGTGGTACCGAGCAGCGAAAACAGCGCCTGGTTCTGATTGATGGGCAGAAGCTGGCCGTTACAGAGTGCCCACCCCTTTGGCGCGAACACGAACGACATGATTCTGATTTCCGACAAAAACGGCTCAGCCATATGCCCCCTCCGAAACAACCTAGACTGACTCTAGACCGATTACATTAGCAAGTCGACAATAATCTCATAGAAAACGGCCAGCGTATTACTTCGAATGGTTAACGAATCCTTGCCGCCAGCCGCGGCTTCTCTTCATCAGTTAGTCGGCACAAGAACCAGTCCGCCATTGTGCGCGCCCGGCACCGCTGCGTAAGCCTGCGCGCCGCCAGCGTCGAACGAGAACACCGAACCTGCCGGCGTGTTGCCGCCGGCATTCCAGATGGCGGTTGCGATCGCCTGGTTGTTGGCGCCGGCCACAAAATTCTGGAAATACAGATGCGACGTGCTGCTGCCTTCGCGCGTCAGGAAGGCAATGTCGTCGGCAGGTTGGGCAAGGGTCACGGTATTGCCGCTGATGTTCAGATAGGTGATCGTGAGGTCGCCGGCATTGGACCCCGCACGCACATCGATGCCGACCGCGCCGTTGCCGGCCGAACCGGTGCCCGAAAGCGTGATGTTGTTGTTCTTGATCGTCAGGTCCAGAGAGCCGTTGTCGGCGCTCGGACCAGCGCCATCGCCATGTGGCGTAGCAAGGATCGCCGGGTCGTTGCCGGACTTGGTGATCGTGTTGCCGATGATCTCGACGATACCGGTCGAGGCATCTTCGGGATGGATGAAGATCGGCGAGCCCGTTGAGCCGACGCCGCCACCCTGGATGTCGGCATTGTTGTTGATGCGGCCCATGATGACGGCATTGTTGATGCCGAACACGTTGATGACCGGACCGCCATTGCCGTAGATCTTCTTGTTGTTGAGGATCTTGAAGTTCAGATGCGCGGTGTCCTCGGCATTGAGGCCGATGGCGCGACCGAGGCCGCCTTGCGGATCGAACGTATTGCCGTTGCCGCCCGTGCCGCCGTCGGTGATGTTGACATTCAGCGTAGAGGTGTCGCGCGCGAAGGCTTCGACACCGGAGGTCTTGAGACTCAGGAAGCTGCTGTTCGAGATGTTGAGCGTCGCGTTGGCGGTGCCGAAGGCTTCGAAGTTGAGACCTTGCGCGCCGTTGCTGGAATCCTTGGTGTTGCTGAACGTGCTGCCGGCGATGTTCAGCGTCAGGCTCGTGCCATTGTCGTTGCGGATGTCGACCAGATTGTCACCGGCTGTGGCGTCGCCTGCCGCGAAGCTGAACGTGGTGTTGGTGATCGATGCCGTGCCAGTGAGGTTGTAGAACCGCATATCGCCTTCGAAGACGGCGTCGCCGAAGCCGGTCACCGTGCTGTTGGCGATGGTCAGGTTCGAGACGTTCTGGCCGTTGATGCCAACCTGGACGCCGCCGTTCAGATTCAGGTTGGTGAACGTTGCCGTCGCCACGCCGCTCATGTTGATCGCCGCCTGGGCAGCGCTGTTGAATGTTGGGCCGTCGATATTGTTCAACGTACCGTTGCCGGTGTTGGCATTGGTGAAGTTCATGTTCGAAAGAGAAAGGTTCTTCGTCGACGTGAACAGTGCGCCTTGCGCAGTGTTCTGGATGGTGCCGCCGGTACCCGCTGTCGTGCTCACGCCGGTCACCGTCAGTCCACCGTTGCCGGCGGCGAGACCGGTGGTGTTGAGCACGATGCCGTTGGTGCCGCCGTTCGCCGAAATGCTTTGGAACGTCAGGCCCGAGCCGCCGATCGTCGTGCTGACGACGTTGAGTGCCGTACCGGTGGTCGACGTAATCGTGTTGCCGGTGCCCTGCACCGTCACCGTGCCGCCACCAGTGGCGTTGAAACCGATGCCGCTGGTACTATTGATGACCAGGCCGCCGCCGGTAAAGTCGATCGTCGCGCCGGTGTTGTTGGTCAGGCTGACGCCGGCAGCCGCCCCCGAGCTTATCGACTTCGACGCGCCGGAGAAGGTGATGGTGCCGGCGGCATTGCCGTCGAGGAAGACGCCGGTTTGGCCTGCCACACTGTGGCTGATGTTGCCCGACAGGGTGATGTTTTGCGCGGTCAGCGCCCTATCCTGGATGTCGATGCCCCGCCCGGTGCCGCTGGTGATGGTGCCGGCATAGGTGAGACCCGCGGTGCCGCCGGTGTTGGCGCCGCCGGCGCCGTCGCCGATGCGGATCACGGCAGCATTGCCGCCGACCAGCGAGCCGCCGCCGAGGTTGACCGTCCCGGTGCCGGTGACCGTATCCATGATGACGGCGCTGCCGCCGCCGGCGCCCTTGGTGGTCGTGGCGAAATTCACGCCGGCGGCAGCGACGATGACCGTGTCGAGATTGACGGCGATGCCGCTCGTCGTTGTGATGGAATTGCCGGCGCCCGTCACCGAGACCGTACCACCGCCCGTGGCATTGAACCCTGTGCCGGAGGTGGTGTTGATCGCCAGCCCACCATTGCTGAAGTTGATCGTTGCGCCAGCGTTCGTCGCCAGGTCTACCGCCGTATTGACGCCGGTGGTCAGCGTCTTGGTGCCGCCGCTGAAATTGAAGGTGCCGCCGGTGTTGCCATGGACAAAGATGCCGTTGTCGAATCCGCCCGTGGCGGTGAGATTGCCGGCCAGCGTAATGGTGCCGGCGGTGACGCCGGAGATGTCGACGATCTTGCCTGCGGCGGCGGTTTTGCTGATCGTGCCGTTGTAGGTGACGGTTGACGTCCCACCGGCGACAAGGAAACCGACACCGCTCGGATTGGTGATCGAAGTGCCGCTGGAGAAGCTGAACGTGCCGCCCGAGCCGTTGAGGATGTCGACGCCGGCATCGCCGCCATTCAGCGTCGTGGTCCCGTTGAAATTGTAGGTGCCGTCGGCATTGTCGAATTGCAGGCCTGTGCCGTTGGTCGCCGACAATGTGCCGGTCTGGAAGGTAATCGCGCCGGTTGCGTGGCCGCCCGAAATGCTGACCATGGCGGCGTTGTTCGCCTGGGTGATGTTGCCGCCGTAGGTGACGGCGGCGGTGCCGCCGACGACGTTGAACGCGGTTCCGGTCGGGCTGGTGATCGAGGTCCCGCTGCCGAAGCCGAAACTGCCGCCCGATCCGGTGAGGATGTCCACGCCGGCGTCGCCGCCATTCAGCGTCGTCGTGCCGTTGAACAGATAGGTGCCGTCGGCATTGTTGAACTGCAGGCCGGTGCCGTTAGTCGCCGACAGCGTGCCCGTCTGGAAGGTGATCGTTCCGGTGGTGTGACCTGTGACCGCGACCAGCGCGGCGTTGTTGGCCTGGGTGATGTTGCCATTGTAGGTGACGCTCGCCGAGCTTGTGTCGACATTGAACGCCGTGCCGCTCGGGCTGGTGATCGAGGTGCCGCTGCCGAAGGTGAAGGTGCCGCTCGACCCGGTGATGATATCGACGCCGGCATCGCCGCCATTGAGCGTCGTGGTGCCGTTGAAATTGTAGGTGCCGTCCGCATTGGTGAACTGCAGGCCGGTGCCGTTGGTCGCCGAAAGCGTGCCGGTGTTGAAGGTCAGCGAGCCGGTGTGCCCGCCCGAAACGCTGACCAGGGCGGCATTGTTCGCCTGGGTGATGTTGCCGCCATAAGTGACAGCGGCCGTGCCGCCGACGACATTGAACGAAGCGCCCGAAGCACCGCTCAGCGCGCCGGAGCCGAGGCCGATGGTGCCGCCGACACTGGTCAGGCTCACATTGTTGACGCCGCCGGCCGACGAGGTCGAGTCCAGCGCGATGGTGGCGACGACCCCGGAGAGGTTGATCGCCTGGCCACCGGTGGCATTCACGGTCTCGGCGGCCGCGGAAGCGGTGATGCCCATCGTGCCGCCCGTGCCGGCGATACCGGTACCGGTGGTGGTGTCGATGGTCAGGCCGCCGGTGAAGCTGGTCGTGCCGCCGCCCTGCGAGAGACCGATGCCGCTGGTCGTGTCGATATTGGCGAGGCCGGTGACATTGAGCGTGCCGGATGCAACATGGATGCCGCCGCCGGTTGTCGAGGCGTTGTTCACCGTCACCGTGTTGAAATTGAAGGTGCCGGTGTTGGTGTTGATGGCATCGATGCCGAAGCCCGTCGTGTTGGAAACGCTTGTCGTGCCGGTGACGGTGAAGGTGCCGGCAACGCCGTCGAAGGTGATGCCGCTGGCGACGCCGTTGACGACGGCGCTGACGCTGGAGAACGTCATGTTGACGGTCAGCGGATCGAGATCGAAGGCCGCGCCGTTGATGGTGGTGACCACGCCGGCGCTGCTGTTCAGCGTGAAGGTGGTGGTCTTGGTGTTGGCGATGACACCGGTGCCACCAGTGTTGGCGAGGCTGAGCGTGCCCAGATCAAAGGTGCCGCTGGTGTTGGTGAAGCTGAGGCCATTGCCCTGGATCCGCGTGCCGGGAGTGCCCATGCCGAGCGTGCCGGCACTGACGGTGCCGCCGGCGCCGTTGGAATCGAAGCGGACATTGTTGAACACGATGCCGCCGCTGCCGGCGCCGCCGGTCACTTTGTTGCCGGCAAACGACCTGATCGCGATCGAATTGTCCGTCGCATTGATGTTCTGGCCGACGAAGGACGCCGCCAGTCCGGACGCGGTCGACCTCAGCGTGTTGCCGTCGATCGAGAGGAGAAGCTTGTCGGCTGTCGCCGCGCCGCTCGTCGAGAATTCGAGTGCGTTGCCGCCGGCGGTGATGATGTTGTTCTTGAGCACGAAATTGGAGGCAAGCGTGGCATTGACGAAAATGCCGGCGCCGCTGCCGCTGTTGATGGCCGTGACGTTCTGGACGCCAGCGGTGATGACGCCTGTGCCGCTGAATGGCAGGTTGATCGTCGCGGCCGCGCCGCTGCTGGCCAGGATCGGGTGTGAATTGTCGAGGCCGCCGGGGTTCGTGACCACCGTCGAAGCCTGGATGGTGGTGAAGTGGAAGGAGGACGGCGCGCCAAGGCCGCCGCCAACGCCGAGCGGCCCCACGTCGATGTCCGCATCGCCGGACATGAATGAGATCACCGCTTGCCCGTCCTTGAGGTCGAGCGAACTGTTGCCGATGTTGATGGTCGCCTGGTTCGTGTCGACAGTCTTGTCGATCAGCACGAAGACATTGGCGCTGGAAGCCTCCGCCTGGGCGACGCTGCCCGGATTGAGGAAGCTGCCGTCACCGGTGCCCGAAATC
The DNA here is from genome assembly GCF_002270415.1 of Mesorhizobium sophorae. GTDB lineage: Bacteria > Pseudomonadota > Alphaproteobacteria > Rhizobiales > Rhizobiaceae > Mesorhizobium > Mesorhizobium sophorae. Next base: position 1,205,091 of record NZ_NNRI01000007.1, on the reverse strand, counting down.
TCGCCGGCTGCGTCGATGTAGTAGACGCTGATCGCTGACAGGTTCGAGATGTCGCCGACGAACGTGACGTCATCGAAATCGTAATTGCCGCTGAGCGGCAAGGTGTCGGTGGCGTGGATGACCTGGCCGCCGGTGGTCGAGATCAGCGATTCGGCCGGTCCCGCGCCGTCACCGAACACCAGCGTCGCATTGGTCGTGCTGGAGAACTGGATGCCCTGCGCGACATTGGTGATGGTCGACGTCTGGGTGCCGCCGGGGTTGACGGTGTCGCCGAGCTGGATGGTGGCCGCGCCGGTGGTGCCGGCCATGTCGATGCCGAGCGTGCCGGCAAAGCCGCCGCCGGCGACGTCGAAATCGCCGGCGTTGATGCCGGTGCTGATGACCGCGCCGTTGAGATCGAGGCCGATGGCGTTTGCGCCACCGAGCCCGATGTTGAGGCTGGTGATGCTCAGCGCCGAGCCGAGCGTGCCTGCGACATCGAAGCCACGCGAGGTGATGCCTTGCAGGTTGACCGTGCCAAGGATGATGCCGCCGCCGCCGACATTGTTGAGCGAGACGCCGGTGGCGGCGCCATTGGTGGAGATGGAGCTGAAGTTGACGCTGCCCGCGCCGACCGTCGCGTTGTCGAGCTTGAGCGCGGTGCCGGTCGTCGTGGTGATGGTGTTGTTGGAGCCGTTGACGGTGACCGTGCCGGCGCCGAAGGTGCTGGCGGTGAAGCCGGCGCCGCTGGTGGTGGTGATGCCGAGGCCGCCGCCGGTGAAGGCGAGCGTTGCCGTGCCCTGTCCCGGGCCGATGCTGGGTTGCTTGACGACAGCGTCGTTGGCGCCGGTGTTGAAGGTCTTCGTCGCCCCGGAGAAGGTGATCGTGCCTTCCGACGAACCATCGACCAGGACACCGGTGCCGCCTGTGTGATTGATGGTGCTCGAAATGTTGTAAACGCCGTCGGCGTTGCCGCTGAAGACGAAGGCCGTCGACGCCGTGGTCGAAAGCACCGAACCGCTGAGGTTGAGGGTGGCGAGGTCGCCTCCGCCGGCGCTCACCACGCTGCCCGCATTGACCTTGACCGAGCCGTTGTAGTTCAGCGTGCCACCGGTATTGCCGCCGACAGCGATGGCAAAGTCGCTGGTGCTTGTCGTCGCGCCGATGCTGGCGGTGCCGCCATTGCCGCCGATGTTGACGGTGCCGCCCATCACGCCGTTGAAATCAATGCCGCGCGTGCCGCCGTCGATGGTCAGGCTGGACCCGGCGACATTGGCGATGTTGACCGTTGCAACCTGGCCACTGAACTGGAAGCCGGAAGTGTCGACGTCGATGTTGGTCGTTCCGGTGAAGTTGACGGACTTCCCGGAGCCGGTCGTCACTCCGGACACGGTGACGCCGATGACACCCGTATTGGTCAGCCCGCCGATGTTCACATTGCCGGCGAGGTCGACGTTGTTCAACAGCACGCCACCGGTAGTGGTGGCGACCGACGAAATGTCGTCGAAGGTGATACCGCCACTGCCGACATTGGTAGAGCCCACCAGCAGCCCGTCACCGCCGGAAGCGATGGTGTTGTTAGTGCCGGTTACGCTGACGCTGCTGCCGAACGCGACGAAGCCCGCCCCGCCTGTCGTCGTTATGTCGAGACCGCCATTGGTGAAATTGATCGTGCCGTTCGTGTTGGGGGCCGGAGTACCCGCCGGGAACGCGCCGAGGATGCCGAGGCTGACGGCGTCGGTGGTGCCCGAACTGATCTGCTTGCTGGCGCCGGAGAAGGTGACGGTTGCCGCCGTGCCGTTGTCGATGTTGCCAACGACGATGTTGCCACCGGCCGCGGCGTTGCCGTCGGTCAGGTTGCCCGACAGCGTCACCGAGCCGCCGGTGAGTTCCCGGATCGAAACCGCCGCACCGGACCCGTTGCTGGCGATGGTGCCGCCATAGGAGATGACCGCATTGCCGCCGCTCGCATTGGTGGCCGAGCCGACGTTGAAGGCCGCGCCCGCACCGGTGTTGGTCAGCGTGCCGGTGCCGAGATTGAGCGAGCCGGTCAGGTTCTGCAAATTGATGCCGTTGCCGGCGGCGAAGCTGGCGCTGACCGAGGTGAAACCGCCGCTGACACTGGCGTTGCTGATGCTGACGCCGGTGCCGTTGGTAGTGGAAACCGTGTTTGTGCCGGACAGCGCCACCGCGCCATGGTCGGCAGAGAAGCCGACGCCGCCGCTGTTCTGGATGGCGAGGCCACCCGAGAAGGTCAGCGTGTCGGTGCTGCCGGCCAGGCGCTGCCACTTGACGCCGCCGCCGGTGGCGTTGGTGATCGAGACCGCGCCGGCGAAGGTCACCGACGTCGCGGCAAGTGTGGTGTTCTGGATCTGGATGGCGTTGGACGTCGTGCCGTCGATAGTCATCGGGCCGTTGAACAGCAGAGTCGGCGACGCGGCGAGATCGGACAGCAAGATACCGTTCTGGCCGCCACCGCTCGAATTGATGGCGCCGAACTGCGCCGAGCCGCCGGAGCCGTTTTCGACCCTTGTGCCGTTGCTGAACGAGATCGCCGGCTGGCCGGTGGTCGTCACCGTGTTGCCGGCCGCGCCGAAGAACAGCGTGCCGCCGAGATCGGACACCAGGCCGGCCGCCTCGACGGTGTTGACAGTGACCACGCCCGAGAAGCCAACACGGTTGCCCGGGATGATCTGCGCCCACAAGGCACTGTTGAGCCCGGCGCTGGCGCCGGTACCGTCGATATTGAGAGTGGCCGTGCCGAGGTCGATGCTGGTGCCGCTTGCCGCCGCGCCGTTCGCAACGACACCGAAGGCGCTCGGACCGGGGAACGTTGTGCTGGTCGCCGTCTTGACCGCGACATTGGTGGTATCGAATTTGAGATCGCCAGCCACACCGACCAGCACCAGGCCATAGCCGCCGACGCGGTTCGTCGTGGTGCCGGCGACAAAGGCGCCGCCATCGACCTGGTCGATGCCGGGGGTGGCCGCATTGGCGTCGAAAATGGCGGTCGTCAACAGGAAGCCGCCGGCTTCGCCCTTGTTGCCGAGAAGCGTGATGTCGGAGAAGGCGCTGACCTTCATGGTGCCGGCGCCAGCCGTGCCGTCGACCGAAGCGATGTTGCCGCCCGTGGCCGATAGGGTGAGGTTCGACAGCGCGACCTCGCTGTTGGCCGCGCCGTCGACGATCGACAGTGCGCCACCGTCGCCACCGGCGATCGTCGCCCGGTTGAGCACAAACTCGGTGATGGCGGTGCCATGCACGCCAATGCCGGTGCCGGTGTTGCTGATGATGACGTTGTCGATGCTGGCGCGGCCGGTGAAATCGACCGTGTTGCCGCTCGCCGTCGTCAGCGTCGGCAGCACGGTGTCGACGCCGGCAGGCGCATCGATGATGCTCGACGAATTGATGTTGCTGAATTTGAAGTTGCCGCCGAGCGTGCCGCCGACACCACCATAGGGCGCGGTGTCGATGGAGTCGCCGGCCTTGAGGCCGATCAGGATCTGGCCGTCGGCGAGGTCGAGCGTCTTGTTGCCGGCGCCAGTCTGCTGGGCCAGCATCATGTTGATCAAATTGCTGGTGCCGTTCTGCGACCTGTCGATCAGCGCAATGATCTTGGCGCCTGACGCTTCGGCGCCGGCGATCGAGCCTGGATTGTCGGCGGTGCCGTCGCCGGTGCCGTTCGGGTCGACATAATAGATGGTCGAGCCCTGCGCTTCGGAGATATCGCCGATGAAGCCGCCCGTGGCGCCGTTGACATCCTTGAAATTGTAGGTGCCGGCGGCCGGGAAGCCGCCGGTCGAATTCAGGATGTCGACCGCCTTGACCGTCGACAGCTTGTCGGCGGCACCCTCGCCGTCGCCATAGATGAAGTTGGCTGCGGTCGTGTTGCTGAACTGGAAGCCGATGCCCGGGCCATTGCCGGGCCCGCCGATGGTGGAAGCGGTCGTGTTGGCGGGCGCGCCGGGATCGCCGAGCTGGATCGTGCCGGTGCCGGTGGTGTTGGTGAGGTTGACCGCCGTCGTGCCGGTCGAACTCGCGCTGGTCAGGTCGAAATCGCGCGCGGTAATGGTGCCGTTGACCACGGCATTGGCAAAGGTGATGCCGGTCGCGCCATTGCCAGTCATGGCGATGCCGAGGCTGGCGAAGGACAACGTGCCCGAATTGGTGCCGGCAACGCTGACGCCGGTCTGGTTCAGCCCGACATTGGTTACATTGGTCACGCCGAAGGTGATGGTGCCCGAATTGCCCGACAGGCCGATGCCGGTCGCGCTGCCGCTGGTCGTGACCGCGCCGAACGTCGCCGTACCGGCGACATTCGAAACGGCAAGCCCGGTTCCGGTTGAATTGGTGACGGAGAGCGGAGTTGTAGCGCTGAAGCTCGCGCCAGCGCCAAGCCCGCCAATCACGGCGCCGCCGCCGCCGGTCGCTGTCAGCGCCGGCCCGGTGAAGCTGATCGCGCTGTTGGTCGGCGCCGTCGTGGTGCCGATGCCAAACAGATTGCCCGTGCCGGTCGAGGTGACGCTGCCGCTGAAGGTGACCGAGCCGCCGGTGGTACCGTCGATCTTGACCGCCGTGCCTGGTGCGCCTGCCGAACTGGATATGCCGGCCGAAACCGTGATCGCCGCGCTGCCGCCGGAAACGACGACGCCATCGCCGCTGCCGGAATTGGTGATGGTGCCGCCGATGCCGATCGTGCCGGTGTTGTTGGTCAGGCTGACGTCGGCGCCCGAAACCAGCGTCGTCACCAGGTTGCCGACATTGACGGTCGCGCCGCTGCCCTGCACCACGAAACCCGGGCCGTTGCCGACAACTGTCGCGATGCTCGTCGTGCCGTTGAACGTGTAGATGCCGCTGGCGACATTGGTCAGACGGATGGCATCGCCATTGACGCGGCTGATGTCGACGGCCCCGAAGGTGACATTGCCGCCGCTGGTGTTCTGGATGACGATGCCGCTGGAAACGATGCCGCCCGAGCCATCCACGGTGACGCTTGCGAAGGTCACGCCGGCAGCGCCGATGGTCATTCCGGTGCCGCCGATGAGAATGCCCTTCTCATCCAGCCCCGCGCCAGTCGCCACGGTGTTGCCGGAGCCGGTCACCGTCAGCGTGCCGCCATTGATAGCGCTGAGCCCGTAGCCGCCATCGGTGGTCAGGTCGAGCCCGCCGCTGAAGTTGATCGTGCTGCCGGTGTTGCCGGTCAGGTCGATCGCATTGACTGCGCCGGTGCTGGCGGTGATCTTGCCTGTGAAGCTGGCGCTGCCGCCGGTCAAGGCGTTGATCTCCACTGCGCTTGCCGCGCTGGTCTGGTTGATGGTGCCGTTGTAGGTGACGTTCGCCGATGAATTGGTGACGGAGACGGCGCTGTTACCGGTGTTGGTGATGGAACTCGCAGCCCCGAAGGTCAAGGTTCCGCTCGATCCGGTGAAGACGAAGACGCCAAAGCCGCCGCCGTTGATGTCGAGATCGTCGAAGGTGGCGGTACCATCGAAATTGTTGGCCAGCACGGCCATAACGCTGCTACCGGCGATCTTCGTGTTGCCGGTGAAGTTGACGGTCGCGGCCGAATTGAGGAGCGCGACGCCGGTCCAGTTCGGGGCCTGGATATCCAGATTGTCGATTGTGACGATGCCCGATGCGCCGTCGAGGACGAGGCCGGTGATAGCGCCCGCGATCGTCACGCCACCGACGGTCAGGCCGTTGACCCCGGTTCCATCGATGGCAATGCCTATGCCGTTGCTGACGCTGAGGTTCTTGACGAGGTTGCCGTTGGCGAGGTCGATGGTGCTGTTGGCGGCGTTGTTGAGCGTCGCCCCGCCGAAGCCGAATGGATCGGCCTGCGTCGCGCCGGTAACGACATGGGTGCCGGTGACATTGGCGGGTGGGCCACCCAGGGTGACGGTACCGCCATTGGCAAAGGAAACGATCGACTGGCCACTGGCCAGCGTGAAGCCATCGGCGTCGGTGTCGGTGGTCTGGACAGCCGCCGTCTTGACCAGCACGAAGATCGTGCTGGCGCTGGTCGTCAGATCATCGGCGGCGGCGGCATTGATCAAATTGCTGGCGCTGGAGCCATCGCCAAGGCCGGTGCTGGCAGAGCCAACGTAGATAACATTGGCGGCGTCGAACAGCTGCGGCCCGTTCAGGGCCGTGTCGTGGAAGGCATAGGTGCCGCTGCCCGGGTTCAGGCCGCGCATGTCGAGCGAAGCCGTCGTGCCGGTGATCGATCCGCCGCCGAACGAGAAGGTCGTGTCGGCGGTGGTTCCAGCCGCGCCATGCGTGCCCATCTGCACGCCGGTGCCGGCCGAAATGGTGCCGGTGCCGATCGTCACCGAGCCGCCGGTGGTGCCGGAAAGATCGATGCCGGTCGAACTGCCGGCGCCGGTGATGTCGAGCGAGGTGGCGGTGAAGGTCGACTGGCTGCCCGACAGGTCGAGCCCGGTCTGGCCGGTGGGCAGGCCGGTGATGTCGATGTTTCCGAAGGTGATCGCGCCGTTGACGCCCTGGACGTCGATGCCGACGTCGGGATTGGTCATGTCGACCGGCCCGCTAAAGGTGAGTCCGCCGGCATTGTCGATAGCGCGGATGCCGGGACCATGGATATTGGCCATGGTGATCGCCCCACCGAACGTGACCGCGCCTGCGGAATTCTGGACGAGTATGCCGTCGCCGCCAGGACTACCGACGTTCGAGATGTCGACGGCGCCGAAACTGATATCGGCGGTGCTGTCGACGATCCCCACGCCGAGGGACACCACGTTACTGACCGTCGTTGCGCCGGAAATAGCAAAATTCCCTGAAATGCCGCTAAGCAACAGGCCATCCAGGCCGCCATCATGCGTCAAGCTGGTCAGCGTCACGTCGAGATTGGCGCCGGCCACAGAGACTCCGACTGCGCCATTGCCGGAGATCGCACCGCTGGTGGTGCGGAGTGTACCGGTGGTGGAAAGAATGTGAAGGCCGAAGCCGAAATTGTCGGATGCGTTCAGCGTCTGGAACGCGTATGTCCCGTCACCACTAATGGACAGTCCGTCGCCGGAATTGCTCGAGAGCCGCGTTGTGCCGGTGAAATTGTAAGTCCCGTCGCCCTGGATCGACAGGCCGGCACCGGTATTGCTGCTCGAATTCACATTGTTGGCGGTGACGCTTTTCGTGCCATCGAACAGCAGGCCGTTGAGACTGGCGCCCGAGACGTTCAGGCCGGAGATCGTGACATTGCTGACATTGCTGCCATGGACGCCGTTGGCGCTGCCGCCGGCGATGTTGAAATCGCGCAGCGAGCTATTGTTGGCCAGGGTGACGACATCGCCGCTGCCGGAATCGGTCAGCGTCGCAGCACCCCCTGCATCCGAGACGACGCCGCTGTGTGTGATGTTGTCACCGGTAATGTTGACCGGGATACCGCCGAGCGAGAAGGTCCGCCCGTTGCCGAACGAAGCCAGCGTCTGCCCGGCGCTGAGCGAGAAGCCGTTGACATCGTCGATGGCCGTGCCGCGATTGACCAGCACGAAGATCGCATCTGCGTCGGTGTTGGCATCGGCCGTCGCGATCGTGGCCAGGTCCAGCAGCGAGGAGCCGTTGCCCGAGCCGGTCGCGGAAGCGCCGACGAAGATCAGATTCTGGACGTCGAACAGTTGCGGGCCGCTGAACGTGGTCGAGCCGAACGCGTAGTGGCCGAGCGTCTGGTTGAGGCCGCGCGTGTCGAGCGAAGCGGTGATGCCGGCAATGGAGCCGCCGCCGAAGCTGAACTCGGCATTGGCCGAATTGGCCGGCGAGCCGGCAATGCCGAAGCGCACGCCGGTGTCGACCCCGGCGATCGTACCGCCATTAGTGATGGCGATCGTTGCCCCGCCCGAGGTCGGCGACGAGAGATCGATGCCGATCGACCCGGCGGCACCGGTGCCGGTGACGTTGAGCGACTGTGCGGTGAAATTCGTACGGCTGCCGGAGAAGTCGAGGCCGGTGCCGACGCCGAGGCCGGAAATGACGATGTTGCCGGCGACCACCGCCGCATTGACGCCGGCAAACGAAATGCCGTCGCCGCCGGGGGCCATGATCGCGACATCGCCAAAGCGGATCGCCGCCTGCGAATTCGAAATGGCGATCGCCGGTCCGGTCGTATTCGAGATCGTCGTCGCGCCGTTGACGGTGAAGCGGCCCGAGACCTGATCGAGCACGACGCCCGACGTGCCGCCGGACTGGGTGATCGAATCCAGCACCACATGCGCGGTGATCGGATCGATGAAGACGGCGGTGCCGCCATTGCCCGACACGGTGCCGCCGGTGGTGGTGAAGCTGCCTGATGTCGCGGTGCCCTGCACGGTAATGCCGCGGTCGGCATTGTCCTTCGCATTGAGCGTCGCGAACGTATAGGTGCCCTTGCCGGTGGCATCGAGCCCGTCGTCGCCATTGCCCTGCAGCAGCGTCGTGCCGGTGAAATTGTAGGTGCCGTCGCCCTCGATATGCAGCCCGTCGAGGCCGTTGTTCTTCGCCGTGAAGTCCGAGCCCTTGATGCCGGTCGAGGTGCCCGTGAAGTCGGCGCCATTGCCACCGGCCCCGGTCACCGTGACGTTGGTCAGCGTGGCGCCGGTGATGTTGTTGCCGAAGATGCCGTCGGCGCCGCCGGTGATGGTGATGCCGTTCAGCGTGTTGCCATTGCCCAGCGTAATGACGCTGTTGGCCGGATTGGTGCCCTGGATCGTGCCGTTGCTGCCGCCCAGGTTGAAGCTGCTGGTGCCGCCGCCGAAAAGCAGGGCGGTGACGCTGCTGCCACCGCCGATGACGGTCTGGCCATTGGTCAGCGTCACGCCGCCGGTGGTGATATTGCCGCTGCCGCCAAGCGCCACGACGAAGCCGTTGCCGGCCTTGGTCACCGCATCGTCCAGCGTCGTCGGATCGCCAATGGTGCCGAGGCCGAGCGAGTTGCCGCCATCGGCGAAGAAGAACTTGCCGAAAGCAGCGCCCGTGGCGGCATTGATAGCGAGGCGCGTCGTCGTGCCGCCGTTCACGTCCTGCGACTGGATCCTGACGCCGATATCGCCGCGCACGCGCTCGTTGACGCGTTTGCGCAGGCCTTCGCTGACCGGGTAGACAGGCTCCGGCCCGCTGTCGGCCCCATTGTCGGCATTGTCAGAGCCGTGGCCGGGGTTGAACGGGATGTTCAGCCGGACGCTGCCGGCGAACTGGGTGTCGTCGCGATTGTCGTTGCGGACCTCGCCGGCGAACACCAGCGAGGTGTTGCTGCCGAAGACATCGCCGATCGTATACTCGAACCCGGCCTTGGCACCGGTGACGCTGTGGTCGTCGCCGTGCGGATCCTCGAAGTGGTAGCCGCCGATATCCAGCCGCAGCGAATGCTTGTCGGGCAGGTTGATCGGCACCTGTGCGCCGACCTCGCCCTCGATGCCCCAGGCCGCGTATTGGCGATGATCGATCACCGATATCTGCTCGAGCAGCTGGTTTCCGACCATCGACAGGGTCGAGTCGGTGGAGCGGTCTTTGTAGTCGCCCTTGATCGGCAGATAGACGTTCACATGCGCGTCGAAATGCGGCGTGATCGCTTCGGCGCCGAGCGTCGCGGCGGTGAACTGGTTGCTGTTGAAGTTCTCGACGTTGAGATAGGCGTAGCCGCCGATCATCAGGTCCGGATTGACGATGCGGCGGACGCCGAGACCGACATCCTGGCCGAAACCGTCCTTGAAATCGTGCTTGGCCCGGACATCCAGGAACAGCACCGATTCGGCCGTCTGCTTCAGCGGAATGAAGCCTTCGAGCGCGGCGATGCCGCCATTGTTGTCGGCGCCGACGATGGCGCGCACCTGCGGCTGCCACAACCCGTTCGGGTCGGCATAAGCCGACATGCCCGAAAGGCCAAGCGCCAGCGTCGTAAGCGCCGTCGTCTTCCACAGATGCCTGGCAATTTGCGAACGGCGATAGCCGGCGCGCACGCGGAAGTCCTCCCCACGCGCCGCCATCTCACCAACTTGCCGAGATTTCTCGGTAGTTCCCATCCCAGGCGAGTCCTTCTGGGACTGCACGTCCCGCGTGTTTAAGTTTTACGCAGATTGTATTGTATAGCGAGTCTCGGCTCCTTCGATTTCTAGGGGTTTCCTCCAATTTTCTTTCGTGTGTCCGAAAGGCCACAGTACTTTTGCCGGCTTTCTTGGCGCCGGCCTAGCTTCCGAAACAGTCGCGAGTGTTGTATCAAACGCCACCGATGAAAATACCTGGCAGGGAAAGAAAGAATGCAGGGCCCAAAGAAAATGTCATCAATTTTAGCTCGTGCTAATCTAATGATCGCAAGTTTAGCCGCCCTGTGGCTGGTCCTGTCGGCGGCGGAACCAGCCCTTGCCGAAGACGTCAAGCCGGCCCAGCCCAAACCGATTGATTCCAATGCAAAACCTGCCGATGCCAATCCGTGGGCGGTGAACTGCTCGAGCGGCTCGGCAACCGCCGAGCTTCAGTGCCAGGTGTCGCAGAACCTCACCGAAGCCAAGTCCGGACAGCGCGTGCTGACCGTGACCGTGCGCCGCGACAACGGCAATGGCGGCCTGGCCATGCTGCTCGCGCTGCCACATGGGCTGTTCCTGCCGTCCGGCGCCTCGTTCCAGATCGACCAGGGCCAGAAGACAGTGCTCGCCATCCAGACCAGCGACCAGAACGGCGCCTATGCCGCCACGCCGCTGTCAGCGGATATCATCAAGGCCATGAAGTCGGGAACCAACCTGAACATCGGCATGGAATCGGTCACCCGCAAGCCGGTCACCATTCCGGTGTCACTGGCTGGCTTCACGGCTGCCGTCGCCAAGCTGGAATCCATCAAGTAGCGGGGGTGCTGTCGCGCCAACATCGCGCAAGTCCGCACACCTCTGCCCCATGAAACCGGGCTTGATTGTCTCTACCCGGAATGCTCCGTTGCCGCTTCGGACATCCGGAGAAGAATTCATGACGGGGTTTGTCGACCGCCTGCGCGCGACGCAACTGATGGAACGCGCCGGCCTGCAGGCGCTGGTGCTCTGCGCGCCCGAGGCATTCCACTATGCGACCGGTGCCTGGATCGGCCCGGCGGGACTGTTCCGGCGAGCCGGCGCCGGCTTCGTTATCATCCCGGCCCGGCAAGACCTGCCGATCGGTGTCGTGGTGGCGGATTTCAACGCGGCTCAGCTGCAGGCGGCATTGCCGGACGCCGTGGTCCGCAGCCACCCGATCTGGATCGAAACCGCCACGCTCAACGTCTCGACCACTGGCGATACGCTGGCGCAACGCGTCGAGGCCGGCCTCGCATCCTCTGGCCGGTCGCCCGACTTTTCCCGGCCAGCAACATTCGACCTGGCCAGTTCCGCCCGCGAGCTGAAGCAGGTCTTGACAGGCTTCGGGCTTGACCGCGCGACCATCGGCGTTGACCTCGATTTCATTGCCGTCGCAGATTTCTCGGTCCTGCAGGCGATGCTACCGTACTGTTCGATGGTCGACGGTTCGGAGGTTCTCGATCGGTTGCGGGCAGTGAAGTCGCAACGCGAGATCGAGCTTCTCCAGCAAGGCATCATCCTGTCGGAAGCCGGGCTGGACCGGCTGCAGGTGGATGCAATGGCCGGCATGCGCCAGGCCGATCTCGTCGCGCTCTACCGGGACGGCGTTGCCTCGGCCGCGGCCGGCCTGTCGCTTCCGGTTGCTACCGCCGAATACATGACGCTGGGCGCCCGGGCCAAAGGCGCCGATGCCAGGGCAATGCCCGGCGACCCGCTGAAGTGCGACATGGTCTGCACCGTCGGCGGCTACGCCTCCGACATGTCGCGCAACTTCATTTTCGGGTCGCCATCCGCCGAACAGGCCGAGCTGCATGCCGTCGCCGAGCAGGCCTTCGAGGATGGGCTGGCAGCCCTTGTTCCGGGAGCCTCGCTGGGCCATGTGCACCGCGTCGCCAGCGACAGCCTGGCGCGGCAAGGGCTGCGCTCCTACCGCCGCGGTCATTTCGGCCATGGCGTCGGCCAGTCGGTCTTTTCCGAACAATGGCCGTTCATTGCGGCCGACAGCGATGTCGTGATCGAAGCCGGCATGGTGCTGGCCTTCGAGATCCCGCTCTACATCGATGGCCTCGCCAGCTTCAATCTCGAGGACCAATTCCTGATCACGCCGGACGGGCCGGTTGCCATGAACCGCCTGCCAAGGCGGCTGGAGGCGATCGGGTAGCGGGGGCGGGTTTGGTCCTGGCCGTTGCTCACTTCGGGAGTAGCGCTCCACAGCGCGATGCGCCAAGGTCGACAATTGAGTTTTCGCGCCGTGTTCGGCGCCTTTGCGGCAAGAGGGAAGAAATGCTCGACATGGCACCATCGAAACAGGCGGCCGCATGGCTCGGCTCCTTTGGCAAGGCGCTCGCAGCGGGTGACGTGGCGGCGGCAAGCAACCTGTTCGTCGACGACTGCTACTGGCGCGATCTCCTGACCTTCACCTGGAACATCACGACCCTGGAAGGCCGCGAGGCGATCGCCGACATGCTCGCCTCGACGCTGGCGGCGACGAAGCCGGCCGCATGGCAGTTGACCGGCGAGGCGACCTCGGACGAGGGCACTGTCGAGGCCTGGTTCAGCTTCGAAACCGCCGATGCTTCAGGCCAGGGCGTCATGCGCCTGCGCGATGGCCGCTGCCGGACGCTGTTCACCGGGATGACCGACCTCAAGGGGTTCGAGGAGCGCAAGGGACCGGCGCGGCCGCTGGGTGTGCGCCACAAGGCCGACCCCGACCGCGAGACCTGGGCTGAGGCGCGGGCGCGCGAGACGCGCGACCTCGGCGCCGGCGAACAACCCTACTGCCTGGTCATAGGCGGCGGCCAGGGCGGCATCATGCTGGGCGCGCGGCTCAGGCAGCTCGGCGTGCCCACCATCGTCATCGAGAAGAACGCGCGCCCCGGCGATTCCTGGCGCAACCGCTACCGCACACTCGTGCTGCACGATCCGGTCTGGTACGATCATCTGCCCTACATTCCGTTCCCGGAAAACTGGCCGGTGTTCACGCCCAAGGACAAGATGGGCGACTGGCTGGAAATGTACACGCGCGTCATGGAGCTCAACTACTGGGTCGCCACGAAGTGCCTCAGCGCGTCCTATGACGAGGCCGAAAAGGTCTGGACCGTCGTGGTGGATCGCGTCGGCCGCCACATCACGCTGAAGCCGAAGCATATTGTTTTCGCCACCGGTGCCTATGGTCCGCCGCGGCGGATCGACCTGCCAGGCGCCGATCAATTCAAAGGCGAGTTGCTGCACTCCAGCCAGTACTCCAGCGGCGAGAAATTCCGCGGCAGGAAGGTTGCCGTCATCGGCGCGGCAAGCTCCGGGCATGATGTCAGTGTCGACCTCTGGGAGAGCGGCGCGGAGGTCACCATGATCCAGCGCTCGCCGACCACAGTGGTCAAGTCGGACACGCTGATGGAAGTTGGCTTCGAGATCTTTTCGGAGAACGCGCTGGCGCGCGGCATCACCACCGAGAAGGCCGACATGATCGTCGCCTCGACGCCCTTCGCGCTGGTGCCGAAGGGCCAGCAGGCGCTCTACGAGGTGATCAAGGAACGCGACGCGGCCTTCTACGACCGCCTGCGCGCCGCCGGCTTCGCCATCGATTTCGGCGATGACGAGACCGGCCTGCTGATGAAGGCCTACCGCACCGGCTCCGGCTATTACATCGATGTCGGTGCCTCCGACCTGATCATCGACGGCGAGATCGGCGTGCGCAGCGGCGTCGCCATCAAATCGCTGACGCCGACCGGCATCCTTTTCGAGGACGGCAGCGAGCTTGCCGCCGACGCGATCGTCGCCTGCACCGGTTTTCAGTCGATGAACGAGACGGTGGCCGCGATCGTCTCGCGCGAGGTCGCCGACAAGGTCGGCCCGTGCTGGGGGCTTGGCTCCGGCGTGAAGGGCGATCCCGGACCCTGGCAAGGCGAGTTGCGCAACATGTGGAAGCCGACTGCTCAGCAAGCGCTGTGGTTCCACGGCGGCAATCTGGCACTGTCTCGCTTCTATTCGAAATATGTGGCGCTGCAGATCAAGGCGCGCATGGAGGGGATTGAGACGACCGTCTATGGGGCTTTCAGCAACGCCGGACGGTGACGCCCGATCTCCCCCACGTGGGGGAGATTGGCTCTCATCACTCGTGCCGATGCCCAAAGTGCCGCGACGCCACCTCGACATGCGTATGCGTGGGATGCGCCTCGAAACGCTCGGTCTCGCTGGCATCGTTGACCGCCTCGTTCGGCCACCAGGTGCCGCCGATGGCGATGCCTTCGCAGACCAGCCGCTGGTCGGCGACCAGCGAGGCGCCGACCGCGTCGACAAAGGTAAAGCGACCTGGGCGCTGCCGCAGCACGGCGACGTCGCCGACGGTGCCGACCGCCAGCGTGCCGAGGTCGGGCCTGGCAATCGCCTGCGCCGGGGCTTGTGTCGCCGCGCGTAGAACCTCGACCAGCGGCATACCGAGCGCCAAAAGCTTCGACATGCAGACCAGGATGTCGAAGGCCGGCCCGTCGACGCAGTAGAGATGGACGTCGCTGCTGATCACGTCGGGCGCCAGCCCCTCCTCGAGCATGGCCCGCGCCACCGCGAAATCGAACGAACCCATGCCATGGCCGAGGTCGAAGATGACACCGCGCTCGCGCGCCAGCCGCATGTCCGGCCGCACCGCGCCGGAGGCGAACACCGGCGCGTTGGGGAACGGCCGGAAGCAGTGGGTGAGGATGTCGCCCTTGCGCAGGCGCGGCAGCACTTCCGAGCGGCCGGGCGGCGGCTCGTCGATATGCGCCATCAGCGGCAGGCCGGCCTGGTCGGCGGCTTCCAGCGCCAGATCGACCGGGGCGATGCCGCTGGTGCCGCCGGCATGGCGGCCGGACCGAACTTTGACGCCGACCACGACATCGCGGTGTTCGCGCGCCGCGGCCACGACTTCGCGCGGTTCGCACAGCCTGAGATCGCTGCACTCGCCGACCGACACCGTCTGCGAGAAGCCGAAGATGCCGGCAAAGGAAATGTTGACATAGGCCAGGATGCGAATCTTCGAGCGCTCCATGACATGGCGGCGGAAGCCGAGGAAATTGCCCGCGCCCGCACTGCCCGCATCGATGAAGGTGGTGGTTCCGCTTTTGGCGGCCAGTCGGTCGGCATCGACGCCGAGCGACGTGCCGCCCCAATAGACGTGGCTGTGCAGGTCGACGAGGCCGGGAGTGACGATGCAGCCGGCGGCATCGACGATCTGCGCGGCGCGGTCGGCCGGGATATCGACATCGACCGCGGCAATGCGGCCATTGGCGATGGCGACATCGCGCGGCGCATCGAGCCTGGATGCCGGGTCGATCAGCCGTCCGCCCTTCAGCAGGAGGTCGAATTGCATTGAGGTAACCTCCGTTTCGTTGTTTTGCCGCCTCGGAGACTTAGACCGGCCGGTAGGCCACCGCCTCGACTTCGATCTTGATGTCGATCATCAGCCGCGACTCGACTGTGGTGCGGGCCGGCGGGTTCTTCGGGAAATGCCTGGCATAGACCGCGTTGAAGGCGCCGAAATCGCGCGCGTCCTCAAGCCAGACCGTGGTCTTGACAACATCGTCCAGGGTGCAGCCGGCCAGCGCCAGCGCGGCCTTCACATTGGCGAGCACCTGTTCGGTCTGTTCCGTTATGCCGCCCTTGGCCACGATGCCGTCGCTGCCGACGGGAACCTGGCCCGAGACATAGACGAAATCGCCGGCGCGCACTGCCGGCGACAGCGGCACATGCGACGTTCCAAAACACTGCTTCGGCAAGGGATCACCTCCTCTGATGACGTGACGGGATGCCATGGCGGCTCCCCGCCTCGATCGACATCTACAGCGATCGGGGCGATCCTCATAGGGGTTCTGTTGGAAAGCAACATTTTCACAGAGTCCATGTTGCTTTATTACAGAAGCGCTTGCATCGTGCGCGCCGTCAGGCTGCTTTGAAGCCGCGACGATAGACGCATTTGTGACCCGGAGAGAGTGAGAAAATGCCCTACGACAAGAATCCGTTTCCGGCCGGCGATGCCGATCGCCACGCGCTCTGGGAAATGTTGGTGCGGCGCGACATCGACGCCTTCATCGGCCAGGACTGGTCGATGGTCGAGGATGATTTCGTGGCCTCGAGCTTCTTCGGCATGCATGCGCATTTCCTCAGCAATGCCGACGCCTGGAGGCTGCAGTTCCCGCGGCTGGAGGTCTACCGCGACGAGTGGCTGCGCCAAGCGAAGGAGACCGCGGCTACGAAATTCGCCGAGCCGCTTCGCGAGGCGCTGTTTCGCGTCACCAACATGCGTGACATCGATGTCGACGGCGACCGCGCCGTGCTGCACAAGAAATTCGACGGCTCCGTCGCCAAGGTGGACGGCAGCGTCGACAGGCTGAAATGGCAGACGCTGTATTTCTGCACCAAGGTCGCCGGCAGCTGGAAGATCGCCGGCTTCGTCGGCTACATGCCGTATCCGCTTGGCAGCTCGTAGCGCTGGTTGAGCGGCGCTGCGCCGCTGATCAATAGATCGTGACGAGGGCCGGGAACAGCAGGCCGGTCGCCCGGAAATGCTCGACCAGTTCGATGGCCGGGAAGATGGCGAGGAAATAGAGCCCGTCATAGAACGTGCGCTTCAGCGCCAGCGTCGAGAACTGCATTTGGTCATGGTCATGATACAGAAGCGGATTTGGCCAGAACCGGGGCGTGTTCTTGACATAGGCAAGGTAGGTCGGGCCGAACTTGCCGAGCAAAAATCCGGCTTCCTTGCGCGCCGTGACGCGAAAGATGAAAAAGCTGGCAAGGCCAAGCGCGACGGCCGCCAGCAACGAGCCGTAGAGCAATCCGATGCCGACCGCCCCGACCGTCGAGAAGAAGTAAAGCGGGTTCTGAGTCATCGAAAATGGTCCGGTCGAGACCAGTTCCTCGTTCTTCTTGCCGCCGACATAGAGGATGCTCCACAGCCGTCCTACGACGCAGACCAGTACCAGGCAGAAGCCGAACAGTTCGAGCGTCTCGTGCCCGTTCGAGCCCTCGCTGAGCGCCGGTTTGGTGAGAAACAGAAGCAGCACAGCCAGTACCGCCGCCACCCGCACGAAGATCAGCCGCTTGCGTTGGTTGAAGGCCCGAGAAACCGGCTTTAGGGTAGCGTAGGTCATCGTGTTTCCTGGAGCGCTGGCAACCGGGCGTCCGGCAACCTGGGGGCACTGGGCCACCCCATGGATGGCGGATGCAAGGCGCCCGGCCTTCTATCAGCGCACCGCGAGGCGTTCGTAAAGGCTTTTCGCGCGGCCCCAGCCCATTCTTACGAATTTGTAAGCCGCCGGACAGGCGAGCGTGAACTCGCTTCCCTACTGTGCTGGTGCCGGATCGGCCACCACCGGGCCGGATTCAATAGCCGCAACCGGCATCAAACAGGGAAACATCTCATGAGACGATTTGCGCTAGCCATCGCATTGGGCACCCTTGCCGTGTCCAGTACGGTTTCCTCTGTCCTGGCGGCAACCGCGCCCTGCGAGGATACGTTGAAGACCCTTCGTGCGGCGGAGGCCGCGGCCACGCTCAGCGCAGCGGACAAGGCGAAGATCTCGGAACTGGAAACCAAGGGCATCGAACGCTGCAACGCCGATGACGACAAGCGCGCCGACGAGTTCTTCGCTCAGGCCATGAAGGTCATGGGCAAATAATCCGTGTCGCCCAAGGCATGGCCTCGGGCCTGATTCGAGGCTGTGCACCGACTGGGACATGACATGCACCAGCGGATCGCATGAACCCCCTCGCGATGCGCTTCATTCCGCCATAATCATCAACCTCAGGACTTCAGCCATGCTCTCGACCAAGAAGCAACCTGCCGGACCGAGCTACAACAGGGTCCCCGACGTCACCGTCGATTTCTGGCTGATCAAGCTGATGGCGGTGACCATGGGTGAAACGGCGGCCGATTATCTCGCCGTCAACCTCGGCCTCGGGCTGACCGTCACATCGCTGATCATGACCGGCATCCTGATCGTCGCCATTATCGCGCAGTTCGCGCAGAAGCGCTACGTGCCCTGGGCCTACTGGTTGGCGGTGGTGCTGATCAGCGTCGTCGGCACGCTGATCACCGACAACCTCGTCGACAATTTCGGCGTGCGTCTCGAAACGACCACGATCGCTTTCAGCGTCGTGCTCGCCGCCACATTCGCTGTCTGGTACGCCAGCGAGCGAACGCTGTCGATCCACACCATCGTCACCACCAGGCGCGAGATCTTCTACTGGCTGGCGATCCTGTTCACCTTTTCGCTCGGCACCGCCGCCGGCGATCTCGTCGCGGAGAGCTTCGACATGGGCTACCTGACATCAGGCCTGCTGTTCGGCGGCGTCATCGCGCTCATCGCGCTTGCCTACTACCTGCTTCATCTCGACGGCATCCTGGCCTTCTGGCTCGCCTATATCCTGACACGGCCGCTTGGCGCCTCCTTCGGCGATCTGCTGTCGCAGCCGGTCGAATATGGCGGCCTGGGTTTCGGCACCACCTTCACCAGCCTGATCTTCCTTGGCTGCATCGTTGCCCTTGTTCTCTACATGACCCTGAAGAGGACAGCCGATGAGGCCGATGAAATCCTGCTGGAATCGGACTAGACCCATCGCTTCGATCCATGCCTCGATGTTTGCGCGCCATAGCAGGACTGAAGGGGTAGGAAGGACCGCTGCCGAACAAGTTTAGTTTTATCCTGCCGTCGTGGCGGCTCGTGACATCCTAGGAACGGACCCATGCCGGTGCTAGCCTATCGCCGATCTCGGCAACGGACCGGAACAGCCATGCGACTTCTTCTCGTCGAGGACGACAACAGGACGGCTGACTACATCGTCCGGGGCTTGACCGAGGCCGGTCATGTCTGCGACCTGCTGCGCAACGGACACGACGCGCTTTTCGCGGCGACCAGCGGCGCCTATGACGTGATCATAGCTGATCGGATGATCCCCGGTCTCGACGGCCTGTCGATGGTCAAGGCGGCCCGCGCCGCCGGAGTTCGAACCCCGGCCATCTTTCTCACTTCCGTCGGCGGCGTCGACGACCGCGTCGAAGGGCTCGAGGCCGGCGGCGACGACTACCTGGTCAAGCCCTTTGCCTTTTCCGAGCTTCTCGCCCGCATCAACGCACTTGGCCGCCGGCCGGCCGCGCAGGAGCAGAAGACCATTTTGCGGGTTGCCGACCTCGAAATGGACCTGATCATGCGCCGCGTCACGCGTCAGGGCCAGCCGATCGAGCTGCAGCCAAGGGAGTTCAGCCTGCTGGAGGTGCTGATGCGCGGCGAAGGACGCGTGATCACCCGCACCATGCTTCTGGAACGCGTCTGGGATTTTCATTTCGACCCCAAGACCAGCGTCGTCGAAACCCATATCAGCCGGCTGCGGGCCAAGATCGACAGGCCCTTTGAAACCCAGCTTATCCACACGGTCCGCAACACGGGCTACAGTCTGCATGCACCGCTCGCGCCATGACCGGAGCATGGCCAAGTCTGCTGCGGAGCACGCCGTTCCGGCTCGCCCTGACCTTCGCCTTCCTATTCATGCTGGCCTTCGTGCTTTCGGGCGCCATCGTCTATCGCATGATGAGCGCCGATCTTGCCGAGCGGCTCGACGAATCCATCAAGGAAACCTACTCGGTCGTTGCGGCGACCTATACAGAGAGCGACCTTGAGGACCTGATTTCCACAGTCGAAAGCCATTCGCAGCTCAGCCCGAAGAAGCAACAGCTGTTTTCGCTGACCGACGCGGCCGGAAATCATTTGGCCGGCAACTTCACCGCGGCAGGGCTTCCCGATGGTTTCTCGATGTTCGACGCCGACATGCCCGGCGTACCGCCGGGCGCCGAGTACCGTGCCTATTCCGGCTCGATCGGCGGCAACAATCTGACGGTCGCCTTCAGCCTTTCCGAGACGGAGGAGCTGGAAAAGGTGGCGATAATGAGCTTCGGCTGGGCAACCCTGATCATCACCGGGCTGGCGATCGCCGGCGGCGCTCTGCTTGCCTCGCGCGTCCAGCGTCGGCTCGACGGTATCGCCGCCACCATGGTGGACGTCTCGCATGGCCGAATGGGTACCCGTATCCCGCTGACCGGCAAGGACGACGATATCGACGTCGTCTCCAGCCAGATCAATGCGGCGCTCGATCGCTTGTCGGCATTGGTCGAAGGCATGAAACAGGTCAGCGCCAACATCGCACACGATCTGAAGACGCCGCTCAACCGGCTGCAGATGATCCTAGAGGGCGCCGCCGACAGAGCCGCGCGGCGTCAAGACGTCTCCGACGATCTGGCCGATGCGCGCGCCGAGGGTTATCAGATCAACGAGACCTTCGATGCGCTGCTGCGGATCGCTCAGATCGAGGCCGGCGCGCGCAAGGCGCGCTTTACCGATGTCGATCTCGACGAGATCCTGCAGACCATCGCCGAGATCTATATCGATGTGGCCGAAGACGACGGCAAGGTGCTGTCGTCGACGCAACTGAACGCAACGGCGGACCGAATCCATGGCGATCGGGAGCTGTTGACGCAGATGTTCGCCAATCTGGTGGAGAATGCCCTGCGCCATTGCCCGCCCGGCACGACCATCAAACTGACGGTGACGCGCCAGGGCGAGCGCGTGCTTGCCAGCGTCGCCGACAATGGACCCGGTATTCCTCCGGACGAACGCGAACGGGTGTTCCAGCGGCTCTACCGGCTTGACCACAGCCGGTCGACACCGGGCAGCGGCCTCGGCCTCAGCCTTGTCAGGGCCATCGCTGACCTGCATGGCGCATCGATCGCCCTTGACGATTGTCGGCCGGGCCTAGCGGTGGTGATAAGCTTTCCGCTGATAAGATCGGTGGCGTCATAGGGCCTGAAAGCCAGAGCCAAAACCTTACCAAAGCGTATGAGGCCGGCGACCCGCCCGTAAACTTCCAGCGGCATACTGAATGGACCTCACCGTTCATCGAAAGGCTGCGGAAAATGAAAACCCATTTTCGCAAACCCATCGGCATCTTGCCAGTTCTCGCCGTCGCCGCGTGCCTGGGCACGACAGCCACCTTGGTTCCGCTGCTTGGCAGCCTGCCCGCCTCGGCCGCCGAGAAGCCAGTCCAGCCGGAGAAGAACCCCCCAGGCGACATTCCCGATACGCAGGTCTTCATCGACTACACCTCGCCGCAAGGGTTCGCCATCAAGGTGCCGGAGGGCTGGGCACGGTCGGATCGGCCCGATGGCGCCAGCTTCGTCGACAAGCTGGACGGTGTTGTCGTCTCGGTTTCCAGGGCGGACGCCGCGCCGACCGTCGACAGCGCCAAGGCGGACTATGTCGCGAAACTTGAGGCCTCAGGACGCGCTGTGCGGGTAAGCGCCGTCAAGCAGGTCAAGCTACCAGCCGGCGCCGCAATCCGCATCGTCTACACCTCGAACTCCGAACCGAACGCGGTAACCAACCGGCAGGTTCGCCTTGAGAACGAGCGCTTCCTCTATTTCAAGGACGGCAAGCTCGTCGCGCTCGAACTCTATGCACCCAAGGGCGCCGACAATGTCGATCAGTGGCAATTGATGTCCAGTTCGTTCCGGTGGAAATGACATGCACGCGTTGGACGCGCATGAGATCTATCGGTTCTTCCACATAGGCGATGACGAGACGGCCGCATTGCGGGGCGTCAGTTTCCACGTGGCTGCCGGCGAGATCGTCGCCTTAGTCGGGCCTTCCGGCAGCGGCAAGTCCACCTTGCTGGCCTGCGTAACCGGCCTCGATGAACCGGATGGCGGCTTTGTCGAGGTGGCCGGCGTCCGGCTGACCCGGCGACCGGAGGCCCATCGCACGCGTGTTCGCGCCGCGAGTTTCGGCATTCTGTTGCAGTCGGGAAACCTGTTCGGCCACTTGAATGTCGAGCAGAACCTTCGATTGCAGATGCTTCTGGCCAGGAAGCCGGACGACAAGCGAATCGCCGGCTTGCTGGAAAGTGTCGGCCTTTCGCATCGCGCGCGCGCTTTTCCCACCGAGCTGTCCGGCGGCGAGACGGCGCGCGCGGGTCTTGCCGTGGCGCTGGCCGCCGATCCGCCGATCCTCATTGCCGACGAGCCGACCGCGGAGGTCGATGGTGATACCGAATCCCGGCTGATCGCTCATTTCGAGGCGCGGCGCGACGCCGGATTGGCAACGCTGCTGGCGACCCACAGCAAGGCGCTGGCGCAGCGGGCCGATCGCATCATCAGGCTGAAGGATGGGAGGATCGACCGTGGGTGAAAGGCTCGTCATCGCAAAAGGCCTCGGCCGAGACTTCCGGGATGGCAACTCCGGGCGGATCAACGTGCTGCGCGATGTCGACTGCGAGATCGCGCCGGGTGCGCGCATCGCCATCGTCGGACCCTCCGGCAGTGGCAAGACGACCCTACTGCACATTCTTGGCGGCCTCGACAGGCCGACCGCCGGTACCGTCGAATGGCCCGCGCTCGGCGCATTCGAGACCTTGAGGCCACGCCATATCGGTTTCGTATTCCAGTCGCCCAGTCTGTTTCCTGCCCTCACCGCTGTCCAGAATGTCGGCCTGCCAATGCTGCTGGCCGGCGAGAACATCGGCGCCAGCGACATCGGGGCATCGCTTCTGCAATCGTTCGACCTCGACGAACTTGGCGACAAGTTGCCGGAGGAGCTGTCCGGGGGCCAGGCCCAGCGTATTGCGATGGCACGCGCTCTGGCCATGGGTCCGAAGCTTCTGCTTGCCGATGAGCCGACCGGGCAGCTGGACAGCCGAACGGCACTGCTCTTCCTGGACGCCGTGCTCGACCGACTGGAAGCCACCGACATCGCCCTGGTGATTGCCACACATGACGAAATCGTGGCCAACCGCATGGCGACGCGCTGGACGATGGACCACGGCCGGCTCACCACCGGGCATCGGCCAGGGGCCGTTACCGCATGATGTTCCTGCTGTGGATTCGGGGTGTGCTCGCCCGTCGTTTCCTGCGCGTGGCGGGCGCTGCTGCCGGCATCGCGCTGACGGTCGCCTTGCTTTCGGCGATGGCACTCTTCCTCGCCAACGCCGGTGCGTCGATGACCGCACGCGCCGTGTCGGCGGTTCCGATCGACTGGCAGGTGCAAGTGATTTCCGGTGCCGATCCGGCCCTCGTCGGGAAGGCACTGGCTGACGCTGCTCCGGTGAAGGCCGTGCATCAGGTCCGCTACGCCGATGTCGCAGGCTTCGAGGCTCAGACCGGCGGGACGACCCAGACCACGGGGCCTGGCCAGGCGGTTGCTTTTGACGGCTCGTATCTTAGCGATTTTCCGGCGGAAATCCGCTCGCTTTCCGGCACCCTCGACGGCGTTCTGATTGCCCAGCAGACCGCCGCCAACCTCCATGTCGGCCCCGGCGACGCTGTCTCGATCCAACGCATGGGTTTGCCGCCGGTAGAGGTCAGGATTGCCGGCGTGGTCGACCTCCCGGACGCCGACGCCCTGTTTCAGGCCGTCGGCCTGCCACCCCAGGCAGCGCCCCAGGCACCGCCCGACAATGTCCTCATCCTGCCGCAGGAGGCCTGGCGGCAGATGTTCGATCCGCAGCAGAAGGCGCGCCCGGACACGACCCGGCTGCAACTGCATGCGCGGCTTGCCCACGCGGCGCTGCCGCCGGATCCCGTCTCAGCCTATACTTTTGTCACTGCCGCCCAGCGCAATCTCGAGGCGAGGGTCGCCGGTCAGGCCCTGGTGGCCGACAATCTCGGCTCGCGCCTCGGAGCGGTCCGCGAGGATGCGCTGTACGCCTCGGTCCTGTTCCTGTTTCTCGGCTTGCCAGGCATCGCGCTGGCGGTTGCGCTTACCTTTGCCGTCACCTCGTCCGGTGCGGCGCGCCGGCGGGCGGAGCAGGCGATGCTTCGCGTTCGTGGCGCGACGATCAAAGCCATCCTGCTTCTGTCCGCCACGGAAGCTGCCGTCGCCGCCATCGCTGGCACCGCGATCGGCATGGCCGCAGCATCGCTCCTTGCCGCCGTCGCCCCAGGCCTCAAGGCGACGGTCGGCATTGACGGTCCGACGCTGCTTCTTGTCGCGGTCTTCGGGCTGCTGGTCGGGCTCATCGCCTTCCTCTATCCGGCCTGGCGGGACGCGCGCTGGGTGACCGTGGCCGCAGCGCGGCGCACCGTGAACCGGCCGAACGCGCCTCTCTGGCAGCGCCTGTGGCTGGACGGCCTGCTGCTTGCGGCGGCGGGTTTGTTCTTCTGGCAATCGGCGAGCACCGGATACCAGATCGTGCTCGCGCCCGAAGGGGTGGCGGCGACATCGGTGGACTACAAGGCGTTCATCGCCCCGGCCTTGTTCTGGCTTGGCATGGCGTTGCTGACGATCAGGCTGTCGGCCACCATCATCGCGCGCAATGGCGCGCTCTTGCGAATGATTGTTGCCCCGGTATCGGGAGCGTTGGCACCTGTTGTATCGGCTGCCCTGTCGCGGCAAGCGGGGCGGCTGACGATCGGCATTGCGATGACGGCGCTGTCCATCTCCTTCGCCACGTCGACCGCTATCTTCAACACCACCTACAATGCCCAGGCGCGTATCGACGCCGAGCTGACCAACGGCTCCGACGTCACTGTCTTTGGCACAACGGACAAACCGGCCGGAGCTCACTTGAAGGCTCTCGCCTCGTTGCCCGAAGCGGCAGCGGCCGAACCCATGCAACATCGTTTTGCCTATGTCGGCACAGACCTGCAGGACCTCTATGGCATCGATCCCCACCGCATCGGACGCGCCACGGGTCTTTCCGATGCCTATTTCAGCGGCGCCAGCGCGGCCGGCACGCTCGCCCTGCTCGCCGCGACATCGGACGGTGTCCTGGTGTCGGAAGAGACCGTCCAGGATTTCCAGCTCCAGCAAGGCGATACGATCAACCTGCGGCTCATGGACGCCAGGGACCACCAGTATCATCCCGTACCCTTCAAGTTCATCGGCGTCGCCCGCGAATTTCCAACTGCACCAAAGGACTCGTTCCTTGTCGCCAATTCAGCCTATGTGGCCCGCACGACAGGCTCCGATGCATCCGAGTACGTGCTCATGCGAGCCAGGGCGGATCCGGCCGCGCTGGCGCGGAAGGCCTCGTCGGTACTCACTTTCGATCCGTCGCTGAAGGTGGCCGATATCGGCCAGGCGGCACATCTCATCGGCTCGAGCCTGACCGCGGTCGATCTTGGCGGTTTGACGACAATCGAACTGGGCTTTGCGGTCGTGATGGCCGCCGCTGCCGCCGGGCTGATGCTGGCACTGGGGTTCTACGAGCGTCGCCGGCCTTTCGCCATCCTTGCCGCAATTGGCGCCAAACCGCGCCAGCTCGCGGCCTTCCTCTGGAGCGAAGGTCTGCTGATCCTGGTCGGCGGCATGACGTTCGGGCTAATCTCTGGCTTGCTGACGGCATGGATGCTGGTCAAGCTCTTGACTGGCGTATTCGATCCACCGCCCGAAGCGTTGTCGATCCCCTGGCTCTATCTGGCAGTCGTGTCCGGCCTGGTCGCCGCTTCGGTAATTGCCGCCGTTTTGTCCGCCAGGCCATCGACTGGGCAGACGGCAGAACAGCTGCGCGACTTGTGAAGCCGAAGTTTGATTTTACCTATTTGTAAACTTGTGGCCATCCAGCCGACAACTCCAAGGCATAGGCTCGGTCCGTCTCCTTGAAGAGAGACAGATCCGGCAGCCAAGCGGACCGGATATCGAAGCCGCTCCGAGGCCAATAGCCGCCGGCTCCACAACCAGGCCAAAACGGGAAAGAGAACATGAAGAAGTCAGCTATCGCAGCCGCAATGATACTCGCCGTCGTATCGTCAACCGGTGCCTTCGCCAAGGCGGCCACCGGCACCATCGCCAGCATCGACAAGAAGGGCGATTCGATCACGCTCGCCGACGGCAAGACCTTCGTCTTGCCGGAGGGCATCGAAGCCGAGACGCTGAAGGTTGGCGAGAAGGTGGTCGTGACCTATTCGACCAAAGCCGGCAAGCTGGCGGCATCAAGCATCCAGCCGGCCAAATAGAGGCAGGGACCGGGCCGGGAGCGGCTCGGTCCTCCGCCGAGCGCGCCATGCACGGCGCGTCGATCGCCCTTGACTATTGCCGGCCGGGCCTCGCCGTGGTGATAAGCTTTCCGCTGGCATTTGGTTAGCCGGCGATCCGGCTTGGGTCCTGAAAGGCCTGGCTCCACCGAGTCAGCTCAGCGGTCGATGCGCGTCGACAGGATGATCGACGACAAGGTGCGTTCAACCCCGTCCATGGCGCCGATCTGGTCGAGCAGCATATCGAGGTCCCGGATCGATGGCGCATCGACGATGACGATCATGTCGAAATTGCCACTGACCGAATGCAGCGTCCTGACCGGCGCCAGCGCCTGCAGGCCGCGCACCACCTTGTCGGCGAGCTTGGGCGTCACGGTGAGCAGCACATGCGCCCGCACCAGCCCCTGCTCGTAGTCCGGCGCCAGCCGGACGCCGTAGCCGGTGATGATGCCGCGCTGCTCCAGCCGTTCGATCCGGCTCTGCACCGTCGTGCGCGAGACGCCGAGCTTGCGGGCGAGTTCGGCGGTCGAAGCGCGCGCATTGTCGCGCAGCAGGGAGAGCAGGGCCTGTTCGGCTTCACTGAGCATTTCGACGATTCCCTTCGGCATAATGTACAATCAGAGTTTCGTTTCGAACAATTCCACGCTTCCTTTCGACGGGCAAGCTGCGATCCTGATGCATGTTTCCCAAGAGTGCGCAGCGGTTTTGGGACAAACGACATGCGCAAAACAATGCGCTCAAGTTCAGCTTTTGGGTGA
Source organism: Mesorhizobium sophorae (assembly GCF_002270415.1). Taxonomy (GTDB): domain Bacteria; phylum Pseudomonadota; class Alphaproteobacteria; order Rhizobiales; family Rhizobiaceae; genus Mesorhizobium; species Mesorhizobium sophorae. The sequence continues at coordinate 1,178,332 of NZ_NNRI01000007.1, read as the reverse complement.
GGGACGTTTCATGAAGAAAATTGTTGTTGTCGGCGCCGGCAAGATCGGCTCGACCATTGCCGAAATGCTCGCCGCCACCGGTGACTACCACGTCACCCTCGTCGACCGCTCGGCGGCCCAACTCGCTGCGGCCGAACTGCCGGGCACGGTTGCCACGCTGGAACTCGACATCGAGGCATCGGGCGCGCTCGAGGCGGCCTTGGCCGGCAAGTTCGCGGTGCTCAGCGCCGCCCCCTTCCACCTGACCACGCGCATCGCCGAGGCAGCGGCAAACGCCGGCGTGCACTATCTCGACCTCACCGAGGACGTCGTCAGCACCAGGCGGGTCAAGCAGCTGGCGCTTTCGGGCAAGAGCGCCTTCATCCCACAATGCGGACTGGCGCCGGGCTTCATCTCGATCGTCGCCAACGATCTCGCCAGCCGCTTCGATTCGCTGGAAAGCGTGCGCATGCGCGTCGGCGCGCTGCCGCAATACCCGTCGAATGCCTTGAACTACAATCTGACCTGGAGCACCGACGGCGTCATCAACGAATATTGCGAACCTTGCGAGGCGATCGTCGAGGGGGAGCTGATCGAAGTGCCGCCGCTGGAGGAGCGCGAGGAGTTCTCGCTCGACGGTGTCACCTACGAGGCGTTCAACACCTCCGGCGGGCTGGGCACGCTGGCCGAAACGCTGAAGGGCAAGGTGCGCACGCTGAACTACCGCACCATCCGCTATCCCGGCCATGCCGCGATCATGAAGGCGCTGCTCAACGACCTTGGCCTGCGCCACCGCCGCGACGTGCTGAAGGACATATTTGAGAGCTCCTTGCCGGCGACGCTGCAGGATGTCGTCATCGTTTTCGTCACCGTCTCGGGCCGCAAGAACGGCCGCCTGCTGCAGGAGACCTACGCCAACAAGATCTATTCCAAGCGCGTCGGCGACGTCGTGCGCAGCGCCATCCAGATCACCACCGCCTCCGGCATCTGCGCCGTGCTCGACATGCTGGCCGACGGGACTTTGCCCGCAACCGGTTTCGTCAAGCAGGAAGACATCGCGCTCGACGCCTTCCTCGCCAACCGTTTTGGCAGCGCCTATGCGCAACATGAGATGGTGAGCCGGCTGGCGAGCTGAGGAGCTGCCCTTACTTCTCCCACTGTGGAGCAGGATGGGAGTCGGCTGAAGAGGAAGGGAGCCTGGAGGTTCCTGCCGTTCCTCTCCTCCGTCGACCGGGGGAGAGGAAAGCCGCCGCATCAAATATGCAGCGCGTGCCCCAGCGCCTTGAGCGCCGCTTCCTGGAACCCTTCGCCTTGCGTCGGATGGGCATGGATGGTGCCGGCGATATCCTCCAGCCGCGCACCCATTTCCAGCGCCAGCCCGAAGGCCGCCGACAGTTCCGACGCGCCCTGGCCGACCGCCTGGATGCCGAGCACCAGGTGATTGTCGGCGCGGGCGACGACACGGACGAAACCGTCTTCGCCGAGCTTCGTCATCGCCCGGCCGTTGGCGGCAAACGGGAACATGCCGATCTTGATCTCGCCACCATGGGCCTTGGCCTCCTCCGGCGACAGGCCAGCCGTCACCAGCTCGGGATCGGTGAAGCAGACGGCCGGAATTGAGCGCTTGTCCCAGCTGCGCTTGTGGCCGGCAACGATCTCGGCGACCATCTCGCCTTGTGCCATCGCCCGGTGCGCCAGCATCGGCTCGCCGGTGATGTCGCCGATGGCGAAGATGCCGCGCATCGAGGTGCGGCACTGGTCGTCGATGCGGATGAACTTTCCCGCCATGTCGAGGTCGATCTGGTCGAGCCCCCAGCCTTCGGTCACCGGTTTGCGGCCGACCGTCACCAGGATCTTGTCGGCGGCGACCTTGGCATTCTTGCCGTCCGATGTCTCGACCAGCAGCGCGCCGCCCTTGGTCCCCTTGGCCTTGGCGCCTGTCATCACCTCGATGCCGAGCGCGGCGAGCCGCTTGACCACCGGCCGCGTCAGCTCGGCATCATACTGCGCCAGCACACGCGGCAAGGCCTCGACCACGGTCACCTCAGCGCCCATCTTGGCGAAGGCAGTGCCGAGTTCGAGCCCGATGTAGCCACCACCTACGACGGCGAGCTTCTTCGGGACTTCGCTCAAGGCCAGCGCCTCGGTCGAGGAAATCACCGTGTCGCCGAACGGCAGGAACGGCAGCTCGACCGGCGCTGAGCCGGTGGCAGTGACGATCGTCTCGGCGCGGATCACCTGCACGCCGGTCTCGGTCTCGACCGCCACGGTCTTGCCGTCACGAAACGTCGCCCAGCCCTGCACGGTCTTCACCCCGGCCTTCTTGAGCAGGCCGGCGACGCCACTGTTGAGCCGGCTGACGATGCCGTCCTTCCAGGCGACGGTCCTCGCAAGATCGAGCACGGGAGCGGTGACAGAGATGCCGAGCGGGCTGTTGCCGCCCACCATGTGGGACACCTTCTCGAACTCCTCCGCCGCATGGATCAGCGCCTTGGAGGGGATGCAGCCGACATTGAGGCAAGTACCGCCCGGCTTGCCAGCCTCGACGATCACCGTATCGACGCCGAGCTGGCCGGCACGGATGGCGCAGACATAGCCGCCGGGGCCGGCGCCGATGACGAGCAGCTTGCAGGAGATTTCTTTCATCGTGGCATCCTAACTCGTTGTCGCGCTGGATCGGAAAGAACACTCCGTCGAGATCCTTCGCGCCACGTCCGATCTCCCCCCTTGTGGGGGAGATGCCTGGCAAGGCAGAAGGGGGGCGCTGTCCCGCCGGCATCTCGATCGTTCCTTCAATCCACAAAAATCAGCGCCGGCGTTTCCAGCAGCGTCTTGATGCGCTGGATGAAGACGGCGGCGTCCCAACCGTCGATCACCCGATGATCGAAGCTGGAGGACAGGTTCATCATCTTGCGCGGCATGAACTGGGTGCCGTCCCACACCGGCCGCACCATCATCTTGTTGACACCGATGATCGCCACTTCCGGATGGTTGATGACAGGCGTCGTCGCCACGCCGCCCATGGCACCGAGCGAGGTGATGGTGATGGTCGAGCCGGACAGCTCGTCGCGTGTCGCGGTGCCGGACTTGGCCGCCTCGGCAAGCCTGATCACCTCGGCGCCGCACTCCCAGATGTCGCGCGCCTCGGCATGCTTGACCACCGGCACCACCAGCCCCGACGGCGTCTGCGCGGCAATGCCGATATGGATGCCACCATGCTGGTGGATGGTGCCGGCCTCGTCGTCGAACAGCGAATTGAGATTCGGCTGGTCTGCTATCGCCTTGACCATCGCCCGCATCAGGAACGGCAGCAGCGTCAGCTTCGGCCGCTCCCCCTTGGCCACGCGCTTTTCCTTGTTCAGCGCCGAGCGCAATTCTTCCAGCGCGGTGACATCGATCTCCTCGACATAGGTGATGTGCGGGATGCGCGATTTGGACAGCGTCATCTTCTCGGCGATCTTACGCCGCAGCCCCACCACCTTGATGTCCTCGACCGCGTCGTTGCGGGCGAGGCCTGATGTTTTCGCAACTTGGGGTCCGCGCGCCAGGAAAGCTTCGATGTCCTCGTGGCCGATGCGGCCGGCCGGACCGCTCCCGGCAACTTGCCTGAGATCGATGCCGGCCTCCTTTGCCCGCAGGCGGACCGCCGGCGAGGCCAGCGGCCTTTCGCCCTCGGGACGCGGCGCGCCGGAGACGGACGGCTGCCGCGGGCTTTTCGAGACGGCGGGTGCAGGTTTCACGTCTGTCCCGCCTGACTTTGGCGGCGCCTTCGCGGCTGGCGCGGAAGTCTCGGGCTTCGGGGTCGGCAGCTTCGCCGGTGGCTCAGCAGCCACCACTTCAACCGCACCGCCCTGCGGCTTCACATTGCCCTCGCCCGCCACCTTCAACCGCACGATCGGCGAGCCGATCGCCACCGTGTCGCCGATCTCGGCGCCCAGCCAAAGGATTTCGCCATCGACCGGCGACGGAATCTCGACCGTCGCCTTGTCGGTCATCACCGCGGCAAGCACGGTGTCCTCGCGCACGATATCGCCGATCTTGACGTGCCATTCGACGAGCTCTGCCTCGGCGACGCCTTCGCCGACATCGGGCAACTTGATGATGTGTTCGCCCATCTTAAGCTCCCATGGTTTCCAGCAGCGCCCGGCCGACGCGCGCCGGACCGGGGAAATAGTCCCACTCCTGGGCATGCGGGTAGGGCGTGTCCCAGCCGGCGACCCGCGCCACCGGCGCCTCCAGATGGTAGAAGCAGTTTTCCTGCACCAGCGCCGACAGCTCGGCGCCGAATCCGGAGGTCAGCGTCGCCTCATGCACGATGACGCAGCGCCCGGTCTTCTTGACCGAAGCGACGATTGCGTCGAGGTCGAGCGGCAAAAGTGTGCGGAGATCGATGATCTCGGCATCGATACCGGTCTCCGCGACGGCTGCCTGCGCGACATAGACCATGGTGCCGTAAGCAAGCACCGTGACCGCCGAGCCCGGCCGGCGGATCGCCGCCTTGCCGAGCGGCACGGTGTAGTGGCCGTCGGCGACCTCACCCAGTTCATGCTTCGACCAGGGCGTCACCGGCCGGTCATGATGGCCGTCGAACGGCCCGTTGTAGAGCCGCTTCGGCTCGAGGAAGATCACCGGATCGGGATCCTCGATCGCCGCTATCAGCAGCCCCTTGGCGTCATGCGGGTTGGATGGCACCACTGTCTTCAGCCCCGACACATGGGTGAACAGCGCTTCCGGGCTCTGGCTGTGCGTCTGGCCGCCGAAGATGCCGCCGCCGGTCGGCATGCGCACCACGATCGGGCAGGTGAAATCGCCGTTCGAGCGGTAGCGTAGCCGCGCCGCTTCCTGGGTCAGCTGGTCGTAGGCCGGATACATGTAGTCGGCAAACTGAATTTCCACGCACGGCTTCAGCCCGTAGGCGGCCATGCCGATGGCCGAGCCGACAATGCCCGATTCGTTGATGGGCGCATCGAAGCAGCGGCTCTTGCCGTACTTGGCCTGCAGACCCTGCGTGCAGCGGAAGACGCCGCCGAAGAAGCCGACATCCTCGCCGAACACGACGACTTTGTCGTCGCGTCCCATCGACACATCCATGGCGTCGCGGATCGCCTCGATCATGGTCCGTCTTGGCATGGTCAGACCCCCGCCTGCTGGCGCTGGCGCCGCAGATGCGGCGGCATCTCGGCATAGAGCCCCTCGAACATGTCGCGCGTCGACGGCTTGCCGCCGGCATGCAGCGTGCCGTGGCTCTCGGCTTCCTTCTGCGCCGCGATCACCGTGTCGAGGATTTCCGCCTCGGCCTGCGCATGTCGCTCGTCCGACCAGACACCGAGCTGGATGAGGTGGTTCTTCAGCCGCACGATCGGGTCGCCGAGCGGCCAGGCGTCGGATTCGGTCTTTGGCCGGTAGGCCGAAGGATCGTCCGAGCTCGAATGCGCGCCGGCGCGGTAGGTGACATATTCGACCAGCGTCGGCCCGAGATTGCTCCGCGCCCGCTCGGCCGCCCATTTGGCCACCGCATGGACGGCAAGATAGTCATTGCCGTCGACGCGCAGCGACGGAATGCCGAAGCCGAGGCCGCGGGCGGCAAAGGTGCCCGAGCCGCCGCGGGCGATGCCCTGGAAGGTCGAGATCGCCCATTGGTTGTTGACAACATTGAGCACCACGGGCGCCTTGTAGGTGGAGGCGAACACCAGCGCCGAATGGAAGTCGGATTCTGCCGTCGAGCCGTCGCCGATCCAGGCGGCGGCGATCTTCGAATCGTTCGAGATCGCCGAGGCCATCGCCCAGCCGACCGCCTGGATATACTGCGTCGCCAGATTTCCGGAGATCGAGAAGAAGCCGTGCTCCTTCGACGAATACATGATCGGCAACTGCCGGCCCTTCAGCGGGTCGGCTTCGTTGGAGTAAATCTGGTTCATCATCGTGACCATCGGATAGCCGTCGGCGATGAGCAGCCCTGCCTGCCGATAGGTCGGAAAATTCATGTCGCCGGGCGCCAGCGCCTTGCGGAAGGCGCAGGCCACAGCCTCCTCGCCCAGATGCTGCATGTAGAACGACGTCTTGCCCTGGCGCTGCGCCATCTGCATGCGCGCATCGAAGGTCCGCAGCGTCATCATGTGACGCAGGCCGGCCAGAAGCTCGCCGCTGGAAAGCAGCCCGGCCCAAGGGCCGACGGCTTCGCCATTGCGGTTCAGCACGCGGATAATCGAGAAGGCGTAATCGCGGATGGTGCGGGGATCGACATCGATGTCCGGGCGCGGCACCGAGCCGGCCTTGGGGATGGGCACGTTGGAGAAGTCAGGCGTTCCGCCCGGCCGCACTTCCGGTTCCGGAACGTGAAAACGCAACATCCCAGCATCGGCCATGACCTTTGTCCTCCAACGTTGCCTGGCCCCAAATTTCCCTGGCCCAAACTTCCCCGGCCAAGGATATTTGCATATCTGCGCCACCAGACCAGTGCGAATTCGACGGGGCAGGCCTTTCGGGCCTCGATCCAAGATCCAGCCTCCCCGGCACAACATGAAGATATGTCCGCGAAATTTCTTGTCGATGTTGGGCAGCGGCGCGCAATTAGGGGCAAGATTGGGCAATGTTCCGGTCAGATAAGGTGATTGGTGGCAAGACTTGGGTTCCTCTCCCCACTTTTGTGGGGCGAGGAACCCAAGCTGGAAACCGTTCACTCCGCCCCTGCATCATGCTAACCACCCCCATGGCACAGAAGAAAGCTTTCGAGGTCGATTCCTGGCTGGCCCGTCCGGACCAGCGCATCTCGATCGTCCTGCTTTACGGCCCCGATCGAGGGCTCGTCGCCGAGCGCGCCAAGGCCTTTGCCGAGAAGACTGGCCTGCCGCTCGACGATCCATTCTCGGTGGTCAGGCTGGACGGCTCGGAGGTTGACCGCGACGAGGGCCGGCTGCTCGACGAGGCGCGCACCGTGCCGATGTTTTCCGACCGGCGGCTTTTGTGGGTGCGCAACGCCAGCGGCCAGAAGGCGTTGGCCGATGACGTCAAGGCGCTGACCGCGGAGCCGCCCCGCGACGCCATCATCCTGATCGAGGCCGGCGATCTCAAGAAGGGCGTGGGGCTGCGTGCCGTGGTCGAGGCGGCGGACATTGCCATGGCGCTGCCCTGCTATGCCGACGAGGCCCGCGACATCGATGCCGTCATCGACGACGAATTGCGCAAGGCCGGCATGTCGATGACGCTGGAAGCTAGACAGGCGCTGCGCCGAAATCTCGGCGGCGACCGGCTGGCCTCGCGCGGCGAGATCGAAAAGCTCATCCTCTACGCCCATGGCCAGAAGGAGATCGGGCTGGAAGAGGTCAGGGCGATGTCGGGTGACGTGTCCGGCGCCTCTTTCGATGACGCCGTCGACGCACTGCTCGAAGGTAAGGTCGGCGACTTCGACACCGCCTTCACCCGCCATTGCCAGTCCGGCGGCCAGCCGTTCTTGGTGCTGTCCTCGACGATGCGGCAGTTGCAGGCGATCCAGGCCATGCGTGGCCAGATGGAGTCTGCTGGCCGCAACGCCGCCTCGGTCGTTGCCGCGGCCCGCCCGCCGGTGTTTTTCTCGCGGCGCAAGCTGGTGGAGAAGGCGCTGGAGCGCTGGAGCAGCGAAGCCCTCGGTCGCGCGCTGACCCGGCTGCAGACCGCTGTGCTGCAGACGCGGCGGCGCCCGGATCTCTCCGTCGCGCTGGCGCGGCAGGCACTGCTTGGCATTGCGGTGGAAAGCAGCCGGCTGGCGCAGCGGTAGTTTTGGGACTGACGGCTCAGCCGTCGAGGTCAGCGCCACCCCTCATTGTCCTGCCGGGCATTTCTCCCGTGAACGGGGAGAAAGGGGCTGGCTGCAACGCTGGCGCTTTCCTGCGACGTTGGCGACTGTCGAAACCGCTGATGACAGCGTCCCTCGCCCCGTTTACGGGGAGAGGATGCCGGCAGGCAGGTGAGGGGCGGTGCTGGCGTGCCAAGCACTTGGAATGACGAGCGGATTCGAGATAAGTAGGCTCTCGGGAATCAGCCGCCACCAGGATATTCGCCGGCTAACTACCGCTCCTGCTTCAGCCTGCGGCACAACTCGTCGAGCTGCTCGAGCGAGCGATACGCGACACGAAGCATGCCGCCTTTGCTCTTGTGGTCGATCGACACGATCATCCCGGTCGTGTCGGTCAACAGCTTTTCCAGCGCCAGCGTGTCGGCGTCCTTCTGCTCCTGGCTTGACGCCGGCTTGGCTTCCTTTGTCGTGCTGCCGGCCGGCATCTGCGCCAGCGCCTCCGCCTGGCGCACCGAAAGCCCTTCCTCGACGATGCGCTTGGCAAGCCCGGCCGGATCCTCCGCGGTCACCAGCGTGCGGGCATGGCCCGCCGACAGCGCGCCGTCGACCAGCATGTCGCGGATCACATCCGGCAGTTTTAAGAGCCTGAGCGTGTTGGCGACATGGCTTCGGCTCTTGCCGATCACCTGGCCGAGATCGGCCTGGGTGTAGCCGTGATCGTCGATCAGCTGCTGGTAGCCAAGCGCTTCCTCGACCGCGTTAAGGTCGGTGCGCTGGACGTTCTCGATGATCGCCAGTTCGAGCGCGGTGCGGTCATTGACCTCGCGGATGATGACCGGGATCTCGTTCAGCCCGGCGCGTTGCGCCGCACGCCAGCGCCGCTCGCCGGCGATGATCTCGTAGCGGCCGGCCTGTGTCGGCGACGGCCGCGCCACCACCGGCTGTACGACGCCATGCTCGCGGATCGAGTGGGCGAGGTCGGTGAGCTCGGCCTCGCCGAAATGCCGGCGCGGATTTTTCGGATTTGGGGTCAGGAACTCGATCGGCACCTTGCCGTCGGCGCTCATCCCCGGCTTTTCGGGTGCCGCAGGACGATCGATCTCGCCGATCAGCGCTGCCAGTCCCCGCCCCAGTCTTTTTCTCGAAAGGTCTTCGCTCATAACACTTCCAGTTAACATTCCTGATCGTTTCGGTATCGAATCGGCTCTTAATTAAGCATTCGGCTGATCAAGCGGCGCGCAATTTGCGCTCACGGCGGATCACTTCCGACGCGAGCTGCAGATAGGCCTGGCTGCCTGAGCATTTCAGATCGTACAGGATCGCCGGCTTGCCGTAGGACGGCGCCTCGGACACCCGCACATTGCGCGGTATGATGGTCTCGTAGACCTTGTCGCCCATATGCGCCCGCACATCCTGCACCACCTGGTTAGCGAGATTGTTGCGGCCGTCATACATGGTCAGCACAATGCCCTGGATGGTGAGATCAGGATTGATAGAACGACGCACCTGCTCGACGGTTTCCAGCAATTGGCTGAGGCCTTCGAGCGCGAAAAATTCGCACTGCAACGGTACCAGAACCGAATCGGCCGCAGCCATCGAATTCAGCGTCAAAAGATTGAGCGAAGGCGGGCAGTCGATCAGCACATAGCCGAAACCGGCCGAACGGTCGGCCGAGGCACGCAAGGCGTTGCGCAGCCGCAGCACCCGGTCCGGCGCCGAGGCGATTTCCATCTCGATGCCGAGCAGGTCCAGCGTCGACGGCACGATCGACAGGCCGGGCACCGCAGTCGGGATCGCCGCGGCTTCCAGATCCAGTTCGCCCGTCAAAACATCATAGGACGAGACCGTCCGATCCTTGCGGTCGATCCCGAGGCCGGTGCTGGCATTGCCTTGCGGATCGAGGTCGACGATCAGCACCTTTTCACCGATCGCCGCGAGCGCAGTAGCCAGATTGATGGCGGTGGTCGTCTTGCCGACGCCGCCCTTCTGGTTGGCTACGGTGATGATTCGGGGGCCATTCTTCATCATGGATCTATGCCAGAAATTCATTTTTGGGTCGCCTGGAGCAAATCAGACAGGTCGAAGATTCGACAGTTCGAGGATGACGCCATGTGGGTCGGTCACGCTTGGATGTTCTACCAGATCGAAGGCCCATCGGTGAACGCTTTCTTGCACTTCGGCGCGGTAATCCCGGCCTTTGTGGAACAGGCCACGCGCGCCTGAGGTCAGCCAAGGCGCCGACAGGTCCAGCAAGATGGAAAGCGAGGCCAAGGCACGCGCCGTGACGATCTGCGGCGCCGGGACCAGCGCATGACTGTCTTCAATGCGGCGCGCCACCACCCGCGCCGGCAGACCGAACTGGCCGATGACTGTCTGCAGGAACGACGCCTTTTTGCGATTGCTTTCAACCAGATCGATGCTCGCCCCATCGCGCTCGGCAAGCAGGAAGGCCATGACAAGCCCCGGGAATCCGCCGCCCGAACCAATATCGACCCAGCGATTCGCGGTCGGCTCGATACGCCCGAGCTGCGCGCTGTCCAGGATGTGACGCTGCCAGACGTCGGTTGCCGTCGACTGCGCAACCAGGTTGATGCTGCGGTTCCATTTCTGAAACATCTGTTCGAACGTCACCAGGCGGTAGAATGTTTCACGTGAAACCGGACCGGCCGCGTCCTGCAGGCTCTTCCAGGAGAAAGAGTTCACGCAACGTCCCTCTCGGGCCTCTGCGCACTCTCTTCATGGCGGACATGCGCGACAATGATCGCCATCGCCGCCGGCGTCATACCTTCCATGCGCTGGGCATCGGCTATAGAGCGCGGCCGCCGCGCCTGCATCTTCTGCTTCAGCTCGTTGGACAGCCCCGGCACACCGGCGAAATCGACCGTCTCCGGGATCATCCGGCTCTCTTCATGCTGGATCTGAGCCACATCGCTCTTCTGGCGATTGAGATAGACCGAATATTTCGCTTCCGTTTCGAGGCGCTCCGCCGTCTTGGCATCAATTGCCGCAAATTTCGGCTCGACGCGCGCCAGCCAGGCGACGTCGACACCGGGGTAGGCCAGCAGTTCATAGCCGGAGCGGCGCACGCCATCCCGGTTGATCTCAAGCCCATGCCGCGCCGCCTCGTTCGGGGTCATGGTCAGCGACACCGCCAGCTGACGCGCTTCGTCGAGCTGCTGCATCATATCGCCGTAGCGCTGCATCCGCTGCGCCGAGGCTATCCCCAGCTTCGCGGCGAGGGGCGTCAGCCGCTCATCGGCATTGTCGGCGCGCAGCGACAGCCGGAACTCGGCCCGCGAGGTGAACATCCGGTAGGGCTCGCTGATGCCGCGGCTGGTCAGATCGTCGACCATTACGCCGATATAGGCCTCGGTGCGGCTGAGCACGATCTGCTCGCTGCCGGCAGCACAACGCGCCGCATTGAGGCCGGCGAGCAGGCCTTGCCCCGCTGCTTCCTCATATCCGGTGGTGCCGTTGATCTGCCCGGCGAGAAAGAGACCACTGACGCGCGTGGTCTCTAGGCCCGTAGTCAGCTCGCGCGGATCGACATGATCATACTCGATGGCGTAGCCAGGCTGCAGCATGACGGCTCGCTCCAGTCCTGGGATGGTTTTCAGGATGTCCAGTTGCACATCCTGCGGCAACGAGGTCGAGATACCATTGGGATAGACGGTGTCGTCGTCGAGCCCTTCCGGCTCGAGAAAAATCTGGTGCCCGTCCCGGTCGCCGAACTTGACGATCTTGTCCTCGATCGACGGGCAATAGCGCGGCCCGACACCTTCGATCGACCCGGAATACATCGCCGACCGGCCAAGATTGGCGCGGATCAAATCATGCGTCGCCGCTGTCGTGCGGGTGATGCCGCACTCGATCTGCGGCGTCTCAATGCGATCGGTCATCAGCGAGAACGGCACCGGATCCTCATCCGCCGCCTGGCGATCCAGCGACGCCCAATCGATAGTCTTCCCGTTCAGCCGTGGCGGCGTGCCGGTCTTCAGCCGGCCGAGCTGGAAGCCGACGCGGCTCATGGTCGCCGACAGGCCGATGCTCGCCTGCTCGTTCATGCGGCCGGCGGCGATCTTCTTGTCGCCGATGTGGATGAGGCCACGCAGGAAGGTCCCGGTCGTCAAAACGACGGCGCCACAGGCGAGCCGCAGGCCGTTGGCCAGCAGAACAGCCGCAATCCGCCCATCGACGATCTCGAAGTCGAGAACCTCACCCTCGATCACGTCGAGATCGTTCTGGAGCCGAATCGCTTCTTGCATGGCAAGGCGATAGAGTTTGCGATCCGCTTGAGTGCGTGGCCCGCGGACCGCTGGCCCCTTGCGACGGTTGAGCAGGCGGAACTGAATGCCGGCGGCATCAGCCACCCGACCCATCAACCCGTCCATGGCATCAATCTCGCGAACCAGATGGCCCTTGCCGAGACCGCCGATGGCCGGGTTGCACGACATCACGCCAATCGTGTCGAAACGCAGCGTCACAAGCGCGGTGCTGGCGCCGGCGCGCGCCGCTGCACTCGCCGCCTCGCAACCCGCATGGCCGCCGCCCACCACAACCACATCATAGTGATCGGTCATTTACAAAACGTCCTGGACTAGAAAAAGGTTGAGCGACACATGTCCCCGCAAGGCGATGCTGTCAAGAAAACTCCGCGGCTCGTTTCACGTGAAACAACCCTGCGGCGAGTCTTTGCCATGTTTCACGTGAATCCTCGCTCCGAACAGCAGGGGCAATCACAGCTTCGCTCTGCCAGCGCCCGCGACTGTGTTTCACGTGAATCAAGGAGGTCGCCACAGCGAGCGCTGCCGGTGTTTCACGTGAGTCATTTTCCAATGCAGAACTGCGCGAAAATCACGTCCAGCATGTCCTCCACGTCGATGGCGCCGACGATTCGGCCGAGCCGGTCGGCGGCGAGCCGCAACTCCTCGGCCCGCAACTCCTGCCCGATGGCCCGGCCGTCAACCGCCCGGTGCAGATGCCGGTTTGCTTCGCCCAGTAACTCGACATGGCGCAGGCGCGACGGCAGAATATCGCCGGCGCTCCCGGCAGCACGCGCTGCCCGCCAGCCGATTTCCGCCAACAACGCGTCAACGCCGGCCCCATCGACGACCGAGATGACGTGATCGTAGCGCTTGGCCACACTGGCAGCCGCTTGGCTATCCAAAAGGTCTCGCTTGGTGCCGACCTGCAAGGCCGGAATCGCCGACGGGATCGAAGCCAACGCCTGCGGCTCAGCGACGTCCTGCAACAGCAACAACAGATCGGCGCTATCGGCCTTGGCCCTTGCCTTCTCGATGCCGATCGCCTCGACCTTCCCAGCCGCCTCGCGCAGCCCGGCGGTGTCGGTCAACCTGACGCGCAGTCCCTCCAGATCCAACACCACCTCGAGCAGGTCGCGGGTTGTGCCCGGCTCATCCGTTACAATAGCGGCATCGCGCCGCGCCAAGGCGTTGAACAGACTCGATTTGCCGGCATTGGGCGCACCGAGAATCACGACCTCGAACCCATCGCGGATAATTTCGGCGGCGCGAAATCCCGCAACGTGCCGGTCGATCTCGTCGATCATCGCCCGAACATCAGACCAGACCGTATCCGAAACGGAACCTGGCACATCATCCTCGTCGGCAAAGTCAATTTCGGCCTCGATCATGGCGCGGGCGTGGATCAGCCGGCGGCGCCAACTCAAATAGAGCTCGCTCTGAACACCTTCCGCATTCTGGACCGCAAAGCGCCGCTGCGCCTCGGTTTCGGCGTTGACGAGATCGGCCAGCGCCTCGGTTTCGACCAGGTCGACCTTGCCATTGAGGAAAGCGCGACGGGTGAATTCGCCGGGATCAGCATGCCGGACACCGTCGAAGCCGGTGATCGCATCCAACATCCTGGCCACCACCGCGCGGCCGCCATGGACGTGGAATTCAGCCACATCCTCACCGGTAAAGCTCGCGGGGCCGGGAAAGAAGACAACCAGGCCGTTGTCGAGCACGCTTCCATCCGGCGCTCTGAACTTGCGCAAAACCACAGCCCGGTCCTTAACCCTACCGCCGGCAATCGTTTCGATTACGAATCGAGTCTGTGGGCCGGAAATGCGGATGACGGCGACACCTGCTGGCAGGCGGCCGCTCGACAGCGCAACGATCGAATCCCTTGAAATCATTTGCCCGCTCTGTTGAACCGCCCTAGCTTCCCCGTTCAATCCTTGTCGGGTAGCCTCATCGTGACATTGCCTCCGCAAAACCTGCTTGCCGACGAAGCCAGCCCCTATCTGCAGCAGCACAGCGGCAATCCAGTCCATTGGCGGGCCTGGTCGCCGGCTTCGCTTGAAGAGGCGAGGGCGCTGGACAGGCCAATCCTGCTCTCGGTCGGCTATGCCGCCTGCCACTGGTGCCACGTCATGGCGCACGAGAGTTTCGAGAACGACGACGTCGCCGCCGTCATGAACCGTCTGTTCGTCAATATCAAGGTCGACCGCGAGGAGCGCCCGGACATCGACCAGATCTACATGGCCGCGCTGTCCTCGATGGGCGAGCAAGGCGGCTGGCCATTGACCATGTTCCTGACGCCGGACGGCAAGCCGTTCTGGGGCGGCACCTATTTTCCGCGCGAGCCGCGCTACGGCCGCCCAGGCTTCATCCAGGTGATGCAAGCAGTGGACAAGGCCTGGCGGGAGAAAAGGGCGAGCCTGAACCAGAGCGCCGACGGCCTGACGACGCATGTCGAGGCCCGGCTCGCCGGTTCGCATGCCAAAACAGTGCTTGATCACGACACCCTGGAAAACCTCGCCAGGGGCATCGACGGCATGATCGACCGCGATCTCGGCGGCTTGCGCGGCGCGCCGAAATTCCCGAATGCGCCATTCATGCTCACGCTTTGGCTGTCCTGGCTGCGCGATGGCAATTCCACGCATCGTGATGATGTCCTGCTCAGCCTCGACCGGATGCTGAGCGGCGGCATCTACGACCATATCGGCGGCGGGCTGAGCCGCTATTCGACCGACGCGGAATGGCTGGTTCCGCATTTCGAAAAGATGCTCTACGACAATGCCCAGCTCATCCGCTTCTGCAACTGGGCCTATGCGGTGAGCGGCAATAATTTGTTCCGGGTACGAATCGAAGACACCATTGACTGGCTGCTGCGCGAAATGCGTGTCGACGGCGGCGCCTTCGCCGCCAGCCTCGACGCCGACAGCGACGGCGAGGAGGGACTGTTCTACACCTGGAGCAGGGCAGATATAGAAGTCGCGCTTGGCGTCGATTCCCCTCGGTTTTTCAAACACTTCACGCTCTCAAGCCCACATGGCTGGGAAGGCAAGCCGGTTGTCCATCAAACCAGCTCGCAGCAAGCCCAAAGTGTGGTCGATCGCGACCAACTCGTGCCGCTCAAAGCGAAACTTCTCGCCATAAGGGAAGGGCGGGTCAGGCCGGGCCTCGACGCAAAGACCCTCACCGACTGGAATGGCCTGATGATCGCAGCCCTTGCCGAGGCCGGCCGGTCGTTGTCGCGGCGTGACTGGGTCGACGCGGCGGCAAAGGCCTTTGCCCATATCAACGCCGCCAGCCGCGACAACCGCTTGCCGCACTCGATGCTGGGCGCGAGGAAATTGTTTCCGGCGCTATCCAGCGACTACGCCGCCATGGCCAATGCGGCGATCGCGCTATTCGAAGCCACCGGCGACTGGAGCTATGTCGAGCAGGCCAATGGGTTCATCGAGCAACTCGACCACTGGCACGCCGATGCAGACAGGACTGGCTACTATCTGACCGCTTCCGACAGCACTGACGTGCCGATCCGCATAAGGGGCGACGTCGACGAGGCCATTCCTTCCGCCACCGGACAGATTATCGAAGCGCTGGTGCGGCTCGCCTCCGTCACCGGCGACCTCGACCTGCACGAGAAAGCCTGGAACGTCGCCGAGCATGCCGCCGGCCGAGCCGCGCAGCAGGCCTATGGCCAGGCTGGCATCGTCAACGCCTGCGCGCTGGCGATCGAGCCGCTTAAGCTGGTGCTAATTGATGATCCGACCAATCCTGAACTTGTTCCGGTTGCGAATCGAAACCCCGATCCGCGTCGGGTCGACATTATCGTTTCTATCGGTTCGGAAGCGAATCGACCCGTGCTGCCCGGTGGATTCCTGCCGCCGACCCACAGGCCGGGTGCCTGGCTCTGCACCGGTCAAGTCTGCCTTCCCGTTGTGACGAAGCCCAAAGAGCTCGCACACCTCTTGCGTCGCCAATAGGATCAGGAAACCTCGCCTTCCGCGCAGAAGAGGGAGTCCGCTGCTACATACGGCCACTCCGTATCGTGGATGCGACCTGATCCCGGACAATGAAAAACCCCATCCCGGTATGCCGGAATGGGGTTTGATGCATAGGCCGGATGTTTCGGCCAAACCGTTACGTGTTCATCGAATCGAAGAAATCCGCATTGGTCTTGGTCTGCTTGAGCTTGTCGATCAGGAACTCAATCGCGTCCGTGGTGCCCATCGGCGCAAGGATGCGGCGCAGCACGAAGATCTTCTGCAGGTCCTGCTTGGAGACCAGAAGGTCCTCCTTGCGGGTACCGGACTTCAAGATGTCCATGGCCGGATAGATGCGCTTGTCCGCAACCTTGCGATCGAGCTGGATTTCGCAGTTGCCGGTGCCCTTGAACTCTTCGAAGATGACTTCGTCCATGCGGCTGCCGGTGTCGATCAGCGCAGTCGCGATGATGGTCAGCGAGCCGCCTTCCTCGATATTGCGGGCGGCACCGAAGAAGCGCTTCGGCCGCTGCAAGGCATTGGCGTCGACACCGCCGG
This sequence comes from Mesorhizobium sophorae, assembly GCF_002270415.1. Classification (GTDB taxonomy): domain Bacteria; phylum Pseudomonadota; class Alphaproteobacteria; order Rhizobiales; family Rhizobiaceae; genus Mesorhizobium; species Mesorhizobium sophorae. The sequence goes on along the minus strand of NZ_NNRI01000007.1, from coordinate 1,161,788 downwards.
TCAGCACCTTGCCGGATGACGGCACAACCGTGTTGTAGGCGCGGCCGAGGCGGGTAATCGAATCGAGCAGGATGACGACGTCGCGGCCATGCTCGACCAGGCGCTTGGCTTTCTCGATCACCATTTCGGCGACCTGGACGTGACGCACCGCCGGCTCGTCGAAGGTCGAGGAGATAACCTCGCCCTTCACCGAACGCTGCATGTCGGTGACTTCCTCCGGCCGCTCGTCGATCAGCAGGACGATCAGATAACATTCCGGATGATTGGCAGTAATCGAGTGGGCGATATTCTGCATCAGAACCGTCTTGCCGGTACGCGGCTGCGCGTTGATCAACGCGCGCTGTCCCTTGCCGATGGGCGCCACCAGGTCGATCACGCGCGGCGAGATGTCCTTGCTGGTCGAATTGTCGATCTCCATCTTCAGCCGCTTGGTCGGATAGAGCGGCGTCAGATTGTCGAAGTGGATCTTGTGACGGATCTTTTCGGGATCGTCGAAATTGATGGTGTTGACCTTGAGCAGGGCGAAATAGCGTTCGCCCTCTTTCGGGCTGCGGATCGGCCCTTCGACCGTATCGCCAGTCTTCAGCGAAAAGCGGCGGATCTGCGAGGGCGAGATGTAAATGTCGTCGGGACCGGGCAGATAGTTGGCATTGGCGGAGCGCAGGAAACCGAAACCGTCCTGCAGCACCTCGACAACACCGTCACCGATGATCTCGATCTCCTGGGCGGCCAGTTTCTTCAGGATAGCGAACATCAGCTCCTGCTTGCGCATGACGCTGGCGTTCTCGACCTCGAGCGATTCGGCATAAGCGATCAGCTCTGGTGGCTTCTTGTTCTTGAACTCTGCGAGTTTCATTTCTTGCATAGACGGACTCTGAATCTGCTTTGGGGAAAATATATCGGCGGGATGCGACAAATGCCGGGCGCGGCCGAAAGCAATAAAGGGCGGCGCATGACGGGAAGGAAGACCCGTCTTTTATCGTCGCTTGGGTGAAAGAGCAAGCTGCGTTTTATGGGCCCTGCTAAGAGCTAAAACGGCTTGACGACAACCAGGATCACGATTGCGATCATCAGTAATGTGGGGATCTCGTTGATCATCCGCCAGTGCCGCGCCGGTTTTTCGTTGCGGTCCTCGGCAAATTTGCGCACCGCGCCGGCCAGATAGCCATGAACGGCGGACAATAGAAGCACGGCACCGATCTTGGCGTGCAGCCAGCCGCCGTGGAAACCAAAGCCTTTCCAGGCGAGCCACAGACCGAAAACCCAGGTGGCGATCATTGCCGGATTGATGATGCCGCGCAGCAGGCGGCGCTCCATCACCTTGAAGGTCTCTGACTGCACCGAGCCCTTCTCGGCATCCACGTGATAGACCAGCAGCCGCGGCAGATAGAGCATGCCCGCCATCCAGGAGATGACGGCAAGGATGTGGATCGCTTTCGCCCATAGATAGAAGCTGTCGGGCGCGACGAAAAACAGAAGTGCCGTGAGAACGACCAGCACGGCAATGCCGATCACCATCTGCATCATTGCCTGGCCGGTGCTGTTGGTGCTGCCAGTGCTGTTTGAATGAGTCATCAGCGGGTCGCGCTCCTCACCAGTTTCACCATTGTCTCGACATGCGCTATCGGCGTCTCCGGCGTGATGCCGTGACCGAGGTTGAAAATCAGCGGCCCGTCGCCCAGCGTTTTAAGGATGGCCTCGACACCATCGGATAGGGCTTTGCCGCCAGCAACGAGCCGCAAGGGATCGAGATTGCCTTGGACCGCACCCAAGCGCTGCAAATCCTTCGCCGCCACCAGGGGCACCGTCCAGTCGATCCCCAGGGCCGTTACTCCGGTCTTCTGGCGATAGGTCCGGTACCGCGCACCGGCCCCCTTGGGAAAACCAATGATTGGAACATCGGGATGAACCGCCCGGACCCGGCCAACGATCTCGGCCACCGGCTGAACGCAGAACAGGTCGAACGATGCATCATCGAGAACGCCCGACCAGGAATCGAAGATCTGCACCACATCCGCACCGGCCTCGATCTGGCGGATAAGATAGGCGGCCGAATGATCGGCAAGCACTTTCAGCAAATGTTGAAAGGCTTCCGGCTCGCGATAGGCAAACAGCCGCGCCGGCCCCTGGTCGGGCGTGCCATGGCCGGCAATCATATAGGTCGCCACCGTCCAAGGCGCGCCGCAGAAGCCGATCAGCGTTGTCTCATCGGGCAGTTTTGACCGCAGCCGGCGGACCGTCTCGTAGACCGGTTCGAGATTCACGTGAAACGTTTTGCTTTCCAGAGCTGCAATCTCTGGCGCCGTGATCGGCGTCAGCAGGGGGCCGCGCCCCTCTTCGAAGCGTACGTCGCGGCCAAGCGCGTGCGGAACGACGAGGATATCCGAGAACAGGATCGAGGCATCGAAGCCGAAGCGCTCGATCGGCTGCAAGGTCACTTCGACGGCAAGGTCGGGATCGTAGCAAAGGTCGAGGAACGAACCGGCCCGCCGGCGTGTCTCGCGATATTCCGGCAGATAACGCCCGGCCTGACGCATCATCCAGAGGGGAGGCGGAAACACCGTATTGCCCTTCAGGACGTCCAGCATGATCCGTTTCTGGGGCATCGAGCGCTCGCTTCTCCAAGCCTCTCTATAATCAAAGATTCTTATATCTAAGATTCTTCTGATTCTAAGAGTCTGTTGGTTGTGGTGGTTGTCACCTGTCCCGCTTTGCCCACAAAAACACCAGCCAGCATATTGTCGCGCGCTTACCTCTACAAACTGTAGGGTTCTGGGGAAAGTCCGGAATCCATGACTGGAGTCAAGGCGTTAGGAACCGCAGGGAAAAGCCGTCCCTGTGGACAGGCGAGAGACAAAAGACGCCGTCCCCAAACTTGTCCCCAGCCGTCCGGCGAAGCTGACAGTGCGACGAATTGTGGACAAACTGCCATCTGATACAGTCACCCGTGACCGGCCCGTCTTTCCATCCCGCTTTATCCACAGCCGCCCACAGCCTGGAGTGACCCCTTGTGAACAAACCCCAGAGCTTCTTCCACCTGCACCTGATTTCCGACGCGACCGGCGAAACGCTGCTAGCCGCAGGCCGGGCGGCTTCCGCGCAATACAAGGATGCGCGGGCCATCGAGCATATCTACCCGCTCATCCGCACCGAAAAGCAGGTGGCCAAGGTGTTCGAGGACATCGAGGAAGAGCCGGGCATCATCCTCTACACGGTCGTCGACCAGAAGCTGGCGCGCGGCATCGACGAGCGCTGCGCGACCATGGGCCTGCCCTGCGTGTCGGTGCTGGAGCCGGTGCTGACCGTGTTCCAGTCCTATCTCGGCACGCCGGCCGGTCGCCGCGTCGGTGCCCAGCATGTTCTCGACGCCGAATATTTCCGCCGCATCGACGCGCTCAATTTCACCATGGAGCATGATGACGGCCAGCTGCCGGCCAATATGGACGATGCCGACATCGTGCTGATAGGCATCTCGCGCACGTCGAAGACGCCGACCAGCATCTATCTCGCCAACCGCGGCATCAAGACCGCCAACATCCCGATCGTGCTCGGTGTGCCGGTGCCGGAGAGCCTGGTCAACGCGAAGACCCCGCTGATCGTCGGGTTGATCGCCACAGCAGAGCGCATCTCGCATGTCCGGCAAAACCGAATCCTCGGAAACAGCAGCACCTATGAGGCGAGCGACTATGTCGACCGAGCCGCCATCACCGAGGAGCTCGCCTACGCCCGCCAGATCTGCACGCGCCATGGCTGGCCGATGATCGATGTCAGCCGCCGCTCGATCGAGGAAACGGCGGCGGCGATCGTTGCCCTGCGCGGCAAGTCGAGATAAATGAGCGAAAAGTGAGTTTTCCGAGTCTTCTCCAGGCGAAATCTAGCCGAAAGTCGGTGCTGCCCCTCACCTGCCTGCCGGCATCCTCTCCCCGTATAGTGACGGGGAGAGGGGCGCTGCCATCGATGGTTTCGCCAATCGCCAGCGTAGCCGGAAACAGCGTCGGCGCTGAAGGTGCCCCTTTCTCCCCGTCACTATGCGGGAAGAAATGTCCGGCAGGACAATGAGGGGCAGCGCCCACTTTACCGACTAGAGATGCTCATACTCCAACCGCGCCTGTCTCTGCGCCCGAGTGCAAAATGACCGAAAAAATCATCCTCGCGTCTAGCAGTCCGTTCCGCAAGGCGATGCTCGTCAATGCCGGCGTCGACGTCGAGGCAGTTGCGGCCGATGTCGACGAGCGGGCGCTCGAGGCGCCCTTGCAGGACAGCGGTGTCTCGCCCGAAGATGTCGCCCTGGTGCTGGCCGAGGCCAAGGCGACCGAGGTCAGCGAGCGCAGGCCGGGCGCCCTGGTGCTCGGCTGCGACCAGACGCTGTCGCTCGGCGACGAGGTGTACCACAAGCCGGCCGACATGGAAGGCGCGCGCCGTCACCTGCTGGCGCTGTCGGGCAAGACCCATCAGCTCAACAGCGCCGCCGTGCTGGTCCGCGATGGTCAGGTGCTGTGGCGGCATGTCGGCATCGCCAGCATGACCATGCGCAAGCTCGACCCAGCCTTCATCGGGCGCCATCTGGCTCGTGTCGGCGCCAAGGCGCTGGCCAGCGTCGGCGCCTACCAGGTCGAGGGCGAAGGCATCGAGCTCTTCGAGAAAATCGAGGGTGACCATTTCACCATTGTCGGCCTGCCGCTGCTGCCGCTGCTGGCCGAACTTCGTGCCCTTGGAGTGATCGATGGCTGAGCCGATCAAAAAGGCCTTCGTCACTGGCCATCCGATCAGGCATTCGCGCTCGCCGAAGATCCATGGCCACTGGCTGGCCCAACATGGCATCGACGGCAGCTACCAGGCCATCGACGTGGCGCCGGAGGACTTTGCTCAATTCCTGGCGACGCTCCAGGCGGACGGTTATCGCGGCGGCAATGTCACCATTCCGCACAAGGAGGCTGCCTTCGCGCTGGTCGACCGGCGTGATGAGGCGGCCGAAGAGATCGGCGCCGTCAACACGCTGTGGTTCGAGGACGGCATCTTGTGGGGCGGCAACACCGACGGTCACGGCTTTGCCGCCAACCTCGACGATCACGCGCCGGGCTGGGCGAGCAACGGCCCGGCGGTCGTGCTTGGCGCCGGCGGCGCGTCGCGCGCCATCATCCATGCACTGAAACAACGCGGTGTCGCCGACATCCGCATCGTCAACCGCACGTTGGCCCGGGCGGAGGAATTGCGCGATCGCTTCGGCGCCGGCGTTTCGGCGCATGGCATGGCGGCGACCGGCGAACTGCTCGCCGATGCCGGCCTGCTGGTCAACACCACGGCGCTCGGCATGCACGGCAATGAGACCCTTGCCGCCGATCCCGCCTTGCTGCCGGACCACGCCATCGTCAACGACATCGTCTATGTGCCGCTGGAGACGCCGCTGCTTGCCGCTGCCCGCGCAAGGAAGCTGAAGACGGTCGACGGTCTCGGCATGCTGCTCAACCAGGCCGTGCCCGGCTTCGAGCGCTGGTTCGGCGTGAGGCCGCAGGTTACGGCCGGATTGCGCGCGCTCATCGTCGCCGACCTGGTGCCGAAACTATGATCGTGCTCGGTCTCACCGGCTCGATCGGCATGGGCAAGTCGACGACGGCCAGGATGTTTGCCGAGGCCGGCGTGCCGGTTCATGATTCCGACGAGGCGGTGCATCGCCTCTATGCCGGCAAGGCCGCGCCCTTGGTCGAAGCGGCCTTTCCCGGCACGACGGACGCCGGCGTGGTCGATCGCGCAAAGCTGGGCGCACGCGTGCTTGGCGACGCCAGCGCGCTGAAGCGGCTGGAAGCCATCATCCACCCGCTGGTGCGCGCCGATGCCGATGCCTTCCTGGCGCGCAACCGGGCCGCCGGAGCGCCGCTTGCGGTGCTCGACATTCCGCTGCTGTTCGAAACCGGCGGCCGCAACCGCGTCGACAAGGTCGTCGTCGTCACCGCCGCGGCCGAAGTGCAGCGCCAGCGCGTGCTGGCGCGACCGGGCATGACCGAGGAAAAACTGGCATCGATCCTGGCCAAGCAGGTGCCGGATGCGGATAAGCGTCGTCAGGCCGATTTCATCATCGACACTGGACAAGGGATGGACGCCGCCCGCGCGGCGGTCAAAGCTATCGTTGCGGATCTGACCGGGGATAAGTCAAGGAATCCCATCTCCTGAAGCCAGGCCGTCAGCATTGCCCATTGCCATTTTGTTCCGGTCTTATGATTCTGCTCGCCTGGAGCGACTGATTCGATGCGTGAGATCATCTTCGATACGGAAACCACCGGCCTCGATTCGCGCGACGACCGCGTCATCGAGCTTGGCGGCATCGAGCTGGTCAACCGCTTCCCGACCGGCAAGACCTTCCACCACTACATCAACCCTCAAGGGCGGCCGATCCACGCCGAAGCGCAGGCGGTCCACGGCATCAGCGCCGCGGACCTCGCGGGCAAGCCGACCTTTGCCGAGATTGCCGAGGAGTGGCTGGCCTTCATCGACGGCGCCAAGCTGGTCGCCCACAACGCCACGTTCGACGTCGGTTTCCTCAATGTTGAATTCGGCCGGCTGGGCCACCCGGTCATCGACAATGGCCGTGTCGTCGACACGCTGGCGCTGGCGCGCCGCAAGCACCCGATGGGCCCCAATTCGCTCGACGCGCTCTGCCGGCGCTACGGCATCGACAACACAAGGCGCACCAAGCACGGCGCCTTGCTCGATTCCGAACTGCTGGCCGAAGTCTATATCGAGCTGATCGGCGGCAAGCAGGCTGCCCTCATCCTCGACAGCGCCACCGCGCCGGCTCGGGGTAACGAGAATGTCCGCCAAATTGAAATCACCATCAGCCAACGCCCGGCCCCCTTGGCGCCGCGCCTGACCGAAGCCGAGCGCGCCGCGCACGCAGGCATGGTCGCCACACTCGGCGAAAAGGCGCTGTGGTTGAAGGTTCTTGGGAACTAAGGTCGTTCCGTACGCGATCCGCCGGCATCTCCAAACAAAAAACCCGGCGCGAGGCCGGGTTCTTCACAATCCAAACAAAGGCAAGCCTCAGCTCACCTTGACGTTCGACGCGGCCTGGTCTTCCGCCAGTTTCTGCTGGAACATCTGCGCGAAATCGATCGGGTCGAGCATCAGCGGAGGGAAACCGCCGTTGCGCGTCGCTTCGGCGATGATCTGCCGGGCGAAGGGGAACAGCAGGCGGGGGCATTCGATGAACAGGATCGGCAGCATGTGTTCCTGCGGGAAGCCGCTGATCGCGAACACGCCGCCATAGATCAGCTCGACATTGAACAGCACTTCCTGGTCGAAGGAGGCCTTGGCGTTCAGCGTCAAATTGACGTCGAACTGCTTGTCGGAGAGTGGGTTGGCGTTGACATTGACGTTGATGGCGATGCCGGGCGCCTTGTCGCGGCCGCGCAGCGAATTCGGCGCGCCGGGGCTTTCGAACGACAGATCCTTCACATACTGCGCCAGGACGTTGAGCGACGGCTGTGCCGCATTGCCGTTTCCGTTGGCTGCGCCGGGCGCCGCGTCATCTTTGCTTGCCATAAGCCTTTGTCCTCTTGCCTGGGCAGCATCGCTGACCGAATTGAAATCGGGCGTTCGCTACCATGGTCGGCATGACAAGACAAGGTTTGCCACCTTATGCATGTCGCCCAAAAGTGCGCAGCGGTTTTGGGACGACGACATGCATCAAAGCAAAATTTCAGGTGCGCTTCAAACGCACGTCGCCTTGCTCAGGCCTATTCGTCCTTGAGGCGGCGCCAGGGAGAGTTGTGGTCCGGTCCGCGCGCATAGTCGTCGCTGCGCGAATAATCGCCATCGTCGAGGTCGATGGTCTTGTCGCGCTGCCGGCCGCGGAACCCGCCGGTGCTGAAATTGGTGGCCAGCACGACGCGGCCCTTCAACGCCCGCCAGGCGAGATCGCGGACCGGCGGCAGGAACAGCAGCAGGCCGATGATGTCGGTGATGAAGCCGGGGATGATCAAAAGGATCGCCGCCAGCACGATCATCGCGCCATGCGCGAGCTGCCGGCTCGGATCTCGGCCGGCGTCCATCTCGGCCCGGATCCGCGTCATGACGCTGAAACCCTGGTGCCGGAGCAGCAAGGCGCCGGCGATGCTCGACGCCAGCACCAGTCCGACCGTCGCCAGGGCGCCCACCTGGCGTCCGACAATCACGAAGCCGGCGATTTCCAGCAGCGGCAGCGCCAGGACAAAAAGGGGAAGGAACGAAATGCGCAAGTCTTGCCAACCCTTTTCGATCGTTTTGGCCGTTGGCGATCAATCGCCGCTGGCACTGGGCCTGTTAGATAGGTATGCCTGCCTTTGATTTGAATGATTGCGCCTTGCGTTCTATATGCTTTGAATGTTGAACGCTATGCGACCGTAGCCCTTGGGGCCGGCGGTCCGGCTACAAGGCAGGGATTGATTGGCGGAAGATATGGGATTCTTCGACTTCGGCACGATTTTCTTCCTGATTGCGGCAGTGGTCATCTTTTTCCAGCTGCGCAATGTGCTGGGCCGACGCACCGGCAGCGAACGGCCGCCCTTCGACCCCTATACGGCGGCCCGCAGCGGCGACAAGGATGCCGCCCAGAAACCCGAAAATGTCGTCTCGCTGCCGCGCAAACGCTTGCCGGGCGAGCCGGCGGCCGAGACCTATGCGTCTATTGACGCCTTCGCCAAGCCCGACACCGACCTCAACAAGGGATTGCGCACGATCAAGGACAACGATCCGTCCTTCGAGCCGAAGAGCTTCGTCGACGGCGCCAAGATGGCCTATGAAATGATCGTCATGGCCTATGCCGACGGCGACCGCAAAACGCTGAAGAACCTGTTGTCGCGCGAAGTCTATGATGGCTTTGTCGCCGCGATCGGCGAGCGCGAGGCCAAATCGGAAAAGATCCAGTCCTCCTTCGTCGGCATCGACAAGGCCGACATCGTCTCGGCCGAGATGAAGGGTGGCGAGGCGCATGTCACGCTGCGCATCATTAGCGAGCTGATTTCGGCGACCCGCGACAAGGCCGGCGCTGTCATCGATGGCGACCCCGAAACCGTCGCCGAGGTCAAGGACGTCTGGACGTTTGCCCGCGACACGCGCTCGCGCGATCCGAACTGGAAGCTCGTCGCCACCGAGGAAGAAGACTGAATCCGGTAGAAGTGGCGAGGCTCCGGTGTCGCTATCGCCTCTTTTTGTCGGAAAATCCTTCGGCGCCTTGCCCGGCTGGGATGAGGACGACCATCTCTCTGCCTTCGCGGCCTTTCGCCGTTCCGCCTTCCACGTCCTGACCAAGCCCTATCGCAGCGGTTCGCTTGGTGTCGACTTCAACGCCTTTGCCGAGGCCTACGCCGAGGCCCGCATTGTTTCGCCGGCGAATCGGTCGCAGGCCCGGGCCTTTTTCGAGCGTCATTTTATCCCGATGAATATCCGCGCCGAGAACGGCGCCGCCGGCCTCGTCACCGGCTTCTACGAGCCCGAAGTCGAGGCGTCGCTGATCCGGACGAAGCGATTTTGCGTGCCGCTGCTGTCGCGTCCGGCCGATCTCGTCGATATCGACGACGCCAATCGGCCGCCCGGACTGGACCCTTACCTCGCCTTTGCCCGCCAGACGCCGCAAGGACCGGTCGAATATCCCGACCGCGGTGCCATCGAATGTGGCGCGCTTGACGGCAAGGGACTGGAAATCGCCTGGCTGGCCGACAAGGTCGATGCCTTCTTCATCCATGTGCAGGGCGCGGCCAGACTGAACATGACCGATGGCCGGCTCCGCCGCGTCACCTACGCCGCCAAATCCGGCCAACGCTTCACAGGGCCCGGTAAAATCCTCAGCGAAATTGGCGAGATCCCGCTGGAAAAGGTGACGATGCAGTCGATCCGCGCTTGGTTCAAGGCGCACCCGGATCGCGTCGACGAGATCCTTTGGCAAAACCGCTCCTACATCTTCTTCCGCGAGGCCGATGTCGAGGACGCCGCCCTTGGCCCGATCGCCGCCGCCAAGGTGCCGCTGACGCCGGGCCGCTCCATCGCCGTCGATCGCCTGCTGCACACATTCGGCACGCCGTTCCACATCGATGCGCCGTCGCTGACAGCTTTCGACGCAAAACCGTTCCGGCGCCTGATGATCGCGCAGGACACCGGCTCCGCCATCACCGGGCCGGCGCGCGGCGACCTGTTCGCCGGCTCGGGCGATGCGGCAGGCGAGATCGCCGGCGTGGTGCGCAACGCGGCCGATTTTCATGCGCTGATCCCGCGTGCGCTTGTTCCGGGTGCGAATCGATGAGCCGGCGGCCAGCCAGACCGAGCGAAGCCAAGCTCAGCGAGGACGACCGGGTGCTGTGGAACCTGGTGGCGCGCACGGCCAAGCCGCTCAAGGGCAGGATGGCCGTCGACATCCCCGATATCCCGGCCGAGGCCAAGCCGATGCAGACGCAGCCGGCCCAGCCTGTTGCCAACCAGGCAGGCGCTGCAAAGCCAAAGACCCAGCATGTCGCGCACGCACTTGACGAACCGACGCTGGACAAGCTGTCGAAGGGGCGGCTGCCGATCGAAGGCCGGGTCGATCTGCACGGCCTGACCCAGGACGAGGCCTATTCGCTGCTTTTCTCGTTCCTGCACCGGGCGCATGCCGGCGGCATTCGCTACGTGCTGGTCATCACAGGCAAGGGTTCGTCCTCCGGCGGCGACGGGGTGCTGCGGCGCGCCGTGCCCGCCTGGCTGTCGACGCCCGCCTTCCGGCCGCTGGTCTCCAGCCACGACCATGCCGCCCGCAATCATGGCGGCTCTGGCGCGCTTTATATCCGGCTGCGGCGGCAGCGCGCATGAAGACGCGGGCATGACGCCGTTCGGCGAGAAGCTGAGGGCGCTCCGAAGCGAGCGCGGTGTCAGCCAGAAGGACATGGCGGCGGCGATCGGCGTCAGCGCCGCCTATCTGTCGGCGCTGGAGCATGGCAGGCGCGGTGCGCCGACCTGGACGCTGATCCAGAAGGTCATCGGCTATTTCAACGTCATCTGGGACGATGCCGAGGAGCTGGCGCGGCTGGCCGAAGCCTCGCATCCGCGCGTGAAGCTCGACACGTCGGGCCTCAGTCCCGCAGCCACCGAGCTTGCCAATCTCTTGGCCGAGAACATCGAGAAACTCGACGAGGCGGAACTGCGCCGCATTACCGCCTCGATCCGCGCGGCACTGGGCCGGTAACCGTAGCGAGGCCGGAGCCGCGAGTTTTACACCCGCGTCCGCTTCTGCCTGAAGAGCTGCCCGCCGGCGGTCCGCTGCGTCGAGATCATTTCTTGCCCGCCGCGCCGCCCTTATCTCCCCGGCCGCCATTGTCATTGTGGCCTCGACCACCGTTTCCACCGCCCAGACAGTTCGAGTCGCCATTGCTGCAGCAGCGCCCCGCCCACAGGTCGTTGGTCAATGTCTTGGCGCAGCCTGGAATGGTCTGATCTGCCAAAGCGGATCCGGCCAGCGCCGATACCGCGACGGCGGCGAGAAGGGTATTTCGCAAAAGTGCAGTCATCGGAAGTCTCCATGGTTGGTTTCTATCCACGGCCATGTGTCGTCGGCCGGGAGGGAATGGTTCATGGAGAATGCGGAATTGTTGGAAGCGTGAAGTGCAGGGCCTGCAACGCCGCGCTGTCCCTCATCCGCCTGCCGGCACCTTCTCGCCGTATAGCGACGGGGAGAAGGGTGATCGCTGCGACGTTGGCGCCCGTCTCGCGACGACGACAATTGGCGAAAATATTGATTACATGGCCTTTCTCCCCGTCACTACACGGGGAGAAATGTCCGGCAGGACAATGAGGGGCGGCGCCGAGTTTCGGTATCTGCCGAAGGGAGCTGAAGACGCGTGTTCTACTGAACCGAACCGACCAGGACCTGCTGGCCGCCGCGGATCGAGACCCAGCGGCCGGTGTTGTCGATCGCCTGCCGCTTGAGGAAGCGGTAGCCGGTCTGGTCCCACGACTTGACCTTGTCGTTCAGATTGTCGAGCACAAAGTCGCCCTTGTCGGTGCGCACCGTCAGTACCGCATGGCCCTCGCCGTCGGGCTTGCGCACGACGGTGATCAGAAGGTCGGCAAGCGTGATGCCCATGCGCGAAAGCTGGCGCCGCTTCTCCAGCACATAGTCCTCGCAGTCGCCGACGCCCTTGTCGGGGTAGGCCCAGACCTCGTCCTTGCCGTAGATTTCCATGTCGCTCATCGGCTTGACGGCGGCGTTGACCCTGGCGGTGACGTTAATCAGCTTGCGCATCAGCCCGTCGGTCATCGCGGCCGGCGCCAGATTGCTCGGGCGGATCGAGCATTCGCCCGGATGGAGCTTGCAGAAATCATAGTGGCCGATCGGCTGCGAGGTGAGGCCCCCGGTTGCCATTGCTCCAGCCGCCAAAGCCGGTACCACCCAGCCTCCCGTTGCTGCCAGCCCGGCCGCTACGTACACGCGCAGCCTTCGCGCCATCGATGAGGATATCATTGTCCCCGTCCACCCTTAGTTATTAACGAAAGGTTAAAGGGGATTTACAGTCCGTGTCAATTACGACGACGGTCGGATTGATAGCATGGTTACCCGAGGGGCAGGACAGCGGCACTTGTGCAACAGAATCGGCTGCACAGCACTGGCCGTCTGGCCAGCTTTGCCGGCCAATTGGCCCGGATTTTCGCTGCGGGAACCTATCTTTTGGCGACGCGGACCAGCTTCGGCTTCACCGCAACGCGGTTCTGGCGACCATAGCTGGTGATGAAGTCGACGATGCGCGGCACGATTTCGGAGCGGAAGCGCGAGCCGTTGAACACGCCGTAATGGCCGACCGCCGGCTGCATGTAGTGCGCCTTCTTGTCGGCGGGGATGTTGGGGCACAGGTCGTGCGCCGCCTTGGTCTGGCCAAGGCCGGAAATGTCGTCATTCTCGCCTTCGACCGTGAACAGCGCGACGTTGCGGATATCGGACGGATCGATCCGGGTGCCGCGATGCGTCATCTCGCCCTTGGGCAAGGCGTGGCGCACGAAGACGGTGTCCACGGTCTGCAGGTAGAACTCCGCCGTCAGGTCCATCACAGCCAGATATTCGTCGTAGAAATCGCGGTGCTTCTCGGCATTGTCGCCGTCATGCTTCACCAGGTGCATGAAGAAGTCCTTGTGGGCGATGATGTGGCGGTCGAGATTCATGCTCATGAAGCCGGACAGCTGCAGGAAGCCGGGATAGACCTCGCGGCCGAAGCCCGGCACCGGCCACGGCGCCCGCATCACGACATTCTCGCGGAACCAGTCGATGCCCTTTTCCTCGGCCAGGAGATTGACCGCGGTCGGGTTGCAACGGGTGTCGATCGGCCCGCCCATCAAGGTCATGGTCGAGGGCACGAAAGGGTCGCCGCGCGTCTCCATCAGCGCCACGGCCGCAAGCACCGGCACGGAAGGCTGGCACACCGCCATCACATGGGTGTCGGGGCCGAGCGCGTGCAGCATGTCGATGATGTAGTCGATGTAGTCGTCGAGATCGAAACTGCCGTCGGCGAGCGGCACCATACGGGCGTCGACCCAGTCGGTGATGTGCACGTCGGCATAGGGCAGCATCGCTTCGACCGTGCCACGCAGCAGCGTCGCATAGTGGCCCGACATCGGCGCCACGATCAACAGCTTCGGATCCGCCCGGCGCCCGGCGGGCACGGCGCGTTCGAAGCGGAGGAGATTGCAGAACGGCCGCGACCACACGGTCTTCTCGGTGACCTCGACGCTCTTCCAGTCGACCACCGTCTTGTCGAGGCCGAATGTCGGCTTGCCGTAGCGGCGCGTGGTGCGCTCGAACAGTTCGGCGGTCGCTGCGACCGAGCGGCCCCATGATGTATGCGAAAACGGATTGAGCGGATTGGTGTAGAACATTCGCACCGCGTCGGCATAGAGACGCGCGGGCTGCATGGCGGCGTGGTTCATTTCATAGAGCTGGTAGAACATCGAGAACCCCGCTGCTGCCTGCGACTGAAGGGACGACGAGCAGCGTCATGCCTTGAATGTCTCGCGGGGAAGTTAACAACTAATTGCTGCGATGCAATACGTCATGTGGCGTGACTAACGCTTCTTTCGTCCAAAGCCTTGAAAATCCGGCCTGAACGGCGCAGCCGGCTCACTGTGCGGCGCGAAGTGTGTAAGAAATGTGTCTGGCCCTGCGCCGGACACCCGACCATGATTCCCGAAAAGTGGATTGCGGTTTTCTCGGACAAACGGAAAACCGTTTTGTCCAGAGATCATGGTCCGGGCAATGGCAATATCAGACGCGCGCCATGCAGACGGCGGTATGGCCGGAACCGATGAAGCCGAGCTGGCCGGCGGCACCCTTCGACAGGTCGAGCACGCGCCCCCTGATGAACGGGCCGCGATCGTTGATGCGCACGATGACGCTGCGGCCGTTGTTCTGGTTGGTCACCCGGACCTTGGTGCCGAAAGGCAAGGTACGATGGGCTGCGGTCATCGCCGACGGGTTCATGCGCTCGCCCGACGCGGTTTTGGAGTGCAGGGCGTACCAGGAGGCACGACCGCACTGGCCGGCGGCGGCTGCCGAAGATACGCCGGCCATCAGGCCAGCAACCAGCGTTACCGCGACAAGCGCGGTCTGTTTTGTCGTATTCATATCTGGGGGATGGCTCCGTTTTTGACAGTCCCCAGCCGTTAGGTGTCGAATAAGGCGTGAAATGCGGCAATCATCTGGCGGTTCCATGGCAGTGGCACACGTTTGGAGTCGCCGGGTAACAGTCTGTTAGGGATTTTCGATAGGCAAATGATCAATTGGCGATGATCTTCGTGCCGACTACAGCGACTTGTTTGACAAGATCGACCGACAGTATCCAAGTAGAGGCCGAAGCGTTCGGGCCATTTCCTTTGGCTCTTTCATCGCGCTCACCACGCCGCAACCGATCGACTTCGAAAGGGAGATCCGTCAATGAGACTGACCAAAAATCTGCTGGCGTTGATCGTGCTTGCCATCGGAGCGCTGTGGTCGCTGCAGGGCATCGGCGTGGTCGGCGGCAGCTTCATGACCGGCCAGTCGCAATGGCTCTATACCGGCATCGTCACCATGCTGGTCGGCATGGCCGGACTGGTATGGGCAAACCGTTCTACAGGGTGAGTTGCCCTTCACTGCGACCAGTATTGCCAGGCCCAGTAAAATCTTTCGTCACGCGGTGGCAGGCGGTCGCGCCCGGCGTCCCAGCGCACCGGCGCCGGCGATCGCGGGCCATCCTCTTTTGTCCGTTTGTCATTGGACGCCAGGCCCAGCAGCCAGGCGCCGAAACGGCTGAACAGCGCGGCGGTGGAATGGGTCATCGTCATTCTCCCTTTTCTGATCATTCCTTCCCGCCTTGAGGTCGTCGGCCATGGCCGGACCGAGGAAGGGCACCGGCAAGGGCTGCCGACGAAAGCAGGATGATGCGTCGCGAAATGGTGGACATGAAGGGCTCCTGAAAAAGAGAAAGCCGGAATGCCCGACGATAGTCATCTAATTCTATAGCTCTTATAGAGTTAAATCCTTCCAGCCAGGACGGGCTTGTTAGAATAAATGCATTGGTGGTGCGGTGCCGCAGCGGACAAGCGGGCTGACTTTCGAGATTGGGTGAAGCCCACCAGCTTCGCCATCCCTGGGCGGAGCGACGCGAAGCGAAGCGGAGCGCAGACCCTGGTATCCATGCCGTGATGTCAGAGCGCCGCTACGATGCAGAAGACAAGAACGGGATGGCGACAGAACGGACGTTGATTCTCCTCCGTTGCATTCTTCGACGGATGTCACGGCATGGATCCTCGGGTCTGCGCGACGGAGCTTCGCTCCTGCTCCGCCCGTGGATGACGAAGTCGGGGGCCGCCTCGACAGCTTGGACGCTGGGAACGAACGAGAATTCCCGCCGCGACCCTCCCCAGGCAAATCCATGCCTCAAACAGCCATGGATTTAGAAACCGGTTCCGCGTGTTCGAGAGTAAGTATAGTAATCTTATCGACATTGGGAACTGGAGGCGACGATGAGCGGCCGCCGTATCGCGATGATCGTTGACAGCGCACATGGGCTGTCAAAGCCGTGCGGCTGTGTCCCTGCGGGCACAAAAGCCTGCCAAAATGGCCATCGCGCCTGAAAACGAAGCAAAATCAACAGCTGTTGGCTTGTACATCATGTCACTAGAATTTATGTGTCATGGCAGCTTGGACGCGGCGGGGTCGCAGGTCGGGCGTTTGGCCACCGATGGTTTCGCGCCGTCGCATGACAGAGAAATTTTGATTCCATGCTCACGAAAAAGGGCAAGTACGGCCTCAAGGCGCTCGTACACCTCTCGCGACTGCCGGTCGGACAGCTCGCTTTCGTCAACGACATCGCCACCGGCAACAACATCCCGAAGAAATTTCTCGACGCCATCCTGGGCGAGCTGCGCAATGCCGGTTTCGTCCAGAGCCGCAAGGGCAAGGAGGGCGGCTATCGCCTGGCGCGGCCTGCCGACGAGATCAAGGTCGGCCACGTCGTGCGCGTGCTCGACGGCCCGCTGGCGCCGATTCCTTGCGCCAGCCGCACCCAGTACCAGCGCTGTGAAGATTGCAACGAGGCGACATGCCAAGTCCGACATCTGATGCTCGAGGTCCGGCAGGCGATCGCCGAGGTGCTCGATCAGCGCAGCCTCGCCGAGATGCGCGACATGGCTGTCGACGACCTGCCGGTGGTGGTGAAGGTCCAGGCCTGACGCGCGCACTTCGCACGAGGCCGGGTGCATGACCGGGCGCGCCAACTCGATCATCATTGTCGGCGGCGGCGCCAGCGGCGTCGTGATGGCCGCGCATCTCTTGAAATCGCCCAATCCCGATCTGCGCGTCACGCTGATCGAAAAGCGCCCGCATTTCGGCCAGGGCATAGCCTATTCCACGCTGCTGTCGGCGCATGTGCTGAATGTCAGTGCCGCCGGCATGAGCGCCTATGCCGACGATCCCGGCAATTTCTGGCGCTGGCTGTTGGAGCGCGGCCTGGCGACATCGGACCAGGCGCCGGTCTACGCGCCGCGCAGCCTCTATGCCCGTTACCTCAAGGAACTGCTCGACGAGCTGGAAACGCGAGAACGCGAAACCGGCCGGTTGCGCCTGATCCGTGAGGAGAGCCTCTCGATCACGCCGACCACGTCCGGCGTCGAGGTCGCGCTCGCCAACGGCACCAGCGTCGTCGCCCATCTCGCCGTGCTGGCGACCGGCCATGACGAGGAGCCGGCGCAGGGGCATGCGATCAGGATGGGCTCCGAAGCCGACACGGCACTTGCCCCCGACAGCCGCGTCATGGTGCTCGGCACCGGTCTCAGCATGGTCGATGCCTTCCTGTCACTGGAGCAGCGCGGTCATAGCGGCGACATCGTTGCCGTGTCGCGGCGCGGCCTGCTGCCGTCGCCGCATCGCAAGGGCAATCCGATCAAGCTCGACGTCGCCGACATTCCGCTTGGCACCCAGCTTTCCTATTTCGTCGGCTGGTTCCGCGACCTGATCAAGCAGAACCAGAAGGCCGGCATCGACTGGCGCGACGTCGTTGACGGCTTGCGGCCGTTCAACCAGAAGATCTGGCAGAACTGGCCCGCTTCCGCCAAGCGCCGCTTCGTCGAACACACCAAGGCCTGGTGGGACATCCACCGCCACCGTATGGCGCCCGAAGTCTATGCCCGCGTGACCGAGGCCGTGCAAACCGGCCGCATCCGCCTGGTCGCCGGGCGCGTCGCCGACATCGCCCGGAACGGCGACTTCACGGTCCAGGTCCAGTCGCGCCACACGCAGGTCCTCGAAACCTTCGAGGTCGCCCGCATCTACGATTGCTCGGGCATCGTCAGGGACATCTCGACCTCATCGAACAGCGTCGTGCGCTCGCTGGTCGACCGCGGCCTGGCGCGGCCGGACCCGCTGCGCATCGGCCTCGACGTGTCAGCCAATTGCGAGATCATCGCCGGCGACGGCGGCGTGTCCGCCAAGATCCTGGCCGTCGGCCCACTGACGCGGGGCACCTTCTTCGAGATCGACGCCATCCCCGACATCCGCGTTCAATGCGCCAGGCTGAGCAAGCGATTGCTGGGCTAGGAGCCTAGCCGCCCAGCGCCTCGCAAACGGCGCGTGCGGTCTCGGCGCCTGAAAAATTCTGCTGGCCGGTGATCAGATTGCCGTCTCGCACGGCAAAAGGCCGCCAAAGTCCGGCCTGGATATAGTTGGCGCCGATTGCCTCCAGCTCATCCTCGATGCGCCACGGCATCAGATGCTTTCCGCGCTCGAGCGCGCCCATCTCCCAGGTTGCCTTGTCGGCAAAATCCTCCTCGACATTGGCAAAGCCCGTCACCGTCTTGCCGGCCACGAGCAGTGATCCGTCCGCGCGCCGGGCATAGCGCAGCAGCGCGGTGCCGTGGCACAACGCGGCGGCAACCTTGCCGGCCTCATGGAAGGCGACGAACGTCCGTTGCAGGCCTGTCGCGTGCTCATAAGTGAACATCGGCGCCTGGCCGCCGGCGACGACAATCGCGTCGAAGCTTTCGACCTCGATCTCCGCCACCGGTCGCGTGTTGTCGACTTGGGCACTGAGTTTCGGGCTCGATATGAAGCCGAGCGAGATGAGGTCGGTCTCCGAATAGCCCGATGGGTCGCGCGGGTCGCTTAGCGCATCGGCCTCGCATCTGCCGCCATCGGGCGAAAAGATCTCCACCGAATAACCGCGTTCGGTGAAAGCGAGCCACGGGTGGGTAAGCTCGCTCCACCAGAAGCCGACCGGCCACCCGGTCGTGGTCGAGAGCGCCGGGTTGGCGATGACGATCGCCACGCGCTTCGGGTTCTTTGCATCGACCGGATTGGCGTCCCGCACGCTCATCGCCGCTCTCCCTTTGAAGGCCTGCTGCCGACTGATACGGACGCGGCCCTGCGCTGCCTAGCTGGCCAGATGGCCTGGCAAATTCTGCTTCCGTCGCTGCCGGGCCTTGCCTACCATGCGTGCATGACCCAACGCGGTAGACTTTACGGCTGCCCGGTCGAGTTCGCACTCGATGCGCTCGGCGGCAAATGGAAGACGGTGATCCTGGCGCGGATCAAGCAACAGCCGCTGCGCTATTCCGAACTGCGGCGTACGATCCCGTCGCTGTCCGACAAGATGTTGACGCAGCGGCTCGCCGATCTCGTCGACATCGGCTTTGTCGTGCTGGAGGCGTCGCCCGATGGCAAGGGGCGCTACACCTTGACCGACCGCGGCCGCGATCTGGCTGCCACCTTGCAGGCGCTCTATGACTGGGGGGACGTGCACGGACGCGCTGTCGGCGTCCGCTTCCGCACCGAGATCGAGGCCTAACAAGGCGCCTATCTCCCAGTGGCGAGCGCGCCGCAAAAACCCGCGACATCGGTAATGATGGCTTCGCCAAGAAAGCGCAGCGTCGCCATCGAGCGGTCGCGCGCTTCCCGGTTGCCGAAGCCGCAGGCGTCCTCGATCACCACCGCCACGAAACCATTGTCGGCCGCCTGCCGGACCGTCGGCTCGATGCCGATTTCCATCGCCACTCCGGCGAGTGCGATCGCACGCACCCCGCAATCGTGCAAGGCGAAGCTGAGCGCTGTGGAATCGAAGGCCGACATGGTCAGCTTGTCGAACACCGCCTCGTCGGCGCGTGGCGCGAGTTCGGGGATGATTTGCGTGGCTTCGGCATCGCGCGGGAACCACGGCTCGACCATGTCTGGGCTATCGCACCGCTGCCAGGCCATGGCGGTGCGCAGCTGGGTTGCGCCCATCCATTTGCGCGGCAGCGACAAATGGCGTGTGAACGCCACTCGCATGCCCGCCGAGCGCGCCGCTTCGAGCGCGATGCCGGTACGCTCGACGATCGCTGCCGCCCCAGTGATCTGGCGACAGATGCCGACCTGCATGTCGTAGATCACCAGCGCCATGCGGTGCGGATCGCACCACTGCGCTAGGCTGGTCGGGATCTCGATGCCTTCGCTTGACCGGATCATGCGGCCGTCCGGTCCCGGGGTTGGGCGATGTCGATGGTGGGGTCGAACAGATATTCGAGCGGCAAGGGTGCGGCGTCGAAGGCGAGAAAATGCCATTCCAGCAGCCCGGCCTTCGACAGCGGAAAATCGTCTGTGTAGCGCCTTGCCGCCTCGACGCTGTCGAGCTCGAAGACGATGATCACTCCGCCGACATCGGCTCGTGCGTAGTTTTCGCGAACGATCCCCGCCTTCCAAAGTCGCCAGACATTCGAGACCTCGTCGCGCAGATAGGGTTTCAGATCGTCGATGGTGACGCCGGGTTTGAAATTGTCATAGGCAATGATCTTCATCGAAGGTTTCCCTGCGTTTGGCCCCCGACGCCATCCGCGACCGCATCAGGGCGCCTCATGCCTCCCGGCTAGCATGCGGAAATTGCGGCTCGCAACGAACGAGTTGGTGCGTCGAGACGATCGGTGGCCGTGCCGAGGAAATCAGCCTGTCAGGGCCGCGCCGCCAGATTGTGGAATGACATTCTCCATCTGGCCGGTTGATTGGCACGATCTATCTTCTTTCCGACTGCAAAGGGCTGGAAAAGAGGATACGCTGCCGCTCTGCCCCGAGGCGGTCGCTTGATCATGGAGCATCGATATGAGCGAGCAGAAGATCGCCGCGGCTGGCAGTGCGCCCCCGGAAAGCGCAACATCCCGCCTGCGTCCGCCCTATGCGTCGGTTCTCGACCTGATCGGCCAGACGCCGGTGGTCGAGCTGACCAAGTTCGACACCGGCAAGTGCCGCCTGTTCATCAAGCTTGAAAGCCAGAACCCCGGCGGCTCTATCAAGGACCGCATCGCACTGTCGATGATCGCCGCCGCCGAAAGGCAGGGCAAGCTCAGGCCAGGCGGCACCATCGTCGAGGCAACCGCCGGCAATACCGGCCTCGGTCTTGCCCAGGTCGGCATCCCCAAGGGCTACCGCATCGTGCTGGTCGTACCCGACAAGATGTCGCGCGAAAAGATCCAGCACCTGCGCGCGCTCGGCGCTGAAGTGCGCATGACCCGCTCCGATGTCGGCAAGGGCCACCCCGAATACTACCAGGACATGGCGGAGAAGATCGCCGCCGAAGTGCCGGGCGCCTTCTATGCCAACCAGTTCGCCAACCCTGCCAACCCGCTGGCGCATGAAACGACCACCGGTCCGGAAATTTTTTCGCAGCTCGGCGGCGATGTCGATGCGGTGGTCGTCGGCGTCGGCTCCGGCGGCACGCTGACCGGGCTTGGCCGCTACTTCGCCAAAGTGTCGCCGAAGACCGAAATGGTGCTCGCCGATCCGGTCGGCTCGGTGCTGGCGCCGCTGATCAAGACCGGCAAGATGGAAGAGGCCGGCAGCTGGACGGTGGAAGGCATCGGCGAGGATTTCGTGCCGCCCAATGCCGACCTGTCGCTGGTGAAAAAGGCTTACGCCATCCCGGACAAGCAGAGCATGCTGGCGGTGCGCGACCTCTTGTCGAAGGAAGGCATTCTCGCCGGCTCGTCGTCGGGCACGCTGCTGTCGGCCGCCCTGCGCTATTGCCGCGAGCAGATGGTCGCCAAGCGCGTCGTCACCTTCGTCTGCGACAGCGGCAACAAATATCTGTCGAAGGTCTTCGACGATTTCTGGCTGGCCGAACAGGGCCTGGCCGAGCACGAGCAGCATGGCGATCTGCGCGACCTGGTCATGCGCACGCACCGCACCGGCGACACCGTCTATGTCGGCCCGGACGAAAGCCTGCTCAACGCCTATGGCCGCATGCGTCGCTCGGATGTCTCGCAGCTGCCGGTGCTCGACAATGGCAAGCTCATCGGCATCGTTGACGAGAGCGATATCCTCGCCCATGTCGACGGCCCCTATGACGGCCGCTGGGAGCGCTTCAATGGCCCGGTGCGCACGGCGATGACCTCCAGCCTGCACACGCTGCAGGCCAGCCAGACGCTCGACGCGTTGCTGCCGGTGTTTGACCGCAACGAGGTCGCCATCATCTTCGACGGCGACGAGTTCGTCGGCCTGATTACCCGCATCGACCTGATCAACCATTTGAGGCGCGCACGATGACCAGCCACACACCACCACCATCGGGCAAAAATCGCCTGGCCTTCTCGACGCGGACCATCCATGGCGGCCAGAGCCACGACCCGCTGACCGGCGCGGTGATGGTGCCGATCTACGCCACCTCGACCTATGGCCAGCAGTCGCCCGGCGTGCACAAGGGTTTCGAATATGCCCGCAGCCAGAACCCGACGCGCTTCGCCTTCGAGCGGGCCGTGGCCGACCTCGAAAGCGGCTCGGCAGCTTTTGCCTTCGCCTCGGGCCTGGCGTCGATCGCCACCGTGCTCGAGCTGCTCGATTCCGGCGCCCATATCGTTGCCACCGACGACATCTATGGCGGCTCCTTCCGGCTGATGGAGCGGGTGCGCAAGCGCTCGGCCGATCTCAAGGTCAGCTTCGTCGACTTCACCGACCTTGCCGCCGTCGAGGCGGCGATCCGCCCGGAGACGAAACTGCTCTGGGTCGAGACGCCGACCAACCCGCTGCTGCGCATCGTCGACCTAGAAGGTGTCGCCGCCCTTGCCAAACGCAAGGGGGTTCTCACCGTCGCCGACAACACGTTCTGCAGCCCCTACATCCAGCGGCCGCTGGAGCTCGGCATCGACATCGTCGTCCACTCGACGACCAAATATCTCAACGGCCATTCCGACATGGTCGGCGGCGTCGCCGTGGTCGGCGACAACAAGGACCTCGCCGCGCAGTTGAAATTCCTGCAGAACGCCATCGGCGCCATTTCGGGTCCATTCGACAGCTTTCTAGCGCTGCGCGGCCTGAAGACATTGGCGCTCAGGATGGAGCGGCATTCCGCCAACGGCCTCAAGATCGCCCAATGGCTGGAGGCCCGCAAGGACGTGCGCCGGGTCATCTATCCCGGCCTCGCCAGCCATCCGCAGCACGCCATCGCCGTCCAGCAGATGCATGCCTTCGGCGGCATGATATCAGCCGTGCTCGACCGTGACCTCGCCGGCACCAAACGCTTCCTCGAACGCACGCAACTGTTCACGCTGGCCGAAAGCCTCGGCGGGGTGGAGAGCCTGATCGAACACCCCGCGCTGATGACGCATGGCTCGATCCCGGCCGAGAAGCGGACGGAGATCGGCATTTCGGATTCGCTGGTGCGGCTGTCGGCGGGGATCGAGGACGGCGATGATCTGATTGCGGATCTCGACCAGGCGCTGGGGGGTTAGGGGTCGGGGTTTCTCCACGCGGCTCGCACGCATGAATACTTGCCAATGTCGGCGCAGCCCCTCATTGCCCTGCCGGGCATTTCTCCCCGTAAACGGGGCGAAAGAAGCTGGCCGCGTCCGTTGGCGATTGGCGAAAGCTTAGATGACAGCGTCCCTCTCCCCGTCACTATACGGGGAGAGGATGCCGGCAGGCAGGTGAGGGGCGGCGCCAACCTCTCGCAATATGGGTTCACCACCCAGTTGACCCCGAACCCCATCTGCCCGAATTGTAGCGCCCCATGGCAGCGCACGCCCCTCAAAAACCCGCCGAAACGCCCCTCACCTTTGCCGTGCTGGTGTTTCCCGGCTTTCCGATGATGGCGTTTAGCTCGGTCATCGAGCCACTGCGCGCTGCCAATGTGCTGGCCAAGCGGCAGTGCTATCGCTGGATCATCGTCGGGGCGACCCCGGGGCCGGTCGAGGCCTCGAACGGCGTCGTCATCCAGCCGGGCTTTTATGCCGGGGATGCGCCGAAGGTCGACCGGATCGTCGTCTGCTCGGGCGGCGATGCCGACCACCTCGTCGCCGAGGATGCCGCCAGCTGGATCCGCAAAAGCCTGCGCAACGGCGCCCATATCGGCGCGGTGGCGGATGCCGCGTTCTTTCTGGCGCGCGCAGGCCTGCTCGACGGCCATGCCTGCACCTTGCACTGGACCAGCCAGGCCGCCTTCACCGAGGCGTTCCCCAACATCGAGCTCAGGCGCGACCTCTATGTCATCGACCGCAAGCGCTTCACCTCGGCCGGCGGCGTCGGCAGCCTCGATATGATGCTGGAGATCATCACCCGCGACTATGGCGCCGAGCTTGCCGCCGGCGTCGCCGAATGGTTCGTGCACAGCCAGCTCCGCTCCAGCATCGATCGCAAGATGATGCCTTTGCGCCTGCGCACCGGCGTCCAGAACGAGCTGGTGCTGTCGGCCATCGCCATCATGGAAGATGCGGTCGAGGAGCGGCTCGGCATGGCCGAGCTCACCGCCAGGCTCGGCGTGTCGTCCGACAAGCTCGAACGCTCCTTCCGCTCCGAACTCGCCATCTCGCCCAACGGCTACTACCGGCGGCTGCGGCTGAAGCGCGCCGCCGGTCTTCTGGCGCATTCGACGCTCGCCGTGCGCGACGTGGCGCTGGCCTGCGGCTTCGCCTCGATGTCGAGCTTTGCCCGGGCGTTTCGCGAGGAGCACGGGCATCCGCCGAAGCTGGCGAGACGGCATTAGGGTGGCGGAGGTACTAGGCGCGAGGTCGAGTTCCGTCCCACCCTCCAGCGCCCCGCACTAACTGCCAGCGGCATCCCGCATAACCCCTGCGGTTTTCCGCACAATCCTTCCGCCCCTCATGCGCCATGGTCAACCCTTACAACCCAGCCAAGGCCTTACCCCCATGAGC
Organism: Mesorhizobium sophorae; assembly: GCF_002270415.1. Taxonomy (GTDB): domain Bacteria; phylum Pseudomonadota; class Alphaproteobacteria; order Rhizobiales; family Rhizobiaceae; genus Mesorhizobium; species Mesorhizobium sophorae. Next base: position 1,137,161 of record NZ_NNRI01000007.1, on the reverse strand, counting down.
ATCGTCGTATTCGATCCCGACAGTACCGAGGACGTCGACTTCAAGGATCGCATGCGCCACCCCGCGGCGGCCGATCCGGCAGGCGGCATGTGGCTGTCCGACACCGAGCCGTCCTTCATCGATGCGGATGCTTTGCGAAAAGGCCGGCTGGCAAAGCTGCGCGGCTGGATGCGCGAGGCCGGCTATGGCGGCGTGGTGCTGTTCGACCCCTACAACCAGCGCTACGCCACCGGCTCGCGCAACATGTTCGGCTATTTCCTGCGCAACTCGACCCGCTATTTCTTCATCCCCACCGTCGGGCCGATCGTGCTGTTCGAATACCCGCAGAGCTACCATGTCTCGATGGTGCTCGACACGATCGACGAGGCGCGTCCTTCCAAGCTGGTCTGGTCGTCGGTGTCAGGCCGCGACGACGAGACTGCCGGCCCCTTTGCCGACGAGATCGCCGAACTGTTGAAGCAGCATGGCGGCGGCTCGATGAAGCTCGGCCTCGACCGCTGCAGCCATCTGCAGGCCCTCGCCTTGGAAAAGCGCGGCTGCGAGGTCCGGGATTGCCAGGGCGAGATCCTCGCCGTGCGCGCGGTGAAGACGCCCGAGGAAGTCAAATGCCTGCAAGTGTCGATGGCCGGCGCCGAGGCCGCCGTCTATGCCGTACGCGAGGCGATCAAGCCCGGTGTGTCGGAGAACGACCTGTTCGCCATCATGTATGGCGAGGTCATCCGCCAGGGTGGTGAATTCATCGAGACCCGGCTGTTGACCTCCGGCCAGCGCACCAACCCGTGGTTCAACGAGGCCAGCGGCCGCAAGATCCGGCCCGGCGAATTGTTGGCGCTCGATACCGACACCATCGGCTGCTACGGCTATTATTCCGACTTCTCCCGCACCTTCCGCTGCGGGCCGGGCAAGCCGACGCCCTACCAGAAATCGCTCTACCGCATGGCGCATGACCAGGTTCAGCACAACATCGGAATCGTCAAGCCCGGCATGGCCTTCCGCGAGATCGCCGAAAAGGCCTGGAAGATCCCCGACCGCTTCGTCGACCAGCGCTACACCTCGGTCATGCACGGCGTCGGCATGCATGGCGAAACGCCGTTCATCGCCCACGCCATGGATTACGAGACCTATGGCCGCGACGGCCATATCGTGCCAGGCATGGTGGTCAGCGTGGAAAGTTATATCGGCGAGAAGGGCGGCCGCGAGGGCGTCAAGCTGGAGGACGAGATCCTGATCACCGACACTGGCACCGAACTCCTGTCGCGTTTCCCGTATGAGGACGAGTTTTTGGAGAAGCAGGTTTGACATCCCTCGTCATCCTAGGGCGGAGCAAGGAGCGTAGCGACGCGGCGCAGACCCTAGGATCCATGCCGCGACTTCAGAGCATCGCCGCGGTCCGGAATCTGCTCCGCTGCACCCGTCGATCAACGTCACGGCATGGATCCTCGGGTCTGCGCGTCCGCTTCGCTCCCGCTCCGCCCGTGGATGACGAAGTCGGGAGGCTTCGGCCGACCCCCGTGGCTTGCGATCGGAACGGAACGGCGTTGGCTTTCGAGAATCCATCCGCATGAAAACCCCCATCGCCCTCAAACGCGGCACGGTGGCCGCCGTGTTCATCGACCTGCAGGAAGAGCACCGGCAGGACCCGCGCTATCTGGTAGAGGGCTTTGCCGGCATCCTCGCCAATGTCCAGCGCCTGCAGGCGGCGGCGCGGCAAAACCATGTGCCGCTCTACCACTGGGCCTACATCGTCGACCTCGACAAGCAGGACCGGCCGTTTCATCCGCTCGATGCCGATGGCAAGTCGGCCTTTTCGGACAAGAGCGACCCGCTGACCGAAATCTGCCGTGAAGTCGCGCCAGCCAAGGGCGAAGCCTTGCTGGTCAAGGCCGAGGCCAGCGCCTTCCGCACCGGGCCGGCGGCCCGCGACCTCAAGTCGGTCGGCATCGAATGGCTGGTCGTTGCCGGCGTCTGGACCGAGGCCTGCATCGACGCCACCGTGAAGGACGCCGTCGTCAAGGGTTTTCGCGTGCTTTTGGTCAAGGATGCCTGCGGCAGCGGCAGTGCCGCCATACACCAGACCGGCATTCTCAACCTCGCCAACCGGCTCTATGGCGGCGCCGTCACCGACACCGAAGGCGCCTGCCGGCTTCTGGCGGGCGAAAGCGTCACCGCCTGGCAGGTCGAAGGCTCGGTGCCGCTGCGCTTCACTTTTGAAAACGCGGCGGAGCTCTACGCCGAGCTATGACGGCCGAACCGAGCATCAGCCGCGGCAAATACGAAACGCGGCTCGACCCGGCTTTGTGGGCCTATATCGACGCGGTCAACGCCTGGCATCCGCCCGAGATTATCGGCCTGCCGATCGATAAGCAGCGCGCCGTCTACGACAGGATGTGCCGGGCCTTCCATCAGGGCCGCCCGCCGGGAGTCAGGGCCAGCGACGGCCTGATTGCCGCCGCCGGCCGCGACATCCCGGTCCGCCGCTACCAGCTTGCCGGCAGGGCGGCAGCGGCGATGGTGGTCTACTATCATGGCGGCGGCTTCATCCTTGGCGGGCTCGAAAGCCACGACGACATCTGCGCCGAAATCTGCGCCGGCACCGGCTTCGACGTGCTGTCGGTCGACTACCGCCTGGCGCCGGAGCATGTGCATCCCGCCGCCTTCGACGATGCCGTCACCGCCTTCGAATGGGCGGCAGCGGCCACCGGCCTGCCGCTCGTGCTGTGCGGCGAAAGTGCCGGCGGCAACCTCGCAGCAGGGGTGGCGCGGGCGACGCGCCGCCACGCCGCGATCGGCCAGGTGCTGATCTATCCCGAACTCGGCGGCGACGAAGGTGCGGGCTCCTACATCGAGCACGCCGAAGCGCCACTGCTGTCGCTGCACGACATCGCCTTCTACCGGGACGTCCGCTCGACCAAGGCGCAATCACCGGACGACCCAACCTTCTCGCCGCTGCGCGGCCGCGATTTCTCCGGCCTGCCGCCAACGGTGATCGTGTCAGCCGAATGCGACCCGTTGTCGTCGGATGGTGAGACCTACCGCGACCGCATCTTGGCCGCCGGCGGCAAGGCGTTCTGGCACGAGGAGCCCCGCCTCGTGCACAGCTTCCTGCGCGCCCGCACGACAGTGCCGGCGGCGGCCGAAGCGTTTGCGCGGATCATCGCGGCGGTTGGCGCACTGGGCCGGGGTGAGTGGCCGTATTGAAGCGCCGACCGTGACGCGCCAATCTCCCCCCTTGTGGGGGAGATGCCCGGCAGGGCAGAGGGGGGCGCTGTCCCGCCGACCTCTCGGCCAATTCGAGAGGTGCCTTCAAATTGATTCCGGATGACCAAGACACCGAAGGTTGGCGCTCCTTCACGCCCCCCTCTGTCCTGCCGGACATCTCCCCCACAAGGGGGGAGATCGGTTGTACCCCCTTGCGGAGCACCGCACAATCACTGCGGAAAACCGAACACTCCGCTACGTCACCCCGCTTTATCATTCGCCTCGCCCCGGCGGTCGCGTCCGCCCCCCGCGCCTGTCGACCGGCCGGGGCGCCCAACAAGAGGGAACGACGATGAAATTCATGCTGACCGACCGGAAACTGCACCCCCGGGCAAAGCCCGTCGCCGACGATTTCAGGACGGGCGGCATCAGCCGCCGCGAATATCTCGCTTTGATGGCCGGCCTCGGCGTCAGCGCCGCCGGCGCGCTGGCGCTGGGTGGCCTTGCCCCCACTTCGGCCCGCGCCGCTGAACCCAAGCGTGGCGGCACCTTGCGCGTCGCCATGAACGTCAAGGGCTTCAAGGACCCGCGCACCTTCGACGGCGTCGAAATGTCAAACGTCGCCCGCCACTGCAACGAATATCTGGTGCGCTGGAACACCGACTTTTCCTTCGAGCCCTGGCTGCTCGAAAGCTGGGAGGCGAGCGACGACGCCAGGACGCTGACGCTGCATGTGCGCAAGGGCATTTCTTGGTCGAACGGCGATGCCTTCAACGCCGACGATGTCATCCACAACCTCACCCGCTGGTGCGATGCCTCGGTAGCGGGCAATTCGGTCGCCGCGCGCATGGGCGCGCTGGTCAATGCCGACACCAAGAAGCTGGTCGATGGCGGCATCCAGAAGGTCGACGACTTCACCATCAAACTCAATTTGCCGAAACCCGACATTTCGCTGATCGCCGGCATGGCCGACTATCCGGCGTTGATCATGCACCGCTCTTATGAGGGCGACGGCGACCCCATGAAGGCGCTTTCCATCACCACTGGCCCGTGCGAGCTGGTCAGCTGGGATGCCGAGACCGGCGCCGAGGTGAAGCGCAAGGACAAGCCCTGGTGGAAGGGCGAATTCTGGCTCGACGGCATCAAATGGGTCGACTACGGCTCCGACCCCAACGCCATGCTGTCGGCCTTCGAATCCGGCGAGATCGACACCGACCACGAGACCGCCTCCGATGCCGTCTCGCAGACCGACAAGATGGGGCTGAAGAATTCCGAGATCGCCACCGGCTCCACCATCGTCGCCCGCTTCAACGTCGGCAACGCGCCCTATGACGACGCCAGGGTGCGTCGCGCCGCGCAGCTTGCCGTCGACAATTCGGCGGTGCTGAAGCTCGGCCTCGACGGCCGCGGCAAGCCAGCCGACAACCACCATGTCGGCCCGATGCACCCCGAATATGCCGACATCGGCCTCGCCAAGCGCGACGTGGAGGGGTCGAAGAAACTGCTCGCCGAGGCCGGCAAGGCCGACCATGAGTTCGACCTCATCTCGGTCGATGTCGAATGGCAAAAGAGCACGGGTGACGCCATCGCCGCGCAGATGCGCGAGGCCGGCCTGAAGATCAAGCGCACCGTGCTGCCCGCCGCCACCTTCTGGAACGACTGGAGCAAATACCCCTTCTCCTGCACCGAATGGCTCGGCCGCCCGCTCGGCGTCCAGGTGCTGGCGCTGGCCTATAAATCCGGCGCCGCCTGGAACGAGAGCGCCTACGCCAATCCGGAATTCGATATGCTGCTCGACAAGGCGTTGGCGATGCCCGACGCCAAAGCGCGCAAGGAGATCATGGCCAAGATCGAGCAGAATTTGCGCGAGTCCGGCATCATCATCCAACCCTACTGGCGCTCGGTCTACCGCACCTACCGCAAAGGCATCGAAGGCTGCGAACAGCACCAGGCACTCGAGCAGCACTTTGAGAAGGTGTGGATCGAAAGCTGAAGCTTCGGGCGAGACAATCACCGAAGCCGGCGCCGCCCCTCATTGCCCAGCCGGGCGTTCGTCGTTCGAAAAGCCAAGCAATTGGCTTTTCGTCCGCTACGCGGACCACTCCTCAACCCCCCGGGTAGAGACGGGGAGAAAGGGGCTGGCCGCAACGCCGGCGCCTTTTTCAGCAAAGCCGACAATTGGCGAAACCCTCAATGACAGCGTCCTTCTCCCCGTCCCTATACGGGGAGAAGATGGCGGCAGCCAGATGAGGGGCGGCGCCACCGCTGATCTTCCCTTCTCCCCCTGTGGGGCCCGAAGGGCGGGCGAGGCCCGTGACTCGCCCAGGGCGGTGGATTGCCGCAAAGCGGCAAGACGGATGAGGGGTGTTCCAGCTTGGCGATACATCAACAGCGCGGCACGCCAACCTCACCGCCCAGGCCTCACCAAAGTCCAGATCCACCCAATAAAAGTCAGCACCAGGAACGGATAGCCGGCGGCGGGCAGCGGCGACGAGGTCGGCAGCAAGGGCGCGCCCCACAGGATCATGCCCGCTGAGGCGACAAACAGCGCGGCAGCCACGACAGCCGTCAGCCGCATCCAGATCGCAAAAGTATTCGGTACGCTGACCATGACCAGTGCGGCCGCCCAAAGCGAGATGCCGCCAGCATAGGAGGGAACGCTGGCCTGCAGCCCCGCCGCATTGCCGGCCAACAGCAGGCTCTCGCCGGCGAGGAAGGTCAGGAACCCGGCCGCGACGCAGTCATTCCCCAGCCGCTGATACTTCATCGTCAACAGAGCGGTCGCCACCACCAGCGCTGTGCCGTCGATCGCCCACAGCGTTTCACGCAACGCGTCGCTGGCGACGAAAGTGCCGGCCATTCCCAGGGCGCCACCGATGGCGAGGCCGATCGCGGCGACGGTGTCCAGATTGGAACGCATTTTTATGTCTCCCCAAGCCGTGCGGAGGATACGCCCACGCGGTGCATTCTCAAAGGGAGCTGTGCGAAAGCGAAGCAGAGTGTCGAGAGGTTGCCGTCGGCCTCTGGCGATCCAGCGGCGGGGCAAAATGGCCGGCGCGAATGCCGGTGAGGGCAGCTGCCTGAGCCCGCGCCGGCCACTGGCGAACTGATTAAGGTCCGCCGCCCGATTTTTCTACCGCTCCGGCGCTGCAGGATCAACCAACTCAGGGTTGGTGCGGACTCGTACCAACCTTCCCTGGCATCATTTGTTATTGCGGGAACTGGGTGTCGTCCGCGCGATGATCGGGAAAGCCGTGTGCGTCCAGCACCACCTGAAAGCTGCGGTTAAACGCCCCGCACGTCATGAACAGCCCGAAGCCGACACAGCCGAGCGCCACCAATCCGTTCTGGGACAGAGATCATACTTGATCCTGAAATGGCTGCGAGCTTACGGAGATTTGAAGACATCCGTAGCTTCACTAGGCCTGTCAGCAGATAGGCGACCGGCTTCTCAATCGCCCATTTTCAAGGCCTGGATAAACGCCTCCTGCGGGATATCCACCTTGCCGAACTGGCGCATCCGCTTCTTGCCCTCTTTCTGCTTGTCCAGCAGCTTGCGCTTGCGCGAGACGTCGCCGCCGTAGCATTTGGCGGTCACGTCCTTGCGCAGCGCCGAGATGGTTTCGCGGGCAATGACCTTGCCGCCGATGGCGGCCTGGATCGGGATCTTGAACAGGTGGTGCGGGATCAGCTCCTTCAGCTTCTCGCACATCTGCCGGCCGCGCTTTTCGGCCGCCGTGCGGTGCACCAGCATCGACAGCGCGTCGACCGGCTCCTCATTGACCAGGATCGACATCTTCACGAGGTCGCCTTCCTTGTAGTCGGTCAGGTGATAGTCGAACGAGGCATAGCCCTTGGAGATCGACTTCAGCCGGTCGTAGAAATCGAAGACGACTTCGTTGAGCGGCAGATCGTAGGTCAGCATGGCGCGCTTGCCGACATAGGACAGGTCGGCCTGGATGCCGCGCCGGTCCTGGCAGAGTTTCAGGATGCCGCCGAGATAGTCGTCGGGGGTCAGGATGGTGGCGCGGATCCATGGTTCCTCAATCGCCGAGATCTTGACCACGTCGGGCATGTCGGCCGGGTTGTGCAGTTCCTTCATCGAGCCGTCGGTCAAAAGCAGCCGGTAGACGACGCTCGGCGCGGTGGCGATCAGGTCGAGGTTGAATTCGCGCTCCAGCCGCTCCTGGATGATTTCGAGATGCAGCAGGCCAAGGAAGCCGCAGCGGTAGCCGAAGCCGAGCGCCGCACTCGTTTCCATTTCATAGGAGAAGCTGGCGTCGTTGAGGCGCAGTTTGCCGACCGCGGCGCGCAGATCCTCGAAATCGGCGGCGTCGACCGGGAACAGGCCGCAGAACACCACCGGCTGCGCCGGCTTGAAGCCGGGCAGCGCCTTGGCGGTTGGGCGCTTGTCCTCGGTGATGGTGTCGCCGACGCGGGTGTCGGCCACTTCCTTGATCGAGCCGGTGAAGAAGCCGAACTCGCCGGGGCCGAGCTCGTCGACATTGATGCGGGCGGGCGTGAACACGCCGGTGCGCTCGACCAGGTATTTGGCGCCGGTGCCCATCATGCGGATGGTCTGGCCCTTCTTCAGCACGCCGTCGATGATGCGCACCAGCACGATGACGCCGAGATAGGCGTCGTACCAGCTGTCGACCAGCATGGCCTTCAACGGAGCCGTTGCGTCGCCCTCGCGCGGCGGCGGCAATTGGTGGACGATCGCCTCCAGCACGTCGGGAATGCCTAAGCCGGTCTTGGCCGAGATCAGCACGGCGTTGGAGGCGTCGATGCCGATCACCTCCTCGACCTGCTCGCGGATGCGCTCGGGCTCGGCGGCCGGCAGGTCGACCTTGTTCAGCACCACGACGATCTCGTGGTTGTTGTCGATCGCCTGGTAGACATTGGCCAGCGTCTGCGCCTCGACGCCCTGCGAGGCGTCGACCACCAGCAGCGAGCCCTCGCAGGCGGCCAGCGAGCGCGACACTTCATAGGCGAAGTCGACATGGCCGGGCGTGTCGATCAGGTTGAGGATATAGTCCTCGCCATTGTTGGCACGGTATTTCAGCCGCACCGTCTGCGCCTTGATGGTGATGCCGCGCTCGCGCTCGATGTCCATCGAGTCCAGCACCTGTTCCTTCATGTCGCGCAGCTCCAGCCCGCCGGTCAGCTGGATCAGCCGGTCGGCAAGCGTGGATTTGCCATGGTCGATATGGGCGACGATGGAGAAATTTCGGATGTGGTCGAGGGGCGTGCTCATGGCGGCGCTTTAGCAGGGGCTTGTTGCTGCGGCAAGCGCTGTACCGCTGCGGGGGCAAGCGCCTCAAACCTCTGACAGGTCCAATCTGTGACGGAAACCACCAATTGTCGAAGTCGCCGCCGCCCCTCATCGCCCTGCCGGGCACTTCTCCCCGTATAGTGACGGGGAGAAGGGGCTGACCGCAACGACGGCGCTCGTCTTGCAACGCTGGTGATTGGCGAAACCGGCGATGACAATGCCCTCTCCCCGTCACTATACGGGGAGAGGATGCCGGCAGGCAGGTGAGGGGCGGCGCCGACGTCCGGAGAACGGTGGTTACCGCTACAAGCGCGGCAACTTGTCGGCTTTATCGGGGGATGTCGCGGAAAGTCGATAAATTTTAACCAAGTGCGTTAGAGCAATATTCGTGACTGCCATGTTAGCCCGTGGAGATATTCGTTTGTAAGGATCACGACATGCGGGGGTTAGCAGGCAGGTTTGTCAGGTCGAGGAGCGGCTCGTTCACGCCGATCCTCATCTTCGCCATGATGCCGATTATTGCCGCCATCGGCTTCTCGGTCGACTACACCTCGGCGGTCCAGACCAGGTCGGACATGCAGTCGGCGCTCGATGCCGGCATCCTGTCGATCACCACGATGGCGACGACCTCGACGCTGGCGCAGCGCCAGGTGGTGCTGCAGGATTCCTTCGCCGCCAATGGTGCACCGACGGGGGCCACCGCGACGCTGAACAGTTTCGTGGTCGGCACTGACGGCACCGCCACCGCGCAGGCCACCGCAAATTACTCGATGCCGACCGTTTTCATGCAGATCGCCAGGATCAACACTGTGCCGGTCGCCGTCGCGTCGGCGGTGAGCAAGTCGCCGGCGCTGGTGCAGACCACCTTCAAGGTAACCGGGGTGTCAGGTTACTGGAACAAGACGATGACGCTCTACGGCACGCAATTCGGTGCCACGGTGGCCAAACCGCTGATGACGATCAACTATACCTATGGCAACACCAAGGATCCCAAGGGCTACGGCACCACCACCGTCAACACCATCACCAATTCGGGCGGCCAGGACGTCACCACGATGGTCCAGAAGCAGGTCTGCTCCGTCGGCAACAATCCGCCGAACGGGGTGTCGGTCAAGACCGATGCGAGTGGTACGAAATATTACTGTGTCGATACGATGTATCCGTCCACTGGCTCCGGCGCGGTGATCGATGTCAGCCAGATGAGCGGTCTCTACCTGCAGATGGACGTACCATCGGGCAACCCGACAAAGCTGATGTCGAACGATCCGAACACCTCCAACCGGCTCTACAATGGGGTGAGCGCGAACGGCCTGACGGAGATCGCGACCGGGCAGAACGTCGACATCTTCAGCATCGTGCCCTGCGGCATTCCGGGCTATCAGGCCTGGGAGGACGGCGGCAATGCGGTGCCGGCACCAGCCTCCAATGCCGACTTCTTCTACACCGTCACCGGCAAGTGCGACTTCAACAAGCGGCCCTCCGAGACGCTGCTGACGCAGTGAAGCTGCCAATCTCCCCCCTTCGTGGGGGAGATGGCCGGCAGGCCAGAGGGGGGCGCTGTCCCGCCGACCTTGCCATTGTCGGCGATGTCCGCCCTCACTTTTCTCAGACCGATCTGACCGTCATTGCACACTGTCGCGCGGCGCCACCGTCGATCGCGCCTCTGTTGGTGCTCTATGGCGCGCCCCTCTGTCCTGCCGGACATCTCCCCCACGAGGGTGGAGATCGGCTGCCGCGACCGGTTTTGCCGATCTCCAGCGTCGCAAAGGCGCTATCGACAACGATCACAAACCGGTGAGCGCTGTAACAAAGCCTCGGCCGGCGGCGAAGTGGGGACATGAGCGGCGCATCGGGGCGCCGTCACCCACGGAGCCAGCCGATGTCGCGTTCCTGCAAGTCACTCGTCGTGTCCAGCCTCGGCGCGCTCGCGCTCGCCACGTCGCTAGGTGCGACGCAAGCCCAGCCGCTCACCGTGGTCGAGCTGTTCACCAGCCAGGGCTGCTCGTCCTGCCCGCCGGCCAACGCCAATCTGATCAAGGTCAAGGACCAGCCGGATGTGTTAGCGCTGTCGTTCAACGTCACCTACTGGGACTATCTCGGTTGGAAGGACACATTCGGCCGCCAGGAATTCACCCAGCGCCAGGTCACCTACGAGCCCTCCCTCGGCCATGACGGCCCGTTCACCCCGCAAGTGGTGGTCAATGGCCGCGCCGATGTCGTCGGCGCGGCACCCGGCGAAATCCAGCAGCTGATCTCGAGCACCGACCGCGCCAGCGGCCCGTCGCTGTCGCTCGACGGCGGCAAGGTCAGCATCGGCGCCGGCGCGGCGCCGGGCGGCCGGGCCGATGTCTGGCTGGTGCACTATGCCAAGGGTGTCGTCGAGGTGCCGGTGGCGCGCGGGGAAAACACCGGCCGCACCTTGCCGCACGCCAATGTCGTGCATTCGCTGAACAAGATTGGCAGCTGGACCGGCGACGCCACCGCACTCGATGTGCCGGCCGCCTCCGGCGGGCTCAGCACCGCGGTGCTGGTCCAGTCGCCGGGCGGCGGACCGATCCTGGCCGCCGCGACCAACTGATATTCCCCTGCGCATCGTCCCGGAAAGGATCATGCGCAGACAACGACCCGCGCAACGCCGCAGCAGCGGCGCCGCGACAACCCGGCTCACCGAAAAGTGCGCCATCATCCCCAACCCTAAGGAGACCACCATGACGACTTTTTCCCGGATGACGCTGCCGGCACTGGCTCTCGCTCTGTGCTCGACGGCGCTGTTTGCCGGCGGCATCGCCCGCGCCGACGACGCGACCAACGCCATGAAGCCCGCCGTCAACGCCATGAAGCCGGCGACCGACGCGATGAAACCGGCCGACGCCATGGCACCCGACGCGATGAGCACGAACGCCATGAAGCCCGCGGACAACGCCATGAAGCCGGCCGCCGATGCCATGAAGCCGGCAGCCGATGCGATGAAGCCGGCAACGGACGCCATGAAGCCGGCAACGGATGCCATGGCCCCGGCCAACTAGAGTTGACGCTGCTCCCGGCTTCGGTCCTGACACCAGGACCGGATCTGGACGCACGTGAAAGTGAGGCTTCGGCCGCAACTCACCGTCGCATGATCCTCTTTTATCCAATAGACTCCACATGATGGACGTCACAGGAGCTCAGCCATGACCGACTTTCGAAAACCAGTCGCCAGACGACAGTCGAATTTTGCCAGGAGCGCGCTCGCCGCGTTGGCGCTTGCCGCCGTGGGCGCCGCCTTCTGGCTGACGCCGGCGGTTTCCGCCGAGGACGCGGTGGTCATCCCGCCGCCGTCGATCGACGAGAAGGCGACCAGCGGCAGCGAGAAGGCGATCTTCGCCGGCGGCTGCTTTTGGGGCGTGCAAGGCGTCTTCCAGCACGTCAAGGGCGTCAGCAAGGCGGTCTCCGGCTACACCGGCGGCAGCAAGGACACCGCCGTCTACGAGACCGTCGGCTCAGGCAGCACCGGACATGCCGAATCCGTCGAGATCACCTATGATCCGTCTGTTGTCACCTATGGCCAGCTGCTGCAGGTCTATTTCTCGGTCGCCCACAACCCGACCCAGCTGAATTTCCAGGGTCCCGATAGCGGCACGCAGTACCGCTCGACGATCTTTGCCGAAAACGATGCGCAAAAGAAGATTGCGCAGAGCTACATCGCCCAGCTCGACCAGGCCAAGGTCTTCCCCAAGCCGATCGTCACCACGCTGGAAACAGGCAAGACCTTCTATCCGGCCGAGAACTACCACCAGGACTTTTTGACCCTGAACCCGACCTACCCCTACATCGTCTACAACGACCTGCCCAAGGTTGCGAACCTCAAGCAGCTGTTCCCGGCGCTGTACAGCGAGAAGCCGGTGCTGGTGCTGTCGGCCAGCAACTGAGGCAGCTTTGACGAAGAGGCGTCGGCGCGACCGCGCCCCCTCTGCCCTGCCGGGCATCTCCCCCTTGAGGGGGAGATTGGCAGTTACGCCGTCCCGGCCACCTTACAGCGTCGACTGCGGGCGGCCGGGTCGTCAGCGATCCCACCGGTCGTAATCTCGCCAGTCCCGCCGCATCTGCCGCGCCGGCAAGCCGATATCGTGCCTCAGATGGTCGCTTTCCGGTGGCAAGCGGCGCTTGCCCAGCAGTTGCGCGGGCAGCTCCACCGCGATCCGCCATAGACGGCCGGGCAAGGAGGGCGCGCGGCCGCTGTTTGCCATGGCCGCGACACCGGCCGGCATGTCGCCATTGCCGCCTCGAGCGATCGTATCTTCATCAGCGATAAAAGTAGGGTTCAAGAACCCTCACCTCCGTGATCTTGTCGACCGGCAGCGAGTTCATCTGGGCGGTGCTGCGGATCGCCTCCGGCGAGGGCGCGTCGTAGACGCAGAAGGTGTGCTTCTTGTCGGGCGACACGAAGGACTGCACCCAGGTCACGCCTTTCTCCGCGTTGCGCATGATGACGCCGCCCAGCGCATCGGCGCCGGCTTCGTTCATCGGCACGTTGAGGCCATCCGGAAATGTACGTTCAATCAGGTAACGGGGCATGGGAGGCTTCCCTTTCCATTGCTTCACGCTCGATTTTGAGCGCGGTTGGACAAAGATCACGCTCGCAAAGGACGCGCATCGGAGCCTTTCCCCATGTTTGGCGGGACGATTCCCCATGTTAACGACGTTCAGTGCTGGAGCCACAAAGCAGATACCGAGCCGGGCTATCCTGGCGGTCGAGCTGGGGTGGGGTGGCGGCAACCGGGATCACCATGAGCGAATGACGATGCTTCTGGAACGGCAGTCACAGCTGGCGCAACTGGACAACCTTCTGACGGAAGCCGCGCGCGGCCGTGGTCGCGTGGCGGCTTTGTCGGGCGAGGCGGGTGCCGGCAAGTCGACGCTTGTCGATGCGTTCGTCAGCGGTGCCGGCCAGGAGGCGCGCATCTTCCGCAGCGCTTGCGAGGATCTGTCGATCCCCGATCCGCTCGGGCCGCTTTACGATCTTGCGCGCGAGGCGCAATGGGCGATGCCGCAGGCGGTCGACGCCCGGCAGGGACAACGGCTGCCGCTGTTTTCCGACGCGCTGGATGTCTTCGAGGCGAGGACGGGCGCAACGCTGCTGGTGATCGAAGACCTGCACTGGGCCGATGACGCGACACTCGACTTCGTCCGCTTTCTCGGCCGTCGCATTGCCAACACCCATATCGTGCTGCTGGTGACGGCGCGTACCGATCGCAGCGAGGGGCAGATGCGCGTGCGCCGCGCGCTGGGCGAAATCCCGTCGGGCAGCGTCGCGCGCATCGACGTGCCGCTTTTGAGCGAGGCAGCGGTGCTGTCGCTCGCCGATGCCGCCGGCCGCGACGGCGATGCCATCTACCGGGCCACGGCCGGTAACGCCTTTTTCGTCACCGAACTGTTGAGCGCCGAAAATGAAACGGCGCTGCCGGCCAGCGTGCGCGATGCGGTGCTGGCGCGCGCCGAACGCCTGTCGGCCGGCGCCCGCTCGATGCTCGACGCGGTGTCGGTGTTCCCAAGACGGGCTGACGCCTGGGCCCTGCAGGGCCTGTGCGGCGTGGCCAGTGCCGGCCAGCTTGCGGAATGCGTCTCGAATGGCCTGCTCGACGATCTGGGCGACGGCTATGCCTTCCGGCACGACATCGCCCGCCGCGCCATCGAGACGATGCTGACGACAAGCCACAGAAGAGAGTTCAACCAGCGCGCCCTGACAGCGATGCTCGAAAAGGGCGACATCGCCACCGCGCGCCTGGTGCACCACGCGGTCGAGGCGCACAATCTGGAGGCGGTGCGCGAACTGGCGCCGGTCGCCGCCCGGGAGGCTTCCCGCATCGGCGCGCATCGCGATGCCGCCGGCTACTACGAGGTCGCCTTGCGACAGGCTGACGGCCTGCCCATGGAAGAGCGCGCCGGCCTGTACGAGAACTATGCCTTCGAATGCCACCTGATCGGCCGGATCGCCGAGGCCATCGAGGCCCAGCAGCAGGCGCGCGCGCTGCAGCGCGCCCTGGGCAATACGCTGAAGGAAGGCGACAGCCTCAGATGCCTGTCGCGTTTCGCCTATCTGATGGGCGACCGTGAGGCCGCCGATCAGTTCGGCGCCCAGGCGGTCGCGTTGCTGGAGACCACACCGGCGGGGCCGGAACTGGCCATGGCCTACTCCAATCTCTCACAGCTGGCGATGCTGGCCGAAAGGCTCGACGAGACATTGTCGTTGGGCGACAAGGCGATCAGGCTCGCCGAACAGGTGGACCGGCCGGACATCGTCTGCCATGCGCTCAACAATGTCGGCGCTGCCGAACAATGGCTGGACCTGCCCAGCGCGCGGCTGCACCTTGCCCGCAGTCTCGAAATCGCGCTCGAGCAGAATTTCCAGGAACACGTGGCGCGTGCCTTCACCAATTGCGCCTGCAGTGAAATGAACCAGCTGGACTACAACCAGGCTCAGTCCTTTCTCGATCGCGGCATCGACTATTGCGTCGAGAACGACCTCGCGACCTGGCGTGACTACATGCGCGGCGTGCGGGCGCAGTTGCTGCTGCGTTACGGACGATGGGACGAGGCGGCTGCCGAAGCGCTGGAAGTCGTCACCAACGACCGCGCAGCCGCGTTGGTGCGCTATCCCGCACTGGTGGCTCTGGCGAAATTGCGCCTGCGCCGCGGCGATCCTTCAGCCGAGCCGCTTCTGGCGGAAATGAAGCGGTTTCTCGAAAAGGGTGCTGAGCTGCAGAGGCTGCTGCCCTATGCGGCGGTCGTCGCCGAACAGGCATGGCTGGGCGAGGCGGAAGAGGACGAGGCGCTGCGGCTGATAGACCTTGCCGAAAGCCTTTCACCGAAGCCTGCGGTCTTTGCCGAACTGGCCAGCTGGCGGCGTTTGTTGGTGCCGGCGATCGGCCCCGGCGACACGTCGGGCATGGCCGCGCCCTACCGGATGCTTCTGGAAGGCGACTGGCAAGGGGCGGCGGATTTGTGGGCCGCGATGGACGCTCCCTTCGAACGTGGGCTTGCCCTGGTTCAGGGCGATGAGGCGGCGCAGCGCTCGGCGCTCGAGATATTCGAAAACCTCGGCGCCAGGCCGGTCGCCCAGCACGTGCGCGACCTCATGCGGCGAAACGGTGTCAATCACATCGCGCGGGGACCGCGCCGCACCACGCGCGCAAACAGCGCCGGGCTGACCCTGCGCCAGATGGAAGTGCTGCAGTTGATCGAGCGCGGCTTCTCCAACAAGCGGATTGCCGACCACCTCGCCATTTCGCCGAAGACGGTCGACCACCACGTCTCGGCGGTTCTGGGAAAACTGGACGCCATCTCCCGTGGCGAAGCCACGGCTGCGGCACGCGACTCGGGGCTGATCTGAAGCACCGCACCTGCTTGATCTGCAGGATGGCCATTTGCGACCGGTAAGGGCCGTCAGTCGTAGGTCAAATCCGTCGCCTTGCCGCCGAACACCCGGTAGGCATAGAACGAATAGAAGATGATGACAGGCAGCACGACCACCGTGCCGGCCAGGATGATGGCCAGGCTTTCCGGCGCAGAGGCCGCCTGCCAGATGGTCAGCCTGTCGGGCACCACGAATGGATAGAACGACCAGGCAAGACCGGCAAAGCCGAGCGCGAAGATGGCGGCCAGCGTCAGGAACGGCGTCAGCGAATGGCGGTCGTCGGGCCTGGGCAGATGAAAGGTCTGCCGCCACAGCCACAGGAACAACAGTGCCGACAGGATCGGCAGCGGCGACAGATAGAGCATCGCGGGAAAGACGAACCATTTGTCGAAGATGCGCGGGCTGGCGAACGGCGTTGCCAGCGACACCGCGGCCATGCCGAGCGCGGTCAGCACAAGGGCGGTGCGCAACCAGCGCACGGCCTTCTTCTGCAGATCGCCCTCGGTCTTGTAGATCACCCAGGCGGCACCCATCGCCGCGTAAGCCGCGGCAAGGCAGAGCGCCACCAGCACGCCGAACGCCACGCCGCCCGGGCCGACATCGAGGCCGAGCACATAGACGCCCAGCATATAGCCCTGCGCCAGCGAGGCGATGACCGAACCCAGGAAGAAAATACGGTTCCAGCGATGCTTCTTGCCGCTCGGCACCTTGGCGCGAAAATCGAAGGCGACGCCGCGCAGGATCAGCCCGATCAGCAACACGAAAACCGGGATGTAGAGCGCGGTCAGGATGACCCCATGCGCCAGCGGGAAGGCGACCAGCAGCAGGCCGACGGCCAGCACCAGCCAGGTCTCGTTGGCGTCCCAGAACGGACCGATGGCCGCGACCATCGTGTCCCGCTCGGTGTCTTCGGCGGCGGCGAACAAGATGCCGATGCCGAGATCGAAGCCGTCGAGTATGACGTAGATCAGGATGGCTAGGCCCATCAGGCCGGCGAAGATCAGGGGCAGCAGGGTTGGCCAGTCGAAGGTCATTGTCCTCTCCTCACTCGCCGGCCGCCGGCTGCGACAGGGCTGCGTTCATCACGCCAGGCAGCGGCGATGAATCGCCGTCCTTCGCCGCCTTCAGCGCCAGGTGCACCAGCACGCCGAGATAGGCGATCAGCAAAAGCACATAGAGGATGAGGTAAATCGCCAGCGTCAGCGCGACATGACTGCCGGCCACCGGGCCGACCGCGTCGGCGGTCTTCAACACGCCGGTTACCAGCCAGGGCTGGCGGCCGATCTCGGTGGTGTACCAGCCGGCCAGCGTCGCCAGCCAGCCCGACAGCGCCATCGGCACCATCAGCATGGCGAGCGGCCTCGGCAGGCTGTGTCGGCGCTTGAGGAAGAAGGCGGCCGACCAGGAAACCGCAAGCATCAGCAGTCCCGTACCGACCATGATGCGGAAGCTCCAGAAGATTGGAAAGACCGGCGGATGGTTTCCGGGATAGTCGTTCAGCCCCGGCACCACGCCGCTGGTGCGGTGCCGCAGCACCAGGCTGGCGCCGTCGGGAATGGCGATCTCGAACCTGTTTTCCTTCGCCGCCTCGTCGGGCAGGGCGAAGAGCACCAGCGGCACGTTGGGGCCGGTGTTCCAGTTGGCCTCCATGGCGGCGATCTTCTGCGGCTGGTGCTCCAGCGTGTTCAGCCCGTGCTGGTCGCCGGCGAAGATCTGGATCGGGATCAGGATCGCCGCGGTGAAGACGCCGGTGCGCAGCGCCTTCCACATCGATTCCGAGCGGTCGCCATAGAGATAGCGCAGCGCCGACAGACCGGCGATCAGGAACGACACCGTCAGGCCGGAGGCGAGCAGCATGTGGACCAGCCGGTAGGGCATCGACGGGTTGAAGACGATCGCCCACCAGTCGACAGCGTGCGCGACGCCATCGCGTATCTCGAAGCCGGCCGGCGTCTGCATCCAGGAATTGAGCGCGATGATCCAGAACGCCGAGAGGGTCGTGCCGCCTGCCACCAGCACCGTCGCCAGCGTGTGGATGCGGTTGGAGACGCGGCGGAAGCCGAACAGCATGATGCCGAGGAAGGCCGCTTCGAGGAAGAAGGCGGTGAGGATCTCGTAGGCCAGCAGCGGCCCGGCAATGTTGCCGACCTTTTCCATGTAGCCCGGCCAGTTTGTGCCGAACTGGAAGCTCATGGTGACGCCTGACACCACGCCCATGGCGAAGGACAATGCAAACACCTTCACCCAGGTGAAATAGGCGCGCATCCAGGCGGAATCGTTTGTCGCGTTGTAGCGGAGCTTGAAGAACAGCAGCACCCAGCCAAGCGCAATGGTGATCGTCGGAAACAGGATGTTGAACGAAATATTCGCGCCAAATTGCATGCGCGACAGGATGAGCGGGTCCATGGTGGGCTCCGGCTGCTTCTAATGTGGCAAGAATAAGCCCGTCGCTACTGTCGGTCAAAGCGGCGTCCCGCCGCGAGGCGGAACGCCGCAGCGCCCGGGCAAGATGACGCATGCGTGCTGCTGCCGTGTCGGATTGCAACCGCCGCCGGTCTGCACTGGCCGGCCTGCGACGATTGTCGAGAACTGTCAGCAGCGGCGTCGACTTGCGGTTGCACGCACCGACATTCAGCCTATATCAGGGGACCTCTTTCAGGCAGCCGTTTTCAGCCATGCCCTCCATCCTGTCCATTTCCGGGGTCTCCAAGACCTACGCCACCGGCTTCACCGCGCTCAAGGAAGTCAACCTCGATATCGAGCGCGGCGAGATCTTCGCGCTGCTCGGCCCCAACGGCGCCGGCAAGACGACGCTGATCTCGATCGTATGCGGCATCGTCAATCGGTCGTCGGGCACCGTCACCGTCGACGGTCACGACATCAACAGGGACTACCGCGCCGCGCGCAGCCTGATCGGCCTGGTGCCGCAGGAACTGACCATCGACGCCTTCGAGAGCGTCTGGGCGACTGTCAATTACAGCCGTGGCCTGTTCGGCAAGCCGGCCAACCCGGCCTTCGTCGAGAAGGTGCTGCGCGATCTGTCGCTATGGGAAAAGAGGGACGCCAAGGCGATTACGCTGTCGGGCGGGATGAAGCGCCGGCTAATGATCGCCAAGGCGCTGTCGCATGAGCCGCGCGTCTTGTTCCTCGACGAGCCGACCGCCGGCGTCGATGTCGAACTGCGCCAGGACATGTGGGCGATGGTGCGTCGGCTGCGCGAGGACGGCGTCACCATCATCCTCACCACCCACTATATCGAGGAAGCCGAGGCGATGGCCGACCGCGTCGGCGTCATCAACCGTGGCGAGATCATCCTGGTCGAGAACAAGGCCGAACTGATGCACAAGCTCGGCCGCAAGCGGCTGGTGATGGAGCTGCGCAGCCCGCTGACGGCCATTCCCGAAACGTTCTCGCGCTATGCGCTGGAGCTGTCGCCGGATGGCGGGCAGCTGACCTACACCTATGACAACCAGGCCGAGCGGCCGGGCGTCGCCTCGTTGATCCGCGATCTCGAGGCCGGCGGCATCCAGTTCCGCGACATCGACACGCAAAACAGTTCGCTCGAGGAGATCTTCGTCAATCTGGTGAGGAGAGAGCCATGAACCTGCGTGCGGTATGGGCGATCTACCGGATGGAAATGGCGCGCGCCTTCCGCACAGTCCTGCAGAGCATTGTCTCGCCGGTCATCTCCACGTCGCTCTATTTCGTCGTCTTCGGCTCGGCCATCGGCTCGCGCATCACCGAGATCGACGGCATCAGCTACGGCGCCTTCATCGTGCCGGGGCTGATCATGCTGTCGCTGCTGACGCAGTCGATCTCCAACGCCTCCTTTGCCATCTACTTTCCGAAGTTCGTCGGCTCGATCTACGAGCTCCTGTCGGCGCCGGTCTCCTATCTGGAGATCGTCATCGCCTATGTCGGCGGTGCGGCGACCAAGTCGATCCTGCTTGGCCTGATCATCCTGGCCACCGCCTCGCTATTCGTCCCGCTGACCATCCAGCACCCGTTCTGGATGGTTGGCTTCCTGGTGCTGACGGCGGTGACCTTCAGCCTGTTCGGTTTCATCATCGGCATCTGGGCGAAGAGCTTCGAGCAATTGCAGCTGGTGCCGCTGCTGATCATCACGCCGCTCACCTTCCTCGGCGGCAGCTTCTATTCGATCGACATGCTGCCCGGCATCTGGCGCACTGTGACGCTGTTCAACCCGGTCGTCTATTTGATCAGCGGGTTCCGCTGGAGCTTTTTCGGCAAGTCCGATGTCTCGGTCGGCGTCAGCCTCGGCATGACGATCGTCTTCCTGCTGGTTTGCATAGCGATCGTCGCCTGGATCTTCAGGACCGGTTACCGGCTAAGGAACTGACGGATTGGTTGAATCCAAGTCCTGTCAGATCGCTTTGACCAGCCGGAGCAGCCCCAGCATCTCCACATACGTCCCCTTGCGAAAGGCGATGTAGACCGGCTCCTCGACACCGTGGAAGCGGCGCTTGAACGCTGCTTGGCCTTGCAGATTGAACCTGCGGCGGTTGACCCAAGGCGAGGAGTAGGCGCGCTGGAAGGCATTGCGCCAGAAATCGCTTTCGGCAAACCCGCTCGGGCCCACATCGAGCATCGGCGACAGGCCGAGAGTGACCACCGAGATGCCTTGCTCGCGGAAACGGTCGACGGCGAATTTGGTCAGGCCGATCTCGGCGTGCGGCGAGGCGTCGATATGCTTGCGCTTGAACGCCGTGGTGTAGCCGATCACCTTGCCGTCGCGAAACAGCGGGTCGAAGTCGAGCAGTGCGACCAGTCCGCCATCGGGGCCGTGCAGGACGAAACGGCGCATGTCGGTGCCGAGATGGTCGGCGAAGGGGCGGTTGAGAAAGCCCATCTCCCAGCGTTTGACGATGCGGTCGCCGCGCCAGTTTTCGGAAAGCCGGGCGATTTCGTCGAGATGGACGGTCCGCTTGTCCTCGTCGAACCAAAATCCCTTCTTCAACAGCCAGCGCTCGGAATAGCGTACGGTCTCGTTGCGCTTTCCGGAAAAATCATGGTCGGGCAGGTTGAGGCGGGTGTCGATGCCGAGGCGATTGATCTTGTAGCCGAGCCCGGCCAGCACCCGCGCCGTCTCCTCGCCGATCTGCACGAACCACGGGCTGCCGGCGGTTTCGACGAAGCGTGTGATGTAATCGGGCAGCAGCATTGGAGCCACCACCGGATCGCCGAGCGCGAAATGGCGCCCCATCTTGGTGCCGAAGGCGATGTAGCCGTCGGCGTCGCCGAAATAGGAAAGCTTGCCTTGCACGGCGGTCGAATAGGCAAGCGAGAAGTCACCATGGCGGCGAACAAGCGCCAGGCGCTGGACATGGGTCAGCCTCTGCCGCGCCACCTTTGGCGCGACGTCCTCAAGGATTTTGTCGAAATAGATCCGCAAGGAGGGCATGGTCGAAATTCCGCGAGCCGCCTACAGCGCCGCGCCCAGGACGCGCAAAGGTGCTGTAACACTTTGATTCTGCGCATGACCCCGGAAATCGACTCGATTTCCGGCATGCACGTGGGGGAATAGCAGAGACCCGCCAGCCCCAGGGCCTCGAATCAATCACATTGCCGCGACCTGATTACCGCTGATATCGCGCATATGCCATATAGTGCGCAATCGCGGACGGCGCATGCTCGAAATTCGGGTTCGATTCGCGATATATAAATCAACCGCAGGATCGAGCCGCCGCGGCCTCCCTTGGCGACCACGGGAAGCGTGGCGTCGGAAGGGTCGAATGGAGATCAAAGAAGGAATGGCTGAAACGACCATCAGACCGGTGACGAACGAACCGGTCGAGCCGGCGATCGTCGTCGGCGCCGGTGCCGCCGGGCTGGCCGTCGCACATGCCTTGATGAACGCCGGCGTGCCCACGGCGATCCTGGAAAAGGAAAGCCGCCTGGCCGAGCCCTGGCACCGGCGGCATCGGCAATTGCATCTCAACACCCATCGCGATCTGTCTTCTCTGCCCGGTCTTGCCTATCCCCCGGGCACGCCTGCCTTTCCGCATAAGACTGTCGTCATCCGCCATATGAATGATTTCAGGGAGGAGAACCGGCTCCCGGTGCAGTTTGGCGTTGCTGTCGAAGAAATCGTCTTCAAGGGCGATCACTGGGCGCTGCTGACCAGCGCCGGACTGCGCCTGGCCCGCCATGTCGTCATCGCCACCGGCCGCGACAGGCAGCCCTTCATTCCCGAATGGAAAGGCATGACGGGTTTCGCCGGCCGCATCATCCACGCGGCGGATTTCGGCGACGCATGGGACTATGCCGGCAAGAAAGTGCTGGTCGTCGGCGCCGGCAATTCGGGCTTCGATACGCTCAATCATCTGGCCGGCATAAACACGGCCGCCATCTGGCTGTCGGCCCGCAACGGCCCCGCGCTGCTGCCCAAGCGGATCGGCAAGATCGCCGTGCATCGGCTTTCGCCGTTCATGGCGCGCTTGCCCTTGCGGGTCGCCGATGCGGTGATGGCGGCGGCGCAGCGCCTGGTTTTCGGCGACTTGACCAAATTCGGCATGCCGCCCGCGCCTTCGGGTGGCGCCAGCCGCCTGACCTCGGACTATACCGCGATCGCCGCCGATGACGGCGCCGTCAGCGCCATAAAGGCCGGCAAGATCGTTGTGGTGCCGGCGATACGGGAATTCGCTCGCGACGGCGTGATCCTTGCCAATGGCAACCTGATCCATCCCGACATCGTCATTGCCGCGACAGGCTACCGCACCGGCCTGGAGCCCATGGTCGGCAAGCTCGGCGTCCTCGACAAGAAGGGCGTTCCGCTCTTCAACGGCGGGCAAGCCGATCCAAAATTGCCCGGCCTGTGGTTCACCGGCATGCGGCCGAGCATTCGCGGCTGCTTCGCCAATGCCGGCATCATGGCCAAGGCGATCACCAAACGGATTGCCAGTTCCGCTGGCACCTCCGACCAATCCGGCGCTTCACGCTGACTTGGGCTCAAGCCTCCGGAAGCCGACAGCCTTCATCAGCATGTCCTCTTCCACCATGCCGGCATTGTGCAGCGCCAGCAGGGTGAGAGCCAGTTCGCGAGCCTCGGCCGATTCGGGATGCGCTTCGCGGCGCCGGCAGGTCGAACACACGTTGCAAGGTTGCGACTTCGGCAGGTTTGAGCACGCCACGGTCATAAACGGACTTCGGCATGGCAATCTCCTGGTAAAGACCTAGGGCGCCATGTGTAAATTGCCAATCTTTCCCGTGGCTTGAATGATTGACGCAAAAAAGGAGGGGCTTCGGCTCGCCGAAACCCCTCCCTGAGATTGCGGTGCTTGTTATCAAACCGCGATCTTGCCGCCGCCCTGTCTGGTGATGGCGACGACCGCCGGCCGCACCGGCATGTCGGGCTTGAAGTCGGGCCAGCGCGTCGACAGGTCCTCATAGTAGGATGGGCGGCCGAACGCTTCCCAGTCCTCGCCGCCGTCACCCGGATGCTGGACGGCGACAAAGGCGGTCTGATCGTCAGGGGCGAACAGCGGGCCACACATTTCGGCGCCGATCGGCACGCGGAAGAACAGTTTCGAGGTTGCCCGCGCCGAGCCTTCGGTGTCGACCGCCCACAGCCCATCGGTGCGGCCGGTGGTCTTTGGGCTCTGGCCGTCGGTGGCGACCCACAGGCGTCCGGCTGAATCGACCGCGCAATTGTCGGGCATGCCGAACCAGCCATTGGCCGTCGTCGCCGTCGAGAAGGTGGCGCCGACATCGGCAACCGCCGGATCGCCACATTTCAAAAGCACTTCCCACTTGCCCTTGGTGGCAGTGAAATCGCCGCCATCCTCGGCGATCTCGATGATGTGGCCAAAAGCGTTTTCGGTGCGCGGGTTGGCGGCATCGACCTGGTCTGCCTTGCGCTTCGAATTGTTGGTCAGCATGACATAGACCTTGCCGTTGACGGCATTGGGCTGGATGTCCTCTGGGCGGTCCATCTTGGTGGCGCCGAGCAGGTCGGCGGCGCGTCGTGTCTCGATCAGCACGTCGGCCTGGCTTGCAAAGCCGTTTTCGGCGGTCAACGGTCCCTGGCCGAAGACGATCGGCAGCCATTCGACGGAGCCGTCTTCGGCGAACTTGGCGACATGCAGCGTGCCGTCGTCGAGCAGATCCTTGTTGGCCGCGAGGTCATTGGGATTGAACTTACCGCTGGTGACGAACTTGTAGGCATAGTCGAAGCGCTCGTCGTCGCCGAGATAGAAGACGACGCGGCCATCCTTGGCGACGATCGATTCGGCGCCCTCGTGCTTGAAGCGGCCCATGGCGGTGCGCTTCCTCGGCGTCGAGGTCGGATCGTTGACATCGACCTCGACGATCCAGCCGAAGCGGTTGGCCTCGTTCGGCTCCTTGGCCAGGTCGAAGCGGTCATAGTGCGCCGCCCATTCATAGGCGCCTTCGGGAATGCCGAGGCGCTTGTAGTTGGCGGCTTCCTTGTGGCCCTCGGGCAATTCGCCGGAGAAATAGCCGTGGATGTTCTCCTCGGCCATCACATAGGTGCCCCACGGCGTGACGCCGCCGGCGCAATTGTTGAAGGTGCCCAAAACCTTCGTGCCGGACGGGTCGGCATTGGTCTTGACGCGGTCATGGCCGGCAACCGGGCCGGACAGCGCCATTTCGGTGTTGGAAGTAACGCGGCGGTTGAGCTTGCCGTCGCGCACCACTTGCCATTTGCCGCCGTCCTTGCGGATCTCGACGATGGTGCCGCCATGCGCCGCCATCTCGACATCGACCTGTTCCTTGCTGAGCGGTGCGACGTCGGCCGACTTCTTGCCGTCCTTCTCGACGATCTTGACGATGCCCGGGAACATCAGATGCGGGTTGGTGTATTCGTGGTTGACGACCAGCAGGCCGTGTTCGGCCGAACCGTCGATCGCGATGTAGCCGACATAGTCGTTGTTGTAGCCGAACTGTTTCGCCTGCGCCTGCGCGGACTGCTTCGTCGGGTCGAACTCAGGCGAATCGGCAAACAGCGGATCGCCCCAGCGCAACAGCACATCGGCATCGTAGCCCGGCGCGACATGGTGCTTGTCGTCGATGCCGGCCTCCAGTTCGTCGAACGCGAAGGCGGAGCCTTCGGCGGCCCGGGCCTGGTCGGCGCTGACCAGCGCCAGCGGGCTGACTGTGGCGGCGATCGCCGAGACGGCCAGCGAGCCTTTCAGGAAACCACGGCGCGAGAACCGCGCGGCGATGATCTCGCCCATGGTGCGGTTGTCGGTGGGATTGGTGGCCGGGCCGGCGTTTTCCTCGAGCAGGCTGGTGCGGAATTTGGCGTCGGGCGAGCGGTGTTCGGTCATCTGGCTTGCCTCTGGCTTTGCGGGTGGCTGGAGCGTGTTGCCTCTTCAACCCCCTTATAGTCACCTGATCACATTTTCGTGACATCAAAAGCCTTTCAGCCGCGACAGCATTCTGAGACGTCGGCTAAGCACTCTGCGAGCAGCACGTAACACTGGGACAAAGGTCCCTTGTCAGGTCCGGCAAAGGTCCCTTGGCGGCACCGCATCGGTCGTGGGCCGGTTACGCGAGGCCGCCATGTCGGCGATGGTAGGTCCCTTGCGAAAACGCCGGCGGTGAAATCCGCCTGCCTGAAATCCGCCTGCCTGATCGAAGAGGAGACCAGGATGCGCAGATCGATCGCGACCCGCTGTTGCTGGCTGGCGCTGAGGGCGACCTCGGCACTGGCGCTGGCCATCGCCCCCTATCAACTCGCTTTCCACGGCTCTGGTCCAGGCATCGTTGCCGCAAGCGCGCATGCCAAGGATGGCGGACATGGCAGTGGCGGTGGCGGCGGTGGAAACGGCAGCGGCGGGAGCGGCGGCAGTGGCAACAGCAGCAACGGAAACGGTAACTCCGGAAACGCTGGCGGAGACAATGGCGCCGGCGACGATCACGGCGCAGCCGGCAATTCCGGGGTCGGCAAAGGTCACGACGATGATGGAGATCACGTCAATGCGAAAACCGGCGACAGGGTCGAAGTAGACGGCAACACAATCGAGGTCGAGCATCCCGACGGCATCACGGAAGAGATCGAGAACGGCCGTTTCCAGATGAAGGATGCGCTCGGCCGCACGATTGTCGAACGTCCGGCGACTGCAAACGACATCAGTCGTCTTCGGGCCTTGTGAAGCAGAAGGCCCTGTGAAGCAGGTCAACCGGGGAACGATTAGTTTGACAAGTCACCTCCGCCGCCCCCGGCGGAGGTGACTTGATGTTCGGCGGCATCAGGTAAGCCAGCTTCCAGTCGGCGATGGCGGTCGCCGCCGTCCATACAAAGCATATATTAGCACAGGCTTGGGACTTTAGTCCAATCTTGCGCTTGCAAAGGTCCTGGGTGACAAGCGCAACGGTCGGATACGGCTTTCGGGTATCTTTTCTTTCGGCGATGCTGGTGCAACTCCAACGTCGACGGTGGCACGCCAGCTCAATCGACGGAGATCACCATGTATAGATCGATCACGACCCGTTGTTGCCGGCTGGCGCTCAGATCGGCGGCCGCGCTGGCGCTGACCATCGCTCCCTATCAGATTGACCTCCACGGCTCCGCTCCTGGAATCCACGCCGCCAGCGCACAGGCCGGCAAGGGCGGCGGTGGCGGCGGCAATGGTGGTGGCGGCGGTGGCGGAAACGGTGGGAACAGCGGCGGCAACGGAAACGGCGGCAACAGCGGCGGCAATGGAAACGGCGGCAACAGCGGCGGCAATGGAAACGGAAACAGCGGCAATAGCAGCGGTAACGGAAACAACGGCGCCGGCGACGGAAACGGCAAAGGAAATAGCGGAACCGCCAGCGGCAACTCCAAATCCGACCAGGGGCAGAACGAAAATGGCAACGGTCGTCATGTCAACGCCAAGACCGGTGACGAGGTCGATGTGGAGGGCAAGACGATCACGGTCCAGCATCCCGACGGCATAATGGAAAAGATCGAGAATGGCCGTTTCAGGATGGAGGATTCGCTCGGGCGCACGATCATCGATCGCGGAGCCACGCCGGCGGATGTCAGCCGCCTCAAAGCGTTGTGAAGTTGGCCAACAGGCAACGGCCGGCTTCACACGTCACCTCCGCCGCCCCCGGCGGAGGTGACCTCTCTTTTGCCACCCGGTTTCCGGCTGATGTGTGTCGCCCAGAAGCAGAGGCAACGACAAAGACTTAAAGCGCGCCTGATAGAGCTGTTCGGCGTTTCCGTGAAACGGTGAGCCGCTCTCGGATGGCCGAAGCCTCTACGAATGGTTCCGGTCCCGGTCGCGCGACTCACGCATCATCAAGGCTGCTTCGGTGCGGTTTCGCACATTGAGCTTCGACAGCACGCCGGTCATGTGATGCTTGACGGTCTTCTCCTGCAGCTCCAGCCGCAAGGCAACTTCCTTGTTGCTCAGGCCCTCCGCCACCAGTCGCAGAATTTCTGCCTGTCGCTCGGTGAGTTGCCGCAGCCGGTCCACTATGCCGTCGGTCGGCTGCAGGGACTGGAGATCCGAAAGCAGGCGGGCTGACAGCGTCGGCGAAAGATAGCTTTCCCCGGCCGCCACGCTGTGCAGGATGTCTGCGAGCGCGCGCGACCCGACACCTTTGAGGACATAGCCACGCACCCCGGCGTTCAGGGCCCTTGTCACGTCGGCATTGGCCTCCGAAACGGTCAACATGACGATCTTTTGGGCGGGATGGCTGGCGAGGATGCTTGCAACCGCGGTCAGACCGCCGCCCGGCATGGAGATATCGAGCAGCAGAATGTCCGGCCGTACGGTCGAGACGATGCGTTCGGCATCCTGCGCCGTGGCGCCCTCGCCCACCATCTCGAAGCCGCCGATTTCCGTCAGACTGCGCGTCACGCCCTCGCGAAAGAGGGGATGGTCGTCGATAATGGCAATGCGAATGGCGCCGATCATGCTTGCTCCTCGACCGATAGGCGGATCACCAATCGCGTGCCGTGCGGCCCGGTCAAGGTTTCGAACTGGCCGCCAATGCTTTCGACCCGCTCTCTGAGCCCGGCGAGCCCGAGGCCCTCGACGCGTGCCGGATCGAAGCCTGGCCCGCCGTCCGAGACTTCAACGAAAAGCCTGCTGCCTTTCATCCCCGCACTCACCGCCTGATCCTTGCCTCGCCCGTGGCGATAGGCATTGTTCAACCCTTCCTGCACGAAACGATAGATGCTGATCTTCTCGGAGGCACCGGGCTCTGGCAAGTGTCCGGCCAGCGTGAGTGTCACCGACGTCCCTGTCCTCATCTCGTGTTCGTTGACGGCCAGCCGCAGGATGTCCGTTGTGGCAGCCGTCTCGATCTGCGGCAGGACGAGGCCTGTGCAGATGCCGCGTATTTCGCGCATCGCATCCTCCAGCGTCTTGCGGATCATCGCAACCTCGGTCGAGCGGCTTTCGCTCGAATGGCCATCGCCGGAAAATACCGGACTATCCATGCGCAGCGCCGCCAGCGCGACGAGTTGGGCCGGACCGTCATGCAGGTCGGCGCCGATGCGGCGCAGGTATCTTTCGTTGAGCGCGGTGGCACGGCGGGACGCCCGCTGCACGCGAACCCGCAAGGCGTTGTTTTGCGCCACCAGGCCCTGCAGCTCCGACACCTGGCGGCGCAGCGCCCCGCGCTGGTCGTCGATGGTGCGGCTGCCGCGCAGGACGATGCCGGACAGGAGCACAAATGCCGCCAGGGTCGCGCCGGCCACGATCAGCCAGCTTGACAGCAGAGCGGAAGCCAGGGTGGTCTTGAAGTCGTCGGCGACCTCATAGAATTCTGTGACGGCCACCACTTCGCCGGACCACGGCTCGCGCACGGGATTGTAGATCTCGAGCAACGGCAAGCCGATCGCCTCCGCCTGGCTTTCGTTCTCGTCGAACGTATCGAATTGGGCGACGACATTGCCCTGGAAGGCGGAACGCAGCCCGGGGCTCAGATCGAAGCGGTGACCGATCAAACCCGCCTCCTTCGCATAGAGAACCATGCCGTCACGGCGCCAGAGCCTGAACGATACGATGCGCTTGCCGAGCGCGCCCTGGCCGAGCGTCTCATCGAGCGCTTGTTTGACGCTATCGCTGAGTTCCTGGCTCTTGCGCAGGTCGGGCAGCAGTGGCGCAATCACGCTGTCGACATAGAGCGCCGTCGTGGCAGCCGAATTGCGGATGACGCCGTCCCGGATCTGTGTCGTCACCCAGGCGCCCACCACCAGCATGACGGCCAGAAGGCCAAAGCCGCCGGCAACGAGGAATTGCAGCGCGAGAGAAAGCTCGCTCCAGCGTCGCAACAAGTTTTGCAGAATGCGAATCATGGCCCCCGACCGCCCTTCAATCGACAGGCTGGGCGATGCCGGCACTTTGAGCTTCCATCTTGCCGTTGCCAAGGCCTTCGTTTGATCAACGTCGCTTGACGTCCCGGCGCGCTTCGGAAACAAGTCCGCGATACACGCGGCGCGATCCGCTTCGAGAGGGGACAGGACGTTGAGTTTTTCGGGGTTGCTGCAGCTTGGCTTTTCGACGGTGATCTTCCTGCTGGCGGCGATGGCGGCCAAGCAGTGGGGCATGGCGCCGAGCCTTGGCAAGATCCTGCTGACGCTGGCGCTCTATTCGCTGGGCAATCTGGTCATGCTGCGGCTGATCCGCGAATTCGGCATGTCGGTGTCGTTCAGTCTCTCGGCCGTCATCCAGCTGGTCTCGGTGAATGTCGTCGCCCTGATGTTCTTCGGCGAGCGCGTCAACACGCTGCAGGCGACCGGCATCGTGCTGGCGATCGCCGCCGTGGCGCTGATCACGCTCGGACCTTATCTGCAGGGGCGGTTGTAACGGGCCAGTTGCCGATGAAGAACGCCGCCAATGCACTGCTGAACCGGATCGAATTCCCGGTGCTGCTGGCCGGCCTGGTCATCGCCGGCTGCCTGTGGGGGTTCGAGGAGTTGATGGAGGTGGCGCGGGCCACCACGCCGCACGCCTTCGACACCGAAATCCTGCTCGCCTTCCGCCAGCCGGGCCAGCCGGGTGTGCCGATCGGCCCGCTTTGGCTGGAAGGCGCCATGCGCGATATCACCAGCCTCGGCAGCTCGGCCGTGCTGGTGCTGATCACGGCGGCGACGATCGTCTATCTGTTGTTGATCCGCCGTCCGGCAACGGCGCTGCTCATCTTCGTCGCGGTGGCGGGCGGCCAGGTGCTGTCGAGCCTGCTCAAACTCGGTGTCGACCGGCCGCGGCCCGAACTCGTTTCGCATCTGGTCAACGAAACTTCGCTGTCCTTTCCGAGCGGTCACGCCATGCTGTCGGCGGTGACCTATCTGACGCTCGGCTCGCTGGCGGCGAGTTTCCTGCCGGGAAGGGTGACGAAGATCTATGTGTTGTCGCTCGCCGTGCTGGTGACGCTGCTGGTCGGCGTCAGCCGCATCTATCTCGGCGTCCACTGGCCGTCGGATGTGCTGGCCGGCTGGTGCGCCGGCTTCGCCTGGGCAATGCTGTGCTGGTTGGCGGCCCGCGCGTTGCAGCGGGGACGCGGACGCCGCCTGAACGACGAAAGCGAAATTGCAGATTGACGGCCCCGGGCAGAAATCAAATCAGTCGGTTGATCAGCCCATGCCCGCAGCCTGCCAGCAAAAGAGCCACCGACAGCACGCATGCCGATGTCATGACGCTCCTGAAAAGATTCAACCGCGCTACCCCCTGCCCCAGATGGAACACCCTAGCTCGAAGTCCCCAGGAAGTATCTGACAAAATGGACAAACAGGCGCTTACGTCTCAGACATTCATGTTGATGCTTGAAACATCACAATGATGGTATTATACGCTATAGCCGCAGACTCAGACGGGGATTTCGGCCGATGATCACTGCCGCGCAGATGCGCGCCGCAAGGGCGCTGGCCGGCGTCGATCAGAAGACGCTCGCCGAACGCGCTGGCGTTTCGCTTCCGACCATCCAGCGGATGGAGGCGAGCGACGGCGTGGTCAGGGGCGTGGTCGATACGCTGATGAAGGTCATCCAGGCTCTCGATGAGGCCGGGGTGGAGCTGATCGGCGAGAACCAGACCAGCGAGCGCGGCGGCAGGGGCGTGCGCCTCAAGCCTGTCGTGCCGCCGGATCCGAAGGCTGAGCCGGCATAAAGTCGCGACGGCGACCGCCGACAGTCCTGCCGACGATCCCGCCGCCTTTCTAGAGCGGAAACCAGTCCATGGATCAGGCGCAGCGGGCAGTGCATCAACCGGGCCAGAGGTCGGCCCAGAAGTCGGCCCAAGGGTCGGCAAAGCCGACATTTTCCGAATTGTTCACGCCAAAGCTGGTGACGGTCTGGCGCGAGGGCTACCATCTGCCGCAGTTCAAGGCCGACTTCATGTCCGGCCTGACCGTCGCCATCGTCGCGTTGCCGCTGTCGATGGCGATCGCGATTGCCTCGGGCGTGACGCCGGAGCGTGGCCTCTACACCTCGATCATCGGCGGTTTCATCATTTCGGCGCTCGGCGGCAGCCGCTTCCAGATCGGTGGGCCCGCTGGCGCTTTCATCGTGCTGGTGGCAGCAACGGTGGCCCGGGTCGGCGTCGACGGGCTGTTGCTGGCGACCATGATGGCCGGCGTTTTCCTGCTCGCCATCGGCTATCTCCGCCTCGGCACCTACATCAAGTTCATCCCCTATCCAGTGACGGTCGGCTTCACCGCCGGCATCGCCGTCATCATCTTTTCAGGCCAGATCGTCGAACTGTTCGGACTGAAACTTACCGGCAAGGAGCCTGGACCGCTGGTGCCGAAACTGATGGCGATCGGTGAGGCGGCCGGCACCATCAACCTCGCCGCGACCTTCGTGTCGGTGTTGACCATCGTCACCATCGCCGGCCTGAAGCGCTGGCGGCCGACATGGCCCGCCATGCTCGTCGCCATCGGCCTGGCCTCGCTGGTGGTGGCGCTGTTTGCGCTGCCTGCGGAGACGATAGGCACCCGCTTTGGCGGCATCCCACGCAGCCTGCAAATGCCTTCCTTGCCGCCGGTCAGCCTGGGCAGGATGATTGACGTGCTGCCGGATGCCATAGCCTTTGCCCTGCTCGGCGCGATCGAATCGCTGCTGTCGGCCGTCGTCGCCGACGGCATGACCGGTCGGCGGCACCGTTCCAACTGTGAACTGGTGGCGCAAGGCTTCGCCAACATCGCCTCGGCCCTGTTTGGCGGCATCTGCGCCACCGGCACCATCGCCCGCACGGCGACCAATGTGCGGGCCGGCGCGCATGGACCGATTTCCGGCATGATCCACTCCGCCATCCTGCTTGCTCTGATGCTGGTGGCCGCGCCTCTCGCCAGCTACATCCCCCTTGCCGCCCTTGCCGGCGTGCTGGCGGTGGTGTGCTGGAACATGTTCGAGAAACAGGCTTTCGCCACGCTGCTGCGCGCGTCGCGCGGCGACGCGCTGGTGCTGATGGTGACCTTCCTGCTCGTCGTCTTCCGCGACTTGACCGAGGGCATCGTCGTCGGCTTCGTGCTGGGGTCGATCCTGTTCATCGACCGCATGGCCAAGTCGATCGCGGTCGAGGCCGACTTACCGCTGGTGCAGGAGGATGTCGCAGACAGCAGCGGCAGCGCCTATGATGCCAGCGAGGCAAGCGACGTCGACACCGTCGTCTACCGCATCTCCGGCGCCTTCTTCTTCGGCGCCGCATCGACTGTCGGCACCGTGCTCGACCGCATCGCCGACCAGCGCAGGAATTTCATCCTCGACTGCTCGGCCGTGCCGTTCCTCGATTCGACCGCGGCCAATGTCATCGAGGGCGCCGCCCGCAAGGCCAGGCGCGCCGGTGTCCGCTTCATCATATCGGGCGCCTCGCCGCAGACACGGCGAATGCTGATCAACCACGGCGTCAAGCGGCCGCTGGTGACCTATGCCGCCTCGATCCGCGACGCGCGGGCGCAGCTGAACGGGAAACGAGAGACGCAGTAGTGGTCGGGATTTGCCGGCCGGGAGCCACTTGGTCAGGTGAAACTTGTCCGCCGTCAGCGCCGATCGCCAGGCCCCGCTTTTGACCCGAAGCGGTCATCGGCTAAACCCCCCGACTTGGAAGATCCCACTGGACCGCAGCCGGGATCGACCGCAGAGTGGAACGACAGGGGAGGAGGGCCGTCGTGGCCGACGAGGTGGTTATTCGTGAACTCAATGGGCTCGATGAGATGCTCTCGATCTATCCGGTGTACCGGCTGAGCCACTCGCACCTGGACGAAGCAGCGTTTCGGAAACGGCTCTCGGCAATGCTCGCGCAGGGCAACTACCGCTGTATCGCGGCCTATGTCGGCGATCGGATGGTGGGTGTCTCCGGCTTCTGGACGGGCATTCAGCTCTGGTGCGGGAAGTACATCGAAGCCGACCATGTGGTGGTCGACACGACGCTGCGCCGCCTTGGCACGGGCAGCAGGCTGATGGCGTGGATCGAGGCGGAGGGTGAGCGGACTGGATGCGCTGTCTTTCGTATCGCCATGGTGCTTGGCAAGGAACCCACGCACCAGTTTTATGTTCGAAACGGCTTCTTTGATGACGGCCTTCTCATGGTGAAGGCCCTGAGCCGAGGCGCCGCGGAGTTTCCCGAGTATGTATCGCGACCTGCCGAGCCAGGCCTGGGAGGCTAGCGGTTCGCAACCATTGTCTTCGGGTGGCCGCTTCCGGCTTTTGACCATTGCCGACTTCGATCCCTGGCCCGGAAGCGGCCTGCGCGCCCCAACCGTCGAAGAAATTTGCGGGACGATGTCGATTTCCGTAAACCCCGTTCGTCGTTTCGATGCGAGGCCGATGAGGCCGGCTCAAAACAGGAGACAGACGATGCGAGTGATGGTGTTCGTGAAGGCGACCGAAGACAGCGAAAAGGGCTTTGTCCCCACGCCCGAGACGACGGCGATGATGGAGGCGATGGGCAAGTACAATGACGAGCTGCGCAATGCCGGCATCCTGCTCACCGCCGATGGCCTCAAACCCTCCTCGGAAGGCAAGCGTATTGCGTTCGATGGTCCCGGCCGCAGGGTCATCGACGGGCCTTTCGCCGAGACCCGCGAGCTGGTCGCCGGCTTCTGGCTTTGGGAGGTCAAGGACATGGACGAGGCGGTGGCCTGGGTGAAGCGCTGCCCCAATCCGATGCCGGGACCGAGCGAGATCGAAATCCGGCCGTTGTACGAGATGGCTGATTGGCAGGAGTAGCGGACGCCGGAGGTCACGGAAATTCATGAGCGGACCCGCGCGAAGCTCAGCGGCCCTAGCGACTGTCGGCCGCAGCCTGCTTGCCTGCCTTGTGACTTTGGCCGACAATGCGGCGGCATGACAGCAGGCGAGACGCACCAGGCGATCGAAGCGATTTTTCGCATTGAACGGGCCCGGCTCATCGCGGGTCTGGCCCGCGTCGTGCGCAATGTCGACCGTGCTGAGGAACTGGCGCAGGACGCCCTGGTCATTGCCCTGTCGCAATGGCCCGGTACCGGCGTTCCGGCCAATCCCGGTGCCTGGCTGATGACGGTGGCCAAGCGCCGCGCCATCGACGCGATCCGTCGCGACAAGATGCGCGCGCGCAAGCATGAGGAGATCGCGCGCGAGCTGGACGGCGAGGTCGACGACACGCCCGGGATGATCGAAGCGGCCATGAACGACGATCTAGGCGACGAATTGCTTGGCCTCATTTTCACGGCCTGCCATCCCGTGCTTTCGGCCGACGCCCGTGCCGCGCTCACGCTGCGTGTCATCGGCGGTCTGACGACGGACGAGATCGCCCGTGCCTTCCTCTCGACTGAGGCGACGATCGCCCAGCGCATCGTCCGCGCCAAGAGGACGATCGGCAAGGCCGGATTGAGTTTCGAGGTGCCGCGCGGCGCCGAACGCACGGCGCGGCTCTCCTCGGTGCTGGAGGTCGTCTACCTCATCTTCAATGAAGGTTATGCCGCCACGGTGGGCGACGATCTTGTTCGGCCGGGCCTGTGCCGGGAAGCGCAACGGCTGGGCCGCATGCTGGCGGGGCTGATGCCCGAGGATGCCGAAGTGTTCGGCCTGCTGGCCCTGATGGAAATCCAGGCATCGCGCCTGCCGGCACGCATTGGCCCGGACGGTGCCCTGGTGCCGCTGACCGAGCAGGATCGCGCACGCTGGGACCAATTGCTGATCCGCCGGGGCCTTGACGCGCTGGCTCGCGCCGAGACGCTCGGGGGCGATGGCCCCTATGCATTGCAAGCCGCACTCGCGGCCTGCCATGCGCGCGCACGCAGTCCGGCTGATACCGACTGGCCCCGCATTGCAGCGCTCTACGACCGGCTGCGGGCCGTGATGCCTTCACCGGTGGTCGATCTCAATCGAGCGATCGCCCACAGCATGGCCTTCGGGCCCGAAGCCGGCCTGCGGCTGGTGGACGAGATTGCCGACGCCGCCGCGCTGCGCAACTATGCGCCACTGCCGGCGGCGAGGGGCGACTTCCTGTTTCGGGCCGGCCGGCTGGCCGAGGCCCGCTCCGAATTCGAGACCGCGGCCACGCTTACCCGCAACATGCGGGAAGCCGCCTTTCTCCTCGCCCGCGCGGACGCTTGCGCCGAGAATTGCTAGGCCGAGAGGGACGGGTTGGTGTTGGGCGGCAGCGCCTCTTCCGCCTCATGAACGTGCGGAAGACTATCGCCGTTCACGGCCAGCGGCCGGCCTATCCAGACCGGATCGACCAGATGGTCGCGCCTTGGGTTGGTCGTATTCGGGTGGATGAGTATGCTGAGCCCCCTATGATTCAGCATCAGCCACGGGACGAGTGAGGCGAAAATCTCGCTAGCAAATGAGACCTGGTACATTGCCTGATCATGCGGGCCAACCTTCTGCTCATGCCAATTGCCCAGGCGCACGCGGAAGCGTTCTCCGATGCGAAGCCGCAGCCATTCGGCATGTTGTCGCTCGCTTTGCCCGTCGTAGTAGATATGGGCATGATAGCTGGCAATCTCCGCGAGCGGCCTTGGGCTGGCGGCGTCTTCGTTCACCTCGATAGTCTCCTTCGATGATTGTCGCTTTCGGCGCAACTGTAGCCGAAGCGGGGACGCCTTGTCTGCAACCGGTGCGGATTCGTTCGAGTTCGGTCCAGCGGTCTGTTTCTCCCAGGTTAGCACATCGGGCCTGGGATTTTTCCCTTAGGTGTTGACGGCACGCGGGACGAGCATCGGGTTCACTGGGGGTGTGCGATGACAGGCGTCTCGATACGCCGCGCGGACTTCATGATGGTCCTGGCCCATGGTGACTGGGCGGCGGCGGGGGTCGGCTTCCTGTTTCGGGCCGGGCGACTGGACCGGAAGCCGCAAGTTCCCGGCCCTGGGCTGCCTGTCTGAAAAGTGCTTCGTTTCAGACATACTGGGATCTACTGCGAAGACATGGAAGCGGACATTGGTCCCTGCATTCGCTAAAACCACCAAACGATTTGCCCTTCATGCCGAGCTCGGCAGGACGAGAACTCATGATGCATGACGATCAGGTGGATATCGACATCGATATCGCCCGCCAGATGATCCGCGATCAGTTTCCCCAGTATCGTCTTGAGGACATCACCTCAGTTAGATCTTCGGGAACCGTCAATGCCATCTTCCTCATTGGCTCCAAGGGCACTGCGCGGTTCCCACTGCGGGCGATGAGTCCGGCCGAATGCGCCGATATGCTCCGGTCGGAGGCCGCTGCCATGGTCGAGCTTGGAGAACATTGCCTGTTTCCGACGCCTCAACCGATTGGTCTCGGCGAGCCAGGTCCTCACTATCCAATGCCATGGGCATTGCAAACGTGGATCGAAGGCGAGGTCGCCACGCCGCGCGGGCTCTGTGGATCGACGACGTTCGCCCTGGACCTTGCGCGCCTCGTGGCATCGTTGCGCCAAGCGGACACACGGGGCCGACGCTTCGACGGGCAAGGACGTGGGGGAAATCTCTCCGATCATGACGATTGGATGAATGTTTGCTTTGAAAACAGCGAGGGCCTTCTCGACGTGGCTCGCCTGCGCGACTTGTGGGCTCGCTTCCGCGAGTTGCCATCCGCTGGGCCTGTCGTGATGAGTCATAAGGACCTTATCCCACCAAACCTTCTCGTGCAGGGCGAGCGTCTTGTCGGAGTGCTTGATGGTGGCAGTTTCGGACCAGCCGACCCGTCGCTGGATTTGGTCGTCGCGTGGCATCTTCTAGACCGCGAGCGAAGGGCGACCTTTCGGTGCGGCCTTCAAGTTGAGGACCTTTGGTGGCAGCGTGGTGCGGCTTGGGCATTCCAGCAGGCGATGGGTCTCGTCTGGTATTACCATCGCACCAACCCCGCCATGAGTGCGCTTGGGCGCAGCACGCTCTCTCGCATTATCGATGATCCCGACATCTGAACTCTGGTAGTCGGGGCGCGCGCCATTCCGGAACTCGCTCTGGCACAACCCGCTCCGGATTGACCGCCTTTGTCCCTTGGCGGAAGTTTCGTTGCGTGTGTTATGCAGAGCGCAAGCGGAGACGGACAACGTGACCCTGACCAATCGAGACATCGTCGAGCTTACGGCATGGCGGCGCCAGCTGCACCAGCGCCCGGAAATCTCGAATGAAGAGGAGAGCACTGCGAAAGAGGTCGTCGACTTCCTCGCCGATACGAGGCCGGACCAGGTGCTGACCGGATTGGGCGGACACGGCGTGGCGGCGATCTATGAAAGCGGCGAGGCGGGACCAACGCTGTTGTTCCGCTCGGAACTCGATGCGCTGCCGATCCACGAACTTTCGGGCGCGCCTCATGCATCGCTCGTGCCGGGCAAGTCGCATATGTGCGGCCATGACGGACACACCGCGATCCTGGCGGCGCTTGGCCGTCAGCTGGGGCGCGAGAGGCCGGCCCGCGGCCGTGTCGTGCTGATGTTCCAGCCGGCGGAAGAAACCGGCAACGGCGCTGCCGGCGTCGTCGCCGATCCGCGCTTCGGCGCGATCGCGCCGGATTTCGCGTTCTCACTGCACAATCTGCCGGGTGTGCCGCTCGGGGAGGTCCGGCTCAAGACGGGCGTGGTGAACTGTGCCTCGCGTGGCATGCGCATCGTGCTGGAGGGGAAGACCGCGCATTCGTCGATGCCCGAGACCGGCATCTCGCCCATGGTGGCAATCAGCCAATTGATGCCGGCCCTGCCTGCGCTCGGGCGCGGAACCTTTGCCGACGACGACTTCAGCATGGTCACCGTCACCCATGCCGAGATGGGCGAAGCCGTGTTCGGCATCGCGCCCGGCCAGGCCGAGATCTGGGCGACGCTGCGCACCCGGCGCGACGATCGCATGGCAAATTTGTGCACCGCCGCGGAAGCCCTGGTCACGCGCATTGCCGCCGAGCATCGTTTGTCGCCCCGGTGGGACTATCATGAGGTGTTCGTGGCCAGCGTCAACGCACCGGAGGCGGTTGAGCATCTGCGGCGAGCGCTTGATGAGGAGGGCGTCCCGCACGGAGAGGAAAACCTGCCGATGCGCGCCTCGGAAGATTTCGGCGTGTTCGGCCACAAGGCGGCATCGGCGATGTTCTTCCTTGGCGCGGGCGAACGGCACCCGGCGCTGCACAATCCCGACTATGATTTTCCGGACGACCTGATTCCGATCGGGTCGAAGGTGTTCATGCGGACGCTGCGCAACCTCCTTGGCTAACGCCGGCCACGGTCGACCCGAATGCAGAAAACCCGGCCCACAGGAACATCGTTTCGTGGGCGGAACATCCGGTGGCATGAGCGCATTCTGTGTTCGCACCGTCGAGGCTGACTGTGAATCGCCGTGGGGTGCGTGGGAAACCGGGCCGCAATGGGTTCAAAAGGGAAAGGGACAAGCAATGGCAATTGCCAAGAACACGATCTGCGTATGGTACGACAAAGACGCCGAGGCTGCAGCCCGCTTCTACGCCGAAACTTTTCCCGACAGCGCGGTGAGTGCCGCCCATCGTGCTCCCAGCGACTATCCGTCCGGCAAGGCGGGCGATGTGTTGACGGTCGAATTCACGGTCGCCGGCATCCCCTGCCTCGGCCTCAATGGCGGGCCGGTGTTCAAGCACAACGAAGCCTTCTCGTTCCAGATCGCCACCGACGATCAGCAAGAGACCGACCGCTACTGGAACGCCATCGTCGGCAATGGCGGCCAGGAAAGCGCATGCGGCTGGTGCAAGGACAGATGGGGTGTCTCTTGGCAGATCACGCCGCGCGTGCTGACCGAGGCGATGGCTGCCGGCGGCGATGAAGCAAAGCGCGCCTTTGATGCGATGATGGACATGAAGAAAATCGACGTCGCCGCGATCGAAGCCGCGCGGCGCGGCTGACGACAGGCACCGTCAGACTGTCGCCTCGATCGGCTCGGCAAGCTTTGGGTTTGCGCGCGCCGCGATCAGGCAGCCGGCGACGATCAAGCATGCTCCGGTCAGCGTGGTCCAGGCAACCGCCTCGTCGAAGAAGAACCAGCCAAGCGCGATGGCCCAGATGAAGGCCGAGTATTCCGTCGGGATCAGATATTGCGCCTCGGCGCGGGCGTAGGACCAGCTCATCAGGAATTGCCCGGCAAGCGACAGCACTGTCACCCCGGCCAGGGGAAGCCAAAGGTTGGTCGGCAGTGCCACCGCGAGCCACGGCGCGGCGAGGCCGAGGAGGATGGCGACGCAAAGGTTCTGGAACAACATGATCTCGATTGGCTTGGCCAACTGCGCCTGTTGCCGCGCCAGGATCAGATTGTAGCCGTAGAACACCGTCGATACGAGCACCGCCGCCGTGCCCAGCATGGCATCGTGCGAATAGCTTTCCCGCCCGAACTGGCCGGCCATTATGATCGCGACGCCGGCGATGCCGGCCAGCGATGCCCATATCGTCTGCCGTCGGATTCGCTCGCCCAGCAACAAGGCGGCGAGGAAGAGGGCGAACAGGGGCGCGATGAAGCTGAGCCCGATCGCCTCCGCCAGCGGCAGCCTGGCCAGACCCCAAAAGAAGCATATCAGGACGATGCCGACGACAGCGGCACGCAGCGCATGCAGCCGCAGCACCGCAAAGGTTGGCTTTGAGCGCGCCCCTGCAGACCAGGCTGCACCGGCGACGACAGTCGCGACCATGCTGCGCCACAGCACGGTGTTGTAGACGCCGACGGCGATAACCAGCGTCTTCATCGCCGCGTCCATCCCCGACAGCAGGAAGATCGCGAACGCGCAGACCAGCACCGGGGTCATCGGGGAAACGGCGCCGGCCAGGCTGGATGCCTTGACGGCTTCACTCATGTGCAGCCGGATATCCCGGAGCGAACGGCAGCACCAGATGGCAGCCCCGTCGATATGGCGGTCCAATCCCGACCGGCTTTGTGTCCGTCGAGACAGGGGGCTGTCCCCTTATTCGTTGAGCGATCTCGGCCCGCTGACGAACGGGCTCCCCCTGACGTAAAATCGCAGCAGGCGGCTCGCGTCCCGCGAAATGCCGATCCTGGTGCTCTGCCCGATTTCGCCGGGCTCGTCGTCCTCACCATGTCCGAGCCATAGCGGGCCTTTCCGGCAAAGATCGAGCCCGTCGAGCGAACGATCGATCCGCAACGCCGTGGCGAGCCTTCCCGGTCCTCGCGCCAGGTCGCGCAAGCGCTCGATGCCGCGATTGAGCCGCATGATGGCGATGCCTTCGAGCGGCTCGAGCGCCCGGATCAGGACGCCAGTTCCGATCCCAGGCACGTCGCTCGAGACGTTCAGCATGTATGAGATGCCGTAGGCGACATAGACATAGGCGTGGCCGGGCTCGAGAAACAGCGAACGGTTGCGCGGGGTCATCCCCCGATAGCCATGCCCGGCGGCATCGCCGACGACATAGGCCTCGGTCTCGACAATGCGGCCGCTGGCGACGCCTTCCGGCAATTCTCGCACCACCACCTTGCCAATGAGATAGCGGGCGAGAGCGGCCGTATCGTTCGGCAGTTCGGAGCGGGCGAGTGGACGAATGACCATCCTTATGGCGGCCTCGTTTCAGGGGATCCGCTCGACCCATTGCGCGCGCGAAGGCCCTGGCTCGAACGGATCGCCGAAATACTGCGTCTCGCGGGCCACCTTGCCATCGAGGAACTCCATGATGCTCACGGTGTAGGACGGCCGCCCGTCATAGGCCAGGACATACTCAGTGACCCAGAGGTCGCCCGCGCCGGCGATCCGACGCACCGTGAAGCGCTTCCGGTTCGGCTGCGCGGCGCGGGACGATTGAATGTTCTGCCGCCCGCGGATGCGCTCGCCCGATTGCGGATAGTCGAGCACCGCATCCTCCCGATAAATCTCGTGCTCGGCCTCGAAATCGCTCGCATCGGAGGCGGCCCAATGGCGATCCAGAGCCGCGCGAATCTCCCCGCCTTCCATATCAACCTCCTTCGCCGCCTATGCCGGGCCAGCGTACCATACGCCAGCCTTGAAGTCGGACGAGCCGGCTAACAATACTGGAAGACAACCCTCAGTCGAGTGTCAGCGCGGCAACTTCGCCCTCATTCATCAGCGGCACGAAAATGGTCGACTTGCCGTCGGTGCCGATGTCGGCGCTGCCGGGCTTGAAATGCGCCACCACTTCCGGCGCGGCGCCGGCACGGTAGCGGTAGAGCGTGCCGGTCATGTAGGCGGTGGCGTAGATGGTGTCGCCGATGGCGATGACGCCGTCGAGGTCGGCGAATTTCTGCGCGCCGGGCAAGGGCGAAACCACCTTGCTGGCGAGGTCGACCGACAGCAGCCCGCCGGGCTCCGCCGTGCTGAAATCGGGCTTGATGCCTTTGCCCCAGGAGGCGACGATCAGCCGGTTGCCGTCGGCGAAGACGCCGTTGGGCGAAGCCAGCGCCGCATCCCTGACGAACAGCTCCGGCCGGTCGCCGTCGATGCGGTAGATGGCGTCGGCCAGCATGTCGGTGACATAGACCTTGCCGGATTGGTCTGATGTCATGTCGTTGAGGAAGACCGCATTCGGCACCGTGATGCTGGAAACCAGTTTGCCGCTGGCGAGATCGACGACGCGGACCTTGGTGATGTCGGCGACATAGAGCTTGCCGCCCGATATCGCCATGCCCTTGGGGGCGTCCATGCCGTCGGTCCAGTGCTGGGTGATCGTCTTGCCGTCGCTGGACAGCACCGAGAGATACCCATTGCCGTCGGCATCGCCGGGATTGCCGACGATGTTGGAGACGATGATGCGGTTGTTGGCGGCGTCGAACAGTGCCGATTCCGGCTGTTCGAGGCCTGTCGCGCGCCAGAGCTCGCCAGCCTGGGCGGCGGGTGCTGCCATGATGCCGATGACTGCGAAAAGGGGGATGAAGCGGTTCATGAGTGCTCTCCTGTGATGACGGGGAAGAGCTACGGTTTTCGATACTTTCCGAAAAGGCGGATTACCGCTAGTATCGTAAATCGATACGAAACGGCCGGCAAGAGGTGCATCCGATGAACGGTTTGATCTTCGAGGCACTGAAGCGGACGCTGAAGGCCAAAGGCGTCACCTATCGCCAGCTTGCCGAACGCATGGGCGTTTCCGAGCCGACGGTGAAGCGCATCTTCCACGAGCGCAACTGCAAGCTCGACCGGCTGATGGAGATCTGCACGGCAGCCGGGGTCGAACTGGAAAACGTGCTCGGCTCGATGAACCGCGGGCCGGGACCGGTCAACCACATCGCGCCGGACATCGAGCGCAAGCTCGCCGGCCGGCCGGCGCTGCTGTTCATCTTCGTCATGCTGTCGGAAAAATTCACCCCCGAAGGCATCATGCGCTCGCAAGGCCTGAGCGAGGCCTCGATGTTCCTCTATCTGCGCGATCTCGAGGAGCTCGGCCTGATCGCACTCGGCCGGGGTCTCACGGCAAGATTGCTGGTCGAGACGCCGATCCAATGGAATTTCGAAGGGCCGCTGAGGCCGCTTTTCGAGATGACCAACAAGAATTTCATCGGCTGGGCCATCACCCATATCGAGCGGGAAGCGACCTTCGTCAGTTTCAGCAGGCGGATGCGGCCGGAAACGGCGGAGATGGTACGACGCGAGGCGGAGGATCTGGCCAATCGCGCCAAATTGCTTGCCCATCACGACCAGCACACCACGCCGGAGGAGGAGCTGGTCGGCTACAAATGGACGTTCGCGTTTGGCGCGACGCCGTTTCCGGCGATCATGCCGATTGGGCCGCATCCGCGCGATGCCGGAGCGTTCGATCGGCCCGCCGCCCCTACAAAGGGACGCCGCCCGTTACCGGCCTGACACGGCCAATCATCCCGAGCAGGATAGGGCGCGTTGGGATAGAACAGATCCGGCACCAACACGGTATAGCCCTCTGCAGCCAAGCGTTCCGCCATGCCGCCCAGCGCCGGCCGAACGCATCCATGCAGAGAATAGCGCCGGGCGCTGCGGTTTTTTGGTGACCTGAACAGGGAGCTTCCGCCTGTCCTGCTTCGGTTTTCACCATGATCTTTTTTCCGGATATTTTTGCTCTCTGCAGCCGCGTTTCAGAATGAAATCACATTCATGATAGAGTTCGCGCACTGATTTGTCAGACTGTAGAGGGCGGGTTTGCCGAATGCGTGGCATGTCCCCCGTGAAATCGAAGTGATCCTATGCCGACCGCGCCAACACTTGAACTTCGCCGCTATTCGCGCCTGAAAAATTTGCGGGCGCGCGCAGAACGCCAGGGTGCTGCATTGCAGTTCTGGGCGCGTACGGCATCGCTCGCTGTGATCGCCTGCTTCTTTTCATTGATCAGCCGCTGGGATGCTTCGCTGCTCTTCGTGCTGACGGGCCTCGTGCTGTTCCAGCTCATCGGCCTGATCCAGTTTCTCTTTGCGCGCCGTCGCACGACGGCGCGATGGTGGATCGGTTACCTCGTCGGTACGCTGGACATCATTCTGTTGACCGTTCTGCTGGTAACGCCCAACCCGTTTTCCCTGGAGGTCGCGCCGGCCGCGATGCAACTGCGCGAGGGCAGCTTCAAATTCCTGCTGATTTTCGTATGCCTTGGCGCGCTGACCCTTTCGACACGATTGGCGCTCTATCTTGGCGCGCTCGCGGCCTTGACATGGGCGATCGGGGTGGAATGGGTGATTTATCATCCGGGAACCGTCATTCCGGCGACGAACCTCTATTCGCTGCCGATGACAGAGCGACTGAACCTTTATCTCAACCCCAATTTCGTCGATACATTTGCGCAGGCGACCAACGTGTTGGTTGTGCTGATTATCGGCGCGATCATGGCGCTGGTCGTCTTTCGTTCCCGACATCTGTCGGAAGACTATGTGAAGGCAGAGCGCGCCCGCGCCAATCTCGCCCGGCATTTTTCGCCCAATGTCGTCGACCAGCTCGCCACCGATGACGAGCCCTTCGGCCCGGTCCGCCGGCAGGATATCGCGGTGCTGTTCGCCGACATCGTCGGCTTCACACACTATTCCGAGGATCATCCGGCCGAAGCAGTGTTCGAACTTCTGCGTCAGTTCCACCGTCGCATGGAACAGGTCGTTTTCGACCACCATGGCACCGTCGATAACTATATCGGCGATTGCATCATGGCGACATTCGGGGTTCCGCAAGCCAGCCATGACGACGCGACTCGGGCCATCCAGTGCGCTGAAGCGATGGTCGCCGCTCTCGAAGACTGGAATGTACAGCGGGTGTCCAGGGGATACCCGCCGCTGGACGTTCGGATCGGTGCACAATATGGCGCAGTTGTCATCGGCGCGGTCGGCAGCGAGCGCAATCT
Source organism: Mesorhizobium sophorae (assembly GCF_002270415.1). Lineage (GTDB taxonomy): Bacteria > Pseudomonadota > Alphaproteobacteria > Rhizobiales > Rhizobiaceae > Mesorhizobium > Mesorhizobium sophorae. Next base: position 1,092,653 of record NZ_NNRI01000007.1, on the reverse strand, counting down.
GTCCTTCGCGGTGGTTGGCGACACCGTCAACGTTGCCAGCCGTTTGCAGTCACTATGCCGTGAGCTCCAGGCGAATATTTGCTTTGGGTCACGACTGATTGACGCCGCGAAGGCGGAATCGCCCACGACACAGTTGAATGCGCGCGATCATGGACCGGTGAGCATCCGGGGCCGGGACGAACCGGTCCATGTCTGGATCGAACATAGAGCCGAAAACCAGGGTGCGGTTTCGGCGTGATGTAGGCCGCCATGTGAAACGCCTGCACCCCGGCTGGAAGGCGGTAGGCCGCGCCATAGGGGGCATGTCCATCACGTGTCTGAGGCGATTGCCCCAGCCTTTGCGGCTGCGGCGTCTGAGCTTGCCTTGTCGTCCCACGTCACCGCCCGGTAGTCGAACCCGTATTCCAGCGTCGGCTTGACGATGCGGAAATAGGGCGACAGGTCGAAATCGCGCGGCGTGTAGAGCGAGTGGTGGCGGATATGCAGGATTTCCCTGCGTGAATAGTTGGACTGCGCCGACGCGCGGCCGGGCGCGCGGGTGATTTCGGGCAGGATCGGATAGCGGATCTGGCCGTAGGCCTCGGCGATCAGCGAGGAACAGATGGCCCGTGTCGGGTCGCCGGAGCCGAATGCCAGCATGCGTCGGCGCCAGCGCACCGGCACCGGCGGCGCCGGCAGGAAATAGCGCAGCATGTCGAGAATGTTCTTGAGATCGTATTTCAGGCCGAGCTTACCGATCATGAAGGCGACGACCCTGTCGCGGTCCTCCGGCGCCAGGCCGCTTGCCCGGCAGATGCGGGTGTTGTAGGTGCGATAGCGCGACAGCGGCACGGCAACGCAGCCTTCGCCCATCGAGACCTCGATCAGCCGCGGCCGCTCCGTTCCGTCTTGCGGCTCGGGCAACGCATCGCCGACATAAAGGGCCGCATGCGACCAGGTCGACTGGGTCAGGTACTTGATCACCGCCGAGATCTTCTGATTGCCCTCGATCAACAGGATGTCGCCGGGCTCCAGCGCACGGCGCAGCGTCTCGGCATCGGACGGGGTATAAGGTTCGTAGCCGGAAGACTCTTCCTGCAGCGCGCCGGCGAGCCGGCGGCCAAGTCGATCCAGAAGCGTGTCTCTGAGCTCGGTCATGCCAAATGCCGATTAGCACGGGCAGGCGCTGGGTGCCAGCGGGAGGGTGGTTGCGCCGACGTCAGCTCCCCCTCCACAAGGGGAGAAGGGAGAGGACAGCTCCGTCAGCCGGCGGTTGCGATCAGATCGTCCTGGGCTGCCTCGGCCAGATCTCCGCGCGCCTTGCGTGCCAGCTTGCGTGTCGAGCGTTTGGGACTGTCGCCGAACAGCTCAGCCGCCTCAGCCAGGCAGGACTTCTTTAGCTGCTTTTCCGACCGCTTCAGAAGCTTGCCCAGGAGCCTGGTGTCTTCGGGCGGTCCGAGCGGACGGTCATCGGCCTCGAGCAGGTCGCGCATGACGAACAGATCATGCAGGTCGCCCAGCCGCTCACCCAGTGCGTCGACCGCCTTGCGCCTGGCCTTGATCGGCGTCGGCCACAGCCTGCCGAGCAGCGACAGATGCATGCCGTGCGTCTTGGCCGCCTTGCGCAGATCGTGGAAATCATTGGCCGCGCCGCGCGATCCGGCCTTGTCGAGCGCTTTCCTGGCCCGGCGCAAGGTGGCGCGGGCGCCTTCGGCAAGCACATCGGCGGCCTGTTCCGGCTGATCGGGCAGAGCGAGGGTTTCGATCCGGTGCAGGCCTTCCTCGCAAGCGGCGGTCGCAGCAGCGATCGCCGCGTCGAGCCCGGCGCCTTCGTGCAATTCATGCTGCCGGGCAATCAGCCTGTCGCGCACCGCAGCCAGCCCGTCGTCGGCGCTCTCCTTGGGAAAGCTTGCCGCCAGCCGGTCGACGGTCTCGATCAGCGCCGTCGCCTCGCGCGGCCCGGCAAGCAGACCCGCCACGTTGCGGTAGCATTGGTTCTCGGTCTCGCAGAATGTTCCGTCACCGGAACGAACAAGCCTCAGCAAGGCGCGCGCGCTCTTCAGCCGCTTGCGGCATTTGTGCAGCCCCTGTTCCGGCCGGCTGCGCGCGGCGTCAAGATGGGCCATTGCCTTGCCGATTTCCTCGGCAAGGATACGCCTGACCTCGCCGGTCAGCGGCAGGCGCGGATCGATGCGAAAACTCATGCGGCGATCTCCGGAATCCCCCCGAGGGCGAGCGACGCGTTGTAAAATTCAGACTCGCCAGTGACCTCTCGGCCGAGCCAGTCAGGCAGCATTTCGTCAGGCACGTCCTCCGGCGTCTCAAGTTCGGCGACCACAAGTCCCGCAAGCGGGCCGCCAAAGACATCCACCTCATAGAGATGGCCGCGATGCCTAACATGGTGGCGTGTCTTCTCTATGACACGTCCGAGCGCGAAGGCCAGCATCTCCAGGGCGTCCGCCAGCGGGATCGGATATTCGAATTCGTCGCGCACGCGCGCCCTGCTGCCGAATTTGAGCGTCAGCTTGGCGGAAGCGTCGTCGCTGATACGGATGCGCAGGGTTCGACCGGGGGTCGCGGCAAGATAGAACTGGCGAATGCGGATATCCGCCTCGACCAGATCCCGCCATGCTGTGCCGGAGACCAGGAATTTGCGTTCGACTTCCTTGCCCATGGCCGCGCACTAAAGCGTTAACAGCCGGCCGTGGCAAGATGGTTGCGTACGCAAGTTTGAGTCATTCATTGACTTTAATCAATCGATTGATTAAAGTGCACCTCATGATCAAGTTACCCGACACCGGAAGTCCCCGTCGCGAGACGTCACCCGCCGAGATGACGCGCGCGGCCCTCGTCCAGGCGGCGCTGAAACTGTTCGGACGGCAGGGTTTCGACGGCACCTCGACGCGCCAGATCGCTGCCGAGGCAGAGGCCAATATCGGCTCGATCGCCTATCATTTCGGCGGCAAGGAGGGCCTTCGCGCCGCAGCCGCCGACTTCATCGTCGAGACCATCCAGACGGTTGCCGGCCCGGTGCTCGGCAATGTGCCGGCGGCAGCGGCAGGACCGGCCAATCCGGAGGCGGCGCAAGCGCTGCTCTTCGCGGCGCTGGAGCGGATGGTCGGCTTTGTCGTTGCCAGCCCGCAGGCCGGCGAGATCGTGCAGTTCGTGCTGCGCGAGCTTTCGCATCCGACGGCAGCGCTCGACCGCATCTATGACGGCGTGTTCGAGCCGACGCACCGCCGGCTGTGCCAGCTCTGGGAGCAGGCGACGGGAGAGCCGGCCGAAAGCGAGGCCACGAGGCTCACCGTGTTCACGCTGATCGGCCAGGTCATCTATTTCCGCATCGGCCGCGAGGCGGTGATGCGCCGCATGGGCTGGAACGACATTGGCGCCGCCGAGGCAGCCAAGGTCGTGGCGGTCACATCGGGCAATCTCAAGGCCATATTGGCTGCCCGCAAGGGCCAGAGATGAAGGGGCAAAGACCATGAGCTTTCTCTGTTCGCTGCCACTCGCCGCGCAGCTTTTCAGCGCCTGCGCGCCGGCAGCGCCGCTGGCCGTCGGCTATGTCGAGGGCGATTATGTGCTGCTGGCGCCGATCGAGGTGGCGCAGGTCGAGACCGTCACCGTCAAGCGCGGCGACCGTGTCACACCCGGCACGACCGTGGTGACGCTGGAAAGCGCCGATGCCAAGATCGCGGTCGCGCAGGCCGAGGCCGGCCTGGCCCAGGCCCAGGCGCAATTCGCCGACCTGCAGATCGGCAAGCGCCCGGAAGAGATCGCGGTGCTCAGGGCCGAGGTCGACATGGCCAGCGCGCAGGCCGCCGACGCCAAGCGCAAATACGACCGCGCCGCCGATCTGTTCAAGCGCGGCGCCGGCACGCAGGCCGATTTCGACACCGCTTCGGCGACACTGGAGACAGCCAACGCGCAGGTCGGCCAGGCCAATGCCAATCTCGCTGTCGGCGGCCTGCCGGCGCGCCCCGAGACGATCAAGGCCGCCGACAACCAGGTCAAGCAGGCGCAGGCGACCCTGGAGCAGGCGCGGTGGCGGCTGTCGAAGCGGGTGCTGGCGTCGCCATCGCCGGGCCGCGTCAACGATGTCATCCGCAATCCGGGCGACACCGCCGGCCCGACCTCACCGGTCATTTCGATCCTGCCCGACGGCGCCGTAAAACTCAGCGTCTACATCCCGGAAGCCGCCTTCTCCTCGGTCAAGGTCGGCACCTTGCTCGGCGTCCATTGCGACGGCTGCGGCCCGGACGTGAAGGCGCGGGTCAGCTACGTCTCGCCGGATCCCGAATTCACCCCGCCGGTGATCTATTCCTTGGAGAACCGGCAGAAGCTGGTCTATCTGGTCGAGGCGCGATCGGAGGGCGACGCCGGCCCGCTGCAGCCGGGCCAGATCGTCGATGTCGATCTCGCGGATGGCGGAAAATGAACGCCATCGACGTCCATGGCCTGGTCAAGCGGTTTGGCGACAAGACCGTCGTCGACCATGTGACGATGACAGTCGCCGAAGGCGAGATCGTCGGCTTTCTTGGCCCCAACGGTTCGGGCAAGACCACCACCATCCGCATCATGTGCGGCCTGCTGACGCCCGACGAGGGCGAAGGCACGGTGCTCGGCTTCGACATCCGCACCGACAGCCTGCGCATCAAGCGCGAAGTCGGCTACATGACGCAGAAATTCTCGTTCTACGAGGATCTGACGATTGGCGAGAATCTCGAATTCGTCGCGCGGCTTTACCGGTTGAAGCCGGTCGAGGAGCATGTGGCGCGTACGCTGGAGGAGCTCGGCCTGACGACGCGCCGCAACCAGTTGGCCGGCACCTTGTCGGGCGGCTGGAAGCAGCGGCTGGCGCTGGCCGCCTGTATCATGCACAAGCCGAAGCTGCTGTTGCTCGACGAGCCGACGGCCGGCGTCGATCCAAAGGCGCGACGCGAGTTCTGGGACGAGATCCATCGCCTCGCCAGCGGCGGGCTGACCGTGCTGGTCTCCACCCACTATATGGACGAGGCCGAGCGCTGCCATCGCATCAGCTACATTTCCTACGGGAAGATGCTGGCCACGGGCACCGTCGCCGAGGTGGTGAAAAATGCCGGGCTGACCACTTTCGTCCTGCAGGGTCCGCGGCTCGACCAGGTGGCGGAAGCGCTTCAGGGCCGGCCCGGCGTCGACCAGGTGGCCCCGTTCGGTGCCACGCTGCATGTCGTCGGTTCCGACCGGAAGAAGCTGGAAGCCGCGCTCGTCGATGTCGAGAAAGAGCACAAGGGCGTGAAGGTGGCGCCGGGCGAAACCAGCCTCGAGGACGTCTTTATCCAGTTCATGTCCGGCTCGAAGGACAACATGGCATGAACAGTGTCTTTTCCTTCGCCCGCCTTGGCGCGCTGCTGATCAAGGAGTTCATCCAGATGCGGCGCGACCGCATCACCTTCGCCATGATGCTCGGCGTGCCACTGATGCAGCTCGTGTTGTTCGGCTATGCCATCAACAACGACCCGAAGAGCCTGCCGGCCGCGCTGGTTGCGACGAGCAGCGACCCCTACACGCGCGCCATGGTCTCGGCGCTGCAGACGACAGGCTACTACCGTTTCGATCATGTCTCGCAAAGTGCGGCCGACGCGGAGTTCCTGATGTCGCGCGGCGATGTCGCCTTCGTCGTCACCATCCCCGCCGATTTTGCCCGGCGGGTCGAGCGCGGCGACAGCCCGCAGATCCTGATCGAGGCCGACGCCACCGACCCGGCTGTCGCTAGCGGCGCCATCTCGACGCTGGGCACCGTCGCCAGCCAGGCGCTGCTCAGGGCGCGCGGCATGCAGGAGGCGGCCGCCGAGGCAGCCCTTGGCCAGCTCGAAGTGGTGGTGCACCGGCGCTACAACCCGGAAGGCATTTCGCAATACAACATCGTGCCCGGTCTGCTCGGCGTCATCCTGCAGATGACGATGGTGATGATGACCTCGATCGCGCTGACCCGCGAGACCGAGCGCGGCACCATGGAAAACCTGCTGGCGATGCCGTCCAGCCCCCTCGAGATCATGATGGGCAAGGTGCTGCCCTATCTGGCAGTCGGCGGCGTGCAGGTGGTGGTGGTGCTGGCGGCGGCCAAGCTCTTGTTCGCCATCCCCTTCACAGGGTCGATGTCGCTGCTCTTGACCGCCGTGCTGATCTTCGTGCTGGCGCTGGTGCTGCTCGGCTACACGATCTCGACAATCGCCCGCACGCAGATGCAGGCGCTGCAGCTCACCTTCTTCTTCTTCCTGCCGTCGATCATGCTGTCCGGCTTCATGTTCCCCTATCGCGGCATGCCGACTTGGGCGCAGGCGTTCGGCGAGATCCTGCCGCTGACGCACTTTCTGCGCATCATCCGTGCGGTGATGCTGAAGGGTGCAGAACTGCCGGCCGTGGCGACGGAGATCGGCTGGCTGGTGGTGTTCGTGGCGTTGTTTGCCGGCGTCGCGCTGGTCCGGTTCAGGCGGACGCTGGATTAGGGTCAGGCCGCTACTGCCCGGAGACTTTTGAGGTCGGCGGGACAGCACCCCCTCTGGCCTGCCGGCCATCTCCCCCGCAAGGGCGGAGATAGGCAGTTTCAGCGCTGCGCTTGCTCCTGCGATGGCGGCGATTGGCGAAAGCAGAGATAACGGCCAATCTCCCCCCTTGCGGGGGAGATGCCCGGCAGGGCAGAGGGGGGGTGGGAAGGATCGCTGCGGCTGTCGCCCTGCGTGCTAAGTTTCTTCGCCTACGCCGCCGCCATGATCTCCGCATAAGTCCCGAAATCGACATTGCCGCCGGACAGCACCACTGCAACGCATTTGCCGGATAGCTCGATCTCGCCCGATGACAGTGCCGCCAGCGCGACGCAGCCGCCGGGTTCGACCACCAGCTTGAGATAGGCCATGGCATCGCGCATCGCCTGTGCCGTCGCCTTGTCGGAGACGGCGATGGCCCCGGCGAGGTTCCTGCGGTTGATCTCGAAGGTGATCACGCCGGGCTCGGCGGTCAGGATCGCATCGCAGATCGAATTGTGGCCCGGCTCGTTCGAAACCCTGGCGCCGGCGGCCAGCGAACGGCGGGTGTCGTCGAAATGCTCGGGCTCCACCGCCCAGACCGAAGTGCTGGGCGAGGCGTCTTTGACGGCGATGGAAATGCCGCTCGACAGGCCACCGCCGCCGCAAGGAATGACCACCGCGTCGAGACTGACGCTAAGCGCTTTCGCCTGGCGCATCAATTCGAGGCCGATCGTGCCCTGGCCGGCGATGATGGCGGGGTCGTCGAAAGGCGGCACCAGCACCATGCCTTTCTCGACGTAAGGGCGCACCACGGTCATGCGGTCGTCGCGAAAGCGGTCGAACGGCACCACCTCGGCCCCCATCTTCCGGACATTGCCGACTTTCATCACCGGCGCGTCGGCCGGCATGGCGATGACCGCCTTGACGCCGAACATCGCCGCCGATGCCGCGACGCCCTGCGCGTGGTTGCCCGACGAGAAGGCGACGACGCCACGGCTGCGCTCCTCTTCACTGAGTGAAGAGAGCTTGTTGTAGGCGCCGCGGAACTTGAACGAGCCGGTGCGCTGCAGCGTCTCCGGCTTGAACAGGATGCGGGCGCCGAAGCGCCGGTTCAGCTCCTGCGATTCGATCAACGGCGTTTCTACGATCAGGCCGGCAAGCCGGGCTGCGGCGCGGTGGATGTCTTCTATGCCGGGAGGGGTGGTCATGGCGGATCCTGCGAAAAGATGGTCCGACCATGGTGCACGGAAACGGCCGCGCGACACCAACGAAAAAATGTGACGGTTACAAGGTTGGGGAGTCTTGCCGGCGTTTGTGCCGTGCGGCCAACCGCCACTTATCCCAACAACGCCCGTTGCCGCCTGGTGCCCCCAAGCTTGCGCCAGCTGTTGAAGCGGTGGGTGGCGGCGGCGAAGGAGATTTTCATCTGCTGGGCGACCGAATAGCGCGACTTGCCTTCGTCGAACATGCGGTAGCAGCACTCGACGCCCTCTTCGGTCAACTTGCCGTCCGGGGCCTTGTTGTGCGGGTTGGCGGGGTCGAATTTCTCGACCTGCTGCTCGACCAGGCCTTTAAGGCGCTGCAGATCGGCCTCGATGCTGGCGATGAGATCGAGAACGGGCTTGGGGTCATAGTGTTGCGGGGGCTGGTTTGCCGTCATCTGCGGGATCCTTTCCTTGGCTTAGCCAAATATAGGTGAACATTCGCTGATAATGAAGGGGTGCGGCGCGCGCGCGGGCTTCAACAATTGTTGACCGCGACCCGGGCGCGCATTGACCTGGGACACATCAAACCCTAGTTTAGAACCATTCTAAACTAGGGTGAATTCCTCATGCTTTCCCGTGTTTTCGGTTTCGGCCGCCGTCCCTTCGAATCGCTCTCCGAACAGGAGATCCTGGCACTGGCCATTTCGTCCGAAGAAGATGACGGGCGCATCTACCGGGCCTACGCCGACGGACTGGCGGAAAGCTTCCCGCAATCGGCAAAGGTGTTCGAGGAGATGGCCGAGGAAGAGGATGGCCATCGCGACTCGTTGATCGAGCTTTTCCGCCAGCGTTTCGGCGATCGCATTCCGCTGATCCGGCGCGAACATGTAAAAGGCTACTTCGAGCGCAAGCCTGACTGGCTGGTGAGACCGCTCGGCATCGAGCATGTGCGCAGCCAGGCCGAGGCGATGGAGCGGCGCGCCTATCTGTTCTACGTCGAGGCGGCCAAGCGCACCACCGATGCTTCCACCCGGAAACTGCTCGACGATTTGGCGGTGGCCGAGCAGGGCCACGAAACGCTGGCGCAGCGTCTGGAACAGAAGCACGTGCCGGGCGAAGTCAAGGACGAAGAGGCCGTTGCCGAACAGCGCCAGTTCATCCTCACCTATGTGCAGCCGGGGCTGGCCGGGCTGATGGACGGGTCGGTGTCGACGCTGGCGCCGATCTTCGCCGCGGCTTTCGCCACGCATGATACCTGGCAGACGCTCCTTGTCGGCCTCGCCGCCTCGATCGGCGCCGGCATTTCGATGGGCTTCACCGAGGTCGCATCCGACGATGGCAAGCTGTCGGGCCGCGGCTCGCCGATCAAGCGCGGCCTCACTGTCGGCATCATGACGACGCTCGGCGGGCTCGGCCACGCGCTGCCCTATCTCATCCCGCAATTCTGGACGGCGACGGCGGTCGCCGCGGTGGTGGTGTTCTTCGAATTGTGGGCGATCGCCTTCGTCCAGAACCGCTACATGCAGACGCCCTTCCTGCGTGCCGCCTTCCAGGTGGTGCTAGGCGGCGCGCTGGTGTTCGCGGCCGGCGTGCTGATCGGGAATGCTTAATTTGACGACAGGGTCGGCGCCGCCCCTCACCCTTACCCTCTTTCCGTGAAGAACGGGGAGAGGGGGTCGCCAGCGTTGGAGCGCTTCCCTTTTCCCCGTCCCTTACGGGGAGAAGGTGCCGGCAGGCGGATGAGGGCAACGCCGACACCTACCCGCTACCCCTCATCCATTCACTGCGCGGCTATCCGCCGGCGCCTCTGCCCTTTCCGTCAGCCCGTAGTCACGCACGATATGGGCGATGCGCAGACGGTAGCCGGCAAAGATACCGCCACGGCCGGCCTTCTGTGCCTGCCGGTGCTCCTCGGTGTTGCGCCAGGCCTTGACCGCCTCCTCGTCGCGCCAGAACGATAAGGATAGGATGCGGTTCGGGTCGGAGAGACTCTGGAAGCGCTCGATCGAGACAAACCCGTCGATGCCGTCGAGCAGAGGGCGCAGGTCGGCAGCGATGCGGAGATAGGCATCGCGCCTGCCCGCCGCTGGTTCGACCTCGAAGATGACGGCGATCACGGCAGCACCAGTTTTGCGTGTGGGCCGGAAGCCAGTTTCAGGAACATGCGATCCTCCCTCTGGATGAACTTTTCACGGCGGGCGAACTCATAGTTTGCCTTGCCGGCAGGGTCGGCGGCAAGCCGGGCGCGGTAGGCCTCGTAGGCCGCCAGGCTGTCGATGTTGTAGGCGGCGTAGGCCGTCGTGGCCGAGCCCTCATGCGGCGCGAAATAGCCGATCAGGTCGGCGCCGCAGCGCGGAATGACCTGGCCCCAGTTGCGGGCATACTCCTCGAAGGCCGCCTTGCCGAACGGGTCGATCTCATAGCGGATGAAGCAGGTGATGGTCATAGTGGTCTCCTTGGCGGGTTGATGTCTTCTTGCGGCGACATTTCGAGCGGGGTCGAAGCATCCCCAGGGTCGATGTGCTAGGCAATTCCCTTGCGGGTCATGCCTGCCAGAAGGATTTCGCGCATTCACGGCGCACGTCTTCCGGTGTCAGGCCGAGGTCGCGCAGCAGATGATCGTCGATCTCGGCAAGGTCGAGGCGCTGCACATGGCGGTCATGCCAGCGAGCCAGCAGCCGCAAACGGAACCAGGTGACGAACGGGAACGATCGGCGGCTGGCGAGCGGTGCGGAGGTGGAAGCGGTTGTCATCGTCGTCTCCTTGATCTGGCCGGAGAATAATGCTTACCTGACAAGAATGCTTCGATGAGGAACGAACTATGCGTGAAGGACCCGACATCGCCCGCATCGCCAGCCTTGTTGGCGATCCGGCGCGGGCAAACATGCTCAACGCCCTGATGGGCGGCACGGCTTTGACCGCGAGCGAACTGGCGCTCGAGGCCGGCGTGTCGCTGCCGACGGCGAGCTCGCATTTGTCCAAGTTGATGGAGGGCGGGCTGCTGACATTGGCGAGCCAGGGAAGGCACCGCTATTACGGCCTCGCTGGACCGCAGGTGGCGGGCATGATCGAGGCCATCACCGGTGTCGCCGAAGCCGTTGGCCCAAAGCGCGTGCGGCCGGGCCCGCGTGACGGCGCCATGCGCGTGGCACGCGTCTGTTACGACCACCTCGCCGGCGAGCAGGCGGTGGCGATGCTCGATCGTCTTGTCGAGAAGGAAATCCTGCTGCGCGACGACAAGGAGATCAGGCTTGGGCCGTCGGCGGCACCGCATTTCGCCGCCATCGGCATCGATGTCGATGCCAAGCCGCGCCGGCCGGTCTGCCGCGCCTGTCTCGACTGGAGCGTGCGCCGTTCGCACCTCGCCGGCACGCTGGGTGCCGCTATCCTCGACAAGATCCTCGCCGAAAAATGGGCGCGCCGCGAGAAGGACAGCCGTGCGGTGATCTTCTCACCGCCGGGCAAGCAGGCTTTCGAGAGGGCGTTTTTGGGCTGAGATGCCGGGGCTGGTTTCCGGCCTCGATTCGTTGGCGCGAAGCACCCCCCTCTGTCCTGCCGGACATCTCCCCCGCAAGGAGCGAGATCAGCAGTTCCACGGCTATCGGCTTTCCTCGACGTTGGCGATTGGTGCTGGCGATTGGCGAAAACCGGCGTGACATCCAATCTCCCCCCTTGCGGGGGAGATGTCCGGCAGGACAGAGGGGGGTGGGAAGGATCGCTACGCTTGCGCGTATCGGAAGAGACTACTCTCGCCTCAGCACCTTCCCCTGCCTGAAGAAATCCGCCCACGGATCGGCTTCCGCCAGCTGCCTCAGCGTCGTCTTGTCACCGATGGGGAAAGCGTTCGGTGCCAGTCCCGCCTCGATCTCGGCCCACGTCACAGGCATCGACACGGTGGCGCCCTTCTTGGCGCGTGACGAATAGGGCGCGACCGTGGTCGAGCCCCGGCCATTGCGCAGATAGTCGACGAAGATCTTTCCCGTGCGCGCCTTTTTCGAAAGCGTCGCCGTGTAGCGGTCGGGCGAGACCTGTTCCAGCGCCTTGGCAAAATCATGGGCAAAGGTTTTCACTGCGTCCCAGTCCGCAGATGGTTTCAGTGGCATCACGACGTGATAACCCTTGCCGCCTGAGGTCTTGACGAAATTCGGCAGCGACAGCTCATCGAGCTTGCCTCTGATATCGAGTGCGGCCTCGCGCACGGCTTTCACGTCGACGCCTTCATCGGGATCGAGATCGAAGATGATCTGGTCCGGCTGTTCCAGCGCATCGACGGTGCAGCCCCAGATGTGGATCTCGACCACGCCGTACTGGACGAGCGCTGCGACGCCGTCGAAATCGCGGATGAATAGGATCTCCTCGCCGTCCGTCGGGTCCTTCATCCGGGCGATCTTGTCGCTCATGCCGGCCGAGGCATGCTTTTGGAAGAAGCGCGGGCCGCCGACGCCGTCCGGCGCCCTGACCAGGCTGAGCGGTCGGTTGACGATGAACTGCTCCATGCGTGGCCACACCAACGCGTAGTGGTCGAGCAGGCCCTGCTTGGAAATCTTTTCCTCGGGCCACAGCAGCTTGTCGGGGTGGGAAAGCTTTACGCTGGTCGTCATCGCTCCGGCAGGTCTGCCAGCGCTGCCTGGCACCGGCTTCGCCTTGGCCGGGCTCTTGCCTGCCTTGCCTGTCGAAGCCTCCCCGGTCGAAGACTTCCCTGCCGCAGACTGGGGCTTTTCCTGCACGACTTCCTCCGCCAGCTTGTCCTCGCGCAATCCCTGGAACGATGCATGGCGTATTATACGGTCGGATGTCCAGCTCCGGAACTCCACTTCACCGACCAGTTCGGGCTTCACCCAGACCAGGCCCTTGCCCTTCGGCACGGCCTTGTCAAAGGGCGAATGCTCCGCCTTTAGCGCATCGAGTTTTGTCTTCAGGTCGGTGGCGGTCTTGGCGGAGAAGCCGGTGCCGACGCGGCCGGCATAGTGCAGTCCGCCACCCTCGTGATAGCCGACCAGCAGCGAGCGCAGCCCGCGTCCGGTCTTGTCCGACGGCAAATAGCCGCCGATGACGAATTCCTGCCGCGCCGTGCATTTCGACTTCACCCAGGAAGGTCCGCGCCCGCTGCGATAGGGCGCATCGGCGCGCTTGGAGACGACGCCTTCCATCCCCATGCGGCAGGCATGCTCCAGCATGATCTTGCCGGGCTCGGCGAAATGGTCGCTGAAACGGACGGCCGGGTTCTCCGGCTGCTTGCCAAGCAGGTCCTGCAGGGCCTGCTTGCGCTCGACCAGCGGCTCGCCGCGCAAATCCTTGCCATCGAGGCGCATCAGGTCGAACACATAGTAGATGAAGCGATCTGTCCGTTTCGCGGACAGGTCGGCCTGCAGCAGCGCGAAGGACGACACGCCGCTGTCGGCCAGCACGACGATCTCGCCATCGATGATGGCGTCGCTGCATTTCAATCCGGCGAGTTCCGCGGCAATCGCGCCGCCGAATTTTTCCGTCCAGTCGAGCCCGGTACGGGTCAGCAGCTGCACCTCCGTGCCGGCAATCTGCGCCTGCATGCGATAGCCGTCGAACTTGACCTCGTGCAGCCAGTCCTTGCCCGGCGGTGCGTCCCGCTCCAGCGTGGCAAGCTGCGGTTCGACTAAGTCCAGGCACCTGCCGGTCTTTGCCTTGCCGGCGGCCGGCTTGCTGGAATGCCAGACATCAGGCTTCTCGCCCCTGGCGGCCTTGCCTTCGCCAATCTCCTCGATCGTCAGGCCCGACTTCACCGATTCCGGCGCCTCCTTCAGAATGTCCTCGCCAGGGCGCGCCGCGGCATCGTCCGATTTGATCAGCAGCCAGTTCTCGCGCTTTTCGCCCGCGCGCGGCTTCAGCCGCACCAGGTGCCACAGACCATGCAGCTTGTGGCCTTTGAGCTCGAAGGTGATATGGCCCTTCTTCATCGCCTTGGCCGGGTCGATTTTGGGAACCCAGGTACCCTCGTCCCAGACGAGCACCGACCCGCCACCATATTCGCCCTTGGGAATGGTGCCTTCGAACGGCGCATAGTCGATCGGATGGTCCTCGACATGCACCGCCAGCCGTTTCTCATGCGGGTCGAGGCTTGGGCCGCGCGTCACCGCCCAGCTCCACAGCACGCCGTCCTGCTCCAGGCGAAGGTCGTAGTGCAACCGTGTCGCCGCATGCTTGTGGATGACGAAGATGCCGCCCGCCTTGGCGTTCTCGCCGCGCCCGACCTTGCCAGCCGGTTCGGACGTCTTCTTGAAATCACGCTTGGAATGATACTGTTCGAGGCTGGCCATCTGTCTCTGATCCTCAGGCCTATTTGCGCTTCGACGCGCCGGCTTTCGGCTTGGTGCGTCTGGCCGCGGGTTTTGCTTTTGCCGGCGTGGAAGCCTCCGATGCGCCGGCATCCGAAGACAGGCTCTTCTTCAGCGCGTCGAACAGATTGACGACGTTTGACGGCTTGGGCTCTGCCTTGGCCTTTGGCGCCTTCCTGCCGGCCTTCCTGGCGCGGATCAGCTCCAGCAGCGCGTTCTCATATTTGTCCTCGAACTGAGAGGGATCGAACTTCGCCTTCTTCTTGTCGATGATCCGTTCGGCCAGATCGGTCATCTCCGGGTCGGTCTTCACATCCTTGATATCGCCGAAGACGGAGTTCGGTTCGCGCACCGTGTCGTCGTAGCGCAGCGTCGTCAGCACCATGCCCATGCCGCGCGGTTCGATCACCACCGGGCGTTCGCGGTTGTAGAGCACGATGCGCGCCAGCCCGGCCATCTTCTTGTCCGCCATCGCATCGCGGATGACGGCAAAAGCCTCTTCCGACACCTTGTCGGCCGGCGTCACATAGTAGGGGGTGTCGAGATAGATCTGCTGGATCGAGGATTTGTCGACGAAACCGTCGAGCGCCATCGTGTGCGAGGACTCGATCTGCACCGCCTCGATCTCGTCTTCCTCGATGCGGACGAAGTCGCCGTCATCGACTTCATAGCCCTTGATCTCATCCCCCTCGCGCAACGGCTTGCCATTTTCTGCGTCGACATAGATGCGCTTCAAGGTGTTGCCGGTCTTGCGGTTCAGCACCCGGAACGAGACCTTCTCGGCTTGGGTGACGACGTTGGTCAATTCGACGGCACAGGTGACCAACGACAGCTTCAGATAACCCTTCCAGGCCGGACGCGGCGCCATGACAATTCCCTTCGCAACAGGTCTCGAAATCCAGAACGACTGGAGCCTGTTCCAGTTCCGTCACCGATCCCTGTCGGGATGCGAGGCTGGGATTTCCGGGGCTGCGTCGGCCAGCAAGGAAATTTCGCCAGCGCGGCAAGAATTGAAACAGAACCGCGCGCAGGCGACATTCAAACGAAACATATGTGATGCAAAAGTCACATTGGCCGAAATGTCGACGGACCACACGGAAAGACCCCGAATCAGCCGCATGCCGGCCACGAACCAAGGCCTTTTCGACCAGATATTAACATCGTGTTCACCGACTATTCACGCCTCGACGCTATGATGCCCGCAATTCGGAAGGGACATCCGAAAATCGGGACAGGGACAGGTAAAATGAACTTCCTCACGCACCTCATCGGCTACGCCGCCGCCATCCGCGAATTCGTTGCGCCGACCTATCGGCCGGAGCGCTACTACATGCGCGGCCCCGGCCCGGCCAGCGCCCGTCGCGGCAATTCGTTGAGCGCGCGCTGACCATGACCTTCGAGAGCCGCCACGACAGCCGGATCTGCCGGCCGGCCGCCGAATCCCGCGCCACCACCTATCGCGCCGAGCGTCCCGCTCTCGCCGACAGGCGGCGTGCGATATCGCCTCGGCTTTGATACCGCCTCCGGCTGGCTTAGTGTCCTAGGGCATAAGCAGCCGAGGCCCACGTGACCGACCTTTCCTATTCCAGTCGGCCCCATTCCAGTCGACCCAAGTCCACCTGTCCCGCTGACCCCCTCGATCGCAGCCATCCGTTGATCGTCTTCGACGGCGTCTGCGTGCTGTGCTCCGGCTTCGTGCGCATGGTGGTCAGGCTCGACCGTCAAGGCCGCTTCCGCTTCGCCACCGCGCAGTCGCCGTTCGGAGAAGCGCTGTTCAGGCAACACGGGCTGCGCACGGATTCCTACGAGACCAATCTCGTCCTGATCGACGGCATCGCCTTCACGCAGCTAGACAGCTTCGTTGCCGTCATGGCGGAGCTCGGCTGGCCGTGGCGAGCGGCCAAGGTCCTGTTGCTGCTGCCGCGCCCGCTGCGCAACTGGCTTTACGACCGCATCGCCGAAAATCGCTACGCCCTGTTCGGCAGGAAGGACAGTTGCGGCATTCCTCCTGCCGAACTGCGCGAGCGGTTCCTGGGCTGAAAGCGCGGCTCTGGGAGCAGCGAATGAGGCGTCTCATTGTCGGCTACGGCACCTCCATGGGTGCGGGCGATCACAAAACAGTTGGCGGCTTGCGCAAAAAGCCGCCGCAGCCGAAAGTTTTTTCCGCAGCCTGTCGAAATCGGGCGATGCCGCGCGACATACGTCCGGCTCGCAATAACGCGGCCTTCGAAACTACGGGAGATGATCATGCAGTATCTGCTTCTTATCTATTCCAGCGAAGCCGGAATGGCGGCCGCGCCCAAGGAGGCGCTCACCCAGATGAGCGCCGCCTATGGCGCCTATACCGAAGCGATGAAGAAGGCCGGTGTGTTCGTGGCCGGCGAGCGATTGAAACCGACGAAGATAGCAACCACCGTACGGGTGGCCAGCGGCAAGACCAATGTGATTGACGGCCCCTATGCCGATACCAAGGAGCAACTCGGCGGCTACTATTTGATCGAGGTGCCCGACATGGACGCGGCTATCTCGTGGGCGGCACGCTGTCCCGGTGCCAGCGCCGGCACAATGGAAGTGCGGCCGATCTGGCCGATGGCCGAATACATGACAACATACGCTGCATGAAGGCTGTCGGGTCAGACGCCGCCCGGGCGGTCGCCGAGGCCGCCGCCCGGCAGAGCTACGGCAAGCTGGTCGCCTGGCTCGCGGCGCGCACGCGCGACGTGGCTGCGGCCGAGGATGCGCTGGCCGATGCCTTTGCCGCAGCGCTCGAACACTGGCCGCGAACCGGCGTGCCTGAAAAGCCGGAAGCCTGGCTGCTGGCCGTGGCAAGGCGCCGGCGCGTCGATGCAGTGCGGCGGCGGCTGACCAGCGAGGCCGGCCGCGATCATCTCAAGCTGATTGCCGAGGAGGCGGAAGCGCGCATGACCGACGAAGAGCTGCCCGACGAACGGCTGCGGCTGATGTTTGCTTGCGCGCATCCGGCGATCGAATCGGGTGTGCGGGCGCCGCTGATCCTGCAGACGGTCCTGGGGTTGGACGCCGCCACCATCGCCTCTGCCTTCCTGGTCTCGCCTGCAACCATGGGCCAGCGGCTCGTGCGCGCCAAGACCCGCATCCGGGAAACCGGCATTCCGTTCCGAGTGCCTGAACGGGCCGAACTCGGCGAGCGGCTGGACGCGGTCCTGGAAGCCATCTACGCCGCCTTCGCCGAAGGCTGGTCCGATCCGGCCGGCACCGAAACGCAGCGCCGTAACCTGGCGACCGAGGGCATCTGGCTCGGCCGGCTGGTGGCTTCGCTGATGCCGGATGAGCCGGAGGCGCTCGGCCTGCTTTCGCTGATGCTGTTTGCCGAGGCACGCCGCCCGGCGCGGCGCGATGCGGCCGGAGAGTATGTGCCGCTCGCCGAGCAGAAGTGCGCGGAATGGGACGCTGCCTTGATCGAGGAAGCGGAATCCCTGCTCCACCGCGCCGCCACCATGGGCGTCATCGGCCGTTACCAGCTCGAAGCAGCCGTACAATCCGTTCATGCGGCGCGACGGCTGACCGGCCTGACCGACTGGGCCGCGATCCGCAATTTCTACGATGCGCTGTCAGTCATTGCAGGATCGCCGGTGGTGGCGATCAACCGCGCGGTGGCGATCGCGGAAGCTGAGGGCGCTGTGGCGGGGCTGGCGGCTCTTTATGTGCTGGGCGACGACAAACGGCTCAACGACTATCAGCCTTATTGGGCGGCGCGTGCCGGTCTCCTGTCCAGGCTCGGTCAGGTGCCGCAGGCGATCGAGGCCTATGACCGGGCGATCGGCCTTGAGCGCGACCCGGCGGTGCGCCGGTTCCTGCAGGGAAGACGGGCAGCCCTCAGACATTAAGCCTCGCCGTCGGCAGTCGTTCAGGCCGGCCACATCTCATGTGACGTGTTGAGCGTCTTCATCAGCGGATGTTCGCGCAGTCCGGCCCACAGGCGTTCGACATTCGGCCACGCCGCGCGAGCCCTGTCGGAGTCGGGATGCCAGGCCACCAGCATGACGAGGTAGATGTCGGCCACCGACATGCGGTCGCCCACCAACCAGTCGCGGTCCTTGAGCGCCGCATCGAGGACGGCGAAGCCGCGATCCATTTCGGCGATGGCCGCTTGCTTGACGGCCTTCGTGCCTTCGGCGTCGGTCGTATAGCGATGGGCGTAGTAGAGCCGCAGGATTGCCGGATAGAGCACGGACGACATGAAGGCCATCCAGCGCAGGAAATCAGCGCGGGCCGGCGCGTCGACCGCCGGCGCCAGGCCGGCATCGGGGTGACGCTCGGCAAGCAGGATGCAGATCGCCGCCGATTCGGTCATCGAGCTGCCGTCCGGCAAGGTCAGCGCCGGAACCTGGTTCAAGGGACTGATTTCGACAAATGCCGGATCGGGCCTGTCCGTCTTCGGCACGTCGACCTGCTCGAACGGCGCGTTCGCCAGCGCCAGCGCCGCCTCGACGACGAAGCCGCCGCTGCCCGGACGGGTATAGAGCTTGTACATGAAATTTCTCCCCGGCCTGCGCAAAGCAGGCCGGTGACGATTTGCACGGGAAGCAGGTTCTGCTCAAGCCGGTACCGGCCGCCACCAGAGGTTTTTTCGGGGGGCCAGCGGGCTGCGATCGCTAGTTGAAGCGTCGTCAACCAATGTCCAAGTGGCATTGCAGATCTGCGAGATTGGTGATGAGCCCTCGCTTCGTCATCCACGGGCGGAGCAAGGAGCGAAGCGACGCAGCGCAGACCCGAGGATCCATGCCGTGACATTTCAGCGTCGCGACGGTGCGGATGGCCCTCATCTTGCACCGCGGCATTCCCCGGCCGCCGTCGCGGCATGGATCCCAGGGTCTGCGCGCCGCTTCGCGTCGCTCCGCCCGTGGATGACGAAGGGAGGAATACCGCGGTCAACCTCCGCCGTCGGGACCCTAAGCCCCCAACCCCTCGAACAGGATCGTCGATAGATAGCGTTCGGCGAAAGAGGGGATGACCACGACGAGGTTCTTGCCCTTGTTCTCCGGCCGCGAGCCGACGACAATCGCCGCCTGCAGGGCGGCGCCCGACGAGATGCCGACCGGCACGCCTTCGAGGCGGGCGACGAGGCGGGCATTGGCGACCGAATCCTCGTTCGAGACCTTGACGATCTCGTCATAGATCGTGGTGTCGAGGATTTTTGGCGCAAATCCGGCGCCGATGCCCTGGATCTTGTGCGGGCCGGGCTGGCCACCCGACAGCACCGGTGAGGATTCCGGCTCGACGGCAACGACATGCACCGAGGGCTTGCGCTTCTTCAGCACCTGGCCCACGCCGGTGATGGTGCCGCCAGTACCGATGCCGGCGACGAAGATATCGACCTCGCCATGCGTATCGTTCCAGATTTCCTCGGCCGTCGTCGTGCGATGGATTTCCGGATTGGCGGGGTTTTCGAACTGCTGAGGGATGATGGCATTGGGGATCGTCGCCGCCAGTTCGTCGGCCTTGGCGATGGCGCCCTTCATGCCTTTCGGTCCCTCGGTCAGCACCAGCTCGGCGCCGAGCAGCGCCAGCATTTTCCTGCGCTCGATCGACATCGTCTCCGGCATCGTCAGGATCAGCTTGTAGCCCTTGGCGGCCGCGGCGAAGGCAAGCGCGATGCCGGTGTTGCCGGAGGTCGGCTCGATCAGCGTGGTCTTGCCGGGAGAAATCTTGCCGGCTGCCTCCAGAGACTCGATCATCGCCACGCCGATGCGATCCTTGACCGAGGCGATCGGATTGAAGAATTCGAGCTTGGCGATGAGATTGGCGACGATGCCCTTTTCCTTGGCGAATTTGTCGAGCCGCACCAGCGGCGTGTCACCGATCGTGTCGGTGATGGAATCGTAGACGCGGCCGCGACCGGGCACGCGGGCAGGGGTGACGGGCTTGTTCATTGGTTTCGCTCCCAGAACTTCAGGCAAGTGAGATTGTCAGGCAAGTGTAGGACTTCAGGCAAGTGGCATTGCCACCGGCAAGATAGGACCTTCGGCCGCGCAAGATAGACTGTCGGTCGAAAATATCGAGTGGGACCCATGTCTAAAACATCGGGCTCCCGGAAAAGCGTTTCCCGGAAGAGTCTGCCCCTGGAATGATTTGGCCGAAAGGCGCCTACTGACGGGCGGCAATCGCCGCCGCGGCGCCGACCATGAAGCCGGCGGCGGTGCGGTTCAGCGCCTTGAGCGCGCGTGGCGATTTCAGGAACCAGCGCGCCTTGGCCGCCAGCGCCAGATAGGGCACCAGCACCACCAAAAGCACGACGATCGTCAGCGCGACCAGTATGCCGTAGTCGGCCAGCGTGATTGTCTTCAAGTCGACGATGGTCGGCGTGATGGCGAGGTAGAAGATCATCGTCTTCGGATTGCCGAGCGTGACGGTGAGGCCGGCGAGGAAGCTCGAGACCAGCCCGCCCTTGCCTTTCTTCGCCTCGACCGTTTCGGGCGTGATGCCGCTGGTCCAGAAGCGCCAGCCGAGGAAGGCGAGGTAGGCGACGCCAAGCCATTTGATGGCGAGAAACACCATGCCGAAGGTCTGCGCGACGAAGGCGAGGCCCAGCACCACGGCGGTCAGATAGGTGAGATCGCCAAGCATCAGGCCAAAGGACATGGCCAGCGACGAACGGAAGCCAGAGCCGAGCGCCCGCGCGACGAGCGCGGTGACGCCGGGGCCGGGAATGGCGGCGGCGATTCCGAGGGCGGCACTGTAGGCGAGGAAGCCGGTAAGGGTCATGGTTGCGGCCTTGCGCGACGCTGTTGCAACAACGCCTTATGACACAAGGTCAGCCATGCGGGAATTCCCTGAAGCCGGATTCGATTACACCACGCCGGCGTGCGACCACGCCGTCAGGAACGGCCGCCACTATAGGTGACGCGCCAGATGGTGCCGTTACCGTCCTCGGTCACGATCAGCGCGCCGTCCCGGGCCACCGCGACGCCGACCGGTCGTCCCCACACCTCGCCGTTGGATACGACGAAGCCGGTGATGAAGTCCTCGTACTCGCCGGTCGGCTTGCCGTCCTTGAACAGCAACCTGACCACCTTGTACCCGGTTCGGTTGCCGCGGTTCCATGAACCGTGCAAGGCGACGAAGGCATCGCCTTTGTATTCGGCCGGAAAGCCGGAACCTAGGGCCAAGTCCTTTCCGTCGTAGAAGGCGATGTTGAGCGGCGCCGAATGCGCCTGGAACAGCACATCAGGAATGGTCGCTTTGCCGGCCAGATCGGGGCGCTCGCCCTGGTGGCGCGGATCCTCGTTGTTGCCGATGTAGTACCAGGGCCAGCCATAGAAGGCGCCGTCCTTGACCGCAGTCGCATATTCGGACGGCACATTATCGCCAAGCGCATCGCGCTCGTTGACGACGCACCACAGCGCCCCGGTCGCAGGCTGGACCGTCATGCCCGAACAGTTGCGCAAGCCGGTGGCGACGATGCGGCCATCCTTGCCGTCGGGGTCGAAGGCCAGCACGTCGGCACGGCCGTCCTCGGACCCCCAAGCAGCACCCAGCGGCTGCGACCTCGTCCAGGCGTCGAGGCCGCCATCCGGCTCCCTTGCCATGCCCTCGGCGACGTTCGATCCCGAGCCGATCGACAGATAGAGCGTCTTGCCGTCCGGCGAGAAGACGATGTCGCGGGTCCAGTGATGATTGGCAGGGATGTTGTCGACGATGGTTTCCGGATCACTGGCCGCCTTCAGGTCACCATTGCGGTAGGCAAAGCGCACGATGCTGTCGCTGTTGGCGACATAGACCCATTGCGGGTCGTTGCCTGGCGGGTAGAAGGCGATGCCGTAGGGCTGGTTGAGATCGCCGGCAAATATGCCGTCCTTCGCCGGCTTCGCGCTGCCCTCGGCAAGGCGATAGACGCGGATCTGGTTGGCTTCGCTGTCGGCGACGAACAGGTCGCCATTTGGCGCGGTGCGCACGACGCGCGGATTGTCGATGCCCGACGCGATCAGCTCGGCTGAAAAGCCCGGTGGCAAGATCGGCTCGGCGTCTGCCGGCCTGTCGGCAAGGCCTGCGCCGTTTGAGGCGGATTTGGTGACGTAAGGCCTGGGCAGATCTTGCGGCTTGATCAGGCGGCGCACCCCCGGCCTGTCGGCACGCCAGTCGCCGAAGGCGGCCGCGCCTTTCAGCACTGGCTGCTCTGCCTGCTGGGCCAATGCCGCGGTCGTGAGAAACAGTGCGGCGGGAAACGCCAGCCCGGCCAATCGGATCATTTCGTCCTCCACCTTGTCGCGAAGGAATCAACGGCCTGTTTGTTCCTCGGTTCCGCCTCACACGATGAGTTGAGGTGAAACGGTCTCCAGCCTCAGGTGCCGGCGGCGTAGAAATCGTCGTCGAGGCGCTTTTCCAGTGCGACGAGATCGGCCGGCAGCGGCAGGCCCATGGCGCGCATTTCCTGCAGTTTCTCGCGCAACTGCTCCTGGATTTCGTGCTGGTCCTCCGGCTGGTTGACCATTTCCTCGAGCAACAGACTGATCCGGGCCTTGAATTCTTCGAGCGCCATCGTCGTCTCCTCGGTTACCCAGTTCAACGCAGCATGCGGGAAATCAGCTGCGCCGTATAGTCGACCATTGGCACGATGCGGGCATAGTTGAGCCGGGTCGGGCCGATGACGCCAAGTGCGCCGACGACGCGGGCGTCCTTGTCGCGATAGGGTGCGACTACGAGCGACGAGCCCGACAGCGAAAACAGCTTGTTTTCCGAACCGATGAAAATGCGCACGCCCGATCCCTGTTCGGCCAGGTCAAGCAGTTGGATCAGCCCGTCCTGCGTCTCCATGTCCTCGAACAGGTGACGCAACAGTTCGATGTCGGCCTGGGCGGTGACGTTTTCGAGCAGGTTGGCGCGGCCGCGCACGATGAGCCGCGCCGGCAAGCCGCTCTCTGCTCCGGCCCACACCGCCAGCCCCTTCTCGACCAGGTCTTGCGACAGCGTGTCGAGCGCGGCCCTGGTCTCCTCCTTGATGCGGGCAATCTCGATCCGCGCCTCGGCCAGCGTGCGGCCGCGAATATGGGCGTTGAGGAAATTCGAGGCTTCATGCAACTGCGAGACGGTGATGCCGGCCGGCAACTCGACGACGCGGTTTTCGACGTCGCCGTTTTGCGACACCAGCACCGCCAGCGCCTTGGTCGGCTCGAGCTGGATGAATTCGATGTGCTTCAGTGCCACTTCGTTCTTGGCGGCCAGCACCAGGCCGGCGCCTCGCGACATGCCCGACAGCATCTGGCTGGCCTCGGTCAGCATGTGTTCCAGCGTCGCACCCGAGCCGGACGCGCGCACCTGCGCCTCGATGGTGCGGCGCTCCTCGTCAGAGAGGTCGCCGAGTTCCATGAAGGCATCTACGAAGAAGCGCAGGCCGGCCTGCGTCGGCAACCGGCCGGCGGAAATGTGGGGAGCATAGATCAGGCCGAGATGCTCGAGGTCACTCATCACGTTGCGGATGGTGGCGGGCGACAGTGAGGACGGCAGGATGCGCGACAGGCTGCGTGATCCCACGGGTTCGCCGTCCTTCAGGTAGGAATCGACGATGCGCCGGAAGATGTCGCGCGAACGCATGTCGAGCGACTGCAGCGCAGGCGACAGCAGGCTGGGTTCGGCAACTGCCTTGGTCATTGCGCCAAAAACCTCCGGCCCAAGGATATAGACTTCACCATGGTCCGCGCAACCCGGTGTCTGTATCAGATCACCCCGGTGTCTGTGTCAGATCACAGGTGTCTGAAGTCAGATCACCGGCCATTTTCCTTTGCGCCACGCGCCCCATGTGGTTACAAGCCGGCCAAGAATCCGAAAAATGACGGGAAAGAAGCCTGAATGCGCCCCTCCAAACGCCAATTCGACGAAATGCGCGCCATCTCCTTTGAGCGCGGCGTCTCCAAGCACGCCGAAGGCTCATGCCTGGTGAAGTTCGGCGACACCCATGTCCTGTGCACCGCCAGCCTCGAGGAGAAGGTGCCGGGCTGGATGCGCAATTCCGGCAAGGGCTGGGTCACGGCGGAATACGGCATGCTGCCGCGCTCGACCGGCGAGCGCATGCGCCGCGAGGCTTCCGCCGGCAAGCAGGGCGGCCGCACGCTCGAAATACAGCGGCTGATCGGCCGCTCCTTGCGCGCCGTCGTCGACCTGCAGGCGCTGGGCGAGCAGCAGATCACCGTCGACTGCGACGTCATCCAGGCCGATGGCGGCACCCGCACGGCCTCGATCACCGGCGGCTGGGTGGCGCTGTATGATTGCCTGCGCTGGATGGAAGCCCGCCAGATGGCCAGCGTCGCCAAGGTGCTGAAGGACCATGTCGCGGCGATTTCCTGCGGCATCCATGACGGCCAGCCGGTCATCGATCTCGACTATCTCGAAGATTCCTCGGCCGGCACCGACGCCAATTTCGTCATGACCGGCAAGGGCGGCATCGTTGAGATCCAGGGCACCGCCGAGGGCGAGCCCTTCTCCGAGGACCAGTTCGCCGACCTGATGGGCCTGGCCAAGAAAGGCATCCAGCGCCTGGTCAGCCTGCA
The DNA here is from genome assembly GCF_002270415.1 of Mesorhizobium sophorae. Lineage (GTDB taxonomy): Bacteria > Pseudomonadota > Alphaproteobacteria > Rhizobiales > Rhizobiaceae > Mesorhizobium > Mesorhizobium sophorae. Next base: position 1,068,129 of record NZ_NNRI01000007.1, on the reverse strand, counting down.
GCAGATGGCGGTGGTTTGATTTTCAAATGCCGAGCTTGAGCGCCCCCCTTTGGCCTGCCGGCCATCTCCCCCGCAAGGGGGGAGATCGGCTGTGGTCTTGGGTTTCGCCAACCACCAACGTTGCAAGCTGTGCGCCGGCGTTGACGCTTCCAATCTCCCCCCTTGCGGGGGAGATGCCCGGTAGGGCAGAGGGGGGTGCCTCGTGATTCCCTCCGCCATCCTGGAATCGGCTCTTTACGTCACCGACCTTGACGCTGCTGAGAAGTTCTACACCGGCGCCCTCGGCCTCGACCTGCTCGGCAGGGTCGACGGCAGGCACCTCTTCTTCCGCTGCGGACCCGGCGTGCTGCTCATCTTCAACGCCGAGGCGACGAAAGTGCCGCCCGCGCCCGATGCGAGACTGAAAGTGCCGCCGCACGGTGCGGTCGGCGAGGGTCATCTCTGTTTTGCGGCCAGCGCCGACGAGATCGAGCGCTGGAAAGCGCATCTCGAGGCGAAGAAGATCGCCATCGAAAGCGAATTTGAATGGCCGCAAGGCGGCCGTTCGATCTATATACGCGACCCCTCGGGCAATTCGATCGAATTCGCCGAGCCACGGATCTGGGGCATATGATGCATTCGCCAACCATTCACTCGCTCGATGGAAAAAAGATCGTCGTCGCCAGCCACAATGCCGGCAAGCTGCGCGAATTCGCCGATTTGATGGGGCCGTTCGGCTTCGAAGCGAAATCGGCCAAGGACTATGGCCTGCCGGAGCCGGACGAGACCGGCACCACCTTCGAGGAGAACGCGTACATCAAAGCACTGGCCGCCGCCCGGGCCACCGGCCTGCCGGCGCTGTCGGATGATTCCGGCCTGTGCGTCGACGCGCTCGACGGAGCGCCTGGCGTCTACACCGCCAACTGGGCCGAAACCCCCGACGGATCGCGCGATTTCGCCATGGCCATGCAGCGCACCGAAGTGGCGCTGCAGGAAGTCGGTGCCGCCTTGCCCCAACAGCGCAAGGGGCGCTTTGTCGCCGTCATCTGCCTGGCCTTTCCCGACGGTGATGCCGAGTATTATCGCGGCGAGGCCGAAGGCACGCTGGTCTGGCCGCCGCGCGGCGACCTTGGCTTCGGCTATGACCCGGTGTTCCTGCCCAACGGCTTTGAAAAGACCTTCGGCGAGATGAGCGCCGAGGAAAAACATGGCTGGAAGCCCGGCCAGCCGACGGCGCTGTCGCACCGCGCCCGCGCTTTCCAGAAATTCGCGGAAGCGAGATTGGGTTCGGCATGAGCATGCTGCTCGACCGGGCGCCCGGTTTTGGCGTCTACATCCATTGGCCGTTCTGCGCGGCCAAATGCCCCTATTGCGACTTCAACAGCCACGTCCGCCACCAGCCGGTCGACCAGGAGCGCTTTGCCGCCGCCTTCGAGGCCGAGCTCGCGACTATGCGCCGGCGCACCGGGCCGCGCGAGGTGACCAGCATTTTTCTCGGCGGCGGCACGCCGTCTCTGATGAAGCCGGAAACAGTGGCCAGGGTTCTGGACGCCGTGGCAAAGAATTGGACCGTTCCTGATGGCATCGAGGTGACGTTGGAGGCCAACCCCTCCTCGGTCGAGGCCGAGCGGTTTCGCGGCTATCGCGCTGCCGGCGTCAACCGCGTCTCGCTCGGCGTGCAGGCGTTGAACGACAAGGATTTGCGCTTCCTCGGACGGCTGCACAATGTCGAGGAAGCGCTGCATGCCATCGGCCTGGCGCGCGAGATATTTCCGCGGCTCTCCTTCGACCTGATCTATGCCCGGCCCGGGCAGACACCGGAGGCCTGGCAGGCCGAGCTCGAACAGGCGATCGGCCATGCCGCGGATCATCTGTCGCTCTACCAGCTGACCATTGAGGAAGGCACGCCTTTCCATGCGCTGCATGCGGCAAAGAAATTCATCATCCCCGACAATGACCAGGCCGCCGACCTCTATGCGCTGACGCAGGAGATCACCACGGCGCACGGCCTGCCGGCCTACGAGATTTCAAACCACGCCAGGCCTGGCGCCGAAAGCCGGCACAATCTGACCTATTGGCGCTATGGCGAATATGTCGGGGTCGGACCCGGCGCGCATGGCCGTTTTGTCGAAAACGGCCGCCGCACAGTCACGATCGCCGAGCGGATGCCGGAAACCTGGGCCAATCTGGTCGAGGCCAAGGGCCATGGCGTCACCGGCGGCGAGATCCTGACACGCTCCGAAGAGGCCGACGAGTTCCTGCTGATGGGCCTGCGGCTGGCCGAAGGCATCGATCTCTCCCGCTACGAGGCGTTCTCCGGGCGCGGCCTGTCGAGCGCACGGTTGGCGGTGCTGCAGGGCGAGGGGCTGGTGGCGCCGATCGGCAACGCCCGGCTCCGCGCCACGCCGGCCGGCATGATCGTGCTCGATGCCGTGGTGGCGGATCTGGCGCGCTAACCCTTGAAGAACGTGCTCTTCGTCTGCAGCCAGAACCGCTTGCGCAGCCCGACCGCCGAGCAGGTGTTTTCCAAGCGCAGGGATATCGAGGTTGCGTCGGCCGGAACAAACCACGATGCCGACACGCCGCTGACGCATGAACTCGTCGCCTGGGCCGATATCATCTTCGTGATGGAAAAGGCGCACCGCGCCAAATTGCAGAAGAAATTCAAGGCCAGCCTGAAGAAGGCCCGTGTCATCTGCCTCGACATCCCCGATGACTATGAATTCATGGATACGGTGTTGATACGCCTCCTGGAGGCGCGCGTTTCACGATATCTGGCGTGAATGACCTGGCAGAGTGTTCGCAACCATGCGTTCGTCATCCTCGGACTTGACCCGAGAATCCATGCCGCGACACCTACCGAGGTATGCGACGGTAGAATTCTGAACCCGTCACAACCTCTGCGCTAGGCGTCGTGCTTGTGGCGATGTTTGGCGCGGTCCTTCTCGGCGTGCGAGTCTCCGGAGCGGACCGGCTTGGCGTCGTCCTTCTCGCGGCGGGCGCGATGCTGGTCGCCTACTTGGGATAGCGGCACGCCGTTACGGGCGTTTTTCGTTTCAAGACGGGTGATGAAGATATCGAAGCGATTGGGCATCGTTCGGTCAGTGCTCCGTCGTGCTGTCTGGTTTGTTGTCGGAAAGCCTGACATTCGTCGGCAAGGCGCTTGTGGTCCGCTTGGTCAGGCTGGTGTCGGTCTTGGCAGGAAGGCGCTTGTCCCTGGCTGCGGCAACGCGTTTGCGGCCGGCATAGTAGGGTTCGAAAGCGTCCTGTATTTTTAGGCTGTCCATCCTGTCCTCCTCCTCCGGAATCAGGGGGTAAATCTGCCGAACCCGGTTTCGTTCCCTACTGTGGCAAAGGAATGGCAGGCGGATCCGGCGTCAGCTTTTGCAACCCGGCGTCAGCCGTGCCAAACAGGGTTCGAATGGAGATGCATCGGTGACCGGCGAAACGGGCAAGCGCAGCTATGTGGTCGGGCAGACCGAGATCGCGGCCCGGCCGCTCGAGGCGGCGCTCTATCTGGTGGCGACGCCGATCGGCAATCTCGCCGACATCACGCTGCGCGCGCTGGAAACGCTGGCCGCCGCCGACATCGTCGCCTGCGAAGACACGCGGGTGTCGCGCGTGCTGCTCGACCGCTACGGCATCCGCCGCCGCACCACGGCCTATCATGAGCACAATGCCGGCGAGGCCGGACCAAAACTGATCGCGGCGCTTCAGGCCGGACAGAGCGTGGCGCTGATTTCCGATGCCGGCACGCCGCTGGTCTCCGATCCCGGCTACCGGCTGGTCGGCGAGGCGCTCGACTATGGCATTCGCGTCGTGCCGATCCCCGGCCCGTCGGCGCCGCTTGCCGCGCTAACCGCATCCGGCCTGCCGTCGGACGCCTTCCTGTTCGCCGGCTTCCTGCCGGTGAAGACCGGGCAGCGGCTGACGCGGCTCGAAGCCCTGAAAGCCGTGCCGGCGACGCTGATCTTCTTCGAATCGCCGCGCCGGCTGGCCGAATCCCTCGGCGCCATGGTCGAGGCCCTCGGCGGCGACCGAAAGGCCGCGATTGGCCGCGAGCTGACCAAGACCTTCGAGGAGGTGCGCACCGGCACGCTGCAAGCGCTGGCCGACCATTATGCGGCGGCCGATACGCCGAAGGGCGAGATCGTCGTCTGCGTCGGTCCCGCCGAGGCCAGGGCCGACGAGCCTGAAGACATCGATCGCCTGCTGTTGTCGCTCGCCGCCGAAATGCCGGCCTCCAAGGCTGCGGCGGAAGCGGCGAAAATGACCGGCGGCCAGAAACAGGCGCTCTATCGGCGATTGCTGGAGCTTAAGGATGCCACTGGAGGAGGTGGTGGCTGAGCGCCCGAGCGCCAGCCGCCAAAAAGCCTATCGGCGCGGCCATCGCGGCGAATGGCTGGCGGCGGCAGCGCTGATGTTCAAGGGCTACCGGATTCTGGCACGCCGCCACCGCACCCGTTTCGGCGAGATCGACCTGATCGCGCGGCGCGGCGATCTGGTCCTGTTCGTCGAGGTCAAGGCACGCCGCACGCTGATCGAAGCCATGGAGGCGATCGGCCATGAATCGGAGCGCCGCATCGAGGCGGCGGCCGATATCTGGCTGTCGCGCCAGTCCGACTATGGCAGGCTGTCGATGCGTTTCGACATAGTCGCGGTGCTGCCCTGGCGCTGGCCGGTGCATGTGGAGAATGCGTTCTATGGAAGGAACTGAGGGGAGCGGTGCTCGCCCTCGCAGGCTCAGGGCGTTCGTCGTTCGGAAAGCCAAGCGATTGGTTTTCCGTCCGCTTCGCGGACCACGCCTCACCCCCAGATCATCAACGCCACCAACCCGACAATGCCAACCACCAGCCGCCACCAGCCGAACAGCGAGTAGCCGTTGCGCGAAACGTAATCGAGCAGGAAGCGCACGACGATGAGCGCCGTTACGAAGGCGGCGACGAAGCCGATGGCGATGATCGGCAGGTCGGCGCTGCTCAGCACGTTGCGGTTCTTGAACAGGTCGAAGGCAAAGGCGCCGACCATCGTCGGGATGGCGAGGAAGAAGGAGAACTCCGCCGCCGCCCGCTTGTCGACGCCCAAGAGCAGCGCGCCGACGATCGTCGACCCCGAGCGCGACGTGCCGGGGATCAGCGACAGGCACTGGAAAAGCCCGATCTGCAGGTAAAGCCGGGTTGGGAAGCGCTCAACGTCGCGGTAGACCGGCTTGAGGTTCATGCGGTCCACCGCCAGCAGCACGACGCCGCCGATGATCAGCATGATGCAGATCAGCCTTGGCGATTCGAACAGCACCGTCTTGATGAAATCATGCGCCAGCGCGCCGATGATCGCCGCCGGCAGGAAGGCGATCAGGATACCGATCACGAAATGCCGTGTCAGCCGGTCATGCGGCAGGTCGAGGAGCATTTGCCACAGGCGGCGGAAATAGACGCTCAGGATCGCCAGGATGGCGCCGAGCTGGATCAGGATCTCGAAGGCCTTGCCGGTCGAATGGAAGCCGAGGAAATGGCCGGCGAGCAGGATATGGCCGGTCGACGAGACCGGGATGAACTCGGTCAGCCCCTCCAGCAGGCCGAGCAGCAGGGCTTCGACGATGGTCTGGCTTTCCATGGCTACCTCGGCATTGGCGTGACGGCTAACTGAACGGCTTGCTTGTCATGGCCTGCAAGTCCCCCTATAGGTCGCAACACCCTGACGGCCCGCTAGGCGGGCGGCCAAGACTTACCGGTGCGACCGGCGATTCGCCAGTGCGCTTTATCATCGCGGAACCATGCTGACGCTTTTCCACCACCCCATGTTCGCCACCTGCCGGTTCGTCCGCCTCGCTTTCGGCGAGTACGGTGAGGAGCTGGCCCTGATCGAGGAAAAGCCGTGGACCCGGCGCAAGGAGTTCCTGGCGCTGAACCCGGCCGGCACGCTGCCGATCCTTTTGGCCGAAGGCGACGTGCCGATCGTCGGCGCGACCGTCATATCGGAATATCTCGATGAGACGCGCGGCGTCTTGAAGCGCGACAAGCGGCTGTTCGCCGAGGACCCGATGCAGCGCGCCGAAATCCGCCGGCTGATCGACTGGTATCTCAACAAGGCCGAAAGCGAGGTCACCCGCCATTTGGTGCGCGAACGCGTGCTGAAGCCGGTGATGCCGGAAACGGCGGGTGGCGGCTCGCCCGATTCTGGCGCAATCCGCGCCGCACGCGCCAACATCCGCCAGCACATGAAATACACCAACTGGCTCGCCGGCACCCGCCATTGGCTGGCCGGCAGCAGGGTCACCTATGCCGATCTCGCGGCCGCCGCGACGCTGTCGGTGCTCGATTATCTCGGCGAGATCGACTGGCGCGAGCACGCCGCGGCCCGCGAATGGTACACGCGGATGAAGTCGCGGCCCTCCTTCCGGCCGCTTTTGACCGACCGGGTGCGCGGCCTGTCGCCGGTGTCGCATTATGCGGACCTCGACTTCTGACGCCGCAAAACTGCGCGCGCTGATCGACGCTGAGGCGCATCGCGCCGGCTTCGATGCCGTCGCCGTCACCACACCCGATGCGATCCCGCTCGCGCCTGCGCGCCTGGCCGAATTCGTCGCCGACGGCTTTCACGGTTCGATGGGCTGGATCGCCGAGACGCTTGAGCGCCGCAGCGAACCGACGGCACTGTGGCCGCAGGTGCGCTCGATCATCGTGCTGGCGATGAATTACGGCCCCGACCATGATCCGCACGCCGTGCTGGCCAAGCACGACCGTGGCGCCATCTCGGTCTATGCGCAGAACCGCGACTATCACGAAGTGATGAAGGGCCGGCTGAAGGAAATCGCCGGCAAGCTCGTGGCGCATGCCGGCGGTGACGTGAAGGTGTTCGTCGACACCGCACCGGTGATGGAAAAGCCGTTGGCTGAGGCCGCAGGGCTTGGCTGGCAAGGCAAGCACACCAACCTGGTCAGCCGCGAGCATGGCTCCTGGCTGTTCCTAGGCACCATCTTCACCACAGCCGAACTCGTGCCCGACCGGGCGGAGATCGACCATTGCGGTTCCTGCCGCGCCTGCCTCGACGCCTGCCCGACCGATGCTTTCCCGGCACCCTACCGCCTCGATGCGCGGCGCTGCATCTCCTATCTCACCATCGAGAACAAGGGGCCGATCCCGCATGAATTCCGCGAGAAGATCGGCAACCGCATCTATGGCTGCGACGACTGCCTCGCCGCTTGCCCGTGGAACAAGTTCGCCAGGGCGGCTTCAGAGGCAAAGCTTGCCGCGCGCGACGATTTGCGCGAGCCGCCGCTTGGCCAGCTGTTGCAACTCGACGACACGGCCTTCCGCGCCTTCTTCTCCGGGTCGCCGATAAAACGCGTCGGCCGCGATCGTTTTGTCCGCAACGTGCTGATCGCCGCCGGCAATTCCGGCGATGCCGAGCTCGCCGGTGCAGTGCGTGCACTGCTGGCGGATGGCTCGCCGCTGGTGCGGGGCGCGGCAATATGGGCGCTGGCGCGGCTGGTGCCCGATGCCGAATATTCCGAACGGGCAGCTATCGGCCTGAAAACCGAGGACGACGAGGCCGTGTGCGACGAATGGCGTCTGGCGCGGCCGACCAGGGTGCATTCATGAGCGAAAAGCAGATCTTCATCTTCGGCGCCGGCTATTCCGGCCAGGCTTTTGCGCGCGCCAACAAGGGTGCCGGCAGGATCTTCGGGACGACGCGTTCGCCGGATAAACTCGAGACGCTGCGGCAGGCCGGCATCGTACCGCTGCTGTTCGACGGCGCGATGACCGGCGAAATCGGCGATGCGCTGGGAAAGACAACACATCTGGTGGTTTCGGTCGGCCCGAAAGAGGCGGGTGATCCCGTGCTGAATGCCGCCCGCGCGGCGATCGTGGCCGGGATGCCGGCGCTCGCATGGATCGGCTATCTCTCGACCGTCGGTGTCTACGGCAATTATGACGGCGCCTGGGTCGATGAAACGGCCGAGTGCCGGCCGGTGTCGAAGCGCTCGGTGATGCGGGTGGCCGCCGAACAGGACTGGCTGGAATTGGGCCGCGACATCGGCCGGCCGGTGGCGATCCTGCGCCTGTCGGGCATCTACGGGCCGGGCCGCAACGCCTTGGTCAATCTGGAAAACGGCACCGCAAGGCGGCTGGTCAAGCCGGACCAGGTGTTCAACCGCATCCATTGCGATGACATTGCCGGCGCGCTCTGGCATTTGGCGGAACGCGATCTCGGCGGCATCTTCAATGTCACCGACGACTTGCCGGCGCCGCCACAGGATGTCGTCGCCTATGCCGCGGCGCTGATGGGCATCACACCGCCGCCCGAAATTCCCTTCGACGCCGCCCAACTTTCGCCTATGGCGCGCTCCTTCTATGGCGAGAACAAGCGTGTCGCCAACGCGGCGATCAAGGCAGCGGCCTATTCCCTGCGCTTTCCGGATTACCGCGCCGCCTTCGACCATATGTGGGCAAAGGGCGACTGGCGCGATGGCGAGCCGCGCAGCCCGATGAAGCGCTAATCATCGAAGCGGCGCGCGTAGCGTGCTATGATTCGGCCTTGGATTACGGTGGGGATCCGGTTTCATGAAAACAGCGACGCGGCGATCTCTCGGCAGGAAATCACTGCTGGCCACAGCGCTCGGCCTGTTCGCGCTGGCCGGGCTCGCCGCGCAGCCGGCAGCGGCCGAGGAACGGGCGAAGGATCTGTTCGGCGCCAAGAAGCTGCCGGCGGCGACCGCAGCGCAATCCATTGGCTTCTATTCCAAGGGCTGTTTTGCCGGCGGCGTCGCCATTCCCATGGATGGCCCGACCTGGGAGGTGATGCGGCCGTCGCGCAACCGTCGCTGGGGCCATCCGGCGATGATCGCGGTGATCGAGAAACTGTCGCGAGACGCCGCGGCCGATGGTTGGCCGGGCCTGCTGATCGGCGACATTTCGCAGCCGCGCGGCGGCCCGATGATGACTGGCCACGCCTCGCACCAGATCGGCCTCGATGCCGACATCTGGTTGACGCCGATGCCCAGCTCTCCGCTGTCGATGGCGCAACGCGAGAGCATCAGCGCCACCTTGATGGTCGACGAGAAGACCCATCTGGTGAAGGATGCGCTGTGGACGCCGGAACATACGAGGCTTTTGAAGCGGGCGGCGGGCTATCCCGAGGTCGAACGCATCTTGGTCAATCCCGGCATCAAGAAAAAGCTTTGCGACACCGTCAAGGGCGACCGCGACTGGCTGCGCAAGATCAGGCCGTTCTGGGGCCACGACTATCATTTCCACATGCGCATCGGCTGCCAGCCGGGCTCGCCCAACTGCAAGGCGCAGGAGGCGACGCCTGCCGATGACGGCTGCGGCAAGCCGCTCGCCTGGTGGTTCACGCAGGAGCCCTGGAGGCCCAACAAGAACCCGGATGCGCCGAAGGCCCGTGATCTGATGACGATGGCGAACCTGCCGAAGGAATGCCGCGCCGTGCTCGACGCGCCGGGGCCGGCGTCTGCCGAGGCGGCAACCTATTATGGCGGCGCTGTGCCGGTCGCGGCCGCGGCGCCCGAGCCCGAAGCGCCTTCGCTGCCCGCCACCACTACCAGTGGTGCAGCCGGGTTGCCGGCCTCGGTGAACGCATTCACCGCGACCCCCGAGATCGGCATCCCGCTGCCGCGGCCACGGCCGGGAAACTGACCGCTGCAGCGTTTATCCAGGGTTGAACCGGTTTAGCCGTGCCGTTTTTGCGAAATAGTGGCCGTTTGGCCGCAGAACCTGTCTCACCGTGACAGCGGCCTCGAAAACCGTTTCCCTTTTCAAACTCATGCGCTAGTCAACGGGAGAACGGCGTTGCGCCGTCGCGGGCGCCGGGGACGGACGAGAGCATGCCAAGCACGGGCGATGACGATACTTTGTTGCGGTTTCCGATCCTGATCGGCGACATTGGCGGCACCAATGCGCGCTTCTCGATCGTGCTCGACGCCAATTCCGAGGCCGGCGAGCCGACCATTGTGCAGACCGCCAATTACAACACCATCGATGAGGCGATCCAGGCTGCCGTGCTCGACCGCTCGTCGGTCCGCCCCAATTCGGCGGTGCTGGCGGTGGCCGGCCCGGTCGACGGCGACGAGATCGAGCTCACCAACTGCCCGTGGATCGTCAAGCCCAGGCAGATGTTCGCCAGCCTGGGCTTGAGCGACATCGTCGTGCTCAATGATTTCGAGGCGCAGGCGCTGGCCGTCGTCGCGCTCGGCGAGGAGCACATGGAAAAGATCGGCGGCGGCACGCCGGAGCCAAATGCCGGGCGCGTCGTGCTCGGTCCCGGAACCGGGCTCGGCGTTGCCGGGCTGGTCTATGCGCTTCGCCACTGGATACCGGTGCCGGGCGAGGGCGGCCATATGGACATCGGCCCGCGCACGCCGCGCGATTTCGAGGTTTTCCCGCATATCGAGAAGCTCGAGGGCCGCATTTCGGGCGAGCAGATCCTGTGCGGACGCGGCCTCGTCAACGTCTACCGGGCGGTGGCCAAGGCGGACGGCAAGCCTGCCCCCTTCACCACGCCGGCGGAAGTCACCGCCGCGGCACTGGCCAAGACCGATCCGGTTGCCGAAGAGGCGGTGGAGACCTTCGTCACCTGCCTCGGGCGCACCGCCGGCGATCTTGCGCTGGTGTTCATGAGCCGCGGCGGCGTGTTCCTCACCGGCGGCATCGCGCAGAAGATCGTGCCGGCGCTGAAAGCCGGCAATTTCCGTGCCGCCTTCGAGGACAAGGCGCCGCACAGCGCGCTCATGCGCACCATGCCGGTCTATGTGATCACCGACCCGCTGGCAGCGCTTTTGGGCCTTGCCGCCTATGCCAGAAACCCGTCGCTGTTCGGGGTCCAGACCGCGGACCGCCGCTGGCGCGACGAAGTTAGTCACCCCAAGGCATAGGCAAGCCGGCCCCTTGGCGCTAAGAGAGTGCCGAATCGCAACCCGGCCACGGGAAGCAGGAACCTGTGAAGCGCTCCGATTTGACATTTCAGATACCCAACAAGCCGAAAGTCACGCCCCGTGCGGTCACGGCGGTGCTCCGCCGCATTATCGCTGAAAACGGCCGTGATTACCGCTGGTCCTATGCTTTTGCCGCTGCCTGCCTGATCGCGGTGTCCGCGACGACCGCCTTCACCGCCTGGGTCATGAGCCCCGTCGTCAACTCGATATTCTATGAACGACGCGGCGATCTGATCGTGTGGATTTGCGCCGCCATCATGGCGGCCTTCCTCGTGCGCGGTTTCGCCGGTTACGGCCAGGCGGTGACGCTGGCCAAGGTCGGCAACAATCTGGTGGCGCGCTACCAGAAACGCCTCTTCGACCATCTGATGAAGCTCGGCGTCGGCTTTTTCAGCGACACGCGTTCGGGCCGGCTGGCTGCCCAGATGAACGAGAACGTCAACGGCATCCGCGACCTCCTGTCGATGACGCTCACGTCGATCGCGCGCGATGGCGTGACGTTGCTCGGCCTTCTTGGGGTCATGATCTACCAGGATCCCGTTCTCTCCCTGAGCTCTCTGCTGATCGGACCGCCGCTGATCTGGACTGTCACCTATCTGATGCGCCGGGTGCGCCGCATCACCCGCGAATCGGTGCAGATCAATTCGCGGCTGATCGGCGCCGTGCAGGAGGCCACGCAAGGCATTGCCATCGTCAAGGCCTTCACCATGGAAGAGGAGCTGTCGCGCCGCATCGGCGCGCTCGCCGACAGCGCCGAGCAGCGGGGAAACAAGATCGCCCGCGTCTCGGAACGGCTGGCGCCGATCTCCGACATGCTGGCCGGTCTTGCCGTCACCGGTGTCATCGCCTATTCCGGCTACCGGGCGATCGTTCTTGGACAGCCGCCGGGTGCGGTCTTTTCCTTCATCACCGCGCTGTTGCTCGCCTATGATCCGGCACGGCGGCTGGCGCGCATGCAAGTCGGCATGGAACGCGCGCTGGTCAACGCGCGCATGATCTACGAACTTCTCGATCTCGAGCCGCAGCAAGGCGACACGCCGGGAGCCGCCGAGGCCAGGTTCACCACCGGCGAAGTGCGCTTCAACAACGTGTCCTTCCGCTACGTCGAGGAGGCGCCGGTGCTGCAGGACCTGAGCTTCGTCGCCGCAGCCGGCAAGATGACCGCCATCGTCGGCGCCTCCGGCGCCGGTAAGACGACGCTGGTGGCGCTGCTGCAGCGCTTCTACGATGTCGAGGCGGGAACGATCGAGATCGACGGCCAGGACATTTCCAAGGTCACCAAGCACTCGCTGCGCAGCTCCATCGCCTATGTCTCGCAGCAGCCCTATCTGTTCGAAGGCACCATCCGCGACAACATCCGCTATGGCCGGTTGAATGCCACCAACGCCGAAATCGAACAGGCCGCGCTGCAGGCCGAGGCCGACGGCTTCATCCGCCAGCAGCCGCAGGGCTACGACACGCCCGTCGGCGAAAACGGCGTGACCTTGTCGGGCGGCCAGCGCCAGCGCGTGTCGATCGCCCGCGCCATCGTGCGGCAGGCGCCGATCCTTCTGCTCGACGAGGCGACTTCGGCGCTCGACAACGAGGCCGAGGCGCGGGTCCAGGAAGCGCTGATCCAGGTCATGGCAGGGCGCACCACCATCGTCATCGCGCACAGGCTGTCGACGGTGGTCAATGCCGACCACATCATCGTGCTTGAACAGGGCCATCTGGTCGAACAGGGAACGCATGCCTCGCTGATGGCCGATCCGCACAGCGTCTATGCCCGCTTCCACCGGGTACAGGGCAAAAAGGGGCTGGGGCTTGTCGACGACGCCAAGCCAATCCAAACTCCGCCGCCGCGCAGCCGCGCGAAAAAGGCGGTCGGGAGACCTTCATGAGCGATATGGGCCTGGTCGTGGTAGGTGCTGCCGGCCGCATGGGGCAGACGCTGATCCGCGCCATTCACACCATTCCCGGCGTCCGCGTGATCGGCGCCGTCGAGCGTGCCGGCTCACCCTATCTGGGCAAGGATGCCGGCGAACTTGCCGGCGTCGGCCGCATCGACGTGCCGATCGGCGACGACCCGCTGCCGGTCTTCGCCAGGGCCGACGGTGTGCTCGATTTCACCACGCCGGCCTCGAGCGTCGAATTCGCCGGCTACGCGGCGCAGGCGCGCATCGCCCATGTCATCGGCACCACCGGCTGCTCCGCCGACGATGACGCCAAGATCGCGGCGGCGGCGCGCCACGCGACGATCGTCAAGTCGGGCAATATGAGCCTCGGCGTCAATCTTCTGGCGGTGCTGGTCGAACAGGCGGCACGCGTGCTCGACGCCGACGATTTCGACATCGAGATCCTCGAAATGCACCACAAGCACAAGGTCGACGCACCGTCGGGCACGGCGCTGCTGCTCGGCGAGGCCGCCGCCGCCGGGCGCGGCATCGCGCTCGCCGGCAACGATGTGCGTGTCCGCGACGGCCACACCGGCGTACGCAAAACCGGCTCGATCGGCTTTGCCTCGCTGCGCGGCGGCTCGGTGGTCGGCGACCACAGCGTGATGCTGGCCGGTACCGGCGAGCGCATCACCCTGTCCCACCACGCCGAGGACCGCGCCATCTTCGCCCGCGGCGCCGTCAAGGCGGCGCTATGGGCGCGCGGCCGCAAGCCGGGACTTTATTCGATGCGGGACGTGCTCGGCCTCAGCTGAGCGGCCAATCTGCCAACCTGCCTATCTGGCAATTTGAAGGAGCAAACATGTCGAGAACCCTCGTGCTCGTGCGCCACGGCCAGAGCGAATGGAACCTGAAGAACCTGTTCACCGGATGGCGCGACGTCGACCTGACCGAGCTCGGCCACGCCGAGGCCAAGGCCGCAGGCCAAAAACTCAAGGCGCGCGGCCTGAAGTTCGACATCGCCTTCACCTCGGCGCTGATCCGGGCGCAAAAGACCTGCCAGCACATTCTCGACGCCGTCGGCCAGAGCGATCTGACGACCATCCGCGACCAGGCGCTGAACGAGCGTGACTATGGCGATCTCTCCGGCCTCAACAAGGATGATGCCCGCAAGAAATGGGGCGAGGAGCAGGTGCATGTCTGGCGCCGCTCCTACGACGTGCCGCCGCCCGCCGGCGAAAGCCTGAAGGACACCGGCGCGCGTGTCTGGCCCTACTACCTGCACGATTTGCAGCCGCACGTGCTGCGCGGCGGCACCGTGCTGGTCGCCGCGCACGGCAACTCGCTGCGCGCGCTGATCATGGCGCTGGACGGCAAGTCCGGCGAGGAGATCGTCAAGCTGGAACTCGGCACCGGCGTGCCGGTCATCTACACGCTCAACGCGGATTCGACGGTGGCTTCCAAGGAAGTCCTGGAGAGCTGAGCCGGCAAGCGGCAAGCCTTTCTTGATTGGGCATGATCTCTTCCGAAAACCGGTTCCCACTTTTCGGGATCATGCTTTGAAAAAAGCGCGTTGACACACATCGCTTGCCCGCTTACATGAGCCCGCACCAGCCCAGATGGCGGAATTGGTAGACGCGCACGGTTCAGGTCCGTGTTCCGCAAGGAGTGGAGGTTCGAGTCCTCTTCTGGGCACCAAATTCCCGTTTCGAACCATTCGACGGTTCAGAGACCCAAAGAAAAAGCCCGGTTCGTCCGGGCTTTTTCTTTGCCGCCAACCTCTCCTCCCGGCTAGGCGCTGAACAAACCGCTTCAAACTGCGCCGCCGGTTCGGTACGGTCGAAACCATGTCTCAAACGACCACCAACCCGATCTTCGGCGCCCGTCGCGATCAGGCGTTTCCCACGCTGGCTGAAGCCGATATCGACCGCATGCGCCGGTTCGGCGAGGCCAGCGCCTACGCCACCGGCGAGTACATCGTCACGGCCGGCGATGTGGCGCCCGGCCTGATCGTCGTCCTGTCGGGCAAGGTCGACATTATCCAGGACGGCGGGCTCGGCCGGCGCGAAACGATCGTCACGCACGGTCCGGGCAGCTTCGTCGGCGAACTGGCCCAGCTTTCGGCCCGCCCCTCGCTGGTGGATGCGCAGGCGGCCGAGCCGGTGAAGGCGTTCGTCATAGCCTCGCAGAGGCTGCGCGACCTGATGGTGCAGGAGGCCAATCTCGGCGAGCGCATCATGCGGGCGCTGATCCTGCGCCGTGTCGGGCTGCTGGAAAGCGCAACCAGCGGGCCGATCATCATCGGACCCGTCGGCAATGCCGACGTCTTGCGGCTGCAGGGATTCCTGGCCCGCAGCGGCCAGCCGCACCGCGTGCTCGACTCCGACAGCGACCCCTGCGCCAAAACCCTGGTCGAGCGCTTCGATGTCGACCTCCACCATCTGCCGATCGTGCTGTGTCCGAGCGGCCGGCTGCTGCTCAATCCCGGCGAGAAGGACCTCGCCCGCTGCATCGGCCTGCTGCGGCCGATCGATGCCGACAAATTGTACGACGTCGCCATCGTCGGCGCCGGGCCGGCGGGGCTGGCGGCGGCCGTTTATGCGGCGTCCGAAGGTCTGTCGACCATCGTCCTCGATTGCCGGGCCTTCGGTGGGCAGGCCGGCGCCTCCTCGCGCATCGAGAACTATCTCGGTTTTCCGACCGGCATTTCGGGCATGGCGCTGATGGCGCGCGCCTACAACCAGGCGCAGAAATTCGGCGTTGAAATGGTGATACCCGACGAGGCGAAGCTGCTGAGCGCTGGGACCGACGGTGCCCGCTACACGCTTGATGTCGGCGATGGCGAGACCGTGCGGACGCGCACCGTGGTGATCGCCAGCGGTGCGCGCTACCGCCGCCTCGATGTCGCCAATCTGGCGCGGTTTGAGGGGACGTGTGTGCACTATTGGGCCTCGCCGATCGAGGCGCGGCTTTGCCAGGGCCAGGAGGTGGCGCTGGTCGGTGCCGGCAATTCGGCCGGACAGGCGGCTGTCTACCTGGCCAGCCACGTGCACAAGGTGGCGCTGCTGGCGCGGGGCGGCAGCCTCGATGCCAGCATGTCGCGCTATCTGGTCGAGCGCATCAAGGCGCAGCCGAACATCGAGGTGCTGACCGGGACCGAGGTCCGAGCGCTGGAAGGCGACGAAGGCAATCTTGCCGCCGTGCGGTGGCGCAACCGCGCCAGCGGCGTGGAAACGACGCGCCCGATCCGCCATCTCTTCCTGTTCATCGGCGCCGACCCGAATACGGACTGGCTGGCGCACTGCAACGTGGCGCTGGATGCCAACGGTTTCGTGCGCACCGGATCCGACCTGGGATCGGCGCATGGGGTGATGGAGACGAGCCGCAGCGGTGTGTTTGCCATCGGCGACGTCCGTGCCGGCTCGGTCAAGCGCGTCGCGGCGGCCGTCGGCGAGGGTGCCCAGGTGGTGGCGGCGTTGCACGCCTATCTAGCGCAAGACGGCAGCCACGCCGTCGCGCCTCAATTGATCGGGAGAGTGTGATGGCGGATGAATGCAGACATGCGGCTGAGATCAAGGACGTGACGCCGAGCGCGCTCGGCTGCGAGGAATGCCTGAAGAGCGGTTCGCAATGGGTGCACCTGCGGCTATGCCGCACCTGCGGCCATGTCGGCTGCTGCGACGACTCGCCCAACCGTCACGCCACCAAGCATTTTCACGCCACCCGTCATCCGATCATCGAGGGCTATGATCCGCCGGAAGGCTGGGGCTGGTGTTACATCGACGAGGCCTTTCTCGACCTCGGCGACCGCACGACGCCCCAGAACGGTCCGATCCCGCGATTCTATTGAGCCAGCGCCGATGGGCTGGAGCCCCAAAAGGAAAAAAGCCCGGTTCTCCCGGGCTCAGACTGCTGACAAACCCCTGGCTTTTGCTGGGGGTTTTTGATTCACTGGGTCATGTTGAAGCGACCCGCCCCCGAACAGACCGCGCTTGAGATGGTAACGTTGGATCAGCTTGTTCCGGCTGATCATCTGTTGCGCAAGATCGAGCGCGCGATCGACTTTTCGTTCATCCACGATCTGACCGCGCCGCTGTACTGCGCCGACAATGGCCGGCCGCCGCTCGACCCGACCTTGATGTTCAAGGCGCTGTTCATCGGCTACCTGTTTGGGGTTCGCTCGGAACGCCAGTTGGTGCGCGAGATCGAGGTCAACGTCGCCTATCGCTGGTTCCTGCGGCTGAAGCTGACGGACAAGGTGTTCGACGCCTCGACGCTGTCGCAGAACCGACGCCGGCGCTATCAGGATGAGACCATCGCGCAGGGTATCTTCGACAGGATCGTCGAGCAGGCGATCCGGCATGGGCTTGTCGACGGCACAGTGCTCTACACCGACAGTACGCATCTGAAGGCCAGCGCCAACAAGAACCGCTTCGACCTTGCGGTGGTGGCCAAGTCGCGCGCCGACTACTGGGAAGCGCTGGACGCCGCGATCGAGGAGGACCGGGTCCAACATGGCAAGAAGCCGTTGAAGGAGAAGGAACGCCAGCCCGCCGAGAAGCAGACCAAGGTGTCGCGTACCGACCCCGACAGCGGCTACATGGTGCGCGACGGCAAGCCGAAGGGCTTCTTCTATCTCGACCACCGCACGGTGGACGCCGCCCATGCCATCATCACCGACACCCATGCCACGCCGGCCAACGTGCATGACTCGATCGTCTATCTCTCACGCCTCGACCGACAGCGCCAACGCTTCGGCTTCCAAGTGGGGGCGGTTGGGCTCGATGCGGGATACGCAACCGCTGGCATCGCCAAGGGATTGGAGGACCGCGACATCCTCGGCGTCACCGGCTATCGCAATCCAACACCACCCAAGCCCGGCATGATGAGGAAAACCGCCTTCGCTTATGAGCCGGATCTGGATGGCTATCGCTGCCCACAGGGCCAGCTTCTCAGCTACGCCACCACCGATCGCAACGGCTACCGCCAATACAAGAGCGACCCGGCCATTTGCCAAACCTGCCCGCTGCTGGCCTCCTGCACGACCAACGCCGCCGCGACACGCACCATCACCCGCCATGTCTGGCAAGATGCGCGAGAGCGCATCGACGCCAATCGCCTCACCGGCTGGGGCAAGCTTATCTACCGCCGCCGCAAGGAGACCGTCGAGCGCTCCTTCGCGGACGCCAAGCAACTGCATGGCCACCGCTACGCCCGCTTCCGAAGTCACGTTCGCGTCGCCTGCCAGTGCCTGATTGCAGCCGCCGCCCAGAACATCAAGAAAATCGCCCTTTGCCTGTGGCCAAAGCCAAAACCAGGCATCGCCTGAGGCCAGCGAACCACGGGTCCCCGTCCTGCAACCTCCTGTCAAATTGTCCTGACAACGAAATCGCTAACCCGTTCAGTCGCATAAAACAAAACCCCGCCTAAAATAGACGGGGTTTGTCAGCAGTCTGACCCCGGTTCTCCCGGGCTCTTGCCTGATCGTCAGGGGCCGGATTTCGCGCTCAACCTCGCTTTGGCGATGCAGACGCGGGCTCCTGGTTGTCCACGCTGTTCTCGTTCACCTGGAAGGCTATTCCTTCAACCTTCTTTTTCTTCAGGTCGTCATCGGGCCGCGGCTGCGGCGGGCGCTTGGGATTTTGCGCGGTGTTGTCATTCACGTCGAGGGCTCTCGTCATCATGTCCTCCAGTTGCTGTTCTGGAACACAATGTTCGGCGGTGCACGGGGTTCCCGGCAAAACAGGCGCCCGTCGCCACCGGGCCTCTGCAACGGGCCAGGCCGGCAGTCCGGCTGTCACGCCGGCCTGTGCTGTCGCAAGACCCTCCACTCGTGCCAGATCAACACCATGA
This sequence comes from Mesorhizobium sophorae, assembly GCF_002270415.1. Classification (GTDB taxonomy): domain Bacteria; phylum Pseudomonadota; class Alphaproteobacteria; order Rhizobiales; family Rhizobiaceae; genus Mesorhizobium; species Mesorhizobium sophorae. Next base: position 1,049,472 of record NZ_NNRI01000007.1, on the reverse strand, counting down.
CGACTGCATCGAAGACGGTGAGGACGAGCAGGCCGACCGAATGAGTGTATGAGTAGCGGTAGAGCTGATAGACCATGAATGCGCCCAATGCCGCGAGCGATGCCGGATACGACCAAAGCTTGCCCCGCAAGAGCCCGACAACCAGCAGCAGCTTTATCAGGCCGTGGCTGAGCAGGTAGAAAGCGTAGAATTCCTTGCTGGCGATCGAAAAATGGCTTGCCATCTGCGACAGATGGCCAGCTATGAAATCGTTCGGGTCTTCGATCAGTTCCTCTGCGGTGAAAGCATTGACCCAGGAGACGATGGCATCGGTGGTGACGACATAAAGCAGAATCCCCCCGATGCATTCGATCAGGGCATGCGCGCCCTTGAGCCAGACGCCGACTTCGAAAATCTGATGGATGCGGCGTTCATCGACGGCCTTCAAAAATTCACCTCACGATCAATCACGGAAACCGACGCCAAATGGATGCTGCTTTAACGCACTGGATAAACGCCGCGGCCGGTATCAGCCCTGTTCTTGATAAAGCACTGATCGGTGTCTCACAAATCGGCGTTCCTCTCATGGTGCTGGCCGTGGTCCTGCAATGGTGGGCTAAGGTTGACCGCAATCATGTTCGTCACGCCGCGGTGTCGGCCGGCCTGGCGTTCCTGCTGGGTCTTGCAATCAACCAGTTCATTCTTCTGTTCGTGCATCGGGTACGGCCCTACGACGCAGGCGTGACGCATCTGTTGGTTGCGCCCAGCGCCGACTGGTCATTCCCGTCCGATCACGCGACGGCTGCCGTTGCGATTGTTGCGGCCTTCGCGATGCAAGGCCTTCCGCGCCGGACGATTGCGCTTCTCGTGATGGCATTGCTGATCTGCTGGTCGAGGATCTATATCGGGACGCACTACCTGACCGACGTTGTCGTTGGGGCCATCACTGGCGTCCTGGGTGCGGTCGTGGTCAGGCTGGTTTACCGCGAGAACTCTCGCCTGGACAAACTGGTGACCAAAATTCTTTAGGGCAAGCACTTTTCGATTGACCGGTGAACAGCGTCCAACCAAGGACGCGACCTCAAAATCTGCCAGCGAAATATCGATACCCCAGCCATCCCGCCAGCGCGACCGAAGCAACCCAGATACAGGCGATGATTACCGCGGCGCTGCGGCTCACGGGCCTGTCAACGGCAAGGGCGGCGGCCTCCCTATGTTCCGCCATCACCTCAGGCGGGATCATCTTGACCACAGCAAGGATGCCCAAGGGGACCAGGATCGCATCGTCGAGGTAGCCAATCACCGGGATGAAATCGGGTATCAGGTCGATTGGGGATAAGGCGTAGCCCGCGACACACACGGCAAGCGCCTTGGCATACCATGGCGTTCGGGGATCGCGCGCGGCGAGGTAGAGCGCATGCACGTCGCGCTTGATTGTCCGTGCCCATTCATTCAGTGCCATGGGGCGACCTTAGCGCCAAATGGCAACTCGCCGATAGCGCACGCCACGCGCCTGGCCCTTCCTCGTTGTCGGCCGCCCCGAAGAGCTGACGACCGCCGCCTTATCGCACGGAGCCTGTTACGGTCGGGTCGATCGTGCTGGGAACGGATTTGCGTTCGTTGCCGGCAAGGGCGGCTATGATCAGCAGGCTGGCCACAACCGGCACGAACAGGATGGCAACGCGGGCTTGCACGTAAAAGATGGCGCGCCATTCGTTGCGCTTGTCGGGGCTGTTGCTCATCATACTCACTTTGTCAGACCCCCCGCGCGTGACATAGCCGGGAACGGTTAAGCAACTCCTTCCGACTTTGTTAACCCGGCGGAATTGAGGCGAAGTTCCGGGCCATGATCCCCGGCTTCAGCCCAGCCCGAGGCGTCTGGCGCCTTGCCGGAACAGTGCCGCGGCATCCGGATCGAAGCGGAAGGTGCCGATGAAATCGTCGCTTGAATAGTTCGGCAAGGTCTTGCGGATGGCGGCGGCAAAGCCCTGCGCCTCGTCAAGCCGGCCCGCCAGCGCCAGGCAGTGTGCGGCGATCGCCAGGATGATGGCGTGAGCGTTGGGTCGTGCCGCTGCCTTCAGCGCCCATTCGGCCGCCTCCTCGAACTGGCCGAGCCGGACATGCGCCATCGCCCGCGCCCCCAGCATGCCGAACAGCAGCGGGTCGAACGGGCTGAGATGGCGCGAATGGTCGGACGAGCCGATCGCCGCTTGCGGGTCGCCCGACTGCGAGTGGACGAAGGACAGCGCGTAATGGCCAAGCGCGAAGTTGGGGCTGAGGTCCACCGCCCGTTCCAGTTCGAGAAGCGAACCGTCCTGTTCGCCGCGCAGCCACAGAGCCCGGCCCATCGCCCAGTGCGCGGCCGGATTGTGGTCGTCGACCAGCAGGCTGTGGCCGGCGCTCTCGAAGGCCAGCGCGCTTTCCCGGTCACGGTCGCCCCAGCGCTGGAAGGCGTTCTGCCAATGCGTGAAGGACAGGCCGGCATAGGCGCGGGCAAAGGTCGGATCGAGCCGCAAGGCCATGTCGAAGAAATGCCGCGCTTGCTCGTTTTCGACCTGGGTGAAGCGGTACATGTGCCAGAGGCCTCGGTGATAGGCCTCCCAGGCGTTGAGCGAATTGGGCGCCTTGAGCATGGCGCGGTTGCGCTCGACCGTTTCGATCTCGGCCGATATCGACGAGACGATGCTGTTGCCGATATCGTCGAGCAAGCCGAAGATGTCGTCGGACCGGCGCTCGAACGTCTCGGCCCAGACGATCCTGGCCGTGCGCACCTCGATGAGTTCGACGCTGACAATGAGGCGGCCGGGAGGGCTGCGCACCGTGCCGGTGGCGACATAGTCGACATTCAGCCGGCGGCCGGCATCCTCGGGTGCGATGTTCTTCTCGGCTAGCGCAAACACCGATCCGCGCGCGATGACGAAGAAATCCCTGAGCTTCGCCAGGCGCGTGATGATGTCGTGGGTAAAACCGTCGGCAAGCCCGCCGCGCGCGCCGCCGGTTTCTTCGACAAACGGCATGACGGCGAGCGAAGCATGGCTCGGCTCGACCGGGCCCGTATTGCCGGCTGTGGCGACCAATTGCGATACCGCGGACAGGCCGGCCGGCAGCTGCAAGACGGCTGGCCGTTGCTCACGCATCACCCGCCAGGCGGCATTGACCGGTCCGAAATCGATCGCCTCCGACTGAAATAACTGTTCTGCCGCCGCCAGATGCTGCTCGGCCGCGCCGATCTCACCGCGTTCCGCCAGATTGGCCAGCAACGCCAGATGCGCGCGCGTGTCGAACGGCGCCAGCTCGACCCATTTGTCGAGATGCGCGGACACATCCGGGGTGTCAGCCTGATGGTTTGCAACAAGATGCTCCAGTACGGCGACTTGGCATGAGTGAAAACGGCGGCGTTGGGCGACCAGCCAACTGTTGAAATGCGGGCTGCGTTCGAGCTCCAGCCCGTCGAGGAAATCGCCGGCAAACAGTTTGGCCAGCGCCCCTAGCCGCTCCGCGTCGAGGGTGCCGATCCCTTGCTCCGCAGCGCGGCTGACCTCCAGCGCATCGACCAGGCAATCATTGAGGTCAAGCGCGACCGTGTCGCCTTGCGTGGAGACGCGGCGCCGATCCGGCTCGTCGAGCGCGCCGCGCAGTTTGCTGAGGCACCAGCGCAGCTCGCCGCGGGGGTCGTTGGGCACGTCCCACAACAGCTCGCACAGGCGACTGCGGCCGACGGCGTGCGGCGCCAGCGCCAGATAGGCAAACAGCGCGCGCAGCTTGCGTGAGGCCGGCAGCGCCACCGCAACGCCGTTGCGGGAGATCGTCAGCGTTCCAAGCAGGCGCACAGACAGGCCGGTCGCTTGGCCGTCCAGTCTCGTTCGAGTGGATTCCACGTGCGTTTCCACGCCTGCTCCCACGCTGGCCTGTCGGCCCTTGCTGTATCACCGAAACCGACAAAGCGCATCCGGCGGCGTATTTCCGTGCCGGATGCCGCCATTGCCGCAATGCCGGCATGTCTGTCCTAGCGCGGCCAGGTCTCGAAACCTCGCCGCCCAACCCGCCGGTTTGTAACCGGCTTGTGATGGCAAACGATCGAGGAGATAAAAAGATGTTGCAGCAGCAGAAAATCAGGACCACCGCCGGCCGCGGCCGCCTGTTCGACAGCATTCTCGACACCGTCGGCGACACGCCGGCGGTGCGTATCAACAATCTCGGACCGGCCCACGCAACGATCTATGTGAAGGCAGAATTCTTCAACCCGGGCGCCTCGGTGAAGGACCGCCTGGCGCTCAACATCATCGAGGCGGGCGAGCGCAGCGGCGCGCTGAAGCCGGGCCAGACGGTGGTCGAGGCGACCAGCGGCAACACCGGCATCGGGCTGGCCATGGTCTGTGCGCAGAAGGGCTATCCGCTGGTCGTCACCATGGCCGACAGTTTTTCCGTCGAGCGCCGCAAACTGATGCGCATGCTGGGCGCCAAGGTGGTGCTGACGCCGCGCGCCGAGAAGGGTTTTGGCATGTACAAGAAGGCGGTGGAACTGGCTGAGGCCAATGGCTGGTTCCTCGCCCGCCAGTTCGAGACGGCGGCCAATGCCGCCATCCACGAGGCGACCACGGCGCGCGAGATCATCAATGATTTTGCCGGTTCGCGGCTCGACGGCTTCGTCACCGGCTATGGCACCGGCGGTACTGTCGTCGGCGTGGCGCGCGTGCTGCGGAGGGAACGGCCGGAGACACGCATCGTGCTCTCCGAGCCGGCCAACGCGCAGCTCATCGGCAGCGGCAAGGCGCAGCAGCGCGCTGCCGACGGCGCTCCCCCCGCCACCCACCCGGCCTTCGAGCCGCACCCGATCCAGGGCTGGACGCCGGACTTCATCCCCAACGTGCTGCAGGAAGCGATCGACGCCAGCCTCTATGACGAGGTGATGCCGGTTGCCGGGCCCGACGGCATCAAATGGGCCAAGGCGCTGGCACGCCAGGAAGGCATCTTCACCGGCATTTCCGGCGGCGCAACCTTCGCGGTGGCGCGGCAGGTCGCCGAACGGGCGCCGGCCGGCGCGGTCATCCTGTGCATGCTGCCCGACACCGGCGAACGCTACATGTCGACGCCGCTGTTCGACGGCATCGAGGCCGAGATGGATGCCGACGAGATCGCCCTGTCGCGCTCGACGCCCGGCTGCCAGTTTCCGGCGGCTTGACGGAGACCAATCATGGACATGGTGCTGGAAACCCTTGGCATGACCGAGGAAACGCTTGATCCTCAGGACTGGGCCGATGTGCAGGCCCTGTCGCACCGGGTCATCGACGATGCGGTCGATTACCTACGCGACGTGCGCGACCGCCCGGTATGGCGGGAGATGCCCGCGGATGTGAGAGATGTCTTCACGGCACCCCTGCCGCGATCGCCGTCGCCCCTTGCCGCTGTCTATGACGAGGTCTCCCGGACTGTGATGTCCTATCCGATGGGCAACATCCATCCGCGCTTCTGGTCCTGGTACATGGGGTCGAGCAATTTTGCTGGCGCGCTCGGCGATTTTTTGGCGGCAATCCAGGGTTCCAATCTCGGCGGCGGCAACCACGCCGCCGGGCTGATGGACAGCCAGGTGGTCAACTGGTGCAAGCAGATGCTGGGTTTTCCGGCTTCCGCCGGCGGCACGCTGGTCAGCGGCGGCTCGATGGCCAACATCATTGGGCTGACCGTGGCGCGCAACGTCAAGGCCGGCATCGACGTGCGCGAGCATGGCGTTGCCGCCATCGAGAAGCCGTTGCGCTTCTACGGCTCGGACCAGATCCACTCCTGCCACCGCAAGGCGATGGAAGCGCTCGGCCTCGGCAACCGGGCGCTGCACCGCATCCCGACCGATGCCGGCCTGCGCATGGATATCGCTGCCTTGCGCGCCGCGATCGCCGAGGACCGCGCGGCCGGATTCAAGCCGGCCTGCGTCATCGGCACGGCCGGCACGGTCAACACCGGGGCGATCGATGATCTGCGGGCGCTAGCCAAACTGGCGCATGAGGAAGACCTCTGGTTCCATGTCGACGGCTGCATCGGCGCGCTGATCGCCATTGCACCCGAAAATGCCCATCGCGTCGCCGGCATCGAATGGGCCGATTCGGTCGCGCTCGATCCGCACAAATGGCTGCACGCGCCATTCGAGGTCGGCTGCGCCCTGGTCAGGGATGCCGTCGCACATCGCAAGACCTTCGCGGTGACGCCGGAATACCTGGAATCGACCCCGCGCGGTCTCGCCTCCGGCGAATGGCTGCACGACTACGGCCTGCAGACGTCGCGCGGCTTTCGCGCGCTCAAGGTGTGGATGGCGCTGAAGGAGCATGGCGCCGACAAGTTCGGACGCCTGATCGACCAGAACATAGCGCAGGCGGATTACCTCGCCGGGTTGATCGAGGCCGAGCCGGAACTGGAGCTGGCAGCATTGCCGACCATCAACATTGTCTGCTTCCGCTATCAGCCGGGCCTCGCCGGCGAGGCGCCGAAGGCGCTCAACACCGAAATCATGCTGCGGCTGCAGGAAGAGGGCATTGCAGCACTCTCCGACACCACCGTACATGGCCAGCACTGGCTGCGGGTGGCGATCACCAACCACCGCACCCGGCGCGAGGATCTCGACCTTCTGGTGCGTCAAGTGACGAGGCTGGGACGGCAGATCGCGGCGGAGCACCCTGCGTCTTTCTAGTTCCCGGCAGGCATGCGATTCTGGCGCCATGATTCGGGAGATCGAGACCGTGACGCTGTTTCGCATGGCTGCATTTGCTGCCTTGGTCTTCACCACGTCGTCCGAGGCAGCCGAGATGGCCTTCTTCGTCAAGAACCTGCGCAAGGAAGCGGTTGCGGTCGAGCTGTTCAGCCGCGACCGCGAAACGGTCTGGCCGGGCAACGATCAGGTATTCCTGATCGACCCCGCCTCGCAGAAATCGGTGCCGCTCTCCTGCCATCAGGGCGAACACATCTGCTACGGCGCCTGGGTCAACGGCAACGACAGTATCTCCGCCGGCGTCGGGCCGGATAACGACCAGCCCTGCGACACCTGCTGCTTCATCTGCGTGGAACACACGACCGAGACGATCGATCTGGTACCTTAGTTCCGATATCCCCAAAATCAGTCTGGAATTGTTGCAATCGTCCCTTTAGCGGCCGCGCACGGCGTGCCATGGTCGCCCCGCGGCCGGGTAGGCCGTGTCTTTCCAGGGGGTTACCATGTTTCATGCCTACGCGCGCCGCACGCTGGCCGCGCTGTCTCTCGTCATGCTGGTCGTGCCGTCGGCACATGCCGGCGACGTTACCTTTGCCATCAAGAACAGCCATCCCAATGCCATGCGCCTCGAGCTTTACAGCCAGGACCGCGACTATGTCTGGCCGGGCAACAACCAGGATTTCTACCTCAATGACGGCGAGACCAAGTCCTTGCCGATATCCTGCAACGAAGGGGAATCGATCTGTTACGGCGCCTGGGTCGACGGCGACGAGGAGACCTATTGGGGCGTCGGCCCCGGCAACAAGGAAAAATGCGAGGACTGCTGCTATACCTGCAGCGGCGGCGAGACCGAGGAAATCGATCTGGTCCCCTGACCGGTTTGCCAGCTTGACGGTTTTCCTGCTGGAGCCGTACAGCAATTCCAGGAAAAGTGTGAAGCGGTTCCGACGGGAATTGCGTTAAAACATTGCCTGCACAAATACCCAAAGCGCGCCGCGTCTGTCCGTCTGGATGCGACGCGCTTCAGGCAACAGGAGCGTAGCCATGGCCGGTATGGTCGAAAGCGACAAGATCGACGTCGGGTTCTCGGGCAAGCGCTGCATTCATTCGCGCAACTGCGTGCTCGGCGATCCGCATGTTTTCGTGCCCAACGCGCCGGGGCAGTGGATCCATCCCGAGGCGGCCAGCGTCGAGAAGATCGTCGCCATCGCCGAAAGCTGCCCCTCTGGCGCCATCACCTACATCAGGAAGGACGGCGGCCCGCAGGAACAGCCGCCGGTGGTCAACACTGTGCGCTTGCGAGAAAACGGTCCGCTGGCCGTGCATGCCGAGATCGTGCTCGACGGCGAGACGTTCTATCGAGCCACGCTCTGCCGCTGCGGCGCTTCGGAAAACAAGCCGTTCTGCGACGGCAGCCACAACAAATCAGGTTTCACCGCCACCGGCGAGCCGCCGCTGAAGGACACGCCGGCGCTGGAAATGCGCGACGGCCCGCTCAAGGTCACTCCGACGAAAAACGGCCCGCTCAAGCTCGAGGGCAATATGGAGATCGTCACCGGCACCGGCCACACCGTCGACCGCACGACAGTCGCGTTCCTCTGCCGCTGCGGTCACTCGGCCAACAAGCCATTTTGCGATGGCACACACAAGAAGGTTGGGTTTGTGGGCTAAGGTGTCGATATTCAGGTGATGCCGGCCTGCAAACGGCGGCTTCCTGCGCTTCCGGTGCTCACGTACGAAAAGTACGCTCCGCTCCGGTTCTCGGAAGCCACCATTTTCGGCTCGGCCTGACTTGAATCTCGACACCTTAGCGGAACTGCCAATCCCCTTGTGGGGGAGATCGAACTCCACCTTGGCCCAGCGCTCGCGTCTTTATCGGCCGCCCCGTATCGGCTAAGGGCAGGGAAACAAATTTACCCAGCCGGACGACCATCAGAAATGACCGCCAAGACCAAGCCAAAGCCGCTGTTCCTCGGGATCGACACCGGCGGCACCTACACCGACGCCGTGCTGTGGTCTGAAACGGAAGGTAAGCAAGAGGGGCCGAACAAGGGCAAGGTGCTGGCCAAGGCCAAGGCGCTGACCACGCGGCATGACCTGGCCGTCGGCATTTCCGGCGCCGTCGATGCGGTGCTGCAGAAGGCCGGCACCGATCCGACCGCGATCAAGCTGGTCTCGATGTCGACGACGCTTGCTACCAACGCGCTGGTCGAGGGCCAGGGCGGCCGCGTGGCGTTGGTGATGATCGGCTTTTCCGAGGCCGACCTCGCCCGTGACGGGCTGAAGGCTGCACTCGGCACCGACCCGGTGGTGTTCTGCCCCGGCGGTCATGATGTGCATGGCAATGCGGCCAAGCTCGACCTGTCGGGGCTCGAGGCAGCGCTGCCGGAACTCGGCGTGTCGGTCTCCGGCTTTGCCGTTTGCGCTTATTTCGCGACCCGCAATCCGGCGCACGAGATCGCCACCCGCGAGCTGATCCGCGAAAAGACCGGTCTGCCGGTCACATCAAGCCACGAGCTGTCGGCCAAGCTCGGCGGCCCGCGCCGGGCGCTGACGACGCTGCTCAACGCCCGGCTGATCTCGATGATCGACCGGCTGGTGGCGGCAACCGAAGGCTTTCTCGAGCAGCGCAACATCGCCGCACCCCTTATGGTGGTGCGCGGCGACGGTGCGCTGGTGTCGGCGGCGTTTGCCCGCCAGCGACCGATCGAGACCATCCTGTCCGGCCCCGCCGCTAGCCTGGTCGGCGCCCGCCACATGACCGGGCTCGACAATGCCATGGTCTCCGACATCGGCGGCACCACCACCGACGTCGCCGTGCTCGACAAGGGCCGGCCGCGGCTCGACCCGGAAGGCGCCACCGTCGGCGGCTTCCGCACCATGGTCGAGGCCGTCGCCATGCGCACCTTCGGCCTCGGCGGCGATTCCGAAGTAGCGCTGGAAGATGGCGCGCTCAACCCGAAAATCCTGCTCGGGCCCCGCCGCCTGGTGCCCTTGGCGCTGGCGGGGATGGCCCATGGCGCCGCCGTCACCGCGGAACTCGAACGGCAATTGCGGGCACCCAATCCCGGCCGCATGGACGGCCGCTTTGCAGTGCGCACCGGTGTGCCGGACCGGCTTGCCGCTGGACTAACCGGCGCCGAAGCGCGGCTCTACGAGGCGATTGGGGCCGTTCCGCTCGCCGTCGACAGGCTTCTGACCTCTAACGCGCAGAACGCGACCTTGAACCGGCTGGTGTCGCGCGGGCTGGTGCATGTCGCCGGCTTCACCCCGTCTGACGCCGCCCATGTGCTGGGCAAGCAGGCGAACTGGGATCCGGCCGCCGCCCGCCTCGGCGCCGAACTGTTCGCGCGCAAGCGCGACGGCCGTGGCCAGCCCATCGCCGCATCGCCGGAGGTGATCTCGGAGCGCGTGCTGGTGACGCTGACACGCTGGTCGGCGGAATACATCCTCGAAACCGCCTTCGCCGAGGACGGGCTCGATGGCGCGTCGACGGTGGCGCATGCGCTGGTGCAGCGCGCCGTCGATTCTCACCCCGGCATTGCCCGGCTGAGCGTCGCGCTCGACCGCCCTGTCATCGGCCTCGGCGCTTCAGCGCCGCTGCACTATGCCGGCCTGCCGCCGCTGATCGGCAATGAGTGCGTGGTGCCGGAGGACACCGACGTCGCCAACGCGCTCGGCGCCGTCGTCGGCCAGGTCAGGGTTTCGGCCGAGGCCCGGGTCAGCCAGCCCAAGGAAGGCCTGTTTCGACTTGCCTCGGGTGAAACCGTGCGCGATTTCCTCGACGAAGCGGCGGCGATCGCGGCGGCCGAGGCCGATGTCCGCGCCATCGTCGCCCAGCGCGCCAGGGATGCCGGCACCGACAGTGCCGAGATCGAGGTCGCGACCGAATTCCGCGTCTCGACCGTCGAAGCCCAGCGCATGTTCATCGAGGCGCATGTCGTGGCGGTGGCCTCGGGAAGGCCAAGGATTGCGGTGTAGATTCAGGTCAGGCCGGCCTGCAAATGGCGGCTTCCTGCACTTCCGGTGCTCACGTACCCAAAAGTACGCTCCGCTCCGGTTCTCGGAAACCACCATTTTCGACTCGGCCTGACCTGAATCGCGCACGCCGTATGAAGCGATGTAAATGCCCGACCTTCACCCTAAGCTGAATTGACCCGGCAAACCTGACATGCCAAAGGCCCGCAAAGCCTTTCATCTGGAGAAGCCTGATGACCGATCGCATCGAGATCGCCGGATTGCGGATTGCCCGCGAGCTGCATGATTTTGTGGCTGGTGAGGTGCTGCCCGGCACCGGCGTCGAAGCGGCCGACTTCTGGAACGGCTTCTCAGTCATTGTCCATGACCTGGCGCCGAAGAACCGGGCGCTGCTGGCAAAACGCGACGCCATGCAGGAGAAGCTCGACGGCTGGTATCGCGACCATGGCGCGCCCATCGACATGGAGGGCTACAAGACCTTCCTGAAGGAGATCGGCTATCTCGTTCCGGAGGGGCCGGCCTTCAGCGTGTCCACTGAAAATGTCGATCCGGAAATCGCAGTCGTTGCCGGCCCGCAGCTGGTCGTGCCAGTGATGAATGCCCGCTACGCGCTCAACGCCGCCAATGCGCGCTGGGGTTCGCTCTACGATGCGCTCTATGGCACCGACGCCATTCCCGAAACCGACGGCGCCGGGAAAGGCAAGAGCTTCAATCCGGCGCGCGGCGCCAAGGTCGTTGCCTGGGCTAAGGATTTCCTCGACCAGTCGGTGCCGCTCACCTCGGGCAAGTGGGCGGGCGTCAACGGGCTTTCGTTTATCAACGGCATGCTGCGGCTGGGCGAGGGTGCCGGTGTCACGACACTCGCCAATACCAAGCAATTCGCCGGCTATCGCGGCGACGCCGCCAACCCTGAAGCCGTGCTCCTGGTCAAGAACGGCATGCACATCGAGATCGTCATCGACCGCAACAACCAGATCGGCAGGACAGATCCGGCAGGCATCGCCGATGTCATCCTGGAATCGGCGCTGACCACCATCCAGGACTGCGAGGATTCGGTCGCGGCGGTGGATGCGCAGGACAAGGTCGTCGTCTATCGCAACTGGCTCGGCCTGATGAAGGGCGATTTGGCGGAAGAGATCACCAAGGGCGGCAAGAGTTTTGTTCGCAAGCTCAACCCCGACCGCGCCTACACCGCGCCCGCCGGCGGCACGCTGACCGTGCCAGGCCGCTCGCTGATGCTGGTCAGGAACGTCGGCCACCTGATGACCAATCCGGCGATCCTTGATCGCGACGGCAGCGAGGTGCCGGAAGGCATCATGGATGCGGCGATGACGGCGCTGATCGCGCTGCACGACGTCGCGCCGAAGGGTCGCCGCGCCAACTCCCGCGCCGGCTCGATGTATGTCGTGAAGCCCAAGATGCACGGGCCGGAGGAAGTCGCCTTCGCCGTCGAGATATTCGACCGCGTCGAAGCTCTGCTCGGCATGGCGAAGAACACCATCAAGATGGGCATCATGGACGAGGAGCGGCGCACCACCGTCAACCTCAAGGAGGCCATCCGCGCCGCCAGGGAACGTGTGGTGTTCATCAACACCGGCTTCCTCGACCGCACCGGCGACGAGATCCACACCTCGATGGAAGCGGGCCCGATGATCCGCAAGGGCGACATGAAGCAGGCCGCCTGGATTTCCGCCTACGAGGCCTGGAATGTCGACACCGGGCTCGAATGCGGGCTGGCCGGCCACGCACAGATCGGCAAGGGCATGTGGGCGATGCCGGATTTGATGGCGGCGATGCTGGAACAGAAGATCGCCCACCCCAAGGCCGGCGCCAACACCGCCTGGGTGCCGTCGCCGACGGCGGCGACACTGCATGCAACGCACTACCACAAGGTCGATGTCCGCGCCGTGCAGGCGGCGCTGAAGAATCGGCCCAAGGCCAAGCTCGACGATATCCTGTCCGTGCCGGTCGCGGTGCGCCCGAACTGGACTCCCGACGAGATCCAGCGTGAGCTCGACAACAACGCGCAGGGCATCCTGGGCTATGTCGTGCGCTGGATCGACCAGGGCGTCGGCTGCTCGAAAGTCCCCGACATCAACGATGTCGGCCTGATGGAGGACCGCGCCACGTTGCGCATCTCCTCGCAGCACATCGCCAACTGGCTGCATCACGACGTCTGCTCGCGCATCCAGGTGATGGATTCCCTGCGGCGCATGGCGGCCATCGTCGACCTGCAGAATGTCGGCGACCCACTCTATCAGCCTATGGCGGCCGACTTCGACAACTCCATCGCCTTCCAGGCCGCCTGCGACCTGGTCTTCAAGGGCCGCATCCAGCCTAATGGCTACACCGAGCCGGTGCTGCACGCGCGCCGGCTGGAGTTGAAGGCGCGCGCCTCGGACTGAGCCGAAGTTTCATCAGTGCCAAGGGCAAGGTGCCGCCGCTTGCGTTTCCAGCCCTTGAAGGGCGAGGGGGCGTCATGCCGCCTGCGCCACGCGCTCCGAACTCATGCGGTAGGAAATCGCCTCGGCCAGATGGATGCGGCCGACGGTTTCGCTGGCGTCGAGATCGGCCAGTGTGCGCGCCACTTTCAGCACGCGATGATAGGCCCGCGCTGAAAAGGCGAGCTTTTCGCTCGCGTCCTTGAGCAGCGACAGGCCGGCGGCATCAGGCATGGCGATCTCCTCGATGACCGCTGGCGCGCAATGCGCGTTGGTCGTGGCGCTGACGCCGAGCCGTTCGAAACGTTCGCGTTGGATGGTGCGGGCCCGTGCCACTCGCAGCGCCACGGAAGCACTCTTCTCCGCCCGGTCGGGCCGGATCAGGTCGCTGGCCGACACCGCCGGTACCTCGATCCTGAGATCGATGCGGTCGAGCAGCGGGCCCGAGATGCGCGCCTGATAATCGGTGCGGCAGCGCTCGCCACGCAGGCAGCGATAGCCCGGCTCGCCCGCCATGCCGCAGCGGCACGGATTCATCGCCGCGACCAGCTGGATGCGCGCCGGATAGGTGACCCGATGGTTGGCGCGCGCGATCATGCAGTCGCCGGTCTCCAGCGGCTGGCGCAGCGCGTCGAGCGTCTGTGGCGTGAATTCGGGAAACTCGTCGAGGAACAGCACGCCGTGATGGGCGAGCGACACTTCGCCCGGCCGGGCGCGTATGCCGCCGCCGACCATCGCCGCCATCGAGGCCGAATGGTGCGGCGCGCGGAACGGCCGCCGGTCGGTCAGCTCGCCTTCGCCGAGTTCTCCCGCCACCGAGGCGATCATCGAGACTTCCAGAAGCTCCTTCGGCGCCAGCGGCGGCAGGATCGACGGCAGCCGCTGCGCCAGCATCGACTTGCCCGATCCAGGCGGTCCGATCATCAGCAGGTTGTGCCCGCCGGCCGCCGCCACTTCCAGCGCCCGCTTGGCAGTCTCCTGGCCCTTGATGTCGGCAAGGTCAGGCAGGTCGCGCGCCGAGGCGTGGATGCCGGCCTCCGGTCGAGACAGCACCTGCGTGCCGCGGAAATGATTGGCGATCGCAATCAGGCTGCGCGGCGCCAGAATGTCGAAATCCTTGCCGGCCCAGGCCGCTTCCGGCCCGCAGGCGAACGGGCAGATCAGGCCCTTGCCTTCCGCGTTGGCGCCGATTGCTGCCGGCAAGGCGCCGGCGACGGCGGCAATCGTACCGTCGAGCGACAATTCGCCGAGCACGACATAGCCGGCCAGCATGTCGCCCGGAATCGCACCCAGTGCCGCCATCAGGCCAAGCGCGATCGGCAGATCGTAATGGCTGCCCTCCTTGGGCAGGTCCGCCGGGGCCAGATTGACGGTGACCTTCTTCGACGGCATCGACAGGCCAGAAGCATGCAGGGCCGCCTGCACCCGCTCGCGGCTTTCGGCCACCGCCTTGTCGGCCAAGCCGACGATATGCATGTTGACCTTGCCGGGCGCGATCATCACCTGCACGTCGACCGGCACGGCCTCGATGCCCTGGAAAGCGACCGTGCGAACCCGCGCCACCATTTTATGCCCCCGGAAAGTGGTTCGCTTATGCCTTGGCGATCAGGGCGCGAGCGAGATCGGTGAAGACAACCACAGATTTCGGAGTTAGGCAAGAACATTACAAGAACATGCGGTTGTCTCACGTAAGCTGAAGAATCCACCAGCAAGGACGCGCCGTTCATGAGTCGGCTTCGATCGGAAGCTTGAATGATTAACTGTCGCGCAACCAACGGGAAACAGCAAGGTCAGTGGGTGGGAAGAAAGCCCATCGCCGGTGTCGATCCGCACTGGGCCATACATCGTATCGATCAAATCAGGAACATTGCAGGAATACTCGGCCTCGCCGGTTGCGGCCGGGTTGTGCCCGGTTGAAAAAACGGAACATGGTTAAGACAAAATGAAAACGGCTTACTTCCGCTTGTCCTCGACCGCGTCCCAGAACAGGCTGGCGATGTCGGCGCCGCCAAAGCGCCTGACTTCGCGCACGCCGGTTGGCGACGTTACGTTGATCTCAGTCATGTAGTCGCCGATGACGTCGATGCCGACGAGGATGAAGCCGCGCGATTTCAGCGCCGGCCCGATGCGGGCGCAGATTTCGCGCTCGCGCGTCGTCAGCTCGGTCTTTTCGGCACGGCCGCCGACATGCATGTTGGAGCGGGAATCGTGCTCGGCCGGCACCCGGTTGATGGCGCCGACCGGCTCGCCATCGATCAGGATGATGCGCTTGTCGCCCTTGCGCACATCCTTCAAATAGCGCTGCACGATATAGGGCTCGCGGAACATCTGGCCGAACATTTCGAGAAGCGAGGCAAGGTTGCGGTCGGCCTCCAGCATGTGGAAGATGCCGGCGCCGCCATTGCCGTAGAGCGGCTTGATGATGATGTCGCCGAACTCCTTGCGGAAGGCGGCGACTTCGAGCGGATCCTTGGTGATCAGCGTGTCCGGCATCAGGTCGGGAAACTCGGTGACGAAGATCTTTTCCGGGCTGTTGCGCACCCAGGCCGGGTCGTTGACCACCAGCGCCTTCGGGTGGATGCGTTCGAGGATATGCGTGGTGGTGATGTAGTTCATGTCGAAAGGCGGATCCTGGCGCAGCAGGACGACATCCATTTCCTCCAGATCGGTGCGCACCTTTTCGCCCAGCGAATAATGGTTGCCCTTCTCGTCGCGCACCTGCATCTCCTCGATGCGGGCAAATACCTTGCCCTCGCGCAGCGATAGCCGGTCGGGCGTGTAGTGGAACAGCTGATGACCGCGCCGCTGCGCTTCCAGCGACAGCGCGAAGGATGTGTCCCCGGCGATCGACACGGTGGAGATGTGGTCCATCTGGACGGCGATTTTCAGCTTCATGGCAAGTCTCCGGCGGCTCGGATGGACGACTGTCTTGCCTGTACAGGCTCACTGACCGTCTGCCAATCGCGACATTTTGAAGATTGGCATCAGACAACCGCAAGCCGCCGTGCCGATCGATTGGAGACAAGGCGAGGCTGCGCGTCATCGCTTTCTTAAGTCTTGCCGTGCAACGGTAAGCCCGAATGCGCCCAGCCGAATTGACGCCGCGCCGGGCACTCGATGGAACAACGACCAATGAACGCCGTCACCGCCATCCGCGCCTCCGCAACCAAACAGCTCGAACTCACCATTCTCATGCCGTGCCTCAACGAGGCCGAGACGCTCGCCGTCTGCATCGGCAAGGCGAAGGCCTTCCTCGACAAAGCGAGCATCTCCGGCGAGGTGCTGATCGCGGACAATGGCAGCACCGACGGATCGCAGGCGATTGCCGCGGAAGGTGGCGCCCGTGTCGTCCCGGTGGCCCAGAAAGGCTATGGCGCAGCCCTTTTGGGCGGCATCTCCGCTGCTAAGGGCCGTTTCATCATTATGGGCGATGCCGACGACAGTTATGATTTCGGCGCGCTGGAAGCCTTCGTCGCGCGGCTGCGCGACGGCGCCGACCTGGTCATGGGCAATCGCTTCCAGGGCGGCATCGAGGCCGGCGCCATGCCGCCGCTGCACCGCTACCTCGGCAATCCGGTGCTCAGCTTTGTCGGCCGCCTGTTCTTCCGCATCAAGACCGGCGATTTCCACTGCGGCCTGCGCGGCTTCGACGCCGACAGCATCAGGAAGCTCGACCTGCAGACGACCGGCATGGAATTCGCAAGCGAGATGGTGGTGCGCGGCGCCCTTGCCGGCCTGCGCATCGAGGAAGTGCCGACCACGCTCAAGCCCGACGGCCGCAGCCGGCCGCCGCATCTCAGGACCTGGCGCGATGGCTGGCGGCACCTGAAGTTCCTGCTGGTCTACAACCCGCGCTGGATGTTCTTCATCCCGGGCACGGTGCTCGCCGGCCTTGGCCTGTTGTTCGCGGCGCTGCTGGTGTTCGGGCCGCTGCGCGTGATCGACAATCTGTCGCTCGACCTCAACACCTTCGTCGCCGCCTGTTTCATGGTCGTCACCGGCGTCCAGCTCATCACCTTCGGCGCCATTTCGCGATACTATGCCGAGATAACCGGCATCCTGCCGCCAAGCCGCCGTTCCGACTGGCTGACCAGGACCATCAGCACCGATCGGCTCGCCGCCAATGCCGGCATCTGCTTTGCCGGTGGCGTCCTGTTCTTCGGCTATGCCGTGGCGCGCTGGGCGCATCTCGGCTTCGGCCCGCTGAACGATTCCGAGATCCCACGCATCGTCGTGCTGGGCCTGAGCCTGATCGTCATTTCATTCCAGGTCTTCTTCTCGGCCTTCCTGCTCGGAGTCTTGGAAATACCGGTCAAGCGGCTGAAGTCCGGCCGGGCCGGTCATTCCGGTGAGCTGCCGGCCAATGAGTTGCCGACCTGTGAATCGCCGGCTAACCAACGGCCGGCGCGCGACGCATGAGCGAGGCATTGCCGGTCTTTGTGCGGACGCGCCTGTTCCGGTTCCTGACGGTCGGCGTCGGCGCCGCATTGCTGCTGTTCGTCCTGTCGTGGCTCCTGGTGTCGCTGGGCTTTTCGCCCTTCATTGGCAGCGTCGTCGCCTATGCGATCACCTTCGTTGTCGCCTATAGCGCACAGCGTGGCTGGACATTCGGCGGCCAGCACGATCATGCCAGCGCCATGCCGCGCTATCTCGCGCTGCAGGTCGGATGCGCCTTGTTTTCGGGCCTGGTGTCGCATCTGGCGGTCACCCGTTTCGGCATGTCGGCGCTTGCCATGTCGGCGCTGATGACGATTGCCGCAAGCACGGTGAGCTACATTCTGTCGTCGCTGTGGGTGTTTCCGGCGCGCGATTGATGCGTGGCGCCCAAAAGTGGCGCAAAATCGCGCCGCTTTACGCTTTGTGAAGCGGCCGGCGCTAGCGTGCGCCGACAGACACAGGCTGAAAGCCCCCTCCATGACCACCGCTCGTACCGCGATGCTTTCCAAAGACGGGGCACGCGCCTCCTGGCGAGCGGACCTCGTGCTGGCGCTGCTTGCCACGCTCGGCTTCCTTGTCGTCAACGCCTGGGCCGGCTTCCCGGCGCTGACCAATGCCGGCGGCGACAATGACGATCTGCTGCGGCTGGTCGAAGTGCGCGACCTCTTGGCCGGCCAGGGCTGGTTCGACCTGCATCAATACCGGATGGGCCTGGAAGGCGGCTTCGTCATGCATTGGTCGCGGCTGGTCGATGCGCCGATCGCCGCCATCGTGCTCGCCGTATCGAGCCTGACCGGCAACACCTTGCTTGCCGAGAACGTTGCGCAGGTGACATGGCCGGCGCTGCTTTTCGGCCTGACGATGGTCTTCATCATTCGCGCCGCGCGCAGCTTTGCCGGCGATGGCGCGGTGCTGCCCGCCCTCATCGTCGGCGCGGCGGCGCTGTATTTCATCGGCATCTTCGAGCCGGCCGCGCTCGATCATCACAATGTCCAGCTGATGCTGACCGTCGCCAGCCTGAGTTTCCTGCTCGAAGGGCCCATGCGCAGGCCGGCGGCGTTGCTTGCTGGCCTGTGCGCCGCCCTGACCCTGGCCGTCGGCATGGAAACCGCTCCCTATGTCGCCGCCATCGGCGTCTGCGTGGCGACGCTGTTTGCCTTTGACGCATCGGGCGAAAGACTGATCGCCAGGGATTTCGGCCTTGGCTTTGCCGCCGTCGCGGCACTCGTCTTCGTCGCCACCGTCCCGCTTTCGGCCTGGGGCCAGGCGCAATGCGATGCCTTCTCGACGATGCAGTTCGTCGTCGCGGCTCTTGCCGGAACCGGCCTTGCGGCGATTGCCTCGCTCGAAGCGGCCGGGCGCGGGCAACGTCGGCTGTCGCTTGGCGTGCTCGGCGTCGTGCTCGGCGCGGTCTTCCTTTTGCTGTTCCCGCAATGTCTGGCCTCGCCCTATGCCGGGCTCGATCCGCGCCTGAAGACGTTGTGGCTCGATTATGTCGACGAGGCGCAGTCGCTGTTCCAGCTCGCCGCCCACGATCCCGCCGAGCTGGCGGCGCGCTATGCCACGCCTCTGGTGGCGCTGGTGCTGATGGCGTTGCGCCTGCGCCGCGGCGGCTGGCGGCGCCAGGACAGCCTCGTCGCCACGCTGCTGGTCGTGGCGTTCCTGGTCAGCGTCTGGCAAGTGCGCGGCTCGACATTCTCGATTGTCTTCGCGGTGATCCCGCTGTCGGCCTGGATCGCCAAATGGCGGCAGCGGGCCGAAACCAGCCCGTCGCGCGGCTCGGTGCTGCGGATGGCCGCGGCTTGGCTCCTCTCGGTGAACTCGCTCTGGTCGGGCGCCGCCCAGGCGGCGTCGGCGGCGCTCGCCACCGGTGTAAAAATCACCAGCGACGCCAGTGTCGGCGCGAGCGTCGACCCGTCCTGCCAGGCCAAGGCCACGTTCGCCACACTCGGCAGGTTGCCCGATACCACCGTGCTTGCAGTCTCCAATATCGGATCGCCGATCCTGGTGTACTCGGGGCATCGCGTGTTCGCCGGGCCCTACCACCGCAACGTCGCGGGAGACCTGCTTGCGCTCGACGCGTTCCTCGGTTCCGATGCGCAAGCCAGGTCGATCGTCGGCGGTCATCACGTCGGCCTTGTCGCGCTGTGCCGCGGCAACTCGGAAAGCCAGCTTCTGGCCTCCACCGCGCCGGACGGTTTTCTTGCCGGGCTGATGCGCGGCAACGTGCCGGAATGGCTGGAGCCGATCGCCGACACCAAGGGCGCCTCGCTCGAACTCTACCGTGTCCGGCCCAGGGGCTGACTGCCTGAAGCAAGGGCTGGACGCACCACGCGTCGATCCTTCCGAACGCGACGCGCTTTACCCGCGAATAATCGATTTGGGGATACGTTTCCTAAAGGGTTTGCTGCCAATCTGAAGCTAAATTCCGAAGTCACAAAACAGGGATACCGATGCAAACTTCGTTTGGCACCGGTCAGGCAAACAGGGAGAGCACGGATCTGGCGTTCACCGATCCGTTGACCGGGCTTGGCAACCATCGCCGCTTCTTCGACAAGGTCGATCGCCTGATCAGCGACCGTGCCGACGACCCGGCGCCGTTTACCGTCGGCATTCTCGACCTCGACGGCTTCAAGCCGATCAACGATTTGTTCGGCCACAAGGCCGGTGACGATATCCTGATCCAGGTCGCGATGCGGCTGCGCGCCTCTATGGACGGCCATTCCACCGTCTGCCGCATCGGCGCCGACGAATTCGCCTATCTTTACCCGATGGTGTTCAGCGAGGAGGCGGCGGCCGAGAAATCCCGCATGCTGATCGAAATACTTTCGGCGCCCTATGATGTTGGCGAACGGACCGCCAGGCTTTCCGCCTCGGTCGGCTGCTCGCTGTTCTATTCGGGCGACGAGACCACCGAGATCCTCATCAACAAGGCAGAGACGGCGCTCTATCACGCCAAGCGTTCCGGCCGTGGCCGCGTCGTCGTCTACACCCGCGAGATGGAAGAGGCGGCCAAGCGCGTCACCCGCATCGAACAGGCGCTGCGCCGTGCTGTCTCGGCCGGCGAGGTGGAGCCGCATTTCCAGCCTATCGTCGACCTCAACACGCGCCGCACCATCGGTTTCGAGACGTTGGCGCGCTGGACCGATCGCGATCTCGGCTCGGTGCCGCCAACGGTGTTCATTCCCATTGCCGAGGAGCGCGGCATCATCGGCCCGCTGTCGCAGCTGGTGCTTCGCAAGGCGACCGAAGCGGCCAGGATCTGGCCGAAGGAGCTGTTCCTGTCCTTCAACCTGTCGCCCTCGCAGCTCGTCGACCAGAACACCGGCCTGCACATTCTGGCGATCCTTGAGCGCACCGGCTTCGATCCGCGCCGGCTGGAGATCGAGATCACCGAGACCGGCCTGATGAACGATCCGGCCTCGGCCGAGAAGATCGTCGAGGATCTGCGCCGCGTCGGCATCCGCGTTTCGCTCGACGATTTCGGCACTGGCCAGTCCTCGCTCGGCCGCTTGCGCGAATTCCATTTCGACAAGCTCAAGATTGACCGCGCCTTCGTCTCCTCCATTCTCGACGACCGCCCGTCCGAACACATCATCCGCGCCATTCTCGCCATGTGCGAGGGGCTCGGCATGGACGTGGTCGCCGAAGGCATCGAGCAGGAGGCGCAGGCCGATCGCCTGGTCCAGTTCGGCTGCGCCGGCGGGCAAGGCTATCTGTTCGGCAAGCCGGTCGATGCCGATGCTACGCTCGGCTATCTCCGCGATTCCTTCCGCGGCGCCTTGCGCGCCAAGGCGGTCTGACCGGCTAGCTCGAAGCGGCCGCGCAATCCCGATGGGGCAGCTGTGCGTCCGCTGCGGCGCATTGTCGTTTTGTCTGACATAAGCCCGCAATCCGTCGTTTCGCCCTTGCCCGCACGACATCTCTGGCTAGGATGCGCGCCGGCCTGACCACAGCGCCGCGCGTCCTTCAGGACGCGCAAAGGACGCTGTCGGGGTCATGCGCAGGGAGAAAAAATATGATGCCATCGGCGCATTTTGCCGACCTCGAGGGAGCCTCGGTGCTGATCACCGGCGGCGGCTCTGGAATTGGCGCGGCACTGACCGAGGGTTTTGTGCGCCAGGGCGCCAATGTCGCCTTCATCGACATCGCCGACGGCCCCAGCACTGCCCTTGCCGACCGCATCGAGAAAGCATTTGGTCGCCGGCCGCTGTATCTCAAGACCGACCTGCGCGACGTCGAGGCCTTGCGGACCTCGGCAGCCAAGGCGGCCGACGCGCACGGCGAAGTCACCGTGCTGGTCAACAATGCGGCGCTTGACGAGCGCCACGCCGTCGAAGACGTGACGGTGGAATTCTGGGACAACAACCAGGCGATCAATCTCAGACCGCATTTCTTCACCGCGCAAGCGGTGGCACCGGGCATGAAGCGGGCCGGCGGCGGCTCGATCATCAACTTCACTTCGACATCCTACATGATCAACCACCCCGACATGCCGGCCTACACCGCCGCCAAGGCCGGCATCCTCGGTCTGACCAAGGGGCTGGCCGGCAAGCTCGGCGTCGACGGCATCCGCGTCAACGCCATTGCACCCGGCTGGGTGATCACCGAGCGGCAGAAGGAGCTCTGGGTGACCGAACAGGCGCTTGCCGCCCATGTTGCCAAGCAGTGCATCAAGCAGGTGATGCAGCCCGACGACATCGTCGGCACGGTGCTGTTCCTCGCCTCGGATGCCTCGCGCATGCTGACCGCGCAGATGCTGATCGTCGATGGAGGTTTCCTGTGAGCCCAGGGTTTGCCGGCAACGCGCCGGCGGTAGCCGTCGTCGACTGGGGCACGACCCGCATGCGGGTTTGGCTGATCGACAAGGGCGGCAAGGTCCTTGCCGAACGCCGTGGCGATGATGGTCTGATCACCGCCCAGCAAAAGGGTTTTTCGACCATTCTCGAAGGGCACCTCGCAGCCATGGCTGCGCCGGAAGCGCTGCCCGTCATCATCTGCGGCATGGCCGGCTCTCGCCAGGGCTGGCTCGAGGCGCCCTATGTCACCGTTCCGGCGCCGCTCAGCGCCATCCTGGCGGGTGCGGCACGGGTACCCGGCCAGCACCGCGATGTCCGCATCGTGCCGGGCCTCGCCCAGCGCCAGATCGATGCGCCCGACGTGATGCGCGGCGAGGAAACGCAGCTTGCCGGCGCCGGCCTGCCGGCCAAAGGGCGCCACCTGGTCTGCATGCCCGGCACCCATTCGAAATGGGTGCTGGTCGAGGACGGCGCGGTTGCCGGTTTCGGGACTTGGCCGACCGGCGAGCTGTTTTCGGTGCTTGCCGCGCACTCGATCCTGCGCCATTCGCTCGGCGAACATCCCAAGCCGGTCACCCCTAGCAATCCATTCTTCCGCAGTTGGTGCGAAACCGCACTGGCCGAGGCCGGCGATGTCACCTCGAGGCTGTTTTCCATCCGTGCCGCGGGCCTGCTGCAGGATCTAAAAGCCGACGATGCCGCCGCTTGCCTGTCCGGCCTGCTGATCGGTGGCGAGATCGCCTCGGCCAGCCGCCGCCATGGCGCTGGCGCCGAACCTGTCGTGCTGGTGGCGTCCGGTGCGCTTTCAGCGCTTTACCAGGCCGCCCTCGGCCTTGCTGGACTTGAGGTCCGCACCGTCGATGCCGACGAGGCGGTGCGTGCCGGGCTCATCGAAGCGGCACGCGAGAACGGCATGATCGCCAGAACCGGAGCAGCCCCATGAGCCAGACCGCACCTTTCCCGAAGCTCAAGCGCGGCCTGGTCGCCATCCTGCGCGGGCTAAAGCCGGACGAAGCGATCGCGATCGGCCATGCGCTGTTCGACGCCGGCATCGAGGCGATCGAAGTGCCGCTCAACTCGTCGGAGCCGTTTTCGTCGATCGCCCGGATCGTCGAAGTGCTGCCGAAAACGGCACTGGTCGGCGCCGGCACGGTGCTGACGCCGACCGATGTCGATGGCTTGCACAAGGCTGGCGGGCGGCTACTGGTCAGCCCCAACATCGATGCCGAAGTGATGGCGCGTGCGATGCACTACGGCATGGTCACCATGCCCGGCGTGTTAACGCCCTCCGAAGCCTTCCAGGCGATCCGGCTCGGCGCTTCGGCGTTGAAATTCTTTCCGGCGAGCGTGCTCGGCGCCAGCGGCATTTCAGCGATCCGTGCGGTGCTGCCGGCGCAGACATTGGTCGGCGCGGTTGGCGGCGTTTCGGAGAAGGTCTTTGCCGGCTACAAGGCGGTGGGGGTGACGGTGTTTGGTCTCGGCTCCAGCCTGTTCAAGCCTGGCATGAGCGTCGACGAGGTGGCTGCGCGCGCGCATGCCGCCGTCGAGGCCTGGGATGCGGTGTTCGGAGAAGCATGATGGGCGAAGCGATCGTTTCGGTTTTTTCCGACCACATCTGCCAGCTCGGCGAAGGGCCGAGCTACGATCCCGCCACCGATGCGCTGTTCTGGTTCGACATCGTCAACAGCCAGCTTCTGGAGAAGCCCGTAGCCGGCGGCGCGCTGAAAATCCACGAGCTTGGCCAGATGGCAAGCGCCATCGCTATCATCGACGACCAGCGCCAGCTGATCGCCACCGAGACCGGGCTTCATGTCCGCGATGTCGCGACCGGCACCATGAGCCTGCACACGCCGATCGAGGCCGACAATCTCGCCACCCGCTCCAACGATTCCCGCGTCCATCCCTGTGGCGCCCTGTGGACCGGCACGATGGGCAAGACGGAGCAAAAGGGCGCCGGCTCCATCTACTGGTTCTTCAAGGGCGAATTGCGCCGCCTGTTTTCGGACATCACGGTCTCCAACTCGATATGCTTTTCGCAAGATGGCGGGCTCGCCTATTACACCGACACCTCGACCGGATTGTTGATGCGCGTGGACTGCGACCCGGCGACCGGCCTGCCCACCGGCGAGCCGAAAGTTTTCGTCGATCACCGCTCGTCCAAGGGTTATGTCGACGGCTCGGTGGTCGATCGTGACGGCGTGCTGTGGAACGCCGTCTGGGGCGGCAAAGTGGTCAAGGCTTATGCTCCTGACGGCACGCTGCTGCGGTCCGTCGCCATGCCGGTGACACAGCCATCCTGTCCGGCCTTTGTCGGCAAGAACGCCGACCGGTTGGCGGTGACATCCGCCTGGAAGGGCAAGGACGAGAAGCAGCGCAAGCTCGATCCGCAGGCGGGCATGACCTTCCTGCTCGACATCCCTGTCAACGGCCGTTTCGAGCCGCGCGTGCTGATCGCCTGATTGAACACGGTCGGCGGTTGGTTGTCACGCAACCGTCCGACCCGGTCGGTTTCGCGGCAGCCGATTGCGCTGCCCATGCGATGGTAGGCGACGCCATCGCTGGAAAACAATGCAAATCCATGACGTGCCAAACGCCAAGACTGATCCTCGTCCACGAACCGGAAAAAGCCTGCCACGACCGTCTCGTCGCCGACGGCCATGCACCGGAGCGTGCCGCCGAAATCGCCTCCTATCTGGCGCAGTCGACCGATCTCGCCCATGAATTCGATGCGCTTGCCGCTGCTTGCCAGGCGCGCGGCCTGTCGTTCACGCCGGTGGCGCTCGACGATGCCGCAGGCGTGCTCACCGGCGAGCATCCCGGCACGACTCTGGTCTGGACGCTGACCGACGGCATCGCCTATTTCCGAGGCGCCGCCGCACCCGCCTTGGCCAGGCTCGGCGGGTTCAAGACGATCGGCGCCGACGATGCGCTGTTTGCGCTCTGCCAGGACAAGTTCCGTTCCGGCGCGGTGCTTGGCGCGCTCGGTCTGCCGGTGCCGCAGGCCGGTCTTGCGCGCGACGGCAAATGGCTGGTCGAGCCGCCGGCGTCGGCCGCCGGCTGGTTCGTCAAGCCCAACCGGCTAGGCGCCAAGATCGGCATCTGGGCGGATTCGCGCATCAGCGATCTCGGCCACGCACTGGAGCTTAGCCGGCGTGTGTTTGCGGCCTATCGCGACGATGTCGTCGTCCAGCCCTACGTTGCCGGCCGCAACGTGCGAGCCAGTTTCCTCGGCCTGGTGTCGGGCGCCGGGGTCGAAGCGCTTGGCGTGGCGTTTGTCGATTCAGGCGCCGATTTTCAGACCATGGCGGACAGCCTGGCGCTTTACGGCGACACCGGCGAGGCGGCGAAGGCGGCCGGGCACTATGCCGAACCGGAGCTCGTTGCGGTCGCCGACAGCCAGCCGATCGCCGATGCCAGGGTTCGCGCGATCGCCGAGCGGCTGATGAGCGGGCTTGGCCTGCGCGATGTGTTTTCCATCGACCTTCGCGTCGAGGCCGACGACACAGTACACCTCATCGAGTTCGAGGTCTGCCCCGGCCTGCCTTGCTTCGATTTCCGCGCCTACTGCCGCCAGCAATGGGATCTCGAGCTTGCCGACGCCATGGCCGAAACCGCTGCCAGCCGGCTACTCGGCCAAAACCACCATTTTTGAACGCGCGGCCGCGCATCCGGAAATGCTCGGGGCGCTGCCAACAGGCGCAAGCGCCCGCGACGAGCACCCGACATGACATGACAGCCCGGGGCGAACCCGCTATCCCGGCATTCGCTCGAATTTCTGCAACGTGGGATCGATCGTGTCCCATGCATGGCCGCGGATGGCGTATGTGACCACCTGCGGGTCGAATTGGCCGGGGTCGTCAAGGCTGGTCGCGTTGACCGCAATCAGGTCCGGCATGGCGACGAATGTCAGGTAGACCGGCGTTCCACAGGTCGGGCAGAAGGCGTGGACCTTTTCGTTGCCGCTGTCGCCTCTCACACGCCAGGTGGTCGCCTCGCCTGCAATTTTCATGTCGGCGCGCCGGCCGAAGGTCAGATAGGATCCGTGGCCGGTGCCTGCGCGCTTCTGGCAGTCGAGGCACTGGCAGTGGTTCTGGAAGATGGGCTCGCCGCTGGTTTCGTAGCGGATCGCGCCGCATGCACAGCCACCGATATAGCGCTTGGTCATTGTCGTTCTCCACTGGCCTGGTTCTGCATGATATCGCAGGGCATCAGGCCGATTTCGGCTTGGCGAAAAGGTCGATGCCGCTGCCGGTTTCGAGGAAGGATTTCATGCTGGACAGCACCGCCGGCCACCCCTGGCTGACGCCTTTCGCCATGCCGCTGCCGGCTTCGAGTTCGTCATGGGTGACGGTCAGCCGCACCATGGTGTCGTATTCCTCGATGCCGAAAGTCACCCGGCTGTATTGCGAGGGATCGTTGGCCTGCGAAGCGTTCGCCCAGGTGATGACGAGACGGGTCGGCGGCGAGATCTCGACGACCTTGCCGACGAGTTCGACGGTCCGCTCGTCATTGGCGCGGATATGCTCCCATGTCGATCCCGGCTTCCAGTCGGAGACGTTCTCATGGCCCCAGTAGCGTTTCGCAATGTCAGGCCTGGTTATGGCCTCGAAAACTTTTTGCGGCGTCGATTTGATGTAGGTCACGTAGACAAAGCTGGTTGTCTCTCGGGTCATTGGTCCTCTCCTTCGAGTTCTTGCTTCAGATCGTGCAATAGGCTGAGCCGCTGCCGTTCGAATTTCCGCACCCACCGCTCGTAGACTTCGTGCAGCGGCACGGGGTTGATAAAATGCAGTTTTTCCCGGCCGCGCTTGACCGTGCTCACCAGGTTCGCCGCTTCCAGCAGGTCGATGTGCTGGGTGGCGGATTGCCTTGCCATGTCCAGGTTTTCGCAAAGCTGACTGAGCGTCTGCCCGTTCTTCTCGCAAAGAAGGTCAAGCAGCCTTCTGCGTGTCGGGTCGCCCAGCGCCTTGAAAACCTTGTCAGCGTCCATCAGCCTCACTCGTTGCTTTCGAGGTGTAATATGCAGGTAAATACCTGCATGTCAACTGGTAACCAGCCCGGTCGCTTCACCTCGGGCGAAAGCGACTCTGGCTCGGCGGTCAATTGTTGGATGGGCCGTGCGCCGGCCATGTGGCGGTCGTTGTCGAACGGCTCCGCCCGGTTGTCGGCCAGGGCATAGTGAAACTGTCCTGGCCTTCAAGCACCAGCTGATCGGAGTGCTCGGCTTAGCTGGGCGGAGCTAAGGGAAGGGCCCGCAAGACTTCGTCTGACGGGCCGCCAGCCTCTGGACGATCGCCTCAGATACCTTCGACGAGCACAATCTCGCCGTCGGCGACCTTCTGGCGGATGGCGACCGCGCGCTGGTATTCCGGCGAGTGGTAGCAATCGTGCGCCACGGCGAGCGATTCGAACTCGATGATGACGTTGCGTGGGCGTCCGACACCCTCGGCCAGCTCATGCGCACCGCCGCGCGCCAGGAATTTCGCGCCGAAGCGGTCGAAGGCCAGTTTCGAGGCGGCGACATACTCCTTGTAGCCTTCGGCATCGCGCACATCGACGCGGGCGATCCAGTATCCCTTGGGCATTCTTCTTCTCCCTGTTGCTTACGCTGAGCGCATCTCGGCGATGATCGCTTCGGCCGCTTCTCGTCTGTTGGCCGACGCAACGATCGGCCGACCAACGACGAGATGGCTGGCGCCGTTGCGGATCGCCTGTGCCGGCGTCACCACGCGCTTCTGGTCGCCATGGCCGCTACCCGCCGGCCGGATGCCGGGTGTCACCACGGCCATGTCGGGCCCGACGATGCGGCGCACCGCTTCCGCTTCCGCGGCCGAGCAGACGATACCGCCCATGCCGGCATGCAGCGCCTGTTCCGAACGCCGCAGCACCAGCGTGTGCGGGTCGTATTCATAGCCGACGTCGATCATGTCCTGCTCGTCCATCGAGGTCAGCACGCTGACCGCCAGCAGGCAAAGGCCGCTACCCCTGGCCGCCTCCACCGCCGCCGCCATCGCCTTTGGATAGGCGTGGATGGTCAGCATGGTCACGCCCATCTTGACGATGTTCTCGACGCCCTTGGCCACCGTGTGGTCGATGTCGAGCAGCTTCATGTCGAGGAAGATCTTTGTTCCGCCGCTGGCCAGTTCCCTGGCAAAGTCGAGCCCGCCGGCAAACGCCAGCTGATAGCCGATCTTGTAGAAGGAGACGACGCCGTCGAGTTCGCGCACCGCCTGTTCGGCCTCCTGCACGGTCGGTACGTCGAGGCCGACGATCAGTCTTTCCTGCATGGATTTGGCCTTTATCGATGGGGCCTGGGTGGATTCTGACCGCATGGTGTCGACGATCACGCCTCGATCCGGGTCGACAGCATGCGCGAGGTTTCGATCAGCGTGCGGCATAGGTGCTCCATCGATTTGTAAAGTCTTTCGTCGCGGAAATTGCCGCCCTCGTCGAAGGCGCTGCCGCCTTCCGGCACCGAGCATTCCGGCGTCACCACCTCCATCTGGCAACGCACCAGCACGGCGCGCAGATGGTTGATGCAGCGGATCCCGGCAAAGTGCCCGTTGGAGGACGAGCATAGGCCAGCCACCTTGCCGGCCAGCGGCCTGACCGTCCGGCCGCCATCACGGCGCACCCGGCTCACCCAGTCGATCGTGTTCTTGAGCAGCGGCGGGATCGAGCCGTTATATTCGGGCGTAGCAATCAGCAGACCGTCATGGGCGATGACCAGACGGCCAAGTTTCAGGGCATTTGCGGGAACGCCCTTTTCCTTTTCCAGATCCTCGTCGAGGATCGGCAGGGGATAGTCGGCGAGCGAGATGCGGGTCACCTCGGCGCCTTGCATGGCGAGCTCCTTTTGCGCCACGTCGGCGGTCTTGCCGCTGTAGGCGCCACTGCGCACCGAGCCGGCGAAGACGAGGATTTTCGGGATCACTGCCATTGGCCAACCTTGTTCCCGGACAGGTACAGCCAGAGGCCGCTCAAATCAACGCATCTGCCCAAAAATCAAGGTCGAAATTCAGGTCGCTCTAATGGGCCTCGCGCCGGTAGATCCACAGCTGCGTCGGCGGGATGTTGCGGAAGATGAAATCGAAATGCTTGACCGTGTAGTCGCCACGGCCGGCCGGGATCGGCGACATCGGTCCGTAGGTCAGCTGCACGATCGGCCGTCCTGCCGGGATGCGGTCGAGCAGGCTCTCGATATAGGCGATGCGCTGGGCGACCGGAAAATTGAGCAGCGGCACGCCGGAAACCACGGAATCGAAGATCATCCCGCTCTTCTCGCCAAGCGTCGCGTTGAGGTTGAAGGCATCGCCCTCGATGACGTTGACGCCGGGATAGAGTTGCCGCAGGTGGCGGACGAAGTCGGTGGAATATTCGACAGCGTAGAGACTTTCGGGTCGCACCCCGAGGGCCAGGATGGCGCGGGTGATGACGCCGGTGCCGGGACCGACCTCAAGCACCGGCAGGCCGGATTTCGGATTGACGATCGAGGCCATCTTGCGGGCGGTGATCGAGCTGGTCGGCACGATCGAGCCGACCGTCTTCGGCTTGTCGATCCAGCCCTTGAAGAATTTGAGCTCGTCGTCGAACTTTTCGGCAAGCGCCTTGCGCAGTCCGGGACGTGTCATGCAAGCTCTCCTCAGCACTCCCCCAAAATTACTTAACACCTGAGCGGCGCAAGGCAAGGCGCGGTCAGACGCATGTCGTGGATAAGATAAGTCTCGTCGCGTCTCAAGGTGCGACGCATTTCACGAAATCACGAGGCTTACCTAGAATTCCCATCAGCGCTCGCCGAAGGATTCGAAGAAATCCTTCATGCGGGTGAAAAAGCCACTCGATTGGGGCGAATTGTCCTGCGAGGAGAGCTGTTCGAACTCCTCCAGCAGCTCGCGCTGGCGGCGAGTGAGGTTCTGCGGCGTCTCGACCGCGGTCTGGATGTAGAGATCGCCGACATTGGGCTGGCGCAGCACCGGCACGCCCTTGCCCTTGAGGCGGAACTGGCGGCCGTTCTGGGTGCCTTCCGGCACCTTCACCTTGGTCTGCGTGCCATCCAGCGTCGTCACCTCGAAGGAGCCGCCAAGGGCGGCCGTCGTCATCGAGATCGGCACCTTGCAGTAGAGATCGGCGCCGTCGCGCTGGAAGAACTCGTGCGGCTTGACCGCGAGGAATATATAGAGATCGCCCGACGGCCCGCCGCGCAGGCCGGCCTCGCCCTCATTGGCAAGGCGGATGCGGGTGCCGTCCTCGATGCCGGCAGGGATGTTGACCGACAGCGAACGCTCTTCGGTGACGCGGCCCTGACCAGCGCATTTCGGGCACGGGTCCTTGATGGTCTGGCCGCGGCCCTGGCATTGCGGGCAGGTCCGCTCGATAGAGAAGAAGCCTTGCGTGGCGCGCACCTTGCCGTGGCCGTTGCACATCGAGCAGGTGACAGGCTGGGTGCCTGGCTTGGCGCCGCTGCCCGAGCATTCCGAACAGGAGATCGATGCCGGCACGCGGATCTGCGCGGTCTTTCCCGCGTAGGCTTCCTCCAGCGAGATTTCCATATTGTAGCGCAGGTCGGCGCCGCGCTCGCGGCCGCCCGACGAACGGCGCTGGCGCCCGCCCATCATGTCGCCGAAAATATCCTCGAAGATATCGGCGAAGCCGCCGGCGCCGAAGCCTTGCGCGCCGCCATTCATGCCGCCCTGCTCGAAGGCCGCGTGACCGAAACGGTCATAGGCCGCGCGCTTTTGCGGGTCCTTCAGCGTCTCGTAGGCTTCGTTGATTTCCTTGAACTTGTGCTCGCAGGAATGATCGCCGGGATTGCGGTCGGGATGGAACTGCATGGCGAGCTTGCGGAAAGCGCTCTTGAGCTCCTTCTCGTCGGCGCCTTTTTGGACACCCAGCGTTTCGTAGAAATCAGCTTTCATTTTTTCCCGCAGTCCGGATGTTCAACGTCTTGATGCATATGTTGCGTCGTTTGCCGGCACGTTGTCTCGATTTAGGAGCGGTGCTGCCCGGATGCTAGGGCCGGCGCGTTTCTGTCTGTCTTTTTCAGCGATTTTTTCCGCCAGGGTTGCAAAAAAGCCCGGCCTGCGCCGGGCTTTTCGCTTTATCTTGCCGTCAAACGGTTCAGGCCGACTTCTTCTTGTCGTCGTCCTCGTCGATTTCCTCGAAATCGGCATCGACCACGTCACTGTCCTTGGCGGCATCCGCCTTGGCGTCGGCTTCCGCCGCTTCCTTCTGCGAAGCCTCGTACATGGCCTGGCCAAGCTTCATAGAAGCCTCGGCAAGCGCCTGCGACTTGGCCTCGATGTCGGCCGCGTCATCGCCTTCGGCCGCGGCCTTCAGCGCCGTGATCGCATCTGCGATCGCCGTGCGTTCGGCTTCCGAGACCTTGTCGCCATATTCCTTCAGCGACTTCTCGGACGAATGCACCAGCGCCTCGGCCTGGTTGCGGGCCTCGACCACGGCACGCCGCTTCTTGTCGCTCTCGGCATTGGCCTCGGCGTCCTTGACCATCTTCTCGATGTCGGCGTCCGAAAGGCCACCCGATGCCTGGATGCGGATCTGGTGCTCCTTGCCGGTGCCCTTGTCCTTCGCCGAAACGTTGACGATGCCGTTGGCGTCGATGTCGAAGGTGACCTCGATCTGCGGCACGCCGCGCGGCGCCGGCGGGATGCCGACCAGGTCGAACTGGCCAAGCGCCTTGTTGTCGGCGGCCATTTCACGCTCGCCCTGGAAGACGCGGATGGTCACGGCGGACTGGCTGTCCTCGGCCGTCGAGAACACCTGGCTCTTCTTGGTCGGGATAGTCGTGTTGCGCTCGATCAGCCGCGTGAACACGCCACCCAGCGTCTCGATGCCGAGCGACAGCGGCGTCACGTCGAGCAACAGCACGTCCTTGACGTCGCCCTGCAGCACGCCGGCCTGGATTGCGGCGCCGAGAGCGACGACCTCATCCGGGTTGACGCCCTTGTGCGGCTCCTTGCCGAAGAACTGCTTAACGATCTCCTGGATCTTGGGCATGCGGGTCATGCCGCCGACCAGGACGACTTCGTCGATTTCGCCAGCCTTCAGGCCGGCATCCTTGAGCGCCGCCTTGCAAGGGTCGATGGTGCGCTGGACGAGGTCGTCGACCAGCTGCTCGAACTTGGCGCGCGTCAGCTTCAGCGTCAGGTGCTTCGGCCCGGTCGCATCGGCGGTGATGAAGGGCAGGTTGATCTCGGTCTGCGTCGTCGACGAGAGCTCGATCTTGGCCTTTTCAGCCGCCTCCTTGAGGCGCTGCAGGGCCAGCTTGTCGTTCTTCAGGTCGATGCCCTGTTCCTTCTTGAACTCGGCCGCCAGATACTCGACCAGACGCATGTCGAAGTCCTCGCCGCCGAGGAAGGTATCGCCATTGGTCGACTTCACCTCGAACACGCCGTCGCCGATCTCGAGCACCGAAATGTCGAACGTGCCGCCGCCAAGGTCATAGACGGCAATGGTCTTGCCATCCTTCTTGTCGAGGCCGTAGGCGAGCGCGGCCGCGGTCGGCTCGTTGATGATGCGCAGCACTTCCAGCCCGGCGATCTTGCCGGCGTCCTTGGTTGCCTGGCGCTGGGCGTCGTTGAAATAGGCCGGAACGGTGATGACCGCCTTCTCGACCTTCTCGCCGAGATAGGCTTCCGCCGTTTCCTTCATCTTCTGTAGGATCATGGCCGAGATCTGGCTGGGCGACTGCTTCTTGTCGCCGGCCTCGACCCAGGCATCGCCATTGTCGCCCTTGACGATCTTGTAGGGGACAAGCTTCTTGTCCTTCTCCGTCACCGGATCGTCATAGCGGCGGCCGATCAGGCGCTTGACCGCGAAGATGGTGTTTTCAGGATTGGTGACCGCCTGGCGCTTGGCCGGCTGGCCGACGAGACGTTCGCCGTCGCCGCTGAAGGCGACGATGGAAGGCGTCGTGCGCGCGCCTTCCGCATTCTCGATCACCTTCGGCTCTTTGCCATCCATGATGGCGATACAGGAGTTGGTGGTGCCGAGATCGATACCGATTACTTTTGCCATTTTTCTAGTCTCTCCGCTAAGCAGGCTCTCAGGACCCGTACAGGCGTTCCGACGAAAGCCCCTGTTCACAAGAAATTCCGTTCCGGCTACCGGCATTCCGGCGCCGAACGGCTTGGCGCCTATATAAGAACAGGCAGCATCGCGCGCAAGCATTCTGCGCAAGGCTTCCATGAACCTTTCCACCTCAGCCCGCGACTGATGTCCAGGTGCCGCATTGTGCGGCCCGGAAAGGAAGCCCCCATGACCATTAACCCAGAGGCTCTGAGGTCTCCGGGAACAACAGGAACTCGGCGCGACCACCGCCTTCGGGACGAGGTCGACGCGCTGGGCTTCCTGTTGATTCCGTTGACCCTGCGTAAGAGCAGGCGTATCGTCAAGATGAGGAAAGCAGACAATTCGATCAGGGAAGAACGTGCCGGACCACCGCGCCTTGCCCTGGTTTGCGCGGTAACGCCGGATGTTTCTCCCGTGGCTAACGGGGGTAGCTTCATGTCTCGCGTCCGCGGCACGTTCGTGTCTTCTCTCAACTGCGGCCTGCGCCGCGCCATGCATCCGGGCGGATTGCTGGCGCTGGCACTCACTGCCGGCCTTTGGCTGGGTGACGCAGCACGGGCGCAGGACACCCAGATCATCTATCCCGGCTCGATGGCGGTAACCGGATTTTCCGGCACCATCATTCCCAATTTCGACGAGGGCCTGCCGCCCGGCGTCGATCCGGTCGACGAAACCTTCATCGACACCACGCGCGCCACCTTGCGCGTGTTCGACGTCTCGCATCTCGGCGGGCCGGCCGCCGGCCAGCTCGTCTCCACGCCGCCGCCCTTCGAGGTGACGGCCGAACAGATCGGCCAGGTGTTCGGCCTCACCTATGATGACGGCGTGCGCGACGGAGTTCCGTCGGGCGTCCCCAATCTCTATGCCGGCGCCACCTCGCTGCACGGCATCCGCATCGTCACCCCGGATGCCGATAGCGATGGAAGGCCGGAGCGGCAGCGCCGCGGCGCGGCCGGCGCCACCTTCATGGATGGCCAGTTCGGCACTGAAAACGGTGGCGGGCCGGGTACCATCTGGAAGATCGACGGCATCACCGGCCAGGTCTCCAAATTTGCCGACATCGACACCAACAGCGGTCCCGGCATCGGCAATCTCACCTTCGATCCCATCCACCGCCAGTTCTTCGCTTCCGACCTCGACACCGGCCTGATCCATCGCATCGACGCCGAAGGCAGGCTGATCGACAGCTTCGACCATGGCGTTGCCGGGCGTCCGGCGCACGGACTGGCTCCGATCGCCGACGATGGTTCGGTGATGGACATACAGGGCGCCGCCTTCGATAGCGAAGACCCCGACAGCTGGGGCTACACGCAGGACGAGCGCCGCGTCTGGGGCGTCTCCTATCACGGCGGCCGGCTCTATTACTCGGTCGGCGAAAAGTCGGAAATCTGGTCGGTGGGCATTGCCCGCGACGGCACCTTTGCCGGCGACCCGCGCTGGGAACTGACGGTCAGGGCCGACAAGGATTACGCGGTCACCGACATCGCCTTCGACAACAGCGGCTTCATGTACCTGGCGCAGCGCGGCCCGGTCGAAAACCGCTATGATTACAGTCAGTTCGCCGATTCCGGCAAGGGCGAGGTCATCCGCTACTGGCGCGAGAATCCGGACGATCCGGCGACGGAATCGGTCTGGGTCGAAGTGCCGCAGGAATATGCGGTAGGCTTCCCGCAAGGCAACCGCCAGTCGGCCGGCGGTCTCGACCTGCAATATGGCTATGATGCCGACGGCAATCTCGACACCTCGGTCTGCACGCAGACGCTGGTCAACACCGGCGACAAGCTGCGCGACAATCCGGCGCTCGCCGAGCAGCTCGCCGCCGGCGGGCCGCTGGCCGTGCACGGCGTGCAGGTCACGCCCAAGGACCTGGTCAAGCCGGCCAACGTGCCGCCCTTCGGCTCCTGGTTCGTCGATTTCGACGGCTATTTCGAAGATCCCGAAGTGGAAGGCCATGTCGGCGACGTCGCGGTCTGGCATCCCTGTGAAGGTCGCGCCGGCTATTATGAAGAAATCCCGGGCGGCTATCTGCCCCCCTTCTACCCGCCGGACTTCCCACCGCCCGGCAATCTGCCTCCCTGTCTCGATGTCGAGGACGTCCAGTACTACTGCACGCCTTCCGGCCTCGAGGCCGATCTCTATCTCCATGACCATGCCGGCTTCGGCGGCGATTCGATCAAGGCCCAGTCCAGGACGCCAGGCGTCGGGGTGACTTCCCCCATGTCGCATGCGCTCGGCACGCCATACACGATCGGCATCACCGGCCACTACCCGGGCGACACAGTCGATGTTGGGCTCTGCTTCTACAGGAAGTCCGACAAGGACAAGGGTGGCTACTACCCTTGCTGCAAGATGACTTTGCCGCTCAGAACCCCAGCCGTCAGCTGCGAACGTTGAGGAGGGGAAGATGAAAAATCTCGCACTTTCCCCGCTCGCAACGAGCAACCAGTCAAAGCAGTCAACCGTCTTGGAGACGATCATGAAACCCCTGTCACTCGCCAGGCGCGGCGCGCGCTGGCTGATGGCGGCCGGTATCGCGGTCGCCACCCTGACCCCGGTGCAAGGCTTCGCCGAAGAGGTCTACACCGTCATTACGGAGCCCAGACTCGACCTCGACAATCCGCGCGTCATCAATCCGGAACCGGGCCGGGTCGTGCCTTTCTTCACCAAGAAGGGCACCCAGAGAGGCTGCGACTATGTCGTCTATTCCCTGAGCTTCGGCCTGCGCGGCGACCCGCAGGGTTTTGCCGACCCTGGCTTCGCGGCCAGACTGAAAAAGGCCCGGCTCGACTTCAAGGACCAGCTTCCGCACGGCCTTGAGATCGTCAACGTCAATGTGTCCGGCGACGGCACGGATGCGGCCGGCGGACCACTGCCGGGTGCAACGATCAGCACATCGGCAAATCCCAACGACACGGCGACGGTTTCCGATTTCCGGATTTCCGCCTCCGATCTCGACGGCGTCGGCGCTCCCAACGAGCGCGTCATCACCTTCCAGATCACGGCCAAGATCGACCATGCGGCGTTTCCTTCGCCGACCATCGTCGACAACCAGGGCATGATCAAGGTGACGCCGGAAGCCGGCACGGGGATCATCATCCCGTCGCAGGATCCGAGCAAGCCCGACGACGGCGACATCAAGACCGGCGAAAAGACCTCGATCAAGATCGATGTCACCAAGTGCAATCCGCCACCGCCGCCTCCCGGCAAGGAATGCTTCAAGGTGGAGCGCGGCACGGTTGATTGCGTGCCCGGTGGCGGCGCCTTCATCTACCACATGCCGGTCGGCCCGGAGATGGGCGGCAAATGGGTGCAGGTGTCGACGACGACACCCGGCATCACCATCATCCCCGACACCCAGCTGGTGCCGGCGGGCGGCGGCGTGCTCAACTGGAAGATCGTTGGCGCGTCACCCGGCGATGTCATCCACCTCATCGTCACCGGCATCGAAACCTATGCCGGCCCGGAGGAAGGCTGGGGCCTGTGCTGCACGCAGACCATCGACATCGTCATCCCGCGCGACCAGAGATGCCCGCCCAAGGATAAGGAACCGGACCTCAAGGTTGAAAAGCGTGCCGAAGTCCAGCGTTGCACGATGGGCGGCGGCTGCGACTTCACCATCAGGGTGACCAATGTCGGCACCGGTGCCTATCACGGCAAGATCGTGCTCGACGAGGTGACGCTGCCGGCCGGCTCGACGCTCGATTCGGGGCCAAATCCGCCTTGGGTCTGCGTACCCGGCACGACCCCCATGACGTGCACCTATCCGGTGACCACGCTCAATCCGGGAGCCTTCGTCGACCTCAAGCTCGGCTTCAAGCCGGCCGGAGGCTGGCAAGGCAGCGTGCTGCGCAACTGCGCCACCTACAATTATGCGGCCAGCGGCAAGCCGCTGTTCGGCAGCCAGTCGAACGATCGCGGCTGTGCCTCGATCCCGATCTGCCGGCGTGGCGATCGTGATCGCGAATGCCAGCCACCGGTCGAAAAGAAGGTCGACCTGATCCTGAAGAAGCGTGCCCGCACCGAGGTCTGCACGGCCGACGGCATCTGCACCTTCGTGATCGATATCATCAACAACGGCACCTTCACCTACAATGGACCGCTGACGGTGATCGACAGCTATCCAGGCGGCGCGCCTGCCTCCTCGACCTTCGGTCCGACCCCACCATGGACATGCGGCCCGACCGGCCCCGGCCAGTTCCGCTGCGACAATGCGGGCATATCGCTCGCACCGGGCGCCTCGACACCGATCTTCGTTAAGGCGGTCATGCCGGCCGGCTATCAGTCCGATACGGTGGAGAACTGCGCCGAGGTGAAGGCCATCCCTGGTGAAACCGATCTCACCAACAACAAGGCCTGCGCCAAGGAACGCATTCGTCACCCCAATGGCGGCAAGCCCGCCTTGCGCATCACCAAGGTGTGCAATGGCTCGCTGGCCGGTGCGGCGGTCGTCTCTTGCCGCATCACCGTCGTCAATGCCGGCACCGGTGCCCCCACCGGTCCGGTGCGGGTCAACGACGCCGCCACGCTGGTGGCGGGCGGCGCGCCCGTCCAGATCCAGACCGTCACCCCCGACGGCGCGGAATGGGCGTGCGGGCCGGTTCCGGCCAATGCGCTGTCGTGCCAGATTCCTGGTGCCGTCATGACACCTGGAACCAGCCGCCACTTCGACGTGACGGTTTCGGCGAACGGCGAGTTCGAAAACTGCGCGCGGGGCTCGTATGGTCCGGCGCCCGGCGACGACATCGTCTATCCGATCGGCCAGGCCTGCGCCAAGGGCGGCGGCTCTTCGACCATCCGCCTCGAAAAGACCGGCGACCGCGAATGCAAGCTCGGCCAACCCTGCTCGTTCGAGATCACCATCACGAACGATGGGACGAGCCCCTTCTCCGGTCCGGTTCGCATCGGTGATGCGATCGGCGTCGAAGGTCTCGGCAGGCTGGACGGCGTTGCGATCACCTCGATCGATCCGCCTTTCGGCTGCTCGCCGGAACCGGCGACCTTGCCACTGTCCTGCATTGCCAACCTGACGCTCGGCGCAGGGGAGAGCCAGGTGCACCAAGTCACCGTGGTCATTCCCGACGACGGCCGCCTGGCCAATCTGCAGGGCAATGTCAGCGGCCAGAACTGCGTCGGCGTCCTGTCTCCCGACACCCGGGTGCAAGGCGGCGACATGCTCCCCGGCGACCAGGCCAATGTCCAGGGCGATCGTGGCAAGGCCTATGCGTGCCATCCCTTCACCATCACACATGAGGTGAAGAACGAGTGCTCGCCAGGTTTCGTCAAGAACGACGCCGGCAGGTGTGTCTGCGCGCAAGGCACCACCTTCCGCAACGGCCAGTGCTCGCCCGACGGTGGCGTCATCGTCGAGCCAAAGCCGCGGCCCTGCGTGCTGCTCGAAGGCCAGATCCGCACCCAGGACGGACGTTGCGTCTGCCCACGCGGAACCGGGCTTCAAAACGGGAAGTGCGTCAAGACCGACAAGCCTGAGCAGTGCACGATCCGCGGTCAGGTCCACAATTCGGACGGCGATTGCGTCTGCCCGAAGGGTACGGAAGTCCGGGGCAATGCCTGCCGCCCGATCCGGCCGCAGCCCGAGCAGTGCACCGTCCGTGGCGAGGTCCACAATGCCGATGGCGACTGTGTCTGCCCGAAAGGTACGGAAGTCCGGGGCAATGCCTGCCGACCGATCCGGCCGCAGCCCGAGCAGTGCACCGTCCGTGGCGAGGTCCACAATGCCGATGGCGACTGTGTCTGCCCGAAAGGTACGGAAGTCCGGGGCAATGCCTGCCGACCGATCCGGCCGCAGCCCGAGCAATGCACCATCCGTGGCCAGGTCCACGACGCCAACGGCAATTGTGTCTGCCCGAGGGGTACCGAGGTGCAAGGCAATGCCTGCCGGCGCAAACAGCCGCCGGTGGAGCAGTGCGACATTCGCGGCCAGGTCCATAACAAGCGCGGCGAGTGTGTCTGTCCGCGCGGGACCGAGGTGATCGACGGCGCATGCCGCAGGTCCAGGCCGCAGGTGGAGGAGTGCGCACCGGGCTCGCAGATGATCAATGGCCAGTGCCAGCCGATCATCAGGCGGCACTGCCCGGAAGGCACGATTGGGCGCTATCCGAACTGCAGGCCGATCCGTGGCCAACTGGAGCCAGGCCTGCTGAACCCGAATGTCCTGCAGCAGCTGCTTCCGCGGGGCAAGACGCAAAGCGACCAGCAACAGCAGGGCGATCCGGCTGGAAACATCCAGAACTTGAAGCCGTAACCGCCAGCGCGACACAAGCCATAAACCCGCCGGAGCAATCCGGCGGCTCAGACTGCTGACAAACCCCTGGCTTTTGCTGGGGGTTTTTGATTCACTGGGTCATGTTGAAGCGACCCGCCCCCGAACAGACCGCGCTTGAGATGGTAACGTTGGATCAGCTTGTTCCGGCTGATCATCTGTTGCGCAAGATCGAGCGCGCGATCGACTTTTCGTTCATCCACGATCTGACCGCGCCGCTGTACTGCGCCGACAATGGCCGGCCGCCGCTCGACCCGACCTTGATGTTCAAGGCGCTGTTCATCGGCTACCTGTTTGGGGTTCGCTCGGAACGCCAGTTGGTGCGCGAGATCGAGGTCAACGTCGCCTATCGCTGGTTCCTGCGGCTGAAGCTGACGGACAAGGTGTTCGACGCCTCGACGCTGTCGCAGAACCGACGCCGGCGCTATCAGGATGAGACCATCGCGCAGGGTATCTTCGACAGGATCGTCGAGCAGGCGATCCGGCATGGGCTTGTCGACGGCACAGTGCTCTACACCGACAGTACGCATCTGAAGGCCAGCGCCAACAAGAACCGCTTCGACCTTGCGGTGGTGGCCAAGTCGCGCGCCGACTACTGGGAAGCGCTGGACGCCGCGATCGAGGAGGACCGGGTCCAACATGGCAAGAAGCCGTTGAAGGAGAAGGAACGCCAGCCCGCCGAGAAGCAGACCAAGGTGTCGCGTACCGACCCCGACAGCGGCTACATGGTGCGCGACGGCAAGCCGAAGGGCTTCTTCTATCTCGACCACCGCACGGTGGACGCCGCCCATGCCATCATCACCGACACCCATGCCACGCCGGCCAACGTGCATGACTCGATCGTCTATCTCTCACGCCTCGACCGACAGCGCCAACGCTTCGGCTTCCAAGTGGGGGCGGTTGGGCTCGATGCGGGATACGCAACCGCTGGCATCGCCAAGGGATTGGAGGACCGCGACATCCTCGGCGTCACCGGCTATCGCAATCCAACACCACCCAAGCCCGGCATGATGAGGAAAACCGCCTTCGCTTATGAGCCGGATCTGGATGGCTATCGCTGCCCACAGGGCCAGCTTCTCAGCTACGCCACCACCGATCGCAACGGCTACCGCCAATACAAGAGCGACCCGGCCATTTGCCAAACCTGCCCGCTGCTGGCCTCCTGCACGACCAACGCCGCCGCGACACGCACCATCACCCGCCATGTCTGGCAAGATGCGCGAGAGCGCATCGACGCCAATCGCCTCACCGGCTGGGGCAAGCTTATCTACCGCCGCCGCAAGGAGACCGTCGAGCGCTCCTTCGCGGACGCCAAGCAACTGCATGGCCACCGCTACGCCCGCTTCCGAAGTCACGTTCGCGTCGCCTGCCAGTGCCTGATTGCAGCCGCCGCCCAGAACATCAAGAAAATCGCCCTTTGCCTGTGGCCAAAGCCAAAACCAGGCATCGCCTGAGGCCAGCGAACCACGGGTCCCCGTCCTGCAACCTCCTGTCAAATTGTCCTGA
Organism: Mesorhizobium sophorae; assembly: GCF_002270415.1. Classification (GTDB taxonomy): domain Bacteria; phylum Pseudomonadota; class Alphaproteobacteria; order Rhizobiales; family Rhizobiaceae; genus Mesorhizobium; species Mesorhizobium sophorae. The sequence goes on along the minus strand of NZ_NNRI01000007.1, from coordinate 1,008,267 downwards.
CAACGAAATCGCTAACCCGTTCAGTCGCATAAAACAAAACCCCGCCTAAAATAGACGGGGTTTGTCAGCAGTCTGACCCGCCGGAGCAATCCGGCGGGTTTTTGTTTGGACGGGCAAGGGGCAGCCGACATGGGCGGGACGTAGCCTGTGCAGCCAGCCGCCTGCGCACTCGACAAGTCACCTGCGGCGCATTAGGCAGTCGATAGAGTGGCCGAATGAGAAGGGCGCTCGGAAAGGCCGCGCCCATGAGCAAAAAAACCTTGATTGCACCCTCGGTGCTGGCATCGGATTTTTCCAGGCTCGGCGATGAAGTCGAAGCGGTGGTGGCTGCCGGCGCCGACTGGATTCACCTTGATGTCATGGACGGACATTTCGTCCCCAACATCACCTTCGGCCCTTCGGTGATCAAGGCGATCCGCAACCGCACCAAGGCCTTCTTCGACTGCCATCTGATGATCGCGCCGGCCGACCCCTATCTGGCCGCCTTCGCCGACGCTGGCTGCGACGGCATGACGGTGCATGCCGAGGCAGGGCCGCATCTCGACCGCTCGCTGCAGACCATCAGGAACCTTGGCAAGAAGGCCGGCGTGTCGCTCAATCCGGCAACACCGGAAAGTGCGGTCGAATATGTGCTCGACCGGCTCGATCTGATCCTGATCATGACCGTTAATCCGGGCTTCGGCGGCCAGGCTTTCATTCCGGCGATCGTCGACAAGGTGAAGCGGGTCAAGGCGCTGATCGGCAGCCGGCCGATCCGCATCGAGATCGACGGCGGTGTGTCAGCCGAAACCGCGCCTCTGGTCACTGCCGCCGGCGCCGACGTGTTGGTGGCAGGCGCCGCGATCTTCAAGGGCGGCAGCGTCGACGCCTACCGGCAAAACATCCAGGCGATCAGGACGGCAGCCGACAAGGCAGCCGGCTGATCCACGACGCCAATCCTGTCTTCAAGTCCAATTGGCCGCCAACGGCTCTCATGCCCGGCAGGGTCCGTCAGAATCTGATTCGCGAAGCATCGAGCCTGGACGAGACGCCTGATTCGGTCCGTCTTTTGCGCGCGGCAGAAAAGCCGATCGCGCGTGCTCACAAGAACAGATGATCCTGCGTGCATACAAAACACGTTAAGTTTCCGAAGGTTGTAGAAATACGCGACTTTGCATCGCTGATCGGCAAAATGCCGTATATTTCTTCGTGCTTAAGTACAATAGCGTGATCTTCTGCTTGAGCCTCCGAGGCCAGACGCGATATGGTACGTGTACGAAGGGGGATGCTTCGGACTCGAATTGCCCAAACATAATTTGGGGACAAGGAGTCGCTTTGACATACGGAGCTGCCAATCTGAACGACGACGGCGCAGGGCCCAAGAGCACGCTTGCCAGCACGGTCTATCACCAATTGCGGGATGACCTTCTCGGTGGAGTTCTTGAAGCCGAGAGCAAGCTGCGGGTCGAATGGGTGGTTTCCAAATATGGAGCCGGCGCTTCCCCTGTCCGCGAGGCTCTCAATCGCCTCGCCTCGGAAGGACTTCTCGGCAGGCACGACCAGCGCGGCTTCTTCATTATGCCGGTCAGCGCGGCGGAGCTCGAAGAGCTGACGCGCACCCGTTGCTGGCTTGAGGAGCGGGCGCTTCGCGAATCGATCGCCCACCGCACCGCCGAATGGGAAGAACAACTCGTACTGGCGCTGCATCGCCTGGGGCGTGCATCACGTCTTTCGCCACAGGATCTCTCGTCGCTCAATCCGGATTGGGAGAAGTTGCACCGCGTGTTTCATCGGGTCCTGATTTCGGCCTGCCGGTCGCAATGCCTGGTGGGATTCTGCGAGCAGCTTTCCGATCACGCCTACCGCTACCGGCAAATGGCGAGTGACAGCGAAAGCGCCCAGCGCGACGATTTCGGCGAGCATCGCCGGATCGCCGAATGTGCGCTGGACGGCAATGCCGACGGCGCCGTCGAAGCACTGATCAATCACTACCAGCTGACCGCTGCCATGTGCATGGAACGCATCAGGCAAAGTGAGCCTCTGAAGTCGGTCGCCGGCAAGGCGGCACGCGCCCGGCGATAGCGTCGGCTCCGGCAGTCTTTTGCAGCCATCCCTGCAGCCCATAGGCGCCACGGGCAGACACCTGTCCGCGGGTCTTGACGGCGCGGCCAAGAACCGCGAACTCTTCGCCGCCCATGCATGCCGCTCGAAAAGCATGCCCGGCGCCGCCGTCTCTACTATCCCCGGGAAGACTTCATGAGCAACCATCTGTTCGACGAGTTCCGTTCCCGGATGCCGGCGCCCGATCGCTTGTTGATGGAAACCGATGATGGGCGCTCGCTGACCTATGGCGATATGCTGGCGCGGTCGGCGCAGCTCGCGCATGCGCTCTTGCAGTTGGATGTCGAGCCCGGCGATCGCGTCGCCGTGCAGGTCGAGAAGAGTCCCGAAGCTGTCCTGCTCTATCTCGCCTGCCTGCGTGCCGGCGCCGTCTTCCTGCCACTCAACACCGCCTACACACTGGCCGAGCTGGAGTACTTCTTCGGCGACGCAGCACCACGCCTGGTCGTCTGCGATCCGGCCAGGGCGGCCGACATCGGCGCACTGGCGGAAAAATCGGGCGGCGTCACCGTCACGCTCGGCCGCAATGGCGAGGGATCGCTGACGGATCAGGCCTCACGGCTGCCGGCTGACTTCCACGACGTGGTGCGGGCCAAGGACGATCTCGCGGCGATCCTCTACACCTCGGGAACGACCGGCCGCTCGAAAGGCGCCATGCTTAGCCACGAGAACCTTGCTTCGAACGCGCGGGTGCTGGTCGACCACTGGCATTTCACGGCCGACGACGTGTTGATCCACGCCCTGCCGATCTTCCATACCCATGGCCTGTTCGTCGCCACCAATGTCGTCCTGATGGCCGGCGCCTCGATGCTGTTCGAGCAGAAATTCGACCCGGCCCGCATCGTCTCGCTGCTGCCGCGCGCCACGGCCCTGATGGGCGTGCCGACCTTCTACGTGCGCCTGCTGCAGCAGGACGGGCTGGACCGGCAGGCGGCAAAGACCATCCGCCTGTTCATTTCCGGTTCGGCGCCGCTGCTGGCCGAGACGCACAAGGCCTGGCGCGCGCGCACCGGCCACGCGATCCTCGAACGCTACGGCATGACCGAAACCAACATGAACACCTCGAACCCCTATGACGGCGAGCGGCGCGCCGGCACGGTCGGCTTCCCCCTGCCGGGTGTAGCGCTTCGCATCGCCGATCCCGAAACTGGCAGGCCGCTCGCTCAGGGCGAGGTCGGCATGATCGAGGTCAAGGGACCGAACGTCTTCGGCGGCTATTGGCGCATGCCGGAAAAGACCAAGGCGGAATTCCGCGCCGACGGCTTCTTCATCACCGGTGATCTCGGCATTGTCGACGCCGACGGCTACGTCCACATCGTCGGCCGCGGCAAGGATCTGATCATTTCCGGCGGCTACAACATCTATCCGAAAGAGCTCGAAAGCGAGATCGACGCGCTTGACGGGGTGAGTGAAAGCGCCGTCATCGGCGTCGCCCATCCGGATTTCGGCGAAGGCGTCACCGCTGTCGTCGTGCGGTCGCCGGCATCGAACATCACCGGCGCCGAAATTCTCGGCGCCATCGCTGAACGCGTCGCAAAATACAAGCACCCGAAGCAGGTGATCTTCGTCGACCAATTGCCGCGCAACACCATGGGCAAGGTGCAGAAGAACCTGCTGCGCGATACCTACAGGGGTCTCTACACATCGTAAGGCTGGACGTGCGCAGGCAGCTCGTCAGCCGGGGTACAGCAGCTCGACGACATGCTCGGCGATTGCCAGGCTTGCCGTCAGGCCGGGGCTCTCGATGCCGAACAGATTGACGATCGGCCCGGCGCCATGGTCGGCCGGACCCTGGATCATAAAGTCGGCCGCCGGCTGGCCCGGGCCGGACAGTTTTGGCCGGACGCCGGCATAAGCCGGCTGCAACGCGCCGTCGGCAAGATCGGGCCAATAGCGCCTGATCTCGCCGTAGAAGGCCGCACCACGAGCAGGGTCGACCGTGTAGTCCACGCTGTCGATCCATTCGACATCCGGGCCGAAGCGCGCGCTGCCGCCCAGATCGAGGGTGAGATGGACGCCGAGGCCGCCATTGACCGGCACCGGATAGATCAGCCGCGAGAAGGGTGACCGGCCCGAGAGTGAAAAATAATTGCCGCGCGCCAGCCATCGCTGCGGAACAAGGTGTTGCGGAAAACCTTCGATACGGCCGGCGAGAGCCTGCGCATCGAGGCCCGCGGCGTTGACGAAGGCGCCAGCCTTCAGGGCGAAGCCCTCGCCCTCGGCATCGCGCGTGTCGACCCGGATACCATCGGCTTCGATCGCCGCTCCGGTAACGGACGTGAGCAATGCGAAGGATGCACCGGCGGCCTCGGCATCGCCGCGCAGCGACAGCATCAGTGCTTGGCTGTCGACGATGCCGGTCGATGGCGACAGCAACGCGCCGGCGCATTCCAGCGCGGGTTCGAGGCTCTCGGCTTGTGCCTGCGTCAAGATTTCGAGATCGCCAACGCCGCAACTCTGCGCGTTGGCCCTGATCGCGTCCAGCCTGTCCAACTGGCCCGGTTCGACGGCGACGATCAGCTTGCCGGTGCGCGCATGGGCAACATTGTGCTCGCGGCAATAGGCATAGAGCCGCTGGCGGCCTTCGACGCAGAGCCGGGCTTTCAGGCTGCCCGGCGCATAGTAGAGCCCGGCATGGATGACTTCCGAATTGCGCGAACTTGTGCCGGTGCCGATCGCGCCGGCCTGCTCGACCACCAGCGCCTCGCGGCCCGACAGGGCGAGCGCCCTGGCGATAGCGAGCCCGACGACACCTGCTCCTGCAATGACGCAATCGATGTCATGCATGGCCTGATATCACCCAGCGCTGTTGGAGCCTGCAAAAACCTTGTCGCCGCCGATCCAGACGCCTCTGATGTCGAGATCGTCCGACAGCGCAACGATATCGGCTGCCGTGCCGTTGGCGAAGCGCCCGAGCCGGTGCGACTGGCCGATCGCTTGCGCGGGATAGAGCGAGGCCATGCGCAAGGCTTCGGAAAGCTCGACCCCGACGACGCGGTGGATGAACCGAACGGCCGAGATCATGTCGAGATCGGCACCCGCAAGCGTCCCGTCGGCAAGCCGCAGGCTGCCATCCCTGCGGTAGATGGTGCGGCCGTTGAGCGTGAACGAGGTCATGTCGGTGCCGATCGGCGCCATGGCGTCGGTGACCAGCACGATTTTGGCCGGTCCCTGCTTGGCGCGCAGCGCGATCTTGATGGTGGCGGGATCGACATGGATGCCGTCGGCGATGAGGCCGGCCGACAGCGAGCCGATATCGATGGCGGCGCCAGCCAGCCCGGGCTCGCGGTTGCCGATCTGGCTCATCGCGTTGAACAGATGCGTGACCATCGAGGCGCCGGCCGCGGCAAAGGTGCTGGCCGTGGCGTAGCCGGTGTCGGAATGGCCGAGGCTGACGATGACGCCGGCCCTGGTCAGCGCCGAGACCCGTGCCGGTTCGACGGATTCCGGTGCGATGGTGGTCAAAAGAACCGGCAGTTTTTGCCGCGCCGCGATCAGCTTCACCTGGTCGGCGTCCAGCATCGGCCGGATCAGCGCCGGATCATGCGCGCCCTTGCGGGCGATCGACAGATGCGGGCCTTCGAGATGCAGGCCGAGGAAACCCGGCAGCCTGCGCAGCGCCGCAGCTTCGCCGGCGGCGATAGCGGCAGCGGTGATGGCGGGCGTATCGGTGATCAGCGTCACCAAGAGCGCGGTCGTGCCGAAGGGCGCATGCGCCCGGCAGATGGTTTCGAGCGAGGCGACATCGGGGTGGTCGTTGAGCATGACGCCGCCGCCGCCATTGACCTGCAGGTCGACGAAGCCGGGCGCCAGCATGCCGCCGCCGGTCTCGACGACGCGGATGTCGGAGGCAATGGCGCCGGCGGGCAGGATGGCCTCGACGAGGCCGTCGCGCACGACGAGTGCTGCGCCGTCGTGCCAGTCGTCGCCGTCGAAAATGCGGGCGCCAGTCAGGGCAAAACGGTCGCTCATACGGTCTCCGTCACCTTGCGAAGATTGCGCGGCGTGTCCGGATCGAGGCCGCGATGGCGGGCAAACGCCTCGACGAACATGTAGAAAGAGACGATCAGCGTCAGCGGATCGGTTAGCGGATGGCCGGTGGCGACATGCGGCAGGCGCACGGCACGCTGGGCAAGTGCGGAGGTGACGAACACCGGCGCACCCTTGGCCGCCAGGCTGTCGGCGGCTTCGGCCACGGACGGCTCGGATGCGTCACGCGCGGCCAGCGCCAGTACCGGAAAGTCCGGGCCGATCAGCGCCAGCGGGCCATGCATGACTTCGGCCGCACTATAGGCCTCGGCATGCATGCCGCAGGTCTCCTTGAATTTCAGCGCCGCCTCGTTGGCCATCGCTGCCGACGGGCCGCGGCCGAGGATGAACAGCGACTTCTGCTTTTCGATCGTTTCGGACAGCACCGTCATCCAGTCGCAGGCGATCGCCTTGCGGAAATGCTCAGGCAATTGGAAGAGCGCCGCCAGCAGCGCCTCGTCTCCAGTGGCATGAGCCATCAGGCCAAGACCGGCGACGGCGGAATTGATGAAGGTCTTGGTCGCCGCGACGCTGCGCTCCGGTCCGGCCAGGATATCGATGGCATAGTCCGAGGCACGCGCCAGCGGCGAATCGGCGGTGTTGGTGATGGCGATGGTCAGTGCGCCACCGGCCCGCGCCGTCTCGGCCATGGCGACGATGTCGGGGCTCTTGCCCGACTGCGAAATCGCCAGGCAGGCCGAACCGCCGAGCCTGAGCTCGGCTCCATAGATCGACGCGATCGACGGGCCCACCGATGCGACGGCAAGGCCCGCGGTCAGCTCGACGGCATATTTCATGAAGGTCGCGGCATGGTCGGACGAACCGCGCGCTACGGTGACGACAAATTGCGGGTCGCGTTCGCGGATGCCGCGCCCGGCTTCGGTCAGCACGGCGCCGGAACCATCGAGCAGGCGGGCGACGGCCAGCGGAATCTCTTCGATCTCGCGCCGCATATGTGTCATCCCAGCCGACATGGTCGGCTCATTCGGCATTGTCGGCTCTGTGGTCATGGTCGGCCCTCTTCGCTCGGCCCTGTCAGCCGCAGTTCGGCGACGAAATCATAGGCGTCGCCTCTGTAGATGGAACGGGTGAATTCGATCACCTTGCCGCTCGCCAGATAGGAGATGCGTTCGATGTGCAGGCCGGCAATGCCCGGCGGCACCTCGAGCAGGCGCGCGTCGCCGTCGCCGAGGTTGGCGGCGGAGATGCGCTGCACCGCCCGCACCGGCCGGTTGCCGGTCAATTCCAGCGCCGCATAGAGCGAGGAACCTATTCCCGCCGGGTCGGGCAGCACGCTGGCCGACAGCGAGGCGCGTTCGATCGCCAGCGGCGTGTCGTTGGCGATACGCAGGCGCGCCACCCGCGCCACCAGTTCGTTCGACGACAGGCCGAGCACCATCATCTCGTCGGGCGAGGGCGCATAAAGGCCGCGGTCGAGCCAGGCCGAACGCACCGCCATGCCGCGCCGCGCCATGTCCTCGGTAAACGAGGTCAGCCGCGACAGCGACTGCTCGACGCGCTCCATGCGCGGCGCCACGAACGTGCCGGAGCCATGGCGTTGCACCAGGATGCCGCCCTTGACCAGGTCCTGCACCGCCTTGCGCACGGTGACGCGCGAAATGTCGGCCTTGCTGGCGATGTCACGCTCCGAGGGCAGTGCGTCGCCCGGTCCGATCAGACCGCGATTGACGGCGTCCTCGATGCTTTTCCTGAGTTGCAGATAAAGTGGCGCACCGCTTTGCGACGACTGTTTCAGCATGGCGAAGATCTGGTCGGCGGTATCGTTCATCGAGCCGCCTCCACTGTCCCGGCGAAAAGCCGGGCCGCCATCTGCACGGCGCCGCCCAGCGCATCGTCGAGCGGTGGCTTCAGCAGCGCCCGGTAGCGGACCGAAAGGCGCGACGCGTAAAGCGGCGCCAGGCCGCCGAGCAGGCACAGCGGCGCGTCGTCCGCAAGGTCGAGCGCGCCGAGCGCGGCTTCGACATCGGCGACCACCCTGTCCAGGATCCAGTTGGCAACGCTGTCGCCCTTTTCGGCATGCTCGAAGACCTTGGGCGCGAAGCCGCCGAAATCGCCGGGCTTGGCATTGGTGGTGAATTCGACCACATCCTGCGGATTGTTGCGGAAGACCGCCAGCATGCTCTGCGTCAGCGGCGAGCCCTCGCGGACGCCGTCATAGGCAAGCAGCGTCTGTTCGAGCAGGTCGCGTCCGATGCGGGCGCCGCTGCCCTGGTCGCCGACCTGAAAGCCCCAGCCGCCGATGGCGCGCGACTTGCCGTTCTTGCGCGCCATATAGGCGGTGCCGGTGCCGAGGATCGCCATGGCGCCGTCGCCGGCGCCGACGGCCCCTTCCAGCGCAATCTCGGCGTCGGTCTCGACACGGCTGATGCTGAACGGCAGGATCGCTTCGAGTTGCTGCCGGTAGGTGCCGACATTGGCGCCGGCAAGGCCGAGGATGGCCGGTGTCTGCGGGATCAGCTCCGGATCCTGTCCGGCGGCGACGAACGCCTGCCTCGCCGCCTCGACGATGTTCGACCGGGCGCCGGTGAGATCGGTGCGGATGTTGGCGGCACCGCTCTTGGCGCGGCCTATGACGGCGCCATCCGCGGTTGCCAAGGCGGCCCTGCAGCTGGTGCCGCCGCCATCGATGCCGAGCACGAAATTCACGCGATTTCTCCTCCGGGCGGATAATACCAATAAAATACCAATAGCCAAGAGTTAATTTCCGTTTCAAAAAGATTAAGCCGTATTTTATTGAAAACTCTAGGCATTTCGCCGGCTCAGTGATTTCCGACCAGCGAATTCGTTAATGCATGTGGACAAGTGGTATTTTTTTGGTATTGTTTCCGCATTGGAGGAACCGGGATGGCCGAAACGCGCACCGAAGCGCTTCACCAAAATGCCGAGGGGCTGGATATCCAGGCCCCGGACGCCATCCTTTCTTCTTTGGCCGACGCGCAGATCGAGGCTGCAAAAGTCGTGCGCCACGCCATTCCCTCCATTGCCAGGGCGGCCGAGATCATCGCCGGCAGGTTGAGCAGCGGCGGCAAGCTTGCCTATGCCGCGGCCGGCAGTTCAGGCCTGATGGCGCTGGCCGATGCGCTTGAGCTTCCGGGCACCTTCGGCATTCACCGCGACCGCATCGCCATCCTGATCGCCGGCGGCGACGAAGCCTTCCGGACATTGGCCGGCGGTCCAGAGGACGACACCGAGGAGGCGGCAGCAGCCGTCATCAATGCTGGCATCGGCAAGGGCGATTGCCTGATCGCCATTTCGGCCAGCGGCACGACGCCCTATGCGGTCCGGGCCATCGAGGAAGCCGCCCGTCGCGGGGCCGCCACCATCGGCATCGCCAACAACCGGGACTCGGCCCTGCTGCGGCAGGCCGAAACCGCCATCCTGCTCGAAACGCCGCCGGAACTGATTGCCGGCTCGACGCGCATGGGCGCCGGCACCGCCCAGAAGATCGCGCTCAACATGCTGTCGACGCTGACCGCCGTCCATCTCGGCCATGTGCATGACGGCTACATGGTCAACCTGATGGCCGACAACATCAAGCTGCGCGACCGCGCGGCTCGCATCGTCGCCGCCGTCAGCGGGCGCGGCAGGGACGAAGCGGCGCGCCTGCTCGAGAAGAGCGGCGGCGCGGTCAAGACCGCCATTCTGCTCGCCGCCGGCGCCGACAGCGCCGATGCGGCGGAGAAACTGCTGGAAGGAACCGGCCAGAAGCTGAGGCCGGCGCTTTCCGCGATCGAGGGGAGCAAGGGGCGCGCTGCCTCTGTTCTCATCAAAACCGAACCTGAAAAAGGTCAACAGGGAGACTGAGTATGACAACGAAACTACTGACGGCACTGCTTCTGGGCACCAGCATTCTCGGCTCGGCCGGGGTGGCTAATGCTGCAGACGTAACGCTCAACATCGAAAGCTGGCGCGGTGACGACCTTGCCATCTGGAAGGACAAGCTGATCCCGGCCTTCGAAGCCAAGAACCCGGGTATCAAGGTGGTGTTCGCACCGTCGGCACCGACCGAGTATGACGCCGCCCTTGGCGCCAAGCTCGCCGCCGGCTCGGCGGGCGACCTGATCACCTGCCGCCCGTTCGACAAGTCGCTTGAACTGTTCAAGAAGGGCAACCTTGCCGACCTCTCGGCGCTGCCCGGTATGGAGAACTTCTCGCCGGTGGCCAAGTCCGCCTGGCAGACCGACGACGGCAAGGCGAGCTTCTGCGTGCCGATGGCCTCGGTCATCCACGGCTTCATCTACAACAAGGACGCCTTCGACAAGCTCGGCATCAAGGTGCCGGAGACCCGCGACGAGTTCTTCGCCGCGCTCGACAAGATCAAGGCCGACGGCACCTACATCCCGATGGCGATGGGCACCAAGGATCTCTGGGAAGCCGCGACCATGGGCTACCAGAATATCGGCCCCAACTACTGGAAGGGCGAGGACGGCCGCGCTGCCTTGATCAAGGGCGACCAGAAGCTGACCGACAAGGATTGGGTCGCGCCGTATGAGGAACTGGCCAAGTGGAAGCCGTATCTCGGCGACGGCTTCGAAGCACAGACCTATCCGGACAGCCAGAACCTGTTCACGCTTGGCCGCGCCGCCATCTACCCGGCCGGTTCTTGGGAAATCGGCCTGTTCAACACCCAGGCCCAGTTCAAGATGGGCGCCTTCCCGCCGCCGGTCGAGAAAGCCGGCGACACCTGCTACATCTCCGACCATACCGACATCGGCATGGGCCTGAATGCAGCTTCGAAAAACGCCGATGCGGCCAAGACCTTCCTGTCCTGGGTCGCCTCGCCGGATTTCGCCACCATCTACGCCAACGCGCTGCCAGGCTTCTTCAGCCTGAACTCCTCGCCGGTGAAGATGGCAGACCCGCTTGCGCAGGAATTCGTCTCCTGGCGCGGCAAGTGCAAGTCGACGATCCGCTCGACCTACCAGATCCTGTCGCGCGGCACGCCGAACCTCGAAAACGAGACGTGGGTTGAATCGGCCAACGTCATCAACGGCACCGACACCCCGGAAGCTGCGGCCAAGAAGCTGCAGACCGGCCTCGACAGCTGGTACAAGCCGGCGAAGTAAGAGCTCAGGCAACGAGATCGGCCGGGCGTACGCCTGGCCGGTCTCGGACTACCCTGGTTCTTCAGATTGCGCCCGTTCAGATAGCGATTGTCGGCACCGCCTCTCGGCCTTACCCTTGCTTTTCTTGGGGAAGGCTAGCTGATCAGTCGCAGGCCTTTGTTCTTGCCGCACCGGGCAAGAATGTTCGGGCCGTGCATCGAGGCATCATCTAGATCAACACCCATTTGGAACCGAGAGACGGCGGGGACCGAACTCATGGCCGCAGACACACGACCGAAAAGACCGTTCCGTTGGCACGTTGGCGTCTTCCTGGCGCCGGCGGTGCTTGTCTATACGGCGATCATGATCCTGCCGCTGGCCGGCACACTGCAGCTGTCGCTGTTCCGCAACATCGAGCAGCACCAGGTGTTCGTCGGGCTGGAAAACTTCCGCACGTTGTTCGGCGACCCCAACTGGTCGGTGAATTTCTGGAACGCCCTGAGGAACAACACCTGGTTCTTCATCATCCACATGCTGGTGCAGAACCCGATCGGCGTCATGCTGGCTGCACTTCTGTCCAGCCCGAGACTGAGATTCTCGGCCTTCTACCGCACGGCGATCTTCGTGCCGACCATCCTGTCCTTCGTCATCGTCGGCTTCGCCTGGAAGCTGATCCTGTCGCCCTTGTGGGGCGTGGCGCCGCATCTCCTCGATCTCGTCGGCCTGAAAAGCCTGTTCACGCCCTGGCTGGGCAAGGAAGAATACGCGCTGACGGCGCTCAGCCTGATCTCGGTATGGCAGTTCGTCGGCATCCCGATGATGCTGATCTATGCCGCCCTGCTGTCGATCCCCGAAGAGGTGATCGAGGCAGCCGAATGCGACGGCATCACCGGCATGTCGCAGTTCTGGAAGATCAAGCTGCCGCTGATCCTGCCGTCGATCGGCATCATCTCGATCCTCACCTTCGTCGGCAATTTCAACGCCTTCGACCTGATCTACACCGCGCAAGGCGCGCTCGCCGGGCCGAACTATTCGACCGATATTCTCGGCACTTTCCTCTACCGCGCCTTCTTCGGCTTCCAGTTGCAGGTCGGCGACCCCAACATGGGCGCGGCGATCGCCACGATGATGTTCCTGATCATCCTTGGCGGCGTCTGCGTCTATCTCTTCCTCGTGCAGACGCGCCTGCGTCGCTACCAGTTCTGAGGGGCAAGAGATGAGCACCGCCACCCGTTCCCTGCCCCGCACCATCGGCGCACACGCAATCCTGTTGACCTATACGGCGATCGCGCTGTTTCCGGTGATCCTCGTCATCATGAATTCGTTCAAGTCCCGCGCCGGCATCTTCGGCGCGCCGCTGACGCCGCCGACGCCAAAAACCTTCGACCTGATCGGCTACACCACCGTCATCGGCCAGGGCGATTTCATCCACTATTTCCAGAACAGCCTCGTCGTCACCGTCGCGTCACTGTTCTTCGTGCTTCTGTTCGGCGCCATGGCCGCCTTTGCGCTGTCGGAATACCGCTTTCGCGGCAACTCGCTGATGGGGCTCTATCTGGCGCTCGGCATCATGATCCCGATCCGCCTCGGCACCGTCGCCATCCTGCAGCTGATGGTAGCGAGCGGGCTGGTCAACACGCTGACGGCGCTGATCCTGGTCTACACCGCGCAAGGCCTGCCGCTCGCCATCTTCATCCTGTCGGAATTCATGAAGCAGGTGTCCGACGACCTGAAGAACGCCGGCCGCATCGACGGGCTGTCCGAATACACCATCTTCTTCCGGCTGGTGCTGCCGCTGGTCAGGCCGTCTATGGCGACCGTCGCCGTCTTCACCATGATCCCGATCTGGAACGACCTGTGGTTCCCGCTGATCCTGGCCCCGTCGGAAGAGACCAAGACGGTGACGCTCGGCGCGCAATTGTTCCTCGGCCAGTTCGTCACCAACTGGAACGCGATCCTGGCCGCACTCTCGCTGGCGATCATGCCGGTGCTGATCCTCTACGTCATCTTCTCGCGGCAGCTGATCCGCGGCATCACCTCGGGAGCCGTCAAGTGAGTTCGCAAGCACCCCTTCGCGTCGTCGTCGCCGGCCTTGGCAATATGGGCCGCAGCCACGCGCTGGCCTATCACACCAATCCGGGTTTTCAGATCGCGGCACTGGTCAACCGCTCCGATGTGCCGCTGCCGGAAGGGCTTTCAGGCTATGGCATCAGGCGTTCCTTCGACGAGGCTTTGCGCGACGAGAAGCCCGACGTCGCCTGTATCGCCACCTATTCCGACAGCCATGCCGACTATGCGGTGAAGGCGTTCGAGGCCGGCTGCCATGTCTTCGTCGAAAAGCCGTTGGCGACGACTGTGGCCGATGCCAAACGCGTTGTCGCGGCCGCCAAGGCCAATGGCAGAAAACTGGTAATCGGCTACATCCTGCGCCATCACCCGTCCTGGATCAGGCTGATCGCCGAGGCGCGTAAGCTCGGCGGCCCCTATGTCTTCCGCATGAACCTCAACCAGCAATCCTCCGGCCATACCTGGGACACGCACAAGCAGTTGATGCAGACGACGTCGCCGATCGTCGACTGCGGCGTGCACTATCTCGACGTGATGCTGCAGATCACCGACGCCAGGCCGGTCGAGGTGCGCGGCATGGGGTTGCGGATGAGCGAGGAGATCGCGCCCTCGATGTACAATTACGGCCATCTGCAGGTGCTGTTCGATGACGGTTCGGTCGGCTGGTACGAAGCCGGCTGGGGTCCGATGATTTCGGAAACGGCCTTCTTCGTGAAGGACGTCATTTCGCCCAATGGCTGCGTGTCGATCGTCATGAAGGAGGGTGTGAAGTCCGATGACATCGATACCCACACCAAGACCTCGACCATTCGCCTGCACAGTGCGGCGACCGGCCCGGACGGCAAGTTCGCCAAGCCGGACGAAATGCTGTCGATGGCGGGCGAGCCCGGCCATCAGGACCTCTGCGATCTCGAACAGGCCTTCGTGCTGAAGGCGATCCGCGAGGATATCGATCTCACCAGGCACATGGACGACGCGGTGAAGTCGCTCGCTGTCTGCCTTGCCGCAGACGAGAGCGTGCGCAGCGGCGCAGCCGTCAAACTCTAGAACAGGGACGAAGCCGTGGGCTCGCTGAACATCGAGAACGTGAAGAAGGCCTTCGGGCCGGTCGAGGTGCTGAAGGGCATCAACCTTGAGGTGACGGACGGCGAATTCGTCGTCTTCGTCGGCCCGTCGGGCTGCGGCAAGTCGACCTTGCTCCGGGTCATCGCCGGGCTGGAGGATTCGACCTCGGGCCGGGTCGTCATCGACGGCCAGGACGTGTCCGTCACGCCGCCGGCCAAGCGCGGCATCGCCATGGTGTTCCAGACCTATGCGCTCTACCCGCATCTGACGGTGAAGAACAATATGGGCCTCGGGCTGAAGCAGGCGGGCACGCCGGCGGCCGAGATCGACCGCCGCATCGGCATTGCCTCCTCGATGCTGTCACTGGAGCCCTATCTCGAAAGGCGGCCGGCCGAACTTTCCGGCGGCCAGCGCCAGCGCGTCGCCATCGGCCGCGCCGTGGTGCGCGAGCCCAAGCTTTTTCTCTTCGACGAGCCGCTGTCGAATCTTGATGCCGCATTGCGCGTCAACACGCGGCTGGAGATCGCACAGCTGCACCGCCGGCTGAAGGCGACGATGATCTACGTCACCCACGACCAAGTCGAGGCGATGACGCTGGCCGACAAGATCGTGGTGCTGAACGCCGGCCGGATCGAGCAGATCGGCGGCCCGATGGAGCTCTACAATTCGCCGGCGAATGAGTTCGTCGCCGGCTTCATCGGCTCGCCGAAGATGAACTTCGTCGACGGCGCCAGGCTTGGTGAAACCGCCAAGACCATCGGCGTGCGGCCGGAGCATCTGACCGTCGATCCCAAATCCGGCGCCTGGAAGGGTACGGTCGTCCACGCCGAGCATCTTGGCGCCGACACCAATCTCTATCTCGACTGCGAGAAGGCCGGCCTGATCACCGTGCTCATCTTTGGCGTCTACGACGCCGAACCGGGCGCCACGCTCTATGCGACGCCGGACCCGGCCAAGACGTATCGGTTTGGCGCGGATGGGAAGGTGCTGAAGTAATATCGCTGCAGAGGTCGGCGCTGCCCCTCACCCTTACCCTCTCCCCGTGAAGAACGGGGAGAGGGGGTCGGCAGCGTTGGAGCGCTCCCTTCTCCCCGTCACTATACGGGGAGAAGGTGCCGGCAGGCGGATGAGGGGCGGCGCAAACTTATCGAACCTTAGTGCTCAAGCGTCAGCCTTGAACGTCTGCTTCTGCTGGCCAAGGCCCTCGATGCCGAGCTCGACAACATCACCGGCCTTCAAAAACACCGGCGGCTTCATGCCCAGCCCGACGCCGGGTGGCGTGCCGGTCGAGATGATGTCGCCTGGGTGTAGCGACATGAACTGGCTGAGGTAGGAAACAAGGTATGCCACGCCATAGACCATGGTCTTGGTCGAGCCGTTCTGCATCGTCTTGCCGTTGACGGTCAGCCACATCTTGATGTTCTGCGGGTCGGCGACCTCGTCCTTGGTCACCAGCCACGGGCCGATCGGACCGAAGGTGTCGCAGGACTTGCCCTTGGTCCACTGGCCCTGCCGCTCGGCCTGGAAGGCGCGTTCGGAGACATCGTGGGCGACGCAATAGCCGGCGACATAGTCGAGCGCGTCGGCTTCGCTGATGTATTTGGCGGTCTTGCCGATGACCACGGCCAGTTCGACTTCCCAGTCGGTCTTTACCGAGCCGCGCGGGATCAGCACGTCGTCGTCCGGCCCGACGATGGCCGAGCTTGCCTTCATGAAGATGATTGGCTCCGGCGGCACGGTGGCGCCGGTCTCGGCGGCGTGGTCGGAATAGTTGAGGCCGATGCAGATGAACTTGCCGGCGCCAGCAACGCAGGCGCCGATGCGGGGCTTGCCGGAAACCGCTGGCAGCGACTTGGGATCGAGCTTGGCCAGCGTCGCCAGCGATGCCGGATCGAGTACCTTGCCGCCGATGTCGGCGACATGGCCGGTGAGATCACGGATCGTTCCATCCGCATCGAGCAGGCCGGGGCGTTCGCTCCCTGCCTCGCCATAGCGCAGCAGCTTCATGGTATGTCTCCTCAGTCGGTTTGGTTCAGATCGACCAGCCGCCGTCGATATTATAGGCCTGTCCGGACGTATAGGTGGCGCCGGCCAGATAGACGGCGAGATCGGCGATTTCCTCCGGCGTGCCGAGCCGGCCCATCGGCTGGCGGGCGATGAAGGCGGCGCGGGCTGCTTCGTAGTCGCCCTGCGCATGCATACGGTCCTGCAGCGACGGGCTCTCGACCGTGCCGGGGCAAATGGCATTGCAGCGAATGCCCTTGGCGACATAGTCGGCGGCGACTGCCTTGGTCAGGCCGATGACCGCGGCCTTGGTGACGCCATAGGCGAAGCGGTTCGGCACGCCCTTACCGGCGCCGGCAACCGACGACATGTTGATGATCGATCCGTCGCCGCGCTCCAGCATGCCGGGCAGCACCGCTTTGATGGTGCGTATCATGGCGCGGACGTTGAGGTTGAAGGCGAAATCGAGATCGGCGTCCTTCATCTCGAGGATCGAGCCGGAATGGACGAAGCCGGCACAATTGAACAGCACGTCGACCTTGCCGATCTCGGCGAAGGCGGCGTTGACGGCATCGTCGTTGAGCACATCGAGCTTGCGGGTCTTGATGTCGGAGGTCTTGGCGAGCTCTGCCAGCAGCGCCTCGTTGATGTCGGTGGCGTAGACGACGGCACCCGCCTTGGCGAAGGCCAGCGCGCTCGCCTTGCCGATGCCTTGCGCCGCCGCCGTGACGACAACGACCTTGCCTGCCAGATCCGCCATGCTCTTCTCCTCGTCCGCTTGGGATCGTCCGGGTCTACCGGTGGTCGGCCACGGCGTCATGGGCCAGTCGGACGCCATCATGCGGCCTGCGCGCCTGTCAGCCCACAGATAAAGATGTTTTTTCTCGTTAAAGAACATGCATCCGGGCGTCAAGTCCGAACACGATCACCATCGCGGCAGCGGCGTCGAAACTGCCCAAAGCACACGACGCGCTTTGGTTCCCTGTCTTCATCCATGTCGTGTCCCAAAACCTGCTGACGCTTTTTGGGCGACATGCATCAGTCCCCGTAAGGCACCCAGACGTTCTTGACCTCGACGGCGCGGCGCAGGAAGGCATCGCCAGCCGCCTCGTCGGACGCCCAGTCGAGGCCGCGGCCATTGCCGCTCCAGACGCGCTTGAGGTTGCCGATCGACTCGGCCTCCGCCTTGGCGCAGGTGTCGGCATCGGCAAACACCCAGAGCCCGTCGACATCGTCATGCTTGGCCAGCACAGCGGCGAGTTCGGCCGTTCGGCCGGTAACGATGTTGATGGCGCCGGCCGGAACGTCGGAATATTCGATGACCTGGTAGAGGTCGGTGGCGAGCAGCGGGTAGCGCTCGGACGGCACCGCGACCACGGTGTTGCCCATGGCGAGCGCCGGTGCGACGAGCGAGATCAGGCCCAGCAGCGGTGACACGTCGGGTGCCACGATGCCGACGACGCCGACCGGTTCGTGCAGCGCCAGTGTCACGGCACGCGCCGGCGGCTGGTGCACGCGGCCCTCGAACTTGTCGGCAAGGCCAGCATAGAGGAACAGCCGCTCGATCGACTGGTCCACCTCGTCACGCGCTGCCTTGGGCGTAGCGCCGGTCAACTCGGTGAGGCGGGCGGCAAACTCGCCGGCCCGGCCGGAAAGATTTTCGGCCAGATAGTAAAGCACCTGCGAGCGGTTGTACGCCGTCGCCTCCGGCCAGGCTTTGCAGGCCCGGGCGGCCGAAACGGCATCGCGGATATCTTTGCGGCTGCCGAGACCGACCTCGCCGGCGAGCTTGCCCTTGGCGGTGGCGACAGCCAGCGAATAGTTGCCGTCCGGCCGCACCTGCTTGCCGCCGATGAACAGCTTTGCCGTGCGGTCGATCGTATCGCCGTCGGATTGCTCGGCAGGTTGCGCAGAGACTGCCGCCGGCTTGATCACCGGGCCAAGCGGCAATTTGGCCGCAAGATATTCGAATATGCCTTCGCGCCCGCCTTCGCGGCCGAAACCGCTCTCGCGGTAGCCGCCGAAACCGCAGGCGGCGTCGAACATGTTGGTGCCGTTGACCCAGACAACGCCAGCCTTCAATTGCGGCGCGACATGCAAGGCGAGGTTGACGTTCTCGCTCCACACCGAGGCGGCCAGCCCATAGCGCGTGTTGTTGGCAAGCTCGATCGCTTCCTCGGTGTTGCGGAAGGTCATGGTCGCCAGCACCGGCCCGAACACTTCCTCTTGCGCTAGAATGTTAGCCGGCGAAATGCCGGTGGCGAGCGTCGGCAGGTGGTAGTAACCCGACGTTGGCAGCGCGGCGTCCGGCTGCCAGCACACGGCGCCCTGTCTGGCGCCCTCGGCAACCAGGCCCTTGACCCGGTCGAGCTGTGTGGCGTCGACCAGCGGGCCGATATCGGTGTTCTTGTCGAGCGGGCTGCCGACCCGCAACCGGCTCATGCGTGTCTTGACCTTGGCGATGAGGGCATCGGCGATGCCTTCCTGCACCAGCAGCCGCGAGCCGGCGCAGCAGACCTGGCCCTGGTTGAACCAGATGCCGTCGACCAGCCCTTCGACGGCGCTGTCGAGATCGGCATCCTCGAAGACGATGAAGGCCGACTTGCCGCCAAGCTCCAGCGACAGTTTCTTCCCTGACCCCGCCGTGGCTTTCCGGATGATCTTGCCGACTTCCGACGAACCGGTGAAGGCGATCTTCTGGATGCCGGGATGGTTGACGATGGCCGCGCCTGCTTCCGGGCCACCCTGGACGATGTTGACGACGCCTTTCGGCACGCCGGCACGTTCGCAGATCTCGGCGAACAGGATGGCGGTCAGCGGCGTGAATTCGGCCGGTTTCAGAGCCACGGTGCAGCCGGCGGCGAGTGCCGGTGCGATCTTCCAGGCCAGCATCAGCAGCGGAAAATTCCACGGGATGATCTGGCCGACGACGCCGACACCCTTGTGGCCGGGGAAATCCCTGTCCAGCGCCTGCGCCCAGCCGGCATGGTGGATGAAATGGCGGATGGCCAGCGGCACGTCGATATCGCGGCTTTCGCGGATCGGCTTGCCGTTGTCGATCGATTCCAGCACGGCGAACAGGCGCTGGTGGCGCTGCATGGCGCGGCCGATGGCATAGAGCACTTTCGCCCTGGTATAGCCTGAAGACGCCGACCATTTCGGCAGCGCCTTGGCCGCGGCCGAAACCGCGGCGTCTATATCGGCGGCATTGGCGTCCGACACTTTGGCCAGCAGCTTGCCGGAGGAGGGCTCGCTGGTCTCGAAGGTTTTGCCGCCGGAAGCGGCTTTCCAGTCGCCGCCGATGAACAGTGCCTTGCCGAAGTCGCGCGCCGCAAGCCAGGCGTCGGCCTCGTTGCGGGCTTCCGGCGCCGGGCCGTACTCCATGGCGTGATAGCGGTCGAGAATGTTCATGGGGTTCCTCCTTCACCTCTCCTCGTGGGGAGGGTCGATCGGCTAGGCTGATCGCGGTGGGGCGTTCAAGCCATCGCGTGGCGATGATTGGCCGAATAGTGCCCGGTCAGATGGTGTTCGAGTTGGCGCTCGATGTCGGTCAAAAGGCTCGAGGCGCCGAAGCGGAACAGCTCGGGCTCCAGCCATGGCCGGCCGAGTTCTTCCTTCATCAGCACCATCCAGTCGAGTGAGGCTTTTGCCGTTGAGATGCCGCCAGCCGGCTTGAAGCCGATGAGATAGCCGGTCTCCTCGAAATAGGCTCGGATGGCGCGAACCATGGCGAGGCCGACCGGCAGCGTGGCGTTGACACTTTCCTTGCCGGTCGAGGTCTTGATGAAGTCGGCGCCGGCCATCATAGCGACCATCGAGGCCAGCATGACGTTGCGCAGCGTGGCGAGGTCGCCGGTACCGAGGATGACCTTCAGATGCGCATCCCCACAGGCGGCGCGCATCGAGACGATCTCGTTGTAGAGCTCCCGCCACTTGGCGCCGAACACCAACCCGCGTGGAATGACAACGTCGATCTCGTCGGCGCCGTCCTTCACCGAGGCCTCGATTTCCTGTAGGCGGGTGGAAAGTGGGGCAAGGCCGTGCGGGAAGGCGGTGGAAACGGCGGCGACGTGGATGCCGGTGCCGCGCACGGCATCGACCGCGGTGGCGACGAAGGGATGGTAGACGCAGACGGCGGCTGGGCGAATGACCTCGTCCGCAATACCGAGACCCTCGACGATGTCGCGGCGGAACGGATTGATCGCCTTGGCGCAGAGCCGGCGCACGCGCTCTTCGGTGTCGTTGGAATTCAGCGTCGTCAGGTCCATGCAGGCGACGGCGCGCAGCAGCCAGGCGGCCTGATTGTCGGCCTTGAGAGAGCGCCGCTTGGTCAGGCTCGCGACGCGGCGTTCAAGCGCCGAGCGGTTGACGCTGCGCACCGATTCCATGAAGCCGAGGTCGAGCTTCATGCCGGGGTTGCGCGCGATGCGATGGTCCAGCGGAACGGGGGTATTGGCGGCGGCGCGCGCCGGCAGTGGCGTCACCTTCGACGCGCCGGCACCAAGCTCGGCTTCGCGGATTGTGCTGCTCATCTCCTGCCCTTTCATTCAGCGACTTGCGCCGAAGATAGCCCGTGAATTGACGCTTCACGAGTCCCTTAATGCATGCCGCCCAAAAGTGCGCAGCCGTTTTGGGACACCGGCATGCATCGACAAAAAACAAAAAGCGCGTCGCGTAAGGCGACGCGCTTTTGCGCTCATAGCCGAAAAAGGCCGCGAAAGCAGTTAGTTTTTTGACCGAAAGGTCAAAATGCGGATTTGAAGGCGTGGGCGCCCTGCTCAGCCGACGAAGGCGCGTTCGACAACGAAGCTCGCCGGATGATGCAGCGAGCCTTCCTCGAACCCGAGGCTTTCGGCCAGCTCTTTGACGTCCTTCAGCATGTGCATCGAACCGCAGATCATGATGCGATCGGTTTCCGGATTGAGCTTGTCGATGCCGAGATCGGTATAGAACTTGCCGGATCCGATCAGTGCGGTGATGCGGCCCATGCGCGCCGAGTCTTCGCGGGTCGTCGAATTGTAGAGGGTGACGCGGCCGCCGGTCAGCTCGCCGATCAGCGGATCGCTTTCGAGCCCGGCGACCAGCTCCTGGCCATAGATGAGCTCGGCAGTGTCGCGGCAGGTGTGGGTCAGGACGACCTGCTCGAACTTCTCATAGGTGTCGGGGTCACGCAGCAGGCTGGCGAAGGGCGCGATGCCGGTGCCGGTCGAGATCATGAACAGCCGTTTCGCGGGCGTCAGCGCGTCGACGACAAGCGTGCCGGTCGACTTCTGGCGCATGATGACGGTGTCGCCGACCTGGATCTTCTGCAGTTCAGAGGTCAGCGGGCCGTCCGGCACCTTGATCGAGAAGAATTCCAGCTCGTCGTCCCAGGCGGGGCTCGCCACCGAATAGGCGCGGAACACCGGCTTCTCGGCATTGGGCAGGCCGATCATGACGAACTCGCCGGAACGGAAGCGCAGCGACTGCGGCCGGGTGATGCGGAACGAGAACAGCCGGTCCGTATAGTGCTTCACCGAGACGACGGTCTCGGCATAGACATTGGCCGGAATCGGAAACTGCAGCGGGCGGGCGCCTGCGGTATTGAATGCGGTTGTGGTGTTCATCAAATCCAACCTTCTGGCCCAACTGCTAACGCGGGCACCAAACCTTCACCTGCGCGCCCGAACCGTTCAGGTTCCGGCGTGCTGCCTGCACACTCCAAAGCAGTAAGCTCTTGTGTCCGGAATTTATTAGTATACAAACGATATTTGCGTCAAGATACCGCCGCGAAACACCTTTCCAAACTGTGACATATCCGTAGTCCGCGCATTTCGGGTTTCGACAATGAAAGAGAATTTTTCGGTGCAGCCGCCGGATTCCCTGGGCAGCGTCGTCGCCGGTATCGATGTCGGCGGGACCTTCACCGACCTGCTTCTGATCGACGGACGCGACGGCGGCCGAGTGCATATCGCCAAGACCCCTACCACGGTCGACAACCAGGCGTTCGGCGTCGTTTCGGCGCTGGACGCCACCGGATTTCCGATCGACGGCATCGACCTCATCGTGCATGGCACGACCACCACCACCAATGCGGTGCTCGAGCGCCGGCTGGCGAAAACCGGCATGATCACCACGCGCGGCTTTCGCGACGTGATCGAGCTTGGCCGGCGCACGCGGCCGCAGGCCTATGGCATGACCGGCAGTTTCGTGCCGATCATTCCGCGCAATCTGAGGCTCGAAGTCTCGGAGCGCGTCGAGGCGTCGGGCACGGTGCGCACGCCGCTCGACGAAGCCGAAATGCGCGTGGCGGTGAAGGCGCTGATCGACGCCGGTTGCGAATCCCTCGTCATCCATTTCCTGCATTCCTACGCCAACCCGGCGCATGAGCTCCGCGCCGCCGAGATTGCCGCCGAGCTCTGGCCGAACGGCTACATCACCTCGGGCCACGCGCTGCTGTCGGAAGCGCGCGAATTCGAGCGCGGCGTCACCGCTTCGGTCAACGCCTCGGTGCAGCCGATCCTCGAGCGCTATGTCGAGCGGCTGCGCAAGGAATTGGGCGTAAAAGGCTATGCCCGCGACTTCCTGATCATGAACGGCAATGGCGGCATGATCTCGGCCCGCTTCGTCACACGTGAATCGGCCAAGACCGTCATGTCCGGTCCGGCCTCGGGCGTAATCGCCGCCGCCTATACGGGAAAACGCGCCGGCTACGAAAACCTCGTCACCTACGACATGGGCGGCACCTCGACCGACGTGGCGCTGATCCGCAACGCCGAGCCGGCTGTCTCGAACGAGATCGAGATCGAATATGCCATGCCGATCCACGTGCCGATGGTGGCGGTGCACACGGTCGGCGCCGGCGGCGGCTCGATCGCCCGCGTCGACGCCGCCGGCCTGATCCAGATCGGTCCGGAAAGCGCCGGCGCCAATCCCGGCCCGATCTGCTACGGACGCGGCGGTCTCGAGCCGACCATCACCGACGCCAACCTGGTGCTCGGCCGGCTGGCGCCGAAAAAGCTGCTGGCGGTCGAAAACCCGGTCACCGTCGAGCGCGTCACCGGTATCTTCGAGGAGAAGATCGGCAAGGCGACCGGCCTGTCCGGCGTCGAGGCGGCGGGCGCGGTGCTGCGGCTCGGCAACATGAAGATGGCCGGCGCCATCCGCATGGTTTCGGTGTCGCGCGGCCACGATCCGCGCGACTTTGCGCTGTTCGCCTTCGGCGGCGCCGGGCCGCTGCACGCGACCGCCCTGGCGCGCGAACTCGGTCTGCCCAAGGTGCTGGTGCCGGCCCGGCCAGGTATCACCAACGCGCTCGGCTGCGTCGTCGCCGATCTGCGCCACGACTTCGTCAACACCGTCAACCAGCCGGTGGCGGTGCTCGACGAGGACCAGCTTCACGCTGTATTGGAACGGCACCGAAACGAAGGCGAGGAGCTCATCGGCAAGGAAGCGGTGAAGCCCGAGACGATCCGCGTCACCCACTCCGCCGACATGCAGTTCGTCGGCCAGACCCACATCATCAACGTGCCATTGCCATCCTCCTCGGTGACCCGGCACGAGCTGCAAACGCTGTTCGAAAAAGCCTATTTCGCCCGCTTCAAGGTCGAGCTGCCGGAAATCCGCGCCAACCTCGTCAACCTCAACACTTCGGTGACCGGTGTGCGGCCGGCGATCGATCTGTCGCGTTTGATCGACCCGGCTGGTCGCGGAAAAACGCTCGACGAGGCGCGTCGCGAGATCCGGCCGGTCTGGTATGGCGGGCGCTGGCACGACACGCCGGTCTACGCACGCGAAAAGCTGCCGCTCGACGCGGTCATCGTAGGCCCGGCGATCCTCGAACAGATGGATGCGACCACCGTGCTCGAACCCGGCGACCGGGCGCGTTCGGACGCCGACGGCAACATCATCATCGACATTGGCGAGGCCTGAGATGCCTGACATTGATATGGCAAAGCTCGACGCCATCACCCTTTCGGTTCTCCAGGCGGCCTTGCAGCAGGTCTGCGACGAGATGGACCTGACCTTCTCCCGCGCCGCCTTCTCGCCGGTCATCGCCGAGGCCAACGACCGCTCCGACGGCATCTATTCGGCCGTCGATGGCTCGCTGATCGCGCAGGGGTCGCAAGGCCTGCCGGTGTTCGTCGGCGTCATGCAGTATTCGACCAAGACGGTGATCGAGATGATCGCCGACGGCCGCTGCCTGCCGCCGGAGCCCGGCGACATCTACATCGTCAACGATCCCTATCTCGGCGGCACCCATCTGATGGATGTGCGCTTCGCCATGCCGGTCTACCGGGCTGGCAAGATTTTCTGCTGGCTGTCCAACACCGGCCACTGGCCTGACATTGGCGGCTCGGTGCCGGGCGGCTTCTCGGCTTCCGCGACCGCAGTGGAACAGGAAGGCCTGCGGCTACCGCCGGTCAAGCTGTTCAAGAAAGGCGTGCTCGACCCCGAAATCTACGCCATCATCTGCTCCAACATCCGCGTCGCCGACCAGCGCATCGGCGATATCCGCGCCCAGGCCGCGGCACTGTTCATCGGCCAGGACCGGCTTAACGGAATCCTTGATCGTTACGGAGACGAAACTGTTGTCGAGGCGATCGCCGAACTGCGTCGGCGGGCCGCCGAACAGATGCGCGCCAACATATCCGCCATCCCGGACGGCACCTACCATTCCAGGGCCTTTGTCGATTCCGACGGGGTGGTCAACGAGCCGCTGACCATCGCGCTGGCTGTCGAGAAACGGGGCGACACGCTGACCTTCGATTTCGCCGGCTCGTCAAAGCCCTGCGCCGGGCCGATGAACAGTGTGCTGGCGACGACCTTGTCCTCGGTCTACCTCGCCATGCGCCACATTTTCCCGGATGTACCGATCAGCGCCGGCGCTTTCGAGCCGCTTGAGGTCAAGCGTCCGGAGGGCACGTTCCTCGACGCCAAATATCCGCGCCCGGTTTCAGGCTGCGCCGCCGAGGTCTCGCAGCGCATCGCCGAGGCGGTGTTCGCGGCGATGGTCCAGGCGCTGCCGGACAAGGTGACGGCGGCACCGGCTGGGTCCAGCGGCAATTTCGCGCTCGGCGGCAACGATCCGGCGCGCGGCCGCGACTACGTCATGTACCAGATCTCCGGCGGCGGCTATGGCGGCAATTCAGGCCATGACGGCCTGACCAATGGCTGCTCGACCATCGGCATCTCCAAGTCGCCGCCGGTCGAGATCATGGAGCAGGCCTTTCCGGTGCTCTACCGCCACTACGCCTTGCGCGAAGGCTCGGGCGGCGCAGGCAAGCAGCGCGGCGGCTTCGGCCTCGCCTATGAGGTCGAAATCCTGCGCGGCGATGCCCGCGCCTCCTTCGTCATGGACCATGGCCGTTTCGGCCCGCAGGGCGCGCTCGGCGGCAAGGACGGCGCGGTCAACACGGTGACCGTCTTCCGCAATGGCGAGGAGCACGTGCCGCCGCATCTGTCCAAGGAGCAGGACATCGCCCTGAAGGCCGGCGACCGCGTGCGCGTCGGCACGCCGGGCGGCGGCGGCTATGGCGATCCGCTTGAGCGCGATGCCGATCTGGTGCTGCGCGATGTGGCGCTGGGATACTACACGTCAGCGGAAGCCAGCGAAAAATTCGGTGTTGTCCTGTCGGCGGGCGAGTTCGCCGTCGACCGGAAGGCGACGGACGAGCAGCGCGCCGGCTAACACTGACGGCGGCCGGGATCGTCCGACGCGCCGTGATCGCCGCAGCACATGTCGTTTCCGTCTCCGCCGGAGTCACGAAAGCCCGTAGACTTCTCCGGTCAACGGAGATCTCGGACATGCGTCTTTTCGGTCGTTTCGTGCTTGCCGCCTCGGTCGCCCTGGTTCTCGCCACGGGGGCTGCTTCCGCCCAGGACAAGAAACTCAGGATCGGCACCGAGGGCGCCTATCCGCCCTTCAACTACGCCAATGCCGACGGCACGCTGGGCGGTTTCGACATCGAGCTCGGCAAGGCGCTGTGCGCCGAGATGAAGGCCGAGTGCGAGTTCACCGTGCAGGATTTCGACGGTTCTATACCGGCGCTGCAGGCCGGCAAGTTCGATGCGATCATCAACATCACCATCACGCCCGAGCGGGCCGAGAAGGTCGAGTTCACCCACAAATACTACCAGACGCCGCCGGCCATCGCGGTGCCGAAGGATTCGACCATATCAGGCACATCGCCCGAGGACCTGAAAGGCAAGGCGCTCGGCGTGCAGACCGCGACCATCCACCAGAAATTCGCCGAGCAGAAATACTCAGGCTCGACCGTCAAGGCCTATCCGACCGGCGATGACGCCCGCACCGACATGGCCAATGGCCGCCTCGACGCGATGATGGACGGCTCGATCATCCTGACCGAATGGCTGAAGAAACCGGACGGCGCCTGCTGCAAGCTGCTTGGCACCTTGACGGCCGACCCGGCCATTCACGGCCCCGGCGTCGGCATCGCGCTGCAGAAGGGCGACAAGGAGCTGGCCGACAAGTTCAATGCCGCGATAGACGCGCTGCGTGCCAACGGAAAATACAAGGAAATCAACGATAAATACTTTTCCTTCGACGTTTACGGCAGCTGATCCCGGCAGCGCTGTCCGGCGCTGCCGTTTTCTATGAATAATGGAGACTTTCTTGGCTGAGCGGCGCTCCCCCTTCTACAGCAGCATCGTCGGACTGGGCGCGACCATGGGTCGGGTTGGCGGCGATTTCATTTCGGCCAAAACCTATTCCGGCATTGCCGACGAGCACCTGAACACGCGCAGGAATGTCGGTGTGCAGGATCTCAGCACCATGGGCAAGATGGACATCAAGGGGCCGGACGCCGAGGCGCTGGTCAATCATGTCATCGTCAACGATGCGGCGGCGATGAAGCCCGGCCAGGTCCGTTATTCCACCGTCTGCCGCGAGGATGGCGGTATCATGGACGACCTCACCGTGTTCCGTCTGGCGCCCGAGCATTTCATGCTGGTGACCGGCTCGGTCAATCGTCTCAAGATGCTGCCGTGGCTTTTGCATCATGCGCAGGGGCGCAAGGCCTATGTCACCGACATCACCGCGGCCATCGCCTTCCCGACCATCCAGGGGCCGCGCTCGCGCGAACTGCTGAAGGCGTTGATCACCGATGCCGATCTGGACGGGCTCAAGCGCTGGTCGTTCACCTCAGGGCGAATTGGTGAGACGAAGATACTGATTTCGCGCACCGGCGTGACCGGCGAGCTCGGCTTCGAACTGTTCGTGCCGGCCGACGAGGCGGCATCGGTCTGGAGCGCGCTGATGACGGCCGGCCGTGACTTTGGCCTGAAACCCTATGGCGTGCTGGCGATGTTCACGCTGGGACTTGAAAAGGCCTATCCGGCGCATGGCATCGACATGGACGAGACCCGCACACCGTTCCATGTCGGCCTCGACCGCTGGATCAAGTTCGACAAGGGCGATTTCGTCGGCCGCGAAGCCTTGCTCAAGGTCCGCGACAAAGGCCTGGACGAGCAATGGGTCGGGCTGATCCTCGACGGCGACAGTCAGGCCGCGACCGACGCCAGGGTGCTGGCCGATGGTGAGGACGCCGGCATCGTCACCTACAGCGACCACGGCTATTCCCTCGGCAAGGTGCTGGCGACCGCGCATATGCTGCTGCCGTTCACGGCTGTCGGCACGGAACTCAGCATCGACATCGACGGCAAGCCGACCCGCGCGGTCGTCGCGCCAATTCCGTTCTTCGACCCCGAGGGGGTCAAGCTGAGGGGCTAGCGCGGCTTGTTCCGGAAATCGCTTTGGGCTTTCCTTTTGGGTTAGGGAATGAACGGGGTATCGTTGCGGAAGGCCGACATTCATCCATCGGGTATGCCGACAGCAATCAGGTCTCTCCGAAGATCCTCCAGGATTTTTGGGTTACGATACGGATCGATCAAGATGGTGCTTACAGTCGCACCGGGCCTTGCCGCCAGACACTGCCTGGCTGCGTGAGCGGCGAGTTGCTCGTCGCCCATTCTCAAATGACAGACCGCCAGAAACGCATAGGCCCAAAATGCATAGGCATTGAGATTCCGGTACGAGGCTATCGCCTCAGGATACCGTCCGAGAACCAGAAGAACTTGTCCGCGTAGATCCCAGAACCAATCGTAATTCAGGGGATCACGGGCGATACAGACGTCCAGATCGGACAAAGCTTCCTCATGCCGACCGAGATAGCTCCAGCACAAGCCCCGTATCGCCCTTGCCCGGGTTTCGTTCGGATTAAGGTTCACACCCTGCTCGAGATGCAGCAGCGCCTCCTCCAACTGTCCCATGAAGATCAGCGTGTGACCCACCGCAATATGGCTCCATGCCTCCTTCGGCCCAAGCTTTAGAGCACGGCGAGCATGGACAAGCGCGATCTTGAGCGTGTTCCCGTCCCCCTCAAGCAGCCATTTGCTTGTGAGTACAGTCGCCATCATGGCATGGATGGTAGCGACATTCGGGTCGAGCTCAATCGCCCTTGCAAGATAGGGCTCTGCTTCCAAAGTGGTGTCATAGCGAACCATCCGAACGCGAGCCTGAAGATACAGGTCGTAGGCATCGAGCTGGGTGATCGGAAGGCGCCGTATCTTCTCCGCGCCCGAGGTTCGGATTGTGCCGACGACGGTGATGGCGACACTTCTGGCGATCTCCTCCTGGAGCTCAAAAATATCTGTCAGCTCCCGATCGAATCGATCGGCCCAGATTTGATTGCCGGATCTGGCCTCTATGAGTTGCGATGAGATCCTGACCCTGTCGCCGGCACGGCGAATGCTACCCCGAAGCAGGTAGTCGACGGACAACTGCTTCGCGATGGTGACGGCGTCGACAGTCCTTCCCTTGAACACAAAGGAGGAATTGCGGGCTATGAGATGAAGTTCACCGAATCGTCCCAGTTCGGTGATGATGTCCTCGGTGACGCCGTCGCTGAAATATTCCTGGCTGGCGTCGCTGCTCATATTCTCGAATGCAAGAACTGCAACGACTGGTCCGCGGCTTGATGCGCCGTCGGTTTGCGGTCTGGGCGTCTCGTCCATGCTCCTGCGCAATAGCCGAAGCTCGTCACCTGGCTCCAGGTTCAGCTCGCGCTTCAGCAACAGCTTGCACGCCTCATAATGCTTGATGGCGAGCGCGGCCTGACCGGAGGCGATATGCGCCCGCATCAGCGCGGCATGCGACGGCTCCCGCAGCGGATCAAGAGCGACCAGCCGTTCGCAAATTGCAACGCGCTCGATGCCGCTCTCCGATTCTGCCAGAAGCTCGAACACATTGATTGCCCGCAAGGACAGGTCGGCACGGACTTCGCGAAGCCAATCCTCGAAAGCGTTGTCAAACGTGCTCACCCCATCAAGAAAAGGGCCGGCATAGAGGGTGGCAGCCCGCCGAAGCTCGGCCGCGTCACGGCTCGCGGATGCAGCGACGAATTCAGTCACGTCGATGGTGAAGAATTTCGGATTGAGCGCGACACGATCCCCGACCAGGGCCAAGGCATCCGCTCCCAACCCGGCAAAGTCCTTGCGGATAGCAGCCAGGGCCTGTCGCAGACTGTCCCTTGCCTGCTCCTCACCGCGATCGCTCCATAGAAGAGCAGCCAGCTTGTGACGCGTCGCCTCCTGGTTCGGTGCTACGGCGAGAATGCCCAGAAGTGCTCTATTCTTCTTGGCAGCCACCTCCAAGGGTTTCCCCTGCGGCGACGTCAGGTGAAAACCACCCAGGAGATCGAGCCGCGCCGGGCTCATCGCGATATACTCTGAATTTCTGCTTTTTCCGCGATATTCACGAGCTTTTCACAGGCATCTCACGCCCCGCATTCGATGTTGCCTCTCGCAAATAACAACATCCGAGAGAAAACTCCAATGTCCATCGTCACCGAGGTTTTGGGAAAGGCAGGTGAAACGCTCACGAACGAACTGCCGAAGTGGCGTAAGGTCCAACTTGGCCGTTTTTTGTACAGCATAGCAGCGGCATATGCCTCCGCGACCTGGAAGGCCTACGGGGCGGCTACTGGCCTTGGTGCGAATAGTCCCGGACGTCGACCTGACGACGACGTCGGCAACTACTGAACGTCTTCGTCCCAACGCAGCGACGCAGACCTCGTCCAAGCCATGATCGTCGCGCCTGTGGTTCAGAAGCACCCGCTACAGGCTCGGATGGAAGACAACGTCACCCAGATCATCGGTCCAGTCCTCACCCGCGCCGGTCCAGCCTCGCCACCAGCCGGTCACCCGCCCACTGGATGCCGCAGACCAGGATGATCAGCACAATCACCACGGCGATCATGACGCTGGTCTCGAAACGCTGGTAGCCGTAGCGGATGGCGAGATCGCCGAGCCCACCGGCGCCGATGGCGCCGGCCATCGCCGAGGCGCCGATCAGCGTTACCAGCGTCACCGTGAAACCGGCGACGATGCCGGGCAGGGCTTCGGGCACCAACACCTCGCGGATGATCGTCCAGCGATTGCCGCCCATGGCGCGCGCCGCCTCGATCAGCCCGCGGTCGACTTCGCGCAGCGACACTTCGGCGATGCGCGCATAGTAGGGCGTGGCGGCGATCGACAGCGGCACGATGGCCGCCCACGTGCCGATCGAGGTGCCGACGATCAGCCGCGTCACCGGGATCAGCGCCACCAGAAGGATGATGAAGGGCACCGAACGGAAGCCGTTGATGACGGCGCCGAGCGCGCGGTTCACCCATGGGCTTTCGGCGATGCCGCCGCGTTCGGTGGCGATCAGCGCCAGCCCCAGCGGCAGGCCGAAGACCAGCGAGATCAGGCCGGACGCGGCCGTCATCAGCACGGTTTCCCAGATCGAACGCAGCAGAAGCTCAAACAGGATTGGCGACATGGCCAAGCACCTCCACCCGCGCGTGGCGGGCCTTCAGGAATGTGATGACGGCGGCGAGATGGCTTGCATCGCTGCCAGGGACAGAAACGAACAGCGTGCCGACGGGCTGCTGCTGGATGTGGTCGATGCCGCCATGGACGAGGCGGAAGGGGCGGGGAATAGCAGTGGCGAGATCGGACAGCAATGGGCCGCTGGCGGCCTCGCCGGCCACGTCGACGCGCAGGACCGTCTCCGTGCCGGCCGATGGCAGCAGCCGGGCGGCCAGTTCGGCGGGCAGCTGCGGCCGGATGGCGCCGAGCAGGCTGCGTGTGATCTCGGAGCGCGGCTCGGCAAACACCGACCACACCGGCCCTTCCTCGACGATGCGGCCGGCATCGATCACCGCCACCCGGTCGGCGATCGAGCGGATCACCTCCATCTCATGGGTGATCAGCAGGATGGTCAGCCCAAGCTGCCGGTTGATGTCTTTCAGCAAAGCGAGGATGGAGCGCGTCGTCTCCGGGTCGAGCGCCGAGGTGGCTTCGTCCGACAGCAGCAGCGCGGGCCGCGCCGCAAGCGCCCGGGCGATGCCGACGCGCTGCTTCTGGCCGCCCGATAGCGACACCGGGTAGGCCTTGGCCTTCTCCGACAGGCCGACAAGGTCAAGCAGTTCGGCGGCGCGCTGCAGCCGCTCGGCCTTCGGCCGGCCCTCTATCTTCAGCGGCAGCGCCACATTGTCCTCGACCGTCTTGGCCGACAAAAGGTTGAAGTGCTGGAAGATCATGCCGATGCGCCGCCGCAGCGGCTGCAGATCGAGCTCGCCGAGCCGGCTAATCTCGCGGCCTTCGATGAAGACCTCGCCGGAATCGGGCCGCTCCAGCCCGTTCAGGCAGCGGATCAGCGTCGATTTGCCGGCGCCGCTGCGGCCGATGATGCCGAGGATCTCGCCCTTGCGCACCGTCAGCGAGATGCCATCGAGTGCCGCTGTCCCGCCAAAGCGGCGCTTCAGGTCGACAAGGCGCACCACGTCCTGCGGTGTTGCGCCCGGCTGGTCGGCGGTCTCGGCAGTTGCGGTAAAATGCTGATTCATGCGCGGATCCCTAGAAATACAATTGCGGCCCGCGCGTTGCGCGGACCGCTTTCCCGGTAAAAGCAGGCACGTCGGCGCCCGCATATCCCCTAGTAGGCGCTGAGGCCCGTGCCTTTGTAGACCTTGTCGAACTCGGCCTTCACCGCCTCGTTCTGATAGGACGCCACCAGCGTCTTCACCCACGCCTCGTTCTCATTGCCGACCTTCACCGCGATGAAGTTGCGATAGGGATTGTCGGTGATGGGCTCCTGCGCAATGCGGTTTTCCGGCGTCAGGCCGCTTTTCAGCGCCCAGTCGGTGTTGACCACGGCGGCGTCGAGATCCTCGACCGAGCGGCCGACGATGCCGGCGTCGAGCTCCTTGATCACCACCTTCTTGGCGTTCTCGGCGATGTCGGCGGTGGTGGCCAGAATGCCGGTGCCGTCCTTCAGCTTGATCACCCCCTCGTTCTGCAGCACGCGCAGCGCCCGGCCTTCGTTGGACGGATCGTTCGGCACGCCGATGACCGCGCCTTCGGGCAGGTCGGCGACCTTGGTGTACTTCTTCGAGTAGAGGCCGATCGGCCAGACGCCGGTATAGCCGACGCGGACGATATGGTACCCTTGTGTCTTGATCTGGTTGTCGAGATAGGGCAGGTGCTGAAAGGCGTTGGCGTCGATCTCGCCGCGCTCGAGCGCTTCGTTGGGCTGGGTGTAGTCGTTGAACACCACGGTCTCGATGGTGAGGCCCTTTTCGGCCGACTGCGCGACAACGACGCGCCAGACATCCTCGTCCTCGCCGCTGATGATGCCGACCTTGATCGCCTTCTTGTCCTCGGCGAACGACGCATGAGGCGCCATCAGGCTGCCGATGGCAACAGCCGAGGCAAAAAGCAGAGCAAGGCCACTGCGCCGGTTGAGGGTTGACCAAAGGGAAGATGGCAAAGTGTTTTTGAAGTCAGTCATGATTGATCTCTGCGGTTGTGAAGTCATGGCAGCCGGGCTGATTGCCGAGCCTTGATCACATCATCAGAAATTCTATCGATTTTATCAAAGAACGCATT
The DNA here is from genome assembly GCF_002270415.1 of Mesorhizobium sophorae. Taxonomy (GTDB): domain Bacteria; phylum Pseudomonadota; class Alphaproteobacteria; order Rhizobiales; family Rhizobiaceae; genus Mesorhizobium; species Mesorhizobium sophorae. The sequence goes on along the minus strand of NZ_NNRI01000007.1, from coordinate 975,004 downwards.
TCGCCGTTCTCGTCACGGCCGGGAATATTCTCTCAAAAATTTCAGGAGAGTGAGCACAAGACGCCGCCTGACCGACCGCAGCGGGACTGCGCCGATCCGACGGAAGCCAGGTTCCAAGACAACCCGGCGCCGGTCTCAGAGAGCGATCCAGGCGGTCTTCAGATCAAGATATTTGTCCAGCGCATGCAGCGACTTGTCTCGGCCGAAGCCGGACTGCTTGACGCCGCCGAGCGGCACGGTGATGTCGGCGCCGCCATAGGTGTTGACGTGGACGACGCCGGCATTGACGGCGCGCACCATGCGATGCGCGGTGGAAAGGTTGGCTGTCCACACCGCCGAGGCCAGCCCATAGACGGTCGAATTGGCCATGCGCACCGCCTCCTCCTCGGTCTCGAAGCGCATGACGCCGAGCACCGGCCCGAACACCTCCTCGCGGGCCAGCTGCATCTCCTGCGTCACGTTTTCGAAGATCGTCGGCGCCATGTAGCTGCCGCCGGTCTCGGCGAGAATTTGTTCACCGCCAGTGACCAGCCGGGCGCCTTCGGCCGCCGCCCGGTCGACGAAGCCGAGATTCTTGGCCAGCTGTTCGGAGCTCGACACCGCGCCGACGTCGCTTGAGAGATCGAGCGGATCGCCGACCTTCAGCCGCGTGGTCGCCGAGAGCAGCTCGTTCATGAAACGGTCATAGACGGATGCCTGGACGAGCAGGCGCGAGCCGGCGACACAGACCTGGCCGGAATTGCGGAAGATGCCATTAGCCGAGACGACCGCCGCCTGCTTCAGGTCCGGGGCGTCGGCAAAGACGATGTTGGGCGACTTGCCGCCGAGTTCGAGGAAGACCCGCTTCAAATTGGAACGCGCGGAATATTCGAGCAGCCGCCGGCCGACAGGCCCCGACCCGGTGAAGGCGATGGCGTCGACATCCATATGCAGGCCGAGCGCTTCGCCGGTGACCGCGCCGCGCCCGGTGACGACGTTGAACACACCGGCGGGAAGTCCGGCCTCGCTTGCCAATTCGGCCAGCCGCAGCAGCGTCAGCGAAGCGATCTCCGGCGGCTTGACCACCACGCAATTGCCGGCGGCAAGTGCGGGCGCGATCTTCCAGGCGCCGATCATCAGCGGAAAATTCCACGGCACGATGACGCCGACGACGCCGAGCGGCTCCTTGTGGATCAGCCCGAGCACGTTCTCGGCCGTCGGCGCGATCTCGCCATAGATCTTGTCGATCGCCTCGGCATAGTAGCGGATGGTGCCTGCCGCCGACAGCGGTTCGGCCTTGTAGGCCATGCCGATTTCTGTGCCATTGTCGCGGACGCCAAGCACGGCCAGTTCGTCGGCATGCTTTTTGACCAGCTCGGCGAGTCTTGTCAGCACCTTCTTGCGGAAGGCGGGTGCCGAGCGCGACCACGAACCTTTCTCGAAGGCTTTGCGCGCCGACTTGACGGCACGGTCGATGTCGGCGGCATTGCCGTCGGCTATGCTGGCGAAGGGCCGGCCGTCGATCGGCGACGTCACCGGCAGACTCGCGCCGCTCATGCCATCGATCTGTACGCCATCGATGAACAGGCGTCGCGCCCCGATCTCCGTCTTGCGCAGCGCGTCGATGGCATCCTGGCTGATCATTGTGTTCTCACTTCTGAAGTTAAGCAGTACGAGGGGCGGCTTGGCGTGCCGCCCCTTGCTTCCTTCGATCCTGCGCTCCGCTCAATCCTTCAACGGCTGGCCAAGATTTTCGAAGGCGACCGGATCGCGGCTCTTCAGCGCGCTTGCCAGCAGCAGGCCGACAATTGCAGCAATCAGCACCAACCCCGGCAGGAACACGCCAAGGAAGCCGCCGGCGCCTGACAGGCTGCCGAAATTGATGACGATCAGGTAGATGATGACGACGAAGGCGATGAAGGTCAGCCCGGGCAGGATGGTGGTCTTCAGCGCATTCTCCCGGGCGGCCGGATTGGCGCGGAAGAACATCACCACGGCGAGCGACGCCACCGCCATCATGACGATGACGCCGAGCGTTGCGACATTGGTCAGCCACGAAAACAGCGCCAGCACCGGATCGAGGCCGAGCACGGCGAACAGCCCGACGACGATTGCCGCCAGCACGCTCTGGATGACCGACGCGACATGCGGGCTCTGGTGCACCGAATGGGTCACACCGATCGTTTGCGGCAGAAGCTTTTCGCGGCCAGAGACGTAGATGTAGCGGGCAACCGCATTGTGGAACGCCAGCACGCCGGCAAACAGGCTCGACACGAACAGGATGCTCATCGCATGCGACAGCATCGTTCCGGCGTAACGGTCGGACAGGCCGAACAGGAAGGTCGTCGGGTCCTGCAGTCCCTGCAGCGCCGGCAGCAGCTTGTCGACACCGGCGCCGACCGCCATCAGCCATGCCGTGACCATGTAGAAGACGCCGATCAGCAGCACGGAGAAATAGGTGGCGCGCGGAACCGTGACCTCGGGGTCGCGGGCTTCCTCGGCATAGATGGTCGTCGCCTCGAAACCGATGAAGGCGGCAAAGCAAAACAGGATGGCGATGGCCGGTGCGCCTGATGTGATCTGGCTCCAGCTGAACGGCGCCGCCGACAGGCCGCTATCGCCGCCGGTCTTGAGGATGGCGATGTCGAGGACCAGCACCACCAGATATTCGCACAGGACCAGCACCGTCAGGATCTTGGCCGACAGGTCGACTTGGCGATAACCGAGCACGGCGACCAGCGCGATGGCGATGAAACTCCATACCCACCAGGGCAAATTGATACCCCAGCCGGCAAACAATCCGGCCGTCGCCGCGCCGAGCAGGCCCATGACGCCGATCTGCATGGCGTTGTAGGACAGGATGGCGATCAGCGCCGTGGCGCCGCCGGCCAGGCCGCCGAGCCCACGCGCCGCATAGGCGTAGAAGGCGCCGGCATTGCCGACGTGACGCGACATCGTCACATAGCCGACCGCGAACAACAGCAGCAGGATGGTCACGATGAGATAGGTGCCGGCAAAGCCGGCGCCGTTGCCCATCAGCATGCCGAGCGGTGTGCCGCCGGCCACCGCCGTGAGGGGTGCCGCCGCCGAAATCACCATGAAGGTGATGGCGCCGACGCCAAGACTGTTCTTGCGCAGCCTGTTGGCCGGCGCCTGCTCCGTAACTGCTGACATTGGTCCCTCCTGTGTGCGAACCCTTGGGTCCGCCGGCCAATCGGCCTGTTCCATCTGCTCTGGATGTTGGTTCATTATTTGAACCCTTATTTTGAATATAGACTTGCAAACAAAGTCGATGCCTGTCAAGTTAATTCACACGTTAAATGATTAGTCGAAGGAGGCGAAGTTGGGTACGGTCGGCAAGGCGATCTCACTTCTGGAGCTGTTCACCGTCGACGAGCCCGAACTCGGGCTGTCGGATCTGGCGCGCCGGTCGGGCTTCGACAAGGCGACGACGCGACGGCTGCTGGTGGCGTTGACCGGCCATGGCTTCGTCGAACAGGATGCCGCCACGCGGCACTATCGCCTCGGCGCTGGCCTGTCGCGTCTGGCCCGCATCCGCGAGGCGCGCTTTCCCTTCCTGCAGACAGCGGTTCCCCTGGTGCGGGATCTCGCGGCGTCCACAGCCGAGACCGTGCATCTGTCGGAATTCGGCGTCGATGCGCTGGTCACCGTCCATGTCGAGCATCCGGCCTGGGCAAACCGGGTCAATATCGATATCGGCCAGCTTCTGCCGCTGCACTCCACCGCCTCCGGCATCGCCTATCTGGCCTTCGCCCGCGACGAGACCGTCAAGGCATGCCTGACGGGCTCCCTCAAGGCCTTCACGACGCATACGTTGATCGATCCGGCCGCCATCTCCACATCCATCGCCGAGACGCGCGATCGCGGCTATTCGATCTGCGACCAGGGTTTCGAGGAAGGGGTGATCAGCGTCGCGGCGGCAATCCGCGCGGCGGACGGCTTTGCGCTCGGCACCATCGCGGTGGCCGCGCCGAATGCCAGGACGACGCCGGCGGCGATCGCGGAACGGGGACTTGCGGTGATGGCCGCGGCACGGGAGATTTCGATGCGCCTCAATGGCGAAAACCTGCAAACGCTGAGGAGGCAGGCGTGATGTCGGCAGAGACGGCAACAGTGCCCCGAATCCTCGTCATCGGCACCGGTGACACCAAGGCCGACGAGCTCGGGTTTATGAAGCAGTGCATCGAGGCATCGGGTGGCCGCGCCGTGATGATGGATGTCAGCGTGCTGGGCGACCCGCCATACAGCCCGGATCACGACAAGCATGCCGTTGCCCGCGCCGTGGATGTGACGATCGCCGAGATCGTTTCGAGCGGCGACGAGAACACCGCCATGACGCTGATGGCCGGCGGCGCCGTGCAGCTGGCGCGCAAGCTTTATCAATCCGGCGAGATCGACGGCTTCATCGCCATCGGCGGCTCGATGGGAACCGACCTGGCGCTCGACGTGGCGCTTTGCCTGCCGCTCGGCGTGCCGAAATTCGTCGTCTCGACCATAGCCTATTCGCACCTCATCCCACCCGAACGCGTCGCGCCCGACCTGATGATGATCCTCTGGGCGGGTGGGCTTTATGGCCTCAACAGCATCTGCAAGGCGGTTCTCTCGCAGGCCTGCGGCGCGGTTGTCGGTGCGGCCAGGATCATGCTGGCGTCGCGCGCCACGGCTCCCGCCACCGGCCCAACCATCGGCATGACCTCGCTCGGCAGCAGCTGCCTGCGCTACATGAAGACGCTGAAGCCTGCGCTGGAGCAGCGTGGCTATGATGTCGCCGTCTTCCACACCACCGGAATGGGCGGCCGCGCCTTCGAATCGATTGCAGGGCAAGGCCATTTCTGCGCGGTGCTCGACTTCAGCCTGCAGGAAATCACCAACCATCTCGCCGGCTCCGTCGTCAGTTCCGGCATCGACCGGCTGGAGAACGCCGGCGCCCGCGGCATTCCGCAGATCGCGGCGCCCGGTGCGGTCGACATGGTCGATCTGCCGACCTGGCAGGATTTGCCGGCTAAATTTGCGCTACGCCCGTTCCACGCGCACAACAGGCTGATCGGCTCGGTCACGGTCGATGCCGACGATCGCCGCCAGGTCGCCAGAACCATCGCCACCAAGCTCGGCGCGGCGAAAGGGCGCTCTGCCTTCATTCTGCCGTCCGGCGGAATCCAGGAATGGGACATGCAGGGCGAGCCGCTCTACGAGCCGGAGGCTCTCGCCGCCTTCGTCGACGAAATGCGCAAGGCCATGCCTGTTGGCGTGGAGTTCCACGAGATCGACGCCCACATCAACAGCGACGACTTCGTCGGCAAGGCGCTCGAGATCTTCGACCGATGGGTCGAGGAAGGCATTGTTCCGCGCGGTGCGCCAGCCAAGGGAGAAGCCGCTTGAGCGTTTCTTTGGCTCAGGCGTTGGTCCTGGACTTCGGCGGTGTCGTCACCCGGACGCTGTTCGAGACCCATGCCTTGACCGAACAGGCGCTCGGCCTCGAGCCGGGAACGCTGCAATGGCGCGGGCCGTTCGATCCGGACAGCGATCCGCTCTGGCGCGCGATGCAGGCCGACGAGATCAGCGAGCGCGACTACTGGCGTACCCGCACAAGCGAAGTCGGTCGGCTCAAAGGCGAGGACTGGCAGGCAATGGAGACCTTCGTCCAGCGTGCGCGCGGGGCGGAGCCGCAAAAGGTGCTGCGGCCGGAGGCCGACACCGCCATCCGCGCCGTCCATGCGGCGGGCTTTCGCCTGGCGATCCTGTCCAACGAGCTCGACCTCTTCTACGGCACCGACTTGCGCCGGCGGCTGCCGCTGCTCGACCTGTTCGACACCATCGTCGATGCCACCTATACCGGTATCCTCAAGCCCGACCCTCGCGCCTATGCCTTCGTCACCGAGGCGCTCGGCCTGCCTGCCGAGGCCTGCGTCTTCGTCGATGACCAGCAGCGCAATGTCGATGGCGGCCGTGCCGCCGGCATGCGCACCGTTCATTTCGACGTTGCGCGGCCAGCACTTTCCTATGCCGAAGCCCTCGGCCATTTCGACCTTGTCCCAGCTGCCTAGACCATTTGCGGAGCCTGCCATGCGCGACATCAATTTCCTCACCGAGACAAACGCCAAGCCGATCTGGCATCCGATGGCGCATCCGGCCGAGATGCGGGCCAATCCGCCGAAGATCATCATGAAGGGCGAGGGCGTCACCGTCACCGACATCGATGGCAGAAGCGTGCTCGATGCGGTTGGCGGCCTGTGGAACGTCAATCTCGGCTACAGCTGCGACCCGATCAAAAAGGCAATCGCCGACCAGCTCACTGCGCTTCCTTACTATTCCGGCTTCCGCGGCACCTCCACCGGACCGTCGATTGAGCTCGCCTACGAGCTCAGTGAATGGTTCGGGCCGGAAGGCATGGTGCGGACCTTCTTCACCTCGGGCGGCTCGGATTCGGTCGAAACCGCGCTGCGGCTGGCCCGGCAATACTGGAAGATCCGCGGACAGGGTGATCGAACAAAGTTCCTCGCCCTGAAGAAGGGCTACCACGGCACCCATTTCGGCAGCGCCTCGGTCAACGGCAACGCCAATTTCCGCCGCAACTACGAGCCGCTGCTGCCCGGTGTCTTCCACATCCCGGCGCCGTGGACCTTCCGCAACCCGTTCGACGAGACGGACCCGGCGCGGTTGGCGAAACTGTGCGCCAGGGCGCTGGAGGACGAGATCGCCTTCCAGGGTGGCGACACCATTGCCGCCTTCATCATGGAACCGGTTCTCGGCGCCGGCGGCGTCATTGTCCCACATGAGAGCTTCATGCCGCTGGTGCGTGACATCTGCGACCGCCACGAGATCCTTTTGATCGCCGACGAAGTGGTCACCGGCTTCGGCCGGTCGGGCGCATGGTCAGGCTCCAGGCTGTCGGGCGTGAAGCCGGATTTCATGACCATCGCCAAGGCGATCACCTCCGGCTATTTCCCGCTGGGCGCCACCCTGATCGGCGCAAAGGTTGCAGACGTCTTCGAGGCCGACAAGACCAGCTTCGGCTCGATCGGCCACGGCTATACCTATTCCGGCCATCCGGTCGGCTGCGCGGCGGGGCTGGCGGCGCTTGCGGAAACCAAACGCCTCCGCCTGGACGAGAACGCGGCGGCGCGGGGTAACGAACTCGCCGCCGTGCTGGAAGGGCTGAAGGCCAGGCACGCCATCGTCGGCGATGTCAGGTACAAGGGTCTGATGGCGGCGCTCGAACTGGTCTCGGATCGCGCCACCAAGAAGCCGACTGACAAGAAGACCATGGCCGTGGTTTCGGAGGCGGCCTACGAGGCCGGCGTCATGCTGCGCGTTTCGGGCAACAACATCATCCTGTCGCCGCCGCTGATCATCAGCGCCGCCGATGTTGTGAAGATCGGCGAAGCACTGGACGGAGGCCTGTCCAAGGTCTGACGGGGTTACAACGGAGTTTCGGTACGCAAATGGCCTATTCGCAGGAAAAAGTGGGGCAGCAGAATGAGGGTGCTGAGGCGCTGGTTAGCCGACGTTCCCGGCTGCTCGGCGCGAAATCGCAATTGTTCTATGACGAGCCCGCGCATCTGGTGCGCGGCGAAGGCGTCTGGCTCTATGACGCCGACGGCCGCAAATATCTCGATGCCTACAACAATGTCGCGCATGTCGGCCATTGCCATCCGCACGTGGTCGAGGCCCTGTGCCGGCAGGCAAGCCTGCTCAACACCCACACGCGCTATCTGCATACCGCCATCCTCGACTATGTCGAGCGGCTGACCGCGACCTTCGATGCCAGCCTGTCCACCGCCATCCTGACCTGCACCGGCAGCGAAGCCAACGACATCGCGTTGCGCATGGCGCAGGCCGCCACCGGCCGCATGGGCATCATCGCCACCGACGCCACCTATCACGGTAACACGGCAGCGGTTTCGCAGCTCAGCACGCGCATGCCGCCGGTCGGTGGCCGCGCCCGCCATGTCAAGCTGGTGCCGGCACCCGACAGCTATCGCCATCCGGAGGCGATGGCCAACGGCAAGGCTTTTGGCGACGCGGTGCGCGAAGCCATGGCGTCGCTGGAGCAGGACGGTATCGGCCTGTCCGGGATCATCCTGTGTCCGCTGCTCGCCAATGAAGGCTTCCCGGCGCTTCCCAACGGCTTCTTTGGCGAAGCCGTGGCGGCAGTGCGCAAGGCCGGCGGCCTGGTCATCGCCGACGAGGTGCAGCCGGGATTCGGCCGCACCGGCAGCCATTTCTGGGGCCATCGGCGCGCCGGCTTCGTTCCCGACATCGTCACCATGGGCAAGCCGATGGGCAACGGCCACCCGGTCGCCGCCGTGGTCACCACCAGGGAGATCCTCGCGACCTTCCGCGACGCTTTCCGCTACTTCAACACCTTTGGCGGCAACCCGGTATCCTGCGTGGTGGCGAATGCCGTTCTCGATGTTCTGGAGCAGGAAGATCTCGTCGCCAACGCACGCGATGTCGGCGCCTATGCGCATGGCCTGCTGCGCCCGCTGGCCGAACGCCACGAATGCATCGGCGAGATCAGGGGCGCCGGACTGTTTTTTGGCGCCGAGCTGGTTCACGACCGCAAGACGCGCGAGCCGGCATCAGACCTTGCCGAGCAAGTCGCCAACCGGATGCGCCATCGGGGTGTGCTGATGGGCAAGACCGGCATCCACGGCAATGTGCTGAAGATCCGCCCGCCCATGCCGTTTTCCCGCGACGATGCCGCCTTCCTGATAGGCACGCTCGACGAGGTGCTCGATGAAGTCGGCGGAGTGCCGGCGTGAACGCGGTTTCCGTGCCGTCCGAACCGGAAGATGCCGCCACCGTCACCGAACTGGCGCGGCGCGCGCTCCAGCATTGGGGTATCCGCGACGGTGAGCCCGAGCTGCTGAAATTCCGCGAGAACGCGGTGTTTCGGGTCCGCCTGCCCGATGGCCAACCGGCGGCCATGCGCGTTCACCGGCTTGGCTATCATTCCGACGCCGCGCTGCGCTCGGAACTGCAATGGATGTCCTTCCTGCAGTCGGCCGGCGTCGCCACGCCGTCTCCGGTCGCGACGCAGACCGGCGACCTGTTCGTGCCGGTCGATACCGGCACATCGGCGCCGCCTCGCCAGGTTGATTGCCTCAGCTGGCTGGAGGGCCGCGCCGTCGGGGCGCGAGGCGTGCCGCTGGACTACACGCCCGAGCAGGCAAGACAGGTCTTCACGGCGATCGGGCGAACCATCGCCCATATGCACAATGTCACCGCCGCCTGGACACCGCCTGCCGGCTTTACCCGCCATGCCTGGGATTTCGACGGCTTCTTCGGCCCGGCCCCGACCTGGGGCCGCTTCGAGACCTCGCCCTTCCTGGAGGGCTCCCGCCGCGAGCTGGTTTTCCGGGCGAGGGACAAGGCCGTGAAGGCGCTGTCGGAGCATGAACGCAGCGCCCGTAATTTCGGCATCATCCATGCCGATCTGGTGCGCGAGAACGTGCTCGTCCACGACGGCGCGATCCGCATCATCGATTTCGACGATTGCGGCTATGGCTGGCACATGTACGATCTTGCCGTTGCCCGCTACCAGAACCGCGACGAGGCGATCTATCCGCTGATCGAGGCAGCCCTGCTCGACGGTTATCGGCAGCTGCGGGGACTGACGGCGCAGGACATCGCCGCACTGCCGCTGTTTTCAGCGTTGCGCGCTTTCGCCTTCCTCGGCTGGGTGCAGAGCCGCGTCGAAGGCGACATCACCAGGGATGTCGGCCTGCGCATGTCCAACATCGCGGCCGATGTGGTGATCGCCTATCTGCGCGGCGAATAGGGGCGGATAGAGCCGGTCAGCCCTTAGCGAAGTGAATGCTGACCGTGCCTGAACTGCCGAAATCGGCGACGATGGTGTCGCCGGGCCGCGCCTCGACCGGCCGCATGAAGGACCCCGAGAGAACCACCTCGCCGGCCGCGATCGACATGCCGTAACGGGCGAGCCTGTCCGCCAGCCAGGCAATGCCCATCGCCGGATGGTTGAGCACGCCGGCGCCAAGCCCGGTCTCCTCGACCTCGGCATTGCGCGAGACGATGGCGCCGATCCAACGCATGTCGGCTTCATCGGGTCGCTGCGGCCGCCCGCCGATGACGATGCCGGCATTGGCGGCATTGTCGGAAATCGTGTCGAAGAAGGTGCGCGTCTTCTTCGTCTCCGCATTGACGCGCTCGATGCGCGTGTCGAGGATTTCGAGCGCCGGCGTGATGTAGTCGGTGGCGTTGAGCACGTCGAAGAGGGTCACGCCGGGACCCTTGAGCGGCGCTTTCATGACGAAGGCGATCTCGGCCTCGACACGCGGCTGGATGAAGCGGCCGGCGGGAATCGTCGCGCCGTCGTTGAAGAACATGCCGTCGAAGAGCACGCCCGAGTCCGGCGTGTCGATGGCCAGCGCATACTGCATCGCCTTGGAGGTCAGGCCGATCTTCCAGCCCTTCGGTTTCAGCCCGGCATCGATCTTGCGCGTCACCAGCGCCGCCTGAACGCGATAGGCGTCCTCCATCGTCGCCTCGGGAAAATCGAGGCTGAGCAGCCGGATCTGGCGGCGCGAACGCTCGGCTTCGAACAGCCGGTTGGCGGCGTCTTCCACTTGCTCCGGGGTCATGTCGCTGCCTCGTCGACGACGCTGTTGCGCAACACGCCGATGCCGTCGGCCTCCACCTCGATCACATCGCCCGGCTTCAGCCAGATCGGCGGTTCGAAGCGGGCGCCGGCACCCGTCGGCGTGCCGGTGACGATGATATCGCCGGGCACCAGTGTGGTGAAGGTCGAGACATAGGCGATGATCTTGCGGAACGAGAAGATCATCCGGCTGGTGCGGTCCTGCTGGCGCAGCTCTCCGTTGACGCGAGTGGTCAGCGTGATGTCGGCGATCTGCGCCTCGTCCGTGAACGGCACCAGCCAGGGACCGATCGAGCCGCTGCGGTCGAAATTCTTGCCTTGCGTGACGTTGAACTTGGCATGGCGCACCCAGTCGCGGAGGGTGCCCTCATTGCACAGCGACAGTGCAGCGATGTGGCCGAGGGCGTCGGTCTCCGCGATGCGCCGGCCGCCCTTGCCGATGACGATGACGACCTCGCCCTCATAGTCGAGCTGTGGGGATTCCGGCGGCCGCACCAGCGGCGCGCAATGGCCGACGAACGAGCGGGGGAAGCGGACGAACAGCGACGGATTGGCCGGCGCCGCCTGCCCGTCCTTGTACTCCTCGTTGCGGTCGGGATAGTTGACGCCGACGCAGATGATCTTTTCCGGAACCGGGACAGGGATGTCGTAGGCGATGGCGTCGAGCGGGAAATCGGCGGCCAAGGCATCGGCCTCTTCCGCCAGCCGCAGCAAGGCGCCGGCCTCGATCACCTCGCGCAGCGTCGGCCACTGGCCGTGACGCGCCGACAGGTCGACGACGCCCTTGCCGGTGATCGCGCCATACCGTGCCTTGCCGCCGACGGTGAAGGTGGCGAGCTGTGCCCTTCTCATGCTGCAACTCCGGTGGGCTTCTGCTGGTTTGGAGCTTTACGGCGCCCCCCTCTGTCCTGCCGGACATCTCCCCCACGAGGGGAGAGATTGGATGTCACCTCCGCTTTCGCCAATTTCCAACGCTGCAAGAAAGGCGCCGGCCGAGCGGCCAGCCGATCTCCCCCCAAGTGGGGGAGATGTCCGGCAGGACAGAGGGGGGCGCGAAGGAACGCAGACATCATTTTCGAAACACTCATGGCGCGATGATCGGCGAAGCCGTTAGATCCGGCTGGCGCGCCGCAACCCCGGCAAAGCCGCTACCCTCCTCGAACCAGCTTTTGGGTGCTGGCGCACCCCACAGCGTCTGCCGCTGCGGGTCCTTGAGGTCCCATTTGATCGGCTCGAGGTCCGGGTCGACCGTCTGGTAGTCCGAACAGTAGATCTCGATGCGGTGGTTGTCGGGGTCTCTGATATAGAGGAAGAAGGCGTTGGAAATGCCGTGTCGGCCGGGGCCGCGTTCGATGTTTGGCAGGTAACCGGTCGTCGCCATCAGGTCGAGCAGGTCGATGATGTTGAGCGGCGTCGGCACCCAGAAGGCGACGTGGTGCAGGCGCGGCCCGATGCCGTTGGTAAAGGCGATGTCGTGGACGCCGCCCTTGCGGTGCGTCCACGCCGCCCACAGCTTTCCGCTGCTCGCATCCTCTGTGTATTCGGTGACGCGGAAGCCGAGCTCGTTGTAGAAGGCGACGGACTCGTCGACATTGGGCGAGAAACAGTTGAAGTGATCGATGCGCAGCGGCTTGACGCCGTGATAGAGCGCATATTTCTGATGGATCGGCGGCAGCCGCTCCATCTGAGCGTAGAATTCGAGCGGTATGCCGTGCGGATCGCGGGTTCGGAAGGTGCGCGACTGGTAGGGCCGCTCGACCCATTCCACCGGCAGGCCTTTTCCTCCAAAGAAATGCTCGGCCTTGTCGAGATCCTCCTCGGAGAACAGCTTGAAGCCGAGGTCGCGCGCTTCGGCCGTAGTGGCCTTCTTCAGCACGATGCAATGATGCCCGCGCTCCTCCAATGCCCTGAGATAGATGGTATCGGCGGTCTCGTCGGTGACCTGCAGGCCGAGTGTGTCGACATAGAAGGCGCGGGACCTGGCGAGGTCGGTGACGGCCAGTTCGACATGGCTGAGGCGCACGATGTTGAATTCAGGGTAGAGATTGGGCTTGGGCAAGGGCATTTGATTTCCTCTGATCAGCCGCCGAGTTTCTGGATCGCGTGCGCCGTCGTGGCGAAGGCTATGTTCTTCGTCTCCATGTAGAAGTCGAAGGAATGGTCGCCACCGTCGCGGCCTATGCCGGAATTCTTGACGCCGCCGAACGGCGTCGGCAAATGGCGCACATTCTCCGAATTGACCCAGATCATGCCTGCGTCCAGCGCGTCGGTGAAGCGGAAGGCGCGGGTGACGTCCGACGTCCAGAGATAGCCGGTCAGGCCGTATTGCGTGTCGTTGGCCAGCGCCAGCGCTTCCGCCTCATCCTTGAAGGAAATGGCAGTCAGCACCGGCCCGAAGATCTCTTCCTGGGCAATGCGCATCCTGTTGGTGGCGCCGGTAAACAGCGTCGGGCTGACATAGCAGCCGCCGCCAGGGCCGGCGAACTTCCCGCCGCCGGCTGCGACCACCGCGCCTTCCGATTTGCCGATCTCGATATAGGAGAGCACCTTTTCCTCGTGCACCGGATGAATTAGCGGGCCGACCACCGTTGCGGGGTCCAGGGGATGGCCGATCTTGATGCGCTTTGCCTTCTCCGCCACCAGATCGGTGAATTCGTCGTAGACCGACGCTTCGACCAGCAGCCGTGACGAGGAGGTGCAGCGTTCACCGTTCAGCGAATAGATCATGAACACCGCCGCATCGGCCGCGCGCTCCAGGTCGGCGTCGGCGAAGACGATCACCGGATTCTTGCCGCCAAGCTCGAAATGGACGCGCTTCAGCGTGTCGGCGCCTTGCCGCATGATCATCGAGCCGGTGCGGCTTTCGCCGACGAAGCCGATCGCTTTGATGTCGGGATGCTCGGTCAGCGCCTTGCCGGCGTGCTCGCCGAGGCCGTTGACGAGGTTCCACACACCTTTCGGCAGGCCGGCTTCTTCGGCGATCTCGACCAGCAGGCGGGCTGTCAGCGGCGAGAACTCAGCCGGCTTATGAACCACGGTGCAGCCGGCGGCCAGTGCCGGCGCGATCTTCCAGGTCGATAGCATGAACGGCGTGTTCCACGGCGTGATGATGCCGACCGGGCCAATCGGCACCCGTGTGGTCATATTGACCTGGCCTGTGGTCCGCAGCGTCTCGCCGTCGCGCGCCTCTGGCGCACGGTCGGCGAAGAAGCGGAAATTCTCGGCACCGCGCAACGCCGCCTTGGCCATGAACTTCAGCGCCTGGCCGGTGTCCATGCATTCGACGAAGGCGATCTCCTCGGCGCGTGTTTCGATCGCGTCGGCTATTCTGTGCAGCAGCTTCTTGCGCGCTTCGCCGGGCATCGCGGCCCAGGCCGGAAACGCCGCCTTCGCCGCCTTGGCGCCGCGGTCGATGTCGACGGCACCGCCGCGCGCGACTTTGGCCAGCGGCTTGAGGTCGACCGGCGACAGCGTTTCGAACGTCGTGCCGTCGAGCGCCGGCGCCGCTTCGCCGCCGATCTGGTTCAGCACACCGTCGCGCTTGAAACGGGCCAGATAGGCCTCGGCCTTCTTCAGATTGCCTTGCAGGTCGGACATCTTAGCTTCCGTCACTTGCCGCGCAGTCGCGGGTGGATTGCGTTCTTCTTCCAGCTCAGCACCGGGTCGATTTCCCGGATCTCGAGCGACAGGGCGAAATGCGGCGTCTCGAACAGGCCGGCAAGGTATTCGCTCACCGCCGCGAAGACGGCTTCGCCGGCCCGCTTCTTCTCCTCGGCGCTGCGCCCGATTCCGATGCGAAACGACATGTCGAGGAAGGCGTTTTCCGGCAGCCTGTCGGCCACCGCATAGGCCTCTGCGCGAAACGCCCGCACCCGCACGGCGCCGGTTTCGAACAGACCGGTGTCCAGCACTGTGCGCAACACCAGCGCGCACAATTCGGCCATATCGACCTTGGCATCGAGATTGGCCGAATACTCGATGGAGAAGTGCGGCATCGCGTTTCGCTCCCCAATCACTTGTCTTGTTGTAGTTAACGCGTTAATTACATGAGGCGCCCATGAAGTCAAGTCTTGCATCGGGCTTGGCGCAGCGATACGGGGATGGCTGGAACGGGCTTTCGGTGGGCGGATTCGGCTAAAGGAAGGCCTGTTTTCGATCGCAAGCCAGCGTGGGAGGCTTTTTTCTTGCTGCCTGAAAACACCCGTCGTTCCCTGCCAATGGCGCTCCTGCACGCCCGCGAAGTGGTGATGGCGCGGTTTCGTCCGATGCTCGCGGCCCACGATGTGACCGAACAGCAATGGCGCGTGCTGCGCGTGCTGAGCGAAGCCGGCCCGGTCGAGGCGACCGAGCTTGCCGATCGCGCATCGGTGTTGCCGCCCAGCCTGACGCGCATCATCAAGGCGCTCGAGGGGCGCAGGTTCATCACCCGCAACAAGGCCGAAGGCGACGGCCGCCGCGTCGTGCTGACAATCGCCCCGGCCGGTTCCGCCCTTATCGATGCGCTCTCACCCGAGCGTCGCGTCATCTATGACGACATCGAACAGCGCTTCGGCCACGACAGGCTGGAAAAGCTGCTCGATCTCCTGGAAAACCTCATCGACGGCGAGAGCTGACCGTTCGGTCCGGGCGGTATCGCTTGGGCTCACCCGCCAAAGCTGCCAAGCCGCGTCGGCTGCGTATAGTTGCGGTCGACATAGAGCAGCGCCGAGCCGCCGCTGCCATGCCGGACATCGATGACCCGGCCGATCATGACGTTATGCGTGCCGACGATATGCACATCCTCGATCTCGCAATCGAAATTGACGATCGCATCCGACAGTGCCGGCGTACCTGAAGTCAGCGTCTGCCAACGTGCCGCCGAATAGCGGGCTTCCATGTCCCTGGTCGCGCCGGCGAACTTCCCCGCCAGATGCATGTGGTCATGGGTCAACACGTTGACGCAGAAGCGCCGGTTGGACAGGAACATGGCGGCCTGCGTCGAGCGGCCGTTCATGCACACCAGCAGTGTCGGCGGCTCGTCGGAGACGCTGCACATGGCAGTGGCGGTGAAGCCGCCGCGTCCGGCCGGGCCGTCGGTGGTGACGATGTTGACCGGCGCGCAGACCCTCGCCATGGCGTCGCGGAAATCGGCTTTCGAAATCTGCGTGGCCATCTGGGTTCACTCAGCCGACGAAGCAAGCGGATTGAACCAGGTATCTCCCGTCCAGCCGTTCTCGTCATAGTCGGCCATGCAGGTGTCGACCAGCTCTTCCATCGCCTTCAGCCGCCCGCCGCGTTCGGCGCCCTTCAGCACCTGAAGCCGCACCTCTTCCGGCGCCCCGGCATAGTTGAGCTCGTAGAGCGCGTGGCGGCCGCCGAATTCGGTGCCGGTCGCGTCCCACAACAGCTTCATGATCTTGATGCGCTCAATATGGCCCATGTCGTTGGAGCCGCGCACATACTGCGCCAGATATTTGTCGATCTCGGGATTGTTGAAATCGCGCACCGACGATGGCAGGTAGATCAGCCCCGAGGCGATCACCCGGCGCACGGTGTCGATGACGCGCGGATAGGCTTCCGACATGAAGGTCCGGTAGGCAAGGGCGGCTTCCAGGTTGGGCAGCACCGCGCCGTTCGCCCACGGGATCGGGTTGTAGGCCATGGCATTGGAAAAGCTCCAGAACATGTGCCGCAGCGCGATGACCTCGCCCAGCGCCGCCTGGTTGCCGCGGAAGGCATCGCCGCCAGTGGCGCGCAGCGCCTTTGCCAGCAAGCCGGCGAGGAAGTCGAGCTTGACGGCGAAACGCGTGCAGCCCTGGAAGCAATAGCCGTGCATGAAGCCGGAAGCCGGGTGGAACGACAGGATTTTCTGCGCGTCGCGCAGCACCAGCACGTCCTCCCAGGGGATGAAGACGTTGTCGAGTACCAGGATCGCGTCGTTCTCGTCGAAGCGCGACGACAGCGGATAGTCGAAGGGTGCCGCCACGGTATTGGCCGTCTGCTCGTAGGAGACGCGGCAGAACATCTTTATCCCCGGTGCATTCATCGGCACGATGAACATCACCGACAGCGACGGATCCTCGGTGACCGTCGCCGAACCCTGCGCCAGGAAATTGTAGTGGGTTAGCGCCGAGGACGTCGCCACCACCTTTGCGCCGGACACGGTGATGCCGGCATCGGTTTCCCCAGTGATGTGGACGAAGACGTCCTTCACCTGTTCGGCCGGCTTGTGGCGGTCGATCGGCGGATTGACGATGGCGTGGTTCATGAACAGCGCCGCCTCCTGGGCGCGCTTGTGCCAGGACAGAGCGTTGTCCTTGAACGGCCCGTACCAGTCGGCATTGGCGCCAAGCGTGTTCATCAGCGCCGCCTTGTAATCGGGTGTGCGCCCCATCCAGCCATAGGACATGCGCGACCACTGGGCGATAGCTGCTTGCTGGTCGACAAGCTCGGCGGAGGATTTGGCGACGCGGAAGTATTTGTGAGTGTAGCCGCCCGAACCGGTGTCGGTTGGCGAGATCAGCGCGTCTTGCTGCTTGGCGTCATGCAGGGCATCATAAAGGCGCGCCAGCGACCGCGCCGAATTGCGCATCGCCGGATGCGTGGTGACATCGGCGATGCGTTCGCCGTTGATGTAGACCTCGCGGCCGTCGCGCAGGCTCTCCAAATATTCGGCCCCGGTGAACGGACGCCCCTTGTCGGCACGGAAGTCTTCTGAGCGCATGATGTTCCTCCACTTGCGTGACGACTGTAGCGCCTGGGCCGGGGATCGGTTATGGACGGAACCACAAAACTGATTGGACTTTTTCCGGCGCCATGAGCCAGAGTTCCATCCCCGACTTCTTCGTCTATGGCGAGCCGGTGCGGCCGCTCGATGTCGGCTTCCTGCATGTCGAGACAGTCCTTGCCCGCAGCAACATCCATCTCGGCGAGGTCGCCGCGCACAAGCATCCGCAGATGGGCCAGATCACCTACTGGACCGGTGGCTCAGGTACCTACCGCATTGAAGACCGCTCCTGGGACTTTTCGGCGCCCGCCGTCAGCTTCGTGCCAAGCAATGTCGTGCATGGCTTCTCGATCGGCCCCGGCACCGACGCCATCGTCGTTTCGGTTGCCGATGACGCGCTC
This sequence comes from Mesorhizobium sophorae, assembly GCF_002270415.1. Taxonomy (GTDB): domain Bacteria; phylum Pseudomonadota; class Alphaproteobacteria; order Rhizobiales; family Rhizobiaceae; genus Mesorhizobium; species Mesorhizobium sophorae. The sequence goes on along the minus strand of NZ_NNRI01000007.1, from coordinate 957,273 downwards.
GCCGCCATTGCCGGCCAGAGCTTGCTGCCGCTGGACGGGCCGGTCTTTGCCGACGGCCCGCCGCACCACGCCGCGTGGAAAAGGCTGGCGGCGGTGCTGGAGATGATCGCTGCCGAATACGCTGAGGCGCAAGCTGGCAACGACAAGGTGCTGCCGGCGCTGATCGCCGTCGCGCTCTCCCACATAGCCCGCCTCGGCCCTGATGGGACCACCGCCACAACCTCTTCCGAGGCTTCGCTGGCACTGGGCCTGCGTCGGCTCGTCGACATGCATTTCCGCGACAACTGGCCGGTCGACCGCTATGTCGAGACGCTGGCCACGACACCGCATTTGCTCGACAAGGCGGCCCGCGCGGTGCTCGGCACTGGCGTCAAGCGGGTAGTGAGCGAGCGGCGATTGCTGGAGGCGAAGCGACTGCTGCTGTTCACCGTGCGTACGGTCGAGGACATCGCCTACGAGATCGGCTTTGACGACCCCGCCTATTTCTCGAGGGTCTTCCGCGAACGGATCGGCGAAGCGCCGGCCGCCTGGCGCCGCAAGCAGTTGCGGGAGCCTTGACCGGGTGATCTGGATGCGGGCCTTGCGGGAGGTTACGCCGGCGCGTCAGTCCGGAAGACCGGCCTTGCGGAAGCCATCGACGAAATGCTCAAGCGTCGCTGCGTCGCGGAAGGGCTCTGTCGTGGCCCAGTGCCGGGTCGTGAAATGCGGGTTGCCGACGAGGAACAGTTCGACCTCCGCGCGCGCTTCGTCGAGCCGGCCGAGTTGCGCGAGGCTTGCCGCCAGGAAACGGCGTGAGCTTGTCCGATAGGTCTCGTCCCGGCGCAATGTCTCGACAGCGGCTTCGTAATCGCGGGCCGCATATTGCGCCGCGCCGAGGGTCAGATAGTACCAGCTTGACGGAAACGGGTTCAGGCGAAACGCCTTGCGAATATGCTCGAGGGCCTCCTCGACCCGCCCGGCCAGCGCCGCGATGTCGGACAAAGCCGCCCACGCGTCGGCCTCGTTCGGGTCGAGCTCGAACGCCTTGGCAAACTCGGCATCCGCATCCGCGAAGCTGCGCTCATAGGCAAGCAGGTAAGCCAGGACCCAGCGGCAGCCGGCATCGTTGGGATCCATCGCCACGGCCTTGCGCGCCAGTTTCAGGGCAACGCTGCGGGAAGACTCACTTGGTCCGCCGGAATGCACCGATCCCATCCAGTGGTTCATGGCAAGCCAGCGATAGGCCTCGGCATATTCGGGATCGAGCGCCACCGCGCGCGTCAGCATCAGATGCGCTTCCTGCGCCATCTGCGGCGAATCATCCATCAGCTTGCGCGCCCGCACGCAGAGATCGTAGGCCTCCATATTTCTCGGCCGGTTGCGCGGCGGCGGTGCGCGCAGCCGGCCGAGCAGCGCCTCCACGATCTTGGCCGTAACCTCGTCCTGGACGGCGAAGATATTTTCCAGGCCGCGATCGAAGCGTTCCGCCCAGAGATGATCGCCATTCACGGCGTCGACCAGTTGCGCGTTGATGCGCACGCGCCCCGCGGCGCGTCGTGCACTGCCCTCCAGCAGATAGTGCACGCCAAGATCGCCAGCGATCTCGCGCACGTCCATCGCCTTTCCCTTGTAGGCAAAGACCGAGTTGCGGGCGATGACGAACAGGCCGGATATCCTCGACAGGTCGGTGATCAGGTCTTCCGTCAACCCGTCAGCGAAGGAGTCCTGCTCGGGATCGTTGCTGACATTGACGAAGGGCAGCACGGCTATCGATGGTTTGCCGGGTAGCGGCAAAGGTTTTCGCTTCGCGTCACCAAGCTGTTCGATGGCCCCCGTGAAGCGGTAGCCGACGCGTGGAACGGTGACGATCCATTCGCCGCCATCCCCGGCCGGACCAAGCAGCTTGCGCAGCTGCGCGATCTGGACGGTGAGGTTGCCTTCCTCGACCGCCGTGCCAGGCCATGCCGCGTCCATCAATTCGGCCTTGCTCAGGATGTCGCCGGGCCGTCCGACGAGCGCCGCGAGCAGCTTGAGCCCGCGGTAGCCGACGGCAACGGGCACATCGTTCCGAAGCAGCGTTCCCGCACCGGAATCAAGCACGAACGGACCAAAGGCAAAGCGCGATCCCTGCATAGGGCGCATCTATAGAGCAATTTCAGGAACAGTGTGAAACGGTTTTCCCGGGAAGAGCGCGTAGCGCTTTTCCTCAGGGAATCGCGTCAAAACAAAGAGTTAGGGCAGGTTGCCGGTTCCGTGAATCGGTGAACGGCTCTACCCATTTGGAACTTTTGAGAACTATTTGGGAAGGCTTAATTACGGCGCTGTCCGTAACCTGCAGAATTCGGCCTCTTTCAGGTCGAGGGCCTCTGGACCCTCAAACCATATTGAGGTTGTCATGACCAACATTCTTGAATTTGCCCCGCACAAGACAGCGCGGTCGGGAACGCCCGTGGCGCCGATGGCGCGTCGGCATCTGACGACCCTGCAGAGCATTATTGCGAGCTGGCACGATCGGACCTGGCGCGAGCGGATCCGCTTTCGCTGGGAGCTTGCGCAAATGGCGAGGGACAATCCCTATCTGATCGACGATATCGGTCTGACGGACCGGCAGGTCGAGGCAGAGCTCGCCAAGCCGTTCTGGCAACGATAGCGCGAAGACTGCAAGGGCACCGGATCGCGGCCATGCCATTCGTCATGCTGGCGGCATTGGCTGGGCTGGCCAGCAGTTGTCGGGCGGCGCGGCATCGTCGGCGAACTTTGTGTGCGGCTTCTGAAGCCGGCAGCAAAGGACTGGCCGGCTGCGAAGGACTGACCGCAATCGATCCGGGCGGTTCAGGAATAGCAGCCGCGCTCGATGGCCAGCCGCCGCACCAGCGCCAGCACGGCATCGATGGTGGGCGTCGGCTTGTCTGTTAGCCGGCCAAGTTCCTGCACCGCGCTGACCAGCGCGTCGATCTCCATCGGTCGGCCGCGTTCCAGGTCCTGCAGCATCGAGGTTTTGTGCTCGCCGACATCGCCGGCGCCCTTGATACGCCGGTCGACCGCGATCGGAAAACGCACGCCGAGGCTTTCGCCGATCGCCTGTGCCTCCAGCATCATGGTGCGGGCAAGCGTTCGGGTTGCCTCGTCGGCAACGATCGCCGCCAGCGTGCTGCCGGTCAGCGCCGAGATCGGGTTGAAGGAGAGATTGCCCCATAACTTGACCCAGATTTCGCTGCGGATGTCGTCGCGAACCGGAACCTGCAGGTCGGCCTTGACCATCTCGTCAGCCAGAAGCGTGACCCGTTCGCTGCGCTCGCCGGAGGGTTCACCAAGCGAGAAGCGTTTGCCCTCGACATGGCGGATCAGGCCGGGCGCGTCGACCTCGACGGCGGGATAGACGACCGAGCCGATGACGCGCTGCGGCCCGATCCGCTCCCAGATCTTGCCGCCGGGGTCCACCGCGTTCAACCGCGTGCCTTCCAGCGGCCCGCCGACGTCATGGAAATACCACCACGGCACGCCGTTCTGCATCGTGACGACGGCGGTGTCCGGCCCGAGCAGCGGCGCGATCTGATCGAGCGCAGGGGTGAGGGAATGGGCCTTCAGCGCCAGCACCACATAATCCTGGGCGCCAAGCTCTTCTGCTCTCGCCGCGGCCCGAACGGAAGCCACCGATTCCTGACCGTCTTCGATCAGGCGCAACCCATTTGCCTTGATCGCATTGAGATGCGCGCCGCGCGCGACGATCGAAAGCTCGGTCCGGCCGGCCATGGCGAGCTTGGCGGCGAGATAGCCACCGATCGCGCCAGCGCCGAAGATGGTGATCTTCATCGTCAAAGTCCGAGTTTGGCGGCAAGCCCGATCCGTTGCAGCTTGCCGGTGGCGCCCTTGGGAATCTCGTCCAGGATCAGGATCTTGCGCGGCACCTTGAAGTCGGCGAGCCGCGTCGCCGCATAGCCACGGATATCGCTCTCGTTGGCGGCCATGCCTTCGCGCAGCACCACCGCCGCCGCCACCTCCTCGCCGAGCTTGTCATGCGGCATGGCGAAGGTGACGACCTGCGCCACCGCCGGATGGTCCATCAACACGTCATCGACCTCCAGCGGCGAGATCTTCTCGCCGCCGCGGTTGATGATCTCCTTCAGCCGGCCGGTGACGCGCAGATAGAAATCCTCGTCGAGCACGCCCTGGTCGCCTGTGTGGAACCAGCCATGCGCGAACGCCGTGGCGTTGGCGTCCGGGTTCTTCTCGTAGCCTGCCGTGACATTGGGTCCGCGAATGACGATCTCGCCGGTTTCGCCGGCTTTGAGCAGCCGCCCGTCTGGCGCCATCACCGCCACCTCCGGTCCGGCGGAGGCGCCGACGCTGCCCGGCTTGCGCAGGCCGGGCGGCAGCCGGTTCGATGCCATCTGGTGCGCCGCCTCGGTCATCCCGTAGGATTCGATCACCGGGCAGCCGAAGGTCGCCTCCAGTTCGGCCATCACTTGCGCCGGCAGCGACGCCGAGGACGAGCGGATGAAGCGCAGATGCGCCGCCGCCAGCGCCTCGGCATTGCGTGCCGCCCGCGGCAGGATCGCCTGGTGCATGGTCGGCACCGCCGTGTACCAGCTCGGCCGCGCATCGCTCAGCCACTGGAAGAAGCGAAGCGCGTTGAAGCCCGGCGTGCAGTAGATGCTGCCGCCGGCGGCCAGCGAGGAGAGCACCGCCGCGATCAGGCCGTGAATGTGGAACAGCGGCATGATGTTGAGGCAGCGATCGTCCGCCGTCAGGCCGAGCGTCGCGCCGATATGGGCGGCCGAGGCCGCGATGTTGGCATGGCTGAGCGGCACCAGCTTGGGCCGCGACGTGGTGCCGGAGGTGTGCAGCAAAAGCGCGATGTCGCCGTCCTGCGCCATCTCATCCGCGGCTTGCGGCCCGATCGCAGGGCCCTCGATGATAAAGCTTCCGGCCGGCGCGTCAGGCAAGGCGATAAGCCGAAGCACGCCGATGCCGAGCCGTTCGGCCACCGTCACCGCCGGCCCGCTCTCGTCCTGCGCAACGAGGATCGCCTTGGCGCCGATATCGGTCAGGTAAAAATCGAGCTCGTCCGCCCGGTAGGCCGGATTGAGCGGCGCTGTGGAGGCGGCTGCCGCCACCGCGACAAAGGTTGTGGCCATCTCCGGCCCGTTCGGCAGCACGATGGCCACCCTGTCGCCGCGGCCGATACCGCGCGCATGCAGCGCGGCAGCCGTGTCGGCGATCAATTCGCGCAGTGCGCCATGCGTCAGCGTGGCTCTTTCGGGCGCCGAAATCGCCGACGCATCATCGGCGCCGGCAACGAGACGGTGGGAAAGGTCTGCATTTTTTCCAGTGTGGGTCATGTCACCGCCTATGTTTCAAGCGACCGCTTACAAAGTCCAGCGGCGATTCCGGCCACCGCGCAAATCACCTCGGACCGATAGTTGACGTTAGCGCCGCCCCTCATCCGCCTGTCGGCACCTTCTCCCCGTATAGAGACGGGGAGAAGAGGGAGCCGCGCCCTCTGTGCATTTCTCGTAACGCTGGCGATTGGCGAAACCATCGATGAAATCGTCTTTCTCCCCGTCACCATACGGGGAGAAATGCCTGGCAGGGCAATGAGGGGCTGCGCCAACACCCGGTGATGTAATCGCCCGACTCCGGACCACGCCACCACTTTACCGATCATTTCAATACCCAAGCGCCAAACCATCCTTGCGCGGATCGGAGGCGCCGGTCAGCGTTCCCTTCTCCCAGTCGATCAGCACCACTTGCCCGCCGCCCAGCGGGTGATGCGGCTCGGCCACGCGATGGCCGCGCCGGCGCAGGCCCTCGATTGCTTCGGCGGGCACGTTGCGTTCGGCCTCCACGGTTTCATCATTGTAGAATACCCGAGGCGCATCCAGCGCTTGCTGCGGGTCCATGCCGAAATCGAGCATGTTGGTCAGCAGATGGACATGTCCGAACGGCTGGTAGCCGCCGCCCATGACGCCGAACGGCATCACCACGCGGCCATTCCTGGTTGCCATGCCGGGCATGATCGTATGCATCGGCCGCTTGCCGGGCGCGATGGCATTCGGATGGGCCGGGTCGAGGCGGAAGCTCGAGCCACGGTTCTGTAGCACGACACCGGTCTTCGGCCCGACAACGCCGCTGCCGAACGAATAATAGGTCGAGTTGATGAAGGAGACCGCGTTGCGGTCGCGGTCGACGATGGAGATGTAAACCGTGTCGCTGCCTGGCAGGTCCAGGCGGGGCAGATGCGTCATGGCACGCTCGTGGTCGATCTCGGCACGCAGCCGGTCGGCATAGGCGCTGGACAGGAGTTGTGCCACCGGCACCGGGACATGATCCTGGTCGCCGACGAAGCGGTCGCGGTCGCGATAGGCCAGCCGCCCCGCCTCGATCTCCAGATGCAGGCGCTCGGCGCCGTTGGGGTCGAGCCCGCCGAGCTTGAAACCAGACAGCACGTTCAACATCAAAAGCGCCGTCAGCCCCTGATTGTTCGGCGGCATCTGGTGAATGTCGTGGCCGCCATAGGAGGTGCTGACCGGCGCCACATAGTCGCCCCTGGTTGCGGCGAAATCCTCGGTCGAATGCAGCCCGCCCAGTTCATTGAGCCGGCGCACGATATCGTCGGCAACAGCGCCTTCGTAGAATCCGGCGCGGCCGTGTTTAGCGATTATCCGCAACGTGACGGCGAGTTCCGGTTGCCGGTGGACATCGCCGGCCTTCGGCGCCTTGCCGCCGGGCAGGAAGATGCGCGCGGCATGCTCGTCGGCCGACAGATCGGTCTCCGGTTCGGCCCAGTCGAAGGCGACGCGGTCATGCACGACATATCCATTCTCGGCATAGTGGATGGCCGGCGCCAGCGCCTCGGCAAGGCCCTTGCGGCCATGGTCCTCCAGCAACCGGGCCCAGGCGTCGACAGCACCCGGCACGGTGACCGCATGCGGTCCCTGCAGCGGGATGCAGTTGAAGCCTTTTTCCAGGTACCAGTCGACCGTTGCCTTGGCCGGGGCGCGGCCGGAGCCATTGAAGGCCAGCACGTCGCCTTGTCCCGCAGGGCAGTAGAGCACGAAACAATCGCCACCGATGCCGGTCGACTGCGGCTCGACGACCGCCTGCACGGCGGCGGCGCAGACGGCTGCATCCATGGCATTGCCGCCGGAGCGCAGCATCTCGATTGCGGCAAGCGTCGAAAGCGGGTGCGACGTCGCGGCAACCGCTTCCGTGGCACGGACCGGCGAGCGGCCGGGAAACTGAAAATCACGCATTCTGTCTGGATATCCCATGGTCACTTGAATCAATTCCTGCGCCCGAACATCTGCCCGACCGACAACAGGACGACCGACAGCACGATCAGGCAGGTCGAGATGGCGGCGATCGTCGGGTCGATCTGGTCGCGCAGCGCGTTGAACATGCGGCGCGTCAATGTCGTCGTATCGCCGCCCGATATGAACAGCGAAACCACCACTTCGTCGAAGGAGGTGATGAAGGCGAACAGCGCGCCCGAGACGATCGAGAAGCGGATCTGCGGCATCGTCACCTGCCAGAACGCGGCGACCCGTCCGGCACCCAGGCTGCGCGCCACCCGCTCCTGGTTCATGTCATAGGAGCGCAAGCCCGACAGCACCGTCAGCACCACAAGCGGCAAGGCCTGCACGGTATGCGCGATGACCAGGCCGGTCAGCGTGTTGTTGAGCCCGATCCGCGCATAGAGGAAGAAAGTGCCGATGCCGATCAGGATCACCGGAACAATCAGCGACGCCGTCAGCAGCGCGTTGATGGTGCCGTTGAAGCGCAGCGTGCCGCGGTTGATCGCATAGGCGGCGGCGGTGCCGAGCGGCGTTGCCACCGATGTCGTCATGATCGCCACCTTGACCGAGACGATCGTCGCGTCGCGCCACTCCAGCGACTGGAAATAGGTCTGGTACCAGCGCAGTGACCATTGCTGCGGCGGGAATTGCAGCAGCGTCGAATCCGAAAACGACATGATGACGATGATGATCGACGGCGCGATCAGGAACAACAGCACGAGGCCGCCGAGGGCGTAGAGCCACAGACGTTGCCGGTGCGAGATCGGCAGGCCGATATCCTCGCTCATCGCGAACTCCATACGCCGGTGGCGCGCGCGCCGAGCAGCCATTGGAACAGCCCAAGAAGCGCCAGCGTGACCACCAGCAGCACCACGCCGAGGGCCGCTCCGGCTCCCCAGTTGGAGTAGAGGCTGGTGGTCTGTTCCATTCGCATTGCCCACATAATCACCTTGCCGCCGCCCATCAGCGCCGGGGTGACGAAGAACCCCAGGCAAAGCACGAAGACGATGACCACGCCCGAGGCAAGCCCGGGCAGCGACAGCGGAAAGAAGATCTGCCGGAAGGTGGCGACCGGACCCGCGCCAAGGTTCATCCCGGCGCGCAGGCAGTCGCCGTCGATGGTCTTCATCGAGGCGTAGAGCGGCAGCACCAGGAAGGGCAACAAGATGTGCGTCATGCCGATGACGACACCCGACAGATTGTTGGCGAGCGACAGCGGCTGGCTGATGACACCGAGGTCGATTAGCCAGCTGTTGATCAGACCCTTGCGCTGCAGGATCACCAGCCAGGCATAGGTGCGCACCAGGACCGAGGTCCAGAACGGCAGGATGACGAAGATCAGGCAGATCGAGGCTGCCCGGCGCGGCAGTTGCGACAGCATGTAGGCCAGGGGATAGCCGAGCAGGACGCAGGCGCCGGTGACGATGAAGGCGACCTTGAAGGTGGTGACGAAGGTCTTGATGTAGGAGGCCTGCTCGAAGAAGCGCGCATAATTGGCGGAGCTGAGGACGCCGGCCTCGTCGAACAGCGACAGCCAGAACAGCCAGCCGATCGGCATGACGATGATGGCAAAGACCAGGAACAGGCTTGGCGACAGCAGCGCCAGCAGCCGCAGCGACTCGCGCCGGGCGTCGGCCCGCAACGACTGCGCATTCAGATCGCCGGCAGATGCGTGGAAGGCGGATTGCGCGCTCATCAGTCTGATGCCACCAGGATCGTGTCCTGCGCGTCGAGGCCGAGGTTGATCGGCTGGCCGGGAGCCGGCATTCTGGCCAGCACGTCGCTGCGGCAATAGTCTCGCAGCGCCAGCTGGCGGCCGTCGCGCAGCGCCGCGTAGCAGACGAAGCTGTCGCCCTGGTAGATGATGTCACCGACCGTCGCAGTGATCACATTGACGCCGCTTTGCGGCTCGGCATTTGCCAGCAGCCGCAACTTTTCCGGCCGCACCACCATCAGGTGTTGGCCCGATGCCGGCGCCGGCGCCGCGGTATGGATTCTCCTGTCCTCGTACCAGACCGAACCATTGCGGCATTCGACGGGAATGAAGTTCGATTCGCCGATGAAGCCGGCTACAAACCGCGTCTGCGGCGTGGCGTAGAGGGTTTCCGGTCTATCGAGCTGTTCGATGCGCCCGCCATTCATCACCGCGATGCGGTCCGACATGGTGATGGCTTCGCGCTGGTCATGCGTGACATAGACGGTGGTCATGCCAAGCCGGCGATGCAGGCTGCGCAGCTCGATCTGCATATGCTCGCGCAGGCCCTTGTCGAGCGCCGACAAGGGCTCGTCCATCAGCACGATGCGCGGCTCGAAGACGATGGCGCGCGCCAGCGCCACGCGCTGGCGCTGGCCGCCGGAGAGCTGGTTGACCCGGCGCTCGCCGAGGCCCTGCAGCTTGACCAGATCCAGCGCCTTCTCGACGCGCTCGGCCGTCTCGGTGCTGGCGACGCCGCGCTGCTTCAGCGGAAAGGCGATGTTGTGGAAGACGTTCATATGCGGAAACAGCGCGTAGTTCTGGAACACCATGCCGATGTTGCGCTTGTGCGGCGGCGTAGTGATGATCTCGTCGTCGCCGACCTTGATGCTGCCGGCATTGGCGCGCACAAAGCCGGCCAGGATCATCAGCAGCGTCGTCTTGCCGGATCCGGAAGGCCCCAGCAGCGTCAGGAACTCGCCGGCTTCGACATCGAGGTTGAGGTCGCGCAGCACCGCTACGCTGCCAAATCGTTTCTCGATCCGGCGCATGCTGATCGGCAGCGCGGATGGCGCAATGGACAAGATCATCGTCTCCTGAACTGAGGCGGCAGAGGCAGGGCGAGCGGTTGCGCCGCCCTGCCGTGGTTTGGGTTCTGGCCAGGGCCTATTGCTGGACCAGATTGTTGAACTTTTCCGTCGCCTCGACCAGCGTGTCGCGCCAGAATTCGGCGTCCTGCAGCACCTGCTTCTTGACGTTTTCGGGCGCCGAATTGATGTCCTTGATCCTCTCCGGCGGGATCTTGCCGGTCTCGAAGGCCTTTTCATTCACCGGCCCGTTGTCGACATAGAGCGGCAGGTTGGCCTGCAATTGCGGGCTGACGAACATCGCCAGCGCCTTCATGGCGGCTTCCTTGTTCTTGGCGCCCTTCGGGATGACCATGCAGTCGGCGGTCAGGACACCCTGGTCGAACGAGAAGCTGACCGGCGCGCCTTCCTTCTTCAAGGTGCCGGCGCGGCCGTTCCAGATGCTCGCCATGTCGACTTCGCCGTCCTTGACCAACTGCATGGCCTGGGCGCCGGAGGTCCACCAGGCATCGACATGGCCACGGATCTTGTCGACGGATTTCAGCGCGCCGTCGATATCGACCGGATAGACCTTGTCGATCGGAATGCCCTCGGCCAGAGCCGCGACGCTCAGCGTCTCCGTCGCCTGGCTGCCACTCAGCGCGCGCCGGCCCGGAAACTTCTCGACATTCCAGAAGTCGGCCCAGGTCTTCGGGCCCTTGTCGCCGAAGACATCGGTCCGGTAGATGAGCACGACCGAGGTGTAGGAAATGCCGACCCAGTCGTCATGGACCAGCTTCGGGTTGATGCCGCTCTTGTCGATGATGCCGTAGTCGAGTTTTTCGAACAGGCCTTCCTTCGAGCCGCGCGCGCATTCGTCGGCGCCTAGCTCGGTGATGTCCCATTTGACGGCATTGCCCGTGACCTGCAGCCGCACGTCGTCGAGGCCGTTGGTGGTGTCTTCCTTGATGGTGATGCCGAGCGCATCGGCGGTCGGCTTGAAGAACGCCTTGGTCTGCGCCTCCTGGTAGGTGCCGCCCCATGAGGCGACAGTGATGGTATCGCCCGCCATGGCGGGGGCTGCGAGCGACGCCATGAGGGCGGCAATCGCAACAACGCTAACGTTTCGGGTCATGTTCATTTTCGGCTCTCCAACCGGTGTTCCCATTGTTTTTAATTTCGCATGCTATCTTGTATACAATTTTGAGTGTAGCCTAGCGATCAGTGATGTCAACACCGTCCGGCGCGATCGAATTCAGGCGTATCGAGCAGGGCAAAGATGGAAAGAGACGGCCTCGCTGGGGCGTGGCAAATTACGCCGACTGCGACTACAGCTGTGCGTGTCCCGGCTGAAAGACCGGAGAACTGGGGACGAAACCTTGGCCAAGGAAACCAAAAATACGCTGCGCGACTCGGTCTATTCCTCGCTCAAGGCGATGATCGTGACCGGCCAGATTCCACCGGGCTCGCGCGTCACCGAAAGCGACATCGCCGCAAAGCTGAATGTCAGCCGCACGCCGGTGCGCGAGGCCTTCAACCGCCTCGAGCGCGATGGCCTGGTCACCGGCAGGCCTCGCCAGGGCTATGTCGTCACCGAGTTCGACATCAGCATGTTCCGCGAGGCCTTCGAGATCCGCGAACTGCTCGACGGCCATGCGACAGAGTTGGCCGCGGCCGTGGCGACGGAGCAGGACAAGGCGCGGCTGCGCGCCATTCTGACTGAGTGCGAGCGGCTGGCCGCCATACCGGATCGCACCACCAGGGAGAAATTCCAGGAGCTCGAGGCTGGCATCGACCTGCATCGCGTCATCGCGCAGATCAGCGGCAATGTCATGCTGCACGGCATGCTGTGCGGCATCCTCGACAAGTGTCAGCACTATGTCTGGACCGAGCTCTTGTGGCTGGACGAATGGAAGATCGCCCGCGACGAGCATGCCGAAATCGTCGACGCGATCTGCGCCGGCGATGCCAGCCGGGCCGGCACGCTGGCGCGCGCCCATGTGCGGGGATCCCGCGACAACGTGCTGCGCCTGCTGCAGGCCAAATCGGACTACCAGAGTTTCCTCGCCAAGGCGTCTTGAAAACGCCGGCTAACGGGATGAAGCGCCTGGCCGGCCTTCATTGGCACGTCCGAAGAAGTTCGAACACCTTAGCGGCCGGCGCCTATCATGGGCTGAGTTCTATGCGCTGCGGTCGGACCTGCGGCCGGCCAACGATAACGGGCGGAGGGGTACAGCCGGCGAGCCCGGCTGCATTCGGCCGCTGGAATGCCATGACAGCCAGTCGCGTCCTGGTTTTCCAAATAGGCACGAGATGCCAGTGGCTCCTACTTAGCGACGAATATGGATCCGGCTGGCGTCCCCGCCGATCGAAGTGGACCGCTAGGCCTTCGTTGACTGCTGCCAATACAGCGCACCGCTCAAGCTGATCGTCCGACAGCTCGCAATCAGGGACTTTATCTCGCACTGACTGAACTGCCGAAAAGGTCGAGATGATGCGTCCGGGAGCAGAGGAGTCGATATATCCAGCGATAGCGTCAGTGACGTCATCGGGAACAAGAAAGTTGAATTGGCGCGACGTTGTGGAAGCTACGATCCGATTTAGCATTTCGCCTGCTGAAAGCCCCAACGGATATTATCCGCTTCGGACGGTATATCAGCAAGGACTAATGGGCATCGATCGGGTGTTATGCACCGAATTCTAACCTGTCGGAAGGACACGCTGCCTCGTTCCGGCGAAGCGCCTTTGACCCTTCAGCCCTTGCGTTCCTGCAGGCTGTTGCCGCCGTCGACCACCAGCAGGGCGCCGTTGACATAGCTGGCGCCTTCCGATGCCAGGAACACGACCGCTGCGGCCACTTCATCCGGCCGGCCCGCGCTGGCGGCGTATGCAGGGCCGCGGTCCGCTCCATCTCGCTCGACGACCCCGTCTCGATCCAGCCGGGGGCCACGGCGTTGGCGGTGATACCGCTCTTCGCCACTTCGAGCGCCAGCGTGCGGGTCAGGCCGACCATTCCGGCCTTGGCGGCGGAATAAGCGGCGGTGCCTTCGAAGGACACCAGCGGCCCGGTGACCGACGCCACGTTGACGATACGCCCATAGCCCGCTTCGACCATCGCCGGCAGAAATGCACGGGTGACCAGAAACGCTGTCTTCAGGCTGACGTCGATCCCTTGGTCCCAGTCGGCCTCGGTCATCGAGAGGAACGCCTTGTCGACCGAGGGCGATGCCAGCGAGCCCATGCCGGCATTGTTGACCAGGATATCGATGGTGCCGGTGCTTGCCCGCAGCCGCTCGACATCGGCAGCGATGGTGAGATCGGCGACCACGGCAACGGCATCGATGTCTTCGGCACGAAGCTCGGCGGCGCGATCAAGCACACGCGCGCTGGCGCCAGTGAGGACAACGGTATGGCCGGCATGGCCGAGCTGCCGGGCAATGGCAAAGCCGATGCCGTCAGACGCACCGGCCCCGGTGATCAACGCACGCTTGATGGTGGCAGGGGACATGGTCAAATCAGCCTCCGATGGTCGCTATCAAAGCACCATAGTCGATGAATGGATTTGGCGCGCCGGATCAGATGAAATTGGTACTGCTGTGTTATTTGGCGCCTATCAGTTCTAATAGGCTCGGCCATTGCACAGAATGTTGGTGCACCAGTCGCCCGCCGCTGCGCGAAACGGCAGATTCGAACCGGAGGCTCAAATGTCAGTTGTCGAGGAAGAAGCTTCGCCCGCGGTCCCCTCACATCCAGAGGAAATCAAGTCGGTTTTCGACCTGCGCTTGGGCAAGCATGTTACTTTGCAGGGCAGTGCCAGGATAACGCCGGCAGGCGTGATCAGCGCCGGCATCGCGGTCGCCGTGATGACGCTGGCGATGGGTTATCTTGCCTCGTCGACCAGGCGTCGCAGGCAATAGGCGAGACCCAGCTGACGCGCCGGCCGAAAGGAAATTGGGCGCAGCTATATCATTGCTGCGCCTGTTGGTTTCTGAGATCACCCGCTCGGAGTGTTAGGCCCGCTTGGCGGCATGAGCCGACGCTTGGCACCGAGGCAATGAACATCTCAATGGGGCCGGAAGCGACTGTCAGCTTTCAGGCTGGGCAAAACAGCGGCCCCTTGCGTCCAGCGTAGTGCGGACCGCTTTGCGCCGATTCTGTTGAAAGAGTCCGACGCACCGCAAAGTCCGCGCCGCGGGGCGGGCCTCTCGTCAGGGCACAGCATTAGGTGTACCATTTTGGCCCTGTTGGTCCGGGGCCGGGTGATGATCGTCCCTCCATTGAACCGGAAACTGCTGGCGATCCTGGCAGCGGACATGGTCGGCTATTCAAAAGCGATCGAGATCGACGAAGCTGGCACCATCGCACGCCTGAGGGCTATCCGGGCCGATGTGACCGATTTGGCGATCGCTCTGCACCAGGGTCGAATTGTCAAGCTGTTAGGAGATGGCGCACTTGTCGTCTTCGACAGCGTGGTCGATGCGGTGATCTGCGCAGCCGAAATTCAGAAAGCTGTGGCCGTTCGCAATGGTGGATTGCCGGAGCATGAGCGGATTGTGTTCCGCATCGGGATAAATCTTGGCGATGTGGCACTGGTGGATGGCGATGTGTATGGCGACGGCGTCAATATCGCCGCTCGCCTAGAGCAGCTTGCCGAGCCGGGCGGAGTAATGGTGTCAGGTACGGCCTACGACCATTTGCAGGGCAAGCTTGATTGGCCACTCGATTTCGTTGGCGAGCAGCATGTCAAGAACATCAACCGCCCCGTGCGGATGTACCGGGTGAGGCTCGATGGCAAGCGGGTGCGTTGGACCTTACGCAAGGCGATGCCGCGCTGGACCAAGACGGCTGCGGCGGCCGTCGTGGTGCTGGCTCTGGCGGGTGGAGGGACCTGGTGGTTCTTTCAGCCCGCGCCACTGGGGGCCAAGCCGTCGGTCGCGGTGCTGCCCTTCAATAATTATGGCGACGACGAGGTCACCGGTCGTTTGGCCGATGGATTGACTGAGGATATCATCACCGACCTCGCACGGTTTCCCGAACTTGAGGTCGTGGCCCGGAATTCGACGGAAGTTTACAAAGGCAAGCCGGTGGATGCCCGCCAGGTCGCAAGTGCGCTCCATGTCGGCTTCGTGCTGGAAGGCTCTATCCAGCGGCAAAATGGGCGGGTGCGGGTTACCGCGCAGTTGATCGATGCACAAACCGGCAACCATCTTTGGTCGGATCGTTGGGACCGGCCCGCTGAGGACGTGTTCGCCGTCCAGACCGAGATTGCAGAGCAAGTCACCAACCGTCTCGGCAACGGCGTGGGGCTGATTCAGGGAGCGGGGCGGGCTGCAGCGAAGCGTAAACGGCCGGACAACTTGACTGTCTATGATTACTATCTGCTCGGAACCGAAAGGATTGAAAAGATTACCGTAGCGGATGAGGAGGAGGCTATCAGGCTGCTCAACCTCGCTGTCGCGCTGGACCCCGGGTTCGCCCGCGCCTGGGTGGAACTTTATCATGCTCATAACATATTGGCTGGCTTCGGTATCAATCCCGAGAGTGAGATCAAGGCGGCTGCCGATGTAGCCGAACGCGCGGTGCGGCTCGATCCGAGCGACGCCGAGGCCCACGCCGTTTTTGGCATGAGCCTCAAAGAAAAGGGCGACAACTCCCGCGCCAAGGTCGAGATGGACACGGCCCTCCGCCTCGCTCCGGGTTCGGCCGAAATCCTGACATTCTATTCCGGCTACGCGGCAGGCTTCGACGAACCCGAACGCGGCGCTCAGTTGGTCGACCAAGTTATACGGCTCGACCCGAATTACCCGATGTGGGCAACTAGTTTCTACTCCACGGCCTATTTTATGGCTGGCCGCTATGAGGACGCCGCGAAGATGCTGGAGCGCAAGACGCCCGACAACTACGGCAAAGGGGATTGGGTGGTGCGTAGCAGCTCCCTCGCGGCACTGGGTCGAACCGATGAGGCGGATGCTTCAGTCAGGGAAACCCTCAAACGGTATCCGGACCTGACCATCGAGGGCCTGGTCAATGAATTCAGCTCGAGCAAGAGGGAACGCGGTCGTTTAATCGAGACAATGCCGCTCGCCGGCTTCCCGCTTTGCGCCAAGCCCGAGGGGCTGGCAAAGCTCGCCAAACCAGTGCGACTACCGGAATGCGAGACGGGGGAGGCGCAGCCTCTCGGGCAGCCATAGAACAGCTCGGCTTGAGCGCTGACCGCCCGGTGAAATGAGCATCTCTACGGTGAAAGCCGGCTCGGCAAGTGAAGTCTGGCCAGTGGCGGCTATTCCTGCCCCAGTTGCGGGCTCCAGAACGGTCACTCGTCGAGCCAGTATTGGCGGGGACAGCCGAACTGGCGCGAAGCGACAGATTGGCGCTTGGCGACAAATGCCAGTGCGAAGAGACTCCGGGGCGAGCGGTTCGCTTTCACACCAGGCAGGATCGTGTAACCCTGATCGACCAGTTGCAATTTCAGCTCGCTGAGATGCCGTTTGAAGCCGTTCTCGATTTGGCTCCGAGGGTAGCGCCATCCGTTCCTGCACGCCCGGATCAGAATGTCGGAATACAATTCGGCACTAACGGCTCTCACAGCATCTTCGGAAATCAGCTTGCCGCCAGATTGCGTGCCTTCGGACAAGCACGGTCCAACCGACAGAGGCAGCACCAGCATTGCGGCAAAGATAGATGACTTTGTCATGGACACCTCCTGCTTCCTGAATGGATCGGGATTCTGCGACCCGACCAAACCCCGTCGACAGGAAAGCCTAGAATTGGTGTCGGTCGGATGGCATCGTGCAAATGCAGTGTTTTCGAGATCGCATCTGTAGTATTTTGCCGTGCCGGGTCGGCCACAACTCGTAGCGGATCGGAGACTTGAAGCGATGCTTCGCGCCGTGAGCAATCCTCTGACCAGTCTGTCGGACCGGGAGCGGGTGGTCGCTGCAAAATTCGCCGAGGGGATGACCTACCGTGAAATCGGCGAGACGCTCTTCATAGCGCCGACTACCGTTCGGACCCATCTGTCGGCCATATATCGGAAACTCGATATTCGCAGCAAAGTTGCGCTTGCAACCTTGCTTGCCGACCAACGCGAGCAAGACACGGGCCATGCATCATCCGGTGGCCTTTCGGTGAAGGCTTCTGGGCCAACAGTCGTTGCGGTTCTCCCTTTCGACAATCTGAGCGCGGACGAGCGATGGAACCGCTTGGCCGATGGCTTGTCGGCGGACATCATGGTCGACCTCGCTCGCTACCCCGACCTTGCGGTCATCGCCCGCCAGACCATGCTCTCGTACAAGGGACGGCGCGATGACGTGCTATCCATCGGGCGGGAACTGAATGCGGATTATCTACTTGAGGGGACCTTGCAGGCGGCAGCGCAGCAGCTGCGGATCTGCGTCCAACTCGTCGACGCGCGCACTGGAGTCGATTTGTGGACGGCCCGCTATGATCGATCAGCGGAAGACCTGTTTGCGATGCAGGACATGGTCACCGAAAACGTCGTCAACGTCCTTGCTAGCTGTTGCGGCAAGCTCGCAAAACTTCGACGCGATGTTGTCCGCCGAAAACACCCCGCCAGCCTACGTGCCTATGACTACTATCTGCTCGGCGTCGAGCAGCACAATTTGTACACGCACGCTTCGAATGCGGAAGCGGTGCGGCTTCTGACGCGTGCCATCGAGCTCGACCCTGGACTTGCCAGAGCCTGGACAGTACTGGGGCTGGCGCATGCCGTCGCCGCCATCAATGCGTTTACCAACGACCCTTCCGCCGCAAAGGAGCAATGGAAACTGTGCCTCGAACGAGCGTTGGCGCTCGACGCTGGTGATACCCATGCACGCATATGTCTAGCCGAGCTTCGAGCCTTGCAGGGCGATCTCGATGCCACAGCAAGAGAACATGATCTTGCCTTGGCGGCCGCACCGCACGATGCCGATACCCTCGCCTTGCTTGCCGGAGGAAAGGCGTTCGTGACAGGCGACCCGCGGGAAGGATATGAACTGGCCAAGCGCGCGATCCGTCTCAATCCGTATGTTTCCTGGTACTATAGCATGCTTGGCCGATCGAGCTTCGTTGTAGGTCTCCACAGGGAGTGCCTGACCGCGTTCAGCCAAGCACCGCCGGACTCGCCTGCAACGCTGCTGTTCCAGGCCATGGCGCACGCCATGCTCGGTGAAACACCTCAGGCAATAAAGATTGCCAACCGGTTGGCGAGAGAATTTCCAAACACTTCTGCCGAAGGGTTTATCGGCTCCTATCCAGTCACCAATCCTCCCGCTATTGCCGCGATCCGGGAGGGTGCCCGCCGCGCGGGGCTGGCAAGCTTCAATTGAGATACCATTGCGGAGACCTCGGCGAGACCAGGCGAATCCTAGCCGCAATGTTGATTGCGTATGGTGCCGTAGAGGCTGTCGGCTACGCGCAGGCGCAAAATCTGCTCACAATCATCGCACCAGTCTCCGGTCAGACTGCCGATGGAACGCTCTCCTTTTCCGGGAAGGCTTTCGTCAACAGCATTACACGGCGCGGAACTATTAGCGGACAGACCAATACCGGGGCCGAATGCCGAGGGACGGCTATCGTCAATCTTACGTTCTCGCATGGAGAAGGGACGATCG
Source organism: Mesorhizobium sophorae (assembly GCF_002270415.1). GTDB lineage: Bacteria > Pseudomonadota > Alphaproteobacteria > Rhizobiales > Rhizobiaceae > Mesorhizobium > Mesorhizobium sophorae. Next base: position 938,621 of record NZ_NNRI01000007.1, on the reverse strand, counting down.
TTTGCGGGCAACTCTCATCCCGGTTCGTGTTCTCGCTGACCAGCAGACAACCCGTAGCTGGCACAGGAGCGGGAACCCTTTCCGACGGGCGCAAGGTGATGTTGAGAATAGGACAATGACCACAAATCGACCGCCCTTTTGTCAAGAAGTGGCGAGCTGAAACATTGATGCAAGTGGGCTGACTATTACTCTTGCCAAGGCCGACGGAATCCGAGCCGATCGATGACCTCGCACGGGGAAACGAAAGCCCCCGAGCCCGGTTGTAGCGGATCACGGGTGGGAAACGCTTTCTCACGGCGGAAGTTGAACATCAACCGCGAGCAATAGCCCTACGTTTTTTCGAGCGGATGGCTTAGGCTCGTCGCATGGGACTATTGACCTTCAGCATAAACGTCACCCTGGACGGCTGCGTCGATCATGAGGAGGGAATCGCTGACGACGAGACGCACGCGTTCTTCACCCGCCTTATGGACGAGGGCGGGGCGATGCTGTGGGGCCGCATCACCTACGAGATGATGGAGAGCTACTGGCCGGCGGTGGCTCGCGGCGACGTGGAGGCGCCGCCGGCGTTACGCGAGTGGGCGGTCAAGCTGGACGCCAAACCGAAGTACGTGGTGTCGTCGACGCGAACGGACTTCCCGTGGGCCAACAGCCACCACATCGCCGACGACCTGCGAACAGGTGTACAGAGGCTCAAGGACGCGACTCCGGCCGGCGTGCTCCTTGGTAGCGGCAAACTCGCGACCGAGCTGGACCGGCTGGATCTGATCGACGAATATCAGCTCCTCGTCCATCCCAGGATCGCTGGCCACGGCCCGACCCTGTACCAGGGCGGGCTGCCCAGTGCGCGACGGCTCGAGCTGGTCTCGGCGAAGCCGCTCCGCAGCGGCGCGGTCGCTTTGCACTATCGGCGCGAGTGCTGACTCCGAGCAACCTCAACGCACCCAGCTCGGAGGCTTGCGTGTCGCAGGAGCGCCGCCGATTAACAGTCGGCTTTGGTCGCCTGGCGGCCTGGATGAGACCAGATGCACCCAAGCGCCGGGCCGTCTGTAGCGGAGACCTCGGCTGGCTGCGCGTACTGGCGGGGTGAGGATTCTGCGCGCCATTTGTGAACAAAACTGGACACTCTTGCCAGAGGCGCCCCGCCGCCCATCGCTAGACCTTCCAGTAGCCAGCTTGGTCGAGGTCAATCGGCGACTTCTGCTTCCAGGACGTCCCCTTGCCTTCGGCCACCGTCAGGCCGGCGAGTTGATCGATAACGGCCAGGCGATAGGCCATGATGCCTATGGAACAGCTTCGAAAACGCGGCCGCGGTCTCGTAGCCGACACGGGTCGCTATCCTTGCAATCGCCTCGTCGGTTGTTTCGAGCAGAAACGCAGCCTCCGACATCCGGCGTGCGATCAGATAACGGTACATGGACTGGCCGACGAGGTTGGTGAAGCGAGCTGAAAACGCCGAGCGACCGAGCCCCACGCGTTGCCCTAGGTCGCCAAGGGTCCAGGGTTGGCCCGGCCGTTCGTGAATCAACTGAAGCGCCGGTCCTATGTGCGGGTCCGCCATCGCCCCCAGCCACCCGCCTTCTCCGGAATCGAGAGACTTGATCCAGCTTCGCAACACCTCAACGAAGAGCACTTCTGTCAGTCGTGAGAGTGCGACGTCTTGGCCGGGACGCGCAAGCGCCGACTCGCTCACCATGCGTTGCAGAATCGCCTCGAGCCATCCGCCGTCTTCCGTCGGCTTCAGGAGAAGCAGGGGCGGAAGTAATTCCAACACGCTGCCGCGCGAGGGCCGCTCCACAGTGAAATTGCCACAGATCATCGTCGAGAGCGGCTGCGCGTTGCCTCCATGACGAACGACGCCAAGACGTCCGGGCAGTCGATCGAGGTCCACAATCGGTAACGGCGTCGTCCGGCGATCCGAATAAATCAGGTGAGGCTCGCCGCGTGTGACGACGACAAAGTCGCCCGCAGTCATGTGGAGTTCTCGTCCCTCATCGAGCGCGAGGGTAGCTGAGCCGCGACTGAGATAATGGAACAGGGCGTAGGGGCGCGCTGGCAATGCCAGATTCCACGGATGGCCGAGCTCGAAGTGGAAGAGCAGAGTCCCACCGAGGCGAATGCGATCGAGCACTTGGGCGAGGATGTCCATCCTCCCGATGTTAATACGACGGACGGTCAGACACAATATTCGGACGATTGATGCCTAACGTCCGAATACTCCATGTACTACCTGATCTCAAGTCGAGCCAACAGGTCGCGCGGCAAACCATTGCGCAAATGGCAGATGGGAGAACCACGACTTTTGCCGACACGCCTGCCCCGGACCCGCGTCGTCCGTCATCTCAACAGGAGCAATCAATGCGAAATCTTCTACTCTCAGTCGCCACCGTCCTCATGGCCGGAGCAACACTTGCCGCCCCCGCCCAATCAGCTCAACTGCCCAAGGGCGCGGCTCACAATATCGTGCTCGTCCATGGCGCTTTCGTCGACCAGACGAGCTGGAAGCCGGTTGCCGATATCCTGACGAAGAAGGGCTACAACGTAACGCTCGTCGAAAACCCGCTCACCTCCCTCGCAGCGGACGTCGATGCCACCAAACAGGCGCTCGCGAAACAGAACGGCAAGACCGTTCTCGTTGGCCACTCTTGGGGCGGTGTGGTCATCACCCAAGCAGGCGACGATCCAAACGTCTCGGCGCTCGTCTACGTCTCCGCATTCGCACCCGACGTGGGGGAATCTCTGGCGAGCTTATCCAAGAGCGGTCCGGCAACCGAGGGCGCCGCGGCGATCCATCCCGACGAACAGGGCAACCTCTACATCGATCCCAAAGTGTTTCCTTCGGCAGTCGCGGCTGACCTTCCTCCGGAGATCGCCGAATCCTTGGCAAACCATCAGCTCCCGTTGAACCACACGGCGTTCGAGGCTCCCGTCGATAAGGCAGCTTGGCGCGACAAGCCGACGTTCTATGTGATCAGCACGAAGGACAAGGTCATCGCACCCGAGGTCCAGAAGATGTTCGCCGACAGGATGAAGGCCCAGACGACGGAGGTCGCCGGCAGCCACGCCTCTCTCGTCGTCCACGCGAAGGAAGTCGCCGCCGTGATTGAAAAGGCCGCACTCGTGAAGTGACGATACCGCTCCCGGCACTTTCGTGCCGGGAGCACGCGTGCTCGGCGGACTACGGAATGCCTTGGACCGCGAGCGGCTCAGACCTAGCCAAAACCGCACCAGCTAATCCCACTCGATTATTTGCCAAGCATCCGGAGGATGACATGACTGAGTTCGACACCGCGAGCCAGGACGCCGCCACGCTGGAAACGGCGCCCACCCGTTACATCGAAGGCAGCGGAATCCGCTTCGCCTATCGCCGTCTCGGCCCATCGACCGGAACCGCGCTGGTTCTCCTGCAGCATTTCTCGGGCAACATCGACGCGTGGGACCCCGCCGTCGTGAATGTTCTGGCCGCCGATCGACCGGTGATCGTTTTCGATAACGCCGGGGTCGGCCGCTCGACAGGCCAAACGCCCGACAATATCGCGGCGATGGCCCGAGACGCGGTCGCTTTTATCAAACTGCTCGGCCTCTCCGAAGTCGACCTTCTGGGCTTTTCCCTCGGCGGCTTCGTCGCCCAGCAGATCGCTGCCGAGCACGGACGGCTGGTCCGCAAGCTGATCCTCGTCGGCACCGCGCCGAAAGGCGGAGAGGAACACCTGTTGACGGTTCTCCAGGATGCGTTCTCCCAAACCGAGGCGCCGGACCTCCGCCTGCCGCTATTCTTTACGAAGTCGTCGGCCAGCCAGTCGGCCGGCCTGGCGTTCCTGAAGCGGGCGAAGGTACGTAAGGAAGATCGGGACACCGATAACGGCGGCGCGGTGACGGATCCGCAGGCCAAGGCGCTTATTACTTGGTGCGCCACACCTGATCCCGAGCACGCCATTCTGCGCGCCATCCGCCAGCCCGTCCTTGTGGTCAGCGGCAGCCACGACACCATGCTGCCGGCGGACAACGCCTACGCAATGTTCAAGGCTCTAAGCAACGCCCAGCTGGTCCTCTATCCCGATTCCGGCCATGGCGCGCTGTTTCAGTACCCCGAATTGTTCGTCAGCCACGTCCGGACCTTCCTGGAAGCGTGATCGGCGGTTGCATAATCCCGGCGCGATCGGTCGCGCCTTTGTTCCTGAGAGCTGTTGCGGAGAAAGAAATGACAATCGCAAAGGTCGAGGTTGAGCGTTTCAGCCTGACGTGTTCCAAACCATTCGACGCCGTTGTGGCCGCGCTCAAGTCAGCGGTCGGGCAACCTGACATGGTCGAATTTTTCAAGGAGACGAGGGCTGCAAATTCCTTCTCGGATTTGGAGCGTGTTGTGCAAAACGGCCAAGGCCGCACAGGTCTCATGCTCTTCGCGGAATTCGACTTGGGCGCCATTCTGCGCCGCGAGACTGGACGCGACACTCCTAAGAGCATGCGGTTTTTGGTGGGCAATCCACTTATCATGAAAGAAATGGTCAAGCACGTTCCCGATGCTGGATCCTACGCCCCAGTCACAGTCCTTCTTGATCAACGTCCCGATGGCGTGCATGTCTCCTATGACAAAATGGAGAGTTATCTGCTCTCTTATGGCAGTTTGGAGGCTCTCGCTGTCGCCCGCGATCTTGATGCGAAAATCACAACCTTGCTACGCGAATGCGCAAGCTAAACTCTCTGATGACGCTTCAGACGGATGGAAGTGAGAGTCCGTCCCGAACACGCATTACTTCTCGCGATGCGGCGAATGGGAACCATGGCGGCGACGGCGTTGAGGAAAGCGGTCGCCGAAGCGATGGTGGCTCGGCATCCTTCCGGGTCGTGCGGAGCGGCTCGGTACGGTATCGCTTCGAGAGACCGTGACAGCCCCGCGAGCGAGCGCGTTCCGTCTCGGCGGCACCACTTGCGTCACGACGCGACCTGCGCTTTTCCCTAGGGAACTCGCGAGCTCGATCGAACTCACCCGCAGCTCTGCGCCAATGGCGGACGTTCGGTTGACAGGCGTTCTCAGAGGCGCGGCTTGCACGAGACGCGACATCTTAGTCATCGCCTCGCTAAGTGTTGCCGTGTTCGATCTTGTCGCGTGAGAGCAAGCAGCACTAGAAAGCAGGCCATTTGCTAATCTGACAAAGTACAATAGGGTGACAATCAGAGGGGGCCCAATGACGAGCGGAACGGACATTCTTGATGCCGCCGTCATCGGTGCCGGTTGGGCGGGTCTAGGCGTCAGTCATGCGCTGACGCAGCGCGGCTTGCGTCATAGAGTGTTGGAGCGAGGTCGCATCGGTGAGACCTGGCGGACCCAGCGCTGGGACTCCTTTCGGGTAAACACACCTAACAGCCAAACGGTCATGCCAGGGGATACCTATGTTGGGCCCGATCCCGACGGTGCAATGACAAGCGGTGAGTTTGTTACGCTGTTGGAGGACTATGCAGTCCGGTATGGCCTCCCGGTGGAAACCGGCACGCCGGTGACGGAACTTGTTGCGAGCGGCGGCCTGTATCGGCTGGCCCTTCCGGACGGCCCCTTGTGGGCGAGGACTGTGGTGATCGCAAGCAGTAACCAGAATTGCCCGGCGCGCCCGCCTTTTTCTGCGTTGCTGCCGCCGGAAGTCCAACAGATTGATGCATCGGCCTACCGCAACGCATCTCGTCTCGACAGCGGAGCCGTGCTGGTGGTCGGTAGCGCCCAGTCGGGCGGCCAAATAGCCGAGGACTTGGTCCAGGCGGGGCGAACTGTCTTTCTTGCAACGAGCCGGGTCGGCCGACTGCCCCGAATGTACCGAGGCAGTCACATCAGCGTCTGGATGGTTCTTAGCGGACTGATAGATGTGACGCGCAGCGAAATACTTCAGCAGGGACCCATCCCTGGAAGGCCGCTGACAGGTGCGCTCCATACGATCAGCCTGCAGTCCCTCAGTGCGCAAGGCGTTGTCTTGCTGGGTCGCCTCACCGGCGTCGACAACGGCCGCCTCTCGTTCAGCGACGATGCAGAGGAGCATGTTCGCTATGCAGACGAGGGCTCCGCTAGAATTCGAAGCCATATCGACGAGTACATCGCGCGCAACGGGATCGATGCCCCGAGGGCTGAGCCGGACCCGGCGGAGGTGATTGGCGCGCTTCTGCCGAATCCACCAGTCCGATCAATTGACCTCGCCGCGCGGGGGATCACAACGGTGATCTGGTGCACCGGGTTCAGAGGGGATTTCGGGTGGGTGCGCGTTCCCAATGTGCTCGATGCCCAAGGGCAACCATTGCACGAGGGCGTGTTCGCGGGCGCCCCTGGCGTGTATTTTGCCGGCCTGCCTTTCGCGATCTCGCGACGGTCGGGCACAATATTGGCAATCGCGCAAGAAGCAGCCCTGTTGGTCGAGGATATCCAGAGTCGTTTAGCAGACACCTGCCTCTGACGTCCCGATTCAGTGTGCGGACTCTGAGCGATCATCCGGCAGGCGGCTTCCTCCTCTCGCGAGGACCAAGCCACGAAGGTGAATGGCCGCTGAGGGTCGATCGCGGACCCCGAGTGCCCAGTGTTGCTCTGGGGTGGTGGTGTAATGGCGCGCCGGAGGAGATGAAACTGGGTACTGCTATGTTATTTTAGCGCCCATCAATTCATACAACTCACCACCAAACGCACTCGGCGTGGCAAGTATCAGTGTGCCAGTCGCCGGCCGCCGTACGAGCGGCGACACATTCAAACCGGAGGCTCAAATGTCAGGTGTTCAAGAAGAACCTTCGCCCGCGGCCCCCCAGCACCCTGAGGAAATCAAGTCCGTTTTCGATCTGCGTTTGGGCAAGCATGTTATCTTGCAAGGCAGTGCCAGGATAACGCCGGCAGGCGTGATCAGCGCCGGTATCGCGGTCGCCGTTGTGGCGGTTGCTCTTGGTTATCTTGCCTCGTCAACCAGGCGTCGCAGGCAATAGGCAGAAGCAAGAAGTCGATCGACCTCGCTCCGATGTTGGTACCGGAAGGTCAAGTGATCGACGATGCGTGACCAGGGTTGCCCGGCGTGAATGCCTCTATAAGCCGGGCTCGACGTTCGGGTCCGCAGAAATGGTCAAAAGAGACCGGCCAATCCGAGCCGCAGCCTGACACAGCAGTCCGTTTTCGATGGACAGCTACCCGTTACCGACTACAGAACCATCGAATTCGATCAGAGAGACGGTCTCGCCGTTCACGATTGCGAACCGCTTGGTTGCAGGATCGAAGGCCATGGGCGGCGGTATCGCATCACCATCGAGACCCCACATAATGCTGCCGTCCTGAAGGCCTGACTGCAACTCAGTCCACACGTGGACGATCTTGCCGGTCGAAAGATCGATCAGCTTTGGATGCCGATAGAGCGAAAGAACAAAGTGTTTCCCGAGCGCTAGGATTGTTCCAGCAGGCTCCTCCAGCTGGAATGCCTGAAGGCGGATTCGTTGAACCGCATCGTAGACAGCCAGCCCAGCGCGTGGTTCGTCGTCCTCGGGTTCGGCTTTGGGTTGGGTCGAGGTCGCAACTGCGATGCGGTCATCGTCGAGCCAGCAGGCCGAACTCTCTTCAACCAACCCTGAATTCGGCGACGTGGGAAGATCCTGGCCCTCATCAAGGTGACGCGGATCTACAAGGGCCTGCGCCACGTCGAAGGACACCACGAGACCTAACGATGCCAAACCCAACCGGCGCTAAGCAGCCGCTTTCCATTGGGGCTCAATGCCAAGCGTGAATGGAAAAAATCAGACGGCTTGCGGTCTAGCGATTCCGTGAGCAATCGACCGGTTTCGGCGTCCTCCAGGTCGATGCGGCAATAGTCTCGGGGGCGATGCGCGAGCAGGACGCGGCCGTCGGAGCCACTGAACAGGGCAACGGGATATTCGTACGCGTCCGCATGGTAGAAGCTGCGATCAAGCTCACGAAGAACCCGTCCGTCACAAAGCAGAAGCCCTTTCGTTCCCAGCCTTTCGTAGATCACGGCAAAGCGGCCATCCGGCGATGCCGTCGCGGCGTCGAAACGGTAGCCATACCTTACGGTCGATGGCCGCTCGGTGCCATCGGCTGCGAAGGCACGGCCGCCACCAACCCAATCGATGAGTTCATCGCCGCGCCAACACAGCGACTTTATGCCGGTTGCGGTGAAGCTGGATTGCTTAAAGGGAGCCATGAGGCATTGTACCGGAAATGGCGCGCCCGAAGAGATTCGAACTCCTGACCCCCAGATTCGTAGTCGTGTCATGGCGAAATTCACATCTGATCGGTTGCCGCCCGATGTTTCGAAAATGAGGCGATAATCGTCAAAAAATCAATGTATTAACCTGAATTTGAGATTTGACGTCGCCAAAAACTGAACCCGGCAATGCTATTCCCGAAGAAGATTTACTTGGTCTGGCACTTGGTCTAGAGCCTTTTGTATCGAAACAAGGCAGGGGCGACAGCATGCCAACGGAACGCGTTCGCATAGGGGCGAAACACATCAAGGAAGCACGGAAGGCGGCGGAGGCGCGGACGTATGGAACGTCCGGCTCGCTCATCTTCGCCGACACGGGCGAAATCAATTTGAAGCTTCGGGTGCAGGGTGCAACCGCTGCCTGGATTGTGAAATGGAACGGTCAAACGGTGAAGCTTGGAACGGTCGATGATGTTGGCGATGCCGACATGGCCCGCGAGATGACGCGGGAGGTCCTGACGTTGCTGAAAGCCGGAAAAGACGCGAAGGCCTATGTCGCCGCGCGGCTCGCCGGCGAGGGCACGGAAGCCGCCGCCGTGACGGCAACCGCCTCAACGGCGCGGAAAGACGGCAAGTGGACATGGGCCGAAATGGTTCGGCAGTATGCCGATGTCTATCTGTCGAACCCGCGTACCAACTCGCGGGGAGAGACGAAAACCCCCTCTCTGGAGTCGGTCAAGGAAGTGAAGCGGTATCTGCTGAAAATCCCCGAAACGCATCACCTACACAACCGCCTCCTTTCCACGCTGCGCCGTGGCGATCTGGAAAAAGTCCGGAACGCGCTGGCGGAGGCCGGGAAGATGGCCCCTTCCCGGCAGTTCGTCGCCTACGCGAAAGCCGCCCTCTCCTATGCCGAGGAGAACGACTCCGATGCCTCTGGGCTCGATGACGACAATCTCTGGTGGCACAAGCTCAAAAAGCGACAGGAGACGATTCCTCAAGCGAAGACGCGGCACCCGTCCCTGGCGGAAACCGCAACGCTCCTGTACCTAGCGGAAAAGCATCGCGTCATGCCAGAGCGGCGAGTTGAAAGGGAAACCTCCCTGAACGCGGTCTGTTCCCTATGGTGGCTCGCCCTGACAGGGCAACGGGCCAGCGCGGGCCTCAAGCTCTTGAAGAAGAACATTCTGCCGTGGCCCGGCGCGCCGGATCATTTGAAAGACTGGAAGATCGCATTCTTCCCCGCGCATACGATGAAAGGGAAGCGGGCGCATTCCTTGCCGATCCCTCCGCGCGTGGCGCTACTGCTCCAAAGGGCAGCCACCGCAACGGCGAGGGATTCCGAGTACGTCTTCCCCGCAACCAGGCTCCAGGGTGGGAAGGTCGACGCGCACCTGTCGAGGTCAACGCCTCGCCTCCTCATCCAACGGTTGCGCGGACGCCCTGCGGACCTAAAAGCCCACGCGGAGGCGAGAAAGAAAGCCAAAAAAGATGGGATCGAATTTCCCGAAATGCCAGACCTCCTGGGAGACATCGAGGAATTCTCCACCCACGACTTCCGCACCACCTTCGCTACCGAAGGCGGGAACTTGACGGTGCGGGGAGATGCCATATCGGCGGTCCTCGACCATCAAAGCATCCAGACGGGGGACGCGCCACGGTTCGCGGCGCCAATCACGCGGCAGGCATATGATTTCAGCCAAAAGCTGGAACTCAAAGCGATCGCGATGGAAGCGTGGACGACGGCCTTATTCGATGCGGTGGAAAAGGAGTGGGCAAAGCATCGTCCCTTTTCCTTCAAAGCCTTCCGGCAGGTGCTGCCGCTTGACCATGTGTTGGTTCTCGACCATGGCGGCACTGCCTCCAAAAAGTCCAGCACTCATACCCCGCTCTGGTATCAGGAAATGGAATCGAAAGAGGCCATCGAAAAATCGAAACCGCGCGCCCAGCTGTCCGAACTCCGGAAATCGAGCGACGAATAAAGGCCTCGAAGTTATAGCGCGTTGTATTGGCCGCGCTTTCCGTCGCAGCGGCCTGCAGGTTCAATCTGGTCGCTGGCGACCCGGCAAGCGATCTCGGGGTCGTAGCGGGATTCCTCTGGGAAAGGCTTGCCAAGCGCGGACATCCTGAGGAATGAAGCGACAATTAACCCCGCCCGGTATGCGTTTTATTATCATTTTTCTGTCCCATCTCCATCAAAACATGATTACCGGGTATTCCCTGAGATTAACGGCATATGATGTCTTGACTGCACCCCCCGGCTGTAATTATCACGTCAATAAAAAAGGGGGGCCCGATGACTGACGTTTCCTTTCAAGACTTTTATAAGCGCTTGGGGCTTTCGGAATACCCGTTCCGGCTTCTGAATGCCGAAAATGAAGGTGACAAAGGTTCTGACCTGTTTATCTCGACATCCAAGTACGGCCCAATCATGGAGGGGTTTGTTAGCGGCGGTACGTTGATCATCACTGGTGATCGCGGGTCTGGAAAGACAGCAATCATCCTTGATTTCATACGGAAAGCGAAAACAGACGGCCGACTAGTCAAGAAACTGATTGTAAATATAAGTGATTTTTCTGGGCTGCCGACCGCCTATCAGGCTACCGATCTCTACCGCTTTACAATTCAAGCAGTCGCTAAGGAATTGTTCGAGAAGATTGCTGCGCAAGCGGTTCAAGTGTCCCGCTTGTCCCAAGAGGACAAGGTAAGCCTCACATACTTCCTGCATCACTTCGTACCAACGCATACGAAGGCAGAATTGAAGCGGAAGATAGAGGCCATACAGATAGGCCGACTAAAGCGAACGCTTACGTGGTGCTATCGAATTATTCGTTTTCCTGCAAATGTTGGTCTTAACGCAGCCACCCATTTCTTGGGAGATGCTCTAGGTAAAGCTCTCGGCACCACCGTGCCGATGGAGTCGACCTTTCGGGAGTACCTTCCGGACGTAGAGCTTACAGCGAAGTCTGACTTCAACGAGGCGGAGGCAACATATGCCAAGTTGAACGAACTACTCAGCCTTTGCAGAGGGTTGGGCTTCCAGGCCGTCGTATTTATCATGGACAAGATCGATGAAGATCCCCGCTTCCATAGTGCTGCTGAAGACGTTGCGGCATTCGTAATGCCGATGGTTGCCGATACCAAGTTTCTATTGAATCAGGAGATGCAGGTCATCATTTCCCTTTGGATCGCGCCTTTCAATATGGTCAAAGATAAAATCCGGACTCAGAAGGTTCACTGCGCGCCTCTTGATTGGAGCGCGCGCGACTTGGAGGCAGCGCTTAATCGTCGTGCGGAAGTTTTTTCACAAGGGAACGTGAAAGATTTCAGGAGTCTATTTAGTGAGGACGTTACTAGCGATACGCTTGCCTACATGTTTAACCTTGCGAACAAGAACCCCCGCGACCTTTGGCATGTCCTAGATTATATAATGAAGGCTCAATATTCGATGGACAATGCATCAAGCCATATTTCGTATGAGGCCATGATGACTGGTTTCAACGAGTTTGTTCAAAATTTTAATTACTACGAGAACTACCCGCGTCGGTCCAATGCAAAAGCGTCATCTATGGATGTTTATGGTTACATAAAGCACTTACTTAAACTTGGCTCGGGTAATTTCACGCGAAACCAGCTTAACGATGCAGCGGGCACAGGTAGCTCTACATTGAACTACTGCGTTGGCATGGAAAACCTCGGCCTAATTGAGAAAGATGGTTCAACGGGCGGCAATATCAACTACAGAATTAGGGACCCGAAAGTTGTCCACGCTAGGAACCACTCACTTGAGATCATCAAGAGCAACTTGTGAAAGCGATGGGAGGTGGGATGGACAATCGATTTCGCGAGCTAGCGGGCAGGGTGCGCTCCGGTTTACGAGCTGCTGCGCTTGATCGGCCGTACGAGACAAAATGGTCCATCGCGGGGGCAACATTGGGCATCCTGTTTGGGCTTGTTTTCGGCGGTGTAGGTGTCGCTGCTTTCGGTCAGGCGATAGGGCTGCCTGGGCTCATTGTGTTCCCGCTCCTGTTCGGTTTCCTTGGAAACCGCTACGGAATCGGCAAAGATCGAAAGGCCCTGCTAATTGAGAGGCAAGAATGATCCTAGGCCTTTTCAAGAAGAAACCGCCAAACCGAAAGACGACTCCCTTCCACCTTTCGGACGCGGATGCGGAAATGGTTCGGGTCGCAAAGGCCGCCGTGGATGCCTACGACGAATATCTCGAACGTAATCCCATAGGATTCGAAATCCGGGATGTCGCGATGCTACCCGGCCCGAAGAATGCATTGGTCAACGCCTTCCGGATCGAATTGATGTTCGAACATGATGAGCGGGTCAGGGAGTTTCTCTCCGAGATCGGAATGAAACTAGCGCTTTTTAGAGAGGGCATTGGCGAGAAGGAAATATCTCCAACTGGCCTGCCGATCGACCAGCTTGACCCCCGCAATCTTCCCGAAGATAAGCTGGTGGATGGGATATTGGCGGCGGAAAGCCACCCGGATCGTTCCCGTCATGCGGAACTGATGCCTGCTGTCCGTGCTGAGTGGCATGAACTGGCGGGGCTATTCGACAAGTCGATCACCATCGCGAAAGCGATGACCGCTTAAGCCGACATGTAATCTTTGAAGCGAACAGAAGCATGCCAGACCTGGAGACCCTATAGCTGGGGATTGGGCGATATAGCCGGGGATTGGGCGATCGGAGCGGGATAGCACACGGCATCCCCATGGCGGAGCGAGCCATCCCTTGTTACGCCGGAAGTTTTCGTATGCTATTCGGGCAGGGCCGCGAGGCACTCCGCACTCGCCGCAGCTTGCCCTGCTGTCCTGTGGTCACGGTCGAGGGCTGGGGGATAGATCGCAGTGACGCCGAGAGAATTCATCACGAAGTGGCAGAACTCCCCGATCAAGGAGCGAGCCGGCGCGCAGGCGCACTTCCTGGATCTGTGCAAGCTGCTGAATGAGCCGCGCCGGCCGACGTCGACCCCACAGGGAAGGATTACGGCTTTGAGGTAGGCGCCTCGAAGACGACAGGCGGCAATGGATTCGCCGACGTTTTCAAGCGCGGGCATTTCGGTTGGGAATATAAGGGAACAAAGGCGAATCTCGATACGGCATTCGCCCAACTCCAGCGCTACGCCGTCGCGCTCGACAACCCGCCGCTCTTGATCGTGTCTGACATCGGCACGATGATCAGGATTCACACCAACTGGACCAACAGCGTTTCCAAAGTCTACGAGATCGCCATCGCCGATCTTGAGGACGCAGAGAAGCGCGGCTGGCTAAAGGCGGCCTTTTCCGATCCGGACGTGCTGCGGCCGACAAAGACTCGGCAGGAACTCACTGAGGAAGTCGCCGGAGACTTTGCCCACTTGGCGCGATCACTCCGCGAGCGCGGCAATGTTCCGGAACAGGTGGCGCATTTCATCAACCGCCTCGTCTTCTGCATGTTCGCCGAGGACGTGAAACTCCTCCCGGACGCGATCTTTACCCGCATGTTGGACCGAGCGCTGGAAGACCCTGCCGAGTTCCAATCCTTTGCACGCGACCTGTTCATCGCCATGAAGGCCGGCGGTCGGATAGGTTTCGAAAAGGTCGCGTGGTTCAACGGCGGTTTGTTCGACGACGATCTTGCCTTCGATCTTACCAAGGAGGAAATCAAGATCGTCCACCATGCGGCGTCGCGTTATTGGGGCGACATTGATCCGTCCATCCTAGGCACCTTGTTCGAGCGCGGCCTTGACCCGGACAAACGCAGCCAGCTTGGCGCGCACTATACCGACCGCGACAAGATCTTGATGATCATCAATCCTGTGATCGTTGAGCCCCTGACAGCCGAGTGGGAGGTCGCCAAGGCGGAAATCGCCGCGCTGATGGAGAAGGCGGCGACGTCCAAAGGAGCGACAGGTACACGAGCTAGGAATCAGGCGCAGGGAATCCTTGACCGCTTCCTGAAACGCCTCGCCGACTACCGAGTTCTCGACCCGGCCTGCGGTTCCGGCAATTTCCTCTATCTCGCCTTGAGAGCTCTGAAGGATCTGGAACACCGGGCGCAGGTAGAGGCCGAGGCGTTGGGCTTGCCCAGAGGATTCCCGCAGATCGGCCCGGAGGTCGTAAAGGGCATCGAACTGAATCCTTATGCCGCTGAGTTGGCGCGGGTTTCGGTCTGGATTGGCGAAATTCAGTGGATGCTGAAGAACGGTTTCGCGGCCAGCCAGAACCCAATCCTGAAGCCTCTCGACAATATTGAATGCCGTGACGCCTTGATGACATGGGTTCCGAACGACAACGGCGGCGGCGAATGGATCGAGGCCAGATGGCCTGAGGCCGATGCCGTCGTCGGCAACCCTCCGTTTCTCGGCGGCAAGCTGATCCGATCCGAGCTGGGTGGCGATGTAGTTGATCGGCTGTTCAACCTGTATAGGGGACGGGTTCCAGCCGAGGCCGACCTTGTCGTCTATTGGGTTGAGAAGGCGGCGTCCGCCATTCGCGACGGGAAAACGACGCGTGCCGGGCTCGTTACCACCAATTCCATACGCGGTGGCGCTAATCGCCGAGTGCTGGACGACATCACGGATGACATGTCCATCGCCGCCGCATGGGCAGACGAGCCATGGACGATTGAAGGAGCAGCCGTTCGCGTCTCCATGTTGGCGTTCGGCAGGTTGAGAGAGGGCGAGATCCCCCACCTGGACGGAAAGCCAGTCTCACGGATCAACGCCGATTTGACGGCGACGGACTTCGACCTAACGAAGGCGGCGCGGCTTACTGAGAACACCAATGTCGCGTTCATGGGAGATACGAAGGGCGGGGCGTTCGACGTCCCCGGAGACCTTGCCCGCCACTGGCTGCGGCTGCCGTTGAATCCTAACGGCAGGGCTAACAGCGACGTTCTAAAACCATGGATCAATGGTCTCGACGTCACCCGGCGACCCCGAGACATGTGGATTGTCGACTTCGGTTGGGAGATGCCAGAGGCGGACGCCTCGCTTTTCGAGAAGCCGTTCGCCCATGTCCTCGACAACGTGAAGCCCATACGCGCCAGCAACAATCGCGAACTCTATCGGCGATTTTGGTGGAGGCACGTCGAAGCCCGACAGGGAATGTGGGAAGCGTTGACAGGGTGTACGCGGTTCATCGTTACACCCCGGGTGTCACGGCATCGGGTGTTCGCGTGGAGAGAACTTCCCACTGTTGCCGACAGTGCAACAATTGCCATCGCGCGGGACGACGACACGATCTTTGGGATCCTTCATTCGCGCTTCCATGAGCTATGGGCGCTCGGCATGGGAACTTGGCTCGGTGTTGGGAACGATCCCCGTTACACGCCGACTACGACCTTTGAAACATTTCCTTTTCCTGAAGGACTTACGCCGGATGTCTCTGCGGCCGCCTATGCCGATGATCCGAGAGCTATTGCCATCGCCAATGCCGCGCGTCGGCTCAATGAACTTCGCGAGAATTGGCTGAACCCTTCGGATCTTGTTCGACGAGAGCCCGAGGTCGTGCCCGGTTTCCCGGATCGAACCCTTCCGGTGAGCGAGGAAGCCGCGCAGGTTTTGAGGAAGCGGACGCTGACCAATCTCTACAACGAGCGCCCTGCCTGGCTGGACCATGCCCATCGCGTCTTGGACGAGGCCGTGGCCGCAGCTTATGGCTGGCCCGCTAACTTTCCAGACGAGGAAGTCCTCTCCCACCTCTTCACCCTCAACCAAGAGCGAGCAGCGAAGTAGAGCTAGGTCTTGGGCGTACCGGGAATGGAAGGCCGCCCTGGGATGGCGTGAATATATCGCTTGGCGGTGGGCCGGCGGCGACCGCTCCTTCTTGGAGTTGCGTCGGCTGTCTTGATAGATGACTCCACTGGCTTCTATCAGCGTGACCGTGGCAGCTACTCAGGTAGAGGGGCGGCTGTCCGGCCGCCCCCCTGTCGTTGGCTAGGCGTCAACCAGGAAACAGAACGCCTTGAGGCCATAGGCTGCGGCGAAAATCCGGCGACCGCGTACGGTAATGTACGGGCGACAGATCCACACCTTGCCGGGTGGCGGTTCGGGCAGATCGCTCATAGGCAATCCTCCTTCAACGAGGTTGCGAGCGCTGTTTTCTCTTGTCCTCTTGGCTCCCGTGTGATTCTATCCCGATGCGAGGCGAGACAGGGGAGCTTCGGGAGGGTCGCTACAGAAGCGCTCTTACCGTTGCGACTTTGTTTCCAAAAAAGAAGGCCGTATGGATTGCAGTCCATGCGGCCTTTGCTTCTAAAACGGTATCTCGTCGTCTAGTTCCCTCGCTTCCTTGGGCTTCGATTTTGCTTTGTACGGCCATTCAGGCGGCTGGACGCGAGCCGCGCTCAAAGCCTTCTGCATTGCTTCGCCAGCGGCCCAATAATCCTCGGACTTCTTCTCCTTCCAGCGCGTCATGTATTCCTCAATCTTCGGCCATAGAATTTCTACGTACGGCCTCCGTATTCTTGTGCCTTTCTCATCATGATAGAAGAACATCCAGTGAGTTAGGGTGAACGATCTGAGCTCATCCTCTTCGAAATTCGTCGGATACTCTGCTACGGCCAAGAGCTTTAGTTGCCTGACTCCGTCATCTGGGTCCCAATAGTCAACCCAAGTTGTCCTGCTCGTCTCAGCTCCGAAGTCGTTCGTCTCCACCGTGATCGCTGTGTTTCCCGCCACATCCCTTATGGCGCGCTCCACGACCACCGTGATGTTCTGGCCTTTGATCTTCGACAGCAGCTCAAGGATGAATCTCGTTTTCGGATCCAGCCGCAGCGAAAGTGTCTCTGTTTTTGCCCGCCGAGGTTCCTTGGTCATGGTGCCTTCGCCCGAATCGCCCTGTAGCGACATTTACGAACGATCCTATCGATTGGCCACTTGGTGTCAACATTTAGCAATACGAATTTCGCTTTGTTCCTGGATTGCCCTGCCAGGTGGAACGGTAGGACGTCCGCTGCGCGTTTCACCCCGGCGCGGAAGGTATCCGGCCTGTGAACCGGACCTCCGGAGCTATCGTTCCGATCGTCCGGGTGGCCCGGAAGGCGGTGTCGACGTCGAGCAGCCTCCCAGCCTTCGAGCGGTGATAACAGAGCTCGGGGATAGAGACCCAGCCCAACTGAGGCACACTGCCATCAGCAGGGATGAAAGCGCCGAAAGCCAAGCTCTCGTTTTCCGGCGACCGTTCCGAGAGCAGCCACTCTGCCCCGGTGTCGAGCGATATGACGCGAACGACAGGAAGGTGATCAAGGGAGCGCCCGCGCTGGGCCGAAGCCCTGCCATTTTCGAGAAGCTGTTTCATCAAGTGCGTCGGTATCATCTGGGTCTCCCGGCCGCCCTATGCGGCTGTGCGGGAGAAAGAGATCAGAAGGGCGGATGGGCCCTGGCTCTCTGAAAGAGACGCTGGCGCTTGGCTATGGGCTTATCAACCTTGCTGATCGACAACCGCAAAACAGCCGCTGGCGCCGCCAGGAACTCGCCGGAATGCCTACATCGCGAGATAAGCTTTCATCGAGGACGGTGAAGGCGGCGCAGCCCCGACAGCAACTTCCCAGGCCGCAATCCCGATGCCGACAATCGGCAAGGCTGGGCCGCTCTGCCGGAAGGCGTTGGCAAGGTGACAGGTAAGCTCAGCAGCATGCCGGCTCGCTTGGTCGCGTGGTGTCGATTGGGCGTCTCGCGGCCCCATTTCCGGTTTACCTGCGCTGACTATCAGTGCCTCGCCGCGTCCTAGATCATTCCTTCCGCAGCAAAGAATGGGGCGGGCACGGCGGAGCGAGCCTTGGCCCGTTGCCCCATGGAGACGGGCCTGCCAGGACGGAACGAGAAGATGACGGCTCCATGGGCATGTCCCTTAGTGGGCTTGAGTGAAATATTTTTCTAACCCTTGAATCCTTTGCTCTAAACGACTCAACCTCCAGGAGAAGAATTCACGCACTCCGCGAATCCTCTGGGGTAAGGATTCGAAGTCGAATGTTCGCCAAACGGCTGAAAAACTTTTCTACATCAACGAGTTGATTTCTCGCTTACTTTCCCGTTCCCTCTCTTCGCTTACAACCGACAGGAGAAATTTGATGAGCGCACGAGTAAAGATCAGGAAACAACGCTGGCGGCGCGAACGGGCCGTGAGCGGCTACACGGCAGGCCGGATGCGAGACCGTGAAACAAGCTCGCTGCTCGATCTCGTCGCGACCCCGCTTGCCGCCGGAGGCGTCGAATGGGACGTAGTGGCCGCCGATGTACTGCGACACGGCTGGGCACCGACGCTGCGCAGCGCCAAGAGCGCCGCCGAAGCAGCAGCAGCCACCATCCTTAAGGCGTCCTGCCACTAGGGCCGTCGTCGTCATCGCCGGGCGGGGGTGGAGAATCGCCCCCGCCCCCGTCCGGTTTGCGGGCCTCCGTCCAATCGAGTGCCGCTCGCAACATGGCAGTCTCGGTCTGCTCGTCGGTCGCGTCCGGCCTGGCGCACCAAGCCAGCGCCGACCAGTCCCGCCGTTTCACCACCTCATCGAACCATTCGTGCGCTTCGGGTGGCAACCGCCTCCGCAGGACGGCGGCGGCTTCGTCGCGCGCTGCCGGACTTGGCCGCCGAAGGTCGGCGACAAGTCTACGGTATGACGGTTTCGACCGATAGCGGCCGTGCCGGCGCGGTCGCGACCCCGGTGCAGGCCGCAGATGGCCATAGCCTCCTTCGCCCCGCTCGCGCTGCCGCTGCTGCGGCGACACGTCCTCCCGTTCTCGGAGAGGCGAGCCTTGCGTCGGCGCTAGCCGGGAAGCCGGGACAGCAAGGAATGGGGCACGGCCGAAGAGCGCCAGCACAAGGGCCAGAAGGCGCAGGAACACGGATGATGCCGGATCGCCCCGGCGCTTTCTTTGCTGTCGCTGGTATCTCAAGCGGTCGCGGCACGTCCGGCCTTTGCCGTCCCTGGTCTCGTTTTTGCGGTTCATTGCTTCCTCCCCTAGAGTTTTGGCCGATATGTCGGAACCGCAGCTTCTGCCTCCTGGTCGCGGCGGGGTTTCCCGGTCGACGCCGTTCGCCGCGCATTTCCGACATGGGCTCGGGCGGCCCGTAGACGGGCAACCAACTCCTCGCGCGGATCGGCCGGACGAATGAGGCGAGCGAGCAGCGCGGCCGCCCTACGGCCCATTTCCTCCGCCATTCTGCGAATGTCATCCAGATCGACACTAGCAAGCCGGCGCACCGCGAGGAGATCTCGGGCACGGGGCCGCCTTGATCTCCGCCGAAGGCGTCCTGCCGCTGTCCGAACGGCGGGAGCCCGCGCCGCATGGGCAAGCATAAGCGCTGCTAGCGCTGTCCTTGCCCGAGTGCGTCCACGCGCGAGGACAGCGCCTCGATCACCTGTAGGATCGACTGCTGCGTCGTCAAGATCGTGGTGAGGAGGTCCGTCACCTCCTGCAATGGTCCGCCCTGGCCCTCGGCCGCCGGGTCCAGCAGGGCGAGCAGCGGGGTCAATGCCTCCGCCGCCTCGCGGCCCTGCCGGGCCTCGTCGTGGACCATTTTCAGGGCCCGCATCGCGGCTGGCGGTTTTGTCATGGGATTCCTCCTGATGCTGCATTCTCGCCGCAACGGTGCGGCGCTTCTCTCCAGCGAGACGGTCAAGCGCGCCGAGCGTCACGTTGTCCGCCCCTGTGACGATCCACACGCCGGGTTTTTCCCCCGAAGCGACACCGAGTCCTTCCTCGGCCAACGCCTGCCGCAGCGCCGCCGGGCCATCGCTGGATGCCCAGGCCTTCCGGACGGCCTCGCGCACGCCCGGAAGGGACAAGCTCGCCCGCTCGGCCCGCGCGCGGGTACGAGAAGACATGGCGGAAGCGGGCGGCTCAGGCGGCTGCTCGCCCCGGACGCGCGCTGCTACATCGGCGCGGCCGGTGCGCTCCAATTCGGCAACGACAGCGACAGTTCGGCGGCTCGGCGTCACGCCGTGCCCGAAGTCAGATTCAAGGGACCGCGCTGCGGCTTCGAGGCGGACATAGGAACGGCCGTCGTCAAGCGCGCGGCCGTCCGGGCCGACGTGCGATAGTACGATATGGTAGTGCGTATCAACGTCGCTGCCATGCCGGGGCTTCTCCGAGTGCTCCCATACGACATGGGCATGGTCCTCCGCGCCCATCGCTGCGAGGACGCGCGCAACGGCTTCGTCACGCTGTTCTGGCGACAGCGGAACCGACGGCGATAGGGACAGGTGATGGAAGGCGACTTTGGCCCGGCTGCCGTCCCTGAGCCCCTGCATGTAGGCAAGCGCCTCGGCCTCAACAGCGACGGGCGCTGCTAGAGTGACAACACGCGACCGCTGCCCGTCCTGCCGGGACAGGTGCGCCAGCAGGTAGCGGGCATCGCGCTGCGTCCGTCCGTGCCGTGTCGTCGTGAGGATCATCGTGGCCGCTCCAGCCGGACGGAAAGGACGGCGGTGGTCAGTTGGGCAAGCTCCTGGCGGACGGCTGCCAGCGCCTCGGCCGGGACACGGCCGCCGACATGGGCATGTCGGGCAAGCTGATTGATGTTGTTGCCGATCCGGCCGAGGTCGCCCAGCGCCGCCCCGATGGCCTTTGCCGCACCGTCCGGCTTGCGGCGCACGGCGCCGGCTCGGCCGACTGCGGCCATGACGGCGCGACGGGCATAGCTGCTCGGCCCAACCCCGGCGGCGTCGGCGGATGCGTCCAGCGCAGCCCGCTCTTCAAGAGAGAGGCGGAACGTCGTGACGATCGTTTGACGCTGCTCCGGCATTCATCGATCTCCTGCGGCCGTCAGGCCGGGTGGGTTCCACAGGGAGGGCTTCGCCTCTCCCTTGGCCAGTGGCGGTGTTACCGCCCATTGCTGGCTACCTCCGATGGTGACGCCATCTCATGCATGAATCAAAATCTGAAATCCGCCGGCAGCCCGGTTCGAATGATGAAGCGGCGCAAAAACGAAAGGCGGGCGGCCTTGGGGGCCGCCCGCCTTTTCAGGTGTTATGGCTACCGCTTACGCGTGCCAGTCGATGAGTGTGTTCGCCCTTTGGAGCACGCCACGCTTCGCGGACCATTCATCCGGGTATTCCTCACGGAATACGTAGCTCCCCAATTTCGCGATGCCCTCGACGCAGCCATCGCTGACCGTGACGAAGCACGTGACGGCGATGCCCTTGCCCTTAACCACGGCTTGCAGAGCCGTGGGCAACCAGATTGACTGAGGCATGCCCAGCCCAGCCGGCGGCACCCCGCTCGGCTCGTGTTCAACCTGGTCGACCTCAGTCTCGGCCAGCGGGGTGTCGGTCCGCAGATATCCAAGCCGCTTGAGAGCCGCCGTACCCCCACGCTTGGCACTGGCGAGAGTGAGGTAGAACTTCTCCTCCCCCTCCAGCGGCCAAGCCACCTGCTGCGTGCGGTAGTCGTACACAGCCGCCTCGAACACGTCACCATGCGGCGCGACCAGCGCCTCGGCAGTGTCAGGGATCAGCTGAACCCAAGCATCGGGAGCCTGCGGCGCCCATTTGGGAGATTTATTATCGGACATGTGATGTCTCCTTTCGTCCGGTTAGCCCGTATTCGCTTGAACGGGTCTATTCCGAGGCCGATAGGGGAGACATGTCCCGTGAGGAGGCCGGACGTCCCGAAGGAGCCGCAGCATGTTGCAGTCGTATTCATGAGCGCCCTCCTTCCTAGTCGCGTGCCGTTTGGTTGCCGCGATTGGACGCGGCGGTGAAGTCGCGCTCCCTATACAGACCAGAGCTTTCCGAACTCTGGAGGAAATCCTTAAAAGTCTAGGAACAAGCCTAAATCGAACGCCGCATGTCGGCGAAAGGGGGCTGCGCTCGGCACTGCCCGTCGAGCCATGCCTTCGGGGGTAGTAATTCTATTTCAGACGGGTCGCTTCGCTCGTTCTGGTAGGGCTACGCCACCATATACCGTGACGAACCGGAAAGATGCTGTTTTCATTGAGGTTTTCAGCGACTCCCGGCCTTGCGGGCTTCTGCCATGGCTTTTGAGACATGTGACGGCGACACGGCGAACCTTTCGGCAAGGTCCGCGACCGTCGCGCCTTCGCTTGCCTGGACGTAGATCGCCTGGCGACCAAGCGCGATCCGGGCGGCGCGGCCCTCGCTTCGGCTTGCCGCTCCTTTGAGCCGACGGGACTTGGCCTGCCGCTCCGCCGCAAGCTCGCGGGCGCGGTCGGTATCAACGAGCATACGCAGGCCCGCTTCGTGCATCTCGCCGGGAGTGATCTCCAACCACTCCATGACGGTCGCTGCCCGCATGCGGTAGCGTGGATCAATTTCCTTGCCGTTCCATTCGATCTTAACCCCGGCTGCCGCCATCCGCGCGCGGCCAAGGGCAGCAGACATGCGGCTGCGGGTCTGGGTCTCCTGCCAGCCGGCAGCCTCATGCGCCAGTGCCGCAAGCTCTCGCTCCAGCACCTGCTGGGGACAAAGCCATGCCATGGCCGTCGCTGCGCAGAAAAGCCATTTGTCGCGCTCGCCGGCGCGGATCGCTCCTTCCGGATAGCGAAGGGCACGCAGGCGCTGCAGGTCCGACAGCATCGTCTCAGCCCACGTGGCAACTGTCAGCAACCGAGCCGACACGCCCGGGCAACGGCCTTGGGCTTTCCTGATCGCCCGCTCGGCCGACAGACTGAAAAGCTTGGCTCGAGTATGCGGCAGCACCTCGTCGGCGAGGTCTGAAAACACATGTCGGAACGGCTCGGCGACGTCGCCGTTGCACCAGATCATCCGGACTTCCGCGTCGATCGGATCCGCGCGGGAGTTCATCGATCCGGACACGCGGAAGACACGCGCAGCATCCAATGCCGCCTTATCAGCGGCGAAAGGGGTCAGAAGCTCGGCAAGGCACTTTTGCACTGCTTGCCAGCGTGGCAGAGCGGCGCGGGGCAGCAGCTCGTGCAGCCAGACCAAGCACAGGCCGCGCCCCGTCCGCATCACATAAGAGGGGGCGGGGATTCCCGCTTCGCCCAGGGCCTCCAAGGCCGCCTCAGCGACGACGCGCGGGTCTTTACCCGCGTGGGTCTTTCGCTTCTGATAATCCAGATCCTGATACAGGGCGCCTAACGTGGAAAGCTGCGCGATCCGCCGCCAGCCCCGGAAAGAATTCTGGGACACGTAAAGGTCCGTTGCTTCGCCCCGACTGACCAAGTCCCTGGCGATGAAGGGGGCTTCCGAGATGTCCGTCGACCATTCCTTCCACGGTCGTTCGTAGTCCGCGACGCGCTGCCCGAAAGAGACCGTGCCGGTCCGGCGGCCGCCGTCCAGGCGGCTGTTCATCGGATGCAATGCTCGGACGTGCCAGAGCGCATCGAAGGCTTCGTAGCGACCGCCGGAACCAAAGGCCTTCGGCGGCGCTGATATATCAAATTGTTGACACTCTGGCTTGGATGTCGGCGATGTCAGGGCTGGCGTGTATGCCAGCCGCGCGCTCACCTGGAGCGGGCCTGTCGACTATTGACACTGGCGAGGAGTGAACTCAACATCGAACCATTCTCGTGAAACCCCGCCGAGGCTGCCAGGCCTATGACGCGGGGTTTTTCATTGCGCTGACATTGATGGTCATAGCCGGCGGCGCACAGGTCAAGCCCTGTCTCAGTGGACCCGGGAATTTCCAATCTCGATATATCGGCCCAGCGCGCGAAGGTAAGCGACGATCTCCGGGAGCAAAGGATCGCGGTCCCCATAGACGCGTTTGATTCGAGCGAGTTGCGGACGAGCGACCTTGTATTCGGCTTCGGATAAATCAGCGTCGCCGATGACGTACCCCTCATGTCCGATCGCACAGATGTCACACCCCGCGTCGATGACGTCCTGCACAAAGGCGGGAATTTCCTCGACCTTCATAGTTCCAATCCTCTTTCCCGGATGCTGACATATGCAACCGTCAGTGGATGCGTAATTTGAAATTCACCCAATTTCAACCGCCGACACCGTGACGGGCTGCGCCCCACCCCCATGGAATTAAAGGGGCCTCCAAGGTCAGAGAAATGGCCTTGCCGGACACGACAATCGAGGGAAAAGAAGTGGCTTCCAGGAGGGAGAATGGGAAGGTCTGAATCGGGTGGAACTTCGCCGTTGGCGGCTGCCGGATGACCGTGAACCAATCTCTTTAATCGACCGCTACTTGGTCGAACGGATTTTCGCCGCGAGCGCCTGAAGGTCGACGGATTTTCCGAGCGCCTGTCCTATGGACAGCAGTTCGAAATAGAGCCCGTCCATCGTATCCGCGTGAATTTTCTGTTTGAGTTCGGCAATGTGTTCGTAAAATTCATCCTCCTTTCCGCGCATCTTTACCCCGTCCAGATGGACCCCTCCGGCGTAGTTCGCAAAATACTTGATAATGTCCCGGCGCTTGAATGCTGTCCCCCGCCTGACCGCGCCCGGCGCGTCGAGATAGTCATTGAGCCGGAAAGACTTCTCGGTAAGATGGACCAACCCGCTGTCACCTGGTCCGTTGCGCGCATCCCGTGAAACGCTAAATACCTCTACCGCAAAGCCTTCTTCCGCGTCGGCGGGAACGCCCGTATTTGCATTGTCAGCCCGGGCCGCGCCGATCATTGCAAACTGAATCCCGTTGAGGGTTGCGCCGCCCGCAATCAGCGACACTACATGCCGGATAGGCCTTCTGTGCTCAGCAAGTAAAGCTTTGAGGTCCGGCCCGGTAACGGTCGGCTGGTCTGGGAAGCCGTAGTGTCGCCAGGCCGCATGCAACATGTTGTCGACAAGAAGCCGCCGCAAGGCTGCGCTTCCGCGCCGAAGGTCTGAGTCGGAAGGCGGCTCATAGAGCGTGCACCATTCCCTCTGAAACCATTCGATATCCTCCGCCACGGTCGCCCATCGATGCGTAGACGGGGCTGCCTGCTCGTCGTTCTTACGGGGCCTGTTTCGCAGTTGCTCGACGATTTTCTGATCGAGAACGAATGAGAACTGATGTCCGCCGACGAGCCGTGCGACGAGAATGGGCCTGCTCGACGCGGGGTCTTCGCCGAGCATCAGGAATTCCGTCTCGCGGGGCCGGATATCGATGGTCTGGAGACCGTCCGCAGTTACGGTTGATCGCTGATCATGCCATTTACCCGCCGCCGAGGCGGCGCGTTCGAGAATTTCCAGCATCGCGCCACTTTGGTCGAAGGGTATCTCGACTTGCTGTTCGAGACCCGATGCTCCCTTAAGAAGGAGAACCATCTCGCCGGTTTCCGAATTCACTCCGCCGTTCACGGGCGAGATAATCGTCGTCTTCTTAATAGTTTTGGCAGCCCCGTCTCTGTCGCCCTCCTGTAAGGCGGCGTTAAGGTCATCGATCAAGCGGTAAGCTTCAGTTCGCGTGGTCCGCAACCAGATCGCCGGATCGGGAGCGTCCTCAGTGTTTAGCGCTCCTGCCTTAATAGCAATTCTGTGCGGTGAGGAATGCTCCGTGCGCACCTCCACCGGGGGGATCAGATCGATCCAGATGTTTCCCTGATCGTCGCTTTCTGTCATCAGGATCGCGCGCATGGTGGCTCCGTCCATCCGAGGTAAGAGATTCCTCTCTATCACAAATAGACCGCCGGGAGCAGCGACGCATTGCGACTGCCTTGGTGCACCTCATGGCGTCCTGATTCAGCCGCCTTCTTGCCATCCACTGGGATATGTCCACCTCGACCGACAAGGTCGGGTCGCGCCTTTGGCTCAACGGAAAAGCGCCAGCCGGAGCGCCTTTGCGCCACGCTCCACGAAGGCCGGCACGCCAGCCTTCAAGGCCGCGACAATCGCGTCGGACGACGAGATGTCCCGGAGGAACGCCGCAGCGTCGGACCACGGGCCAGCATCAAGCGGAGGGCGGTCAAGGAAAGTCTGATGGACCACCTTGGCCTGTCCGCCGGCGCGTCGCTGAGAGAGCTGCTCCAGCGCATCGGTGAGCCATTGCGCGTTCGACCGGAGATTCTGCAACTCCTTGGCCGTGACGCGCTTTCCGGAAGACATCGCTTCTTCCGCGTCCTCAAGGACGCAAAGGACCGCCTGGGCGCGCGCGATGACCTGCGGGATTAACTCGTCCCTGGCACGGTCGAAAAGTAGCTGGAGCGCATCCGCGCCGACTGGTGCGGCATCTTCGGCGAAGGCACGGGCGCGCGGACCCTTGCCCTTCATCCCACGCTCCCGATCGCGGTGCTCCTTGATCGTCTCTTCGACATCGACCACGCGTAGTTTCTCGCCCTCCTGTACACGACTCATGATGTCCTCATAAGCCGCCTCCGGCGCGCTTGCGAGCCGGACAATTGCGGTTGGCGAAAGCGCGATGTCGAGGTCTTCGATGAGGGTGGGTTGGTCATGGAAGCGAAGGTACAGATTCATGCAATCGCGGGACCACTGCTCGGACATTCCGGTTTCCGAAATAAGCCATGGCAGCCAGGTGCCATGAGGCAGCGCCCCGCGCGACCTATGCAGCCGCTCGCCGATGTCCATCATCGCCTCGGCCGTCTCGATCAGGCGCATTCGAATCTGGCGGGCGTCCTCTCGCACCGCTTCCCGATGCTCGACGGGCACAGCATCGTAGCTGAAGCCCACGACCGCCGCCCCGCGATCCATCGTCGTGACCTTCGCTACTGAACTCGCCATTGCGTTTCCTCCCCACGGCCCGGAAGCGATTTATCAGCAAACGATTAGCGGAAACCCACAATGATTGTGGATTTGGAATCCTCGCTCTCCCGTTCCCCCCTCCGGACCTTTGGTCCGGCTCCGCCCTCCCCAATGGGAGGGCTCACGCCCGTCGCGGCGGCGACTGGGATACCATCATGGCATGCCAGCACGCCATGATGGCCAGATGTAAAACGATGGATTCCCGCCAATTCGAGTCCTCAGGCAAAAATCTGTCGTGTCTGCAAGGCCACTTAGTACCCTCGACGGGGTAGCCGTGGGTACTGGGCCACGGGGAATCAGGGTGTCAACGCCCGGATCGCCTTCGCTTCGCGGCAGGTTTGCCCTGACGCGTCCAGTGGCCCGGCACCTCCGCACCCTTCCCATCCAGCACAGCGCCCACGAAATCGACAGTCTGCTTCCAGTCCCCTATGGAGAAGCGTAGCTGCCACGCGGGGCCGGTGATCTCACCGGGCGTGTCCGGCGTGATCCCCTCGTGAAGCCACTCAACCTGCATGTTCGCAACACCAAGCCGCTCCCGGCTGTGCGCAAGGATGGCCTGCAAGGTCTCCAGGTCCACTGATGAGGGCGGCGCGGGCACCGCCGCCCCCTGTTCTTCAAGAGCAGCCTCAAGCTTCCTTAAGATCTGCTCGACCCCCAAGACCCGCCTTGCGACCTGACGGGAGAGGCCGCGCACATGGTCCTGGCCGGCGAGAATGGCATCTCGCAGACCGGTCATCCACATGAGGGCATCGGTGGCGGCGTAGCGAGCATCCAAGACATAGCCGTGGATCGGGTCCAGCGTGTCCACTGCCTTTGCAGCGATCTGCTCCTGCGTCCTTCGCAACGCCTCCGTGTCTGCCTCGCCGGCGCCGCGCTGGACGCCCTGCCGGACACGCTCCCGGTAACGGCGCTGCCGCTCGGCGTTCGACATGGCCGCTGCGCCGTCCTTTGGCTTGCGCCCCCGCTTTCCTGGTTTCGACGCCATCGTCATCGGCCCCTCGCTTATTCGTAACGCGTAACGAATTTCTGCGTTGATCTGTCCGCCCTTCGTATTTCGTAACGCGTTATGAAATCGTCGCTCGGGATCTCGGCATCGTCAAGATGTCCCATGCCCGCCCAAACAAGAGAGCAGCGCATAAAGCGGAGTCTGCCAGACGTCCTGAACGGGAACAGGAGCCGGATGGCAGGTGGAGGCCAATTCGCGGTCGCGAGCTCGGTTAACAGGTGTGCCGTAGGAGCGTCAGTATGCGACGGCGACCAGCCGGGACGCGGGACCGACCCACCCCGAAGAGCGATCTTTAGAATGGCGGGAATGCCGGAAATCGGCGGATTGGTGAAACCGATAACGCCCAGACAGAAGGCACGCCGCTTACTTGCTAGGCGCAAGCAAAGATCGCTTTAAGGCGCTATTCTTCGCGTGCGTGATCTGATTCGCATCCCAACGGGCCTCGGCTATAGGCAGGGCTACAGCCCGGAAAGGAGGTGGTGTCAGATGGCCAGCAAAGGCACACGCAAGATCGGTCGCAGCGCGAAGTCGGGTCGCTTTACCACGGTGAAAACCGCGAAAAGCAAACCCGGCACTCACGTAGTCGAAACGATCAAAAAGTAAGGTAGCCTAGCTACTGAGCTTCCGGGCGGTTGTTCTTCGCGGGATTGCCGCCCGGTTTCTTTTCTGAGTCGATTCGGTTTCCGACTCCTTAACGTGCGGCTTAGGCGGTGTTTTTAGCATCCGCTTTAGCGGGGGCGAAAAAGGCGAGGAAAATCAGACAAACTTGGTCTGCACTTGGTCTGGACGGAAAATTGCGATGAACGCCTTCCGGGCCCGGCCCAGGGAGGCGCGATTTTCCCAGCGTTTTCAAAGGATTGAATGGCGCGCCCGAAGAGATTCGAACTCCTGACCCCCAGATTCGTAGTCTGGTGCTCTATCCAGCTGAGCTACGGGCGCGCAACAGGCCATGCTTTCCATGGCCCCGCTAGCCGATCGTGAACGACCGGCCGCGACGAGACGTGTTCCCTAGCGACTGAATTTCCGAAAAGCAAGCCGATCCGGCAAAAGTTTTGTCGCAAGTATGTCATCCGGCGACGGCGGTCAGGATTCCGCCATGTTAAAAAGGGCCCGAAGCCGAGCTAAAAAGCGATTCCTGGAGGGAATAGCGCCGACCCAGAGGAAATAGGCACCGGGCCTGCAGGGGAAGAGCATCGGGCGAAACAGCGCCCGAACAATCACGCCGGGCGGCGCAGGCCGTTGCGGGCCTGGTCGAGCCGGACCGGCTGGTCGGGGATGGTGACCGCGAATGTGGTGCGCCCGCCAATGCTTTCGACCAACTCCACCGTGCCGCCATGCGCCCGGATCAGTTCGTGCGCGATCGCCAGGCCAAGGCCGGTGCCGCCGCTGCGGGCCGAGCCGCGAAAGGCCGCGAACAGGTTTTCCCGTGCCTTGGGTGGTAATCCGGGGCCGGTGTCGGTGACGACGATGCGGCTGACGCTGCCCAGGCGCACGGCCGACACCGCCAGGCGTCGGACCAGCGCGCTTTCATTGTCTGCGGCCATGGCCTGCACGGAATTGCGGCACAGATTGGTGAGCACGCGGAACAACTGTTCGGAATCGGCATCCACCTCGAAGGCCGGCTCGATCGCATTGACGAACTCGATGCCCTGCTCGATGTCGAGCAGGCCGTGCACGTCCTCGACCAGCTGGCGCAGCCTGAGCCTGCGGCGCGAAGGCGGCGGCTCCTGGGTGCGGCCGTAGTGAAGCACGCCTTCGGAGTAGGAGACGGCGCGGTCGAGCGCGCGCAGCAGTTTCGGCGCGAAGGCCTGCACGGTCGGGTCCTTGACCTGGCGCAGGCGGTCCGACATCAGCTGCGCCGAGGCCAGGATGTTGCGCATGTCATGGTTGATCTTCGACACGGCCAGGCCGAGGTCGGCAAGGTGCTTCTGCTCGGAGAGCATCTTTTGCAGCCGCTCCTGCATCTGCGACAGTTCGCGCTCGGCGACGCCGATCTCGTCGGCGCGGGCGGCGGGATGGATGATGCGTCCGGGGTCGTCGGGCGCTTCGGAGAAGGACAGCATCGAGCGCGTCATCGTCCGGATCGGCCCGATCATGATCAGGTCGATCGCGGCATAGACTAGCATTGCGGTGAACAGCGAGATCAGCAGCGAGACGAAGGCGACGTTGCGCGAATATCGCAGCATGGCGTTGCGCAGACTGTTGTCCGGCATGATCAGCTCGAACTCCTTGTCGCTGTCGCCGACCGGGCCGAAGACGCGCAGCATCCTGTGGCCGCCGAAAAACAGCGTGTCGAGCGCGCCGGTCATGCCCTTGATCATGCCGATCGAGGCGATATCGATGTGTTCGTCGACCTGCGGCGGCATCTCGGCCACCACCAGCAGCCGCGACACGCCGCCGTCGCGCACCGCGATCGCCTTGGCGCCGATCGCCATCAGCACGTCGTTCTGGGCCGCACGCGACAGCGAGGTGGATTCACCTTGCACCAGCACGATCGACACCGCCGCAGCCGTGCTCAACCGCTCCTTCAGCCAGTTCAGCCGGTAGCTGGCGATCCACGGCAGGAAGATCAGCACTTCGGCCAGTAGCACGAAAACGATGGTGAGCAGCAGCAGCTTGGTCGACAGGCCGCGCGACAGCGGCACGGTGCGCCCAGCGGTTGGCGCCGCCGTGTCGATCCGTTCCTCCGCCTGTATGGTTTCGCTCATGCGGCTATGTCTTCACGATCACTTGATCAACGCAGATTAGGCGATTACGGCTTTTTTACCAATTTCATCCTTGGCCGGAAACAAAAACCGGCCTGGACGACGACCGGCTTCGGCCTGGCGACTCCGGATTGACTTCCAAAACCCTTCTTTCTATAAGCCCGCTCACGCTCGGGCCATTCGTCCCGGCGCGGTTTCGATCGCGCCAAAACCGGCCCGGCAAAGCTCCTGTTACACAGTGACAGAATCAAGAAGGGCCGCACCCCGCGGTATTAAAACAAATGAAGCGTACCTACCAACCGTCTAAACTCGTCCGCAAACGTCGGCACGGCTTTCGTGCCCGCATGGCCACCAAGGGTGGTCGCGGCGTCGTCGCAGCTCGCCGCAACCGCGGTCGCAAGCGGCTCAGCGCCTGAACGGAAGACGAGATCGTTGCCCGCATCCGGCAAGCCAATGGGACCAAATCCCAAGCGGCTTCTGAAGCGCGCCGAATTCCTGGCCGTCCGTCGTGGTGAAAAGCGACGCGGGCGGCTTTTTCTCGTTGAAGTTCTCGACCGCGGCGACGGCCTGTCGCCGCGCGTCGGCTATACCGTCACCAAGAAGGTCGGCAATGCGGTTGTCCGCAATCGCGTCCGGCGACGGCTGCGAGAAGCGGTCCGTACGCATGCGGCAAGTGACATGGCGCCTGGCAATGACTATGTCATCGTCGGGCGCGAAGACGTGCTGACCATTCCGTTCGGCCAGTTGAAGGCCGAACTCTCCCGCCGATTGCGCGGAACACGATAGGCCAAGGGCTTTCGATGGAAAACAACCGGAACTTCTTCATCACCATCGCGCTGTCGGTGCTGATCCTGGCGGTATGGCAGTATTTTTATGTCTTGCCGCGCAGCGAGCAGCAGCGCGAGGCGGCCCGCATCGAACAGCAGCGCGTCGAAGAGCAGAAGAAGGCCGCCGACGCCGCCAATCCTGGCGCCGGTACCGCAACGCCCGCCGCACCTGGCGCCATTCCGAACGCACCCGGCGGCAACGCGATTGCGGCGGTCGACCGCAACCAGGCGCTGGCGGCAAGCAAGCGCGTCAAGATCGATACGCCGAGCCTCGAGGGCTCGATCAACCTGACCGGCGCGCGGCTCGACGACCTCAAGCTCAAGCATTACACCGAAACCGTCGACAAGAATTCACCCGAGATCGAGCTGCTCAACCCGCAAACGCTGGCGACGGGATATTTTGCCGAGATCGGTTTCGTCGGTAACGACAAGACCGGTGCGGTGCCGGATTCGGACACGGTGTGGAGTGTGGACGGCAATCCGACGCTGAGCCCGTCGACGCCGGTCACGCTCACCTACACCAATGACAAGGGCCTGACCTTCAAGCGCACGTTCTCCGTCGATAACGACTATATGTTCACGGTTTCGGACACGGTGCAGAATTCCGGCAGCAGCGCCGTTTCGCTGTTCAACTATGGCCGCGTCACGCGCTATGACAAGCCGGCCGTCGCCAGTACCTACGTGCTGCATGAAGGTTTGATCGGCGTTACCGGCACCGAGGGCTTGGCCGAATACAAATACGCCAAGATCGAATCCGAAAAGCAGGTCACTCCGGGCAAGTCGACCGATGGCTGGCTCGGCATCACCGACAAATACTGGGCCGTCACGCTGGTGCCGACCGAGAAGCAACCGTTCCAGCCGCGCTATGCCTTTTTCGACGATGGTCGTCACCGCTACCAGTCCGACTTCCTCACCGATGCAATCAATGTCGATGCCGGCCAGTCCGCGACAGTCGAGACAGAGATCTTCGCCGGCGCCAAGGAAGTCGCCAAGATCAACGCCTATGAGACCGACCGTCACATTCGCCAGTTCAATTTGGTGATCGACTGGGGGTATTTCTATTTCATCACCAAGCCGATGTTCTGGCTGATCGACACGCTCTACAAATTCTTCGGCAATTTCGGCCTGGCGATCCTCGCCACCACCGTCATCGTCAAGGCCATCTTCTTCCCGCTCGCCAACAAGTCCTACGCGTCGATGGCGAACATGAAGAAGGTACAGCCCAAGATGCTCGAGATCCGCGAGAAATACGCGGACGACAAGATGAAGCAGCAGCAGGCGATGATGGAGCTGTACAAGACCGAGAAGATCAACCCGCTGGCCGGCTGCTGGCCGGTGGCGCTGCAGATCCCGGTCTTCTTCTCGCTCTACAAGGTGCTCTACATCACCATCGAGATGCGCCACGCGCCGTTCTTCGGCTGGATCCAGGATCTGGCGGCACCCGATCCGACATCGATCTTCAATCTGTTCGGCCTCGTGCCGGTCACTTTGCCGCACATGCTGATGATCGGCGTCTGGCCGCTGATCATGGGCGTCACCATGTTCCTGCAGATGCGCATGAACCCGACGCCGCCGGACCCGACGCAAGCCGCGATCTTCACCTGGATGCCGGTCATCTTCACCTTCATGATGGCCGGTTTCCCGGCCGGTCTCGTCATCTACTGGGCCTGGAACAACACGCTGTCGATCCTGCAGCAGGGCGTGATCATGAAGCGCCAGGGCGCCAAGATCGAACTGTGGGACAATCTCGTGGCACTGTTTCGAAAGAAACCGTCGCCGGCGGAATAGCAGGCGTCTCCTTCCATCAAAAGCCCCGGCTGGTCCGGGGCTTTTTTATTGGCCACAGGTCGGGTCACGTTCCCGTGATCGGCGAAACTGAAAGCGGTCGCGGGGCGTGACTGCGTGTGCATTTCCAAAGGCTATCAATCCCGATCAGCCCTCACCCGGAGGAAGACCACATGCGCTTGCCGTCATTCAGGACCTTTGCCCTTTCCGCACTCGTCGCCGGTGCGACGATCGTCGCTCCAGCCTATGCCAAGAACCCCAATGTTGGTGGCGCGCCGATGTACACCACCAAGACCATCGTCGAGAACGCCGTGAACTCGAAGGACCACACGACGCTGGTCGCCGCCGTCAAGGCGGCCGGCCTGGTCGACACGCTGCAGGGCGCCGGGCCGTTCACCGTCTTTGCGCCGACCAACGAAGCGTTTGCCGCGCTGCCCAAAGGCACCGTCGACACGCTGCTCAAGCCCGAGAACAAGGACCAGCTCACCAGGGTGCTGACCGCGCATGTCGTGGCCGGCAAGATCTCCGGCAAGGACATGATGGCCAAGGCCAAGGCAATGGGCGGCAAGTATGAGATGAAGACAGTCTCCGGCGATACGCTGACCGCCGAGGTCAAGAAGGGCAAGCTCTACATCATGGATGAGTCCGGCGGTGAGGCCAAGGTGACGATCGCCGACGTCAACCAGTCGAACGGCGTCATCCATGTCGTCAACAAGGTGCTGCTGCCGAAGTAACGGCTTCCGGCGCAGGGGATCAAGGCAGGTCCGTTGGGCTTTCTCGGGCCTGCCGTCCCCACCTCATGACGAGGTGCCATGTTTCTTGGGAAGCCGTCTCGGCATCGGCCGGGGTCCTGTAGTCCCCCACAGGGCCCCGGTTTCTTTTTGCATCGGCATATCCAAAGGGTAGCCCCTCGCGTCGTCACTCCACGACGGCGCTGTGGTCGACCTTGGCCGGCGTCGCCGGCTTGCGCAGCAAAAGAACCAGCGGAACGGCGGCAAGCGAAAGGATCATCATCAGCTTGAAGTCGTTCATGTAGCTGATGATCGTCGCCTGCAGCGTTACCACGCCGTCGAGCGCGGCACGGCCGGCGGCGCTGTAAGGGTTCATCGCCTGGAAGATCGCCGGGTTGCTGAACGCCTGGTTGTAGGGCGTCACATAGGTGGCGATGTTGGCGTGGTTGACCTGGACATTCTGGGTCAAAAGCGCGGTGACCACCGATATGCCGACACTGGAGCCGATGTTTCGCGACAGATTGTACAGTCCGGTGCCTTCCGCGCGCCGCTCCGGCGCCAGCGTGGCAAAGGTGATGGTGGTCAGCGGAACGAACAGGAAGCCGAGCCCCGCACCCTGGATGAAGCCGGTGCTGATGATCGTCCATTGCGAGACATCAGGCGTCCAGCCGGTCATGTCGTACATCGCCCAGGCGGTGATCAGCAGGCCGGTCAGGAGCAGCCAGCGTGTATCCACCTTGCCGACCAGCCTGCCGACCAGGAACATGCACGCCATGGTGCCGAGGCCGCGCGGTCCCATGACGATGCCGGCGGTCACCACCGGATAACCCATCAGTGTCTGCAGGTAGGGCGTCATCAAGGCCAGCGAGGCGAGATAGGTGATGCCGACGATGAAGATGAATACCATGCCGACGGCGAAATTCCGGTCGAGGAAGAGCCGTGGGTTCACGAACGAGTTGCGGGCGGTGAAGGTGTGGACGAGGAAGATGTAGAAGGCCGACGCGCAGATCAGCGCCTCGACGATGATCTCGGATGACGAGAACCAGTTGAGCTGCTCGCCGCGATCGAGAAACATCTGCAGCGAAGCGATGGTGAGGCTGAGCATGCCGAAGCCCAGCCAGTCCAGCCTTGCCTTGAGGTCGGTCTTGGTTTCCAGGACGAACATCGACACGCCCGCGAAGGCCAGGGCGCCGATCGGCACGTTGATGTAGAACACCCAGCGCCAGCTGACATTTTCGGTCAGCCAGCCGCCGATGACCGGCCCGAGCACCGGCCCGACCATCACCGAAACGCCGAACAGCGCCATGGCCGAGCCGCGCTCTTCAACGCTGTAGATGTCGAGCAGGATGCTCTGCGACAACGGCACCAGGGCGGCGCC
Organism: Mesorhizobium sophorae; assembly: GCF_002270415.1. Lineage (GTDB taxonomy): Bacteria > Pseudomonadota > Alphaproteobacteria > Rhizobiales > Rhizobiaceae > Mesorhizobium > Mesorhizobium sophorae. Next base: position 903,409 of record NZ_NNRI01000007.1, on the reverse strand, counting down.
GAACAGGCCCTGCAGCAGGCGGAAGCCGACGATCTGCGGCAGCGACTGCGCGAAGCCGCAAAGCACCGATGCGACGACGAAGCCGGTGATCGAGGTCAGCAGGATGCGCTTGCGGCCGAAGCGATTGGCAAGGTAGCCCGAAGGCGGCGTCATGACGGCCGCGGCGACGATGTAGGACGTCAGCACCCAGTTGATCTGGTCGGCGCTCGCCGAAACGCTGCCCTGGATGTAGGGAAGCGCCACATTGGCGATGGTCGTGTCCAGCGCCTGCATGATTACGGCCAGGATCACGCAGGCGGTGATGGCGCCGCGATTGGCGACCACCGATGTGCCCCCTGTCGCGGACGCGCTGGTCATGACTTCTGATCGAACCGGTTGATGAGATCCGTGACGAAGTCCGGCAGGCCGCGCGCATGGCCGGTATCGATGCCGACGACGGCGCTCATCCCGCCGCGCAGCGGCGGTTTGCCCTGAAGATCGTCAATCGTCACGCGCATCGGGATGCGCTGCACGACCTTGACCCAGTTGCCGGTGGTGTTCTGCGCCGGAAGCAGCGAGAAGCTCGACGACGAGGCGGGGCTGATGGACGCGACCATGCCGTGCCAGACACTGCCCGGATAGCTGTCGACGCTGATCGTCGCCGTCTGCCCCGGCCGCACATAGGTCAGTTCGGTTTCCTTCGGCTCCGCCGCGATCCACAGGTCCGTCGCCGAAACCAGGCTGAACGCCGGTTGCGACGCCGGCAGGTACTTGCCGACCTGGAGCGCGTCCACATTGGTGACGATGCCGTCGAACGGCGCCTTGACGATCGCATCGCCGAGGTTGCGCTGGGCGTCGTCCACCGCCGACTGGGCCTGCAGGTAGAAGGGGTTCTTCTCGACCGGCTGGCTGGCGTCTCCACCCAGCTGGGCAAGCATCGCCTGTGCCTGCGCCTTGGCGACGGACACTTTCTGGCGGGCGGCATCGAGATCGTGCTGGGCGCTGTCGAAAGTGGCCTGCGAAGAGGTAGACGTCTTGAGAAGATCCTGCTGACGCTTGAAAGCGGCCTCATAATAGGGAATGTCGGCCTGCGCCTGCTCGATCTGCGCCAGCGACTGCTGGTAACTTGCCTGCAAGGTCAGCACCTGGTTGCGCACCGTTCCCAGCTGGGCCTGGGCCGCGGAAAGAGCGGTTTCGAAGGAGGCCGGCCTCAGGCGGAAAAGCACGTCGCCCTTCTTCACCGCCTCGTTCTCGTGCACGTCGATCTCGGAGACGGTGCCGGAGACGTCGGTGGAGACGCCGAGCGACTGCGCCTGGATGTAGGCATTGTCCGATGTCATGACCTGGCCGCCGACAACGTAGTAATAGCCGCCGACAGCCAGCGCTACGGGAAGCAGGGCGAAAAGGATCGGCCGTGTCAGGCTGCGCCTGGGCTTGACCGGCGCCGCAGGCGCAACCGCCACCATGGCTTGCGGCTGCGGCTCTTTGGAGGGGGCTTCAAGTGCCACCGGCTCCAGCGCAACCGGCGTTTCCAGCTCGCCATCGGCGATGACTGCGCTGGCACGCCTCTGCTCGCGTTCGCTATCCAGCCGGATGATCTGGTCGCTCTTGCGATCCGATGGTTCGTCCTTGCCGGGCTTTTTGGGTGAGGTCGATTCAGTCATGGTCGTTCTCCCGGTCGACGGCTGGCTGGGCGCAAGCCTCGAGCAGATTGGATTTGATCAGGCATAAGGTCTGCAGCAGATGCAGCTGGGCATCCGCCGAAAGACCGACGAAGGCCTCGTCGCGCGTCTTCTGGCCGTTGCTGCGCACGATTTCGAGCAGCGGATGGGCTTGCGGCGTCAGGTAAAGCAGCCACGCCCGGCGATCGGCCGGATTGGGCCGGCGTTCGATGAAGCCGCGCGCCTCCATCTTGTCGAGCAGCCGGGCGAGCGTGATCGGCATGATCTCGATCAGGTCGGCCAGTTTGTTCTGGTGGATGCCTTCATGCCGGGACAGATAGGCCAGCACCTGCCACTGGGCGCGGGTCAGCCGCGACGCCCGCGACCGCTGCTCGAACCGCTTTCGAAGCAGACGCGCGACATCGTGCAGCACGAAGCTGATGTTGGGTGACGATGGCATGGGAGGGGCTGGTTTTCTGAACGCGACTTTTAGTGAGCATGCTTATTATCATCATGCACATAATCCTGCTGGACGCGGCGCACAAGACGCACTAAGTCCGGAAAAAATGTCGCACGCGCTTGCGGCGCCCCAGAAGGGTCGAGCAACAGACCGTTGCCGGACGAGGATTTGATGATGAATTGGCTCAAGATCGCGACCGTGGCGGCTCTCTTGGGATGGCCCGGCATTGCACTCGCAAGGGAGGCGGTAAGCTGCGGCGGCGCCGCCATGCTGGGTGGGGCGCAATTGAACTGCAGCCACGTCGAACCCCAGGCGCCGCCTCAGTTTTGCACGTTTAGCTGGGCTCTGCACACGTCAGCCGGCGATCAGAAAATCGTCGAAGGCACCTTCATGTTGCCGCCCGGAGCTTCGAACGTCACCGTCTACCAGGGCAGCGGTTTCGACAGTGCGCTGTCCGATCCGATCGTGATCTGCCGCGGCAACAAATGAGCAACGCCACCACGCAAGACTCGCTCCTCAGCCGATTGGTGCTATAGGGCGGATCACGCTATTTTGAACCGGCGCATGCGAACTTCGCCTGTTGCCTGGTGGCCAATCATCCGACGGACATCGACATGGACGGACCCAACCCCGACATCAAGCACCCGATCCCGATGCACACCCGCGTCGGCTTCCTCAAGGGATTGGTGAGCGCGCCGAACATCGAGATCGGCGACTACACCTATTACGACGATCCGGACGGGCCGGACAAATTCGCCGAGAAATGCGTGCTGCATCATTATCCGTTCATTGGCGACAAGCTCATCATCGGCAGGTTCTGCGCCATCGCCGAGGGCGCGCGCTTCATCATGAACGCGCCAATCACGCCATGTCAGGCTTTTCCACCTATCCGTTCAATATTTTCGGCCATGGCTGGGAAAAGGGTTTTGACCCCGGCGACATGGTCGAAGGAAGTGCGCGGCGACACCGTACTCGGCAACGATGTCTGGATCGGCATGGAGGCGGTGATCCTGCCCGGCGTGACGATCGGCCATGGCGCCATCATTGCCGCGAAATCGGTGGTGACGCATGACGTGCCGCCCTATGCGATTGTCGCCGGCAACCCGGCCAAATTGGTGAAGACGCGTTTCGACGACCGGACGATCAGGCGGCTGCTGGCGGTGGCGTGGTGGGACTGGCCGGTGGACAAGATCAGCCGCAACCTCGATGCTATCCGGGGTGCCGATATTTCTCTTCTGGAGGCAGCAGCTTGAACGCTCTGAACAACACCGTCATCGGCACCGAACTGTTTACACGCGGGTGGATCTTCATCCGCGGCGTGCCGGCGATGAAGTTCCTGCCGCCGGAAGGGCCGCCGGAAATCGCCTTTGCCGGCCGGTCGAATGTCGGCAAGTCGTCGCTGATCAACGCGCTGGTCAACCAGAAGGGGCTGGCGCGCACCTCCAACACGCCGGGGCGCACGCAGGAGCTCAACTATTTCGTGCCGGATGGATTTTCCGGCGAGGGCGCCGACCTGCCGCCCTTGGCGCTGGTCGACATGCCGGGCTACGGCTACGCCACCGCGCCGAAGGAGAAGGTCGACGAGTGGACCAAGCTGGTCTTCGACTATCTCAAGGGCCGCGTCACGCTGAAGCGGGTCTATGTGCTGATCGACGCCCGCCACGGCATCAAGGCCAAGGACGACGAAGTTCTGTCGCTGCTCGACAAGGCGGCGGTGTCCTACCAGATCGTGCTGACCAAGACCGACAAGATCAAGGCTGCCGGCGTGCCGCGGCTGATCGAGGAGACGCTGGCAAAGATCAAGAAGCGGCCGGCGGCGTTTCCGTTCGTCCTGGCGACGTCGTCGGAAAAGGCCGAGGGCCTCGACGAGTTGCAGGCTGCGATCGTGTTGGCCGCGAATGGTGGCTAGGGTCTGGCCTCGATTGCAATCGTCTGGTGGCTTTCTTCCGCGGCGAGGTTTTCCGTGCCGTAGGTCTTCAGGAACATCCCGACGCCGGACCTGACGATGTGGTCGATCTCATCCTGGCCCGGGGCTTTGGTGCGGTAGGCGAAGATGCACTGGCGGAATAGACCGGCCAGGCACAGTTCGGTGAACTGGTAGGCGGCAAGATCGACATCGTCGATCCGCAGCAGGCCGCGCTCGATGGCGGCATCGAGAAAGGCCGCGACCTTGTCATGGCCGCGTTTGGGTCCGCGCTCGTAAAAACGCGCGCCAAGCTCGGGTATCCGGTCGGATGCGCCGATCACCGTGCGCTGCGCCTGGATGACCTTGGCCGACGTGATCTTGAGGGCAAGCACCTTGCCGAACTTCACCAGCGTCTCGCGCAGGTCGTCGGCGTTATCAAGCACGTCATACATGTTCTTGAAGATCGTGCCGCGCTCTTCCTCGATCAGCGCTTCGAACAGCTCTTCCTTGTTGGCGAAGTAGACATAGATGGTGCCTTTGGAGACGCTGGCCTCGCGCGTGATGTCGTTCATCGACGCAGCCTCAAAACCCTTGTCGATGAACACACGACGGGCGCCCTCGATGATCTGGCTGCGCTTGACCGGGTCCTGGCCTGCCGCCGGGCGGCCACGGCGCACATGGTCCAGCAGGTCGCCGCACGGGTCGGTTTCGACGTTAGGCTGGGTCTCAACCATGAAAGTCACACCTCGAAAATAATTCGAACCAATCGGTTCGATTGCACTTGATATGGTCCTGTTTCCGCGCTATGTCAACGGCCGGATCGAACCGAACGGTTCAGTATCATAGCCTTATTTTAGAGAGATGTCATGTCCTCGAACGCGCCAGCCACCGCCGAAGTCCGTCCTTTCCCCAATGCCAAGGTCGCTCCGGCGACGGAAGCACCCGAAGTGCCTTTCCAGCCCGCCATCAGCGCGCCGGTGGAGGCACCAGCCAAGAAGAAGCGTTCGGTGCGTTCGTTTCTGCTGCCGATCATCGGCGTTGCCTTGTTGAGCGCGGCCTCCTGGTACGGTTACAACTACTGGACCACGGGTCGCTTCATGATCTCGACGGACGACGCCTATGTCCAGGCCGACATGGCGTTCATCTCGCCCAAGATTTCCGGCTATGTCGATCAGGTCAAGGTGAGCGAGAACCAGTCGGTCAAGGCTGGCGACCCGCTGCTCGTCGTCGATGACGGCGACTACAAGATAGCCGTTGCCCAGGCCGAGGCGCAGATCGCCACCTTGAGCAAGACGCTCGACCGTATCGACGCCCAGACCGAAGCGGCGCGCGCCTCGCTGCAGCAGGCGCAGGCACAGAAGGTCGCTGACCAGGCCGCCGCCGACAATGCGGCGAAGGTAGAGGTACGCGCCTCGCAACTGCTCAAGACGCATGTCGGCACGCAGGCACAGCTGGACGATGCCCAGACGGCGGTCCAGCAGGCCAACGCCGCTCTTGTCGGCGCCGACGCGCAGATCGCGGCGGCACAGGCCAATATCGGCGTGCTGCAGGCGCAGCGCGCCGAATCGGCAAGCACGCTTGCTTCCTTGCAGCTCAGCCGCGACAAGGCCGCGCGCGATCTTTCCTTCACCGTGCTCAAGGCGCCTTATGACGGTGTCGTCGGCAACCGCTCGGTCGAGCAGGGCGATCTCGTCAGCCCCGGCCAGAAGCTGGCCGTCATCGTGCCGATGGACAAGCTCTACATCGTCGCCAACTTCAAGGAGACGCAGCTTGCCCGGCTGGTTCCCGGCGAGAAGGTCAAGATCTCGGTCGATGCGACCGACGGCCAGGATTTCGAGGGAACCGTCTCCTCGCTGGCGCCGGCTTCGGGTGCGGTGTTCTCGCTGCTGCCGCCCGAAAACGCCACCGGCAATTTCACCAAGGTCGTGCAGCGCGTCCCGGTCCGCATCGATGTGCCGGCCGACGTGCTGAAGAGCGGCAGGCTGCGCGCCGGCCTGAGTGTCGTCGTCGCCGTCGACAGCCGCACCGCGCCTACGGCCTCGAACTGAGCGGCCGCCGGGGAGCAATGCCATGGCCACCGCAACCCTGACAGCAGGAGCGCCGCCGGCGATGCCGGCCGTGCCTGACACCATCTCGACGCGGCGCGTCATCGCCTTCCTGGCGATGGTGTTCGGCATGTTCATGGCCATCCTGGACATCCAGATCGTCTCGGCCTCGCTGGCCGAGATTCAGGCTGGCCTGAGCGCCAGTTCCGACGAGATCCCGTGGGTGCAGACGGCCTATCTGATCGCCGAGGTGGTGATGATCCCGCTGTCGGGTTTCCTCAGCCGGATGCTGTCGACGCGCGTGCTGTTCACGATCTCGGCGGCCGGCTTCACCGCGGCCAGCGCGCTGGCCGCGACCGCCACCAACATCGACCAGATGATCGTCTACCGTGCCGTCCAGGGCTTCATCGGCGGTGGCATGATCCCGAGCGTCTTTGCCGCTGCCTTCACCATTTTCCCGCCGTCGCGCCGCGCCGTGGTCTCGCCGATGATCGGCCTTGTGGCGACGCTGGCGCCGACCATCGGCCCGACCGTTGGCGGCTATATCAGCCATGCCATGTCCTGGCATTGGCTGTTCCTCATCAATGTCGTGCCCGGCATCCTGGTGACGACGGCGGCCTGGACGCTGATCGACTTCGACAAGCCCAATCTCAAGCTGTTCAGCAAGTTCGACTGGTGGGGCCTCGCCGGCATGGCCGCCTTCCTGGGCTGCATGGAGTATGTGCTCGAGGAAGGCCCGAACAACGACTGGCTGCAGGACCAGGGCGTATTCATCTGCGCCATCGTCATGACCGTGGGCGCCGTGCTGTTCTTCTGGCGTGTGTTCACCGCCGAGGAGCCGATCGTCGACCTGAAGGCGTTCACCAACGTCAACTTTGCCTTCGGCTCACTGTTCTCCTTCGTCATCGGCATCGGCCTCTATGGCCTGACCTATCTTTATCCGGTGTTCCTCGGACGCATCCGCGGCTACGATTCGATGATGATCGGCGAGGCGCTGTTCGTCAGTGGCCTGGCGATGTTCCTCACCGCACCGGTCTCGGGCATCCTGTCGAGCAAGATGGACCCGCGCCTGATGATGATGGTCGGCTTCTTCGGCTTCGCCACCGGAACCTGGTGGATGACGCATCTGACCGCCGACTGGGATTTTTATGAGCTGCTCATTCCACAGATCCTGCGCGGCTGTTCGATGATGCTGTGCATGGTGCCGATCAACAACCTGGCACTCGGCACCTTGCCGCCAGACCGGTTGAAGAATGCTTCCGGCCTGTTCAACCTCACCCGCAACCTTGGCGGCGCCGTCGGCCTGGCCGTCATCAACACCGTGCTGATCGACCGCAACGCGTTCCACTACGCAAGGCTCTCCGAGCACGTGCAGTGGGGCAGTGCCGCCGCGAAGCAGAAGCTGCAAAACATGACGCTCAATTTCGAGCAGACCGCCGGCCTCGACGCGACCAGCGCGGCGATCTCCAAGCTGTCGGGCATGGTGCAGCAGCAGGCCGCGCTGCTGTCCTTCATGGACGTGTTCTTCCTGCTGACGGTGCTGTTTGCGACGCTCGGGCTGTTCACCATGCTGATCCGCAAGCCGGCCGCGGCCGGCGGCGGCGGTGGTGGCGGCCACTGATACCAAACGTGGACAGCAGTTTCGGGAAGCTCCTCCAGTCCACGCCCGAAAAGCTCTGACCGCGCAAAAAAAACCCGGGCCGCAAGCCCGGAGTTTTTTTGTATTCGGATTGGAGCACCGGAATTGCGTCAAAAAGAGATATGTCAGGCTGTGGCGGGCTTGAAGGTCAGCGCCACGCCGTTGATGCAGTGCCGCAGGCCGGTCGGCGCCGGGCCGTCATCGAAGACGTGGCCGAGATGGCCGCCGCAACGGCGGCAATGTGCCTCGGTGCGGGTCATGCCGAGCGACCTGTCCACGGTCGTGCCGATGGCCTTGGGAATCTCCTGCCAGAAGCTTGGCCAGCCGGTGCCGGAATCGAATTTCGTCTCGGACGGATAGACCGGCAGGTCGCAGCCGGCACAGGCAAAGATGCCCTTGCGGTGTTCGTTGAGCAGCGGGCTGGTGCCGGGATATTCCGTGCCTTCCTTGCGCAGCACGTCGAAGGCGGCCGGCGACAGGATGGCTTTCCACTCGGCATCGGTCTTGGTGACCTCGAAGGTTTCCGCAGCCTGTGCGGGCTGTGGTTTGCCCATGCGCAGCATCGTTGCGGCAGCCCCGGCGACGCCGATGGCGGCGGCACCGCTCAAAAGAAAGTCGCGACGGTTCATGACCAGTTCCTCCTGTCGTCTCTTTTGCCAAACTATACCGCCACGCGGAAATCAAAAGCCGGTGACGGTGGCCCTCGAACGAACACTCCGCGCCGTTCCACATCTGAATGTGGGCGGCGCGGAGTGCGCGGGCCGGTTGCGGGTCACGGGAGCGAAACCATGCAATCGACGGAGAGCCCTTGCTGCAATTTCGTCGGCAGCAAGCCCCTTGTTACATCTTCGCCCCTCTTTTTACATTTTGGGGAGCAGAACCTTGTCGATGACGTGGATGACGCCATTGGACTGTTCGACATCGGCGATCGTCACATTGGCGACGTTGCCGTTCTCGTCGGTCACGGTGACCTTGCCGCCGTCAGCCTTGAGCAACAGCTCGCAGCCGCCAACCGTCTTGACCTTGTGGGTGCCGCCATCGGCCTTGGCCATCGCGGCGACGTCCGCCCCCATCGCCTTGGCGCCGATGACATGGCAGGTCAGGATCTTGGTGAGCTTGTCCTTGTTCTCGGGCTTGAGCAGCATTTCGACCGTGCCGGCCGGCAGCGCGGCAAAGGCCTCGTTGGTCGGCGCGAACACCGTGAACGGACCGGCGCCTTGCAGCGTGTCGACAAGGCCGGCCGCCTTGACCGCAGCGACCAGCGTCGTGTGGTCTTTCGAATTGACGGCGTTCTCGACGATGTTCTTGCTGGCAAACATGGCAGCGCCGCCAACCATCGGGTTTTCGGCATAGGCCGCAGTGGCAAGAGCGGAAACAGCGATCACGCTGGCAAGCAAAAGGGTGGCGTATTTACGCATGATGTCAAACTCCTCGGGTTTTTCTCTTCCCATCCTTGGGGACGCGAGGAGATACGGGTAAAAAATGCGGGAGTTTCAGAAACATCAGGATTTTTTAATTTTATTTGCCCCGCAGAGTGATTTTCCCACAATGCGTTTTGGCCACTCACCGACGCAGTTAGACATCATATGCGAAAAATAGACTGAAAGTCTTCTATGTAAGCGGTAAAGCCGTCAGATGCTCTTCAGATCGCCCGCCGCGACCACTGGTCCGGTCGGCTGGCCGGTCGGCGAACCGCCTGCCGGCTCGAGGCTGACGGCGAGCACCGCGCCCTGGGCGAGCTTCTGCCGGGCTGCCGGCGAGACGACAATATGCGCTGTCGCGCCGGCCGGGATGATGCCCATCGAGACCGGCGGGTTCTTGCCTTCGATCATCCACAGCTCGAAGTCCTTGCCGGCGGCACGCTCGCCGGAGACATGCGACAGGCCGACCTCGTGATGCGCGGCGTCATAGACGGCGAGATATTTGACATCGCTGCCATCGGCGGCCAGCGAGGCGACGAGGCGCGCCTGCGGCTGCTCGACCGGCGGGTTGATAGCGGGCACGGCGATGTAGATCGCCAGCGCAGCGACCGCCGCCGCAGTGAGGCCGCGCCAGAAGGCCAGGCTGGACCACAGCCCGCCGCGCGATTCGGTGGGCGTGGTCACGGCCGCAGTGGACGTGAACAGGCGGCTATCGATCGCAGCCTTGACCGAAGCCGGCGGCACGATTTCCGGGTAGGCGGCGGCCAGCGGCGAGAACGAGACCTCCCAGCTGTCGACAAGACGGGCGAACCCGGTCTCCGCATCGATGCGCCTGGACGCGATCTGCCGCTCCTCCGCCGGCAGCACGCCGAGAACGTATTCGGCGGCGAGCAGGTCGTCGCCTCCACGTTCCGGTCCGTTGTCTTCTGCCAGCGTCATCTTTCCAGACATTCTCTGAGTTTCAACAGGCTGCGGCGCAGCCAGGTACGCATCGTGTTCAACGGTACGCCATGGCGCTCCGCCAGTTCGGCATAGCTCTCGCCCTTGAGGTAGGCGCCCCGGACGGCCGCCGCCCGGTCCTTCTCCAGCTCGTCGAGACAATGATGGATGCGTTCGGATTCACCGCCCGCCACCACCATCGCTTCAGGCCCTGGCGTCGGATCGGCCACGTCGAGCGCGGCATCGATATCGAGGGCGGGCTTGCGTCGCGCTCTGACGCGATCGATCGCGTGGTTGCGCGCGATCGCCACCAGCCAGGAGATCGGGCTCAAGTCTGAGACGGCAAAACGGTCCGCCTTCGTCCAGATCTTGACGAAGACTTCCTGCAGGGCTTCTTCGGCATCTCCCCGGTCGTTCAATACACGAAGGCAGACGCCGAAAAGTTTCGCACTGGTCTGCCGGTAGAGCAGATCGAACGCTGCCCGATCCTTCATCGAAGTCCGGACGATCAGCTTGGTGATGTCCTGCGGCGTCATGCAGGCAAGTTAGGGGATTGAAACGTATTTGCAACGACGGAAATCGCCTTGTGCACGCCAGACTTGCCGCATTGCCGGCCCGGATCTGTCCGTCGATTGCCAATGAAATCGCCACTGGCTAGCTTGTCTTCCCACGGTGAGGAAAACGCGCATGTCGGTTGAACATACATTGTGGGCGCAAGATGCAACCGGCCTTGCCGACCTGGTCCGCAAGGGCGAGTTGTCACCAATCGAGCTGACCGAAGCCGCGATCGCCCGCGCCGAGGCCACCCGTTCCGACATCAACGCCACGGCGGAGCCGCTTTACGATGCCGCGCGGGCCCTGGCGAAGACCGTCGACCGCTCGCTGCCGCTGGCCGGCATTCCCTTTGCCATCAAGGATCTCGGCATCGCCATCAAGGGCGTCTCGACGCATGGCGGCAGCCGTATTCCGGCATGGCGGGCTGATGTCAATTCGGTGCTGACCGATCGCTACCTCGCCGCCGGCCTCATTCCGATCGTCACCTCGACGTCGCCGGAATACGGGCTTCGGCTGATGACCGAATCCAAGGCCTTCGGCATCACCCGCAATCCCTGGAACACCGGCCATACCAGCGGCGGCTCATCCGGGGGTGCGGCGGCGCTGGTCGCTGCCGGCGTCGTGCCGGTGGCGCATGCCTCGGATGGCGGCGGCTCGATCCGGGTGCCTGCCGCCTGCACCGGGCTTGTCGGCCTGAAGACGTCGCGCGGCCGCATACCGCTGACGCCGCTGGTGAGCGAGAGCTGGTACGGCATGGTCGTCGACCATGCGCTCACCCGCTCGGTGCGCGACTGCGCGCTGCTGCTCGACCTCACCCACGGTCCCGATCTTTTGACGCCCTATGCGGCGCCGTCGCCCAAGGGCAGCTTCGTGGCGGCTGCCGCGCGCGATCCCGGCAAGCTCAGGCTGGCCGTGTACCGCAAGTCGCCGCTTGGCCTGCCGGTCTCGGTCGAGACGCTTGTCGCGCTCGACGCCGCGGTCACGCTCGCCCGCGAGGGCGGCCATACGGTCGAGGACATCGACCTGCCCTTTATCCGGCGCGATTTCTTCGCCGATTTTGCCACGGGCGTGGCCTCGGCCGTCGCCGGTACGATGCGGGCCGAGGCGCTGCGTGTCGGCCGTTCCGTTCTGGGCGACATCGAGCGCGCGACGCGCATCCTCGCTCGCTTCGGCGAGCTCGTATCGGCCGGCGAGATCTACGCCGGCCTGCAGCGGCTGCATGCGACTTCGCGACAGCTGATCGCGGAGACCGCGCAATATGATGCCGTGCTGATGCCGATCATCGCCCACCCGCCGCTCGCCTGCGGCGCCATGGACCCGAAAGGCGCTGACGAACTCATCGAGAACCTGCTCGACAAGCTTCATCTCACCGTCTTGCTGAAGCTGAAGCCATTGCTCGGCCAACTGATGGACAAGAGCCTCGGGTTCACCCATTGGCCGGCGATCCAGAATGTCAGCGGCCAGCCGTCGATCGCGCTGCCGGTCCATGTCACCGATGCCGGCCTGCCGCTCGGCATCCAGGCGGTGGGCCGGCCGGGCGACGAGGAGACACTGCTGTCGCTTGCCGCGCAGATGGAGAAGATCTCGGGTTGGTTGGGCCGCAGGGCGCCGCTGAGGGTGCCGTCATGATGACGACGTCGTGAGGCGCCCGAATATGACAGCAAAGCCATTTGCGGCTGGCCCCAATTCCCGCTAAGACGCCGCCGTCCTTACCTGATGCATCATGCATAAACCAAGTGCATGTCGCCCAAGAGTGCCCAGCAGTTTTGGGACGACGACATGCACAAAACCAAAAGCCAGGAACCACGCCGATGACGGAAATCACCGCCACCGCCGAAATGCAGGCCGCCCTGCTTTCGCGGGCGCTGCCTTACATGCAGCGCTACGAGCACAAGACGGTCGTGGTGAAATATGGCGGCCACGCCATGGGCGATATCGAGCTCGGCAAGGCTTTCGCGCGCGACATCGCGCTGTTGAAGCAATCGGGCGTCAACCCGATCGTCGTCCATGGCGGCGGCCCGCAGATCGGCGCCATGCTGGCCAAGATGGGCATCGAATCCAAGTTCGAGGGCGGCCTGCGCGTCACCGACCAGAAGACGGTCGAGATCGTCGAGATGGTGCTGGCCGGCTCGATCAACAAGGAGATCGTGGCGTTGATCAACGCCGAGGGCGAATGGGCAATCGGCCTGTGCGGCAAGGACGGCAACATGGTCTTCGCCGAAAAGGCGCGCAAGACGATGATCGATCCGGACTCCAACATCGAACGCGTCCTCGATCTCGGTTTCGTCGGCGAGCCGGTCGAGGTCGACCGCACCTTGCTCGACCTCCTGGCGCGCTCCGAAATGATCCCGGTGCTGGCGCCAGTGGCGCCCGGCCGCGACGGCCACACCTACAACATCAACGCCGACACCTTCGCCGGCGCCATTGCCGGCGCCTGCCAGGCAACGCGCCTGCTGTTCCTCACCGACGTGCCCGGCGTGCTCGACAAGAACAAGAAGCTGATCGACGAACTCACCGTGGCCGAGGCCAAGGCGCTGATCAAGGACGGCACGGTTTCGGGCGGCATGATCCCCAAGGTCGAGACCTGCATCGAGGCGATAGAGCGCGGCGTCGAGGGCGTCGTCATCCTCAACGGCAAGACGCCGCATTCGGTGCTGCTTGAGCTGTTCACCGAACACGGCGCCGGCACGCTGATCGTGCGCTGAGCCGAAGCTCAGGCGGGCTGCGGAAGGCGCGCGATGACCTTGATTTCGAAATCGAAGCCCGCCAGCCAGTTCACGCCCACCGCGGTCCAGTTCGGGTAGGGCGGTTCGCCGAACGCCTTCAGGCGAACGGCGTCGATCGCTCCCCATTGCGTGGCCGGATCTGTGTGGAAGGTGGTCACGTCGACAATGTCGTCGAACGTGCAGCCGGCGGCCTTCAGCACCGCGGCGAGATTGTCGAAAGCCAGATGGACCTGCCTTTCGAAGATCGGCTCGGCCGACCCATCCTCGCGACTGCCGACCTGGCCAGAGACGAACAGGAAGTCGCCAGAGCGGATCGCCGCCGAGTAACGGTTGATCTCGTAGAGAGCCTGCCGGCCGGCAGGGAAGATCGCGTCGCGTTTGGTCATAGTTCACTCCATTTCAAACAAGGCAGCCCAGGCCTCCAGCGTCGCGAATTGGCTTCGCCGGCAAGGCGAGTGCCGTTCGTAAGGCTTAAGGGTTTTGGATCACTGCACTCCACTGCGCGGGGCGGCTATTGACATACGTCCCGTATGTTCGATGTGGGTGCATACGCTTCGTATGTCAATACGCATACGCGACGTATATTAATTCAAGAGACGAGCGGTCAGGCGTTCGGTGAGACCGCGATCCCGGGCAAAGCCAGCTTGCGCGGCGGGCGGCGAACGCTCATCGATTCCTCCTCGGCGTCCTGCGGCGCCCCCCAGAACTCGGCAAGCGTCGGGCCGTCCGTCACCCGTCCGTCGCGGGCTAGAAATCCCCAGACCTCGCGGAACCAGACGCGGCGCCCCATCTGCGTGTACCAGCGCATCGAATGCCGCTGCTCGGGGTCCTTGTGGAACAGCATGCGCGCCAGCGCCTTCGGCCGCGATTGCACCGCCAGTTCGATCAGCTTGACGCTGAAAAACAGCATCCACGGTTTCAGCCGCGTCATTTGCAGCACCTGGTGCTTGTAGTCCCACAGGCGGGCATCCTTCTGGATCACCTTGCGATCCCGCGCGATCCTGAAGAACGGTGTCCAGCGATGCGGCGTGACATAAAGCGCCTGGATCTGGTCGGGATCGTAGGCGATGAGCTGGCGAAAGCCGCGCCACAGGTCGCGAAAGCCTTCGTCCTCGAAACCGGCCACCCAGGTCGCCATCGACAGGATGCCGTTGAGGCGCAGCAGCCTTATCGCCTCGCGGTCGGACGAGGTGCTGCCGCCCTTGCGGATCAATGCAAGCATCTGTTCGTCGGTGTTTTCCATGCCGAGCAGCCAGCGGATGACGCCCGCCTTGCGGTAGAGATGCAGGATGTCGGCATCGCGCACGATGTCGTCGGCGCGGGTCGAGCCGACGATCAGCACCGGTACGTTCTCGGTGATCATGGCGTCGAGAAAAGCGCGCCAGGCCTTCTTCGATACGGTCGGGTTCTCGTCGGCAAGGTTGATCAGCTCGACGCCGTGCTCGCGGTGCAGCCAGGCGATCTCCTTGGCGAATTTCACCGGATCGCGATGCCGCCAGCGGGTCCAGAAGCCGCGCTGGCCGCAATAATTGCACAGATGCGGGCAGCCGCGCGAAAACTGCATGACCACTGCACGCTTGCCGCCCCAGTAGCTGTAGCTGATATGGTCGATCAACTCCCAGCCGACACGGTAGGCGTCGAGATCGGCGATGGTCATTGCCGGCTGCGTGGCGAAGGGACGGCGCAGATCGTCGCGAAAGGCGATGCCCGCCACGCTTGCAGGCGGCTGGTGCATTTCCAGCGCCTCGACCAGCGCCACGACAGTCGCCTCGCCCTCGCCGCGCACGATGAAGTCGAAGACGTCCGTTTCAGCCAGGATGTCGCCCCAGTGGTAGGTCGGAAACACGCCGCCATAGATGATGATGGTCGCCGGCTCGCGCTGCTTGATCATGCCGGCTATCAGCAAGGCGGTCGGGTGCGCCGAGGTCGAGCCGGAATGGCCGATCAGGACGAAATCGGGATCATCGTCCAGGGCATTGCGCACCACCATGTCGAGCGGCATCGGCCCGAACTCGGCGTCGACGAGGCGCACCTCATGGCCGGCATCGATCAGCGGTCCGCCGAGCGCCAGCAGGCCGAGCGGCGGCAGGTGATCGTCCGGCACGCGGCTGCCGATGGCGGTGTGCGGCGGATTGATCAGGACGATTTTCATGGTGGACCTCCGGGCAAGTTGGTCCGCGGATGTTGGCCGGCGATATGGACGCCCGATTGGCCCGTTTCAGCAGTTTGCGTGCAGCTTTTCCCCAGGGATGGGCAGGGCAGGCACCATCACCGCCTGAGGTGGCCGAGCGGCACGTGGCCGGGGCCCTTGATGTTCTGCAGCACCAGCTGAGTGTGGACATCGCGCACGCCGTCGAGCCGCATCAGCCGGTGCATGACGAAAGCATTGAGCTCGTCGACCGACGGCACCATGACATGCAGCAGGAAATCGTGGTCGCCGGTCATCGTCCAGCATGACGATACCTCGTCCATGCGCTGCACGGCGGCGATG
Source organism: Mesorhizobium sophorae (assembly GCF_002270415.1). Lineage (GTDB taxonomy): Bacteria > Pseudomonadota > Alphaproteobacteria > Rhizobiales > Rhizobiaceae > Mesorhizobium > Mesorhizobium sophorae. The sequence continues at coordinate 887,587 of NZ_NNRI01000007.1, read as the reverse complement.
AAGCTTTCAGGCGAGCCGTCGCTGTGGCTGACGAGGCGCACCTGAATGAACACCTCGACCATCAGGCCGACCGCGCGGCGGCTGATTACCGCGGCAAAACCCTTGATGATGCCGGCCTCCTGCAGCGCCTCGAAGCGTCGTGCGCATGGGGTCGTCGACAGCCCGATCTCTTGCGCCAGCTCGGACACCGGCTTGCGCCCGTCGCCCTGCAGGACCTCGAGCATCCTGATCTCGAAATCATCGAATTGAGGCATTTTCACTCCATGAAAGCGTTTCTGGAGTGAATGTTATCCAAAATATCGCGCTCGAGCCATCATCAAAACCGATTTGCCTCGGCAGATCCGGTTATCCTTTCGGCACGTCCGCCATTCATGACTTGCAGGGAGAAGAACCATGACGACGATGAGCGTTGCCGAATATGCCCGCGACTGCGCGGCGCAAGGGTTGCGCGGCGACTATTCGGTTTGCCGTGCCGATTTCACCGTAGCGCAGGGTTACGATTACAGCTCCGAGGAGCAGGCGGTCTGGCGCACGCTGTGCGACCGCCAGACCAAACTTACGCGCAAGCTCGCCCACCAGTCCTATCTCGACGGCGTCGAGAAGCTCGGCCTGCTCGACCGCATCCCCGATTTCGAGGACGTCAGCACCAAGCTGCGCAAGCTGACCGGCTGGGAGATCGTCGCCGTGCCGGGTCTCATTCCCGCCGCACCTTTCTTCGACCATCTCGCCAACCGCCGCTTCCCGGTCACCAACTGGCTTCGGACCAGGCAGGAGCTCGACTACATCGTCGAGCCGGACATGTTCCATGATTTCTTCGGCCACGTACCAGTGCTGTCGCAGCCGGTGTTTGCCGACTTCATGCAGATGTATGGCCGCAAGGCCGGCGACATCATTGCGCTGGGCGGCGACGAGATGATCACCCGGCTCTACTGGTACACGGCCGAATATGGCCTTATGCAGGAGAACGGCCAGCAGCTGAAGGCCTTTGGGGCCGGCCTGATGTCGTCGTTTACCGAGTTGCAGTTCGCCGTCGACGGCAAGGACGCCCACCACGTGCCGTTCGACCTCGAAACGGTGATGCGCACCGGCTACGAGATCGACAAATTCCAGCGCGCCTATTTCGTGCTGCCGTCGTTCGACGTCTTGCGCGATGCCTTCCAGACCGCCGATTTCGAGGCGATCGTCGGGCGCCACAAAGGCCAGCCGGCGCTCGACCCGGCGACGGTCTAAACAATTCCGGGAGAATTGTTTCCGCCGGGAACGACTTGCATGAAACACAAAGCGCGTCGCATGAATCCGTGTCGACGCGACGCGCTTTGGACGCTTTGATCCCGCTGGGCTATTGCATGGCGGCGGGGTTCATCCACAGGAACTCCCAGACGTTGCCGTCGGGGTCCTCGATGTGGCGGTTGAACATGAAGCCGAGGTCCTGCGCAGGGTTGGGATCGGCGCGGCCGCCTGCCGCCACACCCTTCTCGATTGTGGCATTGACCTCGTCCTTGCTGCCGGCGGTGAGTGCGATCAGCATCTGGCTGTCACGCCTGGCGTCGCCGATCTGACGCGTTGTGAACTGGCCATAGTGCTGGTGCGTCAGCAGCATCACCCCAATCGAGTCGGAGAACATGATCGAACTGGCCTGGTCGTTCGAGAACTGCGGATTTAGTGTGCCGCCGATCGCGAGATAAAACTTGGTCGCTACCTGCAGATCGCGCACCGGCAGATTTATGAAGATCATCTTGGTCATCGGTCTAAGCCTTGCCTTCGTTGACAGGTACTAGTCAGTCCAGTACCGTTTTTATGACTATCATACGGGAACGGTACCGTCTAGTACTGGTCAGGAGGTCGCCATGAAAATCGACGGTGAGACGAGATCGGCACGCAAGGATCGTGAGATCATCCAGGCGGCCACGGCGGCGTTCATCGGCAAGGGTTATGACGGGACCAGCATGGAGGAAATCGCCACCAGGGCGGGGGCCTCCAAGCAGACCGTCTACAAGCATTTCACCGACAAGGAGACGCTGTTCGGCGAAGTCGTTCTTGCAACCGCTACCCAGGCCAACGATGTCATCGAGTCCGTGACGACGCTGCTTTCCGAGGCGAAATTCATGGAAGGCGGCCTGCAGCAGCTCGCTCGATGTTTGATAACGACGCTCATGGATGAAGAGTTGTTGAAGCTGCGGCGCTTGATCATCGCCAATGCGGATCGAATGCCGCAGCTTGGCCGCAGTTGGTACGAAAAGGGCTTCGAGCGCATGCTTGGCTCAATGGCTTCCTGCTTTCAAAAGCTCACCAGTCGAGGGCTGATACAAACCAGTGACCCCTATCTGGCAGCCAGCCACTTTTTTGGGATGCTTCTTTGGATCCCCATGAATGAAGCCATGTTCACGGGAAGCAACCGGCGCTCCAAGGTCGAACTGGAACGGCACGCGGATGCCTCAGTGGGGGCGTTTCTTGTCGCCTATGGGGTCCAGCCGAAATAGTCCCGTTGCCTGCCGACATTCGCAGTAACGCCGCCAACACATCGCACCCTATTGCCCGCGGATGTCCGACCCCTCGGCCTTCAGCCGCGCAAGCTGGGCGCGCTGCAGGTCGAGGGCGGCGTTGACGAAGCGCGATATTGTGGCGAGCTCGGCCTCGCTGAAGGTCGCGATGACCCTTTCACCTTCCCGCGCAATAGTGCCGTAGTAGCGCGCCGACAGGTCCCGCGTGGCCTCGGTCGCCTCTATCACCACCTTGCGCCTGTCCTCGAGACTGCGCGTGCGCGTCAGCAAGCCGCGCGCCTCCAGCCGGTCGATCAGCGCTGTCACGGCGGCCGGCGTCAGCCCGGTTGCGGTGGCGATCGCACCGGCCGATTGCGGGCCGCCATGGAGCAGGCCGATGCAATGGCGTTCGGCCATGTTCAGCCCCAGCCTCAGTCCCACCGCCTCGTCATAGGCCTGCGTCGCGTCCTGCCATTGCATGATGGCAAGGCCGATGGCCGTCGTCATTTCTGTCCGATTCTCGCTTGACGAATTTATTTCGATCATCTAACTATCAATCCGTCTAATATTTAGACTATCTCAACAATATGCGGTTGCAGCGCCCACAAGGCAAGAGCCGGCCGCCATCATGGAGTGAAAAAATGAGCTTGATTCAACAGCGTACGCCCCTCTCGCATGAGGAAGAGTTCAAATATGCCAAGCTGGCCATGGAATGGTACGGATGGGGATCTCCCATCGGCCTGGGCATTTTGCTCGTGGCGCTGGCCGCTGCCGCGGTTCTGGCGCGCATCGCCGTCTACGGCTTCTGAGCTAGAGCAATTCCGGGAAAGGCGCGTAGCGCTTTCCCTGAGGGAATTGCGTAAAAAAAAATCGATGCCGCACATCAGCCGGCGCCATCACTGGCGCCGGCTCCCCATGGAACCGTCAGACGGCGACCACCTTGGCAAGATGGTCACCCAGCCGGCAGGCCAGCGCGGTGATCGTCGTCGTCGGATTGCATTCGCCCGATGTGCAGAACACCGAGGAACCGCCGACATAGAGGTTGTCCATGCCGTGCACCTTGCAGTTGGCGTCGACAACACTCTTGGTGACGTCGGTGCCCATGCGCGTGCCACCCATATGGTGATGGCCCGCCGTCTCGTCATTGGTCGGGTAGTCGCTGCCATTGGTGATCCAGTCGGCAATGCGCACCCGGCCGAGATTCTTCTCGATCAGCGTCGTGCCGAACAGCCTAAGCCCTTCGAGTAGGGTGCGGTGTTCCAGCTCCGATTTCTTCCAGTGCAGCTCGATGCGCGGCACGCCGGCATGGTCGACATCGGTCGTCGACAGTTCGATCCGGTTGGAGGCCAGCGGCGCCTGTTCCCAGGCGACATAGAGCTGGGCCGCGCATCGCAGATTCTGGCTGAGCTTGGCAGACATCCATTCGGCCATGTCTGGCGCCGTGCAGGCGAGGTCGGCGATCAGGCTCTTGACGCCCGGATACGGCGTCTCGATCAGCCTGATGCCGAAATTCATGATCTGTAGCCGCTCCATCGCGGCAAGCGTCGGCGAGAAGAAGACCTCGTTGACGGCATCGACCTCGAACTCGCCATAGTCGGCCAGGATGGCATTGCCGCCCTCGAAGGTCGGATGCTCCATCCAGTAGCGGCCAAGCGCCGTCGCATTCGGCACGACGCCGCCGTTCGAGCGCTGGTTCGACCAAAGAAGCAGGCGCGAATTCTCCAGTCCGCCGGTGCAGACGATGAAATAGTCCGCGCTGAAGGCGCCGGCATCCTGCCCGTTGGACCACAGCCTGGCGCCCGTCACGCGTTTGCCGTCGCCGGCAAGTTCAGTGGCGTAGGTGTTGAGCACGACCGCGATGTTCCCGCTCTTGTCGAGCTCGTCGGCGAATTTCTCGCCGAAGCGCACCGCCGGGCTCTTGATCAGCTGCACCCAGCGAATGTCGTCGGAGACCGGCACGTCCGGCCGGAAACCGGGAAGTTCGAGGATATCGTGCACTTCCGGCAGATAGGGTTCGATGTCGGAGCGGCGGATCGGCCAACCCGTGTCGGGCGCCCAGGCCTTAGGCTCGAAATCCTGTTTGTCGAGCACGCGGCACCAGCCCGCCCAGTGGTTCGAACTGCCGCCCATGAACCGCAGCCGGGTGACGTCGAGATCGAAGTAGAAATCACCGACCGTCGTGCCACGGTAGAAATCCTGCGACTCGTCGCTGAATTCACGCGAGCCGGCCTCCAGCACCACGACCGGAATGCCGGCGGCGCCAAGCTTGCGGGCAATGGTGGTGCCGGCCGGGCCGGAGCCAAGGATGCAGACCTTGGCGGTGAAATTCGCGGCGCGAAACGCATCGTAGCTGTCGAAGATCATGCCAGATCGCTCCGCTTCAGGATCCAGCCATTGATCTCGACGATCTCGTTCAGATCGGCCCGTGTCGGGTCGGCTCGGTTTGGATCAGCATGCGAGGCATCGGCGTCAGGCAGCGTGCGGAACAGGGACAGGGCAGGCAGTGCGATCAACGCCTGCACGATCGTGCGGCGGGATATTTTCTTGATGAAGAAACTCATGGCTGGTCTCTCGGGTGGGGGCTTCGACGGCGCATGGCGTTACCTGAACGACGGGTCCCGGAACGGCACATGCATCGCGGCAGAAGCCAGTATTGTGCCAGGCTACCCGCAAAGCAGCGAAAACCGGGTAAACGGCGTAACCGAGTGTGAACAGGGTTAGGATTTTCTTAACGGGCCGGATCCAGTGGATCGGCGGCCTGATCACGCCGCCTCGGAAATGTCCGTGTCGAGGATCGTCAGATTGCGGCCCCGGTGCTTGGCCTGGTAGAGGCGCCGGTCGGCGGCGCGCATCAGGTCCGATACGCTGATATCCTCGCCACAGACGGTTCCGCCGATGCTGACCGTGAGCGGAACGGTCCGCTCGTCGACGGGCCGGAAGCGGATCAGCTCGACTTCGCGGCGAATGCGCTCGGCGACGCGTTTGGCCTCCTGCTCGGTGGCGCCGATCAGGAAGGCGCCGAACTCCTCACCGCCGATGCGGCCGAGCACATCGCCGCTGCGCACGCCGCGTTCGATCGCGCTGGCGATCAAGAGCAGTGCGTCATCGCCGGTCAGGTGGCCAAAATTGTCGTTGATCCTCTTGAAGTGGTCGGCGTCGATGATCAGCAGCGCCCCGCGATCGGACTTGCGGCGGGAACCATCGAGGGCGGCGAAGAAGTTTTCCCGGTTGAGCATGCCGGTCATGTCGTCGCGGCTCGCCTTGTCCGCCAGGCGGCGATGCGCGGCGGCGAGCTGGGCATGGGCTCGGGCAAGGTCGCGATGGGCGCTTTTCAGCCTGTCGCTTTGCCAGAAAGTGCTTGCGCTGGCGACCCAGGCGAGGACCAGCGGACAGAGCGTGGTGGTCAGCCAGATCGTGCGGTTGACAGGAAATCCCATCGCCGGAACGATGATCAGCGTCAAAAGGAGAGAGGCTGCGACAGAGGCAAAAGCAACGGCGGCGGATCTCAAAATTATGCTATTCATCGCGTGCTCCCACAGGTCTGCCTCTGTGCCAGCAAGCCCTGAAGGCTACCTTTCCGGGATGCTTAAAAATTGAAGGGTGACGCTATTTCCGCGACTCTCGGCGCGCATAAGTTGTGGATAAAGTCTCTTTCAGAATGTCCGTTTCATGCCATAAGGAGCGCATGACCACGCTGCCTGACCCCGCCCGCTTCGCTCATGTCACCGACTGGGTGTTCGACCTCGACAACACGCTCTATCCGCATCATTCGAATCTGTTCTCGCAGATCGACGTCAAGATGACCGCCTATGTCGGCGAACTGCTGGCGTTGCCGCGCGAGGCGGCACGCAAGCTGCAGAAGGAGCTCTATCTGGAATATGGCACGACGTTGAACGGGCTGATGACGCGCCACGGCATCGACCCTGACGATTTCCTCGAGAAGGTGCATGACATCGATTATTCGTGGCTGGTGCCCGATCCCGTTCTCGGCACCGCCATCCGCCAGCTTCCGGGCCGCAAGTTCATCTTCACCAATGGCGACCGCAGGCACGCCGAACGCACCGCGCGCCAGCTCGGCATCCTCGACCATTTCGACGACATCTTCGATATCGTCGCTGCCGGGCTCAATCCCAAACCGGCACGTCAGACCTACGAGAAATTCGCCGAACTCCACGCCGTCACCGGCCACAATGCGGTGATGTTCGAGGACCTTGCCCGCAACCTTGCGGTGCCGAAGTCACTGGGCATGACCACGGTGCTCGTCGTGCCACGCAATTTCGAGCCGACCTTCTCCGAGATATGGGAGCGCGACCCGGCCAACGAGGATGATGTCGATTTCGTCACCGACGACCTCGCCGGCTTCCTGACCGCGATCGTCGAGCTCACCGCCTGAGGTTCATGGATATTCAGGTGATGCCGGCCTGCAAACGGCGGCTTCCTGCGCTTCCGGTGCTCACGTACCCGAACGTACGCTCCGCTCCGGTTCTCGGAACCCACCGTTTTCGGCTCGGCCTGACCTGAATCTCGATGAACCTCGAACCGTCAGTGCTCTCACAGATTGTAGAAGCGGCTGATGATCCCCCAGGCCTCGTCGGCGGTGTCGACGAAATCGATGATGTCCTGGTCGCCGGGGCTGATCGTGCCCTGTTCGGCGAGGAAATCGAGATCGATCGCCCGTTTCCAGAAGGATTTGCCAAACAGGATCACCGGCACGCGCTCCATGCGCCCGGTCTGGATCAGAGTCAGCGTCTCGAAGAACTCGTCCATCGTGCCGAAGCCGCCGGGAAACACCGCGACCGCCTTGGCGCGCATGACGAAATGCATCTTGCGAATGGCGAAATAGTGGAAGTTGAAGCAGAGCTCCGGCGTCACATAGGCGTTCGGCGCCTGCTCGTGCGGCAAGACGATGTTAAGCCCGATCGATGGCGCGCCGACATCGTCGGCGCCGCGATTGCCGGCTTCCATCACGCCAGGCCCGCCGCCGGTCACCACGACATATTCGCGGTAGTATGACGCAGCCGACTGCTGCGAGCACAGCCGCGCGAACTTGCGCGCCTCCTCGTAATATTTGCTGTTTTCCTCGAGGTTCTTCTTCTGCGTCTCGTTCTTGGCCGCCCAGGCCTCGCCGCCGGGTTCCGGCAGGCGTGCGCCGCCGAACAGGATCACCGTCGAGCGGATGCCGCGTTCGGCCAGGATCATTTCCGGCTTCAAGAGTTCGAGCTGCAGCCTGACCGCGCGCAATTCGCGCCGCGTCATGAACTCGGGATCGTTCCAGGCGAGCCGGTAGGTCTCGGCACGCGTCTGCGGCGTGTCCGGCACGCTCTTCGACCGCTCCAGATCCTCGTCCGAATGCGGCAGCGGGGTCCACCCCGCCTTTTCCATAGGAGTCATAATTACCTTACCCGTCCAATTTCTTCACTTGCGCCGTCCCATGGCGCAGCCGCGATTGACCCCCATTGAGCCTTAACATAAGCAGGTTCCGCAAAAGTGTCCGGCGGTTTTGCGACAAGAACCTGCTACATGCAAAGACCCAGGCGGGCAAAGCCTGCCCAGGGGTCCGCGCGACGTTCAAAACAGGGTAAGGCGCAGCCCCTTAACAGCTTGGTAATGGAGCAAATTCATGTCGAAGCCCGATCTGGCGAGCCTCGAGAAGACCATTGAGAAGGCCTTCGAGGAACGCGACGCGATTTCGACGGCGACCCGTGGCGAAACCCGCGACGCCATCCAGTCGGCGCTCGACCTGCTCGACCGAGGCAGCGTCCGCGTCGCCGAGCGGCAGGCTGATGGCAAATGGCATGTCAACCAGTGGCTGAAGAAGGCCGTGCTGTTGTCCTTCCGGCTCAACCCGATGGAGATCATCAAGGGCGGTCCCGGCCAGGCCGTGTGGTGGGACAAGGTGCCGTCGAAGTTCGACGGCTGGAGCGCCGTCGACTTCGAGAAGGCCGGCTTCCGCGCCGTGCCGTCGTCGATCGTGCGCCGTTCCGCCTATGTCGCGCCGGGCGCCGTGCTGATGCCGTCCTTCGTCAATGTCGGCGCCTATGTCGACAGCGGCACCATGGTCGACACCTGGGCTTCGGTCGGTTCCTGCGCCCAGATCGGCAAGAACGTGCACCTGTCGGGCGGCGTCGGCATCGGCGGCGTGCTGGAGCCGATGCAGGCCGGCCCGACCATCATCGAGGACAATTGCTTCATCGGCGCGCGCTCGGAAGTGGTCGAGGGCTGCATCGTGCGCGAAGGCTCTGTGCTCGGCATGGGCGTGTTCATCGGCCAGTCGACCAAGATCGTCGACCGCGCCACCGGCGAAGTCTTCTACGGCGAAGTGCCGCCGAATTCCGTCGTTGTCGCCGGGTCGATGCCTGGCAAGCCTTTTCCGAACAACGAGCCAGGCCCGGGTCTTTACTGCGCCGTCATCGTCAAGCGGGTCGACGCCAAGACCCGCTCCAAGACCTCGATCAACGAATTGCTGCGCGATTGATCTTTTCCGGAAAGGGACGCACCTTCCGCCGGCGCGACAATGAGTCGCGCGTGACTGATGGAGGGGTGACATGGACTGGAAGTATCTGCTGACCAGCTACGAGGGTCGCATCAACCGTGCCAAGTTCTGGGCTTGTGTCGGCGTTGTCTTTGTCGGCGGGATCATCGCGACGATCCTCGACAACATACTCGGCACGACGTTCAACCAAATGCCCTACGGCTTTATCTATTTGCTCTACTCGCTCGCCATGCTCTATTCGATCTTCGCCGTCTACGCCAAGCGCTGGCACGATCGCGGCAAGTCCGGCTGGTGGAGCCTGATCATCCTCGTGCCGATCATCGGCGGGATCTGGTTTCTGGTGGAGTGCGGCATTCTCGAAGGCGCCAAGGGCGCCAATCAATATGGACCGGACCCGCTTGCCTGACAGATCAGATCTCACCTGGCTTTTCTTCAAAACATCGGGCCGCGTCAGTCGCGCGGCCTATTTTCTTGGCGGGTTGCTCGTCGCCATCATACAGGCCTTTCCGCTCTACCGCTTCACGCTGGTGCCGGAAGGTTCGGCCGAGAGCAACATGTGGTCGTTCATCTTCTTCATCGCCTTCATCGCCTCGCTATGGTCGAACATCGCGCTGGCGGTGAAGCGGCTGCACGACGTCGACAAGCCGGGCATTGCCGCGCTGATCCTGTTCGTGCCGGTGGTCTCGATCGTCGCCTTCCTTGTGTTGTGCCTGTTTCCAGGGCAGCCTGGGCCCAATCGCTATGGCCGGCGCACCAACGAGCCGGCGCAATCCTGAGGGCCGATCGGACATGCGCTACCGCACGCTTGATCCGAAACTGATCATCGACACCGCCGAACGGCTGGAGGGCCGCGTCGCCGAGCGCTTTCCCAACGCCGGACTACGCGGCGTCGCCGCCGAACTGGTGTCCCTGTCGCGCGATCTGACCAAGGCGGCTCAGGCGCTCGAGGCGCCGATCTGGTGGCTGCGCGGGCTCATCGTCGCCGCCGTTGTCGCCGGCGCGCTGGTCTTCCTGTTCGTCGGCACCATCCTGCCGCTCATTCACATCTCCCAGGCCGACGACGCGGTTCAGTCGGTGCAAGGCATCGAAGCCACGATCAACATGATGATCCTCGCCGTGCTCGGCTTCCTGGCGCTGGTCCGCACCGAGGAGCGCATCAAGCGCAAGCGGGGGTTTCGCCAGCTGCACGGCCTGCGGTCGCTGATCCATGTCATCGACATGCACCAGCTGACCAAGGATCCGGCGGCCCTCTCGGCCAATTTCAAGCCGACCTCGCACTCACCGGCCCGCATCACCAATGCCGCCGACCTGGCGCGATACCTCGACTATTGCTCCGAAATGCTGTCGATCACCGGCAAGATCGCCGCACTGTTCGCGCAGTCGGTCAATGACGACGTGGTCATCGACGGCGTCAACGACATCGAGAACCTGGCGTCCAACCTGTCGCGCAAGATCTGGCAGAAGATCACGCTGATCGAGGCCCATCCGGCGGCGCAACAACCTGCTCCGGCGCCAGGCCCGGCGAGCCAAGCCGCCCCGCCTCCGCCGCGCGCACCAAGGCGGTAACCTTTTTAAGCAGGGGCGCCGGCGTACCCGTCTGTTCGGCGAGGCCGAGCACCGCCCCTTGCAGTTCGCCGATCTCCGTCGGCCTGCCGCGCTGCAGATCGTCCCACATTGACGAACGCGCTTGCGGGTCGATCGCCAGCATGCGCCGCGCCAGCAGCCTGAACAGCCAGTCCGGCAGCCTGAGCACCTTCGGCAGCAGTGTCGGCCGCAAGCCGGTGATCCGCGCCGGCTCGATGCCGGACGCTTTCATCGCCGTGAGCGCCTCGTCGATCTGGCCGGCCAGGATCAGGCGCCAGCGACGGTCGGCGAGTTCGCTCGCCATCGGCAGGCCGGACAGCGCCACCAGCGCGTTGTTCAAATTCATCAGCAGCTTGCCCCACAGCACGGCCTTCATGTCGCCATGGGTTTCGACCGCAAACCCTTCGACACCGAGAAGGCCAGCCAGGCCGGCATCACCGTCTTCGATTATCACCTTGCCGTCGCTGGCGCGGTGCACACGCAGCGGCAACTCGCCGTCCGGGGATTGCACCACGTTGAACGGCACCATGCCGGCCAGCACTGTCCGGCCGTCGAGCCCGGCGCGCAGCCTGTCGGCATTGTCGACGCCGTTCTGCAGGCTGATCACCACCGCATCGCGGTGGGCGTGAGCCCTGATGAGGTCTGCCATATCCTGCGTCGCGCCGCTCTTGACCGTGACCAGGATCACGTCCGCTTGAGGCAGGGCGACAGCCGGATCGGCGGTGACGACAAGCGCGTCCGGCGCGATCATGCGGTCGCGGCCCTGGAGGTCGCTGACCCGCAATCCGCGCTGCCGCAACGCCGCCTCGATGCGCGGCCGCGCCAGCAAGACCATCCGGCGCCCGGCGAGCGCCAGGCAGCCGCCGGCATAGCAGCCGATGCTGCCGGCGCCGGCAATGACGATCCTCTTGTCCGCGTTTGCCATCCCGTCGCTCCGCACCGGCCCGCAACTATACGACATGAAAACCATAATGTCGGCGCCATCACTGGCCCTTATGTCTGGCCGTGACAGGCCCGCCGCTTTCGATTATCGCTTTTGCCATGACGCTGCCGACCGATCCCACCGAGAACCTCGCCGCCCTTATCCGTTGCGCTTCGGTGACGCCCGCCGAAGGCGGCGCGCTGACTGCGCTGGAGACGATGCTGAAACCGCTCGGCTTCCTGGTCGATCGGCCGGTGTTTTCGGAAGATGGCACGCCGGACATCGAAAACCTCTATGCCAGGCGTTCCGGCAACGGCCCGCATCTGATGTTCGCCGGCCACACCGACGTGGTGCCGGTCGGCGACGAAACCGCCTGGACGCATCCGCCCTTCGGCGCCGAAATCGCCAATGGCGAGATGTATGGCCGGGGCGCCGTCGACATGAAGGGCGGCATTGCCTGTTTCATCGCCGCCGTGGCGCGCCATGTCGAGGACAATGGCGGCCCGAAAGGTTCGATCTCGCTGCTGATCACCGGCGACGAGGAAGGGCCGGCCATCAACGGCACGGTCAAGCTGCTCGAATGGGCGGCTTCCAGGGGCGAGAAATGGGATGCCTCGATCGTCGGCGAGCCGACCAACCCGGACGCGCTTGGCGACATGATCAAGATCGGCCGCCGCGGCTCGATGTCGGGCGCCATCACCGTCAACGGCCGCCAGGGCCATGTCGCCTACCCGCATCTTGCCGACAATCCGGTGCGCGGCCTGATGGGCCTGGTCGATGCCTTGCTGCATCCTGTCTTCGACAAGGGAACCAGGGACTTCCAGCCGACCAATCTGGAGGTCACCTCCATCGACGTCGGCAACCCGGCCACCAATGTCATTCCGGCCAAGGCGACCGCGACCTTCAACATCCGCTTCAACGACACCTGGACAGCCGAGACCGTGCAGGCGGAAATCCACAATCGGCTCGATCAGGCGGCCAAACGCAAGAAGTACCGGCAGGGCAAGAAGACGCCGGTCGACTACGACCTTGTCTGGCGCGACCGGCCCAGCCATGTCTTCCTGACCCGTGACGACAGGCTGATCGAAACGCTGCGCGGTTCGATCAGGTCGGCGGTCGGCAAGGAGCCGACGCTGTCGACCTCGGGCGGCACTTCGGATGCGCGCTTCATCAAGGACTATTGTCCGGTGGTCGAGTTCGGGCTGGTCGGCAAGACCATGCACATGGTCGACGAGCGGGTCGCCATTGCAGATCTGGAAACACTGACCCAAATCTACCAACGCTTCATCGAAGACTGGTTCGGGCAGGCATGAGCATGCTTTCAGCGGACGAAACCCAAGCTTCGCTGACGGGCGCCTGGCGGCTGATGCTCGGCAAGGCCGACGGCCTGCGCCTGCTCGACCTGTCGGCCGACGGCTTCTGGAATTCCTTTTTCGCCATCATCATTGCCGCACCGGCGCTGATCGTCGGCTGGGTCGGCATCGCCAACGAGATCGGCGATCCCGAGGCCTTTGCCGGACGCTTCAGCATGCTGTTGCGCCTGGCGACGGTCGATATCGGCTCCTGGGTGCTGCCGCTCATCGCTCTGGCCCTGGTCGCGCCGCGCGCCGGCATTGGCGGCCGCTTCGTCCATTATGTCGTTGCCAGCAACTGGGCCTCGGCCATCACCGCCTGGCTGATGCTGCCCTCGGCGCTGATCAGGCTTTTCCTGTCGTCGGCAAGCCAGGTTTCGAGCCTTGTGTCGCTGCTGCTGTTTGCCCTGTCGATGGTGCTGACCTGGCGCATGACCAACACCACAATCGGCAAGGGCGTAGCCATCGGCTCGGCCGTTTTCGTCGGCATGTTCATCGCCTCGCTGTTGGCGCTGTTCGGCCTGCAGGCGCTGCTCGGCATCACCGTGCCGGACGATCTCGGGTCTCAGAGCCTTTCCGGGTTCATCTCGGGATAGAGCCTTATGGGGCTCTATCCTGGATAGTCGACGCCCCCGGGATAATCGACGCCAATGAGAAAAAGCCCGTCGGGCGGCGCCACCTGGCCGCAGGCGGCGCGGTCGTGCGCATCGAGCGCCGCTTTCAGGTCGGCGACGGTCCAGGCGCCTTCGCCGACACGTTTGAGGGAGCCGACCATCGAACGCACCTGATTGTGCAGGAACGAGCGCGCCGAAGCCTTCACCTCGATCAGGTCGCCCTCTCGGCTCACATCCAGCCGCTCCAGCGTCCTGATCGGGCTGTTGGCTTGGCACTGGGTCGAGCGGAAGGTGGTGAAGTCATGCCGACCGAGCAGGACTTTCGCCGCTTCGTGCATGGCGCCGGCGTCGAGCCGTTTCGGCACCCACCACACCTTGCCCTTGTCGATCGCTGCCGGCGCGCGACGGTTGAGGATGCGGTAGACATAGTGGCGGCCGGTGGCTGAGAAGCGCGCATCGAAGCTGTCTGCGACGACCGTCGCCTTCAGGACGGCGATATGTGCGCCGGCCATCTGCAGATGTGCGTTGACGGCATCACGCACCTTGTCGCTGGGCCACGCCTTGGCGAGGTCGACATGCGCCACCTGGGCGGTTGCGTGCACGCCGGCATCGGTGCGGCCGGCGGCGCGCAACCGGACCTCTTCGCCGCAGAATTTTTCGATCGCCTGTTCGATCGCTTGCTGCACCGAAGGCTGATCCGCCTGGTGCTGCCAGCCGGCAAACAAGCTGCCGCCATATTCGATGTCGAGGCGAAAACGCGGCATGCTAGAGCATGATGCCGAAAAGTGTGAAGCGGCTTTCGGACGACATCATGCTTCTATCTCTTTGAGTTAGAGGCGCATTCAGATGCCGCTTACGCGGCGAGCGCCGACCCGAAGGCCGAGGCGTAAACCAGCCTGCCGGCTTCCGGGGCGTCGCCCCAGGTCAGTGCCTGCAGGGCCTCGCTCTGGTACTCGCTCTCGAACTTTTCGGCGCGTGCATGGGTGTAGCCGAAACGGCTGTAATAGGCCGGATCACCCAGCACCACGGCCAGCGTCTCGCCGGCATCCCTGAGGCGGATATGCGCCTCGCGGATCAGCGCGCCGCCAATGCCGCTGCCATGGAACGAGGGCTCGACCGCCAGCGGCGCGAGCGCCACGGCCGCAAAGTTCTTGCCGCCGCTCTGCACGAACAGCCGCGAAAACAGGATGTGGCCGACCACCTGGCCGTCCTCTTCCGCCACCAGTTCGGCAACGGCGTCGCCGCCGGTCACCAGCGCGTCGACCAGTCCGGCCTCCGCCTGCTGGCCGAAAGCGTGTTCCTCGACGAGGCGGATGGCCTCGCGATCCCGCGGCGTCGCCGCGCGTATCGACATCATGCTCATGAGAATTTCATTCCTTTTTCGATCTTGGCCCCGCGCAGGAACTCCGACGCGGCAGCGGGCCTTCCGCCCGCCCGTTGAACTTCGACCAGACTGATCGCGCCTGCCCCGCAGGCGACCGTCAGCCGGTCATCGAGAATTCCTCCCGACTCGCCGGCGCCTTGCGATAGCGCCGAGCGAAGCAGTTTCAGCCGCTCCGGGCGGCCGCCAATTGCAATCTCGGACCAGGCCCCGGGAAAGGGCGACAGGCCACGAATGGTATTGTGCACTTCGCTCGCCGAGCGAGTCCAGTCCAAGCGAGTCTCAGATTTATCGATTTTTTTGGCGTAGGTCACCCCTTCCACCGCTTGTGCGGTAAATGTCAGGGTGTTCCTTTCCAGTCGCGCCAGCGCTTCCACCATCAGTGCAGCACCGACACTCATCAACCGATCATGCAGATCGCCGGCAGTCATATCGGGTTCGATGGCGCATTTTTCAACCATTGCCACCGGGCCGGTGTCCAGGCCCTCTTCCATGCGCATCACCATCATGCCGGTTTCGCTGTCCCCGGACATGATCGCGCGCTGGATCGGCGCGGCACCCCGCCAGCGCGGCAAAAGCGAGGCATGGCCGTTGATGCAGCCAAGCCGGGGTGCCTCCAGAACCGCCTTCGGCAGCAGCAAGCCATAAGCGACGACCACTGCGACATCGGCCCGCAGGGCGCGGAAAGCGGCCTGCTCGGCCTCGCCTTTGAGCGAGACCGGTGTGCGTGTCTCGATGCCCAGCCGCTCCGCCTCGCGCTGTACCGGCGACGGCGTCAGCTCAAGCCCGCGCCGTCCGGCGGCGCGCGGCGGCTGCGTATAGACGGCAGCGACTTCATGTCCGGCCTCGGCGATGGCCCGCAGCGTCGGCACCGAAAACTCCGGCGTGCCCATGAAGATGACGCGAAGGGGCATTTCCCCTATCCCACCATCTTGCCTGGCGCCTTGTCCCTGGCGAGCTTCTTGAACTTCTTCACCACCATGTCGCGCTTCAGCTTCGAGATGTGGTCGATGAACAAGACGCCATTGAGGTGGTCGATCTCATGCTGCAGGCAGGTCGCCATCAGCCCCTCGGCCTCGATCTCCTGCAGCTTGCCGTCGCGGTCGAGATAATTCACCCGCACGGCTGCCGGGCGTTCGACCTCGGCATAGTAGTCCGGGATCGACAGGCAGCCTTCCTCGTAGACGGAGCGGGTGTCGGCGCTGCTCAGGATTTCCGGGTTGATGAAGACATGCGGTGCCGGCGTCTCGTCTTCCTTGGCCAGATCGATTACCAGCATGCGCACCGGTTCGCCGATCTGGATTGCCGCCAGTCCGATGCCGGGCGCGTCATACATGGTCGCCAGCATGTCGTCGGCTAATTTGCGCAAAGGCCCGTCGACGCGCTCCACCGGCTTCGAAACCTGGCGCAGGATGGGGTCGGGAAGGATGATGAGCGGCTTGATCGGCATGGCGTTCCACCTAAGACCTCCAGCGAAAAGCGTCAACCGGGGCGCCGGGGCGCCGTTCACGTTTTGATCTGTGCCAGCCCCGCGAATCGGCTATGCTGTCCACATGAATGATCTGACATCCATCCTTTCGGAGCCTGTCGCCCGGCTTGGCGCCTCCACGATCACGCTCGGCCATGCTCTGGCCGTCGGCGCATTGCTGTTTCTCGGCCTGTTCGTGGCGCTTGTCATCGCGCTGTGGCGGTCGGCCAAGGCGCGCGCCGTCGCCGCCGCTGAGGCCGCCGATCATGCCCGCGACGCCGAGGCGCGGATGGCCGGCATCTTGCAAAGCCAGGCCGAGATGCAGGGCCGCATGGGCGCCATCGCCGAAGTGTTCGGAGCACGCCAAGCCGAGCTGACGCAGTCTATCGGCCAGCGCCTCGACGCCATGACCGGCCGCATCGGCCAGACCATGACCGAGCAGACCAAATCCACGCATGAGAGCCTGGCCAAATTGCAGGAGCGGCTGGCGATCATCGACACCGCGCAAGGCAACATCCAGTCGCTTGCCGGACAGGTCGTGCAATTGCAGGCGATCCTCTCCAACAAGCAGACGCGCGGTGCCTTCGGCCAGTCGCGCATGGAGGCGATCGTTGCCGACGGCCTGCCGCACGGTGCCTACGAGTTCCAGGCAACACTGTCGAATGGCAGCCGGCCGGACTGCCTGGTGAAGATGCCCAATGGCGCGCCTTCGCTCGCCATCGATGCCAAATTTCCACTCGAAGCCTGGAACGCCATCCGCGCCGCCGATGGCGCCGACCTGCAGAAGGTCGCTGCCCAGGCCTTCCGCCGCGACATCGAGATACATGTCCGTGATATATCCGAGAAATATCTGATCCAGGGCGAGACGCAGGACACCGCCTTCATGTTCGTGCCGTCGGAATCGGTGTTCGCCGAGATCCACGAGAATTTCGAGGCCATCGTCCACAAGGCGCACCGCGCTCGCGTCGTCATCGTCTCACCGTCGCTGCTGATGCTGTCGATCCAGGTCATCCAGGCCATCCTCAAGGACGCCCGCATGCGCGAACAGGCGCATCTGATCCAGGGCGAGGTCATCCGGCTGATGGAAGACGTTGCGCGCGTCGACGAGCGGGTGCGCAAGCTGCAGGTCCATTTCGGCCAGTCGGCCAAGGACATCGACGACATCCTCGTCTCGACGTCGAAGGTGACCAGACGCGGCCAGAAGATCGAGGCACTGGAGTTCGGCGCCCAGCCCGACGGTGAGGCTGGCCCCGAAGCCGCATCACGGCCTGCCACCGCGAAGGTCGAGACAGGGACCCGCGTCGCCGATTCGAAGACCGGGCAGCTCAGGCTGAGGGTCGTCGAAGGCGACGACTGACGCCTGAGGAGCGCTACTGCTCCTCCACGGTGATCATGCCCTGGAATTCCGGCAGCCAGTGCAGCGCTGAACTGTGCCATTTTTGCTGTGTCGGGACCAAATCCTCGCGTTGCCGCGCGGTTCCCGCTCGAATTCCATAGACCTTCGGACCATCTGCGACCGAGGTGGCGTAAAGGTGCGAACCGCAGTCAGCGCAAAAGGCCTGGGCGCGCTTGGCGCCGCTCGCCCCGGTCTTGATATAGATTTTCGGCGTACCCTTGGTGATCCGGTAGTGATCCTCAGGCGCCGGAACAGTCACCCGAAAGGCCGTGCCGGTCAGTTTCTGGCAGTCGGTGCAGTGGCAGATCGAGGTCTTTTCCGGGTCGACCTCCGCCTCGTAGGCGATAGCGCCGCAATGGCAGCCGCCGTCGATTTTCATCTTGTTTCTCCCTGCTTCGTCGGCATCTTAACCGGCCTGATCCGGCTCGTCTCCTGACGCGGCTTCAACAATCTTGCGCCGCTGTTCCCAGGTCCCGGTCGTCTGCGGCTTGACGAACAGCCTGGCGATCTCCGGCATCTCTGTCTTCAGCCGCGCCTCCAGGCGCTCCACACAGGCTTCGATCTCCGGCGCCGTCAGGTGATCCTCGAACTCGATGCTGAGAGCAGCGACGATCTCTTGCGGCCCCATGTGGACGGTCAGAACGCCGTTCGCCTGTTGCACCGCCGGATCCTGCTGGACGATCGCCAGCACCTGTCTCTGCACCTCTGGGGAGGCTGGCTCGCCGATCAGCAGACCCTTGCTTTCGCGGGCCAGGAAGATCGCCGTCGCGCCCAGGATCAGCCCAATGCCGATCGAGGCGGCGCCGTCGAGCTCCGGCATCTCAAGCAGTTCCGCCGCAAGGATGCCGGCGAAGGCGACGATCAGGCCGAGCAGGGCGGCGCTGTCCTCGAACAGCACGGTGTAGACGCTGGGGTCCTTGCTCGACTGCACGGCCTGCAGCCAGCCCTGCTTACCCTTCTGCTGGTGGAACTCCCTCAGCGCCACCAACCAGGAGCTGCCCTCGAACAGGAAGGACAGGCCAAGAACGATGTAGTTCACCTTGGCGTTGACGACCGGCTCCGGCGCCATGATGTGGATCACGCCTTCGTAGAAGGACACGCCGGCGCCCAGCGCGAAGACCAGAAGGGCGACGATGAAACTCCAGAAATAAAGCTCGCGGCCGTGACCGAGCGGATGCGTCCGATCGGCCGGGCGGGCGGCGCGGTGCATGCCATAGAGCAGCAGGCCACCATTGCCGGTATCGACCAGTGAGTGCACGCCTTCCGACAGCATCGCCGAACTGCCGGTGAAGAAAGCGGCGGCGAACTTGGTCAACGCGATGGCGAGATTGCCGGCGAGCGCCGCGTAGATCACCCTTTTTGAGCCGCCATGCCCGGCCATGATGCTGCCCCCGTTCAAGGCGCCAGTCTAACGGCCAGCCCGTCAAAGCTCCACAAGACCATAACGCGCGAACCGTCGGCTCGTTCGGTCGACTATTCGACGACCTCGTCGGTCCAAACTTTGAAACCGGCGAGCGTGCCCGGCCCGAAGATATGGGTCAGCGGCACGTCGGCGGCGTCACGACCGGAGGCGATCAGGATGCGGCCGATGCGCGGCGCATTGTTGCGCGGGTCGAAGGCATGCCAGCGGCCGCCGAGATAGACTTCCATCCAGGCGGCGAAATCCATGCTCGACCACGGCTTCGGCGTGCCGATGTCGCTGATGTAGCCGGTGCAGTAGCGCGTCGGGATGTTGAGCGCCCGGCAGAAGGTGACCGCGAGATGCGCGAAGTCGCGGCAGACACCACTCTGTTCGCGATAGGCTTCCGCCGCGGTACGAGTCGGCCGCGCATTGCCGTAGTTGAAGACGATATGATTGTGGACAAAGTCGCAGACCGCCTGCACACGCGCAATGCCGAGCGGCGTGTGGCCGAACAGCCGCCACGCTTCGCTCGCCAGAAGGTCGCTCTCGCAGAAGCGGCTGGGCAGCAGAAACAGCAGTGTATCCGCCGGCAGGTCGCGCACCTCGTGCTGCCAGGCCATCAGGTCGCCCATCTCGAAGGTGCCGGGATCGCGGATCACCGCGTCGGTGCCGAAGGTGAACCGCCCTGGCGGAGCGACGAACCGGTTGCACCAATTGCCGAAACTGTCGCGATAACTCTCGATCGGCACGGGCGGGTTGGAGGTCAAAAAGTCGGGCCGCTCAAGGTCGGAGGCGCGGGAATAGTGAACACTCAGCATCGCGATGAGCGGGGTTTCCTGGGGAAAGTCGAAGCTCATCTCGCAGCCGATATGGATTCGCATTGTCGTCCTGACCGGCCTGCCTGTTCATCGCCCGGCGAAAAGCCGGGCTGATGCTGCAGTGCGAAGATGACCATGGCACGGACCGGCGTGGTTTACGAGCAAATTAGAAACCGGTTAAAAGCGGCCGGCTGGCGGTGTCGATAGGCGCTGGCCTCTTGCAGTCGGACGTTTCTCTTGTTTCACTTCGCTTCCCGCAATCGGAGGAACGAATCATGGCTAAAGGTGCGATGAAGGCAGGCAAGGAAGCCCGCAAGCCGAAGAAGGATGCCAAGAAGCCAGCCCCGGCTCCGGCCCTGAAGGCGCCGCCGGTCAAGGCGATGAAGCTCAAGGACAAGTAGGTCCGGGCAATACCCGTCCGAACGGGATTGCGACCGGCAATGTTGTTGCCGGTCGTTGTTGATCGAGCGCTCGAATTTCTTATATTGGCGGGGCGGGGACGACCTCGCGCTTTCCCCGAAAATCCGGCCGGGACGACCCGCCATTGTTGATTGAGCGTCGGATACCGAATCCGAATTCGGTCCGATGCTTTGATGGAGCGTAGTCGATGGCGTGGATTTTTCTGTTTTTTGCCGGCCTGTTCGAGATCGGCTGGGCAATCGGCCTCAAATACACGGACGGCTTCTCGAAGCTGATGCCGACCGTGCTGACCGTTGCCTCGATGATAGTCAGCCTCACTCTGCTCGGCCTGGCGCTGAAGGCGCTGCCCGTCGGTACCGCCTATGCGGTGTGGACCGGCATCGGCACCGTCGGCACGGCACTGCTCGGCATCTGGCTGCTCGGCGAGCCGGCCACCGCGATCAGGCTGGCGTGCATCGCGCTCATTGTCTGCGGCATCATGGGGCTGAAGTTCGCCGCCTGATCATACCGCTCTATCTTTTTGTTTTACGCAATTCCCTGAGGGAAAGCGCTACGCGCTCTTCCCGGGAAAACCGCTTCACACTTTTCCTGGAATTGCTCCAAAGCGCGTCGCGTTTGGCCGGATTCGGGTGAGGCGCTTTAGGGTCTTGCATGTCGTCCTCCCAAAACCGGGGCCTCATTTGCGAGACATGCATTGGACAGACACATTCAGGGCCGCTGCAAGGCGACCCTGATCTTCGAAGCAGATTGCTCCGTTGCCTGGAGGCTAGCGGGCGGAGAAGCCCGGAGGCGTCCTGCCCGTGCGCTGTTTGCGCGCGGCATAACGCGCGTCGCGCTTGGCCTTGCGTTCGGCTTCGTCGGCCAGCAAACGGGCGATGCGCTCGTTTTCTTCGGCGTCCCGAATCTTGGCTTCAGCCTGCGCCGCCTCTTCGGCCGCGATGCGTGCCGCTTCGGCTGCTGCCTCGCGCTCGGCCTTCTCGACCGCCTCGCGTGCCAGCTTTTCCTGCTTCAGCATGGCCTTTTCAGCCTCGCGTATCTGGCGAGCCTCGAGGATTGCCTTGCGTTCGGCCTGTCGTGCCAGCACCGAAGGATCGTCTGCTGCCGGCTTTGACTTGAAGCGCTCCAGAAGCGCCTTCTTTGCCTCGTTTGCGGCATTGCGCCGCTCGAAAATGTCTTTTTCCCTGTAGATAGCCAAGTCCACTTCCCTGAAGTCAATTCGCGACGCTTACATACGCGCGAATACCGAGAGTTCAAGCGCCAAAACGGCATGCCAGCCATGAAATTCCGGGATGTTGCACCTGGGAGACGTATTTTTGACCGGACCGACATGCACTGTTCACCGTCCGCCCCTCTGGCGGCGAGGCGGGTCGATGGCTACCTCTAGCTCGAAACTCCAACACCAGGATGACATTCGAATGGAACTCGGTCTCTACACCTTCGCCGACGTCAGCCCGCAGCCGGGGCTCAGCGCCATCAGCCCGCATGAGCGGCTCCGCAACCTGATCGAGGAGGTCGAACTGGCAGACCAGGTCGGCCTCGACGTCTTCGGTCTCGGCGAGCATCACCGGCCCGACTATGCTGGCTCCGCACCGGTGGTGGCGCTCGCCGCGGCCGCCGAGCGCTCGAAGCGTATCAGGCTGACCAGCGCGGTCACCGTCCTGTCCTCCGATGATCCGGTGCGCGTCTTCCAGCAGTTCGCCACGCTCGATCTTCTGTCGGGTGGCCGTGCCGAGATCATGGCCGGGCGCGGTTCGTTCATCGAATCCTTCCCGCTGTTCGGCTACAATCTCGAGGATTATGACGAGTTGTTCGCCGAAAAGCTCGACCTGCTGCTCGCCATCCGGGACAGCGTGAAAGTCACATGGTCCGGCAATCTGCGTGCACCAATCAACGATCGCGGCGTTTATCCCAGGCCGTTCCAGGACAGGTTGCCGGTCTGGATCGCGATTGGCGGGACACCGCAGTCTGCCGCCCGCGCGGGCGCGCTTGGCCTGCCGCTGGCGCTCGCCATCATCGGCGGCGAGCCGGCGCGCTTCGCGCCGCTGTTCGATCTTTACCGTGAGGCCGCCAACCGCGCCGGCAACGATCCGGCAAGCCTCGCCACCAGCATCAACGTGCACGGCTTCATCGCTGAAACGACCGAGCAGGCGGCCGATGATTTCTACGGTCCGCAGGCCGAAGTGATGAACCGCATCGGCCGCGAGCGCGGCTGGGGCCCGACGTCGCGGGCGCATTTCGACCAGTCGCGTGGCCCCAATGGCGCCCTGTTCGTCGGCAATCCCGAGCAGGTGGCCGAAAAGATCGTCGCCCAGCACAGGATCTTCGGCAATGACCGCTTCCTGCTGCAGATGGCAATCGGCACCATGCCGCATGCCAGGATCATGAAGGCGATCGAGCTCTTCGGCACCAGGGTGGCGCCGATCGTGCGCAAGGAAACAGCGAAGTCCGCGCCCGCGGTGCCGGCGCCCGTTGCATAGAGGTGAGCGGGAGGTCCGCGCTCCGGGCCTTGCCCGGCTAACGGAACCCAAGCGGCGGTAGAGGCGTTTTCGTCATTGGATTGCACCAATTGCGGTGCGCCGGTGAGGGTCCATGATGAAAGCCGAACCTGCCGCTTTAGGCACAGGCGTTGCCGAGCCTGAAGACCCGCGCGCAGCGGCACGCGCGGACACGCATCTGATGCGTTCGCTGCTCGTCGGCATCTTCCTGTTCATGGCCATCTACGCGCTTTACTTCGCCCGCGCTTTCTTCATGCCGGTGATCCTGGCTTTCCTGCTGGCGCTGACACTGACACCGATCGTCCGGCTTCTGCGCAGGCGCGGCGTTCCCGAGGTGGTTTCTGCGACCCTTCTGGTGCTGTTGTCGGTCTGCATTTTCGCTAGTGCAGGCTATCTGCTCAGCGGCCCGGTCATCGACCTCATCAACAACACCTCGTCGATCGGCCAGCAGCTCACCGAACGGCTGGCGCAATTGCGGCGTCCGTTCGAGAGGATCATGCAGATCTCGCACCAGATCGAGCAACTGACCGAGACGTCGCAGGAGTCCGGCATCCAGAAGGTGGCGGTCGCCCAATCAGGCATCCTGTCGTCGGCGGCCAGCAACATCCTGTCGGCGGGAACAGGCCTCACCATCATCTTCGTGCTGTCGCTGTTTCTGCTCGCTTCGGGCACGATGTTTTATGAGAAGATCATCCAGTCCTTCGCCAGCCTCAGCGAAAAGAAGCGCGCGCTGCGCGTCGTCTATGACGTCGAACGGGAAATCTCGCACTATCTGCTCACCGTCACCATCATCAACGCCGGTCTTGGCACGGTCATCGGCCTTGGCTTGTGGGCGCTCGGCATGCCCAACCCGCTGGTCTGGGGCGTCGCCGCCGCCCTGTTCAACTTCCTGCCTTATGTCGGGGCGCTGATGACCATCGTGCTGGTTGCGATCATGGCGCTGATCAGCTTCGACACCATCTCCTACGCGCTGCTGGCGCCGGCCTTCGTGTTGGTGTGCGACATCGTCGAAGGCCAGTTCGTGACACCGATGGTGGTCGGCCGGCGCCTCGAGATCAACGCCGTGGCGATCTTCATCGCCATCGCCTTCTGGTCGTGGCTCTGGGGCTTCGTCGGCGCATTGATGGCGGTTCCGCTGCTGGTCGTCATCAAGGTGTTCTGCGATCATTTCGACGGGCTCAGCCCTGTCGGCAACTTCCTCGCCGCGCAGCACACGGCCGTCGTCGTGGAAGATGACATCGCCGACACGGAATCCGCGAAGGGCTGATCAATATTTTTGAATTTGCGGCGTCGCCAGGCGCTTCCTACATGCGGACCTTACACAGGACCCCATTCATGACCGCTCTTTCCGTTCTCGACCTGTCGCCGATCATCGAAGGCAGCGATGCCTCCCAGTCGCTCGCCAACTCGCTCGATCTTGCCCGTCATGCCGAGCGGCTGGGTTACAAGCGCTACTGGCTGGCCGAGCATCACAACATGCCGGGCATCGCCAGTGCCGCCACTGCGGTCGTCATTGCCCATGTCGCCGGCGGCACCAGGACCATTCGCGTCGGCGCCGGCGGCATCATGCTGCCCAACCATTCGCCGCTGGTGATTGCCGAACAGTTCGGCACGCTGGCCGCCTTGCATCCGGGCCGCATTGATCTCGGCCTCGGCCGCGCGCCCGGCACCGACATGGGCACCGCACGCGCCTTGCGGCGCAACCTCGAGGCCGGCGTCGACAATTTCCCGCAGGATGTCGTCGAGTTGATGGGCTATTTCCAGCCGGCCGCGGAAGGCCAGCGCATCCGCGCCGTGCCGGGCGAGGGCCAGAACGTGCCGATCTGGATCCTCGGTTCCAGCCTCTACGGCGCCCAGCTCGCCGCCATGCTCGGCCTGCCCTATGCCTTTGCCTCGCATTTCGCGCCGGCGGAACTCGACCATGCCCTGGACGTCTACCGCTCGCGCTTCCAACCGTCGGAACAACTCGACAAACCGCATGTGATGCTCGGCCTCAACGTCTTTGCCGCGCCCACCGATGCGGGGGCGAGGCTGCTGTTCACCTCGCTGCAACAGGCTTTCGTCAATCTGCGCACCGGCCGGCCCGGTCGGCTGCCGCCGCCGGTCGAGAACTATGACCGCGATCTCGATCCGATGGCCAAGACCATGCTTGGCCAGGCGCTGTCCTGCGCTGTCGTCGGGTCTCCGGAAGCGGTCCGGCAAGGCATCGACGCGTTCGTGCGCCGCACCGGCGCCGATGAGCTGATGGTCACCGCGCAGATTTTCGACCATGCGGCCCGTGTGCGGTCGTTCGAGATCCTGGCCGAGGCCCACAAATCGCTGTCGCAGGCGGCCTGATATTCTTGGCTTGGAGGATACGGGGTGCTTCTGCTAAGGGCGGGGCACCCTTCCGCAAGATCGAGCTCCCCCGTGAAAAATGACCATGACGCACGCATGCAGTTTGCCATCGAACTGGCGCGGCGTGCCGGCGAACTCGGCCTGAAGTACTTTCGCGACCTCGACAGCCTGACCATCGAGAGCAAGGGCCATCAGGACCTGGTCTCTGAAGCAGACCGCGAGGTCGAACTGTTCATCCGCGCGGCCATTGCCACCGACTATCCGCAAGACGGCATCGTCGGCGAGGAGCATGCCTCGGTCACCGGCTCGACAGGCTATGACTGGGTGATCGATCCCATCGACGGCACCGCCAATTTCGTGCGCGGCATCCCGGCCTGGTGCGTGGTGATCGCCTGCGCCCTGCACAGCGAGACCGTGGTTGGCGTGATCCACGAACCGTCGACCGGCGAGACGTTTCACGGCCGGCTCGGCGGCGGCGCCTTCGTCAACGGCAGACCGATCAGGACCAGTGCGGGCACCAGCCTGGAAGAAGGATCCGTCGGGACCGGATTTTCAAACCGTGCCGACACCGAAAATGTCGCCGTGCTGGTCCGCATGCTGCTGGCCGAAGGCGGCGTCTTCTTCCGCAACGCATCGGGTGCCTTGATGCTCGCCTACGTCGCCGCCGGCCGCCTGCTCGGCTATGTCGAGGAGCACATGAACGCCTGGGATTGCCTGGCCGGCATGCTTCTGGTCGAGGAAGCCGACGGCATGGTCGTGAAACCCAATCCGGAGACGGTGCTACGGGACGGGACGCTGGTCATCACGGGCGGCAAGGGCGTCTTCCCAAAGCTGCGGGAGCTTTCTTCGGAGGCGTTCAAGCTCTGAACGCTACCTTGTGCGAAAGGCGCTCGGGCCTGTCGGGACTCAGGCCAGTTTCGCCAGCAGCTTCATGAATGTGGCGATCTCCTTGGCCGAGAGCGGCGCCAGTGTTTCCTGGGTGATGTCGCGGGCAAGCGGGATCAGGCGTTCGACCGCGTCGCGGCCTTCAGCGGTCAAATTGACCAGCAGCCGCCTCTTGTCGACCTCATGCTTGGAGAGATCGACCAAGCCGCGCGCCTTCAGCCGGTCGATGACACCCTTCACCGTCGCCGCGTCCATGGCAATCAGCGTGCCGAGCTGGTTCTGCGAGGTCTCGCCGACATCGCGCAGCTTGGCCAGTGCCGCGAATTGCGGCGGCGTCAGATCGGCGATATGGGCGGCGAAGATCGAGACATGGCGCTGATGCGCCTTGCGCAGGATGAAACCGACCTGCTCCTGCAAGCGATAGTCGTTTTCGTCAGGCTCTTCGGCCTCGACCAGCTTCAGCAGATTGTCCTCGGCGCTCACCGCAGCCCGTCCCAGGCCTTGATATCCCCGGCCGCCAGGCCGCCCATGCGGTCGTGCACGCGTGGCCCGCAGGTCATGGCCAGGCAGAACAGGATCTCGTCGGGGCGCGGGCCGTCGCTGATGCCGACTTCCATGGCGTCGAAATGGCTGCGCACATAGGCGGCATTGATGTGGCCAAGCGGCACGTCGAGCCTGGAGCCGAAGGCGCCGACCTTCTTCGCCGACGGCACGATCGCCTTGGCATCGCCGAGCCGCTCGCGCATGGCGTAGCCGCCGGGCACATGCCACAGCGCGCCGTGCTCCAGTTCGCCTGCGGTGCCGACAATGGCGCCCTTGCCATAGCCGTCGATCTGCTTCACGTCGCCGCCGAGCGCCTCGATCAGCCGGTCGGCCAGCAGCAGGCCGAGCGGCTTCAGATCGTCCATGGCGCTCTGCAACTCCTCGACATAGCGCCCGGCGAACGGGTTCTTGACCAGCGCCATGGCGGCGGCGCGCCGGCGCGGCACCTTGGCCACCGGCCCGCCCTCGTGAAAGATCTCTTCGGTCAGAACCGCGATCTTGCGGATCGGAAACTCAGGCATGGGCAACTTCCTTCCCTGGACTTTTGTCGGGCGCGGCAAGCGCCATGGAACCACTGATGCGGGTCTGGCCGGCAAGAAACAGCGCCGATGCGGCGATCAATCCCCTGCGGCGGAAATCTTCGGCGACGGCAAGTCCGCCGTCCAGCGCCGTGGCGATTTCCTCTGAGGAAAGCCGGTTTACCTCTTGCGTCACCAACCTGTCGCCAAGGTCGCTGTCCGGCGCCAGATCGCGCGCCGGCACGCGCCGGATGGCCGGATGGCCGGGCAGGTCGACGGCATTGGCGATCAGCGTCGCGGCGGCATCGGCCTCGGCCCCGGTCCGCGCCAGCACGGTGACGGCATCGGCGATGCCAAGCGAAAACGAGCGTCCACGCCAGCCGCTGGTGGCGACGCCGCGCACGCCATCGCCGGCATGGATGACAATGCGGTCGGCCAGACCGTGGCCGGTGCCGGCGATGGCAAGCGTCATCGACTGGCCGGCGCCGAGATGGATCGCGCTGTCACCGCCATTGTTGACATAGGCGCGGTCGAGCTTCCGGCCGGCAAACATTGTCTCGAGCATTTCGTCGGCTACCGAACCGGCGACGGCGGCCATCGGCGTGATGAAATCTTTCGCTAGGGGCGCGACGGCCGCTTCCATGCGCTGCGCTGTCGAACCGGCGAAAGCGCGCGGTCGACTCGTGGCCGGCTGGCGCAATTCCGG
The DNA here is from genome assembly GCF_002270415.1 of Mesorhizobium sophorae. GTDB lineage: Bacteria > Pseudomonadota > Alphaproteobacteria > Rhizobiales > Rhizobiaceae > Mesorhizobium > Mesorhizobium sophorae. Next base: position 859,773 of record NZ_NNRI01000007.1, on the reverse strand, counting down.
CAATTCCTCGACCATCTCCGGCAAGATGGTCTGGAAACGCGCCACCGCCTGCTCAAAGGCCTTGCGGCATTCGTGCGCCTCGCCAAAGGCCTCGACGATCAGGTCGATCGGCCCGTGGTTCAGATGCAGCCGCTTGCCGTCCTGCAGCCAATGCGCTTGCGGGCCGGACATCACCCGGCCCCGTTGGAGCGAACACGGTGCAATTGTGCCAGCGGCGGCCATGGATTGCCGGCCGCGGCACCTGAGCCGCGGCGCGGATTGAGATACTCACCTCCCTTGGCGACGATATCCTCGACGCTGCGGATTTCGGCCTCGTAGCCGCCGAGCCTGACATAGTCGTCGCGGCGCAAGGTGAATTCGATCGGCGCCACCAGCGCCGGGGTCGGCACATAGCCGAAGGCGCCTTCCGGCACCCGCGTGACATCGACCATCAGCGTGATGCCGCCGCCCGGCCAGACATAGACCGGCGCGCCGCCGACTGTCACGTAGGTGCTCAGGCCTTGCACGGAACGGGTGAGGTTGACCGGGTTTTCGGTGACGCCAGCGCGCAGCGAGCCACCGGCGCCGCCGATGAACAGCACGGTGCACAGCGCTGGCTCGCAATTGTCCTCGATCAGCCCGACTGACTTTTGCAGCCGCTCCGGAAAGGGTTTCTGTACTGGTTTCAAGTCGTCATCGAGTTCGTAATAGGCAAACTGCTCGCCGGTGGTCGAAACCATCAGCAGCGACAGGCCCGGCCGCGCGCCCTTCTTGGCGTTCCACTCGCCGAGGATCGACAGCGGGTCGGATATGCTGGTGCCGCCCCAGCCGAGGCCGGGATCGGACACCTTGAAATAGCGGCCCGGCGTCGAGCGGCGGCCGATGATTTTTATGCCCGTGTCCTGCCAGCCCAGTACCTTGCCGGCCTGATGCTCGGACACGACGCCGGTGATGTGGTCGTCGACCACCACCACCTCGTCGACCAGCCCGCGCCATTGCGTGGCGAACATGCCGATGGTGGCCGAGCCGCAGCCGACACGCATGCGGTGTTCCTGCTTGCCGTCGATAACCGGTGGTTTGCCGGCTTCGACGATGACGGTGGCACCGCCGTCGATGCTGAGCTCCACTGGCTTGCGGTTGCACAGATGGAGCATTGCGTCGCAAGTGGCCCGGCCTTCCGACTTCGAGCCGCCGGTCAGGTGATGCACGCCGCCCAGGGACAGCATCTGCGAGCCATATTCGCCCGTCGTGATATGGCCGATCGCTTCGCCTTGCGATCGTACTGTAGCCGTTTCGGGCCCGATATGACGGTCGGTGTCGATCTTCACCTTGACGCCGCAGTAGGAGAAGATGCCCTCGGTAACGACAGTGACGAGATCGACGCCTTCGACTTGCTGGCTGACGATGAACGGCGCCGGCTTGTAATCGGGATAGGTGGTGCCCGCACCGATGGCGGTGACGAAGCGGCGGCCGGTGTTGACCAGCTCGCCGTCCCATGCCTCGCCCTCGGCGATGAACGGCACCATGGCCGCGCCGGTCTCGGCCGCATGGTCGAGGATGGTCAGCGGATCCACGCGCACGATCCTGCCGCCGATATTGCCGTAGCGGTCGCAGGCGCCGGTACGGCCATCGGCGATGTAGCACATGACCGGACAGGCATCGCAGCGGATCTTCTCCGCCATCTGCTTTTCGCCGGGATCGTGGGTTTCGAAGCGTTCGGCAAGCTCGCTCATGGACGTGCCTCCTTTTCGCGAATGGCGGCGCGGATGCGCGTCGGCGTCGCCGGAACCTTGGTGACCAGAACGCCGGTGGCGTGGCGGATGGCGTTGAGGATCGCCGGCGCCGTCGGGATCAGCACATGCTCGCCCAGGCCCTTGGCGCCGAACGGTCCTTCGGGATCGGGAACCTCGATCAGGATGGTCTCGATCGGCGGCACGTCGCCAATGGTCGGAATGAGGTAGTCGTGCAGATTCTCGGTGCGGCCGGGGATATACTCCTCCATCAGCGCCATGCCGATGCCTTGCGCGATGCCGCCTTCGATCTGGCCCTCGACCAGCAGCGGGTTGATCGCCTTGCCGACGTCGTGCGCCGCGGTGATCTTGATCAGCTTGACCGTGCCGAGCTTGAGATCGACTTCGAGTTCGGCGATCTGCGCACCGTAGCCATAAACCGCATAGGGCTTGCCCTGGCCCTTGGCGTCGAGCGGCAGTGTCGGCGGGTCGTAGCTTTCCTCGGCGCGGAAGACGAAGCCATCGGCATCCACATCCAAAGCTGCGAGGTCGATGTGGCGCGTGGCCTCGCCCTCGCGGATGATTATCGCCGGGCCATCCAGTTGCAGGGATGCTTTCTCCGAGACATTGGCAAAGCGCAGGATCTTTTCGCGCAAGGCACGGCCGGCCTTTTCGGCAGCCTTGCCGGTCACGAAAGTCTGGCGCGAGGCCGATGTCTTGCCGGCATCGGGGGTGATCGCAGTATCGGCACTCCTAAGCTTGAATTTTTCCAGCGGCAGGCCGAGCGCGTCGGCGCAGATCTGGGGGATGACCGTGTTCGAGCCCTGGCCTATATCGACCGCGCCCTGATGCAGGATGATGTCGCCTGAAGCCGCGATGCCGACGCGGATGGTCGACGGGTTGGGCAGCGAGGTGTTGCCGCAGCCATACCAGCAGGAAGCCACACCAACGCCGCGCTTTCTATCCCTGTTGGTATCGTTGAACGCGGCAGCATCGGCCTTCGCCCGAGTCCAATGCGGCCGTAGCGATTCCAGGCATTCGGCGATGCCGACGCCGGACTCCAGCCGCTGTCCGGTAACCGTTTCGGATCCGTTCCGAAGGCAGTTTTTCAAGCGAAACTCGAGCCGGTCGATGCCCAGTTTGTCGGCCAGCTCGTCATAGAGCGTCTCCTGCATGATCGCCGCTTGCGGCACGCCGAAGCCGCGGAAGGCCCCGGAGATCGGCCCATGGGTGTGAATGGCGCGGCCCTCGGCGCGATAGTTCGGTGTCGCATAGGGGCCGGAGGCGTGCACCGGCACGCGGTTTGCCACAGTCGGCCCCCAGCTGGCATAGGCGCCGGTGTTGAAGTCGCCGGCAAAGATCATGCCGGTGACATGGCCTTCGGCATCGGCGCCGATGGTCGCCTTCATCTCGGCCGGATGGCGCTTGGTGGTCGATATCATCGATTCGTTGCGGGTATAGGCGAGCGCCGCCGGCCGACCGGTCTTCAGCGCCACAAGGCCGATCAAAGGCTGCAGCGAAACGTCGAGCTTGGAGCCGAAGCCGCCGCCGGTCGCGGTCGGCACGATGCGCACCTTGTCGATGGCAAGGCCGAGCACCTTCGCGGTCTCGTCGCGGTCCATATAGGGCGCCTGGGTGCAGGCGACGACGACCAGCGTGTCGCCATCCAGATATGCATAGCCGGCTTCCGGCTCGATATAGGCGTGCTCGACATAGGAGGTGTCGATGGCGCCGGACACGGTGATGGCAGCGCCGGTAAGTGCCGCCTCGGGATCGCCGCGCTCGACAAAGCCGGCGGTGAGCAGGTTCGCCGGGCGATTGTCGTGGATCAGCCTGGCGCCGCTGGACTGCGCCTCGCAAGGCTGCAGGAGATGCGGCAACTCGCTCCAGCGTATTGGGAAATCCGACAGGTCGAGATCGAGGATGGCCTCGCGCTCGCCGGCGACCAGCGCCACCGCCTCGCCCCGAAGGCGTGCGAAACCCTCTGCCAGCGCCGGCTGGTCGGCGAACGGGCCGATGACGCCGAAGCAGTTCTTGCCCGCAATGTCGGCGGCGGTGAAGACACCGGCGATGCCGGGATGCGCCTTCACCCAGCCGTCGAGGTCGCCGAAGGTAAAGCTGGCATGGTAATGCGGCGAGCGCATCACCAGCACGGCCAATGCATCGGCGGGGAAGGAATCGCCGCCGAATTTTTCACCGCCGGTGACCTTCGGCACGCCGTCGAGCCGAATGGGCGAAGAGCCCACAGCTTGGCCCGATTGCGGCAATCGGAAATCGAGGCTTCCTTCCTGCAGGGAGGCATCCATCACCGCTGCGATGATTTTCCGGTAACCGGTGCAGCGGCAGAGGATGCCGCCCAGCGCGTCCTGGACCTCGGTCTCGGTCGGTTTGGGCTTTTTGTCCAGCAATGCCGTGGCCGCGACAAGCAGGGCCGGCGTGCAGATGCCGCACTGTGCCGCGCCATGGTCGAGGAACGAGGCCTGCAGCGCCGACAGCCGGCCATTGGCGAGCCCTTCGACGGTTGTCACAGCCGTTCCCGCCGCGGAAGCCGCCGACATCAGGCAGGCGCAAACCGGATCACCGTCGACCAGCACCGTGCAGGCGCCGCAGTCGCCGGCGTCACAGCCGACCTTGGTGCCGGTCAAAAGCAGTTCGTCGCGCAGCACCGAGGACAGCCGACGCAGCGGCGGCACGTTGACCGAGATGGCTGCGCCATTCACCTCGAAGGCGATGTCGGCTCGCTCAGGGCCGAGGCGAGGCTGGCCGTCGCCCAGGTCGGGCAGAGCTTCACGCATTTCAGGCGAGACCTGGCTCATGCCGCCACCACCTCGGGGTCGTTCATCAGCCCACAGGCCTTGAGCACGGCGCGGGCAACGATCTCGCGCACCGCATCGAACCGGTATTCGGCGCTGCCGCGCACATCGGCGATCGGCGACAGCTCAGCCATCGGCGCGGCCAGGACCGCATCGGCGAGCGCCTGGCCGGCGGGCCGGCCGCGCAAGGCGGCTTCGACGCCGGCGAGGCGCTTGGCCACCACCGAGCAGGAGCCGGCGGTAACCGCCGCTTCCACGACAATGCGGTTGTCAACCACCAGACGCGCCGCCACCATGGCGATGGAAATGACGAGATAGCGCCGCGCGCCGAGCTTGACGAAAGCCGACGTGCCGGCTGCAGGTTTCGGCACGCGGATGGCCGTGACCATCTCGCCGGGCTGCAGGGCCGTGCGACGATTGCCGAGAATGAAGTCCTGCAGCGGCAAATAACGTGTCGTTATCGCCGATCGCAGTTCGACCTCAGCATCAAGGACGAGCAGCGCCGGCACGCCGTCGGCGGCCGGCGAGGCGTTGCAGAGATTGCCGGCGACCGAGGCGACGTTCTGGATCTGCACCGAGCCGACCTCACGCGCCGCCTGCTTCAGCGCATCGAAGGCCGGTGGCAAGGGATGGCGGATGATGTCGGTCCAGGTCGTGCGCGCGCCGATGACGAAGTGGTCATCCGTCTCGGCAATGCCGCGCAGCGCCGCCAGGCCATTGATGTCGAGAACATTGTCACGGAACGGCTTGCTGCCTTGTGCCGGATAGAAATCGGTGCCGCCGGCTAGAATGCGCCAGGCGCCCTCGCCAAGCAAAGCGAGCGCTTCGTCGACTATGGTGGGTTTCGCGTAACGGATCACGCTTTGCCTTCCAGAAAAGAGGCCTTCCAGAAACCGGTATTTCGAAAGACTCCACCAGCATTGGAGCCGGGCGGAATTCATTCGTATGCAAATGATATCAAGACGGCAGGAATTGTCAAAGCCGGAGTTTGCAGCGGCTCGGTCGGCACGCATTTGTTACGATGTTGTTATGCTGCCAGAGGTTGACGCAGCCAGTCATCTGGTCGAGTTTCTGCCTCCGGTCGCAACAGCGGCATCAAGACAGAGAGGAAGGAAGCCGCATGGCCGACGAAGCGCTTGTTGTCATCGACCTGCAGAACGATTTTTGTCCGGGCGGCGCACTGGCGGTTGCCGGCGGCGACGAGATCGTGCCGCTGGTCAATGACCTGATCCGGCACGCCGATCATGTCGTGCTGACGCAGGACTGGCATCCCGCCGGCCATTCGAGCTTTGCCTCCAGCCATCCGGGCTCGCAGCCGTTCACGATGATCGACATGCTCTACGGCCAGCAGACTTTGTGGCCGGACCACTGCATCCAGGGCAGCCTGGGTTCGGATTTCCATTCCGGCCTCGCCTGGACCAAGGCGGAGCTCGTCATCCGCAAGGGTTTTCGGCCTGCCATCGACAGCTACTCGGCCTTCTTCGAGAACGACCGGACGACGCCGACCGGCCTTGGCGGCTATCTCAGGGAGCGCGGCATCGACACGCTGACCCTGGTCGGCTTGGCAACCGATTTCTGCGTTGCCTTTTCGGCGCTGGACGCCATCAGCCAAGGTTTCAAAACCACCGTCCGGCTCGATGCCTGTCGTGGCATCGATCTCAACGGTTCGCTCGAGACAATGCTGCACCGCATGCGCGACGCCGGCGTGACGCTTGAAGACCACGTCTTGGATTGAACTGAACGTGGGGCGCAAGAGGGGCTTTTTGCGGATTGCGACAGGAGCGGGCGCTGTGATCGCCGTCGCAATGCTGTTTCCAGGCCAGGCCTTGGCAGCGGAGGAACACGCGCTGCCCGGCGCCGCGATGTCGCTGTGGTGGGCGCTGCCCTTTGCCGGCCTGCTGCTGTCGATCGCCACCGGGCCTTTGCTCTTCCATCACATATGGGAGCATCATTATGGCAAGATATCAGCGCTGTGGTCGGCGCTGGTGATCGTGCCGCTGGCCTTGGCCTTCGGCATTCCCAGCGCGACCGAGGCGGTGCTGCACGCGCTGCTCACCGAATACATGTCGTTCATCATCCTGCTGTTCGCGCTCTACACGATTTCGGGCGGCATCCTGCTTGCCGGCAACATCCACGGGACGCCGCTGGTCAATGCCGGGCTGCTGCTTGCCGGCGCGATCCTGGCCTCCGTGATCGGCACGACCGGCGCCTCGATGGTCCTGATCCGGCCGATCCTGCGCGCCAACGACGCCAGGCCGTTCAACGCCCATGTCGTCATCTTCTTCATCTTCCTGGTTTCCAACATCGGCGGCTCGCTGACGCCGCTCGGCGACCCGCCGCTGTTCGTTGGTTTCCTGCGCGGCGTCGATTTTTTCTGGACCACCGCCAACCTCTGGCGCGAGACGCTGTTCGTCGGCGTCGTCGTGCTGGCCGTCTTCCTGGCCATCGACATCATCCTCCACCGGCGCGAAGCTGGGGCGCCGAAGATCAAGGATCCGACACCGGATACGAAGGTGCGCCTGCGCGGCCTGGCCAACCTTCCGCTGCTGGCTGGCGTGATCGGTGCGATCCTGCTGTCGGCGGCCTGGAAGCCGGGCGTGACCTTTTCCGTGTTGGGCGTGAGCCTCGAGCTGCAGAATCTGGTGCGCGACGCCATCAACCTGGCGCTGGCCTTGCTGTCGCTTCCCCTATCGTACAAGAGCCACCGCAAAGCGAACGGCTTCAACTGGGGGCCGATAGCAGAGGTGGCGAAATTGTTTGCCGGCATCTTCATCTGCATCGTGCCGGTCATCGCCATCCTCAGGGCAAGCCATGACGGCGCTCTGGCGCCGCTGGTGGCACTTGTCAGTTCGCCCTCCGGCCAGCCCAACGATCTCGCCTATTTCTGGCTGACCGGGGCGCTGTCGTCCTTCCTCGACAATGCGCCGACCTATCTGGTGTTCTTCGAACTCGCCGGCGGCGACCCTCGGCATCTGATGACGGAGTTCGCCTCGACCTTGGCGGCGATTTCGGCGGGTGCGGTGTTCATGGGCGCCAACACCTATATCGGCAATGCACCCAATTTCATGGTCTATGCCATCGCAAGGCATCGCGGCGTGAAGATGCCGGGCTTCTTCGGCTACATGCTGTGGTCCGGGCTGGTGCTGATCCCGACTTTCCTGGTCGCCGGCTTTTTGTTCTTCGGCTGATCAGCCCACGCCGACATAGCGACGCACTGCCGACGGGTCGGCACGCAGTTCCTCGACATCGACCGTCTCGCGGTTGCGGCCGTTCTCGATGAAGCAAACACGGTCGGCAACGGACAGCACCGCATCGACCCGCTGTTCGACCAGGATCGTGGACACACCCATGTCGCGCAGCGTCGACACCGTCTCGCGGATCTTGGCGATCATCGACGGCATCAACCCTTCGGTCGGCTCGTCGAGCAGCAGCACCTGCGGTTCCAGGCAAAGCGCGCGCGCCATCGCCAGCATCTGCTGCTCGCCGCCGGACAAGGTGCCCGAGCGTTGCCGCAGCCGCTGGCGCAGCAGCGGGAAAAGGTCGAGCACGGTTTCGCGCGTCGCCTTGCCCTTGCCGCGAGCCATCAGGCCGATCTCGATGTTTTCAGCCACCGTCATTTCGGCGAACAGCCGCCTTCCCTGCGGCACATAGGCGACGCCGGCCTTCGGCACCTCATGCGCCGGCAGACCGGTCAATTCCTGGCCACCGAGCCTGATCGAGCCGGCGCTTGAGGGGACCAGTCCCATGATGGCCTTGAGCGTCGTCGTCTTGCCGGCGCCGTTGCGGCCGAACAGGCAGAGCACCTCGCCCTTGTTCAGCACGAGATCGAGGCCGTAAAGCACCTGGACCTCGCCATAGAAGCAGTCCAGCCCCGAGATCGCCAGCGCCTCGGACCTTGTCTCCGCTTTGGTCGTTTCGGTCATGGGGCGGTCCCCAGATAGGCTTGCTGAACGGCCGCGTTCTCGCGGATCGCCTCGGGCGTGCCTTCGGCGAGGATCTTGCCGGCGTTGAAGACGGTGATGCGGTCGGCCAATTGCATCACGACCGGCATGTTGTGTTCGATCAGGAGCACGGTCGCATTCGCGGCGATCTCGCGCACCAGGGTGATGAAATTGTCGATCTCGCTGTCAGCCAGGCCCTGCGTCGGCTCGTCGAGGATCAGCAGGCGCGGCTTCAGCGCCAGGCCCATCGCCACTTCCAGCAAGCGCTGGTGGCCATAGGACAATTGCCCGGCCGGCATGTGGGCGCGGTCGGCCAGGCCGGTGCGGTCGAGCGCCGCCATGACGCCGGCACGCACCGCGCCCTTCGAGCGGCCATCGCTCAGCGTGCGCTGCACCGGCAATGCGACATTGTCGTAGGCGGTGAGGTTGGCGAAGACGCTGGTGATCTGGAACGTGTAGGCGATGCCCTGGCGGACGCGGACATAGGCAGGCAGGCCGGTGATGTCGGCGCCATCGAAGACGATCATGCCCGACGACGGCTGGATGCGGCCGCTGACCAGGCTGACGAAGGTGGTCTTCCCCGCCCCGTTCGGGCCGATGACGGCGCGGATCTCGCCGGGCATCAAGGTGAAATCGACACTGTCGACGGCGCGCAGGCCACCGAAGTTGCGCGACAGGCCCTTGGTGGTCAAAAGCGGCGTCACGGCAGCCACCCGAGCCAGCGCTGCCGCATGCTGCCGAGAATGCCCTTGGGGAAAAACAGCACCAGCAGGATGAGGGCGACGCCGACGATCAGCAGATAGGCCGAGGTGTAGCCACTGGTGATGTCGATGACGTAGTACATGAACAAGGTTCCGATCAGCGGCCCAAGCGTCGTGGCGGCGCCGCCGAGCAGCACCCACAGCAGCGGCAGGATTGAATACTGCACCGAAGCGAAGCCCGAGCCGACATAGCCGAACAGCAGCGCATAGGCAGCACCCGAGGCAGCGCAGACGATGCCGGAGATGACGACGGCGGCGAGCTTGTTGGAGAAGGTGTCGTAGCCCAGCATCTTCGTCCGCTCCTCGTTCTCGCGGATGGCGACCAGCACGCGGCCATATCTGGATCGGACAAGGACAAGCGTGATCATCAGCACCAGCGAGAACAAGCCGAGCGCGCTCATGTAGCGCACGGTCGGGTTGGTGAGATCGAGCGATGTGGCGCCGAAAGCAAGCACCCGCGCCGGCTGCGGCACGACCATGCCCTGGTCGCCGCCGGTCCATGACGAGAAGTAGAGAATGATGAGGTAGAACACCTGCGCGAACATCATGGTGACGATCATGAAGGCGACGCCTGACGTGCGTAGCGCCAGCAGGCCGATCACCAGGGAAAGAACGACACCGCAGCAGAGGCCCGCGGCGAATGCCGCCGGCACGCTCCAGCCAAGCTGGATGACGGCAAGGCCGGCACCGTAGAGCCCGGCGGAAAAGAACATGGCGTGGCCGAGGCTGAGCAGGCCGACATAGCCGAACAGCATGTTGTAGCCCATGGCAAAGACCGCCAGGACCATGATGCGGGCGAGCAGGCCGTGATAGTACTCCGGCAAAAGGAAGCTCAGCACGAACAGCAGCGCGATGGCGCCGAAATGCAGGCCGTAGGCCTTTGCCGGCGAAGCTTCGCTCATCGCGACGCCGTCCCGAACAGGCCTTGGGGCCGGAACACCAGCACCATGGCGACCAGCAGCGTGGCGATGATCTTGGCCAGCGTCGGCGAGAAGAAGACCGAGATGATGCCGTCGGACAGGCCGATCAGCACGGCGGCGACGACCGTGCCGCGCAGCGAGCCGAGACCGCCGATGATGACGACGATGAAGGACAGCAGCAGCGGATCCTGGCCCATCAGGTAGTGCGCCTGGCTGATCGGCACGATCAGCACCGCGGCGATGGCCGCCAGCATGGCGCCAAGCGCGAAGACGCCGCCATAGACGCGGCCGACCGGGATGCCGAAGGCTTGCGCCGTCTCGCTGTCGTACTGCGTGGCGCGCATGACCAGGCCGATCTTCGTGCGCGTCAGCACCAGCCATGTCGCCACCAGCAGAAGCGCGGAGGCGGCGATGACAGACAGTTTGTAGCCGGAATAGCCGAACCACGGCAAAAGGATGCGATAGCTGAACGGCGGCTCCACCGGACGCGCCTCGGGACCGTAGAAGGTCAGCGCCAGCTGCTGGATGATATAGAGCATGCCGATGGTAGCGACGATGGTGGCTTCCGGATTGTAGTTGAGCCGGCGCAGCACCAGCCGTTCGGCAACCAGCGCGATAACGCCGACGATCAGTGGCGCAATCACCAGCGCCGCCAGGAAGCCAAGCGCCGGGTGCCCCCCGATCGCCGTGGTGATCGCCCAGGCGAGCACGGCGCCGAGCATGAAGAACTCGCCATGGGCGACGTTGACGACGCGCATGACGCCGAACACCAACGACAGCCCAAGCGCCGTCAGCGCCAGCACGGCGGAGGTGACGAGGCCTTCGAGGGCGGCGAGGAGGAGGTGGGGACCGAAGTGCATCGGTTAAGCGCCGGCGGATGCGCGAGGCACCCCCCTCTGTCCTGCCGGACATCTCCCCCGCAAGGAGGGAGATTGGATTTCACCGCGGGTTTCGCCAACTATCAACACTGGCAAATAGGTACCGCCATGCGACCTGCCGATCTCCCCCCTTGAGGGGGGTGAGAAGTGGTCCGCGTAGCGGACGGAAAGCCAATCGCTTGGCTTTCCGAACGACGAACGCCCGGAGCGACAGCGAAGGGCCGGGTCCGGCAGGACAGAGGGGGGTGGCTTGGCGCTCACGCTTGCTGGAGCAGCTAAGCTCACAGCGCCTGCGTCGTGTAATCCCCCTCGGCCTCGTAAAGCCCGTCCTCGATCTTGGTCTTGTGGACGACCTTCAGCTTGCCACCTTCGACCTTGGATATGTTCTGGATACCGAAGCACTGGTGGATCTTGCCGTTGAAGGTTTTTGGCCCTTGCGGATGCTCGGGTCCTTCGGCGAAGGCGGTCAGCGCCTCGGTCGCCTCGACCAGCTTGGCGCGGTCTTCCGGCCCCTTGTAGCCGGCGTCTTCCATCGCCTTCTTGACGACATAGAGCGTTTCCCAGCAGCCGAACATGTGCGACGCGGTGGAGACGTCCTTTGGATCGCCGACGGCGGCGCCATTGTCGTCGATGCCGACGGCGGCGCGATAGGCTTTTTGCCCGGCGCTGTCATCGGCCTGCGCATAGCGCGGCGAACCCTCCCAGAAATGGCTGCCGTCCAAAAACTCGAGCCCAGGGCTGTTGATGTCGGTGGCCTCCAGCGAATCCATGAAGCCGAACAGCTGCGGCCGGTTGGAGCCGTAGAACTCGCCGAGTTCCTTGACGAAGGTGAGCACCGCCGGGCCGACCATGACATGGTAGATCACCTCGGTCTCGGCCGGGATTTGCGGGAAGTATTTGGTGAAGGACGATTCTGTCGGCGGGATGGCGATCTGCGCGATGACTTCGGCGCCTTGCGCCTTCAGCGCCGGCGGCAGGTAGTCGCGGTGGTCGTAGCCGAAGGCGAAATCCGGGAAGATCTGCGTCACCTTCTTGCCGGCATTGGCCGCGATCCACGGCGCCATCGACTGGATCTGGCTCTTCACGTCGGTGATGCCGGGCTGGAAGACATAGCGGTTGAGCTTGGTCGAAGCGACATGATGGCCTTCGCTGACGACGAAGTAGGGGATCTTGGCCTCGCCGGCGGCGGGCGCCGAGCCGATGACGACATGCGAGAACAATGTGCCGAACACGATGTCGGTCTTGTGCTGGGTGGCGAATTTGCCGACCACTTCGGCGCCACGGCCCGGATCGGTGCCGTCATCCTCGATGATCACCTCGACCTGACGGCCGTTGATGCCGCCGGCCGCGTTGATCGCCTTGATGGCGGCAGCGGTGGTCTTCTCGTACCAGCGGCCATAGGCGGCGCCGATGCCGGTGCGGTGCGACTGGAAGCCGATCTTGATCGGCGCCGAGCTCTGTGCCTGGGAATAGCGGACGAAGCCTGGCGCGGTGACCAGGCCGGCGGTGGCGGCCAGCCCCTTCAGCGCCGTGCGGCGGGTGAGACCGGTTTTCGAGAGGTCGAAGGTCTTGCTCTTGTCCATGATGCCGTTCCCCTTGTTCAGCGTTTAGGAGCGCAAAGTCCGCTCATTTCCGGAAGTCGAAAAATTGCATGTGTACAAACTAAATCACCAAAGTCCGGACACGGCAATGCCGGTTCCGTGGGGGAAGCCCGGTTTATTTTCCAGCGCAAACGGCTCAGCCAACCGTCGGCGTGGCAAGCAGCCAGAGGCCGAAGACCGTATAGGCGATCATCAGCACGGTGAGCGGGAACTGGCTGAGGGCCGCGCGGGAGGGCTTCGGGTGCAGGCGCCAGGCGAAGCCGTGTGCGACGAGGACGGCGAGCACATGGCCTGATATGATGGCGCCGGCCTGGACATTCCACAGCCACCAGGCGGAATCCGCACCGGCAACGATGCCCGCCTCGATCTGCATGTCGGCGGTGCCGAACAGGTTCCAACCCAGCGCGAACGGGTCGGACAGTGCCGCAAGCGCATACTGGCCGTCGACGAGCAGCAACGTCAGGTAATGCGCGGCATGATAGGCAAGCGCGATCGGCACGATCGACCACACCAGCAGTCCGGCTGCCTGGCCGATGGGGCGATCGCTGCGCGCAAGACGCTGGCCGAGCCAGACGGCAAGCATGAACACGCCTGCAAGCAACATGAACATCAGAACCAGCCCAAGGCTGCCGCTGCCGAGCACCGCCGTGCGGCCGGGAAATTCGAGCGGATTGATGCCGAACAGGCCGAGCCAGAAGAAGGTTTTCGACAGGCCGTCGAAGGACACCGACGACAGGGCAAGAAGCAGGAAGGCAATGCCGCTGGCCGGTAACGGCTCGGCGGCGAGCAGCTTGGCACCCGGCCAGCACAGGCCAAGCCCGCCGGTTTCGTTGCGCTCGACGACCGCGAAACGCGCCACCATCGAGAAGAAGACCGACAGGAATTCGCCGTTGCGGCTCCAGTTTCGACAGCCGAACGCCAGCATGGCAAGGACGGTGAGCAGCCAGTAGAGGCCGGCAGCATACGCCAGCCGCGCCGGATCGTCGGGCGCCTCATCGATGAGTTCGAACCAGGCAAAGGCGAAGAACAACAGGACCGCCGGCCAGCAGCCGAGCCACCCGGGAAGTCGCCATCTCCCTTCGTCCCCGGCGCCGAGCAAACGCGAGGCAAGACGCCACGGCCCATACCATGGATTGAGCCATGACCAGAGATCGCCGAAGACGCCTTGCAGCAGCGTGACGCCAGCCCACAGCAGGGTCCAGATCACCAGCGGCAAAGGGTTTGAAAGCGGGTCGCGGCTGCCGAAAAGGCCGGCGGCGATGAGGATTGCAAAGCCGGCAAAGGAGATCAGGCTCACTGTGGTGCGCGCGCTGTCGCCAAAGCTGAACAGCGGCATGCGCCGGCGCCAGAAACGATCAAGCCAATCCCCCGGCAGCAGCGCCAGCACGAGGAAACTGACGGCCACAGCGAAAGCCCCGCCGGCCAGATAGTAGCCGGTCGGCAAGAGCAGGACATGGCCACGGTCGGAAGCGTGGGCGAAGGCGGGCGTGGGGAGGACAAAGATCAGGGCTCCGACAAAGGCAATCGTCGAGCAGGGATACACGCCACTGCCGCGATCCTTCGCACCCCCCTCTGTCCTGCCGGACATATCCCCCGCAAGGGGGGAGATCAGCAGTTCATCTGCCGGCCGCCTTTCTTGCAATGTTGAAAATTGGCGAAACCAGAGGTGGCGGCCGATCTCCCCCCTTGCGGGGGAGATGTCCGGCAGGACAGAGGGGGGTGGGAGGGAATGCGACCGGGCGGTCATGTCATTCAACCCATCACCCCTCACACCTTGACCAGTTGCTCCACGCGGTCCTTCTGACCGAAGATGCGCAAATAACGCTCGATCTCTTTCTCGTCGCCCGTCGCCTTGGCCGGGTTGTCGGAAAGCTTGACCGCCGGCCTTCCATTGGCCTCGGTGACCTTGCAGACCAGCGATATGGCGTCCAGGCTGTTGGTTTCGGTTGGCGCGCAGCCCTCGAAATCATTGGTGAGGTTGGTGCCCCAGCCGAACGACATGCGCACCTTGCCCCTGAAATGGCGGTAGGTCTCCTCGATCGTTTCGACCTCGAGCCCGTCGGAGAAGATCAGCAGTTTCTGCCGGGGATCCTTACCCCTGTCGCGCCACCAGGACAGGATTTTCTCGCCGCCCTCGATGGGCGGAGCGCTGTCGGGGCGAAAACCGGTCCAGTCGGCCACCCAGTCCGGCGCGTCGCGCAGGAACGAGGCCGTGCCGAAGGCGTCGGGCAGCACGATCAGCAGATTGCCGCCATAATAGCGCTGCCAGTCCTGCAGCACCTTGTAGGGTGACTGTTTCAGCTCTTTTTCCGAATTGGCGAGCGCTGCGAACACCATCGGCAGTTCGTGCGCGTTGGTGCCGAGCGCTTCGAGGTCGTTGTCCATGGCCAAAAGCACGTTGGAGGTGCCGGTGAAGGCCTCGCCGATGCCTTCCTTCAGCGCTTCGACGCACCAGCGCTGCCACAGGAAGGAATGGCGCCGGCGCGTGCCGAAGTCAGAGATTCGGATACCGGGAAGCGCCTTCAGCCGTTCGGTCTTGGCCCACATCTTGGCCTTGGCGCGGGCATAGAGCACGTCGAGCGCGAACGGGCCGTACGCCCGCAAGGCCGCGCGGGAACGGAGTTCATTTATGATGGCGAGCGCCGGGATTTCCCACAGCGTGGTGTACATCCAAGGCCCGCTGAAGGTGAGCTCATACTGGCCGTCGCGCTTCGACAATTCGTATTCCGGCAGCCTGAAATTCTCCAGCCAGGCGAGGAATTCCGGCTCGAAGATCTGCTTGCGGCCGTAGAAATTGTTACCGCCGAGCCAGATCATCTCCTTCTTGCTGAAGCGCAAGGTGCGGGCATGGTCGAGTTGTTCGCGCAGTTCGCCCTCGTCGATCTCTTCGGCCAGCCGCACGGAGGTGGTGCGGTTGATCAGTGAGAAGGTCGTGTCGACCTTGGGGTACATGCCCCAGATCATCTGCAGCATCAAAAGCTTGTAGAAATCGGTATCGAGCAGGCTGCGCACGATCGGGTCGAGCTTCCAGGTGTGATTATAGACACGCCGCGCAATATCGGTCTTAGCCATGTTTCAACACTGCCCTCGCTGCCTGCTACCCACAACCGCGACAGGCCTCATAGCATCGAATTGACCAAAACGCTGCCCGGTTTCAGGCTGGCCCGACAAAAAGAGAACCCTGCACGCCGCCGAATACAATCGGCCGTCGCCGCCAACGACCGGCCGGGGTCAGATCCCGGTTCTGCCGCCGATGACCCTGAGCGCCGGACGCTTGCGGCGGGTGACGACGCGGCCCGCCACCGGCGCATCGGCGCGGCCGTCGTCCTGCGCCTTCTCGGCAAACAGCCAGTCGATGAACAACTGCACGATCGGCGTCGACTTCATCTCGTTGCGACAGACGACATAGAAATCGTCGATCGCCGGCACCGACAAGCTGAACGGCGCCACCAGCATGCCCCTGGCCAGCAGCGAACTGGCCGTCACCGAATCGCCCAGCGCCACGCCATGGCCGTGGACCGCGGCCTCAACCGCCATGCGTGCATCGCCCAGATGATGACGGCGGCCGCGTTCCAGGTCCAGCGCATCGGCGGCCGCCAGCCAGGTGTGCCATTCGCGGCCGTCATCGCCATGCAGGAAGACATGGTCGGCGAGATCCCTGAAGCTGCGGATCGGACGGTTGTTGATCAACGTCGGGCTCACCACGGGAAACAGTTCGAGCCCCGACCATTTGCGCATCCAGCAATCGGTCCAGCTGCCATCGCCGTAATGTACGCAGACATCGATCTGCGGCGCGCGGATATCCTTGGCGTCGTTGGAAGGGATCAGCGTCAGCCTGATGTCAGGGTATTGCGCCATGAAACTGCCGAGCCGCGGCGTCATCCACAGCAAGAGCAATGCCGGCACGCAGGAGACGGAGAGCGTGCCGCTGCTCGCCGGCCTTGTCATGCGCTGCGTGGCGGCGGCGATGCCGTCGAAGGCGCTCGAGACCGCCGGCAGCAGCTCGGCACCATGTGGCGTCAGTTTGACCCGCTGGCCGGCGCGCTCGAAAAGCTTGACGCCGAGCGACTGCTCGAGCGCCTTGATCTGGTGACTGATGGCGCCATGCGTGACATTCAGCTCACTCGCCGCCTTGGTCAGCGAGCCATGGCGGGCCGTTGCCTCGAAGGCGCGCAGCGGATTCAGCGGTGGCAGGCGCTTGGCCATGAGCATCCATTGAAGCACGATCCCGAAAAATGGAGGCCGGTTTTTCGGATGAGATAGTGCTTAGAGTTAATTGTGAGATTTTCTCACAGCCAACACCCTAACAATATCAATTGATTTTTCAATGCGGCTGCCAGACACTTTGGCCCGGAACAGCATCAAGACGTGAAATCTGCAGGCAGCCAGCGGGACAACGACCCGGCCGGATGACGGTCGCTTCGCCAAGATCACCGGCGGCCGCATTGCATCAGGCCCGGCAGGAGGAGCGGACATGGGTTACGATCGCGGCAAGCTCGACGCGTTGCGTCGTAAATATGGCGAGAGCCATGGCGGCGAAATGTTCGACCCGAAATTCCGGCGCGTCGCCGACAAGATATTTTCCAAGTCCGGAACCCGGCTGGCGCCCTATTCCGGCATACCGACCTTCCTCGCCGCCCCCTACCGCGAAATAGCGGCCGACAATCCGGATTTCGGCGACCTGCAGGTGGCGATGATCGGCGTGCCTATGGACCTCGGCGTCACCAACCGGCCGGGCTCGCGTTTCGGGCCAAGGGCGCTGCGCGCCATCGAACGCATCGGCCCCTACAATCACGTGCTGGAATGCGCCCCGACGCATGAACTTCGGGTCGCCGACATCGGCGACACGCCGTTCCGCAGCCGCTACCGGCTCGAGATCAGCCATGAGGATATCGAGCGCCGCACCAACCAGATCGTCGATGCCGGCGTCATCCCGCTGTCGGTCGGCGGCGACCATTCGATCAGCCATCCGATCCTGAAGGCCGTCGGCAAGAAGGCTCCGGTCGGCCTGATCCACATCGACGCCCATTGCGACACCAGTGGCCTATTCGACATGACCAAGTTCCACCACGGCGGACCGTTCCGCAACGCGGTGCTCGACGGCGTCCTCGATCCGACGCGCACGATCCAGATCGGCATTCGCGGCTCGGCTGAATATCTGTGGGAGTTCACCTACGAGTCCGGCATGACCGTCGTGCATGCCGAGGAGGTGACCGGTCTCGGCATCCCCGCCATCATCGAGAAGGCGCGCAAGATCGTCGGCGACGGGCCGACCTATATCTCCTTCGACATCGACAGCGTCGATCCGGCCTTCGCGCCTGGCACCGGCACGCCCGAGGTCGGCGGCCTGACGACGCGCGAAGTGCTCGAACTGCTGCGCGGCCTGAAGGGCCTCAACATCGTTGGCGGCGACGTCGTCGAGGTGGCGCCGCAATACGACGCGACCACCAACACGGCGCACGCCGGCGCCCAGGTTCTGTTCGAAATCCTGAGCCTGATGGTGTTCAGCCCGGCGATCACCGGTAAAGGAGCCTGACGTCTAGACAAGCAAAGGTGGCTGCCGCGCTGGAGCCGGCGGCCGACCCAAACACACAAAGCTTCCAGAGGGGAATAAAAATGACGATCCGTATCGCACTCAAATCATCCATCGCCGCCGTGCTGATGCTTGGCACCGCAAGCCTTGGCCTCGCCACGCAAGCCGCCAATGCCGACGCCCTGGCGGACATCACCAAGGCCGGCACCATCAATGTCGGCGTCTTCGCCGATTTTCCGCCCTTCTCCTCGGCCAGCGCCGACATGAGCCTCAAGGGCTATGACATGGATGTCGCGCAATACATTGCCGACACGCTCAAGGTGAAGCTCAATCCCGTGGCCGTCACCGGCCAGAACCGTATCCCGTACCTGAACGACCATCGCGTCGACATCTTAATGAGCGTCGGCTATTCGAAGGAACGCGAGCAGGTGATCGACTTCGCCGCTGCCTACGCGCCCTACTACATCGCCGTGATCGGTCCGGCGGCGCTGACGGTCAAAGGCAAGGAAGACCTTGCCGACAAGTCGATCGCCGTCAACCGTGGCACGCTCGAAGACACCTCGCTCACCGAAGCGGCTCCGGCGTCGGCCGACATCAAGCGTTTCGACAACTACAATTCGGTGATCCAGGCTTTCATCTCCGGCCAGACGCAGTTGATGGTCGTCGGCAACGATGTCGGCGCGCAGGTGCTGGCCAAGCAGGACGCGCTGAAGCCGGAGCAGAAGTTCCAGCTTCTGACCTCGCCTTCGCATATCGGTCTCAACAAGAACGAAGACAGCTTGAAGAAGGCGGTCAACGACGCCATCGCCAAGATGCTGGCGGACGGCAAGCTGGACGCAAGCTCGCAGGCCTGGCTGAAGACGCCGCTCAACCCCGACAACCTCAAGGATTGAGATCCGGTGGCCTTTGCCTGGCTTCCAGGGGCTGCGGGTGACATCGCGCGCGGAGCGGTCACGACGATCCTGTTGATCGCTGTGACCACGCTGGCGGGGACGTTCCTCAGCATCCTGGGTGCTGCGGGACGGCGAAACGGCCCGGTGCTGCTCAAGCGGGCCATTGCCTGGTATGTCGAGGTGATGCGCAACACGCCGTTCCTGGTGCAGCTGTTCTTCATCTTCTTCGGGCTGCCCAGCCTCGGGATCAGGCTTGACCCGGTATTGGCCGCCATCCTGGCGATGACGCTCAACATGGCGGCCTACACGATCGAGATCGTCGGCGCCGGGCTTGACGCCGTGCCGCCCGGCCAGACCGAAGCAGCCCTTGCGCTGGGCTTGAGGCCACGCCAGGTCTTCGTCAAGATCGTGCTGCCGCAGGCGCTCAAGGTGATTTATCCGGCGCTGACCAGCCAGATCGTCATCATGATGCTGGAGTCCGCCGTGGTGTCGCAGATCGCGGTGCGCGAGCTTACTTACGAGGCCGACATGCTGCAGGCACGCACGTTCCGGTCCTTCGAGACCTATCTTGTCGTGACGCTGGTTTATCTCGTCCTGTCGTTGGCCTTGCGCCGGCTGTTGGTCACGGGCGGACGCCGCGTCCTGGGGGCTGGCGTGTCATGATCGAATTCACCTTCTGGGACATCGTGCGCAACCTTTTGCTCGCCGCCCGCTGGACGGTGCTCTTGTCGCTGGCCGCCTTCGTTGGCGGCGGCGTGGTCGGCATGGTCGTGCTGTTCTTCAGGATCGCCAAGAATAAATGGAGCCGGCGCGTTGCCTCCAGCTATATCGCCCTGTTCCAGGGGACGCCGCTGTTGATGCAGCTGTTTCTGATGTTCTTCGGCCTGCCGATGCTCGGCTTGCGCATCGAGCCGTGGACGGCGGCGGTGCTCGGCCTCACCTTCTTCGCCAGTGCCTATCTGGCCGAGATCTGGCGCAGCGGCGTCGACGCCTTGCCGCGTGGCCAGTGGGATGCCGGCGCCAGCCTTGGCCTGCACTATCTGCAGGAGCTGAGTCTGATCATCCTGCCCCAGGCGTTTTCGATCACCCGCGCGCCGACCGTCGGGTTCCTGGTGCAGCTCATCAAGTCGACGGCGCTCACCTCGATCATCGGCTTCGAGGAGCTGGTGCGGACCTCCAACGCCATCAACAATGCGACCTTCGAACCCTTCAAGGTCTACGGGCTGGTGGCGCTGATCTTTTTCGTCATGTGTTTTCCACTGACGCAATACGCGCGTTCGCTCGAACGACGCGCCGCCCACTGAGCCGCAAGAAGACGGCGGGCAACGGAATCAAGGGAACCAGCCGGAGAGCCGGCACAAACAGAGGAGAGACCAGATGAACAGATTGATCTCAACACAAGTCAGCCGGCGCAGCGTGCTTGGCGCTGGCCTGGCGACGGCCGGCGTGCTCGCCATGCCGTCGATCCTGCGGGCGCAGGACAAGTCGCTCAAGGTCGGCGTCTATGGCGGCTACTTCAAGAAATCCTTCGACGAGCACGTCTTCCCCGACTTCACCAAGGCCACCGGCATCGCGGTGGAATCGGTCGCCGAGCCGACCGGCGAGGCGTGGCTGGTGCAGCTCGAACAGGCAGCCAAGGCCGGCCAGGCGCCGGCCGATCTTTCGATGATGTCGCAGACCTCGACGCTCAAGGGCCAGTCGACCGAACTGTGGACGCCGCTCGACACCTCCAAGTTCAAGCATTACGGCGACCTGTTGCCGCGCTTCATCAACAAATATCCGGATGGCCGCGTTGCCGGCATCGGTGCGGTGGCCTGGTGGATCACGCTGGTCTCCAACACCGATGTCTACAAGGAGGCGCCGACCTCCTGGGCGGCATTCTGGGACAAGGCGAACGAGGACAAGCTCGGCCTGCTGGCGCTCGCCTCCAACTCGTTCCTGCTTGAAGTGACCGCCAAGACCTTCATGGGCGGCACCAATGCCCTCGACACCGAGGAAGGGCTGAACAAGGCGTTCGAGAAGCTTGCCGAGGTCAAGCCGAATGTGCGCCTGTGGTATCGCGACGAGGCGCAGTTCGAACAGGCGCTGAAGTCGGGCGAAATCCCGATGGGCCAGTACTATCACGACGTCACCGGCCTCGCGATCGCCGACGGCTTCCATGTCCGCACCACCTTCCCAAAGGAGGGCGGCATCCAGGACTCCGGCAATTGGGTGCTGTCGCGCGCCTCGACCAAGGTCGATGAGGCGC
Organism: Mesorhizobium sophorae; assembly: GCF_002270415.1. Lineage (GTDB taxonomy): Bacteria > Pseudomonadota > Alphaproteobacteria > Rhizobiales > Rhizobiaceae > Mesorhizobium > Mesorhizobium sophorae. Next base: position 838,476 of record NZ_NNRI01000007.1, on the reverse strand, counting down.
ATGCCTTCATCGACTATATGAGCCAGCCGTCGATGCAGGGCGTGATGTCGCGCAAGGTCGGCACCACGCCGACGCTGAAGAAGGAGGTGCTCGACCTGACGCCGGCCGAGTTCGCATCGGTGTCGTCGGATATCGAGCCGATCATTCCGCGCTACGACCTCTATACGTCCAAGGCCGACTGGATCAACCAGAAGTGGACCGAGCTGATCGTCGGCTAAGCCGAAAACGGCTCGCCCGACATCGAAGCGCTCCTCATGACGGGTCGCTTCGCGAACCACCTCTCCCATTGCGATGGGAGAGGATATGCTACGCGCCGAAATCGCGGCGCCTCTCCTCTTGCGACCGAGGAGAGGCCGCCGCGAAAACGAGGCGGCGAGGAACCATTCCATATCCTCCGGTTAACAGGATCAGCCATGTCCGGACTTGATATCAACGCCATCACCAAGGCCTTCGGCAATTTCATCGCGGTCGACAATGTTCGGCTCAACGTGCCGCACGGCACCTTCGTCTGCCTGCTTGGACCATCCGGCTGCGGCAAGACCACGCTGCTGCGCATGATCGCCGGGCTGGAGGAGCCGACCAGCGGCGCCATCGTACTCGACGGCGAGGACATTACGCCGCTGCCGACCCACAAGCGCAATCTCGGCATGGTGTTCCAGTCGCTGGCGCTGTTTCCGCATCTTTCGGTCGGCGACAACATCGCCTACGCCCTGCGCATCCGCGGCGCCTCGAAGGAAGAGCAGAAGAAGCGCGTCGACGAGTTGCTGACGCTGATCCACCTGCCCGGCTTTGCCGACCGGCCGGTGGCGAAGCTTTCCGGCGGCCAGCGCCAGCGCGTGGCGATCGCCCGTGCGCTGGCACTGTCGCCGAAGCTGTTCCTGCTCGACGAGCCGCTTTCGGCGCTCGACGCCAAACTGCGCGAGGCCATGCAGGTGGAACTGCGCCAGCTGCAGCAGCGGCTGGGCATCACCACCATCGTCGTCACCCACGACCAGCGCGAGGCGATGACCATGGCCGACCTGGTCGTGGTCATGGGCCACGGCAGGATCCTGCAGGCGGCACCGCCGATCGAGATCTACCGCAAGCCGGCCGACGCCTTCGTCGCCGATTTCATCGGCATCACCAACCTTCTGCCGGCGGAGGTCGACAGCGCCGGACGCACCACCATCCTCGGTACCGCCATTCCGGGCCTCGCCATGCCGGCCGGCGTCACCAGGGCCTCGGTGTCGATCCGTCCCGAAGACGTGCACCTGGGCCAACCCGGCAGCCGCGCCATCACCGGCCAGGTGACCTTCGTGCGCGATCTCGGCGGCACCATCGAGACCTTCGTCGAGGTTGGCAGCACCAGCATCATCGCGGTGGCGACGCCGCGCGAAAGACCCAACGTCTCGGTCGGCGCAAAGGTCGGCGTCACGCTGCCGCCCGAGAGCTGCGTGGTGCTCGGCTCATGAGACGCGAAGCGCCAAAATCATTCGCCGACTATACGCCGCTCCTGTTCCCCGGGCTGATGCTCGTGGTGTTCTTCGTCGTACCGTTCTCGACGATGATCGCGGTCAGCTTCTTCAAGCGCAATCCGGCCGGTTTCTACACGCCCGATTTCGTCATCGACAACTATGCGCGGTTCCTGACCACCTTCTTCGCCGGCGTGCTCGGCTTTTCGCTGATGCTGGCGGTGCTGGTCGCCGTCTGCTGCGTCTCGATCGCCTTTCCCTTCACCTATCTGCTGACCAAGCGCTCGCGCCGCGCGCAGACGCTGTGGCTGGTCGGCCTGCTGTCTGTGTTGTCGCTGTCGGAAGTCATCATCGGCTTTGCCTGGTCGACGCTGTTTTCGCAGACCGCCGGCATCACCAACCTCTTCGTCGCGCTCGGGCTGATGGACAAGCCGGTGGCGCTGCTGCCGACCTTCGGCGCTGTGCTGGCCGGCATGATCTACCAGGCGCTGCCCTACACAATACTGGTGCTCTATCCGGCCCTGGTCCGCCTCGACCCGACGCTGCTCGAGGCCGCCCGCACACTTGGCGCCTCGCCGGTCAAAGCCTTCTTCAACGTCGTCACCCCGGCGCTGCGCAACACCATCGTGGCGACGCTGATCATGGTGTTCGTCTTCGCGCTCGGCTCCTATCTGCTGCCGCAGATCCTCGGCCGGCCACGCCACTGGACGCTGTCGGTGCTGATCACAGACCAGGCGATCTACCAGTCCAACATGCCGTTCGCAGCCGCCATGGCGGTCTTCCTGGTGCTGATCTCGCTGGCGCTGGTCGGGCTGACGCTGCTCGTCGGCCGCAGGGAGAACGCACTATGACCGCCACCTTCCTTCGCCGGCTCTATTTCACCATCGTGGCCCTGTTCCTGGCCGCGCCGCTGATCGTCGTCGCCGGCGTTTCGGTCAACGCGCGGCAGGAATTGACCTTCCCGCCGAAAGGCTTCTCGCTCGCCTGGTATGGTCAGATCTTTGCCGATCCGGAATGGCGGCTGGCGCTGATCCATTCGGTGACGCTCGCCGTCTGCTCGGCGGCGATCGCGGTCGCCATCGCGCTGCCGCTCGCCTGGTTCCTGTGGCGGCGCATTGCGCCCTGGGCAAACATCTTCCAGGTGTTGGGGCTCGCGCCCTTCATCCTGCCGCCGGTCATCACCGCGCTCGGCTTCCTCACCTTCTGGGCGACGGTCGGGCTGTTCGGCCAGTTCTTCACCGCTATCATCAGCCACGCCATCTTCTTCGTGACGCTGCCGCTGGTGACGCTGTCGCTGGGTTTTGCCTCGATCGACCGCTCGCTGGTCGAGGCCGCCGCGACGATGGGTGCCGACGACCGCACGGTGCTGAAGACGGTGGTACTGCCGCTGATCCTGCCCTACCTCGTCTCCGGCTACGCCTTCGCCTTCGTGCTGTCGCTCAACGAATACATCGTCGCCTATATGACGATCGGGTTCACCACCGAGACGCTGCCGATCAAGATCTTCAACGCGCTGCGCTACGGCTACACGCCGACCATGGCGTCGGTGTCGGTGTTCTTCGTCGCGGTGGCAGCCCTGGTGTTCGGGGCGATCGCCAAGTTCGGAGACATCCGCAGGCTGCTCGGCGCGATGTCGTCCGAAGGCAACTGACCGGACCTGTGCGAAAACGAAAACGGCCGCCGATTGCCGGTGCCGTGACGTCATCGTGTCGGTCGGTCGAAATAGTTGATCTTGTCTTCACTTTCCGGAGAGTGGAGTTCTAATCTTAGCCGGTCCTGGATCGCGGAAGGGGATGCGACATGGTGGATTCTGATCGGATCGACAAGATGATCAAAGCGGTGCCCCCCGCCTTGGCGCTTCGAGCCGGGCTGGACCTTGGCATCTTCACCCGGCTCGGTGGCAGCGCGATGACTGCTGACAGCCTCGGGGCCGCGCTCAAAGTCGAGCCCGATCGTCTGTCGCGGCTCCTCTACGCGCTCGCCAGCATCGATTTCCTCGAAGTCGAGGATGGCCAATTTCGCAACGGAGCCGAAGCGTCGGCCTTCCTCGACGCGTCCAAGCCGACCTATCGCGTCGGCGATCATGCGCTCCTGCGCGAGCTCTGGGGAGCCGATCTGCTGACCGCAGAGTCGCTGCGACAGAACCGGCCGGCTGCGCTACACGATTTTTCCGAAGCAGGGCCCGAGGAAGCGGCGGCCTTCAGCCGCATGCTCGCACCGGGGGCGGTGATTTTCGGCCGACTTCTGGCCCAGGAGATGGACCTCTCGGCGATCGGTTCGGTGATTGACATCGGTGGGGGCCCAGGGACCATTCTCGTCGGACTTCGCGAGCGGTGGCCGCAGATTGCGGCAACGCTGATGGAACTCCCAACGGTCGCAGCGGTCGCGCCGGATATCCTGTCGGAATATGGTGCCGACGACGTGGTTGTCGAAGAGGGGGACATAACTGTCGCGCCATCGGTCGGTCGGCACGATCTGGCGATCCTGAAGGCCGTCGTCCAGGTCCTGCCGCCGGACCAGGCGCGCAGTTCGATCCTGAACGCGGCGCGTTGCCTCACACCGGGCGGCGAGATCGCAATTGCGGGGTGGGGTGTCGTCGATGACGACCGCCTCGGCCCGCGTGAGGGTGTCTTTCTGAATCTCACCTTCTTGAACCTCTATCGCAACGGCGAATCGTACACTGAAGGTCAGTATCGAGCGTGGATGACCGAGGCTGGATTCCGCGATATCTCCAGGTCGCGCCTGACGGACGGCTGCACCTTGTTTCGTGCGCGCCTTGCGGGCTGATTGTTGCCGGATGCCTAGTTTCGGACGCGGGGGCAGGCGCCCCTGAGCACACGGCAGTATGCCCGGCCGTTGCATCGGCGCCGCCTCACGTCGAAAATGCCCCCATGGAAGCTGTCCGATTTCCCAGGCTCTCGACACCAAGGCTCGTGCTTCGGGCGCCGAGCGAACGGGATATCCCGGCATGGTTTGCACGCGCGACGGATGTCGAATCCGCCTCCCTTGCCGGCGATCCCGTTCCCGACGACATAAGCGCAGGCGAACGATGGCTCGCCCGTTCGCGTCAGCGGTTCGCTGACGGCAAGGCGATCAAGTGGTCCATAGACCAGGCAGGGGTATCGGACGCGATCGGGACGATAACCCTGTCCTTCGGCGCAACCGACGCCAAGACAGCGGCAATGGGATTTGTGCTGGCGCGTGCGCATTGGAGGCACGGATTGGGCAGCGAGGCGGCGCGCGAAGTCCTCCGCTACGCCTTTGAAACTCTGGCGCTTGAACGGGTGACGGCCGAGGCGGCGGCGCGCAATTTCGCGTCGCTGCGGATATTGGCGAAGCTCGGCTTCAACCATATCGAGAGCTTCATCGATGAGGCCGACGGCGAGCGCTGCGAGCGTCTTGCGCTCGACGGAGACATCGGATCATCACTGTTGGCGAGCAACCCGATGCCGGACTGCTAATGCATTCGTCGCCTCGGTGCCAAGCGTCGGCTCATGGCGCCTAACGACGTTTCGCGGGCCGTCGTTTGACGAGCCACGATGTTGGCCTTGGCTCAATGCCCAAACACCAAGGGCGGCGCCAGGCGGTCCCGCCGCAGCCAGCGCGCCAGCAGCAGCGCCGCCACCACGGCCAGCCCCGACGATAAGCCGATCCAGATGCCTACGCCATGGAAGTCGAAATGGAAGGCGAGCAGCACGCCGAGCGGCAGGCCGATGCCCCAATAGCCGATCGCGGCATAGATCATCGGCACCTTGGTGTCGTGCAGGCCACGCAGCATGCCGGCGGCAACCGCCTGCGCGCCGTCGAAGATCTGGAACAGGGCTGCAAAGACCAGGAACGACACGGCAAGCGCGATCACCCTGGCATTGGCCGGGTTGGCGAGATCGATGAAGGCGCTGATCAGCAGATGCGGCCACAGGATCATCACCAGCCCCATCAGCGCCATGAACGAGACGCCGATGACGAAGGCGGTCCAGCCGGCACGGGAGACGCCTTCCGGATTGCCGGCGCCATGCGCCAGGCCGACGCGTACCGTCACCGCCTGGTTGAGGCCGAGCGGCACCATGAAGCTGATCGAGGCGATCTGGATGGCGATTGCGTGCGCGGCTAATGAATCGGCGTCGATCAGGCCCATCAGCAGTGCCGCGGCGTTGAAGATGGTCACCTCGAAGGCCAGGATACCGGCAATCGGCATGCCGAGCCGCAACAGCCCCTTGAAGCGCGGCCAGTCGGACCGCCAGAAGCGCCCGAACAGACGGTAGCGCCGGAACTTCTTCTCCAGCATCACCACCACTGCCATGCCGATGAACATAAGCGTGCTGGACAGCGTGGTCGCAAGCCCTGAGCCGGCAATCCCCATCGATGGCACGCCGAGATTGCCGAACATGAACACCCAGTTGAAGAGGGCGTTGCAGGCGACGGCGACGAAGACGATGATCAGCGCCCAGCCCGGCCGCTCCAGCGCCGAGATGAACGAGCGCAGCACGATATAGCCGTAGAAAGGCAGCACCGCCCATTCGAGCCAGCGCAGATAGATGCCGGCCTGATGCGCCAGCGCGGGTTCCTGGCCCATCGCCAGCAGAATGGCCTCGCCGTGCCAAAGCACCAGCCAGATCGGGATCGAGATCAGGATCGCCAGCCACAGGCCCTGGCGCACGGTGCGGCGCAGGTCGCGCACCGAATGGCGGCGGCGGCCAAGCTCGGTGGCAATCATCGGCGACGTCGCCAGCATCAGGCCGAGCCCGAAGATCAGCGGCATGAAATAGAGGTTGGCGCCAAGCGCGCCGCTGGCCAGCGTGTCCGCCCCCAGGCGACCCATCATCATGACGTCGGTGGCCGTCATGGCGGTCTGGCCGAGATTGGTCAGCACCATCGGCCAGGCGAGCGCCAGCGTCGCCCTGATTTCCTGACGCCAAAGATTTTCCGGCGCGCGAGCGCCGGCTTCGATCGCAGACATTGTTCCGCTCTTTCCAGATACGGCGCGTCGGCAAGAAGCCGGAAGCCGCATTTCAAACGGCAAAACCTTCGGTTTCGCAGCGTTTGCGTCAGCTTTTGGACGAAACGCGACATGAAGGCAAGAGAGGAGGGGCCGGAACAGATTGAGCCAGCGATCGGGTCGCGTTCCTACCGGATCGCGTCCAGCATCTGCCGCTGCCGGTGCATTTCGAGGAAAACCCTGTAATCGCGGTCGAAACGCCCGGCCGATTTCGGGTTCGACGCACGCGTCCTGCCGCCTTGCTGCATCGCAAGGCAGGCGGCGTTGAGGTCCGGGAAAATCCCGGCCGCGGTGGCGGCGACCATGCCGGTGCCGAGCAGCACCGCTTCGTCGGCCAGCGGCTCGACCACCGTGCAGCCGGTGGCGTCGGCATAGAGCTCCATCAGCAGCGGGTTCTTGGTGTGGCCGCCGGTGACATGCAGCGTGTCGATCAGGTAGCCGTTTTCGTTCAACGCCTCCAGCACATGCCGCACGCCCAGCGCAATGCCGACGGCGGTGCGCCAGTAGAGCTTGCACAGGCTGTCGAAGGAGGAGTCCAGCGTCAGCCCGCTGACGACGCCGACAGCGTGCGGATCGGCGAGCGGCGACCGGTTGCCGTGGAAGTCCGGCAGCACATGCAGCCTTGCCGCGAGCGCCTCGCCCTCGGCGGCGCGCAGTTCGGCGACACGCCTGGCGATCTTGGCATGCATGGCGGCGTCCGGCTCGCCGCCGGCGCCGTGCCAGCGGATGATGTGGTCGAGCAGGGCGCCGGTGGCCGACTGCCCGCCTTCCGAGAGCCACAGCTTCGGCAGCGCCGCGCCGTAGTACGGACCCCATACCCCGGCGAAGGGCTGTGGATCGGGCGACATCGCCATGACGCAGCTCGACGTGCCGGCGATCAGCGCCAGGTGCCGGCCGATGTCCTGTTCGTCGCCGGCAAAACCGCCGAGCACGCCAAGCGCGCCGGCATAGGCATCGATGACGCCGGCGCCGACCCGGCATTTCTGCGTGAGGCCGAGATCCGCCGCTGCTTGCGCCGTCAGCGGCCCGATATCGGTGCCCACAGGACTGGCCCTCTCGGGCAGGTTTCCGTGCTCGAAAAGATCGTCGAGGCCGACGAGCTCGAAGAAATCGCGGCGCCAACCAGTCTCCTCATGCGCCAGATAAGTCCATTTGGCGGTCAGCGTGCATTGCGAACGAGCCAGCGAGCCGGTCGCCTGCCAGGTCAGGAAGTCGGTCAGGTCGAATAGATAGCCGGCTTCATTCCAGATCTTCGGCAGGTGCCGTTTCAGCCACATCAGCTTCGGTGTCGCCATTTCCGGCGACATGACGCCGCCGACATAGTCGAGCACGGCGTGGCCGCTGGCCGTGCATTCGTCGGCCTCGGCGATCGCGCGGTGGTCGAGCCAGACAATGGTGTCCCAACGCCTGTCGCCGGTGACCGAGACGCTGAGCTGGTCGCCTTGCCGGTCGCGCACCACCAGTGAACAGGTGGCGTCGAAGGAGATGCCGACGACATCTTCGGCGGCTACGCCGGCTTTCTCGCGCGCGGCACGCACGGCGATGCAGACGGCGGACCAGATATCGCGCGAATTATGCTCGGCGTGATCGGGCTTCGGCTGGTTCATGGCGATCGGCCGTTCGGCACGGCCGAGCAAGGTGCCGCTGGTGTCGAGAATGCCCGCGCGAGCGCTCCCGGTGCCGACATCGACCGCGCAAACGAACTGTTTCAAGATGCTCTTACTCTCGCTCCCAGGCCTGCAATCAGATCGGGCAATTGCAGCATGTCAGCGAATATAAAGTCCGGTTCACTCGACGCAAGCCGCGCTTGCAAGGTCGGGTTGCCGGCATGCGAGCCGCCGGTGAAGGCAAAGACGCGCATGCCCGCCGCCCGCGCCGCCGCGATGCCGGCCGGGCTGTCCTCGACGACGAGGCATTTGCGCGGATGGGCCCGCATGCTGGCGGCGGCATGGAGGAACAGATCTGGCGCCGGCTTTCCCATGGTCACCATAGCGGCGCTGAACAGATACGGCTCCATCAGCCCGAGCAATCCGGTGACGTCGAGCGCGTAGCGGATGCGGTCGAGCGTGCCCGAGGACGCGACACAGAACGGCAGCCCGAGCCTCGGCAGCATCTCCATGACACCAGGGATCGGCTTCAGCTCCTCGCGAAACCTGCGCATCAATTCGACGCGCATGTCGGTCAGCTGGCTGTCGGTGATCTCAAGCCCGAAGTCGCGGCCGAGGATCTCGCGCACGCTTTTCATGCTCTTGCCGAGGAAGTGCTCGTAGGCGGTGTCCTCACTGACGCTGCCGCCGGCAAGCCGGATCATGCCAAGCAGCGCCGAGACGGAGAGCGCCTCGCTGTCGACCAGCACGCCATCGCAGTCGAAGATGACCAGTTCAGGCGTCATGGCGTCGAATGGTCTCAGAGCTCGCCGGCGAGGTAGCGCGTCAGCGTCGCGCGTGTGCCGTTCGCCCACAGCACGTTGAGCGCATGGGCGAAGGCCTCGACGAACACGCTGGCGCGGCCGACATCGCCATAGATGTCCTCCATGGCAAGCCAGGCGGCCGGCGCGTCCTTTGCCGCCTTTGCAGTCGCCTGCAGCCGGTCCCAGCTCGGGTCGTTGGCCTCGATGACGGCGCCGCTGTCCGTCGTGCCGAAGCAGTAGCGGCACCAAAGGGCCGATTCCAGCGCCAGGCCGGCGACGCCCTTGCCGGCCTTCAGCCGGTCGGCAATGGTCGGGATGATGAATTTGGGCTGGCGGTTGGAGCCGTCGAGGCAAAGCCGGCGCACCGTGTCGCCGATCTTCGGATTGGAAAAACGGCTCTCGATGAGCTGGTAATAGTCCTCCAGGACCGTGTCCGGCACCGGCGGCACGGTCGGAATGATTTCTTCCCGTTCGAGCTTGGCCAGAAAGCCGCTGACCAGTGGCTCCTGCATCGCCTCATGGACGAAATGGATGTCCATCAGCCCGGCTGGATAGGCGATGGTGGCATGGCCCCCGTTGAGGATGCGGATCTTCATCAGCTCGTAGGGCGCGACGTCCTTGACGAACTGTACGCCGACCTTTTCCAGCGGCGGCCGGCCGTCGGTGAAATGGTCTTCCAGCACCCATTGCCGGAACGGCTCGCAGAACACCGGCCAGTTGTCCTCCAGCCCGAACTCGCTGGCCAGGATGCCGCGTTCGCGATCCGTGGTGGCCGGCGTGATGCGATCGACCATGCCATTGGGAAAGGCGACATGCTCGCTGACCCAATTTGCCAGATCCTCGTCGATAAGCCGGGCAAGGCCGATGACGCCGTCGGAGGTGACATGGCCATTGTGAGGGATGTTGTCGCACGACATGACCGTGAACGGCACGACGCCGTCATCGCGCCGGCGGACCAGCCCGGCGAGGATGATGCCGAACACCGTCTTCGGCGTCGCGCCCGGCTGCGCGTCGGCGACGATGTCGGGATGGGTCGGGTTGAAGACGCCGGAAGCCGGGTCGATGAAGTAGCCGCCTTCCGTGATGGTCAGCGAAACGATCCTGATCGCCGGATCGGCGAGCCGTTCGATGATGCCTGCCGCATCGCCCGGCATCAGGAAGTCGATCATGGCGCCGGTGACGCGGGCACTCATATGGCCGCTGTCCTGCTCGACCACGGTGGTCAGCCAGTCCTGCTCCTCCAGTTTGCCGCGGCCGATCTTCTCGCCCTCGAACACGCCGGCGCCGACCAGCGCCCAGTCGTGGCCGATGCCTGAATTGAACAGGTCGTCGAGATAGACGGCCTGATGCGAGCGGTGGAAATTGCCGACGCCGAAATGCACGATGCCGGGCTTGAGCGCCGCGCGATCATATTTTGGACCGGCGACCTTGGCGGGCAGCTTGGCGAGGTTCGAAGACGAGAGTTTCACGGTCATCTGTTTTACCCTTTGGCCGGGCTTCGGCCTTCTTTACTCCCCTCTCTCCCGGTCTTTCACGGGAAGAGAGTTCGGGGTGGCACATACCCTTTCGAGATCGATGCGCCCTTTGATGTCGGCCTCTGCTCCCCGCGGAGGGACGAAGAGCAGAGGCCGTCCCCGCCTCAACTCATCCACTGGCCGCCATCGACATTGTAGGTCTGGGCGACGATGTATTCGGCCTCGCTGCTGGCGAGAAAGACCGCCATGCCGGTGAGGTCATGCGCCGTGCCCATGCGGCCATACGGCACCGCCTCGCCAACCAGCCTCTTCTTCTCGCCCTTCGGCCGGTTTTCATACTTGGCGAACAGCGAATCGACATGATCCCAGTGCTCACCGTCGACGACGCCAGGGGCAATCGCGTTGACGTTGATGCGGTGCTTGATCAGGTCGAGCCCCGCCGACTGGGTCAGCGAGATGACGGCGGCCTTGGTGGCGCAATAGACGCCGACCAGCGCCTCGCCGCGCCGCCCGGCCTGGCTCGCCATGTTGATGATCCTGCCGCCCTTGCCCCGCGCGATCATCGAGCGGGCGGCGGCCTGCAGCATGAACAGCGTGCCGGCGACGTTGACGGAAAACAGTTTGTCGTAGCTTGCCCTGGTGATCTCGACGATCGGCGCCAGATCGAACAGGGCGGCGTTGTTGATCAGGATGTCGAGGCCGCCGGTCGTCGTCTCGACGGTTTTCACCGCCGCCTCGATGGAGGCGATGTCGGTGACGTCGAGCTTGACCGCATAGTGCTTGCCGCCGATCTCGGCGGCTGTCTTCTGCGCAGCCTCGAGATTGATGTCGGCAATGGCAACGGTGGCGCCTTCACCGGCATAGGCTTCGGCGAAAGCCCTACCGATGCCACGGGCCGAACCCGTGATCAGCGCGGATTTGCCGTCCAGGCGCACGCTCACATCGCCTTCCCGTCGGCGCCGAAGCGATGCAGCTTGGCTTTGTCGGGGGTCAGGTAGATGGTGTCGCCGTGGTGGACGGCGAGTTCGCCGTCGGCGCGCACAGTCAGCGGACCGACGCCGTCGGCCTGGACATGCAGGAAGGTGTCGGAGCCGAGATGCTCGGCGACGCCGACGATGGCTTTCCATTCGCCAGCGGTGGTCGAGATCTCCATGTGCTCGGGACGGATGCCGATGGTCTTGGCGCTGTATTTGGCAGCCGGCGCCCCTTCGATCAGGTTCATCTTCGGCGAGCCGATGAAGCCGGCGACGAACAGGTTGCGCGGCGTCTTGTAGAGTTCCATCGGCGAGCCGACCTGCTCGATGTTGCCGGCGTTCAGCACGACGATCTTGTCGGCCATGGTCATGGCTTCGACCTGGTCGTGGGTGACGTAGATCATCGTCGTCTTGAGCTGATGATGCAGCTCGCTGATCTCCAGCCGCATGGTGCCGCGGAGCGCCGCATCGAGGTTGGACAGCGGTTCGTCGAACAGGAAGGCCGAGGGCTGGCGTACGATGGCACGGCCGATGGCGACGCGCTGGCGCTGGCCGCCGGAGAGCTGGCCGGGCCGGCGTTCGAGATAGTTGGTGAGGTTCAGGACGCGCGCCGCATCCTTCACCTTCTTGTCGATGGTCGCCTGGTCTTCCCCCGCCATCTTCAGCGGGAAGGCGATGTTCTTGGCCACCGTCATGTGCGGATAGAGCGCATAGGACTGGAACACCATGGCCAGCTTGCGCTTGGCAGGCGCTTCACCGGTGACGTCGCGGCCATCGATGTTGATGGTGCCGCCGCTGGTGTCCTCCAGCCCGGCGATCAGGCGCAGCAGCGTGGACTTGCCGCAACCCGACGGGCCGACGAAGACGACGAACTCGCCATTTTCGATCACCAGGTCGAGGCCGGGGATGATGATCGTCGATCCAAAATGCTTGGAGACGTTCTTGAGCGTGATGTTTCCCATGGTTTCCTCCCCGAGGGCTTATTTCTGCCGGATTGCGTCAGGCAATTTCTGTTACTTCACCGCACCAAATGTCAGGCCGCGCACCAGCTGCTTCTGGCTGAACCAGCCCATGATCAGGATTGGGGCGATGGCCAGCGTCGAGGCGGCCGAAAGCTTGGCCCAGAACAGGCCTTGCGGGCTGGAGAACGAGCTGATGAAGGCGGTCAGGGGTGCGGCGTCCGTGGTGGTCAGCCGGATCGTCCAGAATGCCTCGTTCCAGGCCAGGATGATGTTCAACAGCATGGTCGAGGCGATGCCCGGCACTGCCATGGGCGTCAGCACATAGACGATCTCGTTCCACAGCGAAGCGCCGTCCATGCGCGCCGCTTCCAGGATCTCGCCCGGGATTTCGCGGAAGTAGGTGTAGAGCATCCACACCACGATCGGTAGGTTGATCAGCATCAGCATGACCATCAGGCCGACGCGGCTGTCGAGCAGCCCGAAGTTGCGGAAGATCAGGTAGATCGGGAACAGCACGGCGACCGCCGGCATCATCTTGGTGGACAGCATCCACATCAGGATGTCCTTGGTCCGCTTGGTCGGCGAGAAAGCCATCGACCATGCCGCCGGAATGGCGACCAGCAGAGCCAGGATGGTCGAGCCGACCGAGAGCAGCACCGAGTTGAAGAAGAACTTGAAGTAGCCGCTCTGCGCCTGGACTTCAGTGTAACTCTCGAACGTCCCTGACGGGATCAGGTTGAAGCCCTGGATCGCTTCCTGCTCCGACTTGAACGAGGTGATGATCGTATAGAGGATCGGGAAGAAGATCAGCAGCGCGACGATCCAGGCGGCAACGGTCGCGATTGTCTTGTGCTGGGTGGTGACTGCACGTGCCATCTCAATCTCCCTTACTTGTCCAGGTTCTTGCCGACGGCGCGCATGGCGAAGAAGGCAACGATATTGGCGAGAATGACAGCGATGATGCCGCCGGCGGATGCCTGGCCGATTTTGAACTCCAGCAAGGCCTTCTGGTAGACCAGGAAGGGCAGGTTGGTGGAGGCGTATCCAGGGCCACCATTGGTGGTGACGAGGATCTCGGCATAGACCGACAAAAGGAAGATCGTCTGGATCAGGATGACGACGGTGATGGCGCGCGACATGTGCGGCAGCGTCAGATGGATGAAGCGGCTGATGAAGCCGGCGCCGTCCATCTCGGCGGCTTCCTTCTGCTCGCCGTCGAGCGACTGCAGCGCGGTCAACAGGATGAGCGTCGCAAAGGGCAGCCATTGCCAGGCGACGATGATGATGATCGCCGTCATCGGATGCTGCCCGAACCAGTCGATCGGCTGGGCGCCGAAGAAGCGCGCTATGTCGGCAAAAATCCCGTATTGCGGGTGCATGATCATGTTCTTCCACACCAATGCGGCCACTGGCGGCATGACGAAGAACGGCGAGATGACGAGGATGCGGACAATGCCTTGGCCCCACATCGGCTGATCGATCAAAAGCGCCAGCAGGATGCCGCCGATCACCGTGATCAACAGCACGCTGATCACCAGCGTAAGCGTGTTGAGGATCGATTGCAGGAAGGCTGGGTTGGAATAGAACAGCGCGTAGTTCGAGAAGCCGACGAACCCGTCGCGGATCGGATTGAGCGGGTTGTACTGCTGGAAGGAGAACCACAGCGTGAGCGCCAGTGGAACAACCATCCAGACCAGCAGGAGCACGACAGATGGCGCCATCATGAAACGGGCAAGCGAACGGGTCTGCTGAGTAGCCATGACGGTCACCCTTCAATGGTCAGACGGAATTTTCAAAAGGCGTTAAAGGCGGCCGCCCGAACTGGGACTCGGGCGGCCGTTGCCGGTCAAGGAGGCGACCGGCATTCGGCACCGGGAGGAGCCTACTTGATATACCCGCCTTCGGTCATTGCCGCGGTGGCAGCGTCCTGGGCCTGCTTCAGGGCATCGTCGACGCTCGACTGGCCGGCAAGAGCCGCCGAGAACAGCTGGCCGACAGTGGTGCCAAGGCCCTGGAATTCAGGGATGGCGACAAACTGCACGCCGACATAGGGCACCGGCTTGACGGTCGGATGCGTCGGGTCGGCGGCATTGATCGAGTCCAGCGTCATCTTGGCGAACGGAGCCGCCTTCTGGTACTCGGCATTGGCGTAGAGCGAGGAGCGCGTGCCGGGAGGAGCATTGGCCCAGCCTTCCTTCGAGGCCACCAGGTCGGCATAGTGCTTACTGGTTGCCCAGGAAACGAACTTCTCGGCGGCATCTGCCTTCTGCGTGCCGGCGGGAATGGCCAGCGACCAGGCCCACAGCCAGTTGCCGCGCTTGCCTAGGCCATTGTCGGGCGCCAGCGCATAACCGACCTTGTCGGCGACGGTCGAGTTCTTCGGGTCCGATACGAAGGATGCGGCGACCGTGGCGTCGATCCACATGCCGCACTTGCCCTGCTGGAACAGCGCCAGGTTTTCGTTGAAGCCGTTGGACGATGCGCCCTCAGGACCGTCGGCCTTCATCAGGTCGACATAGAACTGCAGGGTGTTCTTCCATTCGGGCTGGTCGAACTGCGGCTTCCAGTTCTCGTCGAACCAGCGTGCGCCGAAGGAGTTCGACATGGCGGTCAGGAAGGCCATATTCTCGCCCCAGCCGGCCTTGCCGCGCAGGCAGACGCCGTTCACGCCATTGGCGCGGTCGGTCATCTTGTCGGCGGCCTGCTTGATGAAGTCCCAGGTCGGCGCGTCGGGCATCTTCAGCCCGGCCTTGTCCATCAGGTCCTTGCGGTACATGACGAAGGAGCTCTCGCCGTAGAAAGGCGCTGCATAGAGCTTGCCGTCAACCGAAAGACCGCCGGCGATGGCCGGGATGATGTCCTTGGCGTCATAGTCGTCGCCGAGCTTGTCGAGCGGCAGAAGCCAGCTCTGCTTGGCCCAGATCGGAACTTCATAGGTGCCGATCGTCATCACGTCATACTGGCCGCCCTTGGTGGCGATGTCGGTGGTGACACGCTCGCGCAGCACATTTTCTTCGAGCGTGACCCAGTTGAGCTGGATGTCGGGGTTAGCCTTGGTGAAGTCTTCCGTCAGCTTTTGCATGCGGACCATATCGCCATTGTTGACGGTGGCGATGGTGATGGATTCGGCATGTGCGGCGAAGGCAAGAGCGCTGGCCGACAACAAGCCCAGGGTGAGCGTGCGAAGTTTCATCAAATTCCTCCCATGAACCAAGATGAGCATTTGCCTTGGCTTTGAGCAATTACTCACCTGACGTCAATTATGTCAAGCCGGATTCGATGCTGCAGCGCAGCACTCAGCGGTATCGACGGGGCCATGGGTGCGTGGAAATTGCCGAGCCGACTGCGCCGGTCCTGGGCATTCAGGCGACAGGGCAGGATTGGCTTGCCGGAGGACTTGCCGGTCAGCAGGCGATTTCGGCCAGCAGCCAGTCGCGGAAGGCGCGGATCTTCGGCACGTTGCGGCGCGCCTGGGGATAGACCAGCCAATAGGCATGGCCATCGTCGCCCACCAGGTCGAAAGGCTGGATCAGGCGGCCGTCGGCGAGTTCCGCCTTGAACAGCGCCCGGGTTAGGATCGCCACGCCATGGCCGGCGATGGCTGCATTGGCCTCATAGGCCTGCGCGCCCATGCTGCTGCCGGGCCGTTTGGCAAGGTCGTGCGAGTTCACGCCGGCAGCCGAAAACCACTCGGTCCACCAGATGTCGCCGGGATCGAGGATCGGCAGCCGCAACAGGTCGGCCGGCTCTTTGACGCCGCCGATGGTCGCCGCGAGTTTCGGGCTCAGCATCGGCGTGAAATCGGCATCGAGCAGCTTGTAGGCTTCCAGTCCCGGCCATTTGCCGCCGCCCGAACGGATGGCTAGATCGACATCCTCGCGGGCGAAGTCCGTCAGGCGGCTTGACGTCTCGAGCCGAACGGCAAGGGAGGGATGAGCGATCTGGAACGAGCCCAGATGGTGCGCCAGCCAGTTCGAGGCAAAGGTCAGCACCGTGGTGACGCACAGCAGTCCGTCGGCACCGCCACGCGCCGCGGCGTAGGCCTGGCCAAGAAGGGCAAAGGCTTCGCTGACCCCCGGGGCAAGGCGCTGTCCGGCCTCGGTCAACACAATCTGCCGCGGCCGGCGCAGGAACAGCGGTGCGCCGACGCGCTCCTCCAGCACCTTGATCTGATAGCTGACCGCCGCCTGCGTCATGGCGAGCTCCTCGGCGGCCTTGGTGAAGGAAAGATGCCGCGCCACCGCGTCGAACACCCTGATCGCTTGCAGCGGCGGGAGTTGGGAGAGCTGTCGCGAGCTGAGGTCAGGCATAAAACCTCCTTATGGGTCATAACAGATGTTCGATTGGCAAAGCCGGCCTGCAAGACCGACATTCAGGGTCAACCATTCATTCGGGTTCAGGATAGCGAAGGTTGACGATCATGACCATGGCGCAGCAAAAGTGCACTCCCGCTCCGGATCATCGCTGGATTTCGTGGCTCACGGACGGATTGGGCTGGTTCGCAATCAGAAAACGGACGCATCTCGACATCAGGGACCTGTCGCCGCATCTGCAGCGCGACGTCGGCTTCCTCGACGGCAACGACCCTTTCGGGCGGGGCAAATAGCCCGGCTGGCTTTATCCGAAATCAGTCGCGCCGGCGTCTGCGATCGACGGCAGCCCGGTTAGACGCTGGCCAGCAGGGCAGCCGCCGTCCGCTCGTCGGTGATGAGGCCATTGATCAGCCGCCGGTTGGCCGCCGCCAGGATACCCGGCAGTTTGCGTTCGCCCATCGCCAGTGCAATCACCAGTGATTTTTCGCGCGATGGCAGCGAAGCCGACGACACCCGGTCGTTGGTGATGCCCTCGATCATGCGGCCTTCGCGATCGTAGACCCAGCCGACGATTTCGGCGATTCCGCCGGCCTTCTGTAGCGCCTTCAGTTCACTTTCGGAAATGAAGCCGTCCTCATAGAGAGGCGCCTTGGGACCGAGATCGCCAATGCCGATGAAGGTGACGTCGGCCTCGGCGGCCAGCGCCAGCGTCGGCTGGATCATCGGCTGGTTGAGCAGCATCTCGCGCTCCTCCGGCGAAGAGGCGATGACCGGCAGCGGCATCGGGAAGGATCGCGCCTTGACCCTGTCGGCCATGGTGAAGATGACGTTGTAGAAGGCAGCCGAGCCGTCCGGCGAGATGTTCCCGGTCAAGGACACCACCTTGTGCTGCGGGCATTCCATCGGCGGCAGCTGTTCTATCGCCGCTTTCAGCGTGCGGCCGGTGCCGATCGCCATGACGATTGGGGTCGGCGAGCGCAGCCGGCGCTCGATCTCGGCCGCGGCCGCCTCGGCGATGCCGATGGTGGTGGACGATGAATTGGGATCGCTCGGCACCACCTCGACCAAGTCGAACGCAAAGCGAGATCTCAACCGCGCCGCCAGTTCGAGGCAGTTGGCGATCGGATGGTCGACGCGGACCTTGATCAAGCCTTCCGACACCGCCAGCGACACCAGCCGCTGCGCCGTCTGCCGCGAAATGCCGAGCGTGGTGGCGATCTGGTCCTGCGTGTTGCCGGCAACATAATAAAGCCAGCCGGCGCGTGCCGCGTCGTCCAGCCTGTTGCTGCCGCCATCCTGCCGGGTATTCACGTCCTGCCTCCCGAAACCGCCGGTCATGAGCGCGGTCCGCTTCTACTCTTGCAGGGAACGGGCCGCTGCGCAATTGTCAATCTCGAGGGCAATTGCTTGCAGCCCTCGGCGCACACGGCACGCAAATTTCCTCCTCCGGCGAGGCTTACGCCGGAGAAGGACCTTCGGGTTCAGTTCCGACATGCGGCACGTTCTGCGATCGGGAAGGTTTATCTCCCTGCGTAAACCCTTTAAGGGATCGCAAAAAGGAGCCTTGCATGACGCCGAAAGCGGTTTTCTGGGATATGGACGGCACGCTGGTCGACAGCGAACCGCTGCACGAGGCCGCTTTGGTGGCGGCGATGCGCAATGTCGGCCTAGTCCCGCCGGTCGACCTGCATGAGCGCGTGCTCGGCGTAGCCGCCTGGCCGGTCTATGAGATGATGCGCGACGAGTTCGGCCTGGACCTGCCGTTCGACGACTGGATCATCCGCAAATACGAGCACTATCTTCCGCTGGTCGAGCGCTTGCAGCCGCGCCCCGGTGCGATCGAGATCTTCAACGACTTGCGGGCAAGGGGCGTGGCGCAAGCCGTGGTGTCGAATTCGGACCGCATGATCGTCGACGCCAACCTTCGCATGGTCGGGCTGACCTATCCCGGCATGAAGACGATCAGCCGCAACGATGTGCGCGAGGGCAAGCCGCACGCCGAACCCTTCCTGCGCGCCGCGTATCTCGCTGGCGTCGCTCCTGCTGAGGCGATAGCGATCGACGACAGCTGGCCGGGCGCCATGGCGGGGCTGGCGGCAGGCATGACGACGATCTTCTGGCCGGAAAAGCCGATGGAAGGCCCGCCCGGTGCTATCGTCATCAACAGCGCCGAGGAATTGCGGAAAGAGCTGGCTCTCTGATCGAACTCACGAACGTCGGCGCCGCCCCTCATCCGGCTGCCGCCACCTTCTCCCCGTATAGTGACGGGGAGAAGGGACTTGCCACACCTTGGTGCTCTTTCTTCAACGTTGATGATTGGTGAAACCGTCTGTGACAGCGACCTTTCTCCCCGTCACCATACGGGGAGAAATGCCCGGCAGAGCAATGAGGGGCGGAGCGACGCTGAAAATTCTTCTCACGACGAAACAGGCGCCAGCCAAGAACCCGTGGTGCTCAGTTGCGGTAGACCGGTTCCTGCTCGTCCAGGATCGCCTTCAACTCGCTGAGGTGGCGTTCGGCCTGACCGGGATAGTCGTCCATCTCGCTTGCCGTCTTCTCGGCGATCGCATCGGACAGCGTGCGCAGCGGGCGGCCGGTCCACAGCGCCTTGATGTAGGTCTCCGCGGCACGCTCGAAATAGAACATGCGGTTGAAGGCATCGGCGACCGTGTCGCCGATGACCAGCACGCCGTGATTGCCCATCACCATCACCTTGACCTTGGGATCGACGAGGAGCTGCGAGCAGCGTTCGCCCTCCTCCTCGAAGGCCAGCCCGCCATAGTGGGCATCGACGACATGGCGGTTGAAGAACATCGCCGAGTTCTGGTCGATCGGCGGCAGGCGAGAGTCGGCGAGCGATGCCAGCACCGTGGCGTGGATGGAATGCACATGTATGACGCAGCGCGCGTGGCGGACGTTGCGATGGATGGCGCCATGCAGCCCCCACGCGGTCGGGTCGGGCGCGTTCGGCCCCGAGAGCGTGTCGGGATCGTTGGCGTCGATCAGCAGCAGGTCGCTCGCCTTGATGCGCGAGAAATGCACCTGGTTGGGGTTCATCAGGAACTGCGTGCCGTCGTCGTTGACCGCCAGCGAGAAATGGTTGGCCACAGCCTCGTGCATGTTGAGCCGCGCCGTCCAGCGAAAGGCGCAGGCGAGATCGACACGCTCCTCATAGAAGGGCAGGTTGGTCAGCGTTTCCTTTTGCAGGCGGGCGATGCTCATCGAAAATCCTCCAGTTTTGGCGAGAATGCCGCGACCAGCCGAGGCTCGCAACCGCTTTCGCTTGGTGCAGGGACCGACGCCGATGTCTTTGCCTACGCCGCCGTGCTGGCAGCAGCTCCGGCCCGCAGGCCGCCGTGCTCGACGATGAAGTCGATGACCTCCCGCAGACCCTTGCCGCGCGACAGGTCGGTGAAGCCGAACGGCCGCTTGCCGCGCATGCGGCCGGCGTCGCTCTCCATGACATCGAGATTGACGTTCACATAGGGCGCCAGATCGCTCTTGTTGATGACCAGGAAATCGGAGCGGGTGATCGCCGGCCCGCCCTTGCGCGGGATCTCCTCGCCCTGGCAGACCGAGATGACATAGAGCGTCAGGTCGGCGAGATCAGGCGAGAAGGTGGCGGCGAGGTTGTCGCCGCCGGATTCGATGAAGACGATATCGAGATCGGGGAATTTCTTGTTCATCTCGGCGATCGCCTGCAGATTGATCGAGGCATCCTCACGGATCGCGGTATGCGGACAGCCACCGGTCTCGACACCCATGATGCGATCCTCGGGCAGCGCCTGCAGCCGGGCCAGCATCATGGCGTCTTCCTTGGTGTAGATGTCGTTGGTCACCACGGCGATCGAGAATTCGTCGCGCAGCGCCTTGCACAGCTTTTCGGTCAGCGTCGTCTTGCCCGAACCGACCGGACCGCCAATGCCGACGCGCAGTGGGCCATTTTTCTGTGTCATGCGGGAAACTCCGTGATGGCGAGGATGGCAAAGCCGAGCCCGATCAACAGGCACAGCGGCGAGTAGTAGCGCAGGTCGAGCCGCGCGAAAGGCTGTTCCGGTGCCAGCCGCCGCCACCATGGCGTGAAGCCGGCAATGCCGCGCCCCAGGAACACCAGCCCGATGAGCAGCGAGGTGGCGGCGAGGCCCTCCCTGGGGAAGGGCGAGGCAAATACCCCTTCAAGCGCCATCGGCCACAGTGTCGCCAGGGCAAGGCACGCGGCAACGGCGAAACTGGCGAAAGGGGTCGGCATCTCATCGACGCCGCGAAAGCCGACGACGGCATGGGCGCAAGAGGCCGCATCCCGGCCCGGCCAGGTGCCGCCGATGCCCCAATAGACATGCAGCGCCGTGATCAGCAGCAGGACAAACGATAGCGCGAAGGCGAGAAAAATCATGAACGGAACAACCGCGAATACTGGGTTTCGTGTCTCATCGCCATGATTTCGGAGACAAGGGCGCAGCCGCCGAGATCGTCCAATGCCGAGCGCGCGGCGCGGCCGGCTGTCGACAATGCCAGCGGCTCGAAGCCGGCAAGCAGCGCGGTGGCCTTGCTCTGACCAACGATGCCGAGCCGGATCGCGGCCTGGACGAGGTTGGAGAAGAAGGTTTGCAGGAAGGCGGACAGCGCATCCTGAAGCGCAATCGCATTGCCGCCTGCGATGGCGCCGACAGCGACGCAATAGGCGCATTCGGCCGGCAAGCGCTCCAGCACGGGGCTGGGCCAGGCTGCCGCCGCCTTGAGGAAGGCCGCACCTTGCAGCATGGTCTCGGTGTGGCGTTCGCGCGAGCCGGCCAGCGCTTCGGCGAGTGTCGCTGTTTCATCGAGGTCGCCGCTGTGGCGTGCGCGGCGCCAGCTCTCGGCGAACAGCACCGCATCGTTCCAGCCGGAGCCCATCTCGACCAGCGTTTCCAGCCACCCGGCGAGGGTTTTCGTATCGACGATCAGCCCATCATGCACCGCGCGTTCGAGACCATGGCTGTAGGAAAAACCGCCGACCGGAAAGGCCGGCGACAGCCACGCCATCAATCGCAGCAGAGCAATGTTCGAAGGCTGGTCAGTCATGATCGTGATGGTGGCCGCTGTGCGAATGAGAATGCGATTCGCTATGGCTATGCGCTTCACCATGGCTGTGTGCGTGGGCCTCGGCGTGCGCATGGCCGTGGTCATGGCTGT
The DNA here is from genome assembly GCF_002270415.1 of Mesorhizobium sophorae. GTDB lineage: Bacteria > Pseudomonadota > Alphaproteobacteria > Rhizobiales > Rhizobiaceae > Mesorhizobium > Mesorhizobium sophorae. The sequence continues at coordinate 816,723 of NZ_NNRI01000007.1, read as the reverse complement.
GCCCACCGTGGCCGGAATAGGCGCCGCGCACCGGCTTGAACGGCTCAGAGACGTCGGACACCGTGGCGCCCAGCCCCTCCAGCATCGCCTTGATGACATGGTCGCGCAGGATGAGGATGCGCCCGGCCTCGATGCTCGCGGCGAGATGACGGTTGCCGATATGCCAGGCGAGCTCGGCCAGATGCACGCCGTCGCGAGCGCGGATGTCGTAGACATCTTCCGGTGCCGCGATGATCTCGATGTGGCGGCCATCCTCCAGCACCAGCCGGTCGCCATCGTTCAGGGCGACGGGCTCGGGCAGGTCGACCAGCACCTTGCTGCCGTCGGCAAGTTCGATCGCCCTGCGGCGCAGATGCCGCTCGTCATGGGCGAGAATGGCGCGGCCGGAGGGTGCCGTGGTCCCGGCATTGCCGGCGGTCAGCACCGAGACGGCGCGGGGAAATTTGGTGAAGTCAGTGCGGATGTCGAGCTTCATTTCATGGATCCCCCATTAGCCTGCGCCCTTGCACGGGCGGGCCGCGCCAAGACGCGGTCGAAATATGCGTTGACGCGCTCGGATTCGATTGGAAACCGGCCGGCGCGCGCCCAGCCGCCCATGTCGCCGAGCAGCACGTCGACGGCCGAAAACCGGTCGCCCAGTGCGAACGGCCTGTCGCCCAGCCGACGGTCCAGAGCCTTGAGCTCGGACGCGAAGTCGTAAGCCGCCGCCGGGCCGACATCGACCCGCACCTCCTTCGGCAGCAGGAAGCGATGGCGCAGCTTGTTCCACAACGGCGCTTCAAACTCGCTCTGGGCAAAATGCATCCAGGAATCCATCTCTGCACGCCCGGCAACGCCCGGATTGGCGCCCATGCCCTTGTCGGCGTGCTTGTCGGCGAGATAGACGCAGATCGCCGCCGAATCCGTCACCGTGAAATCGCCGTCGATCAGGATCGGCACCTTGCCCGAAGGGTTCAGCGCATAGGCTTCCGGTGAGCGCAGTTTGACCTCGACGAATTCATAGGGCTGCCCGAGCTCCTCGAGCATCCAGAGAACGCGGCTGACCCGGGATCCACGCGATCCGACGGCCTTGTACATGCGCAAACCTGCCTTTCCCTGGAAGCCTTAGACCATCCCTCACTTCATCCCAATGGGCGCTTGTCAAAGTGCTACAGCGTCCTTTGCGCGTCGGAAAGGCGCGCGGCGCTGTAGTCAAACGATCGTGTCGAAGAGCCGCAGGATGAACGATATCTGATAGACGAGCGCGGCCGCGACAAAGGCGATGTGGAAACGTCGATCGCGCACCAGGATCGCGGCGATGCACAGCGCGACGAAGACAGGCGTGCGGAACAGATATTCGTTGCCGAAGCGGGCAAAATGCTCCGGGCCCTTTAGCAGTGTGTCGATCACGTCGAGCAGATAGGTCGCCGCCAGCAGGCCGAAGAACCAGGCCCGGCGCGAATAGAAGAAATCCTCGTAGCTGGTGTAGTCCAGCATCGAATCCGGAAACAAAAGCGCGCAGAGCAGGAACAGCGTGATCGCATAGAAGATGATGAACAGGTACTTGCCGAAGGTCCAGGTCTCGATGGTGTAGAGGCCGAACTCCCACCACCAGAAATGCACCAGCATCAGAAGCACCGAGGCGACCCAGGCCAGGTGCACGGGATAGAGCCGGTACTGGGCGGGATGCTGGACGATGCGCGCCACCCCCGACAGCAGGCGGGCGACGCCAAGCCCGATCACCATGCCCATGACGATGCGGATATGCGGGAAGATGTCGTGGGCGGAAGCGATTTCGGTGGCCATGCTTGATTACAACGGAGCTGTTCGTCGGCCGCATATTGCTGCGTCCCACCAGGGGCCGCAACGGATATTGCACCCGTCGGCTCGCTAGCCAATTCCGCATCAGAACAGAAAATACCGCTGCGCCATCGGCAGCACTGTCGCCGGCTCGCAGGCCAGCAACTCGCCGTCGGCGCGGACCTCATAGGTCTCGGGATCGACCTCGATGTGCGGCATGGCGTCGTTGAGCACCATCGAATGCTTGCCAATGCCGCCACGGGTGTTCTCGACGGCGACGAACTGCTTGTCGACACCGAGCCTGCCATGCAGCCCCGTCTCGAGCGCCGCCTTGGAGACGAAGGTCACCGACGAGTTGCTCCTGGCCTTGCCATAGGCGCCGAACATCGGCCGGTAGTGCATCGGCTGCGGTGTCGGGATCGAGGCGTTGGGATCGCCCATTGGGGCAGCAGTGATCATGCCGCCGATCAGCACCATATCCGGCTTGACGCCGAAGAAGGCCGGGTTCCACAGCACTAGGTCGGCGCGCTTGCCGACCGCGATCGAGCCGATATCCCTGGACAGCCCATGCGCGATGGCCGGATTGATCGTGTATTTGGCGATGTAGCGGCGAACGCGGAAATTGTCGTTGTTGCCGGTCTCCTGCGGCAGCGCGCCGCGCTGGCGCTTCATCTTGTCGGCGGTCTGCCAGGTGCGGATCGCCACCTCGCCGACGCGCCCCATGGCCTGGCTGTCCGACGAGATGATCGAGAACGCGCCGATGTCGTGCAAAATGTCTTCCGCCGCGATGGTCTCCTTGCGGATGCGGCTTTCGGCGAAGGCGATGTCCTCGGGGATCGACGGCGACAGATGATGGCAGACCATCAGCATGTCGAGATGCTCGGAGAGCGTGTTGACCGTGTAGGGCCGGGTCGGATTGGTCGAGGACGGAATGACGTTGGGCAGGCCGCAGACCTTGATGATATCAGGCGCATGGCCGCCGCCGGCACCCTCGGTGTGGAAGGCATGGATGGTCCGGCCCTTGATCGCCGCCACCGTGTTCTCGACGAAGCCGGACTCGTTCAGCGTGTCGGTATGGATCATCACCTGCACGTCGTAATCGTCGGCAACCGACAGGCAGCAGTCGATGGCCGCCGGCGTCGTGCCCCAGTCCTCGTGCAGCTTCAGCGAACAGGCGCCGCCGAGCACCATTTCCTCGAGTGCCGCAGGCAGCGAAGCGTTGCCCTTGCCCGACAGGCCGATGTTCATGGGGAAGGCGTCAAAGGACTGGATCATGCGGGCCATGTGCCATGGCCCCGGCGTGCAGGTGGTGGCCAGTGTGCCGTGGGCCGGGCCGGTGCCGCCGCCGAGCATGGTGGTGATGCCGCTCATCAGCGCTTCCTCGATCTGCTGCGGGCAGATGAAATGGATATGCGCGTCGAAGCCGCCGGCGGTCAGGATCTTGCCCTCGGCGGCAATGATCTCGGTGCCGGGGCCGATGATGATGGTGACGCCATGCTGCATGTCCGGATTGCCAGCCTTGCCGATTGCCGCGATGCGGCCGTCGCGCAGACCGATATCGGCCTTGAAGATGCCGGCGCTGGCATCCACCACCAGCGCATTGGTGATGACGGTGTCGACCGCGCCTTGCGCGCGTGACACCTGGCTCTGGCCCATGCCGTCGCGGATCACCTTGCCGCCGCCGAATTTCACCTCCTCGCCATGGGTGGTGAGATCTTTCTCGACCTCGATGAACAGCTCGGTGTCGGCAAGCCGCACGCGGTCGCCGACGGTCGGGCCATACATCTGCGCATAGGCGGCGCGGGTAACTCTGGCCATCAGCGATTGCTCCCGAAATGTGGTTTGCCGAAATGCGATTTGATTGAAGCCTGGCTGCACATTGTCGCCATCCAATGGTCACGCAATGACCCGCTGGCCGACACCTTCTCATCCGATTTGACGGTTGAGGTTAGGGCGTCACCCCAAACCGACCGTTTGCCAAATCGATGGAAGGAAAATCCATGCGCAAGACGATATTGATTGCAGCCGCCGCCACGCTGATGCTGGCGGGCGCCGCCAATGCCCAGCAGCAACCCGCGCAACAGCCCGCTCCGGCGCCGACCACGCCTGCCCCGGCCGCGCCCAAGGCTCAGCCTGCCGTTCCGACGATCCAGAGCGTCAACATCGTCGACATCACGGAGCTGCCGAAGGACACCCAGACGCAGGTCAACCAGGTGATCGCCCAGCGTGGCGACGCCGGCCTGCAGAAATTGCGCAGCTCGATCGACGCCACGCCAAAGGTGAAGTCCGCGCTCGAAGCCAAGGGGCTCAGCTCGGCACAGGTCGTGGCCGCCAGCATGCAGCCCAATGGCGCGCTGACCCTGATCACCAAGAAGGCGAGCTGATGACGCGGCGCGGCGGGCCGGCGTCCGGCCCGCCGCCTGCAGAGGTAAAGGAACCTTGGCAGGGCTGGATTCGTTTCGCCTTTTGAGTGTCGAAACAAATCTCGAAAGCGAGCGATGACCATCACCACCCTGCCCGACGCCCGATGGTTGCATGCCATTGCAGCGGCTGCGTTTCTGTCGGCGAGCCTGCCCCACGCCACGTTGAATGCGCAGGGCCTTGAAAGCCCGGAGACCGTCAACCGTATCGTCGGCTCGGACGTCAAGCAGGAAGAAGCCAGCGCCACCGCCGAAGCCCGCAACGTCAACACGGCGATCGACCGGACGCGCGAAAACATCGGCACGGTGCGCAAGACGTCCAAGCTCGACAAGGTCGAGATCGTGCTCCTCACCGATGCGGCGCGTAGCGAAGGCGGCCCGCCGCCGGTGATCGAGAGCAAGGTCAAACAGCATCAGGACGACATTGCGGAATTGCGCAAGGAGATCGAGGCCAACGCGCTGCTGTTCAACGCCATCGAGTCGCGGCGCGTGCTTGCACAGGACGTCCTCGCCGTCGAATTCGACGATCCTGGAAAGATCGTCATCTACGCTGCGGCCAAGCCGTCGGACTGAGTCGAAAGCGCCAGTCATTCTTGGGCGACATGCATGAGACGCCATCGATCTCACAGCCTGCCCATCACCTTCTGCTGAAATCCGTAGACCTCGCGCTTGCCGCCAAGCGGCACCAGCGTCACGTCGCGCTCCTGGCCAGGCTCGAAACGCATGGCTGTGCCGGCGGCGATGTCGAGGCGCATGCCGCGCGCGCGGTCGCGCTCGAACCTCAGCCCCTCATTGGTCTCGAAGAAATGATAGTGGCTGCCGACCTGGATCGGCCGGTCGCCGCTGTTGGCCACTTTCAGGGTGACGGTCGGCAAGCCCTTGTTGAGTTCGATGTCACCGTCCTTGGGGATGATTTCGCCGGGGATCATCGTGCCTCACAACATGCCGAAGGCGAGGCCGGCACCGACCGCCGTGCAGCCCGCGCCGGCGGCGCGGGCCAGGCCACGGAACCTGATGCCAAGCCCGAGCCCGGCAGCGATGCCGGTGGCATGCAGCAGCGCTGTCGCGATGGCGAAGCCGGCTATATATTCCAGCCCGCCGGCATTTTCCGGCACCTCGGTGCCATGCGCGTGGCCGTGGAACAGCGCGAACAGGCCAATGATGGCGACGCCGGCCGAGACCGGCAGATCGACTGCCAGTGCCACCAGCAGCCCGAGCGCCACGACGGACGCCAATATGCCGGGTTCGACGAACGGCAGCGGCATATGCAGCATGCCGAGCCCGCCGCCGACCAGCATCACGCCGACAAAAGCCGCCGGCCAGGCCGAGATTGCCTTGCCGCCCTTGAGCGACGCCCACAGGCCGACCGCGATCATCACCGTCATGTGATCGAGGCCGGAGAACGGGTGCATGAAGCCGGCCGTGAAGGAGGAGGTCGTGCCGATGCCGACATGGGCATAGGCCGGCATGACTGCTGCCAGCAGCAGGATCGCCGACAGGCACAGGCGTTTGGCGGACATCATTCTATTGCCTTTCGTTTGCGGGGTGGTGGTGTCACGCGGCCTTGCGGGGCCCGCACCCTTCAGCTTTGAGAACGCGCTTGGTCGAGGCGGGATATTTCTTCAGCATCGCCGGCGGGCGGATCGGCCGCGCCGAAAAATTGCCGCCGCAATTGGGGCAGGTGCCGCCCAAGATGTGTTCCACGCAGTCGGCGCAAAAGGTGCATTCGAAGGTGCAGATCAGCGCGTCCGCCGCCTCCGGCGGCAGGTCCTTGTCACAGCATTCGCAATTGGGACGCAGCTCAAGCATCTTTTTCTCTCCTCACCTGATGGGTTCGTGCACGGTCACCAGTTTGGTGCCGTCGGGGAATGTCGCCTCGACCTGCACGTCAGGGATCATCTCGGCGATGCCTTGCATCACCTGCGCGCGGGTGACGACGTAGGCGCCGGCCTCCATCAACTCGGCGACCGGGCGGCCGTCACGGGCGCCCTCGACGACGAAATCCGTGATCAGCGCGATCGCTTCCGGATGATTGAGCTTGACGCCGCGTTCGAGCCGCTTGCGCGCCACGATCGCCGCCATGGCGATCAGCAGCTTGTCCTTTTCCCTCGGTGTCAGGTTCATGCGCTTCCCTGGACTGGCATAGACAGACTTACAGTGACCATAATTTGGGCAACCCCGCCTTTCCGTTGAGCAATTCGACCAGCGGAACCAGCCGCTGGCGGAGCCGATAGCCGTCCCCGGCGTAGAGCCTCGCAAGAAGCTTGCCAGATTTCCTCACGCTCCAGGCACTGGCGCTGCCCTGGTCGCTGACGATCTCCAGAACCGGATCGAGCAGGGCCTCGGCCCGCGGCGACACCAACAGCAGCGTCGCCATCGCGACCGCGCCACCGGCAATCGCCGGTCGGTCGAGCGTGGCCGCGATATCGGGTCCGATGCGGAAATCCTCGGCATGAATGAGCTCGCCGTCCTGGCGGACACGCCAGCGGTCATGGAAATTGCCTTTCGTGACGTGTTCGCCCATGGCCAGGCGGCCGAAGACCGTGGCCTCCAGCACCAGCGCCTCGGCGCCGACGGCAAGCTCGACGTCCAGCGTGCGGGCAAACGCCGCCTGGTCGAAGACGATGGTTTCCTGCGGCAGCCAGGCGATGCGGCCGTTTTCACTGACCGATAGTTTCACCCGCACCTCGGCATGGTCGGATGCCGCCCGATAGATTTTCTCGCAGGCCTGGGTCGTGATCGAGGCCGAGGCCGCCGCACCGACATCCACGTCCCAGGCGATACGGTCACCGCCGGTCATCCCGCCGGCGGTGTTGATCAGCACCGCTTCGAGCGGATCGGCCGAGACCGCCGGCATCCTTATCTTGGCGGCACCGTCCTGATAGAGGCGCCGCAGCCGCGTGCGACCGTCGACGACGGCGCAGGAAAGCCGAGCCGCGCCCGCGGCGCGCTGCGTCGAAATCCTGCCATGTTCGATCTTATCCATGCCAGCACGTTAAGCACTCCGGCGCCTTTGTCGATCCATGGCCTGATATAGCTTGTTGCTTGACAACGTTTCGGTTTCTATAGAGGGAACCACCTTGGTACGGTCATGCAGCGCTTGGCGGGGGTATAGAGCGAAGACGGCGGCTAGATACCGGGAGAAAAAGGGGCGCTGCTCAATTGGCGCCGGGAAACGCGACATAGTGGGGAAGAAACCGAATGGCCGACCAGCTGGCAACGGATATCATCGCGAAGATCAAGGCTCATGCCGAGCCGGGCGGCGAAGAAATCACCACCAACACTGAATTGACCTCGCTTGGTATCCATTCGCTCGAGCTGACGGAGATCATCTTCGATCTCGAGGAAGATTATGGCATCGAGATCGAGATGAACACGGTCGATGCCTGGAGCAATCTGAAGAATGTCGGCGACATGGTCGAAGCTGTTCGCGCGCTGATCGCGAAAAAAGACTGACCTGAATGCAGCAGCGCGTCGTCATCACCGGCATGGGCGGTATTTGCGGGCTTGGCACCAACGCGCCCGCGATCTGGAATGAAATGCGCGCCGGCCGCTCGGCCATCGGCCAGATCAGCAGTCCGCAGTTGCATGATCTGAAGGTCAAGGTCGGTTGCGAAATCAAGACGCTTCCCGATCACGGCATCGACCGCAAGCAATTGGTGTCGATGGACCGTTTCAGCCTGCTGGCGGTGATCGCGGCCAGGGAGGCTATGCAGCAGGCCGGTCTGGCCTCGGACGAAGCCACCACCTACCGGATGGGCACCGTCGTCGGCGTCGGTGTTTGCGGCTGGGAAGCGATCGAGGAAAACTACCGCGCCATCCTGATCGAGGGCAAGAACCGCGCCGGCATCTTCACCGTGCCGAAAGTGATGCCCAGTGCGGCCTCCGGCCAGGTCAGCATGAGTCTCGGCCTGCGCGGTCCGGTTTTCGGCGTCACCTCCGCTTGCTCGTCGTCCAACCATGCCATCGCCTCGGCCGTTGACCAGATCAGGCTCGGCCGCGCCGACGTGATGGTCGCCGGCGGCACCGATGCGCCGCTGGTCTGGGGCATCCTGAAGGGCTGGGAGGCATTGCGGGTGCTAGCGCCCGACACCTGCCGGCCATTCTCGGCTGATCGCCAGGGCCTGTCGCTCGGCGAGGGCGCCGGCATGGCGGTGCTGGAGAGCTACGAACATGCCATGGCGCGCGGCGCCACCATCCTTGCCGAAATTGCCGGCGCCGGCCTTTCCGCCGACGCGTCCGACATCGTCGCGCCAACCATCGAAGGACCGACGGCCGCCATGCGCGCCTGCCTGGCCGACGCCGGGTTCAATCCCGAGGATGTCGACTATCTCAATGCCCATGGCACCGGCACCAAGGCCAACGACCAGATCGAGACGGCGGCGATCAAGCGCGTCTTCGGCGACCATGCCTACAAACTGTCGGTGTCGTCGACCAAATCCATGCATGCCCATTGCCTTGGCGCATCGGGCGCGCTGGAGATGATCGCCTGCGTGATGGCGATCCGTGAAGGCATGGTGCCGCCGACGGCCAATTTTCGCGAAGCCGATCCCGATTGCGACCTCGACATCACGCCGAACGTGGCGCGTGAACGCAAGGTGCGCACGGCGATCAGCAATGGCTTCGCGTTCGGCGGCACCAATGCGGTGCTGGCCTTCAAGGCGGTTTGATCCCACCCGGTCTCGACCGGCCGCAGGCGATCCCGGCCTATCCGGGCGGTTGCGTCTGCCCGATGCTGTGCTGCTGGAAGACCGTCTGGAGGAGGTTGCAGAGCGGCCATCGCACGACGACGCGTGCGTTCACTCCGGCCTCGTGGTCCAGGCACCTATCTCCGATCGCCCCATCAACGTGCCGTCGGCACCGACCTCCGACAGGATGCGGTCAGCGAGTGTAAGGGGCTCGACCTGCGAAGCTGCTGCGATCCCTAGCCGCTCCATGGTCGGCAATTGTGTTTCCACGAGATCGGTCACAAGGTGTACAACGTCAACTGCCCGTGGCCCTGACGAGATGACCGCCTCCAGCCTCAGGACAGGCGAGGGTAGACCAGCCTCTTCAAACAGAGAGGCAAGTCGGGCACCAAGGCGCACCTGCGCTCCCGCCCCCTCGATTGTACGGCTGAGCCACCCGCATACCTTATCGTATGTCGGCGACGGGGGCGACGAACGAGCGCCATCCCAGTCAAGTTCGTGGAATACGACGACCCCACCAGGCCGCAAATGACGGGCGATCCGTCGGAGCGACTGTGCTGGATCGGGCATGAATTGGAGAACGTAGCGACCAACGATCGCATCGAAGGGTTCGTCAAAATTCAGTTCAGCCGGATCGCCGTGTCTGAAGGAGATTGTGCCTGACCCGGCATTCCTGGCGCGCAGCTCCGCCCTTTCGACGGCTGCAAGGGCAAGGTCGGTACCCACAACTTCTCCAGTCGGCCCAACCAGTTCGCCACAGAGAAACGCGACATCGCCGGCGCCGCTGCCAATATCGAGGATGCGCATACCTTTGGTGATTCCGGCAGCTTCCAGAAAGCGACGCGTGATCGGATCGATCAACCGTGCCTGGGTGCTGAGGCGGCGCAACTCCGCCTCTGCATGTCCCAGCGCGTAGTCGGTGTCGTTCATCGAGCCCCCCAACTGCCCAGATATAGCACGGATCGCGACGTTCGCTATGTCACGCGCCCGTTGCCGACATCCTGATGACGGACGTGCTTCGGACACCGAAGGTAATGGCGCAGCGAAACTGTCGCCGCCATATTGATCAGAATCGGCGGTCCGCCTAAATCCTTGGCTGAACCCGCCAAAACCAGCGTCGCCCGGCGCCATCCCCGTTCAGGAGTTTTCCATGGCCGACCTGTCCGCCTTTCCGATCGCAACGCGCTGGCCAGCCAGGCATCCGGACCAGATCCAGCTCTATTCGGCCACGACGCCCAATGGGGTGAAGATATCGATCGCTCTGGAAGAGCTCGGACTGCCCTACGAGCCGCATCTGGTCAACATCGGCAAGAACGAGAGCTGGACACCGGAATTCCTGTCGCTCAACCCCAATGGCAAGATACCGGCGATCATCGATCCGAACGGTCCGGACGGCAAGCCGATCGGCCTGTTCGAATCCGGCGCCATCCTGCTCTACCTCGCCGAAAAGACCGGCCTGCTCATGCCGGTGGACGCGGCGCGGCGCTACGAGACGATCCAATGGGTGTTCTTCCAGATGGCCTCGGTCGGGCCGATGTTCGGCCAGGTCGGCTTCTTCCACAAATTCGCCGGCCGAGAAATTGCCGACAAGCGCCCGCTGGAGCGCTATCGCGATGAATCGCGGCGCCTGATCGGTGTGCTCGACGGCCGGCTGAAGGGCCGCAGGTGGATCATGGACAATGACTTCACCATCGCCGACATCTCGCTGCTCGGCTGGGTGCGCAACCTGATCGGCTTCTACGAAGCGCGCGAACTCGTCGGCTTCGATGATTTCGGCAATCTCGGGACATGGCTGGAACGCGGCCTTGCCAGGCCAGCCGTACAAAAGGGCCTGACCATCCCGGCGAAGGGCTGAATCAAAGCCGGCCAGGCCCTCGACAGAACGCTGCTATTTTGCCTTCGCCTTGGCTTTCGAGCCGCCCCTGCCCACGACGGAAGCGGCAAACGATGCCGCACCCCTTGCCGCGACGACGACGGCGCCGGCTGCCACATTGGCCGTGGCCTTGACCGTGCGCATGGCGCTGCCCGACAGCGAATCGCCAGTGTTTGCCGGCTTTTTGGGCTTTGCCACCTTGGGCGCGGTCTTCGCCGCGGCAGGCACCACTTTCTTCGGCGCCGCCTTGCCGAAAGACGGCTTGGCGTCCTTGGAACGCTCGGCGATCGCCGGACCGGCGCCTGCCTTCGATTGGGTTGCCTTGCCCTTGGCGGGCGCGGGTTTTCTTGCCTTTTGTGCCATCGGATGGAATCCCTCTTCTGGCAGAATTGCCTGTGGGATAACGGACTGAAAGTCTTAAGGTTCCCCTTGAAGAATCCTTAGAATCACGCCGAAATGCCGATCACCAGGTCGGCGGTCCGGCGGCGGGCAAGCACCCGGTCGATGTTGGGCATGTCGTTGGAGGCGATCCAGGCGCGGGCATCCGCGTCGGAGCGGCCATGACCGTGCCAGCGCTCGAGCAGGCGGCGCTCGAGCTCGTCGCGCGGCACATCGACGAAGATCGAGAAATCGAACAGCGGCGCCAGCCGCGACCACGGCTCCTCGTCGAGCAGCAGGTAATTGCCCTCAACCAGGATGAACTTGGTCTCGGTGGCGACGATCGAGGCGGCGGCGCGCGACAGTTCCATGCTGCGGTCGAAAACCGGAATGGCAATATCGGGTTCACCGGCGCGGATGCGTTTCAGCAAGGTTTCGAAGCCGGCAAAGTCAAAGGTTTCCGGCGCCCCCTTGCGCGCGCGCAGGCCGCGCCGCTCAAGCACGACGTCGTCATAGTGGAAGCCGTCCATCGGCACCACTTCCACCGCGCCTTCCGGCAGCAGGTCATGCAGGCTTGCCGACAATGTCGACTTGCCGGAGCCCGGCGGACCGGCAACGGCAACGATGAAGCGCCGTGCCTTGCCGGCGCGCTTGAAGATGGTGGCGGCGAGATGGGCGATTTCGGACATGAGAGCCTCTCTCTGGCAGGAGCTTCAAATCCACCATGTTCCGCATGATGATTTCGGCCACATCTTGGCGGCAGTCGGCGGAAATTTCAAATCCGCATTGATGCTGCGCACTCAGCCTGGAACAGGCTGGCCGATGCGCAGGAAATCGTTGTCGAAGGGAACCTCCCGGGTCGAGCCGCCGGCCGCCAGCAGCATGCGGCCGTTCGCCGTGGTGACTGCCCGAGGCGGCTCGCCGCCGGAGAGCGGCATGGCGCCGATGACATGGCGAAAGGAAACGCTGATGCCCTCGCCGAGCGCAAAGGCGGTCGCCACCCCTTCGCGCTTCAGCCAGTTGTCGCCGATCGAGGCGGCATGGCCGACGGACGCGCGGCCGTCCTCGATGCCGAGCACGCCGCGATGGCGGCCGCTCCATGGCGCGTAGTCGCGCCCGCCATTGCTGAGCCACAGCATGGTGATAGGCAGCTCGGCCGGGTTCTTCAGCACCAGCACCAGATCGCCTTCGGCCTGGCGCGCCAAGGCCGTCCAGCCCGGGCCGCCATGGTCGGCCTCGACCAAAGTGACGAAATCCTCGCGACGGTCGTCCATGCGGTACTGCGTCAGGTCGAGCGTGCCGCCGCCGGCGGCCGGGAAATGGCTGAGATCGGCGGACCGCGCCGGATAGGCCAGCATGAAGCGGCCGCGTGCGGGGTCCGGCTCCAGCGGATCGTCCAGCGTCGCGGCGAACCGCTTTGGCGAGAAGGCCAGCCTGCCGCCGCCCGTCATCGCCGTCATCGGATGGTGGGCGACCGAGATCGCGCCATGGCCGCCGGAAAACACATGCTCCTGATAGAGGAACGGATGGTCGTCGCGCAGCGTCAGGACCTTGTCGACCGTCGCGCCCATCACCTTGTGCCGCAAGCGGAAGCTGGCCCGCCAGCCATCGTTGGTCGCGGCGCTGTCGGTGACATCCCAGGCGCTGTTGGCCGGCCAGCCATGCAGCGGCGCCTCCTCGACATCGCTGCGCGAAAACGGCGCGCAGAGAAAGTCGCCGGACAGGCGGACGGTGCCCTCGGGCAGGTCTTTCGGCAGCGTCTCGCGCGGCTCGTCGATCCACGGCGCCCGATGCAGCGGCTTGAGCTTCCGGCCGCCGCTTTCGACGACCATGTCGGCGATGTGGCCGACCGTGAGGTCGAGCGAGACCGAAATGCCTTTTGCCTTGATCGTGCTGATGGTCATCGCGCTCTCACCGATTCTGATGGGCGGAAGAAGAACCCGTTCGGCGCGGCTTGCGCAAGCACCGCATAAGGCATTTTGCATCAGGCACAAGCGAAACCGTCGGGTCGGCGCTGCCCCTCATCCGCCTGCCGGCACCTTCTCCCCGTATAGTGACGGGGAGAAGGGAACTGACCGCAACGCCCGCGCTTCTCCGCAACGCTGGTGATTGCGAAACCGTTGACGACAGCGCCCCTCTCCCCGTTCCTATACGGGGAGAGGATGCCGGCAGGCAGGTGAGGGGCGGCGCAAACGCTGGGCAAGGCAAATCTCGACCCGAAGCCATCGCCATGAACGGCTTACTGCCGCTTGTACTCCCGCACCGGCGACTTGGTGCCGTCGGTATAGGTGACCTGCACCGACATCGACGTCACGCTGTCGGCAACCTTGATGTAGCCCTTGGCCTCGTAAGGGATGGCGTAGGGGTCTTTCTTGTCGCAGGGCGGTATTTCGAACGACTTGTCGAGCGCGGCGCCGTTCAGGCTGTAATGCACCTCCTTGATGGCGCAGCGGTAAGACAGCATCTGGGTGAAATAGACCAGGCCGTGATTGCCGCCGGAGTCGAAGGCGATCCACGAGGTCCAGAACTGGTCGAGGATCTGCTTGTCGCCTTGCTGGAGTGCTGCCTCCGGGTCGAAGCGGATGTCGAACGGGCCGGTCTCGCGCCCCCTGATGTCGAGATATTTGACGGCGATGGTGCCGGCCGCGGTGCTGCTAGGCAGCTCGAAACTCGGATTGGGCATCGGCTTGCCGGTGGTCTGGTCGTTGAGCGCCAGGAAGCCGGTGTCGGTGAACGGGCCGCTGTCGCCCATGCGCCAGGAGATGGCGGTCGCCGGCTCGGGCAGCGAGATGGTCATCGACCAGCCCTGGTTCGAGCGCATCGGCGTCAGCGTCGGCACGAAGCGCGAGGGATCGAGCACGTCGCCGAGTGCTGCCAGCCGGCTGCGGCTGCGGTCCAGCCAGTCGGCGAGCTGGGTCTGGTCGACGAAATATTTGAGCAGCCCGCCGTCCTTTTCGTAGGACATGAATTTGGTCAGCGCCTTGGCCTCGTTGCGCTTGTCGGCCAGCGTCTGGGCGCCGAGGCGATCTTCCGAGAACTCCTGCGCCAGCAGGAAATGCGCCGGTGCGAAATCCGGATTGGCCGCGATGAAGGCGTTGAGCTTGTCGAGGCGCTGGGCGTCGTCGAACTGCAGGATATGGACGAGCTTGAGCGACAGCGCCTTGCCCTTGTCGGAAAGGGCGCCGAACACCTCGCGGGCGCCGGCCTTGCCGTCCTGCACCCGAAGCAGCGTGGCAAAGCGCGTGTAGGGGTCGATGGCATCGACATCGAAGCCGGCGAAGGCGAGGTAGGAGCGCCGCGCATTGAGCATGTCGCCCGACAATTCGTAGACGCGGGCGTTGTGATAAAACTCGTCCGGCCGCTTCGGCTCGGCGATCGCCCCGCCCTGCGCGGCAAGGGCGGCAAAGCCCTTGGCGATGGTGTCGATCGAGGCGGCGATCTGCTCGGTCGTCGCCTGCAGCTTCTCGGTCTGGGCCTGCTGCTGCGCCTGTCCGGCGGCCAGCGTCTCGGTCTGCTTCTTCACCTCTTCGGCGGTCTTCTGCACCTGCGCGGTCTGCTGCGTCTGCTGCTGCTGGGCCGACGCGATCTCATCAGTCTTCTTCGCCACCGTGTCGGTCGACTGCTTGACCGCTTCGACCGTCTTTTGCGTCTGCGTGACGGTCTGCTCGATCTTGGCCACCTTCTCCGAGACGATGCCCATCGATTGCTGCAGCCCGGCGATGGCTGGCACCAGGCTGGCGATCACCCCGTTTTGCGAATTGGTCTGCTGTTGCAGGCCGTAGACGCCGCCGGCGACGGCGGCGGCGCTGGTGGCGAAAATGAGCGCCGGCAGTGCCTTGGCCGCCAGCACCAGCCGCAGAACGATGGCGATGGCGATGATGACCGCCGCCACCGAGGCGACCAGCGCGATATAGGCGGCGAACGGCGCCAGCGGATTGAGGATGTCTGAAGCAGCACCCCCGACAAAGGCGATGCTGCCGGCCCATTTGCCGGTACGGCTGAGTGATGCCTTGATAAGCGACGGCGCAACGCCGCCAGCCCCGATGTTCGTCATGCCCAAGCCCCCCAAGCCGACAGATGCCACGCCCCTTCCCACAGGAAGCGCGGCTTTGGCAAGGGAAGACAGGAAACAGGCGATTTCGGGGCGGCTGCTCGATAGGGGCGCACCACTATCCCAAGTCGGCGCTGCCCCTCATCCGCCTGCCGGCAGCTTCTCCCCGTGAAGAACGGGGAGAAGGGAGAGCTCCAGCGCCAGCGACCCCCCTCTCCCCGTTCTTCACGGGGAGAGGGGGGTGAGGGGCAGCGCAAACATCCGGAAGATGGGGCTAGAATCGGTTGGCGCCGTTCAAAACCCAGGGGAATTGCCCTGAGACCGTCATAACCAGTTGGACGCAGCTGGCGCGTTACGTTAGCTTCGCCTCATCTCAGCAACAGTATGACCAGAACAGACTTGCCCTTGTCCAACCCGCGTCCACTGCCGCTCGTCCAGAGACTTTTTGCGGCCCTTGGCCTGTTGCTGCTGCTTGCCGGCTGCACGACCGTGACGCCGCCCGATGCCGTGCTGGCGGTGCCGGCGCCGCCGCAGAAATATGCCGCCATCGTCGTCGACGCCAAAACCGGCAAGCAGCTGTTCGAGGTCAACTCGACGGCGCAGCGCTACCCGGCCTCGCTGACCAAGATGATGACGCTGTACCTGCTGTTCGAGGCGCTGGAGACCGGCCGCGTCACCAAGGAGACGCAGATCCCGGTGTCGGATCACGCCGCCTCGCAGCCGCCGACCAAGATGCGCTTCCGGCGCGGCGAGACCATCGACGTCGATTCGGCGATCCGCGCCATTGTCGTCAAGTCGGCCAACGACGTGGCGGTGGCGGTCGGCGAATATCTCGGCGGCTCGGAGGAGCAGTTCGCCGCCATGATGACCGCCAAGGCGCGCCAGCTCGGCATGGTGAGCACCGTGTTCCGCAACGCGTCGGGCCTGCCCGACGACGACCAGCACAGCTCGGCGCGCGACATGGCGGTGCTCGGCATGGCGCTGCATTCCCGCTTCCCGCAGCAGTTCCACTATTTCTCCGAAAGCGATTTCATGTTCCGCGGCAGGCTGGTGCGCGGCCACAACGACATGCTCGGCCGCGTGCGCGGCGTCAACGGCATCAAGACCGGCTACATCAGGGCCTCCGGCTTCAACATCGTCACCTCCTACGACGCCGACGGCCGCCAGCTGATCGTCGTGGTGATGGGCGCCGACAGCGCCCGCCAGCGCAACGATCATGTCGAGACGCTGATCCAGCGCAGCCTGTCGCCTGCCATGGCCGACACCAAGACCAGGCTGATGTTCGCCGAGCAGTGAGGAGTGGTCCGCGCAGCGGACAAAAAGCCAATTGCTTGGCTTTTGAACGACGAACGCCCTGAGTCTGCGAAGGGCGAGCTGCCGGTAGCAAGCATTGCCCGCTGAGGGCAATTGTGCTATAGATTCGGCTATGGTGCTGATTTGCGCCAACTGACCTACAGGACGAGTAACCCGCCGCGAGGCGGGTTTTTTGTTGCCGTCGCTAACCATGCCGCGACTTCGGAGCGCTGCCGCGGTGCTGAAGTTCGTGTGATGTCGGCGGGACGGCACCCCCCTCTGTCCTGCCGGACGTTCGTCGTTAGGAAAGCCAAGCAATTGGCTTCCCGTCCGCTACGCGGACCACTCCTCAACCCCCGCAAGGAGGGAGATTGGCAGTTTGCTCTGACGGCGCCTTTTCTTCGACGTTGGGGATTGGCGAAAGCCGTTGTGACATACAATCTCCCCCCCTTGCGGGGGAGATGTCCGGCAGGACAGAGGGGGTGGGAAGGATCGCTACCGAACGAGCTTCCATCCCGCCGCTGCATTCTTCGGCCATGCCAGCCGATGCCCCTTCAGATCGATCACAAGAACTTGTACGCCATGCGAAATCCGTCGCGAAACTGGCGATGTTGCGGCATAGGCGTATCGTCAAGCTGAGCACCCCCATCAGGAGCCCGCACCATGAGCACCGTCCCGAAAACGCCGGAGCAGCCGGCAGAAAACCAGAACGATGGCGGCGGCGAATATTTCGAGGCGCCGACCATCGGCGAGCATGAGGCCGAGCATGGTTCGGACGAGCACTCCGAGGTGCCCGAAGTGCCGGATTCGGAGCCATCGGCTCCAGGCGCATCACACGCCAAGGCGAAGAAAAAGCCATCGGCGATCTCGGGGCGGAAATTCCGCAAGCGCGATCTGGTCCGCATCGACACGCTGCGCCCGAGCCTCGCCGACCGCATCCATGCCGACCATCCGGACCTGCCGGCTGGCGCCCGCATCAGCCGCGCCGAGCTTGGCCGCTACCGCATGCGCTACATGGAGGAGCTGCTCCAGCAGGAGCATGGCGAATTCTCCGAGCTCGACCGCCAGGTGGTCGAATCGATCGCCAGGCAAGACACCATTTCCGAAAACAGCGAGGAGGAGTTCGAGGAGCACCGGACATTTGCCGACCGCGTCTCCGACAACATGGCCGCCTTCGGCGGCAGCTGGTGGTTCCTGATCTCCTTCGCCACCGTGCTTCTGGTGTGGATCGGCGTCAACCTGCTCGAGGGCACGGTGAGCGCCTTCGATCCCTACCCCTTCATCCTGCTCAACCTTCTGCTCTCCTGCATCGCCGCCATCCAGGCGCCGATCATCATGATGAGCCAGAAGCGGCAGGAGACCAAGGACCGCCTGCGCTCCTTCAACGAATACCGGGTCAACCTCAAGGCCGAGCTCGAAGTGCGCCATCTGCACGAAAAACTCGACTACCTCATCTCGCGTCAATGGACCCGCCTGGCCGAAATGCAGCAGATGCAGCTCGACGCGATGCACGAACTGACCGGCGCCAAGAAGCCAAAGCGCGCGCCGCGAAGGGCGCGAGCGGTGAAGGGGTGAGGAGTGGAGGAGCGGTAGCGGACGGAAAGCCAATTGCTTGGCTTTCCGAACGACGAACGGTGAAACCCCGGTCCGCCTTCGGGCGGATCGAAAGGTCCGGTGGACCTTTTGAGGGGGCTGAACGCCCGAAGGGCAAGGAGCCTGCGAAGGGCCACGCGGAGCGCGAACCGGATCAGGCTGCTCGACCCTCAGACGCGGCCAATCACCAATTGCCCGTTGAAGCCCGCTCCGGCTTCCGCTAAGAAGCCGTGACTTGCCGGTTCACCGGCTGGTTCGTTTTCAAGATCGCCGGTCCTGAAAGCACCCGTAGCTCAGCTGGATAGAGCGCTGCCCTCCGAAGGCAGAGGTCACAGGTTCGAATCCTGTCGGGTGCGCCATGTAAAAGGCTGATCTTATTACCAAATACGGCGTGCATTCAAAGGTAGACTTCTGGCGCAATGTTTGGGGTAACACCGGGGTGACACCGTTCTGTTATTTCAAGCTGCCAGATCGAGCAAACAGCTAACGGTGATTTTGCGGTTGCACACTGGAGATTGGGCATGAGGCTGAGTGGGCAGCGTGCCTCGATTGGCCAGGCTGGCAATATCCTCACCCGGCCGGTCAACCTGCCAACCCGACATCGTCGGAATCGCCCTCGAAGGCGTGCTGGTGTTCGACATTGGCGAAGACCATCGAACTGGTGCTGAAGTCCCAGCTGCCGCTCAGCTCAATCTCCCACCAGCTGCCATGGCGATCCGCAGCAGACGGTCCAGGTCTCAGCGCAATCAGCACGTTCGACGCTACTTGCACAACATTTCGGGCCGTGAAGTCGCGCTGAGGCGGATTCGACCGACTTTGGCGCCCATCACTGGGCGCCCACCACAGCGGTCTCAGGCTTCCGCTCGGCTTTGCGCTCTTCATAGAGCGTGTAGGCGATATAATATTTGTAGATGTTGCCAACATACTGGACCGTCTCGCGCCCGATGATCTTGGCGGCGCCGTTCTCGACATTGCCGAACCACACATTCGGATTGAGCCCGAGATCCATCGTGGCGCGCCGGATCTTCTTGAGATTTCCTGCGCCTGCATTGTAGGCGGCGAGCGTGATGAGGATCCGGTCGACGGGCTTGATGTCTCGCTCGGTCACGTAGTGCGTCGTGAGATAGAGCATGTACTTGGCGCCGGCCTCGATGTTGTGGTCCGCGCTATCGGCAATGCCCGTGATGCCGACCGACTTGTCGGCCGCCGTCGTGGGCAGCAGCTGCATGATGCCGACGGCGCCGCGCGAACTGTGCTCGCTCTGGTCCAGCCGCGATTCCTGGTAACCTTGCGCGGTGAGAAGCAGCACGTCGGTCTTGTAGGTTGCCGCGTGCTTCTCGAAGTAGCCCGATAGCTCCTCGAACCTCTTGAGGTCGGCCTTGTCGTAGGCTGCCCGCACGATCTTGTCGCTCTGGTAGTAGCGCTTCTTCAGCATATTGCCGAAGGTCGTCCCCACCTTGTGTTCCTTGACGAAGCCGGCGAGCATCTCCTTCAGCTGCGGACTGTCCTTGCGGATCGCCCATGCGATCTGGCCGTCGTCCGCAATGGCGATGTCGTCGTTGACCTTGATGTCTTCGAACACCTCGGCCCAGATGCGGGCCGAGAAGCGATCGACGATGCACCATGGAAGCAGCCCTGCATTGACCATCTCCATCAGGTCTTCGTCTTCGAGGTTCTCATCGATCTCGCGAACGAGAATCTCGGCCTTGCCGGCCAGCTTGCGATCCGCGTTGATCGCCAGGAGATGCTCGTAGTAGCTGCTGCTCTTGCGGACAAAGACCTCCTTGCCGCCCAGGTTGTCGACCGTCGCCACAGGCGGCGCCGCCGGTCCGGTGACAAGGACTTCGTGCACGCCTTCGGCGAAAGGCGCAGCGAAATCGACGATCTGCCGCCGGCCGGCCGTGATTGTCAGATTGCCGCCTGCAACGTCTCCCTTGCCCTCGTTCAACGCGGCAAGCAACTGGTCTCTCGCAACCGGGACGAAGGCGATCCGCTTCATGGCAATGGCCAGCCACTATCTCTACGAGCCTGAGTTCTGCAATCCGGCCTCTGGCTGGGAGAAGGGACAGGTCGAGAAGAACGTGCAGGATGCGCGTCATCGAACTGTGGCAACCCATGCCGCGCTTTCCATCCCTGGAAGCCCTGAACGACTGGCTGGAGGTTCGATGCAAGGAGTTTTGGCACAAGACCCCGCATGGCAAAATGCGCGGCACCATTGCGGATGTCTGGGCCGAGGAAGCCCAGGCTCTCATGCCGGCGTCCCGTCTCTTCGACGGCTTTGTCGAATACACCAAGCGGGTCTCCCCAACCTGCCTCGTGCATCTGGAGCGCAACCGCTACAGCGTTCCGGCGTCCTTTGCCAATCGGCCCGTGAGCCTTCGGGTCTATCCGGATCGTGTCGTTGTCGCTGCAGAAGGTCTGATTGTCTGTGAGCATCGCCGCATCATCGATCGCTCGCATGATCGACCAGGACAGACGATCTATGACTGGCGGCACTATCTGGCTGTCGTTCAGCGCAAGCCAGGCGCCCTACGCAACGGAGCACCGTTTGCCGAACTTCCCGATGCATTCAGGTCGTTGCAGCAGCATTTGCTCAAGAAGCCGGGCGGCGATCGCGAGATGGTCGAGATCCTGGCACTTGTCCTGCAACACGACGAGCAGGCCGTGCTCCTGGCCGTGGAGATGGCGTTGGAGGCCGGCGTTCCAACCAAGACCCATGTGCTGAACCTTCTCCATCGGCTCGTCGACGGCAAATCCCTCACGCCGCCGGCCATCGATGCTCCTCAGGCTTTGACGCTCACCAATGAGCCGAAGGCCAATGTCGAACGCTATGATGCCTTGAGGAAGGCCGTGGAGGTGCGCCATGCGTCATAATCCTGCCAGCGGCGCAATCGTCATCATGCTCCGGAGCCTGAAGATGCACGGCATGGCGCAAGCTGTGGGCGAACTCACCGAACAGGGAGCGCCAGCGTTTGAAGCCGCCATTCCGATCCTGTCGCAACTGCTCAAGGCCGAGACGGCGGAACGCGAGGTCAGATCGACAGCCTATCAGCTCAAGATCGCACGCTTTCCAGCCTATCGCGATCTTAACGGCTTTGACTTCGCCAGCAGCGAGATAAACGAGGCACTCGTGCGGCAGCTTCATCGCTGCGAGTTCGTCGATGAGGCCCACAACATTGTGCTTGTCGGCGGCCCCGGAACAGGCAAAACCCATATTGCGACCGCTCTTGGCGTGCAGGCCATCGAGCATCATCACAAACGGGTTCGCTTCTTCTCGACGGTCGAGCTGGTCAATGCGCTGGAACAGGAGAAGGCTCAGGGGAGATCCGGCCAGATCGCCAATCGCCTCGTCCATTCCGATCTCGTGATCCTGGACGAACTTGGCTACCTGCCGTTCAGTGCATCAGGTGGAGGATTGCTCTTCCATCTGCTGAGCAAGCTCTACGAACGCACCAGCGTCATCATCACCACAAACCTCAGCTTCAGCGAGTGGGCGAGTGTCTTCGGCGAACCCAACATTACAGGGTGCCGCCATTCTGGACGGGGTGGTATCTCATTTAACCGTCACGGATCCGCGCCACGGCCTTGCGGGTCAGCGTCTTCAGCTTTTGTCATCCCATTCGGCCCGAGGTCCAGACTTCGTCGTCGTACGGCTGCCTGACGGGCGCCGGCGTTCTATTCGGCGCTCGGTAACCGACCTCGCAGCGCCGTCTCCGAAAGAACAAGGCGCGTCGAAGTCGTTGGGGCGGATCAACGCCCGGACGTTGCTCACATTGATGCACCATTTGAACAGCACATTCGCCTCTCGTATCGAGGAGGTGATTCGCGATGAACATCCAGTCGAATCTGCACCGCGTAGCGTCCCAGACCTTCACCGAACTTCCGAACCCGGGCATGACAACACTCCCGGGACCTTGGCTCAACTTGCCAGCGGAAACGCAAAAGCAGATCGCACAGAACCTTGCTCCCCTGCTGATGCGGATGCGACCAACGCGCGCGCTGCTCGAGGCGGACGGGCATGTTGAGAGCGTCGAATAGGCCGGACGAATGTGTGACAGCCGCGCATCGCGGCAAGCTCGCTTATATTTACGTTCGCCAGTCTTCCGTGAACCAGGTGCGGCATCATCAAGAAAGCACGGAGTTGCAGTACCGCCTCGTCGATCGTGCCGTCGCCCTCGGCTGGCCGCATGAACGTGTGCACGTCATCGATGAGGATCTTGGCAAATCGGGGTCCGGGACAGTTGAGCGGGTGGGGTTCAAGAAGCTGATCGCCGAGATCGGGTTGGGCAATGCCGGCCTTGTTATCAGCCTCGACGCTTCGCGGCTTGCCCGCAACAATCGCGACTGGCATCAGCTCCTTGATTTGTGCTCGCTCTTCAGCGTCATCATTGCCGACGGCGAACGTCTTTATGATCCCTGCGCTTACCACGATCGCCTGCTGCTCGGCCTGTCCGGCATCATGAGCGAGGCGGAGCTTCACCAGATCAGGCAGCGCCTCCATCAGGGCGAACGTCAGAAGGCGGCGCGTGGCGAGCTGCGGCTTCCCGTTCCCGCCGGACTGGCCCATGATCGCGCAGGCGGGATTGCTCTCAATCCCGATGAGCAGGTGCAGGCAAGGCTCATCCTTGTCTTCGCCAAATTCCGCGAGCTTCACAGTGCACGGGCCGTGATGCGATACTTGCGAAAGAACGATCTGCCACTGCCTGTGCGTCCACTTATGGGTCCCGCTCCGCACGATATCATGTGGCGCGAGGCCGACAGTTCACGGGTTCTCAGCATTCTCCAAAATCCTGCCTATGCCGGGGCGTATGTTTATGGACGATACCGGGCGGAGGGCGGGCGGGTTCGCCATGATGTCTATCGCCCGAAGACGGTGAAGGTCCCCATCGCGGACTGGGAGGTTTGTCTTCAGTCTGCCCATCCCGGATACATCGACTGGGAGGAATTTATGGAGAATCAGAGACTACTGGCAAACAACATCAACCGCTATAAGGCTGGCCATTCCGGCGTGCCGCGCAAGGGAGCGGCACTGTTGCAGGGTATTGCCGTTTGTGGCCGGTGCGGTCGCCGGATGAGCCTACGCTATAGCGGTCCTGCAGGTAACTATCCCGTCTACACGTGTCGTGCCGACCGCGATCAGGACGGCGGACCGCTATGCCAGGAAGTGCGCGCGCTGCCCGTCGACGCACATGTTGAAAGCATCCTGCTCGACGCTTTGAAGCCGGACAGGATTGCCATCGCCATTGCCGCGCTGGGCCAGATTGAAGAAGAGACACGTCAGCTCGAGCGACAGTGGGCTCTGAGGCGCGAGCGGGCCCGCTATGAGACGGAACGGGCACGGCGCCAATACGACGCGGTGGAGCCCGAGAACCGTCTGGTGGCGCGTTCTCTGGAGCGCGGCTGGGAAGAGAAGCTGCGCGCCGCCGAAGCCGTCGAGCAGGATTACGAACGGTGGCGGTCCGACGAGCCCCTGGTCTTGAGTGAGTCCGACCGCGAGTGTCTTCAAAAGCTGGGCGAAGACCTGCCTGGCATCTGGTATGCCCCTTCAACGACGTCGGCCGAGCGAAAGGGCATCCTGCGTCTCATCATTGACGAGGTCGTCCTCGATCAGAAGCGGTTGCGGGGCCAGGTCTGGTTCAAGATCCTGTGGCAGACCGGGGCAACAAGCGAGCATTCTCTTCAAAGGCGTGTCCACACCTACGCCAACTACATCGATATCGAGAGATTGCGCGAGCGCGTGACGGAGCTGAATGCCGACGGCAAGATGGACAAGGAGATTGCGGCGACGCTGAACGCGGAAGGCTTTGTCGCAGCACGCGGCTGCGCGTTCAAAGGTGAGAATGTCTGGCTTCTGCGGACACGCTGGAGCATTCCCACCGTCAAGATCAACGGGATTGGCGCCAATCCAGCTCGGTGGCCGGATGGAACCTACTCCGTTCAAGGGGCAGCAGCCGCCTTGGGTATCACACCGCAGGTTATCTTCGACTATCTCGCCCGCGGATGGGTCACGGGGCGTCAGCTCACGAAAGGCCAGCCATGGCAAATCGAACTCTCGGACAACCAGATCAGCACGCTGCGGGCGCGCATCGCACGCAACAGGCGATCAAGGAAGGAGGCATCATGACAACTTCGGTGACGCCAAGATGACAACCGCCCTTCTCGACAGGCTCACCCATCATTGCCACATCCTGGAAACCGGAAACGACAGCTTCCGGTTCAAGAACAGCTCTGCACACGAGCCTAAGAAAGCGAAGGAGAAAGCCAGAACCTTGACCCTCAACCCCGAACCGAAACATACATGAAAGGCGGGTCAAATCTCGGTGGAAATGCCGGGTCAGTTCTCAGTGAAAATCAACAGCTGATGCCGCCGCCATTGCCGCCGATGGCCCGGTCGCCGGTGAAATCGACATTGTTGATCGTCACATTGGCGCCGGCGCCGACGAACAGGCCGCCGCCCAGCCCGGCGCCGCCGCCGCTGCCATTGCCTTGCCACACGCCGCCGGTACCGCCTCTTGCCGTGGTATGGACGATGTCGAGGTCGTTGATCGCGACAGTGCCGTGCTCGATGACGAAGCCGCCATAGGTGTTGGCGCCGTCAATCGTCTGGCCATTGCCGTTGATCGTCAGGTTTTCGCCGGCCGTCAGGAACAGCGGCGTCATATTTCCGCTGAGCGTGAAGCTGGTCGTGAAATTGAAGATGTCTGTCCCGGCGCGGCCCGCGATAGCGGTGATCGCCGCGTTGAGGGTGGCCTGGTCGGAAATCGTGAAAGTGGTCATCGTCGTCCCTCGTTAGCGCCCGCACCGACGCCTGGCGGTGATGGCCGGGTTCGCCGCAAAAATTGATCCTCTGGGTTTAGCCGCCGACCCTGGTCGGCAAGAGGAATGCGCCAACGCGCCGCGTCCTGGACCGCAGGCGCGCGAGGGGTCGCGCCCCGCCATCCGAAAAGACCTGCCGCTCAAGCGTCATCCGCCCCTTGTGCCCTGCTGGAGCCCGTCGACAGGACACAGCTGTCCGCCCGGATGCCGCGCCAGGGACAGCGCACCCGTTTCAAGCACCAAATTCTTGAGGCAACCCAAACCCAACCGCGGCGGACGCTAGGTCGGGACTTGCTCGCGGTCAATTCGCGGCATTTGACTATTTCTGGGCGGACTTTTGCATGGCCGCGAACAACCGGGCAGCGAAGGCAATGGAAGACATGAATTGCCGCTGAACCTCTTCAAGCGCGACGCGCTTTTTAGGACACGGCCGCCACGGCCCGCACACTCTCCCGTTCCACGAGCGGGCATTCCAGCTTGGTGATCGGATAGCGTCCTCGCCCAGGAGCCGCCGGCACCTCGAGCTGCTCGATCGCCCATTGTCCCATTGCCATGTGCGGCAGGATCGAGGTCGTCAGCGGTGGGAACAAATGCCGGGCGATTTCCTCGTCGTCGTAGCCGACGACGGAAATGTCCTGCGGAATGTGCAGGCCGGCTTCCTTCAGCGCCTCGTAGCAGCCGATCGCGGTGCGGTCGTTCTGGCAGAATATGGCGGTCGGCCGGTCCTTCAGCGCCAAAAGCTTGACGGTCGCGGCATAGCCGGCGCTGGCCGACCAGTCGCCCTCGACCACCAGTTCGGGATCGAACGGGATGTCGGCGGTGGCGAGCGCCCGGCGATAGCCCTTCAGCCGGTCTTGTGCGGCCTGCATCCACGGCTCGCCGGTGATGGTGGCGATGCGGCGGTGGCCGTGGCTGATCAGGTGGCGGGTGGAGCTTTGGCCGCCGGCGATCTCGCTCGGCACCACGGCGGGGAAGGCATAGTCCGCCGTATAGCAATTGAGCAGGATCACCGGGATGTCGAGGCCGTAGAGATAGTCGGGCGCTGTTATCTCGCGGGTGAAGATGGTCATGTAGATCAGCGCCGAAATGCCCCGCTTGGTCAAGGCGGCGATGGCGCGCGGCTCCATGACGGAATCGCCCAGCGTCTGCGCCACCAGAAGCACGTTGCCGGCGTTCCACGAGGCCTGCCGGGCGCCTTCGATGGCGACGACGGCTTCGGGGCTGGTGGCAAGCTGGTCGACGGCAAAGCCGATAACCCCGTCAAGCCCTTCGAACGAGGCCACGGGCGCCCGCAGGGCGGAGAATGCCGGCGCGGCATAGCCGAGGGAGCGCGCGGCCTCGATCACCCGTTCGCGCGTCTGCTGCGACAGCTTGATGCCGGGCGAATTGTTGAGCACGAAGGAAACGGTCGCCTGCGAGCAGCCGGCGGCCCTGGCGATGTCGGTCATGGTGACGCGACCCCTGGCGCTCTTTGCCGGCGGCTTGCGCCGCTTCGCCGTGTCGAGGGTTTCCGGATCCGTCGTCTCGCTCATGGCATCCCCAATCCTAGGCCTGTCTAGCGGCAGCCGGTGAGGCCGACAAGATGGCGTGACATTATCGATTTATAGAAATCGCTGCGATCATTTATATCCATTAGCGCTCTCGAGGTCCATCTCTCACGCAGTGCCATAGGGTCCGAAACCCAAAAGCCACAAGGCTTGCTCTCAGACGCACGCAATGCGCCGGCTCGCCGGCAGGTGCGCCGCGAAACCGCAATACTGCCCTGGGTACTGCTCAAAAACTAATACTGTTTACTAATACAAAAATGCGCTGTACCGTCAATCCATCGCATCCGGCCCGGTCGGTCCGGGAGCGGTGGGAGTGCGTGAAAACAGCCCGATGGCGAGCGGATACTACCTCCGCCAGCTCTGTTTTGGACAAGTGATATGTCTGACAAATCGGACTATTTACGAACGAAGGATGAGTCTCTAAAGTCCATGATCGCAGCTGGAACGACGCCGTTGTTTCGGCGCCGGGACCCTTTGAGGAGGAGGGCGTTCAAGCTGCAGACGGCAAATTCCAGGTGACTAAGATCGGTCAGTCGAACGACTGAGCCAAACGGGAGGTTGAACATGAAATCCTTGATACGAAATGCATCCGTAGCCACAGCGGCGCTGCTCATCGGCCTGACGGCGACGGCCATCGCACGCGCCGACGACAAGCCGACGCTGGCCTTCGTCGTCAACGGCGCTTCCGATTTCTGGAAGGCCGCCGAAGCCGGCGTCAAGAAGGCGCAGGGCGAACTGCCGGACTACAATCTCGAGCTCAAATATCCCGAGCAGTCCTCCGTCGCCATCCAGCAGCGGCTGATGGATGACCTGGTTACGGCCGGCGTCAAGGGCATCATGGTCTCGGCCGTCGATCCCAAGACCTCGACCGACGGGCTGAACAAGATCGCCTCGCAAACGGCGCTGTTCACTACCGACAGCGACGCCCCGCAGACCAAGCGTGTCGCCTATATCGGCTCGTCCAACGTCGATGCCGGCAAGCAGGCGGCCGAGATCGCCAAGAAGGCGATGCCCAATGGCGGCAAGTGCCTCGGCTTTGTCGGCCTGCTCGGCGCCGACAATGCCAAGGAGCGTATCCAGGGCATGAAGGACGGCCTCGCCGGCACCAAGATCGAGCTCGTCGACGTGCGTGGCGACGACATCGACCAGGCGCGCGCCAAGAAGAACGTCGAGGACGCGCTGGTCGCCAGCCCCGACGTCACCTGCATGGTCGGCTTCTATTCCTACAACACGCCGCGCATCTATGAAGCGCTGCGCGACGCCGGCAAGCTCGGCTCGATCACCGTCGTCGGCTTCGATGACGATCCGATCACGCTGGGCGGCGTCAAGGAAGGCACCGTTGCCGCCACCGTCGTGCAGCAACCCTTCGAATGGGCCTATCAGGGCATGAAGCTGATGGCTTCCTATCTCAAGGGCGACAAGTCGGGCATCCCGGAGGGCGGCCTGATCATCATCCCGACCAAGATCATCGGCAAGGACGACGTCGACGCCTATGCCGCCAATCTGAAGGCGATGTCCGGAAACTGAGACAGAGCAATTGCGCCGGTCCGGGGTTCGCCCCGGGCCGGCATTCGTATTGACGGGCCGGCGAAGGCCGGTCAGTCTGTGGCCCACCGGCTGCTGTCAGGCGTGATGAATTATTCCGAAACATCCATAACGGCGTCCACCCCGTTCCTCACGCTCGAGAACGTGCGCAAGACCTATCCAGGCGTCGTCGCGCTCGACGGCTTCTCCATGGAGGTCAGGCCGGGCGAGGTCATCGGCCTCGTCGGCGAAAATGGCGCCGGCAAATCGACCTTGATGAAGATCCTCGGCGGCGTCACCAGGCCCGACACCGGCACCGTCACGGTCGACGGCATCGCCCATGACGGGCTCTCGGTCGAAGCCAGCCTCGGTTCGGGCATCGCCTTCGTTCATCAGGAACTCAACCTGTTCGACAATCTCGATGTTGCCGCCAACATCTTCTTTGGCCGCGAGCCGTTGCGCGCCGGCGCGCTCAAGCTCGTCGACCGCGCCCGGCTGCGCACCATGGTGGCGCCGCTGCTGAAGCGCGTCGGCGCCAATTTTTCAGCCGACACGCCGGTCGCCGCTCTGTCGCTGGCCCAGCAGCAGATGGTCGAGATCGCCAAGGCGCTGTCGATCAAGGCAAGGCTGGTCATCCTCGACGAGCCGACATCGAGCCTGCCGCTCGCCGAAACGGACAAACTGCTCGACGTCATCAAGGCGTTGAAGGCTGACGGCATCAGCGTCATCTTCATTTCGCACCGCCTGCATGAGGTCGAGCGTGTCGCCGACCGCGTCGTCGTTTTGCGCGACGGCATGCTGGCCGGAACGCTGCAGAAGAGCGCCATCAACCACGACCAGATGGTCAAGCTGATGATCGGCCGCATGCTGAAGGAGCGCGAAAAAGCCTCCGAGGCCGCGCGGGCTCCCGGCGCCGTCGCGCTTGCCGCCAAGGCCATCCGCACTCCTGCCTATCCCAGCCGGCCTGTCGATCTCGATGTCAGGCGCGGCGAAATCCTCGGCCTTGCCGGGCTTGTCGGCTCCGGCCGCACCGAACTGGCGCGAGTGTTTTTCGGCATCGACAGCAGCCTTGGCGGCGCGCTCGAGCTTGGCGGCAAGCCGCTTGCGCTGGGCTCGGCGGCGGATGCCGTCGCCCACGGTATCTTCCTGGTGCCCGAGGACCGCAAGCTGACCGGCATCCTGCTCGACCTGTCGATCGCCCAGAACATCTCGCTGCCCAATCTGCCGGCGCATGCGCGCCGCTCCCTGGTTTCGGCAAGTGCCGAGACCGCCACCGCCGAAAAGCAGAAGAGCAATCTCGGCATCAGGGCGCCGTCGGTGCAGACACGCACCGGCACGCTTTCGGGCGGCAACCAGCAGAAGGTCGTGCTCGGCAAATGGCTGGCCATGAACCCGAAAGTGATGATCCTCGACGAGCCGACGCGCGGCATCGATATCGGCGCCAAGGCGGAAATCTACGGGCTGATGCGGGCGCTGGCCGACGCCGGCGTCGCCGTGCTGATGATCTCCAGCGACATGGAGGAGGTCATCGGCGTGTCCGACCGCATCGCCGTCATGCATGAGGGCCAGATCTCCGGCATTCTCGACAAGGACCAGTTCAGCCAGGAAAACGTGCTGCTGCTGGCGGTGGGCAAGCAGCCGAAATAGTTTTTTGCCGCGGGGTCGCGGGAAGCGCGATCTGCTCAGGCGGCATTGGGGAGAAGACGATGAGCAAGAAAGATCTCGGCCTGCTGATCCTTATCCTGGTGGTGGGAACGGTGGTGGCGATCATCAACCCGCGCTTCCTGCTGCCGATCAATCTCGCCAACACCTCGAACCTGATTGGCCTGTTCGGCATCCTGTCGATCGGCCAGGCCTTCGTCATCATCACCGGCGGCATCGAATTGTCGGTCGGCTCGGTTGTCGCGTTGCTGGGAACGCTGTTCATCGACTTCATCGCCGTGCGCGAGCTGGATTGGCCGCTGGCCTTCGTGCTGATCATCGCGCTCGGCGCCATCATCGGCCTGGTGCACGGCTGGCTGATCACGCGGCTCAAGCTGCAGCCCTTCGTCGTCACCCTGTGCGGCCTGCTGATCTATCGCGGCGTCGCCCGCTTCTACACCGCCGACGGCACCGCCGGCTTCGCCTTCGGTCAGAATTTTCCTGACCTGGAATTCCTGACGGCCGGCCGCTCCTGGGGCGTGCCTAACAGCTTCATCGCGCTGATCGTCATCTCCATCGTCATGTGGGTGGTGCTGCACCGCTCGGTGTTCGGCCGCTACCTCTATGCCATCGGCAAGAACGAGGAGGCGGCGAAATATTCCGGCATCCGCACTGGCCGCGTCGTCATGGCCGCCTATGTCATCTGCGGCGTGCTGACGGCGCTGTCGGCGATCTATTTCGCCATGTACACGCGCTCGATCTCGCCGGCCAGCCATGGCCAGTTCTACGAGCTTTATGCCATTGCCGCGGCCGTGCTCGGCGGCTTCTCGCTGCGCGGCGGCGAGGGCTCGTTGATCGGCGTCATCCTCGGCACGGTGCTGCTGCAGGAACTGCAGAACCTCGTCAATCTGCTCGGCATCCCATCCTCGCTCAATTTCGCGGTGATGGGTGGCGTCATCCTCATCGGCGTGCTGGTCGACCAGCAATGGGGCGTGTTCCGGGCAAGGCGGCTGATGGTCGACGCCGCTCGCAAGAACGTGGCCGGTGCGGCCGCGGAATAACCGTCAGCCCCGGCACAGCTCTGTATCGATGAAATGATTGCAGCCGTGGTGCTCTTCTGCGATCCACTGGACACGCACATCGGGCAATTGCCTGATATCGATGGCGGATGGATGGCAGGCGATGGGTGCAATTCCTGAACCGTTGACGCTCAGGGCCAGGGCGCTCGAGGTCGATCTCGTGCCGCGCATTGGCGGCAGCGTGGGCTCGCTGCGCTGGCGCGGCATCGACCTCATGCGCCGGCTTTCCGATGACGATCGGCAAGCGGGCAACGTGCTTGGCGTCGCCATGTTTCCGATGATGCCCTACGCCAACCGCATCGCTGGAAATGCCTTCGACTTCGCAGCCAAGCGCTGGCAGGTCCAGCCGAACAATCCACCCGAAACAATAAACGTGCATGGCAGTGGCTGGAAACACGCCTGGACTGTCGCTGAGGCGAGCGACGCCCAAGCAACGCTGTCGCTGGATATCGCAGCCGGCGTCGAACCCTTCTCCTATCGCGCGACGCAGGCTTTCGAGGTGTCCGAGGTAGGGCTCAGCGTGGCCATGACGCTGACCAACACGGGGCCGGTTTCCATGCCGTTCGGTTTTGGCCTGCATCCCTGGTTGGATCGCGACCCGGACGTCACGTTGCAGTTCGAGGCGACGCGATTCTATCTCGAAGAACCGCTGGGCATCGCGGGCGATCCGATCACGCTTGCACCCGAACTCGACTTCGCCGCCGGCCGCCCTTTGCCCGCCGGCTGGCGCAACAATGACTATGGTGGCTGGACAGGCGAGGCGACGCTTCGCTTTCCCCTGCGCGGCGCAGGCTTGCGCATCAAGGCCGATCCCGTCTTCGGACACCTGATGCTGTACGCCGACCCGACGAAACCGTATTTCTGCGTCGAACCGCAGACCAACGCCTCCGGCGCTTTCAACCGGGGCGGATGGAGCGATCCGGACGAAGGCGTCATCGTGCTCGCCCCAGGCGAAAGTGCGGCTGGCACCGTGTCGCTGATGCCCTTTGCCCTTGGAGCTTAGACTGGAGCAACCGCCTCAGCGCCGGCCCTATCGATTGGTCCCGCGTGCGGCGCGGCGAACGCTGTGCAACAGGATGGCGAGGCAGCCTATCAACAGCAGGGCGCCGCCGATCGGCGGGGGCAGCGCCAGCAGCTTCACCGCCGTCGTGATGATGGCCACCAGGACCAGCGCCAGCAGCGCCAGACTGCCGTCATCGACGAACATGCCGAAGAATTCCCTGGCCGCAAGACGAATGACGTTCATCGGACGAGCCCTCCGGTGAGTGTGGGGTA
Organism: Mesorhizobium sophorae; assembly: GCF_002270415.1. Lineage (GTDB taxonomy): Bacteria > Pseudomonadota > Alphaproteobacteria > Rhizobiales > Rhizobiaceae > Mesorhizobium > Mesorhizobium sophorae. The sequence goes on along the minus strand of NZ_NNRI01000007.1, from coordinate 784,766 downwards.
GGCACCGCGCAGCCAGCGCACCATGGCAAACGACGCCAGCGCGACGATGGCGAAAATGGCGAGCAAGGCGAGATCGGCACCCGGCCAGTCGGCGCCGATGCCTTCGCCGGTCCAGAAGATGCCGAAGCTGGTCAGCATCAGCCCGACGACGAATTTCAGCGCATTTTCCGGCACCCGTGCCAGCGGCCGATGGACGGCCAGGCCGATAAGCATCACCAGGACGAAAGCCGCCAGCGCGCCGAGGCTGGCGTAGAGCGTTTGCCCATGTGCGGCGCCGACCGCAATGACGATGAACACCACCTCGACGCCCTCGAGCAGCACCGCCTTGAACGACGCCAGCCCGGCGAGGTAGTCGGCGCGGCGGTCGTTGGCCTGTTGGTGCAAGGCGGCGGTTTCCTTGGAGAAGGCCGCCTCCTCGTCATGCAGGGCGATGACGCCGACGCTGCGCAGGATGGCCTTTCGCAGCCAGCGCATGCCGAACAGGATCAGCAGCACCCCGACGACGAACTGCAGCGTGGTGATGGGTACCAGCGCCAGCAGCGGGCCGAACGTCAGCACCAGGGCCGCCAGCAGCGCCAGCGCCAGTGCGGCGCCGGTCAGTGCCGGGCGCCAGCTGCGCGTCACCCCGACAGCGAGCACGATGGTGAAGGCCTCGACGACCTCCACGAAAGACGCCAGGAATGCCGCCGTGATCGTCGAAAGGATGGGTGTCAGAGTCTGCATGAAGGTTTCCTGTATCGTCTCGTTTGACCATGATCTGTTCGAAGGTCGTTGCCCAGCGGATAGCGCATCACTATGCGCTCAGCACCACACAGCGCTCCGGTGGCAGCGAAAAAGCAAGTGAGGCGCCAATTGGCGGCGCTTCCGGCCAGTCGAGCCGCACGCGCTGCGGCCCCAGATCGACCGCCAGTCGCCAGCATCGGCCCTGGAAGGCGCTCGACAGCACCCTGCCTTGCAGGCGGTTGTCGGGATAGGCGTCGGCCGGGCGCGCGTCCTCGGGGCGAATGACCAGCATGCCGGCGCCGGAACGGGCGCCCGGAGTGCGCACTGTTTCGGCATCGCTGTCGGCGATCGAGAAGCGTTCGTCACGAACCTGGCCGCGAACGATCGAAAAACCGCCGATGAAGCTCGCCACGAAGGAATCGGCCGGCGCTTCGTAGATGGCGCGCGGCGTATCGAACTGGACGATCTCGCCCGCCCGCATGATGGCGATGCGGTCGGAGACGGCCATCGCCTCCGCCTGGTCGTGCGTCACATAAACGACGGTGATGGCTTCGCGGCGCACCAGCTCCATCATCTCTATGCGCATGTCCTCGCGCAGCGCCGCGTCGAGATTGCTCAGCGGCTCGTCGAACAGCATCAGCGCCGGCCGGGCGGCAAGGCAGCGCGCGATGGCGACGCGCTGCTGCTGTCCGCCGGACAATTCCGTGGGATAGCGATCCCGGTAGGGAGCAAGACGGGTGACGTCGAGCGCATGGGCCAGCCGCTGGGCGATGTCGCGATCGGAAAGCCGCTGCGCCTTGAGCCCGAAGGCCAGATTGTTGGCGACCGTCATGTGCGGCCACAGCGCATAGTCCTGGAAGACCATGCCGATCTGCCGCCTTTCGGGCGGTATCACTGACTTTTCGCTCCACACGACGCGTCCGTCCAGCGTGATCAACCCCTTTTCGGGCTCGACCAGTCCGGCAATGATGCGCAGCAGCGTGGTCTTGCCGGACCCGCTGGCGCCGAGAAGGGACACCACCTCGCCGGCGGCGATCTTGAGATCGAGGTTGGTCAGAATGGCGCGGCCACCGAGCGACTTGCAAATGCCGGTGCAATGCAGGGAGGCGGTCATGACAAGGTTCCCGCTCTGGCGATCTGACCGCTGCCGGGTTCGACATGCCCGCCACTTCGGCGCGGTTTGACGAACCGCTGAAGCGGATACCAGACCATTGCCGCGCCGATTCCCGCGACCGCCATCGCGACCAGCGCGATTGCCGATGCCAATCCGTCGCGGTCGTGGCTGAACAGTTTCAAGATGAGCGTCGGCGCCGGCGGGCCGCTCTGGGGAATGAGCATCTGCGAGATCGGCAGTTCGAACACGGTGCGGATGAACGTCAGCAGGAAGGCCGTCACCACACTCAGCAGGATCAGCGGCAGGGTGATCGCCAGCAATCGCTGGATCGTCCCGACGCCGTGCAGGCGCGCCGCATCCGTCAGGCTAGGCGCCAACTGGCCGATGGCCGAAAGGATCACCACCAGGCAATAGGGAAGTGCCGCCGCGACATAGCCCATGACCAGCAGCGAGCCATCGCCATAATGGGGAAACGGCCAGTCGCGGAAACCCGGCAGGCGATTCCAGACGAGGATATAGCCGAAGCCGAGCACGATGCCCGGTATCGCCACCGCGCCCAGCGACAGGCCGACGACGGCGGTGCGCAGGACCGGGCTCGCACGGTCGAGCTGCGCCGACAACAGCAAAGCAAGCGTGCTGGCGATCACCGCCGTCAGCCCGGCATAGAACAGGCTGCGCAGCAAGCCGTCATTGGCCGCGGTGTTCAGGCTGAGCGCCGCCACCACATTGACGGTGGTGACATTGCTCCAGATCAGCCCATGGCCCAGCGTTTGCGTCAGGGCGCGCGCCGCGATCGCGGCGAGCGGCAAGGCGAGCGCGAGGAAAGCGATGGCGAGCGCCGCCGCCATGGCGAGCCAGCGCCAGCTGCCGAGATTGTAGAGTCGGGCCGGCCGGGCGCGCCCCGATATCAGGCGCGGATCGGCGCGGCGACGCAACAGCCGGTCCGCCACCACGACGAGCAGGACAAGACCGAGCAAGACCAGAGCCTGGGCGCCGGCAGCGGGAAAGTCGACGGGATAGTCGCTTGCGGCCGCGTAGATGCCATAGGTCAGGACACCGAAGTCAGACATTCTGGCAATGGTCGAGGCGAGGCCGAAATCGGACAGCACCTCGGCGAAGGTGGCGATGAAACTCAAGGCGATGGCCGGCGCCAGCAAGGGACCGTTGATGCGCAGCCAGATCCTGAGCGGCCTGGCACCGGAGAGCCGCGCGGCATCTTCCAGTTCGCTGCCCAACCCGGCCAGCGCGCTGCCGATAATGAAGGCCGCCAGCGGGAACAGGCTGAGCGTGTGGACGAACACCAGGCCGGTCAGCCCGAAAAACGACGAGCCCAGCCAGGCAGGCAGCAGTCCAAACTGCGCCAGATAGCCGCCGGGCGACATCAGCAACACCCAGGCGAGTGCCTTCAGATAGGACGGTGTCAGGAAAACCAGCCACGGCACCGCGGAAATAGCGGTTCGCAGCGGAATGTCACAGCGCTGGACAAGGACCGCGAAGGCGCCGCCCAAGGCGGTCGTGGTGAAGGCGACGAGCATGCCGAGTTCGAGCGAATGCAGGACCGATCCGGCGACATAGGGCGACCTGAAGACGCGCGCCAGGGGCTCGAGGCTCAAACTGTTGCTTGCACCTTGCGCGGCGAACAGTCCAGGCATCACTGCCTGGACCAGCACCAGGGCAAGCGGCAATCCGATCAGCAGGGCGAACACGGCGTAGATAACCAACGGTCCACTGCCGCGGACGAGCGCCGGCAGGCCACCTCGCGGCCGCTTTCCGGCGCTGGCGCCGCGGATAAAAGCCGCGGCGCCAGGATGCTGGAGGATCGTCATTGCCAGAACAGCCTGGACCCAAACGGCCGGATCACTGGACGAAATTGTCTTTGTACCACTGCTTCCACTCGGTCTCGTGGGCGGAGGCTGCGGCATCGTCAAGATGCGTGTAGGTGATATTGGTTTCGCGGCCGGGCTTGGCGTTTATGCCCTTGATGATCGGGATGTAGAAGAAGTCGGTGTCGTCGCCATTTTGCATGGCGGCCTGGCCTTCGGCGCTGGTGACGAAATCGATGAATTTCTGCGCCGCGTCCATGTGCTTGGTCTTGGCGCTGATGCCGAGGCCTTGCGGCAGCGATACCGAACCCTCGCTCGGATAGACTGCGACGACGGGTTCGCCGGCAGCAATCTTTGAAAAGATGGCGCTGTCCTGGTTGATGCCGACGGAAGCATCGCCAGTCAGCACGGCCTTGTTCACCTTGCCGCCGCTCGACAGGCCCGACAGCGTCTTGTTGGTCAGCGTCTTGGCCAGCAGAATCTTGCCTGCATCGAGGCCGTTGGTCTGGAAGAAGCCGGCCAGCCACTGGTAGGCCGGACCTGACAGATTGGGATCCTTGGCCGCGACGCTGCCGGCGAAGGACTGCAGGTCGGACCAGGACTTGGGCATCTTGCCGGCTGGCACTTTCTTGGTGTTCACCTCGATGGCGGTGGTGCTGGTGCCGGTCGGCAGGAAGGCGTGGCTTTGCGGGATCAGCGACTTGCCGAGATCCGTGAAGGCCACCTTGTCGTAGGCGGCGGCGGGAACGGCCTGCAGCACATGGTCGGCCGCCATGCGCTCCATGACGGCGGAGCCATCGAGCCAGACGATGTCAAATTGCGGGTTGTCGCCTTCCGCGGCGATCTTGCCCAACGTCTCGCCGGTGCTGCCGGGCTCGACGACATCGACGGTAAGCCCCGTCTTGGCCTGGAAGGCCTTTGCCACCGGGCCGGCGAAATCGAGCGCGTCGTAAAGCACCAGGTCGGATGCCGAAGCAGGCGCTGCCATGGAAAGCGCGCTCAAGCCAATTGCAAAGCAGAATGTCGTGCGGATTTTCATCTCGTTCTCCAGTAATTTGGTAACGGGCACAATAAGTCCCATCATATCATACTAATGTAACTTGAATGTTTTGTGTCAACTACGCGAGTTATTCGCATTATTCTTTCGAACGCCTCGTTTTATCCATGCCTTGTCAATCGAGCCGCGCAGCGAGCTCAACCGCTCAAGACTGTCAAAAGCGGCTTCGCTGTTGCGCTTCGCCAGCCCGATGATCATTGCCTCGATGAGAACGATCGTGCCGCCATGCATGGCCAGATGGCCAGCCTTGCCGCGCGGAACCGGCAGCGTTTCCGCCACCTTGCCGGATACCAGCGGAGCCAGGCTGTCGCTGATCAGCACGACGGGGACGTCAAGTTGAATCGCCTGATCGAGGACGATCTCGACCTCGCGATAGAGCGGCGCGTAGGCCATCATCAGCACGGCATCGCCCTTGCCGAGCCACAGCAAGCGGTCGGCCAGCGCAATTCCCGACACCGACAGCGCGCTGGTCGGCAGGCCGATGCGGTTGAATTGCAGGCTGGCATAATCGGCCATGGCGCCCGACGGCCCGATGCCGAAGACATGGCGGCGATTGGCTCGCGCCAGAATGTCGACGCTGCGCTCGAAGGCGGCCGCGATCTCCAGACGCTTGAGCACGTCGAGCACGCTCTCATGGAGTTCGATCACGTGCCGCAACGCCCCGGCGCCGTCGTCACCGGTCTCCTCTAAGGTGCGCGCCAGGCGCTTGCCGGGGGATGGCGTGCCGGTCAGGTCCGACAGCAGCATCTGGCGAAGCGAGGAGAGACTTTCAAAACCAAGCGAACGCGCCGTCCGCACGACCGTCGCGTCGCTGGTGCCGGCCAGTTGGGCGATCTCGGCCGCCGAACCCAGAAGCACCGACTGCTTCTGGTCGACGAAGAACCGAGCCATGCGCTGCTCGGCGGGTGGGAGGCTTTCGATCGCCGCCTGGACACGGGCATCGACCGTCATCTTGAGATCTTCGGAGGCGTCATCTGTCATGAGAGTTGGTTCGCTCGTCCGGCTGTAGTGATTGCAACCGAACAACAACATCCGAAATGTCTATTACAAGGATGTGACAAGTGCAGTCAGGCGCGGGCGAACGCGTTGCCTGTCCGCAGACGAGCGGCGCCGAACCGCCGGAGTGGCATCGGCGGCCGTGGCGTGGCGATGCCCGAAATCGAAATTGGAGGAGGGCGGCTTGAGAGCAATTCCAGGAAAAAGTGTGAAACGGTTTTCCCGGGGATAGCGCATAGCGCTTTCCCTCAGGGAATTGCGTCAAGCAAAGAGGGATAGAGCGGTTCGGCTTTTCTGTGAAACGATGAACCGATCTAGATCAGGCCCGACATGTCGGAGAAGGCCATCGCCTTGCGCAGCACCTCGGCGAAGCGTTCGCCGGCCGCCTCGCGCGGGCCGCTGTTGTCGATCGAGGTGACATCAGGTCCGGACAAGGTCACATTGGCGCTGCGCGCCAGCCGCGCCAGCACTTCGCCGCGCGACTCGCGGCCGCGCATCGCCAGCCGCTCGGCCAGCACGTCCGGCGAGGCGGTGATCTCGACGATGGCCAGATTAGCATAGCGCTCGCGCAGCACCGGGATGATCGCGCGCGACACGTTGGCGACGGCAACATGGCCATTGGCGACCGACCAGTCGACATCGGCCGGAATGCCATAACGCAGGCCGTGCGCCTCCCAGGAGATGGCGAAGGCGCCATCCGCTTCGGCTTCAACGAAGGCCGCGTCGGCCAGCGTGTCGTGATCCTCGCTCGCGGCATCGCTCGGCCTGGTGATGACGCGGCGAACGAACTCCAGCCGGGTCTCGTCGGCAAAGCGGGCGCGGGCGTAGCCGATCACCGTGTCCTTGCCAGCGCCGCTCGGTCCGACGACGGCGACGAAGACGCCGTCGCGGATCGGAAACCTCTCGGCGGACAATTCGCGCTCGATCAAGGCCGAGACCATCATGCGACCCGGCGTCCCTGCCGCCAGACCGTGCGCACGACCGGGACATGGTCGTCGACACGCACGCGCACCAGATCGGCGCGACGGCCCTGCTCGATGATGCCGCGGTCGGTCAGGCCGACCGCTTCGGCCGGGTTCTTCGAGACCATGGCGACCGCCTGCGGCAGCGAAATGCCTTCGACAACGTCGCCGAGGAAGAACGCCGACTGGATCAGGCTAAAAGGAATGTAGTCGGACGACAAGATGTCGAGCAGCCCGTCGCCGGCCAGCGTGCGGGCCGAAACATTGCCCGAATGCGAAGCGCCGCGCATGACGTTGGGCGCACCCATCAAGACGCCGAGCCCGGCCTGTTTCGAGGCCCTGGCGGCTTCCTCCGTGGTCGGGAACTCGGCGACGCGCACGCCCTGTTCGATCGCCTCGTCGACATGGCCTGTCGTGGCGTCGTCGTGGCTTGCCAGAACGATGCCGCGCTCGTGGCAGGCGGCGGCGATATGGACACGGTTCGGTCCCGAATTCCGGGCCGATTCCGCCATCCGCTTTTCGCAGAACAACTTGAAGTCGCGGTCGGTCAATTTCAGCTTGCGCTGGTAGTAATAGGCATAGGTTTCGAGGTTGACGAACTGGCGCTGCCCGGGCGCGTGGTCCATCAGCGATGCCAGCTTGACCCGCTCGTCGCCGTCGAAATTGGCGAAGGCCTTAAGGCAGTCCGGCGCCGAAACCTCGCAGCGCAGATGGATGAAATGGTCGGCCCGCAGACGATCTTGCTGAACACTGTCCTCGATCGCGTCGGCCAGCTTGCGGATGTCGTCCGATGTCAGGTCGGCGTCCTCGTCCATGCCGACGCGCAAGGCATCGAGCACGGTGGTGATGCCGGCCGTCGCCACTTGCGCGTCATGGGCGAGCACGGCGGCGATCGGGTTCCAGCGCACCTTCGGCCGCGGCGCGTAGTGGCCTTCGAGATGGTCGGTGTGGAGTTCGACCAGCCCGGGAATGATGTAGTCGCCGCCCATGTCCTCGCCGGCCATGGTCCCGCCGGTGTGGCCGGTGCCGGCATCGATGCCGGCGATAAAGCCGTCGCGCAGCACCAGCGAACCCTCGACGATCTCGTCGGCAAGCACGATGCGCGCGTTAGTAAGAACAGTTTCGGCGGTCATTTCAGGCAGTCCTTGTTTATTCCGGCTGGGTTGTTCAGGCGGTTTTTCTGGCAGGGCGGCGCCCGAGCGCGTGATGGGAGAGCACCATGAACGGTGCGCCCGGTTCGGTTTCGACAAACAGCGTCAACGCATCCACCAGCACCGGCTGTTGCAACACCTCCGCGAACAGGCTGTCGATTGCTGCACGAAGACGAGGGCTTTCCTGTGGCCCCGCCCGGCCGGACAGCGTCATGTGGAAGCGGAAGGTCTCGAAGACATAGGGATAGCCCCACTGGCACAGATTGCGGAATTGGGCCGGCTTCAGCGAGTCCGGGCTGCGCCGTTCGATCTCCGCCTCTGTCAACGGTGCGCGAAACCGGTCGAAACCGAGCACCACGTCATCGGCAAAGCGGTTGAGCGGAGGCAGCGGTCCTTCCGGCACCAGCGCAAAGAAGCTATCGATCTGGCTGACGACAAGGCGCGGGATCGTCACCACCGGCGTTGCCTCGGCAAAATGGTCGAGTGCCGCGCGCAGCGAGGTCTCCGTCTCGTTGGCAGCCAGCCGGAAGGGGGCTTTCAGCGTCGCGTGAAAACCGTAGCGCCGCGCCGAAGCGGTGTGGAAGGCAACTTCCGCCGCCGACAGATCGGCCACCGTCTCCACCGGCCTTGTCGCGCCACCGAACGGGTCGCGGCCCAGCCAGTTGGCGGCGATCCGCGCCAGCGGCTCGTCCTGCCGGGGAGTGAAATAGATGGCGTAGCGCATGGGAAGAAGTCCTCGTTAAAGCGCGCCGCGTTTGAAGAAATGCTGCGACGCGCTTTAAGTCTTGGTTTTTTCGCATGTCGTAATCCCAAAACCGCTGCTCACTTTTGGGCGACATGCACTGGCCCCGCTGCCATAGGCGATTTCCATGACGGATTGACGAAGCTTTGAAGGGTTTTCGAAGGCAAATCGCCCCGGCAGGTCCTTAGCCGACGATTTTTCCAAGCTGGACCAACAGCTTCACCCGAAACGTGCGACCGGTCAGGCCTTCATCAACCATTCGTGCTCGGGCGCGTTGTGGAATTTCCACGTCCGCTTCGGCCCGGCCATCACGTTGAGATAGTAGAGGTCGTAGCCATGGCAGGCGGCGCAGGGATGATAGCCCTTGGGCACCAGCACGACATCGCCATCCTCGATCGCCATGGCTTCGTCCAGCGCGCGATGACCGTTCTTGTCGGCGTCGGTGTAGACGCGCTGGAAGGCAAAGCCCTGCGGCGGGTTGAGGCGATGGTAATAGGTTTCCTCGAGATAGGATTCGGCCGGCAGATTGTCCTGGTCGTGCTTGTGCGGCGGGTAGCTCGACGTGTGGCCGCCGGGCGTGATGACCTCGACCACCAGCAATGAATCGGCCGGTTTGCCTTCCGGCAGGACGTTGGTGACATAGCGCGTGTTGGTGCCCTTGCCGCGCACCTCCTGGCCGAGATCCTCTGGTCTGATCACACGTACCGGCAGGCCACCGCCGAGGCCCGGTGCCGAGCAGACCGCGAGTTCGAGCTCCGTGTCTGCCGTAACCGACCAGTCCGACCCTTCGGGTATGTAGACCGACCAGGGTTTGCCCTCGAACGGCGACATGCGCTCGCCGAGCAGGCCGAGGTCCTTGCCGCCGGCTGTCGCTTTGCCCTTGCCGGTGACGAACACCAGGCAGACTTCGCGATCGTCCGTTTTTCCAGCAGCGCTCTCGCCGGGCTTCAGCCGATGCAGGTCGAAACCGACATAGGTCCAGCCGGCGGTTTTCGGCGTCACATGGGCGACGCGGCCATGGCCCTTGTCGGCCTTCACCAGCAGTTTCGACATCCGGTTACTCCTTCGGTTCGGCCTCGGCCGTTGTCTTGCTCTCGTCGGCCGGCTTGTAGAGATAGAAGAACTGCCACACGGCGTAACCGGCGAAGCCGAGCGCGATCACGCCCCAGAACGGCGTGCCGGTGGCGAATTCGATGATCGACCAGATGACGCAGACCGCGACGACGGCGACTCGCCGCCACAAAGGCCGGAAAAACGGATGCTCGGAATCTTTCATCCGGCCAACCTACAGCAACCCGGCTTCGCCGAGAACCAGCGCGTCGGGCATTGGCAAAGCCCTAGGCATTGGGAAAGCCCTGCGTCTCGACCGTATAGCCGGCCGCCGTCATCACCCGCATCAATTCCTTGTGGCCCACCTCAGCCATCTTGAGCGGCGGGTTCTTCTTCGGATCTTGCTCGGCCTCGACCACGAACCAGCCCTCGTAGCCATGGTCCGCGAACCGCTGCACGATGGCGCCGAAATCCAGCGAGCCGTCACCCGGCACCGTGAAGGCCCCGAGCGCCACGGCGTCGAGGAAAGATTGCTTGGTGCGGTCGAGCTTGTCGATGACGCCCATGCGCACGTCCTTCACATGCACATGGCTGATGCGCGCATAGTGGTTGTCGATGGCGCGCAGGACGTCGCCGCCGGCAAAGGCCAGGTGCCCCGCATCGACCAGCAGCGGTATGCCGGCTCCGGAATACTTCATGAAGGCATCGAGTTCCGGTTCGGTCTCGACGACCGCCGCCATGTGATGGTGATAGGAAAGCGGCATGCCCTGTTCGGCGCACCATTCGCCAAATTTGGTGAGGCGTTTCGCATAGACCTTCATCTCGTCGTCGGAGAGCTTCGGCTTGGTTGCGAGCGGCTTCGAGCGGTCGCCTTGGATCGAGCGGCCGACCTCGCCATAGACGATACAAGGCGCGTTCACCGCCTTGAACAGATCGATCATCGGCTGGATGCGATCCTTGTTCTTGCCCATGTCCTCATCGACCAGTGTGCCCGAGAACCAGCCGCCGCAAAGCGTCACGTCGGCCGCCTTCAGGATCGGCAGCATGACATCGGGATCGTTGGGAAACCGCCGGCCCATCTCCATGCCGGTGAAACCGGCCGAGCGCGACTGGCGCAAACACTCTTCCAGCGACACATCATCGCTGAGTTCCGCAAGATCGTCGTTCCACCACGCAATGGGGGACATGCCCAGTTTGGCTTTCAAGTCGTCACTCCAGTTTTCAGTTCGTGCCCACCCTCCCCGCGAAGGGAAAGGTGGGATTTGCCGGCGTTGGCATCAATCGCCAATGGTCTGCATCTGCCGTTTTTCGTCATAGGCCTTGCGCGCCGCGTTCACCTGGGCACGCGCCGAGACCTCCGGCACCGCAACATCCCACCAATGGCCGCCGGCATCGGTCGAAACCAGCGGGTCGGTGTCGATGACCAGCACGGTGGTGCGGTTGTTCTTCCTTGCCTTTTCCAGGGCGTTTTCCAGCCCGGCGATCGACGGCACTTTCTCGGCAATCGCCCCCATGCTCGCCGCATGCGCGGCGAAGTCGATATCGGGCAGGATTTCGTGGCGCGAGTCCTTCAGGAGATTGTTGAAGTTGGCGCCGCCGGTCGCCATCTGCAGCCGGTTGATGCAGCCATAGCCGCGGTTGTCGAGCAGCACGACGGTCAGCTTGAGGCCGAGCATCACCGAGGTGGCGATCTCGGAATTCAGCATCAGATAGGAGCCGTCGCCGATCATGACGACGATCTCCTCGTCCGGCTTCGCCATCTTGGTGCCAAGCCCGCCGGCAATCTCGTAGCCCATGGTCGAAAAGCCGTATTCGGCGTGGTAGGAGCCGGGCGCGCCAGCTTGCCACAGCTTGTGCAGTTCGCCGGGCAGGCCGCCGGCGGCATGCAGCAGGGTTACGCCAGAGCCCATCGCGCGCTGCACGGCGCCGATGACCTGAGCGTCGGAAGGATAGGCGGCGTTGGTCGACGCCGTCACCTTGGCCGCCTCGACCTGCCAGGCCTTCTTGCCGGCCACCGCATTGTCGGTCCAGCCTGCCGGCGCTTTCCAGTCCTTCAGCGCCGCGCCGAGTTCGGCCAGCCCCTCAGCCGCATCAGCGACCAGCGGCAGCGCCCGGTGCTTGCCGGCGTCGAAGGGCTGCACGTTCAAGCCGATGATGGTCTTGCCGGAGTTCTTGAACAGCGCCCACGAGCCGGTGGTGAAATCCTGCAGCCGCGTGCCGATGGCCAGCACGACATCGGCTTCCTCCGCCAGCCGGTTGGCGGCCGAGGTGCCGGTGACGCCGACCGCCGCCATGTTGAGCGGATGATTGTCCGGCAGGGAGGATTTTCCGCCTTGCGTCTCGCAGACCGGGATGCCGGCGCCCTGCACGAATTTCCCCAGTTCGTCCGAAGCCTGCGAATACAGCACACCGCCGCCGGCGATCACCAGCGGCTTCTTCGCCCCCTTGAGTGTTGCCACCGCCGCGGCAAGCTCGTGGCGGTCCGGCCGCGGCCGGCGCTGGTGCCAGACGCGCTCGGCAAAGAAGCTCTCGGGATAGTCATAGGCCTCGGCCTGCACGTCCTGGCAAAGCGACAGCGTCACTGGGCCGCAATCGGCCGGATCGGTCAGCACCTGCATGGCGCGGCCGAGCGCCGGGATGATCTGTTCCGGTCGCGTGATGCGGTCGAAATACCGCGACACCGGACGGAAGCAGTCATTGACCGTCGCCGTGCCGTCGGAGAAATCCTCGGCCTGCTGCAGCACCGGATCGGGAATGCGGTTGGCGAAGACATCGCCGGGCAGAAAAAGCACCGGCAGCCGGTTGACGTGGGCCAGTGCCGCAGCCGTCACCATGTTGAGCGCGCCGGGGCCGATCGACGAGGTCGCCGCCATGAAGCGGCGGCGGAAATTGGCCTTGGCATAGGCGATCGCCGCATGCGCCATCGCCTGTTCGTTGTGGGCGCGGAAGGTCGCCAGGTCGTCGCGCACCTGATAGAGCGCTTCGCCGATGCCGGCGACATTGCCATGGCCAAAGATCGCCCAGACACCGCCGAAGATCGGGACTTTCTTGCCGTCGATCTCGGTCATCTGCCTGCTGAGAAAGCGGGTCAGCGCCTGCGCCATCGTCAGGCGGATTGTCTTGCTCATGGTGTTTTCCTCCGCAGTCCTATGCCGCGCCTTCTTATGCTGCTTTGCGGCCGCGCGCGGCAAGCCACGCTTCGGTCAACTGTTCGAAGCGCGAGGCCATGTCGGCGATCGCCTCGTCATCCGACATCTTGCCGGCCAGCCATTGTTCGGCCGCGTGGACGAAGATGGTGCGGCCGACGGCAAACCCCTTGACGATGGGCGCCTTGGCGGTTGCGGCAAAAGCCGCTTCCAGCTCGTCCTGCGGCGCTTCCAGGCCAAGCAGCACGACGCCCCGGCACCATGGATCATGCTTCAGGATCACCGCTTCGATCTTTGCCCACGCCGCTGCCGAAGCCTGTGGTTCGAGCTTCCACCAGTCGGGCTTGATACCGAGCGCATAGAGTTCCTCCAGCGCGCGCGGGATCGTCGTGTCGTCGAGCTTGCCGTGTTTTCCGGCGATGATCTCGACCAGCAATTCCCTACCGACCTTGCGTGCGGCCTCGAACAGCGCGCGCAGCTTCTGCTGCTGCTCTTCCTTGAGCGCCGCTGGATCGTCAGGATGATAGAAGCACAGGCACTTGATGCAGTGATCGACCGGCCATTCGACGAGCTGCGAGCCGATGTCCTGCGAGAACTCGAAGCGTAGAGGGCGCGATCCCGGCAATTCGACGGGCCGCCCGAGCCAGGCGAAGGGATGGCGGGCGAATTCGAACATCGCCTCACGGCCATGCTTCTCGTCGATCAGCATGCCGTAGCCGTCACGGCCGGCGGCGACCTTCGCCGCCGCCTTGACCGCCAGAACCTTGAAATCGCGGATGCGTGCGGGATCGGCACCGGCCTTCGCCGCCACATCCTCGAGCTGCACGCGATGATCGCAGGCGAGCGCCATCAGCGAGGGAACATCGCGGCGACGGGTGGTAGCCCAATGGATGTGATTGATAGCCTCGTCCTTGCGCAAGGCGAGATGCTTGCTGCCGTTCTTGAGGAAGAACTGTAACTCCTCGAAGGTCGGATATTCCGGCGCGCACAGCAGGCGCGACACGGCGAAGGCGCCGCAAGCATTGGCCCAGGTCGCCGCCGTCGCATGGTCTTCGCCGCCCAGCCAGCCGCGCAGGAAGCCGGACATGAAAGCGTCACCGGCGCCGAGCACATTGTAGATCTCGATCGGAAAGCCCTTGCCGACGACGCCGTCCTCGAGATCGTCGCTGATCGGCCCGTCATAGACGATGCAGCCCATGGCGCCCCGCTTCAGAACGATGGTCGCTCCGGACAGCGAGCGGATCGTCTTCAAGGCGCTCAGGCAATGATCGGCACCCGACGCGATCATGATCTCTTCTTCGGTGCCGACGATCAGGTCGCAATCGGGCAGTACCGTCTTCAACTGGGCCGAGACCCTGTCTGATTTCACATAACGCTCGAACCCTTCGGCATGGCCGGCCAGACCCCAGAGGTTCGGCCGATAGTCGATGTCGAACACCACCTTGCCGCCCTTGGCCTTGATGATGCGGATTGCCTTGCGCTGGGCGGCATCGCTGTTGGGACGGGAAAAATGCGTGCCGGTGACGACGATGGATCGCGCCGAGGCGATGAAGGCCTCGTCGATGTCTTCCGGCGCCAGCGCCATGTCGGCGCAGTCTGAGCGGTAGAAGATCATCGGCGACACGCCTTCATCCTCGACCGACAGCAGCACCAATGCGGTCAGCCGCTCCTTGTCGGTCTTCAGTCCGTCGACGCAGACGCCTTCGCGCGTCAGCTGTTCGCGGATGAAGCGGCCCATCTGCTCGTCGCCGACGCGGGTGAGCAAGGCCGAGCGCAGGCCGAGCCTCGCCGTGCCGACCGAGATGTTGGCCGGGCAGCCGCCGACCGACTTGGCGAACGAGGTGATGTCCTCCAGCCGCGAGCCGATCTGCTGGCCGTAAAGGTCGACGGAAGCGCGACCGATAGTGATGACGTCGAGCGGCGCCTGTTTCGCGTCCACGGCTTCGCTCATTGGAACCTCCCATCGGCCTTGTTGTTTTGGGGTACACGCGCGAGCGGCAGCGTGGCGCCAGGAATATGAAATAATAATTCCAATCTATAGTCAATATGGAATGAGCATTCCCCGGTCTAAAATTGTCTTTGGGGTGCCTGCTAGGCCTTGCGCCTGCGGCCCGTGCTGCGCCGTTTTTCGCCGACGCCGACGGTCAGCGCCATGGCCAGCGCCATCGTCGCCGACAGCGAGCGGAAGCCGGCGAAATCGGCCTCGGCCACCTCGAACCAGATGCTGGCGAACTGGGCAAGCGGCGAAAACGAGCTGTCGGTGATGGCAACGATGGGCACGCCCTGTTCCGAAATGCTGCGCGCCTCCTCGATAGTGGCCGGCGCGTAGGGCGAGAAGCTGATGGCGATGACGGCGTCCGCCGGCGTGGCGAATGCGATCATCTCGGCGTTCAGCCCGGCGGCCGATTCGATCAGCTGGTTGCGGATCTTCAGCTTGCCAAGCGCATAGGCGATGTAGGACGCCACCGGATAGGAGCGGCGCTTGGCCAGCACGTAGATGGTCTCCGCCTTCGCCAGCAGGGAAATCGCGTCTTCCAGATGCGCGTCGTCCAGCGTGCGCGAAATGTCATTGAGCGAGGTGCTGGCGGCGGCGACGAAGCCGTCGAAGATCGCCCGGTGACCGGCGGCGCCCTCGGCCTTGGCACGCAACGCCTGCAGGCGTTCGTCATAGGACGAGTTGCGCTCGCGCAGCCGCTCGCGAAACACCTGCTGCAGGCTGGTGAAACCGTCGAAGCCAAGCTGCTGGGCAAAGCGGATCAGGGTCGACGGCTGCACGCCGGCCGAAGCGGCGATGCTGGCGGCGGTGCCGAAGGCGATGTCGTCGGGATTGTCGAGCGCGTAGGCGGCGATCTGGGCGATGCGCTTGGGCAGGCTTTCGCGCCGGTCCAGGATGGTGGCGCGCAGCGTCTCGAAGTCGCGAGGTACCCGTTCGTCCATCGTCGCTCTGTCCAGGCTCATCTATGGGTACCCTCTCTGCCCCATCATAGCGAGCCTGCGCAAGAACGCCATAAAAAATGAGGCAGACATTCCATTCCAAGAGAAAATGGACTAATTCATCCATCCAACGCTTCAGGCAGTGGAGAAATCGAAAATGGTCGGCGTCGGTCTCATCGGCACGGGTTTCATGGGCAAGTGTCACGCCATCGCATGGAGTGCCGTCGGCGCCGTCTTTCCCGATGTGCCCAAACCCCGGCTCGTCCATCTCGGCGAGGTCAATGAGGACCTCGCCGAGCGTAAGGCCGGTGAGTTCGGCTTCGCCAAGGCATCCGGCGACTGGCGCGCCGTCGTCAACGACCCGGATGTCGATATCGTCTCGCTGACCACGCCCAACCAGTTCCATCCGGAGATGGCCGTCGCCATCCTCGAGGCCGGCAAGCATCTGTGGTGCGAAAAGCCTATGGCGCCGAGCTTCGCCGAGGCCGAAGCCATGGCGGCGGCGGCGAAGAAGTCGGGCAAGGTCGCCGCCCTCGGCTACAACTACATCCAGAGCCCGGCCATCCGCCACATCGGCGCGCTTCTCGACGAGAAGGTCATCGGCGAGGTGAACCATCTGCGCATCGAGATGGACGAGGACTTCATGGCCGACCCGGAGGCGCTGTTCTTCTGGAAGCACGAAGCGGCTTCCGGATATGGCGCGCTCGACGATTTCGCCGTGCATCCGCTGTCGCTGGTCTCCGCCCTGTTCGGCCGCGTCGCGAGCGTCATCTGCGACATGGCCAAGCCCTATGCCGACCGCAAGCTCGCCGCCGGCGGCCGCCGCGCCGTCGAGACCTACGACATCGCCAGCGTGCTGATGCATCTGGAAAACGGCATTGCCGGCACGCTGCTGGTCAACCGCTCGGCCTGGGGCCGCAAGGGTCGCATCGCCATCCAGATATTCGGCTCGAAGGGATCGATCCTGTTCGACCAGGAGCGGATGAACGAACTCCAGCTCTACCTCACCGCCGATCGTCCGACCGAGCAGGGTTATCGCACCATTCTGGTGGCGCCGCACCACAAGCCCTACGACGCCTTCCTGCCGGCGCCCGGCCATGGCCTCGGCTTCAACGATCTCAAGATCATAGAGTGCCACGAACTGTTGACGCGGCTGGCCGGCAAGCCGGCGCGGATCATTGAGTTCGCCGAAGGGCTGGAGATCGAGCGCACCGTGCATGCGATGGCGCGCTCGTTCGACGAAAAGCGCTGGGTCGATGTGAGATAGTCCGCTTCGCGATGAATCGCCTCAGTTGCTTGCGGCATGGGCGGCGTTCGTCTCCCACCCGTTCACCCACACCTGCCGCAAGCGATCGCCTTCGCCCTTGAACCGCAGGCCCGTCGCCTGGCAATCCTCGATGCGGTCGCTGCGGAAATTGCGGATGGCCTGGCGCAACTCGCACCAGGCGACGATGTTGGCGGTTTCCGCGTAATAGATCAGTGCGATCGGGCGGATGAGGCGCTCGGAGGCGCGGCCGAGCTCGTCGCGATAGGACAGGTCGAGCTTCTCCTCGTCGCGGATGGCGCGACGCACCAGCGCCAGGTCGACCGCGCCGACCGAGGGCGCGGCGAATCCCCACGCATGCAACGCATTGGCGTCGAAAGTCTGGCGCAACGGCGGCGGCACCGCGCCGGCGATCTTGGCGCTGACACGCTTGGCCGCCTGCTTGAGTTCGCTGTCACCCGTGCGCTCCAGCAGCGCCAGCGACAGAACGATCGCCTCCATCTCCTCGATCGAAAACATCAGCGGCGGCAGGTCGAAGCCGGGGCGCAGGATGTAGCCGATGCCGCGCCCGCCCTCGATAGGCACGCGCATCGCCTGAAGTGCGGCAATATCGCGATAGACGGAGCGCACCGTCACTTCCAGCTTTTCAGCCATCATGGCCGCCGTCACCGGCTGCCGCGCCAGCCTCACGATCTGGATGATCTCGAACAGTCGCGATGCCTTGCGCATTTCCTCACCCGCTCCGATCACAACTGACACTACATCGTCAGTAGGGCTGACCTATACGACTGCCTATCGAATTGAAAATCAACACATTCCTCAGCGGCTTCGCCGGGTGAGGCGACAGGCAACTGACATGGACTATGCGGATAATCTCTGGCTGTTCTTCCTCCTGCTGTTCGGCATCATCATCGTGCCAGGCATGGACATGCTTTTCGTGCTTGCCAATGCGCTGACCGGTGGCGGCAACAGAGGCCTTGCCGCCACAGGCGGCATCATGCTGGGCGGCATGGTGCACACGCTGAACGGCGCCGTCGGCGTCGGCCTGCTGATGCATTTCGTGCCGATCCTTTACAATCCGCTGCTGATCGCCGGCGCCGCCTACATGGCTTTCATCGGCCTGACGCTGATGCGCAGTTCGATCAGGGTCGGCGACGGGGGGCCTGCCGGCAGCCGCTCCGCATGGAAGGCATTTCGCCAGGGGCTGGTGATCTGCCTGATCAATCCCAAAGCCTACCTCTTCGTCTTTGCGGTCTATCCGCAATTCCTCAAGCCGGCCTACGGCCCGATCTGGATGCAGGCGGCGATCATGGGATTGATGACGCTCGCCGTGCAGTTTGCCGTCTATGGCGGGCTCGCCGTCACCGCCGGGCGCAGCCGCAATCTCCTGGTCGCCAATCCCCGGGCGACCGCATTTGCTGGCCGGGCGGCCGGACTGCTCCTGGTTGCGGTGTCGGCACTGACCGCCTGGCAAGGTTTGAAGGCGGCGTGAATTCCAGGCCCGAGCCTGAAACACCGCCGCCTTATACCCGGCCTGTCAGGCTGCCCCTTGGCGGCTGTCGATCATGGCGCGGCGTGCCGAGCGCCGCCCCTCGACCGCGCCGGCAAGGCCGTGCAGCACCGTCTCGGTGGTCGCCCAGTCGATGCAGCCATCGGTGATGCTCTGGCCATAGACGAGCGGCTTGCCGGGCACGACGTCCTGCCGGCCGGCGACGAGGTTGCTCTCGATCATCAGGCCAATGATGCGCTCGTCGCCCGCCGCCACCTGGCCCGCCACGTCGGCCGCGACCTTGGGCTGGTTCTCCGGCTTCTTGGCCGAGTTGGCGTGGCTGACATCGATCATCAGCCGAGGTACGACGCCGATGCGGGCGAGTTCGACCGAGGCCGCCTCGACGCTCGCCGCGTCATAGTTGGGCTGAACGCCGCCGCGCAGGATGACATGGCAGTCCTCATTGCCGGTGGTCGTCGCGATGCCGCTGCGTCCGCCCTTGGTCACTGCCATGAAATGATGTGGCTGGGCGGCCGATTTCACCGCCTCCGCGGCGATCCGCAGATTGCCGTCGGTGCCGTTCTTGAAGCCGACCGGGCAGGACAGGCCCGATGCCAGCTCGCGGTGGATCTGGCTCTCGGTCGTGCGCGCGCCGATGGCGCCCCAGGCGACGAGGTCGGCAATGTATTGCGGCGTGGTCATGTCGAGGAATTCGGTCGCCGCCGGCAGGCCGAGATTGTTGACGGCGGAGAGCACGTTGCGCGCCATCCGCAGCCCCTTGTCGATGTTGAAGCTGCCGTCGAGGTCGGGATCGTTGATCAGGCCCTTCCAGCCGACCGTCGTGCGCGGCTTCTCGAAATAGACCCGCATCACGATCTCGAGCCGGTCAGACAGGGTCTCGCGCAGCGCCGCCAGACGGCTGGCATAATCGACGGCCGCGACCGGATCGTGGATCGAACAGGGACCGACGATGACGAGCAGTCGATCGTCGGTCCCGTTCAAAATGGCGTGGGTTGCATTGCGTGACGCGGCAACGGTGCGCGTCGCCGTCAGCGTGCGCGGGATCTCCCGCATCACCTGGTCCGGCGTACTCAGTTCCCTGATTTGCTTGACCCGAAGGTCATCTGTGGTGGTCAACACGGCTTTCTGCTCCTGATTGGGAGACCTGCCGGCTGAAACAAAAAAGCCGCCAGGTCTGGCGGCTGTTCGGATTTTGATGCTGCAATCTTCAGATCGAGCGCAATCCTCCCGCCGCCAGCGAGCTCCTAAAGTACCAATACGTGGCGGTCAGGTTGATCATGAGGCTCATATAGTCGAAGCGGAGGCGCTTGTCACGTCCCCCCTCAATTTGAAATGTGCTCGTGGCCCTGCGGAAACCAGATGCCGCGTCGAAACCAGTTGGCTCCGCCCATATTGGGCACGACGTGATTTTGGTCGAGATCGTTCATGTCCTTGATGATCTCGATGCTGACAATTTTCTCGGCGGACCCGAAGGCAAGCACGAAGAGTTCCTGCGCATCGGCTTCCGACCGGGCGGTGATGGCGACACCAAGATGGCCGCTTAGCGTGATCCAATATGGATGCATCGAACCGAGATTCTACTCGCCGATCACCCCGGCAATGTTCTGGTCGTAGTCGACCAGCGACCCGGTCATGACGCCGGCCTGCGGGCTGATCATATAGCTGATCAGCCGGGCGAGCTGCGCCGGCTTGACCAGTTGGCCCATCGGCTGCGCGGCCTCGGCCTTCTCCAGCCAGTCGTCCGGAGCGTCGTGCCATTTCTTCTGCACGATCGCCTCACCCTCGGTGTCCATCCAGCCGGGCAGCACGGCGTTGCAGCGGATGCGGTTCTTTCGATAGGAGCTGGCGACATTCTTGGTCAGCGTCATCAGCGCGCCCTTGCTGGTCGAATAGGGCGTCAGGAAGGACTGGCCGGCATGCGCCGACATCGACAGCACGTTGACGATCGAACCCGGCGCCTTGCGCTCCAAGAGGTGGGCGACCAGCCCCTGCATCAGGAAGAAGGGTCCACGCACATTGGTGTCGAAGATCTGGTCGAAAAGCTCTTCGCTCGTCTCGACCAGCGAACCGCGTGCCGACGTCGCTGCGGCATTGACCAGGGCGTTGATGGTGCCGAAATGCGAGATTGCGGTCGCGACCGCGCGCTTGCAGTCGGCGACCTTCGAGACGTCGGCGCTGATGAAGATCGCGTCGACGCCCGATTTCTTGAAATGGGCAACGGCCTTGTCGCCCTTCTCCTGCGAGCGGCCGATCAGCGCCAGAGCCCGGCAGCCCTCGTCGGCCAGCGCCTCCGCGACGGCAAAGCCGATGCCTTGCGCACCGCCGGTGACGATGGCGCGTGTTTCATGATTGCGACCGGCTGATGTACTCATCGCTGGGCTCCTGTACCTGCTGTTCTTACTTTGCCGTGTCGAGACGGATGGTCTTGCCCGATGTAGCCGACTTCAGCGCCGCATCGGCAAGTTTCAGCGCCACGAGCCCGTCGGCGCCGCTTGGCGTCGCCTTCTTGCCTGACGTCGCGGCTGCGATGAAGGCAGCGATCTCGTTGGCATAGGCGTCGAGGTAGCGGGTCATGAAGAAATCATGCAGCGGCGGGCGCGTATAGCCCTTCTCGTTGGCCAGCTCGATCGAGACCGGGCGCTGGTTCTCGGCCGCGATCATGCCTTTCGAACCATGCACCTCGATGCGCTGGTCATAGCCATAGGTGGCACGGCGCGAGTTGGAGATGACGGCCTGCTTGCCGGAAGCGGTTTCTAGGATGACGCTGACGCTATCGTAGTCGCCAGCTTCGCCGATCTTCTTGTCGACCAGCACCGAGGCGTGCGCGCTGACCGCCACCGGCTCTTCGCCGAGCAGGAAGCGCGCCATGTCGAAATCATGGATGGTCATATCGCGAAAAATGCCGCCCGAGCGCTTGATGTAGTCGATCGGCGGCGCACCCGGATCGCGCGAGGTGATGGTCACCATCTCGACGGTGCCGATGGCGCCGTCGTCGATCGCCTTGCGCACGGCGGCGAAATGCGGGTCGAAGCGCCTGTTGAAGCCGACCATCAGCGTTGCCTTGGCCTTCTCGACCACGGCCAGGCACTTCTCGACGCGCTTGACGTCGAGGTCGATCGGCTTCTCGCAGAAGATCGCCTTGCCGGCCTTGGCGAAACGCTCGATCAAATCGGCATGGGTGTCGGTCGGCGTGCAGATGACGACGGCGTCGATGTCCTTGGACTTCTCGATGGCGTCGATGCTGCGCACCTCGGCGCCATAGGCCGTCGCCAGCTCAGTCGCCGCCTTCTCGAAGGCGTCGGCGACGGCAACCAGTTTGGCCTGCGGGTTTGAGCCGACGGCGCGGGCGTGGACCTTGCCGATGCGGCCGGCACCGAGGAGGGCGAAGCGGAGTACCATGGAATGTCCTTTGAGGATGGTTCGAAGCAAGGCGCCGGTCATGGGCGCGGGTGATGTTCCGGTCAAGACGACATCGACAGGAAGGCGGTGACCACCGCCTCCGTGCCCGGCCCTAGGCCGCGAGTTCCGCCTCACCGGTCTTGGCCCCGGTAATGTAGGAGACGATATCGTTTCCGTCGGTGTCCTGCTTGCGCAGGTTGGCGACGATGCGGCCGCGGCGGAAGACGACGATGCGGTCGCAAAGGTCGAACACCTGGCGCATGTTGTGGCTGATCAGGATCAGCGGCTCGCCATTGTCCTTCAGCGTGCGGATGATATTTTCGACCTGTGCGGTCTCCTGCACGCCAAGGGCTGCCGTCGGCTCATCCATAATGATCAGCTTGGAGGCAAAGGTGGCGGTCCGGGCGATCGCCACGCACTGACGCTGGCCGCCCGACATGTGGCGGATGGTGTTGGACAGATTGGGGATCTTCACCGCGGTGCGGACCAGTGCCGCCTCGGTCGCCTTGCGCATGTATTTGCGGTCCAGGATCGAGAACGGCCCGAGATTGAACAGCACCTTTTCGCGCCCGAGGAACAGGTTCGACGGCACGTCGAGGTCGTCGGCCAGCGCCAGGTTCTGGAACACCGTTTCGATGCCCGCCTCGCGCGCCGCGATCGGCCCGGTGAAGTTCACCTCCTTGCCGTCGAACCAGATCTTGCCGTCGGTGCGTTGCTCGACGGCGGTGATCTGGCGCACGAAGGTCGACTTGCCGGCGCCGTTGTCGCCCATGATGGCGACGTGTTCGCCCTTGCGCAGCTCGAAGTTAGCGCCTTCCAGCGCATGCACGCCGCCATAGCGCTTGGTCAGGTTTTCGGTCTTCAGGACGATGTCTGCCATGATCAAGCCCTCATTGCCCTAAGGCGTTGACGCCACTGGTCGAGAACGACTGCGCCGACGATGATCACACCCTTGACCATCTCCTGGTAGTAGGCGTCGAGGCGCAGGAAGGTGAAGCCGGAGATGATGACGCCGAAGATCAGCGAGCCGATCACCGTGCCGACGATCGAGCCGCGGCCGCCCGACAAGGAGACGCCGCCGATCACCGCCATGGCGATCGCGTCGAGTTCGTACATCACGCCCATGCCCGACTGTGCAGTGAGATTCTTGGAGCTCAGCACCACGGCGGCGAGCGCGGCGAGCACGCCGGCGATGACGTAGACGAGGATCTT
This sequence comes from Mesorhizobium sophorae, assembly GCF_002270415.1. GTDB lineage: Bacteria > Pseudomonadota > Alphaproteobacteria > Rhizobiales > Rhizobiaceae > Mesorhizobium > Mesorhizobium sophorae. The sequence goes on along the minus strand of NZ_NNRI01000007.1, from coordinate 761,683 downwards.
GTGGTTGGCGATCTTGATGCCGGACATGCGCGCGGCGTCCTCGTTGGAGCCGATCGCGTAACAGTGCTTGCCGTACCGCGTGTAGGTCATGATTAGCTGGAACAGCACCGCCAGCGACAGGAAGATGATGACCGGCATCAGGCCTTTGCCGATTGCCGCGAAACTGTCGGTGGGAAACGAGATCGGCTGTCCCTTGGACCACCATTTGGCGATGCCGCGCGCCGTCACCATCATGCCGAGCGTGGCGATGAACGGCGGAATGCGCGTGTAGGCGATCAAGGCGCCGTTGACCAGGCCGGCGAACAACCCGCAACTGATGGCGACCAGCAACGGCACGATGACAGGCAGGTCGGTCCAGCCTTGCGCGAGGAACATCGCCTTGGGGTTGGGATTGCCATTGACGGTCGCCACCTGGGCAAAACTCATGGCGATCATTGCGGTCGCGCCGACGATTGAACCCGAGGACAGGTCGATGCCGCCGGTGATGATCACTTGCGTCACGCCGATGGCGATGATGCCGACGATCGACACCTGCAGGATGATGATCTGCAGGCGTGCCTCGTTGAAGATCCCGCTGACGTCGCTGCGGGTGTTGAACAGGAAGCTGTCGCCGAGGAAGATCCGGCCGATCAGTTCGAAGACGACGACGAGGATGACAAGCGCCAGGAAAACGTTGATTTCGGCAGGCCACGCGCGCTTCTTCGCGTCGTAGCCGACCCCGCCGACGCCATGAGATGTCTGTGCCAAATCTTTTATCCTCCGTCAGCCGCGGTCGCCCCTCGCTGCCTTGCCGGCGCTGAGGGAAGGGGAGCGGCGCTGACGCGCCGCTCCGTATGCCCGTTGCTCAGTTCTTCTTCAGGAACTTGTCGATGTTCGCAGGCGTCACCAGCTGGAAGGGGACGTAGACCTTGTGTTCGACCTTCTCGCCCTTGGACAGTTTCAACGCCGCGTCCAATGCGCCCGCGCCCTGGCCGGCCGCGTCCTGGAACACGGTTGCGTCAAGGTCGCCCGCCTGCATCGCTGCAAGCGCGTCCTGGGTGGCATCGACGCCGCCGACCACGACCGACTTCATGTCGATGTTGGCGGCCTTCATCGCCTGGATGGCGCCGATGGCGCTCTCGTCATTGTTGGCGATGACGCCATCGAACGGCTTACCGGTCGACAGCCAGTTGGTCATCAGGTTCTGGGCCTCGTCGCGGTTCCAGTTCGACGTCTGCTTGTCGATGATCTTGATGAAGCTGCAATCCGGCGTGGCGATCACCTCTTCAATATCCTTGGTGCGCTGCACGGCGGCCTGGTTGGACAACTCGCCCATGATCACATAGACATTGGCTTCCTTCTTGCCGGCTTCCTTGAACAGGCGGCAGACTTCCTTGGTCTCGAGCGTGCCGGAATCGGCCTCGTTCGAAGCGACGAAGGCCTGGTTTTCCGGCAGCTTGTCGACATTGACCGGTTCGCGGTTGACGTAGACCAGTGGGATCTTGGCGGCCGCCGCGGCGTCCGACATTGCCTGCGTGGCCGAGGTGTCGACCGGATTGACGATGATCGCGTCGACGCCGGAGGCGGCGAAGTTCTTGATCTGGTCAAGCTGCTTGGCGACGTCGTTCTGCGCGTCCTCGACCTGCAGCTCCACGCCACTCATGCCCTTGGCCTGCTCGATCATGCCGTTGCGCAGCACGGTCAGGAAGTTGTCGTCGAACTTGGCCATCGATACGCCGACCTTGGCGGCCATGGCGGATGAACTCATCAGCGCCGCGAAAGCGACGCCCAAAATCAGTTTCTTCATTGTGTTTCTCCTCCACATATTGGTGTCCGGTTGCACCGATCTATCCGGAATCCCCGATCTCCCCGGGGAATCTCTCCCGATGTCATTTCAGTCCCGGGTGACGTTTCCCGTTTGCTGGAACGCCAAACCCTCTGTTTGAAACAGATGTTCCGGAACGAAAGAACCAAAATATATAGCTGGTGAAATATTTATTCCATTTTGCCTCCGGACGTCAAGGGAGATTCCAAAACCGGATGCGCGAATTTCAGATGACGGGCGCCTGCCGCCTGTCTCCAGCCCGACGATCAGCCGAGGCTTTCGCAAGCATCGTCAAAGGCACCTCGGCCGAACCCGAAGGTCGAGACCTTAGATGTTCTCGGGCAGGTAGATGTCGAACGGCAGGAAGGTCTGGCCCGGCGCGTTCGCTGCACCCGTTTCGATGGCATGCGCCATCAGGTCGACCAGCTCGCGGCAAAGCGCTGCCAGCGGCGTCGAGATCACCATCGTCAGGACGCCGTCCGCCAGGGCGGAACGCGATACGGCCGTGATCTCGTTGCAGATGACCGCGGGCATTTCGGCCGGCTTTGCTTGCCTGAGCGCGGCGACCGCGCCTTCCATGCCGCCGCCGGCGACATAGCAGCCGACGAGATCGGGGTGGCGGCCGAGCAGGTCGAGCAGCGTGTCCTGCGTGATCTGGTTGGCTTCCAGGTTGACCAATGTCTCAAGCAAGGTGAATTCCGGCGCCTGCTCGCGAAAGAAGGAGCGAAAGCCGATCTCGCGCAGCTCATGGCCATGGAAGCGATGGCTGCCGACGAACAGCGCGACCTTGCCCGGCCGTTTGGCGGCCTTCGAAATCATCCAGGCGGCGGTGCGGCCGACCTTGCGGTTGTCGAGGCCGACATAGCCTTCGCGAATGCCGGCGGCGAAGTCGGACAGCAGGGAAAACACCGGCAGCCCTTTCGCCTTCATCTCCTCGACGGCAACCGTCAGCGTCGGGTGATCCGGCCCGACCAAGGCGACGGCCCTGCATTTGGCCGCCAGCCTGCGCGCGCGTTCGACGATTTCATCGGGGGCCAGCGAGTCCGCGAAGTCGATGATGGCGACACCGCGGAAACGCGGCGACCGCGACACGGCGAGTTCGAGCTCGCGGGCGAACTCGCTGTAGAAGACATAATTGCCCTTGAGCAGCAGGAAACCCAGCCGGTACTCCGGCAATTCATGGCGCATCCGCTGCTTGATCAGGCCGGCCGCGTGATAGCCGATTTCGGTTGCCGCCTCGTAGACGCGGCGCGCCGTGTCCTCGCGCACCGGCAGGCGGCTGTTGAGCACACGGTCCACGGTGGCAACGCTGACGCCGGAAATGCGCGCCAGATCGGTGATGGTCGGCCGTTTTGCCATGCTTGCCTCATCGGATTGCTTGGCCCCGTCTTACATCATTCTGATAGGAAATGATAGAAACTATCTTTGTGATGTTGAGTCTATCATGCGTCGGCGCTATTTTCAGCCTCGAAGCGTAGGAATATCGGGCATTCGCCTGGCGAATGCCCTGCCGAGGGAGGCAACCATGTCCACAGCGCCGTCCCGGCGTGACTACAGCCTGATCGGCCGCGACGCCAAGCTCGCCGTCGAGACCGGCCTGTCGGCGGCCGAGTGGTATCACACCGACATCCCCCGCAAGCAGATGAAGGAGTTGATGCAGCGCTCCGACGGACCGGCGATCCGCGATACCATCATCTGGCTCGCCGCCCTGATCCTCAGCGGCGCCGGCGCCGCCTGGTTCTGGGGCACATGGTGGTGCGTGCCGTTCTTCTTCGTCTACGGCGTGCTCTACGGCTCATCCACCGATTCACGCTGGCATGAATGCGGCCACGGCACCGCCTTCCGGACGCAGTGGATGAATGATGTGGTCTACCAGATCGCCTGCTTCATGATCATGCGCAATCCGGTGACCTGGCGCTGGAGCCACACGCGCCACCACACCGACACCATCATCGTCGGCCGTGATCCGGAAATCTCGGTCATGCGGCCACCGGACCTGATTCGCGTCGTCCTTGCCTTTGTCGGTGTGCTCGATGCCTGGCATGCGATGAGCGATATGCTGCGCAACGCGGCCGGCAACATCAGCGCGGCCGAAAAGACCTTCATTCCGGAGCAGGAGCAGCCAAGGGCGATCCGCTTCGCCCGCATCTGGACGGCGATCTATGCCACCACCATCGCACTGGCGCTCTATACCGGTTCGTTCTTGCCCTTGATGCTGGTCGGCCTGCCCAGGCTCTATGGCGCCTGGCATCACGTCATGGTCGGGCTGTTGCAGCATGGCGGCCTGGCCGACAACGTTACCGACCACCGCCTCAACAGCCGCACCGTCTACATGAACCCGATCAGCCGATTCATCTATTGGAACATGAACTACCATGTCGAGCATCACATGTTTCCGATGGTGCCCTACCACGCGCTGCCGAAGCTGCATGAACTGATCAAGCACGATTTGCCCGTTCCGACGCCGTCGATCCTGGCCGGCTATCGCGAGATGATCCCGGCCTTCCTGCGCCAATTGCGCAACGAAGACTATTTCCTCAAGCGCGTGCTGCCGCCCACCGCCAGGCCATATCGCGAGGAATTCCACAACGATGCCGTCGCGGCGGCCGAGTGATCGTGCAGCTATCCGATTTCCACGGGAGGACTGAATGAGCGACTGGGTCGAGGCCTGCGCCGCGGGCGATATCGATGAAGAGGATGTGATGCGCTTCGATCATGGCGGCCGTACCTTCGCCATCTATCGCAGCCCGGATGATGACTATTTCGCCACCGACGGTCTATGCACCCACGAAAAGGTGCATCTCGCCGACGGCCTGGTGATGGACGACATCATCGAATGCCCCAAGCACAATGGCCGCTTCAACTACAAGACGGGGGACGCCCGCGGCGCGCCGGTCTGCGTCAACCTCAGGACCTATCCGGTCAAGGTCGACGCCGGCAAAGTCCTCATCCAGATCGGATAACTGGTATGGCGCGAGGGATGGTCATCATCGGAGCCGGCGAATGCGGCGGCCGGGCAGCCTTGGCGTTGCGCGATCTCGGCTATGACGGGCCGGTGACACTGGTCGGCGACGAGCCGCATCTGCCCTACGAACGCCCGCCTCTGTCCAAGGAGACGATGGCCAGCGACACCCCAGAAATCAAGGCGATCGCCAGCGATGCAATCCTGGCTGAGAAATCGATCCGCCATATCCATTCCGTCCAGGCCGTTGCGATCGATCGTGCACCGCATATGGTGCGTCTGTCGGACGGTTCGGCCCTGCCTTATGACAAGCTGCTGCTCGCCACCGGATCGACCCCGCGCAAGCTGCCGATGCCGGGATTGGGTTCGCGCTGCGTCTATCTCCGCACCTTCGCCGATGCGCTGGCCATTCGCGCCCATCTCAGCCCCGGCAACCGCATCGCCATTGTCGGCGGCGGCTTCATCGGCCTCGAACTCGCCGCCGCGGCCCGCAAACTGGGGGCTTCGGTCACCGTCATCGAGGCGCAGCCACGCATCCTAATGCGCGGCGTGCCGGCCGAGATCGCCGAAATCATCCATGCTGCACATGTCGCCGAGGGCGTCGACATTCTGTGCGGCAACGGCATCGCATCCATCGTCGACGACGGCCAACAGGTTCGCGTGACGCTTGCCGGCGGACGGGAGATATCAGCCGATCTGGCCGTTATCGGCATCGGCGCCGTGCCGGTGACCGGGCTGGCCGCCGAAGCAGGCCTGACGATCGACAACGGCATCGCCGTCGATGCCGAGCTACGCAGCAGCGATCCCGACATCTTTGCCGCCGGCGATTGCTGTTCGTTTCCGCTCGCCGTCTATGGTGGCCGCCGCGTGCGGCTGGAAGCCTGGCGCAATGCCCAGGAACAGGGCGCTCTGGCGGCAAGGAACATGCTGGGTGCCGGCGAGGCGCATGCGGCGGTGCCGTGGTTCTGGTCGGATCAATATGGTCTGTCCCTGCAGATCGCGGGGCTTTCCGACGAAGGCCGCAGCGTCGTGCGCCGCGATCTCGGCGACGGCGCCTTTATCCTCTTCCATCTGGACGAAGACGGCAGGCTGGTGGCGGCCAGCGGCATCGGTCCCGGCAATGCGGTCGCCCGCGACATCAGGCTCGCCGAAATGCTGATCGGCAAACGGGCGAAGCCGGCGCCGGAAGCACTCGGGTCGCAGGCCATCAAGCTGAAGTCGTTGCTGGCGGCGTAGCGAAAGCTTCGGTGCAGGACGTCGGTTCCGGCTCAAAAGCCTGAAACCGCACCTTAGAAAAGCGCCTTCAGGTCCGGCAGCTTGTCGTTGACCAGCCAGCCGTAATAATTCTCCTCGGGCAGCTTTTCCGGCTCGCCGGCGGCACGGCGCCTGTCGTTCTCCGCCTTCAGCGCTTCGGCGCGCTGCTCCGGATTGCCGACATTGTAGAGCGTGGCGGTGAGCCCCGGATTTCCCGAAATGTCGAAGCCGGCAATGTTCTTGTAGGCGTCGATCGATTTCCGGATCGTCGCCGCGACGTAAGGCAGCGTCAGGTCGGGATCCATGATGGTCTTGTAGACCGAGTTGGGATCGGCAACGTCGAGCTTCGGCAGACCCGAAACCTTGTGCACGAGATCGCTCATCTGCAAGGCCGTCAGCGGGTTGAGCTGGCCGAGGCCGAAGGTCTGGCCGGCATAATAGGGCTGGAAGAAGGTGGCGCCGAAACGGTCGTCGGGGAAGCTCTCGCCACCGACGCTTTTGCCGCGAAACGAATGGTTCCACACCTGCTCGCGGCATTCCCACAGATCATAGCTGTCCGAAACCCCAGCGCATTTCTTGAATTCCGGCCGCTGCACGAAATCGGTGATGTCCTCGCCGTCATAGGCGAAGGTCAGCTTGCTGGAGAGATAGGAAATCGCCTTGACGTAGTAGGTCTGCAGCCGGTCGTAGGCGTCGACATTGTAGGTGTGCTCGCCGACGATGGCGCCGACAATGTGCAGGGGATCAATGCCGTAGGCCGCAGCGGCCTTCTTGATCTTGCCGCGCAGATCGGCGTCGTTCTTCAGCAAAGCGTAGACCTTGCGATACTTCGCCTGGAAGGTGGTGTTGGTGGCCTGCGTGCGCCGGCTCGAAGCGCCGGGAATATCCGGCTGCTCGGCGTTGCGGTTTCCTGGCGGCACCAATGTCGCCGCATCGGCGGCGAACAGCGTCGCAGCCAGCGTCAAGCCGAGAATGCCCAGGATCAGTTTTTTCATGCGCCGCCGCCTGCAGATGTTGCCGCGCAAACTAGGTAGTGCTCTTTCTCGAGTCGAGAGCGCCCCATCCGCCGGCAAGACGAAAGGTGCCCAGATGGTGCCATCTGGCCACACATGATTCTGTTTGCCGGACTGTGTTGCAATGCATCGGCCCAAAAATCGGTATCGATTCTTGGAAAGCATGATGCTTCACTTTGAAGAAGCCGGCGCCGGAGTGACCCGGCGCCGTCCTTTAAAGGATGAATCGCGACAAATCTGTGTTTCTGGAAAGGTCGCCGACATGCTTTTCCACATAGGCGGCGTCGATGGTGACCGCAGTGCCGTTGCGGTCGGGCGCGTCATAGGAGATCTCGTCCAGCACCCGCTCCATCACTGTCTGCAGCCGCCTTGCACCGATATTCTCGACGCTGGCATTGAGGTCGACGGCGATGCCGGCCAGCGAATCGATGGCGTCGTCGGTGAAGGTCAGGTCGACGCCTTCGGTCTTCATCAGCGCGATATACTGCTTGATCAGGCTGGCTTCGGTCTCGGTCAGGATGCGGACGAAATCGTCCTTCTCCAGCGCCCGCAATTCGACGCGGATCGGCAAGCGGCCCTGCAATTCCGGCAACAGGTCCGACGGCTTCGAGACATGGAACGCCCCGGAAGCGATGAACAGGATGTGGTCGGTCTTCAACGGCCCATATTTGGTCGCAACCGTGGTGCCTTCGATCAGCGGCAGCAGGTCGCGCTGCACGCCTTCACGGGAAACGCCGGCGCCCATGCCGCCTTCACGCGACGCGATCTTGTCGATCTCGTCGAGGAAGACGATGCCGTCATTCTCCGTCGCGTCCAGCGCCCGGCGCACCACCTCCTCCTGGTCGAGCAGCTTGTCGGACTCGTCGCCGACCAGCAGCGCGTAGGATTCCTTGACCGTCGTCTTGCGCGTCTTGGTTTTCTTGCCGCCCATTGCCTTCGACAGCATGTCGTTGATGTTCAGCACGCCGATATTGGCGCCCGGCATGCCGGGTATCTCGAAGCCGGGCATGCCGCCATTGCCGGTGTCGGCCACTTCGATCTCGATCTCCTTGTCGTCGAGTTCGCCGTCGCGCAGCTTCTTGCGGAAGCTATCGCGCGTCGCCGGGCTCGCCGTCTTGCCGACCAGCGCCTCCAGCACGCGTTCCTCGGCGTTGATGTGGGCGCGTGCCTTGACGTCCTCGCGCATCTTCTCGCGCACCAGGCCGATGGCGATCTCGACCAGGTCGCGGATGATCTGTTCGACATCGCGGCCGACATAGCCGACTTCGGTGAACTTGGTTGCCTCGACCTTGACGAAAGGCGCCCCGGCAAGGCGCGCAAGGCGGCGTGAAATCTCGGTCTTGCCGACGCCCGTCGGCCCGATCATCAGGATGTTCTTCGGCATCACCTCTTCGCGCATCTGGCCTTCCAGCTGCTGGCGGCGCCAGCGGTTGCGCAGGGCGATGGCCACTGCGCGCTTGGCGTCCTTCTGGCCGATGATGAAGCGGTCGAGTTCCGAAACGATTTCGCGGGGAGAGAATGTGCTCATATCACTAAATTCCACTTTGCCACTGCTTGATAGCCTCGAACGGATGCAGCAGCATGATCACGTTGAGTGTCAGATTGTCCCGGATGAGATAGCCGGTACCGAGTTCGAAGATGATGGCGAGGCTGACGATCACCCATATAGGTAGCCTTCGCGCCATCACAAATCCCAGCACCATGGCCAGTGTGTCGGACACCGAATTGATGATGCTGTCGCCGTAATAGTTGAGCGAGATCGTGCCGGCGCGGTAGCGCTCGATGATGAACGGGCTGTTTTCCAGCAACTCCCAGCCGCCTTCGATGAGGACCGCGAATGCCAGCCTCAAGCCGATCGGCGAACGCGGAAACAGGAACCGTGCCAGCGCGTAGAACAGGAAGCCATGGATGATGTGTGAGAACGTGTACCAGTCCGAAATGTGCTGGGAGTTCTCGGAACTGTTTACCACGCCGTGCCAGAGCTTGACGTAACCGCAGGTGCAGATCGGCGGATGACCCATGCCGTAGAGGGCTCCGGCCTGGAAGATGAGCAGGGCCAGCACAAGCAGCAGCCCCATTCGCCAGCTGTCTTCATAGGCCGAATAGCTGTTGTCGTCGCCCGATGCGTTCATGCCCTATTGCCTCTCTTCCGCGTCGCCGTCTCGACCATCACAAAGCCCGTCACGCCTTCAGCGGCGGTAGCCGGCGGATCACGGCCGCCGGCAAGGTGGGTTTGACGACAATTCGCCGGATACGCTGCCAGCCAGCCCCGAATAGAATAATCAGCGCGCCGACAACGACCAGGATCAAGGCAAAAGGCGGGACGCCCGTCGAATCGGAGGCGGAATTCAGCAGATAATAGATGCCCAGCGAGCCGAAGTAAGCCAATGTAGGAACCAGAAGCGAACGGCGGTCTATGGCGAGCGCGACATAGAGGAAGCCAAGGATCAGGATCGTTAGCATAATGGTTGCATTGGCGTCCGGTGCGATATGTCCGAATACGACGTTCTGGCCGGTTGCCATGATAAAGAGCGGATGCACCAGCATGGGCGCCGAGACGACATGCAGCCAGAAAGCGCAATCGGACCAGATCTTGCGTCGATCCCTATCGTAAATGTCAAAAGCTACACCCGTTGCGAACACGATCAGGCCGCAGATCAGCGGCATGTAAAGTGCCGCGCGGAGCAATTCGGGAACATCCTCAAGGCGCGGCGGCGCAATCGCGCCCGTTGTCACACTGTCATACAGGATTATCGCCGTTTGCAGGAAGGCAAGCAGTGTGAAGGCAACGGCGATAGCTCCGGCAATGATGGGGACGCGAAAGCGCCAGAAATAGATCGCCGCCGCGATTATTCCTCCGCCCAGGAACAGATATCCGGCCCGGGACGCCGTCTGGCGCAACGCCAATAGCTGCCAGATAGTCTCCGGCTTGCGTATGCCGAAGCTGGCCTCCACTTGTAGCGCCAGAGCGACCAGAATGGCGGTCATGAAAATCAGCGCAAGCACGGACGACGATAATTTCATCCGGTGCTGACGCGTGACAATTTCGGCGAGCCCCCAGGCGAGAACCGCGAGGATGCCAGCGATCCAGAATGTCTGGCCTGGAAGCAAGGTGGTGAGGACAAAGAAGAAGCCGGCGCTGAGCAGGACTGTTCCCACGGTGACGAACAGATCGTTGCCGCCGCCGACCAGCCGCAGGTTTTCCTCGTCACCATCGTCATCGGCGCGCCTGCCCTCGGGGGTGAGAGCGACCGCGCGTTCCATGACCTCCAGCTGATCCCGCGTGATTTGCGAGATCAGACCTTCTGCGACTGCCTTGTCGAGTGTTTCAGCGCTTATCAACCGGCCTCCTGTGGTGCGTCGCGCGCCATCATCAGGGCTGGCCCGTATTCCGTTGTCCGGGTGTCAAAGGCGGCAAAGCCGGCTTTCTCATAAGCGCGGATCGCTGGTGCATTGTTCGGATGCGGGTCGATGATGACGCGCGGCACGCCTTCCTCGAACAGCTGCTCGACGAATTGCCGCACGATCGCCGAGCCGTGGCCGAGGCCGATCAGCTCCGGCCTGCCGATCGACAGGTCGATGCCGAGTGTGCCGAACGGCTGGTCGGCATAGGGGTGGTCGTCTTCCAGATGCGGGTCGTAGCTCTGCAGGTAGGCGATCGGCTTGCCGTCGAGTTCGACGATCAGCGGCTCGACGGAAATGCTGTCGATATGGTCGCGAATCTCGGCGATTTCGGCCTCGGGGTCGTCCCACCACTGGGCGACATGCGGTTCGGCGAGCCAGCCGGCGATCATCGGCAGGTCTTTCTCGGTCACCGGCCGAAAATCATAAAGGGCTGCCGGATCAACCGGCATCGAGCGTTTCGACGACGAAGTTGTTGTTGGTGTAGACGCAGATGTCGGACGCGATCTGCATCGCCTTGCGGGCGATCTCCTCGGCGTCCTTGTCGGTGTCCATCAGCGCGCGTGCGGCGGCCAGCGCGTAGTTGCCGCCAGAGCCGATGGCCATGACGCCATATTCGGGTTCGAGCACGTCGCCGGTGCCGGTCAGCGCCAGTGAGGTCGACTTGTCGGCAACCAGCATCATCGCTTCCAGCCGACGCAGATAGCGGTCTGTGCGCCAGTCCTTGGCGAGCTCGACACAGGCGCGCGTCAACTGGTCGGGATATTGTTCGAGCTTGGCTTCCAGCCGCTCCAGCAGCGTGAAGGCATCGGCGGTAGCGCCGGCGAAACCGGCAATCACATTGCCGCCCTTGCCGATGCGGCGCACCTTCTTGGCGTTGCCCTTCATGATGGTCTGGCCAAGGCTGACCTGGCCGTCGCCGGCAATCACCACCTTGTTGCCCTTGCGCACCGTCACGATGGTCGTGGCGTGCATGGTCAGATTATCAGACATTTCCTGGCTCCGATTCGCGCCATCCCAAAAGGCGATTGGCGCGGTACGAGTGACTTGATCGGCCATATGTATGCATGGGCCCGGTGATTGCAAACGGCTCGATAGCGACCCGGATGGCAACTGGCAATCGCCGGATCATGCTGCTAGAAGGCTTTCGTTTTCAAGCCGGCGAAGGCTTGGAACGCATCAAACCCTGGGACAAGGACAAGATCATGTCGCCCCGTTCCGCCGAAGCAAGCCGCAAGACCAAGGAAACCGATATCACTGTATCGGTCCATGTCGACGGCTCGGGCAAGTCAGACATTTCGACGGGCGTCGGTTTCTTCGACCATATGCTGGATCAGCTGTCGCGCCATTCCCTGATCGACATGACGGTCCGGGCCAAGGGCGATCTGCATATCGACGACCACCACACCGTCGAGGACACCGGCATCGCGCTCGGCCAGGCGCTGGCCAAGGCACTCGGCGAACGGCGCGGCATTATGCGCTATGCCTCGATCGACCTTGCCATGGACGAGACGCTGACGCGCGCGGCGATCGACGTGTCCGGCCGGCCGTTCCTGGTCTGGAACGTTTCCTTCTCGTCGCCGAAGATCGGCACGTTCGACACCGAACTTGTGCGTGAATTCTTCCAGGCGGTGGCACAGAATGCCGGCATCACGCTGCACGTCACCAACCACTATGGCGCCAACAACCACCACATCGCCGAGACCTGCTTCAAGGCGGTGGCACGTGCGCTGCGCACAGCGCTCGAACGCGACCCGCGCCAGCCGGACGCGGTCCCCTCCACCAAGGGATCGTTGAAGGGATAAGGTCATGGCCATCTATGTCGTGATGGAACCGCCCGGTCGCAGCGAGAAGCTCGACGCAACGGCCTTTGTCCGCGACGGCTTCACCTGGCTCGGCTTCCTGGTGCCGCCGCTCTGGTTTGCCTGGCATCGGCTGTGGATCGAAGCCGCGCTCGCCTTCGTCGTCGCGGCCCTGCTTTCATTGCTTGGCGAAAAGCTCGGCCTCGGCCTGACCGGTTCGTTGCTGTCGCTGCTGGTTTCGCTCTATGTCGGGTTGGAGGGGCAAGGGCTGCGCATCGCGGCACTTCGCCGCCGCGGCTGGCATGAATGGGGCGTGGTCGAGGCCGGTCGGCTCGACGATGCCGACGGGCGCTACGCGTTGGAGGCGGAAGCATTTTCCGATCAAGCCGTGCCGGCGCCGCGCATGGTCCCGGATGCCGCCTTGGCGCGCCCGGCGCAGCCGGGCATGGCGCTGGGGCTGACTCACATTCCGGGAAGACCCTGACATGCGGGTTGCGATCATCGACTACGGCTCGGGCAATCTGCGCTCGGCCACCAAGGCCTTCGAGCGCGCCGCGCGTGAAGCAGGCATATCGGCTGAAATCGATCTGACCGCCGACGCCGAACGGGTCCGCACCGCCGACCGCATCGTCCTGCCCGGCGTCGGTGCCTATGCCGACTGCGCGGCCGGCTTGCGCGCCGTCGCCGGCATGTGGGAAGCGGTCGAGGAAGTCGCGATCCTTAAGGGCCGGCCTTTTCTGGGCATCTGCGTCGGCATGCAGCTGATGTCCGAGCGCGGCCTGGAAAAGACCGTGACCCACGGCTTTGGCTGGATCGCCGGCGACGTCAAGGAGATCATGCCGGCCGATCCGGCGCTGAAGATCCCGCAGATCGGCTGGAACACGATCGAACTCAAGCGTCAACACCCACTGTTTGCGGGCATTCCGACCGGAAGCAGCGGACTGCATGCGTATTTCGTGCATTCCTACCATCTCGATGCGCGGAGGTCCGACGAGGTTCTGGCAGTCGCCGACTATGGCGGCCCGGTGACGGCCACCGTCGCTCGCGACAATCTCGTCGGCACGCAGTTCCATCCCGAAAAGAGCCAGGCGCTGGGCCTAGCGCTGATCACCAATTTCCTGCGCTGGAGGCCCTGAAGAATCATGAGCAAGAAGGGCTATTGGATGGCTATGATCGATGTCCGCGATCCCGATGTGTACAAGCAGTACATCGAGGCGAATGCGGTGGCCTTTGCGAAATACGGCGCGAAATTCCCGGTGCGGGCCGGTCGCTACGAGAATCCCGAAGGACCGACCGGCAACCGTCATGTGCTGGTCGAGTTCGAATCCTACGACAAGGCGGTCGAATGCTATCATTCGCCGGAATATCAGCACGCCTCGAAGTTCCGGCTCGCCGCCTCGACCGGCCATTTCGTCATCGTTGAAGGCGCCTGAAAATTGATCCTGTTTCCAGCCATCGATCTCAAGGACGGCCAGTGCGTGCGCCTGAAGCACGGCGACATGGCGACCGCGACCATCTACAACGACGACCCGGCCGCCCAGGCAAAAGCCTTCGAGCAACAGGGCTTCGAATGGCTGCATGTCGTCGACCTCAATGGCGCCTTCAAGGGCCAGAGCGTCAACAGCGCGGCGGTCGGAGCCATCCTCAAGGCGACCAAGAACCCGGTCCAGCTCGGCGGCGGCATCCGCACGCTGGAGCAGATCGAAGACTGGCTCGACCGCGGGCTCGCCCGTGTCATCCTCGGCACGGTGGCGGTGCGCGATCCCGATCTGGTCAAGCAGGCCTGCAAGGCGTTTCCTGGCAAGGTGGCCGTCGGCATTGACGCCAAGGGCGGCAAGGTCGCCGTCGAGGGCTGGGCCGAGGCATCGAGCCTCGGTGTTATCGAACTGGCGAAGAAATTCGAAGGCGCCGGCGTCGCCGCCATCATCTACACCGACATCGACCGTGACGGTGTGCTGACCGGCATCAACTGGGATGCCACCATCGACCTCGCCGACGCCGTGTCCATTCCCGTCATTGCGTCCGGCGGCCTCGCCTCGATCGCGGACATCGTGCGCATGACCATGCCCGATGCGCAAAAGCTCGAAGGCGCGATCTCCGGCCGGGCGCTCTATGACGGCCGCATCGATCCGGCCGAGGCGCTGGCGATCCTGCAAGGCAGGCCGGCAGTGGAGACGCAGCGGTGAAGATCTCCATCATCCTGGCGTCCTATGACAGCGGCCACTATCATGGCGGCATGGGCCAGGGTCCCGACGCGTTGATATCCGGCGGGCTGGTCGAAGCCCTGACCATAGCCGGTCATGACGTTGTCGTCGAAGACACAGGCAGGGTAGGCGACGTCCAGGAGCGCGAGATCGCCACCGGCTTTGCCGTCTGCAACGCGGTCGCCGCCATGGTTCGCCTTGCTCGCGACAGCGGCCGCTTTCCCATCGTTCTCTCAGGAAATTGCCTGACCAGCGCCGGCGCGGTCGCTGGCGAAGGTGCCGATGCGATCGTCTGGGCCGACCAGCATGGCGATCTCAACACGCCCGAGACATCCGTCTATGGCTTTCTCGACGGCATGGCGCTGGCGACCGTGCTCGGCCTGTGCTGGCGTCCGATGGCGGCGGCCATTCCCGGCTTCCAGCCGATCGATCCGTCACGTTGCGTGCTCGTCAACGCACGCGATCTCGATCCGGCTGAAAAACAGCTTCTCGAGACATTGCCGATCCTTCGAACGGAATGTCCTGGAGTGGCCCAGGCGACCGAAAAGCTGAAGGCCGCCGGCGCCAAACGCATTCACATGCATCTCGATCTGGACGTGCACGATCCGGAGGAGCTGCAGGCCAACCGTTACGTCAGTTCGGGCGGGCCGAACCCGGAACAATTGCGCGGCGCGGCTTGCGCCATGGCGCTTGCGGTGCCGGTCGTCGGCATCACCGTTTCCGCCTACGATCCGGCCTTCGACGCCAAGGGCGATGTTCCACCGCTGGTCGGCCAGCTGCTCAACGATCTCATCGCCACGATAGAGGGAAGGTGATGCTGAAAGCCCGTGTCATCCCTTGCCTCGACGTCAAGAACGGCCGTGTCGTCAAGGGCGTCAACTTCGTCGATCTCATCGACGCCGGCGATCCGGTCGAGGCGGCCAAGGCCTATGACGCGGCCGGCGCCGATGAGCTTTGCTTCCTCGACATCACGGCTTCATCGGACAATCGCGAGACCATCTTCGACGTCGTCGCCCGCACCGCCGAACAGTGCTTCATGCCGCTGACCGTTGGTGGCGGCGTACGCCAGGTTGCCGACATAAGGAAGCTGCTTTTGGCAGGCGCCGACAAGGTGTCGATCAATACGGCGGCGGTGAAGAACCCGGATTTCGTCGCCGAAGCCGCCGACAAGTTCGGCAACCAGTGCATCGTCGTCGCCATCGACGCCAAGAAAGTATCCGGCGCCGGCGAAGCCGACCGCTGGGAGATCTTCACCCATGGCGGGCGCGAAAAAACCGGCATCGATGCGGTCGAATTCGCTCGGCTGATGGTCGATCGCGGCGCCGGCGAAATCCTGCTGACCTCGATGGACCGGGATGGCACCAAGGCTGGCTACGACATCGCACTGACCCGCGCGATTGCGGATGCGGTGCGCGCGCCGGTCATCGCTTCCGGCGGGGTCGGCACGCTCGATCACATGGTCGAAGGCATCCGCGACGGTCATGCCGGCGCGGTGCTGGCCGCTTCGATCTTCCATTTCGGCACCTACACGATAGGGCAGGCCAAGGCGCATATGGCCCAGGCCGGGCTGCCGATGCGGCTGGACTCGCCCGCGGATCGGCCCTAGAGGCTTTCCGGCTAAGAAAAGGCTCTAGGCGCCATGACCGAGTTTTCGCTCTCCGATCTGGAAAAAATCGTCAGGGAACGCGCCCATTCCGGTGACCCGGAGTCTTGGACGGCAAAGCTGTTCGCACGCGGCATCGACAAGGCGGCGCAGAAGCTCGGCGAAGAGGCGGTCGAGACGGTGATTGCCGCCGTCAAGGGCGACAAACAGGCTCTCGTTTCGGAAAGTGCCGATCTTATATATCATTGGCTCGTCGTTCTCGGCATCTCAGGGGTTCCGTTGAGCGACGTGCTCAGGGAACTCGAAGACCGCACCGGTCGTTCGGGCATTGCCGAGAAGTCGTCACGGCCCAAGGGCTGACCGTGAGGGAGGGCAGGTATCTCGATGGATCAGCTCGCGCCGACCGAGAAATATTCTCCCTTTCGTTTCTTCTCCGCCGAGCAATGGTCGCAATTCCGCGCCGACACGCCGCTGACGCTGAGCGAGGATGAATTCCGCCGCCTGCGCTCGCTCAACGACCCGGTCGACCTCGAAGAGGTCAAGCGCATCTACCTCTCGCTGTCGCGGCTCTTATCGGCGCATGTCGAAGCGAGCCAGCTGCTGTTCAGGCAACGCCAGGCCTTCTTCAACGCGGTCGACGTGGAAAAGACGCCGTTCATCATCGGCATTGCCGGCTCCGTCGCGGTCGGCAAATCGACCACCGCGCGCGTGTTGAAGGAGTTGCTGGCGCGCTGGCCGTCGAGCCCCAAGGTCGATCTCATCACCACTGACGGCTTCCTGCTGCCCAACGAGGTGCTGCGCCGTGAAAACCTGATGGAGCGCAAGGGTTTTCCCGACAGCTACGATGTCGGCGCGCTGCTGCGCTTCCTGTCGGGCATCAAGTCGGCGCAGCGCAATGTCCGGGCGCCCGTCTATTCGCACCTGACCTATGACGTCATTCCCGGCGAGTTCGTCACCATCGACCGCCCCGATATCCTGATCTTCGAAGGCATCAATGTCCTGCAGCCCGGCAAGCTGCCGCAGGACGGCAAGATCGTGCCCTTCCTGTCGGACTTCTTCGACTTCGCCATCTATATCGATGCCGACGAGAAGCTGATCCATCAATGGTACACCGCCCGTTTCATGCGGTTGCGCGAGACCGCCTTCCGCAATCCGGATTCCTTTTTTCACCGCTATTCGCAGCTCTCGGAGGATTCGGCCCGCGCCATCGCCGAAGGCCTTTGGACCAACATCAATCTGAAAAATTTGCGTGAGAACATCCTCCCGACGCGGGCTCGCGCCGACCTCATCCTGCGCAAGGGCGCCGATCACCTGATCGAGGAAGTGGCGCTCAGGAAGCTGTGACGACGTCCGCCCAGCGCGTCAATTTCTTGGAATTGCCTACTGGCCTTCTCCCGGGACGTCGCTCGTCGCGGCGGCGGTTGGCTTCGTCACCCGCCGCAGCGTCAGATTGATGCGGCCGCCATTCTTCAGCAGTGCCGAGGTCGAGGGGTAGATGCGGTCGACGCCGTGAAAGCTGAGGCGTCCTTCGCCGCCGAGCACCACGACGTCGCCACTTTTCAGCCTGAACGACTTAGTGCCGCCCTCACGCGTCGTCTGGCCGACCCTGAACAGGCAATCGTCGCCCAGCGAAACGGAAACCACCGGTGCCGAAAAATCGGCCTCGTCGCGGTCCTGATGCAGGCCCATTTTGGCCTCCGGGGTATAGAAATTGACCAGGCACGCTTCCGGCGGATGTGGGTAGCCCGACACCTGCCGCCACAGCTCGAGCAGACCGTCCGGGATTGGCGGCCATGGCAATCCAGTCACCGGATGCGTCGGCTGGTAGCGATAGCCATGCTCCTTGTCGGTGACCCAGCCGAGCGGGCCGCAATTGGTCATGCGCACGCTCATCTCCTTGCCGGTGCGCGGCATCGCCGGCACGAACAGCGGCGCCTGCTGCACGATGCCTCTCACCGCCTCGACCAGCGTTTCCTGCACGGTGCGAGACAGATAGGCCGGCATGTGGCGGACGCCTTTGGGCAGGACGAGCATGAGGCTGTTCAATCACATTGGTCGTGCGAAAACATGATGCCATGACGGGTCACCCGGCAGCGACCCGAAAACCGTATCTCCAGACGCTTCCGAAGGCTCAGTCGTCGCCGACCCGGCCGCGCAGTTTCTTGATCGTGCCGCGTCCGGCCTTGCTCTTCAGCCGCCGCTCCACCGCGCCCTTCGACGGCCGCGTCTTCTTGCGTGGTGGCGGCGGCGGCTCGGCGGCCTTGGCGACCAGCGCCGTGAGCCTTGCCCGTGCGTCGGCCCGGTTCTGTTCCTGGGTGCGGAAGCGGCTTGCCTCGATGACGATGACGCCGTCCTTGGTGGCGCGCTGGCCGGCAAGTTTGATCGTCCGCTCGCGCACGCGCTCCGAAAGGCCCGTTGCGTTGGCCGCGTCGAAGCGCAGTTGCACTGCCGTCGCCACCTTGTTGACGTTCTGGCCGCCCGGACCGGACGAGCGGATGAAGTCCTCGTGCAGGTCGCCCGGGTGGATCACCGAATCGTCGGCAATGATGATGTCGTCGTCGCTCGCCATGCCGCAGTCATGGCGCGGCGGATCGAAAAAGAAAAGGCCCGATCGAAACCGGGCCTTTCAACGACAGGCTGAGTTCAGCCCAATGACGTGATTACTCCGCCGCTTCCTGCATGCGCGGCGCGGCACCCAGCACCACAGCGTCGACATGGCTTTCGAATTTCTCGAAGTTGATGGCGAACATGCCGACCAGCCTTGCCGCCTGCCGGTCGTAACCCGCCTTGTCGGCCCAGGTCGACCGCGGGTCGAGAATGGCACTGTCGACGCCGCGAACCGCGACCGGCACCTCGAAACCGAAATGAGGGTCGGTGCGGAACTCGGCCGCCTTCAGCGAGCCGTCGAGTGCCGCCGCAAGCAATGCCCGCGTTGCCTTGATCGGCATCCGCTTGCCGGTACCGTAGGCGCCGCCGGTCCAGCCGGTGTTGACCAGCCAGCAGTCGGCGTCGTGTTGGGCGATCAGTTCGCGCAGCAAATTGCCGTATTCCGAGGGATGGCGCGGCATGAACGGCGCGCCAAAGCAGGTCGAAAACGTCGCTTCGGGTTCGGTCACTCCCTTTTCGGTTCCGGCCACCTTGGCGGTGTAGCCGGACAGAAAATGATACATCGCCTGCGCCGGGGTCAGCCGCGCGATCGGTGGCATCACGCCGAAGGCATCTGCGGTCAGCATGATGATGTTTTTCGGATGATTGGCGCGTCCCGTCTTGCTGGCATTGGGGATGAAATCCAGCGGATAGGCGCAGCGCGTGTTTTCGGTGAGCCTTCCGTCGTTGAAATCCGGCACGCCGTCGGCGTCGAGCACGACATTTTCCAGCACCGTTCCGAAGCGCTGCGTGGTGGCGAAGATTTCAGGCTCGGCTTCCGCCGACAGCTTGATCGTCTTGGCGTAGCAGCCGCCTTCGAAATTGAAGATGCCGTGCGGTCCCCAGCCATGCTCGTCGTCGCCGATCAGCGTGCGCGACGGATCGGCCGACAGCGTCGTCTTGCCGGTTCCCGACAGGCCGAAGAAGACGGCGGCGTCGCCGCTCGCACCCTCGTTGGCCGAGCAATGCATCGGCATCACGCCCTTCGCCGGCAACAGATAGTTGAGCATGGTAAACACCGACTTCTTCATCTCGCCGGCATAGGAGGTGCCGCCGATCAGCACGATCTTGCGCGTCAGGTCGACAGCGATCACCGTTTCGGTACGGCTGCCGTGGCGGGCGGGATCGGCACGGAACGACGGCAGGTCGATGATGGTCATCTCGGGCACGAAATGCTCGAGCTCGGCGGCATCCGGGCGGATGAGCAGATTGCGGATGAACAGCGAGTGCCAGGCGAGTTCGGTAACCACCCGGGTCGGCAGTTTCAGCCCTGCGTCGGCGCCGCCGACCAGATCCTGCACGTAAAGATCCTTGTCCGCGGCATGCGCGCGGAAATCGGCAAGCAGAAGGTCGAACTGGGCCGGCGAGATCGCCTTGTTGTTGTCCCACCAGATATGCGGCTCGGTTGCGCCGTCGCGCACGACGAATTTGTCCTTGGGCGAGCGACCGGTGTGCTGGCCGGTCTCGGCGACCAGTGCGCCATGTGCGGTGAGCCGGGCTTCGCCGCGCCGGATCGATTCCTCGTAAAGGGCTGCCGCGCCGAAATTATAGCGCACCACGCCGGTGGTCTTCAGGCCGATATGATCGATCGCACAGGCAGAATTGCGTTTTCCGACTTCCGACATCAAGTGTCCCTCTTCGTTTTCCGCGTCTTTGCCGGCGTATATTCCGGCATGCCCACAAGCAGGCTGAGTTCGTCAGAACCAGAAAAGCCAAATGATATCAAATCATTAATCGATTTAAAAATTTTGAAAGTTGTTTAAATCGTTTATATGTGCAAAAACTTTGGTGGTTGCCCAAAGGATTGGCAGTGTTCGTTCGTCCAATCCATATCGGGGTAGGATTGTGGCCGCCGGCATGCCGCGCGTGACAGCGGACAAGGCCTATGCCACATTTTGTACCTAATTTGTCCTGCAAAAGCCCCTTCTCTACGAAAGAAGGGACAGCTCATGAGGGAGCCGCTTGAAATGGCAACAATCGCGCTTGTCGATGACGACCGCAACATTCTGACATCGGTGTCGATCGCCCTCGAATCCGAGGGGTACCGCGTCGAGACCTACACGGATGGTGCGTCTGCGCTGGAAGGGCTGGCGGCACGCCCGCCGAACCTTGCCATCCTCGACATCAAGATGCCGCGCATGGATGGCATGGAACTGCTGCGCCGGATGCGCCAGAAGTCCGACCTTCCGGTGATATTCCTGACCTCAAAGGACGACGAGATCGACGAATTGTTCGGCCTCAAGATGGGCGCCGACGATTTCATCCGCAAACCGTTCTCGCAGCGTCTACTGGTCGAGCGGGTGCGCGCCGTGCTGCGCCGTGCCAGTGCCCGCGAGGCTGCGGCAAAGACGCCCAGTCAGCAGGCCCGGTCGCTCGAGCGCGGCCAGCTGGTCATGGACCAGGAGCGCCACACCTGCACCTGGAAGGGCGAGCCGGTGACGCTGACCGTCACCGAGTTCCTGATCCTGCACTCGCTGGCGCAGCGCCCCGGTGTCGTAAAAAGCCGTGATGCGCTGATGGATTCGGCCTATGATGAACAGGTCTATGTCGACGACCGGACCATCGACAGCCACATCAAGCGGCTGCGCAAGAAGTTCAAGGCCGTCGACGACGACTTCGAGATGATCGAAACGCTTTACGGAGTCGGATACCGGTTCCGCGAAGCGTAAGTCGATCCATGTCGCCCAAAGTGATCCCGGTTTTGGGATAACGACATGCGTCAAAGCAAGGTAATGCATGTCGCCCAAAAGTGGGCCCGGTTTTGGGACAACGACATGCATCAAGGCAAAGACTAGGCGGGAGCTGCTATTCGATGGCAGTGGAAGCACAGCGAGCAAGACCGGCGGGCGCTGCGAGGCGGCCGTCGCGTATCATGCCGTCATTCCTCTCGAAAATCACGGTGCCGATGCGCCGCTTCCTCGGCCATCATATCTTTTCCAGCCTGACTCGGCGTATCCTCTTCCTCAACCTCGCCGGCCTGGCCGTCCTTGTCACCGGCATCCTCTATCTCAACACCTTCCGTGACGGGCTGATCGACGCCCGGGTCGAGAGCCTGATGACCCAGGGCGAGATCATCGCCGGCGCCATCGCCGCGTCGGCGACGGTCGAGACGGATTCGATCAGCATCGACCCGGAAAAGCTGCTCGAGCTGCAGGCCGGGGAAAGTCTCGGGCCGGGCTCCGACCAGCTCGACAATCTCGACTTCCCGATCAATCCGGAACGTGTCGCGCCGGTGCTGCGAAGGCTGATCTCGCCGACCCGGACGCGCGCCCGCATCTATGACCGCGACGCCAATCTGCTGCTCGATTCGCGCCATCTCTATTCGCGCGGCCAGATCCTGCGCTACGACCTGCCGCCGGTCGAAGAGGAAGAGCCCGATCTGGTCGAGCGCATCCAGAAATTCGTCTTCGATTTCTTCCGCAACACCGAACTGCCGGTCTATCACGAGCAGCCGGGCGGCAATGGCGCCGCCTTCCCGGAAGTGGTCAAGGCGCTCACCGGCAGCCCGTCGACCATCGTGCGGATCTCGGAACAGGGCGAGCAGATCGTTTCGGTGGCGGTGCCGATCCAGCGCTTCCGCGCCGTTCTCGGCGTGCTGATGCTGTCGACCGAAGGCGGCGACATCGACAAGATCGTCGCCGCCGAGCGCAAGGCGATCCTGCGCGTCTTCGGCATCGCGGCGCTTGTCACCGCCATCCTGTCGATGCTGCTCGCCTCCACCATCGCCAATCCGCTGCGCCGGCTATCGGCGGCGGCCGTGCGGGTGAGGCGCGGCGTCAAGAGCCGCGAGGAAATCCCGGACTTTTCCGACCGCCAGGATGAGATCGGCAATCTGTCGATCGCCATACGCGACATGACCAACGCGCTCTACGCCCGCATCGAGGCGATCGAAAGCTTTGCCGCTGACGTGTCGCACGAATTGAAGAACCCGCTGACCTCGCTGCGCAGCGCAGTGGAAACCTTGCCGCTGGCCAAGAACGACAATTCGCGCAGCCGGCTGATGGACATCATCCAGCACGATGTCAGGCGGCTGGACCGGCTGATCACCGATATTTCCGACGCCTCCCGTCTTGATGCCGAACTGGCGCGCGAAGATGCAGGCACGGTCGACCTGAAGAAATTCATCACCGATCTCGTTGCCGTTTCGCGTGAAGCCACGCGCAACAAGAAGGCCGTCGAGATCGAGTTCAAGGTCGCCAAGCTGCCGCAGGGCGTCAAAGGCTATGTGGTCGTCGGTCATGATCTGCGCATCGGCCAGGTCATCACCAACCTGATCGAGAACGCCCGCTCCTTCGTTCCCGAGGACCATGGCCACATCAGCGTATCGCTGGCCCGTGCGGGCAAGTTCAACATCGTCACCGTCGACGACAATGGTCCCGGCATTCGCGCCGACAACATCGACCGCATCTTCGAACGTTTCTACACCGACCGGCCCGCAGGCGAGGCGTTCGGCCAGAATTCGGGTCTTGGCCTGTCGATATCCAGGCAGATCGTCGAGGCCCATGGCGGCACCTTGACCGCCGAGAACATCCCCGGCACCAAGCCCGGCGAAATCAAGGGCGCGCGTTTTGTCGTGACGCTACCGGCCGAAGCATGATCCCGAAAAGTGGAAACCGGTTTTCGGACAAGGTCATGCTTCATCTAAAATGCATGATCCCGAAAAGTGGGAACCGGTTTTCGGACACTATCATGCTTCGTTCAAAAACATGATCGGGCAAGATCGTGCCTGATCCAGTTGCGCAGCCTGAAAACATTCACGGAACCGCGATCCTGATCGGCGAGCGCGGCGTCCTTATCACCGGGCCGTCCGGCGCCGGCAAGACGACCCTGGCGCTGACACTCCTCGACCATTGCCGCGCGCGCGGGCTGTTCTCGCGGCTGATTGGCGACGACAGGCTGCTTGCCGCAGCCCGCGCCGGGCGGCTGGTCTGTCGCGTGCCGGCGACCATCGCCGGTCTCGCCGAAGTACCTGGGTTCATGCCGTGCCCGCTGCCGTTCGAGCCGGGCGGAGTGATCGACCTGCATGTGAGGCTTGTGCCAAAGGCAGAAATGGCCCGTTTCCAGGAGGAAATAAGCGAGCCGGTCGCAGGCTGCCCGGTGCCGCGTATCGATCTTGCCGAGCGCAACGCCGCCACTGCCCTGCCCGCCGTGATGGCGCGGCTGTCGATCGCGCCTTTTCTATGATCCGCTTGGGATTTCTTGCTGCAATGCGTCAAAATGGCATGGGCCGGCGCAATTTGGGGCTTGTCAACCGGCCGCGCGTCGACAAGATAGCGCTCCCGCCGCCTGGAATGGCTGGCGAGCATAATATGCGCCTGTGAAGCGGCGATGACGGGAGCCACCAAAGAATGATCGGACTCGTGCTTGTAACGCACGGTCAACTGGCCGCCGAGTTCCGACATGCCGTGGAACATGTCGTCGGGCCACAAGACAATTTCGAAACCGTGGCGATCGGCGCCGATGACGATATGGAGCAGCGTCGTCGCGACATCGTCGACGCCGTCGCCCGTGTCGACACCGGAACGGGCGTCATCGTGCTGACCGACATGTTCGGCGGCACCCCCTCCAACCTTGCCATTTCGGTGATGGAGTCCGGCCGCACCGAGGTGATAGCCGGCATGAACCTGCCGATGCTGATCAAGCTCTCCTCGATCCGCAAGGGCGACAACATGGCGGCCGCACTTGATGAGGCGCAGGCGGCCGGCCGCAAATACATCAACGTCGCCAGCCAGCTTTTGAGCAGCAAATGAACGCGCTGTCCCCGGAAGAAGATCAGATCGTCCGGGATTTTCCCATCATCAACCAGCGCGGCCTGCACGCGCGCGCCTCGGCGAAATTCGTCCAACTGGCGAGCGGCTTCGACGCTTCGGTGCATGTCGAGAAGGACGGCGTCAAGGTCGGCGGCACCTCGATCATGGGCCTGATGATGCTGGCGGCAAGCCCGGGCTACTCGATCCGTGTCACCGCCAGCGGGCCGCAGGCGCTGCAGGTCATCGACGCGCTGGAGCAATTGGTGGCGTCCCGCTTCGGCGAGGAAAGCTGATCCTCTACATCGCCAAAGCATGTCCGATGGACATGCAGGGATAAAGATTTCTTTATATCCCATTGTCGTCCGAGCGCCGATCTGCTAGTCAGACCGGGAATTCGCGCCCTTCGACGCGCCGACCGGCGTGGGCGCATCCGCAACCAATTCGCAGCAAGAACAATTCGCATCGGAGCACTGCCATGACGGGTAGCAAGGACTATGTGGTCGCCGACATCTCGCTTGCCGGCTGGGGCCGCAAGGAAATCGAGATCGCCGAAACCGAAATGCCGGGCCTGATGGCCAGCCGCGAGGAATTCGGCGACAAGAAGCCGCTGAAGGGCGCGCGCATCACCGGCTCGCTGCACATGACCATCCAGACGGCGGTGCTGATCGAGACGCTGAAGGCGCTCGGCGCCGATATCCGCTGGGCTTCCTGCAACATCTTCTCGACCCAGGACCATGCGGCCGCCGCCATCGCCGAGGCCGGTATCCCGGTGTTCGCCGTCAAGGGCGAGTCGCTCGAGGAGTATTGGGACTACACCGACAAGATTTTCCAGTGGGCCGACGGCGGCACCTCCAACATGATCCTCGATGATGGCGGCGACGCCACCATGTACATCCTGATCGGCGCCCGCGCCGAGGCCGGCGAGGACGTGCTGTCCAACCCGCAGAGCGAGGAAGAGGAATACTTCTATGCCCAGGTCAAGAAGCGCCTGAAGGCTTCGCCCGGCTTCTTCACCAAGCAGAAGGCAGCGATCCGCGGCGTCACAGAAGAGACGACCACCGGCGTCAACCGGCTTTACCAGTTGCAGAAGAAGGGCCTGCTGCCCTTCCCCGCCATCAACGTCAACGACTCGGTCACCAAGTCGAAATTCGACAACAAATATGGCTGCAAGGAATCGCTGGTCGACGGCATCCGTCGTGGCACCGACACCATGATGGCCGGCAAGGTCGCGGTTGTCTGCGGCTACGGCGACGTCGGCAAGGGCTCGTCGGCCTCGCTCAAGGGCGCCGGCGCCCGCGTCAAGGTCACCGAGGTCGACCCGATCTGCGCCCTGCAGGCGGCGATGGACGGCTTTGAAGTCGTCACGCTGGAAGATGCGGCGCCCACCGCCGACATCGTCATCACCACCACCGGCAACAAGGACGTCGTCACCCTCGACCACATGCGCTCGATGAAGGACATGGTGATCGTCGGCAACATCGGTCACTTCGACAACGAGATCCAGGTGGCCGCGCTGCGCAATCTCAAATGGACCAACGTCAAGCCGCAGGTCGACATGATCACCTTCCCGGACGGCAAGCGGATGATCCTGCTGTCGGAAGGCCGGCTGCTCAATCTCGGCAACGCCACCGGTCATCCGAGCTTCGTCATGTCGGCCTCGTTCACCAACCAGGTGCTGGCCCAGATCGAGCTCTACACCAAGCCCGGCCAGTACGCGAACCAGGTCTATGTCCTGCCCAAGCATCTCGATGAAAAGGTCGCGCGCCTGCATCTCGACAAGCTTGGCGCCCGCCTGACCGAGTTGTCCGGTGAGCAGGCTGCCTATATCGGCGTGACCCAGCAGGGTCCATTCAAGCCGGAACACTACCGCTATTAACCAAAGCTAAAATTGCTACCAGATATTGATGCCGGGCGATTGACTTTTCGCCCGGCTTTATTTTTGCGCGCCGCCAGCCTTCACGGCGATTCGGCGAGGGTTTATTGTCAGGTGATTCGCGACGCTTCCGGCCCGAGAGGGGATCAAGAGAGGCACGCATCAGGGCGGTCTTGCATTCAGGCGGCGGAGAGGACCAAGACATGCCGGGGCAACACCCGCACAGAGCGGGACGGGCCGTTTCCGGCGGCCAAGACGATTCGGGGGTTACTGGCTCCGCCTTGCACGGCGGAAGCCTGTCATGGCGTGCTCGCGCGGCACTGTTCCTTGCCACATCCGCGTTTGCCTGCCCCTTGGCCTATGCGGTTGCGCATGCCGAAGCCGCCGGCGTGACCACGGCCGGGATGTCGATCAGCGCGATCGAGGTCATGCAGCTTGCAGTGTTTGTCGGCGTGACCGGCGCGGCACTTCTGTCGGCCATCGTTCTCATCCGCGAAAGAGCCCGCACCTCGGCGGACAATGTCGAACTCAGGAGCCGCCTCGCCGACATCAACGCGGCCCTGCGGCGCTCGGAGGCGCTGCTCAATCTGCGCGACCAGCGCCTGGTCGTCTGGGCCGCGGAAAACAAGAAGCCCGAACTCATCGGCACATTGCCCGTGGAAAGCGGTGCCCCCGAGGACCGTGCCGCTTTCCTCGCTTTCGGCCGCTGGCTGATGCCGCGTTCGGCGGCGGCGCTCGAACATGCCGTCGCGGGATTGCGCGAGAAGGCGAAACACTTCGACCTCGTCATCGAATCGCAGGCCGGCGCACCGCTCGAAGTGCATGGCCGCAAAAGCGCAGCCCACGTGCTGGTACGTTTCGTCTCGCTCTCGGAGACGCAGCGCAGCCAGGCCAGGCTGAAGATCGAGAACCAGCGGCTGGCGGCCGACCATGACACGATGATCGGCCTGCTCGACGCGTTGAACATGCCGGCATGGCTTCGCAGCGAGGATGGGCGGCTGAAGTGGGTCAACCGGGCCTATGCCGATGCGGTCGAAGCCGAAAGTGCCGAAGCTGCGGTTCGCGAGGCAAAGGAGTTCCTCGGCGGCCAGGCACGCGATGCGATTGCCGCCCAGCACAAGACGCATCCGGTCTTCGAGCAGTCGCTTTCCACCGTGATCGAAGGCGACCGCCGTATGTTTGCGGTCACCGACTTTGCCGGTGCGGATGGCTCGGCCGGCCTTGCCTGCGACACCAGCGCCATCGAGACCGTTCGCAGCGAGTACGAACGGACCGTCAGGAGCCACGCCGACACGCTCGACCAGCTAAACACGGCTGTCGCCATTTTCGACACCGACGAGAAATTGCGGTTCTTCAACCAGGCTTTCCAGAAGCTGTGGGGCCTCGACAGCGGCTTCCTGCACAGCGCTCCCGACAATGCTCTGCTGCTCGACCGGCTGCGCAGCTCGGGCAAGATCGCCGAACAGCCGGAATGGCGCCGCTGGAAGGAAGGCCTGCTCGGCGCTTACCGCGCCGTCGAATCGCAGGAACATTGGTGGCATCTGCCGGACGGCAAGACCATCCGCGTCGTCGCCAACCCGCAGCCCAAGGGCGGCGTGACCTGGGTGTTCGAGAACCTGACCGAGAAGATGGACCTCGAAAGCCGCTACCAGACAGCGGTGCGGGTGCAGGGCGAGACGCTCGACAATCTTGCCGAAGGCGTGGCGGTGTTCGGCCCCGATGGCAGGCTTCGTCTGTCGAACCCTGCCTTTGCCAAGCTCTGGGGCCTGAGCGGCGATGCGGCCAAGCCCAATGTGCACGTGTCCGCGATCCGCGACCTTTGCGACCGGCAGGCGGCGGCGGACAGTCCCTGGCCGGGTTTCGTTGCCGCCATCACCGGGTTCGACGACGAGCGCCGTGACCGTCACGGCCAGACAGAACTCAACAATGGCAATGTGCTGAGCTACGCCATGATCCCGCTGCCCAACGGGCAAGTGATGATGACCTTCGTCGACGTCACCGACAGTGTCAACGTCGAGCGGGCGCTGAAGGACAAGAACGAGGCGCTGCAGAAATCCGACCAGCTCAAGAACGAATTCGTCCAGCACGTCTCCTATGAATTGCGCTCGCCGCTGACCAACATCATCGGCTTCACCGAACTTTTGTCGCTGCCGGCGACCGGCCCGCTGACGCAGAAGCAGCGCGAATATGTCGAGCATGTCGGATCGTCCTCCTCGGTCCTGCTCACCATCGTCAACGACATCCTCGACCTGGCGACGGTCGACGCCGGCATCATGCAGCTCGATATTTCAGAGGTGCATGTCGATCGTACCATCGCGGCCGCGGCCGAACTGGTGGCCGACCGGCTGGAAGAGCATTCGATCAGGCTCGAGGTTGACGCCAGTGCTGCGCCGAAGACGTTCCACGGCGACGAGATCCGCGTCCGCCAGATCCTCTACAATCTGCTCAGCAACGCCGCCAATTATGCGCCGGAAGCCAGCACCATCCGGCTCACCTGCCGCCATCTGGCGGACGGGGTGGAATTCTCGGTTCATGACGACGGCCCCGGCATGCCGCCAGATCTGCTCGATTCGGTGTTCCGCCGTTTTGAGCCGCGTGCCAATGGCGGCCGCCGGCGCGGTGCCGGTCTCGGCCTGTCGATCGTCAAGAGCTTTGTCGAGCTGCATGGCGGCAGCGTTCGCATCGAAACCGGCAAGGACAAGGGCACGACCGTCATCTGCACCTTTCCCGACATGCCGGGCATCCGCGCCGCGGCCGAGTAGCGCGCTCGATGACGGGATTGGTGCTGGAGCGTTTACTCGCCGACGAGACACAGACAGCGTTGCTGGGCGAGGATCTGGCGTTGTCATTGCGTCCGGGGGACGTCCTGGCGCTCAAGGGCGACCTCGGCGCCGGCAAGTCCACCCTGGCGCGGGCGTTGATCAGGGCTTTGGCCGACGATGCCGGTCTCGATGTTCCAAGCCCGACCTTCACGCTGGTGCAGAGCTACGACACCCGTATCCCTGTCCATCATTTCGATCTCTACCGCCTGTCCTCGGCGGCTGAGATTGACGAACTTGGTTTCGACGAAGCCCTGGCGCAAGGCGCTGCCCTGGTCGAATGGCCCGAACGAGCCGAAGGCTACCTGCCGAAAACCTCGGTTCTGATCGAACTCGTCCAGCATGGCGAGGGACGGCTGGCCCGGCTGTCGGGCGAGGGCGCCGCCTTCGACCGCGTGGCGCGATCGCTGGCCATGCGCGACTTTCTCCAAACTGCCGGCTGGGGCGACGCAAGGCGCCGCCATTTCATCGGCGATGCCTCGGCCCGCTCCTACGAGATTGTCTCGCTTGCCGGCCGAAAGCCGCAGGTCTTGATGAACTCGCCGCGGCTGGTGCTCGGGCCGTCGGTCCGCGACGGCAAGCCCTATGCCGAGATCGCTCACACCGCGCAGTCGGTCTCCGCCTTCGTCGCCATCGACCGGGCTTTGAAGGCGGGTGGGGTGAGCGTTCCGGAAATCCATGCCGAGGACCAGAATCAGGGGTTCCTGCTGCTCGAACATCTTGGTTCGGAAGGATTTCTCAACGGCGATGGCCAGCCGGTGGCCGAGCGTTATGCGGCGGCGGCGGAGCTGCTGGCCATGATGCATGGCAGGAGTTGGCCGCAGCGCCTGGCAACGGGGCAGGACAGCTTCCACGACGTGCCGCCTTTCGACCGTGATGCCATGATGATCGAGGCCGATTTGCTGGTCGACTGGTACGTGCCGGCCATATCAGGCAGCCCGGCCAGCGATGCCTTGCGTGCCGGTTACCACCAGCAATGGAACGCGCTCCTCGACCGGCTGCGAGGCCGCGAAACCACGCTGATGCTGCGTGATTTCCATTCGCCCAACATCATCTGGCGCGGCGACCGCGCCGGGCATGATCGGCTCGGGATCGTCGATTTCCAGGACGCACTGATCGGTCCGTGCGCCTATGACGTCGCCTCGCTCGCCATGGACGCGCGTGTTACGATGTCGCCCGAGATCGAGAAAGGGACGCTCGACGCCTATGTCGCGGCGCGCCACGCAGCCGGCGCCTTCGACGAAGACGGCTTCCTGGAATCCTACGCGATCATGGCGGCGCAGCGAAACTCCAAGATCCTCGGCATCTTCGTCCGCCTCGAAAAGCGCGACGGCAAGCCATATTATCTGAAGCACCTGCCACGCATTCGCGATTATCTGCGTCGGGCGCTGTCTCATCCGGGGCTGGCCAGCCTGCGGGAGTTCTACAACGCCAACGGCTTGCTGGAGGAGCGGGCACTGTGACAGCAAAACTGGACACTGCCATCGTGCTCGCCGCCGGGCTTGGCAAGCGCATGCGGCCGATCACCGACACCATTCCCAAGCCGCTGGTCAAGATCGCCGGCAAGACCTTGCTCGACTGGGGGCTCGACAGCCTGGCCGCCGCCGGTGTCGGCAAGGCCGTCGTCAACGTCCATTATCTTCCCGAACAGATTATTGCCCATGTCGCGGCGCGCCGCACGCCAAAAATCATCATCTCCGATGAGAGCGAAAAGCTGCTCGATTCCGCCGGCGGCATCGTCAAGGCGCTGCCCGAGCTGGGCGGAAAACCATTCTACATCCTCAACGCCGATACCTTCTGGATCGACCAGGGTCCTCTCAATCTCGGCCGTCTTGCCCTTGCGTGGGACGCGGCGAAAATGGATATTCTGCTGATGCTGGCGGATCTCCATCAGGCGACCGGACACTACGGCAGCACCGATTTCCTGGTGGCGCCGGATGGTGGCTTGCGGCGATCAAAAGGTGATCCGGCCGGACTGATCTATGCGGGAGCGGCGATCGTCCATCCGCGCCTGTTCGAGGATGCGCAGTCCGGGCCGCACTCGCTCAACGCCTATTTCGACACCGCCATTGCTGCCGGCCGGCTGTTCGGCATGCCGATGCAGGGTCATTGGATCACCGTCGGCACGCCCGATGCCATTCCGCTCGCCGAAGCGGCCGTGGCTGGCGCGCTAGCCGAGTTGAAATGAGCGGCTCAAGCCGCGTTTTCTCAATTCCCTCCGGAGCGCCGTTCCTGCCGACGCTTGCCGAGGCGCTGCTTGCCGGGCGCCTTGTTCCGGGGTTCCGGTTTGACGGCGACCCGCTCGCTTTGGCCGACGTCACCATCTACGTGCCGACGCGCCGCGCGGCGCGCGCCTTGCGGGGTGTTTTCGTCGACAGCCTGGCGGCACGCGGCGGCGGCGGCTCGGCGATCCTGCCGGTCATCCGTCCGCTCGGCGAGTTCGATGAGGATGAGGCTGCATTCGAAACCGAGGCGTCCGCCGCCATCAACCTCGCGCCGCCGATTTCGGCAAGCGAACGCCTGTTGCTGCTGGCGCCGCTGGTGCGCGCCTGGAAACGCCGGCTGCCGGCGCATGTCGCGGCGCTCTTTGCCGAGGAGATCGTCATCCCTGCCTCCACCGCCGACGCGATCTGGCTGTCGCGCGATCTCGCCCGGCTGATGGACGAAATCGAGACGGAAGGCACGGATTGGGCCAAGCTCACCGGCCTGGTGACCGGTAACCTTGCCGGATGGTGGCAGGTGACGCTTGAATTTCTCGGCATCGTCACCGATGCGTGGCCGAAATTCCTTGAAGAACGCGATCGCTCCAACCCGGCCGCGCATCGCAGCGCGCTGATCCGCGCTGAAGCCGCACGGCTGCAGCGCAATCCGCCAGCTGGGCCGGTCATCGCTGCGGGCTCGACCGGCTCGATACCGGCCACGGCCGAGTTGCTTGCCGCGATTGCCCGCTTGCCCGGTGGCGCCATCGTGTTGCCCGGTCTCGACCGGACGCTGGACGAAGCGTCGTTCCAGGCAATCGCGGCGCCCGGCGCGCGTCCGGCCGTGCTCGGCCACCCGCAATACGGTCTCGCCAGGCTGATCGGCAAGATCGGCGTGCTGCGTGGCGATGTCGAGGAGATCGGCACGGCCGAGCCGCGGCTTGCGCTCCGCGCCGCCCTGGTCGGCGAAGCGCTGCGGCCGGCCGAAACCACCGAATTGTGGGCCGAGACGCGCGAGGGCTTTTCAGCCTCCGACATTGCCGGGGCCTTTGCCGGTGTGACGCTGCTCGAAGCCGCCAGCGAACGCGATGAAGCCGTCGCGATCGCTGTTGCGCTCAAGCGCGCGGTCGAAGAGCCGGGCGAAAGGGCGGCTCTTGTCACCGGCGACCGCGCGCTGGCGCGGCGCGTCTCGGTCGAGCTCCTGCGGTTCGGCGTTGTCGCCGACGATTCCGGTGGCACGCCGCTCGCCAACACCCCGGCGGCCAGCCTGCTCGGCCTGGCGCTCGAGGCGGTGTACCGGCCAGGCGATCCGGTCGGCCTGCTGTCGCTGCTCAAGCATCCACTGCTTGGGCTTGGCCTCGAACGAGCCGATGTGCGCCACGCGGCGGAGCTGGTCGAACTGGTGGCGCTGCGCGGCGGCACCGGCCGCCCCGACATCGTTTCGCTACCGGAACTGTTCGAAACCCGTCTCACCGGCCTTGCCGGCGGCAGCCGGCAGCCCTTCTGGTTTTCCCGTCTCACCCTGCGCTCCATCGAAGCCGCGAAGAATTTGCTCGAACGCCTCACGCAAGCGCTGGCGCCGCTCGCGGCGTTTCGCGGCCAGGCGGACGCCGACCTTGCAGCGCTGGTCGGAGCCAGCGTCGTGGCGCTCGAAAGTCTCGGCCGCACCGCCGATGGCGGCCTTGGTTTGCTCTATGCGGGTGACGCCGGCGAAAAGCTTGCCGAA
This sequence comes from Mesorhizobium sophorae, assembly GCF_002270415.1. GTDB lineage: Bacteria > Pseudomonadota > Alphaproteobacteria > Rhizobiales > Rhizobiaceae > Mesorhizobium > Mesorhizobium sophorae. The sequence continues at coordinate 728,627 of NZ_NNRI01000007.1, read as the reverse complement.
TTGCTGCGTGGGCTGGTCGCGGCTTCCGCGCCACTCTCATTCGCCGCGGACGAGTGGCCCGACGTGATGGCGGCGCTGATCGCGCCTGAAACGGTCAAGCCGGCACAGGGAACCGACAGGAACATCGCCATCTGGGGCGCGTTGGAAGCGCGCTTGCAGGATGTCGACACGCTGGTCATCGGCGGGCTCAACGAGGGCGTGTGGCCGCGCAAGCCCGAGAGCGACCGCTTCATGTCGCGGCTGATGAAGACCGGCATCGATCTCGAACCACCCGAACGGCGCATCGGCCTTGCCGCGCATGATTTCCAGATGGCCTTGGGCGCGAAGAAGGTGGTGCTGGCCCGCTCGGCGCGTGCCGGCGACGCGCCTGCCGTGCCGTCGCGGTGGCTGCAGCGCCTGCTCACATTCATAGGCAACGACCAGGCGGTTGAACTGCGTCGGCGCGGCGAAGAATTGCTCGCCTGGGCACGCGCGCTCGACACCGGCCCAAGGCAGGATTTCGCACCGCGGCCACAGCCGAAGCCGCCTTTGTCGGTTCGCCCGAACCATTTCTCGGTCACCGAGATCGAGACGCTGCGCCGTGATCCCTACGCCGTCTATGCACGAAAAATTCTCGGCCTGATGCCGCTCGATCCGGTCATCCGCGACCCCGGTGCGGCCGAGCGCGGCACGCTGTTCCACGCCATCCTGCATCTGTTCTCGGCGCGCGTTGCCGATCCGCGCGCAGCCGACGCGCTCGCCGGCCTCATCGCTGCTGGCCGCGCCTGCTTTGCCGAAGCCGCACTTCCGGCCGATGTTGAGGCGGTGTGGTGGCCGCGTTTTGAGAAACTCGCCGCCAACATCATCGAGTGGGAGCGCACGCGCGCCGACGCGGTGATGCGGCGGCATGCCGAGGAGCGCGCCGGAAAGACCGTCGTCGGGCAGTCCGGCGTGACGCTGTCCGGCTATGCCGACCGCGTCGACCTGCTGGCCGGTGGGATGGCCGATATCTTGGACTACAAAACAGGTTCGTCGCCGTCCAAGGCACAGGCGCACACGCTGCTCGCACCGCAACTGGCGCTGGAGGGCGCGCTGCTCAGGCGGGGCGCCTTCAAGGATCTGGGCACGCGCCAACCTTCGCAACTGGCGTTCGTGCGCCTGAAGCCGAATGGCGAGGTGTTCGAGGAATCGATCCTCGAACACAATCGCCAGCCGCGCACCGCCACCGATCTCGCCGAAGAAGCCTGGGCGCGGCTGGAAAAGCTCCTGATCCACTATGCCGACCCGGCGACCGGATATCTGTCGCGTGCGCTGCCGTTTCGCGAAGGCGAGACCGATGGCGATTACGACCATCTTGCCCGTGTGCTCGAATGGTCCGCCGGCGGCGATGCCGGCGACGAGGGAGGGGAGGCATGAAGAAGGCCTATCCCATTCCCAGCGACACCGCGACCAGTCAGGCTCGCGCCGCCGACCCCCAGAATTCCGCCTGGGTGTCGGCCAACGCCGGCTCCGGCAAGACCCATGTGCTGGCCCAGCGAGTCATCCGGCTGCTGCTGCGCGGCACCGATCCGTCGAAGATCTTGTGCCTAACCTATACACGCGCCGCCGCCGCCAACATGTCGAACCGGGTGTTTTCGACGCTGTCGGAGTGGACGGCACTTGGCGACGCGGAATTGGCGGCGAGGATCGAAACGTTGGAAGGCCGCCGGCCCGATCTTGAGACCATGCGCCGGGCACGGCGCCTGTTCGCCGAGGCGCTGGAAACGCCCGGCGGGTTGAAGATCCAGACCATCCATGCCTTCTGTGAATCGGTGCTTCATCAGTTCCCGCTGGAGGCCAACATCCCGGCGCATTTCGAAATGCTCGATCCGGCGATGGAGGCGTCGCTGTTCGCCACCGCGCGCCGCGACATGATTTCCGGAACGGCCGCCGGCGACATGGACCTGGCCGAGGCGTTTGCCGCCATTCTCGATCGTGGCGGCGAAGCCGGGCTCGATGCCTTGCTGGGCGAGATCGTGCGCAAGCGCGACGGCTTGCGCAATTTCATCGACTTGATTGGGCGCGATGGCACGCGTTTCCAGGCGCTATTCGATGAATTCCATTTCCGCCCCGGCCAGACCGCCGAAGGCATAGCGGCATCGGTCTGGCCGTTGCCGGGTTTCCTGCCCGGCTATTTTGCCGGCTTCGCCCAGGCCGCGGATGCAACCGATGCCAGGACGGTGCTGAACAACATCCTGCCCTATGCGCGTCAGGCTTTCACCGAGGCCGACGCTGTTCGCCGTCTGCAACAGCTTGCGAGAGCCTTCCTCAAGACCGATGGCGATGCCTACGATCCGGCAAAGGCCTTCAAGAAAGCCCTGGTCGACCGACTGCCGGATCTGGCGGAACGGTATCTCTCGACGGCCAATGCCATCGTCGAAACGGTCGACAGGCTGGCCCTGTTCCGGATGTTGGAAGGCACGCGCGCCGCGCTGACCATCGCCGACTGGCTGATCGCCCGCTACGAGGTGTTGAAGCGCAGCCGCGGCTTTCTCGACTTCAACGACCTGATCACCCGCACGGTCAATCTTTTGGCGCGGCCCGATGCCGGCCCCTGGGTGCAGTACAAGCTCGACCAGGGCATCGACCACATCCTGCTCGACGAGGCACAGGACACCAGCCCGGATCAATGGGAGGTGGTGAAGCGGCTGGCGGAAGAATTCTTTGCCGGCTTCGGCGCCCGCGACAGGGTCCATCGCACGGTCTTTGCCGTCGGTGACGAAAAGCAGTCGATCTATTCCTTTCAGGGCGCCGCGCCGGACTCCTTCGCCGATAGCCGGCTTCTGTTTGCGGGACGGGTGCGTGATGCAGAGGCGTCCTTCGCCGACCTCAAGCTGACCTGGTCGTTCCGCTCGACCGACGATGTTCTGACCGCAGTCGATCGCGTCTTTGCCGATCCTGTCGTGCGGCGCGGCATCAGCCATGATCCTGATCCGCTGCGCCACCAGGCGATCCGCACCGACGCGCCGGGCTATGTCGAAGTCTGGCCGTCGGTCGGTGCCGACGTCGTCGACGAGCCCGACGACTGGACGCAAGCCATCGACCATGCGCATGCGCCGGCGGTGCGCGTTGCCGAGCATGTCGCGGCCACCATTGCCGGCTGGATCGGCGCCGGCGAGATCGTCGAAGGCCGTGGCAAGCGGCTGCGGCCGGGCGACGTGCTGGTGCTGGTGCGCAAGCGCGATCGCTTCGTCCACGCGTTGACCCGGGCGCTCAAACGCCGCGATATTCCGGTCGCCGGCGCCGACCGGTTGAGCCTGCCTGGACACATTGCGGTCAAGGACCTGATCGCGCTCGGCCATCTCCTCATCCAGCCGCAGGACGATCTGTCGCTCGCCGCCGTTCTGCGCAGCCCGATCTTCGATCTGCCGGAGGAGGGGCTTTTTGCGCTTGCGGCGGAGAGGCCGACCGGCCTGTCGCTGTTTGCATCGCTGCGCGCCCATGCCGGCGAGAGCGAGGCTTTGGCGGCGGTCGTCACCCAGCTCGACATCTGGACGAACGAGGCCGCCTTCAAGCCGGTGTTCGAGTTTTACGCCGGCCTGTTGGCGCGCGATGGCGTGCGCAAGAGGATGATCGCGCGGCTCGGCCCTGAGGCCGGCGACATTCTCGACGAGTTCCTGAGCTTCTGCCTTGCCGAGGAGCGAACCGGCCTGCCCGGGCTGGAAGCCTTCCTGTCGACGCTGGAGAATGCCGGCCCCGAGATCAAGCGTGAGATGGACCAAACCCGCGACGAGGTCCGCGTCATGACCGTGCACGCGGCCAAGGGCCTGGAAGCGCCGGTCGTGTTCCTGGTCGACGGCGGTTCGGCGCCGTTCAGCGACCAGCATCTGCCGCGGCTGATGCCTTTCGAAGGCTCGGGCTGGGACGGCAAGGGCTATCTTTGGCGCTCGGCCAGCGACGTCGCCAATGGGTTTTCCAAGGCTGCGGCCGTGCGGGCACGGGAACTCGCCGACGACGAATACCGCCGGCTGCTCTATGTCGGCATGACCCGCGCCGAGGACCGGCTGATCGTCTGCGGCTACCACGGCAAGCGGGCGCCGAATACCGGCACCTGGCATTCGATCGTCAGCCGCGCGTTGATCGGTGCGCCTGAGAGCGTGGAGCGCCCGCATCCTGCCGGCGGCGATCTGGTGCATCGTTTCCACGTCACCAAGCTGCCGCCCGTCGCATTGGTTTCCAGCGAGCAGGCGCGGCAGGCGCACAGTTTCGGGCCATTGCCGGCGACGCTGTTCCGGCCCTTGCCGCCTTTCGAGGATTTGCCGCGTCCGCTGTCGCCATCTGGCGCCTCGGCGCTCATCGACGAAGGCAAGGAACCGGTGGTCGACAAGGCTTCGCCGGTGCTCGACGCCGATGCCGAGCCAGGCTTTGCCGTGTTGCGCGGCCTCGCTTTGCACAAATTGCTGCAGATGTTGCCGGGCATTGCCGAGGGCGCACGCGAGGGCGCGGCGCAACGCTACCTCGCCCGAACCGGAGGCCAATGGCCTGCCGGCGAGCGCGAAAAGGCCCTGGCCTCAGTCACCGCCATTCTCGCCGATCCCGGCTTCGGTCCGCTGTTTGCGCCATCGTCGCGCGCCGAGGTCGCGATCATGGGCAGCCTGGAGGTCAAGGGCAAAAAGCGCTCGATTTCGGGCAAGATCGACCGGCTGGCGGTGACGTCGGACGCGGTCTCTATCGTCGACTACAAGACCAACCGGCCGGCACCCGCCTCCCTGGCCGAGGTCCCGCAGGCTTACGTCCTGCAACTCGCCCTCTATCGCGCCCTGCTGCAGCCGCTTTATCCCGGATGCGCGGTCAAGGCGGCCTTGCTGTTCACCGAAGCGCCGCGGCTGATCGAACTGCCGGCCGGTGCCATGGATGACGCCCTTGCTCGACTCACAGGAGCGTGACACAACACCTGCTTGAAGAAGGGCGCGATCACCACCACATTTGGTGCGACAAAAACTTTCGAAAGGATTTTCAGCATGACCACCGTCAAGGTCGACAAGAGCAATTTCCAGGCCGATGTGCTTAACGCCAACGTACCGGTCGTCGTCGATTTCTGGGCGGAATGGTGCGGTCCGTGCAAGATGATCGCTCCGGCGCTCGAAGACATCGCCACCGAACTCGGCGCCAAGGTTAAGATCGCCAAGCTGAACATCGACGAGAATCCCGAGCTTGCCGCGCAGTTTGGCGTGCGCTCGATCCCAACGCTGATGATCTTCAAGGGCGGCGAAGTGGCCGACATGAAGGTTGGCGCCGCACCCAAGACCGCGCTGTCGCACTGGATCAATGGCAGCCTCGCCTGATCCGTCCCAAATTCCTGACATCAAGCCCGGCCTCGCGCCGGGCTTTTTGTTGGCGTCATCGGTGGGTGGTTCTGGCCCTCACGCCTGCGCACTCCATGTCTTCTGTTGTCACGAGAAGCAAGGAGTACGCCCATGACCGGATCCGCCAAGGCCACCGTCTTCATCGACAATGAGCGTGTCATCGTCACCGAGTATCGCTTTGCGCCCGGCGACAACACCGGCTGGCACCGCCACGGCCACGACTATGTCGTCGTGCCGCTGATGGACGGCAAGGTGAAGCTGTTGACCAAGGACGGCGAATCCTTCGCCGAGATGAAAAAGGGCGCGCCCTATTTCCGCAAGGAGGGCGTCGAACACGACGTCATCAATGCCAATGAGGGCGAATACGCCTTCATCGAAATCGAGTTGAAGTAACCGCGAAGGCCATCGGGCGGCAGGCGCCATTACCAGTCGGCGATACGATCGCCTCCGGCGAATTGCGCACTTTTTTCGGTATACTCGAACAGTTCTATCTTCACGCCGTTGGGGTCGCGAATCCACGCCTGGTAGGTGTCGTCGCAGGCGAGTTTCTTTGCCGTGACGTCGACGCCCTTCGACCTGATATGGGCGATCGCTGCGTCGATGTTTTCCACCTCAAGGCAGAAGTGGTTGATCTGGTTCAGGTCGCTGTAGCGGGCCTCGTCCTTCTGGAACACCTCGACATGGCTGCGACCGCCGCAATCGAGGTAGAGCCCGAAAATCTTGCCGTCGCGCAGGAAATTGAACTGGGTGTCCATGCCGAGGACATCGCGGTAGAAGCTTCGCGTCGCCTCCAGATCATTGGCGAAGATGCAGACGTGAGCGAGCTGCTTGACCTTGATCATGACTGCTCCTTGCGGTGATCGCCGAAACCGACCTCAGGTCGGGGGCGTGCCGTTTTCGGCGAGCACCGCACCGGCCAGATAGAGCGAACCGCCGATCAGGATGCGCGGCGCCGGGCCGTCCCAGGTGTCGCGCAGCAACATCAGCGCGCTGGCGACGGAACTCACCGGTTCGGCCGTCAGCCCGGCTTCCGTCGCGCGGATCGCCAGTTCGTCGTTCGGCACGCCGGCGTCGCTGAGGCTCACCGGCACCGTGTAGACATGCCGGGCGAGGCCCTTGAAGGCGCGGAAATAGCCGCTCTGGTCCTTGGTGTTGATCATGCCCGAGATGAGGAAGAGTGGTCGCGGGTTCTTTTCTTCCTGCTCGGCCAGCGCTTCGGCAACCACCACGCCGGCGCCCGGATTGTGGCCGCCGTCGAGCCAGATGTCGGCGCCCTTCGGCGCCAGTTCGGCCAGCCGGCCCTGCGCCAGCTTCTGCATCCGGCCGGGCCAGGCGACGTTGGTCATCGCCTTCTCGGCGGCGCGATGGCTGATCTCGAAGCCGGCCGCTTTGACCGCCGCGATCGCCGCCGCCGCATTGGCGAACTGGTGGCGCCCGGGCAGCCTTGGTGGCGGCAGGTCCATCAAGCCGTCCTCGTCCTGGTAGACCATGCGGCCGTTCTCCTCGAAGGCGAGGAAATCTTGGCCGTAGACGAAGGTCGGACATTCAAGCCGCTCGGCGGTCTCGATCAGCACCTGCAGTGCCGTCTCGCTTTCCTGTGCGCCGATGACCACCGGGCAGCCGCGTTTGATGATGCCGGCCTTTTCGGCTGCGATCAGTTCGACACGGTCGCCGAGATAGGCCTCGTGGTCGAGCGACACCGGCATGATCACCGATACGGCCGGCTCCTTGATGACATTGGTGGCATCGAAACGGCCGCCGAGCCCGACCTCGATGATGGCGGCATCGGCCTGGTGTTCGGAAAACAGCAGGAAGGTGACGGCGGTGAGGATCTCGAAGACGGTGATATGCTCGCCTTCATTGGCCCTGGCGACACGGGCGATGGCATCGGCGAACACCCGGTCGTCGACCAGCCTGCCGCCGCCATCGGCGGCCAGCCGGTAACGCTCGTGCCAGTTCACCAGATGCGGCGAGGTGTGGACATGGACACGATAGTCCGCCGCCTCGAGCAGTGCGCGTGAAAACGCGGCGCACGAGCCTTTGCCGTTGGTGCCGGCGATATGGATCACCGGCGGCACCCGGTCCTGCGGGTCGTCGAGCCGCTTCAGTAACCGTGAAATGCGGTCGAGCGAAAGGTCGAAGCCTTTCGGGTGAAGCGCCATCAGGGCTTCGATTTCGCGGTCGGCGGCAAGCGTTTTCATGGCACAATCCTGGCCCATGGCCCGGGAACCAGAATCGGTTTCACAATGGCCATGGCAATCAAAAAGCTACAGCGCGCCACGGACACGGCGCAATCGCGGTTCGCGGCGAAGAGTGTCGCGTCAGGCCTGTGGCCGTGCCTCGGCCGGAATTGTCGCCGGCGGCAGGATTTCCGGCTCGAGCGGCTTTTGCTCCTCCGGCAGCTTGAGCAGCATCTTCAGCAGCCGTGCGATGGTCTGGCGCATCTCCAGGCGCGACACCACCATGTCGACCATGCCGTGTTCCATCAGGTATTCGGAGCGCTGGAACCCGTCGGGCAGCTTTTCCCGGATGGTCTGTTCGATGACACGCGGCCCGGCAAAGCCGATCAGCGCGCCCGGCTCGGCGATGTGCACGTCGCCCAGCATGGCGTAGGAGGCAGTTACCCCGCCCGTGGTCGGATTGGTCAAGACGACGATGTAGGGCAGGCCGGCTTCCTTCAGGCGGTCGACACCAACCGTGGTGCGCGGCAACTGCATCAGCGACAGGATGCCTTCCTGCATGCGGGCGCCGCCAGAGGCGGCGAACAGGATCAGCGGCCGCTTGCGCTGCAAGGCGACTTCGAAACCGTGCACGATGGCGTCACCCGCGGCCATGCCGAGCGAGCCGCCCATGAAGGCGAAGTCCTGCACGGTCACCACCACCGGCAGGCCTTCGACGGTCCCCAGCGCGTTGATGATGGCGTCTTCCAAGCCGGTCTTGGCCTTGGCGTCCTTCAGCCGGTCGACATAGCGCTTCTCGTCGCGGAACTTCAGCGGATCCTGCATGACCTTAGGGTTGTCCAGGGTCTCGTACTTGCCGTTGTCGAAGAAGAACTTCAGCCGTTCCTTGGCCGAGATCTTCATATGGTGGCCGGAGGACGGAATGACGAACTGGTTGGATTCCAGATCCTTGTGGAACACCATCTCGCCGGTCTCCGGATCCTTGATCCAGAGATTCTCGGGCATGTCGGTGCGCCGGCCGAGCATCGAATTGATCTTCGGGCGAACGTAATTGGTGATCCAGTTCATCGCTTCGGCTCCTGTCCTGACGAAGATTTGGGAAGAGAGGTAGGAGAACTATTCGGCGGCAGCAAGGCGGGCCGAACGCACGCCTTGCGCAAGGCCGCTGACCAGCGTGGCGACGGCTTCGGCCGGGTCGGCGGTCTTTTCGCCCTTCGGTCCCAGCACATTGGCCACCGCATTGACGATCGCGGTGCCGACGACGACGCCATCGGCATTGGCACCGATCACGCGGGCCTGCTCGGCGGTCTTGACGCCGAAGCCGACGCAGACCGGCAGATCGGTGTGACCCTTGATACGTTGCACCGCCGCCGCCACCTTGCCGGTGTCGGCCAGCGCCGAACCGGTGATGCCGGTCATCGACACATAGTAGACAAAGCCCGACGTGTTCTGCAGCACCTTGGGCAGGCGCTTGTCGTCGGTGGTCGGCGTTGCCAGCCGAATGAAGTTGATGCCGGCCTTGAGCGCCGGAATGCACAATTCCTCGTCCATTTCCGGCGGCAGGTCGACGACGATCAGCCCATCGATGCCGCTGGCGATCGCGTCCTTGAGAAAACGGTCGACGCCATAGATGTAGATCGGATTGTAATAACCCATCAGCACGATCGGCGTTTCATTGTCGCCGGCACGGAATTCCGAGGCCATCTTCAGCGTCTTGACCAGCGTCTGGCCGCCTTTCAGCGCCCTCAGGCCCGCTGCCTGGATCGCCGGGCCGTCGGCCATCGGATCGGAGAACGGCATGCCGAGCTCGATGACGTCGGCGCCTGCTCCAGGCAGTGCCTTCATGATCGACAGCGACGTCTCATAGTCGGGGTCGCCGCCCATGAAATAGGTGACGAGGGCCGGGCGGCCTTCGGTCTTCAGCTTGGCCATGCGGCGGTCAATGCGGGTGGTCATGATCAGATCTCCATGCCCAGCATGCTGGCTACCGTGTGCACGTCCTTGTCGCCACGGCCGGACAGGTTGACGATGACGATCTGGTCCTTGTCCATGGCCGGCACGATCTTCACCGCGTGCGCAATGGCGTGCGCCGATTCCAGCGCCGGGATGATGCCTTCGACGCGCGTCGTCAGCTTGAAGGCCTCCAGCGCCTCGTCGTCGAGGATCGGCACATATTCGACGCGGCCGGAATCGCGCAGCCAGGAATGCTCCGGCCCGACGCCGGGATAATCGAGACCGGCAGAGATCGAATGGCCGTCCATGATCTGGCCGTCGGAATTCTGCAGGAGATAGGTGCGGTTGCCGTGCAGCACGCCAGGCGCGCCGGCGCTCATCGAGGCGCAGTGTTCGATGCCGTCGAGACCACGGCCGCCGGCCTCGATGCCGATGATGCGAACATCCTTGTCGTCGAGGAAGGGATGGAACAGGCCGATGGCGTTCGAGCCGCCGCCGACACAGGCAATGATGGTGTCCGGCAGCCGGCCTTCCTGCTCGAGGATCTGGGCGCGCGCTTCGGTGCCGATCACCGACTGGAAGTCGCGCACCAGCTCCGGATAGGGATGCGGCCCGGCGGCGGTGCCGATCAGGTAATAGGTGTCCTCGACATTGGTCACCCAGTCACGCAACGCCTCGTTCATGGCGTCCTTCAGCGTGCCGTGGCCGGCGGTCACCGGCCGCACTTCGGCGCCGAGCAACTTCATGCGGAAGACGTTCGGGCTTTGGCGGGCGACGTCTGTCGCGCCCATATAGACGACGCAGGGAAAGCCGAAGCGGGCCGCGACCGTGGCTGACGCCACGCCATGCTGACCGGCGCCCGTCTCGGCGATGATGCGCTTCTTGCCCATGCGCTTGGCCAGCAGGATCTGGCCGAGGCAGTTGTTGATCTTGTGCGAACCGGTATGGTTCAGGTCCTCGCGCTTGAAATAGACTTTTGCACCACCGAGATGCCTGGTCAGCCCTTCCGCGAAATAGAGCTTCGACGGCCGCCCGGCATAGTGGGTCGAAAGGTCGGTGAGTTCGGCCTTGAAGTCCGGATCGTTCTTGACCTCGTTCCAGTGCCGCTCGAGGTCGAGGATCAGCGGCATCAGCGTTTCGGCAACGAAACGACCGCCAAAAATGCCGAACATACCCTGTTCGTCGGGTCCGGTACGGAAGGAATTGGGCGTCGCCGGCTTGTCCATCGCCGATCTCCTGGTCTCGATGTGGGGGCATGTCCTTGCCGGAAAACCGGTTCCCACTTTTCCGGGACATGCTCTGGTTTGAGCCGGTCAGGCGGCGCGGTTGTCGCGCGCTGCCCTGACGGCCCGGAAAAACTGTTCGATCAGCGCCGGATCCTTGACGCCCGGCGCGCTTTCCACGCCTGAGGAAATGTCTATCCCGGGCGGGTTGGCAAGCCGAAGAGCATCGCCGACATTGGCGGCGTTGAGTCCACCGGAAAGCATGTAATCGACGCCGGCGTCAAGGCCGGTGAGGATGCGCCAGTCGTAGGCCACGCCGTTGCCGCCCGGCAGTTCCGAGCCCTTTGGCGGCTTGGCGTCGAACAGGAAGTGGTCGGCGACGCCGATAAACGGCTTTATCCGCTCGAGGTCGGCAACCTCGCTGACCGACAGCGCCTTCATCACCGGCAAGCCGTAGCGGGCTTTCACCTCGGCCACACGCTGCGGCGTTTCCGAGCCGTGCAGCTGCAGCATGTCGGGCTGCATCGCTGCCACGATCTCATCCAGGAAGGCGTCGCTGGCATCCACGGAGACGGCCACCGCTTTTGCCTTGCCGCGCGCCGCCTCGCGCAAGCGGCCAGCCTCGGCCGGCTCGACATAGCGCGGGCTTTTGGCGAAGAAGATAAACCCGACGTGGCTGGCGCCGCCGGCCAGCGCCGCGGCCATTGCCACGTCGGTCTTCAAGCCGCAAATCTTGATGTCGAGCGCCATGGCGCGGGGATTGGCATGAAAAGCGCCAAGAGTCGAGAAAAAGCATGCTGTTTGCCGGCAAGGCCAAAGGCGCTACCTATTGAAGGACAGGGACACAAGGCGGGAGCAAGACCATGGCTGACAGAACCGTTGCCGAACTCAGGCAGAAGATCGCGCAGGCGCGCGAGGTCATCGCCCATCTGATGGACAAGGCGGCCTTCAACGGCGCGGAAGCTCATCGCGCGTTGGATTATTTCGGCGGCGATAAGTTCGACAGCAACTTCCTGCCGTGGCCGCATCATGGCGATGAGGGACTGCGACCGGAGGAGCTCAACGCGGCGAATGACGATTGAGCGCAATGCCGAGGTCAGATGTCAGTGAAGGGTCCCTCCTTGCAGTGCGCGGCGCAACCCATACACGGCTTCTGATGGAAAGTCGTGGCGAACCCATTTTTCCTTGTACCCTTCCAGCCCATGGGTATTGAGAACCTGACTCGCTGCTGCCAAAACCGCCTCAGCGAACTCCTGCAATGGACATACCGCCTCAAGTCTTACAAAGCCTGCTTCATCCGGCTCTTCTGACCAGGTTTCCCCAAATTCCAGTATGCGAACCCTGATCGTGTCGCCTTGTGGCTCAAGGACAAAACGGCATTCTCCCGGCTCGTCGTAGAAGTGAGCAACTGAATAGTTCGCACCGTCGACGATAGCGCGTGTAGCCTCGATCAACTCGAGCAAGGCATCGCCCAAATAGGATGCTTCAACGCTGGCCGCGCTGCCGTCGATAGCTACATCGCAGTCGGCCCAGCCTGCGTCAGCCACCCGATAGTCGATTTTAACGGCCATGCCCTACTCAAACGCAATCGCTTGCAGCGCGCCGCCATTGCGCTTCAGCCAGGCCTTGCAGCGTTCGGTGTCGGGGCAAAGCTGTTCGCACAGTTTCCAGAATTTCGGGCCGTGGTTCATCTCCTTGAGATGCGCCACTTCATGCGCGACGAGGTAGTTTATGACAGGCGACGGCGCCATCATGATGCGCCAGGAAAACGACAGATTGCCGTCGGAGGTGCAGGAGCCCCAACGGCTCGACGTGTCCTTGAAGCGGATCGCCTTGGCGCGCTTGCCCAACGCCAGCGTGTGTTTGCCCACCAGCTTCTCGATCTCGCGCTTGGCCTCGCGCTTGAGGAAATCGGCGATGCGGCGCGGCAGGTGCACGCGGTCGCCATGCACGATCAGCAGCGGACCGCGCTCGTCGCTCGATATGGTCACCGTGCCGCGCTTCGAAGGTTCATGGACGATGCGGTGCGGCACGCCGCGTACGGGGATCTTGATGCCCGGCCGCACCTGCGGCCGGGCCGGCACCTTGGCCAGCCGCTGCTCCAGCCAGTCCTGGTGACGGTCGAGGAACTTTTCCACCTCGCCGCGGCGCAGGCCTGGCGGCACCGTGATCCGCAGGCCCTTACCGCCCGAATCGATGCGCAGCGTCAGCCGCCTTGCGCGGTCGTTCTCGACGATCTTGAGCGGCAAGGTACGGCCGGCGACGCAATATTCGCGCTCCACGACGGGCGTGGCCTTGGGCTTTGTCAGATTGCGGAAGAATCCGAGGGTCATGGCGGGACGATACGCGATTCGAGAAGAACGAATAGAACAAAAAAGAAACGGCGCCGCTCGCGCGACGCCGTCATCATACCTTGGCCTGTCGCCGGGCCTCAGTCGTCAAGCAGGTTCGAGCCCTTGCCACGCTTGGTGGTGGTCGTCCCGGTGCTCGGGTCGGTCTTCGTCGGCGCCGTCGACTTGTTGCGGTTGGCCATGAAGCGGTCGAACTCGTCCTGGTCCTTGGCACGACGCAATTCGCGGGCGTAGTCGTCGAATTCGGTCAGCATCTCGTCGAGCTTGCGGCGTTCCTCGGCGAGGCGCTCCAGTTCCTTTTCGCGCCAGTCGTCGAAAGCGACGTTGCCGGTGCGGGCGGAGCCGTGGCCCCAGCGCGCCGCCTTGTCGGAACCGCGGCGGCAGCCGGCGAAGATGCCGTCGGTGGCGCGGTTGACGTCACGCTTGAAACCATCGAGGCGGTCGCCCCAGATGATGTAGGCAAGCATGGCGAAGCCGAGTGGCCAGAACACCATGAAACCGATCACCATCAACGCGATGGTTGCCGGCGTCCAGGCCGGACGGATCAATGCAGATGTGTTCATTTTCTCCCATTCCTTCGGTTGGAGACAGCCAAAATCCGGCTGCGTGGAATCGAAATGGGAAGGAGAAAACGGCGATTCAAGACAATATCGGCCAAAACCGGACAAGCTCATGAAATGATTATCGCTTTTCGAACGTTTCGAAGAAAAGCACGACCAGGCATGAGGAACAGTGGCAATGCCGCCGGCGGTGCTATGGTCTGATGCATCGGCGGGGAACCCATTCCTTTCAAAAATCCAGTGGCGCGTTGTCGACGACTTCCTTCATGACGAAGAACGTCCTCGTCTGGCGAACGCCGGGCAATGCGATCAACTGATCCCCGTGGATCCGGTTGAAGTCCGCCATGTCGCCGACCCTGATCTTCAGAAAATAGTCGAAGTCGCCTGCCACCAGATGGCAATCAAGAATGAACTTCAGTTTCGCGACTGCCTTCTCGAATTCCGCGAAACTTTCCGGGGTCGAGCGGTCGAGGACGACACCAACCATCACCAGCGCGCCTCTGTCGACCTTCTGCGGTGTCACCACTGCCCTGACATGGCTGATGTAGCCTTCATCGAACAAGCGTTGCGTGCGCCGGTGGCACGTCGCCGGGCTGACAGCAACCGACTGCGCCAGCTCCGCATTGGTCAGCCGCCCATTGTCCTGGAGCAGGCGCAACATTTTGAGGTCGATCCGGTCGAGCGATGCCTTCATGGAAGATTCTTCCGTTATTGAGGCAGTTTATCGAAGTAATATAGCATGTTGGCGCCAGAAAGTTAGATTTCAGGTATTTTCCACTCGATCTTTGAGAGCACCTTTCAAGCCAAAACTGGTAGTGTTTCCAGCATCAAAATCACAATCAGAGGAGGATCTCTCATGTTGGAGAAGTTCGAACGCTATCCGCTCACATTTGGACCGACCCATATCGAGAAACTGGATAGGCTCAGCGCTCATCTCGGCGGCAAGGTCGATCTCTACGCCAAGCGGGAAGATTGCAATTCGGGCCTCGCCTTCGGCGGCAACAAGCTGCGCAAGCTCGAATACATCATCCCGGACGCGATCGCCTCAAACGCTGACACGCTGGTTTCGATCGGCGGCGTACAATCCAACCATACGCGCATGGTGGCAGCCGTGGCGGCGAAAATCGGCATGAAATGCCGCCTCGTGCAAGAAAGCTGGGTGCCCCACGAGGACGCCGTCTATGATCGCGTCGGCAACATCCTTTTGAGCCGGATCATGGGCGCCGATGTCCAGATGGTCGATGAGGGCTTCGACATCGGAATCAGGGAAAGCTGGGAACAGGCGATCGCCGATGTGAAAGCCAAAGGCGGCACACCTTATCCGATTCCGGCCGGGGCTTCGGTGCATAAATATGGCGGCCTGGGCTATGTTGGCTTCGCCGAAGAGGTGCGCGCGCAGGAGAAGGAACTCGGCCTTGCCTTCGACTACATCGTCGTCTGTACCGTCACCGGCTCGACCCATGCCGGCATGGTGGTCGGCTTCGCCAAGGACGGTCGCGAGCGCAAGGTAATCGGCATCGACGCATCCTGCACCCCAGCGCAGACCAAGGCGCAAGTGCTGGACATCGTGCGGACCACGGCGACTCTGGTCGAACTCGGCAAGGAACTCAGTGAAGACGATGTGATCCTCATCGAGGATTATGCCTACCCGGTCTACGGCGTGCCCTCGCAGGAGACGAAGGAAGCGATCCGTCTCTGCGCGCGCCTTGAAGGCATGATCACCGATCCTGTCTACGAGGGAAAATCCATGCAGGGCATGATCGACCTCGTTAGGAAGGGCTATTTCCCCGAAGGGTCGAAGGTGCTTTACGCCCACCTTGGCGGCGCTCCAGCCATCAACGGCTATGCTTATACGTTTCGCAACGGCTGAATGCCCTCAGGGCGCGGCAGCTGACCTCTGACGACTATCCCGCCCGCCGCAGCATGTTGCGGTGGGCCACGAAGCGGTCGAACTCGTCCTGATCCTTGGTGCGGTCGCCGGCGTCCAGGGACAGCCAGTTCCGGCTGCGTGGAATCGGAAGGGAAAAGCGGCGATTCAGGACAATGTCCGCCAAATCCGGACAAGCGGCTGAAATGATTGCCGCTTTTTGAGTTCTTCGAGGAAAAGCACGACCATCCCGGCGACCAGGCCCCAGAATGCCGCACCGACGCCGAACAGCGTCAAATCCGAAGCGGTGACGGCAAAGGTGACGGTGGCGGCCATACGGTGATCTTCGTCCTTGAGCGCGATCGACAGGGCGTTGGCAAGCGGCGCCATCAGCGCGAGACCCGCCACCAGCACGATCAGGCTCTGCGGCAGGACGGCGAAGATCGCTACCAGCGAGGCACCGAAGATGGCGAAGACAAGATAGGCGAGCGCATAGAACGGGCCGGTCTTCCAGCGTTCGGCGGGGTCGGGGTGGACGTCCGGCCCGGTGCAGATCGCCGCCGAGATCGCCGCCAGATTGGTGGTCGAGCCGCCAAACGGCGCCGACAGCAGCGAAAACAGGCCGGTGACGCCGATCAGCGGGCCGGGCTCCGGGTGATAGCCGGCGGCGCGCAGCACGGCGAGGCCGGACAGGTTTTGGGAAGCCATGGTGACGAGGTACAGCGGCAGCGCCAGGCCGATGGTTGCGGCGATGCTGAAGTGCGGCGCGATCAGCGTCAGCGTCGACAGTTCCGGTGTCGGCAAGCCGCCGACGCGGCCGGTCAAGAAAGCGGCGAGGCCGCCGCCGATCAGCACCACCAGCACCGACACCGCCGGATTGAACAGGCGAATGACGAAGAAGGCCGCGATCAGCGGCAGGATCAGCCAGGGATCGGCGGGGATAGCCTTAATCGCGTTGATGGCGAAGCTGACGAGGATGCCGGCCAGCATGCCCGATGCCACTGACGGCGGGATCCTGGCGATCAGCCGTGTCAGCGGTCCGAACAGGCCGGTGGCGATCAAGAGGATGCCGGTGACGATGAAGGCGCCGACCGCTTCGCCCATCGAGAAGCTGCTCGACGCGGCGATCAACGCCAGGCCCGGTGTCGACCAGGCGGTGATGACCGGCATCTTCGTGCGCCAGGACAGCCACAGGCATTCGATTGCCATCGCCAGGCAGATCGCCGTCACCCAGCTCGCGGTCTCGATCTGTGTCGCGCCGACCGCCTTGGCGGCGGCGATGACGATGGCCAGCGTGCCGCCGAAGCCGACGATTGCCGCGACAAAAGCGGATATCGGAATGGAAAGGCGCATCAGTTTCCCCTCTGCGCCATGGCGTCGACTGCCCGCACCAACATGTCGAGATCCTGGGGACGCGACAGGCGGTGGTCGCCCTCGGGGATCAGCGACAGGGTCACGTCGTCGGCCGGCAGCCGGCTGACCAGCTTCAGCGCGTGGCTTGCCGGCACGTCCGCATCGGCCAGCCCCTGCAATATGTGCACCGGGCAATGCGTGTCGATCGGGCCTGTCATCACCAGGTTGTTGCGTCCATCCTCGATCAGCGCGCTTGTGTAGATGTAAGGCTCGGCGGAATAGTTCGACGGCTCCTCGAAGAAGCCCTTCTCGGCGAGCGCGCGTTTCTGCGCCTTGGTCAGCGCCGGCTCGACCCGCTCAGCGGTAAAATCGGGCGCCGGCGCCAGCAGCACCAGACCAGCGACATTGCCGTCGCCCGCCTTGCGCAATTCCTGCACCATGCGCAGCGCAATCCAGGCGCCCATCGAGGAGCCGACCAGGATCTGCTTGCTCTGGGTGAAATGCCGGAACACGGCGAGGCTCTGCGAAAGCCATTTCGAAATGGTGCCGTCCGCAAAGGCGCCACCGGATTCGCCATGACCGGAATAGTCGTGGCGCAGGAAGGCGCGGCCTTCTCTTGCCGTCCAGTCCGACAGCGTCTGCGCCTTCGTGCCCAGCATGTCGGACTTGTAGCCGCCGAGCCAGACGATGCCGGGCGCGGCACCTGTCGTATGGCGCACCGCGATGCTCGATCCGTCGACATCCAGAAAGACAGGAGGCGTGTCGGTCATGGTTTCTTCCTCACGCCTGTCTTTTGGCGCACGGCGTCTTGTGGCACAGCCAGTGGCGTGGCGAAAAGTGCTCGCGATGGTTCTTTGTTTGGTGCAGGGCAGTGATCAGGGTGATTTCCTGTCAATGCTGTGCTATTGACTTCGCCCGCGCGCTTACCACATTGGCGCGTCCACGCATCAATATCCGCAAACCCTGAACGAAACGGCCAAGGAGACCACGACCATTCGCAGACCTTTCAAAGCAGCGGCGCCGACCAAGGATGGCCCGCGCTCCAACCGTGACATCCGGGTTCCCCGGGTCCAGCTTATCGACGCCGAAGGCCAGAACCGCGGCGATGTTTCAATCAACGACGCATTGCTGCTCGCCGAAGAGGCTGGGCTCGATCTCGTCGAAATATCGCCCAATGCGGTGCCCCCCGTCGTAAAAATCCTCGATCTCGGCAAGTTGAAATACGCCAACCAGAAGAAGGCGGCCGAGGCGCGCAAGAACCAGAAGGTCATCGAGATCAAGGAGATCAAGATGCGCCCCAACATCGACAGCCATGACTACGAGACCAAGATGAAGGCGGTTCGCCGCTTCTTCGAGGAGGGCGACAAGGTCAAGCTGACTTTGCGTTTCCGTGGCCGCGAGATGGCGCATATGGAACTCGGCATGCAGCTTTTGAACAAGGTTCGCGAGGAAGTGGCGACCATTGCCAAGGTCGAAGCGGAACCGAAGCTCGAAGGCCGCCAGATGATGATGGTGCTGGCGCCGCGCTAGGGGTGCAGTGAGATTGTGGTCAGGCGCCGTTTGCAGGCCGGCATCACCTGAACGTCAACACATCGAGATCACGATGACGTCAGGCTTGGTCACCGCGCTCTAAATCCGCCTGAATTGTAGTACAGGGCGTCCCGGCGATCGGCGGGACGCCTGCTTCCTGGCCACAGCTGCGATCGCCGGCTCTGTTTTCATGTATGTCGTCCTCCCAAAACCGGGGCCACTTTTGGGCGACATGCATTAGGCTCCTCGACGATCGGAATCCTCCCTTGGACAAAGAACTCAAATACGGGCTGGGTAACTACCAGCGCACGCGCAGAATAGTGCTTGCCGTGCTCGTGGTCGTGTTGTTCGCCGCGCTGCTGTTTGGCCAATCGACCTTCCCGCCCGATACCGCGATGCATGAGACGATCGAGATGTTCGGCGTGCTGCTGATTTTTCTCGGCATCGTCGGCCGCCTTTGGTCGACGCTCTACATAGGCGGGCGCAAATCTTCCGAAGTTGTGACGGGCGGACCCTATTCGATGACCCGCAATCCGCTCTATGTGTTCTCGACCGTGGCCGCGGCCGGCGTCGGCGCGCAGATCGGTTCGTTCTCCGGCATCATTCTCTTTGCTGTCCTGTGCGCGGGTGCCTTCCATATCGTCATCCTGCGCGAGGAGAAATTCCTCAAGGAAGCGCTTGGTGCGCCCTATCAGGCCTATCTGGCGAGGGTGCCGCGCTTCTTTCCGAACCTTTCCCTTTACCAGGAGGGTGACACGGGCAGCTTCAAGCCGCGCCTGCTGTTGACCACGCTGCTCGATGGCCTGGTGTTCCTGATGGCGCTGCCGGCCTTCGAACTGATCGACGGCGCCCAGCAGTCGGGCATGCTGCCGGTCTGGTTTACACTTCCCTGATCGAGGGCCGAGCATTCCGCGAACGAGCGGCGCAGTGGGTGTTGCACAGCCGCCTGCTTTGACGTATAGGACCGCGTTCCAAAAAACCGCCCGGCAGGGCATGCCGTGGCGGTTTCATTTGCTTTTCGGGCTTTGGTCGGCCTGAAGCGAACAAAACAAGAGGTGCTGCGTGCCAGAGGCACGGACAGCGACCTCATAGAAACGGAGTAGCAAAATGCCCAAGATGAAGACCAAGTCCGCCGCCAAAAAGCGGTTCAAGATCACAGGTACGGGTAAAGTCCTGTCGGCTGCGGCCGGCAAGCGTCACGGCATGATCAAGCGTTCCAACAAGTTCATTCGAAATGCCCGCGGCACGATGGTTCTGGCTGAACCGGATGGCAAGAAGGTCATCAAGAATTTTCTGCCGAACGGCCTCTAAGGCATTCGGTCCGGACACGCATTTGTTTTACGCAATTCCGAACGGAAAACCGCTAGACACTTTTCCTGGAATTGCTTTTAAGGAGATCATGGCATGGCACGCGTAAAGAGAGGCGTCACCTCGCACGCCAAGCACAAGAAGGTCCTGAAAGCCGCCAAAGGCTTCTACGGCCGCCGCAAGAACACCATCCGCATCGCCAAGCAGGCGGTGGAAAAGTCGCTGCAGTACGCTTACCGCGACCGCAAGAACCGCAAGCGCTCGTTCCGCGCCCTGTGGATCCAACGCATCAACGCCGCGACCCACGAGCACGGCCTGACCTATGGCCGCTTCATCGACGGCCTCAACAAGGCCGGCATCGAGATCGATCGCAAGATCTTGTCGGACATGGCCATCCATGAGCCGCAGGCTTTCGCTGCACTCGTGGCCAAGGCCAAGGTTGCGCTCGAATATCTGAAGAACACCACGCCGAACGCTTTTGAAAGCGCTGTCGCCTAAGCCAGCGCTTCCCAAGCATTCGAAATTCTGATTTGGGGAACCCGCGCTGGCACGGCTGGCGCGGGTTTTTCTTATGCCTTTTATCGGGTCTGGAACATGAGTGACATGGAAACTCTCGAAAATTCCCTGATGGCTGATATCGCATCGGCCGCCGACGAGGCCTCGATCGAGGCGGTGCGCGTTTCGGCGCTGGGCAAGAAGGGCTCGGTTTCCGAGATGCTGAAGACGCTTGGCGCGATGAGCGCCGAGGAGCGCCAGCTCAAGGGCCCTGTTATCAACGGCCTCAAGAACCGCGTCACTGATGCGCTCTCGCTGCGTCGGGCCGAGCTGAAAGATGTGGCGATCACCGCCCGCCTGGCCGCCGAAAAGGTCGACGTGACGCTGCCCGTGCGGCAGTCGCCGGCCGAGCGCGGCCGCATCCATCCGATCAGCCAGGTCATCGACGAGATCGCGGCGATCTTCGGCGACCTCGGCTTCTCGATCGCCGAGGGCCCGGACATCGAGACCGACTATTACAATTTCACTGCGCTGAATTTCCCGGAAGGTCATCCGGCGCGCGAGATGCACGACACGTTCTTCTTCCAGCCGGACGAGAAGGGCGAGCGCAAGCTTTTGCGCACCCACACCTCGCCGGTGCAGATCCGCACCATGGAGACGAAGAAGCCGCCGATCCGCATCGTCATTCCGGGCAAGACCTACCGGCAGGATTCGGACGCCACCCACTCGCCGATGTTCCATCAGGTCGAGGGGCTGGTGATCGACAAGACGGCTAATGTCGCCAACATGAAGTGGGTGCTGGAGGAGTTCTGCAAGGCCTTCTTCGAAGTGCCCTCGGTCAAGATGCGGTTCCGGCCGTCCTTCTTCCCGTTCACCGAACCGAGCCTCGAGGTCGACATCCAGTGCGACCGTTCGCGGCCCGGCGAAGTGCGCTTCGGCGAAGGCTCCGACTGGATGGAGATCCTCGGCTGCGGCATGGTGCATCCCAATGTGCTGCGCCATGGCGGGCTCGACCCGGACGAATACCAGGGCTTTGCCTGGGGCATGGGCATCGACCGCATCGCCATGCTGAAATACGGCATGCCGGACCTGCGCGCCTTCTTCGATGCCGACGTGCGCTGGCTGTCGCATTACGGGTTCAGGCCGCTCGACATGCCGACGCTGTTCGGAGGCTTGAGCGCATGACAGCCGCCCACGCCGGCGGCTGCCGCTGCGGCGCCGTGCGGTTCGAGGCCTCGGCCGAACCGCACCACGTCAGCTATTGCCATTGCGGCGATTGCCGGCGGGCGAGCGGCGCGCCGGTATCGGCCTTTGTCGGCTTCCTGGTTGGTCAGGTGGCGTTCACCGGCAAGGCGCTGAAGATGTATGAGAACGGGCCGGTGACGCGCTCGTTCTGTGGCGTCTGCGGCTCGCCGATCGCCTATGTCGACGAGCGACTGGAGGACGTCATCTATTTCACGCTCGGCGCCATGGACATGCCGGCCGAATTCCCGCCGACGCTGCATGCCTATGTCAGCGAGCAGCTTCCCTTCCTGCATATGTCAGACGATCTGCCGAGACATCTGAAAACAAGCGTCAAAAGACCAGACGGAACAGTCCCATGAAATTCACCCTCTCCTGGCTCAAGGACCACCTCGAGACCGACGCCACGCTCGACGAGATCGTCGAGCGGCTGACCTCGATCGGCCTCGAAGTCGAGCATGTCGACGACAAGTCGAGCCTGAAACCGTTCGTCATCGCCAAGGTGCTGACGGCGGTGCAGCATCCCGATGCCGACCGGCTGCGCGTGCTCACTGTCGACACAGGCGACGGCAAGCCACCGGTGCAAGTCGTCTGCGGCGCGCCGAACGCCCGCGCGGGCCTGATCGGCGCCTTTGCCGCGCCCGGCGCCTATGTGCCCGGCATCGACGTGACGCTGACGGTCGGTAAGATCAGGGGCGTCGAAAGCCATGGCATGATGTGTTCGGAGCGCGAGTTGGAGCTTTCCGACGAGCACAACGGCATCATCGATCTGCCTGAAGATGCGCCTGTCGGCGCCAGCTTTGCTGCCTATGCGCATCTCGACGATCCGGTCATCGAGATCAACCTGACGCCCAACCGGCCGGACGCCACCAGCGTCTACGGCATCGCCAGGGACCTGGCGGCGAGCGGGCTTGGCACGTTGAAGAGCGCTGCGATCGACGCGATCCCGGGCAAGGGCGAGACGCCGGTCAAGGTCACGATCGAAGCACCAGAGCTCTGCCCTGGTTTCGCGCTGCGGCTGGTGCGTGGCGTCAAGAACGGCCCATCGCCGAAATGGCTGCAGCAGCGGTTGATCGCCATTGGGCTGCGTCCGATCAGTGCGCTGGTCGACATCACCAACTATGTCACCTTCGATCGCGGCCGGCCGCTGCATGTGTTCGACGCCAGGAAGGTCGCCGGCAATCTGACTGTGCGGCGGGCGCGCGATGGCGAAAAGGTGCAGGCACTCGACGGCCGCGAATACACGCTGACGCCGGAGATGTGCGTTATCGCTGACGAGGACGGCGTCGAGTCGATCGCCGGCATCATGGGCGGCGAGCATTCGGGCTGCGACGAAAACACGTCAGACGTGCTGATCGAATCGGCCCTTTGGGATCCGATCACCACTGCCCGCACCGGCCGCACGCTCGGCATCATCACCGACGCGCGCTACCGCTTCGAGCGCGGCGTCGACCCTGAATTCATGGTGCCCGGCGTCGAACTGGCGACCAGGCTGGTGCTCGATTTCTGCGGCGGCACGCCGACGGAGATCGAAGTGTCCGGCTATGCCGGCTACCAGCCGAGGATCGTCTCCTTCCCGCTGTCGGAAGTGAAGCGGTTGACCGGCATCGAGGTGCCAAGGGCGGAAAGCCTGGACATCCTGTCGCGCCTCGGCTTCGAACCGGAGGGCCCGGGCGATGTTGTCAACGTCGCCGTGCCTTCCTGGCGCCCCGATGTCAACGGCAAGGCCGACTTGGTCGAGGAAGTGATGCGCGTCCACGGTGTCGACAACATCGCGCCGCAGCCGCTTGGCGCGCATGACGCTGTCAATGCCAGGATCCTCACCACGCTGCAGGTCCGCACCCGCACGGCCAAGCGCGCGCTTGCCGTGCGCGGCATGATGGAGGCCATCACCTGGTCGTTCATTCCGGCCAGGCACGCCGAGCTGTTCGGCGGTGGCCAGACCGCGCTGAAGCTCGCCAACCCGATCGCCGCCGACATGTCCGACATGCGGCCGTCGCTGCTGCCGGGGCTGATCGCCGCTGCCCAGCGCAATGCCGACAGGGGCATCGGCGACGTCGCTTTGTTCGAAGTGTCGGGCACCTATGAGGGCGACGGCGCCGACCAGCAGCGGCGCGTTGCCGCCGGCGTCCGGCGCGGCACCGCCAGGCTCGACGGCTCCGGCCGCAACTGGGCCGGCAATTCAGGCGCCGTGGGCGTGTTCGACGCCAAGGCCGATGCGATCGCTGCGCTTGAAGCCTGCGGTGCGCCGGTCGAGCGATTGCAGGTCGAGGCCGGCGGTCCGGCCTGGTATCACCCCGGCCGTTCCGGCACGATCAAGCTCGGGCCGAAAACCGTGCTCGGCACCTTCGGCGAATTCCATCCCAAGACGCTGGAAGGGCTCGATGTCTCCGGGCCGCTCTGCGGCTTCGAAGTCTTTGTCGACGCCGTGCCCGAGCCGAAGGCCAAGCCAACCAAGACCAAGCCGAAGCTCGAACTGTCCGCCTTCCAGGCGGTCAAGCGCGATTTCGCTTTCGTCGTTGACAGGACGGTCGAGGCCGGCACGCTGGTGCGCGCGGCACTCGCCGCCGACAAGAAGCTGATCACCGCTGTCTCGGTCTTCGATATTTTCGAAGGTGCGTCACTCGGCGCGGCCAAGAAGTCGATCGCCATCGAGGTGTCGATCCAGCCGGTCGAAAAGACGCTGACCGACGAGGACTTCGAAGCCCTGGCCAAGCGCATCATCGAGAATGTCGGCAAGCAGACGGGTGGTGTGCTCAGGACTTGAGGGATTGCGGGCAAGAGGCGAATCGCCCTCCAAAGGGCGATGGACCATTTGCGCTATTCAGGGCTCCCGTTCGAAGCACAACGTGCGGCGTTTCTCGACATCGTGTCGAGAGATGCGTTGCTGAGTGACGCTTTGGCTCGGGCGCGGCGTCTTGCCTTGCCCGACTGGCTGCTGGTCTCCGGCGCGCTCTACAACACTGTCTGGAACGAGCTGACCGGCAAGCCATCGGGTTATGGCATCAGGGATGTCGACCTGTTCTATTTCGATGAGAGCGACCTCTCCTATGAGGCTGAGGATGGCGTGATCGCCGCTGCCGCTCCGGTCTTCGCCGGGCTGCCGCTGCCGGTCGAGGTGCGCAACCAGGCCCGCGTCCATCTCTGGTATCCCCTGAAGTTCGGACAGCCGTGCCCGCGCTACACGAGTTCCAGCGACTCGGTCCGCCACTTCGCCTCGAAGACCCACGCGGTCGGCGTCCGCTTCGACCCGGCGGGGCAGCTCGACCTCGTGGCGCCGTTTGACCTCGACGACATCTTCTCGTTTCGCATCACGCCGAACCGGGTGATGGACAACCAGAGGACGCATGAGGCCAAGGGGGTGCGTGCGAAGGCCTGCTGGCCGGAGATTGATGTCGTGCCGTGGTAGGCATGCAGAAGAATTAGATATCGCGGGACAGCACCCCCCTCACTGTCCTGCCGGACATCTCCCCCGCAAAGGGAGGAGATTGGATGTCACGCCGGTTTTCGCCAATCGCCAGCGTCGAGGAAAGGCGATAGCCGTGGAACTGCTGATCTCCCTCCTTGCGGGGGAGATGTCCGGCAGGACAGAGGGGGGTGTTTCGCGCCAACGTCTCACAACCTTTGCGTCGCGCGGCGCTCAAAAAAGAGGCGCCGAAGGCGCCCCAGACTGCTGACAAACCCCTGGCTTTTGCTGGGGGTTTTTGATTCACTGGGTCATGTTGAAGCGACCCGCCCCCGAACAGACCGCGCTTGAGATGGTAACGTTGGATCAGCTTGTTCCGGCTGATCATCTGTTGCGCAAGATCGAGCGCGCGATCGACTTTTCGTTCATCCACGATCTGACCGCGCCGCTGTACTGCGCCGACAATGGCCGGCCGCCGCTCGACCCGACCTTGATGTTCAAGGCGCTGTTCATCGGCTACCTGTTTGGGGTTCGCTCGGAACGCCAGTTGGTGCGCGAGATCGAGGTCAACGTCGCCTATCGCTGGTTCCTGCGGCTGAAGCTGACGGACAAGGTGTTCGACGCCTCGACGCTGTCGCAGAACCGACGCCGGCGCTATCAGGATGAGACCATCGCGCAGGGTATCTTCGACAGGATCGTCGAGCAGGCGATCCGGCATGGGCTTGTCGACGGCACAGTGCTCTACACCGACAGTACGCATCTGAAGGCCAGCGCCAACAAGAACCGCTTCGACCTTGCGGTGGTGGCCAAGTCGCGCGCCGACTACTGGGAAGCGCTGGACGCCGCGATCGAGGAGGACCGGGTCCAACATGGCAAGAAGCCGTTGAAGGAGAAGGAACGCCAGCCCGCCGAGAAGCAGACCAAGGTGTCGCGTACCGACCCCGACAGCGGCTACATGGTGCGCGACGGCAAGCCGAAGGGCTTCTTCTATCTCGACCACCGCACGGTGGACGCCGCCCATGCCATCATCACCGACACCCATGCCACGCCGGCCAACGTGCATGACTCGATCGTCTATCTCTCACGCCTCGACCGACAGCGCCAACGCTTCGGCTTCCAAGTGGGGGCGGTTGGGCTCGATGCGGGATACGCAACCGCTGGCATCGCCAAGGGATTGGAGGACCGCGACATCCTCGGCGTCACCGGCTATCGCAATCCAACACCACCCAAGCCCGGCATGATGAGGAAAACCGCCTTCGCTTATGAGCCGGATCTGGATGGCTATCGCTGCCCACAGGGCCAGCTTCTCAGCTACGCCACCACCGATCGCAACGGCTACCGCCAATACAAGAGCGACCCGGCCATTTGCCAAACCTGCCCGCTGCTGGCCTCCTGCACGACCAACGCCGCCGCGACACGCACCATCACCCGCCATGTCTGGCAAGATGCGCGAGAGCGCATCGACGCCAATCGCCTCACCGGCTGGGGCAAGCTTATCTACCGCCGCCGCAAGGAGACCGTCGAGCGCTCCTTCGCGGACGCCAAGCAACTGCATGGCCACCGCTACGCCCGCTTCCGAAGTCACGTTCGCGTCGCCTGCCAGTGCCTGATTGCAGCCGCCGCCCAGAACATCAAGAAAATCGCCCTTTGCCTGTGGCCAAAGCCAAAACCAGGCATCGCCTGAGGCCAGCGAACCACGGGTCCCCGTCCTGCAACCTCCTGTCAAATTGTCCTGACAACGAAATCGCTAACCCGTTCAGTCGCATAAAACAAAACCCCGCCTAAAATAGACGGGGTTTGTCAGCAGTCTGAAGGCGCCGAAGGCGCCCCTTTCGAGTTATCCGGCATAACCAGTTCTTACCCACTCACCAGCGCCAGCAACTCCTCGGTGTAGCGCTTGCCGACGACCTTATCCGGCGACATCGCATCGCCGATGGTTTGCACCTCGGCCGCGCTCAGCTCGATCGCGGCGGCCGCCGTGTTCTGTTCCAGATGGCGGATTTTCCGCGCGCCGGGGATCGGCACGATGAAATCGCCCTGGTCCAGCACCCAGGCGAGCGCCAGCTGCGCCGAGGTCACGCCCTTTTCAGCCGCCATTTTCTCCAGCGTGGCGATGACAGCGGCGTTGGCGGCCATGGCGTCGGCCTGGAAGCGCGGCAAGCCACGGCGCCAGTCGTCGTCGCTCAAAGCCTCGGGCTTGGCGATGGTGCCGGTCAACAGGCCACGGCCGAGCGGGCTGTAGGGAACGAAGCCGATGCCGAGTTCGCGGCAGACGGCGAGCACCTCGTCTTCCGGGTCACGGCTCCACAGCGAGTATTCGCTTTGCACGGCCGATATCGGATGCACGGCATGCGCCCGGCGGATGGTTGCCGCACTCGCCTCCGACAGGCCGAGCGCCCGCACTTTGCCTTCGCGCACCAGTTCGGCCATGGCGCCGACCGTGTCCTCGATCGGCACGTTGGGATCGACGCGATGCTGGTAGTAGAGGTCGATGACATCGGTGCCGAGCCGCTTGAGCGACGCCTCGGCGACGGCCTTGACGTGCTCGGGACGGCTGTCGACGCCGGCCATGCGATCGATGCCTATGCCTTCCTCCAGGATCTTGAAGCCGAACTTGGTGGCGATGGTCACCTTGTCCCGCACCGCCTTCAGCGCCTTGCCAAGCAGGATCTCATTCTCGTAGGGGCCGTAGACTTCCGCCGTATCGAAGAAGTTGACGCCGATCTCGATGGCACGGTGCAACGTGGCGATCGCCTCGGCCTCCGGCTGGCCGCCATAGACAAAACTCATGCCCATGCAGCCGAGGCCGACGGGATACACGTTCAATTCAGTTCCTAGCTTGCGGGTTTGCATCACGCGTCTCCTTGTTGCGATGCTTAAAGCGTCGACAACGCGCTTTAAGTTTTAAGTCTTAAGCATGTCGTTGCCCCCAAAACCGCTGCGCACTTTTGGGCGACATGCATGGGGAGATAGCATCTTGCTTTGTGTTCGATAATGGTCTCTCATTTGCACGGGCTGTTCCAAGAAATAGATCAATGAACCGAGCGCATCTCTCCCAACTGGCCGTGCTGGCAACCGTTGCCCAATGCGGCAGCTTTCGCGGTGCGGCCAGGGAATTGGCCATCGCGCCATCGGCGGTCAGCCATGCGGTCTCTAGCCTCGAGGCACGACTGGGCGTTCGTCTTCTGGCCCGCAGCACCCGCAGCGTCGCCCCGACCGAGGAGGGCGCGCAACTGCTTGAACGGTTGCGGCCGGCACTTTCCGAGATCGACCTTGCACTGGAGACGGCGGTCGAGGCGCGCGACCGACCGGCCGGCAATCTTCGGCTTAGCGTACCGCGCACCGCCGCCCATCTGGTGTTGACGCCACGGCTCGCTGCGTTCGCGGCGGTCTATCCCGACATCGTGCTGGAGATCGTCATCGAGGATCGTTTCACCGATGTCGTCGAAGGTGGTTTCGACGCAGGTGTGCGGCTTGGCGAGAGCTTGCAACGCGACATGATCGCGGTGCGCATCGGGCCGGACATTCGCGGCGCAGTTGTCGGCGCGCCGTCCTATTTCGCGACCATGCCGAGACCGCATCATCCGCGCGAGCTTGCCGATCATCGCTGCATCCGCTTTCGCTTCTCCAGCGGCATCCTCTACCGATGGGAGTTCGAGAAGGACGGCGAGGCGATCGAGATGGCCGTGCAGGGACCGCTTGTCCTCGATGAGGACCATCTGATCGCTCAAACGGCCGTCGACGGTGCCGGGCTCGCCTTTGTCTTCGAGGATTATTTCGCCACGCCGCTCGCCGACGGCCGACTGATCCGCGTGCTGGAGGACTGGTGCCCGCCTTTCGACGGGTTCTTCGTCTACTATCCCAGCCGCCGCCAGATGCGGCCGGCGCTGCGCGCCTTCGTCGATTTCTTCAAGGTGAGCGGATAAACTCACCCGCCCCCTTTTGGGGAGGGTCGCGCTGCAAATGCCGCAAGGCGGCTTTGCGAAGCAGGGTGGGGGTCTCGTAGGGCGCACCCCGTCTCGCAATCTCCGCTTCGAGCAAGGGGGAGGGTGAAGCGAAGGAAGAAAGTCGCCCCGGCATTCGTTCACGTCCCATGCAGGCATCGATTACCAACAGCACGACCCGGTATGGCTGGGGTGCGATCATTCTTCACTGGCTTATAGCGCTGATCTTCATCGGCCAGTTCGGGCTCGGCTTCATCATGGTGCGGCTGACCAGCCAGCGCACTGCCTTCGAACTGATCCAGCTGCACAAATCCTTCGGCTTTCTGCTGCTCGGACTGGTGATCCTGCGCATCGCCTGGCGCTTCGGCAATGCGGCGCCGGCGCTGCCGGGCACGGTCGGAACCTTGGAGCGGCGGGCCGCGCCACTCGCTCACATTGCGCTCTACGCGTTTCAACTGGCCCTGCCCTTGTCCGGCTGGGCGCTGGTGTCGGTGTCGATGCTGGAGATCCCCAGCCTGCCGTTCAACCTTTTCCTCATGCCGAACCTGCCGCTGGCCGAATCGGATGCGGCCGAAAGCTTCTGGACGTCAGCGCATTGGTATCTCGCCTATGCCGGCATGGCCCTGGTCGTGCTGCATGTCGCGGCGGCGCTGCGTCATCATTTCCAGCTCAGGGATGGCGTGCTCACGCGCATGATCACGCCTTCGTCAGAGGACAGTGCGGAATAGAGCGGCCGGGTCATTCGTTAATTGGGTGAGGGCGCGCAGGAAATGCGCTGCCTACAACAAGGAAACACTTCAATGTACACGCGTATCCTCGGATTTGCGGCGGTCGCCGTTTGCCTTGCCATGCCGGCTTCAGCGGCAATCGCGCTTGGTGATGCCGCCGGCAGCTACGCGATCAGCCCGGCCAACTCCTCGATCCGCTTTTCCATCGGCAAGGTCGGTGGCGGCGGCCTCGATGGCGCGTTCGGCCGCTTCAAAGGCTCGATCCGCATCGACAACAGCGACGTCGCCCGCTCGCAGGTTAATTTCACCATATTTCCCGAAAGCGTCGGCACCGGCCAGGGCCGCATCGATGCCTTCCTGCGCTCGGACGCGGTGTTCGATGCCGCCGACAGCCCTGAGATCCAGTTCCGCTCGACCAGCGTGACCCGCACCAGCGACACCACGGCGCTCGTCAGCGGCCGCCTGACGGCGCGCGGCAAGACGTTTCCGGAAGCGTTCACGGCCCAGCTTGGCGACCTCAAGGCCGGCACGATAAAATTCCATGTCACCGGCAAGGTGCTCAGGTCACGCTACGGCATGGATGTCGGCACGCCGATCTATTCCAACATCGTCGACTTCGACATGACGCTGACGGGCAAACGGAGCTGATCCAGGCAGTCCTGGTCATTGGCTTTTCCTGAGATTTCGGGCAAACCTCGTCGCCTGCAATCGCTATGGAGAAGCCTGATGTTCCGATGGGGTGTGTTGTCGACGGCCAAAATCGGCCGCGAGCAGTTGTTGCCGGCAATGGTCGACGCGGAGAACGGCGTTCTGTCGGCAATCGCCAGCCGCGACCTGTCGAAGGCCAAGGCCCTGGCCGAGCGCTTCGGCGCGCGCCATGCCTTCGGCTCCTATGAGGACCTGCTCGCCTCCAGCGAGGTCGACGGCGTCTACATCCCGCTGCCGACCTCCCAACACGTCGAATGGGCGGCCAAGGCGATCGAGGCCGGCAAGCACGTGCTGGTCGAAAAGCCGCTGGCGCTCGACGCCAAGGACATCCTGCCGCTGATCAAGCTGCGCGATGCCAAGAAGGTGCTGGTTTGCGAGGCCTTCATGGTCATCTACCACCCGCAATGGATCAAGGTGCGCGATCTCATCGCCAGCGGCGCCATCGGCCGCCTGCGCCACGTCCAGGGCGCCTTCTCCTATTACAATGTCGACCCCGACAACATGCGCAACAAGCTCGATCTGGGCGGCGGCGCGCTGCCCGACATCGGCGTCTACCCGACCGTCTCGACGCGCTTTTCCACCGGCAAGGAGCCGCTCCGCGTCCAGGCGACGATCGAGCGCGACAAGACATTCGGCACCGACATCTATTCCTCGATCCGCGCCGATTTCGGCGACTTCGAGCTGTCCTTCTACCTGTCGACGCAGATGGCGGCGCGCCAGGTCATGGTGTTCCATGGCGAGAAGGGGCTCATCGAGGTGTTTTCGCCCTTCAACGCCGGACTCTACGACCATCACCGCGTCGAACTGCACAACCAGAACCACACGGAGGCGCAGGTATTCCGCTTTCCCGGCACCCAGCAGTACCGGCTGGAGGTCGAGACCTTCGCGCGGGCCGCACAGGGCGGCAAGGAGCGGGTCTTCACGCTGGAAGAATCCGTGCTCAACCAGAAGGTCATCGACGCCATCTTCCGCGCTGGCGGCAAGGAAGGTTGGGAAGCCGTCTAGCCAGCCCCTTTGTTCGACGCAATTCCGGAGGGAAAATCGTTTCACGCTTTCCCCGGAATTGCTTTAGCCGGCTAATTGGGAGGGGAAAGATGGCTGACGATGCGGACGTGATCATTGTCGGCGCTGGCCTCGCCGGGCTGGTCGCCGCTGCCGAGCTTGCCAAGGCAGGCAAGAAAACCGTCATCGTCGACCAGGAACCGGAACAGTCGCTCGGCGGCCAGGCGTTCTGGTCGTTCGGCGGGCTCTTCCTCGTCGATTCACCCGAGCAGCGGCGCATGCGCATCCACGATTCGCCTGATCTGGCACTCGAGGACTGGCTGGGCACCGCCGCTTTCGACCGCCCGGAAGATTACTGGCCGCGCAAATGGGCCGAAGCCTATGTCGGCTTCGCCGCCGGCGAGAAGCGCTCATGGCTGACGCAGCGCGGCTTGAAATTCTTTCCCGTCGTCGGCTGGGCCGAGCGTGGCGGTGGCAACGCCATCGGCCATGGCAATTCGGTGCCGCGCTTTCACGTCACCTGGGGCACCGGCCCCGGCGTGCTTGAACCCTTCGTACAGCGCGTCCGCGAAGCCGAGAAAAGCGGGCTGATCCGCTTCAAATTCCGCCACAGGGTCAACGAATTGACCCGCACGGGCGCCACCGTCGACGGCGTGCGCGGCGACATCCTGCAGCCAAGCACCGTCGAGCGTGGCCACAAGAGCTCGCGCGATATATCAGGCGATTTCGAGCTTCATGCGCAAGCCGTGATTGTCGCCTCCGGCGGCATTGGCGCCAATCACCAGCTTGTGCGGGAGAACTGGCCGCAGCGGCTGGGCGCGGCACCCAAGCGCATGATCACGGGCGTGCCCGACCATGTCGACGGCCGCATGCTGGCGATCACCGAAGCGGCCGGCGGCAGCGTCATCAATCGCGACCGCATGTGGCACTATGTCGAGGGCATCAGGAACTGGGCGCCGATCTGGACCGATCATGCGATCCGCATCCTGCCCGGCCCGTCATCGCTGTGGCTCGATGCCAGGGGCAAGCGCCTGCCGGTGCCGCTCTATCCCGGCTTCGACACACTGGGCACGCTCAACCACATCATGAGTACCGGCTTCGACTATTCCTGGTTCGTCCTGACCAGGAAGATCATCCAGAAGGAGTTCGCGCTGTCGGGCTCCGAACAGAACCCCGACCTGACCGGCAAGAGCTGGCGTCAGGTGCTCGGCCGCGCCACGTCGGGCATTCCGGGCCCGGTGAAGGCGTTTATGGAGAAGGGCGAGGATTTCATCGTCGAGGCCGACCTGCCGAAGCTGGTCGCCCGCATGAACGCGCTGGCCGGCGGCGAGCCGCTGCTCGAACTCGCAAAGGTCGAACGCGAGATCCGCGCCCGCGACCGGCAGCTCGACAATCCGTTCTCCAAGGACATGCAGATCACCGCGTTGCGTGGTGCGCGTGCTTACCTTGGCGACAAACTGATCCGCACGGCCAAGCCACATAAAATGCTCGACCCGGCAAACGGTCCGCTGATCGCGGTCCGCCTCAACATCCTGACCCGCAAGACGCTGGGCGGCCTGGAGACCGATCTCGACAGCCGTGTACTGGGTGCCGACGGCCAGCCGGTGGCGGGGCTTTATGCCGTTGGCGAGGCCGCAGGTTTCGGTGGCGGCGGTGTGCATGGCTATGCGGCGCTTGAAGGCACGTTCCTCGGCGGCTGCATCTTTTCCGGCCGCAGCGCCGGCCGGGCCGCGGCCGCCGCGGTGGCGTGAAACAGCGCCGCGGCGGTCCGATTTCCTGCTTGGGGGCCACATACGCCCGGGCGATAAACATATGACTTTTTTATATTTTTCAGTTTTCGGCCGCCTCGAATACAAATGCGGATGCTTTTATCTTTCTGAGTGCAGCCGGTCCTGAGCCGCTGCAGGCAGTCACCACCTCGTGGCGACAGTTAAGAAAGAAGGAAGTCTTCGATGTTCCTCTCGGACGGGCTCTATCTGCCCACCCATCGTCCGCTGCCGGCGTCGCAGCTCGAACAAATCAGGCGGGCCGCCAACAACAATCGCCGGCCAGGCAGCCTGGTCGCGCCCTTCACTCCGACATGGTGGCTCCTGGTCGCCGGCGGCTTGCTGGTCGCGGCCACCATCGCTGCTCAAGTTTCCTGATCGCAAAGCAGAAGATTATCATGCAACGTTCTCATATCCCCTCTGACGGAAACGCGTTTCACCGCTTCGTGGTTGGGCGCGATGGCGAAGGCCACTGGATCGCGCGCGACGAAGAAGGCATGACCGGCGGTGTTTTCGCCGACAGGACCTCGGCTGTTCGTTTCGCCACGATGGAAAGCGGTCATCAGGCCGGCGCGATACGCTTCGCCCCGGCAAGCGTGTGCCTTTCCCTGTTCAACTGATCCTGTTTCCGGCTGCTTTCACTTTTCCGAAACGGTCTGACCATGGACACGTCCAACACTGCCGATCTGGCCGGATTGTTCGATCGTCTCCCGCATGTCGGCAGGCTGCTCGAGCACCAACTGTGGGAGGCCGCACGCGGCCTGTCGCTCGACAAATCGTCTAGGCAAGGCCGGCGGTTTGCCGGCCTGGTCGAGGCCGGCGCCACGCTCGACGCCGTCCTCCTGCTCGTCGCCCTGTCGAAACCGGAGCGCTCGGTTTCGTCGCTCAGCACGACCGGCGAGCGATGGGTTTGCACCATTCAAACCCCGCCTGTAGCGACGCCAGGCAACGCCTGCATAGCCGAAGCGGACCACACCGATCTGGCTGCAGCGGTGCTCTCGGCTTTGCTTCTTTCGCACCTCGAACAGGCGGCGTCCCCAAACAATCACCAAGGAGAATTTGATTGCCATGACACCCGAACAAGCACGAATGCGCCTGACCGGAGCGATGACCGCGCTGGTAACGCCGTTCACCGACGGCGAGGTCGACCTGAAGCAACTGACCACGCTGCTGCGCTGGCAGATCGAACAAGGGATCAACGGGCTGGTGCCGTGCGGCACCACCGGTGAGTCCCCGACCTTATCGTGGGAGGAGCGCCTCGACATCATCGCGCTCTGCGTGAAAATTGCCGCGGGCAGGGTGCCGATCATCGCCGGCACCGGGACGAACAGCACCGAGACGACGATTGCTCTTTCGACAGCCGCCGAGGCTTTCGGGGCCGACGCTGCCCTCATCGTCACGCCCTACTACAACAGGCCGAGCCAGGAGGGGATTTTCCGCCACTTCGAAGCCATCGCCGGCAAGGTCAAGATACCGATCATCGTCTACAACGTCCCGGCCCGTACCGGTGTCGACCTGTCGCAGGAGACGGTCGAGCGCCTGGCGCAGATTCCAACCATCGTCGGCATCAAGGACGCTACTGGCGATGTGAACCGCCTGTCCTCGCTGCCCGCCGTGCTGAGGCGCCGTTTCATCTGCCTGTCCGGCCACGACGCCACGTCCTTCGGCTTCAACACGATGGGCGGGCGTGGCACGATCTCCGTGGTCTCCAACGTCGCCCCGCGACTGTGCGTCGAGATGCATGATGCCTACCGGCAAGGCGACCACCACACCGCTCGGGCCATCCATCATCGCTTGCGGCCACTCATCGCGGCGCTCGAGCTGGAGAGCAATCCGGTGCCGGTCAAATACGCCCTGCATCTGGCGCTGGGGCTGAGCCCGGACGTCCGCTTGCCAATGACCCCTGTCCGTCCTGAAACCGCAACGGCAATTCGAGAGGCGATGGTGACTTTGAACGAGGGTGGACCCGGCGCAATGCAATCAGGACGGATTGCGGTCGCGCCTGCTCAGCAGCGGTTTTGACGGAGCGGCCTTGCCGTCAGCGGCATAAACCAGGCCCGGTTGGACGATCCATTCGCCAGCCCGCAGCGCTTCGAAATCGAAGCGCCCATTGGCGTCGCGCGTTGCAACGCCGACATAGCGATATCGGGATCCGCTCGCATCGACGACCGTATCGGCGATCGGATGGCCGGCGAGCCGACCGATGATCGCGCCTTGTTCTCTGAGGTTTGCCAGGACAAAATATTCCGTCGGCACCCTGCGGCTGACCCTGGAGGTCAGCCAGACTGAATGTGATTTCATGTTTGAAGCCAGTCTGTCGTTCCGGCCGCCGCCGAGCGGCGGCCCGGAAGTACTTAATCGCTGGCCGCATAGGAATTCGAGACCAGGTTTTGGCCTGAATTATATACGCCGCATATGGATGACGGCGCTCAGGGGACCCATTCGCCCGTTCCCAAAGCGGCTACCGCATCGACGATCCGCGTAAAGCTGGCGCGGGCGCGGCCGACCGTGTGCCGGGCTCGCAGATAGCCATGCACCAGCCCAGGTTCCTCGAGCCAATATGCCCGTCCGCCGGCGGCGGCGACGCGTGCGCGATAGGCTTCGCCGTCTGATGACAGCGGGTCGCACTCGGCAGTGATCAGCACCGTCGGCGGCAGATTGGCGAAGTCGCCATCGGCGAGTGGCGACAGCGTGATGTCACCGGTCCCATCCACGCCGCCGGTGCGGACGTTCTTGTAGAATTCCAGGTCGCGCACGGTCAGCATCGGCGCCTCGGCATGCGTCACATAAGAGCCGCGCGAACGGTCGCCGCCGAGCCCGGGATAGATCAGCACCTGCCCGATCGGCTTGCGCTGATGGCCGCGTGTCGCATGGCTGACGGCAGCGGCAAGATTGCCGCCGGCGCTGTCGCCGCAAAGCACGACGGGATGCTCGCGATTGGCAGCAGCCCATTCGAAGGCGCTCATCACGTCGTCGAAGGCCGCCGGATGCAGGTGCTCCGGCGCCAGCCGGTAGTCGACCGAGACCACCTCATAGCCGGTGCGGGCGCAGAGCTCGGCGCAGACATCGTCATGGCTATCCAGCCCGCCGAGGATGAAGCCGCCGCCATGGAAATAAAGCGCCGTCGCCGCTGCCTGCGACGCGCTTCGGTAGATGCGGATCGGGATATCATGGGTGGGCGTTGCAAGGGCAGAGGTTTCGACTGCAACCCCCTCGGGGTAGCCGGCAAAGAACTCGCGGCACATCCGGTCATAGATCTCGCGCTGCTGCGCGATCGTGTAGTCGATCGTATCAGGCGGATAATAGGAATTGGTTCGCTCGATGAAGGCCCAGGTCTCGGCGTCGATGAGGGCTTTGTAGTCGGTCATGGGGCCGCCACTACTTCCCCTTCCACACCGGCTCGCGTTTCTCGGCGAAAGCGCGAAAACCTTCCATATTGTCCTCGGAGCCATAGAGGGCATCGACGGTCGGCAACTGGCGGCGTGTCACCTTGTTCATCGCGTCCTGGAAGGTGAGCGCCTCGGCCACCCGCGCCGTCTCCTTGATCGCGGCAAACACCAGCGGCGGGCCTCCGGCGAGCAACCGGGCGATCTCCCAGACACGGTCCTCGAGCTTCTCCTTGGGCAGCACTTCGTTGACCAGACCCCAGCGATGCGCCTCCGCGACATCCATCCAACGGCCGGTGAGCAAAAGGTCCATGGCCACGTGATAGGGGATGCGCTTCGGCAGCTTGATCGTCGCGGCATCGGCCAGCGTGCCGGCG
Source organism: Mesorhizobium sophorae (assembly GCF_002270415.1). GTDB lineage: Bacteria > Pseudomonadota > Alphaproteobacteria > Rhizobiales > Rhizobiaceae > Mesorhizobium > Mesorhizobium sophorae. The sequence continues at coordinate 691,924 of NZ_NNRI01000007.1, read as the reverse complement.
CGGATCTCGGGCAGCGCGAAGGAGGAATGATCGGAGGCGTAGATCAGATCGCACGACAGCGCCAGCTCGAAGCCGCCGCCGACCGCCATGCCGTTGACGCAAGCGATGACAGGCTTGTTGAGGTCGCGCAGTTCCTGCAGCCCGGCAAAGCCGCCGACGCCATAGTCGCCGTCGACCGCATCGCCGCCGGCAGCCGCCTTCAGATCCCAGCCGGCGCAGAAGAACTTGTCGCCCGCGGTCTTGACGATGGCAACGCGCAGATCAGGATCGTCGCGGAATGCCTTGAACGTCTCGCCCATCAGCCGAGAGGTCTTGAGATCGATGGCGTTGGCCTTGGGCCGGTCGAGCGTGACCTCCAGGATGGTGCCCTCGCGGCGGGTCGAAATGACGTCAGACATTCTTCTTGTCTCCCAGCACCAGCAGCGCGTCGGCGATCCAGGCGCCCTTGCCCTCTGTGCAGACGATCAGCGGGTTGATGTCGAGTTCCTCGATCTCGCCGGCATTCTGCTGCACGAAGGCGGCAATGCCCGAGATAGCCTCGATGGCCGCGGCGACATCGGCTTTCGGCCGGCCACGATAGCCTTCGAGTAGCGGGAACAGTTTGAGGCCGCGCAACGCCGCCTCGATGTCGTCGCGGGTTGCCGGCAGCATCAGCGTGACGCTGTCGCGCAACAGCTCGACCAGCACGCCGCCGGTGCCCAGCGTCATCACCGCGCCGAACATCGGATCACGGGTGAATCCGACGATCAGTTCGGCGACGCCGTCGCGCACCATGCGTTCGACATAGAGGCCGGTGCCGAGCGGCAGCAGGTCATGCGCTGCCGTGCTGACGGATTCGGCGTCCTTGAGGTTGAGCCTGACAGCACCGACCTCGGATTTGTGGGTGACGCCCAGCGCCTTCAGCGCCACCGGAAAGCCGAGCGCCATCGAGGAGATCACCGCCTCGACGGCATTGGCGGCGCGTTCGCCCTTGGGCACTGGCAGGCCGGCCTTGATCAGCCGCGATTTCGCCTCGGCCTCGTCGGGCGTGATGTGGTCGCCACCGGGCGCACCGGAGGCGGACGTGTCGATCGGCTGCGCCTGCGGTTCGCGCCACGCCCAGCCGATGAAGGCTGCCGCCTGGGCGGCGTCCATGGCCTCGGAAATGCCGAACAACGGCACCATGCCACGCGCCATCAGTCCGGCCGTGTATTCTTCCGGCAGGTTCTCCGGCAGCGAGGAGACGATGGCGCCTTGCGCCCTGTTGGTCTTCAGCGCCGATTCGAAGGCACGCAACGTCGCCCACCAGTCAGTATCCGAGCAGCGGTCGGGGCGCGGAAAGTCCAGCACCAGCATGTTGAGGTCGAAACCGCCCGACACCATCGCGGTGAAGGTGGCGGTCATCGCCGGCTCGTTGTTCCAGATGAAGGTGTGGTAATCGAGCGGGTTGGCTACCGCCACCAGCGGCCCGAGCGTCGATTTGACATGAGCGCGGTGCGAACCGGTCAGGTCAGGGAAATTGACCCAGCGGCCTTCGGCACTGTCGGCCATGACGGAGGCCTCGCCGCCCGAACAGCTCATCGACGACAGACGATAACCAGGCAGCGGACCAGTGACGTGCAGCAGCTTCAGCGCCTCGATGAAGGCGGGGATGGAATCGACGCGGGCGATGCCGAGCCGCCTCAGGAAAGCGCCCGAGGCCGCGTCCGAGCCGGCCAGCGAGGCTGTGTGCGAGACTGTCGCCTGCCGCGCCTGCTCGGAACGTCCGACTTTCATGGCGATGATCGGCTTCTTCAGCTCGCGTGCCCGGGCCGCCAGCCGTTCGAAGCCGGCTACTGAATCGAAGGCCTCGATGTGCAGGCCGAGCGACGTGACCCGCTCGTCCTCGATCAGGCCAAGCGCCATTTCGGACAGGCCGGTCTGCGCCTGGTTGCCGGCGGTCATGAGGAAGGCGATCGGCAGGCCGCGCTTCTGCATCGTCATGTTGATGGCGATGTTGGACGACTGGGTGATGATGGCGACGCCTTTGCCGCCCTCGGCCAGCCTGATGCCGCCATGCTGGTCGGGCCACAGCAGTGCGCCATCGGCATAGTTGATCAGGCCATAGCAATTCGGCCCGATGATTGGCATCTGGCCCGCCGCCGCGACCAGTTCGGCCTGCAGCCGCTCGCCGTCGTCGTCATAGGCCTCGGTTTCGAGGAAGCCTGCGGCAAAGCAGACGGCGCCGCCGGCGCCGCGTTCGGCCAGCGCCTTGACAACCTCGATGGTCAGGTGGCGGTTGACGCCGACAAAGGCGGCGTCAGGCGCGCCGGGCAGATCGGCCACCGAACGATAGGCCTTGCGGCCGGCCACCTCGTCCTTGGTCGGGTGTACCGGCCAGATCTCGCCGGCAAAGCCCATCTTGATCGATTGCGCGACGACGGCGGCAGCCTGCGCACCGCCGAAGACGGCGATCGACTTCGGCCGCAGGAGACGTTCGAGTTTATGCATGATGGTTTTCTCGTTGGAGCATGATCTCGGGACAAACGAGATCGTTTGTCCGAGAAAACCGGATACCACTTTTCACGATCATGCTCAGGCTCCAAACGGGCGCAGCAGCGCCCGCGAAATGATGTGGCGCTGGATCTCGGACGTGCCTTCCCAGATACGCTCGACGCGCGCGTCGCGCCAGATACGCTCCAGCGGCAGGTCGTCCATCAGCCCCATGCCGCCATGGATCTGGATCGCTTCGTCGGCGACGAAGGCAAGCATTTCGGTGGCCTTCAGTTTGGCCATGGCCATGTCCTGATCGGTGACGGTGCCCTGATCGTACTTCCAGCCGGCTTCGAACACCATCAGGTCAGCCGCCTTCAGTTCCGTCGCCATGTCGGCAAGCTTGAACGACACGCCCTGGAACTTGCCGATCTGCTGGCCGAACTGCTGGCGCTGGGCGGCATATTCGACAGCATGGCCCAGCGCCCGCTCGGCGCGGCCGACACAAGTGGCGCCGACCTGCAGCCGGGTGGCGCCGAGCCAGGAATTGGCGACGTCAAATCCCTTATGGACCTCGCCGAGAACCTGGCTCGCGGGAAGCCGGCAATCATCGAATTCGAGGATGGCGTTGGTGTAGCCGCGATGCGAGACGTTGCGATAGCCGTCGCGCACGGCAAAGCCCTTGGTGCCCTTGTCGACGAAGAAGGCGGTGATCTTCTTGCGCTTGCCGCGCGGCGAATCCTCTTCGCCCGAGGCCATGAACACGATGGCGAAATCGGCGAGATCGGCGTGGCTGATGAAGTGCTTGGTGCCGTTCAGCACCCAGTCGTGGCCATCCTGCACCGCGGTCGCCTTCATGCCGCGCAGATCGGAACCGGCGCCCGGCTCGGTCATCGCCAGGCAGTCCCATTTCTCGCCACGGATGCAAGGGAACAGATATTTTTCGCGCTGCTCCGGCGTGCCGGCCAAAAGGATGTTGGAAGGCCGCGCCACGCAGGTCCAGTGCAGCGCATAGTTGGCGCGGCCGAGCTCCTTTTCATAAAGCAGCCAGGTCACCGTATCGAGCCCGGCGCCACCGACGTCCGCCGGCATGTTGGCGGCGTACAGGCCGGCTTCGATCGCCTTGACCTTGATCTCCTCGATGAGTTCGCGGCGCAGCACGCCGGTGCGCTCGACCTCGCGCTCATGCGGATAAAGCTCGTTTTCGACGAAGGCTCGCGTCGTCTCGACGATGAGCTTCTGTTCCTCCGACAGCCCGAAATCCATGGGGTCAGCCCTTCTTCTTGCCGGTCTTTTTCTTCGGCTTGCTTGCCTTGGCCTTCTCTGCCGCCTTGGAGGCGGTCGGCTTCTTCGCCGCCAGCTTGGCCAACTGCTTGGTATAGTCCTTGTGCAAGGCGCCGGCGCCCCAGCCCTTGCCTTTGTTCTGCTTCGACAGCGCGTCCATGATTGCGACCAGATTGTCGTCGCGGATCTTTTCCAGCTCGCGGATCGACAGCCCATGCGCCTGGTCGTCCGACTGCGTTGCGATCAGGTCGACCAATTCGTCGTTGAACTCTGGCACGTCCATCAGCTTGGTCCACGGCCATTTCAGGCACGGGCCGAACTGCGCCATGAAGTGGCGCATGCCGGCCTCGCCGCCGGCGACGCGATAGACCTGGAACATGCCCATCTGCGCCCAGCGCAGGCCGAAGCCATAGCGCATGATGTCGTCGAGTTCCTCGACCGTGCAGATGCCGTCCTTGATCAGCCACAGCGCCTCGCGCCATGCCGCTTCGAGCAGGCGGTCGCCGACGAAGGCTTCGATTTCCTTGCGGATGACGACCGGCTTCATGCCGATCGAGGCGTAGATCTCCTTGGCGACTTCGATTGCTTCGGGAAAGGTCTGCTCGCCGCCGACGATCTCGACCAGCGGCAGCAGATAGACGGGGTTGAACGGATGGCCGACGACCAACCGCTCAGGATGCTTCTTCATCGCCACCTGCATGTCGGTCGGCTTGATGCCGGAGGTGGAGGAACCGACAATGGCATTGGCCGGTGCATGGGCATCGATCTCGGCCAGCACGCGGTGCTTGAGGTCGAGCCGTTCCGGCACGCTTTCCTGGATGAAATCGGCGTCGGCCACCGCCTCGGCTATGGTCTTGGCGAAGGTCAGCCGGCCCTCTTTCGGCAGGCCGCCGGGCACCATCTGCTTGTAGGCGCGGCGCGCACCCTTCATCACTTCGCTGACCTTGCGCGACGCCTCCGGATCGGGATCGAAGATTGAAACGTCAATGCCGTTGAGCAGCAGGCGCGCCACCCAGCCGGCACCGATGACACCGCCGCCGATGGCGGCCGCCTTGTTGATGATGCTCATGCTGGGGCTCCGGTTCTCTTGGTGGCAGTTTCGGGATCGAGGAGGGGCACGCGCTCGCCGGCGAAGCGGTCGCGGGCGTGGCGGTCGCCGCCGAGATGATGGGCATAGTAGAGCCGCTGGAAGTCGCCATGCTTCTCCACCACCCATGTGCATTGCTCGCGCACGAACGGTTTCAGGATCGAAGCGGCGTATTCGTCGTGATTGTAGGGCGCGTAGATGTCTCCGATGTCGTGCAGCAGCGCGCAGGCGATCCAGTCGGTGTCGGCGCCATCGCGCCAGGCGCGGGTGGCCGCCTGCAGTGAATGGCCGAGTCGGGTGATCTTGTACCCCGGCAGGCCTTCATCGAGCTGGACCAGCGCGTCGAGCAGCCGCTCGCCGGTCTTCGCCGCATAGTCGATCTCATGCGCGGTCAGGAACTCGTAGTCCTGCCTGTCGCCATCCTTCATCGCCGTGAACTTGACGGTAGTCATGCCGACCTCCCAGCGATTGAGTTATGCCGCTATCGGCGCCCGCTTGGTCAGGTTCAGCTTCTTGCGCACTTCTTCGGGCCCGAGAATCCTGGCGCCCAGATTGGTGACGATGCTGGCGGCACGCTCTACCAGCTGTGCATTGGTTGCCAGCACGCCCTTGTCGAGCCACAGATTGTCTTCCAGCCCGACGCGGACATTGCCGCCGGCCAGCACCGCCGCGGCTGCATAGGCCATCTGGTTGCGGCCGATGGCAAAGGCCGACCAGTTCCAGGTCGACGGCACATTGTTGACCATGGCCATGAAGGTGTTGAGGTCGTCAGGCGCACCCCACGGCACGCCCATGCAGAGCTGCACCAGGGCATCCGGGTTCAGCACCTTTTCCTCGACCAGCTGCTTGGCGAACCACAGATGACCGGTGTCGAAGGCCTCGATTTCCGGCTTGACGCCGAGCGCCGTCATCATGCCTCCCATGGCGCGCAGCATGCCGGGCGTGTTGGTCATGACATAGTCGGCCTCCGCGAAATTCATGGTGCCGCAGTCGAGCGTGCAGATTTCCGGCAGGCACTGGCGCACATGTTCCATGCGGTTGGTGGCGCCGCCCATGTCGGTGCCTTTTTCATTCAAAGGCAGCGGTGCTTCGGGCGAGCCGAACACCATGTCGCCGCCCATGCCGGCGGTCAGGTTCAGGATGACGTCGACGTTTGCCGCGCGGATGCGCTCGGTCACTTCGCGGTAGAGATGCACGTCGCGACGAGGTTTGCCTGTTTCGGGGTCGCGCACATGGCAATGCACGATCGCGGCACCCGCCTTGGCCGCATCGATGGCCGAATCGGCGATCTGCTTGGGCGAGCGCGGCACATGCGGGCTGCGGTCCTGCGAGCCACCGGACCCGGTCACGGCACAGGTAATGAAGACCTCACGGTTCATCGCGAGCGGCATCGAATTCTCCTCCCAATCGAAACAACCATGCATGCCGCCCAAAAGTGGCAACCGGCCTTGGGACATGCATAAGAACCAACCAACATTGCCTGACTTGCCGGAAACTGTTTTGCCTTTTACGAAGGGCATATGATAAAAAGCGAAAAACCTGACATCTTTCGCGCCGAGCGCCTGCCGCTCAAGGTGACGCTGCTGGTGTTTTCCGGCTCGTCCATCATGTGCGTCGCGTCGGCAGTCGATCCCTTGCGCGCCGCCAACCGCATTTCCGGCGAGACCCTCTTCGATTTCAAGCTGGTCTCGGTGACTGGCGAGGCTCCAGTCACCACGTGCGGCCTGCCGGTGGCGGTCAGTGGCCGCTTCGATGCGGCCGATCCAGCCGACGTGCTTGTCGTCGTCGCCGGCTTCGGCACCCAGAACTACGCAACGTCGGCTCTGCTTTCAGGCTTGCGCCGGGCGGCACGGGCAGCGCGAGCGTGCGGCGGCGTCGAGGCCGGCACCTGGCTGGTGGCGCGCGCCGGCCTGCTGGAAGGACGCAGCGCCACCACCCACTGGGAGGACATGGAGGACTTTTCGTCGGCCTTTCCCGGCGTCGATGTCCGCCCCGACCGCTATGTCATCGACGGACCGGTCTTCACCTCGGGCGGCGCGTCGCCGACCTTCGACCTGATGCTGCATCTCATTCGCACGCGCCTTGGCATGGCGGTGGCGCTCGATGTCGCCAGCGTCTTCATCTACGACCAGGCACGCGCCGCCACCGATGCCCAGCCGTTGGTCTCGCTCGGCCGGCTCGATGGCTACGATCCACGGCTGGCGCAAGCCATCCGATTGATGGAATCGCATGTCGACCAGCCGCTGACCATAGAAGCGGTGGCCAAGCGCGTCGGCGTGACGGCGCGGACACTGGAAAGCATCTTTCGCAAGTCGATCGGCGAGACGCCGGGTGCCTACTATCTCAGGCTTCGGCTGGGGGCGGCGCGCCGGCTGGTGGTCGACACCCGGGTGGCTATGGCCGATATTGCCGGGCGGACCGGATTTTCGTCCGCCGCGGCGTTCTCCAGAGCGTTTTCGAGAGCTTTTGGCGAGGCGCCAGTCAGAGTACGGCGCGGTTGGTGAGTATCCAGTCGGCCGCGGCGGCGAGGTCATCTACCACCGCCGTGGGCGGCGGATTGAAACGTGTTTCGTCGTTTGGGCGATACTTGCCTGTCCGCACAAGCAGCGCCGCACCAAGCCCGGCGCGCAGCGCGCCGGCGACATCGCTCTCGGCATCGTCGCCGACCATGACCGCATCGGCGGCCGAGCAGTTCATATTGGCAAGCGCCGAAAGAAAGAAATCCGGTGACGGCTTGCCGAGCACGACAGGGGTTCGGCCACTGGCGAATTCGAGGGCGGCAACGAAGGCGCCCGTGTCGAGGCTGAGCAGACCGTCTGCATCCTTGAAGGTGCGATTGGTGGCTAGCGCCACAAAATCGGCGCCGGCCACCAGCTCGCGGAACGCCTGGTTGAGCCTGGCATGATCGAAGGCTTCGCCTGCATCTCCGACGATGACGGCCCGCCCATTTGCGCCGTCCAGTCCGGAAAACTCAGGCTCCAGGTTGGGATGGACGAGCAGATGCGGTGTGAGGCCGTGCCTGCGCAGCCATTCGACGGCGGCACGCGCCGGCGTCAGCAATTCCTCTTCTCCAACCTCGACGCCGAGGGCGGTAAGTTGCGCGATGATTGCCTTGTGTGTTGAGCGAGTTGTGTTGCTGACAAAGCGGAGTGGCAAGCCCGCATTGCGCAGGCGATTGATTGCCGAGACAGCGCCCGCTATCGGGGTGTCGCCATTGTAGACGACACCCAAAAGGTCCAGAAGCACCGCGCGTATCATCGGCGAAGGATGACGAAACAGGCTCCGTTCGTCAAACCACAGGGACCTTCAAGCGACATCGCGGCTTTCGTGGACAATGCGCGAGCGCATGCTCTTGGCCAGCACTGTTTCAAGTCGCGCAGCAACCGCGCGATCCCATTCGTTTGTGCGCTGCGTGCCGTCTTTCGGATGCGGCATTGCCATCAGCCGGTCGATGATCGATCCGGCCTCGCCAGGTGAGAGCAGGGCGTCGATTTCACGTTCGTTCTGCATATCGGTTCGCCTCCTTCTTCCTTCCCGCCACGAGCCAGTCTTATACGAGATACGTGACGGCAGTTTGAAGGCAAGAGCGAGGTCATTGAAGGGCGGTAGAGGGCAGAACCGTGTCGTCGGAGCCAGCCTTGCGCAAAGTCGTTCCCGCGTCTGGCCAGGCCAGGTCGGAGACGTCTACAGCCGCTTCTCGAACAGCACGGTGGTGAAGCCGCTGTCCCATTCGTCGTCGGGGTAGCGATCTTTCTCGACATAGCCAACCGCTTTGTAGAGCGTCTGGCTGCGCAGATTGAACGTGTCGGTTTCCAGCCGCGCCTGCGCAAATCCGGCGGCGCCAATCGCCTGTTCGGCATGGGAAAGCAGCTTGCGGCCAACGCCTTGCCCTTGGCGCGACGCCATGACGTGCAGGGCTTCGATAAAGTCCGCACGCCAATGGATCAGGCCTGCGACGTCGCAATCGATCTCGGCAACGGCAAATTCCGGCCAGCTCTGGTCGACGTAGCGCCCGCCAGTATCCAATTCGACGTAGCGCTGCGCCGATTTCTCGGTGATGTTCGGCAGCCAGGTGCCTTGGAATGTTTCCTGCAGCATCGCTTCAACGCTGGGATGTCGGTTGCCTGCGCCCGGGGCACGATGATTCGATCCTCTGCCATTTCCTCCTCCTGCCAGCCGCCGCGTCGCCTTTTCGGCGGCGCGGCACCTTGAACTCGCACAGGCCAACGAAAATCCGTGACTAGCAGAAGGCGACCACGGCTGCTTTCAGCCAGAGGTGGTGGATGTCGGTCCAGAGATCAGGCTTCACACGTACCGGTTGACGATGTTTTCCAGCAGTTCCTGGCGGCCGGACCTTGGCTGTGGCTCGATCTTCTTCTTGACGACGCGCTCGGCGATCTCTTCCAGCGTGCGCTTGCCGGCAAGCATCGCCTTGCCCTCGGCCGTGTTCCAGCCGGCGTAGCGCTCTGCCAGCGGCGCCGACAGCGCCTTGTCCTCGACCATGCGAGCCGCGGCTTTCAGGCCGCGCGCGCACGAATCCATGCCGCCGATGTGGCCGATCAGCAGATCCTGGGGGTCGAGCGACTGGCGCCGCAGCTTGGCGTCGAAATTGGTGCCACCAGTCTTGAAGCCGCCGGCCTGCAGGACCTGGTAGTAGGCCAGCGCCATTTCCGGCACGTTGTTGGGGAACTGGTCGGTATCCCAGCCCGACTGGTAGTCGTTGCGGTTCATGTCGATCGAACCGAAAATACCGAGCGCGTTGGCCAGCGCCAGCTCGTGCTCGAAGGAATGGCCGGCCAGAATGGCGTGGCCCTGCTCGATGTTGACCTTGACCTCCTTCTCCAGCCCGAAGCGCTTGAGGAAGCCATAGACCGTCGCGACATCATAGTCGTACTGGTGCTTGGTCGGCTCCTGCGGCTTCGGCTCGATCAGGATCGTACCCTTGAAGCCGATTTTATGCTTGTAGTCGACGACCAGGCTGAGGAAGCGGCCGGCCTGTTCCTGCTCGCGGGCAAGGTCGGTGTTGAGCAGTGTCTCATAGCCCTCGCGGCCGCCCCACAGCACGTAATTCTCGCCCTTCAGCCGCTTGGTGACGTCGATGCAGCTTTTCACCGTCGCCGCCGCATAGGCAAACACATCCGGATCGGGATTGGTGGCGGCGCCCGACATGAAGCGGCGATTGGAGAACAGGTTCGCCGTGCCCCACAAGAGCTTGACGCCGGTCTGCTTCATCTTGGTGGCGAAATAGTCCGCGATCTCGTCGAGGCGTGCCGCACTTTCGGAAAAGTCCTTGCCCTCGGGCCGCACATCGGCGTCGTGGAAGCAGAAATAGGGCGCGCCGAGCAGCGAGAACATTTCGAAGGCGACATCGGCCTTGAGCTTCGCCAGTTCCATCGTGTCGACGCCACCCGCTTTCGGGAACCACGGACGGTCGAAGGTCTGGCCACCGAACGGGTCGCCGCCCGGCCAGGCGAAGGAATGCCAGTAGGCGACGGCGAAACGCAGATGGTCTTCCAGCCGCTTGCCGGCCACCACCTCGTCGGGATTGTAGAACCGGTAGGCCAGCGGATCGGTCGAATCCGGCCCCTCATACTTGATCTCTTTGATATCGCCGAAAAATCCGCTGCTCATGATCTTTGTCCTCTCTCGAATAGTTCGCCCTGATTACCTCAGGCGTAATTGGTTTCGTTCTTCCGCCGGTCGAAAAGGCTCATGTCAAAACCGTCAAACGAAGGAGACAGACCATGACCGACCTCATCAAGATCGCCGAAGGCTACATCAGCGCCTGGAACGAGAGCGACGCGGACCGCCGGGCCGAGTTGCTCAAGGCGACCTTCACCGAAGACGTCAGCTATCGCGACCCGCTGATGCAGGGCGACGGCCATGCAGGCGTCGCGGCTCTGATCGACGGCGTGCAGCAGCGCTTTGCCGGCTTCCGGTTCTCGCTGAAGGGCACGCCGGACGGTTTTGCCGACGCCATCCGCTTCTCGTGGAACCTTGGCCCGGAAGGCACTCCCTCCATCATCGAAGGCACCGACATCGGTGTCATCGAGAACGGCCGCCTGAAGAACGTCACTGGCTTTCTCGACAAGGTGCCGGCGCAATAACGCCGCCCTGGCAGACCGCGGCGTGGGCGAGAACGCAGTCACGCCGTGGCCACCTTGATCGCCGGATACAGCGCGCGGTAGCGCTGATAGGCATCGGCATAGACCCCGCCGAGTGCCGCATCCGGTTCGATGGTTGCATCCGTCCTGGGTGCCGTGCAGATGCTGAGCGGATCGGCACCCGTCGCCGCGAGCAGGCCAAGCCGCGCCGCGCCGAAGGCGGCGCCGAAATCGCCATCGGCGGGAATATCGACGGGCAGGCCAAGCGCGGTGGCGATCGCTTTCAGCCAGTAGCGCGAACGCGAACCGCCGCCGATCGCCGTCACCCGGGTCAAGGTCGTCCCGGCTGTGGCGAGCGCCTCGAGACTGTCGCGGAAGGCAAAGGCGACGCCTTCGAGCACGGCCTGCGTCAGCACCACGCGGCTCGATTCATGCGCCAATCCGGTGAACGCGCCGCGGATGGCGGCATCATTGTAGGGCGTGCGCTCGCCCGACAGATAGGGCAGGAAGGACACGCCGCTCGGCGCCTTCAGCGTATCGCCGAGCTCGGCGGTCAGTTCGCCCGCGCCTTTGCCGGTGATCTCCGCCAGCCAATTCAGCGAATCGGTCGCCGACAGGATGACGCCCATCTGATGCCAGGTGTTCGGAAGCGCATGGCAGAAGGTGTGGACGGCGCTTGCCGGGTTGGGCAGATAGGAAGCATTGGCGGCAAACAGCACACCCGATGTGCCGAGCGAGACAAAGGCGTGGCCTGCACCGACCGTGCCCATGCCGCATGCCGAAGCCGCATTGTCGCCGGCGCCGCCGGCGATCGGGATGCCGGCCTGCATGCCCCATCTCGAAGCCAGTTCGCTGCGCAGGGCCCCGGCCTTCTCAGTACCCTCGACCAGCGACGGCATCTGCTTCTCGTCGAGCGATGTCGCCGCGAGCAGGTCCGCACTCCAGCGCCGCTTGCCGACATCGAGCCAGGAGGTGCCGGCCGAATCCGACATTTCCGAAATGTACTCACCCGAAAGCCAGAGCCGAAGGAAATCCTTGGGCAGCAGCACTTTTGCGACCTTGGCGAAGACCGCGGGCTCGTTGTTCTTCACCCAGGCAAGTTTCGGCGCGGTGAAGCCTGGAAAGACGATGTTGCCGGTCAGCTGGCGAAAGCGCGGGTCGGCGTCCAGCGCCGCCGCCTCGGCATGGCTGCGCGTGTCGTTCCACAGGATGCAGGGCCGCAGCACCTCGTCGGCGGAATCGAGCAAGGTCGCGCCATGCATCTGTCCCGACAGGCCGATGCCCTTCACCGCGGCGAGCTGGCTTGGGTGGGAAGCCTTCAGTTCGGCAATTGCTTCTTCGCAAGCGCGTATCCAGTGAGACGGATCCTGTTCCGACCAGCCCGGATGCGGCCGCGACACGTCGAGCGATGCGTGACCGGAGCCGATGACAGTCTGCCCGGCATCGATCAGCAGCGCCTTGACGCCCGACGTCCCGAGATCGAGGCCGAGATACATGATTTCCTCCCATGCCATTAATTTTTTCGGATCTCGAAAAAATCTGGCTTGGCCAGTTTTTAAGACAAGATCCGCTTCGGGTCAATTCTCTGACAAATCGGCGGCGCGCCGCGAAAGCAGCACTGACAGCGGACTGTCCGGCCGCGCCATCGAACGCTCGGCCGTGAGCGCCCTGGCGAGCGCGCCGTCGCCGGCCCGCAATGCCGCTTCGATCAGCGTCAGGTCGATGACGTCGCGCTGTGCGTGGCTGCCGCCGAAGCGGTTGGCGATCGCCCGGATCGGCCGTATCAGCTGCACGGTCTCGGTGTAGTTGGCCTCGCCGAATGCCTTGATTGCCAGCGTCAGCGGATGGCCGACATCCCGCGTGAAGGCGACGTTGTCGCCGCTGCCATGCATCGCCTCGCGCTGCGCCTCGAGCAAGGTCCGCGCCGGGGTGTCGAGCCCGGCGCCAACGAAGGCCATCATCGCATGCGCATCGTTGAAGGCATAATCGCCGGCGCCGGCCTTGGGCCAATTGGCGGCGAGCGCCGTCCAGCGGTCACCGACATCGATGCCGCCGAGATGCAGCCGCCACAGGATCGCCGACGCATCGACCATGTTCAGCGCCATGGCCGATGGCGTGCCATAGATCGGTCCATCATAGAGCGCCAGCACCTGGTCGGTCTCACCGAGATCGTAGTGGAACAGCGCCAGGTGCCACCAATTGTGCACCTGCAGGAAGCTCTCCCTTGTCCAGGCCTCGGGATTGGCGCGCATCCAGGCGATGCCGTCCCTTTGCCGGCTTTGCATTTCCATGACATGCGCGACCGCATGCTGCGCCCAGCCGTCGCGCGGCTCGATCTCGACCGCCGCGCGGCCAAGCTTTTCGGCCCTGGTGTAGTCGCCCATTTCCTCCAGCCCGAAGGCCTGCATGCCGAGAATGCCATGATAACCGGGCATATCGCTCCGCCAGGACGGCAAAGCGCGGGCGATGCGGTCACGCAACATGCGCGCATTGCCTGTGAAAAAGTCGATCTGGTGCCCGACCTGCAGCGCCAGCGCGTCGAGCGGGGTCTCGATGGCGATATCCTCGAGAATCCTGGCGGCATCATGCCAGCGCCCGTTGGCGAGGTGGCCGAGGGCCAAGACATGCGCCTCTTCGCGGGTCGTGGCGGCAAGCGGCAGCGCCGCCTCGTGGCAAGCCCTGGCTACCGCCGTCGCGTCGCGCTCGGTGGCGAGGCCGAAGAGATAGCCCTTGAAGACATGCGCCATGACGAAACCGGGATCCGCCGATATGGCACGGTCGATGGAGGCGACGGGATGGCCGATGAAGCACAGCAGTTCACGCACGGCCTGGCTGTAGGGCGTGAACCCCGCCTCCGTTGCGCCCGAAAGTGTTAGATCCAATGCGTCCCTGATGGCCATGCAATGTCCTTTGATCGGCTTGCGATGAGCCTCGAACCTTCGGCCCAAGGCGATCCTAAAGCATGGGCCACAGACTCGCCAACCGGTACATTTTCCAGGGCAATCTCGGCTTCAGCGTCAAATGGTGAAGCCGAAATTTCTCCATTGTCCCTAATTGCCCGAACGCATCGCCACCGTGGCGATGCCGGCGCCGACCAGCAGCGTGCCGCCGGTGCGGTTGAAGATGCGGATCGCCTTGGGATTGCGCACGACGTTGCGTGCGCGCGCCGCGATCAGCGCATAGCCGAAGGCATTGGCGAAGGCGAGCGCCAGGAAGGTCGTCTCGAAGATCAGCATCTGCGTCCAGAAATCGGCATGCCGGTCTAGGAACTGCGGCAGGAAGGCGACGAAGAAGGTGATGCTTTTCGGGTTGAGCGCGGTGACCAGCCAGGCATGCGCCATCATCTTGGCCGAGGACACCACGTCGGTGCGCGGTTCGGCTTTCAGCGCGCCGCCGGCGCGAAACAGTTTCACGCCGAGATAGATCAGATAGCCGGCGCCGATCAGCTTCAGGACGGTGAAGACGGTCGCCGAAGCGGCCAGCAGCGCGCCGATGCCCAGCATAGACAGCGTCATGGCGGTGAAGTCGCCGAGCGCCACGCCGACCGCCATCGGCAAGGCGGTACGCCAGCCTTGGCCCAGCGCGTAGGACACGACCAGAAGGATGGTCGGACCTGGAATGATGAGAAGGATCGCCGAGGCGGCAGCGAAGGCGGCCCAGTTTTCGAAGGACATGCTCGTCTCCTTTGAGCGTAAAGAAGAGGATAAATCCTTGGCGGCGGGAGAATGTAAAGGGCGATTTCCCTAATTTCGCCAACGGCAGGTCGGGGTCAGTTCGCGCCGCTCAGCGTGCTCACGATATCGGCCAGGCTGACATCGGCACCGAGAACGATTGCTGCCGAGACAATGGCCGCGGCAAAAAGCTTGATGTCGGTTCTTAAGGTCTTGCACATGGGTCCCCCTCGGTAGCCGCCTGGAGGGGTAGGAAGCGCCGGCGCCGGGAATATGACCTGACGGAGGCCTTTTTGTGCAGCAGCCCTTCGGTCGACGGTCGGGCGGCGGCTCGAACGCTAGCAAGGCAATGCGCAAACGCAGGCAGCGCAAGGCCTTCACGCTTTATCAACCATGAATGATGAAAATGCGTTTCATCCGGCCGGACCGTGCTTCCCGCCGACAGCGTAGGGTTTGGGTATATGCGTGAGTTGCCGCAAGGTCTGACGCCGCCGCGAAACGGCGACGCAATCGAAACCGATCATCATCTTTCCCGTCGCACCATCCTGTCCGGCGCAGGGGCATTGGCTTTGCTCAGCGCTGCCGGCTGCTCGACCTCGGGCGGCGGTCTGCCGGTGCTGGATCTCGACGATACGGTCACCGGCTCAGTGCCGATCCGGCCGAGCATCAGCGTTGACAAGCACATCACCAGCCCCGACGTGATGTATGCGGGGCTGACCGATGGCGGCTTCAACGTGCCGGAAGTGCCCTATCTGAAGGTCAAGCCGGAATTCCGCCGCCAGATCGTCGTCGACACGACCGGCGAAGCGCCCGGCACCATCGTCGTCCATCTGCAGGAGCGCATGCTCTATCTCGTCCAGCCGGGCGGTGAAGCCATCCGCTACGGAGTCGGCATTGGCAAGGACGGCTTCCGCTGGTCCGGTCGCGCCAACATCCAGTACGGCAGGGAATGGCCGACCTGGACGCCGCCGCCCGAAATGATTGCCCGCAAGCCGGAGCTGGTGAAATGGCAGGCCGGCCAGCCCGGCGGCTTCACCAACCCGCTTGGCGCCCGGGCGCTCTATATCTATCAGGACGGCAAGGACACCGGCTATCGCATCCACGGTTCGCCCGAATGGTGGAGCATCGGCCAGGCAATGTCGTCGGGCTGCGTGCGCCTGATCAACCAGGACATCATCGACCTCTACAGCCGCGTCTCCAAGAAAAACCCGGTCGTCGTCATGTGACCCTGCCGGCCGCCGGCGTGGCCGCTTCTCTTTCTGTTCGAGCATGATCTCTGGCGAAAGCCGGTTCCCACCCTCGGGCCGGGGGCATGCTTTTCGGGATCATGCTCTGGTTCTCCCGTTGCGCGATGGCGAAAGACAGGCGAATGTGCCTGCGAATTTCATCGCTCGGGAGACGTCAGGAATGGCCGGAACTTTCGTTATCGCGCAGGGCGGCGGCCCGACCGCCGTCATCAACCAGACAGTGGTCGGGGCGACGTTGGAGATCCGCAAGCGGCATCCCGGCGCCAAGGTGCTCGGCTCCATTCACGGCGTGCGCGGCATTCGTGACGGCAACTATGTTGACCTCTCCGCCATCCCGGAAGACCGGCTGCGGCTGATCGCCGGCACGCCAAGTGCGGCCCTTGGCTCGACGCGCGACAAGCCGGACGCCGCCTATTGCGAGGTCATCCTGAACGGGCTGAAGAAGGCCGGCGCCGACGCCTTCATCTACATCGGCGGCAATGACACGTCCGGCACGCAGCAGATCCTGACCGACGCCGCCGGCGGCACGATCGCTTTCGTCCATGCACCGAAAACCATCGACAATGATCTCGAGGAGAACGATCACACGCCGGGCTTCATCTCGGCGGCCGAGTTCGTCGCTGGCGCCTTCCTGTCCGTCGACCTCGATTTCCGCGCTCTGCCCGGCATCTATGTCGGCATCGTCATGGGTCGTCACGCGGGCTTCCTCACGGCCGCCGCCGCGGCATGGCAACTCGACCCCGACAGCGGCCCACACCTCGTCTATGTGCCGGAGCGCCCATTCTCCGCGGCCGGCTTCATCGATGACGTGCGCGCCACGCTCGACCGCCACAAGCGCTGTATCGTCGCCGTGTCGGAAGGCGTCAGCACCGCCGATGGCAAGGCGCTGGTCGAAAGCCTGGTGCCGCCGGAGAAGCTCGAGCGCGACGCGCACGGCAATGTCAAGCTGTCGGGCAGCGACCTGCCGGCCGCACTCGAGCGCGCGCTGGCCGAAGGCCTGCCCGGCAAGCGGGCCCGCGTCGATGCACTCGGCTACATGCCGCGCGGCTATATCGGCGCCATCAGCGCGGTCGACGCGCAGGAGGCATTCGATGCCGGCGCCTTTGCGGTCAGCGTCGCCGAACAGGGCGGCGGCTCGGTGGCGCTGCAATATGACGGCGCCAAAACGGTGCTGAAGAAGGTGCCGCTGAACAACGTCGCCGGCAAGACCCGCCATATGCCCGACGATTTCATGAAGCCCGACGTCAATCAGCTGTCCGAGGCCGGCATGGCCTATCTCAAGCGGCTGGTGCCGGAAAAATACAAGATCGGGAAGCCGTTCGT
This sequence comes from Mesorhizobium sophorae, assembly GCF_002270415.1. Lineage (GTDB taxonomy): Bacteria > Pseudomonadota > Alphaproteobacteria > Rhizobiales > Rhizobiaceae > Mesorhizobium > Mesorhizobium sophorae. The sequence goes on along the minus strand of NZ_NNRI01000007.1, from coordinate 674,757 downwards.
CTGATGCCAGCTCATACGTGATGCCGGGCTCACACTTGATGTCGGGCTGGTTCAGCAAGAGCATCGTCGACGAGAAGACGACGATGCTGACCGAGCCGTTCGTGCACGAATACGTGCGCGCCAACATCTGGCATCTGCGCGGCCGCGATGTCGACCTGCTGGTCGACACCGGCATGGGCATCTGTCCGTTGGCGCCGGAGATCGAGTTGTCCGACGGCAAGCCGCTGCTGGTCGTCGCAACCCATATCCATCTCGACCATGTAGGCTCGCTGCACGAGTTCCCGTTGCGGGCCGGACCAAGGATGAGTGCCGCGCAGTTCGAGAGCATGGATGACGCCGCGACCTATGCGTACATGTTCCACGACCTCGAAGGTGCCGTCTCGAAACTGCCCGCGCCGGGCTGGAAGGCAGCCGATTACAGGATACCCTCAGCGCCATTGACGCGAACCCTTGACGAGGGCGACGGGATCGATCTCGGCGACCGTCAGTTTCGCGTGCTGCACCTGCCCGGACATTCGCCGGATTCGATCGCGCTGCTCGACGAGGCCGATGGCCTGTTCTTCAGCGGCGACGCCATCTACGACGACACGTTGATCGACGACCTGCCGGACTCCGATCGAACGGCCTATCGCCGCACGATGCAGCGCCTGCTCGACGTCCCGATCCGCATCGGCCATGGCGGCCACGGGCCGAGCTTCGACGGCAAGCGCATGCACGACATCGCTACAGCATATCTCGGGCGAACCGACGCGATCTGATCCCTCCGCGGGGCTGGGAAGACCGTCTTGCCGCCACCCCACGACATTGTGACCGGCCGCCGTCTGGAAATTAAATCTTCGTAAGGTCGCCTGAAAACCCTAAATCGGGCCAATCCGCACCCTAGATGCAGGGCTGTCGATCCGGTCGGCTGCCATGCAAGGCGAGACGGGCAATCGCGACCCTCGACACGCGGGATGGCCAGTTTCCAAGAGAGGCGGCCACAGCGCAGGATCAACTCTCGCCCGGACAAACGACCATGTCGAATATCATTCGCAGACATCGCGTCGCGGCCTCGCTGGGCGCTGCGCTAATCATATCTCCCCTTGTCATCTCTTTCGCTCAAAGTGCGAGCAACGCCGTTCCGACAACCCAGACACCTATCGCCGGCATTGCTGCACCCAACGGCTCGTTCGCTCCCATCGTGGCCGCCGACAAGCCCGCGGTGGTGACAGTTACCACCGTCATGAAGGCACAGCCGGAAAGCACGGACGACGGCATGCCTCTCGGCAACTCGCCGTTCGACGAGTATTTCCGTCAGTTCTTCGGCGACCAGGGCATGCCCGCTCCACAGGCCCCGCCGCAGCAGGCTCCGCGTGCCGAGGCGCTCGGTTCAGGCTTCATCGTCGCTGCCGATGGCACCATCGTCACCAACAATCACGTCGTCGATGGCGCCTCTTCCATCAAGGTAACGCTCGACGACGGCACTGAGCTTCCCGCCAAGCTCGTCGGCCGCGATGCCAAGAACGATCTCGCCGTGCTCAAGATCAAATCCGACAAGCCCTTGCCGACCGTCAAATGGGGCGATTCCGACAGGCTGATGACCGGCGACCAGGTGCTGGCAATCGGCAATCCGTTCGGCATCGGCACCACGGTCACGGCAGGCATTGTGTCAGCACGCGGCCGCGATCTGCACAGCGGGCCATTCGACGACTTCATCCAGATCGACGCGCCGATCAATCACGGCAATTCCGGCGGTCCGCTGGTCGATGTCAGCGGCAATGTCGTCGGCATCAACACGGCGATCTATTCGCCCAATGGCGGCAGTGTCGGCGTCGGCTTCGCCATCCCGTCGGACCAGGCCCAGAAGGTGGTCGCCAAGCTGATGAAGGACGGCTCCATCCAGTATGGCTACCTCGGTGTCGAGATACAGCCGGTGACGCCGGATGTGGCTAGCGCCATTGGGCTCGACCATCCTGGCGGCGCGCTGGTTTCGCAGGTCAATGAAGGTTCGCCGGCTGCCAAGGCCGGCGTCGAGACCGGCGACGTCATCACCAGCTTTGCCGGACAGGATGTGAAGGATCCCAAGGACCTGTCGCGGGCCGTCGCCGATGTCGCGCCGGGCGCCAGGGAGACGCTGGACATCTGGCGCAAGGGCAAGGCCATGGATATTTCCGTCAATGTCGGGCTCAACGGAGACGATGTGAAGACCGCATCCGTGACCGACGGGTCCGGCGCGCCGAGTACCGAGCAGGGCTCGCGCGTCCCGGCAATCGGGCTTGGCCTGATGGACATCACCCCTGATGTCCGCCAGGAGTTGAACCTGGCGGCCAATCAGCATGGCGCCCTGGTCGCAAGCGTCAATCCCGACAAACCGGCCTCGGCCTCGGGCATCCAGCCCGGCGACATCATCGTTGCCGTCAATCAGGCGCCGGTGAAAACCGCCAGGCAAGTGACGCAGGCGATCGCCCAAGCCGGCAAGTCCGGCCGCAAATCGGTGCTTCTGCTGGTCGAGCGCGACGGCAGCCAGATCTATGTCGCGGTGCCGTTTGCCAATGGCTGACGCCGGGGCGCTGACGTGAAGGTAGCGATCGGCGGGCGCGGCGATGCCGGCCCGCCAATCCTGTCCATCAAGATTTCGGTTGCCCGCCACGGTATCTTCGAGAACATTGCATAAGGCCGATAGTGGCCTGATGCAGGGGAATTGCCGCGATGGTCACCCGAGGTTTTTCTTCAGGACGGCGCCCGCCGACCGACGGCGACGCGCGCATTCCTCCCGGGCAGTATCTCGAGCAGGGATTTCCGGTCCTGTCAGCCGGCCCGACGCCGCGGGTGCGCACCGAGGACTGGTCGTTCACGCTGAAGCACGGACCGCGGCCGATCAAGAAATGGAACTGGACCGAGTTCAACGCGCTGCCCTTGACCAAGATGACGCGCGACATCCATTGCGTGACCGCATGGACAAAATTCGACACGCCATGGCAAGGCGTGCTTGTTGACGACATCCTCGCCGATGCTGGCATCGAGCCGCCGACCGCCTTCACGCTGGCGCATTCCTTCGACGGCTATTCCACCAACGTGCCGACCAAGGACCTCACCGCCGGCAAGGCGATGGTGGCTCTGCTTTACGAAGGCAAGCCGATCACATCTGACCATGGCGGCCCGGCTCGGCTGCTGGTGCCGCATCTCTATTTCTGGAAATCGGCCAAATGGCTGAACGGCCTGCAGTTCACCGAGCGCGATGAGCCCGGTTTCTGGGAATTGCGCGGCTATCACATCTATGGCGACCCTTGGCGCGAGCAGCGCTACACGAACGATCCATGAGCGACGCAGCGGCAGTGCAATCGCCCTGGCAGACAGTCAGGATCGTCCGTATCGAAAAGCGCACGCCGCGTGTCACCAGCTTCTTTTTCCAACTGTCGCGGCCTTTCGCCTATCGGGCCGGTCAGCATGTCGACGTCAGGCTGACAGCGCCGGACGGCTATCAGGCGCGCCGCTCCTATTCGATTGCCTCCGCGCCCGGAGATGGCGGGGTGATCGAACTGGCGATCGAAAAACTCGACGATGGCGAGGTCTCGCCCTTTTTCCACGACGTCGCAGCAATTGGCGACGAGGTCGAACTGCGCGGGCCGCTCGGCGGGCATTTCATCTGGCCCGATGTCGATGGCGGGCCGGTTTTGCTGGTCGGGGGTGGTTCGGGCGTCGTGCCTTTGATGGCGATGGTCCGTCATCGCGCCAGGCGCAATTCGAGCGTGCCCGTCGCCCTGGTCTTTTCAGCGCGGGTCTGGGACGAGGTGATCTTTCGTGACGAACTGGTTGCCCTCGACGATCGCAAGGACGGCTTCGACCTGATTCTGACCCTGACGCGCGAAGCTGCACGCCGTCCAGCCGATTATTCGCGGCGGGTGGACGTTGCCATGATGGTGCAATCCATGGCGCACCTGCCCGGACCGCCTGATATCGCCTTCGTCTGCGGCTCCAACGCCTTCGTTTCGGCCGCCGCCCAAGCGCTGATCGATGCCGGCGTCGCAGCGGAGATCATCCGCACCGAGCGTTACGGGGTTTGAACGGACACGGCACTTCGAGAGGTTTTCCGTAGTCGTCGTTCTGCGGCCTGGCATCGCCCGCCGGTCACGCCTCGATCTCGAGCGCCGAAAGTGGCTTCGAGCAGCAGGCGAGGATAAAGCCGTCGTCGATTTCGTGATCGAGGATGCCACCATTGTGGCTCATCTCGACATCGCCCGCGACCTTCTTCACCTTGCAGGTTCCGCAGAGGCCGAACTCGCAGGCAGCCGGAATCCGTACACCCGAGGCGCGGGCCGTCTGCAGCACGGTCTGGCCGGCGACGCATTCGGCCTCGACATCCGAAAGCGAAAACCGGATCGGTGTCGCGGCCTCGACGACAATGGCGGCGCCGTCTTCCACCGGCGAGGTGAACGGTGCCGGGATCTCCTCCACGACAGGCGCGGCAAAGCTCTCCTGATGGTACTTCGTCATGTCGAAGCCGGCTGCGTCCAGCATGCCGCGCACCGCGCGCATGAAGGGATCGGGGCCGCAGCAGAAGATCTCTCGCTCGCGGAAATCGGGCGCCAGCAATGGCAGCCGGATCGCGTCGATGCGGCCCATATGGCCAAACCAGCCCTCGCGGCTGGAGCGCTCCTCGATCATGAAGCCGAGCGACAGGCCCGGCATGCGGCTGCCGAGCAGTTCGAGCTCCTTGCGGAAAATGATCTCTTCCGGGCGCCGCGCGCAATTGACGAAGCCGACATCGGTCCATGGCGCGCAGTCGTTCAGCCAGCGCAGCATCGACATCATCGGCGTCACGCCGGAGCCGGCTGAAATGAACAGGTACTTGGCGGCTGGGTGGCTGTGCAGCGAAAAGTCGCCGGTCGGCCCATAGGCCTTGACGTGCGAGCCCGGCGTCAGATGGTCGAACATCCAGCGTGTGCCGATGCTGCCCGCTTGCGCCTTGATCGTCACCGCGATCGAGAACGGCCGCGATGGCGAAGACGACAGCGTATAGGTGCGCATCAGCGGCCCGTCGGCGGTCGGCAGTTCCAGCGTCACGAACTGACCGGGCTTGTAGCGGAACCAGGTCTGGTTGTCGGAGCGGAAGGTGAAGGTCTTCACATCAGGCGCTTCGTCGCTGACGCCGATCACCTCCAGCACCTGGAGCCGGTCGTTCCAGGGCGTCATCTGGTCGAGATGGCGATAGAGGCCGAGATCCGTCATCGCATTCATCCTCTTGTCCTCACTCTTGGCCTGTGCATGTCGAGTTCCCAAAACCGCTGCGCACTTTTGGGCGACATGCACTATGCAACGCTGCGCAGCGCCGGTCGGCCGCCTTCGGCAAGGCGCGGGCCGATGAACGACGCGTACCACTCGACGAACTGGATGACGCCACCCTCATGCAGCTCCGAATAAGGGCCGGGCTCGTAGGCGGGCGACAGGATGCCGAAGGCGTTTTCCTCGACGATCCGCCGGTCCTGGTCGTTCGTCTCGGTCCAGACGTGGGTGAGTTCGTCGAGATCGTAATCGACGCCTTCGACCGCATCCTTGTGAACCAGCCATTTGGTCGTCACCGCGGTCTCCGTGGCGCTGATCGGCAACACCCGGAAGGTGACGGCGTGGTCGCCCAGAATGTGGTTCCAGGTAGTCGGATAGTGATAGAGCAGCAAGGAACCGATGCGGTCGGTCGAAACGCTGTCGGACAGGTTCTTCTTGACCGCACGCTTTCCCGTCATCGTGTAGCTGACGGCATCGCGCAGCAGCGGCGCGCGGGTGGCGCGGTACTGTCCGGCCGGGTCGATGCGGAATTTGCTCGGCAGGCCGGCCGCTTCGCATTTCGCCCAGTGCGCAAGCATTTCCGGGTCGCTGTCGGCGCCTTGCACGCCGGTCACCGTGGGTGCCTCTGGAAAAGTCTTGCAGAGCTCCGGATGATTGCCGGCGCAATGATAGCACTCGCGGTTGTTTTCCCAGACCAGCTTCCAGTTGCCCTTCTCGACAATGGTCGATTCGAACGCCACCTTGGCCTCGCGCAGCCGGTGCGGCAAAAGGTAGGGCTCGATCATCGCGCGCATCGGTGCGAAATCCACCGGCTCCTTGGCCAGGCAGATGAAAATGTAGCCACCGACGCTTTCACAGGCGACGGGCTTCAAGCCGAACTGGCTCTTGTCGAAACCGTCGGCCATCTGCCTGGCAAACAAGAGCCTTCCGTCCAGCTCGTAGGTCCATTGGTGATAGGGGCAGACCAGCTTTGCCGCCGTGCCCTTGTCGGAATTGCAGACGCGGCTGCCGCGATGGCGGCAGGAATTGTGGAAGGCGTTGATACTGCCCTTCTGGTCGCGGACAAGCACGACTGGATAGTCGCCAATCTGCGCCGTGATGTAGCTGCCCGGCTTCGGCAGCTCGCAATCATGACCGATGAACAGCCAGTCGCGATACCAGATCAGCTCCATGTCGAGCTTGAAATAGTCTGGATCGGTGTAGAAGGGCTGTTCCAGCGAAAAGCCTTGCCGCCGGCCACTCAAGAGCCTCAGCATGTCGTTGCGAGCATCCATGTCCTGTCCTCGTTTCTAAGGACTGAACTGGTGGTGACGGAGGAAGGATTGGACGCAGGCCGGCGATGCGCCGGACATGCACTATCCGCCTCTTGACCGCCCACCGCGATCAGTCGAGTCTAGACATCTCGGGCTGGTTTCCGGGCTCTGGAGTTGTCCTTGCGGACCATCGCGACACCTTCCCAGGCTGACGCCCAGTGGTCTCCCGTTGCGACTTGAACTCCACCACCGTTGCGGGGGCAGCGCCGGATTCTGACCGGCTTCCCAATTCTCCGCCTCGTCGTCACGAAGCGGCACCTGAGATGACATGATCTAATCACGATCGCGGGCGCGTCATCGGCATGAAAACGACATCGTATCCATGCGGCGCGACACGCTTGCGAAACGTTCCGGTCGGTGATCGCGAAGCGGAAGCCTTTCTCTTGGGCAACCATAGCCGGCTCCAATCTCGCCGAAACCGAACCCTTGCCAGGAAGCAGAAAAGGTTAACGGTATCGAAAAGTGACTATTAGCTGCCGCTAAAATCGAACCGAACGGTTCGTTTCTGTTGACTGTGCGTGCAGGACTTGTGAACGCTGGGCCTCCGGCACAGTTGGTGACCGGGGTACCTGTTTCGTACAACTCTTTGATATAAATTAGAAAAACATTGAGTGTGGAAACCCCTGGCGCAATTTCAAGTGGTGGATTCTTGGTCCACGCGGAACAACTTCGTGATTGGAAATGGCTGGATGGCTCTCCCACATCGGGGCTGTCCGAACGACGCGATTTCTTCCCAAGACACGCCGCTAGACGGACGGCAAAAATAAGAAATACTGGAGTACCAAAAAATGAAAAAGATCATCCTCACTGCCGCCGCCCTTCTGGCCATTTCCGGCAGCGCCTTCGCGAACAGCGACCACTATGGTTCGAATGCCCCGGCAGCCACCGCTGCTGTCGACAGCTCGTACACCGCTTCGACCAAGAAGTCGGAGCCGGCTGCTCAGACGCCTGCCCAGGGTAGCAACCGTAACCTCTTCGGCAATAACTAACAGCCGATTCCCAGAAGGCGGCGGGCTCTCCCGCCGTCCTGGCGAAATCCAGAATTCAGGAGATTTGAAATGAAGAAGATCATGCTTGCTGCCGCCGCCGTCGTGGCGATCTCCGGCAGCGCTTTCGCCGCCAGCGACAACTACGGTTCGAATGGCGCCAACCAGCCTGCCGTCGGTTCGGTTGACAACTCTCAAACGGGCTCGATCCGCAACAGCGGTGGTTTCGTCGGCAAGCTGCTCAATTCGTCGGGTGACGTAGAGAAGTCCGCCCCTCAGAGCGCCGACCGCGACCTCTTCGGCAATCGCTAACAGCCGAAGTTGATTTCCAAAAAAGAGCGGCGGGCCTGGCCCGCCGCTCTTTTCGTGTCGAGACTTGGTTCTGTCTCAAGCCGCCTTTACTTCCGGCTGACGGAGCGAGAAGGAGTGCCCGTCCGCGTCGAAGATGTGAAGGTCGTTGGCGTCCGCGCTCAACCGCAGCGTCGCACCGCGCTTGACCTCGACATTGCCAGGCAGCTTGGTCACCAGCGGCAGGTCGGCTCGGCCGATGTCGACATAGACAAGCTGAACCTCGCCGAGTTGCTCGACATAGTCGACCGTCCCCTCGAACAGATAGTCCGTGCCGCTGGCGATGATCAGATCTTCCGGCCGCACGCCGAAACTCACCGCAGCACCCTTTGCCGAAGCCGGCGTCGCGATCGGCACGCTTGCCTTGCGCCCGCCGACATGGCTGACGACGGTCGGGTTTCCGGTCTTGTCGATGGTCGCCGGCAGGATGTTCATGGCCGGCGAGCCGATGAACTGGGCGACGAACAGGTTGCCGGGCTTCTTGTAGAGGTCCATCGGCGTGCCGACCTGCTCGATATGGCCTTCCTTGAGCACCACGATGCGATCGGCCAGCGTCATCGCCTCGACCTGGTCGTGGGTGACGTAGATCATGGTCGTGTTGGGCATCGATTCCTTGAGCTTGGCGATCTCGATGCGGGTGGCGACGCGCAGTGCGGCGTCAAGGTTCGACAGCGGCTCGTCGAACAGGAACACTTTCGGATTGCGCACGATGGCGCGGCCGATGGCGACGCGTTGGCGCTGGCCACCTGACATCGCCTTGGGCAGGCGGTCGAGATATTTGGTCAACTGCAGGATTTCCGCCGCCTGCTTCACGCGGCGGTCGATCTCGGCCTTGTTCTCCTTGCCGATCTTCATCGAGAACGCCATGTTGTCGTAGACGGTCATGTGCGGGTAGAGCGCGTAGGACTGGAACACCATGGCGATGCCCCGCTTCGACGGCGGCACGTCGTTGACGACCTCGCCGGCGATCTTGAGTTCGCCGGAGGTGATTTCCTCGAGCCCGGCGATCGACCTCAGCAATGTCGACTTGCCGCAGCCCGACGGGCCGACAAAGACGATGAACTCGCCCGACTTTATATCGAGGTCGATGCCGTGGAGAATGTTCAGATTGCCGTAGGACTTCTTCACTTGTCTTAGCGTGACATCGGCCATTGGTTTCCTCCCAGTGATTTGAAATTCAAGTGATCTGAAGTTCAGTCGATGCGCCCAAACCAGGCGCCGTAGCCGTTGAGCTGTATGGAACCACTGCTCGCCTGCCCCGAAAATCCGTGTCCCGGCAAAGGTTGCAGCGATCGGTTGCCAAGCTCAATCCTGGTTGGCTTGGCTGCCAGATTGAAGACGCAGACGACCTGCTCATTGCCTGCGCGGCGTGTGAAGGCGACGGTGTCGCCCTCGCTTTCGATGAATGTGATGTCGCCCTTGGCCAGCGCCGGATGGGCACGGCGGAAGGTGAGAAAGCGCCGGTAGTGCTCGAGCAGCGAGCTCTCGTCGCCCTGCTGGACATTGACCGCTTGCGACAGGTGCTTGGCCGGCACCGGCAGCCACGGCTTGGCCGAGGAGAAGCCGCCATTCCTGGCGCTGCCGTCCCACACCATCGGTGTGCGGCAGCCGTCTCGGCCCTTGAATTCCGGCCAGAAGCGGATGCCGTAGGGGTCCTGCAAATCCTCGAAGCTGAGGTCGGCCTCCCCGAGCCCAAGCTCCTCGCCCTGGTAGATGCAGACCGAGCCACGCAGCGACATCAGCAACGCCGAGATGACCTTGAGATAGGCGGTCGGGTCGGCTTCGCCTGCCGCCCAGCGCGAGGCAGGGCGCATCACGTCATGGTTGGAAAAGGCCCAGCACGACCAGCCGTCGCTGGCGACCTTGCCGAAGGATTCCAGCACCGAGCGAACCTTGGCCGCGCTGATCTTTTCCGGCGCGAGGAAGTCGAACGAGTAGCACATGTGCACGCGCTTGCCGCCGGCGGTATAGGCCGCCACCACTTCCAACCCGCGCTGCGAATCGCCGACTTCACCGACCGCGGCGGTAGCCGGATATTCATCGAGCAGGGCGCGGAAGCGTTCGAGGAAGCCGAGGTTTTCCGGACGGCTCTTGTCGTAGAGATGGTCCTGGTAGTTGTAGGGATTGACCGCGGGTGCGGTCTGGTCGTTGCGCTGCTCGGGCGGCAGCGGCGGATTGTTTTCCAGGCCTTGGCTGTGGAAGTAGAAATTGATGGTGTCGAGCCGGAAGCCGTCGACGCCGCGCTCCAGCCAGAAGCGGGTGACGTCGAGCAGCGCGTTCTGGACCTCGTGGTTGTGGAAGTTGAGATCAGGCTGCTCGGCCAGGAAGTTGTGCAGGTAATATTGCTGGCGGCTGGTGTCCCATTGCCAGGCCGAGCCGCCGAAGATCGACAGCCAGTTGTTGGGCGGCGTGCCGTCCGGTCTGGCGTCCGCCCAGACATACCAGTCCGCCTTCGGGTTGGTGCGGCTCGAGCGGCTTTCCTTGAACCATGGGTGGTTGTCGGCGGTGTGCGACAGCACCTCGTCGATCATCACCTTCAAGCCCAGCCTGTGTGCCTCGGCGGTCAGCGCGTCGAAGTCGGCCAGCGTGCCGAACATCGGATCGACGTCGCAGTAATCGGTGACGTCGTAACCGAAATCCTTCATCGGCGATTTGAAGAACGGCGAGATCCAGATGGCATCCGCACCGAGTGCCGCGATGTAGGGGAGCCGGCCGATGATGCCCTGCAGGTCGCCGATGCCGTCGCCGTTCGAGTCCTGGTAGCTGCGCGGATAGATCTGGTAGATCACCGCACCTCGCCACCAGTCGCGATCGACGGCGAGGTCAGGCTTCGAACTGGCCTTCAAAGCGGATTGCATGGTCTCAGCCTCCTTTCACCGAGCCGGCAAGCAGCCCGCGGACAAAATAGCGCTGCAGCGAGAAGAACACGATCAGCGGCACGATGATGGTCACGAAAGCCGACGTCGTCAGGATCTCCCAGTCGCCGCCCCGTGAGCCAAGCAGCGCATTGAGCTTGGCGGTCAGCACGATCTGGTCTGCCTCCGTACCCAGGAAAACCATCGCGACCAGCAGATCGTTCCATACCCACAGGAATTGGAAGATGGCAAACGAGGCCAGCACCGGGAAGGACAGCGGCAGCACGATCTTGACGAAGATCTCGAAATCGCTGGCGCCGTCGATGCGCGCCGATTCCATGATTTCGCGCGGCAGTCCGGCAATGTAGCTGCGCAGCAGGTAGATGGCGAAGGGCAGGCCGAAGCCGGTATGCGCCAGCCAGATGCCGAGATAGGTTTTCGACGGCATGCCGAAGAAGGCGCCGACGCCGTTGTAGAGCTTCAGCAGCGGGATCAGCGACATCTGCAGCGGCACCACCAGCAGGCCGATGATGACCGCGATCAGCAGCGCTCGGCCGGGAAAGCGCATCCAGGCCAGTGCATAGGCGGCAAAGGCGGCGATCAGGATCGGGATGACGGTCGCCGGTATGGTGACGGTCAGCGAATTCATGAACGACCGTCCGATGCCTTCCGAAAACAGCACGGTCTTGTAGTTGTCGGTGGTGAATTTCGGTGGCGCCGACGAGGCATAATAGACGCGCTGGCCGCGATCGCCTTCGAAGGCCTTCGGCGATTGCATGATGAAACTGCCGTCGGCATTGAGCTGCAGGGTGACGCCGTCGCCGAGATCGGCCGATGTGCCGGCGGGGTATTGCGTTGGTGCTGCCGACTTGACGCCGAAAGCGCTGATGTTGCGGACAGGGCTGTTGCCGAAGATGTTGCCTTGAAGGACGAACTTGCCGTCCTTTTCGACTTGCATCGAGGCAGCCGGCAGGCGGCCGGCTTCCGTCTGGGTGGAACTGGAGAACGAGTTCCACCAGCCCGAGGCGATGATCTGGTCCTTGTCGCGCAGCGACGAGACCAGGATGCCGAGCGTCGGTATGGTCCAGATGGCGACGAAGATGAGGACGGCAATATGGACGCCGAAGCGGCTGGCGAAGGAATTTCCGGTCGCAACGGCCATCTCAATGTCCTCCCGTCTCTTTGTTCGCCTGGCGGATGTTCCAGACCATGATCGGAATGACCGCGATCATGATGATGATGGCGATGGTGGCGCCGCGGCCGAAATCGCCGCCGCCACGGAACATCCAGTCGAACATCAGGTTGGCCAGCACCTGGCTGTTCCACTGGCCGTTGGTCATGGTCAGCACGATGTCGAACACTTTGAGCACCAGGATGGTGATCGTCGTCCAGACGACGGCGATGGTGCCCCAGATCTGCGGCACCATGATCTTCCAGAAGATTTGGAACGGATTGGCGCCGTCAATGACGGCGGCTTCCAGAGTTTCTTCCGGGATGCCGCGCAACGCCGAAGACAGGATGACCATGGCAAAGCCGGTCTGGATCCAGATCAGGATCACCATCAGGAAGAAATTGTTCCAGAACGGCAGTGATATCCAGACCTGCGGCTGGCCGCCGAAATGCTGGATGATGGCGTTGAGCAGGCCGATCTGGGTCTGGCCCTCGCCACGGTACTCGTAGATGAATTTCCAGATGACGCTGGCGCCGACGAAGGAGATCGCCAACGGCAGGAAGATCAGGCTCTTGGCGACCGTGCCCCACCAGATCTTGTCGGTGAGCACGGCGATGATCAGCCCGAGGAAGGTGCAGGCGGCCGGCACCACCGCCAGCCAGACGATGTTGTTGAGGATCGAGTTGCGGAACTCGCGATCGCCGAACGCCCATTCATAGTTGGCGAGGCCGACGAAGTTTATGCCGCCGCGATCGAGGAACGACAGCCGCAGCGTCTCGACCACTGGATAGATGAGGTAGATGGTCAGGATGATCATCGCCGGACCGACGAACAGCCACGGCCTGACCAGCCCTTGCCGGCGCAGATTATCGATGGCAGCGGCGCCGGCGACGCCGCGCGACGGGAATATCAGGTCGACCAGCTTGTTGGCGCCCCAGAAATAGGCGACGCAACCGCCGACCCCGACGATGATGACGAATATGGCCGAGAAAATCTGAGCCGCCATGGGTCCCTCTCCCTGCGCATGATCCGACAAGGAATGACCTTGGTGACGGGACCAGGCGCCGATTCAGTTGTTGGAGCGTCGTCGGCGGCGGAAAACCTGCTCACATGCCGATCGCGCTTTATGTCAATGCGCTCATGACGAAAGGCTGCGGCACGGGCCGCCGTCGGATCCGGGCCGGTAGGGTCCGGATCCAGTGCGAGAATGGCAGGCTCGGCCGTTTTGATCGCCGAGCCGGACAGGCCCCCGCTTGCCGGCCGCTACTTGATCGCGTCCCAGCTCTTCTGGATGTCGGTGGCGACATCCTGTGCGGACTTGCCGCCGACCAGGTCGATCATGCCGGTCCAGAAGGCGCCGGCGCCGATCTTGCCCGGCATCAGGTCGGAACCGTCGAAGCGGAAGGTCGAGGCATTGGCGAGGATTTCGCCCTGCTTCCTCAGCGCGTCGCTGGCATAGGCAGCCTTGTTGACGCCCTTGAACGGCGTCACGAAACCGCCCTCGGCCATCCAGATCTCGTGGGCGAGCGGCATCTTCAGGAATTCGATGAAGGCGCGCGCTGCCTTTGAGTCCTTGGTGATCATCGCCAGCGTACCGGCGCCGAGCACCGGCGTGCCCAGTTCAGGCTTGGAGGCATAGGGCGGGAAGTAGAAGAAGTCCGCGTCCTGGCCGACCTTGGTGCCTTCCGGGAAGAAGGTCGGGATGAACGACGCCTGATGGTGCAGGTAGCACTTCGGCGGCACCGAGAAGAGGCCCTTCGGGCTGTCGCGGAAGTCGGTCGCCGCAACAGCCTTGGCGCCGCCGTCGACCATCTTGTCGTCGGTCGCGATCTTGCCGAAGATGTCGATGGCGTTGACCACCGCGGGATCGTTGAACGGGATCTCGTTCTTCACCCATTTGTCGTAGACGTCAGGCGCCTGGGTGCGCAGCATCAGGTCTTCGACCCAGTCGGTCGCCGGCCAGCCGGTGGCGCCGCCGGAGCCGAGGCCGATGCACCACGGCTTGCCGCCATCGGCGATGATCTTCTTTTCGAGATCGGCGAGTTCTTCCTGCGTCTTCGGCACCTTGTAGCCGGCTTCCTCGAAATTGTCCGGCGAGTACCAGACCAGCGACTTCACGTCGGCCTTGTAGGGGAAGGCGAAGAAGCCCGGCTTGCCGTCCTTGTCCTTGAAGGTGCCGAGGTCGACCCATGACTGGCCGGCGCCGTAATTGTCCTTGACCCATTTGGCGGTGTCGTCGCCCAGTGGCGTCAGCAGGCCCTTCGATGCCAGGTCCTGGATCAGGCCCGGCTGCGGCAACACGGCGATGTTGGGCGGGCTGCCGGCCTGCGTGTCGATGACGATCTGCTGTTCATAGTTCTCCGAGGAGGAGTATTTGATCTCGACGCCGGTGGCTTCCGAGAAATAGTCGAGAACGCCGCGCACCAGGCCTTCGTCCTCACCGCGCCACGGTCCGAAGATCGACAGCGTCTCACCCTTGAGATCGACTTTCTCGAGCTCTTCGTAATTCGCCCAGTTGAAGCGGGGATCCTCGCCCGGCTTGAACTTCAGTTCGGCATGCGCGGGCGCGTTCAGGGCGAGCGTGGCAAACGCAGCACCCAGCAAAAGCAATTTCTTCATCGGTATTCCTCCCAGTGGGCCACAAACACCGGACGGAACCTCCATTCCGCCCGCCGACGCCGCAGGACTGTGACTCAGTCGGAAAGGAACCGCAACCTTTCGAAGAGTCTTCCAAAGCGCTTTGGCTTTTTTGATCTCGCCATTGAATCGCTCGGAAGTCAAGAGGGTGACCGACTAATCGATTTAATTTTGAGCTGGCGACGTGTAAAAAGTGCGCTGCAGCATGTATTTATGGCGGTGCAGCAGCAATTTTTGTTTCAAACTCGCCCAAAGCGCGCCTATGCTTGTCTTCAAATCGCTGCGTCCCGCGTGACGCTCGGATCCAATCGAATTAAAAGCGCTTTGAGGCGCGGAGGCCTCCTGTGAACCTCAAGCAGCTCGCCCATATGCTGGCGCTTTCGCAGACCACGGTAAGCCGTGCCTTGAACGGCTATCCCGAGGTCAACGAGGAGACGCGCCGGCGGGTGATGGACGCCGCCAAGCGCCATGGCTATCGCCCCAACCCCAGCGCGCGCCGGCTGGCGACGGGCAAGACCGGAATGATCGGCTATGTCCTGCCGACCGGTGCGTCCGTCGATATCGATCCGCATTTCGTCGAGTTCCTATCCGGCCTCGGCGACTATGCCCGCTCGCATGAATTGGACCTGGTGCTGTCGCCGGCCGACGCCGACGACCAGGAAACGACCTACCGGCGCATCGTCGCCAACCGGCAGGTCGACGCCGTCTATATCTCCTCGCCGAGGCCCGCCGACCGCCGCGTGGGGCTGGTCAACACGCTCGGCATTCCCTTCATCGTCCATGGCCGCAGCGAAGGCTTTGATTTCGACTATCCTTTCACCGACATCGACAATGAAGGCGCCTTTCACGAGGCATCGCGGCTGCTCATCCAGCTCGGCCACCGGCGGCTGGCGCTGATCAACGGTGACGACCGCGAGACCTTTGCCATCCATCGCGAGCGCGGCGTGCGCCGGGCATTGGCGGCGAGCGGGCTGGCATTGGGCGAACGCCATGTCTGCTCGGTGGTCATGACCGAAGAGAACGGCTATCGCGCCACCAGGCGCTTGCTGGAGGCGGGCGATGCGCCGACAGCAATCGTCTGCTCCAGCCTGATCATGGCGCTGGGCGTGGTGCGCGCGGTGCGCGATCTCGGCCTGACCATTCCAGGCGACATATCGCTGATCGCCCATGACGACGTTTTCCCCTGGCTGAGGCCGGAGAACTTCTCCGTGCCGCTGTCGACGACGCGCTCGTCGATCCGTCTCGCCGGCGCGCGCGTCGCCGAGCGGCTGGCAGCGCGGATTTCTGGACTGGAAGAGGGCGCCCGCGGCGAGGTCTGGCCGGTCGACCTGGTGGTCCGAGGCTCAGTCGCCGGTGCGCCGGCCTAGGGACCGGACAACTCCGAACGACAGTTGGCCGGCGTCTCAGGCCGGGGATTTGAGGTGATCGATGAAGGCGCGCAGCTTCGGCAAGACCTGGCGCCTGCCGTGATGATAGAGGAAGACGCCCGGCGTCGAGGCGGCAACGTCGTCCAGTACCGACTTAAGTTTTCCTTCGGCGATCGGACCTTCGGCAACGGGTCGAGGCGTCTGCGCCAGCCCGACGCCCTGCATGGCGGCACCGAGCAGCGTCGGATAGTCGTGTGCGATCAACGGGCCTGAGACCATCGCCTCGATCGCCTCGTTGCCGTCGACGAAGGACCAGGGCGCGATCGCGCCGTTCGAACGGCGCAAGCGCAAGCAGGCGTGGTGGCGCAAGTCGTCGACACGCTGGGGGCGGCCGTGGCGCTCGAGATAGTCAGGGCTGCCGACGACCACGAACGCGAATGGCGGCGTGAGCCGCACCGCCACCATGTCAGCCGCGATGAACTGGCCAAGGCGGATACCGGCATCGAACCCGCCGGTCGCGAGATCGACCATCTCGTCGCTCGCGGCGATCTCCAGCTCGATCTCGGGATAGGCTCGGCAGAACGATGCGATCATCGGCTCCAGGATCAACGGCACGACGGCGCGGGGCACGGACAGGCGCAGCAGCCCGGTCGGCCGCTGGCTGGCGTCGCGCACCGCCTCGCCGGCAGCGACGAGTTCCTCGAAGGCAGGGCCGGCACGGTCGAGGTACCGTTGGCCAGGCTCGGTCAAGCCGACGCTGCGCGTCGTGCGGACGAACAGCGCCGTGCCCATACGCGCTTCCAGCGCGCGCACCGCCTGGCTCACGGCGGACGGTGTCACGCCGAGGTCCGCGGCGGCACGGCGGAAGTTGCGGTGCCTGGCGACAGCCAGGAACGCCTCGACGCCCTCCAGCGCACCGTGTCGGACTGTGTAGTTCTGCTTCATGGGCTGTTGTGATTACAGCGGATAGTCGAATTATGGAAGCGGGCTTAGGTAGGAGGTGAAGCCTGGAGACATCTTGCAATGACCGATGAACTTGATGGAGTGCGCGACCACTATCGCGCGACCGGCCTGACTGAGCGGCTGAAGACGGTACTGGCTGCCCTTGGCCCGGATGATCAACTTCTCACGCCCCAGCAATTGGGCGCCCTTGACCAATTTCATACCCGTGGGCTTGCCGCCACCGCCGAGCTTGCCCAATTGGCGGGGATCGCCGCCGGCATGTCAGTGCTGGATGTCGGTTCGGGCATCGGCGGGCCGGCGCGCTTCCTGGCCGCGACCTATGGTTGCCGGGTCACTGGCGTGGATATCAGCGAGCCTTTCGTGGATGCCGCGCGTTATCTGACCGACCGCACGGGACAGAGCGGGCAGCTGTCGTTCCAGACCGCCAGTGCACTGGAGCTCCCATTCGATGATGGCCGTTTCGACATCGTGCTGCTGCAGCATGTGGCGATGAACATCTCCGACCGGGCGCAGCTCTATCGCGGGATTAGGCGCGTGCTGAAGCCAGGCGGCAGGTTTGCCACCTTCGACGTCGTCTTGGCCATGGGCGAGCCACACTACCCGCTCCCATGGGCGCGAACGCCGGCGACGAGCTTTCTCATGACCATCGGTGCGACGCGCGAGGCGATCGAATCAGCCGGCTTCCGCATACTGACATGGCAAGACGACACCGAGGTTGCCAAGGCGTGGTTCGCACAGCTCCGCGTTTCGGGGCCGCCGCCTTCGCCAAATCTCGGCGTGGTGATGGGGCCTGACTTCGCGGAGCTTGCGACCAACCTGGGGAGAAATCTGATGGAAGGCCGGCTCGGCGTCCTGACCGCGGTGCTCGAGGCTGCGTGAACCAACCGTTGAGAGGAGGCCAAATGTCTACGGAATTCCTGTTCCAAACCCATCTCGTTCTGGGCTATGTCGCGTGGCTGCTTTGCCTCAGTGCCTACGGTCTGCCGTGGCTGAGGTCGATGGACCGGGTCGCGTCGCAACGCGCTATTGCTACCTTGCACAGCTTCCGCTTCTTCGGGCTCGTCTTCCTCGTCCCGGGCGTCGTCAGCCCCGATCTGCCGGCCAGCTTCGCCGTGTTCGCCGCCTATGGCGACTTCGCGACAGGGGTGCTGGCCATGCTGGCGCTGCTCACCGTGAGGATACCTCGGCTGTTCTGGGCGTTCGTCGTCGCCTTCAATCTCGTCGGGATAGTCGACCTCATCGTTGACTATTACCATGCCGTCCAGATCGACCTTCCCGTTCGCGCGGGGGAATTGGGCGCCACCTACGCGATCCCGGTCATCTATGTTCCGCTGCTGATGATCACGCACATCGCCGCATTCTATTTTCTGGTGCGTCCTCGGCAAACCGCGGCTTGAGCCCTGTCGCGGACTACTCCTTCGCCGCCTCGGCGGCCTTGATGTCGAGCAGGCCGTAGCCGAAATCATTGTCGCGGCCCTTGGGGCCGAGATCCCTGGCCGTTGCCGCCAGCGCCTTCTCGATGCCGTCGGCCGAGCGGTCGGGCGCGGCATGGATGAGATTGGCAATGGCGCCGGTGACGATCGCTGCCGCGAACGAGGTGCCGGTGACCACGTCCGAGCCGGCGCCGCTCGGCGCCACCATCTCGACGCCAGGCGCCGAGATGAAGACATAGGCACCGCGATTGGCCTGCGGCATCAGCCCGTCCTTGGCGTCGGTGGCGGTCACCGCGATGACGCCGTCGAAGGCCGCCGGGTAGCCATAGGGCGCCTTCGGCCCGTTGTTGCCGGCGGCGGCGACCAGCACGATGCCGAGCGCCCGCGCATTGCGGCAGGCAACGCCGAGCAGGTCGTTCTTCGGTCCGACGAAGCTCATGTTGATGATGCGCACGTCCTGGCTCGCCGCCCAGTCGAGCGCCGACAGGATGACGTCCATGGTCGACTTGCCGCCCTCGAAGGCGCGGGCGTGGTAGATCCTGGCGCCGGGCGCCATGCCCTCGAGCGCGCCGACGCCGGCGATCAGCCCGTCGACCGAAGTGCCGTGATCGCGTTTTTCGATAGGCACGTCGGGCATGGCGTCGAATTGCCCGGCGATGACGCCCGAGAGCGCCGGATTGCTGTCGTCGATGCCAGTGTCGATCACCGCGATGCGGACGTTTTCGCCGCTGGCCTGTTTGGAATCGAGCGCGATGCGCTCGAAGGCATAGTTGACGATGCTGGCGGCCTGCTGCAGCGAATAGACATGGTTGGGTTCGCGCCGCTGGGTGCGGCCGTCGGCAGCCAATTGCGCCAGCACGACGCCGACGGGGCGGCCATCGGGAATGCCGAACCGCACCAGCGTGGTGCCAAGCAGCCGCGACTGTCGCTGCGAGCGCACCTCGAGGCCGAAGGACGCGGCGATCTGCTGCACGGCGCCGGCATCGCCATCGACAGTCACCAGCACTTCGTCGGGCACGAAATCGCCGGCCACCGCGCGCGGCGGCTGAATGGCGATGAGATCGGTCGGCGAGACGATCGGGCCACCGGGAGGTGGGCCGGCTTGATTGTCGGCAGGCGGCTCCGCCGGGTCCGGCCGTGGCGTCGGGGGCGGTGCCGGGGGCGCAACCGGATTGGGGAACAGATCGACGATCAGGGCTGGCAGGAAGACAGCGCCGGACTGCGCCGCGCCCGATCCGCCCGTTGTGTTGCGGCCATCCTTGGCGCAGTCGGCGCTTGCCGCATTGCTCGCGTCGCTGCAGTCGATTTTCGTCGGATCGGGGTTGGGGGCGTTGGTCTGCGCCGACGCAGGCACGGCGGCGATTGTCATCGCCGCCGCCAGGATTGCCGCAAATCGAATGACCGCCGCCTCAGCCGCCATCAACAGGTTTCCTTCCCTCGATCACAGTCTCGGTGAAGGGCTGGGCGGCAATAAGGCCGAGCTGCTTAGCGTAGTCGGCGGCGTTGTCAGCGGGAATACCAAGCAGGAACACGCCATCGGCGGTCGGTCCGCCGATGATCTTCAGCCCGTTGTTGCCCAAAAAGCCCGAAATGTCCGACATCTTCGCATCCGGCTTGAACTTGACCAGGGCGAACGGCATTTTCGCCAGATCGCCTTCCGCACCGGCAATCTCGAAATCCTTGCCCTTGCCGCCGGGCTGAACAAACGACTGCACGATGATCAGCGCCAGCAGAACCGCGGCCGCCGCCCAGGCGACACCGACCGGCACCGCCATGAAGCGGCCCCATGCCTGCGCCAGCCAGGACGCGCCCGCCTGCGCGCGTGCAGGTCCGGCCTCGGCGTCGAGCACTTTGGCGAAGCGGCTCAGCGCATCGGCCGGCGGGCGGATCGCTTCGTTGGCGGCGGTGGTGCCGGAGAATTCGGCTTCGGCCTCGCCAAGGGCGGCCAGCGCCGCGGGATCGCTGGCCAGCCATTCCTCGACGGCTTCCAGGTCCGAACCTTCCAGCGAGCCGTTCAGATAGAACGGCAGCAGCGTTTCCATTTCGTCGCGGCGCGACATCTTTTCAGCGGCGCTCATGGCCACCCCCTGTCGTAACCGGCGGCCTTCAGGGCCTCGCCGAGTTTCTTGCGGGCGTAGAACATTCGGGTCTTGACGGTCGCGACCGGAATGCCGAGCACCTCGCCGATCTCGCCCACCGACTGCCCATGATAATAGGCAAGGTCGATCACCGTGCGGTGCTCTTCCGGCAAGGCGTCGACGAAGCGCCGCAAGGCGGCGGCCTTGTCTTCCTTCATGGTGACGACTTCCGGCGTGTCGGCGCTGTCGGGCACCGCAGCGGCAGCCTCGTCGTCGATCCAGTCTTCCTTTTTCTTGCGCAGCGAAGACAGCGCCTTGAACCGGGCGATGCCGAGCAGCCATGTCGAGACTTCGGAGCGTCCTTCGAAGCCTGGCGCTTGCCGCCACAGTTCGAGGAACACCTCGTTCGCGATATCGTCTGCCATCATTTCCGATCCCGTCTGGCGCGCCACGAAGCGATAGACCCGCGCGTGGTGACGCATGAACAGGAGCCGCACGGCGGCACGGTCGCCCTTCGCGACCCGGTCGACAAGCGCGCGATCGGTCTCCGTCGCTGCCGTCATGGCCGGTCGAGCCGCCTGGCTCCTGTCTGCTCTGTCGCTGATCGGTCCAAAAAGGTTCATCCTCCGCCAAGGAATTCGCGGAGGCTAACCGAAGAGTGGGGCGGTTGCCAGACCATCCCTTCTCCACGTTCCCGTACCGAAGGAAGGTGTCGGCAGGCGGATGAGGGGCGGCGTCGGCGTTCGCTATTTATTTTCAATGTTGGCGTGCGTCGCCGGCACCCCTTCAGTCCAGGAAAGACTTCGCCTTCATTGTCGCCGGCACCGGCACGCCGAGGCGGCCCAAGATGGTCGGCGCCAGTTGCAGCTGGTCGAGCAGCATGTCGGCCTGCGGTCCCTTGCCGGGCCCGAAATAATACAGCGCGAAATCCTGCATCTCGTCGTCATGGCCGCCATGATGGCCGCGATCGGTCTGGCCGTGGTCGGCGGTGACCATCACCTCGTAGCCAGCCTCGATCCAGCGCGGCAGGAAGGCCGCCAGCATGCCGTCCATAGCATAGACGGCATGATCCATCTCGTGACAGTCATGGCCGAAGCGGTGGCCCATCGAGTCCAGCGTGCAGGTGTGCAGTATGCCGTAATCGATGCCGTGGCGCCTGGTTAGCATGGTCAGCGTCGCGAACAAATCGACGTCGCTCGGCGTCATCTGGTTGCGAAGGTTGTAGCCGGTCATGGTGTGGAACCGGCCATGCGTGATCGGTCCACCCGGCTCGTCGAATTCCATGTCCTCGACCAGGTCGAAGGGATAGGCGCGGAAGAATTCCGACCAATAGGAATGGGTCACCGCACCCGTCTTGCCGCCAGCCTTGCTGACTTCGGAGAAGATGTCGGGTTGTTCGACGCGGAACCGGTTCTCGTTGGACAGGATGCCATGCACCTGCGGCGAAACCCCGGTGTGGATCGAGGCGTAGCAGCAGGCGGAGGTCGACGGCAGCACCGAGCGCATCTTCCAGACGCTTGCCTCGCCCGATTGCACCCAGCCCTCGAGATTGCCCATCAGCCGGCGCCAGTTCCTGTAGGGGACGCCATCGAGGATGATCAGCAAAAGTTTTGTCTTGAGCGCCACGGGCGGCTCCCTGCGATTGACCAGTTGAAATCAGAACGCCGTGCACCGCTGGGCACACGGCGTTCCGTTTATGAACCAATAGGCAGGAAAGGCTAGGCGGTCAGCCAGCACGCGCCAAGGGCATAACCGTCCATCATCTCGCCGTTCGGGTTTTTGACGTAGCCGGCGATCTTGTTGGTGGCGGCAGCGTCGATGAACTGGTTGAAGAACGGCACGATCAGCCCGCCTTCGTCGCGCATCAGCACCGCCATGTCGTGGTAGATCGCCTTGCGCTTGGCCTGGTCGAGCTCGGCGCGGGCGGTATACAGCATCTTGTCGAATTCCGGCCGCTTGAAACGCGTGTCGTTCCAGTCGGCGGTCGAGACATAGCCGGTGGAATACATCTGGTCCTGCGTCGGCCGCCCGCCCCAGTAGGAGAGCGAGAAGGGCTGCTTGTTCCAGACCTCCGACCAGTAGCCGTCGCCGGGCTCGCGCTTGATCTCGATCTTGATGCCGGCCTTGGCGCAGGACTGCTGGTAGAGCTGGGCCGCATCGACGGCGCCTGGGAAGGCGACGTCGGAGGTGCGCAGCAGGATCGAGCCGCTGTGGCCGGACTTCTTGTAGGCTGCCGCAGCCTTTTCCGGGTCGAACTTACGCTGTTCGATATCGCTCGAAAACAGCGGATAGGCTTCGTTGATCGGGAAGTCGTTACCGACCGAGCCATAGCCGCGCAGGATCTTCTCCAGCAATTCATCGCGGTCCATGGCCAGCTTCAGCGCCATCCTCAGGTCGCTGTTGTCGAAGGGCGCGGTGTCGCAGAACATGTTGAACGGATAGTAGCCTCGGCCCGACACGTTCTCGATGGTGACGCCGGGGATGCGCTTGACCAGATCGACCACTTTCGGCTCGACGCGGTTGATCAGCTGCACCTGTCCACCTTGCAAGGCAGCCAGCCGCGCGGTCGCGTCGTTGATGACGACGATCTCAATCTGGTCGGCATGGCCCAGCTTGTCGCCCTGCCAGTAATTGGCAAAGCGCTCGCCGCCATGGCGCACGCCGGGCTGGTTGACGGTGACCTTGTAAGGCCCGGCGCTGATGCCGGCGTTGGGATTGTCCTTGCCGCCATTCGGCTGGATGACAAGGTGGTAGTCGGCCATCAGATAGGGAAAGTCGGCATCGGCGTCGCCGAGCGTGACGATCACTTCCTTGCCGCTCGGCTTGATGGCTTTGATGTTCTTCAGCACGCCGAGCGCGCCCGATTTCGATTTTTCGTCGGCGTGGCGCTCAAGCGTGGCCGCGACATCCTCGGCGGTTACGGTTTTGCCGTTGTGGAATTCGATGCCGTCGCGCACCTTGATGGTCCAGGTCTTGGCGTCATCGGAAGCACCGATCTCCTCGGCGATCAGGTTCTGGACGCCGCCTTCGGGTGTCAGGCGCACGAGGAATTCGCCCCACTGCTTGCCGAAATTGTAGGTGACCTGGCTGAGGTTCAGCGCCGGGTCGAGGCTGTTGGTCGATTCGCCGCCTTGCAGTCCGGCCTTGATGATGCCGCCCTTGACCGGCGTCTGGGCGAAGGCCTTGCCGGCCAGCGTCGTGGCCAGTGCCGCCGAGACGCCAAGTGCCGCGGTGCGGCCGAGGAAGTCGCGACGCGATATCCGGCCCTGTCCGGCGAGTTCAGCGAGATGGTCGA
This sequence comes from Mesorhizobium sophorae, assembly GCF_002270415.1. GTDB lineage: Bacteria > Pseudomonadota > Alphaproteobacteria > Rhizobiales > Rhizobiaceae > Mesorhizobium > Mesorhizobium sophorae. The sequence continues at coordinate 651,049 of NZ_NNRI01000007.1, read as the reverse complement.
GTTCAGTGTTCATGTCCTACCCCCTTTTCTAAAACAACGTCACACGGTCGGCGCCCGTCCAAAGGGACGTGTGGCAATCTAGTGTTGCATGCGGATGACGGCAGGCGTGCCTGGACCAGCGGGTCGGGTCTATCCCTGTGCTTTGACGCAATCCGGACGGAAAATGGTTCACACTTTTCCTGGAATTGCCCTAGTTCCCCGCGCTCGCCATGCGCCGTCCCTTGATCGCCTTTTCCAGCCAGCCGATCTCCATCTCGGGGACCGACGACAGCAGAAGGTCAGTATAGTCGTCGAAGGGTGGGCTCAGCACCTTGCTCTTCGGGCCATAGCGCACCACTTCGCCGCGATACATCACAGCGATCGAATCGGCGATCGACTTCACCGTGGCCAGGTCATGCGTGATGAACAGATAGGCGACGTTTTCTTCCTTCTGCAGCTCGAGCAGCAGCTTCAGGATGCCATGCGCCACTAGTGGATCGAGCGCCGAGGTCACCTCGTCGCAGATGATCAGCTTCGGCTTGGCGGCGAGTGAACGGGCGATGCAGACGCGCTGCTTCTGGCCGCCGGAAAGCTCGGCCGGGTAGCGATCGGAAAAGCCCTTGCCCATCTCGATCTTATCGAGCAGTTCGGCGACGCGTTTGTCGCGCTCGCGGCCGCGTATGCCGAAATAGAACTCCAGCGGCCGGCCGATGATGGTGCCGACGGTCTGGCGCGGGTTCATCGCCACGTCGGCCATCTGGTAGATCATCTGCAGCTGGCGCAGGTCCTCCTTCGGCCGGTCGGCCAGCCGGTTTGCCAGCGGGCGCCCGTCGAAGGTGACAGTTCCTTCCTCGGGTGGCAAAAGCCCGGTGATGGCGCGTGCCAGCGTCGACTTGCCGGAGCCGGATTCGCCGACTACGGCCAGCGTCTGGCCCGGATAGATGTCGACCGAGACGTTCTTCAGCACTTTGATATGGCTGCGGCCATAGGCGGCGGTGACGTTCTTCACCGACAGGAACGGTGTCGTGCCGGGCTTCTGCTCGGCGTGCTCGATCTCATGCACCGACACAAGCGCGTTGGTGTATTCCTGGCGCGGCTCCTTGATGATCTGCCGGGTGCCACCCCATTCGACCAGCCGGCCATGGCGAAGCACCATGATCTCGTCCGAAACCTGGGCGACGACGGCAAGATCGTGGGTGATGTAGAGCGCCGCCACATGCGTGTCGCGGATGGCGTCCTTGATCGCCGCTAGCACGTCGATCTGCGTCGTCACGTCGAGCGCCGTGGTCGGCTCGTCGAAGACGATCAGGTCCGGCTCGGAGCAAAGCGCCATCGCCGTCATCACGCGCTGCAGCTGGCCGCCCGAGACCTGGTGCGGAAAGCGCTCGCCGATGGTTTCGGGGTTGGGCAGGCTGAGCTTCTTGAACAGCGCAACGGCGCGCTTCTCCGCCTCGGCGCGTGTCGCCGTACCGTGCAGCAGGGTGGCTTCCACCACCTGGTCCATCAGCTTGTGCGCCGGGTTGAAGGCGGCGGCCGCCGATTGCGCGACGTAGCAGACCTCACGGCCGCGCAGCTTGCGGAAGCCGTCCTTGCCGCCCTTGAGGATATCGCGGCCGTTGAGGATCACCTCGCCGCCGGTGATGCGCACACCACCGCGGCCATAGCCCATGGACGACAGGCCAATGGTCGACTTCCCGGCGCCGGATTCGCCGATCAGGCCAAGCACCTTGCCTTTTTGCAGGGTCAGCGAGACATCGTGCACCAGCACGATGTTCTTCGGCGGCTCGCCTGGCGGGAAGACAGTGGCTTCGATGCGCAGATTGCGGATGTCGAGCAGGAGGCCAGAGTTCGCTTTGCTGTCAGCCATCACCCGCGTCCTCCCTTCAGGCTGGTCGTCCGGTTGAGCACCCAGTCCGCAACCAGGTTGACGGAAATCGCCAGCATGGCGATTGCCGCCGCCGGGATGAGCGCGGCTGCGATGCCGAAGACGATACCGTCCTTGTTTTCCTTGACCATGCCGCCCCAGTCCGCATCCGGCGGCTGGACGCCAAGGCCGAGGAACGACAGCGTCGACAGGAACAGCACGGCATAGATGAAGCGCAGGCCGAGTTCCGAAACCAGCGGCGACAGCGCGTTTGGCAGGATCTCGCGGAAAATGATCCAGGCGCTGCCTTCGCCGCGCAGCTTTGCCGCCTCGACATAGTCCATGACGTTGATGTCGACGGCGACGGCCCGTGACAGGCGATAGACGCGGGTCGAGTCCAGAACGCCCATCACCAGGATCAGCGTCACCAGGTTGGTCGGCAGCACGGAGAGCACGACGAGGGCCATGATCAGCGTCGGGATCGACATCAGGAGATCGACGAGGCGCGACAAAAGCGTATCGAACCAGCCGCCAAACACCGCCGCGGAGAAGCCGAGGATGGCGCCGAGCGAGAATGACAGCGCCGTGGCAAGCACGGCGATGAAGAGCGTGATGCGAGCGCCGTAGATCATGCGCGACAGGAGGTCGCGACCGAGATTGTCGGTGCCCAGCCAATGCGTTGCCGACATCGGTTCCCAGACGTCGCCGACGATCTCGCCATTGCCGTGTGGCGCGATCCAGGGTGCGAAGAGCGCCGCCAGAACGAACAGTGACGTCAGCACGATGCCGATCAGCGCGGGGATGGGGATGCGTTTGATATCGAGCATATCCGCCCCCTATTTTGGATGTCTGAGACGTGGATTGGCGACGATAGCCCCTATGTCCGCAATGATGTTCAGGCTGATGTAGACGGCGGCGAAGATCAGGCCGACCGCTTGCACCACCGGCACATCGCGCTTGGTGACGTGGTCGACGAGATACTGCCCCATGCCCGGGTAGACGAAGATCACCTCGACCACGACAACGCCGACGATCAGATAGGCGAGGTTGAGCATCACGACGTTGATGATCGGCGCGATCGCGTTGGGAAAGGCGTGCCTGCGGATGACGTTGAATGCCGACAGGCCTTTCAGTTCGGCCGTCTCGACATAGGCCGACTGCATGACGTTGAGGATCGCCGCGCGCGTCATGCGCATCATGTGGGCCAGCACCACCAGCGTCAGCGCCGTCGCCGGCAAGGCGATCGCCTGCATGCGCTCCCCGAACGGCATGCCGTCATAGACGGTCGAAATGCCGGGGAAGATCTGCCATTTCACGGCAAAGAAATAAACCAACACATAGCCGATGAAGAATTCGGGAAACGAGGTCGAGGCCAACGCCAGTCCGGAGATCAGCTTGTCGACCCAGCCATTGCGGTAGCGCACCGCGATCAGCCCGAGGATAATCGCCAGCGGCACGGCGACGATCGCCGCCCAGAAGGCGAGAAACAGCGTGTTCCACAGCCGGTCCTTGATCGACGTCGCGATGTCCTGGCCGCTCGACATGGCTGTGCCAAGATCGCCGGTGAGCACGCCGCCGAGCCAGCGGAAATACCTGATATAGGCCGGATCGTTGAGGCCGAGCTGCTCGCGCAAATTGGCGAGCGACTCCGGTGTTGCCGATTGTCCGAGAATGGCTTGCGCAACGTCGCCGGGCAGGATCTGGGTGCCGGCGAAGATCAGGACCGAAACGGCCAACAACAGGACGATGCCCAGCGCAATGCGCTGGGCAATTAGCTTCAGGATGGGTGAAGACATATCCGCAAAGCCGGGCTCAGGCCTGGAGCCAGCACTTCGCCAGGGCGTAGCCGTTCATCAATTCCTGATGCGGATCATCGACCCAGCCATCGACTTTGGCGCCGGTCGCATCGATGAACTGGTTGAACATCGGCAGGATCAGGCCACCCTCGTCGCGCACTAGGACAGCCATGTCATGGTACATCTGCTTGCGCTTGGTCTCGTCGAGTTCGGCGCGCGCAGCCAGCACCATCTTGTCGAAGTCCGGACGCTTGAAACGCGTGTCGTTCCAGTCGGCGGTCGACAGATAGGCGGTCGAGTACATCTGGTCCTGCGTCGAGCGGCCGCCCCAGTAGGAGGCGCAGAAGGGCTGCTTGTTCCAGACCTCGTTCCAGTAGCCGTCGCCAGGCTCGCGCTTGAGCTCGATCTTGATGCCGGCCTTGGCCGCGCTCTGCTGGAACAGCTGCGATGCATCGACAGCGCCCGGGAAGGCGACGTCCGAGGTTCTCAGCAGCACGGTGCCGTCGTGGCCCGACTTCTTGTAGTGGAACTTGGCCTTGTCGGGATCGTACTTGCGCTGCTCGATCTCGGTGAACAGCGGATAGGACGAATTGATCGGGAAGTCGTTGCCGAGCGAGCCGTAGCCGCGCAGGATCTTGTCCAGCATTTCCTCGCGGTCGATGGCAAGCTTGAGTGCCATGCGCAGATCGTTGTTGTCGAACGGTGCGGTGTTGCAGTGCATGATGAACACGTAGTGGCCAGGACCCGCGTGGTTGCGGATGGTGACACCCGGCAGGCGCTTGATCAGGTCGACGATCTTCGGCTCGACGCGGTTGATCATGTTGACCTGGCCGCCCTGCAGGGCCGCCGTACGTGCGGTCGCATCGTTGATGACGATGACTTCGATCTGGTCGGCATGGCCCATCTTGTCGCCCTGCCAGTAATTGGCGAAGCGCTCGCCGCCATGGCGCACGCCTGGCTCGTTGGTCTTGACCACGTACGGGCCGGCCGAGATGCCGGCATCCGGCTTGTCCTTGCCGCCGTTCGGCTGCACGATCAGGTGATAGTCGCTGAGCAGATAGGGCAGGTCGGCGTTGGCCTCCTTCAGCGTCAGCACCACTTCCTTGCCGCTCGCCTTGATGGTCTCGATGCCCTTCATGTAGCCGAGCGCGCCGGATTTCGACTTTTCGTCCGAATGGCGCTCGAGCGTCGCGGCGACGTCTGCCGCGGTCACCGTCTTGCCATTGTGGAATTCGACGCCGTCGCGGATCTTCAACGTCCACACCTTGGCGTCGTCCGAGGAGCCGATCTCCTCGGCGATGCGGTTCTCCAGCTTGCCTTCCGGCGAAAGCTCGACGATCATTTCGCCCCAGCACTTGCCGAAGGCGAACGGCACCTGCGTCATCATCAGCGCCGGATCGAGGCTGTTGGTGGATTCACCGCCGACGAGGCCGGCCTTCAGCGTGCCGCCCTTGACCGGGCCGGCAGCGCGCGCCGCACCTGAAAGCAGCGAGTTGGCGAAGGTCGCGGTGACGCCGAGTGCTGCCGCCCGACCGAGAAAATCGCGACGGCTCAATTTGCCGGAAGCGACTCGCCGGCTAAGGAATTCCAGTTCGTTTGACATGTTGAGTTCCTCACTCTGTTGGTTCGACTCTGCGGTCGTTTTTCTTGTTTCTTGTGAGGAGAATAATGACCGCAAGGGAAAGCGGTAAGCAAGACCGAATGCGACATGCCGTGGCGTAAATCGTACGTCGCATTTGGACCAACCAAATCCGTGGTCACAGGAGGACGCGCGGCACCCTTTCCTCGAAGTTACGCTCGAAAACGAGAGTTTCGCCCTCATAGGCCTCGATTCTGGCGCTGAGGATGAAGTTTTGCGCGTCCGATCGCATTTCGGCTGACGTTTCGGTGCGCACCGACCATCCATTTCGCGACAGGGTCTGTGTCCAGTGCGTTTTTCCCGAGGCCGCCAGGGGATCGTCCGGATGGATCGTCCAGATCTCGCGGGCGATGCTGCCATTGGCCAGGCCATGGGCAAGATCGCGCACCTTGCCGAAATCATCCGTTATGGAAAGCGTCACAATTCCGGTCTTTTCGTCGCGATCGACATGACGCTCGGAATTGGCGGCGCGGATCGTCTCGGTCGCCCAGGGAGTGGCGCTTTCCGGCTCGGCAAACGTCACTTCGTTGCCTGTCGCCAGCGGCCGCAGCGGCAGGGCCAGCACGGCGGCCGACAAGGCGAGCCGGACCGGCTCCGGCGACGGCCAGATCATCGGCCAATAGGCATTCGACACGGCGATGCGCAGATGGTGGCCTGCCGGCACGCGATAGGCGCATTGATCGAGCACCACGCGCGCAGACACGGTTTCGCCCGGTACCAGCGCCTCGGGGAATTCGTGCGAATTGCGATGCGTCAGATTGAGCACGCCGTAGGAAATCAGTTCCGAGGCACCGTCAGGGTGCACGTCGCACAGCCGGATCGCGATGTTGGCCTGCGGGCGGTCGGAGGACAGCCGCACTTCGACTTCGGGCGCGCCGACGATGTCGATCGCCTCAGTGAGTTCCGGCTGGTCGAAACACACCGACAAAGCGTCATCGGGGCGCTGGTCGCCGGGCAGTTCGGGGCCGAAGGTGAACGGAAAATACTCGCCGCCGGCAAGGCCGCAGCTCTGCGGCGAGGCAACGATGGCGGGCTTGCCACCGTCGGCGACAAGCTCGATCGATTGCGTCTTGATGGCAGGCGACGGCCATTCCTGCTCAGCCACCCAGCGACCGGGCCGCTTGGGATGCCAGCGCGCGGGGCGGACACTGTCCATGACATAGGCACGATAGGCTGGATCGGCCTCGACACCGGTGTCGATATCCTTCAGCCAGCGGTCCCACCAGCGCAGGGCCTCCTGCAGGAAACCGATGCGCGGTGCGGGTGCCGCGTAATGCGGGTATTTGTGGATCCACGGTCCGATGATGCCCTTCACCGGCGCTTCGATGTTGGTGGCCAGATGCGAGACGGTGTTGCGGTAGCCGTCGTGCCAGCCGCCGATCGACAGCACCGCGGCCTGGATGGCCGAATAATCCTCGCAGATTGAGCCGCGCTTCCAATAGGCGTCGCGGTGCTGGTGCTTCAGCCATAGCGGCGCGAGAAAAGGCTGGTTCTCCAGCCGGGTCAGCCAAAGGTCGCGCCACCTTTTGTCGCCGGTGAAGAGCGGGTCCGGCGGCCGCGACGAATAGGACAGCATGGTCGACGCCCAGCCGAAATTCTCGATCAGCAGGCAACCGCCCTTGTAGTGGATATCGTCGGCATAGCGGTCGGAGGTCGAGCACAGGCTGATAACCGCCTTCAGCGCCGGCGGCTGCTTGGCCGCCACCTGCAGGCAGTTGAAGCCGCCCCAGGAAATGCCCATCATGCCGACATTGCCGTTGCACCAAGGCTGCGAAGCCGCCCAGGCGATGACGTCGCAGGCGTCCTGCAATTCCTGTTCGGAATATTCGTCGTCCATCAGTCCTTCGGAGTCGCCATTGCCGCGCATGTCGACGCGGATCGACGCATAGCCGTGGCCGGCGAAATAGGGATGCGTCAGCTGATCGCGGAAAATGGTGCCGTCACGCTTGCGGTAGGGCAGGTGCTCGAGGATCGCCGGTACCGGATCGTCGCCGGCATCTTCCGGCATCCACACCCTCGCCGACAGCCGGCAGCCGTCCGGCATGACAATCCCCATTACTGGAAATTCGACGACTTTGCGGGGGAACTCGGTGACGATTTTCATGCGGGACTCCAGGATCGCCAGATGATGGAGCCCGTGGCATCGCGTCGTGGGCCAGCCAACGAATTCGGCTGGTCAGTCCGCGTCAATTCAGCGGAATGTCGTTGTCGCCCTTGCTCGCCTGGTAGGCGCCGGACAGGTCGTCATAGCGTGCCGAGATCTTGCCGATGCGCGTTTCCAGCCGCTGGCGCTCGGCCTCGGGCAGTGACCGTACCAATCTGCGGATCGAAAAGCTCTTCCAGTAGGCGTTCTCGGCATTGTAGCCGCCGGGATCGAGGGTGAAGACCTCCTTCAGGATATTCAGATCGTGCGGGATGGCGAAGCTGTCGCGCGAATCCTCATGGCTGAACAGATAGTAGAAATTGTCGAAGCCGGTCCAGGTGATCGCCGACAGGCAGAGCGAGCAGGGTTCATGCGTGGCGATGAAGATGGCGTCTTTCGTATCGACGCGCTCGGCCTTCGGCATTTCATAGAAGCGCTTCAGGCAATGCACCTCGCCATGCCAGAGCGGGTTTTCCATCTCGTTGTTGGTCTCGGCCAGCACCAGCGAACGGTCGTCCTTGCGCAGGATCGCCGCGCCAAACAGCTTGTTGCCGTGGGCAACGCCGTCGGCGGTCTTCGGCACGATGTCGTGCTCGATCACGTCGAGCAGGCGGTCGATCAGGGAAATGTCGGTCATTACAGGCTCTCGTCGGGGAGATGGATCTCGTAGGCGTGCGAGAAATGGAATTCTTCCAGGTTGGAACCGTCGCCGCCACGGTCGACGATCAGGAAATCCTGCGCCTCGCCGAGCGGCGTCAGCACGCCGTGCCAGAGGTTGCGGGAATAGTTGATGCCTTGTCCGGGCGCGGTGATGAAGGCCTGCGGTTCACCCGGTCCCCCATCGCCGTCGTGGCAGACGACGACAAGGAACGGCCGCGGCGACAGCGGAATGAAAGCCTGGCTGCCGAATGGATGGCGCTCGACCATGGTCAGCTTCAGCGGCAATTCATAAGGCGTGCCGCGCACCATCGAGATCAGCACGCGGGCGTTCGGCCCTGTCGCTTGCGCCGTGGCAAGATCGTGGTAGCGCTCGGCCTTGCCGCCATTGATCGGGTAGTGATTGTCGCCGCCCATGTCGATGACGTCGCCGAAGGCGGCAAAGCTCTCGCGGGTCAGCGGCCGCGCGACGATGCGGGTCACGGCGCCCGCCTAGCAATGCCGGCGCCGCCGAGCTTGGCGTGGCGGTTGACGTCCTTGTAGAGCAGATAGCGGAATTTGCCCGGGCCGCCGGCATAGCAGGCCTGGGGGCAGAAGGCGCGCAGCCACATGAAGTCGCCGGCCTCGACCTCGACCCAGTCCTGGTTGAGGCGGTAGACCGCCTTGCCTTCCAGCACATAAAGCCCGTGCTCCATGACATGCGTCTCGGCGAAGGGAATGACCGCGCCGGGCTCGAGCGTCACGATGGTCATGTGCATGTCGTGGCGCAAATCGGCCGGATCGACGAAACGGGTCGTCGCCCAGCGGCCTTCGGTGCCGGGCATCGGCGTTGGCGCGATGTCCTGTTCGTTGGTGAAGAAGGCTTCCGGCGCCTCTAGACCGTCGACCGCCTCGTAAGCCTTGCGGATCCAGTGGAAGCGGACGTCGGTCTTGCTCTCGTTGCGAACCGTCCAGCCGCTGGCCGGCGGCAGGAAGGCGAAACCACCCGGTCGCAGCACATGCTTCTTGCCGGCAAGCAGAACGGTCAACTCGCCTTCGACCACGAACAGGGCGCCCTCGGCGCCAGCATCGGGCTCCGGCCGCTCGCTGCCGCCACCGGGCGCGACCTCGACAATGTATTGCGAAAACGTCTCGGCAAAGCCGGACAGCGGCCGCGACAAGATCCAGACGCGGGTCTTGTCCCAGAACGGCAACGCGCTGGTGACGATGTCCTGCATCACCCCTCTGGGGATGACGGCATAGGCTTCGGTGAAGACGGCGCGGCCGGTCAGCAGCTCGCTCTGGCCGGGGTGGCCGCCACGTGGCGCGTAATAGGTTCGGTCGGGCATCCTGATCGTATCCATGGTTAAACCTATTGCGGAAGCATGTCCTTGAGGCGGAGCAGCGCGATGCGCTCGACCTGTTTGCAGGCGGTCTCGAATTCAACGCCGCGGCTGTTGCCGATGCGTGCCTCGAATTCCGCCAGGATCTCCTCTTTGGTCTTGCCTTTCACCGCGATGATGAACGGGAAGCCGAAGGTGGTGACGTAGGCGGCGTTAAGCTTGGAAAACAGTTCGCGCTCCTTGTCAGTCAGCGCGTCGAGGCCGGCCGAGGCCTGTTCGCGAGTCGATTCCGCCGTCAGCCGTTTGGCCTTGGCCAGTTTGCCGGCAAGGTCGGGATGGGCGTTGAGCACTGAAAGCCGCTCGGCCTCGCTGGCGGAACGGAAGATGCGGCAAAGCGCGTTGTGCAGGCCACCGGATGTGTCATGCGCCGGGCCCAGCTCCAGCTCGTAGGCGCGTTCGGCGATCCAGGGCGAATGTTCGAAGACACCGCCGAAAGTGTGGACGAACGCCTCGAATTCCATCTTCGATGGCCTGAGGGCCGCCGGTCGATAGGGATGGTTCTCTTGCCAGTGGCGGGCGATATCGATGCGCCGTGCCAGCCAGACCTTGTCGTGCGACTTCACATAGTCGACGAAGCGCTTCAGCGCCGCCACCCGGCCCGGCCGCCCGACGAGGCGGCAATGCAGGCCGATGTTCATCATGCGCGGCCGGCCGGCCTTGCCCTCGGCATAGAGCGTGTCGAAGCTGTCCTTCAGATAGGCAAAGAACTGGTCGCCTGAATTGAAGCCTTGTGGCGTCGCGAAGCGCATGTCGTTGGCGTCGAGCGTGTAGGGGATGATGAGCTGGGCGCCGCCTTCATGCTCGAACCAGTACGGCAGCTCGTCGTCATAGGTGTCCGACACATAGGCGAAGCCGCCTTCCTCAGCCACCAGCCGCACCGTGTTGACCGATGTGCGCCCCGTGTACCAGCCAGTCGGGCGCTCGCCGGTCACCTCGTAGTGCAGGCGGATCGCCGCTTCGAGGTCGCGGCGCTCGTCCTCGGCGCTGTGGTCGCGATAATCGATCCATCTCAGCCCGTGCGAGGCAATCTCCCAGCCGGCTTCCTGCATCGCCGTGACCTGGTCGGGCGAGCGGGCGAGCGCGGTGGCGACGCCGTAGCAGGTCACCGGCACCTCGGCCTCGGTGAACAGCCTGAGCAGCCGCCAGAAACCGGCGCGGGCGCCGTATTCGTAGATCGATTCCATGTTCCAGTGGCGCTGGCCCACCCAGGGTGCCGCGCCGACGATCTCCGACAGGAAGGCTTCCGACGCCTTGTCGCCATGCAGCACGCAGTTCTCGCCGCCCTCTTCGTAGTTGACCACGAACTGCACCGCGACATGCGCACCGCAGGGCCATTTCGGATCCGGCGGATTGGCTCCATAGCCGCGCATGTCTCTGATGTAACGCATCGTCCCTCCCGCCGGGCATTGCCCGATGTGTGATCAGGATATCGAAAGGGCTGCTCGCGCATTCCCCCGAAAATTTTTGAAAGTGTTTTTGTCGCACTCCGCTCGACCGGGACTTATGCATCGCCTTTAATTGGCGCACAATTCATCAGCAATGTTCGACTGTACCGGGCCAGTTCGCTCGTACAGGAAATGGGAGGCGGCCAGTGGCAGAAACGTCGAAAGCCGATGGCGGGCGTCTGACGACCCATGTCCTCGACACCGCGACCGGCATGCCGGCGGCGGGATTGTCGATCGCGCTCTATCACCTCGAGGGCGACGCCCGGACACATCTGAAGACCGTTGTCACCAATGATGATGGCCGTTGCGACGCACCGCTGCTTGCCGGCGCCGAGTTCCGCGCCGGCGAATACGAACTGATCTTTGCCGCGGGCGACTATTTGCGCCAGCAGGGGACGAAATTGCCCAAGCCGGCCTTTCTCGACGTGATACCGATCCGCTTCGGCATGGCCGAACCCGTGCACTATCATGTGCCGCTGCTCGTCTCGCCCTACGGCTATTCGACCTACAGGGGGAGCTGACGCATGGCCAAGGTCCGTATCCGCAACGAGATCCGCTTCATTCTCAATGGCAGGGATGTCGCGCTGTCGTCGGTGGCGCCAGACGCGACCCTGCTCGACTGGCTGCGGCTCGACCGTTCGCAGCGCGGCACCAAGGAAGGCTGCGCCGAGGGCGATTGCGGCGCCTGCACCGTGTTGGTCGGAAAGCTCTCGGCAGGCGGTCTCGTCTATGAAAGCGTCAACGCCTGCATCCGCTTCCTCGGCTCGCTGGACGGCACCCATGTCGTGACCGTCGAGCATTTGCGCGGTCTTCCTGGCCAGTTGCACCCGGTGCAGCAGGCGATGGTCGATTTCCATGGCTCGCAGTGCGGCTTCTGCACGCCGGGCTTCGTCATGTCGCTCTATGGCCTGTGGATGAGGTCCCCCGACCCGTCGAATGAAGCCATCGAAAAGGCGCTGCAAGGCAATCTCTGCCGCTGCACCGGCTACGAGGCGATCATGCGCGCGGCCCGCGCCATCTCCAGCTACGGCAAGGCGGCGAAGGACCCGCTGGCGGTCGAGCGCAAGGCAATCACGGCAAGGCTCCAGGCCATGCATGACGGCGCTCGGATCGAGATCGGCGCCGGCAAGGAGCGGCTCGTCGTGCCGGCCAACGTCGACGATTTCGCCGCCGTGCTTGACAAGGAACCCGGCGCCACCATCGTTGCCGGCTCGACCGATGTCGGCCTGTGGGTGACCAAGCACATGCGCGATATTTCGCCGGCGATCTTCATCGGTGATCTCGACGGGCTTTGCACCATCGCCGAAGACAAGGGCGTCATCACCATCGGCGCCGGCGTCACCTACACCGACGCGTTCTCGACGCTCGCCAAGCGCATCCCGGCGATGGGGCCGCTGTTCGATCGCATCGGTGGCGATCAGGTGCGCAACATGGGCACCATCGGCGGCAACATCGCCAACGGTTCGCCGATCGGCGATACGCCACCGCCCTTGATCGCGCTCGGCGCGCGCCTGACGCTGCGCAAGGGCAAGAAACGGCGGACGATCTCGCTGGAAACCTTCTTTGTCGCCTATGGCAAGCAGGACCGGCAGCCTGGCGAGTTCGTCGAGGCGGTGCACGTTCCCATCCCCGCCAAGGGCACGAAATTCGCCGTCCACAAGATCACCAAGCGCCGCGACGAGGACATCACGGCTGCCCTTGGCGCCTTCTTCCTGAACCTGGCCAAGGATGGCACGGTCGCGGATGTGCGCATCGCCTACGGCGGCATGGCGGCGATACCGAAGCGGGCGTCGGCTGTCGAAAAAGCGCTGCTCGGCAAGCCGTGGACCGAACAGACGATTGTGACTGCGATGGCGAAGTATGCTGAAGATTTCACCCCGCTGACCGACATGCGGGCCTCGGCCGAGTATCGCGCCCTGGCGGCGCGTAACCTTTTGCTGCGCTTCTTCGCCGAGACCAGCGGCACCAGGGAGCCGATCCAGGTTTCAAGGCACGAGGCGGCATGATGAACAAGCACGCCACTCCCAATCCCAAGGCTGAAAAGATCACCGGCGGCGTCGCCACCGACCAGCGGCATGATTCGGGCCACAAGCATGTCAGCGGCACCGCCGTCTACATCGACGACATGCCGGAACCGGCCGGCACGCTGCATGGCTGCCTTGGGCTTTCGGCTGCCACCCATGCCACCATCACGAGCATGGACCTGTCGGCGGTGCGCACGGCCCCCGGGGTCGTCGACGTGCTGACGGCCACGGATGTGCCAGGCGAAAACGACATTTCGCCGACGGGGCGCCATGATGAGCCTGTGCTGGCTGACGGCAAGGTGCAGTTCTACGGCCAGCCGATGTTCTGCGTCATTGCCGAGACGCGCGAGCAGGCACGCCGCGCCACCAGGCTGGCCAAGGTCGAATATAAGGAATTGCCTTTCGTCACCGACATCGGCGAACTTGATCCCCGTAAGGACAGACTGGTCACGCCGCCACTGACCCTGAAGCGCGGCGACGCCGCGGCAGCGATCAAGGCCGCGCCCCGCCGGCTCAAAGGGCAGATGCGCGTTGGCGGTCAGGAGCATTTCTATCTCGAGGGCCATATCGCCATGGCCGTGCCCGGCGAGGACGAGGACGTCACCATCTATTCCTCGACCCAGCATCCGAGCGAAGTCCAGCACATGGTCAGCCATGCGCTCGGCGTGCCGAGCAACGCCATCACGGTGGAAATCCGCCGCATGGGCGGCGGTTTCGGCGGCAAGGAAACGCAAGGCAACCAGTTTGCGGCATTGGCCGCCATCGCCGCGAAAAAGCACCATCGCGCCGTGAAAATCCGGCCCGACCGCGACGACGACATGATCGCCACCGGCAAGCGTCATGACTTCCTCGTCGACTACGAAGTCGGCTTCGATGACGAGGGCAACATTCTCGGCGTCGATTTCATGTTCGCGGCGCGCTGCGGTTTCTCCTCGGACCTGTCAGGTCCGGTGACCGATCGCGCGCTGTTCCACTGCGACAACACCTATTTCTGGCCGGCGGTGCATGCCCAGTCGGCACCTCTCTACACCAACACCGTGTCGAACACCGCCTTCCGCGGTTTCGGCGGTCCCCAAGGCATGGTCGGCGCCGAGCGCGTCATCGACGAGGTTGCCTTTGCCGTCGGCAAGGATCCGCTCGAAATCCGCAAGAAGAATTTTTACGGCACAAGCGACCGCAATATCACGCCCTACCACCAGACCGTCGAGGACAACATCATCCAGCGCATCGTCGCTGAGCTTGAGCAAAGCGCCAGCTATGCGCGGCGGCGGCGCGAGATATCGGCCTTCAATGCCAACAGCCGTTTCATCAAGCGTGGCCTGGCGCTGACGCCGGTCAAGTTCGGCATCTCGTTCACGGCCACGCACTACAATCAGGCCGGCGCGCTGGTGCATGTCTACACCGATGGCTCGGTGCATCTGAACCACGGCGGCACGGAGATGGGGCAGGGCCTCTACGTCAAGGTGGCGCAGGTGGTGGCGGAAGAGTTCCAGATCGATCTCGATCAGGTGAAGATCACCGCGACGACGACCGGCAAGGTGCCGAACACCTCGGCCACCGCAGCGTCATCCGGTTCCGATCTCAACGGCATGGCGGCGCAGAATGGCGCTCGCCAGATCAAGGAGCGGCTGACCGATTTCGCCGCCGAAAAATATCAGGTGCCGCGCGATCAGGTGCTGTTCCTGCCCAACCGGGTGCGCATCGGCAACCAGGAGATCGCCTTCGCCGACCTCGTCAAACAGGCATATATGGCCCGTATCCAGCTTTCGGCGGCGGGCTTTTACAAAACGCCAAAGATCCACTGGAACCGTGACAAGGGCCAGGGCCGCCCCTTCTACTACTTCGCTTATGGCGCCTCCTGCTCGGAAGTCTCGGTCGACACGCTGACCGGCGAGTACATGGTCGAGCGCACCGACATATTGCATGACACGGGCCGCTCGCTGAACCGCGCCATCGATATCGGCCAGATCGAGGGCGGCTTCATCCAGGGCATGGGCTGGCTGACCACCGAGGAACTGTGGTGGGACGGCAAGGGCCGGCTGCGCACGCACGCGCCGTCGACCTACAAGATCCCCCTGGCGTCGGACCGGCCGAAGATATTCAACGTCACCTTGGCCGACTGGCCGGAAGCCAGCGAGCCGACGATCCACCACTCCAAGGCGGTCGGCGAACCGCCGTTCCCGCTCGGCATGTCGGTGCTGCACGCGCTGTCGGACGCGGTGGCCAGCGTCGCCGACCACAAGATCTGTCCGCGTCTCGATGCGCCGGCAACGCCGGAACGGGTTCTGATGGCGATCGAGCGGCTGAAGAACGAGGTCAAGGCCGGCGCCTGAAACCGGCAAAACGTGCAATTCAGGCCGAAAAAGCCTACATTTCCCATTCGGGAACGTGAGAAATGAACTCGAAAGTGCAAAGTCTGAAAGCCTTTCTCAGCACCGCCGGCCGAGTTGCCCTGGTCGAAGTGGCGGGCACCAAAGGCTCGACGCCACGCGAGAAGGGCGCCTTGATGCTCGTCTCGCAGGCGACGATTCTTGGCACGATCGGCGGCGGCCAGCTCGAATACATGGCGATCGACAAGGCGCGGCAGATGCTTGTCTCCCCCTCAAGGGATGCCCGCATCGAGGTCGACGAGGTCTGCGCGACCCTAGACGTGCCGCTGGGTCCCGAGATCGGCCAATGCTGCGGCGGGCGCGTCGAAGTGTTGATCCGGCTCGTCGACGCAGGGCTGGCAGCCGAGCTGGTTGCAGCGGCTGAGACCGAAGAGGCACACCTGCCCTATGTCTATATCTTCGGCGGCGGCCATGTCGGCCAGGCGCTGGCCTTCGCGGTGGCCCTTCTCCCTGTGCACGCCGTCGTCATCGAGACGCGGGCCGAGGCGCTCGAAGGCATGCCGGAAACCGTCGAGACCCGGTTGACGCCGATGCCCGAAGCGATGGTGCGCGATGCGCCGGCCGGCACCGCTTTCGCCATCCTCACCCACGACCACGCGCTTGATTTCCTGATCGTCGCCGAAGCGCTGAAGCGCAACGATACCGCCTATGTCGGCATGATCGGCTCGAAGACCAAGAAAGCGACGTTCAAGAACTGGTTCCTGAAATCGGCGGACGGCCGCGAGGCCGAGTTTGCCCGCCTCGTCTCGCCGATCGGCGGCGATGCCGTAAAGGACAAGCGCCCGCCTGTCATCGCCGCACTCGCGGCCGCAGAAATCATGACCGCGATGGTCATTCACAGCGCAGCGTCAAACGTCGGGCGTCAGGTCCCGCGTGACAAGGTGTTAGCCGGCTGACTTTACATCACAGCTACATCGGCCGCTTCAAGCCCAGATGGTCGCGCAGCGTGCGGCCTTCATAATCCTTGCGGAAAAGGCCACGCCGCTGCAGTTCCGGCACGACCAGTGTGGCAAAGGCATCGAGTTCGCCGGGGAAAAATGAGGGCATGACGTTGAAGCCGTCGGCAGCACCTCCTTCGAACCGCGCCTGCAGCTCGTCGGCGATCTCGGCCGCCGTTCCGACGATGCGCCAATGGCCGCGCGCGCCGGCGAAATGCCGCGCCAGCTGGCGAATGGAGAGGTTGTCGCGGCGCGACTGCTCGATGACCAGCGCTTGCCGGCTCTGCATGCCTTCGCTGGGCGGCAGCTCGGGCAGCGGCCCATCGATCGGATAGCGCCACAGATCGGCGATGCTGAGGTAGCTGGACAGTAGCGCAACGCCGACATCGTCAGGGATCAGCTCCTGCAATTCCTCGTATTTTTCCTGGGCTTGCGCCGCGGTTTCAGCCACCACGGGAGCGACGCCGGGCATGATCTTGATGTCGTCGGGCTCGCGCCCATAGGCCGCCAGGCGCCCCTTGAGATCGTCGTAGAAGGCCTTTGCTTCCTCGAAGGTCTGCGCCGCCGTGAACACCACATCGGCGGTGCGGGCGGCAAGGTCGCGGCCGACATCCGAGGCGCCGGCCTGAACCAGCACCGGTGCGCCCTGCGGCGAACGCGGCAGGTCGAGCGGATCCCGAACCGAAAAGCTCTGGCCATCGTGACCGGGAGCCCCATCTGGATTGCCGCGCCAAAGTCCGGTGACCACCTCGGCGAACTCACGCGCCCGCTCGTAGCGATCGGCATGCGGCCGCAAGCCGGTCGAACCGAAATTGGCGGCCTCGATGGGACTGGCCGAGGTGACCAGATTCCAGCCGGCCCGACCCCCGCTCAAATGGTCGAGCGACAGGAAGGTCCGCGCCAGCCCGTAGGGCTCGTTGTAGCTTGTCGACGCGGTGGAGACGAGGCCGATGCGGCTGGTCTGGACGGCCAGTGCCGACAGCAGGCTGATCGGCTCGAAGCCGATCGAGCGCGAGGTCTGGCTGGCGATGGCGACATTGGCTTCGCGCAGGCCGGCGGCGTCCTCGCAGAAGACCATGTCGAACTTCGCCGCCTCCGCGGTGCGCGCCAATTGGATGTAATGGTCGATGTCGATGCCCGCCGTCACATATGCCTTGGGATGGCGCCAGGCGGCGATATGATGGCCTGTCGCCCACAGGAACGCGCCAAGCTTCATCTGGCGGGAAGCGGCGGTCATCGATCACCTCCGCCGGCAATCCCAAGATGCGACCGCAGATTTGTCCTGCGATAGCTTTCTCGAAACAGGCCGCGCCGCCGCAGCGCCGGCAAAACCAGACCGACAAAATCGTCGAGTGCCGAAAGCTCCGCCGGCATCAGCATGTTGAACCCGTCGCAGCCTTTCCCCCGGAACATGTCTTCGAGACGATCGGCGGTGACGGCCATCTTGTCATCAATGACCGGAGAGACATTCACCAGTACCTTCACGGCATCCGCGTCGCGCCCGCAGGCGGCAACGCGGCGCTTCAGATCGTCATTGCGGGCTTTCGCGCTCTCGATCGGTTCACTATCCAGCAGGACGACATCGGCGGTGCGAGCGGCAATGTCCATGTCTGCCGCTGACAGGCCGGACAGCACCAGCACCGGCCTGTCCTGTGGCGAGCGTGCGACGTTCAGCGGCCCGCGCACTGAAAAGAATTCGCCCTTGTGGTCGAGCAGGTGCATCTTTTCGGGATCGTGGAAGCGGCCGCTGCTCTTGTCGAATTTGAGCGCGTCCTCGTCCCAGCCTTGCCACAAGCCCTGAACGATGCCGATATATTCCTCGCTGCGACGGCGAAAATCGTCGCCGGAAAACCCCTCCGACCGGCTGAAATTGGCCGCCTCGCGCGGCGCCTGCGCCATGGTCGCGTTCCATCCGGCGCGACCATGGCTGATGATGTCGAGCGAAGCAAAACGGCGCGCCAGATTGTAGGGCTGGTGGGCAACCGTCGAGGCCGCCGCGACCAGCCCGATCCTACTTGTCACCGTCGCCAGCGCGGCCACCAAGGTCGTCGCTTCGAAGGGCATCGTCGCGGCATCGCTGCCGGAAGCCGGCGCGGAATCGGCGAAAATCACCATGTCCAGACCGGCCGCTTCGGCCCTTTGGACAAACCGCGCCAGAAGGCTGAAGTCCGGCTCGGCTCCTGGCGATGGCTCGGAGGTTCCCGGAAGCGGTGAAACGGCAAGATGCATTATGGCGCCGTTTTCCATCGATGGTCCCTGCAAGGCGAAATACCATCGGAACTATGTTCGTCACGTCCAGCGATGGCAACCGCTGGCGCTGGGCCAACGGCCGGTCACTTGCCAGCCAGCCATCACTTGCTAGCCAGCCCTTGCTTGCCAGCCATTACTTGCCAGCGAGAAGATCTTTGATCAGTCGCTGGCAGCGCTCGGCCATGAAGTCGAGCAGCAGCCGCACCTTGGGGTCCTGCAGCTTCTTGTGCGGATAGACGGCGGCGAACTGCACCGGCGTCGGCGGCGTGTTGCTCAGGATCACCTTCAGCCGCCGGTCGCGGATGAACGGCTCGACCTCGAAGCGCGGCTTGTTGATGATGCCGCGGCCGGACAGCGCCCAGCCGGTCAGCACGTCGCCATCGTCGGTGTCGTAGGGCCCGTGCACCTCGAACTTCTGCTGGCCGGTGGGGGTCTGCAACGTCCACACATATTCGCGCGCGCCGGAATAGCGCAGCATCAGGCAGTCGTGCTTCTTGCCGATCAGCTCTTGTGGCTCAACGGGTTCGCCGCGCGCTTCCAGATATTTCGGCGCTGCCACCAGCACGCGTTCGCATTCCATGATGCCGCGCATCCTGAGGCTGGAATCCTCGATGATGCCGAGCCGGAAGGCGACGTCGATGCCTTCCTTCATGATATCGACATTGTGGTCCGAGAGCCTCAGCCGCACCTCGATATCGGGATATTTGTCATGGAAATCGGGGATGCCAGAGGCCACCAGCCGGCGGCCGAGGCCGAGCGGTGCCGTCACGCGGATGGTGCCGCGCGGTTGTCCGGACAGTGCCGAAACGGCGGCTTCCGCTTCGGTGATCGCCTCCAGCACCTGCTTGGCGCCCGAATAGAACACCGTGCCATGCTCGGTCGGCATCAATTGCCGTGTGGTCCGGTTGAACAGCCGCACGCCCAGATGCTTCTCCAGCTCCTTGATGCGGTTGGAGGCGACCGCCGGCGAAATGCGCATGTCGCGGCCTGCCGCCGACAGATTGCCGAGTTCGACGACGCGAACGAAGACGGCGATGTTGTCGAGATAGGCCATGCGGTTTCGTGGCTCTCATCCAGCTGCGTCTAGCAACCCTAGTATTTTCCATTTTTTTTTGAAAGTCATCGCGCACCTCGCCTCTTTCCGTTTGCGCGCGACGCCGTAAAGTCGCGTCATCGGCAGGGACGACTTCAATGATGGATTTCGCGATTTTCTGGGACTGGCTGAGCTTCGCCGTGCGTTGGCTGCATGTCATCACCGGCATCGCCTGGATCGGCTCGTCTTTCTATTTCGTCGCGCTTGATCTCGGCCTGCGGCAGCGACCTGGCATGCCTGTCGGCGCCTTTGGCGAGGAATGGCAGGTGCATGGCGGCGGCTTCTATCACATCCAGAAATATCTGGTGGCGCCGGCCGAGATGCCTGAGCACCTGACCTGGTTCAAATGGGAATCCTACGCCACCTGGCTGTCCGGCTTCGCCATGCTGTGCGTCGTCTATTATGCCGGAGCCGATCTGTTCCTGATCGATCCCAATGTGCTGCCAATGTCGGTGCCGGTCGGCATCTTGCTGTCGCTGGCGACGATCGGCGTCGGCTGGGTGGTCTATGATCTTTTGTGCCGTTCGCCGCTGGGAAAAAGCGACACCGGCCTGATGCTGGTGCTCTACTGCGTGCTGGTGTTCATTGCCTGGGGGCTCACCCATCTGTTCACCGGCCGCGCCGCCTTCCTGCATCTGGGCGCCATCACCGCGACGATCATGTCGGCCAACGTCTTCATGGTCATCATCCCCAACCAGAAGATCGTCGTTGCCGACCTCATCGCCGGCCGCAAGCCCGATCCGAAATACGGCAAGATCGCCAAGCAGCGCTCCCTGCACAACAACTACCTGACGCTGCCTGTGCTGTTCCTGATGCTGTCGAACCACTATCCGCTGGCGTTTGGCACGCAGTTCAACTGGGTCATCGCCTCGCTGGTGTTCATCATCGGCGTGCTGATCCGGCACTATTTCAACAGCGTCCATGCGCGCAAGGGTAACCCGACCTGGACTTGGCTGGGAGCCGTTGTCCTGTTCATCATCATCATCTGGCTGTCGACCGCGCCGAAGGTGCTGACCGGCGAGCCGAAAGAATCGGCCGCCGCGCAGATCTATGTCGCATCAGCGCATTTCCCGGCCGTGCGCGATACGGTGCTTGGCCGCTGCTCGATGTGCCACGCGGCGGAGCCGGTCTATGAGGGTATCTATCACGCGCCAAAGGGGGTGATGCTCAACACGGACGCCGACATTGCAAACCATGCCCGCGAGATCTATCTGCAGGCCGGCCGCAGCCACGCCATGCCGCCGGCCAACGTCTCGCAGATTACCGACAAGGAACGGGCGCTGCTGGTGGCCTGGTTCGAAGGCGCAGGGAAATAGCATGACCTCGACACTTCTGCGCGGCCGCACGCTGTCCTTCGTGCGCTGGCCGCAAACCATCGATGACCATACTGCCTGGCGCTACGAGGAGGATGGTGGCCTGCTGATCCGCGACGGCCGGATCGTCGCCGCCGGTGCCTATGCAGACGTCGAGAAACAGGCAGGCGAAGCAGCGAGAAAGATCGACTATCGGCCGCATCTGCTGCTGCCGGGCTTCATCGACGCGCATGTGCATTTCCCGCAGATGCAAATCATCGCCTCCTATGGCGCCGAACTGCTCGACTGGTTGAACACCTATACCTTCCCGGAAGAGACGAAATTCGCCAATGCGCAGCATGGCCGGCGCGTCGCACGGCTGTTCCTCGACGAGATGGTGCGCCACGGCACCACGACGGTGGCCGCCTACTGCTCGGTGCACAAGGCGTCAGCCGAGGCCTTCTTTGCCGAATCGCATGACCGCAACATGCTCAATATCGCCGGCAAGGTGATGATGGACCGCAATGCGCCCGACGGCGTGCTCGACACGCCGCAATCCGGCTACGACGACAGCAAGGCCCTGATCGCGCAATGGCACGGCAAGGGCCGCCAGCACTATGCGATCACACCGCGCTTTGCCATCACCTCGTCACCGGAACAGATGGAGATGGCCGGCGCGCTGTGCCGGGAGTACCCCGACCTGCACATGCAGACGCACCTGTCGGAAAACCACGCCGAAATCGCCTTCACCCAGGAACTCTATCCGTGGTCGCGCGACTACACCGACGTTTACGAGCACTTTGGGCTGTTGGGGACAAAGAGCCTGTTCGGCCATTGCATCCATCTGTCGGAGCGTGAGGCGGATGCGCTGTCGGACAGCGGCTCGGTAGCCGTGTTCTGCCCGACCTCGAACCTGTTCCTCGGCTCCGGCCTGTTCGACTATCAGCGTTTTCGCCGCCGCGGTAAGCCGGTCAGGATCGCCGCCGCCACGGATGTCGGCGGCGGCACGAACTATTCCATGCTGCGCACCATGGACGAAGGCTACAAGGTGATCGCGCTGAACGGCGAGAAGCTCAATCCCTTCCAGTCCTTCTGGCAGATGACGCGCGGCAATGCCGAAGCGCTATCGGTGGCGGAAAAGATCGGCACGCTGGATGAAGGCAGCGACGCCGACATCGTCGTGCTCGATGCCAGGGCTACCCCGGCGATGCGGCTCAGGATGGAAACGGTCGAGACGCTGGCACAGGAATTGTTTCTCTTGCAGACGCTGGGCGACGATCGCGCCGTGCGCGAGGTCTATGTGGCCGGGCGGGCCGCCAAATCCGACATGGCGATTTAGGCACCCTCCGATGTGTTTCCTTGCTTGACCCGGCGGCAGCCATCGGTCAAAGCGTGCGGCGAAGTTGACAGGGGAACGACATGGCCGTTGCCGAAGACATCGCTCTGATCAAGAGACAGGAAGACGTTCTTGTCTTTCCCGCCTTCGATGAGGCCGTGGCCTTCAAGATCGGCTCGGTCATCCGTGATCGAGCCTTGGCCGAGAACCTGCCTGTTATCGTCGACATCAGGACTTTCGACCGCCCACTGTTTTATGCCGCGATGCCAGGTTCGAACGCCTCCAATCCCGACTGGGCGCGGCGCAAGATCAATGTGGTCAAGCGGTTCCTGAAAAGCACCTACCGCATGGTGCTGGAACAACAGCGCCCCGATCGCACCTTCAAGATCGGCGAAGGGCTGGATATTGCTGATTATGTGCTGGCCGGAGGTGGTTTCCCGGTCACGGTCAAGGGCGCCGGCGTCATCGGTGTGATCGCCGTTTCCGGCCTGCCGGAGCGCCAGGATCACGGCGTCGTCGTCGAGGCACTTTGCGATCATTTGGGCATCGACAAGCGCGGTCTGGCACTGCCCCCGGAAGAACAATGAGCGACCCCAAGACGTTCCTCACCTCCATCTTCAACGCCGCCGTCGCCGCCGCCGATCCGGAGCGAACCATCCGGGATCATTTGCCGGCGAAGCCCAAGGGCCGCACCATCGTCATTGGCGCGGGAAAAGGCTCCGCGCAGATGGCGGCGGCCTTTGAGAAGGTCTGGGACGGGCCGATCGAGGGGCTGGTCGTCACCCGCTACGGTTATGGCGCGACATGCGAGCGCATCGAGATCATCGAGGCGGCGCATCCGGTGCCGGACGCCGCGGGCCTGGAAGCCTCGCAACGCCTACTCGCCAAGGTCCAAGGGCTGACAGCGGATGATCTGGTCGTGGCGCTGATTTCCGGCGGTGGTTCGGCGCTTTTGCCATCGCCCGCCGGCAGCCTGACGCTGGCCGACGAGATTGCCGTCAACGAGGCGCTGCTCGCGTCTGGTGCGCCGATCGCAGCGATGAACACCATCCGCAAACATCTTTCCACCATCAAGGGTGGACGGCTGGCTGCCGCCGCCTGGCCGGCCAAGGTGGTGTCCCTGGTCGTTTCCGACATTCCCGGCGACAATCCTGCCCTGGTTGCCTCCGGTCCGACCGTGCCGGATACCGGCAGCCGTCAAGACGCGATGGCGTCGATTGCAGCCTATGGGATGAAACTGCCGGCAGCGGTGATGGCGCATATCAGCACGCCTGCCGCCGATGCACCAAACCCCAATGATCCCTACTTTTCACGCAACGAGGTGCATCTGATTGCCTCGGCCGGCGTCTCGCTCGAAGCAGCGGCCACTGAGGCGAAACGGCAAGGCATCGAAGCCGTCATCCTTTCCGATGCCATCGAAGGCGAGGCACGTGAGGTCGGCGGCGTCCATGCCGCCATCGCGCGCGAAGTGGCGACGCGCAACCGGCCATTCGCAAAGCCAGTGCTGATCCTGTCCGGCGGCGAGACGACCGTGACCTTGCGCGCAAAAGGCAAGGGCGGCCGCAATTCGGAATTCCTGCTCGCCTTCGCCATCGGCATCAACGGCGTGGACGGCATCCACGCGCTCGCCGCCGACACCGACGGCATCGACGGTTCGGAAGACAATGCCGGCGCTTTCGCCGATAGTTCGACCGTGTCGCGCATGAGGGCGGCGGGCGTCGACGCCAAGGCGATGCTTGCGGGCAACAATGCCTGGACGGCCTTCAATGCGATAGGCGATCTATTCGTACCCGGCCCGACTGGCACGAATGTCAACGACCTGCGGGCAATTCTGATCCGGTAACCTCAAGCGGCCATCAGCCGCTTCACCTGCTTCATGTCTTGCAGGAACCGCTGGCGTTCAGCTTCCTTGTCCGCGGGCTCTTGGATGCGCAGGATAAAGGAGGGGTGGATGGTGATGAAGACACGCAAGCCGTCCTCGCGTTCGATCACCTGGCCGCGCATTTTTGTCACCGGGATCGCCTTGCCCAGCAGCGACAAGGCCGCCGTTGCGCCGAGTGCCACGGCCAGATTCGGCTTGATCAGCTCGAACTCCTTGTCGATCCACCAGCGGCAGGCTTGAACCTCGCCGGCATTCGGTTTGGAATGGATGCGCCGCTTGCCGCGCGGCTCGAACTTGAAGTGCTTGACTGCATTGGTGACGTAGACCTTCTGGCGATCAACCTCCGCGTCGTCGAGGATGGCATCGAACACCTTGCCCGCCGGGCCGACGAAAGGTTTGCCGGCCAGATCCTCCTGATCGCCGGGCTGTTCGCCGACGAAAATCACCTTGGCCCCGTCAGGCCCTTCGCCGAACACGGTCTGCGTGGCGTCGCGCCAAAGCGGGCAGCGCCGGCAACCTTTTGCTGCCTCTCGCAATTCGGAAATGGTGTTGGCGGCCTGATCTTCCAGGGCCTCAGCCGGCTCATTCTTCGGCCAATGCTTTGCCTGCAGCCTAGCGTGGTACGGCGCGGGTGTCGTCGGCATTCTGGCAATCATGTCCTTGGCGGCCTTGTCCGCTCCTGCGATCAGATCCGGAATGAGCGAGGCCTCGGGAAGGTTCCGCCAATATTTCTTCGGCATCTCCTTCTGCATGGCTTTCACCTTCAGCCGCGCCGGGTTGAAGATGCTCTCGAAATAGGTGCGCCACAGGGCTTCGGTATCGTCCTGCGCCGGCGCATCGCCCTTGACGGCGCCGGGCCCGATCGCCAGCCTGTCGCCATCCCAGTCGGCGGAGGCATGCGGCGTCAAAATGGTCCAGCGCATGCCGGTGAAGCGCCTGACGAAGAAAGCCGAGTTGCGCTCGACGATGAAATGATCCGGCTCGAACCAGGCGACATAGCGCTCCTCGTCACCGTCGCCGATCTTCCGGAAGCGTACGAAGGCGCGCATCTTGTGGATGTCGCGCCGCACCGCCTTCTCCATGGTTTCAAGACGCCTGATGTCTGGATCCGATGCAATCGACAGCAGCTTCGGCTCTGTGCGCAGCCGCCAGAGCAACCGGTAGAGAAAAGCGAACCTGCCGGGGTCTGAATAGCAGAAGGCGATTTCGGCATGCTCGACGAAGTCGCGCGGCACCACCAGTTGCACGCCCGCAGGCACGTCCGGCAAATCGGTTTGATTGGAGCCCGGCTCGACATGCCAGCTGATGTCATCGGGCCGGACTTTATTCAGGGCCAGCCGGCGTGCCGCGTCGCGCCAGCCGGAAAAGTCGGTCTCCGCGTCGAGCCGCACCGTATATCTGGCAAGATCGAGCTGTGCCGGTCGCATGGTCAAAACAGGGACAGTTGTTCGCAGGAACGCACGATCTTGCCGCGCAAACCGGCTTTGTCGGTGAGCGCGCCCGGCGACCAGCCTTCGGCGACGATGAATGGCCTGAGCTTGGCGATCGACTGGCAGAGACGGCCGATATCTTCCAGCCGCAGCCGCCGGTGACGTCGGGTCTCCAGGATTTTGGCGATCACCTTGGTGCCGAGACCGGGCACGCGCAACAATGCCTCTCGATCAGCGCGGTTGATATCCACGGGGAACCGTCCCCGGTTGCGCAGCGCCCACGCCAGTTTCGGATCGATGGCGAGGTCGAGCATGCCGTCGCTGCTGCCGGCCAGGATCTCCGGCTGCGAAAATCCGTAAAACCGCATCAGCCAGTCGGCTTGGTAGAGCCGGTGTTCGCGCATCAGCGGCGGTTTCTGCAAGGGCAGGGACGACGACGAATCCGGGATCGGGCTGAACGCGGAATAATAGACGCGCCGCAGATGGTAACTGCCATAGAGCCGCGCGCTGGTATGAAGGATCCCGTCATCGGTGGTGCTGTCGGCGCCGACGATCATCTGCGTCGACTGCCCACCCGGCGCGAAGCGTTCGCGCTTTTTGGTCCTCAGCGTCGGCTCGGCCTTTTCCTCCATCTTCTGGCGCAGCCTGGCCATGGAAAGCCGGATCGTTTCCGGCTTCTTTTCCGGCGCCAGTCTCTTCACCCCTTCGTCGGTGGGCAGCTCGACATTGATCGACAACCGGTCGGCGTAGAGGCCCGCTTTTTCGACCAGTTCTGCTGAACTTTCCGGAATGGTCTTCAAATGGATATAGCCGGAGAACTTCTCTTCCAGCCGCAGCCTTCGCGCCACCTCGACCATCTCGCCCATCGTCTCGTCGGGCGAGCGGATGACGCCTGAGGACAGGAAAAGGCCCTCGATGTAGTTGCGCCGGTAGAAATCCATGGTCAGCTTCACCACCTCGTCAACGGTGAAACGGGCGCGCCGCACATTCGACGACGAGCGGTTGATGCAATAGCTGCAATCATAGATGCAGAAATTGGTCAGCAGGATTTTCAGCAGTGAAATGCAGCGCCCATCCGGCGCATAGGAATGGCAGATGCCCATGCCTTCGGTGGAGCCGATCCCGCCGGATTTCAGTGAATCCTTTTTCGCCGCACCGGATGAGGCGCAGGAGGCGTCGTACTTGGCGGCATCGGACAGGATCGCTAGCTTTTCGCGGACGGTAAGTGCGCACATATGTTCATGATATGTTCTTGAAGGCGGGCGCGCCACCTCATTTGATGCAGGCGGCGAAAAAGTGATCGCCGCCTGATCGCAAGGCTCTCAGACCTCGTGCAGGTAGAGGTGATAATCCAGTTCGCTCACCGTGCGCGCCACGCGCAGGTACTCGGACTGCTTGATCGCCACGAAGGTGCGGTGCAGGTCTTCGCCGAGCGCGCCTTTCAGAAAGCTGGATGCTCGCGCCGCCTCGATGGCGGCGCGCCAGTCGACCGGCATCGTCGTGCGCGTCACCGCTGCCTCATAGCCGTTGCCGGTGGTTTCCGGGCCGGGATCGAGACCTTCGTCGAGACCTTTGATGATGCCGGCGAGCACTGTAGCGGCGATCAGATAGGGGTTGGCGTCGACGCCCGACGGCCGGTGCTCGATGCGCCGGTTCTTCGCGTCGCCGGCCGGCACGCGCAGCGCCACCGAGCGGTTGTTGACGCCCCAGGTCGGCGCCACCGGCGCATAGGATTGCGAGACGAAGCGCCGCCAGGAATTGGCATGCGGCGCAAACACCAGCATCGATTCGGCCATCGTCTGGATCAGGCCGCCAAGGCCGCGCAGCAGCGGCAGCGACCAGCTCTCGCCGCCGGCTTCGGCAAAGACGTTTCGGCCCGCTCTGTCCTGCAGCGAGACGTGGAAATGCATGCCCGAGCCGGCATATTTTTCGATCGGCTTGGCCATGAAACAAGCGGTGACCCCGTGTCGGCGCGCCTGTGCCCGCACCAGCCGCTTCAGCATGACCAGGTCGTCTGCCGCCCGCATCACGTCCTTGCGGTAATTCAGCGTCAATTCGTACTGGCCAGGGGCATATTCGGAAATCACCGTCTCGGCCGGAATACCTTGTGCCTTGGCAGCCGCATAGATGTCGGAGAACAGCGGCTCCATGCCGTGCAGGTGATCGACGGAATAGACTTCCGTCTTGCCCGAGACGCGGCCGTCGAGCACGGCGCGCGCCGGCTGCACCTTGCCGTCGGCATCGCGCTCGTTGGCCAGGAGAAAAAATTCCAGCTCGAAGGCGCCGGCGGGATGAAGACCCTTGGCGGCCAGGATCTCCACTTGCCGGGCCAGCGCCAGGCGAGGGTCCGACGACATCGGTTGGCCGTCGAGGTGATACATCTCCATCAGCAGCTGGCCGCGCGGCGGGTTTGTGCCGTAGAGCGGCACCAGCGTGCCGGGGATAGGCCAGGCCCTGAGGTCGCCGTCACCGGTCGTCCAGATCAGCCCGGTTTCGTGCACATCCTCGCCGGTGATATCGAGGCCGAGGATCGAGATCGGCATGTGCCGGCCGCCCTCGAAGATGCTTTTCAGCTCATGCCGGCGCACGATCTTGCCGCGGCCGACGCCATTGGCGTCGGTCAGCACGATATCGAACGCCTCGATCTCGGGATGAACCTCGAGGAAGGCTTGCGCCTCGGTGGGCGTCGAGCCCGAAGGTGAGGTCATGATCTGTCCGGCTTTTTTTTGGCGCGCCCATGTGTTAGCCGCTTGTCTCATGCCGCAAGCTTTGCCGCAACCGCGCCGAAGGCGGTGATCAGCCGGTTGACCTGAGCACCGGTAGTCGCCGGCGAGATCAGCATCATGTTGTGGAAGGGCGCGATCAGCACGCCGCGATTGACCAGCGCGACATGGATGGCCGCTTCCAGTTCCGGCGCATGCGCCGTCTCGGCCTCGGCGCCATTCCGCAGCGGGCCGGGTGCACAGATGAACTCGACGCGGGCGCCGACGCGGGCAACATGCCAGGGCAGGCCGTAGCGGTCGATCACGCCGGTCAGCCCGGCGTCGAGCCGCCGCGCCAGATGGTCCATGCGGGCATAATTTTCTTCGGTCATCACCTCTTCGAGCGTGGCGCGCATCGCCGCAAACTGCAGCGGATTGGCCGAGAGCGTCGTGCCCATGCCGGAATAGCCCGGCTCCTTTTCCCTGTTGTAGGCCGCATAGCGCGAGGCGACACCGTCGCTCATGCCCCACACACTGGCGGGCACACCGCCGGCGATCGGTTTGCCCAGCACGAAGAAGTCAGGGTCCAGCCCGTATTTCCTGGTGTAACCGCCCAGGCCTGTCGAGATGGTGTGCGTCTCGTCGATCAGCAGCAGCGTACCGGCTTCGCGCGTCAACCTGCGCAACGCGTCTTGGAAGCCCGGATCGGCCAGCACCATGCAGGAATTAGTCAGTACCGGCTCGGCGATGACGCAGGCGACATCCTTGTCCCCAAGCGCTGCCTCCAGTGCGGCGACATCGTTGAACTCGATTACCTTCGCCGTGCGGGTCAGGTCGCGGAATTCGCCCGCCAGTCCCGGCCGGTTGACAGGAACACCATCCACCAGCCGCACCATCGTCTCGTCGACCGAGCCGTGATAGCAGCCATTGAAGACTAGGATCTTTTCGCGCCCGGTAACGGCGCGGGCGACCCGCAACGCAAAGCGGTTGGCATCGGTCGCCGTCGTCGCGATCTGCCAGAACGGCAGGCCGAAATGCTGCTGCAGCAGCGGGCCGATGGCGAGTGCGTCTTCGGAGGGTAGCATATAGGTCAGGCCACGTCCGGCCTGGCGGCGAATGGCGCGCGCCACCGGCGGCGGCGAATGGCCGAACATCGAGCCGGTGTCGCCCAGACAGAAATCGTCGAGCCTGATACCGTCGATATCGGTGATGGTGGCGCCCCTGGCTCTGTCGACCAGGATCGGAAACGGCGTCGGCCAGTCGTTCATCCAGTGCATCGGCACGCCGCCGAAGAAGCCCGGCAGGCCATTACCGACCTTCGCCTGTGATTTCGGCCGCGCCTTGCGGAAGGCTGCCGCCTCGATCTCCAGCAGGTCGGCAATGCGATCGCGATCGATGCCGCCGATGGACGTCCTTGAACTGCCGCTATGCATGAAATGAAAACCCCTCTGGTCGTCTCTCATAGCCAATCCATGTCCGCGACCGCAATTGGCCGCGCGTCTATCCTGCATTGGCTCAGCCGCTGGTGGCAACGCTTGACGCTGCTGGCGAAACCAGCGCCAATGAGGGGCAATTGTGGGTGCGGGGGGGAAAAATGCGGACGATCATTTGCGCGACGGGGCTGCTTTTGTCGGCCAGTATGGCCTGCGCCTCAGGTGGCATCTGGTGCAACGTCGACGATGCGGCGGTGGCATTCGAGGTCGGCGCCGGTGTCACCAGAGGCATGGGCGGCCCGACTTTCAACTTTCGCGGCGACCTCGAAATCAAGGCAAGGTCCGCTGACGACCATCTGCGCAAGACCGTGTTCGAGGATGCCAACCTCACCCAGTACTGGCTCGACGACAAGGATCTGCGGCTGAACATCTATCATGAGCACGAGGTGGCCCAGACCTTCAGTTCCGTCGAACTGACGATCCTGACCAAGGCCAGCGATGAAGGTGTCTATGACGGGCAGTACACGCTTGCCGTCTATGACAGCACCGCCGACAAGGACGGCGATGGCAAGACCACCGATCTGACCGGCAAGGTTTCCTGCGGCGCCGAGTGATCCCAGACCAGGGTGTGTTGAGATTCAGGTCAGGCCGAGCCGAAAATGATGGCTTTCGAGAACCGGAGCGGAGCGGACGTTCGGGTCCGTGAGCACCGGAAGCGCAGAGAGCTGTCGTTTGCAGGCCGGCCTCACCTGAATTTCAGCACACCTTACGCCGTGATGTCGATGACGCCGCAATCGCCGGCCGCACTGCCGAAGACGACGCGGCGCTCTTCCTTGTCCCACATCATCGAGGTGATGGCGCCCTTGCCCGGTCGCCGCAATAGCACTTCCTTGGCATCGGAAAAGCGTACCGCCATCACCATGCCGTCATCATAGCCGACAGCGACGACATCCTGGCTCGGATGGCAGGCGACTGCCGTCACCATGGCGTTGCCACGCGTGCCGAGTTCCAGGGGCGCCTTGCCCATCGGGCCGTCCTTGCCTGAAAACGGCCAGACGATCGCCGCCGGCGCACCGGAACTCGCCAGCCACTTGCCTTTCGCGCTCCATGACAGGCTTTTGACCTTGCCGGGATAGCCGCTCATACGCATGTGTTTGCCGTCGGCAAGCTTCCAGCCGTGCAGGGCGTTCTCCTGCATCGTGGTGACTAGGAACGCACCGTCGGGCGAGAAGGTGATGCCGGTATGGGCGCCGGCCCATTCGAGCTCCGCCGGCTTGCCTTCGGTGGCCGGGAAATGCAGCGTCGCGCCATTGTATCGGGCAACACCGAAGCGCATGCCCTTGGGCGAGAACGCCAACCCCTCGACCGAACGCGGATGGGTAAATTCCCTGGTCTTGCCGTCGGCGAAGCGCACGAAGGCGGTCTTGCCTGAGGCATAGGCGATGGCGCCCTGCGGTCCGGCGGCGACGCTGGTGATCCATTTTTTCCCGCCGCTCGCCAGTTCCTGGAAGCTGCCGCCCGCGGTAACAGAATAAATCTTGCCATCCTCGCCGCCGGTGATCAGCCGGTCATTGGCCGCATCGTGGAAGGCGGCGAGCAGCCCGTCATTGGCTTGAATGGTCTTGTGGCCATGGTCGAGCCGATGGACGGCACCATCGGCCAGCGCGAAATGCGGCACGTCGCCGAGGAAGACGGCGGCGACGCAATGGCCTTCGAGATCAAGCGGGGCGACGGTGGGCATCTACAACTATTCCATTCGAGATTTCTGTTTGCGCCTCTTCCGTCTCAATCACGGGCGACCGCGCTCGTTTCCTTCTCCCCTTGTGGGAGAAGGTGGATTGGCGCGCAGCGCCAAGACGGTTGAGGGGTGCTGGACGGATTGCGGTTTGCGAAGCTGGAGCACCCCTCATCCGACCGAGCTTCGCTCGGCCACCTTCTCCCACAAGGGGAGAAGGAAGGCCAGCGCTAGCGCCAGAAACTGATTGGGAAATCAGGCAGCCTGGCAGGCGTCAAAACTCTTCTTCAGCCGCTCGGCATCGAGTTCGCGGCCGATGAAGACCAGCCGGCTCTCATGCTTCTCGCCGTCCTTCCAGGCGCGCTGGTGATCACCCTCGATGATCATGTGCACGCCCTGGATGACGTAGCGCTCGTCATCGCCCTTGAGCGCGATGATGCCCTTCAGCCGCAGGATGTTGGGGCCTTCCATCTGGGTGATTTTCTCGATCCACGGGAAGAATTTCTTCGGGTCCATCTCGCCGCCGCGCAGCGACACGGACTGCACCGTCACGTCATGGATGTCGGAAGGATGCGCGTGATGGTGGTGGTCATGCCCATTATGGTCATGATCATGATGGTCATGGTCGTGATGGTCGTGATCGTCATGCGCCTCGAGGAAATGCGGATCGTTTTCCAGCGCCCTTGAAAGGTCGAAGGCACCGCGGTCGAGCACTTCCGATAGGGCGACGCCGGCGCGCGTCGTGCGATGGATCTTCGCCGCCGGATTGATGGCACGGATCGTCGCTTCGACCTTGGCGAGCTCTTCGGGGGTGACGAGGTCGGTCTTGTTGAGCACGACGACGTCGGCGAAGGCGATCTGGTCCTCGGCTTCCCTGGAATCCTTGAGCCGCAGCGGCAGATGCTTGGCATCGACCAGCGCCACCACCGCGTCGAGCCTGGTCTTGGAGCGCACATCGTCGTCCATGAAGAAGGTCTGCGCCACCGGCACCGGATCGGCGAGGCCGGTGGTCTCGACCACGATGGCGTCGAAACGGCCGGGCCGGCGCATTAGGCCTTCGACGACGCGGATCAGGTCGCCGCGCACTGTGCAGCAGACGCAGCCATTGTTCATCTCGTAGATTTCCTCGTCGGATTCGACGATCAGTTCGTTGTCGATGCCGATTTCGCCGAACTCGTTGACGATGACGGCGTAGCGCTTGCCATGGTTTTCCGACAGGATGCGGTTGAGCAGTGTCGTCTTGCCGGCGCCGAGATAGCCGGTGAGAACGGTTACGGGGATCTGCGTCTGTGCGTCGCTCATGACTTGCCTCGAAAAATCTGGACCTTGAAAAAAGGCCTCGAAAAGGGATTGTTGGCTCCATATAGGACGTGTGCCGGGCTTTTGCACGAGGCAAACCGATGGGCCAAACCGGCTTGCCGGCATTGCCGAATTTTCATTGGCGGGAGCCGCCGTCACAGCCTAGATCAGGAGACGGGGGGCCAATTCGAGAGGCACGATATGTCCGGAAAGCCATTCTCCATCTCATTGAGCCGGCGCAAGGCGCTCGGCTTGATCGCGGTGACTGCCGGCGGTGGTGCCGTCCTGCCGGCCGCGGCAATCGCTGCCCAGTCTTCGTCCTATGCCGGGCTGACCCTGTTCCAATCCGGCGCCGGCGTTTGTGCCATCACGCCCGAGGTGACCGAAGGGCCGTTCTATTTCGACCCGAAACTCGAACGTGCCGACGTCACTGAAGGCAAGAAGGGCGTTGCCCTCACCGTAAGGCTGCAGGTCGTCGACGCGACCTGCCGCCCGCTTGCCGGCGCCCGCGTCGACATCTGGCATTGCGATGCGCAAGGTGCCTATTCGGGCTACCCGGGACAAGGTGACGGCCGTGATGTCGACACGTCGGGCCAGACGTTCCTGCGTGGCTGGCAGAAGACCGATGCAAGCGGCGTCGTTTCCTTCGCCACCATCTATCCCGGCTGGTATCACGGCCGCACCACCCATATCCATTTCAAGGTCTTCCCTGACGAGAATTCGGTGATGACCGGGCAGTTGTTCTTCCCCGATAGCGTCAGCGACCAGATATTCACCGCTGTCGCGCCATACAACGACAGGCCCGGCAAGCGTGACACCTCGAACGCCGGCGACGGCATCGCCAGGCAGGCCGGACCGCTGTCGCGGGCCGCACTGCACGAGGTGGAGGATGCCTATCAGGCGCTGATGATCGTGGCGGTGAAGCCCGGCTGAGCGACATTCCTCATGCATCTGGTCCGCGGCGAAAACTCCGCTCGCGAAAAGTCGTTTGTCATCTAACTGAAATAAACATCTGGCATTAGCCACGGCGGACACCGCAATGCTTGCCGGCAAAGCTGTTTGGAGCGCCGGAATCTTTTTGATTGTCGATTGCCAACCGGCCGGCTGCGTCTATGCTGACCGCACCGGTACGGCCGAAGAGGGATGACCATGGCCAAGGCGGACAAGACTGCAACAATGAGCCGGCTGCATTCGGCGGCAAGGCTGGCAAGAACCGCGCTCGCGGCGCGGCTTCTGGCACACGGCTTCTATGCCGGCCAGGACCAGATCATGCTGGCGCTCGACCGTGAAGACGGCCAGACGCCGGGAAATCTCGCTGGACGCCTCGGCGTGCGCCCGCCAACCATCACCAAGACCATCAACCGCCTGCAGGCGCAGGGCTTTCTGGAAAAGCGCGCCTCCTCGGCCGATGCTCGCCAAGCCCATATTTTCCTTACCGACACGGGCCGCGACATCATCCACGCTATCGAGAAATCGGTGAAGAAGACCGAAAAGCAGGCGCTGAAGGGCCTCGACAAGAAGGACCAGAAGGCACTGTTCAAGCTGCTTGCCCGTATCGAGGCCAACCTCTCGAATGAGGAATTGGTGTTGATCGACGACGACGCCGAGACGGACGACTGATCGCCTGGTCCCGGCGCGACAATCAAGCCGCCTCCGTTGCAGCGCCTTGGATCAGCGATGACCAGCGCCCCGGTGTCATGCCATACGCCTTCTTGAATTGCCTGATAAAATGGCTTTGGTCGCTGAAGCCGGCCTCGATGGCGATCTGCGCCAAGGGCTCGCCGGCGGCGATCATCCGCCGCGCGCTCTGAAGCCGGCGCATCACCAGGAAGCGATGCGGGCTGGTGCAGAAGGCGGCCCGGAAATGCCGTGACAGGGCATAGCGGTCGAGCCCGGTGATCGCCTCCAGTTCGCCCGAGCTGACGGGGCGGCCGAAATTCTCCGTGAGATAGTCGCGAGCCAGCGTAGCCGCCCGCCATGCCGTCCTGGCAATCGGCTTCGCCGGCTGGCCGGCATGCCGGGTCAGGCTTTGCATCAACTGGGCGAGGAAGTCGGCAACGAACAGCTCGTCGAGTTCCTCCTCCAGCGGCCCCAGCGCCGAAAGCAGCGTCGTGCAGAAGCTATCGTCCGTCAGCACGCCGTCCCTGACAAAGGGCAAAGACGCGCCGCCAAGGTAGTCGAGCATCAACGACGGTTCCAGGTAGAGCATCCTGTAGCGCAATCCGTCCTCGGTGCCGGCACCACCGTCATGCAATTCGTCGGGATGCAGCACGATGATCTGGCCAGGCAGGCTGTGGTGCGTCGCGCCGAGATAGCGAAACCGCTGTACGCCGTGCAGCGTCACTCCGATCGCATAGGTATCGTGGCGATGCAGGTCGAAGGCGCTGCCATGGAACCGCGCCTCGATCCGCTCCATGCCGGCAGGGTCGGAGGCGGAGATGATGCAGTTCTCCGCCTCGTCAACGCACAAACGTCCAAGACCCTCGAATGCCCTGCTGTTTAGATCGTGCGACATCTTCTCCTTCAGCCTCGTATTGGGGCACAGCTCGAATGGTCAATGTCTCATGTTCGACACGAAATTTGCAATCGTGCTCAGGCAGGATCTGCCGGTCTGGCAGAAACTCAACGTCACCGCCTTCCTGACCAGCGGCATCGTCGCCCAATTCCCGGACATCATCGGCGAACCCTACCGCGACCGCGCCGGCAATCTCTACAATCCGCTGTCGATCCAGCCGGTCATCGTGCTGTCCGCCGACCAGGCGACACTGGGCACAATCCACCGGCGCACGCTGGAGCGTGGCGTGACGACCTCGCTCTATGTCGAGGAGATGTTCGCGACCGGCCATGACGCGGCCAACCGCGCGGTCTTTGCCGAATTCGCACCTGAAGACGACAGGGTGGTCGGTATGGCGCTTCGCGCCGAGAAGAAGGTGGTCGACAAGATCACCAAGGGCGCCCGCATGCACGACTAGGGTGCGCTGAATATGCCGGCCTGATCGGGGTTTCGACGCACCTTCGCTCCAAAAGACTAAGCCTGCCGGGTGCTGTTGTTGTGCCAGCCGGCTTTGGCGTGGTGGCAGCCGACAATTGGCTTGCCGGCAAGCGGCATTTCCCGCAAAGGTGGGCTCCAGCCCAGCTTCCCATCCGGCCTGCAAGTGAGTGCTCCCCAAAGACATCCAGAAAGCGCAACGCCCCCGGTGGCGATCCTCTGCATGCTTTCCACCTACATCTTCTTCACCTTCCTCGACACCAGCAGCAAATATCTCGTCCTGGCCGGCGTATCCGTACTGGTCGTCGCCTGGGTGCGCTTTGCCGTGCATGTGGTGCTGGTCGGCACGCTTTTGCGCAGCTGGCGCCAACCGGTACGGTTTCGCCCGGTCAACCTGCCGGCCCATGTTCTGCGCGGTCTGTTCCTGTTCGGATCGACCATGTTCAACATCCTGGCGCTACGGTCCCTGCAACTGGCCGAAACCACCTCGATCTATTTCTTCGGGCCGATGGTGATCACCGCACTTGCCGGCCCGCTGCTTGGCGAATGGGCCGGCTGGCGGCGCTGGCTGGCGATCCTGGCTGCTTTCGCCGGGGTTCTGATCATCACCCGGCCAGGTGTCGGCGTTTTCGGCATCGGGCATCTCTTTGCGCTCGGCTCGATGCTGTCGAACTGCTTCTACGTCATCATGACGCGCCGCATGTCGGCGAGCGAGACGTCGGAAAGCCTGATCCTGTTCTCGGCATTGGCGCCGGCGGTGCTGCTTTTGCCCCTGCTGCCGTTTTCGTTTTCCCTGCCGCATGATGGCTGGCACTGGTTCGTCCTGCTCATGCTTGGCGTGTTCGGCGGCGTCGGCCACTGGCTGCTGGTCCAGGCCTACCGGCTTGCGACGACCACCGCATTGGCGCCCTATCCCTATTCGCAGATGGTGTGGATGATCATTTCCGGCTGGATCGTCTTCAAGCAGTTCCCCGACCGTTGGACATTGGTCGGCGCCGCGATCATCGTCGCCAGCGGCCTCTACATCGTTCATCGCGAGCATAGGCTTCGGCTGCAGAGCCGAGCGGCCTCCGATGTCGAAGCGGAGGCGTTGGCAAAAAAACTTTGATTTACTGCCGATCGATGGCATAACGCCGCCTTTAAACTGTTTAATGCATGTGGGAACCGGTTTCGGGACAACGACATGCATAGAGACTGAAGCCGGTCGGGGAGCACAGGTCGCTGGCACAGAAAATCAAGCTTTCGACGATCGCGGATGCGCTCGGCGTCTCCACGGCCACGGTGTCACTAGCGCTGCGCGACAGTCCGCTGGTCGCCGGCACCACCCGCGACCGCATCAAGGAACATGCCCGCGCCATCGGCTATATCTATAACCGGCGCGCCGCCAGCTTGCGCACCTCGCGTTCGGGCATTGTCGGGGTCGTCGTCCACGACATCATGAATCCGTTCTTCGCCGAGATACTGCGCTCGATCGAAAGCGAACTCGACCGCAGCCGCCAGACCTTCATCCTGTCCAACCATTATGACCAGCTCGAGAAGCAGCGCACCTTCATCGATACGCTGCTGCAACTGGGCGCCGACGGCGTCATCATGTCGCCGGCCATTGGCACGCCGGCTTCCGACATCCTGATGGCCGAGGAGAACGGCCTGCCGGCGGTGCTGATCGCACGCACGGTCGAGGGTGCCGATGTGCCGGTCTTTCGCGGCGACGATGCCTATGGCACCGGGCTCGCCACCAACCATCTGATCTCGCTCGGCCACAAGCGTATCGCCATGATCGGCGGCACCGACCAGACCTCGACCGGCCGCGATCGCTACCAGGGCTATGTCAACGCCATGGAGGCGGCCGGGCTTGAGGTCGGGCCGTCCTGGCGCATCGCCGGCCCGCGCACCAAGCAAGCCGGCTTCGAGGCCGCCGGGCAGTTCCTGGCGCTGAAGGACAAGCCGACGGCCGCCTGCTGCTGGAACGACCTTGTCGCCATCGGCCTGATGAACGGCATCGCGCGTGCCGGCCTGGTGCCGGGCGTCGACATCTCGGTCACCGGCTATGACGATCTCGAAGAGGCGGCAATTGCGACGCCTGCGCTGACCACCGTCTGGAACGGCCAGCGCGAGGTTGGACGCCGCGCCGCCAGCGCGCTGCTGGACAAGTTGAACGGGCAGACGGTGCGGCCGTCGCAGGAACTGATCAAGCCGGAACTGCATGTGCGCCAGTCGACCGGCAAGCCGGTGGAGCGTGCATGACCAAGGCCGAGCAATTGCAGACCGTCGCCATTCTGGTGCCGGGCGATTTCAACGATCATGCCATCAAGCGCATCGACAGCACCTTCAAGCGAGTCAAGATCGAACGAGCCGATCCGGCGCTGGTCACCGACGAGATGCGCAGCAACGTGCGTGGCATTGCCTCGTTCGCCGGCATCAATGCGGCGATGATGGATGCATTGCCCAATCTCGAACTCATCGCCTCCTTCGGCGTCGGCTATGATTCGGTTGATGTCGGATATGCGGCCGCCAAAAACATCATGGTCACCAACACGCCCGACGTGTTGACCGAAGAGGTTGCCGACACCACCATCGGGCTGCTGATCAACACCATCCGCGACCTGCCGCGCGCCGAGACCTGGCTGCGTGACGGCAGCTGGCTGCGCAAGGGCAACTATCCGCTGAGCCGGCTGACCTTGCGTGGCCGCAAGGTCGGTATTTTCGGCATGGGCCGCATCGGCCAAGCGGTTGCCCGGCGGCTAGAAGCTTTTGGCCTGTCGGTCGCCTATCACAATCGGCGCCGGGTCGAAGGCTTGAGCTACCAGTACCACCCGACATTGAAGGGCCTCGCCGAAGCGGTCGACACGCTGATTTCGGTGGCGCCCGGCGGCGCCTCGACGGAGAAGGCGGTCAATGCCGAAATCCTGTCGGCGCTCGGCGCCAACGGCGTCTTCGTCAACATCGGCCGCGGCAGCACGGTCGACGAGACAGCGCTGGCGGCAGCGCTCGCCAATGGCACCATCGCCGCCGCAGGGCTCGATGTCTTTGCCGACGAGCCGAACGTGCCCAAGGCGCTGCTCCACGCACCGAACACCTCGCTGTTGCCGCATGTCGGCTCGGCCTCGGACCATACACGGCGCGCAATGGCGGATCTGTGCGTCGACAATCTGGTCTCCTGGTTCACCGAACGGCGGCCGCTGACGCCGGTGCCGGAGACTGTGAATGTGAAGGCCAAAGCTATTCCAGGAAAAGCGTGAAGCGCCTTTCCGTCCGGACAGGCGGCAGGTTGCCACACTTATTAACGTCCGCTTAACCATCTGAAATCATTCTTCATCCTGTCCGTGTTCGAGGATGAAGAATGATAAAAACGCTTTCCCTCGTGACAGCTACCGCCGCGCTGTTTGGGAGCTTTCATCTGCTTCACGACGGCGGCGGTGAAAGTGCCGCCGATGCGGTCGCACCATCCAATAGCTACAGGCAACTGCGCGGTCACGCGCGGTGCGTCGGTTTCGGATGACCTGTCGCTGTTGACGATGGGGCCGAACTGCCGCCGGCTCTTGCCCGGCATCGAGCGGGCAAAGTTTTGGCGCCAGGAACAGGACGGCACGGTCGCCTTCAGCGCCAATGGCGTCGATCCGATCGTCACCTTCGCGGTTGCTGACGGTGACGGCTACGAATCCTATGCGCCGGCCGCACCATTGCTGTCGCTGGCGGCGACAGGTGATTTTAGGGACTGATTATTCCGCTGCGGCGCGCGCACCGGCTTTCGCCACGGCGTGCAGCCGCACGGCATCGCCGAAGGCACGGAAAATCTTGACCGAGTTGCTGTCCGAGTTGACCCAATATTCCGGATGCCATTGCACGCCGACGGCGAAGGCGCGGGAGTCGCGCACCGAAACCGCCTCGACCGTGCCGTCGCCGGCGACCGCCTCGATCTGCAGTTTCGAGCCCAGCCGGTCGATCGCCTGGCGGTGCAACGAATTGACCTTGATGTCTCCGGCGCCGAACACGCCGGCCAGGCAGCTGCCCGGCTTGATCGAAATGGTCTGGTGGATGGCGAAGCGCTCATCCTGATTGTCGCTCACCGGCGCGCGGTGGTCGAACGAACCCTCGCGCTCCTGGATCTCGGTGCCCAGCGTGCCACCGAGCGCCACGTTCATTTCCTGGATACCGCGGCAGATGGCGAGCAGCGGTACGCCGCGCTCTATCGCCCTGCGAATCAGCGGGAGCGTGGTGGCGTCGCGCGCCGGGTCGTAGGGGCCATTGGCCTCGCTGGCGTCGCCGCCATAGAGCGAGGGGTGCACATTGGATTTCGACCCGGTGACCATGACCCCGTCGACCGACGAGAGAAGTTCGTCGAAGTCGAGCCTGTCGCCGAACGATGGCACCAGCACCGGAAACACGCCGGCACCGGCAATCGCCGCCTCCAGATATTGCTGCGGGGCGGCATGCCAGGTGTAGTTGTCGAACTGACGTACGTCGGTCGATATGGCGACGAGCGGCTGATGCATTTTGGCTCTGTTTTCCATCTGCAAAGGATGTCCTGCCTCCAAAATAGGCGATCCGCCGCCATTTTTCCATGACAAGTTTCACGTGTCGCATGGGCCACGAAACAGCCTGTTAGACTATAGTTGCAAGGCGGCTGGGCTTCGCCGTCAAATCGGGCCGCCGCGCTGGACTCGACCTCTTGCCTGTGTATTGTTTCGCGCCAACCGACACGGAAGCGAGGATTTTCCGAACGTCGGTCTGTCTGGTCCAAAAGGGAGGAACTTCATGGATCGTCGTTCATTCATTCGCAAGGCTGGTGTTACTGGCGTCGGTGCTGCGGCGGCGGCGGCCACGCTCGCGGCGCCGGCAATAGCCCAGTCCAATCCCAAGGTGACGTGGCGGCTTGCGTCGTCCTTCCCGAAGTCGCTCGACACCATCTATGGCGGCGCCGAGGTGTTCTCCAAAATGCTGTCGGAAGCCACCGATGGCAACTTCCAGGTCCAGGTCTTTGCCGCCGGCGAACTCGTGCCCGGCCTGCAGGCCGCCGACGCCACCACGGCCGGCACGGTCGAGGCCTGCCACACGGTGGCATATTATTACTGGGGCAAGGACCCGACATGGGCGCTCGGTGCGGCGGTTCCCTTTTCGCTCAACGCGCGCGGCATGAACGCCTGGCACTACCATGGCGGCGGCATCGACCTGTTCAACGAGTTTCTCGCCACGCAGGGCCTTTTCGGCCTGCCGGGCGGTAACACCGGTGTGCAGATGGGTGGCTGGTTCCGCAAGGAGATCAACACGGTCGCCGATCTGTCCGGCCTCAAGATGCGCATCGGCGGCTTTGCCGGCAAGGTGGTGCAGAAGCTCGGCGTCGTGCCGCAGCAGATCGCCGGCGGCGACATCTATCCGGCGCTGGAAAAAGGCACCATCGACGCCGCCGAATGGGTCGGTCCGTATGACGACGAGAAGCTCGGCTTCTACAAGGTCGCGCCCTACTACTACTACCCCGGCTGGTGGGAAGGCGGTCCGACCGTCCATCTGATGTTCAACAAGGCGAAATACGACGAGCTTTCGCCGGCTTACAAATCGCTGCTGCGCACTGCCGCCCAGGCTACCGATGCCAACATGCTGCAGAAGTACGATTATCTGAACCCGGCAGCGGTGAAGCGGCTGGTGGCTGGTGGTGCGAAGCTGCGCCCGTTCAGCCAGGAGATCATGGCCGCCTGCTTCGAGAAGGCCAACGAGGTCTATGCCGAAATGGAAGCCTCCAACGCGCCGTTCAAGAAGATCTGGGAATCGATCAAGGGCTTCCGCAAGGAGCACTATCTCTGGGCGCAGGTGGCCGAATACAATTACGACACCTTCATGATGGTCCAGCAGCGGAACGGCAAGCTGTAGGCTCTGCAAACGACTCCAGTGCATTCATTCAAGGACCCCGGGCCCGTTCGCCCGGGGTCTTTCTTTCAGGCTGGCGAGGAACTCACCTCGATCAGTATTCCGCCTGGCGCAAGGCAGTAGAAGGTGGTCGAATTGACGCCGCCTCGCGTCAGCTCCTGGACTTCGCCAGGCGCGAGGCCCGCATCGGCAAGCTCGGCCTGCTTTGCGTGCACAATGTCCGGTTTGCCGACGAAGAAGCCGACGTGAAAACCATCGGGATAGCTGGCGGCCTGTCCCTTGCCTGGTGTCATCAGGTTGAGGGAAAAACCGTCGGTGCCGCGTAGAACCGCGAAGGCATCCTTGCCGCGCATGGCGACAAGCTCGAAGCCGAAATGGCTGGTGAAGAAGCCGGCAAGAGCCGCGACTTCGGTGGCAATGAGATTGGCATGGTTCAGTTTCATGGTCCTTTGTCCTGTCGTTGATTGAAGCGCGGACAGGCGTGGCTGCAGACTGTGAACCGGCGGGCCGTGGCATCAGGAAATCCGGACATGACCCAACCGGC
Source organism: Mesorhizobium sophorae (assembly GCF_002270415.1). GTDB lineage: Bacteria > Pseudomonadota > Alphaproteobacteria > Rhizobiales > Rhizobiaceae > Mesorhizobium > Mesorhizobium sophorae. The sequence continues at coordinate 608,945 of NZ_NNRI01000007.1, read as the reverse complement.
TCGCGGGCTTTGGCCTCGCTTGCTGGCCGTGGGTTCTCCCGCAAATCATGCGGTGAACGGGCCTCCGTTCAACAACGGAAGAGACCGGACTACCGAACCGGTCATGTCTTTTTCGGCGCGCACCCAATAGCCGATCGATGGGGTGCCGGCAAGCGCGCACGGCCAAGCCGCAGCCGCTCAGCCCGCGCGCGGCACCACCAGCACCTTGACCTCGCCGGGGGCCGGCGGATTGGCGATCACCGCTGCCGCGTCTTCGAGCGCCACTTGCCTGGAGATCAGCCGGTCGATCTCGATTGCGCCCGATGCAATGAGTTCGGCGGCGCGGCGATGCGTGCAGGGATTGAGGAAGGAGCCGAGCACTTTCAATTCCCGGAACAGCAGGTCGAAAGGCTCGAATTCCGCTTTCATGCCTTGCGGCGTCACGCCGACGATGACGACCTTGCCGCCGGCGCGGGCCAGCCGCATCGACTGCTCGACGGTCTCCCGCACGCCCGCGCATTCGAAGACGACGTCGACACCGCCTGGCGCCAGGCCCGTTGGTCCGGCGACGGCATTGATGACATCGGCGGCGGTCGGATCGACCGTCGCCGTGGCCCCGAGATCCTCGGCGAGCGCGCGCCGCGAGGCCTGCCTGGTCGACAGTATGATGGTCGTGGCCCCGGCCAGACGCGCCAGCTGCACGGTGAGCAGGCCGATCACGCCGCCGCCAAGCACGGCCACCGAGCTGCCTGGCCTGATTTCGGCCAGGTCCACGCCATGCAGGCAACAGCCGAGCGGCTCGCAGAAGGCACCATGCGTCGGCTTCAAGCTGGCAGGCAGGATGAAAGCCTGCTTCTGCGGCAAGGCAAGATATTCGGCAAAGCCGCCATCGCGATGAATGCCGATGGCGCGCAGGTTGCTGCAGAGGTTGACCCGCCCGGCATGACAGTGCGCGCAACGCCCGCAGGCGACGTTGGGGTCGCCGGTGACACGGTCGCCAACAGTAAAGCCCGATACGGATTTTCCGATCGCCTCGACGATGCCGGAGAATTCATGGCCGGGCGTCACCGGCGGCGTGCACGGGAATTCGCCGTGGAACAGATGCCGGTCCGTGCCGCAGACGCCGCAGGCTTCAACGCGCACCAGAAGCTCATCTGGCCCGATGTCCGGCTTGTCGACTTCCCGCAGGGCGATACTGCCCACCGCTTCCAACCGAACCGCTTTCATGATCTTGGCCATGCCGGTCTCAGTTGAAGCTTGGCGGTTGCGACAGGTCCGGCTGCGGAGCTGCCGGTTTGGCCGGCGGCGTGTCGCCGAAACTCGGTGGTTGCGACAGATCAGGGGCGGCCGGAGCCGCCGGCGCCGTACCGCCGTCGGCCGGCGGTGCGGCAAGCGGCGACAGGGCTGGTAGTTCCGGCACCTTGTAGTCGATCGTGCCGGGATCGACCACCGTGCCCTTGTAATGCATCACCATCTGCGGGAAGGCGATGGTCAGCCCGATCATGATCACCTGGATTAAGACGAACGGCACCGCGCCCCAATAGATCTGTCCGGTGGTCACTGGTGCGATCTGTTTGCCGGTGATGCGGTCGAGATAGGGCACGCGCGCGGCGACCGAGCGCAGGTAGAACAGCGCGAAGCCGAACGGCGGATGCATGAAGCTGGTTTGCATGTTGACGCCCAGAAGCACGCCGAACCAGATCAGGTCGATGCCGAGCTTGTCGGCGGCCGGCGCCAGCAGCGGCACGATGATGAAGGCGAGTTCGAAGAAGTCGAGGAAAAAGGCCAGGAAGAACACTAGGATGTTGACCCCGATCAGGAAGCCGACCTCGCCGCCAGGCAGCGAGGTCAGCAGGTGTTCGACCCAGATCTGCCCATTGACGCCATAGAAGGTCAGCGAGAACACCCGCGCGCCGATCAGGATGAACAGCACGAACGACGACAGCCGCGTCGTCGAGGCCAGCGCCTGCTTGACCACATCCAGCGATAGCCGACCTTTTGCCCCCGCCATGATCAATGCGCCGACGGAGCCCATGGCGCCGCCCTCCGTCGGGGTGGCGATGCCGAGGAAGATGGTGCCCAGCACCAGGAAGATCAGTGCCAGCGGCGGGATCAGCACGATGATGACCTGCTGCGCCAGCCGCGACATCATGTTGATGTTCAGCCGCCTGTCGGCGATCGCGACGACATAGATCAGGATCACGCCGACGCAGGCGCCAAGAATATCGGCATTGTCGCCATGCGCCGGCGCCAGATAACGATATGCCGCATAGGAGATGGCCACCGTTACCGCCAGCGCCACCAGCAGCGACATCACACCATGGCCGAGCGTGCGCGCTTCCAGCGGCAGCGCCGGCATCATCTTGGGCCGAAAGATCGATACGATCAAAATGTAGAGCGAATACAGACCCGTCAGAATCAGGCCGGGAATGAGCGCGCCCGCATACATGTCGCCGACCGAACGGCCGAGTTGGTCGGCCAGAACGATCAGCACCAGCGACGGCGGGATGATTTGGGCGAGCGTGCCTGACGCCGCGATGACGCCGGACGCCAGCCGGCGGTCGTAGCCGTAGCGCAGCATGATCGGCAGCGAGATCAGCCCCATGGCGATGACGGATGCCGCCACCACGCCGGTGGTCGCCGCCAGCAGCGCGCCGACGAAGATCACCGCATAGGCGAGGCCGCCGCGGATCGGCCCGAACAATTGGCCGATCGTGTCGAGCAGGTCCTCGGCCATGCCGGAGCGTTCGAGCACGATGCCCATGAAGGTGAAGAACGGGATCGCCAGCAGCGTGTCGTTCGACATCACCCGGCTGCCGTAGAAATTGTCCGGAAGCGCATAGAGCAGCGGCCAGGCGAGGTTGATCGCGCCGCCCGAATATGGCGTCAAAAGCACGCCGATGCAGAAGAACATCAACCCGTTTGCGGCCAGCGAGAAGGCAACGGGATAGCCGATCAGCATGAACAGGATCAGCGATGCGAACATGATCGGCGCCATGTTCTGCGCGATGAACTCCATCACGAGCGCACCTCGTCGGCGAGCGCCTTGGCCTCCAGTTCGGCCTGCTCATGCGCGGAGACGAAGGGGTTGGGGTCGTCCATGTCGCCGCGCATGATGGCGATCTTCTTGATGATCTCGGAAATGCCCTGCAGAGCGAGCAGGAAAAAACCGGCCAGCAGGATAGCCTTGGCCGGCCAGACGATCAGCCCGCCGGAATTGTTGGACATTTCGCCGCTGTGGAACGACAGCCGGACATAGGGAACGAAATAGAACACCATCAACGTCACGAACGGCATCAGGAACAGGACATGGCCGAGAAGGTCGATCCAGTGCTGCACGCGGCGCGAAAACATGCCGTAGACGATATCGATGCGGATATGCTCGTTCTGCTTCAGCGTATAGGCGGCGGCCAGCATGAAGGCGGCGCCGAACAGATACCACTGCAGCTCCAGCCAGGCATTCGAGGATATGTCGAAGACCTTGCGGATGATGGCGTTGGCGGCGCTGACCAGGATCGCCAGCAGAATCAGCCACGACACCCATTTGCCGATGAATTCGTTCGCGCGATCAATGGTCCTGGATAGAGCGAGAAGCCCTGCCATGCATTCCTCCCAGCGCCGGAGGCGTGCCGGCTTCCCCCTCAGGTCCGTCACGCCGCGTGGTCCAACGGTATGCCGCGCGTGGATTGACGGGTCAACAAGGTGGAGGCAGCAAACGTCATCGCATCGGAGGGCAGGTCCGGATATTGGCGGTCCGCCCCGGCGTCATGCAACCAAAGTCTGATGGTTTCAGGCGATTTTGCTGGTGTCGCGGCCGGCGCCGATCAGCACCAGCATGGCGACCAGGAACAGATACATCCAGGCATCGCGCCATTCGACCGGGAAATACCCGGCCCACAGCGATTCGGCCATGCCGAAGGCGGCCGCACCGAGCGCTGCGCGCGGCGGCGAGAGATAGCCGCCGACCGCGGTCACGAACAGGATCTTCAAGCCGTAGACGAGGCCGGAGCCGAAGCTGACATTGCCGTAATAAAGGCCGGCCATGACGCCGGCCAGCGCGGCGCAGAAACCGCCGAACAGCACGGCATGCCGGAACACGCCGCGCACGTCGACGCCGCACATCGCCGCCGCCTTAGGGTCGTCGGAAACGGCGCGCCAGCATCGGCCGAAGGTGGAGCGGGCAAAAGCCCACGCAGCCAGCACGATTGCCGCCAGCACCACCGCGCAGTCGATGAGCTGGATGAGCGTCAGGGTTGCCTTGAAGGTTGCGTCCTGCGCGAAAACGACGGGCTGCGCCAGCATCGGCGGCAGCCACAGATCATGCGTGTCGGCGGCGATGCGGCTTGCCTCCGACAACAACAGCAGGATGCCGAGCGTCGTCACCACGATCGCATTGGGCGAGCGGTCGGCCAACGGTTCGAAGACGCTGCGCGACAGCACGTAGCTGACCAGCCCGGCATAGAGGAAAGCCGCGACGACGCCGAGTGCCACCGCAGCCAGCAGCGTCAGCCACAGAACCTGATAGCCGAAAGCCGCGGTGAGGATCATCGTCTGGCCGCAAAAGGCAAACAGCGCGCCATAGGCGAGATTGGTGCGGTGCAGGATGCCGTTGGTCAGCACGTAGCCGAAGGCGAGCAGCGCGTAGAGCGCCCCCGAATGCAGCCCGTTCAGCACCTGCTGGAAGAAATAGAGCATGCAAAACCCTCGGATCATGCCGTCCCGAAGCAACGGTTTTGACGACGACATGTTCAAAAAGGCTGCGGGAAACCGCATCCTCGCGAAGGTTTGCATCGCGGAATCTAACTTGTCAAATGCGATTTATCGGTTAGATTTCGGGCATGACGGTATCCTGGACCCCGCACCGCTTCACCGGTGGCCTGCTTGCGCTCGACACGGCGAACACCGTGGTGCTGCGCGGCGATCCGGAGAAGACGTTCGACCGCTTCGATGATCCGGCCGAGATCGCCCGCTTTGCCGACGCGGCGAGCGGCTTTCGCGCCGCCGAGCTGGGCGACCGGCAACTGGCGGTATCGTCGCCCGTCGCAATCGCGCCCGTCGTGATGTCGATCCGCGAGGCGACGGACCGGCTTTTTCGTGGCGCGGTGTCGAAAGGCACGGTTGCCACCGCCGATCTGCCCGGGTTCTTGAGCGCCTGCGCGGAGGGGCTGGCTGGCAGCCAGACTGAAATCGGGGCGCCGGGAAGGCCGTTCGGCGACCCGGTGACGCCGATCGCCTTCGAGGCGGCGCTGGCGGTTTCCGCCCTGTCGCTGCTGCGCGACGACACCGTCGCAAGGCTGAGGATCTGTCCCAACTGCACCTGGCTGTTCGTCGACAGAAGCCGCAATTCCAGCCGTCTTTGGTGCGACATGGCGGTATGCGGCAACCGTCAGAAGGCAAGTCGTCACTATCGCCGCCGCCGCATGGCGGCCAATGAGGTCAAGGATGCTTAGAAGTCTTTCCCGCTCGATCGTTGTCGGCGCTGCATTGATTGCCGCCGTTGCGCTCGGTGCCTGCCGCGATACCGGCAACGACGAAGGCAAGCTGTTCGAGATATCCGGCAAGATATTCGTCTTCAACTACCGTCTCGCCAGGGCAACCTATGTCGTCACGCTACGGCCGCTGCAGCCGATGGGAGACGGCCAGGTGGCGGTCGCCAGCTTCCAGGATCCCGCCGGCGGCGCGCCTTTGGTGGTCGAGCAGAAGGTCTGGCCGAAGCTCGACAAGGTGACCCTTGAGAGCCCGGCCCTGACCTGCGTCGTCAAGAACAAACCCTATGCGATTGCCATCAGCATCAAGGGCGCGGATGGTGCGATCCTGCAAAAGATCGACACCACCTTGATGTCGACGGAGGACCAGTCGGTGCTGCCCGACCGGCCGCTGGTCATCGATCAGCTCTACACGGCCAATCCCGATCTCGTCGGCCATCCCGACGGCAAGTTGCCGGGCGAACCGAAGCCGGATTGCTCGAAAGGCATCTGACGCGCAGAAATTTTAGTGCGCTAGCCAGCGTCCGTGGAGTGGTTCCACACCCGATTCGTGATCGCCGCGGACCGTTCGTTGCGCGTTGGCTGGTACCTTCGATTTTGTTTGACCTGCCTTGCAAGGGGAGAAAGGATGCGTCATCCGACTCCGAACGTTGGCTGCCTGCTCCCACGTGGCCTCCGCAGAGGAAATGCCTGATGACGCTGCACGATGTCGCGCTCGACGACAAGTTCGACCTCGCAAAGGAGCGCATCTTCCTGTCCGGTGCGCAGGCGGTCATCCGCATGCTTCTGATGCAGCGCGAGCGCGACCGTCGCGCCGGCCTCAACACGGCGGGGTTCGTTTCCGGCTATCGCGGCTCGCCGCTCGGCGGCCTCGACATGCAGTTGTGGAAGGCCAAGAAACAGCTCGCCCAAGCCGATGTCGTCTTCCAGCCCGGCCTCAACGAGGAGCTTGCCGCCACCGCTTGCTGGGGATCGCAGCAGGCGGAACTGCTGGGCGAGGGCACCCATGATGGCGTCTTTTCGGTCTGGTACGGCAAGGGGCCGGGCGTGGATCGTGCGGGAGACGTGTTCCGCCACGCCAATCTCGCCGGCTCGTCCAAACATGGCGGTGTGCTCGCCCTGATGGGCGACGACCACATGGCCGAATCATCGACCAACGCGCACGCCACCGAATTCCTGTTCGTCGACACCATGGTGCCGATCCTCAACCCGGCCGGCGTCCAGGAGATCATCGATTACGGCCTCTACGGCTTTGCCATGTCGCGCTTTGCCGGCACCTGGGCGGCGATCAAATGCGTCAAGGACAACATCGAATCGACGGCCTCGGTCGATGCCTCGCTCGAACGGCTGAACATCGTCGTGCCCGATTTCGACATGCCGCCCGGCGGTCTCAACATCCGCCACGAGATCGACATGCTCGGCCAGGAGGAGCGGCTAAATGAATACAAGCGCGCCGCTGCCTCCGCCTTCATCCATGCCAACGGGCTGAACCGCATCGTCTATTCGGGCGGCCGCAACCCGAAGCTCGGCATCATCACGCTGGGTAAGAGCTATCTCGATGTCCGCCAGGCGCTGGAGGACATCGGCATCGACGAGGCGGCCGCTAACCGCATTGGCGTGCGGTTGTTCAAGGTTGGCTGTCCCTGGCCGCTCGACCTGCAGCATATCGCGGACTTTGCCCGCGGCCTCGACACCATCGTCGTCGTCGAGGAGAAGCGCTCGCTGATCGAGGTGCAACTGCGTGAAAGCCTTTACGGCACCGCCTCGCAGCCGGTCATTGTCGGCAAGAAGGACGAGCGCGGCGACTGGCTGTTTCCGGCCAAGGGCGCGCTCGACCCCAACGAGATCGCCATCGCACTGGGCGAGAGGATCGTGCGGACGATCGGTCCGTCGGAAGAGATTTCGGCGCGGGTGGCAAAGCTGCGCCAGTTCCAGGCGATGCTGGCGGATGCCACCGATATCGGCTCGCGCACGCCGTTCTTCTGTTCCGGCTGCCCGCACAATTCCTCGACCAAGGTGCCGGACGGCTCGATCGCCGCTGCGGGCATCGGTTGCCACTTCATGGCGCTGTGGATGGACCGCAACACCCTCGGCTTCACCGCGATGGGCGGCGAGGGCGCGCAATGGGTCGGCCAGGCGCCGTTTTCGAAGCGCGACCACATCTTCCAGAATCTCGGCGACGGCACCTACAACCATTCCGGCACGCTGGCGATCCGCTTCGCACTGTCGACCGACGCCAACATCACCTACAAGATCCTCTACAACGACGCCGTCGCCATGACCGGCGGCCAGCCGCACGAAGGCGGCCTGACCGTCGACATGATCGCCAGGCAAGTGCGCGCCGAAGGGATCGACCGCATCGCCATCGTCACCGATGAGCCGGACAAATATGCCGGCAAGGCCGAATTCCCGGTCGGCGCCACCATCCATCACCGCGACGACCTCGATCTCGTGCAGCGCGAGCTGCGCGGCGTCAAAGGCGTGTCGGTGCTGCTCTACGACCAGACCTGTGCGGCCGAAAAGCGCCGCCGTCGCAAGCGCGGCACCTTTCCCGATCCCGACAAGCGGGTCTTCATCAACGAACTGGTCTGCGAAGGCTGCGGCGATTGCGGCGTGCAGTCGAACTGCGTTTCGATCCAGCCGGTGGAGACTGAATTCGGCCGCAAGCGCAGGATCGACCAGTCGAGCTGCAACAAGGATTTCTCCTGCGTCAACGGCTTTTGCCCGTCCTTCGTCACCGTGCACGGCGCCAAGATCCGCAAGGCCGAGGGTGCGGCCGGCAAGGCCGACCCGCTCGACGGCGTGCCGACGCCCACCGAATTCCCGCTTGGCGAGCAGGGCTGGGCGGCGATCATCGATGGCGTCGGCGGCACCGGCGTCGTCACCGTCGGTGCGGTGCTCGGCATGGCGGCCCATCTCGAGGACAAGGGCTGCGGCATGATCGACATGGCCGGCCTTGCCCAGAAAGGCGGCTCGGTATTCACCCATGTCCGCATCGCCCGAACCCCGGACGACATCCATGCCATCCGCGTCTCGGCCGGCAAGGCCGATCTCGTGCTTGGCTGCGATCTCGTCGTGTCGGGCGCCAAGAAGGTGCTGACGGCGGTGCGCGAGGGCCACACCATCTTTCTCGCCAACACCGCCGAGATCATGCCCGGCGAATTTGCCCGGTCGGCCGATTTCTCATTGCCGATCGAGCGCCTGAAGAAGGCGATCCGCGCCGCCGCCGGGGACGGCAAGGCGCATTTCTTCGACGCCACGCGCACGGCCACCGCGCTGTTCGGCAATTCGCTCGGCGCCAACATGTTCATGCTCGGCTTTGCCTTCCAGCACGGCGGCTTGCCGCTGTCGGCCGAGGCTGTCGAGAAGGCGATCGAGCTCAATGGCGAAGCCGTGGCGATGAACATCGCCGCCTTCCGCTGGGGCCGCCGTGCCGCCCATCAGCCGGATTTCGTGCGCGGCCTCGTCGCCCAGCCGGGCAAGACCGGGCAGGCCGCGGCGATCGCCGAGACGCTGGATGACATCATTGCCCGCCGCGTCGCTTTCCTGACCGCCTACCAGAATGCCGCCTACGGCAGGCGTTATGCCGAAAAGATCGCCGTCCTTCGCACCGCCGAAGCCAAGGCCGTGCCCGGTTCGACCGCGGTGTCGGAGGCTGCCGCCAGGAACCTGTTCAAGCTGATGGCCATAAAGGACGAGTACGAGGTGGCGCGGCTCTACACCGATGGTTCCTTCGCCGCCGAATTGGGCAAGCAGTTCCAGAGCTACGAGAAACTCGAATTCCATCTCGCCCCGCCGATCATGGGCCGCCGCGGCAATGACGGCACACCGAGGAAATCGAGCTTCGGCCCCTGGATGATGAAGGGTTTTCGGCTACTGGCGGCGATGAAAGGTGTGCGCGGCACCGCCTTCGACCTGTTCGGCTACACCGCCGAGCGGCGCATGGAGCGGCAACTTCTTGTGCAGTACGAGGCGGATCTGGACCTCGTCGCCAGATCGCTGGCGCCGGCCGGGGTCGATGCGGCAATTGCCCTGGCCTCGGTGCCGGCTCTCATTCGCGGCTATGGCCACGTCCGCCAGGCCAGCGCCGAAAAGGCGGCCGGCGAACGCAAAAGGCTGCTCGAACGTCTGTCGAACACGCCGGCACGGCCGAAACTTCAGGCTGCCGAATGATCGATACGCCTTGTTTACCTGAAGTCTGGTTTCTCAGTCGGTCCTGCATCTGCGTGCCCTCGGCAACCGAGCCGAAACCACTGTTCTAAGCCTTTCTTAAGGCGGACGTGGCATGACAGGGCTTAGCGTTGGGCCGACGATATGGGCAGGACAAAGACCGAAAACATCCCACCGGATGTTTATATCCAGTTTGTGCGGTCGTTGTTCGACAACGCCCACATGCTGGTGATTGGCGGCGTGTGCTACTGGATCCTCGGATTCATGATCTACTTTCGCACGCACAATCCGTTGTTCCTGGCTTTCTCTTTTACTCTACTGTCCATCAGCCTTTTCCGTTACTTCGGCATTCGCGCCTTCCGCAAGGCGGGCGGTATCATAGCCAATGTCGACGAGGCGCGGCGGTGGGAGCGCAACTACATCCTCAAGGGCAGCCTGCAGGGCCTCGGGTTGGGCGCGCTATGCTTCATTTCGATCTATGTGTACCCTGACCCCTTTGCCGAACTGGCCGCGACGTCGCTGGCCATTGCTACCCTGGTCACGGTTGTTGGCCGGAACTACGGATCTCCGCGCATGGTGCGGATTTTTTCCGTGACCTTCATTGGTCCGGCGGCACTTGCACTCTTGCTGCGGATGGATGTCCCTTCGGTCGTTCTAGGGTTGATGATCATCCCGTTGACTTTCATCACCATCAACAGCGCCGATCACGTCCGCAACGTGCTTTTCTCGGCCGTCATTGGCCACAAGGAAGCGAGGAAGCTCGCCCTCAGGTTCGATCGCGCCCTCAACACCATGTCGCACGGCCTTGTCATGCTCGGCCCCAACGGCCGCGTGGCGGTGGCCAATGCCGAGGCCGCGCATCTGATGTCGCTCAAGTCACCGGATGCGCTGCTCGGGCGGTCGATCCACGGTCTGTTGATGCGCGGTGTCGCCGGCGGCATGCTGGCGCCGAAGGATTGCCGCTATATCGAGGCCCAGTTGACGCGCGCCCTGCGCGAAGGCCGCGACCGCAAGGTGCTGGTTTCGCTCGCCAACGGCCAGCACTATGAATTCTCGGCTCGCGAGGGTAGCCAGGAGCTGGGCGTCATCACCTTCGAGGACGTCACCGCCCGCGTCGAGGCGGAAGACAAGATCCGCTTCATGGCCCGCTACGACAACCTCACCGGCCTGCCCAACCGCGCCTATTTCCACGAACTGGTCGGCGAGGCCATGGCGTCCGGCGACGGCGACCGTCTCTGCGGGCTGGCAGTGCTCGACCTCGACGATTTCAAGAGCGTCAACGACACGCTTGGGCACCCGATCGGCGACGGGTTGATCTACGCCGTCGCCGAGCGCCTTGCCGCCATTGCCGGGCAAGGCATCACGGTCAGCCGTTTCGGCGGCGACGAATTCATGGTCTTCTTCGACCGCGTCGAGGACGAGAGCCATCTGACCGGCCAGCTCGACGAGATTTTCGCCGGTTTGCAGGGAGAGGTCGACGTCGCCGGTCACGGGCTGCGCATCCAGGCCAGCGGCGGCGCGGTGCTGTCGCGGGTCAAGGATACCGATGTCGACGCCATGATCGTCAAGGCGGACCTGGCGCTCTACAAGGCCAAGGAACTCGGCAAGAACAGCTGGCGGCTGTTCGAGGCCTCGATGGATGCCGCCTTCCGCAACCGTCAGCTGATGAAGGCGGATCTGCGAACCGCCGTGGAAAGCAAGGCCCTGCGGGTGGTCTATCAGCCGATCGTGGCGATGAACACCATGCGTATCGCCAGCTGCGAGGCGCTGTGCCGCTGGGATCATCCAGATCTCGGGCCGATCTCGCCCAGCATCTTCATCCCGCTGGCCGAGGAAATGGGCATCATTTCCGAGATCAGCACCTTCGTGCTGCAGGCGGCCTGCACCGAATGCGCCAAATGGCCGGACCAGACGAGCGTCTCGGTCAATCTCTCCGCCAAGGATTTCCGCAGCCGCGACGTCGTCCAGAAGGTTCGTGACGCGTTGATCAGCTCCGGCCTCGCCGCCGGTCGGCTGGAGATCGAGGTCACCGAAACGGCGCTGCTCGACGACAAGTCGCTGACGCGCCAATACATCGAGGAGCTGAAGCAGCTTGGCGTGCGCATTGCGCTCGACGATTTCGGCACCGGCTATTCGAGCCTGAGCTACCTGCACAAGCTGCCGCTCGACAAGATCAAGATCGACCGCTCGTTCCTGATAGACGTCACTCAGAACAGCCGCTCACTCGAACTGCTCAAGGGCATTGTCAATCTGTCACGGCCGCTCGGACTTTCCGTGACCGTCGAAGGTGTAGAGACCTTCGAGCAGCTCAAGATCCTGGCCTTGCAGGTCAAACCGGATCTCGTGCAAGGCTTCCTCTTCGGCGCCGCGCTTAGTGCGTCGGGTATCGAGACGATGTCGAGTGCCACCTGGCCATTCGTCGCTGACCTGCGTCTCACCGGCAAGCGGACAGCCAGTTAGTATCCTGCTTTTCGAAGTTGGCTCTTGGCAGCCTGCTCCTCATGCGAGTTGTTCATCAGTAGACATTTCCAAACCGACGTCCGGCCGTTAACGTTAACAGAAGGTAAATCAACAATATCGGAATTTCAGCTTGTGTCTCATTTCAGCTCGAATAGCCTATCCGCAGGCGGAATTTTCGAGGACAGACAATGGATGCTGCACGGGCTGTAGGGAGTGCGTCTGGCGGGGTCAGCACGGCTGGGGATTCGGTGTTGAACCGATCGATCATGCAACTGCTGGAGCATGTCGATTATCGCCTTATTACAGGAGGCGAGGACCTGGAGGCGATCTACCGACTTCGCTATAAATCCTACCTGCGCTCAGGCATGTGCGGTCCGATCGACAGCGGGATGTTCGAGGATCGCTGGGACAATCTGCCCAATTCCTACCGGTTCGGTGTCTATTGCTATGGCGAATTGGTCAGCACGATCCGCTTCCATTACATCTCCAGCGAGCACCCGTATTCGCCCTCCGTCGATGCCTATCCGGAAATACTGATCGAGCGACTTGCCCGCGGAGAAACCTTCATCGACGGAACCCGGTTCGCAACCGATCCCGACAGCGCGCCGGCGCCCGGAGTGCTGCCTTTTCTGACACTCAGGCTTGCCATGGTGGCCTCGCGCTACTTTGGCCAGGACTCGGTCCTTACGCCGGTCAAGATCGAGCATTCCAATTTTTATGCCCGTTACTTCAATGCCGTGCAGAGGACTGAGGGCAAAGAGTTTCCCGGCGTTCTTACTCCGATCGCACTGTTCGAAATCCCTGCCGGCGAAAACATGCGCCTGACACTCGAACGGTTCCCATTCTTCAGGTCGACGCCGACCGAACAGCGGCTGATGTTTGCCAATCCGGCAATCAACCGGTTGACGCCCTTGTCCATCGTGCCGACAGCGAAATATTATCGCGAAGCCGCCTGAGGCAGCGCGATTTTCGCGAAGCGCCTGGACCTTTCCGGCCACTTCCGCGTTCTGGATGACGTCAAGGGCGCTGCCGCGCCCGGGCATCGCCGCGAAGTCTTTGAAGGAACCCCCACATGCACATCTCGCAGCTCGCGCTCACGCCCCTCATCTCGCTGATCGCCGGCGTGCTGATTCTCATCATGCCTCGGCTGTTGAACTACATTGTCGCGCTCTATCTGATCGTCGTCGGTCTGCTCGGGCTTTTCCCTCATCTTGCCGGCTGAAGCGTCCGTCAACCGGCGAAGAAATGTAGCGTCGCGGCGACGATCGCCTCGGGCACCGGGGAGCCGGCTTCAATTTTCCTTTGAGGCAGTTGTCGGCTGCGATGCGGCAATAGCGCCATTGCTCTCTGCTCGGCTTTTCGCTATGTGCCTGAAAGATGTCTTCGAAGGGGTATTGCTATGGCTGATCACACGCCGACCGGTCCTGTCGAACTGGGCGCGAAGATGGACTATGCCGAGCATGACCGCACCTATGCGGGCTTTCTCATGCTGGCCAAATACGGATCGCTCTTTTGCGGCGCCATACTGCTGGCGATGGCTTTCGGTTTCTTTGCGGGCGGCTTCTTTTCGGCGACCATCCTGTTCATTCTGATTCTGGCCGCCGGCGCCTTTATCCTCCGATAGATTTTTCCGACACCTTGTCCACGGCGCCGCCGCGAGGCCGGTCGGCGTCTTGCGGGAAACAGCTTCCGGCCGAAAGGATCATGCGGTGGGACAGACGGTTTTCATCCCTCGTGAACTCGATGCCAACGAGCCGCGCGTAGCGGCTTCGCCTGACACGGTGAAACGGCTGGCGGGGCTTGGCTTCGATGTCGTCGTCGAGACCGGTGCCGGCACGAGGTCGCGCATCCCCGACGAGGAGTTCGCCAAGGCCGGTGCCGCCATCGGCAAGGCCGGCGATGTCGCCAAGGCCAATGTGGTGCTGAAGGTCCGCCGGCCGACGGATACTGAGCTGAAGGGCTACAAGCCCGGTACGGCTGTCATCGCCATCATGGATCCCTATGGCAATGACGCCGCCGTGGCGGCCCTGGCCAAAGCCGGCGTCACCGCCTTCTCGATGGAGTTCATGCCGCGCATCACCCGGGCGCAATCGATGGATGTGCTTTCCTCGCAGGCCAATCTCGCCGGCTACCAGGCGGTGATCGACGGCGCTTCGGAGTATGATCGCGCCTTGCCGATGATGATGACGGCGGCGGGCACGGTGCCGGCGGCGAAAGTCTTCATCATGGGCGTCGGCGTCGCCGGCCTGCAGGCGATCGCCACCGCGCGTCGCCTCGGTGCGGTCGTCACCGCCACCGACGTGCGCCCCGCCGCCAAGGAACAGGTCGCCTCGCTCGGCGCAAAATTCCTGGCGGTCGAGGACGACGAATTCAAGGCGGCCGAGACGGCAGGCGGCTACGCCAAGGAAATGTCGAAGGAATATCAGGCCAAGCAGGCGGCACTCACCGCCGAGCACATCGCCAAGCAGGACATCGTCATCACGACGGCGTTGATCCCCGGCCGGCCGGCGCCGAAGCTGGTGTCGGCGGCCATGGTCGCCTCGATGAGGCCGGGCTCGGTGCTCGTCGATCTGGCGGTCGAGCGCGGCGGCAATGTCGAGGGCGCTGAAGCCGGCAAGGTCGTCACCAGGGCCAACAACGTCAAGATCGTCGGCCATCTCAATGTGCCGGGCCGCGTCGCCGCATCCGCCTCGCTGCTTTACGCCAAGAACCTGTTCGCTTTCCTCGAGACGCTGGTCGACAAGACCACCAAGACGCTTGCCATCAACCGCGATGACGACCTGGTCAAGGCAACGATGCTGACCGATGGCGGCAAGGTGGTCCATCCGGCCTTCGCCAAGGCCGACCAACAGCCTCATGTCGAACCCGCCGCGATCCCGGCCACCACCATGGTCGCCGATGCTTCGGCCAAACCGGCTGCAAAGAAGGCCGCGCCCAAGAAACCGGCCGCACCCAAGTCGCCCTCGTCGAAGTCGAAAGGCATTGCGTGATGGATCAGACCCTGCAGAAAGCCCTCGACCAGCTCGACCAGGCCTCCGCCGCCGTTCGGCTGGCGGTACAGAACATGGCGACCGCGCCCGGCGGCGCCGAGGCGGCCGGTGATGCCGCGCATGCGCTGTCGGGCGGTGCCATCGATCCCTTCGTCTTCCGCTTCGCCATCTTCGTGCTGGCGATCTTCGTCGGCTATTATGTCGTCTGGTCGGTGACGCCGGCGCTGCACACGCCGCTGATGGCGGTCACCAACGCCATCTCCTCGGTCATCGTCGTCGGCGCCCTGCTTGCCGTCGGCATCGCCGCCTCCGGCATTGCCGCCGGCTTCGGCTTCGTCGCGCTGATGCTGGTGTCGGTCAACATCTTCGGCGGTTTCCTCGTCACCCAGCGCATGCTGGCCATGTACAAGAAGAAGGAGAGGTAGAGCGCCATGAACGCCAACTTCGCGTCCTTCCTTTATCTGGTTTCCGGCGTCCTGTTCATCATGGCGCTGCGTGGCCTGTCGCATCCGACCACCAGCCGCCAGGGCAACCTCTACGGCATGATCGGCATGGGCATCGCCATCGCCACCACGCTGGCGCTGGCAACCCCGTCGGCCGGCCGTTTCGGCTTGATCGTGCTTGGCCTTGCCATTGGCGGCGGCGTCGGCGCCATCACCGCGCGCCGCATCGCCATGACCTCGATGCCGCAGCTGGTCGCGGCCTTCCATTCGCTGGTCGGTCTTGCCGCCGTCATGGTGGCCGCCGCGGCCATCTATGCGCCGGAAAGCTTCGGCATCGGCACGGCCGGCGACATCCATGCCCAGGCCCTGATCGAGATGAGCCTTGGCGTCGCCATCGGCGCCATCACCTTCACCGGCTCGGTCATCGCCTTCCTCAAGCTAGACGGACGCATGTCGGGCAAGCCGATCATGATCGGCGGCCGCCACTTCATCAACGCCGCGCTTGGCATCGCGCTCATTGTGTTGATCGTGCTTCTGGTCACGACGGAATCGAAGCTGGTGTTCTGGCTGATCGTCGCGGCATCGCTGGTGCTGGGTATCCTGCTGATCATCCCGATCGGCGGCGCCGACATGCCGGTCGTGGTCTCGATGCTCAACTCCTATTCCGGCTGGGCAGCGGCCGCCCTTGGCTTCACGCTCGGCAACCTGGCGCTGATCATCACCGGCGCGCTGGTCGGCTCGTCCGGCGCGATCCTGTCCTACATCATGTGCAAGGGCATGAACCGCTCGTTCATCTCGGTCATCCTCGGCGGCTTCGGCGGCGAGACGGCGGCGGCGGCCGATGACGGCATCGAGCGCAAGGTCAAGCAGGGTTCGGCCGACGATGCGGCCTATCTGATGATGAACGCGCAGAAGGTCATCATCGTGCCCGGCTACGGCATGGCGGTGGCCCAGGCGCAGCATGCGCTGCGCGAGATGGCCGACAAGCTCAAGGCCAACGGCGTCGACGTCAAATATGCGATCCACCCCGTCGCCGGCCGCATGCCGGGCCACATGAACGTGCTCTTGGCCGAGGCTAACGTGCCCTACGACGAGGTGTTCGAGCTCGAGGACATCAACTCCGAGTTCGCGCAGGCCGATGTCGCCTATGTCATCGGTGCCAACGACGTCACCAACCCGTCCGCCCGCGATGACAAGTCCTCGCCGATCTACGGCATGCCGATCCTCGACGTCGACAAGGCCCGCACCTGCCTGTTCGTCAAGCGCTCGCTCGGCTCCGGCTATGCCGGCATCGACAACACGCTGTTCTACAAAGACGGCACCATGATGCTGCTCGGTGATGCCAAGAAGATGACCGAAGAGATCGTCAAGGCTATGGATCACTGATCAGCGGATCAGCACTGAGATGCGCCAAGAAACGCCCGGCCTCGCGCCGGGCTTTTTCTTGGCTTGACGGTGGTTTCGGGGCTACGATGACGAATGCCCGTCCCGTCGACGGGATTGTCGTCAACGGAGACGTTGGTGCCCGACCCCATCGCATCGCAGGCCACCCCAAAAGCGCCGCGCAAGCTCAGCCAGGCGGTGGTGATCGTGCATGGCATGGGCGAACAGCGGCCCATGGATACGCTGCGGGGCTTTGTTCAGGCGGTCTGGAGCCATGACCCCGCCCGTGCGCCGTTTTATGCCCATGTCGCCGATCCGGTCGACCCCGCCGGCGCGAAGATCAACCAGAGCTGGATCACACCCGACAGCCGGACAAATTCGTACGAACTTCGCCGCATCACGACGCCTTACGATGTCGATGGCCGTCGCACCGATTTCTACGAGCTTTACTGGGCCGACATCACGCAAGGCACGACACGGGGCCGGCTCGCGGCCTGGGTGACGAACCTGCTGTGGCGCAAGCCCGCCGACATTCCGCGCGACGCCCGCAAGCTCTATCTCGTCACCCTCTTTGCGGTCATCGTCGTCCTGTGCGCGACGCTGGCGCTGGCGACGTCGGTTTGGCAAGGCTACATGTCCTGGGCCGCCGGCGTGCTCGTCACGATCCTGGCCTCATTCGTCATCTGGTCGGTCGACCGGTTCGGCCTTCCCTATTTCGGCGATGTCGCCGCCTATGTGCGCGCGGAAGCGGCGACAGTCGAGAAGCGCGCGCTGATCCGCGAGCGTGGCCTCAGGCTGCTGAAGCGCCTGATGTTGGACGATACCTACGACCGGATCGTGCTCGTCTCGCACAGTCTGGGATCGATGATCGCCTATGATCTCTTGCAGATATTGTGGGCCGATTTCAGGCCCCGAAAACTGGAGGCCATCCGCGACAAGGCGAAACTCAAAGCGATCCGCGCCATCGACAAGGCGACGCTCAGTTCCGACGGTTCCGCGTGGCCCGATAGGCTGGACGACCTCGCCGGTTTGCGGCGTGATCAGTGGGAGCTTTACCGACAGCTGCGCACGAAAGATGCCGACCATCCGCTGCCATGGAAGATCAGCGATTTCGTCACGCTCGGCAGTCCGCTGACCCACAGCGAGTTTCTGGTGACGTATGACCTCACCGAGTTCCGGCGCGGCATCGCAGAGCGCCTGCTCTCAGCCTGTCCGCCAATCGCCGAAGGGGCCGCAGCCGGAGGCACTATCCTCTATCAGGAAGGGCGCAGTCCGTCAGGCAAACCGCAACGGGCGGTGCATCATGGCGCGGTGTTTGCCGCAACGCGATGGACCAACATCTTCGACAGGGGCAATGGCTGGCTGACCGGCGACCCGATTTCCGGGCCGATGACCGAGAATTTCGGCCCCGGCGTGGAGAACGTCCAGGTCGAGCTGCGCGGCTCCCTCGGCCGCATCTTCACGCACACGCTCTATTGGTCGCTGGCGGCAACCGGCGTCGAGGTCGCCGCGTCGGCCGGCGTTGTGCCGCGCACGCATCTTGCCGTGCTGCGCGACGCTGTGGATCTTGGCCGTAAGCTGGAGCCAAGCCAAGCGCCGGCGACTGCCAAACGATAGAACAGAGAGATCCCACCGCGCTGCATGGCAATTCAAACAGAAATCCACTCCGGGCTTGGCCCGGAGTGGATTGATTTGCTTCGGCCCCAGAATCAGCGGCCGGTCAGAAACACCGCCTCCTCGTCGTCGCGCTGCCTGCCGCCGAGGGCCGCCGCAGCACTTGCGATGAAGGCACCGATGGCCAGCGACAGCGCACCAAGCAGCGCAAAGGTCGCGCTCCCCTTCCTGGCGGTGTCAGCCGCCTGCTTGGCCTTGACCTTGGCGTCCTCGACCTTCGCAACAAGAGCATCGACACGCGCCTTGGCGTCGGCCTCGGACAGACCGGTGCGGGCAACGACCAGTTGCGACAGATAGGTCTTGTCGTCCGCCGAAATCTCGCCGGCAGCAGCGCCGGCGATCAGGATGCGCGAGGCTTGCCCGACCGCGGCGGCATTACTGTCCGGATTGGCTACTGCGAGCTTGCCCGCATCGGCCGGGCGGAACAGCGAATCCACCAGATACGATGTCGCATTGTCGGTCGAAGCGCCGCCGGCGGAAGCACCGGCCGACGCGCCCATGACGGCGCCCGAGGCAACGGTCGAGACCGCCTGCACGCCGGACCCCAGCGCAGTGGACAGGGCCGAGCCAAGCACCCCGACGACGAGCAAAGTGGCCAACGCCCAGGCGAGGAAGCCGTGGGCGGTGTCGCGGAAATAGACCTCGTCGGTATGGATGCCGACCCATTTGGTGCGCAGGCGCCCTGCAAGGTAGCCGCCGACACCGGAGGACAGCCATTGCACGACGATCAGCCAGATCGCGGTGGACACCGCGAAGGTGGTGACCGACGCGCCTGAGCCCGACCAGGGTGACACGATGGTGAGACCGAGCCCTGAGCCGAGCAGCATCAGGATCAAGGTCAACGTCGAGGCCGCGAAGGCACCGGCGATGATCGGTCCCCAGCTGACGGCAGGAGTGGAGGATTCAGTGGAAGCGGAAACGTCGACAGCCGATAGGGTGGACTGCATGAATTTCCCCCTACCGTACGAAAAGCATGATCAGAATGATGATTGGAATCGGGATTCCAAGTAGCCAGAGCAAGATACCGCGTCCCATGAAGGCCTCCTGTGAGAAATTGTGATCGATACTGTCACAATGTCCCTCGGGGACTTCCGTTCCGGCGGGTTATGAAATGATTTTGTTTGCCTCGGATGGAACAAATTGGCGCGCCGCAGCGCGCCAATGCCGGAGATCAATATCCGGGGAGATCAAATATCCAGGTTGGCGACCGACAAGGCGTTGTCCTGGATGAACTCCCGCCTCGGCTCGACCTCGTCGCCCATCAGCCGCGAGAACAGACTGTCCGCGTCGGTGGCGTCATTGACCTTGACCTGCAGCAGCGACCGCACATTCGGGTCGAGCGTGGTTTCCCAGAGTTGCTCGGCGTTCATCTCGCCGAGACCCTTGTAGCGCTGCATGGTCAGGCCCTTGCGGCCGGTCGCAAAGACCGCGTTGAGCAGCGCCAGCGGCCCCGAGATGGTTTCGGCGACATCCTTGCGGCGCAGCACCGGCGGCGTCCCGTAGACCTCGCTGAGGCGCTGTGCGTAGCGGTCGAGCTGCCGTGCATCGGCCGAATTGATCAGCGCCAGGTCGAGATGCGCGTATTCCTTGACGCTGCGCACCGTACGCTCGAACACATAGCCACCGACGCCTTCGTTCGAAGTCGACATGCGGCCGGTCCAGCCGCGCTCGGTATCCTCTGCGATGATGTCGAGGCGTTTTGCAATCCGCTCCGCCATGGCATCGGCGCGGCCGAGGTCTGTGAAGACGTCGGGGTTGAGCCCGCCGGCGATCGCCGCCTGTTCGACCACGCCTCTGTTGTAGCGCGTGTGCAGCCCGTTGATCAGCTGCCGCACCGCCAGCGCGTCGTCGATGGCGCTGCGCAGATCCTGTCCGGTGCGAACTTCGCCCGAGCCCAGAGAAAGCGATGCTTCTTCGAGCCCCGAGCCGATCAGGAACTCCTCGAAGGCGCTCTCGTCCTTGATGTATTGCGAGCTCTTGCCGCGCGTCACTTTGTAGAGCGGCGGCTGGGCGATGTAGAGATGGCCGCGCTCGATCAGTTCCGGCATCTGCCGGAAGAAGAAGGTGAGCAGCAAGGTGCGGATGTGGGCGCCGTCGACGTCGGCGTCGGTCATCAGGATGATCTTGTGGTAGCGCAGCTTGTCGGCGTTGAACTCGTCCTTGCCGATCGAGGTGCCGAGCGCGGTGATCAGCGTGCCGATCATGTCGGAGCCGAGCATACGGTCAAAGCGGGCCCGTTCGACATTGAGGATCTTGCCGCGCAGCGGCAGGATCGCCTGGTTCTGGCGCGAACGGCCGCCCTTGGCCGAGCCGCCGGCGGAATCGCCCTCGACGATGAAGATTTCGGATTTCGCCGGGTCGCGTTCCTGGCAGTCGGCCAGCTTGCCGGGCAGCGAGGTGACGCCGAGCGAGCTCTTGCGGGTGATGTCGCGCGCCTTGCGCGCGGCTTCACGCGCCGCCGCGGCCTGGATCACCTTCTCGATGACCACCTTGCCCTCGCTCGGGTGTTCTTCCAGCCAGGTGCCGAGCGCTTCGTTGACAAGCCCTTCGACAACCGGACGGACTTCCGACGAGACCAGCTTGTCCTTGGTCTGCGACGAGAACTTTGGATCGGGAACCTTGACCGACAGCACCGCTGTCAGGCCTTCGCGGCAGTCGTCGCCGATCAGCGAGACCTTTTCCTTCTTGGTCAGGCCCGAGGAATCGCCATAGCCGGTGATCTGACGGGTCAGCGCACCGCGGAAACCGGCCAGATGGGTGCCGCCGTCGCGCTGCGGGATGTTGTTGGTGAAGGCCAGAACGTTCTCGTGGTAGCTGTCGTTCCACCACATCGCCACCTCGACGGTGATGCCGTCGCGCTCGGCCTTGATGGCGACCGGCTTGTCGATCAGCGGTTTCTTGACGCGGTCGAGATATTTGACGAACTCTTCCAGCCCGCCATCATAGTGCAGCTCGTGGCGCACGATGTCGGCATGGCGGGCATCGGTCAAAACGATGCGCACGCCGGAATTCAGGAAGGCGAGTTCGCGCAGCCGGTGTTCCAGCGTGCCGAAGTCGAATTCGACCATGGTGAAGGTTTCGGCCGACGGGAAGAAGGTGATCTCGCTGCCGCTGCGCCCTTCATAGGTGCCGGCAACCTTGTGCTGTTCGTAGCTGCCCGTGGCCTTCAGCGGCGCGTCGGCATTGCCGTGCGTGAAGCTCATCTCGAAGATCTGGCCGTTGCGGCGGATCTTGAGCTTCAGCCATGCCGAAAGCGCGTTGACCACCGAGACGCCGACACCATGCAGGCCGCCCGACACCTTGTAGGAATTCTGGTCGAACTTGCCGCCGGCATGCAGCTGCGTCATGATCACTTCGGCCGCGGAAATGCCTTCGCCGGTGTGGATATCGGTCGGAATGCCGCGGCCATTGTCGATCACGGTGACCGAACCATCGGGGTTGAGCGTCACCGTGACGAGGTCGGCATGACCGGCCAGGGCCTCGTCGATAGCGTTGTCGACCACCTCGTAGACCATGTGATGCAGGCCGGAACCGTCGTCGGTGTCGCCGATATACATGCCGGGGCGTTTGCGGACAGCATCCAACCCCTTCAAAACCTTGATGGAATCGGCGCCGTATTCGGCTTCAGCGCCGTTGTTGTTGTCGATCTGATCGCTCATGAAAACCTGTTGTCTGGATGCCGCTTGCACGGTGCTAAAAATCGGCACCGAATCGCGCCTCTGATATTGTCTAGATATAGGCGCTAAAGGCGGTTTTTCCAAGGTTTGCAGGCATTTCCGGGGTGAATCCCGAGCCGGCAGCCGGCTATTTTTTTCGAGCGCCGGATTTGGCGAGAAGGCTGCGCAAATGTTTGATCATGAATTTGTCTCCGGGCGCCAGCCGCCCCGTGCGGTCGAGCTCCAGCGTTAGGTTGAGCGCCGTGGTCAGCGCGGCCTTCGGATCCCTCGCCACATAGGCATAGGCGACGTAGGCGCGCGCCAGATCGATTTGCCAGATCGCATTGTTCGGATCGGACTGGGCCAATTTCTGGGCAATAGCGAGGCTGGCCTCGAAGGCCGCCTTGGAACCCTCAAAGTGACGTCGGTCGGTTTCCAGATACCCGATCTTCTGCAGGGTGATCGAAATATCGCGTTGCCAGTTCAAATTGGCAGAATCCAGCTTGGCCAGCCGGTCGGCAATAGAAAGGCTGTCCTGATAGTTTTGCAGGGCGCCGCTGGCATTGCCTTGCACCCTAAGCACCTCGGCGACCCGCTCGAGGCACACCGACAGGTCGCGCTGCCAGTCCGTGTTGCCGGGATCGATGGCGGCAAGGTCGCGCGCCGTGGCCAGCGCCTGCTGGTGGGCCTCCAGCGCGAGCGGCCAATCCTTCTGGTCGCTGTAAGCATTGCCGATTTTGGAGTAACCAATCGACAGGTCGCGCTTCAAGTCGGTATTGTTAGGGTCGCGGCGCGCCAAGTCTTCGGCGATCGCCTGGCTCTTGTTGAAGGCTACGAGCGCACCGGCGGCGTCGCCGCGCTCCCGCAGCAGATCACCGATCTTGGTTTGGCTGACTGAGACAGCGCGTTGGCGCCGCGTGTCATCGGGCTTGTTCTCGGCCAGCGCCAACCGAATTCTCAGGCTCTCTTCCAACGCTGTCTGGGCGCCATCCAACTGACCGGCAGTACGGGCAAGGTCGCCGATTTCGTCATAGGTGATTGTCAGATCACTGAGCAGATCGGCGCGGCCCGGCTCCGCATCGGCCAACTGCTGCTTGATCGAGAGGCTTTGCTGATAGGCTTGGGCCGCGGCGCGCACATCGCCTTGCGTCGCCAGCACGTTGCCGATCTTGTCGTTGGCCATGGCAAGATCACCGAGCCAGTCCTTCTTGTCCGGCACGCTCGTGGTCAGGTCCTGCAGCATGTCCCTGGCCGCCTCATAGTTTTCCAGGGAGGTTGGCAGGTCGCCTTGCGCCATCCTTGTGTTGGCGAGCTTGATATGGCTGATGGCGAGATCGCGCTTGACGCTGGGATCGGTTTCCTGAAGCGACCGCTGCTCGAGGTTGGCCAAAAGTGCGGAAAAGGCGCGGCCGGCCGCCTCGACATTGCCAACCGTCGTATAGAGGGTACCGAGTTCCTCCAGCGTGCGGCTCTGGCGGTCGGCCTGTTCCAGGCTGAGTGAGGTCTGCCCGGCCTCGCCATACAGCGCCAGCACGAATTCGTAGCCGTTGATGGCTGCCGCATAGTTCAGGTCGGCGCGCGCCGCGCCTGCCGACAGGAATACCGTTGCGGCCTGCGACAGCGTGCGGTCGACGAAATTCACCTTCAGTGCGTTGCGCGACACCTCGTCGATATTGGCCGCTTCCGCCAGCTTTGCCTGCGCTGCGTCGAAGGCGCCGAGCGACAGCTGCTCTTCGGCCTGCCGACGCAATTCCGTCACTCGCGGATCATCGGCCGCGAGCGTCTTCATCTCGCCGCGCACCTTGACGAAGGCGTCGGCCGCTTCACGCAGCCGGGTATTCAGGCTGTCCGCTGACAAATTGCCGGTGTCGGAACCAATCAGCGCGCCATAGAGCGGCGCCAGCGGCATGTCGGCGTCGCTGGCGATCTGCTCGACCTGGCCGCGCATGTCCGGCGTCACGTCGGCCATGGCGAGCAGCAGGCGTTCGCGCTCCGGCAGCTGTTCCTTGGCCGCCGCGGCAAAGAACAGTTTGGGCAGGCCGCTCTCGACGTAAGGCAGCTGTTTTCCGCGCGACAGGTCATAGACCTCCTGCTGCACCAAAGTCAGCACCGAGCGGATCTCGAGACCGTCGGTGCCGAGATATTTGGTCAGTGCCGTCGTAAACGGCGAATTCTGGCCGGTTCCGTCGGCAGCCGTCTCGCCGGGGGCGGCCGAGAAGGCGAACAGGATATTTTCCGCGCGGCCAATCCGGCCAAGTCCCGGCTTGACCTTGTCGGCAACATCCTTTGCCAGTGAGGTCGCGCCGCGCCCTTCGCTGCTGCTTCCCGAGAAGGGATCGCTGCGGCAGGCGTCGAGCACGATCAGCCCGACCCTTGCGGTGGCGGCGACCGTGTAGCGCACTTCCTCCAGCGGCAGGCTGGTCTTCTGCAGCGCATCGAGCGAAGAGGCGTCGGCATCGATCGGCAGCAGCCGGTTGTCGCCTGAGATTTCGACGCCATGGCCGGAGAAGTAGACCAGCGCCACGTCGGCGCCTTTCGCATCCTCGCGAAAATCGTCGAGCGCGCGGCGCATGCGTCGGAGATCACGGTTGGTTTCGAGAACGACCTCGAAGCCGAGCTTCTTCAGCGACGCTTCCATTGCCTCGCCGTCATTGATCGGATTGGCGAGCGGCCTGACCAGACGGTAGTCGTCATCGGCAATGACCAGCGCCACGCGCCGCTCCGCCACCGCGGTGGCGGTGGTCGTAAGCGTCAGCAGCAAGGCAAACAGCAAGCGCAAGTCGAACCGCCCCGGCTCAGTTGTTCGCCAACCATTCCACCTCTTTATGGCGCGAGCAAGCCGGGCTTTGGGCCGAAAACCGGCTCCTTCAGGCTGCTCGCATCGGCTTCAGGGCTTCACTCCAGCGCAACAGCTCGTCCAGCATGGTCGTGGTTGCGCCCTGCACCTGCTCGCTGGCCCGGTAAGAGCCGTCATGCTCGAGCAGTTTCTGATAGAGCGACAAGGAAACCCCTTCGGAGATTGGCATTACGCCCACCGAAGTCAGCAGCGGCTTGAGCGCTTGCGCCGCGCGCAGGCCGCCGGAGACGCCACCATAGCTGAAGATGGCGGCGGGTTTGTATTTCCACTCGCGTGCGAGATAGTCGATCGCGTTGATGATCGCCGGAGCGGCGAAATAATTGTATTCCGGCGCCACGAAGACGAAGGCGTCGGCGGCATCGATCGCCTTCGACCAGGCCTTGGTGTGGTCGTTCTGATAGTTGCCGAGCTTGGGGTGATGCGGCTCGTCCAGAACCGGCAGATTGAACGCGGCAATGTCGGTCAGCACCGGGTCGAATTTCCCGTGCTCGCGCGCGAATGCCTCCAGCCATTCGGCGAAAACCGGTCCGGCGCGGCCGGGCCGCGTGCTGCCGATGATGATGTTCAACTGGTGCTTCAAGGCGGGCTCCTTCGATTAGCGGTATCTGTTGGTGACTGTCACCTACGGCAGAGCGTCCCTGGGGACAAGGCGAGGTCGCCGGCGCAGCGGTCACGATCAGATGAACAGACTCTCTAAGTTCGCGTCTTGGGCGCTGAGGTTTCGGTCTGCGTTTCGGTCACATGGACGCCTGGATTGCCAGCCACTACATTGAGGTATCAGCGGAGCACTCCATGGACGTCCAGCCCGCCCCCTTCGTTCCCCCGGCGCCAAAGCCGCGCACGACGCCGCCCTCGACGCTGGAGATGATCCGCATCGTCTACCGCAACCCGCTCGAATTGTGGGGCGAGCATACCTACAACGAGCCCTGGATTTCGGTGAATGGCATTGGTGGACATCTGGTCGTTGCCAACGATCCCGGCCTCATCCGCCACGTGCTGGTCGACAATGCCAAGAACTACAAGATGGCGACGGTGCGCCAGAAGATCCTGCGGCCGATCCTGCGCGACGGCCTGCTGACCGCCGAGGGCGAGGTCTGGAAGCGTTCGCGCAAGGCGATGGCGCCGGTGTTCACACCGCGCCACATCTTCGGCTTCGCCGAGCCGATGCTCAAGCGCACGCAAGAGTTCGTCGCCCGCTACGAGGGTGGCGGCACGTCCGACATCGCCCATGACATGACGCTGCTCACCTATGACATCCTGGCCGAGACGCTATTTTCCGGCGAGATCGCTGGCCAGCCGGGCAGTTTTGCCAATGAGATCGACCGGCTGTTCGAGACCATGGGCCGCGTCGATCCGCTCGACCTGTTGCGCGCGCCCGATTGGCTGCCACGGCTCACCCGCATCCGTGGTCGCAAGACCATGGCCTATTTCCGCAAGATCGTCACCGGCACGGTCAAGCTGCGCGAACAGAAATTCAAGCGCGACCCCGATGCCGTGCCGCAGGATTTCCTGACGCTGCTGCTCAAGGCTGAGGGGCCCGACGGGCTGACGCGGGCCGAGGTCGAGGACAACATCATCACCTTCATCGGTGCCGGCCACGAGACCACGGCGCGTGCACTCGGCTGGACGCTTTACTGTCTCGCGGAATCGCCATGGGAGCGCGACAGGGTCGAGCAGGAGATCGACCGGGTGCTGGCGCGCGAGCCCGATCCGACGAAATGGCTCGACGCAATGCCGTTCACGCGCGCGGCCTTCGACGAGGCGCTCAGGCTCTATCCGCCGGCGCCGTCGATCAATCGCGAGCCGATCGAACCGGAAATGTGGAAGGATCTTTATATCCCGAAATACGCCGCGGTGCTGGTCATGCCGTGGGTCGTCCATCGCCACAGGAAGCTGTGGGACCGCCCTGACGCCTTTGTGCCGGAGCGCTTCCACCCGGGAAACCGCGAGAAGATCGATCGCTTCCAGTATCTGCCGTTTGGCGCGGGCCCACGCGTCTGCATCGGTGCCAGCTTCGCCATGCAGGAGGCGATCATCGCGCTCGCCATCATGCTGGCGCGCTTCCGCTTCGACACCACGGCCGAGACGAAACCCTGGCCGGTGCAGAAGCTGACCACGCAGCCGCAAGGCGGTTTGCCGATGCAGGTCACGCCGCGCTAGGGATGCACTGACTTATGCTGCGGGCTTGCGCTGTTGGAACTGGCCGGCGGCGCGGAAGCGCCAGAGGTAGCTGGGCAGGATCGTGGCGATCGATTGCGGCTGGATGCCGAGCCCGACCAATGTCCGGTTAGCCTTGGCCGCCGCGTCCGAAACGATGTTGTGCTCGCGCAGCTGCATCACCTGGTCCTTGGTCAGCAGCGGATTGGGTAGGAGCCCGAGGATCGAGGCCTGCATATTCGCCACCCACCACGGCACCGGCACCAGCAGGCGCTTGCGTTCGGTCACGTCTAGCAGTTCTTCCATGCACTCCTTGAAGGTCAGCACCTTGGGGCCGCCAAGCTCGTAGATCTGGCCGCCATCGACCTTGCCGTCGACCGAGCGCGCCACGGCTTCGGCGACGTCGCCGACATAGACCGGCTGGAACTTGGTCTGCCCGCCGCCGATCAGCGGCAGCACCGGCGAATAGCGCGCCATATTGGCGAAGCGGTTGAAGAAGCTGTCCTCCGGTCCGAAAATGATCGACGGCCGGAAGATCACGGCGTCCCTGATCGTCTCCAGGACGGCCTTTTCGCCAAGTGCCTTGGTGCGTGCGTAGTCCGATCCGGAGTCTAGATCGGCACCAAGCGCTGAAATATGGGTGAGGCCGGCGCCGACGGCGCGCGCCGCTTCAGCCACCGCGCTGGCGCCGAACTCATGCACCGTGGAGAATTTCTGCCGGCCGCTCTGATGCAGGATGGCGACAAGATTGACGACATGGTCGGCACCTTGCACGGCGCGGTCGACCGACCAGCGGACGCGCACATTGGCCTGCACCGGCTGGATCTGGCCGACATTGCCGAGCGGCTGCAGGTGGCCGGCGAGATCGGGCCGCCGGCAGGCGACCCGGATGCGATAGCCGCGCTTGGCCAGCGCGCGCACGACATGGCGGCCGACAAAACCTGACCCGCCAAAGACGACGACGAGCTTTGGGGTCTGCAGGATTTCGGTCATGGCTGGCTCCGGCGCTCGCAAGCTTGGCTGAAGCCGTTTCATAATCCGTTTCGCGCCAAAGGCAAAGGGCGACGCGTGGTCGCGTCACCCCTGTTTCGATCTGTTAGAACGCCTTGCCGATGCGGGCGTCGACTGAGTGGCGGTTGCCGCCTCGAATGACGAAGAAGAGCAGGATCGCGGCCCACAAAAGCGACTTCTCGGCACCCGAAAAGCCCTGGCTCATGGTGACCCAGTGGAACCAGACAGTGACCAGCAGCACGAACAGGCCAGCAAAGGCGGCCGGCCGCGTCAAAAGGCCGATGGCAATGAAGATGCCGCCGAAGAATTCCGTGCAGGCCAGAAGCAACGACCACAAGGCGCCGGGATAGAAGCCGAGGCCCTCGACCATTTCGGCGGCGCCGAAAGGATTGGTGATCTTCTGCGAGCCATGGATGGCGAGGAACGCACCGGCGACGACGCGAAGAGCGGTTTCACCGGCGTCATGCAGCGACGAATACAGGCGGCCAAGCACTGGAACGATCAGCTTGCCGCGGGAGGCGTCAGTGGTCACGGACATCGTAGCTCCTGTTTTTGTGATAGTCCTTTGCAAACGCCCGATGGCTCCCATCAAGTCAAGTTAACAAAAGTTAACTTTCATCATCATGTTTTGGCGTCATAGAACGAAACACAGAAAACCCCGCCGCAGCGGGGTTTTCCGGGTGACATCATGCGAAGCCAGGGGCCGACGGAGCGGCCTGACCTGGGACGGTATCAGGAGGGCGTGAAGCAAGTACGCCCACCCCAGCCCTGGACATCCGACATGGTGCCGCCAACCTTCTTGCAGGCCGCGATGAAATCGGCGCTGCAGTTGGCGAATTTTGCATGGCCGTTCTTGCAGTAATGATCCTCGGTGGCGCCGCCGCTCGGAGCGGTGATCACGCCGGGCGCGGACGGCTTGACCGGCGCGGCCTTCAAGGAGGCAGCCTGTGTGGCGCCCATGAACGAGCCGAGAAGAAGGACGGCGGTCAGCATGGTGAGCTTGGTGTTGGTCATGGCAATTTCCTTTTGATTTTGGGTGGGTTTTCGAGGCGCAAAGGGACATCCCCTGCGTAAAACAGGCTTTCTCTTCGGTTTGCTGTTCCCCTCGGTGTGGATCGGGCAAGCTCGCCTTGCCCTGGACATAGCTGGGTCGCTGCGATGCGCGGAAAGGTTCAGCAGCACGCAAAGAAAATTTGCACCGCAGCTCGCCTTGGGCGGGCAGTCTTCAGATAACTAGCTGATAAATAAGCGGATTATTCAGGAAGAATAACGTGCGGCGAATTCGGAAATGCGCTGCACCACCGCCTTTGGCGCGGTGATGCCCCGCGCCTGCGCCTTCTCGGCGGCTTCGGCCCGGGCACGCCCGGGCACATGCACGCCGAAGCGCCGCCGCAGCCGGTCGAGCTGGTCCTTCATGCGCTGCTCGAAATCGGGATCGAGCAGCTTGGGCTCGACGGCAAGCACGAACAGCCCGGTTCCTGGACTGTCCGGCCCGCCGGTGAACCATGGCGCATCGAGCGACCAGTTGGCGCCCGACAGGCCCGCCGCCAGCACTTCGACCATCAGCGCGATGTTGGCGCCGCGCTGGCCACCGAAGGCAAGCATGGCGCCTTTCATGGCGGCGGCCGGA
Organism: Mesorhizobium sophorae; assembly: GCF_002270415.1. Taxonomy (GTDB): domain Bacteria; phylum Pseudomonadota; class Alphaproteobacteria; order Rhizobiales; family Rhizobiaceae; genus Mesorhizobium; species Mesorhizobium sophorae. The sequence goes on along the minus strand of NZ_NNRI01000007.1, from coordinate 579,049 downwards.
TCGGTGGTCGGGTTGCCGCTGGCATCCAGCGCCCAGCCTTCGGGGATCTTTTTGCCGTCTTCCGCCGCCTTGCGGATGTTGACGAAGGCGGTAGCGCTCGACGACTGGTCGATGACCAGCGGCGCGCCGTCGGCGGCAGGTGCTGCAAACGACATCGGGTTGGTGCAGTAGACCGGCTTGACCGAGCCCGAGCCGGCGAGCACCGCCGGGCCATTGGTGGCAGCGAACGACACCAGCCCAAGTTCTGCCAGCCTGCCGGTGAAGTAGCCGAGCGCGCCGCATGTATAGGCATTCTTCTGCGAGAAGATGGCGACACCGAACAGCTTTGCCGCCTTGGCGAGGTCGTCGATGGTGCGGTCGAAGCCGGTATGCGCCAGCCCGCCGCGCGCGTCGGAGAGATAGACCGCCAGCGCCGGCCGGGTGATCACCGGGTCGGCATTGCCGTCGATGCGTCCGGCTTCGAGCGCCTCGAGATAATCGATGAAATGCGACAGCCCGACGGTCGAAAGCCCTTCCGACTCGGCGGCGATGATAGAGGCGGTGAGCGATTGCGCCGCTTCCTCATTGGCGCCGGCGCCAAGCGCCGCCATCCGGCAAAGTCCTTTTGCCTGGTCGAGACTGAGTTGCATCATGGCTGCCTCTAAGCGAGTAGGGAGTGGTGGCTAGTGAATAGAGGATGCGGCGCGCCGCTTCTACCCGCTATTCGCTGCTGGCTGCTCGCTAGCCGATCTTGTTGGGGATCCGCGCCTCGATCCTGCTGAAGGCGAAGACCAGGATGCCGGTGATCGTCATGTAGATCAGCGCCAGCAGCAGCAAGGGTTCGTAGGTCAGGTAGGTGTCCTGCCGCACCTTGGACGAAACGGCGAAGATATCGATGACGCTGATCGTTGCCACCAGCGGCGTCGACTTCAATTGCAGCACGGTTTCACCGGTCAGCGTCGGCAGCGCACGATAGAACGCTTGTGGCAGCCAGATGCGCCGAAATGTCTTCCAGCGGGTCATGCCGAAGGCGCGGGCGGCCTCGAGCTGGCCCTTGGGAACGCCGGCAAAGGCGCCGCGCATCACCTCGCCCTCATACCCGGCGAAAGACAAGGTCAGTGCCAGCACGCCATAAGGCCAGGCTTGCCGCAGATACGGCCACATCCAAGATTCGCGGATCCACGGATATTGCGGAAACAGCGAGCCCAGGCCGTAGTAGAGCAGCCAAAGCTGGATCAGCAGCGGCGTGCCCCGGATCACCGTGCAGAAGACCTTGGCCGGTGCGGCGAACCAGAAGGAGCCGGTCGCCTGCGCCAGCCCCAGCGGCACGGCGAGCAGGAAGCCCAGCACGCAGGTGACGGCCAGGATCCACAGCGAGCGCCAGATGCCCAGCAATCCCATTTCATAATACTGCGGCAGCCAGTCCCACCGCATGAAAAAGGTGGCCCCCAGGACCAGCCCCAACGCCACAAGGATCAGCACAATGCGGTGCGGCTGCAACCACAGCGACGTTCGCGCGACGATATTGATAATGGCCGTTTCACCGGTCATCAGCGCGCCTCCTTGAGCGAAGGCATGCCGCGCCGCGACCAGGCCTCGATACGGCCGATGATCAGATTGGAAAACAGCGACAGCAGCAGATAGAGCACGCCGGCGGCGAAAAAGAAGGTGAAATAGGCTTTGGTGACGCCCGCGGCCTGCCGCGTTGCCAGCGCCAGTTCATAGAAGCCGACGACCGCCAGCAGCGCGGTGTCCTTGGTGGCGATCAGCCAGAGATTGGCGAGGCCCGGTATGGCGAAGGGCAGCATGGCCGGCAAGGTGATGCGCCGCAGCAGCAGGCCGGGAGACATTCCATAGGCGCGGGCGGCTTCGATCTGGCCTTGCGGAATGGCCAGGATCGCGCCGCGTATCACTTCGGTCGAATAGGCCCCCTGGACAAATCCGAGCACGGCGATGCCGGCGGCAAGGCCGCTGATGTCGACGCGCTGATAACCCATTGCCGTCAGCGCCTGGTTGATCAGGTCGGTTCCGGCATAATACAGCAGCAGGATCAGCACCAGTTCGGGCACGGCGCGCACGATGGTGGTGTAGACGGCCAGGAGATCGCGTACCACCGGCCCGCCATAGAGCTTGCCATAGGCGCCACCGGTGCCGATCAGAAGGCCGAGGCACGTGGCGCCCAGCGCGATCTCGATCGAGTGGAGCAATCCAACCAAGAGAGCTCCGCCCCAGCCCGGCGGGTAGGGCGAGAGAAGCTCGATGATGCCGGCCGCGGAGGCCGAAAGAAGTGCGTCGATCAGCGTCGTCCCCGAATTGCTGGCGTCAGCCGCTGTCAATTTTCGTCAGCGGAAAGCGTGCGTGGACAGGTTCCGGCGAAACCGCACGGCGCGATGCCGTGCGGTTTTTGCTCATGCGTGGACGACGTCAGTTCGACTGCGTCGGGCCGCCGTAAATGTCGAAATCGAAGTACTTCTTCGAGATTTCGTCATACTTGCCGTTGGCGCGGATGGCCTTGATGCCGGCGTTGATCTTGTCCTTCAGCTCGGTGTCCTCCTTGCGCACGCCGGCGCCGACGCCCGGTCCGAGCACTTCATCGTCCGGAGCCACCATGCCCTTGAGGTCGCAGCACGCCTTGCCCTGGTCCGACTTGAGGAATTCGCCAAGCGCGATGGAATCGGCCTGCACCGCGTCGAGACGGCCGGCGGCAAGATCGTTGTTGGCCTCGTCCTGGGTCTGGTATTCCTTGATCTCGGCCGCCTCGGTGAAGTGCTTCTTGGCGTAGACGGCATGCACGGTCGACACCTGAACCCCGACCACCTTGCCCTTGAGGTCCGCGGGCGCGGGCCCGAATTTCTGGTCCTTGGGACCGATGATCGCGGTTGGCGTGTTGTAATACTTGTCGGAGAAGTCGATCGTCTTCTGGCGCTCGGCGGTGATCGACATCGAGCTGGCGATGACATCGATCTTCTTTGTCGTCAGCGCCGGGATGATGCCGTCCCAGGCAACCGGGGTGATGACGCAGTCGAGTTTCTCTTCGGCGCAGACGGCGTCGATGAAATCGATCTCCCAGCCAACCCACTTGCCCGAAGCATCCGGCGAGGTGAAGGGTGGATAGGGCTCGGCGGCGACGCCGATCTTGACCGGATCGGCCTTGGCCACGCCCATGGCGGCGACGCCCAGCAGCAGCGCTGCGGCAAATGTCTTCAGAACAGTCTTCATTTCACGACTCCCAGTTTGTTGTTGGTTCCCGGTTTTCTTCCGTCTCGGCCTGTCCTAGCCGACGTTGCGGATGAACTGTTTGAGCCTTTCGGATCTGGGCGCGCCGAAGATCTGCTCCGGCGGTCCTTCTTCCTCGACCAATCCATTGTAGAGATAGACGACATGCGTCGCGACCTCGCGGGCGAACTTCATCTCGTGAGTGACCAGCACCATGGTGCGGCCTTCGCGCGCCAGGTCGCCGATCACCTTCAGCACTTCGCCGACCAGTTCGGGATCGAGCGCCGAAGTCGGCTCGTCGAACAGCATGACGCGCGGATTGATGGCCAGCGCCCGGGCGATCGCGGCGCGCTGCTGCTGGCCGCCCGACAGATAGGCCGGATAGACGTCGCGCTTTTCGGCCAGGCCGACGCGGGCGAGCAGTTTCTCGGCCTCGCGGATCGCCACATCGTGCTGGACGCCAAGCACATGCACGGGAACCTCGATGACGTTCTCGATCAGCGTCATGTGGCTCCACAGGTTGAAGTTCTGGAACACCATTCCGAGCTTGGAGCGGATGCGCTCGATCTGCTTGCGGTCGGCCGGAACCGTGTGGCCGTGGCTGTCGGCCCTCAGCTTGATCTCCTCGCCATTGACGCGGATGATGCCGCTGGTCGGGTTCTCCAGGCAGTTGATGCAGCGCAGCAATGTCGATTTGCCCGAACCCGAGCCGCCGATGATGGCGATGACCTCGCCGTCGCGCGCCGACAGCGAGACGCCTTTCAGCACATGCAGCTCACCGAACCGCTTGTGCAGGTTCTCGACATGGATGGCTTCGGCGGCGCCGTCCTGCGCCGTGTGTTTCAGTACGGGGACGGCGCTTTGCGCCATCATCTCTTCGACGCTCCGAGGAGTGGTCGAGCCCGTCGCTGCTGGATTCTTTTACCCATTACCCGTCACTGGACAGAGTTCCCGTTCTCAAGATGGACCGTTCCGCTTGCCTCCGTCAACCATGGTTTTTGGACTATTGATCACAGCTTGCCGTAGTGGTTAGTGGCGGCAACGGACGTGTCGGGAGAATTGAGTGGGAAAATCATACGGGTCGCAGTCCATGGCCGGACCGCTGAAACGCGTGCTTATGCGGTCCGCCGCCAGCGCCATGCGAGATGCCAGGGCGCAGGAGTGGCACTACGGCCCGGGCTTCGAGCCGGGAAGAGCCGCTGCCCAGCATGAGCGATTGACGCAGCTGGTTTCTGCCTCCGGCGCCGAGGTCGAATGGCTGACGGATGCCAACGACGGGCTGGCCGATTCGGTCTTCACCCATGATCCTTCGCTGATGACTGATCACGGCGCGATCATTCTTGCCATGGGCAAGGCGCTGCGCCGGACTGAGCCCGGCCTGCACGAAGCCGCCTACAAGCGCCTGGGCATTCCCATCCTCGGCCGCATCGATGATCCGGGCCAGGTGGAAGGCGGCGACTGCGTCTGGGTGGATGCGAACACGCTGGCCGTCGGCCGTGGCGTGCGCACCAACCAGGATGGCATCCAGCAGCTCGCCAACCTGCTGTCGCCAAAGGGTATTTCGGTTTTTGGCTTCGATCTGCCGCTCTGGCACGGCGAGGAAGCCTGCCTGCACCTGATGTCGGTGATCAGTCCGCTTGCCGACGATCTGGCACTGGTCTACGCGCCTCTGCTGCCGGCCGCCTTCTACCAGATGCTGAAGGGCCGCGGCATCACGCTGGTCGAAGGCGATGCCGAAGAGTTCTATGCCTCCAACGGGCTCAGCCTCAATGTGCTGCCGACGGCCCCGCGCCAGGTCATCGCCGTCGCCGGCTTCCCCAGGACCGCGGCTGCCATGCAGGCGGCTGGCTGCACGGTTTCCACCTTCGAGGCGGATGCGCTGTGCATCGCTTGCGAGGGTGGCCCGACCTGCCTGACGCGACCGGTGCTGCGCCAATGACCACCATTGGGACCACGACTGAGACCACCCCCGGGAACACCATAGGGACGACTGTCGGCGAGGCGCTCATTTCGCTGCTCGAAGCCCATGGCGTCGACACGGTCTTCGGCATTCCCGGCGTGCACACGGTGGAACTCTACCGGGGGCTTGCGCGCTCGAAGATCCGCCATGTCACGCCGCGTCACGAGCAGGGCGCCGGCTTCATGGCCGACGGCTATGCGCGCGCCAGCGGTAGGCCGGGCGTCGCCTTCGTCATCACCGGACCGGGGCTCACCAACACCATCACCGCCATGGGGCAGGCGCGTGCCGATTCGGTGCCGATGCTGGTGATCTCAGGCGTCAACGCAACGCCGACGCTCGGCAAGGGCCTGGGCCATCTGCATGAACTGCCCGACCAGCGCGGCATGATGGAGAAGGTGGCGCTGTCTTCGCTCAGGGTCACCGAGGCCAGTGAATTGCCTGGCGCATTGGCGCAGGCCTTCGCGCTGTTTTCATCGGCCCGGCCCGGTCCGGTCCATATCGAAATCCCGACCGACGTCATGGTCAAGCCGGCGGATGGCATCACCGCCATGCTGAGCAATGCAGCACCGCCCACGCCGTCCGGCGCGGCAATTGCCAGCGCGGCCAAACTCATCGCCGCCGCGCGCACTCCGTTGATCCTGGCCGGCGGCGGCGCCAAACGCGCCGAAGCGCCATTGCGGCGTCTGGCCGAACAGCTGGGCGCGCCGGTCGTCGAGACAGCCAATGCGCGCGGCCTCCTGCATGCCCATCCGCTTTGCGTGCCGGCCAGTCCAAGCCTCAAGGCAGTGCGGGCGCTGATGGCGCAAGCGGATCTGGTCATTGCCGCCGGCACCGAATTCGGCCCCACCGACTATGACGGCTACAGCGATGGCGGGTTCGTCCTGCCCGCCAATCTGATCCGCATCGATATCGGCGCGGACCAGCTGGCCCGCCGCCCGGCGACGATTTCGATTCAAGCCGATTGCGCCGAGGCGCTCGAAGCGCTGCTGCCGGAAATCAGCCATGTCCCGGCAAGCGAGGGCGGACCATCACGCGCCACCGCAGCACGAGAGGCGGCCTTTGCCGAGATCAGTTCGACGATGCAGTCGCAGGTGCGCGCCGTGGAAGTGATCCGCGACGCATTACCAGGCGCGCTCATCGTCGGCGATTCGACGCAGCCGATCTATGCCGCCAATCTCTACTACGACCATGATCGCCCCGGCGGCTGGTTCAATGCCGCCACCGGCTTCGGCGCGCTCGGCTACGGCCCGCCGGCGGCGATCGGAGCCGCCCTTGCCGTGCCCGATGCGCCGGTCGTCTGCCTCACGGGGGATGGCGGCTTCCAGTTCACGCTACCGGAATTGGGCGCAGCACTTGATGCCCAGGCACCGGTCATCTTCGTCGTCTGGAACAATCGCGGCTACCGCGAGATCGAAACCTCGATGCTCGATGTCGGCGTCGAGCCGGTCGGCGTGTCACCGGCGCCGCCGGATTTCTGCAAGCTGGCCGAAGCCTATGGCCTTGGCGCCGAACGGCTTGCCGATATCGACGCCTTGGCGGACGCGTTGAAACGCGCCCGGGCAACCGGACTGCCGCGCGTCATCGAAATCACTGTCGACTGAAGAGTGGCGGCGCAACGTGCTTCATGTGTCTCAGCCGGCATGGACCCGGCTGGCCGACAGGCTGATGCATGCAAAGACGCAACAACTGCCATGTCGAGATATCAGTTGAGTGATGGTGCGAAAGGCGCGACGCTCAGCGTCGGGCGGCGTAACAAGCGACACAATCAAAAAAATAACAGGAGCGGTCCAGGATGACGGAAACACTTGAAGGCAGGCACATTGTCGTGACCGGAGGCACCGGGGCGCTCGGTGGTGCGGTCGTCGGCAAACTGCTGAGTGAGGGCGCGATCTGCCATGTGCCCAATGCCCATGCCGCGGCGCCCGGGCATTTCCCCTTTGCCGAGCACGACCGCGTCAAGCTGGTGCACAATGTCGATCTCTCGGACTCCGCCAAGGTCGAGGCGTTCTACAGCCAGGTTCCAGGTCTGTGGGGCTCGATCCACCTGGCCGGCGGCTTCACCGCGGCACCGGTGGAAAAGATCGAGTCGGCATCCTTTGCCGAGATGATGGACACCAACGCACGCACCGCATTCCTGTGCTGCCGCGCGGCGGTGCGCTCGATGCTGGCGTCTGACATCGCGGGCCGCATCGTCAATGTCACGGCGCGCGCCGGGCTCGACCCGCGGCGCGGCAGCGGCATGGTTGCCTACGCCGCCAGCAAGGCCGCGGTAGCGGCGATGACGGTGGCGATGGCCGAGGAGTTGAAAGGTAAGGGCATCCTGGTCAATGCCGTGGCGCCATCGACGCTCGATACGCCGGCAAACCGCGCCGATATGCCGGATGCCGATGTCACCAGATGGGTCAGTCTCGAAGCGGCCGCCGAAGCCATCGCCTATCTCGCCTCGCCAGCCAATCAGGCGATGAGCGGAACGCTTGTGCCGCTCTACGGCAGGGCCTGAGCAGAAACCGTCGAAACAGGGCAGGTGGCTTCCGATCCGTCGGCGTTGCGGTAGCTGTAGAGCCGCAGCGGCGAGGAAGCATCCGTCGGACACTCCTTGAGCCATGACGGCGGGTGGCCCTCCATCAGCGCTGCCGCGAATGGATAGGTGTTTTCGAGTTCAAGCGACGGCGGGCCTCTCCACCCGCAAAGGGCGACATGTGTCGCCTTGGACGCATCGAGAAACGTGCGCGGGTCGGCGGTCGAGGGATCAAGGAAGCGATAGCTCCGTTCGATCCCTTGAGCCGACGGGTGATTGGGGATTGTCACCACCTTGGGACCTTCGGCAAGAGCAAGAAAATGCGCTCCGATCAACGGTGGCGTCAGAACGACGGCGCCTGCCGGCCAACCCTGTCGCGGCTCAATGTGCCTGAGATCGCAGCTGTCGGCGAACTCGGCGGCTGGAATGGCTGCCTGCGATGGTCTTGCCGACAACTGGTACAGCGCCATCGCCGCGGACAGAACCAGACCGGGTAGGATCAACGCGTATCTTGGCGACGCCACCGGCACGCGTGATTTCAAATAGCGCCCCAGTCCCGCATCCGGTGGCAGGAAACTCGCCAGCACGAAGGTCAGACCGATGCCGGAAAAAACCGGAAGATAGCGAAAGTAGCGGAAATAGCCGATCGCCAGCCCCAGCGAGAGCAGCGAGAACAGCGACAGGATGACCAGCGGCCGGCTTCGGCTCCGCGGATTGAGGCAGATGACTGCCGGGGCGAGCGCGCCGACGAACAGCAACGCCATGCTGGGAAAGCTGTCCGACAAAACGAAATCAGGGCGCCGGAACAGGCTCAGTTCCTGAGGGATCCTGTTGAGCATGTTGTCGCGTACATAGGCGTCGAGCGAAGCATAAGGGCCGGCCAGGCATTGCGGGAACAACACCACCAGCGCCGCCGCGCTGGCGGACGCGAACACCAGCAAGATCGCTATCCGCGTCGCCCATCCGCCGCGCCGGCCAACAAGCAACGGCACCATGGCAAATGAAAGCCCGGCCGCGACGAGTGCCGTCACATGCGGTGTCGAATAGGTGTCGCATCTGATGGCGGAATAGGCTGAAGGCGGCACGATCGTGGCGAACAGCCCGAGCACGCCCAGGGCCAATGCCAGCCCGAAGCCAGCGATCCTGTCGGCACCCCGTTCGCGGCCGAAGATCCAGTCAAAGGCATAGACCGCCATCACCAGCGCATAGAACGGTGCGAACTCGGCGCTGATGGCAAGCGCCAAGGCCGCCAGCAGCCCGTTGATGAAGGCAGCGAAGCGGTTCTGCGACAACATCAAGACCAGGGCCGCGAGCAGAAGCAGAATTTGCAGATTGTGGTAGTCGATCCGTCCCGGGGCATATTCGAAAAAGCTGCGCGCGGCAAAGATCAGAGCCAGCGGCAATGCAACGGCCGGGTTGGCAAAGCCCACTGCGATCACCAGCCGATTGTAGAAATAGAGCGCGGGCGCAAGCAGCAGCAGCGGCACGGCAAAGCTTGCCATCGTCAGCGCCGGCTCGAAGCCGGCAAACGGCATCAGCAGACGCGCAAAGGCGGCATAGGGCAGGTCCACGATCCATGGCCAATGCGAGACATAGGGCTCTGGCTGGGCAACACCGGGCAGCAACCGGTCGAAGATGTTGCCCGTCTCAAGCAAGGTGCGAACTTCATGCAGTTTGACCAGGTCGTCCACGTCGCCGTTGAGCTGGAAGCCTAGGGACCAGAGGACGGCCATCAAGATCGCCATTCCGCAAAAGCAGAACAAGGCCGGTGACCCGATGTAGAGACGCGGCAACCACGAAGAGCCCGTAGCGGGACAATCGTCGTCATTGCGCATGGAAAGCCTCTCCTCGGATTACTGGCAAATACCCGAGGAAGTTTATCTTACCGTAAAGAAAACCCCGCCGGATCGCTCCGGCGGGGTTTGAACTGACCACCGCGCAAGGCGGTGGGGGCAGATGACTTAGCTGCCCTGCTTCTTCAGCGCGGCACCCAGGATGTCGCCCAGCGAAGCGCCGGAGTCGGTCGAGCCGTACTGGGCGACCGCTTCCTTCTCTTCGGCGATTTCCAGCGCCTTGATCGAGACCTGCAGCTTGCGGGTCTTCTTGTCGAAGGCGATGACGCGAGCATCGACCTTCTGGCCGACGGTGAAGCGCTCGGGGCGCTGCTCGTCGCGGTCACGGCTCAGATCGGAACGCTTGATGAAGGTCTCGATGCCGCTGTCGACCAGCCGCACTTCCAGACCGCCATCCTTGACGCCGATGACCTCGCAGGTGACGACCGCGTTCTTGCGCAGTTCGCCTGAAGTCGCCGCTTCGCCGACCGTGTCCTTGGCCAGCTGCTTGATGCCGAGCGAGATGCGCTCCTTGTCGATGTCGACGTCGAGCACCTGCGCCTTGACCATGTCGCCGCGATTGTACTCTTCGATGACCTGCTCGCCCGGACGGGTCCAGTCGAGATCGGAGAGATGGACCATGCCGTCCACATCGCCTTCGAGGCCGATGAACAGGCCGAACTCGGTCTTGTTCTTGACCTCGCCCTCGACCTGGCTGCCGACCGGATGGCTGCTGGCGAAAGCCTGCCACGGATTCTCGAGCGTCTGCTTGAGGCCGAGCGAGATGCGGCGCTTGGCCGGATCGACTTCGAGCACCACCACGTCGACTTCCTGGGTCGTCGACAGGATCTTGCCGGGATGCACGTTCTTCTTCGTCCACGACATTTCCGAAACGTGGATGAGGCCTTCGATGCCCGGCTCCAGCTCGACGAACGCGCCGTAGTCGGTGATGTTGGTGACGGTACCCTTGATCTTCTTGCCGATCGGGAACTTGGTGCCGATCTCGGACCACGGATCGCTCTCGAGCTGCTTCATGCCGAGCGAGATGCGGTGGGTTTCCTGGTTGATGCGGATGATCTGCACCTTGACCGTCTGACCGATGTTGAGGATTTCGGTCGGATGGTTGACGCGGCGCCATGCCATGTCGGTGACATGCAGCAGGCCGTCGATGCCGCCGAGGTCGACGAACGCACCGTAGTCGGTGATGTTCTTGACGACGCCTTCGACAACCTGGCCTTCTTCGAGGTTCTGCACGATTTCCGAACGCTGTTCGGCGCGGCTCTCCTCGAGCACGGTGCGGCGCGACACCACGATGTTGCCGCGGCGGCGATCCATCTTGAGGATCTCGAAGGGCTGCGGGTTGTGCATCAGCGGCGAGACGTCGCGGATCGGGCGGATATCGACCTGGCTGCGCGGCAGGAAGGCCACGGCGCCGTCGAGGTCGACGGTGAAGCCGCCCTTGACCTGGTTGAAGATAACGCCTTCGACGCGCTCACCCTTGGTGAACTTCTCTTCGAGGCGGACCCAGCTCTCTTCGCGGCGGGCCTTTTCACGGCTGAGCATCGCTTCGCCAAGCGCGTTCTCGATGCGCTCGACATAGACTTCGACGGTGTCACCGACCTTGAGGGTGGTGTCCTTGCCCTTGACGCCGAATTCCTTCAGCGGCACGCGGCCTTCGACCTTGAGGCCGACGTCGATGATGGCCATGTCCTTTTCGATGGCCGTGATCGTGCCCTTGACGACCTGGCCTTCGCCGGAATGACCTGTGGTGAATGATTCTTCGAGCAGGCTCGCGAAATCATCGCGAGTGGGATTTGCAGCTGACATTGTTTCTCCTGGAATGCCCCGCTTCTGTCGCGGGACGGGCGCCGTGGGTTAGCGTTGCGTTGGCCTGCCGGCGTTCCGGGCTGCAAAAGCCCTGGGCCGCTCTTTAAGCGGCAATTCCGGCGCATGAAGAATGCTGGCAGGCTGGTTCCTGCCCGATATGGGTATTTTCTTCGCCTCCGACAACGGAAACGCGAGGGAAAAACCCGGCTCAGGCCTTGTTTCTCTTGGCCAGCACGTCGTCGATGACAGCTCTGGCTGCGAGAAACGCGGCTTCTATAGCCATTTCGCTGGTGTCAAGCAAGTGCGCGTCTGCCGCCGGCTTCAAGGGCGAGTCGGCGCGGCCCATGTCGCGCTCGTCACGGCGCACGATATCGGCGAGGATCTCGGTGAAATCGGCGGTACCGCCGATGCTTTCGATTTCGGCCAGTCGCCGCCGCGCCCGCACCTCGGCGCTCGCCGTCACATAGAGTTTTATGTCGGCATCGGGGCAGACGACGGTGCCGATGTCACGGCCATCGAGCACGGCGCCCGGCGGCGTCGTGGCGAATGCGCGCTGCTTTTCGACCAGGATGCGCCGCACGGTCGGGAAAACCGCGACCTTCGAGGCCGCCTCGCCAACCGCATGCGCCGACAGCACCGTCCGGTCGAGCTTCGCCAGATCGACTTGGCGCGCAGCGGTTTCGGCCGCCGAGACATTGTCGAGCGGCAGCGCGTGCTGGATCAGCGCATAAGCAACAGCCCGATAGGTGAGGCCGGTGTCGAGCAGGTTCAACCGGTAGTGGTCAGCGAGCCGCCGGGCGAGGGTGCCCTTGCCGGCGCCGGCGGGGCCGTCGATGGCGATGGTGAAAGGGCTACTCAACATTGCAGCTTTTGCTTCCTGCCACTTTTCCTCGAAAACACTGCCTTCAATTTCGACCGCTGTCATATCTGGTTGAACGGTAATTTCGTCGAGATCTGGAACAGGTGCGCCTTCTAGCCAAGCTGTCCCCCATTCCACCTTTGTTGCCCAGGATACCATTCCTATCACGGTGCCGTTGCGGCAATGAACTTCACGGCTGATGGAACGGTCATCCTCGACCTCGGTCCAGTAGTCGGTCGGCATGTCGGGGTGGCTGCTTGTCCAACGGCAATGAATATATTGCATTCGCTCTCTTCATCTGCCGGCCTACGCGACCGCGGCCACGAACTGGGGTTATTCTATCTCCGCGCCCAGACCCTTCATTAGCCCCATGAATTCCGGAAAACTGGTCGCGATCATCGCCTGGTCGTCGATGGTGACAGGCTTTTCGGTCGCCAGCCCCATGACCAGAAAGCTCATGGCGATGCGGTGGTCGAGATGGGTCTGCACCGTCGTGTCCTGGCCGTTAGGATGCCTGCCAAGGCCCTTGCCGCCCGGTTTGCCGCGCACGGCGAGCGAAGCCTCGCCCTCTGTGCAGTCGACGCCGTTGATCTTCAACCCGTTGGCGACGGCCGACAGCCGGTCGGATTCCTTCACCCGTAGCTCTTCGAGCCCCTGCATCAGCGTTTCGCCCTCGGCGAAGCTGGCGGCAACCGCAAGCACGGGATATTCGTCGATCATCGACGGCGCCCGCTCGGGCGGCACGGTGACGCCATTCAGTTCGGAATAACGCACGCGCAGGTCGGCGACATCCTCGCCGCCGGCGTTGCGCGGGTTGAGGATCTCGATCTTGCCGCCCATTTCCTGCAGCGTCAAAAGCAGGCCGGTGCGGGTCGGGTTCATCAGCACGTTTTCGATGACGATGTCGGAGCCCGGCACGATCAGTGCGGCCACCAGCGGGAAGCCGGCCGAGGACGGGTCGCCCGGCACCGCGATCGTCTGGCCGGTCAGCTTGCCCTGGCCTTCGATGAAGATGTGGCGCACGCCGCGCTCGTCGGTCTCGACCGACAGATTGGCGCCAAAGCCTTTCAGCATCTTTTCAGTGTGGTCGCGCGTCATGACAGGTTCGATGACGGTGGTGATGCCCGGCGTGTTGAGACCGGCCAGCAGCACCGCCGATTTCACTTGCGCCGAGGCCATGGGCACCCGGTAGGTGATCGGTGCGGCGTGCTTCGGCCCATGCAGCGTGATCGGCATGCGGTCGCCGGGCGTCGCCTTCAGCACCTGCACGCCCATCTGGCGCAAGGGTTCGAGCACGCGGCCCATCGGCCGGCCCGACAGCGACGCGTCGCCGATGAAGGTCGTTTCCATATCATAGGTGCCGACGAGGCCCATGGTCAGCCGCGAGCCGGTGCCGGCATTGCCGAAGTCGAGCGGGCCTTCCGGCTGCAGCAGCGCGCCATTGCCGGTGCCGCGGATCACCCACTCGGCGCCGCGCTTCTCGATATGCGCGCCCATTGCCTTCATCGCCGCACCGGTGCGCATCACGTCCTCGCCTTCGAGCAGGCCGGTGATGCGGGTCTCGCCGGAGGCGAGGCCCCCAAACATGAAGGAGCGGTGCGAGATCGACTTGTCGCCCGGCACGCGCGCCGTGCCGGCAAGGGCTGGTGATTTGCGGGCGGTGGCCGACTTTGGGGCGGCGGCGTGAGACATGGAATTTCCCTGGACGGAATGCCGGCGGGCCGGCGCTTTTCATTTGTTGCGGCGGTCTCGTATCACGGCGGGCCGAAATGGTCATCCCCCATGGTCGTCATCGACTCGAGGCCTTCCATTGCATGGTTTTGTGACGCCGGCTTTTCGCTTTGACAGCGCTGCAAACAGTGGTTAAGGGGACCACTCTTTTATTGACGAGGCTTGCCGTGGCAAAAACCGAACTTGGCATAAAGCGCATCGACCCGGAGACGGGCCGGAAATTCTACGACCTGAACAAGGACCCGATTGTCTCGCCCTACACCGGCAAGACCTATCCGCGTTCCTATTTCGAGGAAGGCAAGAGCGCCGTCATCGAGGAGGAAGAGGAAGTGGCCGAGAAGGAAGTGGACGCCGAGGACGAAGAGGGTGTTGAGGTCGTCTCGCTCGAAGAGGCCGACGAGGATACCAAGAGCGGCGACGATCTTCCCGACCTCGGCGACGACGAGGATGATGTCGATCTCGGCGACGACGAGGATGACACCTTCCTTGCCGACGAAGAGGAAGAAGACGACGACGTTGCCGACATGATCGGCGTCGGCGACGACGACGACGAGGTCTGATCGGCCACGAAAGCAGGCGTTTGCCAGCTTTCGTGGCCTGTGAAGAAAAAGCCGCTCTCGAAGGCTTGATATTGACGAAAGGCGGGGTTAGAAGCCGCCTGCACTAACGGCGCGGTCTCCAACCCACGCCGGATCTCTTCGCCGGAAACGGCGCCGGTTGACTGCCGGAAGTGGGGCCATAGCTCAGTTGGGAGAGCGCTTGAATGGCATTCAAGAGGTCGTCGGTTCGATTCCGATTGGCTCCACCAAGTTCTCTCTAGGCCGTTGATTTTCCTAGAAAGCCTTTGGTTTGAAGGCTCTATTCTACGAACGTGGTCCACATTGGCGGTACACACGCAGGGAAGTCCGTGCCTTGTCGGGCGTCACATCTCCTACTTCGCAGGAATGTCTATTGGTTTCGGTTGCGCGTCCCGGCTCTGACACCAAGCTTGGCCAGATAGGCCGGCGTTCGGGAGTTCGTCGAACTCCTTCAAAAGCTGCCGAGCGATGCGACGAGGCACTTTCCTGAAGCACCATCTTCGAAGCCGTTCAACTGACTACTGAATGCGATGGATTTGGGATGAAACCTTGCCCCGTCGAGCAGGCAGACCAATCGAGCAGCCGCGAGCGGGTATGGAGTGCGTTCGATTTCCTTCCCGCACGCGCTCGTTTCGAGTAAAGCTATGACTGGGCGCCTTCCGATCGCGCGGGGACGGCGCTGTTAGGGTGGCGGCGAGACCGTGATCGGCTTTGATTGCAGCGTTTGCCATCTAGGATTGCGTGCTTCGAGGCTTGAACATGGAACACAGGCTCGCGGCGGTGCTGGCAGCCGACATGGCTGGATTCTCTCGGCTCATGGAAGCCGACGAGAGGGGCACCCTTGCGCGGCTCAAAACGCACCGGATCGAACTCATTGATCCGGCAATCGCTAAGAACCAGGGCCACATCATCAAAACCACCGGTGACGGCATGCTGGTCGAGTTCCAGAGCGTGGCAGATGCCGTGCGCTGCGCGGCGGAGGTGCAGATCCGCATGCGCCGCCGCAACGCCGACGTACCGGATGCCGGACGCATTCAGTTTCGGATCGGCATCAATCTCGGCGACATCATCTTCGATGAGGGCGACATTTATGGCGACGGCGTGAATGTCGCCGCCCGTCTGGAGCAGATGGCCGAAGTCGGCGGGGTGTGCGTCACCCAGGCCGTGTACGAACAGGTCTTCGATCGGCTCGAAATCAGGTTCGAGGACCTCGGCGAGAAGGCCCTGAAGAACATCTCCCGTCCGATACGGGTCTGGCGCGCGGTGCTTGACGATGCAGCCGATCCGCGAGCGGGGGACGGCTCGGCCCGGCACAGCGTGGTGAAGCCGTCGATTGCGGTCCTGCCATTCGCCAACATGAGCGGCGAATCCGAACAGGAATTTTTCGTTGATGGTCTGACCGAGGATATCATCACGGAACTTTCGCGGCGGCACGAGCTGTTCGTCATCTCGCGCAACTCCACCTTCGTCTACAAAGGGCAGTCGGTAAACCTCCGTGAAATCGCCCGGAAGCTGGGCGCGCAATACCTGGTGGAGGGTAGCGTCCGAAAATCGGGCGGTCAGCTCAGGGTGACGGCGCAGCTGATCGATACTGCCACGGATACGCACATCTGGGCCGAGCGATACGACCGCAAGCTCGACGATGTCTTCGCCATTCAGGACGAGCTGACCGCAGCGATCGTGGCCACGCTGCCAGGCCGCGTCGAAGCCGCGCAGCAGGATGTCGTGGCGCGCAAAACACCTGCCAACATGGCGGCATACGAATGCGTGCTCGCGGCCAAGGTCCGCCACCATCGCAGCAGTCGAGCCGAGAATGAGGAGGCGCTGAAGCTGGTGACACGAGCGCTGGAACTCGATCCCGAATACGCGCATGCCCATGCCTGGCGGGGCTGCATCCTGGGGCAAGCTTGGGGCTACGGCTGGTGCGCCGATAAGGACGCCGCTTTCGACGAAGTCGTCCGTGAGCTTGAGTTGGCGCAGGCACTGGACAGCAACGATGCGGACGTCCAACGGATATTGGCGGCCATCAGCATCAGCCGCAATGATCTGACGAAGGCTCGGCACCACCAGGAGCGGGCTCTCGCACTCAATCCAAACTACGATCTTGTCGTGGTCCAGCACGGCGAGCTTTTGACTTGGCTCGGTCACCCCAAGGAAGGGGCCGACTGGATTCGCAAGGCGATGCGGTTGAACCCTCATCACCCAGAACGCTTCTGGAGCCATCTTGGGAAAGCTCACTTTACAGCCCACGAATATCCCGAAGCAATCGAGGCCTTCATGCATCTGTCGAAGATGGATGCCAACCAACACGCTTTTGTCGCGGCGGCCTATCACTGGCTGGGCGATCGGACCGCTGCGTCCGCTCACCGCGCTCAAATAGACAAGGTCGATCCGGAATTTACGATTGATGCGTTGGTCTCTACCCTGCACTACGAGAACGAGGCGGATCTTCATCACCTGGTTGATGGACTGAAGTCATCCGAAGCGGCGCAGGTGAAAGCATAGCCATCACCACTCGGCGAAGGAGCCATCCTTGTGGCGCCAAATTGGGTTGCGCCAGCGGTGGCCTTCCTTGGCGCGCTCCTTGACGTAGTCCTCGTCGATCTCGACGCCGAGGCCGGGACCATCGGGAATGGCGACATAACCATCCTGGTAGCGGAAGACATCCTTGTTGGCGGCATAGTCGAGCAGGTCGTTGGCGGCGTTGTAGTGGATGCCGAGGCTCTGCTCCTGGATGAAGCAGTTGTAGCTGACCGCATCGAGCTGCAGGCAGGCGGCAAGCGCGATCGGCCCGAGCGGACAGTGCGGCGCCACCGCGACATCATAGGCCTCGGCCATGGCCGCGATCTTGCGGCATTCGGTGATGCCGCCGGCATGCGATAAGTCAGGTTGGATGATGTCGACGACGCCTTCCTCGAACACCGACTTGAAGTCCCAGCGGCTGTAGAGCCGCTCACCCAAAGCAATCGGCGTCGAGCCAAGGGCGGCAATTTCCTTCAGCGCCTCGCGGTTTTCGCTCAGCACCGGCTCCTCGATGAACATCAGCCTGTAGGGCTCGAGCTCCTTGACCAGGATGCGCGCCATCGGCCGGTGCACGCGGCCGTGGAAATCGACGGCGATGCCGATGTTGGGGCCGACGGCCTCGCGCACCATGGCGACCCGCTCGACCGCGGCATCTATCCTGTCGTGGCTGTCGACGATCTGCAGTTCCTCGGTGCCGTTCATCTTGAGCGCCAGGAAGCCGCGCGCCACCACTTCCCGGGCGCCCGCGGCGACTTCGGCCGGCCGATCGCCGCCGATCCAGGAATAGACCTTGATACTGTCACGCAACTTGCCGCCGAGCAGTTCATGCACGGGCACGCCGAGCGCCTTGCCCTTGATGTCCCACAGCGCCTGGTCGATACCGGCAATGGCGCTCATCAGGATCGGTCCGCCACGGTAGAAGCCGCCGCGATGCATCACCGTCCAGTGGTCCTCGATCAGGCGCGGGTCCTTGCCGATGAGATAATCGCCAAGTTCCTTGACCGCCGCTTCGACGGTCAAAGCCCGGCCTTCGACGACCGGTTCGCCCCAGCCGGTGACGCCGGCATCGGTCTCGATCTTCAGGAACAGCCAGCGCGGTGGAACGATGTAGGTGGTGAGCGAGATGATTTTCATGCGCTGTCTCAGTTGTTCTTGAGTTTCTTGGCGCTGACGAGGTCGCGCGCCGCAAGGTCGAGGATCTTGTTTGCCGCGCCGCGCGCCGCCTCGGCGTCGCGCATGCGCAGCGCCTCGACCACCTCGCGATGTGCCGCCACCGCTTCCAGACGCCGCTCGAGCGAAATCGTCGCCGTCGCTTCCAGCGAGAATTTGAGCCCCGTGTCGATCAGATTGCCGATCTGGCGGAAGATCGGGTTGTGGCTCGCGGCATAGACGATCTGGTGGAAAGCGATGTCGCTGCGCGAGAAAGCGGCGCGATCCTCGCCGGCGCCTGCCATGCCCCGCCATGCCGCTTCGAGATCGGCGATCTCCTGCAGTGTCGCGCGCGTCGCGGCAAGCTCGGCGACCAGCGGTTCGATGGCCCGGCGCGTTTCCAGGATGGCGTCGAAGAGCTTGTCGTCCAGCGCGTGCGGCGCGTGCCAGGCCAGCACCTGCGGGTCGATGATGTTCCAGTCGTCCTCGTTGCAGACGACGGTGCCGACGCGCGGCCGCGACAACACCAGCCCCTTGGCGGCCAGCACCTTCAGCGCCTCGCGGATGACGGTGCGGCTGACACCGTACTCGACGCCAAGTTCGTTTTCGGTCGGCAAGGAGGATCTGGCCGGGTAGCGGCCGGAAAAGATGTCCGAGGCCATCGCCTTGGTCACATCGGGCATGACGCGCGGGCGACGCGTGGTCGCACCCTCCGGGGCTTTCTTCGAAATTTCGGTCACCTTAGCCCTCCTCCAAGGCGGCGAACCTGCTAGTTCGCGCAACCGGCCCGGCATTAGCGGATGCAAACGAGTTGCGCCAGCGATCGTTGGTCAGAGCATGTACCTTAATTATCATACCAGATCAATTGACGAGTATGATAAAAGCGAATAGAAACGCCGACACCCGGGCTGAGCGCCCGGCCTATCGCTGGGAGGTAATCATGCGACTTTTGAAGACCGCGCTCGTCGCGGGCGCTCTTGCCGTGCTGTCCGTCACGACGATCGCTTCTGCCTATGCTCAGGACACCAAGATCGGTTTCATCGTCAAACAGCCCGAGGAACCGTGGTTCCAGGACGAATGGAAGTTCGCCGACCAGGCCGCCAAGGAAAAGGGCTTCACCCTCGTCAAGATCGGCGCCGAGGACGGTGAGAAGCTGATGTCGGCGATCGACAATCTCGGCGCCCAGGGCGCCCAGGGCTTCATCGTCTGCACGCCGGATGTGAAGCTCGGACCCGGCATCGTCGCCAAGGCCGCCGCCAACAATCTCAAGCTGATGACCGTCGACGACCGTCTGGTCGGTGCCGACGGCAAGGCGCTGGAAGACGTGCCGCATATGGGCATCTCGGCCACCAAGATCGGCGAGGCCGTCGGCCAGGCGATCGTCGATGAAATGAAGGCGCGTGGCTGGAAGGCCGACGAGGTTGGCGCCATCCGCGTCTCCTATGATCAGCTGCCGACGGCGGTCGATCGTGTCGAAGGCGCCATCTCGGTGCTGAAGGCGAACGGCTTCAAGGCCGGGAACATCTTAGACGCGCCGCAGGCCAAGACCGACACGGAAGCCGCGCTGAATGCCGCGACGGTCGTGCTCAATGCCCATGCCGACATCAAGGAATGGGTCTCCTTCGGCCTCAACGACGAAGCCGTGCTGGGCGCTGTGCGCGCCTCAGAAAGCGTCGGCATCCCGGCGGACGGCATGATCGGCGTCGGCATCGGCGGCGCGGATTCGGCGATCAACGAGTTCAAGAAGCCGGCCGCCACTGGCTTTGTCGGCACCGTGATCATCTCGCCGAAGCGCCATGGCTATGAGACGGCGCTCAACATGTATGACTGGGTTGCCAACAACAAGGAGCCGGAGAAGCTGATCCTGACCTCCGGCGCACTGGCCAAGCGCGACGACTATCAGAAGGTCCGCCAGGGCCTCGGCATCGAATAATCCTCCCTGTACAAACAGGCGGCGGCTCATCCCGCCGCCTGTTTGTCATGGCACAACAAGGATCGACGCCCGTGTCCTTTCTCGACTTTTCGCGCATCACCAAGACCTATCCGGGCGTCAAGGCACTGTCGGACGTCTCGTTCGGCGTCGACAAGGGCGCCGTGCACGGCCTGATGGGCGAGAACGGCGCGGGCAAATCCACCCTGATCAAGATCCTGTCCGGCGACCAGCTTGCCGACGCGGGTGAGATAAGCATCGAAGGCAAGGTCCAGGCCTATGCCTCGACCCGGGATGCCTTCGACAATGGCGTCATCGTCATTCACCAGGAGCTGCAGCTCGTTCCCGAGCTCACCGTTGCCGAAAACCTCAGCCTCGGCCGCTTTCCCGCCAGCGCCGGCATCATCGCGCGCGCCAGGATGCTGGACGACGTCGGCGCCAAGCTGAAATCGGCCGGCATCGACATCGACATGCGCCGCAAGGTCAAGACGCTGTCCATTGGCGAACGCCAGATGGTCGAGATCGCCAAGGCGATCATGCTCGACGCGCGCGTCATCGCACTGGACGAGCCGACCTCGTCGCTGTCGTCGCGCGAAAGCGAAATCCTGTTTGCTCTGATCGATCGGCTGCGCGGCGAGGGCAAGGTCATCATCTACGTATCGCACCGATTGGATGAGGTGTTCCGGCTCTGCGACAGCCTGACCGTGCTGCGCGACGGCAAGCTGGCGGCGCACCACATTTCGCTCAAGGACGTCACCCGCGACCAGGTCGTCGCCGAAATGGTCGGCCGCGAGATTTCGGACATTTGGGGTTTTCGCCCCCGCAAGGCAGGCGATATCAGACTGAAGATCGAGGCCCTGTCAGGAGCAAAGCTGAGGACGCCGGCCAACTTCGAGGCCCGCGCCGGCGAAATCGTCGGCTTCTTTGGCCTGATCGGCGCCGGGCGCTCGGAACTGATGCGGTTGGTCTTTGGCGCCGATCCGCGCTCGGGCGGCGCCATCACAGTCGACGGCAAGGGGATCCACGCCACCGATCCGCATGGCGCGATCCGGGCCGGCGTCGTGCTGTGCTCGGAAGACCGCAAGCATGACGGCATCATCCAGGGCCGCTCGATCGAGGAGAACATCAATATCTCGTCGCGCCGCCATCACACACGCTTTGGCGTCTTGAACCGCGCCAGCGAGATCGCGACCGCCGAAACCTTCATCAAGAAGCTCAAGGTGCGCACGCCGTCGCGCAAGCAGGACATCATCAACCTCTCCGGCGGCAACCAGCAGAAGGTCATCCTTGGCCGCTGGCTGTCCGAGCAGGGCGTGCGGGTTCTCATCGTCGACGAGCCGACGCGCGGCATCGATGTCGGCGCCAAATCGGAAATCTACGAACTGCTCTACCAGCTTGCCGAAGACGGCATGGCGATCGTTGTCGTCTCGTCCGAACTGCCGGAAGTGATGGGCATCTGCGACCGCATCCTGGTGATGTGCGGCGGCCGCATCAGCGCTGAACTTAACCGCAACCAGTTCGCCGAGAAGGCGATCCTGGCCGCAGCACTTCCCGACAAGAAAACCCCCGACGCGATCGCATCCTGAGGACCCCTGCCATGACCGATCGGTTGAAGAAGATCCTGCTCGGCGAACAGGGCCTCGTCGTCATTTTCGTCGTTGCCTTCGCGCTGGTGTCGGCTCTGGTGCCGAACTTCCTCACCGACCGCAACATGCTCGGCCTGCTGCAGTCGGTGGTCACTGTCGGCATCGTCGCCTGCACCATGATGTTCTGCCTCGCGGCGCGCGACTTCGACCTGTCGGTCGGCTCCATCGTCGCCTTTGCCGGCATGGTCGCGGTGATGGCGTCGAACGCCACCGGTTCGATCCTGCTTGGCCTTCTGGCGGCAATTGCTTGCGGCGCCTTCGTCGGCTTCATCAACGGCGTCGTCATCGCCAAATTCCGCATCAACGCGCTGATCACCACGCTGGCCACCATGCAGATCGTGCGCGGCCTTGCGCTGATCGCGTCCGACGGTCGCGCCGTTGGCATCAACAGCCCGGACTTCTACCAGCTGGCGCTGTCGAAACTGCTTGGCATACCGACGCCGATCTGGGTGCTGGCCGTTCTCTTCGGCATCTTCGGCTTCGTCCTCAACCGCACCGTCTTCGGCAAGAACACGCTGGCCATCGGCGGCAATCCGGAGGCCTCGCGGCTGGCCGGCGTCAATGTCGACCGGACGCGCATCTGGATCTTTACGCTCCAGGGCGTCGTCTGCGGCATCGCCGGCATCCTGCTCGCGTCACGCATCACCTCCGGCCAGCCCAACGCCGCGGTCGGGCTGGAGCTTTCGGTCATCTCGGCCTGCGTGCTCGGCGGCGTCTCGCTCGCCGGCGGCCGCGCCACTATGTCGGGCGTCATCGTCGGCGTGCTGATCATGGGCATCGCCGAAAACGCCATGAACCTGCTCAACATCCCGGCCTTCTACCAGTACATCGTGCGCGGCGTTATCTTGCTCCTGGCGGTGCTGCTCGACAATCTGCGCTCGTCGGCATTGGGCCGGCGTTGACCGTCTTCGACTGGAGCAACAAGAATGGCTGAGCGCCTGTCCGGCAAACGCATCTTCCTGACAGGGGCCGCGCAAGGCATCGGGCTCGCCATCGCCAAGGCCTGTTTGGTCGAAGGGGCGAGACTGTTCCTGGTCGACCGCGACAGCGCGTTGCTGGACAAGGCCGTTGCTGGCCTCGCCGCACCGCAAGGTCATGTCGGGCATACCGCAGCCGACATCAGCGATGGGGCGGCGATTGCCGCGGCGGTCAGCCGGGCGAACGATGAAATCGGCTCCGTCAACGCGCTGATCAACAATGCCGGGGTCAATGTGTTCTCGACGCCGCTCGACACCAGCGAGGAGGAGTGGAACCGCAACTTCGACGTCAACGTCAAGGGCGCCTGGAACTGCAGCAAGGCAGTCTTGCCGGGCATGATCGCAAGCGGCGGTGGCGTCATCCTCAACATCGCCTCGACGCACAGCTTCACCATCATTCCGCATACCTTCCCCTATCCCGTCGCCAAGCACGCGCTGCTCGGACTGACCAAATCGCTGGCGCTCGAATATGCGGCGCAGGGCGTGCGCGTGAACGCGCTGGCGCCGGGCTATGTCGAGACGCAGAAGGCCATCGACTACTGGAACAGTTTTCCTGATCCGGTGGCAGCGCGCGCCAACACCATGGCGCTGCATCCCGGCGGCCGCATCGCCTCGACGCACGAGATCGCGCTCGCCGCGGTGTTCATGATTTCCGACGAGTGCCCGTTCATGAACGCGGCCACCCTCGTCGTCGATGGCGGGCTGAGCCAACTGCAGCATCCCGCCTGAGTGCCGGGGAAAGATCATAACCAAGAGACGATCGCAGTACGGGTTCGGCGGGCAAAGGGTTGAAGCGGGTTGGCGCCACCACCTGAGGAGAGAAATTCTAATCGCCGTCGCGGATTTAGAATAAACTAACTCTACAGAATTTATAGAATAAGCAATCTGCACTGGCGATCTGGTTTCCACCCGGACAGGACCCCGCCATGCCCAACCTTTTGCGCTCACCCTCAATTCCGTCTGGCACAGTCGGCCAATGTCATCAGACCGCGGGAGGCAAGCCATGACGCGGGACATCCCAGACCGCATCAAGGTGCTCTGGTTCCTGCCGACGCATGGCGACAGCCGCTATCTCGGCACATCGGAAGGCGGCAGGGCCGTCGACCTGCCCTACCTGACGCAAGTGGCCAAGGCCGCCGACACGCTGGGTTATTACGGCGTGCTGTTGCCGACCGGCCGGGCCTGCGAGGATTCCTGGGTGATCGCCTCGGCTCTGGTGCCGGCG
Source organism: Mesorhizobium sophorae (assembly GCF_002270415.1). Lineage (GTDB taxonomy): Bacteria > Pseudomonadota > Alphaproteobacteria > Rhizobiales > Rhizobiaceae > Mesorhizobium > Mesorhizobium sophorae. The sequence continues at coordinate 555,099 of NZ_NNRI01000007.1, read as the reverse complement.
ACCGAGCGGTTGCGCTTCCTCGTTGCCGTGCGGCCCGGCCTGCAATCGCCGACGCTCGCCGCGCGCATGACGGCGACACTCGACCGCATCTCCAACGGCCGCCTGCTGATCAACGTCGTCACCGGCGGCGATCCGCTGGAGAACAAGGGTGACGGCATCTTCCTGTCGCATGCCGAGCGCTACGAGGTGACTCAGGAATTCCTGCAGATCTACAAGCGCGTGCTGAGCGGCGAGACGGTCGAGCACGAAGGCAAGCATTTCCGCATCGAGGATGGCCGGCTGTTGTTTCCGCCGGTGCAGACGCCGTACCCGCCGCTCTATTTCGGCGGCTCCTCCGACGCCGGATCCGTGGTGGCGGCGCAGGAGATCGACAAATACCTGACTTGGGGCGAGCCGCCCGCCGATGTCGAGCGCAAGCTGGACACGGTGCGTGAACTGGCCGAGAAGGCCGGCCGCAAGCTCTCCTTCGGCATTCGCCTGCATGTCATCGCGCGCGAGACGACCGAACAGGCCTGGGCCGCGGCGGACAGCCTGATCAGCCGGCTCGACGATGCGACGATCGCCTCGGCGCAGAAGGTCTTTGCCCGCATGGATTCGGTCGGCCAGGCGCGGATGAGCGCACTGCACGGCGGCAACCGCGCCAAGCTCGAGATTGCACCCAATCTGTGGGCCGGTGTCGGCCTGGTGCGCGGCGGCGCTGGAACAGCGCTTGTCGGTGACCCCGACACGATTGCCGAACGCATCGACGAGTACCGGCGCCTCGGCATCGATACCTTCATCCTGTCCGGCTATCCGCATCTCGAAGAAGCCTACCGCTTCGGCGAATTGGTCCTGCCGAAACTGCCCACCGATCATCCGGTGAAGGCTGCCGGCTCGTCGGTCAACACCGGCCCGTTCGGCGAGACCATTGCCGGCGACCACCGGCCGAAGTCACTCGCCAGCGCCTCGTGAACGCGCTCCCCCCGACCCGTCGGTTGCGCGTCGCCATCACCGGTGGCGGCTTTTCCGGCGCTGCGGTGGCCTGGCATCTGGCACAGGCATCTCGGCCGGAGCGCCTGTCGATTTCCGTGATCGAGCCGCGACCGGCGCTCGGCGGCGGCCTTGCCTATTCCAGCGAGGAGCCCGCGCACCGGGTCAATGTCCCGGCGCTCAGAATGAGCATGGCTCCCGATGATCCGCAGCATTTTGCGCGCTGGTTGAGCCGTGATGGGGAACTCGAACGCGATCCGGACGCCATCTGGAAGAATGGCGACGCCTATCCGCGTCGGCGCGTGTTCGGTCGCTACGTCGCCGAGCACCTCGCTCCCTGGCTCGGTTCGGGCGCGGTGCGTCATGTCGGCGGTCTCGCCACACATGTCGCACGTGACTCGGATGGCAGGGGCTGGACCGTGCACACCACTAGCGGGCCGGTCGCCGCGGACATCGTCGTCCTGGCGGCGACGCATCCGCTGCCCAATATTCCCGCTGCGCTAGCCGCGCTGGCGGAGGCGCCGGGATTCATCGCCGATCCGTACGCTCCTGCAGCACTTGCCGGGATCGGGCGAGAAGCGTCGGTGCTGATCGTCGGCTCCGGACTGACCTCGGCCGACATGGTTGCTGAACTCGATCGTCGCGGGCATCGCGACCGCATCCTGGCGCTGTCTCGCCGCGGGCTGCGCTCGCGCGGCCACCCTGACATCAGGGGTGAGGCCTTCGGCGACTTTGCGTCCGAGCCGGCCACGACGGCGCTGCTTCTGCTCAAGACGATCCGTACGACGCTGGCAGCGGCACAGGCAGCCAATGTCAACTGGCAGTCCGTCTTCGACCAGCTGCGCCAGCAGGGACCGGTGCTGTGGGCAGCGCTTGCCCCGCCCGAGCGGGCAAGGTTGGTCCGCCAGCTGCGCGTGTTCTGGGACGTGCATCGTTTCAGGATCGCACCGCAGGTCGCGGCCGTGCTCGACCGCCGACATGCAGCCGGCACATTCGACAACATTGCCGCCAGGCTTGTCGCATCGAACCATGAGGACGGCAGCCTGGCGGTCAGCTTTCAACGGCGCGGGCAGACACGGATCGAGACGGCCCGCTTCGACGCGGTCATCAACACCACGGGCCCGGCGCATGGGCAGGCACTACAGAACAACCCGGCACTGCGCTCGCTGACCGAGGCCGGGCTGATCGGGGCCGACCCTTACGGGCTCGGTATCGAGACAAGTCGCGACAGCCGCGCCGTTGCCCGGGACGGCAGGGTGGTCACGACGCTCTTTGTCGCCGGTCCGCTGGCACGGGGGACTTTCGGCGAACTCATGGGCCTGCCGGAGGTTGCCCGCCACGCCCAGGCGGTCGCGGCCGAGATTGCAAAGCTGCTCGACACGCCAGCCGAGGCCGTCGGCGCCACTGCCGCGCACGGTCTGGTCACGGACTGACAACCGGAAGCCGGGTTGGCCGCGCAAAATTGGTATTTCCGTCCCGAGAGGGCTTCAAAAACGGAAAATCCTTCTTTGTATACATATTCTATAAACATAATAAATATTGGTGAAACCCGGCTGCGGTCGGATCGATCAACGACACGGCCTGAAGGGGAGACAGTTCATGGCACACGCAGAGACCGACGCGATCAAGTTCGCCTATTGGGTGCCCAATGTTTCGGGCGGCCTGGTGATCTCCAACATCGAGCAGCGCACCAACCATTCGGCTGAATACAATCGCAAGCTGGCGCAGATCGCCGAGAAGGCCGGCTTCGACTATGCGCTCAGCCAGATCCGTTTCACCGCCGGCTACGGCGCCGACGAGCAGCATGAATCGGTGGCGTTCAGCCATGACCTGCTGGCGGCGACCACCACGCTCAAGGTCATCGCGGCGATCCTGCCCGGACCGTGGAATCCGGCGCTGGCGGCCAAGCAGATCGCCACCATCAGCTACCTGACCAACGGTCGCGTCGCCATCAACCTCGTTTCCGGCTGGTTCCGTGGCGAGTTCCACGCCATCGGCGAACATTGGCTCGACCATGACGAGCGCTATCGCCGCTCGGAGGAGTTCATCCGTTCGCTGCGCGGAATATGGACGCATGACAGCTTCACCTTCCGTGGCGATTTCTATCGCTTCAACGAATATTCGCTGAAGCCGAAGCCGCCGCATCCGCTGCCCGAAATCTTCCAGGGCGGCTCGTCGCGCGCCGCGCGCGACATGGCATCGCGCGTTTCGGACTGGTACTTCACCAATGGCAACACACCGACCGAGATCGCCAAACAGGTGGATGACATCCAGGCCAAGGCAAAGGCCAACAACCATTCCGTCAAGGTCGGCGTCAATGCCTTCGCCATCGTCCGCGAGACCGAGGACGAGGCCAAGGCGGTGCTTGCCGAAATCATCGCCAAGGCCAATCCCGAAGCGGTCAACGCCTTTGGCCATGAGGTCAAGAATGCCGGCAAGGCCTCGCCGGAAGGCGAGGGCAATTGGGCGAAATCGTCCTTCGACGATCTGGTCCAGTACAATGACGGCTTCCGCTCGAACCTGATCGGCACGCCGAGGCAGGTCGCCGAGCGCATCGTCGACCTGAAGCGTGCCGGCGCCGATCTCATCCTGCTCGGCTTCCTGCACTTCCAGGAAGAGGTCGAGTATTTCGGCAAGCATGTCATCCCGCTTGTCCGCGAGCTGGAAGACAGCGAGGCAGCAGCCTCGCTGGCGGCGGAATAGTCACCCTGAAAGGTTGGCCGGACAGGCGCCGGCCAACCCACGAATGAAGCTTGCCCGGCGCGCTCGATCCTTCGAGCGGCAACGAGGATTTGCGCGCCTGAGGGTGCAATCGAGGACGATTGGAATGCCGTTGCCAAGTTATGCCCTCGGAGTGATGGAGGCTTCGGTCTATGCGCCGGAAGTCCTGGCGCGCGGCCTGCCGTCAGCTCTACCGCCAGCGCAGCCATCCGAAGGCCGCGCCGGGCTTGCCGCGCAAGCCGCCCCGCTGCTTTCGCTTCAGGGCATCGGCCTGTCGTTTGGCGGCGTCGTCGCACTGGCCGATATCGACCTGTCGGTTCTATCAGGCGAGATACGCGCCATCATCGGCCCGAACGGCGCCGGCAAGAGCTCGCTGATCAACGTCATCAGCGGCGTCTATCGACCGGATCGCGGTCATGTCCTGCTCGACGGGATCCGTCATGCCCACGTCCCGACGCAGCGGCTGGCGCATCTCGGCGTCGCCAGGACCTTCCAGAACCTTGCCCTGTTCAAGGGCCTCAGCGTTCTCGACAATGTCGCCTCAGGCCTTGCCTTCAAGGTCCGCTCCAACTTTGCCGGCCAGGTGCTCGGCATCGGCCGCTCGCGCGGCGAGCAGCGCGACACTTTGAGCCGCGCCGATCAGATCCTCGAATTCCTCGACCTCAGCCCCGTTCGCGATCGTCTTGTCGGCACCTTGCCATACGGACTGCAGAAGCGGGTCGAACTGGCCCGCGCGCTGGTCGCCGAACCGCGCCTGCTTTTGCTCGACGAACCGATGGCCGGCATGACCGCGAGCGAAAAGGGCGAGATGGCGGGCTTCGTGCGTGCCGCGCGCGACCGCTTCGCCACCACCGTCGTGCTGATCGAGCATGACGTCGGCGTCGTCATGGGCCTGTCCGACCGCATCGCCGTTCTCGACTATGGCCGCAAGATCGCCGACGCCACGCCCGACGAAGTCAGGAACGACCAGCGGGTCATCGACGCCTATCTCGGCGTCGCCTCGGACAATGAGGACGGGGCAGGCATATGATCGCCGACTTCGATTATCAGTTCTTCATCGAAGTGCTCGTCGGTGGCCTGCTCTCCGGCGTCATGTACTCGCTGGTCGCCATCGGCTTCGTGCTGATCTACAAGACCTCAGGCGTGCTCAATTTCGCGCAAGGCGCGCTGCTCCTGTTCGCGGCGCTGACCTTCGTCAGCCTGGTCGAACGCGGCATCCCCTTCGCGCTGGCGCTGGTGGTCACCTTCGCCATCATGGTGGCGATCGGCATCGCCATCGAGCGCACGGTGCTGCGGCCTCTCACCAACAAGCCGCCGATCACGCTGTTCATGGCGACGCTCGGCCTCTCCTATATCATCGAGGGCGCGGCCCAGTTGATCTGGGGCACGCAGGTCCATGGCCTCGATCTCGGCATCGAGGACGTGCCGTTGGAAATCGGCGGCGTGCTGATCAGCCAGTTCGATATCTTCGCCGCGGTGGTGGCCGCCGGCATGGTTCTGCTTTTGTCGTTGTTCTTCCGCTACACCCGCATCGGCCTCAGCTTTCGAGCTGTCGCCGACGACCAGTTCGCGGCCCTCGCGGTTGGCCTGCGCCTGCCCTTGATCTGGGCGACCGTCTGGGCTGCTGCCGGTCTCGTCGCACTGGTGGCGGGATTGCTTTGGGGGGCTCGCCTTGGCGTGCAGTTCTCGCTGTCCCTGGTGGTCCTGAAGGCGCTGCCGGTGCTGGTGCTCGGCGGCTTCGATTCCATCCTCGGCGCCATCGTCGGCGGACTGCTTATCGGCGCCAGCGAGAAGCTCGCCGAGGTCTATATCGGCGACTATTTCGGCGGCGGCATCGAGAGCTGGTTCGCCTATGTCGTCGCGCTCGTCTTCCTCTTGATCCGTCCTTCCGGCCTGTTCGGCCAGAAGCTCGTCGAAAGGATCTGAGCCATGACCGCGATATCAAGCGATTTCTCCTCCGCACCGGTGCTGCCGAAATGGACCGCGCCCGTCCTGCTGCTCGCCTTCGCCTACGGCGTCGTGCCATTGATTGGCTCGAGCTACCTGTTCGAGGCCATCCTGCTGCCGTTCCTGGCGCTCAGCCTCGCCGGCGTGGGCTTGAATATCCTGACCGGCTATGCCGGCCAGGTTTCGCTGGGCAGTGCCGCCTTCATGGCGGCGGGCGCCTTCGCCGCCTATAATTTCAACCTGCGGGTCGAGGGCCTGCCGCTGATCGGCAGCATTGTCCTGGCCGGTCTGGTCGCGGCCGCGATCGGCATCGTCTTCGGCCTGCCGAGCCTGCGGCTGAAGGGCTTCTATCTCGCGGTTTCGACGCTTGCCGCACAGTTCTTTGTCCAGTGGGCGCTGACCAAGTTCAGCTGGTTCTCCAACGACTCGGCGTCCGGCGTCATCGATGCGCCAAGACTATCAATAGCCGGCTACGCTCTCGATGGCGCCGTCGGCCGTTATCTCTTTGCGCTGACCATCGTCGCCGTCCTCACCTTCCTTGCTTATCGGCTGGTGTCGTCACAGACCGGGCGCAACTTCATCGCCATCCGCGACAATGAAACCGCCGCCCGCATCATCGGCATCCCGGTCCTGAAGACCAAGCTTCTGGCCTTCGCCATCTCGTCCTTCATCATCGGCGTCGCCGGCGTCATCTGGGCCTTCGCCTATCTGCGGACCGTCGAGCCGGATGGTTTCGACCTCGATCGCTCGTTCCAGATACTGTTCATCATCATCATCGGTGGCCTGGCCTCGATCCGAGGCGCCTTTTTCGGCGCCGCCCTCATCGTGGTCTTTCCGCTCGCTCTGTCTCGCCTCGGCGGCTTTCTGCTCGGCGATCTCTTTGACTCGGGCGTGCTCGACATGAGCCAGCGCATCGTGCTGGGCGCGCTCATCATCCTGTTTCTGATCCTCGAACCCGACGGGCTGGTGGCGCTGTGGGACAGGATCCGAAGACGGCTCCTGTTCGCCTGGCGGTCGACTTGAGCTGATCCGGGGCAACCGCCCCGAACTGAAAATGAACCAGAGGCCGGACCCAAGACGGCCCATACCGGGAGTACCTAGCCATGACCTTCCTGAGCACCATCAAGGCGGCGGCGCTGTCCGCGGCGATGATCGTGTCGGTGGCCTTGCCCGCCGCCCACGCCGACGAGCAATATTTCCCGCTGCAAAGCTACCGCGTCGGGCCCTATGCGGCCGGCGGCACCGGCTTCTTCGGCGGCTTCATCGACTATCTCAATCTCATCAACATCCGCGACGGCGGCGTCAACGGCGTCAAGCTGACCTGGGACGAATGCGAGACCCAGTATGAGGTCGAGCGCGGCGTCGAGTGCTACGAACGGCAGAAGAGCCATGCCGGCGCCGCCGCCTGGAACCTGCTCTCGGTCGGCATCGCCTACGCCATGATCGACCGCATCACCGCCGACAAGGTGCCGCTGATCACCGTCAACCATGGCCGCACCGACTCCACCGACGGCCGTGTCTTCCCTTACGTCTTCCCGCTGCTTCTCAATCCCTACAGCGAGACGTCCGGCATCGTGAACTACATCGCCTCGAAGGAAGGCGGCATCGACAAGCTCAAGGGCAAGAAGATCGTCGTGCTCTATCACGGCTCGCCTTACGGCAAGGAGACCATCCCGATCTACGAGTTGCTGGCGCAGAAATACGGCTTCACCGTGCAGCAGATCGAGGTGCCGCATCCCGGCAACGAGCAGCAGTCGCAGTGGCTGACCATCCGCCGCGCCAAGCCGGACTTCGTCGTCCTGCGCGGCTGGGGCGTGATGAATCCGGTGGCGTTGAAGACGGCGGTCAAGGTCGGTTATCCCGTCGACCATATCGTCGGCAATGTCTGGTCGAATTCGGAAGAGGACGTGATCCCGGCCGGCGACGCCGCCAAGGGCTACACCGCCATCACCACGCAGGCCTCCGGCAACTCCTATCCGGTGGTGCAGGAGATCGTGAAGACGGTCTACGACGCCGGCAAGGGCAATCTGGAAGACAAGTCGCGCATCGGCTCGGTCTATCACAACCTCGGCATCGTCAACGGCATCCTCAATGTCGAGGCGATCCGCGTTGCGCAGGAGAAGTTCGGCCATCGCACACTGACCGGCGACGAGGTCCGCTGGGGCTTCGAACATCTCAAGCTTGATCCCGCCAAGGTCGAGGCACTCGGCGCCAAGGACCTGTTCCATTCGATCAATGTCAGCTGGGACAATCACGAGGGCGAGGGCTACGTGACCTTCCAGCAGTGGGACGGCAAGAAGTGGAACGTCGTCTCCAACTGGATCGCGCCGGACTGGGCTCTGCTGCGGCCGATCATCGAGAAGTCTGCCGAGGCCTATGCCGCGGAGAAAGGCATCAAGTTGCGCACAGCCGATGACGCCGATGCCGTGACCACCAACTGATCAATCCAAGCCGGGCGTCACGGCCAGTTTTCCGCGACGCCCGGCCCATTTCCGGTTTTCGAACCACGGGAAGAGCTCATGCCAAACGATGACGTCATTCTTGTCGTGGATGCAGTTCATGCGACCTACAACCACGCCATCACCGCGTTGCACGGCGTCAGCTTCAAGCTCAGGCGCGGCGAGATCCTGGCGCTGCTCGGCGCCAACGGCGCCGGCAAGACCACCACGCCGAAGGCCGTCTCCAACCTGCTGCCGGCCGAGCGCGGCCACGTCAACGCCGGCACCATCCGCTATGACGGCAGCGATGTCTCGCGCCGCCAGCCGGGCGATCTGGTGCGCGCCGGACTGGTGCAGGTGCTGGAAGGGCGGCATTGCTTCAAGAGCCTCACCGTCGAGGAGAACCTGGTCGCCGGCGGCATCGGCCGCAGCGGCCGCCGCGCCGAGATCAACGGGGATCTCGCGCGGATCTACGGCTATTTTCCCCGTCTCAAGGAGAAGCGCCGGACCCTGTCCGGCCTCACCTCTGGGGGCGAGCAGCAGATGACGGCCATCGGCCGGGCGCTGATGTCGCGGCCGCGTCTTCTGGTTCTCGACGAACCCTCGATGGGGCTCGCGCCGCTCATCGTCCAGGATATTTTCCAGACGCTCCGGAAACTCAATCGCGAGACCGGCCTGTCGATCCTCGTCGCCGAGCAGAACTCGGCGGTCGCGCTTAGGTATGCCGACCACGCCACGGTGCTCGAAAACGGCGTCTCCGTCCTCTCCGGTGCGGCTGCCGAGCTTCGCCAGCGCGAGGATGTGCGGGCCTTCTACCTGGGGCAACAGGCATCGCCGGCCGCCAAGCCAGCCCATCTCCATGCCGTTGCCTGAACCGAAATCCAAAGGAACAGTGAAATGACCGTCTCGACCGTCAAGACCGACCACGCCTCCGCCGCCGTGCCACCAGTCGCAAGGCCAACCGTACCAGCGCACATCATCAAGGACGACGCCGAGGCGATTGCCATCGCCCAAGCGCTCGCCGCCGAATTCGCCAGGGATTCTTCCCGGCGCGACCGCGAGCGGATCTGGCCCGTTGCCGAACTCGATGCGTTTTCGCAAAGCGGCCTGTGGTCGATCAATGTGCCGAAGGCATTCGGTGTGGTCCCGAATTGTCCTACGCCACGCTCGCCAGGGTGATCGAGATCATCTCGGCGGCGGATTCCTCGATCGGCCAGGTTGCGCAGAACCATCTCGGTGTCGTCGCCGCCGTTCGCACGGTGTCGGATGCGGATCAGCAGAGGCTGCTGTTCGCCGAAGTGCTGAAAGGCACGCGGTTCGGCAATGCCTTTTCCGAGTTCGGCTCCAAGCGCGCCGCCGATTTCGAGACCCGCTTCACCGATGCCGGCGATCATGTCGTCGTCAACGGCCGGAAATTCTATTCGTCCGGCGCGCTGCTTGCCCATCTGGTGCCGATCGTGGCGCTCGATGACGAGGGCCGTGCCTGGTATGCGATCGCCGACCGCGCCGCGCCCGGCCTGACGGTCATCGACGACTGGTCGAGCTTCGGCCAGCGCACGACGCTGTCCGGCACCGTCATCATCGACAATGTCAAGGTGCCGAAGACGCATCTGGTGCCCGGCTACAAGGGCTATGACAAGCCGACCGCCGACGGCGCCATCTTCCAGATCATCCAGGTGGCGGTGGACACCGGCATCGCCCAGGCGGCGATCGACGAGACGGTCAATTTCGTCAGGACCAAGAGCCGCGCCTGGATCGACAGTGGCGTCGACAATGCCTGGGACGATCCCTACACCATCCAGGCCATCGGCGACCTGACGCTGCGCCTGCATACGGCGCAGGCGCTGCTGGAAAAGGCCGGCCTGGCGATAGACCGGGCGGTGGCCGAGCCGACCGCCGAGACGGTGGCGCATGCGCAGATCGTCACCGCCGAGGCGAAGATCTTGTCGACCGAGATCGCCATCGCCGCCACCAACAAGCTGTTCGAACTGGCGGGAACCCGCTCGACGCTGGCCGAGCACAATCTCGACCGGCATTGGCGCAACGCCCGTACGCACACGCTGCACGATCCGGTGCGCTGGAAATACTCCATCCTCGGCAAGTATTTCCTCAACGGCGAAAATCCGCCGCTGCACGCCTGGAGCTGATTTTCCACCGGCGGGCATAGGTTCGCCGCATCAGACATCGATCATCAAGAGGCCCACTGCCATGTCAAATCCAACAGTCGTCGGCTTTTCCGGCAACATCACCCGGCCGTCAAAGACGCGCGCCTTCGTCGATCTGGTCACCAGGGACATAGCAGCCCGTCACGGCCTGTCGGCGAGCACCTATGATATCGAGGATCTCGGTCGGTCGCTGGGAACGGCAAGATGGGCTCGCGATCTCGACAGCCAGGCGCACCCAATCCTCGAGGAAATACTCGCTGCCGACGTGCTCGTCGTCGGGTCGCCAACCTACAAGGGCAGCTATACCGGCCTGTTCAAGCACTTCTTCGACCTGATCGATCCGGCCGCCTTGCGGGGAAAACCCATCCTGTTGACCGCGACCGGCGGTGGCGAGCGCCACGCCTTGATCGTCGAGCATCAGCTGCGGCCGCTGTTCGGCTTCTTCGAGGCCTTCACGCTGCCCACCGCCGTCTACGCCACCGACAAAGATTTTACCGACGGCGTGCTGCGCTCCGATGCCATCCTGAAGCGTGCGGCGCAGGCGGTGGACGAGGTCGGCTTCGTGCTGGCCAACCGTTCGGCTGGAAGGATCGCCGCCGAGTAGCATTCCGTCGGCGGATTGCGACGATAATTCCTGTGGGCGGTAGTCTCGCTTACGCGCAATTTACGACCGCCCGCTACATCTGTTCCTGTCTGATTCGTCTGAGACAGGAACGTCATGAGCAAAGCCCTCACATCCTTCGCACTGGTCGCGGTGCTGACCGCCTTGCTCATGGCGTTGAGCCTGGCTGTCGCCAGGCACGGCTATCCCTATGGCGCGATCGGCGTCAGGCGGCTCGATGGCATTGCCGATGCCGGAACGTTCATTCCGCTTGCCGCGGTCTATTTCTTCAGCGCCCTGCTGATGATGATCCTGCCGATCAGGGCGGCCAGCATCGTTCTCACCCATGCCGCCGACGCGGTCTTCTGGACCGTGATCGTGCTGTTTGCCGCCATCGTCGGCTGTCTCGCTGCCAGATGGGCCTTCGGCCAGGGCAGCGCCGTGTGGGCGCTGCTCAACTGGCGGTTCCTGTTTGCCGCAGCGATCGTCGGTTGCCACTTCGTCATGAACGAGCTGCGCCGCAATGTGCTGCTGCGCAGCCTGTTCTTCGTGGTTTTTGCCGCCGCGACGCTGGCCTGCCTGTTCTGGTCCTTCTCGCTCTGACCAGAGCATAGCCGGCTAGTTTCCTGACCCGACGCTGATGTTGCTGGCCGCCGTTGCCATCCATGTCCAGAGATAGGCGGCAAGCCCGCGATCGACATGAATGCGCAGCCTGCCCTGATGGCGATAGACGATGGCGCTTATGCCGGCGTAGGAAAGCGCTGCGCTGGCACTCGCTTGCTTGGCATCGAGTGTCGTCCCGCGCGCGATGAAAGCGTCGAGCGCCGAGCCCTCGACCTCGAACACCTGCAGCCCGGCGCTGACCGCCGTCACCGCGAAGCCTTCTGCGTGCCAGCCCATCGCGACGGCGAGTGGGCTGTTCGACACGACGAGCAGCCGGTCGCGCGCCAGCCGCGCCGCATAGCGGTCGCCTTGCGCTGTGCCAAAGGCACCGACCCCATTTCCGTCCAGGCCGGACGCCCGCGACCAGGCGTCGAGGTCACCGCTGACCAACAACTGATTGAGGCCGGCGATCGAGCGCACCACGAGGCCGGGTGCCGTGATGACCGCCGACTGCCAGTCGGGCGCGACAGACCATTTTTCAGCCAGATCACGCATGCAGCCGGTTTCCTGCCGGGTCGAAGGCGCAAGGGGCGGCAATCGTCGCCTTGCTGACCTTGCCGAGGTGCTGGATGTCGATCGTCTCGCCGTGGCGGGCGGCGCCGCGTTCGATCAGCCCAAGTGCGACCGGACGACCGAGTGCTGGGCTCTGGTAGCTCGAGGTGACAAAGCCCTGGCTGCGCAATCTGCCGTCGCTCCGCCTGACGCCATGCGCGCCGGTCGGCAGCGGCGCTTCGCCTTGCGGCACTGTCAGTCCGACAAGCTGCATGCGGTCGCCGCGCGAAGCCTCCTCGGTGAACAGCGAGCGGCGGCCGACGAATTCGCCCTGACGTTTGGCGCGCGGACCCTCGACGCCGAGATCCTGCGGCAGCGTGGTGCCGTCAGTGTCCTTGCCGATGACGATAAAACCCTTCTCGGCCCGCAGGATCATCAAGGCCTCGAGGCCGATGACAACCGCGTCGAACGCCTGGCCGGCATGGCGCAGACGCGCCCACAGCGGCTCGGCGCGATCAGCCCGGATGGAGATCTCGTAGCTCCTGTCGCCGGTGAAGCTGACGCGGGCGATGCGGACCTCGTCACCGGCATGGGAGCCATGGCTGACCGCCATATGCGGCAGGTCGGCATCGTCGAGCGAGAGGCCGAGATCCAGCGTTTCGAGCAACTTCCGGGCGTTCGGCCCCGAAACGGTCAGCGTCGCCATCTCGGCTGTGGCGTTGTGGATGTAGACGGCGCCGCGCCCGAAGCGGTCCTGACGCCATTCCTCCAGCCGCGCATGCACGGCAGCGACATGCGAGGACGAGCACGACACGACGAAGCGATGCTCGTCGAGCCGCACCAGCACGCCGTCATCGAAGACCACACCGTTCTCCGACAGCATGAAGCCATAGCGGCAGCGGCCGGGTTTCAGCGTCGACATGGTGTTGTAGTAGATGAAATCGACGAATTCGGCCGCCTTGGGTCCGATCACCTCGATCTTGCCGAGCGTCGAACCATCGAACAGCGCGACCGACCGGCGAGCGCGCCGCGCCTCGTCCGCGATGGAGCGTTGCGCGTCGGCGTTGCCGCCATAGTGAGCCGGGCGCAGCCAGCCGCCATACTCCTGGAAGACGGCGCCGCTGGCACGATGCACGCTCTCCAGCGGCAGCCGGCGCACCGGCGCCATCAGTTCGCCGGCGCGCGCGCCGGCGAAGCTCTCCAGCGGCACCGGCGTGAACGGCGGGCGATAGGTGGTGGTGCCGACCTCCGGCACCGGGCGGCCGGTGATCCCGGCCATCAGCGCCAGACCCGGCAGGTTGGAGGTCTTGCCCTGGTCGGTTGCCATGCCGAGCGTGGTGTAGCGCTTCAGATGTTCGACCGAGACGAAGTTTTCGCGTGCCGCCAGTTCGACGTCCTTCACCGTGACGTCGTTCTGGTAGTCGATCCAGACGCGTCCCCTCGAGCCGGGCATCGGCCATGCCGCGAGAATGCCGCCCGTCGCTTCCGGCCCGGTGCTGCGTGGTACTGCCGTGGTCGTTTGGCCACGCGATGCAACAGCCTTGCCGGCGCCCGCAAACACCTCCGACAAGGTAACCGCACCGGCTGCGGCGCCGGCCACGGCGATACCATCGACCGGGTCGCCCGGCAGGAAGGCGGCGCGCGCCTCGCTCCAAGCGAGCTTGCCCCTGGCCTGGCCGAAGAGATGAATGGTCGGCGACCAGCCACCCGAAACCAGCACGCAATCGGCATCCAGCCTGGTGCCGTCATCGAGGGTCACGGCTTGGACACGCAACCTGCCCTGCGCGGCGGCGAGGCTGCGTCCCGCGATCAGCCGGACATTGGCAGGCCCGGCGGGCGTGTCGTCGCGCCGCAGATCGACAAGCGTGACTTCGGCGCCGGCCGTGGCGAGCGCCTCCGCCACTTCATAGGCGCTGTCATTGTTCGTGGCGATGACGATCCTGCGGCCGACCAGCACCGCATGCCGCCTGAGATAGGCGAGTGCGGCATCCGCCGACATGATGCCCGGCAGGTCGTTGTTGGCGAAGGGCAGCGGCCGCTCGATGGCGCCGGTCGCCAGCACGATCTGGCGCGGCCTGACCCGCCACAGCGTGTCCGGCCGTCCGTCGCGATGGCGCTGGTTCAGGCCGACCAGATTGTGGTCGTAGATGCCGAAGGCGGTAGTCGAAGACAGGACCAGGTGACCGGCCGCGGCAAGCTCCGCAACCGTCTCCTCGATCCAGTCGGCGACCGGCTTGCCGTCGATCTCGCCGGCGCGGTGGCCGAGCGATCCGCCCGGCCTCTGTTGGTCGTCGACCAGCGTGACGGACAGACCGGCGCCGGATGCCAGCCTTGCCGCCGCCAAGCCGGCCGGCCCCGCGCCCACCACCAGCACGTCGCAATGGTGGTTGATCTGGTCGGCTGTGCCCTGCGATGTCCAGTCCGTATCGACCTTGCCCAGTCCCGCCATGGCGCGGATGCGTGGCTCGAACATGTGCCAGTCCGGCCACATGAAGGTCTTGTAGTAGAACGCCGCTGGAATGAAGCGCGAGAAGCGATCGCGGAAGGCGTTGCGGTCGGCCAATGCGGTTGGCGTGGCGTTGACGCTTTTCGCCACCAGCCCGTCGCGCGCCGCCTCGGTAGTGGCTCGCGTGTTCGGCGTCGCCGGCACGCTGCCACCGATATCGACCAGCGCGTTTGGCTCCTCGACGCCGGCGCCCCAGATGCCGCGCGGCCGATGATACTTGAAGCTGCGACCGACGACCGCGACATCGCCGGCCAGCAGCGCCGAAGCGATGGTGTCCCCGGCAAAGCCATGCACGGTGGCGCCGTCGAAGCTGAAGCGGATCGGCCGTGACCGGTCTATGGCGCTGCCGCCGGTGGCGAGGCGCGAGGCGGTCACGCCGCGTTCTCCCCACCGAGAGCGGTTGAGGACAGCACCGTGTGGGTGACGGTGTCACGCTCCATGACGAAGAACTCGCCGCAGTTCATATGCACCCAGATTTCGCGCGCCGTGCCTTTCGGATTGGTGCGCAGATAGAGGTAATCAGCCCAGCGCCCGACCGGCACATCGACGCCATCTGGCCGCGCATTGCCGGCATCGCCGCCATAGTGGAACTCGGTCTCGTCGCGCGGGCCGCAGAACGGGCAAGGGAAAAGCTGCATAAAGTCCTCTTAATGCGCGATGCCGGAGCCTGCCGCTTCGTCGATCAGTCGCCCGCTGGCGAAGCGATCCAGATCGAACGGACGGCTGATGTCGTTGTGCTTGCCTGTTGCCAGCAATTGCGCCAGCAGCGTGCCGCCGGCGGGGATGGCCTTGAAGCCCCCCGTGCCCCAGCCGCAATTGAGGAACAGGCCGGGCAACGGCGATTCACCGATGATGGGTGAGGAGTCCGGCACGACATCGACGATCCCGGCCCATTGCCGCATCAGCTTCAACTGGCCGAAGATCGGGAACATCTCCAGCAGGCCGGCAATCACCGTCTCCAAGGTGGGTAGATTGCCGCGCTGCGCATAGGAGGGGATGCGGTCGAGCCCGCCGCCGATGACAATCTCGCCCTTGTCCGACTGGCTGACATAAACCCCTGTGCCTGGCGACAGCACCACCGTGTCGAGGATCGGCTTAACCGGCTCGGAAACGCAGGCCTGCAGCGCGTAGGAGTTGATCGGCAGGCGAAAGCCGGCCTTGGCCGCCAGCACCGATGAATGACCGGCGACCGCCATGCCGATACGGTCGGCACGGATCGCGCCACGCGTCGTCTGGACGCCGCGACAGCGGCCGCCCTCGATGATGAAATCGGTGATCTCGCAGTTCTGGATGATGTCGACGCCGAGCCGGCTCGCCGCCCGCGCGTAACCCCAGGCGACCGCGTCATGGCGCGCCGTGCCGGCCCGGCCTTGCCAGATGCCGCCGAACACCGGGAAGCGCGCATCGGCTGAGAAATTGTAGATCGGCGCCACCCGGCGCACATCCTCTGGCGAAAACAGCTCCGCATCGATGCCGTTGATCTGCATGGCGTTGACGGTGCGCGCCCCAACCTCCATTTCGGCGGTGCTGTGACAAAGATTGACCATGCCGCGCTGCGACAGCATGACATTGTAGTTCAGGTCCCTGGACAACCCCTCGTAGAGCCGGTGCGCCAGCCCGTAGAGCTCGACGCTTTCCGGATAATAGTAGTTGGAACGCACCACGGTTGTGTTGCGGCCGGTGTTGCCGCCACCGATCCAGCCCTTTTCCAGCACTGCAACCCGGCTGATATTATGGTTCCTTGCCAGGTAGTAAGCCGTCGCAAGCCCATGGCCGCCGCCGCCAATGACGATCGCGCCATAGGATGGCTTCGGCTCGGGCGAGCGCCAGGCCGGCTGCCAGCCGGTCTGGCCGGCCAGCCCCTCCTTGAAGAGCGACAAAGCGGAATAAATTCTGGTCATGGCGTGCCGGGCAAGGCTGATCTCTCAGGGTAAAGCGTAATGGTATTGTACATATATGTCTAGTACGCCTGTCCATCGTGCACGTAGCGGATAGTGCTAGCGTTTGCGCGAAATCGTCTCCTCGACGTAGCGCGAGAACGCCTCGACATCCTCTGCCAAAGGCTCCTGGCCGGTGAAGCTGCGCAGATACAAGGCGACCTGAGCCAGGCGGCTGCTCATCGGCTCGTTGAGTTCGAGCGAGTAATAGCCGATCTGCATGAAATAGAGCACGCGGGCGCGCACGAACGCGTCTTCTTCGTCATAGCCATGACGCACGAACATGTCGCGAATGGCATCGACGCGCTCCTCGTCCGCCTCGTCGAGCGCGCGCCTGATGGCAGGCGAGCGACGGGCCCAGGCCCTGATCGCGAAATCGAGCTGCGGATCGAACAGCCTTTCGTCCACCCAGCATTCGAAGATGCTCATCACCCCGCGGATCACGGTCGTGGAGGGTCGCCTGGCGCGTTCGACGATGAACCTGGTGTTGGTCTGCCGCCAGTAATCCAGCAACTGGTCGAGCAGGTCCTGACGACTCTTGAAATACCAGTAGAAGCTGGAGCGCGAGACGTCGAGCTTCTGGCCAAGGGTCAGCACGCGAACGCGTTCGACACCATCCGAGATCAACGTTTCAAGCGCAAGCTTGAGCCAGTCTTCGCGGGTGGCCTTGATGTTTCCGGTGGCGCCGGCGCGCTGGATCGTCGTATCGGTGGCTTCCATGGTCACGACGCATGACACGCTGCATCAGGCAAATCAAGGCTATGGACACTTCTGTCCAGGTCAATTCGGCCTGGCCCGGATGATGCCTCACGGATGTTAGCCGGACTGGAGATCGTATGGCGCTATCGCCGCCGCGCCATCGGCATGATGCCAGGCCTGGGATTTTGTCGCGGGCGGCCAGCCCACTGCATGCTTTCCCGCAAGGCAATTGTCTGGCAAATACCAATTCAGACAGACGCCGCCGCGCGGCCAACCAGCAGGAAGACAAGACATGACCCTGTTTCGACAGAACCTCATCGATGGCGAATGGGTCGGCGACGCCGGCTCCCGCAACATCAACCCTTCGGACACCGGCGATGTCGTCGGCGACTATGCCTCGGCGGGTGCCGCGCAGGCGGGGCAGGCAATCGCTGCCGCAAAGGCCGCGTTTCCGGCATGGTCCCGGTCTGGTCCGCTGGCGCGCCACGCAGTGCTGAAAAAGGCCTCGGACGAGATAATGGCGCGCAAGGACGAGATCGGCCGCAATTTGGCGCGTGAGGAAGGCAAGACACTGGCCGAAGGCATTGGCGAGACCATTCGCGCCGCCCAGATATTCGATTTCTTCGCCGGCGAAACATTGCGCATGTCAGGCGAGGTCGTGCCAAGCGTGCGGCCGGGCGTTGGCGTCGAGATCACCCGGGAAGCCGTCGGCGTGGTCGGCATCATCACGCCGTGGAATTTCCCGATCGCCATTCCGGCCTGGAAGATCGCTCCGGCGCTCGCCCATGGCAACACGGTCGTCTTCAAGCCGGCTGAACTGGTTCCCGAGAGCGCCTGGTCCATCGTCGACATCCTGCATCGCGCCGGCCTGCCGAAGGGCGTGCTCAATCTCGTCATGGGCAAGGGCTCGGTCGTTGGTCAGGCCATGCTCGACAGTCCAGATGTCAACGCTATCAGCTTCACCGGTTCGGTCGGCACGGGCAAGCGCGTCGCCGCCGCAAGCGTCGAGCACATGCGCAAGTTCCAGCTTGAAATGGGCGGCAAGAACCCGCTGGTCGTGCTTGACGATGCCGACCTTGCGGTCGCCGTCGATTGTGCGCTCAACGGTGCCTTCTTCTCGACCGGCCAGCGCTGCACGGCTTCGTCCAGGCTGATCGTGACCGACGCCATCCATGACCGTTTTGTCGATGCCCTCAAGGATCGCATGGGCAAACTGGTCGTCGGCGACGCTCTCGACGCGCAGACCCAGATCGGCCCGGTCGTCGACGCGACCCAATTGAAGCAGGACGAGGATTATATTGCCATCGGCGTCAGGGAAGGCGCCACGCTCGCCTTCGGCGGCGAACGGCTCGACCGCAAGACGCCCGGCTTCTATCTCAGCCCGGCCCTGCTGACCGAAGCCACCAACGCCATGCGCAGTTCGCGCGAGGAGATTTTCGGCCCTGTCGCCAGCGTCATCCGCGTCAAGGACTATGACGAGGCGTTGGCTGTCGCCAACGACACACCGTTCGGGCTGACCTCGGGCATCTGCACATCGAGCCTCAAGCACGCCACTCACTTCAAGCGCAATTCGGAGGCCGGCATGGTGATGGTCAATCTGCCGACGGCGGGTGTCGACTTCCATGTCCCCTTCGGCGGGCGCAAGGGGTCGAGCTACGGCCCGCGCGAACAGGGCCGCTATGCCATGGAATTCTACACCACGGTGAAGACCGCCTATACGTTCGCAGGCTGATCGGCCAGTGCCGACCATGCCGGGCTGATCGGCCACCTCCGATCATGCCGGGCTGATCGGCCAACCGGGCCGATCATGCCGGCAACACGCCAACATCAAGAACATCGGACCGGCGCGCGACGATGACATTGCGAGACCTGACCTGGCTCAATCCGCCGCCGCACCATGCCATCGACGGCGATACAGTTCGTGTGCGCACCGGCAAGGAGACCGATTTCTGGCGCGAGACCTTCTACGATTTCTGGCGCGACAACGGCCACTTCCTCTACCGTAAGGTCGAGGGCGATTTCACCGCCGAAGTCACTGTCGAAGGGCGCTACGAGGTGCTCTACGATCAGGCCGGATTGATGGTCCGGCTGAGCGAAACGCACTGGATCAAGGCAGGCATCGAATACACCGACGGCGTCATGTATTTTTCCGTCGTCGTCACCAACGATACCTCGGACTGGTCGTTGGCCACCATTCCAGCAGGTCCGCACGGTGTGCGGATCCGCTTGAGCCGTCATGCCGAGACGATCCGCGTCCAGTATCTCGATGCTTCCGATGGTCGATGGAAGCCCGTGCGGCTCGCCTATTTTCCGATCTCGAAAGTGGTCGATGTCGGCATGATGTGCTGTTCGCCGCAACGCGAGGGTTTTGAGGTCACGTTCTCCGGTT
Organism: Mesorhizobium sophorae; assembly: GCF_002270415.1. GTDB lineage: Bacteria > Pseudomonadota > Alphaproteobacteria > Rhizobiales > Rhizobiaceae > Mesorhizobium > Mesorhizobium sophorae. The sequence goes on along the minus strand of NZ_NNRI01000007.1, from coordinate 535,572 downwards.
TTTCGGTCGGCCCGCCGATAGCGCGGGAACTGCACGACTGAAGCCTGCGCTTCTGCGCCTCAATCACCCACCAGCTTCGTCCAGCCCCAGCCCGTCGCGAACGGCGTTGCGGATGGCTCGCGGGCCGAATCTGGCCCAGACTGCCTGATGCGCGCGGATGCGCTGCTTTGCTCTGCGTTCGGCGTCCAGGCAAAGTCCGACCGCCATGTCGGCAAGCACTTCATCGGAAACCGACAGCAGCAGCTCCTGGTTCTCGACAAAGCCAAGCCCCTCGGCGGCCAGCGGTGTCGCGATTACCGGCACGCCCCAGGCCATCGCCTCCAGGATCTTGATGCGCGTGCCGCCGCCTGCCGCAAGCGGGATGATGGTGAGATGCGCCCTGGACAGCAGCGGCGCCATGGTTTCCGGGTTTTCGACGAGCTCCACGCCAGGCAATCCGGCCAGCGCCCGTACGGCAGGTTTCGGCCTGCGCCCGGCAATAGCCAGTGTCGCCGCTGGAAAAGCCTGCCGGACGCGGGGAAATATGATGCCGGCTAATCTCTTGGCGGCATCGACATTTGGTGGATAGTCGAGATGGCCGACGAACAGGATCACCGGAATGTCATTGTCAGCCGCATGCTGGGCGCGCAGCGTTTCGGGGATATCGCCGGCGTGCGGAATTCCGTTCGGAACGACGTCGACCGGCACCTTGTGCGGGAAAAGGGTCGTCAGCCTTTCGCGATCCTCGTTCGAGCACACCCATACCCTGTCGACGAGGGAAAGCGCCGTTCCTTCGAGGCGCCTGATGGCAATGGTCGTGGCGAGCCTGGCCGCGGCGGATCGCGCCTTGTCGGCGCGATGCAATTGCCCCGCCAGGTCGGACTCGACATTGTGCATGTCGAGGATGAGCTGTTTCGTCAGGGGTCTCAAAGGCTGCAGTAGCTTGAACAGGCCTATGCCCTCGACCACAATTGTGTCCGGGCGGAAGTCTCGAACGAGGGTCTCGAGCCGCGTCAGGGCGGAGCGCGAAATGCGATGTTCTGCCCTTATGCGCCACCAGCCGATCGAACCGGTGCGAGCTTCACCGTCGATCGACAGGGCCTCGATGCGGATCGGCGGGTCGACGGCTTCCACAGCCTGCGGCCGCACCGATGCCAGGCAGACGGGTCCGAACGCCGCTGCCGCCACGGCATTGCGGTGGTTGCGCAAATCCGTGCCTGACTGCGGCGGAAAGGCCGGATCGTGCGACACGACCAGCACACGCCCGTTCGGCGCTCCAAGGCTCTGTTCCAGACGGCATTCCAGACGGTTCCGCGATCACAAAAGGGGTTCGACTCGTTTAGCTGAACGGCGCTTGCGTCAAGCGGCGGATATACATTGGATGTCTGGTGCAGCAACATGGCGGCGGGCCACAGGGGTCACTGCCTGGACCACGCCAGCCAGCGCGCCGACAATCGCTTCCACAGTGAAGTGAACCGGGTACGCCGGTAGGCGTCTCCGGCCATCTTTATGCCTTGTGCCTGCGTCGGGAAGGGATGGATGACGTCGGCAAGCGCGTGCAGTCCCATACCGGATTTGATGGCGAGCGACACCGCATTGATCATCTCGCCTGCATGGCTGGCGACGACCGTGGCACCCAGAATGCGATCCGACCCTTCCTTGACGTGGATTTTGACAAAGCCCTCCTCCTCGCCGTCCATGACCGCACGCGCGACGTCGTGCATCAGCACCGTATAGGTCTTGACCGGGATGCCATCCTGGCGCGCCTGTGCCGGATAGAGGCCGACATGGGCAATTTCCGGATCGGTATAGGTGCACCACGGCACGACCAGCTGGCTCACCCTCTTGCGCCCGAGGAACAGGGCGTTCTGCACGACGATGCGGGCCGTTGCCTCCGCGATATGGGTGAATTTGTAGTCGAGGCAGACATCGCCCGCGGCATAGACGCGCGGATTTGTGGTCCGCAGATAATCGTCGACCTTGATGCCGTTGGCATCGTATGCCACCCCGGCGTTTTCCAAGTCGAGACCGTCGACATTGGGCGAACGGCCGATGCCGGTGATGATCTCGTCGACGGAAATCGTCGTCGTGTCGTCGTCCCGGAGCAGGTCGGCGAGCTTCTTCCCGCCTGCCGTCCGTACCGCCACGACCTCGGTGTTGAGCCGAACCTCGACCCCTTCGCGCGCCAGCGCATCCGAAAGGACCTGGGCGGCGTCGCGCTCCTCGCCGGGCAGGAACATCGGGTCCCGCTGGGCCAGGATGACTTTCGCGCCCAGAAGGCAGAAGGCCTGCGCCGCCTCGCAACCGAGCGGTCCGCCGCCGATGACCAGAAGCCGTGGCGGGCACGCTGTGAGGTTGAACACGGTCTCGTTGCTGAGATAACCGGCTTCGGCCAGCCCCGGAATTGTCGGCAGGCTCGCACGGGCACCTGTTGCGACCAGCGCCTTCTTGAAACGCAGCGTCTTGCCGGCGACGATGACCGCGTCCGGTCCGGCAAACCGCGCTTCGCCGAAAAAGACATCGATGCCTTCCGAGGCGATGGTCGCGGCCGAATCGGCGCGGCTTATCCGCTGCCGGATTTGCCGCATGCGCCGCATGGCCCGCTGGAAGTCGACGTGAAGACGCTCCGGCGTGTCGCCGCCAAAACTTTCGGCATCGCGCATATCGGCATAGAGCCTGGCCGTGCGGATGACTGACTTCGACGGGATGCAGCCGACATTGACGCAGGCGCCGCCGATCAGGTTGCGTTCGATCAGAGCGACCTTTGCGCCGAGGCCGGCCGCGTCGCGGGCGGCGGTCAACCCGGCTGGCCCGGCGCCGATGACGACGAGGTTGTAGGGACCGTCCGGCTCCGGGTTCTTCCAGTGCGGTGGATGGGCGTGCTGGATCAGCTCGATGTCATTGCGGTCGACAGGGAAGGCGGCAGTCCGGTCACGCGCCATCGCCGTCATCCCTCGACAGCCATCCACCCGTGAAACCCGCCTTGCGCAAGCCGCGACGGATGTGCTGGTTGGACCGCATCAGCTTCCAGACCAGGCGCGAGCGGTGGTTCTCGATCATCATCACCACAATGCCCTGGTCCAGGCCGTAGTGGCCTTCCGACACCCAGCCGTTGCGGCCGAATTTTCGCCGGTTCGCCAGTGTCGGATTGAAGCCGCTCGGCAGCCGGAAATTGTCGACCACCTCGGGGTAGCGATCCCCGAGATGGCGCAACGCCGCCAGGCAGATCTCCGGCGCGAAAGGCAGTGACGCGGGGTAGGACCATGGGGCGATCGTCCCGTCATCCGGCCCGAACGGTGCGCCGCGCGCGGCATAGCCGGAAAACCGGCGGCGCTGCCGATCCACGCTGGTACGAAAGCCGCCCGGCCCGTCGCCTGCCGAAAGTCCCCACAGGTTCTCGTCGTAGCCGCCATAGCCGTAGGGGTTGTGCCGCGCATAGTCGCGGTGGAGGTAGGTCGAGCGGCGGCTGTTTTCGAAATAGTCCGAATTCTTCTCGCGCATGAAAGCGTCGCGGATGCCGGCGAAATCGATCCAGGCATGCGAGAACTGGTGCATGAACAGCGGTCCGCCATAGAGCACGTCGTAGCCGTAGATGTTCTCCCACTGGTAGGTCGCCGTCCAACCTTCGTAGCTGTCGCCGGAGGTCGGGCTGTCGGGCGAGGCCATCGACAGCACATAGAGGATCGTCGCTTCGTTGTAGCCTTCCCAGCCATAGTGGAGAAAGCCGCTCTTCGGCTTCCAGCCCTGCCGCAAGGTTGGACTGCTGCCTTGCGCCCACCGCCAGTCGACACGCCGGTAGAGCGCCTCGGCCAGCCGGCGGATCTCGGCTTCCTCGTCATCGTCACCGGAGAAATAGGCGCCCGCCACCAGCACGCCGGCGATCAGCAATGCCGTATCCACCATCGACAGTTCGCAGCGCCAGACGCGCAGGCCGGTCCGCATGTCGAGAAAGTGGTAGTAGAAGCCTTTGTGGCCGGTGACGTCGTCGCCATTGCCTTGCGTGGAGGTCGAGAAGAAGCGCAGTGCAGCAAGGGTCAGTTTCACCGCCGCCTCGCGTGTCATCCAGCCGCGCTCGACGCCAATCGGATAGCAGGACAGGGCGAAACCGACGACGGCGATGCTGGCCGGCGAATTCGGCCGCGACGTATCGGCGACCAGCCCGTTCTCCGCGTTCACATTCTCCTGGAAATAGTCGAAGGCCGCACGCTGGTAGCGATCCAGAAGCTCGTCATCGGACAGCGCGGCGGGTTCGGCCCTAAGCAAACGATGCACACTCCAGCCTGACCGCCGCAGGTTCCGCCGGTCGCATGGCGAGCCCATGGCAGGTCATCGCGCATGCCGAACAGTCACTCGGTGTCATGGCTTTCCCATATCTTTCTTGCGTTCTCGTCAATTCGGGCGTTGGCAATCATACGCGTGTAGCGCTCCCTTCGTTGCCCCCGTCACGCAGAATTGTAGCTATATCCGCCGACGCAGGGAATGGTCCGGTGGATGGCGCTGTCACATCGCCACCGACGCAGGAGCATCTATCGGTCCACCTGGTGCTGGAAGAACTGCAGGAACAGTTCCCGCTCGGTGGTGATGTCGAGTTTTTCGTAGATGCGGCGGCGATGGTTCTTCACGGTGCCGACGGTGATGCCGAGGCGCTCGGCAATGTTCGCCGTCGGGTGGCCGGCCAGGATCAGCTGGACCAGTTCCCGCTCGCGCAGCGACAGTTCCGGCCACAGGCTTGCCGGGATGCTCGGCTCCTGCCGGGGCGAGGCACCGGGGCCGGTCGGTGCCGAGGTGCGGGAGAACTCGGTTCCGCGCGCCTTGATGTCGAGCGCATGCAACGCCTCGAACACCGGCAGCCGCTCGTCCAGCAGGGCGATCTCGCTGTCCTTGAATGCGGTGGTCGAGCGGTCGAGGAAGATGCCGAGGCACCAGTCGCCGCCATCGGCCAGCATGATGCCAACCTCGTCGCAGATTTCCGACTGCGCCAGGAAGCCGGCAATGTACTGGCCGCGCTTGGCCGCGTCGTCGGCAAGCCGCTTCAGCGGCATGATGCCGAGCCTTCGCTCGCGTCGCCACGAGGCGTAGAAGGGGTCGAACACGTAGTAGCTGGCGAGATAGCGCTGCACCATCTCGTCCGAGAAGCGCCGGTGCTTGACGAATTCCGGTGTCTGCGTCGCCGAATAGCGCGTCACGGTGACGAGGTCGTGCGCGATGTCCGCGCCGATCAGGTCGATCAGGCAGTCGACATGCCTGTCCGTGCCGGTGGCGGCGATCGCTTTGGCGAGCGGCGCCCAGATGGTCCCCATGCGCATGCCCTTTTTTCGGCGATGTCAGTCAGCCCGTCATTGTGTCTTTAGGCATATGGCGCGAGGCCACCCGCCGAATCTAGCCTAGCGACAACTTAGACCAGATTCCGAGGCGACCGTGACCCAGCCCAACCTCACCGGCCCCATCGTTGGCAATCAGCCGATCATTGGCAATCCAATTGTCATCGGTATCGACGCCGGCGGCACCATGACCGACACGATCCTTGTCGATCAGGACGGCCACTTCAAGATAGGCAAGTCGGCGACGACACCGAAGAACGAAGCCGAAGGTTTCCTCGCTTCGGCCGAGGACGCGGCGGACGCCTGGGGCATCTCGCTGGAGCAGCTGTTTTCCGGCGTCAATGTCGTGCTCTATTCCGGTACCGGCATGCTCAACACGCTGCTGTCGCGCACCGGGCGCCGGCTCGGCCTGATCACCACCAAGGGCCTCGAGGACATGATCCTGATGGGTCGCGGCCTGCAGGCCTGGGCCGACTATTCCTACGCCGACCGGCTGCATGCGGTCACCCATCATCATCCCGACCCGCTGGTGCCACGCCGCCGTACCCATGGCGTCACCGAACGCATCGACCAGTTCGGCGACATCGTGCTGCCGCTCTACGAGCATGAGGTCGCGGCGGCGGCGAAAAAACTGATCGCCGACAAGGTCGAGGGGATCTGCATCATGACGATCTTCTCGCACGTCAATCCGGTGCACGAGAAGCGCATCGCCGAGATCTGCCGCGAAGAGATCGAAAAGGCCGGCGCCGAGATCACCGTCTACACCAGCCACGAGGTTCGTCCGGTCATCCGCGAACAATCGCGGCTGAACTCGGTGCTGATCGAGGCTTACGCCACGTCGCGTGGCCGCAAGCAGCTCAAGGGGATCGAAGACGTCTCGAAGAAATACGGCTTCAAATATGGCGTGCAGACGCTGCTCTCCTTCGGCGGCCTGACCTCGATCAATCATCCGCGCCTGCATGAAACCATGATTTCAGGCCCGATCGGCGGCATTCTCGGTGCTGCCTATGTCGGCAAGCTGATCGGCAATGACTCGCTGATCTGTTCGGACATGGGCGGCACTTCCTTCGACATGGGGGTCATCACGCGCGGCCAGACGCGGATCGAGAACGAGCCGCTGATGGATCGTTTCAAGCTCAACGTGCCGACGCTGCATCTCGACACCATTGGTGCGGGCGCCGGCATGATCCTCAAGGTCGATCCGCTGACCAAGAAAGTCAGTCTCGGACCGGAAAGCGCGGGCTCCGATCCCGGCCCGATCTGCTTTGCCAGGGGCGGTGCCGAACCGACCATCGCCGATTGCGACGCCATTCTCGGCCGGCTGAACCCGTATTACTTCCTCGGCGGCAAGGTCGTGCTGCAGGTCGAGAAGGCCCGCAAGGCTTTCGAGGAAAAGTGCGCCAACGTGCTCGGCGTCGGTGTCGAGGAGGCCGCCGAAGGCATGATCGACATGCTGGAGGCCGACGCCAACAACGCGCTGCGCCGCGTCATCTCCGGCCAGGGCATCCACCCCTCCGAGTTCACGCTGCTGTCCTATGGCGGTTCGGGCCCGCTGCACCTGGCCGGCTGCTCCAGGGGCATCGGCTTCAAGGACATCATCACCTTCCAGTTCGCCGCCGCCTTCTCCGCCTTCGGCTGCACAACGGCCGATTTCATGCGCCGGCATTCGGTGTCGACGCAGCACGACATCCCCTCGCGCGCCGACGAGGCGACGCTTGCCGCTTTCGGCGCCAAGGTCACCACGGTCTGGAACGATCTGACCAAGGCAGCGGTCGACGAGATGATCGCCGACGGCCATGCGCGCGAAAAGATCAGGACCGTGCCGATCCTGATGATGCGCTACACCGGCCAGCTCGAGGACGTCGAAGTGATGGCGCCGCTCGCTGAGGTCAACTCGGCCGACGACATGCGCAAGGTGCTCGACGAGTTCGAGGCGGTCTATGCCAAGGTCAACCACCGCGTGTCGCGCTATGGCGAGGCCGGGTTCACCATCACCGAACTCGGCCTGATCGCCACCGCCGACAAGGTCAAGCCGGTGCTGCTCAAGCGGCCGCTCGGTGCCTCCAATCCGGCTGCCGCCCACAAGGGCGTGCGCGAGGCCTATATCGGTGGGCGCTGGCACAAGGCCAATCTCTACGAGATGGATCTCTTGCAGCCCGGTCACGAAGTGATCGGCCCGGCCATCATCGAACACCCCGCCACGACGCTCGTCGTCCACCCGCAAGACCGCGTCCATGTCGATGAATGGACGCTGCTGCACTACACCCACGCTTGAGAGGGCGATCGCCATGTTGGACAAACCTGCCTCGGCCCTGCGCCTTCGCGAAAGATTGCTCGATTCCGAGCGACTGATGGAAGAGACCGGCTGCTATGACGGCATCACGGAACTCTCGCTGCGCAACCAGGATCCGCTGAAATTCGAGACGTTGCACACGAAGCTGCGCGCCTATTGCGTCTCTGCACGCGAAATGGCCCGCCGCATCTCGGCCTCGCCCGGCGTGCGCGAAGTCGGCGAGATGGTGGTCGCCATCTACACCCCCGAGGGCGATGCCATCGCGCTCTCCAACGGCATCATGGTGCATGTCCACACGATGAGCCGGTTCATCAAATGGATGATCAAGAACAACTACGAGGAAAACCCGCGCATCCGCGAAGGCGACATCTTCGCCAACAACGACGCCTTCATCGGCACCGTGCAGGTGCCCGACGTCATGGACGTGGTGCCGATCTTCCATGAGGGCACCCTGGTCGGCTGGGCCGGTGCCGTCTGCCATGAGCTCGAGGCCGGCGGCATCACGCCCGGCGGCGACGTCTGCCTGGCGCAGGAGCGCTTCACCGAAGGCCTGTTCGTCTGCGCCGAGAAGATCGGCGAGAACGACGAGATCCGCCGTGACTATGTCATCCGCTGCGAGCGCAATCTGCGCATGCCGATCTACTGGGTGCTGGACGAGAAGGCCAAGGTCGCCTCCTGCATCGACATGCGCGAAAGCGTCAAGCAGCTGATCTCCGAGATCGGCCTCGACTACTGGATGAAGGTGTCGAAGGAGTTCATCGAGGAAGGCCGCCGCGCGCAGCTTGCCCGTACCCGCCAGCTCACCGTGCCCGGCATCTATCGCGGCCACACCTTCTATGGCCATGTCACGGCAGGCAAGCCCGGCTTCCAGCTGCTCGGCGATCCGGACTGGCTCTACAACATCCCGATCGAGATGGAGATCACCACCGACGGCAAGATCACCATGGACTTCGAGGGCACCCAGCCCTGGGGCTACCATTCGATGAACTGCACGCCGGCCGGCATGGATGGCGGCATGTTCGTGACCTTGACCCAGCACATGAATTTCGAAGGCCTGGTCAATGACGGCGCCTGGATGGCGACCGAGCTGAAACTGCCGCACGGCACCTGGACCAACCCCGACAACGAGATGGTGGCGACAGCCACATCATGGGCGCTGCTGCTGCCGGCCTATGGCGTGTTCCAGCGGCTGCTGTCGCGCAGCTTCATTGCCCGTGGTTTCGTCGAGGAGGCGTTCGTCGGTCAGGTCAACAGCCCGATGATCGAGATGGGCGGCGAAAGCCAGTACGGCACACCGTTCGGCATGGCGCACTTCGAATGCGCCGCCGCCGGCTCCGGCGCTCTGGCCATCAAGGATGGCCTCGACACCGCCTATGTCGGCTGGAACCCGGAATCCGACATGGGCAACATCGAGGTCTGGGAACAGTCGATGCCGATGGTCTATATCGGCCGCTCGATCGTGCCGAATTCCGGCGGCGCCGGCAAATATCGCGGCGGCTGTTCCTTCGTCTCGACCTGGCTGATCAACAAGACCTCGCATCTGCGGCTCCACACCTCGGAACACTCTTCGCGGGTGTTCGACAATGGCGGCATGTGCGGCGGCTATCCGGCGCCGACCTGCCAGAAGCACCGCGCCGTGCGCAATTCCAACATCCATGAACTGGCGGCCAGGGGCGAACCGCTGGCGCATGCGCCAGGCATCGACCCGCTTGTGTCGGACTACGAGAAGAACATTGGTGGCGACCATGTCGTGGTCGAGGGTCCCTACATCACCTCGCCGCACAAGGAAGGCGATATCTTCAGCCATTCCTACAATGGCGGTGGCGGCTACGGCGACGTGCTGGAGCGCGATCCGATCAAGACGGCCTGGGATGTCGAGAACGGTTTTCTCACCCGCGAAGCGGCGGACAGCGTGTTCGGCATCGTGCTGAGGGACGATGAAGACGGTTATCCCACGGCCGATATCGATGCGACCGTGACTCGGCGTGCCGCCATGCGCAAAGAGCGGCTGGCGAAAGCAATCCCGGTGGCGGACTGGATCGCCACCGAGCGAGGCAGGGTCGAAAAGGCCGACTTCGCGCCCGAGGTGAAGAAAATGTACGCCAGCGCGATCAAGCTGTCGTCGCGCTTCACCAAGGATTTCAGTGATTTCTGGAACGTCGACGCAAGGTCCATCTTCACGCCGGGAGCAAAGCCATGACCTCGTACAGCAAGGAAGTCATCCGCGATCTGGCTGCCGGCCAGCTGCCCTGGCCGCAGACGCGGCGCATCATGAGTGCCTACAAGGACGATGACCGTTTCTTCAAGATGGTCGCAGTCTATCAGGATCGCGTCGCCTGGAAGGATCCGATCCTGCTGCCGGTCTCGGATCACCTGTTCATCTGCCAGAGCGGCGATGAGCGGATAACCCGCTGCGAGTGCGGCCACTCCTTCGGCGACTACCGCAAGAACTGGAAGCTCAACGCCGCCATCAACGTGCGCAACACCGAGCAATCCCTGCGCGAGATCTATCCGAACAGCGATCTTCCCGATCCCGAATGGATGGAAATCCGCGAATTCATCTGCCCGCAGTGCGGTACCTTGCACGAGGTCGAGGCGGCGGCGCCGGGATATCCGATCGTGCATGATTTCGAACCCGATCTCGAAGGTTTTTATCGCGAATGGCTGGGCAAACCACTTTGACGACACTGATCTTGTGAGCCGCGTTGTAGGCAAGGTAGCCTGGCTGCCCGCACCGAATTGTCTTGGAGACCACGCCTGATGACAAACCTTTCCGGCCGCAGCGCGATCATCACCGGCGGGTTTTCCGGAATGGGCTTTGCCATTGCCACGGCACTGGCTGAGGCTGGCGCCAATGTCGCCGTCGGCTCCTACATTGCGCCCGCCGGCGCCGACAAATCCGATGCCGCCTATTATCCCGGCGCCGACGAAATCGTGCGTGTGCGTTCGGCTCTTGCCGCCCATGGCACCAGGGTTCACGCCGCCCATCTCGACGTGCGCGATAGCGACGTCACCAACGGTTTCGCGGCGGAAGCCGAAGCCGCTATTGGCCCCGCCGACATATTGGTCAACGCCGCCGGCACCACCGCCGAGCAGCCGGTCTGCGGCCACTCCGACGCGCTGTGGGACAAGATCGTCGACACCAATCTGACCGGCGCCTTCCGCGTCACCCGTGCCGTGCTGCCCGGCATGATCGGGCGCGGCTGGGGCCGTATCGTCAACATAGGCTCGACCGCCGCCTCCGTCGGCTGGAAGGACAACCCGGCCTATTGCGCTTCCAAGGCCGGCCTGCTCGGCCTGACCCGCTGCGTGGCGCTGGAAGGGGCGGCGCATGGCGTCACCTGCGTCATGATCAGCCCGACCTGGGTTGAGACCGAACTGATGCGCCGCAACGTGGCGCAGGTCGTCGAGCGCGAAGGCAAGCGGCGCACGGCGGAGCAAGCGATGGCCGAAATCGCCAGCGGCAACCCGCAGCAGCGCCTCCTGCAGCCACGGGAGATCGCGGCTCTTGCCGTCTTCCTGTGCTCGGATCTGGCCAAGGGCATCACCATGGAAAACATACAGATCACCGGCGGGGCACTGTGGTAGCGCTGATCCAGGCAGCTGTGGCCGGACAAGCGCCGGCCTGATCTCGGCAATCGCCTCGTTGTAAGACAAGGTGACCGGATTTGCCATTGAGCGCAGGGCGCGATAGGTTATATTGCACTGCACAATGGAGACGCCGTTTATTGCACGCCCTTGTTTGCGGATATGCCGACTGGCCCGCGGCCTGCCGGCCTTGGGTCGCGCCGGCGGGACTCTGAGATGAAGATTCCAAAGTCCCTGCTGGTCGATCCCGAGAAGAATTCGGTCTATGGCAGTTTTGCCGTTGCCGTCTCGATCTGGGCGTTTTCCTATTCGGTCATTTTCGGCCAGATCCTGATTCTCGCCTACTACGCGGTCTGGCTGCCGCTCATCCTGGTCGACTACCGGCGGTTCCTGCGGCACCTGTCCAGCGCCTGGCTGCCGCTGCTGTTTGCCGCCTATGTCTGCTTTTCGGTCTTCTGGTCGCAGGCGCCCGGCGTCACCGCGAGGACGTCGATCCAATATTTTTCCCATATCGCCTGCGCCTACGTCGCGGCGCGCACCGTCAGTGTGCGTACATTGACCATAGGCGCCCTGATCGGGATATTTGTCGTCCTGCTCTACTCGCTGCGGGTCGGAAACTATTCCGAGGACGTTCTCGACGGGACCTACAACTTCGTCGGCGCTTTCGCCTCCAAGAACCAGATTGGCTTTGTCGCCTCGCTCGGCATCTACTTCTGCGTCGTTTTCGTTGCTTTTTACAGGCGCGGCTGGCGGAGCGTCATCCTGGCGGTGCCTATCGTGCTGTTGTCGGCCTATCTGCTCGTCATTGCGCATTCCGCCACCTCGATGGCCTCGATACCGGCGGTCCTGGCGCTGGTCGCGCTTCTTACCATGAGCAAGCTGCTGTCGCGGCGCTATCGGCGGGTGATCTTCCTGATCGGCGCCGGCCTGCTGGTCGTGGTCGCCTTCGTCGCCTTGAATCTCGGGCTGATGGACTTCGTCCTTGGCCTCTTCGGCAAGGATTCGACGCTCACCGGGCGGACCTATCTGTGGGAGCAGGGCTGGAACGCCGTGCAGAAAGCACCGATTCTCGGCCTCGGCTATGCCGCCTATTGGGTGCAGGGCTTCGCCGAAGCCGAGCGGCTGTGGAACGAATTCTACATCACCACCCGCACCGGCTTCCATTTCCACAACACCTATATCGAAGCCCTCGTCGAACTCGGCTTCGTCGGAGCGACGCTGGTCTCGCTGATCATGCTGCGCACGCTCTACGGCCATGTCTCGGCGGTGATCTTCAAGGCATGGCAAGCGGATTCGGTGATTCTCTTCGGCGTGATGGTGCTGCTCCTGATCCGCTCCTTCGTCGAGGTCGAGATTCTCAACCCCTACATCATGGGCTCCTTCCTGATGTATTTCAGCTTCTTCAAGCTGGCGCGGCTGCCGGTCACCCGCACGGCGTGGAGCCCCGCTTTCGAGCAGGCCGAGGCGGCCAAGAGAGAGGCCGCCTGGCCCCGGCATGTGAATGGTCCGGCGGCCGCCAACCCGTCCTGAGTCGATGCAGGGCAAACTGCGCAGCGGTTTTGACCTGCATTAGAAAGGCTTGAAGCGCGTCGCATGAATCCCTTCAAACGCGACGCGCTTTATCGGGCCAACGGCGGTTTCGCCTGGGAGCTTTCGTCCATGCAGGCCTGGCCCAAGGCGGGATCCATCCCTGGCGGGATGGATCAAAACGCCGGATCGTGCTGGGGTTTCCGGGTCTGCTGGCTAGAACAATTCCAGGAAAGTATGAAACGGTTTTCACGGGAAAAGCGCGTAGCGCTTTCCCTCAGGGAATTGCGTCAAAACAAAGAGTTAGGGCAGTTCGCCGTTTCCGTGAAACGGTGAACTGCTCAAGGGGTCTACTGGCTGGGCGTCTACTGACTGGTCAGCGGCGCCAGCTTGACCTTGATCACGTCGCCGGGCAGCACCGGCGTATCTTCCTTCGCCGAGATTTCGCTGCTCTTGCCGTCGACGACCCGCACCAGTGCGTAGAGCAGGCTGGGTTGCTGGTCGGTGTCGCTGGCGGACCTCATCGAGGGATCGCTGGCTTGGGCCATCAGGCCTTTCTGCATATTCACCTTGAGCGCGGCCTCGTTGAGGTCGGCTTCGGTCTGCTGCCGGTCGGTGGCGAGATTTGAACTCAAGGTGTTCTGGGCATCGATGGCGTCCTGCGTCGCCTTGCTGATCGCCTGCTTGGCGGTGAGGATGGCCGTTTCGTAGTCCAGGATCTTGCCCTGCAGGTCGGCGACGGACTGCCGCGAATCGAGCAGCCGGGCGTTGGCGATCAGGCCTTTCTGTGCCAGCGGGCCGATGCTGGTGAGCTGCTGCTGTGCCAGGTCGACCTGCTGCTGCTGGTTGACGATCTTCTTCTGCAGCGACTCGATTTCGGACTGCAGAACCCCCTTCAGATCGCTGAGCGCCTCAAGCTTCAGCTTCAGCGCCTTTTGGTCGGACGTCAGGATCGTCATCTCGTCTGCGACGATGGCTGGCAATCTGGGATCGGCCTCGGCCTCCTTCGGCACCTCGAAACTCGCCTTGCCGGCCATATCGGCGTCGATGCGGGCGCGCTTGACGAGCAGCCGAATGCGCTGGTCGTCAGAGATATCGAAATTGCCCTTGGCGGTGACCAGGTCCTTGCCGAGCTGCGGGCCGTAGTCGGCGTTTCGCCTGATGCCACCGGCGACACTGATGGCCTTCAGCACCGTCAGCTCGGGCACATAGGGAAATTGGCCGGGGTTCTGGACTTCGCCCGAAATGTAGAATGGCCGGTACTGCGCCATTTCGACGGAGGCTTCGGGCTTGTCCGACAGAGCGAGCTTGCGCTGCAATGCCTGGCCGATCGCCGCCGCGATTTCCGACGTGGTCTTGCCGGATGCCGGAAGCTCGCCGGCGAACGGCACCGACAGCGTGCCGGAAGGCCCAACCGTGTATTCGCCATTCACCGCCGACCAGTCACGGAATGTGCCTTCGACCGTCTGCCATTCGGCAACGCGGATGGTGAGCTTGTCCTGCGATCCAAGACGGTACTCGTCGGCCGTGGCTATGTGGGGGATGGCCAGCGACATGGCAACGCATATGGCCAGCAAACGCGCCCTTCGCAGCCGGCCGCAAACCGGGCCGCTGCGAAGGGCTTCAAACATGTCTGTTTTCAACTGAACGTTCCGATCCGCTTTAGCCCCATCGCCCGAAGATGCTTGCCGCGAAAGCCTGGCATCGCGGCGGTCAATAAGAACCGCGTGACATCCAGACGGCGGGGACAGTCTTGATGATGATGCGAACATCCTCGAACAGCGACCAGTTCTCGACATAGTGGCGATCGAAGGCGACGCGGCTGTCATAGGAGACGTCGTTGCGACCGCTCACTTGCCACAGGCCGGTCAGGCCCGGGCGGGATTTCAGATAGTAGACGGCGGAGGTGCCATAGATCTCGAGCTCGTCGCGCACGACCGGACGCGGCCCGACAAGGCTCATGTCGCCCTGCAGGATGTTGATGATCTGCGGCAGCTCATCGAGGCTGAGTTTCCTCAAGACTGCTCCGACGCGGGTGACGCGCGGATCGCTCTTCAGCTTGCGGGTCGCCACCCATTCCGCGTTGGCGTCCGGGTTGGTTGCGAGATAGGCGGCCAGCACCTTGTCGCCATCGGGAACCATGGTGCGGAACTTCAGGCACGGAAAAATCCGTCCCCCGCGTCCGATTCGCCTGTGGCCGTAGAAAATCGATCCGCCGTCGGAAAGTTTGACGAGCAGAGCGATCATAACAAACAGCGGGCTGAGAGCGATCAAGCCAATCAGTGATCCGGTGATATCGAAGCTGCGTTTGAGCAGGCCGCCGATCGGCGGCGGAAAATCGATGTCGACCTGCGAAAAGCCCGCTGTGGCCGACTTGGCAACGTCCCTCATGCCGTAAACTCCATGCGTGAACGAATGGTTCGCCGCAAGATACCAAAAAAATGTTGCAGCGCAACACACAATTTACCAACCGGTTGAAATAGTCGCGTCATGAATTGACTAAATAATAAGCTAGCCATGCACAAATTTCGGGATATTTAGCACATTTGTGACAATAAATGGGCAAACCTCGAAAAATAAGGGCCTTTTTGGGGCGGTTCTTAGGCGGGCTGTCCTATGGGGTAAGGCATGGAGCACAATAGTGCTTCAGAAGAGCTCGATACTCAAGGCAAATCCTGTAAAATACTACTTAATATTGTTTCTTTTACTCAAGAATGGCGACCATTCGAGGTCGGTTCAAATCCCTTTGCGTGCGTTGCAGCATGGCCGAATCGATCGCAAAAGCTCAATCAAAAATATCCGGAGTTGCCCTTGCCGCCTACTGCTCGCCTTAATAGAATTGCAAATTATACCTGTCAGAGTGGCGACAGGTAGAAAAGGCCGGAAGCAACCGGCCGAGAGCGGGCGACCTTAACAAGCCCGCATGACAAGGGACGGCGCTCGGGTGGGGCAATCGTTATATAGACCCGAGCCGGTTTATGGGCTGTTGGGTATGGCACTTCCAAAATTCATCGTCGGGATGATTTTCGCTCTTTCAATCGTCGTTGCCTGGTCCTGGCTAGGCGGCGCTTCGATCGGTACGACGCTGATCCGCGTCATCATCTGCGCAATTATCATTCAGGCGGGCTACTTCGTGCTCGTCTATGCCATGATCGCCCGGAGCCCGCCGACGCCGGCCGACATGGCTCGCGACGCGGAGAGAAAGCTGAATGCGCCCGAGGTGGCCGAAGGCGAGAAGCTGGGCAGCGCCAGGCGAAGCCTGCACTAACCAGAAGCCTGGCAGCCTCACGCGACGTTAGCGGGCTGGCTCTCGGACTGTTCGCCCAAAAGCATTCGCGACAATCGGCTGCCGGCTTTTTCCTTCAGCCGCTGATATTGTCCGACTTCGACGACCCGGCCGTTTTCCATCGCCACCACCCAGTCGGCGAAGGCGATCATCGACGGCCGGTGCGCGATGGTCAGGATCGTCATGGTGCCGCGCAATCCGTCAATCGACTGGGCGATCAGCGACTGGCTCTGCCAGTCGAGCGCGCTGGTGGCCTCGTCCAGGATGAGCAGGGACGGCTTGCGCAGCAGCGCGCGCGCAAGCGCAATGCGCTGGCGTTCGCCGCCCGAAAGCCGCACGCCGCGGTCGCCGACCACCGTCTCGAGCCCGATGTCGAGCCGTTCGACGAATTCGCCGGCGTGCGCCGAGCGCAGCGCGGTCCACAGATCGTCATCGCTGGCTTGCGGCGCGGCAAGGCGCAGGTTCGCCGCGATCGTGTCATGCAGCAGGAACACGTCCTGCGGCACATAGGCCACCTGATCGCGCCAGCGGCGACGGTTGCCGGCATCGATCTCGACGCCATCGACGAGCATCGTGCCGGCGGTCGGCTCGAGCAGGCCGAGCAGCATGTCGGCGATCGTGCTCTTGCCCGAGCCGGAGGGGCCGATCAGCGCGGTAACCTTGCCGGCCGGCAGGCCGAAGGTGATGTCCCTGACGACCATCTTGGCCGGGTCGTCGCCATAGCCGAAACAGACGTCCCTGATGTTGAGGCCGGTTGCCAGAGACAGCTTGCCGCCTTCGCTGGTTTCGGCATCGCTCGGTTCGCGTTCGGCGTCGAAACGCGCCTGCATGCCGCGCATCGCCGTATAGGCGGGCAGATTGATCAAGACCTGCTGGGCCTGCGTCTGCATGTCCATGAAGCGCGGCGCGATGCGCATGAAAACCAGCAGCAGGACGACGATCTCGGCCAGCGACAGGTTGAAGCGGACCAGTGCCACATAGATGAACAGGCTCAAGCCAACGACGCTCGCCACCTGGAACACCGCGGTGCCGATCGTGCTGTTGCGCACATAGTCGACATTGTCGGCCTTCATCTTCTCGAGCGTCGCTTGCAACTGTGCGAAATAGGTCGCCTCGACATTCAGGCTCTTGGCCACCTTGATGCCGCCGAGGAATTCCGAAACCGTCCGGTACTGATCCTGGCGATTGGCGGTCAGAACCCGGCCAAAGGCGGTGGCCCGCGATCGAAACGGCTGCAGCGCCACGAACATCACGATGCCGATAATGACCGCAAACAGCGTCATCACCGGCGAGATGAACACCGAAACCAGCAGATAGCCGGCCAGAAGCACGGCGATCTGCACCAGCATCAACAGCGAGAAGGCAGCGCCCTGGACGCGGTCGATATCGCCGGTCAGGGCATGGTCGAGATCGGAACTGCGCATGCGCGTGAAGACGCCCCAGCGCGCCTTGCCGATGCTCTCGAACAGATTCATGCGCACGCGGTTGATGAAATCGAACAGCAGTTTGGCCATGTAGACTGACTTGAAGCGGTTGAACGCCGCCTGCACGGCAACAAGCCCGACCAGCACGCAAAGCACGGTCGTCAGTTGCAGCGTTCCGTCCGGCACCAGCCAGCGTATGAAATCATTGTTCGGCAGCTTGACCGCAAAATCCTGGTCGGGGCGTCCGACCAGATGCAGCAGCGGCACCAGCAGCAGGATGGAGATGCCTTCGGTCAGGCTGCCGAGGATCAGGAAGAGCAGCGCCGTCCAGGTTCGCCGACCGCCGATCTGGGCAATGGCGGCGCCGAATGCGGCAACGTCTCGAAACAGAGACAGGCGAAGGATTGAGGACTTCGACATAATTGCGCTCACGGCCGCCAACGACCTGGTGTCAGATCCCCGGCCGCCAGATCCCTTTCGATCAGGTCCACGGCCTCACCGATCCTGTCGAGGCCCGTCGGGACTTCGAGGCGGCGAACGCCGACATGGTCAACCAGCCGCGCGCATTGGCGAAGATGCACTTCTGCAAGATCGCTGGGCAGAGCCGCGCGGCCGAACCGCGTCACATAGGAGAATTTGATGATGGCCGGCAGGGCGGCGATGCCGGGCAACGGCGTGATGGCGGCCTTTTCGCCGCGCTCGAGGATATAGATCCTGGTCGCAGGCACCCTGTTGGCGGAAAAGGCACCATTCAGGCGATGCTGCATCTTGTCGATTGCCGGATGCACTTGCGGTCGCACCTCGGTTTCTCCGAGCGAGATCGCCGCCGCGGCATCGGCTGCCAGCTTGATCTGCGGAAAACCCGGAACGATCATCGGCTCACCCGGATTGGCCAGATCCAGCGCCACCACGTCATCGGTAAGCAGGTCATGTCCGGCCCGGATCATCGCGCTTGCCGTCGTCGACTTGCCGGCGCCCTTGTCGCCCATGAAGATGGCGCTTGTACCAGCAACCGCAATGGCACTGGCGTGCAGGACGAGCAGGCCGCGCCGGTGCAGCAGCAGCGCCATCACCGGACCCAGCAGCGGAAACGCGATCAGCATGTCGTCGACGCCGGGCGCCGGCTCGACGTCGATGCGGCAGCCATCGCTGATAAGGAATGCGCCGACCGCCTGCCATGCGAGGTATTGCTGGTCCGCCTCGAAGCGAAACTCGGTCGCGGCTTCCAAGCTGGGTTTTGGCAGGTCGATCGGGCCGACGGCGATCACTACATCCGCCGCCCCAGGCGCCGCCGGCTCCAGTTCGGGCAACGTCACCTCGGACGCGATGGTCAGGCCATAGGCGCGGTAGAAGCGGCGCTCTCTCGCGGTCCGGCCATGCGGGCGGGGATGATCACTGTATGCGGCGAGCGGCTCGTTGCGCGGCATCATGCGGGGCTCCCGCTGCGCTGGAGCTGCCGCAGCCAGAGCGACAGCGATGCCGAGCGCCAGACATACTGGACATCCAAAGGCGCCGCCCGATCGGGCTGGCGCAGCAGCCGCGCATAGGCAGCACTCACCTGGGGGAGATTGACGTAGGGCGCGATGCGGCTCGCATCCGAGATCAGCAGCTGTTCCAGGAGGTCGCGGTGGTTGCGCAGCATGCCGTTGACGAGATTGGCGGTGAAGTCGATCTTGTCGCGCCGCCACTGAACCGCTGTCGGCAGCACGCCTTCCATGGCGCGACGCAGCACATAGCGACCAAAGCCGTGGCTGAGCTTTTCCTCACCGGGCAGGCCGAGGCAGAACTCGACCAGCGGCTTGTCCCAGAACGGATAGCGCGGCTCGACGCCGAAATTGGCCGCGGCCTTGTCGAGAACCTCGAAAGCATGCGCGACATAGCCATTCGACAGGATCCAGCGATGGCTCAAGGCGTCGCTGGCCTGGACGCCGGGCGGCATATATCCGGCCCGGTGAAATCGGTCGACAAGCTCGGTGCGCCTGGCCAGATCGGGATTGATCAGGTCGCGCCAGCCGCGGCCGCGCGGCGCCTGCGCCGGTCTGCGTATCCTGTTCAGGACGCGATTTGCCAAATGTCTCAGCTTCGCGATCCGCCAGGCCGGTCCGTAGAGGGTCAGGAACTGGAAATACAGGCCCAGCGTGCTGTCGCCATAGGTGTCGGAGGCGCTGCGGATCTCACGCCACAAATCCATCCATCTGCCGGCGTTGGCAAGCTCATGCAGATGGCCATGACCTTGTGAAACGACCTCGTCGCCGCCATGGCCGTCCAGCAGCACCTTGATGCCCTTGGCGCCGGCAGTCCGGTAGATGCCGCGGGTCAGCGTCAGGCCCGGCGCCAGGAACGTCCCTTCCTGCTCTTCCAGCACCCGTTCGAACTCGGCGAATGGCGCATAGTTGCCGACTGGAATGAGCGTTCCGTCGACCTTTTGCTGATCCAGCACGGCATCGATGAACGGGCGCTCGTCCATCGACGAGCCCTTTTCGAAAATTAGCGAGAAGGTGGGCAGCCTCGGCTTGCGCTCGGCGGCGTTCTGCAGGCCGGCGACACAGGCGATCGAGGAGGAATCGAGGCCGCCGCTCAGCATCGCGCCGACCGCCGAGGTTCCGCGCATGCGATTGCGCACCGATTGCGAGAACAGATGGGCGAATTCCTCAGGCACATCCGACCCTATCGGTCGTTGCGACGGCTCGATCTGCCAGTAACGGCGCAGCACCACTTGTTGGCCGGTGACGGTTAGGCTGTGGCGCGCCGGCAAGCTGAAGATGTCGCTGTAGGGTGTCGCCTGCGGATCATCGGGAAGCCCGGCCAAAAACCCCGAGATCTGGTGCTCGCTGACATGTCCGCCAACCCCCTCGACGCCCAAGATCGGCCCGATCTCCGAGGCAAAGGCAAAACGCCGATCCGCCGCATGGTAGTAGAACGGCTTGACCCCGAAATGGTCGCGCGCGCAAAACAGCAGCTGCCGCTCGGCATCCCAGATGGCGAAGGCGAAATCGCCTTGCAGATGCACGGGGCAGGCTTCGCCCCAACGCAGATAGGCCCGCATCAGCAGGGTCGCATCGGCGACCGATCTGTCGCGGATGCCAAGCCTGGCCAGCAGCTCGTCGCGGTTGTCCAGCCGGCAATCGGCGGTGATGGCGAGCTTGCCGTCGGCCATCGTCAACGGACCGGGGCCGGCGTCATCGGTGGTGTTGAGCCAGGCGTGGCCAAGCGCGATGCCGGTGTCCAGCCACCACGAATTTCCATCTGGGCCACGATGGCGCATGCGCGCCAGCATCTGCTGGATATCGGCCGCCGCGACCGCTGGGGCGGGCCCCCGGGCCGCTGCCGCGTGCCCCTGTCGAAGCAGGATTCCGGCCACGCCGCTCATCGGCTGCCGTGGTCGACCAGATGGGCGAAACCGTCGATCGATCCGCCAAGCACGATATGATTGTCGCTGACCAGCCAGGCATGCGCCTTGAGTTGCTCGCCCGTGCCGCGCTCGATGCCGATGCGTATCTTCGAGGCATTGCCCTGTCGAGCAAGCATGTATTGACCCGAAAGCGCCTGGGTCAGGCACGTGGCGTTGGGAACGAAACGGGCCGCTGCGGCAACTCCCCAGGCGACGCGCCGCAGTTCGCCCATGCTGGCGCACTGTGTCGCGTCGAGCCGCGTCACCAGGCTGCGAACACGGTTGTAGGACAACAGTGTCAACCCCAGCCGAACCGCCGCGACCACCAGCAGGCAGCGGCCGAGGAAGATCATTTCCGAGCCGCTCAGGGAGAGAATCCCAAACAGGCTTCGTCGGCCTTGCCGGCGCTTTCTCTGTCTGGGGCTCCTTTCGGTCGCGGGTTCCTGCCGCAAAACCATGGCCTTGTGCGGAACCTGCTTAGACAAGTTCCTCATGATCAAGCCTCGCAAGCCCGTTATCGGCCAGGCCCTTCAGCAGTGCCTCGACGTCGGCCTGGCAGCGCTCCGGGTCGACATTGTAGCGCGCAAGCACGGCGCTGCGGATCTCCGCCACCGACCTGGGCTCCTGGATCAAATCCCAGATGAAGGCGCCGACGCCGTTCAGGCTGTAATAGATGTTGGATTTCAGATTGAGGAGCGCCAGGCCATCGCCGAACTCGCAAGCCACGGCATCCTTGGTCGCACTCACACGAACGTGGTCGGCTGAATATCGGTCGGCCAAATCCTGGTCGGCCAACTCCTGGCCGGATTGCTTCCAGTTCATCCCAAAACCTCGCTTACACTACGCTTCGCAGTTCCAGGCAATGAAAGGGGAGTCGGAGGCAGTGCCCCCGACTCTCTTATTTTTTAAACCCAGAGTCCCAACGTCATCACTCTGGAGTAATTGCGATAGGCTTCAGGAAAACGTCAGGTCGCCGATCGGCGTATGCGCGGGGAAAGACGCGTCGATCGCCGTGCTGCCGCCGCCGCCCTGGGTGATGGTTTCGATCGAACCATGCACTGTCAGGCTTGGCGTCTCGTATTCTTGCTTTTCAACATTCTGTTCCATTTTACTCTCCAATAAGGACTGGAAACGGCTTGTCGAGTGCCGTCAGCACTTGCATGCTGCAGCGCAATAGCTGCATGGCAGCATTTATGAGTCAAGCCTGATTTACCAGGCATTAATCAATTACAGGTTGCGCGAGCACATTATGTGTGGGTCATGCCTAAAATATGACGTCTTCTAGACCGATTCCCTATGTTTGGCGACCATGTCGATGCCGATTCTTTAAGCATTTGATTTTGCTTGAATAAAACATTTGCCAAGTGCCTTTATTTTAGGCATCCCTAATAGGGTGAACTCAGCCGGCAAATCCATGGTGAGGCCAGCTGAAAACGCCTTGGTAGGGGCGGTATTTCAACATCGGTTTTGACCGACTTTTCAGAAGTGTCGGTAAACGCTCAGGTTGCAAAATTCTGCACTGCAAAAGGAAAGGCTTTACGCCATCAAGGTTTTTGGTGATGCTTGCTTCGCATTTGCAGCATACGCGCCGCGCAAATCGCTTTTTGGGGAGACTGTGCGCTAAATGGCCTTGCCGGATGGTTCCTATGAACGACTGCGCGCCGCCGATTGTGCCGACGAGGTTGCCTATGTGCGGGCCTGCCTGCGGTTGTATTTCGCCGGGGCAGGAGCCACTACTGGCGACGTATCGATGCCCGGCCCAGGCGGTGCCAATGTTGCCGACATCGCCAGGCTGAACAAGGTCGCGACCTTTGTCCTCAAGGCCCTGTCGCGCGCGCCTGTCAGTGACAGACCGCCCGAGCTTTTCCATTGGCTGGACAGCTACCGCAGGAGGACGGTTTCGATGAACGCGTCCTGCATCATGGATTCGATGGCGATCCATGACGTGCTGCGCGAAAGCCGGATCGATTTCGTCTTTCTGAAGGGTCCGTTCCAGCAGCAGCTTCTCTACGACGATCACTTCATGAAGCCCTCGGGCGATGTCGACATTCTGGTTTCGCCGGTCGGCTATTTCAAAGCGCGGGATGCGCTGCGCTCGATCGGCTACGAGGTCGCCGGCAAGTCGCGCTCCGTCTGGTGGGTTCGCTTCCTTGGCGAACAGCATATGACGCGCGGCGACGGACCGAGGCCGTCCACGGTAGATCTCCACTACCGCCTCCAGCAGCCCGGCTCGCCGAGCCCGCGCGACGCGGACGGGTTTCTGCGGCGAAAGCGGCAGGTCGAAATCGCCGGTGGGACGGTGCCGTTCACCTCGGCCGCCGACACGCTGCTTTTGTCCTGCATCAGCGTCGCCAAGGCACTGTTCAACCGGGAACCCTGCGCGGGCTATGTCTGTGACGTGCGCGCCAGCGCCAGCCGCCTCGACGAGACGGACCAGCGGCATGTGCTCGATGCCGCGGTAGCGCAGGGACTGGACGATACGCTGCTGCTTGGTATACGCGCAGCCGATGTACTGCTCGGCGGTGCCGGCACGCTGCTGTCGGAGCGTGCGACGCGCATCCTGTCGCGCATCGGCAATGAGGACCTGCTCAACATGGTCATGGCGCCGTGGCTGTCGTCGCTTCGGTGGCCGCAGCGGCGAACGGTGCTGTGGGAACTGTGCGGCCGCGCGCCGGTCCGATATCTGGCGGAAGCCGGTTGGGCGGCGTCCGCCGATATCAGCCGCCGCATCTTTGAACGGCCGGGCGGTCGTTGAATGAACACAGATCTGGCGCTGATGGCAATCGGGCATCGAACGGGTACGGGGCGAACACAAATCGATATCACCTGTACGAGAGGCTATCCATGTCGATGACGAAATCACAGGTCTGCGTGATCATCGCGGCCAAGAACGCGGCGGCGACAATCGCCGTCGCCATCGCGTCCGCGTTGCGCGAACCGGAAGTGGCGGAAGTCGTCGTCGTCGACGACGCCTCCACGGACGACACTGCGGCAGTCGCGCGATCCGCCGACGACGGCAGCGGCCGGCTTGCGGTGATGCGCCTCGATGTCAATCGCGGCCCCTCCTACGCTCGCAACGCCGCGATCGCCAGTTCGAGATCGCCGTTCATCAGCATTCTCGACGCCGACGATTTTTTCCTCGAAGGCCGGTTTCGCAACCTGTTTGCCGTCGCCGACTGGGATTTCGCGGCGGACAACATCATGCTCATCAGGGATGATGCAACCGGCGACGCGACGAAAATCGTCGCCCCGCAATTCGCCGCGGATCCGGAATTCCTCGATTTCGAGAGCTTCGTCGAAGGCAATATTTCCAGGCGCCGCGTGCAAAGGGGCGAACTGGGCTTCCTCAAGCCGGTGATCAGCCGCGCCTTCCTCGATCGCCATGGGTTGCGTTATGACGAGAGCCTGCGGCTCGGCGAGGACTATGAACTCTATGCCCGCGCTGTCGCCTGCGGCGCGCGCTTCAAGGTCATCCGCTCGTGTGGCTACGGCGCCATCGTCCGTGCCGATTCGCTCAGCGGCCGCCACAAGACTCAGGACCTCAAGCGTCTGGCCGATGCCGATCTCGCGCTCCTGGCGATCGACAGTCTGCCGGAAGGCTCGAAAGCGGTGTTGAGACGGCACGAGCGGCACGTGCGCGACAAATACCGGCTGCGCAATTTCCTCGACGTCAAGGCCGAGCACGGGCTGGCATCGGCAGCGGCCTACGCATTTGCCAGCCAATCCAACCTCGTCCCCATCGTCCAGGGCGTGGCGTCCGACAAGCTCGAGGCGCTGTTTCGCCGCGTCGGCCTTGTGTCCAGGCACAAGCACGTGCCGCCATTGCGTTTTTTGATGGCAGGCACAAGCAGCGGCAAGGAGCGGTGAAACTGTCCGTTTCGTCCGGGTTGACCCGCCGGCGACAAGCTCATCGCGCAAACCATTTCGGTCGGATTTATGAGTTTACGAACTGGGTGGTTGCCTCGCGGCCCAGACGATGGCAGTCTATGTTGCGGTGCAGCAAATTGGACGACCAGCCGAACTGGCCCCCGATCGGATTGGTCTGATGTCTCTCCCTCAGGGGAGCAGGACAGAGCAGTATGAGTTTTTTGAGCCCCGGCTGCGGGGATCGGCCAGAAGCCCGGCCCGTAGGCCGGCGATGACAGGAATCTGAGTTCATGGCTTCGATATTCGGTTTCAGATCTAGGGATCCGGCCCGCGACCGGCAGACCGATGGTTCACGTCTTGATCGCCTGGCAAAGCTGTTTGAGCAGATCGCGGTCGAGATCGAGGCCGAGAGAGCCGGGTTGGAGAATCGCTATCGGACGAAGGCGACCAACGCCGCTTTCCTGGTCGAAGCGATGGAGAACGGCTCCACCTCCGACCGTCGGTCGTCCGAAGTCAGCGCACTGACGACGTCGATCCTGAATTGCGAACGCCGCATCGCGGAGCTGTCGCGCCAGAACGGCATGATGAAAGAACTCCGTCATTCGCTGGATACGGTCTTCGACGAGAATGCGGCGTCCGATTCGGCCACCGCTGCCGCCGAGTACACCAGGCCGGCGGGCGCTGGCAGAGGTTGAAAGTGAAGGTTCGCAATTGCTGCAACAGATTTGATGCGAGGCAGGACAAGGTCAGGGGAGGGTCAAGCAGGAGGTCAAGGTTGGCCCGTTCAGGAAGTGGTTCGAACGTCGACTTTGGGTTGGGGATGCACAGCACAAAGGTGAGTTTGGTATGAATTCGAATCCGAAGACTACGTCCACCATCGCAACCGGCGGAACGCCGTTCACAAGCCAGGCCAGACGAGCCGGCCTCAAGCGGCTGAGTGCGATCAGCGCGTTGCTGCTCGTCGCTCTTGGGAGCTTGGTGACGGCTCCCGCCCTCGCCCAGGACATTCAGTCGTCGCCTTCATTCGTCGATGATTTCACCAGCTTCGATCGTGCACGCTGGTATGTTTCCGACGGTTGGTCGAACGGCAGTCATCAAAACTGCACCTGGTCGAAAGGCCTGGTCGCGCTGTCCGACGGGGTGCTGTCGCTCGGCTTCGAAAAGCAGAAGCTGAAGGACCGCGACTACGCCTGCGGCGAGATCCAGACCAAGCAGCGCTTCGGTTACGGCACCTATGAGGCGCGGATAAAGACCGACACCGGCTCCGGTCTCAATGCGGCTTTCTTCTCCTATATCGGACCGTCCGACAAGCAGCCCTGGGATGAGATCGACTTCGAGGTCCTGACCAAGGACACCTCCAAGGTGCAGGTCAACGCCTACATCGCCGGCAAGGGCAACAATGAGAAGCTGGTCGACGTGGCGGGCGGCACCGACAAGGCCTTCAACGACTATGCCTTCGTCTGGCAGAAAGATAGCTTGCGCTGGTATGTCAACGGCCAGCTGGTCAACACGATCACCGATCCGGCGAAATTGCCGACGCATGCCCAGAAGATATTCTTCAGCCTTTGGGGCAGCGACAAGATGACCGGTTGGATGGGAGAGTTCGCCGATCCAGGCCGCAAGCTCACGCTGCAGATCGATCGCGTGGCGTTCACGGCCTTGGGCGA
Source organism: Mesorhizobium sophorae (assembly GCF_002270415.1). GTDB lineage: Bacteria > Pseudomonadota > Alphaproteobacteria > Rhizobiales > Rhizobiaceae > Mesorhizobium > Mesorhizobium sophorae. Next base: position 509,229 of record NZ_NNRI01000007.1, on the reverse strand, counting down.
GCCCTGTCAGTTTCCAGAATCGCTGGCATGCAGCATAAAGTAGTTGGGAAAGTCGATTTGAACTGGCCGGGCCGAGAGCGGTCCGCTGCCTTGCATGGGAATGAACTCGAATGAATTTGACGGTCTTTGGAATTGGCTATGTCGGTCTCGTGCAGGCAGCGGTGCTTGCCGAAGTCGGGCACCAGGTGGTGTGCGTCGACATCGACGCCAATAAGGTCGAGCGGCTCAACCAGGGGTTCGTTCCGATTTTCGAGCCGGGGCTCGAAAGCCTCGTCAAGGAGAACCATGCCGCTGGCCGCATCAAGTTCACCACCGACGCAGCGGCCGCGGTCAGGCACGGCGAAATCCAGATGATCGCGGTTGGTACGCCGCCGGGCGAGGACGGTTCGGCCGATCTCAAATATGTGCTGGCGGTCGCCGAGACCATCGGCCGTGAGATGGACACCCCCAAGATCATCGTCGGCAAGTCGACCGTGCCGGTCGGCACCTGCGAAAAGGTGAAGGCCAGGGTCGCCGAGACGCTGAAGAAAAGAGGGCGCGAGGACCTGTCCTTCGACGTCGCTTCGAATCCGGAATTCCTCAAGGAGGGTTCCGCGGTTGCCGATTGCATGAAGCCCGACCGCATCATCGTCGGCACCGACAGCGAGGGCACCGAAGCGGTGATGCGCGAGCTCTACGCTCCCTTCAACCGCAACCACGAGAAGATGATCGTGATGGACGTGCGCAGCGCCGAATTCACCAAATACGCCGCCAATTGCATGCTGGCGACCAAGATCAGCTTCATGAACGAGATGGCCAACCTGGCCGAACAGCTCGGCGCCGACATCGAGGAGGTCCGCAAGGGCATCGGCAGCGATCCGCGCATCGGCTACCACTTCATCTATCCGGGGCTTGGCTATGGCGGCTCGTGCTTCCCCAAGGATGTGCGCGCGCTGATCAAGACCGCCGAAGGCGTCAAGTTCGACGCCAAGCTGCTGCGCGCCGTCGAGGAGCGCAACAACGAGCAGAAATCCGTCCTGTTCGACAAGGTGAATCGTTATTTCAAGGGCAATCTCAAGGGCAAGACCTTTGCGCTGTGGGGGCTGGCCTTCAAGCCCAACACCGACGACATGCGCGAGGCGCCCGCCCGCACGCTGATGGAGGCGCTGTGGAACGCCGGCGCCAAAGTGCAGGCCTATGACCCCGAGGCGATGCAGGAATGCCAGCACATCTACGGGCTGCGCGACGACCTGTTGTTGTGCGGCACCAAGGAAGCCGCGCTGCGCGGCGCCGATGCGCTGCTGATCGCCACCGAATGGAAGAGTTTCCGCGCGCCGTCCTTCGACGCGATGAAGGATGCGCTGACCACGCCGATCATCTTCGATGGCCGCAACCTCTATGACCCAAAGGTGATCGCCCGCCACGGCATCGAATATCACTCGATCGGCAGAATGGCGGCATGAGGCCGGGAGCGAAGAGCCGGAAGCGGAATCCGGCGGGCGTGCCCGGCGCGGCAAGGAGTTTTGGCTGATGGTGCTGGACGTAAAGCCCGAGCAAATCACCAGCGATCATTTCGATCTCGTCGCGATCGGTTCCGGCTTCGGCTCGGCCTTCTTCCTGCATGAGTTCGCCAAGCGCCGAAAGGCGCGCGTCCTGGTGCTCGAATGGGGCCGGCACAACACCCATGAATGGCAACTTCAGCAGAATGCCAACACCGACATCGACGACGAGACGACCTACAAGACCAATTCCGACAAGCCGTGGAACTACACCATCGGACTGGGGGGTGGAACGAACTGCTGGTTCGCGCAGACGCCAAGGTTCCATCCCAATGACTTCAGGTTGAAAAGCACCTACGGCATCGGCAATGACTGGCCGATCAGCTATGACGACGTCGAGCCGTTCTACTGTGACGCTGAAGATATCATGTCGATCTCCGGCGATCCCGACATGGCGGCGATGCTGCCGCGCTCGAAGCCGTTCCCGCAACCGCCGCATCGCATGTCGACGCCGGACCGGATGATGAAGGCGGCGCAGCCCGGCCAGCATTTCGTCATGCCGACGGCGCGGGCGCGGGTGCCGACCGCGCAGCGCACCTCGTGCTGTGCCAACCTGCGCTGCTGGCTGTGTCCGGTCGACGCCAAATTCACCGTCAACAACGGCTTGATGCATGTCTTCGAGCATCCCGACATTTCGGTTTGCCTCGGTGCGGAGGTGCGGCGGCTCGATCATGTCGGCGGCACGGTCCGCTCGGTCACGTTCATGCATGACGGCAAGGAATACCAGGTCAGCGGTGACCTTTTCATTCTCGGCGCTAATGCCATCCAGAGCGCGGCGATCATGCTGCGGTCCGGCCTGGGCGGCGAATTCGTCGGCCGCGGCCTGCACGAATCATACGGCTGGAACTTCGAGGTCTATCTCGACGGTGTCGACAATTTCGACGGCAGCACCATCACCACCGGCCTGAACTTCGGCCTCTATGACGGTCCGCACAGATCGGAGCATGCGGCGGCACTGGTCTATTTCGAGAACCGCTGGCAGCACGGAATGCGTGCCGAAAAGGGGCGGCTGCGCCAGGCGCTGCCGCTCGTCGTGGTCACCGAAAACCTGCTCGACCACGAAAATTTCGTCACCCTCGACGAAGACGACAACGCCTTCGTCAACTTCAAGGCGCCGTCGGACTACGCGGTCAAGGGCATGGCCCGCGCGCTGGAGAAATTGCCTGACCTTCTGGCTCCGCTGCCGGTCGAAAAGCTCTTCGATCGTGGCATCCGGCCAACCGAATCGCACGTCCAGGGCACGCTGAGGATGGGAACCGGTCCGGCCGATTCGGTGATCGACAGCGACATGATCCACCATCAGTTGAGAAACCTGGTTGTCGTCGGCACCAGCACCTATCCGAGCTGTTCCTGCGCCAACCCGAGCCTGACCGCCGCGGCCCTCTCCCTGAGGGCGGCGAGCCGCATTGCGTGACAGGAGGGCATCGGATGATCGAAGTTTCCAGACGCTCAGCCTTGGCCATCGTGGCCGGTGGGGTGGTGTCGACGGGCGTCGCCTTTGCCGCCGTCAGCTCGTTTTCCGATGAGGACCTGGTGCGCGTCACCCTCGAAAAATACCTCGGCAGGCTCAACATCCGTATCGAGCATCTGCAGCAGTTCGTGCTGGAGTTCCGCAACCGGAACCCGTGGATATTTCCCAGCGACAAGCTTAGCGACGCCGTTACCCTGGTCGAGGAGCTCAAATTGGGCGCCGTCCGCCGCCTGCTGCCCCAGGAGAAGCGGGAAGATCTGATCCAATTCGATCGCTGGGTCATCGCTGAATTCCATATGCTGACGGACTACGCATGGCGCAGTTCGCCCAATGACCCGATCCGGTTTACCGGCTGGCAATCCTGTACCAACCCGTTCGCGAATCTGGAGCCGCCGAAACTCGCCTGACGTCGAAAGCGAGGCGCCGCCGGTTGCCTCGGAACGAAATACGATATGCGACAAGGAGCCCGATCCCATGAAAGTCCTTTTTGCAGGTGGCAGCGGCTATCCACCCGAGTTCAGCGGCGGCGTTCAGTCGAGCACGCACCATCTGGCCGAGCAGTTGATCGAACATGGCCATGAAGCCGCTGTGCTCGCCGCCCTGTTCGGCGATGGTGTCTTCGGCTTGAAGGCGCGCGCCAAGATGAAGCTGTTGCGGCAACCGGCGGTCATCGACAGCTATCCCGGCTATCCGGTGGTGCGGGCCTGGTTTCCCTGGGAAGCGGCGGCCTTTGCCGTCGACAGGCTGAAGCCGGATGTGGCCGTCGTCCAGTGTCACAAATCGGTTCCGATCGGCAAGGCGCTGCAGGCGGAGGGCGTGCCTTTGGTCGTCTATCTCCGCAATGTCGAATTCCATGAACTGGGCGGCGACCTGCGCGAACTGCGTTCTGCACTATACATCGCGAATTCCGAGTTCACCGCGCGCACCTACAAGAACGAGTTCGACATCAACGCGACGGTGATCCCGCCGACCATCAATCCGGCGCATTACAGCACGCCGACGACGGGCCAGTTTGTCACGCTGATCAATCCCTATGAGGAAAAGGGTTTCGAGCTTGCGGTGCGCATCGCCGGCGCCTGCCCCGAGATATCGTTCCTGTTCGTCGAAAGCTGGAAGCTGGAAGACGATCATCGGGCGCGGATCGAACAGACGATCGCGCCTTTGTGCAATGTCGTGCTGGAGAGCCGCACCAGCGACATGAAGACGGTCTACGGCCGCACCAAGATCCTGCTTGCTCCCAGCAAATGGGAAGAGGCATGGGGCCGCGTCGCGTCGGAAGCCCATTGCAGCGGAATCCCGGTTGTCGGCTCGCGGCGCGGCGGCCTGCCCGAGGCGATCGGCTCAGGTGGCGTGGTGCTCGACTACGATGCACCGCTCGCCGACTGGGTCGCGGCCGTCAGGCGGCTGTGGAACGACAGCCAGGAATATGACCGGGTCTCGGGCCTCGCGCGCAGCTTCGCCGGGCGGCCGGAACTGGAACCCGACCGCCAGTTCATCACCTTCTTCTCGATCGTGGACAGGGCGATACAGCAGCGCGCGCGGCAAGCCGCATAACCCAGGCTCGCGGCGCCAGCCGCGTAGGACCCAACTCGCGGCAAGGCTCGTAGCGTTGTGCGGATCAGGCCGGGCGTTTGACCCGGCTCTTCAGCGTCTCATAACCGCGCGCACCGAGCAGGGCGCGGGCAAGAGTCTTGGCGGCGCTTTTGCGGCCCTCTTGCGAGTTGATCTGCCGCAGCCTTGCCGGCAGGTTGCGGGCCGCCTGGCCAAGTGCCGGCAGCGACAGCGCGTCGGGAAAACTCACCATATGCGTTTCGACGCACAGCACCGGCTTGCCGGACAGTTCGGTGATCCTCAGCGCCTGCTCGTGCTCGCTTTCGATGAACAGGATGGCATCGGATTTGCGGTAGAAATCGGCCTTGAAACTGCCATGCGCGCCAAGCCGCTGCCGTTCCGCCTTGCTCGGCAGATCGAGCATGATCAACTGGTCGTATTTGATGTCGTGCTTGGCGAGCCATGCTTCGGTCAGCGCGCGATATTTCCCCAGCCGGCTGGTGACCAGCCAGCCGATCTTGTGGGTCGCAACATGGAGAGGCCGCGCCTCGCTGAGGAATTTCTCATAGGCCGGCCCATCGTCGTTTTCGGCTTCGGTCGGATCGAGGCACAGCACGCCGTCAATGTCGACGCAGCATTGCGCCAGGAATTTGTGATGCATGAAATTCCACTGGAACATGCGCGGATGCGGCACGACCTCGAAGACGACATCGGTCTCCTGGTGCTGCGGCTGCAGGCCGAACACCGCGGCAAAGGTGAAATCGGCCTCGATGCCGGCAGTCTCGATGCGCGAGCGTGCATCGCGCATGGCGTTGCCGCCGGCGACGCTGTCGTCGATCACCAGCACCTTGCGCATTTCGGAGACCTTGCGGTCGAGTGCCGCCCGGCGCTTTGTGATGCCCGACGTGTAGATCCGCCCGGCCAGGAAGCTGTCCAGATCGGTCATCGGAATGTTCGCCGCCAGGCTCACCAGCGTTGCCGCGAGCACACCGCTTCTGGGAACGCCGACGACCAGGTCGATGTCGCGCGGCAGCCGGTGCAGGCCCCTGACAATGGCGTCGTTCATGTCGGAAATCGATCGGTAGTGCATAGGGTCAGACCTGGTCCTGGAGTGAATGTCCGTACCTGTCGAGGTCGCGCAAACTATTGCGCCTCGCGTGGTGCTGCTGCGGGCAGCCTTGCCGGCAGCATCTTCAAGGCCTCGCGCAGGGCTTCGCGGCCGGATGCGAATGCCAAGGCGACGACGATGGTGATCAGATAGGCGAGAACGGCGCCGCTGGCCAAGCCAATCACATGCTGCTGCGGCAGCACCGGCTTCATGAACCAGATGGCGGCCAGCGCCAGATGGGCGCCAAGCACGAACGGCGCTGCCGCACGCAGCACGTGGTGCGCCTGCAGCGGACCGCTCTTGCCGACATAGAGCCACAGGAATGGCGTCCTCAGATACTCGCTGATCGCATAGGCAATCGCCACGCCCAGCGCGCCATAGGGCAGGCCGAGCGCGAAGGCCAGCACCGACGTCACCGCCGTTATGATGCCCCAGCGCATGAAATCGCCGGAGCGGCCCTGGCTGACGAAAAGCCATCCCGCCGGATTGTTGAGCGGCTGCAGCAGCCCGGCAAAGCCGAGCGCCAGGAAAATGTCGGCGCTCGCGCGCCATTGCTCGCCGAGCACGAAGGGGATCAGCACGTCCGACATCGCGGTGGCGAAGGCGACGCCGGGAAGCGCCACCAGCAGGATCAGCGGCATGACGCGCAGATAGGCACTGCGGTAGCGGTCTGGCTCGTCCTTCAGCCTGGACAGCGCCGGAACCATCACCTTCGACAACGGATTGGTGATCTGGCTCAGCGGAAACAAAAGCAGCTTGTAGGCGCGGTCATAAAGGCCGAGCTGGGCTTCGCCCCAGTATTTGCCGATCAGCACATTGTCGAGGTTGCGGGCAAAGAAATTGGCGAAGTTGAAGCCGGTGATGCCGGCGCCGAAATGGATCAATTCGCTGATTCCGGCGACCTTGCGCGGCAGGCCGGGACGCCAGCGCGAGCTTGCCCAGTAGCAGAGCGTCGGCAGCACGGCACCGGTCAGCGTGCCGGCAAACAACGCCCAATAGGAGCGGTCGATGAAAGTCCAGGCGATCGATACGGCGAGCCCCACGACGGCGCTGACTACGTCGATGACGGCCAGCCGGCCGAACTGCATGCGGCGCGTCAAAAGCGCCAGGTGCTGCGCGCCCAGCCCATAGGCCATGATCTGCAGCCCGAACGCCGCCACCAGGCCGGCCACGCGCGGCTCGCCGTAGAAAGCGGCGACCAGAGGGGCGGCACCTGCGAGCACGCAGGCCAGAATCGCGCTGACGGCCACATTGATCCAGAAGAGGTAGTTCACTTCCTCATGCCGGATGCCGCTCTTCTGGATTGTCGCCTGGGTCAGGCCGAAATCCTGGAACAGCGCGATGAAGGCCAGCACCGGCGCGCACATCGCCACGACGCCGAAATCCTGCGGCGACAAAAGCCGCGACAGCACGATGACGGATATGATCTGTGTCGCGACGCGCACCGATTGCGCCATGGCCGTGACAACCACGCCGCGCCCAACGGACTTGCGCAGGGAGCCTTCCGGCGGATCGAATGCATTGGCTTCCAAATTCAGGATTCCTGACTTTTGTGCGGATTTCCGACCCCGAAAAAATCCACCACCGCCGCCAACGACAAACTACGGCAATAATTTTGCAGTGCAACAGAAAAGGTGGATCGTCGCGCCAAAAATGTTGCGATGCAGCAAGAGCTGTACTAGGTTCTCCTTGGGTGGGCCAACAGCGGTCGAGTTTTCATGCTGCATGTCTTGTACCTTGTGCACGACGTCTCCGATCCGGCCGTGCGCCGGAGGATCATAATGCTCAGGGCAGGTGGGGCCGAGGTCACGTTGGCCGGCTTCCGTCGCACCACAAATCCGATTGCGGATATCGAGGGATTGCGGCCGATCGACCTTGGCGCGACGCGTGACGGGCGATTCGGCCAGCGGCTCGCGGCGGTCGCCAAGGCGGCGTTCTCGATTGGCTCCAGGCTTGGCGACACGCCCAGGCCCAATCTCATCATCGCGCGCAATCTGGAAATGCTGGCGCTTGCCCGTCGCGCCAGATCCGCCTTCGGTGCATCGGTTCCGATCGTATACGAGTGCCTCGACATTCATCGCCTTGTGCTTCGCAAAGATGTCCTGGGCAAGGCGTTGCGCGCCGTCGAACGCTTCCTGGCCAGGGATGTGAAGCTGCTGGTAACCAGCTCGCCAGCCTTCATCGCCAACTACTTCAAGCCGTTCGGACAGGTCGCGGCACCGATCGAACTGGTCGAGAACAAGTATTTCGAGGCGGCCGCGATTCTGCCCGGCAGCCCTGAGACGCACGGCAGCCCTGACGAGGTTGCGAGTCCCGTCGGACCGCCGTGGCGGATCGGTTGGTTCGGCGCGTTGCGCTGCCGCCGCTCGCTCGAACTGCTGGCCGATTTCTCTCGCCGGATGGAGGGACGCTTCGAGATCGTGCTGCGGGGCCGTCCGGCTCTATCCGAATTCCCGGATTTCCATGCCTTCGTCGAATCAGAGCCGTGGCTCTCGTTTGGCGGACCCTATCGCAACCCGGAGGACATGGCGTCGATCTATGGCGACGTCCATTTTTCCTGGGCGATCGATTTCTTCGAAGCGGGACAGAACTCCGAATGGCTCCTGCCCAACCGCCTCTACGAAGGCTGCCGCTTCGGCGCGGTGCCGATCTCGATGGGCGACACCGAAACCGGGCGGTTCCTCAGCAAACAGGATATCGGCATTCTCTTGCCGAAGGCTTCGCCCGAGGCGCTCGAAGCGACGCTTGGCAAGATGGATGAGCATCGTTTCGCCGGGTTGAAGGCGCATGTTCTTGCCCGCAACCCGAGGACCTGGAGCTACGACCGCAGCGATTGCCGGGCGCTTGTCGAGCGGCTGCGCAGCCTGACCGCCGTATCGGGTTCGTTTGCAGCTGAGGCGTTGGCATAGGATGGCTGAACATGGACAGAGGCTGATGACGCAGACTAAAAAGACTTCATCCAGCCTGATCGTTATTCCGTGCCTGAACGAAGCGGCCCATATCGGTGTGCTGCTCGATCAACTGCGCCCCGCCGCGGCAAGGCTTGGCGCCAGGATCATCGTCGCCGACGGCGGCAGCACCGACGGCACGCTGGCTATCGTCAAGGACATCGCAAGCAAGGATCCGCGCGTTATCCTGCTTCACAACGAACGGCGCATCCAGAGCGCGGCGATAAACCTCGCCGTCGGCACCTTCGGCGAAGGTGCCGACTATCTCATCCGCATCGATGCGCATGGCGGCTATCCCGACGACTATTGCGACCGGCTGGTCGAGGAGGCATTGGCCACCGGAGCGGATTCGGTTGTCGTTTCGATGCTGACCAGCGGCAGCAGCACCGTGCAGAAGGCTGCCGCGGCGGCGCAGAATTCCAAGCTCGGCACCGGCGGCTCCAAGCACCGGCACCGCTCCGCCGGAGAGTGGGTCGATCACGGCCATCACGCGCTGATCAGGATATCGGCGTTCGGTTCTGTCGGCGGCTATGACGAGACGTTCAGCCACAACGAGGATGCCGAGCTCGACTACAGGCTGAGACAGGCCGGCTACAAGATCTGGATGAGCGGCAAGACGCATATGATCTACTACCCGCGCACCTCGCTCAGCGGCCTCTATTTCCAGTATCTCGGCTATGGTCGCGGCCGCGCCAAGAATGTGCTGAAGCACCGCGTCATCCCGAAGGTCCGGCAGATGGTGCCGCTCCTGGTGTTTCCGGTCGTGCTGCTGGCGGCGCTCTCATTCGTGCACTGGCTGGCAGCAGTGCCACTGCTGCTGTGGGCCTCGGTGTGCCAGGGTTACGGCCTGTGGACGGCCATCCGCCAGCGCCATGCCGACATCGCGCTGGCCGGCGTCTCGGCGATGGTCATGCACCTTGGCTGGTCGATCGGCTTCTGGCTGCAGCTTCTCGGCCTCGGGTCGCGGCGCGGGGTGGCGTGATGGCCAAGAAGCTCAGCATCGACATCGGCGTCTGCACGTTCCGTCGGCCGGAGCTGGCCGACACCCTGCGCTCGCTCGACGCCATGGAGATGCCGGCGGGGTTCGATATCAGCATCATCGTCGCCGACAATGACGACACGCCGACCGCCCGCGACCTGGTGACGGCGCTGTCGCGGGAATTGACGGTGCCGGTCCGCTATCAACATTGCCCGGCGCGCAACATTTCGATCGCCCGCAACGCTTGCCTCGACGCCAGCACAGCCGATTTCGTCGCTTTCATCGACGACGACGAGACGGCCACGGCGCGCTGGCTCGCCGAACTGGCCGCGGTGGCGCAAGCGAGCGGAGCGGCCGCCGTGCTCGGCCCGGTCCGGGCGCGTTATCGCGAGGATGCGCCGGACTGGATGCAGCGCGGCGATTTCCATTCGACCTTGCCGGTCTGGGTGCGCGGCGAGATCCAGACCGGCTACACCTGCAACGTTCTGCTCCGCATGGGGTCGGACAGCCAGCGTGGCCGCCGCTTCAGCCTGGCGCGCGGCCAGACCGGCGGCGAGGACACCGAGTTCTTCGACCAGATGCACAAAGCGGGCGGCCGCATCGTCTTTTCGCCCGACGCCTGGGTCGACGAGGTGGTGCCGCGCTCGAGGGCGGCATTCGACTGGCTCGGCCGCCGACGCTTCCGCGTCGGGCAGACGCACGGGCATCTTCTGGGGCGCAACGCGCGCGGCATCGGCCTGGTCAAGCAGGTCGGCCTGGCGTCGGCAAAGGCCATCTATTGCTTCGCCTCTGCGCTTCCGGTCGTCATCAGCCCGGTTCGAAGGAACCGCAGCGTGCTGCGCGGCATTATGCATGTCGGTGTCGTCAGCGGCCTTGTCGGCATCCGCGAAATCCGCCTCTACGGCCAGCCTTCGCCGCAGGAAGGGGGCAAGCGTGCAGCCTGACGTCAGTTTTGTCATCGCCGCCTACAACGCCGAGGCGACCCTCGACCGGGCGATCGCGAGCGCCATCACGCAGAAAAACGTCAGCGTCGAGATCATCGTCGTCGACGACAAGTCGCGCGACGCGACGCTCGACGTGGCGCGGGCCTATCCGCAAGATATCGTTCGTGTCGTCGCCCTGGCCAGCAATCGCGGTCCCGGCGGCGCCAGGAATGCCGGCCTCGACGTCGCCCGCGGCAGATGGATCGCGGTTCTCGATTCCGACGACGCCGTTTTTCCCGACCGCATCGCGGCCATGATCGCTCGTGCCGAAAAGGCGGGCGCCGAGATTGCCGTCGACAATTTGCAGGTCATTCGCGAGGACGGTGTCGTCGAGGACGCGATGTTTCCAACGCGCTATCTGGAGGATTTGAGCGAAATCTCGCTGGCCAGCTACATCGCCGGCAACGTCGTTTTCGAATCGAAGTTCAATCTCGGCTACCTCAAGCCGATCTTCCAGCGCGCGTTCCTGAACGAAAACGAGCTTCGCTATGATGAAAAACTGAGCATCGGCGAAGATTACATCCTGCTCGCCAACGCTTTGGCCAAGGGCGGCAAATGCGTGGTCGAGCCGGCGATCGGCTATGCCTATCATATCCGCAGCGGCTCCATCTCCCGCGTGCTCGAACTTCACCACGTCGAAGCGATGCGCAAGGCAGATGCCGTGTTCGCTCAAACCCATTCGATGGACGAGGCCGCGCAAGTCGCGTTCGCCCGGCGCAGCCGCAGCCTGCGCAAGGCTGCATCGTTCCTGTCTATGGTTCAGCACATCAAGGCGCGGTCCCCGCTCAAGGCGATCCGGACTGCGCTCAGCGACCCGGCGGCGGTCAGGCATATGGGCATGCCGATCGCCGTGCGGTTGCGAAGAGTAGCGGCGCAGTTTGCCGTTGGGGTGGGGAGGTGAAGATGCAGGCACATGAAGGGATTTTTCGTGGCTTGTGAATGGACTGAAGTCGATCTCCTCAGAAGGAATTTGCGATGAAGAAAATCAGGAAGGCCGTGATACCGGTGGCAGGACTTGGAACAAGGTTCCTGCCGGCGACCAAGTCGATGCCGAAGGAAATGCTCCCCGTCGTCGACAGGCCTGTCGTGCAATATGCGGTGGACGAGGCCTTCGAGGCGGGCATCGAGCACATTGTGTTCGTCACCGGCCGCAACAAGGCGGTGATCGAGGACTATTTCGACCTGCATCCGGAATTGATCGGAACCCTGGAGCAGACCGGCAAGAAGACCCAGCTGGAGGCGCTCGAAAGCATGCTGCCGGTGGCCGGCGCCACCTCCTTCATCCGCCAGCAGTCGCCGCAAGGCCTCGGCCATGCCGTCTGGTGCGCGCGCGAAGTCATCGGCAACGAGCCCTTCGCCCTGCTGCTGCCGGACATGGTGTCGTTCGGTGGCCGCGGATGCCTGGCCGAGATCGTCGATCTCTATGCTGAAACCGGCGGCAACGTCATCGCCGTCGAGCGCTGCGATCCGACCGAGACCAACAAATACGGCATCGTCGGCCGTGGCGCCGATATCGGCGGCGGTTTCGAGGTGACGGCCATGGTCGAAAAGCCCGCGCCTGCCAACGCGCCGTCGAACTTCTACATCAACGGCCGCTACATCCTGCAGCCCGAGATTTTCGCGCTTCTGGGCAATCAACAGCGCGGCGCCGGCAACGAGATCCAGTTGACGGATGCCATGGTCCGGCTGTCGCGGGACCAGGCGTTCTTCGCCCAACCTTTCAAGGGCCGCATGTTCGACTGCGGTTCGAAGGAAGGGTTCATCCAGGCCAACATAGCCTTCGCGCTAGCGCGCGACGACATGAAGGGCCCGATTTTCGAGATGCTTCAGGAGTTCGTCCGGTCGCATGAACGCCAGGAAGAAGCCGCATAATGCCCATGTTTCGGGAGCATTTACAGATGGCTGGCGACGCGGGGCGATAGCTCCCGCGCCGCCTGGCACGAAGTTTGCGTTTTGTTGCGCAATGCTCCCGATCTTCGCGGCTGTGCAAGCCACGGCATGATCCCGAAAGATGACCACCGGTTTTCGGAAAAGATCATGCTCAAACGCTGAGATGGATCCCCATCCCGATCGTCGGGATGGAACAGGCTCTGGAATTGGACCGAAGATGAATTATGCCAACTTTCCTCTCGACAAGAGGATGCCATTGCCGAATTCGGACGCAGGAGACGGCGAAGACTTCATCGACATCGAGCGGCTGCTTGGCATGGCCGCACGGCAAGCCAAGGTGGTTGCCGTGTGCGCCGTCATCGGTCTCTTTCTAGGCCTGCTCTATCTGCAGACCACGCCGCCCCAATATCAGTCGGTCTCAAGCGTGCTGATCGACGAGGGCTTGAACAAGATCGTCGATGACATTTCGGCGGCGTCGACAACCATGCAGACCGATTCCGCCATCCTGAGCCAGATCGAGATCCTGACCTCGACGCGGCTTGCCGCCGTGGTCGTCGACAAGCTGAAGCTCGACCAGAACGATGCCTTCCTGAATCCGCCCGTATCGGCTCTGGCAAGGGGCGTCGGTCTGATCCGGGGCCTGATCCAGTATGTTCGCCCGAGCCCCGTCATGCCGGGCGTCGGTGACATCAGCAAGCTCGACCCCGCCGCCCGCGATGCGCTGATCGCCACGTCCCGTCGCGACTACGCGATCCTCAAGCTGCAGAGCGAGGTGCGGGCGGAGCGCACGGGGCGAAGCTACGTCATCGCCCTCGGCTATCAGTCGACGGATCCGGCGCTCGCCCATGCGATCACCAAAGCCTATGCCGACGCCTATCTCGCCGATCAGCTCGATGCCAGCTTCGACGCCACCGAGCGGGCAGCGGTCTGGCTGCAGGGCCGGTTGACGGAATTGCGCGAGAGCTCGCAGGCGGCATCGCTCGCGGTCGAGAAATTCAGGGCCGAACATGGCCTGGCCGCCAACAGCGATGGCCAGTTGATGAGCGACAAGCAACTGTCCGATCTCAACGCCCAGCTCATCGTCGCGCAGGCCGACACCGCACGCGCCAGTGCCCGTTACCAGCAATACAAGGCGATTGTCGACAGCGGCTCCGACAACGCTTTCAAGGATGCCGCCATATCAAGCGACCAGCCGAGCAGCTCGGTCATCGCGGCGCTCAAGACCCGCTACCTCACAGTCTCCAAGCGGCTGCAGGACGTCGAGGCGAATTTCGGCGCCCAGCATCCGCAGGCGTTGGCACTTGCCAAGGAGAAGGCCGACATATCGACGCAGATCTTCGGCGAACTGAAGCAGCTGACCGAAAGCTATCGCAACGAATATGAAGTGGCGCTGGCGCGCGAGACCGCGCTCAGGGCCAATGTCGCGGCCGCGCAAGGCAAGAGTTCCGTCGACAACCAGACACAAGTCAAGCTGCGTGAACTCGATCAGCAGGCGACGGCGCTCACCACGCTCTATCAGACATTCCTCGGCCGCTACGAGGAGGCCGCGCAGCAGCAATCCTTCCCGGTCGGCAAGATCCGCATCATCTCCGACGCCTCGATGCCGCTCTCCGCGTCAAGCCCACGCACGATCATCGTGATTGGGCTTTCGCTGGTGCTTGGCACGCTGATGGGTGCCGGTTTCGGCGGCCTGAATGAGTTCAACGAACGTTTCTTCAGGACCGGCGAGGAAGTGCGCGACCGTGTCGGGCTGAAATTCCTCGGCTATCTGCCGACGATCGGCGGCAAGCTGAGCAAGGAAGAAAAGCCGGGCGATACCCAGGTGGATGACAAGACCGCCAGATCGCTGTCGTCCGCCGAAAGGCGGGCGCGCATGCGGGTGAGCATCGATTCGCCTGCGTCGATGTTCTCCGAAACGCTGCGCAGCGCCAAGATCGCCTTCGACGTCGTGATGGAAGGGCAAGGCAGCCGCGTTATCGGCATCGTCTCGGTGCTTCCCGGCGAGGGTAAGTCGACGGTCGCGGCAAATCTCGCCGGATTGCTTGCCGCCAACGGCGCCAAGACGCTGCTCATCGACGGCGACCTGCGCAACCCCGGCCTCAGCCGTGGTCTCGGCATGGAAGCCGAGCAAGGGTTGATGGAAGCCGTGGTCAACGGCCAGGCCTGGCAGTCCGTTGGCAAGATCGACCGGCAGACGAAGCTGGCCATCATCCCGGCCGTGTCGCGCGGTCACTTCTCGCACACCAGCGAACTTCTCTCCTCGGCCGGGATGCGGCGCTTCATCGATAACGCCAAGGAGACCTTCGAATACATCGTCGTCGATCTGCCGCCGCTCGGACCGGTGGTCGATGCCAAGGCATTCGCGCCGCTGGTCGACGGGTTTGTGCTCGTCACCGAATGGGGGCGCACGCCCCGCGCGATGGTGAGGTCGATGCTCGAATCCGAACCCTATGTTGCCAACAAGATCATCGGGGCGGTGCTGAACAAGGTCGATCTGAAGAAGCTGGCCAAATACGGATCGTTCGGCGGCTCCGAGAAATTCTTCGACAAATACTCGACCTACTATCTGGAAAAGTCGGAAGTGCGCAGCAAGGCAAAGGCAACGGTCTGACGTTGTTCGAGTAGGCCCTCTTAAAGCGCATTGCGTTGAAACAGGGTCGGTCGACGCGCCCTGAATCTTTGCTTTATGCATGCCCCGAACGCCGCGCGCTTTGGGTGATGCATTAGGAGCAGGTCAGCCTCCAGAGGCACATGGGTCAACCCTCTTCGCGGGTCCGGCGATTCCTGTGGCAGTCGGCCGTCCGCTCTGGAAAGCCGCAGTGCCGAGCCGGGCCTCGGAGACCCGCGGATGAACAGTCGCGACTACGCCGCCTTGAGCCGATAGCGAAAAACGGTGTGGTCGAGCAGCAGCCGGATGCGTGGTTCGGCCTCGGTCGCCACCAGCCAGCTTGCCGCGATCATCGTCGCGCCGACGATCACCATCGAGAAGAGATGCGGCAGACCCGCGCGGACCAGGACGCCGAGCAGAGCCGCGCCGACGACGTCATGGAGGAGGTAGAGCGGATAGGTCATCAGGCCGATCCGGCGCCAGCCGCTCCAGGAGAGGTCGAGCCGAAGCGACCATGCCATCAGTGCGACCCCACCGAGGAAGATCAGGATCGGCGGCGCGAACGGCATCTCTCGCCCGACCTTCAGGATGTGAACGTCGACCGAACTGGCGATCTGCAGCACGCCGCCGCCCAGGAACAGGGCGCAGAAGGCAAGGCGAGCCGTCGTCACCGCCTTGAAGCGCATCAGCCACAACATGACGCCGGTCGCGAAGAAAACGCCGTGATGCACCAGCAAAAGGTCGAGCGTGCGTGTCTCGGCAAGGTCGGCCCAGCCGAGCGGGTAATAGAGGCACCAGAAAAGCGTGCTGACCATGCCGATGGCAATCGCCACCCATTCCATCTGATGGAAGCGGCCAAGCCGCAGCAAGGTCCAGACTATGGCATAGAAGGCGATCTCGATGCCGAGCGTCCAGTAGACGCTGTCCACCCAGGGTGCGTAGGGAACGAACAGGCCGGTGCGAACCAGCCTGTCGACGGCATCGGTTGGCCAGCTCAGGCCGACGATCAAAAGCACGACCGCGGTGACCGGTGCGCAGATCCAGACCGCCGGCGCCAGTCGTTTCACCCTTGCTTCGAAAAACCGCAGCGGCGTCGATCTCTCGGCGCTGAAGGCGATGACGAAGCCGCTGATGACGAAGAAGATCTGGACGCCGACCCAGCCGGATTCGACCCAGGCGCCTATCGCCGGCTGCGCTGGAATGCCGCCCGTGGCGCGTGCCGAAACGCCGTCCGGAAACGCCCACACCCAGAAGCCGTAGTGATAGACCATGACCATGACGGCGGCGAGGAACCGCAGGATGTCGACGCCGCCAAATGTGATTTTCTTCTGCTGAGCCATACCGCCTCGCCGGATGGCCCCCCGATCAGGGGTGTAAGGTGGATTGCTGCATTGCACAACAAAAGATTGCGGCGCCGACCCCGCCGATTTTCCTAAACCACGATCCCTCGCTCCCTCAAGGCGACGGTTATCTCATCGAGGATCAGCGGATCGTCGATGGTTGCCGGCATCGTCCATTCTTCCTTGTCGGCGATCTTCTGCATGGTGCCGCGCAGGATCTTGCCCGAACGTGTCTTGGGCAGCCGCTTGATCGTCACCACCGTCTTGAAGGCGGCGACCGGGCCGATGCGTTCGCGCACCAGGCCGACCACTTCGCTTTCGATGGCGCCGGTTTCGCGCGAAACGCCTGCATTCAGCACCACGAAGCCAAGCGGTACCTGACCCTTCATGGTATCGGCGATGCCGATGACGGCGCATTCGGCAACATCGGGATGGGCGGAAAGCACTTCCTCCATGGCGCCGGTCGACAACCGGTGGCCGGCGACATTGATGATGTCGTCGGTGCGGGCCATGACATAGAGATAGCCATCCTCGTCGACCATGCCGGCATCCGCCGTCTTGTAGAAGCCGGGGAACTCGTCGAGATAGGCCTGGCGGAACCGCGCATCGGCATTCCATAGCGTCGGCAGACAGCCGGCCGGCAGCGGCAGCTTGACCACCACATTGCCCAGCGTGCCGCGCGGCACTTCGTGGCCGGCATCGTCAAGCACACGAATGTCGTAGCCGGGCATCGGCACGCCGGGCGAGCCATACTTCACCGGCAGGAGGCCGAGGCCGGCGGGGTTGATGGTCATCGGCGAGCCGGTCTCGGTCTGCCACCAATGGTCGACCACCGGCACGTTGAGCTTCTGCTCCGCCCATTTGATGGTTTCGGGGTCGGCGCGCTCGCCAGCAAGGAACAGCGTGCGGAAATTCGACAGGTCGTATTTCGGAATGAACTCGCCCTTCGGATCCTGTCCCTTGATGGCCCGAAACGCGGTCGGCGCGGTGAACAGCGCGACGACGCCATGCTCCGATATCACCCGCCAGTAAGTGCCGGCATCGGGCGTACCGATCGGCTTGCCTTCGAACAGCACGCTGGTGCAGCCATGCAGCAGCGGCCCATAGACGATATAGGAATGGCCGACCACCCAGCCGACGTCCGACGCTGCCCAGAACACCTCGCCCGGCTTGACGCCGAACTCGTTTTCCATCGTCCATTTCAGCGCGACCATGTGGCCGCCATTGTCGCGCACGATGCCCTTGGGCTGACCGGTCGTGCCCGATGTGTAGATGATGTAGAGCGGGTCGGTCGCAAGCACCGGAACGCAGTCGACATTGGCGCCGGCTGCCCGTTCGCGGGCGACGGCATCGGCATAGTCGATGTCGAAATGCTCCTTCAATTCGCAAGGCAACTGGTCGCGCTGCAGGATCAGGCAGCCGTCCGGCTTGTGGCGGGAAATCTCGATCGCTCTGTCGAGCAGCGGCTTGTAGGCAACGACGCGGCCCGGCTCCAGCCCGCAGGAGGCCGAGATGATCACCTTCGGCTTGGCGTCGTCGATGCGGGTGGCAAGCTCATGCGAGGCAAAGCCGCCGAAGACGACCGAATGCACGGCGCCAATGCGGGCGCAGGCCAGCATGGCGAAGGCAGCCTCCGGCACCATCGGCATGTAGATGATGACGCGGTCGCCCTTGCCGATGCCGCGGTTCTTCAGCACCGAGGTCAGCGCGACCACCTCGCGCTTCAGTTCGGCATAGGTGAATTTCTTGATCGTTCCGGTGATGGCGCTGTCATGGATCAGCGCGATCTGCTCGGCGCGTCCGCCCGCGACGTGGCGGTCGACGGCATTGTAGCAGGTGTTGCAGGTCGCGCCGGTAAACCAGCGGCCGTAGACGCCGGCCGTGGCATCGAACACCTTGTCATAGGGCGAATACCAGTCGATGGCATCGGCCGCCTCCGCCCAGAACTTTTCCGGATCGCGTTTCCAGCCGTCATAGACCTCGTGATAGCGTGAAGCCATCCGACACCTCCCCAGGAATGTTTTTCTTCCCACCAAATAGCGCGCTCTAACCTTGGCCGCAAATGTGCGCCATTGTGCGGCCGGCATCGATCTGGCGCTTGGGGGCAAGCTGCGATGAAATTGCGATATCGGATTGGGGCGGCCGTGCTGGCGGCACTGTCATTGACGGCCGCGTCCGCCGCCTGGGCTGGCGATGCGGCGGCACGGCGCATCATCGGTTTTTCGCCCGACGGCAACTATTTCGCCTTCGAGCAATACGGAACGCTCGACGCCGGCGCCTCCAACTCCGGCTATTCGCAGATCGACATCATCGACACCCGTACCGACGCCTTCGTTGGCGGCAAGCCGATCCTCGTCGTCGACGAGTCCGAGGAGGCGACACTGACCCTCGAGCAGGCAAGGGCACAGGCCGCCGCCAAGGCGGCGCCCATCCTTGCCAAATACGCCGTCGCATCGCGCGGCGAGCAGACGGCTTCCGACAAGTTCACCTTTCCCGATGAGATGGTTGCCTACAACGACATTTCCCGCCTCGAGCAGGTGTCGCAGAAATGGCTTTCGCCGCTCTATGACCAACTCGACATTTCGACCATCCAGCTCGACCAGATCCTGGCCAGCAGCACCACAGACTGTTCAGCGAGTTTCGACGCCACACAGCAAGGCGACATATCGGGCAAGGCGCTCGGCTTCCAGCTGACGCTGCAAGGGCAGGACGGCAAGCCGTTCAAGGTCTTGCACGAGGACAAGACCGTGCCGGGCTCGAGAAATTGCCCGACCTCCTACAGCCTGTCGGAATCCTACGAATTCACCCCGGCAGGCAAGCCCACCGTCATTGTGGTGCTGGTGCAGCGCTTCAGCCAGGGCTTCGAGGGCCGCGACCGCCGCTTCATTGCGGTGACCGGCCAACCGCGCTGACAAAGTCGATTGCCCTAGATCGGCAAAGCCACAAGCATGAGGCCGATGCCACCGAAGATCAAAATGGCTGTCGCCAGGGCTTTTCTGTGACGTTCGAAGCTCGTCGGAGCCCGCTCCCAATTGTAACGCATACGCTATCTCCCGAAGGCCCGAGGAGTCTTTACCTTACTTAGGGGAAGAAAAGCAACAGTCTGGCCCGGACGGGTCGGGCGCTCCCGCATCGCGAAGAAGACTATTTCTGGGACGATACCTGCTGGAAGCCGGCGGCGGGCGTGTTCCTGCCGCGGGCTTCGCAGAAGATTACATGCCCCAGCGCAGCGCAGCGGTGTGCACCGGCGCATCCCAGAACGCAGTCGTTTCCGCGTCGAGCATCGTCAACGTGATCGAGCAGCCGGCCATGTCCAGGGAGGTGACATAGGAGCCGACCAGCGAACGGGTCACCGTCACGCCATGCTTCTCGAAAATCCGCCGCGCGCTGTTGTACATGAGGTAGAGTTCCATCAGCGGCGTGCCGCCAAAACCGTTGACGAACAGCAGCGCCGGGCCCTTGGCTCCGTCGCCGAGATCGCCAAGGATCGCGGCACAAATTTCCTCGGCAATCGCATCGGCGCTTTTCAATGTGTCTCGTCGCCGTCCGGGCTCGCCATGGATGCCGACGCCGAACTCCATCTCGCCGTCGCCGATGTCGAAAGTCGGCTTGCCGGCGGCCGGCACGGTGCAACTGGTCAGCGCCACGCCCATCGAGCGGGTAGCAGCGTTGACGCGTTCGCCCAGCGCCTTCAGCGGCGCCAGCGCCAGGCCATGCTCGGCCGCCGCGCCGACGATCTTTTCCACCACCAGCGTGCCAGCGACGCCGCGCCGGCCGGTCGTGTAGGACGAATTCTCGACGGCGACATCGTCATTGGTGACGATTTGCACGACGCCTCCCGACATTTCAGCCGCCATCTCGAAGTTCATCACGTCGCCCTCATAGTTCTTGACGATGAACAGGCAGCCGGCGCCGGTGTCGACGGCCTCCGCCGCCGCCAGCATCTGGTCCGGCGTCGGTGAGGTGAACACCTGGCCGGGGCAGGCGGCGTCAAGCATGCCGTGGCCGACAAAGCCGCCATGCAGCGGCTCGTGGCCGGAGCCGCCGCCGGAGATCAGCGCCACCTTGCCAGGCTGCAAGGTCTTGCGGCGGACGAATTTATGTTCCTCGCCAAGCACCAGGATGTCGGCATGGGCGGCAACGAAGCCGTCGAGGCTTTCGGTCAGCACCGTGTCCACCGAATTCATAAATTTCTTCACGGCCGTCTCCTCCCGAAATGGGCCTTGTTGAACCGCTCTGACGGATCAGCCACCCTTGCCGGTGATGCTGGTGATCTTCTGGATAAAATCATTCACTGCCCGATCGAGCGCTGCGTTCTGCTTGTCGTCGCCGAAATCGGGCACGATGAGTGAAACATGCCGTGTCTTGCGCATGCCTGCCGCCACAGACATTTTCCCCGGATGCGCCTGATGGTAGGCGGCAAGAAACTGATCGCGCTCCGCGGGGCTGAAATGGCAGACGGAAAAGATCGAAGGCAAATGCTTTGACGGTATCGGGATCGAATAGGCCGGGCTGGAAATCTGCGTGACGAAGCTGCGGTGCTTGCCAAGCGCATCGGCAAGCCGCTGGCGCATGCCGGACGGTCGCTGGTCGATGACATGCGACAGGATCGTCTTATAGGCGCGGATTGCCTCTTCGGAACCGGCTTCAGGCATTTTGTCGATCATGCCGGCTGCGCCTCGATCGTAACATCCGCGATCGCCGCCTTGGCCATGGCGAGTTGCGCCGGAGCGACGGACAGATCGCGCAGGCCGGCCTCGAGCAGCGACGGGATCGCGGCCGGGTCACCGCCGGCGTCGCCGCACAGGCTGACCGGGATTTCTTCGCGCAGGCCAAACGCGGTCACCGCAGCGATCAGCCGCAGCACGGCTGGATGGCGGACCGAATTGAGGTGCGCCACCAGAGCGTTGTCGCGGGCAGCCGCCATGACATATTGGGTCAGGTCGTTGGAGCCGATTGAGAAGAAGGCGGCCTCGGCAAAGGCCTCGGGCACGATCGCCACCGAAGGCACCTCGACCATGATGCCGAGCGGCGGCATCTGTTGCGCGATGCCGCGCGCGGCAAGCGCTGCCTGCTCTTCGGCGAACATCGCCGCTGCCTGTCTGTATTCCTCCACAATGGCGATCATCGGGAACATCACTTTCAGACTGCCGTGCACGGCGGCGCGCAGCAGTGCCCGGATTTGTACACGAAACACTTCCGGCCGCGCCAGCGACAGCCTGATGCCGCGCAGGCCGAGGAATGGATTGCCTTCCTCGACGGTGAAGCCGGGCACTGGCTTGTCGCCGCCGGCATCGACGGTGCGGATCGTCACCGGCTTGTCGCCGGCCCATTCCAGCACCTTTCGATAGGCGCGATACTGCGTTTCCTCATCGGGCAACGTCTTTCCGAACAGGAATTCGGTGCGCATCAGGCCGACACCGTCGCAGGTGGCGATGTCGATGCCGTCGACGTCGGACGGGTCGGCGATGTTGACCTGCACCCGCACCGCTATCCCGGTCCTGGTCACCGCCGGCCGCGCCAGAAAAATCCCGGCCCGGTCGCGGCGCGCCGAGAACAACGACGACGATTGGCGAAAGGCGTCGATCTCGGCCTTGGAAGGCGACAGCACGATGCCGCCATGTTCGGCATCGAGCAGTGCTATGCCGGCAAGATTGGCGGGCGCGTTGCCAAGCCCCACCACCCCAAGCCCAACAACCATGGGTACGCCGCGCGAGCGCGCCAGCATGGCGACATGGCTCGCCGTGCTGCCCGCCTTCAGCGCGATGCCGCCACCGCCACTCCAGTCGGTTTCGAGAAAACGCGTCGGCGCGATGTCCTCGCCGTAGAGGATGGCGCCGGATGGTGCTTGAACCCCGCCATCCTCGGTCAGCGCCCGCAGCACCTGGTCCCTGATGTCGCGTATGTCGGCCGCACGGGCGCGGAAATAGTCTTGATCCGAGGTCTCGTAGCCGGCGATTTCCACATCCAGCGCCTGTCGCCATGCCGCATCGGCGGGGTGTCCAGAGGCAATCGCAGCAAAAGCCGGGCCGCTCAACGCGTCGTCCTCCAGCATGGCGATCTGAAATTCGAGGATGTCGGCGGCGTCACCGTCGGCGATTTTGATCAATGCGGCGAGACGGCCCGTCGCAACGTCGATTGCGGTCTCGAGCGCAGCCTTCTCGTCGGCAGCATTTTCCTTGCAGGCGTAGGCAATTGCAATCTGGTCGAGGTCGAACAGCGGTCCCTCGGCATAACCGGCCGAGGCCGAAATGCCTTGCAGCCTAAGCGGTTCGGACATGGTCCGCGCCTTCGTCGAAATCGCGCCGCACCAGTTCGACCAGCGCGTCGACGGCATCATCGGCGCCATCGCCGCTGGCGCGGATGTGCAGCACCGTGCCCTTCGGCGCCTTGGTGGCCATCACCTTGACGATGCTCTTGGCGTCGAACCATGGCCCGTTGGCGGCCAGCGCTATTTCCACCTCGGCGGCGAAGGTCTTGGCCAGCTTGGTGAACTTCACCGAAGGACGCGCATGCAGACCCACCTCGTGGGTGATCAGGACGGTCGCTTCGGCGGCTGCGGACATGTCTTTAAAGTTCCCGTTCGTTCACGACGGCGACAATTCGTGCGCCGTCGCCACCACTTCGCGTAGCGAGGCGCCGCCGGACGCCTCGGTCGCCGCCATCACCGCGCCTTCGACGATCGGCGCGTTGCAGACGATGATCTTCTGCGCACGCGGCTCGCCGATCATCTCCACCGCCATTTCGCTGTTGGTCTCGGCGCCGCCGAGATCGACCAGGATGGCGACGCCGGCTTCCGACCAGGCCCTGTCGATGGCGTTCATGATCGCCTCGACATTGGTGCCGAGCCCGCCATGGCCGTTTCCGCCGCACCATGCAAGCGGCACTTCGTCGCCCACCATCTGCCGCACCATGTCGGCCGTGCCCTCGGCGACGAGCGGCGAATGCGAAACGATGACGATGCCGACATTGCTCATGCGCTTTCCCCGACGGTTTCGGCCACTGTCCGCACCAGAAGCGCGGTCGAACGCGCGCCGGCATCCATATGGCCGATCGAGCGGTCGCCGAGGAACGAGGCGCGCCCACGCAAGGCCTTCATCGGTACGGTCGCTTCGGCGGCGGCGTCGGCGCTATCGGCGATTTCCGTCGCCGTCTTTCCCCGCAGCAGCGCCTCATGCACAGGCTGCAGCACGTCGAGCATCGTCTTCTGCCCGACCTGCGACTTGCCCCGCGCCGCCACCGCCTCGATCGCCTTGCCGAAAGCCAGGCTCAGATTGGCGCGATCGGGCGCGGCGGAAATCTCCTTGCCGAGCGCCATGAACAAGGTGCCAAACAGCGGACCGGAAGCGCCGCCGACCGTCATCACCAGCTTGGTGCCGATCGCCTTGAGCGCCTCGGGCAGCGGTTTGGCAGCAAACGCCTCGGCCTCGCTGCGTACCGCCTCGAAGCCGCGCTTCATGTTCAGCCCGTGGTCGCCGTCGCCGATCGCCTGGTCCAGCGCTGTCAACTCCTCGGCGTGAGCGACAATCGTATCCGCGGCCGCCACGATCAGCCTGGAAAGGTTCAACGCCGCCATGTCAGCCAAATTCCTGGTTCCCACCCTGCCGGCAGTAGCGAAAGAATTTTCATTCGACAACTGAAGCATGCGTCAGGCCGCTGCAAGCAGCGCGGCCGCGGCCGCAAAGGCCTCGGCCACCGCATAGGCGCCGGGGTCGACCACGCCCTGCAGTTTGCTGCCGACATAGGCGGACCGCCCGGCTTTCGCCCTGTCCATGGCGGACGTGGCCTCGGCACCGCGTCGAGCCGCTGTTGCCGCTTCCTCCAGGCCACCGGCGTCGAGCGCTTTCAGGGCAGGCTCCAGGGCATCGATCATAGTGCGGTCGCCGACCTCCGCGCCGCCATAGAAAGTCATCCGTTCGAGACCGGCAAGCAGCGCCTTGGCCACGTTAGCGCCGCCATCCAGGGCCTGCGCCGCCGCGGTGAAGAAGATCGACAGCAGCACCCCGCTGGAGCCGCCCATGGACGCGCTCAGGATGTCGCCCACCGCGCCAAGGGTGGCCGCAGGATCGGCAAGTGGCAGCGTATCAAGCCGCTCGAGCACGCTGCGCGCGCCTGTCGCCACCGTCGAACCGGTGTCGCCGTCTCCCGCCTTGGCGTCCAGCCCGTTCAAAGTGCCTTCGAGCGCGATCAGCCTTTCGCAGATGGCGGCGACAAGCCGTCGGGTGCGGGCATCCTGGCTGGGTTTGCGCGCCGCGCCTTCAGCAGCTGGTTTCGCGATGGGCACGACCGAGGGCGATACAACAGGCTTTGCCGGCATCCAGGCGTGCGGACCAACCGGCGCCAGCAGGGCTTTCTCGCGCACGGCGTCGAGCCGGATCAGCGACAGCGAGAAGCCGTTCATGTTGAGCGCCGTCATCAGCGGTCCTGGGCCGATCGTGAGCTTGATGGTCTTGGCCAGCGGCGAAGCAAGCACCGCATTGGCGACAAGCGACATTTCGAGCGGCGGCACGGAGCCGAGATTGTTGATCAGCAAGGCATGGCAGGCCGCAGGATCGAGCCGTGCCGCAAGCCGCTCCGCCATGATCGCGACCAGCCTGTCGGCGCTTTGCACGGCAATCCGCTCGACGCCGGGCTCACCATGAATGCCGAGGCCGAGCTCGCCGTTGTTTTCGCCAAATCTGTCTTCGTGCGGCTGGCCAGGGATCGAGCAGGACGACAGCGACATGCCGAGCGACACGATGTCCTTCGCCGCGGCTCGCGCGGCCGCCGCGATATCAGCCAAATCGTGGCCGGCTTCCGACAGATGGCCTGATATCTTGTGCACGAACAAGGTGCCGGCAACGCCGCGCGGCTGGGCAATGTCGGGGAGCGCGATATCGTCGGCGACGATCACCATCTCGACGCGAAAGCCTTCGGCGCGCGCCTTCTCGGCCGCCAGACCGAAATTGAGGCGGTCGCCGGTATAGTTCTTGACGATCAGCAGGCAGCCGGCCGGGCCGGTGACGGCGCGAATGGCCGCCAGCACCGCTTCGACGCTTGGCGACGCAAAGATCTCGCCCGAAACCGCCGCCGTCAGCATGCCCTTGCCGACGAAGCCGGCATGTGACGGCTCGTGCCCGGCGCCGCCGCCGGAGACGACGCTGACGTTGGTCTTGTCCCAGTCGGCGCGCAGGACGACCTTGATCTCGGGATAGCCGTCGAGCCGCGCGAGGTCGCCTGCGCCAATGGTCCGCAAGAGGCCGTCCAGCGCCTCGGTGACGATCGTTTCCCTGCGATTGAAAAAGTGCTTCATCGAATTCGTCCAGTCACTTGTCTGCAGTCATCAATCAGAAGCCGGTGTTGACCCCTTGGCAGGGAAACACCGAAAACCGTTCACATCAGCCTTTGTCCGTCGGCACCAAAATAGAGCGGCGACCGGTAGCGGATCACCACCCTGTCGCCTTGCCCCAGATCCGTTTCGGGATCGGTCAGCGTCACCAGTTTCCTGGTCCCCACGGTCACATGCAGATGGTTCTGGTCGCCGAGATGCTCGACCCAGTCGACGACGCCGTCGGCGTGGCCGTTCGCGGCCTTCTCGATCGACAGATGTTCGGTGCGCGCGCCGATGGTCCTGGTCCCGGCCGGCGCGCCGCCATCGGGCAGCAGCCCGGTTGGCAGAAGATTGATCGCCGGCTGGCCGAGCCTGGCCGCGACATGCAGGTTTGCCGGCTCCGAATAGATCGTACGGGGCGAGCCGATCTGCACCAGCACGCCATCGGCAAGGATGCCGATGCGGTCGGCCATCGTCATAGCCTCGATCTGGTCATGCGTGACATAGAGCATGGTGGCGCCGAGCTCGGCCTGGATGCGTTTCAGTTCGAGCCTGAGATCCGCCCGCAACTTGGCATCGAGCGACGACAGCGGCTCGTCCATCAGATAGATGGAAGGCTTGCGCACCAGCGCTCGGCCGATGGCGACGCGCTGCATTTCGCCGCCCGACAGCTTGGTCGAGCGGTTGGCGAGCTTGTGGTGGATGCGCACCATCTTCGCCACTTCCTCGACCCGGCGGCGAATCTGCTCTTCCGGCATCCTTCGTGCCGGCGAACGCAGCGGGAAGGCAAGGTTGTCGAACACCGACAAATGCGGATAGAGCGAGTATTGCTGGAACACGAAGGCGGTGTCGCGCTCGGCCGGCGACAGCGTCGTGGCATTGTGGCCGCCGATTTCGATGGTGCCGGCATCCGGCCGCTCTAGCCCGGCGATCAGCCGCAGCGTCGTCGTCTTGCCGGCGCCGGTCGGCCCGAGCAGCACGACGAACTCGCCATCGGCTATGGAGAGGTCGAGCCCGTTGACGGCGACATGGTCGCCAAAACTCTTGCTCACATTCTTGATGTGCACGTCAGCCATGCTGTGCCCTCCGCTCCGAGGCGGCATCGTGGATCGCGGTTCTCACCGCGCGGCCCGATCCTTTCTCGAACAGTGACAGCCGCGCGCTGCTCAGCGTCAGGCCGACATGGTCGCCGGTCGAGAGCCGGATTTCGGCCGGCACCCGGGCCTTGATGATGCCGTCCGCTGTCTCCACCGCGACGATCTGCGTGGTGCCGAGATATTCGGTGCCGTAGATGGCGCCACGCAGCTTGGAGTTGTCGTCGAAGCGGATGTGTTCCGGACGGATGCCAAGCGCCATGTCGGCCGGGGCGATATCCTCGCGCACTTCCGGCACCGCGACCTTCGCACCCTGGACGATGATTTCCTTGGCGCCCTTTGCCAGTCCACCGCCGAAGCCCAGGAAATTCATCGGCGGCGAGCCGATGAAGTCGGCGACGAACATGGTCGCCGGCCGGTCGTAGATCTCACGTGGCGTGCCGAATTGTTCGATGACGCCATGGTTCATCACCGCGATCTTGTCGGCCATCGACATCGCTTCCATCTGGTCGTGCGTGACATAGACGGTGGTGGCGTGGATGCGGTTGTGCAGTTCGCGCAACTCGTGGACCATCAAATCGCGAAACTCGGTATCAAGGGTCCCCAGCGGCTCGTCCATCAGGAAGCACTTTGGCCGCCGCACGATGGCGCGGCCGAGCGCCACCCGCTGGCGGTCGCCGCCGGCAAGGCCGGAGACGGATTTGTTGAGCAGATGGTCGATACGCAGAAGCTTGGCCGTCTCTTCGACGCGCTGGCGAATCTCGGCTGACGGCATGCCTTGCGCCAGCAGCGGGAAGCCGATGTTCTTGCGCACGTTCATGTGCGGATAGAGCGCGAACAGCTGGAAGACGAAGGCGATGTCGCGCTCGCGCGCCCGCAGCATGGTGACGTCGTCGCCGCCAAGCAGGATCTGGCCGCCGGTCGGCAGTTCGAGCCCTGCGATCATGCGCAGCGTCGTCGTCTTGCCGCAACCCGACGGTCCGAGCATGACGAAGAACTCGCCATCCTCGACAACGAAGTTGGAGTCCTGCACGGCGACGAAATCGCCGAAGGCCTTTCTCAGGTGCTGAACGCGAATTTCGGCCATGGCTATTCCGGGAACTTCGAGACGATGATGAACATCACGGTGCCGGCGAGCATGGTGATGAAGGAATAGGTGTAGAGCGACAGCGCGAAGGGCTGGAACAGCATCAGGAAGCCGAGGGCGATCAGCACCGTGGCGATGTTTTCCATCAGCCCGCGCCTGGCCCAGACCGGCCAGCGCGATTTGTGTTTCTGAGGGCTGGTCATGCTCATTTGCGCACCGCGCCGAAGGTGATGCCGCGCAGCAATTGCTTGCGAAGCAGGATGGTGAAGACGAGGATCGGCACCAGGAAGATCGTCGTGCCGGCCGCCACCGCCGGCCAGTCCTGGCCGCCTTCACCGATGATGGTCGGGATGAAGGGCGGCGCGGTCTGCGCCGTGCCCGAGGTCAAAAGGGCAGCGAAGGCATATTCGTTCCAGGCGAAGATCAGGCAGAAGATGGCGGTCGCGGCAATGCCGGTGGTCGCTTGCGGCAGCACGGTGCGCCAGAAGGCCTGCAGCCGTGTATAGCCGTCGATCATCGCGGCTTCCTCATATTCGCGCGGGATCTCGTCGATGAAGCCTTTCAAGAGCCACACGGCCAGTGAAACATTGACCGCTGTATAGAGCAGGATCATGCCGAGCGCGGTGTCGGACAGGCCAAGTTCGCGGTACATCAGGTAGATGGGAATCGCGACGGCGATTGGCGGCATCATGCGCGTCGACAGGATGAAGAACAGGAGGTCGTCGGCGAGCGGCACCTTGAAGCGTGAGAAACCATAGGCCGACAGCGTGCCAAGGAAGACGGCGCAGAAGGTCGAGCCAAAGGCGATAATTAGCGAATTGACGAAGCGCGGCAGGAAGTTGGACGGACCGGCGATCACCATGTTGCGCTTGCGCGTGGTCTCGTCGCAAAAGCCGGTCGCCGGTCCCAGCGAGTTGATGTATTCCGGCGTCTGCCGGGTCCGCGTCGTGAACAGGTTGCAGTAGCCCTCGAGGCTCGGCTGGAACAGCAGTTTCGGCGGATAGGCAATCGAGTCCGGCGGCGTCTTGAAGCTGGTGGCGAAGATCCACAGCAGCGGCACGATCGAGATCAGCGCGTAGGCGATGATGATCGCGCCGGCGATGCGCTTCGAATTTGCCGAAGGTGCGACGACCGAGTGGGCAGTGGTCAGGCTCATCTCTGCTTCACCTTGTTGAGCGCCTTGACGTAGATGTTGGCAAGCCCGAACACCGCGACGAACAGGATGATGGCGAAGGCCGAGGAATAGCCTGTGCGCCAGCTCTCGAAGGCCTGACGCTTGAGCGTGATCGAGGCGACCTCGGTGGTCGAGCCCGGCCCGCCGCCGGTGAGCAGATTGACCATGTCGAACATCTTGAAGTTCTCGATGCCGCGAAACAGCACCGCCAGCATGATGAAGGGCAGCGCCATCGGCAACGTGATCGACCAGAACTGCCGCCAGTTGGAGGCGCGGTCGACCTCGGCCGCCTCATAGATGTATTCGGGGATCGAGCGCAGTCCGGCGAGGCAGATCAGCATCACGTAAGGCGTCCACATCCAGGTGTCGACGATGATGATCGACCATGGCGCCAGCGACACGTTGGAAAGCATCTGGATATTTGTTGGCGGGATGCCGGTGACGAAGGAAATGGCATAGGCGAACAGGCCGATCTGCGGCTCGTAGAGGAAGCGCCAGAAATTGCCGACCACCGCCGGCGACAGCATCATCGGAACCAGGATGAGCGTCGTCCAGAACGCGTGGCCACGGAACTTCCTGTCGATCAGCCAGGCTAGCGTGAAGCCGATCAGCGTCTGCAGCAGGATGGTCCAGAACACGAAATGCGCCGTCGTCTGCATGGCGATCCAGATGTCCTTGTCGCCGAGGATGCGCTGGTAGTTGGCGAAGCCGAGGTTCTTCACCACCTCGTTTGGCCGGTTGGCGCGGTAGTTGGTGAACGACAGATAGATCGCCCAGAACAGCGGGAAGATGTTGATGGCGAGCAGCAACAGGATCGTCGGCGAGATGAACAGCCAGGCGAGGCCCTTGTCGCTGATGCCCCGGACCTTGCGGGCCAACGGCTCCGGGGTCGCCCGGGCAACGTTCTCCGCAGTCCGATTGAGCATGGTCAGTCCTGCTTCGGTCACTTGGATCGTCTCTGTCATGGAATTTATCTGAACTGCGTCCCGTGCCAAGGGCGGCACGGGACGCTCGGGCCTAGCTCGGGAGGAGCCGGTTACATTTTTGCCCCAGTTTACATCTTGCCATCGTCCTGGAAGACCTGCGTCCAGTCCTTGACCAGGCCGTCGAGGGCATCCTTGGCCGAACCCTGGCCGGCGACGACATAGTCATGGAAGCGCTTCTGCGATGCCTGCAGCAGAGGCGCATAGCTGGGCTCGGCCCAGAAGTCCTTCACGATCGCCATCGAGTCGAGGAAGGTCTGCGCATAGGGCTGGCTGGCCGGGAACTTCGGGTCCTTGACCACCGCGTTGAGGCAGGAATAGCCGCCGAGCGACCACCATTTGGCCTGCACATCCTTGTTGGCGAACCACTTGATGTACTTCAGTGCCGATTCCTGCTTGTCGGAATAGGACACCACGGAGATGCCCTGGCCGCCGAGCTGGGCGAACTGGTCGCCGTCAGGTCCCTTGGGGTTGACGAAGTAACCAATCTTGTCGCCACCGACATTCTCGTCCTTCTGCAGGCCCGGCCACGTGAAGGCGAAGTTCATGTGCATCGCCACCTGGCCGGATTTGAAGGCATCGACGCCTTCGCCCATGTAGCTGTTCGAGGCGCCCGGAGGGGTGCAGCAATCATAGAGCGCCTTGTAGAACTCCAGCCCCTTCACCGACTTGTCGGAATTGACGAAGCCTTCCATTTCGTAGGGCTTCTTCGGATTCTCGTACTGGAAGCCATAGCTGTAGAGCACGTCCATGGCGCCCATGGTGATGCCTTCCGAGCCGCGCTCGGTATAGATCGAGGCGCCATAGACGGTCTTGCCGTCGATCTGCCGCTTCTGGAAGAACTCGGCGATCTGCTTCAGCTGGTCGAAGGTGGTCGGCGGGCCGAGATCCCAGCCGTACTTCTCCTTGAATTCCTTCTGCAGCTCCGGCTTGGAGAACCAGTCCTTGCGATAGGTCCAGCCGACGACGTCGCCCATGGCCGGCAGCGCCCAGTAGTTCGGCGTGTTCTTCGGCCATTCCGAATAGCCGACGACGGTTGCCGGCACGAAGTCGTCCATGCTGATCTTCTCCTTGTCGAAGAAGTCGTTCAGCTTGACGTAGTGGCCGTTCTCGGCGGCGCCGCCGATCCACTGGCTGTCGCCGATGATCAGGTCGCACAGCTTGCCGTGCGAGTTCAGCTCGTTGAGGAAACGGTCGGCATAGTTGGTCCACGGCACGAATTCGAATTTCATGCCGATGCCGGTTTCCTTGGTAAAATCCTTGGACAGTTCGACAAGTGCGTTCGCCGGGTCCCAGGCGGCCCAGCACAGCGTCAGGTCTTCAGCGTGCGCGACATTCGAGACGGCTGTCGACGCTGTAATCGCCGAGGTCAGTCCCAACGCCAGTTTCAAGCTCGATTTCATGCCTTCCTCCCATTTGCGAAACGCGTCCGGATGACGGTTTCAAGAACTCCAAACCCCTCTCCTCAGGGGCCCAAACATGGCGGCGCGGCAGCGCTACAGATGTTTAGTAATTTGTTTAGTGATGCAATTTTTACTAAACAACGCAAGCGAATTCGTTGCTGCGCCGCAGCATGCTCGCGGCGATGTCTGAAAACGTTGGGAAAAGCATGGATCGCGGGTCCGATTGTGGAAGCCGCGCAGGCCGAGTCTGGCCGGACCGGAAGGTCGTCTCGGCTCTCAGTCGACCCGTTTGGTGCTCACCATGACCGGCCGGATCGCCGGTGCCGGCGGCAGCAGCGCGCGGATGTCGGCGAACGGAAACACAGGTTCGAAGCGGAAGGCCTCGGCCAATGAACCCAGCGCGCCGTTGCACTGGCCTGAACGAAAAAGGTTTTGCGTTCGCGCGCCGTCGACGAAGCGCTCCGGATCCTGCGACTGATGCATGCGGATCGCCTTGGCCTTGATGTCGGCATGCACGGAAATATCGACATAGTGCGTCGGCGAAAAACCGGTGCCGCCGAGGGTGTCGGCATGCAGCACCGGCACCGCGAACGAAGCCGCGATGCGCACGCCGTCCGACAGCGCGCGGTGGTCGCCGTGATAGTCGTTCGGCGCATGGGTGATCGCCAGGTCCGGGCCGACCTCGCCGACCAGGGCCTTCAGCGCCGCGATCAGCGCCGCATCGGCCACCAGCGCGCCATCCGGGAAGTCGAGAAAGCGTGGCGTGGCACCAAGCAGGCTTGCCGCTTGGCTCGCCTCCTTGCGCCGCGCCCGGGCAAGCGCGCCGGGATCGCCCATGCCGCCCTTGGCCCCATCGGTGGCTATGGCAAAAGTGAGTTCTGCGCCTTGCGCGGCATAGGCGGCCATCGTACCGAACATGAAGATCTCGATGTCGTCCGGATGCGCACCGAGCGCCAATATCTTCAAGCCACTCTCTCCCCGGAAATGAAAAAACGTGACGAACGGAATCCTGCTCGCCCTGATCGCCTATGCAAGCTATTCGGGTAGCGATGCCGTTGTCAAAAGCCTCGGCGGACAGTTCACGGTCTTCGAGATCGGATTTTTCACGACGCTGTTTGCCGGCTTCTTTCTCTTCTTCACACGGCCGGCGGGCGAGCGATGGCGTGACTTCTGGCGCACCAGGCGGCCCTGGGCGGTGCAGGCGCGCGCCTGGGCGGGCATCGCGTCCGGCGTGCTCAGCGTCTACGCTTTCACCACCATTCCGCTGGCGGAAGTCTATGCCCTGGTCTTTCTGGCGCCGCTCTGCGTCACCATCCTCTCCACCGTCGTCCTCAAGGAGAAGGTCGGTCCATGGCGATGGCTGGCGGTGGTCGCCGGTTTTGCCGGTGTCATGCTGGTGGTGCGGCCGGGGTTTCGCGAGCTCAATCCCGGCCACCTTGCCGCCTTCGGCGTTGCCTTCCTCGCCGCCGCCAGCGTCATCCTGATGCGCTCGCTGGCACAGCAGGAAAAGCGCACGACCATGCTGGGTGTGCTGATCGGCTACGGCCTGTTGTTCAACGGCGTTGGGGCCGCCGCCACCTCGTTCACCGTTCCGGACGGCAAGCAGCTGGTGTGGCTGGTGATGGCGGGTGCCTTCACCGCTTGCGGCCAGTTGCTGCAGCTGCTGGCGGTCAAATATGCGCCCGCCAACCGGATCGCGCCGACGCATTATTCGCAGATCGTCTGGGCGGTCATCCTCGGCGCGCTGTTCTTCCAGGAATATCCCGACTGGCTGTCGCTGGTCGGCCTCGCGGTCGTCGGCGGGTCCGGCCTGCTGACCATGGTGCGCGAGGAAGCGCGGCTCGGCACGGTGCGCTGGAACCCGTTTTCGCGCACCCGGCTTTGAACCTGTCCCGGTTGCACGGCGACCGCGACCGCTGATATGCGGACGCGATGACGACAAAACCCTTGCCGGAGCTTCCCGTATCCGCCGTGCTGCCGGCGCTGAGTGAAGCGCTGGCCGAACGCAACAGCGCCGTGCTGGTGGCGCCGCCCGGCGCCGGCAAGACGACGCTGGTGCCGCTGGCGCTGCTTGGTGCGCCCTGGCTGGGGGCCGGCAAGATCGTTCTGCTCGAACCGCGCCGGCTCGCCGCCCGCGCCGCCGCCCGCCGCATGGCCGAATTGCTCGGCGAGGAGCCCGGCGCCACCGTCGGC
This sequence comes from Mesorhizobium sophorae, assembly GCF_002270415.1. Taxonomy (GTDB): domain Bacteria; phylum Pseudomonadota; class Alphaproteobacteria; order Rhizobiales; family Rhizobiaceae; genus Mesorhizobium; species Mesorhizobium sophorae. Next base: position 475,569 of record NZ_NNRI01000007.1, on the reverse strand, counting down.
TACGCCATGCGCATGGAGAACCGCACCTCGGCCAAGACCAGGATACTGGTCGTCACCGAAGGCGTGCTGGCGCGCATGATCCTCGATGGCCCCGAACTGCCCGGCGTCTCGGCGGTGATCTTCGACGAATTCCACGAGCGTTCGCTCGATGGCGATTTCGGTCTGGCGCTGGCGCTCGATGTGCAAGGCGCGCTGCGGCCGGATCTGCGGGTTCTGGTGATGTCGGCGACACTCGACGGCGCCCGTGTTGCTAAACTGCTGTCGGGCGCGCCGGTGATCGAGAGCGAGGGCCGCGCCTTCCCCGTCGACATCCGCTACGACGAGCGTCCGGCCGGCACCACCATCGAGGACGCCATGGCCAAGGCGATCCGCTCCGCGCTTGCCGACGAGAGCGGCAGCGTGCTCGCCTTCCTGCCCGGCCAACGCGAGATCGAGCGCACCGCCGAGCGGCTGGCCGGCAAGGTTGGCGCCGACACCGATATCGTGCCGCTCTACGGCATGCTCGACGGCAAGGCGCAGGACGCGGCGATCAAGCCGGCGCCTGCCGGCCGCCGCAAGGTGGTGCTGGCCACCTCTATCGCCGAAACCTCCGTCACCATCGACGGCGTGCGCGTCGTCATCGATTCCGGCCTGTCGCGGCTGCCACGCTACGAGCCGGCCAGCGGCCTCACCCGGCTGGAGACCGTGCGTGTCAGCAAGGCGTCCGCCGACCAGCGCGCCGGCCGTGCCGGGCGCACGCAGCCGGGCGTCGCCATGCGGCTGTGGCGGGCCGAGCAGACGGCGGCATTGCCCGCCTTCACGCCACCGGAAATCCTCGAGGCGGACCTGTCCGGGCTGTTGCTCGACTGCGCCGCCTTCGGCGTCGCCGATCCGGCGAGCCTGGCCTTTCTCGATCCACCGCCCGCGCCTGCGCTCAACGAGGCAAGGCTGCTGCTGCGCGCGCTGGATGCCGTCGACGAGGCCGGGCGCCTGACGGAAGCGGGCATGGCGATGCGCAAGCTCGCTCTGCCGGTTCGGCTCGCGCATATGGTCGCCGAGGCCGCCAGGAGCGGCCATGCCGACGGGGCGGCCATGCTTGCCGTGCTGCTGACGGAACGCGGACTTGGCGGCGACGGCGCCGATCTGGAGCGACGGCTGATGCGCTTTCGCTCCGAGCGATCACCGCGTGCAACGGCGGCGCGCCAGCTTGCGGAGAGGTTAGCGAGGCAGGCCTCTTCACCCTCCCCCTTGTGGGGAGGGTCGATCCGCGAAGCGGAGCGGGGTGGGGGTGGTCCCAGCGTGGGACCCCCACCCCGTCTCCCGCGCCTTGCTGCGCAAGGCGCGCTCGCCGACCCTCCCCACAAGGGGGAGGGTGGGGCCGGCACGCTTCTGATCCACGCCTGGCCCGACCGCGTCGCCAAGGCGCGCGGCGAGCGCGGCCGTTTCGTGCTGGCCAACGGTTCCGGCGCCATGCTCGACGCTGCCGACCCGCTGGCCGGCGAGCCGTTTCTGGTCGTCGCCGACCTGCAGGGCAAGGCGCAGAACGCGCGCATCACGGCGGCGGCGGCAATTGGCGAGGACGATGTCCGCGCAGCCCTTGCCGACAGGATCGAAACGCGCAGGCAAACGAGCTTCGACCGCGACAAGCGCGCCGTGCGTGTGCGCGAGACCGTGCGCCTTGGCGCCATCACCCTTTCCGAGCGTATGCTGCCGCCGCCAACCGGCGCTGCTGCCGATCGCGCCATCCTCGACGCATTGCGCGAGCATGGGCTGTCGCTGCTGACCTGGGGCAAGGAAGCGCAGACGCTGCGCCAGCGGCTCTCCTGGCTGCATCGCGGCCTCGGAGCGCCGTGGCCTGATATGTCGGATGCCCCCCTCATCGAGCGCCTCGACGACTGGCTGCTGCCGTTTCTGTCCGGCGCGGCCTCCTTTGCCGCCATCGATCCGGGCGTCGTCGCGGCCGGGCTGGCCACTCTCGTGCCGCATGACTTGCAGCGCAGGATCGAAGCGCTGGCTCCAACCCATTTCGACGCCCCGTCCGGCAGCCATGTACCGATCCGCTATGACGGTGAATGGCCGGTGCTGGCGGTGCGCGTGCAGGAGCTGTTCGGCCTCGACCGCCATCCTTCCATCGCCGGCGGCACCGTGCCGCTGACGCTCGAGCTCTTGTCGCCGGCGCACCGGCCGATCCAGACGACGCGCGACCTGCCCGGCTTCTGGCGCGGCTCCTGGGCCGATGTGCGCGCCGACATGCGCGGCCGCTATCCCAAGCATGTCTGGCCGGAAAATCCGCTGCTCGCCGCCGCTACGGCCCGCGCCAAGCCGCGCGGGACCTAGCCTTGGCGCAGTTTTGATGGGCCGCCTTCGCCTGGGGGCGGCGTATATTGGAGATTGGCGAAAACGCCCCATCGCCTCGTCATCCTCGGGTCTGCGCTGCGTCGCTACGCTCCCGCTCCGCCCGTGGATGACGACGTTGAGAAGCTTCGGCCAATCCCGAATGCTTATGACGGTCCACTGAAAACGAACCATGAAATCTCGGCGTTCAACAGGCCTCCAACCCGCGAATGCCCTGATGCAGCGCTACTAGCGTTCACCGTCCCGCGGCTGTAATCCATCACCATGATCAATGTTTTGCGTTCGCCCGATTTCCAGCAGAGCCAGAGACTGCGCCTCAACACGCTGATCAGGTTGCGCTGGCTTGCCATCGTCGGTCAGAGCGTGACGGTGCTCGTCGTAGCCTATGGCCTGAAGTTTCCGCTGCCGGTCAGCCTCTGCTTCGCCCTGATCGCCTGTTCGGCGTGGATGAACCTGTTTCTCGCCTTTCGCTTTCCGGCGGCGCACCGGCTGACCCCGCTCGCGGCCTTTGGCATCCTCATCTTCGACAGCCTGCAGCTTGCCGGCCTGCTTTACATGACAGGTGGCCTCACCAACCCGTTCTCGCTGCTGATGACCGTGCCCGTCGTCATTTCGGCGACATCGCTGCCCCTGCGCCTGACCGCCATTCTGGGCGGACTGGTGATGACGGCGGCGACCTTGCTGGTCTTCGTCCATCTACCGCTGCCCTGGCATGAAGGCGCGCCGTTGGAGATGCCCTTCATCTACGTCGCCGGCATTTGGATGGCGGTGCTGTCCTCGATCGCCTTCACCGCCATATACGCGTTTCGGGTGGCCGCCGAGGCGCGGCTTCTGGCCAATGCGCTTGCCGCCACCGAACTGGTGCTGCAGCGCGAGCAGCACCTGTCGGCGCTCGACGGGCTGGCGGCGGCCGCCGCGCACGAGCTTGGCACCCCGCTCGCCACCATCACGCTTGTCGTCAAGGAGATGGAAAAGGCGCTCGGCAACGATCCGAAATACGGCGAAGACGTCAGGCTGCTGCGCTCGCAGAGCGAGCGCTGCCGCGAGATCCTAAAGCGCCTGACCAGCCTGTCGTCCGAGGGCGAGGCGCATCTTTCCCGGTTGCCTTTGACCTCGCTGGTCGAGGAGGTCACCGCCCCGCACCGCGACTTCGGTATCTCGATCAAGCTTCGGCCTGGCGAGCGCATCGGCCCCGAACCGGTCGGGCGCCGCAATCCAGGCGTCATCTACGGCCTTGGCAATCTGGTCGAGAATGCCGTCGATTTCGCCCGCAAGAGCGTCACCGTGAGCTGGAGCTGGGACGACACCACTGTGGCCTTCTCGATCATCGATGACGGGCCGGGCTTTCCGGCCGAGATCATCGACCGTATAGGCGAGCCCTATATGTCGACGCGCCAGGGCACGGAAGCCGGCGGTGGCCTGGGGCTGGGCCTGTTCATCGCCAAGACGCTGCTCGAACGCTCCGGTGCAACGCTTGATTTCCGCAATTCGAGCGGCCTGGGCGAGGGCGCCGTGGTACAGATATCGTGGCCGCGTGGCGTGTTCCTCAATCCGGAAATCACCTCGGCCAGCATGTTCGACACCGCCTGAGAGCCTTGCAAGGGTTCGAAAAATTGGACAATCAGGCTCAGGAACTATATCTGCGTGGAATTAAGGCAGCAGGAATTTTGAGACCATGACAGGCGACGAAAACATTGGCGCAATGGTGGAAGGCGAGGACACCTCGCTGCTCATCGTCGATGACGACAAGCCGTTCCTCACGCGCCTGGCCCGCGCCATGGAAACCAGGGGCTTCGTGGTCGAGACGGCCGAGAGCGTCGAGGAGGCGGTCGGCAAGGCGCGCGCCAACCCGCCCGCCTATGCCGTAGTCGACATGCGGCTCGGCGACGGCAACGGTCTCGACGTGGTTGCCGCCATCCGTGAGAAACGCGACGATTCCCGCACCATCATCCTGACCGGCTACGGGAACATCGCCACCGCCGTGACCGCGGTGAAGCTCGGCGCCGTCGATTATCTCTCCAAGCCGGCCGATGCCGACGACATCTTCGCCGCGCTCACCCGCACGGCCGGCGAGCGGGCAGCGCCTCCGGAAAACCCGATGTCGGCCGATCGCGTCCGCTGGGAGCATATCCAGCGCGTCTATGAGATGTGCGAGCGCAACGTCTCCGAGACCGCGCGCCGGCTCAACATGCATCGCCGCACCTTGCAGCGGATCCTGGCCAAGCGCGCGCCGCGTTAAGATTGCCGCAATACGCGGGGCAAATGGCTTCGGATCAATGACGGTTTCCAACTCGTGGCCGAGACCGCCAATTGTCGAAGTAAGCCCCGCCCCTCATTGCCCTTCCGGGCATTTCTCCCCGTATAGTGACGGGGAGAAAGGGGCCGGCCGCAAAGCCGGTGCCTTTCTTGCAACGCTGATAAATTGGCGAAACCATTGATGACAGCGTCCCTCTCCCCGTCACTATACGGGGAGAGGATGCCGGCAGGCAGGTGAGGGGCGGCGCCAGCGCTCGGAAAATGACGCCGGCCAATAGGCGGCACGACGGAGGCGACATGCAGGACTTGAAGCAGCGGCCGGTTTCCGTCTTCCGCGAATTTCTCGATAGCGAGGCGGCCGGCGGTATCGTCCTGATGGCGGCGGCCGCACTGGCCCTGGTCGTTGCCAACTCGCCGCTCTCCGAAACCTATTTCTCCGCTCTCCACGCCTATCTCGGCCCGCTCAGCGTCTCGCACTGGGTCAATGACGGGCTGATGGCGGTGTTCTTCCTGCTTGTCGGGCTGGAGATCAAGCGCGAGGTGCTGGACGGCCAGCTCTCGACCTGGCCACGCCGCGTCCTGCCCGGCATCGCCGCAGCCGGCGGCATGGTGGTTCCAGCACTCGTCTACGTCGCGATCAACCGCAACAATGCGGCGGCCCTGTCCGGCTGGGCGATCCCGACCGCCACCGACATCGCCTTCGCGCTCGGCGTGCTGTCGCTGCTTGGCAGCCGTGTGCCGGTTTCGCTGAAAGTGTTCCTCACCGCGCTTGCCATCATCGATGATCTCGGCGCCGTCATCATCATCGCCATCTTCTACACCAGCGGGCTGTCGCTCGCTTATCTTGGTGCCGCCTTCGCCGTCATTGCCGTGCTCGTCGTGCTCAACCGCATGCGGGTGATGACGCTGCTGCCCTATCTCGTGCTCGGTGCAATCCTGTGGGTGCTGGTGCTGAAATCGGGCGTCCATGCCACGCTTGCGGGCGTGGCGCTGGCATTGACCATTCCGCTCGAACGCTCCGCCGGGATCCGCCATGATCTCGACCATTCGCCGCTGCACCGGCTCGAGCACGGCCTGCACAGGATCGTGCCCTTTGTCGTCATCCCGATCTTCGGCTTTGCCAATGCCGGCGTTTCGCTCGCCGGCCTGAGCTTTGGCGCCCTTGTCGAGCCGTTGACGCTCGGCGTCGCCGCCGGCCTTGTCGTCGGCAAGCTGGTCGGCGTCTTCGGCTCCTCGGCACTTGCCATCCGCTTCGGCCTTGCCGACCTGCCGGCCCATGCCGGCTGGGTGCATTTGATCGGCATCTCGCTGCTGTGTGGCATCGGCTTCACCATGAGCCTGTTCATCGGCCTGCTCGCCTTCGCCAGCGACGCGGCACTCCAGGACGCGGTCAAGGTCGGCATCCTCGCCGGCTCCCTCATCGCCGCCCTCCTCGGCGCCGCCGTGTTGTTGATGGCGCCAGCTGCGAGTGGGGTGGAAGAGAGCGAAGAGTAGGGCTGGCCCCGCAGTTGCCGGGTTCTGCGAACTACTCGCTCTCCCCCTCCAGCGCAGGCACCGACACACCGGCAAGCTCGGCCGCCAGCAGCCGCGAGGCGCCGGCTCGGGCGATCCGCAGCATCAGCGCCTTGCGCGTTGCCGCCGCCATGCGGTGCTCCGGCGCATCGCGCAGGATTTCGGCGCCGTAGCCGTCGGAGAGGATGAAGCCGCACTCCTCAGGAAAGATCTCCGAGGGCACGCCGGGATGAGTGGCGAAGAAGAAGCGGTCGGAGTGCAGCCGGTAGTCGGGCCATTTGCGGTCGACCCGGAAATCCTCGACCGAGGACTTGATCTCGATGATCCAGATGTCGCCCTGCCGCGTCAGCGCGACGAGGTCGGCACGGCGGCCGGTGGCCAGCGACAGTTCGGGCAGCACATGCGCGCCCATCTCCATCAACAACCGCTGCACGCCGCGCCGCACCAGCATGGCGCGCTCGGACTGGCGACCGTCGATAAGCGGGTTTTGCAGAATCGGCGAGATGATTGGCATGGCGGCACCATGCCAGATTTTGTTCACGGTTTGAACCTGTTTTATGAGGGCGATTATATATTTGACAAACCCGGTGCTTCGACCCGATGGCATGAGGCCCTAGGCTGACAATTAGTCATCGCTAATATATTCTTATCCCGAAATGCGAGGGGGATGTCATGCGACAGCCACGAGGTTGGATCGCGCTGGCGTGGCTGGTCTTATCTGGCGACGCGGACGCCCATGATTGGTACACCGGCAAAAAAGACCCGGTTATGCAATCTGATTGCTGCGGCAACAAAGATTGCCACCGGATAGACCCTCCGCGAGGTCAGGGAGACGAAAGACGGCTATTACGTCAGGTCGCCTCGCCCCGCATACATGAATGAGCCACAAGAGCCGGAGTGGTTTATCCCTAGAGAGCGTGCCCAAGCCTCCCCCGATGACCGCTACCATCTCTGTGAGCATTTAATGACGTTCTATCGAACGATCATTCCCCATATGAAGTTCGAGGCCTACCAGAGATACAGATGGCGGTGTTTCTTCGTGCCCAAGGGCACGAGTTCAATCGAGAAAGGTCGATAGAAGGTCTTCAGGTGCTTGGTTGGTAGAGGCGCTACGATGAATGGCGGCCTAGCCAATTCGCCCGGCCCTATGGGAGTGGCCGGTACGGTCGGGGTGCTTGGTGTTGGGGGTAGGCCGCACCGGCCACTGCGGGATCAGGCTTTTGGGATCGTCCCCCGCACTGCCCAAGCTATAGGCACATTAGCGATATCTCAACTAAGACTGAAGTCCCAGACACGCCCTGCCCAGCCGTAGGGCAGCCGCTACCCACGATACGCGTGCATTGATCGGCCTTGGGGTGTACCCTTCAGGACTGCGCTGCCAGCCGCATACTGGCTTTCTCCCGAGGAGGCATTCTTATGACCGCGTACAAAGTCGGTTATCTCATTGGCAGCCTCGCCAAGGGCTCAATCAACCGGAAGCTGGCCAAGGCGCTCGTGAACTTGGCGCCAGCCGAACTCTCGATGGCCGAAATCCCGTTCAAGGATCTGCCGCTGTACAGCTACGACTACGACGCTGATTTCCCTCCGCCGGCAAAGGCATTCAAGGAAGCACTCGCCGGGATCGAAGCCGTGTTGTTCGTCACGCCGGAATACAACCGCTCAATCCCAGGTGGGCTGAAGAACGCGATCGACTGGGCGAGCCGACCCTACGGCCACAACTCGTTCACCCGAAAACCGTCGGCGGTCATCGGCACCTCGCCGGGTTCGATCGGCACCGCGCTGGCGCAGCAAAGCCTTCGCGGCGTTCTTGGCTTCTGCAACTCCCCGCAGATGAACTCGATCGAGGCTTACATCCAGTTCAAACCCGGCCTGATCACCGATGAAGGCGAGGTCACCGACGCCGGGACCGAGGAGTTCCTGCGCGACTACATGCTGCAATTCCACGGCTTCATCACTCGGGTCTATACCGCCCTGGCCACATAGGTCACAGGACACCGCGCGGCTGGAGGCCCCAGGCTGGGAATCCATAGATTGGAAAATGCCCTCCTTTCCATGCCGACGTTTTGGATTAGTTGGCCCGCTGGTATGAAGCACAACCGCTAAGCAAGGGGGCGTCCAATGAGCGAGACGCCGATCTTATGATCTAACCCGGATGCACCCAAAAGAAGTCAGGCATCGGTCCTTGAAAGCCTGAACTTGTGGAGCTTATCGTCGGTTCCATGGGGACGGGTGACGCGACATCGAACAGCAACGAAGGCGAACAGCTGTGGGCCTTCGACCTTGACGCTCTGCGCGAGGCCTTCGGAAAGTCTGTCCAGGAACATAAAATCACGGCGGATGATTGGGCGGAACACGCCAATCAGTTCCTCGAAAAACAGAGAGATCGTCCCCGCGAGCCGACTTGATTGGCCGGATGGCCGGTGCGGCCGGGGCGATCTTGGGAATGCCCAGCCGCCCGTCTCCATCAAAAGCCGTTGCACGCCGCGCCGCATCAGGATGGCGCGCCCGGACGTCTGACAGACCCACGCTATCGGCCAATTGAGAGGCAGCCCTCAATCATCCAGCCAGTATGCTCGAAAACAGCCAAATTGGGGCGCGATCCCAAGCCGGCGCTTGGCGTCGAATTCCATCTCGGACAGCGCCCTGGCTGAGTTGTTCCCGGTCACATCAGGCAAGATGGTGTACCCTTCCGCGACCAACTGCAGGCACATTTCCTGGTAGTGCCTTTTGAAGCCGTTCTTGATCTTGTTCCGCGGATACCGCCGCCCGTGCATGCATTCCTGGCTCAGGATGTCGGAATACCGCAGGGCGCTGGCCATTCTTACTTTTACTTCGAAGATCGGCTTGTAAGGCTGTTTGTCCTTGGACCAGCATCGTCCTGCCGACGCGACCAGCGCCGCGGCCACCAGGCCTGCCAGGAACTTCCCCACTCAGGTCCCTTCCGACCAAAGGAGATGTGCATTAGCCCCGGTTAATATTACGGCAAATCCTACTGGTTTCCAAATGATGCTCCCGCTGGACGCATAGCGCCTATGCGGCCGTCGAAGCATCCTTGCCGCTGGGCAGCGCAGCCCCCGCCATATCATCCAGGATCGGGCAGTCTGGTCTTTCGTCGCCGTGGCAGGCGTGGATCAGCGTCTGCAGGGTCGAACGCATCGACTGCAATTCGCGCACCTTTTCCTCGATCGCCCTGACATGGGCGGCGGCGATCTCGCGCACGTCGTGGCTGGCGCGGCTCCGATCCTTGTAGAGCGCCATCAACTGGCGGCAGTCGTCGATGGAAAAGCCGAGGTTGCGCGCGCGGCGCAGAAAGGCCAGCCGGTGGATGTCGTCACCGGAATAGTCGCGGTAGCCGTTGGCAGCACGTGCAGGGGCGATCAGGCCGATCTCTTCATAGTAGCGGATGGTTTTGGCCGGCAGGCCTGAATGGTGGGCGGCGTCACCGACATTCATGACGATTTTCCTTGATTTTTAAGAGGCTTGCGGACGGGGCCATTGATTTTGCTTCACAATCCTGTGAGGCCTGTTGCCGAAATGCCATAGTAATGCGCCTACCAGCACGTAAGCCCCTGCATATAGGCATCGGGTGCTTGGCAAGCAAAGAAAATGCCAGCATGAATGATCGTGAAGCGGCCGACTCGTGCTGCTGACGTTGGGGCGGGGCACCGGATCATCTTATGCGCATGAAGTCGTTTGCAATCGTCGCCGCATTGGCGCTTTCCACTGCTATCGCCGGTTGCAGCAGCATCGGCATGCGGATTTTCTCCAACGACTACGGTGCGGTCACCGACGCCGGTTACCAGCTGCCGCGCATCCCGATCGAGAAGGTGCCGATGAGGTATCATCGGCAGGAGGTGGACTACGACACCAAGGAAAAGCCGGGCACCATCATCGTCGATACGCAGAACAAGTTCCTGTACTTCGTCGAGGGTGATGGCCTGGCGATGCGCTACGGCATCGGCGTGGGTCGCGAAGGCTTCGAATGGCACGGCACCGCCCACATCGCGCTGAAGCGCGAATGGCCGACCTGGACGCCGCCTTCGCAGATGATCCACCGCCAGCCGGAACTGGCCAAGTTTGCCGGCGGCATGGAGCCGGGCCTGAAGAACCCGCTCGGCGCCCGCGCCATGTACCTGTTCAACAAGGGCGGCGACATGGGCTATCGCCTGCATGGCAGCCCGGAGTGGAATTCGATCGGCAAGGCAATGTCGTCAGGCTGCATCCGCCTGATGAACCAGGACATTATCGACCTTTATGACCGCACCTCGGTGGGCGCCAAGGTCATTGTTCTTTAGACCATGATCCCGAAAACCGGTACCGGTTTTCGGCAAAATCATGGTCAGATACAGACGCCATTCATGCGCGGACCGTCTAGGCAACAACGGACGTCCCAAACAGAAAACCGGGCAATTCGGCCCGGTTTTTTGTTTTTTGCGCCTGTTTTTTGCGTTTTGTCGAATCTGCTTTGCCGGCAAAGCGTCCGGCGGACGATCAGGAAACCTGCTCGACCTGCTGCACTTCCGGCACGAAGTGGCGCAGGAGATTCTGGATGCCGTGCTTGAGCGTCGCCGTCGATGACGGGCAGCCTGCGCAGGCGCCCTTCATGTGCAGGAACACCGTGCCGTTCTCGAAGCCGCGGAAGGTGATGTCGCCGCCATCCTGGGCGACCGCCGGGCGCACCCGCGTGTCGAGCAGTTCCTTGATGGTGATGACGAGTTCCTCGTCGGCCTTGTCGTAGAACTCACCCGTCAGGCTGGTCTCGGCGGCAGGGCCGGCTTTGACCATGACCGGCGCGCCGGACATGAAATGCTCCATGATGGCGCCGAGAATCGCCGGCTTCAGATGCTGCCAGTCGGGGCCATCCTTGGTCACGGTAATGAAATCGTAGCCGAAGAAAACACCGGTAACGCCGGGAATCTCGAACAGCCGGCCAGCCAGCGGCGAGGCGGTGGCGGCGCTGTCGGCATCGCGGAAATCGGCGGTGCCTTCCAGAAGCACTTCCTTGCCGGGCAGGAATTTCAGCGTCGCCGGGTTTGGCGTCGATTCGGTCTGGATGAACATGGCCGTCTCCGTGCCCATTTCGGGCAACCAGTTTGGAATAGTTCTAAATAGGCTCTATTGGCTGGACATTCAAGCGAAACGCATCGCCGGAACGGCTGGCTGGCGGAATGTTTTTGCGACCTGCGATGCGCTTTGAGGTGCGATTCAGGTCTGGCCGTTTGCAGGCCGGCCTCACCCGAATATCGATACATCTCAGGCGAGGCTGTCGATCTCCTCGTCCGACAGGTTTTGCGGCACCACGGTCACCGGGATCGGGAATGCGGCACCCTTGCCGGCCACGGCGCCAACCAGCGGTCCGGGACCTTCCTTGCCGGCGCCGGCGGCCAGCACCAGGATGGCGATGTCCTGGTCTTCCTCGATCAGCTTGTGGATCTCTTCGGTCGGCTTGCCTTCGCGCACCACCATCTCCGGCTCCATGCCGAGCTTCTGGCGCACCTTGTTGGCATAACCGTCGAGCGCGGCGCGCGCCGTGGCGTTGGCCTCCTCGCGCATGATCTTCTCGACACCCAGCCAGTGCTGGAAATCGTCCGGCTCGATCACATAGAGCAGCACCAGCATGCCGTTGGTACTCTGTGCCCGCTTCGAGGCGTAGGCGACGGCGCGCTCGCATTCCGGCGTGTCGTCGATGATCGCCAGGAACTTGCGGCGATGGCCGGCTTCGCGGCTGAGGCGTTTGGAGACCATGTCTACGTACTCGGTGTCATTGCGGCCGCAATCTGCCACTGCCGCAGACCGGCGGCAAGCCGCCGGCCTTATGCCAGTGTGGTGCAGTGCACCCGATGTTGGGATCAGCTCTGCAGCAGCCCGATGATGTCGCGCACGGTTTTCATCGTTGCCTCTGCGAGCACGCTGGCGCGCTCGCCGCCATCCCTCAGCACCGCGTCGACATAGGCGCGGTCATCGGAAATGCGGCGCATCTCGCTGGCGATCGGCGCCAGCTTCTCCACCGCAAGGTCGGCCAGCGCCGGCTTGAACACCGAAAACTGCTGGCCGGCGAACTCTTTCAGCACGTCTGCCTTCGACATATCGGCAAGACCAGCATAGATGCCGACCAGGTTTTCCGCCTCGGGCCGGCTGGCCAGACCGTCCAGCTCGCTCGGCAACGCTTCCGGGTCGGTCTTGGCCTTCCGGATCTTCTTCGAGATCGCATCGGCATCGTCGGTCAGGTTGATGCGCGACAGGTCCGACGGATCCGACTTCGACATCTTCTTCGAGCCGTCGCGCAGTGACATGATGCGCGCCGCCGGCCCGCCGATCACCGGCTCGGTCAGCGGGAAATAGCCGTTGACGGTCTCCTCGCCGACCTGCATCTCGACGCCGACGCCAAGGGCTGCGATGCGGTCGGAAAAGTCGTTGTTGAATTTCTGCGCGATGTCGCGGGTCAGCTCCAGGTGCTGCTTCTGGTCCTCGCCCACCGGAACGTGGGTGGCGCGATAGAGCAGAATGTCGGCAGCCATCAGGCTCGGATAGGCAAGCAGGCCCAGCGAAGCGTTCTCGCGGTCCTTGCCGGCCTTGTCCTTGAACTGCGTCATGCGGTTCATCCAGCCGATGCGCGCCACGCAATTGAAGATCCAGGCGAGCTCCGCATGCTGCATGACCCGCGACTGGTTGAAGACGATGTGCTTCTTCGGGTCGATGCCCGAGGCCAGGAACGCCGCGGTGATCGACCGCGTCTGGTCGGCGAGGTCGTCATAGACGAGCTGTGCCGTCAGCGAATGCAGGTCGACGACGCAATAGATGCAGTCGGAGGTTTCCTGCAGGGCGACGAATTTCTTGATGGCGCCGAGATAGTTGCCGAGATGCAGATTGCCGGTCGGCTGGACGCCGGAAAAGACGAGTGGCTTGAAGGCGGTCATGGTTGTTCCCTTGGCTTGTGGAGGGCCGTTTCGCGCGCGGCGAAAGTCTTGCGACGGCGCGCTTATGGACGAACACGACGATCCGATCAAGACCGGTCTTGCCCGTCGAGTTATCCGGCCCTACTCGTCCGGGGCGGTCTTTGGGGCCGGAGGCGCCGCTTTCCCCGATCCCCGCTTGACGTTGCGCCGGATCATGCCGAAATCGGCGCCGCCGGTGGCGAAGGCGGTGATGAAGTAGAGCAGCGCCCCGCCGGCGACGAGCGCCAGAAGCGTCGTCGCCTTGACGACCAGCGGCGCACCCCGGCCGAGCCTGACGGCGAACCAGTGTTCGGCGAAATAGAGTGCGACCCCCATCACGATCGCAGACAGCACCAGCCGCGGAATGCGTTTCATCAGCGGCACGTCGCGGCCCCAATGGCCACGTCTGATCAAGACGCCGAGCAGCATCAGCGCGTTGACCCAGCCGGCGACGGCCGAGGCGACGGCGATGCCGGGCGCGCCCATTTCCGGAAACAGCGTCAGCGCCGTGGTGACGTTCACCGCCACCGAGATGGCGGCGAACATCATCGGCGTGCGGGTGTCCTCGCGGGCGAAATAGCCGGGGGTGAACGCCTTGATCAGCACGAAGGCCGGCAGGCCGAGTCCGAAGATCGCCAGGATCGCCGCCACCGTGGGCGTCGAGTTGTTGGCGGCAAACGCGCCGCGCTCATAGACGAGCCGCACGATCGGCTCCGACATCACCCACAGTGCCGCGGCTGCCGGCAAGGTGAGGAACAGCGTGAACTCGACCGAGCGGTTCTGCAGATTGGCCGCCTCGATCAGGTTGCCCGACTTCAGCGCCCGCGACAGTTCGGGCAACAGCACGATCGCCACCGCGACGCCGACCACGCCGAGCGGCAACTGGTAGATGCGGTCGGCATAGGCGAGCGAGGACACCGCGCTGTTCTGCGCCGAGGCGATCGCCGTGCCGATAAGCTGGTTGATCTGGGTGATGCCGCCGGTGATCGCCGCCGGCAGCGCCAGGATCAGCAGCCGCTTGACCGCGGGCGTCATTTTCGGACGGCGGAAGCCGATCGAGATGCCGGCATGGCGCACCGCCACCCAGACGATCGCCAGTTGCACCAGTCCGGCGGCCAGCACGCCCCAGGACAGTCCGTAGCCGACGGTGAGGGCGTCGGAGCCCTTGTACCAGGCGTAGGCGAGCACGCCGATCAGGATGATGTTGAGAAACACCGGCGCCACCGCCGCTGCGAAATAGCGGCGCAGTGAATTCAGCATCCCCGCCATCATGGCGCCCAGCGACATGCAGATCAGGTAGGGGAACATGATCGTCGCCAGCGTCACCGTGGTGTCGAATTTTCCCGGTATGCCGGCAAAACCCGGCGCAACCAGGTAGCGCACGATCAGCGGCATCGACAATTCCATGACGATGGTCAGCGCCAGCAGCGCCGTGAACAAGACGCCGAACACTTCCTCCGAGAAGCGCTTGGCGCCTTCGGTGCCGTGTGTCTCGATCTCCTTGGCGAACAGCGGCACGAACGCGGCGTTGAAAGCGCCCTCGGCGAACAGCCGGCGAAAGGTGTTGGGAAACTGGAAGGCGGCGTTGAAGGCGTCGGCGACCGGTCCGGTGCCCAGCGCTGCCGCCATCAGCATCTCACGCCCGAAGCCGAGCGCGCGACTCATCAGCGTGCCGGAAGCGACCGTTGCGAATTTCTTGACGAGGCTCATGCTTTTGGGAACTGCCTGCGGAATTGGGACAAAGTGATGGTCGCTGTCACTCGGCGGCGGCCTTGGCCTTGCCGCCACGCTCGGGCGCGACGCCTTCAAGAGCCGCCATCAGCCGGTTGCGGATGGTGGCGATGCGAGTCGGGTTGTCGATCTTCTGGCCGGTGAGGTCGGTGACGTAGAAGGTGTCGATGACCTTTTCGCCGAAGGTGGTGATGTGGGCCGATGCGATGTCGAGCGACAGATCGGATAGCGTTCCGGTGATCTCCGACAGCAGGCCCGGCCGATCCAGCCCCTCGACCTCGATGACCGAAAAACGGTTCGACAGTGCGTTGCGGATTTCGGCGCGCGGCGGGATTTTGAACACCTTGGCGCCGCGTCGAGGCTTGGTCCGCTTCTCGATCATCTCCGGCAGCCAGCTCTTGCCCGACAGCACGTCCTCGATCAGCCGGCCGACGCGCTCGGCACGCCGGCGCTCGTCCTCGTCGCGGTCGAATTCCCTTGAGATCAGGATGGTGTCCAGGGCACGGCCGTCCGACGTGGTGAAGATCTGCGCGTCGACGATGTTGCCGCCGGCTCCGGCGCAGGCTCCGGCGATGACCGAGAGCAGGCGGGGATGGTCCTGGGCCAGCACGGTGATTTCGGTCACCGCCTCGAACTGGTGGGTCTTGACCATGGTGGCGAGCTTGTTGCCCGAAGCGTCCGCTTCGCGGATGAACTCGGCATGGCGCAGCTGATCGGAGAGATCGACGGTCAAAAGGTAATTCTCGTAGTGCAGGGCGACATAGCGCTTGCGGGCCTTGTCCGACCAGTTGGCGAGCGCCTCGGCCAGACGCTCGCGCGCCGCCGCCGTCCGCTGCGCGCGCGACACTTCCGAAAAGCCGCCCGTCAAAAGCAATTCGGTCTCGTAATAGAGCGTGCGCAGCAGCTGGCCCTTCCAGCCGTTCCACACGCCAGGTCCGACGCCCCTGATGTCGCAGACGGTGAGGATCAAAAGCAGCTTCAGCCGCTCGACCGATTGCACGATCGCGGCGAAATCCTCGATGGTCTTGCGGTCGTTGAGGTCTCGGGTCTGCGCCGTCATCGACATTACGAGGTGGTTCTCGACCAGCCAGGCCACCGTTTCGGTATCGGCTGGTGACAGCCCCATATGCGGGCAGATGCGCCGGGCGATCCTGGCCCCGGCCTCGGAATGATCCTCCGGCCTGCCTTTGGCGATGTCGTGCAGCAGCACGGCGACATAGAGCGCCTCGCGGCTCTTCTTCAGGCCCGGCATCAGCGTGTGGGAGAGGGGATGGACCTTCTCGCCGTCACCGCGCTCGATCTCGGCCAGCACGCCGATGCAGCGGATCAGGTGCTCGTCCACCGTATAGTGGTGGTACATCGAGAACTGCATCATGGCGACGATCTTGCCGAAATCCGGGATCAGCTTGCCGAGCAGCCCCGCCTCGTTCATGCGCCGCAGATTGAGTTCGGCATTGCGGTCCGAGGTCAGGATGTCGAGGAACAGCCGATTGGCCTCCTCGTCGCGCCGCAGCGACTTGTTGACCAGGCCGAGCGAGCGCGTCAGCAGCTTCAGCGCATCGGGGTGGAATTCCAGACCGTGCTTGTCGGCGAACCAGAACAATCGCAAGAGATTGACCGGGTCGCGCTCGAACACCTGGTCGTCGGCGATGTTGATGCGGTGGTTGTCGACGATGAAGTCCGAGGTGCCCGCGAGCTTGCGCTTGCGCCGCGAGAAGGTGAGGAAGATGCGGTTGAAGCCCGGCACGTGCTTGGCCTGCTCTTCCTCGAGCGCGGCGCAGAAGATGCGGGTCAGGTCGCCGACATCCTTGGCGACGAGGAAGTAGTGCTTCATGAAGCGCTCGACCGCCGACAGGCCGGGATGGCTGGTGTAGCCGAGCCGCTCGGCAATCTCGCGCTGGATGTCGAAATGCAGCCGTTCCTCGGCCTTGCCAGTGAGGAAATGCATGTGGCAGCGCACCGCCCACAGGAAATCCTCGGCCTTCTGGAATTCGCGATATTCGCCCTCTGTGAAGACGCCCTTGTCGACCAGCTCCTCGCCGGTGCGCACGCGGTAGAAATACTTGCCGATCCAGAATAGCGTCTGCAGGTCGCGCAGGCCGCCCTTGCCATCCTTGACGTTGGGCTCGACGAGATAGCGGCTTTCGCCGGCCTTGGCATGGCGATCGTCGCGTTCGGCAAGCTTGGCCTGGACATATTCGGGGCCGGTCGTGCGCACCACCTCATGGTCGAAGCGCAGCATCAGCTCGTCATAGAGCTTGAGCTCGCCCCACAGGAAACGCGCCTCGAGGATCGAGGTCCGGATGGTGACGTCGGTGCGGGACAGGCGCAGGCATTCGTCGATGTTGCGGGTGGCGTGGCCAACCTTCAAGCCCAGATCCCACAGCATGTAGAGCATGTACTCTACGGTCTGCTCGCCCCATGGCGTCTGCTTGTAGGGCAGCAGGAACAGGAGGTCGATGTCGGAGCCAGGCGCCAGCGTGCCGCGACCATAGCCGCCGACCGCGACGACGGCCATGCGCTCCGCCGAGGATGGATTCTTGACCCGGTAGACATGCGTGACGGCGAAATCGTAAAGCGCCCGGATGATCTCGTCCATGAGGTGCGACAGACGCGCTGCACAGGGACGGCCGCCGCCGTCGTCCCTCAGCATGCGTTCGGCAATGGCGCGTCCGTCCGCCAACCGCCCCTTGAGAAGCTGAAGCACGCCGCTGCGCGCGGCCTGTCCGGAGCCGTCCCCCGCGGTGGTCGCGGTTAGCGCCGTCATCTCGCGGCGCAAGGCTTCGCCGTCGATCAGTTCGTCGAGCTTCAGGGAGATTTTCGCCATAGGTACCGGTTGGCCTCGCCTTTTCGGCGGCGTCTATAGCGCCTTTTCGCGGTTGTGGGTATGGGCAGGACGGACACGTTCGCCGTGGCGATAGAACGCTATGAGCCTGTTTCTCTGCTTCAGGAGGCAGAGGTCGACGATCCTGCTCAGCAATTTCCTGGCCTCAGCCCCGATTCTCATCGGCAGCGTCTTGGTCGTGCGCGACCCGGATTGGACACCGGCAAGCCACTGGTCCCGCCGTTCCTCAAGAAGCAGGCTCGGCAGTGCGGCGGACCGCAAGAAGCGTTCCTGCGCACACAGAGCCGGAATCAGCTGATAGATCGCCTTGCCGGGTGAGGGGGCGAATCTTGGATTGAAGATGACCTGGTCGACGGGACTGCTGAGCTCCGCGGTGCCGTCGATGAGATCGCGCGCCGCCTGCCTCGAGAGTATGTAGCCGGCCGCGCCGACGTGAGCTCCGTGCAGTCTGGACGTGGAAAAGCCGTGCCCGGCCGGAGAGCGCCGCCATGCGAGCCGGGTCTTCTTGAAGAACGTCTCCAGCTTGACGATCTCGGCATCAGCCGGGATCCAACTGGCGTCGGCAAGCATCGCGCCGGCATTTTCCGAAAAGACGACATCGTCTTCAAAAACGACGCCGTAGGCATCGTCGCCATCGGCGATCTTTGCCCAGCAGGCCTTGTGGCTGAGGAAACAGGCGATCTCGGTGTTGGTCAAATGCAACTGCGTCAGCGGATTGAGCCGCATTGGTGTTTGCGGGAGGTCGGATCGGCCCTGGGCGTCGACCGCCGCGACGCGTTCAAAGTCAATGCCGATACGGGCAAACTCCGACGTCATATGCGCGAGCCGGTCCTGGGACCGGTCGAGGTTTATGACCAGGCACTTCATTGGAAATGGAATCGATGCATTTGGATGCGTTTGGATTGTCAAGCGGCGGGTCCATAGCACAAGAAGCCGCCGCGCATCCGACTTTCTTTGACTGTGGCCTGGCGCCGGCGACGGCATACGGAAAAAGAAAATTATGCCCTTGACCTTCCAGTTACTGGAAGCACTACCTCCGCCTCGAGACGAGGCATCGAGGCATTTTGAATGACGCATTCAGACCATCATCATCACACGCATGACGGCTGCTGCCTGGCGAAAGCCGCGGCCGGGGAGGCGGCCGTGGTGCGGGATCCTGTCTGCGGCATGACCGTCGACCCTGCGACGGCCAAGCACTCTGTCCGTCATCAAGGTCGGGACTTCTTCTTCTGCTCTGCAGGCTGCAAGGCGAAATTCGAGGCGGAACCGCAGAAATATCTTGGCGACAGGGCCGCACCGCCGCCGATGCCCAAGGGCACGCAATACACCTGCCCAATGCATCCCGAAATCATCCGCGACAAGCCCGGCTCCTGCCCGATATGCGGCATGGCGCTGGAGCCGATGGGCGTGCCCACTGGTGATGAAGGACCAAATCCCGAGCTGGTCGATTTCACCAGGCGATTCTGGGTCAGTGCCGTGCTGTCGCTGCCGTTGCTGTTCATCGCCATGGCGCCGATGCTCGGCCTGACGTTCGAGGCCGTTGTCGACGATCGCACAATGGTCTGGCTGGAACTGGCATTGGCCAGCCCCGTCGTGTTGTGGGCGGCGCTGCCCTTCTTCCATCGCGGCTGGGATTCGCTCGTGAACCGCAGCCCCAACATGTGGACGCTGATCTCGCTCGGCGTCGGCGCGGCCTATCTCTACAGCGTCGCAGCCAAGCTGTTCCCGGACATTTTTCCGCATCAGTTCCGCAGCCATGGCGGTGCGGTGCCGGTCTATTTCGAGGCCGCCGCCGTCATCGTCGCGCTGGTCTTCCTCGGCCAGGTGCTGGAGCTGCGCGCTCGTGAAAAGACCGGGTCGGCAATCCGCGCTTTGCTGGATCTCGCGCCGAAGACCGCGCGGCTGATCGGTTCCGACGGCTCCGAAGGCGACGTGCCGCTCGACGCGGTCAAGGTGGGTGACCGCCTGCGCATCCGTCCCGGTGACGCCGTGCCGGTCGACGGCACCGTGTTGGAAGGTCGTTCCTCCCTCGACGAATCGATGATCACAGGCGAACCGTTGCCGGTCGAAAAGGCCGAAGGCGATACCCTGACCGCCGGCACGCTCAACAAAAACGGCTCGCTGATCCTGCGTGCCGAGCGGATCGGCGCCGAGACCACGCTGGCGCGCATCGTCGAACTCGTCGCCAAGGCGCAGCGCTCGCGCGCCCCGATCCAGGGGCTTGCCGATCGCGTTTCCTTCTACTTTGTCCCGGCTGTGGTGCTGGTCGCGATCGCCGCCTTCGTGGCCTGGGCTGTCCTTGGCCCCGAACCCAGCCTGATCTTCGCCATCGTCTCGGCGGTGTCGGTGCTGATCATCGCTTGCCCCTGCGCGCTCGGCCTCGCCACGCCGATGTCGATCATGACCGCCACCGGGCGCGGCGCCCATGCCGGCGTGCTGATCAAGGAAGCCGCCGCGCTCGAACGCTTCGCTTCCGTCGACACACTGATCGTCGACAAGACGGGCACGCTGACCGAAGGCCGGCCGAAACTGACCGATGTCGTTGCCGCAAACGGCTTTTCCGAAGACGAATTGCTGGCCCTTGCCGCCGGCCTCGAAAAGGGCTCGGAGCATCCGCTGGCCGAAGCCATCGTCGAAGGCGCCGGTACGCGCGACCTGGAGATCGCCGATGCCAACGGCTTCGAGGCCGTCACCGGCAAGGGCGTTTCCGGCACCGTGTCGGGAAACAAGGTCGCGCTCGGCAATGCGGCGATGATGACCGATCTCGGCATCGACACCGCGTCGGTCTCCGCCAGGGCCGAAACGCTCCAGACCGAAGGCAGGACCGTGATGTTCGTTGCCGTCGGCGACAAACTGGCCGGCATCGTCGCTGTCGCCGACCCCGTCAAGGCGACCACCGCCGAAGCGATCCGGGCCCTGCATGACAGCGGACTGAGGATCGTCATGGCGACCGGCGACAATGAGCGCACGGCAAAAGCGATCGCCAGGAGCCTCGGCATCGATGAGGTTCGCGCCGGCCTGTTGCCGGAGGAGAAGGCAGCCCTGGTCGAAGAGCTGCGTGCCAGGAGCAAAGGCGTCGCCATGGCCGGCGACGGCGTCAACGACGCCCCCGCCCTTGCCGCCGCCGATGTCGGCATCGCCATGGGCACCGGCGCCGATGTCGCCGTCGAAAGCGCCGGCATTACTTTGGTCAAGGGCGACCTCAACGGCATCGTGCGGGCGCGTACGCTCGCCCAGGCGACGATCCGCAACATCCGCCAGAACCTGTTCTTCGCCTTCCTCTACAACGTGCTCGGCGTACCCGTCGCCGCCGGTGTGCTCTATCCGCTCACCGGCACGCTTTTGTCGCCGATGCTGGCGGCGGCGGCGATGAGCCTGTCCTCGGTGTCGGTGATATCCAACGCATTGCGGCTGAGAGCGTTGAAACTCTGAGCAAAGCCCCCAAATACGAAACCCACTCAACAGGAGACCATGAATGACCTTGGCTAAAAAACTCGTCCTTTTGCTGATGGCTGCCGGAATGCTGCTTGCCGTCTTCCTCGAAAGCGTTCCGGCGCAGAGCGAAGAGATGAAACACGACATGGGCGCCATGTCGACGGATGCGACCGGCCCATCGAGCGAAGGCTACAAGGCGGCGATGGACAAGATGCATGCCGACATGATGGCGTTGCAATACACCGGCAATGCCGATGCCGATTTCGTCCGTGGCATGATCCCGCACCATCAGGGCGCCATCGACATGGCCAAGGTCGAGCTTGCCAACGGCAAGGACCCGGAGATCCGCAAGCTGGCCGAGGGGGTCATCGCCGCGCAGGAAGCCGAGATCAAGCAGATGCAGGGCTGGCTCGCAGCCCATCCGGTGGAGTAAGCCTTTCGCGAACCAGGATTCGGCGAGAACTCTCTCTGGATTTCCCGCCGAGCCTGTGATGCGATCCGGCCCTCAACTGGAGCCTGCCATGCCATCGACGATCAGAACAACTACGCTGCCTTCCGGCGAAGCCGTTCAGGTGCTTGGTCAGGGCACGTGGAAAATGGGCGAGGATATCCGTCGCCGCGCCGATGAGGTCAACGCCCTCAAGCTCGGCCTCGACCTTGGCATCACGCTCATCGATACCGCCGAAATGTATGCCAGCGGCGGTGCCGAGGAGGTAGTCGCCGAGGCCATCGCCGGGCGCCGCGACGAAACGTTCCTGGTTTCGAAAGTGCTGCCGTCAAACGCTTCGCGCGCCGGCGTGCAGCGCGCCTGCGAAAACAGCCTGAAGCGCCTGCGCACCGACCGCATCGATCTCTATCTGCTACATTGGCCGGGCAGCGTGCCGCTGGCCGAAACCGTCGCGGCCTTCGAGGCGCTGAAAGCGGCGGGCAAGATCCGCCACTGGGGCGTCAGCAACTTCGACACCGACGAGATGGAAGAACTGGTCGGCTTGCCCGACGGCGGCAACGTCCAGACCAACCAGGTGCTCTACAATCTGGTCCGGCGCGGCCTCGAATTCGATCTGGCGGCCTGGAGCCGCCAGCGCGGCATCCCCTTGATGGCCTACTCACCGGTCGAGCAGGGCGCGCTGGCGCGCAATACCAGGCTTGGCGCCGTCGCGGCCCGCCACGATGCGACCCCGGCGCAGATTGCCTTGGCCTGGGTCATGCACCAGGAGGGTGTCATCGCCATTCCGAAGGCCAGCAGCCAGCAGCATGTCCGCCAGAATTTTGCAGCGCTCGACATCGAGCTGACGACGCAGGACATCGCCGAACTCGACCGCGCCTTTCCGCCTCCGACCCGCAAGCGCGGTCTGGAGATGATTTGACTACTTTCCCGCCAGCACCTTCAGCCGATACAGCGCCTCAAGCGCCTCGCGTGGCGTCATCTCGTCGGGGTTGATGTCGCCGAGTGCGGCGCCCAGAGCATCGTTCTTGACCGGCTTCGGCGCTTCGCGCTTCACCGCCACCGAAAACAGCGGCAGGTCGTCCACCAGACGGTTGGTCTTGCCCGAAACCTCGCCCTCTTCGAGCTGGTGCAGCACTTCCTTGGCCCGGTCGACCACCGCTTCCGGCAATCCGGCCAGCCGTGCCACCTGCACGCCATAGGAGCGGTCGGCGGCACCCTTGCCGACTTCGTGCAGGAAGACGACGTCGTTTTCCCATTCCTTGACCCGCATGGTGACGTTGTGCAGCCGCGCCAGCTTGCCCGCCAGCGAGGTCATTTCGTGGAAATGGGTGGCGAAGATCGCCCGGCAGCGGTTCTTCTCGTGCAGGTATTCCACCGCCGCCCAGGCGATTGACAGGCCGTCGAAAGTGGCCGTGCCGCGGCCGATCTCGTCGAGGATTACCAGCGCACGCTCGCCGGCCTGGTTGAGGATCGCCGCCGTCTCGACCATCTCGACCATGAAGGTCGAGCGGCCGCGCGCCAGATCGTCCGAGGCGCCGACACGCGAGAACAGCCGGTCGACGACGCCGATATGAGCCGATGCCGCCGGCACGAACGAGCCGGTTTGCGCCAGGATGGCGATCAGCGCGTTCTGCCGCAGGAACGTCGACTTGCCGCCCATGTTGGGGCCGGTCAAAAGCCAGATCGCGCCATTCTTTGCGCTGCCCTCCGGCGACAGGTCGCAATCATTGGCGACGAACGGCCCTTCGCCGGAGCGCCGCAGCGCCTGCTCGACCACCGGATGCCGGCCGCCCGAAATTTCGAAGGCAAGGCTCGAATCCACCACCGGCCGGCACCAGGCTTCGCTTTCGGACAACAGCGCGAGCGCCGCCGACACGTCGAGCACGGCGAGTGCATCGGCGCCGGCGCGGATCTTTTCGGCCTCGCCGACCGCTTCCACCGTCAGCGCCTCGAAGGCTGCAAGCTCGATGCCGAGCGCCCGGTCGGCGGCATTGGCGATCTTGGTCTCCAGTTCGGCGAGTTCGGTCGTCGTGAACCGCATGGCATTGGCCATGGTCTGGCGATGGATGAAGCGCGCCTTGGCGCCGTCGCTGCCGGTCATCACCGCATGATGGTTGGCGGTCACTTCGATGTAATAGCCAAGCACATTGTTGTGCCGGATCTTCAGCGAGCGGATGCCGGTCTCGTCGATCAGCGAGCGCTCCAGCCCGGCAATGACTTTTCGCGATTCGTCGCGCAGCGCCCGCATCTCGTCGAGCTCGGCGTGGTAGCCGCCGCGAACGAAGCCGCCGTCACGCTTGAGCAGCGGCAGTTCATCGCCAAGCGCCTGCGTCAGGTGCTGGGAAAGCGCCCTGGGCAACGCCTGGATGGCGCCCAGAGCCGCCGTGAGTTCCTGAGGCAGGGCGGTCTCGCCGAAGATCCCGGCGATCGCACCGGCCGCTTCGAAACCGGCGCGCAGCGCGCCGAGGTCGCGCGGGCCGCCACGGTTCAGCGCCAGCCGGGACAGAGCGCGCGGCATGTCGGCGACGCTCTTCAGGCTTGCCCGCACCGCCTGGCAGAGTCGCGTTTCGGAACGGAAGAAGGACACCGAGTCCAGCCTGGCGCCGATCGCCGCCGGATCGGTCAACGGCGCCATCAGCCGGTCGGCCAGCAGCCTTGCGCCGCCTCCGGTCACCGTGCGGTCGATCGCCTTGAACAGCGAACCTTCGCGGCTGCCGGACAGCGTGCGCAGCAGTTCCAGATTGCCGCGCGTCGCCGGATCGATGAACAGCGTCGAGCCCTGCTCCTCGCGCTCCGGCCGCGACAGCGGCGGACGCTCGGCCTTCTGCGTCTTCTCGACATAGGCGATGGCGCCCGAGATCGCCGACAATTCGGCGCGCGAAAACGCCCCAAAACTGTCCGGCGTCGCCACGTCGAAGAAACGGGCGATGCGCCCCGTGGCCGAGGCCGAATCGAACAGCGAGGGCGGCTGCGGGTTGGCGACGCGGCCGAGCAAGTCGAACACCGGTTTCAGTTCGGCATCGTAGAACACCGGCTCGGCAACGATCAGCTCGCGCGGATCGACGCGGAAGATGTCGGCGAGCAGCCGATCGGCGGTGGTCTCGGCGACGCGGAAAGCCCCGGTCGAAATGTCGATCCAGGCCAAGGCAAAGGAGTGGTCCGCCCCACCTTTTACCCGTCCCAACGCCATCAGGAAGCTCGATTCCGACGGTGCCAGCAATTTGTCCTCGGTGATGGTGCCCGGCGTCACCAGCCGCACCACGTCGCGGCGTACCACCGATTTGCCGCCGCGTTTCTTGGCTTCGGCCGGATCCTCGATCTGCTCGCAGACGGCGACGCGAAAACCCTGACCGATCAGCTTCTGCAGATAGTCGTCGGCGGCATGCACCGGCACGCCGCACATCGGGATGTCGTGGCCCTGGTGTTTGCCGCGCTTGGTCAGGACGATGCCCAGCGCCCGGCTCGCCTTCTCGGCGTCGTCGAAGAACAGCTCGTAGAAATCGCCCATGCGGTAGAACAGCAGCGAATCCGGGTTCGCCGCCTTGATCTCGATGAACTGCTCCATCATCGGCGTGACGGCGGCAGCGGCTGTCGGCAGGGGCGCCATCGCCTCGGGGGCGTCCGGCTCGTTCGGGCTATGCATGTTCATGCGCGGCACGCTAGCAGATGTGGTCGCGCGGTTTAATGCCGGCGCCTCGAAAAACAGGGGACGACTGACACGGCCAGATGCCCGCAATCGCCAGCACCAGCGCGATTCCCGAACACTGGCGGTTTACACGCGGCGGTGCGTGGTCTTAATTCGGAACCTCACAAAGCACCCGCCCTAACGAGGTGCTGCACCGGCGAGGAAATCAAAAGCATCATGGCCAAAAAAACCGAGAACAACGGTCCGTCCGTCAGTGCGCAGGAAGCGCTCGAATTCCACGCCATGGGCCGCCCCGGCAAGCTGGAGGTTGTCGCCACCAAGCCGATGGCGACGCAGCGCGATCTGAGCCTCGCCTATTCGCCGGGCGTCGCGGTTCCTGTTTTGGCCATCGCCGAGGACCCCAGCCGCGCCTTCGACTACACGACGCGCGGCAACATGGTCGCCGTCATCTCCAACGGCACCGCCATCCTTGGCCTCGGCAATCTCGGCGCGTTGGCCTCCAAGCCGGTCATGGAAGGCAAGGCGGTGCTGTTCAAGCGCTTCGCCGATGTCGATTCCATCGACCTCGAGGTCGACACCGAGGACGCCGACGAGTTCATCAATTGCGTGCGCTTCCTCGGCCCCTCCTTCGGCGGCATCAACCTTGAAGACATCAAGGCGCCGGAGTGCTTCATCATCGAGCAGCGGCTGCGCGAGCTGATGGACATCCCGGTCTTCCATGACGACCAGCACGGCACCGCCATCATCTCGGCCGCCGGCCTGATCAACGCATTGGAGGTCACCGGCCGCGACATGAAGACGACGAAGATGGTCTGCAACGGCGCCGGTGCCGCCGGCATCGCCTGCATCGAGCTGATGAAGGCGATGGGCTTTGCGCCTGACAACATCACTTTGTGCGACACCAAGGGCGTGGTCTTCCAGGGTCGCACCGAAGGCATGAACCAGTGGAAGTCGGGACATGCGGTCAAGACCGAGGCGCGCAGCCTCGCCGAGGCGCTCGACGGTGCCGACGTCTTCCTCGGTCTCTCCGCCAAGGGCGCGCTGACCACCGCCATGGTGCAGTCGATGGCCAAGAACCCGATCATCTTCGCCATGGCCAATCCCGACCCGGAAATCACGCCGGAGGAAGTCGCCGAGATCCGCACCGATGCCATCATGGCGACCGGGCGTTCGGACTATCCGAACCAGGTCAACAACGTGCTCGGCTTCCCCTACATCTTCCGTGGCGCGCTGGATGTGCGGGCCACCACCATCAACGACGACATGAAGATCGCCGCCGCCCAGGCGCTGGCAGCGCTGGCGCGCCAGGACGTGCCCGACGACGTCGCCGCCGCCTATCAGGGCAACCGGCCGAAATTCGGTCCCAACTACATCATCCCGGTGCCGTTCGACCCACGCCTGATCTCGGCCATTCCGATCGCGGTTGCCAAGGCGGCGATGGATTCCGGCGTCGCCCGCAAGCCGATCCTCGATCTCGACCGCTACGCGCAGGAGCTGTCCGCCCGCCGCGACCCGATCGCCTCGACCTTGCAGCGCATCTATGACCGCGTGCGCCGCCAGCCCAAGCGCATCGTCTTCGCCGAGGGCGAGGAGGAGCAGGTGATGCGCGCCGCCGTCTCCTACGTGAACCAGCGGCTCGGCACCGCCATCCTGCTCGGCCGCGACGACGTCATCAAGGAAAACGCCAAGCACGCCGGCATCGACCTCAACAAGCAGGGCATCGAGATCATCAATGCCCGGCTGTCGCGCCGCAACGGCATCTACACCGACTATCTCTACGAGCGCATGCAGCGCAAAGGCTTCCTGTTTCGCGACTGCCAGCGGCTGATCAACAACGACCGCAATCACTTCGCCGCCTGCATGGTGGCGCTGGGCGATGCCGACGGCATCGTCACGGGTGTAACCCGCAACTATTCGACGGCACTCGACGATATCCGCCGCGTCATCGACGCCAAGCCCGGCCACCGCGTCATCGGCGTCTCGATCGTGTTGGCGCGGGGCAGGACCGTGCTGGTCGCCGACACTGCCGTGCACGACATGCCGAACGCCGAGCAGATCGCCGACATCGCCGAGGAGGCGGCAGGCTTTGCCCGCCGCATGGGCTACGAGCCGAGGCTCGCCATGCTCGCCTATTCGACTTTCGGCCATCCGCAGGGCGAACGCTCCGAACGAGTCCAGGAGGCGGTGCGCATCCTCGACAAGCGCCGCGTCGATTTCGAATATGACGGCGAAATGGCCGCCGACGTCGCGCTCAATTCCCGCGCTATGGCGCAGTATCCGTTCATCCGCCTCACCGGCCCGGCCAACGTGCTGATCATGCCGGCCTTCCACTCGGCCTCGATCTCGACCAAGATGCTGCAGGAGCTCGGCGGCTCCACCGTCATCGGCCCGCTGCTGGTCGGGCTGAACAAGCCGGTTCAGATCGTGTCGCTGAATGCCAAGGATAGCGATATCGTCAACATGGCGGCGATCGCGGCGTATACTGCGGGGGCTTGAGGAACGGTCCGCGCGCAAAAGCACGGTTCAGGCTGTTATATCACTGAGGGATTCGTTTGACTCACAAAGACACAGCGGAAGATGGCGGGGCGAGCGCTTGCGGCAGCTCTAACCGATCAGCAATAGCCGCTTGCGTCAGCGGCACCGGCCGTGCATCCACGGCGTTGCCGAGGATTTCATAAGCAACCCCTGAAGCTTGAACCCGTCTTCTGGTTAAAACCTCGCGCGCGATTGCGAGAGCCAACTCCACACTGTTCTGTTGCTCAGAATCGCGAGAAAGAGCACGAAGTAAAAATGACACCGGTACCAAGTCTGACGCAAGCAATGTCTGTACAGTGGCTGGTTTGTTTGCGACGGTCTTCCCCTCAAGGATATTCAACATTGCAATGCTCGCAGCGATATCAGAGTTATCCCCGATCGCGTCATGGAATACGCTTTCTGGTAGCTCTCTGTGTTCGGCACTTCTGTACTGAGTACGATAAAGCGTCGCTATCAGTGGTAATAGATCACGAAGCTCTGGATTGGCGTCAAGGATGCTCACGAGAGTTCTAAAATACGAAGGAGACCTAGAGCAGTTTCTGGATAATCACGGTTAGGCATCGTAGCCGGCGTGGGCGAACAGGTTTTCGCATTCTTTGGGGTGGAAACGATCGATGGCGACGGCCACGGCGTCCCATAATTCCGGGATGGACCGGGCTGCTGCCTTTCGCAGTAAAGCCTTCAGCTTGGCGAAGGCCATCTCAATGGGGTTAAAGTCCGGGGAGTAGGGCGGAAGATAGCGAAGGGAAGCCCCCGCAGCCTCGATGATTTCGCGGACACCGACCACTTTATGAGCAGGCAGGTTGTCCATCACGACGACATCGTCGGGTTGAAGCGTCGGCACGAGGACGCGGCGCAAGTAGACCAGGAATGCTTCGCCATCCATGGCGCCGTCCAGGAGCCAGGGCGCGACGATCCCGTCGAGGCGCAGGCCGGCCGTGAAGGTCGTGGATTTCCAGTGCCCATGAGGAACAGCCGCCCGGCAACGCTGTCCACGCGCAGAGCGGCCTCGTAGCCGGGCCATCTTGGTATTGAGGCCACTTTCGTCGATGAAGATCAGGCGGCTCGGATCGAGATCGAGTTGGCCTTCGAACCACTCTTCCCGCGCTGCCAAAACATCCGGTCGCTGCTGTTCGGCCGCGTGCGCTGTCTTTTTTTGTACGTGATGCCACGCTTTGCGAAGAACGCATGGACCGTCGTCAGGCTGGCTTTGACCCCGCGCTCTGCCGCAAGGCGATCGACGATCTCGGCAAGCGTGATGTCCCGCTCATCGGTCTCGACCAAGGCGAGAATGAAAGTCTCGTGCGCGTCCAGCTTCGATACCTTCGGCTTGCCCTGCCGCCCAGGTTCCAGATTGCCGCTCGAACGCCAGGCCCGATACCATGCACCAGACGTCGATATCCCGATGGCAAACCGCCGTGCCGCTTCTCGGGTCGACAGGCCTGCCTCTATCGCCTCGATAACACGCGTCCGCAAATCCAGGCTGTAAGCTCGTGCCATGCCGCTGCTCCTTCCGCAAATCACTTCGATCAGGGAATCAGAACAAGCCGTTCACTGCAAACAAACGACTCCGATTAAGGGAAAACCGCTCTAGGAAAAGAAAATTGTCTAATAGGCAAGATTTGACGCAATCGTTCTACTAGCAATCCTCGATCCTTTGCGGTTGGCCAAGCGGTGACAAGCGCGAGAGCGAACCAACCCAGTGTCGGTGTTGGGGCATCGCCTTTGTCCAACGATGCCCCAATCAGCCACGCGTTGGCCCTTTCATCTAAGGGTATGCGAGTCCTGGACATATAGAACAAAAGTGTGTTCAAAGCCCAAATGCTAGTTGGCAAACGCTCGACTAGATCGAGCAGCTCGGGAAGTGCACTAACGTGCCCTTTTTCAATCCTACGGCCGGTAGGCGGAGGTGCGCCCTGCGTCACAAATGTGCTGGGGATTCCGCCCGCGCCTCTGGTTGGAACTAGCTCCTGCTGCGTGATGCCATTCGATTCCCATCGAGCTTCCGCCGCCTCCCACGCCGAAGTGTCTCCATGCATCCCAGTATGGAGTTCTTTGCTCCGAGCTCGAAGAGCTTCAACATCATCTACGTTTACCAATAGAGCTCGAAGAACCCACGGCAATCTCAGATTTTTGGCTTGCTCAAGTAAGCCTAACTCATCTATCTCATCAAGAAAGGATCTCGCAGCGGCGATCGTCGGCTCTTGACTGAAATTGGACGCAGCCCTTGCGACATGCCAAATAGGTAGTGCCTCATCAGGAACTTGCTGGATCGAAACTGATGAGGTCAAACCGAAGTAAGAAAAAGAGATATCTGTGGGTTTTCCTTCCGTGTTATGAAGAGAGCAATATTTCTGCCGCGGTGTCAAACCGCAAATAAGCAATTCTGAGGGTGTATCCCGATCTTCCGAATAGTCTGCTTCCAGTGATCCCAGCCAAGTCATTGCTTCCGCAGGTGAAGATTGCCAAAGAGAGATTCGTATTTTACTAATAATCGCATAAGAGTTGGGGATAGAGGAGATATCGTCGAATATCTCCAAAATTTCACTTGGGGTTGTAGGCCAAAAGGTCGCAAGCAGTTCTAATGGCCAATGAAAGTCCTGCCCATGATCGTCCTTGATCATGGCGCTAAGTAAACGTAGGGCCGACTGGCGACTAACTCTGTCGCCGCTGTTGATCGCTTCAACAAAAAATGGCTCCAGCATCTCTCTATTGCTCAAATCTAGAGCGCGCGCGAGTGGCCAAATCACGCCCCGATCAGGCACCGACAACAATTTTATAGCTCGGATGACAAGCTTTTTGCGGTAAATTGGGAGACTCGAAGCGGTTCCGTCCGTGAGGAGTTGAAGAGCTAAGCGTGCTCCAATTTTTACGATTCGGTCGTCTGGAGACCGATCCCCTGCATCCAAGCTGTCCAATAGCGCAATGATTGGCTCGCGAAGCGCCTCGTGCGTATTCGAAGCATATATTTTGCTGCATGCAATTTTGAAAACGTGGAGCCAATGCGCTCGACCAGCGATTTCATAGAGCCGATCTTTTATGCTACCTTCGGGGCTTGTTGTCAGACGAGCAGCGGCCATGAACTCTTGAAGCGACCGCACGTCAAAGGCGACTTGGCCATCGACTTGGCAACGGAGAAAGACTAAGCGATTTGTCGCGAGATCAACAATGTCGTGGGTTAGATTCCGAAGATCGTCTTCGAAGCCGTCTCGACGAAGGTGATCCATGACCAGGGCAGAGAACTCGGTAATAGTAAAAAACGCGTTGGCTCCCCCGGCTCCTTCTGAACGGAGATGTAATAGATAGCCCGCGTCATAGTGGATACGATCGATCTGCGACCGAAATTTTCCTATGGTATGACCGTTTCGGCCGCCTTTGGCAATTTCGCGATCTCGAAGAGTCTCATAATGTCGGTAAAATAAAGTCCAGCGATCTTTAGGTATATTGTTGTGGGTAGAAACAAGTTGAAACAATAGCATAACCTGCAGAGGGCTTGTCATTAACGGCGCTGTCGCCTCTTCGTTGGCAGCGTCAGAGAGTATCGACATTATTTCATCGCGGCGAGTCTCCTCGCTAACCAGTATTGGTGCGGCTCGAGAGGCGAGTCTTAGCGCATCCGACGTGTCAAGTGGCTCAAGATTCCAGTGTTCCCATAGCTTACGAGAAAGTTCATCCTGATAACCTTGCGGTCGACTCGTGGCGAGAATTAGGCTGTCAGCGTTTTCTTCATGAAGCGCATCCAGAAGTTCCTCGATCGCTATAATTACCTGGGATCTGTTTCCACTATGTGGAACCTCATCCAGCCCATCCAGAATGATAACTGTAGGTATCGCCTTCACCCAATGACGAAGCATGGCGCTGGTGACATCAACTTCGCTAGCCTTTTCCACCTGCCTGGCGAGATAAGCTAAAATGGAGAGGCTCGAGTCGGCCCTGTGCGCCTCGCTTAGTGCGTCAGCATACCGCGGCAATTCGACGTGGAACGGATAACGAAGAGGTCCGTCAAGCGGAATGCTTTCAGCTGTAGCGCGTTTGAGGATAGCTACGGTGGCCGAATTTATTTCTGGAGTCTGAGCGTTGCGGGTCTCTCGCAAAAGCCTTGCTCGACAAAGTTGCGCCAAGAACTGTCCAATTGTGGATTTGCCTTGACCGGGGCCGCCGAGCAGAACAATTCGATTAGGCAAAACGGATTTACGACGAGGCTTCTTTTCTTCGTTGCGATCGCATTCTTCTTGATACCACGATTGCGGATCAAATTTGTCGAAGGAACGTCGCATAAGATTTGCCAATATACGCGGGTGTGTGTGTACTACGAGATTCTCAATCTCAAGGTCGTCATCGTCTGTTAACTCTCTTTCATCGTCCTGATCAACGTGATTGACATCAACGTAACCAAAATCTATTGAAAAATTATTCAACGGCTGCTGATCTATAGGCAAGTCAATGAAAACTTCGTCAAGCGATACGGTTCGCCCGACCGCTTGGCCGATATCGCGCGTCTTGATCTCTCGGGCCTGACGAAGGCTGCTGCGAAGGTACTTGGGAAGAACGTCTCCATGTTGATCGTTGAGACGGTGCAAGACCGCTGCAAGCACGTCGCCGGGCTGAACCCAAAAGTCAAAAAGCGTCCTTACGCTTTGGTGGACGTCGAGCAATGTGCTCAATGTGTCAGCATGCCATAGATGAATGCCCTTTATTCCGAGCTTTGTTGCCCAGCTTTGCAAATGCTCGGTGACCCTGTCGACGCCTCCTTTCCCTTTGCCAGAGGAATTGGAAGAGTTAGCACTCAAACGCACATTAGAAGCAAAGACATAATAATCCGGAAGCGGTAATGCTCGTTTTGGGTCTGCAAACTTTGACATCTCTTGATTGATCTGATTGATCAGCCATGAGGCGTTCTTAGCGGGTGTCTCAGATATCTCGTGATATTTTGCTTGAAAGACAACATAGCCTTGCCAACCGTCATCTGCGATTTTGCAATGTCCTGTGTAGGTTGCTTCGCGGGCACCGTCCTTGCCATTGCCATAAATCTGAATGCGCCCCCCGACTATGGCTGCAGCCAAAGCTTGGACAAATCGCTCAAAGGATTGTGTGGAGAATCGTGAGAAGTCGTAGGCCATTGAAGGCATATAGCATTTTGGAGCTGGATAAGCTTATCCTTTTCGTGCCCGAGACCGCAGGTGGTTTCCTTGGCCCTGAAATCGCGCCGATTCGTACGGGCGGTGAATAGATCAGAACGGCACACTAGGTATGCGTCATGGGGCCCATAACGACAGGCCCCCGCAAGGCGTCACAAGCCGCCCAGCCGAGCCGTGCAACCGGCTGACGACATTACTCTTCGAGCTAGGCTTTCGACGCTGGCAAAGCTGTAGGCAGTGCCGCTTACCCGCCCGAGAATACCATGGGCGTCGTCGCTTTCTTCAATAAGACATTAATAATATTCGCCTGTTATAGGAGGTGGTGTCGACCTGCCGCAACGGCATCTCGGCTGGGAACGACCCGCCATTGGGGGTGCGGCCATGAAGCAAGATACAGTTCCTGCGTCCGTGGTCGGCCATCACCACGACGAGCGCCTGGACGCGCTGCTCAGCATCACCGGCCGCATGGACGGCTATCTCTACCGCTGCCGCAATGACGCGTCCTACACCATGCTCTATATCAGCGACGGCATTTTCACCGTCAGCGGTTACCGGCCGAGCGACTTCATCCACAACACGGTGCGCGACTATGTCTCGGCCATCCACCCGGATGACCTCGCCGCCGTCTATGCCGCGGTCGACGAAGCGTTGGCGGCGCGACGCAACTGGAACGTTGACTACCGCATCGTGCCGGCCGTCGGCGAACCGCTCTGGGTCCGCGAGATCGGCGGCGGTGTCTGGGACGACGCCGGCGAACTCGAATTCCTCGAAGGCTTCGTCGTCGACATCAGCGACCGTAAGGTTGTCGAGGACCTCAATGCCCGACTGCTGCTAGACCTGAAGACCGCCAACGAGGAGCTATCGGCGCAGAAGCGCGAGATCGAGCTGGCGAAACAGCAGAGCGACCATTCGGCCAACCACGATCTGTTGACCGACCTGCCCAACCGGCGCGCCTTTCACGATGAGCTGAAGTCGGTGGTCGCCCGCTGCGGCGCCACCGGCGAGGCGGCCGGCCTGCTGTTCATCGACCTCGACCGGTTCAAGGAGGTCAATGACACGCTCGGCCACGAGGCCGGCGATGCGCTTCTGCAGCGTGTATCGAGCCAGCTTCGCTCGATCCTGCGCCGCGCCGATTTCGTCGCCCGGCTTGGCGGTGACGAGTTCGCCTTCCTGTTCTCGGGCGACACCGATCTGGCCCGTCAGAAAGCCGTGCGCGTCGCCGAACGCATCCTGGAAAGGTTGCGGATCAGGGTTCCCACGCCGAATGGCGCGATCCAGGTCGGCTGCACCGTCGGTGTGGCCATGTATCCGGCGGAAGCCGCCGGTTCCGAAGCGCTGATCGCACTCGCCGACCGGCTGATGTACATCGGAAAAAAGGGCGGCCGCGACCGGTTGGTCACTGCCGATGCGCTGGAGCCGCAGCAGCCATTGCCCCGTCACCGTCGGACCGCGTAGCCGCGCCATCGAGCCGCAGACCCGGCTTCAATCGGGCGCGAACACGCGCGCGGCTTCGACGACCTCCTCGACCTGATCCTGCCGCAGCAGGTCGATCGGAATGCGTCGGTCGAGCTGTGCCGAGGGGCGTGTCAGCCACAGCCATGCCAGCCTGGGATTGCCGATCAGGGAGAGCACGTCGCGGAGGCCCGCGACCGGCCTGCCGTCAACGAACTGTGCCAGCGGGAAGACATGCTTGCGGCCGCCCTTGCGCAGGGCAATGACCTCACCCCGCCTTTGCCAGCGATGCAGGGTCGAGCGGGCGATGCGCAGGTTCTCTTCCAGATAGGTCGATCCGGCGACGCGGCCGGCCCAGTCCTCGATCAGCATCGATTCAAGGTCGTCGGCGCGCGGGGAAACAGGTCCATCGATATCCGCCGGGGATGCCGGCGGCAGCCTCGTTGCGCCGCCTGTGCCCGCCTCGCTGCGGCGCGCGGCTTCCGCCGCCAGCGCGCGCACGAATTTCGATGCAAGGCCAGGAAGGTCGGCATGGATGGCGTCGATGGCACGCTGATGCTTCGGCGACAGCAAGGTGACAGCGGAAGCTATGCTGCCGGCGATCTTGCCGACCGAGACCATGGTGGGTCTGTTGATGGCCTCGTCATAGTGGGCAAGCGCACGTTCGACGTCCTCCGCGACCATCTCCGCGAAGTCGTCCTGCTTGATGCTGGTTGTCTGGGTTTGAAATCTGTTCATGCATCTGTCTTCCGGGCCGCGCGCTCTCCTCCCCACAGCCGCGGCCGATTGTTGAATGGCTAGAGCGGAAAGCGGAAATCGCGGCGGCAACAGATGCAGCGGCCCGACAGCATGCTGTCTTGCATTTTTTGACACCTCAACTGGCTGCGGGCGCCCCGAAATGTCAGTCCCAGGTAGCCTCGATTGCGTGTAGGAGCGATGTATGACAGCCGCGCGACGGTTTTTCCCTTCTCCCCCTGGGGGAGAAGGTGGATTGGCGCGCAGCGCCAAGACGGTTGAGGGGTGCTGGACGGAGTGCCGTCGGTGCCAAGCTGGAACACCCCTCATCCGACCGAGCTTCGCTCGGCCACCTTCTCCCGCAAGGGGAGAAGGGAGAGCCTGTCGCTACAGCAATCCCACCTGCTCAGCCTCGCGGCGCAGGTTCTGGCGCGGGCGTGGGCCGATCTGCTGGATCACCAATCCGGCCGCCAGCGAGCCAAGATCGCCGCAGGCCTTGAGGTCGCGGCCTTGTGTGTAGCCGTGCAGGAAACCGGCGGCATAGAGGTCGCCGGCGCCTGTCGTGTCGACCAGTTCCTTGATCGCGGTCGCCTGGATGAGCACGGTCTCGTCGCCGCGCACGATGACCGAGCCTTTTTCCGAGCGGGTCACGGCGGCGATCCGGCAATCCTTGCGAATCTGCGCCAGCGCCTCGTCGAACGACGATGTCTGGTAGAGCGACTTGATCTCGTGGCTGTTGGCAAAGACGATGTCGACGGTGCCCGAGCGCATCAGTTCGAGGAACTCGTCGCGGTAGCGGTCGACGCAGAACGAATCCGAGAGTGTCATGGACACTTCGCGGCCTGCCGTATGCGCCAGCTTCGCCGTCTGCCGGATCGCTTCCTTGGCCCGCGGCGGGTCCCACAGATAACCCTCGAAATAGGTGACCTTGGCGCCGGAAGCCTTGTCCGCCTCGACATCCTCCGGCCCGAGTTCGATGGCGGCGCCGAGATAGGTGTTCATCGAGCGCTCGCCGTCGGGAGTGACGAAGATCATCGAGCGCGCCGTCGGCGGCTCGCCCTTGAGCGGCTTGGTGTCGAAGGCGACGCCCTGCGCGTGGATGTCATGCGCGTAGATTTGGCCCAGCGCATCGTTCGAAACCTTGCCGAAGAAGGCGACGCGGCCACCGAAGCTGGCGACGCCGGCCGCCGTGTTGCCGGCGCTGCCGCCGGACGCCTCGATCGCCGGGCCCATGCGGCTGTAGAGCAGTTCGGCGCGCCGGGTGTCGATGAGGTTCATCGCGCCCTTGATGATGCCGTTGGTCTCGAGGAATTCCTCGTCGCACTGGGCGATGATGTCGACAATGGCATTGCCGATGCAAAGCACGTCATAATCCGGCATCAATGTCTCCGCCAAAAACCCGAGCCGGCTTCTTGCCATGCCCGGGCGGGTCTACAGCAAGACTCCGAAAATTGGCAACCGATTTTCTGTCGTGCCGGCGTGGCGGCGATGACCATTCCCTTGTGGAGCAAGGCGCGGAGCCGCGGTTCTTGCAAATCATGGTGCGCATCCGCGACGAGGCGCTATGACAATTCGACCGTGGCCGAAGCATTTCATCGCGGCGCCGCTTACAAGCCTGGCGCAGCGATCATTTTTCTAAGGCGAGCCAGCCCCCATGCCTACAAGTAACAGGCCTACAAAGAACGATATGACCACCGACCTGGCGCTGCTCGCCGTGCTGGCGGTGCTTTGGGGCGCCTCCTATACCTTCATCAAGATCGGCGTCGAGACGATCCCGCCGGTCACCTTCATTGCCGCCCGCACACTGATCGCGGGTGGTATCCTGTTCGCCATCATCCGCTGGCGCGGGCTTGCCATGCCGGGCGATGCCGCAAGCTGGCGCCGCTTCGCCTTCCAGGCATGCCTCAACAGCGTCGTGCCGTTCACGCTGATCGCAGCCGCCGAGCGCTCGGTTGACGCCGGTCTCGCCACCATCCTCAACGCGACCTCGCCGATCTTCACCTTCCTGCTGACCGCGCTCATTACCCGCCACGAGCCGGTCACGTTTCGCAAACTGATTGGTGTCGGCGCCGGCATTGCCGGCATCTGCCTCATCATCGGCACCGAGGCGCTGGGTGGTCTCGGTCATGAGCTCTGGGCGCAACTGGCAATCGTCGCGGCGACGATCTGCTACGCCGGTGCGGCTATCTTCGGCCGTGGCTTCAAGGGCCTCGACCCGATGCTGCCCGCTGCCGGTTCGATGCTGTGCGGCGCCATCATCCTGCTGCCGCTCAGCCTGATGGTCGACCAGCCCTGGACGCTCACGCCATCGACGGCGTCGATCCTGGCCTTGCTCGGCCTATCGGTGTTTTCGACCGCGCTGGCCTTCGTCATCTATTTCCGCCTCATCCACACGCTGGGCTCGGTCGGCACCACCTCGCAAGCCTATCTGCGCGTGCCGATCGGCGTCGGCATCGGCGCCGTCTTCCTCGGCGAAAGCCTCGGCCCGACGGCATGGCTGGGAATGGGTTTTGTCGTCGCAGGCGTCGCAGCCATGACCATCCCGGTTCGAAAGCCGGCGCTCGCGCGATAGGCAGGGCAATCGCTTCGAAGATAGTCTCCGACTTGTGGCGAAATACGGGGAGAGGATGCCGGCAGGCAGGTGAGGGGCAGCGCCCACCTCCGGAAGGGGAGTGGGGCGAGTTCGAAACCTGAAACGATTGCCACGGCCCGAAAGCGATCCGCGCTTGTGGCGGGCGGGCGCGCCGCCTATCTCCGGACGATCCGTTCGACGTGAGGTTGGAAGCACCGTGATCTCTGACGCCGCCCGAGCCGCCGCCGGCCAGTTGTTCTCGCCTGAATTCCGTTCGGTGTTCATCAAGACGCTCGGGCTGACCTTGTTGGCGTTGGTGGCCTTGTGGTTCGGCATCACCAGCCTCGTCGAGTGGCTGGCCCTGCCGTGGCTCCAAACGCTGTTGCCCGGCATGCCGTCCTGGGCCGGCTGGCTGGGCGGCGTTGTCGCCGCCATCGTCCTTGCCTTCGGCATGGCGTTGCTGATCGCGCCGGTCACGGCGATTGTCGCCGGCCTGTTCCTCGACGACATCGCGGAAGTCGTCGAACGCACCGACTATCCCGGCGACCCGGCCGGACGCGCCATGCCGGCGCTGCGCTCGCTGGTTTTGTCAGCCAGGTTCTTGGGCGTAGTCGTCTTCGGCAACATCATCGCCCTGCTGCTCCTTCTGGTGCCGGGCGTCAACATTGCCGCCTTCTTCATCGTCAACGGCTATCTGCTCGGGCGTGAGTTCTTCGAATTCGCCGCCATGCGCTTTCGCCCGGAAGAAGAGGCCAGGGCCTTGCGCAGGCACTATGCCGGCACGGTGTTCCTCGCCGGGCTGGTCATATCAGCCTTCCTCGCCGTGCCGCTGCTCAACCTGGGGACGCCGCTTTTTGCCGCCGCCATGATGGTGCATCTGCACAAGGCGATTAGCGGACGGGAAGCGGCTCGCGTCTCGCGGGGGTGAGCTCTGTTCAGCGCAACAGGAATCCACGCCCCAACTCATCATCGGCTTCGACGATGAATTCTGCTCGCCCGGAATAATAGGCGCGGCCGCCGACGCGGGCGATGATTGCTTCGTGCAGGCCAGCCGTCGCCGTCCGCACCACGGCCCCGGAAAAGCGCGAGCCGGCGATGCTTTCGAATGTGCGCGTCTGCCCGATGTCGATCTCGCCCTTGGCATGCATGGCCGCCAGCCGGGCGGTGACGCCGGAGCCGGTCGGCGAGCGGTCGACCTCGGCCTCGGCAAAGACGCAGACGTTCTTGGTCACGTCGCCGGAAAACGCGTCGCGGCCATCGGTCAGGATGGTGCCATAAAGGAAGGCAAGGTCGGCATGGTCGGGATGCGACAGCGGCAGCTCGGCCTTGAGCCTGTTGGTCAGCGCGGTCGCCGCATCGACGAAATCGCGCACCCGGTCGCGGCCGAACTCCAGCCCGAACTGGTGACAGTCGGCCAGCGCGTAGAAAGCGCCGCCATAGGCGATGTCGAAGCCGATCATGCCATAGCCTTGCAGCTCGATCGCCTGGTTCCGTGCGAACAGGAATGCCGGGACGCTTTCGAACGAGACAGCACCGGCCTTGCCATCCCTGACCTCCACCGAAGCGACGACCAGCCCGCACGGTGCCTCGATGTTTACGGTCGTCACCGGCTCGCGTTTCGTCACCAGCCCTTCGTCGACGGCGTAGCGGCCGAGTGCGACGATGGCGTGGCCGCACATGGTCGAATAGCCTTCATTGTGCATGAACAGCACGGCGAGGTCGGCGCCGGGCAGATCCGGCTCGACCAGCAAGGCGCCATACATGTCATAATGGCCGCGCGGCTCGAACATCAAAATCTTGCGCAAATGATCGAGATGGTCGCGCACATAGGCGCGCTTTTCCAGGATGGTGCCATTCGGGATATCCGGGTAGCCGCCGGTAACGATCCTGAGCGGCTCGCCGCCCGTATGCATGTCGACGACAGTCAGCGTCATGCGACAGGCCTCTTAATCTGGGGATTTGCCAAACAAGGCCTGCAATTTGCCGAACGGCATGGCGGCGCGGGTGAAGCCGAACGTGCCGTCCTGCTGGATCTCGCGTGCCGCCGTTTCCAACATGCCATAGGCGAAATTGGTCAACCACGGCCCGAGCGAAATGCGCTTTACGCCAGCCATGGCGAGATCGGCGACGGTGAAGCCGGGCCTCGCCATGACGTTGACCGGCTTGCTGACCGCCGAGCAGATCGTGCGCACCATCTCTATTTCGCCGATGCCTGGCGCATAGAGCACATCGGCGCCGGCCTTCTCGAAGGCCTGCAGCCGCTTGATGGTGTCGTCGAGATCGGACCTGCCCCACAGGAAGTTCTCGGCCCGCGCGGTGAAGACGAAATCACGCTTCAACGCCCGCGCCGCCTCCACGGCGGCCGCGACGCGCTCGACGGCGTGCGAGAAATCATAGATCGGCTTGTCCGGATCGCCGGTGTGGTCCTCGATCGAGCAGCCGGCAAGGCCGGCCGCTTCGGCCGCGAAAATGGTTTCGGCGGCGCGTTCGGCGCTGTCGCCCTTGCCTCTCTCGAGATCGGCCGAGACCGGCAGGCTGGTCGCCGCCGTCACGTCGCGGCAATGATGGATCATCGCTTCGAAGGTCACGGCGCCGTCCGGCAGGCCGCGCGAAAAGGCAAAGCCGGCGCTGGTCGTCGCCAGCGCCTTGAAGCCGAAAGAATCCAGCAGCTTCGTCGTGCCGACATCCCAGGGATTGGGTATGACGAAGGTCGAGGCATGCAGGTCACGAAAGATCTTGCCCTTGTCCATGGTAATTCCCCCCATCATGTGCGGCGTGGCGGAGAGGATTTTATCCTGCCCTCACTGGCCGGGCAAACGAATGCCATTGGTTCAGAAGCGTTTGGCATTCTCTCCTGCCAATTTTTCCAGCGCGTCGGAATCCTTGGCGTAGTGCGAGGCCGTGGTGTCCCAGTGATAGGTGACGGAAATGTCCTGCGACGCGGCCGCGGGCGGCGTGTCATCGCAGCTTTCACCGTTCGGCACCGTGGCATCGGTCACCGTCACCTTGATGGCGGCAAAAGGCCGGTCGTCGGCGATGGCCTGGAAGGCCACGTCCTGCTTGCGGCTGTAGCTGCACAGGTTTTCATCGAACGTATAGATCATGTCGATCAGTTCGAACTTGTCGCCGCGAACCATGATCAGCGGCGTGGCCACATAGTTCTGGTTCGAATTGAAATGCGCGCTCATGGTGATGAGGATGTCATCGTTGGCGCTGACGGAAAGCTTGCCTGGTTCGCGGAAATAGGTGCCACGGTCGACCGCGACATTGACGGCGTCGAGCAGCTTTGGCTTGGCCGAAGTGTCGTACAGCGCCAGCACCGCATAGCCTTCGGCACTGTCGGGAGAATCACCGAGGTCGAACAGCATAGTCAGCCGGTCCTTGCCTCCAGCCTTGACGGCCAGCACCGCGGCATTTGAAAAGCCCGATGTCTCGGGCGGCGAACCGCCGCTGTCAGGTCCCTCGATGTGGCGCATGTCGATCGGCAGCCCACCCTTGTAGAAGCCGTCCTTGTCCACGGCGAGATCGGGGATGACCATCCTCGCCAGGTCGAGATAGGTGACGTCCTGGTGGCCGGGCAGCGCGCTGCCGAGTTCCGGGAAGCTGACGGCTTGCGCGCCGGCGGCTGTCCAGAGAAATGGCAGCAGCGTCAAGGCGAGGATGAAGCGAAGCAGGTTCGTTGTCATAGGCGCGCCTTGGTCTGTCGGGCGCGCGGAACGTAGCATAGCGGTCCGGGACGTCCAATCCGTCCGTCAAACCCGGCGGATCGGTGGCCGGCAGGTCAGTGGATCGGCACCAGCCCGGCCAGCTCGCGCATGTCGTTGAACAGGATGCCGCCGGCCTGGATCAGGCCGTCGCGGTCGGAATAGGGGTCGCCATGATAGGAAAACACCCGCATGCCGGCGGCAATGCCGGCTTGCGTGCCGGCGACGCTGTCCTCGATGACGACGCAGTCGGCGGGCGCGAAGCCCATCGTCTTGGCCGCATGCAGGAACAGGTCGGGGAATGGCTTGCCGCGCCCGACCATCGTCGAGCTGAACATCGCGTGTTCGAACAGCGGCAACAGCCCGGTCTGGCCAAGTGTGATGTGCATCTTCGACACCCTGGCCGAGGTGGCGACGCAATAGGCGATGCCAGCTGAGCGCACGGCTTCGACAAACTCGCGGACGTAAGGGATCGCCTCGACCCCGTGGGCGAACAGGTCCGGCAGGCCGGCATTCCAGCGGTCGACGAAATCGGCGCCGAGGCGGACGCTGGTCTCCTCTTCAATCTGTTTTTGCACCGACGCCATGCTGCGGCCGGAGAAATGCTTGCGGCAATATTCGAAGCTCGTCGGATAGCCGGCGGTAACAAGCCATTCGGCGAGGCGTCGATTGGCGAGGTTCTCTGTATCGACCAGGATCCCGTCGCAGTCGAAGATGACGAGTTTTGGCAGTTCGGGCATCAGGCGGTGCCGGTCGATCCGAACCCGCCTGAGCCACGCGCCGTGCCGCCAGCCAGGCTGCGCTCTTCCACGGCCGCCTGCGTCACCGCCGCGAACACGATCTGGGCGATGCGCATGCCGCGCGTCACCGCGAAATCCTCGTCACCGAGATTGATCAGCAGCACCTTCACCTCGCCGCGATAGTCGCTGTCGATGGTGCCGGGCGTGTTGAGGACGGTAAGACCATGTTTGAAAGCAAGGCCGGAGCGTGGCCGGACCTGGCCTTCCATGCCTTCGGGAATTTCCAGGATCAGCCCGGTCGGCACCAGAGCGCGTTTTCCAGGCAGGATCAGCAGCGGCCGGTCGTCGGGCACCGCCGCGCGCAGATCCATACCGGCCGCGCCGGGGCTTTCATAGGCGGGGAGGGGAAGTCCGTCACCATGCGGCAACCTGACGAAGCCGACGGTCGGACCGATGACGGAGGGATTTTGAAGGGCTGCGCGCATAAAATCGATCCTATCGGCGCGAACGGCGATTCAGTCAACTCAGGTCTAGCGCTATCAACGGCTTTCTTTCGGGCATCACTGTGACAAGAGCTAGCGCAGTTCCATTGGAACCACGGTGGTCTCCTTGATCTCCTCCATCACGAAGGAGGCCGAAACGTCCGACAGCGCCACCTTGGCGATAAGCCGCTGGTAAAGCCGGTCATAGGCCTTCACGTCGGCGACCCGGGCGCGCAACACGTAGTCGAGGTCGCCCGACATGCGATAGACGCCGGTGATCTCGGGAAAGCCGGTCACCGCCGCCCGGAACTTCTGCAGCCAGTCCGGGTCGTGGTTGGACGTGCGGATCAGGACGAACACCGAGAGGCCAAGCCCGAGCTTTTCGGCATCGACCAGCGCCACGCGGCCGGTGATGATGCCATCCTCCTCAAGTCGCTTCACCCGGCGCCAGCAGGCATTGCGCGACAAGGCCACCCGTTCCGACAGCTGGTCGACCGACAGCGTGCCGTCGCGTTGCAGTTCGGTCAGCAATTTACGGTCGATTTCGTCGATTTCCGGTGCCATGTGGGATGTTTGTCCCACGGAGCGGCCAAATACAAGGACATTTTGAGACCAATGAACCGGCGAAGCGTGTCATGATACTCATATCAGGAACACCAAGCGCTGAAAGGGGAACAGCATGTCGCTCGCAACGATCTTCACCTCTCATCCGGCCAAGGTCGGTGAAACCTATTTCGGCCATATGGCCTTTGCCGCCTGGTTCTCGTCGCGGTTGCTGATGGCGGCGGGTGCCGCGCTCGTTCACGCTTTCTTGCCATTTCTGTTCGAGACTACCGCCAGCCGAATCGTCCGCGAGCTTTACGAGCGGACGCACAACAGAGGCTCGCACGGGACCAAGGAGCCAACGGCTCTCATGGATCGTGCCTAGGGGACGACAGAAGCGATGTGCCGGTGGGCGGCCTATCTCGGTGAAGCGGTTTTTCTCGAAGACATCCTCACGGCGCCCTGTCACTCGCTGATTGCCCAGAGCCATTGTGCCCAGGAAGCGAAATCGCCGACCAATGGCGATGGCTTTGGCCTTGCCTGGTATGGCGACCGGCCGGAGCCCGGTCTCTACCGCGACATCCTGCCGGCCTGGTCCGACCCCAATCTGAAGAGCCTGTGCCGGCAGATCAAGTCGGGCCTGTTCCTTGCCCATGTGCGGGCCTCGACCGGCGGCGCCACCAGCCGCATGAACTGCCATCCCTTCATTTCGGAGCGCTGGTCGTTCATGCACAACGGCCAGATCGGCGGCTTTGAAAAGATCCGCCGGACGCTGGAAAACTCGCTGTCCGATGCCGTCTTCGACCAACGCGAAGGCACCACCGATTCCGAATTGTTTTTCCTGCTGATGATCGACGAAGGATTGGCCACCGATCCGCAAGGCGCCGTCTCGCGCGCCACCAGCCGCGTGCTTGAAGCCTCGCGCCGGGCCGGCCTCCAGCCCGCGCTGAAACTCACCGCCGCCTTCTCCGACGGCCAGGCGCTGCACGCGGTGCGCTATGCCACCGACGCTCACGCCCCGACGCTTTACACCTCCGTTTTCCGCAAAGGCGGCGGCCGCTGCATTGTTTCCGAGCCGTTCGATCGCGAGGGCGGCGACTGGCAGGCGATCCCGCCATCGAGCTTCGTCACCATGACCAGGGATGGTATCGCCATCCGTCCCTTTGCACCGGCAGCCGCGAAGCTGGCGCTGGTCGGGTAGGCTTTCGGCTGTCCAGTTTTGCCGGCTTTCCAATTTTGCGGCAACCTCGCGTTCCTTCGCGCCCCCCTCTGTCCTGCCGGACATCTCCCCCACGGGTGGGGAGATTGGCAGCTTCAGCGCTTCGCTCAATCTTGCAACGTTGGAGATTGGCGAAAGCCGTCGTGAAACCCAATCTCCCCACCCGTGGGGGAGATGTCCGGCAGGACAGAGAGGGGGGCGCCGTAGAGCGCCGGCTTCAATTGATCTCCGTGGCGCAATTTCGATCAAGTACTGGCGAGTTTCAAATGCTCAACTTCGCTTAAAGTCGCGTCGCTGTCGGCCATCTTGATCCAGACACGCGCGGCCAAGCCGGAGCATTGATCATGGACATCGCCTTTTCCACAACCGCCGCACTGGCCGCCGCGATCGCCACTCGAAAAGTCTCCGCGGTCGAGGCGCTCGACGCCCATCTGGCGCAGATCGACAACCACAATGGGGCGGTCAACGCCGTCATCTCGCTCGACCGGGAAGGCGCCCGCGACCGCGCAAAAAGGGCCGACGCAACACTGGCGCGCGGCGAGGCGCTTGGGCCGCTGCATGGCGTGCCGTTCACGCTGAAG
The DNA here is from genome assembly GCF_002270415.1 of Mesorhizobium sophorae. GTDB lineage: Bacteria > Pseudomonadota > Alphaproteobacteria > Rhizobiales > Rhizobiaceae > Mesorhizobium > Mesorhizobium sophorae. Next base: position 430,726 of record NZ_NNRI01000007.1, on the reverse strand, counting down.
GACATGCACGAGACGGCAGGCATGAAGACCACGGTCGGTTTTCCCGCCTTCGCCGATTACGTCGCCAAACGGGACAGTCCGGTCGTTGCCAGGCTGAAGGCAGCCGGCGGGGTGCTGATGGGCAAGACCAATGTCGCGACCATGCTGGGTGACTGGCAGTCGGACAATCCGCTGTTCGGCCGCACCGGCAATCCGTGGAACCTCCAGCGCACGGCGGGCGGCTCCAGCGGCGGCGCGGCGGCGGCGCTTTGCTCAGGGATGACGCCGTTCGATGTCGGCTCCGACATGCAGGATTCGATCCGGCTGCCCGCCGCCTTTTGCGGCGTCTATGGCCTCAAACCGACCGAGCATCGCGTCTCGCTGGCCGGCGCCTTCCCCGATCCCAGCGGTGCCGCGCGCAGCGTGCGGCAGATGTCATGTCTTGGCCCGCTGGCGCGCAGCGTGGAAGATCTGGCCTTGATCTATCAAATCATTGCCGGCCCCGACGGAAGCGATACCGATCTTGCGCCGGTGCCGGTCGAAGGCATGCCGAAGCTCGACCCCAAGACATTGCGCATCGCCTTCGCACCGACCTTTCCAGGGTTGCCAGTGGCCAGCGAGATCAGCGCCGCGGTCGAAAGTCTGGCAAGGCGGCTGCAATCGGCAGGGGCGACCGTCGAGGAAGCGAAACGTCGAAAACTCGACCTGCACGACGATCTCAAGCAAGGCGGCGCGCTGATCGGCATGATGATGGAGGCCGCGCAGCCGGAGCCGCCGGAGGAGCCGACACCGGTCTCGCGCTGGTTCGAGGCGCTCGCCCGCCGCGACAGATCCATTCTCGCCTGGGACCAGTTCTTCGAAACCTGGGATGCGCTGCTTTGCCCGGTCGCCATGACGACGGCCTTCCCGCATTGCGATCCGGGCGCGCCGATCCAGGTCGACGGCAAAGAGCAGAGCTACTGGATGCTGCCGGCCTATGGCGCCGTGTTCAACTACAGCGGCCATCCGGCACTTTCGCTGCCGTGCGGACAGGACCGCGACGGTTTGCCGATCGGCCTGCAACTGGTCGGCAAACGCTGGTCGGAGTCGCGGCTGCTCGGCGTCGCCAAGGCAATCGAACCGCTGGCGGGTGGCTTTCGCCGTCCGCCGGGTTACTGAGCGAAGCGCGACAGCCCGTAGGGCGCCAGCAGCGGGTCGCGCTCGCCGTCGAGGATTTCCCGGGCGGCGAACAGGCCGACAGCCGGCGCCAGCGTGATGCCCGAATGCATGACCGCGACGTAGAGACCGTCCATGCCCTCGGCGCGGCCGATGATCGGAAAACCGTCGATCGGCGTCGGCCGGTAGCCGACAGTATGGAAATCCAGCTCCAGTCCGTCACCGCCGCGCAGCATGGCTTTCAGGGCCGCAAACAGGTCGCGGGCGGTGACTTCGGCATCCACGCCAGGGTCGGCGCCGCCAAAATCCGAGCCGGCGATGATGCGGCCCTCCGCCGTCTGGCGCATGTGTAGCCGCTCGGCCAGCACCAGCCCGTTGAGCAGTTTTGCATAAGGCCGCGAATGGACGATCAGCCCGGGCGGTGTCTCGATCGGCAGGTCAATCCCGGCCGTCGCGGCGATAGGCGGTGACCCGACGCCTGCCGCGATCACCACCTCGTCGGCAGCTATCAGGCCATGCGATGTGTCGACGCCGGTAATATGGTCGCCAGTCTGGACCAGCGCCGTCACCGTGCTGGAGATGATCCGCGCGCCGCGCCGTTCGGCGTCCGCCAGCAGCGCCCTGGTGGCGGCCACCGGTTCGGCGACACCCTCTTCGGCGACGTGCAAGGCGACATCCGGCAGCTCGGCGAGATTGGGCTCGAGGCGCGCGACGCCAGTGCGGTCGACGCGCTTGATGCCGTAGCCCCAGGCGGAGTGCTCGGCGGCGTAGGTTTCCATTGCGGCCGCCGACAAATCCCAGCACAGGCCACCGCACCAGCTGAGTGGGAGGCCGGGCAGGTCCCGAGCCAGCCGCGTCCATTCGGCCATCGCGCGGGTGCGCAGCCGGAAATATGGCTGCGGATTGCCCCAGCTGGCATTGATCCAGGCAAACGAGTTCGGCGTCGCGACGCCGCCGGCGGCGCTGTCGGCAATGACCATCACCTGCGCCCCTGCCTTGGTCAGATGCCAGGCTATGGAGGCACCGATGATGCCGGCGCCGATGACGATCATTTGTTTCGCCGCAGTCATGCTTGCTCCTCTGCCTCGTGGCCCCTGAGGGCACTGATTCCAGTGCCATCCCCATGGTCGCTTGCCAACACCAAATACGCCGCTTGACATCAATACGTACGTACGTATTATTCTCCCATGGCTAGACAATCACTCCGCGAAAAACTCCTCGACGCTGGTTTCCGGACCATATGGAATTCAGGCTATGCCGCTGCCGGCGTGCGCGACATCGTTGCCGCGGCTGATGCCCGGCCAGGTTCGTTCACCAACCATTTCGCCTCCAAGGAGGAGTTTGCCGGCGAGGTGCTCGACCGCTATTTCGCCTATGTCAGCGGCCTGGTCGAAACAGCCCTTGCGCAGGACGGGACGCCGCCCGTCGGCAGGCTCCGCCGCTACCTCGATGTCATCACCTCGAAGCTCGAAGCGCATGACTGGGCGCGCGGCTGCATGATCGGCAATCTCAGCCTCGAAACCGCGGTGCACAGCGAACCGCTACGCCTGCGGCTTGTCGCCATCTTCGAGCGCTGGCGCCAGCCATTCGCGGCCTGCATCGCCGAGGGCCAGGCGGGCGGTGACATCCCCCGGGTTTTCGATGCCGACGACCTCGCCGACTTCCTGCTGTCGTCGTGGCAAGGCGCCATGCTGCGCATGAAGGTCGAGCGCAGCCCGGCGCCGCTCGAGCGCTTCAAGAAAATCATCTTCAGCACAGTCTTTGCAAAGGAGCCGATCCAATGAGTTTGAACGTCGACAAGCCGAAATCCGGCTCCACCGCATCGCGGCGCGAGGAAATCGCCGTGCTCGATTCGACCATGTCCTATGTCGAGGCCGGCGTGGTCGGTCCGACCGTGCTGTTCCTGCATGGCAATCCGACCTCATCCCACATCTGGCGCAACATCGTCCCGCATGTCGCGCCGCTCGGGCGCTGCATCGCACCGGACCTGATCGGTTACGGCCAGTCCGGCAAGCCCGATATCGACTATCGCTTCTTCGATCATGTCCGCTATCTCGACGCCTTCCTCGATGCGCTCGACATCAGGGAAATGGTGATGGTCGCGCAGGACTGGGGCACGGCACTTGCCTTCCATCTCGCGGCGCGGCGGCCGCGCAACATTCTCGGCCTGGCCTTCATGGAATTCATCCGGCCCTTCGGGCGCTGGGAGGATTTTCACCAGCGTCCGCAGGCCCGCGAGCTGTTCAAGGCGCTGCGCACGCCGGATGTCGGCGAAAAGTTGGTTCTGGAAGACAATGTCTTCGTCGAGAAAGTGCTGCCGGCCTCGGTTTTGCGGACAATGAGCGACGAGGAGATGACGGCTTACCGGGCGCCATTCCCGACGCCGCGATCGCGCAAGCCGGTGCTGCGCCTGCCCAGGGAATTGCCGATCGAGGGTCAGCCTGCCGACGTCGCCTCCATCAGCGAGCACGACCATCGGGCGCTGCGGCTTTCCACCTACCCGAAACTGCTGTTCGCTGGCGATCCGGGTGCGCTGATCTCACCGCAAGCCGCAGGCGAATTCGCCGCCGGGCTGAAGAACTGCCGGTTCATCAATCTCGGGCCTGGCGCGCACTATCTGCAGGAGGACCATGCCGACGCGATAGGCGAGGCCATTGCCGGCTGGCTTCCGGGGATCGTTCCGGCGAGCCGTACGGCCGAGTTGGCCTGAGCAAGCCACGGCAACCGGCGGTGTCAGCGCCGCCGGACCGGTCGACAGCCCGGCACTGCGCTGCTAGAAGCCCGGCCTGTCACACGGAAATCCTGAAGAATGCCTGAAGCAATAGAAGAAGAAGTGGCGCGCCGCCGCACCTTCGCGATCATCGCTCACCCGGACGCCGGCAAGACAACGCTCACCGAAAAGCTGCTGCTGTTCGGCGGCGCCATTCAGCTTGCCGGCGAGGTCAAGGCCAAGAAGGATAGGATCCAGACCCGCTCCGACTGGATGAAGATCGAGCGCGAGCGCGGCATTTCGGTCGTTACTTCGGTGATGACGTTCGAATATGAGGACAATGTCTTCAACCTGCTCGACACGCCCGGCCACGAGGATTTCGCCGACGACACCTATCGTACGCTGTCGGCCGTCGACAGCGCGGTCATGGTCATCGACGCCGCCAAGGGCATCGAGCCGCGCACGCTGAAACTGTTCGAGGTTTGCCGGCTGCGCGACATTCCGATCATCACCTTCGTCAACAAGATGGACCGCGAAAGCCGCGATCCGTTCGAGATTCTGGACGAGATCGAACAGAAGCTGGCGCTGGATACCGCACCGATCACCTGGCCGATCGGTCGCGGCAAGACGTTTTCCGGCACCTATCACCTGGCGCTGAATGCGGTGCGCAAGGGTGACGACGAGAAGGAACGTACGCCGGTCAACGGTCCCGATTCCAACCGCGTCGCCGGCCTGTTGCCGGAGAACGAGCGCGAGGCCTTCATCGAGGAACTGGAACTGGCGCGCGAAGCCTGCCGTCCGCTCGACATCGACGCCTTTCGCGAGGGCCATCTGACGCCGGTCTATTTCGGCTCGGCGCTGCGCAATTATGGCGTCCGCGACCTGATCGAGGCGCTTGGCGCCTTTGGGCCGCCGCCGCGCGCGCAGGAGGCCGATGCCCGCAAGGTCGAGGCGACCGAGGACAAGATGACGTCCTTCGTCTTCAAGATCCAGGCCAACATGGATCCCAATCACCGCGACCGCATCGCCTTCGTCCGCGTCTGCTCGGGCAAGCTCGAGCGCGGCATGAAGGCCAAGCTGGTGCGCACGGGAAAGCCGATGAGCCTGTCGGCACCGCAATTCTTCTTTGCCCGCACCCGCGTCACCGCCGACGAGGCGTTTGCCGGCGACGTCGTCGGCATCCCCAACCACGGCACGCTGCGCATCGGCGACACGCTGACCGAGGGCGAGGAAATCCTGTTCCGAGGCGTGCCCAACTTCGCCCCGGAAATCCTGCGCCGCGTCCGCTTGGGTGACGCGATGAAGGCCAAGAAGCTCAAGGAAGCGCTGCACCAGATGGCTGAGGAGGGCGTCGTGCAATTGTTCTCGCCCGAGGATGGCTCGCCGGCCATCGTCGGCGTCGTCGGCGCGCTGCAGCTCGACGTCCTGAAGGAGCGGCTGAACTTCGAATACACGCTCCCGGTCGAGTTCGAGATGTCACGCTTTTCGGTCTGCCGCTGGATATCGGCCGAGGACAAGGCCGAGGTTTTGCGTTTCATCGAGGCACATCGCGGCGACATCGCCCGCGACCTCGACAATGATCCGGTGTTCCTCGCCCAGCACGCCTTCTCGCTGAACTACGAAGCGGAACGCTGGAAGGCGATCCGCTTCGCCACGATCAAGGACTATCAGGTTCGCGACAGGGCGGCTTGAAGCGCCATCTTGCCTTCTCCCCTTGTGGGAGAAGGTGTCGCCGAAGGCGACGGATGGTTCCAGGGAACGCCAAGGTCTCACTCCGCTGGAACACCCCTCATCCGTCTAGGCGCTGCGCGCCGATCCACCTTCTCCCACAAGCGGGAGAAGGGGAAGTCCGCTCACCCTCTGGCCGCTTCTTCGATCTTGGCGATGTCGATCTTGCCCATCTGCATCATCGCATTCATCGCCCGGCCGGCCTTGGCCCTGTCCGGATCCTGCAGCAGGCGCGGCAGTTGTTCCGGCACGACCTGCCAGGAAACACCGAACTTGTCCTTCAGCCAGCCACAGGGTCCTGGTTCGCCGCCACCCTCTGTGAGCCTGGTCCAGAAATGATCGACTTCTTCCTGCGTCTTGCAGTCGATCGATAGTGAGATCGCCTCGGTGAACTTGTATTGTGGTCCGCCGTTGAGCGCCAGGAACGGGACGCCGTCGAGTTCGAACGAGGCCACCAGCACCTTGCCCTCATCAGCGTGACCCTTGGGCCAACGCGTCACGCTCAGCTCCTTCGAATTCTTGAAGACGGACATGTAATGGTTCATGGCCTCCTCGGCCTGTCCGTCGAACCACAGGAAGGTGGTGATCTTTTGCATGGTCTTTCTCCTCGTTTCTCTTGGGGGATGAAGGAAGCGTCAGGCGGCGCCTTTGGCAGCGTCCTGAAGTGAAGCGAGATAAGCGTCGAGCTGGGCATAGCTCTCGCCCATGCCGCGGGTCATCCCGGTGCCGAGCGCGCCGTCGCGGGCCGCTTGCGAAGCGTAGAGCACCGTCTGCGTCAGAAGCGTCTTCCCGCTCTGTTCGGTGAAGACCACCGTCCCGATGGTTTCGCCACCGGTCCAGTCCTCGTCGAACAATTCGGTGGCGACGATCCTGGCTGGACGCACGATTTCGCGATAGGCGCCGCTCATGCCCATGCTGCGGCCATCGCGGTGCTGCCAGACGTAGCGTGTGGCGCCGCCAACCCTGAGGTCAATTTCGCAGACCGCCAGCCGCCAGCCATCGGGGCCGTGCAGCCAGCCCTTCAGCAGCTCCGGTATCGTCCAGCAGTCGAAGACCATCGGCCGCGATGCATCGAAGATGCGGGTGATCTGGACCTCGCGGTCGCTGGGCGTGGTCACCGTCAGTGTGGCGACGGTCGAGCCGGGCAAGGTTGTGGTGCTCATGATGATCCTCCTCATGTTTGCCAAAGGACGTGCGGCAGGCCGGTGATCCGACACAGGCCGCGATGTTTTCGCGCTATTGGTCGGTACTGTCGGGGGCTTTCTCGGCCTTCATCGCGCCGAGCAACGCGTCGAGGCGCTGGAAGTTGCCTTCCCAGATCCTTCGATAACGCTCCAGCCAGTCATTGGCCTCTGCCAGCGGTTTTGCTTCGAGCCGGCACGGCCGGCGCTGTGCGTCGCGGCCGCGTGAAATCAATCCGGCATTTTCCAGCACCTTGAGGTGCTTGGAAATCGAGGGCTGGCTCATCGCAAAAGGCTCGGCGAGTTCCATCACGGATGCTTCGCCCTGGATGAGCCGGGCAAGAATGGCGCGGCGCGTCGGATCGGCGAGTGCGGCAAAAGTGGCGTCCAGCTGGTTCATCGGGTATCCATAGCCAAATGGGTATATACCTGATTGGCTATATACAGGTGAACGCCGCTCGTCAACCGCACATCCGGATTTCGTGGCGCATTGCAAAATTGTGGCCAGACCAGGCTTGCGCGTCTATAAGGCCTGCGGTCCGAATTCAGCGCCGCCACGCTCCGCATGGAGCGCAGCAAGCCAGCCAAGGAAAATTCATGCCTGCCTATCGCTCCCGCACCACCACCCATGGCCGCAACATGGCCGGCGCTCGCGGCCTCTGGCGCGCCACCGGCATGAAGGATTCCGATTTCGGCAAACCGATCATCGCGGTGGTCAACTCCTTTACCCAGTTCGTGCCGGGCCATGTCCACCTGAAGGACCTCGGCCAGCTGGTCGCGCGCGAGATCGAGAAGGCCGGCGGCGTCGCCAAGGAATTCAACACCATCGCCGTCGATGATGGCATCGCCATGGGTCATGACGGCATGCTCTATTCGCTGCCGTCGCGCGAACTGATCGCCGATTCCGTCGAATACATGGTCAACGCGCACTGCGCCGACGCCATGGTCTGCATCTCCAATTGCGACAAGATCACGCCGGGCATGCTGATGGCCAGCTTACGCCTCAACATCCCGACCGTCTTCGTCTCCGGCGGACCGATGGAAGCCGGCAAGGTGGTGCTGGCCGGCAAGACGCAGGCGCTCGACCTGGTCGACGCCATGGTGGCGGCCGCCGACGACAAGATCTCCGACGAGGACGTCAAGGTCATCGAACGCTCGGCCTGCCCGACCTGCGGTTCCTGCTCGGGCATGTTCACCGCCAATTCGATGAATTGTTTGACCGAGGCGCTTGGCCTGTCGCTGCCGGGCAACGGCTCGACGCTGGCCACGCATGCCGACCGTAAGCGCCTGTTCGTCGAAGCCGGCCACCTGATCGTCGATCTCGCCCAGCGCTACTACGAGCAGGACGATGAAACCGCGTTGCCGCGCAACATCGCCTCGAAGGCTGCCTTCGAAAACGCCATGACGCTCGACATCGCCATGGGCGGCTCGACCAACACCGTGCTGCACATACTGGCCGCCGCGCATGAAGGCGAGATCAACTTCGATCAGGATGACATCGACGCGCTGTCACGCAAGGTGCCGGTGCTGTGCAAGGTGGCTCCCGCCAAGGCGGATGTGCACATGGAAGACGTCCACCGCGCCGGCGGCATCATGGCGATCCTCGGCCAGCTCGACAATGCCGGCTTGATCAATCGCGATCTGCCGACCGTGCACACACGCACGCTGGGGGAAGCGCTCGACCATTGGGACATTTCGCGCTCGACCAGCCAAAGCGTGCGCGATTTCTTCCTCGCCGCGCCTGGCGGCGTGCCGACGCAGGTTGCCTTCAGCCAGGACCGCCGCTGGGACGACCTCGACCTCGACCGCGAGAAAGGCGTCATCCGCTCGGTTGAGCACCCCTTCTCCAAGGATGGCGGCCTTGCCGTGTTGAAGGGCAATCTGGCGCTCGACGGCTGCATCGTGAAGACCGCCGGCGTCGACGAATCGATCCTGAAGTTCACCGGCCCGGCCCGCGTGTTCGAAAGCCAGGACGCCAGCGTCAAGGCGATCCTGGCCAACGAGATCAAGGCCGGTGATGTCGTCGTCATCCGCTATGAGGGGCCGCGCGGCGGTCCCGGCATGCAGGAAATGCTCTACCCGACCAGCTATCTGAAGTCGAAGGGCCTGGGCAAGGCCTGCGCGCTGGTCACCGACGGCCGCTTCTCCGGTGGCACCTCCGGCCTGTCGATCGGCCATGTCTCGCCGGAAGCCGCCGAGGGCGGTTTGATCGGCCTGGTGCAGGAGGGCGATACGGTCGAGATCGACATCCCGAACCGGACCATCCGCCTTGCCGTCAGCGATGCTGAACTTGCCAGTCGCCGGGCGGCGATGGAGGCCAAGGGGATTGCTGCCTGGAAGCCCGAGGAAAAGCGCAAGCGCAAGGTCACGACAGCCTTGCGCGCCTACGCCGCGATGGCGACCAGCGCTGCCAAGGGCGCGGTCAGGTTCGTGCCGGAGTAAGGCTGAATTCCATCAGCGTGGCGCTGCCCCTTATTGTCCTGCCGGACATTTCTCCCCGTATAGTGACGGGGAGAAAGGCGCCGTCACCAACGATTTCGCCAATTGTAGGCGTTGACAAAGAACGGCGAGGCCGCAGCATGTCCCTTTTCCCCGTCACTATACGGAGAGAAGGTGCCGGCAGGCGGGCGGCACAAGCGCCGCAGATTTTTGCCGCCACGATAGAATGCTGATTCTTCAAGCGGGATGACGACGGATGGATTTCGACCTTATCGTTCGCGGCGGTACGCTGCCTGATGGCAGGGTCGCCGATATCGGCATCGTCGGCGAGACGATCGCGGCGATCGAGCCGAAGCTCGATGTCACCGCCGGCACGGCGATCGACGCCAGTGGCAATCTGGTCTCGCCGCCCTTCGTCGACCCGCATTTCCACATGGATGCAACGCTCTCCTACGGCATACCGCGCATCAACGCGTCGGGCACCCTGCTCGAAGGCATCTCGCTGTGGGGCGAGCTGAAGCCGTTGTTGACCCATGAAGCGGTGCGCGACCGCGCGCTTGCCTACTGCGACTGGGCGGTATCGATGGGCCTGCTTGCCATCCGCACCCACGTCGATGTCTGCGACGACAGGCTGCTGGCGGTCGAGGCCCTGCTCGAGGTCAAGAAGACGATCGCCCCGTATATCGACCTGCAATTGGTCGCCTTTCCGCAGGACGGGCTTTATCGCTCGCCGACGGCACGCGACAACACCATCCGCGCACTCGACATGGGCGTCGACATCGTCGGCGGCATTCCGCATTTCGAGCGCACCATGGCCGACGGCACGCGCTCGGTGACGGACCTGTGCGAGATCGCGGCAGAGCGCGGCCTGATGGTCGACCTGCATTGCGACGAGACCGACGACCCGCTGTCGCGCCATATCGAACAGCTTGCCTATGAGACGCAGCGCCTCGGCCTGCAGGGCAAGGTCGCCGGCTCACACCTCACCTCGATGCATTCGATGGACAATTACTATGTCTCGAAATTGCTGCCGCTGATCGCCGAGGCGGGTGTTTCGGCGATCCCCAATCCGCTGATCAACATCATGCTGCAGGGCCGCCACGACACCTTTCCCAAGCGCCGCGGTATGACCCGGGTCAAGGAAATGCAGGCGCTGGGCATCCGCGTCGGCTGGGGCCAGGATTGCGTGCTCGATCCCTGGTACTCGCTGGGCACCGCCGACATGCTCGACGTCGCCTTCATGGGCCTGCATGTTGCTCAGATGTCGAGCCCGGCCGACATGGCCCGCTGCTTCGACATGGTCACCAATGTCAACGCGTCGATCATGGGGCTCGATCATCTGGGCCTGGCGGTCGGCAAGCGCGCCAGCCTGGTCATCCTGGATGCCGGCAATCCGATCGAAGCCCTGCGCCTGCGCGCCGAACGCCTGTGCGTCATCGCCAAGGGCAAGGTGGTGGCGCAGCGGTCGAAGCAGCACACCAGGCTGTCCATCCCGGGCAGGCCCGGCCTCGTGAACCGCAGGCACCGGACGCCGCATCAGGCCCAATAGAACAGGCCAGACCCAGCCGATTCCCGGTTCTGGCCTTGCGGATTTCCGGATTTCTCCTCGTCAAAGCAGGCGCTTCAGTCTACGACGCGGCTCTAAATCAAAGAGATAGAGCATGATGTCGTCCGAAAACCGCTTCACACTTTTCGGCATCTGCTCTAGGGAGGAATCGGGATCGGCATGACGCAGCCCGTGGCGCAGAATTCCACAATCAGGAACGTGCTTCTGGCCGGCATCCTGCTGATGCTGGCCGGCGATTTCCTGTTTGCGCTGAACGACGCCATGGGCAAGTGGCTGGTCGCCAGCTTCTCCGTCGGCCAGGTGGTGCTGATCCGTTCCATAGGCGCGTTCTTCGTGCTTGGCCCGATGATCGCCCACCAGGGCACGGCCAAGCTGTTTCACATGGAGCGCCTGGAGCTGCAGCTGCTGCGTGTGGTCATGACTACGCTCGACACGGCACTGTTCTATGCCGCCGTTGTCTACCTGCCGCTTGCCGACGTGATGAGCTTCTACATGGCCGGACCGATCTATGTCGCGGCACTCTCGCATTTGTTGCTCGGCGAGAAGGTCGGCTGGCGCCGCTGGATGGCGATCCTGCTCGGCTTCTGCGGCGTGGTGATCATGCTGAAACCGTCCTCGGCGGCGTTCTCGTTGTCATCGAGCTTCGCGCTCGCCGGCAGCATTGCCTTCGCCTTCGCCATCATCCTCAACCGGCGCCTGCGCGGCACCAGCGACACCAACCTGGTGACATGGCAGACCATCGGCACGATGGTGGTCGGCGGCGTGTTGACCATCGGCGCCTGGCAGACCCCGTCGGCGCTTGATTTCGGCGCCATGCTGCTGCTCGGTATCGTTTCATGCGGCGCGCATCTGATGATCACCAGGGCGCTCAAGCTGGCCCCGGCCTCGACGCTGGCGCCGCTACATTACACGCTGCTCCTGTGGGCGGTGGTGTTCGGGCTGGTGTTCTTTGGTGACGTTCCCGGTCCGCGCATCCTGATCGGCTCAGGCATCGTCGTTCTCGCCGGCCTGTTCATCTTCCACCGCCAGAAAGTGGTCGACACCACGGTGCCGCCCGAAAACGTGCCGAAAGGCGTCAATTAGGGTCCAGATTTCCTGTGCCTAACCCAGGCGTATCGCTGCCAGGTGCCGTGAAAACTCCGCCGTCTCCATCAACGCCTTGCAGCGCACGAACCGTCCGTCGGCATAGGCGCGGAAATCGTCGACCGGATTGTTGTTGGCCAGCTGGATCAGCCCCCACAATGTCCACAACAGGTCGCACATCGCCTTGTAGATGACGATGCGGCCACGCTCGGCCGCTCTCGCCTCGCCGCCGAAATAGACGCGCATCATCTCTTCGTCCTGCGCCGTATCGAATTTACCTTCCACGCTGAGGTCGCCGAGATCCCAGAGCGGATCGTTCATGCCCGAATATTCCCAGTCGACGATCCACATCCGCTCGCCTGTATCGAGAAAGTTCTCGCACAGTGGATCGCAGTGGCAGGCAGCGAGAGGCAAAGGATGGGCGGCCAGCGCCGACCGCACGCTCCCGGCCTCGCGCACCACGTCGTGATAGCCGGTGGGCAGGGCGACGTCCTTGGTCGACAGCACCTTGAGATAGTCGTCGATCATCGCAAACAGTTCGAAGCGGAAGGGAAACACCGCGTTGGAATTGTGCAGTTTGCGGAAGGCCTCGCCGGCCCGCGCCGGACTGCCGGGCCGAACCTTGAATTTCTCCGGCGACATCGTCTCGGCGCCGGCGATGAAGCGCGTCACCATGACCCCGGTGGCGGGATCGACATGCAGCACCTCTGGACTGACCCCCGCTTTTGCCGCTTCGCGCGCCGCCACCGCCTCGTTGGCGCGGTTGATGTATTCCTCGGTGCCCTTGCCGGGAATGCGCAGGCAGAACCCGCCAGCCTTGAAGACCAGATTGGTGAGGCCGCCGAGCCGTTCGAGCGGCCCGGTGTAGCCGGCCAGCATGGGAATGGTGGCCAAGGAAATGTCGGCAAGTGCCGCACGCGCCTCGTCTGTCACCATGCCTGCGCCCCCACGCTGTTATTTGTCGCAGCGACGGTTCCACAATTTTCGTGGTTTGGCTATCATGCGATGCAAGACCGATTGGTGGACAGGACAAAAGTGGCGCACAGCAAACATCGAGGCCCGCTTGCAGCAGCCTACGCGGCGAAGCGGCCAGAGGACGTCGCGGCACTCTATGACCGCTGGTCGCAGACCTATGACGCCGACATGTCGGCCGCCGGCTATCGCCATCCGACGATCTGCCTTGCCTTGCTGGCCCGCCATCTGCCGCGCGGTGCCGCGCCGCTGCTCGATGCGGGAGCCGGCACCGGGCTTATTGGCGAATGGCTTGATATAACAGGCTATCCCTTGGTCGAGGCGCTCGACATATCTGAAGGCATGCTGGCCCAGGCCGCCCGCAAGGGGGTCTATTCGGCGCTGCATTGCCTGGCGCTCGGCGGCAAGCTGCCGTTTGCCGACGATGCCTATACCGGCATCATTTCGGCTGGCGTCTTCACCTCCGGCCATGTCGGTGCCGAGGGGCTGGACGAACTGATCCGCATCTGCCGGCCGGGTGGCATCATCGTGCTGACAGTCAAGAACACGCTGTGGGAAGCCGGCTTTGGCGCGCGCATCGCCGAACTCGAAGCGCAAGGCCTTGTCACCCGCGTCGAGGAAACGCGTCCCTACGTCTCCATGCCGGGCGAGGCCGACACCTTGCCAAGCCGCGGTCTCGCCCTGCGCGTCACCTGATCTACGCTTTGACCCCGATCTACACTTTGACCTTGGCGGCTGTCGGGTCGTACATCGGCTCGAGATGGATTTGGGCCGGCGTCCGCTCCATCGCCACGACCAGTTCATAGTCGCCCGAGGCGAGAAAATCGTCGCTCACCCCGTCGCCGTTGCGCACGTAGCCGTAGCCGATGTTCCGGCTCACCGTGTAGCCATAGCCGCCGCTGGTGAGATAGCCGACCGGCTCGCCATTGCGCAGGATGGTCTCGCGGCCGAGCAGCACGATCTCCGGGTCAGCGACCGTGAAGCCGGCAAAGCGTTTCTTCAAGGCCGCGCCGCTGGTCTTCTCGAGCGCGCGCCGTCCGACGAAATCGGTGTTCTTGCGCAGCTTGACCGCCCAGCCCAAGCCGGCTTCCTGCGGCGTGTCGTTGGGCGTGATGTCGGAGCCCCAGGCGCGATAGCCCTTTTCCAGCCGCAGCGATTCCAGGGCGCGATAGCCGACCGGGCGGATGCCATGCCTGCCGCCGGCCGCCATCAGTGCATCGAAGACTTCGCCTGTCGCCGCGATCGGCACATGCAGTTCCCAGCCGAGTTCGCCGACATAGGTGACGCGTAGCGCCCGAATTGTGTGGCCGGCAATGGCAATCTCACGCACATGGCCGAACGGGAAACTGGTGTTCGACACGTCGGCTTCGGTCACGGCAGAAAGCACGTCGCGCGCCCGAGGTCCCATCAGCGACAGCGTGCCGAATTCCTCGGTAACATCGACAAGCGTGGCATCGAGCCCTTCGCCGATATGGTCGCCGATCCATGACAGATCATGCGTGCGGAATCCGGTGCCGGTGACAATGTAGAATTTCTCCTCGGCCAGCCGCGCCACGGTCAGGTCCGCCTCGATGCCGCCGCGCGTGTTGAGAAGTTGCGTGTAGGTCAGCTGGCCGACAGGCTTGCTGACGTCGTTGGCGCAGATCCAGTCCAGCGCCTTCAGCGCGTCAGGCCCGCTCAGTTCGTATTTGGCGAAGGAGGATTGATCGAAGATGCCGACCTTCTCGCGCACGTGCCGGTGCTCGTCGCCGACCGCCGCAAACCAGTTCTGCCGACCCATCGAATAGACATCCTGCGGCTCGACGCCTTCGGGCGCGAACCAGTTCGGCCGTTCCCAGCCAAGCTTCGACCCGAACACGGCGCGCTGCTGTTTCAGCCTGTTGTAAAGGGGTGAGACGATGCGCGGCCGCCCGCTGGCGTACTCCTCATGCGGGAAGCCGATCGTATAGTGCTTGCCATAGGCTTCCAGCGTGCGGTCGCAGACCCACTGCCGGTCGCGGTGCAGATCGGAAAAGCGCCTGATGTCGACAACCCACAAATCGAGCGGCGCTTCGCCGTCGACCACCCATTGCGCCAGCACCCAGCCGGCGCCGCCACCCGAGGCGATGCCGAAGGCGTTGAATCCGGCGCCAACGAACATATTGGCGCATTCGGGCGCCGCGCCGAGAATGAAATTGCCGTCCGGCGTAAAACTCTCCGGCCCGTTGATCATCTGCTTGACGCCGACGGTTTCGAGCGCCGGCACGCGCGCCATCGCTTGGCGCATATGCTGTTCGAAATGGTCGTAGTCGTCGTCGAAGAGCCGGAACTCCCAATCGTCAGGCACATCTCCGGTCGTCCAGGCCTGCGGGTTGGGCTCGTAACCGCCCATCACCAGCCCGCCAACCTCCTCCTTGAAATAGGTGCGCCGGTCCGGGTCGCGGATGGTCGGCGCCTCGGTCGCCAGCCCATCGATCTTCTCGGTGATGATGTACTGGTGCTTCACCGGCTGCAGCGGCACGTTGATGCCGGCCATGGCGCCAACCTGCCGCGCCCATTGCCCGGCACAGTTGACCACCTTGTCGCAGGCAATGTCGCCCTTGCTGGTCTTCACCGTCGCGATGCGGCCGTCCTTCATCTCGAAGCCGGTGACGCGCACATCCTCGAACAGTTTGGCGCCATGCATGCGCGCGCCTTTCGCCAGCGACTGCGTGATGTCCGAAGGGCTCGCCTGGCCGTCTGTCGGCAACCAGGAAGCGCCCACCAGATCGCCGGTTTCCAGGAGCGGCCACATCGCCTTGACCTCCGCCGGCGACAGCAGTTGCATGTCCATGCCGAAGCTTTTCGCCGTCGTCGCCAGCCTCTTGTACTCGGTCCAGCGGTCGGCATTGGTGGCCAGCCGCAGGCAGCCGGTCATCTTCCAGCCAGTGGCAAGGCCGGTTTCGGCCTCCAGTCCCTTGTAGAGGTCGACGGAATATTTGAGCACGCGGGTGATCGAGGCCGACGAGCGCAATTGCCCGACAAGGCCCGCGGCATGCCAGGTCGAGCCCGATGTCAGCTTGCCCTGTTCGAGCAGCACCACGTCCGCCTTGTGGTCACGCGCCAGATGATAGGCCGTCGAACAGCCGATGATGCCGCCGCCAATGACGACGATTGCGGCCTGGCTGGGCAATGTCATGATTTCTGTATCCCGTACTTCGTTCTGTAGTTATCGAGCGCGGCTTCGAGCCGCGTCAGGTTCTCCTCGGTGTAGGCGACGTAGTCGATGCCGGGCGCGTCGAGGTAGAGTTCGGACACCATGCTCCACATCGCCTCGCGCAGCAGCGAAGCGCATTGCATGGCCGCATGCGAGCGGCGGATCGCTTGGTCCGGTTCCTTCATGAAATAGGCGGTCAGGAAGGCGAAGGATTCCTCGTCGCTCATGCCGGCATTCGAGGCTACGCCGGCAAGGTCGAACATCGCCGTGTTGAAGCCGGCATATTCGAAGTCGATCAGCCACAGCCGGCTGCCGTCGTCTAGAATATTAGCCGGCAAAAGATCATTATGGCCAAAAACGATCGGCAGCAATTTCTGCGCGCGCTCCAGTTCGTCAGCCAGCGTCAGCAAGCGCGGCAATTCGCTTCGCTTGCGGCTGCCGCCTTCTTCAAGCGTGCGCGCATAGTCGCGAATGACATGGAACACCCAGAACATGAAGCCGGCGCCGGAGACGTGATTGGGCATCTCCCGGTGGAAGCCGCGCATCAGGCCTGCGACACGACCAAGATTGGCACGCACGTCCTGTGCAAGATAGGTTTTCGCACCAAGGTATTCCGTCACCAGGATGCCCGGTTCGGCATGGAGGACGGCTGGCGCGAAACCGGCGGCATGCGCCGCGCGTGCGGTCATCACCTCACGCTCGCGAAAGACATGATGGAACGGATAGTCCCTGCCGAAGCGCACGACGTGCTTTCCGGCCGCGTCCTTGACCACATAATTGGCGTTGCTCAGGCCGCCCGGCAACGGCGCGATCTCGATGTTGCCGGTCCAGCAGGGCAGGGCGCGGATGCGGTCTTCTGCAATCACGGAATCATCCCTGGTTTGCTGAGCGTCGACTTTGCTGAGCGTCGGCAAGGGCGCCATGGACAGCCCAACGACAGCGAGGAGAAACAAAAAATCTCGTCGGTGCGAGACGCCAGGATCGGTATCCCGCACCGCACCGACGAGCCCCTTGGCCAGGTTTTTGACCCCGGCATCCGCCCCCGCGGATCTGAAAATTCCTTGCGCCAGACACGTTCAAAACTGCCTGGTCAATGAGTTGCGGCTCTGCCATCACCCTCCCGTTGCAGCTCCGAACCCGTGTTTGATAGCTCAATTTCACGCCAAGGTTGCCTGCCTGTCAACAAAAAGTTGTGACTTTTTTCGGGTATTTTGCCCGAAAGCGCAGGCAATTCCTTTAAAACCGCTCGAATTAGCTTAGAATCGGGCAAAGGGCTAAGTCCGGGAAACCCAAATGGTCCATTCAAAACGACACGGCGAGATCCTGCGGCTGCTGCAGGAAGAGGGGACCGTCACCATCGCCAGCCTGGCCGACCGGCTGGGCGTTTCACTCGAGACCGTGCGCCGTGACGTCAAACCGCTCACCGGCGACGGCTCCGTCCTCAAGATGCATGGCGCCATCGGCCTGCCGTCGATGATCGGCGAAGCGCCATTCGAACGGCGCATGCGCGAGAATGCCGATGCCAAGCGGATCATTGCCCGCATGGTGGCCGCCACCATCCGCGACGGTGAATCGATCATGCTCGACACCGGCACGACAACCTCGTTCCTGGCCCGTGAGCTGCTCGGCCACCGGCGGCTGACCGTCGTCACCAACTCGTCGGACATCGCCCGCACGCTGGCCACCGTCAACGGCAACAAGGTCTACATGGCCGGCGGCGAATTGCGCAGCGATTCAGGCGCTGCCTTCGGGGCCTCGGCCATCGACTTCGTCAGCCGTTTCTCGGTCAGCCATGCCATCATCTCCACCGGTGCAGTCGATGCGGTGATGGGCGTCATGGACTACGATCTGGAAGAGGCCGAGTTCGCCCGTATGGTGCTGTCGCGCGGCCAGCGTTCGCTCGTCGTCACCGATCACACCAAGTTCGGCCGCTTGGGCCTGGTCCAGGTCTGCGGCCTCGACGGGTTTTCCGAACTCGCCACCGACCGGTCGCCGTCGCGCGACATTGCCGCCGCCCTCTCGCAAGCCGGCGCTCGGCTCAGCATCGCCGGCGACGCAGCCGGATTCTAGAGTCCGCAAGAGTCTGGCCGAACATCAGCAATTGGTGGACGCATACGGATCTCAAACGCGCCGCTACGCGCGGTGGTCGTCTGCGGACATGCCTATGCCGTCAGAGCGCGAAAAGTCATCCTGAAGCAGGCGCCGCCCGGTCTGCCGTCGAGGATATCGATGCGCCCGCCATGCAATTGCATGATTTCCTGCACCAGGTTGAGGCCAAGCCCGGCGCCATGATCCTGCAGCCGGTAGAACAACTCGAAGATGCGCACCCGCTCGCCCGGTGCTGCCGGCGGCGTATCAGGCTGAGCTCGCGGCACAGTCACCAGTCACGGGATAAGCTCTGCCGTCGGCTTTCCTTCCCTTGCGCGCCGGTGTTTAGTCCGGCATGGCCTTCACCATCCGCCAGTTGCAGTTCTTCATCGCTGTCGCCGAGCAAGGCACGGTGTCGGGTGCCGCGCAGAACCTCTCGATCTCGCAATCCTCGGTCACCGAAGCGATCAAGGAACTCGAAAGCGATCTCGGGGTCGAACTGTTCGAACGCCATCCGCGCGGCCTGAACATCACCCACAAGGGCCACCAGTTCCTGCGCCATGCAACGAAAATCCTTGCCGACGTTTCGGATGCACGCCGCTCTTTCTCCGGCGAACAGGCAGCAGCAGGCGGCCGGCTGCAGCTCGGCGTCACCTCGATGGTCGCCGGTTACGTGCTGTCGGATCTTCTTGCCCGCTACCGCCGCGCCTATCCCGGCGTCGAGGTCTCGGCCATCGAGGACAATGGCGACTATCTCGAACATCTCCTGATCGGCGGCAAGCTCGACATTGCCGTCATGGTCACCTCCAACCTGCGCGACCGCACGGCACTGCAGTCGGAAATCCTCGAGGTCTCGGCCTATCGCCTCTGGCTGCCGCTCGGCCACCCGCTCGCCGGCGCCGACATCATCAGCATTGGCGACATCGCCTTCGAGCCGCTGATCATGCTGACCGTCGACGAGATCGAGGAAAACACCGGCAAGCTGCTGACGGCGATCGGCGCCAAGCCGCATGTCGCCTTTCGTACGCGTTCCGTGGAAGCCGTGCGCAGTCTCGTTGCCACCGGCGCCGGCGTGGCGCTGCTGCCCGACCTCGTCTACCGGCCCTGGTCGCTGGAAGGCGACCGCATCGAATCGCGAGATATTTCCGGCTCCTTGCCGGTGGTCCAGGTCGGCATGGTCTGGCGTCGCGGTTCCGGCCTGCCGCAGGCGGCGCGCGATTTTATCGGCCTTGCCCAGTCGCAGCGCACGATCCGCCGCTAGTGGCCTACTCCAGCCTGACGTCTCCAGTCTCGCGCTTGCGCCTTGTGACGGAAACCGCCTCCGCCTTGAACGACCCGATCGGAGCAACCTCGAAGCGGCCAGCACCGGCAAGCCTGACGGCGCGGCGGAACGTCGGACACTCCATCGGCCGGGCGGCCGGACATCGGGCGGCGTGACGCAAAGCCTCTCGGATCGCGGTCAAGCGCCGGATGGTGTGGTCCAGTTCGTTCGCCTTGGCATCCAGGCGCCCTCGATCCATTTTCGGCAGGCCGTCGGGCCTCAGCATCGCGGAAATCTCGTCCAGCGCGAATCCACCGGCGCGTCCAAGAGCGATCAAAGCGAGCCGCTCCAGGACGGCCGGGTCGAACAAGCGGCTCAGGCCGCGACGGCCGATTGAAGCGATGAGGCCCTTCTCCTCATAGTAGCGAAGTGTCGAGGCGGGCACGCCGGTGCGGCGCGACACTTCGGCAATGTCCATATCTTTCATGCTTGACCTCAAGCCGGCTTGAACTCGTAGAGTGCTCGCGACGATCAGTGAGAGCAACAGAAAAGCGAGGTCCGTTATGCCGCAATCCGCGCAGCCAAACACACGGCAAGCCGCGCTCTGGAACGACGCCAGCGGAAAGGCCTGGGTTGAGATGCAACCGATCCTCGACCAGGTAATGGCGCCGTTCGAGCGGCTGGTAGTCGATGCCGGCTATCCCGGGGAAGGGGGCAATGTCCTGGACATCGGCTGCGGCGCCGGCGCCACGACTCTGGCGATGGCGCGCCGCGTGGGCAACGACGGTAATTGTGTTGGGCTCGACATCTCGCAGCCGCTTGTCGCCTTGGCGACGAAACGCAAGGGGGCAGAAGAGGTAGCAAACGCAAGTTTTGAAGTGGGCGATGCCCAGACGTATGCGTTCGAAGCCGGGAACTTCGACGCTGTTGTCTCGCGTTTTGGTGTCATGTTCTTCGATGATCCCGTGGCTGCGTTCGCCAACATAAGACAGGCCGCAAGCCGCGGCAGCAAACTCGCCTTTGTTGCCTGGCGCAGTCCGGCCGAGAATGATTTCATGACGACCGCCGCGCGAGCGGCTGCGCCTTTCCTGCCGCCCGCACCCGCACCGGACCCCGATGCGCCGGGGCAGTTTGCCTTTGCCAACGCCGCCAAGGTGAAGCGGATTCTTGAAGCGGGTGGCTGGTCGTCAATCGAAGTCGAACAGGTGGATGTCGCGTGTCAGATCGCCGAAGATGATCTGATAACGTTTGTCACCCGACTAGGGCCGGTCGGCGCCGCGTTACGTGAGGTTGACCGGGCAACGGCCGAAAAAATCACTGCGGTGTTGCCTGCTGCGTTCGCGCCTTTCGTGGAGGATGGTGAGGCTCGCTTCAACGCCGCCTGCTGGCTGGTGACGGCGCTGGCTTGAAGGGGCATCGATCTATCGGAAAAACCGATATCGCCTTTCTGATAAATGAATTTGCGAAACCGGAATTTTCAAAGCACTTTCAGTCCAGGGACCAAAGTCGCCACCAGAGCGACATCAAGTCCAACGCACGAACTGACAGTTTTCAGTCCGCGCGTGACCCCTAGCGAAGACCGAAACCGGCTTTCGGGGTCAGGCGCCAAAATGGGAGATCGATGATGAATTCATTCCTGAAGTCATGCACTGCTTTGACGGTCGCGCTGACCTTCTCCGGCCAGGCCGTCGCCCAGGTCAAGGAACTTGGCAAGGGCGAAGGTCAGGTCAACATCGTTGCCTGGCCGGGCTACATCGAACGCGGCGAAACCGACAAGGGTTATGACTGGGTGACCTCCTTCGAGAAGGAGACCGGCTGCAAGGTCAACGTCAAGACCGCCAACACCTCCGACGAGATGGTCTCGCTGATGAACGAGGGCGGCTTCGACCTCGTCACCGCTTCAGGTGATGCGTCGCTGCGCCTCGTTGCCGGCAAGCGCGTGCAGCCGATCAACACCGATCTCATCCCGAGCTGGAAGACTGTCGACGAACGCCTCAAGGATGCCCCGTGGTTCACCGTCGGTGGCGTGCACTATGGCGTTCCCTACCAGTGGGGTCCGAACGTCCTGATGTACAACACCGAGGTGTTCAAGGAAGCGCCCAAGAGCTGGAACATCGTCTTCGAGGAAATGAAGCTGCCGGACGGCAAGTCCAACAAGGGCCGCGTCCAGGCCTATGACGGGCCGATCCATATCGCCGACGCCGCCAACTATCTGATGTTCCACAAGCCGGAACTCGGCATCAAGGATCCCTACGAGCTGAACGAGGACCAGTACAAGGCAGCGCTCGAATTGCTGCGCGTCCAGCGCACGCTGGTCGGCCGCTACTGGCATGACGCCGCCATCCAGGTCGACGATTTCCAGAACGAAGGCGTCGTTGCTTCCGGCTCGTGGCCGTATCAGGTCAATGCGCTGGTCGCCGCCAAGAAACCGGTCGCGTCGACCGTGCCGGAAGAAGGCGTCACCGGCTGGGCCGACACCACCATGATGGAGGCCGACTCGGCTAACCCCAACTGCGCCTATATGTGGATGGAACATTCCTTGTCGCCGAAAGTGCAGGGCGATGTCTCGGCCTGGTTCGGTTCGCTGCCGGTCGTGCCTGCGGCCTGCAAGGGCAACGAGCTGTTGACCGACGAAGGCTGCAAGACCAACGGCTACGACAATTTCGACAAGATCAAGTTCTGGAAGACTCCGGTGTCGAAATGCGCCACCGAGAACGACCAGTGCGTGCCCTATTACCGCTGGGTGTCGGACTATATCGGCGTCATTGGCGGGCGGTGAGTGCCCTTACCCTCCCCCTTGTGGGGAGGGTCGACGCGCAGCGTCGGGGTGGGGGTCTGCCCTGACATGGCTTGCTTGTGAAATCACCCCCACCCGCGGCTTTGCCGCGACCTCCCCCTCGAGGGGGAGGTCAAGCGGCGCGCGAATTTGCCATCCCAGCCAGGGTTCTGCAGGTGAGGATGACAAAACTAAACCGGCAACAGGCTGACAACCCATGACCACCGCCGTTTCCTTCCAGAAAGCCTCGCGCCATTTCGGCAGCGTTCGCGCCGTCGATGCGGTCGATCTCGATATCGCGCCGGGCGAGTTCTTCGCCATGCTCGGGCCGTCCGGTTCCGGCAAGACCACGTGCCTGCGCCTCATCGCCGGCTTCGAGCAGCCGACCTCGGGCTCGATCTCGATCTTCGGCGAACGCGCCGAGGGCGTGCCGCCCTATCGCCGCAACGTCAACACCGTGTTCCAGGATTACGCGCTGTTCCCGCATCTGAGCGTGCTCGACAATGTTGCCTATGGCCTCATGGTCAAGGGCATCGGCAAGGCGGAACGGCACAAGGCGGCTGAAGAGGCGCTGTCGCTGGTGCGGCTGCCCGGCTATGGCGCCCGCCGCCCCGGCCAGCTTTCCGGCGGCCAGCGCCAGCGCGTCGCGCTCGCCCGTGCGCTGGTCAACCAGCCCAAGGTGCTGCTGCTCGACGAGCCGCTCGGCGCCCTCGACCTCAAGCTGCGCGAGAACATGCAGGAGGAGCTGAAGTCGCTGCAGAAAGTGCTCGGCATCACCTTCGTCTTCGTCACCCACGACCAGGGCGAGGCGCTGTCGATGGCCGACCGCGTCGCCGTCTTCAATGACGGCAAGATCATGCAGATCGGCACACCGGAGGATATCTACCAGCGGCCGAAGACCCGCTTCGTCGCCGATTTCGTCGGTTCCTCCAACGTGCTGCCGCCGGATTTCGTCCAGCGCTATTGCGGCCAGCATCGCTGGGGCAGCCTGCGGCCTGAATCCATTCGCGTCGGCCGCACCGCAAGTGGCGAAGGCGTTTCCGCTCGCCTTGTCTCGACCAACTATCTCGGCGCCACGACAAAACTCGCGCTCGATGCCGACGGATTGAAGCTGCATGCGATCGTGCCGGCCGGCAACCCGCTGCCCGTGGAAGGCGAGGCGGTCGTGCTCACCTTCAACCGCGAGCACCTGCACCTGATGGACGAGCCGGTATGAGCCTCGACGCCGCCATCCAGCGCGCCACGGCGCCCGCCATCCTGCCGGGCAGCGGTGGCGTGCGCGGCGCGCTATCGGATCTTTTCTGGCGCAGACCCAAGGTTCTGCTGCTCCTCATGCTGCTGCCGCCGGTTCTGTGGCTCGGCATCGTCTATATAGGCTCGCTGTTCGCGCTGCTGGCGCAGAGCTTTTTCTCCATCGACGAGTTTTCCGGCCTCATCAACCGCCAGTTCACTTTGAAGACGTATGGCGACCTGTTCCAGGCGGCCAATCTCGACATCATCCTGCGCACGGTGACGATGGCGGCTCTGGTCACGCTGGCCTCGGCGATCATCGCCTTTCCGATCGCCTACTACGCGGCGCGCTATGCCCGTGGCCGCTGGAAGGCGCTGTTCTATCTCGGCATCATGCTGCCGCTGTGGTCGAGCTACCTGGTCAAGATCTACGCCTGGAAGCTGATCCTCGCCAAGGAAGGCATCCTCACCTGGCTGTTCGGCAAGCTGCATCTGCAATGGCTGATTGACGCCTGGCTGTCGCTGCCGGTCGTCGGCGGCAATTCCCTGTCGGTGTCGTTCACCGGCACGTTCATCGTTTTCGTCTATGTCTGGCTGCCATTCATGATCCTGCCGGTACAGGCGGCGCTCGAGCGCGTGCCGGGCAATCTGGTCGAGGCTTCGTCCGATTTGGGGGCTTCGCCGGGACAGACCTTTCGCAATGTGCTGTTCCCGCTGGCGCTGCCGGGCATCGTCGCCGGATCGATCTTCACCTTCTCGCTGACGCTCGGCGATTACATCATCCCGCAGATCATCGGCACCTCGCGCCTGTTCATTGGCCAGGCGGTCTATTCCCAGCAAGGCACCGCCGGCAACATCCCGCTCGCCGCTGCCTTCACCGTCGTGCCGATCGTCATCATGGGCTTCTACCTTTGGGGCGCCAAGCGCATGGGGGCCTTCGATGCGCTCTGATGGTTCTCAGTCGGCTCCGCTCAGCCTGAAGATCGCGGCCGCCTGCGGGCTGCTGTTCCTGCATCTGCCGATCCTGCTGATCTTCGTCTATGCCTTCACGACGGAGGAGAAGAGTTTTGTCTGGCCGCCGCCCGGTCTGACCACGCAGTGGTTCGCCGTCACCTGGAACAGGCCCGATGTCTGGCAGGCACTGTCGCTGTCGGTCAGGGTTGCCGCGATCTCGACCGCGATCGCGCTGGTCCTCGGCACGCTGTGTTCGGCGGCAGTGTCACGGACCAAGTTCTTCGGCCGCGAAACCATCTCGCTGCTGGTCATCCTGCCGATCGCGCTGCCCGGCATCATCACCGGCATCGCGTTGCGCTCGGCCTTTTCTCTGGCCGACATTCCGTTCTCGTTCTGGACGATCGTGCTCGGCCACGCCACCTTCTGCGTCGTCGTCGTCTACAACAATGCCGTGGCCCGTTTCCGCCGTACCTCGGGGTCGATGATCGAGGCGTCGATGGATCTCGGCGCTGACGGTTTCCAGACCTTCCGCCATGTTGTGCTGCCCAACATCGCCACCGCGCTGCTCGCCGGTGGAATGCTGGCCTTCGCTCTGTCCTTCGACGAGGTCATCGTCACCACCTTCACCGCCGGCCAGCAGCAGACACTGCCGATCTGGATGCTGGAAGAGCTGATCCGACCGCGCCAGCGCCCGGTCACCAATGTCGTCGCGATGGTCGTCGTGCTGGTGACGCTGCTGCCGATCCTCGCCGCCTATTACCTGACCCGCGGTGGCGACCAGATCGCCGGTTCGGGCAAATAAATCCACGAATTCGTTAGGGAGAGACGTCCATGGACACCCAGATGCTGATCGGCTCGAAATTCGAGAAGGGCACCGAAACCGAGGAGCCGATCCTCAATCCAAAGACCGGGGCGACCATCCTCAACCTTGCCGAAGCCAGCCAGGCGCAGATCGAGGCGGCGGTCACGGCCGCCGAACAAGCGTTCGTCTTGTGGTCACGCACCACGCCGGCGCAGCGCTCCGGCTATCTCCTGAAGATCGCCGATCGCATCGAGGCCGAGGCACAAGGGTTCGCGACGCTCGAGGCGCTCAACTGCGGCAAGCCGATCAACGCCGTGCTGAATGACGAAATCCCAGCGATTGTCGATTGCTACCGCTTCTTTGCCGGCGCCGTTCGCTCCATGCCAGGCGTCGTCGCCGGCGAATATTTGCCCGGCCACACCTCGATGGTGCGCCGCGACGCCATCGGCATCGTCGCCTCGATCGCACCGTGGAACTATCCGCTGATGATGATGGCCTGGAAGCTGGCGCCGGCGATCGCCGGCGGCAACACCGTGGTCTTCAAGCCGTCGGAGCAGACCCCGCTGACGGCGCTGAAGCTGGCAAGAATCCTTGCCGAAATCCTGCCGGAAGGCGTCGTCAATGTCGTGCTCGGTCGCGGCGACAGCGTCGGCAACACGCTGATCAATCACCCCAAGGTCAACATGATCTCGATCACCGGCGATGTCGCCACCGGCAAGAAGGTGCTGCAGGCGGCCGCCAAATCGGTCAAGCGCACGCATCTCGAACTCGGCGGCAAGGCGCCGGTCATCGTCTTCGATGACGCCGACCTCGGCGCGGTGGTCAACGGCCTGCGCGCCTTCGGCTATTACAATGCCGGTCAGGATTGCACCGCCGCCTGCCGAATCTATGCCGGCAAGAAGATCTACGACAAGCTCGTCGCCGATCTTTCCTCGGCTGTCTCGACCATCAAGTACAATCGCCCCGACGACACCGAAAACGAGATCGGCCCGCTGATCTCGCGCCGCCAGCGCGACCGCGTCTCGAGCTTCGTCGAGCGGGCCTCGGAACTGAAGCACATCGAGATCACTACCGGCGGCAAGCCGGGCGAGGGCTCAGGCTTCTACTACCAGCCGACCGTCGTTGCAGGTGCGCTGCAGGAAGACGAGATCGTGCGCCGTGAGGTATTCGGCCCGGTCGTCTCCGTCACCCGTTTTTCCGAGGTCGACGAGGCGGTGAACTGGGCCAACGACAGCGACTATGGCCTGGCGTCATCGGTGTGGACCAAGGATGTCTCGCGCGCCATGGCGACGGCTGCCCGCCTGCAATATGGCTGCACCTGGATCAACACCCACTTCATGCTGACCAACGAGATGCCGCATGGCGGGTTGAAGCAATCCGGCTACGGCAAGGACATGTCGCTCTATGCGCTGGAAGACTACACAGCCGTCCGCCATGTGATGGTGGCTCACGGCTAGCGCGCTGAAGGAAGCCATCAACAAGGGAGGAAAGAACCATGCATCGCCGTCAATTTCTGACATCCGCAGCTGTCGCCGCCGCGCTCTTCGTCGCGGCGCCGTCCTTTGCCGCCGACACTGCGCAATCGGTGGTCGAAGCCTATGTCGCCGCCTGGAACGCCCATGACGCGGCCAAGGCGGCCGGCTACTTCGCCGACGACGTCACCTACTACGACGCTTCTGTCGGCAAACCGATCAAGGGCAAGGAGGCGGCCAAGACCGGCGTCATCGACAATTTCCTGAAAGCAGTCCCCGACGCGGTGTGGACGATGAAGGGCGCGCCCGTGGTAGAGGGCGACCGTGTCTCGTTCGAATGGGAATTTTCCGGCACCAATACTGGCGCCTGGGCCGACGGCACTGCCGCCACAGGCAAGAAGTTCTCCTTCACCGGCGCCTCGATGTTCTCGATCAAGGACGGCAAGATCGCTACCCAGAGCGACTATTACGATGCGCTCGGCTTCTACAAGCAGCTTGGCTTGATGTAGTCGCCGCCTGTCCTTCTCCCCGTTGCCGGGGAGAAGGGCACCGGCCACTACTCCACGATGCGATAGATATTCCACAGGCTGGTGCCCGATACGACATAGGGCTCCAACTCCTTGCCCCATTTGGCGTGGGCGTCGATCTTGCCGATCTTGGCGAAGAACGCCTCCAACTGGGCCAGGCTTTCGACCTTGTGGTGGGATTCGATCGTCGCCTCCCGCGCGCCGATCGATCCGGTCATGATCTGGAATTCCAGGTCGGCGAGGCCGACCTGCGAGCCGATCTCGCGTTCCCATTTCTTCATCAGTTCGAGCACGGTCTGCTTGTGCCCGAACTTGGCGTCGATCTGCCATCTGGCGCTGAACATGGACGCCTCACTCGTCCCAGGCCTGCACGACAGTCTGCCGTGCGATCCGCCCGTTCTTCATCTCCAGCATGGCTGCCGCGAACACTTTCGTGCCGTCCGGATAGGTGCAGGCCTGGGTGAAGGCGAGGCTGTCGCCATCGGC
This sequence comes from Mesorhizobium sophorae, assembly GCF_002270415.1. GTDB lineage: Bacteria > Pseudomonadota > Alphaproteobacteria > Rhizobiales > Rhizobiaceae > Mesorhizobium > Mesorhizobium sophorae. Next base: position 403,141 of record NZ_NNRI01000007.1, on the reverse strand, counting down.
GATCGTGGTATCGACCTTGTGGGTCATCGCCCGGCTGCAGATGTCGTCCCAGAACGTGCTGATCGCCGCGCGCCCGCGGATTTCGCGCGGCTTGCTCGGCGGATTGTTGCGGTCGATCACCCGCACCAGCGCATCGTCCGAATAGAAGCTCGACAGCATCTTTCCATCACGGCCTTCGATCGCCTTCTTGATCGCCGCGCCGTCCACGGCCTGTGTCTTGGTCAGCATTTTATCCTCCATATACCCGTCTTCGCGATCGGGCGGTCGATGATCATGATGCTACCGGCGCTCATCGCCGGGCAGGATTTCTTCACTGCGACTTGGCCTTGACGGCCGCGAAGACGTCGTCGGTCTGCTTCTTGAAGGTCGCGAGATCGACTTGGCTGCCATTGAGCATCGTCGACCAGTGGCGCACGATCGCGGCCATCGCCACCGCCTCCTTGATCTCCTCGTCGCTGGCGCCGTTGAGCTTGGCCGCCTCCGTATGGAAATAGATGCAGTATTGGCATGGGATCTGTGCTGCGACGGCGAGCCCCAACAGTTCCTTGGTCTTGCCGTCGAGTGCTGTCTTCGGATTGAGCTGCACGCCCTTGATCTCGGCCCAGGCGCCGGCCACGGCCACATCCGGCAAGGTCTTGAACATGTCCGGCACCGAGCCGAGCGTCGCCTGGATGTCCTTGTAGGCGGCTGTCGCAGACGCATCCTCGGCCTTTGCGGGAGCTATAGCGAACAACGCTCCAACACCTGCCGCAATCACCAGCGATCCGAGTGTCCGGTTTGACTTCAGCATTTGATCCTCCCTTGGCAGGCCTTTCCCGGCGCCATCCGCCTGGCCCGCATGGAGAGAATTGATAGCGCCTGCAGGCCACGCGCCGCTTCGCCCGAAAGCGCCAAGGCTCCTATGGCCCGTCCGGGCCAGTGTGCCTGGCGGAAAATGCCGCTGCCGCGGCCCGCGACGGCAGGTCCAGCTTGAGCAGTATATTGGCGACGTGGCGCTTGACCGTGTGCTCGCTCAGCCTCAGCTCGGCGGCAATCGCGGCATTGCTCTTGCCATCGGCAATCAGGCTCACAACCTCGCTCTCGCGCGCCGTCAGCGAAGCCGGCTCCGTCGCCCTGGCCTTGGGACGGCAGGCCGGTTCCAGATGCTGTTCGGACATCGCCAGCACGAGCGCCAGCGGTTCGTCCAGTTCGTCGATGCTGATACGGCCGGCATCGGCGAAATGGAGCCCTGAGCCGGCCGCCAGCTCCGCGACCAGCCGCGATGCCAGGATGTCGCCGCGCCCGGCATGAGCAGCGAGTTGCATCGTCACGCGACCTGTCAGGCCCTCCGGCGATCCGCGCAACTCGACCTCGCCGACATGCGCCCCCTGCGCGCTCGCTACGCCGATTTCCTGCGCTGCGTCGCGCAACGCCGCTGCGCATCGCAAGGCACGCCCCGGTCCGTCGAAACGTGAAATCATCACTTCGCCATGCGTCTCCACGCAGCGCCCGCCATGGCGCCCGACAAGGGTTCGCCATGTTTCCTGGAAGCGCTGGCTGCGTTCGCTCCACATGCGGTCGCCGAGCCGCGCCGTGTCATGGATGCGTGTCACCAAAAGCGCCGCCAGCACGCGCTCCGCTTCCGCCACGGCGCGCTGGCCGGTCAGGAATTCCTCGATCAGGTCAGCCACCCGATCTACATCGCCGGTCCAGATCGGATGGTCGCGCCCGGGGATTTCCGCCAGCCGCGCATTCGGGATGGTCTTGGCCAGGAAGCGGCTGGCGTCAGGATCGACCCGCACATCGTTGCGGCGATGGATCAGCAGCGTTGGCGCGCGGATTGCCGCCAGCGCGCCGCGCACGTCGATCCCGGCGTTCATGCGCGCCAGCGCGCCTGCTGCGGTCGGGCTTGCCGACAACCGCTCGAAGCGGGCCCACCATTGGGTGAAATGGGGGTCGTCGACCCGGCCCGGCGCGAAGCTGGGCAAGGTAGCACCCGTGCCCCATGACGTTTCAGCCGTCTCGATGAAGGCATCGAGGCGTTCCGGCGGCATCACCCATTTGTGGAAATGCGCATAGCCGCCATAGAGCGCCAGCGCCCGCGTCCTTTCCGGATAGGTGGCGGCGAACAGCATCGCCATTGGCGCGCCCTCCGAGGCGCCAAGCAGTGCCGCCCGGCCGCTGCCGGTCGCGTCCATCACGGCACGCACATCGTCCATGCGCGTTTCGAGGCTGGGCAGGTGGTGCGCGTCGACACGGTCGGACAGTCCCGTGCCGCGCTTGTCGAACAGGATCAGCCGCGAGAACGCCGAAAGCCGCTTCAGAAGCCGGCTGTAGCCTTCGTCTTCCCAATGCAGGTCGAGATTGGAAATGAAGCCGGGCACGAAGACGAGATCGAACGATCCCTGCCCGACCACCTGATAGGCGATCCGAACATCGCCGCTACGGGCATATCGGGTCTCGATCGGCCTCACGAGGTTCCGCCCCGGCCTGACGACTTCTGGTCGTCAAACCATAGCAGAACAGCCTGATCGCGGCAGTTCAAACTTTAGCGATGGAAAATATAAGGCGCGGTGCCTCGCCGCTATTTTTGCGAAGCGGCGACGTCGGCCGGGGAGGCCTCGAGGCCGAGTCGGAGGTCGGCCTCAGCCGGCGTGATCGGTCGCCTGATCTTGGCCGAGGCGGCGACCACCAACTCGTTGAAGTTCTCGGTGCCGCCGTCCAGCAAATCGAACAACTGCCGCCGCATCCTCGGCTCCCAGAACTTGTTGATATGCTCGGCGACGCCGGCAACGCCTTCCTCGCGCGGCTTGGAATGGAAAAAATCGGCAATCTGGTTTGCCATGCGCACCAGCTTCTCGCTGGTGCTCATGATGTGTTCTTCGTCATGCGACATGCTTGGCAACTCCGCAAACCACCCGGTCGGGGTGGGTGAAAATATCGAAATCATCGCCGCGAACCAGCGCAACCAGTGTCATCCCGGCGGCCTCCGCAGTGCGGATGGCGAGCGCGGTCGGCGCCGAAACGGCGATGATGATTGCGGCGCCGATAGCCGCCGTCTTCTGCACCATTTCGACCGAAACGCGCGACGTCACCACCACAGCGCCCGTTGAGCCGTCGATGCCGGCTTTCGCCAACGCACCTGCGAGTTTGTCGAGCGCATTGTGGCGGCCGACATCCTCACGCGCCATGACGATGCCCTTGTCCGGCATATAGAAGCCGGCGGCGTGCACGGCTCCGGTCTCCGTGTGCAGCGGCTGCACTTTCGACAAAAGCTTAACCGAGCGGACGATATCGTCGGCATCAAATGTAAGCGTCGACGAACCGACCGCGTCGACCGAACGCATCGCTTCCTCGATCGATTCGATGCCGCACAGGCCACAACCAACCGGGCCAGCCAATCGTCTGCGCCGCGCTTCGAAACGCGTATTGGCGGTGTCCTTCAACCGGATCTGGATATCGATGCCGGCGCCATGATCCTCGACCTCGATGGCTTCGATCTCGTCAGGCTTGGCGATGATGCCTTCGGTCAGCGAGAAGCCAAGCGCGAAATCCTCGAAATCGGCCGGGCTTGCCATCATCACCGCATGGGTGGTGCCGGCAAAGGAGAACGCCACCGGCGTCTCTTCCGGCACCATCCGGTTGGCAGCCGTCGTCCCGCTCGCGCGACGCGCCAGCCGCGAGACCTGCGTCGTGGCTTTGCGGCGCTCGCTCAAGACTACTCCGCCGCTTGCAGCGAGGCGATGCGCCGGCTCTGCTTGGCCTGTTCGTCATAGTCGCGCTGCCATTCCGACGGGCCGTTGGAGGCGCCGACCTGCACCGCCGTCACCTTGTATTCCGGGCAGTTGGTCGCCCAGTCGGAGAAGTCGGTGGTGATGACGTTGGCCTGCGTGTCCGGATGATGGAAGGTCGTGTAGACCACGCCGGGCGACACCCGGTCGGTGATCAGCGCGCGCAACGTCGTCTCGCCCGAGCGGCTTGTCAGCCGGACCCAGTCGCCGTCGCGCAGTCCGCGATTCTCCGCATCGTGCGGGTGGATCTCCAGCCGGTCCTCGCTGTGCCACATGATGTTGTCGGTGCGCCTGGTCTGCGCGCCGACATTGTACTGCGACAGGATGCGGCCGGTGGTCAGCAGCAGCGGGAAGCGCGGGCCGGTCCTTTCGTCCGTTGCCACATATTCGGTGCGGATGAACTTGCCCTTGCCGCGCACGAAACCATCGATATGCATGATCGGGGTGCCGAGCGGTGCCTTCTCGTTGCAGGGCCATTGCACGGATCCGACACGGTCGAGCAACTCGAAGGAGACGCCGGCGAAGCTCGGCGTCGTCTGGGCGATCTCGTCCATGATCTCGGAGGGATGCTGGTAGTTCCAATCCAGCCCGATCGCGCGGGCAAGCTCCTGCGTCGCTTCCCAATCGGCGTAGCGCGCCTTCGGCTCCAGAACCTTGCGCACCATGTTGATGCGGCGTTCGGCATTGGTGAAGGTGCCGTCCTTCTCGAGGAAGGTCGAGCCCGGCAGGAAGACATGCGCGTAGTTCGCCGTCTCGTTGAGGAAGAGGTCATGCACGACGACACATTCCATGGCAGCCAGACCGGCGGCGACATGCTTGGTGTCGGGATCGGACTGCAGAATGTCTTCGCCCTGGATGTAGATGCCTTTGAAGCTGCCGTCGACGGCGGCGTCCAGCATGTTGGGGATGCGCAGGCCGGGTTCGTCGTCCAGCTTCACGCCCCACAGGCTTTCATAGATGTCGCGCACGGCTTCGCCGGAGATATGACGGTAGCCCGGCAGTTCGTGCGGGAACGAGCCCATGTCGCAGGAGCCCTGCACATTGTTCTGGCCACGCAGCGGGTTCACGCCGACGCCCGGCCGGCCGATATTGCCGGTGGCCATGGCGAGGTTGGCGATCGCCATCACCGTGGTTGAGCCCTGGCTGTGTTCCGTCACCCCGAGGCCGTAATAGATCGCGCCGTTGCCCCCGGTAGCATAGAGACGCGCCGCGCCGCGGATCATCTCCGGATCGACGCCGGACAGTTTGCCAACGGTTTCAGGGCTGTTTTCCGGCAAGGCGACGAACGATGCCCAATCCTGGAACTCCGCCCAGTCGCAACGTTCGCGAATGAAGGCCTCGTTGAAAAGACCCTCGGTGACGATCACATGCGCCAGCGCCGTCAGCACCGCCACATTGGTGCCGGGCTTCAGCGGCAGGTGATAATCCGCTTCAACATGTGTCGACTTGACCATCTCGGTGCGACGGGGATCGAGCACGATCAGCTTGGCGCCCTGACGCAGCCGCTTCTTCAGCCGCGAGGCGAACACCGGGTGGGCCGAAACGGGATTGGCACCGATAATGACGGCAACGTCTGTGTAGTCGACGGAGTCGAAATCTTGCGTGCCGGCCGAGGTGCCATAAGTCTGGCCGAGCCCGTAGCCCGTCGGCGAGTGGCAGACGCGCGCGCAGGTGTCGACATTGTTGTTGCGGAAGCCCTGCCGCACCATCTTCTGGACGAGGTAGGTTTCCTCGTTGGTGCAGCGCGACGAGGTGATGCCGCCAATCGCGGTGCGGCCGTACTGATACTGGATACGGCGGAATTCTTTGGCCGTGTGGGAAATAGCCTCTTCCCAAGTCACCTCGCGCCAGGGGTCGGTGATCTTTTCGCGGATCATCGGCGACAAGATACGGTCCTTGTGGGTGGCGTAGCCATAGGCGAAACGGCCCTTCACACAGGAATGACCGTGGTTCGCCTTGCCCTCCTTGTAGGGCATCATGCGGATGACCTCGTCATCCTTGACTTCGGCCTTGAACGAGCAGCCAACGCCGCAATAGGCGCAGGTGGTGACGGCCGAGCGCTCCGGCAGGCCTTTGGCAAGGACTGTTTTTTCGCGCAGCGCATCGGTCGGACAGGCCTGCACGCAGGCGCCGCAGGACACGCATTCCGAATCGATGAACGCCTCGTGCATTCCCGCCGAAACCCTGGATTCGAAACCACGTCCTTCGATGGTCAGCGCGAAGGTGCCCTGCACCTCTTCGCAGGCCCTCACGCAGCGCGAGCAGACGATGCATTGCGTGGGATCATATGTGAAATAGGGGTTGGATTCGTCGCGTGCGATGTAATCGACCGTCAGCGAGCCATGGCCGGGCGCCACGCCGTTTTCCTGCTTGACGTGGTTGCGGCCCTCGATGCCGTAGCGGTTCTCGGTCAAGCCGATCGACTTCGCCACCGTGTCGAACTCGCTGGCGCCGGTTCCGGCCGTCTCGTTCCAGCCGGTCGGATGGTCGGAGACGTAAAGCTCCATGACGCCGCGGCGAATGGCGTCAAGCCGCCCGGACTGCGTATGCACCACCATGCCTTCGCCGACAGGTGTCGTACAGGACGCTGGCGTGCCGCCGCGCCCTTCGATCTCGACAAGGCAGACACGACATGAACCGAAAGAGTCCAGCATGTCGGTGGCGCAAAGCTTCGGGATCTCGACCCCGCCTTCCATCGCGGCACGCATGATCGAGGTGCCTTCCGGAACGGTGATGCTGCGGCCGTCGACGCTCAGCGTGACCTGCTTCTGCGCCTTCGATTGCGGGGTTCCGTAGTCGATCTCTTCGACGAGTGATGGGAAGTCGGCCTTGATGTTCATCTGCCAGCTCCTATTCAGCAGCCACGCGCACGGGCGCAGGCTTGAAGTCGTCGGGGAAATGGGTGATCGAGCTCATGACCGGGTAAGGCGTGAAGCCGCCCAGCGCACAGAGCGAACCGAATTTCATCGTGTTGCAGAGGTCGGTGACCAGAGCGAGGTTCTTCTCCGGCTCGATGCCCGCGGCGAGCTTGTCGATGGTCTCGACACCGCGCGTCGAGCCGATGCGGCAGGGCGTGCACTTGCCGCAACTTTCGATGGCGCAGAACTCCATCGCGAAGCGTGCCTGTTTCAGCATGTCGGCAGTGTCGTCGAACACCACGATGCCGGCATGGCCGATCAGCCCGTCCTTGGCCGCGAAGGCTTCATAATCGAACGGCGTGTCGAACAGCGCGCGCGGGAAATAGGCGCCGAGCGGTCCGCCGACCTGCACCGCCTTGACCGGGCGCCCCGTCGTCGTGCCGCCGCCGATGTCGTCGACGATCTCGCCCAGCGTCATGCCGAAGGCCGCCTCGAACAGGCCGCCATACCTGATGTTGCCGGCGATCTGGATCGGGATCGTGCCGCGCGAGCGGCCCATGCCGAAATCCTTGTAGAAGGCCGCACCCTTGTCCATGATGACGGGCACCGAGGCCAGCGAGATGACGTTGTTGATCACCGTCGGCTTGCCGAACAGCCCCTTGTGAGCCGGCAGCGGCGGCTTTGCGCGGACCATGCCGCGCTTGCCTTCGAGCGAGTCAAGCAGCGCCGTCTCCTCGCCGCAGACATAGGCGCCTGCGCCGACCCTGATCTCCATGTCGAAAGTGTAGGGTGAGCCCAACACGCTCGCGCCAAGCACGCCGGCCTTGCGGGCAACCTCGACGGCTTTGTTCATCATCGCTACCGCATGCGGATATTCCGAGCGGACATAGACAAAGCCTTTGGTGGCACCCGTGGCGATTCCGGCGATCGTCATGCCTTCGATCAGCACGAAGGGGTCACCCTCCATGATCATGCGGTCGGCGAAGGTACCCGAGTCGCCTTCGTCGGCATTGCAGACGATGTATTTGCGGTCGCCAACGGTATCGAGCACCGTCTTCCACTTGATGCCGGTCGGGAAGCCCGCGCCGCCGCGCCCGCGCAGTCCGGATTCGGTGACTTGGGCGACAATGGCGGCGGGCGTCAATGCCAACGCGTTCGTCAGCCCATCCAAGCCGCCATGCTTCTTGTAGGATTCGAGTGACAGCGGATCGATGACGCCGCAACGCGCGAAGGTCAGCCGTGTCTGCTTGGCCAAGAAGGGGATTTTGTCCGGCGCGCCCAGCCAGCGCTTGTGAGGGCCGCCGGTGAGGAAGCCGCTGTCGAACAGGCTTTTGACGTCGGATGGCTTGACCGGGCCATAGGCGATGCGGCCGTTGGCTGTCGCAACTTCGACCATGGGTTCGAGGAAATAAGCGCCGCGCGAGCCGTTGCGCACGATCTTTGCCTCGATGCCGCGCTCCGCCAGTTCACTGGCGATCGCCTTGGCGACCTTTTCGGCGCCAAGCGCCAGTGCGCCCGAATCGGCGGGAATGTAGATACGCGGGATCATGAGCGCACCTCGGCAACGATCTCGTCGAGCTTCTCGTCATCGAGCCGCCCGATCACTTCGCCATCGAGCATGGCGGCGGGCGAACAGGCGCACAGGCCGAGACAATAGACCGGCTCCAGCGTCACCGAACCGTCGCGGGTCGTCTCGTGGAACCCTATGCCCAGTAACTGCTTCAGTTTGGCGGCGATGGCGTCGGAACCCATCGACTGGCAGGATTCTGCCTGGCAAACCTTCAGCACATGCCGGCCGGCCGGATGGCTGCGGTAATCGTGATAGAAGGTGACAACGCCGTGCACCTCGGCCCTGGAGATGTTCAGCGCCTCGGCGATGACTGGCAGCGCATCCTGCGGCACATGGCCGAACTCTTCCTGGATGCCATGCAGGATCGGCAGCAGCGGGCCTTCGAGGCCTTTCAGCTCCTGGATGATCGCGGTCGTGCGCGATGTGATCTCGGTACTTGCAGGCTGCATTGGCACGCAGCGCCCTCCCTGGTCGATAGCTTTTATCGCTAAGTCTTTACAAAATCAGAGGAAACCCTTGGAATCAATAAAGCTGTTTCGTTGCTCGATAGAAATCGTCTATCGAGCTTGGTCAGCCGCTATTGTCTATCCTAGCGGCGGGCGTGGAAATCGTCCGCCAGCGCCATCGCCTCGTCCAGCAGCGCCGAGACCAGTGGCGTGTGCGGCTCGCGCGGCGCAGCCACCAGGCCGACCGTATGGCTGGCGTCCGGCTCGACGATCGGAATGGCCCGGATCGGTTCGGAAAAGCCGAATGTTTCCGCCAGGTTGAGCGGCATGATCGATGACCATTTGCCGGTGCGGATGTGCGAAAACAGTACGATCATCGAATTGGATTCGAGTGTCGGCCGCACCTGCACCCCGGCCTCGGCCAGATGCTGGTCGATGATGCGGCGGTTCTGCATGTCCGGCGTCAGCAGGCAGAGCGGCAGGCTGCTAAGCTCCGCCCATGTCACTTTGTCGCGGTCGGAATAGGGATTCCCTACCGCGGTGATCAGTTGATAGCGCTCGTCATAGAGCGGCACGCTGGTGACGCGCCCCAGCGGCTCGTTGTCGAGATAGGTGATGCCGGCATCGATGTCGAAATTGCCGAGCAGCGACAGCACTTCGATCGAGGTCCGCGACAGCACCGAAAAGGTGACGCCGGGATGTTTTGCCCGAAAGGGGGTCGTCAGCCGCGCCACCATGGCCAGGGCGGTCGGAATTGCGGCAATGCGGATGCGACCAGACAGGCCGTGGCGCGCCGCCCGCATCTCCTCGCGCATGGTCCTGGTATCGCCGACGATGCGACGCGCCCAGACCAATACCTGCTTGCCTTCGGGCGTCAGCCCCTGGAAGCGCGAGCCGCGCAGCACCAGCATCACGCCGAGCTGGCCCTCGAGCTGCTTGATGCCGGCCGACAGCGTCGGCTGGGTAACCCCGCATACTTCCGCCGCCCGGCCGAAATGCTCTTCCCTGGCCAGTGCGATGAAGAATTCCAGCTTGTCGATCATGGACGGAAGCTAGAGCATTTTGGCGTCCGCATAAATGCAACAGAACAAAAGCTTAGAACGAACCGCCGGCTCCAGAGAAACCGGCTAGGAGTGCCTGTTCCGGATCATGCGCCCGCCGCCTCTTCGAAAATGCGCAATAGCCTATTTGTCGACGAGGTTCAGGATGTTGCCGTCGGGATCCTTGAACCATGCCACCTTCATGCCGTAGCCGACATGCACGTCGCCCTCCAGCGTGAGGCCGGGCATCTCATAGTGCTCGAAGGCGACACCCTTCGACCTCAACGACTTGACGATGGTCCCGATCTCGTCGCCGACTGTCCAGGTCACCGCCGTCGCCTTGTTGGTGCCTGCGAATTGCGAATGATAGACATTGATCAGCGTGTCGCCGCTTTTGTAGACGATCAGTTCGCCACCCATATCATCCACCTGCTTCAGGCCCAGCGTCCCTTCATAAAAGGCCTTTGCCCTCGCCAGGTCTTTCACCGCCACATTGGCCGTTGCATTGCTGTTTGCGAGCATGATCGTCTCCTTCCCTGATTGCTCATCTCGATTGCTCATGTCGATCCTTGAAATAGATCAGGAGGGCCGTTTGGCGACCGCCGGTTCGCAAAATGCCGGCTGCTCCGACACCGATCGTCGTTTTTGCGGGCACACCAAGGCAGCTATTGCTCCACGGCTTGGTTCTGTCCGGAAACTGCACTATCTCAGGCCAAAGCTTGCATAAGGAAGAACTGATGTCCGTCACCAAGGAAATCGTCACCGAGCGCCTGAAGACGGTCAATGGCCCGGATTTCACCGGCAACATCGTTGACCTTGGCATGGTTTCCGAGATTTTCATCGCCGATTCCAAGGTCTTCTTCTCGATCACCGTTCCCGCCGCTCGCGCCCAGGAGATGGAACCGCTGCGGGCTGCTGCCGAGCGCGTCGTCAAGGCTATTCCCGGCGTTGCCGGTGCCGTCGTTGCACTGACGGCGGAAAAGAAAGGCGGCGGCATGGAAGCGCCGGTTCCATCGCGCCCTGCACCCAGGCCAGCGCCGCCGGCTCCCACCGCGCCGCGTGCCGCTCCGCACGCTCCGCCTTCGCACAGCCAGGGCAGGCGTGGCGTGCCTGGCATCGAAGCGATCATCGCCGTCGCTTCCGGCAAGGGTGGTGTCGGCAAGTCGACCACGGCCGTCAACATCGCTCTTGGCCTCGCCGCCAATGGTTTGCGCGTCGGCGTGCTCGACGCCGACATCTATGGCCCGTCTATGCCGCGACTGCTCAACATCCACGGCCGGCCGCAGACCGTCGACGGCAAGATCCTGAAACCGATGGAGAATTATGGGCTTAAAGTGATGTCGATGGGCTTCCTCGTCGATGAGGAGACACCGATGATCTGGCGCGGTCCGATGGTGATGTCGGCGCTGACGCAGATGCTGCGCGAGGTCGAATGGGGCCGGCTCGACGTGCTCGTCGTCGACATGCCGCCCGGCACCGGCGACGCGCAACTGACCATGGCCCAGCAAGTCCCATTGGCCGGCGCCGTCATCGTCTCGACGCCGCAGGATCTGGCGCTGATCGATGCACGCAAGGGCCTCAACATGTTCAAGAAGGTCGACGTGCCGCTGCTCGGCATCGTCGAGAACATGAGCTATTTCATCGCTCCCGATACCGGCAAACGCTACGACATCTTCGGCCATGGCGGCGCGCGCCGCGAAGCCGAGCGTCTGGGCGTCACCTTCCTTGGCGAAGTGCCGCTCGAGATGGGCATTCGCGAAAGCTCGGATGCCGGCACGCCGGTGGTTGTCTCGAAGCCCGACGGCGCCGAGGCAAGGATCTACCGGGATATCGCCTCGAAGGTTTGGGACCGGATCAATGAAGAGCGTGGTGCGGCCGCGGATGCGGTGCCGAACATCGTGTTCGAGTAGTTTTTCGTTCGGTTGGCGCCGCCCCTCATTGTCCTGCCGGACATTTCTCCCCGTATCGTGACGGGGAGAAAGACACCGTCCTTGATGATTTCTCCAATCACCAGCGTGGGAGGAAGGGTGCCGACGTTGCGGCCAGTTCCCTTCTCCCCGTCACTATACGGGGAGAAGGTGCCGGCAGGCGGATGAGGGGCAGCGCTGGCCCCAGAGAAGCCAGGCGTCGTTCGAGCGAGGACGTAACCTAAGCCGCGCCAACCTTCTCGCCGAAGCTGGAAAAAAACTGCCCGGCCAGTTTCTTCGAGGTCGATTCGATCAGCCGGCTGCCGAGCTGCGCGATCTTGCCGCCGACATCGGCCTTGGCCGCGTATTTCAGCACCGTGGTATCCGGCCCATCCTCTGTCAGCGTCACGTCGGCGCCGCCCTTGGCAAAGCCGGCGATGCCGCCCTTGCCTTCGCCCTGGATGGTGTAGGAGTACGGCGGCTTGAGATTCTTGAGCGTCACCTCGCCGTTGAACGTCGCCTTGATTGGCCCGATCTTCACCACCACGGTCGCCGCCATCTCGGTCGGCGACTTCATCTCCAGGCTCTGGCAGCCGGGAATCGTCGCCTTCAAGACCTCGGGATCGTTCAGCGCTTTCCACACCTTTTGCAGGGGCGCGGCAATGCGCTCCTCGCCTTCGATCACCAAAGCCATGAAAACCTCCCTGACACGATTGATCGAAGCCGTAACGCACGGCTGCATGCATGTCTATCGCACCAAAGTCCGGATGCGACCCTGCGCCCTCTTGCCTGCTCCCGCGCGTTGCCATATCGATTTGTCTTACAAATACGGAGACCACGATGGCAGGCGCCCCCACCAGGAAGAAAAAATTTCGCTCGCAGGAGTGGTTCGACAATCCCGATAATCCGGGCATGACGGCGCTCTACCTGGAGCGCTACCTCAACTACGGCCTGACGCGGGCCGAACTGATGTCCGGCAAGCCGCTGATCGGCATCGCCCAGACCGGTTCGGATCTCTCGCCCTGCAACCGGCATCACATCGAGCTGGCCAAGCGCGTGCGCGAAGGCATCGTCTCGATGGGCGGCATTCCGTTCGAATTCCCGTGCCATCCGATCCAGGAGACCGGCAAGCGCCCGACCGCCGCTCTTGACCGCAACCTTGCCTATCTCGGCCTGGTCGAAGTGCTATACGGCTATCCGCTCGATGGCGTCGTGCTCACCATCGGCTGCGACAAGACAACGCCGGCCCTGCTGATGGCGGCAGCCACCGTCAACATCCCGGCGATCGCGCTGTCGGTCGGCCCGATGCTCAATGGCTGGCACAAGGGCAAGCGCACCGGCTCCGGCACCATCGTCTGGGAATCGCGCCAGCGCCTGTCGGCCGGCGAGATCGACTATGACGAGTTCATGGACATCGTCGCCTCTTCGGCGCCGTCCACCGGCTACTGCAACACCATGGGCACCGCCACGACGATGAACTCGCTGGCGGAGGCGCTTGGCATGCAATTGCCGGGCTCGGCCGCCATCCCCGCACCTTACCGCGAGCGCGGCCAGATCGCCTACGAGACCGGCAAACGTATCGTCGACATGGTGCGTGAAGACCTCAAGCCGTCCGACATCATGACGAGAGAGGCTTTCGAGAACGCCATTGTCGTCAATTCGGCAATTGGCGGCTCGACCAACGCGCCTATCCATCTCAACGCCATCGCCCGCCATCTCGGCGTCAAGCTCGACAATGACGACTGGCAGACGGTCGGCCTCAATGTGCCGCTGCTGGTCAATCTGCAGCCGACGGGCGAATATCTGGGCGAGGATTACCATCATGCCGGCGGCGTGCCGGCGGTGATCGCCGAACTGATGAAGGGCGGACTGTTGCCGCATCCCGGTGCGCGCACGGTCAACGGCAAGTCTATCGGTGAGAATAGCGAGGGTGTCGCCAACGAGAACACCGACGTCATCCGCTCCGTTGCCGCGCCGCTGAAGGCCAATGCCGGCTTCATCAACCTCAAGGGCAATCTGTTCGATTCCGCGATCATGAAGACCAGCGGCATCTCGCCCGAATTCCGCGAGCGCTATCTCTCCAATCCGAAGGATCCCGAGGCTTTCGAAGGCAACGCCATGGTCTTCGACGGGCCCGAGGACTACCACGCCCGAATCGACGATCCGGCGCAAGGCATCGATGAACACACGATCCTGTTCATGCGTGGCGCCGGCCCGATCGGCTATCCCGGCGGCGCCGAGGTCGTCAACATGCAGCCGCCGGCCTATCTGATCAAGAAGGGCATCCATGCGCTCGCCTGCATCGGCGACGGCCGCCAGTCCGGCACGTCGGGTTCGCCGTCGATCCTCAACGCCTCGCCGGAAGCCGCGATCGGCGGCGGGTTGGCGTTGCTCAAGACGGGCGACCGTGTCCGCATCGACCTGCGCAAGGGCACGGCCGACATCCTCGTCACCGACGACGAGATCACCCGGCGGCGTGCCGAACTGCAGAACAATGGCGGCTATGACTATCCCAAGCACCAGACGCCCTGGCAGGAGATCCAGCGCGGCATGGTTGCGCAGTTTTCAGAGGGAATGGTGCTGAAGCCGGCGGTGAAATACCAGGATGTCGCTCACACCAGAGGTGTCCCCAGGGACAATCACTGAGCGATCATCTGTTCGTAGATGCTTACATAAACGACAAACGGCGGCTTGATCCGGATCAGGCCGCCGTCATCCTTGACAAGCCCGCGCGATGCATCCACCATCATGGCAAGGGGTGCATCGCGACGACCCCGTGAGGCGTCAGCCCAACGTTCGCGTCCAAGCTTCTTTTTCCAGGAGGTGGACGCCATGCCGTCAACAACCGCTATCACCGTATCGCAACTATCCCGTCTGATCGGTCTGCCAGGCGCGCCTGTCATCATCGATGTCCGTATCGATGATGACTTCGACGCCGATCCACGCCTTCTGCCGGCCTCGAGCCGGCGCGATTTCAAAACCGTTTCGACCTGGGCCGACGAGTTCGCCGGCAAGCCAGTGACGGTCGTTTGCCAGAAAGGGCTGAAACTCTCGCAAGGTGTCGCCGCATGGCTGCGCCATGAGGGCATTTCCGCCGAAAGCCTCGACGGTGGGTTCGAAGCCTGGCGCGATGCAAAGGGACTTCTGGTTCGCACCGACACCTTGCCCTCACGCAACGAAAAGGGGCGCACCGTGTGGGTGACACGAGCCCGCCCGAAGGTGGATCGCATCGCTTGCCCTTGGCTGATCCGGCGTTTCGTCGATCCTCACGCGATCTTTCTGTTTGTCGAGCCGGCCGAAGTTCTTGCCGTAGCCGATCGCTTCCTGGCCGTGCCTTTCGACATCGACGATGTGTTCTGGAGCCATCGCGGCGAACGCTGCACCTTCGACACGATGATCGAGGAGTTCGGGCTGGAATCCGAGGCGCTCGATCGCCTTGCCCTGATCGTGCGCGCGGCAGACACCGCAAGCCTCGACCTTGTTCCCCAGGCTGCCGGCTTCCTGGCGGCTTCGCTTGGCCTGTCGCGTATGTTTCGCGACGACCTGGAACAGCTGGACGCAGGCATGCTGCTCTACGATGCGTTCTTCCGTTGGTGTCGTGACGCCACTGACGAAACGCACAACTGGCCCGGTGCAGGCGCGGGCAAACCGTCATGAGCGCGCTCGAGTCGCATGACACGATGGTCCAGGGTCCAGCTGCGCCGACGTTCGCCGAAGCCACAAAACTCTGGGCAAAAATCGGATTGCTCAGCTTCGGCGGGCCGGCCGGGCAGATCGCATTGATGCACAAGGAACTGGTCGAGGATCGGCGCTGGATCGGCGAGCAGCGTTTCCTGCATGCGCTGAATTATTGCATGCTGCTGCCTGGCCCCGAAGCCCAGCAACTCGCCATTTATGTCGGTTGGCTGCTGCACAGGACGATCGGCGGCCTTGTTGCCGGCATCCTGTTCGTGGTGCCGGGCGCGCTCGTCATGCTCGTCCTGAGCAGCCTCTACGTGCTCTATGGCGACGTGCCGCTCGTCGAGGCGCTGTTTTTCGGGGTGAAAGCGGCGGTGCTTGCCATTGTCATCGAGGCGGTGATCCGGATCGGACGGCGTGCCCTGAAGAACAGGGTCATGGTGTCGATCGCCGTCTCGGCTTTCATCGCCATCTATGCGTTGAATGTACCGTTCCCACTCATCGTCCTGCTCGCGGGCCTGACAGGATGGCTGGGAAACCGCATTGCTCCGGCGCTGTTTTCCGGCTCGGCACATGGCAAGGACGGTATTGCCGATAGCAAGGGAGCGGTCGACCTGATGTTCGAGCGCGGCGAACTGGCCCACATCAGGCCGACGAAATGGCATGCGCCGCGCACGATTGCAATCTGGCTGCCGATCTGGTTCGGGCCTGTTCTGCTGATCTGGTGGCTTACCGGCTCTGCAAGCGTCTGGACCGAGATCGGCCGGTTCTTCAGTCTCATGGCGGTCGTCACCTTCGGCGGCGCCTACGCGGTGCTCGCTTATGTCGCCCAGGCAGCCGTCCAGTCCTTCGGTTGGCTCGCTCCCGGTGAAATGGTCGACGGTTTGGGGCTTGCCGAAACGACGCCAGGTCCGCTCATCCTGGTGTTGCAGTTCGTTGGCTTCATCGCCGCGTTCCGCCATCCCGGCTCGCTGGACCCGTTGCTTGCCGGATCGCTGGGGGCGTTGCTGACCCTGTGGGTTACGTTCACGCCCTGCTTCTTCTGGATATTCCTCGGTGCGCCCTATATCGAGGCCCTGCGCGGCAACAAGGCCTTGTCGGCAGCACTTGGCGCGATCACCGCCGCTGTTGTCGGGGTGATCATGAATCTGGCTCTGTGGTTCGCCCTGCACGTCATTTTCCGTGAGGTACACGCGCTGGGCCTCGGCATGAATGTGCCGGTATTTTCGTCGATCGACTGGCGCGCGGCGCTGCTTTCCTGTGTCGCCATGATCGCTATCCTGAAGCTCAAGATCGGCATGCTGCCGACGCTTGCCGGATCGGCCCTTGCCGGTGTCTTGCTGTTGGCGGCAAGTGGCTGAGATGCACAACGGCAAAGGCACAAAGCGCGTCGCGTGAACCCGTTTCAATGCGACACGCCATAGAAATCACTGCCTTTGTATTCCGCTTGCGAACCACCTAAGTGGTTGGAAACGGATTGGAACATGATGGCGCCACGACGCTCTTCCCTTGGCTTCCTCGGAATGTTCGGCCGCTCGGGCGACTTGAGGCAGCTCGATGCGGCATTGGGTGGCGCCGACCTTCATCCCGCCCTCGTGCCGGAGGGCGTAAAACTGACCATCGTCAATCTGATGAAGGATCGCTGGCCCGACGAGCCGCCCACACAAGCTTATTCAGAAGTGGCGCGGCTGTTCAGCTATTGCATCGCCGGACGGGAACCCTTCGAACGATCGAATGGTCTTCAGAACAGGCTGGAGGCCGAGCGCCGGATCGAGGCCGCCCTTGAAACTGGCGACAGCTTGGATGCGCAAATCGTGCTGATGACGCTGCACGCCAAGTTGATCAATGCCGAAGTCGTCGAGCGCTACGGGCTCAACGCGGACTGATTGTTTTGCGAGGGCCTACCCGCCCATGCTGCCGCGCGGCAGCTTGATCATCTCGCCAAAGCGGGCACGCAGCCTGTCGTCGATCAGCTTCGGCACATGGCGCGGAAAGCGCTCGGCAAGCACGCGTTTCTTTTCGATGATCGCCCGTTGCAGGATGTCGGGCCGGCCCTTCTCATTCCATTCCTTGGGTGAAAATCGGTCGCCCACGGCCGGATAGAAATACTCGGTCTGCATCAGCCGCAGCGTCTGCTCGTTGCCGAGATAATGGCCCGGTCCCTTCAGGCAGACATCGGCGATGGTGTCGATCGACAGCGCCTCGTCGGTCACCTCGATGCCGCGCACGCAGCGCAGGCAGTGGCCGAGCATGTCGTTGTCGATGATCAGGCTCTCCAGGCAGAAACCGAGCAGCGAGGCGTGCATGCCGGCCGATTCGTAGACCAGGTTGAGCCCGGCAAGGCCGGCCATCACATCGGTGATGCCTTTTTCGTAGCCGGACTGGATGTCGGGGAGTTTCGAATCCGTCATGCCCGCGGCCGAGCCGCCCGGCAGGTCGTAATATTGCGCCATCTGCGCACAGGCCGCGGTCAGCACCGCCTGCTCGGCCGAACCGCCCGACATGGCGCCGGTCCTGAGATCCGACACGAATGGCCAGGTGCCGAAGATCGCCGGATGCCTCGGCTTGATGGCGTTGACATAGATGAGGCCGACCAGCACTTCGGCCACCGCCTGCACCACCGCACCGGCAATCGCCGCTGGGGCCGTGGCACCGGCCTGACCGGCCGACAGCAAGAGGATCGGAATGCCGCCTTCGACGCAGGCCTCGAGCACGCCGCAGGCGTCCTCGGCGAACTTCATCGGCGGCACGACGAAGCAGTTGGAGTTCGAAACGAACGGCCGGGCGCGGAAGTTCTCCTCGCCGCCGGCAATGGCATAGAGCATTTCGAGCGCCGGCTGCACGTTCTCGCGCACCGTGAACGAGGTGCCGACATGCTTCGACGTGCCCATCACGCAGGCATAGAGCGTGTTGAAATCCATATCGAGTGGATCGGGAATATCGCGCGGCACCATCGGGCGCTGGAAGAAATGGATGTTGTCGAGCCCCTCGACGAGGCGGGCGGCGTCATAGATGTCCTGCAGCAGCGACTCGCGGTATTCGCGCTTTTCGACATCGACCAGATGCACGGCGGCGCCCGCCGTGCCGTAATGCACGCGCTTGCCCTTGATCAGCATGTCGTGCTTGGGGTCCTGGCCGTGCAGCGTGAAATGCCGGGCCGCTTTCTTGATCGTGTCGAGCACGAGCGCGCGCGGGAAACGGATGCGGCCATCGTCGCCATAGCTGGCGCCGGCCTTAGTCAGGGCATCGATGCAGGAGGGAATGGCATTGGCGAAGCCAACCGTTTCCAGGAGCGTCAGCACGGCTTCGTGGATGCGTTCCTGGTCGTTCTCCGTCAGCGGCCCGTAGCTACCGCCTTCGAGGCCGGCGCGCACCGGCTTGATGTCGTCGGCCAACGGTGCTGCCCGCATGGCGCGGCGCGCTTCGCGCCCGCCGGAGCGGCGCGAACGTTGATCCGCCGCCGCTTCCTGCTTTTCAAGAACTGACATGGAGACACTCCACCTTTCTGAGAAGCAGAGCGCGGCGGTTGGTCCACCATCGGCTGCTTCTTCCCCTTGTGCTCCGACTATGCCGCCGGCATTGGCCCAGCCTATGAGCCAGACAGTCCGGCTGCATATGCCAGGGCTAATGGAGCCGGAGCCACGCTGTGCGGCTCCGGCAAGGGGGTCGGGCGGGTGGATCAGGCGGCGGCCGGCCTGCGTCCGGCGGCGGTGGCCAGTTCGCGGATGCCCGGCTCGATGTGCTGCAGCGCGATCGAGGAAATGCCCAGCCGCATGAAACGCGAAGGCTTTTCAGTGCGATCGAAGAAACGATCACCCGGCTCGATGATGACGCTGCGCGAGGCGGCTGCCTCGGCCAGTCCGCGCGAATCGGTGCCGCGCGGCCCTTCAAGCCACAGCGATGTGCCGCCGGCCGAATCGGTCGAACGCCATTCCGGCAGGAAAGCGGAAATCGCATGGACCAGGCGCTTGCGCCGCTCGTCGAAGGCGCTCGACAGCCGCCGCACAAGTGCCTCGTGATGGCCGAGCGACAGGAACAGCGCGACGGCGCGTTGGTTGTTGGCAGGTGGATGGCGCAGCATGAAGCGGCGCAGCGCCCTGAGTTCCGAGATCAGTCCGGCCGAGGCGACGATGTAGCCGAGCCGCAGGC
This sequence comes from Mesorhizobium sophorae, assembly GCF_002270415.1. GTDB lineage: Bacteria > Pseudomonadota > Alphaproteobacteria > Rhizobiales > Rhizobiaceae > Mesorhizobium > Mesorhizobium sophorae. The sequence continues at coordinate 383,723 of NZ_NNRI01000007.1, read as the reverse complement.
CTGGAGCCAGCGTCTTCGACATCGAGCCGACATAGACGACGCGGCCGGAGCGGTCGAGGCTCTTCAATGCCTGCTGCGGCGCCTCGTCGAGAAGCTGGCTGTCATAGCCATCCTCGATGATGATCTGGTTGTAGCGGTTGGCCCGCGCCAGGAGATCCTGCCGCCGTTCCGCCGACAGCGGCACCATGGTCGGGCAATGATGGCTGGGCGTGACGAACACGAACCCGGAATCATTGGGAATAGAAGCGGTTACAATGCCGGACTGGTCGACCGGCACCGGCTGTATATCGGCGCCCGCAAGGCGGAAGATCGAGCGTGCGTCGGGATAGCCGGGGTCCTCCATCGCCACCTTGGAGCCCTTGCCCATCAGCAGCGTCGCCAGCATGTAGAGCGCGTTCTGGGCGCCCAGCGTGACGATGATTTCGTCGGGATTGGCGAAGATGCCGCGCCGCGGCAGCAGCCGCGCCTGGATCTGTTCGATCAGCAACGGATCGTCGCGATCGACCATGTCGGACGCCCAGTTGCGGATTTCGAGCACGGCAAGCGCCATGCGGTTGCACTCGCGCCACTCGGCGGTCGGGAACAGCGCCGGGTCGAACTGGCCGTAGACGAAGGGGTAGGACGACTTGATCCAGTTCTCGTGCTTGGCCGGCGGCGGCATGTCGCTTGCGGCGATCTTGCGGCGTGCCTTCCAGTCGAGCTCGTTGGCCTGGTCGGGCGCCTTCTGATGCGGCTTGGCTGGTGTCGCCAACACATCGGGATTGACGAAATGGCCGCGCCGCTCGCGTGCCACCAGGAAGCCCTGGTCGACGAGCTGCTGGAAGGCCAGCACCACGGTTCCGCGCGCCACGCCGAGTTTTTCGGCCAGGATCCGGCAAGAGGGGAGCGGCATCGAAGCGGCGATCTGGCGGTCGAGAATGGCGGCCACGATGGCTTGGCGGATCTGTGCCTGCAGGGTCTGGCCGGATTCGGCCGAAATCCGGAACAGGCCGGACCATATCGCCGTGTCGTTTCGCTGTGGCATGGAAGATGTTCCTCGATGGCCAGCTTTTTTCGCTTGGCTGGACCAGTCGAATGTAACGGTGGCACAAGGGGTTGCGCCAATCAATTTTTCTGATCGTTGGGATTTATGCCAGTGATCCTTCGGCGGAAAATCCGGCACTCCGCCCACCTCGGGACGCGCCTGCATCGTCGCCGCGTGACGATTCGCGTCATCGCCCGCGTATTGACCGTACAGAATTCGGCTCACTAGTTTTGGCGCGACGACACGCGCCGGAAACATCCGGTCTGATATGGTGCGTCGAAAACGCCAGGAGTCCCGCCAGTGGATCAGTCAGCCTTCCAGAAACAGCTCGCAGCCTTGCGCGATCATCGCGCCGCGGCGCCAGCCAGCATGCGCCAGGCCTTCGCCGCCGATCCGCAGCGGTTCAAGACATTCTCCGCCACCGACGGCGACCTGTTGCTCGACTGGTCGAAATGCGCGGTCGACACGCTCACCATGGACCTGCTGGAGAAACTTGCCAGGGCAGCCGATCTCGAAGGCCGCCGTGCGGCGATGTTCGCCGGCAAGAAGATCAACGTCACCGAAAACCGTGCCGTGCTGCACACGGCGCTGCGCAACCTGACCGGCAAGGGCGTCATCGTGGATGGCCAGGACGTCAAGGCGGACGTCACTGCCGTGCTCGACGCGATGGGCGCCTTTGCCGATGCCGTGCGCTCTGGCAAGGCGGCCGGCGCCACCGGCAAGAAAATCACCGACATCGTCAACATCGGCATCGGCGGTTCCGATCTCGGCCCGGCCATGGCGACGCTGGCGCTGGCCCCCTACCATGACGGGCCGCGCGCGCACTATGTCTCCAACATCGACGGCGCCCATATCCACGACACGCTGAAGGGCCTGTCGGCCGAAACCACGCTTTTCATCATCGCCTCCAAGACCTTCACCACCGTCGAGACGATGACCAATGCCGAGACGGCGCGCAAATGGGTGCAGAAGGCACTCGGCAAGGAAGCCGTCGGCAAGCATTTTGCCGCCGTCTCGACCGCGCTCGAGCTGGTGGCCAAGTTCGGCATCGAATCGGATCGCGTCTTCGGTTTTTGGGACTGGGTCGGCGGCCGCTATTCGGTCTGGGGGGCGATCGGCCTGCCGGTGATGATAGCGGTCGGGCCGCGGAATTTTCGCGCCTTCCTCGATGGCGCGCACGAGATGGACGAGCATTTTCGCACCGCGCCGGTGCAGGACAACCTGCCGGCGCTGCTGGGGCTGGTCGGCTGGTGGCATCGCGTGATCTGCGGATACCCGGCACGCGCCGTCATTCCTTATGACCAGCGGCTGTCCAGGCTGCCGGCCTATCTGCAGCAGCTCGACATGGAATCGAACGGCAAGAGCGTCACCCTCGAAGGCGTTGCGGTGACGACCCCGACCGGACCGCTGGTCTGGGGCGAGCCTGGCACCAACGGCCAGCATGCCTTCTTCCAGCTGCTGCATCAGGGCACCGATTTCATCCCGGTCGAATTCCTCGCCGCGGCCGTCGGCCACGAGCCGGACCTCAAGCATCAGCATGATCTGCTGCTCGCCAACTGCCTGGCGCAGTCGGAAGCCTTGATGAAGGGCCGCACGCTGGAGGAGGCGCGCGCCCAGATGCTGGCCAAGGGCATGAAGCCGGCCGAGGTCGACAAGATCGCCCCGCACCGCGTCTTCTCCGGCAACCGGCCCTCGCTGACCATCCTCTACCGCAAGCTCGACCCGCGCACCTTCGGCCGGCTGATCGCGCTCTACGAGCATCGCGTCTTCGTCGAAGGCACTTTGTTCAACATCAATTCCTTCGACCAGTGGGGCGTCGAGCTCGGCAAGGAACTGGCCACCGGCCTCTTGCCTGTCGTGGAGGGCAAGGAAAGTGCCGCGAAGCGGGATGCATCGACCGCTGGCCTGGTGGGATACATCCAGCATTTGCGTGGTTCGGAGTGAGCAGTTTGGCAGACATCAAGGGCATATTGTTCGACAAGGACGGGACGCTTGTCGACTTCAACGCGACCTGGCTCGGCATTGCCGACTTCATGGCCATGGATGCCGCCGAGGGCGATCGCTGGAAGGCCGACAGGCTCCTTTCGGCGGCGGGTTTCGATTTCGTCAACAAGCGGTTCAGGCCCGATTCGATCTTTGCCTCGGGCACCAACATGGATGTCGTCGAACTGTGGTTCCCGCGCCTGTCCGACGAGGACCAGATGCTGGCCGTCGCCCGCTTCAACGAAATCACGTCCGTGCAAGGCTCGTCGATGGCGGTGGCGCTGCCCGGCATCGTCGAAACGCTGACAGTGCTGCACAAGCGATCCTACCGGCTCGGCGTCGCTACCAACGATTCAACCAGCGGCGCGGAGAAGACGATGGTCACGCTTGGCGTCGCCCAGCTCTTCGACGCTGCCTATGGCTATGACGCGGTGGCCAATCCGAAACCGGCGCCGGACACGATCTTCGCCTTCTGCGACCTGACCGGGCTGAAGCCGGCGCAAGTCGCCATGGTCGGCGACAATCGCCACGACCTGGAGATGGCGCGAGCCGGCGGCTGCGGGCTGGCGATCGGCGTGCTCTCCGGCACCGGCACACCTGAATCGCTGTCGTCGATCGCCGATATCGTGCTGGATTCGGTTGCCGATCTGCCGGATTTTCTGTCGGCGCGAGTCAAGGAAACGATCTAGCGGCCGGATATACCCTCCAAACGGAAGACACCGCTCTTCGGCGCGCTGTCGTTCGTCTGGCCGAAGTCCGGCACCTGGTATTCGGCAAGCAGGCGCAGCCGCGATCGCGGCAGGTAGGCGCGGCCCGGATCGCCAACAAGAACCTCGATACCGGCATCAAGGCAGCGGTCGAGGAAAGGCATGACGCGGTCGGCGACGTCCTGTCCATAAAAGACGTCGCCGGCGGTGACGACATCGACCGCAGGCGGCGATCCGCGGGTAATATCCTGCGCCATGACCGTCATCGCGACGCCGTTCGCCGCGGCGTTGAGGCCGATCGCTGCAATGCCGTTACGATCGATCTCCGCGGCGATCACCGCGCTCGCCCCGGCCTTGGCCGCGGCAATGCCGACAAGGCCCGAACCGGCGCCGAGGTCGAGCACGCGCCGACCGGCCACGGTTAGTGGATGGTCGAGTATATAGCGCGCAAGGACGGCGCCGCCGGCCCAGGCATAGGCCCAGTAGGGCGGCTGCGGATCGGGTCCATCCTCATCCGCCTCGGCCGTGTCGTCATCATCGTCGAAGCTTTGCCGCGGATCGATAAGCCGCCTCAGGCCACTCCCCGGATGAGCCGTATAAAGCAGGATCTCGGGAAGCGACGGCACCGGGGCGATGCGCATGTTCGCCCTGATGAACTCGGTCGGGTCAGGACGGCAAGGTGCATCCACGGCGCCAAGGCCGTCGGCTGCCGTCATTCGCGGAGCGCCCGCCGCAGGATCTTGCCGACCGGCGTCTTCGGCAGCTCGGTCCGGAATTCGATGTATTTAGGCCGCTTGTAGCCGGTCAGGTTCTCGCGGCAATAGGCGGTGAGCGTCTCTGCGGTCAGCGCCGGATCCTTCCTGACCACGAACAGCTTCGGCACCTCGCCCGAATGCTCGTCCGGCACGCCGATCGCCGCCACTTCGAGCACGCCCGGATGCATCGCCACGACTTCCTCAAGCTCGTTCGGATAGACGTTGAAGCCCGAGACCAGGATCATGTCCTTCTTGCGGTCGACGATCTTGGTGTAGCCGCGCTCGTCCATGAAGCCCATGTCGCCGGATTTGAAATAGCCGTCCTTGGTCATCACCTTGGCGGTCTCATCCGGCCGGTTCCAGTAGCCCGCCATTACTTGCGGCCCCCGGATGCAGATTTCGCCGACCTCGCCGAGCGGCAGATTGTTGCCGTCGTCGTCGCGGATGGCGATCTCCGTCGACGGCAGCGGCAGGCCGATGGTGCCGGTGAAGTCGCTGGCGCTGAACTTGTTGGCGGTGGCCACCGGCGAGGTTTCCGACAGCCCGTAGCCTTCGGTCACCGGACAGCCGGTCAGGGCCTTCCAGCGTTCGGCGACGCCCTTCTGCACCGCCATGCCGCCGCCCAGCGTCAGCACCAGCGGCTTGAAGTCGAGCTTGCGGAAGTCCTCATTGTTGAGCAGGGCGTTGAACAGCGTGTTCAAGCCCGGAAAGATGTGGATCGGATATTTCTGCAGTTCCTTGACGAAGCCGGGAATATCGCGCGGGTTGGGAATGAGCACATTGCGCGCACCTTGCTGCATGCCCATCAGCGCGTTCACCGTCAGCGCGAAGATATGATAGAGCGGCAGGGCGCAGATAAAGTTCGGATGCGCCGGTTTCGGCTTGATCGTATAGGCGTCTTCCATCCACTGCGCGTTCTGCACGACATTGGCCAGCACGTTGCTGTGGAGCAGCGTTGCACCCTTCGAGACGCCGGTGGTGCCGCCCGTATATTGCAGGAAGGCGACATCGTCGGCCGCCACCTTGGCTGGCTTGAAGCCCACGCCGCCGCCGGCCTTGACGGCCGCGTTGAACTTGACATGGCCGGGCAGCGACCATGCCGGCACCATCTTCTTCACCCGGCGCACGACGAAATTGACGATCGTGCCCTTCAGTCCGCCGAGCATGTCTCCCATCGCGGCGACCACGACATGCTTGACCGCCGTTCTGGAGATGACCGCCTGCAAGGTGCTGGCGAAGTTCTCCAGGATGACGATGGCCTGTGCACCGGAATCTTTGAGCTGGTGCTCCAGTTCGCGCGGCGTGTAGAGCGGATTGATGTTCACCACGACATAGCCGGCGCGCAAGACGGCCATCATCGCCACCGGATATTGCAGCACGTTGGGCATCATCAGGGCGACGCGTGCGCCCTTTTGCAGTCCCTTCGATTGCAGGTATGCGCCGAAGGCCGCCGACAGCCGTTCGACATCGGCATAGCTGATGGACTTGTCCATGCAGGTAAAGGCGGGCTGGGCGGAAAATTGCTTGCAGGCGGCGACCAGGAAATCGCCGATAGAGCTGTAGGGCAAGGCGCCGATTTCAGCTGGTATGCTTTTCGGATAGCTTTTGAGCCATGGCTTTTCCGGCAGTCCGGCAGTCAGGGCCGTCAGTACCTTCGGCAATCGCGAGGCCGCGGCCGGCTTTCCGACGGCAGGCTTGGCCTGGGCCTTGGCCGCGGGCTTTGCACTTGCCCGCACCGGCACAGGTGCCGCCTTCGGCTTGGCCGCGGCGGCTTTGGCAACGGGCGCTTTCGGCTTGAATGCGCCGGCGGCTGCCTTGGCAGCCGTCTTGGCTTTCACCGACGCCGTCGTCTTTGATGCTTTTGCCACCCGTTCCTCCCTGGATAATTCTTGTTCGCCCGTGCCGCGCTCGCCCCGAATTGACAGAGACGTCCCCCCGCTGCGGCCTGGGATGTCTTCTATGTATTGCCTCTATCGGCGGCGGTGCAAGTCTTGCCCCTGCGGCAAGGCGGCGAAAGATTTGCCGCCGAAAATCTTTCCGCCGCCGATACTGCGAGCCGGTGTCCTGCCGCATCCTCGGCCGGGCGAAGGTCGGCGCGGCACCTGTATCGCCAGATCGGCGATCAATAAAAAAATGCGGTCGTTAACAATCCCGTGAATGGAAAAAACTGCTAATTTTTTCTGCCATTTAGCAAAATGGCGGATTTTTTTCCTGCTTCCCGAGGGGTAAGCAAACGGGGTGTTCCAAAGCCGGAAAAACGGTGCTTATATGCGGGCTTCGCGAGCCTGATAGAGGGGCTTGGAAGAACATCAGGGAGTGCTCAATGAAAAAGAAACTCGCTTTTGCGGCCGCGTTGCTGGCTGCAAGCGTCCTGAGCGGCATGGCCAATGCGAAGACGCTTGTCTATTGCTCGGAAGCATCGCCGGCCAATTTTGATCCGGGTACGACGACGGGCGGCAACGACTTCGATGCCTCGTCGCGTACCGTCTATTCGCGCCTGGTCGAATTCAAGCATGGCGGCACCGAGGTCGAGCCCGGCCTTGCCGACAAGTGGGAAATCTCGGACGATGGCCTGGTCTATACTTTCCATCTGCATCCAGGTGTGAAGTTCCAGACCACCGATTATTTCAAGCCGACCCGCGACCTCAACGCCGACGACGTCGTCTTCTCCTTCGACCGTCAGTTCAACAAGGCGAACCCGTGGAACGGCGATAAATACCTGCCGAACCTGACTTGGGATTATTACACCGGCATGGACATGCCGAAGTATGTCGCCAAGTGGGAAAAGGTCGACGACCTGACCGTCAAGCTGACCCTGACCGAGCCGAACGCGCCCATGCTTGCCAACCTCGGCATGGACTTCGCCTCGATCGTGTCGAAGGAATATGCCGAGCAGCTGGAGAAGTCCGGTAAGATGGCCGATTTCTCGACCAAGCCGATCGGCACCGGCCCGTTCCAGTTCGTCGACTATCAGCTGGATTCGGTTATCCGTTACGCGGCCCATCCGGATTATTTCAAGGGCAAGGAGAAGATCGACGATCTCGTCTTCGCCATCACCCCTGACGCGACCGCCCGCATCCAGAAGGTGCTCGCTGGCGAATGCGACATCGCGCCCTATCCGAATCCTGCGGACATCGGCACGATCAAGGCCAACCAGGACGTGACCCTGATGGATCAGGCCGGCCTGAACATCGGCTACATGAGCTACAACACCACCATCCCGCCACTCGACAAGCCCGAGGTGCGCCATGCGCTCAATCAGGCCATCGATCGGGAATCACTGATCAAGTCGCTGTTCCAGGACGCTGGCGCCACGCCGGCCGTAAACCTGATCCCGCCGACCATGTGGTCGTGGGACAAGGATGTGAAGGCCGACGCCTATGATCCGGATGCGGCCAAGAAAGTTCTGTCCGCTGCCGGGCTGACGGAAATCCAGCTCTGGGCTTCCGATCGCGTTCGTCCTTACAACCCGAACTTCCAGCGCGCCGCCGAACTGATCCAGGCCGACTGGGCCAAGGTCGGCGTCAAGGCCGAGATCGTGAACTACGAGTGGACGAAGTATCGCTCGGAAGGCAAGAAGAAGGACCGTCCAGGCGCCTTCCAGATTGGCTGGACCGGTGACAATGGCGATCCGGACAACTTCTTCGCCACCCTGTTCGCCTGCTCCGCCATCGGCGTCTCGAACTACTCGAGCTGGTGCGACAAGGACTTCGAGGACCTGATCCAGAAGGCCAAGAAGACCAGCGACCAGGCCGAGCGCACCAAGCTCTATGAGCAGGCGCAGGTCGTCTTCCAGAAGCAGGCTCCGGCCTTCCTGCTGGCACACAGCCAAGTCTACGCAGTCGTGCGCAAGAATGTCAGCGGTTTCATGATGGACCCGCTCGGCATTCACCGCTTCGACGGCGTCGACAAAGCCGAATAAGATATCGAGTGGGGCGGCGCTGTAGAGCGCTGCCCCCTTCGCCATGCTCAAATATATTCTTCACAGAATTGCACTTTTGATCCCGACGCTTGTCGGCATCACTATCTGTGCCTTCGCCTTCGTCAGGCTGCTGCCTGGCGATCCCATCCTTGCCATGGCCGGCGAACACGGCGTGGCGCCGGCGCGTTACGAGGAACTCAAGGAGCAGTTCGGCTATAATCTGCCGATCTGGCAGCAATACGCACGCTATGTCGGCGAGGTCGTGACCGGCGATTTCGGGGTCTCCATCTCGTCCAAGCGCCCGGTGCTCGAAGAGTTCAAGACGCTCTTCCCGGCGACGCTGGAACTGTCGTTCTTCGCCATGATTTTCGCCATGGTGCTCGGCATTCCGGCCGGCATCTTCGCGGCGATCAAGCGCGGCTCCTGGTTCGACCAGTCGCTGATGGGCACGGCGCTCGTCGGCTACTCCATGCCGATCTTCTGGTGGGGCCTGCTGCTGATCATCTTTTTCTCCGGCTATCTCGGCTGGACACCGGTTAACGGCCGCATCGACCTGCAGTTCTTCTTCAAGCCGATCACCGGCTTCATGACCATCGACACCTTGCTCTACGGCAAATGGGATGCATTTCGCTCGGTATTGCGCCATCTGGTGCTGCCGACAATCGTGCTCGGCACCATTCCGCTGGCTGTGATAGCGCGCCAGACGCGCTCCGCCATGCTCGAGGTGCTGGGCGAGGACTACGTGCGGACGGCCCGAGCCAAAGGGCTTTCGTCGGCCCGAGTCATCGGCGTGCACGCTCTGCGCAACGCACTCATTCCGGTGGTCACTACCATCGGCCTGCAGGTTAGTACGCTGCTCGCCGGGGCCATCCTTACCGAAACGATCTTCTCCTGGCCTGGCATCGGCAGGTGGATGGTCGAATCCATATCCAAGCGCGACTATGTTGTCGTGCAGTCTGGCCTGCTCTTGATCGCCCTTATCGTCATGGCCGTGAACCTGATCGTCGATGTACTCTATGCCGTTATCAACCCACGCATAAGGGCGGCATGATGAGCCAGTCGACCGAAATCGGCCCGATGGCCGCCGGCAACCCGGATCGCCTCACCGGTCTCAGGACCTTCTGGTATTATTTCTCGGTGAACCGCGGCGCCGTCATCGGCCTGTTCGTCTTCATCCTGCTGGTGCTGGCTGCGCTGTTTGCGCCGCTGCTGGCTCCCTATGCACCCGACGTCCAGGACAAGACTGCATTCCTGCGGCCTCCGGCCTGGCAGGACGGCGGCTCGACACAATATCTGCTCGGCACCGATCCGGTCGGGCGTGACATCCTCTCGCGCCTGCTCTACGGCGCGCGCTTCTCGCTGCTGATCGGCGCGGTCGTGGTCTCGCTGGCGCTCACCGGCGGCATCACGCTCGGCCTGCTGGCCGGCTATTTCCGCGGCTGGGTCGACGTGGCGATCATGCGCGTGATGGACCTCATCCTGGCTTTCCCGTCGTTGTTGCTGGCGCTGGTGATGGTCACCATCCTTGGCCCTGGCCTGTTCAATGCGATGCTGGCCATCGCGCTTGTCCTGCAGCCGCATTTCGCGCGGCTGGTGCGCGCTGCCGTGATGGCGGAGAAGAGCCGCGAATATGTCGTGGCGGCGAAGGTCGCCGGCGCCGGCCATATCAGGCAGATGCTTCGCACCATCCTGCCGAATTGCCTGGGACCGCTGATCGTCCAGGGCACGCTGTCGTTTTCCAACGCTATCCTCGAGGCGGCCGCTCTCGGCTTCCTCGGCCTCGGCGCCCAGCCGCCAACGCCCGAATGGGGAACGATGCTCGCTTCGGCGCGCGAATTCATCCTGCGCGCCTGGTGGGTCGTGACCTTCCCCGGTCTTGCCATCCTCATCACTGTGCTTGCCATCAATCTGATCGGCGACGGTCTGCGTGACGCGCTCGATCCGAAACTGAGGAGGTCGTGATGGCGCTGCTCGATATCCAGAACCTCGTCGTCGAGTTCCAGACCGCTTCCGGTTCATTCCGCGCCGTTGACGGCGTGTCGCTCCATGTCGACGAGCGCGAAGTGCTGGCGATCGTCGGCGAATCCGGTTCAGGCAAATCGGTGTCGATGCTGGCGGTCATGGGGCTGTTGCCATGGACGGCCACTGTCACCGCCGACCGCATGAGCTTCAATGGCCGCGATCTTCTGAAGCTAAGCCCTGCCGAGCGGCGCAAGATCGTCGGCAAGGACATGTCGATGATCTTCCAGGAGCCGATGGCCAGCCTCAATCCCTGCTTCACCGTCGGCTTCCAGATCGAAGAGGTGCTGCGCTTTCATATGGGTATGGCCGGTGCGCAGCGCCGGGAGCGCGCCATCGAACTCTTGACGCAGGTCGGTATTGCCGAGCCGGCGGAACGGCTGAACTCGTTCCCGCACCAGATGTCGGGCGGCCAGTGCCAGCGCGTCATGATCGCCATCGCCATCGCCTGCAATCCGAAGCTGCTGATCGCCGACGAGCCGACCACCGCCCTCGACGTCACCATCCAGAAGCAGATCCTCGATCTCCTGGTGTCGTTGCAGGCCAAATACGGCATGGGGCTGATCATGATCACCCACAATATGGGCGTCGTTGCCGAGACCGCCGACCGCGTCGTCGTCCAGTACAAGGGCCGCAAGATGGAAGAGGCCGACGTGCTGTCGCTGTTTGAATCGCCGAAGAGCAACTACACGCGCGCGCTTTTGTCGGCCCTGCCGGAGAATGCCGTCGGCGACCGGCTGCCGACCGTTTCCGACATGCTGTTCGAGCCGGCGCCTTCGGGAGCCGCCGCATGAGCATCAAGGTCGTCGAAGGCAAGAATATCGTCCGCGACTATCATGTCGGGGGCGGGCTGTTTCGCGCACAGCGTACGGTGCATGCGGTCAAGGGTGTCTCGTTCAGCGTCGACAAGGGCAAGACGCTCGCAATCGTCGGTGAAAGCGGCTGCGGTAAGTCGACGCTGGCCCGCATCATCACGCTGATCGATCCTGCGACTTCGGGTGAGCTGTTCATCGACGGCAACAAGGTCGACATCGCCAAGGACGGGCTGAGCAAGGAGATGCGCCGCAAGGTGCAGATCGTTTTCCAGAACCCTTACGGGTCTCTCAACCCGCGCCAGAAAATCGGCGACGTGCTGGGCGAACCGCTGCTCATCAACACCGGCAAGCCGGCTGAGGAACGGCGCGACCTTGCCATGAAGATGCTGAAGAAGGTCGGTCTCGGACCCGAGCACTACAATCGCTATCCGCATATGTTTTCCGGCGGCCAGCGCCAGCGTATCGCCATCGCCCGAGCGCTGATGCTCAACCCCAGCCTCTTGGTGCTGGACGAGCCGGTCTCGGCTCTCGATCTGTCTGTGCAGGCGCAGGTGCTCAACCTGCTCGCCGATCTGCAGGACGAGTTCCAGCTGACCTACGTCTTCATCAGCCACGACCTGTCGGTGGTGCGCTACATCGCCGACGACGTGATGGTGATGTATTTCGGTGAAGCGGTCGAATACGGCTCGCGCGAAGAGGTCTTCGCCGACCCCAAGCACAGCTACACCAAGACGCTGTTCGCGGCGACGCCGCGCGCCGACGTCGCTTCGATCAAGGCGAGGCTGGCAAAGAAGAAGGCCGCCTGACCGGGCGTGTCGATATTCAGGTGAGGCCGGCCTGCGAATGGCGGGCTTCCTGCGCTTCCGGTGCTCACGTACCTTAAGTACGCTCCGCTCCGGTTTTCGGAAGCCACCATTCTCGACTCGGCCTGACCTGAATCTCAACACACCCTAATGCATGTCGCGCAAAAGTGGCCTCGGTTTTGCGAGAACGACATGCATGAAACCAAAAACCCAAAGCGCGTCGCCTGAATCCGTTCAAACGCGACGCGCTTTAGGCCAAGCCGCTTACGACAGCTTGGCGATGATGGTGCGCAGCGCCTCGCCAAAGCGCCTGATCTCCTCAACCGTGTTGTAATGGACCAGCGAGGCGCGGATGGCGCCGCTGTCCATCGACAGGTTGAGCCGCTTCATCAGCCGCGGCGCGTACATGTGGCCGTCGCGGATGCCGATGTGCATGTCGGCCATTTCCTCGACGATTCTTTGCGGTGACAGTCTGCCGATGTTGAAGCAGAAGGTCGGCACGCGTTCGGTGATACGGGCTTCGTCGGCGACGCCGTAGATCGTCGCGCCGCAATCCTTGAGCACGCCAAGCATCTCGCGCGCCAGCACCAGCTCATAGTCGCGGATGGCACCCATGCCCGCGACGATGTTTTCGCGCCGCGAGCGGTTGTTGGATGGCGCGAGATTGCGGCCGATCAGTTCGAGATACTGCACGGCCGCATCCATGCCCGAGACGTTCTCGTAGATGAAGGTGCCGGCCTCGACCTTGTAGGGCGGCTCGTCGGGGATGAAATCCTCGCGGAAGGTCGGCAGCCGCTTCAGCGTCTCGAAGCGGCCCCACAGGAAGCCCATATGCGGCGAGAAGTTCTTGTAGCCTGAACAGACGAGGTAATCGCAATCCCAGGCCTGCACGTCAATCAGCCCATGCGGCCCATAGTGCACGCAGTCCAGGAACACCTCCGCGCCGGCTGCGCGCGCGATCTTGGCAACGGAAGCGACGTCGACGATCGAGCCGATCGAATGCGCTGTGACCGTGCAGGCGACCAGCCGGGTACGATCGGAAACCAGCGGGCGCAGATCGTCGACATGCAAATTGCCGTCTTCGCGCATGCGCCACCATTTGAACTTGGCGCCGGCGGACTCCAGCGCCAGCCATGTGGCGATGTTGGCGTCGTGGTCCATGTCGGTGATGACGATCTCGTCGCGCTCTTGAAGCATCTGGCCGATGCCGAGGCTGACCAGGCGGATGAACGAGGTGGCGTTCATGCCGAAGCAGATTTCGGCCGGGCTGGCGGCGTTGATCAGCAGGGCGACACTTTCGCGGGCGTCGGCGACCGACTGGTCGACGGTCACGCTGCGGCCATAGCGGCCACCGCGCTGCACATTGTGTGAAACCAGATGGTTGGTCACCGCGTCGAGCACGCTCTGCGGGATCTGCGCGCCGGCGGCATTGTCCATGAAGATGAAATCGCCGGCCCGCTGCAAGGCTGGAAACATGGCGCGGATGGTGTCGACGGGGAACGCGGCGGCGCTCGCATTGTCGGTTTGATGTTTGTTCAAGGTCGGCTCCTGCGAAGTTCTTGGCGGGTGGTTTGATTTGCGAGGTCAGCGCGTCTTTTCGGTCTTGAAGCGTTCTTCAAGCAAGCTGACGAGGCGGACCATCGGCCAGAGGAAGATGAGATAGACGAGTGCTGCGCCGATCAGCGGCGAGGGGTTGGCGTAGAGCGACTGCGCATTGGTCGCTTCCTTCAACAATTCCGGCAGCGCCACGGTCGAGGCGAGCGAAGTGTCCTTGAACATCGAGACGCAGTTGCTGGTCATCGGCGGGATGACCACGCGGACCGCCTGCGGCAGCACCACCTTGCGCAAGGTCAAAAGGAACGGCAGGCCGAGCGCCTGCGACGCCTCGAACTGGCCGCGCGGAATGCTTTCGATACCGGAGCGGAACACCTCGGCCGAGTAGGCCGACATGATGATGGCGAACGCCGTCACGGCGGACGCCCAGGATGACAGGCGGATGCCGAGAAACGGCAGCGCGTAGTAGATCAGGATCAGCACGACCAGCACCGGCAGGGCGCGGAAGATGTCGGTGTAGCCGACCGCAAGCCACCGCAGCGGCTTCGGCGAATAAAGTCGCATCAGGCTGATCACCAGGCCGATGGGGATGCCGATGCCGATGCTGAGCAGCCCGAGCAGCAGTGTGTTCAGGAAGCCACGCAGCAGCGCCGGCAAGCTGGACATGATGACATCGGGATTGAAGAAAGTGTCGATCAGCGACATGGGAGCGTTCCCGAAGCGTTTTGCGTCCAGTGACGCCAGAGCAAGACCCGAACACCGAAATCGGCTGCGCCGTACCAAACCACGGCTCCGGGAAGGGCATGAATAAAACAGGACGTGCCGGCCTTTCGAGCCGGCACGCCTGCGTTCTGTCAGTCGCCGCTCAGGCCTTCGGCAGCGGCATTTCCTTGACGGTCGAGGAATCGGCGGGCGCGTCGCTGCCGAACCACTTCTTGTGGATCGCGGCCAGCGTGCCGTCCTTCTTCATCGCGGTAAGCGCGTCGTTCAGCTTGCCGAGCAGCGGGTGGTCCTTGGTCATCATCAGGCCGTATTGCTCGCCGGTCTTGATGCGCTCCTTGACTGTCAGGTCCTTCATTTTGGTGAAGGAGTACTGCATGCCAGGGATGTCGCTGACTGCCGCATCGACGCGTCCGGCGCTGAGATCGAGCAGCAGGTTCTGCTGCGTGTCATAGCCCTTTACGTCGGCGAAGCCGTCGGCTTCCTGATGCCCCTTGACCCAAGTTTCGCCCGTCGAGCCGGATAGCACGCCGACGATCTTGCCCTTGAGGTCGGCTTCGGCCTTGATCGGGCTGTCGGCCTTGGTGGCGATGCCCATGTCGGAATCATAATAGGGCTGCGTGAACGACTGCGACTTCAGCCGCTCCGGCGTGATGGTGATCGACGAGATGGCGACATCGATGCGCTTCGATGTCGTGGCGGCGAACAGCGCCTGGAAGCCGAGGTCGGCGATATCCGTGGTCATGCCGATGCGCTTGGCTGCTTCGTTGACGATGTCGACTTCAAAGCCCTCGAACGTGCCGCTCTCGTTCTTGTACTCGAAGGGCGGGTTGGTCGGGTAGGCGCCGACATTGAGGACGTCGGCGGCATAGGCGGTGGCAGGGCCGGCGGCGATGCCGATGGCGGCGGCGAGAAGCATGAGATTGCGACGGTTCAGATTCATGGTGTTCCCTCTGGGGTGTTCCCTCTGGTTGTTGATCGGGCGGGGTTGGCCCCGCACGGTTTCTTGCCGTCCCACCGTCGGCAGGGCGTCAATTCATGGCCGCGACCATGCGGTCGAGCGCGGTCGCTATCTCTTTGCGTTCACGGCACACGCACATCCGCAGGAAGGCCGTTGCCGAACTTCCGAACAGATGACCGGGTGCCAGCCCGACGCGCGCCGTCTCGAGAATCCTGGTGCAGGCGCGCCGTGCATCGCTCTCGCCTTCCATGGCAAAGAAGGCATACATGCCGCCGCGCGGTTTCGTTGGCAGAATGACGCCCGGAATCTGCGCCAGCCGGTCATAGGCGAGGTCAAGGCCAGTCCTGATCCGCTGCCTGATCTCCTCGACCAGCGGCTCGCCCTGGCGGATCGCTGCAACCGCACCGGCTTGGATCGGCGCGGCGGTGCCGCTGTTTACATATTGCGTCATCGCGCCGAGTTGGTCGGCCACCCCGGACGGATGCGTCAGCCAGCCGATGCGCCAGCCGGTCATCGCCCAGGCCTTCGAGAAGCTGTTGACCGACAGCACCCGGTCGCCATCCTCGGCGATCTGCAGGATGGAGGGCGCAACATCGCTATCGAAATAGAGCCGGCCGTAGACCTCGTCGGAGATGATCCAGATGCCGGTGCGCCGGCTGAAATCGAGCAGCGCGCGCATTTCCTCGGCTGAGGCGGTCCAGCCGGTCGGGTTGGACGGCGTCGACAGGAAGATCGCGCGGCTGCGGGCATCGCAGGTCGCAAACAGCCGGTCGAGGTCGAGATGCCAGTCACCCCTATAGTCGAGCGAAAACGGCCGTGGCTCGCCGCCGATCAAGTGGATGGCGTTGTGGATGTTGGGCCATTGCGGCGCGACATAGACGACGTTGGTGCCGGTATCGACCAGCAGTTCCAGCGCAAGATACAGCGCCTGCATGCCGCCCGGCGTGACAGTGGTGCGCGCGATCGGGATCGACCGGCCATGGATGCGCGTCTGGTACTCCGACAGCGCCTCATTCAGGGGGCCATGGCCGCGCATATTGGGAACGTAGAAGGTCAGGCCTTCATCGAAGGCAGCCTTGGCCGCATCGCGGATGAAAGCGGGCGTCACCATGTCGCCTTCGCCGTACCAGAGCGCGATGACGTCGCCGAGTTCGCGCGCCCGAACGGCGAGGTTGGCGATGTTCTCGGTGTGCAGGTCACGGATTTGGGCGCGAATGCCATCAAAGGCATAGCGCGCGCTGGACGACGACTGGGGCAGCATGAACGACAAGGACTGAAACCCCTCCCACCCGGAACACCACGATGGACTGCCCCCGGCAAGCCCGCCCGGTACCGCAGTCGCCATCGATCTTGGAATGCTTATCCAAAGCGCGGCGCTTTTCAAGGCGAAAGTTTTAAGCTTAAAAAGTTTGACCGGCCTGTTGCCCGACCAATACGCCTTGTTGCGCTAGCTACGGCTCGTCTCGAGCCAGCTCGGCCCGCGCGGCGGCGGTGCCGGCGGCAACGCCCGCGCCGAGAAACATCGTGTCGCTGGCCAGCACGAAGAAGCTGACGCCGATGGCGGCCCATTGGGAGACGTCCTGCGGCTTTGCGCAAAAGATGCCTGATGTCCTGCCATGCGCAACCGTGACGCCGATGATCCTGCGGATTGCCTCGGTGAGCTTGTCGGCGCCTTTCGGTCCGATCGCATCGATCGACACCGAAAGATCACCGGGGCCGACGAAGATCACGTCGATGCCGTCGACGGCGGCGATGGCCTCGATATTGGCCAGTCCTTCCGATGTCTCGACCTGGACCGCGACGACGATCCTGCCATTGGCGCCGGCGAGATATTCGGGAATGCGATAGCCGTAGCCGGCCGCACGGCCGGGCCCGACGCCACGTTCGCCCTGTGGCGGATAGCGCGAGGCTTTGACAGCCATCGCCGCCTGGGCAGCGGTCGAGACGCGTGGGATCAGCACGCCTTGCGCGCCGCTGTCCAGCGCCGCCTGGATCGCTTCCGGCGCATGGCCTGGAACGCGCACCATCGCCGGCAAGCGATGCACGTCGGCCGCTCGCACCATGGTCTCGATCATGTCGCGCGAGATCTGGGCATGCTCCCAGTCGATGCAGAGAAAATCGAGGCCGGACTGCGCCATCACTTCGACTGCCACGGGATGGGGAATGGCGGCAAAGGAACCAACGAGGTTCGTCTTGCCGATACACTTCTGGCGGAACTCGCTCATGCCCGTCACCTTTCTCGCCCTGCCAGAATCCATATCCGCAAACGACTGTCAGGCGAAGCTATTTCAGGCTTGAAATATTTTCGCGCGGGCCTAGCGTGGGCTCTCCCGCCACGAGTTCCAGACATGATCAAAACGCATCCCCTGCACGGCCCGAACAAACTCAAGCTCGGCGTCTTTTCGACCAATGCCGATGGCGGCCTTGCCATCACCGACGTTCCGGAACGCTGGGCGGCAAGCTGGCAGGACAATCTGACGGCGGCCCAGATCGCTGACCGCGCCGGGCTGGAATTCATGCTGCCGATCGCGCGCTGGCGCGGCTTCGGCGGCCGCAACAAGGTGCGCGAATGGTCGTTCGAGACCTTCACCTGGGCGGCGGCACTCGCCATGGCCACCGAACAGATTGGCCTGTTCATGACCGTGCATGTGCCGCTCGTGCATCCGCTCTACGCCGCCAAGGCGCTGGCGACCGTCGACCACATCAGCCAGGGCCGCGCCGGCCTCAACATTGTCTGCGGCTGGAACCCGAAGGAATTCGGCATGTTCGGCACGCCGCTGGTCGAAAAGGGTTACGACCAGGCGGCCGAATGGATCGAGATCCTCGAACGGCTTTATGCCTCGAGCGAGCCTCTAGACTATGAAGGCACCTATTATCGCCTCAAGGAAGCGGTCAGCCGTCCGGCCAGCCTGCAAGTTCCGCGCCCGGTGACGATGAACGCCGCTTTCGGCGGGCCGGGCCGCGATTTCGCCGCCGCCAGATGCGACTATCTGTTCACGACCTTTTCCGAGATGGGCGACGCCGGCAAGCACGTCGCCGACATGCGCGAACGTGCCGACAAAGTGGGCCGTGATGTCGGCGTCTACACGGTGGCGCATGTGGTTTGCCGCCCGACGATGGAAGAGGCGCAGGCCTACTACACGCGCTATGCCGTTGATATGGCCGACCACGACGCGGTCGATGCCCACATGGCCGGCAAGAAGGAATTCTCGCAATCGCACGACCCGCATGCCTACGACCGCTACCGGCAGCGTTTCGCCGGTGGCGCCGGCACCTATCCCCTGATTGGCACGCCCGAAACGATCGCCGCCGACATGGTCGCCATTGCTGAGCAGGGTTACCAGGGGATCGCGCTGTCCTTCGTCAACTACACGCAGGAACTGCCCTATTTCTGCGACCACGTGCTGCCGATTTTGAGGCAGGCTGGCCTTCGCGGATAAGCAAAGGTCATTCCGGAATGACGGCAGTCGCCTGGATCTCGACCTTGGCCCGGTCCTCGACCAGAGCCATCACCTGCATGGCGGCCATCGCCGGAAAATGCCGGCCGATCACCTCGCGATAGGCCTCGCCGATGCCCCGGAGGTTGGCGCGGTATTCGGCCTTGTCGGTGAAGTACCAGGTCATCGAGGTGATGTGCCGCGGCTCTGCACCGGCTTCCGCCAGCACCGCCACGATGTTCTCAAGCGTCTGCCGCACCTGGCCGACGAAATCGTCGGTTTCGAACTGGCACTGCCCGTTCCAGCCGACCTGTCCGCCGACGAAGACCAGCTTGCCGCGCGCCGCGACGCCATTGGCGTAACCGACCGGTTTTGCCCAGCCTTGCGGCTGCAGGATCTCGTGCATTCAAAACCTCCCGGTAGTCCAAAAACCAAGTCTCAAAATCGAATGCCCGTCAAATTTCCTGCTATCAGGCCGCGCCCATCACTTGCCGCGCAATCACCACCTTCTGCACGTCCGAGGCACCCTCGTAGATGCGCAGCGCGCGGATCTCGCGATACAGGCTTTCGACGATATGGCCTTTGCGAACGCCGTCGCCGCCATGCAGTTGTACGGCCTTGTCGATGACCTCTTGCGCCTTGTCGGTGGCGAACAGCTTGGC
Source organism: Mesorhizobium sophorae (assembly GCF_002270415.1). GTDB lineage: Bacteria > Pseudomonadota > Alphaproteobacteria > Rhizobiales > Rhizobiaceae > Mesorhizobium > Mesorhizobium sophorae. The sequence continues at coordinate 364,361 of NZ_NNRI01000007.1, read as the reverse complement.
CATCGCCGCCTCGCGGGTGACGCGCGCGGCACCCATGTCCTTGGTCCAGGCGGCGCGGTAGACCAGCAGCGCCGCCGCGTCGACGTCGAGCGCCATATCGGCGATATGACCCTGCACCATCTGCAATTCGGCCATCGGCGCGCCGAACAGGTTGCGCTCGGCCACCCTTTTGATGCTTTCATCCAGCGCGCGGCGGGCAAAGCCGAGCGCTGCCGCACCCACGGTCGAGCGGAACACGTCGAGCACGGACATGGCGATCCGGAAGCCGTCGCCCGGTCTGCCAATCAGCGCCGAGGCAGGCAGGCGGACCTGGTCGAACGACAGCCGCGCCAGCGGATGCGGCGCGATCACTTCGAGGCGTTCAGCGATGCCAAGGCCTTTGGCGTCACCCGGCACGAGAAAGGCGGAAAGCCCCTTGGCACCCGGCGCTTCGCCGGTGCGGGCAAAGACGACATAGAGATCGGCGATGCCGCCATTGGAGATCCAGGTCTTTTCACCGGACAGAACATAGCTGTCGCCGTCGCGGGTCGCCGTCATTTCGGTGTTGGCGACGTCCGAGCCGGAGCGCGGTTCCGACAGGGCGAAGGCGGAAATCGCCTTGCCGGCACGTGTCTTTGCCAGCCATTGCTGCTGCTCGGGCGTGCCGAACAGGCTGAGCGCGCCGGTGCCCAGCCCTTGCATGGCAAAGGCGAAATCGGCCAACCCGTCATGGCGGGCGAGCGTCTCGCGCGTGATGCACAGCGTGCGCACATCGAGGGGGCCGGGATTGTCCGTGTCCACAGCCGTCGGCTTCAGCCAGCCGTCCCTGCCGAGCTTGCCCACCAGCTCGCGGCAGGCGGCATCGACGTCATGATGATCGACCGGCAGGTTTTTCGAACACCACGCCTCCAGCCGCTCGGCCAGTTGGCGATGGCGGTCCTCGAAGAAGGGCCAGGAGAGGAAGCTCTTGTCAGCCATCAATTGCCCTCGAACACCGGCTTTTCCTTGGCCACGAACGCCTTGTAGGCGCGCTCGAAATCGCGCGTCTGCATGCAGATCGCTTGCGCCTGCGCTTCGGCCTCGATCGCCTGGTCGAGACCCATCGACCATTCCTGGTTGAGCTGCGTCTTGGTGATGCCGTGGGCGAAGGTCGGACCGGAGACAATGCGCGCCGCCATGTCGAGCGCGTCGGCCTCAAGTGAAGCGGCAGCGACCAGCCGGTTGTAGAAACCCCAGCGCTCGCCTTCCGCCGCCGTCATGGTGCGGCCGGTGTAGAGCAATTCGGCGGCGCGGCCCTGGCCGATGATGCGCGGCAGGATCGCGCAGGCGCCCATGTCGCAGCCGGCGAGGCCGACGCGGGTGAACAGGAACGCCGTCTTGGCTTCTGGCGTAGCAATGCGGATATCGGAACTCATGGCAATGATGGCGCCGGCGCCGACCGCGACGCCGTCGACTGCCGCAATGATCGGTTTGCCGCAATTCAGCATCGCCTTGACGAAATCGCCGGTCATGCGGGTGAAGGCCAAGAGCTGCTTCATGTCCATCTTGACCAGCGGCCCGATGATGTCGTGGACATCGCCGCCGGAGCAGAAATTGCCGCCATTGGACAGGAACACCACGGCGTCGACGTCGTCGGCATAGACGAGGTCGCGGAATGTGTCGCGCAACTCGGCATAGCTGTCGAAGGTCAGCGGGTTCTTGCGCTCTGGCCGGTCGAGCCGGATCTTCGCGATCCTGCCCTCGACCTGCCAGAGGAAATGCTTCGGCTCGAGGCCGGCCATCCCGGTCATTCGCGTCCCTCCCAATTGCTGCGGAACGAGGTCAGCATGCCGGTCAGCCGGCGCGCGTCGTCCTCGCTGACCTTGCCCAGCAATTCACCGATCCAGCCTTCATGCGCCGCGGCGATGATGCCGAAAGCCTTCGAGCCTTCCTCGGTCAGCCGCACCATCGAGGTGCGACGGTCGCCATTGCGGCGGGCACGGGCAACCAGCCCTTCCGACACCAGCCGATCGACGATGCCAGTGACATTGCCGTTCGATACCAAAAGAAAGCGCGACAGGTCGCTCATCAGCATGCCTTCGGGCGCGCGATAGAGTGCGGCCATCACGTCGAAGCGCGGCAGCGTCGTGTTGAAGTCCTTCTTCAGGCGCTCGCGCAGCTCGGCCTCGATCGTGCGCGAGGCGCGCAGCAGCCGTATCCACAGACGCAGCCGGTCCTTGCCGGGTCCGGTCGGCGCGGGCAGGGGGCCGGCTACCATGTTTCGCCTCCTGAAATGGAAATCGCTTGTCCGGTGATCGACGCCGCGGCATCGCCGCACAACCACAGCACGGCGGCGGCAACTTCTTGCGGTTGGATGAAGCGGCCTTGCGGGTTGGTCGAGGCAAGGCTCGACCGTGCCTGCTCGGCTGAACGGCCGGTCTTGTCTATGATACGCTGGATGGATTCCTCCAGCATCTCGGTCTCGACGAAACCCGGACACACCGCGTTGACGGTGACGCCCGATTTGGCGGTCTCGGCCGCCAGCGCCCGCATCAGGCCGACGACGCCATGCTTGGCGGCGACATAGGGCGCAACATAGGCGTAGCCCTTCAGGCCTGCGGTGGAAGCAACGAACACGATCCGGCCGGTCTTTCGCACCGCCATGCCGGCCAGCGCCGGCTTCACTGTCAGGAAGGCTCCGGTCAGGTTCACATCCAGCGTCCGCTGCCAGTCGGCAAGGGTGGTCTTGTGCGCCGGTGTACTGCCGGCCATGCCGGCATTGGCGACGACGATGTCGAAGGGGCCGCGCGCGGCTTCGGCAGTCTCGTAAAGCGACGCCATTGTCGCCTCATTGGTGACGTCGGCGGCAATGCCGAAGATGCGGTCGCTCTCCTTGGCGACCTTGGCGAGCTCCGCGTCGCGGCGGCCGCAAATGGTCACGTCGATGCCTGCGCCCGCCAGCGCCAGCGCGATGGCCCGGCCGACGCCGGAGCCGCCGCCGGTAACCAGTGCATGCTTACCGGCAATCGTTGCAGCGGCGCTCATACTTTCAGCCCCGCCGCGGCGTCGCGCTCGGCCAGCCGGTAGAGCTGGTCGCGCCCGGGCAGATACGGATCCGGCCATTTGACACCGCGGTCGCCGAGCGTCACCGCCGCATGCAGTGTCCAGTAGGGATCGGCGAGATGCGGCCGAGCCAGCGCCACGAGATCGGCGCGGCCGGCCATCAGGATCGAATTGACATGGTCCGGCTCGTAGATGTTGCCGACCGCCATCGTCGCCATGCCGACCTCATTGCGGATGCGGTCGGAAAACGGTGTCTGAAACATGCGGCCGTAGACCGGCTTTGCCAATGCCGAAGTCTGGCCGGCCGAAACGTCGCAGATGTCGACACCGGCCTCATGCAGCAGCCGTGCGATTTCGACCGCGTCGGCCGGGGTGACGCCCTCGATGCCGACCCAGTCATTGGCAGAAATGCGCATCGAGATCGGCTTCTCAGCTGGCCAGGCGGCGCGCACCGCGCGGAAGATTTCCAGGGGATAGCGCATGCGGTTTTCGAGCGAGCCGCCATAGGCATCCGCGCGCCGGTTGGTGACCGGCGTGATGAAGGACGACAGCAGATAGCCGTGCGCGGCATGGATCTCGAGCATGTCGAAGCCACAACGATCAGCCATTTCGGCCGAGGCCACGAATTCGTCGCGCACTTTGTCCATGTCGGCGCGGTCCATGGCCTTCGGCACCTGGTTCTGCGGCGACCATGCAACGGCCGATGCGGCCATTACAGGCCAGTTGCCTGAGGGCAGCGGCACATCGGTGCCTTCCCAGCCGAGCCGGGTCGAACCCTTGGCGCCTGAGTGACCGATCTGGGCGCAGATCTTCGCCTCTGTCTCTGTATGGACGAAATCGACCAGCCGCCTCCATGCCACCTCATGTTCGGGCGCATAGAAGCCGGGACAGCCTGGTGTGATGCGGCCCTCGGGACTGACGCAGGTCATCTCGATATAGATGAGGCCAGCGCCACCCTTGGCGCGCTCGGCATAGTGGGTGAAATGCCAGTCGGTCGGACAGCCGTCGACAGCCTTGTACTGTGCCATTGGCGAGACGACGATGCGGTTCTGCAGTGTCATGTCGCGCAGCTTGAACGGCGCGAACATCGGCGCGCGGCGCAGGCTGTTGCCGCCGGCACCCGCCTGGCGCTGGAACCATTCCTCCGCGCCGCCCAACCATGCGGCATCGCGCAACCGCAAATTCTCGTGGCTGATGCGTTGCGAGCGGGTCAAAAGCGAATAGTTGAACTGCACTGGGTCGAGGCCGAGATAGCGCTCGACCTCCTCGAACCATTCGAGCGAATTGCGTGCCGCCGATTGCAGCTTCAGCACCTCGGTGCGGCGGGCATCTTCATATTTGCGGAACGCGGCGTCGAGGTCCGGCTCGGACTCGACATACTCTGCCAGCGCCACGGCACTTTCCAGCGCCAGCTTGGTACCGGAGCCGATCGAGAAATGCGCCGATGCGGCAGCATCGCCCATCAGCGCCAGGTTCTTGTAGGACCAGCGTTCGCACAGCACGCGCGGGAAATTGATCCAGGCCGAACCACGAATATGGTTGGCATTGGTCATTAGTGCATGGCCGCCAAGATGCTTGGCAAAAATGCGCTCGCAGACGGCGATCGATTCCTGCTGCGACATCGTGCCGAAGCCGAAAGCAGCCCAAGTCTGTTCGCTGCACTCGACGATGAAGGTCGCGGTGTCGCTGTCGAACTGGTAGGCGTGCGCCCACACCCAGCCATGCTCGGTTTTCTCGAAGATGAAGGTGAAAGCGTCGTCGAATTTCTGGTTGGTGCCGAGCCAGACGAACTTGCACTTGCGGGTGTCGATGTCGGGCTTGAAGACGTCGACGAAGGTGTTGCGCGCTTTGGAATTCAGGCCGTCGGCGGCGACGACAAGATCGTGCGTCTCCATATAGGGCCGCGGATCGGCGATGTCGGTCTCGAACATCAGCTTGACGCCGAGTTCGCGCGCACGCCGCTGCAGCAGGACCAGCAGCCGCTTGCGGCCGATGCCGCAGAATCCATGGCCGGTCGAAACCGTGCGCACACCGTCATGGATGACGGCGATATCGTCCCAGTAGGCAAAATGCTTCTTGATCCAGACGGCGCTGACCGGATCGTTCTTCGACAAATTGTCGAGCGTCTCGGCCGACAGCACGACGCCCCACCCGAACGTGTCGTCGGCGCGGTTGCGCTCGAACACCGTCACCTCGTGCGCGGCGTCCCTCAGCTTCATCGAGATGGCAAAGTAGAGGCCGGCTGGTCCGCCGCCGAGAACCGCAACCTTCATCTGTGCGATCTCCTCTTCGCTTGCTGGCCCCAGTATCGCGCCGGCGACAAATTATTTCAAGCTTAAAGTTTCATATCGAAATGATTATCTGGATATCACGGAGGCGCGCTTGCGTGACGTTGCGCAAGCGCGCCTTCCAATCATTTTTCCGGGTTCTTCGGGCTCCACAGCACGGTCTCGGCGCCTTTCTCGTAAGCCATCCCCGAGGGGTAGCTGATCGCTTCCAGTTGCAGACCCCACGGCGCCTGGAAATAGAGAATGGTCTGGCCGGCGGCCGGCCCTTCGGAAACCGGTATCGGCCCCATGCGCGTCTTGACGCCCTTGGCGTCGAGATAGGCTTTGGCGGCGGCGACGTCATCGACATAGAAGGCGATGTGGAAGCCGCCTATGTCGCTGTTCTTCGGTGTCAGATCCTTCTGGTCGGGCGCGGTGTATTTGAACAGTTCGATGTTCGATCCGCTGCCGCAGCGAACCATGGTGATCTGCTCGATCACCGCCTTCTTGTCGACGCCCAGCACATCCTGCATGAAGGTGCCCTTGTCGTCGGCGAACGGACCGAACGACATCGCCTTCTTGCAGCCGACGACTTCGGTGAAGAAGTCGACCGCCTGCTTCATGTCGGGAACGGTAATGCCGGTGTGATCGTGGCCGCGCATGCCGGGGATCGAGCTGGCGGTGGCAATGCCGGCGCTGCCAAGGATAGCGGCGGTGAGCGCGGCGTTTCGAAGTATCGTCTTCATGTCAGTCCTCCTCCATGGGCGGGGCCTGGTCATTTGCCCGTCGCACATCCGAGGCCCGCTTTTCGGCGTGCGTATGCATTCATGTCGCCTTGGCGGCGGAAGAAATGTCCAGCCAGCCGGCATCGATTTCGGGCAGCGGAATGGCTGCTATCAGGTCGCGCGTGTAGCTTTGCCGGGGGTTGTCGAACAGGGCGTCGGTGGCGCTCGCTTCAACGATCACACCTTCGCGCATGACGATCACTTGCCGGCATAGCCTCCGAATGACAGACAGATCGTGGCTGATGAAGGCGACGGTCAGGCCCATCTCGGCCGCAAGCTTCTCCAGCAAGGTCAGGATCTGCGCCTGGGTCGACACGTCGAGGCCGGAGACGATCTCGTCGGCGAGCACGAATTTCGGCGACAGCGCCAGCGCGCGCGCAATGCCGACGCGCTGGCGTTGGCCTCCCGACAGTTCGTGGCGGTAGCGGCTGGCGAAGCTCTGCGGCAGGCCGACGCGCAGCAAGGCCTCGGCGACGCGCGCCTTCAGATTGTCGCCAAGGCCATTCTGCTTCAGTGGTGCGGCGATGATGCTGGCGATGGTGCGGCGCGGGTTGAGTGACGACATCGGATCCTGGAAGATCATCTGCAGGTCGCGGCGCAATGGCCTGAGTTCCGCTTCCGACAGATGGGTGATGTCGCGGCCGTCGAAGTTGATGCTGCCGGCGCTGGGTTCCAGCAGGCGCACCAGGGCGCGGCCGAGGGTCGACTTGCCCGATCCGGATTCGCCGACAATGCCGGTCACCGAGCCCCTGGGCAGGTCGAAGTCCAGGCCTTTCAAGATCTCGGCCAGCGGCGCGCGGCCGATCAGCGGCTTGCGTGTCATGTCGGGCAGCGCGACCTTCAGCCCGCGCACCTTGAACAGCGGCTCAGCCATGGGGACGCCTCCAGGCCTGGTCGGCGGCGGCGATCTCGGCGGCAAGCCCGGCCAGGACCGCCTCGTCCACCGGCTTCAGCGAGGCGAACGGATCGGTGTAGCGCGGTGTGGCGGCCATCAGCGCCCGCGTGTAGGGGTGTTGTGGGGCAGCGAAGAGGGCAGCAGTCTCGGCCTCTTCGACCACCTTGCCGGCATAGAGCACCGAAACTTTCTGGCTGATCTTGGCGACGACGCCGAGATCATGGGTGACGAACAGGATCGCCGTGCCGTGGTCGCGCTGCAACTGCGCGATCAGCCGCAGGATCTGCTTCTGCACGGTGACGTCGAGTGCAGTGGTCGGTTCGTCCGCGACGATCAGCCGTGGTTCGGCGGCGAAGGCGGCAGCGATCAGCACGCGCTGGCGCATCCCGCCGGAAAGCTCGTGCGGGTAGCTCTTCAGCACGCGATCGGGGTCGCGGATCTGCACCTCGTCGAGCAACTGGCGAATTCGGGTATCGGCCCTCTCACCGCTCCAGCCCAGGATCCGCACCAGCCGGTCGGTCATCTGCGAACCGATGCGACGTGACGGGTTGAGCGCGGTCAGCGGGTCCTGCGGGATCAGCGCCGTGCGTGCACCGATCAGCGTGCGCCTTGCCTTTGGCTCCAACCTGCCGAGGTCTTCGCCTTCAAGCAGCATGTCGCCCTCGACAATGCGCACGCTCGACGGCAAGACGCCAAGCACCGCCTTGCCGATCATCGTCTTGCCGGCGCCGCTCTCGCCAACCAGCGCGCGGACCTCTCCCGGTTGCACGGAGAGCGACACCGAGCGCAGCACGCGCTGGCCGTTCGGCAGCACGGCGCTCAAGTCCCTGATGTCGAGACAAGCGCTCATCGCAGCACCGGGTCGAAACGCGTCTTCAACGCCTCGCCGAACTGGCTGAACGACAGCACCGTCAGGATCAGCGTGATCAGCGGAAACACCAGCACCCACCAGGCCTGGTGGATGGAAATCCGGCCCTCGGCGATGATACCGCCCCAGGTCGGATCGTCGGTCGAGATCGACAGATTGACGAAGGAGAGGATCGCCTCGACGATGACGGCGATGCCCATTTCCAGCGAGAGCAGCGCCACGATCGACGGCACCACATTGGGCAGCACTTCGCGCAGCATGATGCCGATGCGGCCATAGCCGGCGATGCGGGCATTCTCGACATAGTCCATGCGCGACTGGCCCATCGTCTCGGCCCGGATCACCCGGCAGAAACGCGTCCAGTCGATGACGGCGATGGCGATGATGACGGAGCTGAGCCCGGTGCCGAGCACGGCGACCAGCAGGATGGCGAACAGCACCGGCGGGAAGGCCATCCAGACGTCGACGATGCGCGAGATGATGCGGTCGGCCCAGCCGCCGAAATAGCCTGATATCAGCCCGAGCGTCGAGCCGACGAGGCACGTGGCGATGGCGGCGGCGAAGGCGACGATGAAGGCAATACGGCCGCCGAAGATCAGCCGAGACAACAGATCGCGGCCGAGGCTGTCGGTGCCGAGCCAATAGCCGGGCTCGGCTCCATCAAGCCAGAACGGCGGCAGCCGCTCCAGCATCAAATCCTGCGCCAGCGGATCCTGCGGAGCGACCAGTGGCGCGAAGATCGCGGCCAGCAGCGCCAGTAGCAACCAGCCGCCGGCCAGCCACAAGCGCGGGGATACGCCACGCCTCGGAGCGCGCCTCTCATCCATGGCGCAGCCTCGGATTGAGCAGCGCATACATCATGTCGACGGTGAGGTTGATCAATACGAACAGCAGCGCGAACACCAGCACGATGCCCTGGATCAGCGGCAGGTCGCGGTTGATGACGGCATCGATAGCCATATTGCCGAGGCCTTCATAGGAAAACAGCCGTTCGACGATGACCGTGCCGCCGATCAGGAAGGTGAACTGCACGCCGACAAGCGTCAGTGTCGGCAGGGCGGCGTTCTTCAGCGCTTCGCGCAGGATGACCTGCGTTTCCGAAAACCCTTTCACCCGCGCCAGCACGACATAGTCGAGGTCGAGCACTTCCTTCAGCGACTGTTTCAACAACTGCGAAATGATCGCCGCCAGCGGCAGTGCCAGCGCAACCGCCGGCATCAGCATGTGTTTGAGGAGATCCCAGGTGAGATCGAAGCGGAGTCTCAGGATGCTCTCGGCCAGATAAAACTGGGTGAAGAAGGGCAGGTCGAGCTGCGGCGACACCCGGCCGGAAATGTCGAAGATCGGCACCAGCACGCCGAACAGCAAGATCAGCACCAGGCCCCACAGGAAGTCGGGAATGGAAAGCGCGGCACCGCTGGCGATATCGATGCCGGCCTCGACCGCCGTGCCGCGTTCGCGCGCACCGAGGATCGCAGTCGTGCCGCCGATCGCCACCGCCATCAACAGAGCGACGATGGCGAGTTCCAGCGTCGCCGGCAGCCGGTTGAAGACAAGACTGAGAACATCCTGCCGCAGCGAGATCGAGGTGCCGAAATCGCCCCTGACAACGCCGGACAGCCAGATGAAGAACTGCTGCACGATGGTCTTGTCGAGCCCATAGAGTGCGCGCAGCCGGGCGATGTCGGCGTCCGTGGCGCCGGGCGGCAGCATCATCGCGATCGGATCGCCCGGAGCAACGCGGATCACGACAAAGACGACGACGGCAACGCCGAACAGCGTCACCAGCATCGTCAGAAGACGGATCAGGAATCTTTGCAGAAGCATGTAAATCTTTGCAGGAGCCAGCTGGCTCGTATGCCGGATAGGAAATGCGCGCCGTCTCGATGGACGGCGCGCGGCAATCCCAGGCCGATATCAGGCCGGAGTCATCAGGGCCGGCAGCAACGCGCCGGACACGTGCTGCACGACATTGACGCCCTTGGCATGCACGATCGGCTGCGCATACTGCATCAGCGGCAGCACATAGGCCTGCTCGGCGATGTATTTGTCGACCGCCTTCCAGCCGGCAATGCGCTTGGCCTCGTCCTTCTCGCCCCATAGCGGGTTGATCATGTCGATCAGGTCCTGGCTGTCCCACACCGAATGCGGGCTCGGGCCATACATGGCGAAACCGGTCGAGGTGGTCGGATCGCCGATGGCATTGCCCCAATTGTAGAAGGCGGCCGGCGCCAGCTTGTCGGCGGCGCGCAGTTCGTAGTGCTTGGCGATCTCGTAGACCTCGATCGTCGCCTCGATGCCGACCTTGCGCCACATGCCGACGATCGCCTGGATCATCTCATAGTCCTTGGGCTTGAAGCCCTTGGTCGTCTGTATCGTGAACTTGACCGGCTTTTCCGGCGAATAGCCGGAAGCAGCGAGCAGTTCCTTGGCCTTTTCCGGATTGTGCTCGACCTTGATCGACGCATCGTAAGCCGTGTATTCCGGCGTCTCCAGCGTGTCGATCGGCTGGCCGTAGCCGCGCAGCAGGCGGTCGACCAGCAGCTTCTTGTCGATCGACATCACGGCTGCCTGGCGGACGTTCTTATCCAGCATCGCCTCGATGTCGTTGAAGAAGATCATGCCGATATCGGAGACGTTCTTGCACGAGCCGGCAAGCCCTTCCTTGGCGATCAGCCGGTCGTACTCCTCATATGGGATTTCGAGCGTCACCTGAGAGGAGCCGGACTCGATTTCGGCGACCCGGCTCGCCGCATCGGCAACGAACTTGATCGTCACATTCTCGAAGGCCGGCTTGCCGCCCCAGTAGTTCGGATTGGCTTTCAGCCGCAAGAAGGCGTTGCGCTCGAATTTTTCCACCATGTAGGGGCCGGTGCCGACCGGCGCCTTCTCAAAACCTTCCGCACCCACTTTCTCGTAATAGGCCTTGGGCATGATGTAGCCGGTCAGGAACGACATCCATTTGAAATACACCGGGTCGAACTGCACGACATCGCCGGTGATCTTGTTGCCGTCGATCTTGAAATTGCTGACGTTCTTCCAGACGAACTGGATCGGGTTGCCAGTCTTTTCGTCACCCGCCCGCTGCAGCGACCAGACCACGTCCTCGGCCGTGAACGGCGACCCGTCATGCCAGGTCACGCCTTCGCGCACTGTCATCATGATCTTCGTGCGGTCGTCGTTCCAGCCCCATTCGGTGAGCAGGCCGGGCGCAAAGGAAAGGTCCGGCTTTTGCGGGATGAACTGGTCGAACACCGACTGGTAGAGGCCCTGGATCGTCGGGTTGACCGCCGAAGGTCCGGTCGTCGGATCCCAGGACGGCAGGTTGACGTTGTAGGCGATGGTCAGTTCGCCGGCAGCGGCCTTGGCGATCTGCGGCAGGCCGATAGCGGCCGCCCCCAGTGCCGCGGCACTGTATCCGAGCAATTCGCGTCTGTTGATTGTCATGGTCGTTCCCCTTGTTGGTTTATTGTCGTTGCGCGGCGATCTCAGTTCATCGTTTCAGCCTCCTTGGGCAGCAGCGCCTTGCCCTTCTTCACCCAGAAAATCCTGGGGCTCCTACCTCCCGCCAAGTTGTTGCGCGAGCATGTAGCCCGAGGCGGCACCGGTGCCCGCGCCCGGCCATGTCGCGGCCCCCGTGAGATGCAGATTGCCGATCGGTGTGTTCCAGCCGGCGAAACCGCGCGTCGGTCGAAACAGGAAATTCTGCGCCAGATGGTGGCTGCCGCAGACCTGGTCGCCGCCGACGAGGTTCGGGTTCTCGCGCTCCAGGTCGATGGGCGAAAACACCGCCCGGCCAAGGATCTTGTTGCGCAGGCCGGGCGCGTAGCTCTCGATGATGTCGAGAACGCGCTCGGCGTAGTTGTCCTTGACCTTGTCCCAATGCGCGGGTGCGATCTTGCCGGCCGCATCGCCCAGGATTTCGGCGGGCAGCATGCGCACCTGCACCCACAGCACGTGTTTGCCTGCGGGCGCTCGTGTCGGGTCGATCGCCGTCGGCTGGCCGACGACCAGCACAGGTTCGTCCGGCAGCATGCCCGCTATCGCCTGCTGATAGGTGCGCGACATGGCGTCGAGCGAGGGAGACAGATGCACATAGGCAAACTGCCGCAACTCGGCGCCGGCGCGCCAGTCCGGCAGGTCGTCGAGCGCCAGATGGATCATCATCGTGCCTGGTGCGTGGCGAAACTTTTTCATCGCGGTGTCGAAGCCGGCGTCACCCGAACCATTGGGCAGCAGCTTGCCGGTCAACGCGCTCGGCGCCACGCCGGCGATAACCGCCTTGGTCGCGGTATGCGTCTCTCCGGAAGCGAGCCGCACGCCGGTCGCCTTGCCGGCGGAAACCGTGATCTCCGCCACCTCGGCACTGGTGACGATTGTGCCGCCGGCAGACGTGACCATGCCGGACAGCGCCCGGATGATGGTATCTGCCCCGCCCTTGCCCAGCACCATGCCGAAACTCTGGTTGGCCATCGATTCCAGATAGGGGAACACCGCACCGCCGGCGATGTCGGGCGCGAAGTCGAGATGCATGCCCCAGGTGGCAAGCGTTGCCCGCACATGAGGCGACTCGAAAGTCTCCTCCAACCAGGCGCGAGGCGACGACAGCAGCAGCCGGCCGGTATCGAGCGCGCCGGACACGCCCTTCTTGCGCCACAGGTTCCATGCCGTGCCGGCAAGCGCGCGGGCGCTCATCGGTGATCCCAGCAGCCGGAACAGATGCTCGGCCTCCGCCGGGAAGGCGGCGACCAGCCTGCGCCATGTTGCGGCATCCGCGGCTGAAAAAGCGGCCATGCGCGAGGCGGTCTTTTCCAGGTCGTTGCTGACGCCGAACCAGCGTCCGTCAGGGAAGGCGCTGGCAAAACAGTCGGCGACCGGCGCGAACTCCAGCCCTTGGCGGTTCAATTCATTTGCATATTTCCGGTGGAAGGCCGAGCCGGCAAACAAGCTCAAATTCATCGCGCCGAAATCGTGGCGGAAGCCTGGAAGGGTGAATTCGCGGGTCTGGACGGCGCCGCCGATTGTTGCACTGCGCTCGAAAATCCCGGTTTTCCAGCCTTTGAGCGCCAAATGCGCGGCGCATGCCAGACTGTTGTGGCCCGCCCCGACAAAGATGGCGTCGAACTCGCTCACGCCCCGGTCCCATTTCCTTTATGCTTAAAGATAATTGCAGATGCATATGTTTTCGTCTAGTAGGATATTAAGGGCCGAGACGAGCCTTGATCATCATCACGAAAGAGGGAACAGAGACCATGGACACCCAAAAACTCCTCGGCGAAGTCGCCGGCCAGCTTCTTTCAGGCGCCATCAAGGTGGTCGACCTGTCAGCGCCGCTCGGCCCCAATACGCCATTGATCAAGCTGCCGCCGGAACTCGCCGTCGACACGCCGAAGGTCGAAATCCATAACATCTCCCGCTATGACAAGAACGGCCCGTGGTGGGCGTGGAATTGGCTGAAGCTCGGCGAACATTCGGGCACGCATTTCGATGCGCCGCAGCATTGGATCACCGGCAAGGATTATCCAGACGGCGCCACCGACACCATTCCGGCTCAGAACTTCGTCGGCCCGGTCAATGTCATCGACTGCTCGAAGGAAGCCGCCGCCGACCACGATTTCCTGCTCACCGTCGACCACGTCAAGGCGTGGGAAGCCAAGCATGGCGCGATCAATGCCGGCGAATGGGTGGTGATGCGCACCGACTGGTACAAGCGCAATGGCTCCGAGGCCGAGTTCCTCAACGCCAACGAGACCGGCCCGCATACGCCGGGTCCGACGGCGGAAACCATCCAGTTCCTGATCAGCAAGGACATCAAGGGCTGGGGCAGCGAGACGATCGGCACCGACGCCGGCAAGGCCGGTGGCATGGAGCCGCCATTCCCGGCGCATACGCTGATACACAAGGCCAACCGTTATGGGCTTGCCAGCCTCTGCAACCTCGACCAGTTGCCGCCGAAGGGTGCGATCCTGATCGCGGCGCCGCTCAAGATCGAACATGGCACCGGCAGCCCGATCCGCGCGCTGGCGCTTGTTCCGAAGGGCTAAGCGAAAGCGTTTTGACGTGAGCCAGCCGGATCACATCATCGTAGGCAGCGGCATCAACGCGCTGGTCTGCGCGGCGATGCTTGGCGGCAAGGGCGCGAAGGTGCTCGTCCTCGAGCGCAACGACCGCATTGGCGGCTGCATGCGCACCGAGGAGATCACCGCGCCCGGCTTCATCCATGATGTGATGGCGACGACCTTCGTGCTGTTCATCACCTCACCGGCCTTTGCGGCGCTGGGCGCCGACCTCGCCCGGCACGGGCTGGAGTTCTGCCACACCGGCACGCCGACCGGCGTGCTGCGACCGGACGGCAGCCGTGCCGTGCTCAGCACCGACCGCGCCGCCAACATCGCGGCGCTCAATGCCATCGCCGCGGGCGATGGCGACCGGCATGCAGACGATGTCGGTGGCATCGAACGCAATGCCGGCCTGCTGTTCGGCCTGCTCGGCGGCAGCCTGTGGTCCTATCCGACGGCGAAGCTTTTGGTTGGCGACGGCTGGCGGCGTGGCCCACGTGGCCTTGCCGCCTTTCTCGGCGAAGCGCTGGTGCCGGCGCGCAACTGGCTCGAAAGCACCTACCAGTCGGAAACCATCCGCGCGCTGTGGGCACCCTGGGTGCTGCATGCCGGGCTCGGACCGGAAGATGCTTTCTCCGGCCAGATCGCCAAGGTCATCGCCTTTGCGCTGGAGGCGGCCGGCGCGCCGATCGTCAAGGGCGGGGCGAAGAACCTGCTGTCCGCCTTCGAGGCGCTCATCACCGAACGCGGCGTCGTCATCTCCACCGAAGCGGACGTTGCCTCCATCATCGTGACTGGAGGTCGCGCCACCGGCGTGCGGCTGGCCTCGGGCGAAACGGTCAACGCGAAGAAGAGCGTCATCTGCTCGGTCACGCCGACGCAACTCTATGGCCGGCTGCTCGGCGCTGATGCTCCAAGGGGCGATGCCGAGGCGATGCGGAAATACCGCTACGGCAAAGGCAATTTTCAGATCCACTATGCCCTGGACAGACCGCCGGCATGGCGCGGCGAAGGCCTGGACAAGGTCGCGTTGCTGCACCTGACGCCGGGACTGGATGGCGTGTCGAAAGCCTGCAACGAGGCGGCGCGCGGCATGCTGCCGGAGGTTCCGACCATCTGCGTCGGCCAGCCGCATGCACTCGATCCCTCGCGCTGCCCGCCGGGCAAGGCGATCCTGTGGCTGCAACTGCCCGAGGCGCCACGCTACATCAAGGGCGATGCCGCCGGCAAGCTGGGGACACCGGCCGATGGCCAATGGACCGAGGCGCTGCGCGAAGCCTATGCCGACCGCGTCGAGGCCATCCTCGCCAGCCATATCGACGGCTTCAAGGACAGCGTCATCGCGCGCCGCGCCTATTCGCCAGCCGATCTCGAAACAATGAACATCAATCTGGTTGGCGGCGATCCTTATGGCGGCTCCTCGACCATCGACCAGTCGTTCCTGTGGCGCCCGTTCAAGACCAGCCGCAACCACCAGACCGGCATCAAGGGCCTCCATCATATCGGCGCCTCGACCCATCCCGGTGCCGGCCTCGGCGGCGGCTCCGGCTTTCTCCTGGCGGGGAGGCTGTGATGGAACAGAAGGTCGCGGAAAAGCGCCAGCGCATTTCCACCTTGGGGCAGATCGGCCTGCAGCAATTCGCGCCCTATCTGATGAACCGCATCATGGGCCGCTATAACGCCACCCTCCGCGACGATTTCCGCAAACAGGGGCTGACCATTCCGCAGGTCCGCACGCTGGCCGTGCTGTCGGTCACCGACGGCATCACCGTCAACGACCTCTCGGTCTATACGGTGATCGAGCAGTCGACCTTGAGCCGGACGCTCGACACTCTGGAGGGCCAGGGCCTGGTGCGGCGCGAGCAGGGTGTCACCGACAGCCGCATCCGCCATGTCTTCCTGACCGACGATGGCCGCGCCGAGTTCACCCGCGCCTGGCCAGCCATGCATGACGCGTTCGAGGCGATGTTTAACGATATCGACGACGCCGAATATTCCGCGCTCATCGCCACACTTTTGAAGATGCTCAAAAACATCCGCAAGCACGACATCTAGACCTACGCGCCGCCAGCGCCGGCGGTAACGGAAGGGAGAAAGAAATGGCCGAACGGTCTTTTGCCAAGGAAGTCGAAAAGCTGCGGCTCGGTTCCGGCGAGGAATTTGCCGGCGAAGGCATTCTCGCCATCACCAAGGCGCTGCTGCAATGCGGCGTCGGCTATGTCGGCGGCTATCAGGGCGCGCCGATCAGCCATTTGATGGACGTGCTGGCCGACGCGCAGGACATTCTGGGCGAGCTCGGCGTGCATTTCGAAGCCAGCGCTTCGGAGGCCACCGCCACCGCCATGCTGGCCGCATCGGTGCATTACCCGATCCGCGGGGCGGCAACCTTCAAGTCGACCGTCGGCACCAATGTCGCCTCCGATGCGCTCGCCAATCTGGCGTCGGGCGGCGTCACCGGCGGCGCGCTGATCATTGTCGGCGAGGACTACGGCGAGGGCTCCTCTATCATGCAGGAGCGCAGCCACGCCTTCGCCATGAAGAGCCAGGTCTGGCTGCTCGACCCGCGCCCCAATTTGCCGTCGATCGTCAAGGCGGTGGAGGACGGTTTCGAGCTGTCCGAGATTTCCAACACGCCGGTCATGCTGCAGGTCCGCATCCGCTGCTGTCATGTCCATGGCCATTTCATCGCCAAGGACAACAAGCGGCCGCCGATGACGGTGGCCGATGCGCTCGACGCGCCACGCCGCGACACCGGCCGCATCGTGCTGCCGCCCGCCTCCTTCCTGCACGAGAAGGAGAAGGTGCAGAAGCGCTGGCCGGCAGCGGTGGATTTCATCCGCAAGAACAAGATCAACGAGATGTTCGGCTCGGACCACGGCTCGGTCGGCATCGTCATGCAGGGCGGCATGTACAATTCGGTCATTCGCGCCCTGCAGCGGCTCGGCCTCGCCGACACCTATGGCGACACCGATGTGCCGCTTTATGTGCTCAATGCCGTCTACCCCTTGATCGACGACGAGTTCCTGTCCTTCTGCGAGGGCAAGCAGTCCGTGCTGGTCGTCGAGGAAGGTCAGCCCAATTACATCGAGCAGGCCTTTGCGGCGATGCTGCACAAGGCCGGGCGCGGCACCAGGCTGGTCGGCAAGGAGCATCTGCCGATGGCCGGAGAATACACCGGCCAGGTCATGCTTGACGGCATCGGCGCCTTCCTGCGTGCCGAGGCGCCGCATCTGTTGCCGGGCGAGGTGCGCGCGCCCAACAAGGTCGGCGACGGCGTCGATACTGCCGACCTGATCAACGTCGTGCCGGGTCGTCCGCCGGGCTTCTGCATCGGCTGCCCGGAACGGCCGATCTTTGCCGCCACCAAGCTGGTCGAGCAGGAACTCGGCAAGCACCACATCGCTTCCGACATCGGCTGCCACCTGTTCTCGATCATGCCGCCATTCGAGCTCGGCGCCACCACCATGGGCTATGGGCTGGGGCCGGCCTCGGCCTCGGCCTTCAATTCGCCCGACGCCAAGCGCCGCTCGATCTCCTTCGTCGGCGACGGCGGCTTCTGGCACAACGGCCTGACCTCCTCGATCGGCAATGCCGTGTTCAACAAGAACGATGGCGTCATCGTCATCGTCGACAATTTCTATTCGGCCGCGACCGGAGGGCAGGATATTCTGTCGTCGCGCGCGGGCAACAAGACCAAGTCGACCAAGCATCCGATCACCGAGGCGGTGAAAGGCATGGGTGTCAAATGGTTGCGCCACATCGACCGCACCTATGACGTGACCAAAATGCAGGACACGCTGCGCGAGGCGCTGACCACCGACGAGAAGGGACCGAAGGTCATCGTCGCCTCGTCCGAATGCATGCTCAACCGGCAGCGCCGCGAAAAGCCCCTTGTCGACAAGGCGATCAAGGGTGGCGAGCGCGTGGTGAAGCCGAAGTTCGGCATCGACGAAGACATCTGCACCGGTGACCATGCCTGCATGCGGCTGTCCGGTTGCCCGTCGCTGTCGGTGAAGTCGCTCGACGATCCGCTGCGCGACGATCCCGTGGCCCATATCGACCAGAGCTGCGTCGGCTGCGGCAATTGCGGCGAGGTCGCCGATGCGGCGGTGCTGTGCCCATCGTTCTATCGCGCCGATGTCGTCCACAATCCGGGCCGCTGGGATCGCTTCCTCGAAGCGGCGCGGCGCGCCATCATCAGCCTGTTGCAGCGCCGCCGCGAGAGCCGGCGCCTGACCTTCGCAGATGCTTGACGCTGTCCCGCCATTTCGCCCCCGAGCCGGCGCTCACGACGACGAGCGCGTCATCAAGCTCGCCGTGCTTGCGGTCGGCGGCCAGGGTGGCGGCGTGCTGGCCGACTGGATCACCGACGTCGCCGAGCGCAATGGCTACGTCGCGCAATCGACCTCGGTCGCCGGTGTCGCCCAGCGCACCGGCGCCACCATCTACTATGTCGAGATGGCCCGCGACACCGGCCAGCTGCCGGTCTTCGCGCTGTCGCCCTCGCAAGGCGACGTCGACATATTGATCGCGGCGGAACTGATGGAAGCCGGCCGCGCCATCATCCGCGGCTTCGTCACGCCAGAGCGGACGACGCTGATCGCGTCCTCGCACCGCATCGCTGCCGTCTCGGAAAAGATCGAGCCTGGCGACGGCCGGGCGTCCTCCTTGAAAGTGCATGCGACGGCGGAAGCCGCCTCGAAGCGCTTCATCGCTTTCGACATGGAGAAGATCGCCGCCGACAATGGCTCGATGATCTCGGCCAGCTTGCTTGGCGCGCTGGCCGGGTCAGACGCGCTGCCGTTCACCCGCGAAAGCTACGAGCAGGCGATCGGTGCCGGCGGGCGCGGCGTCAAGGCCAGCCTCGCCGCCTTCGGTGCTGCGTTTGATCGCGCGCGCGGCACGGCGGCCCCGGCGCCAAAGAAGGCAGAGCCGGCGATTGTCGGATCTGCGCTGGGCGCAGGGCATGTGATTGGCCCGCAGAGCCTGCTGCAAGGCTGGCAGGCGCTGACCGCCCGCATCGATGTGATGCCCGAGGCGGTGCGCGACATGGCGCTCAGGGGGCTGAGAAAGGTCGTCGACTATCAGGACATCGCCTACGGGCGTGAATATCTCGACCGGCTGGACAAGGCCATCGCGCTGGACGGGCCGGATCGCGGATATGACTTGTCGGTCGCTGCCGCGAAGCATCTCGCCAACGCCATGTGCTACGACGACATGATCCGCGTCGCTGATCTCAAGACGCGCTCGACGCGCGACCGGCGGGTGCGCCGCGAGGTCGGCGTCAAGGACGGTTCGATCCTCCAGGTGACCGAATATTTCCATCCGCGCATCGAGGAGTTCTGCGGTACTTTGCCGGCAAACTTAGGCAGCTACATCGAGAGCCGGCCGAAGCTCGCCGCCTTTCTCGACCGCCGCATCAACCATGGCCGTCGCATCCGCACCGACAGTTTCGCCGGCTTTGCAGCGCTCTGGTTCATCGGCGGCTTGCGCCGCTGGCGCCGTCGCCTGCTGCGTCACCAGGTGGAGACCAACCATCTCGAACGCTGGTACGCATTGGCACTTGGCTACGTGCCGGTCGACTACGCGCTGGCCGTCGAAATCCTCAACTGCCGCCGGCTGATCAAGGGCTACAGCGACACCCACGTCCGCGCCCAGTCGAAATTCGACCGGGTGCTGTCGGCGCTCGATCTGGTAAAGGGCCGCCCGGATGCCGCCGACTGGATCCGCCGCCTGCGCGAGGCGGCACTGAAGGACGAGAAGGGCGACATGCTCGACGGCGCGCTGAAGACCGTGGCGTCGCTCTGAAGCAAGGCTACTTCAGGCGACGAGCCCTCGCATCGGCTTCACCGCGGCGGAATCGGGAAACACCTTGTCGCCGAGGACCGCGGCGGAAAGGCCGAACTGATCGGCAAGCAACCCTTTCAGCACTGCCCTGACATCACTGGTCGGCGCGAGATCGCGTTGTTCGTAAAGCTGAGCCGGCTTCAACCCCGGCCAGTCGGCGATGACGCGGCCGCCCTTGATCGCGCCGCCGGCCAGCAGCACCACGGTGCCGGTGCCGTGATCGGTGCCGACGGTGCCGTTGACCTGCGCCGTGCGTCCGAACTCGGTGATGGTGACGATCGCGGTGTCCTTCCAGCGCTCGCCCAAGCCCTTCTCGAATTCCTCGAAGACGCCGTAGAGGCCGCCGAGCAAGGTGGCGAGCCGGCCGGTCGCACCGCCTTCATTGACATGCGTGTCCCAGCCATCGAAAGCCAGGGCTGCAACGCGCGGCCCGTCATCGGCAGCGATCAGCCTTGCAGCGCCTTGCGCGGCCTGCCGCATCCCCGCCGCACTGTCGAGGCCGCCCTTCGGCTTCATTGTTTTGCCCATCTTGTCGTCCACGGCCATCCGGTCGGCGTCGAGCCCCTTTTGCAGCGCCACTGCGAGAACCGGGTCGCGGTGCTGGTAGAGATCGAGAACGCGCGCCGCGAGCCCGTCGCCGGGCGTCGGCAGCGATAGCGGCGCCCAGCCAAGCACCGGCGCCGCCCCACGGATCACCAGTGGTGTCGACGGCCCGACGGCCAGACCGCCAAGCGTTGCCACGCGGTCGCCCGCTGGCAGGCTTTCCAGCGCCCGATTGAGCCAGCCGGTCGTGACATGTCCGGGACCGGCAAAGCCGCTTTCCAGCACATCCTGGCCGTCGAAATGCGAGCGCTCACGATAGCCGGTCGCGGCCGCATGCACGACCGCCGCCTGGTTATTCCCATACAGCCGCGCAAACACCGGCATCGCCGGATTGAGCGCGAAGAAGCCGTCGAGCGGCAGCGCCGCATGCGGGCCTGCCAGCGACAGGGCGATGTCGCCATGCAGGCCGGCATAGTCGGGATCGCCGACCGGACCGACCGCCGAGAGCCCGTCAAGTGCGCCGCGCAGCACGATGACGATCAGGCGCGGATCGCGATTGTCGGCGGCGCGGGCAAAGCGGGGCATGTAGGCCCAGGCAAACAATGCGCCGCCGGTCATCAATATCGCGCGGCGGGAGGGATCCGGTGTTTCGCACAGCAGGCTCATGATTTCGCCTCCACGGCAGCGATCTTCGCTGGAACTATCTGCGCTGGAATTCGGGAGCCATCAGCAACAGCGCCAGCCCTTGCTGCTTGGATTCGGCCCTTGCGATCGCTTGCCTCGTCTCCGGTGAGGCGGCAGGGCCGATCAGCACATCGAGCATGTCGTTGGGATTGCCGATATCCCCAGCCTGCCGCGCTGCCTGCCAGGCGATGTCGAGGCGGATCTTCATGCCCTCCGCCGATGCCCAGCCGTCGGCCCCGTCGGGAAAGCCGTTCGGTCCCGGCGGTTGCCACAGCGGCTCGCCCAGCGCGTTGAGCCAGCCGAGCGACTGGCCGGGATCTTTGGCCGGACCGGGGCCGGTCGCCCTGCGGATGGCGACGACATAGTCGAAGGGCGAACGCATCTTCGCCAATGGCGTCGACCACGCCTCCGGGATGGCGATGAGGGCGGCGGCCAGCGCCCGCAGATTGCCGTCGGTCTTGGCGAAGACCTTGGCGAGGCGGGCGATTGCAGACGGCGGCGGCGTGTCGGCGATGAAATGGCGGGCCAGCTTGGTGGCGATATGCAAGGCCGTTGCCGGGTGGCGGGCGATATCGTTGAGCGCGGCCTCCGCCTGTCCCATGCCGCCGGCAGGATAGGTCTTGCCGAGCAGCACCGCATCCCCCGGCTCATGTGCGTTTGCGTTGAAGACAAAATTGCCGGGCTCGCCCAGCCGCCCGTCGCGCCCGGCCATCGTCCAGCCTGTGAGGATGCGTGCGAAACTGGTGACATCGGCCTGGCTGTAGCCGCTGCCGACGCCGAGCGTGTGCAGTTCCAAGATTTCACGGGCGAGGTTTTCGTTGAGCCCGCGCTTGCGGTTGCTGCCCGCCCGAGAGTCCGGCCCGACCGACTGCTGGTTGTCGAGATTGAGCAGCATCGCCGGATGATGCTCCACCGCCAGCAGCATGTCGGCAAAGCGGCCGAGCACGAAGGGGCGGATGGCCTCCCGCTCGAAGGCGCCGGCGCTGGCTTCAATGAGGATGTCCTTCGCCACCGAAACACAGAAATGGTTCGACCAGAAACAGACGAGCCGTTCGACGAAGCCGGCCTTCGCCCGAACGGCCTTGTCGAAGCGCGCCTGTGCTTCCGCTCGGAACAACGTCGCCTCGACCTGCGGCACGACGGGTTTGTCGGTGGGCGCAGGCGCAAGCGCGGGGTGGGCTGGCGTGATCTGGGCGGGCAGGGCCTGTGCGGGCACAGCTTGGGCGCTCGCCGTCGCTGGCTGCGCTGCCGCCGTGCGCTCGCGCTGGAGCTGGAAATTTGCCGCCATGCTGGCCTGGATGGCCGGCGTGCTGCCCAGCAAGCCGGCATAGGCCGGATCGTCGAGCGAGATCATGGCGATGTCGGCTTGCCGCAGTTCCGCCCTGAGATAGCCGCGCGGATCGCCGGCCAGCATCTCACGGTCGCCAGGCCTTGCACCAAGCCCGAAACGGTTGAACGCCACGAGCACCGGATCTGGCGGCAGGGAATTGGAGGCCGGGACAGTCAAGTCAGCTCTCCATCGCCTGAGCCTCAAGCGCCTGGCGCATGAGGCTCGTTCGAGCCGTTTCGTGCATAGTCAACAGGGGGAGGAGGCCGGCACGGAGTGGCCGACCCCCGACGCGCATCCTACCAGTGATGCCGGCGGTGCCAGACATGGTGCCGATGCCAGGCGTAGAAGGCCGGACCATGCCGATAGATGTAACGAGGGTAGACCACCACACGATTGGGCACGCAGCGTCCCCAGGGATTGGGATGCCAGCCCGGGCCGCAGCCCCAGGCGGCATGCTCGACCAGCGCCGGCGCGGCAAGCGGCGCCATTGGCATCGCCGAGGATGCCGCAGCCGTCGCAACCGTTCCGGTCACGGCGAGAGCCGCGGTGAGCACGTATTTTGTCAAATAATTCATGGCCATACTCCGAAGTGTCCGAGGTTGAAAACCTGCACGCACATGGTCCGGCAGGTCCTGCCCTTCTCCTGTTAAACGGCGTCGTCGGCGCTTTCCGTCGGTCGTCACGGCGATTTTTTTGGCACCGCCGACAGTTGCGACCCAGCGCGTCTGGTGAGCCCTTCCGCCAGCACGCGGCGCCCCTCGGCGGAACTTGCCGCCGCGAACTCGACGATGCGCTGCTCAAGCCGCATGCGCACGGTGACGTCGGCATTGCGCGCCCGCTCCAGCGCCGCCGACAGGGCCGTCGCGTCCAGAACCGGCTGTCGCAGCAGGTCTGCCGCCTCGCGCCTGGCTTGCTGGCCGTCGAGGATGACCTGACGGGATTCGCGGCGAACGTCGCGCAACGCCTCGCGGAACACCGAGCGATCCTGCTCGGGAAGCCGGCCACCGGCCGTCTCCAATGAGTAGCCCTGACCTGACTTGCCGCTTCTTATCCAGACGGCCCCGCCGGCAAGCGCCCCGGCCAGGAAGACGTTGAGCACCACCGACAGGGTGACAAGGTTTCGGCTCATGCTCATAGGTCTTCCTCGATCGCGTCGCGGTCCGGGCTGGCGTCGCCGAACGCCGTCGCATTGGCGTCCAGCACATAGTGGTCCGGCTGGACCTCGGGCGTGACGATGCTCACCAGGGCCAATCCGGCGACAGCGCCGGCCAGGCCAATGCCGGCAAGCCCCAGTCCGAGCCACCAGAACCGCTGGCGCCGGCGTTGGGCGAGGTACCGGCCGGCGGCCTGCACGATGCTGCCGTGCAGGGCCTTGTCGGGCGCGCCGACGCGGTAGCCGTCCAGCAGGGCGTCAAGTCTCCTGGCATGCTGCAAAATGGCCTGGCCAGTCTCGCTCGGCGCAAAGATCGCGGCGGCCACCCGTTCAGCCTCCGGCCATCGCCGCAAGTCACTGCCATAGGCCTCTGCCAGGGCCGCAAAGCGCGTGGCATCCATTGCCGGTTCGTTCCTGGACCCTTCAGCCATGGTCTTCCCCTTGCCCATCGGTGCCGCTTGCCCGGTTCTCACTCATCGGCGCCATCCCTGGCCAGGATCGTCTGCAGCGACCGCCGGCCGCGCGAAAGCAGGCTCTCCAGGGCGTCGACGCTGATCTCCAGGGTCGCTGCTGCCTCGAGGTTGGACATCTCCTGGTAATAGACCAGGACGATCGCTTCGCGCTGGCGCGGCGCTATGCGTTGCAGCGCCCGCTCTACCCGCTGCGCGTCCTCCTGCGGATGGGCATCGGGAAGGGCCGCGGGATCGACCATTTCCGGCAGGTCGTCGGTCACCCATTCGCGCTTGCGGCGCAGCCGGTCGTAACAGAGGTTCAGCGTCACCCGGTGGATCCAGCTGTCGAAGCGCGCATTGCCGCGTCGCCAGCCCGAGGCATGGCGCCAGATCCGCACGAAGGTCTCCTGCGCGACATCCTCGGCCTCCGCAGCATCGCCGAGCATGCGCACCGCAAGCGCCAGGATGCGAGGCAGTTTGCGCGCGACGAGCGTCTGCACGGCTGCCGGATCGCCGGCGCCGACGCGGCGAACCAGCTCCTCGTCCGGATCGGCGCTCATCAGCCGGCGCACTCCCGATGTTCATCGCACGTCATTGCCTCTTGGTCATTGCTCCTGCTTGGGAGCGGTTTTGTGGCCCGGCAGTTCGTCGGCCGTCAGGACGCCGTCGGAATTCTTGTCCAGCCTGGCAAAGCGCTTGGCAAAGAAGGCATCGAGTTCGGCGCGGTCGATGAAGCCGTCATGGTTGGAATCGAGGCGCGCGAAGGATTTGACGGGGTCGCCCTTGATGTTGCGCTTGGCTTGAAAGGCTTCCCATTCCAGCAGGCTGATCTTGCCGTCGCCATCCGTGTCGGCAGCCATGATCGCCTTTTCGCGCCGCTTCTGGAATTTGGCCAGCGTGATGTCGGACCTCGCCTTCGGCGTGGCCGGTGCGGCAACCGGCGGCGTCGCGGCAGGCGGCTGCGTCGCTGTCTGGGCGAGAGCCGCTACGGTCAGCAGGCTCATGGCAGCGGCAAGTATCGAACGACGTATCATGCGTTGGCGTCTCCGGTTGGCTCGTGGCCACGGCTTGAGCCGAGGTCACGCTTCAACCGTTAAACGCCGCGACGGCGGAAATCCGTCGGTGGCGCAATGTTGTTTCGGACGCATTTCCTGGATGCAAGGGCTCCGTCGATGGCCGCATTGACGTGCCAAACCCGGCGCCTCAGCGCTGGACGTGAACCCGTGCCAGGTTTGGCGCCGGTTCAAGCAAAACCGCGTCGGCAGGGACCTAGTCTGATTGGTCGGCCGCGACCAGCTGGTCTGGCTTGAAGCCGGCATGTTGCGGGGTCCACACGTCACCCTCGCGGTTGAACCAATGGCACATGAATATGCCCGAGGCCGCGCCGTCGCTTATGGTCATCTTCGGGCCTCCGGACTTCAGCCTGACGACGTCTCCGGTCTTGAAATTGTTGGGCATTTTCGACCTCCATTCAGAGGCTCCGAGTTTCACACCAAACCAGGGCCTCGACAATGGCCGATATGCCTCGCCGGCGCTGCAAGCCGTTGCTCCAGCGGCGGTTCGGCCTTAACCTTTCCGTAAATATTAGGCTGCTACTTGGACAGCGATGGCCTCGTGGCGGAGCGGCTACGCTGGAGACTGCAAATCTCTGAAGCCTCGGTTCGATCCCGAGGCGAGGCCTCCATCCTCACTTACCTGTCCGACAAAAGCAGCGAACGGCCGGAGCCGAGGCTCGGCCCAGTGACGGCGCCATTGATTGCTGCTTGAAGGAATGGTGCCGCTTAGGTGACTCGAACACCTGACCCCATCATTACGAATGATGTGCTATTAGATAACCCGGGATAACGTCTCCTAACTGCCGGCATGCTAAAAACGATTAGAAATGCTCGATTTGACCATCCTCTTGCTTAAATGTTAGGGATTGATGTGCTCCCGTAATAACGCTATCTATCACCTCAGCCCGTTACCCTTGTCGTTACCCTGGGGATCGGGGGTAACGAAAGGGGTCGATTATGGCAAAGGCACTCACATCGAAATTTATCGCAGCCGTGAAGCCGAGTGGGGCACGAATTGAATTCCCAGACGCCGCCTCTCCCGGCCTCTATCTCGTCGTTCAGCCGTCTGGAGTGAAGTCGTGGGCATTGCGGTATCGCCTTGCCGGCAAGCCGAAGAAGCTCACCATCGGCCCAGCGCTGGCTGAGAGGGCAGTGCCGCTACCGGAAGGGCGCCGACCTGATCTCGGTGACGGGCATACGCTTGCCGAGGCTCACGCTGCCGCAGGCACGGTTCTGGCAGTGCTTAAGGAGGGACGCGACCCTGCCGCAGAGAAGAAGCGCGCCTTGGCATCGTCGGCGTCCGGTGCGGATACCGTGGGCGCTGCACTGGATGATTTCCTGGAGAAGCACGTCGACAAGAAAAACCGCCCCTCGACTGCTCGTGAGACGCGCCGTTTCATCGATCTGTATCTGCGGCCAGCGTGGGGCGACAAGAAGATCAGGCGCATGGCAAAGGTCGATGTGAACGATGTGCTGCACGATATCGAGGAGCGCGGCGGGCCGGCTTCGGCAAATCGGGTACTCGCGATCATTAGCAAGTTCTTCAACTGGACGGTCGAGCGCGGCCTCCTGTCGTCATCACCGTCAATGGGGGTCAAGGCGCCGGCTCCGATCGTATCGCGCGACCGTGTACTGACGGATGACGAAATTCGGTGGTTCTGGCGGGCAACGGAAAGTTTTGGCTATCCCTTTGGGTCGGTGTGGCAAATGCTCCTGCTCACCGGCCAGCGGCGTGAGGAGGTTGCTGGCGCGGTGCGAAAGGAGTTCACGCTCGCGGGTGACAAGCCATCGTGGCTGATACCGCGCGAAAGGTCCAAGAACGGTAACGAGCATCTCGTTCCCTTGTCGGCGGACGCCGTTGCGATCCTGGAGGCGTTGCCGAGGATGAGCGGCGGCTTCCTTTTCACCACAACCGGGACCACAAGCGTGTCGGGGTATTCGAAGGCCAAGAAGCGGCTTGACGCGGCCATGCTGGAGATTGCCGGCAAAGAAGCAGACGCGACGGGGGCCGATCCTGCTCAGGTCGAGATACCCGAATGGCGATTGCACGATCTTCGCCGCACGGCGGCGTCGGGCATGGCGGCGCTAGGCTTCCCTGTGCATGTGGTCGAAGCGGTACTCAATCACAAGAGCGGCAAAATCAGCGGCGTGGCTGCTGTCTATAACCGCTATGAATACGCAGATGAGAAGCGCACGGCGCTGACGGCATGGTCAAGCAAACTTCGAGCTCTCGTCGACGAGCAACAGATGTCGAACGTCGTGAAGCTAAGGGGCTAATATAGGGCCATTCGGCGGCTCAGCCTTTCGCAAGGTGTCAATCGCCCTGACCGACGGAAGCCACAGACGAACAATCGACCCACTATTTCTCTCTGGCGGGTGCTTTCAGAAGCTCCCAAGCTTCGATTTGAAGTACCGCTGCAAGCTTTTCAATGATCTTGAGGCTTGCGTAATATTTACCCTTCTCGACCTGACTCAGGTAGCTCCGGCTGACTTCCGCCTCATAGGCGAGATCGTCCTGAGACAGCCCTTTTGCGTGTCTCAGTCGGCGCAGATTTGCAGCAAGAACGTCCCGCAGGTCCATGCGGGGAAGCGAACTCAGTTGCTCAAAATATACACCTCGATATACTGAACAATCTCAGCTTGCCGGATACGTTATGGAGGCATCAGTGAGAAGCATCCTACCCCTGATCGCCGTTCTGCTGCTATTTGGCTCATCCTACGCTCGTGCTCAGGATTTTGCTGTCCCAGGCGAGGCCATCAACGTGATTGTACGCGAGGGTGGCAGTCCCGCAGACATCGTCCTTGGTGGAGGAATGGCCCCATGGATGAGCGATAAGGCCGGATGGCTCGGCGAATGGATCACGGGACTTCCCAGTAGCAAGGCTCGTCAATACCGGGCTGCCCTTCGAGATGTATTCTTGGACGCTCAGGGTCTTGGGCCCTATGAGGCCTCATTGGTCGAAGGCCTTGATTCGTTTTGGACAAACGAAATGCAGACCGCAGTAATTTTGATCAATTGGAATGAAAATTTGGATAGAACGGCCTATGTTGACCGGCAGTCGCTAAGCGATCCCATTCTTGGCCAGTACGTTGGCAAGCATGCACAAGATGATCTAGCGGCAATCCAGCGAGCGCGCGCGCATTTGCCGTCCGCAGAAAGTCTGAGAGTTAAAATGAAGCGGCTTGAACGCCTGCCGGGGGTCCTGCTGAGAGGCCGCCAAGACTGGCTGTTCGCGATTGGGCCCGCCTATGGTCTATATATGGATATGAATGGTGTGTTTCGCTGACGCGCCAATCTCATAAATTGGATCGCTTCAGGTCGCTTTTGGTGCAAATGCCAACTACGGGTCTTTTGATTCTAAAATCAAAGGCATATCAAGGCATAAATTGGCTGTCTCAAAGCAGGCGGGAAAAACACCGCCTACATGCCTGAATTCCAATTCCAGGATTGCCGTGTCTCTGCCACTAGGCCCTGCCTATTGGCGTGACCAGGAACCTCAGCGCTAGTTGGTTTGAGCAAGCGGCTCGTGTAATAGCTGAAGGCTGCTTCTTAGGAGAAAGGCAATGGGTCAGCTGCCGCACGTACAGCACTGGGAGGCGCTTGTATTGCGTTCGTATAGGCTTTTTGCTGCCGCCGAAGACCAGC
Organism: Mesorhizobium sophorae; assembly: GCF_002270415.1. Taxonomy (GTDB): domain Bacteria; phylum Pseudomonadota; class Alphaproteobacteria; order Rhizobiales; family Rhizobiaceae; genus Mesorhizobium; species Mesorhizobium sophorae. The sequence goes on along the minus strand of NZ_NNRI01000007.1, from coordinate 335,756 downwards.
TGGAGAAGTCCCTCGCTGGACAGGGCGACTACGAATTTGCCTGCCTTGAAGCTTTAAGAAGCGCGATGAACGCATCCCTCTTTCTCTACCACTTTACGGATATCGCCGCCGCCCGAAGGTTGATCCCGCACCTCGCCCTTCCCGCCGTTCCGACACCTCAGCACGTGCTCGTCGCAACGCGCGCTAAGGTCACTGTTGCGTTGCGGGCTTCTGCACCTCACACAGAGCTTTACAATAGGATGTTGGGAGAGGCGGCAAACGCCATCAAGCATGGGGTGTTGGATCGGGCGACCACGTTCGTTGATCAGGATGGTGTGGCGCTAACTATTGCGGGACATGCCGCAGAGAACGGCGAAGGAAAAACGAACGGTGGTCCACAGGTTTTGATACGATCTGAGTCTCGGGCCGGAAGGCCAGAACAGTTCTATTCACTCAGGGCGGTCTTAGATGCCGTGATAAACGCTTGGTGTGGGCTGCTCTTGGGACTGGCGAAGCCCTAGCGTCGGGATAGTCGGGTGCTGGCTCCGAGGTTGATCTCCAAAACCGCTTCTGTGCCAATGCGAGCTCTTGACCTGTTCCAGTCATTCCGGGCAATTGGTATTTCCGGCGAGATTTCAGGCGCACCAATTGCTATGACGGTGCGTGGAAGCTAATTTGAAAACGGTTGGCTACATTGTATATGGGGGGGCGTTTTGATAGTAAAAACAAAGGCATCTGCGTATCCGACGAAGACATTCTTCGTTCAGATGATCACACGTGACATTACTCTTGAAGATTGCATTCTTGACCTTATAGATAATAGCATTGACGGCGCCTGGCGTTGCGAAGGCAGCCGCCCGATGGGACTTGCTGAAGACGTCGATCTCTCCAAATACTCGATTGAAATCGAAGCTTATCCCGATCGATTTGTCATCCGCGACGATAGCGGGGGAATGACATTGGACGAGGCTGCCAACTACGCTTTCAGTTTTGGACGGAAGCCATCTGACGAGCCGGATGAATACAGCATTGGCGTCTACGGAATTGGAATGAAGCGGGCTGTCTTCAAGCTGGGGTCGGAAATTAGAGTGCGCAGCACGTTTGATGATGGCTCTGGAAACGAACTAGCGTTCGCAGTGCCAATTGATGTGCCAAGTTGGCTGTCCGACAATGCCCCGCTTTGGGATTTCGACATAGTAGAAGACGATCCGCTTGAGAATAATGGGGTCGAAATTGTCGTAAAAGTACTCACCACCGGTGCGAAGAGTTCTTTTGAGAGCCCAGCCTTCCTGCAGAATTTACGGAGGACCATCGCTCGCGACTACTCCCTTCACCTCAATCGCGGATTAACAATTTCTCTCAACGGGAAGCCTATTCCCGGTTGGAAGATAGAGCTTCGACAATCCGATGACTTCGTACCGATCCGCGTTGAATATCAAGACGCTGTCGACGGCGACGAGGTTGCTATCGAGGTTATCGGCGGTATGGCCGCTCTACCGCCGGAGAGCAACGAGCCGGACGAGGCGGACGATGGCGACCGGCGCTTCGGCTGGTACATCATCTGCAATGGGCGGATCGTTCTTGCGGCAGACAAGACTTCGGTTTCCGGCTGGGGTACGGAAGATTGGCCGCAGTGGCACAGGCAGTATTCCGGATTTATGGGGATCATTCTCTTCACGGCTGCAAAAGCGACTGCGTTGCCGTTAACGACGACAAAGCGAAGTGTCGACCAATCCTCCGAAATCTTTAGACGGGCGAGACCTCAGATGCGCGATGTTACGCGCAAGTGGATCGCCTATACGAACCAGAGAAAACAAGCTCTCGAAGAAGCCCGCGAGATCGAGGCAAAGGCCGCTCCAGTTCCAATCTATCAACTCCGTCGGGAGGTGCCGTTGCAGTTTCCCAAGCTGACGCAGAGACCCCTAGAAAGAGTTGCCAATGTTCACTATTCGGTGCCGATCGCCAAAATGAAACGGCTCGCCAAAGAACTGGGAAGCATCAACCTGACCTATCGAGAAGTCGGCATACGGACCTTCGACTACACCTACGACGACATGGTCGGAGACGATTGATGCCCTCGTTCAATGTTGTAAATTACAGCCTTCGGCCCAGCAAAAACATCCAACGGCAGCTTGTTTTTGACGGCGTACGGGATTTGCAGTCGCATATAGACCTTGAACGCCTCGTCTATGTAGGCTTCGGCTCAGTTTGGTTCACCGATTTCATCATGGCTCACAAGGTTCTCAGGATCGACGACATGATCTCGATCGAGAGCAACGATGTCGGGTTTCGGCGAGCAACTTTTAATTCCCCATACGCAACCGTCCAAGTTAAATTCGGATTTTCTACTGAGGTACTGCCCAGTTTGTACAACGACGAAGCGATCAAGAGCCGTCCTTGGTTCGTTTGGCTCGATTATGACTACGAGTTCAACGAGAGCATCAAGGAGGATGTCCGCTCACTAGTGGAGAACCTGCCGGCAAACAGCGTGCTTTTGATCAGTTTCAACGGCAGAGAGTCCAAGTATGGAACCGCGCCAGACCGGCCGGCGCATCTGCGGGCCTTATTCGGCGATGCGGTTCCTGACGATCTGCCAAAAAAGGCTTGCAAGGACGACGAGATGCAGGAGACGCTGGCAGACTATTCTCTTGCCTTCATGCGATCTGTCGCCGCCGATCTTGCTCGGCCTGGAGGGTTCCTGCCGGCTTTCCGATTGATCTATAAAGACTCGACACCGATGGTGACCGTAGGTGGCGTGCTGCCGACGAAGGGGGCGGTAAAGATCGTAGCCGATAGAATTGCGGACAAGAAATGGATGTGCCAACCGGCTAAGCGAATCATAGCTCCGCATTTGACCGTGAGAGAGGCTGCCGTTCTTCAGGCCCTTCTTCCTTGCGCAGAGTCGGTTTCGCGCGAGCGGGTTAAACAGCTCGGATTCGACTTGGAAGACGATCAGATCGAGGCGTTTCAGACCTATTACAAGCAGTACCCAGCTTTCGCACAAGTGATTTCCTGATGCGGCAATGGCACCAAGGCACGACTCACTTTTTCCATGCTAGGACTTGCCAATGACACGGCAGGTTCCGGGGGCGCCAATCTTAGTGGACCTTTTTTCTGGCTGCGGCGGGTTTTCGCTCGGTGCTCATCGCGCAGGTTACCGCGTGGCCGCCGCATTCGATAACGATCCGATCCTAACATCCTCCTATACGGTCAACTTCCCGGACACGCGGCTTTTTTTGAAGGACGTGACTCAACTTTCCGGGGCGGACATACGCGCAGCGGCGGGAGGGCGTGTCGATGGAATTTTTGGGGGGCCACCCTGCCAAGGTTTCAGCGACATTGGTCTTCGTGACCCTGCCGATCCGAGGCGACAACTTATTGACCATTTCTTTCGTCTGGTTCAGGAAGTCGAACCTAGCTTTTTCGTAATGGAAAATGTCCGTGGTCTTGCCTACGAGGACACGCGGTTCGTGCTTGATAGCGCTATGGATAGGGTTCGGGGTAAGTACTCCCTGCTCGGGCCGTGCATATGGGATGCTTCTTTATTCGGCGCGGCGACAAAGCGAGCGAGGTTGTTCGTGATAGGCGTCTTGAAAGATCGAGGAGATACGCTGACATCGGCCGATATCGATGCAGAAATGCGACCGCCTGCAACGGTGCGAGCCGCGATCAGCGACCTCAAGTATGCGGTCCCGGTTTCGAAGGACGATGGGTATGACGTATGGCGAATTTCTGCTGCGGGGCGGGCTTCGGAGTACGCCAGCCGGCTTAGGGCTGGCGACGGTCTTTTTACCGGGCATCGTAGCACAGCCCACACGCAGGCGGTGATCGAGCGGTTCCAGTCAGTTCCGCAAGGCGGCGTCGACCCGGTGGGCCGCCATCCGCGTCTGAAGTGGACAGGTCAGTGCCCGACGCTGAGAGCAGGCACAGGAGCTGATCGAGGCTCCTACCAGTCAGTACGCCCGATACATCCTGAGTTGCCACGGGTAATTTCGGTTCGCGAAGCTGCAAGGCTTCAAGGCTTTCCAGATAGCCACCTGTTCCACCCTACGGTCTGGCACTCATTCCGCATGATCGGAAACAGCGTATCCCCCATAATCGCAGAGGCCATTTTTAGAACAATCGCTCGGAAGCTGTACAAGACGCATCTAAGTTTCGAGCCACAAATTGCCCATGGATAGGCTGTCTCAGGAGCATCGGTCCTGGCTTATGTCCAGGGTTAGGTCGAAAGACACTTCAGTGGAGATAAGAGTGCGGCGAGCCGCCCACTCGATTGGGCTGCGATATAGACTGCATCGTAACGATCTGCCGGGTAAGCCCGACCTGGTGTTCCCACGATTTGGGCTTGCTCTCTTCGTTCATGGCTGTTTCTGGCACCGACACCCCGGCTGCCGAAAGGCATCGACACCGAAATCCAGGGAGGATTTTTGGGCGGAAAAGTTCGATAAGAATGTTAGACGCGATAGCGATGCAGTGACTGCCCTTAGTGGTTTGGGTTGGCGTTCAGCAATTATTTGGGAATGCGAGACCCGCGACCCGGACGAGCTGAGGAGGAAGCTCAAAGAATTCTTTTATGACGTGTCGCAATGAAGGCCGTCTTCGACACCAGTCCGACCTCAGCGTATGACGATGACATAGCGCATAGATACCATTTCCCCCCCCGATACCTAGACATCGTTAAGGAGTGCATTGGCGACTGGGTTATATTCCGTCAACCGCGAGCAGGGGGAGGATCGAAGGCATATTTCGCTGTTGGTATGGTGACCAAGCTCATCCCAGATCAGGCGAACCCAGGTTATCATTATGCTGCGATAGCCAAGTTTCTGCCATTTGACCGACCTACGTCGTGGCGGGTGGGTGATCAGTATCGAGAAGGAGCCTTACGGCACCTCGCCGATGTGTCTATGGTGGGCCTATATCTGAGGGGCCGTTCTGTGAGGCCAATAGATCAAAGCGATTTTGCTGCCGTCGTATATGCAGGGCTTTCGAATACTCTGGCCCCCTTTAACGCCCGAAAGCTCGGCTTAGAGAGCCATGAAGTTGATGCCAGCACCGAAGAACTTCTGGCTCTATCGGAAGACCATTTTGAGAGGCGTGTCGAGGCAGTCCTTCTCAATCGAAAAATCAGAGATGCGAATTTCCGTTTGGCGGTTTGTGATGCTTACGACAACCGATGTGCAGTGACCGGACTGCGGATAGTCAACGGAGGGGGTAGGTCTGAAGTTCAGGCCGCCCATATCTGGTCAGTTGCCGACGGCGGGCCCGACACAATACAGAACGGAATTGCCCTTTCTGCAACCGCACACTGGCTTTTCGATCGCCATCTGATTTCTCTCACGGACGAATATGGCCTCTTAGTCTCCCATAATAAGGTGCCAAGTGATTATAGGTCGTTGCTCGAAAAGCAGGCTGGTCGAATTCACCTTCCATCCGAAATGCGGCTTTGGCCAAGCCTTCGATACATTACCCACCACAGAGACAGATTTGCGGGCAACTGACGCAGTTTGGCAAAAGATTGCCAACCCTCATTTATCTGGTACCTGGTTACCAGTTCCTCCTAGCCGCGTCCAATCGTCCCCCCTGCGGAAAGAAGCTCATATCGGCTCGCCACCTTTAGGGCGCGCTCTTCTTCAGCCAGACCAATCCCGTCTTCCCAGCATATAGCTGTATATATAGATTTACTTTTAACATAATCTGTAACCAGACGACGATCGTTTAAACGCAGAAATAACAATTCCTTAACATCATTCTTGAAACTTGTTCTTCGCCTACTATCTCTTGGAAATCGTCCTCTCGATTTGGATGTCCTGGCAGTGAAGTCAGCCGGCAAGATCGCGCGACGACATATGGAGAACTTCTGTGAAAATCGTTCTGAGTGTGACATTGGTGCCTGCGCTTTCGCAGCGCACCGCTCTTGGCTGAAATGGCCCTCCAGGCGGGGAGCGCCCGCATTCCAAGCTATAGACCCACCACCCACTACCTAACAGCTCCAATGGTAGCCGAACGCTATTCCGTCAGCCTTATGACGATATGGCGGTGGCTAAAGGCCGGTGGTGGCTTTCCACGTCCAGTCTATATAGGCCGGAATAGATACTGGAACTCGGCTGAACTGGATACCTGGGAAGCCTCCCTCCCAAGGGCTTGCGGCATGGGGGCAGCTCATGCCAACGAGAGATGAGTTGAACAGCACCCCGGCTATCGTCAAAATCCTGACCAGCAAACAGTTCGTGGCTGGATGGAAGCCGCCGAACTTTCTTGTCGACGGAATCTTTCAGAAGGGCTTCATCTATTCCCTCACAGCCAAGGCAGGCAGCGGCAAAACCGCAATAGCACTCACGCTGGCAGCGCTTGTCGCACTCGGCCGCCCTCTCGGCGAGCGCACAGTCGAGAGAGGGAAAGTTCTGTACTTTGCTGGCGAAAATCCAGACGATATTCGAACTCGTTGGCTTTTGTTGGCCGAGAAAATGGATTTTGATCCGACGGCGATAGAAGTGAATTTCATCCCGACCGCCTTTCCGATGGAGCAAGTCATAGATCAGGTCAAGAAGGGTGCCAAGGATAAGGGCCCTTATGCTTTGGTTATTATCGATACCAGCGCAGCATATTATTCAGGGCAGGACGACAACGCAAACGTTGAGATGCAACATCACGCCGAGACGCTTAGGAGCCTCACGGACCTTGCGGGCGAGCCCTGCGTTATCATTTGCGCACATCCCGCGAAGGGAGGCGATATCCAAGTGCCACGAGGCGGTAGTGCCTTCCTGAATGCGATCGACGGAAACGTATATCTCGAAAAGAAGGATAAGGTCGCCTGGCTGAAACAACATCAAAAGTTCAGGGGCCCAGAATTCTCACCCATCACATTCGAACTCGTTTCCGTGATGTCTTCACAGCGGCGAGACGCACAAAGACGGCCAATCAGGAGCGTGATGGCCGTTGCGGTTGCTGGCAACGAAGTTCATGAGAGATCATCCAGTCTCGATCTCATGGCATTGCGTGCGCTTCAAGAAAAGCCTGGGCGATCGGTTAGCGACTTGGCCAAGGCAGTTGGTTTGCAGCCAGATGGGTCCGGCAGAGGCAAAATGAATCGTCTACTTCAGAGGCTTGAAGCCAGGCAGCTTGCACGACGGGGGGACGACGGACATTGGCGCCTGGCCAAGGAAGGCGCAAAGGCTCTGCGGCTGCAATAGGGCTATGCTTACTTCTCGAACCACTCTACTGAGAGGAGAGAGAGCGCTTAGCTCTCCTCCCTCTGTGGCTGATCTGTTTGTTCGTTCATTTTCTTAGGGACGCGAACGCGCGAACAGCATGCTTGGTCTGACTTTTTTACGGCCGATGCAGCCACCACCCACATTGACACAGGACCCAACGCGATGGCTTGGGGGAACCTCCCCCGGGGGCACGTATAGACTGTGATCGTAGTTCGGCTTCGAGTGAAGCGCGCTTTAGCCTGTTCCCCCTCGCGTACCCCTGATTGGTAGTCAGACGGTCGTCCTAACAGTGCCAACGCAGGTTGGAATTCTTGGAACTCTTGGAATTCTTGGCATTCTGGCATTCTTAGGGTAGCGAGGGTGAAGCGCGAAGCGGCACAGCGTTGGATTGCTTGCTATAAACCAAGTCTGTCACGAACCGTGCCCACGCCTGCAAAGCCGCCGCCTTCTCTTGAGCATTGCGCCTAAAGTCGTGCAATCGCCATTCTCTTCGAGGGGCTAGCGTTACCCCTGGCGTTACCCCCGGTCGAAATCCTAGAGTTCATCTTTCGCTAAGTTATTGAAATCGTTGGTGCCGCTTAGGTGACTCGAACACCTGACCCCATCATTACGAATGATGTGCTCTACCAACTGAGCTAAAGCGGCCCAGGAGGCCAGAGCCTCCAAGATGCGGGGGTGATAGACTCAACCGGCGGCGAATTCAAGATGCGACTTGGCAATTCATGCGAGGCCGTCGAAAGCCGTCCGCCGCGTTGCTCGCCAATCGGTCGCCGAGTCAGGCTCGCGCGGTTCGCACCCTCCTGCTGGTGAAAATTGATGAAACACGCTGATTTCGTTGCCGGAACAGCGTCGGAATGGACTTTGCACACCGTGACAAGGCAGAATGCACCGCTCGCCCGTTGATTGATTGGTCGCCTGCGGCTAACGATCATGGCAAGGTTTGGGCAAACGTGCAGAGGGATCCGCTTGGACGCAATCGAAAAGGCGATCCGGAATGCCTTCGAGAAAGGCAACGCCGAGGACCGCGCGTTCCGCGAAAGGGTCTATAGATCGGCTTTTGCCGCGCTCGACCGTGCGCTCCAGGCCAATCCCGACGTGACTGTGGAAGTCGCCATCAAGCGCCGCAAGGCGATACAGGCGAAAATCACCGAAATCGAATCCGAGTATCTGCCGGCGGTGCCGGATGTCGGCCCACAGGGTGATGCGCCGGCGGTCGAGCTTGGTGGGGACCCGGCTCCTGCGGTCGAGGTGGCTGCGGACCCCGCTCCTGCGGTTGAGACCGGGCAACCGGCATCACCCGTCGTTGTCGTTGACGAGCCCGTGCAATCCGCCTCCGATGCGCCTCGCTCGCGTGTGCTGCCAGTTGTTCCCGACATCATGCCGGACGCCGGCCTTCCCGGCGCGCCAGCCATCGACATGTCTGCTCCCGACTCGGCCGAGGCCGCGACGGAAGTGGCGCCCGATCGCGATGAACGGCGCATAAGGGGGCGTCGCCTGCCGCTGACCGCGATCTTCCTGACCGTGACTCTGCTTGCCGCTGTCGGTATCGGCCTGTTCTTCGCCGTGCAGACCGGTGTGTTCAAGACGCAGGCGCAGCTCGACACCGCTCCGCCCGAAGCGCCGCCGACCGTCAACGACGACGACTTCACACCGGCCGATGGCGACACCGGCCCAGCAAAGCCCGGTGCCGCGGACCAGTCGCGCGACTGGATCAACGTGTTTTCGCCAACCGACGCGTCGCATGTCAGCGCCCCGTCGGATGCCAAGGCCGAAGTGATGAAGGACGACACCGGGTCGTTCCTGCGCATCCGTTCCGGCGCCTCCGGTTCGGCGATCAGCTTCGATGTCGGGCAAGGCGTGCTGGAACAGCTCGCCGGCAAGCATGCCGTGTTCGACATCATTGCCCGCTCCGAAGAAGGCAAGGAGACGCAGATTTCCGTCGACTGCAACTTCGGCGAACTGGGCGACTGCGGCCGCAAGCGCTACGCGGTCGGCCAGCAGCAGAACGAATACCTGTTCGACGTGCAGTTTCCCAAGAAGCACCCGGGCTCGGCCGGCACGATCGCCGTCAATTCCGACTTCGACAAACAGGGCAAGGCGGCGGACATCTACGAAATCCGGGTCTCGGTCGAGCCGTAAGCGCATCCATGCAGGACAAGCGACTTAGAGCCGGATGATTTCAGGTCGAATCGACCTGAAATCTGAATCCGCCTCTAAATCAAAGAGATAGAGCATGATGTCGTCCGAAAACCGCTTCACACTTTTCGGCATCATGCTCTAGCGATCGAGCAGCGCCTGCAGCGTCTCGATGCGGTCGGCCTCGTTGGCCGGCTTGTCCCAGCGCAGCCGCGAGATGCGGGGAAAGCGCATGGCGACGCCGGATTTGTGCCGGGTCGAGCGGTTGAGGCCCTCGAAGGCGACTTCCAGCACCAGGCCGTTGTCGCGGTCGGCCCGCACCGAGCGCACAGGCCCGAAACGCTCGACCGTGTTGTCGCGGACATATTTGTCGATCTGCTTCAGCTCTTCGTCGGTGAAGCCGAAATAGGCCTTGCCGACCGGCACCAGTTCCTCCTCGCCTTCGCCGCCGGACCAGACGCCGAACGTGTAGTCCGAATAGAAGCTCGAGCGCTTGCCATGGCCGCGCTGCGCATACATCAGCACGGCATCCACCGTGTGCGGATCGCGCTTCCATTTGAACCACGGGCCTTTCGGCCGCCCGGCGACATAGGGCGAGTCCCAGCGCTTCAGCATGACGCCCTCGATGATCGGATGCGGCGGTGCCCGGCGCAGCTCCTCCAGCGCCTGCCAGTCGGCGAAGTCGACAAATGGCGAAAGATCGAAACGGCTCGGGTCGAGCGTTCCGACAAAGGTTTCCAGGCGGCAGCGCCGCTCACGAAACGGCAGCGCGCGCAAATCCTCGTCGCCGATCTGCAGCACGTCGTAGCAGCGCATGAAGGCTGGAAATTGCTGCTGCATCTTCGGCGTCACCGTCTTGCGGTTTAGCCTTTGCTGCAGGTCCGAGAAGGTGCCAGTCGCCAGCCGGGGATCGCCGACCAGCAGTTCACCGTCCAGCGTTGCCGAAAAATGCATGGCGTCGGCGAGATCCGGAAAGGCGCCGGAGACATCGTCGCCGGTGCGCGAATAGAGCCGGCGGATACCGCCTTCGGCCACCGCCTGGACGCGGATGCCGTCCCATTTCCATTCGGCTGCATAGTCCGCGGGGTCGAGCTTTTCGAGATCGCCGTCGCCGACCGGGTTCGACAGCATGACCGGGCGAAACAGGGCCATCGCCGTATTCCTGGGCTTTTCGGCCTTGCCTTCCAGCCAGGCGAACAGTGCCGTGTAAGGCGGCGACAGCCCATGCCAAAGTTCCTCGATCTCGGTGACATCGACCTTGCCGAAATCCGCCAGTGCCTGTTTGGCCAGCCGCGCCGACACGCCGATGCGCAGGCCGCCGGTCACCAGCTTGATGATGGCAAAACGCGCCGAGATGCCGGCGCTGTCGAGCAGTCCGGACAGCACCTTCGGGCCGTCGGAGCGGCTTGCCGCCTGCAGTCTGGCGACGACCTCGCCGAGCGTCGGCTCGCGGTTCGGGATGTTTCCGGGCGTTTGCGGCCAGACCAGCGACACCGTTTCGGCAAGATCGCCGACATAGTCGTAGGAATAGCCGAACAGCACCGGGTCCATGCGCTCGGTGACCAGGGTGCGCAGCATCGCCGGCTTGACCGCGGCGATGTTGAGATCGCCGGTGATAGCCGCCAGCGCCAGGCCACGGTCGGGATCCCCCACACTGCGGAAATAGTCGGTCAGCAAGGTCAGCTTGCCGTTGCGCGACGGCGTCAGCACCAGGCGATCGAGAAGTTCGGCGAAGCGGTTCATGCCTCAATCGCCCTCGTCCTCGTAGCCGACCAGATGCAGCGGTCGTGCGGCGATGCCTTCGAGTTCGCACCAGCGCACCAGCGCTTCCTCGCGACCGTGCGTCACCCAGATTTCCTCGGCTCCGGTCTCCTTGACGGTGGCGGTCAGTTCGTCCCAGTCGGCGTGGTCCGATATGATCAGCGGCAGCTCTACGCCGCCTTGCTTGGCGCGTTGGCGGATGCGCATCCAGCCTGAGGCAAAGCACGAGATCGGATCGGGAAAGCGCCGCGCCCAGCGGTCTGCGAAAGCCGAAGGCGGACCGACCACGATGGCGCCCGCGAAATCCTGCTTGCCGCCCTCCACCGTTGCCGGTTCGAGCGTTCCAAGGTCGATGCCCTGGCTCTGGTAATATTCGCTGAGCCTGGCCAGAGCGCCATGGATGTAGATCGGCCTGTCGTAGCCTGCGTCGCGCAGCAGCCGCATCACCCGCTGCGCCTTTCCCAGCGCATAGGCGCCGACCAAATGCGAGCGTTCGGGAAACTGCGCCGCCGATTTCAGCAGGCGGGCGATCTCTTCCGTGTCGGGTGGATGGCGAAACACCGGCAGGCCGAAAGTCGCCTCGGTGATGAACACATCGCATGGGATCGGCTCGAACGGGGCGCAGGTCGCGTCTTTCTGCCGTTTGTAGTCGCCGGAGGCGACGATGCGCGTGCCCTGGTGCTCGACGGCGATCTGCGCCGAGCCAAGCACATGGCCGGCTGGATGGAAGCTGATGCTGACACCGTCGAGGACAATCGTCTCGCCGAGCTGTGCTGCTTGCGTTGTGTCGGCAAAATCCTCGCCATAGCGCAGGCCCATGATATCGAGCGTCTGTTGTGTGGCCAGCACCGAGCGGTGGCCGGAACGCGCATGATCGGAATGGCCATGCGTGATCAGCGCCCGGTTCACCGGCCGCACCGGGTCGATGAAGAAATCACCTGGTGGGCAATACAGGCCCTCGGGCCGGGGATGGAGCAGGTCTGAGGCGCGCATGATCCCCAAGATAGGATATAATTCCGCTGCGGGAAGCCTGTTGTATGTGACTGCTGACTCCCGCATACAGCGCCGCCGGCTCCATCCGCCGACAGCACCCATCGCCCAGGACCCATCGCCATGGACCCATCGCCATGAAACCGCTTCAGGCCTCGTCCGGCGACTTGAACGCCGATCGCCGTGCCGATTATGCCGAGATGCTGCATGCGGACGGCGATCATGCCGCGGCGGCAGAATTGCTGCTTGGTGCCCTGGAACTGAAGCCGCAATGGGCGATGGGCTGGTTTCGCCTCGGCGAAATGCAGCAGGCCGCGGGTGCGCCGGACCTCGCCGCGCAGGCTTGGGCGATGTCGCTGCAACTCGATCCGACGGATCGTCAAGGTGCCGCACTGAACCTGCAATTGATCGGCAAGGCGCCGCAGACCGGCGCGCTGCCCAGCGCCTTCGTCGAGACGCTGTTCGACCACTATGCCGACAGCTTCGATGAATCACTGGTCGACAGGCTGGGGTACCGGCTTCCCGAATTGCTCGATCGGGCCATTCGGTCGACAAGGCCGGGCCGCTTCCCGCTGGCGCTCGATCTCGGCTGCGGCACCGGGCTAATGGGGCAGAGGCTGCGGCCAATCGCCGATCGGCTGGAGGGATATGACATTTCGGCCAGGATGCTGAAGCAGGCGCGGGCCAAGGGCGTCTACGATTTCCTCGGCAAGGCCGATCTGCGGGATTTTTCCTGTGCCGGCCCGAAAGCCGATCTGGTGGCGGTGGCCGATGTCTTCATCTATGTCGGCGCGCTCGACGGCGTGGTGAAGACGGTTGCCGGCTTGCTTGCCGGCGATGGCCTGTTCGCCTTTTCCGTCGAGAGCCTGGTCGGCAATGGCGATTTTGTGTTGCTGCCATCGCGCCGCTACGCGCATTCGGAACATTATGTGCGTGAAATCCTGGCTGCCAACGGGTTTTCGATCCTGTCGCTGGAAACAACCGTGATCCGGCAGGACCGCCGGGAGCCCGTCAACGGGTTGGTCGTTGTGGCAGGCAAGCTACCGGGGGACGAGGCTGCGATCCCCTCTGGCCGCGCCCGCAGATAATCCGTGCTGCGAAAAAGTCTGATTTGCATGCGCGTCTGATATTTGCGATCTGGTCGCATCAAGGCGGGATATCAGGAGGAGCAGAGTCGATGCGCTGGAACATGATTGTCTTGGCATCTTGCCTGGTGACCGCCGGCTGCGCGGGCAGTTCTATGGCCGAGAGGCAGGACGCCGACATCCAGTCCTCCCTGCAGTATGACAGCGTGCCCTGCGGCCAGCTGCTGGCGCAGCGCAACGCGCTGGCACAGCAGCACAATTTGTCGACGAAGGCGAAGCCCACCTTCTCCAATCCGGCGATGGGCTTCGGCCCGTTCATGCCGGATGTGCGCTCCAAGGCCAAGCAGGACGCCGACAAGGCGACCGGCCAGATGGATGCCATGAACCGGTCGATCGATCGTCGCGATTGCGGCAAGCCAGACCAGCAGAAGAAACTGCTGCCTGGCTAGGATCGGGCGAGCTATCTCTTTGTTTCGACGCAATTGCCCAGAGGGAAAGCGCTACGCGCTTTTCCCGGGAAAACCGTTTCACGCCTTTCCTGGAATTGCTCTAGTACCCCGCTTTGCGGTCGACCAGATTGTCGAGCTTTTCGCCGCGCTCGAAAGCGTCCATCTGGCGCAGCATGATCGGCGCCAGGTGGACAGGATCGGAGGTCGCCGCCGCATGCGGCGTCACGAACACTTTTGGATGTCCCCACAGCGGACTGGTCTTCGGCAGCGGTTCGACTTCGAACACATCGAGGCTCGCCTCCTTCAGCGTGCCGTCATCCAGTGCCCGCACGATGTCGGCGTCCTTCTGCAGGCGGCCGCGACCGGCATTGATCAGCACCGAGCCGCCGAGGCCGTTGCGCTTCCTCAGTTCCTTCAGCACGCCGTAATTGATGATGCCATGCGTGTCCGGGGTCAGCGGCAAAAGCACCACCAGGATATCGGTCGCCTTGAGGAAGGGGATCAGTCCGGCCTCGCCGGCGTAGGTCGCAACGCCTTTCGTCGGCCGCTCGCTGCGTGACCAGCCATTGACGGCAAAGCCGAGTGACAAAAGCACCGAGGCGGCGGCGCGGCCGAGATTGCCGAGGCCCATGATGCCGACCGAAATGTCGGTGGCCGGCCGCTGCTGCGGCTCGTGCCAGATCTTTTTTGGTTGCTGCGACCGGTAGAGCAGGCCGTGGCGATGATGATCGAGCACCCGCCAGACGACATATTCGGTCATGTACTGGGTGAGGTTGTCGGCGACGACCTTGACGATAGGCACATCGGGCAGGCCCGGGTCGGCGAAGATATGGTCGACGCCGGCACCGATCGAGAAGATGGCGCGCAGATTGGGCAGCGATGCCAGGATGTTCGGCTTCTGCTTCCACACCACCGCATAGGTGATCGACGGGTCGCTGGCCCCGTCCGGCTCCAGCACCACCTCGCGCTCGGCCGACAAGAGCTCGCGCCAGCGCTGCGGATGAAAACCGGTGACGGCAAGCAGGATGCGGCCTTTTTCCATCAATGGAGTTTCCCTGTTATGCGTGCCCGTTGTCCAGGCTATTCGCTGACGATGCCGACCGGCGCCGTCTCTATCTTGAAGGCGGCCGAGATCAGCGCCCGAGTATAGTCGGTTTGTGGATTTCCAAAAATCTGTTCGGAAGGGCCGGCTTCGACGATCCTGCCATTGCGCATGACGATGACGTCGTTGGCCAGCGCCCGGATGACTTTGAGGTCGTGACTGATGAAAAGATAGGCGAGGTCGTGCTTGGCCTGCAGGTTGCGCAACAGGTCGACGACCTGCGCCTGCACGCTCATGTCGAGCGCCGATGTCGGCTCGTCTAGCATGACGAATCGCGGGTTGAGCACCATGGCGCGCGCGATGGCGACACGCTGGCGCTGGCCGCCGGAAAACTCGTGCGGGTAGCGGTTGCGGGTAGCGGGATCGAGCCCCACTTCCTTCAGCACGTCGGCGACGCGTGCGTCGCGCTGGTCGGGCGACAGTTTCGGTTCGTGGATCTTCAGGCCTTCCTCGATGATCTCGGCGATCGACATGCGCGGGCTGAGCGAGCCGAACGGGTCCTGGAAGACGATCTGCAATTCGCGCCGCAGCGGCCTCATGGCGTTGAAGGAGAGCTGGTTGATGTCGCGCCCGTTGAACTGGATGCTCCCGGTCGACGAGATCATCCGCGCCAGCGCCAGTCCAAGCGTCGTCTTGCCCGACCCGGATTCGCCGACCACGCCGAGCGTCTGCCCGGCACGCACGGTGATATCGATGCCGTCGACAGCCTTCACATTGTCGACGGTGCGCCGGAAGAAGCCCTGCTTGATCGGAAACCAGACCTTGATGTCCTTGCCGGTCATGACGGGCTTGGCGGCGGCGTTGGCCGCCGGCGGCTTGCCTTTCGGCTCGGCGGCCAGCAGATGCCGCGTATAGGGGTGTTGCGGGTTGGCAAAGATGTCCTTGGTCGGGCCGGTCTCGACGATCTTGCCCTTGGTCATCACGCAGACCCGGTCGGCAATCTTGCGCACGATGCCGAGGTCATGGGTGATGAACAGCATCGACATGCCTTTGCGGCTCTTCAGGCCGGCCAGCAATTCGAGGATCTGCGCCTGCACGGTGACGTCGAGTGCCGTCGTCGGCTCGTCGGCGATCAGCAGTTCCGGTTCGTTGGCCAGCGCCATGGCGATCATCACGCGCTGACGCTGGCCGCCGGACAGCTGGTGCGGATAGGCATCGAGGCGCTTTTGCGGATCGCGGATGCCGACCTCGTTGAGCAAGGCCAGCGTGCGGGCTTTGGCCGGGCGGTCGGCCATGCCCTGATGCAGCTTCAGGATTTCGACGATCTGCTGCTCGATCGTGTGCAGCGGATTGAGTGAAGTCATCGGCTCCTGGAAGATCATGGTGATCTTGTTGCCGCGCACCTGCCGCAACTGCTTCTCGCTCATGGCAAGCAGGTCGGCGCCCTGGAACAGGATCTTTCCCGAGGGATGGCTGGCGCTGGGATAGGGCAACAGCTTCAGCACTGACAGCGCCGACACCGATTTGCCGGAGCCGGATTCGCCGACCAGCGCCACCGTCTCGCCCTTGGCGATGCCGAACGAGATGTGGTCGACTGCCAGCGACTGCTGTCCGCCTTGCGCAAAGGCGACGCTGAGGTCTTGTACGCTGAGCAGGGGTGCTTCGCTCATTTGAACGTCTTGCGCGGATCGAAGGCGTCGCGCGTCGCCTCGCCGACGAACACCAGCAGCGACAGCATCAGCGAGATGACGACGAAGCCGGAAATGCCGAGCCACGGCGCATTGAGATTGCGCTGCGCCTGCTTCAGCAACTCACCGAGCGAGGCGGACCCCGGCGGCAGGCCGAAGCCGAGGTAGTCGAGCGAGGTCAGCGTCGAGATCGAGCCCGAGAGCAGGAAGGGCATGAAGGTCAATGTCGCCACCATGGCGTTGGGCAGCAAATGCCGGAACATGATGGTGCGGTTGGGTACGCCGAGCGCGCGCGCCGCGTTGACATATTCGAAATTGCGGGCGCGCAGGAACTCGGCCCGCACCACGCCGACCAGCGCCACCCAGGAGAACAACAGCATCAGGCCGAGCAGGATGAAGAAGCCCGGCGGCAGGATGGCGGCGACGATGAGCAGGAGATAGAGCACCGGGATCGCCGACCAGATTTCGATGAAACGCTGGAACAGGAGATCGGTCCAGCCGCCGAAATAACCTTGCACGGCGCCGGCCGCGACGCCGATCAGGGCCGAGCCGGCGGTCAGGATCAGGCCGAACAGCACCGAAATGCGGAAGCCGTAGATGACGCGCGCCAGCACGTCACGCGCCTGGTCGTCGGTGCCGAGCCAGTTCCAGTTGCCGACGATGCAGGCCGGATCGGCCGCCCCTTGCGGATACTGGCTGCAGCGCGCCTTGGCGTCATACTGCCAGGACGGCTTGGCCGGTGCCGCTTCCGGAATGGCGTTGTTGACGGTCTGGTAGGAGTAGCGCACCGGCGGCCAGATCATCCAGCCATTGGCGTTGATCTCGTCCTGGATGACCGGGTCGCGATAGTCGGTGACGGCGTAGAAGCCGCCGAACTTTTCCTCGGGGTAGGCGACCAGCACCGGAAACAGGATTTCGCCCTTGTAGGAGGCGATGATCGGCTTGTCGTTGGCGATGAATTCGGCAAACAGCGACAGCACGAACAGGACGAGGAATATCCACAGCGACCAGTAGCCGCGCCGGTTTGCTCTGAAGTTCTGCAGGCGGCGCTTGTTGAGCGGCGACAGCCACGGCCGCACGATCCGCTCCGGTGCGGCCTCCGTGGTTGCGGTGGTGTCCGACATCAGACGTCTCTCCGCTCGAAATCGATGCGCGGATCGACCCAGGTGTAGAGCAGGTCGGACAGCAATCCGACGAACAGCCCGAGCAGCGAGAAGATGTAGAGATTGGCGAACACCACCGGATAGTCGCGCTCGACCACCGACCGGAAGCCGAGCAGGCCGAGGCCATCGAGGGAAAAGATGTTCTCGATCAGCAGCGAGCCGGTGAAGAAGGCCGAGATAAAGGCGCCCGGAAAACCGGCGATCACGATCAGCATGGCGTTGCGGAAGACGTGGCCGTAGAGCACCTGCCGCTCCGACAGGCCCTTGGCGCGCGCCGTCACCACATACTGCTTGCGGATCTCTTCCAGGAAGGAATTCTTGGTCAGCAGCGTCGTGGTGGCGAAGGCCGACAGCACCAGTGCCGTCAGCGGCAAGGTCATGTGCCAGAAATAGTCGATGATCTTGCCGGACCAGGATAGCTGGTCCCAATTGTCGGAGGTGAGGCCGCGCAGCGGAAACCAGTCCCAGAACGACCCGCCGGCAAACAGCACCATCAGCATGATGCCGAACAGGAAGCCCGGAATGGCATAGCCGACAATGACGACGCCGCTGGTCCAGACGTCGAAGGGCGTGCCGTCCTTGACCGCCTTGCGGATGCCGAGCGGGATCGAAATTAGGTAGGACAGAAGCGTGATCCACAGCCCGATCGAGATCGACACCGGCATTTTTTCCAGGATCAGGTTGAGCACCGAAATATCGCGAAAATAGCTGTCGCCGAAATCGAAGCGTGCATAATTCCACAACATCATGCCGAAGCGCTCGAGCGGCGGCTTGTCGAAGCCGAACTGCTTCTCCAGCTTCTTGATGAATTCCGGATCGAGGCCTTGGGCGCCGCGATATTTCGAGCTGACATCACCGGCGACATCGACATTGGCGCCACCGACCGCGTCACCACCGCCGCCACCGAGGCGATCGCTGCCGCCCTGGTTGGTCAGCCGGGCGATGACCTGCTCGACCGGGCCGCCCGGCGCGAACTGGATGACGGCGAAGGATATCGCCATGATGCCGAACAGGGTCGGGATCATCAACAGGATGCGGCGCAGGATATAAGCGCCCATCAGGTCTTTTGCCCTGCTTGAGCGAACATCTCAGCCTTTGCCAATTTTTGCCGCCTTGCCCTTATCGAACCACCACAGCGTCTCGACCGGAAAGCCGAAATCGGGCTTTTGCTCGACGAAGTCGAACATGTCCCAATAGGCGACGCGGTGATTCGCCAGATAGTATGTTGGAATCCAGTCTAGCCGTGCGCGCAAGACCCGGTCGAGCGCCCTGAGCGCGGTGACGAGTTCGTTTCGGCTTTGTGCCTTGCCAGCTGCCACGATCAGCGCGTCGATGACCTTGCTTTCCGTGCCCGGATAGTTGCGTTGCCCCGGCGTTTTCGCCATTCGGGAATCATAGAGCATCTCCAGGCCGTCTTCAGTCGGCGTCGCTCCGATCGACCAATGCAGCACGGTAAGATCGAAGTCGAAATCACTGTGCCGCTGTTCATATTGTGCCGAATCGATTTGCCGGATCGAGGCGTCGATCCCGATCGCCTTCATATTCTCGGACCATGGTGTGAAGATGCGAACGATGCCGTCATCCTCTGCGAGCATTTCAACCTGCAGACGCTCACCCTTGTCGTTGACGACGAAACTGCCCGCACGTTTCCAGCCGGCTTGCGCAAGCAATCTCGAAGCCTCGCCCAGCAGCTTGCGGTCATGGCCCGAGCCGTCGGACAGAGGCTGCGTCACGGCTTCGCCAAAGACCTCTGGTGGCAACTCAGCCCGGAACGGCTCGAGCAGGGCCAATTCGCCAGGCGATGGCAGGCCTTCGGCCTTATAATCCGACCGTTCGAAGTTCGATTGAGAGCGCTCGTAAGAGCCGTAAAACAGGGCCCGCTTCATCCATTCGAAATCGAAGCATCTGGCGATCGCCCGCCGTACCCGCTCGTCGCGAAATTGCGGACGACGTTGATTCAACGCCACGCCCTGCATGTCTGGCGTCTTCTCACCGGGAAATTCCCGTTTGACGATCTTGCCATCCTTCAGCGCAGGAAAGTCGTATCCGGTCGCCCATACCCGCGCGGTGAATTCCTCGCGAAAATGCGTGTCGCCTTTCTTGAAGGCTTCAAAAGCCGCCTGCCGATCAAGATAGAAGTCGATGCGGATGCGGTCGAAATTGTACAGGCCACGGTTCACGGCTAGATCGCGACCCCAATAGTCGGCGACGCGGTCATATTCGACAGTCTGTCCGGCTACCACGCGCCCGATCTTGTAAGGCCCCGAGCCGAGCGGCGGTGTCATCGTCGAGGCATCGAAATGATTGGTCGTATAAAAGGCCTTGGACACGATCGGTATTGCCACGATCGCAAGGATGTTCTGCGGCGACTGCTCGCCGTTGAAGGTCAGGTCGAGAGTGGTGGGATCGACCGCGACCGCTTCCGTCAAATACCGCAGCGCCTTGGAAAGGTTTGGATGGCCTTGGTCTTTGTAGAGCTTCAACGCGAAGGCAACGTCTTCGGCGGTCAGCGGCGAACCGTTGTTGAAGCGGGCTTGCGGTCGTAGGCTGAAACGGAAGCCATTGCGGTCCTGCGACAAGGTGACGGACTCGGCAAGCAGGCCATAGACCGCATCAGGCTCATCGAGCGCGCTTGCCATCAGAGAATCGAAACAAAGCTCCGTTCGCGGCGGTGAATCTCCTTTCAACACCAGGGAATTCAATGTGTTGAAAGTCAGGAAGCTCTGATTCAAGGTGGCGTTGGGCGGCGCGAAATTCATCTGGCCGCCCTTGGGCGCGTCCGGATTGACATAGTCGAAATGCGGGAAGTCCGGCTTGTATTTGAGATCGCCGAAAGCCGACAGGCCGTGCAGTTTTACGCCAGTCGGGAGGGTGGCGAAGGCTCGGCCGGGCAACAGGGCGGCGGCGGCGGCAGCACCGCCCAATGCCAGGAAATTGCGGCGGGCAAGGACCGCCATCAATTGCCGCCTTTGTACTTGGCCGCCAGCGCCTTTTCCTTATCGAGGTCGATCCACCAGGAATCGATATCGGCGCCCACGTAGGCGGGCTGCTTGTCTGGAAAGCCGAACTTGTCCCAATAGGCCAGCCAGACGGCGGACCGGTGATATTGCGGTACGACGTAGAAGTTCCACAACAGGATACGGTCGAGCGCGTGGGTGGCGGCGACAAGGTCGTCGCGATCGGTGGCGAAGATGATGCGGTCGACCAGCGCGTCGATGATCGGATCCTTGATGCCCATCAGATTGCGCGACCCCGGCGCATCGGCGGCTTTCGAAGTCCAGAAGTCGCGTTGTTCGTTGCCCGGCGAATCCGACTGCTGGAGAAGCCCCGTGACGACATCGAAATCGAAATTGTTGACGCGGTTGATGTACTGCGTCTGATCGATGATGCGCAGCGTGGCGTCGACACCGATCTTGCGCAGATTGTCGATATAGGGGCTGGCGATCACCTGGTCGGTGTCGTTCCAGCCGAGAATTTCGAACTTGAACGGCGCTCCGGTCTTGGCATTGACCATCTTGCCGCCCTTGATCACCCAGCCGGCCTTCGCGAACAGATCAACCGCCTGTTTCAGGTACTTTCGTTCCGATTGCGGGGAATCGTAGACCGGCAGCTTGAATTCCTGGGTGAAGAGTTCGGGCGGCAGCTTGTCGCGATATTTTTCCAGGATTTTCAGCTCCTTGCCTTGCGGCAATCCGCTCGATGCCAGTTCGGTACCCTGGAAATAGCTCGATGTGCGGGTGTTGAAGCCGAAGAACAGCGTGCGGTTCATGCTCTCGAAATCGAACGGGATTGTCAGCGCTTCACGCACCAGCCGGTCCTGGAACAGCGGCCGCCGCTGGTTGAGGACGAAACCCTGCATCGCCTGTGGCGCCTGGGTCTGGAAGTCCTTCTTGACGACATCACCGGCTTTGAATGCAGGAAAATTGTAAGCCGTTGCCCATTTGCGCGAGCTGTATTCGCGGTTGATGTCTTCCAGCCCGCCCTTGGTGAAAGCCAGCCAGGCGGCGTTGTCGTCGAGTATATAGGTGTAGCGTCGCGTGTCGAAATTCTCGCGGCCGATCTTCACCGGCAGTTTGGCTGCCCAGTAGTCGGGCACGCGCTGCCAGATGATTTCCGAGCCGGGCTTGAAACTGGCGATCTTGTAGGCGGCCGAACCGAGCGGAATTTCCAGCGTCGGCTTGGTCACGTCGCGCTTCTTGCCGTTGGCGTCGGTGCCTTCCCACCAGTGTTTCGGCAGTACGGCAAGGTCGCCGATGATCTTCGGCAATTCCCGGTTGCCCTTCTGGTTGAAATGGAACTCGACCTCGCAGTCGGAGACGGCGACCGCATCGGTGACGTTCTCGAAATAGCGGCTGTATTGCGGGCTGTTCGCCTTCAGCACCTGGAACGACCAGATCACATCATCGACAGTGATCGGCTGGCCGTCATGCCATTTGGCGCGCGGGTCGAGCCGGTAGGTCGCGGAGGAATAATCGGCCGGATATTTGTAGGCATCGGCGATCAGCGGATGGCTGGTGCTGCCTTCGTCGGTCGCCTGCTCCATCAGCGTGTCGTAGAGCAGGCCGCCGCCGAATCCGACCAGTCCGGCGGCCGGCGATCCCTGGACGATATAGGGGTTGAAGCTGTCATAGGTGCCGGGCACCACCGAATTCAGCGTGCCTCCCTTGGGCGCGCTCGGGTTGACGTAGTCGTAGTGCTGGAAATTGTCGCCGTATTTGGACTCGCCGATCAGCGAGGAGGTGGTGCGCCATTCGTCGGCTTGTGTCGCTTGCAATCCCGCCGCCAGTAGGGCTGCCGCCAGCAACGATTTGAGAAGCGTTCGGCCAACCGTCATGCACTGTCCTCTTCGCGTTGCGTGTCCATTCCACAAAGGCAATCTAGATGATTTGCTCCTCGTGAAAACCGCAATGCGCGGCTTTGTCGCTGCACATGCGATCTTGCTAACAAAAAAGCCGGGCTGAACCCGGCTTTTTCAAGATCGTTGAGGTTACAATTTGTTTATTGGGCAGGCGCCGGTGCCGGAGCGGCTGGAGCCGGGGCGGCGGGGGCTGGCGCGGCCGGAGCCGCCGGCTTGGCGGGAGCAGCACCCTCGGCCGGCTTGGCCGGGGCGGCTGCTTCGGCAGGCTTGGCGGGTGCCGTTGCGTCGGCTGCAGCCCCTGGCGCCGGCAGCGGCTTAGGATTGTCGGACAGCGTGCGCAGATAGGCGATGACGTTGGCGCGGTCCTCGTCCTTGGGCAGGCCGGCAAAGCCCATGGCCGTGCCCTTCACGAATTTCTTCGGCGAGGTGATGAAGTGGTTGATGTTGTCATAGGTCCACTTCTCGGTGCCGCCCTTGGAGAATTCCTTCATGCCGGCCGAGTAGGCAAAGCCTTCATGTTCGCCAACCGGACGGTCGATGAGATCCCACAGATCGGGGCCGACCTTGTTGGGGCCGCCCTTTTCACCGGAATGGCAGGCCTGGCATTTCTTGAACACGGCAGCGCCCGCTTCGACATTGGCGGTCGCCAGAAGGTCGGCAATCGGCTTGGCTTCGGCAGCCGGAGCGGCCGGGCCGCCTTCGGCGGGTTCGGTGGCTTCGATGGCGAAGCCAGGCTTTTCCGGCGCCGGCGAGGCAAACAGCGCATCCGACACAAGGCCAACCGAGAAGACCACGAAAACAGTTCCGAGCAATCCGGCGAGCAGCTTGTTGACTTCGTTGGAATCCATACGCCCCTTGCTCCCTTTTCCGGCGGACCGATCCGTCCACTCCGTCCGTCGGTATCGTGACCCACCCTGCTAAGGCGGTCAAATCGGGCGGAAACTAGGTCTTTTGCTCCGGCGTTGCAACACCTATAAGGGCGCTTCCAGTGAGACCTTTTGCCACTTTTCCCTTCCCCTTTTGAGACGCCTTGCAACGCGCATGTCCACGCTGATCCTGATCCCGGCCCGCATGGCCTCGACCCGCCTGCCGGGCAAGCCGCTGGCCGACATCGCCGGCGCGCCGATGATCGTCCATGTCGCCCGCCGCGCCGCCGAGGCCGGCCTCGGCCGGGTGGTGGTCGCGACCGACACGCAAAGCGTGGCGGAAGCGGTGCGCGCGCATGGTTTCGAGGCCGTGATGACGCGCATGGATCACGAATCCGGCTCCGATCGCATCCACGAGGCTCTGGTCGCGCTTGATCCCGAACGCAAGGTCGAAACGATCGTCAATGTGCAAGGCGATTTGCCGACAATCGACCCGGAAATCATCGCCGCGTCACTCAGGCCGTTCGAGGACAGGGCGGTGGATATCGCCACGCTCGGCGTCGAGATCGTCCGCGACGAGGAAAAGACCAATCCCAACGTCGTCAAGATCGTCGGCTCGCCGCTTTCCGGCACCAGGCTGAGGGCGCTCTATTTCACCCGCGCCACCGCGCCATGGGGCGAGGGCGCGCTTTACCACCATGTCGGCCTCTACGCCTATCGCCGAGCAGCACTCGAGCGCTTCGTCGCGCTGAAGCCGTCGCCGCTCGAACGACGCGAACGGCTGGAACAGCTGCGGGCGCTGGAAGCCGGCATGCGCATCGATGCCGAGATCGTGCGTTCATTGCCGCTTGGCGTCGACACGCCGCAAGACCTCGAACGCGCCAGAACCATCCTTTCACACTGAAGAATCCCTTCGAACAGAGACACCTTGAACCGAGACTTGGGCATGCCTGAAAAGACCAACAGAATATCCTTCCAGGGCGAGCCGGGCGCCAATTCCGACACCGCCAGCCGCAACGTCTATCCCTCGATGGAGCCGTTGCCGTGCCCGACCTTCGAGGATGCGTTCAACGCGGTCGAGACGGGCAAGGCCGACCTCGCCATGATCCCGATCGAGAACACCATCGCCGGGCGCGTCGCCGACATCCACCATCTGTTGCCGGAATCAAGGCTGCACATCGTCGGGGAATATTTCCTGCCAATCCATTTCCAGCTGATGGTGCTGCCCGGCGTCAAACGCAACGAGATCAAGACCGTGCACAGCCACATCCACGCGCTTGGCCAGTGCCGCAAATACATCCGCAAGAATGGCTGGAAGCCGGTGGTCGCCGGCGACACGGCGGGTTCGGCGAAGCTGGTTTCGGAGGTCAAGGACCGCACCATGGCGTCGCTCGCCCCGGCGCTCGCGGCAGAACTCTACGGGCTCGACATCATCGAGGAGAATGTCGAGGACACCGATTCCAACGTCACCCGCTTTGTCGTTCTGACCAAGAACAAGCAATGGGCCGAACGCCCGTCGGCCGACACCAAGATGATGACGACGTTCATCTTCCGCGTCCGCAACGTGCCGGCCGCGCTCTACAAGGCAATGGGCGGTTTCGCCACCAACGGCATCAACATGACCAAGCTGGAGAGCTACCAGTTGGGGGCGTTCACCGCGACGCTGTTTTACGCCGACATCGAGGGCCATCCCGACGATCCGCTGGTCAAGCTGGCGCTGGACGAGCTTCGTTTCTTCTCCCGCGAGGTGCGGATCCTGGGCGTCTATCCGGCCAGCGAGTCACGCGAGCAGTGGAAGGTGGCTGACTAAATCACCGCACCCAGCGGCACGTAGTCGATCTCCATGAAGGTCTCGACTTCCGGGATCCAGCGGTCGCGCACGAAGGCGACGTGGTCGGGATGGTCGTTGTATCTGGTGTAGGCGGCCTGGTCGGCGAACTCCATCGAGAAGCCGAAGCGATAGTCGTTCTTGGGGCTGACCTGCCGCAATTGCTCGAAATGCGTGACGCCCCTGATCGCCGACAGGGCTTTCTTGGCGTCGACCAGGAACCTCTTTTCCTCCAGCGAATGCGGCGGATGCTTCAGCGTGAACACGACGGTGTGACGGATCATTTTCTGCTCCTGCAATGTCTTTCGGTATTGGCGGCCGTCATTCGCTGTCCACCCAGGCGCGGATGAGGTGGTGCGCAATGGCGCCTTTCGGTGGTGTGACCAGATCGCCGGGATGTTCCCTGGTCAGCATCAAGCGCACTTCGTCGCGGGCAAACCAGCGGCAGTCTTCAAGCTCGTTAAGGTCGGCCTGGATGTCGTCGTTGAGCGGCTCGCCGAAGCAGCCGATCATCAGCGAATAGGGAAACGGCCAGGGCTGGCTGGCGTGATAGACGACGCGGCCGAGCCTGATGCCGGCCTCCTCCAGCGTCTCGCGGCGCACCGCGGCTTCGATCGTCTCGCCCGGCTCGATGAAGCCGGCAAGGGCCGAATACATGCCCGGTCCGAAATGCCGGCCGCGCCCGAGCAGGCATTTGTCCCGCGTCGCCGTCAGCATGATCGCCACCGGGTCGGTGCGGGGAAAATGCTCGGTGCCGCAATTTGGGCAATGCCGTTTGTAGCCGCCGGCCCGCATCTGTGATTCGGTGCCGCATTTGCTGCAGAAGCGATGGCTTGCATGCCAGGCGAGCAGGGCAGCGCCTTGCGCCATCGCGCCGGCGGCCGCCTCATCGATCAGCCCTTGCATGTAGACCGAACGATAGTCGATCGCCTTGACGGTCTCGGACAAATGTTCGGCCTCGACGCCGGCTGGTATCGCCAGCACGGGTCCCAGGTCGGAAAAGCCGAGCAGGACGCCGTGGGCGAAGGAAACCTTGAACGGCTCGCTCTCGGCGGCGCCGAACCAGGGATCGAGGCCACCGTTGCCCCCGAGCTTCAGATAGAGCCGGCCGCCATTCATCAGAAGCAGCCGCGTCGTCGGATCGGCCAGCGCCTTGTCGACGGAATCGTCGGCGCGGTTTTCGGATTGCCGGTCGATGATGTTGCCGGCAAAGCCGACGAACTGGCTCGGCTCGCGCAGCGGCGCGTCAAACAGGCGGAAGCTCATGCGGACTCTGATGCTTTGGGATGGACACGGGGAAGGCTTATAGCGCCGCCCTTATCGTTTGGGCAAACCGGCGCAGGTCGGAACGCTGATAGGGCTCGCGCAGGCCGTGTCCCCACACCGGGCCTGGCCAGCCGGGATCGCCCTCCGAACGCGCGACGACATGGATGTGCAATTGGCGCACGATGTTGCCGAGCGCGCCGGTGTTGATCTTGGTGCAGCCGGTCGCCTTCTTCAGCGCCTGCGCCACCATATTGGTCTCGAAGGTCAGCATTGCCTGGTCGAGCGGCGTCATGTCGTGGATTTCTACCGCGCCCGGCCGCTGCGGCACCAGCAGCAACCATGGCCAGCGCCGGTCGTTCATCACCCGCAATTCGCACAGCCCAAGCCACATCAACTGTTCGCTGTCCGCCTCCAGCCGGGCATCCAGCGTGAATCCGGCCTTAAGGCCCGGCAGCATCGGCGTTTCCCTTGCTTTTCTTGGTTTCCTCAAACTCATAAACGCTAGAGCGGCTGCAACAGGGCTGCAAGCGAATCATTGGCCCCCAGCGGTTCGTGATGCCGATTCGCCTGCGCACTTGCATTTCATCGCCGAATTGCCGATATGGACAGCGGGAGGTTGGTGGTGGACGATCCACTCGCCAACCGGGTCAGGTCCGGAAGGAAGCAGCCCTAACGAGCCCGGAACGGGTCATTGTTCCAGCCTCCCACCTCATTGGCTCCTCTCGCGACATTGACGACGCATTGCTGCGCGGGTGAGACTATGCGCAGAAATAGGCCGCCTTCGGGCGTAGCCCTTTGGAGCTTTACGGGCGAATGAGCGAAGCCGGAAATTCGGGAACGGACAAGGCCGCTGCCTATCGGGTGCTGGCGCGCAAGTACCGTCCTTCGAACTTCGCCGAGCTGGTCGGCCAGGAGCCGATGGTGCGTACCCTCACCAACGCCTTTGCCACCGGCCGCATTGCCCAGGCCTGGATGCTGACCGGCGTGCGCGGTGTCGGCAAGACCACGACGGCGCGCATACTGGCGCGGGCCCTGAATTATGAAACCCCGACAACGGACCAACCTTCGGTCGACCTTGCCGTGCTCGGTGAGCACTGCCAGGCGATCATGGAAGGCCGCCATGTCGACGTCATCGAGATGGATGCCGCCTCGCACACCGGCATCGACGACATCAGGGACATCATCGAGCGCGTGCGCTATGCGCCGGTCTCGGCCCGCTACAAGGTCTACATCATCGACGAAGTGCACATGCTTTCCACGCAGGCCTTCAACGGCCTGCTGAAGACGCTGGAAGAGCCGCCGCCGCACGTCAAATTCATCTTCGCCACCACCGAAATCCGCAAGGTTCCTATCACCGTCCTGTCGCGCTGCCAGCGCTTCGACCTTAGGCGCATCGATGCCGGCGCGCTGGTCGCGCACCTCTCCTCGATCTCAGTCAAGGAAGGCATTTCGGTCGACGACGAAGCGCTGGCAATGATCGCCCGCGCCGCCGAAGGCTCCGCCCGTGATTCGCTCTCCATCCTCGACCAGGCGATCGCCCATGGCGCGGGCTCGGTCAGCGCCGACGCGGTGCGGGCGATGCTGGGGCTGGCCGACCGTGCCCGCATCGTCGACCTGTTCGAACATGTGATGAAGGGCGATGTGGCCGCCGCTCTTGGGGAATTCCGCGCACAGTACGACACCGGCGCCGATCCGGCTGCAGTGCTCACCGATTTTGCCGAGTTCAACCACCTCGTCACCCGGCTGCGTTTCGTGCCGTCGGCCGTCGACGACGCTGCGCTGTCGCAGGACGAGCGGCAACGCGGCGCGGATTTCGCCAGGACACTGTCGGTCAGGGTGCTGTCGCGGACATGGCAGATGCTGCTCAAGGGCATCCCCGAGGTGCAGTCCTCCAACCGGCCGGTGAGCGCCGCCGAGATGGTGCTGATCCGGCTGGCCCACGCCGCCGACCTGCCGACGCTGGACGAGGCGTTGAGATCGCTTGAGGGCGCGGCGCCTGTTCAAAATGGCGCGTCGCGCCCCAACGGCGCACCCGCGGGTTCCGGCAATGGTGGCGGCGCCAGCGCGGTTGCACAGACCCGCATGCCATCCGGGCCAGGCGGCGCGCAGACCATGCGGTTGGTCGAGGCCACGCCCGCGCCTGCCGCTTTCGTCGCGCCCCCGCAACCGGTGCTGGAGACGTCCCAGGTTCCGCTGAAATCGCTGGCCGACATCATTGCCCTTGCCGACGCGCAGCGTGATATCGCCTTCAAGGTGCTGGTCAAGAGCTGTATCCGTCTTGTGCGCATCGAGCCCGGCCGCATCGACGTCGGTCTGACCGCTGATGCGCCAAAGATGCTGCTCAACGACCTGACGACGAAACTGCGCGCCTGGACCGGCCGCAGTTGGCTGGTCTCGCTGTCGAAGGAAGAGGGTGGCCAGACGCTCGCCGAAATGGAATCGACCAAGCGCGAGACCGCCTTCCTCGATGCCAAGAGCGATCCTACCGTCGCCGCCATTCTGGCCCGGTTCCCCGGCGCCAAGATCATCGACGTGCGCATTCCCGACTCGCCGGAAGCCGATACGATCGAGGCCGAAGTGCCGGTCGAGCCGCCGGCGGACGACGACGAAACCTGACCAGAGCCACGAATCCGCAAAGGACGCGACCATGAAAGATATTCTCGGCCTGATGGGCAAGGCGAAGGAAATGCAGGCCAAGTTCCAGGCCATGCAGGACGAGATCGCCACGCTGGAAGCGTCCGGCCAGGCCGGCGGCGGCCTGGTCAACGTGACGCTGACCGGAAAATTCGAGATGAAGTCTCTGAAGATCGATCGCTCCCTGTTCAAGGAGGATGATGTCGAGATCCTGGAGGACCTGGTGCTCGCCGCCCACAACGACGCCAAGACCAAGGTCGAGCAGATCATGCAGGAAAAGACCAAGGCGCTGACCGCCGGCCTGCCGATCCCGCCAGGAATGAAACTGCCCTTCTAACGTTCGGTGGCGCTACGCCCATGATCGAAGAGCCCTCCGAAAGACTGATCGAGCAACGTGTTCGCAGCAGGATCTACGAGATCCTGGAAATACTGGCCGATTGCGACGCCGGTGTCGATCTTGTCGGCATCAGGGGCTACTTCGACCTGTTCGAGGATTACGTGCATCGCCCGTCTATCGAGGCGGGCACGTCGGCGCTGTCGAAGGACGAACGTGTGATCGTGCTCGAGATCGCCGAATTCCTGGAGGCGGCCTGCGAGACAAATCCGGACTTCACCAAGGCCGAATTCATCGAAAGCGACTGGCCGGGAAAGATCGCGCCGACGGCCAGGGAGGCGCTGGCGCTGTTCCTCAGGCGCGGCCTATTTTCGGAGAAAGTCGAAGAGGTCGAACCTGGTCTGCCGGTCTCGATGGCTGCGGCGCGTTGACAGAATAAAGCCATGCAACTGTGCCAGTTTGGCAACAGTGCCTCGCTAATAACGTTTTAGCCATCATTTTGCCCGAAAGTGTCTCATTCTTGCCGCAGCCTGGGGGCGGGCATCGAAGTGAGGGTTACCTGTTGATTTCCATGCGATGGAAGACGCCGCTGTTGCTCGGCGCCGTCATTTCACCCTTGTTTTTGGCTGCCTGCAGCCAGACCACCTCGCACGGCATGTCCGTCGCCAGCCTGACCGACGCCATCACGCCGAGTTTCCTGAGCTCCCGATCTTACAGTCACACGCCAAAGGACAGGGAATGCCTGGAACGGGCGATGTTCTTCGAGTCCAACCGGTCGAGCCGCGACGGCATGATCGCCGTCGGCACGGTGGTGATGAACCGGCTGCGCTCCGGCAACCACGGCAGCACTATCTGCGAGGTGGTGGGCGAGCCCGGGCAGTTCGCGCCTGGCGTCATGACCCGGCCGATGAATTCGCGGGCCATGCCCGATGTCGAGGAAGCCGCCGACGCCGTGCTCAAGGGCGAGCGCAAGGGCAAACTGAAGAACACGATGTATTTCCACACCGCCGGGCTGCGTTTCCCTTACAAGAACATGCATTACACCATGGTTGCCGGCGGCAATGCCTTCTACGAGAAACGTGGCCGCAACTGGCAGCCGCTGCCGGATGAGCCGCAGGTCGCCATTGCCTCGGCGGCGCCCGTGAAGCCGGCAGCACCGGTGATCCTTGTTGCTTCCGCCGAGCCGGTGCGTCCGGCCAAGCCGGCAACCATCCGATCCGCGCCTGCCCAACAGACCCTTGTGACCGCCGCCGTGGTGCCGACCGCGAAACCCCTGCGCACCTCGGCCGAGCCGACGGTTGTGGCGATGCAGGAGCCCATGGAAGAGCCGGATGCCGCCCGTTTTGGCGGAACCTTGAACACCCGGGTTATCTCCTCGGTTGCGAACGCGCCGCAAGAGGCGTCGATGGGATTCCAGTCGACACCGGAGAACACTGACGCCATCGGCGCGATGATCGCCAGCCAGAGCCGTCCGCTCGAGGTCAACTGATCCGTACTCCATGGCCCGCCAGGGACAATATGGCGGGTCATGCGGACGCGGGATGTTCCAAAACGCACTGAAAAATCCTAGATCAGAGCGATGTCCAAGCGAATCGCCGGTCCGGAGATCGAACGCCTGATCCAGCTCCTGGCCAAGGTGCCGGGGCTGGGGCCCCGTTCGGCCAGGCGTGCGGCACTGCATCTGATCAAGAAGAAGGAGCAGCTGTTGTCGCCGCTCGCCGCCGCCATGGCCGAGGCTGCCGACAAGGTGCGCATCTGCTCGACCTGCGGCAATGTCGATACGTCGGACCCATGCATGATGTGCACCGACCCGCGCCGTGACGCCGGCACCATCATCGTCGTCGAGGACGTTTCCGACCTATGGGCGCTGGAGCGGGCGGCAGCGATGAATGTGCGCTACCACGTGCTCGGCGGCACGCTGTCGCCGCTCGACGGTATCGGCCCCGACCAGCTCAACATCCGCTCGCTGATCGACCGCGTCGCCGGCGGCGAGGTCAAGGAGATCATCCTCGCCGTCAACGCGACGGTCGAGGGCCAGACCACCGCGCACTACCTCACAGATCAGCTGTCCGGCTTCGACATCAAGGTGACACGCCTTGCGCATGGCGTACCGGTCGGCGGCGAACTCGACTATCTCGACGAGGGCACGCTGGCCGCCGCACTTCGCTCGCGGACGGCGTTTTGACGCAATTGGCGGAGAAGGATCTGTGATGGGCGGTTTTCTCCAAGCGATTGCACTCCGTCCCACCCCCCTCTGTCCTGCCGGACATCTCCCCCGCAAGGGGGGAGATCGGATGTCACGTTTGCTTTCGCCAATCTGCGACGTTGCAAGGTTGGCGATGCGGTCGCAACTACCAATCTCCCCCCTTGCGGGGGAGATGTCCGGCAGGACAGAGGGGGGTGGGAAGGAACGCAGCCTCTATGAACGACTCATTACGATTCTCCTCGCAATCCTTATGGCGTTGGGCGCTTCTACCCCCGCCTCCGCTGCAAAAATCGACGACCAATTCCGCGCCTGGCTGCAGAACGACCTGTGGCCGGAAGCGAAGGCGAAAGGCATTTCCAAAAAAACCTTCGAGGCCGCTTTCGATGGCATCAAGCCCAATCTGAAGCTGCCCGACCTGGTCAAGCCGGGCGAAAAGGCGACCACGCCGCAGAAACAGCATCAGGCCGAATTCGGCTCACCCGGCGCCTATTTCGCCGAGAAGACCATCGGAGCGGTGACGGCCGGCGGTCGGGCGCGCGAGGCGACCAATGCCCGCACGCTGGCCGCCATCGAAAAGCGCTATGGCGTGCCGGGCGAAGTGCTGCTGGCGATCTGGGGCCGTGAAACCGGCTTCGGCGCAGCGAAAATGCCCTACGATGCCTTCGAGGTGCTGGGCACCAAGGCGTTCATGTCGACCAAGAAGGAATTCTTTCGCACAGAGCTTTTGGCCGCGCTGGAAATCGTCGAGCGCGGCCTGGCCCCGGTCGGCGCAATGAAGTCATCCTGGGCCGGCGCGCTCGGCCAGCCGCAATTCATGCCGACTTCGTTCCTAAAGCATGCCGTCGATTTCGACGGCGACGGCCGTGTCGACATCTGGAATTCGACGCCGGACGTGCTGGCCTCGATCGCCAACTACCTCGTCCACTATGGCTGGGTGAGGGGGCGAGGCTGGGGTTTTGAGGTGACCGTCCCGGAGACGGTCTCCTGTTCGCTGGAAGGTCCGGACCAGGGCAAGACAATTTCGCAATGGGCTGACATGGGCATCAAGCGCGTTGGCGGCAAGCCGTTTCCGGCGAGCGAGCTGAAAGCCGAAGGCTTCCTGCTGATGCCGGCCGGGCGCAGCGGGCCGGCCTTCATCGCCACCCCCAATTTCTACGTGCTGAAGGAATACAACACCAGCGACCTCTACGCGCTGTTCATCGGGCACGGCGCCGATCGCATCGCCCATGGCGACAGCAATTTTGCCGGCAACTGGGGCGCGGTCGGCGGGCTCTATCGGTCGGACATCGCCGCCTTGCAGCGGGCGCTGGAGGCCAAGGGCTACGATGTCGGCAGCGCCGACGGCCTGCCCGGCTTCAAGACCCGCCGGTCGATCGGCAAGTGGCAAGCCAAGAACGGCCGCGCCGCCACCTGTTTTCCCGATGCCGATCTGGTCGCGGCGCTGAAGTAGTTCCGATATTTAGCAGATTTTTCCCGATTGGCGGCATCAATTAGCCGGCGCGTGCATCGACTCGCCCCAGCCCATTCTGGTCCAATACGCTGTCTTGCAAATGCTCGTTGCGGGCCAGAATGCCGCCGGATATGGTGTTGACCAATTGGACAAAAACCACGACGGTAAGTGGGCAGAGGGCCATTGTCGGCCCCGAAAAGAATACTGCAATCCTGAGCCGGGAACTCAGGTCAACAAAACAGGGAACAATCACAATGATGATGGAAAAGTTTGCTCTACGCTCGCGCATCCTGCTCGCGGGTGCCGCCATGTCCGCGCTGCTTCTGGCCGGCGCGCCAGCGGGCGCGGTCACCCCCGCCGACACCCTGGTCGAAGGTTTCGCGATCGACGACATCATTTCCATGGATCCGGGCGAGGCGTTCGAGTTGTCGACCGCCGAGGTCACCGGCAACACTTATGATCTGCTCGTCCGTCTCGACCTCAGCGACACCTCGAAGGTCAAGGGCGACCTCGCCGAAAGCTGGACCGTTTCCGACGACGGCCTGACCTACACGTTCAAGCTCAAGCCGGGCCTGAAATTCGCCTCGGGCAATCCGATCACCGCGGCCGATGTCGCCTACTCCTTCGAGCGCGCCGTCAAGCTGGACAAGAGCCCGGCCTTCATCATCGGCCAGTTCGGCATCAGCGGTGACAACGTTACAGAAAAGGCCAAGGCCGTCGACGAGACCACCTTCCAGTTCACAGTCGACAAGGCCTATGCGCCGAGCTTCGTCTTGAACTGCCTGTCGGCAACCGTTGCTTCGGTGGTCGATGCCAAGCTGGTCAAGGAACATGTCGCCGCGGTCACGCCGAGCGCCGACTACAAATGGGACAATGATTTCGGCAATGCCTGGCTGAAGACCGGCTACGCCGGCTCCGGCGTCTTCAAGCTGCGCGAATGGCGCGCCAACGAAGCCGTCGTCATGGAGCGCAACGACAACTACTTCGGTGAAAAGGCCAAGCTTGCCCGCGTTATCTATCGAAACATGAAGGAAAGCTCGGCCCAGCGGCTGGCGCTCGAAGCCGGCGACATCGACGTTGCCCGCAACCTTGAGCCCAACGACCTCGACGCCATTGCCAAGAACGCCGATCTCACATCGACCAGCGCGCCAAAAGGTACGGTCTACTACATCAGCCTCAACCAGAAGAACCCGAACCTCGCCAAACCCGAGGTGCGCCAGGCGTTCAAGTATCTGGTCGACTATGATGCCTTGGGCTCGACCATCCTCAAGGGTATCGGTGAGATCCATCAGACCTTCCTGCCGAAAGGCGTGCTGGGTGAACTCGACGAGAATCCGTTCAAGCTCGACGTTGCCAAGGCCAAGGAGTTGCTCGCCAAGGCCGGTCTGCCCGACGGCTTCAGCGTAACCATGGACGTACGCACCGGCCAGCCGACCACCGGCATGGCGGAATCGATCCAGCAGACGCTCGGCCAGGCCGGCATCAAGCTGGAGATCATTCCGGGCGACGGCAAGCAGACGCTGACCAAGTACCGCGCCCGTAACCACGACATCTATATCGGCCAGTGGGGCCAGGATTATTTCGATC
Organism: Mesorhizobium sophorae; assembly: GCF_002270415.1. GTDB lineage: Bacteria > Pseudomonadota > Alphaproteobacteria > Rhizobiales > Rhizobiaceae > Mesorhizobium > Mesorhizobium sophorae. The sequence goes on along the minus strand of NZ_NNRI01000007.1, from coordinate 301,223 downwards.
CGAACTCCAACGCCCAGACCTTTGCCTCGAACCCGGACAATTCGGATACCGGCAAGTCCCATACGCTTGCCTGGCGCAACGCCTGGGACATTCCGGACCTGACCAAGCAGACGGAAGCAGCGCTGCTCGAGAAGGATGCGGGCAAGCGCGCCGATATGTACAAGGATCTTGAGAAGAAGATCCTCGACACCAGCCCCTTCGTCGTCATCCACCAGCAGCTGGAAGTGGCGGGCCTGCGCAAGAACCTCAAGGGCTTCGCGCTCGGTCCGAGCTTCGACAGCAACTTCGTCGGGCCGGTTTCCAAGGAATAACGCCGACGGACGCGCCGCATGAGCGCGATTGAAAACGAGGGCGGGCGCCGCAGCGCCCGCGCCGTCGCCCTTGCATCATCGCTCGGCCGTTTCCTGGTCATCGCGATCACGACCTATCTTGGTCTGCTCGCGGTCACCTTCTTCATCGGCCGCGTCATCCCGATCGACCCGGTGCTCGCGGTGCTCGGCGATCGGGCGCCGGCCAATGTCGTCGAGCGCACGCGCCGCGAGATGGGTCTCGACCTGCCGCTGGTCGAGCAGTTCTACATCTATGTGAGAAGCGCGCTGCACGGTGATTTCGGCACCTCGGTGCTGACCACCAATCCGGTCATGACCGACATTCGCCGCGCCCTTCCGGCAACGACGGAACTGGCGACACTGGGAACGCTGATCGGTGCACTGTTCGGCGTGCCACTTGGCGTGCTGGCCGCGGTCAGGCGCGGCAGCCTCATCGACCAGATCGTGCGCATCATTGGCCTCATCGGTTATTCCGTGCCGATCTTCTGGCTTGGGCTGCTGGCGCTGGTGCTATTCTACGCCAAGCTGCAGTGGGTGGCGTTTCCGGCCCGGCTCGACGTCGTCTACGAATACACTTTCACGCCGATCACCGGCTTCTATCTCCTGGATTCGCTGTGGCAGGGCCAGTGGGATGTTTTCTACGATGCCTTCCGCCACATCATCCTGCCGGCCTCGCTGCTTGGCTATTTCTCGCTTGCCTATATCAGCCGCATGACGCGCTCGTTCATGCTCAATGAGCTCGCCCAGGAATACATCGTCGCGGCCCGCGCCAAGGGCCTGTCGGAAACCCGCATCATCTGGGGCCATGCGCTGCGCAACGCAGCCGTGCCGATGGTGACGGTGATTGCGCTCTCCTACGCCGGGCTGCTCGAAGGCTCGGTGTTGACCGAGACCGTGTTCTCGTGGCCAGGTATCGGCCTCTACATCACCAATTCGCTGCAGAACGCCGACATGAACGCAGTGCTCGGCGGCACCATCGTCATCGGCTCGGTGTTCATCGGCATCAACCTTCTCTCCGACCTGCTCTACCGCGTGCTCGATCCGAGGACGAAGTCCGCATGAGCGCCGACGCCATCCAGACCCGTCGCGACTGGCTGCTCAGCGAGAGGCCGGCGTCGCGCATGCAGGCACGGCTCGGCCGCGCCTATGTGGCTTGGCGGCGCTTTTCCGCCAACCGGCTGGCGTTTCTCGGCCTGCTCATTATCATTGCCTTGCTGGTCGTTGCCGCCACTGCCGGCGTGCTGGCGCCCTATTCGCCGACATTCGGCGACCTCAAGGGCTCGCGCCTGCTGGCGCCGAGCGCCGAGCACTGGTTCGGTACCGACGATCTCGGCCGCGATATCCTCTCGCGCATTCTCTACGGCTCGCGCTGGACACTCTACGTGGTCATCCTGGTCGCCATCATCGCCGCACCGATCGGCCTCTTGGTCGGCACCGTCGCCGGCTATGCCGGCGGCTGGACCGATGCGATCCTGATGCGCATCACCGACATCTTCCTCGCTTTCCCCAAGCTGATCCTGGCGTTGGCCTTCGTCGCGGCCCTGGGCCCCGGCATCGAGAATGCGGTGCTCGCCATCGCCATCACCTCCTGGCCGCCCTACGCTCGAATTGCCCGCGCGGAAACGCTGACCGTGCGCAATTCCGATTACATCAAGGCGGTGCAATTGATGGGCGCCTCGCCCTTCCGCATCGTGCTGCGCCACATCATGCCGCTCTGCATCTCCTCGCTGATCATCCGGGTGACGCTCGATATGGCCGGCATCATCCTGACCGCCGCCGGTCTCGGCTTCCTTGGCCTCGGCGCGCAGCCGCCGCTGCCCGAATGGGGCACCATGATCGCGTCTGGCCGCCGCTTCGTGCTCGACCAGTGGTGGGTGGCCGGTGCGCCGGGCTTCGCCATCCTGATCGTCAGCCTTGGCTTCAACCTGCTTGGCGATGGCCTGCGAGACGCACTCGATCCGCGCAGTGGTGACCAATGAGCACACTTCTCGATGTCGAGGATTTGCGCGTCACCTTCCCGACCCGCACCGGGCTGGTCGAGGCGGTGCGTGGCGTCACCTTCTCGCTCGGCCGCGAACGGCTCGGCATTGTCGGCGAGTCCGGCTCGGGCAAATCGCAGACCGGCCGCGCCATCATGGGGCTGACGCCGCCGCAGGCCCGGATATCGGCGAACAAGCTTGCCTTCGACGGCATCGACCTGCTCAGCGTCTCGCCACGCGAACGCCGCGCGTTGCGCGGAAAACGCATCGCCATGATCCTGCAGGATCCGAAATATTCGCTCGATCCGGTGATGAGCATCGGCCGCCAGATCGTCGAGACGCTGCGCACCCACGAAAAGGTCGGCAAGGCCGAGGCGCGTGACCGCGCGCTGGCGATGCTGGAAGCGGTGCAGATCCGCGACCCGGCCCGCGTCTTCGACCTGCATCCGCATGAAGTGTCAGGCGGCATGGGCCAGCGCGCCATGATCGCCATGATGCTGATCGCCGGACCGGAAATGATGATCGCCGACGAGCCGACCTCGGCGCTCGACGTCACTGTGCAGCTCGATGTGCTCGGCATCCTCGACCGGCTGGTCAGCGAGCGCGGCATGGGGCTGATCTTCATCTCGCACGATTTGCGCCTGGTTTCGTCCTTCTGCGACCGCGTCATCGTCATGTATGCCGGCAAGGTGGTCGAACAGCTCAAGGCGTCCGAACTCGGCCGCGCCCAGCATCCCTATACGCGCGGCCTGCTCAACTGCATGCCCAAGATCGGCGCTGACCGTCACCCGCTGCCGGTGCTCGACCGCAAGCCGGAGTGGGCGGCATGACAGCAGCGATTGCCGTCGACCGGCTGGGAGTGATCTTCGACCGCTTTCACGCGCTGAAAGGCGTCAGCCTCGACGTGCAGCCGGGCGAATCCTTCGGCCTGGTCGGCGAATCCGGCTCCGGCAAATCGACGCTGCTGCGAGCCATCGCTGGCCTTGCGCCGGTTGCGTCGGGGAGCATCACCGTCAACGGCAAAAAACTTGGTACTCGCCGCGAAAAGGCCTTTTACCGCGAAGTGCAGATGGTCTTCCAGGATCCGTACGGCTCGCTGCACCCGCGCCAGACCGTCGATCGCCTGCTGCAGGAACCGCTTGCCATCCATGGTTTTGCCGACGGCGAAAAGCGCATCCAGCGGGCACTCGACGAGGTTGGCCTCGGTAACGGTTTTCGCTTCCGCTACTCGCATCAATTGTCGGGCGGCCAGCGCCAGCGCGTGGCGATCGCGCGCGCGCTCATCCTCGAACCGTCGATCCTGCTGCTCGACGAGCCGACCTCGGCACTCGATGCCTCGGTACAGGCGGAAGTGCTCAACCTTTTGGAAGAGGTCCGCCGGCGGCGCAAGCTGACCTTCCTGATGGTCAGCCACGACCTCGCCATCATCACCCATATGTGCGGGCGGCTGATGGTGATGCAAAGTGGCGAGGCGGTGGAGAATCTGAGCGCGGACGACCTTGTCGAGCGGCGTGTGACGAAGGATTATACGCGCAATCTGCTCAGGGCGAGCGACGGGTTTGTGCGGGCGTAGCTAATCTTTCCACGTCGAGTTCCGTCGCGCCCCCCTTTGGCCTGCCAGCCATCTCCCCCTCAAGGGGGGAGATTGGCGGTTTCAGTTGCCTCGCCAACCTTCCGCCGTTTGTAATTGGCGAAAGCGGTTGCGCGAGTAATCTCCCCGCTTGAGGGGGAGATGTCCGGCAGGACAGAGGGGGGCTTGAAGGAACGCGACACTACTCGCAATTTGCCCTCAGGCTGCCCCGCCTTCCGGCACCGCGTCCCCGTGCGCGCCCTCGCTCCCCAATCCCCGCTTCGGCTCCTTGATCCGGAACCATGCCACGTAGAGCGCCGGCAGGAACAACAGCGTGATTGCGGTGCCGGCGATGATGCCGCCCATCATGGCATAGGCCATCGGTCCCCAGAACACCTCACGTGCGATCGGGATCAGCGCGAGACTCGCGGCCGCTGCCGTCAGCGCAATCGGCCGCATGCGGTGCTCGGTCGCCTCGATCACCGCCGCCCAGCGGTCCTTGCCTTCGTTGACGAGGTCCTCGATCTGCACGATCAGGATGACCGAGTTGCGGATCAGGATGCCGATCAGCGCCAGCACGCCGAGGATGGCGACGAAGCCGAGCGGCGCGCCGCTAGGCACCAGTGCGGCCACCACGCCGATCAGGCCGAGCGGCGCGACGGCAACGACCAGGAACAGGCGCTGGAAGCTCTGCAGCTGCACCATCAGGATGGTCGCCATGACGAACAGCATCAGCGGCACGACCGCGGCGATCGGTCCCTGACTTTTAGCGCTTTCCTCGACCGAGCCTGCGGTCTCGACCGAATAGCCCGGCGGCAGCTTGGCGATAAAGGTATCGACGGCTGGCCTCAGTTCGTTGACCACGGTCGCCGGCAGCGTGTCGCCGACCAATCCGGCGCGTACGGTGATCGTCGGAATGCGGTTACGCCGCCACACCGTCGGCTGCTCCAGCTCGTAGCGGAAGTTGGCCACCGCCGCGAGCGGGATCGCCTCGCCGGTGCCGGTAGGCAACTGCAAGTTCTGCAGCGTCCCGATCGAGCCGCGTTCGGCATCGCGTGAGCGCGCCACGACGTTGATCAGATAGGTGGCGTCGCGCACCTGCGTGATGGTGTCGCCGCCGACCGTGCTGTTCAGTACGCTGGCGATATCGGAGGAGGTGATGCCGAGCTGGCGCGCCTTGTCCTGCAGCACGTCGACCCTCAGCACACGCTGGGGCTCGTTCCAGTCGAAGGTTGGCGCGGCAAGCTTCGGATTGGTCGAGATGAGGCCGGCGAATTGCTGCGCCAAGCCGCGCACCGTCTGGATGTCGGGACCGCCGACGCGGTACTGCACCGGGCGGCCGACCGGCGGCCCCAGTTCGAGCGGCTTGACGAAGGCATCGGTGCCGACGAACTCTTCGCGCAGCAGCTTCTCCAGTTGCGGCTTCAGCCGGTTGCGCGCCTCGATGCTCTTGGTGACGATGACGGTCTGGCCGAAGTACGGATTGGCCGGTTGCACGTCGAAGGCGAGCAGGAAGCGCACCGCGCCTTGGCCGATATAGGAGCTGAAATGGTCGATGTCGGGGTTGCCGGCCAGCGCGCGCCCTTCGAAACGCTCGATCTGGTCCCGGGTCTCGGTGATCGACGAGTTCTGCGGCAGGTTCCAGTCGACGATCAGCTCCGGCCGGTCGGAAGGCGGAAAGAACTGCTGCTGGACGAGGCCAAAGCCGGCTATCGAGCCGGCAAACAACAGCACCGTGGCGATGATGGTCAGCCAGTGATACCGCACAGAGCCGATAAGCACGCGCCGGAACAGTGACGTGAAGCGGCCCGGCTGGTCGTGGTGCTTCGTCTTCATCGTCGCCGGAAGAATTGTGACGCCGAGTAGAGGTGCAAACAGCACGGCTACGATCCATGATACCAGAAGCGACACCGCGATGACGACGAACAGGGTGAAGGTGTATTCGCCGGCGGCGCTGTTGTTGAGGCCGATCGGGATAAAGCCGGCGACCGTCACCAGCGTACCGGTCAGCATTGGGAAGGCAGTCGATGTGTAGACGTAAGTCGCCGCTTTGCGCAGATTGTCGCCGACCTCAAGCCGCGCCACCATCATTTCGACCGCGATCATCGCGTCGTCGACCAGGAGACCGAGCGCGATGATCAGCGCCCCCAGCGAGATGCGCTGCAGCGAGATGCCGAGATAGGCCATGACCGTGAAGGTGATGGCCAGCACCAGCGGGATCGACAGCGCCACGACGAAGCCGGCGCGCATGCCGAGGCTGATGAAGGACACCGCGAGCACGATGGCGACCGCCTCGAACAGCGCGCGCGTGAAGCCCGAGACGGCCTCCTCGACGATGACGGGCTGGTCGGCGACCAGATGCACACCGACGCCGACCGGCAGGTCGGCCAGCACCTTGTTCATCTCCGTGTGCAGCGCCTCGCCGAACTGCAGCAGATTGGCGTTGGGCTTCATGCCGATGGCGAGCGCAATGGCGTCCTGGCCATTGAAGCGGAACAGCGCCGTCGGCGGATCGACATAGCCGCGCGTGATCGTCGCCACGTCGCTCAGCCGGAAGAAGCGGTCGTTGACGCGCAGATTGATCGCACGCAGACTCTCTTCGGAAGTGAACTGGCCACCGACCCGCACACTGATGCGCTCCGGCCCGGACTCGATGACACCGGACGGCGTGATCGCGTTCTGCGCTTGCAGGCTGGCAATGATCGCTTGCTGGTTGAGGCCGAGGGCGGCGATCTGGCGGGTCGAGAATTCGAGATAGATCGCCTCGTCCTGCGCGCCAACGAGATCGACCTTGCCGGCATTCGGCACGGTTAGGATTTTGGTGCGGACGTCCTCGACATAGTCGCGCAGTTGGCGCGGCGTCAGCCCGTCCGACGTGAAGGCGTAGATGTTGCCGAAGACATCGCCGAAGCGGTCGTTGAAGAACGGTCCCTGCACGCCTTGCGGAAACTGCGTCCGGATGTCGTTGACCATGTTGCGGACCTGAATCCAGTTCGGCACGACATCGCGCGCCTTGGTGGTGTCCTTCAGGTTGACGAAGATGACGGTCTGGCCGGCGGTGGTGACGGATCTGGTGAAATCGAGGCTGTCGAGCTCCTCGAGCTTCTTCTCTATGCGGTCGGTCACCTGCTGCCCGGTCTCCTTGACCGACGCGCCCGGCCAGTTGGCCTGGATGATCATCGTCTTGATGGTGAAGTTGGGATCTTCCTCACGACCGAGATTGAGGTAGGAGAAGATGCCGGCCACCACGAAGACCAGCATGAAGTACCAGACCATGGAGCGGTGGCTGAGCGCCCAGTCGGAGAGATTGAAGCCCTTCATCAGACGCCGCCCTCCGGCACTCTGACCTTCTGGCCTTCGCTCAGGCTGTGGACGCCGGCTGTGACGACGCGCTTACCGGCTTCCAGCCCTTCGGCGACGGTGAAGGTAGCGGCGCCCTTTGCGGCGACCTTGATTTCTTTGGCGTTAACGCTCGATGTCTGCGCATCGACGATCCAGACCTTGTCGACGCCGTCCCCTTCAAACAGTGCTGACATGGGCAATTCTATCGTCGGCGTAACCTTGGTTACGCGGGTCGCCGTCACTGTCGAGCCGAGTCGGAAGGCTCGCGGCGGATCGGTGAGCGTCAGCCGCACGCGCCGCGTGCGGGTCGAGCCTTCGGCCTGCGGCGCGATCTCGCGCAGCTTGGCCTCGGTCTGGATCGTCGGCTGCGATTGCAGGATGACCTGGAATGGCGTGCCGTCCGTGAGGTCACCGATCAACTGGTCGGGAATGTCGACCACCGCCTCGCGCAGGTCCGAGCGCGCCACCGTGACGACCGTCTGGCCAGGCGAGACCGTCTGGCCGACCTCGGCGCCGGTGGCGGTGACAACGCCGTCGAAATCCGAGAACAGCCGCGCGTAGCCAAGCTGCTCCTGCGATTTGGCAAGTGAGGCCTTGGCCCGTTCGACGCCGGCCTCCGCCGCTTTCCTCGCCTGCTCCGCCGCATCGAAGGCCGCCTGCGTCGTGTTTGCGGCGGCAAGCAGCTGGCGCTGGCGTTCCTCGCTGCCTGCGGCGTTGGCGAACTGCGCCTCGGTATTGGAGAGTTCCGCCTTGGCGGCCTGGACGGCCAGCTCCAGTGCGGTCGGGTCGAGCGCGGCGATCGTCGTGCCCTTGCTGACGATGTCGCCGACATTGACGTCGCGCGACACAACCCGGCCAAGCAGGCGGAAGGCGAGGTCGGCACTGACCTGCGGCTCGACCGAGCCGGCAAAGCCGAAGGTCTGGGTGGTGCGCGGCTCGATGACCACCGACAGCACCGGCCGGATGATCTCGGGCGGCTTTTCCTCGGACTTCGAGCAGGACACGAGCGTGCCAAGTGCAAACAGGCCAAGCATGAGGTGCGGCAGCCTTCTCATTGGCCCGCTCCCGATATCTCGACCGTTTGCCCGGGACTGAGCAACTGCCCGCCTGCCGTAACGACGCTTTGGCCTGCGTTCAGCCCGCTGGCGATGACGACCGTGCCCGATTCGAATGCCAGCACCTCGACGGGCGCCGTCACAACCGCCTTGGTCGAGGGGTCGACGATCCAGACAGCCGGTTTGCCGGCGGTGGAGGTCAGCGCCTGCCAGGGCAACAGGATAGCCTTCGTCGGACTGGCGCTGACCGAGCCGATGACAGCCGCGCCCAGTGGCATGCCGGCGGGCGTGTCGGGAATGGCGACCTTGACCCGGATCGAGCCCGAAGCCGGATCCACCGCTGGCGAGACTTCGCGCACCTTGCCCACGGCCTTCACCTGCGGGTCGGACAACAGCGTGATCGTCACCGTCGGCGATGGCGGTGTTTTGGCAACCAATGTTTCCTGGACATTGAACACCGCGTCGCGATCGCCGTCCTCGGCGACGGTGAAGACGGTCTGCGCCGCCTGCACCACCTGTCCGGTTTCGACCTGGCGGGCGGTGATGACGCCGGCGGCACCCGCTTTGAGCTCGGTGTAGGAGAGGTTCTGCTGGGCGTTGGTGAGTGCGCTCCGTGCGGCATCGACACTACCTTGCGCCACCTTCAGCGCCTGATCGGCGGCGTCATAGTCGCGCCTGGTGGTAAAACCCTGGGCAAGCAGCGTCTTCTGCCGCTCGAAGGCGGCGGCGGACTGGGTCAGCTGTGCCTGCGCGGCGTCAAGGTCGGCCTGTGCCGATCGCAAATCGGATTCCTGCTCCTGCGGATCGATGCGGGCGAGCACAGCACCTTGATCGACATGCTGGCCGACATCGACCAACCGCTCGGCGACGCGGCCACCGACCCGGAACGACAGATTGTTCAGCGTGCGCGCCGCGATCACGCCGGTCAGCGAAGTCCTCGGCGAAAAGTCTGCGATCGCCACTGTCTCGGTGCGCACCATCACCGGCAGCCTGTGTTCGGCTGCCTCCTGCTTCTGGCAGCCGGCAAGCAGCAGGCTCGCCATCGCGCAGGCAAGGATTGAGGTGTTTCGGTACAGCAAAGGGCTTGGGAGCAATGGTTGCAAGGCGGACGATTTCGCGTTCCTGCTCATGGCTTCCCCTGCCTGCGTAGGACGCTCCCCCTGCGGAGCCTCGTGGGCCGTCCAAAGATAGTCGATCCCGATGAAAAGGGAACCTCTCTCGTACGCGGATAGGTCGACTGGTCAAGGCGGCGCCCGGCGGCAGGCCCAATCGCCTGTTGACGGTGCCGACTTGAGGAAAACGTGAAATAAGGTCAGAAGACGTGTCAGCGACATCAAACAAGAACGGGCGCCGGCCCGATGAGGGATCCCATGAAGAATTCAGCCATTTCCGAACGCAAGAACCAGTCGATCTCGCGCGGCGTCGGCATGACCACGCAAATCTACGCGGACCGGGCTGAAAACTCGGAGATCTGGGATGTCGAGGGCCGCCGCTACATCGACTTCTCGTCGGGCATCGCCGTCGTCAACACCGGTCATCGCCATCCCAAGGTGATCGAGGCGGTCAAGGCGCAGCTCGACCGCTTCACCCACACCTGCCACCAGGTGGTACCCTACGAGAGCTATGTGCGCTTGGCCGAACGGCTGAACGGCATGCTGCCCGGCAAGTTCGAGAAGAAGACGATCTTCGTCACCACCGGCGCCGAGGCGGTCGAGAACGCCATCAAGATCGCCCGCAACGCCACCGGCCGCCAGGCGGTCATCGCCTTCGCCGGCGGGTTCCACGGCCGCACCTTCATGGGCATGGCGCTGACTGGCAAGGTCGTGCCCTACAAGGTCGGCTTCGGCGCCATGCCTGGCGATGTCTACCACGCGCCGTTCCCGGTGCCGCTGCATGGCGTGTCGATCGCCGATTCGCTGGCCGCACTCGACCGGTTGTTCAAGGCCGATGTCGATCCGGCCCGCGTCGCCGCCATCATCATCGAGCCGGTGCAGGGCGAGGGTGGCTTCTACGACGCGCCGCGTGAGTTCCTGACCGCGCTGCGCAAGCTCTGCGACCAGAACGGCATGCTTTTGATTGCCGACGAAGTGCAGACCGGCTTTGCCCGGACCGGCAAGATGTTTGCCATGGATCACCATGAGGTGGCGGCCGACATCACCACCATGGCGAAAAGCCTGGCCGGCGGCTTCCCGCTGGCCGCGGTCACCGGCCGTGCCGAGATCATGGATGCGCCCGGCCCCGGCGGGCTCGGCGGCACCTATGGCGGCAGCCCGATCGGTGTCGCCGCCGCGCATGCCGTGCTCGACGTGATCGAAGACGAGAAGCTTTGCGACCGCGCCAACACGCTGGGTGCACGGTTGAAGCAGCGGCTGCAGTCGATCCGTGACGACGTGCCCGAGATCGTCGATATCAGAGGCCTCGGTTTCATGAACGCCGTCGAGTTCAACGACGTCAAGAAAGGCCTGCCGTCGGCCGAGATCGCCAATGCGATCAGGCTGAAGGCGCTCGATAAGGGGCTGATCCTGCTGACGTGCGGCGTCTATGGCAACGTCATCCGCTTCCTGGCGCCGATCACCATCCAGGACGGCGTCATGAACGAGGCGCTCGACATTCTGGAAAGCTCGATCCGCGAAGTCTGCGCTGCCTGATCGACGGCGCGTCGGCCTAAAGGGCCGGAATTATCCAGCCGCTCTGGCTGGTTCACCCTCGAGGAAAGCGGCCAGCGCCGCCTTCAGGCCTTCGGGGCCCGCCGCAATTGTCTGCGGCGTCGGTGAGAAGCCGGCGCCGAGCATTTTTCGGCCAAGCATGTGGTCGCCGGGCCGGTTGACTGATTCGATGCCGAGCAGCCGGTTTCCGGCGTAGTGGTAGATCGAGAACTTGTTGTCAGGCAGGTCGCCCAGCACGACATGGCTGTCGCCGCCGGCGGTCAGGCCGACCATCTGCAGCTTCATGTCGCCGATGTCGGACCAGAACCACGGCACAGCCGAATAGACGTCCGCATGGCCGGTAATGGTGCGGGCGGCGAGCCGCGCCTGGTCGGTGGCGTTCTGCACCGATTCCAGCCGCACGTCGCCGCCTGTGAACCAGTGCCGGTAAGAGGTGGCGTCGCCAATGGCGAGGATTTCTGGCGCCGAACTGCGCATCTGGTGATCGACGCGGACGCCGTTGGCGACAGCGAGGCCGGCTTCCTGTGCCAGCTCGACATTCGGCACGGCGCCGATGCCGATGATGACCATGCGTGCTGGCAGCCTTTCACCGGTTGAGGTGATCGCTGCCGAGACATGGCCGTTTTCGCCTTCGAGCCTTGCAATCGAGGTGCCGGTAAGGATGCGCACACCGATCGCTTCCAGCCTTTGGCGGACATGGCTCGCCACGACCGGCGCCACGGCGCGGCCGAGCAGCCGGTCGACCGCTTCGACCACCGTCACCGTGCGGCCGGCCGCACGCAGCGTGGCGGCGATCTCCAGACCGATGAAACCGCCGCCGAGGATAACGACATCGTCGCTCTGCGCACTCAACTCGCGGATCAGCCGCGCATCAGCCAGCGAGCGTAGCGACAGCACGCCGGAAAGCTCTGAACCCGCCAGCGGCAGGGTGCGCGGGCGCGAGCCGGTCGCCAGGATCAGGTGATCGAAGGCAAGCGCGCCACCACCGGCAACGTCCAGGCTACGACGGGGAGCGTCGATACGCTCGATCCTGACGCCGGGCCGGTAGTCAATGGCGCTGCCGGTGTAGAACGCCTCGCCGCGCAGCGGCTGCGGCTTGGCCTCGGCGTCCTTGATGAAGGTCTTCGACAGCGGCGGCTTGTGATATGGCAATTCGTTCTCGTCACTGACGAGGATAACCGGTCCGTCATAGCCCTCCTCGCGCAGACTCGCGGCCGCTTGCACGCCCGCATGACCCGCGCCGACAATGACCACACCGTTCTTCATCGCATTCCAATCCCGGTTCAATTCTAGGATGTCCCGCCAAGTGGCAATTGTCTGGCACCGCCGCAAGAGAGCTTTTGCGGGTCGCACCCGGAATGGCGGCTGTCAATCGCACCGTTCATCGGCAAGACCCGGGCATAAAGTTGACTGTCGTAGTTTAGAATAATTCTAAACTATTGTTTCAATTGGCTTTTCCTGTCGATTTTCATTGACTTCCACCAACGTCGAAGCTTTATGGAGGCTCGCGCAATAGCGCATCCCTTTGATGTCTGGGCCTTGAACCCTTTCGATTGGAGGCATTTCGGTGTCTTTCTTCCGCAGACCACGTCTTGTCGTGGCCATTTTTTTGCCGGATGGCGTTGCCCTGCCCGACTTGTGCAGGCCGCCTGTTGCCGCGCCCACATTTCAGTGAATTCCTGAGGAGATGACAGTCATGAGAGCGATGATATCGGCACGGTATGGCAGCAGGCTCGCCGCGATCGGCGCCACCGCCCTGCTGACGGCGGCTGTGTTCGTGCTGCCGGCCAAGGCCGAAACCGACGCGAAGGCGATCATCAAGACCTATGCCGATATCGGGCTCGCCAAATACGAGGATTCGCTGACCACCGCGCAGGCGCTCGACAAGGCGGTCGACGCCCTGCTTGCCAAACCATCGGTGGAAACCCTCAACGCCGCCCGTGACGCCTGGAAGGCAGCGCGCGTTCCCTACCAGCAGACCGAAGTCTACCGGTTCGGCAACAAGATCGTCGACGATTGGGAAGGCGAGGTGAATTCCTGGCCGCTCGACGAAGGGCTGATCGACTACGTCGCCAAGAGCTATGGCACGGAATCGGACGCGAATTCGCTCTATACGGCCAATGTGATCGCCAACAAGGAGATCGAGATCAACGGCAAGAAGGTCGATGCCACGAACCTGACGCCGGAATTCCTCTCCGGCACGCTGCAGCAAGCCGGCGGCATCGAGGCCAATGTCGCCACCGGCTATCACGCCATCGAGTTCCTGCTCTGGGGCCAGGACCTGCACGGCACCGGCCCGGGGGCCGGCGAGCGCCCGTACACCGACTATGACCTCAAGAACTGCACTGGCGGCAATTGCGATCGCCGCGCGCAATATCTGAAGTCAGCGAGCGACCTTCTGGTTTCCGACCTGCAGAAGATGGTCAACGACTGGAAGGAAGACGGCGCGGCGCGCAAGAATCTCGTCGATGGCGAGCCGAACACCGCCATCTCGATCATCTTCACCGGCATGGGCTCGCTGTCCTATGGTGAACTCGCCGGCGAACGCATGAAGCTTGGGCTGCTCTTGCATGACCCGGAGGAGGAGCAGGACTGCTTCTCCGACAACACCTACAACTCCCATCTTTATGATGCCATAGGCATTCGCGCCGCCTACCACGCCAGCTATACCAGGCTCGACGGTACCGTCGTTTCGGGACCTTCGGTGGCCGATATGGTGAAGGCGGCCGATCCGGCAATCGACAAGGAACTGTCGGACAAGCTCGATTTCACGGTCGCCAAGATGGAGGCGATCAAGGCGCGGGCACTGGCCGGCGAGGCCTATGACCAGCAGATCGCCGAGGGCAACACGGAAGGCAACGCCACCGTACAGGCGGCGATCGACGCGCTGATCGACCAGACCAAGTCGATCGAACGCGCCGTCGGCACCCTGAAGCTCAATGCCATAGCATTCGAGGGTTCCGACAGTCTCGACGCGCCGGACAAGGTGTTCAAGTAACCGCCGACGGGCCATGGCCTGATCCGAAGCCTGACGACCGGCTTCGAAATAGGCCATGGTAAGAAATCAAGCCACACGGCGCGGGAGGCGCCGTCAGCCATCCGAGCCGCCAAATGCTGATATGCCATTGCAACATCATCACCGAGAGGGAAATCGAGCAGACGATCATCGGGCTGCTGGATCAGGATCCCTGGCAACTGATCGTGCCGGCGAAGGTCTATCACACCATGCAGAAGCGCGGCCGCTGTTGCGGCTGCTTCCCAAATGTGGTCGAAACGATCATTCGGGTCACCGAAAATTACCACGCCCGCTCGGAGGCGACTGGCGTAGACATCGTTTCACACCTGGACCGCGTCAGAGGCCTGCGCGTCCAATATGGGAGCAGGATCCATGAAAGGCGAACCGCAGATCATCGAGCGGCTTAACGAGGCTCTTTTTCTGGAGCTGGGGGCCGTCAACCAGTATTGGGTGCATTTCCGTCTGCTGGAGGACTGGGGATACGCCAAACTGGCAAAGAAGGAGCGGGCGGAATCGATCGAGGAGATGCACCATGCCGACCGGCTCGTGGCCCGCATCATCTTCCTCGAAGGCCATCCGAACCTGCAGTCCGTGGCGCCGTTGCGCATCGGGCAGAACGTCAAGGAAGTGCTCGAATCCGACCTTGCCGGCGAATACGACGCGCGTACCGCCTACAAGCGCTCGCGTGAGATCTGCGAGGAAGCGGGCGATTACGTGTCGATGAAGCTGTTTGAGGAATTGCTGTCCGACGAGGAAGGTCACATCGACTTCCTCGAGACGCAGCTCGACCTCCTTGCTTCGATCGGCGAGGAAAAATACGGCCAGCTCAACGCCGCATCGGCGGACGAGGCGGACTAAGGACATGCGGGAATGCGGCGCCTGCTAGAATTCGTGCGCCGCTTGCGGCGGGCCAATGGCTCGCCGCCTCGACACAAAACGCCAAGCGGATCGGCGCGCGGGCGCTGCGTCATCCTCGTGGTGGCCTTCACGTCTTCCGCGACTGCCGGCGACCTTCAGCCCGTAGGCCTCGCCACCACGCGCACCGACCTTAATCCGAAGGATCAGGCGCGCGTCACCGCCATCACCAGGCCGACGTCGGATTTTTCCAAGCCCGAGCAGTTCGAACGGATGCAAGGGGGCGCCGGCACGTCCAGGAAGGACGTCAGCCGCGATCCTTCTCGCAACCCTCGGCCAACATCACCTTCGAGGAAGAGAGTAACTTCAAGCTCGGCAACGCCCTGTTCCGCAAGAACTGGGTGTCGTCGCCATCCTCGACGCAGGCTTCTGACGGGCTCGGTCCGCTGTTCAATGAACGCGCCTGCCAGAACTGCCATCTGAAGGATGGCCGCGGCCGCCCGCCGCAAGGCGACGTCGGCACCACGTCGATGTTCCTGCGGCTGGCCCGCGAGGCAAGCAGCGCAGAAGATAAGGCAGCGCTTGCCGACCATAGGCTGCTCAATTTTCCCGACCCGGTCTACGGCACGCAATTACAGGAGCTGGCCGTGCCTGGCCTGCGCGGCGAAGGCAGGATGCATGTCGACTATCAGGAACGGCAGGTGACGCTGGCGGACGGCACCGTGATTTCGCTGCGCAAACCCAGTTATTCGGTCATCGATCCCGGCTATGGGTCGCTTGATCCGCGCACCACGTTGTCGCCGCGCCTGACGCCGCCGATGATCGGCCTTGGCCTGATCGAGGAGATCGCACCGGCGGATATCCTTGCCAATGCCGACCCGGACGACCGGAATGGTGACGGCATTTCCGGCAGGCCCAACATCGTGCGCGACGGCCAGAGCGGAGAGCTGACGCTTGGCCGTTTCGGCTGGAAGGCGCAGACCGCATCGATCCGCCAGCAGGCGGCGGATGCCTTTGCCGGCGACATCGGCATCTCGACGCCGGAAGAGCCGAAACATTGGGGCGACTGCACCGCCGCACAGGAAAAATGCCTGGCCATGCCGAATGGCGTGCAGCGGCGCCTCGGCCCGGTCGAGGCGCCGGCGCCGGTGATGGATCTCGTCACCTTCTATTCGCAGAACCTGGCGGTGCCGGCACGCCGCGACCTCGACACACCGCATGTGCTCGCCGGCAAGAAAATCTTTTACGAGACAGGCTGCATTGCCTGCCACACGCCGAAATTCGTCACCCGTCGCGATACGCCTAACAAGGCGCAGGCCTTCCAGTTGATCTGGCCTTATTCCGACTTCCTGCTGCACGACATGGGGCCGGATCTGGCAGACGACCAGGCCGTGGGCGAAGCGACAGGCAATGAGTGGCGCACTCCGCCACTGTGGGGCATCGGTCTCACCGAAACAGTCAACGGCAATTCTTTCTTCCTGCATGACGGCCGCGCGCGCAGCCTGACCGAGGCGATCCTGTGGCATGGTGGCGAGGCGCAGAAGACGCGCGACCGCTTTGCCGCCGCCAGCGCGGCCGACCGTGATGCGCTGCTCAAATTCCTGGAGTCACTGTAATGCTCAAGCGCTCTGCACTGGTTCTTGTTCTGCCGCTGGCCCTGCTGGGTATCGTCCCGGCGTCGGCGACTGTGAAAGCCTCCGAAATCATCCAGCGGGCAATCGACGGCTTTGTCCGCCCGGCCTATGCCAGCCTGCACGACCACGCCGGCCGGTTGACCAAGTCAATGCACACGCTCTGCGCCGCGCCCTCTCAAGAAGACCTCGATGCGGCGCGGGCCCAGTTTTCGGCGACGGTCGATGCCTGGTCGTCAGCCGAGATCATCGGGTTCGGGCCGATCAAGGAGAACAACCGGCTGGAGCGCATGCTGTTTTGGCCGGACCGCAAGAGCATCGGCCTGAAGCAGGTGCAGGCGGCGCTGTCCGACAAGGACCCGACAGCAACCGATCCGGCACAGCTGGCCGGCAAGAGCGTCGCCATGCAGGGGCTGGGCGCGCTGGAATTCGTCCTTTACGGTGATGGCGCCGAGGCGTTGACGGGCAAGGCCGATCCCTATCGTTGTGCCTATGGCGCCGCGGTTGCCGGCAACATCGAAACCATGGCCGGCGAGGTAAGCGCCGCCTGGAACAAGCCTGACGGTTTTGCCGCCCTTTGGGCTAATCCGGGGCCGCAGAATGCGCTTTATCGCGACGGCAACGAAGCGGTGACCGAACTGGTCGGTGTTCTCATTAATGAACTGGAAATGGTGCGCGACGTGCGCCTGAAGGGCTTTTTCGGCGGCAAGCCGGATGCGGACAAGCCCAGGCAAGCAATCTACTGGCGGTCGCAGAACACCACCAATTCGCTGGCCGCCAATCTGTCGGGAATAGACAATCTGTTCCAGGCCTCGAAGCTCGGTGACGCGCTGCCGCCGGACGCGCGCTGGATGGCGGAATCGATCCATATCCAGTTGGTCAACGGTGTCGCCACCGCCAAGGCGGTCGGCGGTCCGATCGACAAGGCACTTGCCGATCCGGCGTTGCGCGAAAAGCTCGACCATCTCGCGCTGATTACCTCCAGCCTGTCGACCCTGATCGGCTCGAGGCTGACCGCCGAATTCGGCCTCACCGCTGGGTTCTCGTCGCTCGACGGAGACTGAGCATGCGTACGCCGCTGATCGACCGCCGCGATTTCCTCCGGGCCGCAGGCACTGGTTTTGCCGCCGCGATGGCGCCGTCGGCTTGGACAACGACACTGGCGGCCGACGCCGTCTTCGCTACCGCCTTTGTCAAGCGCGACGGCAGTTATGGCGCGGCCGTCCTGTCCGAGGCCGGCAAGCTCCTGCATGCGATCGACCTGCCCGATCGCGGCCACGACGTCACTTTCGATCCGGTCTCGAAGCGCTCCGTGGTCTTCGCTCGCCAGCCGGGCACTTTCGCCGTGGTCTTCGATCATTCGGGCCGCGAGAAGCCGCTGACCATCACCAGCATCACCGGCCGGCATTTCTTCGGCCATGGCGTGTTCTCGCCCGACGGCGCTTTGCTCTATGCAACCGAGAATGATTTCGACAATGCCGCCGGTGTGGTCGGTATCTACGATGCGCGGGCGAAATTCAGCCGCATCGGCGAATTCCCGACCTATGGCATGGGTCCGCACGAGCTTCTGCTCCTGGGCGACGGCAAGACGATTGCGGTTGCCAATGGCGGCATCGAGACCCATCCGGACTATGGCCGCGCCGAGCTCAACATCGCCACCATGAAGCCGTCCTATGTGCTGATCGACCGCGTCACCGGAGACCTCATCGAGAAGCACGAACTGCCGGCGGCACTGCACCAGCTGTCGATCCGCCACATGGATACCGACCGGTCCGGCACCGTCTGGTTCGGCTGTCAGTACAGGGGGCCGGGCACCGATCGTCCGCTGCTGGTCGGCCGCGCCGCGCGTGGCAAGGAGTTGCAACTGCTCGACATGCCGCAGGACGTGCTGTCCGGCTTCCGCAACTATATCGGGTCGGTCGCCGCCAATCCGGTTGCCGGCACCGTCGCCGTCTCTTCACCGGAAGGCAATTCGCTTGTGGTGATCGACGCGGCGAGCGGCCGGGTCGTCTCGAACAGCGCGCTGGTCGAGGTCTGCGGCGTGGCACCCGACGGAACGAGCTTCATGGCGACCACAGGCGCCGGCGAAATCATCGAGGGCAGCGGAGCGATACGCTCCGAACCGGACTATGTCTGGGACAACCATATGCTGCGCATCGAACGGGCCGCGTAGCTACTTTTCCGGCCAAGCCGAACCGAAGCCGCTTAACAAATTATGCACTATCCCCTTGCGGTGGCGGGCCGTGGCGGGCACAGGGAATTGTTTCTCGAACCGGTCGTTTCATGAAATTGCTTGCCATCGACTGTGCCGCCAACCTCTGCGCCGCTTGCGTCTATGACACCGAGGCGAAGCAGGAGCTTGGCCGTTCGGTGCTCGATCTCGGCAAGGGCCATGCTGAGCACCTGATGGCCGCCATCGCTGAAACGCTGAAGGCAGGCGCAACCGACTATGCCGGTCTCGGCGTCATCGCCGTCTCTGTCGGTCCCGGCTCCTTCACCGGCTTGCGCGTCGGCGTCTCGACCGCGCGCGGCCTGGCGCTGGCGCTGAAGGTTCCGGCGATCGGGGTGACGACGCTGGAGGCGCTGGCCGCCGAGGCAGCAGCGAGATTTCCCGGCCGTACCGTACTGCCGGCGCTCGACGCCGGCCGCGAGGAACTCCACGCTGCCCTTTTCGATGAAATGTCAGCTTTGACTTACGGTCCGGCTGTGACCACACTGGCGAGTGCCGTGGCCATGGCGACGGAAAGCGCTTCGGTGCTCGCCGGCACCGCGGCTGCGCAAATCGCTGCCTCAGCAGGGCGCGCCTTCGATATCGGCCCCGAGACGGCCACCGCCGACATTCTCACCTACGCTCGCCTAGCGGCCGGCAAGGGCGAGGGCGAAAGGCCGAAACCGCTTTATTTGCGTGGCGCGGACGCCAAGCCACAGGCTGGGTTCATTTTGTCAAGGCAACAAAACTAATGCGCATACCTTTTCTCCAACCACGCCGCCGGGACTATGCGCTCGAGCCGCTGAGGATCACCGACAGCCCGGCGGTCTCGCTGCTGCATCGCGAGGATTTTGTCCGCCCCTGGACCGACGGCGAATTCGCTGCCTTGCTCGAACAGGACACCGTGTTCGGCTACGCCGCGCGCGAGACCGGGCAGGGCGCCAAGCCGCCGGTCGGCTTCGTGCTGGCCAGGCTGGCGGCCGGTGAGGGCGAGATCCTGACCGTCGCGGTGGCGCGCTCGCATCGCCGGCAGGGACTGGGCTGGCAGTTGATGGATGCTGTGCTGCGCGAACTGCACGCTCAGCGCGCCGAAGCGCTGTTCCTCGAGGTCGACGAGACCAACGTCGCGGCGATAGCCCTCTACCGGCGACTGGGCTTCCGCGAAGTCGGCAAACGCCCCAATTACTACAGGTCGTCCGAGCACGGACCGACCGGGGCGCTTGTCATGCGCCGCGATCTTCGCTAGCCAGAAGCGCCAAATCCAAGGGTTATAGTGTCCCCAGCGCTTCCAAAGAGGACGCGCGGCGCTGTAACGGCAGGGCCGGGACTGTATGAACGGAAAAATCAGGATCTTCCTAGCGCTGGGCCTCGTCGCCGCCGGTTCGCTGGTCCTGGTGCCGTTGCAGATCCTGTCGATGAAGACCGGCTGGTGGCCGGAGACCTTCATCCTCAAGATCTGGCACAGGCTGATCGTCCGGGCGTTGGGGATGCGCATCCATGTCAAGGGTGCGCTGTCCGACAAACGTCCACTGCTGGTCGCGTCCAATCACATCTCCTGGACCGACATCATGGTGCTAGGCTCAATGGTCGATGTGAAGTTCATCGCCAGAGCCGATATGGAAGGCTGGCCGCTGATCGGCATGCTGTCGAAGCTGCAGCGCACCGTTTTCATCGAGCGCGAGCGCAAGCGTTCGTCCGGCGACCAGGCAAGCGAGATCGCCAGCCGCATGGCCAAGGGCGACGCCATGGTGCTGTTCGCCGAGGGATCGACCGGCGACGGCAACATCGTCCTGCCCTTCAAGAGCACGCTGTTTGGCGCCGCCTCGATGGCGATTTCAGAAGGCGCGGCCGAACAGGTCTTCATCCAGCCGGTGGCGATCGCCTACACGCGCCTGCACGGCGTGCCGCTCGGCCGTCGGCACCGGCCGCTTGCCGCCTGGATCGGCGATGAAGACCTGATGCCGCATCTCAAGGTGTTGCTGAAGGAGGGGGCACTCGACGTCGAGGTGCATTTCGGCGAACCGATCGCCTTTTCCAAGGGCTCGAACCGCAAGGAAACGTCGAAGCTGATGGAAAGCCAGGTGCGCGCGATGATGCAGGCGGCACTCGCCGATCCGCGCCCGAGCCGGTAGACTGGTGATGGGTGCGCCAGTGCGTGACGGCTGCGCGGAGAATCGTCTGTTTTTTGTCACGGAAAGGCGTTAGAAGCCGCCGGATGGACTTGAACACGATAGAGCGTGACGACATCGACGCCGCGGCCGAAGCGATGGCCGTGCCGGCGGCAGCCACCAGAAAGGTCTTCATCAAGACCTATGGCTGCCAGATGAACGTCTATGATTCACAGCGCATGGCCGATGCGCTGGCCGCCGACGGCTATACTGCCACCGATGCCATCGGCGAGGCCGATCTGGTGCTGCTCAACACCTGCCATATCAGGGAGAAGGCGGCCGAAAAGGTCTATTCCGAGCTCGGCCGTATCCGCGATATGAAGGCGGAACGCGCCGTGGCAGGCCGCGAGATGCTGGTCGGCGTCGCCGGCTGCGTGGCGCAGGCCGAAGGGGCCGAGATCATCCGCCGTTCGCCGGCCGTCGATCTGGTCATCGGCCCGCAGACCTATCACCGGCTGCCCGACGTGCTGGCGCGGGTGCGCGGCGGCGAAAAGATCGTCGAGACCGACTACGCCATAGAGGACAAGTTCGAGCATCTGCCGCAGCCCAAGCGCGCCGAGGTCATCAAGCGCGGCGTCACCGCGTTCCTCACCGTGCAGGAAGGCTGCGACAAGTTCTGCACCTTCTGCGTCGTGCCTTACACCAGGGGCTCCGAAGTGTCGCGGCCGGTGGCGCAGATCGTTGCCGAGGCGCAGCGGCTGGCCGAAGCCGGTGTGCGCGAGGTGACGCTGCTTGGCCAGAACGTCAATGCCTGGCATGGCGAGGGCGAAAACGGCGAGGAATGGGGCCTTGGCAGCCTTCTGTTCAGGCTGGCCGAAATCCCAGGGCTGGCGCGGCTACGCTACACCACCAGCCACCCGCGCGACATGGACGATGAACTGATATCAGCCCATCGTGATCTGCCGGCGTTGATGCCCTATCTGCATCTGCCGGTGCAATCCGGGTCCGACCGCATCCTCAAGGCGATGAACCGCAGGCATACCGCGAAGGATTATCTGACGCTGCTCGACCGCATTCGTGCCGCGCGACCGGATATCGCGCTTTCCGGTGACTTCATCGTCGGCTTCCCGGGCGAGACCGAGGCGGATTTCGAGGCGACCATGGAACTGGTGCGCCAGGTGAACCATGCCTCGGCCTTCTCGTTCAAATACTCGCCGCGTCCCGGCACGCCGGGCGCCGAGATGGCTGACCATGTGCCGGAAACGGTCAAGGATGAGCGCCTGCAGCGGCTGCAGGCCTTGCTTCTGAAGCAGCAGCAGGATTTCGGCACAAGCCTCGTCGGCAGCACCATCGACACGCTGATCGAGAAGCCCGGCCGCCAGGCCGGCCAGAGGGTCGGCCGCTCACCTTGGCTGCAGCCGGTTATTGTTGATGAAAAGGCCGGCGAAATCGGTGACATTATCCAGGTGCGAATCACGAAGACGGGCTACAACAGCCTGTTCGCCGAATTGGCCTGAGGGTCTCGGCAGATGAGGAGAGACGGTTGAGCGCTGCAGAAGTGAAGAGCCTGCCCCCGGCACCGGCGTCTGGGGCTTCTGACATGGCGCACATCGTTCTGACTTTCGACAACAACAAGCTTGCCAGCGCCCTTTACGGTCAGTTCGACGAAAATCTGGCTAGGCTCGAGCAGAAGCTCGGCGTCGACATCCGCTCGCGCGGCAACCAGTTGACGATAAAGGGCTCGGCGTCGGCCGCCGAGCAGGCCCGCCGGGCTTTGGACAATCTCTACGGCATTCTCCAGAAGGGCGTCGACATCGGCCAGTCCGACGTCGACGGCGCCGTGCGCATGGCGATTGCCGCCGACGATCAGCTGACCTTGCCGACGCTGGAACGCAAGGGGAAGGTCTCCGCCGCCCAAATCGCCACCCGCAAGAAGACGATCTATGCCCGCTCGCTCAACCAGGACGCCTATATGCGCGCGCTGGAGCGGTCGGAACTGGTGTTCGGCATCGGCCCGGCCGGCACCGGCAAGACCTATCTGGCGGTGGCGCATGCCGCGATGCTACTTGAGCGCGGCATGGTTGAACGCATCATCCTGTCGCGGCCGGCCGTGGAGGCCGGCGAACGGCTGGGCTTCCTGCCGGGCGACATGAAGGAGAAGGTCGATCCGTATCTGCGGCCACTCTATGATGCGCTTTACGACATGATGCCCGCCGACAAGGTCGAGCGCGCCATTGCCGCGGAGGTGATCGAGATCGCGCCGCTCGCCTTCATGCGCGGCCGCACGCTGGCGCATGCCGCCGTCATCCTCGACGAAGCGCAGAACACCACGCCGATGCAGATGAAGATGTTCCTGACCCGTCTCGGCGAGAACTCGCGCATGATCGTCACTGGCGATCCGACCCAGATCGACCTGCCCTCGAACACCAAATCCGGCCTGGTCGAAGCCTTGCGCGTGCTGGACGGCGTGGCCGGCGCGGTAACCGTGCGCTTCAACGATGGCGACGTCGTCCGCCATCCGCTGGTGGCGGAAATCGTCAGGGCGTATGACCGGGATGCCAAACTGGCGCGCGGCCTCGGCGCCGAGAATTGATGTGACGATGCGGCCTCATGCCTGAGGACAACATATCCGGCGACGGGGCACGTCCGGTCCCCGTCGACATTGATATATCAGTCGAAGCGGGCGATTGGCCCGATGAGGCAAGCCTAACACGGCTGGTCGATCGCGCTGTCGCGGCTGCTTTTGCCGAAACCGGCGTGGCGGGCCGTTCCGAACTCAGCCTCGTTTTTTCCGACGACGCCCATATCCGGACCCTCAACGCCGGCTGGCGCGGCAAGGACAAACCGACCAACGTCTTGTCTTTCCCAGCTTTTCCGCTTGTGCAAGGCGCTCCATTGCCGCCAATGCTGGGTGACATCGTGCTCGCCGCCGAGACGGTCGCGCGTGAAGCGGCACTGGAAGACAAGCCTGTCGAGAACCATATCACTCATCTCGTGGTCCATGGCCTGCTGCACCTTTTGGGCTATGACCACGAGACCGATGCCGAGGCCGATGCGATGGAGGCCATCGAGCGCGCAGCGCTCGCGAGGCTTGCCATTCCCGATCCCTACGCGTAACTACGTCTGACCAATTGACCGGACGACGATGAACGACAAACCAGAGACTGCCGCCCGCCCCGACGCCGGCAGTGCGAACAAGGCTTCCGATACGTCGGAAGAGGGATCAAGTCCGAGTACCGTTACCGGCAGCGTTGCCAGCGAAACATCGCCAGCCGGTCCCTCTCTGTTCGACCGCGTGCTGGGCCTGTTCCGGCAGCGCAACGGAACCAGCCTGCGTGAGGAAATCGCCGGGGCGCTTGCCGAAACAGCGAGCGACGCCGGCGCCTTCTCGCCAGGCGAACGCGCCATGCTCAACAACATCCTGCGCTTGCGCGAAGTGCGCGTCGAGGACGTCATGGTGCCGCGCGCCGATATCGAGGCGGTCGAGATCACGACGACGCTCGGCGATCTCCTGGGCACCTTCGAGCAGTCCGGCCATTCGCGCATGCCGGTCTATTCCGAGACGCTCGATGATCCGCGCGGCATGGTGCACATTCGCGACGTGCTGGCCCACATCACGAAGATCGCGCGCGTCAAGAAGGGCCGCTCGACACGGAAAACCCCTGCGGCCACGGTTCTCGACCTCACGCAGGTCGACCTAGCCCGCACCATTGGCGACCTCAACCTGATCCGCCAGGTGTTGTTCGTGCCGCCGTCGATGCTTGCCTCCGACCTGATGGGCCGCATGCAGACGACACGCACGCAGATGGCGCTGGTCATCGACGAGTATGGCGGCACCGATGGCCTTGCCTCTCTGGAAGACATCGTCGAGATGGTGGTCGGCGACATCGAGGACGAGCATGACGACGATGAGCCCATGATCACCCAGAGCGGCGACGGCGTCTTCATCGTCGACGGCAAGGCCGAGATCGACGACGTCGCCAAAATGATCGGCGAGGATTTCGCCGCCGGCGAACATGGCGAATATGTCGACACCATCGGCGGGATGATCTTCAACACGCTTGGCCGCGTGCCGGCGCGCGGCGAGGTGGTGCAGGCCATCCCCGGCTTCGAATTCCACGTCCTTGATGCCGATCCGCGCCGCGTCAAGCGCGTGCGCATCGTGCAGAGCCAGAAGGGCGAGCGCCGCCGGCGCGCCGCACGCACCGAGCAGGCTTAAGCATGATGCCGAAAAGTTGCAGACTTTTCGGATAAACATCATGCGACAAGACCAAAGCACGATGCCGAAAGGTTGCAGACTTTTCGGACGAACATCATGCGACAAAACAAGGACATAAGCGCTCGCGGATGACGGTCGAGGACCCCTTCAAGCATTCCACCTTGGGGTCCGGGGTGTTCTACAGGGGCCCTTGCGCCGCTCTGGACTGGCTGGAAACGGCCTTCGGCTTCGAGCGCAGCATGGTGGTCAGCGACGCCGATGGAAGGCTCGTCCACTCCGAGATGCGGTTCGGCGACGGCTACATCATCGTCGATTCCGAATGGACCGATTACGTCGCCAGCCCCGCTTCCGTCTCCGGCAAGAACACCCAATCAGTCTATGTGCGGCTGAAGGACGGCCTGGACGCCCATTGTGAGCACGCCAGGGCGAGCGGCGCCGAGATCATCCAGGAGCCTGCGGATCAGTTCTACGGTGAGCGCCAGTATCGGGCACGTGATCCCGAAGGCCATGTCTGGACCTTCACCCAGACCATTCGCGCTGTTTCGCGTGAAGAGGCCGAACGGTTGGGCGGCGTGCGCATCGACGGCTGGCACCGGTAGGCGGAGCTTGCATTGTAGCCAGCCATCCGGCGTTTGGAGCGCGGACCGCGGCCTGTTAAATCTTGCTTCCTGATTCGCGCGACTCGGAAGTTTGCATGGAGCGCCTGGCCGGCCGGATAATTCTGCTTTGGGGTTGGCGGCGCGCGCTGGTGGCGTTTCTCGCCGGGGCGTTTGCCGTGCTTGGCCAGGCCCCTTACGATTTCTTCGCGGCCTGTTTCATCTCGTTTCCCTTGCTGGTCTGGCTGATCGATGGCGCCACCGGCGAAGCCTCCGGCAGCCTGTTTCGTCGCCTGCGGCCTGCCTTCGCCGTCGGCTGGTGGTTCGGCTTCGGCTATTTCCTTACCGGCCTCTGGTGGATTGGCTCGGCACTGCTGGTCGAGGCCGACAGTTTTGCCTGGGCGCTTCCCTTCGCGGTGGTCGGCATTCCCTTCGCACTCGCCTTTTTCTACGGCTTTGCGGCAATGGTTGCTCGACTGCTGTGGAGCAGCGATATCGGCCGCATTGCCGCCCTTGCTTTTGGTTTTGGGCTGGCGGAGTGGCTGCGCGACTTCCTGTTCACCGGTTTTCCGTGGAATGCGATCGGCTATGCGGCCATGCCCGTGCCCTTGCTGATGCAGAGCGTCTCGGTGACCGGCATGATCGGCATGAACGCGCTCGCTGTGTTCGTCTTCGCATTGCCGGCGCTGCTGGTGGCGCGCCGGCATCTGCGCCTCGGCGCGGCACTGTTTGCCGTCCTCGCCGCCGCCCATATCGGTTTCGGCTATGTCAGGCTTGCCACTCCCGAAAAGCCGGCGACGCACAGCCTGGATGTCCGCATCGTCCAGCCGGCCGTGGATCTGTCGGAAAAGTGGGATGCCTCGGTGCGCGACCGCATCTTCGCAACTTTGATGGGGCTGTCGGCCAAGGCGCCGGACCCCGGTCATGAAAAGCCGCAATTGATCCTGTGGCCCGAGACCTCGGTGCCGTTCCTCTTCACCGAGCGTCCGGACGCGTTGACGGCGCTGGGCGACATGCTCGGACCCGGCCAGATGCTGATCGCCGGCGTCGTCCGCGAGGAAGGCGGCTCGGCGGCGAATGCCGACAGCCGCTACTACAACTCCGTGGTGGCGATCGACGACAAGGGTGAAATCGCCGACGCCGTCGACAAGGTTCATCTGGTGCCGTTCGGCGAATACCTGCCTTTCGCCGATCTGCTCGAGCGTTTCGGCATCGAGCAACTGGTTGCCGGGCCGATGACATTTGCGGCCGGCAACGAGCGGCACGCCATCACTTTGCCTGACGGCATCCGTGCGCTGCCATTTATCTGTTATGAGGTGATCTTTCCCGATCTGGTGGCAGTTGACGCTACGTCAGCGCAGCTTATTGTGAACGTTACCAATGATGCGTGGTTCGGCGACACGCCGGGTCCGTATCAGCATTTCAGGCAGGCCCAGATCCGTGCGGTGGAGAATGGATTGCCATTGTTGCGTGCTGCCAACAACGGTATCTCGGCAGTCGTCGATACGCGCGGGCGCGTCGTCGATGCGCTGGCGATCGATGCGCGCGGCGCCATCGATGCGCACGTGCCGATTTCCGGGCGGGCGGTCATATCCGCCGGCCAAAGGCGCATTAACGGAATGCTGATCATGTTGCTGTTTGCCATCGCCGCCGCATTGTTGAACGTAAGGCAAAGGCTACGGGTGAATTGACAGCCCACACATTAGAAACTCATACTGTAAGTGCCTGAAAATTTCTCGAAGTCGGTGGATCGTTCTGTTGGGGCAGTTGCCGCCGGCGTCGTTTGGGCAAGAAAAAAATAGAGAAAGCCGAAAAAATTCGGCGAGGAAAAAATGACAGAAGACAACAAGAAGAAACCGAATCCGATCGACATCCATGTTGGCAGTCGCATCCGGCTTCGCCGCAATATGCTGGGAATGAGCCAGGAGAAACTGGGCGAGAATCTCGGCATCACATTTCAACAGATTCAGAAATATGAAAAGGGCACCAACCGCGTCGGCGCCAGCCGCCTGCAGGCGATCGCGTCGATTCTCGGCGTGCCAGTCGCCTTCTTTTTCGAAGATGCGCCCGGCCAGGAGGCCGCGCCCGGCCGTGGCTTTGCCGAAGATACGTCGATGGCTTTCGCCGTCGAATTCTGCGGCAGTCCTGAAGGCCTTCAGCTCAACCGCGCTTTTGTCAAGATTGCCGATGCCAAGGTGCGCCGCAGGATCATTGACCTGGTCAAATCGCTCTCCACGGACGAT
Organism: Mesorhizobium sophorae; assembly: GCF_002270415.1. Taxonomy (GTDB): domain Bacteria; phylum Pseudomonadota; class Alphaproteobacteria; order Rhizobiales; family Rhizobiaceae; genus Mesorhizobium; species Mesorhizobium sophorae. The sequence goes on along the minus strand of NZ_NNRI01000007.1, from coordinate 273,405 downwards.
CTCGACTGATCCGCAATCCCGTTTGGACCGGCGGCAGCCTGCCGCCGGTGGCACAAGATAACTGCATCGACATTCATGCCAGAACGGCAGCACCGCTTGACGAGCGGCGCTCCACCCCGCTAACACGTGGCGCGCCAAAATCGGCAGCCTGCCGATCGTTTTTTCAAGAGGGGACACCCGTGACGCGGCAGAATTACTTCTTTACCTCGGAATCCGTTGCCGAGGGCCATCCCGACAAAGTCTGCGACCGTATCTCCGACGAGATCGTCGATCTGGTCTATCGCGAAGCCAAGAAGACCGGCATGGACCCATGGAAAGTCCGCGTCGCCTGCGAGACGCTGGCCACCACCAACCGCGTCGTCATCGCCGGTGAGGTGCGCGTCCCCGAGACGCTGCTGAAGAAGGACAAGGAAGGCAACATCCTCAAGGATGCCGCCGGCCACCCGGTCGTGAACCCGGCAAAATTCAAATCCGTCGCCCGCAAGGCGATCCGCGGGATCGGCTACGAGCAGGCCGGCTTCCACTGGAAGACGGCCAAGATCGAGGTTCTCCTGCACGGCCAGTCGCCCGATATCGGCCAGGGTGTCGACAACGCGTCCGACCGTCAGGGCGAGGAAGGTGCCGGCGATCAGGGCATCATGTTCGGCTATGCCTGCCGCGAGACGCCGGACCTGATGCCGGCGCCGATCTACTACAGCCACAAGATCCTCGAACTGCTGGCCGCCGCCCGTCACGAAAACAACGGCGAGGCCGGCAAGCTCGGCCCGGACGCCAAGAGCCAGGTCACCGTCCGCTACATCGACGGCAAGGCCGCCGAGGCGACGCAGATCGTGCTGTCGACCCAGCATCTCGACGCGACCTGGGATTCGAAGAAGGTCCGCAAGGTCGTGGAACCCTATATCCGCGAGGCGCTTGGTGAACTCAAGATCGCCGACGATTGCATGTGGTACATCAACCCGACCGGCAAGTTCGTCATCGGCGGCCCGGACGGTGATGCTGGCCTCACCGGCCGCAAGATCATCGTCGACACCTATGGCGGTGCCGCACCGCATGGCGGCGGCGCCTTTTCGGGCAAGGACACCACCAAGGTCGATCGTTCCGCCGCCTATGCGGCGCGCTACCTCGCCAAGAACGTCGTGGCGGCGAAACTCGCCGACCGCTGCACCATTCAGCTTTCCTACGCCATCGGCGTCGCCCAGCCGCTGTCGGTCTATGTCGACCTGCACGGCACCGGCAAGGTCGACGAGGCCAAGCTTGAAGAGGCGCTGCGCACGGTGATGGATCTGTCGCCGTCAGGCATCCGCCGCCATCTCGATCTCAACAAGCCGATCTACGCCAAGACGTCGTCCTATGGCCATTTCGGCCGCAAGGCCGGCCGCGATGGGTCCTTCTCCTGGGAAAAGACCGATCTCGCCAAGGCGCTCAAGGACGCGGTCGCCGCCTGACAGCGGCGCCGCAAAGTCCTGCCATGGACCCGAAGGACAGACCAAGCCGCGCGACCGAAGCCTTCTTCGGTCGCCGGCGCGGCAAGACCATGCGTCCGCAGCAGGCGGCCGCACTGGAAAGCGGCTTCGGCATATATCGGCTCGATCTGACAGCTGAACCGCCGGCAGATCTCAGCACCCTGTTTGAAGCGGATGTTTCGGCGGTTCGGCTCGAAATCGGCTTCGGCGGCGGCGAACATCTCCTGCATCGCGCCACCGAGGCGCCATCGATTGGCTTTATCGGCGTCGAGCCATTCGTCAACGGCATGGCCAAGATGATGATGGCGGTGAGGGAAAAGCCGCTTGCCAATCTCAAGGTCTATGATGACGACGCCACCCGGCTGCTCGACTGGCTGCCGCAAGCCTCGCTCGCCGGCATCGACCTTCTCTATCCGGATCCGTGGCCGAAGAAGAAGCACTGGAAGCGCCGTTTCGTCAGCCCGATCAATCTCGACCGTTTCGCGCGCGTGCTGAAGCCGGGTTCAAAATTCCGCTTCGCCTCCGATATCGACACCTATGTGAACTGGACCTTGCTGCACTGTCGGGTGCATGGCGCATTCGCGTGGCAGGCCTCGGAGGCGGCGGATTGGCATCGGCCCTACGATGGCTGGCCGGGTACGCGTTACGAGGCGAAGGCTGTTCGTGAGGGCCGGCAGCCCGCCTATCTTACCTTCATCAGGACGTAAGCGGGCCGATCGCACGCGGCCTCCGGCGTGAGCCGGCGGCAAGCGCGTGCGTCGTCAGCCCGCCAAATCCTTAGAAACGGCCGATCCTGTTGAAGACAGCCGGATCCATGCCGAGCTTGCGCAGGTCGTCCGCGCGTGGCCTGCGGCCGGCTTCCACGGAACGCGACGCGGCGACTGCACTGCCAAATGTCGTGAAGAGATCGCCTATGGCGGATAGAATCTTGCGGTTGGTCATGGTCGTATCCTTTCGCTGCTGTGACGTGTCGTCATCTTTGTGCGATGCAACATAAATGGTGATGCAGCGTTGAGGCTCACAGGGGTACTGCCGCATGGAGGCCATGCGTCTGGCGCAACACTGTCGTTGCCACGGCTTTTGTCCGTGCGGGTACGGCGGGCTTGAAACAGCGGCCATGATCGGTTATATCAGCCTCAAATTCTTGGTCGGTATGACGAAGAGTGGGTCCACCCGGTCCCGCTCTTTTTTATTACCTGCCGGTAGCTTCGGGTAGAACGACAGGGATCGAATGACTGCAACGGCAAGCGAAGGCGACGACCGCATCATCCGCGAAAGCGGCATCGATGCGCGCATCGCGCTGATCGTCCAGCCGGTTCTGCGCGGCATCGGCTTCCGCCTCGTGAGGGTGCATCTGTCGGGCCAGAACGGGCTGACGCTGCAGATCATGGCCGAACGCGAGGACGGGACCATGACCGTCGAGGATTGCGAAGAGGTCAGCCGCGCGGTGTCGCCGGCCCTCGACGTTGATGACCCGATCGAAAAGGCCTATCACCTCGAAGTCTCGTCGCCCGGCATCGATCGGCCGCTGGTCCGCAAATCGGATTTCGCGACCTGGACCGGCCATCTGGTCAAGATGGAGACGTCGATCATCGTCGCCGACCGCAAGCGGTTCAAGGGCAAGATCGTCGAGGCCGGTGACAACGATGTGCTGATCGAGCGCGAAAAGGCCGCCTATGGCGAGGAGCCGACGGTGCGGGTCCCCTATGACGCGATTTCCGAAACGCGCCTGATCCTGACCGACGATCTCATTCGCGATGCCCTGTCGAAAGACAACAGGGCGCGCAAGGAAGCCAAGAAACGCCGCGGCGAACCGGACGATGATGCGCCCGAGGGTGCGGATGCCGGCGCGGAAAACGAAACCGAACAGGAACTATGATTGAGCTGCCGGGCGCAAAGGTCCGGCAAACAGGCTCGGGAGAAAAACGATGGTTGTAAGCGCCAACAGGCTTGAACTGCTGCAGATTGCCGATGCGGTCGCGCGTGAAAAGTCGATCGACAAGTCGATCGTCATCGCCGCCATGGCCGATGCGATCCAGAAGGCGGCGCGTTCGCGTTACGGCCAGGAGACCAACATCCGCGCCGACATCAACCCGAACACCGGCGAGATGAAGCTGCAGCGGCTGATGGAAGTGGTCGAGAAGGTCGACGACTACGCCACCCAGATCGCCATTTCTTCGGCGCGCGAGCGCAATCCCGACGCCCAGCTCGGCGACTTCATCGCCGAACAGCTGCCGCCGATGGATTTCGGCCGCATCGCCGCCCAGTCGGCCAAGCAGGTCATCGTGCAGAAGGTGCGTGAGGCCGAACGCGACCGCCAGTATGACGAATACAAGGACCGCATCGGCGAAATCGTCAACGGCACCGTCAAGCGTGTCGAATATGGCAACGTCATCGTCGATCTCGGCCGTGGCGAAGCGATCATCCGTCGCGACGAACTGATCCCGCGCGAAAACTACAAATATGGCGACCGCGTCCGCGCCTATGTCTACGACGTGCGCCGCGAGCAGCGCGGCCCGCAGATATTCCTGTCGCGCACCCATCCGCAGTTCATGGCCAAGCTCTTCACCATGGAAGTGCCGGAAATCTATGACGGCATCATCGAAATCAAGTCGGTCGCCCGCGACCCCGGTTCTCGCGCCAAGATCGCCGTCATCTCGCGTGATTCTTCGATCGATCCGGTCGGCGCCTGCGTCGGCATGCGCGGCAGCCGCGTCCAGGCCGTCGTCGGCGAATTGCAGGGCGAGAAGATCGACATCATTCCGTGGTCGCCTTCGGCCGCGTCCTTCATCGTCAACGCGCTGCAGCCGGCGGAAGTCGCCAAGGTCGTGCTCGACGAGGATGCCGAGCGCATCGAAGTCGTGGTTCCTGACGACCAGCTGTCGCTGGCCATCGGCCGCCGCGGCCAGAACGTGCGGCTCGCTTCGCAGCTGACCGGCTGGGACATCGACATCCTGACCGAGGCCGAAGAATCCGAGCGTCGCCAGAAGGAATTCGTCGAGCGTTCGTCGCTGTTCATGGAAGCCCTCGACGTCGACGAGATGGTCGGCCAGGTGCTCGCCTCCGAAGGCTTCACCAGCGTCGAGGAAGTCGCCTATGTCGATTCCGGCGAAATCGCCTCGATCGACGGCTTCGACGAAGACACCGCTTCGGAGATCCAGACCCGCGCCCGCGAGTATCTGGAGAAGATCGAAGCCGAGCACGACGACAAGCGCAAGGCGCTCGGCGTCTCCGACGAATTGCGCGAAATCCCCGGCGTTACGACCGCCATGATGGTGACGCTCGGCGAGGACGGCGTGAAGACAATCGAGGATTTCGCCGGCTATGCCGCCGACGACCTGACCGGCTGGAAGGAACGAAAGGACGGCGAGACGAAAGTTTATCCGGGCGTGCTGGCCAGTCATGGCGTGACACGCGCCGATGCCGAGCAGATGGTTCTGGCCGCTCGCCTCAAGGCTGGCTGGATCACCGAAGACGAGCTTGCAGCCGAAGAAGAAACGGCTGACGAAGCCGTTGGTGCGTGAGGTGAAACCGCATCGCACCGAACCCGCCCTTGGACGAGATGAACGATCGCACCTGCATCGTCACCCGCAGGCAGGCCGAACCGGATGAATTGATCCGGTTCGTCGTCGGCCCGGATTCGGCCGTCGTTCCCGACATCAAGAGAAATTTGCCCGGCCGTGGTTGCTGGGTGACCGCCGACCGCCTACATATCGACAAGGCGGCGACGAAGAACCTTTTTGCCCGCGCCTTCAAGGCACAGGTGGTCGTGCCGCCCGATCTTGGCGGCATGGTCGACGGGCTGCTTTCCAGATCCGCTCTGGGCATGCTTGGGCTTGCTCGCAAGGCAGGCGCGATTTCTCTTGGAGCCACCAAGGTCGAGAGCGCGGTGCGCGGCGGATTGGCGCTTTTCGTGCTCCATGCGACCGAGGCGTCCGACGACGGCGTGCGCAAGATCAGCCAGGCGCGACGGGCGACGGTCCATCTTGGCGGGCCTGCTATCCTTGCCTACAAACTTTTCTCCGAGGCCGAGTTGAGCTTGGCATTGGGGGGTACAAATGTGATACATGCTGCCGTTCTCGCGGGAGACGCGGGCAGGGCGGTCCAGAAGCGCATGGTTGCGCTCGACCGGTATCGGGGCGGTTCCCCGGACGATCTGGCAATGCTTGCGGCTGTTGCTGACGAAGATGATGCCGCAGAGGATATGGAATGAGCGATACGAAATCGGGTGACGACAATACGCTGAGTGTGACGCCGAAGAAGACCTTGACGCTAAAGCGCCCCGGTATGGAACAGGGCACTGTGCGCCAGAACTTCTCGCACGGCCGCACCAAGCAGGTCGTCGTCGAAACCAAGAAGCGCAAGTTCTCGATGCCCGGCGACAAGCCGGAGCCGGTTGCCGCACCCGTCTTCACACCGAAGCCGGTGGTTGTGGCCGCACCCGTCGTGCAGGAAGCGCCGAAGGCGCCGCCACCGCCGCCGCCTCCGGTCGAGCGCAGCGGCATGGTGCTGAACGAACTGTCGCGCAGTGAAATGGAAGCGCGCCGCAGGGCGCTCGAAGGCTCGAAGGTGCGCGAGGTCGAGGACCGACAGCGCGCTGCCGAGGACGCCAAGCGCCGCGCCGAGGACGAAGAGCGCCGCAAGCGCGAGCGCGAAGAATCCGCGCGCCGCCAGGCTGAGGAAGAGGCGCGGTTGCAGACCGAGGCAGAGTCCCGCCGTCGCGCCGAGGAAGAGGCACGTCGCCGCGCGCCGCTGGCCGCAGAACTGGCAACGGTCGACGACGAGGAAGAGGTCAAGCCGAAGCGGATTGGCGCTGGCGCGCCGGTGCGCCGTCCTGTCACGCCTGAAGTGGCGCGTCCGGCCAAGCCGACCAAGGCCGAGGAAGATCGCCGTCGTGGCAAGCTGACGCTGAATTCCGCATTGTCCGATGAGGACGCGCGAGCCCGTTCGCTGTCGTCGATGCGCCGCCGCCAGGAAAAATTCAAGCGCGCGATGCACAATGAGCCGCGCGAGAAAGTCATGCGCGAAGTGATCTTGCCAGAGACCATCACCATCCAGGAACTTGCGCAACGCATGTCCGAGCGTGCGGTCGACCTGGTCAAGTTCTTCATGAAGCAGGGCCAGATCCTGAAGCCGGGCGACGTCATCGACGCCGATACCGCGGAGCTGGTTGCCACCGAATTTGGCCACACCGTCCGCCGCGTCGCCGAGTCCGACATCGAGGAAGGCCTGTTCAACATCGCCGACAATGCCGAGGACCTGGTGACGCGTCCGCCCGTCGTGACGATCATGGGCCATGTCGATCACGGCAAGACCTCGCTGCTCGACGCCATCCGCAATGCCAATGTCGTCTCCGGCGAAGCCGGTGGCATCACCCAGCATATCGGCGCCTACCAGGTCGAGAAGAACGGTCACAAGATCACCTTCATCGACACGCCCGGCCACGCTGCCTTCACGGCGATGCGTGCTCGTGGCGCCCAGGCGACCGACATCGCCATCCTGGTGGTTGCGGCCGACGACAGCGTCATGCCGCAGACGATCGAATCGATCAGCCACGCCAAGGCGGCCGGCGTTCCGATCATCGTGGCGATCAACAAGATCGACAAGCATGATGCCGATCCGCAGAAGGTGCGCTCCGAACTGCTGCGCCATGAGGTCTTCGTCGAATCTATGGGCGGTGAAGTGCTGGACGTCGAAGTGTCGGCGACCAAGGGCACCAATCTCGACAAGCTGCTCGAGGCGATCCTGCTGCAGGCCGAAATCCTCGACCTCAAGGCCAATCCGGACCGTACCGCCGAGGGTGTTGTCATCGAGGCTCAACTCGACAAGGGCCGTGGCCCCGTCGCCACCGTGCTGGTGCAGACCGGCACGCTGATGCCGGGCGACATCCTTGTCGCCGGCAACGAATGGGGCCGGGTGCGCGCGCTGGTCAACGATCGTGGCGGGCAAATCAAGGAAGCACCGCCGGCGATGCCGGTCGAAGTGCTTGGCCTGCAGGGAACCCCGCAGGCCGGCGACCGCTTCGCCGTGGTCAACAACGAAGCCCGTGCCCGCGAGATCACCGAATATCGCCAGCGTCTGGCGCGCGAGAAGGCGGTTGCCAAGCATGCCGGTCAGCGCGGTTCGCTCGAGCAGATGATGTCGCAGTTGCAGACGAGCGGGCTGAAGGAATTCCCGCTGGTCATCAAGGGCGACGTGCAGGGTTCGATCGAGGCGATCAACGCGGCGCTCGACAAGCTCGGCACCGACGAAGTGCGTGCGCGCATCGTCCATGCCGGCGCCGGTGCCATCACCGAAAGCGACGTGTCGCTGGCGGAGACTTCGGGTGCGGCGATCATCGGCTTCAACGTTCGTGCCAACGTGCAGGCACGTGCCGCCGCCGCTGCCGCGGGCATCGAAATCCGCTATTACTCGATCATCTACAACCTTGTGGATGACGTGAAGGCGGCTCTGTCGGGCCTGCTGTCGCCGGAGCGTCGCGAGACCTTCATCGGCAATGCGCAGATCCTCGAAATCTTCGACATCACCAAGGTTGGCAAGATCGCCGGCTGCCGTGTCACCGAAGGCAAGGTCGAGCGTGGTGCGGGCGTGCGTCTGATCCGCGACAACGTCGTCATCCACGAAGGCACCCTGAAGACCCTGAAGCGCTTCAAGGACGAGGTTGCGGAAGTTCCCGGCGGCCAGGAGTGCGGCATGGCCTTCCAGAACTACGAGGACATGCGCGTCGGCGACATCATCGAGTGCTTCCGCGTCGAGATGGTGACCCGTACGCTCTGAGTTCGAGTGACTTGTCGATACCGGGCGGTGGTCGAAAGACCGCCGCCCCCAAGTCTATTGAGCAGGTCCTATTGAGAATGACCATATGAGACATGCGGCACGGTTCCATCCCGCGCCTCACGCTTTCAGGATCGAGAAAAATGCCCCGTCCAACCACATCCAGCCCATCCCAGCGCATGCTGCGCGTCGCCGAACAGGTGCGCCATGCCTTGTCCGAAACCTTGCAGCGCGGCGAGATCATCGATCCGCTGATCGAGAACACCGTGGTTTCGGTCTCGGAAGTGCGCATGTCGCCCGACCTGAAGGTTGCCACCGCCTTCGTCTCGCCGCTCGGCGCCAAGGATACCGATGCGGTGGTCGAGGCGCTGAACAAGCATGCGAAGTTCGTGCGTGGCCGTGTCTCCGGCGCGCTGCGGCAGATGAAGTTTATGCCGGAGTTCCGTTTCAAGCTCGACACCTCCTTCGACAATTTCGCCAGGATCAACGATCTCTTGAAGTCGCCCGAAGTGGCGCGCGATCTGGGTTCCGAAGGCCAGGACAAAGACGACAACAAGGACACCGAATAGTGGCGCGTCGCGGCAAGAAGAAGGGCCGGCCGATCTCGGGCTGGCTGGTCCTGGATAAGCCGGTCGGCATGGGTTCGACCGAAGCCGTCTCCAAGATCAAATGGCTGTTCCAGGCGGAAAAGGCCGGCCACGCCGGCACGCTCGATCCGCTGGCGTCCGGCATGCTGCCGATCGCGCTTGGCGAAGCCACCAAGACCGTGCCTTACGTGCAGGACGGCGCCAAGATCTATCGCTTCACCGTTGCCTGGGGGCAGGAGCGCTCGACCGATGACCTCGAAGGTCCGGTGACGAAGAGCTCGGACCTGCGTCCGGCGGAAGCCGAGGTGCTTGCGCTGCTGCCTAAATACACCGGCGTCATCATGCAGACGCCGCCGCAATTCTCGGCCATCAAGATATCAGGCGAGCGCGCCTATGATCTGGCCCGCGACGGCGCGACGGTCGACATACCCGCACGAGAGGTCGAGATCGGCCGGCTCGATATTGTCGAGCACGATGCCGACCATACTGTTTTCGAAGTCGAATGCGGCAAGGGCACCTATGTGCGCTCGCTGGCCCGCGACATGGGCCGCGATCTCAACTGTTTCGGCCATATTTCCGAACTGCGCCGGGTCGAGGTCGAGCCGTTCACGCCGCAGGACTTCGTCACCATCGCCGAACTGGAGGCCGCCCGTTTCGGCGTGCCGGGTGAAGACGACCCGGGCGCGACAGATGCCGCTGACACGGTTGAAGCCGCTGGCGCGGTGGCAGCGCCGATCGACTTCGACGCCATCGACGCACTTCTGGTGGATACATCCGCTGCCCTCGACTGCCTGCCGCAGGTCGCCATCAGCGACGACGCGGCGACGAAAATCCGCCTCGGCAATCCGGTCATCATCCGCGGCCGCGACGCACCGGTGGAAGCCGAAGAAGCCTGCGCCACGGCGCGCGGCAAGCTGGTCGCCATCGGTGCCATCGAGCAAGGCATGTTCAAGCCCAAGCGGGTCTTTGCCGGCTGACGGCCAAGGCAATTCCAGGAAAAGCGAGAGCGGTTTTCCGTCCGGAATTGCGACAAAACGAGGTTCTAACTTCAGGTCGACTTTACGCTCGAGGGGCATATGGAAAAGGCCGAGGCGGTGAAAAAGCGGGCGCCGGTGAAGACGCGGCGGCCGCCGGTCGGGGCGTCGCCCGGCACGCTGATCGCCGATCCGGCGGCGCGGCGCTCGGAACTGCGGCTGACCCTCATCTCACCGCAGAAATTCAAGACCATCGAAAATGCCAGCATCGACGACCTGAACACCCATTGCGACAAATGGCCGGTCATCTGGCTGGACTGCACCGGCCTCGCCAACATTCCGCTGATCGAGGAGATCGGCCGCATTTTCAGCCTGCATCCGCTGGCGTTGGAGGACGTCGTCAACACCGGCCAGCGGCCGAAGGTCGACTTCTTCGAGGATCATGCCTTCGTCGTCGTCAGGATGATCGATGATGTCACGTCGCACCGCTACGAGCAGATCGCCGTCTTCTTCGGCAACAACTTCGTCGTCACCTTCCAGGAGCGTGAAGGCGATCCGTTCAATCCGGTGCGCAAGCGCATCGAGAGCTCGGCGCCCAACCGGTTGCGCGCGCGCGGCGCCGACTACCTCGCCTACGCGCTAATCGACGCTGTCGTCGACAGCTATTTCCCGCCGATCGAGGCCGCAGGCGACATGGTCGACGGCATCGAGGACGAAATGCTGCACACGACGCACAAGCATCAGATGCGGCAGCTGCATGAATTGCGGCGCGATGCCAATGTGCTGAAGGGGGTGCTGTGGCCGATGCGCGATGCGCTGGCAACGCTGATCCGCAACGACGTGCCCTATGTGAAGGCTGAGACCAAGATCTTTCTCAACGACACGCTCGACCATTCGCTCAGGCTGATCGAACTGGTCGAAACCCAGCGCGACATGCTGACCGGCCTGATCGAGATGCATCTGTCGCTGAGCCAGGCGCGCACCAACGACGTCATCAGCTACCTCACCATCGTCTCGGTCATCTTCATGCCGCTCACCTTCCTGGTCGGCATCTGGGGTATGAATTTCGATCCGGAGTCTTCGCCCTGGAACATGCCGGAGCTGAAAGCCTATTATGGCTATCCGGCATCGTTGCTGTTCATGGCGCTTGTCGCGTTTGGGCTGATCGCCTTCTTCAAATGGAAGAAATGGCTATAACAAGGATAAAACCTGTCATTTTGGGCTGAAAAGCCGGCTTGTGAATTGGGCTGGTGTTTTCTCGGGAATTGCACTATACGCGCCGCAGCATAGCGCTATGACGCTTTGCTTGCACCGGCCCCTGCTGGACGACATCCCGGCTGAGGGCGACCCGTTTCCTCAAACAGATAAGGAAAAACACGATGTCGATTACTGCCGAGCGCAAACAGGAATTGATGGGTGAATTCGCAACCGCCAAGGGCGATACCGGGTCTCCGGAAGTCCAGGTGGCCATCCTTTCCGAGCGCATCAAGAACCTGACCGACCATTTCAAGGACCACAAGAAGGATAACCATTCCCGCCGTGGTCTGCTCGCTCTCGTCTCCCAGCGCCGCAGCCTGCTTGATTATCTCAAGCGCAAGGATGACGCGCGCTACCAGACGCTGATCGAGAAGCTCGGTCTGCGCCGTTGACGAATTGACCGGCGGGCTTTCTTCGGAGGGCCCGCCGGTCGCGCATTCTGCCAGTCGTATCGACTGGCCAGACCCGGTTTCGAGCGTGCAGAGGGCCACTCGAAACCGCCCATGGACGGTCATGGGGCAGGATTGCAGGACGCTCGCGCGCTCGCCGCGCTGAAATCACCCGAGCTTCCCGTTGTCTTGCCCGTGGCTGCCCGAGAAAGGAAGCCAGGGAAAGGGCATCCGCGCACCGTGAAACGGCGCGGCCCTTTCCGCTTATTAAGGACAAGATATGTTCAATCACCACAAAGTGGAAATCGAATGGGGCGGTCGTCCGCTCATCCTCGAAACCGGCAAGATCGCGCGCCAGGCCGACGGCGCGGTGCTCGCGACCTACGGCGAGACCAAGGTTCTCGCCACCGTCGTTTCGATGAAGGAGCCGAAGCCAGGCCTCGATTTCTTCCCGCTGACCGTCAACTACCAGGAAAAGACCTACGCCGCCGGCAAGATCCCAGGCGGCTATTTCAAGCGCGAAGGCCGTCCGAGCGAAAAGGAAACGCTGGTTTCCCGCCTCATCGACCGCCCGATCCGCCCGCTTTTCGCCGCCGGCTACAAGAACGACACCCAGATCGTCGTCACCGTCGTCCAGCATGATCTCGAGAACGATCCCGACATCCTGTCGATCGTCGCCACCTCGGCGGCCCTGACCCTTTCGGGCGTTCCCTTCATGGGTCCGATCGGCGGCGCTCGCGTCGGCTACATCAACGGCGAATACGTGCTCAACCCGCATGTCGACGAGATGCAGGAATCCAAGCTCGACCTCGTCGTCGCCGGCACCACCGACGCCGTTCTGATGGTCGAGTCCGAAGCCAAGGAACTTGGCGAAGAGCTGATGCTCGGCGCCGTCATGTTCGGCCACAAGGGCTTCCAGCCGGTCATTGACGCCATCATCAAGCTGGCCGAAGTTGCCGCCAAGGAGCCGCGCGACTTCACCGCGCCGGACTATTCCGCGCTCGAAGCCGAAATGCTGAAGATCGTCGAAGGCGAGCTTCGCGATGCCTACAAGAACATCGACAAGCAGAAGCGCTACGCCGCCGTCGACGCCGTCAAGGCGAAGGTCAAGGCCGCGTTTGCTCCGGCTGAAGGCGAAGACGCCAAGTACACGTCCGAGCAGATCGGCGCCGTGTTCAAGGAACTCCAGGCCAAGGTCGTGCGCTGGAACATCCTCGACACCGGCTCGCGCATCGATGGCCGCGACCTCAAGACGGTCCGCAAGATCGTCTCCGAAGTCGGCGTCCTGCCGCGCACCCACGGTTCGGCGCTGTTCACCCGCGGCGAGACCCAGGCGCTGGTCGTTGCCACGCTCGGCACCGGCGAGGACGAGCAGTATGTCGATTCGCTGACCGGCATGTACAAGGAGAAGTTCCTCCTTCACTACAACTTCCCTCCCTACTCCGTCGGTGAAACCGGCCGCATGGGTTCGCCGGGCCGCCGCGAGATCGGCCATGGCAAGCTCGCCTGGCGCGCCATCCGCCCGATGCTGCCGAGCGCTGACCAGTTCCCCTACACGCTGCGCGTCGTTTCGGAGATCACCGAGTCCAACGGCTCGTCGTCGATGGCGACCGTCTGCGGCACCTCGCTGGCGCTGATGGATGCCGGCGTGCCGCTGGCCAAGCCAGTTGCCGGTATCGCGATGGGCCTGATCAAGGAAGGCGAGCGTTTCGCCGTTCTCTCCGACATCCTTGGCGATGAGGATCACCTCGGCGACATGGACTTCAAGGTCGCCGGCACCGCCAACGGCATCACCTCGCTGCAGATGGACATCAAGATCGACGGCATCACCGAGGAGATCATGCAGATCGCGCTTGGCCAGGCCAAGGACGGTCGCCTGCATATCCTCGGCGAAATGGGCCACGCGCTCTCCGGCGCTCGTTCGGAACTCGGTGAGTTCGCGCCGCGCATCGAAGTCATGCACATCCCGACCGACAAGATCCGCGACGTTATCGGCTCGGGCGGCAAGGTCATCCGCGAGATCGTCGAAAAGACCGGCGCCAAGATCAACATCGAGGACGACGGCACGGTCAAGATCGCTTCGTCGAACGCCAAGGAGATCGAGGCGGCGAAGAAGTGGATCCACACCATCGTCGCCGAGCCGGAAGTCGGCGAGATCTACGAAGGTACGGTCGTCAAGACCGCCGACTTCGGCGCTTTCGTCAACTTCTTCGGTCCGCGTGACGGCCTCGTCCACATCTCGCAGCTTGCCAACGACCGGGTCGCCAAGACTTCGGACGTCGTCAAGGAAGGCGACAAGGTCTGGGTCAAGCTGATGGGCTTCGACGAGCGCGGCAAGGTCCGCCTGTCGATGAAGGTCGTCGACCAGGCCACCGGCAAGGAACTCGCCCGCGACAAGAAGACCGAAGGCGAAGAAAACGCCGCCTGATTGGCCTGAAATTGTAAATCGAAACGGGCGCGGCTTATGTCGCGCCCGTTTTCATTTTCAGCCCGTCTTTTCATTCTCAGCCTGTCTTTTCATTCTCAGCCCGTCTTTTCATCCTCAGATTGTCAAGACAGGCCTCGTTTCGAGATCGAACAATGTCCGCCGAGCCGCTGAAGACGCTTTTTCATCCCTTCGAGGCCGAGGCTGTTCCTTTGCCGGGGAAGGGCGATCGCGCCTTGTTTCTCGGCGCTGAACCGGGCTTTCGCTCCCCCGAAGGCTTCGAGGCCTCACTTCACCTCGTACAGGGCTTCCGGCCGCATTTTCGCGCGTTGCAGGCGTCTGGGCTCATCGTCACCGCGCAGGCCGAAGGTGGTGGCTTCGACATGGCACTTGTGCTTGCCGGCCGGCATCGCGGCCTGAACGAATTGCGCCTCGCCGAGGCGCTCGAGCGGGTGGCGCCGGGCGGCTTGATCGTCATTGCCGGCGGCAAGGACGACGGTATCGCCAGCCTGCGCAAGCGCGTCGGCGAACTGGTGCCGCTCGAGGGGCATCTGCCGAAGTATCACGGCATTGCCTTCTGGTTTCGCCGTCCTGCCGATCCGGCCGCTACGCAAAACCTGCGCGCCGCCAATCCCGCTCTGCTGGTCGAAGGCCGGTTCCGCACCGCGCCCGGCATGTTTTCGTTCGACCGGATCGATACCGGCTCGAGATTGCTGGTCGAGAACCTGCCCAATGATCTGCGTGGGAGCGTTGCCGATTTCTGTGCCGGCTGGGGGTATGTGGCTGCCGAGATAGCCGCCCGGGCGCCGGGCATCTCGGCGCTCGACCTCTATGAGGCGGACTTCGCCTCGCTCGAAGCCGCAAAGCTCAATCTGGCAGGGGTTGGCCAGTCGATCACCAGGGATTTCTTCTGGGTTGATCTGCTGAAGGAGCCGGTCGAGAAGCGCTACGACGCGATCGCCATGAACCCACCCTTTCACCGCAGCCGCGCGGCCGAGCCTGAGATCGGCGCCGGCATGATCCGCGCGGCGGCCAAGGCCCTGAAGCCCGGCGGGCGGCTGTTCATGGTTGCCAACCGCCAGCTTCCCTACGAGCCGGTGCTGTCGGCTGCTTTTTCGAGCCATGCAGAGCTCGCCCGCGACGGCATGTTCAAGGTGCTTGTCGCGCGTCGTTAAAGCTTGATCCCGAAAAGTGGGAACCGGTTTTCGAAAAAGATCATGCTCGAGAGAGCAGATGCGGCGCCGCGTTCAATGCAGATTGGCGACGCGCCGCGTCTCGTCGGTAACGTGAGCGTCACCGACCCTGAACCTGAGTGGCGCCGGCCTGCCGAACAGGTAGCCTTGTACCACTTCGCAGCCGGCTGCCCTAAGCAGCGTCGCCTGGCTTTCGGTTTCGACGCCTTCGGCGATGATGCTGACGCCAAGTGCGCGCGAAAGCCCGACGATGGTCGAAACGACTGCGCCAGAGCTGGAGTCCGTGTCGAGGCGGCTGACGAACGAGCGATCGATCTTCAGCTTGCCGAACGAGAAGTCGATCAGGTAGCTCAGATTGGAATAGCCGGTGCCGAAATCATCGACGGCAACCGAGATGCCCATACCTGCCAACTCCTTCAGGATGGTGGCGGCGCGGTCGCGGTCCTGCATCATCGCCGTCTCGGTCACTTCCAGTTCCAGCCGCGACGGCTTGATGCCGGTGCTGGTCATGGTGTCGCGCACGATACCGACGAAGTCCTTGGTCATGAACTGCACGGGCGAGATGTTGACGGCGACGAAGCAGTCTTCGGGCAGATGGCGCGCGTCGCTGCAGGCCTTGCGCAGCACCCATTCTCCGATCGGACCGATCATGCCGGTTTCCTCGGCGATCGGAATGAACTCCATCGGCGGGATCATGCCGCGTTCGGGATGCCGCCAGCGGATCAGCGCTTCATAGCCGACGATGCGGCCGGTCGGGAGATCGAGCTGCGGCTGGTAGTGAAGGTCGAAGTCGCCCCGCTCGAAGGCAACGTTCAACTCGGATTCGACCCACTGGCGATGGTCGGCGACCCTGCCCATTTCTGCGTGGAAGACCGACCAGTTGCCGAGGCCGCTGGCGCGCGCATTCTGCAGTGCCAGATTGGAGCGGCGCAGGATGAGGACGGGATCGACACCGTCCTTTGGCATCGCCACGATGCCCACCGACAGGCTGACCGATTGCATGTGCGTGCTGAGCTCATAGGGCTCCATCATCTCGTCGATGAGCCTCTCGATGGCACTTTCCAGTGACCCTGACACCTGATTGTCGGGGAGGAGGATCGCGAATTCACCGGCGCCGATGCGTCCGATCACCGCGCGTTGCGGCAGGCAAGTCTTCAATCGCTTGGTGAACTCACGGATCAACTCGTCGCCCTGGCTGTAGCCGATGGCGTCGTTGATCTGCTTGAACCGATCAATGTCGATGTCGATGAGGAACACCGGCTCGCCGGTCCGGCTCGTCGCGCATGCCGCCTCGGCGATCTTGCCGACCATCGCCGGGCGTGCCAGCAGGCCGGTCAGCTTGTCGAATTGGGTTTCCTCGAAGACGAAATCCGCCGATTCATCGACGCCGGCGAAGAAGGACATCGCGGCCACCGACGCCGCCAGCGCGCACAGGGCGGCCATCATCGCGACCATCATGTCCGCCGATATCCCGGCAAAACTATCGCTGAGACCATGCTTCAGGCCCCAGAGTCCGAGGACAAAACTGCCGATACCCGAGCTTGCTATGGTGAGCAGCCGGAACACCGGTGTTCGCTTCGGGTTGCTGACGGCCGACATTGAAAGGTCCCCAGAGTACAGGGCTTTCTAGCGGATATGTCCTTAAAATGAGTTTCCGCGAATGCGTCCAATTTTATTGGACCGGAAGTATTTCATGTGCGGACTAAAGCGCGTCGCGTTGAAACGGGCTTAGTCGGCGCATTTTAAGCTTTTGTTTTATGCGCGTCGTCGTCCCAAAACCGCTGC
Source organism: Mesorhizobium sophorae (assembly GCF_002270415.1). GTDB lineage: Bacteria > Pseudomonadota > Alphaproteobacteria > Rhizobiales > Rhizobiaceae > Mesorhizobium > Mesorhizobium sophorae. The sequence continues at coordinate 256,558 of NZ_NNRI01000007.1, read as the reverse complement.
GCACTTTTGGGAGCTAGGTATTAATCTCGCCCGCCATCGGTCTGCTTCAATTCATCGAGCGTCGGCATGGAAACGATGTGATAGCCGGAATCGACATAGTGGATTTCGCCGGTAACGCCCGAAGACAGATCGGACAACAGATAAAGCGCGGAACCGCCGACCTCGTCGATGGTCACTGTGCGGCGCAGCGGCGAGTTGCGCTGCTGGTAGGAGAACATGTGGCGCGCATCGGAAATCCCGGCGCCGGCGAGCGTACGCACCGGTCCAGCCGATATGCCGTTCACCCGGATGCCGCGCGGACCGTAGTCGTTGGCGAGGTAACGCACACTGGCCTCAAGTCCGGCCTTGGCGACGCCCATGACATTGTAGTTCGGCATGACACGGACCGAGCCCGCATAGGTCAGCGTGATCATCGATCCGCCATCCTTCATCAAGGCGGCCGCATGGCGGGCGATCTCGGTGAAGGAAAAGCAGGAGATCACCATGGTGCGGACGAAATTGTCTCTGCTGGTGTCAGCGTAGAGGCCCTTCAGTTCGTTCTTGTCGGAAAAGCCGATGGCGTGGACGACGAAATCAAGCCCGCCCCAGGCATTGCCCAGGGTCTCGAAGGTGGCGGCGACCGAAGCGCTGTCCTCGACGTCGCACGGCACGACCAGCGAGGCGCCGAGCTTGTCGGCGAGTGGCTTGACCCGACGCCCGAAGGCGTCACCCTGATAGGTGAAGGCAAGGTCCGCTCCATGTTCGGACAATTTCCGGGCGATGCCCCAGGCGATCGAATGATCGTTGGCGACACCCATGACGAGCCCGCGCTTGCCCTTCATCAATCCGTCCATGGCCGCCAATCCTTATGAAAACAACGCTGGCCTTATGCGGAATAGCGCTGGAAAATGAGCGTTGCGTTGGTGCCACCGAAGCCGAACGAATTTGACAAAACAGTGTCGATCTTGGCGTTGTCGATGCGCTTTCGCACGATTGGCATGCCCTCGAATTCGGGGTCGAGGGTCTCGATATGGGCGCTTTCGCCGATAAAACCGCCCTGCATCATCAGGATCGAGTAGATGGACTCCTGGACGCCGGCGGCGCCCAGCGAGTGGCCGGTCAGCGATTTCGTCGACGTGATGTACGGCATCTCTTGGCCGAAAACCTCGCGGATCGCGGCCATTTCCTTGGAATCTCCCACCGGCGTCGACGTGCCATGGGTGTTGATGTAGTCGACCGGTGCGGAAACCGTCGCCATCGCCTGGCGCATGCAGCGGACCGCGCCTTCGCCGGATGGCGCCACCATGTCGAAGCCGTCCGAGGTCGCGCCGTAGCCGACGATCTCGGCATAGATCTTGGCGCCGCGCGCCTTGGCATGTTCCAGTTCTTCCAGCACCAGCACGCCGGCGCCGCCGGCGATGACGAAGCCGTCACGATTGGCGTCATAGGCGCGCGAGGCGGCGGATGCACGGTCGTTGAATTTCGACGACATGGCGCCCATGGCGTCGAACAGGTCGGACATCGTCCAGTCGAGGTCCTCGTGGCCGCCGGCAAAGACCATGTCCTGCTTGCCCCACTGGATCAGTTCGTAGCCGTTGCCGATGCAATGCGCCGAGGTCGAGCAGGCCGACGAGATCGAGTAGTTGACGCCGTGGATCTTGAACCAGGTGGCAAGCGTTGCCGATGCGGTCGACGACATCGCTTTCGGCACCGCGAACGGACCGATGCGCTTGGGGCTGCCGTTCTTCAGCGTGATCTCTGCCGCCTCGACGATGGTGCTGGTGGATGGTCCGCCCGATCCCATGACGATGCCGGTGCGCTCATTGGTGATGTCGCTCTCGCTGAGGCCGGCATCCGCGATCGCCTGATCCATGGCGACGTGGTTCCAGGCGGCACCTTTCGACAGGAAGCGCATTGCACGACGATCGATCATGGCGGAAGGATCGAGCGTCGGCGCTCCCCAGACATGGCAGCGAAAACCATGCTCGGCAAAGGAATCGGAGAAGCTGATGCCGGATCTGGCGTCATGCAGCGAGGTCTGAACCTCGTTGGCATTGTTGCCGATCGACGACACGATGCCGAGGCCTGTGACTACGACACGTCTCATTCGCAACTCCTTCCAGGGGTCAGCCGGTGATGCCGGTCAGCCGACCGCCGACTGCTTGGACAGACCGACCTTCAAATCCGTTGCCGCGTATATGGGTTCGCCATCCGCCTTCAGCCAGCCATCGGCAATGCCGAGGACCAGCCGGCCGCGCATCACGCGCTTGAAGTCGATCCCGTACTCGACCTTTTTCACCGAGGGCGTCACCATGCCCTTGAATTTTACCTCGCCTGTCGACAACGCCATTCCCTTGCCGGGTTCGCCGAGCCAGCCGAGATAGAAGCCCGTCAATTGCCACATCGCGTCGAGGCCGAGGCATCCGGGCATGATCGGATTGCCGATAAAATGGCAGGCAAAGAACCACAGGTCCGGCTTGATGTCGAATTCCGCGCGGATGAAGCCCTTGTCGAAGGCGCCGCCTGTCTGGCTGATCTCTGTGATGCGGTCGAACATCAGCATGGGCGGATAGGGAAGCTGGGCATTGCCCGGTCCGAACAGTTCGCCGCGGGCGCAGGCCAGCAATTCGTCGTAGTCGTAGCTGGATTTCGAACCCGCCATCAATTTCGTCCCCACATCGTTCCGGGCTATCGGGCGCCCTTGTCGTTGGTTTCCTAACACAATCTGTTTCAGGCCGGAAACCGGCGTTTGCGCTTAACCTGCTCGTCTGCTCGGGTCAATGCGCGCTATTGATCGCATTCGGACGACAGAATATATGTCAGCAGGGGTCCGGTTTCGGCAGACATTCATTTTTTTGCCATTCTGGGCGTGTCTTAGGGCGGAACTGTGGGGTTCGACGAGAAGATGGGCCTGGACGGTCAGAAGGAAAATGTCGCTGTGGACAAGCGGGTCCGTGAAGCCGGCCTGAGGCCGACGCGCCAGCGCATTGCGCTGGCCGACCTGCTTTTCGCCAAGGGCGACCGCCATCTGTCGGCCGAGGAACTGCACGAGGAGGCGGTCGCGGCCGGCGTGCCGGTGTCGCTGGCCACCGTCTACAATGCCCTTCACCAGTTCACCCAGGCGGGCCTGTTGCGCATCCTCGCCGTCGAGGGCGCGAAGACCTATTTCGACACCAACACCTCCGACCACCACCATTTCTACATCGAAGGTGAAAACCGCATATTCGACATCGACAGCGGTCCGGTGACGGTTGCCAACCTGCCGGAGCCGCCGGAGGGGATGGAGATCGCCAATGTCGACATCGTGGTGAGGCTGCGCCCCAAGCGCTGCGAATGACCGGCGAGGCCCGAATAAACGGCAAGGCCGGAATGATCGGCCAAGAATGATCGGCCAGGAATGAAACCCCTCGACCTGACAATCTGGCTCGAATGGGCCATCGTTGCGGTGGCTGCCGTCGTCTTCTACGCTTCAACTGGTATAAGCTGGTGGCTCTTCGGATTGCTTATCCTGGCGCCAGACCTGTCTATGTTCGGCTATCTGGCGGGGCCGCGCGTCGGTGCCCTTGCCTACAACGCCTTGCATATCCTGATCGTGCCCGTGCTGCTGCTGCTGGCCGGTCATCTGTCCGGCAAAGCGACCGCGACGGCGGTTGCATTGATCTGGATCGCCCACATCGCCATCGATCGTGCGCTGGGCTACGGTCTGAAGCTGTCAACCGGCTTTCAGGACACGCATTTGGGCCGTATCGGCCGCTAAGCGGCTGTTTGGAAACTCTTTGGTCCGGAACGATCGTGGTCAAACGGTCAAAAGATCAGTCCTTGACCCGTTCACCGGGATAGGCGCCCCAGACAAGCGACTGAGCGAGCCAGCCGGTGTGGCCCTCGAACGTCATTTCGCACCACTGGCCGTCGCAGGACTTGATCGTGCCCATGACGCCAGGCTCGACCATCGCGACCACCCTTGCGTCCTGTTCAGGGCTGTTGAGAAGGTTCACCTGGGCGCCCTTGCCGCGCTGCCACGGGGCGACGATTGCGGTGCGCCGGCCGGAAAGCAGCGACTGGTTGATCCAGCCCTCCGAACCGTCGGCGTCGCGCACGCGGCGCCATGTATCGAATTCCTGGATGATCTCCATCGGCAGGCCGGCCTTCATATACATCCAGTCGACCGAGTAGTTGGCGCCGGGGCCGACGCGCGAGTTGACGCGGCCGGATTTCAGGCTGACGAATCGCGGCAGCGGCAGACCGCTCGGGCCGAGCGTGACGACGCTCTGGGCAGGTGCTGCCGCACTCTGCGCCGCGGCAAGCGGAGAATGAAGCAGAGCGCCGAGAAATGCTGCACTGAGGGTCAGGCGAAGCGACGCGAAACCAGACACTTTCATTCCTTTCGGCGCTTGCCTTGGCGCCCCTTTTTCTTTGTCTTCGGCGGCACTGCTTGTTACATGGGGTAATCGGCACCGCGACCGGCTTTCAGTTTCGCCGGTCTTGGTTAAAGAGGTCTCAACGAGATCGGGGTACGAGGAAACAATGGTAGGCAAAAAGAAGCCTCTCGTGGTCATCACGCGAAAGCTGCCCGATCCGGTAGAGACCCGCATGCGCGAACTGTTCGACGCCCGGCTGAATGTCGAGGACAGGCCGATGACGCAGCCGGAATTGGTCGCGGCGGTCAAGGAAGCCGACGTGCTGGTGCCGACGGTGACCGATCAGATCGACGCGGCGCTGCTCGCCCAGGCCGGCGACAATCTCAAGCTGATCGCCAATTTCGGCAATGGCGTCGACAAGATCGATGTCACGGCGGCGGCCAAGAAGGGCATCACCGTCACCAACACGCCCAATGTGCTGACCGAGGACACCGCCGACATGACCCTGGCGCTGATGCTGGCGGTGCCGCGGCGGCTGGCGGAAGGCGCCAATGTGCTCACCGGCGACAAGAAATGGGCCGGCTGGTCGCCGACCTGGATGCTTGGGCGCCGCATCTGGGGCAAACGGCTCGGCATTGTTGGCATGGGGCGCATCGGCACCGCGGTCGCGCGGCGCGCCAAGGCCTTCGGCCTGTCGATCCACTACCACAACCGCCATCGCGTGCTGCCGGCCGTGGAAGACGAGTTGGAGGCGACCTATTGGGAAAGCCTCGACCAGATGCTGGCCCGCATGGACATCATTTCGGTCAATTGCCCGTCGACACCGGCGACCTTCCATCTGCTTTCGGCGCGGCGGCTGGCGCTGCTGCAGCCTACGGCCTATGTCGTCAACACCGCACGCGGCGACATCATCGACGAAGAGGCGCTGGTGAAGATGATCCAGGACGGCAAGCTCGCCGGAGCCGGCCTCGACGTGTACGAGCACGAGCCGGCACTGAACGGGAAGCTGCTGAAGCTCGCCGCCAAGGGCAAGGTCGTGCTTCTGCCGCATATGGGCTCGGCAACGCTCGAAGGCCGCATCGACATGGGCGAAAGGGTCATCATCAACATCCGCGCATTCGTCGACGGCCACCGGCCACCGGATCGCGTGCTGCCGCTCAGAACCTGACGCCAGCCTTCGAACGAAAGTCCAGGCTTACGCAAGGACCTTGCGCATGGTGATCGAGGTCGGCCTGACGTAGCCCTCATGCGCCGTCCGTTCGGTCACGTGAAAGCCGAGGCGGGCAAAGGCGGCATGGTTTCCGGTCAGCTCGATCCGCGTCTGAAGTTCGACCGCAGCCTTGCCGCGGCTGCGGGCAAGGTCCTCGACCGCCAGCATCAGCCGCCGGCCAATGCCTTGTCCCTGACAATCCGGCGCGACGGCGAGCTTGCCGACGTAAAACTCCGCTGTCCTTTCATGGGCAAAAACGCAGCCGACGATCCTGTCCCCCTCGAACGCCACGAAGCCGACCTCCTGCCGCGCCTTGTCGCGCAAGGTGTCGGCGGTCAGCAGGTGCGCCGAGGAGGGCGGGTCGATGACACCGTCCATGGTGGCGAACGCGTGCATGATCAGTGCGAGCATATCGTCCCAATGGTCGAAATCGGCCGGGATCTTCATGACGGTGACAACTTCGGCCCGATCCACGATGTCAGCTTCTCTTGTAGCGGATCGTATCGAACCGCGCGGCCAGCCCATCATAGAGCAGCAGCCGGCCGACCAACGGCTCGCCGATGCCGGTGATCAGCTTGATCGCCTCCATCGCCTGCAGCGTGCCGACGACACCAGTCAGCGCACCAAGCACGCCGGCCTCGGCACAGGACGGCACCAGGCCAGGCGGCGGCGCTTCCGGAAACAGATCGCGATAGCCCGGATTTGGCACCCCGTCCTTGCCGTCTTCGAACGGCTTTAGCACGGTCACCGAACCATCGAAGCGTCCAACGGCGGCGTGCACCAGCGGTTTCCTCTCGCTCGCGCAGGCGTCGGCCACCGTATAGCGGGTTTCAAAATTGTCGGAACCGTCGACGACGATGTCATAACGGGCGACGAGGGCAGCGGCGTTGTCCGCGGTCAGCCGGAACGTATGTGTCTCGACAGCGGTGTTGGGATTGATGCGCGCGATTGCCGCCTTGGCGCTATCGGTTTTCAGCATGCCGACGGTGTCGGTGCCGTGAATGACCTGGCGCTGCAGGTTGGAAAGCGACACGGTATCATCGTCGATCACGCCGAGCGTGCCGACCCCGGCGGCGGCAAGATATTCGAGCACCGGCGCACCCAGCCCGCCGGCGCCGATCACCAGCACTCGCGCCCGCTTCAGCCTCTGCTGGCCGGCGCCACCGACCTCGGGCAGCACGATGTGGCGGGCATAGCGTTCGATCTCTTCGTCGGTCAGGGCGGCAGCGGTCATTGCCGGACCATATAGCGGCTGAAAAACCTTGTCAGGAGCCAATGCATGTCGCCCAAAAGTGTAATGCGGTTTTGGGACCAACGACATGCACAACCCGATGCATGTCGCCCAAAAGTGTGAAGCGGTTTTGGGACCACGACATACGTAGACAAAGATCTAGATCGTTGGCCCAACCGTGCCGTGGTCGACAGTCAGGAATTGCGCACGTCCCTTGAGACTGGAAAACAGCGCCGCATCGGTTCCGGTCATGAACGCCTGGCAGTTCAGGTCTTCGAGGATGGAAAACAGCGCCGCGCGCCGCCCGCCATCCAGATGCGCGGCGATTTCGTCGAGCAGCAGGATCGGTGTCATGCCAGACATCTCGCCGGTTAGCCGGGCGTGCGACAGGACGATGCCGACCAGCAGCGCCTTCTGCTCACCCGTCGAGCAAAGTTCGGCCGGCATCGACTTGGGACGGTGCCGAACCACCAGATCCGAACGGTGCGGTCCCTCAAGCGTGCGCCCGGCGGCGCGGTCGCGGTCACGACCTTCTGCAAGCGTCCGGCGGAACCGCTCCTCGACGTCGACCGCCGGCGCGATGGCAATCTCGGCCTCAAGCTCACCCGAAAGGCCGATATCGGCCTGCGGAAACGGTCCGGTGTCGGGCAGCCTGTCGATCATCGCGGCCAGCAGGCGCACCATCTCGGCGCGTGCAGCAGCGATCGCCACACCGGTTTCGGCCATTTGTGTCTCGATCGCGTCGAACCAGCGGTCGTCCCGGGAGCCTTCAGTAAGCAACCGATTGCGGCCGCGCATCGCCTTTTCGTAGTCGATTGCGCGCTGGCCGTGCCCGGGATCGATCGCCAGCACCAGCCGATCGAGAAAGCGCCGGCGATCCGCGGCTGGTCCGGTGAACAAGGCATCCATCGCCGGCGTCAGCCACACCACGCGCAGCCACTCCAGCATCTCCTCAGCCGATCGCGCCGAAGCGCCGTTGATACGCACCCGCCTGCCGCCTTCGCCGGCACTGTCGCCACCTGAAATGCCCGTACCGATCTCGACCTGGCCGTCGGGCCCATCGAGCCGGGCGTGCAGGGCAAAGCCGCCGTCGCCGCCTTCGCGCGCGACATCCGCATAAGGCGCGCGGCGCAAGCCGCGTCCCGGCGTCAGCAAGGAGATCGCTTCGAGAAGATTGGTCTTGCCCGCACCGTTATCGCCGGAAAAGACCACGGCACCCGGCGCCAGGTCGATCGCCAATCCCGCATAGTTGCGGAAATTAGTAAGTGTAAGCTTACTTATGTGAGTCTGTGCCGGCAACCGCTATCCGCCTATAGAGCGGTTCGTCGTTTCAAGGAAACGCAGACCTGCTCTAACTCTTTGTTTTGACGCAATTCCGGGCGGAAAACCGTTTCATATTTTTCCTGGAATTGCTCTGGAAGTCGCCGCAACCATAATTCTCGCTGCCGGTCCAGTAGCAGGCCGGATTGGTGACGCCGCGCCGGCTAGACCCGCATCGGCATCAGCACGTAAAGCGCGGTCTCGTCGGCCATGTCGTGGATCAGAGTCGGCGAACCCGCGTCGGCCAGCATGAACTTGGCCTCCGTGCCGGTCAGCTGCGCGGCAACGTCGAGCAGGTACTTGGCGTTGAAGCCGATCTCGATCGGATCGGAGGAATAGTCGGCGGCCAGCTCCTCGGTGGCACTACCTGAATCCGGATTGTTGACCGCAAGCGTCACCTGACCGTCGCTGATCGAAAGCTTCACCGCGCGGCCGCGTTCGGAGGAGATGGTCGAGACGCGATCGACAGCGGCAGCGAAACTCTGGCGGTCTATGATCAGCCTCTTGTCGTTACCGGTCGGAATGACCCGCTGATAGTCCGGGAAGGTGCCGTCGATCAGCTTCGAGGTCAAAACCACGCTGCCGATGGTGAAGCGGATCTTGGTGTCCGACAGTTCGGTGGTGACCGCGACATCCGGATCGTCGACCAGCTTCTGCAGCTCGCTCACGGTCTTGCGCGGAATGATGATGCCCGGCATGCCCTCGGAACCCGCCGGCGCGTCGATCTCGGCGCGTGCCAGGCGGTGGCCGTCGGTCGCCACCGAGCGCAGCTTCAGCTTGCCGCCGACCTCGTGCGTGTGCAGGTAGATGCCGTTCAGATAATAGCGCGTCTCTTCGGTGGAGATGGCGAACTGGGTCTTTTCGATCAGGCCCTTCAGGGCAACTGAGTCGAGACGGAAGATATGCGAGAAGGATCCGGCCGAAAGCTCGGGGAAGTCGGATTGCGGCAGGCACTGGAGGCGGAAGCTCGAACGGCCGGACGTCACCGTCATGGCGTTGCCGTCCTCGTCCGTCTTCAGCATCACCTCGGCGCCGTCGGCGAGCTTGCGCACGATGTCGTAGAGCAGATGTGCCGGAACCGTCGTCGCCCCGCCGCGCTCCACCTTGGCGGGTGTCGCTTCCGTCACCTCCAGGTCGAGGTCGGTCGCCTTCATTTCGAGGCTGGCGCCCTCGGCGCTGAGCAGCACGTTGGACAGGATCGGTATGGTGTTACGCCGCTCGACGACACGGTGGACGTGGTTGAGCGACTTCAGGAGATTTGACCGTTCCAGGATAACACGCATGACGAAACAGGCTCGCTTGAATGAATGACGGGTCACCAGTAAGCGGCGCCCCGCGAAAGGTCTGAACAGGCTCAGAATCTGCGTAAACTGACAGGAAAAAACCAGCAAACGCAAGCCCGCGCCACCGGTTCAGGCCGGCTACGCGGGCTTTCTGGGGATAAAGGCCACGAAGTCCGCGAGCCGGTGTCGCAAAACCAAATTCCGGATCGCCCCCAGGCGACACCACGAACCCATTTCGGATCCAGGACCGCACCGGCAAGTCATTGAATTCCGGTGCTGTTCTGGTTCGTCTTCGCCCGACCGGTCAGGCCTGGTCGTTGATCAACCGCCTCAGGAGCTCGAGTTCCTGCGCCAGCGTATTGTCGTTGCCCGAAAGGTCCTCGATCTTGCGAACGGCGTGCAGCACCGTGGTGTGATCGCGGCCGCCGAAACGCCGTCCGATCTCGGGCAGGGAGCGCGGCGTCATCACCTTCGACAGGTACATGGCCACCTGCCGCGGCTTGACGATGGTGCGCGTGCGCCGGTTGGACAGCAACTCGGTCTTCGACACGTTGTAGTGGCGCGCGACGATGCGCTGGATGTCCTCGATACGAACCCGCTTCGGCTCGCCGGTGCGATAGATGTGGCCGAGGATCTCGTCGATACGGTCGATGGTGATCTGCGGTTCGAAGGACTGGCGGAACAGCAGCTGATTGAACGCCCCTTCCAGCTCGCGTCCGCTGCCGGTCACGGTGCGGGCGACGTGATTGAGGATCTCCTCCGAAATATTGAGCGATGCGTCATCGACCCTTGCGGTGGCAAGGCGCAAGTTGAGCATGCCAAGGCGCATGGCGAAATCGGGCGCCGACATTTCAAGCGCGACGCCGCCATTGAGGCGCGACCGGACCCGCGGTTCGAGCGACTCCAATTCCGACGGCGGCCGGTCGGCGGCAACGACGACTTGCTTGGCGCTGTCGAGCAACATGTTGATCAGGTGGCAGAATTCATGCTGGATCGACTTGCCCTGCAGGAACTGCATGTCGTCGATGATGAGCAGGTCGATGTCGCGCAGCTGTTCCTTGAGCGTCAGCGCATTGTTGTCACGGATCGCGGTGGCAAAGCGCCACATGAAATACTCGGCCGTGAGATAGACGACGCGCGACTTGGGGTTCTGCTTCAGCGATTCCGCGGCGATCGCCTGCAACAGGTGTGTCTTGCCGAGCCCGACGGTTGCGTGAAGGAAAAGCGGGTTGAAGCGCACCGCGCTGGACTGCGATTCCGCAACTGCCTTGGCGGCGGCGAAGGCCACCCGGTTCGACGGTCCCTCGATAAAGGAGCCGAATGTGTAGCGCGGATCAAGCGGCGAGCCGAGCACATTGTGCCGGAACTCGCTCTCGACCGGTGTGCCCGGACGCGGAGCCGGTGCGCGCTCAGTCCGGCCGGGGCTGACAGTGCCGGCGGCGAGCGCCGTCTGCGTCTGCCGCGTCATCTTGGCTCGCGCAGGCGCCACTTCCGGCTCGGCATGGCTGTGCCCCTGGCGGGTCGCCGTCCGCACAACGATCTCGATCTTGAGGAGATCGGGATCCTCCTGCTTCCACAACTCGGAAATGAGGTCGAGATAGTGACCGTTGATCCATGAGCGCAGGAAAGCGGTGGGCACCGAGATGCGGATGATGCCCTTGGAAGCCTCCGCGACCTTCATGCGGCCGAACCAGCTCGAATAGACTTCAGTTCCCAGGCGCGCCTTCAACTGGGTCTTGACCCGGTCGAACTTCTGTTCCGCGTCGCTGGACACCGCCATGTCGTTTGCTCCGGTCAAAGTTCCAGGAAATGGGAGGTCGCCCGTAAGCTCCCGTTCGATGCCGCTCTGCATGGTCTCTTCCTTGTCTTTCCGTACCCTGTTCCACCGGGGATGCGCCCCTGCACCCGTGTCCCGGCAACTGCGTCTTCGCTACGATGCCTGCTGCCGCCGCCGGCAGATGACATCGCCAATATTCGGGGGAAACCGGTGCCGGCCCATGGAAGCCAGTCCGCGTTGGGTATGTCTGGGCAATACGACACCATCCGGCGAAAAGTGCGCCGGCGCGCCGTCTACCTGCCATGTCTAGTTACGCCAGTCCCCTACCGTATCGAAAAAGACAAACCAAAGCCGTCCACGGACTTGATCCGCGTTGCAAATCCCGCCAATTTAAGCTGGCCGTTACAAGCTGGGTTAAGGCCCGGAGCCCGTCCCTTTCGATAGACCGACATTACCGAAATCGCTGTGGATAGGGCAAGGCCGGGACTAACTGATTTTTAAGGAATCTGGTTAGTGGAGGCGGGTTCGAGTGGCGTGCCGCTACGGCACTTTTTAACAAAGCCATTGTGATTCAAACTCTTTTCCGGCGAATATGAAAAAGCCGGCCCGTCACGAAATTTTATGAAATAATTCGCTTGACAGCGACTTGTCCCCCATCCCCCCGGCTCGATGTGAACAAGCTGTGGACGACTGTCCGCAACTATTTGAAAAGTATAGATTATTTCTGAGTGACGACTTTTTTCAAGTGAACCCTTTTCAGGGATACCGGCGATCAACCTGCATGGCAGTGCCGGCAAAGCATTTCGAGCCGCCAAAGGGCCGTTTCCGGCCATTCTTTTTAAGTGCTTGCCGGCAAACGAAAAAACCCGGCACAATCGGCCGGGTTCTCAGAACGTCAGTCCAGGACGTGATGTCAGGCAGACAAAACCTTGACCCGCTGGGCCAGTCGCGACACCTTCCGGGACGCCGTGTTCTTGTGGATCACGCCCTTGGTTGCGGCGCGCATCAATTCCGGCTCCGCAATCTTGAACGCAGCCTGTGCAGCAGCCTTGTCGCCGGAGGCAAGTGCCTCTTCGACCTGGCGGATATAGGTGCGGACGCGCGAGCGACGGTTCTTGTTGACCGCCGCGCGGCGTGCGATCTTGCGCGTTGCCTTTTTGGCCGAGGATGTATTGGCCATGATGCCTCTCTTCTGATCTGGTCGGCGCATGCGGGATGCCGCAGGGCGCAAAAAACAAACGGGCAGCCACGGGGCCGCCTCGGTTGGTGCGGCTTATAGTTCAGCTTTTCCGGCGCGTCAACGCTGCCTGGCCTTCTTTTTGGCGGCTATCAAACTGGCGTCAGCGGTTGCTGAAATTCGGCTTCCGCTTCTCGGTGAAGGCCGCCATGCCTTCCTTCTGGTCCTCAAGCGCGAACAGCGAGTGAAACAGTCGGCGCTCGAAGCGCAATCCCTCGGCGAGCGTTGTCTCAAAGGCGCGGTTGACAGCCTCCTTGGCCATCATCACCGATGGCAGCGAGAAGTCGGCGATCCTGGCGGCCGCCTTCAATGCCTCCTCGACGAGCTCGCCGGCAGGCACGACCCGCGACACCAGGCCCGAACGCTCGGCTTCGGCTGCATCCATCATCCGCCCGGTCAGACACATGTCCATCGCCTTCGACTTGCCGACGAAGCGGGTAAGCCGTTGCGACCCGCCCATGCCGGGAATGACGCCGAGCGTGATTTCGGGTTGGCCGAACTTGGCCGTGTCGGCGGCAATGATGAAGTCGCACATCATCGCCAGCTCGCAGCCGCCGCCCAGCGCATAGCCGGCCACCGCAGCGATGATCGGCTTCCGTGCCCGCGTAAACTCCTCCCAGCCGACGAAGAAGTCTTGGCAGTACGCATCCACATAGGAGATCGCCTGCATCTCCTTGATATCGGCGCCGGCGGCGAAGGCTTTTTCGGAACCGGTGATGACCATGGCGCCGATGCCGGCATCGGCGCCGAAGCCGTTCACGGCTGCCACCAGTTCGGCCAGGATCTGGGAATTCAGCGCGTTGAGCGCCTGCGGCCTGTTCAGCGTGATCAGCCCGACCTTGCCGCGCGCCTCAGCGATGATCGTCTCATAGGCCATGACTTGCTTCTCCTCGCTCGCCCATCGTCCAGTTCATCGTTTCACGGAAACGTAGAACCGCTCTACTCTTTGTTTTGAGGCAATTCCCCTAGGAAAGGCGCTAGGCGCTTTTCCTGGAATTGCTCTAACTCACCGCTGACACGTCCGGCAATAGAAGGTCGATCGGCCGCTCTGCACGATCCGCTCGATGTGGCCGCTACAGCCGGGTTTGGAGCAAGGCTCGCCCTCGCGGTCGTAGACGGCGAAGGAATGCTGGAAGTAGCCCAGCGATCCATCAGCCTGCATATAGTCCCTGAGCGAGGATCCGCCGGCCGCGATCGCATCTGATATCACCGAGCGAATGGCTTCGGCGAGGCTCTCGCTTTGAGCCTGGGCCTTCTTCCCGGGCTTGGCGATCGTGCCCGCCTCGCGCAGCGGCGACAGGCTGGCGCGCCACAGCGCCTCCGAGACATAGATGTTGCCGAGCCCGGCGATCAGTCTCTGGTCGAGAAGCGCTGCCTTCAGCGGTGATCGCCGCCCTTTCATCAATGAGGCAAGCAGCGGGCCGTCCAATGTGTTGCCGGTTGGCTCAACGCCGAGCCCTGCCAGCATCGGATGGACATCCGGCGGTCCTTCGGCAAACAACATGAAGCCGAAGCGGCGCGGATCATTGAAGATCACGCGCGAACTGGCGCCGCCCACGGATACAACATGGAAGACGACGTGGTCGTGGTTGGAGCTCTTCGAGCGGTCGTGGTGGAAGATACCAGGCATGTCGCTGCCATCCGCCGTCTCGATGCGGAATGAGCCCGACATGCCGAGATGGCAGATCAGCACCGGACCGCCTTCAACGTCCATCGTCAGATATTTGGCCCGGCGGCCGAGCGCGGTGATCGTCTTGCCAGTCAGCCGCTGCGAGAATTTTTCGGGAAATGGAAAGCGCAGATCCGGTCGGCGCGCCTCGACACGGGTGATGGTGGCGCCTTCCAGAACCGGCTGCAGCCCACGCCGGACCGTTTCGACCTCGGGCAGTTCAGGCATGGCCGCCAATCGCTGCATAGAAAGACGTGCCGTAACGGCCGGCCGCTAGCCCAAGATGCTCCGCCACGGTTTCACCGATGTCGGCGAATGTCGTTCTCAGTCCGATGTCACCGCCCTTGAAAGCCGGTCCGGTGCCGATCACCGGAATGCGTTCGCGCGTATGGTCGGTCCCGCGCCAGGTCGGATCGTTGCCGTGGTCGGCCGTCAGGATGAGAAGATCGCCCTGCCGCAGCCTTGCAAATGCCTCCGGCAGCCGCCGGTCGAAGGCCTCGAGCGCTGCAGCATAACCCGCAGCGTCGCGGCGATGCCCGAATTCGGTGTCGAAGTCGACGAAATTCGCGAAGACGAGGTCGCCATCGCCGGCATCATCCATCGCGCCCAGTGCCTCGTCGAACATGGCCATGTTGCCCGCCGCCTTGCGCACTTGCGAAATTCCGCGATGGGCGAAGATGTCGCCGATCTTGCCGATAGCGATGACGCGGCTACCACGAGCCGTCAGCCGGTCGAGCAGGGTTGGTTCCGGCGGCGGCACCGCGTAGTCATGGCGGTTGTAGGTTCGCTCGAAGGTCGCGGTGGTTTCGCCGACGAACGGCCGTGCAATCACCCGCCCGATCCTCAGCGGGTCAACCAGCCTTCGCACCACCTTGCAGAACTCATAAAGCCGCTCGAGGCCGAAATGGGCTTCATGCGCGGCAATTTGCAGGACCGAGTCGACCGACGTGTAGCAAATCGGCTTGCCGGTACGGATGTGCTCTTCGCCGAACCGCTCGATGATTTCGGTGCCCGGCGCATGACAGTTGCCGAGAATGCCCGGCACCTTGCCCTCGCGGATGATCGCCTCGGTCAGATCCGCCGGAAAGGCGGGAACCGTATCCGGGAAATAGCCCCAGTCGAATCGCACCGGCAGGCCGGCGATTTCCCAATGGCCCGAAGGCGTGTCCTTGCCGCTCGAAACCTCTTGCGCCGCGCCGTGGAAGGCCGTCGTGAGCAGATCCGTGCCGCTGCTGGCGAAGCCCAGTCCCGTGGCGGTTTCGGCAGCCTTGCCAAGCCCGAGCGACGCCATGTAGGGGACAAATAGCGGTCCACTGCGAAGCCCTTCGCGATCCGCGCGGCCTTCGGCACAGGCTTCCGTGATGTGCGCGAATGTGTTGGCGCCTGCGTCGCCATAGCGGTCGGCGTCGGCCGCCCCGCCGATGCCGAAGGAGTCCAGAACGAAGAGGAAAGCGCGCGTCATCGAATTGTTGCCAGTTTGAACGCCCAGACATAGGGTTCCGCGACTTCGTTGGCAATTCGGAAACCAAACGGCAACGACCAGGCGTGATAGTCCGATGCATGTCGCCCAAAAGTGCGCAGCGGTTTTGGGGCAACGACACGCATAAACTGAGAATGCATGTTGCCCAAAAGTGCGAAGCGGTTTTGGGGCAAACGACACGCATAAACTGAGAATGCATGTCGCCCAAAAGTGCGCAGCGGTTTTGGGGCAACGACATGCATGGTGCGTGGCGGTTTTGGCATGTCGCAACGATGCGGCGGGCATGGGTATGGATCGAGGAAAGCAGGCGGCGGTTCTGTCATGAGGGTTACCCTGAAGGCATACGCCGCTCTCATGCTGGTGCAGGGTGCGCTCTGGTCCAATCCGGCGCATGCCGACTGGCGCGATGATATCGGTACGTTCCGCATCGGCATCGTCGCCGAGCCAGGCGCCGGCAACACCGTTCCGGGGCTGGCACGGTTGACCGACGCCTATACCAAGGCCTTGGGGATGAAGGTCGAGATTGTCGTCGCCCGCGACTATGCCGCGCTGATCGAGGCGCAGGCCAATGCCCGCATCGAATACGCAATCTATTCGGCGACAGCCTACGCGACGGCGTCGCAACGCTGCGGATGCATCGAGCCGCTTGTGGCTCCGGTCGATTTTGACGGCGCGATCGGCATCCGCTCCGTTCTCTTGACGCGCGACGGCAAGCTGCCTGATCTGGCGGCAATGGAAAGCCATCGCATCGCCATGGCCCCTTCGGACAGCGTCGGCGGTTCTCTGTTGCCATTGGCCGCGTTGACAGCGGAAGGCCGCAAGATTTCGCAAGATGCACCGTTTCTGGTCCATGCCGAGTCGGCTGCGGCGGCGGAAACGATGCTGCTCGATGGCAAGGCCGATGGCCTGTTCGGCTGGGTGACGGCTGCTGCCGACGGCCGACCGGAAGCATCGGGCACTCAAGCCTCAGGCGCGCAGGCATCGGGCACCCAGGCGAGGCTCGAAGCAACTGGGCTTTCGGCAGCGGCGCTTCAAGTCGTATGGGCGTCGGGCCTGCTGAGATATGGTCCCCACGCCGTCCGCAGCGACCTCAATCCGGAAGCCAAGCGCCGGCTCACCGTCTTCCTCACCAACCTCAAGTCGATGACGCCAGACATCTACGATCTCCTGGAATCAAAGCATTCCGGTGGCTTCGCTATCGTGGTGCCAAAGGATTACGACATGGCCGCCGCTGTCGTGCGCTTCGTCGCGGGCAGTGGTCCGGGGCAGTAACGCGAGGCTTTGGAGCGGTTTTGCGAGCGGCTCAGCGGTCCCGGTTCAGCAATCGCCGCAAGGGATCGTCACGCTTCTACGCGGACGCAGATAGTAGGACTCGCCCATCGTCAGGGCGTTGAAAGCCGAGGTCAATCCAAGCTTCTGTTGGCTGCCCGCCGACCAGGTGATGACCGGCTTGTAGCCAAGAGTGCTGTCGACGCGAATGAGGAAGGTGCCGGCGACCTTGAGTTTTGCTGGAACCGTGGTGGTGGTGGGGCCAGTGCTGGCGACGCCATTGACCAGCTTGCGCGACCACACCACTTGCACCAGCGGCGTTGCGTCGGTCGTGACCTGTATGGCCGTGATGGTGATGCTCGGGACCGAGCGGTTGTAGGGCTGAAGGGTGACGGCGCCGATCGCCATGATGGCGTCGATATCCGCCTTGACGACTGTCGTCTGCTGGGTGACGAGATCAGCCACCATGCTGCCGAGACGACTGACCTTCTTGCTGGTCTCGATGGCTTGTGACGCCTCCATGGTGATGAAATACATTGACAGCAGAAGAGGCATGATCAAGGCGAACTCGACTGCCGCGATACCGCGGCGATCGGACCCGAATCGAATTGCTTTGCGCCAAATTCCTGAAGTCTTGAGATGTGCCCCCGCACGCATCATGCCCATTGCCCTCTTTCTTTTACTGCTCGTGCATCCGCCTCGAACTCAATTGTCGAACGGCTCGTTCTGCCAGGTTACCGACGCGAAATGCAGGGTCTTGTTGCCGCCCATCGACTGGGCCAGTAGATCGGTCATGATCGGCCATTTGTAAAAGACCCGCAGCATGTTCTTCGATTCCGCAGCACCCGCCGTAACGGCAAAGGACTGGTTGGCGCCGCCGTTGGTCAGGACGACTTGGCCAGCCTGAATCTTGAAGCCGGCGGCGGCGGCGGCTGCGAACGTCGTATATTGGCGAAGATCCACGTCCAGTTGATTGGGACAGTCCTGCGAGACGATGACCTCCAGTTTGTCGCAGATCATGTTCTTCAAATTGTCTCCGGCGACGTCGGCCGCCCTCAACTGGCCGGTGCGCAAGCGGCGCGCGACATCGTCGGTGATGTTGGACAACACTTCCTGGCCGGCAAATGCGATGCAGCTTTCCAGAATGGCAAAGACAAGCAGCGCAAACGGGATTGCAAGGATTCCGAATTCAATTGCCGTACTGCCACGCCGGTCGCGAAGGAAGCGAGCGAAAAACCTTGGGCGTCTCGCTTTGTGCTCGTCTGCGGAGCCGAATCCCTTGCTCATGTCTGATCCTGCCGATCTCTATGCGGTCTCGGAAGGCGTATTAGCGCAAACCAATTGAGGCCCGGTTTGAATGATCGTTAAAGTCGTCGATGGCGTCTTAACCAGCCGATAACCTGAACGGCATTCCACCGCGCCATCCTATCGGGTGCCGTTCATCTCAGCCTCGGAGGATTTCTCCGCATCACTCTTATAGGAGCTTTCGCAATAGGGCGTGCAGGACATGGTCTGTATTTCTGCACGGCGATAGATACGCACCGACGAGGCGGCCTGGCGCACGACGGTAACCTGTTCGTCGACGATCGGGCTGCCGTCCGTATCGAGCACGACCAGATTGGTGACGCCGAAACCCTTGCCGGTCAACACGATCGTCGAGGCGTCCTGTACGGAAGCGTCGGCGATTGCCGGATTGCCGACCACGATCGTATCGGCGGGACGCGACAGTTTGACGATCTTGGCCTGGTTCATCGTGACCTCGATGCCGGCCCCGGCCATGGCGGGCGCGACGAAGCTCGCGGCGACAAGAAGCGCAGCAATCACGATTGACGATCTCGGCTGGGCCATTGAGGCGCTCCACGCAAGCAGACTGATCAACGGAACATGAACGAGATTGGTGAACCAACGGTTAAGCGGACACCCTGGTCGAAGGGTGCGGCGTGCCAACTTGATTGCCTGCGGAGCGCGATCTCCCCACCATCGACCCCTGCAAACGGATGGGGCCGGCCGGCATTTAGTGCTGGGTTAACCACGCAATATATTCGAACCGGGAAAGGAATCGGTAAGGCTGTTTATTAAGCCGATCGAAAGAGCTTCTCCCTAGATTGCCAGTATCCGATCAACCAACGCAGAAGTTGACGGAAGTGCTGTAACACGTGGAGTAGGAGCTCTCGAATGTCTAATCTCATCGCACGTTTTGTGAAGGACGAATCCGGCGCGACCGCTATCGAATATGGTCTGATCGCCGCTCTCATCGCGCTCGCCATCATCACTGGCGCTGGCGCGCTCGGCAATGCACTCAACACCAAGTTCATGGCTATCGGAAACACCTTGAACAGCAGCGGCAGCTAATCTGCCGCATAGCTGAGCGCTGAGCGCTCGGATCACGTTCTGGAGAAGGGCTGCCGCGTGGCGGCCCTTCTCTATTCCGCTGCCAATACCAGTCGCCTTTTCGTTCCGGGCCTCACCAATCGTTAATCGAACATGGCTAGATTGAGCCCTGTGAAATCGGACAATAGGCATAGCGCCGATGCTTGAAGCCCTGATCTTCGTCGTGTTTCCGTTCTGCATGCTGTTTGCCGCGATCTCCGACATGCTGTCGATGACGATCGCCAATCGCGTGCCGGTGCTGCTTGTTGTTGTTTTCGCGCTGGTTGCGCCGCTGACGGGTATGGAATGGGCAGCCTATGGCGGACATATCGCCACTGGCGCCCTGGTCCTGGCCGTGACGTTCGGCCTCTTTGCAATGGGTGGCATGGGTGGTGGCGACGCCAAGCTGCTGGCCGCCTCCGCGATGTGGATGGGTCTCAATATACATCTCGTCGAGTATCTTGTGGTCTCGACAATCATCGGCGGCCTGCTGACGCTCGCCATCCTCCTCTACCGGAAATCGCTGCTTGCGGCCGTTACCGGCCAAAATCCGTTTCTGCGCCATTTCGCCGAAGAGTCAAATGGGGTTCCCTACGGGATCGCGCTTGGCCTTGGCGGGTTGCTGACCTATCCGGATTCGCCCTTGATGGTCTGGGCGCTGACCAGGCTGGCGACCTGAACACGATCCGATTTCGGTTATCCACCAGCATTGCCGCAGCCGGCTTTCGACAACGCCGGGACGGCCCGTTTTGGCCGGTCAGGCCACATTCCGGCTAATTTATGTAAACGTTAAATTAATCACGATCGTAAGCATTACATTAACCTTGTTTTGACGATTGCCGCTGCAAAGTCCGGCTTGGCTACGTGGTTTGCCAGGGCAAGGGTTCGGACAGATGCCAGCATCGCGATTGATAATTCTGAGCGTGGCGGTGGCCGCGGCGGGTGGTGCCGGTTATGTCGCGAAGAACATGGTGGCACCGCCGCCCCAGATCGTCGTCGATTCCGGGCCCCAGGCGCCGGGGGTGTCGCTGCAGGATGTGCTAGTGCTTTCGGGCGACGTTCCGATGGGCAGTCCGCTCGAGAAAAACATCGCCTGGCAATCCTGGCCCGCCGACGGCATCAACGCGAATTTCATCACCCGCACCGCCGAGCCAGAGGCGCTGGAAAAGCTGAAGGGCTCCGTTGCCCGCGTGGCGATGTACGCCGGAGAGCCTCTGCGGCGTTCCAAGCTGATCGGCGAGGGGCAGAGCTTCATGTCGTCGATCCTGCCTTCCGGCATGCGGGCGGTCGCCACCGCCATCTCGGCCGACACGTCGGCCGGCGGCTTCATTCTTCCCAACGACTTCGTCGATGTCATCATGACCCGCAGGGGCGATGCCAGCGGCGGCGGCGCCACCAGTTTCAACACTGAAACCATCCTCAAGAACATCCGCGTCCTGGCAATCGACCAGACCATTCAGGAGGACGAGGAAGGCAAGAAGACCAGGGTGGGCCAGACAGCCACGCTGGAACTGACACCGCGTCAGGCGGAGATCATCACCGTTGCCCAGCAGATGGCGGATCGCCTGACCCTGGCGCTGCGGGCGGTCGCGGACACCCAGGAAAAGAACCTGGGCGAGGCCGACTATCTCGTTTCCGGCGATGGCCGCAGGGGAACGGTGAGGCTGATCAAGTCGGGCGAAGTTTCCGAAGTGGGGGCAAGGAAATGAGGCTAAGTGGTAAACTGCCGGCAATTGTAGCCGCGGCATTCAGCCTGCTGCTCATCGGGACGAATCTGCAAGGCGTCGTCGAGGCAAAGAACGCGCAGGTCACTGCATCAACGGCAACCCAGCGCGTCAAGCTTGGCCTCAACAAGTCGGTGGTCATCGACCTGCCGAGCGATGCCTACGATATTCTCGTCGCCAACCCGGCGGTCGCCGATGCAGTGACCCGCACCGCAAGGCGTATCTATCTGTTCGGCAAGGCGGTCGGCGAGACGAACATCTTTGTCTTCGGTCCGAATGGCGAGCAGATCGTCAGCCTGGATCTGGCTGTCGAACGCGACGTTGCCGGCCTTGAAGACTATATCAAGCGCTTCATTCCAACGTCGGCAATCAAGGTGGAACTGCTGAATGACAACGTCGTCCTGACAGGGACGGTCGACACGCCGCTGGACGCGAAACGCGCCGTCGACCTGGCGACGATCTTCGTGTCGGGCGGTGAAGCGACCACGGGACAATATTCGCAGACCGCGGCCGGCGGTTCGGCCCAGAACGGTGTCCAGATCGACAATCCGGACCAGGAACGCCGCACCAGCAAGATCGTCAACCTGCTTCAGATCATCGGCGACGATCAGGTCACGCTGAAGGTGACGGTCGCCGAAGTCAGCCGCTCGGTGATGAAGCAGCTCGGCGTCAACATGGTCGGCAGTGGCGGCAGCAACGGCATCAGCTACGGCGCGGTCAGCGACAATTTCACCGGCCTCGGCAAGCAGCTGTCGAATTCGGGCTTCAACATCGGCGCCTCGGGGCTGCAGGCCTATATTAACGCCATGGAGCAGTCCGGCGTCATGAAGACACTGGCTGAGCCGACCTTGACCGCCGTGTCCGGCGAGAAGGCGACCTTCAAGGTCGGTGGTGAATACAACATGGTGAGCGGCGTCTCCCAGAATGTATCGACCGACAACCAGACCGGCCTGAAGACCTACAGCGTCGACAAGATCGAGTACGGCATCGGTCTGGAATTCCAGCCGGTGGTGTTGTCTCCCGGCCGCATAAGCCTGAAAGTCAGAACCTCGGTTTCCGAGCCGACAACGGAAGGGTCGGTTTCGTTTTCCAGTGGCGTGACCAGCCCCGGCATGAATGCCCTGTCACTGCGCAAGCGTCTTGCCGACACAACCGTGGAACTGCCCTCGGGCGGCTCCATGATGATCGCCGGCCTGGTTCGCGACGATGTCAGGCAAGCCGTGAACGGGTTGCCCGGACTAACAAAGATCCCGGTCCTCGGCGCGCTGTTCCGCAGCAGGGATTTCGTGCGCAACGAAACCGAGCTGGTGATCATCATCACGCCGTATCTCGCACGGCCCGTGGCACGCAACGACCTTGCCAAGCCGGACGACAATTTCAACGCTGCCAGCGATGGCGCCGCCATGTTCCTTGGCAGGGTCAATCGCGTCTACGGCACCATGCAGACTGACAAGCCCAACGGCCGTTACCATGGCGTTGTCGGCTTCATCTACAAATAGGCGGGAGCGGACATGTCTCAGTCAGCATTGAAGGCAAGCACCATCGCCACGACGATGCGCTTTGGCCGTTCGCGGATTTGCGGGCGAGCCGTTCCGGTCCTGGCAATTGCGGTAGCGGCGCTGCTGTCCGGCTGCGCCAATCGCGACAGCGTCACCGTCGGTGCGATTCCGGATGATTATCGCACCAATCATCCGATCGTGATCGCGGAGAAGAACCAGAAGATCGACCTGCCTGTCGGCGCCGGCGATCGCGGCATGACCGGATCGCAGCGCGACACGCTTCTGGGCTTCCTCGACAGCTATGACAAGAGTGCCGCCCCGACGCTGACGATCCAGGTCCCGAGCGGGTCGGCCAACGAGGTCGCCGCGACGGCGGCCGCCCGCGATTTCGCACGGCTCGCGGTCGCCGCTGGTGTCAAGCGCAACCGGGTCGTCGTCACCTCCTATCAGGCCGCCTCGAGCGAGATCTCCTCGCCGGTTCGCGTCTCCTTTGTCTCGGTGAGAGCCCAGACCGACAAATGCGGACGCTGGCCAGCTGACCTGGTCGAGACCTCGGAAAACAAGCATTATGCCGACTTCGGCTGCTCCTATCAGAACAATCTCGCCGCGCAAATGGCCAACCCGGCCGATCTGCTCGGCCCGCGCAAATCTACCGACATCGATGCTGAAAATCGCGGCGCGGTGATCGATGTCTACCGTCAAAGAGGCATCTCGGGCGATTTCCTTAGCAATTCGGAAGTAGACTTCTGAGCCGCCGTCTCGGACAGAACAGGCCACGCGAAAGAGTATGATCATGAGCAACCTTGCCTACGACGCCCCGGTGGATGGCAGCGATACTTCGCAGCAAGACATCGCCGCGATGCAGGCATTGCGGCCGATCCCGCGCATCTCGATCCAGGCATTCTGCGAGACCGAGGGCGTTGCAAATCCGGTCGAGCGCGCCGGCGAGGACCGCCGCATGACGAAGGCGCATCTCAAGGTCCATATGGGCGGCGTCCCCACCGCCATCGAATTCTATCAGTCGGCGCCGACGCCCAATCTTATCCTGCTGGAATCGCGCAGCGAGCCGAAGCAATTGCTGGAGCAACTCGCCCAGCTCTCGGAATATTGCGATCCGACCTCGAAGGTGGTGGTGATCGGTCATTACAATGATGTCGGTCTCTATCGCGAGCTCATCCGCTCCGGCATTTCCGAATATGTGATCGCACCTGTCTCGATGGCTGACATCGTCAGCGTGGTGTCGTCGATTTTCATTGATCCGGAAGCCGAGCCGCTCGGCCGCTCGATCGCCTTTGTCGGCGCCAAGGGCGGCGTCGGTTCCTCCACGATTGCCCACAATGTGGCCTGGGCGATGTCCACCCTGTTCAAATCCGAGGTGGTCGTCGCCGATCTCGACCTCGCTTTCGGTACGGCCAACATCAATTTCGACCGGGATCCGGCGCAAGGCATCGCCGAGGCGGTGTTTTCGCCGGAGCGCATCGATGAAGTCTATCTCGACCGTCTGCTGACCCAGTGCGCCGAACACCTGTCGCTGCTGGCAGCCCCTTCGACGCTCGAAAGGGTCTATGACTTCGATCCCGAAGCCTTCGCGCAGCTCATCGACACCGCCCAGCGCAGCGTGCCGCTACTGGTGCTCGATATCCCCCATGCCTGGACGGGCTGGACCAAGAACACGCTGATCAAGGCCGACGAGATCGTCATCACGGCGACGCCGGAACTGGCCAATCTGCGCAACACCAAGAACCTGTTCGACATGTTGAAGCGACTTCGTCCCAACGACCCGCCGCCGAAGCTGATCATCAACCAGGCCGGCGTCCCCAAGCGCCCGGAGATTTCACCGTCCGATTTCACCGAGCCGCTCGGCCTGACGCCGATGTCGGTCATTGGCTTTGATCCGTTGCTGTTCGGCAACGCCGCCAACAACGGGCGCATGCTTGGCGAAATGGATGCCAAGAACTCGGTTGTCGCGATGATCAACGAAATCGCGCACGTGCTGACTGGGCGCAGTGAAATCAAGACGAAGAAGAAGGCAGGGCTTGGCAATCTGCTTGGCAGGCTCTCGCGCAACAAGAAATGACGTTTCAGCGGTGGAATCGGTAGCAGATCATGTTTGGTAAAAGAGGCAGCGACGACGGAAACCGGTTCACGCCGGAATTTCGCCAGCCGGCACCGACCCCGGTTGCGCCGGCGGCCGTAAGTTCTGCGGATACGGCGGTGCTTGCCCGCCCCGCTGCGCCTCCGCCAAGCGCACCTGTCGCGCCGCCGGCGCGCCGCACAATCGATGCGCCGTCATCGGCACCGGACCTGAAGCGGGTCCAACGCGAAAAGAGCGAATCCTATTACGACACCAAGAGCCAGGTTTTCGCCGCGCTCATCGACACCATCGATCTGTCGCAGCTCTCCAAGCTTGATCCCGAAAGCGCACGCGAAGAAATTCGCGACATCGTCAACGACATCATCGCGATCAAGAATTTCGCGATGACGATCGCTGAGCAGGAGGAACTTCTCGAGGACATCTGCAACGATGTGCTCGGCTATGGGCCACTCGAGCCGTTGCTGGCGCGCGATGACATCGCCGACATCATGGTCAACGGCTCCAAGAACGTCTACATCGAAGTCAACGGCAAGGTCGAACAGACCGGCATCCGCTTTCGCGACAACCAGCAGCTCCTCAACATCTGCCAGCGCATCGTCAGCCAGGTTGGCCGCCGTGTCGACGAATCCAGCCCGATCTGCGACGCGCGTCTTCCCGACGGCTCACGCGTCAACGTCATCGCGCCGCCGCTCTCCATCGACGGTGCCACGCTCACCATCCGCAAATTCAAGAAGGACAAGCTGACCCTGGATCAGCTGGTCAGGTTCGGCGCCATCTCACCGCAGGGAGCCGAAGTTCTCAAGATCATCAGTCGTGTTCGCTGCAACATCGTCATCTCGGGCGGTACCGGCTCGGGCAAGACGACTCTGCTCAACTGCCTGACCAACTATATCGACCGTGAGGAGCGCGTCATCACCTGCGAGGACTCGGCCGAGCTGCAATTGCAGCAGCCGCATGTCGTGCGCCTCGAAACCCGCCCGCCGAATCTGGAGGGCGAGGGTGAGGTAACGATGCGTGACCTGGTCAAGAACTGCCTGCGCATGCGTCCCGAGCGCATCATCGTCGGCGAAGTGCGCGGACCCGAGGTGTTCGACCTTCTGCAGGCGATGAACACCGGCCATGACGGTTCGATGGGAACGATCCACTCGAACAGCCCGCGCGAGTGCCTGAACCGTATCGAATCCATGATCGCGATGGGCGGTTATTCGCTGCCTCAGAAAACCGTGCGCGAAATCGTCGTCGGCTCCATCGACGTGATCATCCAGGCGGCGCGCCTGCGCGATGGATCGCGTCGCATCACCCACATCACCGAGGTGATCGGCATGGAGGGCGACGTCATCATCACGCAGGATATCGTCCTCTATAACATCAAGGGCGAGGACGCCAATGGCAGGCTGCTGGGAGAGCATGTATCGACCGGCATCGGTCGTCCGCATTTCTGGGACCGGGCTCGCTACTATGGCGAGGAGCAGCGCCTCGCCACTGCGCTCGAAGCGATGGAGAAACGCGCTGACTGACGGCGTGAGGGTTCTGGCCAATGTTTGGAATTGACGGCACAGTACTGGCGTTTGTCGTGCTCGCCGGCTTTAGCGCCGGCGCGGTCGCCTATGCATTCCTGTTCACCCGGATCAGCAACGAGAAACAGGTCGGCAAGCGGCTTGAAACGATCAAGTCCGCCGAGACTGATCGCTCCGTCGTCAAGGCCTCGCGTGACCGCGCGGCGGAAGCCGTCAAGCGGCGCAAGTCGGTTCAGGATTCGCTGAACGAGCTCGACGCAAAGCAGAAAACCAACGACAGCAGGGTCAAGAAACCACCGCTGAAAGCCCAACTCCGTCAGGCTGGCCTGAAGACCACCGTCGAGCGCTTCTATATATACTCCGCCATATGCGGCCTCGCTTTGACGATGGTTGCCTTTGTGGTCGGAGCGCCGCGGCTCGTTCTGCCGGGCGTGCTGCTGGCCGGCGCACTCGGCCTGCCGCGCTGGTTCGTCTCGTTTCGTCGCGCCCGCCGCGTCAAGGCATTCCTCAACGAATTTCCAAACGCGCTCGATATCATCGTGCGTGCAGTCAAGTCCGGCCTGCCGCTGAACGACGCCGTGCGCCTGATAGCCAACGAATCTCCCGAACCGGTGAAGACCGAATTTCGTCGTATCGTCGATTCCCAGCAGATGGGCCTGTCGATCCCCGATGCGACCTTGCGCATGCCCGAAACCATGCCTTGCACGGAGGCGAGCTTCTTCGGCATCGTCATCCAGATTCAATCGCAGGCTGGCGGCAACCTATCCGAGGCGCTGGGCAATCTTTCGCGCGTGCTTCGCGATCGCAAGAAGATGAAAGCCAAGGTCCAGGCACTGTCGATGGAAGCGAAAGCGTCCGCCGCCATCATCGGTGCGCTGCCTTTCATCGTTGCGTTTCTCGTCTACCTGTCGAGCCCGAACTACCTGATGCCGCTGTTCGTCACCAACGTTGGACACCTGATCCTTGGGTGCTCGGCGGTCTGGATGTCGATCGGCATCTTTGTAATGCGCAAGATGATGAACTTCGAAGTCTAGGATGCTGGCATGACCGACCAAGTCATCAAATCCCTGACCGATCCGAGCTTCCTGATCGCGATGCTGGTCGCCATAGCGGTGTTTGCGACCATTTTCACCTTGCTGCCGGCGTTTGGCGGAAACCAGCTCAAGTCACGCATGAAAACCGTCGCGCTGGAACGCGACGAACTGCGCGCCAAGCAGCGCGCCCGGCTTGCCGTCGAAGCGGATCGCCGTCGCAAGGGCCTGCGCGAGGAACAGTCGGTTGGTATGCGCAACATTGTCGACCGGCTGGATCTGAGGCGCGCTCTCGCCGATGAGGGCACATTGCAGAAACTCAAGGTCGCCGGCTTTCGCGGACAGAACCCGCTGACGCGGTTTCTTTTCTTCCGTCTCGTGCTTCCTTTTGTCGGCTTCGCGCTGGGCGCAATCTACACCTTCGTACTCGGAGGATTGCCCGACAAGCCATTGGTCATCAGGGTGTTCGTCTGCATCCTCGTTGCCTATGGCGGCTTCTACGCTCCGGTCGTCTACGTCAACAACCGCGCTACCAAGCGCAAGCAGTCGATCCAGATGGCGTGGCCGGATGCGCTCGATCTGATGCTGATCTGCGTCGAATCGGGCATGTCGGTGGAAGCGGCCCTGCGCAAGGTCGCCGACGAGATCGGCGCGCAATCGGTGGCGCTGGCGGAAGAATTCATCCTCACCAACGCCGAGCTTTCCTATCTGCAGGAGCGCAGGCAGGCCTACGAGAACCTGGCAAGCCGCACCGGCCTGGAATCGGTCAAGTCGGTGTCGCAGGCACTCGTCCAGGCCGAACGTTACGGCACGCCGGTGGCGCATGCACTGCGCGTGCTGGCCGCCGAAAGCCGCGACATGCGCATGAACGCGGCGGAGAAGAAGGCGGCGGCCTTGCCGCCGAAGCTCACCGTGCCGATGATCCTGTTCTTCCTGCCGGTGCTTTTCGCGATCATTCTGGGCCCCGCCGGCATTCAGGTCAGCCAGCGCGGCATCTTCGGCGATCGTTCGGCACCATCATCGACAGCGCAATAGAGGCGAGGCTCGTCCCGCATCAGAAATGAAGAAGCCGCGCTGAACGCAGCGCGGCTTCTTCATTTCAAGGTTGTCGCAGATTGTCGTCCATAGCATGTCGCACAAGAACGCAGCGGTATTGGGCCAACGACATGCATCAAACAAAGACTTAAAGCGAGTTCGGCGCGACGAGATCTAGTTGGTCGCGGACTTTGGCTTGTCCTGGTCCTTGAGCTGGCTCCAGGCGTTCTGCTGGGCCAGCATCTGGCGCAGATAGGCGACGTTTGCCTGTGCCTGTTCGGGCGAGAGTTCCTGCGAGGCGATCTTCTCGGCTTCGTCGAAACGGCCCTGCAGGCCGACGACCAGCGCCAGGTTCTGGCGCACCCGGCTGTCTGCGTTCGGCTGCTGCGCGGCGGAGCGCATATAGGTTTCGGCGGTGCGCAGGTCACCTTCCAGCACGTAGGACATGCCGAGATTGGAGAGCACCGAAGGCTCGTTCGGCTTTAGTTCGAGAGCCTTGCGATAAAGCTGGCGCGCGTCGTCCTTCTGGCCGATCTGGTCGAGAATGGCCGCTTCGGCCGACACCAGCCTCCAGTCGGGATATTCCGGTGTCTGGGCGCGGCGCACGGCGTCCAGAGCGGCCTCGAACTGGCCGTTGGCAGCCAGCGCCTTGCCATAGGAGGCGAGCACGTCGCGATCCTTCGGCAGGGCGATCGCCAGCTTGCGCATCACGGCGAGCGACTGGTCGGCGTCGCCATCCATCTGCAGCGCCGCCGAATAATTGGTGGCGATACGCTTGTCGGTGGGGTTCCTGGCGTAGGATTGGCCAAGTGCCGCCGTTGCAGTGTGCAGTTCCCCGCCCGACATGGCCTCCAGCGGTTTGCCGCTGTTGCGTCCGATCGAACCGGTAGTGAACTTGTCGGTTGCGCAACCGGCGACACCGGCCGCGAGCGCCAGCACGAGCGCCGTGGTGATGAACCGTTTTCCCGTGGCATTGATCGTGCGGTTGGTCGGCATCGGCACCGGGCCTCCATTCATACGCGGCCATTGCGTGGCCATCTTCCCTCCCGAAGAAATATTCTGTTAACCCTAACGGACGGTTAAGAATGGCGACTCAAGGGCGCCGCACGGAGAACCTCGAATGCCTGTCGAACTCGTCGAAAAGAAACTGCCGGGCGCGCTGCCGGTCCATCTGGTCGCCAGGGATGGGCTGGAAGCAGCCGGTCTTGCGCCTGCCGCGGTCGCCTGGGCCAGGGCAAACGGCTTTTCAGGCGAGGCAGGCAGGACGCTGGTCGTGCCCGGCGAAAAGGGAGCCCTCGGCGGCGCCTTGTTCGGTATCGGCGATGGCGAGGGCGCACTCGCTCTTGGTGCGTTGTCGAAAGCCTTGCCGGAAGGCGATTGGCATTTCGCCTCCGCGCCGGCCGAGCCGGAGCTGGCGGCAACTGCGTTGGTGCTCGGCGGCTATGTCTTTACCCGCTATGGCAAGAAATCCGGCAAGGCGCTGCGCTTCGTCTTGCCGGCCGGCGTCGATGCCGGGCGCGTTCGCCGCATTGCCGATGGCGTCTTCCTGACACGCGATCTGGTCAACACGCCGACCAGCGACATGGGTCCGGAAGAATTGGAGAAGGCGGTGCGGAGCCTCGCCGCAGCGCACAGTGCCGAAATCTCGGTGGTGACGGGCGACGATCTCCTCGACCGGAATTTCCCGATGATCCATGCCGTCGGTCGCGCGTCGACCGGCGCCCCGCGCCTGATCGACATGAGATGGGGGCCGCAGGGCGCGCCGAAGGTGACGCTGGTCGGCAAGGGCGTCTGTTTCGACACAGGCGGTCTCGACATCAAGCCGTCGTCCGGCATGCTGTTGATGAAGAAGGACATGGGCGGCGCGGCCAATGTGCTTGGTCTCGCATCGATGATCATGGCCGCCGGGCTGAACGTGCGTCTGCGCGTGCTCATTCCCGCGGTCGAGAATTCGATCGCCGGCAACGCCTTCCGGCCGGGCGACGTGCTGACGAGCCGCAAGGGCGTTACCGTCGAGATCGGCAACACGGACGCCGAGGGGCGACTGGTGCTGGCCGATGCGCTGGCCTTGGCCGACGAGGAGGAACCGCAGCTTCTGGTCGATATGGCGACGCTGACCGGGGCAGCCCGTGTCGCGCTCGGCCCCGACCTGCCACCCTTCTATACCGGCGACGACGCACTGGCGTCCGACCTGGCGGCGGCTTCCGTCGCCGCCGAAGATCCGCTGTGGCGCATGCCGTTGTGGCGGCCTTACGATGCAAAACTGTCGTCGAAGATCGCCGACATCAACAACGTCACCACGGACGGTTTCGCCGGCTCGATCACGGCGGCACTCTTCCTCAAGCGCTTTGTCGAAAAGACCGCCGGCTGGGCGCATTTCGACATCTTCGCCTGGAACCCCGCCGACCGTGCGTATGGCCCCGCGGGCGGCGAGGCGCAGGGCATTCGCGCGCTGGAGCGGATCATCTCGAAACGCTTTGGCTGATAGCGACAAGCAGAGCCGGCAAATTGCAGAAACTGAAACGGAACCGAAACAATTTGCCGTCATGCTGCTCGGATGTCGATTGCCATGCGCCCCAGCCAGGCCTTGCGACTGTGGCAGCAAGTGATGCTGTCGCAGGTGCGCGACGACGCGCCCGACCTGACCATGCGCCAGACGGCGATCCTGTTCACCATCTATCTCGATCCGCCGCCGCACACGGTGCGCGGGCTCGCCGCCCGCCTCAATGTCACCAAGCCGGTGATCACCCGCGCGCTCGACACGATGGGTGCGTTGAAGCTCGTGTCGCGCCATCGCGACGAGCTCGACAAGCGCAATGTGCTGATCAGGCGCACGGTCGAGGGCGCGCTCTTTGTCGAGCGCTTCGGCGATGGTATCATTGCCAAGGCCCACGAATTGCCGATTTGAAGCACGATCCCGAACCGCAGGTCAGCGCAGCAAGAAGCGGGAACCAGTTTTTCGGACAAGATCATGCGTCAACATAATAAAGCAGAGTTGCTGATTTGACCGCCAGGGATGCCCGCCTTCACGCTTTCCGTTCCGACCTTGCCGATGCGCGGCTGAAGGGCGAGGTCGCCGCCGACCGCTTCGTCGCCGGCCGGCCGGCGCGGATCACCGCGTCCGTGGCCGATGTGCGCAAAGCGCCGCGGCCGGATGCCGGCGTCAACACGCAAGCCCTGTTCGGCGATGATGTCCTCGTCTTCGAGGTCGCCGAAGGCTGGGCCTGGATCCAGGCCGAGCGCGATGGTTATGTCGGTTATGTCGCCGATACCATGCTGGGCGGGCGGGATCAGGCGGCGACCCATATCGTGTCGGTGCCGCGCACCTTCCTCTACCCCGCGCCGGATCTGCGGTTTCCGATCGCCGGACAATTGTCGATGGGATCGACGGTTGCGGTGACGGGTGCAGCCGAAACGCGCGGCACGCACTATGCCGTCCTGCCTTCCGGCGAGGCGATCATCGCCGGCCATCTGCGGCCTGTCGGTAATGCGGCAGCCGACTATGTTGCGGTGGCCGAGATGTTTCTCGGCACACCGTATCTGTGGGGCGGCGCTTCGGGTTTCGGCATCGACTGTTCGGGCCTTGTGCAACTGGCGATGCGCATGACCGGAAGCGACGTGCTGCGCGATTCCGACATGCAAGCGGCGACTCTCGGCGAGCCGCTCGATCCTGGCCCGGATTACACCGGGTTGCGGCGCGGCGACCTCGTCTTCTGGAAAGGCCATGTCGCCGTCATGACCGACGCCGATACGATGATCCATGCCAATGGCCACACCATGCTGGTGTCGCGCGAAGGGCTGAAGGAGGCGATCGCCCGCATCGGCTATCTCTATGGCGGCCCGACCGGTTTTCGGCGGCCTTAAGGCCTTCGATCCCCTTTTGTTCCGATTCTTCTTGGCGATTGCCCACCTTCGCGCTACCTCTGGCGCGTGACAGAGCAGCCGCGCCTTGCCGAACAGAATGCCACTGTAGCCCTGCCCGAACCATTCATCAGGTGGTTCGGCGAGAAAGGCTGGTCGCCGCGTGCCCACCAGATCGAATTGCTGGCAAGGGCCCAGGCCGGGCAATCGGTGCTGCTGATCGCCCCGACCGGGGCCGGCAAAACGTTGGCCGGCTTCATGCCCTCGCTGACCGAACTGGCCAACTGGCCAAGGCGAAAGCCGGGGCAGGCGCATCGCGGCATCCATACCCTCTACATCTCGCCGCTGAAGGCGCTGGCGGTCGACATCGAGCGCAATCTCGGCAAGCCGGTAGAAGAGATCGGCCTGCCTGTAACCATCGAGACGCGCACCGGCGACACGCCGTCGCACAAGCGTCAGCGCCAGAAACTGGTGCCGCCCGACATTCTGCTCACCACGCCCGAGCAACTGGCGCTGCTGATCGCGGCGCCCGATGCCCGTCGCTTCTTCGAGGATCTGCGCTATGTCGTGCTCGACGAGCTGCACTCGCTGGTGACGTCGAAGCGCGGGCATCTGCTGGCGCTCGGCCTGGCGCGGCTGCGCAGCTACGTGCCTGGCCTGCAGACGATAGGCTTGTCGGCTACGGTCGCCGAGCCCGACGAATTGCGGCGTTGGCTGGTCGGCCAGAATCCGTCAGGCGCCATGGCCGGCCTGATCACCGTGGCCGGCGGAGCCAGGCCCGACATCTCCATTCTCGACTCGGAGCAGCATGTGCCGTGGTCCGGCCATTCGGCCCGATACGCCATTCCTGAAATCTACGAGGCGATCAAAAGGCACCGCACGACGCTGCTGTTCGTCAACACCCGCAGCCAGGCCGAATTGCTGTTCCAGGAACTGTGGCGGGCCAATGAGGACTCGCTGCCGATTGCCTTGCATCACGGTTCGCTCGATGTCGGCCAGCGTCGGCGGGTCGAGAAGGCGATGGGCGAGAATGCGCTGCGCGCCATCGTCGCGACGTCGACGCTCGATCTCGGCATCGACTGGGGCGACGTCGACCTGGTCGTGCATGTCGGCGCGCCGAAGGGCGCGAGCCGCCTGGCGCAGCGCATCGGCCGCGCCAACCACCGCATGGACGAGCCGTCCAAGGCGATCCTTATTCCGGCCAACCGTTTCGAGGTGCTGGAATGCCGTGCCGCACTCGACGCCAACTATCTCGGCGCGCAGGACACGCCGCCGTTGATCACCGGCGCGCTCGACGTGCTGTCGCAGCACGTGCTGGGCGTCGCCTGCGGCGCGCCCTTCGATGCCGACCATTTATTCGAAGAAGTGCGCAGCGCCGCGCCCTATGCCGGGCTGGCACGCGAGACCTTCGACCGTGTCGTCGATTTCGTCGCCACCGGCGGCTACGCGCTGAAGAACTATGAGCGCTACGCCCGCATTCGAAAGACAGTCGGCGGGCTGTGGCGCGTCTCGCATCCGCGTGTCGCCCAGCAATACCGGCTAAATGTCGGCACCATCGTCGAAATGCCGGAACTCAATGTCCGCTATGTCAGGCAGGGCCGTGGCATGGCTGGGCGCGGGGGGCCGGTGCTGGGCAAGATCGAGGAATATTTCGCCGAGACGCTACGCCCCGGCGACAATTTCCTGTTTGCCGGCAAGGTGCTGCGCTTCGAGGGCATCCGCGAGAACGAATGCGTCGTCTCCAACGGCGCCGGCGCCAACATCATCGTGCCGTCCTATGCCGGCGGCAAGTTTCCGCTGTCGACCTATCTCGCCGATCAGGTGCGCGGCATGCTGGCCGACAGCAACCGCTGGCAGGCGCTGCCCGAGCAGGTCGCCGACTGGCTGCGGCTGCAGAAGGAAAAGTCGGTGCTGCCGAAGCGCGGCGACCTTCTGGTTGAGACCTTTCCGCGCGGCAACCGCCACTACATGGTCGCCTATCCCTTCGAAGGCAGGCTGGCGCACCAGACGCTCGGCATGCTTTTGACGCGGCGGCTGGAGCGTGCCAACGCCCGCCCACTCGGCTTCGTCGCCACCGACTATTCGCTGGCCGTCTGGGCGCTGGACGACATGGCGGCACTGTTCAAGGCGAAGAAGCCTTCTTTGGCCGCCTTGTTCGACGAGGACATGCTCGGCGACGACCTCGAGGCCTGGCTGAACGACAGCTGGATGCTGAAGCGGACGTTTCGCACCTGCGCGGTCATCGCCGGGCTGATCGAAAAGCGCTTTCCCGGCCAGGAGAAGAGCGGCCGCCAGGTAACCGTCTCGGCCGACCTGATCTACGACGTGTTGCGCAGCCACGAACCGGACCACATCCTGCTACAGGCAACGCGCACCGATGCATCGGCGGGCCTGCTCGATGTCAGCAGACTTGCCGAGATGCTCTCGCGTGTTCGCGGTCGAATCATGCATAAGCATCTTGAGCAGATATCGCCGCTGGCCGTGCCGATCATGCTGGAGATCGGCAAGGAATTGGTGAATGGCGGCGCCAATGAGTCCTTGCTCATGGAAGCCGCGGATCTGGTCGAGGAGGCCATGGGCCAAAGATGAGACTGATTTCGAGATGAATTTTTCGCTGGCGCGCACGTCGCTGATTGCCGAGGCCGACCTTGTCGGCATCGCCGGCGAACGTGCGGTCTGCGACCGGCGCGGCGTGCTTTATTTTCCGGATCTGCGGCTTCTGGCCGTTTCCGACCTGCATCTCGAAAAGGGTTCGTCGCTGGCGCGGCGCGGCGCGCTGATCCCGCCTTACGACACCGGCGCGACGTTGCTGAGACTGCAGGCCGTGATCGCCGACTATCAGCCATCCATCGTCATCAGCCTGGGCGACAGCTTCCACGATGGCGGCGGCGCCGAGCGCATGCATGCGAGCTTCCGCGAACGGCTGGAAGCGCTGATATCAGGCCGCGACTGGTTCTGGGTTGCCGGCAATCACGATCCGGAAGCGCCCGCCGACCTACCCGGCGAGACGGTGCGCGAACTTGCCATAGGCTCGCTGTTGTTCCGGCATGAGCCAACGAAGGAACGTGTCGAAGGCGAGATAGCGGGCCATCTGCATCCGTGCGCGCGCATCGTGCAGCGTGGGCGTTCGGTGCGGCGGCGCTGCTTTGCCGGCGATGGCGGACGCATGATCATGCCGGCCTTCGGCGCCTATACCGGTTCGCTCAACGTGCTCGATCGCGCCTATGCCGGGCTGTTCCGGCTGGACACGCTGATGGCCTATATGCTCGGCGCCGAGCGCATTTTTGCGATTTCACGCTCGATGCTCAGACCGGGCTGAGGTCAGCGTCCATAGTAGAGCGTCACAGTGTGCTTTGCCTCGGCGAAGAACAGCCATCTTTCGACCAGCATGCCGGCGAACTGGACGATCGCGGCGAACACTGACAGCAGCACCGCGAAGGGCCATGGCAAGGCGAATGCAGCGGCAAGCAGCAGGACGGGCAGGGCGAAGGCCAGACCCTGCGTGATCCGGCGCAGGCGCGCGCTGTGCTTGCGCGCGATTCGGAACCCCATCTCCTTGAGCAGATAATTCTCTTCGGTATGCGGCCATTCCAGCGATCGTACCGTGCCGCCGGCGAGCCCCGTCGCGGTGTTGGCATTGGTTGGGATTTCCAGGCGGTCGTTGTAGCGCCAGGTCGCCAGCTTCCAGCCCCAGCCGAGCAGACCTAGCAGCACCGAGGCCGCCAGAAGGGTCTTCGAGCCGAGAGCAAATGCCTGCAGCAGCGCGTTCAACAGCACGCTGCCGGTCATCGCAGAAAAAATGAGGTAGCCGGGCAGAGTAAAGCGGCTGTGCCACTGGGCGATAGGCTTCAGCGACGCATAGATCATGCCGGTGGTACAGACGGTGACGACCGCACCGATGGCCGCCAGAAATCCGGCGATGGCCACCCAGCCGCCGCTGCGGCCGAAAAACACCCAGCCGATGCCGAACAGGCCCGCCGGAACGAAGGTGATGACCGAGGCAACGCCTTCGCGCGACAGCCATGAGCTGCGCCATTGCGAGAACGCTCGCCAGGCGCGTTCGGGTCTGCCGAGATGACCTGTCGAGGACAATAGCCCGGCCATGATCAGGCCAAGCGCCAGGCCCATGCCGATGAGGGCGAGCCAGAAGTCGGGCGGGATGATCTGGAGCCCTCCGAGCACCCCAAGCAGCGCCAGCAACCCATAGCCGGCGCCGGTGGCGGTGGTGAAGAAGACGACGGAGAAGGCTGGATGCATGGATGTCAGTTCGAAAGCATGCGGTCGACCCAGCCCAGGAAGCCGCCTTCGGGCCGCACCGGTTCGAGTGCCGGCGCGGCCACCGATGCGGCGCGCTTGGTGTGGGCGCGCGGCGGCAGATATTTGTTGGTCGGGTGATAGCCGAGTTCTGGCATCAGGTCGACGCCGCCACGCTCCGCCACCAGTTGCGAGACAGCCGACGCGGGATCGCCGAGATCGCCGAAATGCCGGGCGCTGGTCGGGCAAGCCGCGACGCAGGCCGGCACGCGGTCTTCCTCGGCCAAATTGTCATTGTAGATGCGGTCGACGCACAGCGTGCACTTCTTCATCACGCCAACATCACGATCGAATTCGCGCGCCCCATAGGGGCAGGCCCAACTGCACAATTTGCAGCCGATGCACTTGTCCTCGTCGATCAGTACGATGCCGTCCGAGGCCCGCTTGTAGGAGGCGCCGGTCGGGCAGACCGTGACGCAGGCCGGCGTCTCGCAATGCAGGCAAGAGCGCGGGAAGTTGACCGTGCGCCCGCCCACCTCGGTGGTGTGTTCGTAGCTGTGGACGCGGTTGAACCAGACGCCGTCGACATGGCCGCCATAGGGGTCGATGTCGGTCAGCGGCGCCATGTGGCCGCCGGTGTTCCATTCCTTGCAGGCAGTGACGCAGGCCTGGCAGCCGACGCAGGTGTCGAGATCGATGACGAGGCCGAGCTTCTTGCCGCTTTGACTTGGCAGACAGGTCATTCGGCCGCCTCCCTTGCCCGGCGGAAGTCAGCGCCGAAGGTCAGTCTGTCTGGTGCGGGTTCGAAGCCCGGCGGTTGTTGGAAACGTTCGAATTGCGGCTCGGTGAAGCCGGCCTCCTCGGCCGCGCATTTGACGATGCGCACGCGCAGGTCGAACCACGCTGCCTGGCCCGTCACCGGGTCTGAATTCGAATAGCGCTTGCCGTTGGCGTCGGCCGAAGTCTGGTCGCCAATGATGTGGTTGAGCAGGAAGCCGCGATTGGATTCGGCCGCATCGTCCTTCAGCCCCCAGCTGCCGCGCCGCTTGCCGATCGCGTTCCAGGTCCAAACCGTGCTTTCGTTCACCCCGTCGACCAGCTTGATCTGTCCCTTGACCTTGCCGTTGATGCTTTCGATCCACACCCAGTCGTCATCGACAAGGCCGAGACCTGCGGCGGTCCGGTGATGCACGAACAGCCGGTTCTGGCTGGTAATCTGTCTCAGCCACGCATTCTGCGAGCCCCAGGAATGATACATATGCATCGGCCGCTGCGTCAGCGCGTGCAGCGGATAGTCTTGCAAATCGACGGCCGCTTCCTCGAACGGCATGTACCAGAACGGCAGCGGGTCCATATAGGTCTCGATGCGCTGGCGGTCGCCCTCTGGCGGCACCACGCGGCCATGGCCGCGTGCGGCCAGCCTGAAGCGCTGCAGAGGCTCGCAATAGAGCTGGAAGACGACCGGCTCAGCCTTGGGGATGAAACCCATCTGCACCGCGAAGTCGAGATAGGAGCGGTTGGCCATCTTGTAGTAGCGCTGGTCCTCGGCGAAATCGTGGTGCCAGAAGCCGCCATTGTCGATGTAGCGCTGCAATTGGTCCGGATTGGCCTCGCCCTTGCCGATCGCACTCCCGTCCTTGCCGCGCCAGCCGGCAAGCGGGCCGATGCCGGGCGTCCGCTCATGGTTGACGATGTAATCGGCATAGTCGCGGTATCTGGCCGAGCCGTCGTCATTGACGAAGCACGGCAGGCCAAGCCGCGCGCCGAGTTCGATCAGCACCGATTGGAACGGCCTGACATCGCGATCCGGCTCGACGACGGGATGGCGGATGGCGTCCCCTGGTCCGTCGGCATGGCTGATCGGCCGGTCGAGCAGGCTGATGCAATCATGGCGTTCGAGATAGGTTGTGTCCGGCAGCACGAGATCGGCGAACGGTACCGTCTCGGAATAGTAGGCGTCGGAATAAATGATGAAGGGGATCTTGTAGTTGCCCGCTTCGTCATGGTCGGTCAGCATCGCCATGGTCTCGACGGTGTTCATCGAGGAATTCCATGCCATGTTCGACATGTACATCATCAACGTGTCGATCGGATACGGATCGCCGGCCCATGCGTTGCGGATAACGGTGTGCATCAGGCCATGTGCCGCCAGCGGTGCATCCCAGGAATAGGCCTTGTCAATGCGAACAGGCATGCCGGCCTCGTCGACCAAAAGGTCGTCCGGCCCGCAGACGAAGCCGAGCGGCATGCCGTCGAGCGGCGTCATCGGCTTGACGGTCTTGCCTGAAGGCTTTGGGCCCGGCGGCGCCGATCTCGGGTAGGGCGGCTTGAAGCGGAAGCCGCCGGGGACGTCCACGGTGCCGAGCAGCACCTGCAAGAGATGGATGGCGCGGCAGGTGTGAAAGCCGTTCGAATGGGCGGAGATGCCGCGCATGGCATGCATCGACACTGGCCGCCCCTTGATCGTCTCGTGCCGGCGCCCGGCCCAGTCGGTCCAGGCGACCGGCAATTCGATCGTCTGTTCGAAGGCGACATGCGCGAGTTCGGCGGCGATCCTGCGGATCGTGTCGGCGCGAATGCCGCAGCGCTCTGCCACCGCATCGGGTGCGTAGCTCTCATCGAGATAGCGGTCGGCGATGAGTTGGAACACCGGCGCGCAGCGGCGACCGTCGACGATGAAGCTGCCCGTCAGCGCAGGTTTCGCGCCGGCATCGGTGGCGTTGACAGGCGTCTTCGCAACCCTGTCCCAGGCCAGTGGATTGCCGCCGGCGTCACGCACGAACAGGCCGTCATCCGCCGCACCCGGCTCCTGGATGACGAGCAAATGCGCATTGGTGTAGCGCAGGAGATAGTCGAGATCGACGCGCCCGGCCTTCAGCAGTTCGTGTATGAGGGCGAACACGAACAGGCCATCGGTGCCGGGCCGGATGCCGATCCAGTCGTCTGCAATGGCGTTGTAGCCGGTCCGGCACGGATTGATCGAAACCACCTTGGCACCGCGCGCCTTGAGCTTGCCGAGGCCGATCTTGATCGGGTTGGAATCGTGATCCTCGGCGACGCCGAACAGCATGAAGTATCTGGTGTTGTCCCAGTCGGGTTCGCCGAACTCCCAGAATGAGCCGCCGATCGTATAGAGGCCGCCGGCCGCCATGTTGACCGAACAGAAGCCGCCATGCGCGGCGAAGTTAGGCGTGCCGAACTGGCTTGCCCACCAGCCGGTGAGCGACTGCGACTGGTCGCGGCCGGTGAAGAAGGCGAGTTTTTTCGGATCGGTCCGGCGGATGGCCGAGAGCCGTTCGGTCGCGATCGAGAAGGCTTCCTCCCACTCGATCTCACGGAATTCTCCTGAGCCGCGCAGGCCTGTGCGCAGCAATGGTTTTTTCAGCCGGGCCGGGCTGTAGTGCTGCATGATGCCGGAGCTGCCCTTGCCGCAGATCACGCCGCGATTGACCGGATGGTCCTTGTTGCCGTTGATGTAGCGGACCTTGCCGTCCTTGATGTGCACGTCGATGCCGCAGCGGCAGGCGCACATGTAGCAGGTCGTCTTGGCGATGCTGTCGGAAATGTCCGGCGAGGTGTCGACGCCGTCGCCTTCATCGGGCGCGCGCGTGTCGGCAAGCGGGCGTTGCGATGGAGCCGAATTTGCGCCGCGCGGCGGTCGGTGCATCATGATCCGCTGGTGCCTGCACGGCCGGCGGAC
The DNA here is from genome assembly GCF_002270415.1 of Mesorhizobium sophorae. Lineage (GTDB taxonomy): Bacteria > Pseudomonadota > Alphaproteobacteria > Rhizobiales > Rhizobiaceae > Mesorhizobium > Mesorhizobium sophorae. Next base: position 216,659 of record NZ_NNRI01000007.1, on the reverse strand, counting down.
TTGGCTCGTGTCTTCGGCCCGGGGCCACGCATATAGTGCTCTTCCGGGTGGTATCGGTCACCGCCCAGCCGCCGCCGGATGCCGCGGGTCCAATGGGCAAGCAGGGATCTGAACCGCCCGATCATTTTGTTCTCTGCGATTCGATGGCGAGTTTTTTCTAACTTCACTCGAAAACGTAGAATAAAGCTATCGATCTGTCTAATCAGTTGTTCTTGTAAATTCGATCGATATTGGTTCTTAATGCACGTATGACCCTGGACCAATTGCGGATTTTCGTCGCCGTTGCCGAGCGTGGCCACATGACCAAGGCGGCCGAGCTGCTTGGCATTTCCCAATCGGCCGCGTCTGCCGCTATTCGCGCGCTTGAAGAGCAGCATGGCGTCCATCTGTTCAACCGGGTTGGCCGCAACATCGAGCTCGCCCAGACCGGGCACCGCTTCCTGCCGGAAGCCAAGGCCGTGCTGGAGCGGGCAGCCGCTGCGCGCAACGTGCTGGAGCATGTCTCGCAGACGGTCACCGGCAGCCTCTCGATCGCCGCCAGCCAGACCATCGCCAGCTATTGGCTGCCGCGCCGGCTGGCTTCCTTCCACGAGGCCTATCCCGCCGTCAGGTTGAGCGTCACCATCGGCAACACCAGGCAGGTCGAGGCCAATGTCCTCGATGGTGCCGCGGATCTCGGTCTGGTCGAGGGGCGGACGGAATCCGACATCCTGCGTCGCGCCAAGGTCGACGTCGACAGGTTGATGCTGGTCGTCGCCAGCGCCCACCCCGAGATCGCCGAAGTCTCGCAAGGCCGGCCCGACATCAAGGGCCTGCGCTGGATCATCCGCGAGGGTGGTTCGGGCACGCGCGAAGTGCTGGAGGATCTGGCCCGCCGCGAAGGAATTTCGCTCGCCGACCTGCAGATATTCCTGGTGCTGCCGAGCAACGAGGCCATCCGCCAGGCGGTCGAGGCGGGTGCCGGCGCCACCATCATTTCCGAACTCGTCGTCGGCGGCGCGATTGCCGAAGGCAGTTTGCGCGCGGTGCCTATTGACCTGCCGAAGCGCGACTTCGCCATCATCACCCACCGCGACCGGCAGGCGAGCCTTGCCCAGATGGCGCTCAAGGCGCATCTCAGCGCCAGTGCCGATGAAGCGGCGCCCGCCCGCCCGTGAGTGGGCCGTGTCAGCCAAACTTTCGCTGGGCGTCGAGCGCCAGGCCAAGCCCGACCGAGCCGAACATGTCGCCGTCGATGACGGATGCCTGCGGCACCAAGGAGAGAATCTCTCGTCTTGCCAGCGGGATTGCGGTCGACCCGCCGGTCAGGAACACCGCGGTGATGTCGGATGGCTTGACTTGGGCGTCGCGGATGGTCTGCCCGACCGTTGCGGTGACCCGCTCGATGTCCCTGGCAATCGTGGCGTCCAACCCGGTGCGCGTGATTTCGGCGGCGAACGCCGCCCCCGGCAGCTTCACCGCCACCTGAGCCGATGATCTGTCGGTCAGCTCGATCTTGGCCTTTTCGACAAGGGCCGCCAGCGCATGTCCATAGCGATGCTCGACAATGTGGATGAAGCGGTCGACCAGGTCGGCGCGCTCGGCCTCGTAGCGGATCTGGCGCAGATGCGTCATTGCCTTGGCGGTGTAGACCAGGTTGATGCGCTGCCATGTCGCGAGATCGATGAAGTAGCTGGCCGGCAGATTGCGCTTGCCGTCCTTGGTCGGGGTCAGATAGCCGAGCTGCGGCATCACATGGGCGATGCTCAACAGCCGGTCGAAATCCGTGCCGCCGATATGGATGCCGCGGCTGGCCAGGATGTCGTCCTTGCGGTCGAGCGACCGCGAGCGCTGCGGTGAGACGCGCACGATCGAGAAGTCCGAGGTGCCGCCGCCCATGTCGACGATCAGCGCCAGTTCCTCGCGCGTCACCTTCTGCTCATAGTCGAGCGCCGCCGCGATCGGCTCGAACTGGAAAGCGATGTGTTTGAAGCCCTGGGCGCGCGCGGCCTTCTCGAGTTCGCCCTGGGCGTTTGCATCGGCCTCGGGATCGTCGTCGACGAACTGCACCGGGCGGCCGAGCACCACCGTTTCGACCACGCCGCCGGCATCTTCCTCCAGTTTTTTGCGGAGGTGGCCGAGGAACAGGCCGACGATCTCCATGAAGCCGATCGAGCGGGACTTGATGCGGGTCTTCTCGTGGGCAAGCGAACTGCCGAGCACGCTCTTCAGCGAGCGCATCAGCCGGCCTTCGATGCTGTCAGTGTAGTTGGCAATGGCGTGGCGTCCGAAACAGGTGCGGTTGTCCTCGAAGTTGAAGAACACGGCACTGGGCAGCGTGACCTGCCCATCTTCAAGTGCGACGAGGCGCGGCTGCCCGTTGCGGACCACGCCAACGGTGGAGTTTGAAGTGCCAAAGTCGATACCGCCGAATGCTGGTCGCATGGCAAGTTTCCTGATTTTGTCTTTGGGGAGCGGCAACTCGTGTCCGGTCGGGCCGGGGGCGTGCTCTAACGCAAGACGCCGGAAAGGGAAACCCTTTTTGGAAATCCGGCGCCTAATCCTTTCGGAAGATCACCCTACCGAGCCAGCCCGTCAGCATGGCCAGCGATATCGCGAAGACGCCATAGAGGAAGGAATAATTGTGCGCGACACGGAAGATCGACTGCTCGAAACCGGATTTGCGGATTTCGAGCTGGGCCGAGCTTTCCTTGATGAACACGCCACTCTTGAACAGGAAGGCGCGCGCCTTGTGGGTGCCGACCGGAACATTCGGTGCCAGCCTGACGGTGGCGCGGAACAGGTTCTGCGACAGGAATTGCACGCCGCCGACATTCTCGCTGTAGAGGCCGGTCGCTGTTTTGCGGCTGCGCAGCGCCGCAGTGAATTCCTCGATGGTCGCCGGGTTGTCGCCGGCGTCGGCCGGCTGCATGTAGAGGTTGGATGCGCCGAGCGACAGTTGCTTGTAGCTATTCGGTTCGGTGATGTCCTGCAGCGGCCGCGTCGTCGCCACCGAATACGACATCGGCACATTCTCGAAGGTTTCGGACTCCAGGTTGACCCAGACGCCGAGCACCCGGTCCTTGCGGCGCACCACGACCGGGCGCGGCGGACCCTCGAGCACGACGATGACATCGTATCTGCCTTGGCGGGCAACCAGCGGGTCGGGATTTTCCAGCGAGCCGAAAATGGTCAGGTCGGCGCCGGAAAAGCCGGCGGTGATGGAGACATTGTCGGTGGAGAGCCCGATCTGGATACCTTCTACCGGTGGTGTCTGTGCCTTGACCGGCACGGCGGCCGCAAGCAACGACAGGAGAATGGCGGTTGCGAACGCTTTGGGCCCCCTCATCAGTTAAGGCCCGTGGCGGTCAGCGAATAGAGATTGGGCGGGGTGACGAAGAGGTCGATGGCGAGGCGGATCGCCACCGCCAGCACCAGCAGCGCCAGCAACGCCCTGAGCTGCTCGCCGCGCAGCCTCTGTCCGGCCTTGGCGCCATATTGCGCGCCGGCAACGCCGCCCGCCATCAACAGGAAGGCCAGCACGACGTCGACCGTCTGGTTGGTGGTGGCATGGACCAGCGTCGTGTAGGCGGAGGTGAAGATGATCTGGAACAGCGAAGTGCCGATGACGACGTTGGTCGGCACTTTCAGCAGATAGATCAGCGCCGGCACCATGATGAAGCCGCCGCCGACGCCCATGATCGACGACAGGAAGCCGATGCCTGCGCCAAGACCTAGCACCGGGATGACGCTGACGAACAGTTTCGAGGCCCTGAACCGCATCTTCAGCGGCAAGCGGTGGATCCAGTTGTGCTGGCCGGATTTTTTCAGCACCGGTGCCGCACCGCTGCGCGTGGCGCGCAGCGCATTGACGCTTTCGACCAGCATCAGCCCGCCGACCGTGCCGAGCAGCACGACATAAAGCAGCGAGATGAACAGGTCGAGCTGGCCGAGCCTGCGCAGGAAGGCGAAGACGAAGATACCGCCGGTGGAGCCGACGATGCCCCCGGCCAGCAGCACGCCGCCGAGCTTGAAGTCGAGCGTACCTCGCTTCATGTGCGAAAGGACGCCGGAGAAGGAGGAGGCGATGACCTGGTTGGCGCCGGTGGCGACGGCGATCGCCGGGGGGATGTTGTAGAAGATCAGCAGCGGCGTGATGAGGAAGCCACCGCCGACGCCAAACATGCCCGACAGGAAGCCCACTGCCGCACCCATGGCCAGCAGTACGAAGACGTTGACGGAAATTTCCGCGATCGGGAGATAGATGCCCACCCGTCAGTCTCGATCAGTTCTGCCTGTCGGTGAATGCAACCGTTGCGGGCATCTTGACCCGACAAGCCAGTTTGTTCTTGCGCCGGAGGTGCTACGAAGTCAAACCACGCAGCATTGCCGAAACAAAAAACATCTCAATCAGTTAACAGGCAAATGTGTGGCAAGGGCGTCGTGGAAGCGACGCATCTGCCGTTATTTGCGCGCCAGCAGCGCCTTGACCAGTTTTTCGTCGACCGTGCCGGTCGCCGGCAGCTTGTTGTCGGTCTGGAAAGCCATGATCGCGGTCTTCGTCTTCTGGCCCATCCTGCCGTCGGCGTCGCCTGCATCGTAGCCATTCTTGTTGAGAATGCGCTGGATATTCTCGACGGCCTTCTTCATGTCTACGCTGGCGGTCGTCTGCGGCGCGCCGTCCTGCCACGATTCGGGAATGTCGACCGAATTGGCTGCCGCATCCAGCGGCTTGGCCTTCCACAGTTCGGCCGCGGCACGGGCGCGTTCGAGTTGCTCGGGCCGCATCGCATTGGCGATCTCGTCACGCTTGGCCGCCGCATCCTTGTCGCCGGTCTTGGCGACGAGCGCGAACCATTTGTAGGATTCCTCGAGGTTCTGCTTCATGCCGACGCCCTTGGCGGCGAGGATGCCGAGGTTGAACTGGCTGTCCTTGACGCCGACGTCTGCCGCCGCCTGGAACCAGTGCGCGGCCGACTCATTGTCGGTGACGCCATCCGCGGCCATGGCGAACAGCACGGCCAGGTTGTGCATGGCGCTGGCGTTGCCCTGCTCGGCGGCGAGCTGGTACCAGGTCTTCGCCTTCTTGATATCGCGCGCGACGCCAATGCCCTTCTCGAAGAAATTGCCGATGCGGTATTCGGCCGGCGCGAAGCCGAGTTCGGCCGACTTCTCGTACCATTTGGCGGCTGCCGCCATGTCTTCCTTGACGCCACGCGACTCGGCGTAGCGCGAACCGACCTCGAACAACGCCTTGGCGTCGCCGCCGGCAGCGGCATCGCGCAAGGCGAGCGGGCCGACGTCGGTGGGAATGTCGAACTTGGCGGTGGCTGCCGCCGGCGAAGTGTCGGCCGGTGGAACCGCTCCCGTGGTGTCCTTGGCGGTGTTCGGCTCGGCCGTCACAGGCCCGGTATCGGCATCGGTCGCTTCCGCGGCGACCGGGGCCGGACCAGCCGGGAGCGCAGCAGCCGAAGCTGTCATGTCGGGTGCCGTCGGGCTTGCGTCGGCGGGCGTCGCCGAAGCAACAGGCGCAGGAACCGGCTGGGCTGTCGGTGCCGCATCCATCGAAGACTCGATGCTTGGCGGCGTGGCCATCGTGCCTTGCGCGGCCATGTCATCCTTGGCTGCCGGTTCGGACGGCTCGGCCTGTCTGACGGGACGGGCCGGCGCGCTTTCCACGGCCTGCGGCTGAACGTCCGTCTTCGGCTGGCTAGCCGCATCGACCGAGGCGGTTTGCACCGGTTGCGAGGCAACGATCGGCGCGGCGTCGTTGCTTGCCACCTGCGCCGGATCGGCGAAGAAGGCCTTGCCCAGTTGCAGGCCGGCGAGCGCCAGCATGATCGCGGCGGCCGCCATCAGGATTGGCTTGCGGCGCGCCTTGAGCAGGTCGCCGATCCGCAATGCCTTCACGGGTCCGGTCATCGTCGACTGGCGCTTCAGCGCATCGGCCTCGGCGGCGGCGGCCTGCGCCGCGCGCCGCGCTGCGGCGATGAAATCCGATTTGGCGGCATCGGTGTCGCTGGGCTTGGCCGGCTGGCCGCGCTCGTCGCGCACCCGCTTCATGATGGCATTGAGGTCGGGCGCGCCGGAGCCGGGCTCCAGCGGCCGATTGGCCAATTTTGGGTCGAGCGGTTCGTCGAGGTCGACGCTCGGTGTCGGGGCAATCGGCGCCGAGCCGGCCAGCGGCGGAATGTCGGCCTCCTTCTTGCCCCTGAATGCACGTGCCAACCCGCCGAACAACGATTTGCGGCCGCCTGCCTGTTCGCTTTTCTCGGCGATGGTATCGGAACTGAGGGCAGCCAGGGCCGCGGCAGCGGCGGCTTCGGCTGGTGAGCGCGTGCCCACGTCGCCACGCATATCCAGGTCGCCACGCGTATCCAGGTCGCCACGCATGCCCGGATCATTGCGCAGGATAGCGGCGGCGCGACCATCGAGATCGGCCATGTCTCCGGTCAGCGGCATCGGCTGATCGATATCCATTGACGGTGCCTCGACGGCCATCTTGGACCGCCGCGCACCGCGCCGGCTGTTGGATCCGACCGCAGCCGCATCCAGGAGTTCGCTCACCGCCTCGACCGGTTCGCCGGGTTCCAGCGAACCCAACCGGTCGACGATCTTGAGCAGCGTGTCGTGGATGGCTTCGAATGTTCTCGAATTGCGCTCGTCCGAGCGCCGCGTCAGCGTTTCGAGGGTCTTCAGGTCCTGGGCGAGGCCGGAAACGGCTGTCGTGTTGGCGCTCGAACCAGCCAGCGAACGCACCGCGTTCTCGGCCGCCTCGCGCGCCGCGCCGAGGATGGAATCGCGGGTTCCGGACAGCGACTTCTCGATCTCGTCGAGACGCGGGCTGATGTCCTCGAATTCCGGCAGGGGCGTGCTGGGCCTTGAAAGGTGGGCGGACAGGCCGGCGACCTGCGCCTCCAGGCTGCGGATCAGCGCCGGATCGATGCCGGCCACCTGCGCGGCCGATGCGTCCAGCCGGCTTGAAATGTCTTCGAGCCGGCTTTCCAGGCCGCGGATCGCGGCTTCGCCTGCGGGATCGGGAACACGCGTTTCGATGCGCTTGGCCAGCGCGGTGAAGCGGGCGTCGATGGCTTCCATGATGCCGGCGCTGTCGACATGCGGCATGCGCTGGTCCAGCCTGTCGGCCACCTCGTCCAGCCGCCGCTCGAGATCGCGGAACAGCATGTTGCCCTGTTCGATGGCGTCGCCCTGGCGACGTTCCATCATGCTCGACAGCACGTCGAAGCGTTGCTCCAGGCCATGGAAGATATAGTCGGCGTCGGGCATGGCAGGCGCTTGGTCGATCTTGTCGGCGATGAGCGCGATCTGCTTGGCCAGGCGCTCCATCGCCTGCTCGGGCAGGTTGGCGCGGCCGGCGAGCTCGTCGACACGGCTCGACAGGGTGCTCAGCCGGTCCATGACGGCGTTGCCCGGGCGGTCCTGCGCCACTTCCTCGATCTGTTGGGCAAGCGAGTCGATCCGCTTCTCGATGCGCTCGAAAGCCTCGTGGTCGAATGAATTGGCTTGCGCGGCGACCGTCGAGGCGACGATGGCGCGGGAGATCTCGTCCAGCCGCTCGTCGATCATGCCAAGCGTGTCGCTGCCACGATTGTCCTGCTGGCTGGCGAAATGATCGACGGCGCCGGCAAGCGTGCGGACCTTTTCCTCGAGCGAGCGCAGCGACAGCGATTCCGGCAGATTGTTGACGGCGTTGCTGATCTGCTCCAGCCGGTCGGTCAGCATTGATAGGCCGGGGTCGTCGGAGCGCTTGCGCTGATCGGCGTCGACGCGGTCCTCGAAGGCCGTCCACCGGCGATCGAAATCGTCCCAGCGGCGGTCGACCTTCTGCACGCTCTCCTCGCGCGCCAGCGTGTCGAGCGCGGCCTTGACCTGTTCGAGCTCGAGCCGCAGCATGTTGACGCTTCTGTCGTCGCTCTTCTCGGCCAGTGTCTGGATGGCGCCGGAGAGCCGTTCGAATTCAAGGCCGAGTTCGGCGCTGCCCTTGGCCGAGGTGCCCGGCCTGGCGCTCGACTGGAAAGCCCGCTCGATGTCCTTGCGCAGCGCTTCGAATTCCCGCTGCAGCCCAGCCGTCATCTGGTGGCGCAGTTCCTCGCGCATGCCGCGCAACTCGCCGGCGATCTTGCCGACCATCGCAACGCCGTCTTCCTGGCCACGCACACGATCGATGTCGCGGGCGATGGCCTGGTAATTCTGCCCGAAGGCGGCGGCGGGCTGCGCCGGGCTCGTCGGGCGCGGCGCCGGCTGCGGATCCTCGTACCAGCGCTGCTGGCTGGAGGGTTGGCCAGAGGGTTGGGCTGCTGGATAGCGCGCATCGGCCCCGTATTGGCGGGGCTCGGGCCGTGCCATCGGGTCCTCGCGCGTACGCTCCAGCCGCTGCTCCAGCGTTTCGAGGGAACGGTTCAACTGCTCGAGCGTGGTCTGCGGCCTGCGCTGCCTGCCGGCGTTGAGTGTATCGAGGTAGGACCGCTTGCTGTTCATCGGTGCGTCCGTCTTTCAGATTGGCTGGCTCTCGGCCAGTTCCCCCAAGTCCCTGTCGGAACGAGGCGACAGCGGCTATGCCGCGGTGGAAGACGAGCTTCCCGGGCTCTCACCCGCGCTCCGAAAAACCGTGAAAAATTCGATACAGGATAACCACGGGTAGCCGACGCGCCCACATTTCGCCCAACGTGGTAAACAACGCGTTAACCAAACTTAAGAAGTTGCAAGGATGTCGGATGCCGGCAGCACGGTGCGGCATAACGCTCGCCGCGCAGAACGCCCTTGCGTCATGAGGCGGCTATCGGTATAGAATTGACGTAAACGTAAAAGGCGCCCTGAGCGTGCTGTTTGCGATTTGTTTGTTGAAACCACGACCGGAAGCAAGCCCCCGCTTCCAGTCAGGCGACGCACGGTCCAGGACCGCGACGCCACCAGATGGGGAAAGCCAGTGACCATGAAGCTTATCTCGGCCGGCGAGACCGCGGCCAATACCAACAATATGTCTGTCGAAACCGGCGAGGACCTTGTCCGCATCGGTGAGATGGCCAAAAAATATGGAGTGACGCTGCGCACGCTGCGTTTCTATGAAGACAAGGGCCTGCTTAACCCGCAGCGCGACGGTTCGACCCGTCTCTATACGCGCCGCGACAAGGCCCGGCTGAAGCTGATCCTGCTTGGCCGCAAGGTTGGGTTCTCGCTGCGCGACGTCAAGCAGATGATGGACCTCTACGATCCGACCGGCTCCAACACCAAGCAACTGCGGCTGGCGCTGGACAAGTCGGAAAAGCAGCTTGCCCGGCTACAGAAGCAGCGGGCGCTGATCGATGACGCCATCAACGAGCTGAGCGGCTCGATGTCGGCGGTGCGCCAGATGCTGGCCGAGCGTTCGGCGCCGCAGGCGAGCGTCGCGGGCTAACTCATCCGCTGACTGTCTGACTATCAAAGCCGCGTGGCCCTGCCGCGCGGCTTTTCGTCGTCTTGGCCGCGGCCCAATGCAGCCTCTCGCCGCTAGCTTGCGCAACGCCTCGCCGCTACGTTCACCGCGCGGCGGGCGGGAAATCTTGTCGCATCGAAAAAATTGACGTTTACGCAAACGTCAATTTTTGCTATCCCGCTCGCAACATAGGTCCGCATGCCACCTTGGTAGACTTCGGGGGCATTCGGACAGGTCTGCAGGGTGGAGGAAAGCATGCCGATATACAGGGCTCCGGTCCAGGATACGCTGTTCGTGCTCAACGAGGTGCTGGGCTATCAGCGCTATTCGAACCTTCCCGGATTTGCCGACGCCACGCCCGATGTACTGGAGGCTATTCTCGCCGAAGGCGCCAAGCTCGCCGAGAACGTCATGCATCCGCTGAACCGTGTCGGCGACATCGAAGGCTGTGTCCGCCATGACGACGGTTCGGTGACGACGCCGAAAGGTTTCAAGGAGGCCTTCGACCAGTATCGCGAGGGTGGCTGGATGGGTCTGGCCGCACCCGTCGAGTTCGGCGGCCAGGGCCTGCCCTATGCGGTGCACACCGCCGTTGCCGAATATATGGTGTCGGCCAACATGTCGCTGATGATGTATCCGGGCCTGACGCAGGGCGCGATCGCGGCGATCATCACACACGGCACTGACGAGCAGAAATCCAAATGGCTGCCGAAAATGGTTGAGGGTGCCTGGACCGGCACCATGAACCTGACCGAGCCGCATTGCGGTACCGATCTTGGCCTGCTGCGAACCAAGGCGGTGCCGAATGGCGATGGCACCTACAAGATTTCAGGCCAGAAGATATTCATCTCGGCCGGCGAGCACGACATGTCGGACAACATCGTCCATCTGGTGCTGGCCCGCATCGAGGGCGCGCCTGAAGGCGTCAAAGGCATCTCGCTGTTCATCGTGCCAAAGCTCAAGCTCGACGCATCGGGCAATCCCGGCAACAGGAACACCGTCTCCTGCGGTTCGATCGAGGAGAAGATGGGCATCCACGGCAATTCGACCTGCGTCATGAACTATGACGAGGCCGAAGGCACGCTGCTCGGGGAGGCCAATGGTGGTTTGAAGGCGATGTTCACGATGATGAACGAGGCGCGCCTCGGCGTCGGCCTGCAAGGGCTGTCGCTGTCGGAGATCGCCTACCAGAACGCCGCGGCCTACGCCAAGGACCGCTTGCAGGGCCGCTCGCTGTCGGGGCCGAAGGCACCGGACAAGAAGGCCGACCCGATCATCGTCCATCCCGACATCCGCCGCAGCCTGATGACCATGAAGGCCTTCAACGAGGCCGGCCGCGCGCTGGCGCTGTGGACGGCGATCAAGTCCGACGTCGCCCACCGCTCTGGCGACGACAAGGACCGCCAGGCCGCCGACGACTACACCGGCCTGTTGACGCCAGTGGTCAAGGGCGTGCTCACCGACAAGGGGTTCGACCACGCCGTGATGGCGCAGCAGGTGTTCGGCGGTCACGGGTACATCGAAGAGCACGGCATGAGCCAGTTCGTGCGCGATGCCCGCATCGCCATGATCTATGAAGGCGCCAACGGCATCCAGGCGCTCGACCTTGTCGGCCGCAAGCTGGGTTTGAATGGCGGCCGCGCCGTGCAGGCCTTCTTCAAGGAGGTCGGCGAATTCTGCGAGGAAAACCGTTCCGACGAGAAGATGGCGCCGTTCACGAAGGCGCTGAAGAAGGGCCTCAACGACCTTCAGGCCGCCACCATGTGGCTGCTACAGAACGGCATGGCCAAGCCCGACAATGCGGGCGCCGCCTCGACCGATTTTATGCATCTCTTCGGCCTTGTGGCGCTGGGCTATATGTGGGCGCAGATGGCCAAGGCGGCGCTCGGCAAGACGGGGGCCAACGGTTCGCAGTCCTTCTACGACAACAAGGTTGTGACGGCGCGCTTCTTCATGGAGCGGATCATGCCGGAAACCGGCGCTCACCTCGCTCGCATTTCGAGCGGTGCCGACACGCTGATGGCTCTACCGGCGGAAGCGTTCTAAGCTCGAACGCCGGCACCGCCGGCCCTGTCCTGTCGATACGCGGAGGAAATCGTGGCGACAAATCCCGCCGAAGTGCTCTCTTTGCCGAAGCCCGCCTGGGCCGCGGACGAGGTCGGCATGCTCTACGACATGGCGCACCGCTTCATGTCGGAGGAAATCGCGCCGCGCTACGACGAATTCGAGAAGAACGAGATGGTCGACCGCGAGAGCTGGTTGAAGGCCGGCGCTGCCGGTCTGCTCTGCGCCTCGATGCCGGAGGAATATGGCGGCTCCGGCGGCACCTTCGCGCATGAGAGCGCCATCATCGAGGCCATTGGCCATGTCGGTGTCGACGGTTTCGGTATCGGCCTGCACAACTCGATCGTCGCCCCCTACATCCTCCACTACGGCTCTGAAGAGCAGAAGAAGAAATGGCTGCCGAAGCTGGCGACCGGCGAGCTGATCGGCGCCATCGCCATGACCGAGCCAGGTGCCGGCTCCGATCTGCAAGGCGTCAAGACGCGGGCCGAGAAGGATGGCAACCAGTACAAGATCAACGGTTCCAAGACCTTCATCACCAATGGCCAGCTTGCCAACTTCGTCATCGTCGTCACCAAGACCGATCCGGAGAAGGGCGCCAAGGGCACCTCGCTGATCGTCGTCGAGACCGATGAGGTCGAAGGCTTCCAGCGCGGCCGCAACCTCGACAAGATCGGGCTGAAGGCCAACGACACGTCGGAGCTGTTCTTCAACGATATGCGCGTGCCGACGTCCAACCTGCTCGGCCACGAGGAAGGGCAGGGTTTTGTACAGCTGATGCAGCAATTGCCGCAGGAGCGGCTACAGATCGGCACCAGTGCCATTGCCATGATCGAGCGGGCACTGGCGCTGACCATCGATTACGTCAAGGAACGCAAGGCGTTCGGCAAGGCGATCATCGATTTCCAGAACACCCAGTTCAAGCTGGCCGAACTCAAGACCGAGGCGACCATCGGCCGGGTCTTCTACAATGATTGTGTGACCCGCCACATCGCCGGCGGCCTCGACCCGGTGACAGCGTCGATGGCCAAATACTGGCTCAGCGACCTGCAGGGAAAAGTCGTCGACGAATGCCTTCAATTGCATGGCGGCTATGGCTACATGAATGAATACCCGATCGCCCGCATGTTCCGCGACGCCCGCGTCCAGCGCATCTACGGCGGCACCAACGAGATCATGAAATTGCTGATCGGACGCTCGCTCTAATGCATGTCGCCCAAAAGCGGTCCCGGTTTTGGGAGATCGACATGCATCAGTCTAAAGCCGTTCGATAAACCCAAGGAGCAAAAAGATGGCCGAAGCTTATGTCTATGATGCTGTGCGCACGCCGCGCGGCAAGGGCAAGAAGGACGGATCGCTGCACGAGGTGCCAGCGGTGCGGCTTGCCGCCAGGACGCTCGAAGCATTGCGCGATCGCAACGGGCTCGACACCGCCAATGTCGACGACATCATCTTCGGCTGCGTCGATCCGGTCGGCGAGGCGGGCTCGGTCATTCCGCGCGCCGCCGCCTTCGAGGCTGGCTACGACACCAAGGCGCCTGGCATGCAGATCTCGCGCTTCTGCGCTTCGGGCCTCGACGCCATCAATTTCGGCGCCGCCAAGATCGCGCAGGGCGCCGATGACATCGTCATCGCTGGCGGCGTTGAATCGATGTCGCGGGTCGGCATGGGCGCCTCTGGCGGCGCCTGGTTTATGGATCCTTCGGTTGGCCTGCCCGGCTGGTTCGTGCCGCAAGGCATCTCGGCCGACCTGATCGCCACCAAATACGGCTTCTCGCGCGACGACGTCGACGCCTATGCAGTCGAGAGCCAGAAGCGCGCGGCCAAATCCTGGGCCGACGGCCGCTTCAAGAATTCCGTCATTCCGATCAAGGACCAGAACGGCCTGACCATCCTCGACCATGACGAACACATGCGTCCGTCGACCGACATGCAGTCGCTGGCCTCGCTCAACCCGTCCTTCGTCATGCCCGGCGAAATGGGTGGTTTCGATGCCGTCGCCGTGCAGAAGCACCCCGAGGTGGAAGAGGTCAACCACGTCCACCATGCCGGCAATTCGTCCGGCATCGTCGATGGCGCCGCCGCCGTGCTGCTCGGCTCGAAGAAGGCCGGCAAGGCGATGGGGCTGAAGCCGCGCGCTCGCATCCGCACCTTCGCCAACATAGGCTCCGAACCGGTGCTGATGCTGACCGGTCCGGTCGACGTCACCGAGAAGCTGTTGAAGCGTGCCAAGATGAAGCTGTCGGATATCGACCTGTTCGAGCTCAACGAGGCCTTCGCCTCGGTGGTGCTGCGCTACATGCAAGCCTTCGATATCGAGCACGACAAGATCAACGTCAATGGCGGCGCCATTGCCATGGGCCATCCGCTCGGCGCCACCGGCGCGATGATTTTCGGCACGGTGCTGGACGAACTCGAGCGCCGCGATCTCAACACCGCACTGGTAACGCTGTGCATCGGTGCCGGCATGGGCACCGCAACGATTATCGAACGCGTCTGATAGGGGAGAGAAATCATGAGCTACACCAATTTCACCCTCGACATCGACGCCGACGGCATTGCGTTGGTCACCTGGGACATGCCGGGCCGCTCGATGAACGTCTTCACCGAAGAGGCGATGCTGGAACTGAACGCCATCGTCGACTTGGTGGCGGGCGATGCCGCCATCAAGGGCGCGGTGATCACCTCCGGCAAGGACACCTTCTCCGGCGGCGCCGACATCACCTTGCTGCAGAAGATGCTGACCACTTTCGCCGCTGAAAAGGACAAGGATATCGAAAAGGCCACCAAGGCCCTGTTCGACCAGGCCGGCACTATGACCGGCCTGTTCCGCAAGCTTGAAACGTCGGGCAAGCCGTGGGTGTCGGCGATCAACGGCACCTGCATGGGCGGCGCCTTCGAATTGTCGCTCGCTTGCCACGGCCGTGTCGCCGCCGATAGCGACAAGGTCAGGATGGCGCTTCCCGAAGTGAAGATAGGCATCTTCCCGGGCGCCGGCGGCACCCAGCGCGTGCCGCGGCTGACCGATCAGCAACAGGCGCTGCAGATGCTGACGTCCGGCCAGCCACTGTCGCCGCAGAAGGCCAAGTCGATGGGCCTGATCCATGAGATAGCCGAACCGGCCAAGCTGGTCGACACCGCCAAGGCGATGATCAGGAACGGCCTGAAGCCGGTGGCGCCGTGGGACGAGAAGGGTTTTAAGCTGCCCGGAGGCCAGATCTATTCACCAGCCGGCTTCAATCTGTGGCCGCCGGCCATCGCGATCCTGCGCCGCGAGACCTATGGCAATTATCCAGCTGCCGCCGCGATCCTGAAGTGCGTCTATGAAGGCCTGCTGGTGCCGTTCGACACGGCCCTGCGCATCGAGCAGCGCTATTTCACCGAGATCATGCAGACCCAGGAAGCGGCGGCGATGATCCGCTCGCTGTTCGTGTCGCTGCAGGAACTGAACAAGGGCGCGCGTCGCCCGGCCGGCGTACCGGAAACCAAGTTCAAGAAGATCGGCATTCTCGGCGCCGGCTTCATGGGCGCCGGTATCGCGTATGTCACCGCCAAGGCCGGCATTCCGGTGGTTCTGCTCGACCGCGACATGGAGTCGGCCGCCAAGGGCAAGGCGCATTCCGACAGCCTGGTCTCGGATCAGGTGAAGAAGGGCCGTGCCAAGCCCGAGGAGAAGGACAAACTTCTGTCGCTGATCACGCCGACGGCTGACTATGCCGACCTTGCCGGTTGCGACCTGGTGGTCGAAGCGGTGTTCGAAGATTCCGCCGTCAAGAAGAGCGCCACCGAGCAGGCGGAAGCGGTGCTTAAAGCCTCGGCCATCTTCGCCTCCAACACCTCGACCATCCCGATCTCGTCGCTGGCCAAGAACTCGGCGCGGCCGAAGAACTTCATCGGCATCCATTTCTTCTCGCCGGTCGACAGGATGATGCTGGTCGAGATCATTTTAGGCAAGAAGACCGGCGACAAGGCGCTCGCGACAGCCATCGATTTCGTCCGCGCCATCAAGAAGACGCCGATCGTCGTCAACGACACGCGCGGCTTCTATGTCAACCGCTGCGTGCTGCGCTACATGTCGGAAGCCTACAAGATGCTGATCGAAGGGGTGCCTGCACCCATGATCGAGAATGCGGCGAAAGCCGCCGGCATGCCGGTCGGCCCGCTGGCCCTGACCGACGAGACGGCCATCGACCTCGCGCAGAAAATCATGAAGCAGACCATGCGCGATCTCGGCGACACCGCCGTCGACCAGAAGCAAATGGCGCTGATCAACACCATGGTCGACGATCATGGCCGCTTCGGCCGTAAGAACGGCAAGGGTTTTTACGACTATCCCGCCAAGCCGGCCAAGAAGAAGCTGTGGCCGGGCCTCAAGGACCTCTATCCGCAGCTTGCGGCGGAGAAGGTCGATTATGAAGAGCTGCAACAGCGGCTGCTGGTCACCATCGCGCTGGAAGCGGCCCGGGTGATGGAAGAGGGCATCGTCACCGACCCGCGCGAGGCCGATGTCGGCTCGATCCTGGCCTTCGGCTTCGCGCCCTACACCGGCGGTGCGCTGTCCTATATCGACGGCATCGGCGCCAAGGCATTCGTCAAGATTGCCAAGAAGCTGCAGAAGAAATACGGCGCCGAATTCAAGGCGCCCAAGCTGTTGCTCGATATGGCCGAGAAGGGCGAGACCTTCTACGGGCGCTTCGATCCCTACGCCAAGGGTGACGTGAAGCAGGCGGCCTGACGCCGGCCGATCTATATCTGGGCGCGACGGCAGCGCTGCGCGTCCTTCAGCGACGCGAATGACGCTTGTCGCCCTTTAGTTTGCGCATGATGGCCACGGCACGTAGCCGTGGCCAGCGCGCTTCAGCTTTCCCATGCGGTCCGTCGGTGATAAATTAGCTTTTGCTAACCTAAAGTTGGCAGAAGGACGTAATCGTCATGCGTATGATGCTGAGAGTTTCCATCCCGGCCGAGGAAGGCAACAAGGCGATCAAGAACGGCAGCATGGCCAAGTTCATCGAGCACACCCTGTCCGACCTCAACCCGGAGGCCGCCTATTTCACCGCCGACGGTGGCCGGCGAACGGCCTATCTCGTCGTGGAGGTAAAGGACAGTTCGGACATGCCCTATGTCGCCGAGCGGTTCTTCTTCGCCTTCAATGCCAGCGTCGAGATGATCCCGGTGATGAACGCCGAGGAACTCAGGAAGGGCTTGCCGAGAGCGATGGCGGCGATGGCCGGATAGGTTCATCGGCGATCATTGATGTCCGATCACTGAACCGCGCGGCGCTGTCGCGGCGGCATACGTTTCGTCGGCGATCCGGCGGTGCGCCCGGTGGACATGGCGGCGGTTGCGCGTTAGACAGGAAGAGGCATTTTTTCCTGTTTCGAGGGAGAGCGAGCTTGCTCTCGCATGACCGTGTCTGGGCTGCCATCGATGCTCTCGCCGAGCGCTATTCGCTGTCGGCTTCGGGGCTGGCCCGGCGCGCGGGGCTCGATTCGACGGCCTTCAACAAGTCGAAACGTCTGTCGTCGGATGGCCGGCCGCGCTGGCCGTCGACCGAATCGCTTGCCAAGATCATCGAGGCAACAGGGGCTACGCTCGACGAATTCACCGGCCTGATCGAGGGCAGGGCCGCGTCAGCCCAGGAAGCACGGGTAGCCCACAGGCGCTCCGTGCCGTTACTCGGCTTTGCCCAGGCCGGCGCCGGCGGCTTCTTCGATGATGCCGGCTTTCCGGCCGGGCAGGGCTGGGACCTGGTCGAACTGCCGGCGCAATCGACGGAGAGCTCCTATGCGCTGCAGGTGCAAGGTGATTCCATGCTGCCGCTCTACCGCGATGGCGATGTCCTCATCGTCGAACCGGGCGCCATCACCCGCAAGGGCGATCGTGTCGTCGTCAAGACCACCGCCGGCGAAGTGATGGCCAAGGTGCTCGAGCGCCAGACCGTCAGGTCGATTGCACTGGTCTCGCTCAATCCCGATCATCCGGACCGCGACATTCCCATGCGCGATGTCGAATGGGTGGCGCGGATTGTCTGGGCAAGCCAGTAGGTCCGGCTGGTGCGGCTCCCTCATCTTGTCCTGGCGGTTCTGATGGTCCCGGCGATGGCGGCAATGGTCGTCGCTGGCGGTCGCACGCTGAAGGGAAGTGCAGGAGTAGTCACGGTGGATCAGGTCGATCCGGGCGCCGACACGATCTCGCAGGAGGGCGCCGAGACCGTGCTCGCAGAGCCGGCGACATCCGCCATAACCGCTCCGCAGCCGGCAAAGGCGGCGTCGCATTCGAGGGCGATCGATCCTGAAATTATCGTACCACCGGAACTGCCCGCCGAGGGGCTTGAGCGTGTCGAGCCGCGCGAGCCGTTGAGCAAGCTGGCGCTGGCGGTGCCGCCCAGGCCGAAAATGCCCGACGACTGGAACGGGACAAAGCTGTTCCAGCCGGTCGCGCAGGCCGCCGGCCTGATCGAGGCCAAGGGCTATTCGGTCGCGGTGTCGGGCATCGACATCGTCAGGCAGGACGAGACCTGCAGCGATGACGGCAAAGCCTGGCCGTGCGGTATCCGGGCGCGAACGGCGTTCCGCGCCTTCCTGCGCGGCCGCGCGGTGGTCTGCACCGTGCCGCCTGAGGGCGGTCGCGACCTGATCGCCGCCGAATGCCGGATCGGCAAGCAGGATGTCGGTCAATGGCTGGTCGAAAACGGCTGGGCTCGGGCCGCCAAGGGTGGGCCCTATGTCGAGGCCGGCGACAAGGCGCGCACGGCCAGGAAGGGCATTTTCGGATCGGCGCCGAACCTTTCCGGCATGCCGGCGATGCCGGCCGCACCAAGCCCTGCGCCTCAGGCGCCGAGCTCGATCCTGGAAGAGGTCGACGGCGTTCTCAAGCCAGCTGACCAGCCAGCGCCCGCTCAATGAGCGCCCGCGTCTCGGCAATGCCATAGAGCGCGGCGAACGAGCCGAAGCGCGGGCCGCGCTCCTGGCCGATCAGCACCTGGTAGATCATCTGGAAGAAGGCGCCCGACACGCCGGGGCCACCTTCCGGGCTCTGCTTGGAGTGATCCTGATAGCGTTCGATCCTACGTGCGACGTTGAGCGAAGCGTTCTGGATCGCTTCGCCGTTGGCGTCCGTCGGCAGCGCGCCAAGCGCCGTTTCGAGGGCTGCCAGCGCCGCGCGCTCGACCTCGTCGGCGGGGCGGAAGGTTTTCGTCGGCTTCACGAAATCGTCGAAATAGCGGATCGCATGGCCGACCAGCTGGTCGAGCTCGGGATGCGTCTTAGGCGTCACCCCAGCGGTATGGCGCGAAATGAAGCCCCACAGCACATCCTTGTTCTGCGCGTTGGAAGCGCTGACCAGGTTGAGCAGCAGCGAGAACGGCACCGGCATGTCGATGGCCGGCGGGTTGCCGTCATGCATATGCCAGACCGGGTTACCCAGCCGCTCCTTCCAGTCCTGCCGCGGGTAAGCCGCAAGGAAGGTGTAATACTCGTCCACTGCTCTCGGGATGACATCGAAATACAGCTTCTTGGCCTGCCGCGGCCGCTGGTACATATAGAGCCCCAGGCTCTCGGTCGGCGCATAGGTCAGCCACTCGTCGATGGTCAGCCCGTTGCCCTTCGACTTTGAGATCTTCTGGCCGTTTTCGTCGAGGAACAGTTCATAGACGAAATGCTCCGGCGCACGCCCGCCCAGGATCTTGCAGATGCGGTCATAGACCACCGCATTGGTCTGGTGGTCCTTGCCGAACATTTCGAAATCGACGCCGAGCGCTGCCCAGCGCATACCGAAATCCGGCTTCCACTGCAGCTTCACCCTGCCGCCGGTGATCGAAAGCGTGGTCTCGGTGCCTTCGTCGTCGAAGGTGATGGTGCCGGCCTTGGCGTCGACATGCTTCATCGGCACGTAAAGCACGCGGCCACTCTTCGGCGAAATCGGCAGGAACGGACTGTAAGTCGCCTGCCGCTCGGAGCCGAGCGTCGGCAGCATCACCGCCATGATCTGGTCATAGCGTTCGGCGGCGCGCAGCAGCATCGCGTCGAAGCGGCCCGACTTGTAATATTGCGTCGCGCTGGCGAACTCGTAGTCGAAGCCGAACGTGTCCAGGAAGCGGCAAAGCATCGCGTTGTTGTGATCGGCAAAGCTCGCATAATCGTCGCCGAACGGATTGGGCACCGACGACAGCGGCTTGTGCAAATGTGGCTCCAGCGCTGCGCGATCCGGTACGTTGTCGGGGATCTTGCGCATGCCGTCCATGTCGTCGGAAAAGCACAGCAGCTTGGTCGCAACCTTGTCCTGCGTCAGGACGCGGAAGGCATGCCGAACCATCGTCGTGCGCGCCACCTCGCCGAACGTGCCGATATGCGGCAGCCCCGACGGTCCGTAGCCGGTCTCGAACAGGATTGTTTCAGGAAAGTCGGTGCCTTTGTAGCGTTCGATGATCTTCTTGGCTTCCTCGAACGGCCATGCCTTGCTATCGGTCGCGGCCGCCAGCAGCTCGGGATTGAGATCGATGATGTTTGATCCCGCCATGTCACAGTTTTCCAAATAAATCGCCGGTGTTGCCCGGAGCAGGGGTTTTCAACCGGTCTCTAGGCGTGCGTGGCCGGAGCGTCAACGCGTGCAGCGCTTTTTCCTTGCGGTACAGATACCGCTTTCCTACCTTCGGTGCCCATTCAAGGAGTACAGAATGCCGTTGCCGACGCCGCATGAAGCGCTGATCTACCTGATGGTCATCACCTCGGCTTCCGATCGCGACATGACCGATGTCGAACTGGCCCGGATCGGCGACGTCGTCCGCTCCTGGCCGGTGTTCGAGGATTTCAACCACGACCGGCTGGTCGGCGTCGCCCAGGCTTGCCAGAAGATGCTGAATGAAAAGGACGGCCTGGAAGGCGTTCTTGCGCGGGTTGCCGAGGCGCTGCCCGAGCGCTTGCGCGACACCGCCTATGCCGCCGCCTTCGAGGTGGCCGCCGTCGATCTCGAAATGCGCATGGAGGAAGTCCGGGTGCTGCAGCTCATCCGGCGTCAGCTCGACCTCGACACCTTGACGGTCGCCGCCATCGGTCGTGCCGCAAAGGCGAGGCTGCGGACCCTGACTTAGGGCGCTGCCTTTCGGTTGGCTAGACTAGAAAAAGCTGACCGGGAAATAGCGCAGATAGAATTCGGCGAACGTGCCTTTCATCGAGATCTCCTGCAGCGCGTAGTCGAACGCGGCGGCCAGTGCTGGATCGTCCGCCCTGGTGGCGATGGCCATGCCAGAACCCAGATATTCGGGCGCCAGATAAGGTCCGCCAGCGAAGCGGCAGCAACCGGCCGCATCCGAGCCGCCCAGCCAGAAGGCCAGGCGCATACCGTCGCCGAAGGCGGCGTCGAGCTTGCCGGCCTTGAGATCGGCATAGAGTTCTTCCGGCCTGTCGAAGGGGACGATCTGAACGGTGTTGAAATAGTCGCGCAGCATGCGCTCATGCGCCGAGCCGGCGAGCACGCCGACACGCTTGCCGCGCAATTTGTCGAAGACCGGTTCGGTCAGATCCTTGCTCTTCTGCGTGACGAAGCGAGCCGGGAACTGCAGGTAGGAGCGTGAGAAGGCATAGGTCGAGCGCGATTCGGCCGTTGCGGCGATGCCGGCGATGATCGCTTCGCCCTCGCCTTTCTGCAGCGCGCCTTCGAGCTCTGCCCAGGGCAGGGCCTGGATCTGGCATTTGTCGACAATACCAAGCTCGGCGCAGATGGCGCGTGCCAGATCGATATGGAAACCGGACAGTTTTCCCGAGCCGTCGAGGAAATTGAAGGGCGGAAAATCCGTGGTCGTCAGGAAGCGCAGCCGGGGCAGTGCCGAAAGGTCCGGCTTTGGCAGCCGCTCCTTGGCATCCCACAGCACCGGCACCTGCGGCTCAGCGGCGCGCGCGGTACCGGCGACCGACAGCGCTGCGATCAGCAGCGACGCAAGAGCCAAAAACCTCCACTGGAACGCCACGATAAGACTCCGCCGCAGTCGTGTTGGCAGGTTTTGGTACGAAAATGACAAAGGTACAATGCTTTTTGATTTCAACGCGTCGATTTCAGGATATGCTTTAGGGAGTTTGCAAATAGCAGTGGCTGCCTTGGTTGGGGGACCAAGGTGAGAACCACGACTGGAAACATGCGGTTTGCAATCCGTGGTCGGTGGTGAAGTGCAAACGAAGCACGCATCATTGGTCGCAATGCATGAGGCAACATAGGGTTGATGTTGCGATGGGTCAGTTCGATCGCACGCTGGAATTCATAGACCAACTGCAGCACGCCGGAACGGCGGCGGCAGTCTGCGAAACGTTGCTGGGTGTAACGTCGGATTTCGGGCTCACCGCGCTGATGGCGGGAACCGTGCCGCAGCCGGGCACGCCAAGCGGCCAGCAAAAGCAGCATGTGCTTCTCTGCGACTGGCCTGTTGAATGGCTGGAGCGCTATGTGGCACGCAACTATGTCGATCACGACCCGGTCGTCAGCCACATGAAACAGCTGCAGGCGCCGTTCCAGTGGCGCGAAGCCTCACAGGGCGCCCGCATCGACAAGAGCAGCGGCGAAGTGATGGGCGATGCCGGCGCGTTCAAGTTGCGCGACGGACTGGCCTTCCCGCTGATCACGCTCGACGGCCAGATCGTCATGGTGTCGCTGGGTGGCGAGGCCGTCGAATTGTCGGCGGCCGATTTCGGCCTGGTGTCGCTGGTGTCGACCTATGCGGTCGGCCGCGCCATGCAGCTCCACACGATGGCGAGCAACACCATCGATCACATCGTACTGACGCCGCGCGAACGCGAATGCCTGCAATGGGCCGCCGTCGGCAAGTCCGAGTGGGAGATTTCGCAAATCCTCGGCATCTCCGAACATACCTCGGAGAAACATCTTCTTAACGCCAAAAGCAAACTTGGTGCCGTCAACCGGGTTCAGGCGGTCGCCGAAGCGATAAGGCGGGGCTACATTAGTTAGGTCGGCCGTGCCGGCCTAGCAATTCTAGCCTACGCGATCACGCAATTTTCTCATCGAAGCACGGCCGTATCTTCCTCTGAAACCAGGAGATGACGGAATGCTTTTTTCTCTCACAACCCAAGAATTGATGGAACGCCCGGACCTTTGGGAGGCGGTCCATCGCTTGCGCTACAAGATATTCGTTGAGGAGATGGGATGGGAGGACCTCAGGCGCCCCGACGGGCTAGAATGCGACCAGTTCGATCATGACGAGGCCGTCCATCAAATCGTCATCAGGGGCAGTGAAGTCGCAGGCTACCAGAGGCTTTTGCCGACGACGCGGGGACATCTGCTGACCGAGGTGCTGACCGACCTCTTTGAAGGAACGCCGCCCTCCGGACCCAACATTTACGAGTTGACCCGCTATGCGGTCGCTCCAGGTTACCGCGATGGCCGTCGCGGCGTGTCAACCGTCGGCACCGAGCTGATCGCTGGCTTCGTCGAGTGGGGACTGAAGCGCAACGTCAACCAGGTGATCATCGAGTTCGAGCCGATGTGGGTGCTGCGTGCATTGCAGCTGCATTTCCTGGCGACGCCGCTGGGTTATCAGCGCACCTATGGCAACCAGCAGGTCGTAGCCACCTTGCTTACCTTCAACGAGCACACGCTCGATGTGGTGCGTTCGCGCCGCAACCATTTTGCTCCCGTGCTGACCAGGGGATACCCCGACATGCTCGGCCAAAGGCGTGCGTCGTGAAATCGGAGACAGTCATGAGCCCCCATCCGCAACCAGAACTCCGCAACCACACGCTAATGGTCACCGTATCGTCGAATGACGGCCGGCCGGTGCTGGACAGACGAGCCTATGAAAGCCTGGCAAAGATCTTCCATGAAGCCGCCGACAATGAGGAGGTGCGCGTCGTCGTGCTACGCGGCCTGTCAGGCTGCTTCTGTCTCGGCGGCGATTTCTCCGAATTCCTCGACGCCACCAAGCACCAGAAACTGATCGCCGCCGTCACCGATCTGTTTCGCACGCTGGCGACGTTCCCCAAGCCCATCCTTGCCTGTGTCGATGGCGACGCCGTCGGCGTCGGCTGCACGATCCTGTTCCATTGCGACATGGTGATCGCGTCCGATCAAAGCACGTTCCGGGTGCCGTTCGTCGATTTCGGCCTGGTCCCGGATGCCGCGACCAGCATCCTGGCGCCGCAGAAACTCGGCTATGCCGGTGCTTTCCGCTTCTTCTGCCTCGGCGACACGCTTCGCGCCGAGGATGCCAGGGCGCTCGGCCTCGTCGCCGAGATCGTGCCGGGCGGCAGCGTCGAGGACGCGGCCCTCGGCCGGGCGAGACAACTTGTCAAGAAGCCGGTCGCCGCCTTGCTGCAGACGCGCGGCCTGCTCAAGGGCAACACCACCGCGCTGTGCGACCGTATCGATCAGGAGATTTCGCTTTTCCAGCAGGCGCTGCAGGACGACACCACGCTGCGGCGATTGCAGCGCATAGCCCGGCTGGTGGCTTGAACGGTCCGACCGAAAGGCGTCGATGACGAACGCGCCGCGCGGCCTCTGGCTGCGCGGCGCAAAAGACGTCAGTCTTGCTTTCCCAGAAACGACGGCCCTTCGCCAACGATCTTCTTGTCTTCCTTGCCGATGATGTCGAGATCGCGCCCGTCATAGGGCAGCGATAGGAGGATGCGCCGAATGACCCCGAGCCGCGCGCGCCGCTTGTCATTGGCCCGTATGATGATCCACGGCGCGAATTCTTTGTGGGTGCGCTCGAACATGGTGTCGCGGACCTTGGTGTAGTCGTCCCACTTGGTGATCCCGGCAACGTCGATCGGCGAAAACTTCCAGCTTTTCAGCGGGCTGAAGCGGCGGTCGTGAAAGCGCTCGAGCTGCGTCTCCTGGCCGATGTTCAGCCAGAATTTGAAGAAGTGGATGCCCTCATTGGCGATCATCCGTTCGAAATGCGGTGTCTCGTCGAGAAACTGCTCGTGCTGCTGCGGCGTGCAAAAACCCATCACCGGCTCGACGCCGGCGCGGTTGTACCAGGAGCGGTCGAAGGTGAGGAACTCACCCGATGTCGGAAAATGGTCGACATAGCGCTGGAAGTACCACTGCCCCTGCTCTGTCGGGGTCGGCTTGGTCAGCGCCACGTTGCGCGCGGTACGAGGGTTCAGGTACTGGCGCAGCACGAAGATCGTGCCGCCCTTGCCGGCGGCGTCGCGGCCCTCGAACAGCGCCATCACCCGTTTTCCGGTCGACTGCAGCCACGCCTGCGCCTTGACCAGCTCGATCTGCAATTTCTCGAGCGTCTCGTCATACTCCTCGCTTTTCATCTTCTTGTCGTAGGGGTAGCCGCCGGCGGTCAGCTTGTTGTCCTCGACCCAGTCGGGAAGCACGGGATTTTCAATATCAAACTCCCGCTCCTTGCCGCCGATACTGATCTTCAGCGGACCCGAAGTTGGCGCGGCGGGAGTTTCCTTGGCTTTTTTCATCGAGACGAACCCTTTTCTGCTTCCGAACTCATGCTATTGGGAGCCACTACAGCACTTTTGATTTTGCGCATGATCCTTTCAGAAAATCGATTCCGATTTTCTGGGTCATGCGTTAGACCGGTCGCGCGGAAGTTTCCGTCGCCGGTCGACCGGGTGCGAGGCAAGGGTGCGGGCGCGCGAGCGAATGGCTGACCTGGACGCAGAGCAGAGTGGCATGGCGCAAGGCCTGGCGGTCCGGCTGTGGAGCAGCCGCTGGCTGCTGATCGCCGGCGTCGTCGCGATTCTCGGCGTGTATGCCTTGGCCGCGATATCCGGCTTTGTCGTCCTTGCGGCGCTGGCGCTGCTGCTTGCAGCGGCAATGCTGCCGGTCACCGGCACGCGCCAATCGGCCGAGAGTGCCGCCGCGATCGAGGCAATCGGCCTGCAACGGCTCTCCGGCGAATATCTTGCGGCCGCCGTCGCCGACCCGCTGATCATCTTCGACCGGACCGCCACCATCGTCCACGCCAATTCCGCCGCCTTCGCCGCCTTCGGCGGGATTGCGCCCGGTCTGTCGCTGTCGCTGAAATTCCGGGCGCCGGAAATGCAGGCTCTGCTGGACGGCGTGCTGTCGGGCGATGTCGCCTCTGACGTCGTCGACTATACGGAGAAGCTGCCGGTCGAACGGGCTTACCGGGTGAGTGCCTCCTCGGTCGGCCACGGCACCGATCTCTATGTGCTGGTGTTCAAGGACCAGAGCGAAGCGCGCAGGATCGACCGGATGCGCGCCGATTTCATAGCCAATGCCAGCCACGAACTGCGCACGCCGCTCGCCTCGATCTCCGGCTTTATCGAAACGCTGCGCGGACCCGCCCGCAACGACCCGGCGGCGCGCGACCAGTTCCTGCAGATCATGCAGAGCCAGACCGGGCGCATGGCGCGCCTGATCGATGATTTGTTGTCGCTGTCGCGGCTCGAGATGAAGCCCTATCTGAAGCCGGGAACCGAGGTCGACCTGCGTGAGACGGTCGATAGCGTCATCGATTCGCTCGGACCGCTGGCCAGCGAAAACAGCGTTATCGTCGAACGGGATTACGCCGACGGCCCGCTCGACGTGCCGGGGGATCGCGACGAGCTCTTCCAGGTTTTCGAGAACCTCCTGGAAAACGCCTGCAAGTACGGGCAGTCGGGCGGCCGCGTGGTGGTGTCGATCGCGCGCGGCGATCCCGGCTCGGAGCCAGGCATCGACGTGACCATCAGGGACTTTGGCCCCGGCATTCCCGAGGAACACATTCCGCGCATCACCGAGCGCTTCTATCGCGTCGATGTCGAGACCAGCCGCACTCAGAAGGGAACCGGCCTCGGTCTGTCGATCGTCAAGCATATCCTGACACGCCACAATGGCCGGCTTTCGATCAAGTCCGAGTTCGGCAATGGCGCTACCTTCTCGGTTCATTTGCCGACGCACTGATACTGCCCTAGTTTTCCACGGGTCCGTTTCTTTTTTCTGTCATCCGGCTAGCGTATCAGCGGGGATTCGAGGAAACGACTCAAAACAAGACACCCCGTGGGAAGGCATTTCGCCATGCAGTCCGTGCATATCATGAGCGCCTATGACGAGGAGCTGAAGTATCTGTCGAAGCGCATCGCGGCGATGGGCGGCCATGCCGAGCGTATGGTCGAACAGGCGGTTGCCGCCCTCGTCAATGCCGACCCCGGCCTCGCCCAGAAGGTCATCCGCGACGATGCAGTGCTCGATGAAGGGCAACGCGAAATCGACGACAAGGCGATCATCATCATCGCCAAGCGCCAGCCGATGGCGACGGACCTGCGCGAGATCGTCGGCGCCATCCGCATTTCCGCCGACCTCGAACGGGTCGGTGACCTCGGCAAGAACGTTGCCAAGCGGGTGGGCGCCGTCACCGACGGACGCCAGCCGACCAGCCTGTTCCGCGGCCTCGAAGCCCTGGCCAACCTGGCGCTGACCCAGCTCAAGGAAGTGCTCGACGTCTACGCATCGCGCTCGGTCGACAAGATCGGCTTCGTGCGCGACCGCGACGACCAGATCGACGCCATGTACACGTCGCTGTTCCGCGAATTGCTGACCTACATGATGGAAGATCCGCGCAACATCACGCCGTGCACGCATCTGCTGTTTTGCGCCAAGAACATCGAGCGCATCGGCGATCACGCCACCAACATCGCCGAGACCATCTACTACATCGTCACCGGCCAGCAGATGTCGGCCGAGCGGCCGAAGGGCGACAAGACCGACAAGATCAGCCTTTCCGCGACGCCTCCGGTTAATTGAACGGTCGCACTCTCGAACCATCATCCGAATTGCGCTAGACTTTCCGGGCTTTCCTGTATCCTCGTCCGTGGATTTGCTTCGGGAGGTTGTGATGGAAAATGTTCGGAACCTGACTCCGGCGCCTGCGCCGACCTCCGGCATTATCGCTTGCGGCGTCTACACGGCTGGGCGTCGCATCGCCGACATTCCCATCGAGGAAGCCGGCGAATGGGCAAAAAAAACCGGTCATGTCGTCTGGATTGGCCTGCTCGAGCCCGACCGCAACCTGCTGCTTCGCGTTCAGGCGCAGTTTCACCTGCATGAACTGGCGATCGAGGATGCCGAACACCCGCACCAGCGGCCGAAGATCGAGCAGTATGGCGACGCCTTGTTCATCGTCGCCCGAACCGCACAGCTGATCGACGGACGGGTCACCTTCGGCGAGACCCATTTGTTCGTCGGCAGCGGCTACATCGTCAGCGTCAGGCATGGCCCGTCCACATCCTATGCCGCCGTGCGTCAGCATTGGGAAAGCTGCCCGCATTCGCTGGCCAAGGGCGAGGATTTCGTCCTCTACGCCATTCTCGATTTCATCGTCGACAACTACATGCCCGTGCTCGAGCAGATCGAGGACGAGGTCGAACTGATCGAGGACAGGGTCCTGCTGAAGCCGATGACAGGTCCCGACATCGAGCGGCTCTATATGCTGCGCCGCGATCTTTTGCGCTTGCGCAATGCGGCACTTCCGCTTGTCGAAGTCTGCCGCCGACTAACCAGTGCCGACCTGCCACAGATCCACACGGCCATGCATCCGCTGTTTCGTGACGTGACCGACCATATCCGCACCGTGCAGGAAAAGATCGACAGTCTGCGCGAGGTGCTGGCGTTTGCTTTCGAGGCCAGCCTTCTGGTCGGCCAGAGCCAGGAAACGGCGATCTCCAAGAAGCTAGCCTCCTGGGCCGCCATCCTGGCGGTGCCGACGGCATTCGCCGGCATTTACGGCATGAATTTCAGCGACATGCCGGAACTGAAGATGGAATATGGCTACCCCGTGGTGCTGGCCACGATCGCGCTGATCTGCTCGTTTCTCTACTGGCGCTTTCGCAAGAATGGCTGGCTGTGAAGAAGAGGGCAGTAGGGCAGTAGGGCAGTAGGGCAGTAGGGCAGTAGGGCAGTAGGATGGCATTTCGCAAGCGCGACTTTCCGCACACCTACTGCCGTATTGCCTTACTCCCCTATTCCCTTCTCTGTTATCGACTCCGCCGCCGCTCCGATGCCGGCTGGAACGCCACGCGGGCGTGGTACTTGCAGTAGGGGCCGGTTTCGGCGGCCTC
The DNA here is from genome assembly GCF_002270415.1 of Mesorhizobium sophorae. Taxonomy (GTDB): domain Bacteria; phylum Pseudomonadota; class Alphaproteobacteria; order Rhizobiales; family Rhizobiaceae; genus Mesorhizobium; species Mesorhizobium sophorae. The sequence continues at coordinate 188,147 of NZ_NNRI01000007.1, read as the reverse complement.
GTTGCCACAGAAATTGAAGTCCTCCGAAAGCGGATCGCCATTCGGCCATTTGCAGGTCCGCTCGGTCAGCTCGACCAGCTGCAGATGCCGTGAGATCGGCACCACGACATTCTCGACCGGGCGGATGTAGTGGCGTGCCACCGGTTCGGCGTCGAACTGCGTCTGCAATGCCGTTGCGCCGATCGATGTCGTGACATGGCGGACCGCGCTTGCAGCGCGCGACACCGATTTCTGAACGGTCGATCCTTGCGCCGCCTTCTTCTGGCGTGCCGGCGTGGCGGTCGACCGCCCGCGGCCCGACAGTTTCAGCCGGTGCACCTTACCGATGACCGCATTGCGGCTGACCCCCCCAAGCTGCGCAGCAATCTGGCTTGCGCTCAGACCCTCGGACCACAGTTTTCTGAGAAGTTCTACCCGCTCGTCAGTCCAGTTCATGAGACCGCTCCTGCTAAGCGTGCGGCAATCGGAATCCACTCCCGGCCCGGCAACATTTGCCGGGGCAGACACCACATATATCTGGTGATTAGGTCCGCCGCACGAAATCTAGTTATTTCTTGACTACAACTACTCTATGCGCTGACTCGGTGACAAGAGTCCCAAGTGCAACACGAATCGGTTTTTTAGGTTTTCCCCAACTTGCCCGGTCGCTCGTGAGCCGGCGTTGCGTCGGAGGGCTTGCCGCGGGGCACTACGCGACGTTTTCGTTGACTTCATGGCCGAAAAACACGATAAGCCGCACAGGCCGCCGCTTTGGCGGCTTTTTTGATTTTCCGGTACCGGAGACGCATATAATGAGCGGTTCGGCGCTTTACGAGACCTTTGCCCGCGCACCCCTGGCCTTCGACCATGGGGAAGGCACCTGGCTGGTTACCGACAAGGGCGAGCGATATCTCGATTTCGCCGGCGGCATCGCCGTCAATTCGCTGGGTCACAGCCATCCGCACCTGGTCTCAGCACTGACCGAGCAAGCCGCGAAGCTTTGGCATGTCTCCAATCTCTACGAGATTCCGGGGCAAACCCGGCTCGGCGAGCGGCTGGTCGACGCCACCTTCGCCGACAAGGTGTTCTTCACCAATTCCGGCGCCGAAGCGCTGGAATGCGCGATCAAGACGGCGCGGCGCTACCATTTCGGCAAGGGACATCCCGAACGCTTCCGCGTCATCACCTTCGAGGGGGCCTTCCATGGCCGCACGCTGGCGACCATCGCGGCAGGCGGTCAGTACAAGTACCTTGAAGGGTTTGGACCCAAGGTCGAGGGCTTCGACCAGGTCGGCTTCGATGACATCGATGCGGCCGAAAAGGCGATCACGCCGGAGACCGCGGCGATCCTGATCGAGCCGGTACAGGGCGAGGGCGGCATCCGCCCGGTGCCGACGCAGTCGCTGAAGCGGCTCAGGCAGTTGTGCGAACAGCACGGCCTGCTGCTGATCTACGACGAGGTCCAGTGCGGCATCGGCCGGACCGGCAAGCTGTTCGCGCATGAATGGTCCGGCGTCACGCCCGACATCATGGCGATCGCCAAGGGCATTGGCGGCGGCTTCCCGATGGGCGCCTGCCTTGCCACCGATGAGGCGGCCATTGGCATGACGTCCGGGGTGCATGGCACCACTTTCGGCGGCAACCCGCTGGCCATGGCGGTCGGCAACGCGGTGCTCGACGTGGTGCTGGAAGACGGCTTCCTCGAAGATGTCCAGCGCAAGGCGCTGCTGATGAAGCAGGGGCTGGCGGCGGTCGCCGACGAGTTTCCTGAGGTCATCGAGGACATCAGGGGCACCGGGCTGATGCTCGGTCTCAAGTGCGCCATGCCCAACACCAAGGTGAACATGGCATTGCGCGACCAGCACCTGCTGGCGGTTCCGGCCGGCGACAACGTCATTCGCCTGTTGCCGCCGCTCACTGTCACCGATGCCGAGATCCACGACGCGCTCGGCCGCATCCGCGCCGGCGCCAAGGGCCTGGCGGAGGCGATCGCCGCCGCCGCCGCGAAGTAATCCCGGAACCATTGCTGATGTCAGTTCGCCATTTCACCGATCTTTCCGCCGTTTCCGAAGGCGATCTGCGCTTCATGCTTGACGATGCGGTGGTGCGAAAGGCCCGTCTCAAGGCTGGCGAGCGCACCAGGCCGCTCGAAGGCAAGGTGCTGGCGATGATCTTCGACAAGCCCTCGACGCGCACCCGCGTGTCCTTCGACGTCGGCATGCGCCAGCTTGGCGGCGAAACCATCATGCTGACCGGCACCGAGATGCAGCTCGGCCGCTCCGAGACCATTGCCGACACCGCCAAGGTGCTGTCGCGCTACGTCGACGCGATCATGATCCGCACCACCTCGCATGAGCGGCTGCTCGAACTGACCGAGAATGCCACCGTTCCGGTCATCAATGGACTGACCGACGACACCCATCCCTGCCAGCTGATGGCCGATATCATGACCTTCGAGGAGCATCGCGGTCCGGTTGCCGGCAAGACCATCGCCTGGACCGGCGACGGCAACAATGTGCTGCATTCGCTGCTCGAGGCCTCGGCGCGGTTCCGCTTCAACCTCAACGTCGCCGTGCCCGAAGGCAGCGAGCCGGAACAGAAGCATGTCGACTGGTCGCAGGCGCATGGCGGCAAGCTGCACTTCACCCGCTCGCCCGAGGAAGCCGTCGACCAGGCCGACTGCGTCGTCACCGATTGCTGGGTGTCGATGGGCCAGGAGCATCGCGCCCGCGGCCACAACGTGTTCTCGCCCTACCAGGTCAATGCCAAGCTGATGGCGAAGGCCAAGCCGGAGGCGCTGTTCATGCACTGCCTGCCGGCGCATCGCGGCGAGGAAGTGACCGACGAGGTCATTGACGGGCCGCATTCGGTGGTCTTCGACGAGGCCGAGAACCGGCTCCATGCCCAGAAGGCCGTGCTCGCCTGGTGTCTCGGCGCTTGATCTCTGGGGGTGTGATGCCTATCTGCGCCGCATCACGCAAATCAAGCGCGTTTCGAAGCATGCGCCCTCCAGGGCGGCATGGCCGCGCCCTGGAGCATTGTCATGTTGGAAACCTATCAAGTGACTGAACATCACCCCAAACTCGGCGAATTCGGCTACGCCGGCGACGATCACGTCGTGCCCTTCGAGGTCGGCCCTCTCGATGTGCGCGGCCGCACCGTCCAGCTCGGGCCGATGCTCGACGCCATCCTCAGCCGTCACGACTATCCCGAGCCGGTCGCCCACCTGCTGGCGGAAGCCTGCGTGCTGACGGTGCTGCTCGGCACCTCGCTGAAGTTCGAGGGCAAGTTCATCCTGCAGACCCGCACCGACGGGCCGGTCGACATGCTGGTGGCGGATTTTTCCACGCCCTCGGCACTGCGCGCCTATGCCCGCTTCGATGCCGACCGGCTGGAGGCGCTGGTCGCGGCCGGCGAAACGTCTCAGCAGACGCTGCTCGGCAGCGGCGTGCTTGCGCTGACCATCGACCAGGGTGCTCACACGCAGCGCTATCAGGGTATCGTCCAGCTCGATGGCGAAACGCTGGAAGACGCGGCCCGCACCTATTTCCGCCAGTCGGAGCAGATTCCGACCGATATCAGGCTTTCGGTGGCCAAGCTGCTGACGCCTGGCGTCGGCGGTGCTCGCGAGCAGTGGCGTGCCGGTGGCATCCTGGCGCAGTTCCTGCCGCAGTCGCCCGAGCGCATGCGCGTTCCGGACCTGCCGGGCGGCGATGGCGATCCGCGCGAGGAGATCCACGATCCGGCCGACAATTCGTGGCAGGAACTGCTGGCATTGCTCGGCACCATCGAGCCGACCGAACTGATCGACCCGACGATCGGCGCCGAGCGGCTGCTGTACAGGCTGTTCCACGAGCATGGCGTGCGCGTCTTCGGCGGCGTACCGGTCGCCGACCAGTGCTCATGCTCGAGGGACAAGATCCGTGGCATCCTCGAGGGCTTCTCGGCGCAGGAGATCAAGGACAGCACCGAAGACGGCGGCATCCACGTCGCCTGCGAATTCTGCTCGAAGCAATATGACTTCGATCCGGCGGAATTTGCGGCGACCCAGTAGAGAACGCGCCTCACCGGCTGCTTGGCGGCCGGTGAGGCGAAGCTAATTCACCGTCCGCCGCGTCCCCGGCAGATCGAGCGAGAAGGCGGGGATGGCGATGTCGAACGTCTCGCCCCGCTTGTTTCGCATCGTGTAGTGCCCGACCATGATGCCGGACGGTGTCGAAAGCGGGCAACCGGACGTGTATTGATAGCTGTCGCCGGGGTTGAGTTCGGGCTGGTCGCCGACGACGCCGGGACCGCGCACCTCCTCGACCCGTCCGGTGCCGTCGGTGATGTGCCAATAGCGCGACAACAGCTGCACGAACTCATCCGACTGGTTGTCGATCGTTATCTGATAGCCCCAGACATAGCGGTTCTCCGAGGGGTCTGAGCGGTCCTCCAGATAGAACGGCCTGACCTGCACTTCGATGTTGCGCGTCACGGCGCGGTACATAAGCGGCTCCAAAACAATCCAGGTCGAACTGTCCTCGCTCCGGGCGAGCAGGTCAACGTGCGCGTCTTGTCGCGCCCGGCCTGAAAGGCAGGTGCCGACAAAGAATGTCATTTAAGTGACACATGACAATGGTGGTGTGCACGAAGCGGGCGACTCGGCGCTCTGTCGAACTGTTGAAAACGGCCATCACGCGGGCCGTCTTTTCTGGAGTGGCCAGGTCTCGATGGAACTCACCCTCATAGCCGCCTCGCTTTCGGTCACTCTCATCCTTTCAAACCTCGCCAGCATCCTGCTCGCCGCTTCGCGTCTGAAGCGCCACCGCACCATCGCGCCGCCGGCCGGCAAGCCGCGGCCGGTGTCGATTATCGTGCCATCGCGTGGCGTCGAGCCGTTCACGCAGGAGACGCTGGAGCGCGCCCTCTCGCTCGACTGGCCACGCTATGAACTGGTCTTTTGCGTCGCCCATGCCGACGATCCGGTGGTCAGGCTGATCCGTGCCGCCATCGCCCGTTCTCCCAAGGTGCCGGCGCGGCTGCTGATCGGCGACGACCGCATCAGCGCCAATCCGAAACTCAACAATTGCGTCAAGGGTTGGGAGGCAGCGCGCCACGATTGGGTTGTCCTGGCCGATTCCAACGTGTTGATGCCGAGAGACTACGTGCAGCACCTGATGGCTGCATGGCGGCCCGACACCGGCCTTGTCTGCTCGACGCCGATAGGCTCGCGGCCCGCTGGCTTCTGGGCCGAGGTCGAGTGCGCTTTCCTCAACACGCTGCAAGCGCGCTGGCAATATGCTGGCGAGGCGCTTGGCCTCGGCTTTGCCCAGGGCAAGAGCATGCTCTGGAACAAGCCGATGCTCGACGCCAGTGGTGGCATCCGTGCGCTCGCCGCCGAGATCGCCGAGGATGCTGCCGCGACCAAGCTGGTCAATGGCCTTGGCCTGCGCGTCAATCTCGTCGCCGCGCCCTTCGAGCAACCACTCGGCCGGCGCACCTTTGACGAGATCTGGTCGCGTCAGGCCCGTTGGGCGCGCCTGCGCCGCGTCACCTTCCCATGGTTTTTCGCACCCGAAATCCTGACCGGGGCAGTGGTGCCGCTGGCACTCGCGCTGTTGGCGGCGGCAAGCGCCGGCGTCAGCCTCTGGGCAACCGCCATTGCCGTGCTGGCGGCCTTCTACCTTCCGGAATGCGCCCTGGCCTGGTCCAAGGGCTGGTACCTGTCGCCGCGCATGGTCGCGGCGATCATGATGCGCGACCTGATCCTGCCGGCGATGTGGGCGCGCGGCTGGCTGGGTGGCGCCGTCGACTGGCGCGGCAACGCGATGACCATCGGCACCAAGGCCGCCGAGTTGGAAGAGACGCCGTCCGGCGCCTGATGGCCAAAGGCCTTTTACTTGGCCGACTTCAGCGCCTGTTCGATGTCTTCCAGAAGATCGTCGGTATCCTCCAGGCCGACCGACAGCCTGAGCGTGCCCGGCCCGATGCCGAGTTCGGCACGCGCCTCGTCGCTCAGATTCTTGTGCGTCGTCGTCGCCGGATGGGTGATCAGGCTCTTGGCGTCGCCGAGATTGTTGGAGATAAGCACGATGTCGAGGGCATTCTGCAAGGCGAAGGCCGCCTGCTTGCCTCCCTTGACGTCCAGGCAGATCAGCGTCGAGCCGCCCGACATCTGCTTCTTGACGATGGCCGCCTGTGGGTGGTCGGCACGGCCGGGATAGATGACGCGGGCGATTTCGGGCCGCTCGGCCAGGAAATCCGCGATCCTGCCGGCGCTTTCCGTTTGCTGGCGCACGCGCAGCGGCAGCGTCTCCAGCCCCTTCAGCAGCGTCCAGGCATTGAACGGCGACAGGCTGGGGCCGGTGTGGCGGAAATAGTCGTGCAGGTTCTCGTCGATCCACTTCTTGTCCGACAGGATGACGCCGCCGAGACAGCGGCCCTGGCCGTCAATATGCTTGGTCGCCGAGTAGACGACGATGTGCGCACCGAGCTGCAGCGGCTTCTGCTGCAGGGGCGTGGCAAAGACATTGTCGACGATCAGCCGCGCACCGATCGAATTGGCAAGCGCGGCAACCGCGGCGATATCGACCACTTCCAGCGTCGGGTTGGTCGGGCTTTCCAGAAAGAACAGCTTGGTGTTCGGCTTGACCGCTTTTTCCCAGTTGGCGATGTCGGTGCCGTCGACCAGCGTCGCCTCGATGCCATATTTCGGCGCCAGCGTCTCGACCACCCAGCGGCAGGAGCCGAACAGCGCCCGTGCTGCCACGATATGATCGCCGGCCTTGGCGCTGCACAACAGCGCGGCCGTCACCGCGGCCATGCCGGACGCGGTGGCGCGCGCGTCCTCGGCGCCTTCGAGCGCGCACATGCGCTTTTCGAACATGTCGACGGTCGGGTTGGCGTAGCGCGAGTAGATGAATCCCGGCTCCTCGCCCTTGAAGCGGGCTTCGGCGGCCTGCGCCGTTTCGTAGACATAGCCCTGGGTCAGGTACATCGCCTCGGAGGTTTCGCCGAAACCGGAACGCAGGGTTCCGCTATGCACGAGTGTCGTTTGAGGCTTCCAGTTACGCTTCTTGGTGCTCATCGCTTTTGTTCCAGACACAAAAAAACCGGCCGCGAAAGTCGCAACCGGTCCATACGGCCTTGCGGCCCGACGGTCCTTTAGCGACTTGTTTAACGTGGCTGCAAGCCGACCGGCCAAATCACCACGGGATAACGACCCTTTAGACCCGCGCCACGCTTGCGTCAATTGCCGGCTTCATTAAGAGGTTGTACCAAGCAGGTTCCGCAGCAGTGTTCCACGGTTTTGCGGCAAGAACCTGCGAACAGAAAATCGCCTGGCCCCAAGAATCGCCTGGCCTAGGAGTGGAGCCTTGCGGCAGACAGGCATTCTTCCCGATCAGGACATTTCGGCGCTGTTCCAGTCCGGTGCGCTGAAGTCGGCGCGCGCGTTCGATGCCGATCAGATCCAGCCGGCGAGCCTGGATCTGCGGCTCGGCGACAAGGCCTGGCGGGTGCGGGCCTCGTTCCTGCCGGGCCCCAACCACAAGGTTTCGGAAAAGCTCGACCGGCTGCAGCTGCACGAGATCAATCTTGCCGAGGGCGCGGTGCTGGAGACCGGCTGCGTCTATATCGTGCCCTTGCTTGAAAGCCTGGCATTGCCGGCGGACATTTCGGCCTCGGCCAATCCGAAGAGTTCGACCGGGCGGCTCGACATCTTCACCCGCGTCATGACCGATCGCGGCCACGAGTTCGACAAGATCGCCGCCGGCTATCACGGCCCACTCTATCTCGAGGTCAGCCCGCGCACCTTTCCGATCGTCGTGCGTACCGGTTCGCGTCTGTCCCAGATCCGTTTCCGCACCGGCAATGCACTGCTCTCGGAAGCCGAGCTGCATGACCTGCATCGCGCCGAGATGCTGGTCGCAACCGAGCCGCCGAACATTTCCGGCGGCGGCATCGCACTGTCGATCGATCTCAACGGCGATCAGAACGGCCTGGTCGGCTATCGCGGCAAGCATCACACCGGTCTCGTCGATGTCGACAAGCGCGCGGCACAAGAGGTCGTCGACTTCTGGGAGCCGATCCACAAGAGCGGCGCCGGCGAACTGGTGCTCGATCCCGATGAATTCTACATCCTCGTCAGCCAGGAAGCGGTGCATGTGCCGCCGCTCTACGCCGCCGAGATGACACCGTTCGATCCGCTGGTCGGCGAGTTCCGCGTCCACTATGCCGGCTTCTTCGATCCGGGTTTCGGCCATTCGGCGTCCGGCGGCACCGGCAGTCGCGCAGTGCTCGAAGTGCGCAGCCACGAAGTGCCGTTCATCCTCGACCATGGCCAGATCGTCGGCCGGCTGGTCTACGAGCATATGCTGAAGCGGCCGCAGGCGCTCTACGGCACGGATCTCGGCTCCAACTACCAGGCGCAAGGCCTGAAGCTGTCCAAGCATTTCCGCCCAGCGCGCTGAACCCAATTCCCGTCGGGCAATACACTTGCCTGCGATGGCTCGTCATGCTTGGCTGGCTTTCTGGCCGCCAAGCTGGCGGCGTTCAAGGGGAACCAAGAAAATGCGGATTTCAAAATGGATCATATCGGCAGCAGGTGCTGCCGTGTTGCTGATGGCGGCCGGCTCTCTGTCGGCGCAGGCTGCTGAGAAACTGAAGATCGGCACCGAGGGTGCCTATCCGCCGTTCAACACCATCACCCCGGACGGCAAGGTCGTCGGCTTCGATATCGACATCGCCAATGCGCTGTGTGCGCAGATGAAGGTCGAGTGCGAGATCGTCACCCAGGACTGGGACGGCATCATCCCCGCCCTGCAGGCCAAGAAATTCGATGCCATCATCGCCTCGATGAGCATCACCGAGGAACGCAAGAAGCAGGTCTCCTTCACCAACAAATACTATACGACTCCGCTCGCGCTGGTGGCGCCGAAGGATACCGAACTCACCTCGACCGAACCGGCGGCCCTTGCCGGCAAGACGGTCGGCGCCCAGGCCTCGACCACGCAGGCCGACTATGCCCAGAATGTCTATGGCAAGGCTGGCGCGGAGGCGAAACTCTACCCGACCCAGGAAGAGGCGATCACCGATCTGACGAACGGCCGTCTCGATGCCGTCATCTCTGACAAGTTCGTGCTGGTGGACTGGTTGAAGAAGGCAAGCGACGGCTGCTGCAAGCTGGTCGGTGACGTCAAGGGCACGGAGACCCAGGCCGGCATTGCCGTTCGCCTGGAAGACACCGCGCTGCGCGACAAGCTCAATGCGGCAATAGACGCCATCGTCGCCGACGGTACCTACAAGAAGATCCAGGCCAAGTACTTCGACTTCGATATTTATTGAGGTTGAACCCCGTCCGGGTCAGCCGCGAAAGAGATGCTCTTTCGCGGCGCCCAGACAGCCATGAAATTGGCCGACAAAGAGCAGTTCGCGTACGGCCAAGCGTTTCCTGCCCCAAAATCCTCTGGTCGGTTTCTCCTCATCGAGCGAGGCGCTTGAGCCAGACTTCAAAGGAAACAACTGCTTGTCGAGGCAACCGAGAATATGGGCCCTGGCGGAGTCGATACCGCAGGCACTGGCATTGTCGTTCAGCCTGTCGCTGCGAAGCGCGGACGTTATACGATCCGTATTGCTCATCAGAAAGCCTACTTGTGCTTTCGAATAACCAGTTGCCAGAAGACGCTTCGTCATCGCCGAGTGGGCTTCACGGTAGGACTTCGCGCTGCACTGACCAGCGCTAAAGGCGACCGATGGCGGCTGGACCAGGAACAGGGCTAGGCCCGCGAACAAAATGACAAGCCGCATTCTGTTCATTTTCCACTCCGCTATCTCAAAGCGCCTTCACCGCCACCTTCACCGGTTGCTCGATCTCGAGTGGGTTGCGCAGCGGCAGGCCAAAATCCTTGGCCTCGATTTCGAACAGATCGCCGGCCTCGGTCTTGATGCCGTCGGCGAAGGATAGCGTCGCCGTTCCGAACATATGCACATGCACGTCGCCCGGCTGGCGGAAAGCCGCATATTTGAAGTGGTGGTGTTCGAGATTGGCTATGGTGTGCGACATGTTCGCTTCGCCTGACAGGAACGGCTTTTCCCACAGCACCTCGTTGTCGCGATAGATGCGCGAGCTGCCGCGGATGTCGGAGGGCAAGTCGCCGATCAATATTTCCGGCCCGAATGAGGCGTTGCGCAGCTTGGAGTGGGCCAGGAACAGATAGTTCACGCGCTCGGTGACGTGGTCGGAAAACTCGTTCGACAGCGTGAAGCCGACACGGAACGGCGCGCCGTCGTCGCCGATGACGTAAATGCCGGCCACTTCCGGCTCTTCGCCGGCGTCCTTGGCGAAAGCCGGCGACAGCAGTGCGGCGCCTGGCGCCACCGCCATCGTGCCGTTGCCCTTGTAGAACCATTCCGGCTGCACGCCGATCTGGCCTTTCGCCGGCTTGCCGCCCTCCAGCCCCATGCGGAACATCTTCATGGAATCGGTCAGCTGTTCCTCGCCGTCGGCGCCGAGCTTCTTGTGCATGGAATCGCGTGTCGCGGCCGAGCCGAGATGCGTCAGTCCGGTGCCGGTCAGATGCAGGTGCGCCGGATCGGGGTGGTTGATCGGCGACAGCAGCCGCCCCTTCTTGTAGGCGGCATCGAGATCGATTGTCTCGCCAAGCCCCTTGCGTTCGATCAGCGCGACGAGCCCGACGCCGGTGCGGGCGGCCTCCATCGCCAGCGAATAAACGCTGCGCGCGCCGTTGATGATCCGGGTCTTGCCGCCGTTGCGGGCAACGACGCGGATGGTCTCGGCGTCATCGAGAATCTGGGAGATCAGCATGATGAATCCTCTCTCATTTGCCTTGGCAGGGGCTGCCGGGACGGCAAACCTTGCCCAGCGCGGCCAGGACCTCGTCCATGCCACGGGTGAAATGCTCCATTCGGATTGCGCTCGCGAGCCTGGTCCCTCAGGGACTTCTTTTCGTGCCGCCGGGCAGCGCCGCGATGTGACCCGTATGCCTTCCTGGTTCCCTCAGCCCTTGTTCTTGTTGTAGACGTCGAACACCACCGCGCCGAGCAGCACCAGGCCTTTCACCACCTGCTGCCAGTCGACGTTGACGCCCATGATCGACATGCCGTTGTTCATCACGCCCATGATGAAGCCGCCGACCACCGCGCCGATGACCTGGCCGACACCACCCATCGCCGAGGCGCCGCCAATGAACACTGCGGCGATGACGTCAAGCTCGCTGCCAAGGCCTGCCGCCGGCACCGCCTGCCCAAGGCGCGCCGCGATGATCAGGCCGCCAAGCGCCGACAGCACGCCCATATTGACGAACACCATCAGGGTCAGTCGCTCGGTCTTGATGCCCGATAGCTGTGCCGCCTTGGCATTGCCGCCCATTGCGTAGATGCGCCGGCCGATCGTCATGCGTTTGGTGACGAACACGAACAGTGCGATCAGCACGCCCATCACCATGAGAACGATCGGCAGGCCCCTGTAGCTGGCGAACTGGTAGACCAGGAACAGCGCCAGCGCGCTGGTCACCAGGGTCTTGATGACAAACAGCGTGAAAGGTTCGGCTTCGTAGCCGTGCTGCTCGCGCGTGCGCCGTGCCTTGAGCCCGAAATACGCATAGGCGAGCACGGCGACGACGCCGATCAGGATCGTCGTCATGTGCAGCGTCAGGCCGCTGCCGATGATGGTCTTGCCGGCGGCGTTCACCGTCGGCGGGATCAGCGTCAAGGGGCCGATCACGTCCGGAATGAAGCCGGAACTGAGCGCCTTGAAGCCATCTGGAAGCGGCCCAACGGACGACCCGCCACCTAGCAGCGCCTGGCAGATGCCGCGGAAGATCAGCATCCCGGCCAGCGTCACGATGAAGCTCGGTATTCGGTGATAGGCAATCCAGTAGCCTTGGGCCGCGCCGATGCCGCCGCCGATGATGAGGCAGATGATCGACACAACCAGCGGATTGCTGAGGGGGCCAAGCGGCCAGATGACCATCATCATTGCCGCCAGCGCGCCGATGAAACCGGCGACGGAGCCGACGCTGAGGTCGATATGGCCCGAAACGATCACCAGAAGCATACCCAGCGCCATCACGATGATGAAGCTGTTCTGCTGCACCAAATTGCTCAGGTTCACCGGCTTGAAGAGCGTGCCGGACGTGGTGAACTGGAAGAACACCATGATGGCGATCAGCGCCAGGATCAGGCCGTATTCGCGCAGATTCGTGATCAGCGCCGAGACGGCCACACGCGGCCCCTGCTGCACATCTTCGGCGACGCCGCTTTTCGGCGCGGGAGCGCTTTCGGTGGTCATGATGCTTTTCCTTCTCCCCGAACGATGGCGCGCATGATCTTTTCCTGGCTGGCGTCGCTCGCCGTCATTTCGCCGACGATGCGGCCTTCGTTCATGACGTAGATGCGGTCGGTGATGCCGAGCAGTTCTGGCATCTCCGACGAGATGACGATGATCGCCTTACCCTCGGAGGCGAGGCGGGCGATGATAGTGTAGATTTCATATTTGGCGCCGACGTCGATGCCGCGCGTCGGCTCGTCGAGAATCAGCACTTCCGGATTGGCGAACAGCCATTTCGACAGCACCACCTTCTGTTGATTGCCGCCCGACAGATTGCCGGTCATCTGATAGACGCTGGACGAGCGGATGTTGGTCTTGGCCTTGTAGTCATTGGCGACGGCAAGTTCGCGCAGGTCGTCGATCACGGCGTGGCGCGACACGCCGGGCAGGTTGGCCAGCGTGATGTTGTGCTTGATGTGATCGATGAGATTGAGACCGTAGGTCTTGCGGTCCTCGGTGACGTAGGCAATGCCGTGTTCCACCGCCTTGCTCACCGACGAGACATCGATCGGCTTGCCCTTGAGCAGCACCTCGCCAGTGATGCGGCGGCCATAGGAGCGGCCGAACAGGCTCATCGCGAATTCGGTGCGTCCGGCGCCCATCAGCCCGGCGATGCCGACCACCTCACCCTTGCGGACATTGATATCGATGCCCTTGATCACTTGCCGCTCGGCATGGATCGGGTGATAGACCGACCAGTTCTTCACTTGGAGCACCACCTCGCCGATCTTGGGCTCGCGCGGCGGATAGCGGTCGTCGAGCGAACGACCGACCATCGAGGTGATGATGCGGTCCTCCGAGATGTCTTTCTTGGCAAGTGTTTCGATGGTCCGTCCGTCGCGGATGATGGTGACCTTGTCGGCGACCCGGTTCACCTCGTTGAGCTTGTGCGAGATCAGGATCGAGGTGATGCCTTGCCGCTTGAATTCGAGCAGCAGGTCGAGCAGCGCCTGGCTGTCTTTTTCGGACAGGCTCGCGGTCGGCTCGTCGAGGATCAGCAGTTGCACTTCCTTGCTGAGCGCCTTGGCGATCTCGACCAGTTGCTGCTTGCCGACGCCGATATTGGTGATCAGCGTCTTGGGGTCCTCCTTGAGGCCCACCTTCTTCAGCAAGGCGCTGGTACGTGTCTCGTTGGCATTCCAGTCGATGATGCCAAATCTGGCGTGTTCGTTGCCAAGGAAAATGTTTTCGGCGATCGACAGCATCGGCACCAGCGCAAGCTCCTGGTGGATGATGACGATGCCCTTGTGTTCGCTGTCGTGAATGCCCTTGAAATGGCATTCCTCGCCACGGTAGACGATCGCGCCATCATAGGTGCCGGACGCATAGACGCCGGACAGCACCTTCATCAGCGTCGACTTGCCGGCGCCGTTCTCGCCGACCACGGCGTGGATCTCGCCTTCCTCGACGCTGAGGTTGACGTTCGACAGCGCCTTCACGCCGGGGAACGTCTTGGTGATGTCGCGCATCTCCAAAATCGTCGAGGCCATTGGGACTACCGCTCCCTGAGAGGTCGGCAAACACTGCCGGCGAGGTCGGTAACAATACCGGGCCTGCTGGTGAACGAAAAGGGGCCCTGCGTTGCGCAGGACCCCTCGATTTGTGACCGAATTACTTCAGGTCATCAGCCTTGATGTAGCCGGAGTCGACCACCAGGGCCTGGTAGTTCGACTTGTCGACCTCATGCGGCGTCAAGAGGATCGAGGGAACGACCTTGACGTCGTTGTTGTAGGTCTTGGTGTCGAGGGCGTCCGGCTTGCCACCCGAGAGCACCTTGTCGACGAGCTCAACGGTCGACTTGGCCAGTTCGCGGGTGTCCTTGAACACGGTCGAGTACTGCTCGCCCGAGATGATCAGCTTGACCGAGGCGGTCTCGGCGTCCTGACCGGTCACGATCGGCCAGGGCTGAGCGTCCGTGCCGTAGCCGACAGCGCGCAGCGATGCGGTGATACCACGCGACAGGCCGTCATAGGGCGACAGAACGCCATCGACACGGCTGCCGTCCGAGTAGTTGGCCGAGAGCAGATTGTCCATGCGAGCCTGGGCGGTTGCCGCCAGCCAGCGCAGGGTGCCGACCTTGTCCATGCCGGTCTGGCCGGACTTGATCTTGATCGAGCCGTCGTCGATCAGTGGCTGCAGGACGGAGATAGCGCCATTGTAAAAGAAAAAGGCGTTGTTGTCGTCTGGCGAGCCGCCGAACAGTTCGACGTTCCAGGGCTTGGTGTTCGGGAAACGCTCCTTGAGACCCTTGACCAGCGAATTCGCCTGGATGACGCCGACGCCGAAATTGTCGAAGGTCGTGTAGTAGTCGACATTGGCGGTCTTCTTGATCAGGCGGTCATAGGCGACGACGACGACGCCGGCGTCAGCGGCCTTCTGCAGCGCGTCCGACAGGGTGGTGCCGTCGATCGAGGCGATGATCAGCGCCTTCGGGCCCTTGGTGATTTCATTTTCCAGCTGGCTGAGCTGGTTTGGAATGTCGTCCTGCGCATATTGCAGGTCGACGGTGTAGCCCAGAGCCTCGAGCTGGGACTTGACGGCGTCGCCGTCATTGATCCAGCGCTGCGAGGTCTTGGTGGGCATCAGCACGCCGACGAGGCCTTTGTCGGCTGCGTAGGCGGTGGCCGACATGGCCGCGATGCTGACCGCCAAGGCGGCGACTAACGTCTTGATGATTTTCACTTAACTCTCCCTGGTTGATGGACGCGGCACCCCGGGGGTCGCGGGCCGCGCAATCGTGCAGAAGCGCCAAGGCACTGCTGCCGTCATATCGATCTCCGGTATCCTCCCATGGCCCCGAGGCGCTGATTTCAATCGATACGATTTTTCTCGTCTGCGACCGTCGCGTCTCGGAACGCGCGAAGGTTGTGATCCTTTGCCATAACTGTCAAATGCGATCTTTGATGATTGCTATATCAATATTGGTATATGCTATCGAGGCGAGACGGCTGGCGCGACCGCTGGCCGCCTGCGAGCAGAAGCAAGGAGAGGCTATGGCGGCGCTAAGGAATCCGAATGCGATTTCAAATGGTTACAGAGAGATGCCGGGCGACGGCGAAACCTTGCTGCGCAGTGGCCTCAGCTTGCGTCACATGCGTATGATCGTCGCGCTCGACGACCATGGCCGGGTGAGCGCGGCAGCCCAGGTTATGAATATTTCTCAGCCGGCGGCTTCGCGCATGATCAGCGAAATGGAGGCCGTGCTGGAGGTCAAGCTGTGCGAAAGGCTGCCGCGCGGTATCACCTTGACGCCTTTCGGCAAGGCATTGTCCAGGCGCGCGCGCTCGATCCTCCTGGAAATGCGCGAGGTCGACCGCGAAATTTCCGAACTCAAGGCGGGCAAAGGCGGCTCGGTGTTCCTCGGCGCTGTGACCGCACCGGCGATCGAGCTGGCGGTGCCGGCGATTCGCGAAATCCGCCGCATCTATCCGCGCATAGAGATCACCATGCAGGTCGAGACCTCCAACGTGCTGGCACGCGAATTGATCGCAACGCGCCATGATTTCATCATCGCGCGCATCCCTGACGATCTCAATCCACGGCTGTTCGAGTCGCGCGTGATCGGCGTCGAGAAGGCCTGCCTGATCGTGCGCAGGGGCCATCCGCTCACCAAGGGCGAGGCGGTGCGGCTGGAGGACACCGCAGCCTACGACTGGGTTTTCCAGTCGGGCGGGTCGCCTTTGCGCCAGGCGATGGAGAGCAATTTCCTCAACCGCAACATCGCTTTGCCGGACCGTATCCTCAACACCAGCTCGCTGCTCTTGACCCTGGTCATGGTCGCACATTCCGATGCGATTGCACCGGTATCGGTCCAGGTGGCGAAATTCATCCAGAATCCCGACGGGCTGGCCGGCGCCATCGACGTCGTCCAGACCGAATTCGACATCGAGGTCAGGCCCTACAGCCTGATTACGGTGAAGAACCGTGTGCTGTCGCCGGCCGCCAAGATGCTGCACGACTTCATCCTGCGAGAGGTGGGATGACGGCTCGGCCAGGCGTCGAGTTCGATCGGGCACGTAAAGCACACGAAAGAGCCGCTCTGGCGAACCGCAAGCCGGGAACATTATCTCCTGCCGATGCGTTCATACCTCTGCAAGGGATGTTTCTTCAGGAGGCTGAACATGCGCAGCTTCGAAATGATCGACCTGCTTTGCGTAGTCGAGGCCTGCAAGCACGAACGATCGGTCGGGAATTTCGTGTCGATGGCTGAAGGCGTGGAAGAATTGCGGGTACTGACCGGCGATTTCGTCTCATCGGATGACGTGGTGGCAAACGCGCTTGCAACGGTAGCACTTGCACGAGGCTGCTCGGTTGTGTTCGACGAACAGGCGGGCGCCGAATTTGTTTCTGGCGCCATGGGCTGGAGCGGGTAGAGGGAATCGAACCCTCGCGTTCAGCTTGGGAAGCTGACAAGCTACCATTACATCATACCCGCGCGATCCCTCGTTACCATGCGGGTTGGCCTTCGGGCAATCGCAAAGCGGCTTTTACACCGCAAGCTGCGGCGATGCGTATCGACCTGCGATCGCTATCTTGCCCTGGCGAGTTTGTTGCCGGCGGCAAAGCTTGGCCAGTACTTTGAGATGGCCAGTGTCGCGCCGGCGGAAGAGAAGTGACCATAATCGAAATAGAGAAATTGCTTGCTGTCGGCATCGGCGTACGAACAGCCGGCCGCATCGCACAGATATGCCAGCGGATCTATGAATGTCGCCCCTTTGGCGAACGGCAGCACCCGCTTGTTGATGCCCGGATCCATGGCCGTCGGCCAGGACGTATTCCCGGCATGCTCCCGTCTTGCGAAGAAAGCGATTTTCTGGACGTCGGCGATGAATTCCGGTGACTGGCCGATGACATAGACCTTGACGCCCATGTCGCGAAGCCGATCGATCGTTTTTTGCAGGCCATCGAAGCCCCTGACCTGGTAGTCGGTCCATCGGCCGCTCAGGATCACCGCCCGGATGTTGGCGTCGCGGATAATCGACAGGGCCCGTTCGTTGAAAAGCGTACAGCTTGGCCGGGCATAGGAAAAATAGGTGAGGTCGGGCGGGCAGCCGGCATAGGTGTACTGGATGACATTGGCCTGGATTTTCTGGGCATTGGCGTCGAGTCCCGAAACATAGTGGGCGGCGAAGGAATCGCCCCACAAAAGCACGTTGGTGGCAAAGCCCTGCGTGCGCGTGCAGTCGGCGAGCTTCCAGGTGTCGATGCCGGCCCCTTCGTTGAAGCAGACGCCGTTGCGCCAGTCGCCGACCCGGATCGGCTCCGTTGAGAAGTCCGGGAACCGTTGCGGAAAACCACGACCCAGCGCGCCGGCCAAGCCGCCGACACAGAGTAGGGCGATCGCCGTCGCCGAAAAGGCGAAGATCGGCAGGGGGGCGGTGAACGCCCGTTTCCGGCGAAAAGGCTGCTCGACATACTTCCAGGAAAATGTCGCCAGGGCGAAACTGGCCACCATCATCGCGATGACCGTCGGCACGCCGATGGCCTTCAGCGAGAGATAGTGGACGAACGAATTGATCGGCCAGTGAACGAGGTAGAGCGAATAGGAAATGAGGCCAACCCAGACCAGCGGCGCAAACCGAAGGACGCGGGTCGCAACAGGTGCCGGCCTGTCGGCGCCGGGATGATCATGACCCGCATAGATGAGCAGGGCGGTTCCGATGCAGGGGAACAAGGCATTGTAGCCCGGAAACGGATCGCTCTCTGAAATCGTTAGAAAACCGAAGGCGATCAAGGCAAAGCCGGCGAGGCCGATCAGTTCCATCGCCGGCCGGCTGGCAAGTGCCGGTGGCTTTTTCAGCATCAGCATGGCGCCAAGCGCCAGTTCCCAGAGGCGCGTCGGCAACAGATAGAAGCCGGCGGTCGGCGCCAGCGACGTTGCCATGACCGCCACGGCAAAGCTGCCGATGGCGATCGGCAGCAGTACCGTCAGCCAGCGCTTCGAGACATATCGGTAGATCAAATAGAGCAGGATCGGCGCGAAGATATAATACTGCTCTTCGACAGAAAGCGACCAGGTGTGAAGCAGTGGCCGCAGTTCGGCATCGATGGAGAAATAGTTCGTCGTCTTCCAGAAATAGATGTTCGACCAGAAGGTCGAGGCGGCGATCACGCTAAAGCTGAATTCGTGCAGGTCCGACGGCAGCAGGATGAACCAGGCGGCAATGCTGGCGAGCAGGATGACGAAGATCAGCGCCGGCAGGATGCGCCGTGCACGGCGCCAATAGAAGCGACCGATCGAAAACTCGCCGCGCTCGAGATCGTCGAGCAGGCTGCCGCTGATCAGATAGCCCGATATGACGAAGAAGATGTCGACGCCGGTGAAGCCGCCGGGAATGGCGGAGACGCCGAAGTGGAAGAGCAGGACGGGCAGCACCGCCACGGCCCGAAGGCCATCGATGTCGCGCCTGTAGTTCATCCGGGCAGGCTCGCGCGCCGCGGCCGGAGGCTTTGGCTCCGCGAGTTCAAGACGCCGCTCATACGGCGATGTCCCGCTCGTGCAAAAAATTCCGGCTCGTCGGTCCCACATGCCTATCCTCTGCGGTGCAACTTTGCTGCACCGCAACATGAGTGTCAAGGCATATGCCAGTTCGAATGCCGGCGAAGCTGGTGCGCGCCGGCGCCGCGGTTCAAGCGCCGGGCAGGTAGATCACCGCATGATCGTCCGAATAGGCCCGCTTCCAGCCCAGTTGGTCGAAGAAGGGAATGCGATTGTCGTCGGCTGCAACCAGCGCCCAGCCTATCGCGTATTTCTTCAACTGGGCTTCGAGGAGCGGCTTGCCGTTGCTGTGTCCCGTCTCGTCATCGGCTTTTGTGAAACCGCCCAGGAACAGCTGGTCCGTCCGACCGTCGATATAGGTCTTGATCCCGTGGAAAATCAGCGTGCCACCGAAATTGTAGGAATTCAGCACGTTGCCGGACAGATGATGGCTTTCGGCGAATGCCAGCGCCCCGCTGGCCGACGTATTCGGGCTCGGTGCGACCTGATAGACGCTACCTAACACGGCAGCCGCGCCGATCAGAAAAACAGCTGCCGCGCCGCAAATCGCGTAGAACCGCCTGGCGACGAAATTTTCCAGTCCGTCGCGCTTTTCAGACAGCCATGCGGTGACCGACAGCGAGGGATACTGCTGCGCGACCTCCATCACGGTCACCAACGGGACCAGGAGGAAAAACAAATACATGAAACGCAGATGGGCGAGAAAGATATGCAAGGTGAAGACGATGAACAACGCCTTGGCCCAGCCAATTCGCACCCGCGACACCAGCAGCCCGAACAGCGCCAGCAGCATCACAACTTCCTGGAGAGGTGAATCCTGCACATTGAACGGTCGCCATTCCACGATCAACGATACCGCCTCATTGCCATAGGCCACGGCGAAGGTCGCCAGGATGGCGTGGACACCGTAGGGGTGGATCAGGCTGACCAGCGGACAAAGCAGACCGAATGCGATCCATTTCGCCACGAGGGTCGGTTTCGAGAAACCTGTGCGCGTCAGCAGATCAAGACCGGCGAAAGCTGCGATGACGAAGCCCAGCGTGAAGGTCGCGTGCAGGTTCGCCCACAACACAACCAGCACAAGCAGCCACCAGGGCGGCTCCCGTTCTTCCCTTGCCGCACGAAAGAGCACCGCCGTCCAGATGACGATGATCGGCAGGGTGAAGATATGTGGGCGCCCGGTATAGATCGGGCCGATCGCGACCGCCGCGACAAAGGCCACCGTAACCGCCAGGATCGGCTTCAGCCATGTGCTCAGAAACCACCCCATCAGGAAAACCGTCAGGGAAATCGTGGCGATGATCAGCGTGACCACGCCGTTCCAGCCTCCGGCCCGGTAGGCAAGAGCCAGCAGGACCTGCCCCAGCCACTCCTTGGCGATCCATGGCTGGCCGGCAAAAGTGTAGGAGTAAGGGTCGGTCGTCGGAAATGTCCGGTTTGCCAGGAAATCCAGCCCGACCTTTACCTGCCACCAACTGTCGGGATCCTGCAGGACGGAATTGGCAAAGGCAACCATCAACGCCGCCGCGACACAGGCCGTGAACAGGCAGAATGTCAGGCGGATCCGCTCGTCATCCGTTGCGGCCTCCACACTGGCCTGGGCGTTGTCCATGGTGCGCCGCCTTTGATCGTTTGCGATGACAGTTTGGTTCAAGGAATTCGACTGGTCGGCATCCGCCGAGGCCCATCGGTCACCGGAAGGTTCCGGTCGGCTTTGTCGTCTCCGCGACCTCCGCGCCCCACAAACACGAAGTGAGCCGAACCGAAGTAGAAGACGATCGAATAGACGCAGATTCCCGCGAGGTGAACCAGAGGGCTTTCGGTGATGCCTGCTGAGCGGGCGGCGATCACGACTGCTAGATTGATGCTGTAGGCGACCAGGAAGACCCCCCCATACCGCAACAGCGTACCTGACCGGAAGCCATCGACTCGTGTGAAGGTCCATTGGCGGTTGAGGAAGAAGCCGAGCACTAGGCCGGCGGCATAGCCCGTGGCGTTGGCGAGGATGTCGCCAAGACCCAGCGCAAGCCCAGTCAGAATGACCGCGTATCCCAGCGCCGTGTTCAACAGACCCACGGCGCCAAATCGCAGCATCCTCGGATAGTCAAATGGCAGGTTTGACCGCATGCGCAAAATATTGGGCTCCGACAGGTATCTTGGTGAGGAAACGCTCGAATGGCCTCAGCCTCGCTAGCAGCCGGGGAAAGAAAATCCGATAGACGATCCGGGTTTTGGCTAGACCCGCCGCGGCCATGCGCCTGCGCATCTCGCGCGCATTTATCAAGACCGCATTCTCGTCGAAGGCGCAATTTCGCACCGCGTGCGTGGTCAGCGGGTTCCACGGATTGTGCTCGAAAACAAAGAAGCTGCCGCCTTCGGCCAGCACCCTGCCGATCTCCGCGAGCAGTCCGATCTGCAGATCCTCGGGAATGTGGTGGAAGACGCAAGCCGCGAAGGCCAAGTCGAAGCTGCCGTCGGCGAAGGGAATTGTCTCGCCGTCGAAATGCGTGAAGGCAGCCTGGCCGGGAAAGCGCTTGCTGGCGATATCGAGCGATTCCCGCGAAGGATCGAGCAAGGTGATCTCGCTGTCGGGAAAGGCGTTGCGCATATGGCCGAGCGAATTGCCGACACCGGCGCCGAAATCGAGTATTCGTCGCGGTGTCACGCCGGCCCGCCGCAGCGTCGCGGCGATGTCGTCGATCTTGTACCTGGCGAAGAAGTCCGGCGTTTCACCGCTCAGCTTTATGCTCGCGGCATGCTGTTCCTGGTATTCCCGCGCAAACTGGTCGAACTCCGCCTCAAGCACGTGCGGCCCTCTTTGCCATCTTCTGCAGGCGGTGGACAGGCAGATCCTTGTCGCTGACAGCCCGGCTGCGCGAAACGATCTCATTGACGAAGTAAAGCGGCCGCCGCTTTGTCTCCATGTACATGCGTCCGAGATACTCGCCGAAAATACCAAGCACCATCAGCTGGACGCTGCCCAGGATCAGCACGATCGCGGCAAGGCTGGTCCAGCCGGGCAACACGTTTCCGACCGACCATTCGATGAGGGTGTAGCAGAGCACAACCAGCCCAAGAAGCCCGAACAGCATTCCGAGCAGCGAGGCGAACCTCAGTGGCGCGATGGAAAAGCTGGTCATCGCGTCGACCGCCAGAAGAACCATCTTCTTCAGGGGATAGTGGGTGGTGCCGGCAAAGCGCCGGTGTCTTTCATAGGGGAAGGCCACCTGTTTCAGCCCGATCCAGCTCACCATGCCGCGAATGAACCTGTAGCGTTCGGGCATCGCGTTCAGATGGTCGAGCGCGCGGCGGCTCATCAACCGGAAATCCCCTGAATTCGAAGCGATCTCGACATCGACCATGCGGCGGAGCAAGCGGTAGAACATCGAGGCGGAGGCGAGCTTGAACCAGCTTTCCCCGTCGCGGCTCTGCCGCTGGCCGTAAACGACATCGAAGCCTTCATTCATCTTCGCCATCATGGCGCCGAGCAGCTCAGGCGGATCCTGCAGGTCGGCGTCGAGAATGAGAATGCGCTGGCCGCGGCAGAATTCGAGCCCAGCGCTCAAGGCGATCTGGTGGCCGTAGTTGCGGGCAAGGTCGATGGCGACGACATGGTCGTCCTTTTCGGCCAATTGGAAAATGGCCTCGCGCGTGCCGTCAGTCGCGCCGTCGATGACAAGGACGATCTCATAGGAGGAGCCCTGTTCCAGGCATGTATCCGTCACCCGTCGATGAAGTTCGGCCACCCCATCCAGCTCATTGTAGCATGGGACGACCACCGACAACATGACGGCGCTTCGCGCGTTTTTCTCCATCTCCACCAAAAGCCCCTTGCTCCCGCTATTGGAATTGCAATAGCGGGAATTGGTTAGAAAACAGATAAACCAGCGGCCACAGCCTTTGGTTGGCCTGCCCTTCTGCCAACAGCCGCTAAAATCACGGCCGAACCTGCAGTTCCATGCGAATGCGGGCGCCCCGCCAGGGCCCGGTCAATATCCGAATGGTGCCATTGTGCAGCAACGCGATCTGGCGGGCAAGGTTCAAACCCAGTCCCGCCCCGCGCGACTGCGGGTGCAAGCGGTAGAAGGGTTCGAAGACATTCTCGTGCTCTTCCGCCGGAATTCCCGGGCCTTCATCGCGCACTTCGACGCCGCCGGACTCGTCGATGGCTATGGTGATCGTGCCGCTGCCGCCGCCATGGTCGATGGCATTGCGCACGAGATTTGCGAGCGCCCCCTCGATTTGCAAAACGTTGACCTCGACATGGGCCTCGTCGGGCGAGGGCTCGAAACGGGTTCGGCATCCCAGTGAATGCCGTGCCGCCATGTACGCCGACATAGGCGCCGCTCCACTGAAAGGCGGGAGGATCGTTGTAGGCCGGCGCAAGATCGGCAGCCATTGCCGAGCCGTTCAGGCACATGGCAAGCGCACTTGCCGTCAGCAGCATCATTGCTTGGGGGGACATTGCACTACTCCAACACGCACGCGCATCCGACGATACGCAGGTTGATCTCTTGGGAGCCTGACCATTGGGACGGTCGCGCTGCCGCTCACTTGTCTCGCCGGGAACGGTCGCGCTGGTCACGGGAACTGACGCAAGGCAGTCGTGGTGGGTGACCGGATCTTTCGCGCAACCTCTGCCTGAAAGACGTGGATTATCTCGCAGGCGAAAATTGCACGCACATTGCGAGAAATCGAAAAATGAAGATTTTTCGGTTTATTTTCAACAAATTAGATAGGTGCTGTTTACCGATTCTTAGCAAACCGGCATGGGCTCGATCAGTATCATTCGCACGACAGGGCCGCGCTCTGTCTCGCCCAAGGCCTAGGCTATCCAGGCAAACCTGTCGGCTTGAAGCCGGGAAGCCAAGTGCGTATGTCTGGGCCGACGCCCTCGAGTCTGGGCACCTCAATCGGGAGACGACGGGCCTTGTCCGCATTGACGCGCTTTCTCGGCGACTCGCCGCTCAGGGTGATCCTGAAGCTGCTGGTGGTGTCGTTCCTCGTCGGCCTGGTCATGAATGCCTTCGGCTGGTCGCCGATGGACGTGTTCTATGGCATCCGGAAGTTCTTTACCGATCTCTGGAATCTCGGCTTCCACGCCATCGATCGCTTTCTCGGCTACATCCTGCTGGGTGCGGCGATCGTCGTCCCTGCCTTCATCCTGCTCAGGATCGCCAGCTACCGGAAGTAGAGCATGATCCTGAAAAGTGGGAACCGGTTTTCGGACAAGATCATGCGTAAAAGGATTATCTGATATAGCTTGACGCCACCTCGAACAGGATGGCGTGGCGAGCGGCGAGCGTTGCCACATCGGTTGAATAACCGCCACCGATGACGCCGCAGACGGGAATGCCCAGCGTGCGAAAATGGCGGATCACCATGTCGTCGCGGGCGCGCAGGCCGTCATCCGATAGCGACAGCCGTCCAAGCCTGTCCTCGGCATGGACGTCGACGCCGGCATTGTAGAAGACGATGTCCCAATGCGCTTGGGCCGACAATTCCGGCAGGATGGCGGCGAGCCTTTCGACATAGGCAGCGTCACCTGTGCCGTCGGACAGCGCGACATCGAGGTCGGAGGCGATCTTGCGCGCAGGGTAGTTGCGGTCGCCATGCATGGAAAAGCTGAACACGCGCGGATCGCCCGCGAGAATGTCGGCCGTGCCGTCGCCTTGATGCACGTCGAGATCGACGACCAGGATGTTTTGTGCGGCGCCCTCGGCAAGCAGGACCAGCGCGGCGACAGCGACATCGTTGAAGGTGCAGAAGCCGGCGCCTTGCGCGCGCCGCGCGTGATGGCTGCCGCCGGCGGTGTTGCAGGCGATGCCGTGGCGCAAGGCGAGCCGCGCCGCCAGTACCGTGCCGCCGGTGGCAAGCTGTGCGCGCAAGGAGACACGTGGGCCAACCGGAAAACCGATCTCGCGCTCGATTTTTTCAGGCACCGAGCAGTTGATGACCTGGTCGACATACTCCGCCGCGTGGGCAAGTTTCAGCCATGATGCCGGCGCCGGTTCGGCGATGTTGAGCGCGCCGGGCCCGGCCAGACCGCGTGCGCGCAAGGCGTCCATCAGCAGCGGATACTTGCTCATCGGAAAGCGATGATTGACGGCGAAGCCGGCGTCGTAGTCGGGATGGTGGACGATCTGTAGGGGCATGAACTCGGTCCGGCGGGCTCGCGCCAGACCGGGGATTCGGTTGGCCGTCACGGGATGGGTGATTGCGCGATGCCGGCAAAATGGGGCACACCGGCTGTTCGATCAAGCCGCAATCAGCAAGGCAGCAATCCTTTGGACAAGGGTGCAACCTCAGCCGACGCCAGATACTTTGTCGTCACCAACCGGTCCGTGCTCGCCATCGCGGTGCCGATGACGCTTGCCTATCTGACGACACCTATGCTTGGCCTGGTCGACACTGCGGTTGTCGGCCAGTTCGGCGACGCCGCCTTGCTCGGCGGCCTGGCGGCAGGCGCACTTGTTTTCGACGTCGTCTTCACCACCTTCAATTTCCTGCGCTCGGGTACCACCGGCCTCGTCGCCCAGGCCTTCGGGCGCGGCGACGAACTGGAGGAACAGGCGGTCTTCTGGCGCGCCGTGCTGATCGCGGTTGTAGCCGGCTTCGTGCTCGCCGCACTTGCGCCGCTGGTTGCCATCGCCGGGCAAAAGTTCATGGGCGCCGAACCGCGCGTCAGCGAGGCAATGGCCGTCTATATCCACATCAGGATGCTCGCAGCCCCCTTCTCGCTGATCAACTATGCCATCCTCGGCTATGTCCTGGGGCGCGGCGAGGGCGGGCTCGGGCTGATGCTGCAATTGGTGCTGAACGGCATCAACATCGCGCTCTGCTTCCTGCTTGGATTGAAGCTTGGCTGGGGCGTGGCAGGCGTCGCCTGGGCTACCGTCGCCGGTGAGTTCCTTGCCATGCTGCTCGGCCTGGCGATCGTGGTTCGCCGGTTCCGGGTGGCGCCGTCCTTGCCACGCCACCGCCTGCTCGACATGGCCGCCTTCCTGCGCATGCTGTCGCTCAACCGCGACATCATGATCCGTTCGTTCTCGCTGCTGGCCGCCTTCGCACTGTTCACCCGCCAGGGTGCGCAGTTCGGCACGGTGACGCTGGCCGCCAACGCCGTCCTGATGAATTTCTTTCTCGTTGCCGGCTACTTCCTCGATGGCTTTGCCACCGCCGCCGAACAACTGGCCGGCCGTGCCGTCGGCGCGCGTGCGGCAACACCGTTCCGGCAGGCCGTGCGGCTCACCTTGTTTTGGGGGTTCGGGCTGGCGGGCGCGACGACCCTGGTGCTGTTGCTGGCCGGCGCCAATCTGGTTGCTCTCGTGACGACGTCGGTGGAGGTCCGTTCAGTGGCCGATATCTACCTGCCATGGGCAGCGTTCACCGCGTTGAGCGGCGTGCTGGCATTCCAGATGGATGGCGTCTTCATCGGCGCGACCTGGTCGCGTGACATGCGCAACATGATGCTGCTGTCGTTCCTGGTCTTTGTAGTCGCGTTGCTCACCTTGGCGCCTGCCTTCGGCAACCATGGCCTGTGGGCGGCGTTGCACGTCTTCTTGCTGGCGCGGGGCTTCAGCCTGCTGACGATTTTGCGGCTGCGACTGCGGACGGCGTTCAGCTGAGCGGTTTCGACGCCCATTGATCGAGATGGCTGTCGCGCAAATCGCGAATGGATCTGAAGCGCCCCGTTTTGGCAAAGCGTGCCATCCCGGCGACGATCCGGCCCGGCAGTGCGGGGCCGGCATAGATCATGCTGGTATAGAGCTGGACGAGATCGGCTCCGGCTCGGATCTTTTCCAGCGCCGCGTCGGTCGAATCGACGCCGCCAACGCCGATGATGGCGAGCTCTGGCCCGAGCAGTTTGCGCATCCTGGCCAGCACGATGGTCGAGCGTTCGAACAGTGGTCTGCCGGAGAGCCCGCCTGTCTCGCGCGCGGCGTCGCCGCTGCGCAGCCCTGGCCGGGAGATGGTGGTGTTGGAGACGATGACACCGTCGATCCGCTTCTCGGTCACCTCGGCGGCGATGTCTTTCAGCTCGGCCTCGAGCAGGTCCGGCGCGAT
Organism: Mesorhizobium sophorae; assembly: GCF_002270415.1. Taxonomy (GTDB): domain Bacteria; phylum Pseudomonadota; class Alphaproteobacteria; order Rhizobiales; family Rhizobiaceae; genus Mesorhizobium; species Mesorhizobium sophorae. Next base: position 161,271 of record NZ_NNRI01000007.1, on the reverse strand, counting down.
CTTGAGGAAGACTGGCGGCTGCGCCGTTGCGGCGGCGCGCGCGGCCACGACGCGTGACAAAAGCTCGCCGAGCTGCTCGCGCGCCTGCATGTTGCGCAGCCCTGGCGTGTTGGGCGAGGAGATGTTGACCGTCAGATAGCTGGCGTAGGGCGCAAAGCGGGCGACGCCCCGCTCATAGTCGCCGATGCGGTCGGCACTGTCTTTGTTGGCGCCGATGTTGACGCCGACGATGCCGCCGCGCCCCTTGCGGGCGGTGAGGCGCTTTTCGGCGGCCGCGTGGCCTTCATTGTTGAAGCCCAGCCGGTTGATCACCGCCTCATCCGCCGTCAGCCGGAAGATGCGCGGTTTCGGGTTGCCGGCCTGCGGCAGCGGGGTGACCGTGCCGACCTCGGCAAAGCCAAAGCCGAGCCCAAGCAGCGCATCGGGCACCTCGGCGTTCTTGTCATAGCCGGCCGCCATGCCGAGCGGGTTGGGGAAATCGAGGCCGCAGACCGTCACCTTCAGCCGCGCATCGTGCGTTGCCCGCGCGCCGACCGGCAGGCCGCATCGCAGCGCCGCGATCGACATGCCATGCGCGGTTTCCGGATCGAATGTGAACAGCAGTTTCTGGCCGAGCCTGTCGAGCACGCTCATTCGGCCTCCAGTGCCGGGAACAGGTGGGTACCGTCGGCGCCAAGCGGCAGCGGTCGGACCCAAAGGACAGCTTTCAGGTCCAGCACGCCATAGAGATGCGGAAACAGCGCGCCGCCGCGCGAGACCTCGTATTTCAGCGCGGCGCCCAGACGCGAGCCGTCGATGGCGACCAGCAGGAGGCCGGTCTGGCCGGCAAAATGCTTCGCCGCGGTTCCCCTGACCTGCCCTGCCGTGGAGAAATGGATGAAGCCGTCGGCGACATCGATCTGCGCGCCGGTGAAGCGGCCAATCGCTTCGGCCTCGCGCCAAGGCCCTTCCGGGGTTATCTTGTAGATAAACTGAGACATGGTTGCGCTATAGTCCGAACCAGCCACGCGGGAAAGACCACGCCAAGGGTCTTCCCCAATTCCGGCGCAAACATGCGATAAATCAGGCTTTGGCCATGGAGGACAACATGCGTCTGCAGCACATCTTGATCCCCGCCGCGCTCGTTTCGCTGGTCGCGGCTTCAGCTTATTCGGAAGAAACCGATCGCTACCGGCTGGAGAAGTCTGATAACGGCTACGTCCGCATGGACACGCAGACCGGTGCGATGTCGATCTGCGAGGAACGCTCCGGTCAGCTCGTCTGCAAGATGGCGGCCGACGAACGCGCCGCTTTCCAGGACGAGGTCGACCGCCTCCAGACCTCGATGAAGGCGATGGACGAGCGCGTCACCAAGCTCGAGAATTCGCTCTCCGCCCGCCTCGAATCGCAATTGCCGAGCGAGGAGGATTTCAACAAGACGATGAGCTACATGGAGCGTTTCCTGCGTGGCTTCATGGGCATCGTCAAGGATATGGACAAGGACAACGGCGCTGAGCTCAACTCGCAGAAGACCTGAGCGCTCGAACAGGGAAACGCGGCGCGCTGGCTTTGCCGCTTGAAAACAGCGCGCAGCCCCTCATAATCGTCCAACTGGTCCCGCAAAGAGCTAAAAAACCATCGGGATTCGGGGAGGGACATTTGCCGTCAGGCTATTCTTTCGTCATCGCCGACGACCACCCGCTGTTTCGCGGTGCGCTGCGCGAAGCGCTCGCCGGCATAGGCAATGTCGCGGCAATCCACGAGGCCGGTGATTTCGAGAGCGCCAAGGCGCTGGTCGTGGCCAACGAAGATGTCGATCTGGTGCTGTTAGATCTGTCGATGCCGGGCGCCAGCGGCCTTTCCGGCCTGATCTCGCTTCGCGGCATCCATCCGGCGGTGCCGTTGGTCGTGGTCTCGGCGCATGACGATCCGGCGACCATCAGGCGTGCGCTCGATCTCGGCGCTTCGGGCTTCATCTCCAAGTCGGCCAGTATGGAGGAGATCCGCGACGCCGTGCAGTCGGTGCTTGCAGGCGACATCGCCGCGCCCGTCGGCATCGATCTCGGCGTCGAGCGCGATCCCGAGATTTCCGACCTGATCAAGCGCCTGCAGGCGCTGACCCCGCAGCAGACCCGCGTCCTTGGCATGCTGGCCGAGGGCCTGCTCAACAAGCAGATCGCCTATGAGCTCGGCGTCTCCGAGGCGACGATCAAGGCGCATGTGTCGGCTATCTTGCAGAAGCTCGGCGTCGATAGCCGCACCCAGGCAGTGATCCTGCTGTCCAAGATCGGCAGCGACCCGCTGCAGCCGGCCGGCTGACACGCGGGTCTCGTCGGGATCGTCATTCGGCGGCCGATGCCAGCGGCCTGACCCTGGCCATCATCGAACGCAGCACAGCCGGTTTCAGCGGCTTGTTGATCACCGGAATCTCAAGCCCGCCCGCGGCCGTGCGCACCTCGTTGGAGCGGTCGGCAGTGACCAGCACGGCCGGCAGGGCGTCGCCATGGATCGCGCGCAGCCTGACGATGATGTCGAGGCCGGTTTCACCGTCGAGATGGTAGTCGGCAAGGACGATGTCCGGGCGGTGCATCGTGGCACCCGCCAGATCCCTCGAGCCTGACATCGTGTCGACGTTGCAGCCCCAGCCCTCGAGCAGGAGCCGCATGCCTTCGAGGATGCGGGCATCGTTGTCGATGCAGAGCACATGCAGGCCGGCAAGCGAAGCTGTCGCGCGGGCAGGGGCCCTGGTTTCGATCTCGCGTCGCGGTTCCTGCACGGCGGCGACCGGCAGGATGACGGAGAAGCGCGTACCCTTGCCCGGATTGGAAAAGATCCGGATCTCCAGGCGCAACACCCGGGCGATACGATCGACGATGGAAAGGCCGAGACCGAGGCCCTCGGCTTCGCGCGCGCCCTCGTCCAGCCGGGTGAATTCGTGAAAGACGGTGTTCAGCTCGTCGCCGGCGATGCCGATGCCGGTGTCGATCACCTGGATTTCGGCCAGGTCGCCGCGCCGGCGAACGCCAACCAGCACACGGCCGTTCCGCGTGTACTTGATGGCATTGGAGACGAGATTCTGGATCAGGCGGCGCAGCAGGTTGCGGTCCGTCATCACGGTCAGCGACGACGGCATGATCGTCAGGCCGAGTTTCTTTTCGGCAGCCAGTGGCCGAAAATCGTTACCGATCTGGCGCAGCAATCCGTCGAGGTTGAATGCGGTGTCGTCCGGCTTCATCGCGCCGGCATCGAGGCGGGAGATGTCGAGCACGGCGCCGAGAATGGTCTCGACCGATTCCAGCGAGGATTCGATATTGACCGCTGCCTTGCCGGCGGGGCCCTTGCCGGCCTTCTCGATCAGCGACGAGCAATAGAGCCGGGCAGCGTTCAGCGGCTGCAGGATGTCGTGGCCGGCGGCGGCAAGGAAGCGTGTCTTGCCGAGATTGGCTTCCTCGGCCAGCATCTGTGCCTGCGCCAGCTCCTCGTTGACCCGGGTCAACTCCTCGTTGACCCTAGTCAGCTCGATGGTGCGGGTCCTGACGCGCTGCTCCAGCGATTCATTGGCGCGCTTCAGCGCTAGGTCCTGTTCGACGCGTCCGGAAATGTCGGCATAGGTGGCGACGATGCCGCCATCCGGCATCGGGTTGGAACGCAGCTCCAGGATGCGGCCGCTGGTCTTCAACTCCATCTGCCACGGGCTGACGAAGCTGGTCAGCCGGTTGAGCATGGCCACACGCTGGTCGGGTGGAATGTCGCCGCGCTCGGCAAGATGGCGCAGGATGCGGTCGAGCGAGACGCCGACCTGGCCCATCTCGTCGGGCAGGTCGAACAGCGCGCGGTACTGGCGGTTCCAGCAGATCAGGCGGAAATCGCGGTCGAAAACGGTGATGCCTTGCTCCATCTGGTCGAGCGCGATCTGCAAGAGGTCGCGATTGTGCTGCAGTGCCTCGGTGGCGTCGTCGAGCAGCCGGAAGGCATCCCTGGATTCGCGGTCGTGGCGCCGAAACAGCAGCGACAGGATCAGCCGCGCCGAGGAAGAGCCGACGGCGCTGGCCAGCAATTGCTCGGAAAAGCGGATGACGTCCATGCTCGCCTGCTCTTTGCCGTGCAGCGAGGCGCCGTTGGTCTTTTCGAACGACTGGAAGGAGCGCTCGGTGCGCTCGACGCCGAGATAGCGCGAGATCGTGTCCTTGAGGTCGTTGACGGTGATGGCGGTGCGGAAGCGGCGCAGGCTGGGCATCGGCCCGGCATCGCGCGGCACGAAGATCGACGCCTGGATGCGCTCCAACGGCACCGACGCGCGCGACAGGGAGCCGAGCACGAAGAACACCGCATTGATCGACAGGCTCCACAACACGCCATGGTTCAGAGGTTCGGCGACTGTGCCGAACAGCGCCTGCGGCCGCAGCGCCTCGAAGCCGAACAGCCCGTGCGCGATGATGTCGGTGTCGGGTGCGGCAAGCGATGGAAGCAGCAGCGTGTAACCCCAGACGAGGATGCCGGCGACCATGCCGAGTGCAGCACCCCGGCCGTTGGCGCCACGCCAGATCAGTCCGCCGATCAGCGCGGGCGCGAACTGGGCAATGGCCGCAAACGACATCAGGCCGATCGACGACAGCCGCGCGCTGTTGGTGCTCTCGCGGTAGTAGAGGAAGGCGATGAACAGCAGGATGAAGATCGCCCCGCGCCGCACATTGAGGATCAGCGTCGACCAGTCTTCGTTCTCGGAGGTCGAGGTCTTGAGCAGGCGGCGCACGAACAGCGGAATGACGAGGTCGTTGGAGATCATGATCGACAACGCCACGCTTTCGACGATCACCATGGCCGTTGCCGCCGACAGGCCGCCGATGAAGGCTGCCATCGCCAGCAGATCATGGCCGCTGAACAAGGGCAGCGACAGCACGTAGAGATCGCTGCTGGTCCCGGTGCCGACCAGCGACAGGCCGGCAAAGGCGATCGGCAGCACGAACAAATTGATCGCCACCAGATAGAGCGGAAACACCCATGTAGCGGTGCGTAACTCGGCCTCGCCGCGGTTCTCGACGATGGTGACGTAGAATTGCCTCGGCAGCATGATGATGGCGAAACCGCTCAGGCAAGTCAGCACCAGCCAGGTGGCAAGGGAGGTGTTGTAGCCCATCGCCTGCCGGACCTGTGCGTTCTGCGCCAACTTGTCGAACATGTCGCCAGGGCCGCCGAAAATCAGGAAGGTGACCATCAGGCCGATCGCCAGGAAAGCGGCGAGCTTGACCACGGTCTCGACCGCCACCGCCAGCACCAGCCCGTCCTGGTGTTCGGTGGCATCGGCATGGCGGGTGCCGAACAGCACCGCAAACAGCGCCAGCAGCATGGCAACGACCAGCGAGATGTCGCTGACGAACGGATCGAAAGAGGGTGGCGAGCCGGTGTAATGCTCGACCATCAGGCTGACCGAACCGGAGATCGCCTTCAACTGCAGCGCGATATAGGGCACCGCACCGATGGTCGCGATCAGCGTCGCGATCGCCGAGACCGTGAAGCTCTTGCCATAGCGGGCGCCGAGGAAGTCGGCGATCGAGGTGATCTTCTCCGTCTTGGCCAGCCGCACGATGCGGTTGAGCAGCGGAAACCCGAACACAAACACCAGCACCGGGCCGGTATAGATGCCGAGGAATTCGAGACCGCGCTCTGAGGAGAGGCCAACCGAGCCGAAGAAGGTCCAGGACGTGCAGTAGATGGCAAGGCTGAGCGCATAGATGAACGGTCGCGCCCGGCTCGGCCCGGATATCGCCGAGCGGCGGTCGCCCAGGCTGGCGATGGCGAACAGCAGCGTCACATAGGCGATCGCGATGATGACGATGAACAAGCCCTGCACGCTTGGAATTTCCTCCTTTGCCGTCTTTCTATCCGGCTTGTCCGAACGCAATCACAGCTTGGCGTCCGAGTCCATTGCGGCTTTGGAAGCATGGTGGCGACATTCAAACAGCAACCAAGCTGACGTCCAAGGCGCCGCCCAAGGTTTCCGCCAGGTAAGGAGAAACCGGTTGCTTTCTCCTTTTTGCCCATGTTGCAACCCCAGGTTTTTGTTATGTTGCCCTCGGGTCGATGCCGCAAGGACGGAACGGCAGAGCGGCCGGTCACGACAAGGAGGGTCGAATGCTGAAGGAATTCCAGGAATTCATTTCCAAGGGCAATGTGATGGACCTTGCGGTCGGCGTCATCATCGGCGCGGCCTTTGGCAAGATCGTCACTTCGCTGGTCGACGACGTCATCATGCCGATCGTCGGCGCGATCTTCGGCGGACTGGACTTCAACAACTATTTCTTTGGACTGTCCTCGGCAGTCAACGCCACCGCGCTGGCGGACGCCAAAAAGCAAGGCGCTGTTTTCGCCTATGGCAGCTTCATCACCGCGGTGCTGAATTTCCTCATCCTTGCCTTCATCATCTTCCTCATGGTCAAGGCGGTGAACAACATGCGCAAGCGGCTTGAGGCCGAGAAGCCTGCGGCACCTGCCGCGCCGCCGCCCGCCGACGTTGCGCTGCTGACCGAAATTCGCGATCTGCTCGCCAAGCGCTGACCTCTCGGGCAGCTTCGCTGGACCAAAACCCCGGTCGTTTGCGGCCGGGGTTTTCTGTTTTCGCATCTGGTATGGAGCGCTGATTGACGCTCGAGATTGGAACGGACCCGCCATGACCTTGATCGACAGCTTGCGCGCGGAAGCCCGTGCCGCGCCGGAAAGCGGCATTGTCGCCGTTGTCAATTACGGCCGCCTGCGCGAGGGCATGATCCCGCTCTGGGCCGGTGAGGGCGACCTGCCGACGCCCGCCCTCATCACCGATGCCGCTTCGAAGGCTCTGGCCGGGGGCGAGACGTTCTACACTTGGCAAAGGGGCATCCCCGATCTCAGGCAGGCGCTTGCCCGCTACTATGCCAGGCATTTCGGCAAGACCTTCCCCGAGGAGCAATTCATCGTCACCGGGTCCGGCATGCACGCCATCCAGTTGGCGCTCGATGCGCTCGCCGGCGCCGGCGATGAGGTTGTCTATCTGTCGCCGGCCTGGCCGAATTTCGACGCTGCCGCGGCGATATCGGGAGCCGCACCGGTGCCGGTCACGCTGGATCATTCCGGCAATGGCTGGTCCTGCGACGTCGAGAAGATCGCGGCGGCGATCACGCCGCGCACCAAGGCGCTGTTCATCAACACGCCGTCGAACCCGACCGGCTGGACCGCCGACCACGAGACCTTGCAGGCGATCCTCGATCTCGCCCGCGCCAAAAATCTCTGGATCATCGCCGACGAGATCTATTCGCTGTTCCACTACGGCCATGGCCGTGCGCCCTCCTTCCTCGACATCGCGACGGCTGAGGATCGCATCCTGTTCGTCAACAGCTTCTCCAAGAACTGGGCGATGACTGGCTGGCGCGTTGGCTGGATCAAGACCCATCCTGCCTTGCAGCAGGTGTTCGAGAACCTGATCCAGTATTCCAACTCGGGCGTCGCCCAGTTCATGCAGCGCGGCGCGGTCGCCGCCCTTGATGAGGGTGATGGTTTCATTACCGAACAGGTCGAGCGGGCGAGGAAGGCGCGCGACCTGGTCTGCGGCATTCTCGGTGCCACCGGCCGCGCCCGGTTCACCGTGCCGCAAGGGGCGTTCTATCTGTTCTTCACGGTCGACGGCATCACCGATTCACGGAGCGCCGCCTTCGACATCGTCGACAAGGCCAATGTCGGCCTGGCGCCCGGCACGGCCTTCGGCTCCGGCGGCGAAGCTTTCCTCAGACTGTGCTTCCACCGCCGCCTCGACCAGGTCGAGGAAGCGGCGCACCGGCTGGCGAAGTGGATGAAGACTATTTGAGCCGCGATCGGACCGAGGTTCAAACGGGCTTCAACCGCCTGACTTGGGCACCAGCAGTGGAATGATCCGGTCGCTCTTGGCGACGGAGGGGCGACCAGCAGAGCCATAGGGTATGCCCAGCGCATCCCAGGTCTCGACCAGCGCGTCCTGCAGTTCGGCGATCAGCGCATCGGAATGAAACGGTGTCGGCGTGATACGCAGCCGCTCCGTGCCGCGCGGCACGGTCGGATAGTTGATCGGCTGGATGTAGATGCCGTGCACGCCAAGCAGGCGGTCGCTGGCCATCTTGCAGAGTTCCGGGTCGCCGACCAGCAACGGCACGATATGCGTCGGCGACTCCATCACCGGCAGGCCGGCGGCCGAAAGGATCTGCTTGGTTCGCGTCGCCTGCCGCTGCTGCGCGTCGCGCTCGGCCTGCGAGCGCTTGAGATGGCGGATCGAGGTGGTCGCGGCGGCGGCGATCGCCGGCGGCAGGGCCGTGGTGAAGATGAAGCCCGGCGCATAGGAGCGCACGGCGTCGATCACGGCACTGGTGCCGGTGATGTAGCCGCCCAGCGTGCCGAACGCCTTGGCCAGCGTGCCTTCGATGATGTCGATGCGGTCGGCCAGGCCTTCGCGCTCGGTGATGCCGCCGCCGCGCGATCCGTACATGCCGACGGCATGGACCTCGTCGATATAGGTCATGGCGTTGTGGCGTTCGGCAAGCTCGACGATCTGCTTGATAGGCGCGATGTCGCCATCCATCGAATAGACGCTTTCAAAGACGATCAGCTTGGCGCGTTCGCGGCCCGCCGCCTGCAGCAGGCTTTCCAGATGCGCGACGTCATTGTGACGGAAGATCTTCTTTTCCGCACCCGATCGCCGTACGCCTTCGATCATCGAAGCGTGGTTCAGCTCGTCCGAAATGATCAGGCAATTGGGCAAAAGCCGCGCGATGGTCGAGATCGAGGCTTCGTTGGAGACGAAGCCGGAGGTGAAGACGAGGGCTGCTTCCTTGTCGTGCAGGTCGGCAAGCTCCAGTTCCAGCTCGACCAGCGGGTTGCTGGTGCCGGAAATGTTGCGGGTGCCGCCGGCGCCGGAGCCCATCTTGCCCGCCGCATTCTGGAACGCGGCGATGACATCGGGATGCTGGCCCATGCCGAGATAGTCGTTGGAGCACCAGACGGTGATTTCCTCGGCGCGCCCATTGGAACGCCAGATGGCGCGCGGAAACTTGCCTGCAATGCGCTCGAGGTCGGCGAAGACGCGGTAGCGACGCTCGGCATGGAGCTGGTCGATCGCTTCCTCGAAGAACCGCTGATAGTTCATGTCGACTTCCCAATTTTGCGCGGGATCATAATCATTGGCCCATTGGTCGTCCACCGGGCCTCTTTGGTCAAAATGCCACGCCCCGGACCTGTTCCTAACGACCACGGATCGTGGCCTATTCCATTGATGTGGATCAATTTTGTTTCAGGATGATGCCACATGCCGATGATGCCGGTTACCAAGGGTTGTAATGGCCATGCGGCAGGCTTTCCAGTAAGGCGGTGGTTGAGACAGTTTCCGATAAATCTTGAGATGCGAGGACTGGGATGACGGTTTTGGTAACAGGCGGTGCCGGCTATATCGGCAGTCATATGGTCTGGGAGTTGCTGGATGCCGGCGAGAGCGTGGTCGTTCTCGACCGCCTCTCCACTGGCTTCGAATGGGCAGTGGCGCCGGAGGCGAAGCTGGTGGTCGGCGATGTCGCCGACAGGGAACTTGTCGGCTCGATCATCAGGGACAACAAGGTCGACGCGATCATCCATTTTGCCGGCTCCATCGTGGTTCCGGAATCGGTCGCCGATCCGCTCGGCTATTACGAGAACAACACCTGCAAGACGCGCACGCTGATCGAGACCGCGGTGCGCGAGGGCGTGTCCAATTTCATCTTCTCCTCGACCGCGGCCGTCTATGGCGGCGCCGGGCTGGAGCCGGTGCGCGAAGATGCCCGCCTGGCTCCCGAGTCACCCTATGGCCTGTCCAAGCTGATGAGCGAATGGATGCTGCGCGATGCGGCGATCGCGCATGGGCTCCGTTACACCGCGCTGCGCTACTTCAACGTCGCCGGCGCCGACCCGAAGGGCCGCACCGGCCAGTCGACGCCGGGTGCCACCCATCTGATCAAGGTCGCCTGCGAAACGGCACTCGGCAAGCGCCCGTTCATGCAGGTGTTCGGCACCGATTATCCGACGCCGGACGGCACCTGCATGCGCGACTATATCCATGTCAGCGATCTGGCGGCGGCGCATCGCCTTGCCCTGCAGCGGCTGCGCGACGGGGGACAAAGCCTCGTCGCCAATTGCGGCTACAGCCATGGCTATTCGGTGCTCGAGGTCATCGATAGCGTGCGCCGCGCCTTCGGCCATGATTTCGAGGTGAAGATGGGCGCTCGCCGTCCCGGCGACGCCGCGGCGGTGGTCGCCAATTCGGATCTCGCCCGCGCGGAACTCGGCTGGACCCCGCAACGCGACGATCTCGATCAGATCGTTGCCGACGCGCTCGCCTGGGAGCGCATCCTGACTGGCAAGAACTCCGCACGGGGCTGAGCCGGGTCCTCCCCAGGGCTCGCAAGGCGGCCAGCGAAGCGCTATTGAAGGCATTCGCGGCAGGGCGCTGCGCCGCGAAGAGCTTTGGGGGATGGCATGAAAATAACGGTGCTTGGAGCCGGCGTCGTCGGCACGGCGGCCGCCTACTATCTGGCCGGCGACGGCCACGAGGTCACCGTGATCGAGCGCCATCCGGCACCGGCGCGCGGCACCAGCCAGTCGAATGCCGGCCTGGTATCGCCGGGCGACGCCACCGCCTGGGCATCGCCGGCGGCGCTGAAGACATTCCTGCGAGCGCTCTATAACCATGATCTCGGCATCAAGGTGCGGCTGCGCTTCGATCCCTATTTCCTCGCCTGGAGCCTGCGCTTCCTGCGCCAGTGCACGAAAGAGCGCTTGCGCGCCAACAGCCGGGTCAAGCTGCGCCTCGCGCTCTATTCCCGCGACTGCATCAACGCCATCTCCGCCGATACCGGGATCGGCTATGACGAGCGCAAGAAGGGCATCCTCTATTTCTTTCGCTCGCAGCACAGCCTCGACACCGGCACCGACAATTACCGCTATCTGGCCGAGCATGGGCTGCCGATCGAGATCGTCGGCCGCGACCGGCTGATCGAGCTTGAACCAGGTCTTGCCGGCGTGAAGGAAAAGATCGCCGGCGGCGTCTATTCGCCGATCGACCAGACCGGCGATTCGCGGCAGTTCGTGGAAAAGCTGGCGGCTCATGCTGCCGAAAAGCTCGGTGTGAGATTTCTCTGCGGCACGACGGTCGAAGGCCTCGGCATCGAGGGCGACCGGGTGCGTGCGGTGATGACCTCTGCCGGTCCGATTGCCGGCGATGCCGTGGTCATCTCGATGGGACCGGAGAGCGGCCTGCTCGGCCGCCGTTACGGCATCGACCTGCCTGTCTATCCCGTGAAGGGCTATACGGCGACAATTCCCCTGGAGGACGAGAGCAAGGGTCCGACCATGGGCGGCGCCGACGAGGACCAGCTGATCGCCTATTCCAGGCTGGGCAACCGGCTGCGGCTCGCTTCGACCGCGGAATTCACCGGCTTCGACCGCACCCACAAGCCAAGCGACTTCGCAGCCATGTTCAGAACGGGCAAGGATCTCTTCCCGGGCGCCTTCGACGAGAAGAAGGCCGAACTCTGGGCGGGTCTGCGGCCGATGATGCCCAACTCCGTGCCGGTCATAGGCCAGGCGCGCTACAAGAACCTCTATCTCGACACCGGCCACGGCCATGTCGGCTGGACCATGGCTTGCGGCTCGGGGAAATTCCTTGCCGATCTGGTCGCCGGCCGCAAGCCGGAGATCGACCCGCAGGGACTGGTCTACGGAGGCTAGGAATGTCGGGACCGCAAGTCGCCATCGACCTTGGCCGCATCGAGCGCAATGCGCGCACGATCGTCGAGCGCTGCGCGCTGTCGGGCATCAAGGTGTTCGGCGTCACCAAGGGCACCTGCGGCATGCCGCAAGTGGCGCGCGCCATGCTGCGCGGTGGTGTCGCCGGCATCGCCGAATCGCGCTTCGAGAACATCCGCCGGCTGCGTGACAGCGGCATCAACGCGCCGATCATGCTGCTGCGCAGTCCACCGATGGCGCGTGTCGAGGAGGTGGTGCGCACAGTCGACATCAGCCTGCAGTCGGAACTGACGATCATCCGCGAGATTTCACGCATCGCCGAGCGCATGGGCCGCGTCCACGACATAATGCTGATGATCGACCTCGGCGATCTCCGCGAAGGCATCTGGCCAAGCGATCTGATCCCAACGGTCGAGCAGATATTGCAGTTCAAGGGCGTGCGCATCGCCGGCATCGGCACCAATCTCGGCTGTTTCGGCGCCATCATGCCGACGCAGGAAAATCTCGGCCAGCTCGTCGCCCACGCCTACAAGACCGAGCGCCTGTCCGGCAAAAGCCTCGACTGGATTTCCGGCGGCGCCTCGTCATCGCTGCCGCTGCTGCTCGAAGGCAAACTGCCCGCCGGCATCAACAACCTGCGCGTCGGCGAGGCGATCCTGCAAGGCGGCGTCGAAACCTTCCGCGATGTGCCGTGGGCTGAACTCGAACCCGACGCCTGCCGCCTGACCAGCGACCTCATCGAGGTCAAGCTCAAGCCGTCACGGCCGATCGGGCAATCCGGCTACGACGCCTTCGGCAACCAGCCGGTCTTCCCCGACGAGGGCGACAGGCTGCGCGCCATCGCCAATATCGGCCGCGAGGACGTGCTGGTCGAGGGACTGACGCCGATCGCCAAGGGGGTACGGGTACTCGGCGCCTCCAGCGACCATCTGCTGCTGGATGTGGCCGACGCCGACCCGCCGCCGGCCGTCGGCGACCGCGTCGCCTTCCGCATGAGCTATGGCGCCATGCTGCTGGCGATGACCTCGGAATATGTCGAAAAGGCCCCGATGCACGATGTCGAGGACTTTTCCGGCCGCAAGATGGTGTCGATACTGGCGGAACAGGGCGCCGCCGGTATCCTGGCTCGGGAAGGAACCGGCGCGCGGCTCGAAGCGATGAATTTCGATGTCGTCGAACTGGCCGATATCGAGCGGCCGCCATCGGGGCTGATACGGCTGGCCGCCGGTGCCGACCGTCGCATCGCGCACAAGGCGCTGACCGCAACGGCGCGCGCGACGCACTCCTTCGGCCTGATCTGGATCGATTCCATCGCCGCCCTGATGCCCGAGGACGAGGACGGCGTCGATCTGCCGGAACGCTCGGTGCTGGCCCGCGCGCTCGGCCTCGACCACAAGGCGGGCGCGCTGCAGCCGCAGCTGTCGCCGGAAAATGTCGTCATCATCGGCCTGCGCCACGCCGATCCGGCGGAAGCGCGGGTGCTCAAGGATTCGCGCGTCTCGGCCTTCACCATGACCGACATCGACGCCATGGGCATGCGCGACCTGATGCACGAAGCGATCCGCATCGCCACCTCGGGCACGCAGGGTTTTCATGTCAGCTATTCGCCTGATGTCACCGAATTCGCTGGCTGGGCGGCAGGTTCCGGTGGCCTCACCTTACGGGAAACCCATCAGGCGATGGAGGCGATCGCGCTCTCCGGCGGGCTGTTGTCGATGGATGTTTCGGGCCTGACCGTGGATCTGGAGCCGCGGATCGGCACCGATACGGTCAACCTCGTGATGTCGGCCTTCGGCAAGCGGATATTGTGATCAGCATTGCGCTTCGACCGCTGCCCGCCATGCACTGACATAATCAGCCCAGGCCGGATCGGTCGGCGGCCCCATTCTCTCGCCTTTACCGTGGGCCGTTACCCGGTCCGTTGCCAGCAACGCGGCGCCGATGCTGGTGCCGGTGGCGGCCTCTGACGCGACAACGGCGCGCGCCGTGCTGGCCGCCAGCATGCCGACGAAGAGCCCGTTGCGGGCAAAGGGCCCCTCGACCGTGGTCGGTCCGTCGGCGCCAATCAGGTCGAGGCAGGCCGCCGTCATCAGCGCCAGATAGAACGAGATGGCGGCAAAGCGCTGCCCATTGCTCATGCCTTCGGTGTTGAGCCATGTCGCGGCATGGTGCGGGAACGGCCCCGACCCTTGCTGGGTCGAGGGCAGCAGCAACGTCTTTTGCGCCAGCGCGGCGCCGACGTCAGCTTCGGTCCAGTTGTCCGGCTGGCCTTCCGTCAGCAGGGAAAACTCGCGGCCGCCCATGAAGCGCGCCGAAGGGACGGGATCGCCCAATGCGCTGACATTGACCAGCGTATCGCGGGCCGCGTCCAGCACGATCTGTTTGCCGCCGACCGCCATCGACACCACCCAGGTGCCGGTCGAGACCACGGAGAAGGGGGGCGCGTCGCACAGGAGATGCGGCAGCAGCGAGGCGTTGGAATCGTGCAGGCCGCAGAACACCGGCGTCCGCGGAGCGAGCCCGGTCCGCGCGGCGAGCGCAGGCAGGATCGGGCCGAGGCGGTCTTTGGCTGGCCGCACCGGCGCAATCAGCTCGCGCCAACCTAGGCGGTCGACCAGCGATGAAAAGTCGGCTGTCCACGGGTTCCAAAGATCGGTGTGGCAGCCGAGCGAGGTCACCTCGTTGGCGGCGACGCCAGTCAGGCGCAAGGCCCAGTACTGCGGATACGTCAGCATCACGGCGGCCTTGGCGAACGCCGCCGGGAAGCTTTTCTGCTGCCAGAAGAATTGCGCGCCGAGATTGAGGCCGAGCGGCAGCCGCGGCGTGCCGGTCTCGGCGAAGGATGGGCGGATCGCATCATAGTCCGCTGCCAGCCTGTCAGGGCCGTCGAATTCATAGTCGAGCACCGGCAGCACCAGTTCGCCCACGGCGTCGACCAGCGTGCCCGTCGCGCCATGCGTAGTGATCGAAATGGCGTCGATGCGCTGTTCGCGGTTGATGTCGGCGAGGCTGTCGAGGATGAACGTCCACAACGCCTCGACATCGTGATGAGGATAGGGCCCCTGCCGCACCGGCGCATTGGCCATGCGGCGCAGCGCGACCTCACTCAACGTCGCGAGATCGACCAGCGCCACCTTGGCATTGGTCTTGCCGATGTCGATGACGGCGATGTGGCGCATCGCGCTCATGCCATGTGGAACACGGTTTCCAGCGGCACGGCCACCGGCTCGTTGTCCGGCTTGGTCTCCATGATGTCGGCCATGTGAGCCCACCAGCGCTGCATCACCGGATGCCTCGGCAGATCGCCCATGCCATGGCCGTCTCGCCGCCACAGCACGCCAAACAGGATGTTGGTCTCTTCGTCGACGTGGATCGAGTAATCGGAAACGCCCGCCTGCTTCAGGAGAGCGACCAGCGACGGCCAGATATCGTCGTGACGCTTCTTGTATTCGGCCTTCATGCCCGGCTTGAGCTTCATCTTGAACGCGTATTTCTCAGCCATCATCGTCCTCCGTGCAGCCGCCGCCAGACGATCGGCAGCGCGATGACGATAATCAACAGCAGGCCGATGAAGATCGACATGACGATGCCGGGCACGTTGAGCAGGCCAAGCCCGAAGGTCACCAGTCCCATGATGAAGGCGGCAAGCACGACGCCCAAAATGCTGCCGGCGCCGCCCAGGATGCTGACCCCGCCAAGCACCACCATGGTGATGACTTCGAGCTCATAGCCCTGAGCGATCGACGGCCGCGTCGAGCCGAGCCGCGAGGTGATCAGCACCGAGGCGATGCCAGACATCAGCCCGGTCAGGCAAAACAGGATGAACTTGATGCGGCTGACGCGCACGCCGGAAAACTGGGCCGCGACCGGATTGTTGCCGATGGCAAAGACGCGGCGGCCGAAGCTCGTCCGGTGCAGCACGAGCCAGTAGACGATAGCCGCGATGAGGAAGAGCACCAGCTCGAACGACACCACCCACCACACATAGCCCTGACCGAAGAAGGTAAAGCTTTCAGGGTAACCCTTGTAGGCCTGGTCGCCGAGGATGATGAAGGCGATACCGCGAAACAGGCTCATCGTGCCGATGGTGACGACGATCGACGGCAATCCCAGCCTTGTGACCAGCAGGCCGTTGAAGGCGCCGCAGCCGAGCCCGACGACGATGCCGATCAGCACCAGCACTGGCGTGCCGGCGCCGGCCTGTACCGCCATGCCCATCATGGTCGACGCCAGCGCGATGATGGCGGCGACCGAGAGATCAATCTCGCCGGAAATGATCAGCAGCGCCATGGCGAAGGCGATCAGACCCTTCTCGGTGAAGTTGAAGGTGAGATCCGACAGCGAATAAGGATCGAGGAAATAAGGCGAGGAGAAGCTGTTGATGGCGAAGATGGCGACGGCCACCACGACCAGCAGCGCTTCCCAGGAGAAGATCGCCGAACTCAGCGGCTTGTCGAGCCGGTCGGGAATGTGGCGCGGGGCAGGGATTTCGGTCATGTCACCGCCTCCACTTTTCTGAGGATGATGCGGCCCTGCTGGCGTTCGCTGCGCGCGTTGAGCACGACGGCAAGGATGATGGCACTGCCCGAAATCGCCATCTGCCAGAAGGGCGAGATGTTGATGACCGGCAGCGCGTTGGAGATGATGCCGAGAAACAACGCGCCGAGCACCGCGCCGCCGACCGAGCCGATGCCGCCGGCGATCGAAATGCCGCCGATGACGCAGGCGGCTATGATGTTGAGCTCATAGCCATTGGCGACTTCGACCGAGGCGATCACGTAGCGTGATATCCAGAGGTAGCCGGAAAGGCCGCCGATCATGCCGGAGATGCAGAAGACGATGAATTTCGTCCGGCCAACATCGATGCCGGCATAGACCGATGCCGTCGGGTTGACGCCGATGGCGTAGATCGAGCGGCCGAGTGCTGTGCGCGTCATTAGGACGAAGAACAGCGCGATCACCAGGATGGCGATCCACGACAGCACGGGAATTCCGAGGAAGGCCGCGCGTTGAAAGCCGATGAAGTCGGGGCTCATCTTGTCGGCATTGACCCAGGCGCCGCCGGACAGGACGAAAGTGGCGCCGCGATAGATGGTCAGCGTGCCCAATGTCACCACGATCGAGGGTATGTTCAGCCGCCAGACCAGCAGGCCGTTGATGGCGCCGAGCACCAGACCGACGACCAGTGCAATGACGATCAGCAGCGGGATCGGGATTGCCGGGTGCGCGGCATTCAGCATCGCCACCACCATGCCGGTGAAGCAGAGGTTGGACGCCATCGACAGGTCGATCGACCGGGTCAGGATCACCACCATCTGGCCAAGCGCCAGGATCATCAGGATGGAGGTGTCGTTGAACACCTGGCGCAGATTGCCGGGGTCGGCGAAGGCCGGGAAGCGCGTCGAGATCAGTCCGATAAGCACAACGGTCGCCGCAAGCAGCCAGATTTCGCGGTATTTGAGAAAGGCTTTCATGTCGCGATCCCCGCTGCCGTCCGGACCAGCGTTTCGGCGTCCAGTTCCTTGTTGTCGTAGACGGCCGCGACGAGGCCCTCGCGCATGACGACGACGCGGTCGGACATGCCGAGGATTTCGGGCAATTCGGACGACACCATGATCACTGACAGGCCTTGCGCCACCAGCTCGGCCATGAAGCCATGCACGGCGGCCTTGGAGCCGATGTCGATGCCCTTGGTCGGCTCGTCGAGGATGATCACCTTGGGCGCTGTCGCCAGCCATTTGGCGATGACGATCTTCTGCTGGTTGCCGCCCGACAAAGTGCCGACATCCTGGCTGAGCGAGGAGGCGCGCAGGTCGAGCCGCTCGGTGTAGGAGCGGGCGAGCGCGAACTCCTCCGACAGCCGCAGCAGGCCGGATTTGGAGGTGCGCTTGAGCGAGGGCAACGAGACGTTCTGGAAGATCGGCAGGCCGATCACCACGCCTTGCTTGCCGCGCTCCTCCGGCACGTAGACGATGCCGGCATCGATCGAATCCGCCGCCGATTTCGGCGCGATCGTCTTGCCTTCCAGGGTGATCGTGCCGCCTGTGGTGCGGGTGATGCCGGAGATCGCCTGCATCACCTCGCTGCGCCCGGCGCCGACAAGGCCATAGAAGCCGAGGATCTCGCCCCTGTGCAATTCGAAGCCGATGTCGTTGAATTCGGTCGGGTGCGACAAGCCGGAAACGGAAAGCACCGGCGCGCCAATCTCGGCCTTGCGCTGCGGAAAGATGTGGTCGACGGAGCGACCGACCATCATGCGCACGATCTGGCTCTGCCCCGCATCCTTGATCAACCCTTCGCCGACCATCTCGCCATCGCGAAACACCGTGTAGCGGTCGGCGATGCGGTAGATCTCGTCGAACTTGTGGCTGATGAACAGGATCGCCTTGCCTTCGCTCTTGAGGAACTCGATGAGGAGGAAAAGCTCCTCGATCTCCTTCATCGAAAGCGCGGCCGTCGGCTCGTCCATGATGACGATCTGGGCGTCGATCGACATCGCGCGGGCGACGGCGACAAGATGCTTGTTGGCGATGCCGAGGTCCTTCAGCCTTGTGTCGGCGTCGATATGGCCGGCGTGCATTGCATCGAGCACTTCGCGCGCATTTTTGCGCATCGTGCGCCAGTCGATAGTGCCCAAGCGCGTGCGCGGCGCGTGGCCGAGAAAGATGTTTTCAGCCACTGTCAGGTCGTCGAACAGCACGGTTTCCTGATGGATGGCGGTGACGCCATAGCCGAAGGCGGCGTGCGCGCTGGGCAGAGTTACGGCCTGGCCGTCAATGCTGACGGTTCCCGTATCGGGCTGATAGATACCGGTCATGATCTTGACCAGCGTCGACTTGCCGGCGCCGTTTTCGCCGATCAGCGCCGTCACCTGGCCCGGATATAGCGACAGGCTGACATCGTGCAATGCGCGCACGCCGGGAAAGCTCTTGGAGACGCCGGACAGCGTCAGGCGAGGGGTTGCGTGACCCACCCCCTTGTGGGGAAGGTCGCGAACAATTTGAGCGGGGTGGGTGTTGTCTAGCATATCAAGGTCCTGGTGTGTGGAGATGTCGCCACCCCCACCCCGTCTCGCCGATTTTGCTGCGCAAGGCCGGCTCGCCGACCCTCCCCACAAGGGGGAGGGTGCAAGCGTCCAAGATCAATAGATCTTGGAGAACTTCTCGATGTTGCTCTTGTCGAACTGGAAGGGCGGAGCCATCGCAGCCGAGTTGGTGTCGTCGAGCGTGACCTTGCCGACGCGGCCGATCGAGAGCGTGGCGCCAGGCTTGGCCTCTTCCTTTTTCACCGCCAGATCATGGGCGAGGTAGACGGCCGAATAGCCGAGGTCGATCGGGTTCCACAGCGCAACCGCCTGCGAGGCGCCGTTGTCGATGAACTTCTTGAACTCGGACGGCAGCGCGAGACCGGTGACATTGACCTTGCCGATCAGGTTCTCGTCGGTGACCACCTGGGCGGCGGCAACAACGCCGACGGTGGTCGGTGCGATGATCGCCTTGAGGTTCGGGTAGGACTTCAGGAGGCCCTTGGCTTCGTCCGTGCTCTTGGCCGAATCGTCATCACCATAGACGGTGGCCACGAGTTTGATCTTGGGGAACTTCTCCGGCAGGATTTTCTTGGCCGCGTCGATCCAGGCGTTCTGGTTGGTCGCGGTGGACGACGCCGACAGGATGGCGACGTCGCCGCCTTCCGGCAGATAGTCGGCGGCAAGCTTGATGATGGTCTCGCCGATCAGTCCGGTGTCGGACGGGTTGAGGTGAAGCTGGCGGCCTTCCTTGGCGACGCCCGAATCCCAGGAGATGACGGTGATGCCGCGCTCCATGGCCTTCTTCAGGACCGGCACCAGCGCGTCGGCGTCATTGGCCGAAATGGCGATGGCGTTGACCTTCTGGGCGATCAGCGAATTGACCACTTCGATCTGGGCCTCGGCGGTCGCCTTGGTCGGGCCGGTGTAGATGATGTCGACGCCGCCGAGTTCTCTGGCCGCCTCTTCGGCGCCCTTGTTGGCGGCATCGAAGAAGCCGTTGCCGAGCGACTTCACCACCAGCGCGATCTTGACGTTTTCAGCGTAGGCTGCATTCACGAACATGGCGGCCGAGAACGCCGCCGTTACCATCAATTTCTTCAAAAAGCTCATCGAATATCCTCCCTTGAGCGTTGCATTCCATCGCCGCTGCGGGCGTGAGTTTGTGTCAGGCCTGCAGTGAAGATTCTTCCTTGTTGGTTGCCGACTTGCGGGCGACGATCAGCGCCACCCCGGCGGTCTCGAGCATATTTGCTTCACGATCCTCGATGCCGTCATCGGTGATGACGGTGGCGATGCGCGACAGGCCGCACAGGATCAGGCTGGAGCGTTTGCGGAATTTCGAGGAATCGACCAACACCACCAGTTCGTCGGCCTGGTCGATCAGCTTCTGCTCCGCCTGGATCAACAGCGGGTCGCCTTCCATCAGCCCGAGCGGCCCCAGCCCCTGCGCGCCCATGAACATGCGGCGTGCGTAGAAATTGCGGGTCACGTCATTGTCGAAGGGCGACAGGATGATGTTCTGTTCGCGGTAGATGGTGCCGCCCGAGAGCATGACCGTGTTCTTGGAATGCTTGAGCAGATGCTCGGCGATCGGGAAGGAATTGGTGAAGATCGGCATGCGGCGGCCGGTCAGGAAATGCACCATCTGGAAGGTGGTGGTGCCGCCATTGATGATGATCGGTTCGCCGTCCTTGCAGAGCTCGACCGCTTCGCGGGCGATCGCCCGTTTCTGCGCGGCGTTGAGGGTTTCGTTGACGGAAAAGGGCCGGCCGGCAAGGCCGATGAACTGCGGCGGCGAGATCGCCTCGGCGCCGCCGCGCACACGGCGCAGGCGCTTCTGCACGTGGAGTGCAGCGATGTCGCGCCGGATCGTCGCCTCGGAGGACTCCGTCAGGTCGACCATTTCCTGCACCGTCACCACAGGCTTTTCCTGGACGGCGGACAGAATGATCCTGTGGCGCTCTTTTTCGTGCATGGTTCCTCCCTGCCCAAACATCTAGGCACCCAAAGCGCGCAGTGTCAATCATTTCCAATCATATAATTTCATTGTGCAGTGCAATATGATCGATGTTGATCGTTTGTGATTGACAAGTCGGACGCTTCCGTGGAAATTCGGACCAAATGGGCCGCACCGTTTGCGTGCCTTCGGGAGGATCATCCATGCTCGACAAGCGCACCGGCGCGCGCCTCGCCAATCTGTGGGACGAGGCAAAGGCCCAATCGATGAGCGAGCCGGAGCGGCTGGTCTATCGCTCGAACACGCTCGGTTCCGATAAACGCGTCACCAATTATGGCGGCGGCAACACTTCCTCGAAGATATGGCAGAAAGATCCGCTCACCGGCGAGGACGTCGAAGTGCTCTGGGTCAAGGGTTCGGGCGGCGACAGCGCCTCGATTAAAACAGATGGTTTCGCCACGCTCTACATGGACAAGCTGCGCGCGTTGAAGGGGCTTTACCGCGGCCTCGCGCATGAAGACGAGATGGTCGGCTTCCTACCGCACTGCACGTTCAATCTGAACCCACGCGCGGCCTCGATCGACACGCCGCTGCATGCCTTCGTGCCGAAACCCTATGTCGATCACATGCATCCCGACGCGATCATTGCCATCGCCGCCGCGAAGGATTCCAAGGCCCTGACCAGGGAGATCTTCGGCGACGCCATCGGCTGGCTGCCGTGGAAGCGGCCGGGCTTCGAACTCGGCCTATGGCTGGAGAAGTTCTGCCTCGAACACCCCGCCGCCAAGGGCGTCATCCTGGAAAGCCACGGCCTGTTCACCTGGGGCGACACCCCTCGGGAATGCTACGAGACGACGATCTCGGTGATCAATCAGGCGATCGAATGGTTCGAGCGCCGCTCCGAAGGCCTCGCCATCTTCGGGGGTGAAGCGGTCAAGTCGCTCGACGCCGCCGAACGCCGAGCCATCGCGGCCAAGCTGATGCCAAAAATCCGCGGCCTGATTTCGGAAAAGAGCCACAAGCTTGGCCATTTCGACGACCAGGCCGCCGTACTCGAATTCGTCAACTCCAGGGATTTGCGCCCGCTGGCAGCGCTCGGCACCTCATGCCCGGACCATTTCCTGCGCACCAAGATCCGGCCGCTGGTGATCGAATTCGACCCCGCAAAGCCCGATGTCGATGCCGTGATCGCGCGCCTTGCCGACGACATCGCCGCCTATCGCGTCGGCTACCAGGCCTACTACGACAGCTGCAAGCATCCCGATTCGCCCGCCATCCGCGATCCCAATGCGGTGGTCTACCTGATGCCTGGTGTCGGCATGTTCACCTTCGCCGGCGACAAGGCGACGGCTCGCATTTCGGGCGAATTCTACGTCAACGCCATAAATGTCATGCGCGGCGCCTCGACGGTCTCGTCCTATGTCGGCCTGCCGGCACAGGAAGCCTTCGATATAGAATACTGGCTGCTCGAGGACCTGAAGCTGCAGCGCATGCCGAAGCCCAAGGCGCTCGCTGGCCACATCGCGCTGGTCACCGGTGGCGCCGGCGGCATCGGCCGTGCGACCGCCAACCGGCTGCTGCGCGAAGGCGCCTGCGTCGTGCTGGCCGACATCGACGAGACAGCGCTCGCCAGCGCCAATGACGAACTGGCCAAGGCCTACGGCAAGGATTTCGTCCGGCCGGTGCTGATCAATGTCACCTCGGAGGATCAAGTGATCGCGGGCTTCGCCGAGACCGCGGTCGAATTCGGCGGCATCGACATTCTGGTGTCGAATGCCGGCCTGGCGTCCTCGGCGCCGATCGAGGAGACGACACTGGCGCTGTGGAACAAAAACATGGACATCCTGTCGACCGGTTATTTCCTGGTCTCGCGGGAGGCATTCCGGCTGTTCAGGATGCAGAAGATCGGCGGCAACGTCGTGTTCGTCGCCTCCAAGAACGGCCTTGCCGCCTCGCCCAATGCCGCAGCCTACTGCACGGCCAAGGCTGCCGAGATCCACCTGGCGCGCTGCCTGGCTCTTGAAGGCGCGGAAGCGCAGATCAGGGTCAATGTCGTCAACCCGGACGCCGTGCTGCGCGGCTCGAAAATCTGGACCGGCGAGTGGAAGGAACAGCGCGCCGCCGCCTACAAGATGTCGACCGACGACCTGGAGGAGCATTACCGCTCGCGCTCGATGCTGAAGCGCTCGGTGTTTCCCGAGGACATCGCCGAAGCCATCTATTTCTTCGCCTCCGACATGTCGGCCAAGTCGACCGGCAACATCATCAATGTCGACGCCGGCAACGCCCAAAGCTTTACGCGATAATCGTTTGAAGTCGGTGCCGGAGCGCTTCCCTTCTCCCCGTCTCTATACGGGGAGAAGGTGCCGGCAGGCGGATGAGGGGCAGCGCCTACCGAACGCATTTGGGAGGAAACAACAGTGTCCGAATCCATCATCTCCGCCAACCTCGTCGACAAGGACAACACCGCGCGCAAGGCCGATCTCGAGCGTGACTACGCCTCGCTCGGCGAACGCCTCGACCGTCGCGGCATCGCCATCGACGCCATCCGCGACAAGGTCGAGAAATTCGCCGTGGCGATCCCGTCCTGGGGCGTCGGCACCGGCGGCACCCGCTTTGCTCGTTTCCCTGGTGCCGGCGAACCGCGTGACATTTTCGACAAGATCGAGGACTGCGCCGTCATCAGGCAATTGACGCAGGCGACGCCGACGGTGTCCCTGCACATTCCGTGGGACAAGGCCGACCCGAACCGGCTGAAGCAGGCGGCCTCGCGCTTCGGCCTCGGCTTCGACGCCATGAATTCCAACACCTTCTCCGATGCGAAGGACCAGGCGCTTTCCTACAAATTCGGCTCGCTGTCGCACGCCGATGCCGGCACGCGCCGGCAAGCGGTCGAGCACAATCTCGAATGCATCGAGATCGGCAAGACGCTTGGCTCCAGGGCGCTGACGGTGTGGATCGGCGACGGTTCGAACTTCCCCGGCCAGGTCAATTTCGCCAAAGCCTTCGAGCGCTATCTCGACGCCATGAAAGAGGTCTATGCCGGACTGCCGGACGGCTGGAAGCTGTTCACCGAGCACAAGATGTACGAACCGGCTTTCTACTCCACCGTCGTGCAGGATTGGGGCACCAACTACATGATCGCCAAGGAATTGGGCGACAAGGCGTTCTGCCTCGTCGACCTTGGTCACCACGCGCCCAACGTCAACATCGAGATGATCGTGTCGCGGCTGATCCAGTTCAAGAAGCTCGGCGGCTTCCATTTCAACGATTCGAAATATGGCGACGACGACCTCGATGCCGGTTCGATCGATCCCTACCGGCTGTTCCTCGTCTTCAACGAACTGGTCGATGCCGAGCTTTCAAGCGCCGAGGGTTTTGACCCGGCCCATATGCTCGACCAGAGCCACAACGTCACCGATCCGATCGAAAGCCTGATGCTGTCGGCGGTCGAGGTCCAGCGCGCCTATGCGCAGGCGCTGCTGGTCGACCGCAGGGCGCTGGAAGTCTATCAGGACGGCAATGACGCGCTGATGGCGACGCAGACGCTGAAAGCCGCCTACCGCACCGATGTCGAGCCTATCCTCGCCATGGCGCGGTTGAAGACCGGTGGCGCCATCGATCCGGTCGCCGCCTACCGGGCGGCAGGCTACCGCGCCAAGGTGGCCGCGGAACGCCCGGCTGTCGCCGGCGGCTCGGGTGGCATTGTCTGACATCTCAATTGATCCGTCTGGTCCATCATTGACGGGTGGACTCGGCGATCCCAACGGGTTCTTCTAGGCGTCCCCCCGCCCGGAGAACCGCCATGCCTCTCAACCGTCGAACACTGATCGCCGCCAGTCTTTCCATCACCTTCGTCCTGGCGCCCTTGACGAACGCCTTCGCCGCGTCACCCGCGCCGGCCAAGGGCGAGCACGGCATGGTGGTGACAGCCCAGCATCTGGCGTCGGAAATCGGTGTCGAGATCCTGAAGAAGGGCGGCAATGCGGTCGATGCGGCAGTCGCCGTCGGCTATGCGCTCGCCGTCGTCTACCCCAATGCCGGCAATATCGGCGGCGGCGGCTTCATGACCATCCGCTTCAAGGACGGCAAATCGACCTTCCTCGACTTTCGCGAGCGGGCGCCGCTGGCGGCGACCAAGACCATGTATCTCGACAAGGACGGCAATCCGGTGAAGGGCGCCAGCCTCGATGGCTACCTCGCGGTCGGCGTGCCTGGTTCCGTCGCCGGCTTCGAGATGGCACGCGAAAAATACGGTACCTTGTCCAGACAGGATCTGATGGCGCCGGCGGTCAGCTATGCCAAGGACGGATTCGTCCTCAATCAGGGCGACGCCGCCTCCTTTGCCGGCAGCGCCGACAGGCTGGCGAAAGACCCGGCGGCTGCCGCCATCTTCCTGAAACCCGATGGCAAGCCCTATGGCATCGGCGAGCGCCTGATCCAGCCGGACCTTGCCGCCTCGCTGGCCGCCATTTCCGAGAAAGGCGCTGATGCCTTCTACAAAGGTGCCATTGCCGACGCCATCGTCAAGGCAAGCGGCGCCAAGGGCGGCATCCTGGCCAAGCCGGACTTCGAGCAATATGCGGTTCGCGAACTGAAGCCGGTGACCTGTACCTATCGCGGCTATGAGATCACATCGTCGCCACCGCCAAGCTCCGGCGGCGTCATCATCTGCGAAATCCTCAACGTGCTGGAAGGTTATCCGTTGTCTTACCTTGGCGCCGGTTCCGCCGAGACGGTCCATGTCATGGTCGAGGCGATGCGCTATGCCTATGTCGACCGCAATTCAGCACTCGGCGATCCCGATTTCGTCGACAACCCGGTCTCGAAACTGTTGGACAAGGCCTATGCCAAGGACATTCGCGACAAGATCGATCCGTTCCGGGCCGGCGTGTCGCAGGACCTGATGCCGAAGGGCTTTGGCGAGAGCAAGGAGACGACGCATTATTCGATCATCGACAATGACGGCAATGCGGTCGCCGTTACCTATACGCTGAATGGCTCGTTCGGCGCCGGCGTCGTCGCCGACGGCACCGGTATCCTGCTCAACAACGAGATGGACGATTTCACCCAGAAACCCGGCGTGCCCAACCTCTATGGTCTGGTCCAGGGCGAGGCCAACGCCATCCAGCCGAAGAAGACGCCGCTGTCGTCGATGAGCCCGACCGTCGTGGCCAAGGACGGCAAGCCGTTCATGGTCATCGGCAGCCCGGGCGGTTCGCGCATCATCACCATCACGCTGGAAGCCATCGTCAACGTCGTCGACCATGGCATGAACATCCAGGAGGCAATCGACGCGCCGCGCATCCACCACCAATGGCTCCCCGACACGGTTTACATCGAGCCGTTCGGCCTGTCGCCGGATACCGAAAAACTGCTGGCCGGCATGGGCTACCACCTCGATCTGGGTGATAAGACCTGGGGCCAGGCTGCGGGCATCCTGGTCGGTGGCAAGAGCCTGGCGGAGATCGAGAAGGGCGGCGGCGCGCGCTACAATGGCGCTATCGACAGCCGTGCCGCATCGGGCGAAGCGCTCGGATATTGATGTCTTATTTCACAAGCCGGACCGTCACGAAATCAGCGTGACGGTCGACGCTATCAGCAACAAGGCGGCGATGCCGACAAACAGCGCGTAGATGCGCGGCCGGTCGAGCAGCAGCGCGTTTCCCGATATCCAGGCCGATGTGGCGCCGCCAAGTGCAAAGAGGAACCCATTGCGGTGCCCGAAGGTCATCGACGCGGCCATCAACCCACCAATGATCAGCGCGCCGAACACGATGATCACGGCAACCGCATATTTCTCGAAGTCGTTGCCGCTTCCCATGCTTGGACCTATCGCATTCAACGTCGGCAGATCGTCCGGGTCGAAGGGATTGGTAGACCCATATTCGTCTTGACCGGCAGGCTCACGCATTACTCGTTCTCCGTATAGCGGCAACAAATCATCAAGCCTTGCCGAGCGCAACCCGATCGCACTGCCCTCGATGCGTTCGCCACGGTCTTCTACACCTTTCCGCCGCAGCGTGCCGCCGACTTTTTTGATTCGTGCCCTTGGCCGTCTTTGATCTCGGATAATCCTGGGCACACCTGCCCGAAGGCTGCCGTGGACCATCCTGTCATGGAACGAATTAGTGGAGGAAAAATGATACTGAACATGGATTGGTCATCCGTGCGGCGATTTTCGGTGGGACGTGACGTCGCACTGTGCGTAGCGTGGCCGAATCGCCTTGCCGTCGCTCGCCGACAGTCTGATCGCTCGGGACTTCGCATCGCCACAGTTTCATGCGGCGCGTTTCAAGCCGCTGATGGCCTGCGCCGCGTCGCTTTGCTCGTTGCTCCGACCCAGGATGACGAAATGTGAACGTATCCATTGATCGCCAAGGCATGCGGCCAAACTTCTGTCCCGACACCGCGATTTCTATCCGCGAGCCGGCGGCAGCTCGAAGACAGTGGCGCCGTTCTCCTGGCCGCGCTCGACATAGCCGATTAGGTGAAACCATCTTGCGACATCCGACCCCTGCAGCCAGCTGCGCGAGTGGATGGGCAGGTTGCCGGCGAGTGCCTGGATGTGCCTGATATGCCGTTTGCAGAAGCGAATGGTCGCGGCACGGAAGAAATCCTCTTGTGCGGCGAACAGCGTATTGGCAGCGTCGCTGTTCTCATGCCAGGCGATGATCGCCACGGTCTTGTCGCCCTCGACAAGCGCATGCGCACGGCCTTCCTTCAAGTTCATCATCAAATTGTCGTAAGCGATCTTGCTGTCCTTGCCGGCAGCGACGTATTCATCCGACATCCGCTTCGACAGGCCGCGAAAGACATCCTCGAGATCCCCGAGCGTTGCAGCGCGTGCTCTCATTTCTCCTCCTGGAGCCCCGACACGCAGTTTGCCCTAAGGTTGGGGGATCACCAAGCAAATCAAATCCGCTGGTAGGCCGCCGAGCGCAAAGTTGTTTCACTCGACGACGTGCTATGACGTCACGGGCAGGCTTCCGCGTCTCCGTTAAAGTGTAGAGATGGGCCGCGAACCCGCCCAAGTCAGGCGGATTTTTCGCGCGTCAGTCTGGGATCGCGCGCATGAGGGGAAACGCACCCCGACCGTCAAGGGCGATAGCGCACAGGCGGAAGGCGGCTTGGCGGTTTAATACCCATGGTAGGTGATGCCGGTAACGTACCAATAGGTCAGCATGATAGCGGCGCCGATAACAACCAGCCGGAGGAAGCCCCTAGCTGGACCGGGATCCATTCTCGACTCGTAGACAAAGCCGGTTCCGCCGCATTTTGTGCAGTTCATCCTCAGGGGTCCAGCGCCCTGCATCCGGCAATTAGGGCAAACGACTTTGACTTGGTGCATAACGCGCCCCTTTAGTCCAGCGGAAGCTTGAATGCCAAGCAACGCTGCGGCGTACTTGAATTTAACGGATATTGGGAGGTGGGACATCATGTCTAAAGGTAGTAGTGGGGGGTAGAGATTTATTGATCTGTTTTCGCGTACTCTTAGCAGGCCATGGCTGGCAAATCGGTACCATATCCATCAATGCGACGATCATTGCCGTAAATTCAAAAAGCGTCGGGGAATTTCATGGGATCGGGCGGCCATTAATGCCAAATGCAGCGCCAGCAGCGCTCAAAACGCGACAACGGCGCCTGTGGTTCAAAACTTTACGCCGATCAATGAGTTTTTTACGCTCATTCCCGACAGCCTTGCCGAAGCGCGCGTCCTCAGCATGGCTTTGGGAATGCAGGCCTTGCGTGCCCATACCCAGGGTAATGAGCCCTATTCCCAGTGCATTCTGGCGAAGCTGGTGACCCCCAAGGACGCGAATACTCCGGCCGATGGATTCACCGACCTGTTCAACCAGATGGAAAGCCACAAGACCGTGACGATCCCGCTGGAGAAGATCCTGGCGGCGGCGGCACGTAAGGACTGCGGCGCGGAACCGTCCGCGTCAACCAAGGCCGCCCAATAGGTCTCCCCCGATGCCGGGTTACTTGTAACGAAGACACCGAAGATTTGTGTTCGCGGTCTCGCCGATCCGCCTTTGCCTAGATGCGGCACATTTGGCGGGCCACGCGTGCCTTGGCGAAAGTCCGCCCGCCGAAATCAGACCTGGTCACGACCTGGTCAAGTCAGGCTGTGATGCGCTAAGTATGTGCGTTACCGAGCACCGCCCGGAGCCCTGAGTCGTTCTGGCGGAGACGTTCCTCTATCCATTGGGCCGTGCGGTCGTAGGCGTCCGAAAACAACTCGGAATGCCGACTCCAATCCATGAAGCTGATCGTGCTCGAAACCTGCGGACAGACCAAGACATCCTCGTCGCCGACGGCAATGTCCTGCGGCCCGTGTGTCAGCATACTCGCGGTAATAACCTGAAGCATGCTCGGAACCTGCGGCAAGCGGGCACGGCCGAAAGGGTTCAGCAGGGCGACCGCAAGTTCCGATCTTCCGGGGATACGGTCATAGTCGATGGGGTATTTTTGCGGTCCACTGGACCCAAAGCTCACGACGACATTGGGGCCGGTCTTGAGTTCCCTCATCTGTTCCAGCGGCAAATTGTTCATGATGGCGCCGTCTACAAGCATATCGCCGTCAGCCGTAAAGAACGGCGGCAGGACACCCGGGATCGAGCCGGATGCCCGAACGGCTTGCCAGAGTTTTCCACGACGGTGGACATGGGGCTGACGGCTGCTCAGATTGGTCGAAAGTGCAAAGAACGGAAGCCAAAGATCTTCGATCAGAACGTCGCCGTATTCCGCCCGAAGGGCTCGATCGAAGGTTTTGTGATCTAGAAGCGCGAAACGCGGCAAGGTGGGGCGCCGAAACGCCCGACTCTTGACAAATATGTTGTGCGTGCCGCGGTCGATCTGCTCCGCGTCCAATCCTCTTGCGAAGCCGGCCATCATCGCCGCTCCGGAACTCGTCCCGCCGAGATAGTCGAAGCGCCCGCCCGCCTGGAAGAAGGCCTTGTAGACGCCCAAATGGGCGCTGCCCAGGGACCCACCCCCCGCCGCCACGAAGCCACGTGCCTTGCAGGAAATAAATCGAACCAGGCGCTGGATATCAGCCCCGTCCTCCAGCGCAACATGATGATGCTGGCCGACATAGGGACGCTCATCGAGCCACGCAGAGGTGCCGGAGACCGCAGCCGAGCGATTGTCGTGAATTAGGACAAGCCGACCGGTCGCTGGTGGATGGACCGATAGCGCCAATTCCTCGGACGCGTTCAAGCGAGGCGAGGAGGACGCGTTCGCCAGCAACAGGACGGTATCGGCCTGGCGAATGCAGACTCGGGTCCATTCATTAGGTTCTTCATCGGCGACGTAGACAACGAATTCAGCTTGCGCCTCCAGTTCGTTCAACCAGTTAAGGACCGGCTGGCCGTCGATCGGACGACCTGCGAACTTCGCGTGGACGTCAAGCCGGGAAACGAACTGAGCGCGCGTGACCGCGCCGAACTCTTGCTGTAGGTGCCCGATGAAAACCGGTGAGATGCGACTTCCGCCGGCTGCAATGATGGCAAGCGTTCGGATCTTGGCAGGATTCTGGGGACGTGACAAAATCGGAGATTGCGTGGCGAACCGGCGCGCCAGAAATATTGTGACCGCCTCTCTCAGGTTCGGCAAAGCCTCTGCCGCCTTCTCGAAATGATTACGACTGATTTCAAGGACGATCGAATCGCGCGCTGCAAGGACAGTGGCCGTACGTGGCAGTCCTGCAAAGAAACCAATTTCGCCGACTAGTTCGCCCTGTGCGATCTCGGCGACCGAGCCAATCGGATCTCCTTTGTGTACCGTAAAGCGACCGGACAGCACGACGAAGAACCTGTCCGATGGATCGCCTTCGCGAACCAAGACCTCACCGCGCCTCAGGACCCGACGGTCGGATTCGGCAGCCAAAGCCTCGAGCGCCAGCAACGACGCCCGATCGAACATCAATGTCGCCGACAATATTCTCGCGGCGAGAGAATCGACGGAGGACATTTGAGCCATCCCGGGGACACGTTCGCTCCGGTGATTGTATCCTGTACCGCTCGTGTTTGCAGCGTCACAAGGCTCGATCCGAGCCGAACCGCAACGTTGCCGGCTGGAGTCCGTCTATGGATCAAAATTCTGATGTGCCAACCTTATGCCAAGCATTGGTTCACTGTGGCGTCTGCGAGGCGCTCGATCCGCGGCAACTGGTGGGATTCGCCAGGCCATTTTGAAGGCGCGCCGTCGCTGCGGACGTTCAAGCGAAGGGCGAGACTCCGAACAGCCAGCCGTGCAGCCACAGCCCGAACATTGCGAAAGCCACCAAGCCGATGCCCACAGCAGAGTATCTTGGCCGCCGCTTAAAACCAGACGTCATCCCATGGAAGAGCTGTAGGTCAGCGTATTGGCCCGCGGGGAATTCCTGGCATAGCCGCTGTCGTTACCGCACTTGGAACCCGTGGGCCAACGGATCGCGATCGTCGACGAAAATTGTATTGTGGCCGATGATCCGCGCCCAGCCGCCGACACTGGGCTTGATGCCCTTGAAGTTGCCTATGTCGGTCTCGGCCTCGACACGGCCCTCGAACACTGTGCCGATCAGGCTTTCCTGGCGGAAGCTGTCGCCGAGCTTCAGCCGCCCCTTGCCATGGAGTTGCGCCATACGAGCCGACGTTCCGGTCCCGCCAGGCGAGCGGTCGATGGCCTTGTCGCCGTAGAAGACCGCGCCACGGCCGTCAGCATCGCTGCTTAAGGGCGTGTCGCACCAGATGGCGTGGTCCACGCCGCGTATCCTTTCGTCTTCGGGATGAATTGGATCGCAGACAGGTTTGAGCGCTTCGCGCAGACCACGGCTGAGGTCGACGATGTCGCTCGCGGACATGCCGTCCAGGCCCGGCCATGACTGTTGCGGCTCGACGACGGCGTAGTAGTTGCCGCCATAGGCGATGTCGACGACGAGCCGACCGAGACCGGGCACATCGACGGCGACGTCGGCGGCATGCAGATAGCTGGCAACGTTGAACATCCGCACGGAGTCCACGAACTCGCCCGGCTTTTCGTATTCAATATCAACCCTGCCGGCCGGAGTCTCGATCGAGAGTTCGCCCGGAACCCGGGGCGTTACCAGGCCTTCCTCGATTGCCGCCGTCACGAGGCCGATCGTGCCGGCACCGCACATTGGCAGGCAGCCGCTGACTTCGATGAAGATCACGGCGAAATCACAGTCCTGGCGGTAGGCGGGATAGATGATCGCGCCCGACATGATGTCGTGTCCGCGCGGTTCGAACATCAGCGCCTGCCGGACCCAGTCATGGTCGCGTACGAACAGGTCGCGTCGCTCGGCGATGGGAATATGAGGCAGCAGGGGGCCGCCTCCGGCGACCAGCCGCACCGGATTGCCGCAGGTGTGGGAGTCGATGCAGAAGAAACTGCGGCGCATGGGAATTCCTTTTGCGATTCACGCGGGCTTTGCTGTGCCAGGCGCCTGGCTGCGCTGCAGCACGCCTCTGGAAACCCGGTCGAGGAGGATGGCGACTGCGACGATCGACAGGCCGGCCCTGAGGCCCAGGCCCATCTCCATCCGCGTCAATCCCCGCGTCACCTCGGCGCCAAGACCGCCTGCTCCGACGAGGCCGGCCAGGACGACCATGGCCAGCGACAGCAGGATACACTGGTTGAGACCGACCAGCAGTGTCGGGGTGGCCGAAGGGATTTCGATCTTGAACAGGATCGACCGCGGCGAGGCGCCGGTGGCCTGGCCGAGCTCCAGCAGGTCTTTCGGTACCTGGTTGAAGGCGAGCGTTGTCAGGCGCAACATCGGCGGGATGCCGTAGACGATCGTGGCGATGATCGCCGGAACGCGGCCGAGGCTGAAGATCATCACGGCGGGAATGAGATAGACCCATGGCGGCACCGTCTGCATGATGTCCAGCACGGGTCGGATCGTGGCCTCGAACTTGCGGTAGCGTGATGCCAGGACGCCAAGCGGGAACGCAACCGCGACGGAAATGATCACCGCCACGGTCACCAGCGCCAGCGTCTGCATCGAAGCCGCCCAGAAACCCGCCAGCAGGCAGAAGGTGAGTGCAATGGCCGTCACCACAGCGACCCTGACACTAACGAAGAACCCGGCGAGAAGGACTGCAATGACGATCGTTGCGTAGGGCGGCGGGTAGAGCAGGGCGGTTTCGATGGCGCCCAGCACCGCCTCGATCAGCTTGGTCACCGCGTCGAAGAACGGATGGAAGTTCTTGTTCAGCCAATCCACGGCAGGGGCGAGGTAAGCGCCCGGCGAAAACTTGAGGATATCGGGATTCATCGTGCGTCTCCCTCGGTGCGGCGTGCCACGCTCTGCGTGAGCCTGTCGAGCACCATGGTCAGGATGACGATCGCGATCGCGGCGTTGATCGACGTGGCGATGTCGAGCGTGCGCACCGCCGAATAGATTGTCTCACCCAGACCGCCAGATCCGACGATGCCGGCGATGACGACCATGCCGAAAGCCATCATCAGGCATTGATTGACCCCGGCCATCATGCTCGGGATGGCGAAAGGGAGCCTGATCTTGGTGAACATCTGCCACGGTGTCAGGCCGCTTGCCTGGCCAAGCTCTATGAATTCGTGCGGCGTCATCCGGATGCCCAAAGAGGTGAGCCGGATGGCGGGAGGCATCGCGACGATAAAGGTGGCGACGAGCGCGGTCGCAGCGCCGTAGCCGAGCAGCGCGATCGCCGGAAGCAGATAAATGTAGGGCGGCATGGTCTGGATCAGATCGAGTATCGGCTCGAGAAAGCGGTCAAACGCCCTGACGAAGCCAGCAACGATTCCAATTGGAATGCCGAAAAGAAGAGCGAGGATCGTGGCAGTGATCACCAGGGCCAATGTGCTCATGGTTTCGCTCCAAAGTCCCATGACCGCGCAGAAGATCATGGCGAGCCCCGCCAGGATCCCGGCGAAGGCGCCGATCAAGCGCCATCCAAGCAGGGTTGCGATCATCGCGATCACGTAAAACGGTGCGAGCTGAAGAAGCCAGAGGACGCCGTCATAGGTGCCTTCGAGCACGGCCCTGACAGAGTCAAATAGCCACTCGCCGTTGTCGCTGATCCAGCCAAGTGCATTGTCCGTCCAGCTGTCAAAAGTATCCGTGATGGTCGAGATGTCCATTGCGCTTCTCCCGAGCCTAGGCGGCGGTTGGCGTGCCGGCGACGCCCCGGAGCAAGCCACGAATGGTCACGACACCAATGACGGCCCCATTCTCGACGACCGATATCGCATCGCGATCGGACTGCATGGTGAGATCGATGAGCGCAGCGATATCGGCCTCTGGCGACGTGCGAAGAAGCGCGTTCACGTCGCAATGCGGCTCCGCCGCCTTGAATTCGGCAACAGGGCGCATGACGGAGTGTGCCTTGACCAGATGGATCCGTGAGATGCCCGCCACAAAATCGGAGACGTAATCATCGGCGGGTCTGGTTACGATCTCCTCCGCCGTCCCGACCTGGACGATGACACCGTCCTTCATGATGGCGATGCGGTCGCCGATGCGGATGGCCTCCTCGAGGTCGTGGGTGATGAAGACGGCCGACTTGCCCAGCGACTTCGTCAGCTGTCGGAATTCGTCCTGCAGCTGGCGCCGGATCAGCGGATCGAGGGCGCTGAACGGCTCGTCCATGAGGATGATTTCGGGGTCTGCCGCCAGCGCCCGGGCGAGGCCGACGCGCTGCTGCATGCCGCCGGACAGCTCTTTCGGATAGCGCGAGGTCCAGTCGCCAAGTCCGACCTTTTCGAGCGCAGCGCGGGCAGTCCTGTTGCGCTCGTCTTTGGCGACGCCGCGCACCTCGAGGCCGAAGCCGGCGTTCTCGAGAACCGTCCGGTTGGGGAGAAGCGCCACGCTCTGGAACACCATGCCGATGTTGCGGGAGCGCATTTCGCGCAGCTCGCCGGGATTGAGCCTGGCGATTTCCTTTCCCTTGACCGTGATCTTGCCGAGGCTCGGTTCGATCAGGCGGTTGAGGAGACGGATCAGCGTCGACTTGCCGCTACCCGAGAGCCCCATGATGCAGAAAATCTCGCCGCGGCGGACCTGCAGGCTGGCGTCGGAGACACCGACAACGCAGTCGAAATCCTGCAGCACCTGCTTCTTGGATAGTCCACGTTCGGAGATGGCCTTGACAGCGGCCTGGGCGCGCGCGCCGAAGATCTTCCATACCGACTGGCAGTCGACCAGCACTTCGTTGGTACCGTTCATCGCAGTGTTCATCGCGTTCCCCACGGGCCGGCTTGGCGGCGGCCTTCATGTTTTCGTTGCTCCGGGACGGGCCGCCGATGTCGC
The DNA here is from genome assembly GCF_002270415.1 of Mesorhizobium sophorae. Classification (GTDB taxonomy): domain Bacteria; phylum Pseudomonadota; class Alphaproteobacteria; order Rhizobiales; family Rhizobiaceae; genus Mesorhizobium; species Mesorhizobium sophorae. The sequence goes on along the minus strand of NZ_NNRI01000007.1, from coordinate 126,240 downwards.
CGGCCCGCCGTTTCGACGACTACTGGGTCTTGATGTTCTCCCAGCGCTTCAGGAGGTCGGCATGGCTGTCGGTCCATGCCTTGATGGCGTCATCCATCGACTTGCCTTCGTTGACGGCAGAATTGATTGCTGTGATGTCGGCAAGCGGCACGTAGACACTGGCGATGACTTCGCGTGCATGCGGATTGTCGGCGGAGAAGCCCTTCTTCCCGATCCAGTAGTAGCTCTGCGGCGGCGGGAAGACAGCCTTCGGGTCCTTGAGGAACTTGACGTCGTACTTCTGCATCATCCACGACGGTTCCCACATCGTGACGGCTATCCATTCCTTGCGGTCGGTTGCCGACTTGAGCGCTGCGGTCATGGCGGCGGTGCTACCATCAACGAGCTGCAGTTTCAGGTCGTATGCCTTCACCGAGTTTGCCGTATCGCGCATGAGACCCGAACCGGGCTCGATGCCGACGATCTTGCCGCCGAACTTGTCGGCGTTGTCATTCAGCTGGTCCATGGAGTCGATCGTCACGTATTTCGGCACCGCCACGCCCTGGAACAGGCCATGCGAAACCGGCGAGATCTTCTCGAGCTTCTTCTTGTTCTTGTCCCAATAGTCCTGGGCGACGTAGTCCGTCTGCGAGGCAAGGATCTGGATGTCGCCCTTGGTCAGCGCGGCGTAGGCGATGCCCCATTCGGAGAAGGGTACCACCTTCACGGTGTAGCCGGAATCTTCGAGCACCTTCTTGGTGATGCCGGTGATGGGGGTGAGGTCCTCCCAGGACATCGTGCCCACGGTAATGGTCTTTTCTTCCGCCTGAGCGGACAGCATGGTCATACCGACCATCGCGGCAGCGCAGAGCGCTTTCCACAACGTCTTCATTTTACTCACTCCTTATTGTTGTTCCCATTCTCATCTGAAGACCTTGCGGTCGGCTCAGTCCTCATATTGCGCGGCGAGGGCTCATCCCTCGCGGCCTGCACGCAATTCCTGCAATCGGATCACGGTGTTGACGCCGAGCCATGCGAGCGGCTCCGGAGGGAGCCTCGCGGGCTCTGGCTGATCCGAGAATTCGTCGAGCATGTCCGAGCGGGTGCCGGTCGCCAGATCGGCGGCCATGACCCCCGCGAGCGTGCTTTTCACGGTCCCAAGGCCGTTCTCGCAGCACGCCGAGTAGAGGCCCTCTTCGATTTCGCCGAAGGCGGGCACGTGGTTGCGGCTAAGGCAAAGTCGCCCGGCCCAGACATGCTCGAACGGCACGTCCTTGAGGTCCGGAAACCTGGCGTCCAGGGAAGTGCGCTGCTCAGCGGCGATCCCGGCCAGGCGTTTCGCGCCGACCTGGATGCTCCAGTCGTAGGTGAAGCGGGTCCGGATCACGATACGCGAGGACCCATCGGTGGTGATCTTCCTCACGGTCGCACCCATTGGATCGGCAGGGAGCAACGCCCACCTGTCCTTGCCCGTGGACCTCGACGTGAAGGGCGCGGTTATCGATGCATAGGTGAAGATGTGCATCAGACGGCCGCGGAAGTGGCCGAAATCCTCGACGTGGCCGTTGACGCCCAGGATGACTTTCGGAGCAGTCACGCTGCCGCCGCGCGACAGGGCCTTCCACATCCGGCCTAGACGCTCAAGTTTAAGCACCGGCGAGTGCTCGAATAAGTCGACCTTCGACGCCAGCCCGGCGGCGAAGCCGCGGATATAGTCGGCGGGCTGGATCAACACCGCGCCCGGCGTGTAGAGGCCTCCCAGATAGTAGGACGATCCGGTGATCTCCCGCATCTCGCCCGCATCCACAAAGCGATGCTTCTCACCGATGCCGGCGAGCGAGCGGCCATAGCTTGCATTGAGCTTCATGCCGCGCCCGGTCGCCGCGGCATTGATCTTGCCCGACGGATCGAAGGTGCGCACGGACATTCCGTATTCCGCCGCGGCGTCGGCGGCGAAAGAGATGGCAAAACGGTTCTGGGCGATCTCCGTCTTTGTCGCGGCCTCGCTGGCCACGGAATATTCGCCCGATGACAGATTGTGCGGGACGTCGATCATGTAGCCGGAGTTCCGGCCTGCGGTGCCCTTGGCGATCTCTCCCGCTTCAAGCACAACGATCTTGTCGCCGGGCCGCAGTTGCGACAGCCGCCGCGCGGCGGAGAGGCCGGCGAAGCCGGCACCGATGATCAGCCAGTCGGCCGATATGTCGCCGTCGAGCGTCCGGACGGGGAAGCCGCGTCTGCTGATCGCCTCCCAACCCGAGGTTCCGGATTCCGCCGGAAGGCGCTTGACGACGATTTCGTTCACCGGATGGTCTCGTCGACCGAACGATCCGAGACGTCGATCCAGACAGTCTTCAATTCGCAGTAGTTGTCATGCGCGAAGACCGACTTGTCGCGACCTCCGAAACCGGATTCCTTGTAGCCGCCGAATGGTGTCGTCGCGTCGCCTTCGCCGAAGCAGTTGACGGTGACGACGCCGGCTCGGATCTCGCGTGAAAGCTTGATCGCCTTGCGCAGGCTTCCGGTGTAGACGGACGCAGTCAGGCCGTAGTTCGTGTCGTTGGCGAGAGCGATCGCCTCGGCAAGCGAATTGAACGTCGTGACCGAAAGGATCGGTCCGAAAATCTCCTCCTGAAAGAGACGGCTCGAAGGCGTAACACCGTCGACGACGGTCGGCTCGATGTAGATACCCTTACGCGTGCCGCCGCCGTGGGCGATGGTGAGCTTTTCGGTCTTCACGTCGCCGAGGAAGGATTTCACCTTCTCGAAATGGTTCTTGCTGACCAGCGCGCCGATGCGATTTTCCGGGTCGAGCGGATCGCCCGTCTTCCACTCGCGCATGTAGGCGCCGATGCGCTGCAGCAACTCGTCCTTGATGCTGGCGTGGACGATGAGCCGTGACGTGGCCGAGCAGTTCTCGCCCATGTTCCAGAACGCACCGTTGACCACCTGTTCGGCGACAAGGTCGAGATCTTCGGCATCATCGAGAACCACCGCCGGGTTCTTGCCGCCGCATTCGAGGACGACGCGCTTGAGGTTGGAGTCGGCCGCGTAGCGCAGGAAGCGGCGGCCTGTCGGCGTTGATCCGGTGAACGCCACCATGTCGACGCCCATATGCATGCCGATCGGTTCGCCGACCTCCTTGCCGCCGCCGGTGACGACGTTGAAGACGCCAGCCGGGATACCCGCCTCATGCGCGAGTTCGGCGGCGCGAAGCGTGGTCAGCGTTGTCTCCTGGGCGGGCTTCACGATCACCGAGCATCCGGCGGCGAGCGCCGGACCGATTTTCCAGGCCAGCATCAGCAGCGGAAAGTTCCAGGGCAGGACGCAGCCGACGACACCGACCGGTTCGCGCACGACCATGGTCAGCGCGTTCGAGCCCACGGGTGCGGTGTTGTCATAGAGCTTGTCGATCAGCTCGGCATGCCAGCGGATGGTATGGATCGTGTCCGGAACATCGACGGTCTGGCATTCGCGGACCGGCTTGCCGCTGTCGAGGCTCTCCATGACAGCAAGCTCGTGGCGGTTGTCCTCCAGAAGCTTGGCGAACTTGATGAGCACGGCCTTGCGCTCGCCGGGCGAGCGGAGATGCCAGCGGCCGTCGTCGAAGGCTTGTCTGGCCTTGGCCACGGCGAAATCGACATCGCTGGCGTCGCATGCCGCGATCTCGGCAAGTGTGTCGCCCGTCGCCGGATTGGTCGTCTTGAACGTCTTGCCGGAATTCGCCGGACGGAACGCCCCGTCAATGAAGGCATTTGTCGTAAATTGAAGGCCTGCGGCAATCGCCTTGTATTCGGCAGCAGTCAAAGGTTCATGCATGGTTTGCTCCCGACGTGATCTGGGCGACCGTGCGCTTCAAGGTGGCGACGACAGTCTGAAGAGTTCGCTTTTCTTCGGAATTGAGCGGACGCAGCGGCGCCCGCACCGAGCCTGCCTTCAGGCCGATCAGCTCACATCCGTGCTTGATCGACTGAACGAACTTCCCGCATTCGAGGAAATCCATGAGCGGCAGCATCGCGGTCATGATGGCGCGGCCCTTGTCGAAATTCCTTTCGAGCACGCAGGCTTCGTAGAGCGCGACATGTTCGCGTGGCAGAAAATTGGAACCGGCGCAGACCCAGCTCCTGGCGCCCCAAGCAAAGAATTCGAGCGCCTGGTCGTCCCAGCCGCAGGACAGCGCGATGTGAGGGAACTTCCGCGCCAGCAGATGGAGGTTGCCCATCTCGCCGGAGCTCTCCTTGATGGCGACGACGTTGCGGGATTTGCCGACGCGGGAGAAATAGTCCTCTCTCATCGTCACTCCCATCCGGGCCGGATAGTTGTAGAGCATGATCGGAAGGTTCGCCGCGCGGTCGATCGTCAGCGCGTGAACCGCATTCTCGCGCTCGGTCGGCAAGGCGTATGGCGGCGACGAGACAAGGATCGCGTCGGCGCCGATCGCTTTCGCCGCCTTGGCGTATTCGACCGAATCTTCGGTCCTGGTGGCGCCCGTGCCGATGATGAGGGGCAGGCGAGTGCCGATCACCTGCTTGGCGAGGGCGCCGAGATCAAAGCGCTCCTGGGCGCTCTGGGCGTAATATTCACCCGTCGATCCGCCGACGATGATGCCGTGCACCTTGGCTTCAATGAGTGACTCGAGAACGTCCGCGAAAGCGGCGTTGTCGATCTGGCCGTCCGGGTCGAGCGGTGTGACCGCCGGCGTGGAGATGCCCTCGAATTTCAAGACAGTTCTCCGTCCCTGGAGTGGCCGTTTCGACCATCTGGTCATCCGGCCAAAGGGGACCCTCCGCGAACTCTCGTGCGAGAATTCTCAGTGCCGGAACCAGTCGGTCGGATTTGATGGCACGGAAAATTGCACACCGGCGGGCCGGAGTCAACAGATTGTATTATCTGAGTACACAAATTTTATACGCATAAAACACACCCGCCCCAAAGGCCATGCACCGAAGCGTCGTCCGGCAGCGCAAATGCGACAGGCGCCCTGTCGACGGCGAAACTGCCAGCAACAGCGGCAGTGCGCGATCGGAGCGGCGTGGCGGATCAGTGGCGAGAGGGGAATTAGGCCACTCTATGCCTGGCGCGCGCCACTACGATTGTGGGACAGGTCTCAGTCAGCAAGGCGCTGCCGTAGCGGACCGACAGGTTCGATGTGGGGCAAACGCCTGCTCAGGTCGCCGCCTGGCTCAACGGCAGACGAGCCGCATCACCGCTTTCCAATTCGTCTGAACTGCTTGGGCGTCATCGAAAAGTGCTTCTTGAATGTGCTGCAGAAATGTGCGCTGTCGCTGAATCCGGTTTCATAGGCAATCTCGGTGGCGCCGCGCTGCCGGCTGGCCAAGAGTTCACGCGCGGCGAGGAGACGTATCCGCCGCCAGAACACGGCTGGCGCGGATTGGATGTTTGCCAGGAAGGCTCGGCTCAGGCGCGCTTTAAACGGATTCAGGCGACGCGCATTAAGCCTTTGTTTTGATGCATGTCGTTCTCCGAAACCGCCGCGCACTTTTGGGCGACATTGCATAAGCCCACGGACGAGCGGTGGCTGCGGAGTTTCCTCTTCAGAAGGAATTTCGGGGCCGCCACTGGCCCGGGATTCAGGCGCTTCCCTTGTCTTGGCCGCCAGCGCCTCCCGGATGGCCCGGGTGCGGCTGTTAGGAATCGCCAACCAGGGCGTCCGCTTTCATTCCCTGGGGCGCGATGAACATCTCGATATTCTCGCGCGACAGCTCCCAGTGCTCGAACACCAGGTCGACAACGGTATCCTCGTTATGCGCACCGATGGCCGAGATGAAGCCGTCATGGTGTTCGACCGCCGTCTGGAGCCGCTTGCGCATGTCGTCGTTGCGCGGCCGGAAGAAGGTATGGCCGATACGGGCGTGATCGATCAGCAAACGGCCGAGACTCGGTTGAAGATAGGCGTTCGCAGACATCTCGCCGATGATCTCGTGAAACCTGTTGTTTTCGACCACCATGGAAAGCGCGTCGCCCGATTTGCTCGCGGCGCGGAAACGCTCCTGGGTGTCCTTCAAGTCCGACATCTGTGAAGGCTTGAAATTCTGAACCGCCAGTCGGCCGATGGCGGCGTATACCATCGGGGCGACCAGGAAGAATTGCCGAAGGGTCGAATGGTTCATCGGCACAACCCTGGCCCCACGGTTCGCGCGAATTTCGATGTAGCCTTCGCCTTCCAGCCGGCGAAAGATTTCCCTGACCGGTGTCCGCGACAGGCCATAGCGCTCGCTCAGCGCCACCTCGTCCAGGTCCTCGTCAGGATCGAGCTCCATCGTCAGGATGCGACGCTTCAGATCGTCGTAAAGATTACCTTTGCTTCCCTTCATAGCGCACCTTCGGAATCATCTCTGCCAATCGACCATACCTGGCACAACTGGAAGAGTTGCATGCGCCCGCAGGTGAGTCAACGGATTGTATTTTCATGGTACACAATGTATGAGCAGATGATCGATGGCCCGCCACATGAGAGGCAGGAAGACGATCCTGTCTCAGCGAGCTTCGGATAACGCGAGGGGACAATTCGGGAAACGAATGGCCAAGAAGTTTGCGTTTCTCCTGGTGCGCGATTTTACGCTGTCGCCGCTGTCGCTGTTTATCGACACGTTGCGACTCGCCGGCGATGAGGGCGACCGCAGCCGAAGGATTGAGTTTGATTGGGAGATCGTCGGCGAACGCGGCCTGCCGATCCGGGCGAGTTGCGGCGTCGAATTGCTGCCGACCAGGGGGATCGGCAATCCGGAGGATTTCGACAACATCGTCGTGGTAGGCGGCCTGCTCGACACCAACCGCAATCTCAGCTCGGATAAGGAAGCGTTTCTATTGCGGGCCGCCGAGAAGGGGGTGCCGCTGACAGCACTTTGCACGGGAAGCTTCGTGCTGGCGCGCTACGGCCTGCTCGATGGCTACAGTGCCGCCGTAAGCTGGTTCCACATCAAGGACTTCCGCAGCCAGTTTCCTGATGTCAACGCCCATGCCGACAGCCTGTTTTCCGTCGACCGTGGTCGCTCGACATGCGCCGGCGGCACGGGTGCGGCTGATCTCGCCGGCTATTTCGTATCCCAGTTCATCGGCCAGAAGGCGGCGGAAAAGGCAGCCAAGATCCTTGTTCTCGATCGAATCCGCAACATCAGGGACGTGCAGCCTGTCGGCGACCTGTTTCCCGAAGCCGCGAGCCGCGCGGTCAAGCGCGCCTTGCTCCTGATGGAGAGCAATCTCCAGGAGAAGGTATCGATCACCGAGATCGCAAGCCGATTGAATTGCTCGCGGCGCCAGCTCGAGCGCCTGTTCGCGACGGAGCTGAGCACCAGCCCGATGGCCGCCTATCTCGCCCTCAGGGTGCATTACGCGAAGTCGCTGCTGGAAGGCAGCGACCTGCAGATAGGCGACATCGCCTACAGATGCGGCTTCGAAAATGCTGGGCATTTCAGCCGTGTCTTCCGCCAGCACACTGGCATCACGCCGACGCACCTCAGGCATCCGAGCCGATCGGTCAGCAGGCCTGTCGACGCATAATTTCAAGCCCATCGCTGCTGGGAACGTGCAGTTTGCAAATCCCTATGCCGGACCCAAAGCGGTTGGTGCCGCCCTGGATGCATCTGGTGCCCGCCGCGACCGGAGTGATCGCGCTGCATCCTGCGGTGCTGGCACGCTATGAGGAACAATTGAACCAGCTTCAGACAGGGCTTGCCAAGGGCATTGCTTTTGGCGATTCCGAATCTGCAGAGGCGATGCGGGACTTGATCGAAACCGTCACGGTGTTTCGAGATCCACCGAGGATCGGCGGGATGGAAGTCGAAATCGCTGGGCGGCTAACGGCACTCTTGGGCGAGGGTGCCTTCCCCACGGTGTCAAAGGAGTGGGGGAATGGAGGTAGCGGGAGACCGCTACCGCCTTTCTCCACACTCATCGAACTACCAATTCCGGCTTCGTTGCTTCGGCCGAGCGCAGCCAGGACCACAGCCTCAGCTCCGAGGTAGGCCACATCGCTGAATTGCAGCGAGTTGCCTACAAGGGCATGTGCTATGAGGTTCGCCTCTGTCTCTGTTGGTGGGTTCGAAAAAACGCAACAGGGGAGCGACGCAATGCTCAATTCTTTTGCACAGTGCGCACACTTTTTTGGGCATGTGGGACTGCGGCCGAATTTTTTCTGATCCGAAACATAGGGTTGGGAATTGGCACGGACATTGCTTTATCAAAATTAGAGTTGGTGGCTAGGGTTCCGGCGTTCGTTTGAGCGTGCTGGTCCGAGAGCTGCCACCGGTGCGGGAGACATCCCACCGGGTGCACGGCGGGACAAAAGCCCGGGAGACCTCGTTAGCCAAGGGATTGGCGGCGCGATGGTCCATGCCGATCCCTTTTTGAGAGACGCAAAAAGGGGAATTTCTATGCAGACTTTTTCAAGAATGCTCTCGACTGCTGCACTAGCCGCCTTGCTGGCGTTTGGAGCGACGTCCATTGCCACGGCCGCACCGAAGACTGACTTCAAAGTAGCCTGGTCGATCTATGTCGGCTGGATGCCGTGGGGTTATGCCGCCGATCATGGCATCGTCAAGAAATGGGCGGACAAATATGGCCTCAAGATCGAGGTCACACAGTTCAACGATTATGTCGAGTCGATGAACCAATACACGGCGGGCGCCTTCGATGCGGTGACGCTCACCAACATGGACGGCCTCTCCATCCCTGCTGCCGGCGGCGTTGATACGACAGCGGTCCTTGTCGGCGACTTCTCGAACGGCAACGATGCCGTCATCCTCAAGAACAAGAGCAATCTTGCGGACATCAAAGGCCAGAACGTCAATCTCGTCGAATATTCCGTGTCGCATTACCTGCTGACCCGCGCGCTCGAAAGCATCGGCTCGACCGAGCGCGATGTGAAGGTGGTCAACACCTCCGACGCCGACATGGTCGCCGCCTACAAGACCGCCGATGTCACCGCGGTCGTCACCTGGAACCCTCTGGTTTCGACCGTTCTCGAAGATCCAAGCGCCAAGAAGGTCTTCGACAGCTCGCAGATTCCGGGCGAAATCATCGACCTGATGGCCGCCAACACCAAGGTGCTGACGGACAATCCCAATTTCGGCAAGGCGCTGGCCGGCATCTGGTATGAGACGGCGGCGTTGCTGACGGCCCAGACCGACGAGGGGAAGGCGGCTCGCGAAGCGATGGGCGTCGCATCGGGTACCGATCTCAAGGGATTCGAAGGCCAGCTCGCGGCAACCAAGCTCTTCGACAAGCCCGTGGATGCCGTCGCCTTCACCGTTTCGCCAAGCCTGCCGAAGACCATGGACCTGGTACGCAACTTCCTCTTCGCGAAGGGCCTGCTGGGCAACGGGGCACCGTCTGCAGACATCATCGGCATCGAAATGCCGGACGGCAAGGTTCTTGGTGACAGCGGCAACGTCAAGCTGCGCTTCACCGGGGCCTATATGAAGGCCGCGGCCGAAGGCTCGCTCTAGGCACCGCTTGACCGGGTGGCGGCGTTGAAAGCCGCCGCCTCATCCCCTCATCAGCGGAGCTTTGTTCATGCGCTGGATCAACACGAGACCGGGCCGGGGCACGCAGCTTGCCTTGATGTTGTTCCCCTTTCTGCTGCTGGCCGTCGCTTACGGTTTCGGATCCGCCGCTCGCCTGGCGGAAAACGCCAATGACAAACTTCTGCCGAGCCTGGCCGGCTTTGCCGATGCGATCGACCGCATGGCCTTCGTCGCCGATCAGCGCACTGGCGACTATCTGCTCTGGTCGGACACACGGGCGAGCCTCGTCCGCCTTTTCGCCGGCCTCGGCATCTCCACCGTCATCGCGCTTCTGATCGGCATGGCTATCGGCATGCTGCCCTATTTGCGGGCGTTGCTTTCCCCCTTTGTCGCCGTCATCTCCATGGTTCCGCCCCTTGCGCTGCTTCCGATCCTCTTCATCGTCATGGGATTGGGCGAGACCTCCAAGATCGCGCTTATCGTCATCGGCATAGCACCAACGATGATCCGCGACCTTGCTCTCAGAGTGCTGGAATTGCCCCGCGAGCAGATCATCAAAGCCGAGACGCTTGGTGGATCGTCATGGCAGATCGCACTACGCGTCCTGCTGCCGCAAATACTGCCGCGGCTTATCACGTGCCTCAGGCTGCAGATCGGTCCCGCCTGGCTGTTTCTCATCGCCGCCGAGGCGATATCGTCCGACTCCGGACTTGGCTACCGCATCTTCCTGGTCCGCCGCTACCTGTCGATGGACGTCATCTTTCCCTATGTCGTCTGGATCACGTTGCTTGCCGTTGTTACCAACTACGCCCTCGACCGGATCCGCATCGTCGCCTTCCCGTGGTCGGAGTTGGAGACGCAGGGATGAGCGAACTCGTCATCCAGAACGTCTGGAAGGAGTATGGCGACCAGATCGTCCTCGAGAATGTGTCGCTGACAGTCGCATCCCGCGCCTTCGTCGCCCTTGTTGGGGCATCGGGCTGTGGCAAGTCGACGTTCCTGCGCATGTTGCTTGGCCAGGAAAAGCCGACCAGGGGCACTATCCTTATTGATGGCCAACCGATGCCCGCGGAACCGGGACCGGATCGAGGTATCGTCTTTCAGCGTTATTCCGTGTTTCCGCATCTGACGGTGCTGGGCAACGTCCTGCTTGGAAAAGAATTTTCCAAATCACGCCACAAGGCGAAGCTCTTCGGAGCCGCGCGACGCAATGCTGTCGAAGAGGCTCGCGACCTCATAACGGAAGTCGGTCTCTCGGGTACCGAACAAAAATACCCTGTGCAACTTTCAGGCGGCATGCAGCAGCGTCTGGCGCTCGCCCAGGCACTGATCATGAAGCCGAAAGTCCTCCTGCTCGATGAACCGTTCGGTGCGCTTGATCCCGGCATCCGCGCCGAGATCCACACGCTGATGAAGCGGCTTTGGCATGAAACGCAAATGACCATCGTCATGGTCACGCACGATATGCGCGAGGCTTTCACTCTTGCCAGCCGCATCGTTGCCTTCGAGCGGCGACGCGACCGCCCCGAGGAAAAGCAGCGCTACGGCGCGACGATCACCAACGACATCTCCATCTGGCCGCCGCGGCAAGCGGGCGTGCCTTCGATCTTCAGCCCCGACCGGGACGGCCCGGTCGCTTTCCTGGGGCATCGCCGGGACGACTTGGCATTGTCAGGAGAAAGCAATGCAGCACATTAGACGTTCGCCAGAGGAAATCGCCGTCAATCGGCAGCGCTACGAAGAGCGTCAGAAGAAAGGGCTTGAATTCGCACCGAAGGCATTGCCCGTGCCGAGCCCCATGCCCGCGCCTCCGATCGATCCGGCCGTCATCATCCATGCGGAAACGGTCCCCGGCGGATGGTACTGGTCAACGGTGCTGAAGCGCGGTGAAGCGATCCGCATAGATCAGGGCGAGGGTGGATCGACCGTCGCGCTTGTCGCCTGGAACGCCAACGATGCCAGCGAGCGGCTGAACCTTGTCGACACCGCGAAGCTGCAATGGACCACCGCGCTCGGCAAGGGACGGGTGATTTTTTCCGACATGGGGCGCGTCATGTTCTCGCTTATCGAGGACAGCTCAGGTGCTCATGACTGCCTGATGGGCGGATCTACGGCCGCGACCAACGCGGTCAAATATCTGGACACAGGCACACGCAACACCCGTGATAATTTGATCCTCCTGGCCGGCAAGCTTGGTCTTACACGACGGGATATCCCGGCCATCCTCAATCTGTTCGCGCCGGTGCGCATCGACGACGCCGGCGCATTCCAGTGGCGCGGCAAGCTCTCCAACAGCGGCGACTACGCCGAGCTTCGCGCCGAGATGGATATGATCGTCGGCTTTTCCAACTGCCCGCATCCGCTCGATCCTGATCCGACCTATCAGCCCAAACCGATCACCGTTACCCGGTTCCGCGCCGCGGTACCTGCCGCCGACGATCTCGCCCGCACAGCCACCGCGGAAGCCGTCCGCGGCTTCGAAAACAACGCCTTGATGCTGGCCTGAGGGGAGGCGAACGATGAGCAATTTCATCCAGACCGCGGCCTCGCGCAGCATCGACAATGCCGTCCAGGATCACTTCATCGCAGCGGAGGCGCCGTGGTCCGGCATCGTGCGCAAGGGCCAGACGATCCGCATCGAGGACAGCTACGGCCAGCAGGCGATCGACACGCTATTTTATCGCGCCGATGATTTTGGCGAACGCTACTCCAATCAGGACACGATGCAGGCACAGGGCGGCGCATATGTCGGCGTCGGCACCAGGATCATGTCGAACGAAGGCAATGTCATGCTTGTCATGTCGGCCGACAGTTGCGGTCGTCACGACACATCCGCCGGCGCCTGTTCTTGTGAGAGCAACACCGTGCGCTTCGGCCATGGCACGAAATATCTGCATGCCTGCCGCGACAACTTCGTGCTTGAAGTGACCAAGCACGGCATGAGCAAGCGCGACATCGTCCCGAACATCAATTTCTTCATGAATGTGCCAATCAAACCGAATGGCGAAATGACCATCGTCGATGGCATCTCCTCGCCCGGTGATTATGTCGAGCTGGTCGCCGAGATGGATGTGCTCTGCGTGATCTCCAACTGTCCGCAGATCAACAATCCCTGCAACGGCTTCGATCCGACGCCGATCCGCGTGCTGATCTGGGATGCCGCTCCGGCGGTCGAGGCCTAAGTGATGTTCACCAAGGTTCTCGTCGCCAACAGGGGCGAAATCGCCGTCCGGGTCATCCGGACATTGAAGACAATGGGCATCGCATCGGTCGCGGTCTATTCGGATGCCGACCGTTTCGCCATGGCGACGCTGCTTGCCGACGAAGCTGTTCGCCTTGGCTCCGCGCCAGCAAGCGAAAGCTATCTCGATATCGATAAGGTTGTCGCCGCCTGCAAGGTGACGGGTGCGCAAGCTGTCCACCCCGGCTACGGCTTCTTGTCAGAGAACATCGGCTTTGCCGAAAGGCTTGCCGCCGAAGGCATCGTCTTCATCGGTCCGCGGCCCGAGCATCTCTCCGCCTTTGGGCTCAAACACACGGCGCGCGAGCTTGCAAGGACAAGCGGCGTGCCGCTGCTGCCGGGCACTGGTCTGCTGCGGAGCCCTGAACAAGCGCTGACGGAAGCCGAAGCGATCGGCTATCCCGTGATGTTGAAAAGCACCGCCGGCGGCGGCGGCATCGGCATGCAGCTGTGCGCCGATCTGGCAAGCCTGAAAGCCTCCTTCGACAGCGTGCAGCGCACGGCGCGCGCGAGCTTCGGCGATGCCCGCGTCTACATCGAGCGCTTCGTGGCCGATGCCCGCCATGTCGAGGTGCAGATCTTCGGCGATGGCAAAGGCCGGGTGATTGCCCTTGGCGAACGCGACTGCTCGCTGCAACGGCGAAACCAGAAGGTCGTCGAGGAAACGCCCGCACCAGGCCTGTCCGCCGCGACGCGCACCAGACTGCACAGGGCGGCGACCGATCTTGGCACGTCCGTTTCCTATGAATCGGCAGGCACCGTCGAGTTCATCTACGATCCCGATCGCGAGGAATTCTATTTCCTCGAGGTCAATACCCGCCTGCAGGTCGAACATCCCGTTACCGAGGCCGTTTTCGGCATCGACCTCGTCGAATGGATGATCCGCCAGGCCGCCGGCGAGGATGTCGTGTCCGGTGCCGGGAGGCTTGTCCCCAAGGGTGCGGCGATCGAGGTTCGCATCTATGCGGAAATGCCGCATGCGGATTTCCGGCCGAGCGCCGGGCTGCTGACGGAGGTTGCCTTCCCGCAAACCGCCCGTGTCGACAGCTGGATCGAGACTGGAACGAAGGTGACGCCGTTCTACGATCCGATGCTCGCGAAAATCATCGTTGCCGCCGACGATAGGCCCGCCGCTATCGAGAAGCTGAAGGCCGCACTCGCCGATACGTCGATCGCCGGTATCGAGACCAATCTCGGCTATTTGCGCGAGATCGCGGCGTCCGAACTGCTGGCCAGCGGCAAGGTGGCAACGACGGCATTGCGCGATTTCGCCTTCGTGCCTGATGTCATCGAGGTGCTGGCGCCGGGCGCACAATCGAGCATCCAGGAATTGCCAGGTCGTCTCGGCCTCTGGCATGTCGGCGTGCCGCCGAGCGGGCCTATGGACGAGCGCTCCTTTCGTCATGCCAACCGGCTTGTCGGCAACGCCGATACGGTTGCCGCACTCGAGTTGACGGTTTCCGGCCCGACCCTGCGTTTCTTCGCTGATACGCGCGTCGCGCTTGCCGGCGCGCGCATGGCGATGCGTTGCGACGGCGAGCTGCTGCCGCACGATTCGGCGGTGACGATCCGCGCCGGGCAGGTACTATCGATCGCCAGCATCGACGGCGCCGGCCAGCGGGCCTATCTGGCGGTCGAGGGCGGGTTTGCCGCACCACGCGTGCTTGGATCCCGCGCCACCTTCGGTCTCGGGCAATTCGGCGGCAACGCCACCGGCGCGCTAAGGACCGGACATGTGCTGCATCTTGCCCGGCAAGCACCGACGGAGCCGGCGAAGGCACCGGACGAACCGGCGGCGCTGACCCGTGCCTGGGATGTCGGCGTTCTCTATGGTCCACATGGCGCGCCAGACTTCTTCGCCCAAGACGACATCGATGTATTGTTTTCGACGGCCTACGAGGTGCATTTCAACAGTGCCCGCACCGGCGTCCGTCTCGTCGGGCCGGCGCCGAAATGGGCGCGCAGCGACGGCGGCGAGGCGGGGCTTCATCCCTCTAACCTGCATGACAATGCCTATGCGATCGGCGCGATCGATTTCACCGGCGACATGCCGATCATCCTTGGTCCCGATGGTCCAAGCCTTGGCGGCTTTGTCTGCCCGGCGGTGATCGCGCGCGACGAGCAATGGAAGATGGGCCAGTTCAAACCGGGGGACCGCATCCGATTTCATCCGGTGTCGAGGCCAGGGGATGCGCTCGCGGCGCCAGCGATCCACCGCGCCATGGACGACAGGGGATCTCCGATTGTCGGGCGAAGCGAGGATGGCCCCGTTTCCGTCGTCTATCGCCGGCAGGGCGACGACAATCTGCTGGTCGAATACGGCCCGATGGCGCTCGATATCGCGCTGCGGCTGCGCGTGCATCTGCTGATGCAGGCGGTCACGGAGGCGCGTTTACCCGGGATCATCGATCTCACGCCGGGCATCCGTTCGTTGCAGATCCACTATGATGGAACCACACTGACACGAAAGCGCTTGCTTGAGTTGCTGGCGGATATCGAGGCATCGCTGCCAGCGGCGCAAGCGGTCAAGGTGCCGAGCCGCATCGTGCATTTGCCGCTCTCCTGGAACGATCCGGATGCGGAACTCGCGATGCGCAAATACCAGGAGCTGGTGCGGCCAAACGCGCCCTGGTGCCCGTCGAACATCGAGTTCATCCGCCGCATCAATGGGCTCGCCGACGAACAGGCGGTTAAAGACATCATCTTCAACGCCAATTACCTCGTGCTTGGCCTCGGCGATGTCTATCTCGGTGCACCGGTCGCAACACCGATGGACCCGCGCCACCGCCTCGTGACGACCAAATACAACCCGGCTCGAACCTGGACGCCGGAAAATGCCGTCGGCATCGGCGGCGCCTATATGTGCATCTACGGTATGGAGGGTCCGGGCGGATATCAGCTTTTCGGCCGAACGATTCAGGTCTGGAACACCTGGCGGCAGACGCCTGTTTTCACCAGGGGCAAACCCTGGCTTTTGAACTTCTTCGACCAGATCCGCTTCTTCCCCGTCTCCCACCAGGAACTGACGGAAGCGCGGGCGGCCTTTCCGCATGGTGGCTACCCGGTTCGCATCGAGGAGACGGAATTCTCGTATGCGGCCTATGAACGGGAACTCAAGGCCAACACCCAGTCCATCACCGCTTTCAAAAGCGTCCAGCAAGCCGCTTTCGATGCCGAGCGCAAGCGCTGGAAGGACGAGGGGCACGACAGCTTCGTCAGCCACGAGGGCCTGGGTGAGAGTCTCGATGGCGACATTCCGACCGGCTGCTTCGGCGTCGCCAGTGCGGTACCGGGCAACATTTGGAAACTGCTGGTCGAGCCGGGGGCGTCGGTTGCTGCCGGGGACACACTTGCCATCATCGAGTCGATGAAAATGGAAATCAACGTCACTGCCCACGCTGCAGGCCGCGTTCGCGACTTGCGTGCCGGGCCAGGTCGAAACGTCAAGGCAGGCGACATCATCGTCGTCCTGGAGGAATGCTGACATGCTGCCGACCATTCTCGATCTTTCAAGCCTTCGAGCCGCATATAACGCCGGCATGACGCCGCTCGATATCATTGAAGCGGTGATCGCCCGACGCGCCGCCTCCAGGGATCCGGCGATCTTCATCACGCAGGCACCCGACGAGGATCTGCGGGCGGCCGCCCGTGCGCTGATGGCAAACATGCCCGAACCGAACAGCCTGCCGCTCTGGGGCATCCCCTTCGCCGTCAAGGACAATATCGACGCCGCCGGTCTTCCGACCACCGCCGGTTGCCCCGCCTACGCCTATAGTCCGCAGCGCGATGCTACGGTCGTTGCGCGATTGAAGGCCGCTGGCGCCATCGTCGTCGGCAAGACCAATCTCGATCAGTTCGCAACCGGACTTAACGGCACGCGCTCACCCCACGGCGCGCCGCGCTCGGTCTTCGATGCCGACTATGTTTCCGGCGGATCGAGCTCCGGGTCGGCGGTCGCGGTTGCCGCCGGCCTTGCTACTTTCGCTTTGGGTACCGACACCGCCGGTTCCGGCCGTGTTCCCGCCGCTTTCAACAACCTCGTCGGCATCAAGCCGACGCCCGGACTGCTGCCGAATACCGGGGTCGTTCCGGCGTGCAGAAGCGTCGATTGCGTCACGATCTTCGCGGCGACGGTTGGCGACGGCATCGCCATCCGCCATGTCGCGGAAGGGTTCGACGCCGCCGATGCCTTCTCGCGCGAGGCCAAGCCGGCTTCATTGCCGGAGTCCGGCTTGCGTATCGGCGTTCTCGATGGCGCTGAACGGGAGTTCTTCGGCAACGCCAGTGTCGAGCGGCTCTACGATCAGGCAATCGAGAGGGCGAAGGCCCTGGGCGCAACCATAGTGCCTTTCGACTATGCGCCTTTCCGCGAAGCCGCGGCCCTTCTCTACGACGGTCCCTGGGTCGCCGAGCGCCTTGCCGCTGTCAAAGGTTTCCTTGAGACCAATGCCGGTGATTTCGATCCGACGGTGCGCGCCATCATCGAAGGCGCCAGGGGCAAGACGGCGGTGGATGCCTTCAATGGCCGCTACAGGCTGGAGGAGCTGCGCCGCAAGACAGAGTTGGAATGGAAGAAAGCCGACATCCTGCTGCTGCCGACCGCGCCGACGACCTACAAGGTCGCCGACATGCTTGCCAATCCCATCGTCCTCAACGGACGGCTCGGCCGCTACACCAATTTCGCCAATCTGTTGGATTGTGCGGCCATCGCCGTTCCTGCTGGCTTCAGCGACAGCGGCCTGCCGGGCGGCGTGATGCTGGTTTCTCATGCGTTCACCGACGATGCGCTGGCGCCCTTCGCCGATGCGTTACACCGGGCAGCCGCCTCGGGAATGGGTATCGACCGCAATGTTGTCCTTCCAGAGACAAGCCGTGTCGTTGTTCCCGATGGAGGCCTGATCGAGATTGCAGTGGTTGGCGCCCATCTGAGTGGTATGCCGCTCAACCACGAACTCACCGGTCCGGGCGGCCGGCTGGTGAAGGCCTGCCGCACAGCTGGCGACTACCGCCTCTATGTCTTGCCCAACACCAGGCCACCGAAACCCGGCCTCATCCGCGAACCTGGATATAAGGCGCAAGGGCTCGAGGTGGAGATCTGGGCGTTGCCCGCCGATGCCTTTGGCCGTTTCGTGCAGAAAATTCCCAGCCCTCTCGGAATAGGAAAAGTGGTGCTCGATGATGGCTCCAGCGTTTCAGGGTTCCTATGCGAGGCTTATGCCATCTCCGAGGCCCGCGAGATCACGGATCTCGGCGGATGGAGGGCGTATCTGGGCGCGGGGAGATAACGGATAGCGATCCAGAGGGGACAAGCCATGAAGCTCGTACGGATGATCCTGCGCCTGATCTACGACGGAATGAGCGTGCGTGCGTCACCAACGAGACCATCGGAACCCCGGCCGAGCAACCGCCCGTGCTGTATCAGCGGCCACGAGAAAGAGGGAGGTGATCGCAATAGGTCTTGACGCCAAACGGCTCTCTGCCTTCGGCGTCCAGATTCTTGATCTGCCCAGATTGACAAACAATTTTGGTATACTAGAATGCAACTAACCAACAAGAAGGGAACTGAAAACATGAGAACGAGAATACTCACATTGGGTGCCGCCTTTGCCTCGTTGATGACCGGCACGGCATTTTCCGAGGAAATCACCGTTTCCTGCGGGATCGGCGACGTCCAGATCGCCCAGTGCAAGCGGGACGCGGACGCGTGGTCGAAGGAAACCGGAAACAGCGTAAAGGTCGTCGAGGGCCCCGCCAGTTCGAGCGACCTGCTCGGTATCTATCAGACACTTTTCGCCGCGCAGTCGAGCGACATCGACGTTGTCATGGTCGATGTCGTCTGGCCGGGCCTTCTGTCGCCCTTTCTTATCGACCTGACACCGTACATGAAGGACCTGACGCCCCAGAACGTCCAGACGATGATCGACACGTATACCGTCGACGGCAAGCTCGTCGCGGTCCCTCAGTTTCTCGATATCGGCGTCCTCTACTACCGAAAGGACCTTCTCGACAAATACCACCGCCCCGTGCCGGAAACCTGGGAAGATCTGATTGCGACCGCCAAGCTCGTTCAGGACGGCGAGAGGGCGCAGAACAAAAGCTTCTGGGGATACGCACTGCATGCGTTCGCTGACGAGGGCCTCACTTGCGCCGCGGCCGAATGGGTGGATTCCTATCGCGGGGCATTTGTCTCCCCCGACGGCAAGATCGCGGTCAACAGCCCCCAGGTCAAAGCCGCTTTCTCGACCATCGCCCGGTTCATCGGCAACATCGCGCCTGAGGGGTCGCTGACCGCCAACGAAGAGAGTGCGCGTGGCGTGTTCCAGTCTGGCAACGCGGCATTCATGCGCAACTGGCCTTATGCCATCTCGCTGATGGAAGCCGATGACAGTCCTGTTAAGGGCAAGTTTGCTGTAACCGCACTGCCCAAGGGTGGACCGGATGGCAAACATTCCGGCAACCTCGGCGGCAATGGCTTCGGTGTCTCGAAGTTCTCCAGGCACCAGGATCTGGCTGCTCGGTTCGCTATGTACATGGGCAGCAAGGCGGCCGAAAAAGCGAATGCGTCACAATTCTCTCTTATTCCTTCGCTGAAGGAACTTTACGCCGACAAGGACGTGCAGGCCGCCAACCCGGCGCTCGCCAGCCTTCCCGATCTGGACAGTATCCTCGTGCCGCGGCCGGCCCAGACGAAGTCGAAGTATAACCGCGTCTCCAGCGCCATCTTCTCGACGGTCTCCGACGTCCTTTCCCATAAGATCGACCCGGACCACGCGACGGCATCGCTCGACCAGAAACTGAAGCAGATTTACAAGGGGAAATGGTAGTTCCCGGCTGACGTGCTCGATCGCGGTAAAAATCGGGAGCAATATCTTGCTGAAGAACGTGCATCGCCGGCCCGCAATCAGCGCCTGGTTGCTTCTTCTGCCGCTTATCGCGGCAGTTGGAGCGACCGCCGCCTGGCCGCTGGGACGAACCTTCGTGATGTCCTTTACGGACGCCACGCTGGGAAACCCGGTGACATCCTTCGTCGGACTTCGCAACTACTTCTACTATGAGGATGGCCAGGCCTACGGTCTGTTTGCCGATCCCGAGTGGTGGCTGGCGGTAAGGAACACGGTCGTCTTCGCGGCCGTCAGCGTAAGTCTCGAAACCATTTTTGGGCTCCTGCTGGCGTTGTTCCTCAACATCGAAATGCCGGGGCGCAATATCGTGAGAGCAATCGTTCTGATCCCCTGGGCGATACCCACAGTGGCCTCGTCCAAGGCCTGGGCATGGACGTTGAACGAACAATTCGGCGTCATCAACGACATGCTGTTGCGGTTGGGCGTCATTTCATCGTCCGTCGCTTGGACCGCCTCCAGCAGCACAAGTCTGCTGACGGTCATCATGGTCGATGTCTGGAAGACAACGCCATTCATGACGATCCTTCTTCTTGCGGGTCTGCAGTCGGTTCCAAGGGAATGCTACGAGGCGTCCCGCATCGACGGTGTCCCCCCTCTGCGTAACTTCTTTTTCGTGACGTTGCCGCTTTTGGTTCCAACCTTGTCGGTCGCCGTGATGTTCCGGACGATCGATGCGCTCGGAGTGTTCGACGTCATCTACATTTTGACCTCCAACAATCCCGCGACCATCAGCATGACCGGCTACGCCCGGCGAATGCTCGTCGATTTCCAGGATCTTGGCGGCGGCTCGGCGGCTTCCGTCACACTGCTCGTCATAACGGGAACGATCATCATCGGGCAGCTCATGCTGAGACGGTATCGCACCGAGCGAGGGGAATGACCGCGATGCGCTACAAGATACTTTACTGGCTCACCGCCACGGCGATTACAGCGGTCGTGCTCTTCCCGATCTACTTCATGTTCATCTCTTCACTGCGCTCGGGCGCCGAACAATTTCAGGTGGCGTATTTCCCGAGCGTCCTCCGGCTGGAGAACTATAGCCGCCTGTTGACGGACAAGGATTTCCTCGGCGCGCTCGCAAACTCCATCGTCGTTTCGACGTCCGTAGCTCTGGTAACGGTCATGGTCAGCATTCTGGCGGGCTATGCGATCGCGCGCATTTCGTTCACGGGACGAGCGCTCGTATCCGGTTGCCTTCTGGCCATCTCGATGTTCCCACAGGTCGCGGCCTTGCCTGGTCTTTTCAACACCATCCAGGGACTGGGCCTGTATAATTCCGTGGGCGCATTGATCTTTTCCCATCTGATGCTGACCGTACCGTTCACCGTGTGGGTTTTCGCCGCATTCATCCGGGAGATCCCGGTCGATCTGGACGAATCCGCGATGATGGATGGCGCCGGCCGCCTCAGAACCCTGTTTCGCATCATCGTGCCGATCTTGATGCCGGCGATCGCCACGACGTTCGTGCTTGCCTTCATCATCAGCTGGAACGAATTCCTGTACGCGCTGACCTTTTCGCTCACGCCAGTGTCGCGGACCGTGCCCGTCGCCATTTCCCTGCTCAGCGGAACGACGCCGCGTGAGGTGCCTTTCGGTGCCATAAACGCCGCCTCGGTCATCATCACCGTGCCGCTCGTGATCGTGGCATTCATCTTCCAGAAGCGTCTCGTATCCGGCCTTTCCGCCGGGGCGATCAAAGGCTGAATTCGTCCGACATGAGCAGGAATTCAAATGGCAAACATTGAACTCAAGGGGCTGTCGAAGTCCTATGGCCACACCACGGTTCTGGACGCCTTGAATCTAAGCATCGCCAACGGCGATTTCGTGACCATTGTCGGGCCTTCCGGGTGTGGAAAGTCCACCCTGCTGAGGATGATCGCCGGTCTGGATACGATCTCCTCCGGTCACCTTTTCTTCGATGGCAAGATTGTGAACGACATCGCTCCAAAGGAGCGCGGGGTCGCGATGGTTTTCCAGTCCTATGCACTTTATCCGCATCTTTCGGTCTATGATAACGTAGCCTTTGGCCTCAAGGGACGCATGCCCAAGCCCGCCCTTCGGGAAAAAGTGCTCGACGTCCTTGAGCGTCTGCAGCTTTCGAAACTCGCCAAGCGCCTGCCCAAACAGCTCTCGGGTGGACAGCGGCAACGCGTCGCGATTGCCCGCGCCATCTCCCGGGAACCCGGCGTCATGCTGTTTGACGAACCGTTATCCAATCTGGACGCCGGGCTCAGAAATCAAACGCGTCTTGAGATTGCCCGATTGCATCGCGCCGTTGGCTCGACGACGATCTATGTCACGCACGACCAGGCAGAGGCGATGACACTCTCGGACAAGATCGTGCTCCTCAATGGCGGTAGGATCGAACAGTTCGGCTCGCCGCTCGATATTTACCGCAGGCCGGCAAATCGTTTTGTCGCCGAGTTTATTGGGTCGCCGAAGATCAACATGCTTCAGAAGAACGAAGCGTTGCTGCTCTTTGCGGCAACGCCGTCGGCCAGCGATATCGGGGCCCTTGGAGATGTAGTCCTCGGCCTGCGCGCGCATGAACTTGAAGCCGTGCCCCTCGATGGCGCCTCGCTGAAGGCACGGGTTTCTGTCGTCGAGGAGTATGGCGATCGCGCGTACATCTACGTTGAAACCGAAAAGTTCAACACCCTGCTAGTCATGGAAATGACCGCCATGGAGGACGTGAAGGTGGGCGATGTCGTGGGCCTTGCGCCTCGTGTTCCCGAACCGCTTGTCTTCGATCTGGAGAGCGGCGCGCGTTTGGAAAAAGGGCAAGCGGCGTGAGCGATCCGATATCGCTCGCTAGTTTTGAGATCGAGAAAGGAACGGCCCTATGAGTTTCGGTGTTGGCGTCATCGGATGCGGCAATATTGCCCCGAATTATCTTGGCAATGCGAAGCTATTCGCGGATATCGAGGTCAAGGCCGTCGCCGATCTGAATGAGGCGTTGGCAACCTCGCGCAGTGTCGAGTTCGGCATCGACAAGAACAGCGTCGATCAGTTGCTTGCCCGTGACGACATCGAGGTCATTCTCAATCTGACGCCGCCGGTTGCGCACGCGTCCGTCACTCGCGTAGCGCTTGCGGCCGGCAAGCATGTCTATTCCGAGAAGCCACTCGCCACGAATTTTCAGGAAGGTCTGGCCCTCAAGAATGAAGCCGAGCGCCTGGGTCTTTCCCTTGCCGTTGCTCCCGACACGTTCCTCGGAGCGTCGCATCAGCTCGCCCGCCGCATCATCGACAATGGTGACGTCGGACGGATCGTCGGTGGCGCCGCATTCTTCCTCTCGCCGGGAATGGAGAGCTGGCACCCAAACCCGGGCTTCTTTTTCAAGGCTGGTGGCGGACCGCTCTTCGACATGGCTCCGTATTATCTGACGGGTCTCGTCAATCTGCTTGGACCGATTGAGCGTGTCGTGAGCATGTCGAGTGCCGGAAGGACTACACGTCTTGTCACGGCCGAAGGCCCGATGAGCGGAAAGGAGATCCCGGTGGAAGTCCCAACCACGTTCTGGTCGGTGT
This sequence comes from Mesorhizobium sophorae, assembly GCF_002270415.1. Classification (GTDB taxonomy): domain Bacteria; phylum Pseudomonadota; class Alphaproteobacteria; order Rhizobiales; family Rhizobiaceae; genus Mesorhizobium; species Mesorhizobium sophorae. The sequence continues at coordinate 103,103 of NZ_NNRI01000007.1, read as the reverse complement.
TGGCCTTCAGGTCGGGAGCGCAGGTTTCCCTGGGCGTCAGCTGGGACGTGCAAATGCATACGCTGCCCCATATCGAACTCTATGGCTCGGAGGGTTCTCTTCGGCTTGCCGATCCAGATCAGTTCGGTGGCACTGTCCATGTCGGCAAGCACTCTTCCTGGCAGGAAATCGCAACCGAAGGGCGGCGCTTCGGGGGGCCGGAAGGAACCTGGACGGATCACCGCATCCTCGGCCTCGTCGACATGGTCATCGCGATCGCGGAAAAACGCGAGCCAAGAGCCTCCGTCGACCGTGCTCTGCATGTCCTTGAGGCCATCGAATCCCTCACCGCCGCGGCGGTGGGGGGGAAGGCTGTGGTGTTATCGACAAGCTGCGAACGGTCGGCACCGTTCGATTCCTCGCTCATTCGCCTCCGTTAGCGAACCCAAGATCAAATGTCGCAATCCGCACATTTTGATGGTATACTAGTACACGAAAGGAATATGAAATGCGTCTAGGATTCTATACCAACTATACCCCGGAACTGGCATCCTTCGCCAAGGAGACCGGCTTCAACTCGCTTGAGCTCTCCGCGTGGCCTGAATCCTCGCTCAACGCCGACAAGGTAACGGCGGGCGACTGCGAAAAGATCAAGCAGGATCTGAAGTCGAAAGACATCGAGATTTCGGCGCTCGGCTACTACCCAAACCCACTCTCGCACCACGAAAGCGAGGCCAAGGAGGCGCAACGCTACCTGAAGAAAGTGATCGACCTGGCGGCCAATATGTCTATTCCCGTCGTCGCAACCTTTGCGGGTCGCGATGGAGGCAAGACCGTCAAGGAAAATCTTCCGCTCTTCAAGGAAACCTTTTCGCCAATCATGGACCACGCCGAAAAGCGCGGGATCAAGATCGCCATCGAAAATTGCCCCATGATGAACCGCTTCACCATGCAGGGCGAGAACATTGCCTTCAGCCCGGAGATTTGGGCAGCGATGTTCGACCTCGTGCCGTCCAAGTATCTCGGTCTTGAGTTCGACCCATCGCATTGCGTCTGGCAGGGGATCGACTATCTGAAGGCCGTCTATGATTTCGGCGACAAGATCTTTCACGTCCATGCCAAGGACATGGAAATCCGCCAGGACGTGCTCGGCAAGGCAGGTATCTACGGGCTCGCACTGAGCGACGTGGACGGGCTGGGATCCGGCTGGTGGCGTGCTCGTGCGCCGGGCTGGGGGCAGGTCGACTGGGCAAAATTCATTACCGCGCTGATCGAAGTCGGCTACCATGGCAATATCGATATCGAGCATGAAGACGACGTCTTCGCCCTGGCCAACAAGATCGGCGGCATTCAGACCGAATATGATATCGTCAACGCCTATGGAACCGAGACACAGGGCCTGCAACTTGGCTTCAAAACGTTGTCGAAATACATTCCGACCGTTTGATTTGAATTCTCACATCGGCGGCGTCTGACGCCGCCGATCGTCTATTCTACCTCGGGGGCGCAGTGGCCAGGCCAAAGAATCTTCTTCAGAATGACCTCAGTCTATCGTTGAGAGCCAGCGTGCCGTCTCACAGGGCGACACTTGGCGAGCAGGCCTACGAAAATCTGAGATCCGCTATTCTGACCACCAAGCTGCCGCCGGGTCTCCATCTGTCCGAGCAGGACTTGTCCGACGCAATCGGGATCAGCAGGACGCCGATCCGGGAAGCGATCCGGCGCCTGATCGAAGAGGGGCTCGTCGAAGTCTCGGCCCAACTTGGAACGCGCATTGCCTTGATAAGCCTTCCACGGATCCGACAGGCAATTTTCGTGCGAAAGTCCATCGAGTGTGCGGCACTTTCCTCGATCGTCTCGATAGGCAAGCAGGACCGTCGAATCTTGGAAGACGATCTGCGCAGTCACTCGAAAGCCATGCAAGGTGACCTCTTTGCGCTGTTCGAAGAAGATGACCGCTTCCACAAACACCTGATGGAAGCATGCAACCTGAGCCTGGCTTATGACGCGGCGAAGTCGGTTTCCATCGAACTGACGCGCGTGATGTTCCTGATGGGCGTGGATCGGTCCTATTTTGAAGGCGTGTTCAAGGATCACGCGGGTATCGTTGATCTGCTCACCAGGAAAGGCGACATCCCGGCCGCCTCGGCCCTGCTCGCCGAACACCTCAGCGGCTTTGAGTTCGACGCTGAAGAAATCCTGCGTACGAAAGCCGATTTCATCAAAACCGAGTAGTGCGGCAAAGCTCAATCAGTATCCAAGACCACCGTCAGGCGGGTGTGGGGAGGAGAGACCATGGCAATTGAAGGATCATCGGGAGAAGCAGGCGAGCCTCGTATCCGGCTCGGGATGGTGGGCGGTGGCGCGGGTGCTTTCATCGGTGCGGTGCACCGCATCGCGGCTCGCATCGACGATCAGTTCGATCTCGTCGCAGGTGCGCTGTCCGCCTCGCCCGACAAGGCGATGGCGTCGGGCCGTGACTTGCGCCTCGATCCGTCGCGCACCTATTCCAGCTATCGCGAGATGGCCATCCGCGAGGCAAGGCTGAAAAACGGCATCGAAGCGGTGTCCATCGTCACGCCAAACCACGTCCATTACGATGCGGCCAAGGAATTCCTCAGGCGCGGTATCCATGTGATCTGCGACAAGCCGCTGACGTCGAACCTTGCCGACGCCAAGAAGCTCAAGAAGATTGCCGACGAGAGCGGCGCGCTGTTCGTGCTGACCCACAACTACACCGGCTATCCCATGGTCCGTCAGGCGCGCGAAATGGTTGCTAATGGCGATCTCGGTGACATCCGCGTCGTGCAGGCCGAATATCCCCAGGACTGGCTGACCGAGGCGGTTGAACAGTCCGGCCAGAAGCAGGCGGCATGGCGCACCGATCCGGCGCAGTCCGGCGTCGGCGGATCGACCGGCGATATCGGCACGCATGCTTACAATCTTGCCGCCTTCATCACCGGGCTGGAACTCGACAGTTTGGCGGCCGATCTCGACAGCTTCGTCGAAGGCCGGCGGCTGGACGACAATGCCCAGGTGATGCTGCGTTTCAAGGCAAAGGGTTCGGAAAAACCAGCCAAGGGCATGCTCTGGTGCAGCCAGGTGGCGCCAGGCCACGAGAACGGCTTGATGGTCCGCGTCTATGGCACCAAGGGCGGGCTGGAATGGACGCAAAAGGACCCGAACTATCTCTGGTTCACCCCGTTCGGCGAACCGAAGCGGCTGATCACCCGCAATGGTGCAGGCTCCGGTGCCGCCGCCGCGCGCGTCTCCCGCGTTCCCTCAGGCCATCCCGAAGGCTATCTCGAAGCCTTCGCGACGATCTATGCCGAAGCAGCGCGCGCCATCAACGCTGCCAAGAAGGGCAAGGCTGTCGATCCGGCTGTTGTTTACCCGACTGTCGACGACGGCGTGAAGGGCGTTGCCTTCGTTGAGGCCTGCGTCCGGTCTTCAAAAAGGAATGCAGCCTGGGTCCGTGTCGACGATCTTTGAAATCACTACCAAGACTCGAAGGCTTGGAACACACCCGCACGAGGCTGCGGGCGGCGCACGTAGAATTGCTCGTGCAGGGGGCCTTCGCCGAGTATCTACGTTGCTATCTGAACCCAGCGACGCGCCACGCCATCTGCGAAGACTATCGGGCGGCGGCCTCCATTGACGTCGACCATGATGCCGAAAACGCCTCCCGTCCGCGACTGTCTCCTTCCAGATCGGGTCGGGCGCGCGGTGTCACGCAACAGGTTGCTTGGCGGTTCGAACATCAGCCCCGTATTTCTTCAGCGTGCGCCTTCACCAGATCGGCCATGCTGTCGAATCGGAAATCCACCGCCGGCACCTCGCCTGGGTTCATCGTGGCGCCGAAGCCCTGATCCGCATGCCGGCGATGGATCCAGCACGATGTCAGGCCGAAGCGGTTGGCGGGAACGTGATCGTGGAACATGCTTTCCGCAGTGTGTAGGATCTCTCGCTTCTCTATCCCGATTGTACCGAGCTTTTCGAGCATATAGTCGAAGTTCCGGTCGGAAGGCTTATAGGAGCCGATATCTTCCGCCGTATAGATCGCGTCGAAGTCCACGCCGAGCTTCTTGTTGCTGAACGAGAAGCTTTTGTTGTCGACGTTGGAGAGGATGATCAGCTTGTAGTGCTTTTTGAGGTACTGCAAGGCTTCAGCGGTGTCGGCAAAAGCCGGCCAATCCTTCACGCTTTCGCCATACGCCAAGCATTCCTCAGGAGTGACGATGACACTCCACTCCTCCGCGAGTCGCTTGTAAACGATCGCCAGAAGATCGCAGTAGCGTTTCCCCGTCGTCCATTTCTGCTGGCTGGATTCGTGCCGGGCGTGCGCCTCCAGAATGTCGTTCCGGTTCAACGTGCGGGCGGCCCGTTCGGTCAGCGGCCTCAGCCCGTCGATCATGCCGGATTCCCAATCGATCAGGGTGCCGTAGCAGTCGAAGGTCAGGGCTTTGAAATCTGTGAGCTTCATGGGTTTGCCTCCTTTGATGTGCGTGGGTGAAGCGACGCCGGCGTGGATCGCGATCAATCGTGAGGTCGATTTCGCCTCGGGGATTAGCCGATCTGCCGCTGACGGAGCTGAAAGTCCTTCGCCGCTGCGCTGCCCGACGAGGTGAACCAGACACCGAACAGTGTCACCGCAAGGCCAGCCAGCATCGCCTTCGAAAGCGGCTCGCCGAACATCGACCAGCCCCAGAGCATCGTCACCGGTGGGCTGAGATAGATCACGCTGCTGACCTGTGAGGCGGTGTAGAGGCGCAGGCTTACATAATACGTGCTGTAGCAGAAGAAGGTCGAAAACAGCACCAGCCAAGCGATGCCGAATCCAAACCGGGCATCGAGGGGCGGCATCAGCCCGCCATTCCATTTGGCGCAAGCGGCGAAAAGGATTGCTGCCGTCAGGCATTGTATGCACAGGCTCTGATGGATGGGCATATTGATCGTCCCCATCCGCTTCTGCACCAGGGTTGCCAGCGCCAGAACCATCATGGAAGCGACCGTCAACAGATATGCCCAGGCCGGGGCCGTCCCGAGGCTTAGGCTGTCCAGCGAGACGATGAGAACGCCCGTCGCTCCGAGGGCCGTTCCGATCCATTGTCTCCCTGCCAGTCGGTGTCCCAGCACCGGCTGTGACAAGGCCGCGATGGCGAGCGGGACAAGATCGGAAATCAGCGCGACAAGGCCGGTCGGCACGCGCTGGCCGATGGCAAGCGCGAATCCGCCGAGATAGAGGAACATCATCGCCACGCCGAAGACCATCTGCTGGACCAGGGCACGGGCGCTTATGCGCGGTCCGATCAGGAGAGCAAATGGCGAGAGGATCAATCCGGACATCAGTGTCCGCCAGAACAGCACCAGCATGACATCGGCATTCTCGCTGGCGTAGCGGATGCCGACGAAGCCGGAACTCCAGCTTACGACCAGCGCCGTCGCCATCATTGGCCACACGAGGCGATGGGCTTTGGCGTGCAGGAGCGTCATGGCATCTCTTTGGTCAGGCGCCCGTGACCCGGAAGCGGATCACGGCCAATTTTGGCGCGGACTATTGACGACACGCACGCGCTTTTGCACATGACAAATTTCGATATGATCATGAAGTGGTCCGAAAACCGGCATATCGACTTGCCTGAAGGACATCAGAGGATCAGAGATTGGCGCGTCTCTTTAGTTTCAAGCGAGTATTGTCATGGCTGGAGTGATGACCCGCCGCCTGGATGTCGACGCCTTGCGCGCGCTCGTCGCGATCGAGAAGTACGGCGGCGTGACGCGCGCGGCCGAGATTCTCGGCCTGTCGCAGTCGGCCGTCAGCCACAAGATCAGGAGGCTTGAAACGAGTCTCGACTGCGAAATCCTCACCCGGAAAGCAAATGCGCCGATGTTCACCACGGCCGGACAGGATCTGCTTGGCTATGCGCGGCGCATTCTGGGCATCCATGACGAGGCGGTCCTGAGCCTGTCGAAAAGCACTTTGCAAGGCAAGATCGCGCTGGGAATGACTGAGGATACGACGTGCACGGACCTTTCGCACATTCTCGGTCGCTTTCGCCGGCTCTACCCGGAGGTGAGCGTCCGCACGCAGGTGCGCATGAGCCTCGTCTTGCAGGAGCAGCTCAGCCAGGGAGCCCTTGATGCCGCCATCATCCAGGTCTTCCAGCACGAGGTCCGCCCCGCCGATATCCTCCTGTTCCGCGAGACGCTGCATTGGGTGAAATCGCGAGACCTGGTGCTGTCGAACGGGAAGCCAGTCCCATTTTTATCCTTCGATGAAAACTGCTTTTACCGGCGCTGGGGCATGGACGTCGGGCAGGACGAGGATACGGTGTTCGAGATCGTGTTCGAATGCTCCAGCGCAGCCGGAATCATTGCAGGCGTTACCGCGGGGCTCGGAGTCGCGATCTTGAGTCAGCGGTACCTGCAGCCCGATATGGAGATTGTCGACAACCAGTTCCCAAAGGCTCCAGACTTGGCTTATGTAATCAGGCGCGCGCGCAATCCCAGGAACCCCGCGCTAGAGACTCTGGTCAGGGAGATCGAGGCTGAGGTAAAGCGTTACGGGACGCTTCAAATCGCCGTCTGAGGGCGCCGCGCTGCGAAAGGTGGCACGTCAATCCTTCGGCAGTTCGCCGGCAGTTCGTCCATAGTTGGCCGTTTCTCCCGCTCTTCCAATAAGATTACGCGGCAGTCCGCCGCCCTCAAAGCAAGGGCCGCTCTGGCGCAAAGCCCGGGGGTATAACGCTGGATGTAAAGGTCGGCCTTTTGCGCAAAACATCCCGAAAGCGGACGTTCCGTTTTCGGCCCCACTTCAGTTAGGCGGATAGGCAAAGTCGAGCAGCCATTTGACCTTGGCAATCGTCCGGTCGGCACGCCCCTCCTTCTTCAGCTTGTTAACGTATTCGTCCGCGATTGACCGAAAGGAGTCTTTTACCGAACCGGCCTTGCGCAAACTGCGTCCCGGGGTCGATGCCAGCCAGCAGGAGAGGTTTAGCATCATCGCGCGCCTCACGTGCCTCGGCCAGGGAGATAAGGGGATAGCTGCCCAACGCCAAAAGTTTCTGTTTGCCGTCAAAGCGGTAGGCGAGCCGCCAAAGGCGAGATCCTGTGGGCTGCACCCATAGCTGGAGCCCGCCACCGTCAGACAGTTTCACGAGTTTGAGACCGGGGCGAGCGTTTCGGCAATTCACGTCGGAAAAGGCGATTCGACACATCTCCTTTGGCTGTTTCGATACCAAAAAGATGCCGAATACCAACGGAAATACCATCCCCGCGCCCCGTTGGACCAAATGCACTGAAAGCCGTCGAAATGCGTCCAAGTGCGCCATGTGCGCCGAAAAAATAAACGATTTCAATGGTTTGTATAGACGGAAGCGTGGAAGCTTCGGCAAGGGGGCGTATGGGGAGAGGAGGGATGGTGCCCAGAGGCGGAATCCAAGCCAAGAAAATCTAGCTTTGTTTTCAAACGCTTGGAACTCGCACAGCGACAGCACTAACCAACAAAAATACCAACAAAATATTTCTGTGGATTGGTTCGGTTCCCGAATATTGCCTCACTCAACGCAACCGCACATACACTTCAACTCGGAAACCGATCGCCGTGCTACTAGATTTTGGCCTAGACTAGATCACCACCCGATGGGGTGTGGGGATCGATCCGAAGGTCCTCCGGTACGGCCATTCTCCCGATGGGAAATTCCTTTGCTGTCCAGTCGATCGTATTCAGTTATGACCTCTGTGCCCCTTGACATGGCAGAGCGGGATTCAATCCGATTTCTTGCGATAGAAAGATCAATAACTTTCCATCATGAGCAAATTCCAGTGCAAAAACCAGAGCAGGAACGAGGCTGATGCAGAACCAGCGTCGGCCGCGATGCGTTATTTCTGCCGCAACATCATCCCAGAACCTCAGCGTTGGCAAAATCACGATGTGGAGAACCAACCATATCGAATAGGTAGCGTCCGGGCTCCAGAATTCGCCATCGGTCATTTTCCCGTGTGCAAGTTCATGGCGTATCGGGGGTCCGCCGCGAAAGTTGAACAAGAGATCTATCTCGTCAATCAGAGCGGCAGGCATGATCTGCAAAAGCGGTTCCCGGAACTCGCCTAGCAGGCGGCTGAGCATTGCCTCTTCCCGGGTGCCATCCTGATTGATGCGATTGGTTTCGACACCCGACGAACTGAGCTCGACTTTGTACGTTAGGTGGCGAAGCACAGGGCTTGGGCCATTCGCAGGATGCGCTCTTGCGGGATATTTTGTCGCTCCCGGTTTGGCGGGGAGTGTTGATTAATATCGCCGATCCAGATTGCGAGGCGGACGGCGCCGATGGCGTCGCTGAACGTCAGGCTGGTTTTTCGGTACCACGCTGCGGCGTATGGGGTGGTAGTGCCGGTGAGCAGATCGCAGGCCCATAGCGATATGAAGCTGTAGAGCCCGAGCAATGCCGGGGTGGTTCGTGCAATGGCCTTGTCGGACTATTGCCGCTGGGTCTCAACGCCAAGATGGGCACGGGTCTCAGCGAACGTGACCTCGATCTGCCAGCGCCGGACGAACAGGGCGATGATTTCGGCGGGCTCGAGGGGATGTCCGTGCTGAAGAAGGCTTGAGGGGCGCGTTTGCCATCGGGATCCCGGACCAGCACCCAGCGGATCGGCATTACCGGGGTACCGGGCCTGTACCACAAGGCGGTATCAGACGTGATCTCGAGCGTCTTGCCTTCGACATGGCCATACCAGGCGGACACGATGATCCTGGCCCAGGTCGTGGCGGGGTTGGACAGGAGTGTCTTGAGCTTTGGTAGCGCTGGACCTTTTTGCGCTGGCCGACCGACGGTGCGCGTGGTCCGCTTTGACGGCGGCGCAAACAGGCTGGCATCCAGTCGCAGCCGGCTGATGAGCGTTGCCCTGGCAGTGATGGCATGGGCCAGTTCATGGACGGCAAAGCTGCTGTCGCCCACGAAGATGATGCGGCGCCCCGGCAGCCAGCGACAGAGTTGCAGTGCGCCCTGCCGCGCCCAGTCGGTCAGCAGCTTGTGGCGCCGCCCGCGTTGATGGTCGGATCGCTCGGACGGAGCAAGCAGGGTCAAGACCGGCAAGGCCTTTACCAGGCTTGTCCATGGCACCGGGGTTAGCACCATGAAGCTCAACCAGCGCAGGCCACTGGCTTTGACGAAATGGCCATGGCTGGAGCGCACTGGATCCCGGTAGATGCCCCGTGCGCTGATCCGGCGTCCCCATCGTCGTTCGATGGTGTCGTCCATGCCAATGACGATGAGGCCATCTGGCACGAGCCGTTCGACCACAAGGCCCAGCAATCGCCTGGCAATGCTGCGGGGGCTCCAGCAGGCTCGGTTGAGGATCTGGTGGTAGCTTGCAAAGTTGGCGGCCTCGGCCCGGCCGGTCATGCGTAGGCAGGAACTGACGGTCCGCTTGCCCGGCGCCAGCAAAGCTCCCATGATCAGAACAAGGACATGTTCCCAACTGGGCGCTGTGAAGCAGGTGCGCAACGCTTGAAGCCACTGGCGCAGGATCTGGGGAACGGCATCGCCGACAGCGGCGCTGGGATGGTGCAGCATCCCATGCTTCGAATCCCGGCCAGCACATGTTGCAAGGCAATGACCGTGCGGCGAAGTGAATCAGGCCTGCCCGGGCCCGCGGCAGCTATGACTGCACAATGGAAAAGGACGACGTGGCCCTGGCATCGAAGCGTTCGACGAGGCCAATGGTGGCGGCGTTGGCTGCTACCAGGACAAAGGTGCCTACCACCTGTACCTGCTGGCAACCGAGGCGCCGATCGCCCGTCTCAAGCCGACCGGCAGAGGCGATGAGGTCAGCATCGCCTACTGGTCACACCGCCGAAAATGGGAAGACATCGACGATATGGGCGGCTGTGTCCTGCCCCTCGATCAGGCGCTCAGCCACATCGCAACCAACAGCCTTTTCTGGAGCTGGACCTGACCAGAACGTACAAAGCCGAGCTGAGGATGTGGGTTAGATTAGGCGCAGGGCGAGGAACTTTACTTTATCGCGACGGCTAGAGCGTCCGACCCGGATGGGTTTGCGGCGTTGGCCGCAACATACGCGGCATCGGCTTCGCCGAAAGTGGTTCAATAACCAGACTAAAGTGAGCAACAGATATTCGAATTAGCCGCAATCGCAAATCGGCAAAGGAATTCTGGCCTTCTAGGTCCGGTTGGTGTCGTCGGATTTCCATTGTTCCATCATCATCGTCATCCACGGCCCGAATTCTTGCCAGTTCTCGCGATCCCACGCTGTCAACGTGTGCATTATTGCGGAGCGACCTTCGCCGGCAGAACAGTTGGCCGTCTCGCACCCTTGTTAGGACTGCGGAGATAAAATGGCCCAAGGTGTAATAGTCAGCATCCGAAATTCGCATTGCGGGCTACCGTCTGGCCAACAAGAACAGGACGGTAAAAATCAAGCCGCCAATCAACCCCAGCACGCCAAAGAGGAACGCTGCCAGCGCTGTCACCAAAAGGCCTATGCCTATCCCCCCAATGCGGATTGATGCAAGGCCGGCGGCGACCAAAACCGCCACGACATAGCCAAACCAATGGCCGAAACCAACGCCGCTGTACAGCCAGACTGCTACTGCAACGACCGCAACAATACCGGCAAGGCCAACTCCCATGAGAAGCCGCTCGATCAATCGATCCGTGGCAGCCGCGTCTAACCGTTCCCAAGGTGACTGCTGGTTTGCGCTCATGTCGCCCTCCCATATGCCCATCGATCATCCAAGCACAAACGGCCCCAATCCTCAATTGCACGACTGGATGGGCTTGGTGGGGATGGTACCTCGCACCCAGCGCCGTCGCGACTTTTCAACGATCACGTAGCCGATAGCCGGGAGAAACGTCTTAGGAACAATCGTGCCTCGACATATTGGCTAAACATGTTGCTGGGATCGTGCCAAATCGCCCACGCATCATCCGACACCCTTTCCCAAACCCGCGCGGATTAAATACCGCCCACGGCGACAATCGGAAGTGATTGTGCTGCCTGAACGGTTGATTAGTAGATTGGTTAGTTGGTCACTAAGCGAAAATCGCCAAACCCCATGGTTCCCGGCCTTTTTTAGGGATTGACTGGCGGGGGAAGCGTCTTTCGATTTCTCGCCATGCCGTTGAAAAAATTGAGCTTTCTACTTGTTATGCACCATGTATTGGTAGCCTGCCAGACAAATCGATCCCACATTTTAGGAATATCGCCGACGTGCTCCAGTCCGACATCGGACGGTCGGCCCGCAGGCATGGACAATCGGCCCTCGACTACTTATGCACCCGAACGGTATCAGACGGCGTTAGAATGTTCTCACTAAAAGCGCCTGAACCCGTTCGGGATCAATATGAGCTATGATACCGTTCGGGAGCGAATCTTCTTGAAAGTCTGAAGAAGCAAGGCTATGTTCCCGCTCGGGAGCAAAGCATGGCCAAAAGAATGCAATTTACGGGCGCTGGCAGCGCGACAGACATCGCAAAGCTGCTTGCGCAGGCGGGTCCTGCCCAGAATCTGACGAAGCTTCTCACGGATCTCAAATCGTCTGACGATACCTTTAGAAACGCCACTCGGGCCCTGTCGCGCCACAATGCCACGATCAAGAACTCTTTGCAGGCGGGAGAGATCGCTAAGGCGCTTTCCCAGATTCCCTCTTCTCAAGACCTGGCGAAACACATCGCACACATCAATGCTTCCAGTGAAGCGCTCGAAGCGGCCAGCAAGGACTTGTTGCATCGTAATGAGACGATCAGGAAATCAGTCAATGCGACGGGGACCGTCGAGGCACTTTCCCGCGTCAACGCTCTGGGGGACCTGACCAAACAACTGACCGGCGCAATACCGCAGGTCAACCTGAAGCTTCCTGGTGTTTCACAACTCATCACGGTTGCCCTGCCCAGAACGCTTCCCGACGCTTATCTGCTGCGCGGCAGCGAGACTAACGACGAGGACGAGGACGCCGGCGCGGCCTCACCGCGCCATAGCGGGACGGATACCTTAGGACTGGAGATCGTCTCTGCCTCAGATATTGGGCGGCTAGTCCGGCGCGCCCGCGAGGCCCGACATCTCTCGCAGCAAAGTTTCGCTGACCTTGCTGGAGTGGGGCGCAGGTTTTTATCCGAACTGGAAAACGGCAAACCCACACTTGAATTGGGTAAGGTCCTGAAGGTCGCGCAAGCAGCCGGCATATCGCTGCTTGCTCAGGTGCGCTGATACAATGGAGGTGCTTGCCCTTGATGTGCGGTTGGACGGTTTCGTCGATCCGATCGGCGCCCTCGTGCGTGACGAAAACGGCTCAGTCGCCTTCGTCTACAAGGCAGACTACCTTCGAAGATCAGATGCGACCGCCTTATCGCTATCCCTTCCGCTTGCCGAAGAACCTTACCGTGACGTTATAGCGCGAGCATTCTTCGACAACCTTCTGCAGGAGCGCAACGGCGTGCTCACCGACGTGCTGGCACGAGAAGGCCTGACCCGCGATGACATAGCTGGCCTGCTATATCACCTTGGAAAAGACTGTGCCGGAGCACTTTCCGTTCTTCCGTCAGGATCGCCGCCGACAAAAGTCCCGGGCGACTACGAAAGCGACTATGTACCCATTCCGCAGGATCGCATGATCGCGATCGTCGAAGCACTCCATCAGCGCAAACGCCTGCCGGACGGAACTGAAGATCCGTCCCCTTTGGCAGGCGTGCAAAGCAAGATAGCCCTGACTGTTCTGCCGGACGGTAGGTTTGCCGAGCCGAAGCGGGGATCGGGGGGCCCGACGACACACATCCTGAAAGTGCCCGATCGCGATCATCAGCAGGATGCCCGGTATGAGGCCGAGGCGATGAGGCTTTCCGGGGCGCTGGGGTTCGACACGGCCGAAGTCTCTGTAGTGCCGATTGGCGGGATCGAGACCCTACTCGTGACCCGCTTCGACCGAGGCAGAGACCGACAGAACAGGATCGTGCGTCTTCATCAGGAGGATTTCGCGCAGGCCCTCGGTTTGCCGGTCTCGATGAAGTACGAAAGGCGTGGCAAGGCAGGCCGGCGCTTCGACGTTTCGGGCATCCGCAGGATACTTGAGGCGACGGTCGATCCCGCCCAGGCGAAGGAAACCTTCATCAGGGCCACGATATTTGATCTCCTGATAGGCAATAACGATGGACATGCAAAAAACTTCGCCCTGCTCTATGAACCTGGAGGCAGAATCCACTTTGCGCCGCGTTACGATATCTTGCCGACCAGGCTCGACGACACTCTGACCGACGAGCTCGCTTACAGGATCGGTGAGGCGGAAACGCTCGATGAAGTTACCCCAGAACAGCTTAATGCGTTTCTCCTGGCGCTGGGAATAGAAAGTGCTGCGGCACGCAAACGCATGCACCAGCGTTATCCGTCCGAGATTGCATTAGGCCTCGCGGACTGTCTCGGTGCTCTTGAAAAGCGTCAGGTGAAGAGTTTGGCGGACTTGATCGCTACCAACATGCGCATGCTTCTCGGTGCGATGCGGTTGGAAATACCCCAAGCGGCCAGGGACCGAGACGCGTTCATTGGCCTAGCTGGCGGATGGCTGATGAGTTGAATCTATCGATGGAGACATGCCTCCATGTCTGGCGGAACGCGAGGATTGTACCAACAACGACGGGTTACGTTTTCCGGGACTGGTATCAGATTATTCGACACGTATGCAGAAACTATGTCGGCGGAGAGTGATACCAAGTCGGCGTTGTCGTGCTGCTCGTCGGATGCAGTCATCGTGCTTTCATTTTCCATTAACGTCCCGTTTGTGCCGTTTGTGGGGCTATATTGCCGAGAGGGTTTTTGCAAGAACCGCGGTTTGGATGAACCCATTTGGCCCGCTTCGCGCCTATAATCGGCCGTTACCAAGTCTTTCTCTGACTTTCGAAAGCCGCCATTCATCGCAAACGGATCGAAGGCCTAAAAGGGCGGCAAGCGGCTCCTTGGCCGAGATGGTCGCGAGCCGGTTCGCCCGTGGCGTACACGCTTGCCGAGGTGCGGGCACTCACGCCGGTCCGCGACAGCGTCGAAAAGCGAGCGCCCCGGCCTGACCTTCGGGACGTCTTTCTCTGCCATGCGTGGGACGACCGGAGAGGGGCCGCCACGGAACTGCACGATCTGCTCGAGTTGCGCGGTGTCTCGGTCTGGTTCAGCGAGAAGGACGTCGCCCTCGGCACGCGGTTGCTCCGCGAAATCGACAAGGGCGACGAAGTCGCGAGTCGGGATCGTGCTGGTGACCCCTGCGCTGCTGCGCCGCCTCCAAGGAGAGGGCATCGCCGACAAAGAATTATCGGCACTCCTAGCGCGTGACCTGCTCGTCCCCATTGTGCACGACACGACGTACGAAGCTCTCCGCGAAGTCAGCCCCCTGCTCGGTTCGCGAAGCGGGCTGAGTACTGCAGAAAATCTGATGGCAGACGTCGCGGCCAAGCTCGCCGAGCTGGTCGCCCTGTAGCTCTATTACCGGGGTGGCCGGCCCCACGTCGCACAAGCGGTCCGGGCGCCGGCGTGGTGTCAGCCGCCGGGCCGCCGCGCCAGTGTACTTCTACCCCCATTGCTACGACCGCTGCTACCATTTCGACCCCGTTAACACGGGTTTGCATCGGGCGATCCGTTGCGCGTCTTGCCGGTGAAGCGCACGTTTGAGCGACTACTTCATCGATCCGAGCTCTTGGCGCGGATCTCCGCTATGGGTTCGTTCTGCGGCCCCTCTGTCGATGCCGAGAACGTGAAGAAAAATGAGGTTCGTTACAAGGGCGAAATGACGAAAAGGACTACTTGTACCACTGGTTCTTAATATAGTTGGTAGCATCGTCCGACAGATTGTGCATGCCGCTTCGTTGTTCATGGCGTCGACGACATATACGTATTGCGAGTATGCATAGCGGACCAGACGTGCGCCGCCGCATGGCTGGCCGTATAGGACGGGTTCACATACAGAAAGACTTGTGGATTTTGGCCCAGTTCCCAAGCTCTTTGAGCTTGGATGTTACCCCGTCGTAGTTCTGGCCGGGCTGATACAAATCGTACGAAATATGTTGGTTGTTTGCCAATCTGGCTTCCTGTTTCAGAGCCGGCCTTGCCTACCGCTAAGCTTTCTTATCACCAGTATGTGGTTATCACGTAACAGGTGAGTCTGCTTTTTCCGTTCAGCTCTACAAAGCCCCCGTCCCCTCGCGGCCGAAGACGAGCCCGGCTCCGACCCCTGTTTCGGCCGGCGCGTGCCCTGCTTCAAATTCCGCCCATACAGAGATATTTCATTTCGAGGTAGTCCTCGAGCCCATGGCGGGACCCCTCCCGCCCGATGCCGGATTGCTTCATTCCTCCGAAAGGAGCTGCTTCCGAGGACATTCGTCCTGTATTGATGCCCACCATGCCATATTCCAAAGCTTCGGCCACGCGCCACACGCGTTTCAGGTTGGAGGCATAAAAGTAGGCTGCGAGCCCGTAGATTGTGTCATTGGCCTCGCGGACAACCTGATCCGCATCTTGGAAGCGAATGATAGGTGCTAGGGGTCCGAAGGTCTCCTCCTGCGCCACTGTCATCGCGCGAGAAACCTCGGTGAGGACAGTCGGTTGAAAAAGTGTGCCTTCCATACCGACGCGATCGCCCCCGCGTCGAACGATTCCGCCTTTCGCAACGGCATCGGCGATATGGGATTCGATCTTTGCCAGAGCGCGTTTGTCGATGAGCGGCCCAATGGACACCCCCGGATCGAAGCCGTCACCGACTGAAAGCTGGCAAACCTTTTCGGCGAGCTTTTCGACGAACTCATCGTGGACGCCGGATTGGACGTAAAGGCGATTTGCAGAAACGCAAGTCTGGCCGGCATTGCGGAATTTCGCCTGGATCGCACCGTCAACGGCAGCATCGATATCTGCATCGTCAAAGACGATGAAAGGCGCATTTCCGCCGAGCTCAAGGCTGACTTTCTTGATCTGGTCCGAGCATTGACGCATGAGGAGCCGGCCGACCTCGGTCGAGCCCGTGAAGCTGATCTTGCGGACCTTGGCGTTGGAGCAGAGTTCGCGGCCGATAGCGTCGCCTTCGGAAGCGTAGATAAGGTTGACCACGCCTTCGGGAAAACCGGCCAGCTGGGCCAGGGCGAACATAGCGCCTGCCACGAGTGGCGTCTGTTCAGCAGGTTTCAGCACGATTGTGCAGCCGGCGGCGAGAGCCGGCGAAATCTTGCGCGCAACCATGGAGGCGGGAAAATTCCATGGCGTGATCGTACCAACGACGCCGATCGGCTGCTTGATCACCAGCATGCGGCGGTCTGTTGATGGTGCAGAGATCGTTTCCCCGTAGATGCGATTGGCCTCTTCAGCGTACCATTGCAGATACGCAGCCGCATGGGTTACCTCCGACTTCGCTTCGGCGAGTGGCTTGCCCATCTCTGCGGTGAGAATGGCAGCGAGGTCGTCGGCGTGATCCACGATTAGTTGGTGCCAGCGCCAGAGTATATCGCTGCGCTCCCGGGCCGTCAGGGCTGCCCACCCAGGCTGTGCGCAATGGGCCTTGTCAATGGCGGCGCGCGTTTCTTCGACACCCATGTCGGGGAGTTCGGCCAGCAATTCGCCGGTCGATGGACTAGTGACCTCGAACGTCCGCGCGCTAACCGGCGTGCCCAATGCCGGCATACGGTCGATGCCAGCGAACAGCTCGCGAGACTTGAGGTAGCGGATCATCGGCTGAAAAATGGGCAAAAGGGGCTCTCCTCAACGCGATGGATATGTCTGCTGGCGGCGTGGATACGTATCTTCGCCTTCGCCCGTCGCATAGGACCTCGTACGGATGGCAGTTAGACCTCCTCGACGGAAGGAAGTATCGGAAGTTGGCTCTCAGAGCATCTCTCCGAGCATCTTGATCGGTTGTACGCTCTTACGGTCGCCCGGCCCGATCAGACCAGCAATGTACAGCGGACACATCCGGCGCCGAGCTGGATGCGAAAGACCTGCCAAAAACGGTTGAAGCCAGTGCTCGAGATCGGCTTGCCAGTCCACATCCATTGATCGGCCCTCCACAAGCCGACCTCCCATGAATCACGCAAACTCTCTCTTGGGAATTCCAAAAACGCGCCCGCTGCTAAAAATCTGCCAAAGTAGTGCTAGAGCAGTTTCTGGATAATCACGGTTAGGCATCGTAGCCGGCGTGGGCGAACAGGTTTTCGCATTCTTTGGGGTGGAAACGATCGATGGCGACGGCCACGGCGTCCCATAATTCCGGGATGGACCGGGCTGCTGCCTTTCGCAGTAAAGCCTTCAGCTTGGCGAAGGCCATCTCAATGGGGTTAAAGTCCGGGGAGTAGGGCGGAAGATAGCGAAGGGAAGCCCCCGCAGCCTCGATGATTTCGCGGACACCGACCACTTTATGAGCAGGCAGGTTGTCCATCACGACGACATCGTCGGGTTGAAGCGTCGGTACGAGGACGCGGCGCAAGTAGACCAGGAATGCTTCGCCATCCATGGCGCCGTCCAGGAGCCAGGGCGCGACGATCCCGTCGAGGCGCAGGCCGGCCGTGAAGGTCGTGGATTTCCAGTGCCCATGAGGAACAGCCGCCCGGCAACGCTGTCCACGCGCAGAGCGGCCTCGTAGCCGGGCCATCTTGGTATTGAGGCCACTTTCGTCGATGAAGATCAGGCGGCTCGGATCGAAATCGAGTTGGCCTTCGAACCACTCTTCCCGCGCTGCCAAAACATCCGGTCGCTGCTGTTCGGCCGCGTGCGCTGTCTTTTTTTGTACGTGATGCCACGCTTTGCGAAGAACGCATGGACCGTCGTCAGGCTGGCTTTGACCCCGCGCTCTGCCGCAAGGCGATCGACGATCTCGGCAAGCGTGATGTCCCGCTCATCGGTCTCGACCAAGGCGAGAATGAAAGTCTCGTGCGCGTCCAGCTTCGATACCTTCGGCTTGCCCTGCCGCCCAGGTTCCAGATTGCCGCTCGAACGCCAGGCCCGATACCATGCACCAGACGTCGATATCCCGATGGCAAACCGCCGTGCCGCTTCTCGGGTCGACAGGCCTGCCTCTATCGCCTCGATAACACGCGTCCGCAAATCCAGGCTGTAAGCTCGTGCCATGCCGCTGCTCCTTCCGCAAATCACTTCGATCAGGGAATCAGAACAAGCCGTTCACTGCAAACAAACGACTCCGATTAAGGGAAAACCGCTCTAGCATCATCAAAAACAAAACAACTCCCCACCACGACACGCGGTCACCGCCGCGCCCACGGTCATACCTTCGCCGATTGTACCGGTTATCTGCTAATTGGTGGACTCTGCCCCTATGGGGATGTTTCGACCTATTCGGTTTCGAGCGCATTCTTATCGCTCGCACCCAACGCCGTCATGATCTCGATCGAGACCATTTGGGTCGGATGGGCCTACCGCGACCGGGCCTTGCACAACCGGGTTGTTCCCCTTGCCGCCAGCGCAGTCCAGATCGACGCTGCTGTTTGGAACCTGGCCGAGCGCGGCCGCAGGCGGCGCCACGCCGTGATACCGCTGGACAACCGTCGTCATGCGCTGGCCATCGCCTTCGATCTTGGTGTTGTTGCTGTTCGGATTGAACGGATCGACCGTTTGCAGCAACTCGTTCTGATTGAGCGAGTCGCCCGCTGCCAGCGTCACCGTCTCGTAGTTGTTCAAATAGTCGGCAGCACAGCCCGAAATAACAGAGGCGGCAACCGCGATCGACACTAAACCCCAACGCATTAAGGCATCCCCCGACACCGGTCCTTGACTATGGGATATTGGGTGGTTGTTGTCGAATCGACAGGGAGAACGGAAATACGCCTTTTGGAGGAATGCCTTTAGGTCGGCTGGTTGGCCAGCAGTTTGAGAACTCGTATCCGCGTCGAGTTCTCAACTTCGACCAAGCGCGCCATCAAGGTGCCTCAGGCTTAACGTCAAGGATGGGCAGGCTGCAATAACGATGTTTGCCCGCTTTCTCGTGTATCCAAGCCTTTAGCGGCCTGTCCGCAATCGGCCCAACTAGGCGACCTGTCCGGAAAGCGCCGCATTGTCGAACTCGGAAGGCTTTGATTCAATTAGGATTCTGCTACAGCTTTGCGTTTGATTTTGCCGAAAATCGTGGCTTTGAGCTGCGATTTCCGGCAAATTGAAAGCGTACCCGTACGCGTGATTCGACGGTTGATGCGAAGCTGCGAGGGAGCGAGCGATGCGGCCGAAGGAACGACGCGAAAGCGGACAGACCGACCTGTTGCGATCCCGGCTCGACCAGATCCTCAACATGGATCATGCGCTGGTGAAACTGGCCCGGTCGATCGACTGGCGTTTCCTCGAAGAACGGCTCGGCGCGGTCTATGACGACGACCCCGGCCGGCCGCCGCTGCCAACCGGGTTGATGGCGGGCCTGGGCCATCCTCAAGTCGATGCACAACCTATCCGACTAGGCGCTGTGCGAGCGCTGGCTTGAGAACCCCTATTACCAGCTGTTCTGCGGCGAGGAGTTCTTCCAGCACCGCCTGCCCCTTCGACCGCAGCTCGCTGACGTCTGCGCATGGGCGAGGAGCGGCTGATGGCCTTGCTCCAGGAGAGCCTTGCGGCAGCGACGCGGCTGGGGGGCGGCCAAACCGGCCGACGTCCGTGCGGTGATCGTTGACACCACAGTGCAGGAGAAGGCCATCACCTTTCCGACCGACGCCAAGCTGATGCATCGGGCCCGCGAGTGGCTGGTGAAGTTGGCCAAAAAAGCGGCATCGGCCTGCGCCAGTCCTATGCGCGGGTCGGCAAGTTCGCGCTGATCAAGCATCAGCGTTATGCCCATGCCAAGCAGTCCAAGCGCGCAAACCGGGCGCTTAAGCGGCTGCGCACCATGCTCGGCGCGGTGATCCGCGACATTACCCGCAAGCTCGCCGGGCAGCCCGAACTGCCCAGGTCTTCGCCCTGCCGCTGGCTTGCCCGGCGCGTCAGGGACCAGCGGCAGCGCGAGCGCGGCCGCAAGGTCTATTCCCTGCACGCTCCCGAGGTGGAATGCATCGGCAAGGGTAGGCCCACAAGCCTATGAGTTCGGCGTCGAGGTCTCGGTCGCCACCACGCTGCAGCGCAACCGCGGCGGCCAGTTCGTCGGCCCATGTCAAGGCGCTGCCCGGCAATCGCTATGACGGCCACACACTGGCCACCGTCATTCCCGCCATCGAAACCGCTATCGGTGCCAATCTCGGCAAGATCGTCGCCGATGCCGGCTATCGCGGCCACAACGCGCCGAAGGACAAGATGTTCAAGGTCCATGTCGCCGGCTACCAGGGGCGGCATCACCAAGGCCATCAAGCGGGCACTGCGACGCCGGGCCGCTGTCGAACCGGTCATCGGCCATCTCAAGCAGGACCACCGCATGGGCCGCAACTTCCTGGCCTTCACCGAAGCGACGCCAACAACGCCATGCTCGCCGGCGTCGGCTACAACTTCAGCCTCTTGCTCAACTGGCTGAGGCTTTTGTTTGCCTACCTCTTGGCGCTGCTGCAACCGCTGCGGCGTCACCGGTCCAGCCACGATCAGCCTGACCTCCGCAGCTCAACCGGAATAGCCTCTGAAACGGGGCTCGCCTACAACGCCGGTGCCGAATGGCTTTCTTCACGGGCGACTGAGGAGCTTCGAAAGGAAGACACGACCCGGCGATATCGTCGCCCTATGCCAAAGACCCTCGCATCTAGTCCGTTCTCAAAACCCTATCTTGATGCGACGGTCGCCGATGGAGGGTCACAAACGTAGGGCAATCGGTTCGCGATCGACTGAAAACGATGACCGTTCGTCTGCGTTGCTCAGACTGCCACCGAGTGCCTGGCTGTACTACTTTCGAAATATTTGTCGAACTTGGCCGCGATGCTTCGCACGAAAGGGCGACTTGCGGCCGGCACAACGAATTTGTCGCCATCAAGTTCAAGCAATCGAACCGGACCGTGGAGGGCCATGGAACTCGACTGCTGAAGGAGCCTCTGGCCGGCTTCGCCGAAGCGTTCTACCAGATCGATCGCCGAGAAGGCGAAGTCGCACATCAGCCGCTCGATGATCCAGCCACGGACGCGATCGTCGTCGGAAAGCGCGATGCCGCGGACGGCGGCCAGCCCGCCATCCGCGACCATGCGTCCGTACTCGGCGGGCGAGGCCATGTTCTGGACGTAGCCCTGACGAAAACGGCCGATGGACGAAGGACCGAGACCGATCAATGTCTCGCAGCGATCCTCTGTATAGCCTTGGAAGTTACGATGCAGGGCCCCTGTGCGGGCAGCCACCGCCAGCGCATCGCCCGGTTTGGCGAAATGGTCGAGCCCGATTGCTTCGTATCCCTTGTCCACAATCGCTCGTGCGGCAAGTTGCGATTGTGCGAACCGCTCCGTGGGACCGGGGAGCCATGCCTCTTCGATCATCGTTTGATGCTTCTTGAACCAGGGCACGTGAGCGTAGCCGAAAAGCGCCATCCTGTCCGGTTCCAGGGTCAGCGCCTGCGCTACGGTGGAACAGACGCTCCCCCTGGTCTGGTGCGGCAAGCCGTAGAGCAGATCGAGATTGACCGATTCGACGCCACGTGAACGAACTCCGTCGACGACTGCCTTGGTCTGCAAAAAGCTTTGCTCGCGGTTGATCACCTTTTGCACTTTCGAATCGAAATCCTGCACGCCCAGGCTCGCCCGCGTCATGCCAATTTCGGCGAGTGCATCCAGGTGTGCTTCATCCATGTCATTGGGTTCGATTTCGACGCTGATTTTCGCGTCCGGGAGAAAATCGAAGCTGTCCCGTAGGCGAACCCCCAATGCGACTAGATCTTCGGGCTTCACCATCGTCGGCGAACCGCCACCGAAATGGACCGCTCGGACACGACCCTTGCCGCTGACAAGACCGGCAACCGTGGTGATCTCCCCATGCAGCGATCGCAGATAAGCGGCCACCGGCTCGTAATGACGCGTCTGCTTGGTATGGCACGCACAGAACCAGCACAGCTTGTCGCAATAGGGGATATGAAGATAGAGCGATATCTCGTCACCGCTTCCGAGCGCCTGCGACCAGACGCGGTAAACGGCAGCATCGACGCCCGCATGGAAATGCGGCGCGGTCGGATAACTGGTATAGCGCGGGACGTTCTCGCCAAGTCTGGCAGCTAATTCCGGTCGCATATCGCGGTCCACCGTGTTTGCATCGCGGGACCCTAGATGCATCGCTGAGCCAAAGCATTGATTTCGGTCAACCCTCGGCATGGACAAACTGCCGCAGGATTTCTCTCGCACCGATTGTTATCCTGCCGGCATTTGGGATCAATAAAAGCGAGCGTAATGACGGTACAGCAGGACATTCACAGTTCCGGTATTCCCGTCCTTTGCCTGTCTTGCGAGGCACGGCATCGCGGTGCCTGCGGTGCGCTCGACCCAGACCATTTGGTCGGGCTCGCCAAGACCTCGTGGCGTCACAAAATCGAGCCCGGGGTCAAACTGATCGGCGACGCCGAGGCCGTCGACAGCTATTCGAACGTGCTTTCAGGTGTGGTCAAGCTGACGAAAAGCCTTTCGGACGGTCGGCAGCAGATCGTCGGCCTCCAGTTCGCACCGGATTTTCTGGGACGGCCCTTCAAGGTGGAAAGCCCGATCAACGCGGAAGCGGCTACAGTTGTCTCCTTGTGCTCGTTTCCGAAGGCGGCGGTCGAGCGGATTATGAAGGAAGCACCGGAACTCGAGCATCGCCTATTCAAGCAGACGTTGATCGAACTCGACGCAGCCCGCGAATGGATGGTGACTGTGGGGCGCAGGACGGCACCAGAAAAGGTGGCGAGCTTTCTGCTCACGATCGCCCGGAATATCGATCGGACTGTTGATCCGGCGGCCAGGTCGGCGCGCTTCGATCTGCCGCTGACGCGTGTCGACATTGCTGACTTCCTGGCACTGAGGTTCGAGACCGTGAGCCGACAGCTGACGCGATTGCGGGCTGACGGCATAATCCGGATCGAGAACAATCGCCATGTGACGGTGGACAACATGAGCCGGCTGGAACAGCGCTGCGGCGGCTGAGGCGCGCGACAACCGCTCTTTCAATAAGACCTAAGTGACGGAACCTACGTCCGATACTCCGAGCCGCGGCGGGACATGCCTCTTCTTCGATCGCGATCTCCCGCCGCAAGCCTTTGAAGGAGCCGCGTAGCATGAACCCGACAGCTTCCGCATTGTCTATTGGGTCCATGGCCGATCGCCAGGAGTGTTTCGACCACTTCGTCGGCGAAGCATTGATCCTCGACATACTCGACGAGCAACCGGCTGGTGGAGGCAAGATCGACTCCGGCCGAGGTCAAGCACGCCTCATACGCCGGGAAAATGAACCGTCTCTTCGAACCTATAAACGTCACGGAGAAGTGAACGACCCGCGTTGCCTATGCCAAGACATTTGAGACGTTCGGAAAGGCATTGTTGACGCTTTCCAGCGCGCGTCGCAGAGCCTCAGTTTTCCCGATACGCCGCCTCTCATCACATCGTACGGAATCGCCTCCAAGCCGGGCCGGGGACGTCGGACTCTCTCACGAACAGGCGGCTCGTGCTGCGTTTTCTCAGTCAATCGCCACCTTCTGATTGCACCGAGCTCAATGCTGCCCAGTAAATTCGTGCGGCTTTGACCTGGATCATGGCGGGCACGCGGCGGCTCGGCAAGTAATGCACCGCGGATTTGGCGTCCGCGGGAATTCGAGATCGGGACTTGCGATGAAATTCGGCACAGAGATCGCCCTTTTGAGCCTGTTTGCTTTTGCCGCCCTTGTGGCCGCCGGCTTCGGCGTGGATGAAACTTTTCGCCAGCACATGTGGGTTTTGTTCTTCACCGTGGCTGGCTTCACCGTGATCCTGATGCGCAACACGGAGTTCAAGCCCGCCGCTCCGATCGACCCCACGGCCTACATGGACGGTCCGGTCCGCTATGGCGCCATCGCCACCATGTTTTGGGGTGTTGTCGGCATGCTGGTCGGCGTGGTCATCGCGCTGCAGCTCGCCTACCCCGATCTCAACATCCAGCCCTGGTTCAATTTCGGCCGTTTGCGGCCGCTGCATACGTCGGGCGTGGTCTTCGCTTTCGGCGGCAACGCGCTGCTTTGCACGTCTCTATATGTCGTACAGCGCACCTGCCGCGCGCGGCTGTTCGGCGGCGATCTCGCCTGGTTCGTGTTCTGGGGTTACCAGCTCTTCATCGTCATGGCGGCGACCGGCTATCTGCTCGGCATCACCGAGAGCCGCGAATACGCCGAACCCGAATGGTATGTGGACATCTGGCTGACCATCGTCTGGGTCGCCTATCTCGTCCTGTTCCTCGGCACGATCCTGAAGCGCAAGGAACCGCATATCTACGTCGCCAACTGGTTTTACCTGTCCTTCATCGTGACCATCGCGATGCTGCATGTGGTCAACAACCTGTCGATGCCGGCCTCCTTCCTGGGCTCCAAGAGCTATTCCGCGTTTTCCGGTGTCCAGGACGCGCTGACGCAATGGTGGTACGGCCACAACGCCGTCGGCTTCTTCCTCACGGCCGGCTTTCTTGGCATGATGTATTACTTCGTGCCGAAGCAGGCGAACCGTCCGGTCTATTCGTACCGGCTGTCGGTTATCCATTTCTGGGCGATCATCTTTCTCTATATCTGGGCCGGCCCGCATCACCTGCACTACACCGCCTTGCCCGACTGGGCGCAGACGCTCGGCATGGCGTTTTCGATCATGCTGTGGATGCCGTCGTGGGGCGGCATGATCAACGGCGTGATGACGCTCTCCGGCGCCTGGGACAAGCTCCGCACCGATCCGATCATCCGCATGATGCTGATGGCCGTCGCCTTCTACGGCATGTCGACCTTCGAAGGCCCGATGATGTCGATCAAGACCGTCAACTCGCTATCACACTATACCGACTGGACGATCGGCCATGTCCATTCCGGAGCGCTCGGTTGGGTGGGCATGATCTCGTTCGGTGCGATCTATTACATGGTGCCGAAGCTGTGGAACCGCGATCGACTGTATTCGCTGCGGCTCGTTACCTGGCATTTCTGGCTGGCGACGCTCGGGATCGTGGTCTACGCGGCGGTGATGTGGGTGTCCGGCATCATGCAGGGCCTGATGTGGCGCGAATACGACGAGCAGGGCTTCCTGGTCTACTCTTTCGCCGAAACCGTCGCCGCCATGCATCCCTACTATGTCATGCGAGCCATCGGCGGTGCGATGTATCTGTCCGGTGCCCTGATCATGGCATGGAATGTCGCCATGACCATTCGCGGTTACCAGCGCAAAGAACAGCCATTGCCGGGTTCCGTGCCCGCCCTCCAGCCCGGCGAATAAGGAGCCAGAAATGGGCTTGATGGACAAACACGCAGTCATCGAGAAGAACGCCACGCTCCTTCTCGTCGGGTCCTTGCTGGTCGTGACGGTCGGCGGCATCGTTGAGATCGCACCGCTCTTCTATCTCGACAACACGATCGAGAAGGTCGAAGGCATGCGGCCTTACTCGCCGCTCGAGCTCGCCGGACGCAACATCTATGTGCGCGAGGGCTGCTACCTCTGTCACAGCCAGATGATCAGGCCGTTCCGCGACGAAGTCGAGCGCTACGGCCACTACAGCTTGGCGGCCGAGTCGATGTACGATCATCCGTTCCAGTGGGGATCGAAGCGAACCGGCCCGGACCTCGCGCGCGTTGGCGACCGCTACTCCAACGAATGGCACGTCCAGCATCTCAACGCGCCACGCTCGGTGGTACCGGAATCGATCATGCCGAGCTATGCCTTCCTGAAGGGCACACCGATCGAGGTGAAGGATTTCTCGACGCATCTGATCGCGAACAGGCGAGTCGGCGTCCCCTACACAGACGAGATGATCGCCCAGGCAAATGCCGATCTGATGGCACAGGCTGATCCCAATGCCGACACGTCCGGTCTGGAAGGCCGCTACCCCAAGGCCAAGCTTGGCGACTTCGACGGCAACCCCCAACAGGTCACCGAAATGGATGCCCTTGTCGCTTACCTGCAGATGCTCGGCACGCTTGTTGATTTCAAAAACTACGACGAAGCCGCCGGCTACCGCTGAGGAGAATGTCGATGGATTACAATTTGATGCGGGAGTTTGCCGACAGTTGGGGCCTGCTCGCCATGGCTCTGTTCTTCATTGGCTGCATTGCATTTGCGCTCCGACCCGGCAGCCGCGGGCTGGCCGATGAAGCCGCCCGGATTCCTCTCGAGGAGGATTGATGATGAGCAACGAGCAAGTCGACGAAATCTCAGGGATCGCGACGACCGGCCATGAGTGGGACGGGATCAAGGAACTTAACAACCCACTTCCGCGCTGGTGGGTGATCACCTTCTACGTCACCATCGCCTGGGCAGCCGCCTATACGATTGCCTACCCCGCCTGGCCGATGCTCAGCTCCGCCACCAAGGGCGTTCTGGGCTTTTCCAGCCGAAACGACGTCAAGAACGAACTTGCGGCTGCCGAAGCAGCCAAAGGCACTTACGTCGCAGCCATCGAGCAGAAAAGCGTATCCGAAATTGTTGCCGACGATGCACTGCGCGAATTCGCCGTCGCAGCCGGTGGCGCCGCCTTCAAGGTCAATTGTGTGCAGTGCCACGGCTCCGGCGGGCAAGGTTCCGCGGGCTTTCCCAACCTCAACGACGACGACTGGCTGTGGGGCGGCAAGGCGGAGCAGATTCAGCAAACGATTATGCATGGCATTCGCTTTGCGTCCGACCTGGATACACGCGTTTCGGAAATGCCCGCTTTTGGCGACATCATAACGCCCGAGCAGATCACTCAGGTCAGCGCCTATGTCGCCAGCCTATCGGGGGCTGTCAAAGACGCGAGCCTGGTCGAGCCCGGCGCCAAGGTCTTCGCCGAGAACTGCGTGGCCTGTCATGGCGACAAGGCACAAGGCAACAGGGAGCTCGGCGCGCCCAATCTGACCGATGCGATTTGGCTCTACAGATCCGGCGAGACCGCCATCGCCGCCCAGGTCCGCGAGCCGAAGCATGGCATCATGCCGGCATGGGCCGGGCGCCTCGGCCAGACCGCAGTCAAGGAACTCACAGTCTATGTCCATTCGCTTGGCGGCGGAGAATAGGATCGGAAGCCTATTCTCGGCCCTCCCCGCCAAGCGACGAGGCCCGGCGCGCCGGGCCTCGACACATTCGGGCGTGCGGCGATTGTTCTGATTAATGGGGCGCTCCGTGTCGATGCGGCAAAACATGCTTAGCTCAGCATCTTGGACGTTACCCAAAGCAGACGAGTGCGGTTGCACGCCAATACCATCGGCGGCGCGCGAGGAGATGCCCGTGCTAAAGAAAACGCAGGTAGCGCCCCACGCAGCCGAGGCGGTCAATTCCGCCAAGACGCGGCAGCCGCTCTATGCCGCGCGCAAGAAGATCTTCCCGAAACGCGCCTCCGGCAACTTTCGCCGCTTCAAGTGGCTGGTGATGGCGATTACGCTGGGCATCTACTACCTGACACCCTGGCTTCGATGGGACCGCGGGTCATACGCCCCGGATCAGGCCGTGCTGCTCGATCTCGCCCATCGGCGATTCTACTTCTTCTTCGTCGAGATATGGCCGCAGGAATTCTATTATGTCGCCGGCCTTCTGATGATGGCCGGAATCGGTCTCTTCCTGATCACATCGACGGTTGGCCGGGCCTGGTGCGGCTATACCTGCCCGCAGACCGTTTGGGTCGACCTGTTCCTGGTGGTGGAGCGAGCGATCGAAGGCGATCGCAACGCCCGCATGAAGCTCGATGCAGGGCCATGGACAATGCGCAAGCTGGTGTTGCGGGTCTCCAAGCACGCTATCTGGCTGGTCATCGCGGTTGCAACGGGTGGCGCCTGGATTTTCTATTTCGCCGATGCCCCGACGCTGGCTTTGGACGTCGTAGAAGGCACCGCCGCTCCTGTGGCCTATGTGACCATCGCCGTACTAATGGCGACCACCTACACGTTCGGCGGACTGATGCGCGAGCAGGTCTGCACCTATATGTGCCCGTGGCCGCGCATTCAGGCGGCGATGCTGGATGAGAATTCGCTAACCGTCACCTACAATGACTGGCGCGGCGAACCGCGCTCGCGTCATGCCAAGAAGGCTATTGCCGCCGGGCAGCCGGTCGGCGATTGCGTCGACTGCAATGCCTGCGTCGCCGTTTGCCCGATGGGCGTCGACATTCGCGACGGCCAGCAGCTCGAATGCATAACCTGTGCGCTTTGCATCGACGCCTGCGACGGCATCATGGACAAGCTTGGCAGGGAACGCGGGCTGATCTCCTATGCGAGGCTTTCGGACTACAATGCCAACATGGCGCTTGCGACTGCCGGCGGCACCGTCCCGGTGAACCCGGCACTCGTCCGGACTGTCACAGGCGCATTTTCCGACGGCCTGGCACACTTCCAACTTCGCAACATCTTCCGTCTGCGCACCTTCATCTACCTCGGCGCATGGTCGGCGGTCGGACTGGCGCTGCTCATTTCGCTGCTCACACGCGAGAGGCTCGAGTTGAATGTCTTGCATGATCGCAACCCGCAATTCGTCTCGCTCTCCGACGGCTCTATCCGCAACGGCTACACCGTCAAGCTGCTGAACATGATCCCCGAACCGAGGGCGATCGTCGTCACCTTGCAAGGCTTGCCGGGCGCCGAGATGAGCGCGGTCGGCATCGAGCTTCCTCCGGCACGGTCATTCGAGACGCTTGTCGAGCCCGATCGGTTGAAGGTGCTCAAGGTCTTCGTGCGCCAGCCGGCGGGCCAGGTCGAGGGCACCGCGCGGAGCTTCAAATTCCGGATAGAGGACAAGGCAGGCCTCGAGTCCGCCGAATACACCGCCACGTTCAATGCACCGGAGACTGCCAGATGAGTGCCCAATCGCAGAAATCCCGCGAGTTCACCGGCAGGCACATGCTGCTCACCATCCTCGGCTTCTTCGGCGTGGTCATCGGCGTCAACCTCACCATGGCAACGCTCGCCAGCACGAGCTGGACAGGCCTGGTCGTGGAAAACACCTATGTGGCCAGCCAGCAGTTCAACGAGAAGGCCAAGGAAGGGCGCGCGCAAGCGGCGTTGGGCTGGACCGGCAAGCTGACGATCGCATCGGGCAATGTGCGCTACTCGTTGAGCGACGCTGCCGGCAAGTCTGTTCTAATGAATGGCGTCAAGGTTCTGTTTCGCCATCCTGCCTACGAGGCCGAGGACAAGGCCATCACCCTGGCGTCAGGCCGGGACCAGGAATTCAGCACACGACACACGCCAAAGGACGGCGTCTGGATCGTTCAAATCGATGCCGATGCCGGCCTCGCCGAACCCTATCGCGACGTTCGCCGCATTATCATTTCCAAAGGGGCGATTCAATGAACTGCTGCGCACCGGATGCCGAAATGGCATTGGACCTGGACGGTGTGACATCCGTCCTGCCCTCGAGCCAGGAAATAAAATTGGCAAGCCGCTCCCTCGGCGGAGAGCTCCGCCAGATCGACCTGTCGGTGCCAATGGTACATTGCGGCGCCTGCATACAGTCGATCGAGACGGCGATCGGCAAGCTCGACAATGTCGATGCTGCTCGCGTCAACCTGTCGACGAAACGGGTTTCGATCCGCTGGCATGGAGAAGAGGTCCCGCCATTCGTAGCCAC
The DNA here is from genome assembly GCF_002270415.1 of Mesorhizobium sophorae. Taxonomy (GTDB): domain Bacteria; phylum Pseudomonadota; class Alphaproteobacteria; order Rhizobiales; family Rhizobiaceae; genus Mesorhizobium; species Mesorhizobium sophorae. Next base: position 73,479 of record NZ_NNRI01000007.1, on the reverse strand, counting down.
CCTTGGCCGGCTTGGCTACCAGGCGCATTTGTTCGATCCAGAGGTCGAAGAGAAGGACAAGACGCTCTCTGAACTGATCCGCGCCGTCGCGGTCGCTGGATTTGCCGCGGGCAACATCATGCTGCTTTCAGTGTCGGTCTGGTCCGGCGCCGAAGGTGCCACGCGCGACCTGTTCCATTGGGTCTCGGCGCTGATTGCCATCCCTGCTTTGGCTTTTGCCGGCGGCATCTACTTCCGCTCGGCCTGGAACGCGCTTCGCCATGGCCGGATGAACATGGACGTGCCGATCGCCGTCGGTGTGTCGCTCGCCTATGCCATGAGCCTCTACGAGACGATCAACCATGGCGACCATGCCTATTTCGACGCTTCTGTCTCACTGCTGTTCTTCCTCCTGATCGGCCGCACCCTGGACCACGTGATGCGCGAGCGGGCCCGGACCGCCGTCAAAGGCCTGTCGCGGCTGGCCGCGCGCGGGGCTATGGTGCTGGGCGACGACGGCACGCGCGACTACCTGCCGGTCGGCGAGATCGAACCCGGCATGAAAATGCTGATCGCGGCCGGCGAAAGGATTCCGGTTGATGGCACCATCATCTACGGGACATCGGATCTCGACTGCTCGCTGGTCTCCGGCGAGAGCACGCCAAACACAGTGGCACCGGGCGGTGTGGTTCAGGCGGGAACCCTTAATCTTACTGGTCCACTTACGATCGAGGCGACCGCTGCTGCGAAGGATTCCTTCCTGGCGGAGATGGTTCGGCTGATGGAAGCCGCCGAGGGTGGCCGCGCACGGTACCGCCGCATCGCCGATCGCGTCTCGGCGCTGTACGCGCCGGTCGTCCATCTGACGGCCCTTGTGACCTTCATCGGCTGGATGCTGGCCACTGGCGACTGGCACCGGGCGATCACGATTGCCATCGCCGTTCTCATCATCACTTGCCCATGCGCTCTCGGGCTCGCAGTGCCGATCGTGGAGGTCGTTGCGGCGCGGCGTCTGTTCGAGAACGGCGTGATGGTCAAGGATGGTTCGGCCATGGAGCGCCTGGCGACGATCGACGCAGCGGTATTCGACAAGACGGGGACACTCACGCTCGGCCAGCCGCGGCTCGTCAATGCATCGTCCATCGATCCAACGATGCTGGCGATCGCAGCCGACATGGCCGCGCATTCCCGCCATCCGTTTTCAAGGGCGATGGCCGGCTTTGCGGGGTTTTCCGGCCAGCCCAAGCTCGAATCCGTCAGCGAATATCCGGGCTTCGGGATCGAAGCCAGCGCCGCCGGAAACACTTGGCGTCTTGGCCGGCGCGGATGGGCTGGATGGAAAGCCCGAACCGGCGGCGAAGGCAAATTAGGCGGGTTCGGTGCGACAGTCCTCTCGAAGAATGGGATCATCACCGCATCCTTTGCTTTCGAGGATGCGCTGCGCCCCGATGCCAGCGCAGCCGTTAAGCAACTGAAAGATACCGGCCTGTCGGTGGAAATGCTGTCGGGCGATACGGCAAGGGCCTGCGGCGAGGTGGCCGAAACATTGGGTGTCGATCGTTTCGTTCCCGCGATGCTTCCCTCCGGCAAGGTCGAACGGATCGAGACGCTGGCGAAAGGCGGACATAAGGTTCTGATGGTCGGCGACGGGCTTAACGATACGCCTGCGCTGGGCGCGGCGCATGTCTCGATTGCTCCGGCGACCGCCGCCGACATTGGCCGCAACGCGGCGGATTTTGTCTTCTTGCGCGATAGCCTTCTGGCAGTACCCCTCGCGCTGGATATTTCCAGGAAGGCAGGTCAGCTGATCCGCCAGAACATCGCCATAGCGATCGTCTACAACACCGTCGCGGTGCCGATCGCCATTCTGGGAAATGTCACGCCGCTGATCGCGGCGGTCGCGATGTCCGCCTCGTCGCTCCTGGTCATCGGAAATGCGTTGCGCTTGCAAGGATTTGCGTCGAACGCTCCGGCCAGAATTGCTCCGCACAACAGACGCTCCCGCATCGGCGAATGGGCACGAATGTCATGACGACGCTCGTCTACCTCATACCCGTGGCTCTGTTCCTCGGAGCGCTTGGGCTCTCTGGCTTTCTTTGGGCTCTGAGGAGTGGCCAATACGAGGATCTTGATGGAGCTGCCGAGCGGATTCTCATCGAACGGGACGACAAGCCGGAACGCTGATTGATGGCAACAGCTATCGGCATCATCGCCCGCTCGGATGTCGTGACGCATCGCGCTTGATCATCTTGGGCCGCCAGTCCAACAGTGAGGCCGCCAGACCAGCCTCTCGCGCGCTCGCCAACACGTCCGCACCCGGCTACTTCAAACCGTGCCGTAGCTTCTGCCGACCAGCGTCGCCGCGGACGCTGCGGGCTTGCCGCCGGACGGTTCGGAACCGTCGCGGGCCACCTTATACCAAGAGTCATGGGGTAGAGGCCCAGGATAAAGCGCCGATTGGGTGAATGGATCGGCCGCGCATTCGACGGGTAGAGTGAGGTAAATCGCTTGATATCTGCAGCGCCGACCTGGACCGGTTCCATCGCCACCATCCACTCGACGTTTTCGGTGCAGGGGGTCGTCGTCAATGATCCCTCATAGGTCCAGTAGCCAAGCGAGGCCGGCAGAAGCCCGTTGGGATCGACCTCGTCGACCGCCATCTCCTCGCCTAGCCGCATGGGAAAAGCTTCGGCAAGGCCGGCAAAGCCGGCATTTGTCGCGCCTCACCATCTTGCCGCCGCCCTTGTGCCAACCAATAGAGATGTGCGGAATATCCGCCTTGACCGCGCTGTTGATATCGATCGGTGATTGCTGCGTGCCCGCCGAGCAGACGAAATTTTTCATATCCAGATCGGCCCAGTACTCGGGTCCGACCGGGCCAGCATATCCCCAATGGGTGCTCGCCGCATCCGCGGCCTGAGCGCAAATCGGGCATGCGCCGAACCCTTTGATCAGACTACGACGGTCCATATGCTTTCGCTCCTTGGTGCGAACTGGTGTTTTTCTAATTGAGGCTGCGAGGTTGCGAGTTTGACACATGCATCAGCGACCCAGAACTGGGCTATCGTGATTGTCGTGAGCGCTGGCGACGATAAGTTTGTCCCGGACCTTTTTACAATGATCCATTAAGGCGTTCACCTCGGCGATCACGCGATCCGGCGTGATATCGAACTTGCAACGGACTTTACGCAGCGGCACACTTTGTCCAGACCACATCCGCGAGATTTCGAGAATCTGCTGTGTGAAAAATGCGCCGCCATGTGATCGGGTGCAGGGCAGGGCGATGCCTGGCGCATGGCTCGGCCTTCCTTTCCATAACGCGCGGCCGCCGTTGTCGGCTGTCTGGGCTTGTGCCGCGCCCCAACCGCCCGTTGGTTCACGAGACCGCAATGAGGATAGTCAATCGACCTTTCTTTCATTTGTGAAAGGAAGCTCAGATGATAGAATTCCATCAGGTCATATATTTTCCCGCAGATAGATGTCGAACGGCAGAAATGTCTGCCCCGGTGTCTCCGCGGTGCCGGTCTCGATGGCCCGGACTACCAATGTCATCAGCTCCTGGCAAAGCCGGCTAAGTGGCGTGGCGACCGCCATCGTGATGATGTTATCTGCGAGCGCCGCCCGTGACTCCGGCGTGATTTCATTCACGATCGCCACGAGATCCTGACCTTGGCCCTCTTCACGAAGCGCGGAGATGGCGCCCTCCATGCCCCCGCCGGCCAGATAGAAGCCGGCGAGTTCAGGTTCCCTCTGCATGAGATCCAGCGTTGCTTCGTAGGTGATCTGCCGTTTCTCGAGGTTCATGAACGTATCGAGCACCTCGAATGTCGGCGCGTTCTCACGGAAATAGGAGCGAAAGCCAACATCGCGGAGCTCGTGCCCCTGGAAACGATGGCTGCCGACAAACACCGCCACCTTACCGGGCCGTTTTGCGACCCGGGAAAACATCCAAGCGGCCGTCCGCCCCACCTTACGGTTGTTGAGGCCGATATAGCCCTGGCGCACGCCGGTGGCGAAATCGGAAAGCAGTGAGAAAACCGGAATGCCTTTTGCCTTGAGCTCCTCGACCGCAGCCGTAATCTTCGGGTGGTCCGGCGCCACCATGGCGATGGCGTGGCAGCGTGCGCCCAAATCCTTGAGGAGCGCGACCAGGTCGCCCGGCACATGTGACGGCGCGAATTCGATGAGCGGAATACCATGGAAGGACTGGGCCGTGCTGACCGAGGCTTCGAGCTCGCGCGCGAGGTCTTGGTAGAATTTCTGGGCGGGTTTTCTCAAGATGAAGCCCAGCCGATAGTGCGGCAAGTCCCGCTGCAGGCGTTGCTTGATGAGACCGGCAGCATGATAGCCGATGGCGCGGGCGGCCTCGTGGACCCGCCGCGCGGTTTCCTCTCGCACGGGATGGCGGGCGTTCAGCACCCGATCGACTGTTGCGACGCTGACCCCGGCTTCGCGGGCAAGATCGGCAATTGTGGGACGCTTGGCCATGTTCCAATTCTGATTTGTTTTATGCCGTTGGCTCTCTATCGACCAGCGCGCCTCGGCCACGATCACGGGCGGCAAAAATGAAGGCGTGCGCATGCTCCGTGATCGACAAACAGGACTGCAAGCGTAGCCGGGCGCCTATCAACATACGATTCGTTTGCTTGTGGCACTCATAATTTTGCGCTCACCGCATTAGCGCTCTGATTCCATGAGCTCGCGAAGCGCCGTTTGGAGCCTGCGGTTCGATGTTTATTTCTTGTGACGAGTGCGACGACCTAACAGGTCGATGGGCGTTTGATCGGTTGGCCGGTTTAATGTCTCGACAATCTGGTGACCGCGGAAGGCGGCTTGCAACTGCACTTGGTCCAATTCGCCTTCCCAGCGGGCCACGACGAGCGATGCCACTGCGTTACCGACGAAATTCGTGAGCGCCCGGCATTCGGACATGAAGCGGTCGACGCCAAGGATCAGAGCCATGCCGGCAACGGGAACACTCGGTACTACGGAGAGCGTAGCGGCTAGCGTGATGAAGCCCGCGCCGGTGACACCTGCAGCACCCTTCGAGGAGAGCATCGCGACGAGCAGCAGGAGGACCTGATCGCCGATCGAGAGATCCGTATTCGTCGCCTGCGCGATGAAAAGGGCCGCAAGCGTCATGTAGATGTTGGTGCCGTCCAGATTGAAGGAATATCCGGCCGGGATGACCAGACCAACCACGGAGCGCTTGGCGCCAGCCTTTTCCATCTTTTCAATGAGCGAGGGCAGCGCGGCCTCCGAGGAGGATGTTCCCAGGACAAGCAGCAGCTCTTCCTTGATGTAGCGGATGAGAGAAAAGATCGAAAAGCCGTTGTAACGGCAGACCGCGCCGAGAACCCCGAACACGAAGAGGAAGGCGGTGAAATAGAACGTCCCGACCAGCATCGCCAGGTTCACGACCGAACCGACGCCATATTTGCCGACCGTGAAGGCCATGGCGCCGAAAGCGCCGATCGGCGCAGCCTTCATCAGAATGCCGACCAGCTTGAAGACGGGCGCGATCAGCGCCTGGAAAAAGCAAGTGACCGGCGTGGCCGTCTCTCCGGCCATCGCCAGAGCAATGCCGAACAGAACCGAGAAGAACAGGACCTGCAGGATGTCGCCGTCCGTGAAGGCACCGACGATCGTTGACGGGATGATATTCATCAGGAAGTCGGTCACGGACTGCTCGTGGGCTTTTGCGGTATAGGTATTCACGGCCTGGACATCGAGCGAGGCCGGATCGATGTTGAGGCCGGCGCCAGGCTGAACGACATTGGCGACGATAAGGCCGACGATCAATGCGAGCGTCGAAAAGGTGAGGAAATAGACCATCGCCTTGCCGACAACGCGGCCGACCTGCTGGAGATCGTTCATGCCGGCGATGCCGGTCGCAATTGTCAGGAAGATGACAGGGGCGATGATCATCTTGACGAGCTTGATGAAGGCATCGCCGAGCGGCTTCAGGCTCTCGCCGAGTTCCGGATAGAAATGGCCAATTGCGACGCCGAGGATGATGGCAGCAAGCACCTGCGCGTAAAGCCTGGCATAGAAGGGTTTGCGGGGCGCGGGACTCGCGCTGGGGACTTGTGGGGCTGACACTGTTTCTCTCCCTGACCGGATTGGGGCGGGCTGTTCATGCCCTTCACAGGCTTCTCCCATCGCGGCGCCGGTCGAACGCTGCTGCCATCTCGCCGCAAGTGCCGTGCCAAATGGAAGACCTGTGTCACAACGTCCTCTCCCGAGCTTTTGTCACGCCGCGCAAGCGGCCTTGTGCGGATAATCGCACTGTCTGCCTTCACCCCTAGCGGAATCTCGCACGAAGATTCGCCAACGGTCGGTCTGAAGAATGCATAAGATTGATAAGGGCGCGCCTTCAAGCAGGTCTTTTTGTTCCCTGGCAGATCGGCCGTCGGTCGACCTCTTGGGCTTGCGGTTTTGCTCGCCCCTCGCTTTTGTCGTCTTTGCGACGAGCCGCATCGTTGGCACCAGCAAAGGGCGTATTCCTTACGCGACCGTGTCCTTGCCGCGCTCGCGCTGCAATCGACACTTTGAAATAGGACGTCGAGAAGCAGAGACCGCTGGTTCCCGACCCGCGATGGTGCGGTTCAAAAGAGGCTTCGCAGTCGTCGCGCTCCCAAGGACGCCGCGCTCGACGACTTCGTGCCGTCGCACGCGAAACCGCCTGCTGTATCTTCTCCGTCATCAATGACGAGGGGAATGGCGGTTGCCGCAAGCAACGCCAGTGAGCCCACCAGTCTCGTCGGCAGCGATAACCTGTTCCGCCATTACTTCAATAGGCGTATGCGCTCGGCCGTCAGCGCGTGCCGGGGACCGCGGAGGCGCTGGGCAGACCTTCCTTCCATGACGCGCGGCCGTCGTTCTTGGCTGTCTGGCTTCTGCCGCCCAACAACCACCCGTTGATTTAGGAGACCGGAATGAGGGAGGAGAGTCAATCGAACTCTCTTTCATTTGTGAAAGGAAACCAGCCGTCTATGATAGCATTCCATCAGAAATTTCCCGGCAGATGGAATTGGAACGGCAATGTCTGCGACGTGATACGTCAGGCCGTTTCTCGCGCTTGACCGTGACCAGGGCCCGATCGGCCGCGACGTACAGTCCATCCGATCGAGGACAGCCCGACCGACCTCACGGCGGTCGGGCCCTGACCAAGGTGTTAAGGCGATGCAAAACTGCAAAGTGTTCTTCCGTCCCTTTTGCAAGTGACGAGACAATTAGAAGCTCTGCCGTCCAACGGACCAGCACCGGATTTAGGTTGCGTCAAACTAAAACACAAATGAGAACCCATTTCCATTGCCGGCACGCATAATGGAAAGTGCGGTTGCAGCCATCGAACGCCAATAACTGTATCCAGAAGACGGCAACATCAGCTTGAGGGAGGCGGCCTCCAATGCCTACGGCGTCTCCAAGGATCAGGTGATCGCAGGTAACGGATCGTCTGAACTCCTCGGGCTCATTTATAGAGCTTTCCTTGCCCCCGGGCGATAGGGTGGCGAGGATGTCGCCAGTTTTTTCGTTCAACTGCAAACTTGACATGATGCAAGGTGCTCAATTTCTCGAAATTGGATCGAGCGAAGCTAAAGCGCCATTTCTTGTTACTCCGAATGGTCGTCATTGGGCGTTCTGAAGCAGATGCGTATTCGCTCGCCGCACCTGCTTACGAATGATGGCTCAGGAGTTTTAGATTCGTTCACGACCTTAATGCCATCGCGACTCCGCCAAACTTGCCGCTGACCTTCGATGCAGCAATCGGGAGTGAATTGTGCGTAGTAGGATCGGCCGTCTATGCGAAAGACTCTGCTTGATCAGTTGGAAGAGGCAGGTTCCAACTAGCTTCTTTGTCAACGGGTATTTGGGAATCTGCCGCTAGATGCTTCCCTATACACCGCAATGACGATTCAATCCGAAATTACGACACGAGTTGGCTGACCATGAATTCGCTGTCCGATTGGTCGCTCCCGGTATTAGCTTCTACCTGGGTTGCGCGAGCTTGCAGGTTGCCGAAACGCCGGTTTCGCGGCGAAAGCGGAACGGATTTGACTTAGCGCAAAGACACAGGAGAGCCGCAGCGGTAAGAATGACAGTTATCGGCATAGGACGGTAAACCGTTGCGGACCTCGATCCTGACAAAATATCACAAGGCCCGCCTGCCTTGGTACACCATCTATCCGACTGTGCCGGAGTTCTCCGAGGCGGTCGGTGCCGAGTCATACAAGGAATGGCTGAGGGACCTGCCGGCCGAGGAATCGGTGTCACTCTATCTCCACATTCCGTTCTGCCGATCGTTGTGCTGGTATTGCGGCTTCCCTACCACCATCACCCGGCAGGATGCCCCGATCATCAAGTATCTCGCGGTGCTGCGTGACGAGATCCGGTTGGTCTTGGAGCAAGTGCCGCAACCGCTGCCCGTGAGCGACGTGCATTTCGGCGGTGGAACGCCGACCCTCATTGGGCCAGCGGAGTTCTTGGCCATGATGGAACTCCTGGGCCGCGGTTTCGCGTTGAGGAAAACGGCTATGGTCGCCGTCGAGATCGACCCACGAACGTTCACGGCCGAGATGGCCGAAGCCTTAGGAGCAGCCGGCGTGAACCGGGCGAGCCTCGGCGTGCAGACCTTCGACCCCATTGTTCAAAAAGAGATCAACCGGGTCCAGAGTGAGGCGCAAACGGCCGCTGCCGTCGAAATGCTGCGTCGACATGGAGTAAGCCGCATCAATTTCGACCTCATCTTGGGCCTCCCGCATCAGACGGTGCGGTCCTGCATCGAAACCGCGACGGCGGCGATCGCCATGCGCCCCAGCCGGCTTGCGGTGTTCGGCTACGCGCACATTCCGTCCCTTATAAAGAATCAGCGCCTGATCGACGAGGCAGCGCTGCCGGACAGCGCTGCTCGCGCCGAACATGCTGCGGCCGTAGCCGAGACGCTGGTTGCCGCAGGCTACCGAGAGATCGGGCTCGATCATTTCGCCTTGCCGGACGACGAACTCGCGCTGGCACAAAAAACCGGTCGCCTGCGGCGTAACTCGCTGGGCTATTCGGCCGACACCTGCAAAACCCTGATCGGGTTCGGCGCGTCGGCTATCGGCCGTGTCGGCGAGGGGTACGTCCAGAACGAGGTTACACGGGATTCCTACACCAGGCACATCGCAGCTGGGCATCTGGCGACGTCAAAGGGCTACCGCCTCACCGACGAAGACCGCGTGCGAGCCGCAATCATCGAGCGGCTGATGAGCGATCTCGAGGCCGATGTGCCGGCAATCTGCGCCGCCCATAGATCTGATCCGAGCCGCTTTCTCGATTCAGCTGAACGCTTGGCGATGCTGGCCGAGGACGGGATAGTGGACATCGAAAAGGGTTTCATCCGCGTGCGGCAGGAGCATCGCTTTGTGATTCGCGCTGTTGCTGCCGCATTCGATGTCTTTCTCGACCGGGTTGCCCCGTAAGCCCAGCCAGGCAGCGTGAGGGAGGCCAAAGGGATGACCGCTCGCCGCTAAACGGCAATGCTCCGGTAAATCACAACAAAGCCTTGGGCAACATGGCGACGCCGGTCCTGGTGGAGTGACCGAATTTGGCGTCAAGATCAGGACGAAAGCCTTGCTTCGCGACAAAACCGTCGCGCTCGGCATCCATCTGGATGCGCGACATCGGGAACGCCCACGCCTTTACCCGTCACATCGATGCCGGCGTCGTCTTGGTCAACTGTTTCGACCGCGCTGACATGGACCTCGAGGTGACTACAAGCAGACTGGGACCGGGCCGACAAATGCCTTGAAGCGCTGACACAATAGAGCGGAGCGCCTCTTCCCGCAAAAGGAATGCTACGTCAACAAGCATGCAATGTGACGCTGGGAGTAAGCGCGCCAGTGGCTGCGAGGAGCCAGTCAGGCGGCACCGAGCTCAAAGAATTTCGCATAAGGACCATGTGCGAAGTGTGCCCGCAACTCATCAAAATTCCATACCGTTTCGTGCAACGGGCGCGTTTCTTGGCGCTCAAGGACGCCGCTACCAGGGAGCTGAAGCGCTGGAACGCCAAGGAAATCCAAGACAGTTGCCACGCAAGCGCCGGGATCGCGAAGAAGCCACTCATACTCGATTCCGAGCATGTTAGTTAACCCGAAGGCGCTCACGACCCGAGCGTGGAAATCATCGGCAGCTTTGAAGTAGGCCTCACAGGCGGCGAGTGACAATGTCACGGGTGACGGTGGAGCGGTATTCTTGTCCGAACTGAACTTAAGCCACTGGCGAGTTTGTCTTGCCTGCACTAGCGATCTCAGCGATTCCAATGTGTTTCTGCGAATTAAAAGGATGACCTTGAGGCCCTCCCAACGGGCCAGTTGTCCAAAAAAGCCCGGACGCTCGTAAAACTGAGGTTCGTTGATCTTGCAGCCAACATGCGTCACCTTCTTGTCGCTTCTCGTCGGGTAGTGCAAGAAGGCCTGCTCCAGGAGTTCGCGATCGCTGCGTAGCAGGCGATCCTTATCGGGCCAATTCGTATCATATGTATTGAGCAACTCACCGTTGCTTAACACATTCGGATGCTCGTTTAGCAATTCTTCCAGGTAGTGCGTGCCACTCCTTGGCATCGCCAGGATTGCAAATGGCTCAGGAGAAGTGCGGAGATGGGTCATTGAGTGCGTTTCCGATTAACATTTGCGAAGGATCCAGCAAAGAATCCTGGCACCGCCGGCTCTTCAAACTGGGGGGTGGCTTTGCTCCGTAGCGCTCAGCACCTGCTCCGATTCCATCCGGACCTTCTATAACAGGTGACATCTTCGCTGGTGGTGTTGTGCGTCAGTTGCGCCGGCGCCTCGGCCTTCGATATCCGCTCGCGCCACTTCTTCCAATCCGAGCACGCTTACCTCCAGGCTGTAGCGATGCTGCACCCGTGTCTCCTTCTTTAAGTCGCAAGCAGTATCAACGCAGCAGACGTCGGCGAAGCAATGCAGACGACAAGAAGAATGCTACTACTGCGTAAATGCAAAGAGCGCCGATATGCACGCCGACATCAACAACCGGGCGACCGAGCATTGCCGGACGAATGAGGTCGATCGAATGTGCCAGCGGCAAGAAGCGTGTTACCTGCTGAAAGGCGCCAGGCAGTTGGTTGATTGGGAAGACAGCGCCGGACAGGAACAGCATGGGCGTGATCACGAGCGTCTGGTAAAACACGAAATAGTCGTAGCTCGGCGCAAGGGCGGTGACGACCATCGCCAAACTCGCAAAGGTTAGGCCAGTGAGGGCGATGACCGGCAGCGTATAGAGCACGGACGGCCAAGCCGCATAGCCCAGCATGGCGGCAATAATTGTAATTGCCGTACCGGCCAGGAAGGCCCTGGTGGCTGCCCACGCCAACTCACCGAGAATGATGTCGCCGAGGGTGAGCTGGGTGTACAAGATCGCTTCCCAAATGCGCCGGTCGCGCATGCGAGCGAAAGCCGCGTAAATTGTTTCGAAGGTCGAAGCGGTCATCGCGCTTGCCGCGATCATCCCGGCTGCCAGGAAAGCACTGTACGAGGTACCTTCAACGCGACCGACCATTATTCCGAGGCCAGAGCCTAGTCCGAAAAAGTAGATCATCGGATCGGCTAGGTTGCCGAGAATTGACGCAAATGCCACCTTCTTCCATGCCAGATAATTGCGGCGCCACACGGCAAGCCAATTCCACGCGTTGGCGGGTAGAGCCGCCGCAAAACCTTCGTCCATCATTCACTTCTCCATCTCGCGCCCGGTCAGCCGCAAGAAAACGTCCTCCAGATTAGGGGGACGCTGCAGAAGCCGCAGACCAGCGCGCTCGCGTAGCTGCACCCGCACCTGTTCCGGATCGGGCGCATAGCAATAGAGTGTTTCGCCGCTCATCTCGATGTGCTGAACGTAAGGCCTGATCAGCGAACTCAACTCCCGCGGATTGCCACCGAAGATCTCGATCACATGGCACCCGATATGCTTATCGATCAGGGCGTGAGGGCTGCCCTCGGCGATATTGCGTCCATGCTCGAGTACGCACAACCGATCGCAAAGCCGCTCAGCCTCCTCCATGAAGTGGGTCGTTAAAATAATCGTCTTGCCGCGCGCCAGCAGGATACGCAGGCGCTCCCAGATCAGGTGGCGCGCGTGCGGGTCCAAGCCGGTGGTCGGCTCATCCAATACGAGCAGCTGCGGGTCGTTGATCAACGCACGTGCCAGCGTTAGGCGCCGCTTCATACCGCCGGATAGCTCGGCCACACGTGCATTCGCCTTGCTCTCAAGGCGGGCAAACTCGAGGAGCGATGGGATCACCGCTTCAAGCTCGCGAGCGCTCTTGCCAAAATAGCGTCCGAAGACCAGCAGGTTCTCGCGCGCTGTAAACTCGAGATCAAGGTTGTCGAATTGAGGGACCACGCCGACGCGCATGCGGGCCCAGCGAGCGCGTGACGGCACAGGTTCACCAAGAACCGTGATCTTGCCCGCGTCTGGCGATATCATGCCGAGGACCATACGCGCGATCGTGCTTTTGCCCGCGCCATTCGGTCCCAGAAGGCCGAAGCACTCTCCCGGTGCAACGGTGAACGACAGCCCGTCGACAACGATTTTGTCGCCGTACGACTTCTTTACCCCGGTGAGTTCCATTGCAAATTTAGACATGCGCTTACGTCAGCCTTCGAAAAGCTATTCGGCCTGTGAGCTCCGCATGCTCGATGAGAAGCTCGGCTCGTCTGGGGTCAGAGCTTCTAGTCTTACTCGTCGCGGCAAATGCCGCCACACGTCGCCAGCCCCGCAGAGCATTGCGAAGGATCTTCCCTGTCAGTTGACCCAGTAATTGCGAGACGTGCTGTAGTCTTTGATACAGCAATCGTGATTTGCACGATGAATTGCCTGTTTCTCCTGTTTTGCACAGTGCCAATTTTGCGTGACAACCAATCACTATTGCTCAACGTACACAGCGCGTAGATTTTCACCGGAATTATCAGAAAGATTTGGATGAATGTGTGAAGAGCAAAGCCGAAAAATCGCAATTCACGTGCACGTAACGCTGCCACGCTGCAGCGAATCAATGTCATCGATGCGATCACCAGGACCGTCCACCACGGCATTTGGCCCGTGAGTGAGAGCTGCGCGATCCCTGTTAGTACTGAAACGGCGAGCAATAGCGGACCTAGATTCTGTCCGACCACGTCTAACGTGAGGTAGCCATTGAGGCTGGGCAGGAGGGGCAGCCCTAGCAGCGTGTCTCGAAAAGTGCTCCGCGCCCAGCGGAGTTGTTGGCGCAAATACGGCACCAGCCTGTCCGGAACGACTGTTGCGGCGATGGCGTCCGAAACGTATTCGGTTTGAAAGCCTGCTTTCAACATGAGGATCGTTAGATGACGATCCTCACCGAAGTCGCTCGGCTTCCCTCGAAACAGTTGCGTCTCGTACTGATCCAACAGGGAAACGAGCGCGGAGCGGCGGTACATAGCACATGGGCCGCAGCAACACATAACCGCACCGAAGCGAGCCTGTGCGGCGCGTTCCGTGTTGCAAGCCAGCCAATACTCCATATCGATCAATCGGGTCAACCAAGTGTCCATCCGGTTGCTGGCCGTCAACTGCCCCATGGCCGCCCCGATCACTGGATTTCGCATCTTTCGTGCAAGCTTGGTGATGACGTCGGATGCGATTGTCGTGTCCGAGTCGATGTTGAGCACCAAGTCTCCTGATGAGCGGCGTATCGCCGCAATCTGGGCCTTGCGCTTTCCGACATTTTTGGGAAGAAGAATGAAGTTGAATCTCGGGTCGCGCGCATAGGTATCGTGTACAGGTACGACGGCGTCGCAATTTGTAGAACCATCATCAACCACATAAACTTGCAGTTTTCCGGCGTATTGTTGGCTTGCGATGGAAGCTAGGCATGCCGAGAGCGTGCGCGGGTCCTCGTTGTAGCAGGGTACGATGACATCTACGCTCGGCCAAGGGTCGGGGCCGACCAGTTCGTCCGATGCTGACGAACCGTTTGTCCGCAGGGCATAAACCGCCTGCAAGCCTTCATATGCGGCCGAGAACAGCGCATAAAAAGACACGACGAAGGTACTGACTGGAGCTAGCAGGTCCATAGGATCTCATTGATCAGTGATGTTGTGGAAGGGAGCGAATTTCATATCCGCGGTCGTGTAACGCCGGAATCAAACGGGACAGCGCCGTTGTGGTCTGGTCACGCAGATAGGCGTAAGCGCCAAGAGTCAGCTCGTCGGGAGGGCACCCGTCGTGCAAGAGCACTATTGCGCCAGGACGGACTGAGGTGAGCACTGCATCGACGATTGCATCGACGCCGGGGCGAGACCAGTCTCGTGGGTCAACCGACCAATGAAGGGGGGTCAGCCCAGCGATCTCCGAGGCAGTGATCACCTCTTGGCTCCAGGCCCCGTATGGCGCGCGAAAGTAGCGCACCGAGGCCTGCGGGCACGCCATCATGATGGCCAGGTTCGCGTCAAATATCTCACGTTGTACTTCCTCGAATCCGCATCGGGACAGATCCGTATGGGTCATCGTGTGATTGCCTACCTCATGCCCCTCTGCGATCATTCGTTGGATCAGTTCCGGCTGCTCTGCGGCGTAGGCACCGATGACGAAGAAAGTCGCCGGCACCCGATGTTGCGCCAGCACGTCGAGGATCTGCGGTGTGAAAAGTAGGTTAGCACCGTCATCAAACGTCAAATAAACGCTGCGATCGCTAACGCGGTCGGCGAACTCAAACGGCACTTCGGACAGATAGTTGGGGTTCATAGCTCTGGCCCGTTCCTGTCAATTATTGCACCCGTCGGCCAATCGCTCATCGGCCGCGTAACCGGTAAGACCACAACGAGCACGTCCTCAAGGCGCGTCGGCGGGAGGTCGGGATATACCTCTGCTTGGGTCGACCGTACGCGAACGCCCGACACAATGGTCGCCAAGTCGTCTCTGAAGAATCTTACAATATGGTTTCGCAGCGCGTGCCGAACCGTGCCGAAAGCGAATGGAACGCCAAGCTCCTGCAGCACTGGATAGACGACTCGGAACGAAAGGCTGATTCCGAGTCCTTCAAGATCCGGACGCACCCCGTACAATCCGAGTTCGCCCACCAGTTGATCGACTTCGCCAACCTTAATGAAGCGGCGTAGTAAGCCCATATGAGCCGCTACACCGCCCGAGTCATAGCCGATTGCACGCAACTCGGGTCTTGCTCCGGCCCAACTCCGATTGCCTGCAAATGGCTTCGCATTGAAGGCCCCAGTCGGTCCATAAGTCTTTCGGAAGAAGTCGGCGAGTTCGATGTGGTCGGCCAGTTGCAACTCATTTTCCCAGCACAACCTCCATCGTAGCTGTGAGCGCATGGAAGCCTCATCTTGGTTACGGTTTCTCGAGCTAAGCGCCCACGCAATTAGCTTGTCGCGCCGAGCCGCCGCGACGTAGCTTGCGCAGATCACCGACAAATCTGGTCGCAATGGACATGCGACGCGCTTGATGTTCCGCCCACATCAGAAGGTTTAGGGCTTCCATCCTTGGATACCCTATGCAAGGTTCTGCAAAATCGGTACAATCGTTTGTTTAGATGAAGCGCATACACGCTTTGGATGGCTTAAGACATGCGTTTCAAGGGTCTTGATCTGAATCTGCTCGTGGTGCTTGACGCGCTGCTGACCGAACGCAAGCTCACGGAGGCGGCACGCCGCATCAACCTAAGTCAGCCGGCGATGAGTGCGGCCGTCGCCCGGCTGCGCGATTATTTCCATGATGACCTATTTATCCTGAGCGGCCGCGTACGTATTTTGACACCGCGTGCGCAAGCGCTCGCCCCCGCAGTCCGTGACGCACTCCTGCAAATCCAGCGCTCGATTATTTCCCAGGACCCGTTTATCCCAGCTCAATCCGATCGGCGCTTCAGGATCATTCTTTCCGATTTCATCACACTAGTATTTTTTGGGAAGGTCGTGGAGCGTGTTGCCCGGGAAGCACCCTCCGTCAGCTTCGAATTGCTGCATGTCGACGACGAGCCGGATGAGCTTCTCCGGCGCAGTGACATCGATTTTGTAATTCTTCCGGATTTGTACACGTCGAGCGCGCATTCAAGAGTGGCGTTGTTCGACGAGAGGCTCGTGTGCGTGGGCTGCCCTACGAACAAACAGCTACCACGGCAGGTTACACTCGAGAGATATTTGTCGATGAGGCACGTTGCGGTCAGGTTCGGGCGCGCGCTGAGGCCCTCTATCGACGAATGGTTTTTCCTTGAGCATGGTCTTAAGAGACGTGTCGAGGTCGCCGTGCAGGGCTTCAGCATGATTCCGCCCATGGTGTCAGGCACAGATCGTGTAGCGACCATGCCGTTACGGCTGGTTAAGCATTTCGAAAAAACGTTCCCCCTGAAGATCATTGAACTCCCGCTGCCGCTTCCCACATTCACCGAGACCGTCCAATGGCCCGCCTTTCACAACAGTGATCCGGCAAGCATCTGGATGCGGGAGATGATGGTGCAGCAGGCGTCCCGGATGGCTACTCCAACGTGAGATCACGGGAGGTCGCAGAGTTCCTGGGTCTACTGAGCGTCTCCCACCGACTCCCGGGTCATAGCCCATGTCGGATGAAACCGATGCTAGCGGCAAGTGCGCCCGCGAGGTCGTCTAGCGCCGAGTTTCCTCAGGAAGCCAATCATCTCCACCACGGTCGTCTCTGCCGTGGCCTGTCAGGCGCCAGGCCAAGGCCTTCCTTTAACCAGAGCCACTCCAGCGAGACCCGGGCCTTCGTTCCGAGTGCGTACGCCCCTTTTTCGAGTCCTGGAGCGGATGCCGTTATGGCGCAAAATGGGCAACTGCCAAGAATATCGTATTTTATCTGGGGAGAGACTCCTCAGCGTTGCGCCGGCGGCTTGACGTGCCGGAACTGCATAAGCAGCAAGATTTTGAGACCGACAAGAGAAATGTATTGACCTGATAGAATTCTATCAGAGCGCCGAGTATCCTTTCACAAATGAAAGGATAGCTCGATTGACTATCCTCCCTCGATCCGGTCACTTCGTCAACGTGCGGTTGCGCCTGACAGAAGCCGAGATGGCGGCCCCGCCTTAAGAGGAAAACCAAGACATGCGTCAGGCAATGCCCCGCTTGGCGGGCAATCGGATGGTGGCGCCCCAACTTCATGTCAGGGCCATTTTCGCGCTTGTCCGAAACGTCGCAGCTGCACCCTGCAACGGGCATTGTTTTCAAAGCGCGAGATCGAGGACGACATGCATCACAACATCGGCAAACCCGAACAAAGGGCCAGGAAGACGCCGTCGTGCGACAAGGACGCGCAAGGGGCTAACGCAAAGCCCGAGAAGAACGACGTGATCCCTGGTGTGCAGCCGTACGAAAGCGCGTTTACCGGGATCTCCGAAATATCGAAAGTACTCGCCGCTCCCTCCCGACTCGAAGTGGCTTTGGCCAAAACTCTCAAGCTGCTGCGCTCGTTTGTGCGGATGCAACACGGCATCATCTCTTCGTTCAACGGTGACGGCGTACTGGACATTGCCGTAAGCACCGAGTGGGACGAGAGCAGCGATGAGCGCTACCGCAGGCGCCTGCCGCGCAAGGCAATCGATCAGATTATGACGACCGATACGCCGCTCGTCGCCGAGAACATAGCGCTGCATTTGGCCTTCAGTGCCGCCGATATTGAAATGCTCGGGGCCTCAGACACCGTAGCAGTGTCGTTCATCGGCGTTCCCATTCGCGTGGATGCGAACGTAGTGGGCACCCTGACCATCGACCGCGCCCTGGACAATGGGCCAAGGTATCCGCCCGATTGTGATGTCCAGCTGCTCACCGTTGTCGCCACCCTGGTGGGACAGACCATTAAGTTGCATCGTTTGTCCCCCGGCGACCGCGCGCGACCGATGGCGGAGGGGGAACGGTTGCAAAAGCAGCCTGCGCGGGAGCGTAAGAAGGTTTACGTCAAGGGGATGATTGGCGACAGTCCAGCGCTAAACGCGCTGCTTGAGAAGATAGCGGTGGTTGCCAAGGCAAAGAGCACGGTTCTGATACGAGGCGAATCCGGTACCGGGAAGGAATTGGTTGCCAGGGCCCTTCACGAGTTGTCGCCGCGCGCCAAGCGACCCTTCGTCAAACTTAATTGCGCGGCATTGCCTGAAACAGTCCTGGAATCCGAATTGTTCGGCCATGAAAAGGGTGCCTTCACCAGCGCGTTCAATTCGCGCAAGGGACGGTTTGAGCTCGCTGACAAGGGAACGTTGTTCCTCGACGAAATCGGCGAGATCTCGGGGTCGTTTCAGGCAAAGCTCCTGCGCGTTCTCCAGGAGGAGGAGTTTGAGCGCGTCGGCAGCAACCAGACCGTTAAGGTCGATGTTCGCGTGATTGCCGCCACGAACAAGAACCTGGAAGAGGCGGTTGCAAGGAACGAGTTCCGCCGCGACCTCTACTATCGCATCAACGTGGTTCACCTGCAGGTGCCGGCGTTACGGGAAAGGCGCAGTGATATTCCGCTCCTCGCGGCTGAGTTTCTCAAGAATTTTAGTGATGAGAACGGCCGTACGCTGACCTTCGATCCGAGTGCGATTGAGGTACTGAAGAACTGTGAATTTCCCGGCAACATCCGTGAGCTCCAAAATTGCGTGCACCGGGCAGCGGTCTTGGCGGCGGGCCCATCTATCTTCAGAAAGGACCTTGCCTGCTGCGACGGTCAGTGCTTTGCCGCGGCGCTGTGGAAGGCCTCGCTGCAAGCTGGGCCGATCGTCCCGGTGCCAGTGAAGTCGAGCACGCCGCCGGCCGACGCCACCGGTTCGGCCGCCCTTGGGGTCCCGCCTCCCATAGGCGAGCTTGCGCCGTTAGCGCCTGCCGGCCCAGCCTACTTAAATGGCGCGAGGGTGACTGATGCCGATCGTGTCATTGCGGCTATGGAAAAATGTGGCTGGGTCCAGGCAAAGGCGGCGCGCCTGCTCGGGCTGACGCCGCGCCAGATTGGGTACGTGCTGAGGAAATATGGCATCGAGATCAAGCGTCTGTGAAAGGACTTTTAAGCGAAATCGACAAATCAAGCGTTGGTGGTTTGGGGAAGCCCGAGCCGCTCCATCGCGTGCATTTGAAAAGGTCTGCATGCTGAACCAATTGAGGGGTGCGCGTCATGATCGAGGGCGCCGCCACGGCACACCCGCATCCTTCAGGTCCTGCATAATCCGAGATATGCCGGCGCCTTCGTCTACGGTCGAACGCGTGGACGGCCCCGGGCCGGGCGGTGGCGTTTCGCAGATCAAGGTGGATATGGCTCGGTTCGTCATCCCCGACATGCATCCAGGTTATATCGCCTGGGAGTGCTTTAGGGCCAACTAGGAGCGTCTCACCACCAATGCACAAGCCTATGGAATGCAGCGCCGCGCCGGACCGGTGCGCGAAGGCAGCGCCTTGCTCCAGGGCCGCGTTCTCTGCGGCCCTGTGCGGCGAGCGCATGGGAGTTCATTATAGCCAAGAGCACGGCAAACCCGTCCCGACCTATATCTGCCAGGAGACCGCCACCCGTCGTGGCGGCAAGGTATGCCAGTCCGTGCCCGGCAAAGTCGTCGACCCCGCGGTGGGTGCATTGCTTGTCGAGCTGATGACGCCGATGACCCTTGACGTCACCCTGGAGCGGACGCGTCATGACGCCGAGCTCGCCCGGCGCCGCTACATGAAGGTCGATCCCGCCAATCGCCTCGTTGCCGACACTATCGAGGCCGAGTGGAACGAGAAGCTGCGGCCCCACACCGACGTCGTCGAAGACTATGAACAACGCGCGCCCGAGCAAGCCGCTGCCCTCGATGCCGAGACGCAGCAACGCGTCCGCGATCTTGCCGAGCAACTCCCGCGGATCTGGAGCGATCCCCGCATCGACATGAGTGAGCGCAAGCGCATCCCGCGTCTGCTGGTGGCCGACGTCACCCTGGTCAAGGCCGAGAGGATTATCGCAAACGTGCGACTATCCGGCGGGGCGACCCGCACCTTGACGCTGGACCGGCCCTTGCCGATCGCCCAGATCCGCAAGTTCAAGCCTGAGCTCGTCGCCGATGTAGACCGCTTGCTCGACCGTCATTGCGATCGCGAGATCGCCGATATCTTCAATGAACGCGGTCTGCGAAGCTGGGAAGGCAAGCCGTTCAACTCAAGAAGATCGCCTTCATCCGTGGGGCCTACAACCTGCCCGGCCGTCGCCAGCGCCTGCGGGATTGTGGTCTGCTCATCACCCAGGAAGTGGCCGAACACTTCGCGATCGCCGAGACCACGGTGCATCAATGGGGGCGCCAGGGCTCATCACCAAAGTCTGCAGCGACAATCTCAACCGTGGTCTGCGGGATACTCCTTCCGGCCTCACGATTATCAAAGGCCGCCCGGGTCCGAACGCCGTTCCCGCCCGCCGTGCCTTAATTACCGCTCCATCAACCGGACAGGACTCATTATGAAACATTCAACCCAGCGCTATTTGCAGATGACGCCGGATCTCCTCGAGGCGGCCAGCGAGCGCTTTGCACCGTACGCGATGGAGGCCAACCATGACGGATAAAAACCTCCTTGGTCCGTGGATTCGTCGGTTTCTACTGGAACATCTTGTCGCCGAGCGCAATCTTTCCCGCAACACCCAAGCCAGCTACCGCGACACGCTGGCTCTGTTGCTGCCGTTCGCTAGCAAACAGGAAGGCTGTGCCATCGATTGCATGACCGTCGAAGAGCTGACGCCGGAAGTCGCCCGTAAGTTCCTGGACCATCTGGAACGTGATCGCCGATGCAGCGATGCAACCCGCAACCAACGGCTTGTGACCATTCATTCACTGGCTCGCTTCATCGGCACGCGGTCGCCGGTCCACCTGGCCTGGTGTTCCGAGATAAGGGCAATCCCATTCAAGAAGACCGCAAAGGCCGCGATCGGATATCTCGAAGAGGCCGAGATGGATGCGCTTCTCGGTCAACCCGACAGGCGTACGACTCTGGGGGCGCGCGACCATGCTCTGCTGCTATTCCTGTACAACAGCGGTGCTCGCGCGGATGAGGTAGCAAAATTGACGGTCGGCAATCTTCAACTGGGCGCGTTTCCTTCAGTGCGTCTTCATGGCAAGGGGAACAAGATCCGGATCTGCCCATTGTGGCCAGCGACGGCAACATCGCTGGCCCGCCTGGTGATCGATCGGGATAAAAGCGATGCAGTCTTTCTTGGGCGGATGAAGGAGCCTCTGACGCGGTTCGGAATACACCGCGTCGTGACGCAATATGCTGCCATGGCAAGCAAAGCCGTTCCGACCCTGACCAAGAAGCGCGTCAGCCCCCATACGATTCGGCACACGACAGCCGTCCACCTCCTGCGTGTAGGTGTCGATATCAACACGATCCGCGTTTGGCTGGGCCATGTGTCGTTGGACACCACGCACATCTAAGCCGAGGTGGATCTGCAAATGAAGGCCAAGGCGTTGGCCAAGGTTGATATCAGCAGCCTGAAAAAGCCCCCACGTCAACGATTCCCTGCCGTCATTGATGGCATTCCTGAAAGCATTGTAGTGCAATTGCCATCGCCGTTCTTCTTTATGTGGCGGCTTGGGCCGAGGAAATCACCGAGAGCCTTGGCTCACCCCTGCAGCCGCAACATAAATCTGGCCGCAACATAACGACTGCAGCCATAGCCGCCGGGATGGACGGCGCGATACGGCGAGCATTAGCGTGCCCCGGCTCTTCAGTTCCAGCGCCAGCCCCGCCCATTCGGCTCCGGAAGCCGCCGCAGGCCCTGCTTGAGCCCGCCCTGGCGAACAGCCGGCGCTCAAGCGCGTCGTCGGTCAGCTCGCCCGGCAGCGGCCAGTTCAACCCCGCCGGAGCTGCACGCTTCAGATTATTATCCTGCACGGTGCTGCGCGCTGTGCCCAGCCTCTGGGCGATCTCTCGGGCGCTCGTTCCGTCACCCGCAAGCCGCAGCATCTGTCGTAAATGTCTCATGGTCAGCCTTCTCTTTGCCGGCATTACGCGTCTCTTGTTCCAAAGGACCGTCATGCCAAAGTTGCTGACCCAGGTGCTCCTTCTCAGGCTTCAAAGTGGCCGGATATTAATCGGAATGGTGGCCAGCTTCACGTCGGAACGGCGGCCGGCTTCAAGCTAGAATGCCCGGCCGGATATGTCGGAATCTGCACGTAAACCTTTCCGTCGTCGGTGCGCTCGATGATGCCCCAATCGATCAGCCCGGACAGATCGTCATGCACGCGCTTCAGGTGCTCGATCAGCTCCCACCGCTTGGGGCTGATCACCGTGAACAGCTGCGAGGGCGAACTGAATGTGAAGGTTCCGAAGGGATACCCGTTCGCATGGCCTTCTTTGCGCGCTCGATGGACTCTACCAGAACGGCATCGGCATCGCTGCGGACCTGGATACGCGCTGTTTTCATGACTGCTATCGCCTCAAAGAAGCCGCTGAAGCCTTTGCCCGGGAAACAAAGTCAAACTAACAAATCCACATCTGTCCTGCCTTGCGGGTGGAGGAGTTTGACTGAGCTTAACCGGGGGAATATTGAAGTGACCCGCGGGGACACATCGCGCATGGTCCAGCTTCGGGATGGACTGCTGTCGAGACTGATCAGCCCGGAGACGCCATCGCGAATCTGCGAGATAGATGCGACGCAGCCTGGCCGCCGAGCCCGATCATGTAGCGCGGCCGCCGACACTATCGCCGACGAGCACGCCAGGTCCAACGATCTCGTCGGCCTCAACCAGATGGAACGGTTGAGGCCGACAGCGGCCGACTTTACATCAGGTCCGGGACCCCCCTAGTGCGGTGGTATCGAGTTTTTCTTCGGGAATGTCGTCGAAGGATGCGTAGTTAAGATTGTAGAGTTTGGAATAGAACCCACCCATGGCCATCAGTTGGTCGTGGTTGCCGGTCTCAATGACCTGGCCATTCTGAAGTACAATGATGCGGTCGGCACCACGGATTGTTGCAAGGCGGTGGGCGATGACGAGGCCAGTGCGGTCTTCAAGAAGTTTTCTCAGAGCCTTCTGGATCAGGATTTCCGTGTAGCTGTCGATGTTGGCGGTGGCCTCATCAAGAACCAGGATCTTGGCGTCGGCAACGAGAGCGCGGGCGAAACTGATGAGCTGGCGCTGGCCGAGAGAAAGGTTGCCACCGCGTTCTCCGATTTCGGCTTCATAGCCGTTGGCAAGGCTCATGATGAAGTCGTGGGCGCAGACCGCCTTGGCGGCCTCGATGACCTTGTCGCGCGTGGCGTCGGTCTTATGGTAACGAATGTTATCGAAGACCGTCCCCGTGAATAAGAACGGCTCCTGCAGCACCATGGCGATTTGGCCGCCGAGCGATTCTTGGGTGAGATCGCGCACATCATGTCCGCCGACCAGCACCTGGCCCTGCTGAACATCATAGAGGCGGCGGACGAGGGCCATCGCACTCGATTTGCCAGAACCGGTTGGCCCGACCAAGGCGACCGTCTCGCCGGGATCGACCCGGAAGGAGACATTTTTCAGCACCGGATGGTTGGGTTCGTAGCCGAAGGTGACGTTCCTGAATTCGACCGAGCCGCCCATTTCCGGCGAAAGCACCCTGGCACCCGGTTTGTCCTGTACCTCGATCTTGACGTCGAGCACATCGGTCAGGCGCTTGCCGGAGGCCATGGCACGCTGCATGACCGAATATTGCAGGGTAAGTGAGCGAATTGGGTCAAAAAAGCGCTGGATGTAGAACAGGTAGGCGACCAATACGCCCACATCGATTCTACCATTCATGACCATGGAGCCGCCGACCGCGATCATGACGGCCATGGCCAGGCCGGTGAGGCCATCGACGATCGGGACCATGACCTGTGCACACCTGGCAGCGATCAGGTGAGCCCTGAGGTTGGCATGTGCCTTATCGTCATAGAGCATGAAATTTACCTGCTGACGGTGCATGGACTGTATGGTACGCACGCCGTGAATGGCTTCGGCTAGCGCGCCATTGACGACCGAATTGGTCTCATGTGCGGCCATGAAGGCATGGCGGGCACGCGGCAACCAGACGATCCGGATGATCAACAAGGCCGGCAGGACAGAGAGCGTCAGGAGGCCGAGGCGGAAGTCGAGGTACAACATCACGAAAACAATGCCGAAGAGAAGCGCAAAATCGGCTACGGAATAGATTGAGGTTTCGAGGAATTCGTGGATGGCGTAGACGTCGCCTTGAAGGCGGGACATCAGGCGTCCGACCTCGGTCTTGTCCATGAAGGAGAGCGAAACCTTCTGCAGATGACCAAACATGGCGCGGCGGATATCGAAGAGGACGTTCTCGGTCATTTTCCCCACCGCGGTTTCCTGTGTGTAGGCGGCGCCGAAATTAACCACAATGGTGAGGCCGAACGCCTCGGCGGCCGCAAGCAGGGCGGAGCGATCAGCGCCAGCCGAAGTCATGGCGTGGTCGATCGCGTAACGGATGATAAGCGGCATGAGAAGCTGCGTACCGGTGAAGATCATCAATGCGGCGACGGAGATGATTACCATAGCGCGGTAGGGGCGGACGAAGGCCCAGATGCGCCGAACGATGTTGTTGTCGAAAGCCCGGCCGAACATCTCCTCCTCGATGCGATGGGAGCCGACGACCGCGCGCGGGGGGCGCCTGCCGTCATTGGTTTCGGTTTCGGGTTCGCTGACATGCCCCTTGGCCATCAGGTCACGCCTCCATTCGCGATCGCGATGTCATCACTGGCGCGCAACTGGAAATCGTGCAAGGCGCTATAGCGTCCTCGCTTGACCAAGAGCTCTTGATGGGTACCGCGCTCGACGATCTCGCCGTTGTCGACAAAAAGGATCTGGTCGGCGTGCGTGAGCAAACTCAGCCGGTGGGCGATGATGATCGTAACCCTATCCTTGGCGAAACGTCGTATCGCCGCGCGGATGCGCTGCTCGGTGGCCCCATCGATCGCGGCCGTTGAGTCGTCGAAAACGACGATTGATGGGCGCAGCATCATCGTGCGAGCTATCGTGAGACGCTGGCGCTGGCCGCCCGAGAGAGAGGCGCCGCGTTCGCCGACGACCGTCTCGTAGCCTGATGGCAGGCTAAGGATGTAGCTGTGCAGCTGGGCGGATTCGCTGGCGCGCTCGATCCGCTGTTCCCTCGCCCAGGGATCGCCGTAAGCGATGTTGTTCTCGATCGTCGTGGTGAAAAGGAATGCATCCTGCTGTGCGACGGCGACCATCTTGCGAAGCGTCGCGAGGGTGACCCCGCGGATGTCATGCCCGTCAAGCGTGATGGCGCCCCCGCTCACGTCGTAAAAGCGGGCAATCAGATGAGCCATTGTCGATTTGCCGGAACCCGGCGGACCGACGATCGCGATCGTCTCGCCCCTGCGGGCTTCAAAGCTGATATTCTTCAAAATGGCGCGGTTTTCGGTACCGGGATATGCAAACGAGACATTGTCGAACCGCAGAATGCCTTCACTGATCTCGAGCGGTCTGGCGCCGGGAGCATCCCTGATCGTGATATCCTGGTCGAGGAGAGCGAAGAGACGCGAACCGCAAGTCGAAGCGCGGGCGAAGGCATTGACCATCAGACCGATCTGGCGGACGGGCATTTGCAGGATCGTCATGAAGGTCAGGAACGTCGCCAGCGTCCCGACCGTGATATCGCCGGCGATGAGCTTGTTGCAACCGATCCAGAGCACCAACCCCATGGCGAAAAAAAAGGAGAGGGTCATTGCCGATGTGTTGGGCACGGAGACGTCAACCTGGTGGTGTGCGCGGTCGAGCGCGTTCTTCGAGGCGCGGTCGAACTTCAGCATCTCATAAGCCTGTGCCGAAAAGGCGCGGACGACCCGGATGCCTGCGAGATTTTCCTCCATCACGCGGCTCAGGACCGAAAGCCGCTCCTGCAGGTCTAGCCAGGTGGCGCGCAGCCTAAGGTGTGTGACCGACGAGCGCCAGGCGACGAAAGGTACGAAGCTCAGCGCGACCAGGCCGAGCACCGGGTCGGTTGAGATCATAGTGTAGGCGCCGATCCCGATCAGCATGCTGAGCAAGAGCACGCGAACCAGTGCGTTGGAAAAATACGTCCGCACGCCGTCAAGATCGAGAATGCCGAGCATGATCAGATCACCTGAATGCACGCGATCGTGATAGGAAAAGCTGAGACGCTGGATCTTGTCGTAACAAGCGAGCCGCAGTTCGTACGCGACTTGATGCCCGACGGCTTCGGCAAAATAGTTCTGCGCCATCGTGAAGAGGCCGCGTAGCGCGCTGACACCGAGCAGCAGCAGAGCCGGGGTCCAGAGCGCTTGTTCTGCCGTGGTCCCCGTGACACCGTCCCCGATCGCTATCTGGGTCTGGTCGACAGCCCGCCCGAGAAGCTGGGGAATGAGCAACTGGAGGATTACTGCTCCGATCGTGGAACCGAAAGCGAAGGTGACCTGCCGAGGGTGCCGCAAGTTCATACGCGTAATGCGCAGCAGCGTATTCAAGCCTCGCCCCCGGCGGGTCGCCTCCGCATGGGTGGCCGAATTCAGAGCGTTCGTTGCTGTGCCAATGGCATTGCTCACGGGTGTGTTCCCGACTGAATTTTGCCCCCTTGACGGCAAGCCGGACGGCTTTCCATATCAAAGGCGTCCGCGAAGTTGATCCTGGCCATCTGCTGCAGTGCGCGCTCCGACAAGCCGAGCCACCGCTTCGCTTGCTGACATATCGATCACCGTGATTCCGCTTGCCGCCAGAAAACGGGCTTCGTTTCTGGTCAGCGTTTGCGCATCCATTACCGTGCAATGTGGGCCTATGGAGCGCTTCAAGATCTGCCTGGCATAGGTGCGCAGCATCTGATCATTGAAGCGGCAGCCGAAGAAGAAAAGACCCCGATCGTTGCGCCGTTCCTTCACCGCGTCTGGGATCGGGGTCTGAATATCGATTTCGGTAAGGACTTCGACATAGTCGGAATCCGCCACTAGGAAATTTGCCGCCGGCCTAATGCTGCCGTGAGGTGTATAGAGGACCGTCTTTGCCACCGATCCGGATTCGAGTTCGTTGCCGGACAAATCATACGTTTTCGTCCAAATGTCACCGAATTCGTTCGCCCGAGTTACGCCTTGTATCTCGACGACGTCCGTTCGGCCGGCATCTGCGAGGGCCGCCCGCATGGCGCCGTCGTACCAGCTGTCGATGATGAGGGAGAGCGGCAGCGTTGCGAGCCAGGCGTGGAGGACAGTCGGCGCCGCCGGCGCTGCGAAGATCTCGGCCATCCATGTTTGAAGTGTGCGGCGGTGCCGGCGCTGTTCAATAAACTGCGCGACCGACCACATATTGGTGCGGATCTTGGAAGGTGCTGGCATCCTCGTGTTGAGCGCCGCGGCGACGGCTTCCGAGGTAAACGGTACAGTCGGCTCCGCGGAGCTCAGCCGGAGAAGGCCCGGACCGAGATACGGGATCACCTGATCGGCGGCTAGCGCTTGCTTCGCAAGCTCAAGCAGCTTTTCGGCAAAGCTGTCCCGGACAATGACGAGGTGCCTCGAGGGTGGGATCGTGTTCATGCTCGCTTCCTCTGGTCGCGCTCTCTATCAATCCGCGGCATTAGTCCTCGTCGGAGATCTTCCTTGCCTCGACGGTGATCGGCAAAGGCGTATCGCGTGGAAGGTCGGGTAAAACGAATCGCCAGCCGTTTTTGAGCGTCACGGCCCCGCCCCACAACGCTTCCTTCTCGAGTTTGACGATCGGCTCTTCGAGATCCTTCTTGGGGATATACGCCGACAAGCCAGCGCCGGTCCTGCGGATCATTACTTTCATCTGGCCGTTCCTTCATTCACAGTGCTGTCGGTCCTGCTCGGAGCCTCGACCTTGTCGAGGCTCATCAGTTCACGCGCTCGCATGCCGACCACCGTGCCACGATCGATCCACTCGACCGCGTAGATGAAGAACTGCTGGAGAAAGGTGCCAACATCGCGCACATAGCCCTCGTCGCCCTTCCGCACGAGGTTTTCGCCGATCTGCCTGCCAGGAAAGGTGCCGTCATTCTTTATGTGGCGCGTGGCACGGACCCGCTCACCCGGCTCAAATCGTGGAGGTTGGTGGATTTCGACCTCCTGTTCGCGTCCGAGCCCCATGGCCGTTCCTTCCTTCTTGAGGTGTCAGTTTGTTGATAAAGGCGTTTCAGGCCACCGGATATCAAGCAGGAACGCAGGTCTTCGGCATAGGGCACACCGAGGCGCATTGCTGCGTATCGAAGGCCCCCTCGCATTCGGTGCACTTGTCCCGCTCGATCACGTAGCTCTCGCCCTTGAATTCGATCGCGCCTGAGGGACATTCGAACTCGCAAGCGCCGCATTGAGTGCATTGGGATGCGATGATCTTAAAACTCATTGTAACTCCTGGTTCGGTTGGGAATGAGACGGCTCAGGCCGTCGCCGCCAGCGGTTGGACGCTAAGCTCGGCGGCGTAAAGCGCGCTGATTGCCGTCTCGATGTAGTCATGCCCGTAAGCGTCGCTCGCTCGGATTCCAGCTTCCGCGAGTTGATCCTTTGGACAATCTCCGATCTTGGCGCACAGCACGATGTCTATGCCCCCCAGAGCAGCGATGATTGCTGCGAGGGTGCCTTTTTCGCCCCAGCCGCCGAGGCAATACTGCTCGACCTTGCGATGCCCGACGAAGGTGATCCCGCGCGGCGAGGCTTCATAAATCTGGAATTCCTTCGCATGGCCGAAATGATCGTTGACACGGCCGCCGCCCTTGGTCGCAACTGCCACAAGAAGGGACTTGCCGGAACCTGCTGCCTTGAGCATTCCGATCGCCTTGCTTCTGGCCGCCATGTGATCGCGGCGCTCGTGCGCGACCACCTCGCGATAGGCCTCGCGCTTGCTGGCGTCGTAGGTGACCTCGGTGGGAATTCGGTCGAGTGTGAATTCCTGGCCATCATCCTCGCCGATCAGGCCGACGGCATCGGCCCGGCATTGCCGGCAATGGCGCATCAACTTGGCGCCGCCTTCGAGACGATCCTGGAGGGCCTTGAGTTCCGTTGCATTGGGGCCGCGTTGCCCGGTCAGGCCGTAATGCGTACCGTGCGCGGGGTCGGAAATCAGGGGCATGACATTGTGCAGGAACGCCCCGCGCTCCTTGACCCATTTATTTACCTCGATCAGATGCTCGTCGTTGACGGCGGGGATCACCACCGAGTTGATCTTGGTCAGGATGCCGCGCGCGCTCAGCATTTCCAGACCCAGCATCTGCCGCTCGTGCAGGATCCGGGCGGCTTCGATGCCGGTGTATCGGCGGTGGCCGTGAAAGATCCAAGGATAGATCTTTGCACCGACTTCCGGATCGACCATGTTGATGGTGATCGTCACGTGATCGACATTCATGTCGGCAAGCTCGGCGACGCGATCCGGTAGCGCGAGTCCATTGGTCGATATGCACAGCTTGACGTCGGGGATCTCTCTGGCGACTCGCTCGAACGTTGCCTTTGTCTTCTTCCAGTCGTAACAGGCGTCGCCCGGTCCGGCGATGCCGAGTACCGAAAGCTGCGGCACTTCGTTGGCAACCGCGATCACCTTGCGTAGCGCCTGGTCGGGAGTGAGCTTTTCCGAGACGACTCCGGGCCGGCTTTCGTTGGCGCAGTCATATTTGCGATTGCAATAGTTGCACTGGACATTGCAAGCCGGCGCGACCGCAACGTGCATGCGCGCAAAATAATGGTGGGCTTCTTCTGAAAAGCAGGGATGATCCTTGATTCTCTCCCAGACAACCGGATCCAAGTCGTCTGGCTTCTCCGACGAGCCGCAGGATGGCGATGTGCAGCCAGCCGATTTCGCCGTCGCCAGCAATTGGTCGAAAGTCGTCGTGCTGGTCAGGGCCTCAAGCGAAACGATCGGTGCGGGCATCGAACGGCTCCGTTGCTGGTGGACGTCGCAGCTGGAAGCGCAAGAGCCATGCCAGCTCAAAGAGCGGTTTTAATTCACGAATTGGCTTTCCGTGTCGAATTCTGTCGTTTTGTTCGGACAGCGTTTTGTCGGCATTCCGACAGGCGGACAAGCGGATCGGGGCCGCGAAGGCAAGCGTGTCTGAGCCACAGTTCAGCAGCGCTGATGCAGCCCGCCATTGCAGGTTATCTGATCTCTGGAATTTCTTCACCTTGATGCCATACCGGCGCAGAGCGTAGCCGATTTGCCGCGGCGTGAGGTCGAGGATACGGGCGGCCTTTGCCTGAACCCAGCCCACCTTCTCCATAGTGTCGATCAGCCGGTCGCGCTCTGTCAGACGCAGGGCTGTCGCTGGGCAAGCAGGGACGATACCTTGTCGTGTGGAGTGCCGATGCGGCTGGCCAGCAGCCCTGATCCAGCCGGCAAAATGTTGCTGCGTGACAGCCCGTCGATTGCATTGGCGCCATGCGAACTCTCGGCTGCTTTCCACAGGAGCGAAGAAAGGCATTGACTATTCGTGCAGGCGAAGTCCGACGAAGTGATTGTCCATGACCGAGCAAGTGTAGCCGTCCATTGCACGCAGTTTTCCAGCTCGCGCACAGCAGTGTCCAGGACAACCACTGCTGCGTGGCGCATTTGCAGAAAGGACGGGAGGACCTTCACAACGTTGGCGAGCGTAATCTCCAGCGGAGCTGGCGCAGTCAGAACCTTCGATATCTCATAAATTCCCTGAGTGAGAGATCGGCTTTGTGCATGGTTTTGAGGGCCGGTTCCGGCCCGATGTCCGGAGGACCTCCTTCATCGAACCGATCCCGCAGCATATGGGCCATCGAAACACCTCAGCGGTTATCCAGGATACTCCTCCCAAGCGCGCCTTGGTCGTTTGAACTCCAGTATTCATTTGAACAGTGCGGGCGCCGCCGATCATCCGAACTTGAAGAGGACACCGAAGCCGCCGCGCGGATAGTTCCACTCGATCTCACCGCTGGCCTCGCACAAAATCCGGCAGGTGCCGCACTCCATGCAGCCATCGGGGGTGATCTCCACTTGGCCTGCGTCGTTCAACTCATAGCATTTGGCCGGGCACACGCGGGTCAGGGCGAGAAGGTTCGGGCTCGGCTTCTCGTGCGGTCGCACTTTGATATGCGGGCGGCCAGGATCGACCAAGTAGCGGTTGTGGTAAAGCTTGTCCTCGACGCGTAACTTGGTCACTGCCATCGTCATCTCTCCCTCAGCGCCACGCGCATGCTAGGCGGACCGCGTCGCTGACCAGCCCCCAGCGCGAACGAGCCTTGACGAAGGCGGCCGTGGTCGCTTTTTCCTTGTCGATCTTAGGGGTGCCGTCGACGCGCAGGAAGTTCTGCGCGGCCTTGGACAGCAATTGCGGATATGTGGTGAAGAAATTGCACGAATTGGTATGAAGCAAGGCTGGCATGTCCTTGTATTTGCGCAGATCTTTGACCACGAATGAATTGTCAAGCATGATCTTGTAAAGAGATAGGTTCCGTTTAGTCATTGGATGACTGCGCCTCTTGAGCTGAACGATTGCCTCAGCCGCGATACGGCCGGAGGTCATGGCGAGGTTCGAACCCTCGCGATGGATGGCGTTGTTCAACTGCGCGGCATCGCCGACCACCACCCAGCCGTCGCCAAAGAGCTGCGGAATCGCCTTGTAGCCACCTTCGGGAATGAGATGCGCGGCATATTCTTTGACCTCGGAGCCGGCGATCAGCGGCCGGATCGAAGGATGGTTTTTGAAGGCGTCAAGGAGAGCGTAAGGGCTCTCCATCGCTGCGGCGAAATCGGAAACGAGGCAGCCGACGCCCAATGAGATTGACTCCTTGTTGGTATAGAGGAAGCCGAGCCCGGCCATGCCGTGGGAGATCGTGCCCACCGCCTCGATCACACAGCCTTCATCGCCGTTGAGGCCGAACCGCTGCTCGATGACCTCTTCGGGCAGGAAATGCATCTCCTTGACGGCGAGCGCCACGGTTTCTGGTTTGGGCATCGATCGCAGGCCGGCCCGGGTGCCAAGCAGCCCGCACACACCTTCTGCGAGAACGACCACGTCCGCGCCTATTATTCCGCCGCTCCGATCTGTGCGGACGCCGATCACCCTATCCCTGCCATCTCGGACGAGCTCCGTCACGGTCGTCTCACAAAGAACCGTCGCGCCAGCCTCGCGCACCTTGCGCGAAAACCATTTATCGAACTGTGCGCGGATGATCGTATAGCGGTTCGGCTTCGCCTCATTGAAGTGGTCCGACCGGTGGTGAATCCCGGTGTGGGAGGTGTCGTCCATCACCCAAAGCCGCTGTTCGACCAGATGCCGCTCGAGAGGCGCATCGTCCCGGAAGTCCGGGATGATCTTCTCCAGCATGTTCGCGTACATGATGGCACCCTGGACATTCTTGGAACCCGGATATTCGCCGCGCTCCAACTGCAGCACCTTCAGGCCGTGGCTTGCCATGGTGTAAGCAGCCGCGTTACCGGACATGCCGGCCCCGATGACAATGGCGTCGAATTCTTCCTCGATCATGTCCATCTTCCTTAACTCGCTAGCTTGTCGCGACTATGCGGCGACAGCCGCCGGGTGAAGGCTTCCGTCAGTGCGGGCAGGAAGCGGATCGCATCAGTGACGATTCCAAGGTGGGCAAAATCGAAAATCGGCGCGTTCGGATCGGTGTTGATGGCGACAATGAGATCGGCGCCCTCGACGCCAACGCGATGCTGGATGGCGCCGGAAATCCCGGCCGCGATGTAAAGCTTCGGCCGGATGGTCTTGCCGGTTTGGCCGATCTGCCGATCAGCCGGCATCCAGCCCTTCTGGACCAGCGGGCGCGAACAGCCATGTTCGGCGCCGATCGCGCGCGCGAGATTCTTCACAAGCTGCAGATTCTCCGCGCCGCCGAGACCAAGGCCTCCCGCAACCACGACATCGGCATAGGCGAGATTTGCCTTTGCCGACTGGCTATCCGGCAGGAACCCGAGGACCTTGGTGACGATCTCATCCTCGGCTAACCACAGCTTGTGCTCGATGACACGACCTACCGGCCTGTCGGCGCGCTGCGGCATGGGCATGACCCTGGGACGCACTGTCGCCATCTGCGGCCGGCAATTGAGCGTATAGATCGTGCATAGCAAGGAACCGCCGAAAGTCGGACGGGTCGCGGCGAGCGATCCGTCTGTATCCACGTCCAGTTCGGTGCAGTCGGCCGTGAGCCCCGTATGTAAAGTCGTCGCCACGGAGCCGGCAAGATCCCTGCCGAGCGTGGTCGCGCCCAGCAGAAGGATCTCCGGTTTGTGGGTATCGACCAGATCCGTCATCGCCTTGGCGAAAGGCTCGTTCCGATAGTCGGCCAGCAACGGTGCCTCGACGAGGTAGACCATGTCGGCTCCATAAGCGAAGGCCTCGGCAACGGCGTTGCGGGTGGCTTCTTCAGGCGGTCCGAGCACGACGCCCGCAAGCTGGACGCCAAGCTTGTCTGCCAGCTTGCGGCCTTCGCCGAGCAGTTCCACGGATACGGGATGAACCTGGCCGCGTTCGAGCTCAATGAAAACCCAGACATGCCGATGGTCCTTGAAACGGTCAGGCAGTTCCTTCTTTATGCCGGCACGGCCGGCGGCAGGGCGAGGGGTTTCTCGGTTCGGGGTCGACATCGTCTGCTCCTTGCCCTCACGCGTCGTTGTTGAAGGCGAGTTCGTGTGCCAATTCCGGCTGCCGGGTGAAGAGTGCGGCGACGAGTTCGTCAGCGAGATCGCGCGGCGTCTTCTCCGCGGTTTCGATACGCTCCGCCTTTTCCGCCCGTGGGGTCGGGGCGAAAACACGCTTGACGACCGTCGGCGAGCCGCGCAGGCCGCATCTGGTGAGGTCCTCAATGCCGGCCTCGGCCGCACTCCACTTCACGACTTGGCTGCGCGCTGCGCACAGGGCGTCCTGAAGCGAACCCCGGCGGATCTCGTTGGTGCCTTCCAGCATGGCGACAAGGCAAGGAAGTCTGCTCTTAAGCAACTGCATGCCGCCTTCGCAGCGGCGCTCGACATTGATCTCGCGCGCAGCGAGATCAATGGAGGCGATCTTCGCGACATAGGTGAGTTGCAAGAGACCGAGGCGCTTGGCGATGCCGGGTCCGACCTGGGCGGTGTCACCATCGATCGTCTGCTTGCCGGTGAAGACGATGTCTGGCGTGCCGAACGTCTCGCCAACCTTGGCGATTGCTTGGGAAAGAGCGAAGGAGGTCGCCAACGTGTCGGAGCCGGCAAAATAGCGGTCGGTCAAGAGCACCGCGCGGTCGGCCCCATAACTGAGCGCCTTGCGCAGCGCGTTCTCTGCCATTGGCGGACCCATACTGAGCACTGTGACCTCGCCGCCATAAGCGTCGCGTAGCCTGAGCGCTTCTTCGAGGGCGAACAGGTCGTATGGGTTGATGATGGTCGGCACACCCTGACGCATGATCGTATTCGTCACCGGATGGACGCGTATCTGTGCCGAGTCCGGCACCTGCTTGATGCAGATTACGATGTGCATTGGCGGTTTCTCTAGGCTCCTGTCCGGATGCGGGCTTTGCGGTCGTCTCCTTCGCGCATCATTCATGCCAATCATTTGCGCGCCGCTCTTGCCGGAAATTCGGTTGGTTGCTTCTGAAGGCTTCGTCGTGATGACCCCCATTTGTCGACTTGGCGACATTGTTGCGTCGCATCCGTGTCGCGCTCATTCCTTCCCGAACCGTTTCAGCATGGACTCGAACGGGACGAAGGTGCGGCCCGGCGTAGCAGGTTTGTCCGGATCGTGGTCTTTGAGCACCTTGAACACCCTGTGCGTGAGCGGCGAGGAAATCGCGAAGTCCTGGTAGGCGCGCTCCAGCGTGCCGCGGACCCGCGCAGCGATCACCGAGTCGGGCAGTTCGGAGAGATCTTCGCTCGCAAGGTATTGGCCCATCCGCCTCATGATATGGAGCCGCGAGACATTGAGCACCTTGGGGTCATAGGAAACGCCAAGGATGGCGAAGAACTCCTCCGCAGCCGACAGGCCTTTCAGCCGCGCGAGGATATCCGTGAGATCGAAGGGACGGCCGTCAGCGGAACAACTCATTGCATTCTCCAAGGTCGGAAATTGTGTGCGATGGCGGAGCGGCTTTTTGCGCCACAAGCCGCGGCTGCTATCCTGGCGGAACGGATGGCGAGGAAAAACGACATCGTCCGCCTCAGTGGAATGCAAGGCTTCGGCCAGCCGTCTCGCTGCGCAGTCTATCGTAGGGCTCGACCAGTTGAGCTGCGGTGACGGTCGATTTGATCTCGGCTGCCATGCGGCGGACACGGGCAACCATCGCGGCTGCCAGATCCGGGTCGAGATCGCGGCCGCTTTCGCCCAGCACATGAGCAATCGCGGTGGCGCCGGAATGCTTACCGATGACGATACGCCGGCAGCGGCCCACGAGAGCCGGATCCAGTCCCTGATAGGTACGCGGGTCCTTCAGCATCCCGGCGACGTGAATGCCGGATTCGTGAGTGAAAACATCGGCGCCGACAACCGGCTTGATGGCTGCTGTCGTCCGCCGGTCGACCTGCGTCACCTGGGCCGCCAAGGCGGGCAATGCGGCCAGCTCTAGGCCCGTGTCTGGGCCGCCGAGGACCGCCATCGCGGTAGCCACCTCTTCCAGCGCGGCATTGCCGACGCGCTCGCCGAGCCCGAGAACGGTGACGGAGGCATGGCGCGCGCCGGCGCGTATCGCGGCCAGCGTGTTGGCGGCAGCGAGGCCGAGATCGTTGTGCCCATGAAATTCTATATCGATAGGAGACTGCGCCGCGACCTGGGCGACAGTTCGAAAATCGAAAACGGATCGAGAACGCCGACTGTGTCGGCCAGCCTGACACGGCTGGCGCCGGCGCGCGCGGCTGTTTCGACAACGCGAGCGAGATGATCCCGATCGGCCCGCGAGGCATCCTCGCAGCCCACGGCGACGAAGAAACCGCCGGCGGCTGCGCGTCCGACCATATACTCGATGACCTGAAGCGCTCCTGCATGATCGAGACCTAGCTTTGTGGCGAGTTGGATGTCCGATGCAGGCAGCGACAGATCGATGGCGGAGACGCCGCTCTCGATCGCTGCATCGAGATCCTGCGACGTTATCCGGCACCATGCCGTTAGCCGAACCGGGAGACTCCGCGCAACCGCGGCGCGAATTGCTTCGATCTCGTCGGCGCCCATGACGGGCGTGCCGATCTCGATTTCTGGGACGCCGGCTGCGGCGAGAGAATCGGCAAGCTCCAGCTTTTCCGCCTGTCGTGAAGGCGACGCCGGGTGCCTGCTCACCATCGCGCAATGTCGTATCGCTGAGAAAGATCCGACGGTTCATGAGCTGCCGGTTCTCGTGCTGCCCAGGCATAGACCGGATTGACGGTCTTCAGCGCTTCGCCTGCCGGGCCCACGCAGCCTTTCCACGATTGCGGGCACGACCTCGAGCACCCGATCGACGTCCGCTTCGCCATTCTGGCGCCCGAAGGAGAAGCGGACTGTTGCGTATGGCATTTTCATCGCCCGCAAGACATGGCTCGGCTCCAGCGATCCAGAGGTGCAGGCAGAGCCGGAGGAACAGGCGATGCCGAGGCGGCCGAGAAGAAGTGGGATTGCATCGCCTTCGATATCTTGGAAGGCAATGTTAGCGGTGTTCGGCAACCGCTCAAGCGAATCGCCAGCGACGAAGCTGTTTGGGATATGCTGGAGGATCCCGTCCTCGAGGCGGTCGCGGAGCGACTTTACCCGCGTAGCCTCGTCCTCCATGAATTTCAAGGCAAGTTCGGCCGCCATCCCCAGCCCGACGATGCCCGGCGTGTTCTCGGTGCCCGCGCGCCGGTCGCGCTCTTGGTGCCCCCCCTTGATCAATGAGCAGAAGGCCACGCCGCGCCTTACATAAAGCGCGCCGATCCCTTTCGGCCCATACAGCTTGTGGCCGGAGAGCGACAGCATGTCGACTGCCGTCGATTTCAGCTCTATCGGGAGTCTGCCCACCGTCTGCACGGCATCGGTATGGAAAAGGGCGCCGACTTCCTTGGCCAAGTCGGCAAGCTCGGCCACTGGAAAGATCGTACCAGTCTCATTGTTCGCCCACATGATCGAGACGATTGCGACTTTTGGCGTGAGGGCGACCCTGTAGGCGTCCAGGTCGAGCCGGCCACGGCGATCCACGGGGATTGTGTGCACCTTGACGCCGCGCGTCCTCTCAAGGTGTGCACACAGCGTCAGCACGGCCGGATGCTCGACGGCAGAAGTCACGATCTCTGCTCGATTGGGCATCACTTCGAGCGCCGAAAGAATCGCGGCATTGTCGCTTTCCGTCCCGCCAGAGGTGAAGATGACCTCATCGTCGAACTCCGCGCCGATCAGCGCTTGTACCTGCCGACGCGCCTTTCCAACCGCTGCACCGACCGAGGCGCCAAGACTGTGCATCGACGAAGGGTTGCCAAATTGCTCCGAAAAGAACGGCAGCATCGTTCGAACGACATCAGGGTCGACCCGCGTCGTTGCGTTGTTGTCGAGATAGACAGTCCTCATGCGCACGATTCACAGTCGATCGGAATGATGCGAAGCGCGAGCCACGTCGCATTGAGCTTCTGGCACACGTGGTTGATGCTGACGGCGAACCGGCCGCCGCTGCCGGTGCCCGTCAGTTTGTAAATGGCTTTGACCTTACACAGTGCAGTGGCTGTTTCCAGAATGCCGGCATTCTTCGGGACGAAAAAGCATCCCTTGACCTTGTCGCTATAGTCCAACATGCCTCTTTTCCTTCTCTGGGGCGATCAGCCGAAGGACTTGCCGCAGCCACACTTGTCCCGCGCGTTGGGATTATCGAAGACAAAACCGGAGGATTCGATCTCCGTAACGAAGTCGACGGTCATACCGGCGACGTGGGGTTGGGAGCCTACGTCCACGAACACCTTGACCCCATCCGCCGTTATAATGGCATCGCCTTCGCGCTCGACGCTCTCCAGGCCCATCAGGTATTGGAAGCCGGCGCAACCGCCGGCCTGGACCATGATGCGAAAGCCTTCAACCGGCTCGCTGGCGCGGGAAAGTGCGGCCTTGACGGCGGCAACGGCGTTGTCGGTGAGCGTAATCATGGTTCGATCTCTCCTCAGTCCGTGACGTACTGCGGATCATCATGCATGGACCGTGCCAAAGGAAAAAACCGCTTCAAACAGTGCGATATCCCTGACTCTGCCGTGAATCTCGCGTGCCATCGTTGGGACGACGTCGGGTAACCGACAGGTCCCCGTCAGGTGTGTCGAGTAAGGCACACAGCGATGTTCGGCTTCAGATCCGGCTGCGCTTGCACGTAAGCCATTGACGAGCATGCCGAAGATCCGTCCTGCGCCTGCTTCCGCGCAATTGGCACGACTTTTGAACCTGCCCTTTCGGCGAGGCCCAAGACTGGTCGACGGATATTCATCTCTTGGGTAGCCTCGTGATCGATGCCAGGAAGGAAAGCAACATGTCAGGTCCGAACCAGCTCCGCCTTCAATGGGAATTAAGCACCGTCCGTAGAATCCGAACCCCTGATCGGCCAATTGGCGTCGGCATCCACAATCGCTCACCACCGGCTAGTGGCCGTCGACTGAAGTGAGATGGGACCGGCATGTGCCTGTCGGCCATCGTCCGCAGTTCAGTTGGTACGCGCGCGCGTTTCGAGGGGTGCCGGACGGCTCTCCAGCAACACTCTGTTCTCGGCGAGCACAAGACCGGGTCGAGCATCAAGGCGCGCCCCGTCGGCTGGAGATCAGCCGGCATGGCATCGATGATCAAAACGTATGTGGAAGCAGGGGATAGGACATGGAGCAGCGCGAGAAGCCCTCGCCCGAGCAAATCCGGCGTGCACGCAAAGACAGTCCGAAAATCCGCGAGCCCGATCTCGCCGCCCAATTGGGGATTTCGGAAGCCGAACTGGTTGCCGCCGATTGTGGTTTCGACGCGGTTCGCATCGAGCCGCGCGTCAACGACCTGTTGACCGGCCTCGAAGCGGTTGGCGAGGTGATGGCGCAGACCCGCAATGAAAGCGCCGTGCACGAGAAGATCGGCATCTACGACAAGGTGGTAACCGGCAACCACCATGCCATGGTGCTTGGCGATGAGATCAACCTGCGCATCTTCCCGAAGGTGTGGGAGCACGGTTTTGCCGTCGAAAAGCGCGATGGCGGCGACATCCACCGCAGCCTGCAATTCTTCGATGCCGACGGCAAGGCGGTGCACAAGGTGCACGTCAGGCCGGCCTCCAACCTCTATGCCTATCAGAAGCTGGTGGCGCAGCTCGAATCCTCAAACCAGGAGCCGATCGTGTCGGCTAAGGCGAGCGAAGCTGACGATGCTGAGATTCCGGACCAAGCCGCCACGGTCGAGGATCTACGCGACCACTGGAGTCGGCTGACCGACGTGCATCAGTTCTTCGATATGCTGAAGACGCTGAAGCTCAGCCGCTGCGAGGCGATGCGGATGGTCGGCCAGGAATACGCCTGGCTGCTCGACAATGCTGCCATTGGCGCCATGTTCCAGTGCGCGGCCGAAGACGAGATGCCGATCATGTGCTTCGTCGGAAATCGTGGTTGCATTCAGATTCATTCCGGTCCGGTCAAGTCGGTCAAGCCGATCGGCCCGTGGATCAATGTGCTCGACGCGACCTTCCACCTGCATCTGAGAACCCATCACATCCGCGAAGTCTGGGCCGTGCGCAAGCCGACCAGGGACGGTCATATCACGTCGCTCGAAGCCTATGGCGCCGACGGCAGAATGATCATCCAGTTCTTCGGGCAGCGCTATGAAGGCGACCGCGAACGCGGTGACTGGCGGTTTCTGGCCGAGAACCTGCCACGTATCCCAACCCCCGTCAGCAGCGTGAGATAACGACCATGTGTGTTGCCTTCCCTTTACGCTCCCTGCTCGCGCTGATGCTCGGCCTCCTGCTGGCCGCCGCGTTGCCTGCCGAGCGCAGTCAGGGCGCAGCTGTCTTTTCCGATCCGCTGCGGATCACCTCGATCGGCGGGTCTGTCACCGAGATCATCTATGCGCTTGGCGAGGAGCGCCCCCTCGTGGCTCGCGATTCGACCAGCTACGACCCGAACGCTTCACTGAAGCGGCACATTGTCGGCAACGTGCAACGGCTGTTGGCGGAGGGTGCTCCGTCCGTCAGTCGGTCCGGCGTTCTGGCCGTCCACGGCAGCCGCCGAGAGGACGCGATCGATGCAAAGTGGCGTACACCCTTTGATCAAGCTGCCAGAGGACGGTCGCAACAAAGGTATCCTCGAATGATATACGTCGTCGGCAAGGAAAGGCCGGGAAACTGCCCGCCTCCGACAGCTGCATGACACCGCCTGCGGCGGCATCATGCAGCTGTCGTCCGGCGACGACGAGGCGGAAATCAGCAGCTATCTCGACGATGCCTGCGTCCAGCGCTAGCAGCCTGAAGCGCTGCATCAGCGCCGCGACAGAGCCAGCACGGCAATCTGCTGCGCAAAACCCCGAAGCAGCAGGACCTATCGTCCAGTCTGTGCATGACAACCTGCGCATCGGCCGGCTGGATCGCGTGATTGATGGCCTGCAGACGATGCAATATCTGAACCGGATCAGAGCCCGATTGAGACCAGTTCGGGATTCCGACATAAAACGTCCCTGGCCTTCATCGCTGTTGATATGGCGGGAACGCAGCGCTCATCTTACTACTCGGCCGCGCTGGCACGAAGGGTGCTCGGTAGCTGCAAGAGAACTCGCTGGGCCGGAGAATTCACCATGAACGCTTTCGTCACCCGCGACGGTTCCGGATGGATGCCGCAATATCTGACCGCTATCGACGGCACGACCTGCATCGGGTGCGGCCGCTGTTTCAAAGTCTGCTCGCGCGAGGTCATGCACCTTTACGGCGTCGATGACGAGGGTGAGATCCTTGGCATCTGTGACGGCGAGGACGATGACTTCGACGGCGAGCTCAATCGCATGATCATGGTGGTCGACCATGCCGGCCGCTGTATCGGATGCGGCGCCTGCGCTCGCGTCTGCCCGAAGAACTGTCAGACGCATGTCGCGGCCGACCAGGTCGCCCCATAATCTGACGCAACAGACTGGGAGAACGGCACCATGTTTGCCCATCACCACGGTTGCCGCGGCACTGGCCAATGGCCGTGGGCTGAGATAGGCACGGGGTTCGACCAGCATGTGCTTGCCTGCATCTTCGCGCGGGCGCTCAAGGAGGTTGAGGCCGGCGGCACGACGGCCACCGAGGCAACCGGCCTTTCGCGCGCCGAGTTGCAGGATGTCCTGGCCCGCGATTTCCCCGCAACTGCTATCAACACTTTCGCCTTGGAAGAGGCGAGCGACCCCGAGCCGAGCCTGGAGGAAGAACTTCTGCGCGATCTCTTGCTCGCGCATGCCCGGCCAGGAGACCCGTCGGGCGCCCGTTTCGCCAAGATCATCGCACGGCGTGCCATGCGCAACGACCATCTCTGGCAAGACCTTGGCCTTTTCAATCGTGCCGAGCTCAGCCGCTTGCTTGCCACGCATTTTCCGCGGCTGGCGTCCGGAAACACCCAAAACATGAAATGGAAAAAGTACTTTTACCGCAAGCTCTGCGAGGCCGAAGGCTTTTCGCTGTGCACCGCGCCCAGTTGCGGACAATGCAATGATTTCGAAAATTGTTTCGGCGCTGAGGAAGGCGAAAGCCGCGGATAAGGCCCGGGATCGATTTCCGTTTAGGGAGCGCTACCGTCATGGGTACGAGGCGGCAAGGGTTTATCGCCATTAAGCGATAAGCGCTTTTCCCGCCGCCGCTGCACGGAGGAGGGGATGTTCATCGCTTCGCGATATTTTGTGACTGTGCGTCGCGCGACGTCGACACCGGTTTCCTTGAGCCGGAGAACGATGTCCTCGTCAGAAAGTACGTCTTTGGGCGATTCCAGCGCGATGATCGCCTTGATCCGGTGACGAACCGCCTCGGCGGAGTGCGCGTCGCCGCCTTGCGAGGAGGCGATCGGGACAGTAAAAAAATACTTCAGTTCGAACACGCCGCGCGGCGTAAGCATGTATTTGTTCGACGTCACTCGACTTACCGTCGACTCATGCAGTTTGATCGCGTCAGCGACAGTCTTCAGAGTGAGAGGCCGCAGGTGATCGACGCCATGTTCCAAGAAGCCATCCTGCTGGCGGACGATTTCAGCCGCAACCTTCAGGATCGTCTTGGCGCGCTGATCGAGGCTTCTGATTAGCCAGTTCGCGCTTTCGAGGCACTCGTTGAGAAATGCTTGATCTTTCGAACCTTTGGCGGTCAGGCGTGAGACTTCGGCGAAATAGGTCTGATTAATCAACACTTTGGGCAGCGTCTCTGGATCAAGTTCTATATGCCATCCACCTCCGGGCGAGGGCATGACCCAGACGT
This sequence comes from Mesorhizobium sophorae, assembly GCF_002270415.1. Classification (GTDB taxonomy): domain Bacteria; phylum Pseudomonadota; class Alphaproteobacteria; order Rhizobiales; family Rhizobiaceae; genus Mesorhizobium; species Mesorhizobium sophorae. Next base: position 31,209 of record NZ_NNRI01000007.1, on the reverse strand, counting down.
CGGGTATGATGGATTGGGGCTCTCCGGATTGGAATCGGTTTCCAGGCTTGGGGTCGAGCGCACGGATTTCATGCAACATCTCGAGCAGGTCGTCCTCATCAACGCCGCAACGCTGCTTCAAGGTCTGAAAATCACGTCGCGCAAGCTTGTCAAGATTGGCAACCAAAGCTGCCATCGCGGGGTCGAACCGGTCTCGCTGGCGCAACTGTATTTCCAGGCATTCGCTGAGAGTTCTCGCAAAAATCCCGGGTGGATCAAACTGTTGCAAGGTTCCGAGAACCCGTTCCACATCAGCCTCCCGGATGTTTAGGCTGCCGGCCAGATCCGAGAGGTCTACCCGGAGGTAGCCAGTGTCTTCCAGATCAGCTGCAAGCAGGCCAGCAATCAGCCGCTCCTGCGGTGTAAATGCGGTGAGGGCGATCTGACGAGCGACATGGTCATGCAAGGTTTCGGTGAGGGCGACAAATTCCTCGGGGGCAGGGCGACTTCCCGTCGCATCGTTCGTCGTGTTGCGCTGTGATTTCCGTTGCCCGACCCGATCCGGGGAACCGGCCCTGATCGGACCGTCGACGTTGTTGCCGCCTGCGCCGACCTGCGGATCCCTCTCCGAATTCGAGGAAGCGTCGCCGACAGGCCCCTCGTCGTCCGACGCTGTTTCCAACAGCGGGTTCTTCTCGAGTTCCCGCTCCACGTACTGATGCAGTTCGGCATGCGCCAGTTGCAGCAAGCGTATCGACTCAATGAGTTGAGGCGATGCCACCATGGATTGCTGCTGGCGCTGAAGCAGGCTTGCTGTGGGTTGCATGGTTAGCGCCAATCCTCTCGAGGGAACCCTTGGGCATTGAAACGTCGACCCCTCTAAAGCGCATCGCGGCTGGAGGGCCTCAGGCGAGGCGCTTTAGAGTCTTGTGTCTTTGCATGTCCCCGCTGCGCACTTTGGGCGACATGCACAAGGTTCATGCGGCGGCCTTCAGCGTTTCAAGAACGTTCTGCGGGGACGAGACGCCATAGGGGTCGGTCTCGCAGTTGTCCGAGAAGCCTTCCTCCTCGAACCACTTCTCCACCACGCCATTCTCGATCAGGGCCGCGTAGCGCCAGGAGCGCATGCCGAAGCCCAGATTGTCCTTGGCGACCAGCATACCCATCTTGCGCGTGAACTCGCCTTTGCCGTCCGGGATAAGCTCGACCTTCTCCAGTCCCAAGGACTTCGCCCACGCATTCATGACGAAGGCGTCGTTGACGGAGACGCAGTAGACGGCGTTAATCCCCTCCTTCTGAAACTCGTCATAGAGCTCTTCGAAATTGGGCAGTTGGTAGGTCGAGCAGGTCGGGGTGAAGGCACCAGGAAGCGAGAACAGGATGACGCGCTTGCCGCTGAAATAGTCGTCGGATGTCTTGTCTTCCCAGCGGTATGGATTTGGCCCCTCGATCGACTTGTCGCGAACACGCGTGCGAAAGGTGACGAAGGGAACCTTCTTTTTAACGGTCATCTATGTTTCTCCTCTAATTGAAGGGTGGCGCATTGTTTCTCGGTTGGCTGACGCGACACCGGGCTGGGGCTGGCTCGCCGATCATTCGGTCTATCGGTTGCGTGTTGGCTATTCGTCTCGCCGGCGCTCACACGCCGAGCAGGGCTGGCAAACCGCGATTGGGCGAGCGCCATGCCTTGGCCTGTCGGCCTCGAAGCACTCATGTGCAAAGTAGCCACCGACCATCGATGTCTGGAGGGGACGGCGTCCCGATGTGGGCCCGGAATCGGTACGATCTCCTGGGGCGCTTGTATGGAGCTTCGCGTCTCAGCCATGGTTCGTTGTTGCCTTCTTGGTGCCTTGATGGGCTCTAACGACGAAGAGCAAGCGCCATGCCAACCCCTCGAAGGCAGTGAATCTGACGAGTTTTGCGAAGACCTTTTTGGGCTTGTGCGGGAGCGCCGTGCGTAGCCGACAGGCGCGGAATAATCGACTGGTCACCCGGATCGGGCAAGACTGCAGTATGGTTGGATAATCGGCAGTTCTGCGCCGGTTCGGGAAAGACCAACCGTTTCCGGACAGCCGGACCGATGCCTTACCGTACACCGGCGGGGACTGCAGCGACCGCGCGAGTCTATTTCTCTATTGTGTTCCTGCATGCGCGGCGTTCTGCGAAGACACCTGTCAGCATCTAAGATCGCGCGCTGTTGCTATTCCCTACCCGCATCGAAGAGGTCTTTGCCGCCCTCCAGCTCTAGCTAGTGCCCAAGGGCCGGGACGCGCGGGCTCGCGTCGCGGTGATCGAGATATCTTCATTTGCGCTGCCGTGCGTGTCTGACCGCACATGTTCTTGTGTCCGAAGTCGGACAAGAATGTAGCAAGGCGACCAAGGGTCGCCAAGCCCGCAACGCGGTGCAAGCGGTGCAACGCAAACGGTACGCTAATCGGCACGCAACTTGCTCCGATGATCTTGTCAGAGTGGTCATCAGCAGGGCTTCGCAGCTCAGCGGGGTTTGACCAGTCTGTCAGCTAAACGCGAGTAGGCGGCTGAGGTGCTTTATGGACCAAGGACGACGTGGACACCCTGCCTGCATGAGTTCGCAACCAATCTCATCCGCGCTTGCGCGCAGGCGCTGCATCGCGAAACGGAAATCTCGAGGCACTGAGCCGGGACGTGCAACATGCTGCTGATCGACCTTATGACCAGCCGTGCGATCTCGACCGAGCGGAAGAACGCCTGACGTTTCAGGAGAAGTCAAAATGGCCCCCAACCCAGTTCCAGATCATGTCCCGCCCGAAATGGTGAGGGACTTCAGTCTGTTCACGTCGCCTGGCATGCTGCCGACGCCCAATGGGGATCCGCACGCAGCGGTCGCTTGCGTTCACGAAGGACCGCCGATCTTTTATTCTCCCTATAATACGCGCGATGGCCAGGGCACCTGGGTCATCACTCGCGCCAAAGATCAGCGCCGGGTGCTGCAGGATGCCGAAACCTTTTCCAGCCATCGCAGCATCTTCGCCTCCGCGCTGGGCGAAAACTGGCCGATGATCCCACTTGAACTCGATCCGCCGGCCCATGGCGTGTTCCGCTCACTACTTAGTCCGCTGCTTTCGCCCAAGCGGGTGCTGGTGCTGGAACCGGCTGTTCGCGAACGAGCGATCGCGCTGATCCAGAGGATCGTCGCATCCGGCACAAGCTGCGACGTCATGAAGGATTTTGCCGTTCCTTTCACGGTCAGCATCTTTCTTAGCTTTCTTGGGCTACCCGATCACCGACTCGATACATTCGTGGCCTGGGGCAAAGATCTGCTGCACGGCGACGATGAGAAAAGACAGGTGGCAGCCCGCACAATTGTGGCGTTCATCGACGAACTTGCAGCCGTTCGCCGTAAGGAACCGGCCGACGATTTCATGACCTTTGTCGTTCAGGCCAAGGTCGAGGGCCGACCGCTGACCCATGAGCAAGTCCGTGGCGTGGGCGTGCTTCTGTTCGTCGCGGGGGCTGACACAGTTGCAGCAGCCTTAGGCTTTGACCTCGCCTATCTGGCGCGCAACCTCAAAGAGCAGGAATGGCTGCGCACCGAACCGGACCGGATCGCGCCCGCGGCCGAAGAATTGCTGCGCGCCTATCCAACGGTGCAGATCATCCGCGTGGCGAAGAAAGATATTGACTTCGAGGGCGCGCCCATCCGCAAGGGGGATTATGTTTCCTGTGCCACGATGATCGCCAATCGTGACCCGACGGAATTCGAACGCCCCAACACGATCGATCTGGCGAGACAGGAAAATCGTCACGCCGCGTTCGGCTACGGTCCCCACCGCTGCCTCGGCTCACACCTTGCCCGGCGGGAGATTGTCATTGGTCTGGAGGAGTGGCTGTCGCGCATCCCGGCCTTTCGGATCAAGGAAAGTACGGCGCCCATCGCCCATGGCGGCCATTTGTTCGGAATCGAAAATCTGATCCTGGACTGGTCCTGAGCAAAGCCGCCCCGAGACGCGGCGCAGACAATGGAGACAGCACCATGCGCATCATCGTCCATACTGCCAAATGCCAGGGTCACGCGCGCTGCTGGGCGCAAGCGCCCGGCATCTTTAAGCTTGACGATGAAGGCTCCATCCTGCCCGGTGACATCGAGGTTGCGGAGGCGGAGCAACTGCTTGCGTTCCGAGCCGCGAGGTCCTGCCCAGAACGTGCGCTGGAAGTCGACCACGCTCCGGCTGCGCAGGTCGAACTGGACGCCGTCCAACCGACAGCCCGGCAAGTTTAGATGCGCGGAGCGATGGGACCGCACAACGGAAAAGGCTGGCGCGGCCTGTCCCACCGCTGTCCGCGTGCAACCGCGCAAGGGGCATATCTGCGACATCGAGGTGCTCCACTGCCCAAACGCCAGCAGGGTGGCGAAACGCCTCTTCCAATCTCAGGATTCGCAACAGAGCCGATGGACCAGGAAAAAATAATCGAACTCACCGACCGTGAGGCAATCCGCGACTGCCTCTACCGGTACTGCCGCGGGATAGACCGCGCCGATGAGGCGGCGCTGCGCAGTTCGTACTGGCCCGATGCGCAAGACAATCACGGGGCCTATTGCGGCTCGGCCGACGGCTTCATTCGGTTTGCGCTCGCGGTGTTCGAGACCGGACCGCGCAACATCCATCAGATCGCGAACATCCTGATCGAATTCACTAGTCGGGCAGAGGCCACGGTCGAGAGCTATTTTACTGCCCTGCAACGGGGACCGGACAACGACGGAGAAATACGCCAGACGCTGCTGTGCGGCCGTTACTGCGATCTGTTTCAGAAGAGGGAAGGTCAGTGGCGGATTGCGGAACGGACGGTCGTCTACGATTGGTGCGAGGAGCAGACCCCACCAGCGGTTGCCGAGGCAGAACGGTTCGGCCCGCGGCGGCCGATTGGAGCACCGTATCCGCACGATCCGGTCTATGCGCTCGGAAAGCGTGGCGTCCATGTTGCCGTCTGAGATTTCGAACCGGAGATCCGCATCAGCAGTGGGGACAACCTTGCAATGCCATAGCCATCCCGGCGAAAGCCCGCCCCGTGAAAATACCGCTGCCGGAAAGCACGACGTCTATCTGGGCCGCAACTGGCCGTCATCGGGACGTGACCCGGCCGGTTGTACCACCCAACGTTGATGGGCTGAGATCACTGAGGGCTGTCGCGGAGAAGTGCGCATGAAGCAGGCAGGACGCATCGTCATCATTACAGGCGCCGCCGGCGGCATCGGTCGTGCCTTGGTCGATCTTCTTGCGCGCGAGGGAGAGACTGTTGTTGCGGTGGACCTTCCGGGCAGCGGCGTGGTTGAACTTGCCCGTAGCCTCGGCTGCCCGCATCTCGGCCTCGAATGCGATGTCTCGCGAGAGGGGGATGTCCTCGCCCTTTATGGCCGGATCGAAGCACAGTTCGGGCAGATCGGCGTTCTCATCAATAACGCCGCGGTTGGACCCGCCATGGCTGCGACTGTCGACACCGGTGTCGATGCCTTCCGGCGCGACCTGGCAGTAAACTTGATAGGGCCGTTCGTCATGGCTCGCGAAGCGGCAAGGCGCATGAGGCCGGGCGGTGTCATCGTCAACTTAGCTTCCATGGCGGGCGTGGTCGGCAACCCCAAGCGCAACGCCTACGCAGCCTCGAAAGCGGGCTTGATCTCGTTGACGAAGTCGCTTGCATGCGAATGGGCTCCTCGCGGCATCCGCGTGACGGCTGTCGCGCCGGGCTACGTGCGCACGCCGATGGTCGCGGAACTGGAACGCGCAGGCAAGATCGACCTTGCGGCGGTGCGTCGCCGCGTGCCTATGGGACGCTTGGCGCGCCCGGTCGAGATCGCCCTCGCCGTGCGTTTTCTGATCAGCAGGGAGGCGCGCTACATCACGGGATCGGTGCTGGCGGTCGACGGCGGTTGGATGTCATTCAACCAGCCAGGGGATGCGCATGCACCGGTGGATGGGACGCCTCCAGCCGAACTCTCCTGTCCGGCCGAACGCACCGACGCGCGAATCGTGCTCGTCACCGGGGGCGCCAATGGCATAGGCGCGGCCGTCGTTCGCCGCTTTGCCTCGAACGGTGACACCGTCGTGATTGCCGATAGAGATCGCGATGCGGCGACGGTGCTCGCTGCATCGCTCGACAGCAAGAACCTGGCGAAATCCGTGGATGTGGCCGTCGAAAGCGAAGTGGTGGCGCTGTTCGAGGAGCTGCGGGCACGCTTCGGGCGCGTCGATGTCCTTGTAAACGGTGCTGCCGTCGCCGACACTTTTGCGGCGGGTATCGAACAAATCCCGGCAGATATTGAACACGTCCTTGGTGTAAACCTTACCGGCGCCTTCACCTGCGCGCGCGAGGCGATCAAGGCGATGGGCGCTGGCGGCGTGATCCTCAACCTCGGATCGATCAACAGCTTTCTCCCTGTCGCGCCGCGCCATGCTTACGGCGCCTCGAAGGCCGGGATGGACATGCTGACCCGATGCATGGCGGCCGAACTCGGGCCGGTCGGCATTCGGACAGTAACCGTCGCTCCTGGCTACATCCGCACGCCTGGCGTTGCCCAGTTGGCCAAGGCTGGCCGCATCGACTCCAAAGCGATCGGACGACGCATACCGATGGGCAGGATGGGGCGGCCGGAAGACATCGCACACGCGGCGTTTTTCCTTGCTTCGTCCGACGCCTCATACATCAACGGCTCGGTCCTCTATGTGGACGGCGGCTGGACCTCGTTCGGTGATGCGGGAAACGCCAGCGAACTCTATGACGAATGTTTTGCGGAGGTCGGGCATTGATTGTCGATCATTCGCCAGGCAACGCGCTGCGGCTCATCGAAGCCGAGGGCGTCCAAGCCTTCACGCCCATTCAGCGCGTCGCGCCCGCGACGCTGTCTGCGATCGAAGATGTCATCGCCGCCGAACCGGTCGATGCAGTCCCAACCGCTCCAGGCGCGCCTGCCGCCGCCCACTGGCAAGCGGGTTGGCGCAAGACTACGCCGCCGACAAGGGCTTGGATCAACCGCGGCCAACGCCTTGTTTGCACATTTCGAGCGACCGTTATCGGCCAAACCCCCCTCTGCAGACAAAGGAAACACCATGGAATTCGCGACCTTCATCCTGGCCGCCCAGCGCGGCTATCATCAATCATCCGACAGCGTCATCCGCAACTCAATCGAACAGGTCGTCCTTTCGGAACAGGCTGGCTTCGACACCACCTGGTTCGCCGAACACCACTTCAACAATTACAGCCTGATCCCCTCGCCCTTGATGATGGTGGCGCACTGCGCCGGCTTGACGGACACCATTCGCCTCGGCACCGCCGTCTGCGTGCTCCCCCTCTATCAACCCCAGCGCCTGCTTTCCGAGATCGGCTTCGCCGATATCGTTGCGAGCGGTCGTCTCGAACTCGGCGTCGGCCTGGGATACCAGCAGTTCGAGTTCGAGCGTTTCGGCGTGAATATCGATGAGGCGCCGGCGGTCTTTTCGGAATATCTGGACATCCTTCTGAAGGGCCTCAACCAAAAAATCTTCGAGCACGACGGCCGGTATGAGAAGATACCGCCGACGGCGATTTCGGTGCGCACCGTCCAGAAGCCGACTCCGCCGATCTGGATCGCTGGCGGGTCCGAGAGGATGGCCCGGGCCTATCGTGAGGGACATAATTTTTTTGTCACAGCATTCCACAACGGCTTGGAGACTTTGAGCACTCTGCGCGATTCGATCGAGAAGGCGGCGGCTTCCGAGGGCAAGAATGTCACGGACGCCAAGATATCGTTGCTGCGCTGCTGCTACGCCAGCGACGACGAAGCGGAGATCGACTGTTACCTCGACAATGCCCGCTTCCAGCGCCGGTTGTCTGAAGCACTGCATCAGCGCCGCCAGCAGAGCCAGGACGGCTATCTGCTGGAGGAAACGCCGACGCAGCAGGATCTGTCGTTCAAGACCATGCGCGAGAACCTGCCGATCGGCAGCGTCAATCGCGTGATTGATCGGCTGTTGGAGGAGATGGAGGTCTTGAAACCGGACCAGATCGCAATTCAGACTCAGTTGGGGGATTTCGATCAAAAGACGATGCTACGCCAGATCGAGCTCTGGGGAGACAAGATCATCCCGGCGGTCAACAAGTCGCTCGGCCCCTCGGAGGCTGGCAGCTTGCAAGTTCGCAACGACTTGAATTGAATTGCTGCCATTGGCTTGCCCTGGCCGGCATCGGGCAGCACTGCCCAACGGCGGACACCGCTGGCCGCCATGCATTTGCACATTACGAGCATCTTCAGCACCGTCGAAGGTCCATCGGAACGCCTCACAGCCATCATGCACCACAACCCAAATTGGCGGACACCCATCCGCATGTGCGATTCAGCAGCGAGAGCGTGCTGCAAGGCTCCAAAACCAATTAGAAGACAACCACGATCGAGCGGTCACCGCTGTCCCGTCAGCTTACTGAAAATTCAAACCCTACTCTCCACACGAGGCCCGTATGACGACCAACATCAAGATCAACGGTACTGTTCACACGGTCGATGCCGATGGTGATACCCCATTGCTGTGGGTCTTGCGCGATGTCCTCGGCATGACCGGTACCAAGTTCGGATGCGGTGCCGGTTTATGCGGTGCTTGCACGGTGCATCTCGACGGACAGGCTGTGCGCGCCTGTCAGACCCCGATCGACAGCGTCGGGGAGAGTTCCATCACAACAATCGAGGCCATAGGCGAGACGCCGCAGGGTAAAGCGCTCCAGCAGTCCTGGATCGATCTCGACGTGCCGCAATGCGGCTATTGCCAGTCCGGCCAGATCATGTCGGCTGCCGCTCTCCTTGCAGCCACACCGAAGCCCACCGACGCTGATATCGACGCTGCGATGTCCGGCAATGTCTGCCGCTGCGGCACCTATCAGCGCATTCGTGCTGCCATCCATCGTGCGACCGCTTGAGGATAGAGGCTAATGTTCGACAGGTCGCTCCGTCTAAACCGCCGCAACTTTCTCGCTGCCGGGGGAGGTCTCGTAGTCGCGCTTTCTCTGCCGTCGTCGCCTCGAAGGGCTGCGGCTCAAGCATCACCAGGCTTCGCGCCGAATGCCTTCATTCGTATCGATCGCCAGGGCATCGCCACGATGGTGATGCCCATGGCCGAGATGGGGCAGGGGATCCACACCGCGCACGCCATGCTGCTCGCAGAGGAGCTTGACGTCGGCCTTGATCAGGTTCGCCTCGAACTGTCGCCCGCGAGCGACGCGCTATACGGCAATCCTCTGTTTGGGCCTCAGAGCACCGGCGGGTCGACTTCGATCCGCGCTTTCTGGATGCCGCTGCGCCAGGCAGGCGCGGTTGCCCGCACTCTCTTGCTAGAAGCCGCGGCCCAAAAATGGGGCGTCGATCCCAAGACCTGTCGCGCCGAGAGCGGCTCGGTTTTCGAAACATCTGGATCCCGCCATCTCGCCTATGGCCAGCTTGTCGATGCCGCAGGCACCCTGCCGGCACCCGCACCCGAAAGCGTAGCCCTCAAGGATCGGAAGGACTTCAAAATCATCGGCAAGCCTCACAGGCGGCTCGACACACCCGGGAAGGTCAATGGAACAACTGTCTTCGGGATCGACACTAAAATTCCCGGGATGAAGATCGCCGCAATCGCCATCTCGCCGGTATTTGGCGGCAAACCGAAATCGGTCGACGAAAAAGCGGCTCTGGCTGTCAGAGGTGTCCATCAGGTCGTCCTGACCGATCAGGCTGTGGCGGTTGTCGCCGACCATATGGGCGCTGCCAAGAAAGGCCTCGATGCGGCTGCGATCCAGTGGGACGAGGGGCCGAACGCCACTGTCAACAGTGCCGACATCATCCGCCAGCTCAAGGAGGCTTCGAAGACACCCGGAGCTGTAGCGCGCAGTGAAGGTGACGTCGAGAAAGCGCTGGCTGGTGCGACCCGGCGCTTGGAAGCTGTCTATCAGTTGCCGTTCCTCGCGCACGCGACCATGGAGCCGATGAATTGCACCGTGCATGTGAAGAAGGATGCTTGCGACGTCTGGGTCGGTACGCAAGTGCCCACCATGGCGCAGACGACCGCAGCGCAGCTCACCGGCTTGCCTGTCGAAGCCGTCACCATCCACAATCATCTGATCGGCGGCGGCTTCGGCCGTCGGTTGGAGGTGGACGGCATTGAGCATGCCGTTAAGGTGGCGCAGCAGGTGGACGGGCCAGTCAAAGTTATCTGGAGCCGCGAGGAAGACATCCAGCACGACATGTATCGGCCTTACTATTATGACCGGCTGTCGGCCGGGCTTGACGCATCTGGCAAGCTGGTTGCCTGGACTCACCGCGTTTCCGGATCGTCGGTGACGGCGCGTTATTTTCCTGCTGGCATGCAGAATGGTGTCGATCCGGACGGCGTCGAGGGAGCGGATCAACCGCCTTATGCATTTCCTGCCATTCATGTTGAATTCAAGAGGGTCGAGCCGCCGGCCGTTCCCACCGCCTGGTGGCGTGGCGTTGGTGCGACCCATAATATCTTCGTGGTCGAAAGCTTCATCGATGAGCTGGCAGCGGCGGCGAAGGCTGATCCTGTCGAGTTTCGCAAGGCCTTGCTCAGCCACAATCCGCGTGCGCTTGGCGTGCTGACGCTGGCCACGCAGAAGGCGGGTTGGGGAGCACCGATGCCCCAGAGGCAGGGTCGGGGCGTTTCGGTGCAATTCGCCTTCGGCACATACATGGCGACCGTGGCGGAGGTCGAGGTGGGCACCGACGGCACGGTCAAGGTTCATCGGCTCGTCTGTGCGGTCGATTGCGGGCTGCAGGTCAATCCCGACACGATTGCGGCTCAAATGGAAGGCGGTTGCATCTTCGGCCTGACGGCTGCCTCGCACGGCGCCATCACGCTGAAGGACGGGCGGGTGGAGCAGGGCAATTTCGACACTTATCTTCCGATGCGAATGGATGAAGTGCCCGTAGTGGAGACACACTTCGTCAACAGTGCCGAAGCGCCTGGGGGGATGGGCGAGGCTGGAACCGCGGCGGTATTTCCAGCCCTAACGAATGCGATCTTCGCGGCGACGGGCAAGCGCATCCGCACGCTGCCCGTAGACACCAAACTCCTCAAATCTATCTGACCGCTTTCAGGGTATAGGGTTAATTGGAGAAGCTCTGCGGGTCGAGATCCCAGGCAACCTTGGCCTCCAGCGCCTTCTGCCGCTTCTTCATCGTCTCGAGATTGTGCCGCTGCCACACCCCGCGCACCCCGGAGGCGAGACCGAGTGGCCGCGTTTCCTCGCCAGCCTTATGGCATGCGGATCTGACCTAAGGCCAGCAGCTCCAGCGACAATTCGAGAATGATCGTCTCCACCTCCGGAGCGTCGGTGGGCAGCAGCGGCTTTCTTGCGCGTCATCTCCTGCAGAGTCAGCTCCCGCCCGTCTCCTACGCTGTCGTACGAATAACCCATCATCTTGCAGGTTTGGCTGACATTGCCGGGCTGTTTGGCGAGCTACAACAGCCCCACCTTGGCGCGGATGATCTTTTGGTCCTTGGTCATTTCGGAATCTTTCACGCCGAGGCCGGGCGCTGCGAACCCTGACCACTCCGCGCCCGGCCTCGGCTCTCGGTTCAGCTTTATGACACCGTCTGTCAGATTAAGTCTAAACTTTTGCCCTTTGCGATGGGCTATGAGGATATAGAAATCAGGTTTATCGATCATCAAGATCCTGCAATAACGAGGCAGCCAGGGCCTCCTCGGCGATGGCCACGCGATGCTGAAGCATGGCCAGCGTCAGCGCTCCGTCCCATGCTGCTTCGACCGCCTTTCCTCCAAGCGGGTGGGCCAGGCTCGGAGCTGTTCGCACGGCGGCTATATAGTCGACGGCGCCAAAGCGCCATGGCTCGGCACCATGTTCGCGCATGATGTGGTTGCCGATGCGCAATCCGGGCCAGTCAAAATCGCCGTGATAGTAGAGGCGCGCGCCCGCCTGCGCGAGTTGGGCCAGAAGGCATCGTTGGGCAGCCGCTGGCATACCATCGGTGCAGACCAGCGGGGCGCAGCCAGCTCCCCATCGGTCAGCGGCGATGGCGAGCAGGTTGGGATTTTCGCACACGTAGACGTTACGGCCCGTTGCATCCCATCGGGGCGGCGAGCGCAGCAGCGATCGCAGCGATGCATAGGCTGGCTCTCCCAAGCGCCAACGATCGCTTTCTGTCCCGCTTGTCGGCAGGTTCAGGGACAGGGCAGGGCGTGCCAGCTCATTGACCAGAACCCCTGCTCTGGCCCACGTCTCGCGGGCTCGCTCCGCACCGCCGGCCGGGATCAGATCGATGTCCTCGCTCGATTTCCGTATCGTCTTGCCATCTTCGTTGGCAACGGGTGCGGCCGGGTCATCAGCGGGCGTGGCGGTCTGGCGCCAGACTGCCAACACGAGTGTCGCGACCCCGCGGCCGTTGTCAAGCGCATGGGCATCGCCCAGAACGTCCGCAGCCAATTGCGAACGCGTGATGCCTTTCGCCGGCAGATACCGCAGCACCTCTTCGGCGCGTCGGCAAAGCTCCGCTGCAGCGATCGCATCCCGCCGAGCGATCCGCTTGAGCAGGCCGATGCCCTCAGGTGTCAGCAGCATGCTGGCCAAGCCGGAATGCCTGCAACCCTCGATTACACCGGACCACACTGTTTGCAGATGGAGGCGCATCCCGGCGAGATGAACGATGGGGCCGTCGAGCTTTTCCAACGCATCGCGCAGGGACGTGGCGATGCCGGAGTGCAGCAGGTCGGCATCGACCTGGCGGACGTTGATTTGTAGGGACTTGGAGCGGCGCTGCGGGCGACCGAGCAGCGAGGCCAGTGTTGCGTGTTCTTCCGCGCTAAGCCCGGCGACGCGAATAGGATCGACAGTGCCGCCGAGCGGAGCGCGCTCGAAGCGTTGGCGCAGCCGCTTGCGCAGCAAGGCGAGGTGCTCACCGCCGAGCAGGCGTTGAAGTCGCGGGTCGGCCTGGTCGTTCATGCTGGCGCAAATCGGCGATCGGGATCGGCCTCGGACGTCTTTTCCCGGCCGTCCCAGCTCCATCGCGACACGAACACGGCGTCGATACCTTCGCGCCGCTGCAACTGGCAGATGGCGACGCCCGGCAGTTCAGCATAACACGCCCACTCGCGCTCGCTGGTGATGACGAAGTCCAGATCGAACTCGCGGATCAGACCCATGCAATGCGCGCGTGCTGTGTCATCGATGCCGGCGAAGGCTTCGTCGAGCAGCATCAACCGCGGGGCTAGGACGTGGCTGCCCTGGCTGTAGAAGCTGGCGACCGCAGCAAACAGCGGCACCGTCAGACCGAGCGCCCGCTCGCCGCTCGAGGCGGGTCCGGAAAGCTTGCGCCAATGTCCCTCCTGCCAGCGTTCGACGCGGAAGCGGTGCCAGTGGCGATAATCCAGGGCGCGGGCCAGCTGGTCGAGCAAGGTCCCGCCGCTGTCTTTTCCACCGCTGGAATCAGCGCGCTCCCGCTCGGCGGAGATGCGCTGTTGCAGCATCGCACCGACGACGCTCCGGTCGCCTGACGACCAAAGGTCCGCGCTGGTGTTGAGCAGGCGCTTGCGCGCCACGTCGAGGCCCACCGGCGCTCCTTCCTCTTCTAGCAGTGGCTGCCACAACAGGCGATAGCGTACGCCGGTGGAGGTAGGGCGTTTGTGCAACTCGCCGTTGATGGCGTCGACTTGACGTTCGGCGCCCTGCAACAGGCGCTGGATTTCCGCGGCGATTTCAGCCTGCAGATGGTTCTCCAGAACAGCCCGTTCGTTGGCGGTGAGCAGTTCGCTGCGCTGGGCGATCTCTTCGGCGAGGCGCGTGGCAAGGCGGTCGGGCCGTTCGCGCCGGTTCTGATAGACGATATCCACCCTGAAACCCCAATCGCTGGGGTCGGCCTGGGCCTGGTGGCCGAGCGCGCCAAGCGCGCGCTGCAGCTCGGTCAGTTCTTCAGCTGTCTGCCGCTGGACGCGCGCCCACGCCTCGTCGTCGTCCTTGAGGTTCGACAGATCCTGTTCGGCGCGGCGGGCCAGCGTCAACGCCGGGTCGATCGTCCACTGAACGCTCATGTCGGGCATTTCAATATGCGGCAGGGCGGCCGACAGCAGGCCCGTGCCCGAGAATTGCTGCAATGTGGAGATCGCCTTGGCGCGGGCCTCGCCGCGCTGCTGAAGAACGAGGTTCGCCGTCTCAGCCTGCTGGCCGGCAACCGCACGCGCCTCACTTGCCTTGCGCCAGGCTTCGCCGGCGAGCTTCAGGGCGGCTTCACCGGCTTCGACCACACGGCGCGCATCGGTCAGTTGCCGCTGCAATTCCTCGACCTTGGCGCCGACCGTTTCGCGCAGCACGTCGAGCCGAGCAGAGGCGTCTTCCGCTTCAACACGGGCTGTCGCGAGTTCCTCTTCGCGCTGCCGCACATCGTGGCGTGCCTCACTCTCGCGGGCACGCTGACGTTGCCGCTCCGGCAGTGCCAGACGGACCTCATGGGCCACTTGTTCGAGCCGGACGTGCGCATCGCGATAATGATCGAGCGCTGCTTGGATGGCAGGCAGCGCTTCGGGTATTTCGGGCAGGCGCTGGTCAACGGCATCCGCGGCAAGCTGCTCGCGCACTGCCGTGAGCGCCTGTTCGGCCTCGCGACACCGTGTGTCTGCTTCGGCCAGCTTTTCGCTGGCGAGACGCGCGGCTTGGGCGCTAGCGGTGGCGGTCAAATGAGCGACCCGCAACGCCTCGTCGGCGGGCGCAAGCCGCCACTCTTCGTCGGCCTGTTCCCGATACAGCGCGAGCTGCTCCACCTTGGCTCGCACATCCGTCAACTCAACGGAGAGTTGGGCGAGGCGGCCAGCAATCTCGGCCAACCGCCGCCCGCGGGCTGCGGCGCGGGCCGCGTGGCCGATGTAGACTGCCTCTGGCTTGCCCCACGCACCGGACAATGCGCCGAGGCGGAAGCGGCCGTCGGGGGCGATCCAGGCCTCGCTGTCGATCGGATCGTCGTCCGCGCAGGCGATGCCCGACAGCACGCGCTCGATGATGTTGGCTGGCACGACGCAGCCGGCCGAGACGGTGGCTTCCAGCCAGTCAACGAGCGATGGAGAGTGCTTTTGTCGTTCCACAGCCTGCGTATCGTAAGGTAGGGTGCCGCCATCGCCGGCTTGGAGGCGTCCGTCAGGCGCTATCCAGGCGTCCAGCAACCCGGCGGCTTCGAGCGCGGCTTCAAGGCCGCCGCGTTGCGGGGCAGCCACCGTGCCGCGAAAATCGACCACTTGCCAGAGCGGCGCGCCCTGACGTGCATCGCGGACAGAGGCATCGCGCGTATAGGGCAGGGGCGGCGCCATTTCGTCGCCGGCTTCCAGGCGTCCGCGTTCGTCTTTCAGGGTGTCGTATTCCATCTCCAGCGCCTGCCTTTGGCCGTCGAGCGCTACGCGACGCTGAGTCAGCGAAAGGCTGGCCCCTTGATATGCCGCTTGCAGAAGCCGGAGGGTGGGGTTGTCACCTTGGAGCGTTATTGTCCATTCCGCCAGGGCCGTCAATGCCGCGGATCTGCCGTCGGGATCGACCAGCAATTGTTTTAGGCCGATAAAATAGCGGTCCCAGCTCTCCACCAGAGCACGGCCTTGCTGTTCGAACTTAGTGTCGGCTTGGGTCCGACTTTCGGCAGCCTCTTCAGCTGCGATGCGCCTTTCATCTTGGACTTCGCAGCGCCGCGCATAGGCGGCCTCGGCCCGCGCGACTTCGTCGTGGCGGCGACGCAACTGGGCAATCTGCTCACGCCGGCCGACAACGAGGTTGCGGAGCTCGCCGCAGGCCCCGTCGAAAGCATGCTGCGTCAGCTCGATCAGCGCGGAAGCTTGCGATGTGGCGAGGGGATTTCCGGCATGCTGGCCAGCGATGCCCGCCGCATCGGCGTGCGTCGCACTTTCCAGGCGCAGATGGGCCAATGCGCGTTCGGCCTGGTCCGCGCGCTGGATTGCGCGTCCGGCTTCTTGCGTGCTGAGTCCCAGCCGTCGGCCCGCCTCTTCGACGGCCGCCGTGGCCTTCTGCATCGCCTGCAGTCGTGCAGCCCTGTCTCTTTCGGCGGTTTCGAGGCGGTTGGCGTCCTGCATCGTCGGGTCGGAACGCAAAGTGTCGAGACGCGCGCGCCCTCGCGTCAGCACGATCTCCGCATCATCGTGGGTCGTTCGTGCCAGCGTTTCTTGCGCTTGGGCTTCGTCAAACCGGACCTGGGCTTCGCCTCGTGTCCGGCTGGCGTTGTCAAACTCGGTCTGGGCCTGGCGCAACAAGCGTGCCTGCCGGCGGGTCTGTGTGCCGGCGTAGATGCGATAACGCTCTTCGAAACGGCCGACGGCCTTGACCAGGGCCTGATACTCGTCGAGCTGACGACGGTCTTCCTCCAACTGTCCAAGCGCTTCGGCAACGTCGCCGAGTAATTCGGGCGCCAGCGGCGGCAGGGCCTCGGTCAGGGCATTCGAAAGCGCGGTCTCGTCCGGCTTTCTGGAAAGCTGCGGCTGGCGAAGCTGGATCAGCGTGTCCATCAACGCGTCGTAGCGCTTGGCGCCCAAATGGAACAGGCGCTCGTCGACGGCGCGGCGGTAGCCGGCTGCAGTGTCGAACACCTGGCCACGACCATCGAGCGCGTCGCGCAGGCGCTCCTTGGTCAGTACGACACGCTGCGCGCTCGTCAACCACAGATCCTGGTTGATGCGCGGCGCGCCGTCGGTGTCTTCCAACAGGAAGAACCAGCTATCGACCTGCGGACGGGCCGCCGTTGCCGAAAGGCCGGCGCCGAGCGAGAGAAAACGTGGCGTGCCGTCTTCCGCGACGCGGCCAAACTCGATCCACGTATAGCCGATGCGCCGGTCATAGCTGTTCATCAGCAGGTTCCAGGCCATCTTCTTGCTGCCGTCCCCGTCGGGCTCGATGCGCGAAGACTTGAGCTGCGCGTCGAGCAGCAGTGGCAGCGTCAGCGACAGCACCTTGGACTTGCCGGTGCCGTTGTTGCCCCGCAGCAGCAGGTGGCCGTCGCGGAACCAGAATTCCTCGCTGTCGTAGTGGAAGAGCTCCACCAGACCCAGGCGCAGAGGCTGCCAGCGCTGCCGCGTCGGCATCGGCAAGGCGGGTTTTTCCGGAGGCAAGGCGAACAGGTTCATGTCGATTCCAATCGAAGGCCGGCTGCCCTGGTCGAGGCGCCGCGGCTTTCGCGAATCTCAGCCTCGCCCAGCGCGAAGCGCGCGAGCGCCGGCAGGGGCTGTATGAAGCCCGCCATCCGCACGGCAAGTCGCAGCTTTTCCAATCGATCGATCGCAATGGTGGCGAGCTCGCGCTCGGCGCCGGGCTCGCGCGCCGATTTGCGCCAGTAGCGGCCATACCGGCCCTTGGCCTCATGCAGGAAGTCGGCAATGTCGTGCTCCCGCATGCCGGTGGCCGGTGCCGTGCCGGCCCCATCCGTCCGGCGCTGCCTTTGGCCGGTGGCTAGGTGTTCGGCAACCAGCAGCGTTACGTGGGCGTCGGTGCCCTCGGCCGGCATGGCGACGTCGGTCAGCACACCGGCTTCATCGACCAGCGCCAGCCCTTCGGCGCGCTGCTCGGCCACCAGGCCGGCGGCCTCGCACAGGCGAGCCGCCATTGCGCCGCGCTGATTGAAGAAGTAGGCTCGGGCTTCCGTGTCCAGCGTCTCGACATAGACCACCGGATCATCGAGAAGCCGGCGCGCGAGTTGGTGGCGCATCGCCGTGCGCCGACCTTCCTCGCTGTCCGCTACATGTTCGCCGACAAGGGCGCGTAGCCGCTCTTCGAGCGTTTTGGGCGCTTCTTCCGGTGACCAAGTGGACGGGCCACGCACAGCCGCCAGCATGCCGGCGAGCATGCGGCGTTGCACGTCGTAGAGCGCATCCGCCTGATCGCCTCCGGCCTGCACGAACGTTTCTTCGTCGCCGGCCACGCGGTGCAACACCCCGAGGCTCAGCAAGGTGCGGCACACCGAAACCAGTTCGCGCCGCTCGTGTTGCGCCTCGAGAACGAAGGTGAAGTCGAGCATCGGCTCGGCGGCGAGCTCCAGCAGCCTCTCTCCTAGCAGGCGCAAAGTGATCTGCGGGTCGGCACGTTCGAGCACCGCGCAGGCGAGGCTAAGCAGCACGTAGCGCCGGCGATCGTAGCCGGGGAGGCCGCGCATGGCGTCGGTCACGTCTCCTGGCCGCTTGTAGAGGCGCGCGCCCTCGCGCTCGACTTGTAATATCCAGCCCGTCTCGCGAGAAAACCATTCGCGCAATGATTCGGCCTGGCGGCGTATGACGGCGAAATCCTCATGTGCCGGGCCTATCAACGGCGTCATCAGCAGGGCGCGCACGCAGGCGCGGAACTCCTCGCGCCGGAAGCGCTGCTGCAGCAGGCCAATTCCGCGACTGTCGTTAGAGCCGTTCGTCGCTGTCATCGACCGTCCTGCAAGGGCGTGATGGTGATCAGATGGTCGCGCCCTGCAAAGACGCCATGCGGCGTGTTTATCGTGGCGCGGCTGTCGGGGGCAAGCGGCTTCAAGTGGATGTGCAGTAAGCCATCGCCCGTCTGGCGTTCCACCGGCGTGTCCGGTCCGGCTTGTTCGCTTAGCGCCTCCCCGAGCAGGCCCAGAAACAGACCAAAGGCATGTATGTCGAGTTCCCCCAGATCCGAAAGCCGCGCCGGGCGGCTGGTGGCGAGGCGCTTGCGCGCCGCTTCGACCTGCAGCGATTCCTCCGCGAGCTGAAGTGCCAGGAACGCTCGCTCTTCGGCGCGGTCTCGCACGCGCGGCAGCGGTCCGCGCGGGGCCGCTTCGCCGTATTCGCGCAAACGCGGGTGAATCTTGAGCGGCGCGGCGTCGGCCCAGGAGGTGCTGGCCGGCAGCTCGGCGTCCGCGTTGGCGTTGAGCGAGAAATGCCGCGCCGGATTGAGGGCGAAGGCGGCCCGCGCAAGGCGGTGCGCCTCGCCGTTGTCTGCGCAGGCGGCAAACCAGCCGGCGAGCATGCGGAAGTCGGCAGAGCGATCGCTGCGGCCGCTGCGCCGCTCATTCAGCGCGGCGATAGCAGCCAGAAGCTGGGGGATGGCCGATCGTGCCCGCGCCCGCAACAGCTCGGCTTGCGGGGGCTCGTGGCCGGTGCTGAGAAACCAACCGCGCAGACCCTTCCAGCGTTCTCGCCAGGCTTGCAGGTAATCTTTCCGCGCCTCGACATGATCCCGTGCGCCGCCGGGAGCCGCGTCACGCGATTCGCGCTCGGCCACCTGTCCAAGCAGGGCATCGATGCCCGGCTCCAAAGCCAGGATGAGGCGTGCGATGGTGTCGGAACGGCGCACCAGATCACCCATGAAGCGCTCCAGATAGTCGATCAGCCGCTTCTTGTAGTTTGCGACCACCCCTGCTTCGGCTTGCTGCAGCTCGATGCTGCGCGCGACGCCGGCCATGAACGCCTGGGCGTTCTCGGCCAGACTTTCGAAGACACGCACGAGATCCCGTAGCGTTTCGTGGATCTTGGCCGCGTCAGGTTCGGTTGCTTCGGCCAGCGCCTGAAGTGCCTGCAGTCGGCTCGCTATGTCCTCGAGCGCTACCGTTTGCAGCTCAGCGCGGCGCTGCAAGGTCTGTACGAACACTGCCAAGGCGGATTCCACGGCCTCGCCGCCCTGCGAAAGGCGATAGAGAAAGCGTGCACGGTAGAAGTCGCTAAGGCTGGCAACCCGCGCGGTGTCGGGATGCGATTCAAGATTGCCCCATTCCGTAAGCTGAGTGAGCGCCGTATTCACGTCCTCAATGCGCGGCGGCCCGTCCGGCCATCGGGCTTCGGCAAGCACTTCGTCGGGCCGCAACTGCAAACGATATTGCCGCTTCGCCGCTGCGAAGACGTCCATGATGCAGCGGTAGAATGCGGCCTTCTCGGCGCTAACGTGACGAAATAGGTCCGCCGGGTCATTTGCAATGTGCACAGGCAATCGCTGCCTCCCCAAATCCACTTTGAATGTTTTTGCTTTGTTCTCACGTTCAGTCAAGACCACTCGTATCATTGCCATCGCTTCCGCCCACACATCCACCCATTCCCGGACGGCAATGGCCGTGTGTCACCACCGTCGCATGCGATGGCGCTGAAAGCAGGCATCGGGGACTTGGCTTATGGTCGATCTCCAGAGGCCTTGCCCGCAGCCTTGAGGATCGAGGCGAATACAAACGGATGATGGACCATGCAGACAGCCCTCGTCGCGGGGACCTCAATGGCCGAGGCGATCTCTCGGAAGCAGCCCTCAAGGAGTTCTGCGAGTGGTTCCTTACCGGGGCACTCGATCAAATACGCTTCTCCACAGCGATTTTCGACCTTGATCGCTTGGAGGATCGGTACCGCTTCCTGGTCAAGGACATCAGCGACGACAAACGCGCGCCCGCTCTCTTAGCGGCGGTCCTCAAGCACGAATCACTCGAGCGCGGTGATGTTCACCTTGTGCTCAAGACATCGGAAAGAACGGCACGGAACACGATGTCCGCCCTGGTTAGACAAGGGCTCCTAAAGTCCTAAACGCCCAAAAAGCCACTGTCCGTATAGCCTTCCCACTGGACTATCGCGAGAGGCTCTTCCCGAATCGGTTCACCGATGCCGAACTGACTAGACCCTATGAGCCGCCCCGGGTTTGCCGGAGGCCGTTTCGTTTGAGTCACGCGGCCATGGCTGGTTCTTCCAGCATGGCATGGTAGCGCTCCTCGGCTTCGGCCGGCGGGATGTTGCCGATGGGCTCCAGCAACTGGCGATTGTTGAACCAGTCCACCATTCCAACGCCGCGAACTCGACGGCCTCGGATGAGCGCTATCAGCCCATGACGATACATGTTAGCACCGTTGCTCTGTTCGCAACGTCCCTGTGTGGTCAGCATCAATCAATCGCGAGATAACGCCTCGACGGGCTTCAAATGCGCCGCCTTTTTCGCAGGGAAAAAGCCAAAGATCGCACCGATCATAACAGCCATGACGCAAGCGACGCTGACTGCGTGCAATGAGATCACCATCGGAATGGTTGTTTCGATGGAGCCGGCGAGCGCGCCAAGGCCGAAGGCGAGGGCGACGCCCGCGCAACTCCCCATGATAGTGATGGCAAGGGACTCGATCAGAAACTGCAACATAATATCGCTCGCCCGGGCTCCTACAGCCATCCGCAAGCCGATTTCGTTGGTGCGTTCGGTGATCGAAACCAGCATAATATTCATCACGCCGATACCTCCGACCAACAGAGCGACAGCTCCGATGGAAACCAAGAGCATCGAGAAAGTTCGCGTCGTCTTCTGGAGCAACCGCCGTAGCTGATCGCTATTGTATGTGAAGAAATCCCGCGTTCCGTGACGCTTCTCCAAGAACGCTATCATGGCTTTCTCGGCAACGTTTGTATCAACGCTCCCATTGATTCGGACGTCTATCTCGCGCAGCCGTTGCGAGCCCGAAATGCGGGAAAACACGCTGAGGTGTGGAATGAACACTTGCGGCTGCCCATCCTGCTCTCCAACGGCACCGACAATCACGAAGGGCACACCCTTGATGACTAGGATCTCACCAATCGGGGTCCTTGAATTGCCGAAGAACGTTCGTCGGGTGTTGCTATCGATGATCGCCTCCGGCAGAGTGGCATTCCCACCGTCGGTGAATCGGTTGCCTTGCGTTATGGGACGGTGCGCGACGTCGAAATAGGCGTTGCTCACGCCCATGATTTCTCCGTCAGCGGTCCTGCTCTCGAACATGAGCTGCCCTGAATCCATGGTCACCGGACTGACACTATTTACGTAGGATTGCTCTGTCAGGGCGGCCGCGTCGTCGCGAGTGAGGCTGTCGGCATGTCGGCGGTTTCGGTCATCCCAGCCGGTGCCAGGGAAGATGCGGATCGAGTTTGCGCCAAGGCTGTTGATCTGGTCGAGAACGATCGTCTGGCCACCCTCACCGAGACCAACGACGGCAATCACCGACATGATGCCGGCGACGATTCCGAGCAGTGTAAGAGCGCTACGCAGCCGATGTGCGGCAACTGATCGCAATGCGATACTGGCAGCCTCGGACGTTCTTCTGAGGAAGCTCGTCAGGAAACCGACATTTTCCGCAACATCAACCAGGTCGCGCAAGGGAGGCGCTCCACTCGCCGCGCTGCGTCGATCAGAGACGATCTGTCCGTCATTGATCTCGACGATCCGATCGGCGTGTCGAGCGACGCACATGTCGTGTGTAACTATGATGATGGTGTGTCCCTCCGCATGAAGGGTCTTCAGGAGGTCCAGAACAAGCTCCCCGTTCTTTGAATCGAGCGCCCCTGTCGGCTCATCTGCAAGAATGATTTCTCCACCGTTCATCAATGCTCGGGCGATCGATACGCGCTGCTGCTGCCCCCCCGACATTTCCATTGGGCGATGATGGAGCCGATCTCCCAGGCCGAGTTGGGTCAGCAATCGCCTGGCTCGGGCTTGCCGCGTCGACTTCGACACGCCGCTATAGATAGCCGGCACCTCGACGTTCGATATTGCGCTCAGCGAGTTCAGGAGGTGATACCGCTGAAACACAAAGCCGAAATGCCTGCGCCTGAGTTCTGCGAGCCCGTCCTGACCAAGGGCCGAGACATCCTGCCCGGCCAAACGGTAAGTGCCGGCTGTCGGGGCATCCAAGCACCCCAGGATATTCATGAGCGTCGATTTGCCGGACCCGCTCGCGCCCACAAGCGCCACGAATTCGCCGCGCTGTACATTGAGATTGATTCTTTCGAGTGCCTCGACGGTTTCTCTGCCCAGGCTGAACGACCGGCCAAGATCGCGGAGCTCTATCAGATGGTTCATCATTCAGCTCGTTGTGTTTGGCTCGGATACGCCGAGCAATACGGTCTCTCCTTGACGAAGGCCTTCAAGCACCTGAGCGTGGATCCTGTCCGTATAGCCAATCCGAACAGGTCGCTCTGCTACCTTGCCGCCTGTGTCCTTCACCTTGACTAGGTATGATCCGTCCGCCTGTCGCAGCGAAAGAGCGGCCCACGGCACAAGTAAGACATCATCCGCACGTCCCATAGAAATGTGCACTTGAGCGGTCATCTTGGGTCGCAGCTTTTCTTCTGGATTCTTCACCCTAAGCACGCCGTGGTAATAGATTGCGCTGTCTTCCGCTTTCTCCGCGGAGCGATCGTTCGCCGGCTCGTCGGCGATGGACGGCGGTGCATATTCAACCGCCTCAAGCGTGGCCTGGTAGCGAGTCTGTGGATCTCCGATGATCGTGAACCACGCGTTTTGACCAGGCCTTGTACGCCAGACGTCGACCTCGGAAATCCGGATCTTTACCGTCATCTCGTCAAGGTTCGCGAGCACGGCGACCGTTGGCGAAGTCTGCGCAGAATTGAGCGTCTGTCCCGGCTCGATCGGGATCGCCAAGATCTTGCCGTTCATGGGCGCTGTGATCCGCGTATGTGCAAGAGCGGCTTGCGCGGACTCAACCTCGACCTCGCTTTGCCGAATCTTGGCTTCCTGCGAGACCAGATCGGCCAATAGCGTCTGGTATGTTTTTTCAGCCTCTTCCAACTCCTTGGTAGTGACTGCATTATGCTTGCTGAGGCTACGCTGTCTGCGGTAGTCGAATTCCGCGAACCGTATTTCTATTTGCTTCAAGTCCCTCTGGGCCTTCATGTCCTCTACCTTGGCCCTCGCAGTTCTAAGGGTGTTTTGCTCTGTCACGGCGTCGATCTCCGCCAGAAGGTCTCCAGGCATGACGGTCTGGCCGACGCGAACATGGATTGCCTTAATCTGGCCCGTTACCTGGGTGCCAACCCGGACCATCGAAGTCGGCTCGAGAGTGCCCAGGGCTAATACGACTTCTTCAACTGAACCTCGCGTAACAATCCCCGTCATTTCGTCGCCTCGCGAGCTTTCCGCGGAGTTCATCGAAAAAAAAGACAGATACGCTGCACATAAAATTATAGCTGCGACCGCCACTAGGACATATATCGATTTTTTTCCCATATGAGATCCATGACACTCGCTATTTACATGCGTACAGAGCAGATAAATTCCTAGAGGTTTCTATTAAGCGACTGGTTTATCGGAAAGTTTGTTCAGATATTAATATGAACAAAAATATAGCCTATATACATAACTATAAACATGAATTGTAGCTGATGTAGATGGCATGTATGGCCGTGTGATGAGAATCCAGGAAGATTATTAATTGGTCAAAATCAAACAAGTTAGCAGAAGATCTAGTTAGGACATTGCGGAACGGTGATGCGCTTATGGAGTGCTCCGCCGATAGCTTGCGCTGCTCAAAAGGACGCATCGGCCGGCACCTTTCGAAAACGGATCTCTTCGAAGCACCTCAAAGGTTTCAATGCTTGTCACCATCACTAGCCCTTCATGACTGTCCTGCAATGCGCGTGCCAACCTTCTATGTCTGCAACGCCACAATCTGGGATCTTCGGTAAGCGGTGTTCTCAGGCCACGGCCTTGAGTTCGTGCGCGGTGATGTAGGCCCAGGGCAGCAACTCGTCGATTTGGCCGTTGGGGTGTCCGTTGACGATCCTGGTGAGGACGTCGGCGAGATAGCCGAGCGGCTCGACGCCGTTGAGCTTGCAGGTTTCGATCAGTGAGGCGACGACAGCCCAGTGCTCGGCGCCGCCATCGGAGCCGGCGAAGAGGGCATTCTTGCGATTGAGCGCGATCGGACGGATGGAACGCTCGACCGTGTTGCTGTCTATCTCGATGCGGCCGTCATTCAGGAAGCGCGCGAGGCCTTCCCAGCGTGAGAGCGCGTAGCGGATTGCCTCGGCGAGCTTGGTCTTCTGGCTGATCAGGCCGAGCTTCTCGCGCAGCCAAGGTTCAAGATCGGCGATGATCGCAACGGTCTTTTCCTGGCGCACGACACGACGTTCATCGGCTGGTCGGCCGCGGATGCCGTCCTCGATCTTGTAGAGTTCGGCGATCCGTTTGAGCGCCTCGCTGGCGATCGGCGCGGGGCCGGCAGCGGCCAGTTCATAGAAGCGGCGGCGCACGTGATGGCATGGACGCCCCCTTCCGCTTCCGCCCTGTGGCGAGGAGTATGGGGCGTGGTCAAACAAAGGATATTGCCATGCCAGATGAAGTTCACGTGGTCGGTCTCGACATAGCCAAATCAGTCTTTCAGGTTCACGGGGCTGACGAGCATGGGAGAGCAATTGTCCGACGGAAGCTCAGGCGCGATGACGTGGAGCAGTTCTTTCGCGCCCTTCCGAGCTGCTTGGTTGGGCTGGAAGCATGCCCGGGTGCACATTTCTGGGGTCGGCTGCTACGCAGTATGGGGCACGAGGTCCGCTTGATCCCAGCGCAATACGTTCGGCCCTACGTAAAGACCAATAAGAATGATGCCGCCGATGCGGAGGCGATCTGTGAAGCAGTCACGCGACCGACGATGCGCTTCGTTCCCATCAAGGAAGAGATGCAGCAGGAGATCCTGGTCATCCACCGCGTCCGGGAGATGCTGATCCGCCAGAGGACGCAGCTTATCAATGCGATCCGCGGTCACTTGGCCGAGTTCGGGGTGATTGGTCCGAACCGGGCGCATAATATCGGCCTGCTCACCGTTCTGATCGAAGATGAGACAGAGACACGTATTCCGCCTGTGGTGCGGCATGCGCTGCGTTATCTCGTCGAGCAGCTAAGAGAGGTGAAGACCAAACTCGCCCGGATCGACAGCGACCTGATTACAGTGGCGAGAGACTCCAGCGCCTGCCGGCGATTGATGACCATACCCGGGGTTGGCGTTGTCACCGCGAGTGCCTTGGTTTCGTCCATGCGTGATCCGGCCGACTTCAAATCCGGCCGTCATTTTTCCGCGTGGCTCGGACTGGTGCCCAAGCAGCATTCCACGGGCGGTAAGGAGCAGCTCGGCTCGATCAGCAAACGAGGGAACGGCTATCTACGCAAGCTGCTGATTCACGGTAGCCGCTCAATCATGCGCTGGCGAGGACGCACCTGGATTTGGCTCGCTAAATTGAGGGACCGGCGGCCTGCTAATGTTGCGGTCGTGGCGATCGCGAACAAGACGGCACGCGTTGTGTGGGCATTATTGCGATACGGTGGAACCTACGGCGTACTGACGCGTGGAGCGGCATGATCTCCGACGCCATTCTGATCGGCCCGGCTTCGGGCTAATGCGGTTGCGAGGGTAAGTAAGCAGGTGATGGCAAGACCGGGCGTACCGGGACCGGGTGAACCCGTTGGGCGCATCGAGCCTCGAGCTCGCGCAACGTGATTGGGTGCCGGTTCGCGGATATTCCATCAAGGCCCGTGGCGCAGGGTGCTCCACATCGTAGAGGCCGAATAGATGACTGCAGCCGCAGGCATTGCCGAAGCCGCGCATAAAGTCCTTGCAAAGTCGGGGGCGTCCATAGATGTGCCCAGCAGAATGCGAGCGTTACCCCGCTCTTGTCGGCGAGCACGCGATAGCCGCCATAGCCATCAACCTGCAGGATGCCGGTGAAGCCTGCGAGATGGGCGATCGGCCGCTCCGCCTTGCGGTCGGGCGCGTAGACATAGGCGACGCCGGGCGGATCGGCTCCGTCCCATGCCCTACACAGCGGCGTTGGGGCCATCAGGCAGGCAAAACGACATCATTCTGGTCTACCGAAACTGAACAAGTGATTGCCCACGACGGATGAGATCGACAAGCGTTATTTTGTGACGAGCCCTGGAACCTCCCCGAGTATGTTCTTTGGTTCGACCGCGTCGCTGGTGTTCTTCCGTCCCGATCGCCCCATTTCACAGCCGCCGGGCGCAGGAGCAGTCGAGGGTGGCCGCGTTTTACGCGGCCACCGCAAGGCTTGGCCTTGATCGGCCCGAGCACGGCGGCATGCTCGATCGGATCGGGGGTGCAAAGCCCCGAGGGCTGGCGCAACTGGAAATACCCGCCGCAGTCAGCTATTGTCGTCCAGCGCGGGCGACCTCGTGGCGAAGCGTGGTGCACCGGCTGAAAGCGCCGCCGGGCCGCCTTATTCGAGCCTTGCCGGACTGAGGCGCCCGCGCCCTTTCCTTTGGCGGGCGCGGGCGCCAAGCCTCGACGAAGTGTTCGTAACCCTCCTGGGCCCGCTCGGCGACACGCATCTCTTGATTCCAAAGTTCCTTGACATTGTAAGCATAGGTCGGACCGCGGCGGTTGCCTTTCTTATGCGGCTTGACGGCCTGCAGCTCCATGTTGCGCATCTTGTGGGCGACCAGACTGGATCGCGCCCAGAGGTAGTCCTCTTGCTGCGTCAGCATATGCCGGCAAAGAACCGCCAATTTTCGTGCCACGTCGACGGCAGCAATCTGAGGGCCACGCTTGGCCCGGATTCGCGCTCACGGCTCAACCGGGCGAGTCGCGGAGGCGGCCAGCTACTAACACGAGCTCGCAGCTCATCGTGTGCATCGGCCTGCCCCCACCTTCGTGCTCCCGGTGCCTCCGTCCCGGATGGTCGCACCATACGCCGCGCATCAGAAAAGCGTAGCCGGACATCGGCACCAAGAATCTCATACCGGTTACAAACGAGATGGAAGTCTATTCCTCACCAAGGAATCCTGCCTGAGCTCCAAGCCTTTCGATCCTGCCCCCCGCATACCCAGCGCTGAATGGCCTCAGCTGCCCACTTACGTTGGTCTTGGCGGTTTGGCGCGGATGGCTTTAACCAAGGTTGCGGCCTACCTTGCTGGGTCTTTCGACTTGTAACCTAAGCTGCCGAGCAGGCGATAGCCGCCTCAAGCAAGAGCAAGGCGACGGCGCTCTGTTTCTTTTCGCCGGCAACACCTGCCAGAAGGTGTTGCGCGGGGCGTCATCGAGCAGGCAAGGACGAACTCCCAGCTTCAACGGCTCGACCGCAACGTGGTTTGCCCACGTTCTCGCTCTCTCTCTCATGCCGACGACGAGGCTGGACTGCTCCCCTTTGGATTAACAGCAAGCAAGATCCGAAAGTGCGGATGGCCTGACCTGCGGTAGGCCGCAGCCTTTTCAGTATCGCTAACAATTAAAACAGTTCGGAGTTTCGTTTCTGCATCCGGGAGAACTCATTCGTCAGCTAGTCGTCAACTAAACGGTCTATCTAGACCTGCGCGGTTAACCGGCCTGAACTCAATTTCGAAGGATAGGAGTGCGAATCGTCATGTATGGTCGAATTGGTGGCTCGTCCGACGTCCGCTACACGCGTAATGCCAGCGGGCAAGCAGATGCAGAAAATCAAGAGCTCGGGGACATGTTTGCCCGGATGCACTTAGCCGGATCCGATTCCAGCGGCGACTCATCGTCGGCGGCTACGCAACCGTACTCCCTCCATCCCAGACCTCCGGTGGTGGAGATCGACAGGTCTTCTTTCACGAGGGAGGTGAGGCAATTTCATGGCGATGAGATCATGCACATCGCCGACAATCCACAAGAGTATTCGGAATTCGTATCCTCCCGAGCCAGACGCGCTGCGGACGTTGCTAGGCAATACGGCATTCGCCGAGACACGGAGCACGCGCGATATTTCAGCTACCAATTGGGAAACCAGAGTGCCGGACTGCTGAGAACGGAAGGCGGATTCAGAATGACTGATTTCGAATCCGACAGTTGGCGGCAACAATTTCCTGGCCGAACCGAGGTCACCTCCATAGTGGATCTACAGGTCGCTCATCCGCTGGCCGAGAATGCAGGCGATATTCTGCTGGAGCATCAACTTCGGATGGACGGCGAACGACCGTTGCTGAATTGGCGTGCGGCTAATCCAGAAGCACAAGCCCGCGCAGCGACGATGGGGTTTGTTGAAGTAGATGATTGCGACATGGTCCTTGACCCTACCCAGCATCCCGAAAAGTGGACGATGAACAGTGCCGGTGAATGGCAGCGTGCAGACAAACCGCCGCTCTATCTCTGCAAAACTGAGGACAGCGAAAGCAGTGATACCGAGAGCGCATCAGGTTCACCCAGATGCTCGTACGAGGATGACTTTATGTGACCGGACTCTTGTTGGATTTAGTCGCGATGGCGGGCGCCGCATCTGACTATATATGCTGTCCCATGTCATGCGCATAAGCGAAGCCGCTCGTCGGCAATGGCAGTGCGCGCAGCGAGCGGTATCCATTTGGCGTGGGTTCGCTAGCGGAGCCATTACCGCCTGCGCACCACAGGTTTTCTTTATGAACTTCGTAGATCCGAACGGTTTGTGATGACGGCATCAGCGAACGACTTGGCGCCGTCTTCTCCGACGCCATAGTCCCAGATCGAGTCAATCGAAACGCGCCAAGCTGAAACGACGTCGAGCCGCTCGGCTACCTGGCCGACGTGTTCGCCAGGATCATCACCGGCTACCCCAACAGCCCGATCGGCGACCCTCTGTCTAGGCGCATATATCGCCATGCAAGCAGTCCAGCAGCTGAAAACGACGTCTGCCGCGGCCCACGCCGGCTTCCGATTACATAGGGTAATCGCGGGGTTGGGAACACTGGCGCGGTTGCGATGCGTTGGAAGGATGGTTGCCCCCTATAGGATGAAATACGGGCTCACGACCACACAGCCGAGCCCAGCATCAAACGGGAGACAACCATGAAGCAGTTTATCGGCCTCGACGTGTCATTGAAAGATACATTCGTCTCGTGCGCGAAGGAGGCAAGCGGATCTGGCGCGGAAAATGCCCGTCCGATCCGAAACTGATAGCACAGGTCATCCGCAAGCGTGCTCCGAACGCCGAACGTGTCGTGTTCGAATCGGGACCCCTGGCGGTTTGGTTCTATCATGCGCTGACGCTGGAAGGCTTGCCGGCGATCTGCATTGATGCCCGCCATGCCAAGGCGGCGCTGGATATGGCGCCGAACAAGACCGATGCAAATGACGCGGACGGGCTCGCGCATCTTGCCGAGGTCGGCTTTTACCGCGAGGTGCGAGTGAAGAGCTTTGACAGCATGCTGGTTCGCACGCTCGTCGCAGCGCGCAATCAGCTGCTCAAGATGACAACCCAGCTGTCCAACCAGATCCGCGGTCTGATGAAGACGTTCGGCCTGGTCGTCCCAAGGGTGCGGGACGCGTGTTCGAGGACCATGTGCGCAGCCTGCTAGCGAACAATGCTGGGCTACAAGCAGATTATCATGCCGTTGCTCGATGCCTGGAGTGCGCGCCCGCGCTGCCGAATTGAGCAAGCAGCTTGTCGCTTCGGCCCGCTCGAGTGAGCAATGCCAGCTGCTTGCGTCGATCCCGGGCGTCGGCTCGGTGACGGCTTCCTCCTTCGTTGCGGCGATCGAGGATCCGGAAAACTTCAGAAAGTCGCGCTCGGTCGGCGCCTGGATCGGCCTAACCACCAGACGTTACCAATCGGGCGAAGTCGATTACGACGGTCATATATCCCGGCGGGGCGACAACCATCTACGCGGACTGTTGTATGAAGCGGCGACCGTGATCCTCACGCGCACCAAGGCCGATAGCGCGCTGCGTATATGGGCTTCAAGGAGAAAATCGGGTTCAAGCGAGCCGCCGTCGCGGTCGCGCGCAAGCTTGCCGTGATCATGCATGCCATGCTCCGAACGGGCGAACTCTTCGAGCGCTGCATCGCTGCTGAAGCCTGACATGCGCAACAAGACGCCAGAGGCAGCGCTCTTCTGAACTGACTTTTCTATCGTTTGCGCCTACGCTGTGGACGCGCCGATCCGTCCCTGTCGGGACGCGGACAGGATCATTCCGCGATGTGGGCTGCACTTGCCACTATTCTGGTAGCAAAGTGCGTCAATTACATTGGAAGATCCGTCCCACGAAGACCTATCCTGCGGCGGGCTGTCTCGACCGCGTAAACGACCCTGTACCCGGCAAACGGCATCACCCGCACCGCAGAAGTTGAAGGCGCTTTAAAACCAGCCAAGCTTACGACGGAACAACCAAACAACCGTAGGTCGGAGAAAGATCGAATTTAGCCTTGACGGAGCTGCGATTTAAACGACCCACATCGGCGGGCCGATTGCCCCGTATGGCTGGAGAACCTGCGCCAGTCCATCGCGCTCGTTGGCACGCCCGAGCGCTGCGTGCATGTGGCTGACCAGGAGAGCGACCTCTACGAGCTCTATTGCACCGCGCAGGCCCTTGATACCAGCTTCCTCGTGCGGGTGCAGACGAACAGGCTGGCCGAGCGGCCTGCCGGTTCTGCCCCACACGATCCAGCTCATCGCGTCTCTGCCCAACTTGCGGCGGCGCCTTGGTCGGGACATCGCATTACGGTCGATCAGGACGAGACGACCTGGCTGCAAGTGAAGTTCGCCGCTATCAATACCTTGGCGCCGGG
>NZ_NNRI01000006.1 GCF_002270415.1 Mesorhizobium sophorae | reverse complement strand
CAGGCAGTTCACCTCTCAGCCGATTGCGCTGACGATGGCGCGAAACGACGATGATTTTCGCTTGGTCGTGGATCGATCCCTTAGCCTGCAATTCTCATCAAAGGAGTTTCGCGATCTGTACACGAAATGGTTCGGGGCACCAGATGACGAGGTAACAGCCTTTTTCCGTCAGAGCGCATTGCCAGAATAGTTCTCACGTAAAATATATATTGCCACACTAGAGCCTTTCACGTTTTGACGGAAGCGTAGCCGGCGTTTTCGAAGTAGTTCTTGCATTCGGCTGCCTCGATGGTTTCGACGAGGTGGCCGATGTGGCGCCAGGTGTCCTCGATAGTGCGCTTCTGGGCTTGGCGCATCCAGTGTTTGATCTTGGCGAAGGCCTGCTCGATCGGATTGAGGTCCGGAGAGCAGGGCGGCAGATGCCAGAGCCTGGCGCCGGCAGCCTTGATCATCTGCCTGATGGCCGTCGACTTGTGACTTCCGAGATTATCCATGACGACGATATCGCCCGGCTTGAGCACGGTGACGAGCTGCTGTTGCAGCGCAGCTGCAGAGCGCAATCCTTGGCCAATCGCCCGCGTGCGTTCAGTCGCCCCTGCTCACGTGGTGCCGGAGCTCCCGGCAAGGGGCAGGGAACGCTACGGTAACTTACTCCCTGATCCTTGATTGCGGCGTCGCCGACGACAATCAATGCTTCAAAGCGCCAGTTCTCCCTGGTCCGATGTCAGACACACGGGCAGTCGAGCCGTTCGGGAGAACGACTATCCGGTGGCGTGTGCCGTCTCGCGGCGCAGGACTTCACACGTGATCGCGGGCTGGGCAACGCCAGTACCTTGAAGGACGCTGGGCATGAGGACAGTTGGGGTGCATTCGGAGGTAGGCAAGCTGCGGACGGTCATGGTCTGCAAACCTTCGCTCGCTCATCAACGCCTGACGCCGGGGAACTGCCATGATCTGCTTTTCGATGACGTGCTCTGGGTCCACGAGGCCCAGAAGGATCATTTCGACTTCGTGCTTAAAATGCAGCAGCGGGGGATCGAAGTCCTTGAATTGCATGACCTCCTTGCCGAGACCCTGGCGCAGGCCGACGGGCGTCGGTTCGTGCTCGACAGGCTGATCACGCCGAATTCGGTCGGGGTCCAGAACGCTTCGTTTATGCGGCCTTGGCTGGACGAGCTTGAGGCGACGCGACTTGGCAAGCACCTCATCGGCGGGATTACGATCTCCGACCTGCCTGGCGGGATCGGCAAGGCGATGATGGTCGAGGCCTTCGGAGGAGTTGAATTCATCCTGCCGCCGATACCCAACACCTTGTTCCAGCGCGACCCGTCGTGCTGGATTTATAACGGCGTCACCTGCAACCCCATGTACTGGCCCGCGCGCAAGCCGGAAACGCTGCTTCAGCGTGCGATCTACAAATTCCATCCGTCGTTCCGAGAGGCTGACTTCAAGATCTGGTGGGGCGACTCCGACGAGTCGTTCGCCAGCGCGTCGATCGAGGGCGGAGACGTCATGCCGATCGGTAACGGCGTCGTCCTCGTCGGCCTGGGCGAACGGACGACCCATGAGGCCGTGGGCCAGTTGGCTCGCGAGCTCTTTCGCAACAAGGCCGCCACGCGCGTCGTCGGGTGCCTCATGCCCAAGAGCCGGGCAGCGATGCATCTCGACACCGTGTTCACGTTCTGCGACCGCGATCTGGTCACCATCTTCGAGGAAGTCGTCAATCAGGTCAGGTGCTTCAGCATACACCCCCTGGACGACGAAGGGCATTTCGAAGTCCGTCGCGACGAGCAGCCGCTTCTCGCGGTCGTACAAGAGGCACTTGGCTTGAAACGGCTCCGCTCCGTGCCGACCGGCGGCAACGCATTTGAGGCCGAACGCGAGCAATGGGACGATGGCAATAATGTCGTCGCCCTCGAGCCTGGGGTGGTCGTTGCCTACGACCGCAACACCTACACCAACACGCTTCTGAGAAAGGCCGGCGTGGAAGTCATCACCATCCGGGGCGCCGAGCTTGGACGAGGCCGTGGCGGCGGGCACTGCATGACCTGTCCTGTCTGGCGTGACCCTGTCGACTGAACCGGTCACCACTTCTCAAGGGAGAGAACGCATGAGCTTCAACCTCCGCAACCGGTCGCTGTTGACGGTACAGGACTATACGCCGCGCGAGTTTCAGCATCTGCTCGACCTCGCCCGCGACCTGAAGCGCGCCAAATATGCCCGCACCGAGCAGATGCATCTTCGAGGCAAGGAGATCTGCCTGATCTTCGAGAAGACCTCGACGCGCACGCGCTGCTCTTTCGAGGTCGCCTGCTACGATCAGGGCGCCAACGTCACCTATCTCGATCCGGCCGGCTCCCAGATCGGGCACAAGGAGTCCTTCAAGGACACAGCGCGCGTGTTGGGACGCATGTTCGACGCGATCGAGTATCGGGGATCGGCGCAAAAGGGGGTGGAGGACCTCGCAAGATATGCCGGAGTTCCGGTCTACAACGGGCTGACCGACGAATACCACCCGACCCAGATGCTCGCCGACGTCATGACCATGCGCGAGAATGGCGACAGGCCGATCACCGACATCAAATACGCTTACGTCGGAGACACCCGCTCCAACATGGGGCATTCGCTCATGATTGTCGGATGCCTGATGGGAATGGATGTGCGTATCTGCGGTCCCAAGGAACTCTGGCCGTCCGATGAATACACGAGCATCGCCAAGAAGCTGGCTGAGAAATCCGGCGCGAGATTGACGATCACTGCGGACGTCAAGGCCGCGGTGAAGGACGTGCATTTCATCCATACGGACGTTTGGGTCTCGATGGGCGAGTCCAAGGAGGTCTGGGGCGAGCGTATCAAGCTGCTCAAGCCCTACCAAGTGAACTCTGCCATGATGAAAGCCAGCGGCAACCCGCAGGTGAAGTTCATGCACTGCCTCCCAGCGTTCCACGACACGGAAACCGTCCTCGGCAAGCAAATCGCCGAGAACTACGGCATGGCTGACGGACTCGAGGTTACCAACGACGTGTTCGAGTCGGAAGCCAACGTCGCGTTCGAGCAAGCGGAGAACCGAATGCACACGATCAAGGCACTTCTCGTCGCGACTTTGGGGGACTGACCGAATGCGGGTCGTGATCGCGCTTGGCGGCAACGCGCTTTTGAAACGCGGCGAACCGATGACGGCGCAAGTCCAGCGCAGGAACATCCGTACCGCGGCTATAGCTATGGCGCCGGTTGCCTCCGCACACCAGCTGGTCATCAGCCATGGCAATGGTCCGCAGGTTGGCCTGCTCGCACTGCAAGGGGCAGCCTACAAGGCGGACGAGGCCTATCCGCTGGATGTCTTAGGTGCTGAGACGGAAGGCATGATCGGCTACATGATCGAACAGGAGCTCGGCAATCTGCTGCCGTTCGAGGTACCATTCGCCACACTGCTGACCATGGTCGAGGTCGACGGTAACGACCCAGGGTTCAAGAATCCAACCAAGTTTGTCGGCCCTGTCTACGACGAGGCGCAAGCGCAACAGATCAAGGCCGAAAAGGGATGGACGTTCAAGCTCGACGGCACAATGTGGCGCCGCGTCGTTCCATCGCCGCAACCGAAGCGCATCTTCGAGATGCGGCCGATACGCTGGCTGCTGGATCAAGGTACGGTCGTCATTTGCGCCGGCGGTGGCGGCATTCCTACGATGTACGCGCCCGATTCCGACCGCAAGCTCGTTGGCGTCGAGGCGGTCATCGACAAGGACCTCTGTACGGAGCTCCTTGCCCGCGAGCTTGATGCCGACCTGCTCGTGATGGCGACCGACGCGGAGGCGGTATTCCTGGGGTGGGGCACGCCGCAGGCCAAGGCGATCCACAGGGCCAGTCCAGAAGCAATTTCGGAGCACACGTTCCCCGCCGGCTCGATGGGTCCGAAGGTCGATGCTGCCTGTCAATTTGCGAGGGCGACGGGTCACATGGCAGCCATCGGCGCACTTGCCGACATCGAGGCGATCGTGCGGGGCGAGAAGGGCACAATTATCGGTGGGGGCTTCACGGGCCTTAGCTACCACTAGGCATCTCCCGCCCAACAGATTGGAATTCTTGGTAATGCAAGCCTTGGATCCGACCAAAAGCGAAACCGCCACCGGGCGAGTCGTTTCCGCACCCGAACAGGGCCTGCCACCGCATTCGGAAAGCCGCAAAAGCCTCGGGATAGCGGCGTGCACGGCGATTGTGGTCGGTAACATGGTCGGGTCGGGTTTCTACCTGTCGCCCGCTGCCATCGCCCCCTATGGCAACCTTGCGATCCTGACCTGGATTGTAATGGGCGCAGGGGCAATCTGTCTGGGGCTGACCTTCGCCAGACTGGCGCGTTTG
This sequence comes from Mesorhizobium sophorae, assembly GCF_002270415.1. GTDB lineage: Bacteria > Pseudomonadota > Alphaproteobacteria > Rhizobiales > Rhizobiaceae > Mesorhizobium > Mesorhizobium sophorae. The sequence goes on along the minus strand of NZ_NNRI01000006.1, from coordinate 114,007 downwards.
GCTCCGGCGACGGGCGGACCTTACGCCTATACCCGCCTGGCCTATGGCGACTTTCCCGGCTTTCTCATCGCGTGGGGCTACTGGATATCGATCTGGGCTTCGCTGCCGGTAATCGCCGTCGCCCTTGCTGGGGCTGTGGTCGACCTGTTCCCCATGCTGCGGGGTCGTGGGATGGTCGTCGCCCTTACCTTGGGCGCGATCTGGGTTGTCGTGTTCGTCAACCTGCGAGGGGTAGGCGCCGCCGGCCTCATGTCGCAGGTCACAACCTACGCCAAGCTGGTGCCGTTCGGAGCCGTCGCGGTGGTGGGCCTGCTCTACGTCGACACCTCGCACTTCAGCGAGTTCAATCCGAGCGGCCTGCCAATCCTGCAAGCAGGCGCGGCGCTTGCGCCGCTGACAATGTTCGCTTTCCTGGGGCTCGAGTCGGCCACTGTCCCTGCCGGCGATGTCCGCGACCCGGAGCGCACGATTCCCCGCTCAACGGTGCTGGGGATCACAATCGCAGCGACCCTCTATGTGTTCGGAACGATCGTGGTCATGGGCGTCTTGCCGCGGCAGGAACTCGTCCATTCGATCGCTCCGTTCTCCGACGCAGCTCGTGTGATGTGGGGGCGCGCAGGCGCGATCTCGATTGCGATCGCGGTGATCCTGTCGTCGATCGGTGCGCTGAATGGCTGGACCTTGCTGATGGGGCAGGTGCCGATGGCGGCGGCGCGCGACGGGCTGTTCCCACCGCTTTTCGGCAGCCTGTCGACGCGAAATGTCCCGGCGATCGGAATCGTGGTCTCGGCTGTGTTGGCGACCCTGCTCGTTCTCGTTCAGGCTGCCGGGTCAGGAGGCTTCTCGGCGTTCTACACACTGGTCGTTGGCTTGAGCACGATGGCAGCGGTCATCCCTTACGCCTTCTGCGCCTTGGCAGGCAGCCTTGTCTCGGCACGTGTCAGCGGCGGCGCGCGTATCCCGCGCGTGACCGCCGTCGAACTTGTGGCGTTCGTATTCGCCATGTTCACGCTCTATGGTTGCGGAGCGGAGCCGGTCCTCTATGGCTTGGTCCTGTTGCTGCTCGGTATTCCGGTGTTCGTCTGGCAGCGGCGACGCGCCATCACGATGGCCTGATAGAGGCTCCAGTCATGCCAATCGGTGGTCCTCTCCTGGAATCAGACAACCCTACGCCGCTGCCCAGCGTTCCACCGGTGACCTCCCGGCACCAGGACCTTGGGCGGATCACGTTGACCGTGCTGTTCATCGGCGGTCTGCTTGTTACCAGCATCTGGATCATGCGGCCGTTCCTGCCGGCACTCCTTTGGGCTACGACGCTGGTTCTCGCGACCTGGCCATTGTTGCTTCGCGTGCAGCGCTACGCCGGCAACCGCCGTGGCATTGCGGTATTAGTGATGACCTTGGCGGTGCTGCTGGTTCTTATCGTGCCGCTTTGGGCGGCGGTGAGCACAGTCGTCACCAACATAGATGTAATCGGCGACATGGCGCGCACGCTGCTGTCCCTGCGGGTACCGCCCCCCCCGGATTGGCTGGCCGGAATTCCCGTGGTTGGGGCTCGGGCCGCCGAGGCATGGGGCAGGTTGTCTTCGGCTGGCCTGGATGAACTGGCACCCAAGCTTACTCCCTATGCTGGCGCGCTGACACAGTGGATCGCATCGGCTGCCGGAGGCCTCGGCAGCATGCTCCTGCAATTCCTGCTGACTGCCGCCATCGCGGCGGTAATGTACGCCAAGGGGGAACAGGCGGCGGCTGCGATGATACTCTTCGGCCGACGATTGGCCGGCGATCGTGGAGAGAAGGCCATTTATTTGGCGGGTCAGGCGATTCGCAGTGTGGCGCTGGGGGTCGTTGTGACGGCCTTGGCACAGAGCATCATAGCCGGCATCGGCCTGCGGCTGGTCGGCCTGCCATTCGCGGTGCTGCTCACAGCGCTGATGTTCGTGCTCTGCCTGATACAACTCGGTCCAGGCTTGGTGCTTATCCCGGCAGTAATCTGGATGTACTATTCAGGCAGCACCCTCGGCGCGACCGTTCTGCTGCTCTTCGCAATTGTCGCCATGACGATCGACCAGTTCATTCGACCGATCCTGATCCGGAGAGGGGCCGACTTGCCCTTGCTTCTGATCCTTGCCGGGGTGGTTGGCGGGCTGATTGCGTTCGGCATCCTCGGCATCTTCATAGGCCCTACCGTCCTAGCCGTGGCCTATACCCTGCTGAACGCCTGGATGCAGGAAGATCCGACGCCTGTCGTGGCGAGGCAGTGATACGCCGATAACGCGGCGATGTGGCAAGAAAGCGTCTTCGTCAACAACCTGCACGTCCGCGGCTACAAGGAAGAGGGCACCACGAGTACTCCGTTCGACTTGGTGGTATTGAACTACCTCGACCGCTTCCGTCTGGTGCAGGACGTGATTGAGCGATTGCTGGAGCGCGCGCTGCCTACTTCAGGCAGGCAATTCACGAGAAGCTGATCGAGCACAAGCAGTACGTTGACAAGCACGGCGACGACATGCCGGAGATCAGCGGATGGAAATGGGGCCTGACGGGAAATGCCGGCAGCGAGCGGAGAACCTCGACCGAGGAGGACAACATCTGAGCCGCCGAACGACGGCCAGCAGTTGTGCCTTGTGCTACCGTAACTTACCTTCTGCTTCTTGATCGTGGCGGGTGACACCGCGATCAATATAGCGGGGCAAACTGCAGGCTCTTTCAGCGCTCGGCTACAGCGCCCGCATAATCCGGCGACGGCCGCAGCCCACCCCACATGGGAACGGGTCATGTCGCATTTCCGCCTTTTGAAACAGACCCGACAGATGACCGAGTACTCCTGCGGCGCATCGGCCTTGCAGTCGGTGTTCAGCTATTGGGGCCAGGAGATGGAAGAGGAGGCTCTGATGAGGCTCCTCGGCACTAACCCCGAGGTCGGCACCTTTCCTCAAGATCTGGTTCGTGGTGCTCGCGCGCTGGGTTTCGATGCCGAGATGAAAGAGAACTCTAGTCTCGACGATCTGGAGCGGTTCACGTCCGCCGGTCATCCGGTGATCGCGTTGGGGCAGGTCTGGAGGAGCGAGAAGGACACGCCGGAATCGGCGGCCGACGAGTGGGATTGCGGGCACTACATTGTGGTTCTCTCGGTCGACGCCGACTACGTCTACTTCCAGGACCCGTACATACGGATGGGCAAGGGCTTCGTGCCCAGATCGGCATTCGACGAGCATTGGCATCAGATCATGGGAGGCATCGCGCATGCCAGGTCTGCCGAAATGCATCGCGTCGCAATATTCATAAAGGGAAACGAGTCGGCTATACGCCCAGGCACCGATCAATTCGACTTGTCAAAGCTCGATTTGAGCCAGCTAGGTTCCATAGATCTGATAAGCATCCATTTCCCGCGATATCTGCTGCCGTTCGATTTCCTCGCTGAACTGAAACAGCTGTTCGAGGGCGGGTTGGTTCGCCCGGATGCATTCGCGATTACGAGAAAGGACAGCGAGGGCAGGATATCGGGAATGCAAGGTGGGCGCCTGGAGGACGGCGAGGACGTCGTCGAGGTCAATGCCTTGATCGCAGCGCTTGCAGCCCAAGCGCGCGGCGACACGGCAGAAATCCGGACGAGCGCAAAGGCGGCGGCGCGAGCGGCTGGTGCCGGTGACTTTGGTCTGTCTGCTGACGACCTTCGCCGGCGCGCGGAGCGACTGCGTCCTGGGCATTCCGAAGTCGTCGTTCTGTTGGAGAACCGTTGGGAGTCGCGGTTCAACGATGTGACGCGCCGTCACGGAGGCACAGTTGCAGAACAGAAGATGATCTCTGCCGCTGCCCTCGCAAAAATGGGCGGTTGGATTGTGCCATCAACCGTGTGATCCGGCGGCTCGGGCAGCGGTATTTCCGGTGAGCCGCCAGGAGTTTCTAAATGGAAGGCGCAACTGCCTCACGGCCGTTGCGCCGGCTACTGTAACTTACTTGTCGCCGCTGTGCATCCTGCAGGCGAAGGGGCAAACTAATGCGAGTGTCTGCGAAGTACCAATGAAAGACCCGAGCAACAGGTCAATGCCGCTGACGGCCGCGATGGTCCGGTTCGTTGATGTGGCGGAGTTGATCAAGGCCCGCAGCATCTCGGACGAGATCTTGCGGGATATGTGTGAAGACTACAGGCTGGCTCGCGCGACGCTCACCAGAATGAAGAAAGCGAAGCCAAGGCGGCCGGCAGAGATTTCCGAATACACGACCCTGGTGTCCGAACTCGAAGACGAGATCATCCGCCGCTTGCTGGGTGACGAAGAACGGCCGACGGTTAACAAGGAGTAGCGGCGATGTCGGATGCCATACATCCTGGGGCGCCGCATCACTTGCCTTCATTCATAACCGCGCCAGGGAGGCAAGCGTGGCTCAGCGGGGTTGCAGGGCGGCAGACAAGGCGTCCATCAATGTTTTTGCCGGACACGGCTTCTCGAGATAGGCTGCGCAGCCTGCAGCCATGGCGGCGTCTTGGGTCGCCTTATGCCCATTGCCGGTGATAAAGATGACCGGGACATCGGAACCTGATCTGCGCTGCTGAAGCGCGAGTTCTATTCCCGAGATGCCGCTAAGATGGATGTCTAGGATGAGGCAGGCCGCATCGCGCAGGTCTGCATACGCTTGAAATTCCTCGGCGGAGGAATACCCGGTAACCTCGAAGCCCTTTGCTCTCAGCAGCCTCGCGATTCCCTTGAGAAAACCGGGATCGTCATCGACGACCAGTATGCGCATGGACCCTATTCATCCAGATTGGACATCCAGAGTAGCTGCTCAACTCGGTTGTCGGGGGTTGATCTCGATCCAGAATAGCAAGGCGAACACGATCGCTGCTATTGTCCAGTCGGACATGTTGGACGCAAATCTTACAGCAAATGCAAAAACGTCAGGCAGGCGACTTCGCGGACGAGCTCAGGTCGGCGTCGGCCTGCTCTGACAGAATTCCCAAGCGTTCGGCGAGCGAGACGAGGTCGGTAATCGTCCGGGCGCCCAGTTTTTCGAATATCCTGTGCCGATGTGCTTTTATCGTCCGTTCGGTAATACCGAGAGCGTAAGCCGTTTGCTTGTTCAGGCGCCCCCGCACGATGAAGTCGAACACCTGGCGCTCGCGCGGTGTCAACGTTTCCAGCAGTGCGTGCGCATCTCGCATCCGTTGCTGGTGCTTGGACTCTGTATCGTGCCGCGCGATCGCGCGTCCGATGCTTTCGAGCAAGGTCTGACCCGCCACCGGCTTGGTCAGAAAGTCCTCGGCCCCGGACTTGATCGCCGTGACCGTGGTCGGAATGTCGCCGTGACCCGTGAGGAAGACGATCGGGAACGGCGAACCAATCTCGACCAGTCGCCGCTGCAGGGCAGGCCCGCTCAAGCCGGGCAGGCTGACATCGAGGAGAATGCAGCCAACTTCCGCCCCGGCGCAAACCTGCGCCAGAAACTGGTCTGCGCTGGGGTATTCAATAACCTCGTAGCCGTGCAGGCGCAGCAGCCGCGCGGTTGCATGACGGAACAGGCTATCGTCGTCTACAATATGAACTAGGCTACCCATCGGATTCACATCGCACCGGCATTCGCGAGCAGCGTGATGTAGAACGCCGCGCCGCGATCCTTCTCAGTCAAGAGCGACAACCCACAGCCAGCGCCCAGTTCGCGTTCTCAGCATGAACTTGGTCGCTAAGGGCTTCATCGAAACGTGCCCATGCCAAAATTGCCATTTGACGTTATCTTAGGCAGAATCGCACTACCTACTTTGTATTAACGTGAAAAGCATTCTTTCTTTTCGGCGGTGCGTTATCTGGTTGTAACTTGTCCCTGGGGACAATGTCTTGACGGCCACTGATCGCCGGTACAATTCCAATCTCCCCGCTCTAAGCTTAGAGCTTGCTCCCATTCGCGCGAATGTCAACGGTCGAGAGTCGATGAGCAGGTCTCTGCCTTCGTGGAGGGTCGAAATGATTGACGCGGACGAGATGCGCTGCCTGACTACCCCTTCTCCCGCCGCTGCGTTGGACCGCTATGACGGCGCAGCGCCTGCTGATCCTGCAACATCGCGCTCCGATGAAATCCACCGCGAGTTGGACCGCGTGGTGGATTCCGTTCGGTTCGACGCGTCAGAGCGCAATCGGCGGTTCCTTGCATATGTGGTCGAAGAAGCGCTGGCAGGCAGGGGAGGGCGCATCAAGGCATACAACATCGCGACCGAAGTGTTTGGCCGCGACGTCAACTTCGATCCCCAGCTTGATCCGGTGGTACGGATGGAAGCCCGCCGGTTGCGCAGATCGCTTGAGCGCTTCTATCTCACCTGCGGCGACAACAGCTCGATCAGGATTGCCATGCCGAAAGGCGGCTATGTGCCCGAGTTTCAGACTCCTGCCCTCTGGTCACCGTCAGCTGGTGACGCACAGGCGAATGCCCCCAGCGAACCGGCTGGAACGGAGCGCGCGTCGACGATCCTTGTGGCGCCATTTGATGCCGAAGGCGATCAATCTATGTTCCTGCATTTCAATCGCGGATTTGCCGAACAGGTCACAATCGGTCTAGCTCGTTTCCCCGAAATCGCCGTCTTTGAACGGCCTTCGGACGCGCATTACGCATCGGCGGCAGCCGGTGAGCAACGCCGCAATGCGAATGGGGAGTTTGCCCTGAGCGGCAGCACCGCACTCTTCGCCGGCTCTCTCAACGTGAAAGCCGTTCTAGTTCAAGCGCGGACCGGGCGGGTGCTCTGGGGGCAGAGCTTCGAACGAGACCTCCAATGCGGGAATGTGCTGAGCATCCGCGACGAGGTGGCGAATTCGCTCGTGCGCGCGTTGGCACAACCCTACGGCGTCATCAGCAGCATAGCCAATGCCGCTGCCCAAGCGAAGGAACCGCGGTCCCTAAGTCCTGTCGAGTGCGTCATCAGGTTTTACGAGTACAAGCGGACCTACCGGAGGGACCTCTTTTCAGGTGTGCGTCAGTGTCTCGAACGAACCGCAATCACCAACCCGGATTATGCCGAGGCGTTCGCCTGCCTGTCTCAACTGTACACCGATGGGCATCGGTTTGGGTTCGCACCCACGGAGTCCCCCTCTGGACTGCGCCGGCAGGCCATAGAGCTTGCGGATAGGGCGGTCCAGCTGGCTCCCGATTCCAGCCGCGGCCATCATGCTCGGGGACTGGCTTATTGGTTTGCTCACGACGTGCCCGCCAGCCTGAAGGCCATGCAGATGGCCCTCGCCTTCAACCCCAACGCGACAGACATCATGACCGATCTGGGTCTGATCTGGTCCTTGCTGGGTGAATGGGGCAAAGGAGTTCCACTGCTCGAGAAGGCCTCCGCACAACAACTGTCGCGGCTCGGCGCCAACTGCGTGGGATTGTCCCTCTATCATTTCGTGAACGGACGCTACGAAGAGGCGCTGGCCGAAGCGCGTGATGTGGACATGCCGGACGTGACGCATGGCTTTGTGGCCCGAGCGATCTCCCTCGTTCGCCTCGGGCGGAAGGAAGAGGCCGCCCGGGCTGTCCAGAGGATTGTTGAACTCGCTCCTTGTCGCGGCGGCGGCATTCTGGCCGACTTGGCCGGCGTCAACGCCAATCCCGACCTGGCCGACAAGGTCTTGGCAGCATTGCGAGAAGCCGGGCTTTCGACGGAGGTCACACGCCACTGAACCGTGTGACGAGGGCACGGATCTGCGGCATTCGAACGACATCCTTCCGGCTCGGAGTTCGTCGCCGTCCCGGCGATGAGTTCTTCCTCCTGTCCTTACCCGCTCGCTGGTGGCACATCCACTGCACCTTCGCGACCAGCGCGGCGAACTGGCCCGATGCCGATGGCGCCGATTGCCAGCATCTTACCGGCCACCAATCTCACTTGCTCGGAAACGACAAGGAGGCCCCACGGCTGCCACTGCGAGTCCGGCCGACACGTCGCTGCGCAACCAGCCCAATCGATAGCCTGAGAGGCTCGTAAACACCGGCAACCGAGGAGCCGCAAGAGTCCAGCCAACAATCTCGCGCTCGCGCGGGCTGGCGGTCGCCTATCCCGCTATCGCCGGACTGCCCCCCGAGACCGGCATCTATGCCAGCATCGCCCCACTGATCGCCTACGCCGTGTTGTCATCGCCCGATGACAGGAGGTCGAGGGTGCCGTACGCAAGCAAGGCCGCCACCACATCTGGTGCCTGAAGGAGGCGGACAACCAGTCTGATCGTAGTCCGCGAAACGGGCTCGGTGCGTCTGCTCGACCCGAACTATGCTGCCGCGCATGCGTATGCGGCCGCGAGCCGAGTAGTGCTCCTAGAGGGGACATATTCGACTCGGAAAACCTAGCTTCTTTCGCTTGTGTTCGTTCACGCAAATAGAACGCGGTTTCGGGGATCCGGCATAGGCGTTCCTATTCAGCTGATTTGCCCGCCAACCGGGCTTTGTTTCACTCTGCGGCCGGGACGGTGCGTGGATCGAGCCGCAGCGACTCGGTCGTGACAGCCCGTTCGGCCGGCAGTGTCCTGAACGACCCCTTTGCAGCCTGCGATACCGGAGCGCGGCGGCTGATACGCAGGAGAGCATATGCGGCGAGCACTGCGTGAGGGAGGGCCGTTGCGAGGAACAGGCTCTCCGGTCGCATCTTGGTCATCACCGCGGCTCCCATCACCGGCCCGACAATTGTGCCGAACCCATAGAATAACAGCAGACCGCTCGACACCTTGACGAACTCGTCCGGGCGGGCGTGGTCGTTTGCATGCGCCACTGCGACCGAATAGAGGGTGTAGGCCAAGCCCCCGTAGGCTGCGGTGGTGACAATCACGAGTGCCGCCGATCGTGGCTGGAGTACGAAGATGAGAAGTCCGAATGCGGCCGCTCCGACCGCCGCGCCGGCCAGCACAAAGCGGCGGTCGGTGATGTCGGACAGCCGACCCGCGGGAAACTGGAGAGCGGCACCGGCGAGCACAACTACGCTTGCCATCAGTGCAATACCCGCGTTGCCAATTCCGATGCGGGCACCATAGACGGCCCCGAGCGTCCCCCAGGCTCCGTTGGCAATACCTGTCATGAGGCAGCCGACCAGGGCGACCGGGGAAGTAGCATAAAGACCTTTCAGATCGAGAGTGACATCCTCAAGCGGTTGCGGTGTCACTGCCGATGATACTGCCGTCGGGATCAACGCGAGGCAGAAGAAGATCCCCGCGACCATGAACAATGACGCGTCCCCGACGTCGCCTATGGCGACAATCATCTGGCCGGCCATGATCGAGACATAGGACACGATCATATAGAGGCCGAAGACGCGGCCGCGGTTGTCATTGGTCGCCTTCTCGTTCAACCAACTCTCGATGACCATATAGGCGCCGGCCATGGCGAAGCCCGTGAAGGCGCGCAGAGCGATCCACACATACTGCTCGATTATCAAACCCGTCAGCAGCGCGATGATTGCACCAGCCGCTGCAAAGGTGCCGAACGCACGGACGTGCCCGATCCGACGGACAAGCCTAGGTGCGAAGATGCAGCCGGCGACGAAGCCGCCCGCCCAGGCAGTTCCGAGCAGGCCAAGCGACGCTGTCGAAAAGCCCTCCGCCTGCCCACGCAACGGCAAGAGCAAGCCATGCAACCCTGTCGCTGCAAGCAGGAATCCAGTGCCGCGAAGAAGCGACAGGATCGGGCGGTAGCCGAGAGGTAAGAGGTAACCCAGCATCTTCCGATAGGGCTCAACAGACTTGGCACCCACACTAACTGGCCGCCGGCCGCCCAAAGTCAACACATGAGCCATACATAAGTGCGCAAAGAGGGCACGTTATTGTCTTGTGAGAAGCACGCAGCCTGAGCCTCGCGCTACCTCAAGGGCATGGTTTTGAGGTATGGCTGGGCTAATCCGATCCTGAGCTATCGCGGTCCGTCACCCTCAGAGCCTGCACGCTGACAGCCGCAACGAGCCCAGTCAGCACAATCCCTGCGAAACCGATCACCAATGACAGCAACCGCGCCGAAACATGTTTGGGCGTAAAGTCGCCATAGCCGATAGTGAGCCCTGTCACGAAGGTGAAGTAGAGGGCCTCGTCGATCCGCCAACTCTCTATGCGCCAGATCATAAGCCCGGACCCAACCATGACCAGGAGAATCCCCGACAGGATGGGCCAGACCACACGAAGTTGCTGGACGAGCGCCAAGAAGAACAGACGCCTCATTTGCCTTGCTTGCGGCTTGTCGCGTGTCTTTGCCGACATGATCTCCGACCTTTCTGCTGTTCACGGTCAGGAACGCCGCCGATGGTCACGTTGACTTCACGGTATAGCCGGCGGCAGGATGTACAGCGTCATGGCGAAGATTATGTATACCATCAACACGAGGACGCCGACGAACCATGCCGACCGTCCGCTGTTCGTGACGAACATCGCGGTTAGGGTCGCGATTAGCACCATCACCACGGCACCCGGCCAGAACTGCAGGTCCATCGGCGACGGGCCGATCAGGTAACTCAGCAGCACCAGCACGGGTGCAACGAACAAAGCGATCTGGGAAGCGCTTCCCAGCGCGATCCCCACGCTCAAGTCGAGCCGGTTCTTGCGCGCGCCGGAAAACGCCGAGGCCATTTCGGCGGCGCCACCAACCAGTGCGACGACGATAAAGCCGACAAAAGCAGGGGTCATCCCCAAAGCTTCGGCTGCCTTTTGAACTGACTCGACGAAGATCTCGCTGACCAGGGCCACGAGTACTGTGACACCGACCAGCGTGGCCAGGGCCAGTCTAATCGGCCACGGTGCTTCATCTGCTTCGGCATGCTCCGCCGCGGCAAAGACCTCACGATGTGTACGGAGCGAGAACAACAGGCCTAGTCCATATCCGACGATCAGCAGAACGGCCAGGCCAAGGCTGAGCTTTTGGGTGACCGCTGCAGTTGAGGTCGAGTCCACTTCTGCGACAGCCGAAGGCATGAGGAGGGCGATTGTTGCCAAGAAAAGCAGACCCGACTGAAGACGCGCGCTGGCTCTATTGAATTCCTGGAAATGGTATCTGAGTCCGCCGAGCAGAAACGAGGCCCCCAGCATGAACAGCGTGTTGGTGACGATCGCGCCGGCAATGGATGCCTTTACCAACGTGTACTCTCCGGCGCGCAGGGCGGCCAGTGCGATGACCAGTTCGGTCAGATTTCCCAAGGTGGCATTGAGTAGCCCACCGGCGGCATCACCTGTCTCGGCGGCAACGGATTCGGTAGCGTGACTCAGCAACCCCGCCAGCGGTACGATGGCAAGCACCGACAAGACAAAGAGCGCCGTGTGGGCTTCGGGAGTGAACTTCGCGGCGGCGAACACCACGGGCACAGCGACCAGCAACCACAGCATGGGGCTTTGGCGAATCTCCGTCAGAAGGGGGCTCAACTGTTCACTCCTGTTCGGTCACCTAGACGGATCGGTGTTTGCCCTGACAATGCACCTGGCTACGGGTAGCGATTATAAGATCCGCCGGCGGATAGCCGAAACTCACACCATAGCCGCATTTGACGCCCTCGATGATACCAGCGCTCGACGAGATAGCAAAGCGTCGTGCGCGATCTTGTTCGGCCGCTCGGCATGGCGGGCTCAGGTTTTGGCCATACGACCTGCAGATATTGCTCCGGCGGGCAGCTCTGCTGCTGCGAAACGTAGAAGGCATAGACCCTCGATCCGGATGTGGCCGAATCGATCGGCTTGGTTGCTGGCGAACTGAACCTGCCACGGTCAGAAGTGCTACGGACCATCCTGCGCGACTTTTTGATCAGCGGTGGCCGGCTACCAGTCGATACGATCGACCTGAAACCGCGCTTGAAAGTGTTCCGAGTGCGTATGCGAGGCATCGGGCTGATCTATTCGCCGAAGAGCAACGGGGCGTGAATGTCATACTTCCAACAGAATACTACTGTTTCTTGGTAGCCAGCCAAAGGCGGGGCTTTTGGGAGGAGACTCTGACCATGAAACGCTATTTTCCGATTGCACTCGCAGTTGCGATTATCGGTTTGACCGGCCACGCAATGGCGGAGGAAGTGGACATGTCGAAGCTCACCTGCAAGGAGGTGATTGCTATGCGGCCCGCCAAGATTGCTCGCGTTGCCATGTGGGTGAACGGCTATGTCCATGGCAAAGCTGGCAACGCCAAAATCGACACTGACAAGACAGATGCCAATGCAGAGAAGATCGCTGCTTATTGCAAGAAGCACCCCGACGCCACGGTGGCGAGCGCGTTAGAGGCGGTCGCCAAGATGTAGCAGATGATTAAATGAAGCCTAACTGACGGGCACCTGGACTCGACGGCCCGGTTAACCGGTGTCGGACCGGACCCTGTTCAGGAAACGCACTGGCGGGCTTCCCTGTGACGACCCGGTTACTCGCGCCCTTATGCCTTGATGGCACTTAAGCCACTGAATGAATTTGCTGAAATGTGGTAGCGGAGAGGGACTTGAACCCGCGACCCCAGGATTATGATGCTTGGCGCTGCAGTTGATTTTGTTGATGAAATTGCCTGTATGTCGCGCCTATGTCGCACTCAACCCAAAAGCGCGCGTTCGGCTGCAGCCATTTCGTCAGCGTCATCACCGCGCGGAAACAAGTGACCATAGACGTCCATGGTCATCACGATCGAGCTATGCCCGAGGCGTTCCTGAATGACCTTTGGTGGAAGCCCGAGCCCGCCGTCTTGGGGCCGATTGATCAACCATGAGGCATAGAAGTGGCGGAGCGCGTGCATGCCGCCATACTTGGCCACCATGACGATGTTCCCGTCTTCGTCCGTCTTATCGCGCGCAACCGTCACCCCTGCGGCAACCTGGGTCGGGAGGAAACCGCGCTTGGTGATATTCGATCGGCTTTCGATGTTGCCGGTTCCTGACCAGCATCGCGAAAAGCTTCGGCCGGCCTCGTGGATAGCGGTCTGGAAAAGCCGATCAGCCATTCCCGACTTCTCCGCCCTTCGGCAGATAGCCCTTGTCCCGCAGGTAAGTGGTCAGGATCTTTTCGGACCATCGATGACATAGAACGCATGTCGTCCTTTGGCGAGGCCAAAGGCAGAGGGCTTTTCATATCGGTTGGTCAAGTCTACACCATCGGTCGGGCGAAAACGCTGGTGGGGCGCCATGAAGCCGATCGCGATTGCAATTCCGTTACTCTTCCTCGTGGTGCAGGCTCAAGCGCAAGAGCGCAGGGATATCGCCGGCCTGAGTTGCGCCGAAGTTCAGGCACTACTGAAGCAGGACGGCACCACCGTCATTCGCTACCGCTCCATATTCAACCTCAGCCTGACGCGCTACGACCTCTATGTCAGCGGGCAGAAGCAATGCGGTCCTGGCGAGGTGGCTACTGGCGCAGGCGTGCCGACGACCGACACAGATTATTGCCCGGTCCATAAATGCATTGCGAGCAATCTCTTCGTGGCAAGGTAGCCGGCCGTGGCCGGTCGAGTTGGGGGAGGTCGTCAGCCAAACCCCTACGAGCCCGCGACCTTTGCGTATGTCTGTCGGCACATCACCGGCTGTAAGTCCGTGGAGCCCAGTCCCGTGGAAAGCGTGTTCCGATGTGAAATGGTAGAACAAGGTCATCGCTTCCTAAGCCTCACCCCGGCGCCGCCGCCATTCTCGGCGATGAACTCGACGCCGGCAGATTCGAGGGCGGTGCGCACGGCGGCGAGGTTGTTGATTGACGGGACACGGCGCCCCTTCTCAAAGTCGCGGATCGTACTCTCACTGAGGTTCGATCGACCTGCCAATTCCTGTTGAGACCAGTCGAGCAAGCCCCGTGCTGCCCGAGACTGTGAAGGCGTCATCGACATTTCCCGCTGTCTCTCCTGTTTCCTCGCAATCCGTCTACCATAAACGAAAATCGTTGACATGCCTTTAGTTTAACGCTTTACAAGCATGGTAAACGTTTTTCGTTGAAAAGGACTGCAACTATGCCGAACACCCCTGTTCCGGCGGCCGGCGAAGCTATGCCCGCTGCCAAGCCTACCGCCTTCATCGGACGATTTTCCCGCCGCGCGATCCCTGCCGGTATCGCTTCTGTCCCCGCCATAGGGACGGCGAGAGCGACATCTGCACCGAGGGAAACCATCGACGATCGTATCAGGCGCCTTTCCAGGGAACTATCTGAGGCCATGGACGAATGGGCTGCCACCGGCCGCAATGTAGAAGGCGCGCGTCTCTGGCTGACGAGGGCAAAGTCATGAACGCCCACACGCGCACTCTGAAGCCCCTTGGGATGCCGAAGGGGATGGACCCGCGCGAATGGCGGCAGTCGGTCGAGAAGCGCCTCAACGACCTCTTGGACGGCGCAATGAGCCTGATAACGGCTCTGGACCTCATGGAAGCCGATTGCGACCTTGAGGACGGGGCCGACGATGAACCATCGCTTGGCTGGACGCTTGCCGGCCGACTGGGCGAGACATGCGACTTAGAGCAAGACACCAGCGACGACGAGCCCGACAGCGAGGGCGAGCCCATGCTTGGGGCCGCAGAACGCCATCCAACGTCACGAGAAAGCCCATGGGGCCGCAGTGGCGAGTTGACCGTCTCGCACTACGGCAACAACTCGCAAGATGACTGGGCGGGCCAGCGAGCGACGGCACCAAGCCAAGACGAGTGCGAGGCCGAAAACGAGCATGGCGGCGACGTGCTGGACGAGCGCCACGACTGCGGAGACGATGACGAACACGAACTAGGCTGGACGGAGCACGTTGACCAGCGCAAGGCGGGGATCGTCGCCCAGAACACCTGGAACCATCCAGAGGGCGAGCCGCTGCTTGGCTGGTGTGAGAATCACGGCAAAGGCGTCATGTTTGGCGAACCGGCCGACGATCGCGAAGGCGACGACGAGCGGGAGCAGCCCGACTTCTACTGACCTTCCCTCATTTGCAGGAAAGTGCCCGCTGCTTCGGTGGCGGGCTCTTTTTACTGGCACTGTTCGCCGTCGTTGCCGACAAAAGGTGATTTGACGTTGCGTTAACTGGGCGCAATCATATCGGATTGTACAAGGGTGAGGGCGTTTCAATGAAACTCGTTGTCTTTGGCGTAGCAATGGTATTGGCCGCCACCGGAGCAGCTGTTGCGAAAGAGAAGAAAAAAGTGGCCACAGCTCATCAGGCTGCAACCTCGTGTTCTACACCTCATATGAAGGCTGGCAGCAAGCCGACCCCGAAACTGGATTGCAAATCGACAGGCACCGTGGTTGCGCGACAGCCAAATGGGGCCAACTTCCTGGATCATTATAATCCGCGCTTAGGGTATGATGACACCAGTCCGTGGTTTCAAACTGGCTATAATTGACGGCGGCTTCGGCTTCCGGGCCTTTCCTTATCTAGCGATGCGGCCAGCCCGCTGCCTCACGGTGGCGGGCTTTTCTTTGCCGTCTCTGCTGCCTTTATCCCTCGGTCAATTTTAGCTGTCAGGACGAAGAGGAAGTTTCCAAGCGCTTCGGCAAACTCGACAGACTGCTTCGCTTCATCGGGCGAAACGTGAGGCCGATTTTCGTCGGCGTGTCTGGGGCGATTGGAGCCAAGCCTGACCGAATGTGCCCACTTTGCCATACCGTCTGTGAGCAGGTTCAGCTTCAAGGCCTCATCAATGCGAGCATATAGGCTGCCATCGGTAAGCCCGTGTTTCTTTAACATGGCATCCACTGCGCTACCTGCCATCACTGCTGCCGCATCAGGCGCGTGAAGAGTCTGGAACGCCTGCTGTAGAAATGCCCTGGCTGGGTCAGGAATGTCAGCGTGAGCTTCTTTGGCGTCGGGATACAGAGCGATGCTATCCATGCGGGCACCACCGGTATCAAATCGCATTTTCACGGACGTAACGCCGAAGCACGTGTTGCAGCGAAATGCTGCCCACCCTTCTGCGCCCAACGTGTGCCAAGTGTCTGCCCATAGCCGGTTGAGATTCGGACTTGCGATCGCACAATGGGGGCAGCGACCAACGTCATAAAGCTTATCACAAGGCGTGAAGCCCGGAGGGGCTGTCTTCACTACGACGGCGTATGGCAAATGCCCCTCCCTCATGTTGCATCCATGTCGCACGGACTAGCCGATAGTCGCAGGAACCCTTGGAAATCAACGGTAGCTAGTTGCAACATAGCGCGACATGAAATCAGCCGCCCAGATGCACGCGGTGGCACCTAAACGGCTGATTTGATTGGGAGAAATGTGGTAGAGGGAAAGGCACTGGGAACCAACCTTCTCCACGAACTGCACCATGACGGCAACTTGAAACGTGCCTAGTCGGAACCGCACTTAGGTCGGCTCCCCAAAGTCCACCTCGTTCCTTGCCGATGGGCGTCTCTCATAGTCGATGAGCGGCAACAGCATGACCTCCGTCTCGGCGCGGCCGTATTCCCTGCCGATTTGAAACGCCGCATAGATCGCACCGAGGCGGATCAACAGTCTAAGCATGATAGTTCTCCTTCGACGGAGAAACCAAGGGGCGGGCAGATAGTTCCGTATGCCGGAACCATGGAGACCGGTGCTCGTTGATTTGGTTGGTACACCGGGGAAGGACGCAGAAATGGTCGTCAAGAAATCAAGCGGCGAGAGCCGGGTGGTAAAGGGTCAGGAGCTAGAGGTTCAACACCTCACTGAAGTTACGGACTTGTCGCCCAAACAGGCGCGCGGCCTGCTCCGCAAGCACGGCGCGGACTGGCCGAAGTTGAAGGACGAAGCCGAGAATTTGAAGGAAGAGGACTGACAAGTGCATAGGAAGCCAAGCTCTACTATAGGAGAGCCGCGGCTTCCCGCCCCGCTCTATGCGCCGCAGAAGAAGCTAGGCGACCTTGAGGCGACGTTACATTTCTGGTTCCCCGTAATTGCTCATCGATTGGTTAGGCCGGCCGGATTCGATATCGTCTGCGGGCCCAAACCTACTCATTTCGAAAATCCGGGTGGCACCGTTTTCCACGGTACGCCGTCGCGCCCCATTTCGTAGCCTTTGTCGTACAGCGCACGCATGAATTTGCTGTCGAACGGGCTCTTTGCTTCGACCGTGAAGTCGCTCGGGATATCTATGTAGTTGTAGTTGATGCCGTCGCGCTTGGCGACAGCGTACAGCCGATAGAGGTCGCCAATCCCTTGCGTCTTGATGAGGGAAGAGACCGCCTTTTCGGCAATGTCGGGCAGTGTCGCCTTGACGATGCTCGGTTCCGGCGTCGTGCGGCCGTTGCGGATGATATAAAGTCGCGCCTTGACCCTAGCGTGGAAGGTCTGGTCGAGTTCGCGCAGGCTCAGCCCAGCGGGCATCAGAAAGACCTCGTTGCTGGTGCCACCGTCGACATGCATTTCGTGGTAGGTCTTGCCCGCCGCGGTCACTTCCAGTTCGACCGGGGGAAAAATGCCGGGAATGGATGTGGAAGCCAGGATGACCTGCTTGAAGAGCTTCAACCGGTCCGGCCGATTGCTCGCTGCAATAGCACCCATGTCCCAGATTACCGCTCGGTCCGCGTCGAGGTTGGTTGTTCCGATGAAGAGTCGCCGTCCCTTCCCAGACTCGCGGGCGATCTGGTCGAGCATGTCCTGGGTTATGTATTCGTCGAGCATCTTGGCGAGCGGCGCATTGCTTGTGAAGGAGGCGCTCGACAGCACGCCGAAGATGCTATGCTTGGTATAGATGTTGGCATCCTTGATTGTGGCGAAGCTTTGCTGGAGTTGATCGTCGTAAGCTGGCCCAAGGAACGCGAATGGCGCGATCAAAGATCCGGTACTAATACCGGTGACGATGTCGAACTTGGGCCTGGTCCCGGCCTTGGTCCATCCGGCGAGTATTCCGGCTCCGAAAGCGCCGCTGCTGCCACCGCCGGAAAGCGTCAGCACATTGAGCTCTCGCGGTTTTATGGATGGGTCGGTCTTGGCCGCTTTTATCCGCTCGTTGCGAAATAAGACGAGCCGACCGGCAGGGACACTTGCATAGGAATCGCCCCAGGCACGTATGTCGCCGGAGAAGCCATTCACTTCGGCTGCGGACATGTGTTCTGTGGGCACGCCATCGCGCGGATAGGCTGCAATGCAGGCCGCAAGCTGGGTTGCGCATAGGCCGAGGAGGGTGATCCTAAGCAGAGCTTCCACTGTCGCGAAGCTGCGCATTGCCTCGCTCGCCCGCCTCAGAATGCATGGAATGGCTGTCATCGTAGGTGAGCCAACTCTACCCGGCAGGACTCCGCGAATGTGCGCAGGATGTCATGGGCGGCGACATGCGTGTTCCGCGCCTCCGGAGCAGGCGAAGGCGACTCGTACGTCTCTATGATGCGTTCGAGTACCGCTTCGGCGGCACCGATCGTGTTGGGCGTGGCAAAGAGGCGTAGCTTGTTGATGGTGGCATACATGGGAACAAGCTTGGCTGGGTCATCCAGGCGTTCCTGGACGA
Source organism: Mesorhizobium sophorae (assembly GCF_002270415.1). Taxonomy (GTDB): domain Bacteria; phylum Pseudomonadota; class Alphaproteobacteria; order Rhizobiales; family Rhizobiaceae; genus Mesorhizobium; species Mesorhizobium sophorae. The sequence goes on along the minus strand of NZ_NNRI01000006.1, from coordinate 95,661 downwards.
TGCCATCTGCATAGGTTTTGGATGCCTGGTCGATCAACTCGCCGAACAGCCGCTCGCGATGCGAGCCTTTCTGTTCGAGCCGTTGCATATGGTCCTTTTGATACTGGGTGAGCCAGGTTGTGGCCACGGATGACAGGGCACCAATGGCCGAGCCGGCTAGTGCCGATAGGGCTGAGATGGTCGCAGGGTCCAAAGTCATGGAGTTGCTCTTGAAGTTTCCGGTCGACGGCGGCTTGGTGAAGTGGATCCTCGCCAAACCGAAACTCTCACCGATTTTGAAATGTTCAGGCGTATGGCGGCCGATGTCACGCTTCCGGCCCGAACCCCTGTCTTGGTTTCGTACGAGCGAGCCGCGGATTGCGCCTCCTGCAGCGCCGCGAGCAGAATCTTGTCGACATAGTCGCGGGCGATCTCACCGGGTCCGGGGACATGGTGGCATCCGATCGTGGAAAGCTCGATGAGAGATGACGTTTCCGACATGGCTATCCCTTTCTCAGTACTGGGGTGCGAGAATGGGGATTGCCGAAACGTCAGGCACTGCTGTCATTTCGTCCTTTTCCCGTATGCCGTTTACGGCGACATAAAGAGCCGGGAGGAAGACCAGCGTCAGCATGGTCGCGACGGCGAGCCCTCCGACGATGGCGTAGGCCATCGGTCCCCAGAACACGTCGTGCATGATCGGGATCATGCCGAGGATCGCGGCCGCCGCCGTCAGCATGATCGGCCGGAACCTATGGGTGGTGGCGTCGATCACCGCCCTCCAGGGCTCGATACCCTGCGCCCGCTCGTGCTCGATTTGATGGACCAGGATGACCGAGTTGCGGATGATCATACCGGCCAGCGCAATGATCCCGAGCGTCGCGATGAAGCCCATCGGCGTATTTGTGGCGAGCAAGGCAGCGGCGACGCCGATGAGGCCGAGCGGCGCCACACTGATCACCATCGCCAGTTGGCGGAAGCTTCCGAGCTGGACCATGAGCACGGTGAGCATCAGGGTGATCATGAGCGGAAACTGGGCCAGCAGAGCGGCGTTGCTCTGCGCGCTCTTTTCGACCGTGCCGCCGGTCTCAAGCAACGTGCCAGCCGGCATCGACTTGCGCAGCCCCTCGATTGCGCCAGCGATTCGCCCGTGGACGGATGCTGGTTGCAGCCCCGGCAGCGGCTCCGCCTGCACGGTGATGGTGGGTAGGCGGCCGCGGCGCCAGACATAGCCGTCATCGAGATCATACTGGAACTGCGCCAGCTCGCGCAGGGGAACTGAGGCACCAGTCGGCGTCGTGATCTGTAGATTGCGCAAGGCTTCGACGCTCGATCGCTCGTCGCTCTCGGCCCGCGCCACGACGTCGACCAGATATATCGAGTCGCGGATCTGTGTGACGGTCGAACCGCTGATCACACGGTTCAGCACCTGGGCAAGCTGCTCGGAGCTCAGTCCTGCCTGGCGAACCCGGTCCTGGTCGACGACAATGCGCAGCGCCTTGTTCTTCTCAGCCCAGTCGTAGTTGACATTACGCACGAGGCCCGATGCTCGCAGAGTTTGCGCGACCTGCTCGGCATACTGCCTCGCCTCGTCAGTGGTCGTGGCGCTCACACGATATTGCACAGGCCACCCGACCGGTGGTCCGAGCTCAAGGCGCGAGATACGAACAGTCACGTCCGGAAAGCTGCCAGCGAACAGGGTCTCCAGCCTGGCTTGCACCCGGTCACGCGCTTTGAGGTCCTTGGTGACAACCACGGTCTCGGCCATGAAGTCGTTGTCGAGCTGCACGTCGAGAGGCAGGTAGAAGCGGATGGCGCCGCCTCCGACATAGGACGAGAAGCGGGCGATGTCGGGGTCGCCGGTAAGGGCCTTCTCCAGCCGCTCCGTCTGCGCTTCGGTCGCAGCGATCGAGGCATTCTTCGGCAGGGTCATCGTCACGAGGAGCTCGGGCCGGTTGGAGGTCGGGAAGAACTGCTGCTGCACGAAGCCCATGCCGTAAAGGGACGCGCCGAAGAGGATGAGCGCCGCGGCGATGGTGGGCCAGCGGTGCCGCATGGCGAAGCCAAGCAGGCGTTCGAAAGCGCGCATGAACCGGCCCGGCTCGACGTTTGCGTGCGCTTTCTTCGGATGCGACGGCAGAAGAGAGAGACCAATCACCGGCGCGAAGACGACGGCCACGAACCATGAGGCAACGAGCGCCACCGCGATGACGACAAACAGCGAGAAGCAGTATTGTCCTGTGTTGCTGTTGGCGAAGCCGATCGGCAGGAAGCCGAGGATCGTGATCAGCGTTCCCGTCAGCATCGGGAAGGCGGTGGAGGTGTAGGCGAAGGTTGCCGCCTTGATCTTCTCCATGCCTTCTTCGATCTTTGAGATCATCATCTCGATGGTGATCATGGCGTCATCGACGAGAAGCCCGAGCGCGATGATCAGGGCGCCGAGGGAGATGCGCTGCAGGCTGATGCCCAGCGCATCCATGGCCACAAAAACGATGGCAAGCACCAGGGGGATGGAGAGGGCGACCACAAGCCCTGCCCTGAAGCCGAGACTGAGGAAACTGACCACCAGAACGATGACGATCGCCTCTACAAGTGCTTCGGTGAAGCCGCCGATCGCTTCGTGCACGACCTCGGGCTGGTCCGACACGAGGTTGAGCTCAACGCCGACGGGAAAGCGCTGTTTCAGGCGTTCCGCCGCCTCGTGCAGGCCCTTGCCGAAGTCGAGATTGTTGCCGCCCTCCCGCATGTTGACACCGATGCCGATCGCCGGCTTGCCGTTGACGCGGAACATCTTGCCTGGCGGGTCGCTGTAGCCGCGCTGGACCTGGGCGATGTCTGAAAGTTTGTAGAAGCGCCCGTTGATCCAAAGGTTGAGGTTGGCAATCCCGTCCGGCGACAGCAGGGAACCTGTGACGTCGACGAGCATGTTCTCCTGAGGCGTGTTGATGATGCCCGAGGGCGCCACGGCATTCTGGCGCGCGATCGCCGCCAGCACATCGTCTAGGTTGAGCTTGAGGTTCGCGAGCTTTTGCGGCGAGAAGTTCAGATAGACCTTCTCATCCTGGTCGCCATAGATATCGACCTTGCCGACGTCGGGCGCACGCAGGAACTCGCCCCGTGCGGTCTCAGCGAAGTCGCGCGCTTCGCGCGCGGAGAAGCCGTCATAGGTAATGCCGTAGATGGTGCCGAAGACGTCGCCAAATTCGTCGTTGAAGAAGGGGCCGACCATACCTTGCGGCAGTGTCGGCCTTATGTCGCTGACCTTCTTGCGGACCTGGTACCAGATGTTGCTGAGGTCGCGCTTGGCCGTCGATTCCTTGAGGTAGACGAAAATCGTCGCCTGACCGGGCTTTGTGTAACTCTTGATGTAATCGAGGTTCGGGGTCTCCTCGAGCTTCTTTTCGATCCTGTCCGTCACCTGCTTGAGTGTGTCAGCCGTGGTGGCCCCCGGCCAGTTTGCCTGGACCACCATGGTCTGTACGGTGAAATCCGGATCTTCCTGGCGGCCGAGCCGCTCATAGGCGCTGACTCCGGCAATGACGCAGATGAGCATGAGGAAGACGACGAGGGCGCGGTTGTGGACGGCCCATTCGGAGAGATTGAAGCGTGTCATCACTTGACCTCCGTCTCGGGGTTCACAAGGTCACCATCGGCGAGTGAATTGACGCCGGCGGTCACCACTTTGTCTCCAGCGGACAGTCCGTGGCTCACCACGATCGAGTCCGTATCGAATTCGACAAGCTTGACCTCGCGGCGCTGCACCTTGTCGTCCTGGCCGACCACCCAAACCTGCGGGCGGCCTCCGGACTGCAGCAGCGCGCTCGGCGGCAATGTCGCAACCTCCTGACCTCCTTCGCTTTCTACGCGACCGACAACCACGGCCCCGAGGCGCATCTCCGCCGGCGGCGAAGCTAGCGCCACCTTCACCTGATAGGTGCCTGTCGCGCTGTCGGCCTCTGGCGAAATCTCGCGGATCGTGCCGGTGACGCCGATGTCGAGACGTCCCTGCAGCGATACGTTCACCGCCATGCCGAGCTTTGCCCGGGTGACATCATTGGTGGCCACCGCGAACACCGCCTCGCGTGCGTCATTGCCGGAAATTTCGACGACCATCTGGCCCGCAGCCACGACCTGACCCGGGTCGGCTCCGGTCGCCGTCACCACACCGTCGTCGGGCGCCGTGAGCTGGGTATAGCTTAGTTGGTTCCGCGCGATACGCAGATTGGCTTCGGTCGCCTGGACCTGCGCTCGTGCGCTCTGCAGCGACTTGAGCCCGTCATCGTACTGGGAATGTGTGGCGAAGCCTTTGCCGAGCAGGATTCTGAAGCGTTCCTCCTGTGCGGATGCTTGGGCGAGCGCGGCCTTTGCTGCATCGACGTCGGCCTCGGCCGCAGTCACCTTGTTCTGGTAGTCGACGGCGCTGAGCTCCGCGAGCTTCTGGCCTTTCTTGACGATTGCGCCCATGTCGACCTCTCGCGAGAGCATTCGACCGCCGACCTCGAAGCCGACCGCGCTCACATAACGCGATCGGATGCGGCCGGCGCCCTGCGCCACCAGCGCGAGCTTGTGAGGCGTTACCACGACGACCCGTGCAGGCCGTGGCGCTGATGGTGCGGCGGATTCTTCTTGAGAACAGCTGGAAAGACAAAGGCACGCGATACAGGCAGAAAGGAGCAGACCTGATGGCAGGCGCATGAGAGCCTCCGTTGGAACGGTGAGGTTGAAAGGATCGGCGGTTTTGCGAGCGCGGCGATCTCGCCGCTGTTCAATTTTGACTTTGGACTTATAAGTCAAATCGACTATATAGTCAATATGAGATTTGCGCAATTGTGCAATGCAAAAAAGTCAGGGGGATTGCAAAGATTTGATCTGAAGGCAGGCAGAGCCCGCCCGCCCGCCCGCCCGCCCGCGCGCGCGAGAGCGAGAGAGGGAGAGAGAGAGAGAGAGAGAGAGAGAGAGAGAGAGGCGAAGGCACGCCTCTCTGACGCGCCTACTGCATGAACCATCCGTGACTCACCACGATCGACTGGCCGGTGAGCGCGTTCGACGGAAACGCCGCCAGGAACAGCGCAGCTTCCGCAACGTCCTGCACCGTCGTGAACTCACCGTCGACCGTCTCCCTCAGCATCACCGTCTTGACCACGTCTGCTGCGGAGATTCCGAGCGCGCGCGCCTGCTCCGGGATCTGTTTTTCCACCAGCGGCGTGCGGACGAATCCGGGGCAAATCACGTTAGCGCGGACGCCATGGGCGGCCCCCTCCTTGGCCACGACCTTGGCCAGGCCGATCAGGCCGTGCTTGGCGGTGACATATGGAGCCTTGAACGGAGACGCCTCCTTGGAATGGACGGATCCCATGTAGATGACGCTGCCGCTGTTCTGGCGGTACATCTGCCGCAAGGCGGCGCGGGTGGTCAGGAAAGCTCCATCCAAGTGGATAGAAAGCAACTTCCTCCATTTCTCGAAATCGAACTCGACGAGCGGCGCGACGATCTGGACGCCGGCGTTGCTGACAAGGATGTCGAGGCGCCCAAAGGTTTCGACAGCCCGCGCCATTCCGTTCTCGACCTGCTCCTCGTTGCTAACGTCCATGCCAATCCCAAGGGCGCGCTGAGAGGCCGGATCGATCTCAAGGGCCGTCTCCTGGGCCGCCTTCAGATCAAGATCCGCGATGACCACCTTTGCACCCTCGCGGGCGAAGGTAAGCGCAAGCTCCTTGCCAATGCCGCTCGCAGCTCCGGTGATTACCACGACCTTGTCCATAAGCCGGCCGCCGGCGTTCCCAGCCCGCCCGTTTGATAGTGCTTCATTCTGCAAATGCATGGATTCTTCCTTTCAGATCGCGAGGCTCGGATTTCGCGAGGTAGTCATGAACGACCTTGCCGAGTGCGAGTGTGAGATCGGCGACGATGTGCATCGCCGAAACCACCTCGAGCACCGGCAGCTCGGCGACTGGGGCCAGCGCATGTGAGCAGAGGTTCAGGGCTGCCGGGCCGGTCCAGGCGCCTCTCAAATCGACGTCCTCCAAGTGATACTCCACGAGCTCGCAGATGCGCGGCGTGCCGTCGACATGGGGAATGATCTTGAGGAGGAAGTTCGGCTCCGCGAAGGAACTCTTCACTGCCGAGAGGTCGGCTGCTCCGTGCTTGTAGCCCATGGTGGCCGTAGCAACACGCACCGGGCCGTAATCGAGCGTACCCACCAAGGTGTCAGTCTCAGTGCGCAGTGTCGGACTCGCAAGCTTCTTTGGAAATCCCCACAGCTCGCGCCCTCCGGCAATCGGCGGGTGGTCGTTAAGAAACATGCAGTGGGTGTAACTGCCTTTGCGGCCGCGGAACGTGACAGGAATCACCTGTCCGCTTTCCGTGTAGTCGCCGAAGCCCGTCGAGTCCGGCATGCGAATGAATTCGAACTTCACGAGGGGTTCGGAAAGTTCGAGTGGCTCCGGCACGAGACTGCGGAGCTTTTTCGGATCGGTTCGATACGTGATGATCAGATATTCGCGGTTTCGGAAGCGATATGGACCGACCGGATAGGCCGGGCTGGTCAGGGGCATGGCGAAGGCCGTTGCCCGGACGGTGTCTTGATGCATGGCTGAAGATTCCTTCAATTGTTGAAGTGGATGGCTCGCGTTGAGGAGAAGTCGCACAGGCTTGCGATTGGACTGAGCACGTCAGGCACCATTGCAGGCGCCTATTCCCGCCCGTCCTCGGCAAGATCGTAGGTGCTCACCCCTTCCAGGTTGTCGGGCCGTTGCAATGCCTCGGGATGGCGTAACGTGCGCACGGCGTCGAGATAGCCGGCGCGCCAATGCTCCTCCATGGACAGCCTCGAAAACTCATAATCCTTCGAGTGCCCCTCATGTTGTTTTGAGCGATATGTCAGGTGCACGAGTTTGTAGACCTTGTGGTCCGCGATCGAGCTCAGTGCGGTTGCTTCCTCGCTGTGGAGCAACTCGGGCGGCAGTTTTGAAAGAAGGCTCGCGAGGGTGTGTCGGGCACGCTGATATTGCTTGAACTGATCGGTATGCGCGCGTGAGCGGCTCGCATACTGTATCTCCTTCTGCCGCGTCGCGACCTCGGACAGATTGCGAGGAAATTCGCCGCGCGCGCTCCAGAGATCCACCTGGAAGGCGAGGGTGTCCTGCCGTGCCCCATGTTCGACCACCCATTGCAGAGGCGTGTTCGAGATAAGGCCGCCATCCCAGTAGAATTCGCCGTCGATCTCAACGGCGGGGAAGCCAGGCGGAAGCGACCCGCTGGCCATCACATGCTCGGGGCGGATTGTATGCTGATCATTGTCGAAATAGACGAAATTTCCGGATCGCACGTTTACCGCACCGACGCTGAAGCGCATGCGACCGGCGTTGATCCGGTCGAAGTCGACGAGCCGCTCCAGTGTGCTCTTCAGATGTTTGGTTTCGTAGAAGCTTGTTCCTTCGAGGGAGCCGTCCGCTTGTAGCCAGGGGACGGGCTGCCGAAGGCTGAAGAAGCCAGGGGCACCGGAGACGAGCGCGCAGGCCGCGCTGAATTGATTGAAGAGCGAGCGGGGCAGGTTCCCTATCGGAGAGAATGAGGGCGCCGCAGCCCAGTCGAGAAGTGGGTTCGCGGTGATCTCTCGCCAGAAGGCCCGCAGCTTTGGAACCCGTTCGGCAGGTTCATTGCCGGCTATTATGGCCGAGTTGATGGCACCGATTGAGACCCCGGCGACCCAGTCTGGATGGATATTGGCCTCGGCAAGAGCTTCGTAGACTCCGGCTTGATAGGCTCCGAGCGCGCCGCCACCCTGCAACACCAAGGCAATGCATTCGAACGGGAGAGGCCGTTTTTCTGTTCTGAAGTCTTTCGGAGACAGTACGTTCATGGGGATGCTGTTCCTTCTCATCTGGAAGCGGTAGGGCTGCAGGGGAGCCCGAGTGGGGCCGGTCGAATTCGCCGGCTCAATTTCAATTTGCATCTTTAGGTCAAATCGACTATATGGTCAATATGAGATTTTCGTAATGGTGCAATGCAAAAAGGTATGACGGATGGCAAAGGTTGATTTGGCGCGCAGGGCGGAGATCGGACGCGAGAAGCGGGAAAGGACACGCACGCTGATCGTCGACGCAGGGGCGATGCTGCTGGCGGAGCGGCCTCGCGAGGGCCTCACGGTGGATGCCGTCGTAGAGGCAGCAGGTGTCGCGAAGGGCACGTTCTATTATCACTTCCAGAGCATCGATGAATTGGCCTCAGCCGTAGGGGAGAAACTTGGGGAGAGCTTTGACGCCGTGCTGACGCCTGCGCGCCTGGAACTACAGGATCCGATCGAACGCCTGTCCTTCGCCTTCACGCGATTCCTGGAAAAGGCGATCTCGGACTCCAACTGGGCCCGGCTGGTCGTTCAGAGTTCTCACTCACCGACGGAATTTGCGCGAGGTATCCGGAACAACCTCAAGGCGGATATTGCCGAGGCGATTGTTCAGGGCCGCCTGAGCGTTCGGGACGCAGAGTTGGCGGTCGACATCGTGATGGGTATATGGCTGCAGGTGACGCGCGGCATCCTCGAACGAGGCGCCCGGCCCGAATTGACAGGCCAGGCTGTCGAAGCGGTGCTGCGCGCGCTTGGTTCATCGCAGGCGTAGAAGCGTAAGGCCGCGAAGAAATGATAGCGGGGGTGTGTTTGAGCGAATGTCCGCCTTCAATGCCGTCCAGGCGATGACGTCCTCCCATCCCTCAAGCACACGCCGTCCCAAGACCGACGGCCCCATGGTCGTCGCCACCACCATCATCGCTGCCACCAGATCCGGAATTACCACCGTCATCGCCGCCTCCAGACTCGGAATTGCCACCGGAGCCGGAGCTGCCGCCGTGGCCCTCTCCGCCGCCACCCTTGGCGTGAGCCGCCACAGGCCCGATCTTGGCCACGGTGTGAAGACTGAGTTGATAGGGAGCGGGCCTTGTCGCGCCACCGGTACAAGCTGCGAGAAATGGTGACATCGCCCTGTCTGCGGCGCCTTGGCGGCAGCTTATCTGACGCTTCCCGTGGTGTCCTACTTCAAGGCGACAGGGTTGCCGATGCCTGACCCGGCAGACGACACCACGACCCTAGCAGCGGCATTCCTCATTGGCGTTTCAGCTATGTGGATTTCGGACATCCTGTTCGAGATGATCGTCCGGAAGTTCAGGCCGGCGACTGAAGACTGACGCGGCATCTTCAAACCACGCTATCGGCGTTCTCTCAGGGGTGACGGTAAATTTTATATTTAGGCTTTATTTGGCGATAAGCCCGATTTGGGTAAAGGCTTTCATTTTGTATGAAATCGGATATCCATATTCTACCGTCATAGATAGCCATGTGTCCGGAAAGATGCCCATCTATTCCCTGTATAACTACAACGTCTCCAGCAATTGGCATGGTTGTGTTTGTCTCAATAAATCCAGCGTTTGTTAGACTCCGGCCGTAATCTTTCGCGTCACCAGTTGGAACCAACGTTATGCCGCCACTCGAAATTGCCTCCCTTACAGATCTTGCACAATGACTTTTGCCATGACTTCCGCCAGCGCCAGCATGTTCTCGTGCAAAGGAAATAGCCCTATTTTTATCCCAAGGCATAATAATGCTCCCGGCGTAAGCGGTATGAGCCTGGATTAATTTACCTCAATACCGGCCCTTTGAAAATCCGACACCGCGCAGGGCGGCGGCCTTCGCTTGTCACCGCCGCGCTGAGCGTCATCCCTCATTTGTAGTTCGCAACCAACCCCACCGCCGCTCGTTGATCCGATGCTGGTTGATCCCAGCACTCCATAAACTTGCCCGCTGCCGAAAGGTGGCGGGCTTTTTCGTCGACAGACACCTGACGGGCCAAAGCCGACACAATTTAGTTGCAAAGCAGGCGGACCCTTTTAGGGTCAGCTAAATTAGTCCTTCGCTGGCGCTATATGAAGCCCGCCGCCTGTTCTGACCTAGGTGGCGGGCTTTTTTGTGCCTGTGGAACGGTTTGGTTTTTGACCCGTTGGCTTCGGCACCTGGGGCATAACAGGTGCATGAAAGTTGTTCGCGCAGCTTTCAGAGGCCCGTCACGGCTTCCTCCGTGGCGGGCTTTGCATTCATGGCCCGATATCGAGCGGTTTGTGTCCGGGCCTTGCATGCCACATGATTTGCCGAAGGTCGCGCATATCGACCAACTGGCCGCAGATCGGGCAAGGGTAGAAATACTCCGGCTCGTCCTCCGGTTCGCCATTGTGACGCTTGCCGGGAATGGGCGGGCCGGGTTCGCTCAGCTTTGTCATCACGATCAAACATTCAATTTGCCTAAAATGTTCCGGAACCATTTTAGCGCATGCTAATTGAATCGCGGCTTGCGAGACAGTTCATGCGTTTGAAGTTCATCCCGCCGTTGATGCCAACCCTGGTAGAGAAGCCTCCCGAGGGCGATGGCTGGATTCATGAGGTCAAGTTCGACGGCTACCGCTCCCAGATCGTTCTGGAAGGCAATATCGTCCGCATCTTCACCCGCCGCGGTCTCGACTGGACGTCGGAGTATCGCGACCTAGCCGCCGCGGCCGCCTTGCTCGAGGTGGAAAGCGCCATCATCGACGGTGAGATCATCGTTTTGAACGACGCCGGCCTGTCCGACTTCGCCGCGATACGGACGGCGATCACTCGGCGCCAGCAAGACCTCTATTTCGTCGCCTTCGATCTTCTGCACCTGAACGGCCACGACCTACGCGACATACCTCTTGAAGACCGCCGCGAGATCCTGGCTGAGATGATCCCGGAAGGTGGTCGCATCCAATTCAGCCAGGCGTTGCCAGGCGATGCCAAAGCAATCTTTCATCTGGTCGACCCAGCCGGCCTTGAGGGCATGGTTTCAAAGCGCAAGGACAGTAAATATCGCAGCGGCAACTCGACGGCATGGCTGAAGACCAAGGCCTATTCGATCGATGAATACGAGTTGCTTGGCGTTGAGCGCGAGCCCGGCAAGCCGGCCTTCGCTTTGATGGCCGATCGAGCAACCGGCAAGTATGTCGGTTCTGCCTTCATCAACTCCAGCCGCGCCATCCGCGAACGGTTATGGAAGCGCGTCCAGGAGCACGCAGGACCGCCGCCCAAGGGCATGACGCGGCCGGCGACGCAGTGGGTCAAGCCGGGCATCATTGGCCGAGTGAAGCACTTGCGCGGCGAGGATGATCTGCGGCATGCCTCGCTGCAGGATTTTCGGGAAGAGAGGTAAGGGTCTGACTAGAGCGGAGCCCAGCTAGAATCCAATCGTCGCCTGATGTCCGCTGGTGCGGTCACGGCCTCTTTGAACAGGCACATGACGCGCTCTGCCAAACGATCGCGCGCCACTTGGTCGCCAGAGATACCCCATCTCTTTCGCGTATTCTTCTAAGAGCATTGCGAGCGCGTCGAGCTGTTCGGAGTCAGCAATACCCCAGAGAGTCTTCATCTCCGCATTCCCTCTCATTGAGTGGGCGAAAGCGTGATCGACTCTTTCAAGCGTCCGTAGCCTTTTAGATCGGACGACAAAGGGATTGTACGCTTTCGAACGGGATTAGCGAATTAATTCCCACGAAGGAACCATGCCCGGTCGCTCTCGTTGGGTCGTCAAGGGACATGATGATGACTGACGAACAGGGCAAAGCGCCTGGCAAGCCGGACGATACTGTCGTGCGGCGTCTGGTCGATGAAACCGGCATCACGGAAACGCAAGCCCGCGAGCTAATCGCATTCCTCGGTGCGCACAGCTGGGCATCGCTTTTGCGGGAAGCCCACATTCTGACCGGCCGAAACCGCCGGGGCGTCTAATCACCGACGAGCACTGACGCGCGTGGGGAACTGAACGCAAAGCACGAGCTTATGGAATGATGAGCACACGCGGCATCAACTTCCTCGATCAATGGATTGCGAACAACATCCCCGAGACGACAAAGGCGGACGTCATTTCGGTCGACGAGATAACCCACAAGCTGTTTGGAGATGCCAAATCGGTGGGGATCAAGCGCGAAGAGATCGATGAGGAAGTCGACAGCCTCTATCGAACGATCCTCGACGCGATTGTCCACTACGATGCGGGCGCGCCCGAATAGGCGATCAAATGCGCGATGACCAATCGGGCGCGTCCGCCAGCATAAACAGATAAATTCCGACCACGATCAGGACCGCCAGCACCGCCAGCGCAACCCAGAACGCGAGTTTCGTTTTGTTCATAGACGGCAAGTAAGCAGTCTGCGCCAGAACCGCAATTCACATGGTTGTGGTGCGAACCCTTCGGGCAAGTCGGACCGACGCCGTTTTCACGCGGCGACTTGCCAGCACCCATTAGGTTGAGGAATAATATCCTAGTTGCGGCGACCCCTTCAACGGAGATCGCCATGTCCAAAACCCTCGCCGATACCCTGGCCGCTCGCGAAACGATGTACGTCAATTGCGGGCATCCGGCGTGCTGCAAAATGACAAAGCTCGACATCCAGGCGCTGATAGACAAGCTCGGGCTGGACCATGGATCCATGCATTGGGACTTGGTCGGGCTCTTTGGCTGCTCGGACTGCAAGGCTGCAAGCCGCGACCGCCGGCCGGTGTTTTTCACCTGCATTCCTGACTATGCAGGCATCCAGGCTCGGCGAAACCGCGACTGGAAACCGAATTTCGGTTAGCTAACGACGTGGGTCTTTAGGGCCGGCAAGCCAAGGACTTCAGTCTCAATTGCGTGATCTCTAATGTGATATAGACTTATCACCAGCGAGCTTTTTCTCGTGATGGCGGCCCGGTGGTCGTGGGCGGGCTGGGGTAAGATCACCGGGCCTGACCGGCGCGGGGTTGGGGCACTCGCCGGCTGGCGAATTATACGCCGTTCTCGCTTAGTCGACCATGTCTCGCACCGGCTGGTAGTGTCTTGCCTATATGCTTAGCGGAAAGCATGGAACCGCAACTGATACCCTTCCCAACAATCGACGCTGCAGAGACGGAAGGCGTTGACGCATATTGTGTTGGGATCGATCTCGCCAAGTGTCCCTACCCAGCGCGAACAGAAGCGGGCAAAGCATGGCGACGCGGCTGGGTTGATGCCGCTGAGATAGACGCTGAGATAGACAACAACATGCCCACCGGACCTAAAGGCAAAAACGCCCGGCCGACGTGATCGGCAATGCCGTTCGCGTCATGCGACCCAATGGAACATTAGGGGCGCCTAATGGTTCTTAAATCAGCAGGGGCAAACCAACACCCCAGCAAGTCCCATCATCCCTAGGGACGGCCCGTCGCTGCCGTGAATGGAGCGGCGGGTTCTTAAAGGTGACGGACTTATGATGGCGAGATGAGCACACGCGGAGTCAACTTCCTAGACCAATGGCTGAGCAACAATGTCCCTGAGACGAGGAACGCCGATGTCATTCCGGTCGACGAACTCACTCATAAGTTGATTGCTGACGCCAAATCGATCGGAATCAAGCGGGAAGAGATCGACGAGGAAGTGGACAGCCTCTGTCGCACGATCCTCGATGCCATCGTACACTACGAGCCTGGCTTGCTGGAATGAGCCTCCTAGCGGCGTGCCCGCCATCGGCCGCTATGCGAATTGTCGGAGGCTTGACCCGCGATACATGCTAGAAACAGGCGAAGGAACCGCTCGCTATTGCCAACTGATGCCCGTCCACTCATAAAATGGAATGCTAGACACCTCCGGCTTGCCATCGACGCGGCGGGCGTGGCGCTGTGGTCTTGGAACGTTGACACAGATCATTTCACTATGGACCAGCACGGCTATGGTCTTTGGGATCTGCCGTTCGGTCCCTTTGTGATTTTCGAAGACCTCTCTGCAAAAATTCATCCTGCGGATCGGGACAGGGTGCGTGCAGCGTTTGCCGCAACGCGCGCGATAGTTGGCCCATACGAGATCGACTTTCGGATTATGGTCGGAGACGATGTGCGATGGATTTCCGCTCGAGGCCAGGGAGATGATGCCGACATTGAAGGCCGAACGATGTTTGGAGTCTTTCTCGACGTTACCGGTCGCAAGCAAGCCGAAGAGGCCAACGAGCTACTTGCGGGAGAAATGAGCCATAGGGTCAAGAACCTGTTGAGTATCGCGACCGCGCTCACCACGATTACATCGCGGTCAGCCAAGTCAACGGAGGAGATGGCGCACGAACTGACCAGTAGGCTCGCGGCTTTGGGCAGAGCTCACGATCTGGAGCGCCCTGTGCCAGGACGTAATGAAAATGGCGCCCTGCTTGGGGATCTCCTGACGATCCTGCTGGCACCGTACGACGATATGGGCGCTTTTAGCGGCCGCGTGAGGGTGTCTGTGCCGCGAATGTCCGTTGGGGAAGCTGGCGCCACCACGTTGGCAATGATCGTCCATGAACTTGCGACCAACTCGATGAAGTACGGTGCATTATCTGCCGCGACCGGAACGCTCGACGTTTCCTGCACAGTCGAAGGAAATGAAGTGACCGTTGTGTGGACCGAGAGGGGGGGGCCGCCCGTCGTATCGCCCGCAGAGCTTGGCGGTTTCGGGAGCAAGCTTCTTCGGCGCAGCATAACCTCTCAGCTCAATGGTTCGGTCCATCACAATTGGTCGGACGAAGGCGCGATCATCACTCTACGGATCGATAAGGACCGATTATCAATCTAAGGCGACGCGGCGGATTGGCCATCGTCACCTGCCCATGAGGAGGAGGCAGGCTGCCATGCCGATTCGCAGCGCCAGATGGCGCCAGCAAGCATGGTGGCGGCGATGATCCCCATGCGTGATAGCGATTTCTACTAGGGCTTTCGGGCTAGAATGCGCGCTTCTCGCATGAGCGATGACCAATCGTGAGGCCCAAGGAAGGCGATAAGCTCGCGTGCTTGTTCTTCGGTGATGCCTGTCTCTTTGACCAAGCGCGGAACTGCAACGGTTTCAGCGCTTATTGGTACTTCGGTCATGCTAAGGGCGCAACGTAGCGAGGGGTAGTTCCGTAGATAAATCACTCGCTGGTGCATCATCTCGTATTCGCGGCTGGCCTGCCTCTTAGGTCTGACCCTGGCAAGCGATTGTCGCCTACGAGACGGTCTTCGGAAGATAGTTTGGGCGGTATGAAAGGACCCGTAGCGCCGATCTCGCCTAGCCAATCCTCGTAGCCAGTGTTCATTTTGGACACTAGTTCATCGGGATCATGTATCCCGGACTGGAATAGGCTCTTGAGGCGCCGGCCGAAGTGTTCCCATGCCGGATGGCCTTCTGGAATTCCTGCCTCTGTGCAATAGTCGTTGAGAACCTTTGTCAGCATTGCAAGTTGCTCAGAATCGAGATGATCGTCGGATGACATCGCTTTATCCCTCGTGGGGGCGAAAGCGTGATCGACTCTTCCAAGCGCCAGGCGCCCGTTCAAATTGGCCAGCGACGTTCCTTCAGTACGCTTTAGTCAGGGGTTAGCGAGTCAAATCGGGCGTGGAGTGGAGCTTGGGAAATATCTTTCAGCCGACGGAACGTTTGTGCTCGCCCGGTGTTATCACACTGATCCCCGCATAGGGATCATAAAGGGCCTCGCCCCTCCTGGCCTAGCTTGAGTCCGCTGTCTCCCCGGCAGCGGACCCGACCCATTGAGCGATGGCCCGGCGCAACGACTTAGCTTGCTCGACTGAAAACAACCGTGACTGTCGTCTTTGCGTATTTCCACCGCTACGATACCGTCATCCCGCTTCCGAGCGGGAAATGTCGCAAAGACGTGGTCCCTCGCAGCCTTCTCGGCATCAAATGGCGTCTTTTCAACGACGCCCTGTTTCCCATACCAAATCACTGTGTAGGCCACCGCTGCGATGCTCCTTACTCTGCCGACCCATTGTCGGCAAAGGGTGAGGCGCTCGGCACGCACTGCAGCGACCAACCGACCGGCGCTGGCTGTTTCTGATATTCGGTGATCGCGGTAGCGCATTGTTCACGCGTGTCGAAGGTGCTCGGCAGCACGACCAATCCCCCCTGCGGACCGGCGATTACCAGATACCAGATCAACGCTGTGGTCGAAGCCATGGGAAATTCCTTCTTCCACCCGCTCGGGAGCCGCGATGGGTCGGACGATCCCAATTAGACTTCGGCCGGGTGGCGAAAGCATGGCCGGCGCGCAAGCTTCGCCCACGTTAGGGCGCCGGCAGGCAGAAACGCGTGCTGGCGGGGCGCTTTTCTGCGGCCTTGTAGCCGCTACGCATCGCGGCCAACTAGCTTGCCAAGAACCTCTCCACTTTGCTCCCTTCCGACCAAAGGTGGTGCATTAGCCACAGTTAATATTTATCGGCAATATCATCTTGCGCCAATCACAAAGGTGGCCCGTAGTGGGTCAATGGGGTTGGCACCGCAATTGCGGTGTCAGCGGGGCCCCCGCCGCTTCGCAAATGGAGCGGCGGGTCTTGTTGCCTGATTTGAAAGCCGCCTAACCAAAGATGTTGGGTTTGATCGCGGAAGCTTTGCTTAAGCGCTCCCGTCTGTCTCGCTTTCCTCATCGATCATCCGGACCGGCAGATAGGCGTTCGTTTCCAGCCACTCCCGCAGCAGGATCTCAATGAGATCCGAACGGCCGATCTTCATCTCGGCGGCGATTGAGTTTAGCGCATCTTCCGTCGCCGGCTCCAGGGGCACGCCAGCGACGTTCCGGAGGAAAGGCAGCGCGTCGCAGGAGGATATGGAGATTCGCCCGCGACATGGATGGCGGGCGCCTTGGGGGCGTAGGGAGTAAGGCGCCGGGCAGTCCGCCACTTGACCAACCCAGCAGGCGGGCCGCTGGCCCGTGTGGTGGGATTACGGGAGCGGAAGTTTTCGAAACGGTCCCTTTCCAATACGTCGATAGGGCGCATAAAATGCTCGGCGTTGTGTAGGTTGACCCTCGCTCTCGCCGTCGTGCTCACCTGTAGCACCGTGTCCGCAGCAGAGCGTTGGTTTGCTCATGACGGCGACACGCTGTGGCATGACAAGAATCGGATTCAGTTGCTCGGTATCGATGCCCCCGAACTTTCGCAGCCGTGTTTTGATGCCGCTGACAAGATCTGGCCCTGCGGCAGGTATGCGCGTGACCACATTCGCCATCTCATCGCCACGGGGGATGTATCCTGCACCATCGAAGGCAAGGATCGCTATGACAACGATGTCGGGGTCTGCTTCGTGGGAGGCATCGATCTCGGACGCGACCTCGTGAAACACGGATTGGCAGTCGCCGACAAACAAACGCATCGATACCTTGCCGAAGAGCGAGAAGCCCGCATTGCGACACGCAACCTGTGGGCAGGGAACTTTATCGATCCCGGCGAATATAGACGGGGTGGACGCCGATAGGTGCTCCTTTGCGGGCGAGAGGAAGAACGCGTGAAAAAGCCAAAGGTGTTGGTGCTCGAAGATGAGGTCATTATCGGCATGGATATTGAGGCTTTCCTTTGGGACGAAGGCTTCGAGGTAATGCTGACCACAGATTGCGATGTCGCAATTCAATGGCTGTCCGCTGAGACGCCCGACGTGGCAGTTCTGGACGTCCAGCTGAAAAATGGGACGTGCACGCCCTTGGCGAAAAAGCTGGTGTCAAAAAATATCCCGTTCATCGTTCACACCGGAGCCGGCATCGAGGGCCGCGATCAGATTTTCCGGAAGGGAGTGCTGATGGTCAAGCCGGTCGGGCATTCCGATTTGGCCGAGGCTATAAAGGCGCTGCTGGCGCCTACAACCGATTAGACCTCGAGATCGGTAGTTCCCGCCTATAAAAGCAGTTTCGACAAAACCGGCTGCTATTGCTGACGCGCCAAGATGTTGCGAACGTTCGACACCTGCCAGTGCCCATTGCGGGCCGTGCGGACACCACGGTTGTTCAGCGCGATTGCCAGGCCGCGAAGGCTGGTGATTCCGGAACGCTGAATGGATGCGATGATCGGCAACACCGTCTCGGCAAATCGGTCAGCCTCGCTGATCGATACCGCACGCCCTTTTGCAGCTGCCTCGGCGCTGTTGGTCTGGTTGCCCAGCTTGGCTCCGTTGGTCTTGCGTGAAGCGAGGGCTGCTTTTGTGCGCTCCGAGATCAGCCGGCGCTCTTTCTCAGCCAGCGCGGCATAAAGGTGAAGCATGAATGGATCGGCGTCGGCACCGAGTTCCGCAACGATGAATGGCACGCGCTGAACCATCAGGCCGGAGATGAAGGCAACGTCACGCGACAGTCGATCAAGCTTGGCCACGATCACCGGGCATTTGGCTTGGCGGGCAAGCGCCAGGGCGGCAGCCAGTTGCGGCCGGCGATCGAGGGCATCCGAGCCCTTGCCAGTTTCGACCTCGGTGAACTCCTGGACGATGCCAATGCCTTCGGCTTCGGCGAAGCGGGCAACAGCAGCGCGTTGCGCCTCGATGCCAAGGCCCGATCGGCCCTGTCTTTGGGTTGAGACCCGATAGTAGGCGACGGCGCTCGACATGGCTCAAATCCCTCGGGTGTGCAAACTGCAAACCACCGTTTGCAGTTTGCTCACAGGGCGAAGACTAGCAAGCTATGCTGTTGATTTAACTGCAAATCGGCCGACCTTGGCGGAGACACGCGGCAAAGCGTGCCTACAGCAACTTCCGATCTTCGTAGGTGGTGATGAAGGTCACCGATGTGTCCAATTTTCCTTCGACCTCATGAACGGAGGTCTCTTTCCACCGTGCTCGCGTCTTCAGCCAGAAAATGGCCGCTGTGACGGCTTCGCGTCCTTCGCCGGTGGCCTTGCGGTAGAGACTTTCGGCAACACGTGCGTTGGCCTTGATGTGACCGCCATCGAGTTCAGAAGCATAGTCAGCCTTCAGCGTCTCGACCTCGATGCCGAGTACCTGGGCAATGTCAGCCGGCGCGACGCCATACCCTGCCATTGCTTCCACCTGGGCGCAGTGCGGCTTCCGTTGGTTCTCGGCGTCGGCAGCTCTGGTCATTGCGGGCTCCACTTCGACCACTCAGGTTCTTCGCCGAGATCGTTCGGCGCTACCCCACGCGATGCCTTTATCTCCGTCCAGTCAGGCGGTGAAAGGATGATGCGGCGGATTTCGTGCACCTGCTCGATCGGCTTGCCGTCAAGGCCTGAGTGTTCGTTGACGGCGGTCTCCTTCCAGCGGCCGCGGGCCTTCAGCCAGAAGATCGCGGCGATGACCGATTCACGACCCTCGCCTGTTGCCTTGCGGAAGAGGTTCTCCGCCACCTTCGCATTGGCCTTGGTGTGGCCAAATGCCAGTTCCTGCCGATAGTGTTTGCGCAGCGTCTTCGCATCGACACCGACCATGCCGGCAATCTCGGCTTCCGGAACACCGTAGCCGGCCAGCGCCTCGACCTGGCGGCGGTGGAAGGCGTCAGGCACATGCTTGGGACGGGCCATTCAAATATCTCCGGTTCCGGTGCGCTGCCTCGCCTTGGGGGTAGGCATGCCTTGCCCGGAAGGGTCCGTGTACACGGGGGATTTGGCGAAGCCGCGAGTCCGGCTGGGGTCGGGGTCCATCCCCAACCTGAACAGCCACAAACCGCACGTGCTGACGGGACACTCCCGAACCTCGGCGGGTTGATAGCCGGAGCAGTCCAGACATTTTTGGCGTATCGCCTGCAGGATCGCAGTCTTGGTGGTCATGGCCTTGTCTCGATCCGCTCAAGCTTTGCCTCGGCGAAGCTCTGACAGTCGCCTTCCAGCACCGCTGCCTGGCCGGTGAAGGCCTGCCAGCGCAGCACGGAGACGTCGACATAGGTTGGGTTGAGTTCGATCGCGTGGCAGGAGCGTCCCGTCATCTCGGCAGCGATGATGGTGGTGCCCGATCCACAGAACGGTTCGTAGACGGCCTGGCCCGGCGAAGAATTGTTCTCGATGGGACGTCGCATGCACTCGACAGGCTTCTGCGTGCCGTGGCCTGTGTCGGACTTTCGGTGCGGGATGGCCCAGACTGTGGTCTGCTTGCGGTCACCAGCCCAATGGCCCTTCTTACCCTTCCTGACGGCGTACCAGGCTGGCTCGTGCTGCCAGTGATAATCGCCGCGGCCGATAACCAAACGGGTCTTGTCCCAGATGATTTGCGAGCGAACAGCGAAGCCGCTGGCCTCGAGACTGACGGCGACTGTGGTGGCATGGAGGGCGCCATGCCAGACGTACATGACATCGCCAGGGAACTGTGCCCATGCCTCGCGCCAATCGGCACGATCGTCGTTGAGAACAGTGCCCTTGGCGAGGTTGGCGCCGTCGCCAAAACGTTCTCGCCAGGCCGGATCGTAGCTGACGCCATAAGGCGGATCCGAAACCAGCAGATGCGGTTTGACGCCGGCCAGCACGCGCTCGACGTCGGCAGTGTTGGTGCTGTCGCCGCAGATCAGCCGATGCTTTCCGAGCAGCCAGACATCGCCTGGCAGGGCGGTCGGCTTCTCAGGCGGCTCGGGAACATTGTCGGGATCGGTCAGGCCCGAATTGGTAGTGCTAGTGAGCGCCGCGATCTCGATCTCGTCGAACCCCGTTAGCGACAGATCAAAGCCAAGTCCACCGAGATCGGCGAGTTCGAGGCCGAGCAGTTCAGTGTCCCAGCCTGCATTGAGCGCCAGCTTGTTGTCGGCAATCACCAGGGCCCGTTTCTGCGCCTCGGTGAGGCCGGCAAGCTCGATGACCGGGACTTCGCCCATCCCGAGTTTGCGTGCCGCCAGCAGGCGCCCGTGACCGGCTATGATGCCGTTGTTGCCATCGACGAGGATCGGGTTCGTCCAGCCGAACTCACGGATCGACGCCGCGATCTGCGCGACTTGAGCATCGGAATGGGTGCGGGCATTTTTGGCGAACGGGATCAGAGCCGCGGCAGGACGGTACTCCACAGCGAGAGGAAGAGCGCCATTCTCGATGTGGTCAACCGAGTCCAAGCATCTTGGAGTGTGGGACCCAGAGAGAGACGTCTCGTCGTTGTTGAAGTTCTGCTTATCATTCCTCATCTCCGACCAACCCTCCTGGCTGCACATCGCTCGAACCGAATGATCGTGTTTGTGTTAAACGGCTTTGGCCAGTCGTCGTCATATTCATGGATGCGCGACATCACTCGTGCGGCAAAAGCTTGCGACCAATCGAGAATGACAGCCGAGTGCCGATCATCGGCCGGCCTATGAGGATCGAGCTCGCGCTTCATGCCGCAAGCTCCTCGTCGGGGGCAGAGTGTGTGTCCTTTTCGGATACTAATATAAGCTTAGATCCTTCTCCTCTTTCTTCACCCGCTACCGCCGGCACCCCGGCACCAAGCAGATAGAGATGGTGGTTGCGGTTCCCGCGAGATTTCTTGTGGCAAACCAGCAGTTCAGCCTCCAAAAGAACTTGGATCGCAGCGTAAATCTGCCGTCGGCCCGCTTTCAGGCGGCCGTTTTCGCGAAGGGCGTCCGGCACGATTGCAAACGGAGCGGCCGGCTGGTGGCCATGCGCGGACACAAGGATGCCATAGAGTAGAAAGGCCAGGCCCTCGCCAAGCCGGGCAAGTTTGTCGAGTGCGGCGCGAGGGATCTGAACAACCGAAGTGGCTTTGGTCCACAGTTCGCCTTGCTCGCGCTTCTCCCAAAACCATTCCGCCAGATTGATGAGACTATCGTTGGAAAATTCCTCTGGCTGTTCAATCTCCCAATCCCGAAACGCGAGGAGGTCGGCAACCATTCCGTCGAAGCTCTCCGCGGCCAGAACAAGCTCACGGGCGCGTCGCTTCAGTGTCGTGTGCCGGATACCGCGCGGATAGCGCCCATTGACCCTCTCGCGTTCGGTCTCGACAGAACCGGCGCCGCGGTCGACGAACGGCGGCAGAACATCCGGAGCGATCAGCCGCCCTTCGGGCCAATACACCACGCCATCGGGACGTTCCGCTTGTGGCCCGACTACGAACTCGTTCTCGCCCGACTTGAAGTCGATGGAGATGCCAGGCAGTCGAATCTGTTTCGGCTTAGCGGGCTGGTTGAGGCGAGAGTACCCGGGCGATCCAAGCATGCGGATATCTCATGAAGCAATCTATCGCAGTCTATTCATCCAGTCGCGAGGGGTACTCAAGAAGGAACTGACGGCACATCTGCGCACCAAACGGCAGATGCGCCTCGCCAAAGGTGCACAGCGCCGGACGGGGCAAGGGCAGATACTCGATATGGTCTCCATCCGCGAGCGTCCCGCTGAGGCTGAGGATCGAGCTATCCCAGGCCATTGGGAGGGTGATCTGCTCACCGGTGCGAACGACACGAACATCGCCACCCTCGTCGAACGACACAGCCGGTTCACGATGCTTGTGAAGTTGACGAGAAGGGACTCGGCCACCGTCGTGGCGGCCCTCGCCAAGCAGATCGGCACATTGCCCGAAGAGCTGCGGCGCTCGTTGACATGGGACCAGGGCAAGGAGATGGCTCGTCACAGGAGCTTCACCGTTGCAACCGATCTACAGGTCTACTTCTGCGATCCGCGCAGTCCCTGGCAGCGCGGCACCAACGAAAATACCAACGGTCTGCTCAGGCAGTACTTCCCGAGAGCAACCAACCTCTCCCGTGTCTCCCAAGCCCAACTCAACGCCGTCGCTCTGCGGCTCAATCAGCGCCCCCGAAAAATCCTGGACTTCGAAACGCCGGCCGATAGGCTACAGAAGGTGTTGCGGTGACCAGTTGAACTCACCGCCGCATCTCGGTCATTCCGTTAGCTATCGCCGCCTCCAGAAGCAGACATCACCGGTTCAGCGGCTTCGCCTCAAATGCTGTCTAATCTCTCAAAACACTCGCCATTTCATCATTGATATGCAGCGCGTTTTTCACGAGCAGACGCTCCGGCATGTCCCTGCGTTTGGAGAAATATTACTGAATGTGGTGAGTTTGGCGAAGGTGTTTGAGGGTCGAAACTACTTCGCAAAATTCATGTGTCCGCCGACGGTTGGCCAGGCTGTTGGTGATTGGAAGACCTTCTACAAGAGATGGTCTATGTTCACGACGGAGCAGATGGATGTTGGCCTCCTAGATCTCGTTGCACCGTTGATCGATGTGTCGGGCGCGGAAGCCTAGCGCCGGCTCATCCGCTGGGCTGGAGCGTGCCGCGCCCATGTGCTACAATGCTGCAGGGTTGGGGAACCCGCCATGGGACGCGTGACACGTCGCAAGCCGGAGGCACTTCAAGCCAGACCGCAGGGCCTGGCTGGCAGGCTGTTTGCCTTTTTCGAGAAGTATGCGATGGCGACCACGATCGCCACGATCTCCGCCATCATAGTCGGCATTGCCGCCCTCCTGGAACTCCACGATCGCTTCGCTCCGGAGCCGCGGATCGAAGATGGACTGCATGTGAAGCTGGACGAGCAGGAGCTTGCGCCGCTGTCCGGGGGCACCATGATCAAGGTCGCCGGGGCCAGGGTCTTCTCGGAGGGCGTGAAGCTTCGCGCCCAGCTCTCGCTCAAGACTCCCGCACCCCGGCTCGCGATCAATTCCATCGCCATCGCGCCGATCGACGATGTGCCGCCCGAGGTCGTGGCGGCCGTGAAAGCCGGCGCCGCCGCGCCCCATCGCGAGGAGGAATCCTGGGCAGGCGCGCGGCCGATAAATACCTATCTCGGCGTCATGAAAGGCGGTGGCACCACGGTCGTCTACAATGACCCGAACGGGCAGTACTTAACCTGTCGGCCCGAGAACCTGCTCGATTGCAAGGGCCGGGCCCAAGTCATCGAGCTCAACCCGACCGACGCAACCTATACCCTGGATCTGTGGCTGCGCTATGCCGACGCCCCGCTCAAGGGTCTCCAGATCATCGCCAAATACACTATCGACGGGGTTGATCATGAAACGCGTTCTGAGCCTCTGTATCTGCACAACTAGCCTACTTGCGGGCGCGACATTGCCGGTCGTTGCCGGCATTGCCGATTGTCCGGTGGTTCGAAGCGAACTGAAGCTCGAGAACCTCGAGCATCTGTTCGACCTGAGGGCGGCATCGCCCTACGGCAGCCCCAACGAGGCGCCCTACGTCAACAATGAGGCGATGGATGAGGAAGGACCGGCCGACCAGATGCTCTGGAACATCTGGGAGCACGACTACCTGACCAATCCCATGGCCGTCGTGCGTTTTGGGGCCGCAGGAAGCGCGACTGAAGTCGACCTGCCGAGCGGCGACCTGATGATGCCAATCGATCGCTGGCCATGCATCCTTGCGCCGGGCGACAATGCCATGCTGAGCGATGGCTTTACCGATCACTCGACCATCATCTACCGTATCGATGCGGACAAGAAGCTGGTGACCTTCATCGATCCGCGGGCCGAAGAGAACTTTCTCCTTTCCAAGAATGCGCTGATGCAGGATTTCGGCGGCCGTTGGTTCGAAGAAGGCGGCCGTAAGCTGTTCTCGATCCCCTTCGACACAATGGACTCGGTTCTGAAGGAAGCGGTTCTCTTCGAGTCGACGGACGGAAAGACAATGATCGACACCGCCGCCGCTCTGGCACCCGGCGTCGAGAGATCTAATCTCTACTATTGGCGCGACGCCGATTTCTTCGCCACAATGGACAACACGCAAGCGAGAGGGGATATCGAATACATCCTCGATCGACAGGCAGGTCCGCTGGTCGGTGCCCTGGGCGACTACATCATGGCGCTTTCCGAGCTCACCGATCAGAAGCCCGGCATGATCGAGGGCTTCGACGATGCCATCCTGGCCTTTCCGCACATCCTGTCGCGCAACCTCAACTTCCGTATCCTCTACGAGCTGTACGGCGCAGGCGAGTACCCGCGCGCCGCCAGTTTCGCGAATTACTATATTAAGGTGCTCGGCTTCAATGCCGACTTTGCGGTGGTCGGGGCCGCCGCCTGCCATGCGATGGGCGACAGCGCCTGTGCGGAGGACCTGCGGACCCAGGCCCGAGCCGACCTCGATCCGCGCCTCAGACGGATGTTTCGGGGCGAGACTTTTGCCGAAGACCGCGCCATGCTCGACCGGCGCGACTACGAGAACGCCAGCATCTACCTGATGCGCCGTCGCTATGAAATGCTCGAGAGCTGGTGACTTTGGGATGCTGCCCTTTCCCCCTGCTGCCTGTTCCCTTTGCGGACGGGCGCGAAGATCCGCCGCCGAAGCCTTCAAATCTAAAAGCGCGTCGCGTCGAAACGGATGCACGCGACGCGCTTTAGGTCCTTGCTTGATGCATGCGCAAAACCGAGGTCTGTGACGGCGGATGCGAGCAACCACCTCATTCTGAGCATATACTGGATACCGAGGGCTGCCTGAAGGTGCTGTGCGAGTTCCTTGAACGCCACGATGTTTTCTTCGTCGCTGTGCATTGCCCGCTTGAAGTGCTGATTAAGCGCGAGAAGCGGCGCGGCGACAGGCCAGAAGGCAGCGCAAAGCGCGACTTCGAGACCATTCATGTCGGCAAGTCCTACGACCTTGAACTGGATACTGGCGATGGCGTGGACGCCAATGTCGATAGGCTCCTTGCAGCTTGGCGATCCACCAAACGCTCTTCGAGTTTTCACTCTCACCAGGTTCGGGCGAAGGTCGGCTAGGGGCAAATCCCGCAGTTCGACGTGCTTGCCGCAGACGGCGACAATGGGGTCGTCATCGGAACGACCGCTTGCTGGTAACTTCGTCACGATAGCGGTCGGGCAGTTGTCGGCCCAGAAACGACGTCGAGCAGTGGCTTGGCGATGTCCGTGTTGGCGCAAGCCGGGCCTAGCGAGCGACAACTTAGTTGTGGTCTTTCTTGACAGGCGAGCGAACCGCAAAACTGCCGCAGCAAGGCTGGCGCTAAGGCATTGATATTGCTGTTGTCAAAACCTGGGGATTTTTGGAGCTACTCCCCAGCTTCGGAGAATGATGGGCATTCAGAGAGCGGTTGGGGCGAGAACGATGTTTCCGCTCTCCCCAGCTTTCGGCCGCACATCCCGCAAACGCTGGGATTTCGGGAAGCCGTGAGGGGACCGGAGAATGGTTTGGACTTTGAAGGTGGTAGAGGGGAGGGCACCGAAAACTAACCTTCTCCGTTTTTTTGTAGAGGCCTTCGACTTCTACGCACGGCAATGGTCGGCGACATGCTGCCAACCCAAGCCACACCGTCGCTTGCAACGACCAGTCGGCCCGGACCGGCGGGAACGTCGCGCTACCTCTCCGACCGCCGTTCCCGCCAATTTCTTCATGCTTTGATTAACCGGCTCGGAGGGACAGCGGCGCAAAGTTAGATTCTCTTGCGCCGCCGCCTCCTCGCCGCAGGTGTCCTGCCGTCGGTCGCAGGAACGGACTGCGAAAACACGTCCCAGTTTCCGTCGGCCGTTCAGCGACTGCGGTTAGATCTTTTTCCTGCGGATTGTTCACATCGATGGTTCGTCCGAGTTGATCTTGCGGCGCTGTGACAAGTATTTGCGCTTAGCTGCCAAGGTTCATAATGTGAGGATCGAGCGGTCCGAAAAGGTGTGTGCCAGTGGTCGAACAGAGTGAAACGGCTGTTCGAAGACTGGCAGCCATACCGACTGCAGCAGGTCTGGCCGCACGCTTGGCCTCTGCTGAACTAGAGCGACGCAACATCGACCCGGCGCGGTTGCTGGCGCGCGCTGGCCTTTCTGCCGCGGCGCTTGATCGGCGCGACAGGATCAGCGTGGTTTCCCAGATTGAATTTCTTGAGTTGGCCGCACACGAAGTCGGAGACGATTTTTTCGGGTTCAGCCTAGCCGAGAAAGTCGATTTGCGCGAATTGAGCATGCTTTACTATGTGGCTGCTTCATCGAACCAACTCGGCGACGCTCTCGGGCGGCTTGAGCGGTACGTGTGCGTGGGTAATGAGGCGCTGGTCGCAAGGATTCACAACGGCACCTTCTGTCGCGTGGGCTTGTCTTATGCGGGGGTGCCGCGTCACCTGGACCGGCATCAGATGGAGTTTTTCACTCTTGTGATGTTGCGACTTTGCCGGCAGCTTGTCGGCCGAAAGCTGGTACCGCTTGCAGCGAGTTTCGTCCACCATAGGTCAGACCATCTGCAGCGGGTACGAAAGCTGTTAGGTTGCGAGGTCGAGTTCGACGCGCATGCGGATGGACTGAGTTTCGACGCTGCATCGATGGACCTCCCCATGGTTGGAGCTGACCCATTTCTGCACGAACTGATGCTAAAGAGCTGCGAGGATGCCATAGTGGTTCGCACTGCCACTGTGAGCCCTTTCCGAACGGTTGTGGAGAACGCCATTGCGCCTTTGCTCCCGCACGCCGAAGCGCAGGCGAAGGCGGTCGCAAAGCAGCTTGGGCTCAGCGAAAGGACGTTCGCCCGCCGTTTGGCAGCAGCAGGGCTGAGCTTTGGAGAAATACTGGACGAACTGCGGCGTGATCTCGCCGTGCGCTATCTCGAAGAACCAAAACTGCAAATTTCGCAAATCGCCTGGCTGCTCGGCTTTCGCCAGCAAAGCGCATTCACCCATGCGTGCCGTCGATGGACTGGGAAAAGCCCTTCAGAGCAGCGGCGGAGTCGCGATAGCGGTTGATGCGATCGCGAACTGCAGATGCCGCGGCGGCACGTCGATCAAAGGGCTGAAAGGCGAAGTGCCACGCGTTCGGCGAATTCGACCTGCAGTAGAGTGGAGCGGAGGCAAGTAAGCCTGCGATCGAGCTCTTAGCTGATCGCAGCACCGGGTCGCTATGTAGGCTCGGCATTCATCACCTTGAACCGGGAGATGCGCGAACGGCTCTGGAAGGGTGTCCAGGACCACGCAGGGGCCGCGCCCAAGGGTATGAAGCGGCCGGCGACGCAATGGGGGTCTAGCCTGGGCTGGTAGGCCGTGTGAAGCATTGCGGGGCGAGGAAGATCTGCGGCACGCATCGCTGCAGGATTTCGGGAGGAAGATTGATGCATTTTTGGTGTGCTAGGATGTGGACTAAGCAAAGCCCGGTCCTTCCATCCTTAGTTTTGGTGGCGCTTCTCGGGGCCTGTGCAGGACGCCCGGAGAATGTGCTGCTTCCGGTATCGGCCATCGCTCCCAACACGTCAAAAGTCGACATGTTGGTGGCAACGATGCGCCGGGCTGACACAACTTCAGGTGAAATGTACTCGGGCGAGCGCGGCAAGGCGTTGAGCTTTGCCAATATTGTCGTTTCCATCCCTCCTGACAAAACTCGCAAAATCGGCGAGGTCGAATGGCCAAAGAAGACGCCGGGCAATCCTGCCACTGATTTTGTGGCAATGAAGGCAGAGCGACTCGATCTTGAGCAGGCCCGCCAATGGGTTCGATCGGACGCCGATGTGACGCCGAAACGCCGCGTCCTCGTGTTCGTACACGGCTTCAATAACCGCTTTGATGATGCTGTCTTTCGGTCCGCCCAAATCGTCCACGATGCCGGCACGCCGATCGTGCCAGTGCTTTTCACCTGGCCCTCGCGTGCCAGCGTTTTCGCCTATGGCTATGATCGGGAGAGCACCAATTTTTCCCGCGACGGATTTGAGCAGGTGTTGAACCTTTTGGCAAAGGATCCATCCGTCGGCGAAATAACAATACTGGCGCATTCCATGGGCAATTGGCTGACGCTGGAGACGCTCCGTCAAATGGCGATACGGGACCGGCGCTTGCCGGCCAAAATCAAGGATGTCATGCTTGCTGCGCCGGATGTCGACGTCGATGTATTCGCCAACGAGATCGACGACATGGGAAGCCCGAGGCCCAATTTCACCTTGTTCGTTTCGCAGGATGATCACGCGCTGGCGATTTCACGCCGTGTT
This sequence comes from Mesorhizobium sophorae, assembly GCF_002270415.1. Taxonomy (GTDB): domain Bacteria; phylum Pseudomonadota; class Alphaproteobacteria; order Rhizobiales; family Rhizobiaceae; genus Mesorhizobium; species Mesorhizobium sophorae. The sequence goes on along the minus strand of NZ_NNRI01000006.1, from coordinate 67,043 downwards.
TGGGGCAGCACAGCCAGGCTTGGAGCCATCGATCCGACCAAAGAACCATACAAGACCCAACTTGCCTCGGAACACATTGCAGTTGTTGATCTGACCAAGCGGGAGGGCGACGACAGCCTTAATCACGGCAAGTTCTCAACTAGCCCGGAGTTGGTCCGACTGATCGGCGGACGCCTCGAAGACGGCCAGATCATTGATGATTGGCATGAGGGACTTGGCGACAGGATGTTTAGGGAATCGGCCAACATTGGAATGGCTACGGGCGAGGCTGTCGGGCTTGCTGTTGCGGCACCAGAATCGATCGTCGATCCGACATCGAGACGACACCTTTCCAGCGAAGCGGATGAACTCAAAGGCGTTCTGGGAGATACGGTCACCAACCGATGACAGAGAGGGCTTTAGCCGGCGATGGCGCCGGCGATTAGGCCGGCGCCTTGTGCATCGAAAAAGTGTGCAGCGGTTTTGCGACAACGACATCCATAAAAACAAGACAAGCGCGTCGGACGAATACTTTCAAACGCGGCGCGCTTTAGGGTCGAATGCACGTATGGCGATCATTTCGTGAGGCACTTGCGACCCATTGCCATTGCCTTGTAGGTCCCCCTCAGATCGACGACAAAGGCACCCGCGGTTTGCGCAAGCACGGATCGCGGACCCCGCTCGGCTCGCGCTGGTAGGAGCGGCAAAGGCCCGCTGGGGGCATATCCGACAGGCGGGGGTCATCTCGAAAAAGGGGCCCACATTGGCACCAACGCCGCTGAGCGGTCCCCTTTGGACTACATCACCCTGCGCAATTTCATGGACGCGCAGCAAAACCAGACCGGTCGCATATCGACCGGGGCAGCTGGTGGGCGACATCTGCCGCACAAAAGAAGACCGGCTCGGATGAAATTCAGAGCCAGTCTTCTAGTGGCGAGCCCGTACTTAGTAAGCCGGCTGGTTATGATGTTGGCGATGCCGGTTAACGTGATGATAATGGTGATTGTGATGATGGTGATAGTGGTGATGGTGATGGTGATAGTGATGATGATGCGTCACAGTGCTATGCGTCATCGCTGCATTCGCGCTGCTCGCGCCGATGACCGGCATCGTCAGAGCAAGTGCAACAGCAAGGCCGAGGGCGGACAGGGACTTTTTCATGAGCCATTTCCTTTTTCGCTGGCCGGAGTTGGATCAGGTCGATGACCCGACCCTTGCGACAAAGAATATGGCTCCGGTATTTTTCGGCAGCGTTTCCGGAATGTAGAATTTTGTTTCTGGATTGTGTCTGAGGACGTGCCGGTGTCTGTGGTCCGGTGCGAATCCAGCAGCCTGCTGGCCGTCAGCGCGTGATATCTCCGTGGCCTCTGAGATCGTCGCCTTGCCAGAAGCGGAGCGTGAGGCCAGGTACGCGCAAATCCGCGAAGCCTACGTCGATGCCGCGCGGCAGATGAATGCAGGCACGAAAAGCTCTGGACAGATATGACCGAAAAAATGGTGGAGTGGACCATGGATCTTGTCAGGGTTATCGAATCCGGCGGTGGTGGTGGAGGCGGCAAACGAATGACGCTCGGCCTGCGGGTCTTCTGTTGCCGTCTCTGCCTTGCTGGCTGACTTCGCGGAAGACTACAATTTGCAGAATTCCTTTAACGACAAACTTCTGATTCCATGCGCATCTTTTTGGTTTGTGATGGATGACTAAAATGAAGGCTATCTTGGCGCTGGCTGCATTGATTCTCGCGGCAACCTGTAGCTTGGCAGACGAGCAAAGGGTCGACAAGAAATGGCCGTCAATCATCTACTATGGCAACGGAACGAGCCAAACGGAGAGTGAACGGCTATACGTTGAAGGCGATGGTGGGACCTCGGCAAAACAGCCAATTCAACTCAACAATGGGTCCGAGACGGGCACAGGCTCGCCAGTTCAGCCAGACGGGTACAAGCGCCCACAAATTGTCGTTCAGCCCTCCTATCGAACCGGACGACAATAGCTAGGCCAGCAGCCTCGAAGCGCATTGCCCCCAGAGTCTTCCTCGTCGGCTATTCGAAAGATGGTAAGACGATCTATATCGACCGGCATATGCCCAGCGAATGGGATCTGCTTTGGCTCAAAAGCCGACCGGCTGGTGCGCCACTCCTGCTAAAATTGTGGCCAATTAGACGACGCGTCATGATCTCGGCCTGCCATCAGCGAAGCGGTCACCTGTTTGCAAACACTTGCTGCTCACAAAACAATTGGCCGCCGAGCACCCCCGCGGCCAATTGTGAAACAGTACGATCCTGGGCTTAGAACGGTATCGTCGGCAGGTCCTGGGTGCCTTCGAGCTTGACGGCCTGAAGTTCGTTCGCGTTATAGCCAAGAGCCCGCAGGATGGTGGGAGCGACCTGCGTCGTCTGCACCGGAGCCGGCACCGACCTCGGTTTGACCGAAGGGCCGCTGATAAGAAGCGCTACGTTGCGATCGTTCGCATTGGCGCCACCGTGCTCGGCAATCTTCGAGCCGGATGTGTAGACCACACCCGGATTGACCGTGGCTATGAAGTCCGGTGTACGGCTGTCGGTGGCCGGATCCTGATAGGCGAGAGCGAGCGCGTTCGGCGTCTGGATCTGGGCGATGCCTTCAGCCTTGCTGGATTTCTCGAGATAATCCTGCGCCGCCGCGAGGTTCTTGACCCTGTCTTGCGGTTTGAGCCAGATCAGCGCGGCGTCGTCGGCGATGTGGAAGGCGTAACCCGGCGTCTTCGTGTACGGATCATCGTCCAGTGGCTGGAACGTCGCGGGGTCGATGGGCGACTGGCCATGTTTCGAGGCAAGTATGATCAGCGTCGAGTCGGCGAGATGATTGCCCTTGAGCGCCGCCATCAGTTCGCCGATGGCGCCATCGACATAGGCGAGTTGCCCGGCAAGACCATTGCTAGGCGCGCCGCTGGCATCCAGATAGCCGCCAACCAGACCGGCCTCGTCGCCAGGACCCGCCTTGGGAAGCTTCTGCCCCACGCTCACAGCCTGGAAATTCATGCCGAAAAGCGTGGGGACGGCTGCCGGATGCGAGCCGGTGCTGTCGAGGCCCTTGATTTCGTTGATCACCGCCTTGACCCGCGCTTCGTCAAAGTCGCGCTCGGCCTTGAAGCTGCCCGTCGTCTTGACCTTCGTGCCGGGAATCAAGCTGTCCTGCTCCAAAGCGTAGAGGTCGTCGACGCCCTTGCCGGAAGGTCCGTTCAGCCATTCGTAGGCCGGGTGCTTGTCTGACCAGGCCGTGCGGCCGCCATGAGCCTTCACGATCTCGAAGATGTTGTTCACCCGCACGAAATCATGCGGATAGACCACCGAGCACTTGCCGTTGATCAGCGTCATCGGCAGCTTAGCCGGGTCGATCTGGCTGCGGAAATTGCCTGGTTTGCCGCCAGCATCAAGGCGCGTCGAATCGACATCGATGTTCTCGGCGAAGGCCACCTCGGCACCCGGCTCGCCCTTGCAATCCGAGGCCGGCGCGAAATAGGTGCGGTCGTAACTGTCGTCGTAGAACACGCCCGTCGATTTCGGCGTGCCGCCGGTTACCTGTGCCACGAAGCCAGGAAACGAGTCGGACGGGGCGCTGGTGAGCGCATTCGGATAGAATATCCCCGTGCTGGCGAGCGCGGCGATCGAGCTTTTCGGATTTGCGGCGACATAGTTTGCCAGATCGAGTGCATGGAGCCCGTCGATACTGATGAGCAGTACGTGCTTGTAAGGTGCGGCGTTGGCGCTGGGAACAGACAGCGCGCCCGCCAACGCGGCCAGCGCCAGAGATAGCATTTTCATTGAAGGGTCCTCATGTCGCGGCCCGCGATGGATTAAGAAATAGGCTCGCTGGATCAAGGATAGGTGCTGGCACATGACAGGTTCATGAAAACTCGTTGGCAAAAGACCTTACGGATTGGTAAGCCAGCGGCGATGCACCGGAAAGGTTGCCTCCGCAAGATGTCGGTCACGGGCCGTGGTTTGTCAGGAACTCGCGGCACGCCCATTGTTGAGTCCACGACCTGGAACCGGACGGACGAGAGACCGCGCATGATCGCCGACTGGTGCAAGGCCACCCGAATCCTTCGGGCCGTTGCCTTTGGCTTGCTGATTCCGGGCCTGGCACACGTCTCGGCCGTCGGTCACGCATGGGCGGCGGACGCCGCCATTCCGGTGGTCGCCGATGTGGCGCGCCGCAGCGATGTTCCGGTATCTCTGGTCGGCCTCGGCTCGGTTGCGCCGCTGCGCAGCGTGACCGTGACCAGCCGCATCGACGGCCAGATCATCAAGCTCGACTTCGCCGATGGCCAGGAGGTGCACGCCGGTGACCTGCTTGCCGAGATCGACCCGGAGCCCCTGCAGGCCGCCCTTGCGCAGGCGCAGGCCACCAAGACGCGGGATGACGTGTCGCTTGCGAACGCCAGACTCGATCTTGCCCGTGCGCAGACGCTGAGCACCAAGGGCGTCGGCTCGACTCAGGCGCTGGACACGGCAAAGGCTGCCGTGGCGCAGTTCGAGGCGACCGGCAAGGTCGACCAGGCCGCCGTCGACATCGCGCAGATCCAGTTGCACTTCACGCAGATACGCTCGCCGCTGGACGGCCGCGCTGGTATCCACACGGTCGATGCCGGCGCCATCATCCGCGCCAGCGACACCGGCGGCATCGTCAGGATCAACCAGTTGCACCCCATCGCCGTCGACTTCTCGCTACCGTCCGACGCTCTTCCGCGCATCCAGGCCGTAATGAAGGTCGGCAACGCCCCCGTGGTCGCACATGACAATGGCGGCCAGCAACTGGCCACCGGCCGCCTGAGCGTTGTCGACAACCAGATCAACGGCGCCACCGCGACAATCAGAATACGCGCCGTCTTCGACAATGCCGACGACCGGCTGTGGCCGGGGCAATTCGTCAATGTCCGCGTCCAGGTCGAATTGCAGCGGGGCGTGGTCACGGTCCCGGTGACGGCGATAGTGCGCGGCCCCGACGGGACGTATGCTTTCGTGGTCGGCAAGGACAGGCATATCGTCAAACGGCCGGTGACGGTGGCGTATTCGAATGCCGAGCTTGCTGTCGTCGGCGAGGGCGTTGAGCCCGGCGACACTGTCGTCACCGATGGCCAGTACCGCATCCAGGAAGGAGACCTGGTCGACATCACCAGCCCAGCCCAGGCGGCAAACTAGTGCCATGAACATTTCGTCGCCCTTCATCGTCCGGCCGATCGCCACAACGCTGCTGGCCATCGGCGTGACGCTGGTTGGGCTGGTGGCGTATTTCCTGCTGCCGATCGCCGGCGTGCCGCAAGTCGAAATCCCGACGCTGCAGATCTCGGCCAAGCTGCCGGGGTCGAATGCCGAGACAATGGCGACGACGGTCGCCGCGCCGCTGGAACGGCAGCTGGCGCTGATTTCGGGCGTCACGTCGATCAGTTCGAGCAGTTCGCTCGGGCGCACCTCTATCCAGGTCGAATTCGATCTCGACCGCAGCCTCGACGGCGCCGCGCAGGATGTGCAGACCGCGATCAGCGCCGCCAGCGGCGATTTGCCGAAGGACCTTCCCAGTCCGCCGACCTACGAGAAGGCCAATCCGGCCGACGCGCAGTTGATGTCGATCGCCGTCACCTCCGCCGACCTGCCGATCGACAAGGTCGACGACTATGTCGAGAACTACCTGGCGCTGCAGCTGTCGCGGATCACCGGCGTCGGGCTAGTCGATTTCCATGGCGAGCAGAAATCGGCGGTCCGCGTCCAGGTGAACCCGTCAGCGGCCGCCGAGCTCGGCCTCAGCCTTGAGGATATCCGCGCCGCGATATCCAGCGCCAGCGTCAACGCGCCGAAGGGTACGTTGAACGGCCCCAGGCAGTCGCTGACGCTTGCCGCTACCGACCAGCTCTCGAACGCGGCCTCGTTCAATTCGGTGATCATCGCCTACCGCAACGGCGCGCCGATTCGGGTCAGCGACATCGGCGCGGCAATAGACGGCGTCGAGGATATCAGGCAAGCGGCGTGGCTGGGCAGCCAGCGGGCCGTCATCATCGACGTCCACAAACAGCCCGGCTTCAACATCAACCAGACGGTGCAGTTGATCAAGAACGCGCTGCCGGAGCTCCAGCGCACGCTGCCGCCGTCAGTCAAGATGCAGATCCTGGGCGATCGGACCCAGACGATCCGGGCTTCCGTTTCTGGGGTGCAGTTCACCATGGCGATCAGCATCGGCCTCGTCGTGCTCGTCATCTTCCTGTTCCTGCGGCATGTGCGCGCCACGCTCATTCCCAGCATCACCATCCCGGTGTCGCTGCTGTGCACCTGCGCTTTGATGTATCTGCTCGGCTACACGATCGACAATGTGTCGCTGATGGCGCTGACCATTGCCGTCGGCTTCATCATCGACGACGCCATCGTCATGGTGGAAAACATCATCCGCCATATCGAGAATGGCGACGCGCCGCTGCAGGCCGCACTTAGCGGATCGCGCGAGATCGGGTTCACCATCATCTCGATGACGCTGTCGCTGGTCGCCGTCTTCATTCCGCTGCTTTTGATGGGCGGCCTGATCGGCCGGCTGTTCCGTGAGTTCGCAGTCGCCGTCAGCATCGCCATCATGATGTCGGGGCTGATTTCGCTGACGCTGACGCCGATGATGTGTGGCTGGCTGTTGAAGCCGACCGACCGAAGTGCCCGCGAGAACATCGCCTCGCGGGCGCTGGAAGCCGCCTTTGCCGGCATGCTGCACGTCTATGAGGCCGGTTTGCGCTGGGTGCTGCGCCACAAGCCGGTGATGCTGCTGTTCATGGCGGCGACGCTCGGCGCCACCGTGTATCTCTACCAGGTCATTCCCAAAGGGTTTTTCCCGCAGCAGGACAACGGCACCATTTCGGGCAGTTCCGAGGCGGCGCAGGACATCTCCTACGACGCCATGGTGCAGCGCCAGCATGAACTGGCCACAGTGGTCACCGCCGACCCCGACGTGCAGACGGTCTACTATTGGGTCGGCGCCAACCCGACCGTCAACAGCGGCCGGCTGATGATTGACCTCAAGCCACTGAGCGAGCGCCATGCGACGGCGACGCAAGTGATCAATCGCCTGCGCAAGGCGGCGGCCAAGGTCGAGGGCATCGCGCTGTTTGGCCAGGCGCGCCAGGACGTGCAGATAGGCGCGCGTGTCAGCAAGACGCAGTACCAGTACACGCTGCAGGATCCCGACGTGAACGAGCTGTTCAAATGGGCGCCGATCATGCTGGCAAAATTGCGGACCTTGCCCGAACTGCAGGACGTGACCGGGGACCTGCAGACGAGCGCGCCGAGGATGACGCTGAAGATCGACCGCGACCTGATTGGCCAACTCGGGATCACTCCGCAGGCCGTCGACGACACGCTCTACGATGCCTTCGGCCAGCGGCAGGTGGCGACGATCTTCACCCAGCTCGACCAGCATCATGTTGTGCTGGAACTGCAGCGGCGCTTCCAGGAGGACGCCTCGGCGCTGGCGCACCTGTTCGTGCGCTCTGGCACAAGCGGGCAGATGGTGCCGCTGTCGGCGCTGGCTCACTACGAAACGTCGGTGTCGCCGCTGGCGATCAACCATCAGGACCAGTTTCCGGCGGTGACGCTGTCGTTCAACCTGGCGGCGGCCCATTCTCTTGGCGATGCGATCACTGCGATCCAGAAGCTTGAACAGTCGATGATCATGCCGCCGGCGTTGACGACGCGTTATCAGGGGTCGGCCAAAGTCTTCCAGTCGTCGCTGGCCAACCAGCCCTATCTGATCCTGGCGGCGATCATCGCGGTCTATATCGTGCTCGGCATCCTCTATGAGAGCTTCGTGCACCCGATCACCATCCTGTCGACGCTGCCGTCGGCCGGCGTCGGCGCCTTCCTGGCGCTGATGGCGCTCGGCTATGACTTTTCGCTGATCGCGCTCATCGGCGTCATTCTGCTCGTCGGCATCGTCAAGAAGAACGCGATTATGATGATCGACTTTGCCCTCGATGGCGAGCGACGACGGCACTTGTCGGCGGAAGACGCGATCTACGAGGCCTGCATTCTTCGGTTCCGGCCGATCATGATGACGACGATGGCGGCACTGCTCGGCGGGCTGCCGCTGGCGCTCGGCAGCGGCGCGGGTTCCGAGCTTCGCCGGCCACTCGGCATCGCCATCGTCGGCGGTTTGCTGCTGTCGCAGTTCCTGACGCTCTACACCACGCCCGTGGTCTATATCTATCTCAGCCGGTTCAGCCATCTCAGATGGTTCTGGCGCCGCAAGGCCGATCCCGAAATCGTTGTGGCGCCTGTCCGGGCGCCGACGTGGAGTCTCCCGCAACCCAGCGGCGGATCTCCAGTAAGAAGCCTTCATGCGAAGCAGCGACGAAATGGGCTTCTATCAAGGGCAAAACCGGGCTGAGGGATCGGCTCGTTCTAGCAGGAAGGGCGATGTGATCACTGCCGTGAACTGAGCGCCTCCAACGACGTTCCCAAGGCAGGGGCGCAAGGCGGTGCTGATGCAGATCGCCCGCGATCCGCCGCCGCTTCGTCGCGCTCCTCTCGACAAGGGTTTAGAAGCGCAAAGTGTGATGCATGTTTGGAACTATGAATGGCTTCCAAAACCTTACGCTTTTGTATGGTGCTAGCAATGTGGCCTTAAACGATCCCATGTACCGTTGGAGCTGTCGCGAGATGTCCATTCAAAGGTGGAGTTCTGTGGCAGGGACGGGAGAATGGAGTTGCGGCATTGTCCGACGGCCCGACGCCCCGGAAAGGTCAAACGCCATGGCGCTCAGCCGACGCGAATTGATGCTTTATGGCGCCACAGGGCTGGTCTCGGCTGTCTTCTCGACCGGCGGCGTCGCCAAGGTCCAGCCGCCGCTAAACGGCGGCCCTCCGCTGACAAGCAAGGCCTACTACATCCAGTGGATGCAGAAGAATCGCGGTGAGGCTGCCAATTTCCTGGGGCAGCGCTGGGACCGTTTCGAACAATTGATTGCCCACAAGGACGTCTGGGACGACCGCAACAAGCGCGCCTATCTGCTGACCCCGCGCGAGCGCTTCGTCACCAAGGCGAACATCGCGCGCGCCTATGAAGGGCACTATCTCGACATCGGCTATGGCGTGACCATCACCGGCCCGCACACCGTTGCCCGCATGACCAACTCCATCGATGTGCGCCCAGGTGACAAGGTGCTGGAGATCGGCACCGGCTCCGGATATCAGTCCGCCTATCTCTCCTACCTCACCGACAAGGTGTATTCGATCGAGATCATCAAGCCGCTGGCCGCTCGCACGCGCGGCATCTACGACGGGCTCATCGCCGACGGCTACACCGAATACCAGCATATCTCAACCCACACCGGCGACGGCTATTACGGTCTGAAGGAGGAGGCGCCGTTCGACCGGATCATTGTCACCTGCGGCATCGACCACATCCCGCCGCCCTTGCTGCAGCAGCTGCGGCCGAACGGCATCATGGTCATCCCTGTCGGGCCGCCCGGCGTCCAGCATGTGCTGAAGGTCACCAAGAAACAAGCTGCCGATGGAAGCTTTACCGTCGCGCGCTCGGACATCTATCAAGGCGGGACCTTGTCCTTCGTGCCATTCACCAAACTTGGCCAGTCCGGCATCGTCGGGACCCACAATGGCGACTAAGCGTGTGTGCTGGCGACATCGTTCATCGCGCTAGCAATTCGGAGAATTCGTTTGAATCTCGTTTTAAGGCGCCCGTCCGCCCAAGCGCCAGTTCACGGCCATAGATCAGGTGGACTCACGTATCGTGCGGATATTGACGGGCTGCGTGCCTTGGCAATTATTCCGGTCGTCTTGTATCACGCCGGCATTCCGGGTTTTGGCGGTGGCTTTGTCGGTGTCGACGTGTTCTTCGTCATCTCCGGTTTCCTCATGGCATCGCTGATCTCTGCTGAGATCGCCTGCGGCGATTTCAGCTTGGTTCGCTTCTACGAGCGCCGCGTGCGGCGGATATTTCCGGCTCTTTCTGCGATACTTGCGGCTTCTTCCGTGGCCGCATGGTTCTTACTGATGCCGGCCGAACTGGAATTTTTCGCGCGCAGCCTGAAGGCCACAGCTTTGTTCACATCGAACATCAAGTTCGAGGAGGAGAGTGGCTACTTCGACATCGGGGCGCAGATGAAGCCCCTGGTGCATACTTGGTCGCTGGCGGTCGAGGAACAATTCTACATTCTGTTTCCATTGCTGCTGGCGACGATCAGCCGGTTTGCGCAGCGATTGACGGTGCCCATCTTGATCGGCCTGCTGACCGCCTCGTTCGCGGCGAGCGCATGGGTCGTCTTCCATTCCCCGGTTGAGGCATTCTATCTGCTGCAGTTCCGCGCCTGGGAATTGCTCTTTGGCGCGTTGCTGGCCTTCAATGCGATTCCTGTGCCGCAACGGCCGATCATACGGGCAAGTCTTGCAGCGGGCGGCATTTTGCTGATTGCCGTCACCGTGTTCGGGTTTAGCGAACGCACTCTCTTTCCCGGCCCGGCTGCTTTACTCCCATGCCTCGGTGCTGCGCTTGTAATCTATGCGCACGATGAACAAGGGCCTGCCAGCCGCTGCCTCCGATCAAGACCAATGGTGTTTGTGGGCCTGATCTCCTATTCCCTCTATCTTTGGCATTGGCCCATCATCGTGTTCAGCCGGGTGATGGCCGGCCGCGAGTTATCCTTGTTTCACGGCGGCCTGATCGCCCTCGTTTCTCTCATCATCGCCGCTGTTTCGTGGCGGTTCGTCGAACAGCCCTTCCGTGGCAGTGGCAGCTTGGTGAGACGCAGGCCGCTATTTGCCGGGGCGGTGGTGATGATGATCGCGGTGGTTGGGTTGGGCAACTACGTTGCGCATCACGGCGGCGTGCCGAGCCGGCTGCCTGCCGATGTGCAGAAGGTCTACGCTGCGACCTATGACGAAAGCCGCTTCAGCGTGCCACCATGCTTCGCCGATTCCGACACGACGGGGCCGACGCGGGCAGACATACATGCAGGCAAGCTCTGCCCGCTCGGCGTCGAAGGATCAAACAATCCTGCTTTCCTTGTATGGGGAGACTCTCACTCTGGGGCGATGGCTCCCGCTATCGATGCCGCAGCCATGCAAACCGGTATTGCTGGCCTCTTTGCCGGACATTCTTCTTGCCCGCCTCTGCCGGACGTTCAGCTCACACCTCGCGGTGACACCAAGCGTTGTGGCGACTTCAATCGCGCAGTGCGGGACCTGATCACATCCCGGCACATTCCGCTCGTCTTCCTGGTCGCCTACTGGCCCAAATACGTCCACGATGCCGAACTGCCTAACGAAGGCGTTTATTTCGACCCAGCTGTGCCGGCAGCGCTGGAAGACAGGTCCGCTTCGGTCGCCGAAACGCTCGATGATCTGATGGCGGACCTGACGCGACAGGGTACCAAGGTCGTCCTGGTCATGGATGTCCCGGAGATGGGTCACTATATGCCGGAAGCTATTTCCAAAGCGATGATGGCGGGAGCTTCGACCGATGTGGCCCCGCCATGGGACTATGTAGAGAAACGGCAGGCACTCTCGCGTGCGATCCTGACGAGTCTTGCTGCCAAATATCACGCCGCGATCGTCGACCCGCTTCCAACGATCTGCAGTAATGGCCATTGTAACGCCGTTCGAGACGGTCTGCCGATTTACAAGGATGCCGACCATATCACCGCAGCCACGGCCAGGGGCCTGAGTTATTTGTACAGCCCATTTCTGACCCGGGATCGCTCATCGCTTGCGACGGCCAGGCCTTGAACGCCCTTCTGCCTTTGCTACTAGGCAGTGCGAAAGGGCCAGCCCGACCGAAGCAATCCAGTGCCCAGTGAAGAAGCAGATTTGGCTTGGCTATGATATTTCTCAGGCTGATTAGGGTCGCGTCCGTGAGCGTCCGGCTCGCGCTCCGAATGCTCCTTCGAGCTGCATCCATCAAAGAATTTTGGTCACCAGATTGTCCAGCCGGGAGTTCTCGCGGTAAGCCAATCGCACCACAACGGCCCCCCTGAAGATTAGCCTTAATGGCTCCCTTCGCCGCCATCACCGCATCCGGACTCCTAAGGAAGCCCGTCACCCTTGACCCTGGTGGCGGGTTTTTCTCATGTGAGCCGAACTGCCTCAGTCGACGCCCGAAGTATAGGCAGTTACTAATCTTTTCATCGCCGGAACAAAGCGGGGATTCGAACGCTGATAACACCATAAACTGACCCACTACCCGGCACGGCGTGCCTGGCGTTCGGGTTCGAGAGGGAGTTTCAATTTCGTGGTCAGCATAAGTCAAGGCGATAGCGGCGATCTGATCCGCCGCGCTGTGGCCGCTTTCAATTCTGGCGATCACGGCCAAGCAGCGGATCTGTGCGAGTTGGGCCTTCGGCAGCACCCGGGCGATCCGGCGCTTTGCCATCTTCTGGCGGCTGTATTGTTCGCCAAGAACGACTTGCCGGGGGCTCGAGCGCGCATCGAGGCGAGCCTTGCCGCTCGGCCGGACAATGTGCCGGCCTTGATTATGGCATGCAGGATTGCCCGGGCTGAGCGCCGGTTCGACGCGGCATTGCAACAACTCGATCGCGCAGCAAAGCTGTCATCCCAGGCGGAAATCCTCATAGAGCGTGCACGCACCCTGGACCAGGCAGGCGATGCCTCGGCGGCCGGCGCGTCTTGGACACTCGTATTGCAGCGGGATCCGAAATTCGAGGAGGCAATGGCGCGCCTCGGGCGCCTTGCGTGGCAACGCCGCGCGCCCGTTGAGGCGGAAGGCTTCCTCGAACGTGCTGTCGCTGGCGGCGGGCATGCGACTGCGTGGTTCGATCTCGGGCTGTTGCGTCAGGACACGCGCAAATTCGGCAGCGCTGCCGAAGCCTATCGACGCGTGCTGGAGATGAGGCCGGATGCCCCGGAGGCTGCCGTCAATCTGGGCGTCGTGCTGCAGGAAACCGGCGACATCCACGGAGCCATGGCAGCCTATTCATTGGCCTATGGTCTGAGCCCATCCACCTTCGGCGTCATCGCGATGGCGCTTGCGTCGGCGCCAAGCGGCCGGCTATGGCTTGATGAGGAAGCGCTGCGTCGTTTACTCGCCGGTGGAGCGCCCGCGTCTGGCGCGAAACCGCTTGCGGTAGACACCGGGCGTTGACAGGACATCCGCGACCGTCTGCGTATAGGAGGCCTTCCGTTTCTCGTCGAACACCGCGTATTCCAGTTGCGGCGCGACCCGCGGAACCGCGAAGCATTGGGCGACCGGAGTTCCTTTCTGGAGCACGCCGGAAAAATCGGGCTCCGTCCAGACCGCCGGGAAATTGATACCGCCATCGCTGAACCGGTCGGAATCCACCAGACCCGTCACCAGCCTGAAGGGAAGATCCTCGCGGTTGACCGGATGCGTCGCAAACAGCGACCAGCCATCCTCGACCTCGATGGTCCAGAAGCTGTTGAATTTGAGGGCGGCCCGGCCTGAGTTGGCAAACGGGCTGCCGGCAAGCTGCGCCGGCGTGTGGAAGCTCAGTGGTGCCCGAGGGTGGTTCTCGGTGACCGGGTCCGGGATCTTCCAGTCCCAGGAAAAGGTGCCTTTGTCGACTACGACGTCGCACGGCAGCAGGACCATGAAGCCGTAGGTCATCGCGTCGACCACCGGAGGGCACTGCTTGAGCGTGCGAATGTCGCGGCCGTGGATCGCCGAATAGGCGGTGGCGGGCATTGCACGCAGCCAATCCGGTAGAGTGCCGCGCGCCGGGATCGGGCGTGGCAAATGCTCGACTAGCATCGGATCACATCGGAAAATCACACGCATCCCCGGCCTCCTGACATTGCAATACCATGCTCGCCGGCCACGCTCCAAGCAGCGGCCATCTTCTCATCGCCGGAGCACTGGCTCGGACAACGTTCGGATACCTTCAACATCGTTATCCCGGCTGGTGCGATTTTGGCCGTCACGGTCATCTACTGGGCCAGGTGCGCGTCGAAGAGATCACGTTGAAGCTCAAGAATGTGCGGATCATCCAAGGCCGTCGCGTAGGAACAACCTTGCACTGCCGCCGTTGAGCCCGGCCGAATAATCAATCCCGCCCACCGTTCGGCCATTTCTGCGACTTGGCGCTCGCCGGCGTTGCCGACATTGGCCGCTATCTCGATGGCGAGCAGGTCAGAGGCGACGCGCCAGAGCCGGAGTTCGGCGCAACCGGGATTGCCGTTCGCGACCGGCTGGCTCTAATACAGCCCACCTGCTGAATGGCCGAAAACTTCTCCCGCTGCACAAGCCCGCTACCTTTATGGTGGCGTGGCGACATTTCGTCGAATGACTTCCGACGATTCAGCGTGTGACAGGCGATAATTCAAAAGCCAAACACACGCTTCGCTCGTACGCGAATAGCAACACGGCGACAGCCACGATCAGCGAACCGAGAGCGCGATCGGCTCAAGGGCCGGATTGCCTTGCAGCATCAGATACTGCGCATGATCTGAAGACGCCGTTGAACCGCCTGCAGATCAGCCTGGAGGCTGCATCGGAGTTGGATCTTCCCGCCTATAAAAACGGATCAGACCCTCAAACTGGGTTCGTGGATCGCGCCAGCAGGTTGCGCACGTTCGACACCTGCCATTGCCCATTGCGAGCAGTGCGGACACCTCGGTTGTTCAAGGCGATTGCCAGGCCACGCCAGCTGGCAATGCCGGCCTTCTGCAGCGCGGTAATTGTCGGCAAGACCGCTTCGGCAAAATCGATCGGCTGCCTTCGTCTGAACATCACGCCCCGCGGCTGCCGCATGGTCCGCATTCGTCGGACTGCCGAGCCTGGCGCTTTGTAGCTTGCGAGACGCGAGGGCCCGGAATCTCCTGCAGTGGCCTCAACCCACGCAAACTCATGACTTCTTCAGCAACCTGCTGACCGGGCCCAATCGCGTTCAAAACTGAGGTGATGGCTTCGGTTGCTCAGTGAGGCCCACCGACGATGGCGCTGGCTGTCAAGACCAACTAAAATGGGCTAGTTTTCTTTGGAGTTCGGCCTTGGCCCAAAAAAAGCATCTGGAACGACGGCTCATGGCGATCCTCTCTGCCGATGTCTGGCTGCCGCATGGCCCGCATTCGTCGGACTGCCGAGCCTGGCGCTTTGTAGCTTGCGAGACGCGAGGGCCCGGAATCTCCTGCAGTGGCCTCAACCCACGCAAACTCATGACTTCTTCAGCAACCTGCTGACCGGGCCCAATCGCGTTCAAAACTGAGGTGATGGCTTCGGTTGCTCAGTGAGGCCCACCGACGATGGCGCTGGCTGTCAAGACCAACTAAAATGGGCTAGTTTTCTTTGGAGTTCGGCCTTGGCCCAAAAAAAGCATCTGGAACGACGGCTCATGGCGATCCTCTCTGCCGATGTCGCTGGATACAGCCGACTGATGGGCGCCGACGAGGAGGGTACTCTAGCTCGACTGAAGGCGCACCGGCGTGGCCTTGTCGATCCCAAGATCAAGCAGCATCGCGGACGCATCGTAAAAACTACCGGCGACGGCATTCTGGTGGAGTTCGCGAGTGTCGTGGAGGCGGTGTGTTGTGCTGTTGAGGTTCAGCGCGAGACGGTCAAGTGCAATGCTCACGTGCCGCAAGAGAAGCGGATCGAATTTCGCATTGGAATAAATCTAGGCGACATCATCATCGATGAAAATGACATCTTTGGCGATGGCGTGAACGTGGCGGCCCGCCTCGAAGCAATTGCGGAGCCAAACGGAATCTACATTTCCCGTCAGGTGTACGAGCAGATCGAAGGTAAGCTCGCCCTGCGATTCCGACAACTGGGTCCTCGCGATTTGAAAAACATTGCCAAACCAGTAGAGGTGTTTGCGGTCGATAGGATCGGTAGCCTGCACGAGATGTCGGTCCTCGACGGTCCCGAGCCGATGCAGGAGATCAAATATTGCCGAGCATTTGACGGGGTGCGCCTCGCTTACGCGATCTCAGTGTCTGCTCCAAAAAGAAGTGAGTGATTTCAGCGGGTTGTGATTCTGTCGGATTGCTGAGATTCGACGGAGATCATGATGCCCTGGACCGAAACCACTCGCCCTCACTATGAACGGCGCTGCCCGCGCTACGCAAGCGACCTGACGGACGCGGAGTGGGCGCTGATCGAGCCGCTGATGCCGGCGCCGAACCGGATCGGCCGGCCGCGGAAGACGGACCTGCGCGAGGTCGTGAACGCGCTGCTTTACATGGCTTCGTCGGGCGGAGCATGGCGGCTTCTGCCGAAGGACTTCCCACCGTTCTCGACGGTGCAGAAGTACTTCTGGCGCTGGCGGGACGAAGGATTGCTGCGCGCCATCAACAATGAACTCGTCATGGCGGCGCGCGAACGGGAAGGCCGGGAGGCAAGCCCGTCCGCCGGCGTCATCGACAGCCAGAGCGTGAAAACCACCGAAAGCGGCGGCGTTCGTGGTTTCGACGCCGGCAAGAAGGTCAAGGGCCGCAAGCGGCACATCGTCGTCGACACGCTGGGCTTGCTGGTCGGCGTCGTCGTTCACGCCGCCGACATTCAAGACCGCGACGGCGCGCCGGCCGTCCTGAAATCCATACTCGAGCGCTGGCCGTGGCTGCGCCATGTCTTCGCCGATGGTGGCTATGCAGGGCCGAAACTGCGGGGCGCCCTGCAAAAGATCGGCAAGTTCACGATGGAGATCATCAAGCGATCGGACAGCGCCAAGGGCTTCGAGATTCTGCCACGCCGATGGGTCGTTGAGCGGACCTTCGCATGGCTGGGTAGGTGCCGTAGGCTGGCCAAGGACTTCGAGCGATCCATCGAATCCGCTCAGGCCTGGGTCCTCATCGCAAACATTCGCATGCTTACCCGACGGCTCGCAAGGGCCTGAAAACACGGCGGTCATTCCGATTCAGACACTCAGGCAGCGGGCCAATTCTGGTGAAGTCGGCGAACTGGATGAACCACCTTGAATACGATTGGGAAAGCCCGATCTGGCGGCATGTTTTTCGAGGACTCTCGCGTGAACACACGCTGATCCGCTATGACGCGAGAGGCAACGGTATGTCTGACTGGGACGTCGACGAACTCTCGCTTGAGGCTTGGGTGAGCGACCTAGAAACCGTTGTCGATGCGGCCGGCCTCGAACGCTTCCCGCTTCTTGGAATCTCCCAAGGTGCCGCCGTCTCGGTCGCCTATGCCGCGCGACATCCGGAACGTGTGTCGCACCTTGTTCTCTATGGCGGCTTCGGGCTCGGCGGCAAGAAGCGCGCGCCGGCCGAAAAAGAAAGGCGCATTGCGATGGCCACATTAATGCGCCAGGGATGGGGTGCAGATAACCCGAGCTTCCGGCAATTGTTCACCGCGCTATTCATTCCAGGAGCGACGCACGACCAAGCAGATATCTTCAACGAACTGCAGCGCAGGACTACCTCTCCCGAGTGCGCTGCCCGGTATTTCGATGTCGCGGGCGATTTGGATATCACTGATCTTCTTGTCGCAGTAAAGGCGCCGACGCTCGTCATGCATGTGCGGGGCGATCTCATTGTTCCAATCGAGGCGGGTCGACAGCTGGCCGCTGGCATTCCCCGCGCCCGCTTCATCGCCTTCGAGGGCAAGAACCATCTGTTCCTGCAGCATGAGCCGGCTTCCGATCGATTCTTCGAAGAGATCAGGCTTTTCCTGGGCGGCTGACACGGCCGTACACGATGATGTCAGATTCAGGCCTTGGTTTGGCGATTGGTTTGATTTGGCAGCTTGCTACCCCAGCCTGATGCGCACAGCGGCGTCCAAGGCCGCGAGACGAAAGTATTCCCACCAGATCGACTTTTCCTCGCGGCGATGCCAGTCGAGCACATGGGCAAGGATCCATCGGGCCTGCTGATCCGCATCGCGGTCTGCGGGATCGTCAGGACAATCCGCGGTGAGACGCTGCACGAGGGCATTGATCTTCGCCTGCCGTTCGCTGACGTTTTCACTGGGGATGTGGTCCTGCGCGGCCGCAACAAGGTCGGAATAGAGGCAAAGCTGGAGGACCGTGCCTCCCTTGGTCTCGCTTGCGAGCTTGGTGTCGATAACCTCATAGGACCAGGCGCCAAGATTACTCGGCACCGCGACCCGTCGGAGGATGTCGGTCCGTCCGTTCCATCCGTCCTTGCGAAAGGCACCCTGGACAATGACCTCGGTGCCAGCCTGCATAGCTTGCAAGGTTTCCGCCACGGCGGTGTCGTTGACACCGACGCTTTCGATAACCGTTACCGCCAAGCCAGATGCTGCCAAGTGCTTCACATAGTCGGCTTCATGGCGGTAGATGGGATCACCGAGATACTGGACGATGACGGTGCGTTGCTGTATCGTTGGTTGAAACTCGGTCTCTTTCGACTTTGCATCGCCAGACGAAATCCGCCGGCTCGACCGGCGCATTTGTACGTCTTCACGACAGTCGCCTCCGACTAGGCACCGACAGCACCGCCCGCAGCAATCAGAGGAGATCAAGCCTCGCAGAACGAGAACGATCGATCAGATCCTTCGAAAGCGGGCGACATTTCGGTCAGCCGGCGCAGCCTACTGCTCGGGGGTACCGCATTTGCAAACCGCAGCCGCGGTCCTGGCATCGAAGGTGGTCTACGACGGCACCCCCTTCAGCGTGCTCGGCAAGAACCTCAACGCCTATGCCCGGATCGAGGCGAAAGGCACGATCGACGAACTCACGTATCGGCTCGCCGACGCAGGCGTCGAAGCGCCGGGCGGAGAGATCTCCTGTCTGCCAACGTCTTCGAGGGGCTGGTGGATGGCGTCACCGACGCCAAGTATATCGCGGGCGCAGTGGTGAACGGCGTCGTCGCTGCGGCGGCCTCTCAATACGCCAGGAGTGGCGACGTCTACGTGCAGGTGATCGTTCAGTAGAGCGCGGCGAGCCGTCACATCCGGTCTTCATCGAAACCGGCGAGCCTGGCTCAATCCCGGTCTCGCTTTTTGCAAAGGGAGAAAGTAATGACTGGCAAAACTCAGCCGACCACCAATCATCCGAGCACAGGCATCAGCCGCCGGGACGTGCTTCTGGGCAGCACTGCCCTGGCGGCGGCAACCGCTGCCCTGGCGACCGCGCCTGTCGTTTCTACGGCTCAGGCCCAGCCGGCCAGCAAGCCGAACGTTCTGTTCATTATGGGCGACGACATCGGTTGGTTCAACGTCAGCGCCTACAACATGGGTATCATGGGCTACCGCACGCCCAACATCGATCGGATCGGCAAGGAAGGCGCGGTCTTCACCGACTGGTACGGCCAGCAGAGCTGCACGGCGGGCCGCGCAGCCTTCATCACCGGCCAATCGCCGATCCGCACCGGCCTTACCAAGGTCGGGCTGCCCGGCGCTACGCTTGGGCTCGGCCCCGACGATCCATCCATCGGCGACGTCATGAAGTCGCTTGGCTATGCTACCGGCCAGTTCGGCAAGAACCACCTCGGCGATCGCAACGAGCATCTGCCAACTGTCCACGGCTTCGACGAGTTCTTCGGCAATCTGTACCACCTCAACGCCGAGGAGGAGCCGGAAAACCCCGACTACCCCAAGGACCCGAGCTTCCGTACCCGGTTTGGCCCGCGTGGCGTGCTCAAATGCAAGGCGAGTGATACCGACGACCCGACCGTTGATCGGGCATTCGGCAAGGTCGGCAAGCAGGTCATCGAGAACACCGGACCGCTCGACGTCAAGCGCATGGAGACGGTCGACGAGGAGTTCCTCGCTGGGGCCAAGGACTTCATTAACCGCCAGCACACTGCCGGAAAGCCCTGGTTTTGCTACTTCAACTCCACGCGCATGCACATCTTCACGCATCTGAAGAAGGAATCGGAGGGCAAGACGGGCCTTGGCATATACCCCGACGGCATGGTGGAGACGGACGGGCATGTCGGCGAACTTTTGCAGTTGGTGGACGATCTCGGTGTCGCCAATGATACGATCGTGGTCTACACGACCGACAATGGCGCCGAAGTCTTCACCTGGCCCGATGGCGGCACAACGCCGTTCAAGGGCGAGAAGGCGACCAATTGGGAAGGCGCGTTCCGCGTTCCCTGCCTGATCCGCTGGCCGGGCGTGATCAAGCCCGCCACAATCGTCAACGACATCTGCGCGCACATGGACTTCATCCCGACCTTCGCCGCGGCGGCGGGTGAACCCGACCTGGTCGCCAAGGTGATGAAGGGGCACGAACTCAACGGAAAGACCTTCAAGGTCCATCTCGATGGAGAAAATCTCTTACCCTTCTTCAGGGGCGAAGTGGAAAAGTCTCCGCGCGAAGGCTTCCTGTACTGGAGCGATGATGGGGATGTAATGGCGCTCCGTGCTCACGATTGGAAGATAGCATTTATCGAGCAGCACGCGGAGACCAACCCTGAAACTCCATTGGGAGTCTGGCAGGGCGATTTCACCAAGTTGCGCGCGCCGATGGTGTACAATTTGCGATCCGATCCGTTCGAGAGGGGACCAACCAGTATTTACTACGCCGACTGGGTGGTGCACCGGGTATTCCTCACGGTGCCGGCGCAGGTCATCGTCGGAAAGTTCCTTGAGAGCTTCAAGGAGTTTCCACCGCGTGCCAAGGCGGCGAGCTTCTCCCTCAGCGACGTGATGGACAAGATCACAACGGCGGACCCGGGCCAGAATTGACACGAAGGCACGCGGGTGGAAACGCGACGACGAGGAGTTGGGCCATGAGAGTTGGGGCTTTCGCTGCGTTGGGTGTGGTCCTCTGGGCCACACTCTCCCCCCGCCCTGTGCCGCAGCTGAGATCACGCCCGACGAAGCCCGCGCGATCGCCAGGGAAGCCACGGTCTACGGCTTCCCGCCCGTCGACAGCTACCGCATCCAGTACTCCTACTTCGTCGACAGCAGCGGGCCCGAATACAAGGCGCCCCGGAACACCATCTTCAACAATGCCCGCGTCTACACGCCGGACGACAAGGCGATCCAGACGCCCAACTCTGACACGCCGTATTCGTATGTGGGAGCTGACCTGCGCGCCCAGCCGATAGTGTTCACCGTGCCGGCCATCGAGAAAGACCGCTGAAGTAGGGACGAGGATCCTGCGCTCGCACGCCTCCGCGCGCTGCGAAGCGACCTCATCGATCGACCATTGCAGTTCATCGGGGCCGGGTCGTGAAGAGCACCGGCGATGGCGTGCTGTCCGAGTTTCTTGGGGCTTTCGCTGCGTTGGGTGTGGTCCTCTGGGCCACACTCTCCCCCCGTGCGCACGTTCGAAACCTGCCATCGCCCATTGCGAGCTATCCGGACGCCGCGGTTATTCAACGCAATTGCCAGGCCACGCAACCTGGTGATGCCAGAGCGTCGGATGGACACGGCGAACCGTGGACGGGTGGTCCTTGGAGATCCGCTTCGGTCTCGGAATCACGCCGTGTCTCTGGTATAAAGACGGCTTGGGCCAGGTCGTGTAGCAAAGCCTTTTCCGGTCTCAAGCTGGAGCGCAACCCGTGCTGGCCAAGTGTATTCCAGCTTCGGCTTATCCGGCGAGAAGAGTAACCTAAATGAAGGCGACCTTGTTGACTGCAGCCATCGCGCTCACCATCACCGAAGCGCAGGCCGAGGACATCCTGACCAGGGACGAGATCGCCAAGCTACCGTTCATGACGGCCTTGGCCTATGCCGAAGCTATCGACGCCTACTGCCTTCGGGATTGGCACTATGCCAGCACCGATCTCGCGGCTGCGGCAATCACGCAAGCGGATCTCCAGGACAAATCACGTTCCGGCGTCGAGCAGACGCGTGAAGCCAGCCGTCTGAAAGCCGACAAGTCGGCCTGCGAGCCCGCCAAAGCGTTCGTCGACAGGGTCACCGCCACCATCCTTGAAATGCAACCGAAGATGGACGCAACGCTCATAGCGCTCAAAAAAGAGAGGGCCCAGCGCGACGCAGCCCAAGCGAGGGTGGCGCGTGTCGCACAATGCGGCCATGTCGTTGCCGTGGTGAAGATATTCCTGGCGGCGCGCTGGTCGCTGGCGAATGGCGGCTACGAGGAGGAATTGCCCCGCTGCATCGCTGATCTCGCCGCGATGCCCGAGGCGGGGGCGCTGCTGGCCGAAGCGAAGACGCTGCTGCCGCAGATGACCGAGCGCAATAGGGTGCAGCTTGGGAAGGATCGTGCCGTGCCGGAACAGAGTGAAGCCGATCCGAAGGCGATCATCGCTGACTGGTGCGCCAAGCAGACCGAAAAGACTGCCTTGTGCGGCGAGGGGGCGAAATGATCGACTGGCGCGGATCGTGTCTCTCGATGCTGCGTCTCTTGCTGCCGGGTGCGTCGGCCATTCAAGCGAGAAGTCCCGAATTGCCGCGACTGCTCTGCAAGCCGCGCTGATCGTGACCGCGATTGAGGAAAGGTCGCGCCGCTGCGATCATACGCATTTACATTGCGTCTCATACGGTTGCGCAGCAAATAACCCGGCGCAGTGTGTTTATCTCACGCCCCGCTGCGTATCTCCCTCGTAACCGGTGGTCATTGCATTTGGGATGAGTCGCGAATTCGCGACTCATGGTCTGGAAGCCCAAGTCGCGCTAGCACGACTTGGGAGGCGATCCGGCGCAGAAGAACCAGAAACCTTGAAACACCCGGGCCGCCGCTTAGAGCGCAGTCTGTTCGCCAGCAAGCTCAAACTTGAGTGAGGACAAGGCGCATGGCGCAACGTCTGCTTGCCGGCATTCCGTGCTCGACCTCTCGGCGCAGCACCTGGCGAAGCCGCTCTCCGGCCTGCGCATCATCCAGCACCTGAAAGTCCAGCTTCTGATAAAATGGCGCGTTCCAGATCACGTCCCGGAACGTCGTCAGGGTAAGAGCGACAAGGCGGCGACGCCTCGCAGCCGCAATTGCCTTTTCCAGCAAGGCGCGTCCGATACCCGAGCGTTGTCGATCAAGGCGGACGGCAAGTTCCCAGATGTGCAATGTGTCATTCTGGATCTCCGCGCTCAGGAATGCGGCCGGCCGATCGTAGGGGTCCGCCGCGACCCAGGACGTGCCCTTGGCGATGAGTTCACGGTGGCGCTCGACGGTCTGGTTGTCGTCGTCGGCAATCCAGGCCAACTCCTCGATCTCGCGGTAGGCCTCACCCGCCTACTGTTCGATATAGGGCAGGGCTTCCGCGTCAGCGTCTCGCGCAATTCGGATGGGGGTCATTGGGTTGCAGTCGGCTCTTCAAGTATTTTGCAGAGAATGACGTTGGAGTGTCCCTCGGGCCAATCCGCAAACTCAGCTACGCGCACGAAGCCGGATTTTTCATACATTCCTGGCGCTTGGAAATCATGGCTCTGCACCCAAATCCGCCGAACGCCTCGAGCTTTGGCCTCGGCCGCGAAGGCGTTCAACAACGCTCGCGCATAGCCACGTCCCCTATGTCCCTCATCGATCCACATCTGTTTGAGTTCGGAAGTGCCTGCCCAGGAAAATCCTGCTGCAGCACCGATGATGCGTCCAACTGGGTCGCGGATCACAAAGCCAAGGCCCTGAGCGTCATCGCGCCCTACCGCCTCCCGATTGTAGGCATAGATCCTGTCTTCGAAGGCGTCGATCTCAATTGCAGAAAGATGGTGCTGGGGTTGGGCAAGGGTAGTCATCTCGAGCGCTCGATTCCCCGAGACAAGACCGTCCCAACCGACAAACGGCAGGGGCCGCCTACTGCAAGCGTTACAAGGCCAGCCAGATAAAGCAGGATGATTTCGTAGCCGACGGGCCCGAACCGGATTCCTGTGGCTGTCACTTCGGCAAACTTCACTGAGAAAAATCCGTATTGGGAATGGACGGTAACCAGTGCAGTCAAAAGCACCATCGCCATCGGCACACTGACGATCGGAATGAAAGCGCCCGCCAGCACAGCACTGCCGCCGACAAGTTCAACCAGCGTTGTCAACCATGCCAGCGCTTGAGGCTCTGGGACTCCCAGTGTCTGAAGCACGACGCCAAAACTTCCCGGCCCTCTGCTGAGTTTGGCATAGCCATGGGCAAGGAAGCCAAAGCCCACGATCAACCTTATCGGCAACGGCGCCCGCCCAGCTGCTGCAGCGGACGAGGAGAGTGTAGTTCTCGTGATGAGTCCACGGAGATTCATTACCGGTATACCTTTCTGGGGCGGCGTGCCTGGATTCGGCACTATCCGAAAAAAAGCCTGCCATGGGGGCTTGGGAGACAGTTTCTTATTCGCCCCACGGGAACCGACCGTTACAGTCTCACGGCATCGTTACCGCCGCTGCGGGAGCCTCGACGAGAGCAGAACCGAAATCGCCCGGTCCACCGTAGGCGGCGGGGCGGGCGTCGGTCAGGCGGCTTCGGCGGCGAGAACGACGGGAAAGTCGATATCGGTCTCGGCAACATTGTTGATGAGATTGGTCAGGAAATTCTCGGCTACGATGGCGACAATCTCGATGACTTGAGCCTCGGTAAAACCCGCCGATTTCACCGCCGCTATGTCGGTGTCGACGTGCCCTTGCGGTTGAAGCGATCATCCTGACACGTTCGCGCGAGGACTATCAGCGGCACGCCAGCATTGAGGCGTTGGTTGAGATCGCGGCACAGCAGAAAGTCGAAATCCTAAGGCTCCCGAACCTGCTCGAGATGCAAAGCATCGATCCTGAAATCGAACTGCGTCCGATCGAGCTGGAAGATCTCTTGCAACGGCCGGCCGTGAGACTACACACGCCCAAGATCGCCTCGATGATCGAGAGCAGGATCGTAATGCAACGGCGATAGGGTGGCCCACGGGGACCAATTTTTCGGTACTTGCGTAGTCTGTAGGCGACCAGGAAGACACCCCCATATCGCAATAGGGTTCCGGCGCGGAAGCCATCGGCTCGTGTGAAGGTCCATTGGCGGTTGAGGAAAAAGCCGAGGACAAGACCGACGGCATAGCCCGTGGCGTTGGCGACGATGTCGGCGCTGGTATACGCCCGCCGTCCCGCAGACGCTGCATGAGTGGGTGAAGAGGGCCGAGCGCGACAGTGGCGTCTGCGGACCGACCGACTCAGTCCGAACGCCGAGACCTCGGATCTTCCCGCCTATAAAAACTGATCAGGCCCTCAAACTGGGTTCGTGGATCGCGCCAGCAGGTTGCGCACGTTCGACACCTGCCATTGCCCATTGCGAGCAGTGTGGACACCTCGGTTGTTCAAGGCGATTGCCAAGCCACGCAAGCTGGTGATGCCAGAGCGTCGGATGGACGCGATGATCGGGAGCACTGTCTGGGGTGAGTTCAACTGGTCATCGCAACACCTTCTGTAGCCTATCGGCCGGCGTTTCGAAGTCCAGGATTTTTCGGGGGCGCTGATTGAGCCGCAGAGCGACGGCGTTGAGTTGGGCCTGGGAGACACGGGAGAGGTTGGTTGCTCTCGGGAAGTACTGCCTGAGCAGACCGTTGGTATTTTCGTTGGTGCCGCGCTGCCAGGGACTGCGCGGATCGCAGAAGTAGACCTGTAGATCGGTTGCAACGGTGAAGCTCCTGTGACGAGCCATCTCCTTGCCCTGGTCCCATGTCAACGAGCGCCGCAGCTCTTCGGGCAATGTGCCGATCTGCTTGGCGAGGGCCGCCACGACGGTGGCCGAGTCCCTTCTCGTCAACTTCACAAGCATCGTGAACCGGCTGTGTCGTTCGACGAGGGTGGCGATGTTCGTGTCGTTCGCACCGGTGAGCAGATCACCCTCCCAATGGCCTGGGATAGCTCGATCCTCAGCCTCAGCGGGACGCTCGCGGATGGAGACCATATCGAGTATCTGCCCTTGCCCCGTCCGGCGCTGTGCACCTTTGGCGAGGCGCATCTGCCGTTTGGTGCGCAGATGTGCCGTCAGTTCCTTCTTGAGTACCCCTCGCGACTGGATGAATAGACTGCGATAGATTGCTTCATGAGATATCCGCATGCTTGGATCGCCCGGGTACTCTCGCCTCAACCAGCCCGCTATTTGCTCCGGCGACCACTGTAGCGCCAGCTTTTGCGCGACCCGCCATCGTAGCCGTCCAGAGCATGCAAGGCGACACTGCTTCGGGCGTAGCGCGCGCTCCCAAGCCTGCTTGTCAGCCCGAGTTGCACGGTAAGTTCGCGTACCTCCATTGCGCGTGATCTCCCGACATATTGTCGATGGCGCGCGCCCAAGACTTCTGGCAATGGCGCGTATCGCAAGACCCGCCGCGATCCCCCGAGAGATCTCTTCTCGCTCCGCCAGTCCAAGCGCCCAAGCCGCTCTACGCCTTGCTGACGGAGCAATGCCGCCATGTAGGGATACGATCCGCTGCACGCCGGTTTTGTTCCTGCGGTCCAATGCCCGCGAGATCGACGAAATGCTTTGGCCTTGCTTCCATCGCTCCCAAAGCTCGACCTTCTGCGCTGATGTAAACCAGACCCGTGACGTCACCATGCGACACCTCCTCATCCTCTCAGACTAAAGGTGTTGCCACGATCGGTTGAACCCACCGCCTGTTTCCGGACATCCGCAGCCAACTTCGCGAGTGTCTCAATCCAGACCCAGTTGCCGACTCTCCGGTCGCGCGCCCGGGCGCCGCTCAGGCTGGCGGCAGCCATCGGGCGGCAGCATCGGCGCTGTCATCGGGCCGAGTGTTGAATGCGATGGTCGCGGCTGGCGCCGCACGATGTACCGCATTGACGACCGCCTCGAACAGCGAAAGGCCTTTAGGAGGCAGACGGACACCGGCGCCGATGACGACGCATGCATAGTCTGCGGAAGCCAGGTGACGCTCCACGGTCTGCCCAGCCGTTTCATCGGGACTGATGGGGCAGAAATCGCCTTCCCATCCCCGGTCCTTCATCTGCTTCAGCGCCAGCATGATGCCGGCACTTATCTTCTCAGCGTTCATTCCCGGCGGCAAAGCGGGATCTGAAAAATCGACTTTCTCCGGGTCAAACCCGACCAGTGTTACGCGCGGCATCTCTCTCTCTTTCTCTCCCGATGTTTCTGAAACTTACGCAACGCCTCGTCTCACCAACGGGCCGATCACGGCGGGTGTGACTATGCAGAAGTGCCTTGCTTACCTCGGTTCAATTTCGACGGAACTCTGCGCCGGCACCTTCTTTCATCAGACCCAAGATCACATCGAGGGTCACCGACCAGGACTCTTCGATCTCGCGCGTCAGGCCCGCCCCCATGACGTCGCTGATCGTCTTTAGCATCGCGGCCCTGAATGTGCGGTAGTAATCCAGCTCGACACCGTATCCGACGTGCTTCCGACCCATTGTCTGCAGACCGATGGTCACATGCTTGCGCGTCTCAAGGCCCGACACCACGCTACGCAACATGTGGGAAAGCATCGCTCCCTGAGCACCCGTGCCATTGACGAAGAGCCCCTCCAGCTCGGGTCGCATGGCGAACATGTTCGCGTAGAATTGCGCGGCAAACGTCGAAGGGTGATCGAGGAGCCGGCCGACCGAGCGTTGCGCCAGTGTGAACGGGCTGGGGTCGGCGAAGCCGTCGACGGCAAGAAGCTCGATGTCGTTCCGCTTTCCGCGCAGCCGGGTCATCTTGGTCGCGGTGACCGAGAGCGACCCTTCGGCGAGCCTTTCAGCGACGGCGCGCGAGACGAGGATCGTGGCCCCCAGCTCCTTCGTCATCGACTCGATCCGGCTCGCAGTGTTCACGTCGTCGCCGATGACCGTGAACCTGCGGAGCGTTGGATGGCCGACATCGCCGACGATGGCGTTGCCGAAGTGCACCCCGATCCCGATCCTGATCCGGATGCCGAAGGAGCGCGCGAGATCCTCGTTCAGCCTGTCAATTGCCTCCACCATCCCGAACGCAGCCCGTATCGCTCCACTGCAGATCCTGGCGGGATCTGCGTCGTCAAGTCCGAAAAGCCCGCAGATTTGGTCTCCAACGTAGTGGCTGATGATGCCGCCATTGAGCAGGATCGGATCCCCGAGGGCATCGAAGAAGCGGTTGAGAATATGGACGACGTCGAATGCGCTGTTCGAATCCGCGAGAGCGGTGAAATCGCGCATGTCGCAGAACAGGATTGCCAACCGACGTTCCGCACCGGCCTCTCGACCGACCGTTTCGGTCCGAAGCTGGCTCGCTGTCGCCTCGCTCAGCACAATCCGTTCCAGCGTGACGTCCCCGCTCGCGGATGTCTGACACGCCAGCCGGATCGTCGGGTCCCAGCCGCGGGCCTGCGCGAGCTCCGCCTCACGCCTTGTTGGTGGCGACAGGTGCGAAGCGCCGTCCAGAACGCGGACCCGGCAAGTCGTGCAGCGACCATTGCCGCCGCATTCATGCCAGTGGGTGATCTTGTGGGCGATCGATACGTCAAGCAGAGTTGCGTCCAAGCGGCCGGTCTCGACCGTCATGCCGGCGCATCTGTACCTCACTTTCGGCATTCGACCTCCTCCTGATGAGATCCATCTTACTCGGCTGTAAGGGCAGGAGAAGGGTGTAGCGCCGCAATCAGGATGACGCCACCCAGGTGGGGTGGTCCCGTCATGTCGCCTCTGATGGGGACGATTCTCGCGCCGAACTGAAAGTCAGCTTATGCAAACTTCAAGCTGGAAGCTGCCAGTCCGCTTTTGATGCGGTGAACGGCTCTCCTCGCCCCTGCGGTTATAATCGTGGGGCCAGAGCTGGAGGAGAGCTACGATGGATAACGTCACGACGATTGGTCTGGATATCGCGCCCTCTCGTCCCTCGAACGGAATGCCGAGATCGGGGCCCGCGCCGGTTCGACCACAAGCCCGTTCTCGGTGAAGAGCAGGCTGCCCACGTTTTAACTACCAACTCGTGATTGATGCGCCAGCCTGGCAGCGCTATTCGGGCAGCCCCGCCTTTCGCAAACCTTCTGCAAGCAGAGCCATATCGGCCGGACGGCTAGTTGGCATGACATCGGCGAGATTGGAAATTCGTTGGCCGGGATCGAGGGCGAGCATTCGGCTCACCACCTTTTGCGCATCCTCGGTTCGGCCAACGTGAGCATAGCTTGCAGCCGCATAGCGCAACGACCCCAAATAGTCCGGCTTTTCCCGCAACGACCTTTCAGCCCAAGATGATGCCTCCTCAAATCGACCAGCGAAGAGATGGGCCACTGCAACCGCATTCTGCATATCGAACATGAGCGGGTCGACTGGGCTCATGCGTATCGCAGTCGCCAGGTGCCGGAGTGAGGTTTCCGTCTCGCCGAGGTCGGCTCTGACCCAGCCGCTGAATAGCCACGCGGTAGCCAGGTTCGGATTGAGCGCAAGCGCGCGATCAATGAACGCTGCCCCGCTATTGTTATCGCCCACGACGAAGGCGAGCGCGTTCCCGCCGCGAGAAAGCGCGATCGCGTCGTCCCTGCCCAAATCCACTGCCTTCAGAGCCAGGCGTTCCGTCTCGGCGGTTTCCTGCTTGCGATCCGTCATCCAACCGTTCGCCTTGCGCATGACGGCACACCAGGCGGCCATGCCGTATGCCGAGGCAAATTCAGGGTCGAGTTCGATGGCTTTGTAAAAAAACTGGAGGGCGTTTGCGTTGGATTCCCTGGTCAACCGGTGGAGGCTTGCTACCCCGCGCAGATAGTAGTCGTAAGCGTCAAGGTGCTCGGTCGGCTTGCGCTTAGCCCGCTCGATCTCTGCCTGTTCCAGCTTTGGAGCGATCGCTCCGACGACGCTCCGGGTCACCTCCTCCTGCAGCTCAAAAACGTCCTCCAGCCCGCCGTCGAAACGGTCGGCCCATAGATGTGCACCCGTTGCCGCATCGATGAGCTGCCCGGTGATGCGCACCCTGCTCGCCGCCTTGCGCACACTCCCTTTAAGCACGTAGCGCACACCAAGCTCGCGTCCGACCTGCTTAATGTCCACCGCCCGGCCCTTGTAGGTAAAGCTCGAGTTGCGCGCGATGACGAACAGCCAGCGCGTCCGGGACAGCGCGGTGATGATCTCCTCCACCATGCCATCAGCGAAGTAGCCCTGCTCGGGATCGCCACTTAAGTTGTCGAATGGCAAGACCGCGATGGACGGTTTTTCGGGAAGCGTCAGCGTATCCCTTGTCGAGAATGCCGAAGTGGGTTTTGCTCGAGTGACCCGATAGGCGCGCACCGCCTCCACCATGTTGTGGACCTGATGGCTACCGAGGTCGGTGTAGGCATAGTCTAGTTTGCCTTTGACCTGCTCGTACACGTTGCTCGCGACGCAGACGCCGCCAGGTTCTGCAAGCTTCTCCAGCCGCGCGGCGATATTCACGCCATCACCGTAGATCGTATCGTCCTCTGCAATCACGTCGCCCAAATTCACGCCTATGCGGAAAGTCATGCGCTTGTCTTCGGGCAAACTTGCATTGTGAGCGGCCAATCCCTCCTGGGCTTCGACCGCACACTGCACCGCGAGGACTGCGCTGGCGAATTCGACAAGAAGGCTGTCGCCAGCGGAACCGACGATGCGTCCGTGCGACTCTGTGATCTTGGGCTCGATCACTTCGGCGCGAAGCCTCTTCAGATGCGCAAGCGTGCCAACCTCGTCGGCTCCCATGAGGCGGCTGTAGCCGACGACGTCGGCAGCAAGAATTGCGGTGAGGCGTCGCTCCATGCTTGTGTCCTGCCTCTTCCGTAGGTCGAAGCTCCGGGCGGTGAGCGTATTCTAGTCCTATCTCGAATGCGAGCGTGCAGTGCCGGCGTCGACAGCCATCAACTCACCACGTCCCTTGGTCCTTCCTCACACGGCGTCGTTTATGGTCCGATCGCGGCTGGTGCCGAACGGGCTACTTTGGGTCAGGTCACGACTATGTTCCCGTTCAACCGAACGTCCGCTTTTGAACAACCGCAGCCTGAACCTGCCAGTCCGCTGTCGGCCCCTAAACTGCCTGTCAGCAATACGCCTCCAAGCGGCCGGCGAGACCCATTTCGGCGTTCACCAAAAGCGTACGATTGCCGCACCCTCAAGTACTCCGGGCCGGTATCGGTGGCGGGTCCGGATTTGCGGCGCGGTGGAAACGTCGAACTAACTGACCCGAAACCACGTATCCATCCCAGCAACCGAATGCTCCAGCACGTGACAATGGATCATCCATTTACCCGGCTTGCCGGCAACGAAGGCAATTCGCATGACTTCAGCTGGTGCAATCACAACCGTGTCGAACCAGGTCGTATTTGCGGGACCAGTCTGGCGAATTATCCGGAAATCGTGCCCATGAATGTGAATGGCATGATATTGCTCCGTTTTGTTCGTCATCTCGATTCCGATAGACTCGCCACCAGCCGCCTCAAAGAGCGGCTTGTCCCCCATGCCCACCACATTGTTGAAGGCCCACAGCGGCGGCGCGGTGGCTTTCATTGCCATGCCGCCGTGCAATTGAGCAATTTCTGGATCCTTCAGCCTTCCCGAGACACCACCTTCCATCAGCAAAGGAATCCAGCGGATTGTTGCCAAGTCCGGGACCGGCAAGTCGGCGGGAACGAGTACGGGACTTGCTTGCGCCGTTGCGGGCCCTGACGGGATGAAACGCGCCATCACAATGCCGCCAAACTCATTCAATTCCGCCGGAACATCCGGCGCAAATTCAGCCGTCAAGTCGACACGCTGGGCAGGCCCCAACAAAATATCGCCACTGACCTCCTTGGGTGACGCCAGGGGCTGGCCATCACGAGCGATAATCGCGACCTTGGCATCGGTCAACTCCAGTTTCAGGATGCGCGCAGTGCTGGTGTTGATCAGACGCAAGCGTTGCGCAGAGCTGGAAGACACGGGAATTTCCGGCTTCTCGACGCCATTGACGGTCAGCAAATTGCCGATGCGCCCTCCGCCCTCAAATTCGTGCATGCCGCCCATGCTTGCCACGTCAAAGGCACCGGCGTCGTCCACCCGCCAGTCGGTCAAGACCAGAACATGATCGTTTTCGGGCGCAAAGGCCGGTGTCACCTCGTCGATGATCAGCGCCCCGAACAGGCCGCGCGCCACCTGACTCCAACTGTCGACATGGGCGTGATACCAGAACGTGCCGGCATCCGGGGGTGTGAATTCATAGTCAAAGCTGCCCCCAGGCGGAATCGCGTCCTGCGTCAGCCCCGGTACGCCGTCCATGGCGTTATCCAACCTGATGCCGTGCCAGTGCACTGTCGTCGGCACGTCAAGTTCGTTGCGAAATCTGATGCGCACCATCTGACCTCGGGTAAAGCGCAATGTCGGACCGGGAACCAGCCCGTCATAGCCCATCAGTTCGCTGTCTGGCCCCGCAAGTCCCTTTAGTTTGATTTTGGTCTCGCGCGCCGTCAGTTCAATGTACCCGTCGTCAGCAAAGGCAGGGTGAAAACCTGCCATGCTGAAGATCGAAGTGCCTGCGAAACCGGCCAAGACCTCTCGGCGATTGAGCAATTTCATTGCGTACCTCCCACCAACTTTGTGTCGGCTGCCTGAAGCTACAGGCATATTAGAAATCGCTCAATGACGACTCCGTGGGGCTAGGTCGCTTAAGCCGGCATATCTTCCTCCCTATTGTGTAGTGGGCATTGTACGGCTACGAGCGACCCTCCACGCGCGAGCCTGCAACCTCAGTATGATGTTCAAGAAAGCGGGACGATTCCCTCGAAGGCGGCGACGACGTCCACTACGTCTTTGTGCGTGTGGGTGAAGGCGAAACGGTGGTCAATGTCGACGCGCCTGGAACATTTGCACCTGAGGCTGGTTGAGGTTGATGGTTGCCTGTCAGCGACTTTCGACCGGAGCCACAGATGGCGCCTCTTGATCTTACCAATCGCTGCGTATGTGACTGAAACGGCAACTGTCGGCAGGTTGGTGGAGAGGCGGCAATCTAGCCGCCACGACACCTGGAATAACAGTGATCCGCGTCGCCGGTCACCCCGCATTGCTCAATTGGGATTCGTCGGTAAGCACGCGTTCGTTGGGATTGATCGGACCTAGGTTCTTCACGACCCGGAAGCGACCGCCATGCGCCTGCGCGATGTACATGTTCATGCGAACATGGTGCTGGCCAGGAACCATTTCCGCCGAGCCGCCCGGGCCCTCGCTGATGCGGGCATGATCGAGCGCCCGGATGACCGCGTCGCGCTCAACCGTGCCGGCTTCCCGCACCGCCGCTTCCCACATCCTGATCGCCCGGTAGTGGCCGGTGCAGCCGCTGCCGGCGGTCAACATCGCGCTGCCTGGGAACCGCTCGCTATAGCGACGCAGAACCGCGCGGCCAAACGGATCGTCGAGTTCCTGGTAGTAGTCGAGGCAGCTGTAGAGGCCCTCGATCTGTTCGGACGGCACGAGATTGAAGAAGTTCTCGTCGAAGTAGGTGCACACGATCCTGCCGCCCCGCTTGCCAAAACCGGCCTTGTGCAGTTCGTCGAAGAATGGCGTCAGGCCCGGCGGAACGATGGTGTTGAACACCACTTCGGCACCGCTCGCCATGATCTGCTGTACGGTCCGCCGGAAATCGATGGTATCGAGGGGGAAGTACTCCTCGCCGACGATCTCGCCGCCGTTGGCGCGCACCACCCGGCTCGCGGCTTTGTTCAACAAATGCGGCCAGATATAGTCTGAGGATGGCAGGTAGAATTTCTTCGCCCCGGTGCTGTTCATCAGCCATGGGATCAATGGCTCGACCTGCTGTGCCGGGACGGGGCCGGTGCAGAACATCAGGGGATCGTTTTCCTGCCCCTCATATTGCTCGGTGTAGATATAGAGTGTCCTGCCGCGCGAGACCGCTTCGCTCTTGATGGCCAGGCGGGTCGAGCTGTAGATGCCGCCGACGACCAAATCGACCCTGTCGACGTCTATCAGTTTCGCGGTCCTTGCCTTGGCGACACTTTCGGTGGTCTCGCCGTCCTCGATGACGAGCTTCACCGGCCGACCGAGGAGGCCGCCCCTGGCGTTGATGTCGTCGACGAGCATGGTGGTGAGGTTGGCGTTGGCGATGCCCATGAAGGACAACGGGCCGGTAAGTTCGGCGATGAGGCCGATCTTGATAGGTTTCGGATCCACTTTGACGCGGTCGGGCTCGCTGGGGTCGCGGAATACTGTCGCACCGTTCGAGCCGTGCAGCCGGCGCTTGTCGGCGCCCTTGGTCGAAAAGATACGGATGAAGTGGTCGACGTCCGCCACCTTTGTCGTTGCGAGAAGCATCTGATTCCTCCTGTCGGTCGCGGCCACCATCGGTCCGTCGACAGGATCAGGATGCGCGCCTCGGGGCAGGCGCACATGGGGTGGATTCCCTATGCTTGCGTTTCGCCAGGTCGGATAAGGCCGTGCTCGACCGCGTAGAGCGCTGCGGCGGCGCGGGTGGTCACGCCGATCTTGGAATAGACGCTCTGGATATGATGATCCGCAGTCTTGGGTGAGATATCCAGCTTCCGCGCTGTCTCCTTCCCGGTGAGGCCGCCGGCGATCAGGCGCAACACCTCGATCTCGCGCGGCGTCATGCCGGCCAGCGCCCGCGGCAGCGCCCGGCGCGAGGCCTGCCCGGCGAAGGACAACACCGCCTCGGCGGCATCGGCGCAGATACAGCCCTCGCGGACGGCGGTGCGGAGTTGCGTCGCCGCCGCCTCGCTGGACAGCGCCTTGCGGTGCGGACGTTCCTCCCGCGACGTCTGGAAGGCTTCGGCTGCGGCCAGGATTCGCGACGCCGGAGACAGGTCGGAGCCGCCGACCTTGCGATGGTAGCCCGAGCCGTCCAGGCGCTCGTGATGGCGCAGCACGAGAGCGCCCATCGCATCGCCGTCACGGCCGAAGGAGGCCAGCGCCCGCTCGCCATAATAGGCGTGCAGCTGTGCCGCGTCGCGCTCTCGCACGGACAGCGGACCGTTGCGCATCCAGGTCGCCACCGGCACTACGAGTTCGCCGATATCATGGATGCAGCCCGACCAGCGCAGCGCGCGGATGTCGGCGTCGGGCAGCCCGCTCCGTCTCCCCGCGCCCGTGGCCAGTTCTGACACCATCCGCGAATGGCCCTGGGTAAACGGCATGCGCATGTCGATCATGTCGGCGATGGCGAGGAACGCCGCATCGCAAGCCGCCTCGTCCAGCGTCACCGGCGGATCGGGCTCCAGCGCCAAAATCGTGTCGCGGTCGACCGTCGCGCCGATGCCTTCCATCAGCGCCGCTGCGTTGGCGGCAACGAGCCGGGCCAGATCCGCTTCGTATGGCCCATCGCCGCGGCTGGCGATGGTTTCGGCCATCCCGTCGATACCGACGGCTTCGCCGAGCGCGATGACATCCTGCGCCAGTGTGATCAGCCGTACGGCCGGCAGGACATCTTCGCCACTCGACCCACGCGGCAGGCCCTTGCCGTCCCAGCGTTCGTAGATCTGCCCGAGATTGCGCCGGATCTCGTCTGACAAGCCGAGACGCTCGCCGATCCGCTGCGCGACCTCGCAATGCGCGGTCAGCACCGGTCGGGCCACCGCGACCGCCTGCGACATCGCCGTCTCGATCGCCTTGGCCTGCGCGTCAGGCGCAAGATCGTAATAGAACCGCTTGAAGGCCTGCACGAACACCCTGCCAAGTTCCGCACGGTTGCCCATGTCAAGACCGACAAGATCCTGGCGAAGCGCGATTTCGTCACCGAAGGTGGCCGCCAGAAGGTCTGTGTCGGCGTTGCAGCCGACATAGCGCAGCATCGACTGATGATACGCATTGCGCCGAACCTGTTCAGAAAGGCCTGCAAGCTGGGCGATCCGCATTGCAAGCACACATGATTTCAGCGCGAAGTCGCGAGAATGGCCTGTCGCAAGGTCCGACGCATAGGCGAGGACCATCATGAAATCCGCCCGGCGGATCGAGACATTGATCATCGCCCACCTCCCGAGCGCATGCTATTCCCGCGCTACGAAAATACCTAGGGAGGATTTCGAGTCCGAAGCTCTATGCCGCGAAGCGCTAGGGCCTTTCTCCACCGCGCGGTGATGGCGATATTTGCCCACAATAAGTAGCGGCACGCGGGCAATGGCTCGGGGGAGGTGTGCGTCGTCGGGACGATGTTCGCCGGCTTTTCACTCTTGGTGAACTCTTGCCTGCGCTCGCTGTGGGCGAATTACCTCCGAGAAACGGCAAGCTATCCGCCAAACGCATTCTGATACCGGACGGACGGCTTCCGGCCCACAAATCTCCTGAACGTTTGTGCTCTGGCCAATAGTGGCCCGAGGAGAAACGATATGGGACATTCGCAGTATGACTTCGCCGGACAAGACCGTCCCGTTTGGAATGCAGGCAAGAGAGTAGGCGTCAAACGACCTCTGAAGGTTCGTCAGATTTGGGAAATCCGGTTCTTTCTTGACCGCGAAGGTCGATCACGGGACCGAGCGCTGTTCGACCTTGCGATCGATAGCAAGTTACGTGGTTGCGACTTGGTGAAGCTCAAGATTGGCGCGTTAGTGAGTGGCGCTGAAATTCGGACCCGGGCCATGGTTGTGCAGCAGAAGACTGGGAGGCCAGTTCAATTCGAACTGATGGCAGACGCGCGAGCAAGCCTACTCGCATGGCTCGAACGTAGAGGTGGAACAGTCGACGATCTTGCCTTTCCCAGTCGCGTCGATCATGCTGGCCATTTGAGTACCAGGCAGTATGCGCGCCTGGTCGATGAATGGGTTTCGGCGGTTGGCCTTCGCCGTGAGGACTATGGCACCCACTCGCTTCGTCGTACCAAGGCCTCCATCATCTATAAGGCCACCGGGAATCTCCGAGCAATTCAAATTCTGCTCGGCCACACCAAGATTGAGAACACAGTCCGGTATCTCGGCGTCGACGTCGAGGATGCATTGATGCTGGCCGAGGGAACTGAAATCTGAAAGTGGACGACCTCGGGTGGGTCGCGCGGGGTCGTCATCGCTTCGTGTTGGGTCCAGCGGCTTTGCGCCTCTTATTGGACCTCTGCAGTCAATCAACTCGCTCCCAAGAGCGGACTGTCCGCATTCGGATAGGAGCCATAGTGGGACGATGCTCGTTATGCGTAGCCGACCATTCCAAGAGCCGTTGGGCGCCGCGAGAATCAGGGTGCCGACAACAATTTTTTGCGCAACGCGCTGGGCAACTTTGCGAGCCATTCTTCTTCGCCACCCGGTTGCGGCAGAATGGCGCCGAGCTCTGCTATGTTGTCTGCTGGTATGTCTGAGATATACACCCACACGTTCTCTTCGGAAATTTGCAGAATTTCACTCGTTTCCTGCATGATCCGATGAAGTATATTAGCCTTTTGCTCTTTGGTTCGCCCGGATCGAATATCGGCCCGCACCCAAATATCATCGGCTGACGCCGCTTCGCCGCCCCTGAAAAGTGAACCGGTCTCGACTTTATAAAATATCACCTGAACGAAGAATCGAGGGGCCTTTGCCTCCACATGATGGATGGACGTGACGCTTTCGACAATCTTTGCGCGTTGCTCGGCCGTCAAATGCTTCGCGGTGGAAAGAACATAAGTCGGCATTGTCGTTCTCCTGTTCAGTGAGTTTGCGACCGCATAGGCAAGTGTGAAGCGCCGCTGGTGAAGCCGGCCTAATAACTCGCGGCGCTCGAAGTGTTCCGGCTCTTCGAATCGTCCTGCTGGGGAAGCGCGCGCAGCGCGTCAGCGATGATTTTCAGGGCGTCATCGACATCGCTCTGTGCAATGTCGAGATAGAAGACCGCCCGCACGGCATCGACGCCCGAGGGCAGCATCCAAAGGCCGCGACGGTGAGCTTCTTCGACGAAACGGCCGGCGCCGACTTTGGTCAGCCGGTAGCGGACGATGTTGGTCTCCACCTTCGCGGGGTCGATCTCGACGCCATCGATCTGCGCCAAGCCCTGGGCAAAGCGGCTCGCCAGCGCATTGGTTTCGCTGAGCCGCGAGCGATGGTTCTGGAGTGCATGGAGCGCGCCGGCCGCAATAATCCCGGCCTGGCGGAAGCCGCCACCGAACTGCTGCTTGAAGCGGCGAGCCCGGGTGATGAAGTCCGTGGTTCCCACCAGGCAGGAGCCGACAGGCGCGCCAAGCGCCTTTGACAGGCAGACGCTGACCGTATCGAACGGTTTGGCGTAGTCGGCCTCCGAGATGCCGGTCGCCGCAGCGGCGTGCCACAGGCGCGCGCCATCGAGGTGCAGTATCAGCTCATGCCGGCGTCCCGCCGCCGCGACCGCGTGGATTGCTTCCAGTGGCCAGATCGAGCCGCCGCCGATGTTGTGGGTGTTCTCCAGGCACAGCAGACGCACTGGCGCCGCAACTGTCGCAGGAAAGAACGGGTGGGAAACGCCCATCGCCATATCAACGTCGCCTGCGGTGAAGATGCCGCGGACACCGGGAAGAAGGCGCGGCAGCACCCCGGAGAATGCAGCCGGGCCACCGCCTTCCAGGATGTAGACATGAGCGTTCTGGTCGAACAGCACCGCGTCGCCCGGCTGCGTGTGGGCCCGGATGGCGACCTGGTTGGTCATAGTGCCGGTTGGCATGTAGACCGCGTCGTCCTTGCCGAGGAGGTCGGCTACGGTACGCTCCAGCGCCTTGACGGTTGGGTCGTCGCCATAGACATCATCGCCAACCTCCGCATTGGCCATTGCTTTCCGCATCTCCGGGGTTGGACGGCTACAGGTATCGCTGCGAAGGTCGATCATGGCGTGCTCCAATCTTTGGCAGCAGCATGCCGCAGCCCTAGCGGCCGGTCTTGAACGCTATTGCAAGGGCGCGCTTTTCCAGAACATTTCGCAGCCAGATTCCAGGCGTGCGCCAAATCTAGGCGTGAGAAAGGGAGCCGGGCGTGTAGCCGACGATCTGCCGGAAGATACGGGTCATGTGGGCCTGGTCGGCGAATCCAGCGGTCGCTGCCGCGGCGGCCAGTCTCTCGCCGCCTAAGATCAGCTGCTGCGCACGCCGGACCCGAACCTGGCGCAAGTAGGCATGGGGCGGTAGTCCATAGGCGGCCTTGAAATGCCGCAGAGCTTGAAACCGGGACAGGCCGACGGCGCCGGCAAGAGTGGCCAGAGCAATCGGACCTTGGAACTCCGTCTCCAACAGGTCTCGCATCGGGGCAACCAATTTTCGATCGCCGTTCGTCTGCGGACCGCTGCGCCGGCCGGCGTGATGCTCGAACGCGCGTCGGATAACCAGAAGAAAGAGGCTTTCCAGTTGCAAGGGATCGGTGTCGGATCGAGCGCTGAGCTCGTGCAGCCGCGAGAGGGCATGTGCCAAGACACCATCGACGACGCCCGGTCGGTGAAAGCCTGGCGTTTCGCCATCCCCGAAGATGTCGGCAGCGGCAGTCCTCACAAGGTCAGCCGGCGGATAGAGCATCCGGTAGCGCCAGCCTTCTTCCACCCCTGGCCAGCCGACATGGACGACGCCAGGGGCGATCAAGGCTACCGAGCCCATCGGAAAGTCGAGGCGGCGGCCGTTGTCATAAGCGAAGGCCTGACAGCCGCCGTCGATGATTCCGATGGCGAACTCGTCGTGAAAGTGCGGATCGAAGCGCAGCTGACGATACTCCGCCGCGAGGAACAGAGTGTCCCCAAGGGCGCTGCTCCGCCATGTTTTTGCCCGATCTTCCTGCATCAGCCCATCAGTGCGCCCGATCGCCCGGTTTGCCAATACCTCTGTCATCTCGAAGTTCCTGCGGAACATCGAGTTCTGCGGGGCGAGGCTCAGTGGATGGATATGCGGCTCCGCCAAACAATGGGGTTCCAAAGAGCACGGGTTTAGCCTGCAGGAATTTGGTGCGAATGGCCGCTCTAGCTCAGACATCGGTTAAAACGGACCGCCTGCTTCCGGCCCCGCAACAGTTTACCGGCGTTTCTCCGGTGGCCAATCATGGCCGAAGGAGAAACGAAATGGGACACTCGTGCTACGACCTCAACGCCTCCGATCGCCGGGCATGGAATGCTGGCAAGAAGGTCGGAACGAAACGCCCGCTGAAACCTCGACAGATATGGCGTTACGCTTCTTTCTCGACCATGAACGGCGCCTGCGAGACAGAGCGCTCTTCGATTTGGCGATCGACAGCAAGTTGCGCGGCTGCGATCTCGTTAAGATCAAAATCGGCAACCTCGTTGTAGGACCGGGGATCCGAACTCGCGCGATGGTCATCCAACAGAAAACCGGCCGACCTGTTCAGTTCGAGTTGATGAGCGACGTACGTTCTAGCCTTCTCGCATGGCTGGAACGACGCGGCGGGACAGCCGATGATTATGCGTTTCCGAGCAGGATCGATCCGAAGGCTCACATGAGCACAAGGCAGTATGTCCGCCTCGTCGACGAATGGGTCGAGGCGATCGGGCTTCGACCAGAGGAATACGGAACCCATTCCCTGCGTCGCACCAAGGCCTCGATTATCTACAAAGCGACAGGAAATCTGCGAGCCATCCAGATATTGCTCGGTCATACCAAGATCGAGAACACGGTCCGCTATCTGGGAGTCGATGTAGAGGATGCTCTCGAACTCGCCGAGGCAACTGAGGTTTGATCACGAGCGGCTCCACTTACGAGTGGAGCCGTGACCAATTTGCGCCTCATGTCGGCCGTACAGAGGAACTTTGCTGCAGTCTAAAAGCGGATGTTACCGCTGACGAAGCATTAGGGTAAGTTCGCTTCTCCTTCAGCTGTTCGTCAGGTGTAATTTTCAATCTGCGTTCGGGAGCTTTTGGCGTATCCTAACTAGTCTGGCAAATAGGCATAGCTCCAAGAAACACTGGCGGCACCCGACTTAAGCATTCTGTCAATTTCAGCGTCATCATAGCCTACGGCGGCGAGGACGGCGCCTGTAGATGCGCCATATTTCTCGGCAGAGGCAAGCGCGTAGACCTTTGCCCGGCTGGGTCGGACAGCAAAAGGGTCGAGCTGCGTCACCGTGTGACTGCTTGGATGGTCCGGAAAGACGGAGAAAGAATAGCTGCCACATTCGGTGCCGGGCTTGCCGTCGGCCATTCTTGCGCTGCGCCTTCGGATTGTCTCGATATTCTCGCAAAGCGATGCACCGATGTCGACGTCGACCAGGCGCTGCTGCCAGATTTCGGCCGATGCGGTCATGAACGTCCTGGCCAAATGGGCGCCGCGCTCAGGCTTCGGTATCGAAGCCAGTCCGCTCAATCCCTCGATCGTCTCCAAGCGTCGCAGATCGGCTTCGCCGGCGCAGAGAAGGATTGAGCCGCCGGACGCCGTTTCGTATAGCCGCGACAACGCGTCGAAGCCTTTTGTCTCGCGGCCAGCGGGTTCGTCGAATGGTTGGCGGCCCTCATAATCGTAGCAGAACGGAATCTGCGCCAGACCCGTCAGCGCCGACAGCGATGTGCGTGGCCGGCCAACAACGCCGGTCGTGGATTTCTGGTAAAGCGCGGCGGCGACCCCGAGCGCGGCGCCAAATCCGCACATCACATCGATAGTGCCGACATGGGCGTGTTCTTCCGGCGTCTGCATCGATCCGCC
Organism: Mesorhizobium sophorae; assembly: GCF_002270415.1. GTDB lineage: Bacteria > Pseudomonadota > Alphaproteobacteria > Rhizobiales > Rhizobiaceae > Mesorhizobium > Mesorhizobium sophorae. Next base: position 25,779 of record NZ_NNRI01000006.1, on the reverse strand, counting down.
AAAGCGCAGCATGATGCCGGTCGCCGCCTGGACCAGATCGTCATAGCCGAGATAGTTGGTGCGAGGTCCGGCGCGGACGCCGCCGAAGCAATCGAGCTGGCAAAAGATCGCCTGGGGGTTGAGTGCGCGTAGCCCTTCGAGATCGAGCCCCATGATTTCGACCTGACGGTCGGTGGCATTCCAGACGACGACATCGACGGACTTGACCAGCCGCTCGAATGCGGCGCGTCCATCAGTAGTGGAGATATCCAGCAGCGCGGATTTCTTGCCGCGCATGTGGGACATGCCGAAAATCACCGTGTTCCAGCAGTCGTAAAACGGCTTTGCCGGATCGATCTTGATCACCTCGGCGCCGAAGCGGGCGAGGTAGGCAGCCGAGTGCGGACCGGCAATGACGTTGCAGAGATCGAGTATCCTGACGCCATCGAGCCAGCCGGCGGAGGCATCTGCGATAGGGTCTGGCAACCGTGGGCGGGATGTATGCGCCAGTCTGGCCAATGCCTGGGCCACGGTACCCCAGCTGCGCGGCGTCGGGCTCAGCATGGCTTCACCACTTTCCTGCAGCCACACCATCGGCCCCGGCTGGACCATGCGGCCCAGCACGGGATCATCGACCTCGATCATCAGGCCGGCGGCCTTGGCGTGATCGTCGGCGATCCATTCCTGCAGCCAACGTTGGGGGGCTCCCGGAAACAGTCCGTCGCCGAAGATACGCTCCCATTCCGCTGCCGGGCGCGTCAGGAACACTGCCTTCATCCGCGCGGCAATCTTGTCGGCCCAGAATTTCGGCAAGGGATAGACGCCAAGCGAGACGTCCGACGACCATTCGGCGACGGGAAGATAGGTGTCGTCTTCCTCGCGCAGTCCCTCAGCCACGAGGTCATCGTAGAGGCCAAGCGTCTGCAGGCAGCGCTTGGCATGGTTCTTGTGGCTGGGGCAGACGACATAGAACATGCGGCCGTCGCTGCACATGTAGCTGCGATAGAAAGGGTCGAGGAATTCCTGCAAATCGTCGTAGGACATGTCCATCGGCAGGCCTTGCCCACGACGCCGCTCGATCTCGCGTTCGCGCTGCGTCTGGTAGCGCAACGGATAGTCTTCGATCTCTATGGAATTGTAGGACAGGCCCTCCATGACAGCGCAGGCGAGCGGCACTTCGATATGGTCGCCGTAGCCGGTCCGCTGCCGGCTTTGCAGCGCCAGAACCGCGGCAGAAGCCGCAAGCATCGTGCCATAGGCGGAGGCGAGCGGCAGCGGCGAGAAGGAAGGATTGATCCCCATCAGCACCCGGTTCAGTCCCATGTCGGTGAAGACGCCGGACGAGGCGGCGATAACGGTCTCGAAGGCGCGCCAATCGCGGCGCAGCTGATCGTTCGAGGCAAAGCCGGGGATCGACAGCGTGATCAGTTCGGGGCGAGCCTTTCTCAGCACCTCGAAGTCGATGCCGAGCCGGGCCAGGACGCCGGGCCGGAAATTCTCGATGACGATGTCCGCCTCGGCAACAAGCATGCTTGCCTGCTCCAGGTCGGCGGCGGTTTTCAGATCGATGGTGACGATCAGCTTGTTGCGGTTGAGGATCGCATTGGCGGGATTGTCCCAGAGCGGGCCGGCGGACGGATCGACATGCACCACGGTCGCGCCGAGATCGCCGAGGATCATCGCCACCGCGGGGCCGGCGATATACTGGCCGAAATCGACGACCCTGATGCCCGACAGCGGCAGCACTGAGCGCGAGATCGATGTCATTGGCTGATCCTCCCGGCGCTTGTCTTCAGTGTCCGCCCTGCCGCGCGTCGGCGACGATCCAGCGCGCCGCCTTTTCGGCGATCATCATTGTCGGGGCGCTGGTGTTGCCGCTGGTGATCGTCGGCATGACGCTGGCATCGACGACGCGCAGGCCCTCGATGCCGCGTACGCGCAGCCGGCTGTCGAGGACAGCCATGGCGTCGTCCTTGCCGCCCATCCTGGTGGTGCCCACGGGATGGAAAATGGTGTTGGCGATGTCGCCGGCGAGTTTGGCCAGATCTTCGTCGCTCTGGAATTCGATACCGGGCTTCCACTCGACGGGATTGTACCTGGCAAGGGCCGGCTGGGCGACGACCGACCGGATCTGCCTGATGCTGTCGGCGGCGATCTTGCGGTCTCTCTCGGTGCTGAGATAATTCGGCGCGATGGCAGGCGCTTCGCCGCGCCGTCCGGAGCGCACACGAACATTGCCGCGACTGGTCGGATTGAGGTTGCAGACGCTGGCGGTAAAGGCCGGGACAGTATGCAGCGGTTCACCGAAAGCATCGAGGCTGAGCGGCTGAACGTGATATTCGAGATTGGGGTGCGTCTGGCTAGGATCGGAGCGCGTGAACGCGCCGAGCTGCGATGGGGACATGCTCATCGGGCCGCTGCGCTTGACGGCATATTCCAGCCCGATCATCGCCTTGCCGAAGAGGCTGTTGGCGAGCGTGTTGAGTGTCCTGGCATTGGTGACCTTGAAGACGGTGCGGATTTGCAAATGATCCTGGAGGTTTTCTCCGACACCGGGAAGATCGAGTTCGACGTCGATGCCGGCACGCTTCAGATGCACCGCCGGACCGATGCCCGAGAGCTGCAATATTTGCGGTGAGCCGATGGCTCCGGCGCAAAGGATGACCTCGCCACTGGCCTCGACCGATAGCGATTGCTTGTGTCTGTGTAGAGACAGGCCCGTGCACCGCTTGCGTCCATCGGGTGTGGTTTCGATGCGGAGCCTATCGACTTCGGCTTCGGTCCAGACCACCAGGTTGCGGCGATGGCGGGCCGGACGTAAAAAGGCTTTCGAGGTGTTCCAGCGCCAGCCGGATTTCTGGTTGACCTCGAAGTAGCCGACACCTTCGTCGTTGCTGCTGCTGAAGTCGGGAGAGCGGGGGATCCCCGCCTGCACCGCGGCATCTGTGAATGATTCGAGAATTTCCCATTTCAGGCGTTGCTTTTCGATGCGCCATTCGCCGCCATGGCCATGCATGTCCGAAAAGCGGCTGTTGTCGCCGGTGACCGGGTCGGCGCCGTCGTCGAGGCGATGGTGATCCTCATGCGCCTTGAAGTCCGGCAGCGCGTTTTCCCATGACCACTCGCCGTCGGCGGTGATTGCCGCCCAGTGATCGTAATCGCGCGACTGGCCGCGCATGTAGATCATGCCGTTGATCGAAGAGCAGCCGCCGAGCGTCTTGCCTCGGGGATAGCGCAGTGAGCGGCCGTTGAGGCCTGCCTCGGCCTCCGTTTTGTAAAGCCAGTCGGTGCGTGGGTTGCCGATGCAGTAGAGGTAGCCCACGGGAATGTGGATCCAGGGGTAGTTGTCCTTGCGGCCAGCCTCGATCAACAGAATCCGCTTGGCGGGATCATTGCTGAGGCGGCTGGCAAGCAGGCAGCCCGCCGAGCCGGCGCCGACGATAATGTAGTCGAAAACTTCGCTAGCCGGACGGATGTTGCGCGCGTTCATGGCTTGCGTTTCCCACTGAGAGCAATGAGCGGAGTGGCGCGACAGGCTGTGCGATCAGCGCGGCCAAAACCCCGCCATCTCTTATAATTGCGGCCAGCAGCTTGAGACATGGAAATCCTCCGAGGCCGACATAGCGGCTATTCCCGCGTGGAATCCAATGATAAATGCAAGACAGCATTATAAAGGAAATTTATATGCCTGATTACCTCGATCTGCGGCTGCTGCGAGCCTTCGTCACTGTGGCGCAGGAAGGCAACGTGACCCGGGCGGCCGAATTGCTGCATCTGACCCAGCCCGCCATCAGTCTTCAGCTCAAGCGCCTTTCCCTGGACCTCGGCGTGACACTGTTCCAGCGAACTGCGAGCGGACTTGAGCTGACCCGCGACGGCGCACTGCTTGCTGCCAAGGGTCAGCAGGTGTTGGCGCTGGCGGCCGAGTTCAGGCAGACCGCGAGGCATCTCAACGCGCAGCTGCGCGGCAAACTCAGGATCGGCACGATCATTGACCCTGAGTTCACCCGCCTTGGGGCGTTTCTGCAGGCTCTTGGCGAAAGTGGCCCGGGCATCGACACCGAACTTCGACAAGGCATGAGCGGTGAAGTTGCCATCCGGTTGAAACGTAACGAGCTGGATGTCGGCTTTTTTCTCGGCGACCTCGATGATTTCGGCACCAGCACCAATACCATCGATGCCGAGGCCCAGTTCTTCATAAAGCCATTGTCGCGCCTGACCTATCGCGTCGTGGCGCCGCCTGCCTTCGCCGGCATGGTGGCAGGACGGGACTGGAAGGAGCTTGCCGAACTACCATGGATCGGCACGCCGCCAGCATCGGTCCACAATCGGCTGCTGGCAAGGCAATTGGGCGGCCTCAAGCAAAACGTCGTTGCCCTTGTCGATCAGGAATCCTCAATGCTGGCGATGGTTCGCACCGGCCTTGGGCTCAGCCTTTGCCGGGAGTCCATCGCGCTCAACGAACGACAGGCGAGCGGGCTGGTCATCGCCGACAAGGTCAAGCTGGAGACAAGCCTGGGTTTTGCCTGTCTGTTCCCAACGCGATCCGATCCAAATGTCTCGCTCGCTTTCGATGTGATCGACCGGATCTGGCGGAGTTAACATTAGCTCGTGCTGAAGTTACCATGATGTCAGGCAAGGTTAGCTCCACTTTGACGATCGAGCCTTATCCAATGCTTGACCAGCGGCACGCAAGTCTCAAGAAGGACTCGAGATCCGAATGACCTCTTTCCCCTGTATTTGCTCTGAAAACTGACAGTCTGCTTCCGGCCCCAAGGCTGCCGGTCAGCAATGCGCCGGTGGGTTCAACCGATCGTGGCAACACCTTTAGTCTGAGAGGATGAGGAGGTGTCGCATGGTGACGTCACGGGTCTGGTTTACATCAGCGCAGAAGGCCGAGCTTTGGGAGCGATGGAAGCAAGGCCAAAGCATTTCGTCGATCTCGCGGGCATTGGACCGCAGGAACAAAACCGGCGTGCAGCGGATCGTATCCCTACATGGCGGCATTGCTCCGTCAGCAAGGCGTAGAGCGGCTTGGGCGCTTGGACTGGCGGAGCGAGAAGAGATCTCTCGGGGGATCGCGGCGGGTCTTGCGATACGCGCCATTGCCAGAAGTCTTGGGCGCGCGCCATCGACAATATGTCGGGAGATCACGCGCAATGGAGGTACGCGAACTTACCGTGCAACTCGGGCTGACAAGCAGGCTTGGGAGCGCGCGCTACGCCCGAAGCAGTGTCGCCTTGCATGCTCTGGACGGCTACGATGGCGGGTCGCGCAAAAGCTGGCGCTACAGTGGTCGCCGGAGCAAATAGCGGGCTGGTTGAGGCGAGAGTACCCGGGCGATCCAAGCATGCGGATATCTCATGAAGCAATCTATCGCAGTCTATTCATCCAGTCGCGAGGGGTACTCAAGAAGGAACTGACGGCACATCTGCGCACCAAACGGCAGATGCGCCTCGCCAAAGGTGCACAGCGCCGGACGGGGCAAGGGCAGATACTCGATATGGTCTCCATCCGCGAGCGTCCCGCTGAGGCTGAGGATCGAGCTATCCCAGGCCATTGGGAGGGTGATCTGCTCACCGGTGCGAACGACACGAACATCGCCACCCTCGTCGAACGACACAGCCGGTTCACGATGCTTGTGAAGTTGACGAGAAGGGACTCGGCCACCGTCGTGGCGGCCCTCGCCAAGCAGATCGGCACATTGCCCGAAGAGCTGCGGCGCTCGTTGACATGGGACCAGGGCAAGGAGATGGCTCGTCACAGGAGCTTCACCGTTGCAACCGATCTACAGGTCTACTTCTGCGATCCGCGCAGTCCCTGGCAGCGCGGCACCAACGAAAATACCAACGGTCTGCTCAGGCAGTACTTCCCGAGAGCAACCAACCTCTCCCGTGTCTCCCAAGCCCAACTCAACGCCGTCGCTCTGCGGCTCAATCAGCGCCCCCGAAAAATCCTGGACTTCGAAACGCCGGCCGATAGGCTACAGAAGGTGTTGCGATGACCAGTTGAACTCACCGCCGCATGTCGGCCGTAGCGATCAGCCCTGCTGCCGCCTGAAAGCAGACATTGCATGCGATCACGCTGAAGGTCGCGGTTGCGCCTGGATCTGCCGTGATCCCAGGCAATCGGATTGGGGGCGTTTTGGTGCAGCGCGGACGCCGCTCGTCCGCGCCTGAACACAAAGGGTGACGCATTCTTACGTGGTCCGATTGACATTTTGAGCATGTGCGCTTGACTGCCTCGATGGATCATCAGCAGGGCGGCAAGGGGATCGCTTCATGGCTGCAAGGCTTGAGCCTTGAGCAGTATGCCAGCGCATTCATCGACAACGACATTGAACCGGCAATTCTACCAAAGCTCTCCGACGATGACCTTCGGGAGCTTGGCGTAAAATCTGTTGGTCACCGGAGAAGAATCCTGACCGCCATCGCCGAGCTCTCGCATCCACCGGCCCAGCCGCTGAAAGCAGACGACGATGCCAAGTGGGATGCTCTCCAAAGTGTAGTACCTAAGCGAGAGGGGAGTGAGGCAGAAAGGCGCCACCTCACAGTCATGTTCGTCGACCTCGTGGGCTCGACCGCACTGGCGTCGACGCTCGATCCTGAGGACTTGGGCTCGGTCATAGCCGCATATCAATCGTTGGTCGCCGCAGAGGTCGCCCGTTATGATGGCTACGTCGCCAAATTCATGGGCGACGGCGTGCTGTGCTACTTCGGCTGGCCACACGCCCACGAGGAGGACGCCGAGCGGGCGGTCCGCTCTGGACGTTCCATAGTGAAAGCTGTCGCCAGTTTGCGCACTCCCGGTCAAGTGCCACTCGCAGCTAGAGTGGGAATTGCCACGGGATTGTGTGTCGTCGGAGACGTCATCGGGACTGGGTCCGCACAAGAAGAAGTCGTCGTTGGCGAAACGCCCAATCTCGCCGCTCGGCTGCAAGCCCTGGCCCAACCGGGATATGTGGTGGTCGCCGAGAGCACGAGAAAGTTGCTCGGCGGAATATTCGCGGTTGAGAGCTTGGGGCCTATCGAGCTGAAGGGATTTTCGATACCCTTCTCGCCGTTTCTGGTTGTCGGGGAACATGCCGTCGAGACGCGCTATGACGCGCGCGTCACGAGCGCTCCTCAAATCATGTTCGGAAGGGACCTCGAACTCGGACTTGCTCTCGAACGTTGGGGGCAAGCGAAGAGGGGCGAAGGCCGCTCGTGCTACTCAGCGGCGAGGCGGGTATCGGCAAATCTCGCATCACCCGCGCCTTGATAGACGCGGTCTCTCAAGAGAAACATGTGCGGGTGAGCTATCAGTGCTCGCCGTATTACTCTGGCTCGCCGCTCTATCCAGCTGTTCAGCAACTCCGCCGCACTATCGGTATTGAAGAAGCCGACGGGGATGAAGAGAAGGTCAGAAAACTCGAAGGCACCAAAGGTCCAGCGAATCCGTTGTTGCCTATCTTCGCTTCCCTGCTCGATCTTCAAAACTACCAGAGCGATGCTTTGACGGGCCTGAACCCGCAGCAGCTGCGAGCGCGAACGCTTGACGGATTGTTGAACGACATCCTCGACGCTGCAGCAAGGCTGCCATTGTTGTTCGTGATCGAGGACATCCACTGGATTGACGCGACAACGCTCGAATTGTTGGATCAATGTGTAGAACGGATTCAGCACGCTCGGGTCATGATGATGGTGACGACGAGACCGACCTTCGAACACGGTTTTGGGGGACATCCCATAGTGACGAAATTGGCGCTTAATCGCCTGGGCCGTGAACAGACCACCGCTTTCATCGAGAAACTCGCTGGCGATATTCGACTACCGGCCATCATTGTGGACAAGATCATCGCCGCGACGGATGGTGTGCCGCTGTTCATTGAAGAGCTGACAAAGAGTGTTCTCGAAGCCCGCCACTTCGATCGCGCAGCCGTCTTCGACCAAGATCACGCCACACTCGCAAATCTCGACATTCCGCTAACGTTGCACGATTCGCTGATGGCCCGCCTCGACCGATTGCAGCCGGTCAAGGAAGTTGCGCAAATGGCCGCATGCATCGGCCGCGAATTCCGCCACGACCTCCTCGGATCGGTCACGCGGCTCAGCGCTGCCCAGTTGGAAGAGGCACTCGATAAGCTCGTGGATGCCGAGCTCGTCTTCCGGCGCGGAAGGGGCTCGGACGCACGATATACGTTCAAGCACGCGCTCGTTCGCGATGCTGCCTATCACAGTATGTTGAAATCGGTGCGCCAGGACATACACAGCCGGCTGGCCGACAAACTCGGCATGGAGCCGACGGCCGAACCGGAGCTGGTTGCACATCACCTCATAGCGGCAAAGCGGTATCTTGAGGCAGCTGAATGCTTCCTCCAAGCAGGCCGCGCTGCCGCGGCGCGATATGCCAATCCGGAGGCGGTCGCGCATTTCACGGGCGCGCTGGATGCCCTGGAAGCGGTCACTAGCTCGGGCGATACAAATGAGCTTGAACTCAGAATCCGGATTGAAATGGGCGTCCCGCTGAACGCGTCAGATGGATATGCGTCGGAGAAGGTTGAAGCGAACTTTCTCCGTGCCGAAGAGCTTTGTATATCAACGGGCCTCACCTCCAACCTCTTTTTTGTCCGACGTTCGCTTTGGAACTTCTACCTTGACCGGCCTGACCTGCACCGGAGCCGAGACCTGGCCAAGCAACTCCTTGCCGAAACCTCGTGCGGAGAAAACGTTGAGGAAACGACTTTGGCGCATCGGGCGCTCGCCACTTCCTATTTCTATCTCGGTGCCATTGGGGATGCCGCACGGGAAGCCGAGGCCGGAATCAATGCCTGGGCGACCTCCAATGGGGATTTCGATGTCGCAAGATATGGAGAGGACGGCCCCGCGATCTGTCGCAGCTATCTGGGCGTGGTGCAGGTGCTCGCAGGGCGGGTCGACACCGGGCTCGCCAATTGTGCGTCAAGCGTTGAAACCGCGGAGCGGCTCGATCATCCGCTCAATCTGGCATTTATCCTCATGAATCTCGCCATTGCCCGACGGTTCCGCAATGAGCCGGCCGAGTGCCGTGAGATCGCTGAACGAATGCTCATATTAGCTGACAACCGCAGGCTGGCATCCTGGTCCGGAGGTGCTCGCACGGTGCTCGGCTGGGCTATCGGCAGCAACCTGCCCGACGAAGGACTCAGAATGCTGCGAGACGGCATGAACCGATGGCGCTCGACTGGCTCTGAGCTGCACTTGCCACACTTCTATTCGTCGATTGCGGACATTTGCCTCCGGCATGGACGGATCGATGAGGGTCTCGCGGCAATCGAGAATGCTGTCGAGGCGATGGACAAGACCGGCGAGAAATGGGCGCAGGCTGAAATAGAACGTATTGAGGGTTGCTTGGTCGCCAAGGCGGATGTGACCCGAGGGATGAGAGTCCTAACTAGAGCCTATGATACTGCGATAAGTCAGGGCGCGTGTTGGTTGGCGGTGCGTGCTGCAACGGAGTTGGCCAAGCTCTCAAGAAGGTCGGGCCATGAGCTCCGAGCTGACTATCGGAATCAGCTTCGGATTAGCGAGATCGCTGAAGGCCTAGAAACCTCGGTCATCCGCGAAGCTGCTGCCGTTCTCTAGATCACCGTATCGGTGCTGTAGGCTGACTAGCAGGCACTGGAGATGAGGGGCAGAACCTCAGCTGCCAAGCGCCAGGGTGATCCTGAGATCTGCTCGCAAGGGTCTGCTTGTGGGGCAGAGCGGGTGATGCTCGCCCACCCATTTGAGTGTCCGCTTCGGGTCAGTTCACGTCAATGCACGCAGTGCATCTGAGGTCCGCTTCTGAAATTCCACGCCTCGAAGCTGCCAGTCGGCTCCCGGCCCAAACGCGACGTCTGAGTAGTGACTTGGCGATGTCCGTAGGTGGCGCAACCCGGACCTAGCGAGCGACGACTTAGTTGTGGTCCTTCTCGACAGGTGAGCGAACCGCAAAACCGCCCCCAGCAAGGCCGGCGCTAAGGCATTGATATTGCTGTTGTCAAAACCTGGGGATTTTTGGGGCTACTCCCCAGCTTCGGAGAATGATCGGCATTCAGAGAGCAATTTGCACGCTCAGGGCGCTGCCACACTCCACAGCTTTCGGCTGCACATCCCGCAAACGCTGGGCTTTCGGGAAACCGTGCGGCCACTGGAGAATTGTTCGGAATTTGAAGGTGGTAGAGGGAAGGGCACTGGAAACCAACCTTCTCTACTTCGGACCGTGTGCGTAGACCTCCGTCCTGCCGGCGATGGAATGCGCCCCGAACTGCGGTGGCCCAGGCGGCCCGCGACCTCGATCTCCACGAGAATGTGCTGCGCAAATGGGTGCGCGAGATGTCCATGCCGGTTTAGACACGGTCGGCATCGGATCTAAAGGTGGAGTCCTGTGGCAGCGGGGACCGGTATTCTAGGATGTCGCAACATCATAGGCCCGCTTCAACCAAGAGACGATTTCGGCATCAGTCTCGTTACGGTCACTGATGCGCACGCGATGCGTAACCATCGAGTTCCATGATCCGGCAGCCTCGAAACGTCCCTCGGGCTTTACGCCCTTTAGCTTGATGCCGACGTCTAGGCGCTCGACCGAAGAGGGCTGGAGAATGGCGAACTTCTTTTTCCCCCGCATAAGATTGACATACGTTTCGCCGACCGAAACCACGACATCCGGTCCAAACTCAGACACTTTCGCGATTATACCCTCACCGGCTGCGCGCCAGATGTCCTTCTTTCCTGAAAACAGCTTGTCGAGCTTCTCATCCGAGTTGTCTTTTCGCGCGTCGGACTTTAGGAGAACCATCGAAATGGCATTGGCATGTCCGTGCCCCAAGCCATACTCGGTCTTCAGCCATGCTATAATTTCGCCGTGTTTGGCCAAACCTTTCTGGCTGGCTAGCTTGGCAAAATCGTCCGGCGTTTTACCCGTCTTCGCTTTGATGTTGTCTAGGTACGCTTGAAAAGACATGTTGCCTCCTGGTTCTCGTGACGGGAGCAGATCGACGTCCATCTGGCGGAGGACGGGCGTGCCCCGCACCTCGAAATTGCCAGTTGCGGTCAAGTTTCAGTGGCCGCCTTCAGGTTGGCGAGACCGATTTCGAAGTCTGTGCCGATCATCCGGTCTATGTTGAAAATCAGATGCATCACCCTCGCGATGAAGGGATTGGGACCGTGCATAGCCCAGGTGACGTTTGTGAAGCCCCCTTTGCTCTCCAGTGTGAATTCCGCGATGTTGTGGTTCTCAAACGGCTTGATGAAATCTATTTTGATTGTCACTTGCGAGGGTGAAGATGTGTCCGTGATCTCCATGCGCCCCGCGCCAGCCTTGCCTTTGCCGTCCCACGCATATACGGCGCCGTTGCCTTTTGTTGCGCCGCTGTAGGTTCTCTTCATCGCGGGGTCCAACTTCTCGTAGGGCGACCAGGATACCCAATCGCGAAAGTTGGCGATGAGCGCAAAGATCTTCTCTGGCGGAGCCTTGATGCTCACCGCGCGCTGAACGCGGAACGTGTCGGGAGCGGCAAAGGCAATGATGAGAATAAGAACAAGTAAAGCGCCGAACAGAGCGACGACGGCGATAGCAATGGTAGTCATTGATCCCTCCAATTTTGGGTCAAGCGATGGCCGGATGGCATGCCAAGGGTCCGGCAGAAAGATCAGGCCGGCTGCTGGCAAACGATCATCCACGGGATACCGAAGCGATCGACGAGCGTGCCATAGCGGACGGCGAAGAAGTTCTGCTCGAGCGGGATGCGCACCGTCCCGCCTTCCGCCAAGGCTTGAAATACGCGCTCGGCCTCGGTCGGGCTGTCGACGGGGAGCGCTACCGAGAAGCCTTGAGGCTCATGATAGCGGTCCGGCGAAACGTCAGTTCCCAACAAGACCGTATTTCCCACCGCCAGACGAGCATTGATGATCTTGCTGCGCAATTCTGCCGGCACATGGTCCGCGGCCGGGGTGCCCTCATAAGAAAGCATGGCCTCGATCTTGCCGCCGAGGCAGGTGGCGTAAAGCTTGAACGCGTCCTCGCATTCGCCTTTGAAAAACAGATAGGGTTGCATGTCTCGCTCCTTAGGCGGGGTTGCAGTTCGGTCTGTGGGAATGGGCGTCGCGATCAGGTCGTCGTTGCGCGGCGCAGGGTGAAGAGGGCGCGCAGCCGGCCGTCGCGCAGGTAGAGGCCGCCCCAGGCCAGGACGCCGACATAGGCCCCGAAGAGAACCTGGCTGAAGAGTGGTTCCTCTAGGCGCATCTTGCTGGCGATGGCGCCGCCGAGCAGGCCGGTGGTGAGGATCGCGCCGAGGAGGGCCGTGCGCGGAACGGCATAAAGGACGGCGCAAACGAGACCGATGATTCCGATGGGGCGCACCAGGTCCAGTGGATAGCCGATCTGCGCCGTCGCATCGACTACGGGCTGGATCATCATCAGCTTCGTGGTGCCGTCCATGACCAGGAACAGCAGCACGAGGCCGCTCATTGCTCGCCCAGTCCACAACATGGCCTTCGAGCTCGAAGGCGTTTGAAAGTCGGTTGGCATACAATTGTCTCCTAGCTTGTTTGGTGAGAGGCGTTCCGGCGGCCATGGTCGCCGCCGACATTCGCTGCCTCAAAGAGTCTTGAGGTATTCCGCCATGCGCTCCGCGCCCTGGCTGATCATGTGGCCGAAACCCATCCCGGCTGTGATGTCCCGGTCCTCGAACGAATCGAAGCGTGCGACGAGCATCCATTTCGTCTGAAGTCCGTGTGTCTCGAGGGTGACCGTATTGACGGCAGTCGGTGGAGCAGGATTTCGCTTCTCGTCTTTGATGGTTTTCCAGACGAGCCGCTCTGGCTCGACGACTTCTAGAAAGACGCAGTTGATCGTGAACTGTGCGCCGTTGGGGGCTTGCATAATGTGGAGCCAGGCGCCGCCGGGTCTTACATCCATCTCGCAGAGAGGGCTCGAGAAGCCGTGCCCGCCGTACCACTGCGCGACATGCTTTGGATCTGTAATGGCCTTCCAGATAAGTTCACGTGGCGCGTCGAGCATTCGCGTGATGATAATTACGGGCTCGTCTAGCGAACTGGCGTCAATTGTTGATGTCACTGAGATCTTCCTTTTTTTATTTGGGGTCGAAGGGGTCGGCTCGCGGCTCGCAAGAGCTCAGCCATCTTTGCTATCGGGGTCCTGGCGCTGCATAACCTTCAGATATTGGGCCAGGGTATCGAGGCTTCTGTCCCAGAAGCGCTGATAGCTTTCGAGCCACTCGAAGACATCTCGGAGAGGAGCGGCCTCAAGGTGACAGGGACGCCACTGCGCCTCTCGGCCGCGCGAAACTAGGCCCGCAGTTTCGAGCACCTTTAGGTGCTTGGAAACGGCCGCAAGGCTCATTTCATACGGCTCGGCCAATTCAGTCACAGTGGCGTCGCCGGTCGCCAAGCGCGCAAGGATTCCACGCCGCGTAGGATCGGAGAGAGCGAACAGGGTCGAGCTGAGACGATCTGACGGCACGTAATTAACCATTCGGTTGACAACCTATCGGTTGAATACATAGCGCGGGTATTTTCGACGTGCAAGCCCAACCGAAAGAATCATCTGGCAGGAACGGCACGGTCTCCTGAAGTCAGGCGTCAGAAGCGCGAACAAGCACCGAGCGCGAACCCGATAGATCCCCAAAAATCATTCCGTTGATTGGCAACGAAACGGGCCTCAGGTAGGTTGCTGACGGTCGACCTAGTCGGAACCGCACTTAGGTCGGCTCCCCAAACTCCGCCTCGTTCCTTGCCCGATGGGCGTCTCTCATAGTCGACGGGCGGCAACAGCATGACCTCCGTCTCGGCGCGGCCGTATTCCCTGCCGATTTGAAACGCCGCATAGATCGCGCCGAGGCGGATCAACAGCTTAAGCATGATGGTTCACCTTTGGTGGGTGTAACCCGGCACAGGGTGGATCGTTCCGTTGCCGCCCGGTCGGCGGTCGTGGCATGATGGTGCCCAAGACCACCATCGTGGTCTCGCAGGAGTGGCATCATGGACAAGAAAGAAGTCGCCCGCGAAATAATGCAGATCGTCAGAACTGATCTGGCGAGCGCCAGGGATTCGCTACATCAGGGAGAGCCATCCTGGCGAACTATCGATGAAGCAATGTCCAAATTGAGGAGGATAGCCTCTATCTTGGACTATGGGGACCGAGAGCCTCCGACAGCTGCCAATAGGTGACACGCTGGAAGCTCATGGGCCTAGGCGCCTTAGGCGTCACCGGTATGGCCGCTGCGGCGCTGGCCTCGCTTGTCACAGCATATTGGCATGACATCTGGTCCGCGCTGCGGGGCGGGTGATCGCGCCGACGGTTCGGAATCGGACAAAAGCCGTCAGCGTTGGAACAAAATCGCGGCCTGCCAATTCAACACCCATGGCGCTCTTTTATTTCGACCTTGACGACAACGGGATGGTTTTTCCTGATGACCAGGGGACAGAATGCCAAGACGTTGCGGCGGTAAGATATGAAGCGATCAGATCACTGGCAGATATAACGAGAGACGCGCTGCCGGACGGCGACCACCATAAGGTGGAGAGCTTGGAACGGCGTCGGCCCAACTCCCGGCGGGCAAATCACAGGCCGTTCATTGGAATATTCAATTTTGCTAAAATGCCTGGAATTAAGATCTAGGCGACCACGCTTTGAATCGCGTTCAGTGAGTCTATATACTTCACCGGGCCACGGGTGATGGTCGTGAGTTCAGCGATCACGTCAAACGCCTTGATGCTCAACGTCGGGTCACCTTTCATCTCCGAAACAACTGGCCCATCAACGAAGGACTGCGCGGCGGCGTCATCGTCGAACAGGTAAATCCCGCCGGCTTCGCTTTGGGCCTCGTTTATAATCCAGACCTTCCAGCGCAGGCCAGGTATGTCCGCGATGGGTTGAGCATAGGGCAGGTTGTCTTTCTCATACTCGGCCCTCGGCCCGTTGAGCTTGTAGTTGATTTGCAGAATTTTACCCGACATGTCTTTCCTCCCTTGTTCTCGGTAATAGGCGTTGCACGGCTACGAGCGACCCTCCGCGCGTGAGGCTGCAACCTCAGTATGGTTTTCAAGAAAGCGGGACGATACCTTCGAGCGCCGCATAGACCGAGGTTCGCAGCCAACGGTCCATGCTGCGGGCAAGGCCGGGGTCGCCGCTCAGGAAAAGGCCGCCCTTTTCTTTCTCACGCTCGATGCTGGAGCGGCCCTCCAGAATGGCCCCCAGCGGAACAACGCCGGTCTCGACGTAGAGGTCGACGTCCCGGTGGGGGTCGAGCGAGCATAGCTCGGGCAAGTCCGCGCCTGGCTCGACCACAAACCAATAATGGAGGCACTTCGGTGGGGGATCGTCGCGGAAATGGAACCGGATGACGGCGCGCCGCCGCGGCAGCTCAGCGAGGTCGATCTTTCGCCGCACGAGCCACATGAGGGTCGAAACATCCACGTCGGCGAGCGCGATCTCCGCCTCGATGTTGCATTGCGCCCATTCCGCCAGCGCGTTCATCGCCGGCTCGAGCTTGATCGACTTCTCGGTGCGGAAATAGGCGATGGTGCCCGACGCCTTGTCCTCGACGCGCTCGACCAGGCCCAACGCTTCCATCTCCTTGAGCCGCCTCGACAAGAGGGCGGACGAGATGTTGCCTACTCCCTTGCGAATGTCATTGAAGCGGGTCGAGCCGTTCCAGAGCTCGGCCAGGATTTGAATCGTCCAGCGTGGCTCCAGGAACTCGCAGGCGCGCGAGATCGGGCAGACCAGTCCGTAAGGCCGTCGCGTCATGGCTGAGCGCTCCTTTGCCGCAAGTTAGGCCTTGCGGAGGACTAAGGCCAGTTCACAATCTGAAGCGGAACGCTTCCGAAGCTGCCCTGGCGTTTCTGCCCCCATAAAGCACGCCGACGGTTCCTTTGTCGTCAGCATGACTCTCCAGAAAGACTATATCCGGGTTCCGCGGCTGGGCGATTTCGCCCGGACCGCCCGGACCGGTGGACCTTCGGCCTTAGCCTGCCCGAAAACGCCCCTATGGGGATCGCAGGGCTCAGGCGGCCTTCAACTGCTCCGCGGTTCGGCCGCCTTGCCGAGTTTCTCTTCGACCAAGCGCGGACACCACCTGGAGCTTGCCATTTGATGCAAGGTCCCTTTTGGCACTGCGCTGTCCGCGAACGTCAGTTTTCGGGTTCATCAAGTCGCGCGACAGGCCCTTCATCTCTCGACCGATTCCGGCGCATCCACGACATCAGGCGAACGCGAAAGTTTGACCCGACGCAGACGATTGCTGGAATGATCACACATGTCTAGGCTCAGGACCTATTAATTTGGATTGAGATGTGATTCACGGTTTCCGAGAAGGAGGCCGTGATGGGTGATTTGTTTCTGCTGAGCGAGCGCCAGATGGCGCGGATATCGCCGCATTTTCCGCTGTCGCATGGCGTTCCACGGGTCGATGACCGACGGGTGGTGAGCGGGATCGTCTACGTGATCAGGAACGGCCTGCAGTGGAAGGATGCGCCAACGGGCTATGGCCCGCCCAAGACGCTTTACAACCGCTTCATCCGTTGGAGCAGGATGGGCGTGTTCGACCGTATCTTCGCCGGCCTTGCCGGCGAAGGGCCGAATAGACTCGCGGCCAGAGCACCTAAATTTAGGCTTCCTGAAGGTACTCACCCCTCATGGCCGAAATTCGCGCCCAACGCCGCCTTGCCGCGATCCTGGCCGCCGATGTCCGCGCTCTGTCCGCCGAAGTGCTTTTTGTCTGACGGTCGCGGTAGCGACAGGCGCAAAGATCAGTCGAGGCTGATCCGCGTTCCCTTGGCGCCGTTGAGCAGCCGCTTGAGATGGAAGCTGGCGAGCTGGTCGTCTGGACATTTGCCGATCTGCGCGGCGAAAGCCGTAAGCGCGTTTGCATCGCCGGCCTCCAATCTGCCGAAGGCTTCGAGATAGCTCGCCGTCGAAGGATCATCATACTGCTTTGACGACAAAGGCTCGAACGCGCGCAGCGCCTCGGCCCTGCCGCGCAGCATCAGATCGCCGACCGGCCGTCCGCGGAAGCCGTCGACCCTTGCAGCCGCGCTCCCGCTGACGCAGATACGCGTGCCCAGCTGCTTGTTGGCGCTTTCCAGCCGCGCCGCGATATTGATGGTGTCGCCATAGGCCGTATAGTCGAAGAAGCGGCCTCCGCCGAAATTTCCGACCAGCGCCGGACCCGCATGGACGCCGATGCGGGTCGTACCGACCGCGACGCCCTTGTCGCGCCAGCTATCGCGGAACGATTGCGACAGCGCGTCGAGCTCGAACGCGCAGGCAACCGCGCGCGCCGCATGGTCCTGCTGCTCGCCAGGAGCGCCAAACAGCACATGCAGCGCATCGCCGACGATCTTGGCGACGGTGCCTTCATGCGCGAACACGACGTCGGTCATGCCAGCCAAATAGTCGTTGAGGAGCGCGCCAAGCGTGGCAGGGTCGATCGTTTCCACCAGCGTTGTGAAGCTGGTAATGTCGGTGAACAGCGAGGCGACCTCGCGCCACTGCCCGGCTAGCGCCAACCCGTCGGCGTCGCCGGCCAGCCGCTCGGCCAGATTGGGCGAGAAGTAGCGCGACAGCGATGCATGCGCGCGCTCCGCGACCGCTTGCCGCCGATGCGCCTCGTGCAGCACCTCGCGATGCTTCAAGGTCTTGGCGATCGTGGTCTCCAGGTCGGCAAAGTCGATCGGCTTAGTGATGAAGTCGAAGGCGCCTCGGTTCATCGCAGTGCGGATGTTGGCCATGTCACCGTAAGCGGAGACGATGACCGTCGAAAGCTGCTGGCCCTCGGCCTGCTGCAGCTTCTCCAGCAGCGACAGGCCGTCCATACGGGGCATGTTGATGTCGCACAGCACCATGTCGATGTCGCTGTTGCCGTCGATGACGGACAGGGCGTCCACACCATCGTTGGCAAACAGGAAAATGACCGCGCCGTCGCGGATCTGACGCCGGAACTTCTGGACGATCAAGACCTCAAGATCGGGCTCGTCGTCGACCACGAGGATGCGCGCCGTCACGCCACCATTCCCAGCCGGGTTTCGATCTGTTGCCTGAGCGCCGAAAAGTCGATCGGCTTGGTCAGCAGCGCTTCGGCACCGTTCTCCAGCGCCTTGCTCTTGGTTTCGGCGTCGCCATAGGCGGTGATCATGATGACCGGGACGTCGGGCCGCAGCACCTTGATCTTCGGCAGCAGCTCGAGCCCGCTCATGCCGGGCATGTTGATGTCGGACAGCACTAGGATCAGTGTCACCCCTTCGGCGTGGTCGATCTGCTCCAACGCATCGACCGCCGATTGCGCGAACTCCATGGTGAAGCGGCTGGCTCGGATGTCGCGGCGGAACTGCTGGCGAAACAGCGGCTCGACGTCGGGTTCGTCGTCGACGACCAGGATGAGGAGGCTCATGCTTCACCTCCCGATTTTGCGAGCGAGGCCGCAGCGCGCGGCAGCACAATCCGGAACTCGGTGAACTCGCCTGGCTGGCTGTCGACGTCGATCGTGCCGGCATGCTGTTTGACGACGATGTCGTGGCTGAGCGACAGGCCGAGCCCGGTGCCCTCGCCGGCTGGCTTGGTCGTGAAGAATGGATTGAACATCTTCTCCTTCACCTCCGGCGGAATGCCGGTGCCGTTGTCGCGGATCCTGATTTCGACACGGTCGCCGAGACTCCTGGTGGTGGCGGAGAGCGTCGGCTCATAACCCGCGCCATTCGCTGCGGCGCTGCGCTTGGCCGTTGCATAAAAGCCGTTGGAGATGAGGTTGAGAAGCACCCGCGTGATCTCCTGCGGGTAGAGATCGACATCCCCCGCCTGCGGGTCGAAATTCCGCGTCAGCGTGACGTTGAATCCCGGCTTTTCGGCGCGCGCCCCGTGATAGGCAAGGTTCAGGCTCTCCTCCACGACGGCATTGATGTCGATCGGACGATGCTCTCCAGAACCCGCGCGCGAATGCAGCAGCATGTTCCTGACGATGGAATCGGCCCGCTTGCCGTGCTGGACCACCTTGTCGAGATTGCTCTTGAGCACGCCTGTCAGTTCGGCGACCTCATCGCGCACGGATGCCTCCAAAGGCGCTCCGGCCAGCACACTGCTCAAATCATCGATGAGTTCGCCGGAGAGCGCTGAGAAGTTGTTGACGAAGTTGAGCGGGTTCTTGATCTCGTGGGCGATACCGGCGGTCAACTGGCCGAGTGAGGCGAGCTTCTCCGTTTGCACGAGGCGGTCCTGCGCGGTCCTCAGATCTTCGAGCGAGCGTGACAATTCGCGGGTACGCGCCTGCACCTCGTCGAACAGCCGGACGTTCTCGATCGCTATGCCGGACTGGTCGGCAAACGTCTCGACGAGCTCGATCTGCCTCGGCGTGAAGTCCCGCACCTGTGACCGCGTCAGTGCGAACACGCCTACCGGCGCGCCTTCGCGCAAGATCGGAACGCATAGAATGGTACGGTAGCCGCCGAGCTTCTGAAGCTGCGTTGCCCCGTAGTCCGGGTCGGCGAGCACGTCCGAAACGTGGACGGCGCGGGCTTCGAGGGCCACCCGTCCGGTGACGCTGTCGCGACTAGCCGCGAAGGGATTGGCTTTGGCGAAAACCGCGGCTTCAGGCAAATTGCCGTACTCGGCCGACCACCGGTAGAGATCGCCGTCGCGCTTGAAGATGACGCTCGTGTCCGCGTCGCACAGCTTGGCCGCTGATTCCACCAGCGTGTCGAGAACCGGCTGCAGGTCGAACGTAGAGCGGCTGATCGCCTTCAGCACATCGGCCGTCGCCGTCTGCTGCTGCAGCGACTCGCTTAGCTCGGCTGTGCGCGTCTGCACCTCCTCAAACAACCGCGCGTTCTCGATGGCGATGACAGCCTGATCGGCGAAAGTCTCGACCAGCTCGATCTGCTTTGGCGAGAACGGCCCGGGCGCCTTGCGCATGACCAGAAGCAACCCCATCAGCTCCGTGCCGCGCAGGAGCGGAACGCCGAGGATGCAGCGAACGCCGCGCTGCCGCGCCACGTCGGTGAAGGTGAACTCGGGATCGGCTTCGAAATCCGGGACGTGAACGGTTTTCTGTTCCAGCAGAACGCGCCCCGACACCGATCCGCGCCCCGGCTGGCGCATGATCTTGGTATGGGCAGGGGCCGCTTCCGGATCTCGGCTGAAGGTCGTGGTCCACTGAAATCCGTCGTCGACCAGACGATAGAAATCGGCAATGTCCGCGTCGCAGAGGTGCGCGGCGGACTCTGCCAGGGTGTCAAGGACGTTCTGCAGGTCGAAGGCCGACCGGCTGATGACCTTGAGCACGTCTGCTGTCGCTGTCTGCTGCTGAAGCGACTCGCTTAGCTCCGCGGTCCGCGCCTTGACCTCATCAAACAGGCGGACATTTTCGATGGCGATCACGGCCTGGTCGGCGAAGGTCTTCAGAAGTTCGACTTGCTTAGCGGCAAGAAAGCCCGTCTCAGCACGCCCGACTGCTATGCAACCGATGGGCAGGCCGTCACGCAGCATCGGCACGGCGACAGCACTGCGCAGGCCCGAAAAAGCCGCCGCGGCGCGATGCGTGAATTCACTATCCAAGGTGAGGTCCGGGATCTGCGCCACGTCAAGATATAGAATTGCCCGTTCGGCAGCGCTGCCGCGAGTAGGTGCCACGGGAAAGGTGTTGCGCACGATCTCAACGCTTTCTTCGGTGATGCCGTGATGTGCGACGAAATGCAGAAGCTCGCCGTCAAATCTGTAGACAAAGCAGAACTGCGCTTCGCATAGACGGGCGGCGCTATGCGCGATCATATTAAACACTGGCTGCCCATCGGTGGGCGAGCGGCTGATGACGCTAAGCACATCGCTGGTCGCCGTCTGGTACTCCAGCGCCTCTGTGGCCTCCCGTGTCCGCTGCTGCACCTCCTCGAAAAGGCGGACGTTCTCGATCGCAATTACGGCCTGGTCGGCAAAGGTCTGGACAAGTTCGATCTGGCTATCGGTGAAGGGCCCGGGTTCGGGTCGCGTCATTGCGAAGACGCCAATTACCGATCCTTCGCGCATGAGCGGTACACAGAGCACAGCCGAATAACCTCCGAGTCGCGGAGCTTCGGGAAGGCCATGTTCGGTGTCCTTGGTAACATCCGGAATGTGGACGACTGCCTTGTCGAGTGCTGTTCGGCCGACCCAGGATTGTCGGCTGATCGGACTCGGATTCGCCTCTTCATACGCGCGATACTCCGGGGTTTGGTCGTAGCCTGCCGCAAGCCGGAAGACATCGCCGTCCCGCATAAAGATGCCAGACGTTTTCGCACCGCAGAGCCTCACAGCAGAATCGATAAGTGTCTGCAGGACGCTCTGCAGGTCGAATGCGGAGCGGCTTATGACCTTGAGCACATCCGCGGTCGCGGTCTGCTGCAGTAATGCTTCGCCAAGCTCGGCGGTGCGAGCCTGCACCTCTTCGAAGAGCCG
Source organism: Mesorhizobium sophorae (assembly GCF_002270415.1). Lineage (GTDB taxonomy): Bacteria > Pseudomonadota > Alphaproteobacteria > Rhizobiales > Rhizobiaceae > Mesorhizobium > Mesorhizobium sophorae. Next base: position 4,359 of record NZ_NNRI01000006.1, on the reverse strand, counting down.
CACATTGCCGATCGCGATGACGGCCTGGTTGGCGAAAGTTTTGAGAAGGCCAATTTGGCTGTCGCTAAATGGCCGCGCCTCGATGCGCCGGATCATAAGCGCTCCGATTGCTTTTCCTTCCTGCAACAGTGGAGTGGCGAGAATCGCGCGAAAACCAAGGCGTTGAGCCATCATTCGGCCAGTTGCAAACTCCTCTCCAGCGATGGTCAAGTCGTGAACGTGGACCGGCACCCGATCCAATACGGCGCGGCCGGTAACGATGTCGCGCGCGACCGGCAAGCCAGCACCGTCAATCGGAATCGGTCCGTGATGCGCTCCCACAGCCAGCCTGTCGGAGCGCAGTAGATAGATCGTTGCGTCATAGGCGTCGCAGAGCCGAGCGGCACTTTCAGCGACGGCGTCCAGCACAGGCTGAATGTCCGTAGGAGACCCGGCAATCACTTGCAATATTGCGCCGGTCGCTGTCTGCTTCTCTAGCGCGTCGGTCAGGTCACGGCCACGCGACCCGACCTCTTCGAACAGCCGCACGTTCTCGATCGCGATGACCGCCTGATCCGAAAATGTCTGCACCAGTTCGATTTCGCGCGTACTGAACGGCGAGACCGACGAGCGGGCGAGGACGAACACGCCGGTCACGGCGCCGTCACGCATCAGCGGAACGCCCAGCAGGGTGCGGAAGCCGCCGAGCCGCTGGCCTTCGATGTTGGTATACTCCGGATCGTCGAGAACGTCGGCAATCTGCTCCACGGACCCGCTCTGGGCAACGCGGGCGGCGATGCTGCCCCGGCCTGGCGTGACCGGGAGGTTGTTCATGTGGTCCTGGAATTCTTGGCTCCATCCGATCTGTACCGTCGGCTGCAACACGTCGCCCTGGCGCAGATAGATGTAGCCCATCCCGGAATGACAGAGGTCGGACGCGGACTTCACAAGCGTATGCAGCACGGAATCGAGATCGAACGCCGAACTGCTGATCGTCTTCAACACTTCGGCCGTCGCCGTCTGCTGTTCCAGCGCTTCAGTCACCTCACGGTTGCGCGCCTGCACCTCGTCGAACAGCCGGACGTTCTCGATGGCGATCACCGCCTGGTCGGCGAAGCTCTCGACCAGTTCGACTTGACGCGGTGAAAATAGCCCGATCGCCCGCCGCGCCATGCCGAATACGCCGATGGTCTCCTGACCCCGCTTCAGCGGAACAGAAAGTACTGCGCGGAAACTGCCCATGATTGCCGCTTCCGGCCTTTCGTATTCCGGGTCTTCAAGCGCGTCCGCCACGTGGATCGTCAATCCCTCCAGCGCGGCGCGGCCCTGGAACGTCCCTCGTCCCACGACGTGTGGGTTGGCTCGTTCGTATGCATGCAGCTCGGCAGCCTGCCCGCCGCCTGCCATGAACCGCAACGTATCGCCAACGCGCAACGTGATTGCGCCCATGTCCGCCCCGGCCAGGCGTATTGCCGAGTCGACCAGCGTCTGCAGTACCGGTTGGAGATCGAAGGCCGACCGGCTGATTGCCTTGAGCACATCGGCGGTCGCGGTCTGCTGCTCCAACGCCTCGCCGAGGTCGCGTGTACGCGCCTGCACCTCGTCGAACAGTCGCACGTTCTCGATGGCGATGACCGCTTGGTCGGCGAAAATCTTGAGCAGCTTGATCTGCTTCTCGCTGAACGGCTTGACCTCGATGCGCCTGATGATGAGCGCGCCGATCGCCTCGGTGTCACGCATGAGAGGTGTTGCGAGCATCGTGCGGTGGCCAAGCCTTTCGGCAAGTGTTTGGCTGACAGGAAACTCCGCACCTGCTACCGCTATGTCGTTGACATGCACAGTCTTGCAGTCGGCGAAGGCGCGACCGCAGACCCAATCGCGTGCGACCGGCATCGGTTCGAAGTCGAAGGCGATGGGGCCGTAGTGCGCTTTGGGGAAAAGTGTCCCGTCTCGCGCCAGGAAAATGCCGGCGTCGTAGGTGTCGCAAAAGCGCGCAGCACTCTCCGCCACGACCTGCAGGACGGGTTGGATGTCGGTCGGCGATGCGGCGATCACCCTGAGGATCGCACTCGTCGCATTCTGCTGCTCAAGGAGATTGACGACCTCCGCGGTGCGTACCTGATTTTCTTCGCGCGCCGCTGTCAACTCGGATCGGAGCGAGCTGATCGTCATCTCTGAGTCGGAGTCTGGCCCTCCCACAGAGGTGCTCCTGTTTTTCTCTGCTCAGTGTCGGCTCTGGCCAGCCCAGCGTCAAGTTTGGTGACCTGCAACGTCCGTTCGTCACGCAGAGCGGCCGCTTTGGTGATGCACCTGAGCGTCGGCTTTCGGAGCTAATGCAGATAGGGAATACGTCCGAGAGATGGGGTCGTAGGCGGAGTGTCCGCTTCTTCGCACCTTGACCTAAAACCAGTCGGTCAGCTTGCGGCCCAAAACACGAGGTCCGAGTAGTAGCTTGGCGACGTCCGTGTTGCGCAAGCCGGACCTAGCGAGTGATGGCCTGGTTGTAGTCTCGTTGACAGGCGAGCGAACCGCAAAACTGCCCGCAGCAAGGCTGGCGCTAAGGCATTGATATTGCTGTTGTCAAAACCTGGGGATTTTTGGAGCTACTCCACAGCTTCGGAGAATGATCGGCATTCAGAGAGCAATTTGCACGCTCAGGGCGCTGCAGCACTCCCCAGCTTTTGGCCACACACCGTGCAAACGCTGGGCTTCAGAGAGCCTGCCAGCGGAGCAGAGAATTGTTGGGACTTTGAAGGTGGTAGCGGGAGAGGGACTTGAACCCCCGACCCCAGGATTATGATTCCCGTGCTCTAACCAACTGAGCTACCCCGCCAGGGCGGCGAAAGGCCCGAAATCCGCCTTAAATCGAAAGGGCATGTCGGGGGCGTTCGCCAAGGTCGCGCGGATATAAGGTTGGGAGGGCGAGCCTGTCAAGCTTCGAAGCAACCGGCGCGCCGGCTTATTGTCATTGTCGAAAAGCTTTGCCGCGCAGACATTTGGTTGCTGCCGCCGGGGTTGAGTTCGTAGGGGCACGTCGCTATGTCTCGGCCACGAGTTTTAAGAGTTGAAACAGATGAAACCGCGCATTGCAGTCCTCGGTTGCGGATACTGGGGCAGCAACCACATCCGCACCCTCAAGGCGCTCGGCGCGTTGCACGCGGTGTCCGACGCCAACCGGGCTCGCGCCGAAGGCTTCGCCAGCGAGCAGGATTGCCTGGCGATCGAGCCCGACCAGCTGTTCGTCCGTGACGATATCGACGCCATCGTCATGGCGTTGCCGCCGCAATTCCATGCCGACCTCGCGGTGCGCGCCTCCGAGAGCGGCAAGGACGTGCTGGTGGAGAAGCCGATCGCGCTGACGGTGCCGGACGCCGAGCGCGCGGTGCAGGCGGCCAAGGACAATGGCCGCGTCTTCATGGTCGGCCATGTCTTGCGTTTCCATCCCGCCTTCGAGACGCTGAAGGGGCTGATCGACAAGGGCGAACTCGGCGAAGTCCGCTACATCCATTCGCATCGGCTCGGCCTTGGCAAGTTCCACACCGAGAACGACGCGCTGTGGGACCTGGCGCCGCACGATTTGTCGATGATCCTGGCGATCACCGGCACCGAGCCGATCGAGGTGCGCGGCGAGGGCGCTGCCCTGCTCGACAATCTCAGCGACTTCGCGCATCTGCACATGCGCTTTCCCAACGGCCTGCGCAGCCATCTTTTCACTTCGCGGCTCAATCCCTATCGCGAGCGGCGGCTCACCGTGGTCGGAACCAAGGCGATGGCGGTGTTCGACGACGTCGAACCATGGGAACGCAAGCTTGCCGTCTACCGCCACGCTGTGTGGCAGGACAGCGGCCAATGGGCCTTCACCACCAATGAGCCGTCCTATGTCGCGGTTGCACAAGGCATGCCGCTGACGCGTGAACTGGAGCATTTCATCCAGTGCATCGAGACACGGGCCGAGCCGCGCACCAGCGGCGAGGAAGCGATCAGGGTGCTGCGCATCCTGACCGCGGGGACGGTCACGCATACCACGCCCAATTCCTGAGAGACTGTTTGGCCTCTGTCACTCGCCGGCGCGAATTTCGAAAAAGTCTCTGAGCGGCTTTTGGATTACTCGGCGGGGATCTGCGCCGGCCTGGCGGAAAGCCGCGTCAGCATGGCCTCGGCCTCGGCGCCACGCTCCGAACGCTCGATGAAGCCGCCGCCGAACACACGCGCCTCGTTGCCGTCATCGGAATAGAGCACACAGGCCTGTCCGGGCGCGATGCCGGACTCGCCGTCGACCAGTTCCACCCATGTGGCGCCAGCGCGGTGATGCAGCACGGCAGGGCGGGGCGGGCGGGTCGAGCGGACCTTGGCGAACAGCTCCAGGCCACCAGCGGGGAC
>NZ_NNRI01000005.1 GCF_002270415.1 Mesorhizobium sophorae | reverse complement strand
AGCTCGGCGAGCGAGCGTGAGATGGCGAGGCCAAGGCCGGATCCGGCATGGCTCTTGGAGAACTGATTCTGCACCTGTTCGAAGGGTCGGCCGAGCTTGCCGAGCGCGTCTTTAGGGATGCCGCAGCCATTGTCCTCGATTGTCAGCACCAGTGCGCCGGAGGTGTTGCGGGCCCTGACCGATATGTGGCCGCCCTGGCCGGTGAATTTCACCGCGTTGGACAAGAGGTTGATGACAATCTGCTTGATCGCACGGCGATCTGCGAACAGCGTCAGCGCGTCGGCGATGCGTGTTTCCACGGTGATCGCCTTTTGCGCCGCCTGCAGCGAGACGACGCGAACCGTCTCGCTGATCAGCGGACCGAGGTCGATCTGTTCCTGGTCCAGCGAGAATTGGCCAGCCTCGATCTTGGACATGTCGAGAATGTCGTTGATGACGCCCAGCAGATATTTGCCGCTGCTGTTGATGTCGGTGGCATATTCCTCGTAGCGCTCCGACCCCAGCGGACCGAACAGGCCCTGTTCCATCAGTTCGGAGAAGCCGATGATGGCGTTCAGCGGCGTTCGCAGTTCATGTGACATATTGGCGAGGAATTCGGACTTCGCACGGTTCGCCGCCTCGGCGCGTTCGGTTTCCTTCATGTATTTGCGGTTGAGGTCGACCAGTTCGCGCGATCGCTCCTCTTCGGCCCGGCGGGCGAGGCTCAGATCATGGATCGTCGCCATCAGCCGGCGCTCGCTGTCGACCAGCTTCTCCTGGTGCAGCTTGATCTGGGTGATGTCGGAGCCGACGGAGACGATGCCGCCGTCCCGGGTCTTCAGTTCGTTGACCTGCAGCCAGCGGCCGTCCGCCAGCTGCCGCTCGAAGGTCGCGCCGCCCTGCAGTCCGCTGGTGTTGGCAAGCCGCCGTTCGGAAGCAAAGGCCAGCATCCGGTCTTCCAGCACCGCGCGCGCGGTGCCCGGCATGACGTCGCGGTCCGAAAGCCCGTTGTCCTGCTGGTATTTGGAATTGCACATGATCAGGCGCTGGGCCGAATCCCACAACACGAAGGATTCGTTGATGTTTTCGATCGCCGTTCGGAGGCGAAGGTCGGCCGCCTCGGAACGCAGCGCCAGATGGCGCTGTTCAGTGACGTCGACGGCGATGCCGATAAGCTGGATCTCCGGCGCTTCAGGATCGATGACCTGAGCCCGGGCGCGCATCCACACCCATTGGCCGTCGGCGTGGCGCATGCGGAACACCTGGTCGATATGGTCGATTTCGCGGGCGACGATTCTGTTGGCGAGCTCGAACAGGTCGCCGTCCTCGGGATGGATGATCTCGTCGACCTCGCCGAAGGACAGCATCGTGTCGCAGGGCTTGTAGCCGAGCATGTCGTACATCGAGCGCGACCAGTACATCTTGCCGCGCACCATGTCCCAGTCCCACAGGCCGCAGCGGCCGCGAACCAGCGCCATGTCGATGCGCTGATGCGCTTCGAGATAGATGCGATCGGCCGCCTGCGCGCGTGCCGCCTGGCCGAAATAGGCGTAGAGGATGACGATCAGCACGCCGGCCGTCAGCACGAACAGGGTGACGTTCAGCGAGACAGTCTTGCGCCAGGTGTCGAAAACGGCGTCCTGAGGGACCAGTGCCGCCGCGGCACCCTTTCGCCCGTTCGCCAGGCTGACCGCCGCATACCAGTCCCGTCCGCCGATGTTGACCTCCATGACGCCGGCGCGGTCACCGAACATGAACAATGGCTGGCCGCCCTGGACGAGGCCGTCGAGAGAATGGCTTTGCCATGGGACCGAGCGCGGTGTCACCGCGACGATCTTGAAAGCGCTGTCGGTGATGACGAGCACATGGCTGCGGCCCATCGCGCCCTGACGGCTGGTGGTCTCCAGCAGGTCCTGGATGGCGCCCGGCACCGTGTCCGAAGTGATGGCGAGCGAACTCGCCAGTTGACCTGCCGCCAGCGTGAGGATCGCCTTGGCGTTGCGTTCGATATCGTCGCGCTCGTTCATCAGCGACAGGATCCGCAGCGCCGCGATGACGATCAGGAAGGTGATGATGAGGGCCGGTATCGATCGGCGCAGCAGCGGCTCGGCGGCCAGAAGCCGCCGGTAGGCCGGTTCGGCGATGAGCCGCGTGTTCCCGGCAAGGCCGTCGCTTCGCGTCTCGCGATGCGCAAAAACCTTCCCCCCGGGCGCGCCCCACGCGTCCGCCTTCGCCATAAATGGCACTCCCCGAAGTTGCCTATGCTGCTTTGATCCGGCAAACGCCGCACATCCGAATCGTCAGTAAAGAATCAAAGGTGATTCGCCTTGTCCAGTGGTCCGGCGAAAAAAGATTAAAAATTGACTAAAATAGTGCCGAAACGGCCCTTTCCGGACGAGAGCGCACGCCTACGCCAGCGTGCGATCGACAATATCGCTCAGATCAGCTGACAGGTCTCCGGCTTTCGCGATCGAAAGCAGCGCTTCCCTGGCCTTGGCCTGTCGGCCAGGTTCGAGCGAACGCCATGAGCGGAGTGCCGTCGCCAGCCTCGCCGCCAATTGCGGATTGCGCTTTTCGACCTCGAGCACGGTCTGCGAGAAGAACCGGTAGCCCTCGCCATCCGCACGGTGGAAGCCGGTCTGGTTGGCGCTGGAAAAGGTGCCGATCAACGAGCGCACCCGGTTCGGATTGTGCATCGAGAAAGCGGGATGAGCGGTCAGCGCGCGCACCGTGTCGACGGCCTGCGGACCGGGCACGCTGGCCTGGATCTGGAACCATTTGTCCATGACCAGCGGGTCGGAGCCATAAGTCGTCTCGAAAGCCGCCAGCGCCTCGATCGCCTGGGGCGAACCGTGGTGGCGATGCGCAAGCACGGCAAGGGCCGCCGCGCGGTCGGTCATGTTGGTCGCCGACTGGAAATGTCCGGCGGCAAGTGCCGCTCCCCCCGGCTGCAGCGAGAGGTAGTCCAGCAGGGTGTTGCGCAAGGCCCGTCGTCCGGCGCTCGCCGCATCCGGGCTGAACGCCGCTTTGTCGGCAAGTCTGTCGTAGAGACCGGCAAAATTGTCAGAGTTGGCCGTGCCGATCGCCAGTGCAAGCGCCTCGCGGGCAGCGTAGATGGCGTCGGGGTCAATGTTGCTGCCGATATCGCGCGCAATGTCGGCTTCGCCAGGCAGCGCCAGCGCCAGCGCCCGGTAGGCCGGCTCCAGCGTCTCGTCGGCGGCGATGCCGCCGGCGAGTTCGGTCAGCCGCGACGCGAAAACCGGCTGCCTGCCGCCGAGGATCTCGCGGAAGGCGGCAATCAGCGCGTCGGTCAGCAGCGTGTTGAAGGCCTGCCAGCGCGAGAAGGCGTCGCTGTCATGGCGGGCGAGGAAGAACTGGTCGTCAGCCTTCTGCTCGACGGACAGCGTCACCGGCGACGAAAAACCGCGGTTGAGCGACACCGCCGGGCGTTCGGCAACACCTGAGAACCGCACCATGTGGCGGCGCTTGCGGACATGGATGACGCCGTCCTCGACGCTGGCGCCCTCGACGCCGCTATAGTCGACCGGCTGGCCACTAGCGCCGATCAGGCCGAAGGCCAACGGGATGTGCATCAGCCGCTTGCGGCTTTCGGAAGGGGTCGGCGGCACCGACTGCTCGATTTCGAGCATGAACTCCTGCGACGCCGGATTGTGCGTCGAACTGATGGTCAAATTGGGCGTGCCCGCCTGGTGGTACCAGAGCGCGAATTGCGACAGGTCGCGGCCGGACGCGTCCTCGAACACCTTGATGAAATCCTCGATCGTCGCCGCGTCGCCGTCGTGCCGCTCGAAATAGAGGTCCATGCCGGCACGAAAGGCATCAGGCCCGAGAATGGTGCGGATCATGCGCACCACTTCGGAACCTTTCTCATAGACTGTTGCCGTGTAGAAATTGTTGATCTCGCGGTAGCGGCGTGGCCGCACCGGATGCGCCAGCGGGCCCTGGTCCTCGGGAAACTGGTGGGCGCGCAGCGTGCGCACTTCGGCGATCCGCTTGACCGCGCGCGAGCGCTGGTCGGCGGAGAATTCGTGGTCGCGGAAAACCGTCAGCCCTTCCTTCAGGCAGAGCTGGAACCAGTCGCGGCAAGTGATTCTGTTGCCTGTCCAATTGTGAAAATACTCATGCGCGATGATCGCCTCGATATTGGCGAAATCGGCGTCGGTCGCTGTCTCCTGATCGGCCAGCACATATTTGTCATTGAAGATGTTGAGGCCTTTGTTCTCCATCGCGCCCATGTTGAAGTCGGACACGGCGACGATGTTGAAGACGTCGAGGTCGTATTCGCGGCCGAACGCCTCTTCGTCCCATTTCATCGACCGCTTCAGGGCGTCCATCGCATAGCCGGCCAGCTTCTCCTTGCCGGGCTCGACATAGATGCCGAGCTCGACCGTACGGCCGGAGAGGGTGACAAAACTGTCGGCGACTTTGCCGAGATTGCCCGCCACCAGCGCGAACAGATAGGACGGTTTGGGGAAGGGGTCGTGCCATCTAGCAAAGTGCCAGCCATCGCCGACGTCACCCTTGTCGACCAGGTTGCCGTTGGACAAAAGCAGTGGCGCCTCGTCGCGCAGGGCTTCGATGCGCACCGTGTAGACAGACAGGATGTCGGGGCGATCGAGGAAATAGGTGATGCGGCGAAAGCCCTCGGCCTCGCATTGCGTGCAGTAGACATTGCTCGAGAGGTAAAGGCCCATCAGCGCTTCGTTGCCCACCGGCGCCAATTCGGTCTCTATGAGCAGCTGGAAGCGCCGCGCGGCCGGCGGCTCGAGGATGGTCAGCTGGTCTGGCGTAACCAGAATATCGGCCGGTTTCGCATTCTTGCCGCCGATCTCGACGCGCTTGAGCGTCAGCCCGTCGCCGTCGAGCACCAGTGGAGCCGACGCGGATACACCGTCACGGCGCTCGACCGTGAGCACGGCCGTGACGCGCGTTGCGTCTGGCGAAAGGCGGAAGGTGAGGTTGGTTTGCGGAATGAGGTAATCATTGGGGCGGTAGTCTTCGAGCTTGAAGACCTGGCCGGTGTCCGTGCGCATTCCGTGGGTTTTCCTGTCGATTGCCTTGGCGGCGGATTGTTTTCGCTGGTCCAAGAAATTTGAAGTCCGCGCTCTTTACACGAAACAGCCCCTCGACAAAACTGAGACGGCGCCTATTTCAGGCGTTCCTCCTCCCATTCATCATCACGAGGCCTCCATGACCGTCGTCACGCCGAAATTCGGGATGGGCGCATCCGTGCTGCGGCGCGAGGATGCGGCCTTCATCCAGGGCCAGGGCCGCTATACCGATGACATCCAGCCTGCTGGCGTCCTGCATGGCTATGTCCTGCGCTCGCCGGTCGCCAAGGCCAGCTTCACCATCGGTTCGACCGAGGCGGCGAAGGCAGCACCCGGCGTGCATCTGGTCCTGATCGGCAAGGACCTTGCCCATCTCGGCGATCTCAAGTCCGGCGTCATGCAGGAACAGCCGGACGGCACCAAGGCGCCGACCCGCGACATTCCGGTCCTGTGCCGTGACCGTGTCAACTATGTCGGCGACGCCGTTGCCTTCGTCGTCGCCGAGAGCCGCGCTTTGGCGCAGGATGCCGCCGAACTGATCGACGTCGACTATGACGGCGAAGATGCGGCGTCCGGAACGGCGACGGCGCTCGCCGAAGGCACGCCGCTGGTCTGGCCGGAACTCGGCTCGAATCGGGCCTTCAGCTACCATACGGGCGACAAGAAAAAGACGGACGCGGCTTTCGCCAAGGCCGCCCATGTCACCCGCATCGAATTCGTCAACAACCGGCTGGTCTGCAACTACATGGAGCCGCGCTCGGCGATCGGCGAGTGGAGGGTACAGGAGAACCGCTTCGTGCTGACCACGGGGTCGCAGGGTGTGCATTCGATGCAGTACATCCTGGCCAGCCTGTTCAAGATCAAGAAGGACCAGCTGCGTGTCATCACGCCGGATGTCGGCGGCGGTTTCGGGCCGAAGAGCTTCGTCTACCGCGAATACCCGCTGGTGCTCGAGGCGGCGAAGCGGCTTGGCCGTCCGGTGAAATGGGCGGGCGACCGCACCGAACACTTCCTGACCGACGCGCAAGGCCGCGACAATGTCGTGAAGGCCGAGATGGCGCTGGACAAGGATGGCCGCTTCCTTGGCATGAAGGTGGACCTACTCGCCAATATGGGCGCCTATGTCTCGCAATACGGTCCCTACATTCCCTATATCGGCGTCACCATGTCGACCGGCGTCTACGACATCCAGGCGCTCGACGTGTCGGTCACCGGCCTCTACACCAACACCTGCCCGGTCGATGCCTATCGCGGCGCCGGTCGCCCGGAAGCGGCGTTCCTGCTGGAAAAGCTCGTCGACGCCTGCGCCCACGATCTGGGCCTGCCCGTCGAAGAAATCCGGCGCCGCAATTTCATCCGGCCCGAGCAATTTCCCTACCGCACGCAGACCGGCCGCCTCTACGACACTGGCGAGTTCGAAGGCCACATGACCCGCGCCATCGAACAGGCGGAATGGAAGGCGTTTCCGCAGCGCCTCGAACGGTCGAAAGCAGGCGGAAAGATCCGCGGCCTCGGCATGGCGACCTATATCGAGGCCTGCGCCTTTCCGGGTTCGGAACCGGCGTTTGTCGAACTCAACGGCGACGGAACGGTGACGCTGAAGATCGGCACCCAGACCAACGGCCAGGGGCATGCCACCGCCTACGCGCAGTTCCTGTCGGAAAAGCTCGATCTCGACATCGACGAGATCCATGTCCGCCAGGGTGATACCGACGAGCTGAAGGCCGGCGGCGGCACTGGCGGCTCGCGCTCCATTCCGCTCGGCGGCGTTTCGGCGTCGCGCGCCGGCGAGGACCTGGCCAACAAGATCAAGCGCATCGCCGCTGACGAGCTGGAAGCTTCGCCCGGTGACATCGAACTGTCGAACGGTGTTGCCCGAATCGTTGGCACCGACCGTACGATCGATTTTTCCGCCATCGCCAAGGCCGCCAGGACGCCGGATGATCTCAAGGGGTTCGGCGAGTTCGTGCAGGACGAGTGCACCTATCCCAACGGCACCCATATCTGCGAGGTCGAGATCGACCCGGACACCGGCACCACCGACATCGTCCGCTACACCATCGTCGACGATTTCGGCGTCACCGTGAATCCGATCCTGCTCGCCGGTCAGGTGCATGGCGGCGTGGTGCAAGGCATTGGCCAGGCGCTGACCGAGGACACCATCTACGGCGAGGATGGACAGCTCTTGACGGCGAGCTTCATGGATTACGCCATGCCGCGCGCCGACAATTTCCCGTTCTTCCATTTCGAGACCCGCAACGTGCCTTCGACGACCAATGCGCTGGGCATCAAGGGGGCAGGCGAAGCCGGCACCATCGGCTCGACGCCGGCGGCACTCAACGCAGTAACGGACGCGCTCTGGCGCGCCTACGGTGTCAAGCACATCGACATGCCGGCGACGCCGGCGCGCATCTGGGCAACGATCCGGGGAGCGGCTAGACCATGATCCCGAAAAGTGGGAACCGGTTTTCGGAAAAGACTATGGTCAGGCAAGAAAACAGAGATCCATTCCGATCATATCGGGATGGATCAGACTCGTGACAGCAAAACCAGGTCAGGCCGTAGCCGCCAGCGACCATGCCGTCGGGCACAACACGCTCACCGGCATCACGCTCAAGATCGTGTCGGTGGCGGTCTTCGTCGGCATGTCGACCTGCATCAAGGCGGCGGGCACCGTGCCGGCGGGCCAGATCGTCTTCTTCCGCTCCTTCTTCGCCATCTTTCCGATCATTGCCTTTCTCGCCTTCAAGGGAAAACTCGGCACTGCGTTTTCGACCAAGCGCCCGCTCAATCACATTGCGCGCGGTGTCGTCGGCGTCTGCGCCATGGGGCTTGGCTTTTTCGCGCTGACGCGGCTGCCGCTGCCGGAGGCGATCACGCTGAACTATGCGCAGCCGCTGCTGGTGGTGGTGTTCAGCTCGATCTTCCTCGGCGAAGCCATCCGCGTCTATCGCTGGAGCGCGGTCGCCGTCGGCCTCGTCGGCGTGCTGATCATCTCCTGGCCGGAACTGACGCTGCTGAGTTCCGACCAAGCGCTCGACGACCAGGAAGTACTTGGCGTCATCGCAGCTCTTGTCGCGGCGGCGATCTCGGCGGTCGCCATGCTGCTGGTGCGCAACCTCGTGCAAAGCGAGCGCACTGCGACCATCGTGTTGTGGTTTTCGGTGACGGCGAGCGTCATGGCGCTGCTGTCGCTGCCGTTCGGCTGGCAGGCGCTGACGCCGTCGCAGGTGGCTCTTCTGGTCGCCGCCGGCTTCTGCGGCGGCCTCGGCCAGATACTGATGACTTCGGCCTATCGCCATGCCGAAGCCTCGGTCGTGGCGCCCTTCGAATACACCTCGATGATCCTTGGCGTCGTCGTCGGTTATCTCGTCTTTGGCGACGTTGCCACGCTCAACATGCTTGTCGGCGGCCTGATCGTCGTTGCCGCTGGGATCTTCATCATCTGGCGCGAGCGCCAGCTCGGCCTGGAGCGCACCCGCACGAGAAAGGCGGCGCCGCCGCAGGGGTAATATTCTCCGGGTCGAGTTCCGTCACGCCCCCCTCTGTCCTGCCGGACGTCTCCCCCTCAAGGGGGGAGATTGGCGGCTTCGGTAACGGCGCCTTCTCTCCGACATTGAAAATTGGCGAAAGCCGTCGTGATATTCGATCTCCCTCCTTGAGGGGGAGATGGCCGGCAGGCCAGAGGGGGGTGCCTCGCGCCGGCGTTCGAAGCGGAGCTTCTGACTACAGCGTCTTCGCGGCGCGCTCCTTTGCCAGCCGCACCAGCACGGTCCTCGTCTGCTCATCGGCCGGGAAGAACGATTCGATCGCCAGTTCCGACAGCGTCACGTCGAGCGGTGTGCCGAACACGGTGATGGTGCTGATGAACGACAGCACCTGATCGCCATGCGCCAGCCGGAGCGGATGCACGATGGCATTCGGCTCGACCGGCGCCGGCCGGCTGCCGTTCAAGCCGGATGGATAAGCCCGGAGTTCGCGCTCCAGTTCGATCAGTAGCGGGTCGCCGCTCGCGTCGTTCTGGTGCTTGAGACGCTCAAGCAGATGCGTCCGCCATTCCTGGAGATTGACGATGCGTGGAGCGATGCCGCCCGGATGCAGGCTGAGCCGAAGCACGTTGACCGGCGGCGTCAGCAGCGAAGCCTCGCTGACATCGGCAAGAAAGGGAGCGATAGCGGCATTCGCCGAAACCAGGTTCCAATGCCGGTCGACAGCGAGCGCCGGGAAGGGCTCGTGTCCCTTGAGCACGATCTCGACCGCAGCCATCGCCGGCGCCAGCGTCGTGTCGGTCAGCGAGCGCTCGCCGAAGCTCGGTGCAAAGCCCGCGGCAAGCAACAACTGGTTGCGCTGCCGGAGCGGGATCGACAATTGCTCGGCCAGATGCAGCACCATATCGCGCGACGGCGCGGCGCGCCCGCTTTCGACGAAGCTCAGATGCCGCTGTGAGATTTCGGCTTCCATGGCAAGGTCGAGCTGGCTCATGCGGCGGCGGGTGCGCCATTCGCGAATGAGGCCGCCGGCGGAGTTTTGGACTGCTGTCATGGGGTATGGTTAGGCCGGCGGCAGGCGCATTTCAATTACCTGCGAGGTCATCGCTAGTGGTGAAAACCTGAGACTTGGTACCCGCAGTTAACGGCGGCTTCGGGGCTGGAAGCGGACTGGCGGCTTTAGCTCGAAGTCCGCAGAAAGCGGCCATTCGGCTCTCGACTTCATCCCAGTCGTCACGGTCCGTTACCGCTGCCCACATTTTTTAGAGGCACCCTGTTGACCGCTTCGCGCCAATTTCGGTAGTTGGCGCTGCCCCAGTTTCAGAACAGCCTGAGGCTCTTGCGCTCGTCAGGGCGATCAGTATCCTCGCCGCACGCTGCGGCGCTACGCGTGGGGGACATCGAATTGACGCTGCTAGAAGAAGTTCAGTCGGCTCGAAAGAAGGTTGTGACGGATGGATATGAAATGTCCATTGGCGAGGTCATCAACTTATACAAAGACGGCGAGCTGAAGATTGATCCCGTGTTTCAGCGGCTTTTCCGCTGGGAAGATGAGCGCAAGACGCGCTTCATCGAATCTTTGCTACTTGGCATTCCGATCCCACCGATCTTCGTTTTCCAAGGTGAGAACGGCGTCTGGGAGCTCATCGATGGTCTGCAGCGGCTGAGCACGGTTTTTCAGCTAAGCGGTGACTTGATAGATGCAAATGGTCAGCCCGTCGCGCCACTCATCCTCAATGGCACAGCGTTCCTTCCGAGTCTGAATGGCAAGCAGTGGATCGAGTCGGCCCAGAATGCCGGGGACGGGATCGGGCAACCTCTCCAGATCGAAATCAAGCGCTCCCGGATCCGCGTCGAAATCTTGAAGTTCGAAAGCGACGCGACCGCGAAATACGAGCTGTTCCAGAGACTGAATACTGGCGGTGTCGTCCTGACCGAGCAGGAGGTTCGAAACAGTATAGCTGTCTCAATCAACGTCGACTTCTACAACTGGTTGAACTCGCACTCGGAGGAGGCCAATTTCAAAGCGACAACGGCACAAACAGCACAGGCGATAGAGTCACAATATGACGTCGAACTGGTCCTACGTTTCTTGGCCTTCCGGCATGTTGAATACCGAAATGGACTCGACGTACACGAATACCTGGACAGTGCACTCCTCAAGCTTGCGATCGACGCAAATTTGGATCTGAACGCGGAAACTACAATCTTCCAAGATACCTTTCAGTTTCTCAATGCTGCCTTGGGCAGCAACGCCTTCAAACGCTGGAACGGAAATGCTTTCCTGGGCAAGTTCCTTCTCTCTGTCTTCGAAGTGATGGCGACCGGTGTGTCGAAGAACCTGGTGGCGTTGGGTGCGATGGATGTTGTCGCCCGCAATGCCTTTATCGAACACAAGGCAAAGGGCCTGTGGAATAATCCAGACTTCACTGCAAATTCCGGAGCTGGCGTCCGAGGCACGACGAGGCTTGCAAAGCTGCTACCCTTGGCGGCCGACTGGTTGAACCCTAACCCTTAGCCGGTACCGTTGTGGCCAAGCTCCGTACACTGACGCACCTGCAAGAGGCGCTCGACAGCGAAATGGCATGGAGAATTCGTGAGATCTCCACCTTTCGCTTGGCCAGCAAGAGGGAAGGCGCCGAACAACAGGCGCTTATTCGGGCCGGCGTTGCGATGGTATATGCGCACTGGGAAGGCTTTATAAAGGCAGCATCCGAGCATTACCTTAACTTCGTCAACCACCAGGGACATCGGTATCGCGAACTTAAGACTTGCTTCGTAGTGTTCGGCTTGAAAAATCGGCTGGCTCTGCTGGCTGATAGTCGAAAATCGAAGTCTAGCATCGAAGCACTAGAATTTGTCTTCTCTGAAATGGAAAAACCCGCAAAGATGGCTCTAGGAAGCGCCATCAACACGGAATCGAACCTCACCTCGTCGGTCTTTTCAAACATTGCGCAGTCGATCGACATCGCGATCGATCAGTACGAGACGAAGTTCAAGCTAATCGACGAGAGCTTGGTCAATAGGCGCAACAGCATCGCGCATGGCGAGTATCTCGACTTGAAATCTGCGCAGTTCATCAACCTCGTCGACGAGGTTCTCATGTTGATGCGGTTGTACAAGAATGACCTTCAGAACGCCGCGACTCAGGCCAGCTACAAGCGGCAGACCGCGGCAATCGACGCGGCCTAGCGCCGAAAATCTTGCAAGTCAGAGTTTGTCGGTGGTCAGTTTCGTCGTTGAGACGTTCGTCGAAGTCCGCTTGCGGAAAACGCCAAACCAAACAAAATGTCCAGCTCGAGGCGTATTGCCGCCCGTCGACTTGGGCCGGAAGGAGACTGGCCGCTCCCAGAGAGCGAAGCAGAGAAAGCAGACTCATCGAATGAGTTCGGTCACTTGCTTTCGGTTCGGTCACGTCCGGCCTCAAGGACGAAATGGGACAACGCAGCAAGTGACTTCTTGCAGCAATGCCAGCAAAGCGCGGCCGCAAAGGGGTAGCTTGAAGACTGCTATTTTCTGGTGGTCATTTCCAATGAGATAACGTCCTTATCGGTTATCTGTAAAATGCTTATGTCGTGTCCAGACAGCTTGGCAGCTGCGAAAAACAGTTCGTTGACGCGCTCATAGTGACCGATCATGACGTCGAATACGTCCTGGTCTGAGGTCTTCCAAGAAATGGGTCTGAAATAGCGATAGAGACCTACATCAGCATCGATCGGGCACACGTGGCCCATTCGCTCCGCCATGGTATGACCATAAGTTCGCCGGTGAGTGAGTTCGTTGCGGAGATCGGTAACTTCGTCTAACCATCCAGCTGCTTCCCACTTGGTAGAGGGAGTGGCTTTCGGCCTAACATAGCCTTTGGATGCAAGAAGCTGGAGGATGGGCGACCCGCTGTTGTCAGGCCCCCTCAACGCTTCAATCAGGCGGGCCATAGAGTCCGTTTTCGTTATATCCATGCCTAGCTTAAGCGCAACGAATGCAGCCAAATAATCGCGGGCACCGCCCAGATGCAGGAAAAAGCTATGGACCAGGGCATAAAGTGTCTGGTCTCGCATACTTGAGGAACGAAGACCATCGACCTTGCCCGCCGCAAGGAAATTGGTCAGTTCGTCATGATAGAAGGCGGCGATCTCCGCTACACTAGTGTCCAGGTTTCGGAGGCTTAGCGATATGGAACGGGCCAGCCGTTCTGGCTCGCTGTGTGCATCTCGTATGGCCTCGATCTGAGCTATCGTAGGGTTTTCAATAGTTCCGATTAATGGTTGAGCGCGCGCTCGACTAAGGTTTCCTGCAACGTGGCTCCAGAGATTAGCTGGACTCTCACTGAAATTATTCTCACCGGGAATAAGGGGAGCCCAGTGCGACGTGTACTCACCCTTCATCCAGTTGATCTGCTGGTAAGCGATAAATCTCACGCCCCTTTGTGTCATAAATGCCTGCATGGCCGCTTTGGAGTAATAGCCTGAGGCGTGCGGTTTGTTGCCGTGCTGAAGCGGCAGGATATGCCACTGATCCTTGTCTTTTTCGGCAGACTGCAGGCCGCCGGCCCAATTGATCAGGAAGGCATGCCCATCGCCGATGCGGGGAATCGGCTGCATGACATCGGCAGCTAACGAGACTTTGGTCATATGAGCACCCTTCAACTTCATCCATCGTCACTTCGTCCGACTGAGTACCGGCGTCTCGCCGCGCTTTACGCCGTGCGCAGAGCCGCGCATCGAGGTGGCTGGGTTCCCGGGCACGCCCTGCTCGCTAGTCAATTAGCTTCCAATGAGCCGAAGAGCTTGAACTCGACGGCTTGATTGAGAACCGTTTTTCAGGAGCGGCAGAATGCGTAATGATCTGGAAAATATCGTTTAGGATTGGCTTCGCCTCGGCGATGTAACCATGTCCCCAGCTTAAGAGGTCCGTCTTCTCAACCTCGACGGTATCTATCTTGTCGAAAAGGAATATCGGAGGCAGAAGGCCAACCCGGGCATAGTCATGAAGCCATCCCGAAGCAGACAACGCGACATCCCCTCCGCAAACGTACGAAGTGGTTCGTCCAGAATTGAGAGTAATGTGGGGACCAACGTGCTTCATTACATCTTGATCGACGTCCGCCGCTGCCAAAATGATCTGATTGACGCCCGACAGTTTGTCCGGTTGCTTGTTTCCGATTATCTCCAAAGCGCCTGTCAGGCAGCGGCAACCCATGCTGTGGGCGATGACGTTTACGCCCACCCCTCTGGTGTTGTTTAGGAATTCTAACAGATACTCCACCAGCACATATTTGCTAGCTTCAACAGTCGCCTCATCGGCTGCGTACCCATTCAACGTTCCTTTTGAAGGCCAACTGAACAAGCTTACGCCCCGTTCGAGACCTAGATCGAACCCAATCTGCGCTGCCCAAAGCACGGCGTCATCAAAGGTGTTGTTGTAGCCATGGATTAGAATGGTTGGAGGAGACGCGCCCTTCGAGTTCGAGAAGTTGTCGCGTACCAATTGCCAGTGAAGCTCGTCGTCAAGAAGAACCAGCTTCCGAATCTTTAGCCGATCATCGCCCCTGAGAAGCCGCTTCCAAAACGATGAGCCAATTGAACCAACTTTGTGAGACTTCGGAACAAAGACCTCACACGAGCCATAAGAAAGAGTCGTGTTGCGGCTGGAGCCAAACGACATGTTGGTTCCCATTCGCAATAGGTTTCGGTTTGTCGCGAACAGAACCTGATATGTCGGTTCCTTGATTGGCAAAGGTTTCGAACTCCCTAATCGCGGTTGCATGTGGGCCTTGTTGGCCCACCCCTCAAGATCATACTCGCTACCGCGCTGAGCGGACTCGAGCACAAGTGGCCTTTGGTCGTACGGTATTGATAGGGTCTCAATCCTCGACCCCGCGAAATTCGCTCCTAAAAGCTGCGCACCTTCAAATCGCGCCCCGAAAAAATCCGCCTGGATAAATTTAGCTCCCTGCGCTTGAACAAGAGACAGATCGGCTCCGCTGAATTTTGCATTGATGAAAACCGCATCCGTCAGATCTGCACCGGACAAGTCCGCACCATCGAATTTCGATCTCGAAAAATCGAGGCCAGCAAAATTGGCTTCTCTGAGGTTGGCACCTGAAAAGTCAAAGCGCCTGAAAAAATCGAAGCGTGGTTCTCCGAAATACCGCTCGGGTACGGCCTCGCGAAAGTTTAATCCTGAAAGGTCTGGCGTAAATTTCACTAGGCGACGACGGTCATTCCAAGTGGCGTGGCCGTCTTTCACCCATTCTACGTGTTCCGTCTTTGCCACGGCACCCCCCTGTGCAACTGCTTCGCCCTAAAGGTCGAAACTTGCCTTTGCTAGCATCAAGCGGCCAACAAATCTTTCTACATATTTGAGGTTATGACGCCGAGCTGCGTGGAGGTTCAGCGAGTTATCAACGTTCAAGGTGTAGGCAGGCCCTTTGACGCCGAGCCTTCTAGCCCAAATACCGGCGCGTCATCTGTTCGCTCGGATGTCTGCTTTGGGGAAGCCGCTAGAGTTAGCTGGACGACCGAATGGAGGCGCAAAGCAGTCATGGGCGCCTTCGGCTGTCACAGTTTGCTACGGGGTCAGATCATGTCATACAATGTTCGCGACTGAACGACTTTGAAGGGTCGAAAGCGGCAATGCGTGTCAGGTACCAAGTGTCAGGTTTTCACCGCTAGGCGAGCGCCCGCAGCTTCGCCTTCACTTCGAGAAAATCCCGCCATGCCAGCTTCTTGTGCGCTGGGGTCCGCAGGAGATAGGCCGGATGCAGCGTTGGCATGGCCGGGATGGCGATGCCGGAAGCCGTCGTGTGGACGCGCCAGTTGCCGCGCAGCCGCAAGATGCCTTCCGAAGTGTTGAGCAAGGTCTTGGCAGACGGGCCGCCGAGGTTGATCAGCACCTTCGGATTGACCAGCTCGATCTGCCGCTCGATGAACGGCCGACAGATCTCGGTCTCGTGCGGCGTCGGCGTGCGATTGCCCGGCGGCCGCCACGGAATGACGTTGGCGATATAGACGGAAGTGCGGTCGAGCCCGATCGCCGCCAGCATGCGGTCGAGCAGCCGGCCCGAGCGGCCGACGAAGGGCAGGCCCTCGATGTCCTCGTCGCGGCCGGGCGCTTCGCCCACCAGCATGACGGCGGCCTGCGGGTTGCCGTCGGCGAACACCAGGTTCTTGGCGGTGGCCTTGAGATTGCAGCCGTCGAAGGCCGCCATGTGCTGGCGAAGGTCGTCCAGGGTCGTTGCCGTCGTTGCCAAGTGGCGCGCCAGCGCCGCCTGCGCCTCGTCGGGAACCGCAGCGGTTATCGACGGTGCACGCGCCACGGGCGGTGGATTTGCTCTGTCGGCCGGCTGGGGGCGCGACGCGTTCGTCGAACCAGGTGGCGCAACGGCGTCGGTGGACGGCGCCACCGGCCGCTCCGCCGGATTGGGCGCCTCTGCGAACCGGTTCACCGGCTGGTCTTCAAGCGCCTCGTCGACACCGGCGCTGGCATAAAAGGCCAGCAGGTCGGCAAGGTCCTGTCTGTTGTTTGGGGAAGCGGCAGTCATGGCGGCACATTCGTCCGCATGACGGGAATTTGCAAGGCTGGCCGCTTGCTCTAGCCCGTAGGTATGCGTGGGTCCTGCACCAGATAGAACGTCCAGCGCGGCGTATAGTCGGTCATCAGGAATTCGAACCTGGCGGTTTTCAGCGGGTCGACTTTGCCGTTCTTGAACAGCAGGCGGTCATAGGGTTCGAAATCGCGGTCGAAATCGGCGAAACTGCTCGACCAGATATTGTCCGGTGTCTTGTTGCGCTGGTCGAACGAAAGTCCGTCGCCGAACACGCTTGGCTGGTTCAGGATTTCCTGCAGCTCGAACTGGAATTCGACCCAGGCCTGGCCGCTGTTGTTGAGCACGTCGATGCGCATATACATGACGCCATTGGCGAACTCGCCGGCCTTGCCGAAGGCCTGGATCGGCTTTGTCGTGCGGATGGTCAGCGTCACTGGCGTTGACGAATTCAGCTCTTCGGTGATGACCAGCGGATCGTCCTTTGTTCCGATGCCCGATGCGCCGGTGATGTGGAAACCGCCGAGCTCGTCGGAGAAGGAGTAGGCGCCCGTCGCCCAGACTTTCACCTCGTCCGCGGCGACGTGACCCGGTGCCAGCATCGGAAGGGCCAAAAGAAGCGCCCGGCAGGCCCGGCCGGGCGTCGATGGAAAGCGCGTCGATGAAAAGCCGCCTGGCCCAGGAATGCGCATGGCACGAAGTATGGCCGATAAGCGAGCCGTCAAACAATTAAAAACGTAAGCGCTGACCGCCCCGGAAGACGAAAACAGCCGCTAAGCCCTCGCGATGCGCGACTTTTTGGCCAAAACGGCATTGTCACGTATGCGCCGGTTTCCTGTCGCCAATTGATGCGCTATGCAGCGCAGGAGCCAGCAAGATACCCGAATGGGATAAGCCAGTGCGGAGGGGTTGATGAGCGACATCGAACGCGAAAGCATGGAATTCGACGTGGTTGTCGTCGGCGCCGGCCCGGCCGGCCTCGCCGCCGCCATCCGCCTCAAGCAAGTCAATCCCGAACTCTCGGTCGTCGTCCTGGAAAAGGGCGGTGAAGTCGGCGCCCATATCCTCTCCGGCGCCGTCGTCGATCCGATCGGCATCGACCGGCTGCTGCCGGGCTGGCGCGACGAGGAAGGCCACCCGTTCAAGACGCCGGTGACCGACGATCATTTCCTGGTGCTTGGTCCGGCCGGCTCGTTCCGTCTGCCCAATATCCTGATGCCGCCGCTGATGAACAATCACGGCAACTACATCGTTTCGCTGGGCAATGTCTGCCGCTGGCTGGCGACCAAGGCCGAGGCGCTTGGCGTCGAGATCTATCCGGGCTTTGCCGCGGCCGGCTTGCTCTACAATGAGGATGGCGCTGTCACCGGCGTCGTCACCGGCGACATGGGCGTCGAGAAGGACGGCACGCACGGCCCGGGCTTTGCGCCGGGCATGGCGCTGATGGGCAAATATGTGCTGATCGGCGAGGGCGCGCGCGGTTCGCTCGCCAAGCAGCTGATCGCGAAATACAAGCTGTCCGATGGCCGCGAGCCCGGCAAATACGGCATTGGCCTCAAGGAACTCTGGCAGGTCAAGCCGGAGAACCACCGGCCGGGCCTGGTGCAGCATTCCTTCGGCTGGCCGCTCGACATGAAGACCGGCGGTGGCTCGTTCCTTTACCATCTCGAGGACAACCAGGTGGCGGTGGGCTTCGTGCTCCACCTCAATTACAAGAACCCCTGGCTGTCGCCGTTCGAGGAGTTCCAGCGTTTCAAGACCCATCCGGCGATCAGAGGCACCTTCGAGGGTGCCAAGCGCCTGGGCTATGGTGCGCGCGCCATCACCGAAGGCGGCTGGCAGTCGGTGCCAAAACTGTCGTTCCCCGGTGGCGCGCTGATGGGCTGCGCGGCCGGTTTCGTCAACGTGCCGCGCATCAAGGGCTCACACAATGCGGTGCTGTCCGGCATGCTGGCGGCCGAACATGTCGCCGAGGCGATCGGAGCCGGTCGCGCCAATGACGAGCTCTCCTCCTACGAAGCGGCCTGGCGGGCGACCGACATCGGCAAGGACCTGAAGAAGGTGCGCAATGTCAAACCGCTATGGTCGCGCTTTGGCACCATCGTCGGCGTCGGTCTCGGCGGCCTCGATATGTGGCTGAACACGCTGTTCGGCGTCTCGCCCTTCGGCACGCTGAAGCATGGCAAGGCCGACTATGCGACGCTTGAGCCTGCCGCCCAGCACCAGAAGATCGCCTATCCGAAGCCCGACGGCGTGCTGACCTTCGACCGCTTGTCCTCGGTGTTCCTGTCGAACACCAATCACGAGGAAAACGAGCCGGTGCATCTGCTGGTCGGCGACATGGCCCTGCAGCAGCGCTCCGAACACGATGTCTTTGCCGGACCCTCGACGCGCTATTGTCCGGCCGGCGTTTATGAGTGGGTAGACAAGGATGGCAACGCCGCCGCCGATCCGGCGGCGAAGGATGTGCGCTTCGTTATCAACGCGCAGAACTGCGTCCACTGCAAGACTTGCGATATCAAGGATCCGAACCAGAACATCAACTGGGTCCCGCCGCAGGGCGGCGAGGGACCGGTCTACCAAGGCATGTAAAGTGGAACGCGCTGGCGGTACTGTGCCGCCAGTCCAAGCATCGTCGTTGGAAAGGAGCCGGATATGCGCTTGCTCATTCTTTCAGGTCTGGCGATCGTTGGCGCCTTGTGCGGTTCAGCGACGGCTGCATCGGCAGGCGTGAAAATCCTGGTCAAGACGCAGACATACGACATCTCCGGCAAGACCGGAGAGGCTCTGATCGAGTCCATGGACCGCAACGGGCCGAGGCATGGCTTCATGGCTCGCGCCATCGCACAGACGAGCTATACAAAGGCTTGGGAGTTCGACCTTGTTGAGGTCAAGGGAACCTGCCGCATCGGGCAAGTCAACGGAACGCTCAACCTGAATTTTACCTACCCCCGTGTCGCGTCCGCCCTCCCGCCGGCCCTCGACAAGCGCTGGGCGCGTTTCTTCGCCGGCGTTCGCACGCATGAGGAGACCCATGGCGACATTGCCAGGCAGATGATGCGTGCGACCGAGAAGTCGCTCAGGGGCCTGACAATCCCCAATGACTCCCAGTGTTCCAAGGCACGGCGTGAGGCGCGGCGGCGGATCGACGCGGTTTTTGACGACTATGAGGCCAGGCAGAATGCCTTCGACGCGCGCGAACACCGGGAAGGCGGTCACGTAGAATATCTGGTCGAGGCCCTGGAGCGGCCTTAGGGCCAAAAACTCACTCAAATTGGCTGCCCGGTCGACGGGAACGAGCACAGAGCGCCAGGCTTGACAGTCAAATGGTCCGTTCCATCAGGACGGACTGCAACATCGGCCCAGGGCCAATGCGCACTTCGATCCGCCCTACCGAGATGAAGCCCAAAGCTGCATAGAACCCTTCTGCGTTGAGACTTGCCTGGCATTCGAAGCGGCGCACACCGGACAAGCGTGCATCTTCTTCGCAACGCCGGAAAAGCTGGCGCCCGATCCCGCGGCCCAGCCATTCGGGACGAGTGGCGAAATGTCGGATGTGCGCGAGTTCGGGCCTCACCTCGGAGCTTCCCGGACGTTCTCTGGACCAACCGCCGCAGCCGGCGGCAAAGCCATCTTCATTGACCGCGAGATAGTAGGTGCCAGCCGAAAGCAACGCAGGGTTTGCGCGAGTGATCAAAGGCAGCGCAGCTTCAAGAATGGTCTGATCGTATGCCGTGCGCATCAGGCCGGGATAGGAAGCGAGAAGCAACTCGCTTACCCCAGCTTCGTCCTCTGGCGTGGCGCGTCTGACGATGAAGGTGGGGGACATGCACGGCACCTCGTATGTCGAACGGGCCGACCTTCGGCGGACCATCGAGCCATGTCAAATCGAACACGCCAAGGGTCCAAACTCTGACCGCAGGGCATGATCCCAAAAAGTGGAATCCGGTTGTCGGAAAGGATCATCCTCTAACGGCCTCTAACCCCGATATCCGTTTCGCGATTTTCCGGCCGGCACCAGCAACACAGTCGCGGTCTCGTGTTCGTCGGTCGGCTTTTGCTCGTTCAGCCTGAGCGTGAACTCGACCAGCACCGGCAGGTGGTCCGAGCCGGTTTCTTCCAAACGTGTCGCGGAATGAATGGTCACCCCGCCCTTGCTGAAAACCTGGTCGATCGGCAGGCCGGCGAAACGCCGCAGGAAGTCCGGCAGCTTGATGTATGTCCAGGTCGGTCCGGCGGATGGCATGACGGTCAGCCCGCCGAGCGCGGCGACGCGGTGCACTGCGGCGCTCCATGGCACGGCGTTGCAGTCGCCTGCCATGATGGCTGTCTCGCCGAGCGATGAGAGCGATTCGGTAAGCTCACCGATCTGCCAGTGCTGCTCGCGTGGCCAAGGCCAGCTCAGATGGATCGCCGCGACATCGACGCCAATGCCGCCGAAGTCGACGGTCGCTGTCGCCATGGCGCCGCGCCGCTCGCAATGCGGTTCGGTGCCGGCGGCAAAGGGCCGCCGCGAGAGCAGCGCGACGCCGAATATGCCGTTGGGGTAGGGGCAGAGGATCCGGTATGGATAGGCGCTGCTGATATAGCCTAGCTCGGTCGTCCACATCGCCGACACCTCGTCGAGGGTGATCACGTCGGGATTGGTCCGGCCGATCAGCGACAGCACCTTCTTAGGCGTTGGATTGTCGTAGCGCAGGTTCATCTGCAGCAGCTTGTAGACCATCTGGCCAGCCGGCTTGGCGACCGCTTCCACCGGCCACAACTGCGGCAGCGCGCTGATTGTCGTGGCAAAGGCCGCCACGGCAAAGAGCAACGCAGCGGCGGCTTGCAGGCGAAATGTCGTGGCCAGCAGCGGCAGTGCGCAAAGCGCCATCAGCACGGCAAGGTGAACGCGGAAATGCGAGAAGGAATCGAAGGCCGGGTGCAAGGCGCCGAAGAACCCGGCGACCAGGGCAACCGAGAACATCATCATCGCGATGAATGCCAGTGAAGCTGCCATGTCTCGACTGCGTCTCATCGGCTCAGGTCTGCACGGGTTACCAACTGTGGTGCTGCACGGTTATCGGCAAAAATGCGGCCCAATCAAGATGACTGGATGCCCAATGCATGTCGCCCAAAAGTGCGCAGCGGTTTTGGGGCAACGACATGCATAAAACAAATGCATGTCGCCCAAAAGTGCGCAGCGGTTTTGGGGCAACGACATGCATAAAACAAATGCATGTCGCCCAAAAGTGCGCAGCGGTTTCAACGAGACACGCTCTAGGTGATGCGCGATCGGCCTATTGGAACGCCGTCTCCGAAAAACTTCTCAGCTTGCGCGAATGCAGCCGCTCCATAGGCATTTCCGCGAGTTTCTCCATCGCCCGGATGCCGATGGTCAGGTGCTGCGCCACCTGCCGCTTGTAGAACTCGGTCGCCATGCCGGGCAGCTTCAGTTCGCCATGCAGGGGTTTGTCCGAAACGCACAGCAGCGTGCCGTAGGGCACGCGGAAGCGGAAGCCGTTGGCCGCGATGGTCGCCGATTCCATATCGAGCGCAATGGCGCGCGACTGTGACAGACGCTGCACCGGTCCGCGCTGGTCGCGCAGCTCCCAGTTGCGGTTGTCAATGGTGGCGACGGTGCCGGTGCGCATGATGCGCTTGAGGTCATAGCCGGACAGGCCGGTAACCTCTGCGACAGCTTCCTGCAGCGCCACCTGGATCTCGGCCAGCGGCGGGATTGGCACCCAGACCGGCAGGTCGTCGTCAAGCACGTGATCCTCGCGCACATAGGCATGCGCCAGCACATAGTCACCGAGCGCCTGGGTGTTGCGCAGCCCGGCGCAGTGGCCAAGCATGACCCAGGCATGCGGCCTCAGCACCGCGATATGGTCGGTGATCGTCTTGGCGTTGGAAGGCCCGACGCCGATATTGACCATGGTGATGCCGCCATGGTTCGGCTTCTTCAGATGATAGGCCGGCATCTGTGGCAGGCGTGGCGGCGCGACCCCTTCGCTGGGCGCGCTTTGCCCGCCCTTGGTGATGACATTGCCCGGCTCGACGAATTCGCTATATCCGCCGCCGCCTCCGGCCATCAGGTCGCGCGCCCGGGCAACGAACTCGTCGATGTAGAACTGGTAGTTGGTGAACAGCACGAAGTTCTGGAAATGCTGCGGCGTGGTCGCCGTATAATGCGACAGGCGGTGCAGCGAATAGTCGATGCGCTGCGCCGTGAAGGGCGCTAATGGCCGTGTGTCGCCGAAGGCCACTTCGAAAGTGCCGTTGGCGATCTGGTCGTCGGTGCCGTCGAGGTCCGGCACGTCGAACAGGTCGCGGATCGGCCGCCTGATGCGCTCGGCGGCCGAGCCGTCGACGTGGGTGCCTTCAAGAAAGGCGAAGTGCAGCGGAATAGGGGTGGTCGATTCCGACACGGTGACCGCGACACCATGATTGCGCATGATCAGGCGCAACTGCTCGACCAGGTAGCTCTCGAACAGGCCCGGCTGGGTGACGGTGGTCGAAAAATGTCCCGGCGTCGGCATATGGCCGTAGGCTTGGCGCGAGTCGATCTGGGTGAACGAATTGGTGGTGACACCGATCTCCGGGTAGAAGGCGCGGTAGCGCTTGCTATTGTCGCCGCCAGCTGTCGCCAGTGCCGCGAAGGAATCGCGCAGGAACTTGGTGTTGCGGTCGTACAACGCCTGCAGGGCGGCGACGGCCTTTTTGGGGCTATCAAAGCTTTGCCGGCCAAAAGGCTCCGGCATGACGACCGATTCGATGGCTTGTGGGTAGATTCGCTTTTCCATGGCTCAATATAGAGACTTGGATCGGCTCTTGGGAGGGGTGTCGCGACCGAAGGCGGCCAAAGCGTCCTTTTTCTTCAACCGCGCTGCAGGCTGACCAGGAGCACGAAGCCGACACCGGACTTCCTCAAAGCGGGCGCTTCGATCGTCGAACCGGTATCGGCGCGCATCATCGGCACGGCCAGAACCGGAGCAGCCAGAACCATCAGGATAAGCGCCGCCCGCGGCAGAAGCCGAAGGGTCTTGAGAGTGTTGGCGGCGATGCGGTTCATGGTGTTCTGCTTTTCTTTTCGAGGTCTTGGTTTCTTTGTTCAGTTGCGAAGATGGTTGGGGCAGGCGAGGTGGCACGTCCTGGAGCCGGCTTCGTCCCAGGCGCGGGCCGGACGGCCCGTTTCGGCGACGAGGATGGCGAAGAACATTCCAAACAGGCTCATCAGCAGGCAGACGATGGTGAAGCGGCGAGCAAGCATTGGTCGTGTCTCCTTCAACACGCAGGAGAATGCCCGAGCGCGACTGAACCGGCTCTGATGCCAACGTTCATCTGCGGTTCAAATTGGTCGATCGGATTTTGACAGTGCCTGCGTCAGTCCCGGCTGGCGCAGTGCGCTGCGAACCAGGCGCGGGCTCCTCGCGCCTGGACAAATAAAAACGGGGCCCGTCGAGGCCCCGTTTTATGTCGTGAGGATGCGGTCGATCAGAGCTTGTGCCAGGTCTGGCTCTTGCAGATCAGTCCGCCAAGCACGCAGCCGCTCATCTTGAGCGAGGTGCCCGACAATGTCGCCTTGCCTGAATAGGTCTTGTCGTTTGCCGGATCGGTGATGTTGCCGGCATATTTGTTGTCGCCGGCCGCCTTGAGCGAGCCGATGGTCTTGCCGGCAAATTTGCCGGACTTGAGCGTGATGGAAAACGTGTCGCTGCCCGCGATGGCTGCGGTATCTCCCGCCTGTGTCTTCCAATTGCCTTCGATCGGATCGGCGCACGCCGCACCCGCCATGATCAATGTGGCCGCCAGGGCCAGGCTCACTTTTCGAAACATGGGCTTCCTCCCTTTGGATTTGCGGCCCGACGCTCCGCCTCGCCCGTCTGCCGCTTACGCAAACGTAAGCTAATCCAGCTCCCGGCAAAACAAAAGCGGTGCCGCGGCGTAAGATTCTGGGATTCTGAAAGACGCCCACGCGGGCCGCACGGGCAAGAAAGGAAAGCATCCGCGGATCGTGTTTGTTTCCCGTGGTTAGCGGAGTGTTGATTCCTGCCGCGAAAATTTTCGTCGAATTTGAAGAAAACCGGCCCGATTGCTGACTTTGTATCCTTAATGAATTTCCGCGTTTACCTCTTGTTTTAGCTTTGTTTTCCTCAAATTAAGCACGCCATTTAACGACGGATTCAAGCCTCCACGGCATTCTCGAAAGCATCGGAAGAGCAGCCCGCAAGGACAAACGAAGGCAGCTCTCGGGAGCCAGACAGGGCCAAGAACAGGGGATTGAAATGGCACGTTTTGAAATGCTTGAAGCAGGCTTCGGCGCCATGGGGGCAACTGCCCAGGCCGACATCCTTTTCGAACTGGGCATGATGTATGCGACTGGCCGCGATTGCGAGACCGATGTCGTTGCCGCCCACAAATGGTTCAACATCGCCGCGATCAAGGGTTCGGCCCGCGCTGCGGAACTGCGCTCCGAACTGTCGGCGGCGATGTCGAAGGTCGAGATCGCCAAGGCGCTTCGCGAAGCTCGCGAATGGATGACCATGCACTGAGTTCCGCCGACCGCGGATAGACCTATCCAAGACAGGGAAGCCCGGGATCAAGACCGCACAGACGGCCAGACCCGGCGGAATGGAAGGCCGCGCAAGACGGTCGACGACCTGGAGCACGATCCCGAAAAGTGGAATCCGGTTTTCGGAAATCAGGCTCAAACAAGAGATAAGAAGAACGCGACAGGCCGGCCTGGCTTAGTCGCGCGATGCGGGGAAGGCGAGCGGGATTTCGGGGCGCGGGGGCGCTTGGGGCCGCTTGACGAGCAAAAAAGCCACGACCAGCCGAAACAAGGCTGGCGTGGCTTTTTTGCGTGGATGACGTCTTGCAGGCCCAATCGAGTGCTGCCGATGCGCCTAGACAGGCCCGGTGAAGGATGAAATTGTCCCGCCTCTCTGGAAGAAGCGCGGCCGGGCGGCCGCGCGTGAGTGGAGGAGTTCTATCACCATGAAAAAAATAAGTATTTTGAGCGCGGCCGTTTTTGGCCTGATGATGAGTGCGCCGGTCGCATTCGCCGACGACCTCACCTTTGCGGTGGTCGGTCCGATGACCGGACAACTCGCCACCATCGGCGATCAGTTCAAGCAGGGCGCACAGGCCGCTGCTGACGCGATCAATGCGGCGGGTGGTGTCGACGGTCGCCAGATCAAGCTGAGTATCCAGGACGACCAGTGCGATCCCAAGCAGGCCGTGTCGGTCGCCAACCGCATCGTCGCCGATGGCGTCAAGTTCGTCGAT
The DNA here is from genome assembly GCF_002270415.1 of Mesorhizobium sophorae. Taxonomy (GTDB): domain Bacteria; phylum Pseudomonadota; class Alphaproteobacteria; order Rhizobiales; family Rhizobiaceae; genus Mesorhizobium; species Mesorhizobium sophorae. Next base: position 2,408 of record NZ_NNRI01000005.1, on the reverse strand, counting down.
GGCCATGCCTGTTCGGGTTCGAGCATTCCGGCCTCTGCCGTCTATGCCGAAGCCGGCGCCCTGATGATGAGCCCGGCCTCGTCAAACCCGGTGCTGACTGACGCGGCGGCCAAGGCCGGCTGGCCGACGATCATGCGCCTTTATACCCGTGACGATGCGCAGGGCGCCTTCATCGGCCCATGGATCGCCAAGAAGTTTGCCGGCAAGAACGTCGTCGTCCTGCACGACAAGAGCGCCTACGGACAGGGCGTGGCTGACGCCGTCAGGGCAACCATGAATGCCGGTGGCCTCAAGGAGGTGTATTATGACGGCATCAATGCCGGCGAGAAGGACTATTCGGCTCTCGTCACCAAGCTCAAGGATCTGAAGGCGGACGTCGTCTATTTCGGCGGTTATCATCCTGAAGCCGGTCTGATCCTGCGCCAGTCGGCGGAACAGAACCTGAAGTTCCAGCTGATCATGCCGGACTCCATCGCTTCGCCGGAATTCTGGCAGGTTGCCGGCCCGGCCGGCGAGGGCACGATGTTCGTCTTCCCGTCGGATCCGCAGGCAAAGCCTGAAGCCAAGGCAGCCGTCGAGAAGATCAAGGCCGGCGGCTTCGTACCGGAAGGCTTCACGTTGTTCTCCTACGCGGTGGTCCAGGCTTTCGCCGAAGGCGTCAAGCGCGCCGGCAGCGACGATCCGGGCAAGGTTGCCGAAGCGTTGAAGAACGGCACGCCGATCAGCACCGTTGTCGGCAATGTCACCTTCGACGAGAAGGGCGACCTCAAGAACGCCAGCTATGACATCAACCAGTGGCACGACGGCAAATACGCGCCGATTGCGCAGTAGTCATCGCCTGGCGACCACATAGCATAAGGAAATGGCCGGTTCGTCCCGGCCATTTTTCTTTGTAATTAGTCGTCCGCTTTCGACTGTCAGCTTGCGGCTGCGGTCGGGGCGCTCTGGTCCTCCACGAACCGCACCAGCACCGTCCCATCGGTGACCTGCGCGCCTTCGGTGGCAATCTCGGCGATCACCCCGTCATGCGGCGCGGCGATGGTGTGCTCCATCTTCATCGCTTCAAGGATCAGCAGCGGCTGGCCCTTGATCACCGCATCGCCTTTGGCCGCGCGCACCAGCTTGACCAGCCCCGGCATCGGCGCGCGCAGGCTGCCGGCGCCTGCCGCCGCCTCATCCGCCCGCGCCAGCGGGTCCGGCACGGTAAAGGTATAGCCAACGGCGCCTTCGAACACCGTGATATGGCCGGGCCAGCGGGCGAGGCGTGGCGTGGCGCGAAAATCATGCGCGTTGGCGTTGTCGTAAGGCTCGTCCAGCGCCACCTGGAACCGCCCGTCCGGTCGCATCGAAACCCTTGCCGCGATATCGATTTCGCCGAACTTCAGCCGTGTGCGCCGGGCCACGCTGTGGAAATGCGCGTAGCCGGCAAGCGACGACCAGGGGTCGCTCGACGACGGCAATGCGCCGGCACCCGAAGCCGCAAGCGCGGCTGCCGCAACGGTCTCGTCGCTCGGCGGCGCGACCTCGGTCAGTGCCGGTTGATGCCGGGCGATCAAGCTGGTGTCGACATCGCCAGCGGCAAAGTCCGGATCGACGGCCAGAGCGACAAGAAAGGCGGTGTTGACGGTCGAGCCGGCGATCTCTGTTTGCGACAGCGCCGCGCCGAGCGCTTCCAGGGCCGCCTGCCTGTCCTTTGCGTGGACGACCAGCTTGGCGATCATCGGGTCGTAATAGGGCGAGATGGCATCACCGGCCCGCACGCCGGTCTCGATGCGCATCGCGGCGCCTTCAGGGGCCGCGTCCGGAAACTTCAGATGATGCAAGGTGCCGGTCGCCGGCAGGAACCCCTTTGTCGCATCCTCGGCATAGATGCGCGCCTCGAAGGCATGGCCTGTAAGCGCGATCTCGTTCTGCGTCTTCGGCAGCTTTTCGCCGCTGGCGACCCGCAACTGCCACTCGACCAGGTCGGTGCCGGTGACCATTTCGGTGACCGGGTGTTCGACCTGCAGGCGGGTGTTCATTTCCATGAACCAGAAGCGGTCGGCCTTCAGGCCTTGCGAGGCATCAACAATGAACTCGATGGTGCCGGCGCCGGAATAATTGATCGCCTTGGCGGCTTTTACCGCCGCATCCGTCATCGCCTTGCGCAGCGCCGGGGTCATGCCGGGTGCGGAGGCTTCCTCGATCACCTTCTGGTGGCGGCGCTGCGCCGAGCAGTCGCGTTCGTAGAGATGCACCGCATTGCCGAAGTTGTCGCCGAACACCTGCACCTCGATATGGCGCGGCTTGTCGACATATTTCTCAACCAGCACGCGGTCATCACCGAAAGCGGCCTTTGCCTCGCGGCGCGCACTGGACAGCGCCTCGGAAAACTCATCGGGATGCTCGACCCGGCGCATGCCCTTGCC
>NZ_NNRI01000004.1 GCF_002270415.1 Mesorhizobium sophorae | reverse complement strand
CCATCCATCTGGCAAGCTGGATTCTGCGACCGCCTATCGGAACATAGTGGATACTTCCGTTGACCAGCCGGCAGCGCGCAGCTCATATGGAACGGCACCGGGCGGAACCGTCCGCCTCGCCCCGCCGATGCTGCAGGGCCTGCTCACTCTTGCGGATGAATATACGCTATCGATATCGGAGCTATGCGGCGGTGAGCACAGCAAGAACTCCCGGCACTATGCCGGCTGTGCCGCGGACATCGTTTCGGTCAACGGGCAGGCGGTCAGCGGAAAGAACCGCTATGTCGCCGCGCTTCGAAAGCGCTGCCGTGAACTCGGAGCCACTGAAATACTTGGTCCCGGAGATTCCGGACATTCATACCACGTACACGCGGGCTGGCCGAGGCCTTAGCGGCGACCAAGCTCCTCTCCGCCTCGCTGCGAGCCGATCTACAAAGCTGGTCATCGCAGGTGTCGACTATCCACGCTCTCAGCGATCAAGAAGATGTGTCAAGTCAACATCTTGCGCCATATTTAAGGTGTATTGAATGCTTCCCTTGCAATCTTTCGTTTTCCGCCCTAATGTGAAGAAAAAGGGGACTTGACCCTCTGCCGTTTGTTATTTGGCCGACGGGTCGTACGTAAAAATCCGACTAGAATCGCCTACGATCTGTACAAGATGGCTGCGCGCTTCGTTCATGCGGCTTTCTGAATCGTTTCTGCGTGATACACTTTTGAATGGTGAGCGCGACGAACATGCGGCATGGTCATTTTTGCTTTCTCGGTATCGGATTTGTTCTGTCTTTTGGCCTCTCCGGCTGTGTCGGCGCGCAAAATGTGCAACGCGCGGAGGTCAAAGTATTTGAATCCCCCGCCATCGACCCAAGGAGTTACGCAGGAAACGTCGAGTATGCGAAACGGTTGGCCGATGAGTATATGGCGCTGTCGGATCAAGCATCTTCGGCGCAGGATGCTGCTGCGCTGGGCCTCATCGCAAGCGCAGGCGTTGCCGCTGGCGGGTTGCTGTATGGCGGGAGCACGGACTTGATCAAAGGCGCTGGTCTTGCCGCTGGGTCGTTGGGCGCGACAACAACGTATTTCAAGCCTGGGGAGGCGAGCACTGACTTATTGGACGCAGCCGAGCAGCTCCTTTGTATTAGCAAGGTCAGCTATCCTCCGCCTGACGATCCGGTGGCAGGCAGTGAAATCATAAGACAGGGTGTTATGACCGTTCGCTTGAACCTAAGAAAGAAGCTCAGCCACACCCTGCCGGACTATAAGCAGCTCGTCGAGACGCTGAAGACATCGATTTCAGCACAGTCAGCAGCCAAACACGCTTACGCGGCCAACGTCGTAACCGTTGAAGATCTTCGGGTTGAAATCAACAAATGCGTGCTCTGAGGAGCATGGCGACTGCTTAGGCTCTGCCATGGGAGGCATCGGTGGCGCTAAAGGGTAACGGTCAGCTTCTCGTAAAGGTGCGCAACCAGCCGTTTTCTGGGGGCGGCTGCCGGGAGTGTGTGACTGGGATGAGCTTATCACCGAGATCGACGATGCTGCGGGTGGCAGCTCTGTTGTGCCTGCTCGCTCCTTTCGAGCTGGCTTCTCTTTTGCCGAGCCGGGCGGAAGAGCCCACTGACTACAGCGGCGAGGTGCCAGTTAACCTGCGCGGGCCTTTCATCTTTGAGCCTGATGTCGTCGTCACGCTGGACTGCAATCAGCACAGTGCGAGTGACGGACCCCTGAATTTTCGGACCCTGATCGAGGCGAAGGCGAGGAAGTACGAGGAGTTGGGTCAGAAGAACCCATTCTTGCTTGGGATCGCCGAGCCAATACAGCGCACTCTGTCCAACGACCTTAACGAGCTGACGACGCGGGCCGATGCCAAGGACTTTCAACTCCATACCGAATTTCTGACCGACCCGGGGTCGAGGATCGAACTGGTCGGGGTCATCAACCGCATGGATCGCCAGTTCATTACGGATGCATCGCTGACTCCTGCACAGCGAAGCTGCGGCGAGATATCCGTCATCTACCGTTTCTCCTACGATCTGGCGAACGGCCGGAAATCCAGGCTTCCGGTCACGATGAACATCGTGTTTCCCGCCTTGCCCGGCGACACGCATGGAGGAGCGGTCACTTGCCAAAGCGTTGCACAGCGGTGGGTGGACGAACTTGCGCGGCCCGTCGGCCGGACACCCGCGAAAAAAGTACAAGATCTTCTGGATGCCCAGAACGGTCCCCTGGCCACTATCAGGGGCGAGGACATGCTCCGCATAGAAATCAATGCCCAAGTGTATCGGAAGCCAGCGGGTGTGGTCAGGGATTTCGGATCCGAGGCGGAATATCTTATCCGGGTATTCCATTGGGAAGCGAAGGCTCAGGAGTTTCAGCCGATCGGACTGACGAACCAGATCGACCGTGACAGCCTCCTGTGCGGCACGGGCGACGGTGGCTCGGCCTGCAACAGGAAGAAGGCCTTACGTGCAGAACTCGTCGCCTATCTCCAGACACCGGCGGCGGTGGCAGACGTAGATGCCGGCACACTCGAGCTTCCAGAAAAGTACCTTTCCAAACGCGCCGTTTCCGTTTCGCCCGGCGGCGTCCATCGGGCGCGAAACCAGCCTTTCTGGAAGGCAGGAAACGGCGAGGGAAAGAGCCGGAAGTCGGATCAGGAAATCATCTCAGATGACGAGCTGTGGGCAGCTCTGAAGCGCTTTGACGAAACGGGCCAGAGGCTCAGTTTCATAAAATCGCCCGACGACTTTCGTACCCGTCTAAACGACAGCACATGCACGGGATGCCACCAGACTCGGGCCATTGCCGGTTTCCATTTTCCTGGCGCTGACCGTCAAGGGACTCCCGCAGCGAATTCCGTCTTCCTTCCTGGTTCGCCGCTCTTCTTCGGCGATCAGCCTCGCCGGACTGAGATCGTCAGCGAAATCGCAAAGCGTCCGTCGGGCAGGTTGTCGACTTACGAGCTGGCGATCGGCTATTCGGCCCGGCCGCTGAACAAGTTGCAGAGTGAGCTGTCTGGCACGCAATTGCTGGGCGGCTGGGGAGGCGCTTGCACCATGCCGCAATTCCTCGCCTCAACACAGCGTCAGTGGACGTGCCAGGCTGGGCTGGCCTGTAAGCAGTTCTATAAATCCGAAAACGAAAGGATTGTTGGAACCTGCGTTCCCGAGAATTACTCGCAGGTCGGGGATCAGCTTCAGGTTGGCACGATAAGCTCGCCTTCGTTCGAGCTCGACAGCTACATCCGTGAATTCCCAAAGGCCTATCCCGAAGGCGCCGACAAGAACAATCTTATAGACGGGGAAGCGCTCAAGAAGATCAAGCTGCCGCCTCTGACGGGCAATTCCTACTACGGTGCGCATCAGGAATACTATGCCGGCAAGGACTGCAAGAATGGCCCCTGCAGCCTCGACGAACTGCGGGACGCGCAGACGGGCGGATTTCCAGCCGGCATGTTGCGGCTTTCAGAATGCCAAGGACTCGGCCCGACAAGCACTTGCGGCTTGATCGCCTCGACCGGGTTCAATAGCTGTTTGGACCGGATCACCCAACCGGGCAGCAGCTACACCCAGAACATCTGCTTCCTGAACTTTACCTCCTTTGCCGGGATGCGCGCCTGCGATGCAGCGGATCCATGCCGGGACGATTACATCTGCGTCAGCCCCGTAGCCACCAGTCCTGAAGATTTCAAGGCGTATTACGACACTCGCTCGAATGCTCTGACGAAGAAGCCATACTTCAACGACATCGTGGGAAAACCCTATTCGGCGGCAGGCTATTACGGCCAGCGCTTCCCCGACAGGGATTGGCTCGACAGGCAGGATCACCGAGGTCTCTGCATCCCGCCTTACTTTGTCTTCCAGTTCCGCTCGGACAAACACCCAAAACCGTAGCGGCTGGCTCATGGAGGCCGGCGACAAACATTCAGAACCTGACAGTAGGCGAAGATGGAGCGGGGAACAGTCTGTGATGAGCCCTAAGGGAGGAACCGGATGAATATCGGAGCGCTGGCCTTTGGAACTTCGCGATGGGAGCTGACCGGCACCTCGTCGGGCAACTTCCCGTCAGGACTCGATGACGCGATCGCGGCCACCCTGGCGACCGGAGGCTCATATGCCTATGTCGGCCCGCAGTTTGCTGGCGGAGTTATCCAGGTCATCAAGATCGATGGACAGCCTCCTGCCGCTGTGCCGCCCGCCGTCAATTTCCAACCATCGGCAGGGCTGGCTGTGGCGGCACTTTGCGTGCGGGGGACCGATGGGATCAGGCTCTTCCTGCCATCTCAGCCGGGTGTTCTGGCAGGCAAATGGGTGGATGTTCCCCGAACTTCAGAATTTCAGGCCATGGCGGCATCCGATCGCGACCAGCAGCGGAAAACTTGGATCAGCGCCCTCAGCAAGGTGCCGCGCCAGAAATGGCCGCCCGGCATCGACCTCTCAAGGAATGCTCTAGCTGCTGTCTCGGGGCCTGCGTTGCGCATGCTGCTTGCCTACCTGGCATCGTACGCCTGCCCGGTAACAGGGGTAAACCAGCCCGGGCAGAAGTATCGCGGTGGCCAGACACATGGTCTCACGCTCCCCCTCCTGCGCTATCCGGTATCGGAGCCCGACTGCTACATCCATGTCATCGCGGGCCAGGAAGGTCTGCTCGAATCTATAAACGCGTATGATCTCGGAGCTGGCATCAGCCTTGGCTCGATCCAGTTCAACGTCAATCGCGCTGCGATCTTCAAGTTTCTCGACGGCTTCGAGCAAGCCGATCCAGACCTGTTTGCAAGCTGCTTTGCAGGCTTGGGCTGGGTACCCAAGAAAGTGACGGTCGGGAGCAGCACGTTCTTTGCCTTGGACGCGATTGACGGCTCCGGGCAATCGGTCGAATTGATCGGCCGGGATCCAGACAATTCCCGCAACTGCGGTTATTTCCAATCGGCTTTCCCCGGCAAGGATAACTTCGACCAGATCGATTCCGATTTTCGAAAGAAACTCGCGGGCCTATTTCGGGACGCGGTCCTCTGGCCGCATGTTCAGGAGCAGGTCATGAGCGTCTCGGCGCAATGGCTGCAGCCGGGCCTCGGAAGCATCGAAGCCACTGGCATTCCTCCCGTCGATCCGATGAGGCCGGATCGGGACACATTCATTCTCAAGTCCCTGCTGCTATCGGCCTACGTCCGGTATTCGGCGTGCCTTGCCCCGCTTCTCCGTGCGCTGAAGCCCTATGGCTCGCCCGCTGCCAAACTGGCAGCCCTCGACGGGGTCCTCTTGGCGGCTGACACCTGGTCGAGCTGCGATCAGAGCAGACGTTCCAAGCTTGCAGCAAGGCTTGACGCGCAAAAGCCCGATGCCGTCGCCGCGTGGGAGGTCCTGAACAGGCTGGCCGGGCCCAGTCATGGCGCACCCCCGGTGCAGGTTGCTGCCGCCATCCTGGCAGTTCAAACCGACGCCGACGACCACAGCTGCGAACATGACCATGCGCTTGGATCCGCCCACCGCCTGTTTTGGCACATGCAATCCGCGGCAGCCGTCGACTACCCGGGCAGTGTGCGTGAACGGTTCACGGCTCTGCTGGAAAAGGAGGCCAAGCGGGCGGTCGACAGAAAACCAGCACGGTCCGACTCAATCGGGGTCAATCGAGGCATGGCCGTTCGCCCCGGCGACATCGTCGTCAAGATCACGAAATCGGGTCGATACAAGTTCGCACTAGTCGATGCGGTTCATGACGGCGAATTGCACGTTTCTGGCATCGAAGGCGGCCACAAGAAGTGGCAGTGGAAGGGCCGTCACGGCCGCGATCACGGACTGCGCGCTCTGATGCCCGGCAAGACGGCCTTGAAGGAGATGGCAGCGCTGGAGGGCGAACTGGTCTACGCCGATCCGACAGTTGCGATCCTTCCCTTCTCAAGCGACGAGCGGCGAGCCGTCGTAGCGCCTCTTTTGACGCTGAACGACAATGACGCAGCGCTTCTATGGAACCAGCAGAAACATCCGAGCGCATCGGGCATCAGCCTCGCCCGCCTATCGTCCGCGCTGGGGCCTTACGTTGACTTCTCTGCCGTAAAGGCTGCGCTCGAGGCTGCCAACGGCGCTGCATCGGCGACTGACGAGAGGGTGCTCGTCGAGGCCATCCACCAGTTTCAGAGCAAGGTGTACGCCGACCCAGGGCAATGCGACGGGCACTGCGGCGAGTCAACCCTCGACAATTTGGGACTATACCTTGGCCGCCCAGGCTTGAATCAGGTCGACATCGCCAATCCGACTGCACAAATCCATCTCAATAGCATCGACAAGAAGCTTGCCGGCTTGGCCGACAATCCTGCGCCTCCAGCGACCTTGAACGCGGCGAACTGGTTCCGGCACATGACGGCACCGACCTTCCTGGGGCAAACGTTCAGGAATGGCATTCAGGCCGTCCTGGTGCGCCGCTTGAGAGCAGCGGAGCGGCACTTGCTTGCGTTGCCGGCTTACAGCGGCATGAACCCGGTGAAGCTCGGCTTGGCGCTGGGTATCGCAGAGTTCCATCGGGGAGCCAGACCGACGGCCACCACGCACAGTATGCACACCTTCGGGTTGGCGACAGACATAAACTACACGGGAAATCCTTGGCTCGAGGGGAGCCAGATAGTGGACGTGCTGAAACGGGCACGATTGCTTATGTCCGGGCAGGTTCTGGAAGGCGGCACCACCGCGGCCGGGTTGTTGCACGCCAAGCTGGCCAACAGGCCAACCGCCGAAATCTACGACACTCTCTGGGGCCTCGACCGCGACTTCCGCGGCTACCTCGCCGCGCGTAACGACGCGGCCGAGCTTAACCAGCTGCTCGACCAGCATCGCCAAGACGGCACGCCGGGGATTTTCAACCCTGGTGAAACGAACGCTCACGCCGCGGACCGATGGCGCAACGCCATCGCCGCCGACCTCACCAGCTTGAATGGAAACGATGGCTTTGTGGACCGCGATCCATGCAACGGCTTCCTAAACCTGGCGAAGGATCTGGTGGTCGCCTTGCGCGACTTTGGCTGCCTGGCGTGGGGAGCCTCGGATTTTGGCCCGGGCGCAAGCGGAGATATCATGCATTTCGATTGCCGCAACACGGGGCTTGGCAGGATCATCAACGTAGGCTTCGTCCCACCTGAACGAAGATGCGCTTGAACACGACTTTCATTGGGAGGACTTATTAAATGTCAGTATCTGCTTCATCGGCAATCAAAAGGTCATCTGCGATCGCGCTGATCGGATCGGCACTGACGATCCCATTCAGCGGGCTGGCAGTCAGTGCCGACCTTGTTGCGAGCACGACAAACGAGCTTCAGCAACGGTTCGCCGCCAGCACGCGTTACGTGATCGGCAGCGAAACCTCCGAGAGCCCCCATCCCAATTGTTCCGAAGTCAAAGCTGGCGATCCGCTGCTGCAGAATGAACTCGTAAAACCTTATAGCCGTCTTGTCGGACACGGATCCGCCAGCATTCTCGACTGCAACTACGAAATTCCGAGGTCAACCCGTCGCGGGTGGGTGATCGTGGTGGCGGCGAGCCCCCGCAATCTGGCGGAACGAATTGTCGGCGCCTGCAACGAGGTTGCTGTCGGCAAAGCCGAAGCGTGCGTGAACAAGCTAATGAACACGGCCGATTTCACAGTTCCTGCTGGCTCCAACAGTTTCATATTTCCAATCACGGGCTTCGTGCGGGAACCGTGCAAGGGCGGGGAGAATCTGATCGGCTTTCGCCACGGGGTAACGATCCAGTACGCGAACGGGCCCACGGGCAAAAGCAAACTGCCCTACTGCCTCACAGGCGATAAAAAACCGGAATGGCAGAGGGAGGTGGGGCTCTCTTTTGGCACCTTCGCAGTGTTCAGGGTGGGGCGCCTGGCAGCGATTACGCGGGCTGAGGCGGCCGTCGACGGCGATTTTCCAGAGCCAGGAGAAGGGACGCTCGAGGGACTGCAAGCCGATCCGTTTCAAGCCTACGTGCGCGACAACGAGATAAAAGCGGTCGAAACGGGCTATGATCGAATGATGGTCGTCAAGGCGGCGCTCAAGATGGATGTCCCTGTGCCAGCGAAGCGATAGCAATCGGGGCACCGTCGCCGCCGAATGCTTCGAGCCGTTGCCTAGCTATCGGCCTGCACCAGAGTCTCGAAAAGCAATCGAGCTACTGCTGCCGCCGAGACCGCCGCAATGAGGTGCCAATCGTCGCTCTTATAGTCGTCACAATAGTCCACGATGCCACGAACTACGCCAACTTCGCAGGAGCGAGACCACGCCGCGTCGCGTATGCCGGCACCCTCCATTTCGACGGCCATTACTGAATGTTGGTCGCGTAGCTGGTCGCGAAATGCCGGATCTTTCAGAAGGGTGTCGCCGGCTCCGATTCTGCCGTAATGCACGATGGATGGCGACAGCGTGCGCCTTGGATCCGGCGGATGCTGGATTTCAACACCGTCAATCCCATGGAGAACATCGGGTGGCAGGGCACCTGGATCGATACCGAAGTGCCTCAATGCCTGATCCCTGGGAGCAATCCAACCGATATCAAACCCTGTACGCTCTGACCGTAACGCCGCGGCGGCTTGGGAGATGGTATATGATAGGCGCTGCGGGGAATCCCTGAATTGAGCGACACCCCCCGGTCGGCGCCTAATGTGATCATATTCCAAGACCGAACTGCCCAAGACAACGTCCCCGAGGCGGACGTGCTCGGCAGGCTTAGACGGGTTCGGGCACCCGCCCGCAATGCCGACCATGAGCACGATGGCCGGGGACAGGGACCTTAAGAGGTCGGTGCCGGTCACGCCTGCCCGTACGTTTCCCATCTCCGACAGGACGGCAACGACGACCTTCTTTGCCGTGCCTTGGATTTCAATATCGATCATCTTGTACATGTGAGGATCGCCGCTGACGCGAAACGGACGTCCTGTGCCGAAGACGGCTTCAACGGCCTCTCTTTCTTTCGGCAGAGCCGTCAATATTGCCAAGTCAACGCGCATGGGATCTGGCGAACGGCCGCCCGAACTATGTGCGTATCCGCCCGTCTGCGACATCGCGAATGCCTCCTGGAATGCGGGCTCGAAACACAGGCTCTCCAACTGCTGGACCGGACAGCCTCGAATCCTTTCAAGGATTCCCGATACCCGGCATACCTTCACCAGGCTCCCGTAGTCTATGTCGTCTTCCTCGCAACCGGACGGGACCACGTCACCACCCAAGGCGCTCATGTTCTGGAACACGGATGCCCCGAAATCCTTGGCATAGCTTGCGAAGTATTCGCGATTGACGATCCGGTGCAGACGGTTCTGGGTCGAGATATTGCGTGGATCGACGGGAAGCCGTTCGAGAACATGCGGAACGATGAACGCTTCCTGCCCCAGCCGCTCCGGAACGTCGATCCAGGCGCGCTCGAATTCCTTGTCGGTCATAGCCTCCGGCCGCTTCCGGCGGAAATCCTGTAGAACCCCCTCTGAGCGGATTTGCTCTCGCCATCCCGTGGCGATATCTTTGGTGGCGCTTCTTGTACGCTGTTCCCAGCCGACCAACTGTTCCGGGGACGCGGAGTAGATCGCGTGCTGTGGCGAGCCCGGTCGGTACTGCTCGATCTTTTCAAAACTGAATTCCGCGAGCGAACTGCCGCTTCCGACAAATCTGAAAACGTCGCCGATGTCAGACTCCAGAAAACGTCTCAGAACTTTGGGAGCGACTTCAGTCTCATAGAAGGATGCGGCCGGGACCAGGATGCGGGATCCCAGCATTACGGCGAAGCGCACCGCAAGGTCCATTTCGGCAGCAGCCCGCTTCCCTCGGGCGAATTCGCCTCGCTCCTCAAGGAAGTGCAGATCGAAGAAATGAAGGAAGATGGCCCGACTATGCGTAGAGCCCGGCCTTAGGACCAAGGAAGCTTGAGCTGGCTTCGATCCTGTCGACATAGATGGCGATACTGCTCTACAAGTGGCCCCAAGTCGCCCGCTAGATCGGTCACCCCCCAAGCGGACAGTTCGTCTGCATACATATTTGGAGTGCCGTTTAGCACATAAATTCGCTTCCTGTCGGCGAAAGCCACAGCTATTTCAGCGAATGTATTAGGCCCGATATAGCTTCTCATTCCATGCTTGTCGAAGTTTATGACGAGGATTCCAATGGTCCTTGGGTCTCTCACCTTCGCAATATGCGCCCGCGAAACGGCTCGCTTGAATTGATTGTAGCTGGATTGACTGCCAAGTTCCGCCGCGACATCAATATCTTCGGGAATTACCGCGCGGACTCCGTCTTCCGCGAGCAAGCGCGCAACGCGATCCATCTCGGTAGCGAAAGCCATGCTCCCGCAGATTACAAGCCTACGGTCGAAGCTCTTCCTTGTTTCGGGCGAGCTGTTCCCAGCCAGCGAGGCGACGTTCTCCATCAAACAGTTCTCCAGTGCCTGTCTCGAAAAGCCAGGCCAGCGGCTCGCGGTTCGTCACAAAGCGTAGCACGAACTCCTCCGGCATCACCACATGGCCTGACTCGATGTGAACAGGGATGTCGTCCGGATATTCAGAGAAATAGAGAGGCTGCCTCCGCTGTATGACGCGCCCGATCTCGTAGCAGGTGGTCCTGCCTACGTACCCATTTTCGCCAGTGACGACGTAAACCGCGTCGGCTGAATAAATTCGCTCAAGGGTCGCGGTCTGTATCTCAGCATCTGTCCTGTGCGCCAGGTCGGTTGTAAATCTAACGAACTGGTCACCGGATGCGATGTCTGCCCCCGAGGGAGAAGTCACCTCCAAACCTGCTGCTTCGAATATCCGCAGCGCGCTCTGCACTCTCCCGTAATTATGTCGTCGAAAACTACCGATTAGCGCAACCTTCGACAGCGGCATATTCTATCCCCGTGCCCAATTTCCACATGTCAACATCCCGTTGATCCGAAAGGAGAACATTGTCAATGTGATACGTGGACCGAAGGTAAAGGGCGCTGAGGCCGCCTTTGAAAAGCCTGCTGCAGGTACCGTTTTCGGTTGCCCTTTTGAAGCCGCAAGTCGATTAGCGCGCGCTGAAATTTGTAGGTCGCTCAATCGCGCTGTATTTACCTATTAATTCGGGTATGAACCCATTCTTTAGATCGGGCATCATACCCGAATTGGAGTCGGCATGCGTCTGATCAAGAGCCGCGATGTCCCTGCCATGACTGGCCTCACGGCCGACCAACTACGGGAGTGGACGGTCCGCAGAGATCTCGTAAGACCGGATATCCCGGCGCAAAAACGCGGTAGCCAGGCGCAGTTTTCCTAGAAGAGCCTGCTTGTCCTACGCCTCGCCTCTGTCCTTAGAACTCGGTTTCATGTCGAACTCGAAGCCCACCGGGAATTGCTGCAGGATCTCCGCGGGACCCTCGACCGGGTATCCTTTCATGCCCTCTGGGGCGGGAGCCTGGTCGTCTATGGCGATTCCTACGGCCGAGTTAGTGACACCCAGACAGGCCACGACAAGGGAAGGCGCGGACGCAATTGTGCTACGGCTCGACCCTCACTTGGCGGTGCTGTCGCAGGGGCTTGGTTTGCCTGAGCCGATTGCCCAGCTTACTCTCTTCCCTGTCCTTGGGCTCAAGATGCCCTCTGACTTGAACCGAGCCGAACTTCACGGACTCGAAGGCAAGCGAACCAAAACCTCCGCTTGGAGGAACGATGATCATGAACACTCTTAACGTGCTCCAAACTGAGTTGGGAAACCTAGGCTACAGCGCCGAGGTGATGATCCGCGACTATACGTTCGCCGATGTCCTTTCCCCGCGCGGAGAGGCGCGACAGGTGGCGCTTGCCGTCTTTACCCAGGTGCCAGAATCCTATCGTGGGTTGTCTCAGACGAGGGAAGTCTGCACGAGCACCGCGCACTGGGCACGCCCATAGCCGATGCGGAGGGCTCCGCAGAGCGACGGGGTGCGCAGAGCCGACATTACATCGATCTGCCATCTCGCGAATTGCCTACTTGCCATGTACATGATTGATAACCGCTTTTCCGGTTATTGGCGACGCGCACCGGAGTCATCCTCCAGCAACTGCGTCCCCACATTCGCGACACGATTCGGCAGTCCGGGATTGTGCATGCCACTGATCGACGTCAGCCTTTCCTGGAGGCGGCCATTGGGTGAGATCCCACTGCGCAAATCGGAAAACGCGGTGTCAAAACGGGAAGGCAACATGGGAACTACGAGACAGCGACGACGGCTAGGAACGAGAAGAGAAAGCCGTTGCGTCGGCTGCGAGACCCGAAGTCCAGATCAAGCGGCACAAACTGAGCGACCGCACAGCAAAGGATCGACGACTTGTTCCACCCCGTCGACGAGGGCGAGCTCGTGGAACCGCTCCGCTCGGACCCGAGACCGACGAGATTGGCAGGTATGCCGTGCGGCATATGCGCGCGAGCCAATCAGTCACGTCCCCACTCATAAGAATGCCTATTGACGTCGAAGTCAGTGTTCACTATTCGTTCCGAGCATGAAAACCGCCGCGCACCTCATACGCTGACCGTTCCGAGCCCGCACTCTGCGGGCATATCCGAACGAGTCCGCAGGTGCAGTAGTGAAAAGCCTTACATACCAGCCGAACGAAGCCCTCGAAGCCGCGCTCTGTCGCGCGCAATCGAATGCCTTCTTGCCGCGGGGAACCGTCCGATGCCAGGGACCGCCCGCCTTTCGGACACAGCTCGCGCGCGACCTTGGTTGTCTCCTCGACGTTGACGACGAAGTCGACGCCTGGTCGTGCCTTCCGGCAGCCCTCAGTTCGAAAGGAGATGCGCACATTCCAGACTTCCTTATCAAGCGCGGCCGCCGGCACACGCTTGTCGACGCCGGGCCGGGGCCGGGACATCCCTGGCTCTGCAGCGCGGCTCGGGAGCGCGGTAGCGACTACCAAGCATGGCCAAAGTCTGCCATTCGCGACGGGGTCCGCCTCTCCAACGCCAAGGATTTGCTGAGATACGCTCGACGGGAATGCCCCTTGGGTGACCGGATTCGGTTGCTTGGCGCGTTGGATGAGGCCGGCTCGCTGTCCGTGGGGGAATGCCTACCCGCCTTCCGCGAAACCCGCCCGATGGCGGGGCTGGCGTCCTTGGTCCTGCAGCGCTTCGTCGAGGTCGAGCTCGACCAGGCCAGAATAGGTCCGGAAACGGCCGTTCGCCGCCGCCGGGACTGATGCATTGGGTGGCGACGCCAACCCTCCACACCACATTTCAAACTGGAATCTAGCTATGAAGAAAATGTCACCGCGCCTACGTGGCAAGCTCTTTTCGAAGCCGGCGCGCTTCATCGCATACTGCGGTTTAATGCGCGTTTTGCGAACTCAGCGCACCTTCCTCAAGGGCGGTCCCTGCGTCTTCGTCCTTATCGTGCCCCATGAGAACAGTGTCGAATTCTACGAGGACGCCTGCAGATTTCCTGCCTTCGGGGAGAGCCTTGGCGGAGGATTCAGCGCAAACCACGAACGTACCGACATCGTGGCCTTGAAACCGACGCGCGGCAAACGGGCGGCGCCATACGATCTCCTCGATGCGTCCGCCACGAAGGACCGACTGTTGGTGGTGACAACGTCGCGTGATCTTCTGTTAGAGGGCTTTGACAGGTTCGCTGATGCGGTTCTGGACATCAAGCCGCCGGACCCTCGCCATGTGCTTGCGGCCGCAACGGTTTGTCACGGCATGCAAATGAGCACGGAGCAGGCGGAAGCGATCGCCGCTGCGCCGCTCAAGGCCATCGCTGCGGTGTGGCGAACAGGTCGCCCATTCGACCGGGTCCTCAAGATGCTCGATGCCGCAACAAGGCCGGAAGCGGTCGGGCCCGTCATGGATGCCGCGCAGCCGTACCTAGCCGATCTCCCCGGGCTGGGCGAGGCAGCCGAATGGGGCAGGGAACTCGCGACCGACTTGTTGGATTGGAAAGCTGGCCGTATCCGATGGGCGGATGTTGACAAGGGTGTCCTGCTTTCGGGGCCGCCAGGATGCGGGAAGACCATGTTCGCTAAGGCGTTGGCTCGGACCTGCGGCGTCCACCTGGTTGTCGGATCCCTGGCCCAGTGGCAAGCGCGAGGCCATCTCGGCGATCTGTTGAAGGCGATGAGAGGGGCGTTCGACGAGGCCAAGAAGAATGCTCCTTCGGTCCTCTTCATCGATGAGATTGATTCCGTGGGAGACCGAACCCGGTTCCGCGGCGACAATGCCGCTTATAGCCGGGAAGTTGTGAATGGCCTGTTGGAATGCATGGACGGCGCGACGGGCAGGGAAGGTGTGGTTGTCGTCGGGGCGACGAACTTCCCGGACATGATCGACATGGCGGTCAGACGGCCAGGCCGTCTGGACAGGCATATCGAGATTCCGTTGCCGGACGCCGAGGCGCGGAAGGAGATCCTTCGTTTCCATCTCGGAGGGAAACTTGAGGATAGCGATCGGGCGCTGGTGGCCGATCGGACGGAAGGCTGGACCGGAGCCCGCCTCGAACAACTGGTCCGTGACGCGCGCCGTCGCGCGAGGCGCGCCAGGCGGGAGATCAGTCGCGACGATCTCCAGTCACAGCTCCCTGGGCTTGTTGCCGTGCCCGAAGCCGTGTTGCGACGCGCCGCAATTCATGAAGCAGGTCACGTGGTCGTCGGGCTTGAGCTGGACACCGGAGACCTGGTCTACGTGGAAATCAAGGATACCTTCGATCCGTCCAGAGGCGAGCGGCAAAGGGGTGGCGGGGCGAGGTTCGATCGACCCTTGCTGGCTGAAAGGACCAGACAGCAGTTCCTCGACCTGATCGCGATCGCACTCGCCGGACTGGCCGCGGAGCAGGTCGTGCTCGGACAAAGATCTGGCGGCGGAGGGGGAGGGACGGGGTGCGACCTTCATAAAGCCACTCTGCTGGCGCTGCAGTTCGAGGCTTCATACGGGTTGGGAAGCGGGCTGACGTACCTTTCGGGAACAACCGATCAGGAACTGCTCGTCACGTTGCACATGGACCAGGATCTCAGGAAGCGGGTGGAAGGAGTCCTGACCGCTGAGTTCGCTCGTGCCAAGAGCCTGCTCGAGGCCAAGCCGACGGAGCTGGCCAGAATCGCGGACAGTCTTTTTGCGAAAAGAAGATTGCTGGCCGATGAAGTGCGCGCGCTTGCAGGAATGGACGCTCCGACTGTGCAAGGCATTGCGAGCCCAAGCGCGTTGGATTGCCTTATGATTGGTTTCGGAATCGGGAAAACATTTCCCGACATTCGGCTGCATCCTTAAACGAATATGTCCTAAGTCACGGCAGTTGGCACGTGGGCCGGGCATCAGTTTTGGTGCGCCGTAGTTTCAACAAGGATAAATGTGGAGATTTATTGATGGACGGTTCGAAGGCATTGGACGAAGCCACGCAGGAGCTTAAGCAGGTTACCCAGCCAGGAGACGCCGCCGCAACCACCCCGACGCAGCGGAATGGCCGCCAGTCCGGCCCGGCGAAAACCGATGAGCAGTCAATCGACTACGACAGCCTCGGGATCCCAAAAGCTGCGGTGCCCGCGTTCGAAGAGGCCCGGGAGATGTTCGCGTCTCTCGGCCGGAAGAGGACCGACGAGGTCTTCGCCTGCGGAGAGATGCTCGCGAAGGTGCGTGGCAAGGCGCCCAGCCAGGAGTCGTTCGAACGCTGGTCCAAGCAGGCATGCCGGCTAACCCGGCGAGGGGCCGGCAACTATATCGCGGTTCACAACAATCTGCGTGCCCATCGGAAGATTCTGGTCGGTTGCGGCATGCCTGCCGCCGCCATGTACGCGCTGGCGACTGCAGAGGACGAAGCCATCGCTTCCGTGGTTGCCGATCTGAAGGCGGGCAAACGGCCAACCGTTCGCGAGATCAAGGCCTTGGTTTCCGGCGAAACCCATGGCGCGCAGCCGTGTCCTGCCGACATCGCAGGGGCCGACGGCCTGAAAGCCTTGGCTCGCGCGAAAGTCCAAAATGGAGTGCCGGTCCTTATCGAACGGCTTCGCGGCATGCTCAGCCATATCGAGGAGGCTCGCGTGCCCCATTTCGAGGGCAAGAAGGTTGCCAAGGGAGCTCTGGTCGAGAAGCTGGAGCATCCGGCGCGCCGCGCCCGGGCTGAACTGCAGAGCCTGGCAGTCTTCGTCGAGCCGAACGCAGAAGCTAGCAGCAACTGGATAGTGCATCCGGCGCATTTTCCGCATGGAAGCCAGTGGGAGGCGGTTTCCCAAGTTCTCTTCAAGCTTGGCGGACGCGAGGATTGGCCCGACGCGAGCGACCTCGGCGGATGGCTTGTCAGGGACGTTGTTCCAGCTATCGAATTCGCCGTTGGAGCAAGGCTCTCAAAGGATGGCTCTACAAGGTAAAAATGGAGCCCCGCCCGATGACGTGTGCGAGCAACAGCGACCAAACGATGCGTGGCTTGCAATGTCCTGATTCGAATTTCGGACGACTATCCTCGCAACCGCGCCATGATCGCGGCCCCACATGGATGGGCTGTCGCCGGCCTATGACATCGTTCCGGACCGCAGGTGGCGCTACCTGTGCTAGTATGCGGATCGGGGACGAAGGTCGGCTGGTGCCTTCTTTGGCTTGAGCCCCATCCATGAGGTTCGGCGCATGCCCGTCTCCGGTGCCTCGCAGCGGTCGGAGAGCTCGAAACCGCAGTAGAACTATGTCTCAGGCTCCTACGCTGGCGAAGGCGCCAGATGGCCCCTTCGCCAGCGCGAGTCAGCGGGAAAAGGTCAGCCCGCTCGCCGCAACGCCTGACGCCACGCCCGAACCGCAAGCAGCAGGCCGGTTTCGTCGTTGAGTTCTTCCTGGAAAAGTCGAATTAAGATGCTATGGGGCTGGCGGCGAAGGTGGCACTTTCGGCGCTTCCAACCAACCCGATGGAGAGCCCCATGCCGCAATCAAACGATCTGAGCCGGTCCGTCGCCACCCTGAATCAGGATAGCACACTCGTTGTCGTCATCGAGATGAGTCAATCGAGTTGGCTTGTCGCGGGAATGCTGCCGGGCGTCGAACGACACCACCTGAAGAAGCTGGCGCCCGATGAGGATGGGTTGCTGCGGCTCCTGCATCGCTGGCGCGAGGAAGCGGCCCAGGCGGAGCGCGAGATCGAACGCATCGTTGTCGCCTTCGAGGCGGGGCGTGACGGTTTTTGGCTGGCGCGCTGGCTCAGGTCGCGCGGCATCGAAGCCTATGTCATGCATCCATCGAGCGTCGCCGTGTCACGTGAGCACCGGCGTGCGAAGACTGATCGCCTCGACACGGAGTTGCTGATGCGCGCCTTCCTCGGCTGGCTGCGCGGAGAAAAGCGCCACTGCAGCATGGCGGCTATTCCGACCATCGAAGAGGAAGACGCCAAGCGGCCGAACCGCGAGCGGGAAAAGCTGGTCTGCGATCGCACGCGCATCGTCAACCGCATGAAGGCGGCGCTCGCGCGCCTGGGAATTCGTGGGTTCAATCCGACGTTGCGCAAGGCGGAGGAGAAGCTTGCTGCGTTGCGCACGGCGGAAGGCTCCCCTCTCCCTGAAAATACCCAGGCTGAGTTTCGCCGCGACATGGCCCGGCTGCGTCTGGTGCGCGAACAGATCAAGGCCATCGAGCAGGAACGCCTGCGCAAGCTGGAGACGGCCTCGGCCGTCGAGAAGGGACCTCACGCGATGGTTCGCCTGATCTCGAGCGTCATCGGCGTCGGCGTCGAAACCGCGGATATGCTCGTCAACGAGATTCTGTCACGCCGTCTCCGGGATCGAAAGGCGGTCGCCCGCTATGCCGGCCTCACCGGCTCTCCGGATGAGAGCGGCGCGCGACGGCGCGAGAGAGGCCTCGCAAGAGCCGGCAATGCCCGGGTACGGCGCGGGATGATCCAACTGGCCTGGCGCTTTCTCCGGTTCCAGAAGGATAGCGCTTTGGCGCAGTGGTTTCGGAAGCGCACCGAGGATGGTCGGGGCGGCACGCGCAAGACCATGATCGTGGCCGTCGCGCGGCGCCTGCTCATCGCGCTCTGGCGCATGGCCACCATGGGCGAGATCCCGCAGGGCGTCGCAGTGCGGTCCGCTGGATAACGAAGAAGAGGATCAAGCTATCGGGGCCTGACGCGCCAACAGCGCCAGACTCCCAACGATCCGAGGCGGTGGCGAACCGGCACTGCACATGGGCTTTGCACCGTAATTAAGAATGGTCCCGCCGCCCCGGAGCCTTGCTCGCGATGCGCATTACTGCATCATGGCTGGGTCAAAGCACCCGCCGCATACAAGTACGCGAGAGCATTGTCTCGCCACGCGCAGGCTCCCTCGGTATCGACGTCCGCGATCGATAAGCCAGCGGCGGCTGCTTCTGTCGTGAATGGAGCAGCTGCCCTAAACGCAAACGAGGCCAATGAATGGACGCAAAAAAGACCGTTGACAAAAACATCCCCAACCAAATCAGATCATCAGCGTCATTCAGCACCACTCCGAGCCGAATTCCGCATCAATTCCCTCTCGGCGCCATCTATACGCGGTTCTCAACCGCCATCGACAGGCTGGGTCCAGGTTGAGGCGATCAATCATCTGGCCTCCCGCGGGCGCACGCTGAGGCACGGCAGCGTCAGGCGCAGCACCTCAGGTGCTGGCTCGGTGCCTCTAAAGACCTTACGCCGGCTCTCGCCGATCCTGTCATAAGGTTTCGTTTCATTGGCACTTCCCAGGTTTCTTCCATGGGATTGAAAAGCCCGGGTAATTCAAAATGAGCATGGATTCTAAGGAAATCATGGACGTCGATGGAGACGACGGGGATCCCATACACAATCGCGGTCGCCGCGATCGCAAGGTCCTGGCTTGGTCCTCGCCGATGATTCTGGGGTGAGGGCACCCACAAATGCCTCAGCTCCGGGACCGTGGTCATCGATGCGTACATCCGTGCAACTGAGGCATCCATAACGAGGAAGATCATATCGGTTTCTAGCACTTCGTTCAGCCAGCGTGAGAGGTCGTGGGCGCGGCTTGGGTTTCTCGACCGCAGAGATTCAATGCCCCGTTGCAGCTCGAAAACGGCGCCAAACGGGATTGCAAGCCGATGTCGCGACATCGCCCAGTCTGCCCAGGTAAGGACATGTCGGTTCGGTCTCTTTTTTGTGAACTCGCTCAGCACATTTGTGTCGAGAAGAAACATTCCGGTGGGCTCCTTTGCGGCTAGGATTGCTTTATGATGCGCGAGGCCTAAATCAGAACCACCGGCGAATAGTAAACGCGGTCAACTGGAGCGTGCATTGGCGAGCGGCGGGGCAAGTGGCGGTCGTACTGAACTCGGTATCTGGACCGTCAAAGAGGCGAGGACCAGGTTCAATGATTTGTTGGCAGCGGCGGCCGAACGAGGGCCGCAAGAGATTCATGACCGCCGACGACAGTTCGTGCTCCAAATGTCCAAGCTTGGGCCGAGGAAGTCCGGTCGGGATGTCTTGTTAAAGGGCGGACCGTTGGGTGATGAGACGCTTGATCTCGACTAATTGACGGCGAGCATCGCATGCTATCAGATTGGCATTAGGTAGCGCGGCCTGCCAAATTACTCATGCGGTCCGGTCTCCGAGCGTTGCTTGCCGAGAAGGGATTTCTTTCTGGACCGCTTCTAGATAGTTCGGCACGTTTTCGAACATCAGCGTGGTGGCGCCGTTGGCCAGCGGTCCGTAGACGATGTAGCTGTGGCCGGTGACCCAGCCGACATCGGTGGTGCACCAATAGATGTCGCCGTCATGGTAGTCGAAGACATATTGGTGGGTCATCGAGGCGTAGACGAGATAGCCGGCGGTGGTGTGCAGCACGCCTTTCGGCTTGCCGGTCGAGCCCGAGGTGTAGAGGAGGAACAGCGGGTCCTCGGCCTTCATCTTCTCCGGCTTGCAGTCGCCTTTCACCGAAGCGATTTCGTCGTGGTACGTCGCGGCCCGGAGCCCAGCCGACCTTGCCGCCGGTGCGTCGCACGACGACGACCTTGTTGACCATCACGAAGTTCTTGGCGGCGATGTCGATGGCCTTGTCGGTGTTGTCCTTCAGCGGGATCGGCTTGCCGCCGCGCAGGCCCTCATCGGCGGTGATGACGAAGGTCGATTCGCAGTCGACAATGCGGCCGGCCAGAGCGTCGGGCGAAAAGCCGCCGAAGACGATCGAGTGGATGGCGCCGATGCGCGTGCAGGCGAGCATCGCATAGGCGGCTTCGGGGATCATCGGCATATAGATGGTGACGCGGTCGCCCTTCTTGACGCCGTGTTTCTTCATCACATTGGCCAGCCGGCAGACGTGGTCGTAAAGCTCGTTGTAGGTGACCTTCTTGTCGTCGTAGGGGTTGTCGCCTTCCCAGATGATGGCAGTCTGGTTGCCGCGCTTCTTCAGGTGGCGGTCGATGCAATTGTAGGAGACGTTGGTCAGCCCGTCCTCGAACCATTTGATCGAGACCTTGCCGTCGAAGGAGGTGTTCTTGACCTTGCTGAAGGGCTTGAACCAGTCGATGCGCTTGCCATGCCCCAGAACTTGTCCGGATTCTTCACGCTGTCGGCGTACCATTTCAGGTAGGTGTCATTGTCGATCAGCGCGTTCTTCTTCCACGGCGGCTGGACGCGATAGTTTCGACTTTCCAAAGCAGGTTCCTCCGCACTGCAAATGATTGAGAAGCCGCTACGCGATTAGCTCGAAACCTCTCTCTTGCGGAAAATCAGGCCAGCAGAAACGGCGCCCAGCGTTGGGGCGACAATGAACAGCCATAGCTGCGAAATAGCCGTGCCGCCGACAAATATGGCGGGCCCGATGCTCCTAGCCGGATTGAGTGATCCCCCGCTAACGTTGATAAAGCAGGATATCAACACAAATAGGCAAAGCCCAATTGAGACACCGGCCAGTAGTTTGCTATCGGCGTTCGCGACCGACCCGATGATTACGGCCATGAAAATGAAAGTCGCGACGAATTCGCTGACAAAGGCAATAGCAACACTGTATTGCGCCCAACCGGTCTGTCCTAACCCAAGCGCGGCAGGGTCATATCCCCCCGTCCGACCCTTAAGAATGACAAGCAAAATGCCAGCACCAACCAGACCTCCGATAAGCTGACTTGCCACGTAGCCGACAACTTTTGCACCAGTGAACCGGTTCGCGGCCCATAGACCCAAAGTGATTGCGGGGTTGATATGACATCCTGAGACCGGACCAATCCCATAGATCAGAAAAGTCACGGTCAGTCCGAATGCTAACGAGATAGGCATTCCGCCCAAAGGCAACGCGGCGCCATTGCCAGCTAACGTGACTGACGCGCACCCCAACAAAACCAGGCATGCGGTGCCGAATGCTTCGGCTAGGTAAGCATTGTAGTTGTCTATCATAGTTAAACTTCCTTCAGTACCGAATTGCGAGATATGGTCACCAGAATGCTATGGGCGGCATGCTCGCCCTGTCGTCTCTTCGATTGGATGTCAGTCAGACTTGGAGATTGGGTCGCGTACCCCTCCACGGCCTTGCGCGTTCATAGGCCTTGGCTGCTTGCAGCACGCTGGTGTCCTCATAGGTACGACCCGCAATGTTGCACGGATCGGACTTTGGGGCGATATAACCCTACCTGCGGCACGGTTCATGCAACGCGCTTGAATTCAGGACGGCCGAGTTCTGTCATCCGGTTGAGAACTCGGACTGCGATCTTGGCTTCAGTGTTCTGATTGCCGGCGTTCCTCGCTCTGAGCTTTGGTCCTATCACGGCCTTCCATCGGCCCATCTGGGTCTCGACCCGGCTGCGTTGGTTGTAGCCGGTGGATTTTTGCCAAGCCAACCGGCCCTTGGTCTGTATCTCAGCGATGTGGCGGTCGCGAACCGATGGGGGCAGACCCGATTGCGGGCTGGGCACGGCAGTCTTTGGAGGCGGAATAACGACCTCTACGATCTCGCCGAAGCGTGTCCTCAGAAGATCACGGGTAGGCCCTCCATCATAGGCGCCATCGGCCATGAACCTGTCGACGGGGCCACTGATCTGGTCCAAAAGTCCTGGTAGCGCTGCCGGATCGCCGACATCATCGGTGGTCAATTCGGAGCAAACAATCTCACAACTGACAAGATCGGGACCAAGGTGAAGCTTGCGCCATCTTTTGCGGTTTCTCTTGGCTTTGTGCTTGTTTTCCAGCCATTCGCCCTCGCCGAAGATCTTCAAGCCCGCGCTGTCGATCACCAGATGGACCGGACCTGACGTTCTGGCTAAACCCCACCAAGCCGATTTTCAAAACGGTCTCTAAGCGCTACTGCTTGGCCTGCTCAGGAGCATTCTTATCGGCAAGCCTTTTTTGCGTCGGAAGCCCGACAAGAGTGTCGGAAGCCCGACAAAAAGGGACAGGGGGCCAGGCCGCCTTTCTGGAGAACCGGTGCAGCGCAGGTGTATGCCAATTCGGCACGCATTTTGCTTCGATAATTCTGTCACCGGCGGACGGAATAGCCGATTTCCGATCGCCCGCAGGGAGCGGTTTGTGACGAAGCGCTTCTTGCGGCAGCCATGACAGGCGTATCCGCCGGATAGAGTCAGTGGAGGCAGATTGTTGCAGTGCACGACATACCACTGTCACATCAGCCCCAATGTGCTGTCGCGGGCGGTGTACCTGAATTGAGCAATTTCAACGTGATACAGGATTTCTGGACAGTCGACCTTTCCAGATAATCATTGAGCTTTTCGGGAAAGTGTCCAGCCACCTATTCGGCGCGCGCCCTTACTACCTCCTGCCGCCACAGCTCGCGCTCCCGCCGATGCGCTTGCCCATCGCCACCAGGTTGAGCCGGCTCGTATGATGGCAGCCCGTGGTCAGGCAATGGATATCGGCCTCATGCCCCAGCGCCAGCATCTTGCCGATGGTGTCGATCTTCAGCGGATAGGCGATCTCGGGAAGCTTGAACATCCCGGCCGATATAGGGTGGCACCAGAAACGAAAAAAGCCCCGCCCGGCCGGAGCCAAGCGGTGCGCGCCTTGAGAGGGCGAAACAGATCTACATGCCGCGCAGGACTCGCCAGATATCGGTCCAGTAGTAGGTGACCACCGAGCCGAGCGAAGCGAAGGCGATGCCGGTGACGCCGAGTGCACCCATGCCCATTAGCTTCCAGCGCGTCACCTCGGCGCCTGCGAGGAAGACCCAGACGGGCAGCGTGATACCGAAGACGAGGATCGGCAGCACCCACTTCTTCAGGAAGAGGCCAATGGCGACGGACATCAGCAGTCCCTCAACACGCCGTGGTGGAGGAAGCCGTGGAAGCCGGGCACGCCGATCGACCCGGCACCGGCCCCGCAGGTGTTGCCGACCTTGTCGACATGCACTGTTTCGCCGACTGTGCCATGCCGGCACCAGCAGCGATGCTCGGTGTCGGCAGGCTTGTCGCAATTGTTGGCGCGGCTGTCGATGTGCCACCACGACGTCTTGTTAATGATGCCTTCCCTGGAATAGGGAACGACGCAGACGATCGACTTCCCATCATATCCCTTCGGGCCAGATCTCGCCTCGAGGAGGGCTCCGACGGTTTCATCCGAGCGATGCGCAGCGCAAGGCCATCGCCGAAGGCGCGCATATCTATCTCGAACTGTTGCACTTCCGAGGCCCTTTGGCGCCAAGTCTTCTAATGGTCATGAGCGAGCCCTCCGATACGGACAATTTCCGTTTGTGGTGGAGGGCTCAGACCAACGGCCCATACCAGCCGAAGTCGGACGAGTCGCCGCGCCCGGTGACCGTCGAAGAACGCGGCCGGAAAATCGTGGCCGAGCATCTCAATGTCGGCGCCGAGAGGGTGACGGACGGCGCCAGCTTCATCGAAGACCTCGGCGCCGACAGCCTCGACCTCGTCGAACTCGTCATGACCTTCGAAGAGGAGTTCGGCATCGAGATCGCGGACAGCGATGCCGAGACGATCCTGACGTTTGGCGAGGCGGTCAAGTACATCGATGGAAAGGCCAGCAACCGTGGCTGACGTGACCGGCCCGATCTCCTCGCTGCCTGGAAGCGGGCACGACTCCCGGACGGGACGATGTGCGACGACCATCCGGATCGCCCCGCCGTCGCTCGCATCCAAGGCGAGACCGACAGCTTCGGCTCTGAGATGAACGACATGTGCGAGGAGTGCCTCGCCGCCTACCGCGAGGAGATGAAGAACGCCGATTGGTCCGGCACTTGCGACTGGTGCAAGACCCGCAAGCCACGCCTGCGGCCACTCCGCGACTACGAAGTGGGCATGTCCGGGCGCGTCTACGACGTCTGGGACGACTGCACCAAGCGCGTCGAAGATGAAGCCCGCGCGGAACTCGACTCTTACGGCGATGACTTGGACGACTGCGAAAACGACGAGGATTATGATGGCTGAGTACATGCATCTGATTGGCGCCGAAGAGGTGCGCAGCGCCGGCAACGCGATGTCGGGTGCCGCAAGCGAGATGCGCGGCGCGGCATCCTCGATCGACAGCGCCTTCGAACGCCATCACCGGTTTCTCGACGACTGGCTTCAGCGTTTCGAAGCCGCGATGGAGCGCGCCGAACGTGGGTTCGGCTACGCCATGCGAGCGCGAAAAGGCGCGGGGCTGCACCATGGCTGAAGCGATACGCGCATGGTCGCCACAGCAGGCCCGCCGCACTCGACGCCGTCGCGCACTGGTACGGCAGCGGGTTGGAACAAGAAACAGGAAAGTTCAGAAGGAGAGATCGCTATGGCCGGTTCACTTAACCGCGTGATGTTGATTGAAAATTTGGGGGCGGACCCGGAGATCCGCAGGCTCAACAGCGGTGATCCGGTGGTCAACATCCGGATCGCTACATCGGAGAGCTGGCGCGACAAAAACAGCGGTGAGCGTAAAGAATGGCATAACGTGTTGATTTTCAACGAAAATATCGCCAAGCTCGCGGAGCAATACCTCAAGAAAGGCATGAAGGTCTATCTCGAGGGCCAGCTGCAAACCCGCAAGTGGCAGGATCAGGGTGGCGCCGATCGGTATACGACAGAGATCGTCCTGCAGAGGTTCCGGGGCGAGCTTCAGATGCTCGATACCAGGAATGGCGGTGATGGCGATCGCAGTGACGATCGCGGCGGACGGCAGGAAAACCGATCAAGTGGTGGTGGCCGCGGTGGTGGCGACTTCGGCAGCAGCGGGCAGGGTGGTAGCGGCGCTGGCCGACGGTCGAACAGTGACCTTGACGACGACATACCTTTCAGTCCGGAGTGGCGCTGATGGCTGGCGCCGGGGAGCTGAAGCCGTGCCCGTTCTGCGAAGGGCAAAAACCGAAGCTCGGTATCGTGCGCGACGGCTATCGCGTGCAGTGCACATCCTGTGGCAGCGCTGGCGCACCAGAATTCCACGGTCCTCCGTCAATTGCTTCGTCGAAGGATCGCGCCATCGCAGCCTGGAACCGTCGCGCCACCCGCGCACCACGGAATACTGCTTGGTTGATCGAGCGCAAGGATGGCATCGGCAAGTATGGCAGCCCTTACACCCAGCCGCACTGGTACGCCGAAAGCGAAGATGGCGGCTGGCACTGGTGGACGCCCGACGCCAACGAGGCGAAGCAGTTCGCATCGAAGGCTGAGGCCGAAGCTTTCCCCGCCTACCAGATGATTGCGACCGATCCTGCTATCAGCGTGACAGATCACGTCGACGAGTTGGCACCAGCACCAGGAGAGGCAGACGAGTTGGTGTCGCGGCTGAATGTTCGCGCGGCGCACCTGGATAGTCTGCCACGTTTTGACGTACCGCTGGGAGACGTTGAACGCGAAGCTACCGCTGCAATCGCCGCCCTGACGGAGGAGCGGGATGTGCTGGCCTCCAAACTGGACCAAGCCGTCAACACCACGCAGCCGATGATCATCAGTCGAGTCGAGGATATCCGAGCAAAGACGTTCGAGCGCCAATATCGGCAGGCCCTCAAAGACCATGCAACAGCTATGGCCGAGATCACCCGTCTACAAGCCGAGTTGGCTGCGGCGCGTGACGCCGACCTGTTCTGGGACGATGACAATCCCGAAGAGAGTTACCGCGATGTCGAGGACATCTTCTGCGAGATAGGCGAAGCGGCAGCATTCCTGCTGGTTCGCCGGGCGAAGTCGCTGCCAGAGGCGTGGGTGAGCGGAGTTCTTGATGCCGAAAGCAACGCTTGGATCATCACGTATCACGACAGCAAGGAAGCCGCTCTCCCGTCTACACGACGGTGAGCAACCTTCTCACTAATCCTGTTTATGCCGGTGCTTACGCCTTTGGCCGAACCGGAAGTCGGACGATAATCGAAAATGGCCGCAAGCGAATCGTGCGCGGGCGGCGCAAAGCTCGCTCAGATTGGGCAGTCTTGCTCGTTGACCATCACGAAGGCTATTTGTCCCTGGGCAGACTTTGAAAGGAACCAACGGCTGATCGCTGACAATGCCAACGGCAAGGGCATGATGGTGCGCGGGCCGGTGCGCAAGGGGGAGGCTTTGCTTGTCGGCTATAATGGCGCCAAGGGTGATGTCGGCCGCTATACGTGTGACGCGACCCGGAGCAATCCTGACGGTGACCCCTGTATCTCGTTTGGCGCATTGCGGGTCGACGAGGCGGTGGGAGTCGAGATCGTGCGGTTGCTGCAACCGCTCGGCGTTGAAGCAGCCATCCAGGCGATCGCGCAGCGCGAGCATCAGTCTGGCGAAAAACAGCGGCAGATCGAGTTGGCTCTCGAACAGGCGCGTTACGAGGCGACACGGTCGACCCCGAGAATCGTCTGGTTGCTCACGAACTCGAGCGGCGGTGGAATGGCTTTGCGACGCGGGCGCGCCGACAGTATTACCCGCCTGGCGGTAAGAAAGAACCGGCGGGGTCAAACGCGGTGGACCGTCGAGCCTGAGACGGTGGAGTTGATCCGCGCCTGCGCACGAATGATGCCTGACAAGGCTATTGCTGGCATGCTCAACCGAGCAGGAAAGCGGACAGGTCGATCAAATGGCTGGACACAGTCGCGAGTGCGGGGCTTCCGCAACACGCACGACATCGCCGTCTACAGGGATGGCGAATGGGCCGAGCGCGGCGAAGTCACGTTGACCGAGGCCGCCAGGATGCTCAATCTGAGCCCCGCGACGGTCCTTCGTCAGATTCGTGCCGGCATCATCCCCGCCGAGCAATATTGCAAAGGCTCATCTTGGGTCATCAAACGACGGAATATCGAAGATTCTATGATCGCCGCCCTGCCAATGCAACAACAAATGAATCTGGTCACCCTCGACGTCTGCCACGACCTCGCGCAACACGACCCGCATGATACGCTTACGCGTGACGGCAGTGGCCGCCGGATGATGCCAGGCGGCCTCCACCAGTTCGGCCCCCATTTGCAACAGGCGCTGGCGCTCCTCGGCGCTCAAAGCGGCCGGTCGCTGTCGGAGCAGGACCTCCAGTTCTTCCTCGAGTGCCTGTACGGTCGCATCTGATCGAGCCCGCCGGCCCGTGCCTCAACGGGCCGTCATCATCAAATCCGGATCAAAACACCTTTGTCTTTCAATAACGTAGCGAGATGGGCATTATGACGTGGGACCAGGTCCGGTGGCGGCGTTGAGCTTCATGACGGCGGTCGACGATCCGTCGCGGTTCCGCCGCTCGCGCGATGTCGCGGCGTACTTCGGGCTGACATCGCGGCGCTGGCAGTCAGGCACCTCGATCGACGTCCAGGGCCGCATCTCGAAGGCCGGCGATGGCGATGTGCTGCGTGCGTGCAAGTTCCGAGGGAAGTCGCCCCCCGATTCCGAGATGATGTCGCCCCTCGTTCCGAGAATTAACCGCCCGCTGATTCCGAAATGATGCCGCCCCCTGGTGGCGGTGTTTGGGCCGGGTGCTCTGCTGGTGGAATGTTTCTTCTTTTGGGTTGTCCAGGGAAGGAACGAAATGCCTGCCGAGAGAGTGACCATGCGGTGTGTCCGCGAGATTTTGAGATATCGATTTGAAGAGGGCCTTGGCCACAAGGCGATCTCATACCGTGTGGGCGCAGCGCCCTCGACGGTGCGCGAAACGCTTCGCCGGGCGGAGGCTGCCGGCCTGGCCTGGCCGTTAGGGGATGAGATCACGGACGCGGTCCTGGAGGCTGCGCTCTACAAGGCGAACGGGACGAAGACGGGGCACCGCCGCAGCGTGGAGCCGGACTGGGCTTACGTGCATCGCGAGTTGAAGCGCAAGCATGTGACGCTGCAGATCCTTTGGGACGAATACATCGAGCGTCACCCCGATGGTTACCGTTACAGCCGTTATTGTGATCTTTACAGAGGCTGGGCATCCAACCTGCCGGTGACGATGCGGCAGAACCATGCCGCTGGCGACAAACTCTTCGTCGACTACGCCGGCGACACTGTGACCGTGGTCGTCGACCGGCTGAAGGGCAAGACGCGGCAGCGGTGGAGTTGTAGGTGATGTGCATGAACCGGCGTCTACCGCCTCCTCACAAGAAGATACTATGACAACGCCGCTGCGGAACTTATGACTGGATCGGTGAGGGTCTCGTGTGATCACCGTAATCCTCCGCTGCGCGGAAGTCGTCGCAGCTCCGCGCCCCCCAGAACCCTTCTGCCCACAAGCACTACTGCTTATTGCAGATACCCGATTTCATTTCCAAGACCTCAAGCTTGACGAGTTTGCCCGAAAGCGAGAAGTCGCCATAGTCCATCGCGAGGTCGCGTGTAATGCCAGTCTCGTGCAACTTGAAGCTAAGGCGCATTTGTGGCATTTCCTCGCCGCCCTTCCCGCTGTCGTCGAAATAGGCCATTTCGATCGGCCAGATGCGACCCCTTGCCAGCTTGGCAAGAGCCGGCACCTCAGGATCTTTTTGGTCGATTTGGGCGTTCTTGCCGATCAGAATGCTCGTGGTCATGGCCTTGACGCCGTCGTCTGCGCCGTCGAACTGTCTAGTCTCATAAAAGGTCTCGCCGGCATCGGCACGGTTCACTAGGTCAAGTATATGCTGTGTCGGAAACTGTGTTGGGCCGATGTCGAAATCCTGCTGCTCCGGCTTTTCCAGCCTGACAGTGACGTTCTGGCCCTCGCGTTTCGCCGTCCCTCGCACCTCTTTCTGGAGTGCCTGGTCGACATAGGTTTTAGTCATGAACGAGAAGGACTTGCTGTCGGCATCCTCGAAGGTCGTCATTTGCTGGTCAGTCAGCCCGCCTGCTGTGTCTGAATCGATACGTGTCACAATGCGGGTATTAGTTGTATAGCCTAGGCAGACAGAGCCATTGAACTCGTAAATCATACGGCCCGTTACGCCGCTAATCCCTGATCTCTCAGATGCTTTGACCAGCGCAAGATCGTAAACAGCACGATGAGGCAACGGAAGGCGCGCTGCTGAGGCGGTGCCCGACAGCGCAAAGACACAAAGGGCGACGATAGGAAGGGCGAGCCGTGTCGAAATACGCATTCGAAACCCCCGTTTGGTTGCAACCCGGCCGGATCTGCCGTTGCCGCTCTATAGGAGGAGCAAGAGCCGCGCCAACTGCGTAGGAGGAGCTCAGAAAATCTGTTTTGCATTTTATTCAACGGCTTAACTGAGAGTGCGGCGGCACGCCGGCCGAACATCACCGTGTCGCGGATGCGGCAACCCGACACTTCGTGGCGCGGTGTTTAGCATCTTTACGAGGTGGTGATTTTGTCAGGAGGCGCAAACTGTGCATTAGCAAAGACCCACAGTACACGCCGCAAGGGTGAGGACGGGTTGATGTGATTGGAAGGAGGATTCTTCGCCAAAAGGATCCCGCCATGCCAACCACGGTTCACACCGCCCTCATTGAGACCCTAAGCCGTCATTTTGCGCTGCGCAATTCGCGCCTGGAAACACTCGCGGTTCTGATCATCGGCCTGGTTCAGGGCCGCACAGTCAATCTCAGTCATGTGGCAAGCCAATTCCCGGGAGCAGCGCAGCACGGGTCGAAGTACCGCCGCCTGCAGCGCTTCTTCCAGTTGATCCGGCTGGATCAGGCGCTCGTCGCGCAGGTCGTCGTGCGCATGCTGAACCTGTCGCGGCCCAAATGCCTAGCGCTCGACCGCACCAACTGGAAAGTCGGCTCCAAGGACATCAACATTCTCATGCTCGCCATCGTGACGCGGCGCTTCCGGGTGCCGCTGCTTTGGACCGTGCTCGACCACCAGGGCAACAGCAACAGCGGCCAGCGCATCGAACTGATGCAGCGTTATCTGAGCCTGTTCGGCGCGGCCTCGATCGAACTGCTGCTTGCCGATCGCGAGTTCATTGGCGCTGGCTGGATCAAATTCCTGATGGAAAACAAGGTTCCGTTCGCCATTCGCGTCAAGGTCGGCCAGTGCGTCGCCCTGACCGACGGACGGCTCTGGACAATCAACTCCCTCTTGCGAAAGCGCCGCAAGAGCCGCGCCATCTCGACCCTCAAGGCCAGCCTGCCGGACGCAACCGCCACTCTGTCGTTCGCGGCCAAATGGATCGATGGCAGAAAGGGCCAGGAGGGCGAATGGCTAGTCGTCATGACCAACAACCCAAACGCCAAGGCCGCAATCCATGCCTACAAGAACCGTTGGGCCGTCGAATGCCTGTTCGCCGACGCCAAGACACGCGGCTTCAACATCGAAGACACAAGAATGACCGCACCCGACAAGATCGACACTCTCACCGCCATTCTCGCCATCGCCATCACCTGGGCCTATCGATGCGCAACCCAGACCATGGGCATGAAGGCCATCAAACGCAAAGTACACGGCTGACGCGAGAAATCCTGGTTCCGCATCGGCCTCGACGCTCTAAGGGCATGGATCAGTTTCTCTCCACAACTCGCTATCGACGCATGGGCCAAACCCTTCCCTAAACGAGCTATGGCGGAAACTGGGTGATGACGGTTTGAGGAGAGCGGCGTATCGAGGCGGGTGATGAAGCCTACCAGAACCTCTCAAGGAGAGCGATACGCCATGAACGAGACTACCAATGTTTTGCGTCTTCGTCAGCCCGACGAAATTGAGGATCCCCTGACGGATGTGCTGCGCACCGGGGCGCGCAAATTGCTGGCGCAGGCGATCGAGATCGAGGCCGAGACGTTTCTAGCCGAGATGCGGGATCTCAAGCTCGCCGACGGCCGTGCCCGGATTGTGCGGCATGGTCACGGCCCGGAGCGGAGCATCCAGACGGGGATCGGGCCAGTGCCAGTCAGCCGGGTGAAGATCCGGGATCGCGGCGCGAATGGCGAGGTTGATCGGCTCCGGCTGGTGGGAAGCCACAACTGGACCACCGCAGGGACGGGATACAACCGCGACGCTAGCCTGATCTTTTATGACCGCGACATCGCGAAGTTCTATCAGGACATCTTCCTCTACGACTGGAATCGAATCGGCCCGGCCAAGGTCGACGAGTCCTTGCCGATGCCGATAATCGTGACTGCGGCCAATGACACAACGCCACATCCTGGCTACGCTGCGGTTCCGCTTTCCGAAATCCTGGGACGTTGATCAATAGGATTTGTTTCGGTCGAGTCAAACGATGTCGAGCGCATAAGCGCACGGCTCATCGACACTTTAGCAAGATTACGAATCCATTAGTCTCCAAGCGGTTCCAAGGGTGCTACTTGGAACGTAGTCCTGCTGCCAACCGTATTGTCGGCACTAACGAGAAGGCCGAGGCCGCCAGCCATTGTGAGGAGGCGTTAGGCCGCAGGATACGCGGCTACCGTTGCCTGTGCCTTATGGCACTAACCGTTGCCGATGATCTTGCTGGCGAAAGCAACGCCATCCGCCATCAGAAACATAGTCAGAGCGATAAAGATCCGGAGCATCAGGTAGCTCATCGTAGCATCCTCCTTTGGAACGCTACCAGAAAATGTAGGTCTACGGCCTGACGCCATCCATCTAGACGACGAGGATTGGGAGCGGTTCATCCAGCCGATCGAAAAGCTGCGGACCGCCCTGTGGGCCCGACCGCCGTCGATCTTGGATGCCTGCGGCCTCCCTGTCGAGGCGGAGGTTGCGGAGAGACAGGCGGCCCATCGGCGGACCGAGGAAGAGCGTGCGGCGGAAGCGCAGCATCGCGCCGAGGAAGAAGCCAATGCCCGCGAAGCCGAAGTCGGGAAGGTCGTGCGCGCTGCCATGGGGACGGATGCCATCACATGGATGTCGACGCCTCTGGAAGGCCTCGCGGGCCTATCTCCGGCGGAAGCCGCCAGACGCTCGAAGGACGGCGTATGGAAGGTCATCGCGGCGCTTGATCGATGGCGGGACGAGCGCGCCGCCGATGCCCGTCGGCTCGAGCAGCGCGAGCAGAGCCTATCCAAGCTTCGGAATGCTGCACGGGAGAGCTTCGGACGGCCCGATTTCGCAGATTTGTGGATAAGACAGCCTTGCAAGGGATTGGCCGGAAAGAGGCCCGAGGATATCTGCGTCGACGACCGATCTCTCGAAAAGTGCCTCGAATTCCTTCCTGGCAAGAAGGCCCGCCGCGCCTGACTGCGGAGACGGTGCAGCCGCCTCGGGAATACGTTCGCCTCGAGGCTGTGAAAAGCGGGCATGACAAAAGGTTTCGCAACCGCAGCCCTCTCTTGCGTCGTAAGATTCATGCCGATCTTCAAATAAGGAACGGATTTATGGATCGAGAACCCGTCGACATTCAGCAGGCGCACCGTGCTTACATCGCTGCCATTGAGCGGCTGCAACTCGTCGCGCATTATCTCGACCGCGCTCATATGGGGCGATCGGCAACCGATTCGGAATTGGCAGACATCCATGATCGGCGCAAAGCGAAAGAGACGGCACTCCGCAAGATCTGTACGTGGCCTTGTCCAGACTTCGCAACGCTGCGCAGCAAGGCAAAGATTCTGCACGGAATACTGATGAGCGGCGAGACGCTGGGAGGGAACGAACAGAAGGCCTTGGTGCAGTCGATCTTGCAGATGGATAAAGCCACATCTGTTCTATTCGAATAATCCGTGGCTGCGCTTTACGCGTGGCATTCTCTTTCGCCTGATGCGAAGGCCGCATAGGCGGCTCAAGCGCCGAGTCATCCGTAGGGGAAGGTGCGGGCTCGGTCATTGCCGTCTCGGCCCTCCTCACGACCTGCCGGGAGCGTGTGAGAGGGAAATCAGGTCGTCCTCGACCAGAACGAGAACTTCAACCCGTTCCTTCGACCGTTCCTGAGGCTTGGCCGTTGTCCGCTTCGAACCAGCCGCCGATTGGTTACCGAGCAGGATTCTACATGCCCTGTGACAACCTGGGGCCGATACGCTACCA
Organism: Mesorhizobium sophorae; assembly: GCF_002270415.1. Taxonomy (GTDB): domain Bacteria; phylum Pseudomonadota; class Alphaproteobacteria; order Rhizobiales; family Rhizobiaceae; genus Mesorhizobium; species Mesorhizobium sophorae. The sequence goes on along the minus strand of NZ_NNRI01000004.1, from coordinate 87,044 downwards.
CGGTCAGAGCGACACAGGGGGATGCTATGGGGTCGTTTTCCCAGGAACAACTGCAGGCCATTGCGGATGCGCTCGCGGACACTTCGGAAGGACTGCGAGGCCCCGAAATTGGTCACCTTCTGACGAGCTGTCATATCAAGGATACTGATCCGGCCATCACGAAGAGACATCGTCTCTACAACGCTTTCGCCCATGAACAGAATACGCGCCGCGATCGCACGCGCATCATGGGGTTCATCCGGAAGGCCATGAAGCCGGCGCGGTTCGCCCGCGAGCCTGAACGCTTCGAACCAATGCGTGCGAACCTCAACCGGGCGCTCGCTTTCACGGGGCTCTCGGTCGCCGCCTCTGGCGAGCTGTCGAAGGCCGAAAAGGTCGAGACGCTCGGGCAGGCAGAACGGCGGGCGCGGGAGCTGCGCGAAGGCCTCGCGTCACGAGGCGTGCATCCGGACGTGATGAAGTTCTGTCGGCAAGAATTGCTGCAGGACAACTATTTCCACGCCGTGCTCGAAGCGGTGAAGAGCATCGCCGCCAAGGTGCGGTCCCGCACCGGGCTCGATGACGATGGCGCCGTGCTCGTCGACAGGGCGTTTTCTGGGACACCTCCGATGTTGGCAATCAACGCCCTCGCGACCAAGAGCGAGCAGGACGAGCAGAAGGGCTTCGGCAATCTGCTGAAAGGGACGTTCGGGATGTTCCGCAATCCCACCGCACACGAGGCTCGGATAAACTGGACGATGTCGAAGGAGGATGCGGAGGACTTGCTGTCGCTTGTCTCGTTGATTCACCGTCGTCTGGACGCTGCCAGCATGCCACCGCGAGCATGATGCTTCAGGCAATTGCGGCAGTTGACGCCGCCGTGTATGTTCTATATTTGTTCCCGCCACCATGAAACAGGCATCGCTCCTCATACGCTGATCGCGCACCGCCGCTGCACCCTCGCAGCGGCCGATCATTCTTGCGTATGCGTAGGAGCGTCCCGTGACCGCCCAACCCGAAATCGAAACCGACCAACTCGCGTCAGTCCGCGCCGACGCCGCGCGTCTTCATTTCCATCCACGAGGAACTGTCCGCTGCATCGGCACGCCCTTGTTCAGGAACCAAGCCGCGCGTGACCTCGGATGTCTGCTCGACGTCGAACCGACGGTGGTCGAATGGTCATGTCTGCCGCTCGTACTGAATCGACAGGGCGACAGCCACGTGCCGGATTTTCTTGTGGTTCGGGAGGAGGGGACTTCGATCGTCGATGCAGTGTCGCAAAGCAGTCGTCTGGAGCCATGGATCGAGGATGCAGCCGCTGAGGCGGGCTATCGATATGAGGCCCAATCGACAGTCATTGCAGGACATAGGCTGGCCAATTCCATGGACCTGCTTCGGTATGCCAGCTGGCAGTGTCCGCTGGGCGACCGGGTTCGCGTGCTGGCGGCGTTGGACGAGCACGGCTCCCCCACCGTCGCCGAATGCCTGACCGCCTTCCATGAGACGGTCCCGATAGCGGGGCTTTCGTCGCTGGTCCTGCGACGTTTCGTCGAGATCGATCTCGACGAAACCAGGATCGGACCTGAGACAGCGGTTCGCCGCATCCGCAGCTGAACGTTGCTTTCGAACATCATCGCTGCTGCGCCCCAGAGTGCGCCGAGCCATCAAAGTCAGGACATCCAATGAAACGCCTGTCGAAAGCGCTGAGCGCGAAGCTCGCCTTGAACGCGACGCGGTTCGCCGCTTATTGCTCGGTAATGCGGGCACTCCGGGACCAACGGGACTTCCTGTCGGGAGGACCGGCCGTAATCGTCCTGATCGCGCCGAGGGAAGAGGACGTGGATATTTACGAGGGTGCGTCCAAATTCCCGGCAAAGGGGGAATCGCTTATCACCGGAAGCGTGTACGATCGCGATCGGACGCTCGTCATGACGGTCGAACCGGATGGGCGAAAAAAGTCCGAACGGTTCGACCTCCTCGGGATCACGGGTTCCAACGACCGCATCGTCGTCGTTACGCATTCCCGCGACCTTCTCGCGGAAAACGTTGACGCGGTTGCAGATGCTGTGCTGGTGCTTCCGGCCATCCAGCCCCGATATCTCAAGGCGGCCGCCCGTTTCTGCCGCAACCAAATCCTGTCGGACGAGGATGCTTCATTCCTGGCGACGGTCCCTCTGCATGTTCTCGCCGCAATCTGGCGCAAGGGCAGGGCGCTGAACAAGGTCTTGCAAGCGGCTCGCGCCACCATGGTCGCTCCAAAGTCGAGCGTAGGGCAGGGACCGACATTGGACGACCTCCATGGACTGGGCGCCGCTGCCGCCTGGGGAAGGGAGCTTGCCGTCGACTTAGTGGACTGGCGAGCAGGCAAGATCGGGTGGTCGGAAGTCGACAGGGGAATCCTGCTCAGCGGGCCGCCGGGGTCGGGCAAGACGATGTTCGCCGCGGCTCTCGCGCGAACCTGCGGAGTCCATCTTGTGTTGGGTTCGCTGGCGCGCTGGCAGGCAATGGGCCACTTGGGAGATCTTTTGAAGGCGATGAGAGGGGCGTTCGCGGAAGGCATGAAGAACGCGCCCTCGATCGTGCTCATTGACGAGATCGACTCAGTTGGAGACAGGCAGGCCTTTTCCGGGCCAAACGCACAATATAGCCGGGAGGTCGTCAATGGCCTGCTGGAGTGTCTCGATGGATCCGGCGGCCGGGAAGGCGTCGTCGTGGTCGGCGCGACTAACTTTCCCCACATGCTGGATGCGGCGCTGACTCGCCCGGGCCGCCTCGACAGGCATGTGAACATTCCGCTGCCGGACATGATGGGACGACGAGGAATTCTTGGTTGGCATCTAGCCAAAGCGTCGTCTTCTCTGGACCTGACTTCCGTAGCCGCTCGCACGGACGGCTGGACAGGGGCGGCCCTGGAACAGCTCGCCAGGCAGGCGCGTCGCCGTGCGCGCCGTGCGCGGCGCGACCTCGAAACCGCGGACTTGCTCGCCGAGTTGCCTGAACTCATGTCTCTCCCTGAAGCCTTGCTGTGGCGAAACGCGATCCACGAGGCAGGCCACGTGGTCGTCGGCCTGGCGCTTGTCGTCGGCGATTTCAGGAGCGTGGAGATCATCGACACCTTCGACCCGACAGGCGAAACCACGCAACGGGGAGGAGGGGCTCGTTTCGACGAGCGGCTCTTTCCGGAACGGACGAAGGCCGGATTCCTCGACCGGATCGCCGTCGCGCTTGCAGGACTCGCAGCCGAGGAGGCTGTGTTCGGTTCGAGGTCCGCCAGAGGCGGGGGAAGGAAAGGTTCGGACCTTCACATCGCCACGGTGACCGCCCTGGAGGTGGAAGCCGCGTACGGGCTGGGTGGAGGCTTCACGTTCCTGTCGGGAGCAAGCGAGGAGGAACTGCTCGTGACGCTGCACATGAACGGCGACCTGCGGTTTCGGGTTGAGAAACTGCTTGCTGATGAATTCCAGCGTGCGAAGATCCTGATCGAGACCAGGCGCGAGGAGCTTCACTGGCATTGCGAAGGCCCTGCTGCAAAAGCGAAGGCTGTCAGGATCCGAAGTGGACGAACTGATCGATATTCAACATCGGTCTGGCCGTCAGGAGTCGACCATTGGCCTATCCGATCATATCAGCACATGAGGCGAGGAACTTTCGGGGCAGGCTCCTGGGGCTCTCCCGATGCATCGACATCCAATCTCCAATCTGGAAGCAGGCGGACTGTCGGCAAAAGCTCAAGCTTTCCGGTTGTCCGCTGGTCAAACCCATCGCGAACCGGACGAATCCGCCAGTCGCCTGAATCCAACATTTCTGGAAATTTTGGTGATATTGCCCCGGCTGCCTTGCGATGGCTGTTAAGCCTGATCCGAAGAGACCATCAACGTTGCCTTCACCCGCTCTCTCCGAGGTAGCGATGCAACAGAACCGTGTTATGAGTGGTTATCACTTAAAACACGTGGCGGAATTCCGCCCAGAAGGGAGATTATGTCCAGTATCGATGGCGGTATTTACGATTTACTCGGGATATTCGCCGTACTTGCCCTCGTCGCCGCCAATGGTTTCTTTGTCGCGGCCGAATTTTCACTTGTGGCCGTTCGTCGCAGCCGCGTCACCGAATTGGTAAATGCTGGCAGGCTTAATGCAGTTGCCCTGAAGCGCGCCGTCGACAACCTTGATGCCAATCTGGCGGCAACACAGCTTGGCATCACCATATCTTCCCTCGCGCTCGGATGGATCGGCGAACCTGCTCTCGCCCACCTGATTGAACCCTTGCTGAGCATGTTACCGGGGTCCCTTGCTACAGTTGGCTCGCATGCCATCGCGGTAGCCATTTCCTTCGTCATCATCACGGCACTTCACATCGTGCTTGGTGAATTGGCGCCCAAGAGCTTGGCGCTCCAGCGCAGTGAAGGTACAGCTCTCTGGGTGGTCCGCCCTCTCGGGCTGTTTCTATTCCTGTTGCGCCCCGCAATCGTCGGTCTAAACGGCCTCGGTAATCTTGTGCTGCGCCTTTGCGGACTGCGGCCGGGTACGGGCGAGGAGTCCTTGCATTCGCCCGAGGAGCTTAAACTGCTTGTCGCCGCCAGCCAGGAGGCCGGGCTGCTGCACCAGGCACAGCAGGAACTGGTCGAACGCGTCTTCAACATTGGCGACCGCCGCATTGCCGATATCATGACACCGCGTCGCGATGTCGACTGGATCGATGCCGATGACAGCATGGACGAGATTTTGCGAGCGGTCCGGGACTGCAGCCATGAGCAGCTTCTGGTCGGACGTGGCGGGGTGGACGAACCCCTAGGTATGATCCTCAAGAAGGACCTCCTCGACCAGGTGCTCGATGGCAAAACTCTCGATCCAATGGCCGTCATCCGCCAGCCCGTAATCGTCCACGAAGGAACGCCGATTTTCCGCGTGCTTGACCAGTTCAAGAAGGCACCAGTGCGGCTGGCCATCGTCATTGACGAATACGGCAGCCTGGAGGGCGTCGTCACCCAAACCGACCTGCTTGAAGCCATTGCTGGCGACCTGCCGGACGTGGAGGGCGAGACTCCTGACATCGTCGAGCGCGATGACGGCTCCCTGCTGATCGACGGCATGATGCTGGCGCACGATGCCTTTGCCCGCCTTGGCTTCCGATCTGGATTGGCAGAAGGCGATTTCCACACCATCGCCGGATTCGCCTTGTCCCAGCTTGGGCATCTTCCGGAAGTTGGCGAACAGTTTGATTACGAAGGATGGCACTTCGAAATCCTCGACATGGACGGAAGGCGCATCGACAAGCTGCTTGTGCGCCGCGAGGCCGCTACATCCACTGCTGCAGCCATTTGAGGCCGAAGGCGCCGGGTGCCAGTATGCCCGTCGCCCACAGGATCGCCGAACTGATATTGGCGATTTGGAAGGTCAGCGCGGGCATCTCGCAGATGCCCGCGACCAGCGGCACGGAAGCGCGCAACGGGCCCGAGAAACGGCCGATGAATACGCCCGGCCCGCCCCAGAGTTCGAAGAACCGATGGCCGCGTGGCAAAAGGTTGGGGTAGCGCATCAGCGGCCAGTAGTTCGAAACGCTGTGTCCCAACTTGGTGCCGATCCAGAAGGACAGCCAGTCGCCCATGAAGGCGCCGACAATGGCCGCCAGCCACAACGGCCAGAAGGCGATGCCGCTTTCGCCGATCAGGAAGCCGACGCCGAGCAGGATGACGGTCGCGGGAAGCAGCAGCGAAATTAACGCCAGCGATTCCCCGAAGGCCAGCACAAGCACCAGCGGCACACCCCATGCTTCGTGTTCGCGAATGAAGGCGACCGTCGCCTGCGTGATCTCGGTGAGGCTCATTCCGTGTCTTTCCGCCTTGCTTCGAGGTTGGCAGCCCAGCCGTGAAGCACCGCGCCTTGCGTGGGTGACAGCTTTGGCGTGTCGATGCGCGACTGTCTTTCAGAGGCGGCCCTTCGAAGCAAGCTTCCATGTCGGCGCGGCATCGGGAACAGCGTTGGCTCCGGTAAGTGTCGATTTACGCTAATTGCGCGCAATTCGAGGAGTGGGGGTTTCCGCGTATTAACCTCTCACATCAAGGGACCTCCACGACGTGGCCAAAGTGACAAACTGAGCTGGCTGTCCCGAAGTCGCAGCATTTGAATTGCGGCTTGCAACAACCACAGGGTCTTGATCCCGCCCTGTCATTTTTTTGCACAGCTGTCGTCCGGAACGACGAAATGCCCTGTCGTCCCGGACCTGAAGCGAACATGCCCTGCTCGATCTGACAGGGCATGTTCGAACGTCCCGTCACATCATGCGCTTGATGTCGGCATAAGCGCCGTCCGTCTTCAGCGTCACGGTGACTTCGGCATCGGTCCGATTGCGCCAGAACCAGCCATGGTTGCCGTCGAAAGCGGCTTCGAGCACGCCTTCGCTGTCCGCCACGCCACGGCCCTTCTCGTAGCTGATCGTCTTCCCGCCGCCGTCACCGTGCATGTCGAAATTCACGGCAGCTCCGTTGGCCGTCCATGAATAGGCCGCCTTGGCTCCGATCGTCATCGCAAGCTTGACTTCCGCGCCTTCGCCCGGTTTCAGCGTAACCGATATTTCGTCGGTGCGTCCCGCGGGTGCTGACTGGGCCGTGGCGGAACCGATCACCAGTTCGGCGAAGACGCGTCCGAGCAGGCTCGATTCCTGGTCGGGAGCGGCGGGCGCAGGGGCTTCGCCCCGCTGACCACCGACACGGTCTCGTTCCACCTCGTCAGCGAGTTGGGTTTTGATCTCGCCCATCTCGGTGAGATTGAGTGCCCGCCCGATGCCAGTCGGATCGATGGCATATTCGGCAGGCAGCACGATGGTTACGAGGATGGCAGCAGCTGCGACGATGGCGATGGCAGTCGAGCGGAGAAGCTGTCTGGAGGTCGGCAGTTCGGCGCGGGTTGGAATGTCGGTGTTGTACATGGGAGAAGTCCTTTTCTTGACGTTCAGGAAACAAACAAGCCAGTGAGCTGATATCCGATCAGCACGAACCCGGCGGTCATCATGACTGTGTTGGCGGCATAGGCGTGACGCCAGAAACTGTCGGTCCGCCGCCAGTAGCCCATGACGATCAGGATGGCGGCGAGCGCGAGAAGTTGGCCGATTTCGACGCCGACATTGAAGGCGAGCAGGTTGGGCACCAGGCCATCGGGCGAGATGTCGTATTCGATGATCTTGGTCGACAGGCCGAAGCCGTGGAAGAAGCCGAAGATCAGGGTCGCGACCTTGGTGTTCGGCTGGAAGCCAAGCCACCGCTGGAAAGCGCCCATGTTGTCGAGCGCCTTGTAGACGACCGACAGACCGATGATAGCGTCGATGACGTAGCTGTTGATGCCAACGTTGAAATAGACGCCAAGCAGCATGGTCATGGAATGGCCGAGCGCGAACAGGCTGACATAGATGCCGATGTGCTTCATCCGGTAGAGGAAGAAAATCACGCCGAACAGAAACAGGATGTGATCGTATCCCGTCACCATGTGCTTGGCGCCGAGATAGATGAAGGGCAAGAGATTGATGCCCGAAATCTCCTGGATGTAGCCCTTGTCGCCTGCGGCGACCGCATGGGCGAAGGCCGCTCCGGCCAGGAGGGGCAGGATCAGGAGAGCGAGCAACATGGGAACGGCGGGCCGCCAGCGCGCGCAAGGCGAGCATGGCGGGCCCTGATAGCAGGGTCCTTGCATGAGAATTCCAATCTTCGTCGTTGAGGGTAGCCGCACGAGCGGCCGCGATCATCCGGCGAGGATAGGTCGCGGAGGGCGATCGAGCCGGGAGCTTGCTTCCGGCTCGGGGAAGGACGGCGGACAAATCACCCAGTTCCGCCCAGTCGCAGGGACGGCCGGCGCGAAGTCCAGAAGCGTGTTCGCCGTCTCGTGCGAGTGGTCGGCCGGATTGTGGCCATGGGAATGGCCAGGCCCCTGATCCTCGGTCGCACCGTCATCGTGGACGTGCCCGTGAGTCTCGATCTGTCCCGCCAGTTTGGCGTGACGGGCGGCCTCGGCGGCGACAAGCGCGATGGGATCGTGCGAGACCGAACTGCCCGCAGGCGAGAGCAGCATGCCGAGCGTCATCGCGAAAGCGACGACGAGGCGAAAGGCTGCGCTATGGACCCAGTTCGGCATGCTTGGCGATTATTCTCTAAAATCTTAACGAGTGGTTACGTGCACCGGAATCGGAGCCAGTTTGAGGCTTGTATATCCCCTCCAGGAGGATAGTATCAAGAGATGAGCGAACAACCTCACGTCCACGAAACCCATCCCGAGATCGTCAAGCGGCTGAAGCGAGCCGATGGCCATCTCAAGAGCATCATCGAGATGATCGAGGCGGGTCGGCCCTGCCTCGATGTCGCCCAGCAGCTTCATGCGGTCGAGAAGGCGGTCTGCCAGGCGAAGCGGACGCTGATCCAGGACCATCTCGACCATTGCCTTGAAGACGTCGTTGGACCGCTGGCGCGCGAGCAACGCCGCTCGATCGACGAGTTCAAGGAAATCACCAAGTACCTGTGAGCATCCCCATGATGGGCAAGATACGCGACTGGTTCGGCTTCGGCCCTATGACGCAGGGCTTCGGCGGGCATGGACATGATCATGGCGAGGGCGGTCATGGCCACACGCACGGCGTCATCGATCCGACGATCGCGACGACCGACCGGGGCATCTGGGCCATAAAATGGTCATTCGTCATACTGGCCATCACGGCAGCGCTTCAGCTCGTCGTCGTATTCCTGTCCGGCAGCGTGGCGCTGCTGGCAGACACAATCCACAATGTCGGCGACGCGGTCACCGCCATACCGCTGTGGATCGCCTTCGTGCTGGCTCGCCGAAAACCCAGCATGACATTTACCTACGGCCTGGGTCGAGTCGAGGACCTTGCCGGAATCCTGATCGTCCTCATCATTCTCTTCAGCGCCATCGTCGCTGGTTACGAGGCGATCGACAGGTTGATCAGTCCACGGCCGATCGCGTTTCTCGGCTGGGTCGCCATCGCTGGCATCATCGGTTTCATTGGGAACGAAGCCGTTGCGGTGTTCCGTATCCGTGTGGGCCGCGAGATGAACAGCGCGGCGCTGATCGCGGACGGGTACCACGCACGTACCGACGGGTTCACGAGCTTGGCGGTTGTCCTGGGCGCCATCGGCGTATGGCTGGGCTTCCCGCTGGCCGATCCGGTCATCGGGCTCTTGATTACGGTGGCCATCTTCGCGATCGTCTGGCAGTCTTCGAAGGCGGTGCTCACGCGCATGCTTGACGGCGTTGAGCCTGGCATCGTCGATGAAATCCATCATGCCGCCGAACACGTGCCCGGCATCGAGCGTGTCCAAAGCGTGCGGGCGCGCTGGATCGGCCACCGCCTGCATGCCGACGTTGCCATCAGCGTCGCGGACGCGGCGACGGCCAAGGACGTCCTTGGCGTCATCGAAGCACTCAAGGGGGGAACTGTTCGCCCACCTGCCGGCGCTGGCGGAAGCGAATGTCCGCCTGGAAAGCCCGGCCGGGTCGGACAAGGGTACGCAAACGTCTCATGCCCACGGTCATCATGCGCCGGCGCCTTTCAAGGTTGCGTGCGATCTGGCCGCTGGGACATTGGAAATCGTCGGCACCGCTGCGGGTGAGCGGATGCGCCTCACCGTCGATCGGCATGCCGATGATTTGACCGCCACGGTGATTATCGAGCGCCCCAACGGGCCGGAGACGCTTCGCCTCGAACCCGTCGCCGACAATCATCATCGCCTTGAAAGCAAGGTAGCCCCTGCCGAACCCCATGAATTCCAGGCGAGGCTGGTCTTGGCCGCGAAAGATCGTGAGCAGGTGCTGCCGTTCAAGATGGCCGAGCCGGAAGGCCACCATCACTGAGATCGGGGCCGCCATTCAATCGCCACGGATCAACGACCCGTCGCTCCTCCAAGAAGAAAGACATATGCTGCAAGTCCTCGCCAATCGCACCTACCGCCATTTGTTTCTTGCCCAAGTCATCGCCCTAGTCGGCACCGGCCTCGCCACCGTCGCGCTCGGACTTCTGGCCTACGACCTCGCCGGGGCCAGTGTCGGCGAAGTGCTTGGGACGGCGCTCGCCATCAAGATGATCGCCTATGTCGGCGTAGCGCCTGTGGCGGCAGCGTTCGCCGAGCGCCTTCCGCGCCGGACGATGCTGGTCTCGCTCGATCTAATACGGGCGGCGGTGGCATTGGCACTGCCCTTCGTGACGCAGATATGGGAAATCTATGTCCTGATCTTCGTGCTGCGATCGGCCTCGGCGGCGTTCACGCCGACCTTCCAGGCGACCATTCCCGACGTGCTGCCGGACGAGAAGGAATACACCCGGGCCCTGTCCCTTTCGCGGCTCGCCTACGATCTGGAGAGCGTCGTCAGTCCGATGCTGGCGGCGGCGCTGCTGACCGTCATCAGCTTCCACAGCCTGTTCGCAGGCACGGTTGTCGGCTTCCTCGCTTCGGCCGCGCTCGTCGTCTCGGTCGTGCTCCCAAGCCCGAAGGCGACCGAGCGCCGAGGCATCTACGACCGCACCACGCGCGGCCTGCGCATCTATCTCGCCACGCCACGTCTGCGTGGCCTGCTGGCGCTCAATCTCGCGGTCGCCGCCGCGAGCGCGATGGTCATCGTCAACACCGTAGTGCTGGTGCAGGCGGAGTTCGGCCTGACGCAGCGCGCCACGGCGTTCGCCCTTGCGGCCTTCGGCAGCGGGTCGATGATCGCGGCGCTCCTCCTGCCGCGGCTGCTCGAGAACATACCTGATCGGACCGCCATGCTCGTCGGCTCCGTCATCCTGATCGCCGGACTGTTCATTGGCACGCTGGTTCCCGGTTTCGGGCTGCTGCTGCCGCTCTGGTTTGCACTCGGTCTCGGCTATTCGCTGGCGCAGACGCCGTCCGGCCGCCTGCTGCGCCGATCCTCGCAGCCTGAAGACCGTCCGTCGCTGTTCGCGGCGCAGTTCGCGCTGTCGCACCCCTGCTGGCTGATCACCTATCCCGTTGCCGGCTAGTACCTCTGCACAGAGGTTATGACTCTTTGGAAGTCGGCTTGGGATAGGCTTTGGCCATCTTAAGGCGTGCGTTTTCGGTAGAGAACATCCAGTTGATGCGAGCGCCACTGGTGTTTCGCAGGTGCTCCCAGGCAGCGGTCTCCGCGACGAGGCGATCATAGCTATTGATGCGACGATCGAGGCACTGGCCGCGCAGGACGCCGATTTCGATCTCGACCATGTTGAGCCAGCTGGCGTGTTTGGGCGTGTAGTGGAATTCCAGCCGTCGAAGGACGCGTCGCGCCTCTGAAGCAGGCAGAGCCTGGTAGAGCGCGGCGGCCGAGTGGGTTGACAGATTGTCGAGCACCACCCTGACGCGTTCGGCCTGCGGGTAATGGATATCGACGAGGTCGCGCATGCAATGGGCAAAGTCTTCCGCGGCGCGCCGCTCGGTGACCTTGACTTTGCGCCAGGAGCGGTGTGCGTCGAGGAAGACGAACAGGTTGGCGGTGCCGTTGCGCTTGTACTCGCAGTCATACCGCTCAAGCCGGCCCGGTTCGGCCGGGATCGGCTGTCGCACCTCGCCGATGAGTTGGGTCGGGCTTTCGTCGAAGCACACCACCGGTCGCTTCGGGTCCGGTGCCTCGGCATAGAGGTCGAGCACGTCCTCCATGCGCGCGACATACTCGGCGTCGACCTTGGGGATGCACCACATGTCCTTGCGCCAGGGCTTGAGATCGTTGTCTGCCAAGCGTCGGCGCACCGTCTCGCGCGACAGTTCCTGGTGATCGGTCAGCTTGACGAACTCACCGGCCAGCAGTTCCAGGGTCCAGCGGGCGCGGCCCGGCGGCGGACTGGAACAGGCGGTGGCCACCAGCAGGGCTTCTTCCTTGCCCGTTAGCTTGCGTTGCGCGCCTGCGCGTGGCTCTTCGCTGAGCGCCGCCTCCAGACCCATCTCCACGAAGCGGCGCTTGGTGCGATAGACAGTGGAGCCGCCGACCACCACCGTCGCGGCAATGGCCTCGTCACCCAAGCCCGCGTCGACGGCGAGCAGGATCTGCGCCCGCTTGAGCTTGCGAGCCGGCTGCTTGCCGCCTGCCAGCATCGCTGTGAGTTCATCGCGTTCGGGTTGGTCGAGATCGACACGATAGCGTAGATTCATCCAGAAAGCCTCCTCGGTTGCCAAGGGTTCCGGATGAATCGAAAATTGAATCAATTACTTGACGGGCAAACGCCTGCGGGTCCCAGCTTCACCGAAAAACAGGGCCAGTACCTCGCCTTCATCTGGGCTTATATGCAGATCAACCGCCAGCCGCCGGCCGAACGCGACATGCAACGCTATTTCGGCGTCACCCCGCCGTCCGTCCACCAGATGGTGCTAACCCTCGAACGCTCCGGCCTCATCCGCAGGCAACCAGGTGTCGCGCGCAGCATCCAACTGCTCGTCGACCACGACATCCTACCCAAACTTCAGCCGGTTCAACCCGTCATAACCTCTGTGCAGAGGTACTAGGTGCAAAGGCAGGTTTGCCTTTCACCTTCGCAACGCTCGGGCTGATCGCCGCAGTCGCCGTGTTCGTCGCGACGCGGCTATGGCCCGCTCACGACCCCGACGCGATCGAGCACGTCCATGATGCGCTCGACCCCGGCCACCCGCATCTTGCGGATGCCGCACCCGTCGGAAGTGGCCACAGGCACGCTCACGCCTATGTCATCGACGGCCATCACACCGAATGGCCTCGCCTCGCATGACGCGCCTGCTCAAATCGGTATCTCGCGATGCCTTTCAGTGACTGATCTCGCCCTCTATTCTGGGCTGTTTGCCGTCGCTTTCGCCGCCGCGACCATCCTGCCCGATGCAGTCGGAGGCTGCGCTCGTCGGGCTGCTGCTGGGCGGGTCCTTTCCAGCGGGAATCCTGATCCTGGTGGCCAGCGCCGGAAACGTGCTTGGTTCCGTCGTCAACTGGGGAATCGGGCTTGGCGTCGAACGGCTCCGCGACCGCCCGTGGTTTCCCGCAAGTCCCGCGATGCTCGGACGTGCCATGAAATGGTACCGTCGCTATGGAAAATGGTCGCTGCTGCTGAGCTGGGTGCCCGTGATCGGCGATCCGCTGACCGTCGTGGCGGGTGCCCTGCGCGAACCGTTCTGGAGTTTCCTTATGCTGGTGGCGATAGCCAAGACCTTGCGTTACGTCGTGCTGACGGCGGCCACGCTGAGCTGGATCTAGCCGATGTATATGTTCCAGCACCTGGTCGCGATCCAGCGCGAAATCTACCTGGCCTTCGCCGACCGGATCGGGGGCTTCGCGAAGACGGGCGACTGGGCGGTCCTTGCCGCCTACCTTCCGATGGGAATTGTCTTCGGCGCTGTCCACGCGATGACCCCCGGCCACAGCAAGGCAGTCCTTGCGACTTACCTGACCGGATCGACGGCCTCGCTTCCGAGGGCGCTGCTCGTGACACTGGTGCTGTCCTTCACCCATGTCACCACATCCGTCATCATCGCGCTGCTGTCGCTGCCGCTGGTCTCGGTGGCGCTCGGCAGCGTGGGCCGCGCGCCGCTGCTGGAAGACATCAGCCGGGGCCTGCTCGGCGTGATCGGCCTCTGGATGCTGTGGCAAGCCTTTCGACGGGAGCACGACGACCACGGCAGCCGTCAAGGCTCGATGGTCGGTTTCATGGCGGGCCTGATCCCGTGCCCGCTGACGCTGTTCGTCATGACGTTCGCGATCTCGCGCGGCGTCCCTCAGGCAGGCGTTGCCTTCGCCGTGACGATGATGCTGGGGGTGGCGTGCACGCTCTCTGTCGTAGACCTGGCGGCCGTGGTCTTCCGCCAGCAGCTTCTTCGGCTTCTCGAAACACGGCCACGCGTCGTGGATGCCGTCACAAGGGCTATTCAAATTCTGGCGGGACTTGTCCTGGTCATCGTCGCGTGGAACGCGATCATCGCGAAGTGAGCATGGGGACGCACTTGAGAGGTCCTCGAGGCGCGGTCGAGCCGCATCGTTGCCAAGTCGCGCAACGTATTTTGTGCCTGTTACTGACCGTCCCGCCGTTCCTCCGGCGGTCGAACCTTGCGAAACATCGCGAGCAGGAGGATGTCGTAGACAATCTTCAAGGCGCCTGCGATGAGCAGCGGCCAGCCGAAGCCTGAAGCAGCCAGCAGCGAGCCAGCCACGACAGGACTGGCCGCAGCCGCGAGGCTGCGCGGGACGGCGGTGACGCTCGCGGCGGCCGCCCGCTCGCCGGGTGTCACCACCGCCATGACATAAGAGGTGCGGGTCGGCACATCCATCTGTGACAAGGCGCTGCGGATCAGCAGGAGCACAATGACCGGACCGAGGCTGTGCATGAAGGGAATGAGTGCAAGGCAAAGGCTCGACGGCAGATGTGTGAACACCATCGTGTTCACGAGCCCGATTCGTTTGGCGATTTGCACGGCCACCAGATAGGACGCTGCCGAGAGGACGCCTGTAAAGAAGAAGATCGCGCCTGTCGCGGCGAGCGATAGGCCGAACTGTTGGAAAAGCCACAGAGCCAGCAATGACTGAACCACCAGGCCGCCTGCAAAGGCGTCGAGGCTGAAAAGCGCAGCGAGCGTCAGGACGATGCTCCGAGATTTGCGCAATGGCTCAGCCGGCTCCGCACCGACGTCGAGTGGTTCCTGCGGCAGCCGCCTATACAGAAGCAGCGCTCCGAACCCCAAGGCTGCATAGAGGAGGAAGGCGATCTGAAGCGCCTGCCTTATCTCCAGTCCGACAACCTGCCGAAGTATGTCAGGCGCGGCGGCAGCCAGAGCGCCGACGGCTCCGACAAGTGAACCGACCATGCTGTAGCGTGCGAAGAGCGCGGTGCGGTCGCGATCGGTGACGCTGTGAGCGAGTTGCGCGTGTTCCAGCGGCAGAAACACGCTGACATCGCCCGAGGACGGATTCAGCGTTCCGACGAACGCGATCGCTAGCAGCGGCCAGAAGTCCCTTACCAGCGCGAAGCTGATCCCTGTGGCGATCATCAAGACAGCCGCTGCGATCAAGAGCGATCTGCGGGAGAAGAGGTGCGCCACGAACCCGACGGACAAGGTAAGCGCTGCGGAACCCGCTAGCGTCGCTGAAGTCAGGATTCCGATCTGGAAGGCATTGAAGCCTAGCACGGCTAGATAGGCAGGAAGGAGGAGACTGACGAGTCCGTCACCAAACGCCCGCAAGCCTCTCGAAGCCAGCAGATAGGTAGCTGCCGGCCCAGCACCAGAAGGAAGGAGCGCAAACCTCCGGTTCGTAACCCTTTCGACAAGTGGATTAGCCGAACTCTGAACCGCCAAACCTGCCTCCTGCCCAGAGAACGGTTGCGTTGATTGCGTTGCTCAGATCGATCCTGTCGCGAGACCATAAAGCAGGCCAAGAATCGAGCACGCGGCGAGCACTTGGATGACTCCTATCTTGAAGCGGAATACCGCCAGCATCGCACCAAGCGTCAGGACCAGCGACGGGAAGTTCAATGAGGCGAACACTGGCACGCCCAGCTTCATCCCAAGCAGGCTGACGTCATGCAGCTCTCGGAACAGCACGTGAAGCGCGAACCACACCGCCAGGTTCAAGATCACGCCGACCACCGCTGCGGTAATGGCCGACAGCGCTGCCGACAGTGCCTTGTTGCTGCGCATGGTCTCCATGAACGGCGCGCCGAGGAAAATCCATAGGAAGCACGGGACGAAGGTGACCCACGTCGTCAGCAAGCCGCCGAGCGTTCCGGCGACGAGCGGGCTGAGCGCTCCGGGCGCCCGGTACGCTCCCATGAAGCCGACGAACTGGGTGACCATGATCAAAGGGCCGGGCGTGGTCTCGGCCATGCCGAGGCCGTCCAGCATTTCTCCTGGCTTGAGCCACCCGTAGTGCTCAACTCCTTGCTGGGCGACATAGGCGAGCACCGCATAGGCTCCGCCGAAGGTCACCATCGCCATCTTTGAGAAGAAGATGGCGATGTCCGTGAAGACATTGCCCTGCCCGAGCAGGAACAGCAGTCCCAGGACGGGCACGAACCACAGCAGGAGACACACAGCCGCGATCTTCAGCGACCAGCCGATAGATGGTCGGGCATGCACAGGCACCCCTTCGCCAAGCGCAGTATCGGCGTCGGCAACCTGCTTGCCGCCGACCTTGCCGTGGCCGTTGCCCGAGCTGAATGAAGCCCAGCCAGCGCGCGCCCCGACGAAACCGATCATACCCGCGACCAAGATGACCAGCGGAAACGGCGCCTGGAAGAAAAACAGGGCGACAAAGGCCGCCGCAGCGAGCCCGACCATGACATTGTTCTTCAACGCCCGCCTGCCGATCCGCAAGACTGCTTCGAGCACAATGGCGAGGACCGCCGCCTTCAAACCGAAGAAGAGGGCCTGAACGGCGCCGACGTTGCCGAAGATGGCGTAGATCCAGCTGAGCACCATAATGGCGATCGCGCCTGGCAACACGAACAGAATCCCGGCGACAAGACCGCCTCTGGTCTTGTGCATGAGCCAGCCGATGTAGATGGCCAGCTGCTGCGCCTCCGGTCCGGGCAGCAGCGTGCAATAGTTCAGCGCATGCAGGAACCTCGTCTCGCCGATCCAGCGCTTTTCCTCGACTATGATGCGATGCATCATGGCGATCTGGCCCGCCGGTCCGCCGAAGCTGAGCGCGGCCACGCGGGCCCACACCCGCGTAGCCTCAGCGAACGAAATGCCATGGCCGGGTGTGTCGTTTGGTCCGTTTGCCACCGTCATGGTGCTCCGTGCATTGGTCATGGGTGAGATCACCCGCGTTTCGAACGGAAATATCGGTAGAGATTGTCGAACACCGAAGCACCCGCGGCAATCCGCTGCTCATCGCTCGCGTTCGCCATGGCGATACCAGCAATCAAGCTGGCGATGCCGATGGTTTCCTCGCGACTGAACTTGGAGTCCTTGAGATCGATGTCGTGGACGACCTCGGCGATAGCCTGCAGCGCCGGATCGGCTATGCCACTGCGGCCAAGCAGCACCTCGAAGCTGCAGTGGTCTCCCTCATGTGTTATTTCGCCCTCGAACATGTCGAAGCGCAATTCGCCCTCCTTCGGCACGTATCCCTTGCCCGCCACGAAACGGATCGTTGCCTCGGCATCGATGAAGCGATGGATCAGCCAGCTGCAGGCGATGCGGTCGACATGCACGTCCCGGCGCGTGACCCAGGTCCGGCCCTTGAGCCCACCCGACTCGGCCGCCTTCTTCGGTTCCTTGGTCATGGCCTTGTCCTCTATAAGCTGGGCCTCGAGTTCGGCGATCAGTCCCTCGACCGCGAGGCGCCCGCTAGCGCCGAAGAAATCGATCGCGACGACTTCGGTGAGCCGCTTGCGCAAGCGGACGAGCTGCGAACGCGCTTCCGCATGTTTTTCCGACGTCGCCTTCGTCTTGATCCCGGCGACCAGCTCTCGTGCATTCGTGACGATCTTTGCGTATTCGGCGTCACGGGCAGCGTCGAACAACGCCCGCGCCTGAGCGTCCGACAAGCCATCGACGAGGCGCGCCTCGCATATCATGGCCTCGCCGCCACCCTCGACGATCTCCTTCAGGAGCCATTCGAAATCCTCCTGCGTCTCGGCATTGGCCGGCAGGGCGTAGACGGTGCTTTTGACTGCGACCGCGCCAATGCCTTGCAACCGTCGCCAGACCTTCACCCGGAAATAGGCGGGCTTGCTTGGCAGTTGATGGATCAGGAGCAGCCAGTGCTGTTCCTGCGATTCCCTCTCACTCATAAGTGAGCCGTATCACGAGCGTAGAAAAATGCAACACTTGTATCATATTGGATTTGAGCATAGCGTTCGCCTCCTCACGGGATGGGCCGTGAGGTCGGGCGAGGAAACTGATGCCACACCAGATCATGCCGCTGCCGTTCAAGCCGCCCCGCCTCGTCGGTCTCTCCGAAAGGATGTTGACGAGCCACTACGAAAACAACTACGGCGGTGCCGTCCGCCGCCTCAATGCCATCGAGTTGCGGCTCGACGGGCTCGACTGGGGAGCGGCGCCAGTTTTCGACATCAACGGTCTGAAGCGCGAGGATCTCGTCGCCGCCAATTCAGCGATCCTGCACGAAATCTATTTCGACGGGCTCGGCGGTTCTGGCGATGCGGCTGGTGATCTTGCCGCGGCTCTGGAACGGGACTTCGGCAGCGTGGCCTCCTGGCGCGCCAAGTTCATGGCCTGTGCCAAGGCGCAGGCCGGAGGCTCAGGATGGACTCTGCTGACCTGGTCGGAGCGGCGCGACAGGCTGACGATCCAATGGGCAGCGGACCACACTAACTGTCTCGCCGGCGGTATGCCGATCCTTGCGCTCGATATGTACGAGCACGCCTATCACCTCGATTTTGGCGCCAAGGCTGGCGCCTATGTCGATGCCTTCATGAAGAACATCCATTGGGAACGGGTCGCTTCCCGCCACCGCCGCGCCGTCGCGTAGAGTGATCCTTCAACAGGATCGGCATCGGACGATACGGTTCCAGCGATCGCGCCAGAGGAACTGCGGGCGCGCCTCGATCAGGGAGAAGATCTCGTCCTGCTCGACGTCTGCCTCGCCGAGGATCTGGCAAAGCGCAGTGACATGCTGCAAGGAGCCAAGCTCCGTGCCCCGGAGAAGATCGCGGATTGGGCAGATGAGTTGCCGAAACACAGGCCGGTCATCGTCTATTGCCTTTATGGCTTCCAGGTCAGCGGCGATGCCGTTGCCGAACTGCGGCGGCGCGGCGTCGATGCAAGTGCGCTTTCGGGCGGCATCGCCGCCTGGCATGCGATCGGCGCACCCACCGTCCCTCTGATAATCGGCGAAGAAAGGACTGCGTCATGAAATGAGGCTTGAAATAACGCGCGGCGTCGGCCGGGTATCTCGCCGACGTCCTCACCAGGATCGTCAACGGCCACCCAAACAGCCAGTAGACGATCTCCTCCTCCCGTGGGCCTACATCCGCGCTCCCGAACTCAGCGCAGTGGCCTGAGAACATCGCATACGTTTGATGAGCCGCTTTCCAATCTCGACGCAGCGCTGCGCACGCAGATTCGTGTCGAGATGGCCGACTTTCATTGAGCGGCTAAAGGCCACGATGGTGTACGTCACCCACGATCAAGTTGAGGCCATGACGCTCGCCGATCAGATTGTCGTTATGAACGCGGGTCGCGTGGAGCAGATTGGATCGCCGATGGAACTGATTCGAAGCCGCGGACGCAGTTCGATTCTTCTTGCGCCGATGACGAGAGCGATGAACCATTGTTCATTATGAAATGGGCTTCGATGGCTATGCCGACGGAGTAGAGAGCCGCGAAATCCTCTGCGGAACCAAGACAGGGCAGGCCAATGACTGAATCGCAAAATCCGATGATAGCGATACGCGGGCGTGCGCATTTCAGTCCGCAATGCGCGCCTGATGAAGGAAAGCACTCGGCTCTGATGGAAGCCGCAGTTAGCATGATCCGCGAAGCTGACGAGATTCCTGCCAACTCAGATGGTTCCTTGGACATCAAGCTCGGCGCCAAGGACATGATGGCCGGGTTGCCTCCCATGATGCTTGGGACCGACCAACTCATGGGAGCCGTCCAAACCGCGCGCGAGATGGGCATGGTCAGCTTTGCGGCCCAATTCCTGAAGCAGGCCCGCAGCCAATCAGCCGAGGCGGGACATCATGAGTTCGACCAGCAAATCGAAGACCATGCGACTTGGCTGTCATGGGCCACGGAATACGAGAAAGACAACGGAGCGGGGAGCCTCGTCGACCGCAGCCACCCCGTCTTCGCGAAGGTAGATAGGATGGATAAACGGGCGCAGGAAATTCTGGCTAACGTTTCCGGGCACTAAGATTATCGGGTTCGCGTAGAGGTACTTTCGACTCGTCTGATTCAGGAATCCCTAAGTTGGCTACTTTGCCAGTTAGGATTGCAGGCGAGAAGGATCGTTTGCCCGTCCAATACCAGTCTCAAGATTGCGCGGGAATCCTTGTCGTCATTTGCTCGCTGCAACAGCGGCGTCTTGTTGAGTCAGAAACAAGCGTTTCAGGATTCCTCGATGCGACCTGGCGACCCAGTACACTTTCTCGTCGACTGTAATTGGCGTGGCAAGCGGGCCGCCTGATGCCATTGCTCCTGGCCGTGTCATGAAAATCCTCGGATCATTCGTTGGGCAGTCGTATCCGAGAATTCTTCATTCGAGGCAACAACTTCCGCAAAAATGGAAACCCGCGAACTGACGGAACGAGATTGCTACCGAAATCGGAGCAAAAACGGTCGGCACGCAGTTGACCATAGACGGCTACGCGCATCCAGAAAGCTCGATTCTGGCGGTTCAAGGCTGACGCCTGCAACTTACGCGGGAAAACGGTGGAAATTCGCTGGCGATGGTGAAGCCTAACCAGGCAACGAAGAGGTCCCCCAGCGACCTGCTCAGGCCGACGGCATCGCCGCTCGGCCCCTTTCCTCACGTCTGGATATCGACCATTCACCGTTTGTTCATTATATTAGAGTGCGATCATAAATGGACATGCTGGTAGCTCGTACATGCCAAGGGCCCCGGCGTATCGACCCAGCGCCGGGGCCTTTTTACTTCCGCATGATCCATTCCAGCAATCCGGGGTCGACTGTCTCTATGCGGGCAAAATCACGGACCATTTGCGTCGCGTAGTCACGCCACTGGTTTTCGGGAATTTTCTCTTCGATGACTGCTTTGTGGAAGGCGCTTCGCAAGATTTCGCAATCAAGTGCGGACATCCTGAGCGGATTGGTTTTCATTTCAGCCCCCAAAGTGCACGAGAGTTAGCACAAACTCTCTTCCCCGCGTTTTGGGGTTATACGCCGTACAGCACATTTCGCGGGTCAATCCAACTAGGTTTCTCGAACAGGCAACCGCCGAAACGGATTTGTTCAACGTTGCCGAGAGCTGCGGGTGTTCCGTAGAAGCCGACATTCGCGAGGTCGCCGGTCACAGACGGTTCATGGTGGCGCCCTGATCTTTCGCGATCACATGGCCACCGTCGCCGCATCGCTGCCCGAGCCAAGACGTGAGTGTCCAGGGTCTTCCAAGCGCCGATTTGCCCGGTTAGGGTTTGCAGGGGGCGCGAACAACCGGGTGAACGAAGGCGATGATGCTGGAAAAACTGCGCGCCTGTTGGGGGTTTAGCCCTACCGTCGACAGGAACGTCGCCCTGGTCGAGGGCTTTCTCGAGGGCAGGCGCTTCGCCGCGCTGGCGCAGGAACATGGCTTGTCCACATCAAGGGTGCGCCAAATCATCGAGAAGGCCGATCGGCTCGTGGGCGGCGGCATCCTGACCAGGGTTGAGCCGTCCAGGGCCGCGCGCCGATCCGATTTCATGGTTGACTATCCTTATGTGTGGGACATGGCCCAGCTGCATCGGCTGGGTAGCGTCACTCCGCATCACTTCTTTTCCGAGTTGGAACGCGCGGGCTCGCTAGAGCGACTGGTTGAGAAGATGAAGCGGTTGCCAGGGCGCGCTCCAACAACACGCGAGCTGGCGCGCCTCGTGTGGCAGAGGGAGAGGGGCGAGAGCCCATGGCCGGCAATGAAGCGATCGGGCATCGTCGAACCAAGTTCCCCAGCCGACCATGCGGACCGCGGCCTTCAATGCAAGCTCGCGTTGGAACCGGCCTTCCTGGAATTGGTTGGGCGCGCGGCGGACTCCGGCTGGAGCGAGGACGAGATAGCCTACTCGCTCATTGAACTCGCCAGCGCGCGCCTCAAGGGCGAGACGCCACTTGATCGGGATGGTGCCTCCTGAAACAGGAAATGCAGCCATATTGCCAAAACGCCAACTAGGCAGCAAGCGCCGCAGCCATCCTGCGCAACTCAGGCATCATCTGCGGCTCTTCGGGCTCAACGATCTCGGAGCCAATGTCCATCACGATGGACTTGACCAATGTTGTCTTATTCAGCGCGCTTTTCTTGACGAGTTCGTCGAACTCGTCGCCAACGCGTGGGGTTATTTTCATCGAAAGACGTTTTGACGGGGTGTCGTGCCAGCTTTTCCACTTCGCTCGATGAACCTCCGCGTTTTTGCGAAGCCGCTCAACCAAGGAATCGTCGTTTACGGACCTGTGCACGAAGTATGCGATCAGTGACTTCCGGAGGATCACGCCCGCAGAAGGATCAATCCGATAGGACGCCAGGTCCAACGTATCTATAAACGGCGCGGCCATAACCACTTCCAAGGGCCTGGAAGCAATCTCGCGAGCAACGCGGATCGCTGGCGTCGACTGCGGGGGGATAGCCACAACGGTACCACACTCGTCGCAGGTAGCCGCCATGATCTGCTTTGCCACTCCGATCCCGCTTTGGAAGGGCACATCGTGGTAATCGAAAGTCGTCGTAACGACTTTCCGGCATTTTTCGCAGAGCGCCTTGCTCCTATCTCCAGCATACCAGATTTTCATGTTAGCCTACCTTGAGGGATGTACACTTATGAAGACCGTGTCAGGGTCAACGAAGTAGAATTTTATGTACCATCCATCTCGCTTGAGGATGTGGACTTCAATGCCCTTGAACTCATGGTGTTCAGAACTCTCATGATGCGTGCCATTGCACCTGTCGATGATCGTTATCAGTTGCTCGGGGGAGATGTCGCCAGTCATCAAGGCATTCTTGTCCTCGATGCCCCCACGGGCCGCATGCTGATAAGTACCTTCCTTCAGTGCCTTGATGACGCGATACCTGACACCCTTGAAAGCCATTAGCTCACTCAATATACGAAGGTCTTCGTAAAATTCAACAAAAAAGTCACGCCGCAAACGAAAAAGGGCTTGCGTGACGCGTTACCAAACGGACAACTAATACCAACGGTCTCGGGTGCTGACTCTTTTGTGATTTTGGAGCATCTCCGAACGTGATTCCGTGTTGCCGAAGGAGATTCGGCCATGGGATCAGCGGTGAGGTTACGAACGGACTATTCGGCGACGGAACTGCGTCGCCTGGCGCGTGGGTCGAAGGATGTGCGGCAGAGCAGCCGGCTGTTGTCGATCGCTGCGGTACTGGACGGGATGAGCCGGGCGGATGCGGGGCGGATTGGCGGCATGGACCGCCAGACGCTGCGGGACTGGGTGCACCGGTTCAACGCGGCCGGCCCCGATGGCCTTGTCGACCACTGGTCGTCAGGCCCGCCGTGCCGGCTGTCGCCTGAACAGAATGCTGAACTGGCGGCAATCGTGGAGAGGGGGTCGGATCGCGCCGTCGACGGCGTCGTGCGCTGGCGGCGCATCGACCTCAAGCGCGTCATCAAGGAGCGTTTCGGCATCGATTACGATACCCGCTATGTCGGGAAGCTGCTGCACAAGCTCGGCTTCTCGCATATGAGCGCACGGCCGCACCACCCGGCGCAGGACGCCCATATCATCGAAGCGTTCAAAAAAATTGGCAGCGCACGCTGAAGGCTCATCTTTGCGACCTGCCGCCGCGTACGAAGGTGGAACTCTGGTTCCAGGATGAAGCCAGGATAGGTCAGAAGAACGGCATCACAAGGCAGTGGGCCAGGCGTGGCACGCGGCCGCGACAGCCAGCCGACCAGCGATACAAGAGCGCATATCTGTTCGGCGCCATCTGCCCGGCTCGGGGCACCGGCGCAGCTCTCGCGCTGCCATTTGCCGACACCGAGGCCATGCAACTCCATATCGACGAGATCAGCCGCCATGTCGAAAAGGGCGCGCATGCCGTGCTCATCATGGATCGCGCCGGATGGCACACCACCGCCAACCTCAACATGCCGCGCAACATCACGCCGATCTTCCTGCCCCCGCGTGCGCCCGAATTAAACCCGGTTGAGAATGTCTGGCAGTACATGCGGCAGAACTGGCTCTCAAACCGCGTCTTCGACAGCTACGAGGCAATTATCGACGCCGCGTGCGATGCTTGGCACAAACTGCTCGCCGCTCCCGAAACAATCACATCCATCGGAATGCGAGAATGGGCCCATGTCGGTCAAACCCAATGACTCTTGGTATAATACGCGAACCGGGCGTTGTGAAGCGCCTGGGGATGCACGCTTACTGTTCCACCTGAGAATCCAAAGCCTTCGCCTTAAGGGAGTGAAGGGGACCGCCGCATTCGGAGCGAGAGGGAGTTCCGATACGAGCGCAAGCATCAACCTTATCCGCGCAGGGCGCCAGGCGGGAAGAGTGGGACCGGCTGCTGTCAGCGAACGCGGCGAAGCCATAGCGGGAGCGGCTGACACTGATCCGGGTCTATGAGGAGCTTCGCGCCCTCGGCCAGGTGCCCGCGTCACGGTAGCACGCTTCAATGTGCACTTATGTCAGGAGCCTTGGTCGGGTGGGCGCGGGCTTCACTCATTGCGCTCTCCCTTCTCGGCGGGCCGGGTCCGGCATCAGCCCACCGCTAACCTGGTGAGCGGCGGCGATAGGGCAGGGCCAGGCCGACACCGGCATCGGCTGTACAGTCACCTGTCGACGGGGACGTCGGCACCATCCGCGCCGCCTGGACCTCGGCGTGACGATGACATTGGTCAGCTTTTCATAAAACTATTCTGCTACTCCGCAGCTTCGAAGGACGGGGCGCGAGCAGAAATGGGTCAACCTATTGTCATCGACTCGTGGCATGAGATACGCCTTCAGGTTGTCCAGCGTGACCACTGCCGCTGCGTCTCGTGCTCTACGCCGGTGAAATCCGCCCAAGCGGACGTGCATCATCTGTTGCCGAGATCAATGGGTGGAACGGACGAGCTCTCGAACCTCGTCACCCTTTGCGATGGTTGCCATGCAGCCCATCACCCAAACCTGGCTGGCAGGCTTGCGAGACGGGTAATCGAGCGATGGGCGGTCAGGCTTGCCCGCTGGTTGGATACCGAAGGCAAGGTTTCTGAAGGCGTGGGCAATTTCGGGCCGGCTCTCCGGCTGTTCGGGAAGGATCGTTTCCGGGAAGGCCAGTTGCCGATCGTGCTGGCTGCGCTCTCTGGAAAATCGGTCCTGGTCGTCAGTCCGACCGGATCGGGCAAGACCCTTTGCTTTCAGCTGCCTGCCGTGCTTCGCCGCGGCCTGACCATGGTCGTCAGCCCCCTGAAGACCCTGATGTCGGAACAGGTGTCAGATCTGCTGGCGAAAAAGATCCCTGCCACCTTCATCAATAGCGATCTGAGCGTCGAGGAGAAACAGACCCGATTCTCACTGCTAGGCCGGGGCGCGATCAAGTTGCTCTATTTGGCTCCCGAGCGCTTCTTCGTCAGGAGCGAGAGCGAACGTGCTCGCCTGAAGCAGACGCGGCCTTCGTTTATTGTCATAGACGAGGCCCACTGCGTCGATCAATGGGGCAGGGACTTCCGGCGGGAATACGGCCGCCTCAAGGAGGTCCGCGAAAAGCTAGGTTCGCCACCCGTCCTGGCGTTCACGGCGACCGCCGGGCAGGAGATGCAGCAGCGCATCCTGAAATCGCTCGGCATCGAGGACGCCGAGGTCTTTGTGCGCGATGTCGACAGACCGAATATCGCACTCCTCCGATGGCGATGCGCAGCCGATCGGCGAGCCGTCGAAATCGCATCGCTACTGCGGTTGCCACAGCTCCAGGGACAGAAGGCGATGGTCTTCGTGCCGTCAACGAACGTCGGCGAGGAACTGCAAGCGGCCCTGCGCAGTCTCGGGATTGAAGTGCCGCTCTATCATTCCAGGTTGGGAAACGCATGGGAACGGCAGGAACTCGTCAAGCGCTTCCTTGGGCAAAGCAGGCCGGTCGTTGACCAGATCATCTGCACCAACGCCTTTGGCATGGGCCTCGACGTCCCGAACGTCCGCCTCGTGATCCATTGGCAGCAGTCGGCATCGGTCGAAGACCAGCTGCAGGAATTCGGCCGCGCCGGAAGGGATGGGAAGCCTTCCGTGGCGGTTATGTTTCACAGTGGTTCGAGTGTCGGCCGAGATATCTCGAGGCTGCGTTTCATGGCCGAGAAAACGGTGGAGACAGCGCAGGTCCTCGCGCTCGACCGGGAGCAGATGCTGGAGCAGCGCCATCATCAGATTGACCAGGTCAGCGAGATAATGAGGACTCGGTCCTGCATGCGCACCGCGATCTCGGAATATTTTCAGGGGCCGAAGGTCGTCCGGCGCCCGAGCCTTTCGGTCAGGATTTTGGATTGGGTATTCAGCAGCCGGAGGAATACTCGACGTTTCCAGGCCTGTTGCGACCATTGCAACCAGGTGGAGATCAAACGCCTTGGAAGGGCGCGGTTCGTTGCCCGTGTCGTTGCTGGCTAGGTTCATAGAGCCTATGTGGTGCTGCACATTTGCGGCGAAAAAGAATTGGCGAATGCTTGGCCAGTTACGTCCTGTGGCCGTCTAGCCCCTGATCGACAGGAAGGAGTTGATGATATCTGACATGTGTCGCGGATGAAACAGCAGACCGCAGCGGTGTAGGGTCGTTAGGCCTTTCGCCTTGCCGGCCGGCGTGAACGAAGAACAGTATTTCAACGAGTAGATAGAGCGGAAAGACGAACGAAGAAAGCAAATAGGCGTTGATTGTTCGAGTCGCGCCGCGCATTATCGCGCGGGGTGGGGACATGACGAAATTTCCGAAAGCTACTGAATCCGAATTTGTGGTGGAGATTCCGCCGCAGTTCGAGAAATACGCCGATGCCGCGATGCTTCGGGTGCAGGCACTCTACCCCAATTGCCGCCTTGCGTGGAAGGGCGGTACGATATCAATAGGCTCATCGGGCGGTATTGCCGAAGACCAGCTTCGAAAAGATATTTTGCACGCCGTCTACCGCGAGAAAATATACGCGGAAACCTTGTTCACGCGTGAGGCGCTTGTCGCCGCGGTGACAAGCCGATGAACGTATGGCCGTTGAAGTTCCGCGAGATGCCGGACGGTTCGGTGCTGTTCTCCGATGACGCAGGCGAGTTCTTCAAGTCCAGCCACGGCTTCCTGGATCGGTACGCCACCGACAACCTGTCCCCCGCCGATGAGTCGTTCCTGAGGGAGGGAAATCACGGCTTCGACAGGGAACTCGACCTTAATTGGACCTCGTTCGCCTACAAGTGGGCGCGGCGCCAGTCGAGGCCGACGAGAATGAATTACGTCATCCTCGTGCCGACGCTCCGCTGCAACCTTGCCTGCAGCTATTGCCAGGTTTCCCGCGCTCCCGAAAAGGCTCACGGGTTCGATTGGTCGCCCGAAATCCTCGCCGGTGTCCTCACGTTTCTCGACAGGCTGGAAGGTCCCGACATTAAGATCGAATTCCAGGGTGGCGAGCCCCTGCTGCGGGTCGACATGCTGGAAGCCGTCCGTGACTTCTGCCGGGAAAAGTTTTCCCAATCCCAGTTCGTCGTCTGCACGAACCTGCAACGACTGGATCCGCGTGCATGGGCGTTCCTGGATGCCGACGACACCTTCATCAGCACCTCCCTTGACGGAGACCGGGTAACGCATGAGCGCCAGCGCACGCATGGAAGCGAAGTCACCGATACTTTTTTTCTAAATCTCGAGGCAGCCGTTTCCCGCTATCCGAAGGGCAAGATCTCGGCATTGCCGACGGTAGATGTCTCCAATCCGCCGGACTTCGAGTCGCTGCTGGATAACTACGAACGCTATGGAATCCAGTCAGTCTACCTTCGCCCGATAAACCACCAGGGATTCGCGCGAAAAATTCACCAAGGCGACGATGTCCTCGCCCGCTGGAACCGCCTCCATTGCGAATTCATCGAGCTGCTGATTGCCCGTAACCATCGCACCGGGCGATTTATGGAGGAATACTACTTCAGCCAGTGCCTGAAGCGTGTGCTCCGCTTCGATGCCGACAACCACGTCGACATACGCAACCCGAACTTCTTCGCCTCCGACTATGTCGTGATAGACCACGACGGCCGCTTCTACCCTACCGACGAGGCCCGGATGCTGTCCAGGATCGGCCGTATCGATCTCAGCATTGGTGACGTCGGGACGGGAATCGACCGGGCAAAGGTAGACGTTCTCAATTCTGGGGCACTCAACCACTTCGATCCGGATTGCATTCACTGCGCCTATCAGCCGTTCTGCGGCACTGACGTGATCGACGATATCTCCCGGTACGGCCGGATTGACGTTCCGCGGCCCGACACATGGTTCTGCGGCCGACATCTGTCGCTCTTCGACAAGGTCTTTGAGGTTCTCTACCAAAAGGACGAGCCGACGCGCGCCTCGGTGGCCGCCTGGCTCGGCGTCGCCGGCTGGACCGGCGACATGGCGCCGGTCCAGCCATGATACCCCTGCGCATCAAGGTGGAAGCAAACGCTGACCGGCCTTTCGTGGTCCGGCTTCGTTCGTTTGAGGCCAACGCTTGGGAGCAAAGGAGCGAGGCACTGAATCCTTTCGACGCCGCGCTGGAGCGCGTCGGCCCGGAAGGGGCTGATTACGTCGGCGAGGGCGGTCCGATACGAGTCCTTGGCATCGATCCTTTCAAGGTCGATGGAGACGTGTTGCTCGTGAACCCGCGGCGTGGAACGGCGGACCGCCTTATCCGTAGTGCGTCGCAACACAACACCTTCCTGATTACAGAGCGGTGCGACCAGGTTTGCCTGATGTGCTCCCAGCCGCCCAAGAAGCACCACGTCGACCTATTCCCGTATTTCGAGACCGCGGCGTTGCTTGCGCCAGAAGGCGCGACGATCGGCATCTCCGGCGGGGAGCCGACGCTTTTCAAGGCTCAGCTGTTCCGATTTCTCCAAAGCGTGCTCGAGGCGCGCCCGGACCTTTCCTTCCACGTCCTGACCAATGGCCAGCACTTTGAAGAAGCCGATCGGGACGCGATGGGCCACATCGACAGGGGCAGGGTAGTCTGGGGTATCCCTCTCTATTCCCACAATCCGGGCGTACATGACGAGATCGTCGGCAAGGCGGGCGCGCACGCGCGGCTTTTGGAGAATTTGGCTCTGATGTGCCGTCTCGGTGCTCAGGTAGAGCTTCGCACGGTACTGATGCGTCCGAACGCTGACGGGCTGCTTGGTCTGGCACGATTCATCGCGTCGACGCTGCCCTTCATCCGCACCTGGGCAGTCATGCAGATGGAGAACATCGGCTACGGCCGCATGAACTGGAAGACGCTCTTCTACGACAGTTCAGAAGGCTTCGATGTTGTCGGCCGTTCCATCGATCTCGTGAGAAGCCGCGGGATAGACGCCTGGCTCTACAATTTCCCGCTCTGCACGTTACCGGAAGGATACCGCCATCTCGCGCCGGCCACGATCTCCGACTGGAAGCGCGCCTACCGGGAGGAGTGCAACGGATGCTCGTTGAAAGCTCGGTGCGGGGGATTTTTCGAGTGGCATCCACCTAATCACGGATACAGCAACTTGGGGGCTATCCAATGAAGATGCGGCTTTTCGCGATACCGTCGCTGCTCGCGGCGGGGTTCTTGCCAGCCAATGCACAGGCGCTGCCGACCAAACCAACGTTGGGCGGCGACCTCGGAAAGACGAAATCCCTCTTCGATATCTTCAAGCTCGACCACCTGTACACGCTGGCCGGACATAGCAGCCACAGCAGTCACAGCAGCCACAGTTCTCACTCGAGTCATAGGTCGTCGACCGGGGGCTATTCCTACATCCCACCAGCGCCGAGTGAGTCCGCTCCGCTGTATAGCGCGCCGTCCACGCCCGCGCCGACCTACCAGGCGCCCGCTATCGCGCCAGTGCCGGCACCGCTGAAGACACTTCCGGGCAACGCCTACAAGTTCAAGGAGATCGTCCAGGAGGTCCAGTTCGCCTTGCTCGCGTTCGGCTACTATAGCGGCGAGATAGACGGCGAAATGAATCCGGAGTTGAGGGCCGGGCTACTGCGCATGCAGGCAGACTACTCTTTGAAGGTAACCGGGACGATTACGCCTGAGACGCTGACTGCGCTGAGGATAGAGGCCAGATAGGGAGGGCTTGATTTTGCTGATTTTGAACCTTATAAGGTACAGCGCGTTGAAATGAAGCGGATTGATGCGAAATTTTACGCCACAGAAGCAGGCAAGGAACCCGTTCGCGATTGGCTTCTGGAGTTGGGAAAGGATGACAGGAAGATCGTTGGCGGAGATATCGCCAAAGTGGAATTTGGCTGGCCGATTGGCATGCCCACAAGCAGAGATCTAGGTAGAGGGCTCTTGGAGGTTCGTTCGACTATTCGTGACGGCAAGGTCGAGGCCAGGACGTATTTTTCTATCGAAGGATCACTAATGCTTCTTCTGCATGGGCATGAAGGGAAGGGTGGTCAAAAGGAAGCAATGGATTTAGCTCGAGATCGGCTTCGTGATTATAGAAGGCGTCTTGAGGAAGCAAAACGCAAGAAAAAGAGAGAAACGGAGATCTAGAAATGGTTGAGAAAGCTATATCGCCTATCGGTGGATCGCTTGAGTCATTTCTCGACGAACTTGGCGAGCGAGAAGAAGTATATGGCGCGGCTATAAAGAAAGTTCTTTCTTGGGAGATAGAGCGCGCTCGTAAGGAAAAGGCTGTTTCAAAAAGCGAAATGGCAGCTCGAATTGGAACGAGCCGAACTCAAGTCAAAAGGATCCTTGATCCTAAAAACGTTGCCGTATCGCTGGATACACTCGAAAGAGCGGCTAGATCGGTAGGCAAAAAGCTGAAGATTGAATTGGTCGACGCCTGACCTGCTCAGGTGCTCGACGCTACAATGCTTGGCAACCTCTGCCTGCATAGGGCCGCTATCGTCGATTGGGCAATGTATCCCGCGCCGTCGGGATGAACGCGCAGCGGCTTCACGATGTTACCGTGGGGCTTGGTGAAGCGCACAATCTTCCGGTCGGCGCCCGCCCACTGGCGCAAGTAGAAAACCGGGAGGAATGGTGCCTATTTGGCTTATTGGGAGACTTATTCATCAAGCAGCTTTTGAGCGGATTGAGGTATCTCGGATTGCGCTTTACCCCACTTTGTTTCCGTAGTCCGCTGCCCTAATCCGCGGCCTCCTTACAGCAGGCAATTGGGGCGCGGATTCCCGAGCCGTGTTGCTTGCGGGGCTGAAGCGGGAGTGGCTTGCCGCGGTGGCGCTAGCAAACCCACTCTGACCATCAGAGGTCTGACAGTTTGTCTGTTAGCTTGGCTTAGCCTTCCGCGTGGCTGGCGCTTTCTTGGCAGGCTTGACGGGGGCTTTCCGGCCAAGGCCGATTGCCTTGGCCATTTCGGACCGCGCGGCCGCATAATTCGGCGCAACCATAGGGTAGTCCGCCTTCAATCCCCATTTCTCGCGGTATTCATCCGGAGTGAGTCCATAATGGACACCAAGATGGCGCTTCAGCGATTTGAACTTCTTACCGTCTTCTAAGCACACGATGTAGTCAGGAAACACCGACCTCTTCGGATTGACTGCTGGATGTTGGGCTGGCTTCTCGGGCTCTATCAGCTGGCCAAGTTTCGAGAGTGACGAATTCACGCTAGAAATCAGTTCTGGCAGAGAGGCTATGGGTACCGCATTCTTGCTGACGTAGGCAGATACAATGTCGGCGGTCAGTTCGATCAGATTGATAGTCTCGTCGGCCAAAGCAAATTCTCCCTTTCAAACATCGATCTTCCTAACTTACCGATGCGGTGCAATCAATGACAGAGCGCACATCAGTATTCATTTTTCGGGTCGCTTTTGTCGATCTCTGCCGAGCGACACTGGAAGGCTGAGACAGGAAACAGGATAGCTTGGCGCAACTCTCGACTGGTAGCCCGACCATGCAAGAGATTGGATGGAGCAATCAGTGAAAGCGAAGTATGCCCGGCAGGACGCTTCGGAGATGTACAGCATCTTAAGGACGGCGAACTGCATCGCTCCAAGCCTTCATCGGTCAGGATCAACGACTTCGACTTGTTGACCGGGTCGCCGATCATGCCCTTCTTGTGAAGCCGATCCGTCGTTGCCCAATCGAAGCCCTTCCAGGCACACCGCTCGTTATGCAGCGTCAGCCATAACAGCGCCAGAACCGCATCGTCGATCTTGTCCTCATCGATCTCCATGAACCGACGCTACCACGCGCGGCGCCCAAAATCCCGCGGCCCTGCTCTATCTGATCTTGAACCGGTCCGAGAAAGAGTGGAAAATGCCGCCACGTGAGTGGTCCATGGCCAAGGCCCAGTTCGCCGTCATCTTCGGTGAACGCTTCATCAAGGCCATGGCGGCGTAATGTTCAACCGCCCGACCGCACACGGAAATCCTGACAGTCCCGCTGTATCAACGTCTCTGGCCTGTCTGACCAAAGCGTCAGCACCGGTGCCCAGCTGGTCACAGCATTTTGTCCGTGTCCGATTGACGACAAATCTGTGTTCAGATCCAAACATCCTGGGGGTTAGGATCAAGCCGGCCAGCGGACGACTCCTCCGATTTGGGGTTGCTGCTCACAACCCGTTTGGTGGCATGCCAATTGCATATTCATAGCCATGATACCGTGTTCCGACATGGCCGTCGCGCAGTCTTAGCCCAGGAGTTCACATGACATTCGTCCGAACGCAATACAGGCTGCGCATCCCGTCGCACCGCCCCAGCTCGGTTGGATCTCGCTGCGATCAGACAGGATCGCCATCCCGCAGACCGCTTTCAGGCTGTCAGATAGGGCTGCCATAAGGGTTCTCGTAAAACAAACATTCAGGAGGAATCTATGACGACCACATGAATATCTGCTTCGCCGGCTCTCCCAATGGCACATAACACCAGACCCCTCTTCAAATCTGTGATGATCCAAAAGGAAAACGAAAAATGCCTACCTCAGAAAAAGACGCTGTGGCGCGCCCGAGGCTCCTGAAATTGCGGTCTCACTGGCCACGAACGATACTTGCTGCCACGGCGTTGGCCGTTGTAACGACCGCTCCAGCTCCAGCCGTCACCCAAGACGCGGACGAGCACTACTCCGACCAAAGCTTGTCGTTTCGTGAAGGCTGGGGGTGTATACTTTGGGCATTGTGCATTGGCGACCCAGATGTCATCGATTAGCTAGCCCGAAAAATTCATGGCGGGTTGGCGGATGTGGTGCAAGCCGTTGAAATGACGTAGGATTTGGTTGCTTAAGCCGATCCGCGCCATTTCCCGGAGACCACACCCGCCATGAATGATCCTACGCTGCCGCTGAGCGGTTTGTCATCTGTTCGCGGCAAGTGCGTCGTCGCCCGTTTTGATGGCGGCATGCTCTCTTCCAACGGTGGGGTTCTGGCACTGGCCGAGGTGGAGAAGCGGCTGCGGGTGGCTGACCGTCTGGCACGGTGCATCGACGATCCGCGCTGTCCGGACCAGGTCATCCGTAGCGTGTCCGATACTTCCTTACCATTGCGGAGGACATCCGTCGTGAGTGGATTCCTGGGTGAAAGCGCAACAGGACGGCGTGACGGTGACCGTCAGCATCGGAGGTGCGGAAGTTCTCATGGTGCAGATACTCTGGATGTCCTTCGCACTGCCGCACGATGCCTTTTTGAAGCGAAACAACGTGGACGGAACCGCGTTTCATTCGATTGTGAAGCAGCCAAGTTGCGGGCCGTAACACCGTAACCGGCCCCTCCTGGGGGCGCCGATGGAAAAGCACGCGACGGCCTGGTGGTGCTGATTGGTCTTCTTGGTGGACCGGTGGCCGTCGGTGCGACATTGGCTGCGTCGGCCGGACAGCGCCAGACATGCCTCTGCAATTGTTCGCAGCGGAGAGACCCCGGCCGAAGCGCAAGACGTACTTGCTGACAACAGGGTCATTGCAAGTGAGCGAGCTGCCGCCGATCTAGCGGGCCTTGCAATTTTTCGTTTTTGCCCAACTCCAAAGTTCGGTTATGAATCGGCACTGGCCGGACGGCCTGCCCACGTTGCAATTGTTACAAAGGATACGCATATGGCGACTGGAACCGTGAAGTGGTTCAACAGCAGTAAGGGATTTGGATTTATCCAGCCTGACAATGGCGGTCAGGATGTTTTCGTTCACATTTCCGCCGTTGAACGAGCGGGGCTCTCGACCCTCGCCGATGGTCAGAAGATCAACTATGAAATCGAACAGGACCGCCGCACTGGCAAGTCCTCTGCTGGCAGCCTCAGCAAAGCTGGCTGACTTTTTCCAGCGTGCTGGCAACGGCTATGGACAAGGGTGCATCCAGGCTGGGAAGCCGAGGCTGTTTGAAAGGGAAGGCGGGCTGGACCCCGCCTTTTCACATTCCGGGCAGATGCAGATTGTGCCGATGGCAGCTTGCGCGCCCCAGAGAAACCCCGATTTCTGAAATCAGGCCGCGGCCTTCTTGCGGGTCTGCTTCGCCGGCGCCGGCGTTTCCGGCTCTTTCGGTTTGCGGCCGAGCCCCATCGTCTTGGCCAACGCCGAGCGCGCAGCGGCGTAATTCGGCGCGACCATGGGATAATCCGCCGGCAGACCCCATTTGGCGCGATAGTCGTCTGGTGTCAGCCCATAGTCGGTCGACAGATGGCGCTTCAGCGATTTGAATTTCTTCCCGTCCTCAAGGCAGATGATGTAGTCCGGTGTCACCGACTTCCTGATCGATACCGCAGGCTTGAGAGCCTCCGCCTCTGCTGCGGAAACGCCGGCGCCGACAGTGCCTTTGAGCGCTGCGTGGACCTGGCCGATCAGGGCAGGGAGATCACCTACCGGGACCGGATTGTTGGAGACATAGGCTGAGACGACATCGGCGGTGAGCTCGATGAGGACGTCGATGTTGTTGTCGGCTTCTTCTGTCATGAAACACTCCGGATGCTTGAAAGACAGTCGGGGAAGCGTCGCTACATAGTGGCGGATGAGCGGGAAAGCAAGAAAGCCCGGCAAGACTGCCGCGATGCGTCCAATCCACGGCATCGATGCCGTCGGCCAACACCGTGGCCAGGATCGACACCATCTGCCGATCGCCGTCATGCGCCGCCTTCAATCTGCGTCGGATACGCTCCATCGCGGGTTGCAGAGCCCAGTCCCGGAATGGCGCGCCATTGCGCAACGCACCGGGCTTGCGGGCGAGTACAGGGACGTAATGCCAGGGATCGTAGACCGTCTCGTTGCGCCCGAAGGAGCGGGCATGCTCGGCAACGACCACGCCGTCCTGACGGATGACGATCCGATCCGCATAGGCGTGGATCTCGACCGGCCGGCCGACGGCCGTCGACAGGACAGAGTATTTGTTGTTGTCGAAGCGCACCGTGCAGGTCTTCGACACCGAGGCCGGCACCGCGTGGAACCCGTCGAAGGGGCCGCGGTATTTGACCAGCTTGCCGCGCTCCTCCTCGAACACGTTCCAGATCGTTCGTTCAGGCTGTTCGACATGACGGTGCGCCTTGGCGTAGGCGCGGAGTTGCCGATCGCAATGACTATTTTTTCGGATACCAAGGCGTCGCTTGCGGAAACGTCGCGGACAACGGCGAGACCTTGACCCGCAGCCTGAATCAGCAATGTGTCGTCGGGATAGCTTGGCCCTTTCACGGTGCCTTTGGGTAGCCTCACACCTGAGGCGGTGAACCAGATTGACCAATCTGTACGCATCCGGTCATGCAGGAGTGGATAGCGAAGGCATATTGCCACCTGTCGCCATCGTACATTCGGCGTCTCGGACGCGCAACGAGGAGTATCTCGCGCTTGGCCTCCCAAACTTGACAGCCAATGGATGAAGGAACGCTCGTCCGGTTCTATTCAAACTCCTGCAAGGAATTCGACAAAATAGCGACACCGCCTAGCCGCAAGCTACGAAGGATTCCTAACCGCTTGAAATCTAAGCCATGGCTGCGTCTGGCATGACGTTTGCTTCGTGTCTCGTGTCGTTCACTGAAACGGAGTTTTTTCATGCGCACATAGACTCCAAAAGAATGTGTGATCGATACGATGATGTTATAGAAAGATAACAAGCGCACCTCGTCCCTCAAGAATGGAAAGACCTCATGACCCGCACCATTGCAGCAGCAGTTTGCCTTCTTACCGCTTCGGCCTCGGCGTTCGCATCAGAAGCACGAGAATTCAAAGATTTATCGAGTATCACTGTTTTACACAGCTGGAAATATCAACTCTCACCCGGAGCGACTGCCAAAAGGCGTCCGTCATTGCTGTCATATCGTTGCCCCAGACTTTACCCAAGCTGCCTGATGTGACGTGCATCTGACAACTAGTCCCTATGATTGCTGGGCCTGAGGGCGGCCCGTCATCCGATATGCAACGGTACGAGGGTTACGCCGGCTGGGCCGGGCACAGAGCCTCATGCATAGGAGACGGGCCACATGGAACATACCCGATTTGTCGGTTTGGATATTCACAAAGAACGGATTTCAATCGCGGTGGCGGAGAACGGGCGCTCCGGTTCGGTGGAGTATCTTGGCGAGATTGCGAATGACCCTGATGCCATCAGCAAGCTGTGCGATCGTCTGGGGAAGTCCGGTAAACCGCTGGTGTTTTGCTATGAGGCCGGACCGTGCGGCTATGGCGTTCATCGCCAACTGACAAGCCTCGGCCATCGATGCGACGTGGTGGCGCCGTCACTGATTCCGAAGAAGCCCGGCGATCGCGTGAAGACGAACCGTCGCGATGCGACCATGCTCGCCCGCCTCCACCGGGCCGGCGAGCTGACGCCAGTCTGGGTGCCCGATGCCGATCATAAAGCCACGCGCGACCTGATCCGGCTGCGCAGCGTCGTGCGACAAGTCGTGACGCGAGCGCGCCAACATCTTCAAGGATTTCTGCTGCGTCACGGACGCAAGCCCGAGCGGGGAACCGCCTGGCGAATGGCTTATCGGCGATGGCTTTCGACATTGGCCTTCGAACATCCCGCTCAGCAGATCGCATTTCAGGACTACGTCGATGCCGTCATGGATGCGGAACGGCGCCTGCGGCAGGTCGAGGAACAGATACTCAGCCTTCTCCCGGAATGGGACCAGCGCCCGGTCGTTGACGCTTTGCAGGCGATGCGCGGCATCGCGCTGATCAATGCCGTGGTGCTGGTCGCGGAGGTCGGTGACTTCACACGCTTCTCAAACCCACGTCAGCTCATGGCCTATTTCGGCCTGGTCCCTGGCGAGCAATCGAGTGGCGAGAGCGTCTGGCGCGGCGGCATCACCAAGACCGGCAACACCCATGCCCGGCGCGCGCTGGTCGAAGGCGCCTGGGCTTACCGGATGAGGCCGCGCATCGGCCGTCACAAGGTCGATCGGATCGAGGCGCTGCCAAAAGTCGTTCGCGACATCGGATGGAAAGCGCAGGTTCGACTGTGCACCCGATATCGTCGGCTCAGCGCGCGCGGCAAGAACGCCAACGTCGTCAATGTCGCCATCGCACGCGAGATGGTGGGCTTCATCTGGTCGATCGCCTGCACGGTTCAATCGACCCCAAAGGCGGCATGACATCAACTTGACAGGCAGCCAGCAGAGAGGAGATCGCAAAACCCAAGATCAGCCTCGGCGCGATATGCGGCGCTGGAGGCGGGACAATGCCGGGGAGCCCTCGTCTCCACTATGAGCCTTGACGCTCGCCACCTAGACAGAGGCAGCCCCAAACGAAACAAGGTCATGCGGCTCGACCCGCGGATGAGAGATTGTTGACCGTCGTTCAAGTCCCGCCTCTTGCACCTCATATCCGCCGTACAAGTACCTCGGCCGCCGATCGGATCCGGCGGGCTGCAACCTATGCCAAAGGCTATTGTCAGCAATCATGAGAGTGGAATGGTGCTTGCAACTCCCTTGCCGATTGCTACCAGCTTGTCGCGTAAATCATCGTCCAAGCCTTCGCGCATGGTGCCACCATCAGCCATCCTTCGCATTCCTCACATTGCCGAATTTGATTCAGCTCGTAGGCCAATATGGAACTCGCGCGAACTGACAACAACGCGGGTACGCTCCAAAACATTGTGCAACCTCAGCCAATGGCCCGGCATCCGCGTGAGCGATCTCAGTTGGCTGCGCGTCGAGAACGGTGCTTCCAATTTGCGCGCTCTTGATGT
Organism: Mesorhizobium sophorae; assembly: GCF_002270415.1. Lineage (GTDB taxonomy): Bacteria > Pseudomonadota > Alphaproteobacteria > Rhizobiales > Rhizobiaceae > Mesorhizobium > Mesorhizobium sophorae. Next base: position 49,200 of record NZ_NNRI01000004.1, on the reverse strand, counting down.
ACATAATGTCGTCACTATGTACATTATGCCATCAACGGATGGAAAGGCGAACTTAAATGCCCATCAGGATGGAAAAAGAGTCAGCGACACAGAACAAAGAGATTTCGTTCAAATCCCTAGCCGACGGGGTTGGCCGCGAGTATGCGGAAATCATCTGGCGACACCTAGCACCCGAAGTCCTCAATGAGGGTTCGGCAGCAGCTATGTGCTACCCGGTAAACGAGGCCCGCAAACGCTTCTCGAGCAAAGCGGTTGCGCAAGGGCTCAGGCTATTTGCGGTCGACCGAGGTAAAGTTCATGGAACGCCAGCCGCAATGATGAGCGTCGCAACTCTCGTAGAAATGCTTACGGAAGCCCGAAGCAGACGATCGATAGTTGGTGCGCTTGCAGCGACTGAAGATCTGCCTGTTGCTCCACTCCTCACGGCTTCCGCAGGACGGCGAAGCATGCTTCCGGACCTGGAAGCCCCCAGCGTGAAACGAGAGGACCTACCTTCATTTAGAGCGGGTTGATCGTGTATTTATTGGACACCCAAGCGCTCACGGATCTGGTCAGCGGGAGCAAGAATGCGATCCGTGATCGCGTCGAGCGTGCGGAAATGCAAGACCACGACGTGAAGGCATCTGTTGTTTCGTTCGGATTGCTCAAGGCTCGAATCCTAGCCATGAGCGACCCGAGCGCCAGAGACGTTTGGGAGCGACGGTTCGAAGTGGCTCGACGGAAGATGCGCGCTTCAGGCGATCTGCTGGAAGTTTCGGAAGCGACAGCAATGGAGTTTGCGTTCCTCTATGGCCTCGATCTTTTCCGCGGCAATGCGGCAGGCCAGGCGATTCCATTGGGTGACGGTGATCTCCTAGTGCTGGCGACAGCCATCAGCGAAGGATTCACGCTTCTTACAAATGATGCGCAAGGTTACGCGGAAGCCATTAGAAATCGGGGTCTCTTGGTTGAGCAAGTCTGACGTGATGGATGAACTCCCTCCGGCCGCGCCTCTCCAGGATCACCTCCGCACGCGTATCTTGTCGTTAACAGGAGGTGGGATCAGAGGATATTTCAGCGCTCGCGCACTCCAAATGCTCGAGACCGAAGCCGATACGAAGATACAGGACAGCTTCAATACATACTCGGGTACGTCCATCGGCGGCCTGATTGCCATTGGGTTGGCTGTAGGCATATCCCCCGAAACGATAGCAACGGCTATTCGCCAGCATGGTCCTACGATCTTCAAGAAAAAATGGCACCGAGGACTGACGAATCCATGGCGGCTTCTTCGCACTGCGTACCCGCAAAAGCCTCTCAGGGATGCCGTTGAGGCGATCTTGGGCGACAAGGCGAAAACGAAGCTCGGCGAAGTTGAGGTTCCTTTGCTCGTCCCGGCGCTCGATTTCCGAAGATCCGCACCCAGGATTTTCGTTTCGAAACCCCTGGCCGGAGCTGATGACGATCTTGAAATAACCCTGCTCGATGTTGCTCTCGCTACGTCAGCCGCTCCGACCTACTTTCCCCCGCATCGGATCCGCGATGGCATTTTTGTCGATGGCGGCCTTCTCGCGAATTCTCCCGATATGATCGCGGCGCAGCGCTGCTCGGATTCTTTGGGTGCCGATTGGAATGGTATCCGGATACTGAGCGTTGGAACGGCTGCTTTCGAAGCGACGAAAGACGGTCAGATGAAATCCCCCGGCGCGGCGCGATGGATGTCAAAACACGATCTGTTCGGTGTCACAATCGATGCCCAAGCCAGATTGTCGCTATCATATGCAAAGGCTCAGCTTGGTTCTCGCTTGTATCGGCTTGACGAATCCCCCAGCCGGCCGATTGCTCTGGACGATGCCACCGACGGCGCGCTTTCCGATCTCGAAAAAGCGGCCGATCGAGCGGTAAAACGCCTGAAAGGCGATAGCCAGGCTTGGAATGCATTCCTTGCGAGACGCCAGCGCTCTCAGCTCTAGCCCAATGAATTCATTTCAGGCAGGCTCGGCCGACTGATCCCAAAAGAGCGCTTCTACGTACTCAGGGTCTCTTCGAATTCTGTAGCTGGGCTGCCGAAGCTCCGTAGTGCGAGCAAACTACTCCCCGCTCTTTCCTGTTCCGATCCACCGGAGGCGGCGCTGGTCATGGGGGGGCTCGTCGGCAATCTGCCAGTGCGGGCTTCGCTCCCCACAGCATCGTTTACCAACGTCACAAACCGCCTGTTGCCTACTGAAGCCATTTCCAGATACCGCGTTGGCGGCAGGGTAGGCGCTGAAGGCCGAATCAGTTGAACAGCTTGTTCGAGCAAAATTTCGCGGTTTTCTTCCCGCTGTTCTGGCTGGCGATCACCACGTTTCTCGCGGTGTTGTCGGGCTGGTTTCGGCTTATGGCGAAGTTTCCAAACCAGTCCGAGGAGCAGCTTCTGCGAATCCGTGGTCAGTCTGGCTCAATGGGACTCGGGGTCAGCATGCAGGGCATACTGGCGTTGAGTGTCTGCCCTTCAGGACTCCGGGTCGGGATCATGCGGGTGTTTGGACCGTTTTGCAGGGACTTTCTTGTTCCGTGGGAAGCTATCAGGGTCACTAGGAAAAACGTCTTGTTCGGCCCGGTAGCTAGAGCGGTTTTCCCTTAATCGGAGTCGTTTGTTTGCAGTGAACGGCTTGTTCTGATTCCCTGATCGAAGTGATTTGCGGAAGGAGCAGCGGCATGGCACGAGCTTACAGCCTGGATTTGCGGACGCGTGTTATCGAGGCGATAGAGGCAGGCCTGTTGTCGAAGACGGTCGAAACCCGCTGATAAACGACGACAAGATCTGAAGCGCTGGAAGAGCAAAGGCGGCAGGGCAAGCCGAAGGTATCGAAGCTGGACGCGCACGAGACTTTCATTCTCGCCTTGGTCGAGACCGATGAGCGGGACATCACGCTTGCCGAGATCGTCGATCGCCTTGCGGCAGAGCGCGGGGTCAAAGCCAGCCTGACGACGGTCCATGCGTTCTTCGCAAAGCGTGGCATCACGTACAAAAAAAGACAGCGCACGCGGCCGAACAGCAGCGACCGGATGTTTTGGCAGCGCGGGAAGAGTGGTTCGAAGGCCAACTCGATCTCGATCCGAGCCGCCTGATCTTCATCGACGAAAGTGGCCTCAATACCAAGATGGCCCGGCTACGAGGCCGCTCTGCGCGTGGACAGCGTTGCCGGGCGGCTGTTCCTCATGGGCACTGGAAATCCACGACCTTCACGGCCGGCCTGCGCCTCGACGGGATCGTCGCGCCCTGGCTCCTGGACGGCGCCATGGATGGCGAAGCATTCCTGGTCTACTTGCGCCGCGTCCTCGTGCCGACGCTTCAACCCGACGATGTCGTCGTGATGGACAACCTGCCTGCTCATAAAGTGGTCGGTGTCCGCGAAATCATCGAGGCTGCGGGGGCTTCCCTTCGCTATCTTCCGCCCTACTCCCCGGACTTTAACCCCATTGAGATGGCCTTCGCCAAGCTGAAGGCTTTACTGCGAAAGGCAGCAGCCCGGTCCATCCCGGAATTATGGGACGCCGTGGCCGTCGCCATCGATCGTTTCCACCCCAAAGAATGCGAAAACCTGTTCGCCCACGCCGGCTACGATGCCTAACCGTGATTATCCAGAAACTGCTCTAGTTCTCGCCACAACAGCTCGAGCGTAGGTCCATCGGATCGCATCTCTTTGAAAATGCGTTCGAGTTCGTCAATTCTTTTCGATTGGTGGGGTCGAGAGGGCATGATGCGTATGGTTCAATGTTACAGGCCAATTCTTCTCAAAATTGTTTCCGGCTATCAAGCACGACGGCGGTACCGACAACCGACCGCAGACGGCACTTCCTAAAGCATCGGCAGGAAGTTTCCACTGCAATCCCTGGTCATCCGCGTAGCCGCTTCGATCTGCATACAGGTGACAGATTCTGAGGTCCTCCTCTCCCGCAACTCATGTAGATCGTCATTATTGTTGTCCGCGCGCGTTTCTTTGCTTAAGAGATCACCCACGGGCTGACCATGGGAAAGTGGGCAAGGGGTAAAGAGTTGACGAAGACGTTTGACGGGCTCAACCGGATCTTGGAAAAGGTCCGCGAGACGAGTCATGACTTTGTGGTCACGACTGAAATATTTCCGAACCTGGACGTGGACAGAGTCGCGAGAGACATGAAGCTCGCGGAAGAAGGGCAGACCCGCGGTGCGCTCAACCAGCCCTCGAAGAGCTCGAAAGCACTTGACGACGTCGAACTGGCGATCGTCAGCAAGGTCCAGGACACCAGGAACACGGCGTACAATAACCTGGAAGACCAGCTCCATTCGTTCGCCAGCAGGCTTGGCGGCCTGGACTTCGAGGGGCAGTTTTCCGACATCCACAAGGCAAACGCCGAAGGCGTTTCCAACTTCAAGGCGGAGGTGGTCAGGGGACGCAACGAACTCCATGGTTTGCGACGGGCACTGAACGCTGCCGAAGAAGACTATGCCGATTTCCGCAGGCGGCATGGGATCACGCGCGCCCCGCGACTGTCGGAGGGCCATGTATGGTTCTTCAAGGTGTCGTTCCTGTTCTTCCTCTTTCTCATCGAGGCGATCATGAACGGCGTCTTCCTCGCGAAGGGAAGCGATATGGGAATTGTCGGGGGCGTTACCGAGGCCATGAGCTTCTCGTTCCTCAATATCGGTATCGCTTTGGTTTTCGCCCTGTTTTGCGTCAGCCTCACCGTCCACCGGTCGCTATTCCTGAAGCTTCTCGGATACCTTTCCATCGGTGGCTATGCTGCGCTAGCCGTCGCGCTGAATCTTGGACTTGCTCATTATCGAGAGGTAGCCGGGAGCATTCTCGAAGATGCTGGACCTATCGTTATGGATAGAATCCGGCATGATCCGCTCGGACTCGTGGACATCAAATCCTGGCTGCTCTTCGGCATCGGCCTGATGTTTTCGATCTTTGCCTTTATTGACGGCTGGTATCTGAAAGACCCGTATCTCGGATATGCGGCAGTGTACAAAAGGCTCCTTTCGGCGCGCACGACGTACGCGACCCGTCAGGAAGACCTCATTGAAGAACTGCTCGGCGTACGGGACGACCACAATGAGAAGGTCGACGAGATGATAAGGGATCTCAGCGGCCGCCGCCGGGACCACAATGCGATCATCGCCCACCGGGCGAAGCTGCTCTCCTTGTTTGTCCAGTACCAAGAGCAGCTCGAGCGGACTGCAAACGTGCTGCTCAAACGCTATCGGGAAGCCAATACCAAGGCACGGACGGAAGCAGCTCCGAAGTACTTCGACGGCGCTTACAAGCTGGACCGCATTCAACCCACGAAAGCAGGGGAAAGCGAACTGACGGATAGGGACGTCGCCGAGTCCATACGCAAGGCACAGGCAGACCTATCCGACCAGATCAGAAAAATCGCCGCGGTGTGCGACGACGGCATCGACCAATACCGTGAACTGGACAAGCTGCATCCGGAGACGGCTCCCAATGGCTAGGACGAGAAGAAGGAAAAGCCGCAAACCGGGCCGCTTGGGCACTATTGTGGCCGGCATATGTTTGCTCGTCCTCTCCGGAGCATTGATCGGTGGATTGGGATACCTTTACGCGAAGGCCAGTTCCCAAACGAAGCTGGCCAAGGAAACCTTATGTCCGCTTGACGGCCCAGTGGCGGTGAACGTGTTCCTGGTCGATACGACCGATCCGATCTCCGACACGACGCTGCTCGATATCAAGAATAGGTTCCAAAAGACCGTGTCGGCGATCCCGGTCGGCGGATTGCTGGAGATTTTTGGCCTCACCGAGAACCCGGGCGAACTCGTCAAGATGTTTGACGGCTGCAATCCCGGTGACGGCTCCTCAGTCGACCAATGGACCAATAATCCGGCTAGACGCCAGCGCCAGTGGGAGGAAGCCTTCAGCAAGCCGTTGGAGAAGGTTTCGGAGAGCATTCCTAACGACCAATCCGGCAATCAATCGCCGATCATGGCAGCCATTCAGCAAATCAAGCTCACGGTTTTCGACAAATTTTCGAAACCCGGCGCCGCGAAACAGTTGATCGTCGCCTCCGACATGATCGAACACACCAAGCTGTACTCCCAGTACAAGTCAGGCGTCAGCTACGGAGCGTATCTGAATAGTCCAGCGAACGCCAAATACCGAACGACGCTGGACGGGGTTGACGTAGCAATATGGTATGTCGATCGCGCGGCCAAACCCTTTGACGGGCGCGATCATCTGGAATTCTGGGCTAAGTGGGTCGTAGAAAATCGCGGCAACTTTCTGCCGTCGCCACGACTGGAGGGAATGAATTGAACCGTCACACAGTCGGCGAAGAGTTTTCGACCGGTCTTCTCCGGAACCTGCCGCTTTATGCCTTCGCCGCGTTTACCCTCACCGGTTGCATTTTCATCGCAGTCTCGAAGCTGTGGGGGGTGAATCCGTTCGTTTCCATGACGGTCCCGATCATGCTCATGATCGGATATTTGTCGCTGTCCTGGTTTTCGGGGCGGATCCGGCTCCACGAAGAGCAGACCGGCGACAACCTCTATTACATGGGCTTCCTGTTCACGCTGTCGAGCTTGGGCGTTTCCCTATATCAATTCACCTCAGTGTCTTCGACAGACGATGTCATCCGGAACTTCGGCATCGCGATCACGTCCACGATCTTCGGAATCTCTCTCCGCATCCTCTACAACCAGACGCGGCGAGACGTTCTCGATGTCGAGAGGGCGACACGCCATGAATTGGCAACAATGACGCGACGCGTACGCTCGGAGATGGAAAGCGCCACGCGCGAATTCGCCGACTTCCGTCGGGTGAGCAATCAGATGATCAGCGAGGGGTTCGACGAGATCGTCAGGCATGCTGATGATACTGGGGAGCAACTGAAGGGCGCTTTGGAAAGGATGGCGAACGAAGCCATCAAGCCAGTTCAGGATGCGTCGGCGAAACTCAGCACTGCGATCGACGCCAGCTTTGGTCAGATTGCATCCAAGCTCTCCGAAATCGCGGAAAAGGTCGACAGCTCCGGTGACGTGTTCGAGAAGGCCAACAGCGGGATGGCCAGCTCGACGTCTCAACTCGGAAGCCAAGTCGACGCCGTGGCCAGGAAACTCGAAGCGGTCATGATACCCGAAGCCGTCCTGAAGAACGAGCTCGGTCCGCTTGTCAGGGAGCTCGGCAAAATCGTTGTCGACTACGGCGCCAGGACCGAGGCCCTCAGCAAAGATCAGGCTCACCGCATGGACCTGATCACCAATGCCGTCGCGAAAATCGTGGAGACAAGCGGGAGGTCGCTTCAGATCATGGAGAAGTCGGTAGAGGCGTCGGCTCAAGTTCAGCGGAGCACAGACAGCCTCGCTCGCCACATCCAACAACAGAATGCGGAGATGCAGAAGTTCCTTGAAAGGATGCTCCTCGAAACGCGCGCAGGCTCTAAGCTCGGCGTATTCGAACCTCTATCCGATGGCGCTTCAGGGGGGGCAAACGGTGTTCACCATTTCACCGACGGCTTGGGGTCGACTCCGCTTCTCGACGACATCGTTGCTTTGGCCGCCCCTGTCGAAGTTCAAGCGCAGCAGCCAAACGGCCAGGATGCGCCCGAAGCGGCAGGGGATGCAATTTCCCCCGTGAATAAATCTGTCGAGAGTGAATCTGACAGCAAGCGGTGGTGGAACCGTCGTTGAGCACTCAGGGAACGTCCGTCTCAAGCGAGCAGAGAGGCTATGGCCGCGGCCTTATTCTCGGTCTCACCATGGCCGAGTCCATGCTGTTGCTCGTCTTCTGCCTCTTGTTGGCTGCTGGTGCGATCATCGCGAGAGAGCGGTCCACGTCCGAACACATCAAAGCGGACAAGCTGGCGGTCGAGGTTGAACTTCAGAAGCAGGAGGCCTCCAACGCTCTGCTCGAAGAAAAGCTCGAGGTGTTCCGAAAGACAGTTGCTGGTAGCGACGAACTCGAAAAGGAATGGCGGGAACTGGAACTCGCAAAAACGAAGGTGGACCAGATATTGGAGACCGGTCTCACTCTCGAAGAAGTTGTGCCCATGGCAGTACGGCTCCGGGATTCCGGGCTGACTGCCAACGACATCGAAAAGCTTGCCCCAGCGATCAAAGTGCTCCGAGACAAGGTCGTCGTCTCACCCTCGAAGCAGACGCCGGAAGAGCAACTTCTTGAGGTCATCCGCAAGGCTAAGGAATCTGAAGGCAACGCAAAGCCCCACGAATGGCCGCCGATTATCAGCCTCAGCGAAACGAACGGATACTTCTTCAAGTCAGGCAGCGCGGAACTCAGCCCGAGCTTTGACGCGGCCTTGCGAGAAAACACTGCCGGACAGATTGCGGACATCGCCGCGAAATATGCGGTGGACGTCGTGGAGGTCATCGGGCACACCGATGAGCAGAAGATCTCGCGTCTTGGATCAAACCTTGATGCCGAGCTTCAAGACGTACTCGGCGGCACTGCCCCCGTCGGCGTACTGCACCCTGCGGACAATGCGGGTCTGGGGTTAGCGCGTGCGATTGCCGTAGCCAAAGTCCTGAAGAGCGTACCAGCTCTCCAGGCGGTTACCATTCTGCCCATGTCGGGGGCCCAACTGATCCTTCCCGACGACACCCTCACCAACGGAACCCAAGCAGGTGACGTGAAATCGCGGCGTCGGATAGAGATCCGGGTCAGGAAACGCAATTCGCCTTCGACAACGGAGATCGGCGCGAAGATTCAGTGAGGCAACTGCAGCACGGGTAAGACGGTTTCGACGATCAGCGAAGGGCGGGTCGCCACCCTGCAGCCAGTGCTTCGGCCTCCGAACAAAACCATCGCTCGCCCTTGCTCAGCGTGATTTGGGTCCTGTCGTAGTGTTCCTGGCCGGGCACGTGATAGATGCGTTCGCCCGACGAATTGATATTGCCTTTGATGTTGCATCCGTCGGAACCGGACGAGACGCCGACAAGCGGTACGATCGGCGCGGTTGCAGCCTTGCCATTCCGGCGATCCGCCCTCCATTCCCACGGACGTTCAAACGCGCCGATCCATATCCCTTTGCCTTCGGCCTTTGCCGCCGCCTGCAGGTCGGCGTAGGCGCCGTTGCTATAACGCGGCCAGTCAAGAGCCCAGCCATCCCTGACGAGTGCGGCCTGAACGCTTTCTCCGTCCGCCCTGAAGCAGTTCCCGACGAAACGGCCGTAACGGTCACGGGCGACGAAAACGCATCGGGTCGGAGATGAGGCGGCCAGAAATTGGTCCACCGCTTCGGCCGCCTTTGCACCGCATCGATATGCTTTGCCATTTCCGTCTGCACAGGTTTGAGACGACTCGGGCGCGTCGATGCCATTGAAGCGGATGCGCTTGCCATGGATTTCGATTGTGTCACCGTCGATGACGGAAGCACGGCCGACCAAATCCTCCTGATCGGAGGAAGCTTTGCCCTGCGCGTAAGAAACGATTTCCGGACTATTTCTTGAGACGAAGCTCCACCCGAAATATCCCGCAATGCCAGCAACGGCGAGTGCAGCTGCGACAGTCCAACGTCCGCTTCCCTTCGAATGCTGTCGCGAACATCGCGTCACCGACCTTGCTTCGCGCCGTCGCTTAAGTCGGACACGATGGTCCATTGCCGCCCCCGATGCGCTGACCACAATGCGCCCAAACCGCACTTTTCGCCATATGCTGTGGGAAAAGCTCGGCTAACCCGTCCGTGTCAAAACCCGGCTAAGTTCATGCCACTAGGGGTGTTCCTGCCGCGGCACAAGGCCTCCACACGCTTGGATCGCCGAACGAGCACGAATGACACTGACGTCGACTGCTGGAAATGCTTCAGTGGCTGGCAAAGAATTTGTCGCGGAGCTTCCGAATATGCAATTATTCGGGGAAAGAACATCCAAAGCAAGCCGGGGGCGACGATGGGGTGGGTGCTTGCGGGCGTGGCGTTGGCCGCCTGGTTTTTCTACGGCGCCGTAAAGAATAAGGAACGGAGCGTTCAGCCACCCCAGCTGCGCGAGATCGCCGCAACGCGTAGCAGCTTCGCCGAAGGTCCACCTCAGGCCCAAGCCAGAGAGGCGTGGATGGATCCTCGAATTAACCCCGATCCAAGATTCACCGGAGGCCCAGACCAGTGGGACCGGCGTTTGCCAGGGCCGTCGGCGCCAATTAGCGGCAGCCTCTCTGCGATCAGGACTCCCGCCCGATGGATTCCGTCCGGCGAGAGCGTGCGGGTGGGCGGAATGACCATCGACGCTGGCATGTTTTATCTCGGCGGAGCCTTCACGGGAACGAGTTCGGGCCGCGGAACCAATTGCCTCGTGGATCCGTCGTGCACGGTCGCCCCGTCGGGCAGCGATCTATCGGGCAGCCTCCTACCTTATTGGCCGTCATATTCGAACATTCCACCCATCGCTAGGCGGACTTATCTCGACTGGCTTGCGGGCGGAAGGAACGATCCGAGGATCGGCATAGGATATGTCTTTTTGTTTTTCTACGGCCTTGAGCGTCGCCTGTTCGTGGACGCCGCCAAAGACGAGACGCCTGTATTGATCGCGGAGGTCAGGCGCCTCCTTGCCCTCCACAGCGAAAATCATTCGTTCAAGAACTACGCGTCGAAATTCCTTGACGTTGCGGAGCTCGTTAAGGGCCGCCCGGCACTCTCGCCCGATCTCAGGAACGGATACGAGATGCCGTTGTCCGTCAGGCTCCATCTAGGGCGCAAACTCGCCTCAGCGACTTCTTTCGACGGCACGGACGCACTCCTTTGGGTTCTCTCACTTCCCGACACTTATCTGCGAACGCCTGCGACGAGATGTTTCGACGAGCTAGCCGACCTCTGGCAAATGCGGTTCGCATCCCGCTATCCGCAAGGACTCAAGGTCAATCCGCCGAAAACTAAGCTCAAGATCGAATATCATGCGGCGAGCGGCGGCTTCGAATGCAGGCTTGACCTGTCCGACAGCGAGACCGGGCCGCTTCCCGACATCGCCGCGATTTCCGCGCCCCTCGATGGCTTGCGGGACCTCCTCAATGCATGCACCGACGAACTCGCCTCGTACAGCCGCCTGCTGGGGAAAAGTCCAGAGGCGAAGGGCACGATCGAGGCCGCCTTCCTGTTGCCGAAGGAGTTGTTGACATCGCCTTCGGTAATGGGAACCGCCGTCCTAGGGAATGTTGAACACCTGTTCGGAGGCCGCAACATTGCCGGGGTCAGAGTAGGTCAACTTGCCACGGCATTGGGAGTGGACACCCCACCGAAAGGCAAACTTCCCTCCGGGTTCTGCAATCAAGTCGGAGCCTTCATGGACAAACTCGATGTAGGGTTCGAGCCAGACCGGAGATACGGCGCCCGGAATCTCGATGCCGACGGCTATGTCCTACTGTTCAAGGCGAAAGACGGGGCGCCCGTGGATGGCGAGGCTCCAAGCTATGCTTCTGCCAAGGCCATGGTCGAAGTCGCTGCGCTTGCCGCCGCTTCTGATGGGAAGATCGAGATCAGTGAATTCGAATCGATCAAGAGCGACATCCGATCGGTTCCCGGCCTCGGCGGAATTGAGCGCGCCAGGCTTATGGCCTACGCAAGCACGCTGCTGAAGGATGCTCCCGCCCGGCAATCTGCTATGCAGAGGTTGCGCAGTGTTAAAGCCGAGGCGCGCGACAGCGCGATTAGATCGGCCACGTCGGCGGTGCTCGCGGATGGACATGCCGCTCCGGACGAGGTGAAGTTTCTCGAGCGCTTATACAAAACGCTTGGGTATCGAGTGGAGGATCTATATTCCGCGCTTCATCGCGGTTCGGTAGTCCTAGACGAGCCCATAGCCGTCACACCGGAAACACGGACGGGCGGTGTTCCCATTCCCGCCGAAGCCTCGGCAGCCAAAGCATCCGGCATACGGATCGACGTTGCGCGGCTCGAACGGATAAAGTCGGAGACGTCAGCGGTTTCCCAACTTCTCGCAGGCATCTTTGTCGAAGACGAGCCGCTTTCTCCGCCTCCGGCCCCGATGGAGGCGACCCCGCGAGGAGACTCGAGGTTTGAAGGACTTGATGCGGCTCATTCCGAACTGCTTTCCTGCCTTCTTGGAGCCGGAGAGCTAGGCCGTGACGCATTCGAAGACGTGGCGCGGAAACTGCGGCTGTTGCCGGACGGCGCGATCGAAACGATAAATGAATGGGGCTTCGACAAGTTCGACGAACCGATCCTCGAAGGAGAGGATCACATTGTGGTCGTTGAACATGTCCGGGTAGAACTCCAAGGGGCGGGAGCGGAAAGATGACAACAGGAACGACCATCAAATCGCGCGACCGAGACGTCATCCTCCAGGCGCTTGCCGCCGGTGTCGTCCCAAAGACGGGACTTCGCCACGTGCAGGTCGGAAGGGCTGCGGAAGTGGGAGCCCTGGTCCGGGATATTGACCGTCTGTCAGATGGCGGTGCGGCGATCCGATTTGTCATCGGCGAGTACGGGGCGGGGAAGACATTCTTCCTGAATCTCGTGCGCTTGATAGCGCTTGAACGGAAATGCGTGACCATCCATGCCGACCTTGGGCCCGATCGCAGGATTCATGCGTCCGCCGGCCAGGCGAGGGGACTCTATGCCGAGGCTGTCCGGAATATGGCTACCAGGACGAAGCCCGAGGGAGGCGCGCTGCCGAGCGTTGTCGAGCGTTTCGTGACTGACTGCATGAACGAAGCGGGAAGGAAAAGCGTCCCTGTCGAGCGCGTCATAGACGAACGCCTAGCCCATCTTCAGGAGGAGGTCGGCGGCTATGACTATGCGACCGTGTTGAAAGCCTACTGGCGAGGCAGCGAGGAGGGGGACGAGGTCCTCAAGACATCAGCGCTACGGTGGCTGCGCGGCGAGTATTCAACGAAGACAGAAGCAAGGCAGGCGCTGGGCGTCAGGACCATCATCGATGACAATGACATTTATGACGCGCTGAAATTGCTCGCGGCATTCGTCAAGCTCGCCGGGTATGCCGGCCTGCTCGTTGTCTTCGATGAAATGGTGAACTTGTACAAGCTCCAGAGCGCGCAGGCACGCAACCAGAACTTTGAGCAAATTCTGCGCATGCTCAACGACGTCCTTCAGGGGAATTTCGGCGGCATCGGCTTCGTGTTCGGTGGCACCCCCGAATTCCTTATGGACACTCGCCGGGGCCTTTACAGTTACGCCGCACTGCAGTCGCGTCTCGCGGAGAACGCCTTCGCGACGAACGGCCTCGTCGACCTGTCCGGCCCTGTGCTTCGCTTGCAGAGCCTTACGCCCGAGGATCTCCTTATTCTCTTGTCCAATATCCGGTCTGTGTTCGCACATGGCGATCCGGCAACGCATCTGGTACCGGATGAGGCGCTTCCTGCGTTCATGGAACATTGCAGCAAACACGTCGGCGAGGCTTATTTCAGGACGCCTCGCAACACGATCAAGGCGTTCGTCCAGTTCTTGGCGGTCCTTGAACAGAACCCTGGAACAGGGTGGGAAAGCCTTCTCGGGCGGGTCGACGTCGCGCCTGACGTCGAGAACCCGTCAGCCGACGAAAGCGAAGGCAGCGCCGAGGGCGGGGATGATAATCTTGCCAGCATCAGGCTCTGAGGAACGTTCCGGCTTTGACAAGCTACATGAGACGATCCGGCGCTGGATCTGGGAACAGAAGTGGGAGGAACTGCGTGACGTCCAGGACAAGGCGATCGCCGCGATCCTGAACGGCGAGAACGACGTCCTGATCGCTGCCGCCACGGCAGCCGGAAAAACGGAAGCGGCTTTCCTGCCGATCCTTACGAAGGTTGCTGATCGGAAAGAAGGCGGCTTTTCCGTCCTATATGTCAGCCCGCTCAAGGCCCTCATCAACGATCAGTTCCGCCGCCTCGATGACCTATGCGAGCGGATGGAGATCGACGTAGTCCGCTGGCATGGAGACGCTCCGCAGTCCGCGAAGCAGCGAGCGAGGCGCGATCCGCGCGGTCTCGTCCTGATCACTCCGGAATCCATTGAGGCAATGCTGCTCCGCCGTCCGGGCGACGCGAAGGCCATGTTGGCTTCGCTGGACTTCATTGTCATCGATGAATTGCATGCCTTCCTCAATGGACCTCGGGGGCTGCACCTCGCGAGCCTTCTCCGTCGGCTGGATGATTTGGCCGAGAAGCCGGCAAGGCGTATCGGCCTCTCGGCCACGATCGGCGACCTTGCCGTCGCAGCGCTCTGGCTCAGGCCTGAGAACCCTTCTTCTGTAGTGATCGTCGAATCTGCAGCCGATTCACCGGAGCTCCGTCTTCAGGTTAGGGCGTACGCCGATTCCGAGGAAGTCGAAGACTCTGATGGCCTCGAGAACGAAGAAGGCCCCCCAACCGCCCTCGATCTCATTGCCGACCATGTCTTTGCGAACCTGCGGGGATCCAACAACCTTGCTTTCGCCGGATCGAGAAAGCGTGTCGAGGCGTTGGCCGACCGACTCCGCATCCGGTCCGAAAAAGCCACCGTGCCTAACGAATTCTTCCCGCATCACGGGAGCTTGTCGAAGGAACTTAGAGAGGAGCTTGAGGATCGGCTGAAGAAAGGCGATGTTCCGACCACGGGCGTGGCGACGACGACGCTCGAACTCGGCATCGACATCGGTTCGGTCAAATCGGTGGCACAGATCGGCGCCCCGCGGTCGTTGGCGTCATTGCGCCAGAGGCTTGGACGCAGCGGACGCCGGCGTGGCTTCCCGGCCGTTCTCCGGATCTATGTGCGCGAGCGAAGCCTCGCCGCGGATTCCGATCCTCTAGATCGGCTGAGGTTGGAGACAGTGCGAGCGACCGCCTCAGTCCGTCTCCTGATTGAACGGTTCGTCGAGCCCCCGTCGACGGACAGCGCTACCGCAACAGTGGTGCTTCACCAGACGCTTTCAGTGATTGTCCAGGAAGGCGGCGCGCGTGCTGACCGGTTGTACCGATTGCTTTGCGGTGCCGGGCCGTTGTCCGCGCTCGACAAGACTGACTACGTGGAGCTTCTCCGGACAATGGCGTCGCCGGAACAAAGGCTGATCGAGCAGGCGCCAGACGGGACGATCATGCTTGGCGAGATCGGCGAACGGCTCACGAGCGCACGTGATTTCTACGCCATTTTCTCGACGGACGAGGAGTG
This sequence comes from Mesorhizobium sophorae, assembly GCF_002270415.1. Lineage (GTDB taxonomy): Bacteria > Pseudomonadota > Alphaproteobacteria > Rhizobiales > Rhizobiaceae > Mesorhizobium > Mesorhizobium sophorae. The sequence continues at coordinate 34,128 of NZ_NNRI01000004.1, read as the reverse complement.
GCGACTGGTCTCCGGAGGGCGCACGTTAGGGACGATCCCTGTCTCCAATCCAGTGGGAGTCGGCGCTGTAATTTCGTTCGCGGGCCAGCGGTGGCGCATCGTCGCCGTGGACGACCGGGGAAAAGTGATTGAAGTCGAAAGGCACCGATCCGGAAAGATCCCGAAATTCGACGCCCTAATGAACGAACCGATTCACGACCGGCTTGCGACCGAGATGCAGACGGTTCTGTCGTCGACGGAAATCCCTGCCTATCTCGATGGAGCCGCAACCGATTTCCTTGAGCAGGGAAGGGCAGCATACAAGCTGTTGGGGCTGGATCAATCACGGTTTCTGCGCGCAGGCAAGGACACCCATATCCTCACGTGGAGAGGAACGGACGCGAATTCGGTCTTGGCCTTCGCTATGGTTTCGGCTGGCCTAGAATGCGTGGTTCTCGACGTCGGGGTCACAGTGCTCGAAACGACGCCAGATGAAGCTGCCGCAATCCTGCGACAGATTGCTGAGCGTCCGCCGGACATTCAATCGATCGCGGGTTTCGTGGAGAACCTTCGGACGGCGAAATTCGACGAGATGGTGCCGGAGACCTTGCTACGGCGGCTGTGGGCGAGAGCGCATTCAAGAATCGGAGAAGACCTTGGGATGATGGCAGGGGAAGTGCTCGCGTCCAAACTTTGAAGCTCTCATCCTTGGAACAAAATATACGAACTCTGAGTCCGGTGTCAGCCCGGTTCTTGATATCACGTTCGTCTACACCGGAGAGCTCATCGGCGCAGGCATTCAATTCTGTTGTGACGTCGGCAACTGAATCAACGAGCGGAAGACACGGAGGCGTGGAGTGATAGCGATGCAAGTACGGAAGACTTGGCTGACCCGATTGTTCAGGCTCAACCCGACCGCCGGCCGCCGGCCGCCGACCCTCAAACGGTCGGCCTCCTGTCCTCCATACGGATTGCAGCCTGGGTCATTGCTGGCCTCTTGCTGTTGATACTGATCAACTTGCGGCTATAGCTCTTAGGGAAAGGGCGCGCGCTAGATGGCGACCGAAGAACGCAAATATCCCGGTGAGCTGGCATCCGCGCAGCAGGTCCATGAGCTGGCGGAAGAATACCGCAAGGCGGCAAACCACCTCCTTCAGCTCGGCCGACCCGGCAAGCCACTTAGCCGGGCGCCGTTCAGATTGGCGGCGATCCATGCGATCGAACTCTATTTGACCGCGCTCTTGCTCCACCGTGGGCACAACCCCAATCAGATCCGCAAGATGCAGCATGACCTGTCGGAGCGCACGGATCGCGCCATCGAGGCAGGCCTGCGCCTTCGCGCGAAAACGGCCAGGCATCTTCAGTCCCTCAGCCAGAACCGGGAATATCTTGTCACCCGATACGGCCCCGAACTTGCCGCAACCGCGTCGCAGGTAAATCGCCTCACCGCCACCCTTGAGGAGGTGGCGGCAAAGGTCACTGTGTTGATGGCGCTGCCGTCAGGATCGCAGCGGGCAGGCCTACCTGCCGCCGGCGAGGTTCAAGGCCGGGACTCAGCGGCCTCCTCGTCTGCTGCGACAGCTAGAGCGTCAGGCGAATAGGTAGAATCGTTGGGGATTGAACGAAGCCGCTGACGCGGCATTTTGTGGGTCGGTTTGCGTGTGAGGCTTCTGTTTTGAAGGATTGCGGCTGTTGAAGCGCAATCTTGAGAACAGGAGCAATGAGATGGCCGAGTTGAGCCCTCTTCGCCGACGCATGATCGAGGACATGACGATCCGCAATCTGTCGCCGGCCACCCAGCGATCCTACGTGCATGCGGTGGCCAAGTTTTCGCGCTATTTCTGCCGCTCCCCTGACCGGCTGGGGCTGGAGGAAGTCCGTGCGTTCCAGGTTTATCTGGTGTCGCAGGGCATTTCCTGGCCGGCGCTGAACCAGACGGTCTGTGCATTGCGTTTCTTCTATGGCGTGACGCTGGGCCATGCCGAGATCCCGGAACGGATCGTCTACGCCCGCTCGCCACGGACGCTGCCAGTAGTGCTGAGCGCCGATGAGGTCGTCCGGTTTCTGGAGGCGGTGCCGAGCCTGAAGACGCGCACGGCCCTGACGACGGCCTACTCAGCCGGCCTTCGCGCCTCGGAGACCGTCGGGCTGAAGGTCGGCGACATCGATAGCGAACGCGGCGTGATCCGTGTCGAGCACGGCAAGGGCGGCAAGGACCGGACCGTGATGCTGTCGGCGCAGCTTCTGCGCATCCTGCGGGTTTACTGGCGGCTTGCGAAGCCGAAGGAGTGGCTGTTTCCCGGGCGCGGCGCCGATAGCCCCATCGATGTGCAGGTGTTGTATTCGGCTTGTCGCTCGGCGCGTGCGGCCGCCGGCATCGACAAGCGGGTGACGGTGCACACGCTCAGGCACAGCTTCGCCACGCATCTTCTGGAGAACGGCACCGACATCCGCATCATCCAGGTTCTGCTCGGCCACAACAACCTGTCGAGCACGGCGCGCTACACCAGGGTCTAGAACGGCCTGATCCGGCGTACGACGAGCCCGCTCGACCGGCTGAACATCGAGGTGGTGCCGCCGGGCTGATCGGTTCCGCCGATGTCGGCGAGACTGGAGGTGGCGGATATCTTTCGCCGCCACGCAGAGGCGTATCGGCAGGCCCATGATGGCCGTCTCGGCCGCGTCGAGCGCCGCGTGATGAGCGCGATCGAGCTATGCCGGACCGCCGAACTGGGCGGCCATGTCGAGGGCTGCCGGTCCTGCGGGGTGATCCGCGTTGCCTACAATTCCTGCCTTATGGGCAGATCCAGTAATGGGGAGCTGGCGGCGACCTGATCGTTCTTTCACGCATTTCGCCGCCGGCCCGGCTCACCATTACGAAGCGCTCTTGAGCAGTGCCATCAGCTTGTCGGTCGGCTGGAAGGTGCCGCGCCGCAGATGCGGTGGCACGATCGCTTCCATGGCTTCGAGCTTTTCGGTTGGATCGCCGCGTGTGTAGACCTCGGTGGTCGTCAGCGTGGCATGGCCCAGCCACAGCGATACTTTCCGGATGTCTTGCGTCGCCTGCAGGATGATCATCGCGCAGGTGTGCCTGCTATGTCTTGATCAACATAGGCGGCATGCGCGCGCGGTTGAGATGCTGGGGTCGCGGTGCCTCAAAAGATCATCGGCGACGTGCTGGGGCACCGCTCGACAGGATCGACGGCTCCCTATCTCAAGCTCGCCACCGAGGACCTCAGGGCCATTGCGCTTGATGTGCCGGGAATGGAGGTGGCGGCATGACCGCCCGCTGGCCCGATCCCGACCGCGCGACCATTGACCGATATGTCGCGAGCCTTGATCTGCGCAGCATGAAAAGCCGAACCAGTTATCGACAGGTCTTGCATGGCTTCCAGGATGTCGCCGAACGTTACGAGGCGCTCAATCAGGAGGTGCTGCTGGCCTGGCTACGAGAATCAGCCATTCGCCGGGCGACATCCAGGCTCTTGCACCGCACCCGCATCATTGACCGATTCCTCGAGCGCCTGGTGGAAATCGGCGCGATCGAACACAATCCCGTCGTCGCTCTGCGCGATGAGTGCAATATCAAGCAGTGCATGCCGATCTGGAGGGCATTGGCGTCGCGGGATCCGGAACGGGCTCTTGCCGAACTGCGCCAGCCCAGGCCGTTCTGCAGCGTGCTGGGCGAAATGATGGCCGAGCATGTCGCGATGATGCGGCGCAGAGGATACAAATACACTTCGCAACCCCTGTTGCTCTTGCGGTTCGACCGGTTCCTGCAGTTGCATCCGGGACCGGAAACCGAACCGCTGAGCGCCATGATAGATCGATGGGCGGCAACGCATGTCACGCGTGACCACGCGGAGGAATGCGAAAGGCTCAAGCGCGTCTTTGCGAAAATCCTTCGTCACCGCGACCCGTCGATGCCTGTGCGGCGACCGGATCCGAGACCGAGGAAGGAGGCCGCCAAGCAATGGCGAAAGCCCCATATCTACTCGCCTGCCGACGTGCGACGGATGCTCGACGTCGGCAAGATCATCGCCCGCGCGATGACCGAATGGGACACAGGCGATGCCTCGCAGGTGGCCCCGTTGCTCGACCAGATCAGTCGCCCGGTCGGACAGTTCACCGCCGACGGCGCCTATGATGGAAAGCCGACCTACGACGCTGTCATCAACCACAGCGCCGGCGCTGTGATCGTTATTCCGCCGCGTGCTAACGCGGTCGAGCGCGCCGACACCGAACCTCCCGGCCAAAGGGATCTGCATATCACAGCAATCGGCAGAGACGGTCGAATGAAATGGTAGGCCACCACCGGCTATGGTAAGCGCGCGCTGGTCGAGATCGCCATCGGGCGATACAAGGCCCTCATCGGGCGGCGTCTGCCCGGTCGTTTCATGCTCAGCAGACGGCAATCGCCATCGGCTGCACAGTCCTCAACCGCCTGCTCGAATGCGCACGCCCGAAATCCGTCCGCCGTAATGGAGCCACCGCGTAGACAGCTCCATCAAAGACTGGCATCCGCTCAAGTCCCCATCCACGCACCAACGCCTCCCGAATCCCAAAAATAGCAAGTGCCAATGCAGAAACTTTCGGATCAGGTTGATGCTTCCGCCGGCGATAGTGCGGCCCGGAGATCGAACCGGCCAACGTTGCTCTGGCGACGTGGAACCGGGGACAAAGGCTGTGACGGCGCGCGGATGCTCGATGCAATTCGCGATCTGGCTCTTGCCACTATGGCGCGTGCGCCTGGACCCAGTACCGCGCACGCCGACGATGGCGTCTCAGGCAGCGATATTTCGACATCGCCCAGCGTGCCAGGCGCAGATCGAGATGCATCAATGCTCGGGAAAGTGCCGATTTGTGGTAACGACGATAGTAGTTGATCCACCCACGAAGGATCGGGTTGAACTCTTGGCCAGGTCGTCAATACGTTTGTCGATACGCCCAACCTGCGCCGCTCTGAGTTCCTGCTCCCAAGTCAGCAACGACCCTGACCATGACGCGACAAAACATGGCTCCCTTCATAACCTATCGAAGGGAACCAGACAATTAATGATCCGCAACTGGAGTATTAGGTCGGGCGGCGGCCGCTGAGATGGCAAGGGATGAGATCGCCGGAATCGAGCGCCCCCTGACGGCCCTTGGCGCTGGCGAGACGGTTCTCGGCCATCTCCGTGCCGACGATCGCCGCAAGCTTCTGGCGTATCGGACCTTCGAGCAGCGCCACCTCCTTGCGGTTGGCTTCCTGCAGCTCACGGCGGAGATCGCTGACCTTCGGTTCGGCGAAACCCGCTTCGATGAGTGCCCGGAGGGCGGCCGCGGGCGGCGTAAAGGCGAATGTCAATTGCATTTTAGAGAGCCAGGCATGAACGACGGCGCTCTCGGCGGCGCTTTCGGACCAGAGCCAATCCGCGGCAATGAACCAGCCGCCAGGCTTCAGCACGCGGAGAACCTCTGAGTAGACCGCCAGTTTGTCGGTGATGTGCACCATCGCGTCCTTGGAGAAGACCAGGTTGAAGCTGGCATCCGCAAACGGGAGCTTCCCCGTCGTGACCAACTGGAAGGTGACGCGCCCGGAGAGCCCCTCCTTCGCCGCCAAGTCGCGGGCCGAGTCGATCAGCTGCGGCTCGACATCGATGCCGATTACCGCGGACGCCCCGTGCTTGGCCGCAAGCAGCACGTCGATGCCGCCTAGGCCGGAACCGATGTCGAGCACGCGGCAGCCGGAAACGTCGATGCCCTCCAGCATCTGCGCGACCTCCTCCGGCCCGCCCGGCGAAAGGATGCCCTCACCCCAGATGAATTCCAAGGCATTGGTCAGATTCGTAGGATACTGCATAGTTGGCTCTCCAGTGATGGGGAAGGATTGGATGTTTTGTCGTCCGGCGAGCCCGATCTGCTGGCAGGTCTGGCTGCGCGGGATGTCCTCCCGGACCAAGGACCAGTTAAGGATCGTCACTTCTACGGCGGGCATTCTCCTGGCCTTGTCCGTCGGCGACTCTGCATAACGCCACCATGAAACGGTCATCGGCTGGGGGCGCAAAACGTCGCCATAGATCATCAGCGGGCGGACGCGTGATCCGTAGCTCTGCGTCCAAGCGTGATTCGTGAAGACGAAGCCCGAAAACTGTTCGCCGAATTCGCCATGCATAAGCAACACCGGGGCCGATCTCCTCCAGCCAGCCGACGGCAATTTCCATCTCGCGCTTCAGGAACACTTCATATCAGACAGTAACGACGATATTCCCAACGTGTAGCTTTTCCATGAAAGCCTGTTGCGCCTTTGCAAGATCCGGCAGTGTATATTCCGCTGCAAGGAGAGGCCTCAGCAAGCCACGTTCAATCAGATCGACCAATCGCCTTGCCGTTCCCGGCGGCACGATCGTCGCACCGGTCAGTTGAAGGTCCTTGTAGATGAGTTGCCTGAGGTCAAAATCGACTACTGGTCCCGAAATGGCGCCGGAACTCGAATAGCGTCCACCTTGGCGTAAGGCGCGGACGAGATGGTGGAAGATACGGCCTCCCACGACGTCGAGTGCGACGTCGACGTCGCCGCCAGCCGCCGTTCGGATCGCCTCGGACATTTCCGCCGTCTCCCTATCGATCACGGCGTCGGCGCCAAGCTTCCTCAAAACGCTCGATTTGGACCGTGATGCAATGGCGATGATCCGAGCTCCGCGCAATCGGCACAACTGGATCGCAGCAGTTCCCACGCCCCCAGAAGCGCCGGCGATTACGACGGTTTCTGCCGGCCTCAAGCCTGTGCGCGCCACCAAATTCTCTGCCGTGGCGTAGGCGCAAGGGAACGTTGCGAGTTGGGCGTCGGACAAATCGCAGTCAACGCGGAGCGCGTTTTCGGAGCGTACAGTCGTGAATTCAGAAAAGCCGCCGTTGCATTCCGATCCGAAGTAGACGGCGCTCGAAGGATTCATCCAGTCTCCCGAACCGAGAAGCCAAGGATCCACGATGACCCTTTCACCAATCCGAGTAGAACCCACGCCATCACCGACCGCGGCGATCCTGCCCGCGACATCGGAGCCTTGAATAAGCGGGAAGCTTATCGCAGAGCTTCCCCAACTGCCTGCGTCGAACTGAGCCTCTGCAAATCCGGCGCTTCCACTGGTGGGCGTAATGCCTTCGGTGACACGCTTGGAGTACCAAGCCGTCCGCGTGTTAATGTCGGCGTTGTTCAGACCGCATGCGCCAACCTCGATGAGCACTTCTCCGGCGCGCGGCGCCGGAATGGGCCAATCTTCACGATACTCAAGCTTCTCAAGACCGCCGTGACCAGTGAGGATGACCGCTCGCATCAATGTCTTCAAGCTCATAATTGCTCTCCAAGGGTACGAGATTGTCGATACCGGAGGGTCGAGACTTCCGATTTCCGGGCGACTCCAATGCCAGGCGCGCAGGGAGCATAGCCTTCAATCTGTCTGGCCTGTCCGGAAACCGGATCCATTGCGGGATGGGAATGGCTAAGGACAATTCGCCAAAAGGGTCCGAGCACCACGATATCAATCTTTCGAATGGTTGTATCCGGCGCGCGAAGATCGCGCCCTAACAATGGAGATGCAAACGGAACATCGAGGCGGCTGCAGCGTAAAAGAGTAGGTTCGTCAGTAGTTTGAATAACTGGCCCTGACCGCTGTCTCCGACATGGAGGGAGGCGGCTCTCATGGTTTGCGATACGGCCTCGCAACGCCCTCCGATGGCTCGCCGACGAAGAAGCTGACATTGGCAAAATCGACCCCCATGTGGAACAAGTTGCTACGGGCGCTTCTAGCGAATGCACGCCAATTGCTGCAGCCAGGCGGGCGGTCTCGATCGTGTGGGTAGTCGGTAGTTGACGTGTCGATCCACACGCTCCCCGGTGCCCATATCCGGCCGAGGCGCCTTTCTCGCCCGTCATGTTGTCGAAGACGTCGTGTGGCAGCAACAGACAGGTGATGACAATTTCGCAATTGCGGGCCGCGTCTCGCGGTGCGTCATGCCACCGTGCTCCCTTTTCGACAACGTCTTTCGAGGCCGTGGGCTCGATATCGTAGACATCGACCCCGATAGGCGGCTCCCAGGAGCTTGGCGATCATCAGTCGCCCCCCCCCATGCTGCGTCGGTATTGTGGATATGAATAGTGTGCACAGCGCTTCCTCTAGCCTCTACAGCAGCCATGGGACATCCTTTTGCAAGTAATTCACGATTTGACTTGGATAAGTGTCAATATCGACAGCAAAGGAATATCCATCGCACTCATGGCAAAGACAAGTATATATAAATGAATAATTCATTGAGCTATTGTTAAATACAATTGACTTTCATTTGATGTATGACAGATAGAAGGCATGGCCAGCCCCGTCTGCAAGAGGTTTTTGTGCAGGCGACAAACCTCACCAGAACCGCTGAATGACAAGCTTCTGGCAGATCGGCGCCCATATGCTCACGCACCAGCGCAACCAGCCCCTTCCGCACCTTTGCGGAAGTCCACCGGGCTTCGTCGCCACCATGACCTTGACGGCGCCCGTCGGCCCGATCACGACGTAGGCTTCAGCGCACGGATCACCGCCGCAACAATCTTGGTGTCGGCTCCCCGACCGACCCGCATGGCCGTCGATCTCAAGCTCGGTGACACCAGCACTCCCGGGCGTCTTCCGCTTCCGTGGCCGTGCTGGACGCGTCGGCGCCGGTTCCGGAAGCGTCGCCGTCACCACTGCGGGAACAAACAACGGCGTTGTCACCTTAACTTGATGGGGAGCGCGAAGTCGAAGTGGGTCGATTTCAGGCGGCTGCAGTCGCTGCTTTCCACTCGGCTATGGCGGTAAGTCGGTGGAGATGTATCTGGAAGGCGGAGTGTTGGTGGTGGGACGGAACGAAGTGGTTTCGGAGACCTGAGAAGATCGACACGAACCGTTGCAGGCCTCTTGATGATCGAAAGCCCTGCATGGCGTTCTCACGCTTTCGCAGTGGCACATGTGAATTCTCGGCGCGGTTGTTCAGGCCTTTGTGCGATCGATGCTCGACGTTCGGCATAACCTGACGCCGCGCCGCGCCGTAGGAACGCAGCTTGTCGGTGACCATCCGCTTCGGCGTGAGACCCTGCTTTCTGAGGAGCCGGATCAGCAATCGCTTTGCCGCCTTGGTGTTGCGCCGGTTCTGGACGATCTCATCAAGTACACAGCCGTCCTGATCGACCGCGCGCCACAACCAGTGCTGTCTGCCGGCGATGGTGACGGCCAGTCGAGTGGCCCGGGCGAATTTCACCCCCAGGCTCTCACAGATCCGGACGTGAGCGTCTCCACTCATCCGGCTCCTACCGTCCAGCCGTTGCCCGATACAGCAATCGCCAATGTGCAAACAGCGCTGGCTCCCGACGCCTTACGTCCTGGACCGAGTACCGCGCACGCCGACGATGGCGTCTCAGGCGGCGATATTTCGACATCGCCCAGCGTGCCAGGCGCAGATCGAGATGCATCAATGCTCGGGAAAGTACCGATTTGTGGTAACGACCATAGTAGTTGATCCACCCACGAAGGATCGGGTTGAACATCTTGGCCAGGTCGTTAATGCGTTTGTCGATACGACAGTCCAGCTGCCAGTCCCGCATTGTCTGACGGATGGCTTTCGTGGCTTGGTTGCTGATACCCGGACTGAAGTTGACGATGGTCTTGCCCCATCGGTTCATTGCCAGTCTCGGTGTAGCCGAGAAAGTCGCAGGCGATCGGCTGGCCGGTGCCAGTGACCGAGCCCACGACGGCAGTGACGTTCAAGCTTCCGCCCAGTTTGGTCGACGCGATTCGAGCGCGGGCGGCGGCGGAAGGGACGACGATCAGCGCCATGGTGGGTCGGGCGCTTCGGGCGTTTCTCGGCGAAGCCGACGGCCATGGCTGAGCGGCGGGAGAGCGATGTTCGCAGCGTCCTTCTCGAGCCCGTCTTTGACCGCCTGCTGCCAGCCAAGTTGGCACAGGTCTACGGGATCCTGGTTGCGGAGCGGGTTCGCATCGTCGGCGCGGGTCCACGGGTAAGGGAGGGAAGCGATGGGGTGCGCAGCGATCTATGCCCGGGTGTCCTCCGATCAGCAGAAGGAGGACAACACGATTGCCAGCCAGACGGCGGCGCTGGTCGCGTTCGCCCGCGAGCAAGGGTTCAGCGTGCCCGATGAATGGATCATCGAAGACGCGGGGTTCAGCGGTGCCAGCCTGCTGCGGCCGGGGCTGGAGAGATTGCGCGACCTGGCGGCCGAGGGCCACATCCAGGCTGTCTTGATCCATTCCCCGGATCGGTTGAGCAGAAAATATGCTTATCAGGTTCTCTTGACGGAGGAGTTTGCTCGTCACGGTGTCGAGACCGTCTTCATCAAAGCGCCGCATTCCGGCACCCCGGAAGACCAGCTCATGCTGCAGTTCCAAGGCATGATCGCCGAGTACGAACGGGCCCAAATTCTCGAACGCTCGCGGCGCGGCAAGCGCCACCGGGCCAGGGCCGGCGAAGTCTCCGTGCTGTGTGGGGCGCCCTACGGCTATCGGTATATTCGTAAGACGAATGACGCGCCGGCGCGCTATGAGGTCGATGCAGTCGAGGCGGAAGTGGTGCGACTGGTGTTCGACAACTATACGGTCGGCGGCCTGAGCATTGGCGCCCTCGCTCGCCTTCTCAACGAGATGGGACTACTGACGCGCCGGCGCGTCACCCGCTGGGAACGGTCGGTGGTGTGGGGGATGTTACGCAATCCCGCCTACAAGGGAACGGCCTGCTTCGGCAAGACACAGGTCGCACCGCGGCAGAAGGTGACGAAGCCGTTCCGCTTGTCGGGCCGGGCGGGCTTCAGCGAGAATACCAGCCAGCACGAGCGGCCGCGCGAGGAATGGATCGAAGTGCCCGTTCCCGCCATCGTGACGGAAGAAACTTTCGCGTTGGCGGCCGAACGCCTGACCGACAACAAGCGCTTCGCCCCGCGCCGGACCATCGAACCGAGCATCGTGCAGGGGCTGGTGTCCTGCCGCAAATGCGGCTACGCGCTATCACGCACATCGACCCGTACGTCGGCGCGCAAAATCCACTACTACCGCTGCCTCGGGGCGGATAGCTGGCGCCATCTCGGCGGATCTGTATGCGACAGCCGGCCGATCCGTCAGGACCTGCTCGATGAAGTGGTGTGGCGGGAGGTGATGCGCTTGATCGAGGACCCCACGCTGATCCGCGCCGAGCTCGACCGGCGCCTTGACGCGGCCCGTGCGGCTGAGCCGACGAAACGGCGGCAAGAGGCCCTCGAACGGGAACTCGTGCGCGTCAGCAAGAGCATGGAACGGCTGGTGACCGCCTACCAGGAGGATCTCCTGTCGCTGGAGGAACTGCGCCGTCGCATGCCGGAGCTGCGTGCCCGCGAGCAGACCATGCGCACCGAATTGCAGGCGATCCGCGATCAGGCCGCCGATCGCATGACATTCCTGCGTCTCGCCGAGACGCTGACCGCCTTCCTCCAGAAATTACGGGCATCGGCGCAATCGCTGGACGTCAGCGACCGACAGAGGATTGTCCGCTTGCTGGTCAAGGACGTCTTGGTCGACGACGATACCGTCATCATCCGCCACTCGCTCCCGATGCAGACGACGATACCGCCGCCCGGAAAAGCGTCATCGCCTTCCAACGGGAAATCGCCATCGGCTGACAAAAGTTACCTTTTGCGTTCAGGGAGTGATAACTGAGCCCTGTGGCGTCCCCCTCTCCCGAGGTTCCAAGGTGCCGTTTTCCAGTTGCACGGGGGCTGTCAGCCACCGTTCAATGTATAACAACCCCCACGTGCAGTCGGGGTGCTTTCGCACCGCCCGTAGCAGCAGGTCGTGTGGAATGGTGTCGAAGAAGGCCTGAATGTCGAGATCGAGAACCCAGTCATGGCGCCAGCATCTCTGCCTTGCCATGCCTACGGCATCAAGTGCCGACTTTTCCGGCCTGTACCCATAGGAATCGGCGTGGAAATGTCTTTCCAATTCCGGTTCCAGGTATGCCTTCACCACCCCTTGTGCAATGCGATCTGAGACCGTTGGAATGCCCAACGGCCTTGTACCACCTTGCCGCTTTTTGATCGCGACCCGTTTGACTGGCGACGGAAAGTAGCTGCCCGACGACAATCGGTGCCAGAGCATGAACAGGTTGTTCTTCACATCCCGGTCAAAATCTTCGATCGACTGATCATCGACCCCGGCTGCCCCCAGGTTCGCCTTTACCCGTTGATAAGCCTCCCAAACAACACGTTTGGGAATCCTCGGATCCTCATGGTGCTTCCACTTGGATGTCTCCCTTCGCATCGGGGCGACAGGTTCCCACGTTCCACACAAGAGCCTGAAGCAAGGTCACGCCGCCTTCATGCCGGACGCCATCTATGCACCTTTCGACACGTCGTCAGCGGTTCGCTTACGCTCGTCTCCTTGCATATCACCTGACGGGATCAAGTCCCGCCTTTTCCTCAACGCTCACCACCATCGCTCTTTACGACAGCAGCTTGCGGTGGTTTGAAACCCGCTCCTGCAAGCCGGTTTCGAGGGGCCATCCCTCATCTCCTGTGCAGCATAGCTGCTATGGAAGGGCCTAAATCATAGCTCCTCCTTCGCGCCTTCGTGGCGCACCCTCGTCTAGGTGCCACACATCGTTCCGGCTGGGCTTCTTGCGGTGAAGGCGACGCGCGTAGTCGGGCCCGAATTTGTTTCCCCAATGGCGGATCGTTTCATAGGAGACGACAATGCCGCGCTCCAGCAGCATTTCCTCGACCAAGCGCAGGCTCAGCGGAAACCGAAAGTAGAGCCACACCGCATGGGCGATGATCTGAGGTGGGAAACGATGGCGCTTGTAGCTGATCGGCGAGGTGTTCATGCAAGTGTGTCTATCGCGAGGCTCTTCATAAGCCGTTACCGTGACATCGCCCCTGCCATTCCTGAAGGTTCCAGCTTCCGCCGTACCCGCACGACGCCGAACGTCTCAGCGGCCGATAGCGCGTGACCGTCTCGAGCCCGAGTTGTCGCCGAGCTGTCAACAAAAAAGCCGCTCTAACTCCGCCCTTTATACGACCCACAATCGTGAACTTTGTCCACCAAAACTTTAATCATCTTCCGTAAACTCGCAATGAAAATGCAAACTCTTTTTTATATATCTTCCCTTGCTGATAACGCAAATCCGGTGTTTATTCCATCTATGAGGTACTATAGGACATACTATGAGGTACTATCGGACATAAATGAAGAGAAAATCGCGACTGTACTTGTGAAAGGAATTCTAGTGTCTATCGTAGAGGCTGTAAGCGACGCTCATTTCCGCAACGTCGAACGCATCGGATTCATTGGTACCGGCAGCATGGGGCGACCGATGATCGCCAAGCTCCTGCAAGCCGGCTATCAAGTGGACGTCTACGACATCGATCCTGCGGCTGCGAGAGACGTGCGGGAAAAGGGAGCACGGTGGCATGACGCACCGCGAGACGCGGCCCGCAATTGCGAAATTGTCATCACCTGTCTGCCGCTGCCAAGCGACGTCTTTGACAACATGACGGGCGAGCAAGGCGCTCTAGCCGGAATGGCACCGGCGAGCGTGTGGATCGATACGTCCACCACCGACTACCACAACACGATCGAGATCGCCCGCCTGGCCGCAGCAATTGGTGTGGATTCACTAGAAGCGCCCGTGAGCAACTTGTCCCACATGGGGGTCGATTTCGCCAATGTCAGCTTCTTCGTCGGCGGGCCACCGGAGGCCTATGTGCGTTGCGAGACGGTGTTGCAAATCATGGGAGCCGTCTCCTTCCATGTCGGAGACATCGGTCAGGGCCAATCAGTCAAATTACTAACGAACCTGCTCTTTTACACTGCGGCCGTTGCGAGCGGCCACGCGCTCTGCCGAAGCGTGCGAGATGGCGTTCCAGCGCAGCAGGCGTGGCGCAAGTTTGTCGCCTCGTCCGCAAACTCCGTTGCAACCGAGCAGTTCGTCCCGTTTCTCCTGGATGGCAGCTACGATCGCTCTTGCACTCTGGAGATCGCGGTGAAGGATATGGGCTTGACAGTCCAGCTGGCCGACGAACTCGGCGTGGGATTGCCGATCGGGCGCGCAGTCGAAAGGCGCTATAGCGAGGCGGGACGGAAGTTCGGCCGATACGACAGCCATCTGCGGGTCGTCGAGCTGGCGGAGGTGGTCTTCGGCGTTCGACTGCAAGTGCCGGGCTATCGCGCGCCATCCAAGTACGGTGCCGACCCCGCGCATCCGCCAGACCAAGAATTCCTGACCGATCCCATCGGACGGATCAAACCGAAGCGTGAGCATGTGTTTCCGCTCGACGACGTCCCGCTCAATGACATCCAGATACGCTTGCTCAAGTCGCTGGTCGGCGAGGTCACCCACGTCAATCGCCTGATCCTTGACGAGGCGTTTGATCTTGGGCGCGGCATGGGCCTGAGCGATGCCCTGATCTACGACGTTATCACCTGGAGCGTAGGCGCCTCTGCATGGTCGGATAGCCATGCTGAGCAATACGCCAACGGGCAGCTTGTAGATCTAGACAGTGCCACTGCGCCGCCGCTGACGACCGTGCCGCATCTCATCTGCCCCTACACGGAGGAACTGTGATGAATACCCTCGACCAACGGACCGCACTTGAGGAAGCCGCACGAAAGCGCATCAAGGATTCCCATGCCCTCGACGGCGACGTTGGTCGCTTGGCCAACTTCTATCGCGATTGGGCGAGTTCCTATGAAGTGGATGTTGTCCGCGACGGATATTGCGGGCCGACGGTGGTTGCGGAACTCGCGGGCGCCGTGCAGACAGCGTATTTTGCCAATGAGCGAGCAGCTGCCGCGATCCTGGACGCTGGCTGCGGAACGGGCCTCGTCGGTGTTCAGCTTGAACGCCTCGGCTTCCGGTTGATCGAAGGGCTCGACCTCTCCGAGGAGATGGCCGAAAAGGCCCGGCAGACCGGCGTCTACCAGCATGTTCGAGCGGGTGTCGATCTTAACGGGCCGCTCTTCGAATACTCCAGCGGGAGCTATGACATCACCGTCTGCTGCGGCGTCTTAACGCTAGGGCATGTTCGACCGGACGCACTGCGCGAACTGGCCCGCGTCACGCGCCCCAACGGATTTATCATCGCAAGCACCCGCAAGAGCTATGCGGGGACCACATCCTTTGAAGCTGAGGTACGGTCTCTGCAGGATGCGGGCATCCTGGTGCCGGCACAGTGTCTAAACGACGGCAAATACCTCGCCGAGGAGGGGGCGCATTACTGGGTTCTCCAAGTGACGGATAAAGCCAACGCACCCACGGAGCAGCAGCTATGACCACACTACCGCAAATCTCACTGGCGAAACTGTCATCCGATGCATCGCGGCACGAAGAGCGCGAGCGCCTACGTGTGGTCTGCGAGGAGTACGGGTTCTTTTACCTTGTCGAGCACGGAATCCCGAAGGAACAGATCGCACAAGCCATCGACGCTTCCAGCCGGTTCTTCGGATTGCCTCAGTCGACTAAGGAACGCTACGGTCACGCCTCGCAAGAGGTGTACCCCACTTCCGCCCGTGGATACAGTCCGTTGTACGGCGAGGTGCTGCATCCCGAGACCGGCCCCGATCCGAAGGAAATGTTCGACCTCGGAATCGACAACGAAGCCGACCGGCGTCCGTTTGCTGGTTGCACACGCCTTCCGGACGACGCGTTGGCTCCTGGTTTCGCTCGAAGCCTGCTTGCTTTGCAAGCTACCGTGGTCAACGAGGTTGTGCCGCAACTCGGGAACGCGCTGGCCAACCTGCTCGATATGGAGGAGGGCTGGTTCCAACGCCATTTCAGCCCGCCGACGGTGCTGCAGCGCGTGATCCGGTATCCATCTAGCGGCGGCATGGCCGGAAAGCATACCGACAATGGCTTCTTCACGCTGCTGCTGCAAGAGGAACTCCCCACGCGCTCCTTGCAGGTGTGGTTCGGGGGGCGCTGGGTGCCGGCGCCGAGCCTGCCCGACAGTCTCGTAGTCAATCTGGGCGACATGTTTCAAGCCTTGAGCGATGACCGATTCAAGAGCACGCCCCATCAGGTCGTGCACACTGGTCCGGCCGAACGAATTTCCCTTCCCTTTTTTATCTATCCCAACATCGACGCCCGCCTGACTTCCCGGCAAGGAAAGCAAACCTTCAGCGTCGCGGAAGTGATGTTGCGCAACTTCGACTCGATCTGGGAAACCGGGAATGGCGCCGGACGGGCGCGAGAGTTGCAGTAGGTTGTTCGGCTTTGTCATGCTGCGCATATATGGTGACGGCGTTGTCACCTTAACTTGATGGGGAGCGCGAAGTCGAAGTGGGTCGATTTCAGGCGGCTACAGTCGCTGCTTTCCACTTGGCTATGGCGGTAAGTCGGTGGAGATGTATCTGGAAGGCGGAGTGTTGGTGGTGGGACGGAACGAAGTGGTTTCGGAGACCTGAGAAGATCGACACGAACCGTTGCAGGCCTCTTGATGATCGAAAGCCCTGCATGGCGTTCTCACGCTTTCGCAGTGGCACATGTGAATTCTCGGCGCGGTTGTTCAGGCCTTTGTGCGATCGATGCTCGACGTTCGGCATAACCTGACGCCGCGCCGCGCCATAGGAGCGTAGCTTGTCGGTGATCATCCGCTTCGGCGCGAAGCACTGCTTCTTCAGAAGCCGGGTCAGCAATCGCTTGGCTGCCTTGGTGTTGCGGCGGGCCTGAAGGCGTTGGAATGTTTTCGCGCGGCCAAGATTTGAGGAACGTGGCATCCTATGAAAATCGTTCGCATCTCGTTGTATCAGGTCGACCTTCCACTGACGAAACCGTACTGGCTTTCCGGTGGACGTCTCAAATTTGAGACTCTCGACAGCACGTTCGTCAAGATCGAGGCGGATGAAGGATTGTTCGGCTGGGGAGAAGGCTGTCCTTGGGGAAACACCTATTTGCCCGCGCACGGCCCTGGAATCCGAGCCGGTATCGCCACGCTTGCGCCCTCCTTATTGGGACAGGATCCCTGCGCTCTTAATGCCATCAATCAAACGATGGACGTAGCGCTGCCAGGACATCTATACGTCAAATCGGCCGTGGATATGGCCTGCTGGGATACCCTCGGAAAAGCCAGCGGCTTGCCTCTTTGGCGCTTGATGGGGGCTGACAGGGCTGATCCGGTGGCTGTGAATTCATCAATTTCCACCGGGTCGAATGAAGAGATGATTGCCCTTATTCGTGAGGCTTACGCGGAAGGTTATAGAACACACTCGGCCAAGGTCGGCGGGAGCATTCCCGTCGTTGACATATCGCGGATTGAGGCGATTGAAGCGGCGTTGCGACCCGATGAAACTGTCACTTACGATGTCAATCGCGCCTGGCTGCCCGCCGTGGCAGTGCAGGTCCTCAACAATGTCTCGTTGCGCGGCTGGGTCGAGCAACCATGCGAGACGCTCTCGCAATGTGCGCAGGTGGCTCAAAGAGTAAAACAGCCCATCATGCTCGACGAGTGCCTCCACACGTTCCAAGATCATCTCGATGCATGGAAGCTCGGCGCCTGCGAGGGCGTGAAGGTGAAACCAAATAGAGTCGGCGGCTTGACAAAGGCAAAGCAAATTAGGGACTTTGGCGTGTCCGTCGGGTGGCAGATGCATTTGGAAGATCTCGGTGGATCCGCGCTGGCGGACACCGCCGCCATCCATCTGGCTTCCTCCACTCCAAAAGAGAATCGGTTGGCGAGTTGGCTCTGCCACCATCACCTCGCTGTCGACCCGGTTCCCGGACAGGGGGCCAGAAATATTGACGGTTTTGCCACCCCACCTTCCGCACCCGGCCTCGGGGTGACACCGGACGGCGGGATTCTCGGCGATCCCGTGTCCGTCTTCACATAGGCATGAGGGGCGTTGTCACCTTAACTTGATGAGGAGCGCGAAGTCGAAGTGGGTCGATTTCAGGCGGCTGCAGTCGCTGCTTTCCACTCAGCTATGGCGGTAAGTCGGTGGAGATGTATCTGGAAGGCGGACGGAACGAAGTGGTTTCGGAGACCTGAGAAGATCGACACGAACCGTTGCAGGCCTCTTGATGATCGAAAGCCCTGCATGATGTTCTCACGTCAGTCCGCATTCAGCAAACCGTCGCTCAAGATCCGCTTGCTGTCCCTCATCTCCTGTGCAGCATAGCTGCTATGGAAGGGCCTAAATCATAGCTCCTCCTTCGCGCCTTCGTGGCGCACCCTCGTCTAGGTGCCACACATCGTTCCGGCTGGGCTTCTTGCGGTGAAGGCGACGCGCGTAGTCGGGCCCGAATTTGTTTCCCCAATGGCGGATCGTTTCATAGGAGACGACAATGCCGCGCTCCAGCAGCATTTCCTCGACCAAGCGCAGGCTCAGCGGAAACCGAAAGTAGAGCCACACCGCATGGGCGATGATCTGAGGTGGGAAACGATGGCGCTTGTAGCTGATCGGCGAGGTGTTCATGCAAGTGTGTCTATCGCGAGGCTCCTCATAAGCCGGTACCGTGACATCGCCCTCGGATGCAGTCGCTGTTGGGACGCAGCCATTGGAACGCGGATCGGCTCCGAGACGCGGTTCGCGATTAGTGGTGGAAGCGTTGGGGCCATGAGGATTGTGTCCTGATCGTCGAGGAGACGGGATTTGTTAAATCGTTCCGCCGGTGTCGCGCGCTTGCCGTGGCCGTTACCACTCGCTGCGACGGCTGTATCGCAAGCCATGTTGAAGCGGCGATCGCCCACGGCGCGACCAAGGAAGAGCTGGCCGAAGCCTTGGGTGTTGCGATCGCGCTCAATGCTGGCGCCGCGCTTGTCTACTCAGCCAGGACCCTTGATGCGTTCGAACAGATGTCAGCTTGAGGCAAGACACGCCCGGTCTAAGCTCGTGGGGCCAGTGACTTGTCAACCGGAGGCTGCGACGCAGCTTCCGGAGTTCAGGGCGTAGGCATTCCGCGACCCGGTTTCCGCCGAATTGGAGCTTGCCGACGGGACAGACTTTTCGGATGATCCGAACGGACAAGAGATGAGCTGAACGAACATGAAGTTGGTAACCATCCTAATCGGCGAAGGATTCCCGCTTCTCTCGCTTTCGCTCGTCACCGAACCATTGAGGTTGGCGAATCGGGAAAGCCATCGACCAGTCTTCCGCTGGCGCATCCTGAGCATAGACGGAACGACGCCGAGGTCGTCTTCGGGCCATGCGCTGGAGATCCAAGGCGGACTCGATGAGCAGGCGACTGACGCCGTGATCCTGCTGGCTTCCTACGCCCCGGACCGTATGAAGACCGATGCGGTGTTGAGCTGGCTGAGGCGCCGGGCGCGGTCTGGATGCCTCATGGGCTGCGTCGATACCGGAGCTCTCATCTTCGCCGAAGCGGGCCTTCTCGACAGGCGGCCTGCCGCCGCACACCACGAGGCGATCGTCGGATTCCGTGAAAGCCGTGGTGAAGCCTTCTTCGCCGATCGTCTGTTCGATCTCGACAATGATCGCTGTTCAAGCGCCGGTGGAGTCGTAACGATCGACATGACGCTGGCCATGATCGCCCATTACGAAAACAAACGGCTGGCACGGCGCGTCGCCGAAATCCTGAATTATCGACCTCTGGAATCGGAACGGGCGGATGGATCCTTCGGGTTTGACTGGTCGATACCTCGCCTCGACCGGGCGCTCGCGAAAGCTATCGACATGATGCTCGCGAACATGGAATCGCCGCTTCCGATCAAGGAGATCGCCAACCGCCTCGAGGCCAAGGAATGGAAGCTCCGTCGGCTGTTCCAGCGGCACCTTAGGCAATCGCCGCAAGCGTACTACGTTGAACTACGCCTGGATCGTGCTCGCAATCTGTTGCGGAATTCACGCGAGCGGGTGGGCAACATCGCCCTGATGTGCGGGTTCCCGGCAAGCGAAAGCCTGAGCCGTGCCTATCGAAAACGGTTCAAGGTGGCTCCGAGCCTCGACAGATCGCTCTACGAGCAGCCGGAGAGGACCGGTGACCTTTCGCTCGAAAAACATTGAGGTCCGTATGGTCGAGGGTTTCGAGGCGAGTGAATCAAGCCCCGCGAGACAGACGTCGCACAAGCAGCGCACAGCTGGTGTGACAGCGACATTTCCTCGAGCAGAAAGGTCTCATCGAGAGAGAAAGAAGGCACGCCTCGGTAGCGGTGATGGCTTCGGTGTGGACCAAGCCTATTTGGCAGTCCGAACGCGTGCGCCAGCCAGTTCGACAAGACCATATCGGGAGTTCGACGAGGCCCCCCCTGGAACTGAGGGAATGGCCTGAGGGCGGTCGCATCCGGGCGGCGCGAAATGAATCGGCGAATGCAAGTCCGGGCCTTCCGGTCGCCAGCCTCAACAATTCTCACCAGTTCGGCGATGAGCGACAGCGGGCGAAGCAGAAAGCCTTCGCCACTTACGCTGGTACCTACTTCATGTTCACGCGGGTCATTTTTTTGTTTGTTGGGATCATCCGCGGAGCCGAGCGGAACACTATACTCCACGCAAGCTTCTTCTCCACGGAAACCAGATGACACAGCCCCTCGATGCCCTCTTTCGCCCCAAGTCCGTGGCGTTCATCGGGGGCAGAAATCTCAATCCCGCATTGAAGTACCACAGCGACCTCGGCTTCTCCGGGGACACCTGGGTGGTGAATCCCAAATACGAGACTTTGCAAGGATTTCCGTGCTTCCCCTGGATCGAGGCGCTTCCGCAGGCGCCGGATCTGGCTTTCATCGCAATCCGTCGCGAAGCCGCGCTGGAAGCGGTCGGATCACTCCGTATCAAAGGCTGCAGAGCAATCGTTTGCAATGCTGCCGGATTCGCCGAGACGGGGGCTGACGGCGGCAACCTGCAGGCGGAACTCGTCGCCGCGGCTGGCGACATGGCCATGCTCGGCCCCAACGCCGTCGGACTGGTCAACTTCGTCGATCCGATGGCCGCGATGATGGACCAGTTCGGGGTTCACTCGGTCGAGAAGGGCGTCGCCGTCGTCAGCCAGGGCGGTGGCCTTCTATGCGACGCGGTATTCTCCGATCGAGGTCTGCCGATCACGCATCTTGTCGGTGGCGGCAATCAGGCGGTGACCGGCATGGAAGCCTGCGTTGACTACCTGCTCGACGATCCGCGCGTCACCGCCGTCGGCTTGTCCTTCGAAAGCCTTCGGGATGTGTCGGTCCTCCGCAAGGCTGCGGCGAAGGCGCTCAAGCTCCGAAAGCCAATCGTCGCCATCAAGTTCGGCAAGACAACTGCAGGCGCGCAGGCGGCAGCTTCCCATACCGCGTCGATGACCGGCGCAGGGGCTGCCTGGGAGGCCTTCTTCGACAGGCTGGGCATCATCTCCACAAACTCGGAATCCGAGTTCTTCGAGACGCTGAAGCTCTTCCATTCGGGGCAGGTGCCCAAGGGACGCAAGGTTCTCGTGACGGCCGTGTCCGGCGTGCTGGGCGTGATGCTCGCCGACCACCTCAGCGCCGCAGGATTCGAGCTTCCTCAGCCGACCGGGGACCGGGTCGCCCGCCTGCGGGAAGTCCTTCCCTTGATGGCAACGCCTGGCAATCCGCAGGATGTCACCATGGGCGCCTGGAACGACAAGGACCGTCAGACGGCCATCTACTCGGCGCTGCTCGACGAAGGCTACGACGCCGCCCTGATGGTGCAGAACTATCCCCGCGAAGGCATGTGGGACATCAGCGAATACGCCGCGCAGGTCGAAGCGCTCGGCGCGGCCTGCCGAGGCCGCGACATCGCCGCCATGCAGCTGGCACCCATGATCGACTGCTTCCCGGCCCACGCCCGGGATCACACCCAGAGCCTCGGCCTTGCCGCCATGCAGGGCCTGGAGGAGTGCATGCGTGCGATGTCGCACGGTATCTGGTGGCGCGAACGCCGCGAAGAGCTGAATGCCGCAGGGCTAGAGCAGCTGACCGTGGCCCCGTCGATCGTTCCTGAAGTCGGCACCTATCAAGACGAGGCATCAGCCAAGTCGTTGCTGGCAGGGGCTGGAGTGCGGGTTCCCAAGTCGAGAGTGTCCAATCCCGAGAAGGCCCACGAAGTCGCCGCCGAAATCGACTTCCCGGTCGTTCTCAAAGCTCTCGACTCCCGCCTCCTTCATAAGACCGAGGTCGGTGCGGTTCGCATCGGCTTGTCCTCGGCCCAGGACGTGCGGGACGCGGTCGAGAAGATGCGATCAGACATGGGCCGCCTCGCACCGAACATTCCGTTGAACCTCGTCCTCGTAGAGGCGATGGCGGCGAACACCGTTGCCGAGGTCTTGGCTTCCGTGACCTATGATCCGTCCGTCGGTCCCGTCATGATGATCGCCGGCGGCGGAGTGGAAGCCGAGCTCTGGAACGACAGCACTTTGGTCGCTGCGCCTTTCCGACGGGAAGAACTCTCGCGTGCCCTAGACCGCCTGAAGGTGGCCGAGCGCCTCAAGGGATGGCGGGGCCGTCCCGCAGGCGACCGCGAGGCGCTACTCGACATGCTGGAGGCCTTAGGCCACTTCGCGATCGCCGAAGGCGCGGAGGAAATCGAAATCAACCCGATCCTGGTCGGCCAACAAGGCGCGCTTGCCGTGGACGCGGTCTTGAAGCTTGCACACCGCAAGAAGTGTGTCGCCTAACACGAAAGGGAAGTCCGTGCAGGGTATCACGCCTGAAACCACCGATTACAAGCACCTGGTCTACGAGGTGGACTCCGAGCACGTCTGCTGGCTGACGCTGAACAGGCCGGAGAAGCTGAATGCGATGAACCTCAGGCTTATCGCCGAACTACAGGCAGGCCTTCTGCGCGCCGACCGCGACGACAATGTCAACGTTATCGTCATCCGCGGCAACGGCCGGGGATTTTGCGCCGGACACGATCTTGATGAAGACGCCGCGGAAGACCGCACGTCGATCTACGAATACCGCGCCCACTACATCCATCAGTTCGAGGAGTTCACCACTCCCTGGACCGTCACCAAGCCGGTCATAGCCTCGATCCACAAGTTCGCAATCGGCAAGGGGTTCGAGCTCTCCCTGTTCTGCGACGTCTCGATCGTCACCTCGGACACCCGAATGGGCTACAACGAGGTCCGCTATGGCGTGTCCGGGCACTGCATGTTCCTGCCTTGGGTGGTGAACATGAAGACCGCCAAGGACCTTCTCCTGACGGGCCGGGAGCTGACCGCCGCCCAGGCGAAGGAAATGGGCCTGGTCACCGAGGTGGTCGAGCCGGACAAGCTCGCGGAAGCGACCCGCCGCAAGGCCACCTTGATGGCACGCCTGCCGCGCGAGATGCAGCGGATGCACAAGATGTACCTGAACCGCGTCTACGAGATGCAAGGCCTTCGCGCTGCGACCGACTACTACCTTGAGCAGGTCGCTATCATGGGCGCGCAGCCTGTCCCGGAATACGCCGAGTTCAGCCGCATGACTGCCGAGAAGGGACTGCGGGCCGCGCTCGATCACGCCAATGCTCGTTACGAAGGCTTGGACTGATGGACTTCTCGCTGACCGAAGAGCAGGAGATGCTCTCCAAAACGGTCCGTAATTTCTGCGAAACCGAACTCATCCCCCACGAGGCGTTGCTGGAGCGGACGAGTGAACTGCCGCACGAACTGGAACTCGACATCCGCCGCAAGGCGATGGCACTCGGACTTCACGCCTGCAATATGCCAGAAAGCGTGGGCGGAGCCGGACTGGACTGCGTGTCCTTCACACTCGTCGAGAAAGGGCTGTCACGGGCATCCCTGGCCCTGGCCGAGTGCGTTCGTCGGCCAAACAACATCCTCGCGGCGTGCCAAGGAGAGCAGATCGCCCACTTCCTCGAACCCGTGATGCGGGGCGAGAAGCGGGAATGCATCGCCATGACGGAGCCGGACGCGGGCTCCGATCTCAAGGGCATGAAGACCCGCGCCGTCAAGGACGGCAGCGACTGGATCATCAACGGGACGAAGCACTTCATCTCGAATGCCCAGAACTCGGATTTCGTGATCCTGTTCGCGGCGGCTGGGGAGGAAGAGGCGTCAAGCGGTCCCCGCAAGCGCATCTCGTGCTTCCTCGTGGACCTCGACACTCCAGGTCTCGAAGTCGCGAGGGGCTACGACCACATGGGGCACCGCGGCTACTACAACAACATCCTGAACTTCGACAGCGTCCGCGTCGGCGACTGGCAGATGGTCGGCGGCGAAGGCGAGGGTTTCAAGGTGGTGAGTGACTGGCTCGGGCCGGGCCGCCTGACGGTAGCGGCGGTCTGCGTTGCCCGTGCGGAACGTGCTTTCGAGGTCGCTGTCGACTTCGCTGCCCAGCGAAAACAGTTCGGGCAGCCAATCGGCAAGTTCCAGGGAATCAGCTTCCCACTCGCCGACATGGCGACCGACATCCGCATCGGCGACCTTCTGCTGATGAACACCGCGTGGAAGGTGGATCAGAACGCGCCGACGATCGCCGAGGACTGCGCCATGGCGAAGGTCTGGTGCTCCGAGATGCTCGGGCGCGTGGCCGATCAGGCCATCCAGACCTGCGGCGGCATGGGCGTGATGGCCGACCTGCCGCTCGAACGTATCTACCGTGACGCTCGCGTCGAGCGCATCTGGGAGGGGACCTCCGAGATACAGCGTCACATCATAAGCCGACAGCTCATGCGTGCGAGAGGAGCGTGAACATGACAGCGAACAAGATGACGGCCGTGCACCTCGTCGGTCACGGCGGCCTCGACAAGCTGGTCGTTCGCAACGACGTTGCCGTTTGCCAGTCTGGTCCCGGCGAAGTTCTCGTCAACGTGACTGCCGCTGGCATGAACAACACGGACATCAACACGCGCACCGGCTGGTACAACAAGCAGGTCAGTTCGGGCACCACGGCGGAAGGCGGCAAGAGCGGTTTCGGTGTGGCCGAGAAGGGCATGGGTGACTGGGAGGGCGGGCTCACATTCCCGCGCATCCAGGGCGCCGACGCCGTCGGCTACATCGTGGCGGTCGGCGAGGGCGTGGACGCGAGCCGGATTGGTGAACGTGTCGTCTGCGATCCCTACATCCGCGATCCGGAAGATGTCGAAGGATTCGACAGCGCGGGCTTCTTGGGGTCCGAGCACGATGGCGCGTTCGCCCAGTTCACCACCGTCCCGTCCGTGAATGCCGTCTCGATCCCGAAGGATTTTCCGCTTTCAGATGCGGCTCTTGCGACCCTTCCATGCTCGGGCGGCACGGCCATGAACATGCTCTCGATGGCAGGCGCGAAGGCAGGCGATCTTGCGCTCGTCACAGGCGCCTCCGGCGGCGTCGGCACGTTCCTGGTGCAGATCCTGAAGGCTCTCGGCGCGACCGCCATTGCGGTCGCTGGCAAGTCGAAGATAGCGGACGTCTCCAAACTGGGCGCCGATCACGTGATCGACCGCGAGATACCGGACCTCGTCTCCGCGGTGCTGGAGATCACGGGCGGCAGGAACCTTAGCCTCGTGGCAGACGTGGTCGGCGGCGACCAGTTCCCCGATCTCCTGAAGCTGCTGCGCCGTGGCGGCCGCTACGTGACGGCAGGGGCCATCGGCGGCCCGAAGGTCGATCTCGACCTGCGGACGCTCTATCTCAAGAACTTGTCCCTGTTCGGCTCCACGGTCTACCTGCGCGACACGTTCCCGCAGCTCATCGACCTGGTCGTCTCCGGTCGGATCAAACCGTTCAGCACGAAGTCCTGGGCGCTGGATCAGATCCACGCCGCTCAGTCGGAGTTCTTCGAGAAGAAGCACGTCGGCAGCCTCGTCCTCCTGCCTCCCAAAGTGGAGGCGTAAAGATGAAGATCAGCGGGCTCGCGGCCTACCGAGTTGTCCTCGACAAATGGGGCGTCGAAACCCGTTACACCCACGCCCTCAAGATCTCGATCCCGCTCGAAACCACTGTGCTGCGCATCGACACGGACGAAGGGCTCGTCGGCTGGGGCGAGACGATGACCCCGCCTAGCTACTACCTGCCGACGTCGCCGCAGACGGCACGCGCGGGTCTGCACCTCATCGCCCCGGTCCTTCTGGGCGCTGACCCACGCAACCACCGCGCACGGATGGAGGAGATCGGTTTCGCGATGCGCGGACCCAAGCCGACGAAGTCGGTCATCGACATGGCTCTCTGGGACCTGGTCGGAAAGGCGAGGGGTCTGCCGCTTGTCGACCTCTGGGGCGGCAGGGTCGTCGAGGACATGCCTGTCCTGTGCCTCGTCAGTACGGGCACGCCGGACAAGCAGCTTGCCGAGATCGCGGACTTCCGCGCGCAGGGCTACAAGCTCTTCCAGATTAAGATCGGCGACCGTTCGCCTTCGGAGGAAATCGCCCGCATCCGAACTTGCCAGGGCGACATGCGCGAAGGCGAGCGCTGCTGGTTCGACGCCAACCGCGCGTGGACCATCGACCAGGCCATGCGCATCATGCCGCTATGCCGCGACATCGCGCCTCTCTTCGAGCAGCCCTGCGAATCCTACGACGAGTGCCTGACGGTCGCCCGTCACACGGGCATGGGGCTCATGCTCGACGAAGCCATCGAGGACCAGCCGAGCTTCATCCGGGCCGCCCGTGACGGCATCATCAATGTCGCAGTCCTCAAGATGGGTTCGACGGGTGGTATCTCGCAGCACCGCCATCTGACCGAGCTTGGCCTACGGCTCGGCATCCCCATGCGCATCGAGGACTTCTACGGCACGGGCCTGACTCTGGCCGCCGTCGCCCATCTCGCTCAGGGCCTGACGGAGGCGGCATGCTTCGGCCTGTACGATTACCACCTGCCGGAAGCACCGGTGGTGAAGAACCCCTTCCGGGTCGTGGACGGTCGCGTCAATGTTCCCAACGACTGCGGTCCGGGCCTTGGCGTGGACGTCGACTTGGACGTCCTTGGAGACCCGATCATGGAGTGGCGTGCGTGAGTTCCCCGGTTAAGACAGAAAGACGCGGCCGCGTACTCGAGATCGTTCTCGACCGGCCGAAGGCGAACGCCATCAACGCCGCGACGTCGAAGGAGCTGGGCGAGGCGTTCCGCACGCTCAACGAAGACGACAGCCTGTCGGTCGCTATCATCACAGGCGGCGGCGACAGGTTCTTTTCTGCGGGCTGGGACCTCAAGGCGGCCGCCGAGGGCGAAGCGCCGGACGCCGATCAGGGCATCGGCGGGTTCGCTGGCCTCACGGAGTACTGGGGCCTGAACAAGCCCGTAATCGCGGCGGTGAACGGGCTGGCACTCGGCGGCGGGTTCGAGCTTGCCCTGGCCGCCGACCTGATCGTCGCGGCCCCGCATGCGAAGTTCGGCCTCACCGAAGCGGCCATCGGTCTCATTGCCGATGCTGGCGGCGTGATCCGTCTTCCGCGCCGCCTTCCACGGCCCATAGCAATGGAGATGCTGTTCACCGGAAGGCAAGTCAGCGCGCACATGCTGGAGAGCTGGGGTCTCGTGAATGAGGTCGTACCCGGCGGCCAGCTAATGTCGGCCGCGCGCGAGCTTGCCGATCGGATCGCCGCATCGGCGCCTCTCTCGTTGCAGGCGATCAAGGAAATCGACCGGGCGACCGAAGGGCACGGCGAACGGGAAGCCTACCGGATCTTGCGCGAGGCTGATCTGCCCGTGTACCGACGTGTCTATACGAGCGAGGACGCAGCCGAAGGGCTGGCAGCTCTATCGGAGAAGCGCGCACCCAACTGGAAAGGACGCTGACAATGGCGGAAGTCTATGATGCCCCGTTGCCTTGGACAGGCGATATCGAATCGCCGCTCACGCTGTTCCGGGCGAAAGTCCGGCAAGAGTGGATCGACGTCTTCCAGCACGTGAATGTCGCGCACTACCTGACCATGGGTGACCATGCGAACTGGGCTTTCTGGAACTGGCTGAACGGTCCTGACAGCGCGATGGAAGCGCGCGATGGCCATGAGTACGTCATCGTCGAAAACCACGTCCACTACATCAACGAGCTGGCGTTGGGCACGCCGATCCATGTCACCACGCAGCTCATCGGCGTGGACAAAAAACGCTTCGTCCTCTTCCACCACATCTGGAAGTCGGAGACGAACGAGCTGGCAGCCACGAACGAGGTGAAGTGTCTCGGGTTCAACCTGACGGAGCGGCGGCCGGAGAGCTGGCGGCCTGTCGTCGCGAAGAGGCTCGAACAGATCCTGCAGTCCCAGACCGGACAGGAAGTTCCCGCCGTCGCCGGACAGGGCATCGCCCTGAAGAAGAGGTGATCCAATGCGCATCGATAGGATAACGCTCTACTCTGTGCCGATCGACGTCGGCATGGAGCTCACGCGGTATGTGTCGAGCCAGTCGATCAACCCGGCACTCGACGTCCTCGTGGTGAAGATCGGAACCGATGACGGTCTCGTCGGCTGGGGCGAAGTTTCCTCCGCGCCCCCTTACTATCTGCCGGAACTCTCGGCAGGCGCCCGCGAGGGCATCCGCCATGTCTCGCCAGTCGTGCTAGGACGCGATCCGCGACAGGTCGCGGCCATACTACAGGACATATCCGCTGCGCTCAGAGGGCATGGCAACGCGAAAACCGCCCTGGAGATGGGGCTGTGGGATCTCGCGGCGAAGGCACATGGCCTGCCGCTCATCGACCTGTGGGGCGGACGTGTATCGGATTGCTTGCCGGTGCTTGCCGTGGTCCGCATCGGAACGCGCGACCAGACGCTTGCCGCCTTCGACAGGGAGCGAAAGAAGGGATACTCGCGATTCCAGATCAAAGTCGGGGCAGGCGAGATACATGAGGATATCGAGACCATCCGGATGGTCGAAGAGATAGCGCTTCCTCATGAGCGCCTCTGGTACGACCCAAACCGCGGCTGGCTCGTCGATGACGCAATCCGCGTGATCAAGGAGCTGCGCGAACTCTCGCCGATGATCGAGAATCCCTGCGATACCTACGAGGAGTGCCGGACCGTTGCCCAGCGCACCGGTGTACGGATCATGCTCGATGAGGTGCTCGACAGTCCGCGGCGCTTCCTCGAGGCGGTCGAGAACCAGGTTCTTGACGTCGCCTCGCTGAAGACCTCGTGCATCGGCGGCATCGAGGCCACCCGGCAGGCGATGTCGCTTGCCAGAATCCTTGGCGTGCCTGTCCGGATTGAGGACTACTATGGGTCGGGAATCCTGCTCGCCGCGGTGACGCACCTGGCACACACGCTGCCACCCAATCTCGTCTTCGGCCTGTATGACTACGTCAGCGACGACCTTCCCCTCGTGAAGAACCCGTTTCGTGTCATCAACGGAGAAATCCGGCTTCCCGACGACTGCGGACCGGGGCTTGGCGTCGAAGTGAACGAGGCGATCCTTGGCGATCCCGTCGCGGTCCTGGGGCCAGCCTGACCGCGAGGCATCACGGGATGGTTGTCGGGCGGGGATCATCCGGCAGCCGTCCAATCCGATTCCGGGAAGTCATTCATGGTCGTGCTAGCCAGCCCCGCAGAAGTCCGACGTGAGGTCGTGACCGGCCCGCTGTACACAGCCGTGATAATCACCTTCCAGCGGCTTGGGGAGCAGCCCGGGGGAGACAGGCTGAAAGGCCTACCTGGTCAACTTCGCCATCGGCTCGCGTTCGCATGCACATGTACAAGGTCGATTAAATCCTGATCGCCGTTTCGGGCAGGGGCGTAGTAGCCTATGCGTCCGGCGAGCGTGTCATGGAGGCGGGAGACGTCGCCATGATCCCGCGGGCATCTACACTGGCACGGGGCGCCGGGCGAGTATTCCTTCTCGCACATCACCATCTCCAAGGTCGGTGAAGAGATCATGATCGTGGCTGGAGACGCTCGCGGATGAAGACAGCTCTGACAAGCATCAAGGTAATCGACATCTCCGTCAACGCGCCTGGACCGTTCGCGTCGATGGTGCTCGCGGACATGGGAGCGGAAGTCATTTCGGTCGTGAACCCGGTGCAGGCGAAGCCAGAATATGCGGGAGCCGCCGACGACCCGATGCTCGCCGGACGCGGAGGTCCGAATGACGCGTTGGCCAGGGGCAAGTCGCGGCTTCCGCTGAACCTGAAGTCGGAAGAGGGTCGCGCTGACCTCCTGCAGCTCGTCCGGACTGCGGACGTCTTCATCAGCGAGATGCGTCCAGGAAAGCTTGAGGCGCTCGGCCTTGGATGGGAAGTTCTCGGCTCGGAGAACCCGCGGCTTGTACTGTGCGAGATCACGGGCTACGGCAGTAAGGCACCGCACGCGGCGCGGGCAGGCCACGACATCAATTACCTCGCGCTGTCCGGCGTGCTCTCCTTGATCCGGGACGGGCAGGGCAAGCCGGTCGCCCCCCAGAACATCATCGGCGACTACGCGGCAGGCGGTACCCTTGCCGTGTCCGCGATCCTGGCCGCACTGCTCGAACGTGGGCGTACGGACAAGGGACAGCGCATCTGCCTCTCGATGACGGACGGCGTCAGGTATCTCCTGTCCGACATCTCGGCGGCGACCGTTCTGGGCGGGCACCCGGAGGAATCCTGGCGCGGATCCTTGAGCGGCGGGATGCCGACCTACGACACCTACGCTACCTCGGACGGCGGCTGGGTTGCGGCCGGCGCGCTGGAGCCTAAGTTCATCGCGGAGATCGGGCGGAAGCTCGGCTGGCCCGAACTGAGCGGACTGATGGAGCGCAAGGAAGGCTGGCCGGAGGCAAGGAAAGGCCTGACCGAGCGCTTCAAGGCCCGCTCGCTGGACGATTGGAGCAGCGTCTTCGCCGATAGCGACGCTTGCGTGACCCCGGTCCTTTCGCTGGCGGAGGCCCACCCTGGCGGTATGCCAGAGCTGGTTGACGTGGTGGGGCAGCGCGCGAGGTCGCAGGACGCGACCGAATGATCCCGATTTACTGTCCCAGCGACGCGCTCTCGATTGCTTCAGGAGCCTCCTGCGTTTCATCGCTTCGGTCACCCCGTGAGACCGGTAATTTTTCTGGGGTTGAGCACGGATTGTTAGGCCCGAGCAGTTCATCACCATCGCTTTGTTCGGAGAAGCAACGATGGCGGTGGAGTGGACAATTACAATCGAGGGAAAGAGCGAGTTCGGCGACGTTTGTCGTCGGGAGGTCCGGGTCGACAAGAGCTGGGAGCGCCTGTTCGACGGCGATATCGGCCTGTCGATCGACGATGGAAAGAAAATCATGGCGGCGCTGCAGAGCGAGGTCGTAAACCAGGAGGTGAATGCCTATGCTCTGTTTCGGCGGGTTTGCCCGGACTGCCACACGTTCCGGCCGGTCAAAGACTATACGGCGCGCCGGATCCGAACTGTGTTCGGCACTGTGGAGGTGCGCAATCCCCGCTTGTTGATGGCTTTTCAAAAGCGCGTCTAAACGACGACAAGCGTTTGGTGCTTGTGGACGGAACAAAAAGGCGGCCTTTGCAGGCCGCCGAGTGTGGAGGATGTGTGCTTTAGCAGGCTGTTGAAAAAGCCTCTCGCGGCCGGATTGGGATCGTGATTCACTGTCACCGAAGGAACTCGGAGACTGAATCGTGCGCGGTGGCGACAATCGAACTGGCGAACTGTTCAGCTATGTGGACCTCGAGGCGCGGGTTCGGCGGGATCATCCGCTTCGGACGATCCGTGCGATCGTGAACGAGGCACTGTCGGCGCTGGAGCGAGAATTCGCGGCGCTGTATTCGCCGATCGGGCGACCATCGATCCCGCCGGAGAAGTTGCTTCGGGCTATGCTGCTACAGGCGTTCTATTCGATCCGTTCGGAGCGTCTGCTGATGGAGCGGCTGGAATACGATCTTCTATTCCGCTGGTTCGTCGGCATCGGTGTTGACGACGCGGCGTGGGACCATTCGGTGTTCTCGAAGAACCGCGACCGGCTGCTCGAAGGCGATATCGCGGCGAAGTTTCTGAACGCGGTCTTGGCACGGCCCAAGGTGAAGAAGCTTCTCTCCACGGATCACTTCTCAGTCGATGGCACGCTGATCGAGGCTTGGGCCTCGATCAAGAGCTTCAAGCCGAAAGACTGCCCGGATGAGCCGCCGTCGGGTGGCGGCGGGCGCAATGAGGAGGCGGACTTCCACGGCCAGAAGCGGTCGAACGAGACGCATGCCTCGACGACCGATCCCGATGCGAGGCTCTACCGCAAGGGCAAAGGCAAGGAAGCCAAGCTCAGCTTCATGGGGCATGGGTTGATGGAGAACCGCCATGGTTTGCTGGTCGATGCCTGCCTGACGCCGGCTGACGGGCATGCCGAACGGGTGGCGGCGCTGCACATGATCGAGCCGCATGCCGACCGGCCGCGAGCAATCACGCTCGGTGGCGACAAGGGCTATGATGCGCAGGACTTCATCAACGAACTGCGCTCGATGAAGGTGACCCCGCACGTGGCGCAAAACACGAACGGGCGCCGTTCCTCTATCGATCGCCGCACGACCCGGCACGGCGGCTACGCCGTCAGCCAGCGCATCCGCAAACGGATCGAAGAGGCGTTCGGCTGGATAAAGGTCGTCGCAGGTCAGCAGAAGACGAAGTACCGTGGCCGAGATCGCGTCGGATGGGCCTTCATCTTCGCTGCAGCCGCCTACAATCTGGTGCGGTTGCCAAAGCTGCTGGCGGCGCCGACATGACCGCGCCTGCTGGCTGCCAATTGATCGGCCGCTGGCGCATCGTCGAGGCCGATCTGTGGGATCGCGGCTATCTCAACCTCGGCGGACCCGCCACGATCACCATCAGGGCCGACAATAGTGGTGAGATCGCCTTTGGCGCTCTGCAAGCCGGCCTCGATCTGAGCTACAGCCCCTCGACGGTCTGCTTCACGTGGGCCGGCTTCGACGAAATGGACGAAGCCACAGGTGATGGCTCCGCCGAACTGCTCGACGACGGCTCCATCGAGATCGCATTCGCCTATCACAATGGCGATGAGGCCATCCTCAAAGCCAAGCGCGACACTTCTTCAACAGCCTGTTAGAGCGAGGACGGGGCTTTTTCGATATCGCTGTGATCGGTCGGTGTTCGTTGCTGCTCCTGGATAAGTTCCTGGAGTTTGACGCCGTAGTGAGACCAGATGCTATCGGCGAGATCGTTGAGGAGCTCGAAGACAGCGAGCGCCTGTTCGGGTGTCCATTCGGGATTGATGAGGAAGTGGATACCACGACTGAGGCCGGACGGTTGAGGATCTGGTTTCATGCTGCGGGCACCTTTTCGCCGGAGGAGCGGCTGGTGCGTTTTTCGCGCTGTGCCTTTGATCGCTCGGCCGCTTCCTTGAAGCGGTAGGAATCGCCTTCGATGGAGATCACCTCGGATCGGTGCATGAGGCGGTCGACGAGGCTGACGACGCAGGCGGCATTGGGAAAGACCTCCGACCAATCAGCGAAGGGTCTGTTGGTGGTGATGATGGTTGAGCGTTTTTCGTAGCGCCGGCTGATGAGTTCGAACAGCAGGTCCGCATGACGGTTCGAGTAGGACAGATACCCGACCTCGTCGATCGCAAGAACGTCGGCGGCGGCGTAGTGGTGAAGGCGTCGGCGCAAGGCTGCGTCGCTGTCGAGGGCGGCGAGTTCGCCGAGCATCTCGCTGGCGGTTCGGAAGACGACGGTGTGACCGCAGATGAGCGCCTGGTGAGCGACATTGCGAGCAAGTGTCGATTTCCCGACGCCGTTGGGGCCGATAAAGACGATGTTGGCGGCATCGTTCATGAAGGACAGGGTCATCAGATCCTCGACGGCGGCGCGGTCGATGCGGCGAGGCCAGTGCCAGTCATAATCGGACAGTTGCTTGAAGTGGCCGAGCCTGGCGGCACGCGTGCGTCGCCGCATCGAACGGTCGGAGCGCTCCTCTTCTTCCCATTGAAGGACGGCGGCCAGCCAGTCCGCGTCAGCGATTTCGTCCCAATGGGTGATCAGGCCATTGAGGCGCAACGCCTTGGCCCGGTTGAGCAGGATGTCGGGATTATTCATCATCTTTGCCTCCAAGGGTCAGTTGGTCGTAGCTGTCGAGGCGATGCGGCCGTACCGTCGTATCCTTGCGCCGCACGTGTTCGGGCAGGCTCGTTTCGACCGGCGGCGGAGCACCGCGGGCGACCCGGCGGCGTTCCAGTGCGTCGCGAACCGACCTCGAATGGGAGGCGCCGGCATGCAAAGCTTCCTCGACGGCGGCCTGCAGTTCCTGCGCGCCGTACAGGTCAAGCAGTTTCAGCAACGCGTTTGTGATCGCACCGATATTGGAGCCACGCTCGGCGGCCCGGATCATCAGGGTCTGGCAG
>NZ_NNRI01000003.1 GCF_002270415.1 Mesorhizobium sophorae | reverse complement strand
AGCTGGACCATCTTTCCCTGCGGCCTGCCATCAGCCGCGACGATCGGAGTACCTCATGCGCGCAACGCGCTTTGCATTCAATGCCGTCCTGTTGTCGGCGGTGTTCTCCATAGGCCCTGCTTTCGCCGTGCCGGCGCTGCAAGCCCACCGCGCTGTTTACGATCTCACCCTCAACAAGGCATCCGATCAATCCGGCATCACGGGCATATCCGGCCGCATGGTCTATGAGTTCAACGGCTCGGCCTGTGAAGGCTATACGGTGAAATTCCGTTTCGTCACCCAGATCGTCACCAACGAGAACACGAAGCTGACCGACCAGCAGACGACCACTTTCGAGGACGCCGAAGGCAAGACCTTTTCATTCGTGACGAAGTCCTTCGTCGACCAGAACCTCGACAAGGAGGTCAAGGGCATCGCCACGAAAGAGACCAAGGGGTTGAAGGTCGATATCGACAAGCCCGAAAAGAACAGCCTCGAACTGGCTATGACCCAATTTCCGACCCAGCATCTGGTCGAACTGATCGGCAAAGCCGAAAAGGGCGAGAATTTTTACGAAACCAACCTTTTCGACGGTTCCGAAGACGCCAACAAGGTGATGACCACCACGGTCGTCGTCGGCAAGAGAACCGATGCCGACAAGGCCGACCCGGAGGCCCCGGCATTGGCAAAGCTCGCCACCGACAAATACTGGCCGGTCGACATCGCCTATTTCGACGACACCGACAAGACAGGCGAAGAGGTGCCGGAATACCGGATCAGCTTCAAGCTGCACGAGAACGGCATCACCCGCGATCTCGTCATGGACTATGGCGACTTCTCGATGACCGGCAAGCTGGTCAATCTTTCGCTGTTCGACCAGTCGAAGACCTGCCCGACCAAATAGTGCTTCAACTGGCCGGTTGATTCAGCACGACATGGGTTGTCGTTGCGAACGACTTGAACGCGCCGCAATCGCCTCCCAATTTCCTCCCCAGCGTCGAGGCGCAACAGGGGGGAGCAGCTTGAGCAGGATCGATGTCTTCGTGGCGCCGAGGCCCAACCCGGCGCTGATCAGGGTCATGACGTCAGTCAACCGGATCGTCATGCTGCGAGGGATACCGGGTTTTCGCGATATCTTGCCGTTCAACCGCCTGGCCGGGCTGCGTGGCGTCGCCAATGTCCGCCATATCGACTTTCCGCATGCCGACCTCGAGCGGCTGAAGGCCAGTTGCGGGGCGGGGAAGGCGACCTTCATCACGCCCAATCATCCCGAGTTCTTCACCGACTGGATGATCGACAAGGAGATCGTGTCGCAGGTCAGCCCGCTTGCTGCGTCCTGGGCAACGAATGGCGTCGTCAACGGGCTTGGCCGGCTGATGCAGAAATTCTGGCTGGCCAACAACCTGATCGCCCAGATTCCCGGCAACAGCGGGGCAGCCAAGGAACACTCCGTCGTCTGGGCATTGAAAGGCCATGGCGTGCTGCTGCATCCAGAAGGCGGCGTCGGCTGGCATGCCAACATCGTGGCGCCGTTGCTGCCGGGCGCCGTCGAGATTGGGCTTGAGGCGCTCAAGCGAGGTCGGGCCACGGGTCCAGATTTCAAGGTCTGGATCGCGCCGGTCGTCTGGAAGCTGGTCTTCACCAGGAATGTCGAAGCGGCGCTCGGGAAGGAATGCACCTATGTCGAGAAGAACCTGAAAATAGAACGCCAAGCGACCGACACGCTGCCGCAGCGCATCCACCATATCTATTCGACGCTGCTGGCCCGCGACGAAGGCGAGTGGAGCCTGTCATCCGAAGAAGGCGCAACCTATGCCGGGCGCCAGAAGGCGTTGGTCGCCGAGCTCAGCCGCCGGCTTGGCCAAGCCATTTCTTCCGACACCGCCGTCACCGACACCGCAGAGCTTCTACGACGGGCGCGTCGTTGGCAGCGCGAAAACACCGGCGATGCGGACGAGCAAAAGAAGGTCCGCGTGCTCGCCGACACGATTCAGAGGCTGCAACGCGTCGGGTCGTGGGCCTCGGCCAATCCGCGCATCACGCAGGAGGAGATCGCCGAGCACCTGAAGCGGATCCGCAACGACTATTGCCGGAGCGGATTGCGCGACACGATGAACCGGCTCATTCCGCAGCCGGCCGGACCGCGCTGCTCCTACATCCGGGTACCCGATCCACTTGGCCTGCATGAGCATGCCGGCTCGGTCGACGATGCGGTTGCCGAGTTGCACCGTCGCATGCAGGCCACAGTCGCCAGCACGGTGGCTAAGCTTGCGGTCGGTGGCAGCTTCATTTTCTATCCGAATCCATTCTATCGTCACTGACATCCACACGGGCCATGAGGCCGATCGTCATTCGCTTGCGAAGAATGGCGGATTGCGAAGAATGAAAGGCAGACAGCAAGCTTCATGGCAGTCTATGTCGACGCGGCGATCTGGAACTGGGCTGGCCATCGCTGGTGCCATCTGATGGCTGACGACACCGACGAGTTGCATCGCTTCGCCGCGCAACTCGGCCTCAAGCGCTCATCCTACCAGGGGCCGCCCAAGACATCGGCGCCGCACTATGACATAACCGGCTTCGAGCGCGACCGTGCGGTGCGGCTCGGCGCTTTCGAATGCAGCCGCGAGGAGATCGTCGCGATCTTCCGGCGGGTGCGGGTGCCCAATGGAAAGGCTCGGCGATGACACCAACGGCATTTCTGGCTTATTGCGCCGCGATCACGCTTGCAGCCGCAACACCGGGACCGGCGATGTTCGCGGTCATAACCAACGGTGTGTCGCGCGGGTTTCTTCGTGCGTTCGTGGCCGGGGTCGGCGTCGCCGCCGGCGATGCCGTGCTGGTCACCCTGGCGTTGCTCGGACTGGTGGCGTTGGCCCAGACTTTCGAATGGGTTTTTCTCCTGCTGAAATACGCGGGCGCTACCTATCTGGTTTTCCTCGGCATCAGGATGTGGCGAGCCGCCGCCACGCAATCGGATGAACCGCAGGCGTCGCAGGCGAGATTGTCACGGTCGTTCTTCCTCGGCGCATCCATCGCGCTGGGCAATCCGAAGGCGATTCTGTTCCACGCTTCGATCATGCCGCTGATCCTGAACCTCAACACCATGACCCTTGCCGACGGACTGCTGGTGGTCGCGGTCGTAATCAGCGTCAACATCCTCACCATGGGTATTTATGCTGCACTTGCCGGGCGGGCTTCGGGCTGGTTCAGGACGCCGAGACGCATGCGACTGATGAACAGGTTTGCCGGCAGCGCGATGATCGGCACAGGAGCGCTGATTGCCGCACGCTGAGTGGTGAAACGCCACACGGCTTGCGTTTGTCGCGCATCCCCTCTATATGCGCGCTCATTCCACACACGGACTTTGGTGTCTGCCCGGGAGAAATCCGGCTGAAACCTCCGGTGGCGTTCGAGGACAAAGTCCAAAAATGCCTGTGTCCGTGGAGGCTAACCGGAAAGGAACTAAGAATGGCTCTGCCTGATTTCAGCATGCGCCAGCTTTTGGAAGCTGGCATTCACTTCGGCCACCAGACCCACCGCTGGAACCCGAAAATGGCGCCTTATATCTACGGCGCCCGTAACAACATCCACATCATCGACCTCTCGCAGACGGTGCCTTTGCTGCACCAGGCGCTGAAGCAGGTTTCCGACACTGTCGCCAAGGGCGGCCGCGTGCTATTCGTCGGCACCAAGCGCCAGGCGTCCGACATCGTCGCCGATGCGGCACAGCGTTCGGCCCAGTACTATGTCAATTCGCGTTGGCTCGGCGGCATGCTGACCAACTGGAAGACGATCTCGAACTCGATCCAGCGCTTGCGCAAGCTCGACGAGATGCTGGCCGGCGAGGCCCAGGGCCTCACCAAGAAGGAGCGCCTCAACCTCGACCGCGAGCGCGAGAAGCTCGACAAGGCGCTGGGCGGGATCAAGGACATGGGCTCGACGCCCGACCTGATGTTCGTCATCGACACCAACAAGGAAGCGATCGCAATCCTCGAGGCCAAGCGCCTCGGCATCCCGGTCGTCGCCATTATCGATTCGAACTGCGACCCGGACAAGATCGACTTCCCGATCCCCGGCAATGACGACGCTGCCCGCGCCATCCAGCTCTATTGCGACCTGATCGCCAAGGCTGCGATCGACGGTATCGCCCGCCAGCAGGGCGCGCTCGGCGTCGACATCGGCGCTTCGGTCGAAGCTCCGGTCGAACCGGCTCTCGATCCGGCTCCGGCATCGGAAGCCCCCGAAGCTTAACAATCGAAGGCCGGTTGCGGCCTTCATCTTTCTCATATTTTGGCACGCTAAACAGACGCATCATCGAGGTTCGATGGTGCGTCGGTGCATTTAAAACAAAGAGGCGACAATGAGCATTTCGGCTGCACAGGTCAAAGAACTCCGCGACTTGACCGGCGCGGGCATGATGGATTGCAAGGCGGCGTTGAACGAAACCAACGGCAACATGGAAGAGGCCATCGACTGGCTGCGCAAGAAGGGCATTTCCAAGGCTGACAAGAAGGCCGGCCGCACTGCGGCTGAGGGCCTGATCGGCGTCGATTCCGGCCCGCGCGAAGCGGCCGTCGTCGAAGTCAATTCCGAGACCGACTTCGTTGCTCGTAACGCCGCGTTCCAGGAGATCGTTGCCAATGTGGCCAAGGTCGCGCTCGCTTATGGCGGCAAGACCGAGGCGGTTGCAGCGGCCAAATATCCGGGTTCGGACAAGTCGGTCACCGACACCATCAAGGATGCTGTCGGCACCATCGGTGAGAACCTGGGCTTCCGCCGTTCGGCCAAGCTGAACGTTCCACATGGCGCCGTCGCCACCTACGTACACAACGCGGTTGCCGATGGCCTTGGCAAGCTCGGCGTGCTGGTTGCGATCGAGACCACGGGCAACGAGCATGCTGCCAACGCGTTTGCGCGTCAGGTCGCGATGCATGTCGCCGCCACCAGCCCGATGGCGCTGACCACCGAAGAACTCGATCCGGCGGCAATCGAGCGCGAGAAGGCGATCTTCTCCGATCAGGCGCGCCAGTCCGGCAAGCCGGAAGCGATCATCGAGAAGATGGTCGAAGGCCGTCTGCGCAAGTTCTACGAGGAAGTCGTCCTCCTGAAGCAGGCCTTCGTGCTCAATCCCGACATCACCGTTGAGAAGGCGCTGAAGGATGCCGAGAAGGACATCGGCGCCCCTGCCAAGATAACCGCCTATCTGCGCTTTGCGCTGGGCGAAGGCATCGAGAAGGAAGAGACCGATTTCGCGGCGGAAGTCGCGGCGGCGGTCAAGAAGTAAGCTGCCGCGGCAGCTGTCCTTCTGGCGAATTTTATCGGCCGGGTGTCCGCAGGGATGCCCGGCCGATTTCTTGTGCGGTGTCGATGAAAGCCCTGAGCTTCGGCGCCATCGACGCCCGGCGGGGAAAATAGAGGAACAGCCCCGGCTCGTCGATCGCGGCTTCGCGCAGCACCTCGATCAGTCGGCCGGCCTGGATATCGGCCCGCACCAGCGGCTCGAACAGGTAGGCCAGTCCGATGCCGGCCAGCGCCATGTCGCGCGCCGACAGCGGATCGGTGACGACGACGCTGCCACGCGTTTCGACGCCGATATCCTTGCCCTGGTCGCACAGATCCCAGCGATAGAGCGCGCGCGATCGCAACAGACGATAGCCGATGCAGTTGTGGCTGGAGAGATCAGCCGGCGTTCGCGGCTTTCCGTGGCGGCCAACATAGGCGGGGGAGGCGACGATGATCGTTCGGAACGGCTCCGTCAGCCGCACCGTCACCATATCTTCGGCAATCATCTCGCCCAGCCTTATGCCGGCGTCGAAGCCCTCGCCGACAATGTCGCTCAGGCGCTCGTCGGTGAACACTTCCACCGTCACCTCGGGATAGCGCTCGGCCATTGCCGACAGGATGGGCATCAAGGCGAGCGGCAACGCCAGGCGCGGCACATTGATCTTGAGCAGGCCGCTCGCCCTGCCTTTCACCGAGCGAATCCGCTCGATCCGATCCGCGATATCTTCCAGGGCAGGCTGCGCTGCCGCCACAAGCGCCTCACCGGCCTCGGTCAAGGCAACGCTGCGCGTGGTGCGGGCAAACAGCGGCTGGCCGATCCGCTCTTCGACAAGGCGCACCGCGTGGCTGACCGCCGAAGGGCTCATGCCAAGTTCCGCGGCGGCGGACGCAAAGCCGCCGCGTCGCGCCACGGCGACGATGACGGGAAGATGGCTGAGCAGGTCGCGATCCATTCATGCATGATATCGCATAGTCTGTGCAGATAATGCAATCTTCTCGACGCCGGCGCGCTGGCCCACATTGTCGCCAACAGATCGGCGGCGGCCGATGCGCAAAGGAGAAGAGACATGAATGCATTGAAGTACGCTACCTTCGCGGCGGGTATTGCGCTGGCGCCGGTCGACGCCGGCGGAGCCGAGCCATCGCGCGAAATGACGCTCGCCGATGAGCGCGCGGTCATCCGTATCGCCGATGCCATCGATCGTGCCGTCGATGCACAGGATTGGCGGCTGGCCCGCAGCTATTTCGCCGACCGTGTCACCGTCGACTTCAGCAGCCTGAGCGGACAGCCCTCGGCCACCATCGCCTCGGACGATTTGATCGGGACCTGGGCAGCGAATCTCGGGGGCAGCAAGACCAGCCTGCATCTTCGTACCAACCACCAGGTCGCCATCGACGGCGACGCCGCGACCGTGTTCTCCAATGGCTATGCCTGGAACCGGATGGAAGGCAATGGCGACCCGCTCTGGGAAGTCTGGGGCACTTACGAACACCACCTGACCCGTTCGGGCGCGGGTTGGATGGTGGACGGCTTCACATTCCGCATGACGCATGAGCGCGGCAATCCGTGGGTCAAGGCGACCCCCGGACAGGATCGGCATTGAACAGGATCGGAACGACATCATGACCATGTCCTACTACACCCTTGGCAACAGCGGGCTACGAGTCACCCGCCTGGCACTCGGAACCATGACCTTCGGCACCGAATGGGGCTGGGGTGCCGACAAGGAGACGGCGCGCGCTCTGGTCGATGCCTATGTCGAGGCAGGCGGGAATTTCTTCGACACCGCCGACGCCTATACCGGCGGCACCTCCGAGACCTGGCTTGGCGAGTTCATCGCCGAGCGCGGCCTGCGCGACAAGGCGGTGATCAGCACCAAGTTCAGCATGAATCTGGAGCAGGGCAATCCGAATGCCGGCGGCAATGGCCGCAAGAACATCATCCGCGCCGTCGAAAGCTCGCTGAAGCGGCTCGGTACCAACTATATCGATCTCTATATCCTGCATGCCTGGGACAGGCTGACGTCGCCGGAAGAGGTGATGCGGACGCTTGACGATCTGGTGCGCGCCGGAAAGATCCGCCATGTCGGCCTCTCCGACGTCCCCGCCTGGTACGCGAGCAGGGCGCAATCCGTCGCCGAGCAACGCGGCTATGAACCGGTTTCGGCGCTGCAGCTCGAATATTCGCTAGCCGAGCGCAACATCGAGCATGAATTCGTGCCGTTCGGTACGCGCTACGGCGCCGGCATCATGGTCTGGAGCCCGCTGGCAAGCGGCCTTCTGAGTGGCAAATATCGTTCGGATACAATCAATAAGGCCGGTGGCAGGCTGGAGACGATGCGCGGCTCGAGCAATCCGGGCTTTCAGAAATTCAGCGACCGCAACTGGGCAATCGTTGCCGAACTGGAAAAGGTTGCCGGCGAGCTTGGCCGCGGCATGGCCCAGATCGCTTTGAACTGGGCGGCGACAAGGCCAGGTGTCGCCTCGGTGATCATCGGTGCGACGAGGCTGGATCAGCTCAAGGACAATCTCGGCGCGCTCGATTTCGAGATTCCGCGAGAGCTTCTGGTACGGCTCGACGCAGTCAGCCGGCCAGTCACGCCGTTTCCATATTCGTTCTTCGGACCGGAAATCCAGGGCGGCCTCACCGGGGGCCAGGCGGTCGGCGGCAAGCCGATGGGCTACTTCCCGGACCTGCTGATAGAGGGCGCTTTTGCCGGCGTCAGCTAATGATTGGCTGAGCGTCTCGATCTCGAATTTCCGGCTCGGGCGCCGCGTGACATCGCGGCGCCCTTCGTGTATCGGAACACGGCATCGCGCCATGTTTCGGGGCGGCGCCTGCGCGAGGGTAGCCACCCGGAACGCGTCACACGCAAAATGACGAGGACCAGATGACGGTGAAGCCCCTCTACCGACGTGTCTTGTTGAAAGCGTCGGGCGAAGCGTTGATGGGCGAACAGCATTTCGGCATCGACGTTTCGGTGGTGGATCGCATCGCCGCCGATATCGCCGAAGCCCGCGCACTGGGCATCGAGGTCGGCGTCGTCATCGGCGGCGGCAACATCTTTCGCGGCGTGGCCGTTGCCTCCAAGGGCGGTGACCGCGTCACCGGCGACCACATGGGCATGCTTGCCACGGTCATCAATTCACTGGCGCTGCGCACGTCATTGAACAAGATCGGCGTCGACGCCGTGGTGCTCTCTGCGATCGCCATGCCCGAACTCTGCGAGAGTTTCTCACAGCGCCAGGCAACCGCCTACATGAACCAGGGCAAGGTGGTGATCTTTGCCGGCGGCACCGGCAATCCGTTCTTCACCACTGATTCGGCGGCGGCACTCCGCGCGGCTGAAATCGGCGCCGACGCGCTGTTCAAGGGCACTCAGGTCGACGGTGTCTACTCGGCCGACCCGAAGAAGGACCCGGATGCGACGCGTTTCGAGCGCATCAGCCATGGCGAAGTCATAAAACGCGGCCTCTCCATCATGGATACGGCTGCGATTGCACTTGCGCGCGAAAACAACATTCCGATAATCGTCTATTCGATCCACGAAAAAGGTGGGTTTGGCGATATTCTAAGGGGCGGCGGCCGCTGCACGGTCGTCGCGGACGATTGATCCTGGGGCCTGGTCCCGAAAAAGGGATGCCGGTTTTCGAAAATCAGGCTCGAACACGGGGCCTTGCCCCGAAGCAGTGAACCCGCGCTAGACGGGTCGAGGAGATTAAGATGAGTGGTGAGTACGACGATCTCAAGCGGCGCATGGACGGGGCAATAGCCGCGTTCAAACATGATCTGGCTTCGCTGCGGACCGGTCGCGCCTCCAGCAATCTGCTCGACGCGATCCAGGTGCAGGCCTATGGCACCACCATGCCGATCAATCAGGTCGCCAACGTCTCGGTGCCGGAGCCGCGCATGATTTCGGTGTCGGTCTGGGACAAGTCGATGGTCGGCGCGGTCGACCGCGCCATCCGCGAATCCAATCTGGGCTTCAACCCGATCGTCGACGGCACCAATCTCAGGATTCCGCTGCCCGAGCTCAACGAACAGCGCCGCAAGGAACTGGTCAAGATCTCGCACGGCTACGCCGAGAACGCCCGCGTCGCCGCGCGCCACGTGCGCCGCGATGGCATGGACTTCCTGAAGAAGGCGGAAAAGGACGGCGACATCAGCGAGGACGATCAGCGCAAGCGTTCCGACCAGGTCCAGAAACTTACCGACGAAACGATCAGCACCATCGACCACCTGCTTTCCGATAAGGAAGCTGAAATCATGCAGGTTTAGGGTTTGGCCATCGGCTGACCCGAAAGCGAGAACATGGCAACGCCCGCGCATGTCGCGATCATCATGGACGGAAACGGACGCTGGGCCAAGGCGCGCGGCATGCCTCGTCTTGCTGGCCATCGGGCCGGTGTCGAAGCGCTGCGCAAGACGGTGCGCGCCGCACCCGGGCTCGGCATCTCCTTCCTGACTGTCTATGCCTTCTCGTCGGAGAACTGGTCGCGGCCGAAGTCCGAGGTCAGCGACCTGATGGGCCTGCTGAAACTGTTCATCCGCCGTGATCTCGCCGATTTGCACCAGAGCGGTGTGCGGGTCAGAATCATCGGCGACAGGGCAGGGCTGCAATCCGACATCAGGGGGCTGCTCGACGAGGCCGAATCGCTGACCGCCGCAAATGAAGCGCTGACGCTGGTGATCGCCTTCAACTATGGCGGACGCGACGAGATCGTGCGCACGGCGCGCAAGCTTGCCGCGGCCGTGGCCCGTGGCGAACTCGACAGCGAGGCGATATCAGCCGAAAGCTTTGCCGGCGCACTCGACACGCAAGGTATCCCCGACCCGGAACTGGTCATCCGCACCAGTGGTGAGCTGCGGCTGTCGAACTTCCTCCTGTGGCAGGCCGCCTATAGCGAGCTCGTCTTCCTGCCTTGCTACTGGCCCGACTTCAGCCGCGAGCATCTTGCCGAGGCCCTACGCGAATTTGCCAGCCGCGAACGTCGATTCGGCGGACTTGGCTCGCAGGACGTTGCCTCGCGACCGGCCGCAGGATGAGCAATCTCCAGCTTCGCGTCATTTCGGCAGTCGTGCTTGCCATCATTACCCTTAGCTTGACCTGGTTTGGGGGGCTGCCGTTCCGGTTGCTGTGTGCCGTGATGGCTGCGGTGATCTTCTATGAATGGACACGCATGTCGCGCCCAGCCGAGGCCACGGGCCCGGGTTTCCTGCCGGAAGCGCTGCTGGTTGTTTTCATTGGGGCCTTGATTGCCGGCCTTGCCGCATCGTGGCTGCTGCCGCTTGTCGTGGTGGCGGTTGCCGCAGTGGCGATTGCCGCCTCGGTTCGCAAGACCGGACAATGGGACGCGGCCGGTCTTGCCTATGCCAGTGTTTCCGGCCTGTCGCTTGCCCTGTTGCGCGACGGGGATCGTTCAGGCCTCGTCGCCA
This sequence comes from Mesorhizobium sophorae, assembly GCF_002270415.1. Lineage (GTDB taxonomy): Bacteria > Pseudomonadota > Alphaproteobacteria > Rhizobiales > Rhizobiaceae > Mesorhizobium > Mesorhizobium sophorae. The sequence continues at coordinate 58,276 of NZ_NNRI01000003.1, read as the reverse complement.
TCCTGTTCCTGTTCGCGGTCGTCTGGGCCACCGATATCTTTGCCTATTTCGTTGGCCGTACGGTCGGCGGCCCAAAACTGGCGCCGTCGATCTCTCCCGGCAAGACACGCAGCGGCGCGCTCGGCGGCGCTGTCGGCGGAGTTGTGGCCGGGCTCATCCTGGCCGCGGTTGCCGGCGTCGGCAATCTGGCGTTGCTCGGCCTTGTGGCGCTCGTGCTGTCGATTGTCGCCCAGGCTGGCGACCTGTTTGAATCCTGGATCAAGCGCCGCCACGGTCGCAAGGATTCGGGTGCGCTCATCCCCGGCCACGGCGGCGTCATGGACCGTGTCGACGGGCTTGTCGCGGCGGCTTTCGCCCTATACGTCATCGGCTGGATTTCGGCGACCGCCGATCATCCGGCGCAGGGGCTGTTTCCGGTTTGAGAGGCGTCATTTCAGGGCCCGATGCGCGCCGCGCCTTGGATTCGCCTGGATTGATGCCACAGTCACGGCGCTATCCGCGCCGCGGAAGAATTTGAGGGTTTATCTTGAACGAGATTCTTCACGCGCTTTTCAGCACACAAGGCTTCGTCCTTGGCACGCTCGTGCCGTTCCTCTTTGTGCTGACCGTGGTCGTGTTCGTCCATGAAATGGGCCACTACCTCATCGGGCGCTGGTGTGGCATCGGGGTCAAGGCCTTCTCGATCGGCTTCGGCCCGGAGCTTTTCGGCTTCAGCGACAGCCACGGCACGCGCTGGAAACTGTGCGCGATACCGCTTGGCGGCTATGTCAAATTCGTCGGCGACATGAACGCCACGTCGAGTCAGCCGACTTCGGAAGAGATCGAGACGCTGACCGAGGAGGAACGCAAGGTCGCTTTTCACACGCAGCCGATCTGGAAGCGCGCGGCGACGGTGGTCGCCGGGCCGCTGTTCAATTTCCTGCTGACGATCGTCGTCTTTACCGTGTTGTTTTCCTCCCATGGCCGCTATGTCGCCGAGCCGATGGTCGCAGAGGTGACGGCTGACAGCCCGGCGGCGAAAGCCGGCATCCTGCCCGGTGACCGATTCGTCAGCGTCGACGGCAGCAAGGTCGAAACCTTTGGCGACGTCCAACGCCTGGTTTCGGGCCGTGCCGGCGACACCATCACCTTCGTCATGCTGCGCGACGGCAAGGAGGTCACGGTGACGGCGGCGCCGCGGTTGATGGAACAGGAAGACGCGCTCGGCAACAAGGTCAAGGTTGCCGTGATCGGCGTCGTCAACAACAAGGAACTCGGCCAGCCCCGCCTTGTCACCTACACGCCCATCGGGGCAGTTGCAGCGGCAGTCGAGGAGACTGGGCATGTCATTCAGCGCACCGGTCAGTTCCTGCAGCGTTTCGTTGTCGGGCGTGAGGACAAGTGTCAGCTGGGCGGCCCGGTGAAGATCGCCGACATGGCCGGCAAGGCAGCGAAACTGGGGTTCGAATGGCTCGTGCAACTGATTGCACTGCTGTCCGTCGGCATCGGGTTTCTGAACCTTTTGCCGATTCCCCCACTCGACGGCGGCCATCTCTTGTTCTACGGGGTGGAGGCCGTCATTCGCCGTCCGGTGTCGGATCGGATGATGGAAATGGCCTATCGGGCCGGGTTGCTTCTGGTGCTGTGCTTCATGGGTTTCGTTTTCTGGAACGATCTGTTTGGATGCTGAAATCATGAAGAAATTTGGCTTTGGCATGAGCGATGTTGAGACGCCGTTTACCATGCCCGGGGATATGAGTGACGCGAAAGCCACGCCGCGAGGTTAAGTAAATACAAATTAACCAGAAGCCTTGCGTGTAGGGAAAATCCGGTTAATACGGTACGAGAAATTACCGCACGTCCGGTTTTCTCGCCGTGGGGACTACGAGAAAAGGTTATTAAGCCCGATGAAGGCAGCATCCAAGTTTCTGAGCGCCGCGTCCGCGGTGACCCTGTCTGCGGCCCTTGTGGTGCCAGGCGCGCTCGCAGTGCAGTTCGTTGCCACATCGGCGGCCGAAGCCGCTGTCGTCAGCAGAGTAGAAGTGAGCGGCAACCAGCGTATCGACGCTGAAACCATCCGCAATTACATCACCATCAAGCCGGGCAAAGCTTTCTCCAGCTCCGATATCGACAGCGCGGTCAAGGCGCTGTTCGGCACCGGCTTGTTCTCGGATGTGCAGATCAATCAGGTCGGCTCGACGCTGGTGGTCAAGGTTGCCGAATACCAGGTCGTGAACCAGGTGCTGTTCCAGAACAACAAGAAGCTCAAGGACAACGCGCTTGAGATGGCGGTGCAGTTGAAGCCGCGCGGAACGTTTTCGCAGGCGACGCTCGATTCCGACGTCGAGGCGGTCAAGGCTGCCTACAGGCGCATCGGTCGCGACGATGTGACTGTGACCACGCAGGTCATGCAGCTTGGCGACAACCGCGTGAACGTCGTCTTCAACATCACTGAAGGCGACCGCACTCAGATCGCGGCGATCAATTTCGTCGGCAACAGCGCCTATTCCAGCCGCCGCCTGTCGGATGTGATCAATACCAAGCGTTCGTCCTGGGTTTCCTTCATTCTGCGCGACGACGTCTATGACGACGACAAACTGCGCGCCGACCAGGAGCTGCTGCGCCGCTTCTATTACAATCACGGCTATGCCGATTTCCAGGTCGTGTCCGCCGTCGGCGAACTCGACAGTGCGACGAACAAGTACACGGTCACCATCACCGTCCAAGAAGGCGACCGCTACACGTTCGGCGATGTCAGCGTCGAAAGCACGATCCCGGAAGTCGACTCGAAGTCGCTGGAATCGGTGGTCGAGACCCGCAAGGGCGACGTCTACAATGCCAAGGACGTCGAGGACACCATCATCGCGCTGACCGAGAAGGTGGCCGGTTCCGGCTATGCCTTCGCGCAGGTGACGCCGCGCGGCGACCGCAATTTCGAGAACCACACCATTTCGGTGGTCTACACCATCGACCAGGGCACCAAAGCCTATATCGAACGCATCGAGATTCGCGGCAACGACCGCACGCGTGATTATGTCATTCGCCGCGAGTTCGACGTCAGCGAAGGTGACGCCTTCAATCAAGTTCTCATTCAGCGCGCGAAGAAGCGCCTGGAAAACCTGAATTACTTTGAAAAAGTCGATATCTCGACCGTTCCAGGTTCGCAGCCTGACCAAGTCGTGCTGGTGGTCGACGTTGTCGAAAAATCGACCGGCGAATTCTCGGTCGGCGCCGGCTACTCGACCGGTGGAGACACGGCGGGTCCGTCCATCGAAGGATCGATCACCGAGCGCAACTTCCTCGGTCGCGGCCAGTTCATCAAGCTGTCGGCAGGCGGCGGCAAGAATTCGCGCGACTACAGCCTGTCCTTCACCGAACCCTATTTCCTCGGACGGCGCATCGCCGCCGGCTTCGATATCTTCCAGCAGACCCGGAATTACGATCACTACGATAGCGAGACCACGGGCGCGACGGTGCGCTTCGGCCTGCCGATCACCAACAGCATCTCGACGCAGTTGGCGTACAACATCTCACGGGAAAAGTACGAGTACGACAACGGTTGCGATGACAATGGAGACGGCGTGCTGGGCGACTGCGACATTTCGCAGGCGATCGTTCAGGGTATCGATGAAAGCCCCTGGATCAAGTCGTCGGTCAGCCTCGGGCTGGTCTACAATACCATCGACGACATGAAGAACCCGCACGAAGGCATCTACGCCACCACGACGGCCGAATTTGCCGGCCTCGGTGGCGATGCCAAGTATGTGAAGCTGACTGGGCGCGGCAGCATCTATCAGACGCTCTCGGAGCAGTTCGATCTGGTTGGCCTCGTCTCGGCTGGCGCAGGCCATGTCGGGGGTTATGGCGGCGACGGCGGTTTGCGTATCTTCGATCAGTTCCAGAGCAACGACCGCATGATCCGTGGTTTCGAATATGGCGGCATTGGCCCTGTGGACAGTGTTACGGGTGACCATCTCGGTGGCACGACGTATTTCAACGCCTCGGCCGAAGCCCAGTTCCCGCTGCCGGCCATTCCGGAAAGCTTTGGGCTGCGCGGCGCCGTATTTGCCGACGCTGCAACGCTCTATGGCACCCAAATCGAGAATGTGGCTGTCACCCAGACCTCGACGGACTTGAAGCTGCGCGCCTCGGTCGGCCTCGGCTTGATGTGGGCATCGCCGTTTGGTCCGATCCGTATCGACTATGCGATCCCGGTCAAGAAGGAAGCGACCGACAACGTGCAGGAGTTCAATTTCGGCATATCGACCCGCTTCTGATCGACGGCCAACGATGCTCCCGGATTTTTCAGGTCCGGGAGAGATGTTCCGACCTAGCTGGATATAGCTTCTGGAATGACCGATCCGGTGTTCTTCGCGCCATCACGCCGGTATACGGCGGGCGAAGTCGCGAATCTGACCGGCTCGGTGCTTGTCGATTCCGGCCAATCCGACGTTTCGATCGAAGCGCTCGCGCCGGCCAATGAAGGCGGCGAGAATGCGCTCGTTTTCGTTGATGGCAAGCGCAATTCCGCGCTGATGCTGTCATTGCGAGCGGCTGCGGTCCTGTGTCCGGCGGAATTCGCCAGCAAGGCGCCGGCCGGCATCGCGGTACTCGTTCATCCGCGCCCGCAACAGGCCTTCGCGCTGGTCGGCCGTCTGCTGTTCCCGACGGCCGCGACACCGGGACCAATGACCAGTGAAACCGGTGTCTCGCCGCATGCTCATATCGATCCGACCGCGCATGTTGAGGCAGGTGCTGTCATCGAGGCAGGTGCCGTCATCGGGCCGGGTGCTTCGATCGGCGGCGGTACGGTCATCGCGCCCAACGCGGTCATCGGACAATCCTGCCAGATCGGCCGCGACGGCTATGTCGGTCCAGGCGCCAGCATCCAGTATGCCTTGATCGGCAACCGCGTCATCATCCATGGCGGCGCCAGGATCGGCCAAGATGGTTTTGGCTTCGTCGGCGGCGCCAAGGGACCCGAACGCGTGCCGCAGGTCGGCCGTGTCGTTATCCAGGACGATGTCGAGATCGGCTCCAACACCACCGTCGATCGCGGCGCCATGTCCGATACGATCATTGGCCAGGGCACCAAGATCGACAATCTCGTGCAGATCGCCCATAACGTCCGCATCGGCCGCAATTGCATAATAGCCGGGCTTTCGGGTATTTCGGGTTCCGTGATCGTGGGTGACAATGTCACCATGGGCGGCGGCGTCGGGCTTGCGGATCACCTGACCATCGGGTCTGGGGCCAAGCTCGCCGCCAGAAGTGGGTTTATGAGCAATGTCCCTGCAGGCGAGATCTGGGGTGGTTATCCGGCACAGCCGATGGCGGAAGCCATGCGGGAGATAGCCATGCTGCGCAAGCTCGCCAGGACCCGCAAACAGGGCGAGGGAGGCAATGGCTGACATGATCGCTTCGACGACGCTGGAAGCGGTCGACATTATGGGGCTCATGAAGCTCCTGCCGCACCGCTATCCGTTCCTGATGATCGATCGCATCGTCGACATCGATGGCGACGAGTCCGCCGTCGGCATCAAGAACGTGACCATAAACGAGCCGCATTTTCAGGGCCATTTCCCCGAGCAGCCGGTGATGCCGGGAGTGCTCATCGTCGAGGCGATGGCGCAGACGGCCGGCGCCATCTGCATCCGCAGCCTGCGCACTGAAAAGCCGTCATTGGTCTATTTCCTGACCATCGACAATGCCAAATTCCGCAAACCGGTCGTTCCGGGCGACCAGTTGAGGATCCATGTCAAGAAAATCAAGAAACGCGGCAACCTGCTGAAATTCGCTTGTGAAGCCATGGTCGACGGCGCCAAGGCGGCCGAGGCCGAGATTTCAGCCATGATGGTCACCAGCGACTGACGATCGAATGCTTATGAAAATCAAGACATCCATTCATGCTTCCGCTGTCGTGGAGGAGGGCGCCCAAATCGGTCAAGGCGTGCGCATTGGGCCGTTTTGTCATGTCGGCGCCGATGCGGTGATCGGCGACGGCGTCGAACTGGTCAGCCATGTCTCGGTGATGGGCGCGACCACCATCGGTGCCTCGACCAAGGTCTATCCGATGGCGATACTGGGCGGGCCGCCGCAGAACACCAAGCACAAGGGCGGCCGCACCACTTTGGTCATCGGCACGAACTGCACGATCCGCGAAGGCGTGACCATGCATCTCGGCACCGATTCCAGCCGCGGCGAGACGACGATCGGCGACAATGGCAATTTCCTTGCCTACGCCCACATCGCCCATGATTGCGTCGTCGGCGACAATGCGACGTTCGCCAACGGAGCGACGCTGGGCGGCCACTGCGAGGTCGGCAACAACGTCTATATTGGCGGCCTTACGGCGGTTCATCAGTTTGTCCGTGTCGGCGACAATGCCTTTCTGGGCGGCTGCTCCGCTATCGTGGGCGATGTCATTCCCTATGCCATCGCAGTTGGTAACCGCGCCAGTCTGCGCGGCCTCAACATCATTGGCCTGAAGCGTTCCGGCCTGCCGAGGTCCGAAATCCATGTGCTGCGCAAGGCTTACAATATGATCTTCGATCGCTCTCGCACCGTTGGCGAGAACATCGAATTCGCCAAGGCCGAATTCGCTTCGTCGCCGACCGCCATGAAGATCGTCGATTTCATCACCAGTCGCGGCAAACGGCATTATGCGGTGCCGTCGCTCAAGGGCGGCGATGGCGACGATGTCGATGACGAAGGCTGAGACCGCGGCAGCGGGTCTTGATCTCCCTTCGGGCGCCAGGGTCGGCATCATCGCCGGCGGTGGCAGCCTGCCGGTCGAAGTCGCGGCCGGTTCGGCGCAACGAGGCCATCCTCCCTTTGTCATCCTGATGGAAGGCGAGGTGGACCGCATGGCGGAGCTCTCCCGGTATGAGCATGAAAGCCTCGCTCTGGAAGGTATAGGCTCGCTGATACCCTTGTTGAGGCGGCACCGGATTACCCATCTGGTGCTTGCGGGCGAGATCAAGCGCAGGCCACGATTGCTTGCGCTGCGGCCCAGTCTCAGCCTGCTCGCGGTGATTCCCCTGGTGGTCATGGCGCTGGCGCGCGGCGACGATGGCTTGCTGAAGGTCGTGGCACGAGGTCTCGAAGCACGAGGCATAAAGATCGTCGGAGCCCACGAAATCGTGCCGAACCTTGTAGCCGCCGAGGGTGTCCTGACCAAGGCCTCGCCACGCAAATCGGACTGGCTCGACATCGAGGCAGGCCTTGCAGCGGCAAAGGCGATTGGCGCGCTGGATATTGGCCAGGCGGCGATCGCGGTCGGCGGCCGCACCATTGCGCTCGAAGGCATCGAGGGAACTGCCGGATTGCTCGATCGCGCCAAACAGTTGCGTGGCCACGGCCGTATCGCGGGCAAGACCCGCGGCGTGCTGGTCAAATGCGCCAAGCCTGGCCAGGAACTGCGTGCGGATCTTCCTTCCATCGGTCCGCAGACGATCGAGGCGGTGCATGCGGCCGGGCTTGCCGGCATTGCCGTCGAGGCGGGACGTTCGCTGGTTCTCGAAGGCCCTGAAACCGTCGCGCGCGCCAACGCCCTCGGCCTGTTCGTCATCGGTCTGCCTGCCGCAACGGAGCCGCATCATGCCTGACAGGGCATTGAAGATCGCGATTGTTGCCGGCGAAGAGTCGGGCGATCTGCTTGGCGCCGACATCGTGCGTTCGCTCAAGCAGGCTACCGGGCGCGAGGTGCAGATCGTCGGTCTCGGCGGCCGCCATTTGCAGGCGCTGGGGCTGGTGTCGCCATTCGATGCCGGCGAGATCGCCCTGATGGGTTTCAGCGCCATCCTGCGCGACCTGCCACGCCTGATGCGGCGGATCAACCAGCTGGCCAAAACCGTTGCGGACGAGAAGCCCGATTGCCTCGTCACCATCGACAGTCCTGACTTTTCGCTGCGCGTCGCCAGGAAGGTGCGTGCGACCAATCCGTCGATCCCGATCATCCACTATGTCTGCCCGAGCGTGTGGGCATGGCGGCCGGGCAGGGCGGTGGCAATGAAGCCCTATGTCGACCATATCCTCTGTATCCTGCCGTTCGAGGTGAAAGAACTCGAACGACTGGGCGGCCCGCCCGGAACCTATGTCGGGCATCGCCTCACCCATGATGCGGGCGTGCTCGGTGCTGCCAAGGCGCAGGATCTGCCGCGCGATCTTGCGTCTCCAGATCGCGTCAAGACACTGCTCGTCCTGCCTGGTTCGAGGCGCGGCGAGGTACGACGGCTGCTCGAGCCGTTCGGCGAGACGGTGTCTATGCTGCATGCGCGCGGGCATCGCCTGCGGCTGCTGCTGCCGACCGTCCCGCATGTCGCCGACCTCGTCAGGGCCTCGGTCACACGGTGGGATGAGAAACCCGAGATCATCCTTGATCCCCACCGCAAATGGCAGGCCTTCGGCAAGGCCGATGCGGCGCTGATCGCGTCGGGGACGGTATCGCTGGAGCTGGCGCTGGCCGGTGTGCCGATGGTCTCCTGCTACAGGCTCGATCCCGTCGCGCGCATCGTGGCGCCTTACTTGTTGTCCGTTTGGTCGGCGCTGTTGCCCAACCTGATCGCGGATCGGGCGCTGGTCCCGGAATTCTATAATGAGTACGTCAAGCCGAACAATCTGACCCGGCAACTGGAAGCGCTGCTCGCCGACAGCGGGATGCGCGCCTGGCAGAAGCAAGGTTTTGCCGAGATTACCCGGCGCATGGCGACCGACAAGCCGTCCGGCGAGATCGCGGCGGGCGTCGTGCTTCGTCACATAAAAAAAGCGCCCTGACGGGCGCCTTTCTCAATCCGGAAAGCCTCGATCACCGCTTGGCGATCGGCACGTAGTCACGCTCCGGCGCACCGGTATAGAGCTGGCGCGGGCGGCCGATCTTCTGGCGCGGGTCCTCGATCATCTCCTTCCACTGCGCGATCCAGCCGACGGTGCGGGCGACCGCGAACAAGACGGTGAACATCGTGGTGGGGAAGCCCAGCGCCTTAAGCGTGATGCCGGAATAGAAGTCGACATTCGGGTAGAGTTTCTTCTCAATGAAATAGGGATCCGTCAGCGCGATCTTTTCCAGCTCCATGGCGATATCGAGCAGCGGATCGTCCTTGATGCCGAGCTCGCCCAGCACCTCATGCGCCGTCTTCTGCATGATCTTGGCGCGCGGATCGTAGTTCTTGTAGACGCGGTGGCCAAAGCCCATCAGCCGGAACGGGTCGTTCTTGTCCTTGGCGCGGGCGATGAATTCCGGGATGTGGTCGACATGGCCGATCTCGCCCAGCATGTTGAGCGCCGCTTCATTGGCGCCGCCATGGGCCGGGCCCCACAGGCAAGCGATGCCGGCGGCGATGCAGGCGAACGGGTTCGCGCCCGACGAGCCGGCAAGACGCACGGTCGAGGTCGAGGCGTTCTGCTCGTGATCGGCGTGCAGGATGAAAATGCGCTCCATGGCGCGCGCCAGCACCGGATTGATCTTGTACTCCTCGCACGGCACGGCGAAGCACATGTGCAGGAAGTTGGCGGCGAAGTTCAGCTCGTTCTTCGGGTAAATGAAGGGCTGGCCGATATGGTATTTGTAGGCCATCGCGGCGATCGTCGGCATCTTGGCGATCAGCCGCATGGAGGCAACCATGCGCTGGTAGGGGTCGGAGATGTCGGTGGAGTCGTGGTAGAAGGCCGACAGCGCGCCAACGACGCCGCACATCACCGCCATCGGGTGCGCGTCGCGGCGGAAGCCGGTGAAGAAGCGCGACATCTGCTCATGCACCATGGTGTGGCGCGTCACGCGGTAATCGAAATCGTCCTTCTGCGCCTTGGTCGGCAATTCGCCATAGAGCAGGAGATAGCAGACCTCGAGGAAGTCGCCGTGTTCGGCCAACTGGTCGATCGGATAGCCGCGGTGCAAGAGGATGCCGGCGTCGCCATCGATGAAGGTGATCTCCGACTCGCAGCTTGCGGTCGAAGTGAAGCCGGGATCGTAGGTGAAGGCGCCGGTGGTGCTGTAGAGCGAGGCGATGTCGATGACATCAGGCCCGACCGAGCCGCTTCGCACCTTGAACTCGTGCGTCTTGCCGGCGAATTCAAGCGTTGCCGTGGCCTCGTGGGTGTTGCCGCCCAAATCCAGTTTTTTCGCAGCTTCGGTCATTGCAAACTCCTTCTTGTTTCCTCATGCCGGCAAAGGCAAAATTCCGCAGAGCGACACGTCGAAATCACCGCAATGCGCGTATTCGCCACCGCATTCTAGGAGGTGCGTGCCAGATTGGGCCAAGGCCTAATGTTGCACTGCGAAACGCGCCTTTCAATGCCAATCTTCTTGGGCCAGTTCGCTCCTAATCGATTTGATCCGCTATGCGCGCCAGGCTTTCCTCGCGGCCGAGCACGGCAAGCACGTCGAACACACCCGGCGAGGTGCTTTTGCCAGTCAGGGCGGCGCGCAAAGGCTGGGCCACGGTGCCAAGCTTGTGGCCGCCGGCCTGCGCATAGTCGCGCACCGCGGCTTCAGCCGCAGTGGCCGTCCAGTCACCTGACAGGGTCGTCAAAGCTTCGTGAGCGCCGCGCAGGATTTTGCGCGCGTCTTCATTGAGCAGCAGTGCCGCCTTGTCGTCGACCGGGAGCGGCCGGGTGGCAAACAGGAAGGCGGCGCCGTCGACAAGTTCGACCAGTGTCTTGGCGCGCTCCTTCAGGCCGGGCAGCGCGGCCAGCAGCTGCGCCTTGTTCCTGTCGTCGAGGCGCGCGGCCATCGCCGGCCCCCCTCGAGATAAGGCAGGGTGGCGATGAAGATGTCGAACAGCTCAGCATCGCTCATGCGGCGCATATGGACGCCGTTCAGCGCCTCCAGCTTGGCGAAGTCGAAGCGGGCGGCGCCCTTGTTGACATCGCCGATGTCGAACCAGGAGATCATGTCCTTGATCGACATGATCTCGTCGTCACCGTGGCTCCAGCCGAGGCGCGCCAGGTAGTTCAGCAACGCCTCCGGCAGGTAGCCCATGGCGCGATAGGCCTCGACGCCGAGAGCGCCGTGCCGCTTCGACAGCTTGGCGCCATCGGCGCCGTGGATCAGCGGGATATGCGACATGGACGGCACGTCCCAGCCCATTGCGTCGTAGATCACCGTCTGGCGGGCGGCATTGGTCAAATGGTCGTCGCCACGGATGATGTGGGTGACGCCCATGTCGTGGTCGTCGACGACGACGGCATGCATATAGGTCGGGTTGCCGTCCGAACGCAGGATGATGAAGTCGTCGAGATCCTTGTTGGGGAAGCGCACCTCGCCCTGGACACGGTCGTGCACCACCGTCTCGCCCGCGGTCGGCGCCTTGATGCGGATGGCGCCCTTGGCGCCTGCGGGCGCCTCGGAGGGGTCCCGGTCACGCCACCGGCCGTCATAGCGGGGCGGCAGCCCCTTGGCGCGTGCTGCCTCGCGCATCGCCTCGAGCTCGGCAGGCGTCTCGTAGCTGTAATAGGCCTTGCCCATCCGCACGAGCTCCTCGGCCACCTCGCGATGACGCGGCGCGCGCTCGAATTGCGAAACGGCCTCGCCATCCCAGGAGAGGCCGAGCCAGGAAAGCCCGTCGAGAATGGCTGCGGTCGCGGCATCGTTGGAGCGCTCGCGATCGGTGTCCTCGATGCGCAGCAGCATCGTGCCGTCAGTGTGCTTTGCGTACAGCCAGTTGAACAGCGCCGTGCGCGCGCCGCCTATGTGCAGGTAACCGGTGGGCGAGGGGGCAAAACGGGTGACGACCTTGTCGGACATGAAACTCTCGGAAACCATCTGAAGCGGGGTGTGGTTGCGCGGACTTTCGCGCGTTGCGCGTTCATGTAGCATAGGGTGTCGAGGGCGCAAGGGGCAGACCCGATGGCTGGACGGGGCCGGGGCTCGGATCAGGACGAGGACGCCGCTATTGGCGTCAGCGAACGGTCCCTGTTTGCGATGCCGCTGCCGGCTGCGTTACCGCTGCCATCACCTCTCGTGCCGGACCCCGGCAACCCGCCGTTGCAAGCGGATGTCTCCGCCCCCGCTCCTGTTGCCGAAGTTGGCAGGATCGTGCGCGTGCGCCGGCAAATCGGCCGGATATCGCTGCCTCGGCTGCGGCACAGCGTGGCCACGGCAGCGGGCCTGGAACTCGACCGAGGCGTAGCCTTCCTGCTGGTGCCGGTTTGCCTGGCGATCGGAGCGATCGGCTATTTCTCGCTGGCGGCGGAACCTGATTTTGCGAAGCCTGTCGCGGTTGTCGTTCTGACGGGGCTGTGCGCGTTCGTCTCGCGTTCCTGGCCGAAAACCCATCTGTGCTTCATGTTTGCGCTGCTGTGCACGCTCGGCCTGCTCGCCGGCAAGGTCGAGACATGGCGGGCGGGAACGCAGATGCTCGGTTCGGAAATCTCGACCCAAGTGACCGGCCGGGTCGTCTCGCTTGACCAAATGGAGACCGGCCGCATCCGGCTGACCATCGACGTGACGTCGACCGCGAGGCCGAAATTGCGCTATGCGCCGGAGCGGGTTCGGCTTTCGGCACGAAAGATCCCGGCGGAGATCACCGCCGGCTCCCTGGTCACCGGCTACGCCAAGCTGTTGCCGCCCACCGGCCCGGTGAGGCCGGACAGCTACGACTTCTCCTTCGACAGCTATTTCGCCGGCATCGGCGGCAGCGGGTTCTTTCTCGGCAATCCAAAGCTTGTCGCCGGCAATGACAACGACATGCCGCTGTCGGCCCGGATTGCCTCGGGGATAGAAAATGCCCGCGAAGCCATCGCCGACCATATCAGGGGCAGTGTCGGTGGGGCCGAAGGCGAGATCGCCGCGGCGCTGATCGTCGGCGTGCGCGCCGGCATTCCCGATGAGATCAACGAAGCGATGCGGCGCACCGGCATCTACCACGTCATCTCCATTTCGGGGCTGCACATGGCGCTGGTGGCCGGCACCATCATGATGCTGATGCGCAGCGCCTTCGCCCTGTTTCCTGACTTTTCCGCGCGCAGACCGGTCAAGAAATACGCGGCCGCCGCCGCACTTGTCTCGATCGCCGCCTATCTCGTGATCTCAGGCATCGTCGTTGCCGCCGAGCGCAGCTTCATCATGCTGGCGGTGATGCTGCTTGCCGTGCTGTTTGATCGGGCGGCGCTGACCATGCGCAACCTGGCGATCTCGGCGATCGCGGTCATTGCGGTGTCGCCGCATGAAGTGGTCGGCCCAAGTTTCCAGATGTCGTTCGCGGCGACCTCGGCGCTGGTCGGTGCCTATGCCGGCTGGTCTGATCATCGTGCGGCGAAAACGAAACCGCCGCCGCCACGGCGATCTCTGCCTGACTTTCTCACCAGAAAATTCCTGTCGGCGATGGGCGGCCTTGCCATGACCTCCATCATCGCCGGCTCTGCCACGGCGCTGTTTGCCATCTGGCATTTTCAGCGGGTGTCGCCGCTCAGCCTGTTCGCCAATCTCGCCATCATGCCAATCGTCTCGCTGGTTGTGATGCCTTTCGCCGTCCTCAGTGCACTGGCGATGCCCTTTGGCGCAGATGGTCCCTTTCTTTACGTGATGGGCAAAGGCCTGACGGTGATGATCGCTATGTCCGGATGGATTTCCGAGCGCTCGCCGGTCGACGCGGTCGGTTTGATTTCGCAGCAGTCCGTCCTGCTGGTGGCGATTGCCTTGGTCATCGCGACGATGGCCACGACATGGCTACGGCTCGCAGCCCTTCCGTTCGCGCTTGCCGGCCTGTTGACCGTCTCGGACACGCGCGCACCGGACGTGCTGATCTCGGAGGACGCCCGGCTGGTTGCGCTGCCGATCGGGGGTGGCGAACTCGCCGTCAGCCGGGCACGCCCGAACGAATTCACGGTCGACAACTGGAAACGCGCGCTGACATCTGAAACCATCGTCATGCCGGAGGTGTTCAGCAAAGGAGACGGGCAATTCGAGATAGCCGATGCCGCCGAGCTGCCGTCGGGCGCGCCTTTCTATTGCACAGCAGGCATTTGTCTCGCCAAGCATCCGTCCGGTGCGATCATCGCGCATGTCGAAGACCGAAAGGACGCCTGGATGGCCTGCGGCTTCGCCGACCTGATCGTCATCAATGACGCCACGGCCCATGACCCCTGTCACAATCCGCTGGTGCTCGTCATCACCAAGCGACAACTGGCCCGCAAGGGTAGCGCGGCCGTCTTCTTCGATCGCCAATCGGCGACCACGCCTGCGACGATCAGCTTCGCAGTGGACGGGTCATACCGGCCCTGGCACACGCAGCGCAAGTTTTCGCGCGAGGCGAGGGGCCTGCCACCCTACCGCAAACCCGAAAAGCCGGTCGCAAGCCCTGCTCAGTAGCGCCTGATCAGCCCGACGAGCTTGCCTTGCACCTTGACCCTGTCCGGTCCGAAAATGCGGGTTTCATAGGCCGGGTTGGCGGCTTCGAGAGCAATCGAGGCACCCTTGCGGCGGAACCGCTTCAGCGTCGCTTCCTCTTCATCCACCAGCGCCACGATGATCTCACCCGGGCTGGCTGTATCGGCATTGCGGATGATGACAGTATCGCCGTCGAAGATGCCGGCCTCGATCATCGAGTCGCCCTTGACCTCCAGGGCATAGTGTTCGCCGCCCATGATCATGTCCGGCGGCACCGAGATCGAATGCGTCTGGTGCTGGATGGCGTCGATCGGCACACCGGCCGCGATGCGTCCCATGACCGGGATCGACACGGCGGAGACCACGTCGTCGTCATTGCCGGCCGAAGGCATCCGCGAAGACGCAGGCTTGAGTTGCCGGCCAAGGCCGCCTTGACCGAGGCTGCCCTGGATGACGCTTGGCGAGAACTTCTTTGCCGCGTTGAGGCCTGGCGCGATCGAATCCGGCAGCCGCAGCACTTCCAACGCGCGCGCCCGATTGGGCAGGCGGCGAATGAAGCCGCGCTCCTCCAGCGCCGTGATCAGCCGGTGTATGCCGGATTTGGAGGCAAGGTCGAGCGCTTCCTTCATCTCGTCGAAGGATGGCGGAATGCCGCTTTCCTTGAGCCGTTCATGGATGAACATCAGCAGTTCATGTTGTTTGCGCGTCAGCATGGCAGCCCCCAGGTTACCCTAAATCAGAATCGGAAAAACAAACCCAGAACAAACACTATCTGTTCCAGTTGTGTTCCGCAACCGTTTAAAGTTTAATGAACTTGTTAAGGCGGCTGAAATTATTTGGCGCCCCGGCAGTCGTCGCGATCGACGCATGCCTGCCACCGCCGAGCGCTTGGTTGAAATTGCTATGGTTAATGGCCTATGGCCCACCCTGTGTCGGGCTTGTCCTCGGCTAACGCTGGAACTCGACAAGAGGGCTTGGTTCACTTCACCGGTCGTGGCTCCCGTGAACGAAAGGGAGCCAAAATGCCAACTTTGGCGGAGGGATTGCCCATATCGTTCCTCGTCGCATTACCGCCTGTTTGTGTTGCCGTCGCCCGCATGGACATAGACATGCAGCGTGTAGCCGATGTGGGCAACCATCAGGGTTTTCGCGCGCTCGATGTCACGATCCAGCGCCGCTTCCATGAGCGCGGTGTGATGTTCGATCGCGATGGCCTGGCGCAACGCCTCCATGGCCTCTTCGTAGCCATGCTGGAGACCGGCGGCCGCGCGCAAGGTTGGCGCTAGGCCAAGAAAGCGGTGATGGCGACGCAACTGATCCGCGATCGTGGAGTGGAAGGTCAGCAGCCAGGGGGACGCCGCCGCGCTGAGCAGTGCCGCGTGGAAAGCCTCGTGCTTTTCATCCCATTCGTCGACCACTTCGTCGGACGGGTCGTCGACCGCGGTCCTGCTGCGCGACAGCCTGTAATGGGCGGCAACGACGGCGTCCTCCCATTCACGGCCGCCTTCCTCGATCGATTCCTGGAGCAGAGGCAGTTCAACCACCAACCTGGCGCGTGACAGATCTTCCAACTCGTTGCGCGAGACCGCGGCGACGGCAAAGCCGCGATTGCTGATGGCGGTCACTAGGCGCTCGGCCTCCAACCGCGAGAGTGCCTCGCGCAGCGGTGTCCAGCCGATGCCGTAGCTGTTGCGCAACGCGCTGAGCTTGAGCGGCGCGCCGGGCTTCAGACGGGTGGTGAGGATATCGCGGCGCAGCAGCTTGTAGGCTGCTTCTGTCTTCGAGAAGTGCTCGTCGTCCAGCATTGCCGACCATCCGTACCAATTGCTCGGGTGATTATATATGAAATCCTTCCATCGCGTAAATTATATATAATGTTTGACAACACCCAAGGGACTGCCCATGATCGCCGACGGTTCACCTGATATGTTCATCTGAGCACGCTCATGCGCGGGGATAGTCGACCATGAATGCAACTCCCGATCTCGCTGCAATCGAGGCGATGGACGCCGTGGACCCGCTACGCGCCATGCGCGATCGTTTCGTCTTGCCGCAAGGGGTGATCTACCTCGATGGCAATTCGCTTGGTGCGGCTTCACCCGCCGTCTTCGACGAACTGAACAAGGCCGCGACACAGGAATGGGCGCAGGACCTCATCCGGGCCTGGAACACCGCCGGCTGGTTCGACATGCCGGTCGAGCTCGGCGACCAGCTCGGACGCCTGATCGGCGCCGCGGCCGGCCAGACTGTGGTCTGCGATACGACGTCGATCAATATCTACAAGGTGCTGCATGCGGCGCTCGCGATGCGTCCGGACCGGTCGGTCATCGTCGCAGAGGGCGACAGCTTCCCGACCGATCTCTATATGGCCGAGGGCGTTGCTTCGACCCGGCCGGGTACGGTCCTGCGGCTCGAGGGCGTCGATGCGCCTGACATCGAGGAGCTGATCGATGAGCGCGTCGCCGTTATCCTGGTCAACCACGTCAACTACAAATCCGGCCAATTGCGCGACATGGCGGCGCTGACGCGCAAGGCCCATCAGGCCGGTGCGCTGATCGTCTGGGATCTCTGTCACACCGCCGGTGCGCTGCCGGTCGAACTCGACGGCGCCAATGCCGATTTCGCCATCGGCTGCACCTACAAGTACCTCAATGGCGGCCCGGGTTCGCCAGCCTTCATCTATGCCGCACAGCGGCACCATGGTGATGTCTATCAGCCGCTCAGCGGCTGGTGGGGGCATGCGCGGCCGTTCGCCTTCGAACAAGGCTATGCCGCAGGCACCGGCATTCGCCGGTTCCTGTGCGGCACGCAGCCGGTGTTGTCGATGCGGGCGCTCAAGGGCGCCCTGGACCTCTGGAACGACGTCGACATGGCGGCCGTGCGCCAAAAGAGCATCGGGCTGACCGATCTGTTCATCCAGCTGGTCGAAGCAAGATGCGGGGCGTACGGGCTCGAGCTTGAAAGCCCGCGTAACGGCAACGAGCGCGGCAGTCAGGTGTCATTCATCCACCCCAGCGGCTACCAGGTGATGCGGGCCTTGATCGAGCGCGGGGTGATCGGCGATTTCCGCGCGCCTTCGACCATCCGCTTCGGCTTCACGCCACTCTATGTCGGCTACAAGGATGTCTGGCAGGCGGTCGAGGTGCTGGAAGACATCCTGCGCACGGATGCCTGGCAGGATGCGCGTTTCGCGGTCAAAACCGCGGTGACCTGAGAAGCTAGAGCCGGGTGCGAACTGTCCAGAGTTCCGGAAACAGGACGACCTCCAGCATCTTCTTCAGATAGGACGCACCCGACGTGCCACCGGTGCCGCGCTTCAGGCCGATGATGCGTTCGACCGTGGTCACGTGGTTGAAGCGCCAGCGGCGGAAATAATCCTCGAAGTCGACCAGTTTTTCAGCCAGCTCGTAGAACATCCAGTAGCGCTGCGGGTCGCGGTAGACTGTCTGCCAGGCGACCAGGACCGCTTCATTCTCGGTGCGTGTCTCACGCCAGTCGGTACGGTTGGCGTCAGCACCGATGTCGAATCCGTTGCGGGCGAGCAGCAGCAGCGCTTCGTCGTAGAGCGACGGTTCGGCCAGGATCGCCTCAAGCTTCCCGCTGAGGTCCGGCCGGTGCTTGTGCGGGCCGAGCATGGCGAGGTTGCGGTTGCCGGCCATGAACTCGATGGCGCGATACTGCCAGGACTGGAAACCCGAGGATTGGCCGAGCGCGTCGCGGAATTCGGTGTATTCGCTGGGTGTCATCGTCCGCAGCACGTCCCAGGCATTGTTCAACTGCTCGAAGATGCGGGCGACGCGCGACAGCATCTTGAAGCTCGGCTCGAGGCGGTCGGCGCGGATCGAGCGGATCGCGGCACCGATCTCGTGCAGGGCAAGCTTCATCCAGAGCTCGGAGGTCTGATGCTGGATGATGAACAGCATCTCGTCATGCGCCGACGACAGCGGCGTCTGCGCCTCAAGGACTTTCTCCAGGTGCAGATAGTCGCTGTAGGACATGCGCTCCTTGAACGACATCTGTGCGCCTTCGGAGGCCGGATCGTATGGCTCGCTCAACTGATTTTCTCCGTGCGCAGCCGGAATCGCTGGATTTTGCCGGTCTGCGTCTTGGGCAACGCAGCAATGAACTTCACAGATCGCGGATATTTGTAGGGCGCGATCGTCGCTTTGACATGGTCCTGCAGGCGCTTGGTGGTCATCGCGTCAGGTGCCACACCTTGCACCAACACAACATGCGCCTCGACGATCTGGCCGCGTTCGGCATCCTCAGCGCCGATGACCGCGCATTCGGCGACGTCCGGGTGCGCCAGCAGCGCTGCCTCGACCTCGGGGCCGGCGATATTATAGCCGGCGCTGACGATCATGTCGTCGGAGCGCGCGGCGAAATGGAAGAAGCCGTTTTCGTCCTGGGTGAAGGTGTCACCGGTGAGGTTCCACCCGTCGCGAACGTACTCCTTCTGCCTGTCGTCAGCCATGTAGCGGCAGCCGGTCGGGCCGCGCACCGCCAGCCTGCCGGTTGCGCCGCGCGGCACCTCGTGCATCTCGTCATCGACAATGCGAGCCTCGTAACCTCCCACCGGCTTGCCGGTCGACGCAGGCTTCATATCGTCGAAGCGGTTGGAGATGAAGATGTGCAGCATTTCAGTGGCGCCGATGCCGTCGAGGATCGGCTTGCCGGTCTTTTGCGTCCACTCCTCGAAGACCGGAGCGGGCAAGGTCTCGCCGGCCGAAACGGCGACGCGCAACGATGACAGGTCGGCACCCTCATCCATGGCCTTCAGCATGGCGCGATAGGCGGTCGGCGCGGTGAAGGAGATGGTCGCTTTGTAGGTCTCGATGATGTGGATCATGTTGGGTGGCGTCGCCTGTTCGAGCAGCGTCGCCGCCGCACCGAAGCGCAGGGGAAAGATGGCGAGGCCGCCAAGGCCAAAGGTGAAAGCCAGCGGTGGCGAGCCGACAAAGATGTCGTCTGGCGTCACCTGGAGGATTTCGCGGGCATAGGCGTCGGCGATGATCAGGAGGTCGCGGTGGAAATGCATCGTTGCCTTCGGCACGCCTGTCGTGCCCGAGGTGAAGCCAAGCAGCGCGACGTCGTCGCGGCCAGTGTTGACGGCGCTGAAAACGACCGACTTGTCGAGGGCGGCGCGATCAAGTTCGGCATCATGGTTGGCGGTGCCGTCGAAGCCGATGACCTGCTTGAGGAACGCGCTGTCCTTGGCGCAAGCGGTCATCTCGTCCATCAGCCTGGTGTCGCAAAGCGCGATCGTGATTTCCGCCTTGTCGACGATCTTGGCGAGCTCGCCGGCGCGCAGCATCGGCATGGTGTTGACGACCACGGCGCCGACCTTGGTGGCGGCCAGCCAGCAGGCAACCATGGCGGGGTTGTTGGCCGAGCGGATCAGCACCCGGTTGCCCGGCTTGACGCCGTAGTTTTCGACCAGCGCGTGGGCCAGCCTGTTCGTCCAGTCGGACAGTTCCTTGTAGGTGCGGCGGCGGCCATTCCCGATCAGCGCGGTGTGGTCACCCAGGCCCTTCTCGACCAGCCTGTCGGTGAGTTCGACGCCGGCGTTGAGATGTTCGGGATAATCGAAACCGTCGAGCAGGAAGTCCGGCCATTGCTCCGGCGGCGGCAGGTGATCGCGCGTGAACGTGTCGATATGCGCTGAAGGCCCAAGCATGTCGCCGCTATCCTGTCTGCTGCCTGGCCAGCGCGCGAGGCGCCTGGCCTGATGGGGTGGATCTGAAGGTCCTGCTTTTGAGGAGGTTTTCGTGCTGACAGTCGCACCTTGCTCGACACGACCCGAAAGGGCGGGCATTGCAGGTTTGGGCAGCACAGCGGACCTCCCATTGTCGGCTGTTCTGGATGGCAGGATCGCACCAGTCGAAATTTGTTTCAAGCCTAAAATGTTTTTGCCATGGAGCATTGACGCATGGCGTGGCGGTGGCCATTGCTAGCGCAGAAACGATGCCGTTTTGGGGGAGGATGCCGATGCCTAGACATCGCATTGCCGATTGGGACAATGCCTATGCCAACAGCGCGAACATCGCCGGCAGCGACCGCTGGCCGACCGCGTGGGTGGAGCCGGCGCAAGCGTTTCGTGACGCGCTTTCGTCAGAGGGCCGGGCACGGCTCGACATCACCTATGGCGGCGGACGGCGCAATCGGCTTGATCTTTTCCTACCCAGTGCCACGCCCAAGGGATTGGTGGTGTTCATCCATGGCGGTTACTGGATGGCGTTCGACAAGAGTTTCTGGTCGCATCTCGCCAACGGTGCCGTCAGCAGCGGCTTTGCCGTGGCGATGCCCTCCTACACTCTCTGCCCCGAAATCCGCATCGCCGGCATCGTCCAGGAGATCGGCGAGGCGATCGGCAAGGCGGCAGGACTGGTCGACGGGCCGCTGATGTTGACCGGCCATTCGGCCGGTGGACATCTCGCCAGCCGCATGGTCACGGCGACAACGCCGCTGGTGGCCGATGTGGCGCGGCGTATACGCCACGTCGTTTCGATTTCAGGCCTCCACGACCTGCGCCCGATCATGCGCACCGAGATGAACGCGACACTGGCAATCGACGAGCAGGAGGCGCTGGCCGAAAGCCCGGCGCTGTTGCGTCCCATGGATGGTGCCCGCATCACCTGTTGGGCCGGTGGTGGTGAACGCGCGGAGTTCCTTCGCCAGAACGCCTTGCTTGCCAATATCTGGACCGGCCTCGATGCCACGACCTCTACCGTGGTCGAGCCCGACCGGCACCATTACAGCATCGTCGACGGCCTTGCCGATCCGGCGCATCCACTGACCCGGACCTTGATCTCGGAATAGCGCCGAGTCTATTTTCGGCTTGTCGTCAATGGCTTGTTTGGCGAATCTTCAGCGCAACATCAGCACGTTGCAAGCTTCGCCAACGGCCGCCGCGGGCGCAAACGGTGCCCGCACGATCAGCCCGTTGGCGTCGGCCAGCATTCTCAGCATCGAGGAATCCTGGATGCTGAACGGCGTCGCCACCAACGCGCCGTCATCGTCCCGGACAACCGCCCGCACATAGTCCTGGCGCAAATCATTGGCCGGCATTGCGGCGCCCAGTCGCGCCGGACGAATGTCCTGGCGGTGTTCGCGGCCGCCAAGTCGCGCCAGCAGTGGCTTCAGGAACAGCTGCGAGCAGACCAGGCTTGCCACCGGATTGCCGGGCAGGCCGATGCATCTGATGTCGCCGAGGCGGCCGAACATCAGCGGCTTGCCGGGGCGCATGGCGATCTTCCAGAAGCCGAGCGTCATGCCTTCGCCGGTCAGCACGTCGTGGATCAGATCATGGTCGCCGACCGAGGCGCCACCCAGCGTGACGATGACGTCCGCGCCGGCCGCGACCGCTTTCCGCACCAGCGCGGCGATGGCCTCCTTACGGTCGGCGGCAATGCCGAGATCGAGCGCACGAGCGCCGACCGACTGCGCCGCCGCGGCGACACCATAGGCATTGGACGAGATGATCTGGTCCTGCCCGAGTTCGCTGCCGGGCGGCAACAATTCGTCGCCGGTGGCGATGATGGCGACCAGCGGCCGTTTCACCACGTTGACCCGTGGATGGTTGGCCGACGCCGCCAGCGACAATGCCGCCGGATCGAGCACGCGGCCTTTTTCCAGCAGGACGTCGCCTTTCGAGAAGTCGAGGCCGACGCGGCGGATGTTGCGCCACTCCGCCGTCCGTTCGATGACTTCGACGTCACCACCACCGAGGTCGCGGACATTCTCCTGGATGACGATGGTGTCGGCGCCTTCGGGCAGCGGCGCACCGGTGAAGATACGCACAGCCTGTGCCTTGCCGACCGTGCCGTCAAAGCCGCGCCCGGCAGGTGCCATGCCGATCACGGAAAGTCTCGACGGCACCGATGCCACGTCGACGGCACGCGCCGCGTAGCCGTCCATGGCGGAAGCGTTGAATGGCGGCTGGGTGCGCAGCGCTGCGACCGGTTCGGCCAGCACGCGATCAACAGCCTCGAACAACGGAACGCTTTCGCCCGCCAAAGGTGCTGCACCCTCAAGCAAGCGTTCGAGCGCCTCGGCGACCGGAACCAGCGCCATCAGGCGTCCACTTTGTAGTCGCCCGACTTGCCGCCGGTCTTTTCGACCAATCGGATGCCGGAGATGACCATGGCGCGGTCCACCGCCTTGGCCATGTCGTAGATGGTGAGGCAGGCAACCGAAGCGGCGGTCAACGCTTCCATCTCGACGCCCGTCTTGCCGGTGACACGCGCCAGGGCGGTGACCTTCAGGCCGGGCAAAGCATGGTCGGGCTCGATGTCGATGGAAACCTTCGTCAGGAGCAGCGGGTGGCAGAGCGGGATCAGCTCATGCGCTTTCTTCGCCGCCATGATGCCGGCGATGCGCGCAGTGCCAAGCACATCGCCCTTCTTGGCGTTGCCTTCGAGAATCATGGTCAGCGTCTCGGGCTGCATCGCGACAAAACCCTCGGCGATTGCGGTACGCGTCGTCTCTGCCTTGTCGCCGACATCGACCATGTTGGCCTCGCCCTGCGCGCCGAGATGGGTGAGGGCGGCCGCCATCGTCAGACGGCCTCGGCCGGCGCCTTGCCCGTCAGAAGCAGGCGCGTCGCCGTGGTGACGTCCTGTTGCCGCATCAGGCTTTCGCCGACAAGGAAGGTGCCGATGCCGCTCTTTTGCATTCTGAGGCAATCGTCATGCGAGAAAATGCCGCTTTCGCTGACCAGCAGGCGGTCGGCCGGTACCATCGACGCCAGCCGCTCGGAGGTTTCGAGACTGGTCTCGAATGTCCTGAGATTGCGGTTGTTGATGCCTATCAGCCGCGACGACAGTTTTAGCGCGCGCTGCGTCTCGGCTTCGTCGTGCACTTCGATCAGCGCATCCATGCCGAGTTCTAACGCCGTCGATTCGAGGTCGCGGGCCAAAGCATCGTCGACGCTGGCCATGATGATCAGGATGGCGTCCGCGCCCCAGGCGCGGGCTTCGTAGACCTGGTATGGGTCGAACAGAAAATCCTTGCGCAAAGCGGGCAGGGCGACGGCGGCTCGCGCCCTGGTGAGAAATTCGGGCGCGCCCTGGAATGACGGCGCGTCGGTCAGCACCGAAAGACAGGCGGCGTCGCCTTTCGCATAGGCCTGCGCCAATGCCGGCGGATCAAAATCGGCGCGGATCAGGCCCTTGGAGGGGCTTGCCTTCTTGATCTCGGCGATCAGCGCGAAGGCGCCGGATTTGCGCTTGGTCTCGAGCGCGGCAAGAAAGCCGCGCGGCGCCTCGGCATCTTTGGCCCGCGCCTTGATCTCGGCCAGCGGCACGCGTGCCTTTGCCGCCGCGATCTCGTCGCGCTTGTAGGCCTCTATCTTGCGAAGAATGTCAGACACGCTCTACCCGTTCGAAATCTCGATCAGCCGGTCAAGCACCTGCAGCGCGCGGCCACTGTCGATGGCTTGCGCGGCGAGCGCGATGCCGTCGCCAAGTGTCGTCGCCTTGCCCGCGACCACAAGTCCGGCGCCGGCATTCATCAACACGGTGTCGCGATAGGCGCCGGCAGCACCGCTCAGCATATCGCGCAGTGCGTCGGCGTTGTAGGCTGCGTCGCCGCCACGCAATTCGTCCTTGCTGTGGCGCGCCAGTCCAACCGCTTCCGGGGTCAGCGTAAAGCTGCGGATCTCGCCGCCGATCAGCTCGGCAACATGGGTCTCGCCGGTGGTGGTGATCTCGTCATAGCCATCGCCATGGGCAACCCAGGCATGCTCGGCACCCAGCGCTTTCAGCGTCTCGGCCACCGGCAGGATCCATTCCGGCAGGAACACACCGACCATCTGCCGCTTGACGCCAGCCGGGTTGGAGAGGGGCCCAAGCAGGTTGAAGATGGTGCGGGTGCCGAGTTCGACGCGGGTCGGGCCGACATGCTTCATCGCCGGATGGTGTGCGGGCGCAAACATGAAGCCGACGCCCGCCTCGTGGATGCAGCGGCCGATGAATTCGGGCGAGATATCGATCTTGACCCCGAGCGCGACCAGCACGTCGGCGGCCCCTGTCAGCGACGACAGCCCGCGATTGCCGTGCTTGGCAACCGGCACGCCGCTGCCGGCGATAACAAACGCCGATCCCGTCGAGATGTTCACGCTGTGGGAATTGTCACCGCCGGTGCCAACGATATCGATGGCGCCGGCGGGCGCCTCGACGCGCAGCATCTTGGCGCGCATGGTGGCGACGGCGCCGGAAATCTCGCTCACTGTCTCGCCGCGCACGCGCAGCGCCATCAGGAAGCCACCGATCTGGCCGGGCGTTGCGTCGCCCGACATGATGATGTCGAAGGCCTCGCGCGCTTCCTCGAAGGAAAGCGCGCTTCCGGTCGCGACCTTGGCGATATGGGTTTTCAGCGCGCTCATCTTGTCGAGGCTTGGGCGACGGCGGCCTGGTCGATGCGAACGTCGAATTGCGTCTGCAACTGCGCCACCAACTGGTCGAGCAGATCGTCAGACATGCCGGAGGTGAAGGATTTCTGTGCGTCTTCCGGCACGGAGCTGGCGTCAGCTCCGGCGGGCTCGAACACTTCGGCGACCTTGTACAGGATCTGTCCGTCGCCGGTGGGCGAGGGGATCAGCCCGGTGCCGCCTTCGCCAACGCCGAACATCGCTGCCGCGCCCTCCTTGCCGAAGTCGACATCATC
This sequence comes from Mesorhizobium sophorae, assembly GCF_002270415.1. Classification (GTDB taxonomy): domain Bacteria; phylum Pseudomonadota; class Alphaproteobacteria; order Rhizobiales; family Rhizobiaceae; genus Mesorhizobium; species Mesorhizobium sophorae. The sequence goes on along the minus strand of NZ_NNRI01000003.1, from coordinate 33,306 downwards.
GGCTTCGCGCTTGACACCGCGTTTGGTCTGCTTTTCCAGCTTCAGTTCGCCGGCGATGACGTCGAGCGTGGCGCCGGCTTTGAGCCGTTTTTCGAGCTCGTCTGCCTTGGCGGTGAGCCGCTTGGTTGTTTCGGCGGCGGTCCAGTCGGCGACGACTTTCTGGCGAGCCTCGTCCAGTGTGCGGTCGCGAGCCGGTGCGATGGAAGCCACTTCGTAGAAAACGAAACCGTTGTCCGCCGTGGTCAAGGCGTCGTTTTCCGTGTTGGGTTCAGCGTCGAAGACAGCCTTGATCAATTCCGGCGACTGCGGCAGGTCCTTGACGATGCTTGCGTCAGGTCTCAGGCCACTGCGATCGATGGCGTCGATGGTGACGATCTTCAGCTTCAACTTGGTGGCGGCGTCGGCCAGCGAGCCGCCAGCGGCGCGGGTGTCTTCGTAATTGTCACGCACGTCCAGGAGGATGCGACTTGCCTCGCCCAACGCCAGATCCTTGCGGATCTGGTCGGACACTTCGGCCAGCGGCTTCACCACCTGGGGCTTGATTTCGGTGACGCGCAGCAGCACCGGACCGAAGGCGCCTTGCACGACCTGGCTGACTTCATTCGCATTGAGTGCGAAGGCCGCGTCGGCGACCGCCTTGTCGGCGATCTTGTCCTTGGCCAGCGTGCCGAGCAACGTATCGACCGGGGTCTTGCCTTCCGCCGTGACAAGCTTGTCGAAGGTGGCGCCGGCCTTGAGCGAATCGAGCGCGGCCTTGGCCGCGTCAGGCGTCTTGAACACGAGCTGCTCGATGGTGCGCAGCTCCGGCGTCGTGTAGCGCGCCTTGTTCTTGTTGTAGTCGTCGCTGACCTGTTGGTCGGTGACGGCGGTCGTATCCATGATGTCGACCGGTTCGAGGCGGACATAGGAGAATTTGCGGTATTCTGGTGCCGCGTACGTCTTCTTGTTGGCGTCGAAATAGGCCGAGAGCACGCTGTCGGACGGCGTGCCGATCGGCTCGACCAATGCCTTGGGCAGCGTCAAATAGTCGATGGTGCGGTCTTCGCCGCGATAGAGCGCGACCGCCTTGAAGAAAGTATCCGGCGCCTTGAGGCCATCCGAGACCGCCTCGACGATCTGCTGGCGCACCGCCACCTGGGCACGGTTCTTCAGATAATCGGCAGGCCGCATGCCAATCTGCTGCAACATATATTCGAAGGTTCGCCTGTCGAACTGGCCGCCAGGACCCTTGAAGGCCGGATCTTCGCGTGTCAGCTCGGCCAGCCGGTCCTTGGAGAGGCCGAGGCCCAGCTTGCGGGCCTGTTCGTCGAGAACGGCTCCCGAGACGAGCTGCGCCAGTACCTGGTTGTCGATACCGAGCGCCTTTGCCTGTTCGTGGGTGAGACGCTGGCCGAATTGCTGCGACATGACGGCGAGCTGGCGGTCATAGGCGAGACGGTATTCGTTGATCGACACCTTGGTGCCGCCGGCGAAAATAACCGAATCGTGGCCGGCGAAACCGCCCATCAGCCGTCCGGAAATGCCCCAGACCAAAAAGCTGAGCACCAGCAACACTAGTAGACCCTTCGCGACCCAGGTACCCGCCGCGCTTCTCAATACACCAAGCATCGTTACTTCCGATTTATGCGCATTTTCGCATGCGCCGAGTCTGAAACAAGCGCAATAGCGCCCTTCCGGTCCACTGTCGATTGCTTTGTGGCCTGATTTTGGTAGTGAGGGCCAGAGCCTGATATCGCCCGGAGAAGCAACCCATGACGCCAGGAATTCGCCCGCTCGTCGCCGGCAACTGGAAAATGAACGGCACCAGTGCCTCGCTCAACGAGCTCAGGATGATCGGCAACGGTTTCATGAGTGGGCTTGATGCGGAGACCGAAGCGCTGGTTTGCGTTCCCGCAACCCTGCTTGCCCACGCAGCCGAGATTCTGTCACGCACGCCGGTCCACGCCGGCGGTGAGGATTGCCACACCAAGGAAAGCGGCGCCTACACCGGCTGCATCTCGGCCGAAATGCTGAAGGACGCCGGCGCGAGCCATGTCATCGTCGGCCATTCCGAGTGCCGCGAGCAAGCGGGGGAGGATGACGCGACGGTCCAGGCCAAGGCCTCGGCCGCCTGGCGTGCCGGGCTTGTGGCCATCATTTGCATTGGCGAGACGCAGCAGCAGCGTGAATCGGGCGCTACGCTCGACGTGTTGTCGCGGCAGGTTGCCGGATCGGTGCCGCCAAGTGCCACCCCGTCCAACACCATCATTGCGTATGAACCAGTGTGGGCGATCGGCACCGGCCTGACGCCGACCGCCGCCGACGTGGCCGAAGCACACGCACATATCCGCGAAAAACTGTCGGAAAAGCTCGACAGCGTCGCAGCCAAGATGCGCATTCTCTATGGCGGCTCGGTCAAGCCCTCCAACGCGGTCGAACTGCTCGGTGTCAGGAATGTCGACGGCGCGCTGGTCGGTGGCGCCAGCCTGAAAGCGGCGGACTTCCTTGCCATCGCCGAGGCTTATCGCAGCATCGCCTAGGGGTGGACGGCGCCGGAAATCGTTGCAAAGGGAGCGTTGCTTCCCATATTCCGGCCACGGGCTTGGAAATGCCATCAAAGCATTGTATTGAGCCGCCTCCAATTCACCGGTCGGTCCGCGACCGGGCAAGGCCTTGCCAGGATAAACTATGGAAACCGTACTGATCGTCATCCATCTCATGGTCGTGCTCGCCCTTGTCGGCGTGGTGCTGCTGCAGCGCTCCGAAGGCGGCGGCCTTGGCATCGGCGGCGGATCCGGCTTCATGACCGCGCGCGGTGCGGCCAACGCGCTGACGCGTGCGACGGCGATCCTGGCGGCCGCTTTCTTCGCCACGTCGCTGACACTGTCGATCGTCGCCCGCTACGGCGAGAAGCCGATCGACATCCTCGACCGCGTGCCCGCGACATCTGACGGCGCCGGCAAGGGTGTGCTCAACCAATTGCCCGGCACGACCACTCCGGCGCCCGCCGGCAACACCGCACCGAAGCCGCCGTCCGGCAACGATGCCGCGGCAACGCCTCCTGCAACTGCCCCGGCCACGGCGCCTGCCGCCGGCTCGACTCAGCCGGCGACCAACGGCACCACGCCCGCTGCGCCAGCGACCCCGCAGGTCCCGAACCAGTAGTCTCCAGCGCCTGAAGCCGCGATCTGTTGTCGTTTGAACACAGTCGCGGCAAATGCAGCACCATCACGAAGAATCGAGTGCCTGCAATGTGGCGTTACCCTTGAGGCGCCCGCGCTTATTCGACTATAGATTGCGCGCGGCATTTCCGGCGCCCTTGGGGGGCGCTGAGCGGCGCCGTGGGCAACAAGCATAGAACGATCGGATCTTCGCCATGCAGCTTCGCAGCTTCATTTTCATGGGACTCTGCGCCGTACTCGGCATGAGTTCCCCGGCTTTCGCCGGCATGCCGGCCAATATGGCCGCAAATCAATCGGCTGAAACAACCAGTGCCATCAACGTCGCCGTCAAGAGTGATGCGGCGCAATTGAAGCTTCTCAAGAAGAAGAAAAGCCCGACACCGGACGATCTCGCCCAGATCAAGAAGATCGAGGCCAAGATCGTTGCCGACAAGGAAGCGGCCAAGGCCAAGGCGCTGGAAGCCAGGAAGCTGGCGATGCGCGAAGCGGCCAAGGCCAAGGCCGAGGCGGAACGGCAAGCGTTCCTCGCCAAGAGGGGCAAGACCGCTTCGGCAACCGAAGTGGCCGACGCCAAGCCTGCCAAGAAGACCGTCAACATCATCGAGCCGATTGCGCCGATCGAACCGATCCAGTCGGCTGAGCCACTCCCCGCCGAAGCGATGAACGTCGCTTTGACCGGAAACAATGGCGAGCTGCGCAGCGAAGTCATCGGCAAGAAGCAGTCGAGCGGCGGCCTGTTCGCCGGCCTCTTCGGCGGCAGCTCCTCGTCTTCGGTCTCATATCTCCCCGAGACACGGGCGCTGGACCAGGCTCTCGCCAAGAAGGAAGCCAAGAAGCAGTTCAAGGTGAAGCCGGAGTTTGTGCCGCAGGACGTGGAATTCACCGGCTACGACGCCGGCACCATTGTCATCGACACCAGCGCTCGCCGCCTCTACCTCGTCGAATCGTCTTCCACCGCTCGCCGCTATGCCATTGCGGTCGGCCGCGAAGGCTTGCAGTTCAAGGGCACGGTCGCGGTCGGCGACAAGCAGGAATGGCCGCGCTGGATCCCGACGCTGGACATGCAGAAGCGCGAGCCGAAGCACTATGGGCAGTACAAGGACGGCATGCCCGGCGGTGGCCAGAACCCGCTCGGCGCCCGCGCCATCTATCTCTATGACGGCAAGAAAGACACGCATCTGCGAATCCACGGCACCATCGCGCCGCAGTCGATCGGAACGAGCGCCTCCAACGGCTGCTTCCGCATGATCAACGAGCACGTCATGGACCTTTACAGCCGCGTCAGGGTAGGCACCAAGGTCGTCATCATCTGACGCCAGCATCCATCATGCCGAAGGGCCGGCCTTTGCCGGCCCTTTTGTTTTGACTTGCCCCAAGCGCGTTGCGTTGAAACGGATTCAATCGACGCGCTTTAGTTCTTTGTTTTGTGCATGTCGTTGTCCCAAAAGCTGCTTCGCGCTTTGGGCGACATGCATAGAGGTATCGCGCCTTCTTGGGAAAAAACCTTCGCGGCGGTTTTTTCTCTGGCGGAATCAATCCGGCCGCGTTAAGCGATGACTCCCATGGCGCGATATGTATTCATCACAGGCGGCGTGGTTTCCTCACTTGGAAAAGGCATTGCCGCAGCGGCCCTTGGGGCTCTCTTGCAGGCGCGAGGCTATCGCGCACGCATCAAAAAACTCGACCCCTACCTCAATGTCGATCCAGGCACGATGTCGCCGTACCAGCACGGCGAGGTTTTCGTCACCGATGACGGTGCGGAGACCGATCTTGATCTTGGCCACTATGAGCGCTTCACAGGCCGCTCGGCCAACCAACAGGACAACATCACAACCGGCCGCATCTACAAGAACATCATCGAGCGCGAGCGGCGCGGCGACTATCTCGGCGCCACCGTGCAGGTTATTCCGCACGTTACCGACGAGATCAAGAATTTCGTCCTCAACGGCAATGATGACTATGATTTCGTGCTGTGCGAAATCGGCGGCACGGTCGGCGATATCGAGGCGATGCCGTTCCTCGAGGCGATCCGTCAGCTTGGCAATGACCTGCCGCGCAACAACGCCGTCTACGTGCATCTGACGCTGATGCCCTACATTCCGACGGCGGGCGAGCTGAAAACCAAACCGACCCAGCATTCGGTCAAGGAACTGCGCGGCATCGGCATCGCGCCCGACATTCTGCTGGTTCGCGCCGACCGCGCCATTCCGAAGGAAGAACGCAGAAAACTGTCGCTGTTCTGCAATGTGCGCGAAAGTGCTGTGATCCAGGCGCTCGACGTGCCGCATATCTACGATGTGCCGATGGCCTATCACAAGGAAGGGCTTGATTCGGAAGTGCTGGCCGCGTTCGGCATCGATCCGGCGCCGAAGCCGCGCATGGAGCCCTGGCAGGCAGTATCCAACCGCATCCACAATCCGGAAGGCGAGGTCACCATCGCCGTGGTCGGCAAATACACCGGCCTCAAGGATGCCTACAAATCGTTGATCGAGGCGCTTTCGCATGGCGGCCTGGCCAACCACGTCAAGGTCAAGCTCGACTGGATCGAATCGGAGATCTTCGAAAAGGAAGATCCGACGCCCTGGCTGGAAAAGGTGCACGGCATCCTGGTTCCCGGCGGCTTTGGCGAGCGCGGCTCCGAAGGCAAGATCCTGGCGGCGAAGTTCGCGCGTGAACGCAAGGTGCCGTATTTCGGCATCTGCTTCGGCATGCAGATGGCCTGCATCGAGGCCGCGCGGTCGCTGGCCGGCGTCGAGCATGCCTCATCGACCGAATTCGGCCCAACCGAGGAACCGGTGGTCGGCCTGATGACCGAATGGCTGAAAGGCAACATGCTGGAGAAGCGCCGGGAAACCGGTGATCTCGGCGGCACGATGCGGCTCGGCGCCTATCAGGCCGATCTCGCCAAGGGTTCCAAGATCGCCGAGATCTATGGCGATACGCAGATTTCCGAGCGCCATCGCCACCGCTACGAGGTCAATGTCGATTACAAGGAGCGGCTCGAGGATTGCGGCCTGGTGTTTGCCGGCATGTCGCCCGATGGCGTGTTGCCAGAGACGGTCGAATACCCCGACCATCCCTGGTTCATCGGCGTTCAGTATCATCCGGAACTGAAAAGCCGGCCGCTCGACCCGCATCCGCTGTTCGCCAGCTTCATCGAGGCGGCAGTGGAACAGAGCCGGCTGGTGTAACGACTTCTGGCTGGCTAGAGCATGATGCCGAAAAGTGTGAAGCGGTTTTCGGACGAAATCATGCCCGATCTCTTTGATTTGGGTGCGGATTCAAATTTCAGGTCGATTCGACCTGAAATCATCCGGGTCTAGCGATGCAGACCTATGTCGCGCTCCTCTACAGCATCATCCTGGGCGAGGGACGGCGGCTCGTCATGACCGACCTGAAGGCGATGGCGGAAGAGCTCGGCCTGAAGAAAGTTCGCACCTTGGTTGCGACCGGCAACCTGGTCTTCGAGACGTCGGCAACGGCCGTCGCTGATCTGGAGCAACGGCTGGAAGCAGCCTTCGAAAAAACCTTCGGCCGGCATGTCGATATCATCGTGCGCGGTGCCGAGGACTGGCGGACGCTTGCCGCCGGCAATCCGTTCCCGGGCGAGTCGGCCGAAGCCGGTGACCAGGTGGCGGTGCGCGTGATGCGCAAACCCGCGCTAGTGGATGCCGTAGCGGCGCTCCAGGCCTATGCCGCCGCTGACGAGAAGGTGCTGTCGGTCGGTGGCGACATCTGGGTTGTCTTTTCGCGTGAGAGGCCCAGTTCGCGGCTTCTGGCGGCAACGAGCCACAAACGTCTGGGCATCGGGACGTCGCGGAACTGGAACACGGTGCGCAAACTGGCCGAGATGGTCAGCGCATAGGATCCGGGGCGGCTTTGCACCGCCCCGGACGATAGCCGTCAGGCCTTCGCGGTCTTGGCGCCGGCGCCCAAAGCCACTGCGCGCAGCGCGTAGTAGATGGTGCCGGCGATCCCAACGCCGAAGAACCAGCCATAGACACCCCACCAGGACGGCAGCCAGTTGGTGAAGTTGGGCAGGATCGACGAGAAGATGGCGCCGATGCCGGCGGCGATGAAGGCATTGACGTGCCAGCCGCCCTGGAAGCGGAACTCGCCGTCCTCGCGATAGAGTGCTTCGACGTCGACTTCACCTTTGCGGATCAGATAGTAGTCGACCATCATCACCCCGAAGATAGGTCCCATCGTCGCGCCGATGATGTTGACGAAGGAGGCGGCACTGCCTTCCCACGGCGCGAAGGGGTAGAGCACCAGCGCGATCAACGCTGCGATGTAGCCGCCCTTCTTGAAGTCGATTTGCCTGGGAAAGACGTTCGAGAAGTCGAAGGCCGGCGACACGAAGTTGGCGACGACGTTGATGCCAAGCGTCGCCACGGCGAACGTCAGGGCTGCAAGGGCTGCCAGGAACCAGCTGTCGAATTTCGCCGAGATCTGGTCGGGGTGCAGGAGCACCTCGTGATAGACGTCATAGGCGGCAATGGTGGTGACGCCGGCGACCAGCGAGAACAGAATGAGGTTGACCGGCAGGCCCCAGATGTTGCCCTTGCGCAGCGACGCCTGATCGGGCGCATAGCGGGCGAAATCGCAGAAGTTGAGATAGAGCGCCGAAAAATAGGTCACCCAGATCGCGGCCACCGCAAACAGCGCGGTCCACGAGCCCGGCGTTCCCGGCACGCCCGCATCCTTGGTCTTCTCCAACAACACATCCATCGGGATGTCGCTGGTGAAGGCGAAGGTTCCGGATTTGAGGCACAGGTAAATCGCCAGCATCAGCATCATCACCCAGACCGCCGGACCCGCCCAATCCTGAAAGCGGCGCACCGTCTCCATGCCGCGCTGGATGATCAGAAGCTGCAGCGCCCAGATAACGACGAAGCAGATCACTTCCAGACCGGAATGACCGAGGAAATGCGAGTTGGCGTTGAGATCGGCGAACCATTGCGAGCGGATCAAGAGTGCCACGATGGCGCCGGAGGCTGCCGACGTCTGCGCGCCGTACCAGAAGCAGGCGACGATGGCGCGCACCAGCGCCGGTATATTGGCGCCCCAGATGCCGAATGAGGCGCGGGCGAGCACGGGATAGGGCACGCCAGTCTTCACGCCGGCATAACCGACCATGTTCATCAGCGCGTAGATGATCAGCGAACCGATGCCGATGGCGATTATGAAGTTGACGAAGCCGCCGCAGAACAGGAACAGGCTGGCAGCCAGGTAGTAGCCCCAGAGGCTGTGAACGTCCGACGTCCAGACGTTGAAGATCGAGAATGGTCCCCAGTTTCGAATTTTGGCCGGAGCCAGATCCTCGTTATACAGATCAGGTGAAGCACCCTGTATTGTCATTGCAATGTTCCCCTTTTGCAGCACGCGCCCTCACGCGTTGGCCGCACGCAGGGTAAGCCTGACGTCGGGGAACGGACAAGCAACCTATTTGCCGGCTTTGGCCTTAAAGATATTCAATGAGAACTGCGATTATCGACGGGGCGCAATGGTGGGCCGTTTTGCGTTTGCCGGTCGAATGATTCGAATTTCGGCACATGGCGATTTTTCTGATTTCCGCTTCTTTGCACGGAACCAAACCGTGGATGGTGCGTTTCATAGGGTTCGATCGCGTGCATCGCGGTCAACCGGGAGGAAATAATGGATTATCTGCACTTCTTTTCGCCGGTGCGAATTTCGCGCGGGCAGGGGTATCCTGCTGAGGAAATCGATAATGTTGCCGAGGCCATGGTGTTCTTGAGGAAATGGCCGACAGGACGGCGCGGTCCAGTCTATCAGTGCGCGCTCAATTGCTGCTCGGCCGCCTTGTCGGGCCAGATGTCGCCCGAGGAAGCAAGGAAAGCGTTCACAGGCTTTGCCCGCATCACGCGCCTTCTCGACGATGATATGGCGTTGCCGGCAGCCAGCGAAAGCATGGCAAAGGTGTACGCGCTGCGGCGGTAAGGGCCTGTTGTCTTGACGGTCATGCGAGGGTCTCGTGCCGTGACGGCGCGGGTCCTGGTTTGAGATGTGCTCCGAAAATCACTGGTCGAAAGCTCCTCCGGAGGTGCTTGCCTCTGGTGGCTCAGGTGACGGAATAACGGTCGATCACCCATAACCAGGTGCCGTCGCGTTGCCGACGGGCAACCTCGCTGGTCACGTCGCCATCGGGAAGTCGGGTCGATGTGAGGGCAAGGTCGCCGCAAACGAGCGCCGGCCGCTGCTCGCCCACGGCAAACTTCCGTCCGGACGCGACGATCTCCGCATAATAGCTGCGAATGGCCTCCTTGCCGCGCAGCAAATTTCCGCCGCCACGGTCGATCACCGCATCGGGTTCGAATAAGGCCGTCATGCCGTCGACATCGCCCGCATGCTGCCGCGAAACCAACAGGGGCTCCAGTTGCTGGGGATCGTAGACAGGTTTTCTGTCGGCTGTGTCGTCCATGCTGGCCTCCGCACGTCATCCAGTCGGAATCATATCGCAAAAGCTCTAGGCGTGTCGGACCAGGGACTAGCGTAAGCAGGATGCACCCGCAGCTCAGTTGGACAAAGCGCTACCCTCGCAAGGTGGAGGCCACACGTTCGAAACGTGTCGGGTGCGTCACTTCGGTATGAAACTGGGAACCTCGGCGCGTTGCGCGAGCGCATGCAAATGGTCTCGCCAGTACTTCCATCTTCGTTCTGCAACTGGCGGCTACACGGCCGAAATAAATGCATATCCGTGCCCCTCCTTCACTATTCTGCCGATGCCTGGTCGACCTAGGTGGGCGCCAGCCAGCCAAGTATGTGCACCCGCTGCCTCTTGGAGCAGCTTGATCCGGCTAGCCCTCGCCATGGACTTGTCAGCGTCATAGGCCCAAGCAAGCTCGGGGCGGGCAAACTGTGCAGCAGGAACTTGGATCAGGTCGCCGCAGAATAAAATATCCTCCTCGCCAGTGCTGAGGAGATAACCCATATGGCCCGGAGCATGCCCGGGTATCGCCACCGCCAGCAAATGTTCGTCCAGCCGGTCGCCTCCACTGATTGGGGCCAGGAGTGGCCGAAAATCCGCTAGTCCCGGCTCGGCGAGGAAATCCTCAACGGCATCCTCACCGATCACGATCTTGCTCAAGTTTCTGAATGCTCGACGCCCGTCAGGCGTAAGAAGACCGTTGATGTGGTCGCCATGGGCATGGGTGAGGGCGACCATCGTGATGGATGATGTGTCGATGCCTGCCTCGAACATGGCCTCCTCGAGGTGGCCCATGGACGGCTCCCAACTTCCCCCCGCCCCACAATCTATCAAGATGCGGTCGATGCCGGAGCGATCGATCAAGAAGCAGTTGACCGAAAGTCGAACGAGCGCCTCTTCCCGCTGAGGCGATACTGTTTGCGTATATATCTTGTCGTTCGGATCTCTGAGCAATTGGGCCGGCAGGTCGACATATCCGTCGGAGAGCGACCAAACCTTCGATGATCCCGAAGCACAGGCCATGGTGTTGGCGCTTTGAGACAGAAATTTCACGGGGCAACCTGTCATACGGGCGAATTTAATCTTCTAGTACGGGGCTTGAAGCCGTTACGTTTTCGAGGTCACCACCTTCTGAACGATCTTCCAGGTTCCGTTGACCTTCAAGCATGACAAGAGGTCCGTGAAGTGGCGTGGCGGTACCCGCAATCTTACCTTCAAAAGCGCGAGGTCTCTTTCGACGTCAACTGATAGGATCTCGTCGTCACGCTTCACGCCCTGTTGTTTTGGGGCTTTCGTGTTGCGGACGACTGCAAGCCACATCGCAACCGGCGTTACGCCCACGTCGCCGTCGCCAGCGACCTTCGTCACGGAGCTCGAGGGATGAAATACGGATGCAAATTTCTCAGCATCCATCTCATAGGCGGCGTCAAAATAGGTCTGTGCCAGGGTGCGCAAAGCGCGAACATCGGTATCCATGGGTCACCTCGTTGTTACGTCCAACCATTTCGTACACGCGGCAATCACGTGACAAGCATCAGGCAAGCCGGTGACGAGTCGACTTTCTGTCGGTCAAACCTAGGACAAGGACACTTATGAGGCTAGATATGTTGCACAGGATGGAGTCATGAGTGAGCGTCATAAATCATGGGAAATGAGCTGAATGAACTCGCTGCGTTTGCAGTCGTCGCCAGCGAGCGGAGCTTTACACATGCTGCCGCGAAGCTGGGCGTCTCCCAGTCCGCCCTGAGCCACACGATCCGGCGACTTGAGCAGCGTCTCGAGCTCCAGCTTCTTGCTCGGACGACCAAGAGTGTCGCGCCAACCGCAGCGGGCGCAGCTCTTTTGAAGGAGCTGTCTCCGGCGCTTGAGCAAATTACTCGTGCGCTGCACAAAGCCCAAAGCGTTCGCCACCGACCTGCGGGACGCCTTAGAATTGTGATGTCACGGTCGGCTGCGACGATGGTGTTGTTGCCGAGGCTCACAGCATTCGCCGAGGCTTACCCTGACGTCGTTCTTGACGTTGTCACTGTCACTGGTCCCGTAGACATTGTCGCGGGCGAGTTCGATGTTGGTATTCAACTCGGCGAGTATATTCAAAAGGACATGATCGCGGTGCGCGTCTCGCAGGAGTTGCGTTTGGCGGTAGTGGGATCGCCCGGCTATTTTGCGTCACGAAGCATTCCTCGGAAGCCCAAGGATCTAAATGATCATCGATGTCTGAACCTGCGTCTTCCGAACGGTCCGTATCGGTGGCAGTTCGAGCAGGGACGCAAGGCGATCACAATCGGTGTGAGCGGCCCGCTCGTGATCGACGATACCAACCTGGTGATTCAGGCGGCGCTCACCGGAGCCGGCCTTGGGCTCGCTTATGAAGAGCAGGTTGCGGGGCATATTGCTGAGCACCGCCTCATTCGAGTGCTTGAGAACTGGACGCCCCCCATTCCCGGCTTCTTCATGTACTACCCCAGTCGCCAGCATCAGCCTGCTGCACTAACTGCGCTGGTAAACACGCTGCGATGCACTAAATAGCCGTCGCGCGGAGGCATCAAGCAGTCAGGATCCGGCCGGGAGGTTCTAAATATGGCATCGATGATTACCTGGAGCTGAAATCCTCGTGTATTGGTGGCCTCCCTCGACTGAAGGCGGTGCCGACTGCCTATGATTGAAAGGGAAAATTCGATAATTTCGTGTGCACTTGGCAAGGTCTAGCGATTTAGTGTTAAAGGAAAAATGGCGAAAAATCAGGAATTTAGAATAGCCATTGCACCTATGATGGATGGGGCAGATAGATAAGTAAAATCAGATAGTTGTGCGATGTCGTGTGCAAAAATCGCACACGAAAATTCTGCTTCTCTTCTTTTTTCGTTCCCACGACAGAGTCGCCGACAGTCCTATTTGGACGCTCTTTTGCCGACGATATTGGCCGCTTTATCACGGACGTTCGCTGCAATATTCGTGGGACGTATATGTCTGATGCGTATCGGCCGGCCCCGGCAGCTCTACAGCGGATCGAAGCGGCGGGATCACGTCGGGACCAGCGCGCGCTGATCGTTAGAAGCTTGCACCGCTGATATCGCCGCCAACAGCGTGGCGGCCACCGATCACAAACTGTTCGGCACTCATGGCGATGTGCTTGGCCGCCGCGCGAACGTCGCGTTCACGCCTCTCGAAGGGCTGGGACTCGGCGAGGGCCCGGGCTCCGATCAGATCGTTCACCCGCAGTACGACGCTCACTGCGACTTCAGCAGCGTGAGAACACGCAAGCCGGTAGTTGATCCGGGCCGCAACCAGATCAGAGCCCTCGCTTTCGACGGACGTGCACAAGGCCGACATGGCTGACCGCATGTAGGCGCCAGCCGCCCTACACTGCGAAAGGCAGCGCCCGATCTCTGCGTGAGCCAGTTCGCGTTCTGCGACGGGGGCGGTCATTCCCTGACGACGGTGGCTGGAGCTTAACGAGATGAGCGCGTCGATTGCGCCCTTCGCGATTCCAAGCGGCACTGTGGCAACAGTCCAGACAAAGGCGGAAATGCCCGGAAGGCGATAGACGACACCGGCGTGGGTAGGATTTGGCTGAAAGTCGCAAACGAATTCGGCTGGCAGGAACGCGTTGTCTGCCTCAAAGTCCCAGCTTCCGGTGCCTCTCATCCCTGACACATGCCAGTTGTCGGCTAGATTGACGGACTCACGGGGCAAGAACGCTAGAACGATCAGCCCACTGCCTTCGTTCACCTCACAAAGCGGGGCAAAGGTCGTGGCGTGTGGGGCGCCGCTGGCAAAAGGCCACCGGCCTGTGACGCGGTATCCACCCTTAGCAGGGACCGCCTTGCCAATCGCGCCTGTGCTTGAGGCGACGAAGGCCGACGGTTTCCCGAAAACCTTCTGTGCGGCGTCCAAGGGCAGGTATCCGCCAGCACGCGAAATGCCGCCTCCGTTTCCGACGAGCCAGCCGATTGTTCCGTCGACTGCTGCGGCATGCTCGACCACGTTCATAAAGTCGAGGGGCGAAAGCCCGCATCCGCCCAATTGAGCTGGCAGCAGAAGGCGGAAGAACCCCGCTCCGCTCAAGGCATTAAAAACCTCGTCCGACAGCCTTCGATCCGCGTCAAAGCGTCCAGATTGCTCTGCCAGCAAAGGGCGGATCTGTTCGAACCTTTCGATCATGGTTGCAGCGGTAGATGCCGATTGTCCGTCCAGCATGATGATCTCCTTCCAGAATGCCGTAATGGTCGGACTCGATGGGATGCGGGGCAACAGCAAACAATTCGAGGCAAGGTGAGTACAATTCATCTAGAGTTCGACGCATGCACCGCCTTCCGCCTCTTCGAGAGCTTCAGGCCTTCGAATCCGCGGCCCGCCTTTTGAGCTTCAGGAAGGCGGCCGAGGAACTGTCCGTCACACCCACAGCCGTCAGCCACCAGATACGGCTACTGGAGCGCTATTGCGGCCAGCCCCTTTTTCAGCGCCAGCCGAGGCCGTTGCAGCTCACCACTGCGGGCGCACAGCTTCTGCCGGTTGTCCGGGACGCTTTTCTGTCGATCTCGGACGAGCTTGCCCGCCTTACCCCTGGCAGCCCGATCGGCCATCTTCGGGTGACGACAACCAGCGCCTTCGCCGCGCGCTGGTTGGTGCCGCGCCTGGAAAGCTGGCGAGCGGAAGCGCCGGGATCGACGCTCGACCTTGTGGGAACGGATACGGTACTGAACCTTCGCACGGGCGAAGTTGACGTTGCGATCCGTTATGCGCGGCGATCCCCGACAGACGGAGTCGCGGTGGAGCTGCTTCGCGATACCTTCCACGTTGTTGCGGCGCCGTCGATTCTTCAGGGAGGCGTCCGCATGATCGAGCCTCAGGCGATCCTCGATCTGCCGCGTGTCGAGGTCGGCTGGCCCCTGACCGACGTAGGTGCGCCCACTTGGCGTCACTGGGAGACTGCGGCCCGAGCGGCAGGCCACCGAATCAGCGGCATCGTCCGGCCACCGCAACTGAAATTCCACGAAGAGCACCACGGGATCGAAGCGATCGTAGCCGGACAGGGTCTTGGGCTGTGTAGTGACGTGCTTGTTGCACGGGAACTTCGCGATGGCCGTCTTCTGCGAGTCAGCGATATCGTTCTGCCCGGCTACGGGTTCTACTTTGTCTATCGGGCCGGGCACCCGAGGCGCGGGGCCTTGGAAGCCCTGCTTCGCTGGATGCAGCGACAAGCCTCCGCGTGAAGCCGATTGTCGCTGCGCGTGCGCCGGCCCCCATGACCTCAATTGATACTTCGCGCCGACCCCGAATGGCAGGAATTCCGCAGCTGTGCTGCAGCAAGTCGCTTCCCAGTATCGTCCTACGGCAGGTTCGTCCGCAAAGCTGCCCTACGCAAACCGCCCCGCGTGAGCCGGTCTGAGGGTTCGAAGTGTCCGAGTCTGACTACTAGATCGCCGGTCGATGGGTCCGCTTCCGCACTTCGTGCGCCAAAAAGCCTTCAGTCCGCAAATGATGCGGTTGTCTAATCGCCGATGGGACGTCAAGCATGTAATTGCGTCGAGACGACGCTGCCGGGTGCATGGTTGTCTTCGCGGTCGACATCAGTCGCCGCATGATGGAGCTCCGCGGACGAGCCTTCAATGTGGACGACGCACTTTGCTGAGACAGCGGTGCAACCGCATCAGCGGAATGGCTCGGCTCACGTCCCGGCAGGGACGTCTCAGGCGCTCAGATCCTGAACGCTATTCGCAAGATTTCATGCTGTGGCGCCTGCATTTCGATCAAAGAACTCACCGGTTTTGAGCATCGAATGCATTATCACCGCCAGTTTGCGCGCCACAGCCACGGCAGCTCGTTTGAAGCCAATCCTCTCCCGGAGCTTGAGGCCCCACGTGCGCAGGCTGCTGTCGATCGAGCTGCGTGTCAGGATGACCGCCGCGGCCTCGTAGAGGAGCCCCCGCAAATGTCGATCGCCGCGCCGGGATATATGGCCGTCAAAATCGACTTCTCCCGATTGGTAGCGGGGAGTTGTCAGGCCTATCCATGCGGCTACAGAGCGGGACTTCTTGAAGTTGTTTGGATCTTCAACGGCGGTGACGAAAGAGGTCGCGGTGATCGCGCCGATGCCGGGGATCGACATGAGGATGCGGCAGGCTTGGCTTTGACGAGCACCCGCAACCAGTTGGCGCCCGAGCTCGGCGGCGCGAATGCGAATGCTGCGCCAAGCCTCCAACATCGGTAGCACGATAGGAGCAAGCTCGTTCTGATCGATAAGAAGGCTCCGGACATTCTTTTCGAATGTAGTTCCCTTACCTGCGGGAACGACCAGGCCGAACGTTTTCATGATCCCTCGGATCTGGTTGGAAAGCTCGACGGTGATCCGGACCAGCCGGGTGCGTGCTGCCACGAGCGTGCGGGTCAACATACTGTCGAAGCCTTTCACGCGTACCTCGCGAAAGAACCCTGCTTCAGCAAGACGCGCCAAACCATCGGCATCATTCGCATCCGTCTTGTTCGCCGCCATATCGAGAGCGGCTTTGGCATGGCGCGCATCGATGCAGATGGCTGGCAATCCCTCGGCGCGCAGCGCATGATAGAACCACACCGACAGCGGGCCGGTTTCGAACACGACGCGCTTTGCGGCCGGTGCCCGCTTGCGGACAAGCTCAGCAATGATGTTGGGATCAGATGCGCACTTCCCGCGCCAAATCCGTTCGCCTTCACGGCGGATCGATACTGCCGTCTCTTTCATCGACACGTCGAGACCAATATATTCTGTCATGGCTGTTCTCCGTTGATGCTGGGCCCGGCGTCAGGTCGTGAGCCCGAATTTCATCTTATCGGGGAACAGCCACCCTCCAAGGCTATGATCGGTTCTAGGGCGCGTCGCTCCCGCGATTACCCCATGTGGACGGCTCTCCTCCCTCCCTGCGGTATGTTCGGGGGATCAGAGATGGAGGAGCGCTATGATGAGCAACGTTATGACGGTCGGTCTGGATATTGCGAAGTCCGTGTTTCAAGTGCACGGCGTGGATGCGGCTGGTGAGGTTTCCGTTCGCAGGAAGCTGACGCGTGGGCGCGTACTGGCGTTCTTCGAGAGCTTGCCGCGATGCTTGGTGGGGATCGAGGCGTGCAGTTCATCGCATTACTGGGCCCGCGAACTGATCGCACGTGCCACGATGTGCGACTACTGCCGGCACAGTATGTGAAGCCCTATCTGAAGCGGCAGAAGAATGATGCTGCAGACGCAGAAGCCATCTGCGAGGCCGTGACACGACCGACTATGCGCTTCGTGCCAGTGAAGTCGCCCGACCAGCAAAGCGTTATGATGCTGCACCGCGTCCGGTTGATGCTCAACCGCCAGCGCACTCAGATATCGAACGCATTGCGGTCACACCTGTCTGAGTTCGGGGTCGTGGCGCCGACCGGGCGTAATGGAATTGAGCAACTGCTCGTGGTCATCAACGACGAGAACGATGCCAGGATACCGGCCGACGCACGACTTTGCCTGCGCATGCTCGAGGCGCAGCTCAATGTCGTGAAGGAACAGATTCTTGAGAACGATCGCCGGGTCCGGGCGAGTGCGCGAGGGACCGAGCTTGGCCGGAGGTTGATGGAGATCCCGGGCGTTGGCCCGCTGCTGGCGAGTGCATTCGTGGCTACGGTCGCCGATGCGCATGCGTTCAAGTCGGGGCGCAGTCTGTCGGCATGGATCGGGCTCGTGCCGAAGCAGAACTCAAGCGGGGGAAAGGAGAGGCTCGGCAGCATCTCCAAGGCCGGCAATCGCTATCTACGACAGTTGCTTGTGGTCGGCGCGATGGCGGTCATCCGCTATGCCGAGCGGAACGGGACCAGGAGGCCATGGCTTGTGCAGTTGATGGCGCGGCGAACGACCAAGGTTGCAGCAGTTGCGCTGGCCAACAAGACTGCCCGCATGGTCTGGGCACTGATGACGAACGGCGAGCGCTACAGGGAGCCGCTCATAGGCCACTGGTGAAGACCGCAAGCGTCAGCAAGAAACCTCCTGCGATTCCCAACAAAGCCTTCACGCTGCGCTCCTTCAACCCCTATCCCAAAGAGAATGCGGAGCGATGGATCTGGTTCCAGGAAGTGCGCTGGCGCGGAGTGCCTGTTTTGCCAGGCGTGCCGCGACGTGGGGCACCGACCGAGGCGCGTTTCGACTGTAAGATTTTAACCAAGGCGCATCGCTGCCCCCTCATTACATAAAAGTTGAAATGCGGCGCACTTGCATCATTGCTAATATACAGGCGGCGGGGCCTGCTGTCGTGGAATGGCTGGCTCCCGTCGCTTCGCAAGTGGGGCGGCGGGCCTTTTGCCTCCTACGCCAGAAAACTCTGCACTGGTTATCCACAGCGCTGCCAAAGCGATGGCGAAGGGGTTCGGCGACAAAGGGAGGGAGCACAGATGGCCGCCTATCTGAGAGTAAATCGTCACATGACAAGATTTCTGGTTGCTGCGCCAACTTCCACTTTTGGCCCATTCTGCCGCTCATGAAAGCATTCGGCTTCACCTGCGCACTTCTCGGCGTTCTGTTGCTCACAACAGGTTCCACCTTCGCTGCGGATTCCTCCGTCGTCGCGCCTGGTGCGAAGTTGGAAAAATTGGGCGAAGGTTATGGATACACCGAAGGTCCGGCAGCGGATGTTGATGGCAACGTGTTCTTCACCGACGACCCGAACGATCGTATCGTTAAGTGGAGCGCGGTAGACGGGAAATTCTTCGACTGGCTCAAGCCAGCGGGACGCGCGAATGGAACTTACTTCGACAAGGTCGGCAATCTCATCGCCGTCGCCCCCGATAAGGGCGAACTATGGTCCATTGCGCCCGACAAGAAAGTTACAGTGCTGGTGACCAACTTCGACGGCAAGGTTTTCAACGGCCCAAATGACTTGTGGATACGTCCAGACGGCGGCATCTATTTTACCGACCCTGATTTCGGTTCGGATCACGACCAAAGTAGCCGGGTGGAGGGGCAAAACGTCTACTTTGTCACGCCCGACCATAAGGCCGTTACGCGGATGACGGCCGACCTGTTTAAGCCTAACGGCATCATTGGTACGGCAGACGGCAAGGTGCTTTACGTGGGAGACTACGGCGCGGGCGAGACCTACGCCTACGACATAAATCCCGACGGCGCCCTCACGAACAAACGTCTTTTCTGCAATTTCGGTTCAGACGGCATGACCATCGATTCTGAGGGCAACGTCTATCTCACCCAGATTGGTGTGGCTGTGTTCGATAAAACGGGAAAGAAGATCGAACAAATCGACGTACCCGAGACGACGACGAATGTGACTTTTGGTGGCAAAGATAACGACCTGCTCTTCATCACCGCAACCGGCAGTGTTTACGGCCTCAAGATGCGGGTGAAGGGCGCGCGCTAGAAGCCCACAACCGGCACCGGCGCAACCGCGACTGGAAACCGACTTTCGATCGACAACGCTAGACTGCTGGGTTGAGACTTCAGTCTTAGTCCCGCCAATAGGCTTAATTGCGAAGTTGCTAATATACCCATAGTTTTGGCAGCGCGGGGGACGTCCAAACCAAACCCGCAGTGGCCGGTGCGGCCCGCCACCCAAAGAGCCCAACCGCACCGGCCATTACTCTACGGATGGGTGCCGTTTAAGATGACCGACAAGCCTGTGACAACCTACGTCGTGAGCGTGTTCGAGAAGCCGCACAGGCGCACGGTGCTGACCACCAAGGACAAGGAAAAGGCGTTCGCGCTCGATAAAGAGATCGGCGACAAGGTGCGGATCGAAGAGACAACGCCGAAGCCGAAGTGGCGGTAGGCTTTGAGTGATGGTGAGAGTCTAGCCAGCACCGCCACCGTGATTGCAACGATAGCTGCCGCTATCGTGCTGACATTTATGGCAGCTAGAAGATTTGAGCTACGGCGCCCAAATCCGATCGAGGCTCATATCGAGAGGAACATCTGAGGCGCTACGCTAGCACAGTTGCCTCGCACGCTGGCGAGCTAGATGCGGGCAGTGTGCGGTATTTCAGTAGCGGTAGTAGTGCCTACGATGGTAATACCCGTGGTGGTAGTAGTGCCTGTGGTGGTAGTAGTGCCTATAGTGATAGTAGTACCTGTGATGATAGTACCTGTGGTGGTAATAATACCTATGGTAGTAGTGCCTGTGATAATACACCGGTCGGTAATAGCCACCGCCGTAATACGGGTCGGGATAATACCCGCCATCGTAGTAGCCGCCACCGTAGTAGCCGTTGTTGAACATGCTTCCGATCAGGGCTCCTGCGACAAGTCCTCCCGGAAAGAAGTCATTGTAGCCGTCGTATCCGCGCCGATAGTAGCGGTGGCCATAGTAACCACCGCTGTATCGCCCATAATTGCCACCTGCCCAATGATTGTTGCGCCATCTGGCGCCCCGAACTTGGATGACGTGGGTCTGCGCGCTTTGCGCCTGAGGCACGAAAATTGGTGCGGCATCAACTGGCGCAGCGCTCGTTAGCGCTAACGCTGATATCAAGGCGGCTGCCATGCCGGTCAGGAACTTCATGATCAAGTCCTCGCTGATTGGGCACTCTTTTTGGCTATCCACAAAACGTCGTCGTTGCGAAATAGTTCCAGACTGATGAGCCGCGCCAGGCTGCTCGTCACAAGCTGCTGACAAGCCTAAATTCGCAAGGGCGTGCCGACGATATCAGCAGGAGGAAGAAGGCCGGCGCCATAGGGGGAGGTTGCCTGAAAGGCGCCGGCCAAGCGGAGCATCAGGTCCGCCGCAGCGCTAGATTAGCTGAGTCTTGACGCCACGTCATGCCTGCAAGTGTCGAGGCGCAATCGCCGACCTATGGCCCGGGATATATCTTTCAGCCGACGAACAGTCCGGTGTTATCAGCATGATCCCCGCATCGGGATCATAAAGGGCCTTGCCCCTCCTGGCCCTAGTTTGAGTCCGCTGTCTCCCCGGCAGCGGACCCGACCCATTCAGCGATGGCCCGGCGCAATGACTTAGCTTGCTCGACTGAAAACAACCGTGCCGTCGTCTTTGCGTATTTCCACCGCTACGATACCGTCATCCCGCTTCCGAGCGGGAAAGGTCGCAAAGACGTGGTCCCTCGCAGCCTTCTCGGTATCAAAAGGCGTCTTTTCAACGACGCCTTGTTTCCCATACCAAATCACTGTGTAGGCCACCGCTGCGATGCTCCTTACTCTGCCGACCCATTGTCGGCAAAGGGTGAGGCGCTCGGGACGCACTGCAGCGACCAACCGGCCGGCGTTGGCTGCTTCTGATATTCGGCGATAGCGGCAGCGCATTTTTCATGCGTGTCGAAGGTGCTGGGCAGCACGACCAATCCTCCCTGCGGACCGGCGATTACCAGATACCAGATCAACGCTGCGGTCGAAGCCATGGCAAATTCCTTCTTCCACCCGCTCGGGAGCCGCGGTGGGTCGGACGATGTCAATTAGACTTCGGCCGGGTGGCGAAAGCATGGCCGGCACGCAAGCTTCGCCCACGCAAGAGCGACGCCAGGCAGAAACGCGCGCTGGGGCGCTTTTCTGCTGCCTTGTAGCCGCTACGCATCGCGGCCAACTTAGCTTGCCAAGAACCTCTCCACTTTGCTCCCTTCCGACCAAAGGTGGTGCATTAGCCACAGTTAATATTAATCGGCAATATCATATTGCGCCAATCGCAAAGGTGTCTCGTAATGGCTCCATAGGGTGGCACCGCAATTGCGCTGTCAGCGGGGGCCCCGCCGCTTCCCCAATGGAGCGGCGGGTCTTGTTGGCTGATTTGAAAGCCGCCTAACCAAAGATGTTGGGTGTGATCGCGGAAGCTTTGCTAAGCGCTCCCGTCCGTCTCGCTGTCCTCATCGATCATCCGGACCGGCAGATAGGAATTCGTTTCCGGCCACCCCCGTAAGATCCTCGCGATAAGGTCGGGCCCGGACACCTTCATCTCGGTGGATATGGAATTGAGCGCGTCTTCCGTCATCGGCTCCAGCGGCACGCCAGCGACGTTGCGGAGCATCAAGGCAGCACGACGAAGGATGATCTGTAGATCCGCCCGCGACATAATCCGCGATCCTATCCGCAGCGCTCTCAAGCTCTTCAGCGATGGAAAGGCGGGTCACTTCGCCTTCCGCTTCGCGGGTCCTTTAGTGGCTGGCGCATCAGGCACAGCCTTTCGGCCCAAACCAAATTCCTTCGCCAGGGCTGATCGTTGCGCTGCGTAATTCGGAGCGACCATTGGATAATCAAGCGGCAAGCTCCACTTGGCGCGGTATTCGTCTGGTGTCATGCCGAGCAGTCCGAGGTGCCGTTTCATGGACTTGAACTTGCGGCCGTCTTCCAAGCTTAAAATGTAATCGGGAAACACTGGCGCTGGCTGACTTAGGCCGGACAATGACCGATGAACCGAGGCAATCAGTTCCGGCAGACTTGCTGCTGGAACTGAGTTGTTGCTTACAAATGCCGATACAATTTCGGTCGGTTAGTTCAGCTAACTCAGCGGTGCGATGTTCGGCTTCGTCGGTCATATGCTGGCAGGGGGCTGAGTACAGCCGCAACCATCGAAGCGTCTTCAACTGAGAACGGAACACGGCGCTCACAGGTGCACGCCTGCTTTGCGAAACCCCTCGAGCCACAGTTCACGGTCTTCGGTGAGCGCGCACATGCCTGCACAATTGCGGGCGAATGCCGGAATATCGAAACCTGTCGGTGCCTCGCCTAGAATTGCTTTTGCCTCATCGATCCTTCCCAGTTGCGAAAGGCACATCGACTGAAGCAATCTTACATAGAAAGGTGCGCCGTTAATTGTTTTGTAGGTATTAAGGGCTCCTTCAAAGTCACGCATTAGATACTGTACGTCTGCCAAGATAACCGTCCATCCCGGCGGCACGCGTGGCTCAGCCCGATTTACACGTTCAATTATTTCCCGTGCGCGATTGTGTTCGCCTATAAAGGCGAGAACTAGTGCGCGTGTGGCGGCCGTGGAGATGTCACGCGGATTGAGTAAACTTGCACTATCAGAGTATCGTCTTGCATTGTCTCCATCACCGAGCATTAGGTACGCAGCTGCTACCTGTTCAAGCACGTAGGCGTCTGTCTTGTCGGCAGCGATAGCTCTTTCAGCGTATCCGCGAGATAGTTCGGCGATTTTCATATGAGTGTCACGTGCGGATCCGGTGAATCGTCTATAGCCATACAAGCCACTCAACATGGCCAACGCTCTCGCATATTGAGGATCAACTTTGATCGCCTGATTCAGGCAGCTTATAGCATCCTCCTCATCGCCATTTCTCGAAGCCTGCCTGCCGCGCAACCACAAACTATAGGCGGTGGTGCTTGTCGTCGGATTTCGCTGACGAGCTTTGCTTGCTGCTTCATCTAGATTGTAAAAAAGCCGACCAAGAATGGCATCAACGATCTCGTCCTGAACTTGAAATATGTCTTCAATTTTCCGATCGAATTTTTCTGCGAACGCATGAGCCCCAGTTTGAACGTCAATGAGTTGAACTGTAGCACGCACCCTGTTGCCGGCCTGACGAATGCTTCCCTCGATCACAAAATCAGCCCGAAGCTTGCGGCCTATTTCCGCCACGTTTACGGACCGATCCTTAAACAGAGCTGTCGTGTTACGTGCAATCACTGACAGATGTTGATAGTGGGAAAGCTCCGTGATTATGTCCTCGGTTATTCCATCGGAGAAATAGTCTTGTGCTGGGTCGCCAGACATATTTGCGAACGGCAATACCGCCACCGTCGTACGCTCGTTGCCCCTTAAGGATTGGGCTTCTTGGACTCCTTCTGCGTCGCTGGGCCTGATGCGATAGGCGCGAATTGTCCTGGATATATTCTTGAGGGAGCTTTCCCCAATATCCTCGACTGAAATCTCGAGCTTTCCTTGAATCGCGTCGTACATTTGGCCCGAAATGCAAATACCTCCCGGCTCGGACAGGGTTTCAAGCCGAGCGGCGATGTTAACACCGTCACCGTAGACATCCGACTCGTCCTCTATGATGTCGCCTAGGTTAATGCCTATCCGCAATCTGATCCGGTTAGCATCTGCTAGCGGTTCATTTGCCTTGGCCATACGGAGCTGAAGTTCAAGCGCACAACTCACCGCATTTACCGCGCTTGCAAATTCGGCCAGGATTCCGTCACCCATGAACTTGACAATTCGACCTGCGTGCTCTCGAACGGCGGGCACCACGATCTCCCTTCGCCGTTCCTTGAGCACATCAAAAGTGCCGAGCTCATCCGCCTCCATGAGGCGGGAGTAACCAACCACGTCGGCTACTAGGATGGCAGCCAAACGGCGCTGCGCAGCATTTCCAACCACTGCCGACCAACCTCTTCCCATCGCCCCCAACCAATCTACAACACGGCGCAAATGTCTGCCAGAAACTTGCCTCAAGACGGTCGAGCAGGTTTTGGCGCGCGCCGATCGCCTTCCCACCGTGCATTCTGCACCTACCGTTCGACTGAACAGGGGTTGAGGAACCGATTCACTTCAAAATTCGATCCATCAAGTCCCAAACGTCTTCGCCCGGCAAAAGCCATCGGCGAACTCGCCATACAATGCATCGTCTGCCGCTTGCTCAACCGAATCACGCTGACGCTGGCGACGTCATCTGAGAAGCCGATCCGCATGATCGAGGCGCAGCTGAGCTTCTACGATGCCTTAGGCGGCTATATCGACTCGATGTTAGTCGACCGCGATATCACCATCGCCAGGGACAACCGTTCGTGCAGTCGGGCGTGTGGGACAGGTTCACCTTCGCGCGCCTACTAACCTAAAACACGACGAGGTGCGGTCGAAATCTGCACCCGAACCGTGCTCTTTCCGACGAGGTGGGTTGCACAACTGAGGTTAGGGTGAGCGCCGCGCCCTTGCCCTGGTTGGGTACGGTGGTGGCCTCGAATCCGGCAGAGCGGATATGGTCCTCGAAGCGGATTGCGGAGATCGCATCCTCTTGCGACCCGTCATGCGGCAGAAAGCATTCCGCGTTGCCGTAGCCCTTCGAACGCAGCCACTCGAGATGGGCTGCCAGCGGCTGATGGACCGCCTCGTAGTAGTCGAGCACACGGATCTCGCGACCGACGTATTGAACGATCCAGATTGCGGTCGCATCTCTGACGCCGATATCCCAAAAGGCCTTGATCGGGAGCAGGGGATCGCGAGCAACTTTGCCAATTCGGCCTTCGTGGCGAGCCGCGGTCAACGAGGCGGCGTAGTAGGCGCCGGTGAGCACGGTTGCATACTCGCCTTCCCAGATGTGACGATACTGGTCGGGATCAGTCCTCATGCAGTCCAGGCGCTCCTGTTCAAGCTCTGGCGGCAGCCATGGATTGTCTGACCAGTTTGCGCGGACCACCCTCGCTCCCGTCGGAGGCGCAAGCCCCCGCAGCATGACGTCCACTGGATCTGTCTTGCGACGAGGGTTCCAAGAAAACCATAACTGCGAACCCGGCGCCCGGATGGTTGGGCGCAAGAGC
Organism: Mesorhizobium sophorae; assembly: GCF_002270415.1. Taxonomy (GTDB): domain Bacteria; phylum Pseudomonadota; class Alphaproteobacteria; order Rhizobiales; family Rhizobiaceae; genus Mesorhizobium; species Mesorhizobium sophorae. The sequence goes on along the minus strand of NZ_NNRI01000003.1, from coordinate 8,240 downwards.
GCCAGGGACGTGGTCGAAAGCGTCTGGGCCTCCTCGACCCATGCCCTCCCAAAGCCCTCCAGTGATTTGATCGACTCGGCTGTGTGGTCCTGCATGCCCTGAAAGGTGATGACGCCATTGCCCGGCGTTTCGATCACTTCGCGGAAGATCTTGAAGCCGGCGGCCTCACCAAGCCGGCATTCAGCGAGCTTGTCCTCCAACAGGCGCTTTGCGGACTCCTTAAGGCTCTTCTGGACCTCCCGGATGCAGACCGATCGCAACCCACGCTCGGCGAGGCTGTCTTCGATCATCAGACTGGCGAAGAAATGCGATTTGCCCGATCCGCGACCGCCATGCGCCGCCTTGTAGCGGGCAGGGGCTAGCAGCGGTTGAAAGACTTCGGCCGTGTTGATGCGCAGCGTGGCCAACGGCGACATCGGTCAGCCAAGCCGGCCGCACCTGCTCCTGCAGCGCCCGCTAATGGTGGCTGACGAGATGAAAAATGGCTAGGGCACAACTAATGTGCCTGTTGGGGTGACCCGCCGTTGCCGCTAGTGGAACGGCGGGTCTTACTATTGAGCTATGCCGGAAGCCCGAAGACCAACTGTGATGTCTTGCCGCCCCGTGCTAGAAAATTCTGGTCACTAGATTGTCAAGTCGGGAATCCTCTCGATAAGCCAATCGCGCCACAACGGCCCCCAAGACACCAACGAGGGCCCCGCCGACTACGTCGGTCAGGTAGTAGTGCCAATGTAAATTCTCGACCAGCAAACCAGATTGCCAAAACTGAAAATGCTACTGTTCGGCGTGGCAGAGCTTGCATCGCAAACGCCGCAACGATCGCTATGGCAGCGGTAGCGTGGTCGGACGTGAACGACCAGTCGGCGCTAGGCGCACTCAATGAGACACGCCGGCATCGTAGGGCCGTATCCGGTGCACGAACAGAAGAATGAACTGGTTTATCGCCAGACCGAGCAAGAACGCGCATCCGGCCGACAAGGCAGCGTGACGAACATGGTATCGGTCGACTTTCACCCACCAGTGCAGAACCACAGCCAGCACCATCAACGGAACGCCAATTTGTGACACACCGATCATTACCCTATCAAGCAGCGGGTGAAGCCCGGCCGTAGCGTTGACCATTGGGTGAGAGTTGCATCCATTCTGTCTTGCTTCCGTTGTTGCTCGCGAGGTGCATTTATGAGAGCAGTCGATGAGCGCCGCATCCATCAAATCTTTGAAGTCAGCGTATGGCTAAAGGGGGCCCATGCCCTGATCGAATGCCTTGGCGGCATCCTGCTTTATCTCGTCACCACCGACACCATTGCCTCGTGGGTCAATGCCTTCACTCAAGATGAACTGATCGAAGATCCGAACGATTTCATGGCCGGCCATCTCTCGCAGGCGGCAAGCCATTTTTCGATCGCCAGCAAGGAGTTCTACGCCTTCTACCTACTCAGCCACGGCTTAATTAAGTTGGCCTTGGTACTTGGGCTCTTGCGAGGCAAGCTGTGGTCGTATCCGGCTTCGCTGGCCGCATTGGGAGCGTTCATGGTCTACCAGGTCTATCGGTATTCCTACACCCAGTCTCCCGGGCCTGCTCGTACGGACCGTGTTCGACGCGATTGTGATGGTGCTGATCTGGCACGAATGGGGCGTGATGCAGCGGCAAAGGCCCGCATAATAACGGGGTTATCCGCCTCGCCTTTGCTCAATGCGATTGATCGCAGAACAGCAAAGAATGGTTCAAGCGGAACCGACGCACCATCCTGCAACGGCGTCGGTGGGGTAGTGTACCCCGAGCACAGCGAGCGAAACGAAGTACGCTTTGACGCGGGGATCGGGATTGGCTTTGGCCAGAGTAGGACTCAGGCAAGATGGTGCTCCAGCGCCTGTAGCCCTTGCGAAGAAAAACGCCCAATGGCTCAAGCCTGGCCTTGTGGGCCGCGTCAAATTCCTGAAAGGCGAGTAGCAGCTGCGCCACGCCTCGTTGCAGGATTTTTGGGAGAAACCCTAGAGGGGCGACCTTCTTAGCGTAGACGGCGACTGCGCATAGGAAAGCCGATGCGGCAGCATCGCACATGCTGCAGGAGACGGACCTTTGGCGAAAAGAACGGCCTCTTCGACGGACGGATAAGCCGTGCTTTGTGGGTTCACGGCAGCCAGGTTCTGCTTAGCCGCTTAGGCTTCCGCCACAAGCGAGGACGAACGCTGCGGCCCCAAACAACGAGCCTGATCATCGATTTCACTCCGGACAGAACCTGCCTATACCTTGCTAGAGGTCCTCAAATCCCAGTCGGACAAATTGGTCGAACCCTCCGGACAGCGCCGTAATGACATCCCACAACATTAGAGCGTCGCTGGCGGAACTTTTGTGAAGCTGAACCTTTCCTCCACCTGAACCGTTGAGAGGAGACCAAAATGGCAAATCTGGGAAAATTGGCCATCGCGATGCTTGGCGTCCTGGCATACCAAAATCGGGACAAGATCGGCGACATGATCCGTGAAGCGGGAAATCGTAATCCCAACGACCCGCAAGGCGGGATTCTGGATCAGATATCGAAAGGGGTATCCGGGACGGCCCTTGGCGACATTCTCGACCGATTCAGAGGGGCAGGGGCAGGATCGAAAGTCGACTCTTGGGTTGGCACCGGGCCGAACGAGCCGATCCAGCCAAGTGACGTGGAAGCGGCCATTGACGAAGACACGCTCACTTCCCTTTCGATGCAGACCGGTCTTTCGCGCGAGGACCTCATCCGCAGGATCACGCGAGATTTGCCCGAGGCAGTCAACAAGATGACGCCATATGGCGATTTGCCATCTGAGCGAGCCCAAAGTTCGGATGAGACCACCCTGCTCGACGACGTGCCCCGGCGGAAGCAAGCTGGCTCAACCGGTCAAAGCGATGTCTAGAGTGACGGCTATACACCGGGGAGACCTATTGGATCGTACAGGCCCGGCAGCCCGGAAAAGTCGGCTGGGCTATCAAGGCGCCAAGGCAGACAGCGTAATTGCTGAGTTGGATTTGTTGGCCGCGTTACTCGATTCCCGTTGGCGCATTCCGGGCACATCAATTCGTTTTGGATTGGATGCCCTTGTTGGTAGGTGCCCGTTCTTGGAGACGCAGCGACGGGCATGGTCTCGGCTTATATCGTCTTGCGAGCCCAAAACTGCGGTGCTGGAAAGCGTCTGGTCGCCCGCATGTTAGGGAACGTACTGCTTGATACAGTAATAGGAAGAAGCTCGCCGAAGCGACGGCGGCGCCGTCCCCGTTTCGTCGATTGCTTCCAGACTCGCCATCTTCTGGAGGTTTTTTTGCTCATAACCGATACCAGAGAGCAAGAGTATTCGAGTAAGCCTTAGTGCGCGCCCAACGACCCGCCCGGGTTATCTCATCTGTGAAATGACGCGTGATCCTTAGGATCACGCGTCTCAATCATGAGTCTGGGTGCAAGGTCGATCGTGGGCTCAGCGTTTAATCATCCGCGCTACGGCAATCAAAATACACGCACCGATGAAGCCCGCGACAAGATAGCCGAGCCAGCCGGCCAACGATACGCCGAGCAGCCCGAGAAGGACGTTGGCGACGATGGCACCGACTATCCCCAAAATGATATTCATGAGCACGCCCATATTGCTTTTCATGAACATCTCTGCGAGCCATCCGGCGATACCGCCGATTATGATCGCTGCGATCCAGCCAACACCTGGGTTTTGCATTGTTTCCCCTTCCTCGAACCCCAATTGGTTCGGCGGGAGAACGTTTCATAAGGCAACAAAGTTCCGCGACATCAGATGTCCGGCATCCTGAAAAACGCTTTGTTGCGCATAACCTCGGCACGTCACTTTCCGAGCATGTAATCGAATAGCATCTCCTGGACCGCCTCGACTAGGCTCAGGACCTATTAATTTGGATTGAGATGTGATTCACGGTTTCCGAGAAGGAGGCCGTGATGGGTTATTTGTTTCTGCTGAGCGAGCGCCAGATGGCGCGGATATCGCCGCATTTTCCGCTGTCGCATGGCGTTCCACGGGTCGATGACCGACGGGTGGTGAGCGGGATCGTCTACGTGATCAGGAACGGCCTGCAGTGGAAGGATGCGCCAACGGGCTATGGCCCGCCCAAGACGCTTTACAACCGCTTCATCCGTTGGAGCAGGATGGGCGTGTTCGACCGTATCTTCGCCGGCCTTGCCGGCGAAGGGCCGAAGCCCGAGCGCATCATGATCGACGCCACGCATCTGAAGGCCCACCGCACCGCGGCGAGCCTGCTCAAAAAGGGGATGTTCCCCGTCGTATCGGGCGAACAAAAGGTGGGCTGAACTCGAAGCTCCACACCGTTTGCGACGGTGAAGGACGGCCGATCATCCTGCTCCTGTCGGAAGGCCAAATGAGCGACCACAAGGGCGCCCGTCTCGTCCTTGACGCCTTGCCACCAGCCTCTCATCTGATCGCCGATCGCGGCTACGACAGTGCCTGGTTCCGCGAGCAACTCGCAGCCAGGGGCATTGAGCCGTGCATCCCCTCGAGCCGAAGCCGCAAAGTCCCATACGCCCACGACACAGCGCTCTACCGCCACCGCCACAAGGTCGAGAACCTGTTCGCCAAACTCAAGGACTGGCGCCGCATCGCAACCCGCTACGACCGATGCGCCCATACCTTCTTCTCGGCCATCTGCATCGCTGCCGCCGTCATCTTTTGGCTCTGATCAATGAGTCCTGACCCTAGCACTACTTTGGCACTTTAGGTTCGACGGCGTCGGCGAGGAGTTTCTCACAGTGGGGGCATCGCCTGGGTGGCGGCCGTGCGAAGAGGTCGAGGATGGCTTGCCTGATGGCCGGCATGCTCGGTTGTGGCGGCGGTCCTCCGACTCTTTTTTTTCCGGCCCGCTGCTTTGAGGCGGCGGGCTTGGAGGAAGGCGTAGGCGATCATGGTCATCAGGGCGTGTCGGTGTAACCCGGTCCAGGATCTGCCTTCGAAGTGGTCGAGGCCGAGTTCCTCCTTGAGCTGCTGATGCGCCTGCTCACAGACCCATCTGGCTTTGATCGTGGCAGCGAGCATCTTGAGGCTCGCATCGGCCGGCAGGTTCGACACATAGTATTTTTGCTCGCCAGTCGACCGGCGCTCGCCGACGAGCCAGACTTCGTCGCCGGGCATGCACTGCATACGATTATCGAGCATGCGGTGCTTATGGCCATCCGCAACGCGGACACGGCGGGCCGCGAAGAGACATGTCAGCCGACCTTTGGTGCCCCGCCGCCAGCTGACCCTTTGCCATTTCCCTCCGGCCAACAACGCTTCAGCACAGACCGGGGGCTGATCAGGGATGTGGTATTTGCGGGGCTTTCCGGTCTTCGCGACGGGGAAAATCAGGGCAACGTCGGCGGGATAGACGTTCTGGCGTCGCGACAGACCCACCGCCCACAGCAGACCGCGCTCGCTTAAAGCCTGACGGAAAGGCCCGCTGGAGCCGTACCCTGAATCGGCAAGCACACAGCCAAAACGCGCACCGGAGGCGATGACGCGGTCGATCTCCTCGATCGCAATCTCCGGCTTTGTCAGAGCAGTCTGTCTATCCTTCGGCACATGGGCTCGCGCCATGCGCTCAGGATCATCTGTCCAGCTCTCGGGCAGGAATAGCCGCAGGCCCACCATCACCGGCACCTCGCGCGAGGCCAGCGTTACCGAGACCAGCGATTGACAATTGGCCGTCTTCCCAAGCGACGAGGCATATTGTGGCGCGACGCCAACCGAGTGACGTCCCTTCTTGGGCAACGCCGTGTCATCGATGACAAGAAAGCCAGCCTCATCGCCAACCAGGCCATCTGCCTCCTTCAGCAGGGCAGCCTCGAGTGGAGCACTGTCCCAAACTCCGGCAGCGACGAAATGATGAAGCTGATCGTAGCCGACCTCGCCAGCGCGCGCCGCCATCGGCTGAACGCTCTTGCGGTCTCCTGGGCCAATCAACCCAGCGATATAGGCCGGACACATCCGTGCCCTCGTCTTGTGCCGTAGCGCCGCGACAAACGGCCCGAGCCAGCGATCCAGATCGGCTTGCCAGTCCACCTCCATTGATCGGCCCTCCATAAGCCGACCTCCCATGAATCACGCAAACCCTCTCTTGGGAATCACAAAAACTCACCCGTTGCTAAAAAAAATGCCAAAGTAGTGCTAGCTGATCGCCCTTGGCTGTCTTGCACATGTAGCGATGTAGCGCCGTTGCGCGCACGTGCAGCAAGTCTGGGACTGGTCGCTGTACTTGGCTTCATGTTGGTAAGCTCTCTCGTTGCGAGCGCAGCAATTTCGGCACAGGGCAACATCATCAACGCTCACTTGCCATTCGGCACAATCGTGCTCAGCGTGATCAATGCAGTGGTATGGTTTCGTTCGTCCTGATCTCAGCGATGGTTCGCCGCAATCTTATACGATCCTGCCTGATCGAACCCCGGAACGGCGCGACGTCAGGATTGGGGCTGTTGTGACCGCTGCGATGTTCACGCTCGGCAAGTCGCTTATCGGTTGTTACATCGCTCCAGTGCGATTGCGTCTTCATATGGGGCTGCTGGTGGGCTGCTCGTCATATTCTCGGCGCGGAATTCACTCGCGCCTATTCCGTTCGACACGGCAGGAGGTCCTGCTGGTGTTGTCGTGCTGTTTGCGGTGGCATGGCTAGCGCAACGCTGACCAGCTTGAGTGCTCACGCAGTAGGGTAGCGTCTAAAAGTCTGCGCACGCCCGGGCAGTATGTACCCCGGTTCGCGTGAAAGCACGGAACCTTTCGGTTCGCCCTCTCTTTCTCCCGAAGCCAATTGGGGCAAGGAGCATTGTAATGAAAACGCTGGCCGATATTTTTGAGCATACCCTTGAGGACATGTATTATGCGGAGAATGCGATCACCAAGGCTTTGCCGAAAGTGGCCGCGGCCGTGGAGGACGCCAAGCTAAAGAAGGCGGCCGAGGATCACCTTGAAGAGACGAAGGGGCAGATCAGTAAGCTGGCACAGGTGTTCAAGTCGATAGGGAAGAAAGCATCTGGTGAGAAGTGCGCCGCTATCGAGGGGCTCATCAAGGAAGCCGACGGGCTGATGGAAGAAGCGTCGGGGACGGCCCTCGATTCTGGCTTGTTGGCGGCCTGCCAAGCAATCGAGCACTACGAAATTTCCCGGTATGGCTCTCTGCGGGAATGGGCAAAGGACCTCGGGCACGACGAGGCGCACAAGTTGCTTAGCGACATCCTCGACCAGGAGAAAGCCACCAACAACAAGCTGACGAACCTTGCGGTTACGTCGATCAACAGGACAAATTGATCTCCGGCCTTGGCTTGAGGACGGTTAGGGCGCAACGCATACAGCCAGCCTTAAAACGGGATAGGAGATCGGTGATGCGCGTCATGGTGCTCGTGAAGGCGACAGGAGACAGCGAAAAAGGCACTCTCCCCCACGGCCCACGCCTTTGAGGCGATGGGTCGATTTAACGATGAACTGCGTAAAGCCGGGATTTTGCGGGACGCAGACGGTCTTGAGCCTTGATCGAAGGGCAAGCTTATTGCGTTCAATGGTCCCGGCCGCACGGTAATCGACGGGCCTTTCGCCTGCACCCGCGAACTGGTCGCCGGATTCTGGCTCTGGGAAGTGGAGGATATGGACGACGCGGTGGCCTGGGTCAGACGCTGCCCTAATCCGATGCCCGGTCCATGTGAAATTGAGATTCGGCCGCTGCAAGAGATGGCTGATTTAGAACGGCGGGAACATGGCGGTGGAGGCGGGGTCAAGGCTGGTGCTGGCGCTTCCATAGGCGGCAGCAGCGGAGCTAATGCCGGCGCGGGCGCAAGTGTTGGCGGTTCCAATGGTGGAAGAAGAATCTGGCCGTGTCGGATGCGCGGGCCGGATCGTGCCTATTGGCCGCCTTCCACAACAAGTTGCCGGCGATTGCAAAGACCGCGATCCCGACCAGCAAGCCGATCAGCAGCGGCATGTTGCCGTGGTCGAACTTGTGCTGGTAGAACAGGTAGATCCCGGCGAACTCGCCGCCAATGGCTGCAGGTGACAACCGTGTTCGAGAAAAGGCCTTTGCCATGGCGATGGAGATCGGCGACAAGGTGCGGATCGAACAGATCACGCCGAAGCCGAAGAGGCGCTAGCTGACCAGCAGGTAGACGCCCCACATGCCGGCCGTAAGCCCTCCTCCATACCCGCGCCAGATTCCGGGCTTTCTGAAATCCGAACTCTATTTGCTACGGCCGGCCTGCCTCTTAGGTCTGACC
>NZ_NNRI01000024.1 GCF_002270415.1 Mesorhizobium sophorae | reverse complement strand
CGGAGAATGTCCACCACGGCATGTCAAGCCGAACCAGGTCAGCGCTGTCGTATATGCCGAACAGACTTCTGATCCAGAGAGCAGAGCGGTTGTTCGACCGCTCCAACGCCGCAAGCAATCCGCAGCCCTCAGCTGCTTTCCGGGCGAATCTGACGACGCTTACATAGGTATTTTTCAAAACTGAAATCCAACCCCAGGTGCCTGCAATCTCGTCCACCCGGACGGCGTAAGCAAAACTGCATATATCGATCGAGAAGCAGGGCTAGCCGGCACACGTCGAAGATCGACGTAGCCACTCCAGCCATAGTCGTCACGCCCTCGCCCGAGGAACTTCGCCACGTCCGGCCGATGCGCTCCTCCCAATCCCAACCCCACGACTGTTCCCGTGCCGTCAACGAAGGCAATGCAGCGGTAGGTGGTAAGAATATCGCTGCCCAGCAGTGGGGGCCACTTGTTCGAGGTGTCCGCGACCCAACCGGAGACGCGTCCCCACTGCGGATCTTCTATTTTGGACACGGCATCAATGTAGCCCGTCAAGCTGTTCGGCTGGGTGGGGATTGCCAGCCCGGCGCCGAGCGAGGGGCAGCCGAAGTCCCTCCCGTTGAACGGGACGTGATTGAATTTCTTCAGATTGTCTTCGACATTATAGTAATCGACCCCAGCCAACGTAACGTATCGCATCAAGTCGGGGTCTTTGACGCCGAGCGACAATGCCAGTGTTGCGAGATCTTTTCCTTCAGCCCTGACAAGAGCGTCATTCAGCCTCGGCATGCCGTTGACGACGATCAGTGCGGCTACCGCCGCGAATATGGCGATCGACAGACGACGCTTGAAATCAACTTGCCACACCAGACACGAAACAGCTCCAAACAGTCCGACCCAAAAAAGCGCCGGAAGGGTTGCATATCTGCTGGCTAAGGCTGCCGCGTCTCCTCCCATATTCGATCGACCAATAGCGGCCAGCACGCCCGACATGACGGCATAGGCCATGATCGCAATCCAGAAGGCTGATCGGTACCTGCTTTCGCCAGGCCGCAAAAGGCAAAACCCAACGATCAAAGCGGCCGCTGCGATTCCGATTGCGCCCAGCGGAATTGCGGCTGCTTCGGTTGTTACGATGCCGCCACCAATGAATGTCAGGCAAAACAGCGAAATCCCAATTGGATCGAAACTGCGTGCGGCGTGATAATCGGGGACTTTCTGATTCATCGCGACAAAAATCACGAGGGCCAAGCCCGCCGCGAAAATCAAGATGCCGAGCCGCCGTGTTTTGGCAGTGCAAAATCCTTGGATGCCGATCACACACACTGCGGTCAGGCCCGTGCTGTAAAATTGCGTGGCAAAAACGGCCAATGCGATCGCAGCCACATAACCTATCGGCATGTCTTTTTCGGTCGACTGCCAAAAAGCCAATACAGCCAGCACGGTGAAGAGATTTGCGCCGATCCAGGCTACTCCACTCATGCCAACGAAGAAATTGTGTGCGGCAAGCGGACTGAATACGAACACCGACACGGCTATCCCGACGACAAATGCTTCAAACCAGGATCGCGCAAAGAGCGACAATGCGCCCGAAAAAACCAACGCTATAAGAAGGGAGAACGCGACAACAGTGACCGACAGCCCGATATTGTCCCCTTGGGTAAGGTGAAAATTCAGCAGATAAAACAGTTTTGCGCCGGCAATAATATGCTCGTTTGCCGTTACATACAGATCCCTCAGCGTCGGTACCCCGTCCAGCGATCCGACCATCGAAGGGAGAATGCCCCAATAGTCGTTATCCGGAACACCTCTCGCCTGCACCGTGAGCAGGAGCGCAACCACGAACACCGCGACCGGACCAACAAACGCAATCGCGAAAGCGGAGGTTGAACGGCTGACAGAGAGGGTGCGAACGGTGGCCGACATTAGTCCTGCGTTTGCTGCGTATTGCCCTTGCGTTGGCGTAGGTGGCACCTCGCACACACCGCCAGACTGCGCAACAAAAATTCGACGACTTGGCAAGCGGACCGCCGGATAGGTCCGGTGTGCGTCTCAAACGCCACAAGTTGGCGCGACTGGAACGATCAGCCGTCGCATGAATGAGAAAGCATATCCGGCGGCTTGATGTTGCCCCTGTTCTGAAGAAACGGATTTCAGATGGAGAGGCCAAGAGCAGAGCCCGCCTCTCTCCAATTGAATTTCGCTTTCAACGAAAAACTGCGGCGATCCTTCTCAGCAACCGCGTGACAATCGCAGAGAGCGCTCGCAGAGGGCTGGTTATTCGCCAACTCGTTGAGTCCTTGAATTCTTGAACGACCCGTTCACTTTGCTCTATTCTTGCCTGGAGCTCAGTCGTCACCGCTTGCGCACGCGCTATCTCGGTCTGCAACACACTCGCAGTCGCGTGCGCGGCCGATATCTCTTCGGCTCTCTCGACGAGATCCGCCTCCATACGTGCGATCTGGGCGCGACCGCTCCGGAGTTGTTCGCGTATCACAGCTACCTCGCGGGTGAGTTCCTCTATCCGCGCCGCGCGGCTCGTCACCAACGCCCTGTTGGTCCCGATTTCCTCTTCCATGGTCGTCGACACCAGAGACCATGGATTTGCGGCTTGATCGAACGCTTTGCTTGTCGTGCCGGCAAGAGAAATCATTTCCCTCTCGGCGAGCGCGATCCGGCCTTGCACATTGCGAGTCCCAAGAACATTTTCCGGACTTGGACGCTTGGTCACAATGCAGAGCGAGTTCAAAAACTCGACGGAATGAATGGAGGCCAGCGAGGCTTCCCCGAATACGGTCTTATACCTGTCGGAGAACGTGGCTAGGGCATCCGCCCGAAAGCGGGGCAGTCCCCAATGCTCATGGTTGACCACATCGAGCAGGCGCTTGAAGAACGACATCGACGAAAGCGGATCATAGAGACCGCCTTCGAATTCCTGCCAGTAGCTGCAATGCAAATCTTCCGCTATGAAAACCCCGCCATCAGAAAGATGAGGGAAATAACGGGCGAAAGAGCGCACTATGTCTGACGATGTATGCGATCCGTCATCGATTATGATGTCGAATGTCGCGGATTTCGCAACAATTTTTCTTTCTACCTCATCAGTATTGGCATCCCCGATGACCAAAGCAATCTTTTGATCGTCGAAGACCAGACCGCTGCAGGCCGTGTCGATATCGCAGCCAAGAATGAGTTCCGAATTCGGGAAATATCGCGGCCAGATTTCGAGAGAACCACCGTTTTGGACGCCAATTTCCAGGAGTCGAACCGGCTTCTTCCGATAGTCCACAAAAACGCGGTCATATGCATCCAGATAGCTAGACCATTTGTCCGACACTTTGCCGCTATGGACATTGTACAGGTCGTGAAGCGAAGGCGCGTGCGCATTGACCGGCATGGCATGCGCCTCGGTCCGAACAGTCGCCGGGATGTCACCGACCGCCTCGGGGCCGACTGCCTCGGGGCCGACCGCGTCTGGGTCGACCGCCTGTGAGGCGGCCTCTGCATCGCGCATGTCTTTCGGCGATAGGTCCTTCTTCATGCCTCAAGCCCATCCCGTCTTTCAGACCAGGACACGACGCGCCACCGCTTCAGTCGATTGCCGCCAGTCAGGCGCATTCCATCCGAAGACGGAGGCGAATTTCGCGCTTGATAGCCGGGAATTGGCGGGGCGTCGCGCCTTGGTCGGGTAGTCCTTCGTAGCAATGTCCCGTACTCGCGCCCAAGGGCCACCGGACACTCGGCTTGTGTCCAGGATATGGCGGGCAAAGCCGCTCCAGTTGGCCTCGCCCGTGCCAGCCAGATGATAGACACCGAACGCAGCGAAGCTCTTGTTGCCATGCAGCGTCGCCGCCGCATGCAGGACTGCGTCGGCGATATCGAGCGCGGAGGTGGGATTTCCCCACTGATCGGCGACCACCGAGATCTCATCCCGGTCGGCGGCAAGCCGCAGCATGGTCTTGACGAAATTCTTGCCGAACGGGCTGTAGACCCAAGCCGTGCGCAGGATCAGATGGCGCGGATTGGCGGCTGCCACCGCCTGTTCGCCGGCGAGCTTGGAGGCACCATAGACGCTGCGCGGTGCGGTTGCGTCGGTTTCGACATAGGCACCGGAAGCGCTGCCATCGAAGACATAGTCGGTCGAAAGATGAATGACGGGAATGCCAAGCTGCGCTGCGGCTTCGGCCACCTTGCCGGCGCCGACAGCGTTCACCGCAAACGCCAGATCGGGCTCATCCTCGGCCTGATCCACGGCGGTGTACGCGGCAGCCGACACGACGATATCCGGCTCCGCGGCCGCAATGATGTCGATGACGGTGTCGGGCTTTGCCAGGTCGAGCTCCGGACGGCCAATTGCGATGACTTCCACGCCGGCGTGCCTCTGGCCGGCCTCCAGAAGGCTTAACGCGACCTGGCCTTCGCGCCCGGTGACAACGAGCCTCACGCGGCCCCCTTGCGCGCTTCGCCCAATCGCTCACCTGCATAGCGCTCTTCGCGGATCGGCCCCCACCACCACTTGTTCTCGATAAACCAGTCCACGGTTCTCGCCAGGCCACTGTCGAAATTCTCCTTCGGCGCCCAGCCAAGCTCGCGACCAATCTTGGAGGCGTCGATGGCATAGCGGCGGTCATGGCCTGGACGATCGGTGACGAAAGAGATCAGATCGCGATAGCTCTTGCCGCCGGCCCGAGGACGCCTGATGTCGAGCAGATCGCAGATCGTCTCGACGACGCCCAGGTTGGTGCGCTCCGAATTGCCACCGACATTGTAGCTCTCGCCTGGCGTGCCCTTGGTGGCAACCAGCTCCAGCGCACGCGCATGGTCCTCGACGAACAGCCAGTCGCGCACATTGGCGCCGGCGCCATAGACCGGCAGCGTTTTTTCGTCGAGCGCATTGAGGATGACCAGCGGGATCAGCTTCTCGGGAAAGTGATAGGGCCCGTAGTTGTTCGAACAATTTGAAAGCACCACCGGCAGGCCATAGGTTTCGTGCCAGGCCCGCACCAGATGGTCCGACGCCGCCTTCGAAGCGGAATAGGGCGAGGACGGCGCATAGGGCGTTTCCTCGACGAAAAGACCGCCATCGAAAGGAAGGTCGCCGAACACTTCGTCGGTCGAGACATGATGGAAGCGGAAGCGGCTTTTCCTATCGTCAGGAAGGCCGCGCCAATATTCCAGCGTAGCATTCAGCACCTTATAGGTGCCGACGATGTTGGTCTCGATGAAGGCGCCAGGTCCGTCGATCGATCGGTCGACATGGCTTTCGGCAGCAAGGTTCATGACGATGTCGATTTCGTCCCGATGCAGAATGTCGAGCACCGCCCTCTCGTCACAGATATCGGCATGAGCGAAGCGGTAATTGTGGGCATTCTCGATCGGCCGCAGCGAGGCCAGATTGCCCGCGTAGGTAAGCTTGTCGAGATTGGTCACGCGATAGGCCGGGTTGGCGCACAGATGCCGGCACACCGCAGAACCGATGAAGCCGGCACCGCCTGTCACTAGAAAATTCATGTTGCTGTCCTCATGCAACCCATCAGGCGAACACTTCGGCGGCGGCCAACACCGGCGCCTTGAGGTCCTTGTCCGAAAGCTGGAATCCGCCAGCCAATGACGGCCATTCGATGCCGATGGCAGGATCGTCGAAACGGATCGAGCGGTCGTGCTCGGGCGAATAGGTATCGGTCACCTTGTACAAGACTTCGGTGTCCGGCACGAGCGTCACGAAGCCATGCGCAAAGCCCTTCGGCACCAGAATCTGGTTGCCCTTTTCGGCGGTAATTTCGAGCGCAACCCATTTTCCGAACGTTGGCGAGCTGCGACGAATGTCGACCGCCACGTCCAGTAGCGCACCCCGGACGACACGCAGCAGCTTGTCCTGGGCTCGCGGCGCAAGCTGGTAGTGCAGCCCGCGCAGAACGCCCGCCGCGGCGGAATAGGACTGATTGTCCTGGACGAAACTCAAGCCTATGCCGGCCTGTGAAAAGCGCTCGGCATGATAGGTTTCGACGAAGAAACCACGCGCATCGCCATGTCGTTTCGGAATGATTTCCAGAACGCCTTCGATGCCAAGGGACCTGACCTCCAGCATTTACTCCTCCAACCGCTCGACAACGCGCCGACGCAGATAGACGGCATACTCGTTTTTTCCCAGGCGGGTGGCGCGCTGGAGGACATCGTCCGCCGTCAGCCAGCCCTGTTCGAAGGCGATTTCCTCCGGGCAGGCAACCTTTATGCCCTGGCGATGTTCGATCGTGCGCACGAACGAAGACGCTTCGTGCAAGCTGTCGTGGGTGCCGGTGTCGAGCCAGGCATAGCCACGCCCCAATCGATGCACATGCAACTGACCACGCTCAAGATAGACATTGTTGACCGCCGTGATCTCAAGTTCGCCACGCGCCGAAGGCCGGATCGCCGGGGCAATGTCAACGACATCGTTGTCATAGAAATAGAGGCCGGTGACGGCCCAGTTGGATTTCGGATTGTTTGGCTTTTCCTCGATCGTCAGGGCGGTTCCGGTGACCTTGTCGAAGGAAACGACACCGTAACGCTGGGGATCTTCGACATGATAGGCGAACACGGAAGCCCCCGTCTCGCGCGATGCCGCTGCACGGCAGAGCTGCGACAGGCCTTCGCCGAAATAGATGTTATCGCCGAGGATCATCGACACGCTGTCCTTGCCGATGAAATTCCGGCCGATGATGAAGGCTTCCGCAAGTCCGTTGGGTTGCGGTTGCTCGGCGTAGGACAAATCAAGCCCGAACTCCGATCCGTCGCCAAGCAACTCGCGGAAAACCGGCAGATCACGCGGCGTTGAAATGATCAGAATCTCGCGGATACCCGCGAGCATCAAAACGCTCAGCGGATAATAGATCATCGGCTTGTCGTATATCGGGAGGATTTGCTTGGAGACTGCCAACGTTAGCGGATAGAGCCGCGTACCGCTGCCTCCAGCAAGGATAATTCCTTTCAAGAAGTTCTCCTTGACATGCCTAAACCCCCAGCCCTGACATAAACCGCGCTCGTGCTTAGGTTCCATGCAATGGCTTGTCAATCTCGGCGATCGACAAACAACCGTACTATTGGCGCGCCAGGCGCGCCTCCGCTAGGTCAGTCCAAAGTACGCCCGGTACCAGTCCACAAACCGCCCTACCCCATCGGCAACCGTCGTCACCGGGCGGTAGCCGACCGCCTGCTCCAGCGCCGATGTGTCGGCAAAGGTATCGGGCACGTCGCCGGCCTGCAGCGGCAGCATTTCGATAATGGCTTTCCTGCCAAGCGCGCTTTCCAGCGCCTCGACATAGGCGGTCAGCTTCACCGGTTTGCTGTTGCCGATGTTGAAGATGCGCCAGGGGGCGCTGCTGGTGGCCGGATCCGGACGGCTGGAGTCCCAGGCTGCATTGCCGACAGCCGGGCTATCGCTGGCCCGGACGACGCCTTCTGCGATGTCATCGACATAGGTGAAGTCGCGCGTGTGGTTGCCGTTGTTGAACAGCTTGATCGGCTCGCCGGCAAGAATGCTTCTGGTGAACAGGAAAAGCGCCATGTCCGGACGCCCCCAGGGACCATACACCGTAAAGAAGCGAAGCCCGGTCGTCGGCAACCTGAACAAATGGCTGTAGCTATGCGCCATCAGCTCATTGGCGCGCTTGGTCGCGGCGTAGAACTGCAGCGGATGATCGGCCGGCCGATGCTCGGAAAACGGCATGTCGGTGTTGGCGCCGTAGACACTCGAGGTGCTGGCATAGGTCAAATGCGCAACGGCGCTGCTGCGGCAGGCCTCGAGCATGTTGGTGTAGGCGATGATGTTGCTTTCGACATAGGCATGCGGGTTTTCCAGGCTGTAGCGAACCCCTGGCTGGGCGGCGAGATGGATCACCCGGTCAAACGTGTGGTTGGCAAAGCAACCATCGACCACGCCTTTGTCGGCGAGATTGCCGCGGATGAAATGATAGCTCGCATTGGTCTTGCGGCTGGCTTCCTCCAGCAGCCGCAGCCTCGCCTCCTTGATCTTCGGATCATAGTAGCTGTTGACGCTATCGATGCCGACAACCTCGTCGCCGCGCTCCAGCAGGCGCTTCGATACGTGACAGCCGATAAAGCCGGCGGCGCCGGTGACCAGGACCTTCATCAGAAGCGCCCGTCCAGTCCTCGATCTCTCCCGGGGTTCAGGAGCGCTTCAGGAGCGACCACACGGCCGGCACCAGGCTTGCCGCCAGGGCAACCTTGATCAGATCGCCGACGATGAATGGCACGACGCCGAACTGCCACGCCTTTTCGGGACCGATCAGCAGCGCCAGCCAGGCAAAGCCCATCGCCATCATGACGACTTCGGCAACCAGCATCGCGCTGAAAAGCTTGACCGGATGACGGTCCCAGCCCCGGTCGGCGGCCCAGCCGACAATCACCGCCATGGCCACGAAACCCAAGAGATAGCCGCCGGTCGAGCCGAGCATGTAAGCAATGCCGATACCCTTTTCCGGGGTGCTCTGGAAGACGGGAAAGCCCATTGCGCCCTCTGCCAAGTAGAGCAGCAAGGTGGCGACACCCAGACGCATCCCGAAGGCAGCGGCGATCAGCAACACGGCCAGCGTCTGCATCGAAATGTCGACCGGCCCGAGCATCACCTTGGTCTTGGCCGACAGGGTCAGCAGCAGCGTTCCGGCGATCGCCAGGAAAAGCTGCGTTGCCAGCCGCGCCGCGCCCTCTTGCGGCAAAGCCAGAGACACAAGCGGACGCATCGTTGTTGCAATTGCCATCGTATTTCCCCAATCCGATTGCCGCTATCTCATGTTCGCGGCCTCGCGTTCTCCTATATTGGCTTGTGTGTTATGCGGCAATCGGTTTTGCCGTCTCCTCGAACAAGGCATCGATGCATCTGCCATGGCTCTCAAATTCGAAACCGGCTTCGATCCCGTCTATGGCAAGGCGGTGAGCGTCGCGCCTGATATCCAGCGCATCACCGCCCGCAATCCAAGCCCCTTCACCTTTCACGGCACCAACAGCTACATCGTTGGCCGCGATACGCTGGCGGTGATCGATCCTGGGCCGGACGACGAGGCGCATCTGCAAACCCTGCTCGATGTGATCGCAGGCCGGCCGGTCAGCCATATCTTCGTCAGCCACACGCACCGCGACCATTCCCCGCTGGCGGCCCGGCTGAAAGAGCGCACTGGCGCCGCCGTGCTGGCGGAAGGACCGCATCGCCCTGCAAGACCCCTGCATATCGGCGAGACTAACGCGCTCGACGCCAGTGCCGACACTGCTTTCGTTCCCGATATCGCATTGCCCGACGACAGGGTGGTCGACGGCGACGGCTGGTCGATCAGGACGATTTTGACCCCGGGCCACACCGCCAATCACGCGACATTCGCGTTGGAAGGAAGCGGGATCCTGTTTTCGGCCGATCATGTCATGGCATGGGCGACGTCGATCGTCGCGCCGCCGGATGGGGCGATGGCCGACTATATGGCCTCGCTGGACCGGCTGATCGAACGCGGGGACCGCCTGCTGCTGCCGGGACATGGCGGGCCGGTGACCGCACCGCGCCGTTTCATGCGCGGGTTGAAGACGCATCGCAAGATGCGCGAGCGCGCCATCCTGGAGCGGGTCAGAGCCGGCGATCGGACGATCGTGGACATGGTCAAGGCGATCTATCGCGATACCGACCCGCGGCTGCATGGCGCTGCTGGATTGTCGGTGCTTGCCCATCTCGAGGACCTGGTGGAACGCGGCCTGGTCGTGACCAACGCCGCACCAGCCATTGACGGCAATTTCACGCCGGCCAGATAGGCCTTCATTCGGCCGGAGCCGCGCCAACCTGACCGGCGACTTCCTGGTCGAGTTCGGCGAGGAAATCGACGATATGCGCGGCATTGTCGCCGAGGTCAAAGCGGCCGTAGCGAGAGGCCGACCGCATGTCGACGATGATCGTGTCGCCGTCGTCGGCCACGCGGATCGCGACGTCGGCGGGAAGACCAAGGACAAAGCCCTTGGCCACTGCGGTAATCGTCACCTCGGTTTGCCCCCTGAGGTCTGGATAGGGCTCGGAAAGGTCCCAATCGCGCCGGTCGAGCACGGTTTCGACGGCATCTACGACGGTGTCGAACGGCAGGTCGTAGCTGCGTGCGCTGACCAGCGGATAGCTCTCCGTCTGCAGCCGCTGTTCGCCAGGCGTGGATGGGGAGAGCACGTTCATGTCTTTGGTCCGGTCGCTCACGTCGAGCGCGGGTGGATTGTCGAAATCCGTCGAGATATCCCTGAGCTGCGGATAGATCGTCGCCCAGTAGGCGGCAACGCCATAGGGTGCGAGCACCAGCAGCGCCAGCAAGGCGCCGACTGTCAGGTCACGACCGCCAAGGTCGCCGAAGTTCCACAGCCGCGAAAAGGCAAACCCGGCAAACAACAGCGCCAGGGCCGCCAGCAGCGCCACAATACCCATCACCCACAGGAAGATAGGCGTTTCGACGAGGTCGAAGCGATGGCCGACGAAAGCGGTCAGCAGCAGCACTGCCGAAAAGGCGGCCGTGCGTCGCGACCATCCGGCCGCCTTCGAGGTCTGCCGTTCAGGAATACTTGCCATCGATTGCCGCACCACCCCAACCCGAACGGAGACTTAGAGCGGTTCGTCGTTTCACGGAAACGACAAACCGCCTTATCTCTTTGTTTTGACGCAATTCCCGGAATTGCTCTAGAACCTTTTGCTGGCGGCTTGAAGCCGAAAGACGCAACATTCCCGTCAATCCGTCGGCAAGCGATAGTCCCGGAATTGCTGACGCAAGGTGATCTTCTGGATCTTGCCGGTGGCGGTGTGCGGTATTTCGCCGACGAAGGCGACATCGTCCGGCATCCACCATTTGGCGACCTTGCCATCCATGAAGTCGAGAATGTCGGCCTTGGTCGGTTCCTTGCCCGGCTTGCGAACAACGACCAGCAACGGCCGCTCGCCCCACTTCGAATGATGGACGCCGATGGCTGCTGCCTCGGCGACATCGGGGTGACCGACAGCCAGGTTCTCGAGATCGATGGTCGAAATCCATTCGCCGCCGGACTTGATGACGTCCTTGGCGCGATCGGTGATCTGCATATAGCCGCCGGCGTCGATGTGGGCGACGTCGCCGGTGTCGAACCAGCCGTCCTCGTCGAACTGCTCCGAGCCAACACCGCCATAGTAGGCGCGGGCAACGGCCGGTCCACGCACCTTCAAGCGGCCAAATGTCTTGCCATCCCACGGCTGCGCGTTGTCGTGGTCGTCGGTCACCTTCATTTCGACGCCGAAGGGCGGGTAGCCCTGTTTCTGCTGGACGTCGAGCCGGGCTTCGCCCTGGAGACCGGCATAGTCCGGCTTCAAGGTGCACAACGTGCCGAGCGGCGACATTTCGGTCATGCCCCAGGCGTGGATGACCTGGACATCGTAGTTCTGCTGAAACTTGGTCATGATCGCGCGCGGGCAGGACGAGCCGCCGATGACGACCTTGTTCAGATAGGGAAGCTTCTTGCCGGTCTCCTCCAGATACTGCAGCAGCATCATCCAGACGGTCGGCACGGCAGCGCTGAAGGTCACCTTCTCGGTGTCGAGCAATTCATAGATCGAGGCGCCGTCCATCTTGCAGCCGGGCATGACCAGCTTGGCGCCGATCATCGGCCCGCTCTGGCCAAGGCCCCAGGCATTGGCGTGGAACATCGGCACGACCGGCAAGATCGTATCGCGTGCCGACAGCCCCATGGCGTCAGGCATGGCGGCGATCATGGCGTGCAGCACGTTCGAGCGGTGGCTGTAGACGACGCCCTTCGGATCGCCCGTGGTCCCCGACGTGTAGCACATGCCGGCAGCCGTGCCTTCGTCGAAGGTCTTCCAGGCGAAGTCGCCATCCGCCTCGTCAAGCCATTCTTCATAGGCAACCACATTCGGCAGGGTCGTCTGCGGCATGTGCGCCTTGTCGGTCAGCACGATCACCTGTTTCAGCGACTTGACGGCGCCGGCGATCTTTTCGAGCAAGGGCACGAAGGTCAGGTCGACGAAGACAGCCTTGTCCTCGGCATTGTTCATGATCCAGACGATCTGCTCGGGAAACAGGCGCGGATTGAGCGTATGGTAGATGGCGCCGATGCCCATGATGCCGTACCAGGCCTCGATGTGGCGCGCCGTGTTCCACGCGAGTGTGGCGATGCGGTCGCCCAGGCGATAGCCGTCGCGTTCCAGCCGCTGGGCGACCTTCAGGGCGCGGCGATGGATGTCCGCATAGCTGGTGCGCACGATCGGCCCCTCGATCGAGCGCGACACGATCTCGCGCACGCCATGCTGGCGCTCGGCATTGTCGATGAGCTTGTGGCAAAGCAGCGGCCATTCCTGCATCAGTCCCAGCATTCGTTCCTCCCCCGCGCTTTGCGTCGTGCTTTTCGTGCCATTGTGGAGCGAACCGGCGGATTGTCCAGCCACCAGCACCGGCAAGCCCAGCATTGATCGGCATGACGGACAAGACCGCCACAATCCGGCCATCGTCGGCGTTAAGGTTCGTTAACGGGCAAGGGGCGATTGGCGACTGAAAGAGGTTCGCATGGACGCGCAGCTCGACGACAAGTCCCTTGAGAATACGCTTGCCGAAAGTCTGGCCGATCTGGGCCCTGATACAAAGACTGTTTCCGAAGATGAATTTGTTGAAGTTGTCGGCGGCGCGCTGGAAGCGGTCGGCGGCACACTGCTGTTCAAGATGTGCGTCCAGAACGAAGGCGAAGGCCAGCACGTCGCGGCCGCATCGATCGGCGACGGTGGCAATCGTCAGTTGCTGCTGCTCACCTTGCCAACCGGTGGCGGCCCCCTGAAGGTCGAGACCACATCGAGAAGCAGCAATCCGGTGGCCGGTATCGCAGCCGCCTATGCCGGGCTTATGGATGCGTTCAAGACCGCCGCCTGACCATCTCAGGCAATCTTCGAAACCGTGATAGGGCCTGCACCCGGCCTGGGCTAATGGTTTGCGTGTTGCGTGGCGACAGCAGGCCTTGCGCAAGGCGTTTGCGTGACACACCTTAAAGCCCAGGCAAGGAGAACCCGCATGGATCAGATCGTCAACCCGGCACCCGGTTTCCAACGCAATCCCGACAAGGTCATCGCCATCGAGCCTTATGTCGGCACCGTTACGGTGCGTGTCGGAGACACGGTCATAGCTTCATCGACGAAGGCCAAGGTGCTGACCGAGCCCCCCTATCCCGCGGCCTTCTACATTCCGTTCGCCGACATCGATTTCGGCAAGCTCAGCAGCACGGAACATTCGACCCACTGTCCCTACAAGGGCGATGCCAGCTATTGGAGCGTGCTGCCTGCGGGCGAGACCGGCCAGAACGCGATGTGGGCTTATGAGCAGCCTTTCGACGAAATGGCTGAAATCCGCGACCACGGCGCATTCTACGCCAGCAAGGTCAGCATCGAAGCAAAAGCGGGCTGAGCATTTCGACTTGCCTCTCAGGTCCATCGAGAGTCAGGTCGGGCCGACATCACCCGAATATCAACGCACCTAGAGCAGTTCACCGTTTCACTGAAACGGCGAACGGCTCTAACTCTTTGTTTTGACGCAATTCCGGACGGAAAACCGTTTCACACTTTTCCTGGAATTGCTCTAGTCCGTGGTGCCGTGATTGCCGAAGCCGTCGGCATCGTCGAGCCGCACGAAGGTCAGGCCCTTGGCCTTGAGCGCCAGAAGCCCCTGCACCACGCCTTCGCCGGCCGCATGGGTCGGCTGGTTGATGTGCGAGATAATGACGTCGCCGTCCTTGGCCGCCGCGATGCGCCGCGCGGTTTCCCTGGCGCCGAGCAATGAGCCGCCGTCGCCGTTTATCGAGAATCCCGCGATCTTGAAGCCAAGCTTGCGGATCATGGCGATTGCCGACGGGCTGTATTCGGCGGTCGCGCCACGAAACCATTTCGGCGCCGGCTCGCCTGTCTTGGCAAGGGCGGCGGCACCCGACTGGACCTCGGCCAGCACGGCGTCAGGGCTGCCGGCGCTGCGGATGCCGTAGATTTTCTGCGGCGTGTCGACAGCCGGGATATGATGGCCGCCGTGGTTTTCCAGTTCGAACAGGTCGGGATGCGCCCGCATGATTTCGACCGCGGCGGCATTTCGCTTCAGCCAGATGCCGGTCACGAAAATGGTGGCGGGGATCTTGTTTTCGACCAGCGCCGAAAGGATCCGGGTGTCGGTCTGTCCACCGCAGGCATCGAGCGTGAGCGCAACGCGGCCGGCTCCGCTTGCCTCCGGCCTGATGTGCAATGTCGGCTCGACAAGCGGCGCGGCATGGCCGCTGGACACCACGGCCAACGACATGGCGATCATGCAGAGACTTTTTTGCAGCAGGCGCATCAAACCGAATTCCCGACCGGTGCTTTCCAGCAGGCATCCCAAGACCCGCAAGAAGGCGAAAATCGGGATGGTGCATAGCAGAAAAGCGCCCGGCGCGACAATTTGACTGTCCGCGGTGTGAGCGGCTTGTTCCGCGACCAGCGATGGCCGTTGTCCGCGCGACGCATGAACTCAGATGGCGCGTTCGAGCTTCACGTCGGTGCGCGAAAGGAGTTCGCGCACCGCATCGACGACTGGTTTGACCTCCAGTCGCCAGACGCAGTAGGCCCTGCCGAAATCCGGCCAGCCGCAACGGTCGCTGGCCACGCAGTCGCAAGGCATCGGCGGTTGAAGCGCGATATTGGGCACGCCGACCGGACCCCACTGCGACGGCGGCGTCAAGCCGAACAGCCCGACAACCGGGATTCCGGCTGCAGCCGCCATGTGCATCGGGCCGCTCTCATTGCCGAGAAACAGCCGGGCCTGTTTCAGCACCGCCAGCAACGTCTCAAGCGACAGCGCTCCAACGAGATTGACGACGGGCGATGCTGTCCTGGCGACGATGCGTTCGGCAATCTCCCGCTCGTCCGGACCGCCCACCAGAACGACGTCCAAACCGGTTTCGCCGGCAATCTCGCCAATCGCCTCAGCAAACCGCTCCGGCTGCCAACGTCGCCCTTCGAAGCTTGCGCCGGCGTGCACGGCGATGAAAGCGTTTGGATGAAGATGATGCTTGCCCAGCAGCGCCAACGCATTTGACGTCTCGGGCGGGAGCGGTTGGAGGTTTGGAACCGTCACATGGAGACGGACGCCAAGCGCCTGGAGCGGCGAAAGATAGCGGTAGACGAAATGTTCTTCACCAAAGCCAAATGGCTTGGCAAACACGTTGGCGGGCTGCCGCTCCAGCAGACGCAATGGCCTCTCGGTGGGATTGTAGCCGACACGGGTCTTTGCATTGACCAGCCCGGTGAGCATGCGTGACGTCTTTGAATCGGTCAGGTCGATCGTCAGGTCGAAATGGAAACGGCGCAGCGCCCGCACGACGGCGTAAAGCTCTTTGCCGCGCTGCAGGGGGGTGCCGCGCAGGTGGGCACGCTTGAACGTGACCACCTCGGAGGCAATGTCATGGGCGACTACGAAGCTCGCGAAGCGATCGTCGCACAGAAACACCAGCCTGGCATCGGGGAATTCGAGCCGCAGGTTTTCTGAGAGCACCGAGGCGAGAACGAGATCTCCAATGTACTTCGTCTGAATGACCAGGATCGAGCGAATCGGCGCGGGTGCAGTCTGCAACATCTGTTTCCCAGGACAATTGGCGGGATGTCGAAATTACGCAATGATTACGCAATGCCGTCAGCACGTTCGTGTGAATTGCTTTACAAAACGGTAAGCTCGACCGGATGGATCCTATCCGCGGCCGGCCTTAGAGCAATTCACCGTTCACGGAAACGGCGAATCTCCTTTGCTTTGACGCAATTCCGGAAGCAAAAGCGTATCACACTTTTCCTGGAATTGCTCCAGCTCTTTGCTTTGACGCAATTCGGACGGAAACTGCTTCACACTTTTCCGGGAATTGCTTTCGCAACCAGCACCGCCGCCTGCGCGGCCGCTAACCTCGCAATCGGCACGCGATAGGGCGAGCAGGACACGTAGTCGAGGCCGACCTCTTCGCAAAACCGAATCGAGGCCGGATCGCCGCCATGTTCACCACAGATGCCGAGCTTGATGTCGGGCCGTGTCGCCCTGCCCTTTTCGGCAGCCATGCGCACCAGTTCGCCAACCCCGTCGATGTCGAGGGAGACGAACGGATCCTGATCGATGATGCCCTTCTGGCGGTAGGTCTCCAGGAACGAGGCCGCATCGTCGCGCGAGATGCCGAATGTGGTCTGGGTCAGGTCATTGGTGCCGAAGGAGAAGAATTCGGCCGTAGCGGCGATGACATGGGCGCGGATCGCCGCGCGTGGGAGTTCAATCATGGTTCCAGTCAAATAGTCGATCTTGACGCCGGTTTCCTCCATGACACTTTTGGCGACGGCATCGATGCGCGCCTTGACGTAGTCGAGTTCCTTCACCAGGCCGACCAGCGGCACCATGATTTCGGGAACGACAAGTGCGCCGGCCTTCTTGCCCGCCTCGACTGCGGCCTCGAAAATGGCGCGCGCCTGCATCTCGGCGATCTCCGGGTACGAAACCGCAAGCCGGCAGCCGCGATGACCGAGCATCGGGTTGAATTCATGCAGCGCGTCAGTGCGCTGGCGGAGCTTGTCGGGCGACACCTTCATGGCGGCGGCAACCTCGGCCACCTCCTCCTCGGTCTTCGGCAGGAATTCGTGCAGCGGCGGATCGAGCAGGCGGATCGTCACCGGCAGGCCTGCCATGATCTCGAACAGTTCGAGGAAATCCGAGCGCTGCATCGGCAGCAGCTTGGCGAGTGCCGTGCGCCGGTCCTTCTCGGTGTCGGCCAGGATCATCTCGCGCATGGCGACGATGCGGTCGCCATCGAAGAACATGTGCTCGGTGCGGCAAAGCCCGATGCCTTCGGCGCCGAAGGAGCGCGCCATGCGCGCATCGAGCGGCGTTTCGGCATTGGTGCGCACCTTCATGCGGCGAACGGCGTCCGCCCACTCCATGATGGCGGCGAAATCGCCGGACAGTTCCGGCTGCAGCATCGGCACCGCACCCTTCAGCACCTGGCCGTTGCCGCCGTCGATGGTGACGATGTCGCCCTTGCGGAAGGTCGACCCCATCGCCATCAGCGTGCCGGCCTTGTAGTCGACGCGCAGTGAGCCCGCGCCAGACACACAAGGTTTGCCCATGCCACGGGCGACGACCGCGGCATGGCTGGTCATGCCGCCGCGCGTGGTCAGGATGCCTTCGGCCGCATGCATGCCGTGAATGTCTTCAGGACTGGTTTCGATGCGCACCAGGATCGCCTTGCGGCCTTGCGTCTTCAACTCCTCGGCGTCAGCAGAGGAGAAGACGATCTCGCCGGTGGCGGCACCGGGAGAGGCCGGCAGCCCGACGCCGATGACGTCGCGCGCTGCCTTGGGATCGATGGTCGGGTGCAGCAGCTGGTCGAGCGAGGCCGGATCAATGCGGGCGACCGCCTCTTCCTTCGTGATCAGCTTGTCCCTTGCCATTTCGACGGCGATCTTCAACGCAGCCTTGGCGGTGCGCTTGCCGGAGCGGGTCTGCAGCATCCACAATTTGCCGCGCTCGATGGTGAATTCGAGGTCCTGCATGTCGCGGTAGTGCTTCTCCAGACTGTCGGAGATGGTGACGAAGGATTGGAACGCGTCCGGCATCAGCTTCTGCAAGGACGGCTTG
Organism: Mesorhizobium sophorae; assembly: GCF_002270415.1. Classification (GTDB taxonomy): domain Bacteria; phylum Pseudomonadota; class Alphaproteobacteria; order Rhizobiales; family Rhizobiaceae; genus Mesorhizobium; species Mesorhizobium sophorae. The sequence goes on along the minus strand of NZ_NNRI01000024.1, from coordinate 141,577 downwards.
TCCGATCCGGCGGCAATGCGCGCCGCCTCGGTGATGTTCTGCGGCGTGCGGATGCCGGCGACGACGTCCTCGCCCTGCGCGTTGACCAGGAACTCGCCATAGAGCATCTTTTCGCCGGTCGACGGATTGCGGGTGAAGGCAACGCCGGTGGCCGAGGTTTCGCCCATATTGCCGAACACCATGGCCTGGACGTTGACCGCCGTGCCCCAGCTTTCGGGGATGTCGTGCAGGCGCCGGTAAGTGATGGCGCGGTTGTTCATCCAGCTCGAAAACACGGCGCCGATGGCGCCCCACAGCTGCTCATGCGGATCCTGCGGAAACGGCTTGCCGAGTTCTTCCTCGACCTTGGCCTTGTAGAGCGCGATGACGCCTTGCCATTCGAGAGCTGTCAGTTCGGTGTCAAGCTCATAGCCGAGCCCGCCCTTCTGGTCTTCGAGGATTTCCTCGAACACCTCATGGTCGAGGCCCATCACGACATCGGAATACATCTGGATGAAGCGGCGGTAGCTGTCATAGGCAAAGCGCGCGTCGCCCGAATCGGCGGCCAGCGCCTCCACCGTCTCGTCGTTCAGCCCGAGATTGAGCACGGTATCCATCATGCCGGGCATCGAGGCGCGGGCACCGGAACGCACCGAGACCAGCAGCAGTTTCGACGGATCGCCGAACCGGCGGCCGGTCAGCCGTCCGATGTGATCGAGCGCGACCGCGACATCCGTTTCCAACCCTGCCGGATAGGTGCGGCCATTGGCGTAGTAAGCGTTGCAGACCTCGGTGGTGATGGTGAACCCGGGCGGCACCGGCAGGCCCAGACTGCACATCTCGGCCAGATTGGCGCCCTTGCCACCCAGCAGATTCCTGTCGCCGGCACGGCCTTCCGCCGCACCATCGCCAAAGGTGAAAACCCATTTGGTCATGCTTTGCTCTCCGGTTGCAGGAGATTGGAAAGATTGGCGAAACGGAAAGTTCCGCCGTGTCCGACTGTCGAGCGATATGATGCTGCAGTGCGAAACGCAAGGCGTCGGCAAAGTTGTGCGGCCGCTACAATCGATTAAGCAAAAGCTCTGTCCAAGGATGCGGCAAAAAGACTTGCCATTCCGGAGCTTTTGGACTAGAACATAACAGGAACAAAGGTGCGCCATGAAACTACACGGAAAACTCGATTACCTGGAAATGCCGGCGACCGGCGGAACGCTGGACCGGCTCAAGGCTTTCTACAGCGCTGCCTTTGCCTGGTCGTTCACCGACTATGGACCGACCTACTCAGCCTTTGCCGAGGGGTTGGACGGAGGCTTCCAGGCCGACGCGGCGGAAGCCCCCGCCAAGCCGCTGCCCGTGCTCTACAGCAGGGATCTGGAAGCGACACTCGACGCCGTCGAAAGTGCCGGTGGCACGATCGTCAAGCCGATCTTCTCGTTTCCCGGGGGCCGGCGCTTTCACTTTGTCGATCCGGCCGGAAACGAGATGGCGGTGTGGGCCGAATAGCCATCGCATGTCATCTGGCAGCGCTGCGTTGCCTGCCCATTTTGGGCGTTCCCATCGTCGCTCATAAGGATTGTGCTTTTCGGCTGCTCTGCTAAGAACGCGCCGCACAAGCGACTCTGACGGCAATTGGGGCGTCGCCAAGTGGTAAGGCATCGGTTTTTGGTACCGACATTCCCAGGTTCGAATCCTGGCGCCCCAGCCATACTTTTCCGGGTCCAGCCTGGAACATCACCCATCTCGAATAGGGCAGCAGCGATTGGCCAATGGCCAAGATGCGTGGTCCAGTTCACACTTGTGACATGACAGCCGCCGGACCGGCTGCCGTCATCAATCTAGGTGATTTTCCTAACGCGCGACCTGCGCTAAAATATCCCCTTACCGAAGTTGAGACCCGTCGTGGCCAGGACCGACAAGCGCCCATTCAACGTGAACGTCTTCCTCAATACGGTCGACGGCGGGAGGACCGTGGCGACGTATCGCAAGAATGAGACTGTCTATTCGCAGGGCGACCCGGCGGATGCCGTCTTCTACATCCAGAAGGGCAAGGTCAAAGTCTGCATCGTATCGGAGCAGGGCAAGGAAGCGATCGTCGCTCTCCATGAGAGCGGGGACTTCTTCGGCGAAGGCTGCTTGTCCGGCCAGCCGCTGCGGTTGGCTACAGTTTCCGCGATGTTGGACAGCGTCATTACGCGGCTTGATAAAGCATCAATCACGCGGGTGCTTCGGGAGGAGCCGAAGTTCTCAGAGATGTTCATGTCCTATTTGCTGGCGAGGAACGCCCGCGTCGAAGAGGACCTGGTAGACCAGCTTTTCAATTCGAGTGAGAAGCGTCTGGCGAGGTTGCTCCTTCTGATGGCAAACTTTGGCAGGGAGGGGAGCCCTCAGCCTGTCATCCCGAAGATAAGCCAGGAGACGCTCGCGGAGATGGTCGGAACCACCAGGTCGCGCGTTAGTACCTTCATGAACAAGTTCCGCAAGCTCGGGTTCATCCATTACAATGGAGATTTGGAGGTTCACAACTCCCTCCTGAACGTGGTCCTGCACGACAATCCTCACCTCAGGGACAGGGACCGTTGAGACTGTTCCGTGCGGAACAGCCAAGTCACTCGCGCCCATGTTAAATTTTGACGGCGGTCCCACCCTCCGGACCGGACCTACAACCCAAGACCATCTCGGCGAGGCAACGGCATGGCTGCCGGCGTACCCGCCGCGGTCGTGCCCGTCAGAAAGATGGCTCGGCGTTGTTGGTGACGTCGGCGCGTCCGTCCCGCCCCCCCCGCAAGCGGACGCGCCGGCCTTGTTGCGCTAGGGTCAATCGTTGCGGACAAGCCAACCGCAGGAAACGCCGAGCGCCGATAGATTCCGATTTGGCGTCCGATCGTGTTCTTCGGCTTTTTGATCGTACGTTGGCCGCAATCACCTGTTTCATTGTCATGCACAGAGGGCTTGTGCATTGTCCGCCACTCGGCACTGCCTTTCAGCGACCATGGTGCGTGGCGGCCATGTGATGGCTCACGCGAACTCGGACGATCTCTTCAAGCTGGCCGTCCGAAAGCATGCACATAGCCTCAACAGTATAAGCCTTGAACATCTCTCTCTTTTCCATACAAGGTCATCGAAGATTCCACCAAGACGGGTGGCGGTCAAAATGGAACTTCAATGAACCTTCCCATCTTCGCCATCAACCTCGATCGCGAGACCGGTCGCTGGAGCGAATTGCTCGCCAGCGCCGAAGCGGCCGGCCTGACCTTGCAGCGCATTGCGGCTATCGACGGCCGCGCGCTCGCCAAGGCGGACTGGACGGAGATCGATCTTCCAACCGCGCGCAAGTTGAGCGGGCGCGACATTCTGCCCGGCGAATATGCCTGTTACCGCAGCCACATCCAGGCGCTGGAAACGTTCCTGGCCGGTGGCAGCGCCTATGGCCTGATTGTAGAGGACGACGTCCTCTTCAGCGAAAACACCATGCGGCGCATCCAGGCCATCATCGCCGCGGTGCCGGATTTCGACGTCATCAAGCTAAACAACCATCGCATGAGCTTCTTCATGCGCGCCGTCGAGACGACGGAAGGCGACGAGATCGGTCGCGCGCTGCATGGCCCGCAGGGCTCGGCCGCGGCCTATCTGGTGACGCGGGAGGGCGCGCAAGGGCTGTTGTCGGCGCTCGCGGTGATGAAAATGCCGTGGGACGTCGCACTCGAACGATTTTGGGATACCGGCCTGAAAGTCTATTCGGTCCGCAAAAACGTGCTCGGCTTCGCCGCCAGCAGCAAGATTTCCGGCATAGCTGGCCCCTCGGGCAGCTACAAATTCGCGCGGCTTGCCTGGCCGAGCCGGCTGGACGCCGGGGCGTTCCGGGCCAAGGACGAGTTGAGCCGCCTGCATCACGTCCTGCTGCGGCCGCCCTTGCCGCGCGAAATTCCGGATTATGCCAGGGCCGACGCGCCGCGCTACACAGTGTTTCTGGTCCTTGCGGTATTCGCCATTCTCGCCATGGCCTCCGCAGTCTGGCGCGAGGCTGACACTTACCGCTTCGCGGGGATGGCACTCGCCGCGGTCGCGGCCATCCGCTGGTTCAGACGGGACCTGTGGACCTACAGCAAGCCACTGATCGGATGGGTCGGCGGGCTCTGCCTGGGTTGGTCGCTCTATGTCTTCATCCGACTGGCGATCGTCTATTTCGGCACCCACCAGTTGGGTGCCGCCGAAGGCATCTACCTGTTTCCGCTGTTTTATGCGACGACCGGCTTCGCGCTCTTGCTGTTTGTCAGGCGGCCTGGGCAGCTCGTCCTCTGGTTCATGATCCTCAGCCTTGTCTTCCTGGCGGCGGACACCGGCTATTCGGACATCCTTCACGGAACCAGACCGGAGCCATGGCTTTTCAACAATCCCATTCACGCGTCGGTGGCGGCTGGTTTCATCTTCCTTTGCACGCTGCAATTCATGGCATACACGGCCCAAAGAACGGACCTGAACAAGGTATCCAGGAGCCTGCACTGGGCGCTGTCGACAGCCGTCCTGCTGTTTGCCTTCGCCAACATCATTGCGCTGCGGTCGAAGGGCGTCTGGCTTGCGCTCGCACTCGTCCTGCTTCTGCTGGCGATCATGACGCTGGCGAGAGGCCATCGCCGCGAGCTGATGATCGGAGGCGGCGTGCTGGCAATCGTTGCTGCCAGCGTCGTCGCCATGCACAATATCTTCTGGTCCACCGCCGGCGACACCATGATCTTCGTCAAGAACCTGGTTTCGGATGCGCTCAGCCATGGCGTCCTCCCGGCCTTCGACCGCGCCATCGCCAGCAATACGGTTCCCTTAGCGGCCAGGGAACGGCTGATGCTGTGGGCCGATGCGATCGAGGTCTGGAAACGCCACCCGATCTTCGGAGCCAGTTCCAGCTGGCTCACCGAATGGCAGAACAGAACCTACCACCCCATGATCTTCAACGTCTTCCACAACGGCTATCTGGAGATAGCCGTGCGCTACGGCGTGGTCGGGCTGGCGTTCTTCGGCCTACTCTACACCTGGTCGTCCAGGCAGGTCCTGCTGGCCGTGCGGGCCAAGCTTGTCGCTCCGGCCGTATGGCCCTGCTACATCTCAACGTTGGTCTTCTTCGCCCTCACCGTCCTCAGCAATTCGAACAACCGGCTGGCGATCGGCGAGGCCTTCATGTGGCTCGCTGCCGCATTCGGCTTCTATTGTTTCTACCTTCGCCAGCAGAAGAACCTTGTCGAGCCGAGAACCTATTTTTGATGCATGTCGCCCAAAAGCGGCCCCGAGCTTGGGGCAACGACATGCATAAAAACAAAGACTTGAAGCGCGGCGCCTGAATCCGTTTCAACGCGACGCGCTTTAGATCGCCGGCGCGTCGCGCGGCGGCTCAGCTCGCTTCGCGCATCGCTTCGGCGGCCTGCAGGTCGACCGAGACGAGCTGGCTGACACCCTGCTCGGCCATCGTGACGCCGAACAGCCGGTTCATGCGCGCCATGGTGATCGGGTTGTGGGTGATGATGACGAAACGCGTCTCGGTGGTGGCGGCCATCTCGTCCATCAGATTGCAGAAACGCTCGACATTGTGATCGTCGAGCGGTGCGTCCACTTCGTCGAGCACGCAGATCGGCGCCGGATTGGTCAGGAACACGGCAAAGATCAGCGACATCGCCGTCAATGCCTGCTCGCCACCGGACAGCAGCGTCATGGTCTGCGGCTTCTTGCCCGGCGGGCGGGCCAGGATTTCAAGCCCGGCCTCGAGCGGATCGTCGGATTCGATCAGCTGCAATTCCGCCGTGCCGCCGCCGAACAGATGCGAGAACAGCCGCTGGAAATGGCTGTTGACCACGTCGAAGGCGGCAAGCAACCGCTCGCGGCCTTCGCGGTTCAGGCTTTGGATCGCTTGCCTGAGCTTGCGGATCGCCTCGATGATGTCTTCGCGCTCCGACACGATCGTCTCCAGCCTGTCGGAAAGCTCCTTCTGCTCTTCCTCGGCACGCAGATTGACGGCGCCGAGCCGTTCGCGCTCGATCTTCAGCCGGTCGAGCTGGCGCTCGATCTCGGCCATTTCCGGCATCGGGCTGTCGGCCTCCAGACCGGTGTGGCGGATGACCAGATGCGGCGGCGTGTTCAGCGTTTCCTGGATGCGCGCCTCGACCTCCAGCCGGCGTTCGTCGGCCGCGGTCAGCCGCTCTTCGGCGCGGACGCGGGTCTCGCGCGCCTCGGCCAGCGACTGGATGGCGCCGGTGGCCGCCTTGTCCATTTCGGATTGCCGGTTTTCCGCTTCCTGCAGACGGTCGGCCGCCGCCTTGCGCAAGGTCTCGGCCTCCGTCAGCTGTGACAGCAAGGCGCGCCGCTTGGCGTCGATTTCATCGGGCGCATCGGCCAGCCGCTCGCGTTCGGCCTCGGCCTCGGCCTTGCGTTCGCCAAGCGAAGCGATCTGCGTCGAGGCGTTCTCGGCCCGCTCCAGCCAGTTGCTGCGCTCGGCGCCAATGGCATCGAGCCGGCGCGTGCGCGCCTCGGCTTCGCGGCGCAGCCCCTCATGCACGGCACGCGCATCGGCAAGCGTGGCGCGATCGCGGGCGACATTGGCCGCGGACTGTTCGAGCTGCAATTGCAAATCGCCGAGATCGGGCGCGTCCTGCAGCAGCATTTCGGCTTCGGCGAAGGCCGCCGAAGTCTCCTCATGGCTGTCTACGATGCGGGCGCGCGCCTCATCCAGGGCCGCGCGGCGGCTCGCCAATTCGCCGCCGGCCTTTTCAGCCTCGGCCAGTGCGTTGCGGGCGGCGTCCAGCCGATGCTGGGCGTCACGCCCGGCCTGGCGCGCGTTGCGCTCGGTCTCGCTCGCCAGGCGAAGCGCCTGTTCGGCCTGGGCCAGTGCCTCCTCGGCCTGGCGCAGGACGAGCGTCGCCTGCACCGCTTCGGCATCAAGTTCAGCCAGCCGGTTCTTCTGCGCCAGCCTTTGCGCGGCGGCGGTCGGCGCGTCGGCACTGGCGGTAAAGCCGTCCCAGCGCCAGAGCGCGCCCTCGCGGCTGACCAGCCGCTGGCCGGGAGCAAGAAGCGCCTGCAGCCGGCGGCCATCGCCTGATACAACGATACCGATCTGCGCCAGGCGGCGGGCAAGCTGTGCCGGCGCGTGAACGACGCTGGCAAGGCTCCTGACGCCTTCAGGCAGAGCCGCGTCGCCGGGCTGGATCTCGCTTTCGCCCCAATGCACCGGTGCGCTGCGGTCGAGCGGCACGTCGAGGTCTTCGCCAAGCGCAGCACCCAGCGCCGTCTCGAAGCCACGCTCGACGCTGATCTGCTCCAATACCGCCGGGAAGAGATCGCCGCTGGCGGCATTCAGGATCTTGGCCAGCGTGCGTGCTTCGGTCTCGATGCGTGCCAGCTCGGCCCTGGCGTCCTGCAGCGGCGGCCGGGCCGCGCTCTCAGTGGCACGGGCATCGATGACCGATTGCTCGGCCTGCGCCACGGCAGCCTCGGCCTCATCCAGCAGCGCCATCGCCTGTTCGACCAGCATGCGCTTCTCGGCCGGATCCGGCAGGCCGGCGACCTTGGAGAGGATATCAGACAGTTCCCGGTCGACATCGGCAAGCTGACGGCCGAAACGGTCGCGGCGCTCGGCGGTGTCGCGCAGCGTCCGTTCGATCTGGTTGCGCGAGGCGGCAGCCTCGGCCCGCTCGGCGGTCAGCGCGGCGAGTTTGGCTTCGCTTGCCGCAAGCGTCGATGCCGCCTGTTCGAAAGCCGCGCGGGTGCTGGCTTCGCGCTCGGCAGCACCGGCATTTTCGGAATTGAGCGCGGCTTCTTCGGTGCGAAGGCGCTCAAGAATATCCGCATTGTCGCGGACCATGCGCTCCTCGCGCGCAATGTCGCCGTCGAGCTGCTGCAGCCGGCGCTCGAGTTCGCCCTGACGGGCGCGGATGCGGCCGGCTTCCTCCTCGATCTGCGACTTGGCGATCGACAGGCGCTGGAAGGCGGCGGCAGCGGCGGCTTCCGCGTCGCGCAGCTCCGGCAGGCGGTGGGCGCCAATGCCTTGCTCCCTTGCGGCGGCCATCTGGGCTGCGGCGCGGTCACCGACCAGCGCGGTGGCAACCGCCAGCGCCGAGCGCGCCTCGCCTTCCTGTGTCTTGGCCAGTGTCCAGCGCAGATGCAGCAGCGTCGCTTCCGCCTTGCGGATATCGGCCGACAGGTTCTTGAAGCGTGACGCCTGGCGCGCCTGGCGCTTCAGACTTTCGATCTGGCTTTCCAGCTCGCCGACGACGTCGTCCAGGCGCTCCAGGTTCTGCTCGGCCGCCTTCAGCCGCAACTCGGCCTCGTGGCGACGGGTGTGCAGGCCGGAAATGCCGGCGGCCTCTTCGAGCAAGGCGCGGCGCGCCTGCGGCTTGGCCTGGATCAGCTCGCCGATGCGGCCCTGCCCGACCATCGATGGCGAGCGCGCGCCGGTCGACTGGTCGGCGAACAGGAGCTGGACATCCTTGGCGCGCGCTTCCTTGCCGTTGATGCGATAGAGCGAGCCCGCCTCGCGTTCGATCCGGCGCGACACCTGCAACTCGTCGGCATCGTTGAAGGCAGCGGGCGCCGAGCGGTCGCTGTTGTCGAGGAAAAGCGTGACTTCAGCGGTGTTGCGTGCCGGTCGCGTGCCCGAGCCGGAAAAGATGACGTCGTCCATGCCGGACGCGCGCATGTTCTTGTAGGAGCTTTCGCCCATTACCCAGCGCAGCGCCTCGACCAGGTTCGACTTGCCGCAGCCATTCGGCCCGACAATGCCCGTCAGGCCCCGCTCGATGACGAACTCGCCGGGCTCGACGAAGGACTTGAAACCAAGGAGGCGAAGGCGCGAAAACTTCATTCGCGCCGCCCGCTAAGCGGATTCAGCAAAGATGTGCCGTGGTTTCCACGGCAAGGCAAATGGGCGACCGGCGCCGGGCGCGGCCGCTTCGATGCTGCCTGAGCGTCAGAGCAGAGGGTCGATAATGGCCGACATTTCCGCAATCGACATCGCCCCCTTGTAGGTCTTACCGTTGATGAAGAAGGTCGGTGTCGAGTCGACCTTGAATTCATTGGCGCCGCGCTTCTGGACCGATCTCACATCGTCCAGAAGTTTCTGGTCCGTCAAGCAGGCCTCGAAGGACTCCTGTGTAAAACCGGCCAGCTTGGAGATCTGCAGCAGCGCATCCTTGGTATTGGGCACTCCAACCCAGTTCGCCTGCTGCCTGAACAGCACGTCCACCATCGGGAAATAGTTATCCTTGGCGCAGCGCGCCAGCATGAATCCGGCTTCGGCGCTCGGATCGAACGGGAATTCGCGCAGGATGTAGCGGGCCTTGCCGGTGTCGATGTACTTGGTCTTCAGGTCCGGAAAGGTGGTCTCGGCGAAATGCGCGCAATGCGGGCAGGTCATCGAGGCGTATTCGACGATGGTGACCTTGGCGTCGTCCTTGCCAAGCTGCTTGTCGGGCAGCGCACCCGGCTTCAGCAGTTCAGCCATATCCACGGTGCCCTGGGCTTCCGGTGCCGTAGCGGCGGCCGGCGTGGCCGGCTTCGCAGGCGCGGCCGGGTCCGCGGGCTTTACATCCGCCGCCTTGGCTTGCTCGTCAGAGTCGCTGCAGGCGGCGAGCAGGGCGACCGCCGGGATGGCGGCCAGCGAAGTCAGGACGTTTCTGCGAGACAAGCTTTGGCCAAACGGGGGACGGTTCATACGAATCACCTGACAAGAGTTGGATTTTGCAATGCAAAGGCACGAAAAGGCGAGAGTTGGCGCGAATTAAGGCATCTCCATCCCCAATCCAATCGCCAAACCTGACAGGGGCGATCACGAATGCGAGATATTGACGACAAATCTATGACTTCCTTTCGCCCAGAATGGTGGCGCCGAGCCTTTCCAGCGAGGCGCGCAGCCCATCATCGTCGACCAGGCCGACGGTCGAGGACAGTTTCGTCTTCTCGGCCGCGGTCAGCGGCCTGAAGGTCGGTTTGCGCTTTCCTTGGTCCGCTGTCACCGGCTTCTGCAGGATCCTGATCCGGCTGATGGCGGTGAAACCGAGGAAGGCGTTGACCCGGTTGATGATCTCGCCGGTCTCGTGCTGCAGATGCAGCGCCGCCATGCCTTCGCAGGCGATGACCAGCACCGCCGGCTCGAACGGATCGTCTTCATGCATGCGGCGCGGCCACTGGATTTTTTCGGGACGCGAGCGGCTGGCAAGGCGTGGCCCGGCGATCTCTTCCCACGACTGGACGAGGCCGATCGAAATGCCGGCCCGCTTGCGCAGCACCGGGTCGAGGATTTTGGTCGCAAGATCGCTAACCGGGACGGGATTGCCGTAGGGCGTTCTCCCTGCCATGTACGTTCTCCAGCCTCACCAGCATCGGCCAAGGCCAATTCCCGATCAATGGCACCAGCAGACCAGACCCGCAAGACCACACCCCCATTCGGTGCCGACATCGCGTCCCGCCTGCTCGGCTGGTACGATGTGCATCATCGCGAGTTGCCGTGGCGCATCACGCCGCGTGAGCATGCGCGCGGCGTGATGCCCGATCCCTACCGTATCTGGCTGTCCGAAGTCATGCTGCAGCAAACCACTGTCGAAGCGGTGAAGGCCTATTTTCGCGTCTTCGTCGAGAAATGGCCTGATGTCGGGGCGCTGGCCGCGGCACCGACCGAGGATGTGATGAAGGCCTGGGCCGGGCTCGGCTACTATTCCCGCGCGCGCAATCTCAAGGCCTGCGCCGACCTGGTGGCCCAGCGCGGCGGCCGGTTTCCCGACACGGAAGCCGGCCTCAGGGAACTGCCCGGCATCGGCGCCTATACATCGGCGGCGATCACCGCGATCGCCTTCGACCGCCCCGCCGCCGTCGTCGACGGCAATGTCGAACGCGTCATCTCCCGGCTGTTTTCGATCACAACGCCGCTGAGCGAAGCCAAGGCCGAGATACGCGCCCATGTCGAGCGCATGGTGCCAGGGACAAGGCCGGGCGATTTCGCCCAGGCGATGATGGATCTCGGCGCCACCATCTGCACGCCACGCCGGCCGAGCTGCATGTTGTGCCCGCTGCGCGAAGATTGCAGCGCGGTCGTTTCAGGTGACCCCGAACATTTCCCGGTGCGGCTGCCCAAGGCCGACAAGCCGCTGCGGCGCGGTGCGGCCTTCGTCGCCGTGCGGGGCGACGGCGCCGTCCTGCTGCGCAAGCGGGCGGAGAAAGGCCTGCTTGGCGGCATGACCGAAGTGCCGACGACCGCCTGGACAGCGCGGATCGATGGCGCCACCACGCAAGCGGCCGCACCCTTTCCCGGCAACTGGAAGCCCACGGGGCGGATCGCGCACGTCTTCACCCATTTCGCGCTCGAGCTCGACGTGTTCCTTGCCCACACGAACGGCGAGACGCCGGCCGGCCATTTCTGGTCGCTGCCTTCAGACATTTCGGGCGAAGCACTACCCACTGTCATGAAAAAGGCAATCGAGGCTGCGATACCCGGCGCGACGAAAAAACCGTCGCCACACAGTGCAAAGAGGCCCCATGACTGAAATCCGCCACATCGTTTTCGACATCGGCAGAGTGCTGATCCACTACGATCCGAATATCCCGTTCAGCCGCCTCATTCCGGATGCCGAAGAGAGAAAGTGGTTCTTCGACAATGTCTGCACGCATGACTGGAACATCGAGCAGGATCGCGGCCGGACATGGCAAGAGGCCGAGGCGCTGCTGATCGCGGAGCATCCCGATCACGCGGAAAACATCCGCAATTTTCGTCGCTACTGGCACGACATGGTGCCGCACGCCTATGACGACAGTGTCGCCATCATGGTCGGCCTTATCGAGAGCGGCCACGACGTGACCATGCTGACCAATTTCGCCAGCGACACGCTCTCCGAGGCGCGCGAACGCTTCGATTTTCTCGAACGGCCGCGCGGCGTCACCATCTCCGGCGAAGTCGGGATGATCAAGCCGGACCGCGGCATCTACGATCATCACGTCGCCGCGTTCGGGCTCGAGCCGTCGGCCACGCTGTTCATCGACGACAGCCAGAAGAACGTCGACGGCGCCAAGGCGGCCGGCTGGCAAGCGGTGCTGTTCACCGATGCCAAGACGCTTCAGGCAGACCTCGAACGCCTCGGAATCATGTCGTGATTTGAGTCGCTTCCGGCGATCCGTTGAGCATTTGAATCAACGGGAATGTGCGCCAGCCGGCAGGGGTTCAGGCCCCTGCCCGCTCCATGCCGAGCCGGGCAATGCGGCGAAGCTCGTCGATCGGGGTCAGGCCGCCGCTGCGCTCATAGTGCCAGAAGGTCCAGCCGTTGCAGGCATCCAGGCCCTGCACTTCGGCGCCGATCTTGTGGATCGAGCCGGCGCTGTCGCCGATCGCCACGGTGCCGTCGGCGCGCACCTTGGCCGCCCAGCGCTTCTTGGCGTCGTAGAGCGTGGCACCTGGCGCCACCAGCCCGGTGTCGATGAGGCTGACGAAGGCGACGCGCGGTTCGGCGCGCTTGCCGGTGAGCACGGTCAGATCGGCGCCGTCCAGCGGCCGCACCGCATCGATGCGCTCGTGGGCCGCATCGATATAGGCCTGCTCCCGCTCGATGCCGACGAAATGACGACCAAGCCGCTTGGCCACCGCGCCGGTGGTGCCTGAGCCAAAGAAGGGGTCGAGCACGATGTCGCCCGGTTTGGTCGAGGCCATCACGATGCGAGCGAGCAGCGCTTCCGGCTTCTGCGTCGGATGCAGCTTGTCGCCATTGTCGTTCTTCAGCCGCTCGCCGCCGGTGCAGATCGGGAATAGCCAGTCGGAGCGCATCTGGATGTCGTCGTTCGAGGCCTTCATGGCTTCGTAATTGAAGGTGTAGCCCTTGCCCTTCTGGTCGCGCGACGCCCAGATCATCGTCTCATGCGCATTCTGGAACCGGCGGCCACGGAAATTCGGCATTGGATTGGTCTTGCGCCAGACGACGTCGTTGAGGATCCAGAAGCCCAGATCCTGCATCTTGGCGCCGACCCGGAAGATGTTGTGATAAGAGCCGATGACCCAGATGGTGCCATTCGGCTTCAGCACCCGCCGCGCCGCCAGCAGCCAGGCGCGGGTGAAGGCGTCATAGGCCTCGAAGCTCTCGAACCGGTCCCAATCGTCGTCGACCGCATCGACCTTCGACTGATCTGGCCGGTGCAGGTCGCCGTCGAGCTGAAGATTGTAGGGCGGATCGGCGAAAATGACGTCGATCGACTTTTCCGGCAGTCGATCGAGCGCGGCAACGCAGTCACCCTTGAGGATCGTGTCCAGCCATTCGGATTGCTGGGGGGCGTGGGATAGCTCGTCGAGAAGACGCACGGCAGACATTCTGACACCCAAGGCACGCGTTGCAGTTTTACTCTCTGTTATGGTTACCGATCAGCGTAAATATTCGGTGAAGGCCAAAACTGCGGATCTCCAAATTTGCGAAGGCGGCCCTGTTGGTGTATGCCGCGCCGCCTGAGCCTTCCGAGGCCCTTCATCCTCCCATTGTCCGGATCACCATGCCCCAGCCAGACCTTGTCATCTTCGATTGCGACGGCGTCCTCGTCGATTCCGAAATCGTCGCCGCGCGGGTCGAGGCGGAACTGCTGACCTTGGCCGGCTACGAAATATCGCCTGAGGAACTCGCCGAGACCTACGCCGGACTGACCTTCAAGGACATCATGATGCGGGTCGAGGAGAAGTCCAGCATCCCGTTCCAGGCCTCGCTGATCGACCGCGCCGAAGACCTCGTCGATCGCAAATTGCGCAGCGACGTCCGCGCCATCGACGGCGCGCGCGAGGCGGTCGCCGCGGTCACTGTACCGCACTGCGTCTGCTCGAATTCGCGCTCCGAGCGGATCGAATTCATGCTGGAGAAAGTGCACCTGCTGCCGTATTTCGCCGGCCGGATCTTTTCGGCCCTGGAGATACCAAGCAAGAAGACCAAGCCGGCGCCTGACGTGTTCCTGTTCGCGGCGGAGAAACTCAACGCCAACCCGGCGAACACATTCGTCATCGAGGATTCCGTGCATGGCGTCCACGGCGCGCGAACGGCCGGCATGCGCGTGATCGGCTTCACCGGCGCAGGCCACAGCTATCCCGGTCATGCCGACGCCTTGACGGAAGCCGGCGCCGAGACGGTCATCCGCCGCTGGGCGGAGCTGAAAAGCGTGATCGCCGCGCTGTCGGAGTGGTCGGCGGACGCCTGAGAGATTTGCGTCGCGACGCGAGACTAGTTCGTGGCGACAGCCTTCTTCCTCTTCTTCGGCTTGTCCGTCGTTGCCTTCGGCGCGGTTTCATCATAGCCGGCAAAGGCCTGATAGTCCTGCGCCGACGGCTCGGGAACGACGACATTGGAATCCGTGAAGACGAACTGCGTCGCGACCGAAGGGTCGGTGACCTGGATCTGATAGGGATGGATCTGCGAGTAGAGAACATCCGTGCCATGCATCACCGCGACACGGATCGGCATGGTGATGGTGCCGGGGGAAAATTTCGGTCCGGGCACAACCTTGCCGGCGACCGCGATCTTCATCGTCAACTGCCCGTTGGCGCGCAGGCAATCACGGGTCACGTCGCTGATCGACGCCTGGTAGATGATGTTCGCAGACTCGTCGGGCGCGGTCGCGGCCGCGTCGGCCGCGGCCTGCGCCTCCTGCGCCTGCTGCTCGGCCTCGGCCTGGTTCCTCGGCTTGCGCATGGGCTTCGACTTGGGCTTCTGCACGCCCTTGGCATAGGTGTTGAAGAAGGCCGTGCCGTCGCGCACCGTCACTCTGGGGCAATAGGCCTGCAACTGGCTAGACAGGACCTTGGGATCCTGGGGCGGCGGCGGCGCTGTCGGATCCTTCTTGCCGAAGCCGAGGTCCAGGATGCCATTGTCGCTCGATTGGCAGCCGGCGGCGGCGAGCATAAAGCCGGTAAGCGCAAGACCCGCCAAAAAGCGGCCACTGAATGTACGAAACGCCATGAAACTGCACTTCCCTCTCGCAAAGCTGGTGACGTATATCAACCGCGCGGCAAAAATGCGACTGAGCCAGCGCAGAAATTAACCACCTTGTGGTGAACGGAAAACCCAGCGGTAACGGATTTGTGACATGCACTATGTGAGTACCCGCGGCGAAGCGCCCGAGCTTGGATTTTCCGACGCTGTGCTGGCTGGACTGGCGCGCGACGGCGGGCTCTACGTGCCGCAAGAGTGGCCGCAGTTTTCCGCTGCCGAGATCCGCGCCATGCGCGGCCTTGCCTATCCCGATCTTGCAATCCGCGTGCTGTCGCCCTTCCTTGGCGACGAAATCCCGGCGCCCGTCTTCGAGCGCCTGGTTCGCGAAGCCTATGCCACCTTCCGCCACGAGGCCGTCTGCCCGTTGGTGCAGACCGGCCCCAACACCTTCATCCTGGAACTCTTCCACGGGCCGACTCTCGCCTTCAAGGACGTGGCGATGCAGCTTCTGGCCCGGCTGATGGACCATGTGCTCGCCGAACGCGACCAGCACGCCACCATCGTCGGCGCCACCTCGGGCGATACCGGCGGGGCCGCCATCGATGCCTTTGCCGGGCGCAGCCGCACCGACATCTTCATCCTTTTCCCGCATGGCCGCGTCTCGCCGGTGCAGCAGCGGCAGATGACGACGTCGACCGCGCAAAATGTTCATGCGCTGGCCATCGAAGGCAATTTCGACGATTGCCAGGGCCTGCTCAAGGACATGTTCAACGACCACGGCTTTCGCGACCGGGTTGCGCTTTCGGGTGTCAATTCGATCAACTGGGCCCGCATCATGGCCCAGATCGTCTATTATTTCTCCTCGGCGCTGTCGCTGGGCGCGCCGGACAGGCCGGTCTCCTTCACGGTGCCGACAGGCAATTTCGGCGATATCTTCGCCGGCTACGCCGCCAAGAAGATGGGCCTGCCGATCGAGCGGCTGATAATCGCCACCAACGACAACGACATCCTGGCGCGCACTTTCGCAACCGGCGAATACCGCACCAAGGGCGTCTTTGCGACCACTTCGCCATCGATGGATATCCAGGTGTCGTCGAATTTCGAGCGCTTGCTGTTCGAGGCCTCCGACCGTGACGCGGCGACCGTGCGGCGCTACATGGACAGTCTCAAGCAGTCCGGCGCTTTCACCATCGAAACCCAGCAAATCGCTGGGATGCGGTCCGAATTCGATGCCGGCCGCGCGACCATGGACGAGGTCGCCGCCACCATCCGTTCGACACTCGCCGGCAGCAACTACCTGCTCGATCCGCACACCGCGGCAGCCGTGCATGTCGCGGCGGGCAAGGCTTCAGGCGCGGTGCCGATGGTGGTGCTTGGCACCGCCCATCCGGCAAAGTTCCCGGCTGCCGTCGAAGCCGCCAGCGGCGTCTTGCCCGCACTGCCCGCATGGCTAGGTGGGTTGATGACATCGGAGGAAAAATACACGGTACTTCCATCCGACCTGAAAATGGTGGAAGATTACGTCGGCCGCCGCGCGCGGGCGGCGCGTTAGGGAGTAGTAGCCATATGGGTGTTGAGGTAAGCCGTCTGTCGAACGGCCTGACAGTCGCCACCGAAACCCTTCAAAGCATCGAATCGGTTGCCCTTGGTGCCTGGGTCAAGTCAGGCGCCCGCAATGAACGTGACGAAGAGCATGGCATGGCCCATCTGCTCGAGCACATGGCGTTCAAGGGCACGAAAAGGCGAAGCGCCTTCGAAATCGCCTCGGAGATCGAGGACGTCGGCGGCGAGATCAACGCCGCCACCAGCGTCGAGACCACCTCCTACTATGCCAGGGTGCTCTCCGACGACGTGCCGCTGGCCGTCGACATTCTTGCCGACATCCTGCAGGAGTCCGAGTTCGACCCGCAGGAGCTCGAACGCGAGCAGCACGTGATCCTGCAGGAGATCGGCGCAGCACACGACACGCCCGACGACATCGTCTTCGACCGTTTCACCGAGACAGCCTTCCGCCACCAGACGATCGGTCGCTCGATCCTGGGCACGCCGGAAACCGTCAAATCCTTCACATCGAAGCAGCTGCACGATTTCATCGAACGGCAATACGGCGCCGAGCGCATGGTGATCGTCGCTGCCGGCGACATCAAGCACGACAATTTCGTGCGCGAGGTCGAAAAGCAGCTCGGCGGCTTCCGCAGCAAGGCCGACAGCACCATCCCGCAATATGCGCAATATGTCGGCGGCGACTTCCGTGAGGACCGCGACCTGATGGACGCGCAGATCGTGCTGGGCTTCGAGGGCCGCGCCTATCATGTGCGCGACTTCTATGCCTCGCAGGTGCTGTCGATGATCCTCGGCGGCGGCATGTCGTCGCGTCTTTTCCAGGAGGTCCGCGAAAAGCGCGGCCTGTGCTATTCGGTCTATGCCTTCCACTGGGGCTTTTCCGACACCGGCGTCTTCGGTGTCCATGCCGCGACCGGCCAGAGCGATATCGCCGAACTGGTGCCGGTCATCATCGACGAACTGCAGAAGGCCGGCGAGAAGATCCTGCAGGAAGAACTCGACCGGGCGCGCGCACAATATCGCGCCGGGCTGATCATGTCCGCCGAAAGCCCGGCCAGCCGCGCCTCGCAGATCGCACGGCAGCTGCTTCTGTTCGGCCGGCCGATCGCCAAGGAGGAACTGATGGAACGGCTGTCGGCGCTCACGATCGAGCGGCTGACCGACCTGTCGTCGCGGCTGTTCTCGACCAAGCCGACGCTTACAGCTGTCGGGCCTGTGGGTACGCTGGCGCCATACGAGGCGATCCTCGATTCGCTTGCGGGCACGCAGACCGCCACCCGCAAGCTCGCCGTCTAAGCCCCTCAAAGCGTCGTGTTCGCGCTCCCTTTCTTTCGCCGTGACCTGCCGGCGCTGAAGGGTGACCACGTCATGCTGCGCGTGCCCTTCACGAATGACTATCGCGAATGGGCGGCGGTGCGTGGCGAAAGCCGTGCCTTTCTCGAACCATGGGAGCCACGCTGGACTCCCGATGAACTCGACCGCACCGCCTGGCGGCTGCGCATCAGCCGCTACCGCGAAGACTATGCGCAGGGAACTGCAATCGCCTTCTTCATATTCGAAAAGAGCAGCGGCAAGCTGGCGGGCGGCATCACGCTCGGCAACATACGCCATGGTGTCTCGCAAAGCGGCCATGTCGGCTATTGGATCGGCGAGCGCTTTGGCGGTCGTGGCCTGATGACCGACGCGGTCAAGGTAGTGACGCGCTTCGCCTTCGATACGCTGAGGTTGCACCGGATCGAAGCGGCCTGTATTCCCGACAACGCCCGGTCGATCCGCGTGCTTGAAAAAGCCGGATTCCGGCGCGAAGGACTTCTGCGATCCTATCTCAGGATCAACGGCATCTGGCAGGACCACTACCTCTACGCCCGGATCTCGGACGATCCGCCGGGCGCTGGAACGAAGGACTGATCTTGACGAATTTCCTGCGAAACGGGCCGCTGTTCGCCTTTGTCCTCGCGACAATCCTGACGCTGTGCGCGGCATCGTCGGCCTTCGCCGTTGAACCGATCAAGATTGCCCGCGACGACGTCGCGCTCGACCTTTCGGGCGCCGTCGAGATCTACCGGAACCAGGGCGAGAATTTCCAGGTGTCGACCGCTCCCGGACCGGACGGCATCGTGCGGCGCATCGAGGTCGAGGCCAATGATGCGCGCTCGACTGGCGACTGGGCGGTCTTCGCGCTGGCCAACACCACCGACCAGCAGCTCGACCGGCTGATCGTCGCGCCGCATTTCCGGCTGGTGAATTCCGGCATCTTCTGGCCCGATCTCGGCTCGACCCGCATCGCCGCCATCACGCCCAGCGAGGGCTTCGCGCTCGACCGCCAGACCAGCCCCGACGCCGACGTGTTCCGGGTGACGCTGAACCCGGGCACGGTGATCACCTTTATCGCCGAACTGGCTTCGCCGAAACTGCCGCAGGTCTATTTGTGGGACCCGGAATCCTACAAGGACTCGGTCAATTCCTACACGCTGTTTCGCGGCATCGTCATCGGCATCGCCGGCCTGCTGGCGCTGTTCCTGACCATCCTTTTCGTGGTCAAGGGAACCTCGATGTTCCCGGCGACCGCGGCGCTCGCCTGGGCGGTGCTGGCCTATATCTGCGTCGATTTCGGCTTCCTCAACAAGATCATCGAAATCTCGCCCGGCAACGAGCAGATGTGGCGAGCGGGAACGGAGGTGGCACTGGCGGGAACCTTCGTGGTGTTCCTGTTCGCCTATCTCAACCTCAACCGATGGCACGGCCATTTCAGCTATGGCGCGCTGGTCTGGATCCTTGGACTGCTGCTGATCGCCGGCGTCGCCATCGTCGATCCGGCGGTCGCCGCCGGCATCGCCAGGCTGTCCTTCGCCGCAACCGCGCTGACCGGGCTCGGCCTGATCATCTTCCTCGGTATACGCGGCTACGACCGCGCCATCATGCTGGTGCCCAGTTGGGTCATGGTGCTGTTGTGGCTGTGCGGGTCGTGGATGGCGATCACCGGCATGCTCGACAACGACATCGCCCAGCCGGCATTGGGTGGCGGGCTGATCCTGATCATCCTTCTGATCGGCTTCACCGTCATGCAGCACGCCTTTGCCGGCGGCGCGCTGCACCAGGGCCTGTTCTCCGACCTCGAGCGGCAGGCGCTGGCAGTGGCCGGATCGGGCGATACGGTGTGGGACTGGGACGTGCTGCGCGACCGCGTCGTCACCAAGCCCGATGTCAGCATCCAGCTCGGCCTGGCGCCAAACAGCCTTGGCGGTGCCGCGCGCAACTGGCTGCCGGTGCTGCATGCCGACGACCGCGACACCTTCCGCACGACGCTCGACGTGGTGCTGGAACACCGGCGCGGCCGGGTGTCGCAGAACTTCCGCCTGCGCGGAGCCGACGGCCACTATCACTGGTTCTCGCTGCGCGCGCGGCCAGTGATCGGGTCGGACGGCGAAGTCATTCGCTGCGTCGGCACCATGGTCGACGTCACCGAGCAGAAGAAATCCGAGGAGCGTCTGCTGCACGACGCCGTGCACGACAATTTGACCGGGCTGCCGAACCGCGAATTGTTGATGAACCGGCTGGAAGCGGTCATCTCGATCGCCCGCACCGAAGAAAAGGTACGCCCGACCGTCTTCGTCATCGACATCGATCGTTTCAAGCAGGTCAATGATGGGCTCGGCATCTCGGCGGGCGACACCATCCTCTTGACCATTGCGCGCCGGCTGCACCGGCTGCTCAAGCCGAAGGATTCGCTGTCGCGTTTTGCCGGCGATCAGTTCGCACTAATGCTGTTGTCCGAGCAGGATCCGTCCCGCATCGCCGCCGTCGCCGACGCCATCAAGCATGCCATCAACAACCCGATCACCTTTGCCAAGCGCGAGATCGTGCTGACCGCATCGATCGGACTGATCACCTGGAACTCGACGCAGATGTCGGCCGAGGACATGGTCAAGGACGCCGAGCTTGCCATGCATCAGGCCAAGCGCTTCGGCGGCGACAGGATCGAGCCGTTCCGCCCGGCCTTCCGCACCGTCGGCACCGACAGGCTGCAGTTCGAATCCGACCTGCGCCGCGCCATCGAGCGGCGCGAATTCACGCTCGCCTATCAGCCGATCGTGCGGCTGGAGGATGGCAGCGTCGCCGGCTTCGAGGCCTTGCTGCGCTGGGACCATCCGCGTCGCGGCATGATCCCGCCGGCGGATTTCATCCCGGTCGCCGAAAGCTGCGGGCTGATCGTGCAGCTCGGCCTGTTCGCCATGCAGCAGGCGGCCGAGGACCTTGCCGGATGGCAAAAGCAGATCGGCGACGCGCCGCTGTCGGTCTCGGTCAACCTGTCCAGCCGCCAGCTCATCCGCCGCGACCTGGTCAGCGACGTCCGCTCGGTCATCGCACGCGCCAATCTGAAGCCGCGCTGCTTCCGGCTCGAGCTCACTGAATCGCTGGTGATGGATAATCCCGAGCAGACGGCCCATGTGCTGACCAAGCTGAAACAGCTCGGCATCGGCCTGTCGCTGGACGATTTCGGCACCGGCTATTCCTCACTGGCTTATCTGACGCGTTTTCCCTTCGACACGATCAAGATCGACAAGAGCTTTGTCGACGACAACACCCCCAAACGCGCGGTGCTGCTCAAATCCATGGTCAACATGGCGCATGAACTCGGACTGTCCGTGGTCGCCGAGGGCATTTCGGACGAACGCGACGCGCTGGAGCTGCGCCAGATGGGCTGCGAATATGTGCAAAGCTTCATGTTCGGCGCGCCGATGCCGGGCGACCAGGTGCTGAAGACGCTGAAGGAACAGTATCCGCTGACGCAAGCCTGAGACCTCTGTGATGAGGCTCAGGCGTGTCCGGCGGCGAGGCTGAGATGGGCGAGGTCGATGCCGATCGAGGCGAGGATGCGGTCGTACTTGCGCTCAATGTCGGTGTCGAACAGAAACTCGGAGTTGGCCGGGCAAGTCAGCCAGCCATTCTCGGCGATCTCGGTCTCCAACTGGCCGGCGCCCCAACCCGAATAGCCGAGCGCCATCAGCGCGTGACGGGGTCCACGGCCAGACGAAATGGCGCGCAATATGTCGACGGTCGCGGTCAGGCAGATGTCGTCCGAAACGGTCAGCGACGATTCCACCCGGTAGTCGCCCGAATGCAGGACAAAGCCCCGGCTGCGATCGACGGGCCCGCCATTGCGCACGACGAAATCGCGAGCCTGCGCCGGCAAGCGGATCGCTTCCTGTTCGTTCATGATGCCCAGTTGCACGAGCAGATCCGGAAACAGCATCTGCTGTGTCTGGTTGATGATCAGGCCCATCGCGCCTTCATCGCTGTGCGCGCAGACGTAGATGACCGAGCGCGTGAAACGGTCGTCCTTCATGCCGGGCATGGCAATCAGGAACTGATCGTCGAGAAAACCGCGGCTGGCGGCTGTCTTCTTGTGGCGCAGCAAGTCCATGACAGCAAAGGTAACGCGTTTCCAAAGCGCCGAAAAGATGCACCGTGCGGGATTCGACCAAAGCCTATGTGACCAGGCAGAGCATTCTTCCCTCGAGGTCACGCAAATATGATACCGGCAAGGTCATGAAGACATTGCGCGGCCACGAACGGACGATCAAATCACCGCCATGCAAAGCTTGAAAATCCTGCTGCTCGGCGCTGCCATCGGATCGGCAACCGTTCTTCCCGCCGCCGCTTCATCATCGTCGTGGTACAACAGCGAAGGCGGCAAGGTCCGGCTGGTGACCAGCGGCAAGGCCGATGCCGCTGGCCGCATCCAGGGCGTTCTCGACATAGCGCTCAAGCCCGGCTGGAAGACCTACTGGCGTGACCCGGGCGACGCGGGCGTGCCGCCGCAGCTCGACATTTCAGCCAGCACGAACATCGCCGACGCCCGCCTTTCCTTCCCGGCGCCGCAGCGTCATGACGAAGGCTATGGCAAATGGGCAGGCTACGACTATCCGGTTTCGCTGCCGGTCGTGTTCACCCTGTCGGCGGCCAAAGATCCAGCCGTCATCGACGCCGACATCTTTCTCGGCATTTGCGAAACGATCTGCATTCCGGTGCAGACGCGGCTGACCGTCGACCCCGGCTCCGACCCGGACAATGCCGAAGACATGGCGCTGGTGAAGGCGAGCTTCGCGGCGTTGCCCACACCCGCAAGGTCCGATTTCGGCATCAACGTGCTGCCGGGTGACCACGAGACGCTGGTTGTCGAGGCGAGCTTTCCCGGCGATCCGGAGGCGGCGGATTTCTTTGTCGCCGGGGAGCGGGATTATATGTTCGGCACCCCTGCCCGCAGCGAAAAGGACGGCAAGCTGATCTTCACCGTGCCGATCCTCGACCGCCCGTCGACAACGCCGACGGATGGCGGGCTTCATTATACGCTGACGAGTTCGACCGGCGCCGTCGAAGGGCTCTTGCCGTTTCCTTAAAGCGCTTCGCATTGAACGGATCATGCGACGCACTTGGTCCTCTCTTTGTCAATGTCGTAGTGCCAAAACCGCTGCTCACTTTTTGGGCGACATGGACTGAGGCCGCTCCTTGACGGTTGCAGAGGGCCGTCGAGTTCGCTACGCAATCACACGACCTCCCCCATTTTCCCAGACGAGGAACTCATGACCATTTCCGTTGGCGACAAGCTGCCTGATGTGACCTTCAAGACGATGACCGCCGACGGCGCGAAGCCGATCACGTCGGCTGAGATTTTCACAGGCAAGAAGGTTGTGCTTTTCGGTGTTCCGGGCGCTTTCACGCCGACCTGCAGCAACAACCATTTGCCCGGCTATCTCGAGAACCATGACGCCATCCTGGCACGCGGCGTGGATACCATCGCCGTCGTTTCGGTCAACGACGTCCACGTCATGGGCGCCTGGGCGCGCATCACCGGCGGGGAAGGCAAGATCCTGTTCATCGCCGATGGCAGCGGTGACTTCGCCAAGGCGGTCGGCCTCGACAACGACCTTTCCGCAGCCGGCATGGGACTGCGCTCGAAGCGGTTTTCGATGATCGTCGATGACGGCAAGGTCACGGCGCTCAATGTCGAGACCAAGCCCGGCGTCGACGAGTCCGGCGCGGCTCATATTCTGGGACAGCTCTAGAAATATCGGCGACAGCGTTGGGCCAGGGACCGCAAGGTCCCCTCGCCGACAGCTTTGGGGGGACCGCGACGATGTCTGACATCTTCTGGCGCAGTATCGCGATCGGCATCGGCGCCACGGCGCTGATGGACATCTGGGCGATTTTCCTGAACACGGTGTTTGCCCAGCCACGACCGAACTGGGGCCTGGTCGGCCGCTGGGTGTGGCATCTCAGGGAAGGTAAGGTCTTCCACGACGATATCGGCGATGCAAAGCCGTACGCGCATGAAGTCGCGCTGGGCTGGGCCTTTCACTATCTTGTCGGCATCGTCTACGGCATCATCCTGGTCGCGCTGGCGGGAACGGCATGGCTGGCGGCGCCGACCTTCCTGCCGGCCTTCATCCTCGGCATCGTCACCGTCGGTGCCGGCTGGTTCCTGCTGGCGCCCGGCATGGGTGCCGGCTGGGCCGCCTCGAAACGGCCCAACCCGATGCAGGTCCGCGCCCTCAACCTGGTGTCGCACACGGTGTTCGCGCTCGGGCTTTATGGCACGGCGTTGCTGATCCGCTGAAGCGAAGTTAATCGTCGCGACGCTGCACCGGTGCGTCGATCGGCTGCCATCCGTGGACAACGCAGCGTGGGCCGATATCATACGCGAAGTGGTTGCCGCCGCCCGCCGGCTGATCCGCTTCGCGGCTGATTTGCCGACCGCTAAGGGCGAGCAGCAGCAGCGTTCCGACGCCGCCATGACCGACGAACGCAATGTCGCCCGCGTCGGCGGCGCCGAGCACGGCGTCGACCTCGCTCACGATGCGATGCTGGGCATCGATGGCCCGCTCCCATCCACGAATGCTGTCATGAGGGTTGGCGAAGAACTGGTCCGCGACCGTTTCGAACTCCGGCGGCGGTAAAAACCCCGTCGCCGATCGGTCGTTCTCATGCATCCTTTCCCTCACCTCGATGGCAAGGCCGAGATGCGTTGCGAGGATTTCGGCGGTTTCCAGCGCCTTGCGTTCAGCCGACGACACGATGTGCCGGATTGAGCCGATCCAGGGCTGGTCGAGCATTGCAACCGCTCTCGCTCGTCCGATGTCGGACAACCCCCATTCCGGCACGGGAATGTTGGCATCGACCTGAACCTGGGGATGGGTGACATAATACAGGATCGGCATGATCGAGGCTCCCTGCCTGAGAGTGCTGACATGCTCCTGAGTTCAATAACTCTGGGTCGAGCGCCGCGCCTTCGCTGCTACCGTCTGTTTTGCCTGCGCAGCTGGCTTCGGCACTGCAGCGGGCTTGAACGGGCCTCTCTTGAACGGCGCCATGCCCTCGCGCGCGAGTTCGTCGGCGCGCTCGTTCTCGGCATGGCCGGCGTGGCCCTTGACCCAGTTCCAGGTCACCTTGTGACGTCTGTTGGCCTCATCCAGCGCCTGCCAGAGCTCACCGTTCTTGACCGGCTTCTTGTCGGCGGTCTTCCAGCCATTCTTCTTCCAGCCGTGGATCCACTTGGAAATGCCGTCCATGACGTATTTGCTGTCGGTGTGAAGGTCGACCGTACAGGGTTCCTTCAACGCATTCAGCGCCGAGATGGCGGCGAGAAGCTCCATGCGATTGTTGGTGGTCTCCGCCTCGCCGCCGGAAAGCTCCCTGGTGGTGCCGTTGAAGCGCAGGATCGCGCCCCAGCCGCCAGGGCCGGGATTGCCCGAACAGGCGCCGTCGGTGAAGATCTCAACGTGTTTGCTCATGATACCCCATATCAGGCCAATCCATATTCCGAAGGAGATCTGATCGCCCGATGGAATCGCATTCTGCGGATATATTCGGTCGGATCGCGTTTCATCACCAGCCCGCCATTGGGAACGGTCAACCAGTCGTAGAGCCGGGTCAGCATGAAGCGTAGCGCCGAGCCGCGCGCCAGCATCGGCAGCGCCGCCTTTTCCTGGTCGCTCAGGAGACGCACGCTCTGATAGCCGGCCAGCAATGCCTTGCCCTTGGTCAGGTTGAAGGAAAAATCCTTCTCGAAACACCAGGCGTTGAGGCAGGTGGCGACATCGTAGGCGTAGAGGTCGTCGCAGGCGAAATAGAAGTCGATCAGGCCGGAAAGCTTCTCGCCGAGAAAGAAGACATTGTCCGGGAAAAGATCGGCATGGATGATGCCTTGGGGAAGGTCCTTCGGCCAGTTCCGCTCGAAGTCGGCGAAGTCGGCATCGACCTCGGCAGCCAGGCCCGGCTCAACCTCGTCGGCGCGGTCACGGGCGGCATTCCAAAGCTTGCGCCAGCCGTCGATGGCGAGCGCGTTCTGACGCGTCATCGAAAAGTCGGCTCCGGCCAGATGCAAGGCGGCCAGGGCCTTGCCGACCTCGCCGCAGTGCGTCGATGTCGGCCGCCGCAGCGAAAGCCCTTCGAGGAAGGTGATGATGACCGCCGGCCGGCCGGCGAGCGTGCCGATGACGCTGCCGTCATGCGCGGTCACCGGCAGCGGGCAGGAAACGCCTTTTTTGGCGAGATGGCCCATCAACCCGAGGAAAAACGGCAGATCCGCCTTCTCGACGCGCTTTTCATAGAGCGTCAGGATGTACGAGCCGCTGGAGGTGTGCAGCAGGAAGTTCGAGTTCTCGGTGCCTTCGGCGATGCCCTTGTAAGACAGGAGATTACCGACCGGATATTGCTTCAGGAATGCGCCGAGTTCGCCTTCGGCAACGTCGGTATAGACCGCCATGTGCCTTACGCGGCTCCATTGACGAAAGCCATGTCGGCTCGCGTCAGTTCGACATCGCGCAGTACCCGCATGACCGGAAAATCCTCCGTTTCCGTGGCCGTGACGGCCAGGTCGATGGTGACGTCGAAGCGCTGGCGGAACGCGTCGATGATCTCGTCGACGATGATCTCCGGCGCCGACGCTCCAGCCGACAGGCCAAGCGTCGAGATGCCGGCGATGTCATTCCACGGAATCTCGGCGGCGCGCTGTACGAGAAGCGACATCGAGGCGCCGGCACGCTCCGCCACTTCGACTAGGCGTCGCGAATTGGAGGAATTGGGTGCGCCGACGATCAGGTAGAGATCAGCGCCGGCCGCGGTCTCCTTGACCGCCTCCTGGCGGTTGGTGGTGGCATAGCAGATCGATTCCGCCGCCGGGGCATGCAATTGCGGAAAACGATCCTGCAAGGCGCGGATGATGCCGGCGGTGTCTTCGACCGACAGCGTGGTCTGGGTAACGAAGCCAAGCGCCTGCGGATCGGCAGGCGAAAGCTTCGCGGCATCAGCCTCGGTCTCGATCAGCGTCACCGCCCCGTCCGGCAGCTGGCCCATGGTGCCGATCACCTCCGGGTGTCCGGCATGACCGATCAGCAGCACGTGGCGGCCAAGCCGCTGGTGGCGCATCGCCTGCTTGTGGACCTTCGAGACCAGCGGGCAAGTTGCATCGAGATAGAAGAGGTTGCGCGCCTGCGCGTCCGCCGGCACCGATTTCGGCACGCCATGCGCCGAGAACACGACCGGCGACTGCCGATGTTCGGCGGGAATCTCGGAGAGCTCTTCGATGAAGACGGCACCAAGGCTTTGTAGTCCCTCGACGACGTAGCGATTGTGCACGATCTCATGGCGAACATAGACCGGCGCGCCATATTTCTTCAGCGCCAGCACGACGATCTGGATGGCGCGGTCGACGCCGGCGCAAAAGCCGCGCGGCTGGCAGAGCCGGATCGCCAGGGGGGGCTTGGTGGTTGTCTGAAGCATTAAATCCTGGCCGGTTGATCAAAGCCGAAATGAGGTGCCTACCCCTGCCCTGTCAAGTGCAAGGGGGCGGCGGTCGCCTTCATTCCTCTTTCAAGGGGCGGCGAAGCCGCAGAATGAGCACGGCGGCGAGTGCGGCGGCGAGGCCATACCAGGTCATCGCATATTGCAGGTGGCTGTTCGGCAGGTCGATGATGGTGACGCCGCCGACCGGCAATCCGCCCGGATTCGGCGTCTTGTCAGCGTCGATGAAGATCGGCACCAGCGTGGCGCCCGCCGGCAGCCCGGCGCTCGCCGCCATCGCGTCGCGGTCCTTCCAGTAGAAGATGTTCTTCGCCACGTCGTTGTCAGGAAGCATCATCGACGGTTTTGCCGGCAGCGGGTTGCGGGCGAGGCCGGTGACCGTCACCTTGCCCGTCACCTGCCCCTTGGCGCGCTTGCCGGCATCCTTGAGATCGTAGGGTACGAAGCCGCGATTGATCAGCACGAAGCGGCCATCGTCGAGGGCCAGCGGCGTGTAGACGTTGAAGCCGGCTTCGCCTTCCCAGGTGGCATAGAAATGCCGTTCGCCGGAATGCAGGAAGGTTCCGCTGACGGTCACCGGCGTATAGTCGACGTCCCCGGTCGAGGCGAATTCCCTTTCGACCTCGGCGAGCGGCTGCGGCGCCGAGTGCGTACGCTGATCGATGGTCTGCAGCAAACCTTCCTTCCAGTGCAGACGCTGGACCTGCCAGGTGCCGAGCGCCAGCAGGATCAAAAACAGCACCAGCCCAAGGCCAAGCAGCAATGCCGTCCTTGGCCGCGAGCGGCCTCCAGCTCTAATGGATGCCTCGCTCATTCGCCGCGATCCAGCCGGCCCTCGGCCGCCTTGTTGCGGTATTGCAGTGTGAGCAGCACGCCCTTGATCAGCCGAAGCGCCGTCAGGCACAGCGCAACAGCCAGCGGAATCCAGAGCAGCAGATGCAGCCAGAGCGGCGGGCTGAGCGTCACTTCGACCCAGAGCGCCAGGCCGACGATGATGAAACCGATGATCAGGATGACGAAGACCGCCGGTCCGTCGCCGGCATCGGCGTAGGAATAGTCGAGGCCGCAATTGGTGCAGCGCTTGCCAACGGTGAGGAAGCCGGAAAACAGCTGCCCCTCGCCGCAGCGGGGGCAGCGACCGTGCAAGCCGGCCGAGATTGGATCGATGGGCGGCCAGATCGCCTTGTCGTCGCTCATTGCTTACCGCTCGATCTCGATCGGCGTCCCATCGGCCACCATTGCCCAGATTTCGTCCATGTCGGAGTCCGTAACCGCAATACAGCCGTCGGTCCAGTCGACCAATTGAAGCAGCCAGCCCCACCAGCCGAAACCGTTTGGCTGGCCGTGGATCATGATCATGCCTCCCGCATCGACATTGCGAGTCTTTGCGGCGGCCGGATCGTCGGCATTGGGATAGGAGATATGGATCGACCTGTGGGCGATGCTGTTCGGGTTGCGCCAGTCGAGGACATAGCGCCCCTCCGGTGTGCGTTGATCGCCCTCCTGGTGCTTGTGCCCAAGCGGATCGCCGCCGAGCGCGATGCTGTAGCTTCGCAGGACCTTGCCGCCGCCAATCAACTCCAGCCGCCGGTCCGACTTGTCGACACGCACCAGATCGACTTTCTCGCCAGCAAGGGCCGGCGCTGTGGCGATCATGCACGCGTAAATGGCACAGAGAAGAGTTAGCCGCATCGGCCATCGATCGGCGATCATTGCGCCGAAATGAAGAAGGCGGCCACGTCGCCGCGGCCGCCTTTTTTGAAATCCCTGGAGCCTGTTCCATCCCGATGAATCGGGATGTGCTCTATCCCTTTGTTTTGCTCAGGTCGAAATCAGTGGGCTTCGATCACCGCGCCGGCCGATCCCCAGACATAGATCGCTGAGAACAGGAACAGCCAGACAACGTCCACGAAGTGCCAATACCAGGCGGCCGCCTCGAAGCCGAAATGCTGCTTGGGGGTGAAATCACCCTTCATCGCCCTGAGCAGGCAGACCAAGAGGAAGATGGTGCCGATGATGACGTGGAAGCCATGGAAGCCGGTCGCCATGAAGAAGGTGGCGCCGTAGATGGAATCCTTGAAGGCGAACGGAGCATGAATGTACTCGTAGGCCTGCACCATGGTGAACAGCATGCCGAGGCCGACGGTCAGCACCAGGCCGTTGATCAGCCCCTTGCGATCGCCATGGATGAGCGAATGGTGCGCCCAGGTGACCGTGGTGCCCGACAGCAGCAGGATGATGGTGTTGTAGAGCGGCAGGTGGAAGGGATCGAGAACCTCCATGCCCTTCGGCGGCCAGACACCGCCGGTAAACGCGGTGCGGGCGTATTGCTGCACCTCGCCCGGAAACAGGCTGGCATCGAAGTAGGCCCAGAACCAGGCGACGAAGAACATCACCTCGGAGGCGATGAACATGATCATGCCATAGCGCAGATGCAGCGACACGACACGCGTGTGATGGCCCTCATGCGCTTCCTTGATCGTGTCCGACCACCAGGCGAACATGGTGTAGAGGACGATCGCCAGGCCGATGAAGAACAGCCACGGATTGGCGATGTTGAAGCCGAAGATCGGGAAGTCGCCGGCCTTGAGATACTGCATTAGGCAGACACCGCCGATTGCGGTCACCAGCGCGCCGATGGACCCCAGGAACGGCCATGGGCTCGGGTCGACGAGATGGTAGTCATGGTGTGGTTTTGCGTGCGCGTCTGCCATATCAACCCCCGAGATTTGCTTCGGTATTCGAAATTGTCTTGCTGCTGCCTTGGACCGGCACTGATGACGCGACCGGCTTGCTCTTCTCGACCGGGAACATCGTATAGGACAGGGTGATTGTCTTCACGTCCTTCAGTTCCGGTACATTCACGATATCGGGATCCACATAGAACACGACCGGCATGTCGAGCGTCTCGCCGGGCTTCAGCGTCGTATCGGTGAAGCAGAAGCACTCGACCTTGTTGAAGTAGGGACCTGCCAGTTCCGGCTGCACATTGAAGGTGGCGCGGCCGGTAACAGGGCGATCGAACTTGTTGGTGGCCTGATAGTGCGCCTGCACGGTCTCGCCGATCTTCATCGTCATCGAACGATCGACCGGCTGGAAATCCCAGGGTACGCCGGCGATGTTGGCGTCGAAACGGACAACGATGTCGCGGTCGAGCACCCGGTTCGCGTATTGCTGCGTGGCGCGCCGCGTGGTGCCGCCATAGCCCGTCGCCTGGCAGAACATCTTGTAGAGCGGCACTGCGGCATAGGCCATGCCGATCATGCCGCCGAAGAAGGCAAGGCAGACAAACGCGACGACGCGGTTGGTGTTCTTCCTGCTGGCAGTCACCTGGCTCATCGTGTTCTCACATCGAGCCGGGGTGATGACCGAATTTCACGATCGTCGCGATGTAGAAAATGATCACCAGCACGGCCAGCGCCAGGCCTATGGCGACAGAACGATTGCGTCTGGCTTTCCTCTGCCGCTCGGTCAGCGTGACCAGCTCGAGCTTTTCTTCGATCATGGTCATGCTCCACCCATGGCAAGCGCGCGCTCGACGACGCTGTCGGCGAGATAGGCAGCGAAGATGGCGAAGAGATAGAGCAACGAATAGGCAAACAAGGCCTTGGCCGGCTTCATCACGCGGTCATCGTCGGTCATGCCAAGCACTTTCCAAGCGTACCAGACAAAACCCAACCCAAGCAGCACGGCGGCCACGCCATAGACCGGCGTGGTGTAGCCCAGGATCCATGGCAGCACGCCGACCGGCGCCAGCAGCAGCGCATAGGCGAAGATCTGGCGGCGGGTCGAAGCCTGGCCGGCGACGTTCGGCATCATCGGAATGCCGGCGCGGGCATAGTCTTCGGACTTGAACAGCGCCAGCGCCCAGAAATGCGGCGGCGTCCACAGGAAGATGATCAGGAACAGGACAAAGCTTTCCAGGCTGACGCTTCCGGTTACAGCGGCCCAGCCGATAACAGGCGGAATGGCACCGGCGGCGCCGCCGATGACGATGTTCTGCGGCGTCGAGCGCTTGAGCCACATTGTATAGACGACGGCATAGAAGAAGATGGTGAAGGCCAAAAGCGTCGCCGACAGCCAGTTGACCAGCACGCCCAGCGTCATCACTGACAGAACTGACAGAACCAGCCCGAAACTCAGCGCTTCGCCCGGCCGGATGCGGCCGGCTGGCACCGGACGAGATGCGGTGCGCGTCATCACCGCGTCGATGTCGGCATCGTACCACATGTTGAGCGCGCCAGAGGCCCCGGCGCCGATGGCGATCGACAGGATGGCGATCACCGCCAGCAACGGATTGATGGTCACAGGAGCCGCGACCAATCCGACGAAGGCGGTGAACACCACCAGCGACATGACGCGCGGCTTCAGCAGGGCGAAGAAATCGCCCGCCGTCGCTTCCGACATGCGGAAGCCCGCTTCGTCAATGCTGGTTTCGTCGACTAGGGCCATGCGTACTCAAGTCCATCGTTCCGTTTGGCCAAAACCGCCGGCAGGCCGGCGCTTTCGATTCCATGGAGGCTGCCGCCTTACTTGATCTTCGGCAGCTGCTCCCACTGGTGGAAGGGCGGCGGCGAAGGCAGCTGCCATTCCAGTGTCGTGGCGCCTTCGCCCCACGGATTGGCACCGGCAACCCGCTTCTTCTGGAATGCCTCGAACACGCCGTAGAGGAAGATCGCCACGCCGACGGCCGAAATGTACGAACCGTAGGACGACACCATGTTCCAGCCGGCAAACGCGTCGGGATAGTCGATGGTGCGGCGCGGCATGCCGGCGAGGCCGAGGAAATGCTGCGGGAAGAAGATCAGGTTGACGCCGACGAAGGTGACCCAGAAATGGGTGTTGGCGATGGCGAAGGAATACATGTAGCCGGTCATCTTCGGGAACCAGTAGTACCAGCCGGCGAAGATGGCGAAGACCGCGCCCAGCGACAGCACGTAGTGGAAGTGCGCGATCACGAAATAGGTGTCGTGCAGCGAGCGGTCGAGACCCGCATTGGCCAGCTGGACGCCGGTGACGCCGCCAATCGTGAACAGGAAGATGAAGCCCAGTGCCCACAGCATCGGCGGCTTCAGCGAAATCGATCCGCCCCACATCGTGGCGATCCAGGAGAAGATCTTCACGCCGGTCGGCACCGCAATGACCATCGTGGCGAAGACGAAGTAGCGTTGCGTGTCGAGCGACAGGCCGGTCGTGTACATGTGGTGGGCCCAGACGATGAAGCCGACCGCGCCGATGGCGACCATCGCGTAGGCCATGCCGAGGTAGCCGAACACCGGCTTCTTCGAGAAGGTCGAGACGATGTGGCTGATGATGCCGAAGCCCGGCAGGATCAGGATGTAGACTTCAGGGTGACCGAAGAACCAGAACAGGTGCTGGAACAGGATCGGATCGCCGCCGCCATCGGGCGCGAAGAAGGTCGTGCCGAAGTTGCGGTCGGTCAGGAGCATGGTGATGCCGCCGGCAAGCACGGGGAGCGACAACAGCAGCAGGAAAGCGGTGACCAGCACCGACCAGGCGAACAGCGGCATCTTGTGCATGGTCATGCCGGGCGCACGCATGTTGAAGATGGTGGTGATGAAGTTGATGGCGCCAAGGATCGACGAGGCACCGGCAATGTGGATCGACAGGATCGCCAGATCCATCGCCGGTCCAGGCTGGCCCGAAGTCGACAGCGGCGGATAAAGCGTCCAGCCGCCACCGACGCCAAAGGCGCCAGGCGCGCTCGGCATGAAGGCCGAGGCGATCAGAAGCAGGAAGGCCGGCGGCAGCAGCCAGAACGAGATGTTGTTCATGCGCGGGAAGGCCATGTCAGGCGCACCGATCATGATCGGCACCATCCAGTTGGCAAAACCGCCGATCAGGGCCGGCATGACCATGAAGAAGATCATGATCAGCGCGTGCGCGGTGGCGAAGGCGTTGTACATGCTCTTGCCGCCGTCGATCGCGGCGTCACCGTTCATGCCGTAGACCATTTGCGCGAGGCCGCTGAAAATCTGGATCCCCGGCTCCTGCAGCTCCATGCGGATGGCGACCGACAAGGCACCGCCGACGATGCCGGCGAAGATCGCAAAGATCAGATAGAGCGTGCCGATGTCCTTGTGGTTGGTGGAATACACCCACCGGACCCAGCCGTGATACGGCTTGTGGTCGTGGTCGTCGTGAGCTGCAGCGTCTGCCATGTTCCGCTCCGTTCCCTGATCTTTTATTGGCCGCGGCATCAGTTGCCGGCGGCCGCTACCTTGTTCTGGCCGTCGACCTCAGCCATCAGCGCCTTGTTGGCGCCCGGCAGGTTGGTCTTGGCTTCCGCCAGCCAGCTTTTGAATTGCGCATCGGAGACGACGCGGATGGCGATCGGCATGAAAGCATGATCCTTGCCGCAGAGCTGCGAGCACTGGCCATAGTAGAGGCCTTCTTTGTTGGCCTTGAACCAGGTCTCGTTGGTGCGACCGGGAACCGCGTCCATCTTGATGCCGAACGACGGCATGGCGAAGGAGTGGATCACGTCTGTTGCGGTCACCAGGACGCGGGTCATGGTGTTAACCGGCACAACCATCTCGTTGTCGACGGCGAGCAGGCGCGGATAGATCTTGCGATCCTCCTTGCCAGCAGCTGCCCGGTCGGCTTCCTGCAGGATCGCGGAGTTGAAGGAAATCGTGTTCTCGGTCTGGTATTCGTAGTCCCAGTTCCACTGGTTGCCGGTCGCCTTGACGGTCAGCTTTGCGTCTTCCGGCGGCGTGTATTGCGCGGTCAGCAGCTGGAACGAAGGAATGGCGATGCAGAGCAGGATGACGACCGGGCCGACAGTCCAGATCACCTCGATCAGCGTGTTGTGGCTGGTCTTGGAGGGAACCGGGTTCACGCTCGCGCGGAATTTGAGGATACAATAAGCAAGCAGGCACAGCACCAGTATGGTGATCGGGACGATGAACCACATCGTGTAGTTCCCGAACCACTCGATCTGCCGCATCATATCGGTCGCCGGCGCCTGGAAGCCGGTCTCCCAGTCCCTGGGCTGATCGGCATGGGCGGATGCGCCGGCGAAAAACGTGGCAGCGGCACTTGCGCCTGCTAGGAATTTTCTCATCGCCCTCATCGTCTCCCAGTTCCTCGAGGCTATGCCCACGAGAATATCGAACAATGCCGGGACGGGAATCCCGACAGTCTCAAGGTGGTTCAAACCATACTCTTTTTCCCTCCGCAAGAAAGGAGCGGGCGAAACCGTGCGGCATTTTTGCGCGCAAGCCCGGATGTGCCTTTCAAGGCAGCGGCAACGGTCCCGAATCGCATATGATCGGCCATGGCCACATTCCTGCGGGCCGGGCGTGCCGACCGTCGCAATTCGGGCGAAATTGGCTAAGAAAAGCGCCGTATTGGCTGTTTCGGGGCAGACCGGTTGCGGTCTCGTCCTTTACTTGGCTTTGGCGCGGCTTAAAGTGCCGTGATTCGCAATGGAGCCGTCATGAACTCTTGGCTTTCGAGACTTGCGCTTTCGGGAATCTTGGCGCTTTCGAGAATCTTGGCGCTTTCGAGAATCTTGGCGAAGGTCATCTTTCTCGCCGCCTTGTCCGCAATCGGCCCGTCCGTTATCGGCCAGCCCGTTGTCGGCTTGTCCAGCCAGGCAAATGCCGCGCAGCCGAGCGGCACCGTCCGCTCGACGCATGGCGCGTGGTCGATCATCTGCGACACGCCGGCCGGCGCCACCTCCGAGCAATGCGTGATGATGCAGAACGTCGTCGCCGAGGACCGTCCCGAGATGGGGCTGTCGGTGGTCGTGCTGCGCACAGCCGACAACAAGGCGGAGATCCTGCGCGTGCTGGCGCCGCTCGGCGTGCTTTTGCCCAACGGTCTCGGCCTCAACGTCGACGGCAAGGATATCGGCCGCGCCTATTTCGTGCGCTGCTTCCAGGATGGCTGCTATGCCGAAGTCATTCTCGAAAAGCCGCTGCTCGACACGTTGAAGACCGGCACGTCGGCCACCTTCATCGTCTTCCAGACCCCGGAAGAAGGCATCGGCATCCCCGTCGACCTCAAGGGTTTCGCTGACGGTTTCGCCGCCCTGCCCTGAGACCTCGGCGCTTGCGAAGAATCCAACGTCAGGATGGATGTCACCTTCCTTGGGCGTCACCAGGGCCAACCTTGAGGAACGGTTCTCGAACTGGGATTCAAGACCGGCGACATCAAGGATCTCATCAACCAAAAGTGACGTCGATGGGCTGTCGACGATCGCATTTGTCGTGACAATGCAGCGGGGCGATTGTCTCCGGGCACCTTCGCGCCTACATCGTGGCTAAAGAAGCATTTCTCCTGTGAACGGACGCGCCATGAACAGCCTGATCGGCCAATTCGACATTTCAGACGATCGCATCAAGCAGATTGTCACTGAGACCATCAATGGCGCCGACGACGGCGAACTGTTTCTCGAATACAGCGAGAGCGAAGCGCTGATGTTCGACAACGGCCGGCTGAAGACCGCCAACTTCAACACCGACCAAGGGTTTGGCCTGCGCGCCGTTGCTGGCGAAGCCAGCGGCTATGCCCATTCCAGCGACCTTTCCGAGGCCTCGCTGCTGCGCGCCGCCGACGCTGTTTCAACCGTC
This sequence comes from Mesorhizobium sophorae, assembly GCF_002270415.1. GTDB lineage: Bacteria > Pseudomonadota > Alphaproteobacteria > Rhizobiales > Rhizobiaceae > Mesorhizobium > Mesorhizobium sophorae. The sequence goes on along the minus strand of NZ_NNRI01000024.1, from coordinate 105,717 downwards.
AAGGGCGGCTATTCCGGCACGCTGGCCGCGGCACCGGCCCGCACCAACCGCCATCTCTATGGTGAAGAGAATCCGATCCCCTCCCCCTCTTTCGAGGTCAAGGCAAAGCTGCTGCAGGAAATCGACGCCTGGCTGCGCGCCGAGGATCCTCGCGTGCGCCAGGTTTCTGCCTCGCTGTCCTCATCCTGGCAGCATGTCGAGATCGTGCGCGCCGATGGCCAGGTTGTGCGCGACATCCGCCCGCAGGTCCGAGTCCACGTTTCTGTCGTCGTCGGCGATGGCGACCGCCAGGAGAGCGGCTCCTACGGCATGGGCGGACGCAAGGCCTTCGGCGACTTCCTTGTCGAGGACAGCTGGAAGCACGCCGCCAAGGAGGCGCTGAGGCAAGCGCTGGTCAATCTCGAGGCCATACCGGCGCCGGCTGGCACCTTCGACATCGTGCTGTCCAGCGGCTGGCCGGGCGTCATGCTGCATGAGGCTGTCGGCCATGGGCTCGAGGGTGACTTCAACCGCAAGAAGACCTCGGCTTTCGCCGGCCTGATGGGCCAGCAGGTCGCCGCCAAGGGGGTGACCGTCGTCGACGACGGCACCATGCCGGAGCGGCGCGGGTCGCTCACCGTCGACGATGAAGGTACCCCGACGGCCCGCAACGTGCTGATCGAGGACGGCAGACTGGTTGGCTACATGCAGGATCGCCAGAACGCACGGCTGATGGGCATGACTGCGACAGGTAACGGGCGGCGTGAAGGGTATGCCCACCAGCCGATGCCGCGCATGACCAACACCTTCATGACCGCGGGCGACATGGAGCCGGACGAAATCATCGCCTCGGTCAAGAACGGTATCTATGCCGTCTCCTTCGGCGGCGGCCAGGTCGACATCACCTCGGGCAAGTTCGTGTTCGGCTGCACCGAGGCCTACATGATCGAGAACGGCAAGGTGACCCAGCCGATCAAGGGCGCAATGCTGATTGGCAACGGGCCAGACGCCATGCACCGCGTGGCCATGATCGGCAACGACATGCAACTCGATACCGGCATCGGCATGTGCGGCAAGGCCGGACAGGGCGTGCCGGTCGGCGTCGGCCAACCGCATCTCCGAATGAACCAGATGACGGTGGGCGGCACGCGGGTTTGAATGTACCTGGTGCGGCCGACCAAGCCAGACTCAAAATCGCCAATCTGACAGGCGCCGGGCGTCGCAACGTTGCTCGATCCTGCCGGGGTTCTGGGCCAAAGACGGCGCTTTCCAGCCGAATCCCTTTCGGCACCTTGAAGCGAACACAATCCACGTTAGGAAATTATTAAGTCTCTAACTGCCTGGGCTGCCTTTTGCGCACGAACGCAGCACCAGCTTCCTGGTTGCGGTGGTGTTTTGGCAATGCGGCATGTCCCCGGCGTTCTCACTTCCTCTTTCCTACTTGGCTTCGTTTCGTTGATCGGTGCGACATCGCTGCAAGCCAGCCCGGCTGAAGCTCAGTCGACATTGTTCAAGTCGCGATCGACGCAATCTTCCCTGCAAGGGCTGCGCTCTGCCACAGTCGGTGCAAGCACCAGCGTCCCCTACGGTTGGGTCGATTTCTGCCATCGCCGACCAAAAGAGTGCAAGGTGCCCGCTCTGCCGGCCGCGAATGTCAAGCTGACCGCGCAGAACCTGCGCATCCTCAAGCGGATAAATCAGAAGGCGAACAGCTTCATCAAACCGGTCAGCAATTTCGACCACTGGGGCACGATGGTGGACCATTGGGATTACCCCGTGGACGGCAAGGGCGACTGCAAGATCTACGCTCTCTACAAGCGCAAGCTTCTTCTGGAGGCGGGATTCCCCCGGCAGGCGCTACTGATGACCGTGGTGCGCGACCTGGACAATGAAGGCCACACCATCCTGACGGTGAAAACCGATAAGGGCGATCTTGTCCTGGACAACCTGGTCGATGAGATCAGACCTTGGAATGCGACGGGCTATTACTTCCTCAAACGCCAGTCCCAGCAAAACCCAAACACGTGGGTGTCGATCAACCAACGGGGCGGCACGTCGAAAACCCTCACGAATGCTTCCAAGCTCGTAGACTGAGCGGCCTACCAGACCAGAGCGCTTCAGCTTTTTGAAGGTTCGGTGCCCGGCGACCGGCGGGCAATCCCTGCCTCACTCCTGCCTACTGCTTGCATGGAGGCTCGCCCGGGTGTCCGCAGGCAGGCTTCTTGTTGCCTCGCGGCGGCTGCTGATTGGGCTGTTGCGGCGGACGCCGCTCCTGGACCTGGGGCCTGGGCTGAGCATGGAACTCCGGCTTCTGCGGCTTGGAGAACACTTTCACGTTCGGCTTCTCCTGCAGCTTGAGTTGGCGCTGCGGATTCTCGTTCGGCTTGTTGACCTTGAAATTCCGCTGGACGTTGACTTGCGGGCCGGCGGAGCCTCCACCGCCGTTCTGCGGCTTGCGGAACTTCTTGTTCCCGTTTCCCGGAGCCTGATCGCTCGGTCCGACAACGCCCTGGCCGGCGGACAGATCCTTGCGCGTCAGCTTCTTCGGCTTGCCGCCACCCTGGTCGGAGAAGACAGCTGGATTGTTCTTCTTGATCCTCTCCTGCACGTTCGGGCGCTGCCCGGCCGGTGCACCGTTGACGGTCGGCAGCCTGCTGAACTTGCCGTTCTTGCCCTGCCCATTGCCACCTCCGTTCTGCTGGCCATTGCCCTGTCCGGTAACGGCAGCGCCGGCATTTCCCGTAGCCTGCTGGTTGCCGCCCAGGGTGCCTTGCTTGCCAAGCAGCTTCTTGGACTTGTTGTTGGGCAGATTCTGGCCGTTGAGCACCGGCGGTTTGCCATTAACGAGTGGCAGCGTCTTGCCGTTCGCTCCCGGCAGGGTGTGATCAGTTGAGAGCGTCTTCGAGACCGGCTTTGCGCCGGGAGGCTGCCGGCCTTGCGTCACACCCTGGCCGAGTTTGCCCGGAGCGGCAGGCTTCTGGTTAGAGAGCACGGCCTTCTTATGCAGCAGCGGCGGCAGCGCCACCTTGGTCGCGAGCGCTGCGGCGCCCAGTCCAACAGCGGCGCCGGTCAGCTTCTGGCCGGTGGTGCGGCCGCCGCCACCCTGCCCTGCCTGATTGTTCTCGGTATTGATCGTCGTGTTGTTGATGACGGTCGTGTTGTGGATGTTGTTGAAGATGACGTTGTCGGGCGGCGGCGCAATGTTGTGCGGCGGGTTGACCCACACCGGCACCGGCACGAAGACCGGCGCCGGCAGGACAAAGACATCGACTGCCGGCCGCGGCGGCGCCAACACGACAAAATCCGACGGAGGCGGCGGCAGGAAGATCACCGCGACAGGCGGTGGTGGCTCGAAGTCGAAATCCGGATCATCGAAATAGAGCACGGGCCGGTCGACATAGATGATCTCTTCCGGTGGCGGCGGCGGCACGTCGTAGTCATAGACGGTAAAGTCCTCCGGCGGCTCCAGCGCTGCATCGAAATGCTCCAGCCGGCGGCGGGCATCCCAGGCATGCGGGCCGTGCGCATAGCGATCGAGGTAGGACCAGTAGGCTTCCGGGGTGTCCCGGAGCCAGGTTTCGCGCCAAGTGATTGCTTCGCGCCGAGCAGCGATGATGGCACGCACGCGCTTGGCCATTGGATTGCGCGGGTAGGCGCCGACGAAATCCTCGTAACCGCTGAGCGTGTCGCGGTCGAGGGCCGCGACATAGGCATCGCGGGCGTCGAAGTCGCGGATCTCTCTGGTCCGGTTGGCTTGGGACTCAGCCTCCGAGACCCTGGGCGCGGGCGCGTCCGGAGCGCGGTCGAAGAAGACGAAGGGCGCCGTGATCTTTGAGGCGCCCCACGGAACTTCCGCGCCCTGGGTCACCTCGTTGACGCGCAGGCGCGTGCGATCGAAGACATCGTCAAGCGGCAGGCCGCCTTCGCGCATCATCTCCGCCAGCGCCTGGGCATAGGCACCGTATGGACCTTTGCCTTCAGGCGCGACCGTACCCGGGGCGGCATTGAACGCAACAAGCATGTTCGGATCGGGATCGACCAGTGCAAGACCTCCGGCCAGCGGCTGGTTCGTCTGCGGGAATGCATTCGGCCGCGCCGCATCGAGCACGACGATATTGACCTTCGTCTGCAGTCCAGCCAGCGACTTCGTGACATCGGAGAGCCGCATCCCCTGAAGCGGGACGTCGGTTGGATTGGCGATCTGGGCATCGACAGGCAAGAAGTAATTCTCGCCTTCGAACTGTACGCCCTGGCCGGCGAGATAGATGAAGACCACCGCGTCGGGACCGGCAGCAGAAACCTTGCCAAGGAAATCGCGTAGCGCGCCGCGCAGCGATTCCTGGTCGACGTCGCGGGCACCTACAACATCGAACCCTGCTGCCTGCAAGGTCTGGCCGATCAGCCCGGCATCATTGGCGGGCGTCGCTAGCGCACCAGACGGATAGGCCGCATTGCCGATGACGAAAGCGAGGCGTTTTTCGCTCTGCGCGAGGGCACCGGTCACCGAAGCGGCCACGAAAATGAAGAGGAGGAAGAAGCCTAGGAATTTCTGGAGCGTCCGCATTTCTGGCCACCAAGTATGGAAACGGTGATGGAGCAGGATGGTTCCTTCCTCCAGTGATTTCCAAAATAGACGGTCGCAAAGAGGCGGCTTCGCGGCGCGATTTCGGCAAACCCGCCTGACGCCGAAACCTCAAGAAAATGTGATCATTTTCGGTTCGCGCGTGAACCGAAGGAAATGCGAACAGCGCTACCGCCTTCGTTTGGGCTTCTCCAGAAGCGCCACGGCCTCGACATGCGGCGACCACAGGAACTGGTCGATCGGCGTCACGCTTTTCAATGTGTAGCCGCCGTCGAGCAGGATTCGCAGGTCGCGAGCCAGCGTGACCGGATTGCAGGATACGGCCGCGACAAACGGAACGTCCGAGCGTGCGATCTGCTTCGACTGGTCCTCGGCGCCGGCGCGTGGCGGGTCGAACACCAGGCCGTCGAAGCCATTCAATTCCTTGAAGGTCAGCGGCCGGCGGAACAGGTCGCGGCGCTCGCCCGTCACCCGCTTCAGGCCGGTCGCGAAGCGCGAGCCCCGGTCGAGCGCCGAAAGGGCTGCCGCATCGCCTTCGACCGCATGGACTTCCGACTTCTCTGCCAGCCGCAAGGCAAAGCTGCCGCAACCGGCGAACAGATCGGCGACCTTCTTGGCGCGCTTCAGATGTCCGCCGACGATGTCGGCCATGGTCTGTTCGGCGGCCTCGGTCACTTGCAGGAAGGCGCCCGGCGGCACGGCGACAGCGACATTGCCGAACATGACCACAGGCTTCCTTGGCTCGATGATGATCTCGTCATCGATGGACAGCCTGGCAAATCCCTGAGCCAACACGAAGTTGGAAGCGATCCGACGCTGGTGTTCGCCCAGTTTGCCGGACTCGTAGACTGCGACGTCAAGGCCCGACCCGGTCACGGTGACCGCCAGCCGGAACGATTTGGTGGTGGCGCACACCAGTTCGGCGAGCGCCTTCAGCCGATCGAACGCGCTGACGATCTCGGGCAGCGAGATCGGGCATTCCGATATCGAGATGATTTCCGGCGACAGATGGCGATTGAAGCCGAGCAGCATGCCAGTATCGGTGCGCCGCGCGGCGAGCACGACGCGGCGGCGCGTGTGCGGCGCGCAGGCGACCAGTTCGCCGATGTCGCAATCGATGCCCTTGCCCTTCAGCGCGTGCACCACCTTTTCGCGTTTCCATTGGCGATAGGCTGCGGCTTCGAAATGCTGGAGCGCGCAACCGCCGCATTCCGTGAAATGGCGGCAGGCGGGATCGATGCGCAGCGGCGAAGCCTCCAGCACCGCCATCAGCGTGGCACGGTCTTTTTCGCGCGCGGCGGTGACGACCTCGCCGGGTAGTGTGAAGGGAATGAACAGATCGCCGCTCTCGGTCTCGGCGATGCCGTCGCCCTGGGCGCCAAGTTTCCTGATGCTGAACCGCGCGCTCATCGATCCTTGATCCCACCGAGCAGGAATTCGCGATTACCGTCGCCGCCTTCGATCGGCGACAAATGCAGGCCCAGCGAACGCCAGCCTGGAACAGCGTCCAGCCAATCCTGCAGCAGGCCGGCGACACGGGCGGCGTCGTAGGGATCCTTCAACAGGCCGCCCTTGCCGATCGCTTCGCGGCCCGCCTCGAATTGCGGCTTGACCAGAAACATGGCACCGGCACCAGCCTTCGCAAGGCCAAGCGCCGGCGGCAGCGCCAGTTTCAACGAAATGAAGCTGACATCGGAGACGACGAAATCCGGGATGCGGCCGGCCAGATCATCGGCTGTGAGATCGCGCGCGTTCAGGCCCTCGATGACAGTTACACGCGGATCGCCGCCGATATCGGCATGCATCTGGCCGTGCCCGACATCGATGGCGGTGACGTGGGCCGCGCCGCGCTCGAGCAGCACCTGGGTGAAGCCGCCGGTCGAGGCGCCGATGTCTAGCGCTTCACGGCCGGCTGGATCGAGGCCGAAATGGTCGAGCCCACCGATCAGTTTCAGCGCCGCGCGCGACACATAGCCTTGCGCCGGATCATCAATGGCGATCAGGCATTGCGGCGGAACGTTCTGGCCGGGCTTGCGGGCTATGACGCCGTCCACCATCACCGTGCCACGCTCGACCGCGTCGCGGGCGCGCGAACGGCTGGCAAAAAGGCCCCGCTGGACGAGCAGGTCGTCGAGCCGCTGGCGGGGGCTGGCTGGCAGAGGCGAGTTCATTGGCCTTCATGGCGAAAGCCGGTCGCGAAGGCAAGGATATTGGGGCGGGACAAGGAACATCGTTCGAAGCATGCGAACACTTCAAGCCGCTGCGCCGCTTGCGAGCATCGCATCGGCCCGGCACAATACCAAGCAGGAGCGCCGTACTGTCCGAACGAGGAAGGACGAATGCTGACAGGAACCTGCCACTGCGGTGCGACCCACTGGACCCTGGAGGGCGATCCCGGGCCGATCACCGCGTGCAGTTGCACGCTTTGCCGCCGCTATGGCGCGCTCTGGGCTTACGATTATGTCGACGAACGCATCCGCGTCGCGGGGCCGATGAAGAGCTATACGCGCCCCGGAAAGGACACGCCCTCGCTTGAGATCCTGTTCTGTCCCACTTGCGCTTGCGTGCTCGCCTGGCGTGGCTTGGGCTCCCACGCCACTGGCCGCACTCGAATCGCCGTCAATGTAAGGCTTGCGCCGCCGGAGGCCGTCGCCGACTTGCCGATCGACCATTTCGATGGCCTCGACACTTACGACGACCTGCCGCGCGATGGCCGCTGCGTGCGCGACATGTGGTTCTAAAGCGCGCCGCGCTTGGACGGCGGCATGCTCTAGAAAATGGTTCGCGAAACCCGGCGATCGACGGCTGGAGACAAACCGTCATCCCGATTTCCCGAAGCCTGCTCGCCCGGATGCTCGGTCGCAGGCGCAGGCGCCGGCACAGGGTCCGGCAGGACCACCAGCTGCGGCGCCTGCTTGTAGGAAAAGCCGCCGCGGATATCGCCCATCTTGCCAGCGATGATGCCCATGGCCGCCTTTTCAAGGCTGCGATCATAGCGCGTTTCGGCGGCGACCGGCGCGACGATGACCGCTGAAAGCGCCACGCCGCACAGAAGCGTTCTCATTGTTTTTGTCTCCCTGCCTGGTCAGGATCTAGCAGGGCGCCGTTGAAAAACGGCCAAGAGACACGGTAAGCAAAGCGCCAAACGGTAGCGTTAACAAGGCGTTAAGGCATCAAGCCGGCAAACTGATTCAAGCCCTTGAGACTTTGATTCAGGCGCGCTGGGCGCGGGCTGTATGGCCGAGGGCGATGAACACCGTGCGCACGATGCCGGCGGCATCAAGCCCGGCATCGGCATACATCTTTTCCGGCTTGGCGTGGTCGGTGAACGCGTCGGGCAGCACCAGCGGGCGTACCTTCAGGCCACTTTCCAGCAAGCCCTCATGGGCGAGGAACTGCAACACATGGCTGGCGAAGCCGCCGACGGCGCCCTCTTCCACCGTTACCAGAACCTCGTGCGAGCGGGCCAGCCGGCGGATCAGATCCTCATCGAGCGGCTTGGCGAAACGGGCATCGGCGACCGTGGTGGAAAGCCCGGCTGCGCCAAGCTCCTCGGCGGCGATCAGGCAATCCTGCAGCCTGGTCCCGAAGGACAGAAGCGCGACCTTGCTGCCTTCCCTGACGACGCGGCCCTTGCCGATTTCGAGGACAGCGCCGCGCTCCGGCATGTCGACGCCGACGCCATTGCCGCGCGGATAGCGGAAGGCGATCGGACCGTCATCATAGCTTGCGGCGGTGCGCACCATGTGGCGCAGTTCCGCCTCGTCTGCTGCTGCCATAACCACGAAACCCGGCAGGGTCGCCAGGAAGGTGGTGTCAAAGGCGCCGCAATGGGTGGCGCCATCGGCGCCGACGAAGCCGGCGCGGTCGATGGGAAAGCGCACCGGTAGTTTCTGGATCGCGACGTCGTGGACGACCTGGTCGTAGGCGCGCTGCAGGAAGGTCGAATAGATAGCGGCGAACGGCTTGTAACCTTCGGTGGCGAGGCCGGCGGCGAAGGTCACCGCGTGCTGTTCGGCGATGCCGACATCGAAGATCCGCGAGGGAAATGCTTCACCGAACAGGTCGAGGCCGGTGCCGCTCGGCATGGCGGCGGTGACGGCGACGATGCGGTCATCCTCGCGGCCCTCCTGGACCAGGCTTTCGGCGAACACCTTGGTGTAGGCTGGCGCGTTGGCCGGCGCCTTGGCCTGCGCACCGGTGATGACATCGAATTTGTTGACACCGTGATACTTGTCGGCGGCGGCTTCGGCCGGCGCGTAGCCCTTGCCCTTCTGGGTGACGACATGGATCAGCACCGGGCCTTCGCCATTGTCGCGGACGTTCTTCAGGACCGGGATCAGATGCTCGAGATTGTGACCGTCGATCGGGCCGATGTGATAGAAGCCGAGCTCCTCGAAGAGCGTGCCGCCGGTGACGTAGCCGCGTGCATGCTCGACCGCCCGGGTGATCGCACGGTCGGCGCGCTTGCCGAGATAGGAGGTCAGTTTCTTGCCGAAGTCGCGCAGGCCGACATAGGTCTTGCCCGAGGCCAGACGCGCCAGATAGGCGCTCATCGCGCCGGTCGGCGGCGCAATCGACATGTCGTTGTCGTTGAGGATGACGATCAGCCGGGCATCGAGCGCGCCGGCATTGTTCATCGCCTCGTATGCCATGCCGGCCGACATGGCGCCATCGCCGATGACGGCGATGACGTTGTTGCGGCCGCCGGAGAGGTCGCGGGCGGCGGCCATGCCGAGGCCGGCCGATATCGATGTCGAGGAGTGAGCGGCGCCGAAGGGATCGTATTCGCTCTCGGCGCGACGGGTGAAGCCGGACAGGCCCCCTTCCTGGCGCAAGGTGCGGATACGGTCGCGACGGCCGGTCAGGATCTTGTGCGGATAGGCCTGGTGGCCGACATCCCAGATCAGCCGGTCATCCGGGGTGTTGAAGACATAGTGCAGCGCCACCGTCAGCTCGACCACGCCAAGGCCGGCGCCAAGATGGCCGCCGGTGTGGGACACCGCGTCGATCAGTTCGGCACGAAGCTCGGATGCCAGTTGCGGCAATTCACTCTCGGCAAGCGTGCGCAGGTCGGCCGGGATGCGGACCTTGTCGAGAAGCGGCGTGTGCGGCGTTGAATTCACGGGTAGGCCTGCTCAGGCTTTCTGTTCATGGGCGGGATAGGCCGGCCGCCGGCGAAAGTAAATGCGTGTCTGTGACGCGGATCAGGCTTTAGGTCCCAAAACCCGGCCACTTTTGGGCGACATGCATCAGCTTTCCGGCAACGGGATGAATTCTTCCTCATCTCCGGGAACGATATCGAAGCGGCCGGTCTTCCATTCCTGCTTGGCCTGTTCGATGCGCTCCTTGGAGGACGAGACGAAATTCCACCAGATGTAACGCTTCGAGCCGAGCGAGGCGCCGCCGAATAGCATGAAATGCGCACCGCCTTCCGACGACACGACGATCTCGTCGCCGGGCCGAAACACCAACAGCCGCTCCGCCGGAAAAACATCGCCTGAAATCGAAACCTCGCCTTCGAGCGTGTAGATGGCGCGCTCCTCGGCATCGGCCGGGATTTTCACGCTGGCGCCAGGCGCCAGCCTGAGGTCGGCATAAAGCGTCTCGGAGTAAGCCCTCACGGGGGACCGCAGTCCCTGGAAGTCGCCGATGACGACGCGCCCGCTGACGCCTTCGGCATCGATCTCGGGGAGCCGCAGGGCAGCCGTGTTCTCGAAAACCGGAGCCACTTCCTCCTTGCCGTCCGGCAGTGCCAGCCATGTCTGCAGGCCGGAAACAGACATCGGCGCGCCACGCAATTCCTCCGGCGTGCGCTCGGAATGGACGATGCCGCGGCCAGCGGTCATCAAATTCACGTCGCCGGGCTGGATGACCATTTCGGTGCCGAGTGAATCGCGATGCCTGATCTTGCCGTCGAACAGATAGGTCACCGTCGACAGCCCGATATGCGGATGCGGACGGACATCGAGCGCCTGGCCCGCGCGCAGGATCGCCGGGCCCATGCGGTCGAAGAAGATGAAAGGCCCGACGAGCCGCCTTTTTGCGGTCGGCAGAGCGCGGCGGACCTGGAAACCACCGATGTCCTTGGCGTTTGGAATGACCATCAGCTCGATCTGGTCGCTGGCAAAGGCGTCGCCGACTTCAGGGTCTTTCCCGGGGAAGAAGCTCATGGACTCTCCTTGTCGGCGGCCGTGCCTGCCTGTCGCATCAGGCAAACCGGATCGCCGATTTTGCCCGCGCCTTGGCGGCCACCTCTTCGCGATTGCGAGGATGCTGATGGGTTTCGAGGGAATCGAGAAGCTCACGCGCCGATGCCGCGATGGCTTCGACCGCATGATCGAAGGCGTGCTGGTTCTGCTTCGAAGGTCGCGTCGTTCCGCTCAATTTGCGGACAAACTGAAGTGCGGCGTCGCGCACCTCGTCATTGGTTGCCGGCGGATCAAAATTGAACAGGGTCTTGATGTTTCTGCACATCGTTTCCGAACCTCCTCTTGTCCTGAAGGCGTTTCAATCGGGACGGCTGTTATCCTCGAGCATGATCATGTCCAAAAGCCGGTGAGGCAAGACCATCGTTCGGGAAGCATGACTCAGTCGGCGTCGAGCGGCTCGGTTCCAACCGGCTTGCCGTCGCGCGACAGCCTGATCTTCTCGACCTTGTCCTCGGCGGCCTTCAGCAGCCTGTCGCAATGCGCCTTCAGCGCCTCGCCGCGCTCATAGATCCTGATCGACTGGTCGAGCGGCACGTCGCCACGTTCCAGGTCATCGACGATCTTTTCCAGCGCGTCGAGTGCCTGCTCGAAGCTCATCGCCTTGACGTCTTCGTTGGTCTCACCAGCCATCATTCATCCTTTCATCAGTCGCCCGACATGGGCGGCGACCGAAAATGCCAGTCCCTGCAGATCGTAGCCACCCTCTAGCAGGCTGACGAGCCGGTTGCCGCTGTGGCGCGTGGCGCGCTGCATAAGCTGGCCGGTCGCCCAGTCGAAATCATCCTCTGTCAGGTTGATTTCGGCCAGCGGATCGCGATGATGCGCGTCGAAACCGGCCGAAATGATGATCAGGTCGGGCGCGAAATTGTCGAGCGCCGGCAGGACACGCGACAGCAAGGCATCGCGGAAAACCTCGCTGCCGGTCTGCGGCGCCAGTGGCGCGTTGACGATGTTGCCGGCGCCGGTCTCGCTCTTTGCACCGGTGCCGGGATAAAGCGGCATCTGGTGCGTCGAGCAATAGAGCACCGACGGATCGTCCCAGAAAATATCTTGCGTGCCGTTGCCGTGATGCACGTCCCAGTCGACGACCGCAACGCGCTCGACGCCATGTTTCTTCTGAGCGTAGCGCGCGGCGATCGCCGCCGTGTTGAAGAGGCAGAAACCCATGGCCGTGGTTTTTTCAGCATGGTGGCCGGGCGGCCGCGCGGCGACGAAGACGTTGTCGGCGCGGCCGGCAAAGACATCGTCGACGGCGGCATTGGCGGCGCCGATCGCGGTGATCGCCGCTTGCCAGCTCTTCGGGCTGACTGACGTGTCGGCGTCGATGCGGGCGATGCCCTCGTCGGGAATGGCGGCGCGGACGCGGGCGACGAAATCGGCGGGATGCGCGTAGAGAATGGTGGCCTCGTCGCCTTCCGGCGCCCGGATGCGATCGAGGGCGACAAAAGCTTCATCGTCGAGCACCCGCTCGATGGCGCGCAAGCGGTCAGGCCGCTCGGGGTGACCGGGCGGCGTGATGTGCTCAAGGAAGATCGGATGGGTATAGAGACGAGTGGCCATCTCCCCTATCTAGTGCCCCGACGTCGCGATGGCCATGCGTTGTGGCCTGATGGCTGGGGAAAATCACACATGCGTCCATTGGTGTCGCTGCAGGCATTGGCGTCGTCAGCGCTTCGGCGTAAGCTAGCTGCCACTGCCTGGTGCTCGCCGCAAGCGGGAGAATCGGGAACACGGTTGAATTCCGTGGCGTGCCCAACGCTGTAAGGGGGACCGCGCCGGTAAATGCCACTGTCGATGACGGGAAGGCACCGGACGCGGGTTGATCCCGAGCCAGAAGACCGGCCTGGCAGGCATCGTCATCCGCATGGTCAGGCGGATGAAATGGATTGCAATCGCAAGGGGACACGCGATGCCGGAATACATGACCGCTCCTATTGGCGACGGATTTGACCAGAGTGCGCGCGACGCGGTCTATCGCGCGATGTTCACGCGGCGCGACGTGCGCAGCCATTTCCTGCCAACCGCGCTCGACGATGAGGTGCTGGCGCGGCTGCTGCTTGCGGCTCATCATGCGCCCTCGGTCGGCTTCATGCAGCCTTGGAATTTCATCGTCATTCGCGATGCCGAGCGACGGCAAAAAGTGCGTGACCTGTTCCTGGCAGCGCGGGAGCAGGAACTGCCGGCCATCGCGGAAGAACGACAGGCGCTCTACCGCAAGCTCAAGCTGGAAGGCATCTGCGAAAGCGCGCTCAACATCTGCATCACCTGCGACCGGCAGCGTTCGAAGGGTTCGCCGCTGGGGCGCTGGCACAATCCGGAGATGGACCTCTACAGCACGGTTTGCGCGGTGCAGAATTTCTGGCTGGCGGCGCGCGCCGAAGGCGTCGGGGTCGGCTGGGTGAGCATCATCGAGGCGCAAGCGCTGAAACAGCTGCTGTCAATTCCCGAGCATGTTACGCCGGTCGCCTATCTCTGCGTCGGTCGAGTTTCCGAGTTCGCGCCAAAGCCGGACCTCGAAGCGCATGGCTGGGGCCGCCGCTTACCGCTGCCGGACCTGATCATGAGCGAGACCTTTTGCGGGCAAGGTGAAGCGTCGCTCAAATCGACCGTTACGCGCCTCAACGGGTTCGATGCCGCGCCGGCGACCACTGCCGATCAGCGCGTCGCGCCGGCCGTGCCCCAGCGCGAACCGCCGAAGGAGGCCAGCGCCTTGTCCTTGAGTTCCCTGAACTTCGACGACGCCTCGGCCAGCCGGGCGTCCCAGGCGGGATCGGGCACCTGGCCCTCAATGGTCCTGAAATAGACCTGCATCAGGCAGGCGATGGCGAAGGGTTCGATGAACGCCGCCTTGAAGGCCCAGGCGAAGACGATGGCGAGCACGAAAGCCCAGCCGGCAAGCTGCCCGGGCATGAGGAAAAGAATGGCGCCGGCTGGGGCCAACATCAGCAGGAAGATGACAAACGAGACGCCCCACATGATGACAGCCAGCCAAACGGCGTTCTTGACCATGATCTTGCCGTTCTGGGCATAGAGCACGACGCCTTGCCGCGCCGTCTCGAACGGCGAGGCTGAATTGATGCGGATGTTGTAGCCGAGGATGATCTCGTCGACATAGGTCAGCGACAGGCGGATCACCGTGTTCATGAAGCTGACCAGGCCGCTCAGGCCCGGGATCGGCAGGAAGGCGGAGATGCCGCCGAGCAGCCCGGTGATGGCGCGAATGGCGCCCTTGACCAGCTGGTCGACGACGAAAAGGATGTTGGCCTCAGCAAAACGCTGGGTCACGATGTCCTTGGCATAGGCAATCTGGTTCTGGCCGTCGGGAATGTCGCGGCCGTCGACCAGATGGACCATGACGGCGATATGGCCGGCCTTGACGGCATAAAGGATGTATTCGCGGATCCAGTAGACGGCGATCGAGACAACGCCAAAGCCAACCACGCCGCCCCACAAGGCAAAGGACAGCGGCCCGTCGGGATCGGTGGAGATATGGCCAATGCCGTAGCCAACGGAGGCGCCCGTGCCGGTCGCGACGATGTAAGCCAGCGTTATGCCGAAATAGACGATCATGCGAAAGACAATGAAGGGCCAGGTCCGCATCATGATGGACACCGACCTACCGATATTGAAATCCCACATGCCCCCGAATCTCCGCTCAGAGATGGCGCGAGAGGATGCGCTGAAACCGGCTGTTGTCAATCGCGTGCAGTGGCGCCAGGTCAGCAATGGGGATTTCAGACCGGCTGCGAACCCTGCTTCTTGAGCAAGCCTTCGAGCAACTGCTTGAAGGCTGCCACAACGGACTTCGACGTCGCTTCGGGGTCGTTCGAATTGGCGATCCGCTGCGCTGCCTGGCTGCTGGCGCCGTTGATCAGCCGTGCGGCGGTCTCGGGGTCGACGCTGGGAACGACCACGCCCTCCTCCTGCAGCCTGGTCAGATGATCGGTCATTGAACCGACACATGCATTGGCATTCGGCCATTGTGCAGGATCCCCCAGCACGGCCGGGCCATCCCGGAACATGATGCGCTGGATTTCCGGCTCCAACGCCATCTCGATATAGGTCGTGCATTCGTCGACGAAATGCTGCCAGCGGGTCGGTGCTCTCGACGCCACTTCGTTCACGTGCGCCGCCATCTCACCGTCGATTTCGGCGATAACTGCTTGCAGCAAGCCCTTCTTGTCGCCGAAGTGATGATAGAGTGCGCCACGCGTCAGCCCGGCCGATGCGGTGAAATCATCCATCGACGCCTGGGCATAGCCGATTGTGCCGAAGGCGTGGCGGGCGGCCGCGATCAGCTTGGCGCGCGTCTCGGCGATCATCTCCTTGCGAGGTTTGTGCATGGCTTCTGGACCTACTAACATACGCTTCGTATGCCAATTTACATACGCGGCGTATGATCTATCTAACAATCATACGCATCGTATGTAATTGCCGAATCTGCCTTTGTCGAGGAACCGGACCATGCAAAATCCCTATTCGGAGATCTTTCGCGCCCCCGGCGCCAAGGGCTTTGCAGCAGCGGGCTTCATGGCGCGGCTGCCGATCGCGATGGCGCCAATCGGCATCGTGGCGATGCTGTCGCAGACGCGTGGCGAGTACTGGCTGGCCGGCGCCGTCTCCGCGACATTCGCGCTGGCCAACGCTTTCGTGGCGCCGCAAATATCAAGGCTTGTCGATCGCCTTGGCCAGACGCAGGTCGTGGTGCCGACCACCGCCATTTCGGTGCTGGCCTTCGCGGTCCTGATTGCGGCGGCCAATCAGGACTGGCCTGTATGGACGCTGTTCGTGTCGGCACTGCTGGCGGCGGCGATGCCCAGCATCCCCGCAATGGTGCGCGCACGCTGGACCGAGATTTTCCGCGGACGGCCCGAGATGAACACCGCATTCGCGTTCGAGTCGGCGGCGGACGAGCTGGTCTACATTGCCGGGGCATCGCTGTCGGTCGGCCTGAGTGCCGCCCTGTTCCCGGAAGCAGGGATGCTGGTGAGCACGCTGTTTCTCGCCTTCGGTTCGACGGCGTTCATCCTGCAGCGCTCGACCGAGCCGCAAGTGCGGCCGGTGGAACATGGGTCGCGCGGCTCGGCAATCCGCCTGCGGCCGGTGCAGATCATCACCTTTGCCCTGATCTTCATCGGCGCGACCTTCGCGACGACGGAAGTGAGCACCGTGGCGATCACCAAGGAACTTGGCCAGCCAGGCGCCGCAAGCCTCGTCATCGGTGTCTACGCGCTGGGATCGTTCGTGCTCGGCATCATCGTCGGCGCGCTCAACCTGAAAGCACCGCTGCAACGCCAGCTTGCCATCGCAATCGCCGTCATTGCGCTGAGCACCTTGCTGCCGCTCACCGCCGGCACGGTGCCGCTGCTGGCGTTGACCGTCTTCGTCAGCGGCGTGGCGATCTCGCCGACCTTCATCACGGCGTTCGGCCTGATCGAACGGCATGTGCCGGAGGCGATGCTGACCGAGGGCATCACCTGGGTGACCACCGGGATCGGCATCGGCATGGCGCTGGGCTCGTTCGCCGCCGGCTCGGTGGTGGATGCGTTCGGCGCCCAGAACGGATTCTGGGTGTCGGTTGCGGCCGGCACGATCGCACTGGTCACCGCGTTGCTTGGTCAGCGCAGCCTGGCCACGCCTGAATGCCACCTGGATGGCTGCGAAGCAGCCGTCGTTCCCGCCGGATGATCCCCGAAGCGCCCGGTTTCGAACGGACCGGGCTCTATCCCCAGCGGTTGCCCTTCAGAGAATCTCGGTCTTGGCGATATGGATGCCAAAGCCTTCGAGACCGACATAGTGCCGTTCGCGCGAAGCGATCAGATTGATCGAGGAAATGCCGAGATCCTTGAGTATCTGCGCACCGAGGCCGATTTCGCGCCATTCGTTCTCACGGCGGCGCGCCTCTTCATGATCCTCTCGGTCGCCGCTCGCCGGTCGCTTGCGCTCCTGATGGGCGACGCCGACCGAGCCCTCGCGCAGATAGACGATGACGCCACGCCTGCGCTCGCCCATCGCCTTCATGATGCCGTCGAGCCGGTGGCTGGTGCCGAATACATCGGTCACCACATCCTCGGAATGCAGGCGCACCGGCACCTCCTCGCCGTCGCGGATGTCGCCGAAGACAATGGCGACATGATGCATGGGGTCCCAGGGCAGCGTGTAGGTGAAGACCTGCGCTTTGCCGCCGAGCGTGTCGATTTCGGAGCAAGCCACGCGTTCGACCAGCGTTTCCTTGCGTTGCCGGTAGGCAATGAGGTCGGCGACCGAAACCTGTTTGAGACCATGCTCTTCAGCAAAGGCCGAAACCTGCGGGCCACGCTTGACAGTGCCGTCGTCATTGACCAGTTCCGAAATGACGCCGACCGGCGCCAGACCAGCGAGCTTGCACAGATCGACCGCGGCTTCGGTATGACCCGACCGCATCAGCACGCCGCCCTCTCGCGCGATCAGCGGAAAGATGTGGCCGGGGCGGACGAAATCCGAGCCGCCGACATTGCCGTTGGCGAGATTGCGCACGGTGAGCGTGCGGTCCTCGGCCGAAATGCCTGTTGTCGTGCCGTGCTTGAAATCGACGCTGACGGTGAAGGCGGTGGTGTGGGCGGAATCATTGTCGGCCACCATCGGCGCCAGGTTGAGCCGCTTGGCCTCCTCGCGCGGCATCGGCGTGCAGACGATGCCGGAGGTGTGACGAATGATGAACGCCATCTTCTCCGGCGTGCAATGGACGGCGGCGACGATCAGGTCACCCTCGTTCTCGCGTCCATCATCGTCCATGACAACGACGATCTCGCCGCGCTCGAAAGCGCGCAGGGCTTCGACGATTTTCTTCTGGTCGTAAGGCATAGGCGCTCGTTTCACTCGCAGGGGAATAAGGGAGTAGGGCAGTACGGGAGTGGGGAAAAGGAAAAAATGGCTGTCTCGGGTGGGTAGCGTAACATATTCCCCTACTGCCCTACTCCCCTACCTGTCTGTCCCCGATGACGCAGATAATGATCGGCAATGGCGCAGGCAACCATCGCCTCGCCGATCGGCACGGCGCGGATGCCGACGCAGGGATCGTGACGGCCCTTGGTCATGATCTCGACGTCGTTGCCGTCCCTGTCGATCGACTTTCGCGGCGTCAGGATCGACGAGGTCGGCTTGACGGCGAAACGGGCGATGATCGCCTGGCCGGTCGAGATGCCGCCGAGAATACCGCCGGCATTGTTGGACAGGAACACCGGTTTGCCGTCATTGCCCATGCGCATCTCGTCGGCATTCTGCTCGCCCGTGATGCGGGCGGCCTCGAAACCGTTGCCGATCTCGACGCCCTTGACCGCGTTGATCGACATCAGGCCGGAGGCAATGTCCTGATCAAGCTTGGCGTAGATCGGCGCGCCGAGGCCGGCGGGAACGCCGTCGGCAACGATCTCGATCACCGCGCCGACCGAGGACCCCGCCTTACGGATGCCGTCGAGATACTGGGTAAAGACGGGAACGGAAGCCGGATCTGGGGTGAAGAACGGATTTTCCGCGTCACCGATGAAATTCCAGTTCCAGTTGGCGCGGTCGATGGACTTTTCGCCCATCGACACCAGCGCGCCGCGCACCACCATGCCGGGCACCACCTTGCGGGCGAGGGCCCCGGCCGCGACGCGTGCCGCCGTCTCGCGGGCCGAGGAGCGGCCGCCGCCGCGATAATCGCGCAGGCCGTATTTGACGTCATAGGTGTAGTCGGCATGGCCCGGCCGGTATTGGCGGGCTATCTCGCCATAGTCCTTCGAGCGCTGGTCGACGTTCTCGATCAACATCGAGACCGGCGTGCCGGTGGTGATCATCGTCTCGCCGTCCTCGTCGAAGACGAAGCCCGACAGCACTTTCACTTCGTCGGGTTCGCGGCGCTGGGTGACGAAGCGTGACTGGCCCGGCCGGCGCTTGTCGAGCTCGGCCTGGATGTCTCGCAGAGTGAAGCGGATGCCGGGCGGACAGCCGTCGACCACACAGCCGAGTGCGGCGCCGTGGCTTTCGCCCCAGGTGGTGACGCGGAAAAGGTGGCCGAACGTGTTGTGAGACATGAAATGACCCTGCCCGGCATCGGAGCCAGCTTAGCACATGACCCGAAAACGAAGCCGTTCTCGCAAGGGATCATACGCAAATCAAAAAGTGCCACAGCATCCTCCGCGCACCCAGGAGGACGCTCGGCGCCGTGGCCTGCCTTCTATTGGCGTTTTTCACAGTGGTCAAACTGTGATCAGGCGGATTTAGTTTTGACACATTCGGTTGGTTTCTGCTCTCTTCCATCGCCTGCCGCCGCCCATGCCGGTGCAATGATAACGAGGAACGATTATGCGTACCCTGATTGGCGCCGTAGCCGCCACGCTGCTGCTTTCCACCGCCGCTTTCGCCGGACAGACCGAAGGCCTGATCAAGAAGATCGACAAGGACACCGCGACGCTGACGCTGGATGACGGCAAGTCCTACAAGCTGAATGCCGAGACAGACCTCGACTCGCTGAAGCCGGGCATGGATGTCGTCATCGCTTACGATGAGACCAATGGCGAAAACATCGTCACCGACATGCAATTGCCCGACACCGAATAAGCGCCTTCCGGCCCCGCACGGCGCGCTTGCCAACGCCGTCCGTTGGTAGCAATCTCAGCGCGCAGATCCAGCCATCAAGTGGAAGATGCGAGCGGGGACCGAACAATGTGCAGCGACTGCGAAGGCGAAGGGGTCGACCGGAGGGATTTCCTCAAGGTCGGCGCGGCGGGGCTCGTTGCGATCGGTCTTGGTGGAGCTTCGTGGTCCGCGCGTGCGGCAGAGAGTGCTGCGCCGGCATTGTCCCCTGATGCAGCGCTCGCCGCGCTGAAATCCGGCAACGAGCGCTATGTCAGCCACCCGGAACTGTGCTCGATCGACCTTGCCGCGCAGCGGAAGGCTGTCGCCGGGCATCAGGCGCCTTGGGCTACCATCATCAGTTGCGCCGACAGTCGCGTTCCGCCCGAGTTGATCTTCGGCGGCCAAGGCGTTGGAGAGCTATTCGTCGCCCGGAATGCCGGCAACCTCGCCGACGCTGCGACGCTCGGCACGGTCGAATACGGCGCGGCGGTGCTCGGCTCGCCATTGATTGTTGTCCTCGCGCACACAAGCTGCGGTGCCGTCAAGGCGGCTTGCGACGTGGTCACCAAGAACGCGACCTATCCGGGCGCGATCGGCCCGATGATCGAACCGATCCTGCCTGCGGCGATCGCGGCGCGGAGCGAGGCAGGCGATTTCGTCGACAACACCGCCAGGGAGAGCGCGCGCAGGACTGTGCGGCGCCTGGCCGCTTCAAGTAAGCTCCTGGCCGATCCCATCGGGGCCGGGAAGCTGAAGATCGTCGCGGCAATCTATGATCTTGAGACGGGTGTGGTGACCTACATCGAATGACACGTTCATCGGAACGACCGGGTCAAGAGTTGGGAGCCTTCCAAACCCTGGGATGAACAAGCGTCCTGGCTAGGCAAGCGTCCCGGCTAGGACTGCGACAGCCACTCCAGGCGGTCGCCCTGCAGCCTGAGCACGCGGTCCTGTGGTATTTCCAGGTTGGCTGCCTCGTCCTCCGCCACCCCAAGCACGAAGCGAAACAGAGCCCGCATGACCCCGCCATGCGTCACGCAGATCGTCTGGCGTTGGATCGCGTCGAACCAGGGCTTCACCCGCTCGAGCAGCATCTGGTAACTCTCCGCGCCCTCGCCGGGCGGCTGAAAGTTCCATTTGTCCAGCGCGCGTGTCCGGCGCGCGCCTGGATACCGCGTCTTGAGCTCGGCATAGGTAAAACCCTGCCAATCGCCGAAATTGACTTCCACCAGGCGAGGATCGGTCCGATAGGCATCCGGATCGAGCTTCATCGCGGCGCGGATGCGCTGCATCGTCTCGCGCGTCCGCTTCATTGGGCTGGCGACGAAATCGAAATCCGCGGGATTTTGCATCACCTCGGCCAACCGATGACCGTTTCCGGTCGCCTGCTCGCGGCCAAGCGCATTGAGGTCGGTGTCGGCCTGCCCCTGAAGCCGGGATTCGGCGTTCCACGCGGTCTGGCCGTGGCGCACGATATAAACCAGCGGGTACATCAGGTCTTCCGGTACGGGATCGGGACGGACGACGGTTGGGGCTGTTAATCCTTGACCGTCGAAATATCCGGGGCGTCGACCGCCTTCATGCCGACGACGTGGTAGCCTGAATCGACGTGATGCACTTCACCGGTGACGCCGCGCGACAGATCGGACAGGAAATAGACGCCGGAATCGCCGACTTCCTCCTGCGTCACCGTCTGCTTCAGCGGCGAATTGTATTCGTTCCACTTCAGGATGTAGCGGAAGTCGCCGATGCCTGATGCGGCAAGCGTCTTGATCGGGCCCGCGGAAATGGCGTTGACGCGGATCTTCTTGGCGCCGAGGTCGACCGCGAGATAACGCACGCTGGCCTCGAGCGCCGCCTTGGCGACACCCATGACGTTGTAGTGCGGCATGACCTTTTCGGCACCATAATAGGTCAGCGTCAGCAGCGAGCCACCATTGCTCATCAGCGCCTCGGCGCGCTTGGCGATGGTGGTGAAGGAATAGACCGAAATGTCCATGGTGCGCAGGAAATTGTCGCGCGTCGTCTCGACGTAACGGCCGGTCAGCTCGTCCTTGTCTGAAAAAGCGATGGCGTGGACGAGGAAATCAAGCTTGCCCCAATGCCTGGCGACCTTGGCGAAAACCTCGTCCAGGCTAGCCGGATCGGTGACGTCGCAATGGCCGGCGACGAACGCGCCAAGTTCGGCCGCCAGCGGCTCGACACGCTTCTTGAACGCCTCGCCCTGGTAGGTGAGCGCGATCTCGGCGCCATGGTCGACACAGGCCTTGGCGATGCCATAGGCGATCGATCTGTTGTTGGCGACGCCAAGAATAAGGCCGCGCTTGCCGGCCATAAGGCCCTGTCCACCCGCCATGTCAGCGCTCTCCGCAAGATTTTTCAGCTTTGTGGAGTGCCCTATCGCACAGGCACACTGCCCCTTCAAGCGTTCAAACCGGACAGTTCGGGGGACAAAAGCCGCCAATCAGCCTTTTTGGCTGCGCAGCAGCGCTTCGAGCGCGCTATCGCCGCCTTCCGGCAGCATGATCCGCACATGGGCGTAGAGATCGCCATGGCCGCCGGCTTTCTCCGGCAGGCCCCTGCCCTTCAGCCGCAGCACCTTGTCCGAGTTCGACCAGGCGGGAACGTTGACCGCGAGCTTGCCGGTCGGCGTCTCGACCGGCACCTTGGCGCCGAGCACCGCATCCGCCAGCGTCACCGGCAGATCTGCATGCAGGTCGCGGCCCTCGATGCGGTAGCGCGGGTGCCGGCGCAGATGGACCTTGACCAGCGCATCGCCCGGCTGGCCCGGCCCTTGCTCGCCCTGCCCCTTCAGCCGGATGGTCTGGCCGTCCTCGACATAGGCCGGCAGCTTGACCGCCACCTTGCGGCCGTCGGGGAACATCGCCGTCACCTTTTCGGCGGTTGCCGCCTCCTCGATGGTGACGTCGAGTGTCACATTCAGGTCGGCAGCGGTCGCCGGCTGGCGGCGGTCGCCCGCGCCGGGGCCGCGCGCGCCCGAAAAGGCGTCGCCGAAAATCTGGCTGAAAATATCGCTGTTACCGTCGAACGGATCACCGCCAGGACGGCCGGAGCGGAATTCGAAGCGCGAGCCGCCGGCTCCTTGCTGCCGGCGAAACCCGCCAAAGGGATCACCGCCACCAGCGGCGCCCTCAAAGCCCTGGAAACGCGGCTTGCCGTCGGCATCGATCTCGCCGCGATCGAACGCGGCCCGATTCTTTTCGTCGCCGACGATCTCGTAGGCCTGGTTGGCTGCGGCAAAACGGTCCTTCGCCTTGGGATCATTCGGATTCTGGTCCGGATGATGCTTCTTGGCGAGTTTCCGGTACGCCGATTTTATGTCCTTGGCCGATGCGTTCTTGGCAACGCCCAGCACCTCATAGGGGTCGCGCATGCTTACTGCCCTGGAAAAGGAGTGAGTCTCTGGTTGCCCCCTATATGCGCTCGCATAGGAAGAAATTCCAGTGGCCGAGCACCATATCAAAAACGGAAAATCAGCGCGTCTTGAAGTCCTGCATGTGCCAGCCGCCGGCGCTGGCCAGGCAAAGTTCGCCTTCGAACATGGCAACGCCATCAAAGCTCTCGCGCGAGGCTCTGAAACGGCGGCATGTCTGGCCCTTGTCCTTCAATTCCGCCAGTTCGGTGATGGAGCCTCGCGACCCGGTGCCGGCATTCGCCCACGGCACGGCCTGCCCGCCGAGCTGCTCGATATCGGCCGAGGACACCGCATTGCCGATCGTCGTCTGGTCGGAGTCGCGATCCGAACTGACCGGCGCGGAGGGGACGGACGTGCTGCTGGTCAGGATCGAGCGGTCGACTTCTGCTTTTTCCAGGCTGAAGCCACCCGCGCCGCAGGCAGCAAGCGGCAGAGCGATCATCATGATCGCGGCTTTGGCGCTGGCTGAAGCAATTAGGCCGCTTTGCCTGCTGTCAAAAGCTTGCGCGATACGCGACAATCTGCAACCTCCCCCGCCTCGTAACGATTTGAGAAAAACTATGAGTGACACAGAGTTAACAAGCAGTGACTTTACCGAGGCGGCGGAGCCGTTTCGCCTCTTTGCCGCATGGCTGGAGGACGCCACCAAGAGCGAAATGAACGACCCAAACGGCGTGGCGCTGGCGACCGTCGATGCCGACGGCATGCCGGATGTGCGAATGGTTCTACTCAAGGGGTTCGATGAAGGCGGGTTTGTGTTCTACACGAATTTCGAGAGCGCCAAAGGCCAGGAGATTCTTGGCAGCATGAAGGCGGCGATGTGCTTCCATTGGAAATCACTGCGCCGCCAGGTGCGCATTCGCGGTCCGGTGGAGATCGTCAGCGACGCCGAAGCCGACGCCTACTACGCGACGCGACCACGCGGCAGCCGTATCGGCGCCTGGGCCTCGAAACAGTCGCGGCCGCTGGAAAGCCGCTTTGCGCTGGAAAAGGCGGTGGCCGAATACACAGCGCGCTATCCGATCGGCGAAATTCCACGGCCAAAGCATTGGTCGGGCTTCCGCATCGTACCGCAGACGATCGAGTTCTGGCATGACAGGCCGTTCCGGTTGCACGACCGGGTCGTCTTTTCGCGTGATGCAAAAGGCGGCTGGGACAAGACGAGGCTTTATCCCTAAAGAGAGGCTCAGGCCTTCTTCCTGGTCATGAACGCCGTGAGCGCGGCGCGCGCCTCGTCTGATTTCAGCCGCGCGCGGAAATACTCGCTTTCCTCACTGATGCGGGCGAGGAGGTCGTCGCGCGAGCCGCGCATCAGGTCGCGCGCGATCTTCAGAGCCTGAGGTGGCTTGGCCGCGATCTGGCCGGCCGCCGTCAGCACCGAGGCCTCCAGCGCGTCTTCCTCGACCACATCGTAGATCAGGCCGGCGGCCTTCGCGCGTTCGGCCGAAAAGCCCTCGCCGAGGCCGAGCAGCGCGAAAGCAGCCTGCTGTCCCAGGATGCGCGGCGCCAACAGGCTGGAGCCCGCTTCGGGCACCAGTCCGAGATCGACGAAAGGCGTCCTGAACACGGTGCGCGGCGTGGCGAAGGTCAGGTCGCAATGCAGGTTGAGCGTCGTGCCGATGCCCACCGCGATGCCGTCGACACCGGAGACAATGGGTTTCTCGACCCTGGCCAGCGCCATCAGGAAGTCCCAGACCTCGGTGCCGCCGTCGCCGCCGGTGGCGACGACCATGAAATCGGCAAGGTCGTTGCCGGAGGAGAAGGCGCCGGGCACGCCCAGGAAGACATGGACGCGGATCGCCGGGTCGGCATCACCTTCGGCCAGAGCAGCCGACATTTTCGCATACATGGCGCGCGTCAAGGCGTTCTTCTTGTCGGGGCGGTTCATACGGATGATCTGGATGGCGCCCTGGCGCTCGACGAGGATATGGTCTGTCACGGGTTTTTCCTTCTGAACGTCAGGCAGAGATGAGCGCCTTGCCGGCAGCGGCGAGGCTTTCGGCGCCATCGACAACGCGGTCCTTCAGGGCACGGACCTCACCGAGCAGGTTTTCGGCGAAGAAGCGGCAAAGCGCGATACGGTCCTGATCGGCAAGAGCGCCCTGCGCCAGATAGGCCCCGCCGGCGGCCAGCGAGATCAGCTTGAGATAGGGCGTGGCACCGGACAGCGCCTCGTCCGACCGGCCATCGGCGGACAGCTTTTGCAGGAAGCGGGTCGCCTCGCTGAGTTCACCGAGCGCCTTGTCGAGAGCATCGGCGGTGCGGCCGAAACCCTCGAGATTCGATGTCCGCACGGCATTGGCCACAGCCGCCAGTTCGTCGATAAAGCCATGCACGTGTTCGCCGCCGCCGAGCGGCAGCTTGCGCATGACCAGATCGATCGCCTGGATGCCGTTGGTGCCCTCATAGATCGGTGCGATGCGCGCATCGCGGTAGAATGCCGCCGCGCCGGTCTCCTCGATGAAGCCCATGCCGCCATGCACCTGGAGGCCGAGCGAGGCAACCTCGACGCCGACATCGGTCGAGAAAGCCTTGGCCAGCGGCGTCAGCAGATTGGCACGGTCGCGCCAATGCGCCGCCTCATCGCCGGCCGATACGCGCGCCAGGTCGATGGCATGGGCGCAGCAGTAGCTGATGGCGCGGGCCGTCTGCGTCAGCGCCTTCATGGTCAGGAGCGTGCGCTGCACGTCGGGATGATGGACGATCGGCGCCATGCCGGCGCCGACGTAGGTTGCCGCCTTGCCTTGCCGGCGCTCATTGGCATAAGCGATCGCCTTCTGCGTGGCGGCTTCCGCGACCGCGACACCCTGCATGCCGACGGAAAGGCGGGCGTTGTTCATCATGGTGAACATGCAGGCCAGGCCCTTGTTCTCCTCGCCGATCAGCCAGCCGATGGCGCCAGGCGCAGCGCCCCCGAAGCCATCGCCATAGATCATGGTGCAGGTCGGCGAGGCGTGGATGCCGAGCTTGTGCTCCAGGCCGGAGCAGAAGACGTCGTTGCGCGTGCCCAGCGATCCATCGTCGCCGACCAGGAATTTCGGCACCAGGAACAGCGATATGCCGCGCGTGCCGGCCGGCGCATCGGGCAGCCGCGCCAAAACCAGATGGATGATGTTGTCGGTAAAGTCGTGCTCGCCATAGGTGATGAAGATCTTCTGGCCGAAGATGCGATAGGTGCCATCACCCACCGGCTCGGCGCGGGCGCGCAAGGCAGCGAGATCCGAGCCGGCCTGCGGCTCGGTCAGGTTCATCGTGCCCATCCATTCGCCGGAGACGAGCTTTTCAAGATATTTCGACTTGAGTGCCTCAGAGGCGTGCTTGTCGAGCGCCTCGACAGCGCCCATGGTCAGCGTCGGGCCGATGCCGAAGGCCATGGCGGCTGAGTTCCACATTTCGAGCGCTGCGACGCCAAGCATGGTCGGCAACGCCTGGCCGCCATACTCCTCGGGCCCGGACAGCGCATTCCAGCCGCCGTCGATCCAGCGGCGATAGAGTTCCTTCCAGCCGCGCGGCGTGGTGACGATAGCGTCCTTCAGCACCGCACCTTGCTCATCGCCGATCTTGTAGAGTGGCGCGACTTCGTCGGTGGCGAAGCGGCCGGCCTCGCCAAGAACCGCATCGACCAGATCCTCGCCGAGATCGCCGAACGTGCCGGCATCAAGGGCGGACTTGAGACCAGCCACGTGCTTGAGCGTGAAAGCGATATCCTCGACCGGTGCCCGATACATGCCGCTCCCTCCTCCTGATATAGGCCCACCGATCCTAGGACCCGCACTGCCGCAAAACCATCCGCCTTTCAGCGGCGGCCTCCCATCTTCTTTTTACGTAAACGTCAAACTATGTCACGTGGATTTTGCAATCGCGCCGACACGTATTAGATTCTATCGACGCCGGATCAAGTCGACCGGCGACAGACCGAACCAACAGACCGGAACCACCCATGCTTGCCAGACCTGATGCCTATCGCTGCATCGAATGCGGCCTGCCCTATCGCGCGGCAGGGTTCTCGTACCATCAGGGCAGACTGGAAAACGGCGCCGCCTACTGGTCGGATCACGGCATATTATGCTCGCCGCAATGCTCCCTCGCACACCACCGCAAACGCGCCGCCGAGGGCACGCTGCCGCAAGAGCCGGCGCCAGACCCGTTTGAATTTCAGCCACTCATCAGACGATAGCTTTGCCGGCGCCAGCCCCGTGGAAGCACTTCCTTAACCATGACGGTCCAGGATTTGTCTTTGGTTAACGGGGATTCCCTGTTTGAAAACGCCGGCGCATCTTCTACGCCGCTCAGCGATCGCTCTCGCGGCGATGATGGCGCTGATATCAGCGGCAAAAACCTCGGATTTTTCCGAGCCGTGGAAGAACGCTGACCGCGCCCTGGTCGTCGACGCCTACGAGTACAATTCCATCGACTGGGCCCAACTTGCCACCGACAAGCGGATCGTCGGCTTCATCAACAAGGCATCCGACGGCATGCCGCCACCCTATTTCTGTTTCGGCGACGACACCGAGGTGAAGTTGTGCAAGGCGCTGTGGAAACGCCACGCGGTGACGCGCGAACTGTTCCAGACACGCAAGGTGGTCGCCAAGGCGCTCGGCCTGAAATGGGGAGCCTATCACCTCGCCCGCCCCGGCAATCCGGTCGAACAGGCCAATAATTTCCTCGATTTCGCCGAACCCGCGCCTGACGACCTGCTGGCTCTCGACATCGAGGGCAATGATCCTTCGCAGTGGATGTCGCTCGAAGATGCCGAGGAGTTCGTGCGCCAGGTGCATCGGCGCATCGGCCGCTTCCCGGTGCTCTACTCCAATGGCAAGACGGCCCAGTACATTGCCGACAACAGCTACAGGTACCGGCTCTTGTCGCGGCTGCCGCTCTGGTATGCCCGCTACAAGCCCGACATCGACGTGCATTTTCCGATGGGCAACTGGCAGGGCTACGCGCTGTGGCAGTTCTCGGCGCAAGCCAATTGCGGCCGGCTCCGCTGCCCTTACAGGGTCGCCGGCACGCCCAAGGACATCGACGTCAATGTCGCGCCGACGGACGCGGCCACGCTGCGCGCGCAATGGCCTTTCGGTGGTCTCATCGACGTGCCGCCTGACTATCTCGCCTCGATACCGTTGCCGGTGTCACGCGAAGCCGGCCTCGCCGGCAATGTCACGATCACCTACGCCTCGGTCGCGGCGCCGCCGACCTTCGAGGACATGGTCGCGGCGCTGGGCACGCGCTGGACGAAGTTCCGCGACGGATTCCGCATGCCTGTCGTGAAGACCGTGCCGCAGCGGCCGACTTTCGGCATTGTCCAATATGTCGCCTGGAAGCGGACCGAACAGCGTTCGCCGTTGCAACTCGACGCCGCCTTTGCCGCCGCCGATCCGCTCAGCACCGCTTCGACCGAGATCGATCGCGGTTTGCGATAAGCTACCGTCGCAGAACTTTAGTCTGCCTGCTCGCGTGCCACGGCCTGCCAGCCAATATCGCGGCGGCAGAATCCATCCGGCCAATCGATCCGGTCGAGCGCGGCGTAGGCGCGTTTCTGCGCCTCGCGGACCGTTGCGCCTGATGCCGTGACGTTGAGGACGCGGCCGCCATTGGCAACCAGCGCGCCGCCGTTTATGGCCGTGCCGGCGTGGAATATCTGGACGCCTTCGGCCGCCGCGTCTTCGACGCCGCGGATGACCGATCCCTTTTCCGGCGTGCCTGGATAGCCCCTGGCCGCCATGACCACGGTCAGTGCGGCCTCGTCGCGCCAGCGCACCGAAGTGTGTGCAAGCTGGCCGTCGGTTGCCGCATTGAGCAGGACCAGCAGATCGTCCTTCAGCCGCATCATCAGCACCTGGCATTCCGGGTCGCCGAAACGGGTGTTGTATTCGATCAGCTTCGGCCCCTTATCAGTGATCATCAGCCCGGCGAAGAGAATGCCGGCGAAAGGCGCGCCCAGTTCGGCCATGCCGCGCATGGTTGGCTCGATGATCTCGCGCATGGTGCGTTCGATCATCTGCGGCGTCATCACCGGGGCCGGTGAATAGGCGCCCATGCCGCCGGTGTTGGGGCCGACATCGCCGTCGCCGACGCGCTTATGGTCCTGCGCGGTGCCGAAGGGCAGCGCTGTGGTGCCGTCGCAGAGGCAGAAGAAACTCGCCTCCTCGCCAGTCATGAATTCCTCGACCACCACTTCCGCGCCTGCAGCGCCGAAGGACCCCTCGAAACAGGCATCGAGCGCTACCAGTGCTTCGTCCAGCGTCATGGCGACGGTGACGCCCTTGCCTGCCGCCAGGCCGTCGGCCTTGATGACGATCGGTGCGCCGGTCTTTTCGACATAGGCCTTGGCGGACGCCAGATCGCCAAAACGGCCATAGGCGGCGGTGGGGATGTCGTATCTGGCGCAGAGATCCTTGGTGA
Source organism: Mesorhizobium sophorae (assembly GCF_002270415.1). Lineage (GTDB taxonomy): Bacteria > Pseudomonadota > Alphaproteobacteria > Rhizobiales > Rhizobiaceae > Mesorhizobium > Mesorhizobium sophorae. Next base: position 76,505 of record NZ_NNRI01000024.1, on the reverse strand, counting down.
ACCCCTTCGAGCCCTCCAGCCGGGCGGCAGCTCTGGAAGGTCCGAAGACGCGAATGCCTTGCGCACGCAGATCGTCGGCGATGCCGGCGACCAACGGCCCTTCCGGGCCAACCACGACGAGGTCGATCTTCTTGTCCTTGCAGAAGGCGGCAACGGCTTCGTGATCGGTAATGTCCAGCTTCACCAACTCGGCCTCGCCGCCGATGCCCGGATTGCCGGGAGCCGCATAGAGCTTTGTCAACAACGGCGACGCGGCGATCTTCCAGGCGAGCGCATGTTCGCGGCCGCCGGAGCCGAGAAGAAGAACGTTCATGGCCACCTCGTGATGCCTATTAACCTGCAGAGCACCCGCTATTGCTCTCTGCACGATGGGTCAAGGCATCAGGGTGCTTTGATCGGAATTGCGCACGGGAACGTTACCCCTGCCGAAGATCGGCGGCGCACACCGCCGACGATTTTCTGGCAGTCGTTCAGCCTTGGAAGACGACCGGGAACCAGTCCTCGCGCAGCCTCTGACCCGGCTGCATGCCATGGCCGTGGTAGGGGGGCGAGGTGCGTCCCGGCCGCTCGACATAACGCGCATCGTCGCCGACCCAGCGCAACGACAGCGCCCGGCGCCGTGCCGAGGTCATGTTGCCACGCGCGCCATGCGCGGTCCTGAAGTCGAACAGGATGGCGTCGCCCGGTTCCATTTCCCATTCAAGCACCTTCATCGACGGGTCCTTGTCCGGGTCCGGCACCGGCAGATAGTCGCCCTCGCCGGCATAGAAATTGGTGTCGTCGAGCCAGCGCACCGGCAGGATCATCTTATCCCATTTGTGCGAGCCGGCGATCAGGCGCAGCGTCGCCTCCTTCACCGGATCGATGGGGATCCAGAAGCTCACCGTCTGCCGGCCATCGACGAAGTAGTAGGGGATGTCCTGGTGCCAGGGCGTCGGCTTCTGCGTGCCGGGTTCCTTGACCAGAACGTGATCGTGGAAGAACTGCGCGGTGCGCGACTGCATGACCGCCGCTGCCAGTTCGGCAGCGGGCGAATCCCGCACCACGCTGACGAATTCGGGAATGCGCTCCCAGTTGCAATAATCATCGAAGAAACTGCCGCGGCCATTGGCGATATCAGATGCGGTGGCGCTGCGGTTCTGCATGTTGCGCTCGATCCCAGCGGCAATTGTGTCGACCCAACCCTTGAAGGCACCGCGGATGCAAACCGCACCGTCGCGCTGGTAGTCGGCAATTGTCCTTGCGTCGATCGTCTGTGTGTCGATTGTCTGGGTCTGGGAAGCCATGGCGTTCTCCTCTTGGAATGACCGACTATCGCAACTCGCTTTCATTTAGTAAAATAATGACTTCTCATTTTATATATAGGATCACCCTATGAATGTGACCCTCACGCAGCTGCGTTATCTGGTCGCCGTTGCGCGTCATGGCAGCGTCACTGGCGCCGCGAAAATGTTGAACGTCTCGCAGCCGTCGATTTCGGTGGCCATCGACGCCGTCGAAAAGAATTTCGGCCAGAAGCTGTTCGTCCGCCAGCGGGGCAGCGGCGTGTCGCCGACGTCGTTCGGTCGGGCTGTCGTGGCGAAGGCAAGACAGGTTCTCACCGAAACGGACGAACTCGTCGGCCTGGGTTCAAGCAGATCGGCCGTCGGCGGTGAACTGGTGCTGGGATGTTTCGAGGACCTGGCGCCTTTCTTTGCGCCGGCCCTGATCCGCGCCTTCTCCGAACGCTATCCGGCCGTGAAAATTGTCGTTCGCGACGAGACGTTCGAAACGCTCGGGCGGCGGCTCGGCGACGCCGCCATCGATCTCGGCCTCACCTACGACCTCAGCCTGCCGACACATTTCGCCCGCATCCTGCTGCGCGAACTTCGGCCGCATGCGCTGTTGCCGGCAGGCCATGCCCTGGCGGATCGTTCCGAGGTCAGCCTTGCGGATCTGGCCGCCTATCCGCTGATCACGACAGACCAGCCGCACAGTTGGCAGCACATGCTCGACCTGTTCCGCAGCCGTGGCCTCTCCCCGGTCGCGGACACAACGACGAGTTCATTCGAACTCCAGCGCAGCATGGTCGCCAATGGCTTCGGCGTCGCCGTCAGCTACACCCGCCCGCATGGCGACCGCAGCTATGACGGCCTGCCGCTCCTCTGCAAACGGTTGTCCGATCCGCTGCCCATGCAGCGGATCCTGCTCTCCTATGACACGCACCAGCGCGTCTCCAACGCGGCGCTGGCGTTCATCGAGGTCGCGAAGGATTGGTTCGCCTCTCATGACATCTTCGCGTCCGCAAGCGAGACTGCTTGACGGCCTTCCAGTCTGCTGCCAATCCAGCAGCATGGAACCGATCCAGTCGAAAGCGGCCCAGGGCCGTGTCGCCGATGCACCGAACGGCCATTGGGTCTATCGCGTGCTGCCGCGCTCGATATGGCCCTATGCGCAGCTTGCCCGGTGGGACAGGCCGATCGGCTGGCAATTGCTTTTGTGGCCGTGCTGGTGGTCGGCGGCACTTGCGGCGAGCGCCTATCCGCGTCCCGGCGATCCGCTGCTCTCGCTGCTGCCGGCGCCATTGTATCTTGTGCTTTTCCTGATCGGCGCCATCGCCATGCGCGGCGCCGGCTGCACCTACAACGACCTCGTCGACGAGGACATCGACAACAAGGTCGAGCGGACGCGGTCACGGCCGCTGCCGTCGGGCAAGACCACGCGCCGGCGGGCATGGGTGTTTCTTGTCCTGCAGGCGCTGATCGGCCTGGTGGTGCTCATACAGTTCAACAGTTTCGCCATTCTGCTCGGCATCTGCTCGCTGGCCATCGTCGCCGTCTATCCGTTCATGAAGCGGATAACCAACTGGCCGCAACTGGTTCTCGGCCTTGCTTTTTCCTGGGGTGCACTGATGGGATGGGCGGTCGAGTTCGGCGATCTCGATGGGCCCGCCATCATGCTCTATATCGGCTCTATCCTGTGGGTGATCGGCTACGACACGATCTATGCGCATCAGGACAAGGAAGATGACGCCATTGTCGGCGTACGCTCGACGGCACGGCTGTTCGGCGACAACACCAAGTCATGGCTTGTCGGGCTCTATGGCGGCACGCTGGTCTGCTTCGCCATCGCCTTCGCGTCGGCACAGGCTCCGGTGGTGGCACTGGCCGGGTTGATCGCCGCCGGCGCCCATATGGCCCGGCAGATCGCCGTGTTGGATATCGACAATCCGGACCAGTGCCTGCGGCTGTTCCGTTCGAACAACCAGGTCGGCTGGCTGATCTTCCTTGGCCTGATCGGCGGCGCAGTGTGGGTGGCATTGAAGCCGCTGGTTTAGCGGCTTTTTCCTTCTCCGCTTGTGGAGAAGGAAGGACGCGCCAAGCTCTTCCTATTCGCGCGAAATAATCTCCTGGCCGTCGATGACCAGCCTGAGACCGAGATCGCCGGCCCTGCGGCGGGCGAGGAAGCGCGGGCGGCGCATGTGCGAAACGCGGCCCTTGCGACGATCCTGCGGCGGCAGCGTCTTGATGGCGGCTCCGAGCGATTCTTCCAGGGTACGGGCAACGCCGTCCGATTCGATCAAGAGCATCGGCAGACGGTAGGCGTCGGCCCAGGCGCGCCAGTCGGCGGCGACATCTTCGAGATCATCGGCCACCAGCAGCGGCACCGACAGCATCGGATCGTTGTGCAGGAGTTCCAGCGTCACCGTAACATTGCCGTCCGGATCCTCCATCGCACGGGCGGCGACGCCGCGAAACGCATTGGCTGGCAGCGCGATGATCGCCGGCAAACCGCTCATCTCGAGCATGCGGCGGATCACTGCGCCCCGCTTGTCGATGGTAAAGGTCACGTCGCCGTAGTCGTCGCGTGTGGCGTAGCTGACCACTTGCGGCAGGCGGAATGGGTCGAGACGCATGTTGCGTCCGGCCCAGACTGGCTTCAGTCCGGTGTTCATAGAGTGCCTTCCTGTCTGTCTCCTGAGAGCCGGTGTCCGGTTCTCTCCGGGCCGGTTTTTCCAGCCTCGTTTGTGAGCAGACAGTAGCGCGGGCACCTTACCGCCCCGCTTAAGAAAGTCGGTTAAATTTTGCTGATCTGCGGGATGGTTATCGGAATGCCACCAGCCACAAGAAGCCGAAAGGATCAGATAACCTTACCGGGGTTCATGATGCCGGCTGGGTCGAAGGCAGCCTTCACCCGGCGCATCAGGTCGATCGCCATCGGTGGCGCTGTGGCGATCAGTTCGTCCCGCTTCAACTGGCCGATGCCATGCTCGGCCGAGATCGAACCGTGCAGGCTGCGCACCACGTCATGCACGGCCTTGTTCATCGGATGATAGAGAGCGAGAAACGCCTCGTCGTCGCCGTCCACGGGCCGCGAGATGTTATAGTGCAGATTGCCGTCACCCATATGGCCGAAGCAGACCACGCGGGCGCCGGCACTCACCGACGCCACCGCGCCGGCGGCCTCCTCGATGAAGCGCGGGATCGAAGCGATCGGCACCGAAATGTCGTGCTTGATCGAAGCGCCCTCCGGCTTCTGCGCCTCGGGCAGCAGCTCGCGGAAGTTCCAGAAGGCATCGCCCTGCCCAAGACTTGCGGCAATGACTGCGTCGCCGACGAATCCCTGTTCGAGACCAGTCGAGAGCACCTCCTCGATCAATGCCCGCGAATCCTCCGATGAGCGGCCGGACGAAATCTGCATCAGCACATACCACGGCCAATCTTCGATCAGCGGCCGCACCACGCCCTGGGTATGCGCCAGGGTGAAGTCGTACGGGCGCCTGCCGATCAGCTCGAAGGCGGTGAGCGCTGCTCCGGCGCGGTCCATCGCCAGGCTGAACAGGGAGAGCGTGGCTTGCGGCGATGACAGGCCGACGAAAGCCACCTCGCGCCCTTTCGGTTTCGGGAACAGCTTGAGCACGGCGGCTGTGATGACGCCTAGGGTGCCCTCGGCGCCGACGAACAGGTTCTTCAGGTCGTAGCCGGTGTTGTCCTTCTTCAGCTTGCGCAAATCGTCGAACACCTCGCCGGTCGGCAGCACCACTTCAACCCCAAGGCAGAGTTCGCGCGCATTGCCATAGGCAAGCACGCCGGTGCCGCCGGCATTGGACGACAGGTTGCCGCCGATCTGGCAGGAGCCCTGCGCGGCCAGCGACAACGGAAACAGCCGGTCGACGCCATCGGCCGCTTCCTGCAATGTCTGCAGGATGACGCCGGCTTCGACCGTCACCGTGTTGGACAGGACATCGATCTCGCGGATGCGGTTCAGCCGCGACAGCGACAGCACGATCTCGCGGCCGGATCTGTCCGGCACCTGGGCGCCGACCAGTCCGGTGTTGCCACTTTGCGGCACCACTGGCGTTCCCGACTCGGTTGCCAGCCGCATGATCTGGCTGACTTCCTCGACGCTGCCCGGCCGCAACACCAGTGATGTCGCACCATGCCAGAGCCCGCGCCGCTCGGTGAGGTAAGGCGCGATATCCTGCTCGTCGCGCAACGCGTATTTGTCACCGACGATCGCCGCGAAGCGATCGATGAGAGAGGGATCGAGTTTCTCTGATATTTCGGTCATGGGGAAAACTACGTTGCTGCCAAGATGTTGTCACGAGGGGAGGCGGCACGCGAGAGCCGATCGTTGATCGCCTCGCCAAGCCCGTCGAAGGGAACCGGCTCGACGGCGATAATCCGTGCGCCGCTGCTGTCGAGTACCTGCATATAGGCGAAAAGATTGCTCGCCGCTTCGCGCAGGTCGCCTGTCTCGGACAGGTTGAGGAACGCGGCGGCGTGCCGCCAGCCTTCGGCTCGCCGGATGCCGAAGCCGAGCAGGGCTTCGCCCTCACCAACTGTCCCGGCGTTGAGCCGCATCGCGGCGTCAGGCGCATAGTGCGAGGCAAGCATGCCCGGCGCCTCGACGCCGGCGGCACCGCCACGCAAGAGCTCCATGCCGATTGCCGCCTCGATGTCTTCGGCGGCAATGCCGCCGGGCCGGAGCAGCCGCAATCTTTCCCCTTCGGCCTTGACGATGGTCGATTCCAGCCCGACCGGCGTCGCCCCGCCATCGACCACCAGCTTTATGCGTGCGCCGAGATCCGCCGCCACCGCTTGCGCCGTGGTCGCGCTGATCTTGCCCGATGAATTGGCGCTGGGCGCGGCAAGCGGGCGGCCAAGCCGGGCGATGAGCTCGCCGCCAAAGCCTCTTGGCATGCGCAAGGCAATCGTATCGAGCCCGGCCGTGACCAGCGGGTGGATGCCGTTGCCGGTTCGCTGCGGCAGCACGAGCGTCAGCGGACCTGGCCAGAACGCAAGCGCCAGTTTCTTCGACAGCGGATCAAACAGCGCTATGCGCTCGGCCATCGCCATGTCGGCGACATGGGCAATCAGCGGGTTGAAGCGGGGCCGCCCCTTGGTTTCGAAAATGCGCGCCACGCCGATGCCGTTGGTGGCGTCGCCGGCAAGCCCGTAGACGGTTTCGGTCGGGATGGCGACGACATCGCCGTCCCGGAGCAGCGCCAGCGCCCGCTCCAGCGCCTCGCTGACGGCAAGTATTTCAGCCACTCTCATCACCTCGCAGATGCCGGCTGCGTAGTACGATGGCGGCTGTTGGGCAAGTCGGCTGTTGCGACAAGTCGCTGTCGGGCAATCTGGGTATTGGCGATTTATCAATAGCTAAAATGCTACGTTCACGCGAAAGCCGGCATCAATTCCGGCCCGCTACTGTGCGGCTTCTGGGCAAAGGGGAGCGATCATGGTGTCTGTGCGCATGCTGCTGGGTATTGTCGTTGTGGTGACGGCCGGCGGGGCACAGGCCTCGTCGCTGGTTTTCCCCGGCGTGCCCTCCTCGACGCCATCCATCATCAAGCTCGATGTCGCCAAACCGCTGAAGACCGCCGAAACCGCCAAGGCCAGCAATGTGCAATCGGTGATGGGGCTCGGCGAAGCGCAGCCCGACGTCACCTATGAAAAAGTGTCGGCGATCACGGACAAGCCCGAGGCCAAGCACGGCTTTGAGCAGAACCCGATGGTCATTCGCGGCGGCGTCGTTGGTCCCGCCTTCTCGGCGCCGGCGCCAAGCGCCGCCTCGGCGAAAGCCGCGGCACCAGAGACGGGCACCGCACCGGCGACGGGTACCGCACCGGCGACAGGTACTGCGCCGGCAACGGCTACAGCCTCCGACGCTCCTGCGGGAGACGCCGGGACAAACTCGGCCTCGCCGCCGAAAGCACCCGCACGAGCAACAACCCAGCCCGTTCGCGGGGTCAGCAAAGCCAATTAGAGGCTGGACAGCGACTTGACGGCGGTCTGGCGCCCAGCGCACCATTGGCAGGCAAACCCGTCCCGGTTCTTCGCCGCCGGGTGCCACTAAGGGGGGCTGATCATGAGCAAATTCAAAACCATCACTGCGGCCGGGCTTCTGCTGGCGTCGTTGCTTGGCGCCGGCGCGGCTCATGCCGATGACATGCTGGGATCCTATGTCGCGCGCATTTCCGATCGGGATCATCAGGCGAGTGACGGCTATGCACTGGAGACTGCGGCGCAGATGGTACGGCAGGACCGCGCCAACTGGCACAAATTCCACCGTCGCGACCGCGATGACGAGGGTGATGGCTGGTTCAGGACCAACGACCAGCGCGCCGATTTGCAGCGCATGCTGGAGCGTTCCGGCGCGATGAGCTCCTCGACCAAGCGCGCCATCGTCAATGGCGAGCCGCTGATCCAGGTCGACGTCTACGAAAACAGCGTGCGCGTCAGCATTCTGGAAGACTGAGAAGGCTAGCATCTGACAGAAAAGGGCGGCGCGTCAGCGCCGCCCTGTCATCAATCGATAGATCGGCAGCCTAAAATCAGGCAGCTTCTTCCTTGTCGTCTTCTTCGGACTCGTCGTCTTCGGATTCTTCTTCTTTGGATTTCTCGTCGTCGCCTTCAGCCTTCACGCTGTCATCGGCGTCGTCTTCGTCCTCGTCTTCATCGTCTTCTTCATCTTCGTCGTCATCCGAGAGCGTGGCGGCTTCGGCGTCGTCTTTGTCAGACTCTTCTTCATCGTCGCCGTCTTCGTCATCATCCGACAGATCGGCCGCTTCGACCGTGACGGCGGCAGCGTGATCGAGGGCGGTTTCGGAAGCGGATTCAAGCGCCTCGGCGGGAGCCGGGGTTTCTTCTGTCACTTCGATTTCGTGATCGGAATTCATGGAAGCCTCCGTGGGTTGGGGAACATGTCCCTTTTGCCACGGAGAGGTCATCGTCATATGACTGTAAGCCGGCTCGAAGGACCCATCTTCAGAATTTTTCAGGCCTCAACCAGCGATCTTCGAGAAGTCCGCGACCTGACCGGTGGCCGCCCGGATGCGGGCGAGGAGCGCCAGGCGGTTGGCGCGCACGGCCTCGTCCTCATCATTCACGAGAACATGCTCAAAGAATGAATCAACCGGTTCGCGCAACACGCTAAGCGCCAGCAGCGCGCCGGAAAAGTCTTCGTTTTGAATCGCTTCGCCGGCTTGCTTCTCACCCTGATTCACCGCCGCAAACAGCAATTTCTCGGCATCCTCGCGAAACAGCGCCGGCTCAACAGCCTTGGCGACCGCCGTTTTCTTCTTCTCCTCGGCAGCCAGGATGTTGGCCGCGCGCTTGGTGCCGGCGAGCAGATTCCTGCCGTCCTCGGTGTCGAGGAAAGAACCAAGCGCCTCGACACGGCGCACGATCTGCAGCAAGTCGTCGGACTGCGGTGTGATGACGGCATCGATCAGATCATGCCGCGCACCCTGGTCGCGGAGGTAGACCTTCAGACGGTCGTGGAAGAATCCGAGGAGGTCGGAAACCCTCCCGACGATGGGTGCCAGCGCCAGTCGAATATCATTTTCGATCAATATTCTAACCACCCCGAGCGCTGCCCGACGCAACGCATAGGGGTCCTTCGACCCCGTCGGCTTTTCGTCGATAGCCCAGAAGCCGACCAGCGTGTCGAGCTTGTCGGCAAGCGCGACAGCGACCGAAACCGGATCGGCCGGCACTCGGTCGGAAGGGCCCTGCGGCTTGTAGTGCTCTTCCGCCGCCGCGGCGACCGAAGCATGCTCGCCCTGCAGCAGCGCGTATTTGCGGCCCATGGCGCCTTGCAGTTCGGGAAATTCGCCGACGACTTCGGTGGTGAGATCGGCCTTCGCCAGGACAGCGGCTCGGCGCGCCAGCACAGGATCGGCGCCGACGATCGGCGCCAATTCCTCGGCAAGCCGGGCAATCCGCTCCACCCGCTCACCTTGCGTGCCGAGCTTTGCGTGGAAGGTAACGCCGAGATGGTCGAGGCGCGCCATGCGCTGGTCGAGCGGCTTCTTGAGATCGAGCCCGAATTTTTCCGCCGATGCCGCGAGCTGATGGAGGTCCGGCAAATCGCCCTGGTCGGTCGTCCAGAAATAGAGCGCGTCGGACAGGCGGGCGCGCACCACCTTGCCGTTGCCGTGGGCGATCTCCTTGCCGCCATCCTTGGCCTCGATGTTGGCGGTCAGGACGAAGCGATTGGAAAGACCCTCGGCAGCACCCTGCGGCCGCGTGACAAAGCATTTCTGGTTGGCGCGGATGGTCAACCGGACCACTTCGGCCGGAATGGCCAGGAAAGCCTCCTCGAACTCGCCCATCAGCACGACCGGCCATTCGACCAGCCCGGAGACTTCCTCCAGCAGCCCTTCGTCCTCGACAAGATCGAGCCCGTTGGCGAAGGCGAGATTGCGTGCGTCGGCAAGGATGATCTCCTTGCGCCGGTCGGCGTCGAGCACGACCTTGGCCGCCTCCAGCTTTGGGACATAGTCGTCGAAGCGGCGCACCGTAATGGCGCCAGGCGCGTGGAAGCGGTGGCCATAGGTGATGTTGCCCGAGCGGATGCCGTCGATCTCGAAATCGACCACCACCGGTTCCTCGGTCTCCGGGCCGAAGGTGCACAGGATCGATTGCAGCGGGCGCACCCAGCGCAGCGAACCGGGCTTGGCCGAGGCCGGCCCCCAGCGCATCGATTTCGGCCAAGGGAAGCCGCGGATGATGCCCGGCACCAGCTCGGCGATGATCTCTTCCGATGCCCTGCCCGGCTTCGAGATGTGGGCGACGTAGAAATCGCCTTTCTTAGGACCGGAATGGACATGCGCCTCGGCGATCGACGAAAGCCCGGCCTTGCGCAGGAAACCTTGCACCGCCTGTTCGGGCGCCGTCGTAGACGGTCCCTTGATCTCCTCGCTTATATCCTTCGAGCGCGCGGTCAGGCCCCTGATATCGACCGCCAGACGCCGCGGGGTCCAGTACTCGCGCGCCGCCTCATAGGTCAGGCCCGCCTCGACCAGACCATCGGTCAGCATCTTCCTGAGATCACCCGCTGCCTTGCGCTGCATGCGCGCGGGGATTTCCTCTGAGCGAAGTTCGAGAAGCAGGTCAGGCATGGATGAGGCTCACGCGGCAAGATGGTCCGCGCGGGGCATAGCAACTCGGCTGGCCGCTGTCACCCTTTCCGGAAATTTTGGCCGCCCTGTCGGGACGAGGCGACCCCGCCCGTCCTTGGATCAAAGATTTCCATGAACCGAACGCAGCGCTGAAGCGACCCACGCTCAGGTAGGGAACTATTGGCTGAACGACCATGAAAACGGCATCCAGACTTCTGCAGATTGTAGCACTCACCGCCTGCTTCACCGCGCAGGCTCACGGTGCCTTCTCGATGCCGGGTGTACGGCAGGCACTGCGCACGATCGACGGTGCCACTGGTCAGAACGTGTTGCCGATCAACGCTTGCCTCAAGGTGATGAAGCGTGCCTGAACTCAGGCCGCCAGTCCGCCGGCCTGCGTCTTCAAAAACGCCTCGCCGCAGGCCTTCGCCAGATTGCGCACCCGCAAGATGTAGCTCTGCCGTTCCGTGACCGAAATCACGCCACGCGCGTCGAGCAGGTTGAAGACATGGCTGGCCTTGATGCACTGGTCGTAGGCCGGGAAAACCATGCGGTGCATCGGCAGATTGTCGTTCGACGCCGGTGCACCGGCATCGAGCAGCGCCTTGCATTCGGCCTCGGCGTCCTCGAAATGGCGCAGCAGCATCGCCGTGTTGGCGTATTCGAAATTGTGGCGCGAATATTCCTGCTCGGCCTGCAGGAAGACATCGCCGTAGGTGACCTTGTCGGCCCCTTCGCGGCCGTTGAAGTTGAGGTCGTAGACATTGTCGACGCCCTGCACATACATGGCCAAACGCTCCAGCCCATAGGTCAGTTCGCCCGCCACTGGGGCGCACTCAATGCCGCAGACTTGCTGGAAATAGGTGAACTGCGACACTTCCATGCCGTCGCACCAGCACTCCCAGCCCAGCCCCCAGGCGCCCAGCGTCGGGCTTTCCCAGTCGTCCTCGACGAAGCGGATGTCATGCAGCAGCGGATCGACGCCGATCGCCGCCAGCGAGCCGAGATAAAGCTCCTGCAGGTTCGGCGGATTCGGCTTCAGGATCACCTGGTACTGGTAATAATGCTGCAGCCGGTTCGGGTTCTCGCCATAGCGGCCATCCTTGGGGCGGCGCGACGGCTGGACATAGGCGGCGTTCCAGCGTTTTGGCCCGAGCGCGCGCAGCGTCGTCGCCGGATGAAAGGTGCCGGCGCCGACCTCCATGTCGTAGGGCTGCAGGATGACGCAACCATAGTTCGCCCAGTAATTGTGCAAGGTCAGGATCAGCCCCTGGAACGAGCGGCTGGGATGCATATGGGCGGGGATTTCAATCGTCGGGATTTCAATCGTCACGGGGGCCTCGGCAGCAAAGGCTAGCTTGCCGGCACGTCCTAGAGACACGGCGGCGTAGCGTCAAGCAAGGCGCGCCGGTGCGGACCTAGCGAGCCCGCCGATGATGTTGAAAGCTTTGCGAGCGACTGGCCCATTGCCGGGCATGGGCGGCTGCGGTCTGCTCGTGCCGCAAAGTGTCAGGACAACAGGTTCAATCATGCCCAGTTCCACGATCATCCGTCCCATCGCCCGGCAGGATTTCGACCAATGGCTGCCGCTGTGGGACGGTTACAATGCATTTTACGGCCGCTCGGGCGAGACGGCGCTGGCAAGCGAGATCACCGCGATGACATGGTCGCGCTTCTTCGATGCCTATGAGCCGATGCATGCGCTGGTTGCCGAGAGCGAGGGACAGCTTTTCGGCCTCGTGCATTACCTCTTTCACCGCAGCACCACGGCGATCTCGCCGAATTGCTACCTGCAGGACCTTTTCACCACAGAGGCCTCGCGCGGCAAAGGCATCGGCCGGGCCCTGATAGAGGGCGTCTACGAGCGTGCCCAGGCCGACGGTTCGGGGCGGGTGTATTGGCTGACGCATGAGACCAATCACACGGCGATGAAGCTCTATGACAAGGTCGGCGAGCGCTCCGGGTTCATCGTCTACCGGAAGATGTTCTGAGGCAGTTTCCGGCGCACTGGCACGTGTTGAGTTTTTGGACGGATGGACGTCCAAACGAAAACGGGGCTCCGAAAGAGCCCCGTTTGCATTCCAAGAAACCGATTTCACCCCTTCGGGGCTGGCACCGGCTCGGGCTTGACCTTCGGGGTTTCCTGCGCGGTGTTGGATTCGATGGGCGGCAGGCCCTTCATCAGCTTCTGCTGCAATGTGGCCAGCACATCGGGGTCCGGCTTCAGGTCGCGCGCCTGGTTCCACTGAAAGGTGGCTTCCAGCTTGCGGCCAACACGCCAGTAGGCGTCGCCGAGATGATCGTTGAGAACCGGATCTTCCGGCTTCAGCGACACCGCGCGTTCCATCTCGCGCACCGCGTCATCGAACCGGCCGAGGCGGAAATAGGCCCAGCCCAGGGAATCGACGATGTAGCCGTCGCTCGGCCTGAGATCTACGGCCTTCTGGATCATCGCCAGGCCTTCCTTGAGGTTCGTATTCATGTCGACCCAGGAATAGCCGAGATAGTTCAGCACCTGCGGCTGGTCGGGGAACAGTTCCAGCGCCTTGCGGAAGCTCGGTTCGGCCTTGGGCCATTCCTTCAGCCGTTCATAGGCGATGCCGCGTTGGTAGAAGATGTTCCAGTTGGCGGCAGTCGGCGTCTTCAGCACCGTGACTGCCTTGTCGTAGAGATTGGCCGCCGAGCGGAAATCATCCTTCGACGAATAGACGCCGCCGAGCGCCAGATAGGCGCGCATGTCGTTGGGATGCGCGTCAACGAAAGCCTTCAGATGGGTGATCGCCTCGTCCTGGCGATTGAGATCGGCAAGGTTGAGGCCGAGTTGCAGGTCCGAAAGCTCTTTCAACGGCGAAGAGTCGGGGATGCGCCGATAGAGCGCGATGGCGCCCTCGCCGTCCTTCAACTGCTCGGAAACGGCCGCCAGTTGCACCAGGGCTGCGTCGCTGTCGGGCTTCAGGGCCAGGGCATACTGCAGGTAAAGACGGACGAATGGCTCGCCACCGCCGCGATTGAGCGCCGTGGCGAGATTAAGCAGGATCTCCGACGCGCCGTCCGACGGGCCGGCAGCGAACGGCGCAACCTTGTCACCCTTGCTGATCTTGTCGCGCAAGGCGACGATTTCCAGCTTGCCCGGCGCAAACGCCTCGGCCTGGTCGAGCACCGACAGTGCCTTGTCCTTGTCGCCCTTGCGGGCCAGGAACGACGCGTAGGCCTGGGCGTTGCGCATCCAGGTTTCGGGAGCCGCACCACCGGCGGCCGTATCCTGCATCGTCGCGGCGTAGATCGCCTCGGCCTTTTCGGGCATGCCCGACGCGTCGGCGATCAGCGCGCGATGGAAGGACTTGAACAGGCCGAACCAGTCCGGCCCCTGCAGTTTGTCGATGGAAGCCATCGCATCGCTGGCTTGGCCGGCGCCTTGTTGGGCCCAGCCGGACATGACGCCGGAGATCAGCCGGTCGAGATCGGATTCCAGCGACAGCTTGAGCCAGTACTGTGCTTTGGCGAAATCCTTCTTGTGGAAGGAATCGACCGCCAGCGCCAGGCGCGAGAAGCGCTCGACATCGGGAACTTCCTTGAGCTTGTCGGCATAGACCAGGGATTCGTCGAAGCGCCCTTGAGCGATCAGCGACAGCATCAGGCTCTGCTGCAGTCCGGTGTCGCTCGGATTGAAGGCCAATGCCTGCTTGTAATAGGCGATGGCGCTGTCGAGGTCGTTGTCGCCTTCGGCGATCCGGGCGGCCAGATAGGCACCCGAGAACGACGTGATCTTGACCGGTTCGGCGGTTTGCTTGGCATAGGCCGGCAAAGCCGAGATCGCCATGCCTGTCACAATTGCCAGCCTTGTCAGCCAGCGCGCACGTCCTTGCTGCATCGTATCCCTTTCAGCCAGGCGCCATCTCCGCGTCAGCGGGATTGGCGTAGACTCGATCTTTCCGGGCAAAGCATGGCCTTTTTGGGGTCGCGCTTCAATCCGCCTCGAATTCACAATCCGGGCACCCGATTAACAAACCATGGCGATCAGGGACAGTTTTCCGTTTTCGAGTTCCGGTCATGGCCCAGCGCGGAGCCGATCATATCACAGGTTTGGTCCGCATCACAGGTTTGGCCCGCTGGACTCCGATATCAGCGCTCGCCCGGCAGACCGCCGAGGAGAAACGGCGTGGCTGCGGCTCAGCTCGACGTGGTCGCCGTACTGCCAAAGGCGTTCATGGCATGGAGGATGTTGAAGGCGAGGATTGACAGCGCCGCTTCGACTTCACCGCCCTAAGCCCCCTGGTGAGGAACCTTCCACCGCCCGACATGCGCTTGATCGTCACGAAGGGGTGCTCAACGGTACATCGTCGGATCGTCATCAAGCCGGGGTCGGCGTAAGTTCTCGCCTCCATTCAGCCCCGCGAGAAGCGAAGCGTACGCGGCGAGCCTGCGGGATACGAACTCGGTAAAGAGCCGCACGCGCTTCGTCTTGCGTGTCTCCCCCTGCGTGAGAAGCCAGAGCGTTCCGTACATGTGCAGGTCGGCACCCGGCACCCTCACCAGTAGGGGGTCGGCATCGCCAACGAAGCACGGCAGTGTCGTCATCCCGAGCCCTTGCCGTACGGCAACGATCTGCGCCTCGGCGTCCGTGGTCCTGAATGGAACCCCCGTGGTGCGAACCTCACCCTCGCTGGCCCAATCCGGAATTCCATGAATGCTTATGACGATCCAGCGGATGGGATCAGGCGCGCCCGCACGCCACGCGGATAGTCGATCGCGAGACATATAGACGCCGCCGAACAGCTCCGGTCCCTTCAGGCCGTGAAGATTGAGCGGCAGGGTTTTGCGGTCGTAGACGACGCGGATCGCGACGTCGGCCTCTCGGTTGGTCAGATTTGCCAGCTCGCCGGACGACAAGATTTCCATCTCGATGTCCGGATGCTGACTAGCGAAATCGGCGAAGTCCGGCATGAGCAGGTGTGTCGCGAGGGGCGGTGCCAGCGTGACCCGCAGAAGCCCGCGCACGCTCTGGTCGCGCCCGAAGACGCGCGTCTCGAGCAGGTGCGACGACGCTTCCATCTGGTCCGCGAACTCGAGGACCTCCTCGCCCGCAGCCGTCAGGCGGTAGCCCGACGGCAGCTTTTCGAACATGTGCACCCCGAGGCGTTCCTCAAGCTGGGCGATGCGTCGCAGCACGGTCGAGTGATTCACACCGAGGCGCTCGGCGGCAGCCCGCACCGAGCCTCCACGCGCGACGGCAAGAAAGTAGCGAACGTCATCCCAGTCGATCATGGTGCAATCTCGCACCGCGCGGTGCGCCTTCCAAAGCCCACATCTACCACATCGAACAGCATCTCGTTTGCGGGTAGCACGGCGATTAACATAACCCATGCCGACAAACGCGGCCCAATCCTGAATGGCGCACACCGGTCGTCGCGGCCGGCGTCCGTCGTCGAGCCGGATCGATTTTGCACCACCGATGTGCGCGTTTCCGCACTCAAAGCCATACCCCGGCAGACTTATTTCTAGGCTCTCGGGGTTCTTCCCGAACGACCAAAGGCAGAGCCTGAAAGGAAAAATCGTGGGAAAGCTGGACGGTAAGGTTGCGGTCATCACGGGCGGATCGAGCGGCATGGCGCTGGCGAGCGCCAGGCGGTTCGTTGAAGAAGGCGCCTATGTTTTCATCACGGGCCGAAGGCAGGAGGCGCTCGACGAGGCCGTCAAGCTGATTGGCCGGAACGTGACCGGCGTGCGCGGCAACGCGGCCAATCTCGACGACCTCGACCGTCTGTTCGATACAGTCAAGCGAGAGAAGGGCAAGATCGATGTCCTGTACGCGAGCGCCGGCATGGGCGAAGCCGTCCCACTGGGCGAGATTACCGAGCAGCATTTCGATGCGGCCTTCGGCCTGAATACGCGCGGCACGCTGTTTACGGTTCAGAAAGCGTTGCAGCTGTTCAACGATGGCGGATCGATCTTCATGACCGGGTCAGTTGCTTCGGTGAAAGGTTTTCCTGGTTACGGCGTGTATGCGGCGAGCAAGGCGGCGTTGCGCTCATTCGCACGCACCTGGCTCAACGAACTGAAGGGCAGGAATATCCGGGTGAACGTGCTGAGGCCGGGGCCGATCGCCACACCGATGCAGGACCAAGTTCTCACGGAGGAGGCGAAGCGGATGTTCGAATCTCTGATCCCGCGGGGAAAGATGGGGCGTCCTGAGGAAATTGCGGCGGTCGCGCTGTTTCTTGCTTCAGACGATTCAAGCTTCGTGAATGGGGTGGAGTTGTCTGTCGACGGCGGCTTCTCGGCCATCTGAAATCGCGCCCGATCGCCGGAAGTGGTTGACCGTCCGGGCGCGCGGAAGTCGTCACGGCAGGACGACTACGCGTCAATTCAGGAATTCGAACCGATGTCACGCATCGCTTGCGGTGGCGGTCCGAAGATCTCGCGAAGGTCGCCATGCGGCGAAACGGATAACCCAGCGCTGTCGAAGGCCGGGGTAATCAGTATCGACACCGATAGGAGAAGCATTATGAGCTACGCGATTGTAGGATTCGGTAAGATAGGCCAGGCCCTCGCCTACGCCTTCGCCCGTAAAAACATCGACGTGACCGTCGCGAGCCGCCGGCCGCCCGAGGCGTTGGCGCCGCAGGCTCGGGCGATTGGACCCACGGTCGTCGCCAAGTCGCTGCGGGATGCACTCGAGGCCGACACAATCATCTTGGCGGTCCCGTTCGGGGAACATCGCGAGGTTGCGAAGGCCCTGCCGAGTTGGAAAGGCAAGACGGTCATCGACGCGATGAACGCGTTGGTTCCTCTTGAGGAGCTGGACGGCCTCCCGTCCTCCGCCTTCGTTGCGAAGTCGTTCACCGGCGCTAAGTTCGTGAAAGGTTTCAATCACCTCGTTGCGGCCACCCTGGCCGCCGATCCGATCGTCGAGGGCGGCCACCGGGTGGTCTTCCTGTCGAGCGACGACGAGGACGCGATCGCTCCCGTGGCGGATTTGGCCAAACAACTGGGGTTCGCACCCGTCAAGCTGGGAAAGCTCAACGAGGGTGGCGCGTTGGTGCACGCACGCGACCGCGCTTGGGGCCAGCTGCTCTTCCAGGACCTGTTCAAGAAGGAGCAGTAACGGATTTACTGTCCACTGTCAGAGGTGCTGCTTGCCCGGGCCCCGCCATGAGAGTCCACGCGGGCTAAGTCATAACCCGAGGTCCGGAAGTGGCGAGGGCTTCGACGTCCCCTTTCCACCCCCAAAGCGAATTTCAGGAGGTCGGCTCACCAGACAGCGGCCGTGGCGGTGCCATCTCCTGATCAGGTTTTTTGCAGAGCAGAGCCTGCCCCGAAACGCCAGCCGCTCAGTTCACCCGGCTGATGCAGAAATCGATGACGTCGATCAGCGCCGATTTCTGCGGCGTCGCTTCCAGCGGCGCCAGCGCGTCGCGGGCGATCTCGCCGAAATGGCGGGCACGCCCGATCGTGTCGGCGATCGCGCCGTGGCGGGTCATCAGGCCGATCGCCTTTTCCAGGCCGGCGTCATCGACGACATTGTCCTCGATGGCGCGCTTCCAGAAGGTGCGCTCGGCCTTGGTGCCGCGCCGGTAGGCGAGGATAACCGGCAAGGTCACCTTGCCCTCGCGGAAGTCGTCGCCGACATTCTTGCCCAGATCCTTGCTGGTGCCGCCATAGTCCAGCGCATCGTCGATCAACTGGAAGGCAAGGCCGAGGTTCATGCCGTAGGAGCGCAGTGCGGCACGGTCGTTGCGTGTCGCCTGGGCAATGACCGGGCCGACCTCGGCAGCGGCCGAAAACAGCGCCGCGGTCTTGGCCTTGATGACGGCGAAATGCTCGTCCTCGGTGGTATCGAGGTTCTTGGCGGCGGCGAGCTGCATCACCTCGCCCTCGGCGATGATCGAGGCCGCACTCGACAGGATGTCGAGCGCTTCGAGCGAGCCGACATCGACCATCATGCGGAAGGCCTGGCCGAGCAGGAAGTCGCCGACCAGGACGCTCGCCTGGTTGCCCCAGATCATGCGCGCGGTCTTCTTGCCGCGCCGCATGCCGCTTTCGTCGACGACATCGTCGTGGAGAAGCGTTGCCGTGTGCATGAATTCGACCGCCGTTGCGAGCTTGACGTGGCCCTCGCCGGCATAGCCGAACATCTGCGCGGCAGCGAGCGTCAGCATCGGCCGCAGCCGCTTGCCGCCGGACGAGATCAGATGGTTGGCAACCTCCGGAATCATCTCGACGTCGGAGCCGGCCTTGGACAGGATCAATTCATTGACGCGTCCCATATCGGCCGCCGTCAGATCGATCAAATCCTTGATGGAGGCGGGTTCCCGCTTCCCGTTTTCGATGTTGAGAACGACACCCACGACAATCACTCCCGTCTTGGTATAACGCGTGCGACGGCACCCTTGGTCCCGGCAGGGACTCTAGGGCGCCAGACACGGCCACGGCAAGTGGCGAATTGGCGCGGCGGCGATGACAGCCTGTCAACCCTGCCGAAAGAGCAGGTCTGCTTGGTGACGGAAATCCGCCTGCCCGTTTACATATGCGCCGCAAACTGAGAGTTTCGCCCGATGATAGAGCTCATTCGCACCAACGACGCCGTCATCATCTCCTTTGTCGAATCGCTGATGCGCGATGCCGGCATCGGCTGCTTCGTCGCCGACCAGAACATGAGCGTGCTCGACGGCTCGCTCGGCATCCTGCCGCGACGTGTCATGGTCGATGCCGACCAGGCCGACGCGGCACGGCGCATCCTGACGGATGCCGGCATCGCCAACGAGATCCGCGGGAAATAATGTCCGCCGCGCCGGCCACCCTTGCCCCGGACACGCCGGCCCATACGGTCGATGCCTTCCATCGCGGCCGGTTCTGGCTCGTGCAGCCCAAGCAAGGCGGCCATCGCGCGGGCATGGATGCCATGATGCTGGCGGCGGCCGTGCCATCCTCCTTTGGCGGACGTCTCGCCGATTTCGGCGCTGGCGCCGGGGCCGCCGGTCTGGCGGTGCTGTCGCGCTGCCCAACGGCCGCTGCCGTGCTCGTCGAACGGGCGCCGGAAATGGCTGCTTTCGCCGCAGCAACGCTTGCCCATCCCGGCAATGCCCATCTCAGTGACCGTGCCTCTGTGCTCATCGCCGATGTCACCGTATCGGGACGGGCGCGGGCGGCGGCCGGCCTCGCCGACAACGACTTCGACTTCGTCATCATGAACCCGCCTTTCAACGCCGTACGGGATCGTGCCACGCCCGATCGCCTGAGAAAGGAAGCCCACGTCACGGAGGACGGACTGTTCGAGAGCTGGATCAGAAGTGCTGCCGCCGTAGTCAGGCCGCGCGGTGGGCTTGCCGTGATCGCCCGGCCCGAGCAGCTCGGCTCCATTCTCGACGCGATCTCCGGCCGCTTCGGCGATGCCGAGATCCTCGCTGTCCATCCCCGCCCCGACGCGGCGGCGATCCGCATCGTCGTCAGGGCTGCGCTCGGGGCGCGGGGGAAGCTCGCCATTCGCCCTCCGCTGATGCTTCATGCGCAATCGGGCGACGGCCCTGATGAGCGCAGCGAAATGATTGCCAACGGCCTGGCCTCGCTGTTCGGAGATTGAGCTATTCTTACCGGCCGCATTGCCGTTGGCCGGGGAGTTCCTACATGCCTGCAACCTATCGACTGGAGACCGCGCCCTCGTGAAACGACTTATCAACCGCCTGCTGCCGAAGTCTTGGCGCTCGACCGTCGTCACCATTCCGGTCATCCGGCTGCACGGCACCATCATGCCCGGGGGTGGCCAGTTCCGGCCGACCCTGTCGCTGGCCTCGACGGCCGGCCTCATCGAGAAGGCGTTTTCCTACGACGCACCGGCGGTCGCCATCTCGATCAATTCGCCGGGCGGCTCGCCGGTGCAATCGCGGCTGATCTTCAAGCGTATTCGTGACCTGGCAACTGAAAAGAACAAGAAAGTGCTGGTCTTCGTCGAAGACGTCGCGGCATCGGGCGGCTACATGATCGCGGTCGCCGGCGACGAGATCTTCGCCGATCCGTCCTCCATCGTCGGTTCGATCGGCGTGGTCTCGGCCTCGTTCGGCTTCCCGGAGCTGATGAAGAAGATCGGCGTCGAGCGCCGTGTCCACACCGCCGGCCAGAACAAGGCTGTGCTCGATCCGTTCAAGCCGGAGAAGAAGGAAGACGTCGAGCGCCTGAAAGCGCTGCAACTCGAGGTGCACGGCACGTTCATCGACCTCGTCAAGGAAAGGCGCGGCACGAAGCTGAAGGACGATCCGGACCTGTTCACCGGTCTGTTCTGGACCGGCATGAAGGGTCTCGAACTCGGCCTGGTCGATGCACTCGGCGACATGCGCACGGTGCTCAAGACCCGTTTCGGAGCGAAGACCCAGCTCAGGCTGGTCACGGCGCCGCGCGGTTTCCTCAGCCGGTTCGGCCTGTTCGGGTCGAGCAAGGGCTTTTCAGCGCCCGATATCGCCGCGGCAGCCGCCAGCGGCGTGATCGATGCGGCGGAAGAGCGCGCGTTGTGGTCTCGCTTCGGGCTTTGAAAACCGGGCAAAACCGTCTAGCATGAGAGCTTGAAGTCTTATGCATGTCGCTTTCCTAAAACCGGATCCACCTTTGGGCGACATGCATGAACCGACCCGACCGGCCGCCGCCCAGCGTGGGAGGAGTTTTGACATGCCGCAGATCATTTTCTTCACCGTCGTTGGCGTCGCCGCCTATTTCGGCTACCGCACCTTCATCCGGGAAGCCGAGCGCGTGACCGCCAAGGTGCGGCGCACGGAAAAGCAGGCAGCCAACGGTGCCATGGGTACGCTGGTCAAGGATCCGAAGACCGGCGAATACCGGCTGGCCAAGGACTGAGCATCATCCCGCATACGACTGACGCCGTGGACACCGAGATCGGGTCGCGCACCTGGCATGCGCACGCCAAGATCAATCTGGCGCTGCATGTCACCGGCAGGCGCCCTGACGGCTATCACCTGATCGAAAGCCTGGCGGTGTTCACGCGTTTTGGCGACCGGGTCGAAATCGCGCTCGCCGACAGCGACGATTTTACCGTGTCTGGCCGCTACGCGCAGGCCGTTCCGCTCGACGCCAGCAATCTCGTGCTCAAGGCCCGCGATGCGCTGCGAAGAGAGGCTGGGGCCAAGAAAACCTCGCCGGTCGCCATCCGGCTCGAAAAGAACCTGCCGGTTGCCTCCGGCGTCGGCGGCGGCTCGAGCGATGCGGCAGCCGTGCTGCGCGGGCTGGCGGAGACATGGGCCCTAGACATGGACAGCACTGAGCTGGGGCGGATCGGCCTTTCGCTTGGCGCCGATGTGCCGATGTGCCTGGCGGCCAAGCCGCTGATCGCGCGGGGCATCGGGGACGAGTTGTCGATGGTGCCCGATTTTTCGGCGCTGGGGCTGGTGCTGGTCAATCCCGGAACGGCCGTCTCGACCGCCGAGGTGTTCGCAGCGCTGTCGCGTCGCGACAATGCGCCACTGCCGCCTTTGCCGCGCAGCATCGATTTCCATAGCCTGCGCAACTGGCTGGAAATCACCCGCAATGATCTTGAGCCCGCGGCGCTGGCGATGCAGCCCGCCATCGGCAGAGCGCTTTCCTGGCTTAACAAGGCTGGATCGGGATTCTCCCGGATGTCCGGATCCGGCGCGACATGCTTCGGCCTGTTCGAGACCGGCAATGTCGCCAAGCGCGCAGCCGCGGACATCCGCAGCCGCCAGCCCGACTGGTTCGTCGCCGCGACGCGCAGCATGACATCGGAGGCTGGCTGAGATGGCCAGGATTGACGAGAGCCGGCCTTTCATTCCGATCCGCATCGCGGTGCTGACCGTCTCGGACACACGCAGCCTCGCCGACGACAAATCCGGCCAGACACTGGCCGACCGCATCACTGAAGCCGGCCACGTCCTCGCCGCCCGCGATATCGTCACCGATGACCGCGAAAAGATCCGCGACAAGGTGCTCGGCTGGTCGCGGGACGCTGCGATCGACGTCGTCATCACCACTGGCGGCACCGGGTTCACCGGCCGCGACGTGACGCCGGAAGCGCTGGAGCCGATCTTCGAAAAGCGCATGGACGGCTTTTCGGAAGTCTTCCACCGCATCTCCTACGACAAGATCGGCACCTCGACGATCCAGAGCCGGGCGACCGGCGGCGTCGTCAACGCCACCTTCGTCTTCGTGCTGCCGGGCTCGCCCGGCGCCTGCAGGGACGCCTGGGACGGCATCCTGAAGGCGCAGTTCGACTACCGGCACATGCCCTGCAACTTCGTCGAGATCATGCCGCGCCTGGACGAGCATCTGCGGCGCGGTTGAGGCCAAACGGCAAGCAATTCAAGCGCCCGACCTCGGTTTCGCCAGCAGAACACTGCTTGCGCCTTCGAAGTGTCATTCCCAACCGGATGCCGCATGAATAGTCTCGGCCACGATTTTGAAGGCGGGACCGGCTGGGATGGTTCCCTGTCAGCGGATGACCGGCTCGCCGTGAAAGCGCCGGCGTGAGGGCGGCGACACGCCGAAGCCGACTTCCATCATCAGCCGCGGCGTGCGCGCCGGCACCGTGCCCATGTGGAAGCCAAACGGATCCTCGACGAAGCCGAGACCGGCTTCACCGGTCAGCGTCACCGGGCTGTGCTCGCCGTAGACATCCAGAACCTCTTGTGCGGGATGGCCGACCAGCAAGGTGAGCTGATGCTTGAGGCTGCGGCGCTTGTGACTGCCCCGGACATAGACATGCGGGCCGGTGTCGGCGTCGACCGGCTTGAGATAGAAGAAGAATTTCAGCATGCGCCAGTCGTCGAGGTCGAAATGATACTTGCCGAGCGAGGCAAGGTTCTTGTCGGCGTCCGAAGCCTCACCCGTCGGAAAACTCCACCAGACGCGCGTGGTGATGAGTTTTGCCTGGCCGCCGAGATAGTGCGCCGCAATATCCAGAAGCAGCGGATCGCGCTGGATGGCGAGTGCCGCCCGGCAGTCGAGGATGCGCTCGAAAAAATGTCCGCTGAGCAGTGAGCGACCCATGCGTTTCTCGGCCTCGGCATGTTCACCCGGCATGAATTCGAGACGGCGATCGAAATTGCCAAAGCAAGGCGTGCGCTGGGCGAAACTGGCGATCTCTTCATGGGTCGCCGGTGGCAGCATCAGGCCCGAAAACAGCCCGTCGGAGCGCAGCGCTTCGACCACGGCTTCGCGGTCGACGCCGGCAAACATCGTATCCCCCGAATTATGGGCCGGACGAGCGCGTTTTGCGCCCAGCCAATGCATCCGGCGTCCTGGCATTGTGCGCGCCAGCACGAACATCGGCAGCCAGGCAGGGTTTTCGCGCAGGTCCGTCAGATAGGTCGGAATGCGCACGGCGATGCGGCGCAGCAGGCTGCCGTTGCGGGCAACGGCCTCAAGACTGGCAGCGCCGGATTTGTTGGGAGGTGAAAGCTTCATCGGGTCCTCGGCTATGAGCGTGGCGCCGATGCCGCATCGGTGCTCATCACTCGGCATGACCCAAACCCAATCCACCCGTCTGAACGGGAAACTAACCTCGCGTCAGATTTTGTGCAATGCACAATGAACAGAGCACCTGCAAAAAGATCACTCCGGGGAGCGCTGCTTCGGCGGTGCCACCCAGATTTCGGCGTCGAGCCGCTTTGTCGCGAGGCCGCGTGCGATGGCCTCGGCGCTGCCGGCACTCTTCGACGCTGCCGCGGCCTGAAGCTTGCTGATCAGCAATCCATCGGCCAAGGCGCGGTTTCCCGAAAACACCCGGGCCAGGAACGGTGTGCGGCTGCCGCGCGCCCGCGAGAAGCGCGCCGCCATGGTCTGCCTGGCCGTGTGGGCAACGACCGCATCGATCCAGCCGTCCACCAGCCGCGAGCCCGGCTCCAGGAGCAGCACCCAGTCACCCTTGGCCTGGCGGATGCCGGCAGCGATACCGCCGGTCACGTAGTGACAGCCGGCATGCTCGGCAACACGATGCGTCTGGTCGGTTGAACCCGTGTCACAGACGATGACGTCACGCACCACGCCCTCGACCGCGCCGCCAATCAGCGAGGCGAGCGTGCGGGCGAGGCCCTCCTCGTCATTGCGGGTTTCGATCAGGACACTGAGCATCATTAGCCGAATAGCGGAAAGCCGAACGCAGCGCCAGTTTTTGCAGCGCACCATAAAAAGTTCTTGCTTTGTTCTCATCGGCGAAATAGGAATAATTTCATGAACAGAGCGATTCGACACAACATAGACAGTCCCTGGGAGCGGGCGAAGATGGAACAGATCGTGCGCGCCGACATTGCAGCTTTCGGAGCTGGAAGAGCCGAGATGGCCAATGCGATGATCGAGCAGAGTGGCGTGCGTGTCCGTCCGGACCGCAATCGCGGCAGGTCGGCGGGCATCAATCCATCCGGCCGGTTCGAGCCTGTCAGCCGGCATGTCTTCGATGATGGCTGGAATTCGCTGGAGGAACTACCGCCCTTCAAGACCGAGGTGCAGGTCGAGAAGCCACGCACCATCATCACCCGCAACGAATCGCCAGACATCTCCTTCGACCGGTCGATCAATCCTTATCGCGGCTGCGAACATGGCTGCGTCTATTGCTTTGCCCGGCCGACGCACAGTTTCATGGGCCTGTCGCCAGGCCTCGATTTCGAATCGAAGCTGTTCGCCAAGCCGGACGCGGCGCGACTGCTCTACAAGGAACTGTCGAAGGATAGCTACCAGCCGCGCACCATCGCGATCGGCACCAACACCGATCCCTACCAGCCGATCGAGAAGCAGTATCGGATCATGCGTGAGATCCTCGAAGTGCTGGAAGCGCGCGGCCATCCGGTCGGCATCGTCACCAAGTCCGCATTGGTGACGCGCGACATCGATATCCTGTCGCGCATGGCCGAGCGCGGGCTGGCCAAGGTGGCGCTGTCGGTGACGACGCTCGATCGCATGCTGGCCAGAACGATGGAGCCCCGCGCCTCGACGCCGACCAAGCGGCTGGAGGCGATCCGGCAGCTTTCGGATGCCGGCATTCCGGCCTCGGTCATGGTGGCGCCGATCATCCCCGGCCTGACCGACCAGGAGATGGAACGCATCCTCGATTCGGCACGCGCCGCCGGTGCGCGCGAAGCGGGTTATGTCGTGCTGCGCCTGCCGCTGGAGGTCAGTCCGATCTTCAAGGACTGGCTGTTGCGCCACTATCCCGACCGTTACCGCCACGTGATGTCGCTGATCCGCTCGATGCGCGACGGCAAGGACTACGATTCGGAGTGGGGCAAGCGCATGAAGGGTGCTGGTCCCTACGCCTGGCAGATCGGCCGGCGCTTCGAGATCACCGCCAAGCGGCTCGGCCTCAACGTCGAACGGCGCACGCTTCGGACCGATCAGTTCGTGGCCGGCGGCAAGGACCAGGTGCAGCTGACCCTGCTTTGAAAAGACAATTCGTCGCGGCGGTTTGACCTGTCGCGGCACAAGAATCCCGTCCGGCCTGCCCCGGCCTGCAGACGGTGCCCTCCCGGTCCGGCGCCCCACCCGACCCGGAGGGACTTGCGGAGAATCGGAGCCGATGCGAACCTCGCCGCAACATGGCTCGCGCGCGTTCCGATTCTCCGCTTCTCTTTGAGATCATCGAGAAACCCGATTTCTCCTTCGAGACGAAGGCGATGACGGATGGCCTGTGGCCGGTGGCGGGCATGGACGAGGCCGGCCGCGGTCCGCTGGCCGGGCCGGTGGTCGCGGCGGCGGTGGTGCTCGACCCCGCCAACATTCCAGACGGGCTCGACGATTCCAAACGTCTCAGCCATCTGCAACGCGAAGCGCTGTTCGTGCGAATTCTTGGCTCGGCGCTGGGCGTTTCGATGGCGTCCATCAGCGCCGAGGGCATCGACGGCAGCAACATCCTAAAGGCCAGCCTGGAAGCGATGCGCCGCGCCCTGGTCGGGCTGTCGGTCCAACCGAAACTCGCGCTCGCCGACGGGCGCGACGTGCCGCCAGGGTTGCCCTGCGTGGCGCGCGCGCTGATCAAGGGCGACCAGCGCTCGCAATCGATCGCCGCTGCCTCGATCGTCGCCAAGGTGATGCGCGACCGCATGATGTGCGGCTGCGGCAACCATCACGAGCGCTACGGGTTCGAGGTCCACATGGGCTACGCCACGGCCCGCCATCGCACGGCGATCGAAGCGCATGGGCCGGTGGCGCGGCTGCACCGCGTGTCCTTCGCGCCGTTCAGGCTTGGCGGGACGGAAGTGGCGGAAGACGAGAGCCTCGCCGGCCTGGATTGAGCGGATAGTTTTCCACAACAAAAAGCCGCCAGGTTTCCCGGGCGGCTTTGATCTTTGCTCTGTGTTACAGGCTCAGTTGAGCTTGGACTTCACATCCGCCAGCGATGCCTTGAAGAGGTCGGCGCCGGCCTTGGCGTCCATCTTGCCGGCGAGCAGCGCACGCGCAGCCTCGACGGCGATGTCGACGGCGCTGGCGCGGACTTCGCTGATGGCGTCTCGCTCGGCCTGACCGATCTTCTGTTCGGCAAGCGCGGTGCGCCTGGCGACATAGTCCTCGGTCTTCTTGTGCGCTTCCGCAGCGAGCATGTCGGCTTCGCGCTTGGCGGCCGCAACGATGTCGGCGGCCTCCTGCTCGGCTTCCTTGCGCTTGCGCTGGTACTGGCCGAGCAGCTGCTGGGCCTCCTCGCGCAGCCGGCGCGCTTCATCCAGCTCGTTGCTGATCCTGGCGGCGCGGGCGTCGAGCGCCTTGGCGATCATGCCAGGCACCTTGATGTAAACGGCAACGCCGAGGAAGATGATGAGGGCTATCGTTGCCCAGAGCGTCGCGAGAGATGTGTAATCCATGATGCGCTCCTCACCGGGCCACGGATTTGACCGCGGCCGCGATCTCGGCCTTGCTGGCCTTGCCGCCGACCAGTGCCTCGACGATCGCCGAAGCGGTGTCCTCGGCAATGCTGCCGACTTCCTTCATGGCCTTGGCCTTGATGGAAGAAATGCGGGCTTCGGCCTCGCCAAGCTTCTCGTCGAGGGCCGCCTCGACCTTCTTGCGTGCGGTCTCGGCTTCGGCCTTGGCCGCATCGCCGGCCTGCTGGCCGATCGCGTTGGCCTTGGTCTTGGCTTCCGTCAGTTCCTGCTCGTAGGCAGCAACGGCAGCGTCGGCCTCGCCCTTCAACTTGCTCGCCTGGTCGAGGTCCTGGGTGATCCGGTCGTTGCGGACCTCGATGATGCCCCCGACGCGCGGCATCACAACCCGCTTCAGGAAGAGGTAGAACAGCCCGAAAGTGATCGCCAGCCACAGAAGCTGCGACGGGAACGTCGCAGGATCGAATGGTGGAAACGTGCCGTGCGCTTCGGCAGGCACGCTGGTGCCGGAATGCGTGTCGCCTTCCGTCGCAGCGTGGCTGGTGTCGGCTGCAGGTGCGGACTCTTGCGCGAAGGCAGATGTCACGAACATGGACTATCCCCGAAATTCAAGCCTGCCGCTCGCGCGGCCGGCCTGTCCAATCTTCCCAACGCTTAGCTCAGCCGAACAGGGCCAGAAGCGCGATGAGAAGCGAGAAAATGCCCAGAGCTTCGGTCACGGCGAAGCCGAAGATCAGACGGCCGAACTGGCCATCAGCAGCCGACGGATTGCGCAGAGCGCCCGCCAGGTAGCTGCCGAAGATGTTGCCGAGGCCAATGCCCGCGCCACCCATGCCCAGGCAAGCGATGCCGGCGCCGATGTACTTTGCTGCTTCTGCGTCCATTTGTTCAACTCCTTTGGATCTAAAATTCCGTTGCGATTCAATCCGGCGCCAATGTTGGGCCGGAAACTCTTGCTCAGTGCCCAGGGTGCAGGGCGTCGTTGAGGTACATGCAGGTCAACACCGCAAAGACGTAGGCCTGCAGGAAAGCGACCAGCAGTTCCAGTGCCGTCAGCGCCACCGCCATTGCCAGCGGCAGGACCGAGCCCGCCACACCGACCGCGCCCAGCGCGCTCAGGCTGACGACAAATCCAGAAAACACCTTCAGCGTGATGTGGCCGGCGAGCATGTTGGCGAACAGACGAACCGAGAGGCTGACCGGGCGCGACACGAAGGAGATCACCTCGATCAGCACCACCAGCGGCAGCAGGAAGACCGGCACGCCATGCGGCACGAACAGCTTCAGGAAGCCCAAACCGTGCTTCATGAAACCGTAGACGACCACGGTTCCGATCACCAGGGCGGCGAGGCCGAAGGTGACGATGATATGGCTGGTGACGGTGAAGAAATACGGGAACAGGCCAAGCAGATTGGCGACCAGCACGAACATGAACAGCGAGAACACGAACGGGAAGAACTTCATGCCCTGCGTGCCGGCGGCATCGCGCAACATGTTGCCGACGAACTCATAGGCCATCTCGGAGACCGACTGAAGCCGGCCGGGAACCAGGCTGCGGCTCGAGGTTGTGAGAAACAGAAATGCCGCCGCAACGACCACGGTTGCGACCATGAACAGTGCGGAATTGGTGAAAGACAGGTCGTAGCCGCCGATCTCGATCGGTATCAGCTTGTTGATATGGAACTGGTGGATCGGATCGACCTTGTCAGCTGCCACGTTCAAACCCCGTCAATGCCGCTTACGGCTTCGTTACCATTACCACACATGAAGCGCGGTCATTTCCTGTCGTCCTGGTCACGGCGCGATTTATCGCCCTGTCCGAATTCTGCCACAACGCCCGCGGAACGCATCACATTGAGCACGCCGGCGCCAAAACCCAGCAGCAGAAACACGATCAGACCCCATGGCGATGTCCCCGCCAGACGGTCGATGATCCAGCCGATGCCGGCACCCACCACCACCCCGGCGATGAACTCGCTGGAGAGTTTGAGCGCCTGGCCATAACCGGCCACACTGCCCGCTTTCGCGTCGTCTTTCCCCTCGAGCCGGTCCGGCCGCCTTGTCGCAAGCGATGCTTCAAGATCACGCCGGCGGCGCTCAAGATCGTCGTCGCGGATTTCGGCTTCATGCTGCTTGCCGCGGCCGGTTTCTCCGGTTCCGTCTGGCCTGTTTTTATCGGCCATCGCAACCCCCCTGCCCGGTCAGACCGTCACCGTCCGTCCGCTTCTAAAGTCGCCGGCAACATAGTTAGAGGGTTTGCGCCAGTCAAGCCACGGGCGGAAGTTCATTGTCATGTATTTTAGGCAACAAAATCAATTGGTTATAAAGGTGCGACATCGTGCCCGCCACGACGACGGGGATGCGCTGCACGAATCCCCCCGGCATTGGCTCTTCGATCGGCTGCACGCAGCGCGAAAAGATCGGTGACTGTGCGGTGCTCAGCTCCAGCCGCCGCCATAGGTGCGGTAGAAGATATGCAGGCCGATCTTGGTCATCTTCTGCATCGTGCGCGCCCAGCCGGGATGGACATATTGGGCGTAGTAGTGGGTCGACGATCCGACTTCGGGGATGAAGATCTTGCCGGCGGTGACGGCCATGGCGATATCCTGCGCGGTCTTGTAAGCGGCGGGGCTGTCGATGCGCTTCCTCCTGCCGTCGCAAGCGAAAGAGAACTGGCAGCGGTTGAACCAGCTGTCGTTCTGGTAGACGACGCCGCAGATCGAATTGGGATAGGCCGGGTTGCGGACGCGATTGAGGATGACCTGAGCCACGGCGGCCTGGCCGCGCACGGATTCGCTTCTCGCCTCGAAATAGATGCCGTTGGCAAGGCATGCCTGCTCCTTCTTGGAGAAGACACTCGCCGGCAGCGGGTTCTGGATCCAGGAATGGTCGCCCTTGGCCATCGGCGGGATGAAGCGACCGTCATTGGGCTGCTCGTCCTGAAGCAGGGCTTCGAAGGGCGATGCCTTGGCATAGTCGGGCTCGGCCTGCGCATAGGCGGTCGCCAGCACATCGGGATGGTCGTTGTTGACCAGCGCGGCAAGCATGGCCGGCACGCCGGGATCCGGCTTCTTGTCCTCACGCGCATGGAATGCCGCGGCGATCTGGATTTCCTTGCCTTTGATCTGCGGTTTGGCGAAAGCCATCTTCAAGCCGCTATCCATGCTGGGCCGCAGCAAGGAGGAGGTGCGCTCGAAGATCGAGCCGGCATTGAAATTCTTCGGCGGCGTGACGGGAGAAACCTGGACGATGCGGCCCTTCTTGTCGGCCCGCACGATGCGATCCTCGTCGGGCGTGCCGCTGACCTTGCCGCCCTTGCCACGAAACGACACGTTGCCGACGCCGGCCAGATGGACGCCCGATCCGGAGATGGAGCCGGTGACGTCGGAATCGACAAAGGGCATCTCGGCCGCATGGGTCGAGCCGGCGACGGATTTCTCGACATAGGAATTCCAGCGGGTGTTCGACGCTTCGAGGCCGGACACAAAGCTGGTCATGTCCTGGTAGGCGGCGACGGTCGGAAAGCCGATCCAGATTCCGAGACCGATGACGAACGGGGTCAGAAAGCCACGTTTTTTCTCACCGGCGGCGGCCGCAAGCCGCTTCAACACACGTCGATGCACGGAACTCTCTCCAGGAACGCGACTGACCCCACTGGAGAGCAAAATGATGCATTAACCTTGATGGGACGTTAACAGGTTCGATCGGGTTTTCTCAGTCGGCTCAAGGTCGTGGTTCCGAAGTCGGGCGATTTTGCGGCCAGCATGCGAAGTCAGGCCGGCCGCAGGAAAATCGGCCGAGCCATCAGCGCGCAGATGGCGGCCGATAGCCAGACGCACGCCCATGATCCGACGACCAGAAGCCCAGGGATGGCGATCGGCACCAGGAAGAAGGCGACAAAGACAAAGCTGTTGGCCAGACCGAGCGCCGTCCCGGCATTGCTGGCGCCGGCAAGCGTGGCAAGCTCGGTGTAGGCAACGCCGTGCCAGGCTGAAACACAGATGCCGGCAACGATCAGCGCGGCAACGATCGTTGTCGCGAGCACCGGCTGCCAGGCGGGAATGGTGGCCGCGACAAACACAAGCAGCGTGAGGGTGGCAAAGGCGGCTGCGCTCAGCATGCTGAAAAAGCGGAGGAACGAGCGGCGGTTGCCGCGTCGATCGGTGAAGCGGCCGCTCCAGACGCGCATGACCATGGCGCCGACCTGCACGGCTGCCAGGCTGGCGCTGATCACTGTCGTTCCCAACAGAGGCGAAGGTGAGCACCGCCACTTGCGGGACGCAGAGCAGGCCGATGGCCATTGCGATACGCCAGACGTCCGGATTGCGCAGCGGTGTCGGGCCGGCCGACACCATGGCGTCGCTGGCGGACGTCGCGTCTTCGCCGATTGGTGGCTGGTGCAACCAGCGCCACGCGAAAAGCGCCGTGACGGCGGAGAATGCGGCCAGCAGGCCGTAGACCGCTGCAAAGCCATGCACCGAGGCAAGCGACGGCAGGACAAAGGCGCCGAGCCCGCCGCCGAGCGGCACCGCAGTCTGCCTGATGCTCATGGCGAAGCCGCGCTCGCCTTCACGGAACCAGGCCATGATGGCGCGGCCGCTTGAGCCATTGACGCTGCCGCCAAGCAGGCCAGTGACAAGCAACACGGCGGCCAGAAGCACAACCCCGGGAAGGTGTGCCGGCGACGGCACGACCAGCAATGCCATGAGAAGCAGCCATGCCGCGGTGGCACCGAGTCCGGCCAGCAGCACGCGGCGATCGCCCCAGCGATCGGTGAGCAATCCCCACGGCAGTTCGCTCAGCGCCACACCCAGGCCAAGCAGACCGAGAACCAGCCCGAGCTGACCATTGCCGAGCTGGTAGCCAGAGCGCAAGAAGACCGCCGTCGCCGGGATGCCGGAGAAGGTCGCGGAAAAGCTGGCATTGGCGGCAACACCGATGCCCAGCACCTTCCAGCGATGATTGGAGCGGACGGTCGCGGCACCAGCGGCGGCTCCATCCGGCTGCTGCCGAGGCCTGGCCTGGCTGCATCCCAAATCCGTAGCGACGAGCGACATGACTGAATTCCCTTGATGGTCCGACTGCATCCGGACCTTGACGCCTCGTCTTTACCGCCATAGATTCATGCCGAATATCGGGAAGTTTTTGACTTACTATCCTGAAAATCAGGACTATTGCCGTGCGACGCGTGACATTCGACCTCGACGTTCTTCGCAGTTTCGTCACCGGCATGGAGCTGGGCAGCTTCGCCAAGGCTGCCGACCGGCTTGGCCGATCAACGTCGGCGGTCAGCGCGCAATTGAAGAAACTGGAGGAGCAGGCGGCGACGCCGATCTTCCGCAAGTCGGGACGGGGCCTCGCCTTGACCGAGGCCGGCGAGACCATGCTTGGCTATGCGCGGCGGCTGATCGAGCTCAATGACGAGGCGGCATCCGCTATCCATGACGTCGAGCTGGAAGGCTGGGTACGGCTTGGGCTGCAGGAGGATTTCGGCGAGGCGGTGCTGCCTGACGTGCTCGGGCGCTTCGCCCGTGCCCATCCCAAGGTCAAGATCGAAGCCAGGATCGCGCGCAGCTACGAACTTGCCGAGCGCGTCACTTCAGGCAATCTCGACATCGCGCTCGCCTGGCACAGCGGCGAGACGCTGCCCTACAGCGAGCACGTCGCCGACGTGCAGATGCGCTGGATCGGCCCGGCAAAGCGCATCGCGACCAGCCTGCGCAACGGCGAGCCGCTGCCGCTGGTGGCGCTTGAAGCACCCTGCCTTTTGCGCACGGTGGCGACCGAAACGCTCGACCGCGCCGGTCTGTCGTGGCGGATGGCCTTTTCCAGCCCAAGCCTTGGCGGCATCTGGGCAGCTGTCGCGGCGGGACTGGGGCTGACCATCCGCACCGACATCGGCCTGCCGGCCAGCGTCAGCGCGATGACACCGGAGATCGCTGGGCTGCCGGCACTACCCAAAATGGCGTTGTTCCTGCACCGCAAGGATGCCGAACCCGAGCCGGTGGTCGCGCGCCTCGCCGAGATATTGCTGCAGGCGGTGCGGCAACAGCTGCCCGATAACACGCGGACCAACGAAAACGGTTTGCGCGACGTGGCTTGATCATGGCGCCAGGACGGGCAGCGATGCTCAGCTGCGTTTCTTGGCCCTGCCGGCAAACGGGTTGTCCGACGTGCGCAGCGCAATGCGGATCGGCACGCCGGGCATGTCGAAGGCTTCACGCAGACTGTTGGAGAGATAGCGGACATAGGATTGCGGCATCGCCTCCGGCCGCGAGCACTGGACGACGAAGCCCGGCGGCCGCGTCTTGGCCTGGGTGACATATTTGACCTTCAGCCGACGACCGGCGACGGCAGGCGGCGGATGATGCGCCAGGATGCTTTCCAGCCAGCGGTTGAGCTTGCCTGTCGAGACGCGGCTGTTCCACACCTTGTGGGTCTTCAGCACCGCATCCATAAGCTTGTCGAGGCCGCGCCCGGTTTCGGCCGAGACGGGCACCGCCTGGATGCCGCGCACCTGCGGCAACAGCCGCTCGGTCTTCTCGCGCAACTCCGCCAGAAGCTCCTGGGGATGGTCGATCAGGTCCCATTTGTTGAAGGCGATCACCGGCGCCCGCCCCTCGCGGATGATCAGGTCGGCGATCTGCAGATCCTGCTTCTCGAAAGGAATGGTGGCGTCGAGCACGATGATGACGATCTCGGCAAAGCGGATGGCGCGCAAGCCGTCCTGCACCGACATGACTTCCAGCTTTTCGTGGATCCTCGCCTTGCGGCGCATGCCGGCCGTGTCGAACAGTTTCAAGCGGCGGCCATGCCAGTCCCAGTCGACGGAGATGGAATCACGGGTGATGCCGGCTTCCGGCCCGGTCAACAGCCGCTCCTCGCCGATCAGCGCGTTGATCAGCGTCGATTTGCCGGCATTCGGGCGGCCGACGACGGCGATGCGCATCGGTTTGGTGTCGTCGTATGAAGGCACATCTTCCGCATCCGGGTCGACGATGTCCTCGCCGATCAGCACCTCACCGGCGACGACCTCTTCGCCTTCGCCGTCTTCTTCTTCACCAAACGCGCGCGCCTCGCCAAGCGCTCCGATCACCGCGTCGCGCAGGTCGGGCATGCCCTGGCCGTGTTCGGCCGATACTGGGATCGGCTCACCGAGGCCGAGCTCCCAGGCCTCCAGCATGCCGCCCTGGGCGCCTTTCGCCTCGGCCTTGTTGGCGACCAGCACGACCGGCTTGCCGGACTTGCGCACGATCTCGGCGAAAGTCTTGTCATCGGGCATCAGGCCGGACTTGGCATCGACCGTGAAGAAGATCAGGTCGGCCTCGCGGATGGCAATCTCGGTCTGCGCCCGCATGCGGCCCGGCAAGGTCGAGGCGGCGGCATCCTCGAAGCCGGCGGTGTCGATGACGTCGAAATGCAGATCGTAAAGCTTGGCGGCATGAACACGGCGATCGCGGGTGACGCCCGGCGTGTCGTCGACAAGCGCCAGCTTCCTTCCCACCAGCCGATTGAAAAGAGTCGATTTGCCGACGTTAGGTCTGCCGATGATGGCGACTTTGAAGGTCACGACGCACTGCCCGACCCGCGGATCAGCTCGGACATCAAGGTTGCCCGCTCACGGGTGTTGCGCGGGGCGCCGTCGTCGGCGGCAATCTGGTCGAACAGCTTCAGCGCATCCTGGGTCTTGCCTTCCTTCCAGGCGGAAAGACCGAGCGCCTCGCGCGCCGTGTGGCGCAGCGTGTTGGTGTCCGACGTAAGCGCCTCGACCCGGCTGGAGACATCGGCGAAGGAGCCATGGTCGACAAGCAGGAGCGCTGCCCTGAGCCGGGCCATGTCGCGAATGCCTGAAGGAATGGCCGTGTCGGCGGCGACGTCGTCGAAGTCCTTGACGGCGGCGTCGACGTCGCCCTTGCTGGCCTTGACGGTCGCGGCGCGCATGCGGGCGAGCAGCGGATAAGCGCCGTAGCCATCCTTCTCCAACTGGTCGAGAGCGGTCAGCGCTTCGTCGTTCTTGCCGTCATTGGCAAGCTTCAGCGCCTGCGAGAACGCATCGCCGGAGCGGTTGGCGCGCGTCTCGTCCCAGTATCGATAGCCGACGAAGGCGGCGGTGCCGAGCACCACGAGGATCGCGAGGACAAGCAAGGCGGGACCGAAACGGTCCCACAGCTTCTGCGCCTGTTCGCGACGCATCTCGTCGTTGACTTCACGGATAAAACTGTCGTCGGACATCAATCAAACCATTCCTGCCCTCTCGGGCCGTTGTCAGCCCGCGTTTTAGCGAAATTTTGTCGGCATGGAAGGGGTTCGGCGGGAAAATCGCCTATTCCCACGGCGGGCCGCCCAAAAGACCAATCGCACCCGCGCCACATTTGCGCGATAGCCGGCTTCCAGACATCCTCCGAGTTAAGATCAGATTGCCGATGTATCGTCCGTTCCGCGCTGTTGCGTTTTCCCTCGCTTCGCTCGCCACCGCCGGTGTGGCTTTGGCCGATCCGCCGGCGCCACCAAAGCCCAGGCAGGTCGTCATCATCTCGTTCGACAGCGCCCGCGACATTTCGCAGTGGAAGCGCAGCCGCGCGCTGGCGCAGCGCACCGGGGCGCATTTCACCTACTTCCTGTCCTGCGTGTTCCTGTTGTCGCCGGAAACGCGCAAGGAATACACGGCGCCCGGCAAGACATCAGGCAAATCCAACATCGGCTTTGCCGCCTCCAAGCAGGAAGTGAGCGAGCGGCTCGAGCAGATCGGACTTGCCGCGCATGAGGGCCACGATATCGCCAGCCATGGCTGCGGCCATTTCGACGGCAAGGACTGGAGCAAGGCCGACTGGCTGAAGGAGTTCAGCTCGTTCGAGCACATTCTCGAGAACGCCTATGCGATCAACGGCATCGCGCCCGAACCGGAGGGCTGGCGCGATTTCGCAAGGCATGCGGTGGTCGGTTTCCGCGCGCCGTATTTGTCGACGGACAAGGCGCTCTACGAGGCACTGCCGGCGGCCGGCTATCAATTCGACGCCAGCGGCGTCTCGCAGGGCCCTGCCCGGCCGACGGCCAGCCAAGGCATCATGCACTTTTCACTGCCGCAGATTCCTGAAGGACCGAAATCAAGGCCGGTGATCGCCATGGATTACAATCTCTATGTCAGACATTCCGGCGGCTTTGAGCGGCCGAGCAAGGCGGACGAGTTCGCCAACCGAACCTACGATGCCTTTCGCGCCGCCTTCGATGCGCAATATCGGGACAAGCGCATTCCGCTGGAACTCGGCTTCCACTTCGCGCTGATGAATGACGGCGCCTACTGGAACGCGCTGGAGCGCTTTGCCGGCGAGGTCTGCGTCAAGGCCGATGTCGAATGCATCAGTTTTCGCGATTATGCTTCGCGGCGGAAAGCCGGCGAGACACAGGCATCGGTTGGCGGCTGAGCCGCCAACCCGGTTCCAAACCTCAGCTTTTTAAGCCGGGTCCTCGGCGCCTTGGCGTTCCAGATAGCGCTGATCGATCGGCGGCAGCGGCTCGCCTTGCAGCGTCGCTTCAAAGGCGCGCAGGCGTTTGTGGACCGATTGCAGCTCGACGATGGTCGACCAGGAGGTGAGCAGAAACTGCAGCGAACCCGTCACTCTGCCAAACGCGTTCGGTATCTGATTGAGAACGCCGAGTGTTATCCTGTGCGCCACAATCGACGGCCCCATGACAAAGAATGAGAAGATATTGTCGGCTTGCAAGTAGGTATAACGAACCACATTGAAATAGATGTAATGGAAGTAAAGCCTGAAGTAATTTCGGCGAACATTGTTGAACAATTCTGCTGCCGTGGCGGGCTGAGCACGGTCAGCGTGATCCTCTCCATAGACCAGCTCCTTGCGATATGCTGCCTCGACGCGCTGATTTCGGAACTGGAGGCCTGGTAGTTTCAAACCGGCGATCATTACTGAAATGGTTCCGAAAACGCACCAGGCGATCGCGGCAACCACAAGGGGATGAGGAACGGCGCCGACTATTGGTAATTCGCTGATATGGACTTCAAGTTTGATCAAGACCGGAAGGAACGCAATCAACGTCATGATCGACTGCACGAAGCTGGTACCGAGATCCTCCATGATTTGAGCGAAACGCATCGTGTCTTCCTGAACACGCTGAGAAGCCCCCTCGATGTGGCGCAATTTGCTCCAGTTCGTCATGAAGTGTTCGTTCATCGCCATCCGCCAACGAAATATCCAATGGCTGACGATAAAGGCATTGATAACACTGACATTCATGCCGACCAGCGCCAGCCAAGCGAACGTGGCCAGCCGGGCGTAAAACTCGGCATTGGTCGATTCTATTGTCTTGGAAATCAGCCCCTGGATGTAGTCGAAGAAGGGACCGTACCAGTCGTTAACGGCGACGCTGATCTGCACATTGAAATAGATTAAGAACAGGATCAATGCCGCTACAAGGATGGACCAATTCTGCCAGGGGTGCGGCGCGTAGAGCCGCCAGAACGCGTAGAAGACCCCAACGCAGACAGTGAAATAGATGTAGAACCAGAGGAACGGCTTAGACGCGAGGACGGCGATACCGACGATTGGTGGCGCGTCGGCGGCAGCTGTGGGCAGTCCGAAAACGGCGCCCAACTGCTCGCCGCCGAAAAACCAGAACAGGATCGCCGCAAGGCTCCAGATGGCTGCCGAAGAGAAAAAAAGCTTCGGCTGCGGGAAGAAGGATACGAACACTGTGGGGGATTCCTCGGTCGATGGGCAAATCAGCGGGGTTTAGCGGGCATAAAGTCACATATTAGGTGGAAAGCAAATGCCTACCCGATGCCCGGCATCGAGCAACCCTATAATCATGGCGATTTTGGCGCGGCCGACCATGTGATGGCGCCGGAGACGACCAGCATCACTGCGGCGGCGATCGAGGCGAGGAAGAAATCGCCTGACATCTGCGCCAGCAACCCGGCGGCGATCGGGCCGATGATCTGGCCAAGGCCGAAGGACGCCGTCATAAAGGCAAAGATACGCCGCGGCGCTTTTGGCGCCTGGTGCCGCGCGGCCTGCAGGCCAAGTGCCGTGATGGCAATGAAGGTGCCGCCGAGCAACAGGCCGCCAAGCAGTGGCCCTGTGCGTCCGCCGATAGCCACGCTGGCGGTGACGCCCGCAACTTCGATGAAGCATGCCAGCGCATAGGCTGCGTAAAGCCCGATCCGGGCGGCGATCTTCTGCCAGAGCCAGGTGGAGGGAAAACCGGCAAGGCCGGCGACCATCCACACCATCGCCTCGAAGACGCGGCTGCCGCCGCCTTGCCGGACGATGGCGACCAGGAACGTCGCCGTCACCACATAGCCAAAACCGAACAGGCCGTAGGCGACGATGATCTTCATCAGCGACCAGTCCTTCGGCAGCGCCGGCTCGCGCGTGGCGTCGCCATTGGCGAGTGGGCCTTCGTTCGCCAACAGCGCCACGACGACGAAACCGCAAGCCGAAATTGCCGCCGACCAGAGCCAGCCAGCCGCCCAGCCGGCATGTTCGGTGACCAGCGCCGCCATCATCGCCGCGGACACCGCGATGCCGAGACCAACGCCGCCAAAATGCCACGCCTGCAGGTCGCCGCGGCCGGCAGCGTTAATATGACTGAAAACGATGCTGGCCATGAACACCATGACGAAGGCGCTGGCCAGGCCGGCCAGAAAGCGGATGACGAGAAAGGCGACCATGGTGTCGGACAGTCCCATCAACGCAGCAAGGGCAGTGCTGGCGCCGAGACCCACCAGCATCAGCATGCGTTCACGTCCCTGCGCCCAACCGCCCGCCGCCGCCAGCGCGCCGACAAGGTAGCCAAGATAGTTGGCGGAGGCGATCCACCCGGCATCGGCCGGCGACAGATGGAGCTCCTCCATCATGCCAGGCAGGATCGGCGTATAGACAAAGCGGCCGATGCCCATGGCAACAGCCATGGCGATCATACCGGCGATGACGAAA
This sequence comes from Mesorhizobium sophorae, assembly GCF_002270415.1. GTDB lineage: Bacteria > Pseudomonadota > Alphaproteobacteria > Rhizobiales > Rhizobiaceae > Mesorhizobium > Mesorhizobium sophorae. The sequence continues at coordinate 37,335 of NZ_NNRI01000024.1, read as the reverse complement.
CGTAGTGCTGTCGAGGTGGCTGTCATTGCAGTGCACAATTAAGTGCGCGAGGCTGTGAAACAATCCACCTTTGGTTGGGCCAGCGCGGTCGCAGTGCGCGGCGCTCGCCTCGACTTTTGCTTAAGCCGGAAAGCGAGGCGTCCGTTTAGCAGCGTCCACCGAAACCCGCATGCAATGAAGCAGTCTCGTGCACCGTGCGGAGCGCCGTCAGCCTGAACGGCACATCACCCAATTCGCGCTCCGACATGGTGTTGAGCACAGGATGCGAAAGCGGATCGGTCAGCCATCTCTGCGTCACGCTCTCGCGGCTTGGCTCTTGCGGAGCATGGGTCGAGAAAAAGATCTTCAGCGATGACAACATGCTCAGCATTTTTGGCTCCACGGGTCTGGCTCCCTCCGTAAAATGTGCCGTTCCGATGTGTCTTTCAATTGAGATTTCAGCCGGATCGGTTTAGAAAAACTCAAATGGCCATGCTCAATCGCGTCCATCTCAACGGGCTTCGCGCCGTCGAAACCGTCGCCCGTCTCGGCTCGCTCGCGGCGGCCGCCGGAGAACTCAACGTTTCCGTCAGCGCCGTCAGCCAGCAGATCAGCCGCACCGAGAAGCAGCTCGGCCAGGCGCTGTTCGAGCGAACGGCGAGCGGTCTCGTGCTGACCGAGTTCGGCGCTGCCTTCTCGGCCCGCCTCGGTGCGGGGTTTCGCGAGCTTGCCCACGCCGTGGCGCTGGCCGACGAGGCGACGCAATGCACATTGGTGGTTTCGGTGGCGCCGGCCTTTGCCTCGAAGTGGCTGCTGCCGCGGCTGTCGCGTCACTTTGCGCGGCATCCCAACGTGCTTTTGCGCATCGATGCTTCGGTGCGGCTGGCCGATCTCGACCATTCCGACATCGATATTGCCATCCGGCTCGGCGACGGCAAATGGCCGGGCGGGAGGGCGGAACTGCTTTTGGCCCAGGAAGTCTTTCCGGTCTGCGCCCCGGCGATCGCCGGGAAACTGAAATCGATCGAGGATCTTGCCCAGACCTGCGCCATCACCGACGAACGGGCCATGATCAATTGGGAAAGCTGGTTCGAGGCAGCCGGCGTTCCACCGGTCACCTTCCTGAAGGGCGCGCGCTTCACCGATCCGATGCTGTGCCTTGAATCGGCGATTGCCGGCCATGGCGTGATGCTCGGCTGGCAATTGCTCACCGCCGATGCGCTGGCCGACGGCCGGCTCGTGGCGCCGTTCGGGATCCGCGCCCAGAGCGGCCTCGGCTATTGGCTGGTGACCTCCTCGGCCAAGGCCGAAAACCGCAAGGTCCGGGATTTCAAGGTCTGGATCAAGGAAGAGATCGAGGCGACGATGGCACAGTTCGGGTCGCCGAATGCGGCCACCGCACCCACCGGTGGGATCGCGGTGGAAAGCACCGTGCCACCGGTCTATGTAGAGTGAGACATCAAACTACGGCAGGCAGGATCATGACCACACATTCGCGCGGCGTTGCCGCATCGATAGACCCGGTGAAGCTCGACAGGCTGGCGGAAGTCGCCATCAAGGTCGGGCTGCAGTTGCAACCCGGACAGGACCTGGTGCTGACGTCGTCGATCGCGGCGCTGCCGCTGACCAGACGGATCGTCGAGCATGCCTACAAGGCCGGCGCCGGGCTGGTGACGCCGATCTTCAACGACGACGAGATGACGCTGGCGCGCTATCGCTTCGGCGCCGATGCCAGTTTCGACCGGGCCGCCGGCTGGCTTTATGAAGGCATGGCGAAGGCCTTCGCCAACAATGCGGCGCGGCTTGCCGTACGCGGCGAGGATCCGTCGCTGTTGTCGGCGCAGGATCCGGCGAAAGTGGCGCGCGCCAACAAGGCGAATTCGATGGCCTATCAGCCGGCACTGGAGAAGATCACCGGCTTCGACATCAATTGGAACATCGTCGCCTACCCGGATCTCGCCTGGGCCAGGCAGGTCTTCCCAGATGATGCCGACGACGTTGCCGTGGCGAAGCTCGCCGACGCCATCTTTGCGGCGTCGCGGGTGGACGTCGAAGACCCGATCGGCAACTGGAAGGCGCACAATGCAGCACTTCGTGGCCGCACCGAATGGCTCAACGGCCACAATTTCCATGCGCTGCATTTCACCGGGCCGGGCACCGACCTGACCGTCGGGTTGGCGGACGGCCACGAATGGATGGGCGGCGCCTCGACCGCCAAGAACGGCATCACCTGCAACCCGAACATCCCGACCGAGGAAGTCTTCACCACGCCGCATGCCAGGCGCGTTGAGGGCCATGTCTCCTCGACCAAGCCGCTGTCCTACCAAGGCACGCTGATCGACGAGATCTCGGTGCGTTTCGAGGAGGGCCGGATGGTCGAGGCGAAGGCTTCGAAGGGCGAGGACGTGCTGAAGAAGGTGCTCGACACCGACGAGGGCGCGCGCCGTCTCGGCGAGGTGGCGCTGGTGCCGCATTCCTCGCCGATCGCGGCCAGCGGCCTGTTGTTCTTCAACACGCTGTTCGACGAGAACGCCGCCTGCCACATCGCACTCGGCCAATGCTATTCGAAGTGTTTCGTCGACGGCGCCTCGCTCAGCCAGGACGAAATCGCCGCACGCGGCGGCAACAAGAGTTTCATCCACATCGACTGGATGATCGGCTCGGACAAGATCGACATAGATGGCGTCCACAAGGATGGCGCCCGTGTGCCGGTGATGTGCAAGGGCGAATGGACCTGACAGGCACTTGAGGAGCGTCGGATGGCCTTCGACCTGGCGGTCAAGCGGATCTACGAGCCGCCGGCGCCCGACGATGGGCAACGGGTTCTGGTCGACCGGATCTGGCCACGCGGCGTCAGTAAGCAAGAGGCCGTGTTGGCGCTATGGCTGAGGGAGATCGCACCGAGCGATGGCTTGCGCGGATGGTTCGGCCATGCGCCGGAGCGCTGGGCGGAGTTTCAGAAGCGATATCGGGCTGAGCTGGACGGGAATGCAGAGGCGGTCGGGCAGTTGCGTGCGCTGCTCGACACCGGAAAGGTCACGCTGCTCTATGGTGCGCATGACGAGGCGCACAACAATGCGGTGGCGCTGGCGGCGTATCTCAGAAAGTCGGATTGAAGGGCGCCTATTCCCTGCAACGGTGGCGATTGGCCGATCTCCCCACTTGCGGGGGAGATGCCTGAGACAAGTTCGATTTTGGAACAACCAACGGTTGGCGATCCTTCCCACCCCCCTCTGGCCTGCCGGCCATCTCCCCCGCAAGGGGGGAGATCGGCAGCTTCGCCGGCCTGCTACTCCAACCCGCCCACCGCCTGCTGATAACCATCCGGCTTGAAGCCGACCAGAATCCTGTCGCCTAGGTCCAGCACCGGCCGCTTGATCATGGTCGGCTTGGCCAGCATGAGCGCCTTGGCCTTCTTCTCGTCGAGGTTCTGCTTGTCCGTGTCGGCCAATTCGCGAAAGGTCGTGCTTGCCTTGTTGAGCAGAATTTCCCAGCCAACCTTGCCGACCCAGCCATCCAGCCGCTTCGCCTCCAGCCCTTCCACCCTGTAGTCGTGAAAACGATAGGGCACATCATGACCTTCCAGCCAGACGCGTGCCTTCCTGATCGTGTCGCAGGTGGTGATGCCGTACATCGTGATCGTCAAGCGCACTTCCCCAAACTGACAGTCGAATCCGCTCCCAGCCTAGAACCGCCCTTCCCGCTTTGCCAGCACCCCTGGTTGGCATCCTTCGAATTTTGGCTGTTGCCAACACTAAGGAATTTTCCTAAGTAAAAGCCAAAGCCGGAAAGGAATGACCATGGCCAGGATCGTTGTATCGGAATTCATCTCCATCGATGGCGTGATGGAAGCGCCGGGAGGCGAGCCGGGCTACCGGCACACCAACTGGGTCGGCAAACGGCACGAGGCCGGACAGATCGAGTACAAATTCCAAGAGGTACTGGACCACGAAGCGCTGCTGATCGGCCGGGTGACCTATGAAAGCTTCGCCGACGCCTGGCCGACTTACAAAGGCGCCTTTGCGGACCGGATGAACAGCATGCCGAAATATGTGGTGTCGACGACGGTGAAGACCCCGGCCTGGAACAACACGACGGTCCTTCAAGGCGAACCGATGGCCGCGATCCGCAAACTCAAGCAGGATCTGAAAGGCGATATCGTCGTTGGCGGCAGCCGCACGCTGGTCAATGCGCTCAAGCAGCACGACCTTGTCGACGAATACCGGCTGATGGTGTTCCCGGTCATACTCGGCAGCGGCGCGCAGCTTTTCTACAGGACCGAGGACGCGGCGGACCTCAGGTTGGTCGACACACGCTCCTTCGCCAACGGCGCCGTGGTGCTCACTTATCGTGTCGAGCGGTGATCGCCATGACAAGTCTGCAATCCGCGACACAAACACCGCCACCGATCGACGGCATTTTTCGCGCCCTGTCGGACCCGACGCGGCGACGCGTGGTCGAGCGGTTGAACCGCAGCCCCGCCTCGGTCAGCGAACTTGCGCAGCCCTTCGACATGGCCCTGCCCTCGTTCATCGAGCATCTCAGGGTCCTCGAAGGCTGCGGACTGGTGCGCTCGGAAAAGACTGGCCGGGTCCGAACCTATCAACTGGCGCCCGAGCCGCTGAAGCTCGCCGAAAACTGGCTGGCCGAACAGCGCACGCTCTGGGAGCGCCGCCTCGACCAGTTCGACGCCTATGTGATGACCCTGAAGAAGAAAGACGCATGAGCTATCCGTTCAAGCCGGATCCCAGGCTGGACCTCGTGCTGGAGCGTGTCGTCGATGCGCCGCGCGAGTTGTTGTGGAAGGCCTGGACGACCCCTGCCCATGTCAAGCAATGGTTCACGCCGAAGCCATGGATGGTCACTGACTGCGAGATCGACCTCAGGCCGGGCGGGCTGTTTCGCACGCGCATGCAGTCGCCTGACGGCAAGGAGGTCAGCGACCGCCATTGCTGCTATCTGGAAATCGTGCCGAACGAGAGGTTGGTGTGGACGGATGCGCTGCTGCCGGGTTATCGGCCGTCAGGGGAGCCGTTCATCACCGCGGTCATTTCCTTGCAGCCGGACGGCAAGGGTACGCGCTACACCGCCACCGCCATCCACCGCGACGAAGCGACCCGCAAGAACCATGAAGAGATGGGCTTCTTCGATGGCTGGGGCACGGTGGCGGATCAACTGGCAGAGTACGTGAAGACGATTTGAACTCTCACATGCGGCCGGGCTATCGTCCCGGCCGCCATGCTTATTTTCAAGCCTGCCGCGAAGCGAGCAGGCTCCCGGAGTCCGGTATTATTTCCGGCCTCAATAGTAGAAGCGCTCTTCGGTGATCTTGCCGTTCTTGACCGTGTACACGCCGACCTCATCCATGGTGACACGCTCGCCCGTAGCCTTGGGCGTTATGTCGAACTTGAAGCGCACTGCGAACTGGTCGCCGTTGACATAGGGGCCTTCGACCGAGCCGCCATGGACTTCGTGGTTCTCTTGCCACCACTGGCCCTTCTGCTTGAGGGCCTCCTTGCCATGCGAGACGGCCATCGGTCCCTCCATGGCTTCGTAGCTGACGATTTCGTCGGCATTGTATTTCTCGGCGGCACCGTGGTGGTCGCCTTGCTGTAGGAGTTCGGTGAAATCCTTGGCAATATCCGCGATGGTCATTTGTGTTCCTCCTGTTCAGACGCATTGCAACTAGGGGACAGCCTGTTGGCCTGCCATCATTGATGCGCTTGGTAGCTGACAAGCGATGTCAGGATGATGATATCGCGCGGGGTATGTGACGACGATTTGAGGGAGCGATCGGCGGATCACATCGCCCTCAGCGGCCGGCCGTTTAGGCCACCATGACGGCTTTGGAATGCCGAAGTCGAATTCGCCTTGCAGATACATACGCATACGCCCGCAGAAGTACGCTCTTGCCTTGTATTACGTAGAACAAAACAGGAACCTAACTTCGAGTCAAGCGTGGAATTTCCACGCCTACGCCCCGTAGCCGACGATGCCGTTGACCTCGAGGAATGGCGGCCACGGCCTTGTCGACATCGGCCCTTCGAGCTGACGGAGATCTGGTGTAGGCCTCTTCGGTGGATGGAGATCACATCAAGCGCCTCCGATACCACGGGTGCCACCCATTTGCCGTCGGTGAAGCAGTCCAGATGACTGCTCACCCCCGGTGCTCCGGTTCTGGAACGACGGTGAAACTAGCCCGGCAGCATAGGGCAGTTGGCGCCGCGGCGCAGGCTGATATGCGCCACATCGCCGACGCTGAATTGAAAACCATCGGCCTGGCGCGGCGCGTCGATGACAACAGGCGCGCCCTGCCCCAGTTCGGCATGCAGGCGCAACGTGCGGCCGTGAAAGACGATGCTGTTGACGCGCGCTGGCGCCGTACCGGGTGCCGCCTCGGTGGCCGCGAGCAAATCCTCGGGCCGCACGCCGACAGTGCGGATAGTGCCCTCGGCCGGAGCTTCGCCGGTTTCGGAGGTCGCTTCGAGCGGCAAGGCACCGGCGGCGAACCGCAAGCGATCGCCGTCGCGCCCGATAAAACGCGACTGCAAAAGGTTCATGGTACCGATGAAACTGGCGACGAATGTGGTCGCGGGCCGGTCGTAGAGCGTTGCCGGCGGCGCGATCTGCTCGATGCGGCCCTTGTTCATGACGACGATGCGATCGGAGATCGACAGCGCTTCGGTCTGGTCGTGGGTGACCATGACGAAGGTGGTGCCGAGCCGCGACTGCAGCCGCTTCAACTCGACCTGCATCTGTTCGCGCAGATGCGCGTCGAGCGCCGACAGCGGCTCGTCGAGCAAGAGCACGCGCGGCTCGCAGACGATGGCACGGGCGAGCGCGACGCGCTGGCGCTGGCCGCCCGACAGTTCGGAGACGCGGGCGCCGAGCTTGTCGGCCAGACCAACCATATCGAGGGCTTCGCCGACGCGCTCTGCCTGCTCGGCGCCGGAAAGTTTTCGCAAGGACAGGCCGAAGCCGACATTTTCGGCAACGTTCATATGCGGAAACAACGCGTAATCCTGGAACACGGTGTTGACTGGCCGGTCGTAGGGCCTGAGTGCAGTGATATCACGGCCGTCGAGCAGAACCTTGCCGCTCGACGGGCTTTCGAAGCCGGCGATGACGCGCAGGCTGGTGGTCTTGCCGCAGCCCGACGGCCCAAGCAGGGTGAGAAACTCGCCGCGGACGATGTCGAGATCGACGGCGTCGATGCCGACGATGCCGCCGGGAAAGATCTTCGAGACCGCCTGCAGCCGGACAAGAGGATCAGGCGCCATCGCGCACCTCGGACGGCTTGGTGGTGTTGACCCAAAGGATTTGGCAGCGCTCGGCGCCCGGATTGCGAAAGGCATGCAAAAGCGTGCTCTTGAACGCAAAACTGTCGCCGGTCTTCAGCACATAGTTCGTCGAATCCACCACCAGTTCGACCTCACCCGAAACGACGAAGCCGAATTCATGGCCGGCATGGGCATAGGCCTCCGCGGTGCCGCCGCCTGCTTCCACCGACACCAGCATGCCGGTCAGCGTCGCACCCGGCGGCGACAGCAGCACCTTGGCGATGCCTTCAGATTTGACCGGAATGGCGCGGCGGCTGTTGGCACGCACGCAATAGAGATCGCTAACGGCATCGTTGCCGTCGGCGATCAGCGCCGACGGCTCGATATCGAGGGCGGCCGCGAGCGGCCAGATCACCTTGACGCGTAGCGAGGACATGCCGCGCTCGATCTGGCTGAGCGCGCCGATCGACACGCCGGCCCTGGCGGCCAGATCGGCCAGCGACAGGTTGCGCTCAAGCCGCAGCGCCCGCACGCGCCGGCCAACCCGCACATCGGCATCGTCCTTCGGCTTTTCAGCCGCTTCGTCCAGCATGTCCATGCATTCGTCCTCGTTGCAGTCAACTTTTGGGCGGGGCGCTTGCTGGGCTTCCCTTCTCCCCTTGTGGGAGAAGGTGGATCGGCGCGCAGCGCAGAGACGGATGAGGGGTGTTGGACGGATCACCGTCTTTGCCAAGCTGGAACACCCCTCATCCGTCGCCTTCGGCGACACCTTCTCCCACAAGGGGAGAAGGAAGAACCAGGCTCAGCCGCCTGCCTTGACCTTTTCGAACATCTTGGCGAGTTCGTCATTCTGTTTCATCGGTCCGGTGAAGATGGTGGTCTTCAGCATCACCTCCGGGTCGGACGGCAGCTGCAGCTTTTCCAACTCCTCCTTCGGCACGGTAGCAAAGGCAGAGCTCAGTGAGCTACCATAGCCATAGGACTCGATCAGGTATTTGCCCGAGTCGGCGTCCAGCCGGCTGTTGATGAAATCGTAGGCGAGATCGACATTCTTGGCGTCCTTGAGCACGACGAAGCCGCAGGACCAGGTCAGCATGCCCTCCTTCGGCTTCATGAACTCGACCGGCACCCCTTGCTTCTTCAGCGAGGTGGCCGACGCGTTCCAGGTCATGGCGGCGACCAGCTGGCCGCTGGCCAGCGCCTGTTCGACCGAGGTCATGTCGGTGGTGTAGTTGGAGAGCAGCGGACGCTGCTCGCGCAGCTTCTCCGCCACCTTGTCCATTTGCTCCGGCGTCATGTCGAACGGATTGACGCCGGCCAGAAGTGCCGCAACGATCGGCGTGTCATGCACGGCGTCGATGGTCGCCATGCGACCGGCATACTGCTTGTCCCACAGAAGGTTCCAGCTCGCTTCCGGGTTCTTCACCAGATCGGTGCGGTAGAGGATCGAGGTGTTGCCCCAGTCCCACGGCACCATCCAGACCTTGCCGTCACCGGCCTGCAGGTCGGGCAGGTTCTTGAACACCGGGAAGATCGAATCCCAGTTCTTGATGCGCTTGGTGTCGATCGGCTGCAGCAGGCCTTCCTTGTTCCAGCGCGCCACCTTGTCGTAGCAGGGATGGGCGATGTCGGGGCGGAAGCCGGCCTTGACCTTGGTGAAGGCGTCATCATCGTCACCGAAGATGGAGGCCTCGACGCCATCGGGATGCGCGGCAAGGAAGCTCTTGTTGAAGTCGGGCAATTCATAACCCGACCAGGTGAAATATTGCAGCTTGTCGCCGGCGAAAGCCACGGTCGACGACAGCGCCAAAGCCAGGGCGACCAGGCCGGTCCGGGCCATCTTTCCAGATATCAGGTCGAATGCCATTGCAGTTCTCCTCTCTTGGTTTGTTTTGGTTGTGATGGATCCGCGGGTCGTGGCGCCGCCGCGGACAGGCCGCGATGGCGCAGGATTTCGGCGATTGCAGCAATGACGAAGGAGACGGCCAGGATCGACGTGCCCAGCGCCATGACGGTCGGCAGCGATTTCGGGAACCGAAGCTGGCTCCAGATGTAGAGCGGCAGCGTCGGCTCGGTGCCGGCGAGGAAGAAGACGACGATGAACTCGTCGAAGGAGATCAGGAAGGCCAGCATGAAGGCCGAGACGATGGCCGGCAGGCTGAGCGGCAGCATCACCCGCCGGAAGGTCGTCCAGTCGGAAGCGCCGAGGTCGAGTGCCGCCTCGCGAATGGTTTTCGGAATAGCAGCAAAGCGGCTGCGCATGATCACCACCGTCGTTGGCAGCGCCACCAGTATGTGGCCGAGAACGATGGCAATGCGCGACGGCCCGAGACCGATGAGGTTGATGAGGATCAGCAGCGATATGCCGACGATGACACCCGGGATGAGGATCGGCAGCCGCGCGACGGCGCTGATAGTGGCGGCCAGCGGCGAGCGACCATAGAGATCCATGTAGGACACGGTGATGCCGCACAGCGTTGCCCCCGTGGCGGCAATCGCAGCGATGACGAGGCTGTTGACGAGCGCGCCGGACAGCACCGAATTGCCGTAGAGCGTTGCGTACCATTGCAAGGTGAAGCCCTGCAGCGGAAATGCTGCCTGGATCGAGTTGTTGAAGGAAAACAGCGGGATCAGCAGCACCGGCAAATAGAGAAAGACCAGGTAGGCGATGACATAGACGCCAAGCCAGCGGCCGCCACCCTGCGTGTGCGCGATGTTCATGTGCGGCTGCCAAATCTGCGGTCCGTGAAGCGTGCGACCAGCACCACGGCAAGGATGACCAGCATGACGGCGACGGCGAGTGCGGCGCCAAACGGCCAGTCGTTGGCCTTGCCGAACTCGGCCTGGATCAGCGTACCGATCATGGTGCTGGCCGGGCCGCCGACGAGCGCTGGCGTGACATAGTCGCCGACCGTCGGCACGAAGACGACAAGTGCGGCCGCCAGCACGCCGGGCATCGAATTGGGCAGCACGACCCGGCGGAAAGAGGTGAAGGGTCTGGCGCCGAGATCGGAAGCGGCCTCGATCAGCGACTTCGGGATGGTGTCCAGCGCCACATAGATCGGCAGGATGGCGAACGGCGCATAGGCGTGGGCGAGCGTGACGACGACAGCGGCCGGCGTGTTGAGAAAGGCCAATGTCGGCTCGGACCAGATGCCGCTTTCGATCAGCGCCGAGTTCAAGACGCCGTTGTAGGCGAGCACGATCTTCCAGGCGAAGACGCGCAGGAGATAGCTGGTCCAGAACGGCAACGTCACCAGGAAAAGCAGCAGGCCGCGCCGCCGTCCCGCATGGAAGGCAAGGTAGTAGGCAACGGGATAGGCGGTGACGACGGTGGCCAGCGTCACCAGCGCGGCAATGACCAGCGAGCGCATCGTCACCGTCCAGTACAGCGGATCGGACAGCACGGTGGCGAAATTCGCCAGGCTGAAACCGGTGCCGAGCAGCGAACCGTCGTTGTTGCGGAAGGCAAGGAAGAGCACAAGGCCGAGGGCAAACAGGATCAGCAGGAAGGTGACCAATGCGCCCGGCAGCAACATCGCGACCCGGAAGCCCGTTGAAGACCGGGCCTCTGGCGTTTGCGTTGCAACAATGGTCGACATCGACCTGCTCACCGAAATTTTGAAATTGCCTAAGAATTTTTCATATTTATGAAACTGTCAAGCGGAATCCCGCTGGCAAGCTGCGTCAATGCTCCAGCGCATCGAGCAGGCGATACCAGGCGATGGTTGCGGCAACGCCGACCTGCCGGAAGGCGTGGAACGGGATCGGCCGGATCGGCGTGAGCGGAAACGGCAGTCGCCTGGCGTCGCCACCGGAAAGATAGGTTGCAATGCGCTCGCCAAGCGCCGTCATCAGGCCGACGCCACGGCCCTGGCAGCCGACAACGGCGACAAGGCCTTGCTGCGGCTCGTGGATGTGCGGCAGGTGATCGGGCGTCATCGCCACCCGACCGAACCAGCGCTTCTCGATGGCGACGTTGGACAGGCAGGGATAGAGCCGCCGCAGCGCCCGCTCGAGATGCGCCCAGTCACTGGCGCTCGTCGGCAAGGCCACGCGGCCACGCCCGCCGAGCACCAGCCGGCCGTCGGCGCTCTTGCGGTAGTAGACGAGGATGCGACGCGAATCCGACACGGCCTGCCCTTCCGGGAGGATCGTGGCCGCCAGCTTGGGCGTCAACGGTGCCGTGGCGATCTGGAAGGAATGCAGTGGCACGATCGTCTCGGCGAGGCCAGGGATCAAACCATCCGTATAGGCGTTGGTCGCCAGCACGACCGCCTTCGCCTGCAATTCAGTGCCGCTTTCGGTCGAAACACGCCAAACGCCGCCGGCGTTGACGAGCTTTACGACCTTCTGGCGCTCCGCTATCCCGACACCAGCCGCCGCTGCGACCCGGGCCAGTTCCGATGTGTAAGCGAGCGGATCGATGACACCGGCGCGGCGGTCGAGCCAGCCACCGAGATACCCTCGAGCGCCGGTCATCGCCGCGATCTCGGCCTCACTCAAAAGCTCGACGTCGGCGCCCCTCGCCCGCCATTGCCGGTCACGTTTTGCCGCCGCCTTCAGTGCGGCCTCGGTGTGCGCCGCCTGGATCCAGCCATTGCGGACGAAGGGAACCGCCAGCTTTTCATCCCGGATCAGTTCGAACACCGCATCCGCGGTCGAAGCGGCGAAATTGACCAGCGCCTCGCCGCGCTCCGGGCCAAAATGCGCGAGCAGCCATTCCGGATCGTATTTCAGGCCTGGAATGACCTGCCCGCCATTGAGCCCCGAGGCGCCGCGGCCGATGTCGCCGGCCTCCAGCACCTGCACGGACATGCCAGAGCGGGCCGCATGCAAAGCCGTCGACAGACCCATGATGCCGCCACCGACAATGACGACATCGGCACGTACGCCGCCGGCAAACAGCGACTGAAACCTGGAGGCCGCTTGCGGCTTGCGCCAGACGGGATCGGAGAACGGTGCGGGCAAAGGGTCACCTGGATGGGCTGGTATGAATGAAAACTCTAGTCAGAATTTCACAGTTTTGAAATAGTATTTGCGGCCCTGACATTTGGACCAACGCCAACGGACCGTTCGGACCAGGCACTTGCCGATGGAACACGGCAATGCAGATTGGCAGCCAACGGGATAGACCTTTGACCGGAATCCGGTGAAAGTGCCGCGCCGATGCGGCCGGCCCGCATTGTCGATCATTTCAGAGGACCGAACGCCATGACCAACCCCACGCACGTGCCCGCTGAAGGTCTTTTTGTCGGCCGCGCCAGGAGCAGCGATGTCTCGTATCCCATGGTGGTCACGGTGCGCGATGGCACGGTCCTCGACATCACGTCGAGCACGGCACCGACTGTGCGTGATGTCTGCGGGATACCTGATCCCGCCGGCCATGTGCGGACGGCCAAGGGCAAACCGATCGGCTCACTCGACGCCGTCGCCGCCAACAGTTTTGAGGCCACGCGCGATGCGAACAAGCCGTATCTGCTGTCCCCGGTCGACCTCCAGGCGGTCAAGGCCTCGGGCGTCACCTTCGTCGTCAGCCTGCTCGAACGGGTGATCGAGGAACAGGCGCGCGGATCGGCGGAAAAGGCCGACGCCATCCGCGCCGACATTGCCGGGCTGATCGGCCACGATCTGTCGAAGCTGAGGCCCGGTTCGCCAGAAGCGATGGAGATCAAGGCCAAGCTCATCGCACGCGGCGCCTGGTCGCAATATCTGGAAGTCGGCATCGGTCCCGATGCCGAGATCTTCACCAAGTGCCAGCCGATGGCCTCGGTCGGCTTCGGCGCCGATGTCGGCCTGCACCCGGTGTCGACCTGGAACAACCCCGAGCCCGAGATCGCCATGATCGCCGCCGGCAGCGGCCGGATCGTCGGCGCCACCATCGGCAACGACGTCAATCTGCGCGACGTCGAAGGGCGTTCGGCGCTGCTGCTCGGCAAGGCCAAGGATAACAATGCCTCGGCCGCCCTCGGCCCCTTCATCCGGCTGTTCGACGACACATTCTCGATCGATGACGTCAAGCGGGCCGTCGTGCGCCTGAAGGTCGAAGGCGAGGACGGGTTCTCGCTGGAGGGCGCAAGCTCGATGGCCGAGATCAGCCGCTCGCCGGAAGAGCTGGTTGCCGCCGCCATGGGCCCCCACCACCAATATCCCGACGGGCTGGCGCTCTATCTCGGCACCATGTTCGTGCCGTCGAAGGATCGCGGCGAAAAGGGCAAGGGCTTCACCCACAAGGTCGGCGACATCGTCACGATCTCGTCGGAGAAATTCGGCGCGCTGGTCAACCGGGTACGGCTGTCGCCCGACTGCCCGCACTGGACCTACGGCACCAGCCATCTGATGCGCGAGTTGGCCGGGGCCAAGCTTATCTAGCCGGCCTCGGCTCGCAAGCCGCCACCCATGGCGGCATTCCGACCGCCAAGGCGCGGCGGCTCACGCTGGTGCCGATAGGCGCGATTGCTGAGCTTGCCGGAATGATCCACGTCGGCGCCGGCGGCATCGTCGACGCCAATCTTTCGACCGCCGCGAAAAACCACCGCAACTGATGCAATCTGATGGGAGCGTTGATGGCGCCCCGTCAGGCGCCCACTACATCTGCAGATGGAGGCTTGCCATCCGTCGAAAAAGGGAATGCTCTGACGCATCCAACCGGCGCTGGCAAATACGCGATCCGGCGGTCGCCGGAACAAGGGACGGATAAGGAACTGACCATCTACAAACGGGAGGAAATCAAATGCTGACACGGCTAAGACTCGTTCTATATGGCCTGTTGGTGGCGCTGACGATTGTTCCGGCAGCGGCACAGGCCAAGACCTTCTACTGGATTTCGCATGGCGGCCCGGCTGACCCGGTCTGGACCTACTTCCTGGCCGGCGCGAAGCAATGGGCCAAGGACACCGGCAACACCGTCAACACCTCGTTCCACAATGGCGACGTGGCCTCGCAGCAGGAAGCGGTTCGCGCCGCCCTCTCCGCCAAGGCCGACGGTATCGTCACCACCAGTCCCGATCCGGGCAGCCTTGTCGAGATCGTCAAGGAAGCCCGCGCGGCCAACATCCCGATCATCAACTTCAACACGCCAGACCCCAAAGCCAATTTCAACGCCTATGTCGGCGGTGACAACGTCACCTTCGGCAAGCACTGGGCGCAGTATCTGGTCGACAAGGGCCTGGTGAAGAAAGGCGACTTCGTCTGGATGCCGGTCGAGGTTCCCGGGGCCACCTATGGCGTCCAGGAAGAGGAAGGCATCAAGAGCGTCTTCGGTCCGCTCGGCATCACCTATGAGATCACCGAGGCGACGCTTGACCAGGCCGAAGTGATCAACCGCATGGTCGACTACCTCACCGCCAACAAGGCCAAGGTCAAGGCGATAATCGGCCTTGGCGACCTGGTGACCGGCTCGATCAAGCGGGTCTTCGACCAGGTCGGCATCAAGCCGGGTGAAATCCCGGTCGTCGGCTGGGGCAACTCGCTCGACACCACCCAGGAAGTGCTGAACGGCTACGTCAATGCCGGCCAGTGGCAGGACCCGCAGGCGACCAGCTATGTCGCCCTCTCCCTGGCCAACATGGCCGCTGCCGGGATTCCTCCGGGCTTCAACGTGATCACCGGTGCGCTCTACGAAAAGGATACGGCCGCGGTCTACGACAAGATCCTTTCCGGCAAATAAGATCCCAAACTCAAACAGTCGCGACTGCCCCGGCGGTCGCGACTGACTTCTCCATTTTCGCCGAGCCCTTCGCTGTGCAAGGCTCAGCCTTTCCAATCCTATCGCGGGTTGCTCGTGGAAAATCGTTCGCTCATCCAACACCTGATCGCGCGGCCTGAATTCGGCCCCTTGGTGCTGCTCGTCATCGAGATCGCCGTTTTCTGGAGCATCAACCACGACTTCCTGTCGCCGCAGAACATTTCGAACACGCTGGCCTTCACGGTCGAACTCGGCCTGATCGCTCTGGCGATGACGCTGTTGATGACGTCGGGCGAGTTCGATCTTTCGGTCGGTTCGCTGTTCGGCTTCTCGCCGGTGCTGATGTGGACGCTGTTCAACAGCGGCCTCACGTCGCTGGAGGTCGGCTTTGTCGCGGCGCTGCTGGTCGCCGCCTTCATCGGGCTGGTCAATGGCTGGTTCGTCACGCAGCTCAAGATCCCGTCCTTCCTGGTGACGCTCGGCATGCTGCTGGTGGTGCGCGGCACCGCCCTTTTCGTCACCGACGGGTTTCCGCAGCGCACCTGGAGCGCCGAAGGCAGCTGGCTGGCGGAGGCGCTGGTCGGCGACTTCTTCATCGGACCGTTCCGCATCTACATGTCGCTGTTCTGGTTCATCGCCGCGGCCATCGCGCTCGGCTATGTCCTGACGCAAAGCCGCACCGGCAACTGGATCCAGGCGGCCGGCGGCAATCCCAATGCGGCGCGCGCCCGAGGCGTCAATGTCAGCGGCGTCAAGATCGGCCTGTTCGTCCTGTCATCGCTGATGGCCTCGCTTGCCGGCGTCATCTCGTCGCTGCGCACCTCGGCCGCCAACCCCAACAGCGGCACCGGCTATGAGCTCGAAGTCATCGCCATGGTGGTGATCGGCGGCACGGCGTTGACCGGCGGGCGCGGCACGATCATCGGCACCGTGCTCGGCATCCTGATCCTGCGCGTCATGCGCAACGGCATTGTGTTGATCGGCGTGCCCGGCCTTGCCTACAACATCTTCATCGGTGCGATCATCCTTGGCATGATGGCGCTCCATTCATGGCTGGAACGCCGGCATCAGGCAGGGACTTGAACCATGGCCGAGCCACTGATCCGCATGCAGAACATCCGCAAGTCCTATGGCCGCGTGCAGGCACTCGAGGGCGCCAGTTTCCATGTCAATGAACGGGAGATCGTCGGCCTGCTCGGCGACAATGGCGCCGGCAAGTCGACGCTGATCAAGGTGCTCTCGGGCGCCGTTCCGCTGACCAGCGGCGACATCTTCATCCGCGGCAAGAAGGTGAGCTTGCGCAATACCAGCGACGCCATCGCCCACGGCATCGAGACGATCTATCAGGACTCGGCACTGGTCACGCAATTGTCGATCGCCCGCAATTTGTTCCTCGGACGCGAGCCGATCAAGCCGCCGCGCTTCCTCAATCGGATGGACCAGGACGCCATGAACACGGTCGCACGCGACCTGCTCAAGCAGGTCGGCATCTCGAAGAACATCCCGCCGACGACACCGATCGGCTCGCTCTCCGGCGGCGAGCGGCAGGCGGTGGCGATCGCGCGCGCCATGCATTTCGACAGCGACCTCATCATTCTCGACGAGCCGACCAACAATCTCGGCGTCGCCGAAACACAGGGCGTGCTGAGCTTCGTGCGCAACGCCCGCGATTCCGGTCATTCCTGCATCTTCATCGCCCACAACATCCACCATGTCTTCCAGGTGGTCGACCGCATCGTCGTCATGCGCCGGGGCAAGGTGGTCGCCGACGACATCGACCCGAAGAAGACCAGCGTGGCGGAAGTCGAGCGGATCATCACCGGTATGTCGGACAAGGAAATCCGCGATGCCATCGCCGATGGCAAGCCATCGCACTGAGTCCGGGACAGCCGTCTTGTCGAGGCGGCCGAATGACTGTCCGGCTGATGGGCGGCAATCAGCCGTCACCTCAAATCGCATCGCTCGTCTGGCGCGGCATCGCATCGGGACATAGGGTTAGGGCATGAAAGCCACCGTCTCGGATATCGCCCGCAATTGCGGGCTGTCGACAGCAACGGTCGACAGGGTGCTCAACAACCGGCCAGGTGCGAGCGCCGCCAACCGCCAGCGCGTCATGGAGGCCGCCAAGCAACTCGGCTATCTGCCGGTCGCCGATCAGGTGACGCTGCCCTCGCGGCCCGCCCATCTCGAATTCCTGCTGCCGATCGGCAGCAATGCCTTCATGCGCGATCTCGCCGGACATATCGAGGACTACGCCGCGCGGCTGCCGCTTGTCGCCTCGTGCCGGATCCACAACCTCGCCGGAATCTCGCCGAACGCGCTGCAGACCGCCGTCGAAAACCTCTCGCTCCGGGCCAATGGCGTCGGAGTCATCGCCGTCGACCATCCGCGCACACGCAACATCCTGCGCGACATCGTCGACGCCGGCATGCGCCTGGTCACGCTGGTATCGGATGTCCCGGCCGCACCGCGATCGGCCTATGTCGGCATCGACAACCGGGTGGCAGGACGAACCGCGGCGCTGTTGATGGGACGCTTCCTAGGTGGTCGCACTGGCCATCTGGCGATGGTCGTCGGCTCGCGCTCCTATCGCGGTCATGAAGAGCGCGAAATGGGTTTCCGCTCGGTGCTCAACGAGGAGTTTCCCAACCTGACCGTCAGCAGCGCGGTCGAGATCAACGACGAGCCCGACGTCAGCTATGCCGAGACCATGAAGGCGCTGCACAACGAGCCCGAACTGCTCGGCATCTATTGCGTCGGAGCCGGACATTCGGGCGTTGCAAAGGCGATCCGGGAATTAAGGCCGAACCGCAAGCCGGTGTTCATCTGTCACGACCTCACCAGGGACACGCGGGGCTATCTCGTCGACGACCTGCTCGATGTCGTCATCGACCAGAATGCCAGGCTGATCGCCGAGCAGTCGGTCATCCGCCTGCTCGGCTCGATTGCATCCTCGGCGCCCTATCTGACGCGGAAGTTCATCGAGCCGCGCCTGATCTTCAGGGAAAACGTCCCGGTGCAGTGAAGCTGGCCTGCGCTTTTTCGGTCACACTCGGCAACTTTCGCGGGTGATACAGCGAATCTGCACAGCTGCTATGCACGATCCACGATTGCCGAATCATTGGGCAGCCCCTAATTTGCAGTTGTCGGCCATCTACTCCTCCCAGATGCGATGCCGACGCTGAGTGGGGTGCACCTCCTCCCGCGCCACACTCGAAATCGAGCCCGCTGCCACCTCCTCCCGGCAGCGGGCTTTTTTCGTTCCAGTCAGTGGCGATTGCAATGGCGCTCACGCCAAAGGCGTGACGCATCGTTCATTCTCGGTCACGAGATCGAATAGATTGCCGGGGAGAATTCAGCCGGCAGCAGTGCCGCGGAAGGAGACGATTAGCCCTTCAGCCATGCGGACGAACTGCGCGCTGGGGCCTTCGGTACCGACACTTTGAACGCTGACACGGGCGCCTTCAAGCAGAAGCGACAGCGTATCGGCAAGCAGCTCGGCCTGGCCGATGCCGGCATCCCGGCACAGCGTGACAAGGCGATCGCGCTGGGCTTCCTTGAGTTCCTTGATCACGCGCCGGGCCGGATGATCCGCGTCGGTCAGCTCGATGGCGGCGTTGGCCATGTCGCAGCCGCGGCCGTCAGCCGTCAGGCAATCGGCGGCCATGCGAACCCAGGCATGCAATTGCGCCAGCTTGTCGCCGGGATGCTGAATCTCGAATTTCTCCCAGATCGCACCAGCCTTGCAGGCGGTGGCGCGCAGGCATTGGATGATGAGATCATCCTTGGAATCGAAATGACGATAGAGCGTCATCTTGTTGGTTCCGGCGGCCTCAGTGATGGCGTCGATGCCGACGCCCTTGATGCCATGCTTGTGAAACATATCCTGCGCCGTCTCCAGGATCCTGTCCCGGGGGCGAACGCGTTCCACAGTGCCGTCTTCCATCAAAACCTCCTTGGTTTCCCAAAAATCCCTCGGTACGCCTCTTGACTAGGGTGTTACCGGTCTGTAACGTCACGAATGTTACTTACTGGTAACACCTATGTCGCCCTCCGTCAATCACAAGACCGTGAACTGGTCCTGCCAGATCCAGAGGGACCTCAGCGAGATGGGCGAACAATTGCAGTTCATGCGGCCTCGGCCGGTGAAGAGATGAAAACGGTTCGTGAGCATGGGCTGCGAACCGACAGACAAGGAGCCGGCCAATGCCACAGCGCCGCGATCTTACCATAGATGAAGCCGTCCGGGATCCGATGATCCGGCTGGTCATGAAAGCAGATGGCGTCGACCCGCGCGCCTTCGAAAGGATGCTGCGCTCGCTCGCCGATGCGCAGCACAGCGAGATGCCGTTGTTGCGTTCGCCGGGAGAGCCCGGTGACGGGCGCGGCCAAAGGCTGTCCAAGGTTGCCAGCGCCTTCGGCAAGGCAAGAGCGGCCGGGGAGGCGTGTGTTTCGTGGTAAACTTTTTCATCCATCGTCCGATCTTCGCCTCGGCGATCGCCATCATCATGGTGCTCGCCGGGACGATTTGTTATTTCCTGCTGCCCGTCTCGCAGTTTCCCGACATCACACCGCCGCAGGTCGTGGTCAGTGCTCATTATCCGGGCGCCAGCGCGCAGGTGGTGGCCGACACCGTGACGACGCCGCTGGAACAGCAGATCAACGGCGTGCAAGGCATGACCTACATGTCGTCGACGAGCTCCAATGACGGCTCCTCGACCATCACGATCACCTTCGATGTCGGCTATTCGCTCAGCACCGCCGCCGTCGACGTCCAGAACCGCGTCTCGCAAGCGGCCTCGTCGCTGCCGGCGATCGTCAATCAGGGCGGCGTGACGATCAAGAAACAGAATCCGAACTTCGTCCTTATCGTCAACCTGACCTCGCCCGACAGTTCGGTCGATCCGGTGGCGCTGAGCAACCTTGCCTATCTGCAGGTGGTCGATCCGCTGAAGCGGCTGCCCGGTGTGGGAGACGTGCAGATCTTCGGCGAGCGGCGCTATTCGATGCGCGTCTGGCTCGATCCGGACAAGCTCGCCAATCTCGGCATCACCGCCGTCGACGTCCAGAACGCTATTGCCGAGCAAAACGTCCAGGTGGCGGCCGGCAAGATCGGTCAGTCGCCGGCTCCGGCCGGCACCGCCTTCGAGATGCAGGTCAACGCCGTCGGCCGCTTGAGCGATCCCAAGGAGTTCGGCGACATCGTCGTGCGCGCCAACACCGACACGGGCTCCCTGGTGCGGCTGCGCGACGTCGCCCGCATCGAGCTCGGCGCATTGCAATATTCATCGTCGGCCTTCTTCGGCAAGGATCCGACCGTGGTGCTCGCCGTCTACCAGATGCCCGGCTCCAACGCGCTCGATCTGCAGCAGCGCGTCAAGGACAAGATGCAGCAGCTGTCGGCCCGTTTCCCGAAGGGCGTCTCCTATTCCATGCACTACGACACGACCCGCTTCGTCTCGGCGTCGATGCATGACGTGCTGATCACGCTCGGTGAGGCGCTGGTCCTCGTCGTCGCCGTGGTGTTCATCTTCCTGCAGAGCTGGCGCACGACGATCATCCCGACCATCGCGATTCCGGTGTCGCTGGTGGCGACGCTCGTCGTGATGGAGATGCTTGGCTTCTCGCTCAACATGCTGAGCCTGCTCGGCATGGTGCTGGCGATCGGCCTGGTCGTCGACGATGCCATCGTGGTGGTCGAGAACGTCGAACGACAACTGGAGGCCGGGCTCAAGCCACTGGCGGCGACCAAGGCCGCGATGGCCGAGGTCACCGGTCCGATCATCGCCACCACCGCCGTGCTGATGGCGGTGTTCGTGCCGGTCGCCTTCATTCCCGGCGTCTCCGGCAAGCTCTACAACCAGTTTGCGCTGACGGTGGCGATCTCGGTCGGCATCTCCGCCTTCAATTCGCTGACGCTGAGCCCCGCGCTCAGTGCCGCATTCCTGCGGCATCGCGAGCCAACGCAGTTCGTGCTGTTCCGCTGGTTCAACACAGGCTTCGACCGGCTGTCGCATGCTTATGCGCACGGCGTGCGCATCCTCATCCGCTTGCGCTGGATCATGCTTGGCCTGTTTGCAGCCGGACTTGTCGCCACCTACTTCGTCTGGCAGCGCCTGCCCTCGACGTTCCTTCCGGTTGAGGACCAGGGCTACTTCTTCGTCGTCATCCAGCTGCCCGACGGCGCTTCATTGGAGCGCACCGACGCCGTGGCGCAAAAGGCGCGCGACATCCTCCAGGCGACACCCGGCGTCGACATCGTCGGCTCGATCAGCGGCCTGAACTTCCTGACCAGTGCGGCGCAGTCGAACTCGGCGGTCGAATTCGCCATCCTCAAGCCCTGGGAGGAACGCAGTCCCGACCAGAGCGCGTCGAAGCTCGTCGCCGATGTGCGCGGCAAGCTGCTGCAGATCCCGGAAGCCTTCGCGTTGAGCTTCGATCCGCCCTCGATCCCCGGTATCGGGACCACGGGCGGCTTCGAATTCGTCGTCGAGGATCTCACCGGCCGTGGCAGTTCAGCCCTCAACGACGCGACGCAAGCCGTGATCGCCGAGGCGCGCAAGCAGCCCGAGATCAATCCGCAGCAGCTGTTCTCGCCGTTCTCGACCTCGACGCCGCAGTTCAACTACGACCTCGACCGCAGCAAGGCGAAACTGCTCGGCCTCAACCTGCCGGATGTGTTCAACACGCTGCAGATCTATCTCGGCTCGCTCTACGTCAACGACTTCAACCTGTTCGGCCGCACCTTCCGGGTGACCATCCAGGCCGACAAGGATGCACGTGCGGGCGCTGCCGACATTTCCCGGCTCTATGTGCGCAATGCCTCCGGCGGCATGGTGCCGTTGAGCACACTGGGCAAGCTCGTGCCGTTCGTCGGCCCCGAAACCGTGCCGCACTACAACAACAACGCGTCGGCCTCGATCAATGGCGGTGCCGCACCGGGCTTCTCCTCGGGCCAGGCGGTTGCCGCGATGGAACGGGCAGCCGCCACGGCACTGCCCAGGGATTTCGGTTTCGAATGGACCGGCATCACCTTCCAGGAACTCAAGGCAGGATCGATCGCGTCCGTCGTCTTCGGCCTCGCCATCGTCTTCGTCTTCCTGATCCTGGCGGCGCAGTACGAGAGCTGGGCGATGCCGTTCATGGTGCTGCTGGCGGTGCCGCTCGCCCTGTTCGGCGCGTTCGCGGTGCTGTGGGCGCGTGGCATGCAGATCGACGTCTACTCGCAGATCGGCTTCGTCATGCTGATCGGCCTGGCGGCCAAGAACGCCATCCTGATCGTCGAGTTCGCCAGGAGACGACGCGAGGAAGGCCTCAGCATCGTCGACGCGGCGATGGAGGCGGCACGGCTGCGGCTGCGGCCCATCCTGATGACGGCTTTCGCCTTCATCCTCGGCGTGCTGCCGCTGATGTTCGCCACCGGCGCCGGTGCCGCAAGCCGTCAGTCGATCGGCACCACCGTCTTTGGCGGCATGGTGGCGGCCACCATCCTGTCGCTGGTGTTCGTACCGGTCTTCTACGCGGTCATCGAACAGCTGCGCGAACGCGGCGGCAATGACGAGCCCGCCGCTGACGAACACACTGAACCAACTGCCGAAACCGCCTTCCCTCCCCTGGCGGAAGCGGCCGAATAAGATTGGAGACTAATCATGCGTAAATGGAAAATCGCGCTGGGAACGGCCGTCGCGCTGGGAGCGATCTCGGTGGCCAGCGTCCATCTGCTCGACATGGGCAACGTCAGCCTCAATGCTGGCACCGCTGGTGCGGCGCCCGCCCCGGCGGCGTTCGTCATGCCGGTACCGGTGGTCAGCGTCGTCAAGAAGACGATCCCGATCTACCTCGACTACGCCGCGCGGACGGAGCCGATCCGCAACATCACCTTGCAGGCCAGGATTCCGGGCTATCTGCAGGAGCAGGCCGCTGCAGACGGTGTCGACGTCCGCCAGGGCGATCTGCTCTACAAGATCTCGCCTGATGACTTCCAGGCGGCTCTAGACCAGGCGAAGGCGCAGGTGCAGCGCGATACCGCAACGCTCGAGTATGCCCAGTCCAATCTCGGACGCGGCACCGAGCTTGCGAAGAGCGGCTATCTCGCCAAGGACGGGTTCGACCAGCGCACCAGCACCTTGCGCGAAGCACAGGCGTCGCTGGCGCTCAACCAGGCGGCGGTCCGCACGGCCGAACTCAAT
The DNA here is from genome assembly GCF_002270415.1 of Mesorhizobium sophorae. Classification (GTDB taxonomy): domain Bacteria; phylum Pseudomonadota; class Alphaproteobacteria; order Rhizobiales; family Rhizobiaceae; genus Mesorhizobium; species Mesorhizobium sophorae. The sequence goes on along the minus strand of NZ_NNRI01000024.1, from coordinate 14,200 downwards.
TTGAGCTATGCCGAAATCCGCGCGCCGTTCGCCGGACGCCTGGGTCGCAACCAGGCCTCGGTCGGGACGCTGGTCAGCGTTGCCGGCACCGTGCTCAACACGCTGGTGCAGCTCGATCCGATCTACGTCACCTTCAATCCGAGCGAGTCGGACCTGGCTGAGATCGAGCAGGCTCGCGCGGCCGGTCCGATCGAGGTCGAGGTGCTGCTTCCCGGCGAGACCGAGGCCAGTCAGAAGGGCGAACTCACCTTCATCGACAATACGGTGGACCGTTCGACCGGCACCATCACGGCGCGGGCGACGATCGGCAACGGCAAGTTCACGCTGCTGCCGGGCCAATATGTACGCGTCCGGCTGCATGTGAAGCAGCAGGCCGATGCGCTGATGGTGCCGCAGACGGCGCTGGGCTCGAGCCAGCTCGGCAAATATCTCTACGTCGTCGGCAAGGGCAACACGGTCGACCAGCGGCTGGTCTCCCTTGGCCCGACCAGCGGCAGTCAGGTGGCGATCCTGACCGGCGTGGCCGAAGGCGATCAGGTGATAACAGGCAATCTGCAGAAGATCGGACCCGGAATGCCGATTTCTCCGCTGCCGGAAAAGCCGGCCACCTGAACACCCCCGTCAGGTCCGGCCTCAGCGCGGCGCCCCGACCTTCCCATAGGTCGCGGGCGCCGCTTTCGTGAGCAGCTCCACCAGGCCCACGACATCGGCACGATCAGCCTTGGCCGGCGGCATGAACGCGCAGTAGGGATGCCCGAGGCGGACCGAGACGGGTGACAGCGCGATTAAGCGGCCTGCCTCCAGATCGGCGCGCGCCATGACCTGCTGACCAAGCGCAATGCCGAGACCCAGTCTCGCCGAGGTGATTGCCAGGCTGGACAGGCCGACGCGCCGCCCATGCGACGGGTCGGGCGAGCGACTGCCGCCGGATGCCGCGAACCAATCGGCCCAGGTCGGATGCGAGGCGTAGTTCGGTCCCCAATTGGTGTGGATGAACAGGTTTTCATGCAGGTCCGCCAGACCCGAATCGCCATTGCCGTGCCGGTGCCAGAATTCGGGCGCGCAGACCGGCAAGACATCATCATGGACAAGCCGGACGAGCTTCAATCCGGGATAGTGATAGTCGCCATAGCTGATGCGCAGGTCGATGTTCTGGCGAATCAGGTCGACCGGATCGTCCTCGACCCGGACATCGATCGCCATCTGCGGAAAGGCATCGAGAAGCACGGCGAGCTTCGGCGCCAGCCACAGTTCGGCGAGCGAAAACGGCACGCTGACGACAAGGCGGGTTCGCAAGCCGCCTTCCAGCATGCGCCGGCCGATCGCCGCTATGTCGCCCAGCGCCCGCGCGGTTTGCGGATAGATGGCGTGGCCGGCGTCGGTCAGTGCGATACGGTTGCCGCTGCGCACGAACAGTTGCTTGCCGAACCAGGTTTCGAGATTGCGTATCTGCTGGCTCACCGCCGCCGACGACACGCCAAGCTCGGTCGCAGCCAGGGTAAAGCTGCCGGCGCGCGCCGCGACCTCGAAGGCCTTGATCGCATTCAGCGGAGGCAGCCGTTCCACATCGATCTTCCCAAAGTTTTTCTTGGCCAATCCTAATTATTTTGCGCGTTGAGAGAAAGATTTTTTTGCCGTCTCATAGGCTCTGAAACTCGGAGCCCACGACCATGAAAGACATCCTCGATCTCGACCGCTATCCGCTCGACCGCGAAGGCAGCGCCGAATGGCAGCGCCTCGTCGACCAATCCATCGCGGCACTGGAAGCCGACGGCATGTTCAACCTCGAGGGGTTCTTACGGCCCGGCGTCACTGAAAAGGCGGTGGGGGAAATCCAGCCTGTCATGGCTGCGCGCTCGCATGTGCACAAACGGATGCACAACATCTATTTCAAGCCTGACATTCCCGAGCTTGCGCCTGACCATCCGGCATTGCGCAAGGTCGAGACCATCAGCCACACCGTTTGCGCCGACCAGATCCCCGGCAGCGTCGTGCTCGCCATTTACGAATACGAACCGCTGCTGCGCTTCCTGGCGGCGGCGATGGGCAAGACCAGGCTGCATGTCATGCAGGACCCACTGGCGCGCACCAATGTCATGGCCTATCGCGCCGGCGAGGCGCTCAACTGGCATTTCGACCGTTCGGAATTCACCACCACCCTTCTGCTGCAGCAGGCGCAACGCGGCGGCGACCTCGAATACCGCACGGACCTGCGGTCGGACGACAATCCGAACTATGACGGCGTCGCCAGGCTGCTCGAAGGGCGTGACCCCGAAGCCAAGATCCTGCGCATGAAGCCGGGCACACTCAACGTCTTTCGCGGCAAGAACACCGCGCATCGCGTCACCACCGTCGAAGGTGAGCGCGAGCGCATGATCGCGGTGTTCTCCTACTACGAGAAGCCCGGCGTTATGTTCAGCGCCGAGGAACGGGTCGGCTTCTACGGCCGCGCGGCCTGAGGCCGAAGAAGCAGACATGCCAGCGGTCCCCCAAGCGGTCCCCAAGAATCCGAAATTGACCTCTTGTTAGATTGTCGACAATCTGCTTGTCTTGCTCTCGGTTTCCTTGGGAGTAGCCGAATGGCGAAAGTGGATTTCAGTCCGATCGCGGATACGACGCGGCGCGCCGAGATCGTCGCGCTGCTGCGGCGCGCGATCCTGACCGGCCAGTTGGAACCGGGCCAGAAACTCAACGAGCTCCGGATCTCCGAACAGATGCGGGTCAGCCGCGCGCCACTGCGCGAGGCGATGCGCGAGCTGGTGCAGGAAGGCATCCTGACCAGCATTCCCTATGCCGGCACTTTCGTCGTCGATGTCACCGCCAAGGACATCGACGATGCCTATTCGCTCAACAAGGTGCTCGACGAATTCGCCATCGAGCGGACCTGGCCGCTGCGCGACCAGCGTTTCTTCGACGAGCTCGACCAACGCCACGAGGCGGTGAAACAGGCGACCCGCAACCGCGACACCACCCGCCAGATCGAAACGGCGCTGCAACTGCATGGCCTGATCTACGAATGGGCCGACAATTCGGTGCTGCTGGAAACCTGGCAGCGGCTGACCAGCCGGCTGCAGATGTATTTCGCCCTGCATCAGCAGGCCCGCAACGAAGCGGTGCCGGCCGAAGACGTTCACGAGACCTATGTGTCGCTGCTCAAAGGTGCCGACATGCGCGCTGCCCAGCGCCATGCCCGCGAGCATATCGACCTCGATTTCGAGGAGCTTCTTTCCTACGCGCGCGGTCTCGAACAGCGCCCGTCGAAAGGCGCCTGACCCCGTTCCTCACCACCGCAGACAATGGACAGACACGTGCAGATCGAAACCATCAAAGCCTACCATGTCGTGCAGCCCTTCGTGGACGGGCCCTACCGCATGTCCAAAGGACGCGTTGCCGACGCCTTCGACGCGGTGATCGTCGCCATCACCTCGGATAGCGGGATCACCGGCTGGGGCGAGATGGCGCCGCTAGGCAATTTCTACTCGCCCGCCTTCGCGGCCGGCGTGCGTGCCGGCGTGGTCGAGATCGCGCCGCATCTCATCGGCCACGATCCGCGCGGGCTGGCCGGCATCGGCCGGCTGATGGATACGGTGTTCAAGGGCCATCCCTACATCAAGTCGGCGCTCGACATGGCCTGCTGGGACCTTGCCGCGCGCGCCGCCGACGTGCCGCTGGTGACGCTGCTCGGCGGCCGGGAGAGCGAGACGGCGGAGCTCTACAAGGTCGTCACCCACGGCAGCGTCGAGGCCATGGCGGCGCTGGCCAAGCGCATCGTCAAGGACGGCTTCCACCGGCTCCAGGTCAAGGTCGGCGGCAATGTCCATGACGACATCGAGCGCGTCACTGCGGTCGCCGCCTCGGTGCCGGCAGGCACGGTGATCTTCTGCGATGCCAATGCCGGCTGGACCCCCTACCAGGCGCGCCAGTTCGCTGACGCGACGCGGGCCATCGACTACACGTTCGAGCAACCCTGCACGACCATCGACGAATGCATGTCGGTGCGCCGCTCGCTCGACAAGCCGATGGTGCTCGACGAATCCGTTGCCTCGCTGGACGACATGCTCGATATCCATCGCAAGGGTGCCGCCGACGGGCTGACGTTGAAGATCTCGCGGCTTGGCGGCGTGACGAAGACGCGGCAGATCCGCGATCTCGCCGTCGACCTCGGCTTCATGATCACCGTCGAGGACACTGGCGGCGCCGAGATCGACACCGCGGCGATGGCGCATCTGTCGCTGTCGACGCCGGAGGAACGCCGCCTGCACGCCATCGCCTTCCACGAATGGGTGACGGTGCGCACGGCTTCGAACAAGCCGCCGGTCACCGGCAGCCGCATGGGCATTCCGGATGGACCCGGCCTCGGCATCGACGTGGTCCCCGACCTGCTCGGGGCGCCGTTCTTCGAAATCGGCCGCTGAGATGAAAATCCGCGGCATCAAGGCCACGCCGATCAACCTGCGCCTCGAGGCGCCCTACGCCTGGGTGTTCGGCGAACTCGACGGGTTCTCGCCGACCATCGTCGAGGTCGAGACCGAGGATGGGATGATCGGCCTCGGCGAGGCGCCGACGCCGGCGGCCGCCGCGATCATTAACGATGTCCTGGCGCCGCGCCTTGTCGGCCGCGATGCCTTCGACATCGCGGGCGCCGAGAATGTCTGCCTGCCCTACTGGACCGGCGTGCAGTCGATCAACGACCGCACCCGCATCATGGCCTTCGGCGCCATCGAGATGGCGTTCTGGGACCTGCGCGGCAAGGCATGGAACCAGCCGCTCTACCAGTTGCTCGGCGGCGCCGTGCGCAAGGACATCCCGTTCACCGACTATTTTTCGCTGCGCGGCGACGGGCTGAAGGTCAAGGGCGAGACGACGCCGGAAGAGGTCGCCGACTATTGCGTCGAGCTGCACCAGATCCATGGGACAACCTTCTTCGAAGGCAAGTTTTCGACTCAGGATCCAAAAGTCTCGCTGAGAATGGTCGAGCTGATCCGCGAACGACTTGGCGACGATGCGATGATTCGCATCGATTCCAACCAGGCCTATTCGCTGACGACGGCGCGCCGCCTGGCGCGGCCGCTGGAGGAGCTGGGCGTGCGCAATTGGGAGGATCCGGTGGCGACGATCGAGGAGATGCGCGAACTGCGGCGCCACTGCTCGATCCCGTTCTCGACCCACAACATCGACATTGCACGCGCCATGGACATGAAGGTGCCGGACGCTTTCGTCGGCAACCCGACGACGCATGGCGGCATCGGCCGCCTGCTGCGTTTCGTCGGCGCCTGCGAGCATGCCGGCATCGACTTCTGGTGCTACAGCGGCGACAGCGGCATCGGCAGCGCGGCCTATCTGCATCTGTGCGCGGCGCTCGGCTGGATCAGGGAGCCGAACCAGTCGCTGTTTCGCATGCTGCCGATGGATGTCACCGAGGAAGGGCCGTTTTCGCCGAGGAACAACGTCGTGCGCGTTCCGGAGGGCCCCGGTCTCGGCGTCACGCTGGCACGGGAAAACCTGGCTGCCTGTCACAGAGACTTTACCGAGAAAGGACCATGCAACAAGTATCATGACCCGGCAAAGCCCGGAACCTATCGCCGTTTGCCGTTGAACTAGATGACGGCAGACGACCAAGAAACGAGAAGCCAACCACCGCGACTCTGGTCGGGAAGGTTGGACAAAGACGGGTGAGAGCAGTGCAGCCAGGAATCCGGCGCATCCACGCCAAGGACTGGATGGACCGGACAAGATCGCATGCTACAGTCCCGGTCACAGGCTATTCTGGCGGCCGCAAATGGAGCTTTCCGCAGAAATTCGTCAGCCACAAAAACGTAGGGGAAGGGTAAAAACCCATGAGCAAGAATTATCACATTCTCGACCTGATCCGGCGCAATCGCTCGCCGCTTGAAAATCACCTGATCGATGGCTTGGTCGACGGCAGGGTCAGCCGCCGCGACTTCATCCGTCACGGCAGCCTGCTCGGCCTGTCGTTGCCGCTGCTGGGCCGCATCGGCGCAGCCGCCGGCCTCGGCGGCATGCCATCGCTGGCGCGCGCCCAGGGCGCGCCCGGCGCCACCATCCGCGTCGCCAGCAGCGTGCCGGCGGCAACGATCGACCCTGTTACCATTGCCGACGCCGGCGGCCTCCTGGTCATGCAGCAGGTTGCCGAATTCCTCTGCGTCGACGGCCCCGACCTCGTGCTGCAGCCGGCGCTGGCCGAAAGCTGGAAGCCGAACGACAACGGCACGGTGTGGACGTTCAAGCTGCGCAAGGGCGTGAAATTCCACAGCGGCGGCGAGATGAAGGCCGATGACGTTGTGGCCAGCATCGACCGCCTCGCCGATCCGGCAAACTCGTCCAACGCGCTGTCGGTGTTCAACGGCATCCTGCAGAAGGGCGCCAGCAAGAAGGTCGACGACTACACCGTGGAGTTCCACCTCGACGCGCCGAACGGCAACTTCCCCTACATGCTGTCGTCCGACAACTACAACGCGGTCATCATCCCGGCGAGCTACAAGGGCGAGTACGAGAAGAGCTTCGACGGCACCGGGCCGTTCAAGATCGAGAAATACACGGCAAAGGTCGGCGCCTCCTTCGTCCGCAACGAAGACTATTGGGGCACGAAGGCGTTGCCGGAGCGCACCGAATTCACCTTCTTTACCGACACGCAGCCGCAAATCCTGGCACTGCAGGGCGGGCAGGTCGACATCATCAACCAGCTGCCGGTGCTGTCCGGTGTCGCGCTGCTCAACGATCCGAACGTCGACATCATCAGCCTGAAATCGGTCGCTCACCAGCAACTGCATATGCGCTGCGATTCCGACCCGTTCAAGGACCCTCGCGTGCGCCGCGCCATCGCACTCAGCCTCGACCGTGACAAGCTGGTTGCCGGTCTGATGAAAGGCCGGGCATCGCCGGGCAATGACAGCCCGTTCGCCCCGGCCTATCCGTCAACCGATGCGAGCGTGCCGCAGCGCAAGCAGGATATCGCGCAGGCCAAGCAGCTGATGGAAGCGGCGGGCGCCGGCAAGGGCTTCAAGGTGACGCTGACCACCGAGCGCTATCTGGAAATCCCCGAATACGCCCAGCTGATCCAGAACTGGGTCAAGGAGATCGGCATCGAGCTGGAGCTCAATATCCTCGACCAGGGCGGCTACTACGGAGACGCGGTGTTCGGCAAGTCGAACTGGCTGGATTCGGTGATGGGCATCACCGACTATGGCCACCGCGGGGTGCCGAATGTCTATCTTGCAGCACCGCTGAAGAGCGACGGCACCTGGAACGCCGCGCATTTCAAGAACAAGGACTACGACACGCTGGCGACCAGCTACATCGCCGCACTCGACCTCGAGGCGCAGAAGGCGACGGCAGGCAAGATCCAGAACCTGCTGCTTGAGGAAACGCCGGTCATCTTCGGCTATTTCTACGACTATCTGACAGCGACGGCGAAAGGCGTGGCCGGCGTGCAGCCGACCGCGATGTCGCAGCTGTTCCTAGACAAGGCATCGAAGGCCTGAACGGAGGCAGACAAGGCCATCCCGCAACTGCCAGCCCCTGCGGGGGCTGGCGCTTTCGCTGCCAGGCCGAGGCAAGGCGCTGCGCGTCGGCCTGACGCGAAACCCGCGTTGCGGGCGATTTATCATTGTCCCATGGAGTCCGAGACCCTGCTCACCACCATGCATTGGGGGACTTACGAAGTCCGTGCCGAGAACGGCAGGCTCGTCGGCGTCGAGCCATGGAGCGGCGACCCCGATCCATCGCCGATCGGCAAGTCCATGCTTGGTACGGTACAGGGTGACCTGCGCGTCTCCCGTCCCGCCATCAGGCGTGGCTGGCTGGAGGGGGACAGGTCCAGCGCCAAGGGCGGGCGCGGCAGCGAACCCTTTGTCGAAGTCCCATGGGAAACCGCACTGGATATCGTGGCGGCCGAACTGGACCGAATTCGCGTCGAGCATGGGAATGCCGCGATCTATGCGGGGTCCTACGGATGGGCGAGTGCGGGGCGATTCCACCATGCCCAAAGCCAGGTCCACCGTTTCCTCAACACGATCGGCGGCTATACAAGCTCGGTCCTCAGCTATTCCTATGGCGCTGCCGAGATCATCCTGCCGCACGTGCTTGGCGGGACCGATGGCCTGACGGGCAATCATTCCACCTGGGACGGGATCGAACGGAATAGCGAGTTGATCGTCGCCTTTGGCGGCCTGCCCTGGCGCAATGCGCAGATACAGGGGGGCGGCGCGGCACGTCACGAAGCGGCGGCGGCCTTGCGCAACGCCGTCGGCAACGGCGCCCATCTGATCAACGTATCGCCCGTGCGCGACGATGCCCCGCGCGGCGTCGAGACCGAATGGCTGCCGCTTCGGCCAAACAGCGACACCGCCTTGATGCTGGCTCTATGCCATGTCCTCATCACCGAGGCCCGTCATGACGAGACATTTCTGGCGCGATACTGCATCGGCTTCGAGGTCGTGCGGGCCTATATCCTGGGAGAAAGCGACGGCCAGCCGAAGAGCCCCAGATGGGCGGCTGCCCTGAGCGGCGTGGCCACAGAAAAGATTGTCGCGCTGGCCAGGGAAATGGCCGCCAAACGCACCATGCTGATGGTCAGTTGGTCGCTGCAGCGCGCCGACCATGGCGAGCAGCCATATTGGGCGGCAATCACGCTTGCCGCTCTGCTGGGCCAAATCGGATTGCCGGGCGGCGGCCTTGGCTTCGGCTATTCGTCGACAAATGGCGCCGGAAGACCGGAGATGGGATTCCGGTGGCCGTCCGTGCCGCAAGGCAGGAACCAGGTGCCGGACTTCATCCCGGTCGCGCGGATGGCCGACATGCTGCTCGATCCGCGCGGCTCGTTCGACTTCAACGGCGCCGCGCTTGTCTACCCCGACATCAGGCTCGTCTACTGGGCCGGCGGCAATCCGTTCCACCATCACCAGGACCTGAACCGGCTGGTCGAGGCTTGGCGGCGGCCTGAAACGATCATCGTCAACGAGCCCTTCTGGACGGCGACGGCGCGCCATGCCGACATCGTGCTGCCAGTCACCACACCGCTGGAGCGAAACGATCTCGCCTTTTCGAACCGGGAAAACCTCGTCGTCGCCATGAAGCAAGCGATCGACCCGGTTGGAGAAGCCCGCGACGATTATCGGATCTTTGCAGACCTGTCGGCCCGGCTCGGCACCAGCGAAGCCTTCACCGAAGGGCGCGGAGCCAGCGAATGGATCCGGGTGCTTTACGAGCAAGCCAGGGACAATGCGGACGCGGCCGGGGTCGAGATGCCACCCTTCGACCGTTTCTGGCATGACGGCCACGCCGACCTTGCCCGGCAGGTTACGTCGCAGACACTGCTCGGTTCCTTCCGCGCCGATCCAGAGCGGCATCGGCTGGCGACGCCATCGGGCCGCATAGAGCTGTTCTCGCCGACAATCGATTCCTTCGGCTATGACGACTGTCCGGGTCACGCTGTCTGGCGCGAGCCGCGGGAATGGCTGGGCAGCGAGCTTGCCAGCCGGTTCCCGCTGCATCTTCTGTCCCCGCAGCCGGCGGACAAGCTGCACAGCCAGTACGATCATGGCTCGGTGAGCCGGGCGGGCAAAGTGTCGGGCCGCGCGCCGCTGTGGATCAACCCTGCCGATGCCGTCGCGCGCGGCATCCTGGACGGCACGGTCGTGCGCGTCTTCAACGATCGCGGTGCGTGCCTCGCGGGCGCCGTGCTGACGGATGGCCTGTTTCCGGGCGTCGTCCAACTGCCCACCGGTGCATGGTTCGACCCCTCCTCGCCCGGACAGCCGAACAGTCTGGAAAAGCATGGCAATCCGAATGTGCTGACACCCGATCGGGGGACGTCGCGCCTTGCCCAATCGCCGACCTGCAATTCGACGCTGGTCGAGGTGTCGCGATTTGACGGAGCCGTTCCCCCGGTGACAGCATTCGATCCGCCTGTCACAGTGAGTTTACCCGACGTGTCCGGCATGCCTGGGCCGATGGATCTTACATAAGGAGTCGATGCCATTCTCTCCTTCCTCGTCCGGCGTGTCTCGCTGTCGCTGGTGACGCTGTTCCTGCTCAGCATCATGGTATTCCTGGGCGGCCAGGTGCTACCCGGCAATGTCGGACGCGCCATATTAGGCCCGTTCGCCGACCAGCGCGCCGTCGACGCGCTCAACCACACGCTCGGTGTCGATCGCCCGCTGTTGGCGCAATACTGGGGCTGGATCTCGAACTTCGTCCAGGGCGACATGGGCACCTCCTACATCTTCCGCTCGCCGGTCGCGCCCTTCGTCATCGATGCGCTCGGCAATTCGATGAAGCTCGCGGCGGTCGCCTTCGTGCTGGTGGTGCCGATCGGCATCCTCGGCGGCGTCGTCGCCGCGCTCAATCTCAACCGGCCGCTCGACCGCATCATCAGCCTTGGCGGCCTGTCGGTGACGGTGCTGCCCGAATTCGTCACCGGCATCATCCTGATCCTGATTTTCGGGGTCTGGCTGCGCTGGCTGCCGATATCGGCCGCCTGGCCGCGCAATGCCGGCTTCTTCACCCAGCTCTATTACCTGATCCTGCCTTCGCTGCCGCTGTTCCTGGTGCTGTTCGGCTATATCGCCCGCATGGCGCGTTCCGGCATGATCGAGGCGCTCGATTCCGACTACACACGAACAGCCGTGCTCAAGGGCCTGCCATGGCGCACGGTGATCTGGCGGCATGTGCTGCGCAACGCGCTGCTGCCGACCATCACCGTCATCGCGACGCAGACCGGCTATCTCATCGGCGGCCTCGTCGTGATCGAGACGCTGTTCCGCTACCAAGGGATCGGCTCGCTGATCTTCACCGCGGCGCGCGGCAAGGATTTCCCGATGCTGGAATCGGGAATTCTCACCATCGGCATCGTCTATGCCGTGGCGACGCTCGTCGCCGACTTCCTCTATTCCGTGCTCAATCCGCGCATCCGGCTGGGGTCAGATCAATGAGCGCTGTCCAGACCACCTCCCCCACTCCCGACGACACGCGAAAGCGCGGCCCGCTGGCGGAGGTGCTGTTGTCGCTGCTGCGCTCCGGCACCTTCCTGACCGGTTTCGCCATTGTGATGTTCTGGGTTGCCTGCGCCCTGTTCGGCGAGCATTTCGCGCCCTACGACCCGCTTGCCGACGACATCATCAACGCGCTCGCACCGCCTTCGGCCGAACACTGGTTCGGCACCGACCAGATCGGCCGCGACGTCTTCTCGCGCGTCATCGTCGGCTCGCGCGACATCCTGACCGTCGCCCCGCTGGCAACCTTGCTGGCGACCGTGGCCGGCACGGCGCTCGGCCTGCTCACCGGCTATTTTCGCGGCCTCGTCGACGATGTCGTCAGCCGCATCCTCGAAGCCTTCATGGCGATCCCGGTGGTCATCGTTGCGCTTTTGGCGATCGTGGCGCTCGGCACATCCAAGACGACGGTCATCGTCGTCATCGGCCTCAGCTTCGCGCCGATCATCGCGCGCACGGTGCGATCGGCGGTGCTTGCCGAGCGCGAACTCGATTATGTCGCTGCCGCACAGCTCAGGCACGAAAGTGCTGCGCATACGATGTTCGTCGAGATCCTGCCCAACGTCATCCCGCCGATCCTGGTCGAGACCACCGTGCGGCTCGGCTATGCCATTTTCGCGGTCGCCACGCTCTCCTTCATGGGCTTCGGCATCCAGCCGCCCTCGCCCGACTGGGGGCTGTCGATCTCCAACAATTACGGCATGATCGGCGGCGGTTTCTGGTGGACGGTGCTGTTCGACGCGCTGGCGATCGCCTCGCTGGTGATTGGCGTCAACCTGGCGGCAGACGGCGTTCACGGAGCGCTCAATGACTAAATCCGCGAAAGCAGAAAACGCGCTCGAACTCAGAGACCTGTCGGTTGCCTATCGCGTCGCCGGCCGCAACCGCGCGGTGCTGCGCAACCTCAGCCTCAACATTGGCCAGGGCGAAGCCTACGGGCTCGTCGGCGAGTCCGGGTGCGGCAAATCCACGGTGGCGCTCACCGTCGTGCGCTATCTGCCGCGAAACGGTTCGATCACCGGCGGCGCGATCTCGCTCGACGGCCAGGACGTCATGAAGCTGGATGCTGAGGCCCTCAGGCGGGCGCGGGCCGAAAGCGTCTCCATGGTCTACCAGGATCCCGGCAAGGCGCTGAACCCGTCGATCCGCGTCGGCCGCCAGCTGACCGAGATTTTTGAACTGGGCGGCATAACAGGCAAGGCGGTCGAGGATCGCGCGGTTGCCATGCTCAACCGCGTGCGCATCTCCGATCCGACAAGCGTCATGCAGCGCTACCCGCACCAGCTTTCCGGCGGCATGCAGCAGCGCGTGGCGATTGCCATGGCACTGGCCAACGATCCGTCGATGCTGATCCTCGACGAGCCGACGACCGGCCTCGATGCGACGGTGGAAGCCGAAGTGCTCGACCTGATCGCGCAGCTCAGGCAGGAACTGTCGGCCTCGATCCTGTTCATCAGCCACAACCTCGCGGTCGTCTCCAACATGTGCGACCGGGTCGGTGTGCTCTATGCCGGCATGCTGGTGGAGGAAGGGCCGACCGAGGTCGTATTCAACGATCCGCGCCATCCCTATACGGTGGCACTGCTGCGCTGCCTGCCGCGCGGCGGTCAGCGCAAGGACCAGGGTCGGCTCGACACCATTCCGGGCTTCCTGCCCGGCATCGGCGTCGACATCAAGGGCTGTGCGTTCGCCGACCGTTGCGCGCTCGCCGACGACCGCTGCCGCAGCGAATTGCCGCCGCTCTACGATCTAGGCGGCCGGCTGTCGCGCTGCTTCTATCACGAGAAGGCGCAGGCGTTGCCGCGCGCAACCCCGAGCGATGTCGCGCCCGCCCCAAAGGCGGCAGCCGTGCCGGTGCTGCGCGTCGCCGGGCTGAACAAGACCTATTCCAGCCATGGCCACGCGCTGCGCGCCGTGAAGGACGTTTCGCTCGATTTGCGCCCGGGCGAAACGCTTGGGCTGGTCGGCGAGTCCGGCAGCGGCAAGACGACCTTCGCCAGGCTGCTGCTCGGCCTGGTGCCGCCGGATGACGGCGGCACGATCGTGCTCGAAGGCAAGGCGCTGGCGCCGCGGCTGGAAAACCGCAGCGACGACCAGATCAAGGCGATGCAGATCGTCTTCCAGAATCCGGACTCGGCACTCAACCGCTCGCATTCGATCCGGCACCTGATCGGCCGCGCACTGAAGCGCCTTGCCGGCTTGAGCGGCAAGGCGCTCGAGGCTCGGCTCAACGACCTCGTCCGTTCAGTCCGGTTGACCGACCGGCATCTTGCCGTCAAGCCACGCCAGCTCTCTGGCGGCCTGAAGCAGCGCGTCGCCATTGCGCGCGCCTTCGCCGGCGACCCGCGCATCGTGGTGTGCGACGAGCCGACCTCGGCGCTCGACGTGTCGGTGCAGGCGGCGATCCTCAACCTTCTCGCCGACCTGCAGTCGAAGGAAGACGTCAGCTACATCTTCATCTCGCATGATCTTGCCGTGGTGCGTTACCTCTCCGACAAGATCGCCGTGCTCTATCTCGGCCGCATCATGGAACTCGGACCGTCGGAAGACGTCTTTTCCGGCCCGCATCATCCCTATACCGAAGCACTACTGTCGGCCGTGCCCAAGCTCGATCAGACCGAGACGGCGCGCATTCGCCTCGACGGCGAAATCCCCAGCGCCACCAACCCGCCGTCGGGCTGCGTGTTCCACACGCGCTGCCCGCGCAAGATCGGTGCGATCTGCGAGCAGCAGGAACCGCCGCTTAGCGAAGCGCAGCCCGGCCACTCGATCCGCTGCCATATCCCCTACGAGGAACTGGCACGGCTGCAGAAGGAAGTGGTGACCGAACCGGCGTAGCGGGCATGGCCATGGATACGGCCTGACCCGTCACATCTGGCCGGTCATGCCCAGGGAACGGTCGCCTTCCGAAAACCCCTGACCTTCCGCCCAATCTCCAGCCAGCGAGCGCAGCCCGGTGAGCGCGACATCCAGGACATCCGACGAGACCGGATTGCTGGGATAGGCAAGGTAGATCGGGCGCTGGAACACCGGCGCGTTGTCGATGCGGCGCATTTCGCCGCGCTCGATATGCGTGCTGACGGCACTGAGCGGCAGGTAGGCCGCCGCCTGCCGAGACAGCACATGCTGCAGACCGATGAAGACCAGTCCGGCCGAGATGGCCGGCTTGACCATGCCGGCAAAGGCGC
>NZ_NNRI01000023.1 GCF_002270415.1 Mesorhizobium sophorae | reverse complement strand
TTACAACATCGAGAAAAACGCCTGGGACGACGAGCTGCTGTCGGTTCTCAACATTCCGGCAAAAATGCTTCCCGAGGTAAAAGACTGTGCCGATGACTATGGAATCACGGAGAAAAATCTCTTCGGTGCCGAGATAAGAATCCTCGGCGTTGCCGGTGACCAGCATGCCGCGACCATCGGCCAGGCCTGCTTCGAGCCGGGAATGATGAAGTCGACCTATGGCACCGGCTGTTTTGCGCTGCTCAACACCGGCAGCGATCTGGTGCGTTCGAAGAACCGGCTGCTGACCACCATTGCCTATCGGCTGAACGGCAAGACCACCTACGCGCTGGAAGGCTCGATCTTCATCGCCGGGGCTGCCGTGCAATGGCTGCGCGATGGCATCAAGGTGATCGGCAAGGCCGAGCACAGCGGCAAGCTGGCGGCCGAGGCCGATCCGACCCAAAACGTCTATCTGGTGCCGGCCTTTGTCGGGCTCGGCGCACCGCATTGGGATGCCGAGGCACGCGGCGCCATCTTTGGCCTGACGCGCAATTCCGGTCCGGCGGAGTTTGCACGCGCCGCTTTGGAATCCGTCGCCTACCAGACGCGGGATCTGCTCGATGCCATGCACAAGGACTGGAAGGGCGCGTCGGTCGAGACAGTGCTTCGCGTCGACGGCGGCATGGTAGCGTCAGACTGGACCATGCAGCGCCTGGCCGACATCCTCGATGCGCCGGTCGACCGCCCGACCATTCTGGAGACAACGGCACTCGGTGCCGCGTGGCTCGCCGGCTCGAGGGCCGGCGTCTGGCCGGATGCCAGGAAGTTTGCGAAAAGCTGGGCGCTCGAACGGCGCTTCCAGCCGGACATGGACACGCCGACGCGCTCCACCAAGCTGGCGGGCTGGCGCGATGCTGTGCGCAGGACACTGAGTGTGCCATAGGCAATCCGTTGGCTGGCTGATGCTACTGCGATACGGCGAATGAAAAAGGCCCGCGCCATTGCACGGACCTTTCTACGTGACACTGTCAGTTACTGGGACTCACCCGCGATCAATAGGGCGAACGGCATTCCTGGCGAGGACCGTAGTTCGGCTGGAACGTGTTGTCCGAAGCGCGGTAGCTGCGATAGCGGTCATAGCACCACTGCACATGTGAATTGCCTTCGTAGACACGGTTGTTCTCGCTGTTGATGATCGCGCCGGTGATCAGGGCGCCGGTGGCGAAGGCAGCCAGCGGGAACCAGTTGTCGCCGTGGCGACGATAGCCGCGATGGTACTCGCGGTAGCCGCGATGACCATTCCAATAGACGCCGCCGTCGTTGTTTCGGGCAAAGTTGCGACGGTTGCCGAAATCGCGGTTGCTGAAGTTGCGGTTGAAATGTCGGTTATGACGCCACTGCGAAGGCCCGTAGCGTGACTCTCCGACATTCAGAATATTCGACGACGAGTCCGATGCCTGTGGCACGAACATCTGAGCCGCATTAGCCGGCATGGCAGCCGCGGCAAACGAAACTGACAAAGTGGTCGCCAGTATACCCGATACGATCTTCTTCACTGTTCTTCTCCTTCGAAAGGGTGATTGACGTCCCTTGTGCTGGGAGAACGGGCGAGCCCGGCAATAGTTCCGCGTTAAAATATCAAGTTGCTGATTTATAATGTTTCTCTGGCTTGACGATGGCCTGGAGCCCATTCGTTCGGCTGCTCGGACGGCCCTTGATGCTCTACTCGAAGCGGCCAGGCAGACAACATCGCAGTGCCGGGAAAGCTTGGCTTGCCCATGCTCTTTTTCCGGTTGACCGGTCGAGGCACTCTCCCTATGTTCCGCGCAATTTCGAGGGCAGCGTTTCGAGCCCGCGGGAGCGCGTAGCTCAGCCGGTAGAGCAACTGACTTTTAATCAGTAGGTCATGGGTTCGAATCCCATCGCGCTCACCATTGTTTCAAGATCAGCGCAGATGGTGGTCGAGGCCAGCGCCTAGGCGCTGGACGGCAGAAGCTCGACTTCCCGCGACGCGTGCTCCCTAGCGCTTTCCGACATCAGTTGCTGCGCGACCGGCTGCACATTTTCCTTATAGGTGATGCATCTGTCGTAGACTTTTTTGGCCACGCGGTCTTTGCCAATGCGCTCCCATTCCGGCGTCCAGGGCGCATCCCAGTCAAACTGCTGCGCGATGAGAAGTTCTCGGTCAAAGCATTGCGGATCCCGTTCCAAAATCTGGCGGGCTTCATCGGCCAACGGCGTATAGGCCTGGACCGCAGCCATCTTTCTGGCGCGAGCAGCCGAATCCAGTTGGATTTCCACTTCGACAGCCCCCGGCACGTTGGGAACCGCGGCGGAGCAGAGCTGCTTGCGCCCCGGCTTCGTGCCTTGCAGACGCCTGTTGACGGCATTGCCGAATGCAAAGGCCAGATCATGCATCGGATTGTAGCCATCGACCGCGTCCGAGACGATTTGCACGTCCTGCATGTCAGACAGATCGGCGCGGATTCTCCTCAGCACATCGGCAAAGACACCACTATCCCTGGCCAACAGCGCTTTATACCAGGTGGCGTCGGGAATATCGCCGAACACCGCGCCTGCGGTCGCGCCGGCAGCTTCCACCAAGTCGCGTGAATATTGGGTTCGGGAAGAATGGCGTCCGCCTGAACCGTCCGTCAAAAGGTAGATTCGCGGTTTTTTGAGCTCAAGCCAGTGATGGATCCTGAGCTCATGCCCCGGATGGGCAAGGATCAGCACATGTTGCAACTTTTCAGGCAAAAAACGGCTCCAATCCAGGTTCGGCATGCATCCGCCTTTCAGACCGCATCAAAGGCGACCAGGCATCAAAGGGTTTCCCACATGAGTTGGCCCCGGCCATCTTTGTGCAACTTGTTTGGCCGATGCCTTCAAACTAAGAACGCTGCCTAGCATCTGTTATCCTCGCCGCCAATGCGGAGGTTGTGAAACAGCTAAGGAGGCGGCATTTGCGGGTTCTGATCACCAATCTGTTCGTGTCGTACAACAGCGGTACCGAAGCCGTTGTTGAATTGCTGGCCGACGGGCTTCGCCGCGGCGGTCATCAAACCATGTTGCTGGCTCCAACTCTTGGCGAGATGGCCGATCGAATGCGCCTGCGCGGACACCATGTGGTGGACCGAATTGCCGAGATCGTCGAAAAGCCCGATATAATTCACGCACAGCATTTGACGCCTTGCCTGACCGCGCTGGCGCGTTTTCCCGATGTACCAGCGGTGTTTTCCTGCCACAGCGCTTTCTTCGAGGTCGAAGCCCCGATGCTTCATCCGCAGATACGCCGCTGGATCGCGGTCGATGAAGCGTGCAAGGCCAAATGCCTGTCGCGCGGTGTGCCGGCGAACAGATTGGACCTCATCTACAATGCAATTGACCTTGAACGCTTCAAACAGCGTCCGCCCCTGCCATCGAAGCCTTTGAAGGGGCTTCTGCTGACCAAGAATTTCGAGCATCAGCAAGCGGTGCGCGAAGCCTGCGCCAGGAGCAATATGCAATTGGATGAGTTGGGACCCGCCACGGGCCGGTTTTCACATCAACTCGAAAAGGATCTGCTGCAATACGATATCGTGTTCGCAACCGCCCGGATGGCCATCGAAGCCGCAGCAGTGGGATGCTCGGTCGTGGTCTGCGACGCTCGTGGTTTCGCCGGTTTGCTCGACACGGCAAACATGGAGGCATGGCGGCGAATGAACCTCGGCGTCGGCCTTCTGACCAGGCCGACCACTGTCGAAAACCTGATGGAGGCATTGTCAAAATTCGACGCTGACGACGCCGCGGAGGTCTGTGCATACTTTCGAAAGGTGGCGGGTGCCGAGCATTTCATCAACGAGCATCTTCGCACCTACAGTCAGGCCATTGAGACGAATGTCCAAACGACGGACGATGAGCGATCGCTCGCCACCGCATCCTGGATCGAGGAGATAGGCGTTTCGCGCGAACGCCGCAGATGGTTCAGTGTCGCCAACGAAATTGGCGGTGCCTGGCGTGATTCTTCAGAACAGGCGACGCTTCTCGATCTGCTCAGGTCGAACACGAAAACCTTGGAGAGTGGTGCCGCAGCACTGACGGACCTTGGCGAACGGGTCAAATCCTTTGGCTCCGATGCGCTCCTCAACGTGGCCCATGATAGCCAGGCCCGACTATATCGCCTTGAAGGGCAGCTATCCAGCCTTTCAAGCTCTGTCGTTGATAGCGCCGCTTCGCTCCACAACGTGGCCCATGATAGCCAAGCCAGATTGCATCGCCTTGAAGGGCAGCTATCCAGCCTTTCAAGCTCTGTCGCTGATGGTTCTGCTTCCCTCAACAGCGCGACCCAGGACAGTCGGGCTGCATTGCATCGAATTGACGGAGAGCTGTCGCGCCTTTCAAATTTCGTCAATGAGAGCAAACGGCTCTACAGCGGCATGATTCCGCTTTTTATAAGAAAAATGTTTCGTCGGGCTCGGGGGCGAGGTTGAAGGTGTCTGGAGGCGTTCGTGGCTATTCAATTTGCACATCGCCAAGGTCCGGCAGCAACTACCTGTGCCAGCATCTCAGCAGCACTGGGATGCTCGGGCATCCGCTCGAGTATTTCAATTGGAGGGGACGCCGCTTTTTCGACGATCCAAATTTCCCCGAAGATGTGGCAGGGCAGGTCGAAAGAATTCTCACCATGGGCGCAACCTCCAATCGTATCTATGGTCTAAAAATTTTTGCCCACCAGCATGATTGGATTTCAAGCGAAATAGGCTGGTTCGACGCGCTTCCGAATCTTCGGTTCATCTTTCTATCAAGGCGGGACCTCCTCGGTCAGGCAATTTCCTGGGTGAGGGCCCTCCAAACCGGTCAATACCGCTCCACTCAACCGGTGAGCCAGGAAACGGTTTTCGATGCCGAGCTGATCCAGAGGCAACTCGATGCGCTGGTTCGGGAGAGGGCGCGTTGGGAGATGTTCTTTGCCCGGACCGGGATTGATCCTCTCAGGCTTGAATACGAGTCAATAGTCGCGGATCCCCTGAATGCCATCCGTCAAGTCGCGGACATGATGAGTGTGACGCTCCAACACAGCCCGGATTCGACGACCATCGTGATCCAGCAACAGCGAGACTCAATCAGCTTCGATTGGGCCGATCGTTTCAGGCGTGAGCGGGGCAATCCAAATACGCTGGACTTTGTATAGGGCTACCTGCATGCGGTGACGAACGTCGAACGGGTCGGGGATCGACGCTGCCCTCAGCGACCTTCGAACACCAGCGAAACATGTCCGCCGGCATGCCGCTCGAGCCGGCCGGCGAGATCGAGTTCCAAGAGCACCATGAAGACCTGGGCCGGGTGCAGGCCGGTGTGGCGGATGATCTCGTCGACCGACACCGGCGTCGGGCCAAGCGCCTCGATGACGCGGGCGCGGTCGCTTTCGCCGGGCGGCGGCGTGACCGAGAAGTCGGGCGGGTCTTGAAACGGCGGCACATCCGGCGCCCGCAAACCGGTCAGTGGCGCGATCGCCCTGGAAATGTCCGAGGCCTCGGTGACCAGGGTGGCCCCGTCCTTGAGCAGGCCGTTGGCGCCGGCGGCGCGCGGATCTAGCGGCGAGCCCGGCACGGCGAAGACCAGCCGGCCCATTTCGCCGGCAAGCCTGGCGCTGATCAGTGATCCAGAGCGCTGCGCTGCCTCGACCACCACCAGCCCAAGGGCCGCGCCCGCGACAAGGCGGTTGCGGCGCGGAAAATCCTGGGCGCGCGGCTGCCAGCCGAACGGCATTTCCGAAATGACGGCGCCGCGCTCGGCAATTTCCTCGCACAGGCCGGCGTTTTCGGGCGGATAGGGCAGGTCGAGCCCTCCGGCAAGCACACCGATCGTGCCGGTCGCCAGGCTGCCCTGATGTGCCGCCGTGTCGATGCCGCGGGCCAGTCCCGAGACGATGCCGTAGCCGTCGCGGCCGAGCTCGGCAGCCAGCATGCGCGCCATCTTGATGCCGGCCAGCGATGCGTTTCGGGCACCGACGATGGCGACCCCCGGCAGCCGGAACACGGCGGCATTTCCCTTGACGGCCAACAGTGGCGGCGGATGGTCCATGTTGCGCAACAGCGGTGGATAGTCGGGCTCTCCGATGCCAACAAAGCGCGCGCCGGCCTTTCGGGCTGTCTCCAATTCGGCCTCGGCTTCGGCGATCGACGGGATGCGGGCGATGCGGTTGGCGCCTCCCGAAATCATCAATTCCGGAAGGATTTCCAGCGCCACCTCGGCAGAACCGAAGCGGTTGATCAGGTCGCGGAAGGAGGCGGGACCGACATTCTGGGTGCGGATCAGGCGCAGCCAACTCACCCGCTGCCGGTCGCTGAGGCGCGGCGCGGCGGCGGGTTCGCTCACGTCTTGGCTCCGATCTTGCCCTCGGTGCCGGCAAGCAGGCGCGAAATGTTTTCCCTGTGTTTGATGAAGACGATGATGCTCATCACCGCGAACAAGGCGGCGATCTGCGGCGTGCTCAGGAAATAGAGGGCGATCGGCACGACAATGGCCGCCGTCAGCGCTGCCAGTGAGGAGTATCGGAACAAGAAGGCCATCACCAGCCAGACGACGGCGAAGATCAGCGCCACCTGCCAGGCAAGCCCGATGAGCACGCCGAGATAGGTCGCGACGCCCTTGCCGCCCTTGAATCCCAGCCATGCCGGGAAGAGATGACCGAGAAAGGCGCCGAGACCGGCCCAAATCGCCAATTCAGGGGCGAAATGGCCTGTTATCAACACGGCGGCGGTGCCCTTCAGCGCGTCGAGCAACAGCGTCGCGGCGGCAAGCCCCTTGTTTCCGGTGCGCAGCACATTGGTTGCGCCGATGTTGCCCGAGCCGATCTTGCGCACATCGCCAAGGCCGGCCGCGCGGGTGAGCAGAAGTCCGAAGGGAATCGAGCCCAGGAGATAGCCGAACACCAGCGCCGGGATGAGGCTGTAAGTCATTGTTTCCCCCGCATTTCCCCCAGAATGGCCGGATCAGGCGCGGTGCGCGTGGCCGGCTCAGATTGAGAACACTGTGCGGCCCGCCACCAGCGTTTGCAAGACCTTGCCCTGCAACCGCGCGCCTTCGAAACAGGTGTTTTTCGAACGCGAGCGAATGCCGCTCTCGGCGACGATCCAGGGTTCGTCCAGATCGACCAGCGCAAGATCGGCAATCGCCCCCGGCTTCAGCGTGCCGCCAGGCAGGCCGAACAATCTCGCCGGCGCAGTCGATAGAGTCTCGATCAGCCTTAGCAGCGGCACATCGCCATTGTGGTAGAGCCGCAATGCCGCGCCAAGCAGGGTTTCGAGCCCGATGGCCCCTGCCGCCGCGTCGGCAAAGGGCAGGCGCTTGGTGTCGACATCCTGCGGATCGTGCGAGGAGACGATGATGTCGATGGTGCCGTCCCTGACCGCCTCGATCATGGCCAGCCGGTCTTCCTCGGCGCGCAACGGCGGGGTCAGGCGGAAGAATGTGCGGTATTCGCCGACATCGTTTTCATTGAGCGACAGATTGTGGATCGCCACGCCTGATGTCACGGTTGCGCCATCGCCTTTCGCCCGCGTGACGGCGTTTGCCGCCATCGCGGTCGAGATCTTCGCCGCATGGTACGAACCCCGCGTCAGCCGTGCCAGCGCAAGGTCGCGCTCGAGCGGGATGGATTCGGCTTCACGCGGGATGCCGGAAAGGCCGAGCCAGCTGGCGTATAGGCCCTCGTTCATGACGCCGGACGAACCGAGGTCCGCGTCCTGCGTCTCATGCACGATGGTGGCGCCGAAGTCGCGCGCATAGGTCAGCGCGCGGCGCATAACCAGGGCGCTCGATATGGTGTGGCGGCCGTCGGTGAAGGCGACGGCGCCGGCTTCGCGCAAGAGGCCGAACTCGGTCATCTCGCGGCAGTCGAGGCCCTTGGTGATCGCCGCCGCTGGAAAGACGTTGACGCTTGCGGTGTCCTTGGCGGTGCGCAGTACGAATTCGACCAGCGCCACATTGTCGATCACCGGGTCGGTGTCGGGCATCATGACGATGGAGGTGACGCCGCCGGCCGCCGCGGCGACACTGGCCGAAGCGATGGTTTCGCGATGCTCGCCGCCCGGCTCGCCGATGAAGACGCGGCCGTCGATCAGGCCTGGAATGATCGCCTTGCCGGCGCAGTCGATAATGGTCGCACCCCCAGGCGTGCCCTGGTTCAGCGCTGCCTTGCCGGCGGCGACGATCTTGCGGCCATCGACCACGACGGTGCCGACTTCGTCGACACCGCGCGATGGGTCGACAATGCGAGCGCGCTCAAAGACCGTAATGCTCATGCGCCGCGGCCCTCTTGGTTGCGGCCCTCTTGATTGCGACGTGGGTCGAGCAGCGCTTCCATCACCGCCATGCGCACGGCAACGCCCATCTCGACCTGTTCCTGGATGACGCTTTGCGGACCGTCGGCGATTTCCGAGGCGATCTCGACGCCGCGGTTCATCGGGCCGGGATGCATCACCAGCGCGTCGTCCTTGGCGGCCTTCAGTTTCTCGGCATCGAGGCCGAAATAGCGGAAATATTCGCGCACCGAAGGCACGAAGGCGCCTTCCATGCGCTCGCGCTGCAGGCGCAGCATCATCACCACGTCGGCGCCCTTGAGGCCTTCGGCCATCGAGCGGGTGACGATGACGCCCATTTTCTCAATGCCACTGGGCAACAGGGTCGACGGTGCGACGACCCGCACCTGCGCGCCGAGCGCGTTGAGCAGCATGATGTTGGAGCGCGCCACGCGCGAGTGCAGGATGTCGCCGCAGATCGCCACGATCAGCTTCGACAGCGGACCCTTGGCGCGGCGGATGGTCAGCGCATCGAGCAGAGCCTGTGTCGGGTGTTCATGCGCGCCGTCGCCGGCATTGACCACCGAGCAGCCGACCTTCTGGGCAAGAAGGGCGGCAGCGCCCGCCGACTGGTGGCGGATGATCAAGATATCGGGCCGCATGGCATTCAGCGTCATCGCCGTGTCGATGAGCGTTTCGCCCTTCTTCACCGATGAGCTCGCCACCGACATGTTCATGACATCGGCGCCGAGCCGCTTTCCGGCGAGCTCGAACGACGATTGCGTGCGCGTCGAAGCTTCATAGAAGAGGTTGATCTGGGTGCGGCCGCGCAGCGTCGAGGTTTTCTTCTCGGACTGCCGTGAAATCGCGACAGCGCGGTCCGCCCGGTCGAGCAAAAGCTCGATGTCGGCGGGGGAAAGATCGCGGATGCCCAGAAGATGGCGGTGAGGGTAGAGTGGCAGGGACGAAGCGTCGGTCATCTCAAGGCGCTGCTATAGGGTGGAGATTTTGCGGCTGCAAGCGGCAGCTTTGCATTGGAGCCGTTCTCCCCGGTATTTTCATCGCGCGCGTTGCAAGGCTTGGGCTATATCTAGCCGTGGGCCTCGGATTCGTGGTTTTCTGACGATAGGGACCTTTCTCCCGATAAAAGGATTGGGCGTGACCGACGACGTGACGAACCAGCCGCCGCCGCTGACGGGCGGCAACGCCTGGCGGGGCGATCCGTTGCTGATCCAGCTTGCGGAACGCTTTTCCGATCCGGTGCGCAAGGACCTCGACGGGCTCGGCCGTTTCGTGCTGACGCAGGAGGCGCAGGAGTTGGCCCGTCTCGCCAATGTCGAGACGCCGAAGCTCAGGACGCATGACCGCCAGGGACGGCGCATCGATGTGGTCGAGTTCCATCCCGCCTATCATGCCCTGATGCGCCGCTCAGTGGCCAATGGGCTGCATTCCTCGGTTTGGGAAAACGGCGACGCCGAGATTGGCCGCCGCCACCAGGTCCGCGCTGCCCGTTTCTATCTGACGGCGGAGCTCGAGACCGGGCACCTGTGCCCGATCACCATGACCAATGCTTCCCTGGCGGCGTTGATGGCCAGCCCAAAACTGTTTCGCGAATGGGCGCCGCGGGTGACGACGCGCAAATACGACCAGGGCCAGAAGCCACCAGTCGAAAAGACCGGGCTGACGCTCGGCATGGGCATGACCGAGAAGCAGGGCGGGACGGATGTGCGCGCCAATGTGACAAGGGCGGAACGCGTCGGTAGCGGGTTCTATCGCCTGACGGGGCACAAATGGTTCATGTCGGCGCCGATGTCGGATGCGTTCCTGGTGCTTGCACAGGCGTCGGAGGGGCTCTCCTGCTTCCTCGTGCCGCGCGTTCTCGGCGACGGCTCGGGCAACGGTTTCCGTTTCCAGCGGCTGAAGGACAAGCTCGGCAACCGCTCGAACGCCTCTTCCGAGGTGGAATTCGTCAACGCCATCGGCGAGATGGTCGGCGAACCGGGTGCGGGCGTGAAGACGATCATGGACATGGTGACCTTGACCCGGCTCGACTGTGCGGTCGCATCTTCGGCGATCATGCGTGCAGGTCTTGCCGAAGCCGTTCATCATGCCCGCCATCGACAGGTGTTCGGCGCCAATCTGATCGAGCAGCCGCTGATGCAGCGCGTGCTGGCCGACATGGCGCTCGATGTCGCCGCCGCCACCGCGCTGTCGTTCCGGCTGGCGCGGTCCTTCGACGAGGCGGCGAGCGATCGCGGCGAAGCGGCATTCGCCCGCGCCATGACGCCGGTCGTCAAATACTGGGTGTGCAAGATCGCGCCGCCTTTGCTCTACGAGGCTATGGAGTGCCTCGGCGGCAACGGCTATGTCGAGGAGGCGCCGCTCGCCCGCTACTATCGCGAGGCCCCGGTCAATGCGATCTGGGAAGGATCCGGCAATGTCATGGCGCTCGACGTGCTGCGCGTGCTTGGCCGCGCGCCCGGCCTGTTCGAGGATGTGCTGGCCGGTATCGACCGTGACCTCGGCGCCGGCGGGCGCGGCACGATCGGCGTGCTGAAGGCGGCGATGCAGGTTGCCGCGACCGACGACGGCTCGGCCCGGCTGCTTACCGAACAGCTGGCGCTATCGGCGGCGGCGGCGGAATTGCGCCGGCTGGGGGCAGGGCGAATCGCCGACGCGTTCGTCGAGACGCGGCTCGCCGGCCAGTGGCGCAACACTTATGGCATGCTCGATTCGCGCCATGACGCGCGCATGATCATCGACACGCTCTATCCGCCTGTGAATTGAGTTTGCAAGATCGCAAAAAACCGGCGCCATCGATCATTTTGAGGCGCCCGTGAGCCTCCATACGCGCGTCACTAATCGCCGTTAACCTTAACAAATGGTTTCCGTTGCGGTGACGAGCGGCAAAGCCCACTGTCGCGGCGAGAGCAAGGACTGGTTCAAATTGGCCAAATCCCTGCTTTGCGAACCAGGAATGCCGATGCGACACGTACTGACCTCTTTTCTGGCCTTGCACTGGGCGATCGTTTTCGCCCTGCTTGCGTTCATCTGCATCGACGGAAACCGTGGTGTGGCTGCGGCGCTGGGCGTGTTGGGTGCCACCATCGAGGGCACTCGCTTTATCGACCTCGACAACGCCATCGTCGTGGCCCCGCTCGCCACCGCCTTGCTGGTCGTCGCTGTGCTGTTCTTCTGGGCCTTTGTCGAAACCCTGATCAATGACGCGACCAGCCAGGCTGTCGACAGCGTCGCCCGCATCGCCTTCATCTCCGCATCCGGCGTTTTGTCGCTGATCGTCGTCGGCGGCGCCGCGCAAGGCATCAACGGGCTTTTCATGGTTGTGGCGGTGCAGCTGGCGGCACTTCTAGCATCCTATGTTGCCATGCTTGCCGAGCGACGGTCTGTTGCAGCGGTTGCTCAGGGCGATATCGAAATCCGCGTCGCCGCGCACGGCATGGCCGAGGCCGCGGCCCACAATTCGCTGCTTTCGCTCATATCGGGCCGGACAGGCCCGAATCCCAGGGGAGGCCGCTGATGCGTTACATCTTCGCATTGTGGGCGGGCCCGATGGCGCTGTTCTGGGGCTGGTTCTACCTGTCGCTCAACGACATGAACTTCGGTTATGTCATGCTGAGCCGGCGGCTGCACGACTTCGTCTTCCAGCTCTATGGCCAGATGCTTGGTATCGATCCGGCGACCATCCCCGGCATGGTGGCAAAGGCCTGTGTCTTCGACGGGTTTCTGCTGATGGCGCTGTGGGCGTTTCGCCGCCGCCGCGAGATCGCCAGCTGGATCAAGCGGCGCTGGGCGGGTCCGGTTCCGTTCGAGCGGATGCGTGAAGCGACTGAAGCCGGTCCAAAACTCCCTGCAGAATAAACGCGGCTGCCGCCGAATCGATCTTGCCGGCGCGTTTGCGGCGCGAGAAATCCATCTCGATCAATGTCCTTTCGGCCGCGACCGTCGATAGCCTTTCGTCCCAGAGCACGAAGGGCAGGTCGCTCACCTGCGCCATGTTGCGGACGAAGGCGCGCGATTTCTGTGCGCGCGGCCCTTCCGAACCGTCCATGTTGATCGGCAGTCCGATCACCACCGCGCCGGCATTCTCCTTCTGCAGCAGGGCCAGCAGCGCGACAGCGTCGAGTGAGAACTTCCTTCGCATGATGACCGGGCGCGGATGGGCGAAGGAAAACCTCTGGTCCGAGACGGCGACGCCGATCGTCTTGTCGCCGAGGTCAAGCCCTGCCAGCGTCTTGCCGCCGGCAAGCCGCGCCGGCAATTCCTCGATCATGATAATGCCCAATGGCCGTCCTTCGCCCTTCACCGCCATGTGTTCTCTCAGACACACAACGGACACAGTAACCCTTTGATCTCAGGGCTATCGGCGTTCTATCCTTTGGCAAGGCAAAAATCGAGGAAGGCATTCATGAAATTGACCTGGTACGGCCACTCGGCGTTTCGCATCGAAACCGCTGACGCCAAGATCCTCATCGACCCCTATCTGATCGGCAATCCGTCCTGGACGGGCGGCTGGGAAGGGCCGGCCGAGGGGATCACGCATGTGCTGCTGACGCATGGACATAGCGACCACATCAGCGGCGCGCTGGAAGTGTTGGGCAAAAGCGGCGCCCAGTTGGTCGCCAATTTCGAGATCTGCATGTACCTGGTGGGCAAGGGCGCCAGCGACAAGAAGATCAACCCGGGCAACATCGGCGGCACCGTCGATTGCGGCGGCTTCACCACCACCTTCGTCCAGGCGCTGCACTCCTCCTCGTTCCCGGGCGATGGCGGCCAGAACACCTATCTCGGCAATCCGGGCGGCCTCGTCCTGCACTTCCCGGAAGACCGGACGCTCTATCACATGGGCGACACCGACATCTTTTCCGACATGGCGCTGATCAACGAGTTGCATGAACCGAAGATCGGCATCGTGCCGATCGGCGACCGCTTCACCATGGGCGGTGCGGTGGCCGCGCTCGCCTGCCGCCGCTTCTTCAAATTCGAAACCGTGGTTCCCTGTCACTTCGGCACGTTTCCGATGATCGATCCGACCGCCGATAAGTTCGAGGCGGGCCTGGAAGGATCCGGCGTGAAGGTGGCATTGCCGAAGATCGGTGAGACGATTACGATTTAGACGCAGCCAAAGCGGAATGAAACCATGGCCTTGAGGCAGTCTCTTTGCGTGTCCATGTTGGTCGCGACGTCGCCCGCGCTCGCCGCTGACGATTTCATCGAAGGCGTCTACCTCCAGTCCGAGGAGCTTTGCACACAGGCCAGGAAGGCCACGCTGCAGACGCTGATCGACGCCGGCAACATCGTGCTTTCGGCGCATGGCCTGCAAGGTGTCGAATACAATTGCGAGTTCGTACAGATCAGCAAGGCGACAGCCTCGCCAAGCTGGGCGGTGACGGCCATCTGCCAGGAACCGGGCTATGTGTTTCCCGACGTCCTTTCAGTGACCCAGATGAGCTCGACGCAGATCGATCTCGTCTCGGTCCGGCCGGCCGATGACGAAAGCGAGGCGAACGGCAACAGCGGCAGCTACTATCTGTGCGAGGGCGTTGCCCTGCCATAGACAGCATCTAGACGGTGGACCGATGACAGAAGAGCTGGGCCGACGCCTGGTGCTCTCGCACGATGCATGTTGCGCCGCGCGCGCGGCGCCGCTATAGCCCGAACTGGTTTTCCCCGAGGCAAAACATGTCCGTTGACGTCAAGACAGTGAAGCGCGTCGCGCGTCTCGCCCGCATTGCGGTGAGCGAAGAAGATGCCGAACGCATGACCGGCGAGCTGAACGCCATCCTCGGCTTCGTCGAGCAGTTGAACGAGGTCGACGTTTCCGGGGTCGAGCCAATGACCTCGGTGACGCCTATGGACATGAAGAAGCGCCAAGACGTCGTCACCGACGGCAACAAGGCCGCCGATATCGTAGCCAACGCACCGGCGACCGAAGAGAATTTCTTCCTCGTGCCGAAGGTCGTGGAGTAGCGCGCCGATGGCTATCGAGATCGCCGTTGAAACGCCGCTGCAGGACGACGTGCGCGGTCTGGTCAGTGAGCTCAACCAAACGCTGCTCGAACTGACGCCGCCGGAGCACTGCTACCACCTGACGGTTGAGCAGATGGCCGGTGAGGATACGACCGTTTTCATCGCCCGCGACAACGGCCTGGCCATCGGTTGCGGCGCGCTGAAGCGTCATGACGGCGCCATCGGCGAGGTCAAGCGCATGTACACGCGGCCTTCGCACCGCGGACGCAAGATCGGCGCAGGGATCGTCGAGCGGGTCGAGGCGCTGGCGCGCAAGGAGGGGCTGAAACGTCTGGTGCTGGAGACGGGCGATCGTCATCCAGCCGCGTGGACCGTCTACGAACGCGCCGGGTTTTCGCGCTGCGGCCCGGTGCTGGATTATCCCGATTCCGAATGGTCGGTGTTTTACGAAAAGAGCCTTTGATGAGCGACCTGACCCAGCTGACGATTTCGCAGGCCCGCACCAAGTTGCGCGGCAAGGAAATCACCGCGACCGAAATCACCGAGGCCTATCTCGCGGCCATCGATCGCGCGAATCCGGTGCTCAATGCCTATGTGGCGGTGACCGGCGAGAGAGCGCGCGACATGGCGAAGACGTCCGACGCCAAACTGGCGAAGGGCGAGGGCGGCGCGCTGGAAGGCATCCCGCTCGGCATCAAGGACCTGTTCGGCACCGAAGGCGTCCATACCCAGGCCTGCAGCCATGTGCTCGACGGGTTCAAGCCACGCTACGAATCGACCGTCACCACCAATCTGTGGGCCGACGGCGCGGTCATGCTGGGCAAGCTCAACATGGACGAGTTCGCGATGGGCTCGTCCAACGAGACGTCCTACTACGGCCCGGTCATCAACCCCTGGCGGCGTTCGCGCCTCGACACGGTGGTGATGCCGACCACGCATCAGGGCGACGGCGGCTTCGTATCGGCTGGCGGCACCAGGACCGCGCGCAGCCTGGACAATGCGCAACTGGTGCCGGGTGGTTCTTCCGGCGGTTCGGCAACCGCGGTCTCGGCCTTCCTGTGCGCCGGCGCGACGGCGACGGATACTGGCGGCTCGATTCGCCAGCCGGCCGCCTTCACCGGCACCGTCGGCATCAAGCCGACCTATGGCCGCTGCTCGCGCTGGGGCATCGTCGCCTTCGCCTCGTCGCTCGACCAGGCCGGACCGATCGCCCGCGATGTGCGCGATGCCGCGATCCTGTTGAAATCGATGGCCTCCGTCGACCCGAAGGACACGACCTCCGTCGACCGGCCGGTGCCGGACTATGAGGCGGCGATCGGCAAGCCGATCAAGGGCATGAAGGTTGGCATCCCCAAGGAGTACCGCGTCGACGGCATGCCCGAAGAGATCGAGGGGCTGTGGCAGAAGGGCATTGCCTGGCTGAAGGACGCCGGCGCCGAGATCGTCGACATTTCCTTGCCGCACACCAAATACGCGCTGCCTGCCTATTATATCGTGGCGCCAGCCGAGGCGTCGTCCAACCTCGCGCGCTACGACGGCGTCCGCTACGGGTTGCGCGTGCCGGGCAAGGACATCGTCGATATGTATGAGAAGACCCGCGCCGCCGGTTTCGGCCGCGAGGTCAAGCGCCGCATCATGATCGGCACCTATGTGCTGTCGGCCGGCTATTACGACGCCTACTATCTGCAGGCGCAGAAAGTGCGCAATCTGATCAAGCGCGACTTCGAGAATGTCTTCGCCGCCGGCGTCGATGTCATCCTGACCCCGGCTACACCATCCGCCGCCTTCGGCATCGCCGACGAGGACATGGCGGCCGATCCGGTCAAGATGTATCTGAACGACATCTTCACCGTCACGGTGAACATGGCCGGCCTGCCGGGCATCGCCGTGCCGGCGGGGCTCGACGCCAAGGGCCTGCCGCTCGGCCTGCAGCTGATCGGCCGGCCGTTCGATGAGGAAACGCTGTTCCAGACCGCCGCCGTCATCGAGCAGGCGGCCGGCACATTCCAGCCGGAGAAGTGGTGGTAAGGATGTCGCTCGTCCAACGGGGTTGAGCGATGTTCTTCTATCTTTCCAAAGTCTTCTGGTTCTTCATCCAGCCGCTAAATCTGACGATCTTCCTTCTGCTGGCGGGATTGGTTGCCGCAATGACCGGCCGCCGGCGGCTTGCCGTCACCGGCAGCGTGCTGGCGTTTCTGATCCTTGGGCTGTCGGCCTGGACGTCGCTTGGTGCGATGATGCTCAACCCGCTGGAGGAGCGTTTCGCGCGCCCGCCGCTGCCGGAAAAGGTCGACGGCATCGTCGTGCTCGGCGGCGGCTTCGAAGGTGCCATCAACCTGGTGCGCGGCGGCTATGAATTGAACAGCGGTGGCGACCGGATGGTCGAGACCGCGATTCTCGCCCGGCGCTTTCCAACCGCGAGGGTGGTCGTCTCCGGCGGCACTGGCGAACTGTTCCTCGAAGGCGAGGGCGACGCAGCCACGGCACCCCGATTGCTCACTGCGCTTGGTGTGACGGCCGATCGCCTGATCCTCGAGAACAAGTCCCGCAACACCTATGAGAATGCCGTCTTCACCAAGGAGCTGGTAACACCGAAGCCCGGCGAAACCTGGCTGCTGGTGACCTCGGCCTTCCATATGCCGCGCGCCAAGGCGCTGTTCGACAAGGCCGGTTTTGCAACCATTCCCTGGCCGGTGGACTACCGCACCACGGGGCGGGAAGGCATCGGCCTGTTCCGCGACAATCCGGCCGATTCGCTGCAGGTCACCACAATGGCCATCCGTGAATGGATCGGGCTCTTCGCCTACTGGATATCGGGCCGGATCGATCAGCCTTTTCCCGCGCCCGGCGGCTGACCGATCACCGCATGTCTGGCCGCCGAGAAGAACTGGCGCCGCACCAGCACGGCCAGGAGCAACAGCGTCGACAGCACGAACACTGTGGGATCGACGAACCAGCCGAGATAGCCGATCGAGAAGAACACGCCGCGCAGACCGGAATTGAAATGCTTTCCGGCCAGCATGTTCATTTGCGTCGCACGCCAGACCGCTGTTTCGGTGACCGGGTTGCGTGACGCTTCACCATGCAGGATCGGCACGGCGCCGATCAGGATCGTGCAATAGTTGAACAGCCGGTAGGCCCAGCCGAATTTGAAGAACGAAAACGCCAGGATCAGGACCAGTCCGAACACCTTTATCTGAAAGGCCGCGCGCGACGGGGCGTCGCCCAGGGGCAGGTCGCTCAGCACCTCAAGAACCCGGTCGGATGCGCCGAGCAAGGCAAAGCAACCGCCGATCGCGATCAATGAGCTGGAGGCGAAGAAGGCGGTTCCCTGTTGCAACCCGCTCATAATGGCGGTGTCGACGATGCGGATCTCGCGTTCGGCCATGGTGCGCATCCAGGCTTGCCGCTGCGTGTTCATCGCCGTTGTCAGCGACACGCGGCTGACCAGCTTGCCGTCGGAGGCAAGCGTGTGCAGCAGCCACGCGACGAGGAAGAAAGCCAGCGCCGCGAGATCGGCTGTCGAAAGATCGAGGGAATCGCCCATAGTCCGAATTTATCACATTCAGTGCGATCGCTTCGATGCCCGCCAGAGAGCGATCGAACCAATGTCGCTGCCGGAGCAAACAAGGTCGGCAGGCGATGCGCCGCGATTTCCAAAAGAGCGGAAACATCCTGGGAATTCCTATATATAGTCCTTGACGTGACTCTAGGAGACAGCGCCGCGTGTTCCTTTCGGTTTTCGACCTGTTCAAGATCGGCATAGGACCCTCGAGTTCGCACACGATGGGTCCTATGACCGCCGCAGCGCGGTTTCTCGACGAGGTCGCGGGAACTGACTGGCCGCGTCCGGCGGGCGTCAAGGTCGACCGTCTCGCCGCCAGCCTGCATGGCTCGCTCGCCTACACAGGCATCGGCCACGGCAGTGATCGCGCGGTCGTGCTCGGCCTTGCCGGCCTGACGCCGCAGACTGTCGATCCCGATCAGGCTGATGGCATTGCCAGCCGCATCACCGCGGAGAAGCGCATTTCGCCGCCCGGCCATCCCTCCTATCGTTTCGACCCGGCCACCGATCTGGTGCTGGACCGCAAGACGCCGCTCACCGGCCACGCCAACGGGATGGCGTTCTATGCCTATGATGCGGGCGACCGCCTGCTGCTCAAACGCATCTACTATTCGATCGGCGGCGGCTTCGTGGTTTCGGAAGAAGAGCTGCAGCGGATGAAGGCCAAGGGGTCGGTGACGACCGAAGGCAAGAAGGTGCCGTATCCCTTCAAGAATGCGGTCGAGATGCTGGCGATGGCCGGCAAAAGCGGCCTTTCCATCGCCGACATGAAGCGGATCAACGAAGAGACGCAGATGTCGCGCGAAAAGCTCGACGCCGGCCTCGACGGCATCTGGAGCGCTATGAAGGGCTGCATCGACCGTGGCCTGTCGCAGGACGGCATCATGCCGGGCGGACTGAAGGTGCGCCGGCGCGCGCGCATGCTGCATGACAAGCTGCAGGAGCAGTGGCAGCAGAACAGACCCAATCCCTTGCTCGCCAATGACTGGCTGTCGATTTACGCCATGGCGGTCAACGAGGAGAACGCCGCCGGCGGCCGCGTTGTCACTGCGCCGACCAATGGTGCGGCCGGCACCCTGCCGGCGGTGCTGCGCTACTGGCTGCATTTCCATCCCGAGGCCGATCAGCCGAGCATCCGCGACTTCCTGCTGACGGCTGCCGCCGTTGGCGGCATCATCAAGACCAATGCCTCGATCTCCGGCGCAGAGGTCGGCTGCCAGGGCGAGGTCGGGTCGGCATCCGCGATGGCCGCGGCTGGCTTGTGCGCCGTCATGGGCGGCACGCCAGAACAGGTCGAAAATGCCGCCGAGATCGCGCTCGAACATCATCTCGGCATGACCTGCGATCCGGTCGGCGGGTTGGTCCAGGTGCCCTGCATCGAGCGCAATGCGCTGGGCGCGGTCAAGGCGGTGACGGCTGCGTCACTGGCGATCAAGGGCGACGGCATCCATTTCGTGCCGCTCGACGCGGCGATCGAGACGATGCGCCAGACCGGCCTCGACATGAACGAGAAGTACAAGGAAACCAGCCTTGGCGGGCTCGCCGTCAATGTCGTGGAGTGCTGAGAGGCCGTTTGGAAACCCACTCCGGCGGCCATCTGGCGGCGTTTTCTGCGCTTCCAGTGCTCACGGACCCAAATGTCCGCTGCGCTCCGGTTCTCGAAAACACCACCATATGACTAGCCAGAGCGAATTTCGAAACGGCCTCTGGGCACCACAGGCTTGGTGTCTGGGTGCTGGCACTGTGGAGAAGTCGATCAGGCCGTTGACCCATCCGCGCGCCGGACTAAACCTTAGGCGATGTCTCTCAATCTCATAAAACTCTGTGTCGGCTGCGACAGCGTCGAGGATCTCGAAGAGTGGATCGCCTTTCGCCTCGACGAGCGGCGGCGCGCCGGTGAGCCGGTCGAGCAGTATCACACGACGCGAATGGTGCCGACGCGCGGCGCCGAGATCACCGACGGCGGTTCGCTCTACTGGGTGATCAAGGGCAATGTGCAGTGCCGGCAGTTGATCACCGAGATCCGGCCGTTCACCGACAGCGAAGGCATCGGCCGCTGTCATCTCATTCTCGATCCGCAAGTCGTGCGCACCGACTGGCAGCCGCGCCGGGCCTTCCAGGGCTGGCGCTATCTGAAACCGTCGGACGCGCCGGCCGATCTCGGCAAGGGCAAGGTCGGGCTGATCGAGATGCCGCCGAAGCTCAGGCGCGAGCTTGCCGATCTCGGCCTGCTGTAAGCCATCGCACTCTCAAGGGGTTGTCTGCTTCAATTGCGGCTGGTTTGCTGGCCTCAAACTTGCGTCGCACTGGACTTGCAAGCGGCGCGACAACGCCACATCTTGTTTTCATGAGCGACAAAAAGCAGCCCGTGCCCGCAAGGGCCAATCCTGCGCCGGTCAAACCTCAATCCAACGCGGGCGAGATCGAAGCGTTTCTTCGGCAGGCAAGGATGCTGGCTGCGTCGGCGATGGGGTCAGGCAGGCTGATCCTTTCGCTCGACGCGACGATGAGCCGCCAGCCAACCTGGGATCTGGCTTGTGAGTTGCAGGGCCAGATGTTCGATGCCGTCGGCAAGGCCGGAACCCTCAGCGTCCAACTGGTCTATTTTCGCGGCCTGGGCGAGTGCCGTTCGTCCGCATTCGTGGCCGACACCAATGCCTTGAAGCAACTGATGACGCGAATCGAATGCCACAGCGGCAACACCCAGATCGGCAAGGTGCTGGCGCATGCGCTGAAACAGACGGCCACGGCCAAGGTCAATGCGCTGGTCTATATCGGCGATGCGATGGAAGAGAACATCGACGATCTGGCTGAAAAGGCCGGCAGCCTCGGCCTGCATGGCGTTCCTGTCTTCGTCTTCCAGGAGGGGCATGATTCCGACGCAGAAAAGGCGTTTAAGGAAATCGCGCGGTTGTCCAAAGGGGCTTGGTTCCGATTTGATCGGCGGGCTGCCGCGACCCTGGCAGGACTGCTCTCGGCGGTCGCGGTGTTTGCAACCGGTGGGTTGAAGGCGCTGGAAGCCAGGGGCAGGCCGGAAGACCGGCTTATGATTGAGCATCTACGGGGCGGCGGGAACTGATGGGCGCAATCATCGCATTGGTGGCACTGCTTTTGGTGCTTCTCGGCGTGGCCACGATCTTCCTTCGCGCCGACCCGGCAAAATTGGCCAGCGGCATGAAAACACTAGGGCCGGTCCTCCTAGGGCTGGTCGGCATCGCTATGGTTGCGGTCGGGCGCGAAGGCATCGGCGGCATAATTCTGTCGGCGGCAATCGCCTGGTACGGTTCCATGCGGATGAAGCAGCCGACGGCAAAGCTCGCACCGGGCAAGCGTTCGACGGTGCGCACCGCAGCACTCGAAATGGAGCTTGATCACGATACCGGTGGCCTCGAAGGACTGGTCCTGGCTGGCCGCCACGAGGGCAAGATGCTTGGCGCGATGGGGCTGGCAGAGCTGCAGCATCTCTACCGCGAACTCTCCGGCGATCCGGAGAGCCGGCAACTGCTAGAGACGTATCTTGACGGCAGATTTCCCGTCTGGCGCAAAAACGCTGAGACGGACGGTGGCGAAGGGCTGGGTGTTGCGCCAGGTTCGGGCGCCATGACTAAGGAGGAGGCCTACAAGGTCCTTGGTCTTGAAGCGGGGGCCGCCGCGGCGGATGTCCGCAAGGCGCACCGCCGCCTGATGCAGCGCCTGCACCCCGATATCGGCGGCACGTCTTTCCTGGCGGCGCGGATCAATGAAGCCAAGGACGTCTTGCTCTCCAATCACAATTAGTTCTCCTTCGACGCAGAATTTTTCCGGGAGATTGTTTCCACGCCGTCCTACTGCTGGACGGCGTAGCACTCGATGTTCTTCTTCTTCAAAGCGGTGCAGGCCTTCCAGGCGGCGGTCTTGGAACCAAAGCCGCCGAAGCGGGCGCGGTAATAGGTGACGCCGTCCTTGTCGAAGGCGACGGTGAAGCCGGAAGCGTCGGCCAGCGCCTTGGGTGCCTGCTTGCTGGTCTTGTCGAGGAAGGCCTGGGCTTCGGACTGCTTGGGCGACGAGGCAACCTGGATTGCCCAGCCCGAGGGCACCGACGCGGTGTTGACCGGGTCGACAGTGGGCGCCGGCGTCGGCGCCGGTGTTGGTTCGGCATAGGCCGCCACGACCTGAGCCGTGGCCACCTGCGGCGCGGATACGATGACAGTCTTGACCTTTTTCGCCTTGACGACAGGGGCAGCGTCTTCGGCAGCCTCTTCGCTCGACTCGCTCTGCGCGGTGCTGTCCTCCGCTACAGTGGCGTTCTCGGCAACGGTCGCATCGTCCTGGGTCGCGTCATCTTGCGCCACCACCGGCTTGTCGTCCGGCGTTGGCGCGTCGTGCTTGGGCAGCAGCACCTTGGCAAGGGCAGTGATCGGGTTGCTGCCGCTGGCCTTGGCGACCAGATCGCCGCCACCACGGGTCGATGCGCGCGGCATATAGGTGTTGATCAACGCAGCCATCTGGTTGTCGCGGCTGCCGCCCGACGTGCCACCCATGACGACGCCGACGATGCGGCGATTGCCGTCGGAAACCGACGAGACGAGGTTGAAGCCGGAGGCGCGGGTGTAACCGGTCTTGATCCCGTCGACGCCTTTGATGCGCCCAAGCAGGCGGTTGTGACCATTGATGCGCTGGCGCCCATAGAGAAAGGAACGCTGCGAGAAATAGCCGTAATACTGGGGGAAATGCTCCCGCAGCGCGATGCCGAGCGTCGCCATGTCGCGCGCGGTGGTGAATTGGCCGGGATTGGGCAGGCCGTTGGCGTTGCGAAACACGGTGCCGTTCATGCCCAGCGCACGCGCCTTGGCGGTCATCATGCGGGCGAAATTGGTTTCGTTGCCGCCGAGCATTTCGCCGAGCGCGGTCGCCGAGTCGTTCGCCGATTTGGTGACCATCGACAGGATCGCGGTCTCGACCGTGACCGAGCCGCCCGGCTTCACGCCAAGCTTCGTCGGCGGCTCGGCGGCGGCGTTGGCCGAAAACACGACTTGCGAGTTCCGGCTGATCTTGCCTTTCGCCAGCGCCTCGAAGGTCAGATAGAGCGTCATCATCTTGGTGAGCGAGGCCGGATAGCGCCTGCCATCGGCATCCGCCGAATAAAGCACCTTGCCGGTCTTGGCGTCGATGACGATTGCCGCGGACCTCGCCGCCAGCGACGAGGCAACGTCGCCGCAGACGACTGTCATCGCCAAGGCGAAGATCATCATCGTTTTGAGAGGGGAGGTGGATTTGGAAACGATGCCCAACAACGCCTGACGCACTTGTATTTCCCTTGGATTCTTCGTTGCGCTGGAGGCGGCAAAGGGTCCTGCCTCACTTCCAGCCAAAGCTACCGGGGCAGCGTTACCAATCCGTTTATGGTAACCGCCGCGTTCACCATTTTCTTCGGGCTTGAAGCTCTCTTTATTCGATTTTTAGCCATTGACTGCGCAGGCGGTGTCTGGACGCCGGCGAAATGTTGACTTTTGTGCGACGCACAATATATTAGCGTGCATTGCACAAGAGCGCCCCGAAGAAGGACGCTTCAACCCAAGGGAATGCGTGAAATGACCCAGACCTATGAGGACTTCAGCAAATACGGCAAAGAGTTTGCCGATACCGGATTGAAGAGCTTCGCTTCGCTCTCCAAGGGCGCGCAGGCGATCGCCACCGAAGCTGGCGAATACACCAAGAAGAGCTTCGAAGCAGGCAGCGCCGCCGTCGAGAAGATGTTTTCGGCCAAGTCGCTGGAAACGGCGATCGAGATCCAGTCCGATTATGCCAAGCAATCGTATGAGGCGTTCGTAGCCGAGGCCACCAAGATTGGCGACCTCTATGCCGAACTCGCCAAGGAAGCCTACAAGCCGTTCGAATCGATCGTTGCCAAGGCAAAGTAATTTCGCCTGACGTGAGCAAGATCCGGCCCTTTGGGTGCGGGACAAAACCCGGTCGCGGAAGCGTCGCCGGGTTTTTTCATGTCAATTTCCGCTCCAAGGCCTCGCGCCCCTTCACGATTGCGAAAATCGGCCAAGTTTGGTCACCTAGCCATATTGTCAGCTAAACAGAAGGGCTTAAAATCGTCCATCGAACACCTACATGTCGAACTCGCATGGGGATTCGAAGAGGCAGGAATACGTGACGATCGATTTGACTGCCACGAGACGCGTGGCGCGGATGCAAAACGGCGGCGGCGACGGCAATGAGGCCGGCCGCGGGACGGCCGTTATCACGCGCACCAAAACCAAGACCAAGAAGCCCAGCCTTTACCGGGTCCTCATCCTCAACGACGACTACACGCCCATGGAGTTCGTGGTTCACGTGCTGGAGCGTTTTTTCCAGAAGGACCGCGAAGCCGCCACACGCATCATGCTTCATGTTCACAATCATGGAGTGGGCGAGTGCGGGGTCTATACATTCGAGGTGGCCGAGACCAAAGTGTCTCAGGTCATGGATTTCGCCCGACAGAATCAGCATCCGCTGCAATGCGTGATGGAGAAGAAGTGAGGTAACATGCCGGCTTTCTCCCAAGGCCTGGAAAAGGCGCTTCACCAGGCGCTGACGCTCGCTAATGAGCGGCACCATGAATATGCAACTCTTGAACATCTGCTGCTCGCGCTCATCGACGACACCGAGGCGGCGGCCGTCATGCGCGCCTGCAATGTCGATCTCGACGAGTTGAAGCACACGGTTCTCACCTATATCGACACCGAGCTCGACAATCTGGTCACCGGCTACGACGAGGATTCCAAGCCGACCGCCGGTTTCCAGCGCGTCATCCAGCGC
The DNA here is from genome assembly GCF_002270415.1 of Mesorhizobium sophorae. Lineage (GTDB taxonomy): Bacteria > Pseudomonadota > Alphaproteobacteria > Rhizobiales > Rhizobiaceae > Mesorhizobium > Mesorhizobium sophorae. The sequence continues at coordinate 5,268 of NZ_NNRI01000023.1, read as the reverse complement.
GCGGTCATCCACGTGCAGTCGTCGGGCCGCGAGGAAGTGTCGGGCGCCAACGTGCTCGTCGCCATCTTCGCCGAGCGCGAGAGCCATGCCGCTTATTTCCTGCAGGAACAGCAGATGACCCGCTACGATGCGGTCAACTACATCTCGCACGGCATTGCCAAGCGTCCGGGCGCTTCGGAAACGCGTTCGCCGCGCGGCGCCGATGACGAGCAGGGCGGCCAGAACGGCGCCGAGCCGCAAGAGGAAGGCGGCAAGAAGAAGCAGCAGCAGGACGCGCTGACCGCTTATTGCGTCAACCTCAACAACAAGGCCAAGGCCGGCAAGATCGATCCGCTGATCGGCCGCGAGTCCGAGATCAACCGCACCATCCAGGTGCTGTGCCGCCGCTCCAAGAACAATCCGCTCTATGTCGGTGATCCCGGCGTCGGCAAGACGGCGATCGCCGAAGGCCTCGCCAAGCGCATCGTCGAGGGCGACGTTCCCGAAGTGCTGCACAATGCCACCATCTTCGCGCTCGACATGGGCACGCTGCTCGCCGGCACGCGCTATCGCGGCGATTTCGAGGAGCGGCTGAAGCAGGTCGTCAAGGAACTCGAGGACTATCCAGGCGCGGTGCTGTTCATCGACGAGATCCACACGGTCATCGGGGCAGGGGCAACATCAGGCGGCGCCATGGACGCGTCGAACCTGTTGAAGCCGGCCTTGTCGTCGGGTGCGATCCGCTGCATCGGCTCGACCACCTACAAGGAATTCCGCCAGTTCTTCGAGAAGGACCGTGCCCTGGTGCGGCGCTTCCAGAAGATCGACGTCAACGAGCCGACTATCGAGGACGCCATCGAGATCATGAAGGGCCTCAAGCCCTATTATGAGGAGTTCCACAAGGTGAAGTTCACCAACGAGGCGATCAAGGCCTCGGTGGAGCTGTCGGCGCGCTACATCAACGACCGCAAGCTGCCGGACAAGGCGATCGACGTGATCGACGAGACCGGCGCCTCGCAGATGCTGGTGCCGGAAGCCAAGCGCAAGAAGACGATCGGCATCAAGGAGATCGAAGCGACGATCGCCACCATGGCCCGCATCCCGCCGAAGACGGTTTCGGCCGACGACGAGAAGGTGCTGCAGGGTCTCGATATCGAGTTGAAGCGCGTCGTCTATGGCCAGGATACCGCGATCACCGCGCTGACCTCGGCGATCAAGCTGGCGCGTGCCGGCCTGCGCGAACCGGAGAAACCGATCGGCTCCTACCTGTTCTCCGGCCCGACCGGCGTCGGCAAGACCGAAGTGGCCAAGCAATTGGCTGCATCGCTCGGCGTCGAGCTGATCCGCTTCGACATGTCGGAATATATGGAACGCCACACGGTCTCGCGGCTGATCGGCGCGCCTCCCGGCTATGTCGGCTTCGACCAGGGCGGTCTGTTGACCGACGGCGTCGACCAGCATCCGCACTGCGTGCTGTTGCTGGACGAAGTCGAGAAGGCGCATCCGGACCTGTTCAACATCCTGTTGCAGGTGATGGACCACGGCAAGCTGACCGACCACAACGGCAAGCAGATCGACTTCCGCAATGTGATCCTGATCATGACCACCAATGCGGGCGCGTCGGATGCGCAGCGTGCGGCGATCGGCTTCGGTTCGACCAAGCGCGAAGGCGACGATGTCGAGGCGATCAACCGGCTGTTCACGCCGGAATTCCGCAACCGTCTCGATGCGATCATCCCGTTCGGCTCGCTGCCGGTGCCGGTCATCCATCAGGTGGTGCAGAAGTTCGTAATGCAGCTCGAGGCCCAGCTTTCCGAGCGCGGCGTCACCTTCGATCTGTCGCCCGATGCCATCGCCTGGCTCGCCGACAAGGGTTATGACGAGCGCATGGGCGCGCGGCCGCTCGGCCGTGTGATCCAGGAGCACATCAAGAAGCCGTTGGCCGACGAGGTGCTGTTCGGCAAGCTCAAGAAGGGCGGCACGGTGCGTGTCACCGTCGAGAAGAAGGAAACCGGCGAGACCGGCCTGAAGCTCGAATCGCTCGCCGACGAGGCGCCGGTGAAGCCGAAGAAGGAAGAGCCGGAAGAAACGCCGAAGCCCACAAAGGCCGTCGCGAAAAAGCCCGCGGCCAAGAAGCTGGTGGCGCCGAAGCCCGAAGCCAAGGGTAAGGATGGCGGCAAGCGCAGCCTCGTGCCGCAATTGCCCAGAAAGAACTGACCCTGACAAAAGTCGAAAAAGCCCCGGAGACGGGGCTTTTTTCATAGGGGCAATGAGCGCTGGCCGGGGCAGATCGTCATCCTGAACTGGTGGGCCGCGATCGGGAAATCAAGCATCGTCCAGGCCGTCGCAAGGCGATGTGCGGCGTCAGCTTCGCAGCGCCGCTCGTATCTTTTCGGCGCTCTCGATCAGCACTTCCGGCTTCTCCATCCCGCCCGTGTGCGGCTTCAGGGGAATGCCGTCAAAGCGTGGTATGACATGCACATGCAGATGATAGACGGTCTGCCCCGAGGCTGGCTCGTTGAACTGCATGACGGTGACGCCGTCGGCGCCAAACCCTCGTTTGACGGCCCGCGCCACTTTCTGGACGACCGTGAAAAGCGGTCCGAACGTTGACGGATCGGCGTCGAGCAGGTTGCGCGACGGCGCCTTCGGCACCACCAGCGTATGGCCCGGCCCCTGCGGCATCACATCCATGAAGGCGACGACCGCTTCGTCCTCGTAGACGCGGTGCGAGGGAATTTCACCGCGCAGGATCTTTGCGAAGATGTTGTCGGTGTCATAGGCGGCCTCAGCCATGGCGAACGCTCCGGATTGTGCCTTTCGTGTAGCGAAGCCGTCGAAAGTCGGCAAGACGATCGGGTAAAGTCGCCCCGCCGATCGGGGCAGACCGGTCGCTACTCCTCGAGATCCCTGCGGAATGGAGTGTGCTCTTCCAGATATTCGCTCATCCGCTCCACCTCGTGCCGTTCGCGCCTGAGATAGTCGGCAACGGCGTTGCGCAGGCCGGGGTGCGCGATGTAGTGCGCGGAATGCATGGTCACCGGGCGATAGCCGCGCGCCAGCTTGTGCTCTCCTTGAGCGCCGGCCTCGACAACCCTGAGCTTGCGCTCGATGGCGAAGTCGATCGCCTGATGGTAGCAGACCTCGAAATGCAGGAAGGGATGGTCCTCGATGCAGCCCCAGTTGCGGCCGTAGAGTGCGTCGGAGCCGATGAAATTGATGGCGCCGGCAATGTAGCGCCCGTTGCGCTTGGCCATAACCAGCAGGATGTCGTCGGCCATGCGTTCGCCGATCAGCGAGAAGAACTGGCGGCTGAGATAAGGCCGGCCCCATTTGCGACTGCCGGTGTCCATGTAGAAGGCGAAGAAGTCGTCCCAGGCCTTTTCGGTGAGATCCTTACCGGTCAGCCATTCGATCGAGATGCCGTTGGCCAGCGCCTCGCGCCTCTCCTTCTTCATCGCCTTGCGCTTGCGCGAGGCAAGGGTGGCGAGGAAGTCGTCATAGGTTGAAAAGCCTTCGTTGAAGAAATGGAACTGCTGGTCGGTGCGATGCAGGAACCCTGCCGCTTCCAGCACCTCGACGTCGCTTTCCTGGGCGAAGGTCACATGCGCTGAAGAGACGCCGAGTTTTTGCGTGACCGCCTTCAGGCCTGCTGCCAGTCCCGCTTTGACGGCGCCGACATCCTCGCCCTTGGTGACCAGCAGGCGAGGGCCGGTGACCGGTGTGAACGGCACCGCGCATTGCAGTTTTGGATAGTAGCGGCCGCCGGCGCGTTCGAAGGCATCCGACCAGCCATGATCGAACACATATTCGCCCTGGCTGTGCGATTTGAGATAGCACGGGACCGCCCCGAGCAGCTTGCCCTGCGCGGTCTCCAATCGCAAATGATGACCTTGCCACCCTGTGCGCCGCACGGCGCAGCCTGAGTCTTCAAGTGCACTCAGAAAAGCGAATGAAACGAGCGGGTTGTAGCCGTTTTCTGCGTTGCCTCGCGTGGCTCCGCTGAGGCTGTTCCACTCGTCCGGGGTGAAAGCGCCGATGCCAGCGGCGATGCGGATCAAATAGTCCGCATTCGCCATCTGGTCATCGCCATCGTCGCCTTGATCCATGGGGCTTATTTAAGCTCCGTCCGGCCGGGTACAAGTCACGTTTCAGACACCGACTTCAGGCGACTTTGATCAGGTCGGGTTCGAACCCCTCGAACGTCATCTGGTCGGCATATCTATAGGTCAGGTCGACCGCCGGCTGGTCATGCACCGTCCAGGTGATGACCGGCATTTTCAGTTTTTCACGGACGAAGCTGACGAACCGGTTGGGCAGGTCGCCGGCGGCATAGGAGGTGAAGGCGATCTCATGCGCCAGCATGGCGAAATGCGCCTCGATCAGCTTGACGTCCTTGCCGTAGGCGGTCAGTCCGGCCGGAATGCCCGGCGCGTGTTTCGGAAAATCGCGGATCAGCCAGTGGTCGAACGACATGATGGCCGACTTGCCTTTGTAGCGCTTGAGCATCTTGCCGACGATCGCCACGAGACCCTCGTCGCGGCCCGGGATGCCTTTCAGCTCAACGACCATCGGCACCCGGCCATCGACCAGGTCGAGCGCTTCCTGCAGCGTCGGTAGATGATCCGATGTGCCGCCGACCTTGAGCGCCGTGAGCTCCGCCGCGGTACGCTGCCAGACGAAACCGTCCTGACCGGTCAGCCTCTGCAGATCGTCGTCATGAATGATGACGGGAACGCCGTCCAGCGACAGGTGCACGTCGCATTCGATGGCGTAGCCGCGCTCGGCCGCCGCGGCGAAGGCGGAAAGCGTGTTTTCCCAGCGCGTCTTGTTCATGTCGTGGAAACCGCGATGGGCGACAGGCCGGGCGGTCAGCCAGGATAGGTCGGTCATGGTCGTCTCCTGGCTCACTCGACTTCGAAGACCGCTTCGATTTCCACTGCGGCATTAAGTGGCAGCGAGGCGGTGCCGACAGCGGAGCGGGCATGCTTGCCGCGCTCGCCAAGTGCCGCAACAAGGAAATCGGAGGCACCGTTGGCAACCAGATGCTGTTCGACAAAATCAGGCGTCGATGCGACGAAAACGGTGATCTTCACCAGGCGACGGATTTTCTCGAGGTCGCCGAGTGCGGCCTTGGCCTGCGCCAGGATATTGATCGCGCAGTATTTTGCCGCGTCCTTGCCGGCCGCGGTGTCGACGTCGCGACCGAGCAGGCCGCTCGCCTGCAGCTTGCCGTCCTTGAGAGGCAACTGCCCGGCGGTGAACAAGAGGTTGCCGGTCCTGCAATAG
>NZ_NNRI01000022.1 GCF_002270415.1 Mesorhizobium sophorae | reverse complement strand
TGGTACGGCAAGCACAAGATCGACAACGTCGCCGAGTTCAACAAGGACTTCAAATACATCAAGACCATCGCCGTTTCCGTCTTCAGCAAGCGCGAATCGACCTCATGGCACTTCGGTCCGCTGCGGCTCAGCCTGCGCATTCTCTACAATCTGATCCCGGTGAAGTCGGAGATTTTCGTCGAATGCGGCAACGTCAAGAACTACTGGTATGACAATCCGCTGTTCATCTTCGACGACACGCTGCTGCATCGCTCGGTCAACGAATATGATGGCCGCCGCTACTGCGTGTTCATGGACATTATCAGACCATCCCCGGTTCCCGGGCTGATCGCTGGCATGCTTGCCGTCGTCTCGGTGAGTGTCGAGCGCATCAACTCGATGTTCTACAAGAACTGGAAGATGATCGGTTCGACCAAGCCGAAGAAGGTCGGGACGACCTGAGCCTGAAATCGTCCATGCTGCCGGCCCTGCCGGCGGCAGTGAGGCGCTTTTAACGCGCCACTCATCCCACCACCCCGTGCTCGCTGTTCCGCCCCGTGTCTTTTGAGGGCGTTCTGAATGCTTGCGATGGCCACGCGTTCAAGTATACATCCCGCCAAGCTCTCAACAGTTCCTGATACGAATCGCGTGGGGTTCCTGTTTGCCGAAACGGCTTCTGGCTGCATCGGCGGGAGTCCCGGTTTGCCTCGACAGTCCTGCCTCTTCCCTTCCTTGGCGGCCTCAAGTGACGACGAACGAAACTCTCGGATTCTGGCTAAAAATCTACATATGTACCGCGTTGCTGGGCGTTGCTTTCGCCGCGATATACGTAAGGCTTGAGGAGCCCGTCTACTATTGGGATTTTGCCGCTTACTTCAATGGGTTTGACCAGTATGGCTCACTCCTGGCCGAGAGCCCGCTCCAGTGGCTGAGCCAATTGCGGGCTTCTGTCGCGAGGGATGACTACAGCGCGGCAATTCTGGTGCCGCTTATGCCGTTTCACATGTTTTTCGGCGGTTCAAGGCTTTCCTATATCGCTGGAATAGTCATCGTTTACCTGGTCCCGACCGCTCTTTTCATAGGACGAATGAGCTACCTGGAGGCGGTCTCCGACACTCCTTCGCCCCGAAGCTGGTTTGTCGTGTGGATCGCGGCCTTTCTCTACACGCCATTCTGGTCGGCGACGCTTCGTGGATTGCCGGATATTGCCGGCTGCCTCGCGCTTTCTGCGGCAACTTATTTTCTCTGGAAATCAAGGTTCCTGACCCGCGAACCGGTGATCAACGGGATACGCATCGGCATATGCCTGTGGTTGGCGTTCATGCTGCGCCGTTGGTATGCATTTGCCGTCATAGGGATCGCACTTTCTGCAGCCTTCTTTTGTTTGTTGCAGGTCGCAAAAGACCGCGACTTCGCGGCATTCCGGAACACGGCGTTAGGGGGCGTGTGCACGCTTTTTGTGATTGCCGGAGCCGCATTGGCCTTCCAGCAACCGCTGATCCTCAAGATTCTGGGAACCAGCTACGGTGACCTTTACAGCGGATACAAAACCAACTTCGTTTCGCAGATCGACCAGGTGGGATCGCGGCTGAGCTATGTGAACTGGCTGTTGATCATAGTGGGCCTTTATATCTCCATCATACGCCGCAACAGTTTCGTTTTGTTCTGTGCTCTTGCCTCGGTACTCACCTTTTTCCTCTTCACCCGGACGCAGGATCCGGACCGTCATCATTCGATGCCAATGTTTCTTTGGCTCTTTCCTGCATATGCCCAGGCAATCGTCTCGATCGTTTCGATGCCGGCGCTGAAATCTCGATGGTCAACCGTCGTCATAGCCGTCGTCGCCGGGTTTGCGTATTTGGGTACCTTTTTCCCGATCGGCCGCCAGTTGCTATCACCGATCGGCTATGTTTTTGCCAGGGAAGATACGCTTCCTCTTCACCTCGACAATCTTCCCGAATACAGGCGCCTCATCGACGATCTCATTAGGGAAATGCGGCCTGAGGACCGCTTCTCGGTGTTTGCCTCTGGCGCGGTCATGAATAGCTCGCTGTTGTTTGGAATGGATATGGACCTTTTCCCTCGTGTTGGATGGTCTTGCCAGGTTGATAGTCGCGATCAATTCGCACCAGAGGCATTGAAATCGAGATATGTCGTCGTAACCGATCCTCCTGTTACCCATTTGCAATCGGGAGCGCAGATCTGCGTCACGATACCGGACCAGGATATTGTCGAAGGGAAAGGTATCGGCGCCGCCTATGAGCGCATTGCGACATATCAGCTGTCCGACGGCGTCACGGGCTATCTCTACGAACAGGTGCGCCCGGTCAGCAAGACGGAACTCGATGCCCTTTACAGCGAGTTCAGGAAAAAATACCCAGGCTGGACAACGCCTGAGTGGTGACGATCAGGTTGACACGCTCTGACCAACTCGACGATGGCCGCGAAGGCGGCTCGCGCCCGATTGTCTGCGCGGTCCCAGCCGCATCGTCGTCAGCTTCAGGGGATTGACCGTGTCGCCCTTGTGGAGGCAGTAATCGATCATGTTCAATCTGCTTCTCGTTGTGGTCGGCGGCGGCATCGGCGCCGGCATTCGTCACCTCACCAACATCGGCGCGCTGCGCCTTGTCGGCCCCAACTATCCCTGGGGGACGATGGCCATCAACATCGTCGGCTCGTTCGCCATGGGCCTGTTCATAGCCACCCTGGCGCGCCGCGGCGGATCGAACGAGCTCAGACTGTTCGTCGCCACCGGCATCTTTGGCGGCTTCACCACCTTTTCCGCGTTTTCGCTCGATTTCGCGACTTTGTGGGAGCGGGGAGCCACGCTGCCGGCGTTTGGATATGCCCTTGCCAGCGTCATTGGCGCCATTATCGCCCTGTTTCTGGGACTTTGGCTCGCAAGAACCGTTTCATAGTGTTATTGCCGCGCCAAGAGCGGGCCGAACCCTGCTCGGGAAACGGATAAGCGAAAAAATATGGCAGGCGTTGAACAGATCACAGTGGAGGCCGGCGAGGCGGGCATGCGGCTCGATCGCTGGTTCAAGACCCATTTCCCGGGCCTGGGCTTCGGCCATCTGCAAAAGCTGCTGCGCTCCGGCCAGATCCGCGTCGATGGCGGCCGGGTCAAGGCCGACACCCGCGTCGAACCCGGCCAGATGGTGCGCGTTCCGCCGCTTGAGGTGGACAAGAAGGGCGAGAGCGCGCTGACCGGTCACTCGATCCGCAACCAGGGCGATGCCGACGTCCTGGCGAAAATGCTGATCCATGAAGATCCCAAGGTCTTCGTCTTCAACAAGCCGGCGGGCCTTGCGGTGCAAGGCGGCTCGGGGGTCACCCGCAATGTCGACGACATGCTGGAAGCCTGGCGCAACCAGAAGGGCGAGAAGCCGCGGCTGGTCCATCGCCTCGACCGCGACACTTCGGGCGTACTGGTCGTCGCCCGCACCCGGCTTGCCGCCATGAAGCTGTCGGAAGCGTTTCGCGCCCGCGAGACCAAGAAGACCTATTGGGCTCTGGTCAAGGGCGTGCCGCCCAAGCGTGAGGACAAGATCTCGACCTGGCTGATCAAGGAGCCGACGCCCGATGGCGATCGCGTGCGCATCGCCGCGCATGGCGAAAAGGGCGCCGACCACGCCGTGTCCTACTACCGCATCATCGAGCAGGCGGCGCAGACGATGACCTGGCTGGAAATGGAGCCCTACACCGGCCGCACGCACCAGCTTCGTGTTCATGCTGCCTATATCGGCTGCCCGATCATCGGCGACCCGAAATATTTCGAGGCCGACACCAACTGGGATTTCCCCGGTGGAATTCAGAACCGCCTGCATTTGCATGCGCGCCGCATCATCATTCCGCACCCGGACAAGGGTGTCATCGATGTCACCGCGCCGATGCCTCCACATATGCGCCAGAGCTGGAACCTGATCGGCTTCGACGACGCCAGCGCGGAGGACTGATCGTGAGCGGCGTGACCGATACGCTCGACCGGCGCGACACGGTCGATATGGCCGCCGCCGCAATCATGGTCGGCCTGACCTTTTCCTGGGGGCTGAACTACGTCGCCGCCAAGATCTCCTACGCCGGTTACGATCCTGTCTTCCTGTCGATCGCGCGCTCGGTCATCGGCGGCCTGTGTGTCTTCGCCTGGTGCCGCTGGCGCGGCATCGCGCTTTTCACGCGCGACGGGACATTGCTCGCCGGCATCGCGGTTGGCGCGCTGTTCGGCATCGAGTTCCTCTGCCTCTATGTCGGCCTGGAGCACACGACCGTCGCCCGCAACACGCTGCTGGTCAACACAATGCCGTTCTGGATGTTGGTCGGCGGCCACTTCCTGCTCGGCGAGCAGATCACTTTGCGCAAGTTCCTTGGCCTGCTGCTGGCCTTTGCCGGCCTTACCGCGGTCTTTTCCGACAAGCTTGGCGGCGGCGGGGACATGCTGTTCGGCGATCTCTTGAGCCTTGGCTCCGGATTTTTCTGGGCCTTGACCAACATCCTCATCAAGCGGTCGAAGCTGGTCGAGGCGAGCGCCGAGAAGCTGCTGCTTTATCAGCTCGCCGGTGCGGCAGTTGTCGGCATATTGGTGCTGCCGCTCGCCGGTTCGCCCATCCGCGACCCTGCCGTGCTGCCGACATTGGCGCTGCTTTTCCAGGCGGTCTACATCGTTGCCTTTACCTATGTGCTTTGGTTCTGGCTGCTGAGGCGCTATCCGGCTTCAGGCCTGTCCAGCTTCACCTTCCTATCGCCGGTTTTCGGCGTGTTGTGCGGCGCCATGTTCTTGAATGAGCCGCTGACCATGCGCATCTTCCTGGCACTTGGCCTGATTGCCGCCGGCCTGATCATTGTCAACCGGCCGTCGCGCAAGCTCGTGCCGGTTTGAGAGAGCCTTTCAATGGGTGATATCCTCAACGATCTCGAAGCGGGCAAGCAGCTTTCCGATCCGGATCCGGTGCGCCCCGCCCAGATCCAGATGAAGACGCCTCTGCCGAAGCGCTTCTACAAGATCGTCGCGGTGGCGCCGGTGGAAGACGGCTTTGCCGTGCATCTCGACGGCAAGCCGGTGCGCACGCCGGGCAAGGCGCTGCTGGCGCTGCCGACCGAGGCGGCGGCTGCACTCGTCGCCGACGAATTCGCAGCGCAGAGCGAAACCATCAACCCGGTGACGATGCCGGTGATGCGCCTCGTCAACACTGCTATTGACGGCGTCGCCAGCGATCCGCAGGCGGTGCTGGAAGACATTCTGCGCTTCGCTTCGTCCGATCTGCTCTTCTACCGCGCCGATGCGCCGCAAGGCTTGGTGGAGCGGCAGAACGAACATTGGGACCCGGTCCTTGATTGGGTGCGCCGCAGCCTCGGGGCTCGCTTCAATCTCGCCGAAGGCATCATCCATGTCGAGCAGCCGCGCGAAACGATCGCCGTGCTGGGAAGTCATCTTGCTCAGCGTGCCGAACCGCTGCGGCTCGCCGCCATCCATGTGATGACCTCGCTGACTGGTTCGGCGCTGCTGGCGCTGGCTGTCGATTTCGGCGAACTCGACGCCGAGGCGGCCTGGGCGGCCGGCCATGTCGACGAGGACTGGCAGATCGAGCATTGGGGACAGGACGCCGAAGCGGTCGCGCGCCGCTCGGCCCGCAAGCGCGACATGATGGCTGCCGCTGGGCTATTGGAAGCGCTCAAGGGCTGACGGCTCCGCTTCATCCCGCAGCGCACCTAATACCAAAGTCATAATCCCAAAGACGCCCTGACGTTGGCGCACGCTTTCTGTCATTTTTTCCGTGATCGCAGTGCATGAGTCCATGTTCGGAGGAGAACGCGGACAATGAAGCACAGCATCGAGGACAAGGTCTCACGGGAGGACAATTCTATGGCAATGGCATCGACTGCCGGCGGAGCAAGCCGCGGCATGACGCGGGAGGAAAAGAAGGTCATCTTCGCTTCCTCGCTGGGCACCGTTTTCGAATGGTATGATTTCTATCTCTACGGCTCGCTCGCGGTGTTCATTGGTTCGACCTTCTTCAGTCCAACCATTCCGGAAGCGACGCGTAACATCTTCGCGCTGCTGGCGTTCGCCGCTGGCTTCCTGGTGCGACCGTTCGGCGCGCTGCTGTTCGGCCGCATCGGCGACCTTGTCGGCCGCAAGTATACGTTCCTTGTCACCATGACGATCATGGGCCTTTCGACCTTCCTGGTCGGCCTGCTGCCTGGATATGCGACTTTGGGCATCGCGGCTCCCGTGATCCTGATTGTCCTGCGCATGCTGCAAGGCCTGGCGCTGGGCGGCGAATATGGCGGCGCGGCCACCTATGTCGCCGAGCATGCACCCGACAACCGGCGCGGCTACTACACCTCGTGGATCCAGACGACGGCGACGCTCGGCCTGTTCCTGTCGCTGGTCGTCATCCTGATTGTCCAGGGTTCGATGAGCAAGGAAACCTACGCCTCATGGGGCTGGCGCATTCCGTTCATTGTCTCCTTCCTGCTGCTCGGCATCTCGATCTGGATCCGGCTTTCGCTCTCCGAATCGCCGACCTTCCAGCGCATGAAAGATGAGGGCAAGGGCTCCAAAGCGCCGCTTTCGGAAGCGTTTGGTCAATGGAAGAATGCCCGGATCGCGCTGCTGGCGCTGCTCGGCCTCACCGCCGGTCAGGCCGTGGTCTGGTACAATGGCCAGTTCTACGCGCTGTTCTTCCTGCAAAACGTGCTCAAGGTCGACGCGCAGTCGGTCAACATCATGATCGCCATAGCGCTCGCCCTCGGCTCGATCTTCTTCGTCGTCTTCGGCTGGCTCTCCGACAAGATCGGGCGCAAGCCGATCATCATGGCGGGCCTTGCCTTGGCGATCGTCTGCACCTTCCCGCTGTTCAAGGCATTGACCTGGGCCGCCAATCCGGCGCTCGCCACGGCCCAGCAGAACACACGTGCTACGGTGACGGCGGCACCCGGCGACTGCAAGTTCCAGTTCAATCCGGTCGGCACGGCGAAGTTCACGACGTCTTGTGACATCGCGACCTCGTTCCTGACCAAGAACTCGGTTCCCTATGACGTGGTGTCGACGGCCGCGGCCGGGACGGCCGCGTCGGTCAAAATCGGCAACGAGACGGTGGAATCCTACGATGCCATCGCCGCTGGCGATCAGGCGAAAGCCAAGGACGCCGCCTTCATCAAGGCCGTCAACATGTCGCTGCGGGACGGCGGCTATCCGCTGAAGCGCGCGGCGATCAAGATCCCGGACCAGAAGCTTGACGCGTTTGTCGCCGCCAACCCGGAACTGAAGCTCGATGCCACCGCCATTCGCGCCGGCGAGAAGGCGACGGTCCCGACCGATCAGGCGATCAAGGACAAGCTGCTAACCGCCGACGAGGCCGCGGGTGCGCCCGAGGTCACCGTCTACAATATACCGGGCGGCGGCGCTTTCGCCATGTTCGCCGATCCGGCGGGAATCAACTGGCCGATGACGATCGGCATCCTGTTCATCCTGGTCCTGTTCGTGACCATGGTCTACGGCCCGATTGCCGCGATCCTGGTCGAGATGTTCCCGACCCGCATCCGCTACACCGGCATGTCGTTGCCCTATCACATCGGCAATGGCTGGTTCGGTGGCCTGCTGCCGGCGACGGTGTTCGCACTCAGTGCCTACAGGGGCGATATCTACTTTGGTCTGTGGTACCCGGTGGTGATCGCCGCGATGTCGCTGGTCATCGGCATGATCTTCGTCAGGGACACGCTGGGAACCGATCTGAACACCAAGCAGTAATGACTGCTCGGTAGTCAACGAAAACCCGGCGCGAGCGATCGCGCCGGGTTTTTCAATGATAGTCATGCGATGAGGGTAGGGGCTTAGCTTTGACGGTCCTGCTTCGCGTCCTCTATCGCCGCATCGTGATACCAGCCGTCGCCGAAATCCGCCCGAACACCGCGCAGTGAGGCAAGCTCTGCCGCAAACTTAGCCTTGCCGCTCAAATTTGAGGCAGAGACGCGCGCTGCCGTCGGGAACATCAGAATCTTTGCCGACGGACGCGTGGAAATGATTTCCATTGTCGGGCTCCTTTCTTCTGTCGAACCTTGTCGATTCAACCTACCTCGAAGATAAGGTCTGCAATCAAGTTAGGCAATATGCCTACGAAAAGATCAGTATTTGCCTATTATTTGTGCGAATTGCGATTGTGATTGATCTCAACGCATTGCTTAGGCGGCTTGCCAACTTCAATGGAATGCGGCGTCAATTTTGCCGCACCCTGCAGGTCAAGAGTGGCACACGAATTGCATTTTAGTGATCCGGCAGGCCGACTGCTGGTGGCAGACGCATGTCGACGCCGTCCAGTGTTCGGTGATCAAGCAACGAGAGGCTAGAATGACGAAATACAAGCTCGAGTACATTTGGCTCGATGGATACACCCCGGTCCCCAACCTTCGCGGCAAGACGCAAGTCAAGGAATTCGCCGAATTCCCGACGCTCGAGCAGCTTCCGCTGTGGGGCTTTGATGGCTCGTCGACACAGCAGGCCGAAGGCCACAGCTCCGATTGCGTGCTGAAGCCAGTCACTGTCTATCCGGATCCGGCTCGCAGCAACGGCGTGCTCGTCATGTGCGAAGTCATGATGCCAGACGGCGTTACGCCGCATGCCTCGAACAAGCGCGCCACCATCCTCGATGACGAGGGCGCCTGGTTCGGTTTCGAGCAGGAGTATTTCTTCTACAAGGACGGCCGTCCGCTGGGCTTCCCGGAAAGCGGCTATCCGGCACCGCAGGGCCCGTACTACACCGGCGTCGGCTATTCCAATGTCGGCTCCGTCGCGCGCCAGATCGTCGAAGAGCATCTCGACCTCTGCCTGGCGGCCGGCATCAACCATGAAGGCATCAACGCCGAAGTGGCCAAGGGCCAGTGGGAATTCCAGATTTTCGGCAAGGGCTCCAAGAAGGCCGCCGACCAGATGTGGATGGCCCGCTACCTGATGCAGCGCCTGACCGAGAAATACGGCATCGACATCGAATACCATTGCAAGCCGCTCGGCGACACCGACTGGAACGGCTCGGGCATGCACGCCAACTTCTCGACCGCCTATATGCGCGAAGTCGGCGGCAAGGCCTATTTCGAAGCGCTGATGGCGGCTTTCGACAAGAACCTTATGGATCACATCGCCGTCTATGGCCCCGACAACGACAAGCGTTTGACCGGCAAGCATGAGACCGCGCCGTGGAACAGGTTCAGCTATGGCATCGCCGATCGCGGTGCTTCGATCCGCGTCCCGCATTCCTTCATCAAGAACGACTACAAGGGCTATCTGGAAGATCGCCGTCCGAATTCCCAGGGCGACCCCTACCAGATCGCTTCGCAGATCCTGAAGACGATCGCCTCGGTGCCGGCGAGTGCTGAGGTTTCGGCTGCCGCGTAGTCATTCGAATCGGACTTCACGTCCATGCCGTGACAGTCTGAGATTCTTCCAAGTCCATACAAGAACCCCGGCGAAAGCTGGGGTTCTTTTTTGCCGTTACCCGGCGGATCGGGCCTCGGGCAAAACATACCCAGAAAAAGTCAGGCAATGCAGGCGGTCGCGAATCCGGTCGAGCGCTCGGCTGCCACTGTTCCAGTTTCCAGCGGTAGCACGCCAGAAAGCCCGGAAAACTGGCATTTTGAGCACTATCCGTGACCTCGCACCCTTCCATAACCACCTGTTCATGTTGCGGAATCGGCTGTCCACAGCCGGCTTGGCGGCGTTGACAGATTGCAGTGCAGCATGCGTATTCGAAGCGCTTGGGGTTACGTCGCGCGATGCTGTTCGGACGGGCGGGGTTTACTTGAACGGCGGCATAGGCGTGGGCGCCGGACGAGCGGTCACTGTAGCCTGAGGCAGTGCGCCGCTCGCTCCTGGCTTTCATATTCACCATCGACCGAACTGTTTCTGCCGGCCCATGAAACGCGGGCTGAGCAACCCAGCCATTCACGCACGCCGAAAAGCTCAATGGCAAAGGTGCATCCATCGCGATGGGCGCGGACCTGTCGGTACAGGCGGGGCCCATCGGAGCGCGGCAAAAAGCCCTTGAAAGAGGGAACTCTTTCAAGGGCTTGAATAGTCTGTCGAATCTTAGACCGAGTAGTACATGTCGTACTCGACTGGATGCGGGGTCATTTCGAAGCGCATCACCTCGGCCATCTTCAACTCGATGTAGCTGTCGATCTGATCGTCGTCGAAGACGCCGCCGGCTTTCAGGAAGCCGCGATCCTTGTCGAGGCTCTGCAGCGCTTCGCGCAGCGAACCGCAGACGGTCGGGATCTTCTTCAGCTCCTTCGGCGGCAGGTCGTAGAGATCCTTGTCCATCGGCTGGCCGGGATGGATCTTGTTCTTAATGCCGTCGAGACCGGCCATCAGCATGGCGGCGAAAGCGAGGTAGGGGTTCGCACCCGGATCGGGGAAGCGGACCTCGACGCGCTTGGATTTGGGCGATGAGCCGAACGGGATGCGGCAGGATGCCGAGCGGTTGCGCGCCGAATAGGCGAGCAGCACCGGCGCTTCGTAGCCCGGCACCAGACGCTTGTAGGAGTTGGTCAGCGGGTTGGTGAACGCGTTGATCGCCTTGGCATGCTTGATGATGCCGCCAATGTAGAACAGGCAGCTTTCCGACAGGCCGGCATATTCATTGCCGGCGAAGGTCGGCTTGCCGTTCTTCCAGATCGACTGGTGGACGTGCATGCCCGAACCATTGTCGCCGAAGATCGGCTTCGGCATGAAGGTGGCCGTCTTGCCGTAGGCGTTGGCGACCTGGTGCACGACATACTTGTAGATCAGCATCTTGTCGGCGTTGCGCACGAGCGTATCGAACTTGATGCCGAGTTCGTGCTGGGCGGCCGCCACCTCGTGGTGGTGCTTTTCGACCCGCACGCCCATTTCGGCGAGCACGGTCAGCATTTCCGAGCGCATATCCTGCGCGGAATCGATCGGGGGCACGGGGAAATAGCCGCCCTTGATGCGCGGACGGTGGCCGAGATTGCCGGTCTCGTAGTCGGTGTCGTCGTTCGACGGCAGTTCGGTGGAATCAAGCTTGAAGCCGGTGTTGTAAGGGTCGGCCTTGTATTTCACATCGTCGAAGACGAAGAATTCGGCTTCCGGGCCGACGAAGATCTGGTCGCCGATGCCTTCCGACTTCATGTAGGCCTCGGCCTTCTTGGCCGTGCCACGCGGATCGCGGTTGTAGGATTCACCCGAAACCGGATCGAGGATGTCGCACAGGATGACCATGGTCGACTGCGCGAAGAACGGGTCCATGTGGACCGTGTCCGCATCGGGCATCAGCACCATGTCGGACTCGTTGATGGCCTTCCAGCCGGCAATCGAGGAGCCGTCGAACATGACGCCATCAGCGAACATGTCTTCCTCGACCTCGATGACATCCATCGTCACGTGTTGCAGCTTGCCCTTCGGATCGGTGAAGCGCAGGTCGACGAATTTCACGTCGTTGTCCTTGATCTGCTTCATGATGTCTTTGGCTGTCGTCATGTCATGTATCCCTGTTTGATGACGTTTTTTGATGATGACGGTTTTTCAGGCGGATGGCCGGGTCGGATCAGACCGCGTCCATGCCGGTTTCGCCAGTGCGGATTCGCACGACTTCCTCGATGTTGGAGACGAAGATCTTGCCGTCCCCGATACGGCCTGTCTGGGCCGCCTTGCGGATGGCTTCGATCGCGCCTTCGACCGCGTCGTCGCCAAGCACGACCTCGATCTTCACCTTGGGCAGAAAATCGACGACATATTCGGCGCCGCGATAGAGTTCGGTATGGCCTTTCTGGCGCCCGAAGCCTTTGGCCTCGGTGACGGTGATGCCTTGCAGTCCGGCCTCCTGAAGCGCTTCCTTCACTTCGTCCAGCTTGAATGGCTTGATGATCGCTTCGATCTTTTTCATGTAAAAAGTGGCCTCCACTGCCAAAAAAACGGGTTGTGAACCCCCGCTTGCGCCTCCATCAAGCACGAACTGTGCCAATTGGACGGATTTGAAGCGGTCTCATACGATTTCAAAGCCGCGCCGCGCCGGGAAGCAAATTAGCGTCATTCACTGCATCAGGTGCGCCGTAGGCCGCTGGAGCCACGAAGGAGCCAGCATGTGCGTCCGCACAATAATTAGGCATATCGCCTATTCAGCGGGCAGTTTTGTGCCTGCGACGCCCTCATTCCAACGATATGGCCGCAAATTTCGCCACTCCCCTTTGTTTGCTTCGGATCGAAAATTGGACAATGCTTGATCGAATGCGGATCGGCAATCCATGAGCAACGAACTTCTTTCCCCGGCCGAAATGAGTGAGGCCGATCGGCTGGCGATTGCCGCCGGTCCGCTCGATGGCTTCGGGCTGATGCGCCGTGCCGGCGAAGCGGTCGCGGCCGTGATCCTGGCGCGTTATCCCGCAGCGACGCGTGTCCATGTGCTGTGCGGCCCCGGCAACAATGGCGGCGATGGCTATGTCGTTGCCCGGTTGCTGGCCGGCAGCGGCGTAAGCACAACGATCTGGGCGAGCGGCACGCCGAGGCCGCAAAGCGATGCGGCGCTCGCCGCCGCGCAATGCCCGGTGAAACCTCGGCCACTGTCGGATTTTGCCGCCGAGGCCGGCTCGATCGTCGTCGACACGCTTTACGGGGCAGGGCTGTCCAAGCCGCTGGCCGGCGATGCCGCGAAAGCCGTCGACACCGCAACAGCTCTGCGCCTGCCTGTGGTCGCGGTCGACCTGCCATCGGGTGTCTCTGGAGCCAGCGGCGCAATATTGGGCAGGGCGTTTCACGCCGAGGTCACCGTCACCTTCGCGCGGCAAAAGCCCGGCCACTTGCTGCTCCCGGGACGAGAGCAATGTGGTGAAATCGTGCTCGCTGATATTGGCATAGGCGACGGCATCATCGCCCAACTCGCCGTGTCGACTTTTGAGAATGTGCCAGACCTGTGGTCGCGGGAATTTCCCGTGCCGGCGGTGGACACGCACAAATACAAGCGCGGCCATGTCGGCGTCTTTTCCGGCGGTCCGAGCGCCACCGGCGCGGCGCGGCTGTCGGCACTAGCCGCCGCGAGAAGCGGGGCAGGGGCGGTCACCGTGCTGTCGCCGGCCAATGCCATGCAGGTAAACGCTGCGCATCTCACCTCGATCATGCTGCGCAAGGCCGATGACAGCGTCGACATCGACTCGTTCATCGGCGAACGCCGGCCGTCGGCTTTTGTTCTCGGGCCCGGTTTCGGCATTGGCGAAAAGACGCGGCAATTTGCACTTGCGCTGCTCAGCCCTGTCCAGCCAAGGGATACGTCAACCCGGATTGACGGCCTCGTGTTCGATGCCGACGCGATCACCTCTTTTCGTGAGGCGCCGGACGTCCTGTTCGAAGCTTCTCGCCAACCGGGCGCGCCGGCCCTGGTGATGACGCCGCACGAAGGGGAGTTCGCCAGGCTGTTTCCCGATATCGCCGATGAAGTTGCGTCCTCCAAGCTCGACAAGGCCCGCGCAGCCGCCGTGCGTGCCAATGCCGTCATCGTCTACAAGGGCGCCGACACCGTCATCGCCGCTCCTGACGGCAGGGTGGCAATCAACGCCAACGGCGCGCCGTGGCTGGCCACCGCAGGTTCGGGCGACGTGCTGTCAGGCGTCATCGCCGGGCTGCTGGCGCAAGGCATGCCGGCCTTCGAAGCGGCCTGCGCCGCGGTGTGGATCCATGCTGAGGCCGGCAGCCGGTTCGGGCCGGGGCTGATCGCCGAGGATCTGCCGCCGGCGCTGGTGCCGGTGCTGCGCGACCTTGTCGAAGCACGTTCGACCGCTCGATGAGCCGCGCCCTGGCTCTGCTGCTCGCCACCCTCCTTGCTGTCTTCGTGGTGTCAGCAGCGCGCGCCGAAGGTCCTGTGACGATCGTTGATGATCCGGCGGTACTCGCCGCACTTGATGCCAAGGGCTACGGCTTTGCCGATATTTTTGGCGCGGCGGGCGCGGGCGACCTGAAAGCTCTCTACGACAAGGCGCCGGCCTATCACGCTGTCGTCGACACTGTGGCGGCCGATGTCGCCGCGCTGCGCGCCGACATGAAGGCCGGCGGGCGGCCGCTCTACGAGGTCACCGACGGCAATGTCGGCCGCATCATGGACCTGCGCTGGCTGAAGACCGATGCAGCGCGCTTCCGGCTGGTCGGCGTCGTCAACCGGCTCGACCGTCGCGACTTCGCGGCCCTACTGGGTGACAAGAGCTGCGGCGAGGTGCGTTTCATCTACCGCCTTGCCTACAGTTTCCGCAAAAATGGCAAGCTGTTGGCGTCGCGTCTGCCGTTCAATTTCAACGCCGTCTACAGCACGGCGCCCGATGCCGACGGCGGCTGCGTCGGCGTTGCCGGACGCTGGACGCCACAGCTTGACGAGACCGTCGATGCTGGCTGGCTGACTGGCGGTCCGCTGGAGAAAGCCGGGCTGACCTTCAAGCAGCTGGAACTCAACGCCCAGGTGGTGCGCTTTCCCTCCGGCCAGGAAACCGAGTTCGGCGGCCAGGCCGCCTATCTCATGCGGATATTCGGCATCGATGGCGGCGCCGTCAGCGAGAAGCCGCTGGAGAACACGCCTGACGCCGCACGGCTTTCGCAAGACGCGGCGCTGAAGGCAAGGCTCGCCGCCTATGTCAGCGCCAATCTGCCGGCCGTCGACGAAGGCGTCTACGAAATCCCCGACGAATTCCTGGCCAGGAAGGTCATCTCGTGGTCGACCTTCGGCAGCGCGCGGCAGGCCAACCACCCTTTCACGCCACTGCTTCAGCCCGGGGAATTCGCATCGCTCGACTATTCCGGGCTCAAACTGCTGCGCACACCGGAAGCTCTCATCGAACGGCTGGACAATGGCGCCTGCCAGGGTTGCCATCAGGCTGGTTCCACCGCCGGTTTCCATTTCATTGGCCTCGACGACAAGACGACCTCGCCGCTCAACCGCATCGAGGTCGGCATTTCGCCGCATCTTCACGCCGAGATACCGCGCCGCCAGGCCTGGCTGCGCGCCATGGCGCAAGGCATGGAGCCGAACCGCTTCCGCCCGCTCTCCTTTGCACCACCGGCTGCCTGGACGGACGCCGGCGCGATCGACTACGCGCCGGCAGAGATGACAATGCCGTGCCTGATGCCGGACGATGCCGCACGCTTCGCCAAGACGTGGCAGTGCGGCGGCGGCACCATCTGCACGCCGCTAGCCAGCGCTTCGGGTGTGCGGACGAAACTGGCGCAATGCCTGCTACCCAAGGACAGTCCCGACATGTTTTCCGGCCATCCCTGCCTGACCGGATCGATCACCAGCAACGCCACGCAGCCTTTCAACGACCGCTTCAAAATATCAGGCCAGTTCGCGGCCTTCGCGCCGGATGTCTCGCGCACTGCCTACACCTGCCGTCCGCCGAAGATCGGCGTGCCTGGCGGCATCGCTTATCGCGGCTGCGACGACAAGGACCGCGCCTTCGCGGCCTTCAAATCCGGCAAGCCGATGCCGAACGAGATCTGCGGGCTGGTCGGCGGCAAGAAATTCGACATCTGCGTGGCCACCAACAATTTCGACCAATGCCTTGGCGGCGCCGTCAACCGCGGCAACCGGCCCGCTTGTTCGGCCGATCATTTCTGCCGCGAGGACTATATGTGCCAATCGCTGCCGCCCGATACGCCTGGCATCGGTAAGATCAAGGGTATCGGCTTCTGCTCGCCGACCTATTTCATCTTCCAGATGCGCATCGACAACCACGCGACGCCCTGGGGCAGTTCCGTCCGTGCCACCATGGGGGCAGGATTTGGCGCGGCGGAAGAGGAGTAGGTATCAGTCGCGGGTGACGGCGATCGGTGAAAAGGCGTCCCGCACTTGGGTCTCGTCGACATCAACGTGCGAGCATCGCCTTAGCGTTGAAGATAGTCCTCCATCTGCTCGGTCCACGTCTTGTTGAATTCCGCAATGTATCGTTCGGTGGCACTCGGGCTTAGCAGCGTCGAGAGGGCCGTGACGGCTATCGGCTGGATGTCGGGCGCTTCGGCATACCCAAGTGCCACCAGTCGCTGTGCCCATGATGGATGCGTCGACTTCCCGTCATCGGGACGTTCCCACGCTCTGTGGACGCAAGCGTCCAGGTAAGTCTGTTCCGACAACTGCCCGGCCGTCTGCAGAAGGCGGTCGAGTGGTGGCCGTGGTGGACGCATTGCTCCCCTCAGTTCAAGCCCCAAAGCGTCATACACCTTCTCCTTGAAGTGTACGTCTGCAGCCGCAACGAGCAACAGCGCACGCGCGGCTTGCTCGGCATTGCCAGACACTGCCGCATGACGATCCGCTTTGATCTCTGCTTCGCGTGAAAGCCGGATATCCTCCCGTTCAAACGATTCCGACAGCCAACCGATTGCAGCATGAAGCAGGCTGCCCGAAATCGTCGCTCCCGGAGGGGCGTACTCGAACACAAATCCGAAACTATTTTCGAACTCTGCGAGATTGAGGCCGCCATTGGTGTCTTTGTTGCGTAAATGGGCATCTTCATGAGCAAGAATCGCTGCAAGCGCCTTCTCATCGGTCACCGCCAGGAGGGGAATGCCGACGGTCAAGAACACGCGGCGACCCAAGAGTCCGAGAAGTGTGCGTTCTTCCCGTACGCTGGCGTTAAGGTCGTCTTCCAACGCAATCACGGTGCGTGCCGCACGGCGCGGGCCGGCAATTTCTTCCCAGTGCGCCCATATGCCGGGTGCCTCGGTTCTGGGCACGCCCTTGACCTTGCGGCGCCGAAGTCCGGCAAACAATGTGCCGAACAGGAATGCCGCCGCCGTGGTTGCGATCGGCATGGCAACAAATCCACTGGCGATAAACCAGATCGGATGGCTGTCGAGCAGTGACATCCAGACGCAGAAGATGATTGCTGCAGGGATCACGAAAAACAGCACGGCAAACCTGCCGAACCGCCGCCCTGCGCTGATGACCAGACGCGACATCAGCGCCTCACAGCGGGATGTTGTCGTGCTTCTTCCAGGGGTTTTGCATGTCCTTGTTGCGCAGCATCCGGAGCGCGCGCGCGATGCGGCGACGGGTCGAGTGCGGCATGATCACCTCATCGACATAGCCGCGCTCGGCGGCGACGAAGGGCGACAGGAAGCGATCTTCGTAAGCCTTTGTATGGGCTGCGATCTTTTCAGCATCACCGATGTCCTTGCGGTAGATGATCTCGACCGCGCCCCTGGCGCCCATCACGGCGATCTGCGCCGTCGGCCAGGCATAGTTCATGTCGCCGCGCAGATGCTTTGACGCCATCACGTCATAGGCGCCGCCATACGCCTTGCGGGTGATGACGGTGATCTTCGGCACGGTGGCCTCGGCATAAGCGAACAGGAGTTTCGCCCCATGCTTGATCAGCCCGCCATATTCCTGGGCCGTGCCGGGCAGGAAGCCCGGAACATCGACGAAGGTGACGATCGGGATTGAGAAGCAGTCGCAGAAGCGCACGAAACGCGCCGCCTTGCGGCTGGCGTCTGAATCGAGCACGCCGGCCAGCACCATCGGCTGGTTGGCGACGAAGCCGACGGTGCGGCCCTCGACCCGTCCGAACCCGGTGACGATGTTCTTGGCGAAATTCTGCTGGATCTCGAAGAAGTCGCCTTCGTCGGCAACTTTAAGGATCAACTCCTTGATGTCGTACGGCTTGTTGGCGTTGTCGGGAATCAGCCGGTCGAGCGACTGATCATGGTCGGTCACCGACTGATAGCATTCGATCTCCGGAAGCTCCGATGTGTTGGAGGCGGGCAGCAGGTCGACCAGCCGGCGCATCTGCAGCAGCGCCTCGACGTCATTGTCGTAAGCGCCGTCGGCGATCGAGGATTTCGTCGTGTGGACGGAGGCGCCGCCGAGGCTCTCGGCGGTTACCGTCTCGTTGGTGACCGTCTTCACCACATCCGGTCCGGTGACGAACATGTAGGAGGTGTCGCGCACCATGAAGATGAAGTCGGTCATCGCCGGCGAATAGACGTCGCCGCCGGCGCAGGGGCCCATGATCAGCGAAATCTGCGGAATGACACCGGAGGCGAGCACGTTGCGCTGAAAGATCTCGGCATAGCCGCCCAGTGCGGCCACGCCTTCCTGGATACGCGCGCCGCCGGCATCGTAGAGGCCGATGATCGGCGCGCGGTTGCGCAGCGCCATCTCCTGCACCTTGATGACCTTTTCGGCATGCGCTTCCGACAGCGAACCGCCAAACACGGTGAAGTCCTTGGCGAAGAGATAGACCGGGCGGCCGTTGACGGTGCCCCAGCCGGTGACCACACCGTCGCCGGCGATCTTGGTCTTCTCCATGCCGAAATCGGTCGAGCGGTGTTCGACATACATGTCGAACTCCTCGAACGAGCCCTCGTCGAGAAACACCTCGATGCGTTCGCGCGCGGTGAGTTTGCCCTTCTTGTGCTGTGCATCGATGCGGGCCTGGCCGCCGCCCATGCGGGCGATGTCACGGCGGCGCTCGAGTTCTTTCAGCACGTCCTTCATCGGTTACCTCCCAAGCCAGCGGCATTTCGTGGTAATCGTGCGGGCGGGCGAGCGCAAGGACCGCTTGCGCCGTGGTTTTGTTGCGCTGCAGCATGACGGCCCTTGCATTTGACCGCGAACTGGGCCATATGCGGCGACATAGGCGCTTGGGCCGGGAACAATCCGGCCTTCTCGACAAATGAGACTGGTTGCGTCTGTTTTCCCTCTTTCCGGTATATCGGCCTCTCTTTCCGGTAAATCACAAAGTGGCGAAAAAGCCCCGTGGCATGATGCCTGCGGGCACGACAGCGCAGCCGAGTGGACGAAACCGTCCGCCCGCCTTGTCGTTCCATGACAATTTATCCGACGGCAGGTTGCGCCCTGCCGCCATTGATGTTTGCGGCCAGAGGCCGCGTGAAAGAAGAATATTTTGACCAACGAAAACACTTTGCTTGCTGATAAAACTGGGGAACTCTCAGGTTTCGCAGCACTGGGAATTACGGGTGCGCTGCTCAAGGCGACCCATGCCGCCGGCTTTACCGATCCGAAGCCGATCCAGGCGCAGGCGATCCCGCCGCAGATGGAAGGCCGTGACATTTTCGGCATCGCCCAGACTGGTTCCGGCAAGACGGCTGCCTTCGCGCTGCCCATCCTGTCGAAGATCATCGCTCTCGGCACCAAGCGCCGGCCGAAGACGGCGCGTGCGCTGATCCTGGCGCCGACGCGCGAACTTGCCGTGCAGATCGAGGACACCATCAAGATCCTCGCCAAGGGCGCGCATGTCTCGACCGCACTTGTGCTGGGTGGCGTCTCGCGCTTCAGCCAGGTGAAGAAGGTCGCGCCCGGCGTCGACATCCTGATCGCAACGCCCGGTCGCCTGACCGATCTGGTGCGCGAAGGCGACCTCATGCTTGCCGACACCAAGTGGCTGGTGCTGGACGAGGGCGACCGCATGCTCGACATGGGCTTCATCAACGACGTCAAGCGCATCGCCAAGGCGACCGCGCCCGACCGTCAGACGGTGCTGTTCTCCGCGACGATGCCCAATGAAATCGCCGACCTGGCCAAGGGTCTGCTGAAGAACCCGATCCGCGTCGAAGTCGCGCCGCAAAGCACCGCGGCCGCCGAGATCGTGCAGGGCGTCGTCTTTGCCCGCACCAAGCAGAAGCGCCAGGTGCTGTCGACGATGCTCGCCGACGAGTCGATGAAGTCCGTCATCATCTTTTCGCGCACCAAGCACGGTGCCGACAGGGTGACCAAGGACCTCGAGCGCGACGGCTTCAAGGCCGCCGTCATCCACGGCAACAAGTCGCAGAACGCCCGTCAGAAGGCGCTGAACGATTTCCGTGAGGGCTCGGTGCGCATTCTGGTGGCGACCGACATTGCGGCGCGCGGCATCGATGTGCCCGGCATCAGCCATGTCGTGAATTTCGACCTGCCGGACGAAGCCGAAAGCTATGTCCATCGCATCGGCCGGACCGGCCGCAACGGCATGGACGGCATTGCCATCACGCTTTGCGATCCTTCGGAGAACAGCAAGCTGCGTCAGGTCGAGCGCATCATCCGCACCAAGCTGCCGATCGTTGCCGACCATCTCGGCAGCCCTGATCCGCTGCGCAATCCGGCCGAAAAGAACGAGCGCTTCGAGCCCGCCAATGACCGCAACGACCGCAATGGTCGTCGTGACGGCAGGCGGCCGGGTGGCGAGAACAAGGGCAATGGCTTTGGCAAGAAGCGCTTCGGCGACAAGCCGGCCTTCGCTGGCGAGCGCAAGCCGGAAGGCGCCAAGCCTTTCAAGGGCAACAACAAGCGCCGCTTCGGCGGCAAGCGTCCGGCGGCGCGGGCTGCGTAAGCCTGACAGCGTTTTGGTCGGCCAAGCTTAGGCTGGCTGATTGCCGTGACTGACAAGGAAAGGGCGGCCGAAGCGATGCTTCGGTCGCCCTTTTTCGTCAGGAGGCTATTTGGCTACCGCCTCGACCCAGACGGCGATCCTTTGCGCGAGATAGGCCGTGGTCGAAGGCGACAGCGCGTCGCCGGCGATGACGTGGTGGTCGGGATCGCCAGTGTCGTCGACCGGCACCAGTTCATGCGGCGCGCCCCAGCGCCCGGCGATTTCGCGGGTGCGGTCCTCGCGCACCACCCTGTCGGAATCGGAAAAGATGAACAGGGCAGGGATGGTCGCCTTTTTCACCGGCGCTGCGTAGGCGAGCTCCGTCAGCGCCGCCATCGGCAGTGTCGCGGCCATTGGATATTTGTGCGTCCAGAATTTCTCGTGCAGGGCGTTGCGGGTCGGAAAGCTGCGTTCCTTGCCGCCGACAAGCTCGGCAATCTGCTTGCCCCAGGGCATGGTCAGCAGTTCGGCGCCAGACGCCCTGACGCCGAAATTCGGCGAGATGAACGCGATCGCCGCCACCCCGTCCGATGCGCCCGGCTGCGTTGCAGCCCATGTCGCCAGCGAGCCGCCTGTCGAGGTCGAGATGACGATCACCTTGTCGCCAATCGCCCTGCCGATGGCGAGTGCCTCCTCATAGTCGTTGATCCAGGCATTGACGCTGCCTTGCGTCATCGCCGCGCCGTCCTGCCCGTGACCGGTAAGGCGGGTGTAGAACAGATTGGCGTCGAGCTGGTCGGCCACCTCGTCCGACAGCGGGCGGACCTCGCCCTTCGATGCGGAAAAGCCGTGGATATAGACAATCGACAGCGGCGTCCTGGCATGCACCATCGGATTGGCCCAGACGATCTCTTTCTCCAGCCCGTCACGGATTCCGGGTATGGCGGCCTCTGTCTTCGCCACATAGGCCTGCGGATCGTCGCCGATGACCGAGGGATCGAAACGGATCGTGGTGTCGACGGGTACGCGCGGGCCAAACACGAAAGCCAGTGCGAGGACAACGATAAGGCCAAGCACAGCAAGCACGATCCGTCGCCCCATCGCAGACTCCAAAGAACAATTTCTCAACCTATGGCGGCGGTCACTATCGGGCAACGCCATGCCCCGGAGAGGGAGCCTGCCAATCTCGATGGCGTTCTATTCGCTTTGGGGCTTCCGGTCGTAGTGCAGCGGCCGCGCCTTCCAGTTGGTCATCAGGCCGATCACCCCTCTGCACAGCGGCCTCGGCAGCAGGCTGAGCACTTTCAGGGGCCAGCTCAGCCGGCGCGGGAAGGTGACTTCGAAGCCGCCGGACTTGATGCCCCGCGCCATGCGGCGCGTCGCGCGGCTGACTGGCATCAGCCCCGGCATCGGCAGCATGTTCTTCTCTGTAAGAGCGGTGTCGATGAAGCCCGGGTTGATCACCTGGACACGCACATTCATCTTGTCGAAGTCGTATTTCAGCGACTCGGCCAGGATGTTGATCGCCGCCTTGGTGCCGCCATAGGCGGCCGTGGTCGGCCAGCCGAAATAGGCGGTGACCGAGCCGACCAGCACGACATGGCCGCGTGCCCGCACACGCATGCGCTGGATGACCGGCACCAGGCCGTTGATGATGCCGAAATAGTTCACATCGAAGGACCGGCGAAAGTCGTTGACGACAAGATTCTCACCCGGCGTCGAAATGTAGTTCCCGGCATTGAAGACGGCGAGCACGATAGGCCCGAGTTCCTTCTCGATCGTGGCGACCGTCCTTGCCATGCGCGGCTCGTCGGTGACATCACAGGGAAAGGCCGTGACACTGCCCGGCATCTGCGCGGTTTCGACGACAAGCGTGTCGATCGGATCGTCGTCGAGCGCCGTCACCGCGACGGTATAGCCCTGGGCCGCAAGATCCCTGGCCAGCGAACGGCCAATGCCGCTGCTGCCGCCCGTGATCCAGGCGACGCCGTGCTTCGGATTGGCCCGATAGAGTGTCATGCTGCGCCCTGTCGACTTGCTCGTACCTTGCTCTAGCGATGAAGAAATCGAATGAAAAGAGTGCTTTCATCACAGTGAGGAAATGAACTGTGGCGCATGAAGGCGATATTGAGAAGCGTCGGCCGCGATAACAATGCCGCAAATGCGACTGGTCCAGACAAATTCTTGCCTTGAAACCGAAGCTTCGGGTTTCTACGGTTTCGGCACAGCTGCACAAGGAATCCTGAATGCCCCGTTCTGTGATCGACGCGATCGGCAACACGCCTCTGATCCGCCTCAACAAAGCGTCTGAACAAACCGGCTGCGAGATCCTGGGCAAGGCCGAGTTCATGAATCCAGGCCAGTCGGTCAAGGATCGCGCCGGCCTGTTCATCATCCGCGACGCCGAGCAGCGCGGGCTGCTGAAGCCCGGCGGTGTGATCGTCGAGGGAACGGCCGGCAATACCGGTATCGGGCTGACGCTGGTCGCCAAGGCGCTGGGATACCGCACGGTCATCGTCATTCCAGACACGCAAAGCCAGGAAAAGAAGGACACCATCAGACTGCTCGGCGCCGAGCTGATCGAGGTGCCCGCGGTGCCTTACAAGAACCCCAACAATTACGTGAAATTGTCCGGGCGGCTGGCCGAGCAGATGGCGCGGACCGAGCCGAACGGCGCCATCTGGGCCAACCAATTCGACAATGTCGCCAACCGTGACGGCCATATCCGCACCACGGCGGAGGAAATCTGGAACCAGACCGGCGGCAAGGTCGACGGTTTTGTCTCGGCGGTCGGTTCGGGCGGAACGCTGGCCGGCGTCGCCTTCGGATTGAGGGCCAGGCGCCAGGACGTCAAGATCGCGCTGGCCGATCCGCTGGGGGCTGCGCTCTACAGTTTCTACACCAGCGGTGAGTTGAAGTCCGAAGGCAGCTCGATCACCGAAGGCATCGGGCAGGGGCGCATCACCGCCAATCTCGATGGCTTCACGCCGGATTTTTCGTTCCAGATCCCGGACGAGGATGCGCTGCCGATCGTCTTCGACCTGATCCAGGAAGAAGGCCTTTGCGTCGGCGGCTCGACCGGCATCAACATTGCCGGCGCGATCCGACTGGCGCGCGAACTGGGCCCCGGCCACACCATCGTGACTGTTCTTTGCGACTATGGGACGCGCTATCAATCGAAGCTGTTCAACCCGGAATTCCTGCGCGAGAAGAACCTGCCGATACCGGGCTGGATGGAGCAGCGGAGCACGATTTCTGTGCCGTTCGAAAAGGTCGGTTGATGGCGCACAGGACCGAAGCGCTGTTTCGCGACGACGCCTATCTGCGGACAGCGGACGCCACAATCATTGCCGTCAACGACCGCGGCGGCATTATCCTCGACCGGACGATCTTCTACGCCACATCGGGCGGCCAGCCGGGCGATATCGGGCATCTGGGGCGCGCCGACGGCAGCCGCATCGCCATCGCCGCCACCATTACGGGCGAGACCAAGGACGAGATCATCCATGTCCCGGCGTTGGAGCAGAGGGTTCCAGAGGTCGGTGAACGCTTGAGTCTGGCGATCGACTGGGAGCGCCGGCATCTTTTGATGCGCATGCACGCGGCCTGCCACCTGCTCACTGTGGTCTGTCCGTTCCCGATCACCGGTGCGTCCGTTTCCGAGGATGACAGCCGCGTCGATTTCGATATTCCCGACGCCAGCTTCACCAGGGAAGACGTAACGGCGAGCCTGATGGATCTGGTGCGGGCCGATCACCCGATCTTCACCAGGCTGATCAGCGACGAGGAGCTGGCCGCCAACCCGGGCCTGGTGAAATCCAAGAATGTCCGGCCGCCGGTTGGCACCGGTAAGATCCGCCTGGTTTGCATCGGTGACAACGCTTCGGTCGATAGCCAGCCCTGTGGCGGCACCCATGTCAAAAGCACCGGTGAGGTCGGCGAAATCCATATCGGCAAGATCGAGAAGAAGGGCCGTGAAAACAGACGCTTCCGCATCCGCTTCGGCCCGATGCCGGCGACCTGATGCATGTCGCCCAAGAAAGTGGCCTCGATGTTGGGTCAACGACAAGAACAAAGACTTAAGGCGCGTCGCTTGAATCCGCTTCAACGCGACGCACTTTAATCGGACAATCACCGCCAAACGGCGAGCAGGAGAAAAAATGGCCGAGGACAGTCCTTTCACCGTCGACGCGGATTGGCTGCAGCAGCGCCTCGGCGAGCCGGGCCTGACGATCATCGACGCATCCTGGTATCTGCCGGCGCAAAAGCGCGATGCGCGCGGCGAATACGGCGCGGCCCACATTCCGGGCGCACGGTTTCTGGATCAGGACGCGGTTTCGGACCCGGATTCGCCGCTGCCGCACACGCTGCCGTCACCGCAGCATTTTGCCCAGTATGTCGGATCGATGGGCGTTTCGGCCGACGACACCGTCATCATCTATGATGGTCCGGGCTTCTTCTCGGCGCCTCGGGCGTGGTGGATGTTCCGGGTGATGGGCGTCTTCCAGACCTATATTCTGGACGGCGGCTTCGATGGCTGGAAAGCGGCGGGCCGGCCGGTAACGGCCGAACCGACCAGGATCGCGCCAAGTGTGTTTCATGCCGATTTCGACGCCGGTCGCGTCGCCAGCCTCGCCGACATGCGCCGGATCGTCGATACCGGGGAAAGCCAGATCGCCGACGCCCGTGGACCGGGCCGCTTTGCTGGCACGGAGCCCGAACCCCGCGCCGGTATCCGCTCCGGCCACATGCCTGGCGCGCGCAATCTGCCCTACTCGGCGCTGTCGGAAAATGGCGAGCTCTTGTCGAAGGACCGCTTGCGCAAGGTGATCGAGGCGGCCGGCATCGATCTGTCGAAACCCGTCATCACTTCGTGTGGTTCGGGCATTACAGCCGCGGTGGCGACGCTGGCGCTGGAAACGCTTGGCCATACCGACAACAAACTTTACGACGGCTCATGGACGGAATGGGGTGGGCTCTCCGACACGCCGGTCGTGACCGGCAAGGAATGAAGACGATGGAAAACGGCGCGTTGGAAGACATCGATGTCACGGTGACGTTCCTCGAGATGCATGTGCCGCCGGCCTATTCGCCGCCGGTGCCCTACAACCGTCAGGTCGCGCTGCTGAAGACCAAGGACATTCCCCTGCATTTCTACCGCTATTTGATGGATCGGGTGGGACGCAAATGGCACTGGGTCAACGTGCTGAGGCTGGATGACGAGGAGCTTTCGGCCGGCATCCACCGCGAGGACCGCGACATCAGAGTGCTCTACCTCGACGGCGCGCCGGCCGGCTTCTTCGACCTCAAGCCGCATCTGCCGGAAGAAGTCGAGCTCGCCTATTTCGGCATGATGGAACATGCGACCGGGCAAGGCATCGGCCGCTGGTTCCTGGGGGCGGCGATCGCAGCGGCGTGGTCGTACGGGCCGAAGCGGGTGACAGTGCAGACCTGCACGCTCGATCATCCGGCTGCTTTGCCGCTCTACCAAAAGCTCGGCTTTGCGCCGGTGGCGCAAAAGAAGGAAATCGTGCATCCGCTGCCTTTCGGAGAACGCTCGGCCAGCGTCATGCGGCCGTGACATCAGCCAAAAATCCGAAGCATCCGCCACTGCGCAAGAATCGGGTGGGAAGCGTGAACTTGAGGGCATAATTTCCGGTGGACAACACCGGAGATCCTACCATGACCATTCAGTTCAAAGCGCTGCCGACCGAAAATGTCAGGGCACTTCAGCACGGCGGCCCGGACGTCTACGGCCAGACGCCCGAGCGAAAGATTTCCGACGGTGACGGCATGCCTTGCCGGCACTGTCTGAAGAACATCGCCGCGGGCGACGCTTACCTCGTTCTGGCCTACCGGCCATTCCCGGAGCTTCAGCCCTATGCCGAAACCGGACCGATCTTCCTGCATGCCGACGAATGCGACCGCGCCGCCGAGAGCGAGGTGTTACCCGAGATCCTCGAAAGCCCTGACTATATCGTGCGCGGCTACGGCAGGGACAATCGTATCGTCTACGGCAGCGGCGGCGTCATCCCGACCGCAGCAATTACAGCGCGGGCCGAGGCCCTCTTCGAGCGCGACGATATCGCCTACGTCCATGTCCGCTCGGCGCGCAACAATTGCTACCAGTGTCGCATCGAGCGCGTCTGAGGCATTGGAACGCTGGGTGAGGGCCTGTCGTACTCCCGTCGCACAATCGCACTAGAAAGCCATTGTCGATCGATTTGCCGACCGCGGATGAACCGGCGGCAAATCTCGATATCTAGGAAGCGGGGCTTTGGCTCCGCTTTTTTGTTGCCCGGCCTCGAGCTCAAGAAAACCTTCGCGCCAAGAAAAAACCCGCCGGCATGAACCGGCGGGCTGACGGAGGAATTCTGAAGGAGAATCAGGCCGCGAGAACAGCTTTCGGCTCAACCAGTTCGTAGCCTAGCGCCTCGGCGACCGCGCGGTTGGTGATCTTGCCCTTGTGGACGTTGAGGCCATTGCGCAGATGGTGGTCATCGACCAGCGCCTTCAGGCCCTTGTCGGCAAGCTGCAGGCCATAATGAAGCGTCGCGTTGTTGAGCGCGTGGGCCGACGTCACCGGTACCGCGCCGGGCATATTGGCGACGCAGTAATGGATGACACCGTCAACCTCGTAGGTTGGCTCGGCATGGGTGGTGGCGTGCGAGGTCTCGAAGCAGCCGCCCTGGTCGATGGCGACGTCGACCAGCACGGATCCCTTCTTCATGCCGGACAGCATTTCGCGCGTGACGAGCTTCGGCGCCGCGGCGCCCGGGATCAGCACCGCGCCGACGACGATGTCGGCCGAGAAGCACTCCTCCTCGAGCGCCTCGACAGTCGAGTAACGCGTGTGCACCCGGCCGGTGAAGAGGTCGTCGAGCTGGCGCAGGCGCGGGATCGAGCGATCGATGATGGTGACGTCAGCGCCAAGCCCCACCGCCATCCTGGCAGCATGCAAGCCAACGACGCCGCCGCCGAGCACAGTGACCTTGCCGGGCAGCACGCCGGGCACGCCGCCAAGCAGCACGCCGCGGCCGCCATTGGCCTTCTGCAGCGCCGTTGCGCCGGCCTGGATCGACAGCCGACCGGCAACTTCCGACATCGGCGCCAGCAACGGCAGGCCGCCACGGTCGTCGGTGACGGTTTCGTAGGCGATTGCGGTGACACCGGAAGCGAGCAGGCCCTTGGTCTGCTCCGGGTCCGGAGCCAGGTGGAGATAGGTGTAGAGAATCTGGCCTTCGCGAAGCTGCGCCCATTCGTTGGGCTGCGGCTCCTTGACCTTGACGATCATGTCCGACTTGGCGAACACGTCGGCAGCCGTCTTGGCGATTGTCGCACCGGCAGCGCGATAGGCATTGTCATCGGCGCCGATGCCGGCGCCGGCGCCGGTCTCGACCAGCACTTCATGGCCGTGGGCGACATATTCGCGGACCGAGCCGGGCGTTAGGCCGACGCGATATTCGTGGTTCTTGATTTCCTTGGGGCAGCCGACGCGCATTTTCTTCTCCTGATCCGGCCCTTTTGGGCTCGTTCCCTGTATAGGTGGAGTGAACCACAAATCGCTGCGCAGGTGTTTGCGAATGCGCTTGCGCAAACGGGCGGTTTTCGATAATCGTTGCGCAAAATGGTAAGATATTCGCAGGATTCACGAAAAATGCCGCTCGACAGGATTGATATCGCCATTCTCGAGACTTTGCAGAAGGATGGCAGGATACCGAATGCTGCACTGGCCGAGAAGGTTGGCCTGTCGCAGTCGGCCTGTTCGCGCAGGCTCGACAATCTGGAGAAATCCGGAACCATCCGCGGCTACCATGCCCGGCTTTCCAATGCCGCCCTTGGCCATCAGATGACGGCGATCGTGCATATTTCGCTGTCAGGACAGTTCGAGAAGACGCTGTCGGATTTCGAGGCGGCAATCAAGCGCTGCCCGAATGTGCTGTCCTGCCACCTGATGTCGGGCGAATACGACTATATCCTGCGCATCGCGGCCAAGGATCTCGTCGACTACGAACGCATCCACAAGGAATGGCTGTCGGCGATGCCGCATGTGACCAAGATCAACTCGTCATTCGCCTTGCGTGAGATCGTCGACCGCACGGCGATGGGCATGAAGCCGGAAATGGCTTAACGCCAAAGGCATACCCGGACGTCCTTCCCAACATAGCATGCGCCTTCGCGGCGAAGGTCTTCCCAGCGTTCGTCACCGTGAGTTTCGGAAACGTCCGAGTTGCTATAGCCTTCCCAAAGATCACCGTCCTTGTATACTACTGCCCAGTAGTCTTTGGACATTTCACCAGCCCCACTATGCGTATCAGGATAGTCGATACCTGCAAAAACTTGCCGAGGCCCCTGGATATTAAAATCGCCGCCCTTCTCGATTTGATAGTAGCATCTTCCGGATATGCGAGTCTGACCGTCAACAGTAAGCAGGCAGCGGCCCCATTTATAGCCGCTCGGTAAACGATGCTGTGGTTGCGCCTGCGAAGGCGAAACGGAAAACGCAATTGCAAGGGCCGCCGCTGTGGTTCGTCCGATCATCTTATCATCCGTTGTGACGCAGCCAATCCTAGGAGCTACCGGACACTGTTGGATCCGCCCGGAGCGCATGTCGAAACGCCGCGGCATGGTTCCCTTAAAGATCAGACTATTTATCGACCAAATCGGATTTTTGTCACATGACATTTGCGCTGCTTCGCAGCGGAACAGAAATCCAGCCGGTCTCATTTTCCAAACAGGCTCTTAGGCCTCGGTGACGATCCGATCCATCGGGATGTCGTGCGGCTGCGGGTAGATGGTGGCGATACGCTGCAACTCATAGCCGACGCCGATCACCAGCGGCTTGAACGGCATCGCCGCCAGCGTGCGATCGAAGAACCCGCCGCCATAGCCCAGGCGGTAGTTTCTAGGATCGATGCCGACGATTGGCGCAATGACGATGTCCGGCAGCACCGGATCGCCCTCGGCCGGGATCGGGATGTTCCAGACACCTTTTTCCAGCCGGTCGCCCGGCGCGTAGGCGCGAAAGATAAGCGGCTGACCTTTCTCGATGACGACGGGCAGGGCGGTGCGGCCGCCGCGCGCATTGACGGACGCCATCCATGGCCGCAGGTCCGGCTCACCGCGAAACGGCCAGTAAAGACTGACCATGCGGCCGGCGATCTCGCCGACGATTGCGTCGAGACCTTCCGCAATGCGCTGCGACATCACCGTTCGCGCGTCGGCCGAAACGGCGAGACGCGCGGCGATCAGGCGTTCGCGCTCGGCCTTGCGCCAGCGCCGGACGTCGGTCCAGTCGGTTAGTGGTGTCTGAAACGCGGGATCGAGTTCATGCATGAAGCAGGGAGGAGAGGCATATTGCGCCGGACCTTGGTCGTCATGATTGCTAGCCATGCTTTACCTCATCGCGTATTTGATCACGCTATACCTCGTGACACGATACGACATGTGCGTTCACGACATAGAACGACGAGTCTCAGGCACCACCCCCGCGTTGCTGCGATGCACAAAAGTACCTACATCTAGCCTAGGCAATCTTGCCCGTTAGCGGTGAATGAGATGAACCAGGCCAGCCATCATGTCGTTGTTGTCGGCGCAGGTTTCGGCGGTCTCGAATTCACCCGAGCGCTTGCCGGTGCGCCGGTCAGCATCACCATGATCGACAAGCGTAATCATCACCTCTTCCAGCCGCTGCTCTACCAGGTGGCGACCACGGCGCTGGCGACGTCCGAAATTGCATGGCCGGTCCGCCACCTCCTGCGCAAGCGCAAGGATGTGACGACGCTGCTTGCCAATGTCGTCGGCGTCGACCGTGCCGGCAAACGCGTGCTGCTCGATGATGGCAATGCTGTCGCCTACGACACCCTGCTGCTCGCCACCGGTGCGCGCCACGCCTATTTCGGCCACGACGAATGGGAACCTTTCGCGCCGGGCCTGAAGACGCTGGAGGATGCCACCACGGTTCGGCGGCGCATTCTGCTGGCCTTCGAGAAGGCCGAGCGCGAGATCGATCCCGTCAAGCGCCAGGCGCTGCTGACCATTGCGATCGTCGGTGGCGGGCCGACCGGCGTCGAGCTTGCCGGCACCATCGTCGAACTGGCGCATGACACGCTGCGCGGTGAATTCCGCAACATCGATACACGACAAACGCGCGTCGTGCTGATCGAGGCCGGCGACCGAATTCTGGCCAACTTCGCACCGAAACTTTCCGACTATGCGATGAAGGCGCTCGAGCGGCTCGGTGTGACCATCGAACTCGGCAGGGCTGTTACGCGGTGCGACGCCGAAGGCGTCGTTTTCGGCGACAAGCACTTGTCGGCGGGCACAATCCTGTGGGCAGCGGGCGTCGCCGCCTCGCCTGCCGCCGAGTGGCTCGGCGCGGCGGCGGACCGGGCGGGCAGGGTGCTCGTCGAGCCTGACTTGAGCGTGCCGGGCAGCCCGGAGATTTTCGTCGTCGGCGATGCCGCGCATGTCCTGCGGCCGGACGGGCGGCCCGTTCCCGGCGTGGCGCCGGCCGCCAAGCAGCAGGGCCGTCATGTCGCCGCCACGCTGAAGGCGCGGCTTGCCGGCGACACCGGCCAACGGCCGTTCCGCTACCGGCATGACGGCGACCTCGCCACGATCGGCAAGCGCGCCGCTGTGATCGATTTCGGCTGGATCAAGCTGACCGGCTGGGCGGCATGGTGGCTGTGGGGCATAGCCCACATCTATTTCCTGATCGGCTTTCGCAACCGGCTTGCGGTTTCACTAAGCTGGCTATGGATCTACGCGACGGGCCAGCGCAGCGCGCGGCTGATCACCCAGGGCGACGACGACAAGGGCTGACCCCAGACCGTTCATCCGCACGTCATCTGTTGCTGATCGAGTGGCGGCGTTATGCGCTCGACTTCTTGAATGGACTCGGATGGGTTTCAGCGCGAAGTTCGCTTCGGGGCAAGGCTTGTCACGTTGTCGGAGGAGAAAACATGTCTCGACTGCTCCATCCCGTCTCCCGCCGCGATCTCCTTGGCGGTGCCGCCGCCGCTGGAGCGTTGATCATGCTGCATCCGTTCTCCGCCCGCGCCCAGGCCAACCAGGCCCATCTTCGGATCATGGAAACCACCGACATCCATGTGAACGTGCTGCCTTACGATTACTACGCCGACAAAGCGAACGACACGATGGGCCTATCGCGCACGGCTTCCTTGATCGACGCAGTGCGCAAGGAAGCCGTCAATTCGATGCTCATCGACAATGGCGACCTGCTGCAGGGCAATCCAATGGGCGACTACATCGCCTATGAGAGGGGCATGAAGGATGGCGACCTGCATCCGATCATGAAGGCCATGAACCTGCTCGGCTACGAATGCTCGACGCTGGGCAACCACGAGTTCAATTATGGCCTGTCGTTCATGGACAAGGTGCTGGCTGGCGCCAATTTCCCCTTTGTCTGCGCCAATTTGATCCGCGGCACCGAGCTTGCCGCGAACCCGCGCGACGACAAGCTGTATCTCAAGCCCTATGTCATCCTCGACAAGAAGATCAGGGACGGGTCAGGCGCAGAGCAGCCGATCAGGATCGGCATCATCGGCTTCGTGCCGCCGCAGATCATGGTCTGGGATCTCAAGAATCTGGAGGGCAACGTCAAGACGCGCGACATCGTCCAGGCGGCCAAGGCCTGGGTGCCGCAGATGAAGGAGGAAGGCGCCGACATCGTGATTACGCTCTCACATTCCGGCATCGACGTGAAGCAGGGCGACATGATGGAGAACGCGTCGTTCTTCGTCGCCGGTGTCGACGGCATCGATGCGGTATTCACCGGCCACCAGCATCTGGTCTTTCCCGGCAAGAAGGACTTCCAGTCGCTGGACGGCGTCGACACGCAAAAAGGCACACTGCAGGGCAAGCCCGCCGTGATGGGCGGCTTCTGGGGCTCGCATATGGGGCTGGTCGACCTGATGCTGGAGCGCGACGGGTCGAGATGGAAGGTCGTTTCCGCCACCTCCGAGGCGCGGCCGATCTTCGAACGCGTCGACAACAAGGCCAAGCCGATCGTTCCCGACGACAAGCGCATCATCGCGGCACTCGAGCAGGACCACCAGGCAACTCTTGCCTATGTGCGCCGTCCCGTCGGCAAGACCTCGGCTCCGCTTTATTCCTATTTCGCGCTGGTCGCCGACGATCCGTCGGTGCAGGTCGTCAGCCAGGCGCAAACCTGGTACCTGAAGGATATTCTCAAGAACACGCAATGGAAGGACGTGCCGCTGCTGTCGGCCGCCGCACCCTTCAAGGCCGGCGGACGCAGCGGCGCCGACTACTATACCGACGTGCCGGCGGGCGACATCGCCATCAAGAACGTCGCCGACCTCTACCTCTACCCGAACACCGTGCGGGCCGTCGAAATCACCGGCGCACAGGTGAAGGAGTGGCTGGAAATGTCGGCCGGCATCTTCAACCGGATCGAACCGGGCAAGGCCGACCAGGCCCTCATCAACACCGACTTCCCGTCCTACAATTTCGACGTCATCGACGGCGTGACCTACGAGATAGACCTGTCGCAGCCGCCGAAATACGATGCCAAGGGCGGACTGGCGAATGCCGGCGCCAATCGCATCGTCGACTTGATGTTTGGCGGCAAGCCAATTGATCCCAAACAGAAATTTGTCGTTGCGACCAACAACTACCGTGCCGGCGGTGGCGGCAATTTCCCGGAGATCAATGCCTCGAAGATCATCTACGAGGCGCCGGACACCAATCGCGACGTCATCGTTCGCTACATCGTCAGCGAGGGCACGATCAATCCGTCGGCGGACGGCAACTGGTCGTTCGCGCCGCTGCCTGGAACCAGCGTCGTGTTCGAGACCGGCGCCAAGGCAAAGGATTTCATTGCCGAGGTGAGGTCGCTGAAGATCGAGCCGGTAGGAGAGGGCGAAGCGGGATTTGCGAAATACCGAATCCTTCTCTGACCGTCGGCATAGGTCCGCGCCGGTACGGCAGCGTGGTTCTATGCCTTGTAGACCACCTGGCGCACGTCGATGTAGCTGGCGCGGAAGCCGGCCTCGCAATAATGCAGGTAGAATTCCCAGAGCTTCTTGAAGCGGTCGTCGAAGCCAAGCGGGACGATCTTTTCCCATGACGCCCAGAACCGCTGACGCCATTCGGCGAGCGTACGCGCGTAGTCGTCCGGAAACACCCGCTCGCGGAGATGGGCAAGCCCATGATCGTTGCCGAGTGCCTTCAGGATCGACGGCGTCGGCAGCATGCCACCTGGGAAAACATAGCGCTGGATGAAATCCGGCCTTGCGCGATACGTGTCGTAGGCGGCTTCGTTGATGGTGATGATCTGCAGGCCCGCGGTGCCGCCGGGCCTCAGGCAGGCTTTCATCTTGCCGAAGAACACCGGCCAGTACTTCTCGCCGACCGCCTCGAACATCTCGATCGAGGCGATGCGGTCATAGGTGCCGGTTTCGTCGCGATAGTCCTGCAGCTTGATGTCGACCTTGTCGGCAAGCCCGGCCTTGGCGAGGCGCGCCTTGGCGAAGTCGTGCTGCTCGCGGCTGATCGTCAGCCCGGTCACACGGCAGCCGATCTCGCGAGCCGCGAATTCGGCGAAGCCGCCCCAGCCGCAGCCGATCTCCAGCACGTGATCCTTCGGTCCGATCCCCGTATCCTTGGCCAGTGCGCGATATTTGGCGGCCTGGGCGCTTTCGAGGTCGTTGGCACCGGTGGCATAGAGTGCCGAGGAATAGGTCATGCTCGGATCGAGCCATTCCTTGTAGAAGGCGTTGCCGAGATCGTAATGCGCCGAAACATTGCGCTTGGAGCCGGTGCGTGTGTTCTCGTTGAACCAGTGCCGGATGCGCTGGACGGTGTTGATGAGCCAGCTGGCGCCGCCAGCAACGCGTTCGCCGATGGCCGAATTGACCACGAACAGCTCTAGGAAGCTGGTGACGTCAGGGCTTTCCCAATCGCCGTCCATGTAGGATTCGGCAAGGCCGATCGTGCCGCCGGAAAAGGCACGGCCGGGCAAGCGCCAGTTCTTGAGCACCAGTTCGGCGTCCGGGCCCGGTCCCTTGCCGCCGACCAGCACGGCGCGTCCGTCCGGCATCCTGACCTTCAGCGATCCGCGCGGCAGGTTCATTGCCGCCGACAGCACCATGCGCGCCTTAGCCGGCA
Organism: Mesorhizobium sophorae; assembly: GCF_002270415.1. Taxonomy (GTDB): domain Bacteria; phylum Pseudomonadota; class Alphaproteobacteria; order Rhizobiales; family Rhizobiaceae; genus Mesorhizobium; species Mesorhizobium sophorae. The sequence goes on along the minus strand of NZ_NNRI01000022.1, from coordinate 1,351,813 downwards.
AGCCCTTGACGATCTCGGCGAAATTGAATTCATCCAGCCTGACCGCGTCGCTCAACGCCAGACCATGATGTTCCTTGTTTGTCATCTCACGCCCCTGCGCTTCCGCGGTGTCGGCGCAAATTGCCGAGCCTCGGTTCTCGCGGTTCATTCGCCGGGTTCGAACGCCATTGCCTGATTCCGGCAGTTGACCGGTTTCGGCGACAGGCGGGCTCGAACGAAAGCGCGCACCCTTTAACCAGAGCTTCAGCGCTGCCCAGTGAATCCCTGCGACAATCTTCCACGTCATGAGGGGGAACATCAAGAGGCAGGCTGCAAGCCGGGCTGTGCCAAGTGGAGGGCACTCGCAGTCGTGGATCTGGCTTTTACACAGCAAAGGCCGAACACGCCCAAAACGCCTATGGTTGCAACCGTGCTTGTGCAATAGTTTTAGCCATGCGTTATGTGATCGTCATTGCTGCCATCACCTTTTTCCTGATCTGGGACGGCCTCTACAATCAGGGCCGGTATCTCGACACGGCGGTAAGGGGTGTCACGCACGTGGTGCGATCCGTCACCGGCGAGAGCTAGCGCCCATCCGCATGAGGCGCTGCCGCGACATCCTTGTCGATTGACGCGGCCATCCTGTCGTCACAAAAGACCCCGGCACTTAATGCATGTCGTCCAAAAGTGGCCCCGGTCTTGGGCAACGACATGCATAAAGACAAAGACCTGAAGCGCGTCGCCCGACGCGCTTTCGATCGAGGAGGCGGCGTTGATCCGGCATATCGTTTTCTTCAGCGCGCGGCGTAAAGAGGATGTGGAGGCCGTTCGCACCGGCCTGCAGGCGCTCGGCAACATTCCCCATTCCACCCTCTTCGAGGTGACCATCAACACCAAGGTCGACCCGCTGTCGGACGAGATCGATGTGGTCGTCTATGCCGAGTTCGCTAATGAGGCGGCGTTGGCCGCCTACAAGGCGCACCCGCTCTATGGGCAGACGACCAGCAAGGTCAAACCATTGCGCGAGCTGCGTTATTCCGCCGATGTCGTGGCCGGTGCCTGATTGAGACTTGAACCGGTTTGCGGAATGATGCACATCGCGCCTGCATGAATCGAACAACAGCCGCCGGCACTCATCCGCTCGATCATCTGGTGCTGCCGACACAGAACCTCGACGTGGCACGAGCCCGGCTGACCGCGCTTGGCTTCGTTGTTGCCCCGACCGGCATTCATCCCTTCGGGACCGAAAACTGTTGTGTTTTCCTCGCCGACGGCACCTATCTTGAGCCGCTCGCGGTCGGCGACGAACGGGCCGCGACGGCGGCTATTGCCGAGGGCAATGTTTTCGTCGCGCGCGACCGTATCTATCGCAACAGCCACGGTGACGAGGGGTTTTCCGCCGTGGTCCTGGGGACCAGCAACGCAGATGCCGACCAGGCACGCTATGTCGAAGCCGGCATCTCCGCGGGAGACATGCTGAGCTTTTCGCGCGCGTTCACCGACACGGCGGGTAAAAGCGACATTGCATCGTTCAAGCTCGCTTTTGCATCGAGCAGCAAGGCTACGGATGCTTTCCTGTTTGCCTGCGAGCGGGTCAACGCGCCGAAAGTGGATCGGACGGCCTTGCAGGCGCACGCCAACGGCGCCAGGGGAATTGTCGAGATCGTGGCGGTCAGCGACCGGCCCGCCGCGCAGCGCCGGCTGATCTCCTTGGCGGTGGACGATCCGGCCGCCAGCGGGCAAGGCGGCGCGTTTCACTTGCCGAATGTGACCTTGAGTGTGCTTGCCCCGACGTCTTTCACCGCACGCTTTGGCTTGCCTGCCGACGCGCCGACGGACCTACGCTTCGCCGCCGTGGTCTTTTCGGTCCGCAGCGCCTATATCGCCTCGAGGCTGCTTGCAGGCAACTCCGTCAAACACGATATAGCGGGCAATGATATTGTCGTGCAGCCGGCATCCGGACAGGGCGCGGCTTTCATCTTCCGGGAGATCCCATGAGCAAGCCCCTGGCGCCCAATTCGTCGGTAACCGTCGGCAATGTCGTCTTCGATAACAACGCGGCGTTGTCGCTGATCGCTGGTCCTTGCCAGTTCGAATCGCGCCAGCATGCCTTCGACATGGCCGGCGCGCTGAAGGAACTGACCGGCAAACTTGGAATAGGCCTCGTCTACAAGACCAGCTACGACAAGGCCAACCGCACCTCGCTGTCGGCGACGCGCGGCGCAGGCATGGAAGCGGCACTTCCCGTCTTCGACGAACTGCGCAAGGAATTTTCGCTGCCGGTGCTTACCGATGTCCACACCGAGGAACAGTGCGCGATCGTCGCGCCGCATGTCGACGTCCTGCAGATTCCGGCCTTCCTGTCGCGCCAGACCGACATGCTGGTCGCCGCCGCCAGGACCGGCAAGGTGATCAACGTGAAGAAGGGGCAGTTCCTGGCTCCCTGGGACATGAAGAACGTGGTTGCCAAGATCACCGGTTCCGGCAACGCCAATGTCTTGACCACAGAGCGCGGCGCGTCGTTCGGCTACAACACGCTGGTGTCCGACATGCGCGCTCTGCCTATCATGGCCGAGATCGGCGCGCCGGTGATCTTCGACGCCACGCATTCGGTTCAGCAGCCAGGCGGGCAGGGCGGCTCCTCTGGCGGCGAGCGCCGCTTTGTCGAGACGCTGGCCCGGGCGGCTGTCGCCGTTGGTGTGGCCGGCGTGTTCATCGAGACCCACCAGGATCCGGACAATTCGACCTCTTCCGATGGCCCGAACATGGTGCCGCTGAAGGATATGCCGGTACTGCTGGAAAGACTGATGGCGTTCGATCGTATCGCCAAGGGTCACTGAAGCGTCCCACGGACGCTCCAGCGTCGGCAACTGACAATGGCCCTATGGCCCCGGCGCTTGTGGAAGACATAAGCCGGCTGTACGCTCGCCTCGCAAATGAGCGTTTTGGCAGGAGGAAGCCATGTCTGTCGCCCGCGTCACCGAAATCACCTCATCGTCGAAGAAGAGCTTTCAAGACGCCATCGAGAAGGGGATTGCGCGTGCCGCAAAGACCTTGAAGAACGTCGAAGGCGCCTGGATCCAGGACCAGAAGGTCGTCGTCGAGGACGGCAAGATCGCTGCCTATCGCGTCAACATGAAGGTCACCTTCATCCTCGCGGAGTAACCGGCTGCCGCCGAAAAAGTCGGGAACTTTCGCCCGCGCCCCTCATTGTCAAAGCATAGATCAACGACAACGAGGAGCACATCATGACAACCCAGACAGGCCACACCGAAGCCATTGCCGCTTCGCGCGTCATCGGCACGTCCGTCTACAACACCGAGGGCAGGAGCATCGGCAGCATCGAAGACATCATGCTCGACAAGACCTCGAACGGCATCATGTTCGCGGTGATAGGTTTTGGCGGTTTTCTCGGCATCGGCGAGAAGTACCACGCCATTCCGTGGGCCAGCCTCGACTATGACGAGGACAAGGGGGGCTATGTCGTTCCGTTCTCCAAGGAACAGCTGAAGGCCGCACCCGCCTATTCGATCAACGAACTGGCCGGCGCGGATGGCGAGACGGCGCGCGACGCGTCCTATGATTATTACAAGGTCACGCCTTACTGGCATTGACGCCCGGAAACAAAAGGCCCCGTTCAGACGGGGCCTTTTGGATTCGATGCTGCGCCTATTCGCTGACATGCAAGGCCGGTAGCGGCCCTGCTGCCTTGGGTGGCGATTGCTGATTGTCGCACGACGTCAGAAACGCCGCCGCGATCAGGAACAGACTCACGATACCACTCAACTGGGACATGGCGAAACTCCTCCTGTTTCGCCCCGCGCACCCGCACCATAGCCGGAAGTACATCCGCCGCACATGACTTATGATGACAGCGATTTGCGCTTCGTGAATCGCCTGATGCATATCGCCACAAACAAGCCCCTGGTTTAGGGAGAATGCCATGCGGCGCTTGACTCCGTTCAGGCTGGACACGCTTTGAGCTGACGCCACGGCAATAATTGCGAGCGGGCCGATTGCCTTTTGCGGCACTTTGGCTAAGACGTGCGCGACCCTTCTTCAGATCAATCGAGGACATCGCAATGACCGCCATCATCGACATTGTCGGGCGTGAAATCCTGGACAGCCGTGGAAATCCGACCGTCGAGGTCGATGTCGTTCTCGAAGATGGCTCGATGGGCCGCGCTGCGGTGCCGTCAGGCGCCTCGACCGGCGCCCACGAGGCCGTCGAACTGCGCGACGGCGGCGCCCGCTATCTCGGCAAGGGCGTGCTCAAAGCAGTCGAAGCAGTGAATGGCGAGCTGTTCGAGGCCATCGGCGGCATGGAAGCCGAAAACCAGATCCATATCGACCAAACCATGATAGAGCTCGACGGAACGCCCAACAAGAGCCGGCTCGGCGCCAACGCCATCCTCGGCGTTTCTCTGGCCGTGGCCAAGGCAGCGGCCGATGCCGCCGGCCTGCCGCTCTACCGCTATGTCGGGGGCACCAAGGCGCACGTCCTGCCCGTGCCGATGATGAACATCATCAACGGCGGCGCCCATGCCGACAACCCCATCGACTTCCAGGAATTCATGATCCTGCCGATCGGCGCGCCGACGCTGCGCGAAGGCGTTCGCTGGGGTTCAGAAATCTTCCACACGCTGAGGAAGAAACTGAAGGATGCCGGCCACAACACCAATGTCGGCGACGAGGGCGGCTTTGCCCCGAACCTGAAGAGCGCGCCGGTGGCGCTCGACTTCATCATGGAATCGATCGAGAAGGCCGGCTTCAAGCCCGGCGAAGAGATCGCGCTCGGCCTCGACTGCGCGGCCACCGAGTTCTTCAAGGACGGCAACTACGTCTATGAGGGCGAGAAGAAGACCCGCGATCCCAAGGCCCAGGCCAAGTACCTGGCCAAGCTCGCCGCCGACTATCCGATCATCTCGATCGAGGACGGCCTTGCCGAGGACGACTGGGAAGGTTGGAAGTATCTGACCGACCTGATCGGCAAGAAGACCCAACTGGTCGGCGACGATCTGTTCGTCACCAACACGGCACGGCTGCGTGACGGCATCCGCATGGGCGTCGCCAATTCGATCCTGGTCAAGGTCAACCAGATCGGCTCGCTGACCGAAACGCTCGACGCCGTCGAGACTGCGCACAAGGCCGGCTACACCGCCGTCATGTCGCACCGTTCGGGCGAAACCGAGGATTCGACCATAGCCGATCTCGCCGTTGCCACCAATTGCGGACAGATCAAGACCGGCTCGCTGTCGCGCTCGGAGCGCATGGCCAAGTACAACCAGCTGATCCGCATCGAGGAAGAGCTCGGCAAGCAGGCGAGCTACGCCGGCAAGTCGGTGGTCAAGGGCTGATCCGGAAACACCCGGGCCTGGGATATTTGATGAAAGGGCGGGAGCATTCCCGCCCTTTTTCATTTCGGGTCTCGCGCAGCCGGTCATCCGTAACCGTCCGTTAAGCACAATCGGGCGAAAAAGATGGGGAGCTGCAGGAGTTCGCGGCCGCGAGGACTTGGATATGTGGACGCGTCAGCACAAGCAGAGAAACACCGGCCGGCTGATCATTCCCTCGCTCTGCGTGGCGTTCCTGGCCTATTTCGGCTTTCATGCCTACCACGGCGAATTCGGCATCAACTCGAAATATCAGCTGGAAGCCCAGACGGTTGCGCTGCAAGGTCAGCTCGACGCGATCAAGGCACGCCGGATGGAGCTCGAACGGCGCGTTCGGCTCATGCATGAAGGGTCGATCGAGAAGGACATGCTCGACGAGCAGGCGCGCAAGGCGCTCAATCTGTCCCAGGCTGACGAAATCACCATCATGTTGCCGGTCTCGACGAAGTAACCAGGTTTCAGTTAATAGCCAATATTTTCAATGATTTTAATCGCTTAGACGCATGTGAGCTATGCAATTTCGGCATGGCATAACGCTCTAGCGCGTGTTAGCCTCTCCAAAATCGGTGGGGAGGAGCTGATCTCCCCAGGGCGGATTTGATCCTGCCCTAATGTCCGCAAAGAGACGCCAACAGGGAGTGATGCATGGCCACCGCAGCCAGAAAAGCGCCTGCCAAATCCAAATCCGACGGCAAAATGGGGCTTTCGGCCCCCAAGCCTGCAGAGTTCACCAAGGAGGAAGAGCTTGCCGCCTACCGGCACATGCTGCTCATCCGTCGTTTCGAGGAAAAGGCCGGCCAGCTTTACGGCATGGGCTTCATCGGTGGCTTCTGCCATCTCTATATCGGCCAGGAGGCGGTCGTCACGGGCATGAAGATGGCGCTGATCCAGGGCGACCAGATGATCACCGCCTATCGCGACCACGGCCACATGCTGGCCATGGAGCTTTCACCGCGCGGCGTCATGGCTGAGCTGACCGGACGTCGTGGCGGCCTGTCCAGGGGCAAGGGCGGCTCCATGCACATGTTCTCCAAGGAGAAGCATTTCTACGGCGGCCATGGCATCGTCGGCGCGCAGGTGTCGCTCGGCACTGGTCTCGCCTTCGCCAATCGCTACCGCGACAACAACAATGTGTCGCTGACCTATTTCGGCGATGGTGCGGCCAACCAGGGCCAGGTCTATGAAAGCTTCAACATGGCCTCGCTGTGGAAGCTGCCGGTGATCTACATCATCGAGAACAACCGCTATGCCATGGGCACTTCTGTCTCGCGCTCGTCGGCGGAGACGGACTTTTCGCATCGCGGCGCCTCGTTCAAGATTCCCGGGCTGCAGGTCGACGGCATGGATGTCCGCGCCGTCAAGGCTGCGGGCGATCTGGCCACCGAATGGTGCCGTGCCGGCAACGGCCCGCTGATCCTCGAAATGCAGACTTATCGCTACCGCGGCCACTCGATGTCCGACCCGGCGAAGTATCGTTCCAAGGAAGAAGTGCAGAAGATGCGCTCCGAGCATGACCCGATCGAGCAGGTCAAGGCGCGGCTGATAGAGAAGAAGTGGGCGACTGAGGACGAACTGAAGACCGTCGACAAGGAGGTTCGCGACGTCGTCGCGGACGCCGCCGAATTTGCCCAGAACGACGCGGAGCCGGATCCGTCCGAGCTCTGGACCGATATCGTATTGTAACGGGAGGGCAAGGACATGCCGATCGAAATTCTCATGCCCGCTCTCTCGCCGACCATGGAAGAGGGCAATCTTTCCAAGTGGTTGAAGAACGAGGGCGACAAGGTCGTCGCCGGTGACGTCATCGCCGAGATCGAAACCGACAAGGCGACGATGGAAGTCGAAGCCGTCGATGAAGGCACCCTTGCCAAGATCGTGGTTCCTGCCGGCACCGAAGGCGTCAAGGTCAATGCAGTGATCGCCGTACTCGCGGTTGACGGCGAAGATGTCGACAAGGCCGGCGAAGGCATCGGCGAAGAACCCCCGAAGGCTGAAACAGCGGCGCCTGCGCCGGCGGCAGCCAAAAGCGAGGCCTCAGCACCGGTCGCAGCCGCCCCGAAGACGGAAATCGCCGCCGATCCGGATGTTCCGGCCGGGACGGAAATGGTCTCGACCACGGTGCGCGAAGCGCTGCGTGATGCGATGGCCGAGGAAATGCGCCGCGACGGCGATGTCTTCGTCATGGGCGAGGAAGTTGCCGAATACCAGGGCGCCTACAAGATCACGCAGGGACTGCTGCAGGAGTTCGGGCCGCGGCGCGTCGTCGACACGCCGATCACCGAGCATGGCTTTGCCGGCGTCGGCGTCGGCGCGGCGATGGCCGGTTTGAAGCCGATCGTCGAGTTTATGACCTTCAACTTCGCCATGCAGGCGATCGACCAGATCATCAACTCGGCTGCCAAGACGCTCTATATGTCGGGCGGCCAGATGGGCGCGCCGATCGTGTTCCGTGGACCGAACGGCGCCGCCGCTCGCGTCGCAGCTCAGCATTCACAGTGCTATGCCGCTTGGTACAGCCACATTCCCGGCCTCAAGGTCGTGATGCCCTACACCGCTGCCGACGCCAAGGGCCTGCTCAAGGCGGCGATCCGCGATCCCAATCCGGTTATCTTCCTCGAGAACGAAATCCTCTACGGTCATTCCTTCGACGTGCCGAAGCTGGATGATTTCGTGCTGCCGATCGGCAAGGCGCGCATCCACAAGACCGGCAAGGACGTCACCATCGTCTCCTTCGGCATCGGCATGACCTATGCGGTCAAGGCTGAATCCGAGCTGCGCGGCATGGGCATCGACGCCGAGATCATCGACCTCAGGACCATCCGCCCGCTCGACCTCGACACGGTCGTCGCCTCGGTCAAGAAGACCAACCGGTTGATCGTCGTGGAAGAGGGATATCCGCAGAGCTCGGTCGGCGATCACATCGCCAACCAGGTGTCGCAGCGAGCCTTCGATTTCCTTGACGCCCCGGTCATCACCATTGCCGGCAAAGACGTGCCGATGCCCTATGCGGCGAACCTCGAAAAGCTGGCGTTGCCGAATGTCGGCGAGGTCATCGAGGCGGTTAAAGCCGTCACGTATCGCTGAACCGGGCGGGAGGACAAAATGCCAATCAACATCACCATGCCGGCCCTGTCGCCCACGATGGAAGAGGGCAATCTGTCAAAGTGGCTGGTCAAGGAGGGCGACAAGGTTTCGCCCGGCGATGTCATTGCTGAGATCGAGACCGACAAGGCAACAATGGAAGTCGAAGCTGTCGACGAGGGCACGGTTGCAAAGCTTGTCGTTCCGGCCGGCACAGAAGGCGTCAAGGTCAATGCGCTGATCGCCGTGCTCGCTGCCGAAGGCGAAGACGCCGGCGCCGCTGCGAACAGCGGTGGCGCTGCTGCGCCAGCGAAAGCGGAAGCCCCGAAAACGGAGGCACCTAAGGCGGAAGCACCAAGGGCTGAGGCGCCAAAGGCCGAGCCTGCGCCCGCATCCAAGGCAGTAGCGGCTCCGGCCGCCAACGGCCATGCCTCTGGCGAGCGCACCTTTGCGTCGCCGCTCGCCCGCCGCATCGCCAGCGAAGCCGGTGTCGATGTGTCTGCCGTGACCGGCACCGGCCCGCATGGCCGCGTGGTGAAAGCCGATGTCGATGCGGCGATTGCCGGTGGCGGCGTCAAGCCTGCCGCCAAGGCAGCGCCAGCGGGTGCTCCGGCGGCTGCGGCTGCTGCCGCCGCGCCGGTGAAGGCGATGTCGGACGAGCAGGTGCTGAAACTGTTCGAGCAAGGCTCCTACGAACTCGTCCCGCACGACAATATGCGCAAGACCATCGCGCGCCGCCTAGTCGAGGCCAAGACGACCATCCCGCATTTCTACCTGACACTCGACTGCGAACTCGATGCGCTCTTGGCATTGCGCACGCAGATCAATGCGGCAGCCCCAGTCAAGAAGACTGAAAAGGGTGACGTGCCGGCCTACAAGCTGTCGGTCAACGACATGGTGATCAAGGCAATGGCGCTGGCGCTGAAGGCGGTGCCGGATGCCAATGCATCGTGGACCGAAAGCGCCATGGTCAAGCACAAGCATGCTGATGTCGGCGTTGCGGTGTCGATCCCCGGTGGTCTGATCACGCCGATCATCCGCAAGGCGGACGAAAAGACGCTGTCGACCATCTCCACCGAGATGAAGGACCTGGCCAGCCGGGCGCGCAGCCGCAAGCTGAAGCCGGAAGAGTATCAGGGCGGCACCACGGCGGTGTCCAACCTCGGCATGTTCGGCATCAAGGACTTTGCCGCGGTGATCAACCCGCCGCATGCGACGATCCTGGCGGTCGGCGCCGGTGAAGAGCGGGCGGTGGTCAAGAACGGCGAGATCAAGATAGCCACCGTGATGTCGGTGACGCTGTCGACCGACCATCGCGCCGTCGATGGTGCGCTGGGGGCCGAACTGCTGGTTGCCTTCAAACGCCTGATCGAGAACCCGATGGGCATGCTGGTCTAGGAAGGGAAAGGGCGGTGCGGACATTCTTCACCAGCCTTTTCGCTCTCATTCTTTCCGGTTTGGCCGGCGGGCTGGTCGCGCAGTGGTTGGCCATCGCCACTGGCGCCGAGGAAGAATACATCCTCGTTTTCATGTTCTCGGTGCTGGTGACCTTCATGGTTACCTTCGTCTTCTTCGTGGCGCAGTTCATGACGGATCCGGTCGCGGCGGTGGCCAGGACGGGTAAGTGGCTGCTGATCGTGTTTGCGGTGTTGCTTGCCCTGCTGGTCGCGCTTGTCCTCTACGCCGACAGCGGTGCCGCGGTGGTGAAGAAGGACATTCCCATGGTGGTCGGCTTTGGCCTGCCGGGGCTGGTGACGATCATTCTTCACTGGCTGTTCGTGAGCTGGCGGGTAAGACGCGGTTTGATCAAGGCACAGGTGGGTGTGGGTGCATGAAGACAGTTCTGTGCTACGGCGATTCGCTGACCTGGGGACACGACCCGGAGACTTTGGGTCGACATGAACATGAAGACCAGTGGCCAACCACACTGGCGAGAGCGCTCGGACCGAGCTTCCACGTCATTGCCGAGGGACTGGGCGGCCGCACCACGGCCTACGACGACTTCTTGTCGGGCGCGGACCGAAACGGTGCCCGGATATTGCCGACGATCCTGAGCACGCATTCGCCGATCGATCTGATCGTCATCATGCTTGGCTCCAACGACATGAAGCCGTCGATTCATGGCAGCGCAGTCATAGCGTCCTATGGCATGCGACGCCTCGTCGAAATCGTGAGGGGGCACGCCTATCCATTCGGCGGTGCCGCCCCCAGGATTATCCTGGTTGCGCCACCGCATATCGTGGAAACCCGCAAGGTGGACTACGCCGAAATGTTGGGAACGGGTGCAATCGAGTCGCCCAAGCTCGCCGCTTTTATCAAACCGCCGCCAACGAGATGGGCTGCGGCTTTTTTGATGCAGCGAGCGTCGCTAGATGTACACCGCTCGACGGCGTCCATCTCGATGCCGAAAATACGCGCAACATCGGCGAGGCGTTAGCGCCCCTCGTGCGCGGCATGCTGGAATCGTGAATCAAGGAGAAAATCGTGGCTGAGAACTACGACGTCATCATCATCGGCTCCGGCCCGGGCGGCTATGTCACGGCGGTGCGTTCCGCCCAGCTTGGCTTTAAGACGGCGATCGTCGAGCGCGAGCATCTCGGCGGCATCTGCCTCAACTGGGGTTGCATCCCGACCAAGGCGCTGCTGCGCTCGGCCGAGATCATGCACTATTCGGATCACCTGAAGGATTACGGGCTGAAGCTCGACGGCAAGGTCAGCGTCGACACTTCTGCCGTGGTCGACCGTTCGCGAAAAGTCTCGCTGCGACTCAATGGCGGCGTTGCCTTCCTGATGAAGAAGAACAAGGTCGACGTGATCTGGGGCGAAGCCAAGCTCTCGAAGCCGGGTGAGATCGTCGTGTCCAAGACGGCCAAGACGCCGATGGAGCCGCAGCCGCCGGTGCCGAAAGGCGTCAAGGGTGAGGGCACCTACACCGCCAAGCACATCATTCTGGCGACCGGCGCCCGGCCGCGCGCGCTGCCCGGCATCGAGCCGGATGGCAAGCTGATCTGGACCTACTTCGAAGCCATGGTGCCGAAGGAGATGCCGAAATCGCTGCTGGTCATGGGTTCAGGCGCCATCGGCATCGAATTCGCCTCCTTCTACCGCACCATGGGCGCCGAAGTGACGGTTGTCGAACTCCTGCCTGCGGTGATGCCGGTCGAGGACGCCGAAGTCTCGAAATTCGCGCAAAAGCAGTTCGAGAAGCAAGGCATGAAGATCATTCTCGAGGCCAAGGTAACCAAGGTCGAGAAGGGCGCGAATTCGGTCACCGCGCATGTCGAGATGAAGGACGGCAAAGTCGAGAAGATCACCGCCGACCGCATGATCTCGGCCGTCGGCGTGCAGGGCAACATCGAAAACCTCGGGCTTGAGGCGCTGGGCGTGAAGACTGACCGGGGCTGTATTGTCATCGACGGCTACGGCAAAACCAATGTGCCCGGCATTTATGCCATCGGCGATGTCGCCGGCCCGCCGATGCTTGCCCACAAGGCAGAGCACGAGGGCGTAGTGTGCGTCGAAAAGATTGCCAACTTTCCCGGCGTGCATGCCACCGACAAGCTCAAGATTCCGGGCTGCACCTACTGCAATCCGCAGGTCGCCTCCGTCGGCCTGACGGAGGCCAAGGCCAAGGCCGAAGGCTGGGATATCCGGGTCGGAAGGTTCCAGTTCGCCGCCAACGGCAAGGCCATTGCGCTTGGCGAGGACCAGGGCTTCGTGAAGACCATCTTCGACAAGAAGACAGGTCAGCTGCTCGGCGCGCATTTGGTCGGCGCCGAGGTGACCGAACTGATCCAAGGCTTTGTCGTGGCGATGAACCTGGAGACGACCGAGGAAGAGCTGATGCACACCATCTTCCCGCATCCGACGCTCTCGGAGATGATGAAGGAAAGCGTGCTCGACGCCTATGGCCGCGCGCTGAACGCGTGATAAATCAGGCCCGCGGGTAGTCGATGGAACCCGGCGGCAAGGATGTTCGTTTGCGGATGCATTTTCACCCATCACACAAGGAGAGGGCATATGCACTTGAATGGCGTCGGTTGGATAGCAGCAATCATTATCGGCGGCCTGGCAGGCTGGCTCGCCGAAATGGTCATGAAGAGCAACACCGGGATCTTCATGAATATTGTTCTGGGCATCGTCGGTGCGATCGTGCTGAACGCCATCCTGCAGGCGCTCAACGTCGGTGTCTTCGGCATCGGCTGGACCGCCTATCTGATCACCGGCTTTATCGGCGCCTGCCTGCTGATCTGGGTCGGACGCCTGGTGCGCCGTTAATATCGTTGAACAGCTGCTATGCGAAAAGGGCTGCCGCGGCATGCACTGCGGCGGCCTTTTTCTTTGGGTTGAAAAGTCTTAGATGACGTTATGACAGCGAAAGCCGGACTGGCTGTCGCGAACAAACCAGGTTTCCAGATGGTCACTGTCCTCGATACGATTGCCAACGCACCGCGCTTGCGGCACCCGGAAAAGGCGCACAAGCCCGATCAGGACGTGCTGCGCAAGCCCGACTGGATCCGCGTCAAGGCGCCGGTCTCGAGGGGCTATGCCGAGACCCGCGAGATCGTGAAGTCGCACAAGCTGGTGACCGTCTGCGAAGAGGCCGGCTGCCCCAACATCGGCGAGTGCTGGGAGAAGAAGCACGCCACCTTCATGATCATGGGCGAGATCTGCACACGCGCCTGCGCGTTCTGCAATGTCGCCACCGGCATCCCGACCGCACTCGATCCCGATGAACCGGCCCGCGTCGCGCACGCGGTCAAGCAGATGGGCCTGACCCACGTCGTCATCACCTCGGTCGACCGCGATGATCTCGCCGATGGCGGTGCGCAGCATTTTGCCGAGGTCATCCGCGCCATTAGGGCGGCGACGCCGTTGACGACGATCGAAATCCTGACGCCCGATTTCCTGCGCAAGGAAGGCGCGCTGGAGATTGTCGTGGCGGCCAAGCCCGACGTCTTCAACCACAATCTCGAGACCGTGCCGTCGAACTATCTGACCGTTCGTCCGGGCGCTCGCTATTTCCATTCAATCCGGCTGTTGCAGCGGGTCAAGGAACTCGACCCGTCGATCTTCACCAAGTCCGGCATCATGGTGGGTCTGGGCGAAGAGCGGAATGAAATCCTGCAATTGATGGATGATCTGCGCTCGGCCAATGTCGACTTCATGACCATCGGCCAGTATCTGCAGCCGTCCAAGAAGCACCATCCGGTGATCCGCTTCGTCACCCCGGAGGAATTCAAATCCTTCGAGACGATCGGCCGGACCAAGGGTTTTCTGCTGGTGGCGTCGAGCCCGCTGACGCGCTCGTCGCACCACGCCGGCGACGATTTCGCTAGGCTGCGTGCGGCGCGGGAAGCGCTTCTCAAGAAATCGCTCTAATGCATGTCGCCCAAAAGTGACCTCGGTTTTGGGAGAACGACATGCATAAAAACAAGGAATCCAAAGCGCGTCGCATGAATCCGTTTCAACGCAACGCGCTTTAGGGCCGGTTCATGCCGAAATTCGAAGCCACCCGCCGGGTTGCCCATACGCCGCAACAGATGTTCGCACTGGTTGCCGATATCGAGGCCTATCCGCAGTTCCTGCCGCTTTGCGAAGCGCTGACGGTGCGCTCGCGCAAGGAGCGTGACGGACGCACCGTTCTCGTCGCCGACATGAGCATCGGCTACAAGGCGATCCGCGAAACCTTCACCACGCAGGTGCTGCTGAAACCCGACGAGAACACCATCGACGTGAAATACATCGATGGCCCGTTCAAATATCTAAGCAATGTCTGGCGCTTCGAACCCGATGGCGGCGGCTGTATTGTCCGCTTCTTCATCGATTATGAATTCAAGAGCCGCATTCTGGGCGCGGTGATGGGCACCATGTTCGATCGCGCCTTCCGCATGTTCGCCGAGGCTTTCGAGAAGCGCGCCGACGTCATTTACGGTGTTGCATCGTCGGCCTGATGCATGTCGCCCAAAAGTGCGCAGCGAAACAACGACAGGCATAAATACAAAGACTTTAAGCGCGTCGCGCTTTAACGCTGGCCAAGCGCACGCAGTCCCAGTTCCAGCGCATGCCCAACTGTTTCACGGCGGATAAAATCGCGACTATTGTCGGCAAACAGTTGGCGCTCTGCGGTCACGGCCTGGCCGTCCAGGCCGACGCCGAACCAGACCAGGCCGACAGGCTTTTGCGCCGAGCCGCCGCCGGGGCCGGCAATGCCGGTGACCGCGAGCGTCAGCTTGGCGCGCGAACGGTCGAGCGCGCCCTTTGCCATTTCGATTGCCGTCTCGCGTGAAACCGCGCCGTACTCCTCAAGCGTGGCGGGGGAAACACCGAGCATGTCCATCTTCGCTTCGTTCGAATAGGTGATGAAGCCGCGATCGACCACGGCGGACGAGCCGGCAATGTCGGTGAGCGCGGAGATGATCATGCCGCCGGTGCAGCTTTCCGCCGTTGCCAGCATGATGCCGCGCTGCTGGCAGGCCTGAAGCAGCGCGTTTGCCAGCTCGTTGTTGGTCATTCCGGCACCTCGCCGGGAAACACCACGCTGGCGGTGGCGATGGCCGCTATGCCTTCCTCGCGGCCGACAAAGCCGAGCTTTTCGTTGGTTGTCGCCTTGATCGAGATGCGATCAGGGGAAATTGCCAGCATCTGTGACAGGGCTGCCGTCATCGCCTCGCGATGCGGGCCGACGCGCGGCGCCTCGCAGATCAGCGTGATGTCGGCGTTGGCGATGCGGCCGCCGCGCTCGCGCACCAACTTTGCCGCATGTTCGACGAAGATACGCGATGCAGCGCCTTTCCACTGCGGATCGGACGGCGGGAAATGCGTGCCGATGTCGCCGGCGCCACAGGTCGCCAGCAGCGCATCGGTCAAGGCATGCAGGCCGACATCGGCGTCGGAGTGGCCCGAAAGTTTCTTGTCATGCGGGATAGCGACGCCGCACAGGGTGACATGGTCGCCAGGTTCGAAGGCATGCACGTCGTAGCCATTGCCGGTTCTGATATCGGGGAAGCGCGCACGGTCGCCGGAAAGCCGCTGGTCCGCCATTGCAATATCCCGTGCCCAGGTGAGTTTGACATTGTCCGGTGAACCCGGAACGATCCTTACCGGAATATGCGCCCATTCGGCGATCGCGGCGTCGTCGGTGAAGTCCATTTTCCCCAGGTGATGGGCTTTCTCGTGCGCGGCAAGAATGGGCCAGAACGGAAAGCCCTGTGGCGTCTGCGCGGCGTGAAGTCCGTTGCGGGAAACGGTTTCTCCCACGACGCCGGCGGCCGACTCGCGCTTCAGCGTATCGGCGACGGGCAGGGCGGGCAGCGCGCCCTCGCGCTCGCCGATGGCGTCTATTGTGCGGTCAATCAACTCCGCATCGACAAACGGGCGGACGGCGTCGTGGATCAGAACCCGGCCCGGCGCGTGGCCTCTCAGTGCGAGCAGTCCGAGCCGCACCGAAGCCTGCCTAGTCGCCCCGCCCATGATGGCGATGACCCGCCCGGCGTTGGCGCCTGCTGCCTGCTGGAACAGCTCGTTGTCGTCGGCATGAATGGCGACAACAACTTCGCTGGTCCGCGGGTGGGCCAGGAAAATCTCAATCGTGTGGGCGATGACGGCGTGGCCGCCAATGCTTTGATACTGCTTGGGTCCGTTGGCCTGCCCGGCGCGAGCGCCGCGGCCGGCGGCGACGATCACCACGGCGACCTTGCCATCGTCATTCGAATTTTCACTTGCGTCAGTCATGCAGATTGGCTTAGCGCACGATCCCGAAAAGTGTAATCGGTTTTCGGAAAAGATCGTGCGCCAAATATGAACTTCGAAGGCGTCCTTTGCGCCTTCCAAGGGGCGTCTTGCGCCAATTCAGAAGGCCAGCATTTTTCCCAATTGCGCCTTAATGTGGCGTCATTCCGCGTTGCACATTGCGCCGGTTCTGGCTAGAGAATGTGCAGCGAACTAATATGCTTGGTTTTTGTGCATGCCTGATGTGACCAAATTGGCCGCGCCACTCGACGTCGGCGGCGTGCAAATTCGCAATCGCGTGTTCCTGGCGCCGATGTCGGGCATCACCGATGAGCCGTTCCGGCAGCGCGCCCATGTCCATGGCGCGGGTCTTGTCGTATCCGAAATGGTGGCCAGCGGCGAGCTTGCCAAGGGCAGGGCCGGTTGCGACCTGCGCATTCGTCATTCCGGCCTGCCGGTTCACATGGTGCAGCTTGCCGGCCGCGAGGCGGCGCACATGGCGGAAGGCGCGCGGATCGCCGCTGGCGAGGGCGCCGACATCATCGACATCAACATGGGCTGCCCGGCCAAGAAGGTCACCGGTGGCTATGCCGGTTCGGCATTGATGCTGGATCTCGACCACGCGCTGTCGCTGATCGACGCCGTGGTCGGCGCGGTCAAGGTGCCGGTCACGGTCAAGATGCGGTTGGGCTGGGACGAAGGCGCACTCAACGCCCCGATGCTGGCGCGCCGCGCCGAACAGGCCGGTGTCAGGATGGTGACGGTGCACGGCCGCACGCGCTGCCAGTTCTATCAGGGCAAGGCCGACTGGCGCGCCATCGCCCGCGTCAAGGAAGCCGTGTCGATCCCGGTCGTCGCCAATGGCGATGTTTCTTCGCCAGCGGAAGCGGCTGCCATTCTCGATCAATCCGGTGCCGATGCTGTGATGATCGGCCGCGCGCATTACGGTGCGCCGTGGATCGCTGGCAGCATCGCGGCGGCCGCGACGGGCGAGGCAGCAGCCAAGGTGCCGCAGAACCGGATGGCGCTGGCCGACTATGTCGTGGCCCACTATGAGGACATGCTGGCGCTCTATGGCGTCGAAAGTGGCCTGCGCCAGGCGCGCAAGCATCTTGGCTGGTATCTCGACAGTCATGCCGGCGGCATGGCTGACGACAGCCGAAAGGCCATACTGACCGCATTCGAGCCCGCGCGCGTCATCGCCATGCTGCGCGATGTGTTTTCGCACGATGCGCAACCGTCGAACCTGCGGAGCGCCGCATGATCGCCGCCGCTGGCCAGAGTGTTGAAATGGCGGATGCCGCCCAGATCGTGCTCAACACCATCCGCCGCCCTGTGATCATGATCAGCGAGGCAGGGTTCATCACCTTCGCCAATGCCGACGCGGAAGACTTCTTTCGCTCCAGCGCGACGATGCTGGCGCGCAACACGCTGTCGAAACTCATTCCTTTCGGCAGCCCTTTGCTGACGCTGGTCGATCAGGTGCGCGAGCGCCGGGCTCCGGTCAACGAGTACCGGGTCGACGTATCGTCGCCGCGCCTCGGCATCGAGAAGGTCGTCGATCTCTATGTCGCGCCGGTGTCGGAATTTCCGGGCTCGGTCGTGGTGATGTTCCAGGAACGGTCGATGGCCGACAAGATCGACCGGCAGATGACGCACCGCGGCGCTGCGCGCTCGGTGACCGGTCTGGCGGCGATGCTTGCCCATGAGATCAAGAACCCGCTCTCCGGCATCCGCGGTGCTGCCCAGCTGCTCGAACTGTCGGCTTCCGACGAGGACCGCGCGCTGACGCGGCTGATTACCGACGAGACTGACCGCATCGTGTCGCTGGTCGACCGCATGGAGGTGTTTTCCGACGAGCGGCCGATCGATCGCTACCCCGTCAACATCCACGTCGTTCTCGACCATGTGAAGGCGATTGCCAAGAACGGTTTTGCCAAGAGAATCAAGATAATGGAGGATTATGATCCTTCGTTGCCTCCGGTGTTTGCCAACCGCGACCAGATCATCCAGGTGTTCCTCAACCTGGTCAAGAACGCCGCCGAGGCGATCGGCAGTGACCCGCAGGGCGAGATCGTGCTGTCGACCGCCTTCCGGCCAGGCATCCGTGTTTCCGTTCCGGGCACGCAGGATCGCGTATCGCTGCCGCTGGAATTCTGCGTGCGCGACAATGGCTCCGGCGTCTCGGAAGATATCCTGCCGATCCTGTTCGATCCCTTCATCACCACCAAGCCGAACGGCTCGGGGCTGGGGCTGGCGCTGGTAGCCAAGATCGTCGGCGAGCATGGTGGCATCATCGAATGCGAATCGACGCCGCGCGGGACCACATTCCGCATCCTGATGCCGGCCTGGAAAGAAGTGCCATACGGCGCCGATGATGACGGTGAAGGAGACCGCAAATGACCGTTCGCGGCAATATTCTCGTCGCCGACGACGATGCGGCGATCCGCACCGTCCTCAACCAGGCGCTTTCGCGCGTCGGTCACGAGGTGCGCGTCACTTCCAACGCTTCGACATTGTGGCGCTGGGTGGCGGCGGGCGAGGGCGATCTGGTCATCACCGATGTGGTGATGCCGGACGAGAACGCCTTCGACATGCTGCCGCGCATCAAGAAGGCGCGGCCGGAGCTGCCCGTTATCGTCATGAGCGCCCAGAACACCTTCATGACGGCGATCCGTGCATCCGAAACCGGCGCTTATGAATATCTGCCGAAGCCATTCGACCTGACCGAACTGCTCAACATCGTCAACCGGGCGCTTTCCGAGCCGCGGCGGCCGAAGATCGATGCGCGGCCGGAAGAGCAACCTGACGCGATGCCACTGGTCGGCCGCTCGGCGGCCATGCAGGACATCTACCGCATGCTGGCGCGCATGATGCAGACCGACCTGACGGTGATGATCTCGGGCGAATCCGGCACCGGCAAGGAGCTGGTGGCGCGTGCGCTGCATGAGTATGGCCGCCGTCGTGGCGGCCCGTTCGTCGCCATCAACATGGCGGCGATCCCGCGCGACCTGATCGAATCGGAACTGTTCGGGCACGAGAAGGGCGCCTTCACCGGAGCGCAGAACCGCTCCACCGGTCGCTTCGAGCAGGCCGAGGGCGGCACACTGTTCCTCGACGAGATCGGCGACATGCCGATGGAGGCGCAGACGCGCCTGCTGCGCGTCCTGCAGCAGGGCGAGTACACGACCGTCGGCGGACGCACGCCGATCAAGACCGACGTGCGCATCGTCGCCGCTACCAACAAGGATCTGCGCACGCTGATCAACCAGGGGCTTTTCCGCGAGGATCTTTTCTATCGCCTCAACGTCGTGCCGCTCAGGCTACCGGCGCTGCGCGAGCGCTCCGAGGACGTGCCCGACCTCGTGCGGCACTTTTTCAAGCTCGGCGAGATGGAAGGCCTGCAGACCAAGCGCATTTCGTCGGGCGGCATCGAACTGATGAAGCGCTACCCCTGGCCGGGCAATGTGCGCGAACTGGAAAACCTCGTCCGCAGGCTCGCCGCGCTCTATTCGCAGGACGAGATCTCGGCCGAGATCATCGAGGCGGAACTCAAGACCGGCGAGCGCCCGGTGGTGCCGGGCGGCGGCAACCTCATTCCCGACGACCTGTCGATCGGCCAGGCGGTCGAGCATTTCCTGCAGCGTTATTTCGCCTCGTTTGCCGGCGATTTGCCGCCTGCCGGTCTCTATCAGCGCATTCTGTCCGAGGTCGAGTATCCGCTGGTCCTGGCCTCGATGACGGCAACCCGCGGCAACCAGATCAAGGCCGCCGAACTGCTGGGCTTGAACCGCAACACGCTGCGCAAGAAGATTCGCGACCTCGGCGTCAACGTCTACAAATCATCGCGACAGCCCTGAGCCCTGATCCGAGCCCGGGCTCTTTTCAGGGGACCATCTCGCGAAAGATTTCCGTCTCGGTCACACTTGTTGCATAATCGCCACAATGCGTTGCATACATCCGACGCAATGATGGCTCTAGACGGCGACATGGCTCCGCAGGCACCGACACTCAACCAACCGCTTTTCAGCGAACCCGGCGCACGCGACGGGCGCAGGCTGCTTGCGCTGCCCGGTGTGGTCGCGGTCGGCGGCGCGCTGGTGACCGCGGCGATCTCGTTCACCATCCTCGTCGGCGCCACGCCGATTACGCCCAACGAGTCGACGACGCTCGCATTGATCGCCCTCAATGCCATATTCGTCCTGTTCCTCATGGCGCTGGTCGGACGCGAAGTACACCGCATCCTGATGGCTCGTCGGCACGGCAAGGCGGCCTCGCGGCTGCACGTGCGCATCGTCGCCATGTTTGCCCTGGTCGCCGCAATTCCCGCCATCATGGTGGCGATCATCGCCTCGATCACGCTCGACATCGGTCTCGACCGCTGGTTCGAAATCCGTACCAAGACGATCGTCAATTCGTCATTGTCGATCGCCGATGCCTATGTCCAGGAAAACGCCCGCAACCTCCAGGGCACGACGCTGTCGATGGCCTATGATCTCGACGCGTCGAGGACGCTCTATGGCCTTGATCGGACTGGCTTTCTCGACCTGATGAACAAGGAAGCCGTGGGCCGGTCGCTGGCCCATGCAGCGCTGATCAAACCCGACGGCTCGTTCGTCATGAGCGCCAAGACCGACACAGATTTCGCCATGCCCGAGCCGCCGGAAGGCGCCGTGGCCAGTGCCTCCGACGGCAAGCCGGTGCTGATCGAGCCGAAAACGCGCAACATCATGGGCGCCATCGTCAAGCTGCGCGAGATCGATGGGCTCTATCTCTACACCATTCGCCTCGTCGATCCCGAAGTGATCAAGGCGCGGCAGATCGTCAGATCCAACACCGACGAATATCGCGGGCTGGAAGATAACAGGCGCACGTCGCAGGTGGCCTTCGCGCTGCCCTATCTGTCGCTGACGCTGATCATCATCCTGTCCGCGATCTGGACCGGCATTGCCGTTGCCGATCGCCTGGTGCGGCCGATTCGCCAGCTTATCGGTGCCGCCGACGAGGTGGCGACCGGCAATCTCGACGTCGCGGTTCCCGTCAGGCCATCGGACGGCGATGTCGCCTCGCTCGGCGACACGTTCAACAAGATGCTTCTCGAACTGAAATCACAGCGCAACGAGATCCTGTCCGCCAAGGACCTGATCGACGAACGGCGCCGTTTCTCCGAAGCGGTGCTTGCCGGTGTCACCGCCGGCGTCATCGGCGTCGACCCCTATGGCATCGTCACCATCGTCAACCGCTCGGCTGAGGCGATGCTGGCCATATCCGCCAACGCGGCACTTGGACAGAACCTCTCCGCCGTGCTGCCGCATGTCGGCCGCGTCTTCGAGATCGGCCGCAAGTCCGGCAAGCCGGTCTACCGCGAACAGGTCACTTTCTATCGCGCCGGTGCCGAGCGGACCTTCAACGTGCAGATCACCATCGAGGCCGGCGACGACGGCGCGGAGGAAAAATCCTATGTCGTGACGGTCGACGACATCACCGATCTGGTTCAGGCGCAGCGCTCCTCCGCCTGGGCCGACGTGGCGCGGCGCATCGCGCACGAGATCAAGAACCCGCTGACGCCGATCCAGCTGTCGGCCGAGCGCATCAAGCGCCGCTACGGCAAGGTCATAACCGAGGACCGCGAGGTTTTCGACCAATGCACCGACACCATCATCCGGCAGGTCGAGGACATCGGCCGCATGGTCGACGAGTTCTCGGCGTTCGCCCGCATGCCGAAGCCCGAAATGAAGGCCATCGACCTGCGCGAATCGCTGCGCGAGGCCTCGTTCCTGGTCGAGGTCAGCCGCGCCGACATCACCTTCGAGCGGGTATTCGGCAGCGAGCCGCTCAAGGGCACGTTCGACAGCCGGCTGATGGCGCAGGCTTTCGGCAATGTGATCAAGAACGCCGCCGAAGCGATCGATGGGCTGGAACAGAAGGATGGTTCGCACGGCATAATCCGGATTCAAGCCGGCCGCCAGAATGGCGCGATTCGCATCGACGTCATCGACAATGGCAAAGGTTTGCCGCGCGAGAATCGCCAACGGCTGCTCGAGCCCTATATGACCACACGCGAGAAGGGCACCGGGCTCGGTCTCGCTATCGTCAAGAAGATCGTGGAGGACCATGGTGGCAGGCTGGAACTTCATGATGCGCCCGCGGATTTCCACGGCGGGCGCGGCGCGATGATCAGCATCATCTTGCCGCCTGTGGCGGTCGCGCCTCCGCGCGGCGAAAGCAGGTCGGAAAACGAACGAGAAACTGAAAAGGTCGGTAATGGCGTCTGATATTCTCATCGTCGATGACGAGGAAGACATCCGTGAGCTCGTCGCAGGCATCCTGAGCGACGAAGGTCACGAAACCCGCACGGCATTCGATGCCGACAGCGCATTGGCGGCGATCGCCGACCGGGCGCCGCGGCTGATTTTCCTCGACATCTGGCTGCAGGGCTCGCGTCTGGACGGCTTGGCGCTGCTCGACGAGATCAAGACGATGCACCCGACCTTGCCGGTGGTGATGATCTCCGGTCACGGCAACATCGAAACGGCAGTCTCCGCCATTCGTCGCGGCGCCTATGACTTCATCGAAAAGCCGTTCAAGGCCGACAGGCTGATCCTCATTGCCGAGCGTGCGCTCGAAACCTCGAAATTGCGGCGCGAGGTTTCCGACCTCAAGCTGCGCAGCGGCGAAACCTTCGATCTGATCGGCATGTCGTCGGCGATGAGCCAACTGCGCCAGACGATCGAGCGAGTCGCGCCGACCAACAGCCGCGTCATGATCATCGGCCCCTCAGGCTCGGGCAAGGAACTGGCCGCGCGCGCCATCCACACGCTGTCGGCACGCAAGGGCGCGCCGTTCGTGACGCTGAGCGCCGCCAACATCACGCCCGAGCGCATGGAGATCGAGCTGTTCGGCACCGAATCGAACGGTGTCGAACGCAAGGTCGGCGCGCTCGAGGAGGCGCATCGCGGCATCCTCTACATCGACGAAGTGGCCGACATGCCGCGCGAGACGCAGAACAAGATCCTGCGCGTGCTGGTCGAGCAGCAGTTCGAGCGGGTAGGCGGCACCAAGCGGGTCAAGGTCGACGTTCGCATCATTTCCTCGACTTCGCAGAACCTCGAAGCGATGATTGCCGACGGGCGTTTCCGCGAGGATCTTTATCATCGCCTGGCGGTGGTTCCGGTCATGGTGCCGGGACTGGCCGAGCGGCGCGAGGACATTCCCTACCTCGTCGACAATTTCATGAAGCAGATCGCGCGCCAGGCCGGCATCAAGCCGCGCCGCATCGGCGATGACGCGCTTGCCGTGCTGCAGGCGCACAACTGGCCGGGCAACGTCCGCCAGCTGCGCAACAATGTCGAGCGCCTGATGATCCTGGCGCGCGGCGATGACGTCGATGCACCGATCACCGCCGACCTGTTGCCGTCCGAGATCGGCGATGTCATGCCGCGCACGCCGAATCAATCCGACCAGCACATCATGGCGCTGCCGCTGCGCGAGGCGCGCGAACAGTTCGAGAAGGACTATCTGATCGCCCAGATCAACCGCTTTGGCGGCAACATCTCGAAAACCGCCGAGTTCATCGGCATGGAGCGCTCCGCTTTGCACCGCAAGCTGAAGTCGCTGGGCGTCTGACCGCCGCGACGTCCGATCGGCCGCGCTTGGGCCAACCATTTGCCGGTTACGGCAGCGGCGGAATCGCATAAGAAAGCCCGAGAGTTATCCAGGGGTCGCCAATGCCGCGCATTGCCTATGTCAACGGGCGCTATGTCGCTCACGCGGACGCTTCCGTGCATATCGAGGACCGCGGCTATCAGTTCGCCGATGGTGTCTACGAGGTCTGCGAGGTGGCGCGTGGCTTCATCGTCGACATGCCGCGCCATCTGGCCCGTTTGAACCGCTCGCTGACCGAACTGTCGATTGCCTGGCCGGTCACGCGCGGTGTCTTGCCGCTCATCCTGCGCGAGGTGGTCAACCGCAATCATGTCGCCAATGGCCTGGTCTATGTCCAGGTCACGCGTGGCGTTGCCAGCCGCGACTTTGTCTTCCCGTCGGCGGACACCAGGCCGTCCCTGGTGGTCACAGCCAGGAAAGCCGATCCTGCCGCCGGAGCAAAGCGGGCTGAAACCGGCATTGCGGTCATCAGCGTGCCGGAGAATCGCTGGGACCGGGTCGATATCAAGAGCGTCGGACTGCTGCCCAACGTGCTGGCCAAGCAGAAGGCCAAGGAAGCGGGCGCGCAGGAGGCATGGTTCGTCGACAGCGACGGCATGGTCAAGGAAGGCGGCTCGTCGAACGCCTGGATCGTCACCAGGGATGGCGTTCTGGTCACCAGGCCGGCCGAGCATGGCATCCTGCGCGGCATCACCCGCACGACCATGTTCGAGGTGGCGGCCAGCCTTGGCTTGAAGATCGAGGAACGTGGTTTTTCCGTCGCCGAGGCCAAGGCAGCGCGTGAGGCGTTCATCAGTTCCGCGACCACAATTGCCATGCCGGTGGTGGCCATCGACGGCGATCCGGTTGCCAATGGACACCCCGGCTCAGCAACACTTTCCTTGCGTAAGGCCTTTTTTGACATTGCGGAAAAAAGTCCAGCCTGATAACCGCACAGGTGGAATGAACATCAATTTATCTCGTTCTGCTTGTCGTTACTGACGACAAGAGGGTGTTTGCGCGCTTGACATGTGCCCGTTAATTTGGCGCATTGGCTTGCAAACCGAAGGGGATCGGCGAAAGACAAGAACAATGGCGGAACGATCGCAAAACCTTCAGGACCTGTTCCTGAATTCAGTTCGCAAGAGCAAGAACCCGCTCACCATCTTCCTTATCAACGGCGTGAAGCTGACCGGCGTGGTCACTTCGTTCGACAATTTCTGTGTCCTGCTGCGCCGCGACGGTCATTCCCAGCTCGTCTACAAGCACGCCATTTCCACGATCATGCCGAGCCAGCCGGTTCAGATGTTCGATGGCGAGGAAAGCCAGGGCGCCTGATTGGCACGTGAGAAAGACGCGGACGCACCAGTTCGCGGAAAACCAGCACATCATCCCGGGACGGAAGCCAAGGGCCCGACCCGGGCCGTTGTCATCGTGCCTGTGCTTACGCGCCAGCAGCGCGGTGACGACGATACCAACCGTCCGCGGCTGACGCGTTCGGCTGACGCTCGTCACGACGAGGCTGTCGGCCTTGCCCGCGCCATCAACCTTGATCTGATCCACACGGCGGTGGTGACCGTCAACGATCCGCGCCCGGCGACGTTGCTCGGCAGCGGCAAAGTCGCCGAGTTCGCCGAAATCGTCAAAGAGGGTCATGCGGAAGTGGTCATCGTCGACCATCCGCTGACGCCGGTGCAGCAGCGCAATCTCGAAAAGGAACTGAATGCCAAGGTGCTGGACCGCACCGGCCTGATCCTTGAGATCTTTGGCGAGCGCGCGCGCACCAAGGAAGGCACGTTGCAGGTCGAGCTTGCCCATCTCAATTACCAGAAGGGCCGTCTTGTGCGCAGCTGGACCCACCTCGAGCGCCAGCGCGGCGGCGCCGGCTTCCTCGGCGGTCCCGGTGAAACGCAAATCGAATCGGACCGGCGCGTCCTTCAGGACAAGATCATCAAGCTGAAGCACGAACTGGAAACCGTACGCCGCACCCGCGACCTGCACCGCGCCAAGCGCAAGAAGGTGCCGTTTCCGGTGGTGGCGATCGTCGGCTACACCAATGCCGGCAAGTCGACCTTGTTCAACAGGCTGACCGGAGCCGGCGTGCTGGCTCAGGACATGCTGTTCGCCACCCTCGACCCGACGCTGCGCCGCGTGCGCCTACCGCATGGCACGCCGATCATCCTTTCGGACACCGTCGGCTTCATATCGGACCTGCCGACGCATCTCATCGCCGCTTTCCGCGCCACGCTGGAAGAGGTGGTCGAGGCCGACCTCGTCATCCACCTGCGCGACATTTCCGATCCCGATACAGCCGCACAGGCCGAGGATGTCGAGCGCATCCTGGCCGACCTCGGTGTCGATGCCGGCGACGCCAAGCGGGTCATCGAAGTGTGGAACAAGATCGACAGGCTCGACGAAGGCAACAGGAACCGGCTGCTTGCCGATGGCACTGACGCCAGCAAGGCGCCGCCGGTCGCGGTGTCGGCGGTGACCGGCGAGGGCATCGATGCGCTGAAGGCGATCATCGAAACGCGCATGGCGGGCGAACTCGAAGACCTGACGGTGACGATCGAGCCGGCACAGTTCGGTCTTGTCGACTGGCTTTACCGCAATGGCGACGTCGTTTCGCGAACCGACAATGACAACGGCAGCGCCACCATCTCGCTCAAGGCGACGCAAAGCGCCCGCGAAGAGATCGAAAGCAGATTGCGCGCCAAAACCAAAGGGTAACGTCGCTTACTTCGCGGTTTTTGCTTCCTGCCAGAGCGCTTCCATCTCGGCCAGGCTCGCCTTGTCCAGCGTGTTGCCAGAATTTTCCAGGGCCTGCTCGACATAGTGGAAGCGTGAGCGGAACTTCTCATTGGTGCCGCTTAGCGCGGCTTCCGAATCGAGCTTGAGGTGCCTGCCGAGATTGACGACGGCAAACAGCATGTCGCCGAACTCGTCCTTGATCGACGCGGTGTCGCCATTGGCCAGCGCCTCGCGCAACTCGCCAATCTCTTCCTCGATTTTGTCGAGGATAGGCGCAGCCTCGCTCCAGTCGAAGCCGACGCGGGCGGCCTTCTCCTGCAGTTTCAGCGCTCGCGTCAGCGCGGGCAGGTTGACCGGAACACTGTCCAGAAACCCCTTGCCATTGTCCTCGGGGTCGAGACCGCGGGCGAGGCGTGCGCCTCGTTTTTCCGCCTTTTCCTCGGCCTTGATCTTTTCCCACATGCCCTTGGCCATGCCGGCGCTGCGGGCCTCCTCGTCGCCGAAGACATGCGGATGGCGACGGATCATCTTCGTCGTGATGGCCCGGACCACATCACCGAAGGCGAATTCACCGGCCTCCTCGGCCATTTGCGCGTGGTAGACGACCTGCAGCAGAAGGTCGCCGAGTTCGTCGCGCAGATCGTCGAGGTCACCGCGCGCGATGGCATCCGCCACCTCGTAGGCCTCCTCGATCGTATAGGGCGCGATGGTCGAGAAATCCTGCTCGATGTCCCATGGACAACCGGTTTTCGGCGCTCGCAGCGCCGCCATGATCTCGATCAGGCGCGAAATGTCATTCGATGGCGTCATGCGACCGATGCTACCGCGGGGCCACTCGCGCGGCCAACGTTGTCAGCCGGCGAGGGGGCCTTGTCCACAGGTGCTGGGTACCCGGCCTGTCAATCAAGAACGGAAACGATCGCCTTGGCGAGTTCGTCCATCCCGTCCTCGGGCAGACCCGCGACGTTGATGCGGCTGTCACCGACCATGTAGATGCCGTGCTCGGCACGCAGCCGCTCGACCTGCGCTTCCGTGAGGCCAAGGCGGGAGAACATGCCCCGGTGGCTGGCAACGAAATCGAAACGGTCGGAATTGGACTGCCGGCGCAGCGCCTCGGCGAACTGGACCCGAAGCCTGAGCATGCGCAGCCGCATCTCCTCGAGTTCGGCCTCCCAGTCCGCGCGCAACGCGGCGTCTTCCAGCACGATACGCACAGCGGCAGCGCCATGATCCGGCGGCATCGAATACATGGCGCGCGCCGCCGATAGCATTTGACCCATCGCCAGATCGGCCTGGGCGCCGTCCTTGGCCAGGATCATCGCGGCGCCGACGCGGTCGCGGTAGACGGCGAAGTTCTTCGAGCAACTCGACGCGACGACCATTTCCGGAACCTTCGCGGCCAGCAGGCGCAAGCCGAGAGCATCGGCCTCAAGGCCATCGCCAAAGCCCTGATAGGCGATGTCGACAAACGGCAGCAGGCCGCGCTCGACCACCAGATCGACAACGGCGGCCCATTGGGCGCTGTCCAGATTAGCGCCGGTCGGATTGTGGCAGCAGCCATGCAGCAGCACCACGTCACCGCTGTTTGCCGTCCGCAGCGCTGCCAGCATGTCGTCGAAGCGAACGGCACCCGAAGCCGCATCGAAATAGGGGTATTCGCGGATCTGCAGGCCAGCGGCGCGCATCACCGGCATGTGGTTCGGCCAGGTCGGGTCCGAAAGCCAGACCGTCGCGTCCGGACGCGTCCGCTTCAGCAATTCCGCCACCAGCCGCAGCGCACCGGACCCGCCGGGCGCCTGTGCGGCGCGGATGCGCGTCATGTCGGCGCCTGGGCCGAAGGCAAGCTTGGCCATCACCGAGTTGAAGCCGACATCGCCGGCCAGGCCGAGATAGGTCTTGGTGTCCTGGCCCTGCAGCAGGCGCTTTTCGGCCTCGCGCACAGCGCGCATGACCGGCGTCTTGCCATCGCGATCCTTGTAGACGCCGACACCGAGGTCGACCTTGTCGGGACGCGGATCGGCGCGATAGAGGCCGATCAGGGCAAGGATCTTGTCGGCGGGGGCGGGCTGCAGGTCTTCAAACATTGGCAATGGTTCCGTTGACGCGGCGGAGTGATACGCAAATCGAACGTATTTCGCCAGCGCTTTAGTTGCGCCACCCCGAGACGCAGATGCTGCAGGTGCGTCGTACACGCTCCTGTCATATGGACAGAGTTTGATGAGAGAACTCTTTGATCTGCGTGGGGAAAATGACAAGCCAACGCCAACAGTTCGACCTCGCCATCGTTGGCGCCGGCATTGTCGGTCTCGCCCATGCGCTCGCCGCCGTCCGTCGCGGTCTCAGCGTCGTCGTCATAGACCGCGACGCTCAGGCCAACGGCGCTTCAGTGCGTAATTTTGGCTTTGTTACGGTCAGCGGTCAGGAACGCGGCCAGGTATGGCGCCGTGCCATGCGATCTCGCGACATCTGGCTGGAACTGGCCGCGCCCGCCGGCATCAAAGTCATCCAGCGCGGCTTGGTCGTCGTCGCGCGCCGTCCGGAAGCGCTCTCGGTGGTCGAGGCGTTTCTTCAAACCGAGATGGGCGAGGGTTGCCTCCTGCTCGAACCCGATGCGCTTCGCCGCGACTATCCCGAACTGGCGGGCCGGAATTTTGCCGGCGGCCTGTGGAGCCCGCACGATGTGCGTGTCGAGTCGCGCCAGGCCATCCCGCAGCTGGCAACCTTCCTCGCCGAAAAACATGGCGTCGAATTCCGGCGCGAGACGGCGGTACGCTCGATCGAGCCGCCCGATATCGAGACCAGCCGGGGTCCGGTTTTCGCCGGCAAGGTGATCGTCTGCCCGGGCGACGACCTGGCCACGCTTTACCCCGATCGCATCGCGCGATACGGCGTCACCCGCTGCAGATTGCAGATGATGCGCCTTGCCGATCCCGGCTTCCGGTTGCCGGCAGCGGTGATGTCGGATCTTGGGCTGGCGCGTTACAGCGGTTACGCCGCCTTGCCAGAAGCCGCCGCGTTGCGAAGCCGGCTGGAAGTGGAACAAGGCGACGCGCTCGACAATGGCGTTCATCTGATCGTCGTCCAGAGTGCCGATGGTACGCTCGTGGTGGGCGATTCACACCACTACGCGACAACGCCCGATCCGTTCGCCTCGGGGCGTGTCGACGACCTCATCCTTGAGGAGTTCAGCGCCGTCTTTGGTGGCCCGCCGCCGCCCGTGCTGGAACGCTGGACCGGCATCTATGCCTCAGCAACCGGCCAGACAATGTTCGCCGACGCGCCGCGGGAGGGCGTGCGGCTGGTCATGATCACCAGCGGTACCGGCGCCAGCACCTCGTTCGCGATCGCCGAAGAGGTGGTCGACGAGCTTTTCGGTTCAACCACGGCCGACGCCAGGAAAATCGCATGATGCCCACTCAAGGTTTGCTTCGCGCCGTCGTCCTCGACTGGGCCGGCACCGTTGTCGATCACGGTTCGCTGGCGCCGATGGGTGTCTTTGTCGAGGCCTTCGCCGAATTCGGCGTGGCGATCAGCGTCGATGAGGCGAGGGGACCGATGGGAATGGCCAAGCGCCCGCACATCGCAGCACTGCTGGCACAGCCAAGGATCGCCGCCGCATGGACGGAGCAGCACGGTCATGCGCCGACAAATGCCGACATCGACGCCATCTATGACGTATTCGTGCCGAAGAACCGGGCTGTGGCGGCGCGGTTCTCGGATGTCATTCCCGGTGTTGCCGACGTGGTCAAGGCACTGCGGAAGCGCGGCCTCAAGATCGGCACCACAACTGGCTATACGCGCGACATCATGGCGGAGATACTGCCGGTTGCCGCCGCGCAGGGCTTTTCGCCGGATTGCCTGGTCTGCACCGGCGACACACCTGACGGCAGGCCGACGCCGTTCATGCTCTGGAAAGCGTTGACCGAACTCGGCGTCTATCCGCCGTGGCTGTGTGTCAAGGTCGATGACACCGAGGTCGGTATCGGCGAGGGGATCAATGCTGGCGCCTGGACCGTCGGCGTGGCGGTGACCGGCAATGTCTTTGGTCACACGCTGGCGGAGACGCAGGCTATGGCTGCGGATGTGTTCAGGATGAAACGGGCCGAGGCATCGGCCAAGCTCACGGCCGCCGGCGCGCATTTCGTCGTCAAGGGCGTCGCCGATCTGATGCCCGTGATAGCCGCGATTGAAGGCAAGCTGCGGCGCGGCGAAAGGCCCTGATCGCTCACTCGGCCGAGTGCCACCTGCTTTGCAGTACCCTGCGCCGGTATCGCGGGATTGCCCGGTTGTGCCGGCGAGGCGAGGGCAGTTGCGAACGGTTGTCCTCCAGCGATCCGCGAAAAAGATGGCGCGGCTGGGATTAAAATCCCCACATGCTCCGTAAACAGGACATGAAACGGTCGATGCCGCGCTTTGACATCATAGGACAGCTCGGTTCGCTGCGCCGCTACGCGCGCTCGCTGACGCGTGACAGCACGGACGCCGAGGATCTCGTGCATGACGCGCTGGTGCGGGCCTATGAACGGCGCGCCACTTTCCGCTCTAGCGGCAATTTGCGCGCATGGCTGTTGTCGATCGTGCACAACACATTCATCGACAAAATGCGCTCCCGCAAATCCGATGCCGCTCGCCTCGAACAGGCCGGATATCTTGCCGATGGCAGCACACCGGCGCCGCAGGAACACTCCGTGCGCCTGGCGCAGGTGCGCGAAGCCTTCTTCAGCCTGCCGCAAGAACAGCGCTCGGCCCTGCATCTCGTCGCCATCGAAGGGCTTTCCTATCAACAGGCGGCCGATGCCAGCGGCGTGCCGCTGGGAACGCTGATGTCGCGCATCGGCAGGGCGCGCGACGCATTGCGCAAGATGGAGGACGCGGCGCCCTCGAAGACGAAAAACCACCTCAGGATCGTTGGAGGACCGTCATGACTGGAACTGTCGATCCCGTGGCCGACACCGACCTCGACGCCTATGTCGACGACCAGCTCGATGTCGCCCGCCGCATCGAGGTCGAGGCGTTTTTGTCCACCCGTCCGGAGGCGGCGGCGCGCGTGATGTCGGATCTGCGGACCCGCGACGAGCTTCGCGTGGCGCTTGCCGGGTCCAGGGGCATGGCGCGGCCGGCGACCGCCGATGCCGCGCGGCGGTTGGAGAGGGGGCTTTCCCGCGGTCGCATCTTCGGCGTGCTGCAGCGCGCGGCGGCAGTGGCCGCCTTCGTCGCCGCCGGCTGGCTGGCAAACGGCATTATCGGGCCGATGTCGGTGACCAAGGTCGTCGCCTCGCCGCAGCCGCCCGCCTATGTCGACGAGGCGGTGCGGGCGCATAAAACGACGCTGGTGCGCGAGACCATGCCTTCGCAGCCCGAGGCGCCCAACTACAATGCCGGCGAGATCCGCGCCGCGACCGCCATCGTCATGCCCTCGCTGCCCAAGGGCTGGAAGGTGCGCGACGTGCAGATCTATCCGTCGCGCTTCGGTCCGAGCGTCGAGATGGCTGTCGAGACGAATGAGATGGGCCTGGTCTCGCTGTTTGCGATCCGGCCGGGCACCTTTGACGTCGTCAAGCCGACCGTCGCGCCCTCGGGCGACATTTCTTCGGCCTATTTCCAGATCGGCGAGGTCGCCTATGCGGTGGTCGGACGAAGCGAGGTCCGCGATCTCGACCGCGCCGCCGAGACGCTCGCCAAAACGCTTTACTGACCGACCCACGCTTTGCTGACCGATACACAAAGGAGAATTTATTTATATGAACACCCCCAATCTGGGATACCGCGTGGGCGCCGGTGCCCAAACCGCAGCTGTCTACGACGAGGGCCTGCGCCAGCATATGCTGCGCGTCTACAACTATATGGGCGTTGGCCTCGTGGTCACCGGCCTGGTCGCCTTCATGATCTCATCGACGCCCGCGCTCTACGTGCCGATCTTCTCCAGCCCGCTGAAATGGGTGGTGATGCTGGCGCCGCTCGCCTTCGTCATGCTGTTCTCGTTCAAGATGCAGACCATGTCGGCGGCCAGCGCCCAGGCGATGTTCTGGGCCTTCTGCGCGGTCATGGGCCTGTCGCTGGCCTCGGTGTTCCTGGTCTTCACCGGAACCAGCATCGCACGCACCTTCTTCATCGCCGCCACCATGTTCGGTGCCACCAGCCTCTACGGCTACACGACCAGGCGTGACCTGACCCAGTTCTCGTCGTTCCTGATCATGGGCCTGATCGGCGTGGTGATCGCCAGCATCGTCAACATCTTCCTCGGCTCGACCGCGCTGCAGTTTGCCATCTCGGTGATCGGCATCGCCGTGTTCATCGGCCTGACCGCCTGGGACACGCAGACGATCAAGGAGCAGTATGCCGAGAATTTCGACGCGGAATCGCGCCAGAAGCTGGCCGTGTTCGGCGCTTTCTCGCTCTATCTGAACTTCATCAACATCTTCCAGCTGTTGCTGAACTTCACCGGCGAACGCGAGTAACGACTGTCCGCTGTGGGCAGGGGCGAGGACTATCGCCCCTGATGCGGGGAGGTGGCCGGAGGGAGATCCTCCGGCCACAATTCGTTCTGGCAGGACCGGCTACACCTTGAGTCCCCAAGAGCTTTTGCTAGTCTGCCACCGCACCACCCTTCAATACCGACCGCGCGAGGATATGTGGCACAAGACAGCCAAACGCTTCAGGGCGACGGCATCTCGGCGACCATCGTTGCGCAGGGCGCCGAACTGGTTTCGCTGCAAGACGCAGAAGGATTTGAGTTCCTGTGGCAGGCCGGGCCGGAGTGGCGGCGGCATTCGCCGGTGCTGTTTCCGATCGTCGGCCGGCTGAACGGAGATCAGCTGCGCCATCGCGGCCAGACCTACCCGATGACGCAGCACGGGTTCGCGCGCGACAAGCCGTTTGCCTGGGCCCAGAGCGGCCCACAATCCTGCACGCTGGTTCTCACCGACGACGCCGATACCCGCACGCACTATCCATTCGCCTTCCGCCTCGCCGTGACCTACACGCTGGACCGCCGGCAGCTTGGCGTCACGTTCGACATAACCAACACCGGCGAAGAGCCGATGCCGGCGTCCATCGGGGCGCATCCGGCATTCAATTGGCCGTTACTGCCGGATCTGGCCAAGACGGATTACCAGCTGACTTTCGCTGCTGCCGAACCTGCTCCGGTCCGTCGCCTGAAGGACGGCCTGTTGCTGAAAACGCCGCAGCCGACGCCCGTCGAAGGCAACATCCTCGCGCTCTCCGAGCGGCTGTTCGACCAGGACGCGGTCATTCTCGACCAGCCCGCCAGCACCGGCGTGCGTTATGCCGGCGAGCGTGGTCCGGCGATCGAGATGGCCTGGCAGGGATTTCAGGAATTGGGCGTCTGGTCAAAGCCGGGCGGCGCGCCGTTCTTGTGCATCGAGCCCTGGCACGGCATCGCAAGTCCGGTGGACTTCGACGGCGATTTTGTCGACAAGCCGGGCCTGATGCTGATCGCACCCGCCGCCAAGCGCGTGCTGAGCTATCAAATCCGGCTGCTGTGACGCCCGTCATCGACAGCTCAGGCAATAGCGTTGGCCAGCCACACCGGAGGTGTCCAATGAAGCTATACTTCAGCCGCAATCCCAATCCTCGGCTCGCCGTCGCGGTGGCACGCTATCTCGACGCGAATGTCGAATTTGAATTCGCCTCGCCATTCGCTCCGGGGCAGGCCGAGAAATATCGCCTGCTAAACCCCAATCTCTCATTGCCCATACTTGTGGGCGACGGCGGAAAAAGCCTCTGGGAGGCAGACGCCATAGCCTGCCGGCTGTCGTGCGATGTGCGTTCGGATTTCTGGCGCACCGGCGATGACGAGCCCGAGATGATCCGGTGGCTGAGTTGGGGCAAGGAGCACTTCGCATTCGCTTGCGACACGGTGCATTTCGAACGTGGCACCAAACAGCGGTACGGCATAGGCCCGATTGATCAACAGCGTGTGGAGGAGGGGCTGACGCATTTCCGCACGGCCGCTGCAATACTCGAAACAGAGCTTTTCGCACGGGAATGGCTGGTCGGAAATTCGGTTTCCTACGCCGACTTCCGCATGGCGACCTTTCTGCCGTTTAACGAGGCCGCCAGACTGCCGCTCGACGACTATCCCTCTGTCGGCCGCTGGTATCGTAGGCTTGAAGAGATCGAGGCCTGGCGCGATCCCTTCAAGGGATTGGACGCGCCTGAATTGCCGCCGGTCCGAGGGTGAGGCCGAGTCTGGGTATCCTCTGGGCAGCGGAGGGAACCTTGTCGGGCCGTCATGCTACGAGAGGAAGCCGGCGTTCAAACCTGCCGGGTGACGGTTTCGATCACATTGACGAGAGGGCGCGGGGCGGTCAGGGAGCGGGCTCACGCCGCCCGGCTCAATCGGGCAGGCCGGCTAGCCGCAGTGCCTCGACATATCTGACGAAATAGGCCGGCCTGATCTGCCCCACCCGGTGCCTGAGGTTGGAGAGGGTCAATTCGGGATCGAGCTGCAGTGACAGCGCGATGTGCTTGCTCGCGGCATCCAGCCTGCCGGCCATGGCGTTGCTGGCTGCGGCTACGCGTAGACCGGTGAGATAATAGGGCTGCGCGCGGGATGCCGCCTCCGCGATCGGCCAGGCGGCATCATAGCGGCCGGCCACAAAATGGGCGAAGGCCGTGAAGCACTGCATGAAGAAAGTCAGCGGATCGAGCGGGCTCAGCCGCCTTGCCCGCGACAGATGCTCGATCGCGATGTCCGGGTCGTCATGGCAGGCTTTTAGGCAGCCGCTGGCGCTCCATGCGGCGGCGCAGTTGGGGTTAAGCACGAGCGCCCGGTCGGTCAGTGCCGAACCGGCCTCGTAGTCGCCGAAGACATAGCCCAGTGCGAGGCCGCTGAAAGCCAGCGCTACCGCGTCGTCCTGGCCGGCTATGGTGACGTTGCCGACCAGCCGGGAAACTTCGGCGGTCTCCTTCTGCCGGTCCGTCATCCAGCCGTTCGCCATTCGCCAGAAGTAGCACCAAGCGGCAGCGCCCTGTGCGGCGGCAAAGTCAGGGTCGAGCTCAATGGCCTTGTAGAAATGCGGCAGCGCCTCCTCCAGTCCCGCTCTCGTCCAGCGGTAAAGGCTCGCCATGCCGCGTAGGTAATTGTCGTAGGCGTCGAGACTCTCGGTCGGCTTGCGCTTGGCCCGCGCTATCTCGGCCTGTTCGAGCCTGGGCGAAATCGCACCTATGACGCTGGAGGCGACGAGGTCCTGCAGTTCGAACACGTCGGCGACGTTGCCCTCGAAACGGTCGGCCCACAGGCTCGCGCCCGTTGCTGCCTCGATCAGCTGGCCCGCAACGCGGAGCCGGCTACCCGCCTTGCGCACGCTGCCCTCAACCACGTAGCGCACTCCCAGCTCGCGCGCCGCGCGCTTTATATCAACGGCCTGACCCTTGTAGGCGAAAGCGGAATTCCGCGCGATCACGAACAGCCAGCTCACATGAGACAGCGCCGTGGTGATCTCCTCGACCACGCCGTCGGTGAAATAGTCCTGCTCGGCGTCGCCGCTCATGTTCTGGAACGGTAGCACCGCGATCGACGGCTTATCCGGTATGGAAACGACGGGGCGTGCCGGTTCCGCCTCCGTTTCCCGCCGCGGCGCCCCGGCTTTGGGCGGGCCGGAGCTGCTGGACGCGTGCTCGTGCCGATCCTTTGCCTCAGGCGCCTCGATACGCTCGACCAGCGCCTGCGTCGCCTCTTCAGGGGCGACGCCGAGCTCGCGCTTCAGCGCCTCCTCGCAGGCCAGGAACTGGCGGAAGGCGTCGTTGGTCTTGCCGCGACGGCGGAAGATGCGGATAAGCGCCCGGTGGGCCTGCTCGGCGCATGGATCGAGCGCCACCAGCCGCTCCGCCAGCCTTTCGCAAGCCATTTCCTCGCTGGCGTCCGTCTCCGGCAGAAGGCTCAGCCGCTCGGCAAGGTCCAGCGCCTTGCGGGCATAGTTCGCCCGAAGCGGCGCAAGCCATTCGTCGATCTCGCCGGGAAACGACAGACCGTCGAGCAAGTCGCCCCGGTAGAGGTTCGCCGCTGTCGCTAGGCTGGCGCCGTCACTGGCCAGGATATTCCGGTCGAACATCCAGATGTCGGCCTCGTCGGCATTTGCCGCCAGCCATATGGTGTGGGCATTGCCTTCGACACGTATGGCCTCGTCGTCGGTGGGCGGAAACAGCCGCCTGATGTCGACCAACGCTTGGCGCAGGCTGTTCCGCGCCTGCTGGTCGCCGCTGTCGGCCCATAGCATCGCCGCCACCCTCTCGCGGCGAAGGCCCTTGGGCCCGGCCAGAACGAGCGCGGCAAACAGCAACGACGTCTTGCGCGTCGCGAAGTGCAGGGATTGCCCGCCTGAAGAAACAACCTCGATACCGCCAAGCAATGCGATGTGCACCCCGACCCCCTGTAGCAGCCTCGGGTAGAATATCACTTCCCGCCGCCGACTTAACGACGATTTAGCGGCTTCGGCAGTGGTTTCTCCTCCGGTTTCACGCCTAGATGAACATCGACAAAGCGCGCCGGTGGGACACTGCCCTCATGAATTCGAACG
Source organism: Mesorhizobium sophorae (assembly GCF_002270415.1). Lineage (GTDB taxonomy): Bacteria > Pseudomonadota > Alphaproteobacteria > Rhizobiales > Rhizobiaceae > Mesorhizobium > Mesorhizobium sophorae. The sequence continues at coordinate 1,314,693 of NZ_NNRI01000022.1, read as the reverse complement.
AGGGAGAATGAAATGACCTCCATCAGCCACAGGACCTTCCAGCCGACCTCCCGTTTTTCCGTTTTGCTCGCCGGGCATGTCGCGCGTGTCTTCGCAAGGTTTCGACGCCGATATCAGGATTTCAGGCAGCGCAGGGCACTTGCCGGCCTGTCTCTGCCGGAACAAAAGGATCTCGGCTATCTGGCGGATGAGGCGCCGGCGGATGTAGCCGCACGCGGCCGGAACCTATAGCAACTCTAGGGAAGTCCGAGCGGATGTGGTCGATAGGAAGGACTTCCCTTCGGGAAGCCCAATGGATGCGCCTGAATTGCCGCCGGTCCGAGGGTCAGGCCGAGTCTGGGTATCCTCGCGGCAGCGGGGAACCTTGTTGGGCCGTCATGCTACGAGAGGAAGCCGGCTTTCAAACCTGCCGGACGATGGTGCCGATCACGTTGACGAGAAGGCGCGCCGCGGTCAGGGCCGACAGGCTGTCGATATCGGCGGGAGGATAGAATTCGACAAGATCGAATCCTGCGATCCTGGCCCGCCTGCCGAGGCCCGCGATCAGGTCGATCACCTGCGTGTAGGTGAGGCCGCCGGGCGTACGCGCCGCCACGCCCGGCATGATGCTGGGATCGAGGGCGTCGCCGTCCAGCGTGACAACAACCCGCGATCCTTCCGGAATATGCCGCAGCGCGGCTTCGACGCCCTGGGCGTGAATCTCGCGGGCGGTCACGAAGCGGCTGCCATAGCGGCGCGCCGCTTCGATCTCGGTTATGCCTGCGCTGCCGACGCTGCGAAGGCCGACCTGCACCATGCCGGCGACATGCGGCATCTCGCTCGCTCGGCGCATCGGGCTCGAATAGCCGTAGCGCTCGCCATGCACCTCGTCGCGCCAATCGATATGCGCGTCGATCTGCAGGATCCAGACCGGCCCGCGATCCGCAAAGCCGGCGAGGAAGGGAAAGGTCACGGAACAGTCGCCGCCGAGCAGGATCGGTACGGCCGGCAATGCCAGGACCTCGCGCGTCTTCGCCTCGATCCTGGCCCGGTTGCCGGCATTGTCATGCATGGTAGTCGGGATATCGCCGGCGTCGATGCAGCAGCCCGGCTTGCCGTTGAACAGCGGGCCGCCGAGATCGAAATCCCAGTGCTCGACGAGCGCGGCATCGTCCTGGCTCGCAGCGCGGATAGCATCGGCGGCCAAGGCATGGCCGCTGCTGTCCTTGCCGGGATAAGTGCTGCCGTGACCAGCTCCGAAGATCACCGCACTGGGGATGCGGCCATCGGCGAGGCGATCGGGAAAGCCGAGAAAGAGAGATGCCGTCATTTGGTCTTGATGATGGTCTGGCTGAAATTTTGTCGAATGCGGATGTATCAGTTTGGCGAAGCTCTGTGGAGCGAAACGCGCCACCCCAGCTGAAACGCGAAATTGCCTTACCTGAACGGGGACTGGCGATTGATGGCCGAGCTCCCTTGGCACTCCGCCTCGACGGACAATTCCGGCCCTGTTCGGGCGTATTGCATCGCTACTTTATTTTGTTCGTGAGGCAGTATGTTGTGGGCATAGTGAAAGTGAGTCCATCGGGGGTCAGCAGATGAGTGTGATGGTTTTCCGGGCTGGCAGAACCGGCGTGTTGTTTGCAATGCTGATGGCGTCCCTGATCGCATTCACTGCGATCGCCCGGGCGCAGACGACTGCGGCGCCGCCCCCTCCACCTGAAAAAGTCGAGCAGTTGCTGAAATTGCTGAACGATCCCGAAGTCAAGGCGTGGATCGCCGAGAAGGGCGCGGCACCCGCGGCCGATTCGGCAATGCCAATGGGCGCTTCCGCCACTGACTTCATGGTCTGGTCCAACGCCATTCGCGAGCATTTGCAGGGCATTGGCAATGCGGTTCCTGAGGTCCCTGACGAGATTTCCGGCGCAAGCTCGACGATAATGACCGAGATTCACGGGCGAGGGCCGGGAGCGATCCTCGTCCTGTTCGCGGCCTTTGTGGCGCTTGGGTTAGGTGCCGAGTTGATCTTCCGCCGGATCGTCGGCAGGGCTCACCGCCGCAACCCAGCTCAAAGCCCGGAATCGGGCGCACCCGCCCGACATCATGTGATCGCCCGAACGTTGTTCGTCGCCATCGCGCCGCTCGTCGTGTTCGCAATGGCCAGTGTCGGCGCCTTCCTGGCGTTTACCTGGCCACCACTGCTTTCTGCGCTGGTGCTGCCTTTGCTGATCGCTGTCATCGCCTGGCGCGTGATCATGCGGATCGCGTCAGTTATTCTCGGCACGGCGGACGGCAATTTGAACCTTGGAGACCAGCCGAAGGTCCGGCTCATTCCGATGGACGATGTCACCGCGGCTTTCTGGCGCCGCCGCGTCGCGTTGTTTGCTGGCGTATTCTTCCTTGGATGGGCGCTCGCAGGCGAGATGAACATCCTCCACTTCACGCCGAACGTCAGGAATCTCATCGTCTACATACTCGGTCTCGGTCTCCTCGCTGTGTCGATCGAATCCGTATGGCGGCGGCCGGCGGCGGTCGGGGCTTCCAAGGTTTATCGGCTCAAGGAATGGCTGCTGACATTTTTCCTTTGCATGCTCTGGCTCTTGTGGGTCGTGGGGATGAGCACGCTTTTGTGGATTGGCATCTATGGCTTGATCCTCCCACCAATCCTGAGATCCGCCAGTTCAATCACCAAGTCGTTTTTCGCCAGCTCCGACGAGACGACGAAGTCGAACAATGCCATCTTCGAAGTGCTCGTTGAGCGTGGGGCGAGGGCGATCGTTATCGGGCTCGCCGTCGCCTGGCTCGCGACCGTCGTGCGTTTGCGTGCCAGCGGAATGATGGGTGACGAGAGTATAGACCGCATCATCCGAGGGGTATTGAGCGGCATCGTGGTGCTGCTCGCCGCCGATCTCATCTGGCAACTTGTGAAGGGTCTCATTGGCGGTCGCATCGATCGTGCCCGCACGGAGGGCGGCGATGAGGCAGCGCTTGCCCGCAGCGGGCGGCTTTTAACGCTGCTGCCGATCCTGAAGAATTTTCTCGCCGCACTCATTGCCGCCATTGCGATCATGATGGTTCTCTCCGGCCTTGGCGTCGAGATTGGTCCATTGATCGCGGGCGCGGGCATCTTCGGCGTTGCCATCGGCTTCGGATCGCAGTCGCTGGTGAAGGACGTCATCAGTGGTGTGTTCTACATGACCGACGATGCGTTTCGCGTCGGAGAGTATATCCAGAGCGGCACCTACAAGGGCACGGTCGAGTCCTTCAGCATTCGCTCGGTCAAGCTGCGCCATCACCGCGGCCCGATCTTCACAGTTCCATTCGGCTCGTTGGGCGCCGTCCAGAACATGAGCCGGGACTGGGTGATCGATAAGTTCTTCATTTCGGTCAACTACGACACGGACATTGCCAAGGTCAAAAAACTGGTCAAGGGGGTCGGCGCCGAGCTGCTGGCAGATGAGGAATTCGGTCCGCAGATCATCGAGACCTTGAAGATGAAGGGCGTCGAGGCTTTCGGCGATTATGGCATCAACCTCAGTTTCGCGATGACGACCAAGCCGGGACACCAATTCACGATCCGTCGCCGGGCCTATGTCATGATCCGCGAAGCGTTCGCGGCAAACGGGATCGAGTTTGCCTCGCCCACAGTGCAGGTCGCGGCCGGCAATGAGGACCATGGGGCAAGTGCGGCTGCTGCCAGGGATGCGGTGGTACGCAAACAGCTTGCGGAAGCCAAGGCCAAGGAAGGCGAGGAATAAAAGTCGGCAGGCGGAACTTTATCTTGGAGCGAGGCCATCGAGCAGGAAGTCGAGGCCTTTCCTGAAAGCGCCGAGCCAATCGTCATCCAGCAGCAGACGAGAGCGTTCGATTGTCGGGTAGCGTCCGCTGAGAAGCGCAAGGCGCTGCTGCGCGGCGGCCCTGTCGTCCGGCGCGGCAACAGCGATGCCGACCAGGGATGGCGCAGCATGATGGCGCGCCAGTCTTCGAGCATATGAACGACTTCTCTGCGCCAGTCTTGAGATTCAGCCATTTGCGGCGGTTCGCGATATTCGAGCACCGAGTCGAGCGCCAGATCAAAGACATCCTCTTTGTTGTCGACGTGCCAATATAGGCTCATCACGCTGCGGCCAATTGCTCTAGCCGGGTGGCATTACCGCACATCAGAAAGTCGCATAAGATAGATTATGGAACTGACGCGTGTGACGGCAAGCGGAGATTTTCCCGCATTATCAGCCGTTTGGCGCCCATCCGGCTGCAGCAGATAGATGATACCCACAACGCTATGGCGGTCACGCCAACCCGCGATCTCAATATCTCTTCGATTGAGTAGCCCAGGCGTCGTGTCTATCGCGGCAAGTCGATCCGGCATGCACGGCAGCTGAAATCCGTTTTGACCAGACGATTTGGCCGGGCGTCATTCATTGTCGAAATTCCAGTGCGGCCAGCGATGAAGGATTGGCTTCATCACTATGAATCATATGGGATATCTATCACCATGCCGTCATAGGCTGGCTCGACGTTGGCTGGCGTCTCGGCCATCACGGTGGCGTAGTCGAGCGGCACATGCATATGCGTCAGCACGGAGTGCCGTGGCGCCAGCCGCTCGATCCATTCCAACGCTTCGCCAAGCGACAGATGGCTGGGATGCGTCCGGTATTGCAGCGCGTCGATGATCAGCACGTCTAGGTCGCGCAGCCGTTCGACGGTGGCCTCCGGAAAGTCACTGATATCAGGGCAATAGGCGAGCGTGCCGATGCGGAAACCGAGCGATATGATGTCGCCATGCACCTGCGGCAGCGGCTCGAGGGTGAGGGCACCCCCCTCTCCTTCGATGACCACCGGCTTGGCGTGATGGATGACATGAGCGTCGACGATCGGCGGATAAGAACTGCCCGCCGGCGTCTCGAAACAATAGCCGAAGGCCTGCCGCAGGCGCAGCATCGTCGGCTGGTCGGCATGGATATCGATCAGCTGGCGCTGATCGAGGACGAAACCACGCAGGTCATCGATGCCGTGGATGTGATCGGCATGCGGGTGCGTGTAGACGACCGCATCGATGCGCCTGACGGAGGCCATCAGCATCTGCTGGCGGAAATCCGGTCCAGTGTCGATGACGACGCTGGTGCGGCCGCCATCCGCGGCAATCCGCTCGACGAGTGCGGCGGCGCGGGTGCGCCGGTTCTTCGGGTTATCTGGGTCGCAATTGCCCCAGTCGCCGGTGATGCGCGGCGTACCTGGCGACGAGCCGCAGCCGAGAATGGTAAGGCGCAGCCGGTCGGTCATCGTTCAGGCGCTTTGCTCGGGCCAAGCAGTTTGCTCGGGAGGTCGCGGCATCTTGCCGAACAGACGGAAGAAATTGTTCGTCGTCAGATCAGCGATGTCAGCCTCGCTGACGCCGATTGTTTCGGCCAGCACTTTGGCCGTGTGCGCGACATAGGCTGGCTCGTTGCGCTTGCCGCGAAATGGCACGGGCGCCAGATAGGGTGCGTCGGTTTCGACCAGCAAGCGGTCATGCGGCACATCGGCTGCGATGGCGCGTAATTCCGCCGAATTCTTGAAGGTCAGGATACCCGAGAACGATACATAGCCACCGAGCGCAACGCCGATTTCGGCCAGCCGGCGTCCGGACGAAAAACAGTGCAGGATGAAGGGGAAGGCGCCCTTCCTTGTTTCGTCCTCGAGGATGGCTGCCATGTCGTCATCGGCATCGCGCGAATGGATGACCAGCGGCAGCCCGGTTTCCCGCGCGGCGCTAATGTGGGCGCGAAAGCCCTGCGCCTGGGCATCGCGCGGCGCCTTGTCGTAGAAGTAGTCGAGCCCCGCCTCGCCGATCGCCACCACCTTCGGATGAGCCGACAGGCGCACAAGGTCCGCGGCGGTGACATCGAGTTCCTCGGCGGCGTTATGCGGGTGGGTGCCGACCGAACAATACACTTCTTCGAAGGTTTCTGCGATTTCAAGGATTTGCTGAAACCGCTTCACGCGCGTCGAGATCGTCACCATGCGGCTGATACCGGCCGCCTTGGCGCGGGCGACAATGGCTGCCCGCTCCTCGGCGAAGTCTGGAAAATCCAGATGGCAATGGCTGTCGACGAGCATCAGGCGTTCGCATCCGGCTGTTCAACGTAACGCGGAAACACCCCTTCCGGCGCGGGCAAGGCTACTCCCGACACAAGCGCGTGGTCCGCCGCGACATGCACGAAATCGCGGGTGTCCGCCGGCACCGCCAGCAGGTCGAGCAGTTTGTTGGCCGATCCCGGAATGAAGGGTTGGCACAACAGCGCCACGCGCCGGACGAGTTCGGCAGTCGTCCACAGCACGGTTTCCATGCGCGCCGGATCGCTCTTCTTCAGCGCCCACGGCGCCTGGCCCGCGAAATAACGATCGGCTTCCGCCACCACGCCGAAGATCGCCGCCAGCGCCAGATGGATGCCTTGCTCGGCCATGGTCTTGCGCGCCACGGCGAGCACGGCACTTGCCTGATCGAGGATCGCCTTGTCCTCATCCGCCAGGGTGCCGCGTTGGGGCACCACGCCGCCGCAGTTCTTGGCGATCATCGACAGCGAGCGCTGCGCCAGATTGCCAAGGCCATTGGCAAGATCGGCGTTGGTGCGGTTGACGATTGCTTCATGGCTGTAGCTGCCGTCCTGGCCGAACGGCACCTCGCGCAGGAAGAAGTAGCGCACCTGGTCCAGACCGTAGTGCTCGATCATGGTGAAGGGGTCGATGACGTTGCCGACTGATTTCGACATCTTCTCGCCGCGGTTGAACAGGAAGCCGTGGCCGAAGACACGTCTCGGCAGCGGGATGCCGGCAGACATCAGGAAGGCCGGCCAATACACCGCATGAAAGCGGACGATGTCCTTGCCGATGATGTGCGCATCCGCAGGCCAGAAATGCCAATCGTCAGCATTTTCATTGGGATAGCCGACACCTGTGATGTAATTGGTCAAGGCGTCGACCCACACATACATCACGTGCTTCTCGTCGCCCGGCACCGGCACGCCCCAGTCGAAGGTGGTGCGCGAGATCGACAGGTCCTTCAGTCCCGATTTGACGAAGCTCATTACCTCGTTGCGGCGCTCAGCCGGGCCGATGAAGTCGGGCTGGTTTTCATAGAGCGCGACGAGCTTGTCCTGATAGGCCGAGAGGCGGAAGAAATAGCTCTCTTCCTCGACCCATTCGACGGGCGTTCCCTGTGGCCCGTAGCGGACATTGTCTGGGCGGACCTCCGTCTCCTCCTCGCCGTAGTAGGCTTCGTCGCGCACCGAGTACCAGCCGGCATAGCCGCCCTTGTAGATGTCGCCATTGTCGGCCATTGCCTTCCAGATCGCCTGCGACGACGCGTAATGCCGCTCTTCCGTGGTGCGGATGAAATCGTCATTGGAGGCGTTGAGCGCCTCCGCCATGCGCTTGAACTCAGCCGAGTTGCGATCGGCCAGTTCGCGCGGCGAAATGCCTTCGCGCTTGGCGGTCTGCAGCATCTTGATGCCGTGTTCGTCGGTTCCGGTGAGGAAAAAGACTTGCTTGCCGTCGAGCCGCTGGAAGCGGGCAAGCGCATCGGTTGCGATCAGTTCGTAGGCATGGCCGATATGCGGTTTGCCGTTCGGATAGGAAATCGCCGTCGTGATGTAGAACTTGTCGCGTGACATGAATGAACCGTCATGAATGTCTGAATGGAAAGGCGTGGCGGTGGATATCGCATCGGGGCGGCGATTGCCATCCCGAGGCCAATGCATGCCGCCCAAAAGTGGCCCCGGATTTGGGGCACGGCATGCATGAAAAAACCGTCACATTCGCATTGCAGAATTCAGGCGGTCGATCATGGTCAAGGCGTGCTGCTTCTTGTCGAGATTGTAGGTGTCGGTCTCCGATATAGCGTCGAGCGCCTCATGCCAAGTGTCCGACAGCGTTTTGGCCCGTCCGAGGTCACCGGTCAGCGCTGCCTGGCTTGCCGCATCCGACAGAAGCTCCAGCGCCCGGCGGTTGAAGATATCGAACTGGATCGCCTGGTCGCGGCCGGCGACAGCCTCGGCAAGGCGAAACGCGCCGCCGACATCGTTCTTTCTTGCCGCCACCAGCGTATCGAGTGTCGAGGCGATCTCCAGCCCGCCATACTGCGTCAACAGGATCGCGCTGCGCGCGCTGCCCCCTGCCCGCTCGGCCAGCGCCGCGCGCGCGGCAGGATCGTCCGGCGGTGGCGGTTCGGTCGTTTCCAGCACCGCCATCAGGTCGTCGGCATCGAGCGGCGTCAATCGCACCACCTGGCAGCGCGACCGGATTGTCGGCAGCAGGCTGCCCGGCGCATGGACGATCAGGATGAACAGCGTTCGTGCCGGCGGCTCTTCGAGATTCTTCAGCAAGGCATTGGCGGCATTGGTGTTCATGTCGTCGGCCGGGTCCACGATCACAACCCGGTAGCTGCCGTCATGCGAGGTCAGCGACAGGAAGCGGCTGACCTTGCGGATCTCGTCGACGGTGACGACGGTCTTGAAGCTCTTGGTCTTGTCGTTGGGCGGACGGGTCAGATGCAGCACGCAAGGATGCGCGCCGGTGGCGATCTGTCGGAACAGCGACGAGGCCGGATCGGGAATGGCAAGGCTTTCCGGCGCCTGCGCAAAGTACGGGTGCTTCAACAGATGATGCGCAAGATGGAAGGCGAGTGTCGCCTTGCCGATGCCGACCGGCCCGGAGAAGATCAGCGCATGCGGCAGCCTTCCCGCACGATAGGCGGCGGTCAGCATCCCCGCGGCCTGCCGGTGTCCAACCAGACGCGGTGTTTCGGATGGCTCGGGCACGCCGTCCAGCGTGTCGTGCTGCTCGGGTGCGATGCGCTCGAAGATCATGCCGGCGTCGCCTGCCTGTTGCGCGAAGGCGTTCTTGCCTCCAGCGCCGCGAACACGGTGGCGGTCACGACATTCTCGACCGTATCGGGATCGGCGGCGGCGTTAACGACGATGCAGCGTTCCGGCTCGGCCGCCGCGATTGCCAGAAACGCCTCGCGGCGGGCCTGATGGATCGCCAGCCTCTCCTTTTCGAAGCGGTCGGCGATTGCTTCGGTGCCACGCCGCAACGTCGCGCGCCTGAGGCCCTCCGCCGGATCGATGTCGAAGATCAGCGTCATGTCCGGCATCATGCCGTTGATGGCGACCTGCTCCAGCGCATCCATGAACGCCGGGTCGATACCGCCGGTGACGCCCTGGTAGACGCGTGATGAATCCAGGAAGCGGTCGCAAAGCACGATGGAGCCACGCTCGACCGCCGGACGGATGACCTGCTCGACATGGTCGGAGCGCGCGGCGGCGAACAGCAGCGCCTCCATTTTCGGCCCGAATGGTTCGGCGGCGCCTGAAAGCAGCACATGCCTGACAGCTTCGGCGCCAGGCGAGCCGCCAGGTTCACGGGTGGGGAGGACATCATATCCCTTGGCGCGCATCTTCCTGGCCAGCCGCTCGATCTGCGTCGACTTGCCTGCTCCTTCGCCGCCTTCGAAGGTGATGAAAAATCCGCGCGCCAATCGAAAAGCCTTTGCCATGCTTGCGGGTGGTTATAGCGCTCTAGATAGTCCGCGTCGGGGCAAACGTCTATGCCGTCGGCGCTAGCGCAATTCCAGGAAAAGTGTGAAACGGTCTTCCCGGGAAAAGCGCAGCACTTTCCCTAGGGAATTGCGTCAAAGCCAAGAGATAGAGCGGTTCTGCATTTCCGTGAAACGATGAACCGCTCTAGCGCAGCCAGCCGATCGCCAGTTCCTTGACGGCATCGAGCGCGCGCTGCGGCAACGTGCCGACGCCGATCGACTCGGCGGCGAAAAGCGGCGTTTCCTGGCTGAGCGTGTCGCCGATCCAGACGCGCAGCGCGCCCACCGGCTGCCCTTCCTCCACCGGGGCGGCAACCGGGCCTGTGTAGACGATCTTGGCCGTCAGCTTGTCGCGGTTGGTGATCGGCAGGAAGATGGCGATCGGACCCTTCGCCTTCAGCGTCACGCCGGATTTCGCGCCGCCAAAAACCTGGGCTTCGCCGACCACCTCGTCCTTGGCGAAGATTTCGGTCTTCTCGAAAGAGCGAACACCCCAGTCGAGCAGTTTTCGCGCCTCTTCGGCACGCTCCTTGTCGCTGGCCAGTCCGCTCATCGCCGCGATCACCCGCGTGCCGTTGTGGTTGACCGAACCGACGATGCCGAAGCCTGACGTCTCGCTCGCGCCGACCGCCAGGCCGTCGGCGCCAATGTCCATTGCCAGAAGCGGATTGCGGTTCCGCTGCGAGATCTTGTTCCAGGTAAAATCCTTCTGGCCGTAGTAGTGATAGAAATCCGGATAATCGCGCCACAGATGCACGGCCAGCAGCGCCAACTCCCGCACCGTCGTCTGCTGGCCGTCCGCCGGCAGGCCGGTCGAATTGACGAACGTCGATGTCTTGAGCCCGATCTGGCGCGCGCGCTCGGTCATCTGCGAAGCAAAATTGTCCTCCGACCCGGCCATGCCTTCGGCAATGACAATGCAGCCGTCATTGGCCGCCTGCACCGTTACGCCCTGAATGAGGTCCTCGAGCCGGATCGACGATTTGAGCTTGGCAAACATCGTCGAAGTTCCCGAAGGCGCACCACCTTTGCGCCAGGCGTTTTCGCTGACCACGAACGTGTCGTCGAGCTTCAGGCGTCCGGACTTTATGGCGTTGAAAACCACTTCCATGGTCATCAGCTTGGCCATCGAAGCCGGCGGTATCGGCTTGTCGGCATCCTTTGAAAACAGCACCGTCCCGGTCTCGGCATCGATCATGAAGACCTGCGCGGCCTTGGTCTCGAAAAGCTGCGCACTGGCTGGAGCCAGGGAAAGCAATAGCAGGCAAAAAAACAGAAGCCCGGCGAAAGGCTGGAGCAAGCGAAATTGCATGAAATTCGACCCGTTGGCCGGCACGTCCGGCAAGCCCGCGAAAAGTATCAGGCTTTTTCCGTGGCGGATCAACCGCGCAGTGGAAATCCGACCTTGCTTGCGTTCAGTTGCGCACAGCCAGCGCGTCCGGCGCGCCATGCGACCAGGCTGCCTGCAGCAAATCATCCAGATTTCGGTGGCCGTCGGGATAGAGATTGACCGAATACCAATCCTCGCCGTCGAGTTCTGAACGCTGGATCTCGATCTTGCCGAATGCGGCAAGCTGGGCGGCAACGCGCTTGGCCTCCGCCGCATCCTCGAACGAACCTGCCGCAACATAGTCGGTGGGCGAACCGGCCGACGGCGACTGACGCTTCCACGATTGCAGCAGGTCGGCCGGTGACATGCCGTCGCCGCCCAGCGCTGCGAAGGCGTTGGAGGCGCGCTCTACCCGATCGTCCGCATAGGAGAGCGAGGCCACGGCAAACGGCGATTGCGGCGGCAGGCTGATCTCCGGGCGCTCCGGCACGATCGGGCCGAAATCCGGCAATGCCAGGTCGCCATAGGCCGGCGACTGCGCCGGCATAACCGCCTGGGCCGTCTCCGAATCGGTCAACTGGCCAGGAAACGGTACGGCGGCGGCACCAACGGGAAGGCTCGGCGACGGTCCGTTCATGGCGACCATGACGCCGGTCGGCAGTCCATCCGACGGGTCCGGCGCCTTGTTGCCGGGATGGTAGGAGGCCATCAGATACTGGTCGTCATCGCCGTCGAGCGGTGCGCGGCCGACATACTCGACCTTCACCTGAGCGGTGCCGATATTGGCATAATCAAGCATTTGGGCGGCGCGCTCCGACACATCGATGATGCGGCCTTCGTGATAGGGGCCGCGATCGTTGACGCGAACGATGACCGAGCTGCCGGTCTTGAGATTGGTGACACGGGCATAGCTTGGCAGCGGCATGGTCGGATGCGCCGCCGTCAGGTGTGTCATGTCGTAGACTTCGCCATTGGCGGTAAGCCGGCCGTGGAAGGCATCGCCATACCAGGAGGCCAGACCGACCTTGGCGTAGTGCTTGTCTTCCTTGGGGTAATACCACCTGCCCCGGACCTGATAGGGCTTGCCGAGCTGGTCCCGGCCGCCGCCACGCTGCAGCCGCCCGCCCCGGAAGGCCACACGTGGGCTTGCCTTCACGCCATATTCGGATTCGGAGAAATATTCCTTGGAGCGGGTCTTTTTGTAGACCATCGCTTTGGGCTCAGGCGATGCGCAAGCCGCCAGCAAGGCAGCCGATATCGCCAACAACGCGACTGTAGCAGCGCGACGAATACGCGGGTGCGTCACAGCCTGCATGTTTTCAGATGTCCCCTACAGTCTCAATGAAAGACGCCGCTATTTTAACCGTCGCAGGTGCCAGTGCACTCACTCGACAATGCCAACGACGCCTTGAACCCCGATCCTTTGTGCGCAGGAATTGTTTATCACGGTATTAATCGATTATGGCCGGAACCGGGCAATATTGTGGCACGGTGCCTTTGCGGCCAGCCGGTAGCTTGGACGGAAGGCCCACGCGGTCGGCATTCTGGCTCGATCACCGAAAAGGCCACGCCGCCCGTCGGTAACCTTGAACATGGTGTCATCCGGCTGCTTGCGGATTCATACGACCAAGAAATCGTTGTTGGTCATTGCGAGCCCCATAGTGAGCGTGGCGAAATGGTTGGCGGCGCCGGCGCCATTGCCATCGGCATCGTAACTCAGCCAGCCGTTCGCCGAGTCGTAGAGGATGTGCTGGGCGGCAGTAGTGGCCACTGCCCCTATGTGGAAGGCGGCGGCCGTCAGTGTGCCATTGCCTCCAAGCGCTGCGAAGACGGCGTTATCGAGCTGGATGGTGTCGTCGACCACCGAGAAGTCGGAGATGTGGTCGACATTGGTGGCGGCGTTGAGCGCCGTGGTGAAGACGAAGTTGTCCTGACCCTGCGCACCACTCAGCGTGTCGTTGCCGCCGAGGCCGTTGATGACGTTGTTGCCCGAATTGCCGGCGATGATGTTGGCAATCGAATTGCCGGTGCCGTTGATGTTCGCTGCGCTGCGCAGCTGCAGGTTTTCGAGTTCCTGGCCGGAAAGGTTGAAGCTGACATAGGCCTGGACATTGTCGGTGCCCTGGCCGTTGAGCTCGACGACATGGTCGCCGGCGTTGTCGACATAATAGGTGTCGTTGCCGGTGCTGCCGCTCATGGTGTCGGCCCCGCCGAGGCCATCGATGATGTTGTTGCCCGAATTGCCGGTGATGATGTTGGCGATCGAATTGCCGGTGCCGTTGATCGAAGCCGAGCTGCGCAATGCCAGGTTCTCCAACTCCTGTCCGGAAAGACTGAAGCTGACATAGGCCTGCACTTTGTCGGTGCCCTGGCCGTTGAGTTCGACGACATGATCGCCGGCATTGTCGACATAGTAGGTGTCGTTGCCAAGACCGCCTTGCATGGTGTCGGCGCCTTCCTTGCCGTCCAGCGTATCGTTGCCGCCGAGGCCGCTCAGCGTGTTGACGCCTGAATTGCCATTCAGCGTATTGGCCAGGCTGTTGCCGGTGGCGTTGATCGAAGCTGCGCTGCGCAGTGCGACGTTCTCGATATTGCCCGTGAAGTGGTTGCCGTCGCTTAGATTGATCGAGATGTAGGCGTTGACGGTATCGATGCCAGCGCCAAGGGCTGCGCTGCTCTCATCGACCGCGTCGCTCGCATTGTCGACGAAGTAGGCGTCATTGCCGGGACCACCCAGCAAGGCGTCAGCCCCCGTTCCGCCGTTCAGCGAATCGTTGCCGTTGCCGCCAACGAGACGGTCGTTGCCGTCGCCGCCGTTTAGCGTGTCGTTATTGGCGCCGCCGGCGAGGTTGTCGCTGCCGCCCAGGCCATTTACGATGTCAACGGCATCATCGCCGGTAAAGCTGTCGGCGGCGGCGTCGCCGGTGACGGTCCGCACAAGCTGGAAGGTCTTTTGAGAGACATCACCTGTTGTGTTGCTGCTGTAGCTCACCACGAACTGCGCAAGGCCGAACGCCGAGACCGATGATTGAGAGTTGTCGTCCGCCGAGGAGTCGATCTTCAGCGGATCGCCGGGGTTGCTGATAAAAGATCCGGTCACCGGATCAACCAGTGCTCCGCGGATATCATGATCACCGTGGACGGCATCGAAAAGGTTGGTGAAGGTCGACAGGACCATGCCGTTGGACAGCTGTGTAACGGCGGTCTCGCTGTCATCGGTAGGCAGTTGGCTTACCACGCTGCCGCCATAGTTTAGCGGCTGTCCGGCCGAACCGAAGCCTGCCACTACTATGTCGGTCTGTCCGTTGTGGAACACATCTTTTTCGAGCCCAATCGCGAAACCGCCGGATTGGAGTGCAGTCACATTCGCCTGGTGGCCGGATTGGAACTCGGCCGGCGGCTTCCTCACCGAACCGTCATGGTTGTAGACGGCATACCAGATCATGCTATTACCGTCGGCGTCTATCCGGTCCCAGGCAACAGCGAAGCCGCCGTCGTTAAGCCCCGCCACGCTGGCGTTCTGATCGTTGGCCGATGAAGCGTCCACGTCAAATGGATAGGAAGCCCCGGAGTTGTAGATCACGATGTCATTGCCTGCCCCGGCGCCGTAGTCATACTGATAGGCAACGACAAAGCCGCCATCGGCTCTCGCAGCGATGTCGGGGTTCGAGGCGCCTGAACCTGTATCAATGGACAACGGAGTTCCGACGATGACGCCGGTGGCCGTCTGTCTGACGAAATCAATGCCCCCGCCACTATGCGCTCCCACGATGGCAACGGTGCCGTCCGTCAGCTGCGCGATTTTGGCATCGGGGGCAAATGCGCTGATGACCTGGGGCTGCTGGTTGCCGGCGGCGTCGTAGAAGACGGGGACCGAAATACCCCCCGGAACGTCGGCAACCGTCGCGAAGCCGCCGCCGTTCAAGGCCACTGTGTCGGAATTCGAGGCGGGGTCCACGGCCGGGAAGATGCGCTCGAGCAGCGGCGTGACGGAGTAGGTGGTGGTCAAAGCCATGCCAGTCCCCCTTGGGCAGGTGCCCGGATCGCTTCGATTTTCGTGATGTTCATGCCACCATCGGCCAGGGCACCTACGCGATGCCTGACGCTGCGTCCGCCGGACCATACCCTTGCCTATTAGTATTTACTAATGGAAAAGTTCTCGCCCCCATCGTCTCTTGTGAGGCATCGTCGGCTGCCTGGTGAAGGCGAGGTTCCGATCAGGGCGCCTTTCCTCCTGCAACGTCGGCAGAACAATACCTTGATCAGATCACGGGAAGGCGCTGCTGCGGTGGTTGACGCGGCCCTCAATGCCGCACTACGAACCAGTCGGAACGCCTTCGGTGCCAATCCGTTGCGAACGGGCCGAAGCCAGTCGGCAGCGCATTACCTAAGTGATTGGAAAGTCACAGCGGACGAATGGCCGAGCGTTTTAAGGCACCGGACTTGAAAACCGGCGTGGGTGCAAGCTCACCGTGGGCTCGAATCCCACTTCCTCCGCCATAGGTGATTGCGTTCGTGGTTCGGGATGCAGCAGCGGGCGCTGCTATCTGTGCATGGAATCAGCGCAATCTAGATAAAGCGCGGGAAGATCCACCTCCGCGAAACATTCATTGGCATCAGGCATCAGCCTTCATTGCGGGTCCGGATGATCGACGAGGAAAGCGAGACCGACGGGAGCGCTTGGGCCATGGGTTCCCGCGATCACACCATAGGCGTCTGCATCTCAATTATATTAGCTTGTGCTTGGGGACCTTTTCCGTCTGGGCCGGCGTCCACCATCCCAACACCCTGCCCAACGAGTGCGCCGGCGGGAATTGAGGAAGCATGAGCAGCTTAGGAGTATGGGTCGTACTCGCTACGGCGTCCATCGCGATCATTTACCTGTTGTCGTATGTCTCGATCAGGATGTAGGGGCAGCGGCGCCAGGCGCGATGAGGGCTTACCGGGAGCGGTGCTTGGTTTGGCGGCAGCCAAGCTTTTCTCCCTTGCCCTCTCTAGTTCCAAAAATCTGATGTAATAGGTATCAAAGGCCTCACTGTTCTTCCGCTCCTTTCTCCGGAGATAAAGATACGGCAGCGCAAATGCCAAAATCGTGATTACGCCGATCGGACCCGCGATGTGATTGCTGCCTGCAAGCCAATAGAAAACCGCAACGACGCTGCTGGCTATCGCCGCCGCCGCCACACTTCCCCTGATAGGATCAAATCTTGGCGGCGGCGCAACCGTGTCTGCCCGTCGCCTGGCCTCGAAGCTAACGCGTGCAGCATCCAATCTGACAATTCCCGATTATCGACGCGAATGGCCGGCGCAGGGGATGCTTGGGGAAGCGAAGCCGCACCGGCCACCTTGGCGGGAAAAGCCCCCCGCGCTGTTAAGTTTATCGTATATTAGATATCGCGCAATTAAGACTGAAGTCCTTGTTCTGCCGGCCCTAAAGGCCCGCTTCGCAGCACCGTCAGACAATGGGTGTTGTGATCCCTTCCAGCGCAATGATCCTGGTGTTGGCGCAACGTTTTCGGATCTCGATCAGGCGGGCGTACTCCGGCGAATTATACCAGCCCATCAATGACGCCATATCGGGGAATTCGATAATAACCAAACGGTGTGGCTCCCAGTCACCTTCCAGAACCTTGGTCGCACCGCCACGACCTAAGTATCGCCCGCCGTAGCGCGCCTCGGTGGCCGGAACATCCCGCCGATATTCCTCGAACGCGGCAGCGTCTTTTATGTCCACATCCGCGATAAGATAGGCGGCCATTTGTGCTCCCTCCCTTTGTCGTCGAACCCCTTCGCCATCACTTTGGCCTTCCGTTTAGATCTTTACGGGTTTGTGCTCCACCTTTTGCTGCTTCCATCGTTCTTACGGATAGGTCCCGAACATATTAGCGAAAGCGTATATTTTCACCAGCCGGCACGCTCCCCAACCCGCGCCGGTCAGGCCCGACAGTCTGCTGGCCCCCCGCCGTGCGGAGATGCCGGGCCGCTTAGTCTGAGCGTCGCTGCCCTGGTGTCTTCGGGTGGCTGGTGAACGAGATGTTTCGGTCAGGGCGCCCAGCGTCACGGCAGGGCTGGCAGAATAGGACCCGGATCAAATCCCAGTGTAGGCAGCCGTAATCTTCGCCGAGACGGTCAACCAGCGCTTGGATATTGAGGTCGGCATGCCGGCGGCACGTCATGCAGTCGACGGAAAGCCCCGACCCGATCTGCAGCTTCTTGCCGAGCGTGTCCTCGACGAACGGATATTTCATGGTCATGGGATGGCGCTACCCAGCCTTGGGAGGCCGCACAGGCCCTGTCCCGAACCATTGAATGAACGGCGAATCCTTGCCGGTGACGTCCTTCACCGTCTTCAACAGCGCTTCGTGGGTGCGCTGGAGCGCCCGGTAATGCTCGCTGCTAGGTGATAGAAGCGGCTGGACTATGCTTTTATGAAGTCGTTCCGCCTCCGCTGCGTAGTCACCACCAATGCCCCCTTGGGCGAAAAGCCCGCCGCCAGCAGACTGAGAGCGGGCAGCGGGCCTTTGATTCTCGGCAGGTGGAGGCCCGCCGGGCAGCAAAGTGCCGTTCGGTGACGACGATGCTGGTTATCTGGCTTTGCGCGGACCGACGACTTACTGATTCGTAAGGCACGATCACTGAAATACGTCGGGTCCGCTGCCGGGGAGACAGCGGACTCAAACTAGGGCCAGGAGGGGCAAGGCCCTTTATGATCCCTATGCGGGGATCAGGGTGATAACACCGGGCGACCACAAACGTTCCGTCGGCTGAAAGATATTTCCCAAGCTCCGCTCCACGCCCGATTTGACTCGCTAATCCCTGACTAAAGCGTACTGAAAGGACGTCGCTGGCCAATTTGAACGGGCGCCTGGCGCTTGGAAGAGTCGATCACGCTTTCGCCCCCACGAGGGATAAAGCGATGTCATCCGACGATCATCTCGATTCTGAGCAACTTGCAATGCTAACAAAGGTTCTCAACGACTATTGCACAGAGGCAGGAATTCCAGAAGGCCATCCGGCATGGGAACACTTCGGCCGGCGCCTCAAGAGCCTATTCCAGTCCGGGATACATGATCCCGATGAACTGGTGTCCAAAATGAACACTGGCTACGAGGATTGGCTAGGCGAGATCGGCGCTACGGGTCCTTTCATACCGCCCAAACTATCGTCCGAAGACCGTTTCGTAGGCGACAATCGCTTGCCGGGGTCAGACCTAAGAGGCAGGCCAGCCGTAGCGAATAGAGTTCGGATTTAAGAAAGCCCGGATTTTTTGGTGACGGGCATCCGGCCGGCATTTTCAACCGCGGGGCATCGTCCAAAAGGCTGTATTCCAACAAACTCCAGCGAGCGCGCTATGATGAATATTCGGCGCCGTTCCCCTCAAAGCGCCGCCGGGTAATGGCTCGGCGCCCCGCTGGTTTGTTGAGTGTCAAAAGGGCGCCGGGATGGATTGCCTGGCGGAAAAGCGACCGGCTTCACTGGCATTTCTGGGTCAACATGGTAGTGCCCGGCCGGGGGGAAAGGCTCAGGGCTAACCGTCGCATATAAAGCCCTTAACCTTTATTCAACATGTCTAATTTAGCGTCGTTTAATGCGCTTCTCCATTCTGCTTTTTGGCTGGGCGGCATTCTTCGGTTGGGACTTTGCTGCCAACGATGGCGAATTCACAGTGGGCCTCGGCATGCGAGTTGCCCACCTACTCCATCTTTCTGGTCTAATATGAAGCACAGCGCGCGTTTCCGTTGGCCTCTTTAGGCACGGGACGGACCATCCTTCCTCCGCCTGACCCGCATTCGCATACGGCGGTGGTCCTCGTCACTAGTCGTGCTCATCAGGGGCGACCTTGTCGGCTTGGGGTGGTGTCCCCCTTCTGAAAAGAGAAGGGCGAAACGATAGATCCTCGAGGGAACAGGTCGGTAGATCGCGCGCAAAAGTGCGTCCGCCGTGCGTTGGCCAAGTTCAAGCATGACGTTGTCGTATGTGTCGGAAATCCGGCAATTGGGGCAAGATAAGAGGTCGGACCCTTGAGGCTCACTGACGCTGCTAAGGGGCACTCTGCACGAATTGCAGACAATCCTAGGGGCGCTTTCGATCATCTAGAGAGATATCTCGCTGTTTTAATCAACAGAGCAATTTCGGTGCCAAGCACAATTGATCCGTGGCGGGACATCTAGCGCCGTTCGCTTGGCGATATGAGAACGTCGGTTTCCAGTCGCGGTTGCGCTGCGCCTGGATACCCTCGTAACACCGGCCGGCGGTCGCGCCTTGCAGCCGTACAATCCGAGCAGCCGAAGGGCCTCGACCAGATCCCAATGCAGCCGCGATCCGGGCCGAGCCGGTCGATAAGCGCTTGGAGATGGTTCCGGCAAGCGCCCGGTAAGGCCCCTGAAAGGATGATGGCCACCCGCACTTAGCCTTAATTGAGCAACTTCTGACGTGGTTGTAGAGTCACTCGCGCGGGAGACCTGACCTCCCCCGCAATGGCCGGTGCAAGCTTTAAGTCCGGCACCCGCCGTCGACTGCGGATGTACCAGCGACGGCGGGAGCAGCGGCAAGCGCCGCCCTTCAGGGCAAAACAGCGCCCCGCAAGCGCCCGTTCACTCTTGCCGGTGAGCAGGAGTTGCGCGTCGACAAAATCATCAGAGAATTAATTCGTGGACGACCGTCATCGAATCTTTTGGCGGAACCTGGAGTGGCAACCGGTGCAATCCTGCAAAATCATGTGCACCAAGTGTTCTGCGGGCAGCGTCGCCGGATCGGGTTCAGCCGCGTTAGTGCGCTTCCCCAGCAGACTTCCGCCGTCCATCATCGTTCCGGGCCCCATCCGCATTTCGCCGTTGATTTTCGGGGGCGCATTCGCAGCCTCCTTTGCCAGTGCAGTTGTGAGCGTGGCGATGTGGTGAGCCAGCGCCTCAAAACTTCGTCGGTCTTGGTCGATTTCCGGTTTGGCACCGGACAGTGGACCGAGCGATCCGGATGGAAACTCGCCAACGAGGCTCCCGGTTCGATCTCGTAGGGTTTCGGCAGCGTCTCGAAATGCAGCAGCATTGTAAGGGACTTGGCCGTTAAACATCCCAGCAAGCGTTTTTGCAGCCGCTGCCATTTGTTTCATGGACGCTTGGCGGGCCTCGATGAGCGCTTCACTGCCAACCTTGGCAGCGGCCAGGCTTGAAACACAAGCCAGTGCAAGCCCCACCGCAAGGACGATGCGTTTCACCGAGTTGTGCGCTCCCCAGTGCGGGCAGGCCGCAACTCCAACCTTCATGCGCCTACCTCCAAGTCATGCTTCGGCCATACACCTTCCAGTACATGGAAGGTCAAGCCGCGTGATCTCGCCGGCAAGCGGCGAATGGTCACTCCGGCACGCCAGCATCTGTCGACCTCTTCGCCGATCTCGATCCCCCGAATTCCGATCACTGCCGCGTCAGCAATCAGTTTGTGGGTGAGCTCGTCAACCGAGATGACATTGGGCCTTTGCCGTCTCGGGGATGTTGTTGGCAATCCATTGATCTAGGAAATCGATTCCGCGCGTGCTCATTGAGCCATAAAGTCGGCAACGGCTCAGGTTCCAGCGGACGGTTTCAGATAGAGTGGCGAACGACCTGGCCTGACATCGCGCCGATCACGACATCGAGTAATTCAATGTCCTTCAAAGCTGCGATTTCTAAAGGGTCGGTGCTTTGGGCTAGAGTCCTGATTTCAGGCACTCCATCAGCGTCACGGGGCGCAAAGCTCTCGACCAGGACATCTCGATACTGCTTCAGCAAGCCGAGCGCATGATGATCTAAGGTCTCTTGATCCACAGGCCGATCGTATCAGAGCGCCAACGGCCTCGCCAGCAAGCGTTTCCCCTGGCCGCCGTCCTACAGCGCCGAAGCGTCCCGCGCGGCCTGGCGCTCGTCGACCCCTTCAGATCCCTCGAACCAGACCGACACGTTGAGCTTGGGGAAGTGCAAGACCTTGGCCTGCCACCATGTCCGCTCAATCTCGTATTCGCCTACGCCCTCGGCCCATCACGTCCAGCCTCGGCCAGGGCGTTCGGTAAGTTCGCTGTCGCGCATGGCTCGCGTTGGCCTGTCTCATTTCGGGACAAAAAATGCTGGCACCGGTTTTGCACTGCATAGATTGCCGGTACCCTCCTCCTACCGGTCCTGATCGGGGATCAGGAAGTAAACTTTCGCCGGGCTTGAGGGATTGGGGTTCCTTCGCCCGGCGAGTTTTCTTTCAATGCAGCACATGGCGCCAATGACGGCCAGCGAGGAGCATCGCTTGAAGCTTGGCATGGGCAAGGATGAGAAGGATCGGGAAGCCGAAACTGCTGGTGTTCCGCAAGTCACCTTCCATGGCCTCCGGCATACCCACATCACCCACCTGTTGCGCAGCATGTCGTGTCGGCCCGCGCCGGTCACGCCAATCCGTCAGTCACCCTGAACATTCATGCGCACCTGCTCCCAGGTCAGCAGGAAGGTGCCGCAGCGGTGGTTGACGCGGCCCTCAATGCCGCACTACAGGAATGAAGCGCGAACCAGTCGGGAATGCCTTCGGTGCCAATCCGGTGCCAACAGGCCGAAGCCAGCCGGCAGCGCACTACCTAAGTGATTGAAAAATCACAACGGAGGAATGGCCGAGCGGTTTAAGGCACCGGTCTTGAAAACCGGCGTGGGTGCAAGCTCACCGTGGGTTCGAATCCCACTTCCTCCGCCAGATTTTCTGTCATCCTGCTGATATTGCGACGTTATTGGCCGTAGCCTTATTCTCTTCCTAACTCCGTTCCTAACGTCGTTCGACGATGCTTGGGCTATCCTGTTTCATACCGTAGCGTTTAGTTGCAAAAGTAGCAGGCCAACAAAAAGCCCGCCACCGTGAGGCAGCGACATCACGAGTTCGCGATCTTCCGGATGAGTGGTGGTCCCAAAAGCGTTTAGTTAGTTCGCCGGGTGCTCCCAAGATCCGAGCGCCCTGTCGAAACGCTTTGGGAGAACAACCATGAAACATCGCCTCATTCCGATAGCGGTGGGCTTGCTTGTAGCCTCGGCCGGCACGGCTTCAGCTGCCAACGTCCACACCGTAACAGGCAAGACAGGTCAGCCCAGCCAAACGATTGGAACCACTGAAACAGGAAGCGTTACCCCTGGTCACGCCAGTTCTGCCCCGGGCTCAGCCTTCAACCCCGAGGGGAATGCGGGGACACACTACGCGGGCGAGCAACCGCAGAACTCAAACAATCCGAAGAGCGTATCTCAATACGACGTGGCCGGATTCCAGCAGTCCCATAACCATTGAGTGACGGCCCGGTCGCGCCAATATAGGCCCGCTGCCGTGAGCAGCGGGCATCAAGTGTCCGAAGGGCATTTGTTCAGATCGTCTTGCGAGCCAACCGAGCAATGTCATCCATGATGTAATTGAAGTCCTGTCCGTTAAATTCCCACGTGCGATGCACTCGCTCCTTCGCCGCGAGATCGGCCAGCGTCTTTGCAGGGTAGCGAAGCAGCGCGTTAGCTGCGTTCCCCGTGCGGTGGGTCTGTTTGGAGTATTCTCGATCGAGCTTGCCATAGCCTGTCTTGCGCCGGATGCCAGCATCAGCCTTGTCATAGGCGCGCAAGCCTCGGCATGTTCGACGCCAGCGCGGCTTGGCGGTAGGTTTGCGAGATCAGCGACAGTCGTCCGCCGGACCCTTTCGACCTCCTCCGCTGTCATTTCGGCCATGACAGGTCGCCGTCCCTTGATGTCCATATAGCGCTGCTCTGCTGCGTTCAGCGCCGGCTCTATGGCGCGAAGCTTTTTCCACTCGGCATGAAAGGCAGCTTCGAGGGTTGCCACCTGCGACGGAGCTGGGGTAGCCGCCTTCCTGACGAATGGATCGTGTTTCCTCTCCAGGTAGACGGAGTTCCCGGCTGGTAACTGCGAAGCCCCGCGCAGTTAGGCATATTCCGCCGCTGCTTTCAAAATAGCGTGCTTGAGCAGCGTGGTCTTGTTCGGCGTTCCCTTGGGCCGACCTGGACTAGGGCCTTTTAGGTTTTTGTTATTTTTTTAACTAATGTGGGCATTCTCGCTCCTCGACGGCATCAGTGGCCGGTTGGGCTGGCTGTCCGTGTTGGTTTGCAGGTCGGCTAGTCGCGGCGGGAAACAAGCCGGCTCCTGGAGGTTAAGATTATTAGCGGAGGCTCACATGCTCGCGACTGTATGTACGGTATTGGCTGCCAGGAATAACGAAGCCGAAATCATTGGTGTGATCGACCTCGCGAGCAAGACGGAGGTCAAGCTCGGCACCACTCGCCTCGGGGACGCCATCCAGTTCGTCGCCAATGCAGAGGTGCTTGGATATGACGTCCGGGCGGCGATGGTATTCTATGGTAAACCTGGAACGCCAAGCCTGAGGGCAAACGACTGCGAGCGACTGTGGGCGCAATACGGTGCTACCCTGCTGGATCATCGGCGTAAGAATGAACCCTACATAAATGCCGGCGGTGTAGAGGTTCTAGTCTGGGACCAAGACGGTGGCACGTTCACCTTGACCGTTTCGCAGGAAGCCTTGGAGGACTACGCTGCTCGTAACGGCCTTGCAGGCGACGCCATGTCGATTTTCTATGCCGCCTTCCCTGCGATTACGGAGGTCGCGGACAAGCTACACGCGCTTTTCGGGAAGCCAAGGAAGGTCCTTGTGAAAACCAAGGACCTAAACGGCCAAAGACAGCCTATTAGACGCGTGGGGGCAACTTCCCCTTCGTCGATACGTTAGACCTCCAGCTAACGGAGGAATGTTATGGACGAGGACCTGCGCCTGAAACAGAAGGAACTCAGCACCACCATGCAAACCAGGGCGGCGGAACTCGCACTGGCGGGCGGCAACACCGATATTTCCGCGCCTGCGATCCGTACCTTGTCGCCTGGGTGCACCCAAAGCAGTCCAGCCCGATGCCAGGAGAGATGCACCCATGCCAACAAAGCAACGCGGTACATACGGAATTCAAGCAGGAATTTTAGCTGGTCCTCAAGAACAGCGTTGAATACAGTCGTGACCGTGACATAGAGTATCAATCTAGGGTTGGGGCATAGGATTTCGGAAACAAATGTTTCGCAATTGACCTGTCGGCGCGAAGCCGCGGAAAGCGATTGTATCTTTTGGAAGGTGGTTGTGGCCGATCATGATGGCGACAGGCATGGGTGGCTGTCACCAAGCCGAGAATTGGACGGCCGCCTGGTCAAAGACAGACCGGTCACGGAAAAGGCTCATGACTCGGAACCTCCTATGCGTGGGAGCTATCGTGGTGGCATCCACCATCGGACCTCAGCCAGTACAATCCTATCCTCGAAATCCGCAGCGCCCGATGAATGCCAAAACCTGTGAGCAGGCGCTGGCGCGTCTGCACGAAGCACGCCTTGGAAGCCCGATCATTTCGGCAGCGGAAAATCGGGAAGTCCTTCGCAGGGCACTCGAAGTGGCAGAACGGCTATGCGGCAAGGACAAAGTGAACGACGGCAAATAGGCCAGCCGGACATGCGGGTTGTCAGCCTCGTGCTCCATTATCGATAATAAACGGCGCGGCCGCGGGAAACGCAGAGGGGGAGGCTATGCCAAACGTCACCGAAACAACGGATGCGGCGTCATCCATCGCCACGAGCTACACCCTGGCAGTCGGCCAGACAGCGACTGGCCATTTGTCTTCGGCCGGCGACCATGATTGGTACCGAGTGCACCTGGTGGCGGGCCAGACCTACACATTCGCGGAAGTCGGTGAAGGTGCGCGTGTCAGTCCGACCGTCGGCGACAATGTCGAGGATACGTTTATGGCCCTCATGAACGCATCCGGAACATTGGTTGCGTCCAACGATGACGTCATCCCGGGCCAGTACCGCTATTCGACGATCACCTACACGGCCTCGACCACCGGCGATTACTTCATCAATGCCGGCGCATATAACGATGATTACGTGGGGCAATATGGTGTTTCCGTAGTCAGCGGAACCCGGGCCAGCTACGACGAATTGATGGGGGCCGGCGCGATCCTGAGGCCCGGAAGCAGCTGGAGCACAGCGCCCGGGCAGCCGGTGAACGTGACATGGGCTGTGCGAATGACGGACGTCAATTGCACGGACTCGCGAGGGTTTGCCGCCCCGTTCAGTCCGTTGGGTTCCGCGGAAATCGCTGCCGTCAAGTCCGTGCTTGCCATGTATTCGTCGGTCTGCGGCCTGACGTTCACGCAAGTCAACCCCGCTGGCACCAGCGACAACGCGACGATGCTGTTTGGAAACTACACATCGAAGCCGGACCCTGCCGGAGCCTACGCAATTTACCCGGGAACGACGGCGCCGGGCGACATTTCCGGAGACGTGCATTTGAACACCGACGCCGTTGACACGGGAAATCTGCCGATCGGCTCTTACGAATATCAGACCATTCTGCACGAAACTGGCCACGCGCTCGGCCTCTCACATCCCGGTGAGTACAACGCCGGGTCCGGAACCCCCACCTACGGCAACGATGCCCAGTTCATCCAGGACAGCAACCAATACACCGTGATGAGCTATTTCGACGAGACCAACACCGGCGCATCCGACTACAATGACTATCCCGACACGCTGATGTTGTATGACATTCTGGCTGTTCAGCAGCTCTACGGCCCCAATATGACGACGCGTACGGGCAATACCGTCTACGGTTTTGGTTCCAATGCGGGCAACGTGTACAACTTCGCCCTGAACCCCTCGCCGGCAATCTGCATTTGGGACGCTGGTGGTGTCGATACGCTGAATGCGTCCGGGTTCGGCCAAGCCCAAACCATCAATCTGGCCGCAGGCAGTTTCTCCGACATCGGCGGCGGCCACCGCAATGTTTCAATAGCCTTCGGCGCGACAATCGAGAACGCCGTTGGCGGTTCCGGCATTGACACGCTGATCGGCAATTCCGGCAACAATTTGCTGGACGGCAAGGGCGGCGCCGACACGATGCGCGGCGGCGTCGGCAACGACACCTACTATGTCGACAATGCCGGCGACCATGTCATCGAGGCCAATGGCCAGGGCACCGACAATGTACAGGCCTATGTCAGCTTCAACCTCTCCGGCCAGGCGCTGGAGAACCTGGCGTTGCGCAGCGCGGCTTCGATCAATGGCACTGGCAATTCCGCTGCCAACATCATCACCGGCAATTCCGGCAACAACGTCATCGATGGGCTCGCCGGCGCCGACACGATGAGCGGCAGCACCGGCAACGACACCTACTATGTCGACAATGCCGGCGACCACGTCATCGAGGCCAACGGCCAGGGCACCGACAATGTACAGGCCTACGTCTCCTTCAACCTCTCCGGTCAGGAGCTGGAGAACCTGGCGCTGCGCGGCGCGGCCTCGATCAACGGCACCGGCAATTCCGCTGCCAACATCATCACCGGCAATTCGGGCAACAACGTCATCAATGGGCTCGGCGGCGCCGACACCATGAGTGGCAGCACCGGCAACGACACCTACTACGTCGACAATGCCGGCGATCATGTCGTCGAGCTCAACGGCCAGGGCACCGACGGCGTCTTCAGTTCCGTCTCTTTCAACCTGTCGGGACAGGAACTGGAGAAGCTGACGCTGACCGGCTCAGGCAATATCAACGGCACCGGCAATTCGATCGCAAACATCATCACCGGCAACAGCGGCAACAACATCATCGACGGCCTTGCCGGTGCCGACACCATGAGCGGTGCTCAAGGCAACGACACCTATTATGTCGACAATGCTGGCGACCACGTGATCGAGCTCAACGGCCAGGGCATCGACAATGTCCAGGCCTATGTCTCGTTCAACCTCTCCGGGCAGGAACTGGAGAATCTGGCGCTGAGAAGCACCGGCAACATCAACGGCACCGGCAACTCCACCGACAACATCATTACCGGCAATTCGGGAGCCAATGTCATCAACGGCCTCCTCGGCAACGACACGCTGAGCGGCAGCACCGGCAACGACAGTTTCGTCTTCACCACAGCGCTCAATGACGTTACCAATGTCGACCACATCATCGATTTCTCAGTGGTTGACGACACCATCCAGGTCGACAATGCGATCTTCGCAGCGCTTGGCGGCAACGGTACGCTGACGGCTGACCAGTTTGCCGCCAACGCGTCGGGCGCCGCCACCAATGCCAACCAGCACATCATCTACGAGACGGACACCGGCTGGCTCACCTATGACAGCGACGGCAGTGCGGCTGGCGGCTCAACCCATTTCGCCACGCTGGCCGCTAACCTCGCGCTGACAAACGCCGATTTCATCGTGGTGTGAAGGTAGGAGCGGTCAATCGTTTCACTGAACGCAAAACCCCTCTTTCTCTTTGTTTGACACAATTCCGGACGGGAAAGTGTTTCACACTTTTCCTGGAATTTCTCCGAGCGTAGCGGACACCGTTATCTATGATCCATACTGTCGCCGGATATTATCGTCCAACAACCGCGGGGGGTGCGCGATGACTTTGACAAATGTGACCGTGACACAGGCTCGGAATGGGCTTGTTGACGTGGACGGTGCGAAGTGGTCGGGCTCGACGATCACTTATTCAATTCCAGGCGCCGGTTCACTCTGGGAGACGGATTATGGATCGGGAGAGCCTTTCGACGCTCAGTCCGGACCTTTCAACAGCACCCAGGCGGCAAGCTTTCGGGTCGCCTTGTCTCTTTGGGACGCGTTGATCGCGCCTTCGATAACTGAGGTATCGGACGCAATCCCCGGGAAAATCCGCGTCGCATTCACCGACGTCACAGCGCGCCAGGGCTCAGGCATAGCCGCCTATGCCTATGGCCCGCCCCTGCCCGGCAACACGGCAATTGCTGTCAACGGCGACGTCTGGGTCGACGAAACCTATAAGTCATCCGATTTCTCCCTGCATACATCTGATTTCGAGATTCTCATCCACGAATCCGGGCATGCCCTGGGACTGAAACACCCCTTCGAGCCGCCGACTGTGCCAGCGGGGTACGACAGCACAACTTACACGGTGATGAGCTACACGTCGGAAGACAATTTCTTCACTTGGTCGGACCAAGGGGGCGGCGGGATCTCTTATAGCGTCGAGGGAACGTCGTCCTTTACGCCAATGGTGCTCGATATCATGGCGATCCAGTCCCACTACGGCGCAGATCTCACCACTGCCACCGGCAATACCGTCTACACCTTTACCGACAATGGCTTGAATGGCAGGCAGGCGATCTACGATGCCGGCGGCACGGACACTCTAGACCTGTCCGCGCTTTCCCGAGGCTCGACCGTCGATTTGCGGCCCGGCGCCTATTCGGATCTCGACTACTACAATGTCGAGGATCAGATTGCTGACCTCACCGCGCAATTCGATGGCTTTGGGGACTTTATTCGAAACACCCTGACTGATCCGACCACCCCGGCCTATGAATGGGAGCGAAATCTGGGCCTTGCGTTCTCGACAACGATCGAGAACGTCATCGGCAACGCCCATGCCGATACCGTCATCGGGAATAATGTTGCCAATGTCATCGACGGCCGCGGTGGCGCCGACATCATGCAAGGCGGCATCGGCAACGACACCTACTATGTCGACAACGCCGGCGACCACGTCATCGAGGCCAATGGCCAGGGCACCGACAATGTCCAGGCGTATGTCAGCTTCAATCTGTCGGGACAGGCGCTGGAGAACCTGGCGCTGCGCAGCGCGGCTTCGATCAATGGCACCGGCAATTCCGCTGCCAACATCATCACAGGCAATTCCGGCAACAACGTCATCGATGGGCTTGCCGGCGCCGACACGATGAGCGGCAGCACCGGCAACGACACCTACTATGTCGACAATGCCGGCGACCATGTCGTCGAGCTCAACGGCCAGGGCACCGACAATGTCCAGGCTTACGTTTCCTTCAGCCTCTCCGGCCAGGAGCTGGAGAACCTGGCGTTGCGCAGCGCGGCTTCGATCAATGGCACCGGCAACTCCATTGCCAACATCATCAACGGCAATTCCGGCAACAACATAATCAATGGGCTCGGCGGCGCCGATACGATGAGCGGCAGCACCGGCAACGACACCTACTATGTCGACAACGCCGGCGACCATGTCATCGAGGCGAATGGCGGCGGCACCGACAATGTCCAGGCCTACGTCTCCTTCAACCTGTCGGGACAGGAGCTGGAGAACCTGGCGTTGCGCAGCTCGGCTTCGATCAACGGCACCGGCAATTCCGCTGCCAACATCATCACCGGCAACACCGGCAACAACATCATCGACGGCCTCGGCGGCGCCGACACGATGAGCGGCGCGCAAGGCAACGATACCTACTATGTCGACAATGCCGGCGACCACGTTATCGAGCTCAACGGCCAGGGCATCGACAATGTGCAGGCCTACGTCTCCTTCAACCTCTCCGGGCAGGAGCTGGAGAATCTGGCGCTGCGCAGCTCGGCTTCCATCAACGGCACCGGCAATTCCGCTGCCAACATCATCAACGGCAACAGCGGCAACAACATCATCGACGGCCTTGCCGGCGCCGACACGATGAGCGGCGCGCAAGGCAACGACACCTATTATGTCGACAATGCCGGCGACCACGTCATCGAGCTCAACGGCCAGGGCATCGACAATGTCCAGGCCTACGTCAGCTTCAACCTCTCCGGGCAGGAGCTGGAGAATCTGGCGCTGAGAAGCGCCGGCAACATCAACGGCACCGGCAATTCCATTGCCAATGTCATCACCGGGAACAGTGGCGCGAACGCGATCAACGGCCTCCTCGGCAACGACACGCTGTCCGGCAGCACTGGCCAGGATACCTTCGTCTTTACCACAGCGCTGAACGCCTCGACCAATGTCGACCGCATCACCGATTTCTCGGTGGTCGACGACACCATCCAGCTCGACAATGCGATCTTTGCCGCGCTCGGCGGCAACGGCACGCTGACGGCCGACCAGTTCATCAAGAACACCACCGGCCTTGCCGGCGACGGCAACGATCACATCATCTACGAGACCGACACCGGCTGGCTTTACTATGACACCGACGGCAGCGCCGCCGGCGGCTCCACCCATTTCGCCACGCTGGCCGCCAATCTGGCGCTCACCAACGCCGATTTCGCCGTGGTCTGATCCGCTCGAAGATAGAGCTCCCCACGCAATCGCAGGCGCTCGATTACGGCGTCGGCGATTGCGTGGACGTGTCTGCCGCGCCGGCAATTCAAGCGTTGAATGGCACAAGCTTTTGAGCAGGCTCGCTCCTAGCCGACTGGTGCTTTGGCAGTATTTTGACTAGAACAATACTCGACAATACTGAGTGGGAGAAAAGCCGTGGCCAATCAAAGTGCCGTCGAGCAGGCAATCCTGGAATTGATCAATCGCGCACGGCTCGATCCCGCCGCCGAAGCCGCACGATACGGCATAAGCCTCAATGAAGGCCCGCCCGAAGAGACCATTTCAGCGGCGATGAAGCAGCCGCTGGCAATGAACGACATTCTGCTCGGCACGGCGCGGAATCATAGCCAGGATATGATCAACAACGACTATTTCGCGCATGACGATCTGAGCGGCAACACTCCATTCGAACGGATGACGGCCGCTGGCTACAGCTTCGACCGGGCAGGCGAAAACATCGCGTATCAATCTACATCAGGCACTGTCACACCAGAGATGTCTCTGCAGCTCCATGAACTTCTGTTTGTCGATTCGGGCATCGTTGGCCGCGGCCACCGTGTCAATTTGATGGATCCGGACTATCAGGAGGTCGGTGTCGGCCAGGCCCAAGGCATCTATCAGGGCCTCAACGCGACGATGCTGACCGAAGATTTCGGCCGGCCAGGCGGCAATCACCAGTTTCTCACCGGTGTCGCCTTCAACGATACCGTGACCGCCGACCAGTTCTATTCGATCGACGAAGGGCGCGGCAACATAACGGTTTCCGTCAGCGGCGGACCGAACACGGCCAGCGGCAGCGCCGGCGGCTATTCCGAAGAGGTGACGGCCGGTCTCAAGACCATCACGTTTGCCGGCGGCGATCAGGTGACACCGGTGGTTCTCACCGCGACGATCGCTGCCGGCTTCAACGCCAAGATCGATTTGATGGGCCAGTCGACCATCCGCACGTCGGTATCGGTGACAGCGCTGAACGGCATTTCATCTATCGTCGGGCTTGGCACGAACGCCTTGACGCTGATCGGCACCGACGGCACCCAAGCCATATATGGTTCCTCGGGCGGCGACCACTTGGACGGCAAGGCCGGCAATGACACGCTGGATGGCAAGGCAGGTGCCGACACGATGTATGGCGGGGCCGGCAACGACACCTACTTCGTCGACAATGCTGGCGATATCGTGAGTGAAAGCACCACCGGCGCCAACGGCTCGGATATCGTCAATGGCTATATCTCGATCAACCTCAGCGACGGCAACCACTTCACGGGCAATATCGAGAACGTCGCACTGCGCAGCGCAGCCTCGATCAACGCCACCGGCAACAGCCTGGCCAATGCGCTGAATGGCAATTCAGGCGTCAACACGCTGAGCGGCCTCGGCGGCAACGATACGCTGGACGGCAAGGAAGGCGCCGACACCATGCAAGGCGGTCTTGGCAACGACACCTACTATGTCGACAATGCCGGCGACCATGTCGTAGAACTCAACGGCCAGGGCACCGACAATGTCCAGGCCTATGTCTCGTTCAACCTGTCGGGACAGGAGCTGGAGAATCTGGCGCTGCGCAGCTCGGCTTCCATCAACGGCACCGGCAATTCCGCTGCCAACACCATCACCGGGAATTCCGGCAACAACGTCATCGATGGCCTCGGCGGGGCCGACACCATGAGCGGCAGCACCGGCAACGACACCTATTATGTCGACAACGCCGGCGACCATGTCGTCGAGCTCAACGGCCAGGGCACCGACAATGTCCAGGCTCATGTCAGCTTCAATCTTTCCGGCCAGGAGTTGGAGAACCTGGCGCTGCGCAGCGCGGCCTCGATCAACGGCACCGGCAACTCGACCGCCAACATCATCACCGGCAATTCGGGCGCGAATGTCATCAACGGCCTCCTCGGCAACGACACGCTCTCCGGCAGCACCGGCAACGACAGCTTCCTCTTCACCACGGCGCTGAACGCCTCGACCAATGTCGACCGCATCACCGACTTCTCGGTCGCCGACGACACCATCCAGGTCGACAACGCCATCTTCGCAGCGCTCGGCGGCAACGGCACGCTGACGGCCGACCAGTTCGTCAAGAACACAACTGGCCTTGCCGCCGACGGCAACGATCACATCATCTACGAGACGGACACCGGCTGGCTCTACTATGACAGCAACGGTAGTGCCGCGGGTGGCTCAACCCATTTCGCCACCCTGGCCGCCAACCTGGCACTCACCAACGCCGATTTCGTCGTGGTGTAGGGAAGTCATGCCGGTCCGCCCGAAGCGGACCTTGCCGCCGCCGTCAAAGTCCATCGCGACAATTCCATCCCCGAACCCTCGCCGGCTAACTGCAAGTAAAAACGGTCAGTTGTGCTGTTTCAGGAAACCTCGTAAATATAGGTTGGGGTTGTTAATCTTGGGTGGGAGAACGTCATGGCTGTGGTCAGTGGCGGTACGGTTTTTGGACTGAATTTCGATACGCTGCAGGTGGGAGCACTGGTCGACTACGACTTCGAAGACCCGCAGCCTCTCTATGCAAGGTTTTTTGACGACGCGTCGAATTACACACTCTTTCAGGGCTCTGGATTCACTTATAACGCCGGCGTCCCTACCGGTGGGACCGTGACATCCGTCCAGTATGTGGTGGCTGGCAGCACGGTGCTGCAGATCACGGGCCTGAACGTAGCGGCCACCGACGTTGCGAGCTTCGTCTTCAGCAATGACACGATGGGTCTGCTCAATCTCGCGCTGAGTGGCAATGACACGCTGAACGGAACGCCGCTGCACGACGTGCTCTATGGGTTCGGCGGCGCCGACACCATCAATGGTGGCGCCGGCGCCGACACGATGAGCGGTGGCACCGGCAACGACACCTTCTGGGTCGACAATGCCGGCGACGTTGTCCTCGAGGCCAATGGCCAGGGCACCGATACAGTCAACAGCACGATTTCCTTCAATCTCTCTGGTCAGGAGCTGGAGAACCTGACGCTGCGCGGCGCGGCCTCCATCAACGGCATCGGCAATTCCATTGCCAACATCATCACCGGCAATTCAGGCAGCAACATCATTAACGGCCTTGCCGGTGCCGACACCATGAGCGGCGCGCAAGGCAACGACACCTATTATGTCGACAATGCCGGCGACCATGTCATCGAGGCCAATGGCGGGGGCACCGACAATGTCCAGGCCTATGTCAGCTTCAACCTATCGGGACAGGCACTGGAGAACCTGGCGCTGCGCGGCGCGGCCTCGATCAACGGCACCGGAAATTCCGCTGCCAACATCATCACCGGCAACAGCGGCAACAACGTCATCAACGGCCTTGCCGGCGCCGACACGATGAGTGGCGCTCAAGGCAACGACACCTACTATGTCGACAATGCCGGAGACCATGTCATCGAGGCCAACGGCGGCGGCACCGACAATGTGCAGGCCTATGTCTCGTTCAATCTTTCCGGCCAGGAGCTGGAGAACCTGGCGTTGCGCAGCGCGGCTTCCATCAATGGCACAGGCAACTCGACTGCCAACATCATCACCGGCAATTCCGGCAACAACATCATCAACGGCCTGCTCGGCAACGACACGCTGTCCGGCAGCACCGGGCATGACACCTTCGTCTTCACCACGGCGCTGAACGCCTCTGCCAATGTCGACCGCATCACCGACTTCTCAGTGGTCGACGACACAATCCAGGTCGACAATGCGATCTTTGCAGCGCTTGGCGGCAACGGCACGCTGACGGCGGAACAGTTCGTTAAGAACACCACCGGCCTTGCGGGTGACGGCAACGATCATATCATCTATGAGACGGATACCGGCTGGCTCACCTATGACAGCAACGGCAGTGCGGCGGGTGGTTCCACCCATTTCGCCACGCTTGCCGCAAACCTGGCGCTGACCAACGCCGATTTCGTCGTAGTCTGAACGTTAAGCGGGGGCACGTGGCAATTCAGATTCAGAACCGCGGCGGCTCCCGTCCTGCCCCAGCGGGATTGTCCGCGCCCAGCCGTGCGCTAAGGTCGTGCGCCGCGGCACTGGTTTGCGTTGCCGTTTTCTCGGGAATGATCAATCTGCTTGGTCTGACCGGCTCGCTCTACATGCTTCAGGTCTATGACCGTGTCCTGCCTTCGCACAGCATTCCGACCCTGACAGTGCTCTCGATCGCCATGGCGGGACTTTACATCGCCTATGGTCTGCTTGATCTCCTGCGGCTCAGGCTGCTTGCACGGATCGGCAGGCGTTTCGACACCAGCCTGCAACCCGCTGTCTTCGCTCTCTCGGTCTCGCTCCCTCTCAGGTCCGGTCAGGAAGGCACACGCCTTCAGCCGATCGGCGATCTCGACCAGATACGCAGCTTCATTTCGGGATCGGGCCCGACAGCCTTCTTCGATCTGCCCTGGCTGCCCTTCTATCTGGTCGGCATCTTTTTCCTCCACCCGCTGCTTGGAGCGCTCGCGACGGCCGGCGCGATCGTGAGCGTCTTGCTGACACTGGTTGCCGAAGGGCTTAGCCGGGGACCCGCCAAACGGGCGATGGAATCGTCCATTTCCCGCAAGCAGCTTTCCGATGCCGGGCGTCGCAATGCCGAGGTGGTGCGCGCGCTTGGCATGGGACGTCGCATCAGCGGTCTCTGGCAGGATCGGAGCGAAGCGTATCTTGCCAATCAGTTGCGCATTTCCGATGTCGTCGGCGCGACCGGGACCGTCTCGCGGACGTGGCGAATGATCCTGCAATCGCTGATGCTCGGACTTGGCGCTTACCTGGTGATCGAAGGCGAGGCATCGCCCGGCATCATGATTGCGACGTCGATCATGCTCGCCAGGGCACTGTCGCCCGTCGATCTCGTCATCGCCAACTGGCGCCCCTGGGTTTCCACCAGACAGAGCTATGGCCGGCTCAAACAGATGCTGCGCAACGCCGATGCACAAGAAGCGCCTCTTACGCTGCCACGGCCTCGGGAGACGCTGTCGGTCGAGGCGGTCTCGGTCGGTGCTCCCGGCCAGCAAAAACCAATCATCCAGAACGTAGCGTTCTCCTTGCAGGCGGGAGCCGGGCTGGGCATCATCGGAGCCAGCGCGTCAGGCAAATCCACGCTGGCGCGTGCGCTTGTCGGGGCATGGACCCCGCTTCGCGGCACTGTGCGTCTTGATGCGGCCGCACTCGATCAATTCGATGAAGAAGCGCTTGGACGCGACGTCGGCTACCTGCCGCAGGACATCGAGTTGTTTGAGGGTACCGTTGCCGAGAATATCAACCGCTTCAACGCCAATGCGAGCGCGGACGGCGTCGTGGCAGCGGCCGAAGCCGCCGGTGTCAAACAAATGATCCTCCGGCTGAGCGACGGTTTCCAGACGCGTATCGGCGAAGGCGGCTCAGCACTCTCCGGAGGCCAGCGCCAGATGGTCGGTCTGGCACGGGCATTGTATGGCGATCCGTTCCTCGTCGTTCTCGACGAGCCGAATTCCAATCTGGACGGCGAAGGCGACATCGCCCTGGGCGCCGCCATAAAGGGCGTACGCGATCGAGGCGGCATCGTCGTCGTCATCGCACATCGTCCCGCGGCACTGGCGAATATCGATACCGTGCTGGTCATGGCCGGCGGAACGGTACAGGCGATTGGACCGCGGGACGAAGTGCTGGCGAAGATGACGCGCCCAGCCAATGTGCGGCCGGAACAGGCTCCGGGCGGCGAACGCGCACCAACTGTCGTCACCTTGCATGACAGGCGGCCATGATGAGCCTCGCGCCCATGCAAACGACCGACATGACGCTACCGCGCGCGGCAACCCTGCCGGCATTGCGACGTCCGTCGATGCGCGGTGACGGAGTTCGATGGACCATTGGATCCGGCCTCGTCGTTGTCGCGGCACTTGTTGGCGGCATCGGCATCTGGGCCGGGACCGCTTCCCTTGCCGGTGCGGTCATCGCCAGTGGAACGGTGGTGGTGGAATCGAATGTGAAGAAGGTGCAGGAACAGACTGGCGGAACCGTCCACGAAATCCTCGTGCGAAATGGCGACAAGGTAACGGCCGGCCAGGTCCTGGTTCGCTTCGACGACACGGTGGCACGCGCAAACCTCGGCATCATTGGCCAACAGCTGGACCGTGCGCGGCTGCAAATGACCCGCCTGGAGGCAGAGACCATTGGCCGCGATGAGATGATCATACCGGACGATCTGTCCGCCCGGGCCAGCGATCCCGCAATGGCGATCCTCATTGCGGGTGAAAACGCGCTGCATCGAAGCAACATGACGCTTCTGGAAAGCCAGAAGGCGCAGCTTGGAACCCGCAACGATCAATATCGCGAACAGATCGAGGGCCTCAAGGCCCAGCGCGCCGCGGCCCTGGAAGCTCTCGACCTGGCGACCAACGACCTCATCATCATCCAGGATCTCTACGCCAAGAGGTTCGCATCGCTGGATCGCTTGACCGCCTTGAAAACGCAGACCATCCAGCAAAAGGGGGAGGCCGGAAGGCTCCTGGCCGCGATCGCCGAAGTGGAAGGGCGCATCAGCGAGAATGCGCTAGCCAGTATCCAGCTTGACAACGACTTCCGCAAAAGCGCCAACGCCGACCTGCGCGAGGCCGAAGGCAAGGAGGCCGAACTGGTCGAGCGCAAGCAGGTGGCCCTGGACCAGCTGGACCATATGACGATAAAGGCCCCGCAATCAGGCGTCGTGCAGGAGCTTGCGATCCACACGGTTGGCGGCGTTGTCGCGTCTGGCGAGACCATGATGCTGATCGTGCCTCAGACGGACGATCTGGTGATCGATGCCCAGGTTCCGCCCTTGCGCATCGACGATGTCAGCCTTGGCCAGGCGGTCGTCATCCGCTTCTCGGCCTTCGACCGCAACACCACGCCGGAGTGCCACGGGACGGTCGATCGGATCTCCCCCGATCTGGTCAAGGACACAGCCAACCGGACAGCCTACTACGAGGCCCGCATCAACATTACAGACGAGGCGGTCTGCCTGAAAACGGCAACCCGGCTCATTCCGGGCATGCCTGCCGAATTGCACATCCAGACCGGCGACCGCACTATCTGGTCTTATCTGATGAAACCCATCACCGATCAGCTTTCCCGGGCCTTCAGGGAATAATTGCCCGCAAGATCGTGGGCGCGGGTGCCTTCAGCTCGGACCGGCCTTAAGCGCGAAGCACCGAGCCAACAGTTGCTGGCCGTTATGGATCCATGGGCCGCCCTGACACAGACGCGTGTGCCCGTGAGCGGATTCTACCCCTGCCCGGTCAAGAGCGACTGACGTCTGCCCTGCGGCCGTTTTTCAAAGACGACAATGCTGTCATAAACGCAGATCGAGTCTGTTGCATGGGTGAAGGCGTTCGGCGGCAAGGCGCCCCGCGCGTGATGCGCGTTGATCTCGTCGAGCTTTCCCTTGGCGAATTCCATGAACGATCCCGGCTTGCGCAGCCCTCCGCCATAGTCGTCCCAATAGCTCGTGTGCGTGTCCTCGACGAAGTAGACGCCGTTCGGCTGCACATGATGGTAGAGATGCTCGAAGGTCGCGATGACATGATCCATCATGTGGCTGCCATCATCGATGACGATGTCGATGGGGCCATATTTCTCGACGATCCGATCGAGCAGTCGAGGGTCGTCCTGACTTCCAATGAAGACCTCGACCCCTTCGGACTCGTGCGCCTTGCATGCAGGATCGATGTCTACTCCGACGATTCGCGCGCCCTCACCGAAATAAGCACGCCACATGTCGAGCGATCCGCCCTTGTAGACGCCGATTTCAACGACGACCGGCCTCCGGTTTCTGAACCGTTCGAAGTGGCGCTCGTAGACGTCGAAATAATGCAGCCACTTGTAAATCTCTTTGCCGCTGTTGTTCAAAAAGTACTGATGCAGGAACCCGCCCATCATAGCCTCTTCATCAGCCTGGCAATTTGCCGCCGCCAGCCGCCTTGATTGTGACTTGCCACAGCTTTGCCGACGAGGTTGGCCCTGATCCGAGCAAGCACAGGCTCCCATTCGTTTGCGACAAGGCCAAGCGCTTCGCCAAGGTTTGCCTCGATCTCGGCAAACTCCATGTTTGCAAAGCGTTGGCCGGCGTCGGCGATCCATGAACGATCATATCTGCCCTTGCCGAACCCGGATATGACGGTGAGCCCGGTCCAGGGCGTTGCAATGGTGAACACGTCGAGATCGGGGCGCAGCGTCCTGAGCGCCGGAACCAGTTTCCAGACGTCGCCGGTGTGGAATTGCGTCGTCGGCGGAACCCTTTGCGTCGCCTCGTCCAAGGCGGCGGTGTCGTGCACGAGCAGAACCGAGCCGGCGTCGCAGTAGCGTTCAAGGTTCGCAAAATCGCGCAGAACCTGGTCGAAAGTGTGCAGACCGTCGATGAACCCGACACCGACCGGGCGACCGGCAAGCAGGGCGTCCGCTCCACCGCGATCGAAGAAGGCGTCACTCGTCTCCGGAAAAATGTGCGTTTGCGCGCCGAGCGCCACCGTGGCGCGCGGATTGGGATCGATGCCTATTGCAAGGGTTGGTGCCTTCACCTTGGAAAGCGACACGCCGTCAAAGACACCTATCTCCACCACCACGGCGGGCTTCAGCTCTGAGTAAAAACGCTCCAGCCAGTCGTAATAGGAAGGCCCCGACATCCGCGTGCTGGCCAGACCGGCATGGGCACCCACGCTGTCGGCGGCAAGCGCCAGCGCGTTGCGGTATTGAATGTCGGCGGTTTCGTTCTCGCCGATGACACGGTGCGCATCGCCTATCGCCGTGAAATAGGCGGCATCCCGATGCTCATTGTACCGCGAAAGAAGGCCGGCTGACAAAAGCACGCGAGACGTTGCAAGCTCGGCGGGTGCATGGCTGCTTGCCATGCGAGCGACGTCTGCCGCCGCCTTGTAATTCCCGCGCTCCAACTCGACCTTGGCCAACTCGACAAGCGCCGCGGCTGCCTGGTTGGTCAGCGCGGGTTCTTCCGACGGCTTCAATTGCGCCCTGAAGCCCGCGGCCGTGGCTGGCCCGGCGCCGTGTGGAGACACAATCAGGGCGCGGGCAAGGTGCGGCGCAAGCGCTGGAGGCAACGATCCCACGAAAGCCGAGGGGGCGTGAAAGGTAAAGTTCGCGCGCCCCCTCAACGCATCCCTTTCGGCCTTCCAGAGGAGCCAGTGTTTGGGCTGCTCGACGCTTGCGTTGGTGGCGACACCTCCGTGCAACTGGTGAAATGTAGCCTCTCCCAGGGTGAGGATGAGCTTTGCCCGCGGCATCTCCATCGCACGTTCGAGCGTATCGATGTTGACGAGGCCGCCTCCGGGATAGGTGAAGCGCTCATCCATGCCACCGATCACCTGCCAGCTCTCCCGGCTCATGAACAGGGCATTGGCTTCGGATATCGGCGTGAACCACGGATCGACCGAGGACTCATCCATCGTCCCGATCTCGAACAGACGGTACCCATCTTCCGGCCATCGGATCGATTGCAAAAGCGAATCCTCGATGGCCTTCGTATAGCCATTGCTACGGGCATTCACCTGGGTGTCGCTGCCAAGATACCAGCCGGGTGCGGCCACGACTGCCGTCGGCGCCATGCCCAGGCCGATGCGAGCGAAATGCACCAACCCTGGCGTCACGATCCGTGCGCCGTCGATCATCACGCCGATGTTGTCCCCCCTCGCCTCCCTTATCCCGCGATTGACGGCAGCCGCGGGCGAAGGCAGTGCATCATCGATGCGCAGCAGGCGAAAGTTCGGCCCATAGTCCGCAACCAGGCCCTCACCAACGGCCGGTGACGATCCGTTGTCGACGACGATGACCTCGTAATCATCCGTCGTCACGTCTTGCTGGTAGGGCGTTGCGAGCGAAAGCAAGGTTCGCGGCAGCTCTCGGGGAATGTTGTAGGCGACAACAACGACGGACAGGGTGTTCGTTTTCATCGCGATTCCGTGGCTCAGTTGTCAGCCAATGGCTTCTGCCACCAACCGCCCGTCCAGTCTATCTCGTGGATCTCGGCTTTGATGCCGTTGCGCGCGCGGTAGTCCTCGACCGCTTGCCGGCATGGCCCAAACGCCATGTCGTCGATGATCGCGAACCCGCCGGGGGACAGCCTTGGATAAATCGCTTCAAGGCTGTCCATCGTCGACTCGTACATATCGCCGTCCAGTCGAATCAGGGCGAATGGACCGGCTTTCAGGCTAGGCAAGGTGTCCCCGAACAGGCCTTTGACGAAGACCACCTGGTCGTCCAGCAAGTCATAGGCGGCAAAGTTGGATTCGACCTGTGCCTGATCAATAGCCAGCTGCCGGTATTCGTGCAGCCTGTCACCCAGGTCGGCCGGAAAATTCTCGGGGTCCGGCGGCGGCAAACCGTCGAACGAGTCCGCGACATATACCTTCCTGTTCTTGATCCCGTTGGCGGCCAGAACGCCCTTCATCAGGATACAGCAGCCACCGCGCCAGACGCCGGTCTCGATCAAATCCCCGGGCACGTTCTCGTCGATGACGCGCTGGACGAGGTCGCGGACATTCGTCAGGCGCCTGACGCCCGCCATGGAGTGAGCAACCGTCGGCCAATCGCGACCCACGAGGCGATCCTCGCGATTGAAGGGGGTCGACTCTCCGATTTTCGACGGATCGATCACCTGCGAACCAGAGCCGTAGATCGTGTTGGCGATGATCTTGATCAGGAGATCAGTATAGAGGCGGTTCATCGTCGACCTTTCAAGGCGCGCAACTGTTCCATGGCGAAATACGCTGTTGCGGATATCCAGCCGAAGTGCAACAGGATTTGCGCGATTCAAACAGTCGCGCCATGCAAGCGAGCGGCGAATAATTGTCCAATGGGAGCCCCTGAATGCTAACCGCCAATCAAGCGATGGGCATGATCGAGACGCTCGACATTGCTGTTTTCCAGGTCGATACCGGAAGCACGCTCAGTGACCGCACAAGTTTCCTGCGCGTGCAGAACTTCGCCCGATCGACGCTCGGCCGCTACGTCTATCTCGAGGTTGGCTCAGACATCGGCGGCAGCCTGTTGCCGCATTTGATCGATCCGGCCTGCGAGGCGGTGATATCGGTCGATCTGCGGCCGGCAACCCAGCCCGACGAGCGTGCCGAGGTTTTTCACTACCCTGACAACACGGCGGCCCGGATGGTTGCCTTGCTGTCGGACAAGCTTCCGTCAGACGCAATGGCCAAGCTGACCACCATCGATAGTGACGTCTCCAATGTGCCGCCCCAGTCGATCGA
Organism: Mesorhizobium sophorae; assembly: GCF_002270415.1. Classification (GTDB taxonomy): domain Bacteria; phylum Pseudomonadota; class Alphaproteobacteria; order Rhizobiales; family Rhizobiaceae; genus Mesorhizobium; species Mesorhizobium sophorae. The sequence continues at coordinate 1,273,474 of NZ_NNRI01000022.1, read as the reverse complement.
GCCCAAGGCGACGCTCGCGCTGATCGACGCGGAGCACACAAACACGGCTTGTTTTTCGGACTTTGTCGGCGTGCTCGGGCTTATGAAGCCGGACTGCATCATTTCCTTCCACGACGCCAACCTGATCGCGGACGCCATTGTCAATGCGGAGCGCTTTCTCGATCATCTCGGCATCGAGCATGAGACGGCGTTTCTTCCCGACACCGTCGCCGTCATGGGCCTCGGCAGGCTCGCATCCGCGGTCCGGGATCAGCTCCAGCCTCATGCCCTGGACCGGGAGACGTCCCTGGACCGCTGGCAACGGCAGCTATGGTCTCACATAGCCAGCGTGCACTCGCGGCAAAACGATGCCGAGCTGGAGCACCTGCGCTCGGACAATTCGCGGCTGGTCGAGGAGATTGAACATGCGCGAAAGGCAAGCCGGGACGCACAGGCTCGCCAGGACGCCATAACCTCCAGCACGACGTGGCGTGCATCCGCCCCGGTAAGGGCGGTTGTCGATCGCATCAAACGCGGCTTTGCGCGCTAAACTAGCGAATCACCGGCTTTCCGCGGTGACATGAAGGCAGGGCGATAGAGGCGGGTGAATGGATATCTTCGGTATCAAGGCGCTGTTGATCTGCGCGCTGATCTTCATTCCGTTCGAACATCTTTTTGCCGAGCGGCCGCAAAAGATCCTCCGCGAGGGCTTTACCGTCGATGTGATCTACCTGCTGTTCAACAGCTTCATCGTAAAGGCGGCCGTCGTCTTGATGGCCGCCGGTGTCCTCGGGCTCGCTGCCATGCTTGTCCCGCAATCGATAACGCAAGCCGTTGGCAGTCAGCCCGTCTGGCTACAGGTTGCGGAAATCATCCTGATCACCGATCTCGGCGTCTACTGGGCACATCGCGCCTTTCATAAAATCCCTGCGCTTTGGAAGTTCCATGCCATTCATCACGGCATCAAGGAGTTGGACTGGCTCGGTGCTTTCCACTCTCACCCGGTCGACATCATAGTCACGAAGGCAATATCGCTGACGCCGGTCTTTTTCCTCGGGTTCTCGGAAGCCTCGATCGCCATCTTTTCGGTCATCTATTTTTGGCACACGATGTTGGTCCATTCGAACATGCGGATTTCGTTCGGCCCTTTGAAGTGGCTGATCGCCAGCCCGCAGTTCCATCGCTGGCATCACGCCAATCAGCGCGAAGCCTATGACAAGAACTTCGCCGGGCAGTTGCCCTTCCTCGACGTGATGTTCGGTACCTATAATGCCACCGGCAACAAGGTGCCGGAGAAGTACGGCGTCGATGATCCGGTCCCTTCGACCTACTTTGGTCAGATCGGCTATCCGCTCCAGCCCCGCAGGCAGCGATCTAATCCAGCAGCACCGAGCACTGAAGCGGAAGGTTGACGTCGTAAGGCGTCGAGACAGGTTTGCCACCTTCGCGAGCGCCACTACGGTTCTTTGAAAGAGAAAACCCCACCGGCAGGGACCAGAGGGGTCATCTTGGGAGGACGCGCGTCACGCTGCGTTCGTCAATCGCGCATTGGTTAATTATCGCGCGATTGCGACACTGATGCGACACTAGTACATCAGTCGGCTCTAATTTTCCGGACGGCTGCGCCACTTTTCATGATCAAAGGCCGCGTTGTCGAACTCGCAGGGTTCCATGTCCTCAACGGAGAGCTGTTCGGCAAAGGAGGCTGTCTCCTGCTGTGCGCTGGCAGGAAGGCTTTTTGCGCCGAATCGGCTAAGTCTCCTCTGTATGAACGAGACCTCACTTTATGCGCCGGTGAAGCGGTTCCTCGAAGGCCTCGACTTCGTCGTGAAGGGTGAGATCGGTGGCTGCGACATCGTCGCGTTGCGCGACGGAGAGCCGCCCATCGTCGTCATCTGCGAACTGAAGCTGCAGTTCAATCTTGAACTCGTGCTGCAGGGCGTGGACCGCGCGACGTCCTGCGACGAGCTATGGCTGGCCGCGCGCATGTCGGCCCGGGGCAAGGGACGCGAAAGCGATGCGCGGTTTCGCAATCTCTGCCGCCGGCTTGGCTTCGGCTTGCTTGGCGTGACCGCGAGCGACCGGGTCGAGGTGCTTCTCAGCCCGATCGCCGTGGCGCCGCGCAAGAATGCGCGGCGGCGCTCTCGCCTGGTCGACGAGCACCAGCGCCGCCGCGGCGATCCCGTTGCGGGAGGAGGATCGCGCAATCCGATCATGACCGCCTATCGCCAAAGCGCGCTTGCCTGCGCCGCCGCCATGGCGGACGGACCCAAGCGCCCGCGCGATCTGACGGCGCTGACGCCGATCGCGCCGAAGATTCTGCGGCACAATGTCTATGGCTGGTTCGCGCGCGTCGACCGCGGCCTCTACGATCTCACGGATGCCGGCCGTGCCTCGTTGGTCCGTTGGCCGCAACCATCGCATGATGAATCTCGACACGCAATTTTGAACGAACCGGCCATTTGATTGAAGGGTCCTGCAGGCTTCGGGGCCCTCCCCTTGGTTGATTTTTCCGGTAAAATATGATGCTTGTCCCACCCATGAAGAAGCTCTGCATAATGGCCCTGGCGTCCGTGACACTGGGTTTTGCGTCCGTGACACTGGGTTTCCCGGCCAACGCAATGGACAATGCCTTGCGCGCCGGTCTGTTGAAACTCGATCCCCAAACCCGCCTTGAACAGCGTTGTGACGCCGAAGTGCTCGACCGGATCACTCACGACGATCGCAAGTTCAAGGCGGATCGCGTCGTAGCCTACGCCTTCGCGACGCCCGAGATGGGCGCCGATGCGATCAGAAGTCCGGGTGCCGCGTTTCGCAGCAAGGGGCAATGGTACCGGCTGAAATTCAAGTGCCAGACGGCGCCCGACCATATGGTGGTTTTGCAGCTCCGCTATCGGATCGGCGACGAGATTCCGGAAGCCGATTGGGCAAAGTATAATCTCTACGATTGATTGGCAGCCGGCCGCGGTGGTTCTGCCCGGCTGCGGGCGCGCGCGGCCGCTCCCGCAACGCGGCTTCAGTGCAAAGATGGTTTGATCACGTCGCCGTGAGTGATCCCTTGACGCCAAGGGACCACCAAGTTAGGGCCGTCCTGAATAATCGACGAACACTCGGCAAATCAGCAAGGGCTTCCGGTCGATGGACATTTTCAGCGCTGCCAGCCTGACCGCCTTGCTCCAGGTCATCGCCATCGACCTCGTGCTTGCTGGCGACAATGCGATCGTCATCGGCCTTGCCGCTGCCGGCCTGCCGGCCGAACAACGCAAGAAGGCGATCCTCATCGGCGTGCTGGCGGCAACGGTGCTGCGCATCGGCTTTGCCGCGGTTACCATCAAGCTGCTGGCGATCGTCGGCCTGCTGCTGGCCGGCGGCATCCTGCTGCTGTGGGTCTGCTGGAAGATGTACCGCGAGCTGCGCACATCGCATGCCGATGAGCTGGAAGCGACCGAGGCGCTGTCGAACTCCGATCTCAACAGCGACAAGATGGTGGCCGGCAAAACCAAGCGCAAGACGCTCGGCCAGGCAGCGTTGCAGATCGTCGTCGCTGACGTGTCGATGTCGCTCGACAACGTGCTGGCGGTCGCGGGCGCCGCGCGCGATCATTTTCCGGTGTTGGTGATCGGCCTTGTGCTGTCGATCGCACTGATGGGGCTCGCCGCGACTTTCATTGCCAAGCTGCTGCATCGCCACCGCTGGATCGCCTATATCGGCCTGCTGATCATTCTCTATGTGGCCGTGGACATGGTCTACCGCGGTGCGGTGGAAGTCTGGCCGCATGTCAACAACGTGGTCAGCTGAGGCGCCTGCCGGCTGCGTCTTCGATTCGGAAGAGCATGGTCGCAAGCGCAGTCGCCGTGCGTTTTGCCGCATCGAAGGCGTGCCCATACCAATGCCGCAATAAGTGTGGTACTGCGCCGGCAATCCTGAAAAGCCCGGAAACCCTATATGTCCGCTCCTCGCGTGAGTTTTGTCAGTCTTGGATGCCCGAAAGCCCTTGTCGATTCGGAACGCATCATCACGCGCCTGCGCGCCGAGGGCTACGAGATCGCACGCAAGCATGACGGCGCCGACCTTGTCGTGGTCAACACCTGCGGCTTTCTCGATTCCGCCCGCGACGAGTCGCTCAACGCCATTGGCTCCGCGCTTTCGGAAAACGGCAGGGTCATCGTCACCGGCTGCCTTGGTGCGGAGCCGGACGTCATTCGCGAGAGGCACCCCAATGTGCTGGCGATCACCGGGCCGCAGGCCTATGAGAGCGTGATGGCCGCCGTTCACGAAGCGGCGCCCCCTTCGCACGATCCCTATATCGACCTGCTGCCGCCGCAAGGCGTCAAGCTGACCCCGCGCCACTACGCCTATCTCAAGATTTCTGAAGGCTGCAACAACCGCTGCACCTTCTGCATCATCCCGGCGTTGCGTGGCGACCTCGTCTCGCGGCCCGCGGCTGACGTGCTGCGCGAGGCCGAGAAACTGGCCAAGGCCGGCGTCAAGGAGATCCTCGTCATCTCGCAGGACACCAGCGCCTACGGCATCGACATCAAGTACCAGACCAGCGTGTTCGGCGACCGTGAAGTGCGGGCGAAATTCCTCGATCTTTCCGAGGAACTGGGCAAGCTCGGCATCTGGGTGCGCATGCACTACGTCTACCCCTACCCGCATGTCGCCGACGTCATCCCGCTGATGGCCGACGGCAAGATCCTTCCCTATCTCGACATCCCGTTCCAGCATGCTTCGCCGCAGGTGCTGAAGAACATGCGCCGGCCCGCCCATGGTGAGAAGACGCTCGAGCGCATCCGCGGCTGGCGCGAGGTCTGCCCGGATCTCGCCATCCGTTCGACCTTCATCGTCGGCTTTCCCGGCGAGACGGACGACGATTTCGAAATGCTGCTCGACTGGCTCGACGAGGCCAAGATCGACCGCGCCGGCTGCTTCAAATACGAGCCGGTCCGGGGCGCCCGCTCCAACGACCTCGGTCTCGAACAGGTCCCGCAAGAGATCAAGGAAGCGCGCTGGCATCGCTTCATGCAGCGCCAGCAGAAGATCTCGGCGACACAGCTGGCCAAGAAGGTCGGCAAGCGCCTGCCGGTGCTGATCGACGAAGCGCACGGCACATCGGCAAAGGGCCGCACCAAATACGACGCGCCCGAGATCGACGGCTCGGTGCATATCCAGTCGCGCCGTCCGCTGCGCGCCGGCGACATCGTCACTGTCAAGATCGACCGCGCCGATGCCTATGACCTCTACGGTTCGGCGGTCTGACGCTGCCGTATTTACTACACCTGGCGATAGTTCAGCTCGCTTAACCCGTTCAGCCGCGATCCGCAGTATGGTTTCCAGACCGTAAATGCGGAAATTCGGATGGACGTCAGACCTGCCAGCCAGGATCACATCGCGACGCTGGACCTGCTCAGGCTGACGGCGGCGCTGGCGGTCGTGCTCTTCCACTATTTCTTTCGCGGCGCGGCCGCTGAAGGCTTCCTTGGCGAGGGGTATCCACGTGCAGCACCGTTCGCCATCCATGGCTATCTCGGCGTCAATCTGTTCTTTCTGATCAGCGGTTTTGTCATTGCCTGGTCGGCGGAAAACCGCCGCTGGGACCAGTTCGCGATCGCACGTTTCGTTCGCCTCTATCCGGGTTTCCTGCTCTGCATGACGATCACTTTCGCGATTGTCGTGCTTGCCGGCACACCGCTGCTTCCGGCCTCGTTCGCCCAGTATGGCGCCAATCTGACGATGTTCGCGCCAGCCTTCGGCCAGCCCTTCGTCGATGGCGTCTACTGGTCGATCGTTCTTGAACTGGTTTTCTACGGTTGGGTGACGCTGGCCCTGTTCACCGGGCTGTTCCAGAGACACAAGCTGGAATTGATCTTCATCTGGCTGGCGATCTCGGCCTTGAACGAATTCTTCCTTGGCAGCGGCGCGGCCAGACTGTTGTTTATCACAGAGTTCGCGCCATTCTTCGCCGCCGGCGTGCTGGTCCACCACCTCCACGCACATGGCGGTTCCCTGCCGGCCTTGCTGCTGCTCGCGGCATCGTTCCTGATCTCATGCGGCACACTGTCCGTGACGCAGCACTGGATGCAGGATCACTATGGCATCGCCGTTTCGTCGGCCAATCTCGTCGTTGCCAATGTCGTCATGCACGCGGCCTTGATCGGCGCGGTCCTGTTGCGCCATCGTCTGCGGTCATCGGCGCTCACCCTGGCGCTGGGTGGGCTGACCTATCCGCTCTACCTCCTGCACCAGAACATCGGCTACCTCGCCATCAACGCCGCAGTTCCCCTGGTCGGCAAATGGTTTGCTGCCTTTGGCTGCACCGCACTCATGCTCCTTGTTTCCTGGGCGATCTGGCGCACCTGCGAGCGACCGGCGCAGCGGCTGCTCAGGATTTGGCTGGGCCGCGCGGTCGATGTCGGCTTGGCGAGGTTTCGTCGCACCCAGGCCGCGACGCAACCCGCCGAATGAAAAAGGGCGCCCTGCGGCGCCCCTTTCCTTTTTGGTATCTCGCGCCGCTTACTGCGGCAGCTTGTCGTCAACGCCCTTCACGTAGAAGTTCATGCCGAGCAGCGTGCCGTCATCGGCGACCTCGCCATCCTTCAACCACGGCGTGCCGTCCTGCTTTGCGACCGGTCCGGTGAAGGGATTCCAGCCGCCGGCGATTTTCTTCTCGGTGGCTTCGGCCATCGCCTTCACGTCGTCGGGCATGTTGGTGAAGGGGGCGAGCTTGACCGCGCCGTCCTTGATGCCGAGCCAGACATTGTCAGGCTTCCAGGTGCCGTCGAGGGCCGCCTGGACTCGGCTGATGTAGTACGGACCCCATTCGTCGGTGAGCGAGGTCAGCTGCGCGTTCGGCGCGAACTTGATCATGTCGGAGGACTGGCCGAAGCCGTGCAGCTTGCGCTCCTCGGCCACCTGCAGGGCAGCGGTCGAATCGGTGTGCTGGACGACGATGTCGGCGCCCTGGTCGAACAGCGCCTTGGCGGCGTCGGCTTCCTTGCCCGGATCGAACCACGAGTTCACCCAGACGATCTTGGCCTTGAAGTTCGGGTTGATCGACTGTGCGCCGAGCATGAAGGAATTGATGCCCATCACGACTTCGGGGATTGGGAAGGAAACGATGTAGCCGGCAACGCCGGCCTTCGATTCCTTGGCGGCGATCTGGCCGAGCACATAGCGGCCTTCATAGAAACGCGCATTGTAGATGCCGAGATTGTCACCGGTCTTGTAGCCGGTTGCGTGCTCGAACATCACCTTGGGGAATTTCTTGGCGACCTTCACTTCCGGGTCCATGAAGCCGAAGGAGGTGCCGAAGATGATCTTGCAGCCTTCGCGCGCCAGCCGCTCGAACGCACGGTCGGCATCGGGGCCTTCGGAGACGTTTTCGAGATAAGCGGTTTCGACCTTGTCGCCGAGCGCCTTCTCCACCTCGAGACGGCCCTGGTCGTGCTGGTAGGAATAGCCGAAATCACCGATCGGGCCGGTGTAGACCCAGCAAGCCTTCAATTTGTCGGCTGCCTCTGCGGACGCCGCCAGCGAAACTGCCGCTGTCGTGGTCATCAGGGCAATAAGCAGTTTTTTCATTGTGTTACCTCTCTGTGTTAAGCCTTGGAGCTTCCCGTTTGTTATTATTGTCAACGATCCGGAACGAATGGCTGCCCCAAGGAAGCCGGCGTGTTCATCATCGTCAGACGCTTGTTGCGCGAGATTAGAACGAGAACCACGACGGTTGCCAGATAGGGTAGCGAAGAAAGAAACTGTGACGGCACTGGAATGCCAAAAGCCTGTGCATGAAGCTGTCCGATCCACACCGCGCCGAAGATGTAGGCGCCGGCCAGCACCCGCCATGGCCGCCACGAGGCGAACACCACCAGCGCCAGCGCGATCCAGCCGCGGCCGGCGGTCATGTTCTCGACCCATTGCGGCGTATAGACCAACGACAGATGGCCGCCGGCCAGACCGGCACAGGCGCCGCCGAAGATCACCGCGAGATAACGATAGCGGATGACCTGGATCCCCAGGGCGTGGGCTGACGTGTGGCTGTCGCCGATCGAGCGCAGCGTCAGTCCGGTCCGGGTCTTGAACAGGAACCACATGACGGCTGCGGTCAGCGCGATCGAGATGTAGAAGATCGGATCCTGCCCGAACAGCAATCTGCCGACGACAGGGATCGAGGTCAGCCCGGGGATATCGAGGTTGGGCAGCCGTTCGCCAGGCTGGCCGACAAAACTCGTCCCCATCATGCCGGAGAGGCCGAGGCCGAGCAGCGTCAGCGACAGGCCCGTCGCCACCTGGTTGGTGGCCAGCGACAGCGTCATGACGGCAAACAGCAGCGAGAACACCGCGCCCATGGCGATAGCCGCCAACAAACCGATCCAGGGTGATCCGGTGAGATAGCTGGCGCCGAAGCCGCCGACGGCGCCCATGATCATCATGCCCTCGACGCCGAGATTGAGCACTCCGGAGCGCTCGACCACCAGTTCGCCGATCGCGGCGATCAGCAACGGCGTTGCCGCCGTGGCGATGGTCAGAAGGATGTTTATGGTGATGTCCATCAACGGGCTTCCTTCAACTTTGGCGCGGCTTCGAGTTTCGCAGCGCTTTCCGGTTTGGTCAGCGTCAGGCCGATCAGGCGAATGCGGTAGTGAATGAGCGTGTCGCAGCCGAGCACGAAGAACAGCAGCATGCCCTGAAACACCCTCGCCACCTTGTCGGAGATGCCGAGCGCGCTTTGCACGGCTTCACCGCCGAGATAGGTCAGCGCCAGCACCAGGCCGGCGGCGACGATGCCGAGTGGATTGAGGCGGCCAAGGAACGCCACGATGATGGCGGTGAAGCCATAGCCGGGCGAAATGACAGGCTGCAGCTGGCCGATGGCGCCCGAGACTTCCGAGATGCCGGCAAGGCCCGCCAAGGCACCCGACAGCAGGAAGGCGAAGAACACCATGCGGTTGAGGCCGAAGCCGGCGAACCGCCCTGCCCGCGGGCTTGAGCCCAGCACGCGGACTTCAAAACCCTTCAGCATGCGGCTCATCAGGATCCAGACCAGCACCGCGGCGACCAGGGCGAAGACAAATCCCCAGTTTGCCCGTCCGGCATCCGGCATCAGCTCCGGCAGTACGGCCGAGTCGTTGAACTGAATGGTCTGCGGGAACCCATGGCCTTGAGGGTCGCGCCATGGTCCGCGCACCAGCCAGTCGAGGAAGAGCTGCGCGACATAGACCAGCATCAGGCTGGTCAGGATCTCGTTGGTGCCGAAGCGCGTCTTGAGCAGAGCCGGGATGGCCGCATAGGCGGCACCGCCGACCATGCCGAGCAGGAGCATCAGCGGCAACACAAGCGGGCTTTCGAACTGCGGAAACAGCACCGGAATGATCGAGCCGACAATACCGCCCAGGATGAACTGGCCTTCGGCGCCGATGTTCCAGATGTTGGCCTTGTAGCAGACCGACAGGCCGACAGCGATCAGGATGAGCGGCGCCGCCTTGATCGCCAGTTCATGCAGCTGCCAGACCTGGCTGACCGGCTCGATGAAATAGATCCGGAAAGCGGTCAACGGGTTGACGCCAAGCAGCGCGAACATGATGGCGCCGGCGACGATCGTCAGCGCAAAGGCGATGAATGGCGACAGGGCCGAGAACAGCCCGGAGCGCTGTGGGCGTTTGACGAGTTCGAGGCGCATCATGCCGTCTCCAGCGTATGTTCGGCGTGGCCGGGCTCGGCGCCGCCCATCAGCAAGCCAACCTTCTCGAAGGTCGCCTCGGCGATCGGCAACGGTTTGGACAGTTCGCCATTGTGCATGACCGCGATCGCATCCGATATCTCGAACAGCTCATCGAGATCCTGGCTGATCACCAGCACCGCCGACCCGCTGCGCGACAGTTCGATCAACGCCTGGCGGATGTGGGCAGCGGCACCCGCGTCGACACCCCAGGTCGGCTGGTTGACCACCATGACGCTCGGCCGGCGGTCGAGTTCACGGCCGACGATGAATTTCTGCAAATTGCCGCCCGAAAGTGCCGCGGCTTCCGGATCCGGCGCGCTCTTGCGCACGTCCATCGCCACGATGATGCGTTGGGCGGCGGTGTAGATGGCAGCGCTCTTGACCATTCCGCCGGCGCCGACAAACGCCTTGCCGTCGGTGGCGTGGCGCGACAGCAGCAGGTTCTCGGAAAGCTTCATGCGCGGCGCGGCCCCGTGGCCGAGGCGCTCTTCCGGCACGAAGGCAGCGCCCAGCAACCGACGTCCGGTGATGGTGAGGCCGCCCGCGTCCTTGCCACGGATGCGCACGGAAGCGGCATCCTGCTGCAACACTTCGCCGGAGACGGATTCGAAGAATTCGCCCTGGCCGTTGCCGGCGACACCGGCAATGCCGATCACCTCGCCGGCGCGGACATTCAGGCTGATGCCCTTGAGCGGTATGGAGAACGGCGTTGCCGGCTTGCGGGTGAGGTTGCGGATCTCGAGCAGCGGCTGCGCCTTGTCGATCCCCTCGACCGGCGCACGCACCACGGCCTGCACTTCGTTGCCGACCATCATGCGGGCCAGCGACGAGGCCGTTTCCTCACGCGGATTGCAGTGGCCGACCACCTTGCCATGCCGCAACACGGTGGCGCGGTCGCAGATGCGTTTGACCTCTTCAAGCCGGTGCGAGATGTAGAGGATGGATTTGCCTTCCGAGCGCAGACGCTCCAGCGTCTCGAACAGCTTGTCGGCCTCCTGCGGCGTCAACACCGAGGTCGGCTCGTCCAGGATGATGAGCTGCGGCGTCTGCAAAAGGCAGCGGATGATCTCGATGCGCTGGCGTTCGCCGACCGACAGGTCGCCGACCAGCGATTCCGGATCGAGCGGCAGGCCGTAGCTGTAGGAAAGCGCCCTCGCCTTCGCCGCGATGCTGCTGATCGGCGAACCGTCATCGAGCGACAGCGCGATGTTCTCGGCGGCGGTCAGCGCCTCGAACAGCGAGAAGTGCTGGAACACCATGCCGATGCCGAGCTTTTTCGCCGCGCCCGGGCTCGAAATCCTGACCGCCTGGCCGTTCCAGAAAATCTCGCCGGAATTGGGCTCCAGCGAACCGAACAGCATCTTGACCAGCGTCGACTTGCCGGCGCCGTTTTCGCCGAGCAAGGCGTGGATTTCACCCTTGGCGATGTCGAGATCGATATGATCGCACGCCGTCAGGGTGCCGAATATCTTGGTAAGACCACGGACCTCGAGCAGGTTCGTGCCGTCCTGATTTGCACTCACAGTGCCTCCCATCTGGTTAGCCAGATATGTTCTGTGTTCCCGCAAGCATGGTAGGCGCGGCCGGCTCTCATCGGAAAGCGGCACGCGTCTTGAAAGAGCTTCAAGAATTTCAGCGGAAATTCAAGGGATAGCAAGGCAGAAGGGACTAAGGGATGAGAATGGTGGTCCCTGTTGTCCTGCGGCCCTCGAGGTCGGAATGCGCCTTGCCGGCGTCCTTGAGCGCGTAGCGCTGGTTGATCTTGATCTCGACGGCGCCGCTGAGCACCACCTCGAACAGGGCGGCGGCGGAGGCCTCGAGGTCCTCGCGTTTCGCATTGTAGACGAACAAGGTCGGCCTTGTGGCGAACAGCGAGCCCTTCTGGGCCAGCAATGACATGCTGAATGGCGGGATTGATCCCGAGGACTGGCCGAAGCTGACGAACATGCCGAGCGGCTTGAGGCAATCGAGCGACGCCGGAAACGTGTCGTTGCCGACCGAATCGTAGACGACGTCGCATTTCCCGCCACCGGTGATGGCGGCGACGCCGGCAACGAAATCCTGCTCCTTGTAGTTGATGACGTGATCGAAGCCGTGCGCCTTGGCGAGCTCGATCTTGTCGGCTGAACTGGCCGTGCCGATGACGGTCGCGCCGAGATATCTGGCCCACTGCCCAAGGATCAGCCCAACGCCGCCGGCCGCGGCATGAAACAGGATCGTGTCGCCTGCCTTCACCTTGAAGGTGCGCCGCAGCAGATACTCGGCGGTCATGCCTTTAAGCATCATCGCCGCCGCCTGTTCGTCGCTGATGCCGTCCGGCACCTTGACCACTTGGCTGGCCGCGATGACGCGTTGCTCGGCGTAGGCGCCGCCGACATTCGTCGCATAGGCAATGCGGTCGCCCGGCTTCAGCCAGTCGACGTCCTGGCCGACTTCCAGCACCACGCCAGCAGCCTCGCTGCCCGGAACCAGTGGAAATCCGCCAGGCGGCGGATAAAGGCCGGTGCGGTGATAGACATCGATGAAATTGAGGCCGATCGCTGTATGCCGGATCAGGATCTGCCCCGATCCCGGACGGCCGGGATCGCTGTCCTCATAGGTAAGGACTTCCGGGCCACCATTGGCGTGGATGCGGATCGCTTTGGACATGGGCTGAACTTCCTTGGGCTGATCAGGCTTTTTTCGCACCGAGATTTGGAAAGAACTGCATGACGCCGCCGATGCAGGCAAGGTAGAGCCCGGTAATTGAGATGCCGATCTTGGTGAAGGTGCTGACCTGCTCGCCCAGCACGCCGATCTGATCGTAGAAGGCAGCGAGTGCCGCCTGCGCCAGCGCCAGCGCACCGAAAGCGCACCACAAAAGCGTCATCGCGAGATTGATGCGCCGCAGCCGCACCACCCGCACCGGGTGGATGAAATTGATCGGCACGAAAGTCAGAATGCCGGCCACCACCACCACCGCGAACGAAACCCATTGTCCCGGCTCGATGACGAACAGCGTGAACACCACCATGTTCCAGACAACAGGGAATCCCTTGAAGAAATTCTCCTTCGTCTTCATGCCGGTGTCGGCATAGTAGATGGCGCTTGAGACGACGATGATCGCCGCCGACAGGAATGACAATCCCTCGCCCATGAAGCCGCGCTGGTAAAGCGCGAAGGCCGGGATCAGGACATAGGTCACGTAGTCGATGATGTTGTCGAGCATTTCGCCCGACCAGGTCGGCAGGATCTCCTTGACCTCGAGCTTTCTGGCGATCGGCCCGTCGATGCCGTCGACAAACAAGGCCAGTCCCAGCCACCAGAACATCGCGGTCCAGCGCTCTTCGCTCGCGGCCACCAGCGACAGGAAGGCCAGGAATGAGCCCGAGGCGGTCAGCAGATGGACGGAGAACGCCCTCGCCTGCGGCCAGGTGACTTTCTTCTTCGGTCGCGGAATCCGGTCCCTGATCTTCTTGGCCGTTGTGTTCTTGCTCACGGGCCCCGCCAATCCAGCTTGCAGATTTCGGCCGACCGGCCGGCGAAATTCCAGTTTCGGCCGAAAGCCCGCATCTTGCTCTTGTCGGACCTGGCAACGATGATCTCAGGCGCGATCCAGTATTCCGAATTGCTGATCACCGTATCCTTGTCTCGGTCCTTGCCGGGGATCGGCGTTACCGCCCCGTCGATGATCTTCGGTATCTGGAAGATGCGTGTCCTGTCACGCGTCTCATAGGTGATCGGCACTTGTTCGACACCGAGGAATTTGCCGACAAGGATGGAAAGCAACGAGGTGGTCCCGCCCGCCTTGCCGGTGAAAATCTTGGTCAGCGCCTTGACCGCATAGACCGATGCGCGCTTGTCGATGAACAGGCCGGCGGTCCAGTTCCCGCGGCTCATATAGCCGGGGATTTCCATGATCAATCCGAGATTGAGCCCCGACAGGTCGACCTCGCCGAAATGGCCGGCGTCGATACGGAAGCCGGCCCAGGTCTGGCAATAGCCTTCGGTCGGCGGATGACTGCCGAGCGACAGCACGCAGGGGCAAAAAACCGTGCAATTGCAGGAGAGTACGAGCTCTCCTTTCATCGCCCAGCTCTGGTCTGACATCGACTTTCCCCCACTCATCGCGAGACTACTAGCAGCGCTGCTGCCCAGACAAGCAGTATCGCACCGGCCAGCCTGGTTGGAACCCTGGTCGCCGTCTGTTTTTCGATCAGGGTGAACAGCCCGATCAACGCCATCCAGAAGACGTTCATCACCCCGACGGCGAACATCACCAGCATCAACGCCCAGCAGCAGCCGAGGCACCACAGGCCTTGCGCGACGCCAAGCCGGAAGACGCGGACGGGCCTCGCGCTCCAGTTCGCAAACAGGATCGAGAACGGGTTCCTGCATTTCTTCAGACAGGCTTCCTTCAGACCGCTGAATTGGTAGAGGCCCGCAATCAGCAGAGCGAGCGCGCCGGCAATACCGATGACGGGGTCGAGCAACCCGTTGGACGAGGCGGATGCATGAATGGCCAAGGTCAGCGCCGCGAACATCATCGAGGCAGCGAGCCAGACGCTGAGGTAACCAGCAACCAGCACCAGCGGATGGACGACCGGCTCGCCCTTGATGCGAGCCGTGTCGGCAATCTCGCAATAGGTGCGGATCATCGGTGCGGCCGAAGGCAGCATGGTGGCGATCGCCATCAGGAACCACATCAAGACGAGCGCGCTGGCCTTGAGGCCGAGGCTTCCGTCGAGCGGCGTCGGCGACAGGCAGAGCGCAAAGAACCGTTCCAGGAAATCCGGTAGCGGCAGTCGCGGCAGGTTGCGCAGAAGCGCGTCGCCAGGGGCGTTGACGCCCGCAATCCGCCCTTCGGCGCTGCGGATTGCCATCGCGGCAAGCAACAGCCAGGCAAGCAGGATGCAGGCGCCGACAACGACGTTTGCCGTCACACGCGGACTGCGCGCGATGTTCGCCATGGCGCGGCCGGCGCGGTCGAGATGGCTGAAGTCGTCTTGCTGGCCGGTCATGACATCCGAATGAGCCGAATCGCCGCGTTGATCAAGCGGCATGAATTGACCTATATGCTGGATCGACTGGCAGGTCGGGTGGGCTGCCTCGCATTGCAAGCCGGAAGCCGATCTTGGAGCATCGAGACACTGCGCGGATACTGGTTGCTGGCACGGGGCCGGCAGGGTTGATCGCGGCGCTCGCTTTCGCCGAGGCCGGTTTCCCGGTGACGCTTGTCGGGCCCGAAACTTCTGCCCCCGATGGCCGCACGACGGCGCTGATGAACCCCGCTCTGCAGGTGCTTGCGCGGCTTGGTGTGCTTGAAGACATCAAGCCCAAAGCGGCGCCCTTGAAGGTGATGCGCATCGTCGACGCGACCCGCCGACTGATCCGTAGCCCCGTCGTCACCTTCCGCGCCAGCGAGATCGGCGAGGACCAGTTCGGGTTGAACCTGCCCAATAGCGTCCTCAATCCGGCACTCGCCAGCACGGTTGCTACGCATACCGGCATCGACTGGCGAAGGTCGATGGTGGCGAGTTGGCATCTCGACGCCGAACATGCCCGTGCCGTGCTGACCGACGGCAACACGGTGGATGCTTCCCTGGCGGTCGCCGCCGATGGGCGGCTGTCACCGGCGCGTCAGGCGGCCGGCATCTCGACCTCGGCCCGCTCCTACCCGCAGGCCGCTTTTGTCCTCAATTTCCGTCACAGCGGCGATCATGCCTTCACCTCGACCGAATTCCACACCGAGACCGGTCCGTTCACGCAGGTTCCGCTGCCCGGCAATCGCTCGAGCCTGGTCTGGGTGGTGAAGCCCGAGACAGCAACGGAACTCTCCGCGTTGGACGATGCGACGCTTTCCGTGCGGGTCGAACAGCAGATGCAGTCGATGCTGGGCCGGGTGACGGTCGAGCCGGGCCGGCAGATTTATCCGCTTTCGGCGGTGACGCCGCTGCGTTTCGCGCGGGACCGTGTGGCGCTTGTCGGCGAAGCCGCCCACGTGTTTCCGCCGATCGGCGCGCAAGGCCTCAATCTCGGTATCAGGGATATCGACGATCTCGTTGGTATCGCTGGAGAAAATCGCACCGACCCCGGCGCTGCGAAGGCCCTTGCAGCCTACGATTTCAAACGCCGCCCCGATATTCTGGCGCGCAGCAGTGCGGTCAATCTGCTCAACATGTCGCTGCTTTCCGACATGCTGCCGGCGCAGATGGCCCGTGTTGCCGGGCTCGGCGTGCTCGGTGGCTTCGCGCCGCTTCGCGCCTTCTTCATGCGCGAGGGGCTTCGTCCGGGCAGCGGCTTTGCGGCGCTGGCCGGCGGCCTGCGAAAGCCGGCGCGCTGATAGCGATCTTCCGAACATTCCGCCAATCCGCGTCCTCGGCGAGTGTAGACATCGGCGGCCTGCGGCAAAACCTTTTCCCCGCATCCTGCGTAGCTTCAAGGCACGCTCAAAACGCTTCGGGATTGAATTGATGCCCAGTCTGCGCCAAATAAGTTCAAGGAATTCAGTGGTGAGTACGATGAAAACAGCCAAATTCGCAATCGGACAGGTGGTTCGCCACCGGCTGTTTCCCTTCAGGGGCATCATTTTCGACGTCGATCCGCAGTTCGCCAACACCGACGAATGGTACGAAGCCATCCCGGCCGACGTGCGCCCGCGCAAGGATCAACCCTTCTATCACCTGCTCGCCGAGAATTCGGAAACCGAATACATCGCCTATGTCTCCGAGCAGAACCTGCTCGAGGATCAGTCGGGCGAGCCGGTCCGGCATCCGCAGATCAAGGAGATGTTCGACAAGAGGCCGGACGGGCGCTACGAGCCGAAACGGCAGTCGAGGCATTAACCGACCAGACGACAGGCGCAAAAAAAGCGGGGCATGACCCCGCTTTTTTGTTAGGCCGGCAAAAACCGGCTAATCAGTTGGCGGTCTTCGCCTTGTCCTGCTCTTCCTTGAGCTTCTTGGCGAAATCCTGGTTGTTCTTGGCGACGAAGTCCTGGAGCTTCTTCTGCCGGTCTTCGATATCGGACTGCTGCAGCGGCGGGCCGTCATAGGCGCCGCTGAAACCCTGCAGGGCGATCTTGATCGGGTTCTGCTGGTTCTGGAAATTGACCGAGGTCAGCGTGATCGCCTGGCCCTTCTTGAAGGCACCGACGAGCTGGTCGGTGAGCGGCACTTCGGCCACGCAACGATCCGGGAAGCAAATGACGTAATCAAGCTTCACGGCCTTGCCGGTATCGATCTGCAGGCCAATGCCGGGAGGTACCAGACGGCCGGTCGGCACCGTCACCTGGAACACCTTGCGGTTCACCTTGCCCTTCAACTCGATCAGGCTGACGCCAGTGATCAGCTGGCCGTTGCCGGCCGTGGTGATGTTCTGGACGTTGCAGATGTCGACGTCTTCCTGCTTGGTGCAAGCCTTGAACCAGCCTTGCGGAATCTGCTGTTGCTGCTGTGCGGAAGCAGCGGGAAGCCCTGCGCCCAGAAAGCCGACCACGCCAGCGGCCATGACCGACAGGCGGTACGCGTTGCTGTTCAGGCTCGTCATGTCGTGCACTTCCTCTCAAATGATCCCGGGACCGGCTTCTTCGTGCCGTGTGGTCCAGCTACCTGTTGCCAAAATGAGGCAACAGAATGACTTCGGGGGGCGTGTTACACTGCAAGCGATGTCGAATCCAGCCCGCCACTTGTAATTCTTGATGACGCCATTGGCCGGCACGCAGTTGCCTCATGCTAGGGTGCGCACCGAATCATCAAGCCGACCCAGTAAGGAGACGGTCATGGGCCGCGTTCTTGTTTGGCTGATCACCGCGATATCGTTTCTCGCCCTTTCGCATCAGCCGGCCGCATCGGAGCCGAAGCACGCTATCGCCATGCAGGGCGAACCGGCTTTGCCGCCCGACTACACGCATTTCGACTACGTCAATCCGGACGCGCCGAAGGGTGGCTCGATCACCTATTGCGTCGTCGGCAGCTTCGACAATCTCAATCCGTTCATCCTAAAGAGCCTGCGCACGACGGCGCGCGGCATGATGGACCAGACTTACGGCAATCTCGTCTTTGAGCCGCTGATGCAGCGCAACTACGATGAGCCCTTCAGCCTGTACGGCTTGCTCGCCGATACCGCCGACATGGATCCCGAGCGCAAGAGCATCGAGTTCCATCTCAACCCGAAAGCCAAATGGTCCGACGGCCAGCCGGTGACGCCGGAGGATGTGCTGTTCACCTACGATGTCTATACCGACAAAGGCCGTCCACCCTACAGCGCCCGCATGAGCCTGATCGCCAAGCTCGAAAAGACCGGTGATCACAGCGTGCGCTTCACCTTCAACGACAAGGCCAATCGCGAGACGCCCCTGATCATCGCGCTGACGCCGATCATACCCAAGCATGCCTTCGACAAGGACACGTTCGACAAGACGACGCTGAAGCCACTGATCGGCAGTGGCCCCTACACCGTTGCGCAGGTACAGCCTGGCCAACGCATCGTTTTCAAGCGCAACCCGGACTATTGGGGCAAGGACGTCTCGGCCAAGCGCGGTTTCGACAATTACGACCAGATCACCATCGAGTATTTCCTCAACGCCAACGCCAAGCTCGAAGCGTTCAAAAAGGGCCTTTGCGCCATCGACGACGACGGCGATCCGGTCAAGCGCGAGCGCGACCTCGATTTTCCGGCCTTCCACAAGGGCGATGTGGTCGCCGAAACCTTTGACACCGGCATTCCGCCCGTGGTGACCGGTTTCCTGTTCAACATGCGGCTGCAGAAGTTCGCCAACCCGGTGGTGCGGCGTGCGCTCGGCATGCTCTACGACTTCGAATGGGCCAACAAGAACCTGTTTGGCGGCAAATACGCGCGCGCGATGAGCTATTGGCAGAATTCGGAGCTTTCCGCGCTTGGTCATCCGGCTGACGACAGGGAAAAGGCGCTTCTGGCGCCCTACCCCGGCCGCGTGCCGGCCGATGTCATGGATGGCACGTACCGGCCACCGGTCACCGATGGCTCAGGACAGGATCGCAAGGTGCTGAAAGCGGCCTTCGCTCTCTTGCAAAGCATCGGTTATCACGTGCAGGACGGGACGATGCTCGATCCCGATGGCAAACCGTTTGGCTTCGAGATTCTGGTTGCTTCGCAGGATGAGGAGCGGCTTGCCGGCATCTATCAGCGCACGCTGGAGAAGATCGGCATCGACGTCACCATCCGCAGCCTCGACGGCGATCAGATCCAGTCGCGCAAGCAGCGCTTCGATTTCGAGGCCCTGATCGGATCGAGCGGCTTCAACAATTCATTGTCGCCCGGCATCGAACAGCTTGGCCGATGGGGATCCGAAGCGGCCAAGGCCGAAGGCTCGTTCAACCTGGCCGGTGTCGCCGATCCGGCGGTTGATGCGGCGATCGACGCGATGCTGCGCGCGCGTTCAAAGGAAGACTATGTCGCGGCCGTCAGGGTTCTCGACCGGCTGCTGATCTCCGGCAACTACATGGTGCCGACGCAGTACAACACGCAGCAATGGATTGCGTACTGGAACTACCTGGAACATCCGCAAAAGACGCCCATATTTGGGTATCAACTGCCAAGCTGGTGGCGCAAGCCGAACTGAGGATTTCGGGAGATCGAGATGAGTGAGCTGAACGCCATCACCGTCGACGTGGTGTCCGACGTCGTCTGCCCATGGTGCTTCATCGGCCAGAAGCGGCTCGACAGGGCGATATCAGCTGTCGGCGACACCGAGGTGCATGTCCGCTGGCGGCCGTTCCAGCTCGATCCGACCATTCCGCCGCAAGGCAAGGATCGCCGCGACTATATGCTGGCCAAGTTCGGCAGCGACGATCGCATCCGCGAAATTCATGCCCGCATCGAGCCGCTTGGCGAAGCCGAAGGCATTTCGTTCGCGTTCGACGCTATCAAGGTGGCGGCGAACACGCTCGATGCGCACCGCCTGATCCGCTGGGCCGGCGCCGCCGGCGAAGCCGTGCAGAACCGGCTGGTGCGCCGCCTGTTCCAGCTGAATTTCGAAGAAGGCGCTGACATCGGCGACCATGCCGTGCTGGTCGAAGCGGCGCGCGAGGCCGGCATGGACGCATCCGTGGTTGCGACTCTTTTGCCGACCGAGGCCGACGTCGAGGCGGTTCGCACCGAGATCGCCACCGCCTCGCGCATGGGCATAACAGGCGTGCCGTGCTTCCTGATCGAGGGCAAATACGCGGTCATGGGCGCACAGGATGCCGATACCGTGGCCGATGCCATCCGTCAGGTGGCCGCCGCCAAGGCGCGCGGCGAATTGGAAAAGGCCGGCTGAGACCGGCTGCCCCTGCCCTTATGCGGCGGGAGCCGGCGTCACTTCACGGTCACCTTGGCCTTGCTGATGAAAAATCCGTGGCCATTCGTGGCCGTGCAGGCCAGTCCCTTGGTTGTGGATTCGCATGAGAACGGGCCCGCGCTCCAGCTTTTGCCGTAAGCGAGCTTGGTGACATTGCTGCAGCAAGGCTGCTCGCCGGGGTTCTTGATCAATGTCGCCGGCCCCTTGGGACCCAGGATGACGGTGACATAGCTCGGCGCGACGCGGGAGCAGCTGAGTTCCGGGCCACCGTCCTGCGGCTCATAGGTGCTGGTGCCGCCCTTCGGGGTGTAGATGCAGCCAATGTTGCCGGACGGCGTGTTGAACTCGATCTGGCCCTCGGCGCCCGCCGGAATGCTCTGCTCGGCGGCCTGTGCCAGGGGGTGCCAGGCAAGGAGGAACAGGGTTGCGGCTGCGCGTACAAGCATTGGAAGCTTCCTCGTTGGAGAACCGGACATGCATGGGTGCCGACAGTGCCCGGCAAGGTTCAATCCCGAACGAAGCAATTGTCAAACGCGGTTCCTGACCTCACCCAACGGGCCCGGATGTGCCGCCCGGCGCGCCTGCCGCAACGACCGTTTCGGGTCACTTTTCTGCCTCTGGCGAGGTCACGAGCGGAAGATTTTCGAAGATTCGGTCAGTCCGCAGTCAAGAAATTTACCAGTCAATTAGATTTTCGAGTTCACAAACCCGTGTGAAAACCTTCCCTAAGGGAAACTTCACCGATGGCCCTCCCGCGTCCCTCAACAAATTGAAATCAATAGCAATATTCCGCTTTTGCCGATCCGTTTGACGGCGCTTCGACCCGGCAATCTGTTGCCTCATGGCAACGGTCGTCCGGGGTAATCCCTTTGGCCAGCTTTAAAAATTAATAGAAAATGATCAATTGGTGTTACCATCCGTAACAAAACAAAAATGGTTTGGGCGGGATCGTGATTCGGGTCGATAGACCAACGCAAGAGTCAGTACCGGAAAAAACACCTCGCGATGCCGCACGGCCATCGCTTCTGACGCCGGTATCGTCGATGCGTACCTTCTGGGGCCTGATGCGGGCCTACTGGTTCTCGGATCGGTGGAAGGAAGCCTGGACGCTGACGCTGGTGATCGCGCTGCTCACGGCGCTGTCCAGCAAGGCCGGTGTCTGGTTCGCCGAAGCCTCCGGCGAGCTGGTCAACTCGATCGCCTTCTTCCATGACGCAGCCAACACCACGCCGCTTCGCACGCTGCTGGTCAATGCCGGCATCCTCGTGCTGCTGGTCCTGCTCAAGGACGCCGGCTTTACCGGCATCCGCAATCTTGTCTCGGCGACCTTGCACCGCAAATGGCGTGGTTGGCTGGACAGCCGCTTCAACGAAGCACTGCTGGACAACAATCATACGCATTTTCATGCCCAGCATGCGTCGACCGGCAGCGGCGCAACGGCACCTGACAACATCGACCAGCGCGTCCAGGAATCCATCAAGGACATGACCGGCGGCGCCATCGGGCTCGCCATGGGCGTGCTGGGCGTCGCCACCTCGCTCTATTTCGTCGGCCAGAAGCTGCTCGAAAACTCCGTCGAGGTGAAGGGGCTGGAGTTCCTCGGCAGCTATGGCAGCGCCGTCCTCGCTTTCCTCGCCGTCGCCACCTATGTGCCGCTGAACACCTGGATCGCGGTTAAGCTCGGCGGCCTGCTCGAGCGCCTCAACGTCAGGATGCAGCAGGCCGAAGGCAGCTATCGCGGCGAACTGACGACGTTCCTGCGCCGCAGCTTCCATGTCGCCGCGTCCCAGGGCGAAGGCGTGCAGAGGACGATGCATGGCCGGCTCTATGTCGATATCGACGGCACATGGACGCGGCTGAACATCGTCAACACCGTCTACATGTCGTTCGAACTGATCTACAATTTCATCGGCGCCCGCATCGTCGCCTACGGACCTGGCCTGGTGCCGTTCATTCACAACGGTCTCGATCTCAAGGGCTACATAACCGGCTCCGAGCTGGTCAATTCGCTGATCGGCCAATGTTCGTGGTTCATCCACGTCATGCCGGCCATCGCCACGCTGCGCGCCAACAGCCAGCGCGTGACCGAACTGGCCAATGCGATCGAGAACGTCCAGCATCCGCAGGAGTTCTACAGCCAGACCGGCCGTTCCGACTTCCACTACGCCAGCCAGAACCCGGTTTTCGGCCTGACGATCCAGAAGCTCGAACTGGCGCATCAGGGCGAGGACGCCACGCCGTTCCTCAGCGCCGCCAATTTGCGCTTCAGGCGCGGCGAATGGACGTTCCTGAAAGGCGAATCCGGTTGCGGCAAGACCTCGCTGATCAAGGCGATCAACGGCCTGTGGCCCTATGGCCATGGCACCATCGTCTTCCCGGAGGGCGTGAAGAGTTTCTATGCCGCCCAGGAGGTCAAGCTGCAGCAGGTGACGCTGAAACAGCTGGTCTGCCTGCCGGGCTCCGAGCACAATCATAGCGATGCGGATGTCGCGGCGGCGCTCTACAAGGCCGGCCTTGGCGACTTCATCTCGCATCTGGCCGACGCAAGCCGCGAAGGCAAAAGCTGGGACCAGGTTCTGTCGGGTGGCCAGAAGCAGAAGCTGGTGGTGGCGCGCATCGTGCTGCAGCAGCCGGGGCTGCTGTTCCTCGACGAGGCGACGGGCGCGCTCGACCCCGAGGGCAAGATCGCCTTCCACCAGGCCATCAAGGACAACTGCCCCGATGTCACGGTGATCAGCGTCATGCACGAGGCGATGGCGCCGAGATCGCTGACCGGCGCAGAATTCTACCACAGCATCGTGGCGATCGCCGATGGCGTCGCCACCAAGAAGCCCCTGGTTCCGACCCTGCCTGTCGAACTCACCACGATTCTTGTCCAGCCAAGGCCAGTCGAGGACAAGTGGCTGCGCTTCTCGCGCCGGCTGAAGCAGAAATAGCGGATCTCGGCCGGCCGCGCCATGCGGCGGCCGCTGATCACAGTCTCGCGAGTGGTGCCATTCGGCACCGTTTTTCATCCTCACCGCGATTGACTCGGCAAGGCGCGCACCTATGTTGCGCCGGCTTGCAGACAGTCAAACGCGAACCCGCAAGCGGAAAGGTCACAGCGCCATGCCTGGCGACAGTCACAGTCGAACGCAACAGCCGTCCGCCTAGACGTGACCTGAATGGTTCATGTCCTCCCGGACGGCAAGGAGTGAGCCATGAACGAATTTACCCCCGTAGCGAGCGACGAGGCCGTCGCGATCGCCCGTATCCTAGCCAACGATCACGTCGCCGACATTGTCGAGGCCCTGAACAGGGAGCCGCGAGAAAGCGCGACGGAACTGCTTTGTGAAGTGACGTTCGAGCGGCTGGTCGAGATCTTCGACCAGCCTGAACTCGACCGCGCGCCCGAACTCATGGAGGCGCTGCCGCGCGCCAAGGCGGGCAAGCTGCTCACCGCCATGTCGGAAGACCGCGCCGCCGACATCCTGCGCGAGCTGGACGAGCCGGCTCGTTCTGAGCTGCTCGGCGGGCTTGCGCCGCCGCTGCGCGCCACGCTGCTTGCCATTCTGGGTTATCCCGAAGGCAGTGCCGCATCGATCATGACGACGGAGTTCGTCAGCGTGCCTTCGGACTGGACCGTGGGCCGCACGCTCGACTACATCCGCAAGGTCGAGCGGACGCGCGAAACCGTCTACGCGATCTACATCGTCGATCCGCAAACGCATCTCCTGATGCGTTCGACCGGCCTGCGCCGGCTGATCACCGGGGAGCCGGAGGATTCGATCATGACGGTGGCGCCGGATCGCGCGCCGGTGACCGTCAGCCCGCTGACCGATCGCGAAACCCTGGCGCAAACGATCTCGAAATACGACCTGCTCGCTGTCCCGGTCGTCGACCACGGCAACATCCTCGGCATCGTCACCATCGACGACATCATCGACGCGATGATCGAGGAGACGACCGAGGACGTGCACCGTTTCGGCGGCATGGAGGCGCTCGACGAGCCGTACATGAAGATGAGCTTCCTCGCCATGATCAAGAAGCGGGGCGGCTGGCTGTGCGCCCTGTTCATCTCAGAGATGCTGACGGCCAACGCCATGCAGAGCTACGAGGGCGAGCTGGAAAAGGCGATCGTGCTGACGCTGTTCATCCCGCTGATCATGAGCTCGGGTGGCAATTCCGGCTCGCAGGCGACCTCGCTGGTCATCCGGGCGCTGGCGCTGCGCGAGATCGGGCTGCGCGACTGGTGGCGGGTGGCGCTGCGTGAACTGCCCACCGGCCTCGTGCTCGGCGCCATGCTCGGCGTTGTCGGCATCGGCCGCATCGCGCTCTGGCAATATATGGGCTTCTACGACTATGGGCCGCATTGGCCGCTGATCGCCGCGACGGTCGGCGCCGCGCTGGTCGGCATCGTCACCTTCGGCTCGCTGTCGGGGTCGATGCTGCCGTTCGCCCTGAAACGCATCGGCTTCGATCCGGCCAGCGCATCGGCCCCGTTCGTCGCCACGCTGGTCGATGTCACCGGGCTGGTGATCTATTTCTCGGTGGCGCTGGTAATCCTGCGCGGCACGCTGCTGTAGCAGTTCTCAAATCTCCGCCGTGGCAAGACCCTTGCCGCGGTGGAGAGCTGAACCTCGGCATTTGCCAGGTCAATCCACCCGCTTGCCGTCCTTCACGCGATAGGTCGGCTTGTACATGGTGACGAGCTCTTCCGCGGCCGTCGGATGCACTGCCATCGTGCGGTCGAAATCATCCTTGGTCAGCCCGGCTTTCAGCGGAATGCCGAGAAGCTGCGCCATTTCGCCGGCATCCGGTCCCAGGATGTGCGCGCCGAGCACCCGCTTCGACGCGCCGTCGACCACCAGCTTGGTCAGCATCTTCTCGTCGCGGCCGGACAGCGTGTGCCGCATCGGCCGGAAAGTGGCGCGGTAGATCTCGATGTCGGGGAAGCGTTTGACGGCATCATCCTCCGACAGGCCGACCGTGCCGATTTCGGGTTGTGAAAAGACGGCGGTCGCAATGGTGTCGTGGTCGGGCGCCGTCGCATTTCCCTTGAAGGCGGTTTCGATGAAACACATCGCCTCATGGATCGCCACCGGCGTCAGCTGCACGCGGTTGGTGACGTCGCCGATCGCCCAGATGTTGTCGATGTTGGTGCGCGAGTATTTGTCGACAGCGATCGCACCGGTCTTGGTCATCTCCAGGCCGATGCCTTCCAGGCCCATGTTCTCGGTGTTGGGGATGCGGCCGATGGCCAGCATCACCTGGTCGACCGTCAGCACCTTGCCGCCGGTGACGATTGCGTCGAGCCGGCCGTCCGGCCGCTTGCGGATCCATTCCGACACGGAATGGCAGAGGATCTCTATCCCCTTCTTTTCCATTGTCTCGTGCAGCATGCGCCGCAGGTCCATGTCGAAGCGGCTGAGGATCTCCTTGCCGCGATAGACCAGCGTGGTGTCGACGCCGAGGCCGTGGAAGATGTTGGCGAACTCGACCGCGATATAGCCGCCGCCTTCGATCATGATCGCCTTGGGCAGCTGCTTGACATCGAAAGCCTCGTTGGAGAAGATGCAATGCTCATGCCCGGGCAGCGCCGGATGCGGTGCTGGGCGGCCGCCGGTGGCGATCAGGATCTGGTCGGCGGTGACGGTGCGATCCTCGCCCAGAAGATGCACGACATGCGGATCGACGATCATGGCGCGCGAGTGAAAGGCCTCGCCGCCGGCGCCCTCGACATTCCTCTGGTAGATCGCCTCAAGCCGGCTGATCTCGCGATCCTTGTTGGCGACCAGCGTCTGCCAGTCGAAACTTGCCTCCGGCACCGTCCAGCCATAGCCGGCGGCGTCGGCGAAATGCTCGGGAAATTGCGAGGCATAGACATAGAGCTTTTTCGGCACGCAGCCCCTGATGACGCAGGTGCCGCCATAGCGATATTCCTCGGCGATGCCGACGCGCTTGCCGAGTGCGGCGGCGACTCGCGCCGCCCTCACCCCGCCCGAGCCGCCGCCGATGACGAAAAGATCGTAGTCGTAACCGGCCATCTAGCGGCTCCTCAAGCTTCAGAAATCCAGTGACAGGTAGGCCGCCAGGCAGCAAAAGAAAAGCCCGGACAAGCCGGGCTTCATCGATGGCCGCAAGGCCATTTGGAAACGCAAGATCAGTTCTGCGTGTCGTCTGCCGGAGCCGAACCGTCGGCGGGTGCGGCGCCATCGGCTGGTGCGGCTGCGTCCGCGGGCGCTGCGGCAGGGGCTGCCGGCGCCTTGGCCTTGGCGGCCGCGGCCAGCGTCTCGCCAACCTGCTGGGCGAGATCACGCGCGAGGCCGTTCTGCCAGATGTCGGCTGCCTTGACCAGTTCGCGGGTCACGGTCGGGCCGCTATCCAGCAGCTTCTTGCCCGAATCGGAACTGTAGAAGGCGGCGATATCGGTCAGTTCCTTTTCGGAGAACACTTTTGCGTAGGCGAGTGCGGCTTCCTTCTCGAGGTCGGCGCGGCGCGAGGCCAGCGCCAGCGCCTTCTCGTTGATGGTCTTGCCGATCAGCTCCTGCATGTCCGGGTTCTTCTGGATGAGCTGCGATTCGAGCGCGGCTGCCGCCTGCGGCAGGATGTTGTCGAACGGGTCGGTCGCGTGGATCGCCGCGACCGCCGCGCGGGCGGCCTTCAGGTGCGAGTCCGTGACTTCTTGCGAAAACGCCGGCGAAGAGAGGGCGAAAACGGCCGTAGCCGCCAGAACGGCGCAAAGGCTGCGAACCCGGTTATGCAACATCATGATCGGTAGAACTCCCTGGTTTTCGGGCGGCATGGACAGTTTGGATACCGTCGCCGCCGGCGATGATGGCCGCTGACGCCAGCCCGATGAAAAGACCATGCTCGACCACGCCCGGAATGGCGTGGAGAGCATTCGAAAGCGCTCTTGTATCCGGAATGCGGCCAAAAGATGCATCGAGGATAAAATGGCCGCCGTCTGTAACAAAAGCCTGGCCCCCCGTCATCCTCAATATAACCGGACCGGAAAGGCCGAGCTTTTCAGCTGCGGCGCCGATGGCGATTTCGGTTGCGCGCAGGCCGAACTGATTGACTTCGATAGGCAGCGGAAAACGGCCGAGCGTCTCGACCATCTTCGACTGGTCGGCAATGACGATCATGCGCTGCGAAGCGGCTGCGACGATCTTCTCGCGCAGCAGCGCGCCGCCGCCGCCCTTGATCAGGGTCAGCGCCGGGTCGACCTCGTCGGCGCCATCGACGGTGAGATCGAGTTCTGGCGTTTCCTCCAGCGTCGACAACGGCACGCCAAGCTCGCGGCAGAGCGACGCGGTGCGCTCCGAAGTCGGCACGCCGATGACGGTCATGCCGGTGGCAACCTTCTCGGCAAGCAGCCGCACGAACTCTTCGGCGGTGGTGCCGGTGCCGATGCCGAGCCGCATGCCGTCGCTCACATAGGCGAGCGCTGCCCGCGCGGCTTCGACCTTCAACTGTCTTGCATCCATGCCGCTTGCTGCCCCGGAAATTCGCTGCTGGGCTCCTAGCATTTTTGCCGGTCGGGTCAAAGCCTTTGGCAGCGGCGTACGCCCTGGTGACGAGCAGCATGGCTGTTCTGCGCAACGCGCGGTCAGGGGCAATGCGTCAGGGATATTCGATAGGAATTTTTTCTTGACCTGGTGAAGGCAGCTATGCTACATATCTATCGATGGTGCTGATTTGCGCCAACGACCCGCCGCCATGGCGGGTTTTTCATTTCTGGCGGCAAGCCACGAAATACCCGGTCCGGCGGGGCTTGCTTGCCCGAACGACTCAGCCGGCTTGCCCCATCCCGCTTGCCTTGACGCGCCGCAGCCGCTATCGCCTGCCACTTGCATGAACCTGGCCCAGGACTGACCATGACTCGCCCGATCATCGTGTTCGACCTCGACGGTACGCTGGTCGATACAGCGCCGGACCTGCTCGACAGCCTGAACCACAGCCTTGCCGCCAGCCACATCGCTGCGGTCGACGAAGCCGGCTTCAGGCGCTTTGTCGGTCACGGCGGCCGCGTGATGATCGAACGGGCACATGCAGCCCAGCAGCGATCGCTTGACGTCGAAGAGCACGATCGGCTGCTGAAACTCTTCCTCGATCACTACACCCTCAACATCCCCGGCAAATCGCGCCCCTACCCCGGCGTCGTCGAGGCGATCGCCCGCTTCGAGAACGCCGGCTATCTCCTGGCCATCTGTACCAACAAGTACGAAGCCAACTCGCTGGCGCTGATCGAGGCGCTTGGCCTGACGAAGCATTTCGCGGCAATCGCCGGGCAGGACACGTTCGCGTTCCGCAAGCCCGACCCGCGTCATCTCATCGAAACCATCAAACTGGCTGGCGGCGACCCGGATCGCGCGCTGATGGTCGGCGATTCGCAGACAGACATCGACACCGCCAAGGCGGCCGGCATTCCAGTGGTGGCGGTCGATTTCGGCTACACCGACCGCCATGTGCGCGAATTCGAACCCTCGGCGGTGATCTCGCATTTCGACGCCCTGACGCTCGATCTGGCGCAAAGGCTGATTGTCGCCGCAGGGAACTGACCAGAAAGCAGCCGGTGTCACGTCGGAGACGGGTCCACAGGACAACAATCCGATCCTTGCCGGAACGCCTGACACCGCCTTGACTTCCCGCACCCGCCTCCCTTATATCGCGGCTCGCTTGGCCTTCGGGCAACGAGCGGGCGATTAGCTCAGCGGGAGAGCACACCCTTCACACGGGTGGGGTCGCAGGTTCAATCCCTGCATCGCCCACCAAAATCCCTAGGAAAGTCAGCAGCTTACTAGCGTGTTGGCCAAAATCGTCGATCTAGGCCTTTTTCGTTTCGCCACTAAGTCGCCACCAATTCGACGATTGTTTTCGACACCGGCGTCGGGAACTGAGCAGCTGGCTTCGCCTCTTTCACGGTGGTATTCCGTCCCGAAGGCCCGAAATGCTCCGCTCGTTGGTAGGCTCCAACCTGTAATCGATTCCTTGATTGCCAGCCGTTTGCTTCTGTGCGCTAGGAGCGAGGCTCCGCAAGGCGTAGTCTTAGGTAGCGCCTCAACGTCCGCCCATCTCTGTGCTACATTGCAATTCAGCACGCTCAGGAAGTGTGTGCCGAACACGGGCTGGAGCCGGAACTACCGCCGCACTTTCGTCACTGGATTGAGCCGCGAGGAGGATCAAGCATGTCTGACCGCGCCGCCGTAGGCCCTCTGCAACTGGGCGAACGTGCGCCCAATTTCGTACTCGACGCAATTACTCGCGAGGGCAAGATAGCTATCGACGATTTCCGCGGCGAGAAGCCAGTGCTGGTTGGGCTGTATCGAGGTCTGCATTGTCCGTTTTGCAGGCGTCATATCGCGACGGTTTCGCTGCTCACACCAGCCCTTAACGCAAAGGGCATCGAAAGCCTCACGGTGGTGAACACGCCCATCGAGCGGGCGCGCCTTTATCTCCGGTACCATCCGATGGTTGGTTTGCTTGCTGCATCCGATCCGGAGCGCGTTTCACACCGCGCCTTTGGATTGCCCAACATGCAAATAGTAACTGAGGGCGAGAGCGCATTGCCGGACAAGGTCTCGATGAGCGATGTGAAGGCGATGCGGCTCAACGTGCCGGGCGAAATGCCTGAGCCGATGGATCCGTTTGCCACGCTCGAATATCTGAACAAGAAAGACAATTACGATATCACTGAAGCGGACCAGCAAATGATGGCAACCGGCGTGGGCCAGCTCACCGGCCAGTTCCTGCTCGACCGCAACGGCGTCGTTCGCTGGACGTTCTCCGAAGTTTTCGATGGCGGCTTGGGCGCCCACCCGAACTCTGAGGCGATGATGTCGGTCGCGTCGCATATTGGTCAGTAGCGGCGCAGTGCGCTGAGCGGGTGCACGGATAGCAGGTGTTTTGCAAACGTCAGTTCGAGCCGGGGTCGCCACGCTTTTGGCAGTCGCTTTTACGACGGGCTGAGTGCGGTGGGAATTCCAGTATGAGCGACCAACCACGCGCCAGCGCGGAAAGACAATGGCGTCGAGCCGCGATCAGCGCTTCATCGAGTGCAGGATGGCCTGCATGTGCTCTTCCAGGTCGAGTTCGCCCCGAGCCTCAGCGGTCAACAGGTACTCGGCCTTAGCCCGGCGGTCGCCTCGGCTGATCGCAGGATAGGAGCAGATGGCCAGCAATGCGTCCTGTTCAATCCGGTCTGCTCTCTTGCGTTCGTGGCTGCTACTGCCCGCTTGATGAACAACCTTGTAAAGCCCGGCATAGGTGGCTTCATGGGCTCCGATCAGCGCCCGCAATTCGGGTGAGGCGCCTTCCCCTTCAGCAAGTGTCGGTTCAACGACCGAGGCCACGGCGGCGAACGCGAGAAGTGTACGGCGGGTGACTTCGGGCATGCCTCATATCCCTGCTGTCTGATCATGCGGGCACACTATAGCACCGGCGCAACGGTTCGGAGAGATGCTCTGGGACGCGACCATACTGTCTGCTGACAAAATGTTTTCGCTCCCGCAGATCGCCCTCCCGGGGCTGGCCGGTTGAGGGCCCTGAAAAACCGAAAGCGCAGCGCGTTGAGCCCACAAGCCACCCCTCACCCCGCCTGCCGATTAACCCGGGGGCGACAACATCGCCCGCCGGGTGCCTTCGCGCTGTCAACCGCACCCTAGCGGCACGTGTGGCCTTAAGTCGCAATAACTGGCTTCCGAAAGCAGGGCCTTGGGCTTCATTGATGCTGTGACCAACACCATATGGTGATCCACAGCCCTCCAAAACGAGAGAAGCTCGCCCTGACGCGGTCGCACTGCGGCCGTCAGCCGGCAATGGCTATCAACTAGGAACCTGAAAATCATGCCTGAAAATACCAGACCAACTTCGAGAGACGTCCCCCTCATCCAGCTAGGCGTCTATCAGTGCCGCTTCCCGGTGAGCGAAGACGCGTCAGTACCCGGCGGTTACCGTTTTTGTGCTGGGCCAACTTCGCCGGATCGCGTCTATTGCGATCACCACCATAGCATCGTGACCGCCGTCGACCCTCGTCGAACCCGTTCTGGTCTCCAACCCGCCCAACGACGCGCCGCGTAAGTTAAGCGGGCGGCCTCCCCCGACCGCGAGCGCGACGAGGGGAGAGTTTCAGCAGAATTTCAGAAATCTTCCGGTACGCGACCGTTCCTTGGCGTCATTGTTCTAAAGAACGAACCGGATGAGGTCGAACATGTCGCTGAATGAGAACATGCGCCAAGCCGCCCGGCAGGAACTGCTGGAATTTGCGTCCAGCGTCATGGTTGGGTCCCCTTGTGCGCCCATGCCTGGAACAATGTTCGAAATGCTGGAGATCATCGCCGTGGAGAGGCGGATGACTTCCAGCCAAGGTGAAGACAGGTCAAATTCCTCTGATCCCTTGACGTCCGAGCCGATTGGGACCCCAATCAGGCTGCGTTTGGTCGAGCTGGTCAGATCGGCATTCAATGTCGCAAGGAAACGGTGGGCCCATACTGGCACTTGGCAGTTGCGAGCTTGATATTGCCCGCGGGCTGCTTGTGCGCGATGGAAAACCTGTTGCTCTGCGCTGCAAGGCGTTTGATCTGTTAACTTATCTCAGCCGGAATGTCGGGCGTGTCGCGACCAAGTCCGAACTGATGTCAGCGGTATGGCCCGATGTCTTCGTGACCGAGGACTCACTGACGCAGGCGGTCAGGGAGTTGCGAAAGGCGCTGCAGGACGAAAGCCAAACCATTATCCGCACGGTTGCCAAACGCGGCTACGTCCTCTCTCTTCCCGATACGCCAAGACAAGAGCGCTCTGGACAGCCGAGCGTTGCGGTACTGCGCTTCAGCAACGAAGGTGCGCCGGACGACTCCCCTTTGGTCGACGGTTTCGCCGAGGACATTGTCAATGCGTTGGCTCGCTTCGGAACGGTCGTTGTGCTGGCGCGCAATTCCGGATTTGCATTTGTCTCGGATTCCGCTTCCGATTGGCGTGCCGTTGGCGACAGCCTCGGCGCAACCTATCTGGTCCGCGGCAGGGCGACGACCCGCGCAGACGGCATGCGGGTCACCGTCAGTCTCATGACCGCTTCGACGGGTGAAGTCCTCTGGAGCGATACGTTTTCTGCTTCTGGCGGCCAGATCTTCGAAATGCAGGAAGAAATCGCCAGCCGTGTGGTGAACCGGCTGGTCGCTCGGCTTGACGACGCGGGTATCAAGCAGGCAACTCCGAAGCCTCCCGATAGCCTGGCCGCATATGAGCTTGTCCTGCGTGGACTGGCCCGGCTGCGCGGTTATGGCGATGATGACAATCAGGCCGCGCGCGATCTCTTTCAGGCTGCGGTCGACAAGGACCCGACCTATGCTTTGGCGCATTCCTACACCGCGCTCGCCGATCTCATTATCGGTGGCTATGCCGAGGCATCCTCGGCGTTGCTTGCTTCATTGATCGACCGCGCGGAGTGTGCGGTGACGCTGGCGCCGGAAGAGCCACGCTGCCATCGTGTGCTTGCCCAGGCCTTGATCTCTGCCCGCCGGTTCGAAGCGGCGGAACATCACCTTCAACGCGCGTTCGACCTCAATCCATATGACGCCGATACGATTGCGCAAATGGGGTACTTGCTCACGATGAGAGGCAGGCCGCTTGAAGCACTCGCGGCGATTGACAGTGCGATACGGATCAACCCGATCCATCCTGATTGGTACCACTATGATCGCGCCATCGCCCAATACTCGGCTGGAGATTACAAGGCCGCGCTTGTCAGCATGTCCAAGGTCCCACCGAGGACCCCCTGGCGACTAGCAAGGCTGGCGGGGTGTCACGCTCAACTCGGCGAACTGAATGAAGCTCAGCGCATTATGGCAGAGGTCAAGCGGATAGCGCCTGATTACTCGCCACTTGAGTTTGCGCAAACCGGAATCGCCTTCGAACACGCGAGTGATGCTGAACACCTCATTGCCGGCGTCGCCAAGGCACTCGCAGCCTATGAGGACCAAGGCTAGGGCCGACACCCGGGCCTGCTTTCCTCAACATCGCAATCCAATGCAACAGAGCTAGCAGCTGCAGTCCGCCCCTTCGCCGCCAAAATTCTTCTGGGCGAAATTCAGGGCGCTGCTGTAGCTCGTATAGCTCTGGAACTGACAGACGTCGGAGCCGTTCCGCACCTTCATCTGTTCGAGATCCCAGAACGAAACCTCGATGCGGTCGTCGGCGCAATAGACCGTGTAGCGTTCAGGTTCCAGCGCGTTGGCTTTCTGCACAGGCATGCAAACGGCCGGGATGGAAAGCACCGACAGTGCAAGCAAGAGACATGACGCGCGCGCATAGTGACCCCCAATGAACCGCCAAGATAATATGGCCATGAATACTGAAGCGGCGCATCGTGGTTTTTTTGGCGCACGGGCTTTTCTTCCGAAACCTGCAATCGGTGAACTCAATCGCCACGCACTTCAGCTGCGGAACAAACCGGCATGGCAGCGAGTTTCTGTCCGACGAGAACTTGAGGGAAAGCCATGTCCAGATTTCTGCTGGCGACAAGCGTCGCCGTTCTTCTCGCCGGCGGGCCGGTCTTTGCCGCGGACGAGCCCCTGTTGCCGCCGCCCAACGCCAAGAAACTGTCGGAGATCCTCGCCAAGGTCGAGAAGCGCGACGGCTTTCGCTATGTCAAGGAAGTCGACTGGGACAGCGGCGCCTACGTCGACACCTACTACACAGCCGACAAGGCCAAGGTCGAAATCACCTATGATCCCGTGACCGCCGAGCCAAAATAGGGTTCGTCGGCACGCGCCTTGAATTTAGTTCTATTGGCCTTTCCTGGCGCTGGCGCCGCCCCTCACCTGCCTGCCGGCATCCTCTCCCCGTATAGTGACGGGGAGAGGGGCGCTCTCATCGCCCATTTCGCCAATCACCAGCGTCGCCAGAATGGCGCTGAGGTTGCGGCCAGCCCCTTCTCCCCGTCACTATACGGGGAGAAGTGCCCGGCAGGGCGATGAGGGGCGGCGCCGATTTCGGCGATGGTCTTCGCCATAAGTCGAACTGTCATTGTCCTGAAGCGATTGCCCTGGCCTCGCCCAAAATTGTCCATTCTTGAGGTATGACATGCATGCCAGGGCGTGGGCCGCGCCTTGGGCAATCGTGGCTTGGGGGCAATCATGCGATCTTCCGTTCTAACCCGTCGTCTGGCAGTGCTGGCCATCATTCTGGCCGGCGGCATCCTTGGGGCCGCTCCGGCGCGGGCCGATGGGCCATCCTTCGACTGCGCCAAGGCAAGCCTGCCGGCGGAAAAGGCGATCTGCGCCGATCCGCAGCTGTCGGCCATCGACCTGCTGGTCTCCAAGGCGTTCAAGGATTTCGAGCCGGCATTCGACGGCGACAAGCGCAAGATCGCCCGAGGGCTGATTGCCGACCGCAATGCCTGCAAGAGCGACACCGCCTGCATCGTCAGCGCGCTGAACAACGCGCTGCAAACCTATGGCGCCGCGCCGCAATGGGTGCAGGACTACAACATCGCGCTGATCGGCAAGAAGGCGCTGGAGGCCGCGGCGCAAGACCCGAAAGAGACCGACCAGCCGCTGCCCTCGGCAATCGGCCAATGCGCCTCCACCCATATCAAGACGCTGACCACGCGGCTTGGCGACGATCCGCTGGAAACGGCCAGTCCGGATGGCGGCAGTGCCGCGACATTCACCAATGACGGCAGCGCCGTCTCCTATGATCGCGACCCTGGCCTGGCCGCCTCGAAGGTCGGCGACGCGGCCGTCATATGTCTGATCTCCATTCCCAGGGATTGCCCCAAGCACGATGAGCGCGGCCGCATCTACTACGGCATCGATCTCGCCATCAAGGCGTCATGGGCGCTGCCGGACTCGGAGCATATGTGCGGCGGCGCCTGAATGCCGCTTCGTGTTCCGCGTGGCGCTGCCCCTCACCTGCCTGCCAGCATCCTCTCCCCGTATAGTGACGGGGAGAGGGGCGCTCTCATCGCCGGTTTCGCCCATCACCAGCGTTGCAAGACGAGCGCCGTCGTTGCGGTCAGCCCCTTCTCCCCGTCACTATACGGGGAGTTGAGGAGTGGTCCGCGTAGCGGACGAAAAAGCCAATTGCTTGGCTTTTCGAACGACGAACGCCCGGCAGGGCGATGAGGGGCGGCGCCGACCTCCGCAATCGGTGGTCTCCACCGCAAGTCGAGCTTGTCATTGGTCTGGAGCGACTACCCCGCACCATCCTGCCCCTCCCCTTGCGTTAGTCTCGCTTTGATGGCTGACTGCGGCCCATAGGCGCCGCATGGGGGATGGGCATGGCGACGGCGAAGCACGTGCTGAAGCGCATACTGATGATGTTGGCCGGCTACCTCGTATCGGTGCTGGTCGGCTTGATCGCTGTCGTGGCGATCTACGCGGCGCTCAGTTCCCTACCCAACGCGCCCGCCTATTTCGACGTCATGGGCGTCTCGCCGATCGCCGTCCTTGTGGTTCCGCCGCTCGGCATGTTCGTCTATTTCCTGACGATTGTCGTGACCGCACTGCAGACGCTCATCTTCGCGCTGATTGCCGAACTCTTCTCGTTGCGCAATTTCCTGCTGCACATGTTTTTCGGCGCCGCGGCCGCCGCCGGCGGGTTCTTCCTGATCTGGCCAAGTTCAGCGGAGGACATGGACCCCGAGCGCTGGGCCGACATCGGCATCATCGCCGCCGCCGGCCTTGTCGCCGGATTGGTCTATTGGCTGATCGCCGGACGCGACGCGGGTTTCAGGCGCCCGCTGTTCGAGCTCGGCTGAAACTGTTTCAGCCGACGCGCTCTAGAAGCCGAAAACGGCCGTTGCTCAACTCGACGGCGAGCGCACCGCCTCGGTGGCGTCCAATGCCTGCTTGAGCCGCGTGTCGCGATCGTAGACGTCGCCGAAATATTCGACCTTGCCGGACATATCAGGCCAGGCGGTGAAATAGGCGACATAGACCGGGATCTTGCGCGTCACGTCCTCGGTCGAATGCCCGTGCTTCAGCTTCTCGGCGATGTCGTCGACCGAAGTGCCGAGCACGGCGGCGGCCATGCCGCGCGGATCTTGCAGCCGCACGCAGCCATGGCTGAGCGCACGCATATCCTGGTTGAAGAACGATTTCTGCGGCGTGTCGTGCATGTAGATCGCGTGCTTGTTGGGGAACAGGATCTTCAGTTCGCCCAGCGCATTGGCTTCGCTCGGCTGCTGGCGCACGCTGTAGGGAATGTTGGCGCCATACGCGCCCCAGTCGACCGCCGACGAAGGGATGCGCTTGCCGCGCGAATCGGTGACCTCATAGCCGGCCCGGTCGAGATAGCCGGGATCGCTGCGCAGCCGGGGCAGCATCTCGTTGACGATGATCGACTGCGGCACGCCCCAATAGGGATGGAAGTCGACCTGCTTGATCTGGTTGTAGAAGAAGGCGGTCTGGTTGGTGGTCCGGCCGACGACGACACGCGTCTTCAGCTTTTCCTCGCCATTGTCGATATAGCTCGCCGTGAAGGCCGGCTGGTTGATGAAGACACGCGGGCTGCCGAGATCAGAAGGCAGCCAGCGCAGTTCCTCCAGCGCCACCTCAACCTTCAGCAGCCTGTCGGCCTTGGATGTTCCGGCCAGCGTTGCGACGGTGCGCGGTCCAATGACGCCGTCGCCCTTCATGCCGGCTTTCTTCTGTACGGCCTCGATCACCGGAACCAGTTCCGGGACATAGACTTCGCTGGTGGCCAGCCTCGCGAGGGTCTCGCCATAGGCGCCACCCATCTCGTCATCGAGATTGCGGGCGATCAGGGTCAGCAGCTTCGGCAGTTCGGGGCTGGTTTCGCCCGGCTTCAGCAACAGCTTGGGGTCGACGACGATCTCGTTCTCGGCGCTGGCCTGCAAGGATTCCAGTTCGACGCGCAGCGCCTGGTATTCCGCATTCTGAGGATGCCGCGATTCGAGATAAGTGCGCACCTCCTGGGTATGCGCCATCGTTTTCAGCACGCCCTGCAAGTCGAGCGGCTTGGCCGGGAAATCATAGTAGCCGGTCATGCGGTTGGGCTCGACGCGGCCGTTCTGGGCATCGTGGGCATAGCGCAGCACGCGTGCCGAGAGCGACATCTCGAAGCGGACGAGCTCTTTCAGCTGTGCATTGGCGTCGGCCGGCGAGGCGTTGGCGGCAGGCACATTGACCGTGTAGTCGGCCGGCTCGAGGCCGTAGCTCGCTGCCTCGCCCAGCACCCGCACCGCATCCTGCGCGCGGCTGTTGAGGCCCGTGCCGGTCACCCAGATGAAATCCGGATTGGCCGAATAGTAGGCGATCAGCGCCTTGGCGATATCGGGCTCGGCATAGAGCTCGTAGTCGCTCAAGCCGGCAATGGCGTCGTGGAACGCAGCCCCCGTGGCTGAGGGCACGAAAGCGGCATCCTGCGGGGCCGCCGGCATTGGTGCCGCTGCCAGCGCCGAAAAGTCGATGCGCACCAGCCGATCGGCCTTGTAGGTGTAGTAGGACGGGCTGCTGATTTTTGTGCCGCCGCCGCTACCCGGCACTTTCGGCTTGTGCTTGGGCGGCGGCGGAAACTCACCTTGCGGCTCGTGCCTGACGCCACCCCCGAAAAGCATGTCGAAGAGCCCTTGCGCGCCTGCCTGTGGCACACCGAAGGCCAGCGTTGCCGAGATCGCCACCAGCGGCATCACGGTTGCTTTGTTTCGGAGGAATTTCATGAATCACCCGCCCGGTTGTACCCGGTTCCCGTTCCGCACCGTTAAGACGATCTCGCTCACCGCATGGCGGATGTAAGGCGCGACTATACTGATTCATACTGATTTCGTTAAGCTTCCATAAATTTTGGAAGGCTTGTTGCAGAACGGTTTCACAACATCGTGACGGCCGAAGCGGGGGTGTCTCCGCTCCGGCCGGGGGAAA
This sequence comes from Mesorhizobium sophorae, assembly GCF_002270415.1. Classification (GTDB taxonomy): domain Bacteria; phylum Pseudomonadota; class Alphaproteobacteria; order Rhizobiales; family Rhizobiaceae; genus Mesorhizobium; species Mesorhizobium sophorae. The sequence continues at coordinate 1,235,610 of NZ_NNRI01000022.1, read as the reverse complement.
TCCTCCGGGGATCAGGCGTTGGCGCCACCGTCGATGGTCAGCGCGGCGCCGGTGACGAATCGGCCCTCCGGCCCTGCGAGCCAGGCGACCATGCCGGCAATGTCTTCGGCTTTGCCAAAGCGCGGCGTTGCCATCTTCTGGCGCTGGTGTTCGGCGTGCGGGCCATCGGCCGGATTCATGTCGGTGTCGGTCGAACCGGGGTGGACGACATTGGCGGTGATGCCGCGCGGGCCAAGGTCGCGCGCCAAGGCCTTGGTCAGGCCGACGAGCGCGGCCTTGCTGGCCGAATAGGCGCCAAGACTGGTGTCGGTCACCCGCTCGGCAAGATTGCTGCCGATCGAGATGATCCTGCCGCCCTCGCCCATATGCACTGCCGCCGCCTTCGAGGCGATGAACGGCGCCCTGAGATTGACCGACATGGTCTCGTCGAAATCGGCGAGCGACAGGGTGTCGATGGGTGCGGCGCGCCAGATGCCGGCGCTGTTGACCAGGATGTCGAGCCGGCCGAATGCGGCCACAGCGTCATCGACGGCCTTGTCTATGGCCACCGCATCGCGGTTGTCGGCCTTGATGGCGATGACGCGGCCGCCCTTGGCCTCTATCTCGGCAACGACCGAGCGGGCCTGCTCCGCGCCATGCACATAGGTCAGCGCGACGCTGGCGCCCTCGGCGGCAAGCCGTCGCGCAATCGCCGCACCGATGCCGCGACTGCCGCCGGTGACGAGCGCGGCCTTGCCGTTCAAGCTGTCGGATGACATTTGATTCTCCTTTTTGTAATGATCGATACATAAATAACTGTCAGTCTTGCCCGGCCGCGTCAACTGAATTATGTATCGATCAACACAGAAAAGAGCGTCATGTCGGAACGAGGCCGCCCCCGCACCTTCGATCGAACCGCAGCCCTGCACCGCGCGATGGAGGTTTTTTGGGCTCGCGGTTACGAAGGCGCATCGATGAGTGAGCTGACCGCCGCCATGGGCATCAACTCGCCCAGCCTCTACGCCGCCTTCGGCAGCAAGGAGGCGCTGTTCCTCGAGGCGACCGATTTCTATTCGCGCACCGAGGGTGCCGACATCTGGCTGGCGCTTGAGGAAGCACCGACCGCGCGGCAGGCGATCGAACAATTTCTATGCCTGACGGCGAAAGCCTACGCGCAGACCGATCGCCCGCAGGGCTGCCTGATAACGCTCGGCGCTTTGCACCAGGACTCCAGCCGCGGCGCCATCTGCGACGATCTGCGCCGTCGGCGCGCCGAAAACCATGCCGCCCTGTGCAAACGTCTCGAACGCGGCGTTGCCGAAGGCGAACTGCCGGTCGGATTCGACTGCAGCGCTGCCGCCACCTTCTACGCCACGGTCCAGCACGGCATGTCGATCCAGGCCCGCGACGGCGCCTCGCATTCGGCGCTTCTGGCAACCGTGGCCGGCGCGATGGCGGCGTGGCAGACGATGGCCGGCACGGACAGAGCGTGACAAACGCCGGCCATTGTGCTGCAAATCCAGACAGCCAGCCGGTCGGGAGGACAAGCCTGTGAAAAAAGGGTATCGCGAACTGCTGGATGAGGCGAATGCCGAGATCGAGGTGGTGTCGCCGGAGGAAGCGGCCGGGCTGCTTGACGATGAAGACACCATCTTCGTCGACCTGCGCGATCCGCGCGAGGTCGAACGCGACGGCAGGATCCCCGGCGCCAAGCATGTCACCCGCGGCATGCTGGAATTCTGGATCGACCCCGAAAGCCCCTATCACAAACCGTTCTTCGCTTCGGGGAAGAGCTTCGTCTTCTTCTGCGCCGGCGGCTGGCGCTCGGCGCTGGCCACCAAGACGGCGCAGGACATGGGACTATCGCCGGTCAAGCACATCCTTGGCGGCTACACCGCCTGGAAGGCGGCCGGACTGCCGGTCGAGCCCGGCGGGAAGAAGAATTAGCCTCGATGGCCGTTCAGTGCAGCAGCGACGGCTCGCGATGCTCGCCGACGAAACCGACCGCGCGTCCGACCACGCCCTTGTCGGCAAGGATGCGGCGGTGGCCGAGGCCGTCAGCCCAGTAGAGCCGCACATGGCCGCCGGCGCCGGCATAACGTGTTGCATGGTCGGCCGGAACTTCACGGTCGTCCGGTGCGTGGATGACCAGGGTCGGCACCGGCGCATCGGCGAGCTGGCGGTCGCCGGTGAATTCGTGCAGCGGCCGGCCGGAAAGATGTTCGACACGGTCCGCCATGGCGGCCTGCGAGCGAGGTCCGACATTGAGCATGCGGCTGAAGTCGGCAAAGATCGCCGGCAGGGAACTGGGCGCCGCGATCAGCACCAGGCGTCCGGCCGCCAGCGGCGGGATGTTCTTGACCGAACCGGCGAGGGCATTGGCGGCGACGGCGCCACCGAAGGAATGGCCGACAACAGCCACGAATGGGCCGAACCATTGGCCGGCGACCCGCACCGCATCCACGGCATTGACCATGTTCAGCCGTCGGCCCTGCGACTGGCCGTGGCCAGGCAGGTCAAGCGAAACCACCCTGTAGCCGGCAGCGCGATAGCCTTCGATCAGCGCACGCATATATTCGGTGCGCGAACGCCAGCCATGCACGACAAGCACCGTGCCGGCGGCCGCCCTGCCCGGCTCCGGCCGGAATTCGTGCACCATGACACAGCCGGTCGCGGTCTTCAGCCGGTGATGGCGTGCCTCGGTCATGAACGCAGCCGCTCGGTCGACGGCGCGGCGCTCGCCATCGCTGAGCGCCTTCACATTCGGCGTGCGGCAGAACAGTTCGAAAGCCGCGCGTCCGGTCAGGCGCGGCGCAATACGCTCGGCCGCACCAAACACCCGCCGGATGACCTTCAGCCCGATTGATGCCATAGTGAGAATCCATCCATACGTTCAAGCATGAACATAATAGTTCAAAGATGAACAATAAACAAGAGTTACCTTGGGACAACCCGCGTTTTCGCAACTGGGTCGCGGTGGCGCGCGCCTGCCATGTGCTTGAACGCACGCTGGCGACCAAACTGGCGCCGCTCGACCTGAAGCCGGCGCAGCTCGACGTGCTGATGAACCTCTATCGCCACCCCGGCATGTCGCAGCACGACCTTGCCCGCAAGCTGCTCGTCGGCCGCTCCAACATCACAATGCTCCTGCCGCAGCTGGAGGCGCGTGGCCTGCTGCGCCGCGAAGGCGACGAGAAGGACAAGCGCATCCTGCGGCTTGCACTGACCGAAGCCGGCGAGACGCTGCTGATGCAGGCGCTGAAAGTGCACATGGCGCTGATCGAGAAGGCGATGAGCCAGTCGACGCCGGAACAATGCGACATGATCGGCGAGCAGATGCGCAAGATCTATGATGTGCTGAAAGACGCCTAGAGCCGGATGATTTCAGGTCGGATCGACCCGAAATCTGAATCCGCCTCTAAATCAAAGAGATAGAGCATGATGTCGTCCGAAAACCGCTTCACACTTTTCGGCATCATGCTCTAGCCCTTTCAACCCCGAAACCTACCACATCGTCTTCTTCGCCCGCTCCGGCCATTCCTTGTCGTAGGTCTCGCCGTCGATGTTCCTGCGGCTGGTGATTTCCAGGATCTGTCCGGGCGTCGGCAGCGACTTCGGGTCGACATGCCTCGCCGGGTTCCACAGCTCGGAGCGGACAATGGCGCGGGCGCATTGGAAGTAGACCGTATCGATATCGACGACAGTGACCGAGCGCGCCGCCTTGCCGTCCACGGTGAACGACGCGCACAGCGCTGTATCCGTCGTGATATGGGCCCGACCGTTGATGCGCAGCGTCGTGCCGGAGCCCGGCACGAGAAACAAAAGACCGACGCGCGGGTCGCGGATGATGTTTTTCAGCGAATCGGCGCGGTTGTTGCCGCGACGGTCCGGCATCATCAGCGTTTTCGGATCAACGATGCGCACGAAACCGGCGAGATCGCCGCGCGGCGAACAGTCCAGGCCCTCTGGTCCGCTGGTTGCCAGCGCGACGAACGGCGAGGCCTCGATGAAGGCTGCGTATTCCGGAATGACGTGATCGAGTTCCTTGACCAACGAAGCCTCGCCTGGAACGCCATAGAGCGCCTCGAGCTGCTCGACCGTGGTGATGACCGACATCTTCCTCGTCTCCAAACCTTTGCCGGCGCTACCCCACATCGATGACGTTTTGACGACAGCGACGGCCTAGCGGTCCCGGCTCAAGCCCTTTTCCGCAAGCTCGGCGAGATAGGCATTCCAGCGCTCGTCCTTTTCATGGCCGAGCGTGTGCAGGTAATTCCAGGTGAAGATGCCGGTGTCGTGGAAATCATCGAAGGTGATGCGCACCGCATAATTGCCGACCGGCTCGATCTTCAGGATCGCCACATTGCGTTTACCGGGGACCGTCACCCGCTGATCCGGCGAATGGCCCTGCACTTCGGCCGATGGCGAAGCGACACGCAACAGCTCCGCCGGCAGTTCGAACGGCCGATGATCGGGAAAGGTGACCGACAGCAGTTTGCGGTCCTTCGAGACCCGGAGTTCCCTGGGTGCGGTCATGGTGTTCGATCCCGTAGCAATCCACCCTTCCCTACGCTGCTTCGCCGGAAGGGAAAAGGCCGTTGAGGTGAGCCGACATGCGATGTCGGCCAGGGAATGTTACCAAAGATCGAGAAGCGGTATCTTGAATGGCAGGCCGGATCGTATCACATAGCGGTATATAACGATGCCGCTCACGGCCACGGGAATTGCTTGAAGCATGGACATGATCGATCCTTTTGGGCGCACCATCAGCTATCTCAGGGTGTCGGTCACCGACCGCTGCGACTTCCGCTGCACCTATTGCATGGCCGAGGACATGGCCTTCCTGCCGAAGAAGGACCTGCTGTCGCTGGAAGAACTCGACCGGCTGTGCACGGTGTTCATCGAAAAAGGTGTGAGGAAACTGCGCCTCACCGGCGGCGAGCCGCTGGTTCGCAAGAACATCATGCACCTCGTGCGCCAGCTGTCGCGGCATCTCGAAAGCGGCGCGCTGGAAGAATTGACGCTGACCACCAACGGCTCGCAGCTGTCTCGCTTCGCCGCCGAACTCGCCGATTGCGGCGTCAATCGCATCAACGTCTCGCTCGACACGCTCGATGCCGACAAGTTCCACAAGATCACCCGCTGGGGCCATCTCGACAAGGTCATGCAAGGCATCGATGCAGCACTTGCGGCCGGGCTGAAGGTCAAGCTCAACGCGGTGGCGCTGCGCGATTTCAACGACGCCGAACTGCCCGACATGATGCGTTGGGCGCATGGCCGCGGCATGGACCTGACGGTCATCGAAACCATGCCGATGGGCGAGATCGACGCCGACCGGACCGACCAGTACTTGCCGTTGTCGCTGCTGCGCGCGTCGCTGGAACGCCAGTTCACGCTGGCCGACATTCCCTTCAAGACCGGCGGCCCGGCCCGCTACGTGCATGTCGCCGAGACCGGCGGACGGCTCGGCTTCATCACGCCGATGACGCATAATTTCTGCGAAAGCTGCAACCGCGTCCGGCTGACCTGCACCGGCACGCTCTATATGTGCCTCGGCCAGGAGGATGCCGCCGACCTGCGCGCGCCCTTGCGTGCGTCCGAAGGCAACGAGCTGGTTGCCGAGGCCATCGACGAAGCGATCGGCCGCAAGCCGAAGGGCCATGACTTCATCATCGACCGCCGGACCAGCCGCCCCTCCGTTTCGCGGCACATGAGCGTCACCGGCGGCTGATCTTTGCGCGAAATTCATGCAGGATCGCCTCCGGGTCATTGGCTTCGAGGCGGGATATGCTGAGTCGTTCCTCATTTCTGGCGGTTATCGCAACAATTGCAGCGACAAACGCCATTGCCGCGCCATTCACTTACACCAATGAGCGCTTCGGCACCGTCTGCACCTTTCCCGACGACATCTTCACCGACCGCCAGCCCGAGCCGGACAATGGCGACGGACAGGCGTGGCTAAGTGCCGACGGCGCCAGCCTGATCTGCTCGGGCATCCTCAACGTCGACGACGACACGCCCAAGGGGTTCGTCGCGGCTGAGAAAACCAGCGATGAGCCCGGCTACAAGGTCACCTACAGCAAGGCCGGCAAGGACTGGGCGGTGCTGTCGGGCTTGAAGGATGGAAAGATCTTTTACGAGCGACGTCTGTTCGGCCGGGATGGCGTCATCCGAACGGTCTGGATCGATTACCCGCCGGCCCTGAAATCGAAATACGATCCGCTGGTCGGCGCCATCGCCGGCAGCCTCAAGGGACCATGAGCATTTTCGGCCACACCGTGGACAAATCTCCGCACGCGAATGTTCGCCTGATTTACCGGTGGCGTTTTCCCGCTTAGCCTCCGTCTCGTAGCGGTCTTTCGCTCCGGGGGAATACACCATGCGCAAACTTCTTCTTTCGTTCGCATTGCTTGGCCTCGCCACCTTGCCCGCTGCGGCCCAGTCGATCGGCGGCACGTATACCGTCGCCGGCACCAATTTCGACGGCTCGGCCTATGGTGGCGAAGCCACCATCACGCTGACCAGCGGGACGACCTGCGCGATCCATTGGGAGACGGGCGGCTCGTCTTCGGACGGTATCTGCATGCGCAATGACGACGCCTTCTCGGCCGGCTATGTGATGGGCAAGGACATCGGCCTTGTCGTCTACAAGGTCGAGGATGACGGGTCGCTGCACGGCCTGTGGACGATCGCCGGCAAGGAAGGCAACGGCACCGAAATTCTGACGCCGAAGAAATAAGGTCCGCCGCCATGGCAGGCGATATTCTGGGCACCGGACAATCCTGTGGCCCAGCCCTTTGCTGTTGCTGTTTCATGCCCGAATGCTACAGGCTTTGGCAAAGCAGAGCCGGTAGTCATCTTGCCCCTTTCTCCAAACCTTCGCGGCGCGTTGTTCATGGTTGTGGCGATGGCCGGCTTCACCCTCAACGACGCCATAACCAAATACTCGTCGCAATCGATGAACATGGCGCAAGTCATGCTGATCAGGGGAGTGTTTGCCACCCTGTTCGTCGGCTCGCTTGCCTGGCAGCGCGGTGCCCTCGTCCGGCTACGCTCGATGCTCGAGCCAATGGTGGCGCTGCGCGTCCTCGGCGAAGCCGGCGGCACGGTGACGTTCCTGATCGCGCTCGCCCATTTGCCTATCGCCAGTGTCTCGGCTGTACTCCAGGCGTTGCCGCTGGCGGTGACGATGGGCGCGGCACTGGTCTTCAACGAGGGCGTCGGTTGGCGGCGCTGGCTGGCCATCGCCATCGGATTTGCCGGTGTGCTGGTCATCGTGCGGCCAGGTTTCGAGGGGTTCAGCGTCTACTCGCTGGTGGCGCTGGCCTGCGTTGCCTGTTGTGCGGTACGCGATCTTGCCACCAAGCGGATTCCCAAGGCCATTCCGACGCTGCTGGTGTCGACCGCTACCGCGTTTGCCATGACAATCCTGGGAGCCGCGTTGCTTTCGCCGATGGGGGGCTGGACGCCGATGACGGGAAACAGCACAGCCTTGTTGGCGCTCGCCGCGGTGCTGGTGCTCATCGGCTACCAGTTCATCATCATGGCGATGCGGGCGGGCGACATCTCCTTCATCGCGCCGTTCCGCTACACGGCCCTGATCTGGTCGATCCTGCTTGGCCTGTTCGTCTTCGCCGATATTCCCGATCTGCCGATGATCGTCGGCGCCACGATCATCATCGGCTCCGGCCTCTATGCGCTTTACCGCGAGCGAGTGGTCGGCCGGCGTAAGATCGTTGCCGAGAGCACCGGGCCAAGCATGGTCCCGGACGGAATCTAGCCGGCTCTTGTGATTTCCGACGGCTGGCGTACAGGCTCGGTGGCATGAAGCGAGATGTTGCAGGGCTCATTCTGGCCGGCGGCCAGTCAAGACGAATGGGCGGTGGCGACAAGAGCCTGTTGCCGCTTGGCGGTGGTCGCGTGCTCGACCAGGTCGTGTCGCGCCTCGGCCCGCAGATCGCCCCCCTGGCGCTCAGCGCCAACGGTGACGCCACACGCTTCTCACGCTACGAGCTGCCAGTGCTTGCCGACACTGTGACCGGCTTTGCCGGACCGCTTGCCGGAATCCTGACCGGCCTCGAATGGGCCGCCGCCAACACGGCTTGCAAGACTGTCGTCACCGCTGCCGGCGACACGCCCTTCCTGCCGCTGGATCTTGTCGAACGACTGGCGACAGCCACCGATCAGCGTCCTGGTTCGATTGCCGTTGCTTGCTCGGCCGGCAAGCGCCATCCGACCTTCGCGCTGTGGCCGACGGACTGCCGCGACGCCTTGCGGCACTTTCTGGTCGATGAGGATATCAGGCGGGTTTCGGCCTTCATCGACCGGCATGGATTTGTCGAGGTGGAATTCCCGGTTCTGCAATCCGCAGGCCAACCGGTCGACCCTTTCTTCAACATCAATGTGCCCGATGATCTTGTTCAGGCCGAACGTTTGTTGCGGAGCATGAGATCATGAACAGACGCGTCTTCGGCATCACCGGCTGGAAGAATTCCGGTAAGACGACATTGACCGAAAGGCTGGTCACCGAACTTGTCCGGCGCGGCTGGAAGGTGTCGACGGTGAAACACGCCCATCATGACTTCGACATCGACAAGCCGGGCGCCGACAGCTTCCGCCACCGGCAGGCTGGCGCCACCGAAGTCGCGATCGTGTCAGGAAACCGTTGGGCGCTGATGCACGAACTGCGCGGTGAGAATGAGCCGACGCTGGAGGCGATTCTATCACGGCTCGCGCCGTGCGATCTGGTGCTGGTCGAAGGCTACAAGCGCGAAGCCCACCGCAAGATCGAAACCCGACGGCTGGAAGCGAAGGACCGCACACCGCTGTCGGCAACGGATCCCAACATCGTCGCTGTCGCCGCCGATTTTGCGGCCGAAGGCGAGCTCTTGCCGGTGTTCGATCTCGACGATGTGAAATCAATAGCCGACTTCATCGAGCGGGACATTGGGCTCGTTGCTTGAGAGCTAACGCAGCGGCAGAATAGCCTTGCCCATTTTTGCGGTTTTGCAGTTGCTTTTTTCTTGGAAAGAGTGGGAGTATCGCGCCAGCGGGCGGTCAAAAGCACCGCCCCACAGAGCCGTTTGGAACGACGGCCGGGACCATAAAGAGAGGACTATCATGCGTATTGCACTGCGTATCGCGCTTGCCGCATCGGCTGCGCTGCTGACGCTCGGCGTAGCCCAGGCCCAGGAAAAGACCCTGAGGATCGGCACCGAAGGCGCCTACCCACCCTTCAACAACCTCACCGCCGATGGCCAGCTCGTCGGTTTCGACATCGATATCGCCAAGGCGCTTTGTGACCAGATGAAGGTCAAGTGCACCTTCGTCGCCCAGGATTGGGACGGCATCATCCCCGCTCTCCAGGCCGGCAAGTTCGACGCCATCGTCGCCTCGATGTCGATCACGCCGGAGCGCAAGGAGAAGGTCGACTTCACCAACAAATATTACAACACGCCGTCGGCCCTGGCCGTGCCTAAAGACAGCACCCTGAAAGGCGTGACCAAGGCAGATCTCGCTGGCAAGACCATTGGTGTCGCCACCACGACCACGCATTTCAACTATGCCTCGAAGACTTACACCGACAGCACCGTCAAGGGCTATCCGAGCAGCCCCGAGGAGCAGGCAGATCTTGCCAATGGTCGCCTGGACGCCATCGAGGACGATATTGTTGTGCTTCAGCAGTGGCTGGATTCGCCCGATGGCGCATGCTGCAAGATTCTCGGCCAGCCTTCGCCGCAACCGGTCGACATCTTCGGACCGGGCGCCGGCATTGCCGTACGCAAGGGCGAGACCGATCTCGTCAACAAGTTCAATGCGGCCATCGAGGCTATTCGCGCCAACGGAAAGTACAAGGAAATCAACGACAAGTACTTCAAGTTCGACGTCTTCGGCGCCGAATCCTGATAATATGACAAAGGCGGCGGGGGTCCCCCGCCGCCTCTAGGTCTTCTGTGATCGCCGTGGAGACAAGACCAGTCAATGCCAGCCCAGAGCTTATGGACACTTCTCAGTTGGGGACCCGATGGCTGGCTTGATGATATCGCTTATGGCGCCCTGGTTACCGTCGCGCTCGCACTCGCCACGCTGCCGATCGGGCTGACAATCGGCTTTTTCATTGCATACGCCAAACAGTCCGAAGAACCCTCGCTGCGCCTCGCCGCCAACATCTACACCACGGTCTTCCGCGGCCTGCCGGAACTGGTAACGCTTTTCCTGTTTTTCTTCGGCGTGCCAATTCTGCTGCAGCATCTCATCCGGTATTTCCGGCCCGACGCGACTATCGACGTCAACGGCTTCGTCGCCGGCATGATCGTGCTTTCCCTGATCTTCTCGTCCTATGCCAGCGAAGTTTTCCTGTCGGCATTCCGCGCCATACCGAAGGGCCAGTATGAGGGCGGCTATGCCATTGGCCTTTCCAACTGGTTGACCATGCGCAAGGTGATCTTGCCGCAGCTGCTTCGTATCGCGTTTCCCGGCTTGGAAAACTGCTGGCTTAGTCTGCTCAAGGATACATCGCTGGTGTCGGTCGTCGGTCTCGCCGAGACGCTGCGCAATGCCGGTGTGGCGGCTCGCGTCACCAAGCACTCGTTCCTGTTTTACAGCGTGGCGGCCCTGGTCTTTCTCGGCCTGGCCATCGTGTCGTCCTTCGCCACCAGCGCGATCCTGCGCTCGCTCGGCCGGCGGGAGGCACAACGATGAGCGCTACAGCCACGATGGTCGAACGGCCACCGCCACGGGCGCGGGGCTGGCCGCGTCCCCGCATCGCCGGCTATGCGCTCGTCGGCCTGTGGATAGCCTTCGGCCTGGGCATTGTTGCCTATCTCGTCCTTGCCTGGAATCCGGCCTTCTTTGCCAAGTATGCGCCGGCCTATCTGAGCGGGCTTGGGGTCACCCTGTCGCTGGTCGCCATAGCGATGGTGCTTGGGGCGATACTGTCGCTCCCTGTCGCCTATGGCCGTATGTCCAGGAACCGAATCCTATCCGGCCTCGCCTATTGCTATGTCTACTTTTTCCGTGGCACGCCGCTGCTGGTCCAGACGTTTCTGGTCTATTACGGCGTCGGCTCTTTCCGGCCGCAACTCAGCGAATTCGGCATCTACCTTCCCGTCTTTAGCGACGGGCTGTCCGTCGCCCGATTCACGCTTTGGGATTTTTTCAAGGATGCATTCAACTGCGGCGTCTTTGCCTTTGCGCTCAACACAGCCGCGTACCAGGCCGAAATCCTGCGTGGCGCCATCGAGAGCGTGCCCAGGGGCCAGTGGGAAGGCGCTGCTTCCCTGGGCCTGCACAAACTGCAGACCTTGCGCAAGATCATCCTGCCGCAGGCGTTGATCGTTGCCTTGCGGCCTTATGGCAATGAGCTGATCCTGATGATCAAGGCTTCGGCCATCGTCGCCATCATCACCGTCTACGACCTGATGGGCAACGCAAAGCTCGCCTTCGCCAACTCCTTCGACATTCAGGCCTATATCTGGGTAGCCGTCGTCTACCTCGTCATGGTCGAGATATTGCGCCATGGCATTGAATGGATCGAACGCCGGATCACCATCCACCTGAAGCGTTGACCAATTCCATATTGCCTGCACCAGTCGATCAGCCCACAGGCGTCTTGACGAAATGAGCGCAGAGCCTAGAGCTTTCGCAGCGAATTTCGTTTCCGTCTGAAGGATAATATCATGGCATCTGTGGCATTTCTCGGTCTTGGCGTGATGGGCTATCCGATGGCCGGGCACCTCAGGAACAAGGGTGGCCATGACGTCACCGTCTACAACCGCACCAAAGCCAAGGCCGAGCAATGGGTTGGCCAGCATGGCGGCAGCCTCGCGCAGACGCCGGCGGAGGCGGCCGAGGGCAAGGATTTCGTCTTCTCCTGCGTCGGCAATGATGACGATCTGCGTTCGGTGACGACAGGTCCCGAAGGCGCCTTCAAATCGATGAAGAAAAGCTCGGTCTTCATCGACAACACAACGGCCTCGGCCGAGGTCGCGCGCGAACTGGCGGCGGCCGCGCAGGCCGGTGGCTTTTCGTTTCTCGATGCGCCGGTCTCCGGCGGCCAGGCAGGCGCCGAGAATGGCGTGCTTACGGTCATGGTCGGCGGCGAACAGGACGCTTTCGACAGGGCCAGGCCCGTCATCGATGCCTATGCCCGCATGGTCGGCTTGATGGGATCGGCCGGTGCTGGCCAGCTCACCAAGATGATAAACCAGATCACCATCGCCGGCCTCGTGCAGGGCTTGGCAGAAGGCATCCATTTCGGCAAGAAAGCCGGGCTCGACATCGAGAAGGTGATCGAGGTGATTTCCAAGGGTGCGGCCGGTTCCTGGCAGATGGAGAACCGGCACAAGACGATGAATGCCGGCAAATATGATTTCGGCTTCGCCGTCGACTGGATGCGCAAGGATCTTGGCATCTGCCTGACCGAGGCCGACCGCAACGGAGCCAAACTGCCGGTGACAGCACTTGTCGACCAGTTCTACAAGGATGTGCAGGCGATGGGCGGCAAGCGTTGGGATACGTCCTCGCTGCTGGCGCGCCTGGAAAAATAAGGTTCGCGATGACCGAGCTTTCGCCCCAATCCAGTGCCGACGAAATCGTCGCGCATCTGCGCTCGATCGGCTCGGAGGAAAATCGCCTTGGCATGCTGCGCTACGGCATCAAGATCGAACGTGCGCTCGGCATCTCGCACGGCATGCAGCGGCAGATTGCCAGGAAAATCAAACGCAACCATGAGCGCGCTTTCGCGCTGTGGCAGACGGGCATCATTGAGGCGCAGTTCATCGCTTCCGTCACGGCCGACCCGAAGCGGTTTTCTGCAGCGGATGCAAGGCAATGGGCGTCGAGTTTCGACTCCTGGGATATCGTCGATGGCGTCTCGGACCTTTTCGTCGACACTGACGCCTGGAAGGAACTGATCGGCGAGTTCGCGGCCGACGAACGGGAGTTCGTTCGACGCACGGCTTTTGCCATGATGGCCTGGTCCGTCGTCCACCGGAAGAAAGAGCCGGAAGCGACCTTTCTCGCCTTCCTGCCGATCATCGAAGCGCATGCCACCGACGGCCGCAACTTCGTGAAGAAGGGCGTGAACTGGGCCCTTCGTTCGATCGGCAAGCGATCAATGGATATGCACGGTGCTGCCCTTGCTGTCGCCGAAAGGCTCGCGCAATCGACCGACAAGACGGCGCGCTGGATCGGCAAGGATGCTGTGAAGGAACTATCGGATGCCAGGACGCTCGAGCGCCTCGCCGCCAGGAAAGGCTGACGGACCTGAAATCCGCTTTACGGAAGTGACGCGCTCGACACGCGCGGATTTCGAAACCCTGTTCGAACAGCCGGGCGCACCGAAATATTGCTGGTGCATGGCGTGGCGCCATCTGCCCAGCCGCGAGCATGTCGAGAGCGACGAGAAAAGGCGGGCCATGATGGCGCTTGTCGATGCCGGCACGCCGGTCGGAATCCTCGCCCATCTTGATGGCAAGACCGTTGGTTGGTGCTCGGTCGCACCACGCCAGACCTATCGCAAGCTTTCACGCGAACAGGACGACAGCGAGACCGATATTTGGTCGATCGTTTGTTTCTACGTGCCAAGGGCTTTGCGCGGAAGTGGCCTGGCATCCGCGCTGCTCGACGGCGCCATCGATCACGCCTTCGCCAAGGGGGCCGGAACGATCGAGGCTTATCCGGTCGATCAGGCATCGCCGAGTTACAGCTTCATGGGCTTTCGCGACATGTTTGCGGCGCGCGGGTTCCACGAGATCGGCATGGCCGGTTCTCGCAGACATGTGATGCGGCTCGAGCGTTGACGCCATTGGCAACGGCGTCTCTACTCGGGTCCAAAGGAAGCGGCCAATGAGCAACGATATCAGATCATCCATAGCGCTCGCAGCCGCGCTGTTTGTGGCCCTTACCGCCGATGCCTCGGCCGAGACCGCACACATACTCTGGAAGGATCTGCGCCCGGCGACGCAGACCGCAGCCGAAAACGTCGGGCTGCCGATGATCGCGGCAAAATTGCCTGACCATGGCGAGACGCTGTCGCTTAATCTGCAGGACAAGACTATCCAGTTGGCAGGCTATGCATTGCCCGTCGATCGCGACGGCGACCTTGTCTATCAGTTCCTGCTGGTGCCGTGGACGGGCGCCTGCAGCCACATGCCGACGCCGCCGCCCAACCAGATCGTGCTGGTCACGCCGGCCCACCCCTACAAGATGTCGGAGGCCTATCAGCCGGTTGCCGTCACCGGCGCGCTGAAGCCGGCTATGGAGAAAAGCCAGCTGTTCATACTCGATGGCGTCAGCGTCATCCAGTCCGGTTACACCGTGCGCAAGGCCGATGTGGTGAACGTCGACAGCGTGCCGGACACGATCACGCTGCCGGTGAACTCACCCTGGAGCTTCCTCAACAAGAAAAAGAACTGAGAAGCCCGGTCAGCTCAAGCGGCGTTGGCGCCAGATTCCTTGTCCAGCACCATGTAATCCAGTGGGATCTCGGTCGTATATTTGATCTGCTCCATGGCGAAGGACGACGACACGTCGCGGATCTCGATCTTGGCGATCAGTCGCTTGTAGAAGGCGTCGTAGGCGGCGATGTCGGGCACCACGACGCGCAGGAGATAGTCGACATCGCCGCTCATGCGGTAGAACTCGACCACTTCGGGAAATTCCTGGATGACCTCGGAAAACCGCCGCAGCCATTCATGGCTGTGCGAATTGGTGCGGATCGACACGAAGACGGTGACCCGCACATTGACCTTTTCATGGTCGAGGATGGCGACGCGCCGCTTGATGACGCCCTCTTCCTCAAGCTTCTGGATGCGCCGCCAGCAAGGTGTCGTCGACAGCCCGACTTTCTTGGCAACGTCGGCGACCGCGAGTGTCGCGTCCTCCTGCAAGAGGCGGAGAATTTTTCTATCGAGGCGGTCCATCTTTTTCTCTCCGGGGGAATAGATTGGCTATATTCCGCCTTATTGGAGCCTTCCACAAGAAAGAAATTCTGCCGATCGGGCAAAAAGCGAGTGATTTCTTGCTGAAAGTTCAATCGAGACGATAGCGGATTTCCGATCTCAGGAATGGCAGCAAATCCATTTCAAACCACGGATTCTTCTTCAGCCAGCCGGTGTTGCGCCACGACGGATGCGGCAGCGGCAGCACTTTCCGGCTGCCGGGCTGATCCCAGATGGCACGCCAGTCCATCACCGTTTCGGTCAGCGAAGGTCGGCGCACGGCACCCATGTGCCAGGCCTGCGCATAGATGCCGATGGTAAGCACCAGATCGATCCGCGGCATCAACGCCATCAACGGCGCGCGCCACGCCGGCGCGCATTCGCGCCTCGGCGGCAAGTCGCCACCCTTGGCATCCTGGCCGGGAAAGCAAAAGCCCATCGGCACGATGGCGAACTTATCGATGTCGTGGAATTCCTCGCTCGTCACCCCGAGCCAGCTGCGCAGGCGGTCGCCGGAGGCGTCGGTGAACGGCATGCCTGTGATATGCACCTTGGTTCCCGGCGCCTGGCTGGCGATCAAGATGCGGGCGCTGGACGATGGTCTCAACACCGGTCGCGGTTCGTGCGGCAGTGGCTTGCCGATCGGACTTTCGACGCAGATGCGGCAAGCGCGAACCGTCTCGGCGAAGCTTTCGAGCGCATCCTCGTCGACCGTGATCTCGTCCGAACACTGGCTTCCGCTTTTCAGGATCATGGTCAGGCGGCGGCGCTCGGCCGGCTGGAAACGGCTTGGTGCCAGCGCAACACATTCGCGCATTCGTCCGGCACCTTGATGCGTGCCGGTTTCATGAAGTCGACGGCGATCAGGCCGGTGATGTCGGCAATCGAATAGCTGTCGCCGGCGATGAACTCCCGGCTGCCCAGCTCATCGTCCAGCAGCCTGAGGAATTCCACGGCCTTGGGCTTGTTGGCCTCGCCCCATTCGGCAATCTGCGGAATTTCCCATTCCTTCATCGCCGGGTGGATGTGACGGAAGGCCTGTGCGACGCAACTGAGCAGGTTGAATTCCATCCGTCTCTGCCACATCTCGACTTGCGCCTTGCCGAGCGCGCCACGCCCGAACAGGGCCGGCTCGGGCTGCAACTCCTCGAAATAACGGCAGATGGCGACGGATTCGGTGAGGATCGTGCCGTCGTCGAGTTCAAGCACCGGCAGACGCTGCAAAGGGTTACGCGAACTGACCGACGGCTTCCTGTGCTCCAGCGCGCCCATGTCGATGGGCACCAGCGGAACAGTAATGCCCTTCTCGGCCAGGAAAACGCGGACCCGCCTCGGATTGGGTGCGCGGCCACCGTCGAACAACTTCATTCCCATCCTCCCGGTTTCCCAACAACCATAGAGTTCAACCCCTTACGGGGTTTACCAGAACCGAAAAATCTCACGCACGGCATCGCCGATCGACGCCAGCGTGCCATGCTTTCTCTCAACGACTTCGCCGTGATGGCTGTCGCGCCAGTCCTGCGGCCGGTCGAATGTACCCGCCCACATGCCGACCCTTGCCGCACGGGCCGTGGCCTCCTCGCTCTCGAAGCCGCCAAACGCAACCGCCCAGCCCGCCTCCACCTGCGCGCGGTTGAGATCCTTGCCGCCGGCGGTGCAGTTGCCAAGCAACCGGCCGTAGCGGTCCCGCTGCCAGCCGGTACAGGAGACGGGCTTGCCGGCGATCAGTCGCACCAGCGCCTGGCGCGCAAGCGTGCCGCAGGGATAGTCGGCGCCATTCCTGCGGCAGGTCTGCGTATATTCTGGAGCGTCTATACCGCGCATACGGACACGCTCGGCGCCAAGCGTGATGGAATCGCCATCGTTGACGATTGCCACACCCTCCGTCTTGCGTGTTTCCACCCGGTCGAGACGAGCCGCCAACAGGATCAGCAATCCGAGAATGATGACGGTAAGCCCGTAATCCATCAGCCGGCGCCCCAAGCTTCGGGGTGGCGCAGCGTATCGCCGGCGCGGCCTCGTGCCCCATGAACGGCTCATATGGCAAACGGTTGGTTAATCATTCGAACGTAGCTTAACACTTGGAAACCGCTGCTCGCATAAATTGAAGTTTCATGCCCTTGCAACGCTCGAACACAGCGGACAAGTTCATAGTGGACCGCAGGAAACCTCATCGCAACAGCGATGTCGCGCGCGCGGTGCGCAAGACGCGCGACCGTCTTTCGCAGCAGGCCGGCAATCCCGACTTTGATCGCGAACTCCTGAAGCTCCACGCCCGCGCGATGACAAGCGGCGCCATCGCCATCCCGCTGCTCGTCCTGGCGATCGCGGCAGCCGGCCGGTTTACCGGCGTCGGCAATGAGATCGGCCTTTGGGCCCTGTTCACGCTCGCCTGCTACATCATCGTCACCTTCCTGGCGCGGCGCATTGAGCGCACTGAAGCTTCCGAGCTCAACCCATTGCAAACACAAAGAGAATTGCTGATCGGCCACTTCCTTTGCGGTCTCGGCTGGGGGTGGTTCGTCTGGCTTGGCTGCAGCACTTGCCTGCCCGACCAGTTCCAGGTTGTCAAAGCGGTGGTGCTGTTGGTCGCCATGGCGGCGACCGCTGTCATGACCTCCTCCCTGGGTGGCGCCTTGCTGGCGACCTTTGCCGTTCCGGTGGCGCTCTACGCCTATGCCGGCGTCAAGCTGTGGATGCCGGTAGGGGCGATCATGGCGGGGCTGCTGGTCGTGTCGTTGCCCTTCTTCGCCTATGTCGCCCGTCACCTCAACCGCGCGTCCCTGATGCTGTTGTCGTTCCGCTCCGAAAAGGATGCGCTGGTCGCCGAACTGGAGACGGCGAAATCGATGTCCGACGAGGCGCGGCGGCGGGCGGAAGACGCCAATCTGGCGAAGTCGCGGTTTCTCGCTTCGATGAGCCACGAACTGCGCACGCCGCTCAATGCCATTCTTGGCTTTTCTGAGGTGATGTCGAACGAGGTGCTCGGACCGATGAGCAACCCGACCTATCGCGACTACGCCCATGACGTGCACGAGTCCGGCCAGCACCTGCTCGACCTGATCAACGAAATCCTCGACCTGTCGCGCATCGAGGCCGGCCGCTACCAGCTCAACGAGGAGCCGGTGATGCTGCTCAACATCGTCGAGGATTGCTGTCACATGATGGAATTGAGGGCGCGCAACAAGGATATCCGCGTCATCCAGGATTTCGAGCATGAGTTGCTGCGCCTGTTCGCCGACGAGCGGGCGGTGCGGCAGATCACGCTCAACCTTCTGTCAAACGCCATCAAGTTCACTGCCAGCGGCGGCGAAATCCGCGTTCGCGTCGGCTGGACAGCGGGTGGCGGACAGTACATTTCGGTCAAGGACAATGGTCCCGGCATCCCCGAAGACGAAATCCCGGTGGTGCTCTCGGCCTTCGGCCAGGGCTCGATTGCCATCAAGAGCGCCGAGCAAGGCACCGGTCTCGGCCTACCGATCGTGCAAGGCCTGCTCGCCATGCATGGCGGCGAGTTCGAACTTCATTCCAAGCTGCGCGAAGGCACCGAGGCGATCGCCATCTTCCCGCTGAGCCGGGTGATGGAAGAACTGCCGGCACTGCCGACCGCGGCGGTGGCGGCGCGGCGGCGATAGCAGACTTCGCTCGTCTGTCTGGCGTCTAACCCCGAACGGCCGCCGCCATGCCTGAACTGGTCAGCGCCGCTGCCTTGACCAGGCCTGCGGCAAGAGCGGCCCCTGCTCCCTCACCATGGCTAATGCCCAGATCGAGCAACGGACGAAGGCCGAGGCGCTCGGCGGCCCTGGCATGCGCGGGGTCCGGCGACACGCTGGCAAGAAGGCAGTGGTCGAGTGCCGTGGGGTTGGCGGCACGCAGCACTGCTGCAGCCGCCGTTGCCGCGAATCCGTCGAGCAGAACCGGTATCTTCTGCATCCGCGCGGCGAGGATGGCGCCGGCGATCGCCGCGAACTCCCGGCCACCGACCCGGCGCAGCGCCTCCAACGGGTCGCCGAGATGGCCGCCGTGAAAGGCAAGTGCCGCATCGACCACTTCAGCCTTGCGCACCTGCATCGCCGCACCGGCTCCGGATCCCGGGCCGACCCAGTCGGCGCCCTTGCCTCCGAACAGCGCCGCAAACAGGGCCGCAGCAACAGTGGAGTTG
Organism: Mesorhizobium sophorae; assembly: GCF_002270415.1. GTDB lineage: Bacteria > Pseudomonadota > Alphaproteobacteria > Rhizobiales > Rhizobiaceae > Mesorhizobium > Mesorhizobium sophorae. The sequence goes on along the minus strand of NZ_NNRI01000022.1, from coordinate 1,216,527 downwards.
CCGACGCCGAGATCGCCGAGGCAAAGCAGGTCGGTGCCTCCCGCGATCGCTTCCATGCCGAAGGCCATGGTGGCGGCGCAACCGCGCTCGTCCAATGCGGCATCCTCGGTGAAGTCGGCGGTCGGGATGTGCAGGGCAAGATCGAAAACCTTCAGCCCGAGATCATTGGCAATGCAGATCTGGTTGATGGCAGCACCTCCGGCGGCACAAAGCTCGACTGCGTTGGCGGTCGCCGCCACCGGCCGTGGCGAAATGCCATGCCGGGTGACGCCATGGTTGCCGGCGAAGACCGCCATCAAAGGCCTTGTCACGGCGGGTGGAGCCCGCCCACTCAAGGCCGCGAGCCAGGCGGCGATGTCCTCGATGCGGCCAAGCGAATTGCTGGGCTTGTCGGCCTTGGCAAACAGCGTGCGCACACGGGCCTCGGCTGTCGTGTCGGCCGCCGGCAAGTTGGCCAACAGGTTGCGAAAATCGTCGAAAGGCAGCGCGCTGGTCATGTCGTCGGCAATCATTCCCTGGGTTGGTGAGCGGCATAGCCGCCTTGCGTGGTTGGCACAACCTCCTGGATCATGCTCATGCATTTGCCGCAAAGGTCGCCGCGAAGGGGGCAATTGCGAGGGCTTGCATTGGCTTTGCGGTTGCACCATGTGGAGGTGGAACAAGGGATTTCTGATGGAAACCCTCAAGAGAAAGACATGACGGTCATCGAATCCCCGTGCATCCTCGTCTGTTCGATCGACATGAAAACCGGGTTCTGTTTCGGTTGCGGACGCACGCGCGAGGAAATCGGCGCCTGGATCGGCATGACGCCCGAAACGCGTCGCTCCGTCATGGCTGAATTGCCTGCCCGTCTGGAAACGGTCGAGCGTCGGCCGCGGCGGGAAACGCGCCGCGCTCGCATGACGCGCGAACGCGACGCGCTTTCGTGAGGCGACCACACAGATGAACCGCCTGTTCTGGATACTGATTGCCGCAATCGGGGTGGGAGCAGCCCTGCTCATGCTCAACGATTCCACCGGCAGCACGCTCGGCGTCGAGAATTACGATTTTGGCCGGCTGATCTGGCTTGGCGCTTTCGGCGCGCTGGTCGGCGCCGGCCTGCTTCGCTCAGGCAGGCCCCTGGGCGCCATGGCCCGCAACCTCGGCGCCTGGGCGGCCATCGCGCTCGCGCTGATCGCCGGCTACCAGTATCGATACGAACTGCAGGACGTTGCCAGCCGCGTCACCGCAGGCCTTGTTCCCGGCAGCCCGCTGGCTCTGGGCGTCGAGGACGGCCACGCCACGGTGACACTCGACAAGGCGGACAACGGCCATTTCGAAGCCCGCATCCTGGTCAACGGCAATCCAGTGCGGGCCGTGGTCGATACCGGCGCGACCAGCACCGTGTTGACGTCCGAAGACGCCCAGGCATCCGGATTCAAACCAGCGGCGCTCAACTACACAATACCGGTCTCGACCGCCAACGGCATGGCGCGCGCCGCGGCCGTCAAGACCGATCAACTGGCGATCGGCGGCATCGTGCGCAAGGACATGCCAGTGATGATTGCAGCACCCGGCATGCTCAGCCAGAGCCTGCTTGGCATGAACTTCATCGGCTCGTTGTCGGGCTTCGATGTGCGCGGCGACCGCATGATCCTCAGGGATTGACCCCGACCTCGTCAGGCCGCTTCGGCCGCCGCTCCACCGAACTCGACGGCTGCGAAGGCCGTCCTGAGCACGTCCGGTCCGGCGCCGGGCCGGGTCGCATCGGTGGACAGGATCTGGCGGTAGCGGCGCGCGCCGGGCAAGCCATGGAACAGTCCGACCATATGGCGGGTGACATGGCCAAGCCGCCCGCCCTGTTCGATATGGTGGGCCGCGTACTCTGCCATGGCATCGATCAGCGCGGCGAAATCGAACGTGTCGGACTTGACGCCGTAGAAGGCGGCGTCGACGCCGGCCAGGATGCCGGGCGTGTGGTAGGCGGCGCGGCCAAGCATGGCGCCGTCGACATGGTCGAGATGCGCCCGCGCCTCCTCGATCGACTGAATGCCGCCGTTGATGCCAATGCATTCGTTTCGTTTTCTGGCCTTAAGCCGATAGACGCGGCTGTAGTCGAGCGGCGGGATGTCGCGGTTTTCCTTGGGGCTCAGCCCTTCCAGCCACGCCTTGCGCGCATGCACCCACAGCGCGTCGGCGCCGGCTTCGAAAACACCGTCCGCCAGCGTATCGAGCGCCGGCTCGGGATCCTGCTCGTCGACGCCGATGCGGCATTTGACGGTGACGGGAACCGTCACCGCCGCTTTCATCGCCGCGACGCAGTCGGCGACGAGGTCAGGCACTTTCATCAGGCAGGCGCCGAAAGCGCCCGACTGGACGCGGTCGGACGGGCAGCCGACATTGAGGTTGATCTCATCATAGCCAAAGGCTTCGCCGATGCGCGCCGCCTCGGCGAGTTTTCCGGGATCTGAGCCACCGACCTGCAAGGCGACGGGATGCTCCGCCGCATCGAAGCCAAGCAGCCGCTCGCGCGCGCCATGGATAACCGCGTCGGCCACCACCATCTCGGTGTAAAGCAGCGCACGGCAGGTCAGCTGGCGATGGAAGAACCGGCAATGCCGATCCGTCCAATCCATCATAGGCGCAACGGAAATCCTATGGGCTTGATTTATCACGCTTTTTCTCGTATTTTCAGGGCCTTAAAACGTGCACACGTTCGCCGTTTGTACGACACGATATCCGTCAGTTTTCGCATTTTGTACCCCTCCCTGTGCACACAGCGTGCACGAAAAAGAGACCACCCATGGCAACCATCAACAAGTTGGCTTCCGGCAAGTGGCGTGTGCAGGTTCGCTGCAAGGGCCACTACCTCAGCACCAGCTTCTCGCTCCGCAAGGACGCCGAGATGTGGGCGCGCCGAATTGAGCGAGAAATCGACCTGGGTCAGAAGCCTGCTCCCAAGCACAAGGACGGGATCAAAACGGTCTCCGACCTGATCGACCTGCATATCGCCGATATGACGGAAGTTGGCAAGTTGATCGGGCGTTCGAAGGCATTCAGCCTGGACCTGCTACGAGCCAGGCTCGGAAGGCTCAACATCGCGGATCTCAGTCGCGAACAGGTCATAAAGTTCGGCAAGGAACGAGCCGAGGAAGGCGCCGGACCTGTCACCGTTGGAATAGACATCGGATACATCCGGACATTGCTGGTGCACGGCGCGGCTGTGCATGGACTGCCTTATTCAGCGGAGCCGGTGGAACTTGGTCGTGTCGCCCTCGCCCGCTTGGGTCTTGTTGGCAAGGGCAACGAACGCGATCGGCGGCCGACACCTGGCGAGATAGAGGCCCTGATCCGGTACTTCAGAGAAAACAACTTCCAGATTATCCCCGTCGACAAGATCATCCGCTTTGCGATCGCCACCGCCATGCGGCTCGGGGAAATCTGCAACGCCACTTGGGAGGACCTGAACGACCGCAACAACACCCTGCTGATACGAGATCGCAAGGACCCCCGCCACAAAAAGGGCAATCACATGCGTATCCCGCTCCTCGATGTGAGCGGTTACGACGCCCGCGCGATCCTCGAAGAGCAGCGTTTCTCCACTGAGGGAAAGGGACGCATCTTCCCCTACAATGGGAAGTCGGCCGGAACCGCCTTCCGACGTGCCTGTCATAAACTTAAGGTCGAGGACCTGCACTTCCACGACCTGCGTCACGAAGGCACAAGCCGCCTGTTTGAAGCTGGCTTCACCATCGAGCAGGTCGCCATGGTCACCGGGCACAAGGATTGGAAGATGCTCCGCCGCTATACCCACTTGAGGCCGGAGCAACTTCATGTGATCGCGGCGAGGCTTCAACAGACACCGCCACATACGGAGTTGCGGCAAGCAATCGGCTGATACCACTTTGCCAGGCATCCGCCGTTGCTGGGAGGACAACGACGAATCCAGGATGGATTGAGCGATGTTGTCACGGGTCGCAAGGATTGGAAGATGTTGCGTTGATATACGCATCTCAGCCGGAAACCCTGCACACGATCCGAGTTGCGAGGGCAGCCTAGCCGACCGCCAATAAATTGGCGCTTCCTAAGGAAACCGCAGGCGGCTCCGTGGAAAACGCAGCGATGATCGCCTCGAGCGAGACATTCAATGCGCTGGAAAAGGTCCGGCCCTTCTGCCAAATCGCAACGTAGTGATAGAGCGCGGACGGCTCCACTGGCCTTATTCCCAAGTGAAACGCAGCGTACTCACGCGCGATGATCTCGTTGGTTATCGAAATGCCCAGGCCAGCCGAAACGTATCCGGCTTCGTGACCGTTGCAGTCGAATTCCACCAGTATGTCTGGCTCAACGCCGGCGAAGCGCAAGGCATTGAAGTTCATTTGGTGGGCGGCGAACTGGGGATCGATATCGACGATCGTTTCGCCTGCCAGGTCTTGAGCCTCGATACAGGTCTGTTTTGAGAACCGATGGTCGGGATGGAAGATGCATACGTTTCGTGCCGACCCAAGCGGCGCCCACTCAAACAGACTTGGATCCAGGGGCAGCCTCGAGATTCCGATTTCGGCACGCCCTGCCAGGATGTGCTCGCCGATCTGCTCGTAGCTTCCCGAAAGTGACCGGACATTCGAGGCGGTCTTTGAGTGGATGATCGCCACGACCTTGGGCAAGGTCACGAAACCGAAAACAGAAGGCGCGGCAATCGCAATCCGCTGCTTTTCGTCGTTCTTCATCGCGAAGATTGACGCTTCCAGCCGATCCAGGGACGTCAGGGCGAGTTCTACGTTTCGCAGGAGTTCCCAGGCTTCCTGCAAGGGGACGATGCGGTTGGCTGATCTCTTGAAGAGTGTGATGCCGAGCGTGGTCTCGAGTTGCTTCACATGTTGACTGACGGCCGGCTGGCTTATCCCGAGCGCAACCGCTGCTCGCCTTGTCGAACCGGCCCGCAACACTTCTCGGAAGACCTTCAGTTGACGGAGCTTCAGGTCGCTCTGCAGCAACTCCATTCCCTGCGCTCCCTTCCCTGACAACGCCACCCGGGAAGCAGATACCGCCAACCTGGGGAGCAACGAACCGCCTCAGTATATAACGGTGCGTTATAGATAAAATAATAAAAATTATGGATTGAGTGTGTAATTTCAAGCGTTAGAATTGGGCAATATCTCCAATTAACTCCAAATTACCAATATAACAATTCGCAACCTTGGGTTATACGACTTGGTCTGATTGACACGGACCGTCGTATCTCGCGGTATTGCGTGCCAAGGAACGCGCCCCATGGGTGGTTTTACTACTCAGTTTGTTGTCGCACTCACCGTGACCATAAGCCTGGCTCTTGTCAGCGGCTGCCTGGGTACCGCATTAGGGCTGTTTCTGGCCATTTCGAAGGGCACGGCACAGCCGCGCCTCAACAGCGTCGTGACGGCCTACACGACGGTTGTCCGTGGTGTACCAGAACTTCTCATTATCCTGCTCATCTACTTCGGTGGAACGACCCTCGCCAGCAAGATCGCCGGCCGGTACGTGGAGGTGAACGCATTCACCGCAGGCGTTATCGCGCTCTCGGTCGTCTTCAGCGGCTATGCGACCGAAGTGTTTCGCGGCGCGATTGCGGCAGTGCCAGCGGGTCAAACCGAAGCGGCAAAGTCGCTTGGCCTGAACGCCTGGCAGCGCTGGATGTTCGTTATCGGACCACAGATGCTGCGGCTGGCGCTGCCTGCCTACGGCAATCTCTGGATTTCGCTCTTCAAGGACACCGCGCTGGTCTCGATCGTCGGCCTGACCGACATCATGCGCGTCGCGTATGTGGGGGCCGGATCCTTGCGCGCACCATTGACCTTCTACCTTGCGGCCGCCGCTCTCTACCTCTCGCTGACCACCGTCACGCTGCTGTCGATCCGGCTGGCTGAGCGACGCTATCCGGCACTCGGCCGATAGAGGGAGCAACCCATGAACCTCGGCTTGATGTTCGACGCAATGGTTGTCCTGCCTTCGGGCGTTGGGCTCACCTTGACCCTGACGGTCTTGTCGCTGACGGCCGGATTTCTTGTGTCCGTGCCGCTGGCCTTCATCCGCGCGTTCGGACGTCCCGGCCTCTCGCTCGCAGTGCTGGCATACACCTATGTCATACGCGGCACGCCGATGCTGGTTCAACTCTTCCTGCTGTATTATGGCCTCGCTCAGATCGAGGCGGTGCGAGCCAGCATCTTCTGGGTGATCCTGCGCGATCCTTTCTTGAGAAACAGCCACGCGAGGAACGCCAGTGGCAGTGCCCACCATTGAAAGCCGATCCCGGTCGCAAGTTCCGCCGCGATAGCAACGCCGCCGATCTCTGCCGACATCACCATGAGGTTGACGAGTAAGGTGGCCAACAAAGGCCACAGGAAGGCATTGAAGCCAAACCTCTCGCGAATTCCGTCGGAGATCGTGTGGCCGCTGACGGCAGCGAACCGGCCAGCCATCTCAACCAGAAAGATGATGCAGATGGTACCAAGGAGGATTGCCCAGATCAGCCGGAAGCCGAAAGTCGCGCCAGCTTGGGCGGCCGTCGCCATCGATCCGACCTCGAGGAAGCCGCCAACGCTGGTCACGATACCAAGCGAGATTTCAAGCAGCTTTTTCATGATTTCGGCGGGGAATATCGAGCATGGGCGGCGGCGAGATCGCTCGCGGCCGTTCGAAGTTCCTGCAGCGCGTGGCTCACCTGCCGGGGGTTGCCAGCCACCACCCCCACTTGGGCGTGCGTTGCCGCAGCCGACAGCCGACCCATCGCCGTGATGACATCATGCCTCTCGGGAGATTCAGGAGAATCTTCGGACTGCATCTGCCTGCTGGCATTGGCAAGCGTTTCGGCCGTCGATTGCAATGTGGCCGATGCATAGTGTGAAGGGACGGCGCCAGCGGCCCACGCGTCGACGACCATGGCTGCCGTCTGCGACGCCGACGCCGCGATTTTTGATTGCTGCTCGATGGGCTCGGAAGACGAGCACGCGGCCAGAGCAAGCATGGTCGCCAACACGAATGAGCGGCAAAGCTGATAGCCTTCATTTTTAATAATGGCCAGTATTAGCTGCATGGTGCCGATGTCACTCCGTCCGACGCGTATCTGAAGATGGTCAGAACAGGCGGTGGATCAGGGACCCCGCACTTTGGATTTCGCTTTCCTAGGAAAGCGGATCACATCCCTGGGCAAGCGCCGATTTGAGATCCGGGAAGGATTGGGACCGGCCTGCTCTCCACTGCGTGGCCCACGGGATTGCAACTCCCTAACGGTTGGCCCGGACAACACGGCCCTTTGTCTGAAAAGACGCACAAGTTCGGGGTGGAGTCCGTCACTTCGGAGAGAGGCCACGTTGTGGAGAAATACGAAGAAGTCCATTGCATGCCTTCCCACGCTCGTATCACAACCGATGCTGCTACTTCTGGCCTCCATTTGTCCCTCTCATGAGTAAAGTTGCTGGGGCGGGAAGGTTCCGCCGCGCTCGCAAATTTGCCTGCCGGGCCAATCACATGATGCTTGTTAAAGCGCAGGCATGGACCGCGTCGTCTGAAGGTCGCTGACCTCATTGCTTCAATCACGGTCATGGCAGCCGTATTTCATGATGCTCCACCGGCCATCACGTTAAGACGTTGGGAACGACTACCTTGCTCGATAGTTAGGGGGTCGAAGGCTGCTCTAGCCGCGTCCCGAAGAGAGTCTAAATGTGTCTCGGACAACCGCCATCGCTACTTCCTCGACACAGGGTATGGCGCCGAGCAAGCACGGGAATGTTAAGATGAAAATGCCGGCTCGCACAGACGCCGCCCTTCGAGGAGCAGAGTGTAAAAACGCGCTTGCCCCCTATGTCCAGGAGATCAGGCACATCGCCCTTCGTGCTGGCTGGCAAGCTCCCGAAATCGGCATCGCCCTGCTCGCGCTAGCGGCGGACCAACTGAAAGAGCTCGGATACGGCCAAACGTTGAACTGACGCATCCGAAGGGCGTCGAATGGAATTGGAACTCCCGGCTTTTCTCTGAGTTAGGGAATACCCGGCACCGGGTCATTTCAAACAATGAGGACACAGCAATGGCAACCACCAAAAAGGCAACCGCCAAAACCAAGGGCCTTGAGGATCTGCTACTCGATGGTCTCAAGGATATCTACTATGCCGAAAAGAAAATTCTGAAGGCCTTGCCCAAGATGGCCAAGGGCGCAGATGACGAGCAGGTCACCGCAGCCTTCGAAAAGCACCGTCTCGAAACCGAAGGCCAGGTCGAGCGGCTTGAGGAGGTCTTTGACATCCTCGGTGCAGCGGCGCGCGGCAAAACCTGCCCCGCCATCGACGGCATCCTCGAGGAAGGATCGGAAATTCTCGAGGAGTATATGGGATCGACTTCACTGGACGCCGGTCTCGTAGGCGCTGCGCAAGCTGTCGAGCACTACGAAATTGCACGATATGGCACTCTGATTGCGTGGGCCACCTCGCTTGGCAAGGATGATATCGTTGAACTTCTCAACGCGACCCTCGAGGAGGAAAAAGCGACCGACAGGGCGCTGTCGTCGCTGGGCAAAGCCCTCGTCAATGACCGGGCGGCCGAACTGCAAGCAGCGTGAATTTGGGCCGGTTTTCAATGGTCCCGGCGTCCTCGCCGGGGCCATTTCCGCTGCGCGGAGACACCGTGGCAGGCATTGAGCTCCCTTCATTGCACTGACACGCCATCATCCGGCGAAGTCGAAACCGGAACCATTATAGGGTGTCGACGTTTCACAAGGCTGTTGAGGGTCGGGTTGGGATAGTGAATTCATGGAAAGCGCAGTTATGACGGGGCACATGTCCGGGCTGGGCCTTCCGCAAATTGATTATCAGGACTTTTTCGAGAACGGTGGAATTGGTCTGCATATCGTAGATGGCGCCGGACGTATTCTCCATGCCAACAAAGCCGAATTAACCCTTTTGGGCTATGAAGCCCCTGATTACATTGGTCGCGACATCGCCAGCTTTCACGCTGATGAGCGCGCCATCAACGATATCCTGGCCCGCCTATCGAGAGGCGAAGCAGTCGAGCGTTATCCGGCCAAACTCCTCGCACGCGATGGCTCCATCAGGCACGTGGAAATCAGTTCAAGCGGTCAATTCGAAAACGGCCAACTGGTGCATTCGCGCTGCTTCACCGTCGACGTGACTCAACTGAGGTCTGCCGAGCAGGCGAGCCACCAGAAAGACGCCCGCTTCCACCAAATCCTGGATGCTTTGCCGGTCGCGGTCTACACGACCGACGCACGAGGTGTAATTACCTATTGTAACAGGGCTTCGGCCGAACTTGCCGGCCGGGAACCGAAGATCGGCCAGGATGAGTGGTGCGTCACCTTCCGCCTGTTCACCGTCGATGGCCAGGAATTGCCGCACGACCAATGCCCCATGGCAATCACGCTCAAGGAAAATCGTCCGATCCGCAACGTCGAAGCCATCGCCCAACGCCCCGATGGGAGCTTTTTTCCATTCTTGCCATTTCCGACTCCGCTCAGGGACGAGCATGGCAACCTCACAGGTGCCGTCAATATGCTTTTAGATCTCACGGACCGCAAAAGAGGCGAAGACGCCGCCCAGCATCTGTCCGCGGTAGTCGAGTCCTCTTTCGATGCAATCGTGAGCAAGGATTTGGACGGGTTCATCAAGAGTTGGAACAGAGGCGCCGAACGGCTTTTCGGCTACGCTCCCTCTGAAGCCGTTGGGCAGCATGTCAGCATGCTGATCCCACCTGAACACCATGACGAGGAGCCGCGGATCCTCGAGCGTCTCCGGCGCGGAGAACGGATCGAAAGCTACGAGACGATTCGCCAGCGCAAAAACGGGGAACAAGTGCCGGTCTCGCTCACCATTTCGCCGGTTCGCAACGCGGCGGGCCGCATCGTCGGCGCTTCGAAGATTGCGCGCGACATAACTGCGACCAAGGAGAACGAACATCGCATCCGCATGCTGATGCGCGAGGTCAATCACCGTGTGAAGAACCAGTACTCGGTCATCCTTTCAATGATCCGCGAGACGAACAAGCGGTCACTAAATCCCGACGAATTTGAAAAACAGGTCCGGGAGCGCATCATGGCGCTGTCGAGGTCGCACGACCTATTGGTGTCGGCTGACTGGAAAGGCGCCACCATTTCCGATCTTATCTTGGCCCAAGCCAAACCATTCGGCCGGGAAGAGGCAATCACCACGGTGGGGCCGCCTGTTACGCTCAACCCCAATGCCGTCCAATATCTCGGTATCGCATTCCACGAACTATGCACAAACTCCGCTAAGTACGGTGTATTGTCCGGTCACCGTGGCAGTATCGCCGTGACGTGGAGCATAGCCGGCCAGCTTGCCAATCGAACACTCAAGCTGACATGGGCGGAGCAGGACGGGCCTGAGATCAAGTCAATCGGGAACCACGGTTTTGGCAGCGTCGTGCTCAAGCGCGTTGCGCCGCAGGCTTTGAGCGGGACAGGGGAACTCAAGTTCGGCTTCAATGATGTGATCTGGACGATCGAGGCGCCGATCTCTTTCGTCGAGGCCTCGCTTTTGGATAGCCCCGCGGTAAGTTAAGTGCGGCTCATTGGCTGTTTCGCCAATCAAATGCGAACGGCGTCCGATGCTGAGATCCGTGTGGATAAATCTACATTGGGACGATGCAGGAGCGAGGCAGCCACATCTGATGGTGGAACATCCTTTCTGCATCCCGTTCTTCCTGTTACAAAAACTTGTGACCGCGGCCGGTAGGGCTTGCCCTCGTTATCGACTGGGAGATCGAGATGGGCAGGGCCAGTTCCCCCCTCCAAAAAGCATTGGCACCAGGTAAGCCGGTGGCTACCCGAAAGCAGCGTCCCGCAGCCGCCGATCCCCGTAGCGCGAACCCGGACGAGAACGACCGCGGCCCCTTCCCGATGTCGGCATCGGCCTGTCGGCTGGCGGCCTTGAGGTCGCGACTGAGTTCCTGAGGGCAATGCCGCCCGACAGTGGAATGGGCTTCGTCGATGCCAATCTTGGCGGAACGAGCAGTGCTCCGATCGCGGCGGAGGTGGCCTCGCGTCGCCTGCCCTTCGCCGTCGTTACCGGTACGGCAACCTTGAGCTCTCAACCGCCGCCCTCCAGTCCGCTCCTCGGGTCAACAAACCCTTTACCCCTGCCGACCTTGTCGCAGTCCTGGCAACGACGGTTGCATCATAAACGACAGTCAGCTTTGGCCGTCGTAATCCCAATAGCACGCAGCGAACGAGTATCGTCTCCGGCACGTCGGGAATCCACGTGTAGTGGAAGAAATCGGCGCCGCGCGTGTTCTCAACCCCGGCCTTTTTGAAGAAGCCTGGCCTCGCGCAGGATCGACGCCCGGTCCGTTCCCACCAATGAGACGATCTCACGGATTTGCTGCTCTGTGACTCCGCACGGTTTGCGGGGCTATGACCGGCCGTCCGGTTTCTTCCTCAGTCACTACTGTTTCCCTTTCATCTCGAAAGGACTTATTCGGCAGGCGATGGCCTGCCGGATAAAGCTCACCTATAGCTTGACGCTCGCCTCCCGCGCCCACAGTCGCAATTTGCGGCACGCCTCGATATACGTTCCGGCAGCGTCCCCATCGGGCAGAGGAATAAGGCCCTCGTCGGCTGCCGGGTCGACGCCCGCCTTCGCAAGAAGAGGCACCGCCCCGGGCGTAAAACCGATGAATTTGCAGTGCGCAAAAGCGTCTGCCACAAAATCCCGGGCTGCTGCCTCTCCAGTCAGAAGTTCCGCGGCTTCTTCCGTAAGCAGAAGGGCCACCGCGTCGAACAGCACCGACGGCCCCCCGTCAATCATATGCTTGGCAATGATCTTGGTGCCATCGTCGGCCTGCACGCCACCGACTTTCAAAGCAATGACCTCCATCGTCGCCCCTTCGCCTTCGATAGCGGCTTGCAAGGCTTTGAGCAGCGCGGCATCGACGCCATTGCCCACCAGAACGCCGACCTTGCGGCCTTGGAAACTGTCGGGTCCGTTTTCGATGATGCTCAACGCCGGCGATGGCTCCAGATCCGTACGCGGCGGCACGGCTGCGTCCGCGGCGTTCGGCAAGTCGGTGATACCGAGTTTGTCGGCGACCGTGGCGGCCAACCCCTCGTCGATGTTGAGGAGATGGGCGACCATGCGTTCACGTATGACCGGCATTTCAACCTTGCTCAATTCGAACGTCAGCGCCATGGCGATATGGCGTTGCTCGGTCGGCGTCTGGCTGTTGAAAAATTGACCAGCTTGACTGTAGTGATCGGAGAAACTCTCAGGGCGCAGCCTGATCTTCTGACCTTCCTCGGCATCGGCGAATGAGCGGAAGCCGCGCTCCGGCGACTCTCGTGGCCCCTCGCCGAACGAATTGGGCTGATAGTTAGCGCGTCCGACGGGATTGCGCATCGCCATATGCCCGTCCTGCTGAAAATGGTGGAACGGGCATTTCGGAGCGTTGATCGGCAGATGGGTAAAATTGGGACTTCCAAGGCGCTTCAGCTGCGTGTCGAGATACGAAAAGTTCCTGCCCTGCAGCAGTGGATCGTTGCTGAAGTCAATGCCGGGCGGCACGTTCTGCGTCATGAACGCAACCTGCTCGGTCTCGGCAAAAAAGTTGTCCGGCATGCGGTCGAGAACCAGCCGGCCGACGGGAATCGGCGGCAGGATCTCTTCCGGGATCAGCTTTGTCGGATCGAGGACATCGAAATCGAAGCTGTCTGCGAACTCTTGGTCGAAGAGCTGCAGGCATAGTTCCCACTCCGGGAAAGCCCCGGACTGGACAGCGTTCCACAGATCCCTGCGGTGAAAGTCAGGATCGGCGCCGTTGATTTTGACGGCCTCGTTCCAGACCACCGATTGCATACCAAGTTTCGGCTTCCAGATGAATTTCACGAAGGTGGACTCGTCGGCGGCATTGAGCAGGCGGAAGGTGTGCACTCCAAAGCCCTGCATGAAGCGGAACGACCGCGGGATCGCGCGGTCCGACATCACCCACATGATCATATGCATGGATTCGGGCGTCAGACTGATGAAATCCCAGAACGTGTCATGCGCTGACTGGGCTTGAGGGAAATCACGATCGGGCTCAGGTTTGACCGAGTGCACGACATCGGGGAACTTGATCGCATCCTGGATGAAGAACACCGGGATGTTGTTGCCGACGATGTCCCAGTTGCCTTCCTGGGTGTAAAGCTTGACAGCGAACCCGCGCACGTCGCGCGCCAGATCGAACGAGCCCTTGCTGCCGGCTACGGTCGAGAACCGGACAAACGCCGGCGTCTTCTCACCAGCGCGCTGAAAAACGTCGGCACGGGTGTACTTGGCGAGCGATTTATATGTCTCGAAAAAGCCGTGGGCGCCGTAGCCTCGGGCATGGACGACGCGCTCGGGAATGCGTTCGTGGTCGAAGTGAAAAATCTTTTCGCGGAAGTGGAAATCTTCGATCAGGGTTGGGCCGCGTGGCCCGATCTTAAGCGTGTTCTGATCATCTGCGACCGGGCCGCCCTGGGCTGTGGTCAGAATGTCTGTCTTGCCGGCTGCAATCTGATGCAGCTCTCCGCCCTCCCCTCGAACAAGGGTTTGGTCGTGGATCGTCGCGGAATTGGGATTGGTTGCTGCCTTACGCGCCATGCGGTCCTCCTTTGGGGCTTGCTCTGGGAATGAGCTGCTCAGCAACCTGCGGCGATGCCAGATGTTCCCTGGAACGGTGATCGCAAACCGATTTCCAGGATCGCATCTGGAGCAGGGAGACAGAGGCATGCCGGAAGGTGGCATCAGCTGAGCGGTGTGCCTTTTCGTCGTCTCTTCCCGCTTGATCCCAACAAACTTGGCGTTGGCAATCAATTTATGGGTACGTTCGTCGACCGAAATGCATTGGCCTTCGTCATCTCAGGTACCACGGTGACACTGCCCACAGGAACAAATCCCGCCCACGCAAATTCTTGAATTAGACTCGGCTGAAATGCCCGATCAAAAGGAGGATAGGATGGGGTTTTTAAGCAAGTATTTTTCAGGCCTTCTAGGGAAGAAACGGCAGCCCGAAACGCGCAGTGGCGACATGCGCAAGGCGACTGGGGCAGGCCCAGCGTTGGCTGCCCACTCGAAAGACGCTAAGACAACGGCTGCTACCGGCCAAAATCCAGCAGCGGCGAGGAAGAAATCCAATGGCTGACGACAAGAATAAGCTCGGCTATCAAGACCGTACTCGCGTCAGCGGAGACGAGGAATATGAGGTTGGCTACTTAGCCAGCAAGTTCGGCCTTTCAACTGATCATGTGCGCGAGTTGATCAAAAAGCACGGCGACAACCGCGAGACACTGGAACGCGAAGCGAAGGCGCTCGGAACCCGCTGAGATACCGGGTTAAGCTATCGTATTCCGATCCGCCGTCCCCCGGCAGCGAGCATGCGAGCGAGCAGTTTTCTACTCGTCCTTGGCCTGCGCCCAGATGGTCCGACATGCGCGACATGCGGCTGGCACAAGGAGGTAGGCATGAGCCTCTGGAACTGGACACCCGCCGAATGCTTCGGTCAGTTGGCCTCCGCCGGCAGGAACCGCGGAAGAACGCGCTGAAGCTCAACCACCCGTGAGCATCGATGTTCCGGCCAAATGAAAAAGCCCGCCGTCATGGAAGCGGAGCATTCGACATATGCAGCGGAACATCGCGGCTAACCGCGCTGTCGTGCGCGCTCGCAGGTCTCGCCAAGCTTCAGCCGAACCCGCATTGGATCGGCCTGGCAGGTGGTGAGATGGACGCGGCCTTTAGCGCAACCGCGCACGCCCTCCCCGACCGCGAGACCTTCCAGCCGAAATTTCGAACTTCGGAAGGAAGGTGGTAATTCATGTCCAACGTCTCGCTCTGTGGCTGGCGTCTTCGCTAACCCATTAAGCCGGCTGCGCGCAGAGCGTCCTCAATCACCTTGGTAATGCCTGTGGCCGAACCGCCCGGAGCATCAGGCTGCGGCGCCTTAGCGGCATCGGCGCGTACTGCTCGCGGATTCTCGACAGGTGCATAAGTCCTCACTGCTTTGCCTGGCGACCTTTTCGGAGCTTCCCCAGATCTGGCTTCAGTTCGGCTTGTAAGACCCCAGAAATCCGCAATATGGCGCGTTGATGAAATACCGACGTCCAGCATGAATGGGGCGGCAACGCCCAAGCCATCATCACCGAGCGTCTGCAGTGGCGTACCATGGCCCATGCCGGCAATCGTGTATTTCTCGATCAACTCATTGCCGTCCGCGTCGCACCACACCTGACGTATCTGTCGATCGACCGTTTCTTTTCGGGTGGGGCTTGCGCCAACGCCATGAACTCCTTGCCATTGAGCGAGAATGGAATCCGCGTTCGACGGGACCACTGTGGTGTCGGCCGAGCCCTGCCAGATTGAAATCTTCGGCCAAGTCCCTTTATGAGGCGAAGCTCCGGCCAAGCGTCTCTGGAGCTCAGTTTTCGTTGGGCCGCCATGGCCACGCATGCGATCGAAGGCTTCCGGGATCGTCGACGCGCTGCCGTAGGCGAGCCCTGCTATGATTGCGCCGCCGGCGAACACTTCCGGATATGTTGCCAATATCGCCGCCGCCATGGCGCCGCCGGCAGAAAGACCGGTGATAAAAATGCGCCGGTGGTCGAGACCATGCTTTGTCACCATGGCTTGGATCATCTGGCGGATGGAGAGCACTTCTCCACGGTCGCGTGTGACATCTTCGGGCACGAACCAGTTGAAGCACAGATTGGGATTGTTGCCGCGCTGCTGCTCCGGAAATAGCAGCGCAAAACCCTGGTCGGTCGCCAGCTTCGACCATCCAGATCCATGATCGTACGCATCCGCCGTCTGCGTGCAGCCGTGCAGGACGACAACCAACGCGGCTCCCCGCGGGAGATTCTCAGGAACATAGACGCGCCCACGCAAGGCACCGGGATTGGATCCGAAACCGGCTATGTCGGACAAGCGGTCGTCGCGGTGCACGGACAAACCCGGCCGGCCACGCATAGCGGTCAGCCGAGTGATTGTATCTGAGAGGTTTCGCAAATCGTGATCCTCAGGCGCCAAGGTGACGAAAACCGCGCACAATGCACATGCAACAAAATCGTTGCTGCACTGCACAATAACAAGCTTACGCAGGGTTAGAAAACGACTGTCTGTCGGACCCGTGCACCATTCTTGATTGAACTGTCGTGACTACTAAAAATGCCTGGATTGTAATTCGATCGAGATGAAGCGATTTCGAATTCCACGATCGCTCGAAACCAATACCGCTCGCGCGGATTGGTGTCAGATATGCGATCTGTTGCACTCCCGGCGCCGAAAGGGGCTGATGTTCGAAAAGTTCAGTCTCCAGATGGTGGATCTGCCCGAGGCTTCGCTACGGGTGAGGTTCGGCGGCTCCGGGCCGCCGTTGCTACTGCTGCATGGCCACCCCCGCACACACGTCACCTGGCACCAGGTCGCGCCGCTTCTCGCCGCTGACCACACGGTGGTCTGTCCTGACTTGCGAGGCTTCGGCCGGTCTTCCATACCGGAGGACGCAGCCGACCACGTCGGCTCCTCAAAGCTGCGAAAGCAAGGGACTGCATCGCGCTGATGAATCGCCTCGGCTTTGACCGGTTTGCCATCGCAGGACATGATCGCGGCAGCTATACCGCTTTCCGGACGGCCATGGACCACCCGTCGGCAATTTCCCATCTGATCGCGTCATGGACGGTGTTCCTATTTTGGAAGCCCTCGAGCGTTGCAATGCACGCTTCGCAAAACTGTGGTGGCACTGGTTCTTTTATGCTCAGCCTGAACGCGCCATCATGGCCGACCCTGACGCCTGGTATGGTGGCTCGGCCGAAGCGATGGGAGCTGAGGCCTATGCCGATTATTCGCGAGCGATCCACGACCCGGCAGTAGTCCATGGTATGCTTGAAGACTACCGGGCAGGGCTGACAATCGATCGATGTCATGATGCCGGAGACCGAAAGGCCGGCCGCCGGGTTGCCTGTCCGACGCTGGCCCTGTGGTCGACCCGGGATGATCTCGAGATGCTCTATGGCAACGTACTCGATGTTTGGCGTCCATGGACCACCACGCTCAGCGGAAAAGGGATCCAGAGTGGGCATCATATGGCCGAAGAGGCTCCTGAAGCTGTGGCCGAAGCGATTAGCGCGTTCTTGCGAACGTCTTGACGGGTTTTTGTCCCTGATTGCCCCGCGTGCTTTCGCAGCGCGACGCGAGCACGGTTCGTCAATAGCCACCTATGATCGGGAGGATCTCTCCGGTGATGTAGCTCGAACATTGCGGCGATGCCAGAAAGACATAGGCTGGTGCGATTTCTTCCGGCTGTGCTGGGCGCTTCATGGGGGTTTTCGCGCCGAACTTCGAGACATCGTCGGCCTGCTTTTCAGACGGGTTGAGCGGTGTCCAGACCGGCCCCGGAGCGACTGCATTGACGCGAATGCCCTTGCCGATAAGGTTGCCTGATAGGGCCCTCGTGAAGGCGTGAATACCGCCCTTGGTCATCGAGTAGTCGATCAGTTCTTTCGACCCGTCTATTCCGGTTATGGACCCCGTGTTGACGATCGCCGAGCCGGCCTTCATATACGCCACCGCCTCTTGGGCCATATGGAAATAGCCGTAGAGGTTGGTCTTCAAGGTGGTGTCGAAATGCTCCTCAGTCAGGTCGGCAAAATCCGTTGAATGCACCTGGAATGCTGCGTTGTTTACGAGCACGTCGAGCCCTCCCAGTTGCTTGACCGTGTTGGCCACAGCTTTGCGGCAGAAGTTTCGGTCCGCGACATCTCCTCGGATGGTTATGCAGCGGCCGCCTTCGCTTTCCACCGACTGCTTCGTTACCTCGGCGTCGCCATCCTCCGACAGATAGACGATCGCAATGTCTGCGCCTTCGCGTGCGAACAGGACGGCGACCGCACGCCCAATACCGGAATCACCTCCGGTGACCAGCGCCACCTTGCCCTCGAGCTTGCCAGAGCCGCGCCAGAACGGTGCAACGTATAGCGGAGCTGGCTTGATCTCTGCTTCATGGCCGGGTTTCGGATGATGCTGCTTTGGAAACGGCGGCGCCGGGTATTTTCGCGCGCCGGCCTGCATCGCGCCGACGGGTGTCGATTTTGGTTTCATTCGATCGTCGGCGTCGACCTTGCGCTGTATGCGCCGCTGTTTTCGGACGGTCGTCGAGGTGTCGGTTTTCGTATCGCTCGGCATCGATGTCTCCTCGGTTGCAGAGGAACAACGTGCGTTTAAGGAAAAAGTTGGCTGTGCTGACTGGAAAAAAGCTCGCTGAGTGCCCGTCACTTGCAGCCTGTCTAACGGAGCCTAGAAAACCCGCCCCTACAGCCGTAGCCACGTGGGGATGCAACCAAAACCGAGTTCCCTCTGCCTTTCGCAGCCCGGGAGCGACAGCGCGCTTGGACCGGTGTCTTCATGGCCGGTAGAGCTCAAGTAGCCAAAACCATTCAGCCTCGAAGACCTTGCGGAAAAGGTGCGGGCAATTTATCGCCGATCCCTCTTTCTACCGCCCGGTGACCCTTGGCCAGGAGGGTTCTGACCGTCTGACTGATGCGTCCGGTCATCCACTTCATCCGCAGGGCGCGTTAGTCCAACCCCTGTCTTGGGCTTCTTATTGCCAGCCGCGTCCTGGGAGAATGCATCGGACGGGTCGGCACCGGTCTTGGCCGGATATTTTGTTGCACCGGTTTCGCGACGGTCTTGATTGCCAGACATTGTTGTCGATCTCCCGTGTGATGACCGATAACAGCCCCGCTCGCTGTCAGTTCCGCCTGAAATGGAACATTCCTTGCGGCCGGTCGTTGGCCAGCAAAGGAGGCAACCGGAATGGCGAAGATCAAGAATCGCAACGATGCAATTGTCAAAGAGCCGGAGGCGGCCGGCGCCGAAATCGAGCGAAAAACCCCAAGCGACGAAGGCGCGGGTCACGGGCAGTCCAGCCCCGAGACAGCTGGCGCACCGCCTAAAAGCCCTCTCGCAGACCCCTTCCCGGCCAGACAGAGCGACGCTCGGCCCGTGGCCGGTAAGACCTCGCCCGACCGGCAAACCCGGAGCGTAGCCATGCCGCCCAAACGCGAGCCGAGCGAACAACCGCCGATGGATGCGCCAACCTGGACACCTGACGTGCGAGAGCCTGACCCGGATCTTTTGCCCGATGAGCTGCCAGTGCCTAACCCCGATGAGAACCGTGATCCTCCGATGCGAGCCGCACATGAGCGAAGATGTCGTTCGCAACGGGGGTTGCCTCTGTGGTGCAGTTCGCTTCTCGGTCAAAGGCGCTCCGCTCCGCGTTGGCCTTTGCCATTGTCAGGATTGCAGACGTGCAAGCGGCAGTGCTTTCAACTTCTTTGGAGTCTGGCCGCGATCTGCCTATGAGGGAGCCGGCGAACTCAGGACGTTTGAAGGAAGAAGCTTTTGCCCCGATTGCGGATCGCGTGTCGCTTCATTACGGGGTGACGAGGCGGAGATATCGCTCGGCGCTCTCGATCTTGCTCCCGGCGACATCATACCCGGCTACGAACTCTGGATCGGCCGGCGCGAACCTTGGTTGATGGATCTGCAGTGGGCCGAGCAGTTCGAACATGACCGAGAGCCCCACCCCATCGACGCGCCGCCACTGGAACCGGAAATTCCAGCCGCGCAGCAGCAACCGGACAAATGATTTTGCGCTCTGCGGATGCGAGGACACTTCATGCTCGTTGCAAGACGAGCGCTTCATTTTTGCAAGATCTGTTCGAACGTGCACTGCCCCGGATTCTTGTCGGGCCGCCATCGAAGGAATTTGGTGCCGTGCCGGAAGCGATCGCCGGTCACGTGATCGAAACGCACTTCTGCGACCAACTCTGGCCGCAATGGCTCCCACTGCCCGCTTCTTTCCGTGCTCCAGCGGCTGGGGCCGCCGGGCGCCTTGCCTGTAAAGCCAGGCGGCGCTCGCAAAGCCTCAAGTCGTCGCGTTAGCGTTGTCCGGTCTTGCTGCGCGATTGTCGATGTAAATCCCACATGGTCGAGTTTGCGCTGATCATTGTAGAGGCCAAGCAATAAGGAGCCGACCTCGCGCGAGTTCGCCAGGTAGCGAAACCCTCCGACCACGCAATCAGCAGTGCGTAGGCGTTTGATTTTGACCATGGTGCGCTCACCAGGCCGATATTCGTCATTGAGGAGCTTGGCGACGACGCCGTCCGTTGACCCCTGACCCGAGTCCCCGAGCCACTTCTTTGCAGTCGTCAAATCCTGGGTACAGCTCGACAACTCAAGGCCGGTACTTTCAACCGACTTTAAGAACGCCTCCAGCGCTACGCGCCGTGCGGACAAAGGCTGATGGATCAAGCTGGTACCGGGATTGGCCAGGATATCAAACAAGATCAGTCTGGCCGGGGTTTCCATCGACAGTTTTCGAATCCTGCTTTCTGCCGGATGCAGCCGCATCTGGAGTGCGTCAAAAGAAAGCGAGCCATCGACTTCGATAACGATCTCGCCATCGACGACGAATTCCGTGGCTTTCAGCTCACGCAAAATCGAGACGACTTCCGGAAAATATCTGCCGAGCGGCTTACCTGATTTTGCTCGCAAGTCCACCTCATCGCCAGCTTTGAAGGCCAGACATCGAAACCCGTCCCATTTGGGTTCGTACTGCCATTGGCCGGTGTTAGCAGGCAACGCGTCGGCAGCCTTTGCCTCCATCGGCGCAGTATCCAACGGAAGGCGAAAAAGCGGCTTCACATTTTTCGATGTCATGCGGCGAGCTTTGCTGAACCCATCCGTTTGATGGCACTGCTGATCGACCGTTCGCCGTCATTATAGTCCGCCCAGGCGACGGTCTTCTTCAGGAGGCCCGGCACGGTGCGGACGGTATATTTTTTCGGATCGAGATCCGCCCTCACCTGCCCCCATGTCAGCGGCATCGATACAGGCGCACCCTCTCTGGCGCGGGGAGACAGCGGTGAAACGGCTGTCGCCATACGATCATTTCGAAGGTAGTCGAGAAAGATCCGAGACGTCCGCAGCTTCTTGGCCATGTTGACGAGATAGAGGTCTGGACGGTCCGCCGCCATTTGCATGCACACCGCCTTCGCGAAGGCCTTGGCCTCTGGCCATGTCGTTTTGTTACGCTGGGTGGCCAATGGGGTGACAACGTGCAGGCCCTTGCCGCCCGTCGTCTTGCAAAAGCTCACCAAGCCCAGATCTTCAAGACGATCGCGCATTTCCTTCGCTGCGGCTACCACCTCGGCAAAGGCAACCTCCGGACCAGGGTCGAGGTCGAAGACAAGTCGCCCGGGAATTTCAGGATGATCGGCCTGGCAATTCCAGGGATGCAGCTCCAGGCCACCGATCTGGGCGATCGCGGCCAGGCCCTCAACGCGGTCAATCTGAAGATATGGCTTGTGGTCGCCGAAGACTGTCACCAACTCCAGCAGATTCGACGTGCCTGGCATTGCGTGGCGCTGGAAGAACTGCTCGCCGGCGTATCCATCAGGGGCTCGGACAAGCGAACAGGGGCGACCTTTGAGATGTTCGATCATCCAGGGGCCAATGGCCTCAAAGTACTCTGCAAGATCGAGCTTGGTGACCGGCTGGCCACCGTCGCCGGCATTCGGCCACAGCGGCTTGTCAGGCTTGGAGATGATGACGCCCAGGACGACCGGGCTTTTCCCACTCCGGGCAGTTGCCTTGGCGGGTTC
The DNA here is from genome assembly GCF_002270415.1 of Mesorhizobium sophorae. Taxonomy (GTDB): domain Bacteria; phylum Pseudomonadota; class Alphaproteobacteria; order Rhizobiales; family Rhizobiaceae; genus Mesorhizobium; species Mesorhizobium sophorae. The sequence continues at coordinate 1,194,875 of NZ_NNRI01000022.1, read as the reverse complement.
GGCAATCTGCGTCTTTTGAGGATCAGCGGGTCGCTCGGCCTCAACCTCTCTCGCGGGCTTGTCTTCGCGCAAGCCTTTGAAGGCGGCCTGCCTGACATTGCCGCCGCCAGTCCACCCGGCGAATTCGATTTCCGCAACCAGTTCGGGCTTTGTCCAAAAGACGGTTGAATCCTTTTTTGGCGTGCCATCGCCAGTGAATGGCGACTTGACCGCCTGCATCTGCTTCAGCCTTGGCAGCAGTTGCTTGACCTTTGCCTCGCTGTATCCGGTTCCGACACGGCCGATGTAAGCGAAATGCTCGCCCCGATTGACGCCGACCAGCAACGATCGGAATTTGCCATTAGTGGTGGCCCAGCCGCCGATGACGACCTCATGCCCGGCGCGGCATTTCGATTTTGCCCAGGTGTCGGTCCTGCCTGAGACATAGGTTGCATGAGCCTTTTTGGAGACAATGCCTTCAAGCGACAGACGACAGGCGGAGCGCAGCACCGCATCGCCGCCATTGGTGAAATGCTCGACATAGCGGATAAGATTTTCCTCGCCGCGATCGACCTCACCGAGCATCGCACTCAGTCGCTCCTTGCGTCCCAAGAGAGGCAGGTTTCGCAGATCAACGCCGTTGGCGAATAACAGATCAAAGGCAAAGAAGATGAGATCGTTTGTGCGGCGCTCGGACAATGCAGCTTGCATGGCGGCAAAATCGGGCGCGCCATTCTCGCCGAGCGCGACAATCTCGCCATCGATGATGCCATCGGGAAGGCTGGCCGCCTCCTTTGCGATGGCGCCAAACTTCTCCGTCCAATCCAGGCCTTTTCTGGTCTTCAACGTGGTGGCGTTATCCTCGACCCGCAGCTGGACGCGGTAGCCATCGAACTTGATTTCATGGACCCAATTCGCTCCCGCTGGCGGCCGGGAAAGCGTCTGGCACAGCTGCGGTGCGATGAAGTCGGGCATTTTCGCCGCCGAAGCACGAGAAGTTCGTTCGGGGCGCGTAGATGGCTTTGACGGCTTGGCGGCGCGCTCGTCAGCAGCATGGCCGCGATTGCCGTTCCACACGGCATCCGCATCGGCCACCCCTGAGCCTTGCATCATGAATGGCTTCGGTCCGGCACCCTTCCCCGCGGCAATCTTATCCATGCTTCGTCCAGAGGCGACGGATCGGTCCTGCGCCAGCACCGCGTCGCCATTGCCATCGGTCGCGTATTTGTCGCGATGCTTGATCAGCAGCCAGTTGGTGCGTTTGCCTCCATTGCGATCATGCTTCATGCGCACAAGGACAAAACTTCCGTGCAGGCGCTTACCGTCGAGCGTGAACTTAAGATCGCCTTTTTCCAAAGCCTGTTCAGCTGACATAGAGCCTTCCGGCTCCCAGTATCCCCGATCCCACAGCTGCACGGTGCCACCGCCATATTGGCCCTTGGGGATGGTGCCTTCGAAGTCGCCATAGTCTAGCGGATGGTCCTCCACCTCGACTGCGAGACGTTTGTCGTGAGGATCCAGCGACGGTCCCTTGGTAACGGCCCACGACTTGAACACACCATCAAGCTCAAGGCGAAGATCGTAGTGCAGCCGCGTGGCCGCGTGTTTCTGAATGACAAATCGAAGCCGGTTAGATTTCCCGATCGTGCTTGCGCCGCTGGGCTCTTTCGTCTTGGTGAAATCCCGCTTGGCCCTGTAGGTGGAAAGCTCGCCCTTTGTCATGGAAATGCCCCGGCTGATGACGCAACGCGAGTTTCAACGCGGTGGGCGAGATTTGGTTCGACCAACTCTGGAATCGGACAAGCAATGGATCAAAACCTTTTACTGGGAAACTGCGACCACCGCATCGAAGCCGCCACTTCCGCGTCGATTGCAGCACTGTCGGAAGCAAGAAAGGGACAGGCCAGTCGCCAGCGACCTGTATCGTGACCGACAATGTTTAGCTCCAGGGAATGGAACCAGATCTCCCGTGCAGCGTCATAGAAGCAGTGTCGTGCAGCTCCAGGAGTGACATTGATGATCAGGCCCGTTCTTGTCGCAGCCGCTGTGCTCGTCCTCGCATGCGGCAGGACAGAGGCGGCGAAGCTGGACCGAGCCGCCGTCAACAATGCCCAATTCGACGACGGCGAAGCGAAGGGCGTCAATCCTATCGTGCTGAAGGCGCAAATCCTTTTGGATCGCGCGAGGTTCTCGCCGGGCTTGATCGACGGCCGCGGAGCAGAGAACTTCGCCAAGGCGGTCCGGGCATTTCAGGCGGCGAACGGATTGCCCGCCGATGGCAAGCTCACCCGGGAGACTTGGGACAAGCTAGTCGCAACATCCTCAAGCCCGGCCCTTGTGACCTACGAGCTGACACGCAAGGATGTGCGTGGACCGTTTACCAAGCGAATTCCGGCTCGCATGGAAGGAATGGCTCGCCTGCCTAGGCTTGGCTATCACAATGCGGTGGAAAAGATGGCTGAACGCTTCCATACCAGCGGACAGCTGCTCGAAAGGCTCAATCCCGGCATCAGCTTCAGGGTTGCCGGCGCAAAGTTGCTGGTGCCAGCTATCGCCCGAGGCGATCCTCCCTCGGTTATTGCCAGAGTTGAGGTCGACAAGAGCGCTCGCCAAGTTCGCGTGCTCGACTCTTCCGGCAAAGTGCTTGCAGTGTACCCCGCTTCGATCGGGAGCCAAGAGAAGCCGGCGCCGAGCGGCCAGGCAGAAGTCAAACGCGTGGTGCACAACCCGACCTATCATTACGATCCTGACTTCGCCTTCAAGGGGGTTAAGACCAACCGCCCATTCACTATAGCGGCCGGGCCAAATAATCCGGTCGGATCGGTATGGATTGATTTGTCCATCGAAAGCTACGGCATTCACGGTACGCCCGAACCGGGCAAGATTGGAAAGACCTTCTCACATGGTTGCATCCGGCTGACCAATTGGGATGCTGAAGACCTCGCTTCTGAGGTGCAAAAGGGCACAAAGGTTATCTTCAAAGACGAAACGGTGGAGTCGGTTGACGAGGGCCTCCAGTAGGCGCGTTGCTAGGTGAACTTGGACAATGGTATGGCCTCTAAGAGGAAAAGACTGCGTGGTTGGTGTTTCGTCATGGTCGGCGCTGCCGCGACAAATCTTGGATTTACAACTGCGCTCCCGGCTGCACCGGTAGACGCGCAGGCGATTGCCGATCACTTCTCCTCAATAAAATCCATGTCTGGGGACTTCGTCCAGTCCGGCCCAAAGGCGGAACGGACCAGTGGCAGGTTTTTTCTCCAACGCCCGGGCAAGATCCGATTCAACTACGCCGGCCAATCGGGGATCATCGTCATTGCCGATGGCAAATCGGTAGTCGTGTATAATAAGAAGCTTAAGACCTCGCGGCTTTATTCGCTCTCGAAGACGCCACTCAAGCTGCTACTCGACAATAAGGTCGACCTCTCTGGCAGCCGGCTCAAAAGCATCAGGGAGGAAGGCGATCTGATAATTATTAAACTATCTGACAAATCATCCTTCGGTAATTCAAATATCTCTATGGTGTTTGACAGGAAAAATCTCGACTTACGAAAGTGGAGCCTTATAGACGAGAAGGGATTGACCACGACGGTAACAATCTTCAACGTGAAGCAGGGCGGTCGCGTTGCCGAGGGAACCTTCACTATCGATTACGCGGCAAACCGGGAGAACAACACCTCAACGAAGTCGCGTTGAAGTTGTTGGTTCGACTCTTCTCTCCCGATACCCCCGGGGACGCGGCCAGGGTCGCTTTTGGTATCCGCGTCGTCCTTCAGGCGAGCTTCGATCTGCCTGTAGAGCTCATTGAGCTTCGTTTCGGTTTCTTGAACGCGGCATCAGCGCACGCATTCAGGGCGGCCTGGCGTTTTCGAGAGCTGGTCGCATCGTCGCATCGACATCGACACCAGACTTTGTACTTAGATCCGTACCCCGATGGCAGCGATCCGCCCCTGCGCCACTTTGGCCAGTTGCCACGGAGCCATCCGGCCGTGCCCCGCGTTAAAGGCGGAAAGGGTAATTTCATGGGTTCGGAAGCCATCAAACGGAAAGCACTTGGACCCGAGGAGCGCCGTGAGCTGCGTAGGCTGCGCAGAGAGAAGCAGCGAATTGAAAACGTTGGACGTGCCGACAAGATGCATACCGCCCGATTGGCCGGGGCAATAGGAGAGCGTGACACCGTCTCGTGTTTGCAGGCATCTGCCTATGTCGGGTGCTCGGGATGGTTTTACTGGAAATGGCGGGGACAGTTTTATCCGACGGATCTGCCCACCAGCCAATGGTTCAACTATTACGCGAAACGATTCGATACTGTCGAAATCAACGCATCCTTTTATTCTTGGCCAACCGTCACAAATGTCAAAAGCTGGCTTCGGCAACCCGGAAAAAGCAGTTTCGTCTATACGGTAAAGGTCTGTGAGCTGATTACCCACATCAAGAGGTTTCAGGGGACCAAAACCCTCGTAAAGGATTTTGGAATGATGGCCGATATCCTCGGTGAGAGAATGGGCTGCTTTCTCTTCCAGCTCCCGCCCAGTTACCATTTCACTAAGTCACGACTGAACGGCATTCTCAGCCAACTCGACCCGGCCCGGCGCAATGTGGTGGAGTTTCGTCACGCCAGTTGGTGGAACGAGACCGTATACTCGGCCTTTCGGAATACAGGCACAATTTTTTGCTCATGCAGCGGCCCTCGTCTTCCGGATGTCCTCGTGCGTACAGCGGAGGATGTCTACGTGCGGCTCCACGGTCCAGAGCGCTGGTACCGGCATGATTACACCAGAGACGAGCTAAGCGGATGGGCTGACAAGATCCGCGCCAGTGGCGCAAGGAGAGCTTGGGTCTATTTCAACAATGACTATGAAGGCTTTGCGCCAAGGAACGCCCTGGCAATGCGGCGCTTGCTAGAGGAACAAACCCTCAGATGATCAACCGCCTAGGGGCGGCGAAGACCTAGCATAAGCGCGGTCATCGTTGCGCTCGCGCACGCCACCGCCAACAGCGCCACCACGCCAGCAGAGTTGGACGTTTTCTTTGCACGAAATGGGACGTCTCTTGCGGGCGAAGCACTGTGAACCAGCGCGTTCAGATCGGACCTGCTGCCGTGTCGAACAGAATAGGCGCGAGTGAATTCGGCGCCGAGAAGAAAGATCTCCGATGAGTAGTACACCCACAGGAGTATGACGAGCAGTCCACCGGCGGCCCCATACGAGGATGCGATCGCACTACTGCCGATATACCAGCCGATAAGTGATTTTCCGAGGGTGAACAGGGCAGCCGTCGCCACAGCACCAATCCCTACGTCGCGCCATTCGAGGGTTCGATCTGGCAAAACTTTGTAGATTGCCGCGAACATCAACGAGATCAGGACAAATGAGACGACCGCGTTGATCATGCCGAGGACGATTGTGCCAAACGGCAGGTGAGGGTTGATGATGGTTCCCAGTGCCGCGATCGCTGCGCTCGCAACGAGCGACACGAGCAACATGAAACCCAGCGCAGCGACCAAACCCAGACTTGCTGCACGGGCCCGGACTAGACGCGACAACGAACTCCCCTGAGGTTCGACCTTCCAAATCGAATTTAGTGATTGCTGCATTTCGCCAAAGACGCCCGATGCGGCCACCAACAACGTCACAATTCCGATCACCGCGGCCCAGGTTCCGGATAATCTGCTCGAGGCGCTCTCCAGCGCGGTCTGAAGAAGATCTGCGCTTTCTGGCCCCATCAGCCCCGAGATTTGCGCGGACAAAGCCAATTGAGCCGCATCCTGACCGAAAACGAGGCCTGCAATAGCGACCACAATTAGCAAAATTGGGGCCAGGGAGGTGGCGGCGTAAAAAGCCATTGCCGCCCCATGGCTAAGCGCATTGTCGTTGACGAAGCCGACTACGCTTTCTCTCACCAAGGCCCATACGTTTGTGATCGAGGGTCGCATTTTGCGTCCGTAGGCATTTGCAATGGCGTCCAGTACCAATACGGTGGAGCTTTCGATGTTCCGATTGGGCGCGCCCGTGGGTTCAGGAATTGGATCGGAACTCTTTGTGGACAACCTGCCGTGAGCCCGAGGTGAGAAGTGCTGAGCACTCCCTCGATTTCCCGATACTGACCAAATCCTGCTATGGAAGCGTGAGCGCTCAGGTGGGTGGATCGCCGGCGCGCACAATCAATCGGTAATTTAGAAAGTCGACGGATCGAAAAAACAAATCGCGCATTTACCCCGGGCTCAATCTCGGGCCGCTGGAGGACAATTCATGAAAAAATGCTCATCTTGAGCCTTATCGTCCCGCTCGGAGCATGTTCGCGCACCGAGCAGGGCGCTGCAGTCGGTGGTCTGGGTGGAGCGGCAATTGGTGCAGCCGTAGCCGGCGATCCCGTCAAAGGCGCGATCGTTGGCGGTGCCGCTGGGGCCATTGCGGGCGCGGTGATCGGGCATGCCAGTGAAGCCGGTCAGTGCCGCTACAGAGATCGTCATGGGCGTGTCTACATCGCACGGTGTCCCGACGGGTATTGATGCTGTTAAGCCGCGTGATCTGATCAGTGGATCACGTGGCTCAACGCTCGGTGTCACGGCGTGCTGTTCACTATCCGCGCTTCCTGCATCCGCGCTTCCTACAGGAGTGATGCCCAATGGAACCGAGGAACCCGATAAACTCGCGGGCCTGTGCTTCAGTTATTTCGCTAGCCAGCCAGTGGCTACCACAAGGCGCATATTTGCCCGAGGAAGGCGCTACCACATATCGGGTCCCGCTTGCGACAAAGGCAAGCCAGAAGACCACTTAGCTGCGGTGACGTTGGCCCTTCATGCTATCGCCAAAACGCGCTGGTATACGGGAGACAGGGCATCCTAGAAGCACCATCGCCTGCTTGCCGCTCTCGCGCTGCACCGACGCCATTCCGGAACATTTCCAGACTTTTCAGGTTAACAGATATCGCGAAATATCGATGTTGTCGGAGGGCGTATGTCTCGTTACTTTTTTGACCTTCATGATGGGCAAGCCTTCACCAGAGATCCGGATGGTCTGCTTTGCGAGTCGCTAAAGGAACTCAGTTTCAAAGCGGTCGACGTCCTGTCAATCGGCCCGCAATTGGGACCCTGGATCGGCTCGCAAAAGGGGCTCTGACTCAGTTTTGATGACATTGTGACGTCGGCTGGCACTGGTTTCACAAAAGGAATCAATGCCATGGGCCAGGCCCTCCGACCATCGACTCTCGTCCCTCGCGGCTTTGTTGTTGAAGATGCCGCCAGTGCGGTCGACGCGACGCTCATCACGATCCGACCTTTGAGCATGGCGAGTGCCTGTCCGGGCTGCGGAACGAGATCGGAGCGGATCCACAGCCGGTATCAGCGGCGCTTGGCGGATCTGCCGTTGGCTGGAAAGCCTGTTCGGCTGGTCGTCCTGGTGCGCCGGTTCCACTGCGACGCGGTTCTGTGCGGCCGGCGAATCTTCGCCGAGCGCTTTGACGAGGGCGTCCTGGCGCCATGGGCGCGGCGAACCGCTCGCCTCGACGATATCGTTCATCATCTTGGGCTTGTTCTGGGCGGGCGCCCGGCAGCGGGCTTCGCCCGGAGACTGATGCTGCCAGTGAGCAACGACACCCTGCTGCGCGTCGTGCGGCGGCGCGGCAGCCCGCGCTTCGTTCCGCCAGCCGTGATCGGGATCGACGACTGGGCGTGGCGACGCAACCAGCGCTATGGAACCCTCATCTGCGATCTGGAGCGGCGCAAGACCATCGCATTGCTGCCTGACCGGGAACCAGCGACGGCTCAGGCCTGGCTCTCTGACCAGCCTCAGATCGGCATCGTCGCCCGCGACCGTGGCGGTGGCTACGCAATGGCTGCAGCCAAGGCTCTGCCGAAGGCGATCCAGGTGGCCGACCGTTGGCACTTGATGGAGAACGCCAGCCGCGCCTTCCTCGACGCCGTGCGCAAATCCATGCGCCAGATTCGGTCCGCGATCGGCGCAGTCACGATCAATCCCGACCTGCTCACTGCCGCCGAGCGGATCCAATATGAGGGATATCTTCGCCGGGAAGACACCAACGCCGCCATTCTCGGCCTGGCCAAGACCGGGGTGACGATCAAGGAGATCGTTCGCCGGACCGGGTACAGCCGCGGCCTTGTCCGTCGCGTCATGCGCGGTCAACGCTCGGATATCTTCCGCGTCCGCGAGAACTCGCTCGAACTGCACCTGCCATGGCTCGACGCCCAGTGGTCGGCCGGACGGCGGAACGGCGCCGAGCTATGGCGACGGCTCAAAGGCCAAGGGTTCCGTGGTAGTCTTCGGGTTGTCACCGAGTGGGCTACGCGCCGTCGGAAGGCGGAAAAGGTCGATGGTGGCGCCTTGAGCCGGGCGCCCTCGGCGCGGACCATAGCGCGGCTGATGACCGTCGGTCGCGACAACCTCTCCAAGTCCGAAACCGTCCTTGTCGCCGCGATTGAGGGCGGTGTGCCCCAGCTGGTCGATGCCCGAGGAATCATCGCCGCCTTCCAGGCCATGATCCGCAAGAAGTCTCTCGTCGATCTTGAGCCATGGCTGGAGCAAGCTCGATCGGGCCTTGTTGCCCCCTTCGCCAACGGCATCGTCAAGGACCGAGCGGCTGTGAGCGCGGCGATCACATCTCCCTGGTCCAATGGCCAAACCGAGGGGCAGATCACCAAACTCAAGCTCGTGAAACGCCAAATGTACGGCCGAGGAAAACTCGACCTACTCCAGGCGCGCGTCATCGGCGCTGCGTAGGCTCCATCACCACCAAAAGTGCGTCAGAGCCCTTATTCCACGCCGAAACACAGCTCGGGCCCGCGATGGAACTTCAGAGCGCACGGAATGTTCCAAAGAGCCGACTAAGGAGAGGTTCCGATATGACGAAAGCTTCTTTGCACATGCTGAAGGGAGTGGGTTATCTCATCTCGACGGCGTGCGTGATCATGCTCGCCCTCGTAAGCTGGTCGAGCGCTTCGAAAAGCTTTGTGCTCACAGCCTGCCTGGTTGGCGGCGCCGCTTTATCGATCATCGGCATGTTATGCCGCTGGGTGACATATGAGATTGAGAAGCGTGGCGATGGCTGAGTTGGGGAGCCTTGATCGCGACCACTGTCTGGATCGGGGCATCGTGGCTCTTCTCGTTCTATCTGCAGCATTTCGCCAACTACAACGCCACGTACGAATCGCTTGGCGCGGTGGTCGGCTTGATGATGTGGACTTGGATTTCAGTCATCATCCTTATTGCCGGCGCCGCCATCAACGCGGAGATGGAACATCAGACGGCTGTCGACTCGACCACGGGCCCTGCCCTGCCCATGGGCAAGCGCGGTGCGGTCGTCGCCGACACATTAGGCAAGACTGCGGATTGATATTTCGGCTCGCCGGATCCCCTCTGCAGTGCTTGCCGGTCCGAACGCGCCGCCCACGCATTTGATTTTGGCCTACAGCCGCAATGTTCGCAGCGTGACTGAATAGCGATGCTTGGCCAAAGGCGGAATGCTGTGTTCCCATTCGCTGCGCGCCGGGCCTGACATGAGATAGGCTGACCGCGGTTCAACCGTGATGGTCTGACGATCCCATCTGTCCCCGTTCTTACGACGCAGCCTGAAGTCACACGGTGCCAGAAGCGACACGCCCGCAATCAACTCATAGTGCGGTTTGTCGCGATGCCACCCAATGCCGGCGCCTGGACGATATTCGTTGATCAGCATCTGAGCCAAGTTCTGTTCAGGGACGCACGCAAACGCAGCGACCTTCTGCCGAAGCGGCAGAAGAAATTCCGGCATGGGCGCCTCGACCACCTGACGCCGCTGATAGTCATAGCGCGTTCCGAAGCTGACGACATGGCGATTGGCGAGGTGGCCGTCGAAATCGAACGGTTCGAACGTCAACTCCTGGAGCGCGGACACGAGAAATGCCTCATCCTCAGGCGTGATAAGTTCCGGCAGGTAGTGGAAGCCGTTCGGCAATGCGTTGGCCGAACCGAACAGATCAAACTGAAAATAAGAGGCTTTGGAGATCATGCTGCATAGATGGTTTTGAAACGAATGTTGGACAAGGCCCCTCAGGCCGTGCCCTGCACTTAGCGCTTGGCGGGGATCGAGGTTACTGGCGAGGGCAGCCCGATCGATGACGAGACGGTGACAATCGAGAAATCTGCCCAAAGCAGCGGACGCTCCTCGGCGGGCGCGGACCGACATTCTGTCGCTCCCGTCATGGCCCAAGTTTTTGGGCCGCTTCCTCTTCCAGCTTCACGAGCTTTTCCCTAATCTCCTCCGGATCAGCATGCTCCATGCCGACAACGTCGTTTCTGGTTTCGTCGAGTGCAATGATGATCTCGTCAAGCTTGGCGTGGATGGCGGCGGTGTCGCGATAGCCTTGTATGAGTACAACACCGCAACCGAAAGGGCATAAGTAACCGAATTGGTCAGGCCGAACGGTACAAGCGCGGTGAGGCTCAGATGGCGACTCCTCCGATTGATACCGAGAGCTTGTGGGTTATCTCGTCGACCGAAATGACATCGGCCCTTCGTCCTTGATCGAGGAAGTTGATTTCGCATGTGCTCAGCTCGCGAAGACTTTCGGTTTGTTGCTCAGTCGACCTCAATAATCTTTCGCGTTGGCTTCTTGGCGACGCCTCGAGGACTTCTTGCGGGCCAGACGCTCTGCCTCTATCGCAAGTTTGGACTCCCTATCTGCTCGCTCGATCCGTTCCTTGTCGACCCGCCGTTGGGTCAAGAAAGCCTCCCTTAGCTAGCTGACCGATGGAATGCGGCTCTTGCTAAAATGTTCCGCGCTTTAGACCCCCGTGCCGTCTAAACCACCTATCAAATGTTATGGGCAATGCGCTCCGGTAGCTTATATTGATTAGGTCGTCCGCCTCCTCCGGCATACGGACGCTTGAAAGTCAACTCAGGTGCTTTCGCCCACCAAAGGGAAGAAAGCCATGCTTGATGAGACCCCGGACCTGGGTCCCACTCCGTTGAAATTATGGAAAGCATGGGCGAGTGGTTCGTCCGAGAAATGGCAAGGCCCATGTCAGCTCCTTTGAAATAGAGGCTTACGCGCTAGCCTTTGCCGAGGGGCAACGCATCCGTCTTGGTTTGCCGCGCGGCACAGCCGCATGACCCCAGATCAGAAAAAGTCGCTCTCGATCGTATGAGGCCGACGAATTCGCGGACCGCTATAGCTTTACGTTGAATAGGATGGCTCTCGCTTTTAGCTGATCCGTGCATTGTACGATGTGTCCGGAGAATAGATTGGCCGAAAGGCTGACACCCGGAACGAGTAGGTGCTCGGCCGCGTTGCATCTTCACCCGGAGGAAATCGAGATGACAACCCGAACCCATAAAGAAGATTATCGGACAAATAGAGCCGACTACCTCATCGCGAAAAGGCCGATTGTCGCCAAGGTAGAACCAACGACCAAGCAAAGATCTTCGAGGCTTCAGCGGTCATCGAGACTGCTGGAAAACCCGTCGAAGCCGTCACCAATATCTACGCCGCAACGATAATCCCTAGCTCGAGATCCATGTGCCTAGCCTAGATCTACAGAACCGAGAATGCGGTTGCCCAACCAGGCTCTTGTTGCACTTTCTGTGAGGCGTCTGTGCGCGCTATGTGCCGCATTCTTCTGCCTACGAAGTAAGGAGCTTTGCTACCTCGAACTGCGGGTTCAGCTTAGCAACCTTCCGCTTTCAGGGATCGCACCATCTGGATAACAACAGGGTCGTACGGGATTTTTTCCGATCTGCTGTAATTTATGGTGAAGAGAGCGGCTCGGTCGTTGCAGACCGCGATAGCGCGGACATATCGGATCTGGCCCTCCTTGACACCGGAGTAACTGGCCCACCTCGGGGTGAGGCGTCGATAGGTTAGCCTCCAGCCAGCCTTTTCGTCCTCAATCATGCGATGCTCGATCTCTGCGCGAAAACTGGCGTTCCCGATTCTGGCGCCCCAAACCGCGAGGAAGGCATCGTTTTCGCCCTGAAAAGCCGCGCCTTGGTCGGAACGCTGTGTCAGCACAAAAGCCGGGGGAACATCGAATGTGAAGCCAAGCTGCCTGACACCGAAGGGCTGCCACGCTTGGGCCTGAAGAAGCGTGCTACAAAATAGGACCGGAACGAGGCTCAGCAGAAAACGTACCATAGGGATTGATTTAGCGTTGCGTCATATACCGTCTAGATCTGACAACCATGCAAACAGCGAAAAGTGATACTAAGTTGGTTTAAACCACCCGCCCGTTGCCGTGCAACCTTGAGGGCAGAGAGGATTTTTGCAGGCTGGGCCATTTGGCTGTATTGCCCGCCGGCGTTCCAAACCGGAACCGCGGCTGCAACAAAGAGGCCGGCCGGGCGATAAGCCAAATTTAGGCGACGTGGGGAGCCTCGATCCTTTCCCGCAAGTGGCCGGTGTGGGCCCCAAGGAAATCGCGGCAGCGCTGAGACACCAGAGCGAACGGTGTTTTGTCTTTATAGGCCATCCAGTTGTCCTTCCTTGATCGAAGGCACGTGATCGCGACAAATCACGCGCCAGGCATCAGTAGCCTTACGGGCACCGGGCAATGTAAACCCGGCCATGACGATCGCGATACCGGCGTTGGCCGGCCTCGCTGGCGTGACCGATCACTGCACCGGCTATCGCGCCGACTGCACCACCAACGACAGCACCTTATACCGGATCGCCGGCCACCGCGGCACCGATCGCCGCACCACCCAAGCCGCCGACGGCAGCGGCTTGTTCGGTACGGGAACATGCTGCGAGCTGAGGGAGTCTGAGCCCTTCGTCGGGCGAAGGGCTCAGGTTGAGCGTGACCGCAATCGTTCGCGGATTAGCGTTTTGTCGCTCGGGCCACCGCGATCAAGATGCAAGCGCCGATGAAGCCGGCGACCAGATAGCCGAGCCAGCCGGCCAACGATATGCCAAGCACGCTCAGGGGATGAGGTTGACGACAATGGCCCCCACGATCCCCAAGATGATGCTCATAAGCACGCCCATGTTGCTCTTCATGATCTCGGCGAGCCATCCCGCGATACCGCTGATGATTGCTGCCAGCCAGCCGACGCCAGGATTCTGCCTAGTTTTCCCCTTTCCTCGAACAGCAAATCGGCTCGGGAGGGGAGCCAACAAGGTTTCCGCGATACAGGTTCCGTATACGCACGGAAAAATGCGAGTCGCAGCAGGGAATCTAACTTGGCGTTTCGGATGCCGACAACTCCGCTGCGGTTAACGCGAGTCACACTAGCCATCTCAGGCGACTTCCGAATTCCAAAGGAACTTCACATCGTGCGGCCCGTTGTGACGTCGCAAACTGTGCCGCGTCCAGCCTCCCTGCAATGGTTCGGCCGAACGCGGCGTGCATCAACACTAACGCACAAGGAAACGTACCATGATCAGCAAACTTTTGGCTACCACCGCAGTAGCAACCCTTCTGTCGTCTGGCATGTGGGTATCGGGGGCCGCCGCTGAAAACGCCACCAAACCTGCCACCGCCACGACCACTGCGGCGACGGCGCCGGCGGCCGTTGCAGACGGCAGCCTGGTCACCAAGATCATAGGCGCCGACGTCTATGATAGCGCCGCAGACAATGCCGAGAAGATAGGTGATGTCAAAGACATCGTCCTCTCCAAGGACGGCAAAGCCAAGTACATCATCATCGGCGTAGGCGGGTTCCTGGGCTTGGGGGAAAAGAACGTCGCCTACGATTTCAGCAAGGCCGAGTGGGTCGAGAAGAAGGGTGATCGCTGGTTGGTCGCAAAGACCACCAAGGAGGACCTTCAGGCCCAGCAAGATTTTGACTTGAAAGTCTACGACACCGCATCGGCATCGCCCAACAACGATGCAGCTGCCACCGCCGCGGCCAACAAGCCGGCTCCAGCCACGACGGACAACACGGCCACCGCGGCAATCGACAAGTCTTCGCTGACCGAGATGCCGGTGGACAAAATCAGCACCAAGGATTTCATTGGCACCACAGTCTATGGAGCAGACGATGCAAAAGTCGGCGAGATCGGCGACGTCGTCCTGGGCGGCGACAAGAAGGTGGATGCCGTGGTCGTCGACGTCGGCGGCTTCCTCGGCATGGGCGAAAAGCCAGTTGCTGTTGGCTTGGAGAAATTGAAGTTCCTGTCCGACAAGGATGGCAACCGGTATCTCTACACAAACCTCACAAAGGCCCAGCTTGAGGCGCAGACTGCCTATGACAAGGGCACCTACGCGCAGAATCGCGACAAGCAGCGGATCGTTGTTGGCCAGTAGACCCCAACGTGGCCCGCGCTGTTTAGGCGCGGGCCACACTGTTTTCGATCGTGTATGGGGCGGCCTTGGAGCGGCGGGGCTTTGGACTGACCAATGACCCAAACCGCTGACGGCGCGCCCCGCAGAGGGAGCCGAAATCTGTTGGTCTTTCTATGTCAGCTTCGTTGTGGAAAGAGACCCTCAATGGCCGAGATGTAAGCCGTCGTTGAAAATTGATGGAACGCCGGTCCCTCTGGGTCAAAAAAATTTTATGTTAGCCCAAGCCCGGTTCTGACCGTCGTCGCGAAGATAGTCGTGACCTGACGATTGCAGACGGTTAACTCGTTCTGTGTGCAAGAGCCGATTGCAAGTCGTTGGGGTTGTTGCGATTGGGATAGGAATGGTCCGGCACTGGCACACCAAGATGCAGGCAGAGCGGCCCCCATTCGTCGCCCAGATTGTGGACCAGCAGCTGACCCGACGGAATCGTTGCAATGACCGCCCTTACATTGGCTCCGTAGGCGGCGATGGCATTGGCGCGATCATGCGGCCGAGTGCCGAAGACGTTCCTAGAGATTAAGGTAAGGCCCCGCGATTCCTGATCCGTGCTCTGGCTGATACCTGCCAGGATCGCGTTCTCGAAGCTTGTCCCAACAACATTCCGGCGATCGGCATGTCAGAATGACCTGGGCGTCCGGATAGAACTCAATGAGGTCACGCCAATAATGCGCCTAGGGCCAGTCGATGCAGGACGCGTACCCTGCAACAGCCGATTCAAGTCTGGTGCCGCGCCCTTAGGCAGAGTACGCCAAAGCCCCTTCTGATCTTCATGGCAGACAATAGGCGTCCAGTCAGTGATCGCGTCGGCATCAACGGCAATCAACCCGCCAGCCTTCACAGTCACCTTGGGAGTCCTCCTCAATCCGGCTGACTATCCCTCTAACCTCCAACTCGTCACCTGGTTGGGCCCTCTTTTGAGCTGGGACCGAATAGGGAAAGCCATACGACCGGATGCTGACGCTTGCTCGCCCACCATCCAGCATTCTGAGCACGGGCGCCGTTATCGTCACCTCATCGCCAATGCCGATATCTGCAATTTTCCAAGCCATGAATGAGACTCTGGAGCGGGGACTGCTATATCTCATCGGTGAACGCCACAAAACGCCGAAGCCTCAGATGGCCCCAGGCGATGACCGTTGGGGATCAGCACTGGGCGGCCCTTATCATTTTGAATCTTGCGTTGAACCCACGCCGCTAGTAGCGGTTGCGCTGATACTCGCTTGTGCCGTTATTGCTCAGGTCCTGAAGCGCGCGGGTATTGGTTTTCACCTTCTCCTCCCGACCAGAACCGTGGCGGGCCTCGCTGGCGCGAAGGCGCAGGCGACAAGCCGTCAACGTCACAATGCTGGCGTCTGAGCCGGTCCGGATGTTCTGGCTCCAATCGAGGAGAAAACGAGCTCATCGATATCTTTTTGATCAGCGATGTAGACTGCGGATGGATCTAGACCGAGATGGACCTGGGGCCGTCTCCCTAGGATCGGTGAATGCCGCAATAACCAGAGAGCAATCTATCTCCTCCGTGAACGAAAATTCGAAATCAAGCTCCGGCACCAGTAATCCAGTGCGAAGCAATTTCAATCGGGCCGTTTTGTCGGCGCGTTCGGCGCGTTGGGCCTCAGTCACAGTCTTCGCAGACCGACGAATTTCCGTATCTTTAAACCAGCTCATCTCTTGACCATTCCAAAGGAAATGCGAGCGTAGCATCTCGTGCCGGTCGGGAATTTGAAGCGGCCAATTCGCCAAGCTTTGGGCGCCCCAGGCGACTTTAAGTACTATCAGATCCCAGAGACCTTGGCGCTCGTCATCCTCCAAAGGGATGAAGACGGCTCAATAACAGCCCATTTTGGGCTACCGAGGACCGCTACCAGCTTCGTGATGGCCGCAAGCAACGGTCTCGCGAGGAACTCGGTCTTCGTTCGAATGTTGCGATTCCGTCGGCGAAGGACATACTGACCCAGCCGGCACGCATGACGCACCTAACAGCCGGTGGGTCCGGCTGTCAGAATGGTCCCTCCAGATGGCTGTCGGGCCGCTCGACCGAGTGCAGGGCAATCGCGAAGACATTGAGGATCGCTTTCTTGCACTCCCTCGTATGTGGACAAAGGAGCGTTAGAAATGCTCGCCTGCGTCGGCACTCCGGCGGGAGGTGAGCGTCAAGATCAGCTTAGAATTCCCGCCGCTTCATTGGCGGAAGGCCCTCGATATCTGATCCGTAAGAGGCTTCAGCAAATAGGACCAGACGCTGCGTTCGTCAGTGCTTATGTGCACTTCGGCAGGCATACCTGGCTTGAGAACCTTGGCCTCCGTCAAGCAAGCCGCCTTGTTTTCAACATTGATCCGCGCCGAGAAATAGGAGAGCTGCCGTTGCTGATCCCTAATCAGGTCTGCCGAGATGCGCTTGACCGAACCTCGGCATGTCGGTGTCGTCCCTGCATCGAAAGCGGGGAAACGGATCGACACCGGTTGACCGGGGCGGACGTCATCTATGCACGACGGAGGAATCAAGGCGTCCACGACGAGATTGTCAGCATCGGGGACAATCATCATAAGCACTTCCCCGGGGCCGACGCCGCCAACAGTGTGGACTGAAGATTCCTGTACCGTGCCTGACTGTGAGGCGCGGATATCTGTTTTGGCGAGCTCATCATCCGCCACGATCTTGCGCTCACTAAGTTCCGTCTGCTTGGCTTCCGTTTCACGAAGTTCGCTCGTCACCTCGCTGCGTTGTTGTTCGTCGAGTTGGAGGATCTGCAACCCGGTCTCGCTGATCTTGGCTTGCGCCTCAGCGACGGCAGCAGCAAGCCGTCCCGACTCTCCGCGAGCCCGAGTTGCATCCAATCGGGCGGTGCTCAGCCTGTCTTTGGAAACCAGCTTCTTCTTATAAAGCGCCTCGACATCGGCAGGATCCCCGTTAAGGAGGCCAACAGACTCGTCTACCGCAGCCTGCTGTGCCTTTAGTCCATCGATCTGACGTTCGAGTTGCTTTGAGCGGCTTTGCAACTGTGCCTTCTGACCTGTCAGCGCGGTTGCACGGCTTTCGAACAGGGCACGTTCGCCGCTGATAAGTGCGGCCAGTTCCGGATCGCTCGTGCGCGCCCGCAGGCTGGCTGGAAGCTGTAGTTCCGGCAGCCCCTGCCGCTCAGCCTCCAATCGCGCAAGACGAACGGTTGCTCGATTGAGATCCTCGCTGATTATTTCCGGCCGGCTTCACTATCGATGATGGCATTTTCGAGCCCGAGCCTTAACCGCGCCGATTCAGGCTTCGATACTTCGTGGTCCAGTTGAGGCCGTAGCGGGTGAAAATTCGAAGTGGTGGTCGATAATGATCTGCGATCAGTACCCGTCCGAACGCATGAATCCACTCGTCGCCCAAGGTGGCTTCTCCACCAGGATCGGCACCAACGGCTTAATGAACGTCATACGCATGAACTGCCCCACGAAAACGCGGTTCAATCAGCTTTGGCTAAAATGGTTCCAAGACCGGAGACTGCAACAAAAGAGGCCGGTCGGGCGTTGCGCATTAGCAAAAGAGCGGCGAGGAACCGATGACGATGACGGAAACTTCAAATATCCTCCTCACCGCTCCCATCGAGCTGGCCGGCGACTGGGGCCGCATGCTGGAGGGCGCGGCTGATCAGGTCGTCGAGCGCATGCGGCATGCATGCCTTGATGGCGTCCGCCTGCTCTCCGACCGCCAGCCGACGCGCCTGCGTGTCGACGAGCACACGTCCGGCACGCCGGCGGTCTGGCTGCATCCCGACGGCAGCAGCATGGCCTGGATCATTGTCGACATCGGGGAGCGCGATTGGTCGAAGCTAACCTACCAGTTCGGACACGAGCTCGGCCACGTGTTTGCTAATAGCTGGCAGCCGGATGCCAAGCCGGCAACGCCCTGCCAGTGGCTCGAGGAAGCCATGGTTGAAGCATTCTCGCTGCGCGGCCTGGGGCGCCTGGCGAAGGACTGGAAGGAGAACCCGCCGTTCGCCGGCGACAACGCTTTCGGCGATGCCATTGCCGCGTACCGCGAGAATATCACCCGAGGCTATTCCGCGCTCGCCGACAGCCAGGGGCTGACGCGCGACGCCGCGGCGTGGTTCGCCGACCATCGCGGCGAGATCGAGATGCCCGCCCTCAATCCGTTCGCCCGGGCGATGTCTGTGACCATCCTTGCCGAATACGACCGCGCGCCGGATTGCGTCGAGGCGCTGGGCGCACTCAACCGCTGGTCGGGCCGCACCGGTCTGCCAATCGGCGATTATCTTGGGCGATGGGAGGCGAGTTGCGTCGAATTGGGCGCTTCGCCCAGCTTACCGATCCACCTGCGTGACCTGCTGCGCGTGCCGCAATGGGCCAAGTAATGCGGCGTTGACCGTGGAAGAACCGGGCTGGATCCGCCACGACCCATTCGCCACGATCGAGCCGGGCCATGCGTTTTCGGCGCGCTACCGAAGGCGTGGTTGCTACACGCTTGAATCAGTGAGTGGGCGGATCGCCGCTATCCTCCGAGCGACCGAAATGATCGCTCACCGCCGCCATTATGGCCAGGAACGCGGCGGAGTATCTTGCAAAACCGAAGGCCTGGGCCGCTACAAGCTTTGCGCCGTGCAAATGCTGACTGACAAATTCGGCGGCCACGTCCTGGGCTTCGCCCGACGCTTTCCCGAACAGCTCACGTTCTGTTGCGGTTGGATCAAACGCCCGGCCAATCACGTGGCCAATCAACAGCCCTCCAACTGAACCGGCGAGCACCTTGGTCCGAGCGGCGTTGGTGACGGGCGGTCGCGAGCGCCTTGGAATGGTCGCCCCGCCCGGGCCTTTTGGTCCAAGATGTGTTTCACTCGCCAAAGGAAATCCATTGGGGTTCGTCGGCGGTGTGCGGCTGCCAACACTTCTTCTGCCCGCATCAAATACCGCCACCGCGCCGAGTGCTACTGCAGCCACAGTGCCGCCGTTTTCTTTGATGGCGTCTGACACACCACTCACCGCCTCGGCTACCTTGTCCTTGGCATACCGCGTAGTCACGTCGACCAAATGCCGGGGTTGCAGGCGGCGGCTTATTTCACTGACCGGCCCGAACAGGGCCTGCCGTTCGACGCGGCTTTGCGCCATGATCTCGTCGAGGTCATCGTTGTGTGGTGCCATAGCGTATCCCCTGCTTCAATGCGGCTATATCGCTGCGCACCTGATTTACGGTCTCGATGGGAGTGATGGTCCAGCCGATAAGCGCCCGCTTCGCTAGCCCGGAAAATTCATGGAGGTTGGCGGATGTGGTGCAAGCCGTTGAAATGACGTAGGATTTGGTTGCTTAAGCCGATCCGAACCATTTCCCGGAGACCACACCCGCCATGAATGATCTTACGCTGCCGCTGAGCGGTTTGTCATCAGTCGGCGGCAAGTCCGTCGTCGCCCGTTTTGACGGCGGCATGTTGTCCTCGAACAGTGGTGTTCTGGCTCTGGCCGAGGTGGAAAAGCGGCTGCGTGTGGCCGACCGTGTGGCGCGTTGCATCGACGATCCGCGCCGCCCGGACCAGATCATCCACAGCCTGGCGGACATGATCGGCTTTCGCATGAAGATGATCGCCGCCGGTTATGAGGATGGCAACGACGCCAACCGGCTGCGCTGCGATCCGATCTTCAAGATGGCCCAGGATGCGCTGCCTTCGGGTCGGGATCTGGCCTCTCAATCGACGATGTGCCGGCTGGAGAACCTGCCTGGCGTGCGGGAACTGGTCGTTATGGGCCGTGCGATGGTCGACCTCTATTGCGCTTCCTTCCGCCAGGTTCCGAAGCGGATCGTGCTCGACATTGACGACACTTTTGACGCCGTGCATGGCGGCCAGCAGCTCCGCCTGTTCAATGCCCATCACGACGAATACGGCTTCCAGCCGATTGTTGTGTTCGATGGCGACGGCCGGTTCGTCGGTGCGGTCCTGCGACCAGCGAAGCGGCCGAGCGGGGCAGAAATCCGCCCCCACCTGCGCCGCCTGGTGCGGGCGATCCGCAGCAATTGGCCGAACATCCGCATCCTGATCCGGGCCGACAGCCACTATTGTAGTCCGCAGGTCATCGACTGGTGCCGCGCCAACGATGTCGACTTCATCCTCGGCGTGGCGCCCACCACGACCCTGCGCAAGCATGTCGCGGACCTGGAGAGCAGCACGATGGCGCGTTTTGAAGTGTCATCGAAGACGAACAAGGTCCGCCGCTTCAAGGAGTTCCTGGATGGCGCCGCCAGTTGGAGCCGCGTAGAGCGCATCATCGCCCGCGTCGAGGTCGGCGCCCAAGGTGCCGATACCCGCTTCATCGTCACCAACCTTGCAAGTGGCAAGGCCAAGGCGCTCTACGAGGATGTCTACTGCCGGCGCGGCGCTGCCGAGAACCACATCAAGTCGTGGAAGACGCATCTCGCCGCCGACCGCACATCCTGCACAAGAGCGACGGCCAACCAGTTCCGGCTGTTCCTGCATGCCGGCGCCTACTGGCTGATGTGGGGCCTGCGCGCCGCGATGCCGAAACGCTCGAGCTTTGCCGTCGCCCAATTCGACACGCTGCGATTGCGCCTCATCAAGATCGCCGCCCGCGTGGTCGAGATGAAAACCCAGATCCGTCTGCACCTGCCGACATCCTGCCCCGACCAGCGTATTCTGCGCATCGTCCTCAGCCGCATCCCGCAACTCGCGACATAAACGATGGGGCGCAGACGTCCCGAAACAAACCCGCCGACCTCAACCCGCAAACCCCCGCCTTCCGTCACGACGGATCATCGCCGGCGCCCGACGAGGCTTGTCAAAATGCACCCCAAGGGCGGCCAGATCGCCATGCAGGCCGCCGAAAGCCGATCGCCGTGCATCAAGCGGGCTAGGTGAAGGGAGAGCAAACCTCCGCCAAACAAGACGATGCCAACTGCCAAGCAGGCGACTATGGGGCTGATGCCAAGATGAATCATCACCAGAATCAAGAATTGGACCATGGCAAACGATGCCAAGACAAACAGGGCAACAGCCGCTATCCCACAGGCGCCGGACGAGACGATTGTGGAAGTCTTGCTCTTCATTTCCGCCTCTAGCAGGCGCAAATCCAAGCGGATCAACGACGCGAATTTTTCGAGCGCTTCGTTGACGATGCTGCCGAAGGGCCGGCGATCGATACCATCATCCATCTAGCAAGCCTCTCAGGAACGATCCGAGCTTCGCATGAGGCGGGTCAGCATCACGCCGGCGAGGATCCCGACTCCAAAGAACGCCGCCGGTTGGCGCTGCGCGAATTTCGTAACGGAGTCGAGCAGTTCGCCGACGTTGCGGTCCCTGACGTCGGTGGAGATCCGTTCCACACCTTCCGCTGCACTTCGCACCATGCTCGCGACCTGAGGCGATTGTTTTTCGATCCCGTCAGCGGCCTCCTTGACGGAGTGCGCGATGTTGGCAATCGCATCGGCTCCGGCAGTCTTGTTGGACTCGACCGCTTCCTTGAACGCACCAGCGGCGTCGGAAGCGACAGAGCCGGCATAGTCCTTAGCGTCTGTCGACACTGAGGCCGCAGCGCTTTTCAGGTGGGTGGCTGTCTCGGCCGCGCTCGTCTTCAATCTGCCGAGCGCCTCCTTGCTTTTGCCGGCGCGGTTGCCATCAGCCTGCCATTGATTCTCGTTAGAAAGACCAGATTCGGCAAAGTCGTTTGTGTCTGACGTGTTCACGATGTTTCACTCCTGTTGTGTAGAGTGGAACTTCGCCCCAAGCATGCGGTTCCTGCCTTCGCAGAATATTTGTCACTGTCCCCTCTGGGTAACTCCCGCCTCGCCGGAGGAACGGATCTCAGAGAGCACGCGCGCGTCGTCACGAACCGGTCTTGCCGGATCTCCTGCCCCGCATCGCCGCCAGGCAGATGCATTGGTCGATCGGCGATCTGGTTGCAATCCGTCGATCTCACAAATCGGCGGCCGAGTATGGTTACGGCGATGTCGCGGCGTAAGCGGGCGACAGCTTATGGATACACGCTAACTCCCTGATGCTGATCTTGATCGCATCGCCGGTAAACGCGGTCAACTCGAAGGCAAAATCCAAGCTGAAATCGAATGGCCGGCAGGGGTGGTCGAATTCGATCGGCGCCGCGTACCTAGGCGCGACGCCGACCCATCTCCGAGCGGCCGGCCGGCGCATTTGTAGAAACCCTTCGCGAGGCGCACGCCGCCGTCAACTGAAGGTGGACACTAAGCCCGCCAGACGGCCGGGCCTAGCCGCCCATCATCTTTGCCATCGCGCAGAAATCTGCATGAGATTTGTTAATCGTGCTATCGCCGCAGTCTTTCAACACAGCCTTCTGTTCATCGGGTTTCATGGCCATCCACGCGGTCTTGAAATCCGCTTCCGACCTCAATGTTTTCATGCCGGCATCGGTGAAGAACGGCGACATCTTCGCCGAGTCATCGAGCGCGGACGTTCCGGTGGTGCTGCCGGCAAGTCCGGCACCAGTCATCATCGCAAGCGCCATCGCGCCCATCGTGAGCATCTTCAGGTTCATGACAATTCTCCCAATTAAGGCTGCCAAAGCGGCAGCTTGTCGCATCAACTTCGCTTCCCTGAAAAAGTTTCTACGCTTAACGAAAAATGCCCACCCGAAATGGGAACGGGCGGGCAGGTTCTGGGGTGCGCTGGGATCAGCCAGCATTGGCCAACGAGCGGCGGAGGGGTGGTTGCCACGAGACGCGATTGAAGATTGCGAGCCGTCAGGGGTGCGGCGCCGCCAGAAGCGACCGTCGTAATGCCGTGCAAGACGAACTGGCAATCCAGATCCATGACGGCATTAAAGGTGAGGTCGAGCCCATCAGCGGCCAGGAACGGGAGATTGGAAGTTCATCCACTAAGGTCACGCTGTCGGCGCCGGCACCGTAGTGGATAAAAGTTTGCAATGGTCGATCACGCCAACGGTCACTGCTCGAGGACGGCCCGATGAAGGTCTTCTTGCTCCGGGTTCGCCTCGACCGGATATAGCTCAGGCCAATGGAATATCTGGGAGCGGTAGCCGTCGACTTCACCTCGTGAATGCCGTCGCCTTCGGGAGGCTTCTCCACCAAGGTAGGCATCAAAGGCGCGACAAATTTCAAACGCATGCACTGACCGTAGGGGCGCGATTCAATCAGCATGCGTAGTTCCGGAAAAAGAAAATTCGACGGAACCACAATCTAACGATTCGAGTTTATTCGGCCAATCAGGGAGGCCGCAATGCCCGATCAGCCGAAGACCGATCGACGCGTTACCAACACCCAACAGCGTCGGGACGAAACGCACCGCGCCTCAAAGGAAATTACGGACACGGAGCGGGCGGACCAGAGGGCGAAATCCACCAAGCTCAAGGCTCTACGCGAAGCAAAGGTGAAAGGCACTCATTGACAGCCCCGGCTGACATGAGAATGCTTGGTCGCCACGGAAAGCGCCGTCCAAGCGGCGACCTGCATAAGGGTCGGACGCGGCAACCGCCGTTACGCCCTGCCCATTTCGACCGTCGCGAGGATATCGATTCGGGTGTCAGTTCTTTTGCGAGTGGGTGCCGAGGCGGGAACTACCAATCTCTTGGTTTATTCGATTGTAGGTTCCGGTGAAATATTCGCACGCGAACAAGCCCGATGCTTCCTTCCTCATGGACGAGCAGTTGGGTGGACGGAGCGATCAACGCTGAAACACGCGCTCGGCTAAATATGCGGCTTGATCCACATCGCCCCAAGCCCCGGTTGCGTGTCGTGGCTGGATCTAAAGTTGACCCCTCAGCCAGGCGAGCGTTTCGCCAACGCCGTCAAGGCCGTACCGCGCGGCGGTATGCGCGGGGGGTTTGACCCGTATCGATATGCCGCCGGCATCGTTGACGGCTTCGAAGCCGTTTTCGTCTGGCGTGTCGTCGCCCAGGAAGACCGGGCGGCGGCCTGTGAAGGGCGCTATGCCCATGAACCGCCGGATCGCGGCACCCTTGGCTGCCTCGAGCGGCAACAGTTCCACGCCGGCATTGCCGGCAACCACCCGGTAGCCCTCGGGCAGGCTGGCCAGCGCCTGCTCGACAAGCTGCGTCGCGCGCGGAAGCAAATGCGGGGCAGCGCGCGTGTGGATGGCCAGTACCCGGCCCTTGCGTTCGATATAGGCTTGCCCACGACCGAGCTCGGACTCAATCTCGTCGGCAAGGGCCGCGATATCCGCCGGCTCTCCAGCGACTTCGACTTGGTCATCCGGCAGGAGCCTGTGTTCCAGGCCATAAAGCCCGGCCGCGCGCAGCTTCAAGGGCTGAAAAAGCTGATCCACGGCTGCAACCGAGCGGCCCGTGATAACAGCCAATGCCCCGTTTAACTTGTGATCCAGGCCTTGCAGCAAAGAGCGAAGCTCGGCGCTGACCGAGACGGCGTCCGGGTGTTCGGCATGTTCCAGCAGGGTGCCGTCAATGTCGAGGAACAGCGCCCATTCGCCGGCCAGCACAGTCTGTGGCTTTCGCAGAGTCCCGCTCATGACATTGCCAGCCGTTTGCGCTCGAACATGGAAACGACATTGTCGGCGCTTGGAGGCTGTCGGTCGCCAGTGCCGGTTGCCCGATCGACGTCACCGCGCTTGCGCAAGCGTGCCGCGTCCAGAAGCATGCTGCCGGCCCAGCGATAGACGTTGTTGTCGCGGACCATCTGCCGCATCGGCCGCATGCGCTCGCGCTGCTCATCCGGCGTCATCGTCAGCGCCTGCAGCAGTGCCTCGCTCATCATGGCGGCATCGTAGGGGTTGACGATCAGCGCCTCCAGCAATTCGCGCGAGGCACCGGCGAATGTGCTGAGCATCAAGACGCCCTGTTCGTCGTTGCGCGCCGCAACGAATTCCTTTGCGACCAGGTTCATGCCGTCATGCAGGCTGGTGACCATGCAGATGTCGGCGGCACGATAGATCTCATAGACCTGTTCCTGCGTGTGATGTTCGGCCACCATGATCACCGGCCTGTAGCCATCGCTGCCATAGCGCTCGTTGAGCTCTTCAGCATAACGGTGGCATTCGTCGTGGAGCTGCCTGTAGGCCGGGAGCGTGCCGCGACTGGGTGCCGCGATCTGCAGAAAGACCAGCTTTCCGATCCATTCCGGGTATCGCTTGAACAATTCGTCCAGCGCTTGAAAGCGGTCCAAGATGCCCTTGGTGTAGTCGAGACGTTCGACGCCGACACCCAGCTTCACATCCGCTTTCAATCCGAACCTGGCACGCAGGCGGACGCGGCAGTCATCGACATCAGGCAATCTTGCCAGAAGGTCCGCCGGCCACTCTATCGAGATGGGATAGGCGTGCACCAGCGTCGTCTGCCCGCCATAGGAGATGGCCGCATCCGCCCGCTCGATGCGGCTTTCCAGGAAGCGATCTACACTCTCGGTGAAATTGTTGGCATGGAACTGGGTGTGGAAACCGATGATCGAGCTGCCGAGTAGTCCTTCGAGGATGCGCTCACGCCATGGACAGATGCTGTAGACTTCCGAGTTCGGCCACGGGATGTGCCAGAAGGTGATGACGATCGCCTCTGGCAGACGCTCGCGGATCATCCGCGGCAGCAGCGCGAAGTGGTAGTCCTGGACCAGCACGATCGGTCGCTCGTTGTGTGCTTCGGCCACCACCGTATCGGCGAACTTCCGGTTTACGGCTTCATAGGCCTCCCAGTCCGAGGCGCGAAAGATCGGCCGGGTGAAGGCGATATGGCAAAGTGGCCACAGGCCCTCATTGGCAAAGCCGAGATAGTAGCCCTGATGCTCCTCCTCCGTCAGCCAGACCCGGCGCAGCGTGTAGGACGGATTGCCGGGCGGCACCTGGACCCGGTCGTCCTCGTCGACCATGAGACGGTCTGCGGTGCCGCCGCCATAGGCTATCCAGGTGCCAGCGCAGGCGCGGGTGATCGGCTCCAGCGCCGAAACCAGCCCGCTGGCCGGCACGAGCAGTTCCACGCCATTGCCTCTGACGTTGTGGATGTACGGTTCGCGGTTGGAGACCACGATGACCTGCGCATCGGGCAGATCGTCAGCCAGGATCTTGCGCAATGTCTCGGGCGACCACGTCACCAGGGCGGCATCGGCTGATTGGCCGTTCTTTTCGAACTCCCGTATCACCTTGCGCGCCGCTTCCGCGGCCACGTCCTCGCCGGCTGGATGTGCAACCGTTGGAGGGTGGCTGCGGCGTTGCCGCGATATGGAGAAGAAAACGGCAAGAGCGGAGAGACCGAGGCTCGCGAGGATCAGAACCCAGAGCAGATCCGCACCATAATCTGTCATTGGAATGCCAACTCACCTCAGGCCGTTCGGCGGCCTTTTTGTTCGTGTTTCCGATTAGAAACTGTCCGCCGGCAACCTGGTCGGCGCCCGGACCCGTATTGTGCAACGCACAAAGCAGCGATCGGTTCCAGCCAATCTGGCTCGCATTATGTTCTGACGATGAGCGGCACCAGGCCTTCATGCCGGTCGGCCAGGAAAGCGACGACCCGGTCGCCGACACGCTGGAATGTGAGATCGACCACCCTTTCGCCGACGCCCAGATGTCGCAGCGTGAGTGTGTCGATACCGATCGGCAGCCTCGGACGGGTGACGCGGATTTCGCCATCCCAGCCATCGATTTCCAGGCCGAGGCAGGCCTGCATCAGCATGAAGGCGGATCCCGCCGACCATGCTTGCGGCAGGCAAGCGACGGGATAGGCGATCGGCGCTTCGCCCGGTGCGCGGGTAAAACCGCAGAACAGTTCGGGCAGCCGCATGTTGAAATGGACAGCGGATTCGAACGTGCCGCTCATCAGGCGCACCACGCTGTCGCGCTCGCCATAGCGCGCCAGGCCGGCGCCGCACATGGCGGTGTCATGCGGCCAGATCGAGCCATTGTGGTACGACATCGGGTTGAAGAACACAGAATCGTCGGCAAGCGTCCTCAGCCCCCAGCCGGAATGGAAGGAGGCGGAAAGCAGCTGATCGGCGACCATTTGCGCCCGCGCCGGCTCGGGAAGCCCGACAAGGAGGAGATGGCCCGCATTCGAGGTCCGCACCTTGCAGGGCTCGCCGGCACCGTCGATCGCAAGGGCATAGAAGCCGAGGTCGTCGAGCCAGAAATCGCGTTCCACCGCGGCTCGCATGGCCTCGGCGAGACTGTCCCAGTGGTCGGCTCTCTCGTCCTCGCCACGACGACGGGCAAGCGCCGCCAGCCCCCGGAAGGCGGCAAAGACATAGCCTTGCACCTCGACCAGCGCGATCGGACCCTTGGGGATGCGGCCATCGGCATGAAAGACGGAATCGAAGCTGTCCTTCCAGCCTTGGTTGGCGAGGCCTGAATCGGCAGCCCGCTGGTAGGTCACAAATCCGGTCTCGCGGCCCGCCTCCTCCGTCCATTCGGCCGCCGCGCACACCGACGGCCACAGGCTGTCGATGAACGCCATGTCGCCGGTACGATCTGCATAGGCACAGGCGAGATGGATATAGAGCGGCGTCGTATCGACGCCGCCATAGTAGCGGCCGAATGGAAGCTCCCGCAGCGCCGCCATCTCGCCCTTGCGGGTCTCATGCATGATCTTGCCCGGCTGCGAATCGCTGAACGGCGACGTCTCCGTCGCCTGATGCTGGGCCAGGAAGGCCAGCACGCCCCGCGCCAGGCCGGGATTGAGCCAGAGCATCTGCAGCGCCGAGATGACGCCGTCACGGCCGAACGCCGTCGAGAACCAGGGGATGCCGGCATAAGGATAAGGTCCGGTCGCAAGCTCAGTGGTCAACAGCGCGACATCGGCGCGGGCGCGCTCGACCCAGTCGTTGAAGACGCGACCGGAACTGTGCACCGTCGCGCCATGGCGGCGCTTGGCCCGCATGCCAAAGCGGGCCCGGCGGCGGCGGCGCGGAAACGGTCGCGATCGGGCGCATCCGCCACCTCGGAACCGACCTCGACATAGAGCACACTGCTGCTGCGCTTGGTCACCGCAAGCAAGAAATCGGCGCGGTCGGCTGTCAGTTGATCGGGCGCCTGCGAGAACGATATCGCCGATGCGCGCGCCAACCCGTCCAAGCCGTCGTAGCGCAGCAGGACGGATGTCGCATCCATCTCGGCCACATGCGTCATACCGCGCCGCAGCCGTGTCGAGCCGCGCACTTCGAACATGTCACGGAAATCGGCGGCAAAATGCAGGGAAACGCCGATCGTCGAGGTCTCCCGACTGTAGTTGGAAAGGGTGATGCGTTCGAACAGTCTGTCCTGCCAGAGCAGCCGGACGCGTTCGACGTGAATTGCGCCCTGTGGAATGTCGCGACCGCTGGCGCTCGCCATCGGCAGATTGGTCAGGTTGGTGGTGAACAGCACATTGTCCTGGCTGAGCGAGGCGCCAAGCAGCGATGTCTGCCTGCCGCCGACGGTCAGCCGGAACTCGGACAGCACCCGTGTGTCGTCGCGGAAAAACCGTCGCCGGCGCCGCGTATGTCGCCATAGGCATCGGCAACCGCAAAGCAGTCGCCCTGTTTGAGCGCAAACAGCCGGTGCGGCTCACGAGGCGCGGTCGCGTCGAGCGATGCAAGCGCGACGGCGGGATCGAGTTGGCGCTCATCGAGTTGGGCCATTCGTCACAAATCCCTGTCGTTTCATTCCCATAGATCGAGCGCGTCGCTGCTCACGACGCCTTCGCCTCGCTCGGGACACCGAGCAGGCGCGCATAGGCGGCCAGGTAGTCGCCGGCCATTCTTCTGGCGGAAAACCGCTTTTCGAAGACGCCCCTCACCTTTCGCCTGTCGAGCTGCAGTAAGTCCGGCACCGCGGCGACCGCGCTATCCATCGAATCCGCGATAAAGCCGGTGACGCCTTGATCGATGATCTCGGGCAGCGCGCCGCAATTCCAGGCGATCACCGGCGTGCCGCAGGCCATTGCCTCGATGGCGGCAAGGCCGAACGGCTCCGGCCAGTCGATCGGGAACAGCAGGCCGGCCGCGTTGCCAAGAAATTCCGCCTTCTGGTCCTCCTCGATCTCGCCGACATAGTCGATGCGATCGCCGTCAATCAAAGGCTCGACCACCTCGTGGAAATATGCTCGGTCGTCGTCGCCGATCTTTGCCGCAAGCTTCAGCTTGAGCCCGGAGCGCAAGGCGATCTCGATGGCGCGATCCGGTCGTTTGTCGCGTGACAACCGGCCGAGGAAGGCAAGATAGGGTTCTTGCGCCTTGGTCTCGAACGTCGGTTCGTAAACACCGGTCGGCAGTCCGTGGTGGATCGTTGCCAGCCAGTTGGCCCTCGCAAGGCCTGACTTCTGGCTGCGCGAAATGGAAATCATCGGGAAGCGCGGGAACCGTTCATAGGCCGGCGCCAAGTCGACATAGTCCAGCCTGCCATGCGGCGTCGTCACTGTCCGCTCCGCCATGTCCTGGAAGAAGGAAAAGTGCAGGAAGTGGCTGAGGTGGAAGTGAATGACGTCAAACTCTCGCGCCCGTTTCCGCACCTCGGCAAGCATCGAAAGATGCGCCGCAATCTCGGATTTGAGCGGGCGGGGATCGAGGCGAAGCGCGCATTCCCTGCCGGCGACCAGCTTCGCGGAGGTCTGGCTGTCGCCACTGGCAAACAGGGTCACCTCATGGCCAAGATCAACCAGCGCTTCGGTCAGGTACGAGACGATGCGTTCGGTGCCACCATAAAGTCTGGGCGGCACCGATTCAAAAAGCGGCGCGACATGCGCAATTTTCATATTTCGTCCCGGGATGCTCGGCATACAGGTGCGAAATGCATCAACGGCTCGATTGGTTCCGATTTAAGATCGATGCCGTCGGGCCGCAGTCACTATGGAACCGCCCACCCGGGCAATGGCAGCGGCCCTCAAGGCCGCCGCAAACTATATTGGAGCGCCGCCTCCACGACGGCGCTCCAAACAAAAAGAGGACAATCAGGCAGCCTTGGCCGCCGGCATCGGGTGAATGGCCTGGAACGGGATGCAAAGCCGGTTCCAGGTGTTGATCATGCCGAGCGCAACCGACAGCTTGACCAGTTCCTCTTCCGAGAAATGCTGGAGCGTCTTTGCATAGAGTTCGTCCGACACGCCATTGTCAGCGATCAGGGTAACGGCCTCGGTCCAGGCGAAGGCGGCGCGCTCACGCTCGGAAAACAGCGGCGATTCCTTCCAGGCCGAAACCAGATAAAGCCGTTGTTCGGTCTCGCCGTCGCGCCTGGCCTCGCGGCTATGCATCTCGACGCAGAACGAGCAGCCATTGATCTGCGATGCCCGCAATTTGATCAGGTGCAGCAGGCTCACCTCGAGCCCGCATTCGTCGACCGCCTTGTTGAGCGCCGACACCGCCTTCATGACCTCCGGCGCCTTGGCGAAAAATTGCAGCCTCTGTTTCATCTTGATGTCCTCTACGCTTGCTTGGTTGAACTGGATTTCTGCGGCCGCTGGTGGCGCGCCACGAAGGCGCAGCCGGCAGCGACCGAACGCGGATCGGCATCGGTCACATATTCCGCCACGATGTCGGACAGCTTTGCCTCGGCGAGTGCGGCGCGATAGGCCTTCTCGGCCTTCAGCATCGCGATATTGATGCCGCAGGGTTTGACATAAGCCGAGGCGTCTAGTGTGGTCGGACCGTTGCGGCGGATCTCGCCACAACGGAAGGCCGGCTCGCGCCCTTCGACGGCAAGCACGATATCGAGCAGCGTTATGCGCGCGGCCGGCCGAGCCAGCCGGTAGCCCCCCGCCGGCCCCGGCACCGATTCCAGGATGCGCGCCGCGCTCAGCATGTTGAGATGTTTCAGGAGGTAGCTCGGCGACAAGCCAAAGGCCTCCGCCAGTGCAGCGCCCGGCATCGTCGCTTCACCCTCGACGCCGGCCAGCATGGCGGCGCAGTGGATGGCTGCTTCAACGCCCTCGCCCAGCTTCATTGTGTCGACCTCCAATTCATGGATAATTTTTATCGTGGATGATTCATATCTTCAATAGGAAAAATGAAAAACGGCGCCCGAAGACGCCGCTTTTTTCGACGAATGGCTGCCCCTACTCCGCCGCCACCTTGGCCATCGGGTTGTTCGGGTGCGTCGTCCAGTTGGCATAGATCGGCGACACCGGCTTGCCGGTGCGCTGGTCCATTGCGCCTGCCGCCAGCGGCTCCATGGTGATGCAATTTTCGACCGGGCAGACGTTGACGCATAGATTACATCCGACGCACTCGGCCTCGATCACCTCGAAATGCCTCTTGCCATCGACCATGCTGGTAATCGCCTGGTGCGACGTGTCCTCGCAGGCGATGTGGCAGCGGCCGCATTTGATGCAGGCGTCCTGGTCGATACGGGCCTTGGCGACATAGTTGAGGTTGAGGTACTGCCAGTCGGTGACGTTGGGCGTGGCGCGGCCGACAATGTCGTCGAGCGAGGCATGCCCCTTCTCGTCCATCCAGTTTTCGAGACCGGCGATCATCTCCTGCACGATCTTGAAGCCATAGGTCATCGCCGCCGTGCAGACCTGCACATTGCCGGCGCCGAGCGCCATGAATTCGGCCGCGTCGCGCCAGGTGGTGATGCCGCCGATACCGGAGATCGGCAAGCCGTGGGTTTCGGGATCGCGCGCGATCTCGGCCACCATGTTCATGGCGATGGGCTTCACCGCCGGGCCGCAATAGCCACCATGCGAACCCTTGCCGTCGATGGTCGGCTGCGGCGCGAAACTGTCGAGGTCGACGCCGGTGATCGAATTGATGGTGTTGATCAGGGACACCGCGTCGGTGCCGCCGGCAAGCGCGGCGCGCGCGGGCTTGCGCACATCGGTGATGTTGGGCGTCAGCTTGGTGATGACCGGCATGCGGGTGTTGGCCTTGCACCAGCGCACCACCATTTCGATGTATTCCGGTACCTGGCCGACGGCGGCACCCATGCCGCGTTCCGACATGCCGTGCGGACAGCCGAAATTGAGCTCGATGCCATCAGCTTCCGTCTCCTCGACCACTGGCAGGATCGCCTTCCAGCTCTCCTCGACGCAAGGCACCATCAGCGAGACGACAATGGCGCGGTCGGGCCAGTCCTTCTTGACCTGCTTGATCTCGCGCAGATTGACCTGCAGGTCGCGGTCGGTGATCAACTCGATGTTGTTGAGACCGAGCAATCGCCGGTCGGCGCCCCAGATCGCGCCGTAGCGCGGGCCGTTGACGTTGACCACCGGCGGGCCTTCCTCGCCAAGCGTCTTCCAGACAACGCCGCCCCAGCCGGCCTTGAAGGCACGGATGACGTTGTAGGCTTTGTCGGTCGGCGGCGCCGAGGCCAGCCAGAACGGATTGGGCGATTTGATGCCGACGAAATTATTGCGGATGTCTGCCATGACAGGTCCCTTTCAACCGAGACGAAGGAGCAGTTCGACGGGTGCAAGAATGCCGCCTTCAAGTGCGGCGGTGAGATTGGCGATCTTGGTGCGGGCGTCGTCGCCCATGACGAGGCCAACGCCGGGCGGCGGCTTGCTGCCTTCTGCTTGCGCGGCTGCCAGGCGCGCACGCATCGTGGCAAAGAACTCGATGGCAAAGGCGCCGCGCGGCCGCTCGGCGATCACGGAGAACCCGGCGGCGACGGCCGCCGAGCGATAGTCGTCCGGGGTGGCAACGAAGGACATGGTTTCATCAGACGCCCATGGCAGCGGATAGGTCAACACGCCGTCCTTCAACCGCATCACATCGTAGACGGCGAAAACGCCGCCCGGCCGCAGCACGCGAGCAGCCTCGCTCATCAGTCCCGGCTTGTCAGGGAGGTTCATGCCGACATGCAGGATGACCGCCGCATCGAAGCTGGCATCCGCAAATGGCATGTCCAGCGCACTGCCTTGCACGAACCGCGTCTTGCCCGCCATCCCGGTTCGCTCGGACAGGCTAACCGCGATATCGACATAGCTTTGCGTGAGGTCGATGCCGGTAACATCGGCGCCAACATTGTTGGCGACAAAGCGGGCCGGCCCGCCGACACCAGACCCGATGTCGAGAAGCATTGTCCCCGGCTTCAGCCCCATCTGCCCGACGAGTGCCATGGTCGCGGCCACGCCGCCAATGTGAAATTCGTCAACCGCTTCAAGATCGCTTGCACGCAGATTGGCAACGTCCACGCCGCTACCGGCGAGCGCGGCAATGATCCGCTCCTCCAGGCCCGATATGTCATAGTGACGGGCGATGCCCGGTTCCACCGTGGCCATGATCCTATCCCTGAGCGAGGCTCCTGTGGATGCTCTCCGCCGCGTCGCGGCCTTGCGCCACGGCCGAAACGGTGAGGTCGTCGCCGCCGAAGATGCAGTCGCCGCCGGCCCAGACCTTCGCGAGCGAGGTGCGGCCTTCCGCATCGACCTTGATGCGTCCGGCTTCGAGCTCGATCTCGGCACCGCTGCCGTTAAGCGCGGCCGGCACGAAACTCTGGCCGATCGCCTTGAACACCTGGTCGGCGACCAGTGTCAGCCTCTCGCCGGTGCCGGCAAGCCTGTCGCCGTCCATGGCGGTGTATTCGAGTTCGATGGCCGACACCTTGCCGCCTTCGGCAATCACCCGCTTCGGCTGCAGCCAGTGGCGGATGGTGACGCCGTTGGCGGCGGCAAGATCCTGTTCGAACCCGGAAGCGTTCATCTGCTCGTGGCCGCGCCGGTAGCAGATCGTCACTTCCTCGGCGCCGAGCAGCTTCGACTGCACCGCCGCGTCGATCGCCGTCATGCCGCCGCCGATGACGACGACACGCCGGCCGACCGGCAGGCTGGCGAGATCACTGGCCTGGCGCAGCTCGGCAATAAACTCGACCGCATTGGTTACGCCGTCGGCATCCTCGCCATCGGCGCGCAGCGCATTGACGCCGCCAAGCCCCATGCCGAGAAACACCGCATCATAGTTGCGTATCAGGTCGGACAGCTGGTAGTCGCGGCCAAGCGCCTTGCCGTTCTGGATGTCGATGCCGCCGATGGCGGTGACATAGTCGACTTCGGCCTGGGCGAAATTGTCGACGCTCTTGTAGGCGGCGATGCCGTATTCGTTGAGCCCGCCGGCCTTCGGCCGCGCTTCCAGGATGGTCACGTCATGGCCATGGCGGGCGAGCCGGTGTGCAGCCGCGAGGCCTGCCGGCCCTGCCCCGACCACGGCAACCGTCTTGCCGGTCGCAGTGGCGCGTTGGTAAAACTGCTTGTTCTCGCTCATCGCGACATCGGTGGCATAGCGCTGCAGGCGGCCGATCTGGACCGGCTTGCCTTCTGCCACCTCGCGCACGCAAACCTCTTCGCACAGCGTCTCGGTCGGGCAGACGCGGGCGCACATGCCGCCCAGAATGTTCTGGTCGAAGATGGTCTTGGCAGAACCGATTGGATTGCCGGTCGATATCTGGCGGATGAACAGCGGAATGTCGATCGAGGTCGGGCATGCATTCATGCACGGCGCGTCGTAGCAGAAATAGCAGCGGTCGGATTCGACCAGCGCCTCGTGGTGATCGAGCGGCGGGTGCAGGTCGGAAAAATTGTCCGCATACTGGTCGGCCGCGAGCCGGCCGCCGGCAATGCCTTCCTTGAACTGGCCTTCTGGCATCGTCAGTTCCCCATGTTTTGTTTTGGGGAAGGCTAGCACGTTTTATTTTTTTATCAATTGGTCAATTTTCGACGCAAGGCGCTGAAAAGGCTGGATAAAACATGATTGTTTTACTCATGTTACGGCGTTTGCAGTGGGAGCGAATGGCTGGGCGCGACACCACGGCCTTTGGCTGGCACCGCTCCTTCTGCCTCGACATGGTGCGTTGGCGCGGCAGCGCCGAGCAGCCGGGGCTGATGATGGCGCTCGAGCGGGGTGGACGGTGCAAAGGCGTCATCTACCGCTTGCCGGAGGGCGAAAAACCGGCTCAGATCGAAAGGCTGCTGCGGCGCGAGATCAGCGACCACGAAAGTATCGACACGGTCAGGTGGCTGCCGGTGCATACGGCACAAGGGTCGCTGCGCGCGCTTGGCTTCTGGGTTGGCGTGAAGGGCAGGGGAACGTCACTGAACCAGCCACTGGACAAGGTGGCGAGCGTGCTGGCCAGAGCCTGCGGGCACATCGGATCCGGCGCCGAATATCTCTACAACACGGTCAGTCATCTCGAAGCGTTCGGCATCCACGACCGCAATCTGTGGCGGTTGCAGGAACTGGTCGCGGACGAGGTCCGGGCTATCCATGGCCATGCTGAGTTGCTGCTCGACCGACTCGAACTCTGGCTTCCAGATCAGCGACCCATAGGCGAACACCCATAGCGGCCCCTCGTCGGCTTCATCGGACAGCCGCAAGGCAAGGGGCCGGAAATCCTCGTCTTTCAACTCCGTCCAGCTCGGGTCAGGGCCAGGATCGGCCTCCTCCCGATGGCACAGTGCGACAAGCTCAGGCGTGAGCGACATCCGGCGCATGAAACGACATCCCCTCTCCACCGCAGAGAAATCGAAAACCGGTGGGCGCGCAACCCGGGAACGCTTGTCGTGGATCGACATTCTTGTTTGGGCGATTGTCGGATTTCCGTCGTGAAGATCGTCCTAGGATGGATCGACCGACGATCGATGCATAACCGGTGAGGAGACCGACCATGCCAAAATCCCCGATGCCCTTTTTCTGGTACGAATTGATGACCACAGATCTCGACGCCGCCGAGGCGTTCTACACCAAGGTGGTCGGCTGGACTGCGCAGCCTTTCGACAAGGCCCCCGACATGCCGCGCTACATCGTCATGAATGTCGGCGAGCGTGGCGTCGGCGGGCTGATGACGATGCCCGAGGACGCCGCCAAGCTGGGCATGCCGCCCGCCTGGCTCGGCTACATCCATACAAAAGACGTCGATGCCGCGACGGCGTCGCTGGAGAAAGCCGGCGGTACGGTTCACCGCAAGCCCGACGACATTCCGGGCGTCGGCCGCTTTGCCGTCGTCGCCGATCCGCAAGGCGCGACCTTCATGTTCCTGCAGCCGAACGGCCCGGACCAGCCCATCGTGCCGGCCAGCACCCCAGGCCATATCGGCTGGCACGAGCTTTACACATCGGACTGGAAGGCCGCGTTCGATTTCTATTCCGACCAGTTCGGCTGGGCCAATGCCGGCGATTTCGACATGGGCCCGATGGGCACCTACCAGACCTTCACAGCCGGCCCCGAATCCGGTGGCGGCATCATGAACAAGCCGCAGCAGGTCCCAGTCCCGGTCTGGCAGTTCTACTTCAACGTTCCGGCCATCGACGCGGCGGCCAAACGCGTGACCGATAATGGCGGCAAGATCCTGATGGGCCCGATGGAGGTCCCCGGCGGCAGCTGGATCGTGCAATGCCAGGACCCGCAAGGCGCCCATTTCGCATTGATGGCGCCGGTACGGTAAGAGGCCAGGCCCGGTTTCTCCGCCCCTCTGTCCATCTGGACAGAGGGGCGCTGTCTCGCTGACTGTGGCGCTCTTTGAGAATTACTCGGGCGTCAGTACCGCGACCTTCAGGTCTGCCTTTTTCGCGCCGCTGAACTGGACGGTGGCCGGGCCGGCCGCAAGCTTGAAACGCACGCTCTTGCGGATGCCGGGGCAGGTTTTCACACCGCTATAGCCCACTGACTTCATGGCGTGGCCGTCCTGAATGACATCGATCCAGGCCTCGCCTGACAGACTTATCTGGATGGCGCCCTCGGCCGGCACCTCGACGCTGGCGACGGCACCGAACGTGCCTGATGCGGGGGCATGTTCGGGCGGCAGCGCAAAACCGGCTTTCTCCGCCGGCACCAGTGCCAGATCCGCAGCAGCACCCACCACCAGCGTCGCTCCAGACGGCGTTGCAGGCGCTGCAGCAAACAACGCCTGTTCCCGCGTCACCGGCCATTTGAAGGCCTCGCAGCCGGCATCCTCGGCCATGGCAAAGCTGGTCCCTGCAAGGATTGCGAATAGGCTGATAGCGACTTTTTTCATAACCAAGGGAACCCACCTGTTCGGAATGTCCATATTATGGATACAACCATAGCGATACAAATGCAACCCCTACGAGAACAATATGAAAGGTCAAACCGGGGAACATTTCCAATCACCGATTGTTGATGGCATGCCATGGGAAGTGAATGGTCCGTTACCCAGCGACAATCTATGGCCGGTCGGGAAGCGACAAATGGAGCCAATTATGAAGCTTTTCGAAAGCCTCGCCAAGTATCAGCCGCAGGCCTTGGGGGTGCTGCGCATCATGACGGCGCTGCAGTTCATCGAGCACGGCAGCCAGAAATTGTTCAATTTTCCCATAAGCGAACAACCCCATACCCTTACCGGGCTGACTCTAGCCGCTGGAATTCTCGAATTCGCCGGCGGCATCCTGCTGGCGCTGGGGCTGTTCACCCGCCCGGTCGCGTTCCTGCTGGCCGGCGAAATGGCGATCGCCTATTTCATGGCGCACATGCCGCGCGACTTCTTCCCCGTCAACAACGGTGGAGATTTGGCGATCTCGTTCTGCTTCATCTTCCTCTATCTGGTGTTTGCCGGCGCCGGCGCCTTCGCACTGGACAACGGCCGGAGCGCCTGACCACTTGAGAGGGATGCGTGCTCAAGCGCGCATCCTCTCGAAATTGGCATCGAACAGTGGCGCCGCCTGCACGCGCGCCGCATGCCGCTTGCCCAAAAGCTCGATCTCGAAGCCGTCGCTCTCGTCGGCGATCTCCTTCGGCACATAGCCCACGGCAACGGATTGTTTCGAGTGATGCGCGTAGCCACCCGAAGTCACCCAGCCACGCACCGCGCCATCGAACCAGATCGGCTCGTCGCCGATGACATCGGCGTCGTCGGCATCGACGATGAAGGCGCGAAGGCGCAACTTGCCGCCCTGCTTGCGCTCGGCGAGCGCCGCGGCCTTGCCGATAAAATCAGCATCCTTGCTATACGCAACGAAGCGGTCGAGACCGGCTTCCAGTGGCCCATAGATCGGCCGGTACTCGCGCGCCCATGAACCGTAGTTCTTCTCCAGCCGCAGCGCGTTCAGCGCCCGCGAGCCAAACAGGCCGATGCCGAATTCCTCGCCGGCCGCCATCAGGGCCTGGAATGCAGCGCGCTGATACTCCGGCGCCACCCAGATCTCGTAGCCGAGGTCGCCTGTGTAGCTGACGCGGCCGACCAGGCAAGGCGCCATGCCGATGTCCATTCTTGCCACCGCCATGAAGGGAAACGCGGCGTTGGAGACATCCGCGCGGCTGACCTTGGCCAGCACTTCGCGCGCTCTCGGCCCGGCGATCGCCAGGCCGGTGAGTTTTGGCCCCAGCGCGTCGATGCGAACCGAACCATCACCAGGCAGGTGCTTCTCGAACCAGCGCATATGGTATTGCTCGGCGATGCCTGAGCCGGCGAGGAACCAGCCTTCGCTCTCCAGATTGGCCAGCGTAAAGTCGCCGATCAGCTTGCCGTCTTCCTTCAGCATCGGCGCCAGCGTCATGCGGCCGGGCCTGGGCAGCTTGCAGGCGAGCATCCGGTCGAGCCAGGCGGCCGCCCCCTTACCCGTCACCTTGTATTTGGCGAAGCTCGAAATCTCTGACAGGCCGACACCGTCGCGAACGGTCGCTACCTCCCTGGCGACCTGGGTGAAATCGCTCGAGCGGCGCCACGAGAACTCGTCCTTGACGCCCTCCGGCGCATACCACAGCGGCACCTCCAGCCCATAGGCGACGCCCCATTGCGCGCCCTTGGCCGACAGCAGGTCATAGACCGGTGTCGTCTTCAGCGGCCGTCCGGCGGGCAGTTCCTCATTGGGGAAGCGGATCGAAAAGCGCCTGGAATAGTTCTCGCGCACCTTGGCGTTGGTGTAGGCCATCGTCGCCCAGTCGCCATAGCGCGCGACATCCATCGCCCAGATGTCGGCGCCGGGATCGCCCTCGATCATCCAGTTGGACAGCGCCAGGCCGACGCCGCCGCCTTGGCTGAAGCCGGCCATGACTCCACAGGCAACCCAGAAACCCGGCAGGCCGCGCACCGGCCCGACCAACGGGTTGCCGTCCGGCGCGAAGGTGAAGGGGCCGTTGATGATCTGCTTGATGCCAGTGTTCTGGAACGCCGGGAAATGCCGAAAGCCGACCTCGAGAGACGGCGCGATGCGGTCGATGTCCGGCGCCAGCAATTCGTGGCCGAAATTCCACGGCGTCTGGAACTCGGACCACGGCTTGTTGGCCTTCTCATAGGTACCCATCAGCATGCCGCCGCGTTCCTGGCGCAGATAGAGCTCGCCATCGAAATCGACCGCGTGGATGATCTCCGTGCCGGTCTTGGCGTTCCAGGCGGCGACCTCCGGCATGTCCTCGGTGATCAGGTACATGTGCTCCATCGCCAGCACCGGCAGTTCGAGCCCGACCATGCGGCCGACCTCGCGCGCCCACAGGCCGCCGGCATTGACGACATGCTCGGCCACCACCTCGCCCTTGTTGGTGATCACGCGCCACATCCCATCGGCGCGCCGAACGATGTCCTCGACCTTGGTGAAGCGCTCGACCTCGGCGCCGAGTTTGCGCGCCGCCTTGGCATAGGCGTGCGTCACCCCCGACGGATCGAGATGGCCGTCCTCCTTGTTTCTGACAGCGCCGACGAACTGCTTGGGATCGAGCAGCGGCATCAGTTCGGCCGCCTCGCTGGGCGAGATCTCCTCAAGCTCGATGCCGAGATAGCGGCCCTTGGCGACCACGCCACGCAGCCAATCCAGCCGCGCCTCGGTCGCCGCCAGAAGCACACCGCCGGTCAGGTGCACGCCGGTCGCCTGGCCGGAAAGCTCCTCGATCTCCTTGTAGAGGTTGATCGTGTATTTCTGCAGCTTGGCGACGTTGGGATCGCCATTGATCGTGTGCATGCCGCCGGCCGCGTGCCAGGTCGAGCCCGAGGTCAGCTCGTCACGCTCCAGAAGCACGACGTCGGTCCAGCCATGGCGGGCCAGATGGAACAGTACGGAGCACCCGACGACGCCGCCGCCAATGACCACGACCTTTGCATGCGATTTCATGGATTTTTCTCTGATATCAGTGTGTTGAATGGGTGAGATGAATCAAAACGCAAGGCATCACGGCTCACCCTGCCCGATCGCTTCGCGCCGCTTGGCCATGTATGCCTCCAGCGCCTCGCGCACGGCGATATCCATCACCGGTTCGACATAGTCCTCGAGCGCCTTCTTCCACAGGCGCGTCGCCCGCGCCCTGGCGTCGAGGCCACCGGCTTCCTGCCAGGCCTCGTAATTCTGCCAATTGGACAGCATCGGTTGGTAGAAGGCGGTGGCGTAACGCTCGAGCGTATGAGGCTCGCCGAAGAAATGGCCGCCGGTCGGCACCGCGCCCAAGGCTTCGACGGCAAGCTCCGCCTCGTTGACCTCGATCGGGCGCAGGAACTCCATCATGTGCTGGATCATCTCGACATCGATGATGAGCTTCTCGAACGACGCTGTCAGTCCGCCCTCCTGCCAGCCGGCGGCGTGGTAGACGAGATTGCCATGGCCCAGCACCGCGCCCCACAGCGCCATCAGCGTCTCATAGGCGCCCTGCGCATCGGCGGCGTTGGAGGCGGAACCCGGGGTCGTGCGGTAGGGCAGATTGTAGCGTCGCGCCAACTGCCCCGACGCGATGTTGGCCTTGGTATTCTCCGGCGTGCCGAAGGCCGGCGCGCCCGACTTCATGTCGACATTGGAAGTGAAGGCGCCATACATGACCGGCGCACCGGGGCGCACCAACTGTGTCAGCACCACGCCGAACAGCGCTTCGGCATTCTGTTGCGCCAGCGCGCCGGCCAGCGTCACAGGGCTCATCGCCCCCATCAGCGTGAACGGCGTCACCGCCACCGACTGGCCGAACTCGGCCATGGTCATCAGCCCCTCGGCCATCATCTCGTCAAAGCGGCGCGGCGAGTTGACCGAGATGATGGTGGTGATCCCGGGATCGTCGCGCATCTGGTCCAGCGTCAGCCCGCGCGCAATCGCCATCATCTCGATGCCGTCCAGCGCCCTACCCCTGCCGATCGCCGAGACATGGAAACTCTTGTCAGTCAGCGTCAGATTGGTGAAATAGGTGTCGAGATGGCGGGAATTCGCCGGCAGTTCCACCGGCGCGCAGACCTGGTTGCCGAGCATGTGGATGCAGTTGAAGTGCTGAGCCAGCCGGGTGAGGTCGGAATAGTCGGGCAGATTGCCGGCGCGGCGGCCGCGTTCCATGTCATGCACATTGGGCGGCCCGGCGACGAGCGTGAAATTGATGGTGTTGCCGCCGAGATGAATGGCGTTGACCGGATTGCGCGGCGTCAGCACATAGCTGGACTGCGTGGTCTTCAGCGCCTCGGCGACGAGGCCGCGATCGATGCGGACATTCGCCGAGGCATGATCGACGCTGGCGCCGGCCTTCTCGAACAGCGATAGCGCACGCGGGCTCATCACCTCGATGCCGAAATTCTCCAATATGTGCATCGACGCCTGATGGATCTGCTCGATCTGGTCGGCCGAGAGCATTGCCATTGGCGGATAGGGATTGGTCACGCGCCGGAGCGGCAATTGCGGGATGGCCGATGGCCCCCTGTTGCTGGTGCGCTCGGCACCGCGCTTGCGTCTTGGTTCGTTCATGCCTGACATCAAAGCCCCGGCAAACCGGGCAAGCTGTCAGAAATACGCCGTTTGCGGACGTGATTTTAGCCACGGCGGCATTTCTGCAGTGTCCGTTTAGGAAAAACGACAAAATGCGTCGTGTTATTGGCAATGGATTTTGTCGAGCAGCTACGCCGGTGAGGCATTAACGAACGTCGCAAGATTCCTTTTATGTTTTCGCCCTATTGCTCCTCCAATGCGTAGTTCGAGTTTTAGTAAAATTGGTGCGGTTTGCGTGCTGCTGGCGCTTTCGGCCTGCGCCACGGCGCCCAGTCATATCAACAATGTCTGCGCCGTCTTCGACCAGAACGATGGCTGGTTCGACAA
This sequence comes from Mesorhizobium sophorae, assembly GCF_002270415.1. Classification (GTDB taxonomy): domain Bacteria; phylum Pseudomonadota; class Alphaproteobacteria; order Rhizobiales; family Rhizobiaceae; genus Mesorhizobium; species Mesorhizobium sophorae. The sequence continues at coordinate 1,152,762 of NZ_NNRI01000022.1, read as the reverse complement.
CTGGCAGTCGGCCGCCGAGCACACGCAGCAGAAATACGGCGTGCCGGTCCCCGTGCTGATGGCGACGGTGCGCAAGGAATCCGGCTTCAAGAGCAACGCCCGGCCGCCGCGCACCAAGCTGCTCGGCTTCATTCCATGGAAGCACGTCTCGTCGGCCACCGGCTTCTCGCAGGCACTGGATGGCACCTGGTCGCAATATCAGAGAGAGACTGGCAACTGGGCGGCGCGGCGGACCAAATTTGCCGACGCCGTCGATTTCGTCGGCTGGTATCACTCCAAGACGGCAGACAGCTATGGTGTCGCCCGCAACGACACCTACAATCTCTATCTCGCCTACTATCTCGGCTGGACCGCGTATGGCCGCGGCAACCGCGGCGATGCCGGCGTCCAGGGCTATGCGAGGGCCACCGAAAAGATGGCGCGGGACTATGCGCAGCAGCTTAGCCAGTGCGGCAACTGAACGCCCCGCTGCGCTAACTCCGACTGCGCCTGTCAGTTCGGCTTTTTGCCGCGTGGGGGCTTGGGCGCGGGTGTCTCCGAAACATGCGGCGCGTCTTCCGGCACGCCCTCATGCGCGGCGTGTTCCTTGTCGAACTTGATCACCGGCTCCATCTTGGCCAGCACGTCGTCCGCCAGCCAGCACAGGCTCATATGGCCGTCGCCCAGGTTCTTGACCGGCGGCACCTTGGTCTCGCACAGATTGTCCGGCACAAGTTTCTTGTAGCCGCAGCGTGTCTGGAACGGACAGCCCGACGGCGGGTTCATCGCCGAAGGAATGTCGCCCTCCAGCACGATGTGCCGCTTCACCACGCTGGTGTCGGCGATCGGGATCGCCGACAGCAGCGCCTCGGTATAGGGGTGATAGGGCGGCGCGAAGATCTGGTCGGTCGTGCCTTGCTCGACGATGTAGCCGAGATACATCACGACGACACGGTCGGCGATATAGCGCACGACCGACAGATCGTGGCTGATGAACAGCATCGTCGTCTTGTTCTTGCGCTGGATGTCCATCAAGAGTTCGGTCACCGCCGCCTGCACGGACACGTCGAGCGCCGACACCGGCTCGTCGGCCACCACCACCTTGGCGTCGCCGGCAAAGGCGCGCGCCACGCCGATGCGCTGCTTCTGGCCGCCGGACAACTGGCGCGGCTTGCGGGTCTCGAACGCCCGCGGCAGCTTCACCAGGTCGAGCAGTTCCAGCATGCGCTTGCGGCGGTCGGCAACCGTCTTGCCGACGTTGAATTTCTCCAGCGTGCGGATGATCTGCGAACCGACCGAATGGCTGGGATTGAGCGTGTCGAACGGGTTCTGGAACACCATCTGGATCGACGACACGGTGTCGACGCTGCGCTTCTCGATGCCGGTCGACTGGATTTCCGTATTGCCCAGCGTCACGCTGCCGGAGCTTGCCGTCTCAAGCCCGAGCAGCACCTTGGCCAATGTCGACTTTCCACAGCCGGATTCACCGACGATGGCGACCGTCTCGGATTCGCGCGCCATGAACGAGATCGTCTCGTTGGCCTTGACGACGCGGCCTTCGCTCGAGCCGAACACCTCGCTGCCGCCGACCTTGTAGTATTTTCTCAGATCCTCGATCTTGAGCACCGGCGCGCCGGGCACGACGCGCTCATTGACCTTCTTGGCGCCGGGCGGCAGGGCCTCCCAGTCGATCTCGTTGAAACGCACGCAGCGCGAGAAATGGCCTTCGTGGCCCGCGACCTCGATCATCGGGATTTCGGCGGCATTGCAGACGCCCTCGACGAAATGGTGGCAGCGTGGGCCGAAATTGCAGCCCTTCGGCCGCTCATGCGGCAGCGGCAATTGCCCTGGGATGGAGATCAGCGGCCGCGAGTTCTTGTCGGCGCCGGGCAGCGGGATCGAGCGGAACAACCCTTGCGTATAGGGATGGCGCATGCGGTCAAACACGTCCTTGATCTTGCCGGTCTCCACCGCCTCGCCCGAATACATCACCGTGATGCGGTCGCAGGTCTCCAGGATGAGACCCAGATTGTGCGACACGAAGATCATCGAGGTGCCGAACTTCTCGCCCAGCCCCTTGACCAGGTCGACGATGCCCGCCTCGACTGTCACGTCGAGCGCCGTCGTCGGCTCGTCGAGCAAAAGCAGCGCCGGCTTCGACAGCAGCGCCATGGCGATGACGATGCGCTGCTGCTGACCGCCGGAGAGCTGGTGCGGATAGGAGCGCATCATGCGCTCGGGGTCGGGAAGCTTGACCGAACGCACCATTTCGAGCGCCCGTTTGTAAGCCTCTTCCTTCGACACCTTGTCGTGGATCAGCGGCACTTCCATCAATTGCTGGCCGACCTTCATCGCCGGATTGAGGCTCGCCATCGGTTCCTGGTAGATCATGGCGATCTTGTTCCCACGGATGGCGCGCAGCTCCTCGTCGGAGAGCTCGCCCATGTCCTTGCCCTGGAACTTGATCTTGCCGCCGACGATCTTCCCGATATTGGAGAGGTCGCGCATGATGCCGAGCGACACGGTCGACTTGCCGCAGCCGGATTCACCGACGATGCCCATCGCCTCGCCCGGCATGACCGTGCAGGAAAAATCCATGACCGCCGGGATCTCGCCCTTGCGGGTGAAGAAGGAGATCGACAGGTTTTCGATCTCGATGATCGGCCCATTGGTCGGCTTGGCGGGATTTCGAACTGCCTCATTCATGGGTCGCTCCAATCCTTGTTTCAGGCCGGCTCTTCGCTCTTGGGGTTGAAGATCCGTCCATCAGTCTTTCATCGATTGTTCGCGCAGCGAGTCGGCCAACAGGTTCAAGCCCAGCACGAACGACATCAGTGCGATCGTCGGCGGCAGCGCCGGGTGGATGAAGGAGCGCAGCAGGCGGCTGGCGTCCTTGATCGCGGTGCCCCAGTCCGGACTTTCGGGCGCCAGGCCAAGGCCGAAATAACCGAGCGTGCCGAGCAGGATCGTGGTGTAACCGATGCGCAGGCAGGCATCGACGATCAGCGGCCCGCGTGCATTGGGCAGGATCTCCCACAGCATGATGTACCAGGGCGATTCACCGCGCGTCTGTGCGGCCGCCACATAATCGCGCGTCTTGATGTCCATCACCAGACCGCGCACGATGCGGAACACGCCGGGGCTGGAGGCGAACACCACCGCCACGAAGATGTTGAGCTGGTTGGGGTCGATGTGCACGATCTTCAGCGGATCAGCGTCGAACACCAGGCCGGCATAGATCCAGCCACCAACGATCAGGGTGATGCCGAGCAGTATGTAGAGCCGATCGGGCCGGTTCTTGTAGCGTGTCCAGAACAGCACGCTGAAGAAGATGATCGGAAACAGGAAGAACACGCCGGCCATCGCATAGGGGATCGGCGTGTCCATGATGCCCGGCGTCACCAGCAGGTAGAACAGCAGGATCACCGGGAAGGCCAGCACCAGATTGGCCAGGAACGACAGCACGGTGTCGATCTTGCCGCCATAATAGCCGGCCGGCAGGCCGAGCGTGATGCCGACCATGAGCGCGAAACCCGTCGCGGCAGGCGCGATGATCAGCACGATCTGGCTGCCATAGACCATGCGCGAAAACACGTCGCGCGCCAGCTTGTCGCCGCCGAACAGATAGGTCAGACCTGACTGCGGCTCGATGGCGCCCGGCAGCACGTCCTTCATGATGGGGACCTGGGCAAGCGGATCGAAGGGCGAGATGGTCGCGGCGAAGATCGCCGTGAACAGCCAGAACAGGCAGATGCCGACGCCGACTATGCCGACGCCGCTGTCGAACAGCTGGCCGTAGAGCGCCAGCTTCTTCTTGTAGGCGAAGCTCGCTCCCATGACGATGAGGAGCGCGATCCAGACCGGCCAGAAGCGCGACAGCACTTCGAGAACGACGGTGAACGTACTGATGTATTGGATCGGCATCCGCTTCGCCCCCTACTGAACTCTGATACGCGGATTGAGAAACGCGTAGCCGACATCGGAAATGAGCTGCGTGATCAAGACGATGAACACCGAAACCAGCGAGCAGCCGAGCAGCAGGTCGATGTCGTTGTTGCCGGCCGCCTCGACCAGCGTGTAGCCGAAGCCCTGGTAGCGGAACATCACCTCGACGATGACGACGCCAGTGAGCAGCCAGGGAAACTGCAGCATGATGACGGTGAATGGCGCGATCAGCGCATTGCGCAGCGCGTGCTTCACCACTACGCTGCCGAAGGAGAGACCCTTCAATCGGGCGGTCCGGATATATTGCTGCGTCATCACCTCGACCATCGAAGCGCGCGTCATGCGGGCGATGTAGCCGATGCCGTAGATCGCCAGCGTCATGACTGGCAAAGTGAAATTGTAGAAGGTGATGCCCTGACTGGCCGAAGCCGCCGAGCCGTTCAGCCAGCCAAGCCATGAGGCGAAGATGACGGTGAAGATGACGCCCGACACATATTCGGGTGTCGCCGTCGAGGCGATCGAGGCCACCGACAGCACGCGGTCGGTTCGCGATCCCTCGCGCATGCCGGCCAGAATGCCGATCAGCAGCGAGATCGGCACCATCACCGCCAGCACCCAGAACATCAGGATGCCAGTGGCGCCAAGGGCGGGAAACAGTTTCGAGGCGACGCTTGCCTTGAACTTGGTCGAACAGCCGAAATCACCCTCGAAAACGCCGGCGAAGGTCGGCACGACCGGATCGTTGCAGAAGGAGAAACGCTGCGCCGGCTTGCCGGTCGCCGGATCAGTCACCGGCTGCTTGGGCACGACGCCGAGCCACTGCCCATAGCGGACGAAGAAGTTCTGCCGGTAGCCATGGTTGACCAGCCAGCTTTCGAGCTGCTCGGCCGAGGTGTGCATTTCGGTCTGGCTGATCGCCAGCTTCTTCAGATTGGGTTCAAGGTTGATCAGGAAGAAGACGACCATGGTCAGGCACAGCATCGTCAATGCCATGGTGCCAAGACGCCTGATAACGAAAGAAAGCATGGCGGTCCCCTGCCGATGGGTTGGGGTTTGAGCCGGCTATGAAAGCCAACCCTGCCGTGACCGGCGGGGCTGGCTGTCAAACAGGCCTTCGGATGCGATCAACCCTGTTTTTGTTGCATGACCTAGCCCGGGAGTCCGCAACTTTCTTGAGAAGCGGACCTACAGGGACGGATGATGCCAACAGCGAGGGAAGGGGCTGATGCCCCTTCCCCTTGTCCGTGCGATCAAGCCTGGTCGAGCCAGACCTTGCCGTAGTCGCGCTCGAAGGTCGGATGCATCTTGTAGTTCTGCACCGCCTTGACCGAGTGGCTGTAGAGCTTGCGCCAGTACGGCTGGATCAAGATGCCGGAATCCTGCAGGATCTGCTCGATGTCCTTCATCATTTCCTTGCGCTTGGCGGCGTCGGCAACGGCGAGCGCTGCATTGAGCTTGGCGTCCCAGTCGGGGTTCGACCAGGCCGTCTCGTTCCAGGCCTCGCCTGTGCGATAGCCGATCGCAAGCACCTGGACGCCAAGCGGCCGCATGTTCCAGTTGGTCATCGACAGCGGATACTTGGTCCAATCGTTCCAGAACGTCGAGCCAGGCAGCACGGTGCGCTTCACCTTGAGGCCGGCGTCGCGCATCTGGGCGGCGATCGCATCGCCGGTGTTCTTGTGCCAGTCCTCGTCGACGGTGATCAGATCGTGCTCGAAGTCGGCCTGGCCTGCCTCCGCCATCAACGCCTTTGCCTTGGCCGGATCGCGGGCGACCTTCGCAAGCTCGAAATATTCCGGGTGAATCTGGCAGACATGGTGGTTTTCGGCAACGGTGCCGGCATTGCCGTAGCCGAGCTGAAGAACGACATTGTTGTCGACCGCAAGCTGCAACGCGTTGCGCACCTTCTGATCGCCATAGGGCTTGTTGTTGACGTTGGTGCGGCAAACGATGGTCGACGCCGTGACGATTTCCGACTTGACCAGGTCCATGCCGTCGAGGATCGACACATAGTCGGCCGAGGTCTCGAAGTTGGTGTGGACTTCGCCGGCTTCGAAAGCGCTGACCATGGCTGCCGGATCGGTGCCGTAGTCGATGAATTCCAGGCCATCGAGGAACACTTCGCCGTCCCACCACTTGTCGTCGGCACGGCGCTTGTAGACCACCTTCTGGCCGACATCGTAGGAGACGAGTTCGAACGGGCCGGTGCCGATCGGGCAGGATTTGAAATCGCCGCCCTTCTCATCGAAGCTCTTGTGAACGATGAGACCGGGATAGTCGCACATGTTCGGGATCAGCGCGATGTCAGGCTTGGCGAGCTTCAGCACGACCGTGTGGTCGTCCGGCTTGGTGACGGCGCTTTCGTCGAGCTTGTCGTCCTTCACAAGCGAGCCGAGACGACCGGGCATGGAATTGCCTTCGGCTTTCTTGTCGGCCCAGCGCTTGAGGTTGAAGATGACGTCATCGGCGGTGAAGGGGTCGCCATTCGACCAGGTGACGCCCTTGCGCACATGCAGCGTGTACTGCGTGGCGTCGTCGTTCACGTCCCAGCTTTCCAGCAGATAGGGGCGGAACGTGTATTCGGATGTGTACTTGACCAGCGGCTCGAGCGCCTGGCGCTCGGCATTGGCGATTTCCGACCAGTCGGCCTTGCGCGGGTCCTTCGGATCCTTGATCCACTGGGCGATCTTCAGCGTGCCGCCCTTCTTGCCTTTTACCTCTTCGGCCTTCGCCGGCGTCGGGTCGGCGAGGCCGAGCAAGCCGTAAGCCATTGCCGTCGACGCGCCGAACACGCTGGCCATGGCCAGGAATTCGCGACGATCCACCGTGCCTGCCTTGGCGTCTTCGGCCATGGCCAGGATGTGATCGGGAACGCGATCGCCGTTACTCTTATAAATTGTCATGACTTAACTCCCATTGTTGGCTTTCCGCCTTTTAACATTCCGCATCCAGGCCATGATGTCAAAGCCGGTATGGATTGGAACATGTTAGCGAATGTGCAACTTTGGAAAGCGGGCGGTTCGCGTGATAACGACAGTCTTGGCGCAAAATTGCTACTGCCCGACGGATTCCTCTGGAATCTCGATAGTCGAATAAACTGAGACATTTACTGAAGGCCGGACAGCACCAGCCTTGGGCCACGATGGGGCCAAAAGCCCCTCGAATATCAATACTCTTTCTCGTAGAAGATGCCGCCCTTGGCCTCGCCGGCATCATTGGCCTCGCCGCGCAGTTTGACGCCGCGCCCAACATTGAGGTCGATGGTTGCCTTGCCGGAACCCGGCTTGTCGCCTTTCTGGATCGTCACGTAAGTGCGGTCGTTCAGATACTTGCCCGCCGAAACCGCTGTGCCTCCTCGGTCGTCGGTGGTGACATCGAGATCGTCGACACCGATCGCGCTGCGCAGGTTTTCAAGCAGCGACGTCGAGCCGCCGACTCCGGCCAGTTGCCCGGCCGCTTCGGCGAGCTGGGCGATCTGCAGCGGCGACAGGTTCGACATCGAGCGCCCGAAGATCAGCTGCGCCAGCACCTCATCCTCGGGCAGCGCCGGCACCGAGGAGAAGGTGAATTTCGGATTGGTCGCCTCACCCGACACCACGATGGTGACGGTGGTGGAGGTCGTCGTCGTTGTCGCCGTCAAATTAAGGTAAGGCACCAGCGAGCCGGAGAAGCCGACCGTGCCTTCGGTGAAGGTCAGCCGCTTGCCAAGAATCGACAGCCGCCCGCGCTGCAGGGTGAAGGTGCCGACCGCTTGCGGCGACGAAGCCGGGCCGGTCAGCCGGAGCGAGCCGCCGAGTTCGGCATCGACGCCCCTGCCCTGGATGAAGATCTGGTTCGGCGCGTTGACCGTGACATCGAGGACGAGGCCGCTGCCGCCGCCACCGCCACTGGTCGTCGGCGGGCGCAGCGCCTTGTCCTGCGCCCGCACGGCACCCGGCGCATTCTTGTGCTTGACGTCGAGTGCCGAAAGCGAACCTGGCAGCCTGTCTGGAACCGTGATCACCGTCTTGGCGAGATTGATGGTGCCGGCAATCACCGGTGCGGAGGTCAGCGGCCCCTTGATCGTCAGGTCGCCGCCGAGATTGGCGGTTACCACACGACCGTCGGTATAACGGCCGTCGACAAGCTTGATCGACAGATCGGCCGGAAACCCTTGCGCCGGGTTGATGCCGACCGTGCCACTGGCCGACAGGCTGCCGCGCGTCGACAGCGTGCCGGTCAGCCGGTTGATCCTTGCGACGCCGCCGGCGATCGATACGTCGGCGGCGATATCGTTGACCGCAAGGCCCGAGCGCGCGTCGACCAGCCGCGCGCCGGAGGTGCTGACCGAGCCGCCGATGACAGGCGATGTCGCTGGACCGCGAACCTGCACATTGACATTGGCCGTTCCAGACAGGGACAGCCCCTGCGCGGCAAGCTTCTGGCTGAGCAGGCCGAACGGCACGGCGCCATTGAAATCGAGCACCAGCGCCGGCGTGCCTGCCGTCGTCACGGTGCCGCCGCCCTTGAGGCCAAGGCCGGCTCCATCGCTGACGTTGGCGTTGAAGGCCAGCTTGTTGGCGGCGAAGGTGCCGGACGAAGAAACACTCACCGCACCGACGCCCGCACCCCGGGTCTGCGATGTCTGCACGCCGGTCGCGTCGATGTTGAAGGCAACAGCGGGGCTCGCCGGCGCACCCGTCACCTTGGCTGTGCCCGAGATCGAACCGGCGGCATCGAGGCCCGGCGAGAAACTATTGGCAAGTGACATCGGCACTCGCGCCAGCGTCGCGTTGATGTCGAGCGCCGTGCCGACCTTGCCGGTCACCGTCGCCGTGCCGCCGCCCAGGTTGAGCACCAGCCGGTCCAGCGTCGTCGTGCCATTGGCAATGCTGACAGTCGAGGCCTGGGCTATGGCCGCCTTGATGCCCTTGACCGTGGCCTGGCCGGAAGCAAGCTCGATGGTGGTCGTGCCGTTGGCCACTTTCACCCGGCCAGCGGCCTGCGCCGGGATGCCTTTTACGGTGGCGCCACCGGAAAAGCCGGTCCAGTCGCCATCGCGCTTCAAATCCACATTTATGCCGCTGATCACGGTGCCGCCTGATGTGACGGTGTCGGCGCGGATCTTTCCGGAAATCACCGGAGCAGCGAGATAGTTGGCGATGAGCGCATCGACGGAAACGGTCTTTGCCTGCAAATCGCCGCGCGAGATCGACGCCGTCGCCGCCTTGATCGCGACCTGCGGGGCGGTGCCGTTCTTCGAAAAGGCTATGGTGCCGCGCACGTCGCCTTCCGCCTTTTCCAGCGCAAGTGCCGCCAGTGGGCCGATATCGGGCAGGTCGAGCGCGATGGTGCCGACCGGCACGAACTTCTCGTCCAGCGCCAGATCGCCGGAGATCCTGTTCTTGCCAAGCGACAGCAGCAGGCCGTTGATGGCGCTTTTGCCATCCGCCGTCGCCAGCACCGCACTGCCTTGCAGTGGCTGGCCGGCGACATTGCCGATGAGTTGCACATTCGCCGCCGGGTTGGCGCCATCGGCCTTGCCGGTGGCGGTAAGCTTCAGTCCGGTGATCTCGCGCGCGGCCACCAAAAGCCGGTCGCTGTCGACCGTTAGCGACAGATCGGGCGCGGTCGCGGGGCCCTGTACGTTCAAGGCGAAGCCGATGGCGCCCTTGGCGTCTTTCGAGAGCAGCGAGATGTCGCTTAGCGCGCCCTTGATGTCGGCGGCGACCTTGTTGTCGGCAAGGCTTGCCTGCCCCTCGGCAGTCAGTGCACCGGAGGCCAGCTTCAATCCGTCGACATTGACATTGCCCGACGCATCGCGCTTCAGCGCAGCACTAAGTTCCGCGCGTTCGGCAAGCACGCCGCGCACCGCCGCCGGCAGCGCAGCGGAGGCTGCGTCGGCTTTCAAATTGAGCTCGATGGCACCATGGGCCAGCGATACCCGGCCGCTAAAGCCACTGTTCAGCGCATCGCTCGTCACCGAGCCGCTGTCGATGGTGATGGCATCCTTGGCGAGGCTACCGGCAACCTTGGCCGTGACCTTGCCGGCGATCAGTGGCGCGATGGTTGGGTTGTCGAGGCCAATCTGGTCGGCCGACACTGTACCGGAGATCTGTCCCGTCCGGGCCTTCAGATCGAAAGCATCGGAATGCAGGGCGACAGCGACGCCCTCGACCTTGGTCAGCTTGGTGGCGACCGACGGCAGCGCCGCCGAAATGTCGAGCCGCGGCTGCGTACCCTGCCCAGCTGCCTTTACCGACAGCGCCTGTAGTTCGAGCTTGATCGGGCTTTCTGCGCTGCCCAGCGTCAGCGGCAGGCTGGGTCCCGTCGAGGCGAGATCGAGGGCGAAATCGCTGGCACCGTTCGGGTTGAGGGTGCCCGCCGCCTTGCCGGAAATCTTGTCGCCTGTGAGCGTCGCATGATCGAGCACGACGCCGCCGGCCACGGTGTAGCTGCCGGCTGCATCGACGGCGAGCGGACCGAGCTCCGCCTGCCGGGTCTGGCTGGTTTCGACGCCGGCCACTTGTGCGTCGAACCTAACCTTGGGCGCAGATGGCGACCCGGTCACTTCAGCGGTACCACCGAGCGTGCCCACGGCATCGAGACCGGGCGAAAAATCATTGGCGAGTGCTGCCGGCAGTGCCGAAAATTGCGCCGCGAGATCGAGAGCCTGGCCGGCGGTGCCGGATAGCGTCACCGAGCCGCCACCGACATCGAGCGCCAGTTTTTCGATGCTGGTCGTGCCATTGGCAATGCTCAACGTCGATGGCTGCGCGATCGCGGCCTTGATGCCGCGAACCGTGGCTTCACCCGAAGCGATCTCGATGCTGGTCGTCCCGTCCGCGATCTTGACCCGGCCGGCAGCGGTCGCCGGAATACCCGATATGGTGGCGCCACCGGTAAAATTGGTCCAGTCGCCATCGCGCTTCAGGTCGACGCCGATGCCGCCGATTTCCGTGGTTCCCGAGGTGACGCTATCGGCTTTGATTGAACCGGCGATCGCCGGCGCCTTGAGATAATTGGCAATCAGCGCATTGACGGTGATTGCCTTGGCCGTCACTTCGCCGCGCGCGATCGACGTGCTCTTGGCGTCGATAGCCACCGAGGGCGCGTCGCCATCCCTGGCGAAGCTGATGGTGCCGTCGATGTCGCCCGTCACAGCCTGGCCGGCGAGCGCGGCCAATTGGTCGATAGCAGGCGCGGCGAGCCTCAGCGTGCCCAAGGGCATGAATTTGTCATCCAGCGCGAGATCGCCCGAGACCTTGTTGTCGCCAAGCGAAACCAAGAACCCATTGATCGAACGCTTGCCTTCGCTGGTCACCAGCGCCGCCTTGATGTCGAGCGGCTGGTCGTTGACGGAACCGGTCAGCGAGACATTGGCGGAAGGGCTGGCAATGTCGGCCTTGCCGCTTGCCGTCAGCTTTATGCTCTTGACCGTGCGGCCCGAGGCCGTCAGGCTGTCGCTGTCGGCGGAGACCGTGAAATCCGGCGCCGTCCTGGCGCCGCTTGCCGACAGTGCAAAATCGACGCCGCCGGCCACCGGCACGCCAACCATCGGCGACAGCACCGAAACGTCGCCCAGCTTGCCCTTGATATCGGCCTGGATGTCGGTGCCTTGCGCGCTGGCGGTGCCGCTGGCGCTGAGCGTGCCGGAGGTGAGTGAGATCGAGTTGGCGGCAAAGGATCCCTGCGGATCGCGCGTCGCCGCGGCCGAGAATTTCACCCGGGCGCCGAGCACTGAGGCGATCTGCGGCGGCAACGCCGTCGCCACGGCATCGGCATTCATCTTGAGCTGCATCGACAGGTCGGCAAGCGCCACCGTGGCGGTCAGCGAGGCGTTGACCGCGTCGGAGCGCAGCGTGCCTTCGTCGACGGCAATGGCGTCCTTGCTGACCGATCCTGCCAGATCGACATTGACCTTGCCGGTGACCAAGGGCGCCAGCGTCGCCACGTCGGTTTTGAGGCCACCCGCCGCCAGCTTGACGGTGACCGGCCCGGCGCGATTCTGGATATCGAAGCCGTCCGAATGGATCTGCGCCGCCAGATCGTCCAGCCGCGTGCCGCCGGCGACGATGGAAACGAAGGAGGCGCCGATGTCGATGATCGGCGTCTTGCCGTCGCCGAACGCGCGCGCGGTGGCGTTGTTGATCGCCAGCGTGATTGGCTGCGCCTTGCTGCCGACGCTGATCACCACAGGCGGGCCCTTGGCGGCGAGTTCGACCGCGAGATCGCTGGCACCGGCAGGATCGACGATGCCGGATGCGGTGCCGTGCACCGCATCGCTGTCGATGCTGGCGCGGTCGACACTGACACCGCCGGCCGATGTGGCGGTGCCGGCGACATCGAAGCTGGTCTTGCCGGCAAAAAGCGGCTTCAAATTCTCCGGCAGGAAGCGCGCGAAATCACCGTCGCCCTTGGCCTCGATGTGATTGCCCTTGTCAGTCAGTTGATGGCGCCCGGTGAGCTGGGTGACGATCTGGCCGTCGACAACGAAGGTCCCGATGCCGCTCCAGTTGGCCAGCGGGCCCGTCCCCGAGACAATGATGTCAACCGGCGGCGTATCAGGCAGATTGAGCAGGTTGGCGATGATGCCGCCCGCCGGCTCCGATGCCTTCAGATCGAGGTCGAGCTTGTTGTCGGCTGGCGCGAAATGGACTTTGGCGTCGACATTGCCTTGCTTGCCGTCATGGCGGGTGACGTTGAGCGTCGTCTCGACCGCCAGCGGCGCGGCGTCGACCTTGAGCATGCCCTTAGCGGCGAGTTCGGCGATGCCTCTGCCGGCCAGATCCTGGCCGAGCGCGATTTCGGGAAGGTCGATCTGCTTGATGTCAAGCGAGACCGGCAGCGTCGTCGTGCCGCCACTCTGCGCCGGCTGCGTGCTGGCCACAGGCAACCGGGCCAGTTCGATGCGCCCGGCCGCGATGCGGTCGGCACTGAAGCTTTTCGACAGCAGCGCGAGCGGCGACCAGTCGACGGCGACCTTGCGCGCCACCAGCCAGGCGCCCTCACGGTCTTCCAGCACGACATGGTCGACGCTGAGCGTACCCGACCAGATGCCGTCGATGCCGCTGACGGTGATCTTGCGGTCATCGCTCGACGCCAGCCGCGAAATGATGCCGGCAAGATTGTCGCGTCCACGCTCGGTCTTTGTCAGCACCACCAGCGCGCCGATCGCCCCGGCGACAGCGATGAGCAGCGTGTAGAGGACAATGCGAAGGATGCGCCTGAATATCTTCATCGCTCAGAACGCCTGTCCGATGCCGGCATAGATGCCGAAATGCGGATCGTCTGGATCTCGATTGAGCGGCACGGCCGCGTCGATGCGCAGCGGCCCGAATGGCGTGACATAGCGCAAGCCGACACCGGCGCCGACTTTGACATCGGAGAAATTGGGCACCGATTTGGTCGACACCGTGCCGGCATCGACGAACGGCACGATGCCGATCGTGTCGGTGATGGCGATGCGCATCTCGACCGAGGTTTCGAAGAAGGACAGACCGCCGATCGGCTGGCCGGTGAAATCCTTGGGACCAATGCCTTGATAGGCATAGCCGCGCACCGAACCGCCGCCGCCGGAATAGAAGCGCCGGTCGGCCGGTACATTTTCGAGGCTGGTGCCGACGATCGAACCGACGGCGACACGCTCGGCCAGCACGAACTTCGAAGCCGAATCCAGCGACTGATAGGCCGAACCCTCGCCCTTGAGCTTAAGGAAGGCCGCACCGCTCAGAATGTCATAGCTCGGTTCGGCATAGGCCAGCACCCGGAAGCCGCCGGTCGGGTTCAGCCGGTTGTCACGGTTATCGTAGACATACTGTAGCGGAATGCTGGCGATGAGATATTTGTGCTTGCCGAAAGCATCGTGGATTCGCGAATAGTCGAGCGACACTTCCGCCGAAACCGTCTGCTTCTTGGTGAGTTCGTAAGACAGGCCGGTGCTGCCTTTGACCGAGAAATGGTCATAGGCGTCCGGATGCTCGAGCACGGTCTTGAAGCTGGCGAAGAACTTCGATGCCGGCCCGATCACGCCCGGCTTTTCGAACATGATGCCAGCATTGTAGTTGAGCTCGCTGAGGTCGTTGCTGCCGATACCGCTGATGGCCCCGTCGATGCGCAGTTTTTCGGCCCGGCCAAACAGGTTGCGGTGGCCCCAATAGCCCTCCAGGCCGAGGCCATCGGTGTTGGAGAAGGTGCCGCCGACACCGAAATAGCGTGGCTTGCGCTCGCTGACCTGGACGCCGATCGGAATGTTGCCGTCGGCATCGAGCTTGTCGGCTTCCTTGAACGTCACGCTGTTGAACACCTCAAGCGCCAGCAACCGGTCGCGCGCATCGCTGATCTCGTCGGGCGAGTATTGCCGGCCGCGCTTGAGGCCGGTCATGTATTCGGTGAAGTCGCGATCGACCTTCTCGGTGCCTTCCACCGTGGTGTCGCCATAGCCGGCGACCGGCCCGGCGGCGACCGTCAGCGTCACGTCGAGCGTCGAGGTGGCATGGTCGGCGACGATCTGCCGGTCGGTCACCTTGGCCAGCGGTCTGCCCTCCTGCTTCAGCGCCCGCACGATCAGCGCCTCGGCCTTGAGCACGGCGCCGGATCCGGCGTCGCCGCCGGCGATCAGGCCATAATCGGCGCTCATCAGCCCCGCCGCGTCACCCTCCAACCGGACATTGCCGAGAGTGAATTTCGGCCCGCTGGCGATATCGATGACCACCGGTACCGGTTGCGGGCCCTTGAATTCAGCATCTGGCGGTAAATCGTCGAGCGGCTTGCCGTCGATGGTGATGGTGACGACGCCTTCATAGCGGGCATCGGCATAGAGCGCCGCGACCAACTGTTCACGGTCGCTACGCGCCTTGGCCATCAGCCCGAGCGAGCCGGAAACCGGGCGTTCCTCGTCACTTTTCAGCGCCGAGGCATTTTCGAGCTTCTTGACGAGATCCTTGTCGGCATCGGGCGCGGAAATGGTGACGGCATAGCGCAGGGGGTCGACGATGTCGGCGTCCTCGTCTTTCGACGATCCCCACAGCTTGATGCCGAAAAGCTCGAAAGCAACAGCATTTCCGGCCTCGGCGACAAGCGCGGTTGAGCAGATCATGGCCAAAAGCAGGGCGCGCGAAAGCACACGCCCTGGCGCGGTACCTCCTGACATCTGCTCTTCATGCGCCGGCATTAAGACAACCTAGAATGAAAACCTAAAATTGGAATGAAGTTCTGAAGCGCTCGTAAAGGGGCCACAATCCAATTGTCTGAAATAGGACGGGCTTGGAATTCACACCTTCTGCGTCGCCGCAAGAAAGCGTGATCCCCTGTCCTATGGAGCTACTACCGGCGATCGGCCGGAAAGGAAACCGTTGGCAGGCGGAACCCTGCCGCGTCCTTGTGTTGACAAGCATGACTGATGCTTGATCATGCCTGGACGTCAGCAGTGTCTGGGAGGGTGTAATGGCAATGCGCGCGGCTCGTGGTCTGTCGATCCTGATTCTTCTCTTTTTTGCCTGGAATGGTGTCGCGCAAGCGGCTGAAGCCAGGCGAATCGCGACAACGGACAATTCCGATTATTTCGGCTTTGATCTCCGGTCCGACCAGAATGTCACGCTCGACCAGTGCAAGACGACATGTCTGGGTGATCCGGCCTGCCGCGCCTTCACCTACAACACCAAGGCCAAATGGTGTTTCCTCAAATCCGACTACAATCAGCTGAAGCCGTTCAACGGTGCGGTTGCCGGCAAGGTCGTCAACATCGATGGCGACCCCGACATCGGCGCGCCGCCGGAACTTGCCTTCTTCCCCAACTGGATGGCCGATCAGGCCCAGCAATACCGCAACAAGCTGTCGGGTCCGGCCTATGTCAAGCCAACGGAAGGGCTGACGGCGCTGACGAATGCCGCCGAACAGTCCGTACTTACCGGCGATCACCGCTCCGCCATGCTGAGATATGAAGGCGCCGTGTCCGTCATGCCCGATGATGGCCAGCTCTGGCTCGCCCTGGCGCGTGAAACGCTGGCCGTGCAGCCTGCCGCCAACACGTCCGAGGCTTCCACTTTGCCGGCAAACGGCACCTCGGCCGCCTTCAACGCCTACAAGCTCTCGCGCACCACCAAGACTCGCGCCGAAGTGCTGGCGCTGCTCGGCAACGGCCTCGACAAGCGCGATCTCTACCGCCCAGCCCTGCAGGCCTATGAGGCCAGCCTTGCGCTGGTCCCCTCGCCGGCGGTCCAGGCCGACTATGCCGACCTGAAGGCCCGCAAGGGTTTCCGCGTCATCGACCACACGGTCGATGCCGACACCAGCGCGCCGCGCATTTGCGCGCAATTCTCCGAGGACCTAGTCAAGACCGGCGTCGACTACGCCCAGTTCGTCACCGTCGACAACGCGCCGCCCAAGGGCGTCGAGGCCAAGGACAAGCAGATCTGCGTCGAAGGTCTGGAGCACGGCCAGCATTACGAGGTCACCTTCCGCGCCGGCCTGCCGGCCGCCATCGGCGAGGTGACCGCCGCCCCCGTGGTGCTGTCGATCTATGTGCAGGACCGGGCGCCCTCGGCCCGCTTCACCGGCGACAGCTTCGTGCTGCCGGCTGGCGCGCGCCGCGGCATTCCGGTCGTCACCGTCAACATGAACGCGGCCGAGATGAAGCTCTACCGTATCGGCGACCGTTCGCTGGCGCAGCTTCTTTCGGGCTATCAGTTCCTCCACCAGCTCGACAGCTATGACATCTCCAACATTTCCGAGCAGATGGGCGAGCCGGTCTGGCAAGGCCAGCTCGACATCGCCAATGATCTGAACAAGGAGGTCACCACCTCCTTCCCGGTCGACGAGGCGTTGCCGCAACGCAAACCCGGCGTCTATGTGCTGACCGCCCAGGCCGTCAACGACAAGAGCGACGACTACAATTCGATGGCCACGCAATGGTTCGTCGTCTCCGACATCGGCCTGTCGACCTATACCGGCCAGGACGGGCTCAATGTCTTTGCCCGTTCGCTGGGCAGCGCCAAGCCGATCTCGGGCGCCGAACTGACACTGGTTGCCCGCAACAACGAGGTTCTCGGCACCGCGACCACGGATGCCGACGGCCACGCCGTGTTCAACCCTGGCCTGACGCGTGGCGACGGCGGCATGGTGCCGGCTGTGCTGATGGGCAAGCAGGGCGACAATGATTTCGTCTTCCTCGACATGGGTCGGGCAGGCTTCGACCTGTCCGACCGCGGCGTCACCGGACGCGCGGCGCCCGGCGCGCTCGACGTCTATGCCTGGACCGAGCGCGGCATCTACCGCGCCGGCGAGGATGTTCATGTCGCGGCCCTTGCCCGCGACGGCGCCGCCAAGGCGGTCGAGAACCTGCCGCTGACCTTCATCTTCTCGCGTCCCGATGGCATCGAGGACCGCCGCATCGTCAGCGACGGCGCATCGGCCGGCGGCCACGCCGTCGACCTGCCGCTCGAGCCCAACGCCATGCGTGGCACCTGGTCGGTGTCGATCTACACCGATCCCAAGCAGCCGGCTGTCGCCAGCCAGATGTTCCTGGTCGAGGATTTCGTGCCGGATCGCATCGAATTCGACATGAAAGCCGACAAGCAGGAGATCGCACGGGGCGAAACCGCCAACATCAACATTGACGGCCGCTTCCTCTACGGTGCGCCGGCAGCAGGCCTGGCGCTGGAAGGCGAGTTGACGCTGTCGACGTCCCGCGATTGGGACCGTTTCCAGGGCTTCTCCTTCGGCCTCGCCGATGAGCAGTCGGCCGAACCCACGGTCACCCCTCTCACTGATCTGCCGGTGGTTGGCGATGACGGCAAGGCGACCTTCCCGGTCTCCGTCGAGCAACTGCCCTCGACCACCAAGCTGGTCGACGCTAAGGTGACGGTCCGGATGCGCGAAACCGGTGGCCGCGCCATCGAGCGTTCGCTCAACATCGGCATCCGCCCGCAAGGCCATATGATCGGCATCCGTCCGGATTTCGCCGACAATGAAGTGCCGCAGGGCGGCACGGCGAAGTTCAGCCTGATCGCTGTCGATCCCGACGGCAAGCGTGAGGCGCTGAAAGGCGCCCAATGGACGCTGGTCAAGGTCGAACGCAATTACCAGTGGTACCGCTCCAACAACTCCTGGAACTACGAGCCGGTCACCTTCACCAAGTCGATCGCCAACGGCCAGGTCGACCTCAGCGCCGACGGCGACGCTACGGTCTCCGTGCCGGTCGACTGGGGCCAGTACCGCCTCGAGGTCGAGACATCGGATCCCGAGGGACCGGCGACCAGCTACGAGTTCGACGCCGGCTGGTACGTCTCCTCGACCACCACCGAAACGCCTGACGGCCTGGAGATCGCCCTCGACAAGGACACCTATGCCGCTGGCGAAGTGGCCAAGCTCAAGGTCTCGCCGCATTTTGCCGGCGAACTCCTGATCAACATCGGCTCGGACAAGCTGTTGAAGACCGTCACGGCAACCGTGCCGGCCGGCGGCAGCACAGTCGACATCCCGGTCGGTGACGACTGGGGCGCCGGCGCCTATGTCACGGCAACCCTGTTCCGGCCTGGCGACGCGCAGGAATCGCGCATGCCGGCCCGCGCCATCGGCGTGAAATGGCTGAAGGTCGATCCGGGCTCGAAGAAGCTCGCCGTCACCCTGACACCGCCGGACAAGACCATGCCGCGCCAGCAGCTGTCGATCCCGGTCGCGGTGGCCGGCGTGCAGTCGGGCAGCAACGCCTATGTCATGGTTGCCGCCGTCGATGTCGGCATCCTCAACCTGACCAACTACAAAGCGCCGGATCCGGAAAACTGGTTCTTTGGCCAGCGCATGCTGGGCATGGAAATCCGCGACCTCTACGGCCGCCTGATCGACGGCTCGCTGGGCAACACCGGCAAGCTCAGGACCGGCGGCGACGGCGCCAACATGCAGACGCAAGGCAGCCCGCCGACCGAAAAGCTGGTCGCCTTCTTCTCTGGTCCGGTTCAGCTCGACGCCGACGGCAAGGCGCGGATCGACTTCGACATCCCGCAGTTCAACGGCACCGTGCGCGTCATGGCTGTCGCCTGGACCAAGGAAGCGGTCGGCCATGCCCAGTCCGACGTCATCGTGCGTGATCCGGTGGTCATCACCGCCGGCCTGCCGCGCTTCCTGGCGCCTGGCGACGCCGCAGTCATGCGCCTCGATGTCGCCGACACCGATGGCCCGGCCGGTGACTATGCGCTGTCGATAAACACGACCGGCGACCTGTCGACCGGCGACAAGCCTCTGCCTGAGAAGCTGGCGCTGGCCAAGGGCAAGCGGCAGACACTGACCGTGCCGCTGATCGCACAGACGGCGGGCAATGCCTCGATCACCATCAAGCTTGC
This sequence comes from Mesorhizobium sophorae, assembly GCF_002270415.1. Lineage (GTDB taxonomy): Bacteria > Pseudomonadota > Alphaproteobacteria > Rhizobiales > Rhizobiaceae > Mesorhizobium > Mesorhizobium sophorae. The sequence continues at coordinate 1,133,521 of NZ_NNRI01000022.1, read as the reverse complement.
CCATGCGGACGGCACCGCTGTCGAACAGACGCTGTACGTGCCGGTGCGTCCGGCGCAATTGCCGGTCACCACCCGCCTGGTCGTCGACCTCAAGGGTAATGGCGGCGCTTTGCGCGTCGACAAGGAGCTCCTGGCGGCAAGCCTGCTCGACGGCGCTTCCGTCAGCGTCGGCGTTTCGCAGGCCGCAGCCTTCGACGTGCCGTCGCTTTTGATGACGCTCGACCGCTACCCCTATGGTTGCGCCGAGCAGACCACCAGCCGCGCCATGCCGCTTCTCTACGTCAATGAATTGGCGTCCGGCATCGGCATGGCCAGTGACCCTGACCTGCACGGCCGCATCCAGGATGCCATCTACAAGGTTCTGAGCTACCAGGCCTCTGCCGGCAGCTTCGGCCTGTGGGGTCCGGGCTCCGGCGACCTCTGGCTCGACGCCTATGTCACCGACTTCCTGACCAGGGCGCGCGAGCAGAAATACGACGTGCCGAGCCTGGCGATGAACCAGGCGCTGAGCAACTTGCAGAACTCGCTCGGCTACGACCAGAGCGTACAGGACCGTGGCAGCGAGATCGCCTACGCCCTCTACGTCCTGGCCCGCAACAAGAAGGCCTCGATCGGCGACCTGCGCTACTATGCCGACACCCAGCTCGAGGCTTTCTCGAGCCCGATGGCGGTTGCCCAGCTGGCGGCGAGCCTGGCGCTCTACGGCGACACGCCGCGCGCTGAAGCGACGTTCAAGACTGCGCTCCAGCTCGCCAAGGCGACAACCGACTATGACTACTACCGCTCCGACTATGGCTCGCCGCTGCGTGACGGCGCGGCGATGCTGGCGCTGGCGGCGGAATCGAAGCCGGTGCCGACGATCGTGCCGGAGCTTATCAAGCTGGTGACGAAAGAACGCGCCGAAGCCGATTGGACCACCACCCAGGACGAATCCTGGATGCTGCTGGCGGCCCGCGCATTGAAGGAAGGCAATGATTCGATCACGCTGACCGTCAATGGCGCGCCGCATTCAGGCGGTTATTCCAACCAGATCAACGGCAGCGACCTGGTCGACAGCCCGCTCGCCATCGCCAACACCGGCAAGACCCCGCTGCAGGCCGTCGTCACCACCGTGGCGTCGCCGATCCAGCCGCTGCCGGCCAGCGGCGACGGCTTCACCATCGGCCGAACCTACTACAAGCTCGATGGCACCGAAGCCAACGTCACCGAGGCGAAGCAGAACGAACGCTATGTCGTTGTGCTCAAGATCTACGAGCAGAACAGATGGCCTTCGCGCCTCCTGATCACCGACTTGTTGCCGGCAGGCTTCGAGATCGACAATCCGGGCCTGGTCTCCAGTGCGCAATTGTCGAACTTCTCCTGGCTCGCCCAGACCGACGCCGCCCATCTCGAATTCCGCGACGACCGTTTCGTCGCGGCGTTCAACCCCAATGACGGCGATGGCGACCGCAACATCACACTGGCCTATGTCGTGCGCGCGGTGACGCCGGGCACCTACGCTCATCCGGCGGCGACGGTGGAGGATATGTACCGGCCGCAATATTCGGCCCGCACGGCCACCGGCATGATGGAGGTCAAGGCGCCGTAAGGTGCCGATGGTGGCGATCATGAACAGAACGATGGCGCTCGCGACAGCCCCCTTCTCCCCGTCACCAGACGGGGAGAAGGTGCCGGCAAGCGGATGAGGGGCAGCGCCATGCTCTCAAAAAAGATCCTGCGCCGCGCAGCCATTACCGCAGCTTCCTGCGCCGGCATCCTTGCCCTATCCGTCGCCTCCCTCTGGGAACTCGACCGCGCCTTTCCGCCGCCGCTGCCGGCTGAGCTCACGGTTTCGACGGAAGTCCAGGACCGCGACGGCCAGCTGTTGCGCACCTTCGCCACGCCGGACGGTTATTGGCGGCTCGAAACCAGGCTCGACCAGGTCGACAAGCAGTTCGTCGACATGCTGGTCACTTATGAGGACAAGCGCTTCTGGGACCATGAGGGCGTCGACGTGCTGGCGCTGGCCCGAGCCGCCGGCCAGTTCGCCACAACCGGCCATATCGTCTCCGGCGGCTCGACCCTGTCGATGCAACTTGCCCGGCTGATCGAGCCGCGCGAAAGCCGCAGCCTCGGCTCCAAGATCAAGCAGATGCTGCGTGCCATCCAGATCGAGCGCCGGCTGTCCAAGCGCGAGATCCTCGAACGCTACCTGACGCTGGCGCCGTATGGCGGCAATCTGGAAGGCGTGCGCGCCGCCTCGCTGGCCTATTTCGGCAAGGAGCCGAAGCGGCTCACCGTTTCCGAAGCCGCCCTGCTGGTTGCCTTGCCGCAACTGCCGGAAAAGCGCCGGCCCGACCGCAACCTGCAGATCGCCCACGCCGCGCGCGACCGGGTGCTGACCCGCATGGTCTCCTCCGGCCTGCTCGGCGAGCGCGAGGCGGCGCGTGCCGCCCTCGACGATGTGTCAGGCCTGCGCCGCACCTTGCCGGCGCTCGCCGCGCACGCCGCCTATGCGATGCTGCCTAAGGCCGTGCCAGGCCAGCCCGTGCAGCTGACGATCCGCAAGAGCGTCCAGGAAGGGCTGGAGCAGGTGGCCAGGGACGCCGCCACCAAGTTAGGGCCTCGCCTCTCCGTTGCCATGGTGCTGGCCGACGCCCGCACCGGCGACATTCTCGGCGAGGTCGGCTCGGCCAATTTCTTCGATGCCAGCCGCTCCGGCTGGATCGACATGACCAAGATCGTCCGCTCGCCCGGCTCGACGCTGAAGCCTTTTATCTATGGACTTGCCTTCGAGCAGGGCCTGGTGGCGCAGGAAACGCTGATCGACGACAGCCCGGTCGATTTCTCCGGCTACCGGCCGAAGAATTTCGACATGGGCTACCAGGGCGACGTCAGCATCCGCCAAGCGCTGCAGCTGTCGCTCAACGTGCCGGCGATCCGCGTGCTGGACGCGGTCGGGCCAACGCGGCTGATGGCGCGCTTTCGCCAGGCCGGGGTGCGCCCCACGCTGCCGGTCAACGAGGCGCCGGGCCTGGCCATCGGCCTCGGCGGCGTCGGTGTGTCGCTGCGCGATCTCGTCCAGCTCTACACAGGCCTCGCCAATGGCGGCAAGACACACACGCTGCATGACGGCACCGAGCCGGCCAATGCTGAGCGCACCACCGCCACCATCCTCGACGGTCAGGCCAACTGGCAGATCATCGACATCCTGTCGGGCGTCAAGCCGCCCGAGGGCGCCTTGCAGCGCGGCATCGCCTACAAGACCGGCACCTCTTATGGCTACCGCGACGCGTGGTCGGTCGGCTTCGACGGCCGCTACGTGCTGGGCGTCTGGGTCGGCCGCCCCGACGCCGGCGCGGTTCCCGGCCTCTCCGGCTACGTCTCGGCCGCCCCCATCCTGTTCGAGGGCTTTGTCCGTTCGGGTCTGGTCACCGTGCCCTTGCCGGGCAAGCCGCCCGGCGTCTTCAGCCCCAAACGCGAAGACCTTCCGATGACGCTCGCCCGCTTTGGCACCGGTTCGGACGGGCTCGTGCAGGCAACGCCGACCGAACCCGCGCCGACTATCATCTTTCCGCCGGACGGTGCTCGCGTCGACCTCGGCACCAACTCAGCCGATGCATCGCCGCTGGTGCTGAAGCTTCAGGGCGGCCGCGCACCGTTCCGCTGGCTGGCCAACGGCAAGCCACTCACCGGCATCGACCGCCGCCGAACCGCAACCTGGCAGCCGGATGGCGCCGGCTACTCGACGCTGACCGTGATCGATGCCGCTGGACGCGCAGCAAGCGTGAAAGTGTTCGTCGAGTGAAAGCGTTCCTTGAATAGAATGCGCCAGGCGATTCAGTGCATTGGCTTTTGCGCGCTGATGGTCGCGGCTTTCGCTCTGCCGGCACATGCCGACACCCTGCCCGCCGGCTTTGTTCGCCTCGCCGACATCGACCCCTCGATCCGCCAGGACATCCGCTACGCTGGATCCGACAATTTCCTGCACCGAAAGGTGAACGGCTATGAAGCGCCGGCCTGCATCCTCACCGAGCAGGCGGCCAAGGCGCTTTCCGGCGTCCAGAAGGCGATTGCCGCCAATGGCCTGACGTTGGTCGTGTTCGATTGCTACCGCCCTGCCCGTGCCGTCACCGACATGGGGCAATGGTCGCGAGAGGGCGGGCCGCCCGATCCGCAATGGTATCCGCGGGTCAAGCGCGGCGACCTCATCGCCAACGGCTATGTCGGTGAACTGTCCAGCCATTCCCGCGGCTCGACGGTCGATGTCGCCATTGCGCGAGCCGACAGCAGATCCGCGCCGAAACCGGCCTGCGGTGCCGTCGATGCCGACACGCTCGATTTCGGCACCGGCTTCGACTGCTTTGACCCGATAAGCGAGACCGCCCACCGCGGGCTCGCCAGCGAAGCCGCGGTAAACCGCAAGATGCTTCTCGATGCCATGCGCAACGGCGGCTTCAAGAACTATGCGCGCGAATGGTGGCATTTCACGCAGGCAAATGAACCGTTCGCCAAGCAGCGATTCGACTTTCCCGTCACCGCCAGGTGAGACAGCCACCAAACCGGTGGAACTGCTGTTCAGCGACCTGATACTTCAACAAGTTGTTGTATAAATACAACTTAAATTGGCCGTCACTAGTGATTGCCCTGAAATCGCGCAGACTCGAATTGCAATTCCCTTCCGCAAGGATACGCATGGCCGCTGGAGGGCTTCCAATGGGTTTTACGTCGGCCGGCGAAGGCCTCTATGCCAAGTCCATTGGCGACAACAGCAGCATTGCCGTCGCCAATACGGCATCCGTCGATGCCAAGGGCGGCGTTGCCGGGCTGGCTGCCTACACGAGCGGCGCCGGCAGCAACATCGTCATCGGCAACAGCGGAAACAATGCGGAACTGTTCAGCAGCGTGGGCTTCGGCGCAATCGCTGGCGCGACCGGTACATCGAGCACGATCCTCGTCACCAACGATGGCAAGATCAGCGGCGAGCTTGGCGGCCTGCAGGTCAATTCGACCGGCGGCTCCACGGTCACCATCGGCACGTCGGGCTTTGTCGGCGCCAACAACAACCTGGCCATCAAGTCGACCGCCGGAACAACCAAGATCGACGATGCCGGCGTGATTGCCGGCCGGGTCGAATTGAGCGACGCCGGAAATGTCATGAACGTCAATGATACCGGCGTCTTCAGGGCATTCACCGACAGCAAATTCGGCGCCGGCAGCGATACGCTCAACAATGGCGGCACCCTCTACGCATCGGGCAGCTTCTTCGGCTCTCCACCGGGCACTGTCAGGTTCATCGGCCTCGATAGCTTCGTCAACGGCAGCCTGGGCTCCGGAGCCGGCCTGACGACGATGATCGATGGCGTGGCCGGCGACAAGCTGATCACCAGCGGCAACTTCACCGGCCAGGGCAATTCGAAGCTCGGCGTCGACGCCAACTTTACCACCGGCGTCGCCGACACTCTGACGATCGGCGGCAATTCGTCCGGTCATACCGATTTGGTCGTGAATGTCGTCGGCGCCGGCGCGCCGGCGGTCTTCATCCCCGTGGTCACGGTGAGCGGAACAACCGCCGACAGCGATTTCGATCTGGCTGGCCCAGTCAATGCCGGCTTCTTCACCTACGGCCTGTTCCTGCAGGGCAACACACACGGCCTGCGTTCCATCGGGCTTGACAATGCCGGTTTCGAACTGCCTGCCGGCGTGACCGGAGCACAGGATGTGTGGCTGGACACGACCGGCTTCTGGCGGGACCGCATGGCGGATCTGCGCACGCAGGAAAGTGGCGTCCACAATGCGGATATGCCGGAGGAAAAACTCGCGGCGCGCATGGGCGGTCTCTGGGCGCGGGCGTCCGGCGACTGGTCTAATCGCGACAGCAGCGTCAGCTTCACCGATCCGGTCTCGCTGCAGGCAGAGACCCTCGACCTCGATCGCAGCCAGCGCACCGGTGCCTTCCTCGGCGGCATCGACATGGGGCTCGAAGGTATCGCCGGCGGCGATATGCTGTTCGGCGTCATGGGCGGCTACGTCACCTCCAGGCTCGACTTCAAGGCGACGGACGACAGCTGGAACTACAAGGGCGGCACGGTCGGCGCCTACGCCACCTACCTGAATGGCGGCTTCTACCTCGACGGCCTCGTCAAGGCCGACTTCCTCGATGTCGACATCAACGACGTCGGCGGCAAGGCGAGCACCAACGCCACCAATATCGGCGCGCGCCTCGACGCCGGCTACCGCGTCGCCATGGGCTGGGGCTTCATCGAGCCGCAAGCCAGCCTGGAATGGGTCCGCACCAATATGGATTCGGTATCGCTGTTTGGCGGCGACATCGACTTCCAGAACGGCAGCAGCGGCCGCGCCAGGATCGGCGCGCGCATCGGCACCGATATGCAGATGAACGGCATGACTGTCAGTCCGGACCTGACGCTGAGTGTCTGGAACCATTTCGGCGACAGCAACGCCGTCGACATCAACTTCCCCGGCAGCGCCTTCTCGGCCACCGACAGCGCCGGCAACGGCACGTTCGGCGAGGTCGGCGTCGGCGTGAACGTGGCCAGCGCCAGCAACTGGTCCGGCGTGGTCCGCGGCAGCGTCCGCTTCGGCAACAATTACAGCGCCGGCTCCATTGGCGCGGCACTCCGTTACGGCTGGTAGTCCAGCGGATTGCATCTGAACTTCTTGCGCCGGCCCTCGCGGCCGGCGTAGTCATGACCAGGTCTACCCATGGAGCAAGCGTGAGCACATCCAAGGCCACTGACGAGGCCCCGGCGAGACCGCCCGAAGCCGCGTCTCCCAGCGCGGCCGAACAGCAGACCAACGTCTCGCTGTCGCGCGGCTTCATCAACTGGATGGAGACGGCGCAGTGCTCGCTGGCTTTCACCTCCTACCAGACCGGACAGTTGTTCCTGGTCGGCCTCACCGGCGACAGGAAGGCCTCCATCCACCAGACCAGTTTCGTCAGGGCCATGGGCGTGACCGTTGCCGGGCAGCGGATCATCCTAGCCTCCGACACGGCGGTGTGGCGGCTGGAAAACATCCTCGGACCCGACCAGGTCGCCAACGCCATTTACGACCGCATGTATATGCCGCGCGCCGCTTCTTACACAGGCGACCTCGACATCCATGAACTGGCCGTGCGCGAAGACGGGCAGATCGTGTTCATCAACACCAAGTTCTCTTGCCTGGCGACGCTGAGCCCGACGCATTCCTTCCGGCCGTTGTGGAAGCCCTCCTTCATCAGCAAGCTGGTGCCTGAGGACCGCTGTCATCTCAATGGTCTCGCCATGCAGAACGGGCGCGCCCGCTATGTCAGCGCGATCAGTCGGTCGGACTCGGTCGGCGGCTGGCGCGACCGCCGCTGGGAAGGCGGCATGATCATCGACATCACCGAGGACAAAGTGGTGGTCGACGATCTGTCGATGCCGCATTCGCCGCGCGTCCATGACGGTGCGCTGTGGGTGCTGGATTCCGGCCGCGGCTTCCTGGTCCGCATCGATCCCGGAACCGGGCAGCGGCAGAACATCGCCTTTTGCCCCGGCTTCCTGCGCGGCCTGAGCTTTCATGGCCGCTTTGCCACCGTCACCACGTCGTTGCCGCGCGATGGCCTGTTCAAGGACCTGCCGCTGCAGGACAATCTGCAGACGCGCGACGCCGAGCCGCGCTGCGCGCTCTACATCATCGACCTGCATACCGGCGGCATAGCCGAGTGGATCGAGTTGAAGGGACACATCACCGAGCTTTTCGACGTCGCCGCCATTGCGGGCTGCCGCTGCCCTTCGTCCGTGCCGCTCAACAGCCCGAACATGGCTTCGCTGATCACCATCGACAGCGAAGGCTGAGCGAATCGGGCCCGGCAGGCGAAGTCCTTGTCCCGGCCGGTCCAAAGCCTAGATCAAACGTCAGGCAGGCTCACAGTTTGCTCAGTGCAGCCATGAGGAAGAAATTTCTCCGCACAGCGAAATATCGTCGAACATTTTCTTCAGGGGGCCAAAAAAGGCAACATTGAATGCATCTAATTTCTATCAATTCGGTAGATTTGGCGCCGGTTCAACGGAGGCAGAAATGACCAAACCTCATTTCAGGAAACTGCTCGGCGCACTGGTCGCCACATCTGTCCAGTTCGGCACGCTCGGTTTCGCGTTTGCCGACACCACCATCCTCAACGTGTCCTACGATCCGACGCGCGAGCTCTACAAGGCCTATGACGAAGCCTTCGCGGCGCACTGGAAGGCCGAGACCGGCGAGACGGTCACCATCCAGCAATCGCATGGCGGATCGGGTGCCCAGGCCCGCGCCGTGATCGACGGCCTCGACGCCGATGTGGTGACGCTGGCGCTCGAAGGCGACATCAACGCCATCGTCTCCAAGTCGAAGAAGATCAATCCCGACTGGCGCACCAAATTCGAAAACAATTCAGCGCCTTACACCTCGACCATCATCTTCCTTGTCCGCAAGGGAAATCCCAAGGGCATCCATGACTGGAACGACCTGGTCAAGGACGGCACCCAGGTGATCACGCCCAATCCCAAGACCTCTGGCGGCGCGCGCTGGAACTATCTCGCCGCCTGGGCCTACGCCAACGCCAACGACGGCGGTGACGAGGCCAAGACCAAGGAATTCGTCGGCAAGCTCTATGCCAATGCCCCGGTGCTCGACACCGGCGCCCGTGGCTCGACCGTGACCTTCGCGCAAAAGGGCATCGGCGACGTGCTGATTGGCTGGGAAAACGATGCCTATCTGGCGCTGGACGAATTCGGCGCCGACAATTTCGACATCGTGTATCCTCCGACTTCGATCCTGGCCGAGCCTCCGGTGGCGGTGGTGGACGCCAATGTCGACGCCAAGGGCACGCGCAAGGTCGCCGAAGCCTATCTGGGCTGGCTCTATTCCAAGGAAGGCCAGACAATCATCGCCAAGAACCACTATCGTCCGGCCAAGCCCGACCTTGTGGCTCCCGCTGATCTTCCCAAGACACCCGACATCAAGCTGATCTCCATCGACGATCCGCTTTTTGGCGGCTGGAAGAAAGCACAGCCTTATCATTTCGGCGACGGTGGTATATTCGACCAGATCTACAAGCCGGCCCAGTGAGCTAGATCTAGATCAGGACGATATGACCACAGCACCCGCGCAGGCGGGGTGGCGGTTCAGACAGCCGAGTGTCATTCCGGGTTTCGGACTGACGCTCGGCTTCTCGCTTGCCTACCTCACCCTCATCATCCTCATCCCGCTGTCCGGGCTGCTCTGGCGCTCGGCCGCCCTTGGCTGGCCTGAATTCTGGGCCATCGCCACCGATCGCCGCACCATCAAGGCGCTGGAAATCAGCTTCGGCACCGCCTTCATCGCGGCTGCCGTCAACGTCGTCTTCGGCACGCTGGTCGCCTGGGTGCTGGTGCGCTACCGCTTTCCCGGCCGCCGCATCGTCGATGCCATGGTCGACCTGCCCTTCGCGCTGCCGACGGCGGTGGCCGGCATCGCGCTGACCACGCTCTACGCGCCGAACGGCTGGATCGGCAAATTGCTGATGCCGCTCGGCATCAAGGTTGCCTATACGCCGCTCGGCATCGTCATCGCGCTGGTCTTCATCGGCCTGCCCTTCGTCGTGCGTACCGTGCAGCCGATCATGGAAGAGATCGACAAGGAGGTTGAGGAAGCCGCCGCCACGCTTGGCGCCAGCCGCTTCCAGATCATCACCCGCATCCTGTTTCCAGGGCTGGCGCCGGCCATTGTCACCGGCTTTTCGCTGGCCTTCGCCCGCGGCGTCGGCGAATACGGCTCGGTCATCTTCATCGCCGGCAACCTGCCTTACAAATCCGAGATCGCGCCGCTGCTGATTGTCATCCGGCTGGAAGAATACAATTATCCGGCAGCGACCGCGATCGCGGCGATCATGCTCGCTCTGTCGTTCGTCATGCTGCTGGTCGTCAATCTCGCGCAGACATGGAGCCGCAAGCGCTATGGCTGATCCCGAGATCAAATCCTACGAGCCGCATCACGAGAGCCAGTCGGCGGCCGTCACGGAAAGCCGCCCGGCGCGCGTGGCGCTGATGACCGTTGCCTTCACCTTCCTGGGCATCTTCCTGCTGCTGCCGCTGATCATCGTCTTCAACGAGGCACTGGCGAAAGGCGTCGGCGCCTATACGCAATCGCTGAGCGATCCTGACGCGCGCTCGGCGATCCGGCTGACGCTGCTTGTCGCAGCGATCTCGGTGCCGCTCAACATCGTCTTCGGCATCTCCGCCGCTTGGGCGATCGCCAAGTTCGAGTTCAAGGGCAAGGCCTTCCTGACCACGCTGATCGACCTGCCCTTCTCGGTCTCGCCGGTCATATCGGGTCTGGTCTATGTGCTTCTGTTCGGCGCCCAGGGGCTGCTCGGCGGCTGGCTGAAGGCGCATGGCATCGTCATCCTGTTTGCAGTGCCAGGCATCGTGCTGGCCACCGTCTTCGTCACCTTTCCCTTCGTCGCCCGCGAACTGATCCCGCTGATGCAGGAACAGGGCAATGGCGACGAGGAGGCAGCCCTGTCGCTCGGCGCCAATGGCTGGCAGACCTTCTGGTATGTGACCTTACCCAACGTCAAATGGGGGCTGCTCTATGGCGTGCTTCTGTGCAATGCACGTGCCATGGGCGAGTTCGGCGCGGTGTCGGTGGTGTCGGGCCACATACGCGGCCTGACCAACACCATGCCGCTGCATGTCGAAATCCTCTATAACGAGTACAACGCCGTCGGCGCCTTTGCCGTCGCTTCATTGCTTGCGGGCCTGGCGCTCGTCACGCTGGTCTTGAAAACACTTCTCGAGATGCGCTACGGCGCCGAGATCGCCGCGACGCGCGGACACTGATAGAGGGGTTTGCATGGAAGTTCGCGTTGCCAACGTGCGCAAGGAGTTTGACCGGTTTCCGGCGCTTCACGACGTGTCGCTCGACATCAAGTCGGGCGAGCTGATCGCGCTTCTGGGGCCGTCCGGTTCCGGCAAGACGACGCTGCTCAGGCTGATTGCCGGGCTGGAGCGGCCGACGCGAGGAAAAATCTTCTTCGGCGACGAGGACGCTTCGCAGAGGTCGATCCAGGAGCGCAATGTCGGATTCGTCTTCCAGCATTATGCGCTGTTCCGGCACATGACGGTGGCCGACAACATCGGCTTCGGCCTCAAGGTCCGACACGGGCCGTCGCGACCGCCGGCGCAGGAGATCCGCCGCCGCGCTTCCGAACTGCTCGACCTCGTCCAGCTTTCAGGGCTGGAAAAGCGTTATCCGGCTCAGCTCTCCGGCGGCCAGCGCCAGCGCGTGGCGCTGGCGCGCGCCATGGCGATCGAACCCAAGGTGCTGCTGCTCGACGAGCCGTTCGGCGCGCTCGACGCACAGGTGCGCCGGGAGTTACGCCGCTGGCTGCGCGAAATCCATGACGCCACCGGCCACACCACCGTCTTCGTCACCCATGACCAGGAAGAGGCGCTGGAGCTTGCCGATCGCGTCGTGGTGATGAGCCAGGGCCGCATCGAGCAGGTTGGCACCGCCGACGACATCTACGACACGCCGAACTCGCCCTTCGTCTATGGCTTTATCGGTGAATCGAGCTCGCTTCCCGTCAAGGTCGAGAATGGCGAGATCTGGCTTGCCGACCGCCCGATCGGACTTGCCGCACCCCACGAGCCCTCGGGCGACGCGACGCTGTTCTTCCGCCCGCACGATGTCGAGCTGCTCGACGGCTGCAGCGGCTGCATCGCCGGCACGGTCGCGGCCAGTCGCCGCGTCGCCGGCACGCGGCGAGTAGAACTCGAGATCGGCGGCGAGCGCCAGCGGGTCGAAATCGAACTGCCGGTCGATCACCCCGCGGCGCAGAAAAGTCGGGTGGCCTTCCGCCCCGGTCGCTGGAAGCTCTTCCCGACCGCTTGATCCAATCCGCCTGCCCATCGTCCGGGAAGGATTGTGCGCGCACGCAGCGTCGTTGTGCCGGCTGGGGCATCGAAAATATCCATGCCAGAAAAGAGATCCTAACAGCCGGCCGTTTTGGCGATATCTTTTCTCGTGGCTAGGGCACGGGCCGCTGCGCGTGCCTCGTCGCGTACCCTGCGCCACGGCTATGGTTCGACCATAAACACATTGCATCGGAGCCCGTTTTCATGAAGCGATTTTTCCTTGGCGTCGCCGCCATAGCCGGCCTGTTCCTCGCATCCTCCCAAGCCTGGTCGGCCGACAAACTGCTCAACGCATCCTATGATGTCGGCCGCGAACTGTTCGTCCAGGTCAACAAGGCCTTCATCGCAGGGCATCCAGGCGTCACCGTCGACCAGTCGCATGCCGGCACCTCGGCACAGGCGCGCGCCATCGCCGAAGGGCTCGGCGCCGATGTCGTCACCTTCAACCAGGTCACCGACATCGATTTCCTGGTCAAGAAGGGCCTCGTTTCGGCCGACTGGCAGAAGGATTTTCCTGACAACGCCTCGCCCTTCTATTCGCTGCCGTCCTTCCTCGTGCGCGCCGGCAACCCCAAGCACATCAAGGACTGGAACGATCTCGTGCGCGACGACGTCCAGGTGATCTTCCCCAACCCGAAAACCTCGGGCAATGCGCGCTACACATATCTGGCGGCCACCGCCTACGCCAAGGAAGCCTTCAAGGGCGACGACGCCAAGGTGAAGGAATTCATCACCACGCTGTTCAACAACGTGCCGATCTTCGACACAGGCGGCCGCGCCGCGACCACCACCTTCGTGCAGCGCGAGATCGGCGACGTGCTGATCACCTTCGAGTCCGAGACGCGCGGCATCCGCAAGGAATATGGCGACGATAAGTTCGAGCAGGTCACGCCCTCGGTTAGCCTGCTGGCCGAATTCCCGGTGGCGATCGTCGACAGGGTGGCCGACGAACATGGCACCCGCGATCTGGCCAAGACCTATCTCGACTTCCTTTACACGCCGGAAGGCCAGGACATCCTCGCGCAGAACGGCAACCGGGTCCGCGACGCGGCAGTCGCCGCCAAATACAAGGCCGACTTCCCCGATGTCCGCCTGCTGACGGTGGACGACGTCTTCGGCGGCTGGGACAAGGTCCAGAAGGAGCATTTCGCCGCCGGCGGCCTGCTCGACCAGACCTACGGCAGTCGCTGACGGGGCAGCATCCGAGGTGAACGCGAAAGCCGGCGCTGTGCCGGCTTTTTTCGTTTCGTGCGCCGGCAATCCGGTATTCAGCGGACCAAAGCATGATCCCGAACAGCGGAATCCGGTTTTCGCCAGAATCATGTTCGAGCCGAGAAGCAGAGTTCCATCCCGATTCTATCGGGTGGAACAGGCTCTATCGGCTTCATCATGCAAAACGTTACAAAGAATCAACGCATTTGTGCCTAACGTGCCATCTGGTGGCTTGTTTTCGCGAAACGTCATCGCGCGGCGAAAACGTCATTATTTGCACACAAACAGTCGCCAGATGCGGGTGGTTGGGGCTTCAATGGGTTGATCTGGGCATGCTGACAAAAAAAGGCAAATACGGCCTCAAGGCCCTCGTGCATCTGTCCGGCCTGCCGGCTGGCCAACTGGCCTTTGTCAACGACATCGCAGTTGCCAACAACATTCCGAAGAAGTTCCTCGATGCCATCCTGGGCGAGTTGCGCAACGCCGGCTTCGTCCAGAGCCGCAAGGGCAAGGAAGGTGGCTACCGCCTCGCCCGGCCGGCCTCCGAAATCAAGATCGGCCATGTCGTGCGCGTGCTTGACGGACCGCTGGCGCCAATCCCCTGTGCCAGCCGCACGCAATATCAGCGCTGCGAGGACTGCGACGAGGCGACGTGCCAGGTCCGGCACATGATGTTGGAGGTACGCCAGGCGATTGCCGAAGTGCTGGACAATCGCAGCCTCGCCGCCATGCGCGACGCCGACAATGATGATTTTCCGGTCGAACTGACGTCGCAGATTTAGCGCATCTGACCAACCGTGGCGGCGACAAGTTCGTCGACCGGGCGCCTCGCGTCGAGCGTCAATGCCCGCTCATCCGCCGCCGGTGGCTCGAGGATGGCGAACTGGCTGTCGACCAGGCTTGCCGGCATGAAATGACCCTTGCGGCTGGCGACGCGTCGCCTGGCCGTGGCAGCGTCGATCTTCAGGTAGAGGAAGACGATCTCCGGGCAGAAGCTGCTCAGCCGCTCGCGATAGCTGCGCTTCAGCGCCGAGCAGGCGGCAACCACGCCTTCGCCCTGCCCTACCGACATCACGATGCGCTCGCCAATCGCGTCGAGCCAGCCTTCACGGAGTTGATCGGTGAGCGGCTCGCCGCTTGCCATGCGCGCGACGTTTTCGGGCGGATGCAACTGGTCGCCCTCGACGAAGATGGCGCCCAGCGTGGCGGCCAGCGCGGTGCCGACGGCCGACTTGCCGCAGCCGGCGACACCCATCACAACAATGGCCGGCACCGAACCGGGTGCGCCCGTTGGCGCCTGTTCTGTCTTTTCGTCCACTGTCAGCGGCTTGCCGGCGCGCGGCCGTAGAGCAACAGCATGGCAACGATGACGATGCCATAGATGATCTGCCGCCCCGCCTCCGGCATCTGCATGACGGAAAGGATGGATTGCAGCAGCGTGATCAGGATGACGCCGGCGACGGTGCCGAGATAGGAACCGCGCCCGCCCAGGATCGAGGTACCGCCAAGCACCACTGCCGCGATTGACGGCAACAGGTAGGCGTCGCCCATCGATTGCGCCGCCTTGGAAGCATAGCCGGCCAGGAGCACGCCGCCGAAGGCCGAAAGCCCGCCCGAGACGGCGAAGGCAATCATCACCACGCGCCGTGTGTCGATGCCCGAGAGATAGGCGGCGCGCTCGCGATTGCCGATTCCGTAGACGGCGCGGCCGAAGCTGGTGCGGGTCAGGACGAACACCATCGCCGCGCCGATCAGCGCCCAGATGATGACCGCGTTGGGCACGCCCGGAATGGCAAAACCAGTCGCCAGGTAGCGCATCGCGCCAGTCGCCGAATCCTGTGGCGAGAAACCGCCGGTGTAGACCACCATCAGCCCCTGCGCGACGGCGTTGGTGGCCAGCGTGATGATCATCGAGGGGATGCGCAGATAGGCGACGCCGATGCCGTTGACGACGCCGATTAGCATGCCGCAGACGATGCCGAACGGAATGGCAAGCGCCACGCCGACGGGACCATAGGCCGCCGCCGCACTGGCCATCATGGCGCCCATTGCGACCGACCACGGCACCGACAGGTCGATTTGGCCAAGCAGGATGACCAGCATCATGCCGGTGGCGATGACGCCGAGGAACGACGCCACCTTGAGCTGCTGCAGAAGGTATTCAGGAGACAGGAAGCTTCTGGAATAGAGGCTGCCGAGGAACAGCAGCAGCACGATGCAGGCGAAGGCCGTCAGCACCGCCGGATCGGCGCGCCGGATGAATCTGGGCATGCGGCCGGCAATGCCGCCAAGCGTCGTTTCGCTCACAGGAACCACTCCAGCCGGTTGCGGACCCGAAACAGGGCGAAGGCGCCGAGGCTGACCGCGATCAGCAGGATAACGCCCTGGAACAGCGGTTGCCAGAGCGGATCGAAATCGAAGACGAAGAGCAGGTCACCGATGGTGCGGAACGCCAGCGCGCCGAAGATCGCCCCGATGGCGCTGCCCTTGCCGCCGAACAGCGAGACGCCGCCGAGCACCACGGCGGCGATCGAGAACAACGTGTAGGCGTTGCCGCTGGCATAGGCCGCGTCGCCGGTATAGGTGAAGAAGGTCAGGAACAGCCCGCCGACTGCGGCAAGCAGCCCGGCCAGTGCGTAGGCGGCGAATTTTCCACGGCGGATCGGCACGCCGGACATGTAGGCCGCCGTCTCCGACGAGCCGGCTGCGTAGGCCGCACGACCGAGCACCGAGCGGCTGAACGGCACCCAGACAATGAGGACCACGGCCAGCAACACGACCAAGCTTGCCGGCACCACGCCAAACAGTCGTCCGGTCAAAGCGTCGGCGAGGCCCTCGTTGACCGAGCCGCCGGGAAAAGGTCGCAGCAGCAGGGCAATGCCGAAGTAGACGGCGCCGGTGGCGATGGTGGCGACAATCGGCTGCAGCCGCCCATAAATGACGATGGCGCCGTTGATCGCCCCGCACAGCAGCCCGGTGCCGAGCACCGCGAGGACGCCGAAGGCGGTTTCGATGCCAGTGCCGATGACCAGCCAGGACGCCAGGCAATTGGTCAGGGTGAAGATCATGCCGACGGACAGGTCGATGCCGGCGGTGATCACCACCAGCGTCTGGGCCATGGCGACGAAGGCGAGCAGCACGCCCTTGTTCGCTGCCGTCTGCACGACATTGGCGGTGAAGCCCGCCGGGTGGTTCGAGGTATAAATGACGAACATGACGATGAAGATGCCAAGCGCCAGCAGCGTCCCGCGCTGCTCCGCCAGCCAGTAGCGCCAATCCTTCACGCGTTTGCTCCCAGGTTCACGGGGCTCTCCTCGCCATGGATGTTGAGCGCGCTGGCGATCAGCGCCCGTTCGGTGATCTCGGCGCCAACCAGCTCACGCCTGACCGCCCCGTCATAGAGCACCAGCACACGGTCGCAGCAGCCGATCAGCTCGTCATAGTCGGTCGAATAGAACAGGATCGCAGCACCGGCATCGGCGAGCTTGCGCATCAGCTGATAAAGCTCCTGCTTGGTGCCGACATCGATGCCGCGCGTCGGATCGTTGAGCAGGATGATGCGTGGCTGGCGCATCAGCCATTTGGCGATAACCACCTTCTGCTGGTTGCCGCCCGACAGCGCGCCGACCGGAATGTCGAGCCCCGCGGTCTTGATCGCCAGCAGGCCGACCATGTCATCGATCAGCCGCTGCTCGGCGGCACGGTCGATGATGCCGGCTTTGGACAGCCGGTCGAGCGCGGCGAAGGACAGGTTCTCGCGCACCGTCATCGGCAGCATTAGGCCTTCGGTCTTGCGGTCTTCGGGAATGAGCGCCATGCCGATACCATCTTCACGTGCGGCGGCGGGGCTGGCGATGGCAACGGGCTTGCCGTCGATGAAGATCTGGCCCGACAGGCCGCGCAACACCCCGAAGAAGGCAAGCAGCAGTTCGCGTTGGCCCTGACCGTCGAGGCCGCCAAGACCGACGACCTCGCCTGCCCCAACAGTCAGCGAGACATTGTCCAACCGGTCGGTCCATGAAAGCTTGCGTGCCTCCAACACCGGAACGGCGGCAGCCGAAGCGCGTGGCGGCTTCGGCGGAAAGATGTGGCTGTATTCTCGCCCGATCATCAGTTCGACGACTTCATTGTCGCTCTTTGTGCCCGCCGCGTAACTGGCGACATTGCGACCGTTGCGAAACACCGTGCATTGGTCGGCCAGTTCTGCGATCTCATTCATGCGGTGCGAGATATAGAGCAGCGCCAGCCCTTCCGAGCGCAGTCGCTTCAGCACGCCGAAAATCTTGGCGACATCCGTCGCGGTCAGCGCCGAGGTCGCCTCGTCGAGGATCAGGATGCGCGGCTTGCGTGCCAGCGCCTTGGCGATCTCGACCATCTGGCGGCGCGACAGCGGCAGGTCCTTGACCAGCGCCAGCGGGTGGATGTCTGCGGCACCCGCGCGCGCCAACGCTTCTTCCGCAATCCGGCGTTGTGCCTTGCGGTCGATCATTCCGAACCGCGTCGGCGGGTCTGAGATAACAATGTTGTCGGCAACGCTGAGTTCGGGAACCAGCGACAGTTCCTGGAAGATGCAGACGATGCCGGCCTGGTTGGCGGCAGCCGGCGAAGCGAACGTCACCTCGCGGCCATCTAGCGTCATGCGCCCTTCGTCGGGCGCAACGACACCGGCCATCACCTTGATCAGCGTCGATTTGCCGGCACCGTTTTCGCCGAGGATGCCGTGAATGCTGCCGGATGAGACCGAAAGCTCGGCCTTTTCCAGCGCCCGCACACCACCATAGCGCTTGGATATGCCTTCCATCCGGAAGAGCGGAATCGCACCGTCCATCGGGCCTCCCGAGGCTCTTTGACGACTAGGGATATCGAGTGGTCGGCGCCGCGGAATATCCCGCGGCGCCTGGGTGCAGCTACTGGTCGGCCTTGGTCTGGCCCATGATTTCCTGCGCGGTGAAATTGATACCGCAGGTCGGGAAGGAATTGCCGACGAAGAAATTGTCGGACTGATCAGGGAAGAAATCCTGACCTGCCTTGAAGTTCGGATCCTCGACGATTGCAAGCGGCAGCTTGACCGACTGCGGGACGACATTGCCTTCAAGGGCTGCGATCGCCGTCTTGATGGCAACCGCCACCTGGGCGGGGCCGGTACCGGCTGACGAGCATTTCAATCCGTCCGCCGCATGGGCCGCGCAGAATTTGCGGAAGCCGTTCTCTGTTTCGCCGCCGAACGGCACGAACGGATGCTTGGCGTCGATCATCGCCTGCACGATGCCGGTATCGCCACCCTGGCCGGTGATGCCGACGAACGGACCATTGGTGGCGATCGCGTCAGCCGTGACCTTCTGTGCCGTCGGATCGTCCCACTTGCCGGCGACTTCGGTGACGTCCCATTTCTTGCCCGAAGCGTCGAGAACCTCATGGATGCCATTGTGGCGATCGGTGTCGACCGACGTGCCGGCAACGCCGCGGACTTCAAGAATCTTGCCGCCTTCGGGTATATGGCCGGTCAGCCATTTGCCCCAAAGTTCGCCAAGGCCCTTCTGATCGACATTGACGTTGATGGCATCCTTGGTGTCGAGAATGTTGTCGAAGGCGACCAGCACGACGCCGGCCTCCTTGGCGCGCTTGATGACCGGCGCGAAAGCGGTCGGGTTCTGCGCGTTGACAACAATCGCGTCATAGCCGGAATCGATGAAGTTGTTGATCGCCGAAATCTGCGCCGGCACATCCTCGCCGGTCGACACCACCTTGAATTCCTTCAGCTTGGCGGCGACGTCCTTCTGCGCTGCATACGCCTTGGCCGTCTGGATCATCTGGATACGCCAGGTGTTGGCGATATAGCCATTGGCTAGCGCGATCCGGTACGGGCCATCTTTCTTGGGAAACTTGAAGAACTGCGTATCTGCGGCCCAGGGCGCGAAGCAGTCCGGTTCAGCGGCTGGTCCCTTCACGACTTCGGGACCGGCGGCCATTGCGGCCGAGTTGAGCATGACAAATGCAGTGGCGGCAACGATGCCACCCACGAGTGACTTGATCATCGATATTCCTCCCAGTTGCAGTTTTGATTGTTTTGGCTGCCATGCACTTCACGCGTCCGGCCAGGCACCTCCTGCCTTGCCTGTCGCGCTTTCTTAAGTCGCCAATGTCGACCCGGCTCCCTCCCTTGCCACCTCTAAATGGGAAATAAAAACTATCATATTATACATAATAAACAAGCATCAGCTGTCGCTTATATATAATAAACAGGCCTTGGCTTTTGCCGTAAGTTTCCACTCCAGGCAATTGGTAGCGCTACCATGACGTTGTGTAAACCGGCATTCACACAGTCGCTTCTGTGTGTTTCAACGGGCGGTGCTCTCGCGGCGCTTGAGTTCGAAGCCGAGATCGACGATCCGTTGTTCCGGCCTGTTGCCGGCGATCGCCGCCAGCGCCATGGCGACCGCACGTCGGCCGATCTCATAGCGGTGGGTGCGGATGCTGGTGATCGAAGGAAACGCCACCTGCATCATGTCGAGATCGTTGAAGCCGACGATGCCTATCGTCTTAGGCACCGCGATCGAGGCGCGATGGCACTCGAACAACACGCCGAGCGCGATGTCGTCATTGTTGCAGAACACACCGTCGAGCGTCGGTACCTTGGCCAGCGCGTCGCGGAGCATTTCGCGCCCGAGCGGCACGCTCGACAGCACCGGCGTGGTGGTGACGAGGCGTGGGTCGAACAGCCCGGCGGCCTCCATCGCCGCCCGATAGCCGGCAAGGCGCCGCTGCGAGCGCGGGTCCATGCGTGCGCCGATGAAGCCGATGCGGCGGTAGCCTGTCTCGATCAGATGCTCGGTCGCCGTCCTGCCGCCGTCGAAATGCGAGAAGCCGACCATCATGTCGACAGGATCAGGCCCGGTTTCCATGACCTGCACCACCGGGCAGCCGGCGCTCTCCAGCAGTTTTCGCGAGGTCGGTGTCTGGTCGATGCCGGCGACGATCAGCGCTGCCGGCCGCTGCGAACCGAAGACCTGCAGCAGCCGCTCTTCTTCGAGGCCGGAATAATGGGTGTTGCCAAGCTGGATGCGGAACGGGCTGGCCGACAGGCTGTCATAGATGCCGCGCACCACCTCGGCAAAGACGTTGTTGGTGAGCGACGGCACCAGCACGCCGAACACCTCGGCGCGCGCCGAAGCCAGTGCCCGCGCATTCGGGTCCGGCACATAACCAAGTTCGTCGACCGCGGCCTGGATCTGGCGGCGCAATTCCTCCGAGACGCGCGCCGGCTCGCGCAGAGCGCGCGACACAGTGATGGCGCCGACACCGGCCTTGCGCGCGACATCGGCAATGGTCGGGCGGCCACCGCCCCGGCGCGAGCGCGGCTTGATCAAGGACCCGCTCCCTCGGAAGAGCACCCACCAAAGTGCGGGGATACGATCGTCCTTGCTGTCGTCATCTCACCCGGCTTGCCTTGCCGCACCACTCGTGTTCTGGCGTCGCGCAGCCTTTCGCCCTTGTCAAGCAACGCGAAATAGCTCTGCCCTTTTAAGCCATCGCCATGGCACGTTGCCTTGCCCTCCAAAACAACAGACCGATCGCCAGTATGTTCAGCAGATTCCAGGCTATACCGTTCAGGAATGCCGCGGCATAGGAGCCGGTCAGGTCGTAAATCCAACCCGACATCCAGCCGCCGATCGCCATGCCGAAGATCGTCGCCATCATGACGATGCCGATACGCTGGCCGGCCTCTTTGGCCGGCATGTATTCGCGCACGATGATCGCGTAGCAGGGCACGATGCCGCCTTGCGACAGGCCGAACACCAACGATACGACGTAAAGCGAGGCAAGTCCGTCGAAGGGAATGTAGAACAGCAGTGATAGGCATTGCAGCACCGAGCCGACGAGCAGCGTCTTCACGCCGCCGATGCGGTCGGCGAGAAACCCGGAGGCCAGCCGGCTGACGACGCCCGCCGCCATCATGATCGACAGCATGTCGGCGCCGTGCGCCATGCCATAGCCGAGATCCATGCAATAGGCGACGATATGCACCTGCGGCATCGACATCGCCACACAGCAGCCGAGGCCGGCGACGACCAGAAGCACCTGCAACGCCGCCGGCGACAGCGAGATCGGCTGCACCGGCCGGCTTCCCGGCGAACCAGCTGCGGCAGTCTCCGGAGCACCGCGCCGCAGCAACAGCACCAGCGGCACCATGGTCACCAGGCAGATGACGCCGATCGCGGCATAGGTGAAGCGCCAGCCATCAGCCTTCATCAGCGTCGGCATGATGGTTGGCCAGATCGCTCCGGCAAGGTAGTTGCCGGCGGCCGCCGCGGTCACCGCGACACCGCGCCGGCGGTTGAACCAATGCGAGATATCGGCGATCAGCGGCCCGAAGATCACCGACGTGCCGACACCGATCAACAGCCCTTGAGCAAGGGTGAATTGCAGGATCGAGGTCGACAGCGCCGCGAGCAGGAGGCCGGCGGCGAGCGCAATCGAGGAGAGCAGCGCGGGGATCCAGTAGCCCATGCGGTCGATGGCGCGGCCGACCAGCACGTTGCCGGCGGCGAAACCGACCATGGTCGCGGTGTAAGGCATGGACGCCGCGGCGCGATCAACGCCGAACTCGGCCTGCACAGCGGGCAGCACGACGACGACAGCCCACATGCCGACGCCGCCGATCGTCGCCAGCAGCATCGAAATCGCGAGCCGCATCCAGGCATAGCTGCTGTCGATACCGGGGCTCGGCCGGTTCAAGTCGGTTCGGGTCAAGGCGTTTCCTGTCGGCGGTCTCGAAAATCGGCTGCCGTTTGCGCCACTATCGGCACATTCGCAACGCGCAGCAGCGCCACGGCAGGCAAATCCGTCGCACCAGACCCAAGGCCAATGGGGAACCGATGCCAAGGTGTGGAGTTTCCCGGCAAGCCACCCTGCAAAGGAGTCCTGCCATGATCGCGAAGAAGAAATGGTCGGCCCAGGTGACCGAGCACAGCGACGCTATGGATCTCGAGAACCACGTCTTTGAATTCGACGACGCCAGGAAGATCGCAGCCTCGCTCAAGCGATCCGCCGAACACAGCCACCGGCGCAAGGCCGAGCCGTTCCAGTCCGCCATGTCGATGCTGAACTTCTACATCAACCGCGCCGGCAAGAATCTGCCCGCTTCGCGCAGACAAGTGCTTGAGGACGCCAAGGACGAGCTTCGCGCCGCCTTCGGGCGGGAGAAAGAGGATTAGCCGCGACCCTTTAGGCGCCTAGCGCGAACGGATGACGCCGTCCGTGTTGGCCAACAACTTGCGCACCGCGTTGCGCGCCGCATCCGGCCGCTGCAGGCGGATGTTCTTCTCGATCGCCTCGTGCAGCTTCTGTGCGTCCTGCAAATCATCCAGCTCCCGTGTCGTATAGGCGAACAGGTGGTCGAACGCGGATTCGATGAGCACGCCGAGTGGCACCAAAAGGTCGTTGCCGGATGCCCGCAGGATCGCCAGGTGGAAACGCGTGTCGGCACGCGTGCGCTCCTGCAGGCTCGTCGCCTCGCCCATCTCGCGGCAGGCCTGGCTGATCTCGGCCATCTGCTCGTTGGTCCGCCGCATGGCGGCAAAGGCGGTCGCTTCCGGCTCGATGATATGGCGGAACTCCTGCACGGTCTTCAGGAACACCTCGCGATCCGGGGATGTCGCGTACCAGGCGAGCACGTCGCGATCGAGAAGGTTCCAGCGTTCCTTCGGCTCGACCCAGCTGCCGATCTTGGGGCGCGACGCCAACAAGCTCTTGGCCATCAGCATCTTGATCGCTTCGCGCACCGCCGAGCGGCTAACGCTGAAGGTTTCCGACCATTTCGCCTCATTGGGCAGGATGGTACCGGGCGGATAGTCGCCGCGCACGATCCTGAGACCAATCTCGCTAGCCAGCGAAGCATGGACACTCGAGCCGGGGATGCGCGCCGCGTCTGGTCGGCGAACGCCCGCCGGGCGCTCGCCGGAGGCCGCTTTCGCTGGCGATTTTTCCTTGTTCGGCTTCGCGTCCCGCATAGGCTCCAGAAAGGCCGGATTGCAGGGGCTGTCAAGCGCGGCAAGCGGCTCAAGCGGCAAAGCCGGCCGCTGTGCACAGATCAGCCCGATTGCTCCAAAGGATCAGGCCTGCTTGACGTATTTGCGCCAGCTGTGCTCCGGGCGGAAGCCGAGAATATCCCGCGCCTTGCGGTTCGACAGCAGCGTCTCGTATTCGCCGAGGTCGGCCTTGACCGGTACGCTGGGATAGAACCGCTTCAGGAGTTCGGCGGTCGGCAGGTCGGATGAGGTATCGTCATTGGCGGCGTTGAACACCTGATAGCCGAGCCCATCCTTCTCGATGGCACGCAGGGTGATCTGGCCAAGGTCGCGCGCGTCGACATAGCTCCAGGCGATGCGCTTGCGGAACCCCGGGTCGGCGAACCATTTCGGAAACAGCGAATATTCATGTGGTTCGATGACGTTGCCTATGCGCAGCGCATAGATGTCGGTGCCGCTGCGCAGCGCCAAGGCGCGCGCCGTCTTCTCGTTGACGACCTTGGACAGCGCGTAGCTGTCCATCGGATCGACATCATAATCCTCGTCGAGCGGGAAATACTGGGGATCACGGGGCTCGTTGGCGAACACCAGCCCATAGGTGGTTTCGCTGGAGGCAATCACCACCTTGCGGATGCCGAGCTTCACCGCCGCCTCGATGACATTGTAGGTGCCGAGCGCATTGATGCGGAACACCTCGTTGTCGGTGGTGATCATGATCCGCGGGATGGCGGCGAAATGCACCACCGCATCGACCGGTTGGGCGCGTAGAGACGGGTCGAATTCGTGCAATCCCATATAACTCGACAGCGCGTTGAACACCTGTCCGCTGTCGGTGATGTCGGTGATCAGCGTGCGCACCTTGGGATTGTCGAGCGGCTTGGTGTCGATGTTGAGCACCTGGCAGCCCTGCTCCACCAGATACTGCACGACATGGCGTCCGGCCTTGCCGCTGCCGCCGGTGAACATGATCCGCTTCGTCATTTTGCTCTCCACATACGCTGGGATTTATGTGTATTGTCAGACAAAATCGCGATCCGCAACCACCCTTGCCTGCAAAACGGCAGCGCTGATCATCAATCATTGCAACAGGACTTGAAGACATGAACACGACTGCCGCGAGCGAAAAGATCGGCTTCATCGGGCTTGGCCTGATGGGGCATGGGATCGCCAAGAACATCGTCGACAAGGGCTACAACCTGACCTTTCTCGGCCGCAAGAATCGCAAGCCGGCGGAAGACCTGCTTGGCCGCGGCGCGGCTGAAGTATCGACCTCGCGCGACGTCGCGGCGGCATCGGACATCGTCTTCATCTGCGTCACCGGATCGCGCGAAGTCGAGGCTATCATTCGCGGCCCCGGCGGCCTCAAGGAGGGCTTGAAAAAGGGCGCGGTCGTCGTCGACTGCTCGACCTCCGATCCGGTCTCGACCATTGCACTGGCGGCCGAACTCAAGGCTCTCGGCATCGACTATGTCGATGCGCCGCTGAGCCGCACGCCGAAGGAGGCCTGGGAAGGCACGCTCGACGCCATGGTCGGCGCGCCGGACGCCGTCTTCGCCCGGCTGAAGCCGGTGCTGGAAACCTGGGCCGGCCGCATCGTTCATATCGGCGACACCGGCGATGGCCACCGCATGAAGCTGCTCAACAACTTCATCTCGCTCGGCTATGCCGCGATCTATTCGGAGGCGCTGGCGCTGGCGCAGAAGGTCGGCATCTCGCCGCCGCGCTTCGACAGCGTCATCCGCAACGGCCGCATGGATTGCGGCTTCTACCAGACCTTCATGCGCTGGACGCTGGAGGGCGACCGCGACGCCCACAAATTCTCCATCGCCAACGCCTTCAAGGACCTGACCTATCTGGAATCGATGGCCGGCGCGGCCGGCATCGCCAACCCGCTCGGCAACGCCACCAAGAACTCTTTCGCCGGCGCCTTCGCCACCGGCCCGGCCGAGCAATTCGTGCCGATGCTGGCAACCCATATCGGCAAGGTCAACGGCGTCGACCTGATGCCGACCAAGGATGGCAAGAAACAGACGATTTGAGGTGAGAGGCGGTCCGCGCAACTGACGAAAAGCCAATTGCTTGGCTTTTCGAGTTTCAACGGTGAAGGCCGGGTCCGCTTCCGGGCGAAAAAAAGAGCCAGTGGACATTTTAAAGGGAACGCGCGAAGGGCCGGCTGTCACTGCCGCACTACCATCGCCTTGACCGTCCGATCCCTTCATCGGTGTTCTCAAGCAGTTTGTGCACGGCGTTGCGCGCGGCTGTCGGACGCCGCAGCCGGATGTTCTTCTCGATCGCCTCATGCAGCTTCTGCGCCTGCCGCTGATCACCAACCCTCTGCGTCGTGAAGTCGAAGAGATGGTCGAGTGCCGATTCGATCAGCACGCCGAGCGGCACCAGCAGATCGTTGCCGGAGGCGCGCAGGATGGCGAGATGAAAACGCGTGTCGGCGCGGATACGCTCCTGCAGGCTCAAGGCATCGCCCATCTCGCGGCAGGCCTGGCTGATCTCGGCCATCTGCTCGTCGCTGCGCCGCATGGCGGCAAAGGCCGACGCTTCCGGCTCGATGATATGGCGAAACTCCTGCACGGTGCGCAGGAATGCCTCGCGATCGGGCGCTGTCGCGTACCAGGCCAGCACGTCGCGGTCGAGCAGGTTCCAGCGCTCTTTCGGCTCGACCCAGCTGCCGATCTTGGGGCGCGAGGCCAGAAGGCTCTTGGCCATCAGCATCTTGATCGCTTCGCGCACCGCCGAACGGCTAACGTCGAAGATTTCGGCCCATTTGGCCTCGTTGGGCAGGATGGTGCCGGGGAGATAATCGCCGCGCACGATCCTGAGACCAATCTCGCTGGCCAGCGAGACATGAACGCTCGCTCCCGAAAAGTGTGCAGCGCCGGCCCTGCGCATGACAACCGGACGGAGGCTGTCTTGTGCCTTGGCCCGGTCGGTTCGCTTCTTTGACTTCTTGTCCGGCATCCACGTTCCAATGCGTCGGCCGTCTGTCGTCCGGACTGGTCCGAACCCGCACGGCACGCCGATCTCGTTGCCGAAAAATCCAGACCATGGGACGCGGCAAAGCCGGAGCCTGCCGCCCCAACCGCAGTGTCCCGTTCAGGAATCGACGGGGGGCGCCCGTTGCCGAGCGCCCCAAATCGAGAACCTACTTCTGGATGCAGGTGTCGACCGTGTCCTTGGTGCATTCGTCGAGACCGGTAAACACCGGATCGGCGACGGTCTTGCCTTCGATCAGGTCGATCATCACCGAGGGCGCCTTGTAGCCCATTTCGAACGGCCGCTGGCCGACCAGTGCGGTGACCAGGCCGTCACGAGCAATCGCCACCTCGTCGCCAATCGTGTCGGCTGCGCCGATGACGAAGTCGTTGCTGGCGATGCGGTCCTTGAGCGGCCCGAACAGATCGCGATAGGGCTGCGGCGCGCCGAACAGCGGCCAGCCGCCCATGATGCCGAATGCGTCGAGCTTGGGGTTGGCGGCGAGGATATCGGTCATCGCCTGAACGCCCTTGGCGCCATCGTCATTGGTGAACACGGGGCAGCCGGCGACTTCGGTCCAGCCACCTTCGCCGGCGAGCGCCGCGAGGCCTTCCTTGCCCGACAGTGCGTCACGCATGCCTTGCGCACGACGCAAGATGTTGTCGGCCGCAGGATTGCCCTCGATGGTGCAGATCGTGCCGCCATTCGGCTTGCCCTTCTTGATGTACTCGCCGATCTTCTTGCCCATCAAATAGTTGTCGGTGCCGAGATAGGTCTTGCGCAGCGCCGCATCTTCCTTGCTGAGGTCGGCATCGACCGTCATGATCGGGATCGTCGGATTGGCGGTCTTGATGGTCTGCGCGATCAGTGGCGCGTTGGATGGCGAAATCGCCATCGCCACGGTGTCGGCCTTGCTCAACATGTCCTGGACGATCTGCGCCTCGCCGGCCTCGTCCGAGGTCGAAGCAGGGCCGGTGTAGAAGCATTCATATTCCGAGCTGGCGTTTTCCTTGTTCCATTTCTCGCAACCCTGGTGGATGGCTTCGAAGAACGGATTGTCGAGACCTTTCACGACAATGACGAGCTGTTTCTTGGCCAAAGCCGGCCCGGCGCCAAGCGCCATCATGGCGGCGGCGGCAAGCAAAAGTGATTTCCTCATATCAGTCCTCCCTTGAAACAGACGGACACGGCGTGCCCGCCACACAGATCGACCGGACGCGTGATGACCGAGGTTCGTTTCGCGAGCTCTCGTGTCGCCAAGACAGATCGATAAGCATTTCCAGATGCGGCCTTGGACCGGCTCAACACACGGGGTGCAGCCGGAACCTCGACCGATAAACCTCCACCGATTCCACCCGGCGAACCGCAGGCAGGGATCGGCATAATCTCCTCCGACGCTTAGCTAATATCGGCTCGCCGCCAACGTCAATGCTATTTGTCCTACAAAACGGATTTTTAGAATAATCCAACCTTAATTCGTCCGACAATTGATTGACGCGCGCCGGCTTTTGCGTAAAAGAACGCTAACGCTGTTTCCGGGAGGAGCTGGGAAGAGCGAGGCCAAAGCAGCGCCGGCATTGACGCCGGGAACAGCAGCAGGTCGCAAAGCACGGGGAGGCAAGAAGGCTGGTGGCGGTTCTCGAACTCACCAACATATCGAAGCATTTCGGTGCCATCCAGGCGGTCAACGACGTGTCTTTGTCGATCGAGCCCGGCCAGGTGGTCGGCCTGATGGGCGACAATGGCGCCGGCAAGTCGACGCTGGTCAAGATGATCGCCGGCAATTTCCGCCCGAGCCACGGCACCATGCAGATGGACGGCAAGGATTTGATCCTGCACAAGCCGGTCGAAGCCCGCCAGCACGGCATTGAGATCGTCCACCAGGACCTGGCGCTCTGCAACAATCTGACGGCAGCGGCGAATGTCTATCTCGGCCGTGAATTGCGCCGCGGCGTCGGCCCCTTCCGCATCCTCGACTACGCTTCTATGTACAAGCGCGCCGGCCAGATCTTCGCGGAGCTCAAGTCCGAGACCCGCCCGCGCGACCTCGTCAAGCAGATGTCGGGTGGCCAGCGCCAGGCGGTGGCGATCGCCCGCACCATGCTGTCGCAAGCCAAGATCGTGCTGATGGACGAGCCAACGGCGGCGATCTCGGTGCGGCAGGTCGCCGAGGTGCTCAACCTGATCCGCCATTTGCGCGACCAGGGCATCGCGGTCGTGCTGATCAGCCACCGCATGCCCGACGTTTTCACCGTCGCCGACCGCGTCATCGTCATGCGGCGTGGCCGCAAGGTCGCCGACAAGACGATCGCGTCCAGTTCGCCCGAGGAAGTCACCGGGCTGATCACCGGTGCTATCGAACAGGTTTGATTTCAGCGCGTTTCACCGACAGATAAAGGTCGATAATGGCAGTCACCCTTGACCAGACGATCGCACAGAAACAGCACACCTTGCTGTCGAAGCTGTTTGCCAGCCAGACCTTCTGGGTGGTGATCGCGGTCATCCTTGCCTGCCTGTTCCTGTCGTTTGCCACCGACGCCTTCGCCACGCAGAAGAACCTCTACAACATCACCCGCAACATCACCTTCGTCGCCATCATCGCGCTCGGCATGACCTTCGTCATCATCACCGGCGGCATCGACCTCTCGGTCGGTTCGGTGCTGTGCCTGTCGTCGATGGTGCTGGCCGTCACCATGCATGCCGGCTACTCGATCGAGATCGGCATCCTGGCCTCTATCGCAACCGCGCTTGCCATCGGCGCCTTCAACGGCATTTTGATCGCCTATCTCGGCTTCCCGCCGTTCGTGGTGACGCTCGGCATGTTGTCGATCGCGCGCAGCCTGGCCATGGTTGCTTCCAACAACACCGTCGTCTTCCAGTTCGGACCGGACCACAACAAGCTGCTGGCGCTGGGCGGCGGCGCCTGGGTGTTCGGCATCGCCAATCCAGTGCTTTACATGATCCTTTTGGCGCTGATCACCGGCTTCATCTTGCGCTGGACCAAGTTCGGCCGGCACATCTTCGCCATCGGCGGCAATGAGCATGCTGCGACGCTGACCGGCGTTCCGGTGCGCCAGATCAAGGTCGCCGTCTACATGATTTCGGCGCTGTCGGCCGGCATTGCCGGTATCATCCAGACTGGATGGCTGGGCGCGGTCACCACCAATCTCGGCACCGGCATGGAGCTTCAGGTCATCGCCGCCACCGTCATCGGCGGCGCCAACCTTGCCGGCGGCGTTGGCACCGCCTTCGGCGCCATCGTCGGCGCGGCGCTCATCGAGGTGATCCGCAACAGTCTCGGCCTGCTCGGCATCAACGCGTTCTGGCAAGGCGTGTTCATCGGCGGCGCCATCCTGCTGGCGGTTCTGTTCGACCGCATCCGCAATTTCCGCCGCAACGACTAGGACCATGATCCCGAAAGTGGAAACCGGCTTTTCGGACAAACGGAAACCGCTTGTCCAGATATCATGGTCGAACAAAAGACAGAGTGATGGCAAACTCGCTGTTCAGCCTTGAGGGCCGGCTGGCGCTGGTAACCGGCTCTGGTCAGGGTATAGGTTTTGCCCTGGCGCGCGGCCTGGCTGAACATGGCGCCGGCGTGGTGCTGAACGGCCGCGATGCCGCCAGGATCGGCGGCGCCGTCGAAAAGCTGCGCGATGCCGGCTTCAAGGCGCACGCCTCGACCTTCGACGTCACTGA
Organism: Mesorhizobium sophorae; assembly: GCF_002270415.1. Taxonomy (GTDB): domain Bacteria; phylum Pseudomonadota; class Alphaproteobacteria; order Rhizobiales; family Rhizobiaceae; genus Mesorhizobium; species Mesorhizobium sophorae. The sequence continues at coordinate 1,103,694 of NZ_NNRI01000022.1, read as the reverse complement.
TTTTCAAGCGGTCAACGCGGACATCGCCCGCATCGAAGCCGAGATCGGCGCCATCGATATCCTGGTCAACAACGCCGGCGTGCAGTTCCGCGCGCCGCTCGAGGATTTTCCCGAGGATCAATGGGAGCGGCTGTTCAAGACCAATGTGTCAGGCGCCTTCCATGCCGGCAAGGCGGTCGCCCGCCACATGATCGCGCGCGGCATGGGCAAGATCATCAACATTGGCTCGGTGCAGAGCGAACTGGCGCGGCCGAACATCGCGCCCTACACAGCAACCAAGGGCGCGATCAGGAATCTGACCAGGGGCATGTGCACCGACTGGGCGAAATACGGCCTGCAGATCAACGCGATCGCGCCCGGCTACTTCCGCACCGAAATGAACCAGGCGCTGGTCGACAATCCCGAATTTTCCGCCTGGCTGGAGAAGCGCACGCCTGCCGGGCGCTGGGGCAATGTCGACGAACTGATCGGCGCCGCCGTGTTCCTCGCCTCCAACGCATCGTCCTTCGTCAACGGCCATACGCTCTATGTCGACGGCGGCATGACGGCTTCGGTTTGAGCCACCAACGCCGGCGCGGCCATCCAACCGTTGTTCGGTTCACTGCCTATCGCTCAGTCTGAAAATCCACCGGCATCGGCCGTCATCCACCCTCGCCACAGGCCCACGTCTTGACGCGGCCCCGAACTCAGCCGCACAATCCGCCCCGCAGGCGAAGGGAGGCCAGTCGTCTGCGGGAGGAATACCCATGACGGAAGCGATCAGGCTCTACTGGGGCCGGTTCGGACATGTTTCTGTCCTGAATGTCGCGAGCGACTTCGTCACCCATGCCCATGTCGAAGCACATTTGATCATCTGGCTGGAAGGCACGGCCGGCGAGATGACCATCGGCCGCGAGACGGTGCGGCTTGGCCCGCGCACCGCCGCCGGCATCAACTCCTTTCAGCCGCACAGCCATGTCCTGTCGCGGAACGGCACGCCGGGCCTGTTCCTCGCCTTCTACATCGATCCCGACTGGGCGCGGCGGCGCCGCGACCTGCCTTCGTCCGCACCGCTGTTCTCGCAGGCCGCAATCACGTTGGAACCCTGGCTGCACCAGGCGGCCGCCAGTCTGCTCGATCACCTCATCGACAATGAAAGCGTCGACGATGTCGCCAATTACGAGATCGAGCGTTTTATCGACAGTGTCCTCGATGCCGCGGACGCTTCGGCGCCGCAGGAAGCCCGCGTCCGCATAAACACCATGCAGGATTTCCGCGTCCGCAAGGCAATCCAGCTGATGAAGGCCAATGTCTGCGAGCGCATCTACTTCGACGAGGTGGCGCGCGCCGTCGGCCTGTCGCGGCCGCACTTCTTCGCCCTGTTCAAGGAACAGACCAATCTGACGCCCAATGTCTACTGGAACACGCTGCGCATGGAGGAAGCGGTGCGGCAATTGCAGTGGTCGCAGGAACCGCTGATTTCGGTCGCCTGCAATCTCGGCTTCACCACGCAGGGCAATTTCTCGCGCTTCTTCCGCGACCATGTCGGCGTACCGCCGACGCTCTACCGTGAAGCGGCGCGGATGATCGCCTGAGCCAACCGGCCGCTTTTTCAGACTCCCACCCTTTTTCAGACTCCTTGATACGGGCTCAAGACGCATTGATAAGCGCCTTTGACTTGGCCGCCCTACCCTTGCCCAACTGCCGCATCTGCAAGGGGACATCCATATGGCGAACGTCACCATCTCAAGCGTCATCGACGCGCCGGTCGAACAGGTCTGGGCGCGCATTCGCGACTTTAACGGCCTGCCAGGCTGGCACCCGCGAATGGTGGAAAGCTATATCGAGGACGGCAAGGACGCCTCGACGATCGGCTGCGTGCGCAATTTCCAGCTCGCCAGTGGCGCCCGCATTCGCGAAAAGCTGCTCGACTTCTCCGACAACAATTTCCTCGTCAGCTACTCGATCCTAGAGACGCCGCAGCCGCTCACCAACCACAAGGCGACGCTGCAGCTCAGGCGCGTGACGGATGGCGACCGAACCTATGCCGAATGGACCGCCAGCTTCGACGCAGCGCCGGAGGAAGCCAGCAAGCTGGCCGAGGGCATGGGCGCCAATGTCTTCCAGGGCGGCTTCAACGCCTTGAAGAGCCATTTCGCCGGCCAGAGCTGAGGGAGCCTGGCTATGGCGCTAGCACTGCAGACTTTTGCGACGGTGAAGGAGGCCAACGCGGCGCTGAAATCCCAGGGCACCCGCTATCTCGGTGGTGGCACGCTGGTCGTGCGCGCCGCCAATGAAGGCGATGTTTCGGTCTCCAGCCTGATCCGTTCGACCGAGCCGTCGCTTTCAGCAATTACCGTTACCGACGGCAAGGCCCGCATCGGCGCTTCAGTGACCATGGCGGCGATCGGCGGTAATCCGGATCTCGGCTTCCTTGCCAAAGCCGCCCGCGCCGTCGGCGGCCCGGCGGTTCGCAACATGGCGACGGTTGGCGGCAATCTGTTCGCACCGGCGCCTTATGGCGACTTCGCCGTTGCCCTGCTGGCGCTCGATGCCACGGTCAGCACCCATGACGGCGAAACGCCGATCGAAACCTTTCTGACCCGGCGCGACAGCAACCGCGCTATCGTCACTTCGGTCGCTTTCGCACTTCCGAAGGCAGACGGCTTTCGCTTCCTGAAAGTGTCGCGGGTCAAGCCGAAGGGCGTCTCGCTGCTCAGCATCGCCGCCGTACTTGAACTGGCCGGCGACGGCGCCGTGTCCTCGGCGCGGATCGCGCTCGGCTGCATGGCAGACCGGCCGATGCGCGCCAAGGCGGCGGAAAAAGCATTGATCGGCCAAAGCCTGACCAAGGACGGCATCGCCCCGGCGCTCGCCGTGGGCAACGAAGGCACCTCGCCCGTCACCGATCCGATCGCCAGCGCCTGGTATCGCAACGAAGTGCTGCCGGTCCATCTCGGCCGGCTGCTGCTGACCTGAAACACCCGTTGGGGGGCGCGCGTCTGTCGGATCAATCGGGCAGGCGCGCAAGGAGGAAACATGGCAAAGGTCCCGGTCCAGTTCACGCTCAACGGCTCTGAAAAGGCCGAATTCATCGACAGCGGCACGACGCTGCTTCACGCCTTGCGCGACAAGATCGGCGACACCTCGCCGAAAGGCGGCTGCCATCAAGGCACCTGCGGCGCCTGTTCGGTCATCATAGACGGCGAGCTGCGGCTGTCCTGCCTGACGCTGGCCGAGACGTGCAATGGTGCTGCCATCACGACGACATCGGGGCTTTCGGAGGGTGGCGTTCTGCACCCGCTGCAGCACGCTTTCCTCGACACCTTCGCCACGCAATGCGGCTTCTGCACGCCGGGCATGATCATGGCCGCCAAGGTGCTGCTCAACCATACACCCAATCCCAGCCGCGACGACGTGGTCGAGGCGCTGTCGGGGAACGTCTGCCGTTGTACCGGCTACGAGCCGATCATCCAGGCGGTGCTGCGTGCAGCCCGCGCCAATTCGCAAAACGCGGCCTGAGGGAAGCAAACATGGAACTGCGCAAGAGCTACTTCGCCGATGTCCGCAAGGATGATCTGCACGAGATCGGCCAGCCCCGGCCGCGCTCGGATTCACCCGGTCATGTCACCGGCAAGACCGCTTTTTTCGCCGACCGCAATTTCCCCGGCATGCTGCACCTGAAGATGGTGCGCAGCCCGCATCATCACGCCCGCATCCGCTCGATCGACACCTCGGAGGCGGAAAAGCATCCAGGCGTGGTGAAAATCATTACCGCCAAGGACGTGCCGCACAATGTCTACACCATCCTGATCCTGATCCAGATTGGACCGGAGGACGAGACGGTGCTGGCCGACGGCAAAGTGCGCTGGAAGGGCGAGGCCGTGGTCGCCGTTCTGGCCGAAACCGAGCGCGCCGCCCAAGAAGCCGCCGCCAAGGTCAAGGTTGACTATGAAGTGCTGCCGGCCGTCTTCGACATGGAGGAAGCGCTGAAGCCCGGCGCGCCGCTGGTCAACGAGTTCCACGGCCAGAATTATTATCTCTATGACAGCGGCGAATGCCGCAAGGTGCGTTTCGGCGATGTCGAGGCAGGCTTCGCGGCCGCCGACCACGTCCTCGAGCAGAGCTACCAGTCCTCGCCGATCGAGCATGCGCCGACCGAGACCACCGGCTGCGTGGTGGCGCCCGAAGGCAATGACCGCTTCACCTGCTACACCAACACGCAGGCGATGTTCTTCACCCTCGACAACGCCTCGATCATCCTGCAAATGCCCGGCAACAAGCTCCATTTCGTCGGCGGCACCGTCGGCGGCGGCTTCGGCGGCAAGGTCGACGTCATCGTCGAGCCGATCGCCATTCTCGGCGCCAAGCTCACCGGCCGTCCGGTTTCCTTCATCTACAGCCGCGAGGAGGAGATGCAGATCTCCTCGCCGCGCGCCGCCGAAAAGGTGGTCATCAGGGACGGCGTCATGAAGGACGGCCGCATCGTCGCGCGCAAGGTCACCGGCTATACCGACGCCGGCGCCTATTCGCGCCATTCGCCCTACGGCGCGCAGAAGGGCGCCGGCCACTATCCCGGCCCCTACACCATCCCCAATGTCTGGATCGACACCTACTGCGTCTACACCAACCGCACGCCCTCCTCCGCAATGCGCGGCTTCGGCGTCACCATTGGCGACTTCGCTCTGGAGGTGCAGATGGACAAGCTGGCGCGGCTGATCGGCATGGATCCGCTCGAATTCCGCTTCATCAACGCCTATCGTGACGGCGATATGAAGGCGCATCGCCAGCCGACCGAGGGTGCGGCGCTAATCGAGTGCATGCAGGAAGCCTCGCGCGCGGCCAACTGGCCTGTGGCGGAAAAATTCATGGCGATGTCGTCCTACGTGAAGGGAGCTTGAGATGGCGATCAGGCGCGGACGCGGCGTTGCCGCCATCAACTATCCAACCGGCATGAACCTTGGCGGCGACCCGACCCAGGCCCTGGTGCATTCGACGCCGACCGGCAATTTCATGGTCACGCTGTCATCAGTCGATCTCGGCCAGGGCATGAAACAGATCATGGCGCAGATCTGCGCCGAGACCATCGGCGTGCCGACCGACCGCGTCGTCGTCGACACCGCCGACACCGATACCGGCCCGCACTGCATGGGCACCTTCGCCTCGCGCGGCACCCACCGCGCCGGCAACGCCGTCATCCAGGCCGCCAAGGAAGCCCGCCAGGTGATGCTGGAAGTGGCCGCAGAGGAGCTGGAAGTGAACGCCTCCGACCTCGAGACCGATGGACAGGGCAACATCCTGGTCAAGGGCGCGCCGCAAAAATCGATCTCGATCTTCGACGTCGCACTGTCGGCTCATTTCAAGCGCGGCCGCTCGATCTCCGGCCGCGGCATGTTCCTGATCCCGCGCTCCTATCCCGAGAAAGAGACCGGCGCGATGAAGCCGTCGACCTGCTATGCACATGCCTGCACCGTGGCCGAGGTCGAGGTCGACGACGAGACCGGCGAGGTCACCGTGCTGACGGTGAAGAACGTTTTTGAGATCGGCCGTGCGCTGAACCCGAAAATGGTCGAGCAGCAGCTGGTCGGCGGCTCATGGATGGGCATCAGCCACGCGCTCTACGAGACGACCGAGCCCTACTATCCCAACCGCGACCATGGCGGCACCGACTTCAACCAATACCTGATGCCTGGCCCCGGCGATCTTGCCGAGACTGAGATCATTGTGCTGGAGCGACCGTCGGCCGACGGGCCTTATGGCGCCAAGGGGCCGGGCGAAATGTGCGCCAACCCGCAGATACCAGCGCTTGCCAATGCCGTCTTCGACGCCGTCGGCGTGCGCATCGACACGCTGCCGATCACGCCAGAGCGCATCCTGCGCGCGCTCAGGGCGCAAGCGGCGAACTGAGCGATCGAAATGCCCGAGGTGAATGCCGAGACATCAGCGACCTCGCCGGAGGCAGTGGCGCAGCAGCTGGCCGCCTCGCGCTATCTAGCCGATGACAGCCTGGCAACCGCCATCTTCCTGGCTATCCGGCTGGGCAAGCCGCTGCTGCTCGAAGGCGCGCCGGGCGTCGGCAAGACGGAAGCGGCCAAGGCGATCGCGCAACTGCTCGGCCGCGATCTCGTACGGCTGCAATGCTACGAAGGCATCGACGCCGCGCACGCGCTCTACGAATGGAACTACCAGCGCCAATTGCTCGCCATCCGCCATGCCGGCGAGCACGAGATCGACATCTATGACGACCGTTTCCTGATCGCCCGGCCGCTGCTGCAGGTGCTGAGGGCGCCGGAGCAGCGCGTGCTGCTGGTCGACGAGATCGACCGATCGGACCATGAATTCGAGGCGCTGCTTCTGGAATTCCTCTCCGATTTCCAGATCAGCATTCCCGAGCGCGGCACCATCCGCGCCACAGCTCAGCCGATCGTCATCCTGACCTCGAACCGCACCCGCGAACTCGCCGAGGCGCTGCGCCGCCGCTGCGTCTACCACTGGATCGGCTATCCCGACGCCGAGCGCGAGGCCGCCATCATCATGCTGCGCGCCGGCGATGTGGCGCAAGACACCGCACGCGCGGTGGCGGCAGCCGTGCAGAGCATCCGTGCCCGCCCGCTGGCCAAGCCGCCCGGAATTGCCGAGGCGGTCGAATGGGCCAACGCCGCGACCATTCTGGAAAAGGGCGGCAGCCCGTGGCCCGAAGCCTTCCGCCGATCGATCGGCGTGCTGATCAAGGACGAAGAAGACCTGATCTGCATCGCGCCGGAGCTTGGCCGGATTGTCGAGGAGGCCATGGCGTGAGCGCCGAGCGCCTACCAGCCCTGCCCCGCGCGGCCACGCCGTTCCTCGGCTTCGGTCGGCTGCTGCGCCGTTACGGCTTCGCTGTCGCGCAGGAGCAGGTGTCCGGCTTCATGCAGGCGGTGACATTGCTCGGGCCGCGTTCGATGGCCGACATCCGTGAAGCGGCCCTTGCCACGCTGGCGCCGCCGCCCGACCGCCGCGAGGAATTCGAGGCGCATTTCCAGAACCATTTCTACGGCAACGCATCCGCCGTGTTCGAAGGCGATGCCGACGAGGAAACCCGCATCAAGGACGATGGTGGCGCGAGCCTGGAAGAGATCGAGGTGATCAGCCAGCAGGAAGGCGGCGAGCTGTCCTCCGGCGCCGAACAACTGAGCACGCGCGATTTTCAGCGCGACGACGATAGGCTGGCCGCTTTCCGCCGCAAGCTCGCTTCCGCCCTGCCTGCCCGCCGCTCCTTCCGCACCGTGCGCACCCACTCGCGCGGCACGCTCGATTTGCGCCGGTCGCTCAGGGAAATCGTCAGCGCCGATGGCGACGTGCCCTCGCCGCTGCTGCGCCGCCGGCAGACTGTGCCGCGCAAGCTGCTGATCCTGATCGACGTCTCCGGCTCGATGAAGCTGCACACGTCAGACTATCTCAAGCTCGCCCATGCCGCAGTGCAAGGTGCTGACCGCGCCGAAATCTTCACCTTCGGCACGCGGCTCACCCGCATCACCGCCGCACTGCGCATTCGCGACCGCGACCAGGCACTGACGCGCGCCGCGGCACAGGTCGACGACTGGGACGGCGGCACCCGCATGGGGCCGACACTGCTCGCTTTCCTCTCGGTGCCACGCTTCTCCGCTTTCGCCCGCGGTGCAGCGATCGTCATCCTCTCCGATGCGCTGGAGCGCGGCGATCACGCCGCACTAGAGACAGCGATGCGTCGGCTGAGCGCGCGTGCCTTCCGATTGTCTCTTGCAACGCCGCTGGCCGGCGATCCGCGCTACCGGCCGGCAACGGCCGCACTGCGCGCCATCCTGCCGGTGCTCGACGATCTCATCGACGGCTCGTCGCTCAAGGGCCTCACCGATTTCATCCTGTCGCTCGCCCGCCCAGCCCCGGCGGCGGCGGCAATCTGGAAGAGGGTTTCGTGATGCAGAAAGCAATCGACGCGCATTTCCACATCTGGCGCCAGCAGGACCAGCCCTGGCTGGTCGGACCGATGGTGCCGCGCATCTTTGGCCCCTATGAGCCGATTCGCCGCGACTACCCGATCGAGGAATTCTTGGCCGACCAGAAGGGGTCGGGCGTCGAAAAAGCCGTCTATGTCCAGACCAACTGGGCCAAGGAGGATTTCGAGAAGGAGGTCGCCTTCCTGCAGAAGACCGCAGATGAGACCGGCTGGCCACACGCCATCGTCGGCTACACCGACATGACCGTGGACGATATCAGGCCCCAGATCGACCGGCTGAAGAAATATCCGCTGCTGCGCGGCGTGCGCATGCAATTGCACTGGCACGAGACGCCGGCCTTCCGCTTCGCCACTTCGGCCGACCAGGTCATCGATCCCAAGGTCCGCGCCAATGTCGCCCGGCTGAAGCATTACGGCCTGTCCTTCGACCTTCAGCTATTCCCTGCCCAGATGAAGGACGGGCTGTCGCTGGTCGGCGAGAACCCGGAGACCAATTTCATCCTTACCCATGCCGGCATGCTCACCGGCATGGAGCCCGAAATCACGGAAGCCTGGAAGGCAGGCCTGCGCACGCTGTCGGCAGCGCCAAACTTTTACGCCAAGCTGTCCGGCCTCGGCACCTTCGTCCATCGCAACGACCCAGCTCTGATCGCTTACATCGTCGACAATGCGATCGACATCCTGGGCGCGGACCATCTGATGTTCGGCTCGAACTTCCCGATCGAGAAACTGTGGACAAGCCACGCCGAGCTGATCAAGGCGCATCGCGCGGCGGTGGCCAAGCATGGCGCGAAAGCTGAGGCGGATATTTTCTGGAACACGGCCGAGAGAGTTTATCGGCCTGCATAGCACACGCCTTCCCTTCTCATTTCAAGAAGGTGGCCAAGCGCCTTTGATGGACCTGCTCACAACGGCCGGCCTAAAACCTGGACCATATCCCGTTTCGCCCCAATACTGACTGGCCCCGCCGTCCGCACCAGCTTGAAGCCCTGCCGCTGCCAAATGCGAAGAGCCTGCTCATTTTCTGTGATCACGCCGAGTTCCACCCACTTGACGTTCTGGGATTTCAGCCACCTGAAAAAGTCGTCGCACAGTGTACGCCCCAACCCTCTTCCGCGAAGTGCTTTGTCGATCATGAACAACGCGATCCACCAACACTCCACTCGCGGATAATTGCGGTCGCAGGCCAGTAAGCCTACAAATTCACCATCGATTGCCTTCACCCCGAATATGAACTTGTCGGCTTCCGTCCGGTTCGGTGGAAAGCTCTCAAATTCCTCCTTTGCAGTGGCAGCGTTGGGCGGCTCGCCTCGTTCCAGCACGACATAGTCAGAGCAGCCCTGATACAGCGGCACCAGTCGTGAAGCGTCAATCCCAATCAGGCCTTCAATCTCGTAGCCAGAGAGCGACGTTGGAAATCTGGTGCTTTTGTCCATGAAAATTCCAGCCATGGAAAGCAGCCGCCCTCACTTCACCTCGAACTGCGGATCGACCGGGATCTGCATCGCAGTGACCATATGGTTGGTCTGGCCGGCCAGCCCGATGATCGATACGAGTTCGCCGTGCTGCGCGTCGGTCATGCCTTTCGCCCGGGCGGCGGCGGTGTGCGAGTGGACGCAGTAGGAGCAGCCATTGGCGGTCGACACCGCGATATAGATCATCTCCTTGGTCAACGGATCGATGGCGCTCTCAGCGACCATCACCACCTTCAACTGTTCCCAGATCCGCTTCAGCGCTGATGGATCATTGGCCAGCCCGCGCCAGAAATTGTTGACGAAATCGGATTTGCGCGTCGCACGGATGTCGTCGAACACCGCCTTCACAGCCGGGATCTTCTCCACGTCGGCATCGGTCAGAAGTTTTGTGGTGGCCATGGCTGGTCCTTTCGTTTGGATCGTCGTGTGAATTAAATCAGGTCTTGAGCAATCGCAGCCAATCCATTGCCCGATTCACTTTTTAGCGACGGCGTGGCGATTCAGGTCAGGAAGCCCAAGAAGTCGCCATTTGCAGGCCGACCTGACCTGAATCTAGTGAACCGCCGCGTACATGATCTTTTCCTCGGTTGCCTCCGCCGGCGAAAACTCTTCGACGATGCGGCCTTGCCGGCAGACCAGGATGCGGTCCGACAGGTTCATGATCTCCGGCAGGTAGGAGGAAATCACGACGACAGCGAGGCCCTCATCGGCCAGCCGGTTGATGATCTGATGGATCTCGGCGATCGCGCCGACATCGACGCCGCGCGTCGGCTCGTCGAAGATGACGATGCGGGGCCGCTGCACTAGCCCCTTGCCGATCACCACCTTCTGCTGGTTGCCGCCGGATAGCTCGACGACGCGTGCATTGTCGTTGATCGCCTTGATGTTCAGCGTCTTCGTCCATTCGGCCGCAAGCTGCCGCATCTCCTGCTGGTCGATCACCCAGGCCTTTTCGCGGCCCGCCGCCAACAGCCCGCCGAACAGGTTCTCGGCAATGCCCATCGTCTCGAAGATGCCCTCGCTCTTGCGGTCCTCGGTGACATAGACGATGCCGTCGGCCACCGCCTCGCTCGGCACGAGATAGCGCACCGGCTTGTCGTCGAGTTCGATCGCCCCGCCACGCAGGAAATCGCGCTTGTAGATGCCGGAGACGATCTTGAAGGTCTCGGTGCGGCCAGACCCGATCAGCCCGAACACGCCGGTAATCTGTCCCTCGAAGATCGAGAAGGAATTGTTGCGCACGACATTGCTCATCGAAATGTCCTGCACCGACAGCACCTTCTTGCCGGCCTTGCGCAATTTTGCTTCGTCGCGCTGCCTGTAGATCTGCGCGGACAGTGTTCGCCCGACCATGGCGGCGACGATCCGGTCGCGGTCGAAGGCGGATGTGTCGTCGGTGATGACCAACTCGCCGTCGCGCAAGATGGTGATGCGGTCGGCGATATCAAGCGCTTCTTCAAGCGCGTGGCTGATGAAGACGATCGACACGCCGCTCGCCTTCAGCCGCCGGATCAGCGCGAAGAAATGCCGCTTCTCCTCTGGCGTCAGCGTCGCCGTCGGCTCGTCGAAGATGATGACCTCGGCATTGTGGTGGACGGCACGAGCAATCTCGACCATCTGCCGCTTGGCGGCACCCAGCGTCGCCACCATCGCGTTCGGGTCGACGGGAAAGTTGAGGGACTGCAGGAACTGCTGCGCCGAAATGTAGCTGCCGCGTAGCCGGTTGAGGAATTTCTCGGTGCCGAGATAGAGGTTCTGCGCCACCGTCATCGACGGCACCAGACTGGTTTCCTGGAACACCATGGCAATGCCGGCTTCGAGCGCCGCATGCGGCGAGGCGTAGGCGATTTCGGCGCCCTTATGGAACATCCTGCCGGAGGTGGCGTCGACCACCCCGGCAACGATCTTGGTCAGCGTCGACTTACCCGCGCCGTTCTCGCCGAGCAGCGCGTGGATCTCGCCCTTGCGCAGGTCGAAGTTGACGTTTTTCACCGCGGGCACGCCGCGATAAGTCTTGGTGACATTTTCCAGGCGGACAATCGGTTCCATCAAAGCCCTCCCGACGCGAGGTCGACGGACAACACGCAGTCGCCGCCCCTGGAGGCGATGAACAGAAGGCCGGCCCTCTCGGCGACGCTGCAAATGCCGTGGCGCGTGCCGTTGGCGCGGCTGTGCAGGCTGAATTGCGGCTGCAGCTTCTGGTCGAGCCTTACCACCAGCCCGTAGGAGCGGCTTGGCGACCAAGGCTTGTGGATGCCCATGGTGCGGATGCCACCGCATTGCAGCGGTTCAAGGAAGCTGCGGCTGGAAGCCAGGGCAGGCGCGATCCAGTAGGCCGGCGGCACCTGTTCGACCATGTCCTGCCGGTAGTGCGTTTCCTGCAGCACGAATTCGATCAGCCGGTTGCGCGGCGCAAACAAGGTCAGCCACGCACCGCCATCGGCGGTCGGCGACAGCCGTGCGGGATAGCCGGGCAGATGCGCCAGAACCGTCGAGCGGTTGCCGGTCGCGCCGTCGAAGCGGACGAGCTGGTGGCGCCAACTTTCGCTGACCAGCACATCCCGCCCCATGGGATGGAGCCCATAAGGAAAGGCGATCTCGTCGGCCACCTTGCGGAATTCTGCGCCCGCCGCGGCCCGCTTCCACAGCGAACCGGACGTGCCCTTCTTCATCAGGTCGGCGGCCCATTGCGACGGCGCGTGTTCAGCCGAACCATTGGCCAGCCACAGCGTGCCATCATCTGCATAGGCAAGCGCGGTGATGCAGCGTATCCCGGCCGGCAGCGAAACCTCCTTGCCGGCAATCAACAGCCTACCGCTCTCCAACCCGATCGTCAGTTCGCCCGATGGCGACAGCGCCAACGCCGTAACCGGAGATGGAAAGGTCTCGACCACGGTTGGCACGGCTCCGGCGGCGATCGCGTGGACAGCATTGCCGCTGGAGGCCAACAGCCTGTCGCTGGAAATCAGCAGATTATCCGGCTCGGTCAGTTCGGCGACCGCCGGCGCGTCGTCCAGCCGCGTGTTGGGACGGAAGGCGCCGTCGAGCGGCGGAATGGTCACTGCCTTGCCGCGAAACAGGTCAAGCACAGGATCGAGGATCACGACTTCGCCCCCCAGTAGGAAGCGGGGCTGGTCCAGTTCGGGTCGGCGCCTGATATCTTGTAGCGGCCGATGCGGTTGTTCAGGATGCCGCCGACGAAAAGATAGCCCTTGTGCTCGCGCATCGAGGTGACCATCGGGTGTGCGCCGCCGGTCAGGTCGCCCATCGCCTCGACGATGCCGCCGGTTTGGTTGAACTTGACCACGCCGCCGGTGTTGATGTTGGGGAACAGCCATTCATCCTGCGGCAGCCGGCGCGTCATGCGCTTGCGCATGTCGGGATGGCGCAGCGACAGGTCGAAGCTCGGCGTGCGCATGCCAAGCCATGCCATCCAGTAATTGCCGTCGGAGGCGCGGTTGATGTTGTCGGGGTAGCCCGGCATGTCGCGGATGACGCATTCGGCCGTACCGGCCTTCGGCCCTTCCAGCCAGTAGCGATGCACGCGACAAGCCCAGCTTTCGGCGAAAAACAGCGACTTGCCGTCATGCGCCATGCACACACCGTTGGTGTAGCGGTAACCGTCGAGCAGTGCCTTGGTCGAGCCATCCTTCGGGTCGTAGACCAGCAAGCGGCCGGTGGCGCGGTTTTCGATCGAATCCAGAGCCCAGTCATGGGCGTCGTAGCGCTTGGTCGAGTCGGTGAAATAGATACGGCCGTCGGGTGCCACGTCGCAGTCATTGGGATCGCGCAGCCGCGCATCGTCGACGATCGAGGTCCACGAGCGCGAGGTCTCGGCCGACAGGCGTTTGACCTCGCGCGTCGGCGACACGGAATAGAGCCCCATGGCGCCGACGCAGCTGATCAGGTTGCCTGATTTGTCGAAGGCCAGGCCGAGCGGAAAGCCGCCAATATGGGCAAACACTTCCGACCTGACATAGTCCGGCGCGAAGAAGCGGACGATCTCGCCATGGCGGGTGCCGCAATAGAGATTGTCGTCGCGGTCGAGGATGACATCCTCCGGCCCCTCCAGTTCGCCGAGCCCGATATGGTCAGCTTTCGACAATCGATTATCGAGTTCGTATGGCGTGCCCGAACCGGGCGCCGCCGACTGGGTCGCGCCCATCTTGAGATAGACCGGCGCGACATAGACCTCGTTCAGCACCTTGTGGCGGTTCTTCAGCCAGCGGATGTCGATGGTCACCGCCACCGCCAGCATGATGCCGAGCACCATCTGGTTGGTTCCGGTGCCATAGCCCAGCCGGATCAGCCCGTTGGTCATGGTCAAGACGATGATGGCGCCCATCAGCCCCTTGATCACCGAGCCGCGCCCACCGCCCAAGCTGACGCCGCCGACCACCGCCGCCGTCAGCGCCATGATCTCGAGATTGAGGCCGGTGCCCGGCCCTGCCCCGCTCAGGCGGCAAGCGATAAGGAAGCCACCGATCGAGGCGCAGAAACCTGAGAAGACATAGGTCATGAACACGGTGCGGCGCACCCGAATGCCGGCATTGTGCGCCGAGCGCCTGGAGCCGCCGACCGCCAGCACATGCCAGCCCGGTCGCGAACGGGTCAGCGCAATATGGGTGACGATCGCGAGGATGATCGCCAGCCAGACCGAGACCGACAGGCCCCAGAAGGTGCTGTCGCCGATGAAGTCGAGCACATCCGAGGTGGCGGTCGAGAGCTGCACATCAGCGGCATAGGTGGTGACCAGTATGTCGAACAGCGCCCGCCCGAAGATGAAGGTGACCAGCGTGGTGAGGAAGGCGCGCAGGCGGAGATAGCCGACGAGATAGCCATTGATGGCGCCGAAGACGAGGCCGGTAGCAAGCGAAGTGGCCAGCGCCAGCCAGATTGACTGTTCGAGGATGAAGAAGACATAGACGGCCGAGAAGCACGACAGCGCGAAGATCGAGCCGACCGACAGGTCGATGCCGCCGCCCAGCATCACCACCGTCATGCCGGTGACGACCATCGAGAACTCGCCGAGCTGGCGGGTTGATTCCTGTAGCGAGGTCAGCTTGAAGAAGCCCGGAATGATCGAGCCGAAGGTCGCCAATGTCACCACCAGCGCCAGGAACGGAATGGCGTTGTCGGTCCAGCGCTTGGTCAGGATCTCGCCGACAAGATGGTCGGGCACGAGATTGTAGCGCCAGGACTGGAGGCGTTCGCGGAAGGACATCAGGTCACTGCAAATCTGGGCTGCAAGAGAAGGAGGTGGCCGGGCAATCCGGCCACCTCGTTGATTGGTGTTGGCAAGGATCGGTCTATTTCGCCGCCGCTTCGGCCTGCAGCGCCTTCAGGTCCCAGCAGCTGTCGGGCTTGAGGTCGGCCTTGGTCGTCGCCTTCTCGAGCGTGTAGATGTAGGTGTGCGAGGTACCGGCCGGCTGGCCGCTCTGCAGCAGGAACTTGATAATAGCGTTCATGTCGCCCGACTGGCGGGCAAGCTCGGTCATCACCACGGCGCCATAGGTGCCGTCCTGGAGTTTGTCGCAGTCTGCCGCCTTTTCACCGCCGCCTGTAGTGACCAGGAACACCTTGCCCTCGAGCTTGGCGTCTCGGATCGCGGCCGACGCGCCGGTGGCGTCACCGTCCCAGAAGTCGATGATCGAGCAAATGTCCGGGTTCTGCTGCAGCATCGTTGTCGTCACGTTGCGCGAGGTCGTCGCATCCCAGTTGGAGTCGGGCTTGGCCACCACCTTGAAGTCGGGATGCTTGTCCAGAACCTTCATGATACCGGCATACTGATAAAGGCTTGAGGAGTTCGCCTGATCGCCCTGCACCAGGCCGATCTTCTTCGACGAGTTTTCGCCACAGCCCTTGATCGCCGCTTCGGCCTCGAGCTGGCCTAGACGGTCCCAGTCGCTGCCGACAAAGGCGTCGGCCGGGAAGTTGGCCGGATTATCGACCAGAAGCACATAGGTGCCGGCCGCCTGCGCCTTCTTCATCAGCTTGGAATAGGAGTTCAGGTCCGGTGCATGAATGATCAGCACGTCCGGCCTGGTGTCCGACGAGATGGCGTCGGTGATTGCCTGCGCGCCGGCATCGACAACCCAGTTCGGGTCGCGCGTCTCGAACACGCCGCCCCAGGCCTCGACTTCGGTCTTCAGATAATGCGCCCAGCCCTGCGCCAGGTCGAAACCCATCGCCAGCGGCACCAGCATGACGCGCTTGCCCTTCAGCGACTGCGCATAGGCGGCAGGGCCCGGATCGTCGGCGGCAAAGGTGGGCGCTACGAAGGCGGCAACGGCAAGCGCCGTGGCGGCGGCCAAGAGTGTTCTGATCAGTTTCATGTCACATCCTCTGTTTTGGTCATTGTGGTTCACCGACGGCCCAACCGTCCGCGTTTGGTCAAGTCCTCTGGTTCGAGCATGATCTCTTCGGGATCATGCTTAGATATCGCCCTGCTGCGCGGTCTGTTCGTCACGTGGGTTGATGACGCCGTCGACGATGATCGCCCCCAGCAGGATCGCCGCCTTGATCAGGTTCTGATAGAGCAGCGGAATGTCGATGATGGTCATGGCGTTGAGCAGGATGCCGATCAGCGCCGCCCCGACCAGCACGTTACGCACCCCGCCCCGCCCGCCGGACAGGCCGATGCCGCCGATCACCGCCACCAGCACGATGTCGTAGAGCAGCGTCGAGTTGACGACGCGGGTGTTGATCGAATGCAGGCTGGCCGCCGTCAGCAGGCCGGCAATCAGCGCGACGAAGGCCGACAGCACATAGCGCAGCACCAACATCGGCCGCACCGGAATGCCGATGTTGCGCGCCGCGACCGGATTGTCGCCGGCGAAATAGATGTAGCGGCCCCATTTGGTGTAGCGTAGGAACAGGAAGAACAAGAAGGCGAGGCCCGCGAAGACGAACACCTCGATGGGAATATCGAGGAAGCGCAGGCCGCCGAGCAGCTCGACCCAATGGCCCTGCGGCACCGGCACGGCATCCTGCGTGATCAGTTGCGAGCGGACGTAGCCGAAGACGAAGGAACCAGTCGCCAGCGTCACGAAGATCGCCGGCACATCGGCATAGGCGACGAGGAAGCCGTTTAGCAGGCCGATCGCGAGCACGCCGGCCAGCACATAGGCGAAGGCCAGCCCGTCCGGCGTTCCTGAATTCAGGAGCTGCAGATACCAGGCGACAGACATTGCCATGATCGCCACGGCCGAGAGGTCGATGCCTCGGCCGATGATGACGACAGCCATGCCGAGCGCCAGTATGCCGAGCACCGACACCGAGCGGACGATGGCCAAGAGATTGTTTGGGTCGATGAAGCCCGGCAGGCCGATGGCAGCGGCAACAAACAGCACCACGGCAATGGCAAAGACAATGCCTTCCTGATTCAGGCTCCTGAAATTCGGCCAGCCGATCGCGTTCATGTCCCGCTTACGCCCCAATGGCAGCGCTGCCATCCCACGGAAAGCTAATCGGCTTAGCGCCGGTTCGTCAAATGAATCCGCGTTCAGAAGCCCGGTCGGCGGCGATATTCATCGAGTGGACGCATCGATTGCCAAAACTGGCGCAATGCCCGGAAAAGCCTGGATTTTTAGCAATTGGTTGCGCCAATGCGATCGCGTGCGAAAGCACCGACCAAGGCGAAAGGGCAAGGCGGAATTTATCTCCGCGTCAGGTGGAAAAATTCGATTTCAGTCCCCCCGTGCGTGGCCGGAAACCTCGGCACTCGCACCTGGTGGCAGCGCGAGGAAACGCAACGCCGCCACCAGCCCGATGGCGCCGATCGCCAGAAAGGCGATTCGAAAATCGACGAGGTCGAGCGCCGGCCGGTCCCTGGCGATCTGCGACAGGTTGAGGATCGCCGCCGCCACCGCGACGCCGAACAGCATCGCCACTTGCTGCAGCATGCTGGACAGTGTCGCGGCCGAACTGCGTTGCGCCGCGTCGATATCGGCGAAGGCCAGCGTGTTGAGTGCGGTGAACTGCATCGAGCGCGACAGGCCGGCGATCAGCATCAGTAGGATCACCAGCGCTTGCGGCGTCTGCGGTGAGATCGCCGCGCACGCCATGATCGACGCCGAGGCGATCAGGCCGTTGACGACGAGCACAGATCGAAAGCCGAAGCGCCGCAGCGTCGGCGTCGTCACCGTCTTCATGCCGAGATTGCCGAGGAAATAGGCCAGGATCATCATGCCGGCATCGACGGGGCTGAGACCGAAGCCGACCTGGAACAGAAGCGGCAACAGGAACGGCGTGGCGTTGATCGCCACCCGGAAATTGGTGCCGGCGGCAAGCGTCGAGATGGCGAAGGTCAGCACCTTGAACGATGAGAGGTTGAGCAGCGGATGCGGTGCGCGCCTGAGATGGCGCACCGCCAGCCAGCCGATGGCGACGCCGAAGGCGATGAGCGCCACCGTCGGCAAGACACCGTCTTCTGGATGCGCGATGCGTTCGAGCCCGTACAGAAGGCAAGCAAGTCCCGCCGATGTCAGGAAAAAACCCGGCCAGTCTAGCGGTTTTGGGTTGGCATCGCGGTCGCCGGGAATGAAGCGGGCGACCAGCGCCAGCCCGATCACGCCGAGCGGGATGTTGATGAAGAAGTTCCAGTGCCAGGACAGATAGGTGGTGATGAAGCCGCCCAGCACCGGCCCGACCACCGGCGCGAACAGTGCCGGCCAGGTGATCAGCGCGGTGGCGTTGAGCAGCTCGGACTTCGATGCATTGCGCAGGACGAGAATGCGGCCGACCGGCGTCATCAGTGCGCTTCCCAGCCCTTGCACGACACGTGCGGCGACGAACTGGGTCAGGTTTTGCGAGAAGCCGCAGGCGAGCGAGGCCAATGTGAAAAGGATGATTGCCAGCAGGAAGATATTGCGCGCACCGAACCGGTCGGCGAGCCAGCCCGACAGCGGCACGAACACTGCCATGGTCAGCATGTAGACGGTGATGCCGATGCTCATCGCCACCGCCGGCACGCCGAAGGAAGCGCCCATCTGCGGCAGCGATGTCGAGATGATCGTCGAATCAAGCAACTGCATGAAGAAGGCGATGGCGACAATCAGCGCCACGCGCCGCGCATTGGTGGCCGTTTCGGGTAAGGCTTCAGTGTCGGGAATGGCAGTCATGACGGAACCGGTTTGAACAGCAATTAGCCGGCCGCGTCCATAGACGGCGTAACAAACTTTCGTGTCGCGTCACGGCCTGTTATGGATGAGAGGCGACCGGGGAAAGTGCACGCAGCAGATGAAACCCATCTATATCGACTATCTCAATGCCCTCGATATCGACGCCCTTGCCATGTCCGATGGTGAAATCATTGCAGCCGTCGAGGCCGGCCTGGTGGCGCAAGGCAATGGCCAGACGGTGATCGAGCCGCGCGTCCATCTCGAGCCGGACCCGTCCTTCCACGGTCATTTCAATGTCCTGCGCGGCTACGTCGCGCCTCTCGACACCGCCGGCGTCAAGATCGTCGGCGACTATGTCGACAACTACCTGCACGGCCTGCCCTCCGAATTCGGCATCCTCAATCTGTTCGATCCGCGCACCGGCACGCCGCGCGCCATCCTCGACGCCACCGTCATCACCGACATGCGCACCGGTGCCGTCACCGCCATCGGCGCCAAGCATCTGGCGCGCAAGGGCTCAAAAGTGCTGGCCCATATCGGCGCGCGCGGCACCGCCTACTGGAACGTGCGCCTGCTCGATCATCTCTTCGACTTCGACGAAATCCGCGTCCATTCGCGCCGCCCGGAAAGCCGCGACGGTTTCGCCGCAAAACTCTCCGCCGATCTCGGCAAGCGTGCCACCGCTGTGGCCGACTGGAAGAGCTGTGTCGAAGGCGCCGACATCGTGGTCGAGGCCTCGCGGCTGCCGGAACCGCAGCCCTTGTTGAAGACCGAATGGATCAAGCCCGGCGCGCTGGTCGTGCCCTACGGCACCATGAGCGCCGTGGAGCTGTCGCTGACCGACATCATGCAGAAGATGGTCGTCGACGATTGGGGCCAGTGTAAGGGCGGCAAGTTCGGCTCGCTGCGCGCCCATGTCGAGACCGGGCGGCTGAGCGAAAAGACGCTGCATGCCGAGCTTGGCCAGATCGCCGCCGGTCTCAAGGCCGGGCGAGAGAATGACAGCGAGACGATCCTGTTCTGGCACCGCGGCCTGTCGCTGTCCGACATTGCGTTGGGCAAGGCGATGCTGGCCAAGGCGCAGGCGCAAGGCATCGGCCAGCGGCTGCGCTTCGCATGAGTGCGCTCGTCCTCACCGGAGCCGGCGTGGGCACTGCGGATGTCGCCGCTGTGGCCCGCGAAGCGCGCAAGGTGGAGGTCCGATCCGATGTCCTCGGCAGGCTGCAGAAGGCGCGAACAGTGCTCGACCAGGCCGCCGCCTCCGGCCAGCAGATCTATGGCCTCAACACCGGGCTCGGCGCCAATCTCGGCACGACGGTCGAGGGCGACGCCAGCGCCTTCCAGCGCCAGCTGCTGGAAGGACGCAGCGGCGCGGTCGGCGAAGCGCTGCCGGTCGAGACCGTGCGGGCAACTATGTTTGCCCGCGCGGCGATGCTTTCAACGGGAGGCTCCGGACTTTCGCCCACCGTGTTTGTCGCTTTGGTCGACGCGCTCAATGCCGGCGTCCACCCGGTGATGCCGTCGCTCGGCTCGATCGGCGCCGGCGATCTGGTGCTGATGACGGCGCTTGCCCGCCTGCTGACCGGTGAAGGAGACGCCGACTATCAGGGCCGGCGCATGCCGGCGGCCAAGGCGTTGATGATGGCCCGCCTCGTCCCCATCAGCCTGGCGCCCAAGGACGGGCTGTCGCTGATTAACGCTTCGGCTGTTTCAGCGGGCAGCGGTGCGCTCGTGGTGACGGATGCGCTGTCCGCCCTTGCCCAGCAGCACCAGGCTGGCGCGCTGACCATGGAAGGTATCGGCGCCAATCGCACCATCCTCGACCCGCGCCTGCATATGGCGCGGCCGGCGGCCGGCCAGCAGGAAGCGGCCAAGGCCTTGCAACATCTGCTCGCCCGCGACGAGGCACCGACGCCGACCACCTTGCAAGATCCCCTGTCGATCCGCTGCATGCCCTCGATCCATGGCGCGCTGATCGAGGCGATCGGCCAGGCGAGACATGCCGTCGAGATCGAACTCAATGCCGCCGCCGACAACCCGCTGGTGCTCAGCGACGACGGGCTGGTGCTGTCGACCGGCAATTTCCACACTGCCTCGCTGTCGCTCGCCTTCGAAACGCTCGGCCTGGCGATCGCCCAGTGTGCCGCCGCGAGCGCTGCCCGCTTCATCCAGCTTACTGGCTCCGGCCGTAACGGCCTGCCGAAATATCTGTCGCCGGTCGGCGGCGCCTCGGCCGGCTTCGTGCCGCTGCAGAAGACGGCGACATCGATCCTGGCCGCCATCCGCCACAGAGCCAATCCGGTGATGCTGGATTTCTTGGCCGTCTCGGAAGGCGTCGAGGACCATGCCACGCAGACACCGCTGGCTGTCGCGAAATGCGCTGGGATGGTCGCGCTGTGGCGGCGGCTGATCGCCTTCGAATTGATGGCGGCGGCACAGGCGGTCGACATGCGCGACGGGCTCACCCTGGCGCCACGCACCGCCGCAATTCACACGGCGATACGCGCGCTGGTCCCTAGCCTGAAGGAGGATCGGCCACTCGGCATCGACGCCGAAGCGCTCTTCGCCGCGCTCGCCAACGGACCCTGGCAGGTGACCTTACGCCCGGCCGACCTTGTCGAGGAACAGCCGTAGTTCATCGGGATCCATGTGCACGACATGCCTGTCCTCGGGATAGGCCAGGCTGTTGACGTCGGCGACATATTCGGAGAACGCCGCGATCCGCTCAGCCTGCAAACGATCATATTCGGCGGCGAAATTGCGATAGACCTTGGAGTGGCGAGGCATGTGCCCACGGTTCTGGCCGAGAATGTCGTCGGCGAACAGATATTGCGCGTCACAGCCGGTGCCCGCCCCCATCGACAGCATGATCAGCGACGTCCGCTCCGAGATTGCCTTCGCCACCTCGACCGGCACCACTTCGATCTCCGCGCCGATGGCGCCGGCGGCCTCCAGTTGCTTCACCGCTGCGAAGACCGCCATGGCGGTGTCGGCTGTCTTGCCAACAGCCTTGAAGCCGCCCGTCCAGGTGGCGCGCGATGGAATGAGGCCAACATGGCCGATGACCGGGATGGCATCGTCGGCCATCCGCTTGATCGTGGCGTAGCCGGCGCTGCAATAGACCGCGTCGGCGCCGGCCTTGTAGAGCCGGAAGGCCCAGCGCAGGAAATCGTCCGCCGTGCCGATCTCGAAGAAATTCTCCCCCGGCATGGTGAACAGGCTGGGCGCCGCATCGCGGTATTGCGGGTTGAGCACCAGTTCGGGCGGCACCGAGACGATGTCGACCCCTGCCCGCTCGGCGGCCTCGGCCTCGTCCATCGTCAGTACGCGCAGCATCGTCAGCTGGCGCTTGCCCTTCATGGCGCGCAGGTCCGCCACCGTCGGTCTTTTTCGGCTCATCGAAAGAATTCCCTCTGTTACGTGCTGCGGCAGGTCAGCCGATCTGGATCATCACTTTGCCAGCCTCGACCTTCACCGGATAGGTCGCGAGATTGACGCACACCGGTGCGCCCTTGGCGGCACCAGTCTTGTAGTTGAAGCGGCCATTGTGCTTGGGACATTCGATGATGTCGTCCATCACCAGCCCGTCAGCCAGATGCGCCTTCTCATGCGTGCAGTAGCCGTCGGTGGCGAAGAATTCGTCATCCGGGCTGCGATAGATGGCGAAGGTGCGACCGCCATGGTCGAAGCGGATGACGTCTTCTTCCTCGACATCATCGACGCCGCACGCTTCAACCCAGCCGGCCATCTGGTTCTCCCCTATTCCGCTGCCGCCGGGACGGTCAGCGCATGGAATTCGTCGCGGTACGGCCGTGCCGTCGGCGGCAATTCGCGCTCGAGGAAATAGTCCTCGTACTGGAGCTGTTTGATCAGTACCGGCCAGACCTCGCGATAAGCATGCCACATCGAAGGGTTCGGTTCCGGCAGATCATGCTTGATCAACTCATGCAGCTTCGGCAGCGCATGATAGGGCACCATCGGAAACACGTGATGTTCGACGTGGTAGTTCATGTTCCAATAGATGAAACGGCTGATCGGGTTCATGTAGACGGTGCGCGTGTTCAGCCGATGATCGGTGACATTGTCGGCCAGCCCGATATGCTGAAGCAGGCCGGTCAGCACCATGTGCCAGCTGCCGTAGAGGCGCGGCAGGCCGATTAGCACCAGCGGCAGGAACGACCAGAGGCAGAGCGCCAGCGCGATCGCAGCGAGATAGATAGCGATCTGCCAGCGCGCGGCGATGACCGCCTTGTGCTGCTCCATCTCCGGCACGAAGCTTTTCTCGTCCGGCGAGAGTTTGCCGAACGCATTGCGCACCAGCGTCGGCAGCGAATAGCGGAAATCGAGGACGCCCGTGAAGGCAAGTGCGGCGCGCAACAGATCCGGCGGACGCATCACCGCGATCTCGGCGTCGCGGCCAACGATGATCGTGTCGGTGTGATGTCGGGCATGGCTCCAGCGCCAGGTCACCGGATTGCGCATCAGCATGAAGCTGGCGATCTGGTAGACGACGTCGTTCATCCAGCGGGTGCGGAAGGCTGTGCCGTGGCCGCATTCGTGCCAGCGCGAGTCGCTGGAGGAGCCGTAGAGCACACCGTAGACGCAGAAGAACGGCACGCACCACCATGAACTCCAAAACCAGATGCCGCCGGCAGCCGAGCCCAATATGGCGGCGATCCAGATGAGGGTGTCGCGGATCGCCGGCATATCGGAGCGTTGCATCAGCTCCTTCATAGTCTTGCGCGGCACGTCTGTGTGATACCACTCGGCGGAGGCCAGCCCGGTCTCGATCGCGATCCGCGTGCTTTCACCGACCAGGCTGTAGTCGCGCTTTGTCTTGACCGTCGCCATCGTCGCCTCCCGTGCGGTCCTCAAAGGCCGTTGGCGCGGAATTTTCCATCGAGGAATGTCTTGGCGCGTGGCACGTCGTCCTCGGTCAGATGCTCGATGATGACCGGGATGTTCGGGTGCTTTTCGCTGAGCCGCTTGAGATAAAGATCATAATTGAGCGAACCGAGGCCGGGCGCCGGCAATTCGATCTCGCCGACGCCGCGAAAGGTGAGGCCTTCCGAAGCATTGTCATCGCCAATGTCGGCGTGCTTCTCCGACTTGTCGCTGCCGGAGCGCTTGACGTCCTTGGCATGCGCGATCCTGATCTTGTCGGTCAGCGTGTCGAACACCTGGTTCAGCACCTGGTCCATGCGGTCGATGTTGTGCGCCTCGAAATAATTGGTCGGATCCATCAGCAGGCCAAGACCAGGATGGTCGACATGCGCGAACATCTTGACCGTTTCCTCGACTGAGCCGACGACATTGTTGACATAAGTTTCGAGCAGGAAGACCGCGCCATGGTCATAGGCCGTCTGGGCAAGGTCGGAGATCACCTTACGGCATTCCTCGAATCCTTCCTCAGTCTTGTTCCTGGGGTGGTGCACCCAATCGGATTCGGTGTTGTAGGTGCCTGTTTCCGAGATCACGTAAGGCGAGCCGAATTCGCGCGCGTTGCGGATGATCTCCTTGAGATAGCCGACGCGCTTGTCGCGCTCGACCTTGTCCGGGTGGATGATGTTGGTGTAGCCGGAAATGCAGCAGACCGGCAGATTGTGGTCGCGGAACGTATCCCGCACAGTCCTCGCCTTATCCTTGCTGATCTGCCCAGCCGAGAGGTCGATATCCCTGAAATGCAGATCGAGTTGTACCGTGTTGAAATCGAGCGCGCGAATGCGCCTGGCCACCTCTTCGAGGCCATAGGGAAAATAGCCGGTGAAGATACCCGCCTGCATCATGATGTGAACTCCTCCCGGTAAGCGATTCAGTCGCCACGCTATTCGGCGGCCAGATGTTCAGTCGATCGATATCTCGGACAGCTTGACCGTGCGGCCTTGTGCCATGGAGCGGTAGCCGGCTTCGACCAGCGCCATGGTCTTGACGTTATCGGCGACAGACAGCGCCGGTGGCGTGCCCGTCTTCACCGCATGCTGAAGCTGTTCCATCACGCCGATGAATGCGTGCGGGAACCACATCGTGTCCCATCTGGGACTGACCCATTCGCCGCCTGTCGTCTCGGCCGAGGCATAGGTCAGGGTCGAAGCCACGCCCGTCGGCCAGCCGATGGTGCCCTTGGCGACTCCCCTGGTGCCGTCGACGCGCCAGTTGATGTGCTGGTCGTCCTTGTAGCCCTCCTGGCGCGGGCCGGACCAGACGTCTTCCAGCGACACGGCGAGCACGCCCGACGGGAAGCGCAACGTCGATACGGTGATGCCGTCGGAATGGTCGAATTTCGTGCGCGGATCCTTGCGCGTCAGCGTCGTGATCTCTTGCGGATCGCCGAACAGGAAACGCAGCACGTCGAGATGATGCACGCTCATATTGGCGAGCGTCAGCCGATCATAGTCGGCAAGAAAAGTCTGCCAGTGCGGGATCGCATGCATGTCGATCTGCGCGAAGACGATGTCGCCCAGCGCGCCACTATCGATGATTTGTTTCAGAACACGCATCGACTGGTCGTAGCGCATGTTCTGGTTGACCGAGAGTATCTTGCCGGACCCGGCCGCTTCGTCGCGCAGCCTGACCGCTTCTTCGACCGACAGCGCCAATGGCTTCTGCGCCAGGATCGCCTTGATGTGCTTCTGCTTCAGCGCATGGCGGATCAGCGCCGGTTGCTGGTCGGGCGGAAAGGCAAGATCGACGATCTCGACCCGGTCGTCCTCGATCAGCTGTTCCGGCGTCTCATGAACGGTTGGGATGCCCCAGCGCCCGGCCACTTTTTCGGCGCTGGCTTTCGTACGCGAAGCGATCGCGACCACCGGGAAGCCGGCCTTTGCATAGGCGGCGAGATGGCATTCGGCCATGATCATGCCGGCACCGACGCAGCCGATCCGGTATTCCCTGGTGCGAATCTTCACATCCGGCTCGAAATCCGTGCCTGCCATCCATTCCTCCCGTGGAGGACAGGATATAACGCGATGGCCTGCGCCTCGGCCAAGGCCGACACCATCATTTCCCATCATGGGGTGTGACGACCGACGATTCAGACCAGGAATGACGAAGGCCGCGCTGATAAGCGCGCGCCGTCTGTTCGAAGTGGCGACGCGAGGCAGCACTCCAGCCACTCAGTCTGGGCGTCTCCCGATGCTGACGATCGACCGGCCATCCACGCCGAGACTGATCGCGATCCGGTCGCCGGAGGCGACACCGGCAATGTCGCACACCACCACCGGCATGCGAATGGCGTAGAGGAATTCGGCGACGATGGCGCCCACCGCCAGGATCGGGTCCGGCCGCTCCAGAAGGATGCCGGAAGGTGCCGTGCCCTTGCGGATCGCCTCGGCCAGAACCGAGGATGAGGAGGACGAGCCACGCCCGCTCGGCATCACCAGGATCTTGCCGGCGATATTCTGGCCGAGACCGGGATGCGAATGGTCAATGATGTCGCCAGTCTCGGCGTCGACGCCGCCCCAGAAGCTGAGCGGCTGCGAAAAAGCCAGCGCCTGGCCCTCGGCCTCACCGGCCAGTTGGAAGGTCCCGAACCGCTCGACCCCGGTGTCAGTCGACCAAATCATGACGCACTCCGCACAACATGCCCGATCGCAGCCGAGCGGATGCAATCCCTCATGTCGGCGAAGGCGACGGACACGCCGATATTGCCCGGCGCGTAATGCGCCCATTTGCCGGAATTGGTCATCACCACGCCGTCCAGGCGCTCGAGGATCGAGGTGACATAGGTGCAGGTGTCGGCGACCGGGATCAAGCCGAACCCCTCCATGCCAGCCAGCGCGCCCTCCTCCTGCAATCGCGTCAGCGTCGCGCGACCGGTGTTGACATAGATCGGGATACGCCTGGCCGGCGCGATCTCGCGCACCATCGGCAACAGACGCATCCATTCGTCATGGGAAAAGTGCGGCGTGCCCAGCGACACGGCCGCCAGTGGCGCACCATCAGGCACGGTCGATAGCCTGGCCAGCGCTTGATCGATGTCGGCGCGGCTGATGCGGATCGAAGCCTCTGGCGCATGGCCTTGGAACGCCTCATCGAGCGTCTTCGCTTCTGGCGTGATGCCGACCGCATGGAACAGCGCCACCGCGCCGGCGGTTGCCGCCGCAGCACCCAGCGCCTTCAGTTGGTCCTCGTCACGCGGTTGTGGCAGGCCGGCGATCACCGGAATCCGATCGCCGCTTGCCTGCCCGATGAACAGCCCGACGCCGACGAACAGGCTGTCGCTCGGCTCCGGCTCAGGAACGG
This sequence comes from Mesorhizobium sophorae, assembly GCF_002270415.1. GTDB lineage: Bacteria > Pseudomonadota > Alphaproteobacteria > Rhizobiales > Rhizobiaceae > Mesorhizobium > Mesorhizobium sophorae. The sequence continues at coordinate 1,076,902 of NZ_NNRI01000022.1, read as the reverse complement.
CCAGGTCGAACAGGATGCGGCCGCGCCGGTTCTCGCTCAGATGCAGGCCCCAGGCCGGTGCACGCGCGGTCATGGCGCAGCAAAGGTCGATGAAATCGCCATAACGGTTGGTGCGCGCGCCGATAACCGAATTGGCAAAGACGATGGCATTGGATTCACCCCAGGCGATCTGCTCGCCGAAGCCCGGCCGGAACCGCGTCTGGTAGGGTGCGCAGGTGAACGTCGCCTGGCAGCCGAGTTCGAGATGCGCCTTCATCAGACGCCGCGCCGGCGCTTCCTCCGCCGCCGGCATCTTCACCATGCCGGGATGGATGAGATCGAACGAACCAACATTGAGCGTCGTCGGCACCCGGACACGGCCACCGCCCTCGACCAGCCGTTCGACGAAATCGAGCCCGGCCTTGCCGTGGTAAAGGCAGCCATCGATATGGGCGCCGGCAATATCGAGCAGGCTGCCAGCTCCAACTGCATTGGAAAACGCGACCAGGATTTTCATTGCAGCGGCTGCCGACGGACCCTGCTCGCCGTCGAGCATGGATCGGTCCTCGGCCGTCAATTCCAGCGTCATCAATGTGCTCCGGGCTCGTGCCCGGTTATGCTGTCCCTGATTACGAACAGTCTGGCAAGACCCGTTGCAGATCTCAACTCGCAGCGATCAGCACCGTGCTCTCCGGCGACCAGCGCAGCACCACGTCCTGGCCCTCCGACAGCCGCTCGATGCCGGTGTTCTGCACGATGACCTTCAGCGTCTGGCCGGCACGGTCGACGAAGTACGTGCTGTTGTTGCCGGCGAAGATGCGCTTGGAAACCTGGCCCTTGAGCACGTTCGTGTCGGTGGCATTGGAAACCCCGGCATCGGTGGCAATGCGGATGCGTTCAGGCCGCACGGCGCAACTCGCCTTGGCGCCGGCGGCAAGCGTCGCGCCCGCGCCCGCAGCGATCGCCGTGCCGTCCGCCAGGCGGATGCCGTTGCCGGTGCTGTCGCCACGAAAGATGTTTGCGTCGCCGAGGAAAGTGGCGGCGAACTCGCTCTTTGGCCGGTCGTAGATCTCTTCCGGCGGCCCTTCCTGTACCAGCCTGCCGTCGCGCAAGATGCCGATGCGGTCGCTCATCGTCAGCGCCTCTTCCTGGTCGTGGGTGACGAAGATGGTGGTGATGCCGATCTCGCGCTGGATGCGCTTCAGTTCGATCTGCATGTCGACGCGCAGCGCCTTGTCGAGCGCGCCAAGCGGCTCATCGAGCAGCAGCACGCGCGGCTTGGTGACGATGGCCCGTGCCAATGCCACCCGCTGGCGCTGACCGCCCGACAGCTGGTGCGGGCGCCGGCCGCCGAGCTTGCCGAGTTGCACGAGATCGAGCGCGGCCTGCACCTCGGCGGCAATCACCGCCTTGGCCTCGCCGCGCACCGACAGGCCGAAGGCGACATTGTCGGCAACGCTCATGTTGGGAAACAGCGCATAGTTCTGGAACACCATGCCGATGCGCCGCTTCTCGACCGGCACCCGCTCGACGCTCTCGCCGCCGATGGCAATGCGGCCGGAATCGGGAAAGTCGAACCCGGCGATCTGGCGCAGCAGCGTGGTCTTGCCACTGCCCGACGGCCCAAGCAGCGCATAGAAGCCGCCATCGGCGAAATCGATGGAGACATCGTCCAGCGCCTTGTGCGCGCCGAAGCTGCGCGAGACGTTCGATACCTGCACGCCGGCCATTATTTCTCTCCGCCGAATTTGAAGAAGCGCGCCGTGAGCAGCATCAGTGCCATCGACACGACAATGATGATTGTCGAGACCGCGTTGATCTCGGGCGTGAAGCCCTTGCGGATCGCGGCGTAGATTTCGACCGGCAGCGTCGTCTGCCCCGGCGTCGCCAGGAAATAGGACACCACGAACTGGTCGAACGAGACGGCGAAGGCGAACAGCCCGCCGGCAATGACGCCGGGCATGATCCACGGCAGCGTGACACGCCACGTCACTTGCCACTGGTTGGCGCCGAGCGAGCGCGCCGCCTCTTCCAGTTCCGGCGCGAAGGTCTGCAGCCGGGCCGAAACGACGACGATGACATAGGGCAGCGCCAGCGCCACATGGCCAAGCAGGATGGCATGCAGGCCGCGGCCGATGCCGACGCCGAAGAAGAAGATCAGCATCGCCGTGCCGGTGATCAGCCAAGGAATGGCGATCGGCGGGAAAAGCAGCGCCTGCAGGAATTTCTTGCCGCGAAATTCATAACGATAGAGCGCCAGCGACGCCGCCGAGCCAAGCACCGTGCAGACGATGGTGGTGATGACTGCGATCTCGACGCTGTTCCAGGTGGCGGCGATCAGCTGATCGTTCTGCCACAGCGATGCGTACCACTCCGTCGTCCATTCGAACGGCAATTGGTAGAAGGGCGAGACGTTGAACGACATCAGCGCCATGATGATGATCGGCAAATAGAGAAAGGCCAGCAGCAGCCAGATGTAAAGGCGGCCGAGCCATTCGAGGACGCGGGTTGTCGCCATCACGCGGCCCTCTTGAGTACTGGCGAGGCAGCCGCCAGGATCACCAGCACGACGGCCAGCAGGATGAAGGAGAGCGCCGCACCCAGCGGCCAGTTGAACACGGCGACGAACTGGTCCTCGATGACCGTGCCGTAGAAGGTGCCTGTGCGGCCGCCGAGGATGCGTGGCTCCATGAACGAGCCGACAACCGGCACGAAGATGAGCGCCGCGCCCGCCACCAATCCGGGCATCGACAGCGGAATGATCACGCGCTTCAGCACCTGTAGCCGCGAGGCGCCGAGCGAGCGCCCGGCCTCGATCAGCGAGTCGTCGATCGCCTGCAGGGTCAGGTAGCAGGTCAACACCATGTAGGGCACATAGGAATGCACCAGCCCGATGATCACGGCCGGATAGGAATACATCAGGTCGATATTGATCTTGAACGGCAGCACGGCGTTGAGCGCCGTGTCGAGGATGCCGCCTTCGCGCAGAACCATCGCCCAGGAGAAGATGCGCACCAGGCCATTCGACCAGAACGGCAGGATGACGAGCAGGAAGATCGCCTCGCGGCTGCGGCCCTTCAGCACCTTGGCCAGCACGTAAGCCGCGGGATAGCCGATGACGATGCACCACAGCGTCACTTCAAGGCCGAGCCGCAGCGAGGCGAGCAGCAGTGTCAGATAGAGGCTTTGCGAGAAGAAGGCGGCATAGTTGCCGAGCGTGAACGCCCACGGCTTCCCCGACAGCGGCAGCTCGGTCATGAACGAGAAGAAGACCATGGCCGAGAGCGGCAGGAAGATCGCCACCGTCAGCCAGAGATAGGCCGGCGCCAGCAGCGGCAATGCCGATCTCAGCCCGCTTCGCGACGCTGTCGCAGCTGCCATGATACCCTCCTCCCCAGGATTGAAAGAACCAGCCGGCGCGAACCGCCGGCTGGCCCGGATGTCGGCCTTATTTCACGTCGACCTTGAGCTGCTGCCACAGCGCCAGATAGGCTTCGCGCTGCGCGTCGGTAATCGGCGCCTGGAACTGGATGCGCTTGGCCACTTCGGGGTCCCCCATCACCTTGCGGTTGAAGGCATCCTCGGGCAGCGCTTCCACCGCCTTCGTGTTGGCCGAGACCGGAGCGCCGACCTTGGTGACCCATTCGACATAGAATTTCGGGTCGATCATGTAGTTGATGAAGGCCTCGGCGCCGGCGACGTTCTTGGCGCCGACCGGAATGGAAAAGGCATCGAGCCAGGCGACGGCGCCTTCCTGCGGCACGACCAGCGAGACCGGGAGCTTGAAATGCGTCTTGGCGCGGTCGGCAGAACCGCTCCAGTAGGTGCCGATGTCGATCTGGTTGGAGGCGACCATCTGGTTCCAGTCGTTCTCCGAGCTCCAGAAGGTCTTGATCTGCGGCATCAGCGAGGTGAGCTTGGTCTTGACCGCATCCATATCCTTGATGTCGTTTATGTTCTGACCGGTGGCGATAGCGCCGAACTGCACCGCCTCGACGGCGTCGTCACGAATGACGACGCGGCCCTTGTGGGCGGCATCCCACATCTCGGCGATACTAGTCGGCGGCTTGTCGAAGGATTTCTCGTTGATGGCGAGCGCTGTCAGTCCCCACACCCATGGCACGCCATAGACCTTGCCGTCATGGACAAGCATTGGCGATCCTGCCTTGTCCTTGCTGATGTCGGCGTAGTTCGGCAACTTGGAGGTATCGATCGGCTGGATCAGCTTTCCGTCCATCGCCTGGTCGTTGAAGGCAGCGTTGATCATGACGACATCGTAGAGGCCGGGATTGGTCCGGATCTTGGTCAGCATTTCCTGTTCGGAATTGAAGAAGTCGTTGATGACCTTGTTGCCGGTGGCCTTTTCGAACGCCTCGACGGCCCACGGCTCGTCGGTGCCGTAGCCCTTCCAGTTGAGCACATGCACTTCGTCGGCCTTGGCGGCAAACGCGAGTGCGGAGGTAAATACGGCGGTCGCCGTCAAAAGGGCAGTCAAGTCAGGCATGCGCATGGTTGGTTCCTCTCTGTGTTTGCCCGCTTCCCGGGCTTGTCAGGCTTTCTGGCAGTTATGCATTGGCCTTCTGTGTCCGGCCCTGTGCGCCCGACGGGTCGGCGGCATGGCTCAGGAATGTCTGGATCTCGTGATCGGTCGGCGCCGAAGAACCGCCATGGCGGGTCACCGAAACCGCCGCCGCTGCATTGGCATAGCGCGCTGACTCGAAAGGCGGGATGCCGCGCGACAGCGCGCTGACGAAGGCGCCGATATGTGTGTCGCCGGCGCCGTTGGTGTCGATGGCGGAAACTTTGAAGCCGGCAACGGTCTGCACCGAGCCGTCGGCCCGCCGTACGTGACAGCCCTTGGCCCCGGCGCGGATGACCACGCCGGCTGCTTTCGGGCAATGGACTTCCAGCAACCGCGCGGCAACCGTTTCAACGTCGCCCGGACCGGCAATCTCGGCCGCTTCCGTCGCGTTGCAGCTTAGCCATGTGGTGCGGGCCAGCACCCGTGACAGGATGAGGCGCGGAATGTCCGATATCACCGGCGTCGGATCGAAGACGAAGGGAGTGTCCGCCGGCAGTGTTTCGATCCAGTCGGTGAGCACGTCACGGCTTGCGGGGTAGCTCAGCGTGTAGCCGGAGGTGAACACCCAGTCACCCGGTGTGACCGAGACGGGCGCCATCATGTCGAGGCTGAGCACGCTCTCAGCACCTGGCCACGACACGAAGGTGCGTTCGGCGTCGCTCGAGATCATGGCGACGCAATTGCCGCTATCCATCAAGGGCGATGGCGGCGTCAGCGTCTCGATGCCCTCGTTGGCGAGAGCGGCGCGAAGGAAGTCGCCGTTCGGTCCACTGCCGAGTTGGCCGCCGAACACCACCTTCATGCCGGTACGGCTGGCCGCGACCATCATGTTGAAGCCGCCGCCGGCGACCTGGGCAAAGCTCGATGCGGTCTTCTCCGCGCCGGGCGCCGGCAAGGCATCGATGCGGTAGACATAGTCGACGACGGCACTGCCGATATGAACGAGACGCCCGCTCATGCCGCCGCGTCCTTGCCGGAACCTTTTTTCGCAACCCTCGCCGCCATGAGATCGGATGCAAGGGCGCGAACCTCCGACATGTCGATGCCGACAAGCCTGGCGATATGCTGCTGCGGCAATCGGGAAAAGCCGGTGCAGGCTCCCGCCATGCCGGCAGCGATGGCGCCGATCGTGTCGGTGTCACCGCCGAGGTTGGCGCTGATGACGGCCGCTTGCCAGGGATCGCCGCCGGCGACTTCCAGCACCGCGAAGGCCGCCGGAACCGATTCCTGGCTGGCGACGCCGGTGCCGACCAGATCGGTGATCAGCCGGATCGCATCCTTCATCACCTTGCCACGCACTATATCCTGCGCCCAGACGATACGCACGGCGATGTCGCCGCCGGTCACCCAATGGCCGAGCGTGGCCCCGCGCCTCGCCGCCGCAACCGCGCTGTCGGACGCGGCGCGCCAGCCACCGCCGGCGACGCCACGGCTGACGGCGGCGGCGACGGCGGCGGCCGAAGCGATGGCGATCGAAGTGTTGTGCGTCGCCCGGCAGGTCTCCGCCACCTTGGCGACCAGCGCGTCGAGCGGCTCAATCGGCATCATGATGCCGACTGGCGCAATACGCATCGCCGCACCATTGGTATCGCCGCCGCGCCCGGCGTCCTCCGCCGGCACGCCGTTGTTGATGGCATCGATGGCACGTTTGGTCGACGGACCCAGCAGATCGTAGCTGCCGCGAGCCTTGACCTCGCGCTCCCAGTCGAGCAGTGCGTTGACCCAGCGCGCGTGGTCGAAACGGTCACCGGACTCCACAAGGATGCGGCCAAGCAGCAGCGCCTGTTCGGTGTCGTCTGTAATGGTGCCGGCCAGCAGCCCTTTCGACACCGGGTGGTCGGCCACCGGGGCGACGAAATCATCGACATGTCCATAAAGCTCGGCGATCCGCGCCGGCGACAGGAGTTGCGTCGGCATGCCCAGCGCATCGCCAATCGCCCCGCCGACAAGTGCGCCCATAGCGCGGTCGATCGCCTTGCTGGCTGCATCCGACATCGCTCAGAACCTCATATGCAGCGCGAAATGCGCCGGGTTGAGCAGGCTGGTGACATATTCGATCGGCCGCTCGTCGGCGGCGCGGGTCAACCGCCGGCCGCGCAGGAACGGCGAGCCTTGCGGGCAACCGAGGATGGCGGCATCCCCGGCATTGAGCATCTCGATTTCAACCCATTCCTCACCATGGTCAGGAATGAGCCCGGCGCCGCGCAGCGTCTGGTGCAGCGAACCCTCGCGCAGGCCGCGCAGCGGCACGTCCTCCAGTTCCGGCGACAGCGGCAGCCGGCTGCGTTCGATGGAAATGGCATGGCCGTCGCTGGCGTTGGTGCGAACCCGGTCGACGGCGATGAAAAACGGGCTCTCAATGCCAAGCCAGGCAGCCAGGTCGGCGTCCTCGATCACTTCCAGTCGCAGCGTTCGCGTCTCGGCATTGGCGCCGGCATTGGCCAGCGCCCGCGACCAGCCGACCGCGTCGTCGACCGGCATGCCGTCAAAGGTGACGAACGAGCCGATGCCGACCTTGGTGGTGATCAGCCCGCGGCTGGACAGTTCCTCGAGGCCCTTACGAACCGTGTTGCGGCTGACGGAGAAGCGCTGGACCAGCTCGTTCTCGCTTTGCAGGCGGTCGCCGAAGCCGAGCACGCCGGAGCGGATTTCATGCTCCAGAACAGTGGCGATCTGCTCGGGCTTGCCCGTGCCGGGAGACAGTTGAACCGCGCGCCGCTTCATATGCGTACCTGTCTAGTGAACCTGTATAGTCCTGTTCAATATATCGACGTGGGTACCGTGTCAACGGGATGCCGAAGGCAAGCCAAACGGCCAGCGAATTGTGCGGAGGTGCCTGCAAAGCGTCGGCAGGCCGGGCGGCATGAACCCGAAAAGTTGATCGTGATCGCCGAAAACACCGCAATCAATCAAGAGGATAGAGCCAAGTCTTGATTCAATTTTGGCCGGACGGCATCGACACTTCACGGGGTTCAACGAGGATATCCGCTTCGATTGCGGCGCTGATGAACGCCGCTCGTGCCGCCGAGGCTTCCTTCCTTCCCTCAAGCACGGCCAGGCAGACCTTACGGGCTGCCATGTGCCTTTGCCCTGTCGCAACCGGCCAGCGGTTCATCAGAATGTCGGCGGCCTGAGCGACACGCTCCACGTTGAAGATCGAGTTTCGCGACCGGCCGAGCGCAATCCTCACCGGCTCATCGAAACGCTGGTCCTGCACCACGCCACCTCCCGAAATCGAACGTGCCGACCTAGTTCCTTGTAGTGTGATAGATTTCCTTAGGAAGGTGCAAGATGTCCGATTCCCAAGGCCAGAAAAGTCCCAAACTGATTGTCGTGGTCGCGTTCGACCGCGGCGATGACGGCGAGTTGTTTCCGGCCTTCGGCCCTGCCGACCAGCAGAGCGAGGACCGTGCCATACGCACGGCCAGGGCGCTGGCGGCAAAACATGTCGGCGTCATCGCCTGGAGCCGAGAGGCCGACCCGACACTTGGCGAGTACGGTCCGCCGAACACCCTGTTCGTCAGCGGCGACGTGCCTGACATGGAATGATCGATTGGCCTCGGCCTCTGGCCCGAACTCAATGTCGGCGGCAAACCGGTTTCCTAGACCGCCAAGCAAAAGCCCGCCACGGGCGAACCGGAGCGGGCCTTGGAGGAGGACAAGGGGTGGGACCCTTTCCTCTTGTTTCCACGGGGGGTGTGGACCGCGATCACCTTACAAAGTTTTCCAAACAAACCGGATCACAAGCCGGCTTGCGAAGTTCACATTCCGGTGCGCGCCGGAATCGACGCGGTCACGGGATTGCGATCGGTTCGGCCAGCAAGCGGCTAAATCCGTCCGAGCACGACAAGTACGATGATGATGAGCAGCACGAGCCCGAGACCGCCGCCGCCATAGTAACCGGTACCATAGAATGGACCGCCGCCGAGGCCACTGAAGCCTCCGAGCAGCGCTATGACAAGAAGAATGATAAGTATGGTTCCAAGGCTCATGGTTTCCCGCTCCTGTAGACGCTGACGCGCCGGTTTAAACATCGTCGAACGCAATGTTTCGTTGACGTGAACGTTCGAGCAGCCTTACCGTTCCGCGAGATTGTAATGCAGCGCATGCATGAAGAAGATTCGCCGGCAAAATGAAAAAGGGCCCGCCACCTTGCGGCAGCAGGCCCTTGGCCTTTTCCAGCTTTAACGGCGCGAGGTCAGCAGGCGCAACTCGCGGTGTAGCTGCCTCTGTCCACAGGCCTTGTTGTCAGACGATCCCGTAGTACAGCCTGTAGCGGACGCGCTTCATATAGTCCCGATATTCCGGCGTGGCGGCAAGCAGCGCCTCTTCGCGCAGGATGCGATGCACCTGGAAGAACGTGATGACGGCGTAGACGGCGAGATTGTAGAAGGAAAAGGCCGACAGCAGGAACAGGACATGGCCAACCAGATAGCCGGCATAGATCGGGTGTCGTACCAGGCGATAGGCACCCCCGGTCATCACGCCGCGATTGCCCGGCAGAATGGCGAACGAACGCCCCAGCGATGCCTTTCCCCAGATCACGAAACTCAACGCCAGGGCTTGCAGCGGCGCGGCGACATAGACCGGGATGATGGCAACGCCCGGCTCGAAGGTGATGAATCCGACACCGAAGCTGGCAATCACGGAGACGATCACCGTGAGCGGGTTCCAGTCGCGAACCTGCGGCCGCCGCGACAAAAGCAGCCAGGTAAAGGTTAGGATCTCGGACGTCGCCACCAGTGCCACATTGATACGGGTCGGGTCGAGCATGAGGTGGTGTATGCCGCGATAGACAAACAGCCCCGCGAAAGCCAGCGCGCAGAGCCGAAAGAAGCCTTCCCGCAGGTCGACCAGGATTTCCCGCTTTCGGGCTGCGGACAAAATCCCTTCGTCGTTGACGTGCGAAAGGGTTTCAATTTTTGACATGAGCAAGGCCAAGCACCCGGTTATCCCTCGGGGCGACCTTTGCACGCAACCATTGCCGTACGGTTAATCAAGAAGATCAGATCGGCAGTAAAGCGCTTATGTGTCTCCGGACGCCAGCGAACGCCTTCAACGATCGTGCGAAACACGAGCAGGATGTCTCCGGCCCCAGGCAAAGATACGCGTCTCTGCTGTCTTCGGCTCCACAGCAAAGCCGCCGAGGCGCTGCGTGCACAATTGGCCGTGCTCAACCATGTCATGTCGCGGGAAACCGGAGCCACCTGTCGCGTGGCGAAACTCTACGCAGCCGCTTTGTCGCTGCAGGGTGAACCCGGGCGGCATAACCACTCTGCTCTATGAGATCGCGAGGAATTAGCTGGAATCTGCCAATGCGTGCGCGTTTGACGGGAAGCTGCCACGCCACGCGAGTCCTTCGAAGTTTCGAGAATCAGATAGGCTCCCTACCCCAGAGTTGAGTTGCTGAAGTACTCCGCGAATTCAGGGCGTTGCGTCAGAACTTTGCCATCGGCATCGCGCAGAATGCCCGCAGCGAAGAGGTAGTCGCCAATCGCGTGCATCTTGGTCGGATCCATCGTGCCGATTGCGCCATTGTCCCCGCGCAAATAGTGGCCATCGATCAGTGCCTTCAGCGAGGCTTCGATCAGCGCCGGATTTGTCAATGTGTCCTTATTGGCGGCGATCAGAAGTGCGGCAGCCGCATCGGGATGGTCGACGGCGAATTGGTAGCCGCGCCGCGTCGCTTGGACGAAGGCGGCCGCAGGTTTGGGGTTTGCCTGGAGATAGGCCTCGCTCGAGGAGATCAGCGTCGTGTGCTCATCAGGCACGCCATAGTCGGCGTAGACGAAGCTGCGCTGCTTGACGCCTTTCAACCCGGCTTCGACACCTTCCCAGGTCGAGACCTCCAGCGTGAAATCGACCGAACCGTTGGCCAGCGCTTCATAGGCTGAAGTGCCGAGTGTCACCGTCTCGAAATTGCCCTTACCGCCATCGTGGCGGATGATGGTGCCGATCAGGGCGTTTTCCCAGGCGCTGCCGAAGCCGCCATAGGTCAGGCCGTCAAGGTTCCTCGGGCTTTTGATCTCGCTGCGTGCCGCGTCGAACACCAGCCGGCCGGTTTCGGATTGCACGACGGCATAGACGCCCTTCAGGTCGGCTCCGGCGGTTTTCTGGGTGAACAGGCTGATGGTGCCGTTGATGCCGAAATCGGCGACGCGGTTGGCGACCAGGGTGCCGGCACCGGTATCGCTGTAGGGCAGGATGTCGACCTCGAGCCCGGCTTCGGAATAGAACCCTTTGTCGCGGGCGACGAACAGCCCGATGTGGTTGGTGTTGACCGTCCAGTCGAGGGCGACGGTGACCTTTTGCGCAGCCGATTGTGCTTGGGCACGGCCAGCTCCGGCCACCAGCGGAAGACCGGAGACAAGGGTGAGCAACAAGGCCTGCCGGCGCGTCAAGTCAGTCATGGTCGTGTCCTTTGGATGAGTGCGGGTTGGGCTCGGGGTTGAGCAGGATGTCGAGTATCTCGGCCTCGATTGCGCTTGTCTGCAACGCGTCAGCGCCGCCAAGGCTGCGCGGGCGCGGCAGCGGCACCTTGATTTCGCGGACGATGCAGGCCGGACGCGCCGACAGCACATAGATGCGGTCGGACAGGAAGACGGCTTCGCGCACATCGTGGGTGATCAACAGTGCCGTCCAGCGATGGCGCCGCCACATCTGCTCGAGCCAGCGCTGCATGGCGGTGCGGGTCAGTGCATCGAGCGCGCCGAACGGTTCATCGAGCAAAAGCATGTCGCGCTCCTGCACCACGGTGCGCAACAGCGCCGCGCGCTGGCGCATGCCGCCCGAAAGCTGCGCCGGAAAATGCCGTTCGAAGCCGGCAAGCCCGAACTCGGCAAACAGCGGCGCAACGCGCGCCCGCGCCGCCTTGCGCCTGATGCCTTGCACTTCGAGCCCAAGCGTCGTGTTGTCGAGGATGCGTCGCCACGGCATCAGCGCGTCACGCTGCGGCATAAAGGCGAAATGCCTGCCGTGGTCGTCGAGCGGCGTGCCGTCGAAGAACATCTCGCCCTCGCCGTGCTGCGCGCCGGTCAGAAGCTGGAACAGCGTCGACTTGCCAGCGCCCGACGGCCCGAGCATGGAGACGAATTCACCGGCGCCGACGCTGAGCGAAATGTCGGCGAGCACGTCGAGCCGGCCAAATGCTTTGCGCACATGCCGCAGTTCGAGCCGGCTCATCGCCACGGCCCCGTCCCGGCGGGGTGCTGGCCGGCGGCCCGTTCCCAGGGCATGGCAAGGCGCTGCAGGAGCACCGTCAGCCCAAACAGAGTGAGCGTGAGCGCGGCGCTGACACCGACGGCGGCCAGCACCAGATCGGGGCGGAAATTGTTCTTGGCGTTGAGCATGTAGATGCCCAGCCCCTTCGCGGCACCGGCATATTCGGCGAAGATGGCGCCGACCACGGCATAGGTGATGGAGATCCTCAGGCCGGCGAAGAAATAGGGCAGCGCCGAGGGCAGTCGCGCCAACAAGAAGACGCGCCAGCGCCCTGCCCCCATGGCGCGCAGCATCTGCCCGATCTCGGCCTCCGTCGCCTCGTAGCCCTGCACCAGCGCCACCAGCATCGGAAAGAAGGTGACCAGCGCCACCAGCATGATCTTGGGCATCAACCCGAAGCCGAACCACAGCACCACCAGCGGCGCGATCGCCACCAGCGGCAAGGTCTGGCTGACGATGAAGACGGGAAACAGCGCACGCCGCAGCGGCCGGAAGAAGTCGACCAGCATCGACAGCGCAAAGGCCGCGCTGAGCGAAAAGGCAAAGCCGATCAGCGTGGCCCGGATGGTCGGAATGGCATTGTCGACCAGCGCTTCGCGATTGAGCATCGCCTGCTCGAACACACGCGAAGGCGCCGGCAGTGTCGTCGACTTGATGCCGGAATAAGTGGCATAGAGCTCCCAAGCCAGCAGCAGCAACCCGACCGAAATCATGGCCGGTGCTGCCTTGACAAGAAGGCTCGCGATCGGGCTCGAAGCGGCTGATGATGAGACCACGGGCATAACCTTTGACGGGGTCGCGAATGCGGCCGCTCAGCTGGCCGACGGGCTGTTCGCCGAGACCGTGACGTCGAGGGTTACGTGGCCGGCGCCTGGCCCGAAGCGGCAGAAGGCTTCGTCCAGCGCCGAAAAGATCGCGCCGGCATCCCCGCGCAATTTCGTGCAGAAATGCTTCGAGCGCTCATAGACGCCGGACTGCTTGAGAAAATCGATGCAGCCGTAGATCTCTTCCATGTGGTCGTCGGTGCCCATCACATAGAGCGAGAACTGCGCTGCCGCCGGCTGGCCGGTCAAAGCCGCGCCACGCACCGCGGCGATTGCCGCATCCTTGCGCGGGCCGAGGGGGCCGACAGGCCCACCAAGCGCATCGGAACGGCAGATCGGATCATCCGGCTCGCCAGGGCAGCCGCGCGAGATGGTGGCTGACAACACGCAATGTTTGCCGCTGCGTGCCGCCGCCACGAACAGGTCTCGCATCGCCGGAAACAGCACTTCGGGCGGCCCGACCAGCAAGGTCGAGATGTCGTCGGTCTCGATCCTGAGCCGATCGCGGTAGGGGTCGAGCCCATCCAGCGCGCCAAGGATGACGCCGACGAAATCGTCGGCCATGGGATATAGGGAAATCTGTGCGCCTGAAAACATCGCCCGCCTCGCTCCGCTGGTATTACCCAGATCAGCTTCTAGGGTCTGTGGGCTTGCCGCCCCCGTCTCAGCCCCGACCGTACGGAGCACCCCTGTGGATGCGCGGGTTAAAGCACCATTCGAGTTGAAGCGAAAGCCGTTTTTTTGGTGTGCTCCTCCAAAAGCATTGCGCCAGGCCTGCGAAACCGGACCGTCGAGCGACAAACTTTCAACCAACAGGCGTTGTCTGGCGCCCGGTATGCGCATGGCGCAGGAAATCGACGAAGGCCCGTACGGTTGGTGCTGTATGACGCTGCTTCTGATAGCAGAGGAACCAACCGGGAAAGGCCGCGCACCAATCATCCAGCAGCGACACCAGCTTGCCGGCATCGATCAACGGGCGCACGAGGTCTTCAGCCCAAAAGGCGATGCCGACGCCCTGCACGGCGGCGGCAATCGCCATGTCGCGGCTGGAGACGACAAGCGGACCATTGACCACGACCGAGAACCATTCGCCGCCTCTGGCGAATTCCCATGCGTAGGGCCCGGCACTGCCCGGCCGGCGCCAGTTGATACAGCGGTGCTGGAGCAGATCGGCCGGTGCCGACGGCGATCCGTAACGGGCGAGATAGTCCGGCGAGGCCACGGCGAGTTGGCGCTGCGTGCCGCCAAGCGCCACCGCGACCATGTCAGCTTCGAGAAATTCGCCGAGCCTGGCGCTGACATCATAGCCGGCCTCGACAATATCGACGGCGGCATCGTCGATCGTCACATCGAGCACGATGTCCGGCCATGCCTCATGAAAACGGCCAAGCAACGGCTCCAGATAGGTGGCGGCGGCAACGCTGGGCATATGGACGCGCAAGACGCCGGCCGGTGTGTCGCGCAAGGCCGTCGCATCGCCGACCGCCGCCTCCATCTCGGCCATAGCCGGCGCGAAGCGCGCATGCAGGCTCGCGCCGGCTTCGGTCAAGGAGAGGCTGCGGGTCGTGCGGTTGAGCAGGCGCAGGCCAAGCCGCGTTTCGAGCTGACGGATCGTCTGGCTGAGCGTCGACGCTGAAATCCGCAGATCTTCAGCGGCACGGGCGAAGCTGCCATGCGCCACGACAGCGGCAAAGGCTTTCAGCTCGGCATAGTCGCTACCGCGCATTATGCCAGATTCTCCAATGAGTATGATGGCATCCTATCGCATTTTCGGTATGGGGTCTGCTGCCTAGCTTGAGGACATGCCTCGAACGGCTGCAATCATCGGCATCGAGCACACCTGAATTTCCCTCTGAGCAGGAGCAACGAACATGCAGAAACTCAACGGAAAAATCGCCTTGGTGACCGGCGCCTCCTCGGGCATTGGCGCGGCAACCGCGCTGGCGCTGGCGGAGCAAGGTGCTGTCGTCGCCATCGCGGCGCGACGTCGGCAGCGCCTCGACGACCTGGCCGCACGCATCCGCGACAACGGCGGCGAGGCCTTGGCCATCGAGACCGACATCACCGACGAGGCGCAGGCCACAGCCATGGTCCGACGCGTGCTGGAAAGCCATGGCCGGCTGGACCTGCTGTTCAATGTTGCCGGTGTCGGCGTCGCCGCCCCCTTCCAGAACACCACCACCCGCGAATACCGGGAGATGGTCGACCTCAACATTCTGGGTCTGCTCTACACGATCAACGCGGCGCTGCCGTCAATGAAACGGCAGGGATCAGGCCACATCGTCATCGTTTCGTCGGGCACCGGCCGCTACATCCACCCGTCGGTGGTCTATTCCGGCACCAAGCATGCGGCCAGCGCTATCGCCGAATCACTGCGCCGCGAAATCGGCAAGGACGGCATCCGCGTCACTGTGATCGAGCCGGGCGCGGTCAGGACTGAGTTCACCGCCAATATGCGCGACGATGTTCGGCTGGCTGTCGAGCAAAGGTTGGGCGACATGGAGCAACTGGAGAGCAAGGACATCGCCGCCGCCATGCTCTACGCGGTCTCGCAGCCACCAAGGGTCAATGTCAATATCCTGACCCTCTATCCGACACAGCAGGCTTGATAACCCGCCGCAGCCCGTTCCCCGCCGCAATGGATTGCTCCGTGGCGTATGAGCGTGGCGCCAGTCCGACAGTTATAAGATTTTCGCAATTTTCTTATAACTCGCTTGAAATGCGGAGCAAAAGCGCGCAGCTATAAGGGAACCGCAAATTTCTTATAACCTAGAGACATTGGTCGAACGCACGATGAAATCGATCGACATCGCTTATCGCACCTTGTTCGCTGAACTCGTGCAACGAAGCCTGGACGCGTCGTTCCAAACCGACTTCTCGACCGCGGGCAATTTCGTGCGAGTCCCCGTAAAAGGCCGCGACTACTGGTATTTTGAGGAGACTCGGCCGAAGACAACAAGACGATATGTCGGCCCGGCCGACGATCCCGAGATCGCAAAACGCGTCGCCGCCTTCAGGGAAATCAAAAGCGACCTGAAGAGCCGTCGCAAGCTTGTATCGACGCTTGTCCGCGAGGCTGGGTTGATGGAGCCGGAGAAATTTACCGGTGATATCGTTGAAGCCCTTGGCAAGGCCGGGTTTTTCCGCCTGCGAGGCGTACTGGTCGGCACCGTCGCGTTCCAAACCTACGCCGGATATCTGGGCGTAAGGCTGCCGGGGGTGGCGCTGCAAACAGGCGATGCCGACTTTGCTCAATTTCACTCGGTTTCCGTCGAAGTGAACGACAGTCTGCCGCCGATCATGGACGTGCTGCGCGATATCGATCCTTCGTTTCGCGAAATTCCACACCGAACGGATGCCGGTCGCACCACACAGTTCGAAAACGCTTCCCGGTATAAGGTCGAATTCCTGACCCCAAACCGGGGCAGCGACGACTACGCCGACCACGCGAGCGCGATGCCGTCTCTGGGCGGCGCATCGGCGCAGCCTTTGCGATTCCTGGATTTTCTGATCCGCGAACCCGTACGAACCGTCTTGCTGCATCGATCCGGAGTCCCGGTGCTGGTCCCCTCACCCGAGCGATATGCTGTCCACAAACTGATTGTTGCCTCCCTGCGCCAAAAGAATGCAAACGGTGCCGCAAAGCGGGAAAAGGACATTCTTCAGGCAAGCTTGCTTGTCGAGGCGATGAAAACTGCCCGCAGGCAAGACGACCTCGCCGCGGTGTTTGCCGAAGCATGGAACCGTGGCACCAGCTGGCGTGATGCAATCCAGCGGGGTCTTCGTATGCTCGATCCCGATCGGCAAGACATGGTCGAAACAATCGTTCGAAGGGCACTTTCGGACATTGGTGAAAAGCTGGACGGCTTCACCAACGCGGCAAGCTGACTGAAAAGGCGTTTGGAATGCAACATGCCGCTCGACGAAGTCGTCGAGCGGCATGTCCGGCAGAACCGGCGCTGTAAACCCTACGAAACCGCCTTCTCGCGAACCGGCAGCTTCCAGCCCGGCCTGACGAAGTGGCAGGTGTAGCCGTTGGGGTATTTTGCCAGATAGTCCTGATGTTCAGGCTCGGCTTCCCAGAAGGGGCCAACCGGTGCGACCTCGGTGACGACCTTGCCCGGCCACAGGCCAGATGCGTCGACATCGGCGATGGTGTCTTCGGCGATGAGCTTCTGTTCATCGCTCGTGTAATAGATCGCCGAGCGATAGCTCATTCCGACATCGTTGCCCTGCCGGTTACGGGTCGTCGGATCGTGGATCTGGAAAAAGCGCTCCAGCAGCGTGCGATAGCTGATGATGGCCGGATCGAAATTGATCTCGATGGCCTCGGCATGGGTGCCATGGTTGCGGTAGGTGGCATTGGGCACATCGCCACCGCTATAGCCGACACGGGTGGAGATGACGCCGGGATAGCGCCGTATCAAATCCTGCATGCCCCAGAAACAGCCGCCCGCAAGCACTGCGCGTTCGGTCGAAGTCGCCATATCACGTCTCCTCAAAAAGCAATTCCAGGAAAAATGCGTAGCGGTTTTCCGTCTGGAATTGCGCAAAAAAGCAAGTTGGATCTCCCCATAAATGGGCATTGTCTCTCGCTTCGTCCAGCGGACCGGCCGACCTGCTTCAGTTGCCGGGTTGGGCGAGGCTGTCGATCACACTCGGCAGCTGCGGCGCGCCGGGCGGAACGGCGGCAAAGCTGATCGCCATCGGCGCCGCCTTGAGCGACCAGTCGAAGAGAACGGTTTTGACCGGCAGTTTGCCTAGCCACGCCTGCAGATAGGGTGGCACGTCGCGCCCGGGCCAGACCAGGAGTATGCCGTGATCGCGCAGCCGCTGCTTGGTGATCCAGGGGGCGTACTGCATGTTCAGCTCGGTGAAGATCGACGGCTTGTCATAAGCATTGAGGCCCGCCAGCGGCGCAACAATGTTATGGCCGCCGACGATGTCGAGCCGACCGGGCGTCGCCGCGTGCCAAACGGCTTCTGCCTCATCCGAGATCTTCTGAGCCGGCCAGCAGACGGCGTCCATGCGCCCGCGCAGATTGCATTTCGTCCAGCGGATGCCCGCATAGGCACCAGATATGCCGATGATGCAGATGAGCGCGCAGATTACCAGCTTTCGCATCTCGACGGCGCCGAGACGGTGGCCCAGGAAGGCGAGCGCCACGACGCCCGCAAGATTGTACATCGGCGCGCCCCAGGCCTCGCCTGTGCCGGTGAACAGGGACGCCACCATGATTAGGATCGCCGGGCCAAGTCCCATCCACAAGAGATAGACGAGCGTACCGCGCCCGACCGGCTCTTGCGGCGGGGGCGAGCGCCGCAGCAGCCCTGATATCGCCAGCACCAGAAAAAAGCCGCAGAGTCCGGCCGTCTGGACGCCGATATAATAAAAGCGGGAGCGATGCGCCATCACCCACTGATCGCGCCAGGCGGCGTAGGTCAGCGGCAGGAAATCGACGCGGTAGAGCTCGATGGCCAGCGGCGCCGCGACAGCGACGAAAACCGCAAGCCCAAGCCATGGCCAAGGCGTGGCGAGCCGGCTGCGTGCCCGCGTATCCGACAGCAGCCAGATCGCGCCAAACAGCAACAGCAGGCCGGTCGAGAACTTGGCGTAGAGCCCGACGCCCGAAACCAGTCCGAGCGCCAGCCACCAGATCGGCCCACCGCCGCGCCCCGCACGCCACAACAGCCAGCAGATAGCGGCCCAGAAGGGCATCTGCGCGTAGTCATGATTGAACTGCGGGGTCGGCCAGCCGAAGAAATAGAGCGACGGCATCAACAGCACGGCGGCCAGCGCACGCCTCTGCCCGAGCATGTCGCGGGCCAGCAGATAGACCAGGACGAACGTCGCCGAGATCGTCAGCTGGGCCACGAGATACTGCGGCCAGCGGAACGATCCGGTCAGGAGATGGCTGGTCTCGAGCAGCCATGCGGGAAGTTGCGGATGCTTGTAGGTCAACAGCACCCATTCGCGTCCCCACATGAAGCCTTCGACGACATCGTTGGGCGGTGAGACGTTGATAAGCGCCGGTGCCACCGTCCAGCACAGGATCTGCATCAGGCACAAAAGCGCCAGCAGATGCCAGGGATGACGAATCAGACTGGACAAAACCGATGGGGAATCGACGCCGGCGGCGGGCAATCCCGCCGGCACCAAGTGATCCATGGATCTATCTATCCCCGCCATGCGGCGCTTAAATCACATAGTCCGGTTTGACGAACAGCCCCAAAAATCGAAGCTTACGAAAAAGTATAGCCGTGTGCCATTGCAGCACCAAGATCGGGCAGGAGCATCGGCGCTCCTCTCTCCAGGCAGGACAGCGTTGCACGTCTGACCCTGTCTGAAAAAATCCGGGTCCCGATGCGCCACCACCATGCCGTCATCCACTACCGCGCGCTCGACTTTTGGATGGCGCGTGCGGCCGTCCTCGTCATCATCTGCCTGCAGCTTCTGGTCATCAACAACCTCTCCTACGGGCCGCGCTGGCTGGCGCCGGCGCTGGAAGCCGCCCTGCTGCTGCCCTTGTCGGTGGCCACGGCCTGGACACAGGTCGCCACAAGAAAGGCGGTCGAGGATCACGAATGGCATGCGATCGGCCAGTTTCGCATCATGATCCGCAGAACGGCCCTGACCATGACCGCCATCATCAGCGTCATGAATTGCGGCTCGCTGGCCTTGCTGGTGCGAGCCTTGCTGGAGGGGCACGCCGGCAACAGCGGCACGACGCTGTTGATAGACGCACTCAACATCTGGGTGACCAACGTCATCGTCTTTGCCCTGTGGTTCTGGAGCACCGACCGGGGCGGGCCGCCGACCTGCGGCCTCGTCAAGCTCGCGCAGGCTGATTTCCTGTTTGCGCAGATGACGCTGAACGACCGTGATCTCCGCGATTGGCTGCCCGGCTTCGTCGACTATTTCTTCCTCGCCTTCACCAATGCGACAGCTTTTTCGCCCACCGATACCTTGCCGCTTTCCCAACGCGCCAAGCTGCTGATGATGGCCGAGGCCATGATCTCGCTGCTGACTATCGCGCTGGTCGCGGCACGCGCCGTCAACATCCTGGCGTGATCGGGCCGGAGCGCAAAAAGGCCCGCCACCTTGCGGCAGCGGCAGGCTCTGGAGTGCTAGGGATCAACCAAGCATAGGGTCAACGAGCGGCGGAGGGGTTGGTTGCCGTTTGCGGTTCACTCCTGCACCCCCGGCTTGAACCTGCGAACGACAAACTCGAACAGGATGTCCGAGATCCACATGGCGCAGACGCCGATCAGGAAAGCCGCGGCAAGCGTGGTGGTGTCGTCGGCGGGGTCGGGCATCGGCAGGCCGGCGATCCTGACATAGGACACCACCGGCAGCGTCAAATAGGCCGCGGCAAGCGCGCCGCAGATCGGCGAAGCCACCATTTCGCGCAGCTTGTAGCGATGCCGCGACAGCGCCCGCAGGACACCGCCGGCAAGACCGGCGGCGACGACCGGTCCCTTGATGCCGAGCAGGTCGAAAAGATCGTGCATCACGGCCTCCATCCACAAAGCGCCTGGCCCTTTTCATTGTGCGCCAGGATCGCCGCCACCGACGCGCCGGAAAGGGTCGCCACCTCTGCCTTTGCCGGCCGTATGGGATGCTCGACCGCGCAGAACGACCCGCCAGCACTTGCGCAGCCGGCCAGCAGGAGCGAGAGCACTATGATCTTGACCATTTCGCTAGCCTCCCCCTGTTGTCGGCCGGCGTCCGGCCGGCAACGGCGTCGTCGATCTTCTGGGCTCGGCGGCGCGCGGCGGCGTCGGCGGCATCTTGCCTGGCCTTCTGGCTGGCCTTGCCCTTGGCGTAGGCCGTCCAGAGACCGGCGAGCGCGGCACCCATTGCAAGCAGATACGGCCACAACTGGCCAAGCATGGCGAGCGCTCCCATCTCATTTCTCCTCGACCGGCGGCGACGGCGCGACCATGCCGAGCGGACCGTCTCGCACCGCGTTGATGATGATCTTGGCAACGGCGATAGCGCCGCTGATCTGAAGCGCGGTGCGATCAGTGACGCCGAACATCGTCCAGTCGAAGCCGACCAGGGCGCCACCGCAGATGATCGCGATCAGCGTGTTGAGCAGATTGTGCAGCGCGTTGGTGTTGAGGAATTTCATCAAAAGAGGCTCCCGAAAAGATCGGTGACGTGCTGCCGGAAGGCCGCTAGCGCTCCGGCGATGAGGACAAGGATGCCGGCGGCGGCAGCAGTCTTGACGGCCGGCGGCACGGGCTGGGCCGCCGGCGCCCCGCCAAAGGCCTTTTCGGCGCCGGGCGACGGCGCGGCCGGCACAGGCGCCGGCGCGGTCACAGGTGTCGCCGACATCAGCAAGGCCTGAGCCCGCACCGACGTGACGCGATCGGACCAGCCGCGCCCGAATGTTGCCCATGTCGGCAGCCGTTTGAGAAACGCCAGCCGCGCATCGCATAGCGCGTCGATGGTGACGCCGGCCGGCCTTGCCCTGGCCGCGGCAAGGGTGGCCGGCCCGATCCGGCCATCCTGGGCGACGCCCAAGGCCGCCTGCAGGGCTTTCGCCGCCCTGCCCGGCCCGCTGTTCACGGCGAAATCGAACACGGCATGGTCGACCCCGTCGGGCAATTCGGCGCCGAGCACCGCATCCCAGTAGTAGCGGCGAAAGACGGCGGCGACCTGCTGGTCGCTGATCTTGCGCAGGTCAGCCTTGCTGGCATTCGCCTTCACATAACGGCGGAAGTTGGCGAGCGTGACACCCTTCATGGTGGCGCCGCCGGGGTCGGCCGGATTGTCCGACCACCCACCTTCCGATTTCAAGACGAGCGCAAGCGCCCGCGCAAAGTTGCGGTCCATGGCAGTTCCTTTCCGCCCTCTCCGGGCAGGTTGCTGAGTTTTGGAATTTGGCTATAGTTGGCGCAGGACGAGGGATCTAACTTGCTGAACAACAATGCGCGAATATTCGCGCTCGATGGGCTGCGCGGCATCGCCGCGCTGTCAGTCTTCCTTCAGCATTTCGCGACCGATACACCCTGGCATCCCCTCACCTTTGCCTGGTGCGGCCTCATCGGCGTTGAACTTTTTTTCGTGCTGTCCGGGTTTCTGATGGGCAGGAAGTATTCGACTGCCCCGATTTCAGGCTCGGCGGTGATCGACTTCTGGGTCAAGCGCGCGGCGCGCGTCCTTCCACTGTTTTTGATCTGCGTGACGGCAGCCTATGCCTGGCTTTTGCTGACAGGTCGGGGCCAGCCTTTTTACGGGTTGAAATGGGATGGATGGTGGCACCATTACGCATTCTGGGCCGGCCAATCCGTGTTCTGGACGATCCCGAGAGAGATCCAGTTCTATCTGGTTTTTCCGCTGATCTGGTGGATTTGCCAGCGTCTGGGCAATGCTGCCAACTTCTTGCTGCTCGCGGCGGCGGCCATTCTCCAGGGAGCCGCTATCGGCACGCCCTTCTCATGCAGGCCGCCCCTCTGTTTCTCGCCGGCGTCGTCGCCGGGCGTATCGAACTTGAGCCGGACAAGTCGTACAACGTCCCGTTCGTTGCACTGCTGGTCCTCTACGTCTTGTCCTGGCCTGGAATGATCGATGTCCTGGAATTGCCAAGATCCCTTTTCGGCGGCACGCTGTACCTTGTCTATCTGCCTTCTCTCGTCCTGGTTTCGACAGCCTCCCCGCTTGCCCAGCGCCTGTTGGGGCGGGGCGTGCTGAAGTGGTATGGCGACATCTCTTATTCCCTCTATCTGCTCCATCTGCCCATCCATGTCGCGATCAAGATGTGGACGCCAATTTCGCTTTTGCCCAAACCCATCTGGTTCGGGCTGACATTGATCGTTGTGACGATCGCCAGCTACTGTTCATTCCGCTACGTCGAGACGCCGCTGCGCAGACGCATATCGCGCCTGGCGCCCAAGCCACCGGCGCCTCAGCAACCGGTTGCCAATGGAGGTGTTAGATCCGGCCAGCCAGCACCGGAGGAAGCCTCGGGGGCGCCGGCGCTCACATAGCGGCGGACGTTGGCGAACATCACACTGGATGGAACAGCTCGGGTTGGGGAAATACCACTCTGAACCCGAAACGCTCGGCGAGTGGTCCCAGTCACTCGGCCGGCTGGATTGTCGAAACCCTGACGCGCATTCCGATCAAGGCATTGCAGACCCTGTCCAGAAGCCACCGCTCGACACGGCAAACCGGCCCCTATCCATGGACTGGCTGCCGGCCCTTTCTCCAACGGTGTAGATGATGAAGCCCGAAATAACGAAGAAGATGTCAACACCGCCAGGCCCGAAATTGTAGATGTAAGGCGTTGTCCGGTGCCCCCGCATCGGCACGAAGGGGTGAAGCACATGACTGACCAAGACCATCAATGACGCGACGGCGCGCAGGAACTGGACGTTCCGATAGTGCACAGCCCCGAAGTCTCCAAAGCCATCCTCTACGGCGGTTGCCGGGCAATTCCGGCATCGCACCACCGCCCGATGCGATGACAGGTCACATTGCGTTGGGGATTGGGGATTATCAGCACCCGGAAGGCGCAATGGATTGCCTGGAATATGGCCTTCGCGTAGAGACGATTTCTATGGATCAAATGGTAGAAGCCAAGTCGACCACGGATATTGGCAGCAGGTCGGATCATCGTTCAGATATCGACGTCTTGCGGGCGATTGCGGTTGCTGCGGTCGTGCTGTTTCATCTCGGCTGGACGACGGTTAGCGGCGGGTTTGTTGGCGTTGATGTTTTCTTCGTAATCAGCGGATATCTGATATCACGCATCATCTGGACTGAGAGCGCGCAAGGTCGGTTCTCACTCAAGAATTTCTACGCTCGGCGCGCTCGCCGGCTGTTGCCAGCCCTGTTTGCAACGATCGTCGTCACCTTCGTCGTCGCCGCTTTTCTGTTCATACCGGAGCAATTCCAGGACCTGTCGAGGTCAGCGATATTCTCTCTGCTTGGACTGGCCAACGTCGATTTCTGGATGCAGTCAGGCTACTTCGATTCCGGCGCAATTCTGAAGCCGCTGCTTCACATTTGGACGCTCGCCGTTGAATTGCAGTTCTACGCGTTCTGGCCCTTCCTCATCGCCATGGCCGTTCGAAAAAGCTATTGGGTGGCCTTCTCTTTGATCGCTGCAGCCTTCGCTGCATCCCTGGCGGGTTGCCTGTGGATGATGGGGTACGATCCGACGGCAGCCTTTTTCCTCGTCCCATTCCGGGTCTGGGAGTTCGCTGCAGGCGGGCTGGTGTTTCTTACCGAGAGACGGTTGTCGAAAGTGTATGCTGACCTGCTCTATGTCGTGGGGCTGGCCGCGATCCTGTTTGCCATCTTCGGCTATTCAGGACGGACGGCTTATCCTGGCGTTGCCGCTCTCGCGCCCGTCCTGGGCGCGGCATTGATGCTGCTCGGCGGTCAGGGCCGGCTGGCAAGACAGGCTCAGTTCAGACCGGCTATCTACCTCGGCAAGATCAGCTATTCGGTCTATCTGGTTCACTGGCCGCTGGTTGTCTTCATGGTGTATAGATTTGGCGCCTTGGAAGTGTGGCAGATCCTCGCCTCGCTTGTCTCAACCTTGGCCCTTGGCGCAGCCAGTTACCATTTCATCGAAGTGCGCTATCGCAAGCCGTGCCCGTTGAAGTTGGGGAAGACGTTGATTTTCGCCTGCCTCACTGCCGGCCTCATGGCAGCCGCCACACAGAGCTGGGCGACAGATGGGTGGGTCTGGCGGATGCCCGCTGCATTCCGTAATGCTTATGTTTTGGACCTGAGAAAAGAACACACATACACCTTTTCGAACTCCACTCCGTTGCTGACACCGCACGATTTCAAAACCACCAAAAGGCATCTTCTGATCATTGGAGACTCTCAGGGAGCGGATATCATTAACCTGCTCGTTGAGACTGGCGCGGCAAAACAATTCGAAATTATCTATCGCCAACTCGATTGGCGGTGTGGCGTACCGACCCTCCCTGTCGACCTGTCTGACAGGTATTGGAAATCAATAAACCCGTTTGCTGCAGCAGTTATGAAACCCTGCAACGAAGCGTACTCACTCATCCGGTCCACACCGGCGTCGCTAGAGCATGCCGATCTGGTGATGATCGCGCTGTATTGGCAAGATTTCGCATTTCCATACGTCCAGACTTCGGTTGACGAAATGCGATCCCAAACAAGCGCTCCAATCTACGTTGTCGGCAGCAAAAATTTCACAGGCAGCAGCCTTCAGTTGCTTAATAAGCACGGCACCTTTGCAGGCATCGATGAGTACGCATTCCGAGAAATCAGCCCCGTGGCCAGAAAGATCGACACTTTCCTCAAGACGCTATCGCACGTAAGTTATATCGATCCGTTGGTTGCCGTATGCCCGCATAACCAGTGCGAAATATTTACCGACAAATCCGCGCCGGTTTTTTGGGATAGCATGCATTGGACGAAAGCCGGCGTGCAACTTATAGCGGCCAAGAACGGCGTAGCCATCTTCCCGTTTCTCGACACAAAGCAGGCGGCCGGCAAGAACTCACCCTAGGGTTAGGCGGCGACAGGCACTGCCGGCCTCTCGACTTTGACCCCATCAATCTCGACACGCTTTTTGCCGGCGCGTCGCGAGGCAAAGCGTTTGCCCCATTCATTGGTCCAGTTCTCCCATGCGTGGAAAGTCAGCGTTGCGACCGGGACGATACACAGTAACGATATTGCGAGCGCAAGCGCATAGGCCTGAAGTTCGCTGAGCCCTGAGTGCCGAAGCCGTCCGAACAACGGAAAAAGAGCAGCAATAATCGGACCATGCACTAGGTAGACCGAATAGCTGATATCGCCTAGCCATCTCGTTGCCGCGTTGACCAGCGGCTTGATGGGGAACAGGTAGAGCCCAACCAGCAGGCAAAAAAACATCGGCCCTTGCCAATAGATAGCCGGGCCAAATGGCACCCTACCCGTGACAATCACATAGAACTGAAGCGGCACGGACGCCAGCAGGACGGCGCCGATCGCCCGTCTATGGGTCCATTCGCCGGCAATCTGAACCACATGAAACGCGATGATTCCGAACATGAACATCGGCGCCAGGTCAAATATCGATTGACGAATATAGATGCCCGGGTCTGCCACTAGATCCCCGATGACCGAGCGAAAGACCGTGGCCACGACGAGCGCAATGACAAGCGCTCGGATCGCCAAGGTTACACTTTTGGTCTTCGCGTAAATGAAGGGGAACACCAGGTAGAACGCCATCTCAACACCAATCGTCCAACCCGCAAAGATGATGGAGGTCTGGTAGCCACGGCCTGGGATGAAGTTGAAAATAAACGTCAGGTTCGCCAGGATCGTTTTGAGATTGTAGGGAAGGCCGGCCGGGTTCCACCAATACGAAAAGATTACGACGGCATAGAACAGCGGAGCTATCCGAAAAAACCTCCGCAGCATGAAGCCGAGATATGGCCTCTGTTCGTTGTCGTGCTTCGGCATTGTGAGACAGAGGGAAAAGGCGCTCACAAGGAAGAACAGATTGACGCCCATGACGCCGCTTCGGACTAATGTTTCCGGCCACCATGAAAGCACAAAGCGCGGATTGGGCATCAGCGCGACGTGAGCCATCACGACCCACAGGGCGGCTATACCACGCAGCGCGCTGAGGTAGGGGAAGCGGTCCGACTTGCCCGGCGTCATTGTTTTTCCCAGATCGACCCCACCGCCAAACCGTGATGTCCCTGCCGTACATGGATTAGAATTTCGACGCAAGATCAACGCCGGGCGCTAATGCTCGATGTCGCGAAGGTCGGTGACGATGATGGTTTTGCCTGCGCCGTTCGCGCGCGCCCCCATGAAGCCGCCAAGGTATGGCCCGGTGAGCGCCACGGTGCCAAGGTTGGCACCGCTGACGAAGACTTGAAGGTTAGACGTACCGGCCGCAAGGATAAGCCGCCATTGGCGGGCCACACCGCTAAAATCCACGGCGTTAAGAGCGGTCGTTGCGTATGTGGCGGCGCCTGTCAACTGGTAGACGTTGACGAAGCCGGAGGCATCCAGTCCGACGCCGACTCCCATACGGGCTGTAAGGGGGCCAGCACCACCAGAGGCTACTGTCGTGACGCCGTACAGGATGAATTGAGTGTCCTTCGCCATGTTTGAGTTGAAGGTGATGTCGAGCCCACCCGCTGCAAAATGCGGCGAGATCAGGAGATCGTCTTCAATGAAGGCGCTGTCTGGACCGGCCCCATAGTGCGTAATCGTCTGCAAGGCGCGATCCCTCCAAAGGTCACGGCTTTGCGCACCTCCGACGAATGCCTTCTTGGTTCTCGTCCTTCTCGATCTAACGTAGCTGAGGCCGAGGGAGGCTGTCCCGCCACCGGATGCCATGGTGAGCAGATGGAGCCCAACGGGAACGTCCCGCGCGATGCACACTTCGTGATCATGCACAAAGTCACCGCCAAAAGCGGCTGTCGACAGTTGGTTGATGCCACCGACCGACACTTGATCCCAAGCGACGTCAACACCGTTCTTGCCGCCAGCCCAGATGGGATAGGCGATGCAGATGTCTAACCCCGGCACGTCGACGCGCACCACAACCTTGAGGCTCTTGGCGTGGTCTATGGCGTCCGAGATTAACTGGAAGCCTGTCCGTGTGGCCGGCGCAGGGAGGGGCGCATTCGCTGGATCGATGGTAACGGCTCCCTCGATGGTCGATATAAACTGTTCAGGACCAGCAAGACCAGCATGAGGATGCAAGAAGGGGGTCGCCATCTGTAAGCCAATAGCCCGATAGGTGATTACCGTGGGGTGGCATCCATCCGGCACAAGGTCCGGCACGCGGTAGCGGCCAGTGCGCACCCATGAGTTGATCATGTCGTAAACCTCGATGAGAGGCGCATCGCTAGCCAGTGCCACGTCCCGCATGATCTGAACGTAGTTCTTCAGTCGGTTTGCCTTGTCGGGCGTCCCCAAGGCGGCAATAGCAAACATCGGATTGGGCGTCTGCAGGATCGGAATTTTGCCGTACTTGATGCAAGCATTGACAAATGCCAGCAGGTTTTTCCGATACTGATCCGGTGTGGTCGGAGGTATGTTCTGGCAGTCATTGATGCAGTGATTACAGATGACGATCTCCGCAGTGCTGACGGCCATCTTGGCTTCGAATGTTGAGCCGGAACCATCGGTGCCCTCAAGCATCTGCTGTGAACGGGAACCGCTGACAGCACGATTGGTGACCGTAACGGCAGAGCTAAAATAGTAATCCCGCAGCACGGATTGCAGCTTGTCCGGGGCGGGCTGCGGAGTAATCCCTCCAAGACCGCTGTCAACACCCAGCATAGTGCTGTCCCCAAAGCACTCGATCTGTGTGGACACGCCGTTCCACATGTCAACGGCCTTTGCCGCCAGCGCGGCCTTTGCGCCGCCGTAGGCAAGCAAAATGTTATTGTCCACATAGGCTTTGACGCTTTGCTGTGTGGGCACTTTTTGATCGCTGTTTGAGTGCATGTCATCTTCATCGACGATGTCAGATTTCAGCACCGGATCGGCATCCCCCGTAATGCTGAGGCTGGTAGTGCCGATGACTGGGTCGAGAGTGTTAAACTGGTACGTTTTCGCGCCGTTCCCCGACCCCAGTTGCACGTAGACAGTGGTCCCCTTCTGCATAGTCCGCGACGTGCGCGCGTCAGCTGCGCGGTACCATACGCCTTCGCTGGCTGTGTAAATGCCATTGGTTGATTGGTCCGATTGGTTCGTCACCAGCACCCGGTCGCCGACCTCGGTCAGCACGCCGTCGATGGTCTTCAGACCCGACAAGATGATGTTGCCCGTGGTTGCCACGCGCACGGGTTCGCGTTCGCCGGTCAACAGGCGAACGGCGGCAGTTGCAGGTCGGGCCATAGGGCTTGCTCCATGAAAAAAGCCCCGCGAAAGCGAGGCTGTGAACGTTGCGGATTGTGTGGCGGTCTAGATGCGGCCTGGCCCTGCTTTGAAATAGCCTGGCCCGGACTTACCGTGACAGTGCACTCAAGTCCGTTCGGCCGTCATTGTGTGCAGGTTAACCGGGAAGGCGAGGCAGCCGCCGAAAAGAAAATCGTCGGGCGCCGATGCAATTAGCATGAGCTTTATTAGTTCCAGAAAATTTTAACGAATCGTTGACCGCGCTGTCCCAGAATAGGACGGCGCGGTCAACCCCAACCGGACTGCGCCGGCGGCTCCGGCACACAGCGCCCCCCGCACTGTCGGAGCCGCTACTTACACTCCCTAATATACCAGCGATGGTTGAATCAACTGTTACCGCACGTGCTTTCCACGGCCCTTTCCCGATCGTTAAACTTTGATGGAACGCCGGGATTGGCTTGCCACAGCGGTCCCAGAGCCCTTCAACCGGACGCAAGAGGAATTACGGGTGACACCGCGCCCTGCGCAGGGCTGTCGGCCGGCCGGTAGGCGGCGAGGCATGCCTGGATCGGATTGCCGGGCAAACCGGAAAAGCCGCGAAATCCGGAAAACGAGTCAGGTGGCGAAAAGGAAACCGTGCACAGTCACCGTATTGGCCGGTGCCGAAACAAGTTCCGCCGGACGCGTAACGCGATTGCCTTGGCCGGCAGTGAAGTCAAAAGCCAAGTGTGAACCACGGACTGGCGTCGCGACAGCGACACCGGTCGCGGTCAACAATAGCCGCACAAAGTATAGCCATTCTCATCGGAAATCGGTGCACTTCCATGTTCGTCTGGCTGCCACTGCGTGCAGGTTGAACGTAGAGGGAGCGAGGAAGGCGGCGAAAAGTGGTGCAGTATCACCTGCAATTCTGCGCAATTGCCGGCTCAGCCCATCCCGCGATGTTCGCACGACTGTCTCTGTCTCTGTCGCTTGCGCGAGGCCGGACCCTGACGCACCTGCCGACGAGCCACCACACATCACTCTTGAAGCAGCGGCAGAACCTTTTCGTCCAGGAATTTGAGACGCCTACCCAACATTTCCGCGTTGGCGGGATTCGCCGGAACATTGACAGGAATCAGCTTCGCAATGGACTTCCCCTTCCGAGCGGCTTCAACCCATTCTTCCATGGCGCCAATGTATCCATCCAGCGCCTCATACGAAGTTCTGACGTCGTCGCCTGGCATGTAAGCTGGAGGCACATCACCCACGATCACCCATATCCATGCGGGTACATCTGACCTTCCAGGCAAAATCTCGAAGAGAAAAATGTATACTATGCCCTCGGCACCATATCCAAAATACTCCGTCTTGATATTCTTCCCCCACTCAAAAAATTTAATGTATTCACGGGCCTCGCCAAGGGCAGCGTCAAAATTATCGTCCGCGTCCGGATCGTCCGCCGCAAGCGGCAAACGACTGACCTTGCCGAGATCTGGGGCGATCGCATTCATACTCCGTCTCCACCAATCAAGTTCTTCTTGCGCCATCGCCTCTCAGCCCAGCGCGCAAAATCTCCAGCATCTTGATGATGCCTAATATGGTCGTCCCGGAAACGAGGCTTCACATTCAATACGTGATCTCCCCCACCCTCGGCCAGCGGAACCTCATGGGAAACGTCCATAAGACGAAACTAACTCAGCTCCGATTCTTTCGGCTCATCAGGCATCTTGGCACGCTTCCACGGCGAGGTTTTTGTATCGCGCCAAGCATGCCCCGACGGCAAATCCGCCAACTGTGCAACAGTTTGATCAAGCTCTACCACCTCGATTAAGGCCACTAAAATTAGGTCATCTTGATCAATCTCAGCCTAGGTCTAGTCATGTGAAAGTCGTCTCAGTTAATTTCTGAGATTTATCGAACCCCCGGAGGCCGTCCCTTAATCTTGGCTATGACCTGGCCTATAATGTGCCAGTAAACCTCGAGATCCGACAACTCCTGGTTTGAGATGTCGTCCTCTCCTCCGAGGAAAAGCGGCTTTTTATACCCAATGCATTGGTCGTAGGCTGGCTGCGCCCCGCCTGCCGCCAGCCATTCTTCATACAGACTGGCTGCCAGTGCGGCATCCGCGTTTTCGATGATCAGGCCGTCATGGAAGGTTTCGATATTGGCAGGGATCTCAAGTGCCTCGCCTGTACCCGGCTCAAACAGGAGCACGCCAGGCTGTCCTTCCTCAAGCCTCTGAGTGTCAACTGCAAACGCGGAGCCTTGCCACTCGTAGCCGAAGCAAGTGATCCGCCCATTGGCTTCCGGGAACCCAAGACTAATTCTTGCGTTCCAGGCTGGCATATCCTGTGCCCGGATGATCCGATACAGACCCCGCTTGAAAGAAGCTCCCCCGAAATTGGCCAGCAGTTCATTCAGGCCGGGGATTCCGCTATCCACAACAGGTCCGCCGGCTTCCGCCGCAACCCTGCTGTCGATGAGGAAATTTTGTCGGAATGCTTCGAACACTATCGTTCTCCTATTGTGACCTTATTTATGACAGTTCCCACAGGTAAGTTTTTGATTAAATCGTGAATTTGTTTTCCCAAACTTCGATTAACACTTGAATCCAGTATGGCGAAGTTGGACAGCTGGTGAAGGCCACCTAATTGTAAGTCAATTATGTGATCGATATCGTTGCCGAACGGAATTAGAAACCCCGCCCTCTTGAAAATTTTTCGGGCGGATGTCCCTACGCGAACTGCACGGCTAACCACCGTAACGGCCTCCGTCAACATCTTCACCTTGAGATCTGCGGCCGCCCGCTGCGCGGCGTTCCAATGAGGCATGTAGGTTAAGCCCAGGTCTTGGCCGACAGGGGCCTTATTGGTTGGAGCGTGACCCCCAACTGGAGAGCTTGGACCAGCCCCAGAGATCGTAGAATCTGAAGCAATTTCTGCTGTTGCTGGCTCAGCAGATCGCCGGAAAGACGTCGCGCGTCTCCTTGACCAGTCTGCCGCCAGGCGATAGGCAGCGCCAAGGCCTTCCCCAAGAACATTGCTGCCAGCACTCGAAAATGCGCCGGAAGCTGCTCCGCTGCTGATGGGTTGGTCGCGACCAGTGGCCTCTACCGTGCCGTACACGGCACCCTCAACGCCTAGAAGGCCAGTGCGAGCGAGAAATCCGGGCAGGCCTTCCATAGCGGCGGTGCCAAACCGGCCAACGAGAGTTATTCCCGCTTGGCCGAGGGCCCTGCCGCTGAGATAGCCGCCAAGGATCTCTGCCGCAGTACCCGCATACCCGGCTCGATCCTGTGCATCTTGTGTTCCAGCACGTTGAGCAACGAGTTGTTCCTCGTAATTGCTGCCCGAGATCAGCGAATTCATGAGGGCGGCAAATTTGTCCGCGTAGCCAAATGTGGCGCCATCCGCCATCAGCCGCACCGTGTCATTGAGAGCAACGAGCGGCTTCAGGGGCGTAGGCAAGGCGTCGAAGGCCGCCAGATTTCGATTCACGCGCTCCTCTGCAGACACGGGAACTGAATTGTTGGCGATGGCCCGGGCGATCCGCGCCTGGTTCTCGTTGGCCAGTTGCAGCGCCATGGCTGCTTGAACACCCGGATCTGATGTGCCCGCGAACAGATCACGCAGGATTGCATCCCGCTCGCGTTGCGGCACGTTCTCATCGTTCAAGGTGTCGACGAGATTCTTGACGATCGACTGCGGCAAGGGCTGGATGTTTTTGATGCCAAGCTGCAACTGCACGGCGACAGAACGGGCAATCGCCTTCTGGTAGCCAGCCGGATCGTAGCTGTCCTCGCTCGATACCGCTTTCCAGTAGACGTCCGCTGTCGGGTCGATCTTGCGAGCGAAATCAGCGGGAGCGGCGGCACGTGCCTGCAAAACCCGCTTGGCAGCCGACACTGTTATCTCAAACTGCGCTTGATCCTGTTCCGGCGTCGCACTGTCTGGCTTGCGTGTAGCCGCGAGAACCGCCGCATCGATGGCGTCTTTGGGCATTCTGAGCATGTCGAATGCCTGAAGACCGACCTTGAACGTCCGTTGGAGATCCAGAGACTGTTTGCCGCCCTCATCGACGCCATAGACTGCGGCAAAGTCTCCATCGTCCGGCTTTTTTCCGGAGTAGTTGCCGGTGTACATGAGGTCGTCGGGTGCGTTCTGGTAGGCGAGTTCGACATTGGTGCGCGCATCGAAGAGCTGCGCTGCAATGGTCGCTTGCGCCCGCTGACCGAGATCCTGCAGGTCTCCTGGTCGCAAGTCTGCAATCCACGGAGCCTCGGCCCAAATGACCTTTCCATCGGGCTGTGCCGAATTGTGGTTCTGGAAAGCTTGAGCCACTCTCTCATCGGGCGTCGCCTTGCCGGCGCGGTCGCCTTTCTCGGATGGTGCCTTGGAGCCATTCAAGCGCTGACCGACGTTGTCTGTTGTAGCGGCGGGAGCCTGTTGGACCGGAGCGCCCTGCCGATCGCTCGGAAGGCCCCCAACAGGGGTAGAGCTTGACGTACCGGCGCTCTGAACGGCCGTCGTCACAGCACTTGCGACGTTCCCCTGCTGCTCGCCAACGGCCCCGGCGCTGCCGTTCTTGGTCCGGCTTCCGGTCTGCGCCGTGCCAAGCATCTCGGCGGCGCGCTTCGGGTCTTGGGCGATCATCGCCTGGACCAGCGCCTTGGCCGTGTTGCCGCGCCAGGTGGCCTCCGCCGCCTGCCTGATGAGCGGGTTGCCGATCTTGGCGATCAGGTCGAAGCCGCTCTGCCGGATCGCTTCGAAACTTCCGATGTCGTTCGGATTGCCTTTTGCGATCGCGCTGGTCGAGATGTTGCCGACCTCGGTCAACTCGGCCAGCTCATAATCATCACGCCGCGCTTGCTGCCTTGCGGCCATGCGCAGCGAGCCGGGCGCGCGCGTCGCCTCCTTCTGGCTGGCGAAAGCGGCGCGCTGGCTCTCGGGCATGGTCTGCAAGGCATCGTCGAACATCGTGTCGAACAGGCCAATTTTGACCACGCGGCCGGTGCGCGGATCGACCTGGCCGTACATGGCGTCATGCAGGCCACTGCCGTCGGCCGGGGCATTGGCCGTCACCTCGTCTTCCGCCTGCGCGATGCGGCCGTTGAAGCGGCGGCGCGCGATCTCGGCGTCGAACGCGTCCTGCCGCTCCTTCATCTGCCGGTAGCGCTCGGCGACGGCGGAAAGCTCGTCGCCAAAACCCTGCATCGCCCGGCCGACCGGTGAGCCGTTCGGGTATTGCACCGCATTGCCGGTATCGAGCCGGCGCTGGGCTATTTGGAGAGGAATGGTCGCCATTTAGGTATTCCCCGCCCCAGGAGCCCTGAGGGTCGAACCGCCGAGGATCACCGACCGCGCCGGCACCGCGCTCGTTGCCGTGCCTGAGGTCGGGCTCTTCGTCGGGTCGTAGATTTTGGAAAGGCCGCCAGCGAGGGCATTGCCCGCGTTGAAGATCGACGCCGCCACCGCCTGCCTGCCGGAAAAGCGCGAGATGGCCGCCTGCGTGCCGAGATTGTTCTGGCGCAGCTGCGAGCTGTACTGGATCGCCTTGAGGTCGAGCTGGCCCTGCCCTGCGTTGGCCGCCAGCACCTCGGCCGGCGAGCCGGCAATGCCGACACCGGAAGCGCCGGCCTGGGCGCGCGCCTGCGCCTTCAGGAGATCCTGCCTGTGGCGCTCCTGGCCTTGTTCGAAGGCGGCGCTTTGCGCGTCGGCCCGCGCCTGCTGCTCGTAGGCCCTGGCTTGGGCGTCGGCCATCTGCTTCGACTGCCGGCCCTCGGCCAGCGCGCCGCCGACAGAAAGAGCGGTGCCGAGAAGAGCGAGTGTGCACATGGTTCAGCCTCGTTCGCCGAAGGGTTTGGTTGCGGGAAGGAATTTGCTTTTGGCGCCCTCGGGACGCCTGACTTCGGGGGACTTGCCTTCGACGCGCTTGACTGGCGCGCCGAGCGCCGGGCGCGGGTCGAGCGCGCCGCCGGGGCTGAGGAAGGACAGCAAAAGCCGGTCGGCCTGCAGCGCCGGCCGGCCGAGCCGGGCGGGCACGGCGGCACGCGGCCCGGCCATGGCAGTGCGGCGGGTGGTGGTCAGGTTCACCTTCAAATCGGCGACGCCGGCGGCGTCGAACAGGCCGTTGGCGGTGGCGATGGCGCGGGCCAGCGCATCGGCCTCGAACAATTGCTGGCGCAGCTCTTCGACCAGCCGGTGGACGCAGCGCCAGCGCTCGCCGAGCAGGGCTGCCCTCGCCTTGATCGCGTCGCCAAGCGCTGCGATGTCGGCGCGGGCTTCGCTCTGCGCGACCTCCGCGCGGCGCTTGCCGGCGGCGTCGATGGTCTTTTCCAGCAACGCGATTGCCGCGTTGCAGTCGTCGAGAGCGGCACGCGCGGCGGCAAGGTCGCCATCGCCGAACACCGCGCGATCCTCGGCTTGCGCCAGATCGGCCCTGCGGCGACGCGCGTCGTTGAGGTCGGTGTCGAGCAAGGCGATGACGGCAGCGAACTCGGCAGCCGTCCGCGCCCTGCCGAGTTGCTCGGCATGGGGGGATGTCATTGGTTGGGGGTCCTTTTGGGGGAGTGAGGGGGCGATCCGCGAAGCGGAAAGGATCAACGCCGACGGGACAGCACCCCCCTCTGGCCTGCCGGCCATCTCCCCCGCAAGGAGGGAGATTGGCAGTTCAGACGTTGCCGCTGCGCCTACAACGTTGGCGATTGGCGAAGGCAGGGGTGCCGTCTGATCTCCCCCCTTGCGGGGGAGATGGCCGGCAGGCCAGAGGGGGGTGGGCGGGAATGCAACCTTCGGCTTGCGCCTCGCCGCTAAGGCTCCGCGTCGAACACCGGCGTGAAGGCGCGGATGGTGCAGGGGGTCGGGTTGACGTGGCGGATCCTCACCCTTCCCTGCCCTTCCCAGCTGTCGTCGATCGGCACCTCGACATTGCCGGTGAACAGCGTTGCCCCGCCATCCGGCGCGACGATCGAGGGTATGCGCACCGGCTCCCAGCGGCCGCGCATGAGCGATTGCACTTCGAGCCCGGTGGTGTCGGTCTCGAGCAGCGACAGGATTGCTTTCGCCACCTTCTTGCGGCGGCCGATGACCGAGCCGTCACGGCCGCCGACATCGAGCTCCAGCGTGTCGGCGCCCGCCGCATAAGGCAGGCCAAGCTGCCATTTGGCGGATGCGGCCGAGCCGGGCGGCAAGGTCACGGTGCCACCGCTGCTGACGGTGAGGCCGCGATAGACCTTTGCACCGGCCAGCACGTCGACGGACTGGCCGGCGAGATGTAGCGCGCCGCCCACCGTGGTCACCGCCGCGCCGGAATAGGTCAGGCCGCAATCGACCTCGAAGGCGTCCGCCATCGCGCCATATTCGAAGGGCGCGGTCTTGATCTCGATGAAGCGCCTGGTCGCGCCGCCAATGGTGCGCTTGACCACCAGCCAGAGATCGTCGTTGCCGTTCTGGCCGGGCGTCACCACAGCACTTTCGACAATCGCCCGTCCCAATCCGCCGAAGTCGCCGCCCAGGCGATGCCGGTGCATGCCTCGGACTTCCTGGGATGGCTGATGGGTATAACCGCCAAGCTCGCCATTACCGAGCGGGAACCACAGCAGGGGATCCGGGTCGGTCTGGAAGGCCAGTTCGACCACGCCAAGCTTCGGGATATGCTCGGAGATCTGGCCGACATCATCGGAGGTGAAACGGCTCTGCGCAGTCTGCGTCAGCTCGGCGATCGATTTGCGCGAGCGGGTGACATAGAGGAACGACTGGCCGGCATCGACCGGACGGATGCGGGCGCAGCCGAAGGTGCGCGAACGCCGGTTCTTGAACGAGGTCGGCGTCAGCGCCTCGTCGATGCCCGAGCCCGACAGGGCCCGCACGCCGCCCGACGTGCCGATCAGCAGCGCGCCGTCGGATTCGGCGATCCAGACGATGTCGTTGGCCTGGCCTCCGCCGGCCTGCACGAACTCCAGCGCGTCGTCGTCCTTCTCGCCGAGCGCGAAATTGTCGAAATCGCCGGTGGCCGAAGCATAGACCGAAAATTTCCGGCTGAAGGCCAGGCGTTCCTCGTAGAGCGAGCCCGACTGGACGTACTTGCCGGGAACGAAGGTACCGAGCCGCCAGCGGGTGATCGGGCCGAGGTCAGGCAGAGCGAAGCCATAAAGCT
Organism: Mesorhizobium sophorae; assembly: GCF_002270415.1. Lineage (GTDB taxonomy): Bacteria > Pseudomonadota > Alphaproteobacteria > Rhizobiales > Rhizobiaceae > Mesorhizobium > Mesorhizobium sophorae. The sequence goes on along the minus strand of NZ_NNRI01000022.1, from coordinate 1,040,311 downwards.
GGATGGTGACCACGGTGGTGCTGGCGCGGGCGATGATCTTGGCCCAACGCCAGCGCCCGTCCGAGCCGAACAGGCGGACAGCGCGGCCGACATCGCTGGCCTGGAATCCGGTGCCGCCATTGATGCCGACGGTGGAGGAGGCCGTCAGGTTGAACGGCGTCTGGCTGGCGGCGGCGCGATTGAAGGTCAGTTCGGCGAAGTCGACATCGGTGGCGCCGTCGATCGCCTTCCAGGTGAAGCGATGGTATTCAAATCCGGTCTTGTTGACGAACTCGTAGAAGCGGGTTTCACCGGCGTTCCAGGCGATCTCGCTGGTTCGGGTGTCGAGCGCCACCCATGTCGTGCCATTGTTCGACCCTTCGAGCACCCAGTTCGTCGGCGTCCTGTCCTGGGTGCCGCCCGAGCGTGCGGTCAGCGTGTAGTTTTCGACGATGACCTGCGCGCCGCCGGCCGTCCGGTAGGTGACGGAACCGGTATCACCGACAGTGCCGACGTGGCTGACGCTGTCCTTGTCGAACACTTTCCACGCGTCCACGGACCCGCCAAAGCCCGACACCGTGCCGCTTGGCGCGACGTTGGATGTCATCGGCGGCGTCAGCGAACCGTAGTCGGACGGGACCAGCGCCGTCGCCGTGGCATTGATCGGGTCATAGGGACCGTCGAGGAACTGGTAGTCGCTCAGGGCCCATGCGGTCTGCGCGGTGCGCGTCAGCACCTTGGTCGGATAGGTCTCATGGGTGATCCACATCTGGTCCGCGGATTGCACGAACTGTAGGTTGAACAGGTCGGCCTCGAGATACGGCGTCACCACCTCGACCGTGCCGACGCGGGCGCCATAGGCGTACACGCGGATGTAGAGGTCGCCGAATTCGAGCGCGTAGGCCTGGTTGGCCGAAAAGATGAAGGGGATCAGCCGCGTCTTCTTCGCCGAAATCTTCACCTCGCCGGCAAAGTAGGTGCCGCCACGCTTGCGGATGCCGCCATGCGGCAGCGTGACGAAGTTCTCGCATTTGGCCAGTGCCGCTCGATAGAAATCGAGCGAGGCGCGTGCGTGCAGGCGCGGCGAGATCTCACCGCGGGTGAAGACGTCCTGGATCGGATAGAGCGTCGTCATCAGCGCATAGTCCTGCTGTCGCCGGGCGCAAACCGGTTGTCGCCGCGCTGGTAAGCCCAGGACGCGGTGTAGGACCGGCCGCCGCGCTGGATGGCGCTGGCGTTGAGCGCTGCGTCAAGCGCCCGGTCATAGGCCGAGCGGGCAATGTCGATCATGCCCGACTTGTGAGTCAGCGGATGCGCGACCTTGATGGCGAGTGCCGCCACCAGCACTTCGGTGAACAGCGCGTCCCAGTCGTTCGGATCGGTGAGGTTGGCGACATAGCGGATCGCCAGCGGCCCGGGCTGGTCGCTGTAGATGAGGTCAGCCTCCTGCCGCCACGAGATTGGCACGCCATCCGGTTCGCCATTGCGGGTCGGCGGCAGCGGCCGCAGGCAGTCGGCCGGCAACTCGTAGGCGAAGTTCAGGCTGCACGCGTCGCCGCCGGTGTCCGAGCCCGCGACCGTGGCGCGCAGGATCGCGAACAACCAGGCGTATTTGGTCAGCTCCGCCTCCCGCGTCAGGTCGAAATGCAGGTTGATGAGGCGCGCAGCCTTGACGTCCTGGTCGAGACTGTCGATCGGCGCCTCGTCGAGCACGGCCAGCGCCATATTGGCGATATCGAGCGGGGTGATGGCCATGGGTCAGGCCTCCGTGAACGGGGTTGATGGGGATATCTTCGGGAATGAAAAAAGCCGCTGCGAAGCGGCTTGGGGATTGGATGGCGATAATCAGAGATCGCGCTCCACGGCGCCCCCCTCTGGCCTGCCGGCCATCTCCCCCTCAAGTGGGGAGATTGGCAGTTTCAAAGCCGGGCCTCTTCTTCAACGTTTGAGATTGGCGAAAGCCGACGCGACATCCGATCTCCCCCTCGTTGACGGGATACAATGCATTGCCTAAAGACGCAGGATGGTCTGAGGGCGGGACGGTGACGCATCGGTCTGCAAAACCGACGTAGTGGGTTCAATTCCCACTCAGACCTCCATCATCACCGCGGAGCAAGCTTGAGCGGCGGATGGGCCAGTTCCGCCTTCTGATCTGGCTAGGGCTTCGGCCGCTCCAGCGCATCAACGAGGCATTGCCCGCGTTTCAGCGGCCCGATCCTCTGCCGGCACGGGTGGCGGCTGGTTTGTCGCGCCGCAGGTCATCCGGGGCGGGGCTGGCGTCGAGTTTCGGAAAGGGAGCGGGAGCCTTCGCCCCCGCCCTGCTTGATCAGGCCTCGGTCGTCTTCAGCGCGATGAAAGTCATCGCCTTGACGCTCGACGCGGTGCGGTCCCAGTTGGCCGCCAGCGCCAGTTCCGCATCGGTGGCGAATTCGCCGGCCGAGGCGGCGTCGAGGAAGCGGGTGCCGGGAACATGCGGCACGAAGTGCCTTCGGCCGACCATTTCGGTGACGCCGCCGCCATGGCCCTGGCGTGGCTTGCGGTCGAACTCCAGCGGCCCGCCTTCGGTGTTCACCGGCAGCTCGTTCCACAGGATCGCCTTGTCCTTGAACATGAACGCCGTGTAGACGCCCGCCACTACGGGAATGTCGTCGTCGACGACGGCGCGCAGCCCCATGTAATAGGGGATCAGCGGCCCGCCCTGCTGCGAAGACGGCACATAGTCGATGAGGTCGGCGAGCTTCAGCGCCTTCATCTGCTTGGAGTGCATCCAGATCGTCTTGAACTTGTCGGCGCGGTCGCCCATCAGATAGGCGGCCTCGATGATGTCGGTGTCGACAATGGAGGCGCCGGTGGTGCGCACCAGGTCGCTGCCGTCATTGGCGATGTTGTCGGCGACGACGCCTTTCAGGATGCCGAGCAAGGTCAGCTTGTTGGCGCGCTGCCAGTACTCGGTCTGCCGCTTGACGATCAGCTTCTGCGGATCGTCACCCGCCAGGATCGAGGTCAGGTCCGGAACGCCCCACGCCTGGGCACGGACATCGCGGGCGGCGACCTCGCGACGCGAGCCGATCTTCTTCATCTCGATCGAATCGGCCGGATCGTCATTGACCGGCTCGGACGGATCGTTGCCGAGATCCTTCCAGCCGGGCATGTCGACCGAGCGGCCACCCATAGACAGTTTCGAGGCGATGGCCGGGTCGGAAAACAGGATCCCGGCCTGGTAGATTTCGAGCGATTGGACATGTTCCTCGAACGCATATTGCGCATAGACGGACGGAACGATCGCGTCCGCAATACGGGTGTAGGCATCTGCCATTTTTCTCTTCCTTTTGCGTTGGTTAGCGGTGATCTCTCAAAGTCAGCGAGGATTATTCGGCATCCACCGATCCGGGTTCTCACCGGCTTCGCGGGCCAGCCTCCGGGCACGGGCGGGGTCGCTTTTGACGAGGGCTGAAATCGCCGAAATGTTGCGTTCGCCGGCGGCGTTGCGCTTGAACGGATTGGCTCCGCTGAAAGCAGCACCGCCGTCGATCGTGTCTTCCGTGAACATCGCCTCGCCGATGGCGTGGAACGCCTTGGCGATCTGCGGATCGGTCAGCGCCCCGTCAGGCAGAAGGATGCCCTTCGCTTTGTAGGCGTCGACCAGGCCGAGCTTCTTCATGGCCCGGTTGGCGACCTCGAGCTTGCGGCGAAAGCCGTCGCTGTCGGTCGGCCCCCAGTCCCTGACAAGGTCGTCATGGGTGGCCTCGACCGAGCGGGCGAGCGCGATCTCCTGTGCTTTTGCCTGCTCGGCCATGTAGCCGACGAACTTGTCGTGATAGGCCTGCGCGGTCTTCGGCGAGGCACCGGCTTCGACCGCCCAGGCCTTGGACGCCTGGGCGAGTTCGTCCGAATAGGCGAAGTTTTCCGGCAACCCATCCGGGCGTCGGTACTCGACCTTCTCGGACGAGGTGACCGGACGCATCGCCTCCGGCAGCCGGGCATGAAACCGGTCCCAGTCTTCCCGGGATGCGTCAGGCTGGGGAACGCGCAGGCTCTCACCCTGCTGCCGCTCCAGCTCCGCATAGGATGTGAAAACCCGATCGAGGCTTTCAGGCTTGGTCCAGCCCTTGGTTTCAGCGAGCTTGCGGTTGCCTTCGGAAAGACCGTCAAACCAACTTTGGACGACAGGCGCGGCGGACCCGTTGTCCGCACCAGCCGGTGACCGTGCCGGGTTGCCCGCCGGCTGCGCACGCGCCGCCACGGACCCGGCGTCTGCCAGATCTGTCATGTGAGATTTCCTTTGGTGAGAGGTTAGAATAGAGCCGGCGGCAAAGCTGCCAATCTCCCTCCACGAGAGGGGAGATCGGCCGTCATCGCCGCTTGCGTCAATCGCCTATGTTTGTGGGCGCGCCTAGATATTATCCCCCCAGTTCTCCCACAGCACCGTGATCGTCCCGGTCACCGCGATCGTCCCGTCGGCATCGATATCAGTGCCGGTGGGCAAGGCCAGGTTGAGATAGAGATCGACCGGCGTGGTGGTGCCATCCAGAGTCGCGGCGGCGGCGATGTCGGCGGTCGAGGCGGTGGAGAGTGCCGCACCGGCGCCGTCGAGCGTGCGAGCGGTGGCGGCGAGCACGTTGACCATGGTCGAGGCCAGCGTCGCGCTCGATGCCGCCGACGAGCCGACCGACCAGGTGAGTGCCGCATTGTCATTGATGGTCGCCGCGCGGGGGCTGAGTACGGCGAACTGCAATCTTGCCGTGCCGCCCTTGATGCGCACCTTGCCGTCGGTGAAGTCGAAGATCTTCTGGCTGGCATAGGCCAGCGCGTCTGTGACCGGCACCGGCATGGCACTGAACGAAAAGACGGTGCGGAAGGCGCCGCCCTGCCCTGATGTGATGGTCTTTAGGCCGGCTTTCGGCGGGGCAAGGCCGGCCTCACGGGCGGCGGCGCGGACAAGTGTGCGGGGAAGACCTCGGGTCATTGGTATGTCTCCATTGTTTCAGTGAGGAGTGGTGCGCGCAGCGCATGGGAAGCCAATTGCTTGGCTTTCCAAACGACGAACGCCCGGAGCGATAGCGAAGGGCCGGGCGCAACCAGGCCGAACCGGCAAAGGCTGAATCATTCTGACAAGGATCGGCGCTACCGCCTTGTTCGCATGAGGTGTTTTCGGGCCTCGGTCCATCAACGCCCGAGAAACCCTGTCTTATATCGTGAGGCCTGGTGCCCCCGTTCCGCCGCAATGCGGCGGCACGTGGCGAGCGATAGGGATTTCAGGCATTCAAGGGAGACTTCATATGAACTTTCACAAAGCCATCGCCGCCGTGCTGATGACTGCAGCACTTGCAGGCTGCGCACAGACCGAAGGCCAGCAGAGAGCCGGAACCGGCGCGCTGATCGGCGGCGCCGGCGGCGCTCTCGTCGGCCAGGCCATTGGCGGCAACACCAAGAGCACGGTCATTGGCGCGGCCAGCGGCGCCCTGCTCGGCGCGGTCGTCGGCTCAGCCACCACCCCGCAACCGCAACGCCGCGGCGAACAGATGTGCCGCTACCAGGACCGCGACGGCCGCATCTACACCGCGCCCTGCGACGACCGGTATTATAACGGCGATTATTGAGGCACTGGCGCCGGTGACGGCCAGTCTCCCCCACACGGGGGGAGATTGGCAGCTTCGACGCCTCGCTCACTCCGCAACGTTGGCGATTGGCGAAAGCGGCGCGCTGAGGGCTAATCTCCCCCGGTGCGGGGAGATGGCCGGCCGCCCAGAGGGGAGCGCCGTAGAGCGCCAAACTCAGCAGAACCGCCACCTACCCCTCCTCAGCCTTCGCCGCCTTCTCCAGCGCCAGCAGTTGCGCCTCGTCCAGCGTCAGAAATCCCATGATGTGCTGCACCACTTCGGCGCGCGCGTTGCTGAGCGCGCTGTGCAGCTCGAAGCCGTTGGGCGTACGGGTCCGTGCCATCCACTCGCCATAGGACGGGCGCCTGTAGTAGCCGACCGTCGCCGCAAGGTCGGCCAGCACCATCTCGCCGTCGGCGCCGGAAAACACCCGGAGATACGCCTTGGCCAGCGCCTCACGGGCCTTGGTTGGGCCGCCGGCCTGCGCGGAATGGGCAAAGCGTTTGTGGCTCATGCGCCGCCACCCGCCGAACCACTCGCCCCTCCCGGATCCCCCGGCCCGGCCTGGCCCTGCAGCATGCCTTGCAATCCGTCGAGCAGGCCGCTGTCGCGCGCCTGCACGGCCGCCGGTACGGCATCCTTGGCCGCCTTCCCTGCGCTGGCGATCGCCGCCATGTCGGCCTGGGCCTGGCTTGCCTTGGCGCGGGCATCGCGCAGGTTGTCGACCTCTTGCCTGCGGCGGAAAATACGCTGCGGGCTGCGGCCGGCGCCCTGCACGATCTTGATTGCCTCGTCGCTGTCGATGTTGTCCATCACGCCGGGATCGAACTGCGCCATCTGCATGGCCGTCGTCACCACCTGGATGGTGTCGCGCGCCTCGGCCGAGCGGCGCAGCACGTCGAGCGGGCCGGTGAAGGTCGGCCGCACCGCCTTGCCGGCCAGGCTCGCCGGCGGAATGACCGACTTTCGTTGAGAGTGAGATATGGGAAGGTTGGCGATCCTTCCCACCCCCCTCTGCCCTGCCGGGCATCTCCCCCGCAAGGGGGGAGATCAGCTGACCCTCACCCCCGCCTTCCCATCAACCGAGCATGCCGGCGCCAAAACCACCACGCCAGCACGCGCTTCCTGAAACTGCGCTTCATCGCGGTCATCGTCTAAAGCCCCAGAAGCACGCGGCGCTGGCCGGTGAGGCTTGCCGGCGCGAGGTCGGTCTTGATGGTGCTCAGCGTTCCCTGGCGCTGTTCGAGCTCAGCCCGAAGCGCCGCCTCGCGCGCCTGCACATCCTTGTCCTCGGCCGTCGGCGTCGGCGGCAGCGGTTTCAGTTCCGGTGGTTTTTGAAACAGGCACATGGTTCCAGCCTTCTCTTGTCCAGTCATAGAGGAAAAAATCTTCGCCGTTCCTGCCGTAGCCCGGCAACAGGCAGCGTTGCGTGGCGCCGAGCCGGCCAAGCCAGCGCAACGCCAGTCCATTGGCAGCCAGCGCCCGCGCCTCGACCCGCCAGGCGCCCCGCGCCGCGACTTGAGGCCCGAGCACGGTGTGAAAAAACACGGTGATCCCAGGCACGCAGCGCTTCATGCGGCGCGTGCCCCAGCTCCAGGCGATCCACAGCCCGCCGCGCTGTTCGGCGGCGCCAAAGCCGGCCTCCGGATTGCCGTCGAGCTCGGCGACATAGGCGAACCCCTGCAACGCCGTCAGCGCCAGCAATGCCGGCGACCACTGGTCAATCTGGCAGTCGATCTCGGCGCGGTCTTCCGCGCGCAGGTTGGCGGCGATGTAGGAGAGATCGCGCAGCGTGGCGGGGATGATGCGGAGGGTCATGGGCAGGCCAGAGCGATGGGGTGCGCTTCCCGCTTTCGGGCGGAGTCTCGAAGGCCCGCGCACTTGACCGGCCCCGTCGCCAGTGACCTACTTCGGGCATCGAACACGCAGGCTGCCGACGACTGGAGGAGACGGGCGAATGGACATTCGATCGACGCTGACGGAGCTATGCGACGCCTTCAACGCGCACGATCTCGATCGCATCATGGCATTCTTTGCCGACGATTGCGTCCTGGAGATGCCGAGAGGGAGCATGCCTTGGGGCACGCGTTGCGAGGGCAAACGCAACGTTCGAGACGCGCTGGCGACACGCTTCGAAGGCTTGCCCGATGTCCACTACGGCAACGGCCAACATTTTGCGGATGCGGCCGCCGATACCGGCATCTCGAAATGGACCCTCACAGGCACCACCCGCGAGGGTGTGAGAAAGGAAGTCCAAGGCTGCGACTTCTACACGTTTCGCGATGGCAAGGTGATCCGCAAGGATTCTTACTGGAAGATCGTGGAGTGACCCACGAGATCAATTCGAGACATCGCAGCTATTCGAAGCGGCGGGAATGATACGGATGGCATAGCGGCCGAAGCCTCGCCACTTCGTCATCCCAGGGCGAAGCAGGAGCGAAGCGACGTCGCGGAGACCCTGGGATCCATGCCGTGACCTCGGCCGACGCATGCAGCGGCGCAGAATTTCTGTGCCGTCGCGACGCTTGGAAGTCGCGGCATGGATCCTCGGGTCAAGCCCGAGGATGACGAAGCACGTGGCACTTCGCCCTCACCTAAATTCCCCCAGCGGATCGCTCTGCCTCGCCTGTCGCCGCGAGCTCCTGAACTCCGCCGGATCGACCACCGCTTCGCGCAGCATCATCACGCCATAACGGGTCGCCGCCATCAGATCGTCGCGCAGTTTTACAACCTGGCCGTCCCTGCGATGATAAAGCCGAAATTCCTCGAACCAGGGCGCAAGCGTCGAAAACACCTTGAAGCGGCCGGATTGCATGCGGTCGAGCATCTCCATCAGCCCGGCCTCGACCGAGACGGAACCGTCGGGGAATTGCGCGTGGCGGGTCAGCATGTTCAGCCCGTGCGCGGAATATTGCCGGGCAAGCGCCACGCCCGCTCCTTCCAGCGTTTCGCGGTGGCCATCGCGCGGCCACGCCCAGGGCAGCCATTCGCCCCATGGTTTCAGGGTCAGCGTCTGCATCGCGGGAGTCTGCTGCGAAGCGCGGCAGGCTTTCGCGACATAGACGACGTCGGCCTCGGTATCCCAGGCAAGCTGGACCGCGGCCGACGGATGGTCCCAGCCGAAATCCAGCGCCCCGATGCGCGGCCAGTAGCGCGGCAGCCGGAACGGCGCGCAGGCGATCAATTCCTCGGCGACCGGAAAGATGCGCCCGGAGCCCAGCACCGGAATGCCGCGAGCGCGCGCCTCCCGCTCATGCGTCGGATAGGCGGCAACGATCGCCGCGCGCTCCTGGGGTGAATAATGCTCGGCATCGTCCATGGTCATGAAGGTGACGTGGCGGGTCATGGCGAACTCCTGAATCACCTTGCGAGACGAAGGGGGTATCGTTTTGTTAAGGCGCGATCTTTTCTAGTCACCGTCGCCCCGCCCCTCATCGCCCTGCCGGGCACTTCTCCCCGTATAGTGACGGGGAGAAGGACGCAGTCACCAATGGTTTCGCAAATAACCTGCGTTGAACAAAGGAGCCGAGGTTGCGGCCAGCCTCCCCTCTCCCCGTCACTATACGGGGAGAGGATGCCGGCAGGCAGGTGAGGGGCAGCACAAGCCGAAGACAAGAAGCCATCGAAGCCACTGCCGCTTAACCCCTCACCCCTTCCCCATTCCCTCAACCTCTTCCGCCGATAAAAACAACAGCACCACATCCGACATGCCGAGCAGTGGGGTGAAGGTGACGATGGTGATGCCGCCGGTGGCGTTGGTGCGGGTCAGGCCTTCGGAATAGATGTCGAGCGGCGGTTCCTCGTCGAACCAGACGCCGTGCAGCGTCTCGCCCTGCCATTTCTCGCGGCCCTTTTCGAAGCTCTTGAACGACAGCACCGATTCATCGGCCTGCACGTCGCCGCCACCGCCCCAGCGCACCACGACGCTGTCGAGCGCGCCCGGCGCGCCGCGCCCCATGATGGTGTGCACAATAGCGTCGGCAGGGATCATGCCGGTGCCCCAGGCCGCCTGCTGCTGCGGCGGGCCGACCAGCACGCGCTGCGGGTTGTCGCGCGTGCCCTCGCCGGTCACGCCAGCCGCCCACAGCCGGACCGCGCCGTCAAAGACCTTGCCTTGCCACCACGAGGGGTAGCGGCCGGTCAGATGCATGGCCCATTCGGCGCCGCCGGCCCTGGTCTTGCCGAGCTGGTTGCCGGCCATGAACAGCCGTTCGCGGTTCTGCGCGCCCGCGGCATGGAACTCGGCTTGCCTGGCATAGGGCCGGTAGGCGGCAAGCTGGTTAGTGCGGCGCCTGCGGTCCAGTTCCGCCAGCAGCGCCAGATATTCCGTCTTCGCCGTCGAGGTCTTCGAGGAACGGCTTGAGGGCGGCTTCGAGGCCGCGGATACGGCTGCGGATCTCGTCATCGCTTAAGCCGTCCAGTTGGTTGATGGAAACATGCAAATCCTTGGGCAGCACCGAAAGCACGATCTTCAGATACTGGTCGGGCTTGTCGGCACGCACCTCGGCGATGACGCCGGCGCCATGGGTGCGGAAATCGGCGCGCACCGCGGCCAGGAAATCATCGCCGAGCGTTTTTTTCGCGCGCTTCGGCTGGCGCCTGGCGGCAGGCTTGGTGGCTGGCGTCGCGGTCCTGCGCTTCAGCGCCCGGCGAGCCGGCGGCGGCTTGTCAGCCATGCTCGCCCCCTGTGGTCTTTGCAGCGGCCGTCCTGGATTTCGCCACTTTGGATTTCGCTACTTGCGATTTCGACCGCGCGACGCGCTTGCGCGGCTTGCCGGCTGCCCGAGCCGGCTTGGCCGAGCCGGCCTTCGCCTCTGTCGCGCCGGCCAATGTTGCCGCTTTGCAGCTCGCCGCGCCGAAACCCGCCGCCCCACATTGGCAGGCAAGGCGCAACCGCTTCATCAGCCGTGCCGCCCCTGTCGCCAGGTCGCTGCTACCCAGTGATCCCAGGACAAACCCGAAGCCGCCGGCCGCATCGACCGGACCGCCGCGCACCATGCCGATCTGCACGCCGAGCGCGACCTGTTCGATGAGCCCGAGACGCGGCTGCGGCGCCGCCCCCTCGAACTCGCCAATGGCGCTGACGACCTCGCGGCCGTCATCGTCGGTGATGATGGTGGCGTAGCGGCGCATCGTTCGTCCCTTGATGGCTGGTTTAATTTAGTTCAATCACAGACGGTCGCGTCGCCGTGGCTAATGGCCAAGCCCAGATAGAAAGTGACACCGATTGCCTCGATACCACCCAATCAGCGTGACCCCCGAGATAGATTGCGTCCAAAGCGACCTGCTGGAATTCCGCTGGACAGATGACGCAGTCGTCGCGGACTTCATAATTCCCGGCGACGAACACCACGTTTTGCGCGTGCTCTTCACCAATCCTGTGATCATCCGCATTCTCGATGAAATGCCGCTGAGCACCGAGGATGAGAGCACGCCCAAGGAAGGCAACGTCCCCCACCACTTCGCCTATCGGGTAGAGGGAGCCGTCTTCGAGACAACACAATCCGAGACGTGGAAGTTCACACAACAACCGGCAACGCATTATCGCTTCTTAACCGGCTGGACATGCCTTGACGTTCTTTCTGCCAAGGAGCCGACCTTTCAGGTCGTCAAGCGAATTTCAACTTTCGATGAAGAACCAGGAGGCGTCTCGGAGACACGGAAGGCCTAGAAACAAAAACCCGCCTCGGCGGCGGGTCGTTGGCGCAAATCAGCACCATGGACAAATATGTAGCATAGCTGCCCTCACCTCGTCAACGGCTTTCTGTGAAAAAATTCCTATTCCGGTTTCCCCGATAAGAAACCGCGCAGGTTCTGGCGCACTGCCAAAGGGCAGCCGGAAAACAAAAAACCCGCCGGCGCGGCGGGTCTGGAGGTCGTTGGCGCAAATCGGCACCATACCCAAATCAATAGCATGCCCTCACCGGACAACCTGATCGGCATGCGAGCGGGCGACAAGGCCAGACTTTTCGTGTCGGCTTTTCATAAGCCGACATCTGTGAGACCGTTAGCTGAAGCTCATGGAATGATTCGCGTCGTACGGCCTTGTAGGAGAGGGCGATGGACAGACCAACCATGGCATCCGTCTTCAGGGTGCGGCATGCGCCGGCCACGGTTTCGGGTGTGCGCAGCACCGGTCAGGGACAGGCGGATCCGATCATCCGTGTGCGCTCGCTTGGCGAGGCGGTCCGCTTCGTCGCCCACGCCTACCCCCAATACGACATCAGCGCCGTCGCCATCGCCGCGGCGGATCCCTCGATCCCCCGCCTCGGGGGTCTGGAAGTAAAAGCGCTGTGGCGCGAATATGGCGAGCGCCTGACGCAGGAATAGGCATTTCCAGGCAGCCAGCTCTGTGATCTTTTTGCGACCTCGACTACGCCCTGCCCGCACCGCCGGAGCGGAAACGCCGCTGGCGCGTTTTCGATCATAGCCACGGGAGCAATCGCCATGAACGTCGCCAATCTGCAACTCGAAGGCCTGCTGATGGCCGTCGCGTCGATCAACCACCTCCTGGTTCAAAAGGGGGTGCTGACGGCGGAGGAAATAGACCTGGCCTTGCGCAAGGCCGAGGCCGGCGAAATCAGCCAGGAGCGGTCCGAAGGCATGTCCGCGTCAAGCCGCGACGCCGTCAGCTTTCCGATACGGCTGCTGGAACTGGCCAATCAATGCCAGCCGGAGGCGGACATGCCCTCCTTTTCAAAGCTCGCCCGCATGGTCGGCCAGATCAAGGAGCCCTACAACGACCAGATGTGAGGCACGATAGCCGACCCCCTCCCGGTTGGCGAGGAGATTGGCGCGTCGCATGACGTAGATCATGTTAAGCGGGCTCTGATCCCGAGCGAGGTCGAACTTCCGGGCAAGCTAAACCGTTGGCCCAATATTATCCGTCGGCGCGATTGATCTAACGTCTTGCCGATGTCACCAAGTTTTGCTTGGTTGCGGCCTGTAAATTTGGGGGGACATATGAGATTTGAATCGCGCCTTGGCGCCTTGCTTCTTGGCGCCGTCATGCTGGCCGGCTGCACAACACTCAGCGAGGGCGAGTTCAACAACGCCCAGGCCGTCCTCAGCGGCAGCCCGGCGATCAAGGCCAAAGTCATCAAGGAGTGCATTTCGGACCAGGCTAAACTGCCGCTGGCCGAGAGAAAGACCGTCGCCGAAGTCGTCAACGTCAGCCTGGAGCGCCAGCCGGCAACGACCTGCAATCGCCTTTGGAATGCCGTCGCCAGAGGACGCATAACCTATGCCGACTACCGCAATCTCTCGTCGTCATCGGCCGACAGCAGCAAGGTGATCAAGATCCTGCAAGGCCGCTAGCCGGCCTTCGCCGGCCAAGCTGCACTAATGGATGTCGCGCAAAAGTGGCTCCGGTTTTGGGAGAACGACATGCATAAAACAAAGGCCTAAAGCGCGTCGTCTGAATCCATTCAGACGACGCGCTTTAGCCGTCGTATTGCGCTCAGCCGAGTTCTTGGGCGAGTCCGATGAGCACCCCTTCAGGCCCGCGGATGTAGCAGAGCCGATACACGTCCTTATACTGGACCACTTCGCCCACGAGCTGCGCGCCGCGATTGCGGAGCCTTTCAAGCGTCTCGTCGATGTCGTCCACTGTGAACATGACGCGGAGGTAGCCCAGAGCGTTGACCGGGGCGTTGCGGTGATCCGCGACGGGACGCGGCGTGAGGAAGCGGGATAGCTCGAGCCGGCCGTGGCCGTCCGGTGTGCGCATCATGGCAATCTCGACGCGCTGATCGCCCAGTCCAGTGACACGTCCGGCCCATTCTCCTTCGATCGTGGCCTGCCCTTCGAGCTCGAGGCCGAGCTCGCGAAAGAAATCAATCGTCTGACCGAGGTCATCGACGACGATCCCTACATTGTCCATCCGTTTGAGCGCCATGCGTCCATCTCCAAGGTTTGGTCCAGGCCGTGAACTCATAAAACTGCTTGCCAGGTGAGCAAATGGTTGATCCGGGGCTAGCGACGGGCTCCCGCGCCTACGCCCGGCCCGGCCATCCTGGATTCAGCGAGAGCACCCTGCCCGGGCCATGCACCGCCGCGAACAGCAGTCCGGCCATGAACGAAAAATGGTCGATGAAGAAGCCGAACTCGGCCTGGTTGCCGGCCCAGTGGCTGGGTCCGTGGAATGAAAAGCCGAGGAACAGCACATAGGCGGCGGCGACCAGGGCCGCCGGCGTGAAGAAGGCGCCGGTCAGCAAGCACAGCACGAGCGCGGCTTCCAGCAGCGCCGCGCACCAGGCCAGGAACCGCGGAAACGGAAAGCCGGCGGCAGCGATATAGCCGGCGGTGTCGCCCATGCCCATGAACTTGAAGGTCACGGCCATCAGGAAGACGCCGGCGAAGATCAGGCGGGCGATGAGAAGTGCCGCGGTCTGCCACGGTGCCTGAATGCTTTGCGACTGAGTGGTTTGCGACTGAATGATTTGCGACGACATGGTCTTTTCTCCAGGATTGCAATGGGCTCCGGCCCAAGGACGGCCGACCGGCGCCAAATCCGACACATCAGCCAGATTTTTTGTGGGAATCCCCGATGCAGGCGCCCTGCCCCGGCGCCAAGACACCTCTAACCCGTTGAATCCACTGGTGCGGCAAAACCGATTTCACTTTGCCGGCTGATGTTATGATGGCGCCGCACTCAAACGGGGAACAGGACATGGCCAAGGCATTGACCATCGCCGCGCCGCAACATCCGGTGACGAGCGCCGCGTATGAACAGGAATGCAGGGAGATGCTCGTCCCGCATCTCGACGCGCTGCTCAACAAGGTCGAGGCCGCCGGCTGGGAGCGCGGACAGGCGGCGTCGGCGCTGATGTATCTCGCCGCCAAGCGCCTCACGCCCGCCTGATGCCACGGTAGCGAGGTCGGGCGGCACGGCGATATTGTCGTGGCCTTGGAACTCGCGACGGCCGATCTGTGTTATGTCCTGTTGATCGTGGAATCGGGCGCCGACGGCTGCGCGTTTCCACGGCAACAGAAAGCGAGGCCTGAAATGGCTGACGACAAGTCGAAGACGAAGCAGGACCGCAAGCTGGTTTCGAGCGAGGAGCCTTACGAGGTCGCTGCCTTTGCCCGGAAATACGGCATTCCGCCAAGCGAGGCGCAAACCATCATCAAGCGCTATGGGCCGTCGCGCAAGAAGCTCGACGCCCATATGGCGGCCCGCGGCTAGGTCCAATGGGATCGGGATGGGGCTTTGTCCTGGACGAAACATCTGGGACGATCTCCTGTCCCGCCCGGCCCCGCAGCAGACTGACAAGATGGAGGTCGCATCATGTCCGACACCATACGCAGGACCGGCAGTTGCCTGTGCGGGGGCGTGCAGTTCGAGGTCCACGGCGCGCCGCTCAGAATCGGGCTCTGCCATTGCAAGGACTGCCGCAAGGCCAGCGGCTCGGTCTATTCGGCCTATGCCATCTGGCCGCGCGAGGCCTTCGAGACGACGGGCATCGTCAGTTCCTATGGCACGCGAAGCTTTTGCCCGACTTGCGGCGGTCGTGTTGCCTGGGTCGACGACAACGAGGCCGAGGTGATGATCGGCAGCCTCGACATCGCGCCGACCGATCTCATGCCCGAATACGAGTTGTGGACCAGCCGGCGCGAGACATGGCTGCATGCCTTGCCCGGCACCGAGCAGTTCGAGCATGACCGGCCAACGGCGAACGCCGCTGAATTGCCGCCGCCGAGGCCCTTGTCGGACGCCGTTGCGGGCGACTGAAATTTTGATCTCGAAGGCAGGGAACCCTGCCCTGTTGCCGACGTTAACCGGCGCCTCGTTTTGTGCATGACGTCCCGAAACCTCCGCGCACCTTTCGGGCGGCATGCACCAGTCACGGAGACGACCGTTGAACGACAAGATGTTTCCCCATCCGATCAGACTGAAATTTAGCCCCGGGCGCGAGCGCGTGGTGCGCAGTGCCTGGGAAAGCCTCGAATGCCTCGGCGACTGGCCGGCGGGCCAGGGCCGGCGCTACCGGGCGGCATTGCGCAGCTGCCGCGATGCACTGGATGGCTGGACGCCGCCGGAAAAGGCGATGCGGGCGATGGTCGACGCCGCGCGCGAAGCAAAACTCCTTCATTAGCGGGAAAACAGGAATGGCCGAGCCGATGCTGTCGACACCGATGCGGATCAGGCCGCATGGCTCGGACACGATCCGCGACATCACCACGCTGAAGGATGCCAGCGAAATCCTGATCGACTGGCCGCAGGCCGAGCGCGGCCCGTTCTATCAGGCCGCGCGCGAGCAGGTCGAAGCGGCGCTGGAAAACAAGGCGGGTGCCGCCCAGGCGCAGGAAGCTTTCGTTGCCCTGTGCAACCAGGCCGGCGTGCTGGTCCGCTAATCCTTTCGGCTGCCGTGCCTCCTACTGTGCCGGCGGCTGGGCCGGCACTTCGCCCGGCTTGATGACCGGTGTCTTGCCTTCATCGGGGGCCGGCGTGGCCATCCCCTGATCGCCGGTGGCAGGCGGTTTCAGCACACCGCCGCAGTCATCGAGCGTGTCCGTCAGATTGTCGCTGCCAGGCTGCTGTTTTGCGCCCTGTTCGGTCTGGACCCGGCATTTGTCGGTCTGCGACCCAGGGTCCTGCTGCTGACCCGTTTGCGCCGCTGCCGACAGCGCCAGCAGGGTGAATGGCACGATGGCGAGGATTCTCATCTCGGCCTCCTTGTTCCCGGCCGCTTCCCTTCACGGGGGACAACGCCTGTCGATGGAAAAGGTTGGCCGCCGGCGAAGCCGGGTTGAGTTCAAGTCGATGCAGCGCCCAAAGGTTAGGTGAACCGACCGGGCCGGACCCTCACAGGTCGAAAGACGACTCCGCGGCAGCCATTTCGGCGCCGAGCTGCGGAACGACGATCGATTCCACCGGCGCCGTCAGCGACCAGCTGACACGACCCGGGTTGCGCTCCAGGACGGCCGAGCCGTTCAGCGATTGCGGCGCGACCCGCTGCAGGACGACCGTGCCAAAGCCCTTGCGCGTGGCTTCGTCTTGCCGTCCCCCTGGCCGGTCGCCTGCAGGCACCGGCATCGTCTCGTCCCAGACGAGATGGATTTCCCGCTTGCCCGAAGCACCGGCGGCGATCTGCCAGGTGATCTCGAGCCTCCCGGCATCGACCGCCAGAGCGCCATATTTGGAAGAGTTGGTGCCAAGCTCGTGAAATGCCATGCCGAGATTTTGCACGGCGTTGGGCTGCAAGGTCAGCAGCGGTCCCGACAGCGATACCTGTGCCTCGTGGCCGAACGGCTTGAGCTGCTCCTGGATGAGGTCGAAGAGGCTGGCGCCCGCCCATTCCGAGTTGACCAGCAGGTCGTGCGACCGCGACAGCGCCATGATGCGGGAGCGGATCAGCTCTTCGAATTCGCGCGGATCGGTCGAGCGCTTGCTTGTCTCCCTGACCATCGAGAGGATCACCGCGAACTGGTTCTTGACGCGATGGTTCACCTCCCGCAACAACAGCCTGATCCGGCGCTCGCTCTCCTTGGTCGCGGTGATGTCGCGGGCGATCTTCGAGGCGCCGACGATCTCGCCCGTTGCGTTTCTGATCGGCGAGACGGTCAGCGATACGGCAATGAACCCGCCATCCTTGCGGCGCCGGATCGTCTCGTAGCTGGCCACGAGTTGGCCATTGCGAACCCGGCCGATGATGTCGACCTCTTCATCCCTGAGGTGATCGGGAATGAGCATCAGCACCGATTGCCCGACAGCCTCCTCGGCGGTGTAGCCGAACATGCGCTGCGCCGCCCCGTTCCAACTGGTGATGATGCTGTTCAAATCCTTGCTGATGATGGCGTCGAAGGATGAATCGACAATAGCCGCCAGCCGTGCGTCGGCGGGAGGGTCCATCGGACCGTTGATGCTTGCCAATTCTGTCATTGCCCACCTTCCCCCGTCACGTCGCCCTCACGGCGTGACGACATTCCACCCCATGCCCACCAATGCGTGGTGGCGCGTTTGGTTGCAATCGGCGCGCGACATTCATTGGCCGACGGCGACAGCCACCGAAGGGCGCGGACCAAAAGCTTCGCAATCAGTTCGGTTCGGGGGCGGCGTCGTCCGGGGCGTCAAGCGGAGGATCGGCCTCGGGATACCGTTGCGGACAATCCTCGTAGCGGTGGTCGCGGCCGCCGCAGAAGGAACAACACATGGCTTCGCGATCCTCGTCTCCGGGTGGCCATTGCGGGGTCTCGTAAGGCTTCCTGCCGTCCATCCCCAGCAATGCGCGACGCGGCATTTGGTTGCGCCGCAAAAAACGGCCAACTGGCTGTTGCGGAACCGCTGGCAGGGATGCGAGTTTCGGGTGACACGTTTGCTTGGTATGTGAAACGCTGAGGTACGCCATGCTCATCCGCCGAATTGCTTTGACGACAGCGGCCATGCTGCTTGCCGCAACCAGCCTCGCCGGGGCCCGGCCCGACACCCGCACGATGGGCTGCCAGGAGCTTCAGCAGCTGATCCAGAGCCGCCGCGCCGTGGTGCTGACCACCGGCCCCAACACCTATGACCGCTATGTCAGGCAATTCGGCATCGAATGCGACTGGCCGGAGGTGCCGACGTCGGCCTATGTCCCGACCCGTGACGGCAGCTGCCCGGTCTACCGCTGCGACCAGGCGATCGGCGATCTCCCGGATTGACGGCGACGGCTTGCCGCCAATTGCCGATCGCCAGTTACTCGATTAAAATAGGATCGCGCTGTTGCGAAACCGCTGGCGGGGATGCGAGTTTTGCGTGACACGTTTGCTTGGTACGTGAACCGCTGAGGTAACCACCATGCCCATCCATCGAACTGCCTTGACGACTGTAGCGATGCTGCTCGCCGCGACCGGTCTCACCGAGGCCCGGCCCGACACCCGCACAATGAGCTGCCAACAGCTCCAACAACTGATCCAGAGCCGCCGCGCCGTGGTGCTGACCACCGGCCCCAACACCTATGACCGCTATGTCAGGCAGTTCGGCAACGAATGCGACTGGCCCGACGTTCCGATGTCGGCCTATGTCCCGACCCGTGACGGCCGCTGCCCGGTCCACAGGTGCGCCGAGCCGGTTGGCCGTGTCCCTTGACGGTGACGGCTTACCGCCAATTGCCGATCGCCAGTTACCCGATCTCAAGAGGATCGCGTTGATCCCGGCGCGCGAACCGGCTAGGGGTGTCGGCGCAGGTTGCATTTTCCCGCTTCGTCTAATGGTAGGACAGCGCCCTTTGAAGGCGTGAATCGTGGTTCGAGCCCATGAGCGGGAACCAAGAACCCTGGATGCGTCAAATATCCGTCGAATAAGCGCTGGCGGATTGCAGCGAACGCGCAGCGGGCCATTATTTCTCGCAGATCACGTCCCACGATTACCCTCCGCCGGCGTCAGCTACTCCCTTCGGGGAGCCGGCTTGAATTTGCGCTCGACTGGCGCGATGCTGCCGTTGGGGAATACTTAGGGGCGAGCAATGGCTGGCCAAGAACGCGAATATTGATCGTGGCTGCGACAATTTCTGTTGCGGCTTCAGCCCATGCAAAGTCCCAGCAGGAATGCGAGGAAAGTGTCGGGGGAAATCATGCAGGACGCGACCGAACCAGTCGAGCCTCGGACCATAAGAGGGTCACGCGCTAAGAGCCTTTTCTATCTCCTCGGAGGCATCGCCTTCGTTTGGATGGGAGTTCATATGGTCCGCGACTTCGCCGCTCAATCTGGCCTGGTCGCGGTCAAGTACGAAGTCGTGGGATGGGTTGCCATAGTCTTCTTCGGACTGGCTGCGCTGGGCGGCGCATTATCGTTCATCCGCCCGCGTGCTTTGATCCTTGACGGGAGTGGGTTTGCGATCGGCGGCGGCTTTGTTCGATCTCCGTTGAAGATTGCATGGCGGGACATTCAAGGCTTTCACGTCCGGAAGCAGAACCGCTACAAGTCGATCGGCTTTCGCTTCGAACTTGGCGCCAAGACGCCGTTGAACCGGAGGCCTGGGATGGAGCTTGGCCTGTCCGGTTCGGGATGGCCGCTATCGACTGAGAAGATGGTCGAAGTCCTTAACACCTATCGGCAGCAGGCACTGAACAACGAAGCCGAGCCGGTGAGCGCGGTGGCCGGGGCTCACTCTGCCATTCTTTCGACGGCCGGAAATTTGTCTTCAGATCGGCCAGCGGGAATGCCTCTCGGGAAGGCCCCCGGACACGTCATTATTTCCTTCAAGCAAGCAATCATCCTGGGGGCGCTTGTCGCATTTGCTGTAGGGTGTCTGCAGTATGCGCTTGCCCCGTGGCCGAACCCGATCGGCACGCTCGCCCTCGACGCACAAATAGGGGCCATAGTGTCGGCAATCGCCTACCGGCTTGTGTTCGGCTGGCGAGTACGCTAGCGCCGCGATTGCGGCCAGGTGACCAGGCCCCCCACCAACGCGTGCCCTCTGTCCGCTCGCCTACGCGGGCGAAGGAAAATGCACAAGACGCTGAAGATGACGCCAGCAATGGCCGCTGGCGTTTCCGCTACGCTCTGGTCAACGGACGATCTTTGCGAGAAGATGAATGCAGTTGCGCCGAGGCCGGGGCCGCGCGGCACTTACAAACGAAAGCCGTCGCCTGATGCCTATAAAAGATAGCACCGGGAGGGCCGCGTGAAACGCGCGTTTCTATTTGGGCTCGCGGCCCAGCTAATCTTCATTGCCGCGATCTTTCTACTTTTTGGTGATCTAATGCTGCCAATGACGCGGTCTCCGGTCATTGGCATCGTCGCATTGGGTTTGGGCGTCGCGAGCGCATTTTTCGCTTGGAGGGCGACCCTTCATTCGTCCTGGCTGGTCAAAATCGGGATGTGGATTGCCGGCTTTCTTGCTATCTACGTGGTAATCCCCCTCATCGAAGTCGTCGGCGTGCTGATCATTCCGCTTATTTCAGACTGAGACACTACCGGCCGCCCGCGTCATTAGCAGGCTTTGGGAGATCGCCGACATCGTTGCGCTGATCGAGGCCAAGGAAGCCGAAAAGCCAGTGGTGCGCGGTCCCTACAAGAAAGTACGAGAGGCTAAATGAGCGTTCATATATTGAAAGTTGTAGCTTGTGCGGAGAAGCATCATGAGTATCCCGATGGGGAACGCCACGCACTCTTGGTTTTTGCAAATACCGATGATTTGGAGTCCGCGCTTTCATCGACGCCACGGTTTCTGACCACATGCGGCTGGGAGCAGATCGAGCTGAGAGACGCTAAAAAGCTTGCCATTGAAATTTCTTCGATCGGCGATGACGCCTTGCGAAATGCTGCGGAGACTGCGCTGCAACAAGGCTATGGAATCGTCGTTTACGCGAATCCTGTTACCGATCTGAATTCCTGAATTTCAAACTGACCCACTACCTCCATTAGCGGTAGCTTGTATTTCGCCTGATCTGGAGTCATCATGCACGGTGGTTTCAAGGGGTGAAATGTCATGGAATTCGCCAGTTGCTATGACCAGGGCGGGATCGTTCTTGCGTTCCTAAACATCACTGCGGTGTTCACAATTCTGGCCGCCTTTGCCGGTGCACGGTTGATTGCAATGTCAGACAGGATGCCTCCCGAACAGATTCAGACCGCGTAAAAATCGCGAGCTCTCAAGGGAACTTGGCAAGGTCCACCATCATCCGGCGCCAATCAGGCTGACCGTTGGCGAAAGCACCTCACGAATTGACGGCATGAAGCGCTGGCAGTGGGCTGGCGAAAGGCGAGGCGATGAAGCGCGTTTGCCTGGCAGCACTATTGGTAACGGCGGCTCTGTCTGCACACGCCGATGGCGAGCGCTGGGGCATGATACCGGCGTGCGATTCGGCCGTCAGGATGATGTCGGCACTCAGGACCGCTTCGGCCGTCAGCACAGTCAGGTCTGTTCGCCTATACGACGGCTATCGGCTCCTGCATGCCGAAGAAGATTTCGCCGCCCGTGTCGCAACGATTGAGTACGCGACGCGGGACGACCACGGCACATTTGTCCATCATTCGGCCCAGTGCCTCTTTTGGCATCACCGCATGAGTGGGATGAGCATCGACGGAGATGTCGAGGGACAGATCATCGTGGACTGAGCCGTTCACGGCGGGTTGGATTTGTCGGAGTAGCTCGCGTCCAGGTTTCCTTGCCGGCTCCATCTTGCAGGCTCCATCTTGCAGGCTCCAAGGAGGCACCGAGCCAGGCAGACGCCATCAAAAACAACGAGAGGCAGGCGCGACGGCGGCCTGTATCATTTTAATACAATCCCCAATTTGTAGACTCGCGCGGTGCACCGGCATTTAGCTAGTCCTGCGCGGGCCAAGGGGAAAAACGCCCGCGGCACGGGAGGAAGCAATGTCTGTGCAAAAGGACGATTATCGAACGAACAGGGCCGACTATGCGATTGCCGCGAAGCATGGCGCGGAAGGCGATCGCGATGAGCTGCTGGCAAGAAAAAAGACAACCTTGTGGCTGAGAGACAGGCGATCCGCCAGATTGGCCGCAAGCCCGTCGGAAAGCAGACCAGGGCCGGAGGCTAGACCGCGCGGTTAGTGCATGTGCCCAAAAGTGGCCGGTTTTGGGATAAACGAAATGCACAACACAAAGACCCAAAGCGCGTCGCCTGAATACGTTCAAACGCGACGCGCTTTGGCTGGAGATCGCAGCATCTAACTAGGCTCGTGCCGCCGCTGACCGTTATGTCAGGCATTTTGACGCTGCATTTACCATCTCAGGTCCACGGACCATGGTCCAGCTTGCGACTGCGCGACAACAGGCGCACTCTTTAAGCGAACCCGACGACAAGGGCCTGTGATCGCAACTCTTTCGCGGCCAGGCCCTTTGTCTTATAAGACCAATGTATTGCCTGACGGTGGTGTCGTGGGAGCGCCGATTTGTTCATTGACTACTATGAACTTCTGGAAATCAGTCCGAACGCCAACTCGGAAACGATAGAACGGATATTTCGTTATTTTGCCATGCGCTACCATCCCGACAACCGGGATACCGGCGACGAATCTCGCTTCAGTGAAATCATAGATGCCCACAATACGCTCAAAGATCCGGTCAAGCGCGCGCAGTACGACATCGAGTATAAAGAGCATTTGAACATTCGCCGCGAGTTGAGCGAGGAAGCCAGCAACGCCAAAGGCATAGAACGGGACGCCGTCATTCAGGCCAAAGTGCTCTCGTTGCTCTATGTCAAACGCCGACAAGACGTCAACAATCCCGGCATTGGCGATACAGAACTCGAACGCATGGCCGACTGCCCGCGTGAACATCTGGAGTTTCATCTTTGGTATCTGAAAGCCAAAGGCTGGATAGGAAGGATAGAGAACGGGACGTTCGCGATCACCGTGGAAGGCATCGACCGCACCCATACCGAACATCGTCGTGGTCCCACAACCAGACTGCTGGATCATACAAGCTGAGCGGCAGCTCGCCGCCGAAGTGCCTCGCGCATCCCTGGCACTTCTCTGCTCTCAAGGTTGGGCAATGCGGATTGGTTTTTTAGCGACCGCGAAACCAAGGTCGCACTTCCGCGTTGAAGCTCATCCAACATGGAGCTCGACGAATGGATTCGGCAACCGCGGCAGTGATGCTTTTGCTTTCGTGCAGCCCGGGGGGAGAAGCTTCTGTGTGCAAACCCATCGATACGGCGTCGACGATGTACACATCGCTTGACCAGTGCCGGGCTTCGCTGGCGCGGAGGCTGGCAAGCTCTCCCAACGGCGAAATCGTCGGAAGGTGCAAGTCGATCGACCCGAACGTCACCGCATCCCTGCCTGCGCAATACACGACGGTCGTGGTCAAGCGAGGAATCGGGCAAGGCACGGTGACCAGCTATCTCGTGCCACGCGAGACGAAATGAAAATGCGGTGCCGGAAGCGCGTGGGGCCGCTTGGCCACCCTGAAGAAAATCCCGCAAAGGCAAAGCCGGGCGAGCTGCATCATCGATAATAAAGCAACTCGCCGGGGCAGCCCCAACGCCCTCCCCAGCGAGCCAGTTGCTCCGCGTAGAACGAGAAATGGAGCAACTGGAGCCCTATACGAACCCAGGCTCCAATAAGTTTCACCTCCGGCCATCCTAAAACCATTTTGTCGAACCTGCGTTGACGACCGGGGGGCCGTCAGACCCAGGAGATATCCCATGACCGTCAACTGCCGCATCTCGATCGACAACCGGCCGGAAGCCACCGATGCCGTCTTCCAGGCGGTTCCCCGGATCGGCGAAAGCGTTTCGCTGTCGATCAACGGAAATGCGCAGGACCTGCGGCTATCGCGTGTCGTGCATGTCACGAATGGCTCTTTGGAAGGTGCGGGATCGTCGTCGAAGTGACGACCAACATCCTGTAGGGTCGAGAGCAGTCGGGTCCCGGCCTGTCAGCCGGCGCCCGCTGCCGTCTGCGACCAACTGACCAGCTCAGTTGCGACCTACTCCTTGTCGCCCTCGGCAATCCCATTGCCGTCGGTGGGCAGGATTCCAAAATCCTGCGACTTCACCCCTTGCTCCGCCGTCAGGAACCCGTCCGAGGCCAGACCGCGCCGCAGCAGTTCCCTGACCGCAGCCGAGCGGCTCGGCATGCGCTTGTCATATCGCCAGTTTTCCAGCGCGGCCAGTTCATCGGCGGTCAGCATGATCTGCAGTCGTTCGGGGCGTTCCAATTCAGCCATGGCGCTTCCTCGCTCAAGACCAAGAATGTGTTGAGTTAGTATCTGTCTCACTCGGCTTATAATTAGGATAGGCCGCATTTTGCGTCAAGACCCTGCGATGGGTGAACGGTGTATCCCACGCATGATGAGCATCAAACGCCGGCTGCGCATTTGTGTAACTATGCTAACTACCTGATTTAATTGAATTTTTTTAGATTTTACTTGCCATGAGTTCATGCCCGGCGCATAGTGGAACCTGAACGGAAAACGATCCCTCTGGGAGGTTTCGATGCGGTATGATTACTCGGCGCGCTTGCGCGATGACGTCAATTCAGCGGTCCTGACGGCATTCAGAAAGGCGGGCATCGTCAACATCTCGATGGTTGCGGAGCAGGTCAGGGTCAGGAATCTGGCCGAGAATGTCGCCCTCGAGGACATTGAACACCTAGTCCTGCAGGCGGCACAACTCATTGGCGCGGCGATCGAATTCGACGGCCTTGCCGGTTTGCTCGTGGATGGCCTTGCCGATGAAGATGGCGAGCGCATTTCCCCGATTGACCTGCCTCATCTGGCCTCGATCCAATAGGCAGCCAAAACGGCGGGCTGCCTGTAAGCGCTGCGCCATTCGACCAGACGCAGGACGCTGCCGGCCTGCTCCATGCCTTGCGGCTCTGTGCACCTGAGGCGGCTTTCAGTCGAAACGGCTGCGACATTAACCAGTTTGCCATCAGCATGGCCCCCAAAGCGGGTGTTGAACGTTTCCCATTATGGAAAATCACCAACACCGATTCTATTGCCACATCGAGACGGACGGAACCTGGGCGGTTTGGGATCGTATTGCCAATGCCCCGGCGAGCTTGGGAGGGCGGGACCTGATTGGTTGCACATCCCGGCGAGCCAACGCCGCGGAAGGCGTGCTGACGCGCATCTATGACAACGGATTGGATGCGGTTGCCGCTCGGATATCAGGGATAGCGCATTCTCGTCAGGGGTAGCACATTCTCGTCAGGGGTAGCGCAGTCCCGACCTGGCCACCCACTGGCCGCAGGGTCAGGGATCCTGGTTCAATAAATCTGCACGCCAAGCCGTTCGTTCCGTCTCCACCGAACCACGGCACGATAGCTGGCGTCATCCGCGGGCACGTGAAGGACGAAGCGGTCGGGAATTGTTACGCCTGGGTCCACCCGCAACTCCGCACCGTGAACGTGCTGGTTCCTGACCGAGCAACTGATCTTGGCATCGTCCGTGATGATGGTCGCCTCCTTCAGAACAATCCCCCGTGCATCAGAGCGTCGTTCTACTGGCGGATCGATTGGGCTCATCGTTCATTCCTCCTGGAACCCTGCAAGGCGGCGTGCCGCTGATCTTCCTTGTCACGCAATGGGGATTATGCCGGCCCAATTGTTCGGGCCGCTTCTTCTTCGAGCTTCACAAGCTTTGCCCGGATCTCTTCCGGCTCGGCATGCTCCAACCCGACAACGTCGTTTCGGGTTTCGTCAAGGGCAATGATGATCTCATTGAGTTTGGCGTGGATGGCGGCGGTGTCGCGATAGCCCTGTATGAGGACAACACCGGTGATCACGATGGCCGCAACCGACAGCGCATAGGTAACCGCATTTGTCAGGCCGAAAGGCACGAGCGCAGTGCAAACTACCATGGCCACGAGCATCACATAGAAACCCGGGGGCCGGGAAAGAAAGTCGGCCGCGACGAACAGGAAGCGGTTCATGCTAACCGTCCCCGTTCCCGACTTGCCAAGCCTCGAGATCGCAGCGGCTGCCTGCCATATTGTCCATCATAGCCTGGCCAAGGCGAAGACAGCGATCAGCGCGGTGACCGCCACGCAGACAGGCACTGCCAGGAGCATGCCCGCCTCCAAAAACCGGGTCTCTTTGTCTGTGAACATTAGTGATTCCTCATATGACCGCAACGGAGAAATTCACGGAGCCCGCTTCCCGAAATAGATCGCGAAGCGGGCTCGCCTGCTGCGGCAGGCCTACTCGATGATCTGCACGACCTTGCGGGTATCCGGATCCACGAGAACGGCGTGGTCGCCGACGACCGTGTACTTGTATTTGACGTCGGGCACGTCGATGGCGTGAAGCTCCACCGTGTCCGGAAGCGCCGTGCCGACATTGAGTTCGACACCCAGCAGGCTGATGGATGCGAGCTTCTGCTTGTGGATGTATTCGCGAACCACCGTCTGCTGTTCCGGCTTGAGAATTACGACGTTTTCCGCGAAGGCAGCACCAATTCCAGCGACCAGCGCGAGGCCTGCGACTACACTGACAAGATATTTCTTCATGACAAAATCTTTCCTTCTTGCGCCAATTTGGCAGCCAGGTTTGACTGCCAATCACGAGTCAGCAACGAGCCCCACAGCATTGCGTTCCGCCGCTCAGGCTAAGGTCCGGGGGTGGTACGACTGAAGTCTTAGCGGGCAACCTATGCCTGGCCGATACGTTAGAACCGCGCGAGAATCGGGGCGCCGAGCACGAGCCCTTTTCCTCGGCATCAACCGAGAGTCCACCATTCCCCCACACAGCGGGGTAACACCTCTAACGTCCCCGCAGCGGCGGCGTGGCGTTTCCCACAGCGAGGCGAACAG
Source organism: Mesorhizobium sophorae (assembly GCF_002270415.1). Lineage (GTDB taxonomy): Bacteria > Pseudomonadota > Alphaproteobacteria > Rhizobiales > Rhizobiaceae > Mesorhizobium > Mesorhizobium sophorae. Next base: position 1,013,525 of record NZ_NNRI01000022.1, on the reverse strand, counting down.
TGACCTGTATCCAGAGACCGAGCACACATGACGACGACACCCGACCCGCAAATGACAACCATGCTCGTGTCCCCGAGGTGCTTTCCGTGCTTGATCTCATCCCCTCTCCCGACGACCACGAGCTTGCTGATATTGTCAGGCGCACAGAGCGCCTTGCGATGGCGTTGGTCATCGGAATGGCGATTTGCCTGATCTCCGCACCGGCAGTCTATCTTACCCTGGCCTACTACTCTCACTGACACATAAGGGCTGAGACTTGAGGGTTTGCTCGCCGCACAGGTGCGGCGAGCAAACCCTATCAGCGCAGGAAGGGACGTGGCTGCGCCGATCGGAAAAGTTCGAGGTCGATCCTTGGAGGTCGGTCAGCCGAAGGTAATTCCAATCACCATAAAAGTGATGGCAACCGCGAAGATCGGTGCGAGCAACCAGCGTGCCTGGCCAACACTCCTATCCATAGCTTCCTCCAGCAAATCTGCAGCGGACAACGACCGTGAGAGCCGACTGTTCCCAGCGGCGCCACCGGCAAGACCATTGCGGTTTGTGATCGGACTTAGGTCTCATGCGCCGCTCGACCCAAGCCCAACCCGGGAACATCCGTGGGTGGAACAAGTCGCGCCATCGGAAATTATCCCGTCGCCCAACAGGAGGAGGACGTTGTGAAAGGTCTGCGCAGTCTCCTTGCCGAACTGTCTTTGAGCTGGCTCAGGCGCCGCAAGGCGCAAGCGCCGCAAACCGCCAACCTTAAGACCGCGACCCCCAAGACCTTGAACACGGTCAAAGCCGCGCCCCGCAAAGTTGAACACAAGACAGGGCAGCGTCCGGCCCACAAGCCCAAGCCACTGTCTTCCCGCGACGTGGCCTCGAACATGTGAAGACAGCGCAGCCGAAAGGCTGTGGGAAATGAGCGAGCGGCCGCTATAGTCTGGTGATCCCCCCACCGGAGAACGCCAGCCATGACCCTGAAAACCCACAAGCTCGGCAGCCAAGGGCTGCAGGTCTCGGCCATCGGCCTTGGCTGCATGGGCATGAGCCAGTCCTACGGTCCGGCCGACGAGGGCGAATCCATTGCCACCCTGCACCGCGCCATCGAACTCGGCTGCACCTTCCTCGACACCGCCGAGGTCTATGGCCCTCATACCAACGAGGCCCTGCTCGGCCGGGCGCTGAAGGGCAAGCGCGACCAGGTGACCATCGCCACCAAATTCGGCTTCCGCATCGAAAACGGCAAGCAGCTCGATGGAACCGACAGCCGGCCCGAGCATATCCGCGCGGCTGTGGAAGGCTCGCTCGGCCGGCTTGCCACTGACCATATCGACCTGCTCTACCAGCACCGCGTCGACCCGGCGGTGCCGATCGAGGATGTCGCCGGCGCGGTCGGCGAATTGGTCGCCCAAGGCAAGGTGCGGTTCTTCGGCCTGTCCGAGGCGGGTGCGGCCAACATCCGCCGCGCGCATGCCGTTTATCCGGTGTCGGCGGTGCAGAGCGAGTATTCGCTGTGGGAGCGCAATCTGGAGCCGCAGATCATCCCGCTGCTCGGCGAACTCGGCATCGGCCTGGTGCCGTTCTCGCCGCTCGGCCGCGGTTTCCTCACCGGCGAGGTTAGCCGTGCGGAAAACTATCCCGAGGGCGATTACCGCCGCAACGACCCGCGCTACCAGGGCGAGAACTACGACGCCAATGTCGAGGCAGCGGCCAAGGTGCGCGACATCGCGGCGGCCAAAGGCGTCAAGCCGGGCCAGGTCGCGCTGGCCTGGCTGCTGCACAAGGGCACCGGTTTTGGCATCGACATCGTGCCGATCCCCGGCACCAAGCGGAGGAAATACCTGGAGGAGAATATCGCCGCCGTCGCAATCAAGCTCGATGCCGCCGAGATGGCCGCCCTCGACGAAGCGCTGGCGCCGAGCAAAATCTCCGGCCCGCGCTACGGCCAGCGCGGGTTGGCGATGGTCGACCGGTAGGGGTCTGGGCATAGCCGGCGGAAATCTGAGCCATTCCAATAACCCAGAAATACCAACCGGGAGCGCGAGGATCTAAGCGCAGCGCCTCTGCGCACGCTTTCGACTCGCTTTAGCCCGGTGCGGGGCAGCCACAGGGTGGACATTTCAGCCGACATGGAAAATGATCATGTTGCCCTGCACAACACTGCAGTGCTCTGATCTCGACGAACAAGCCTGAGCGTAGAAGCGGATCAACCGACCTCCGGGTCCAGCGAGCGAGGACGCAAATGGACACCCCTGAGGATGCGCAATGGCATCGCGACGCGGGCGGGCAACCCCGTCGATCGGCCGGCTGGCTTGCCCGCGCCGCCGTGTCGGCGGCATTCCTGCTCGGCATGGCTTTCAGCAGCACTGCGTTTGCGCAGGACCAGCCGCTACCCGTGGTGACGGCGGCCAAGCCGGTGGTCCGTGAAATCGTCGAAGACGACGAGTTCGTCGGGCGATTCGAAGCCGTCGACCAAGTCGCCATCCGCTCGCGCGTCAGCGGCTATCTGGACAAGGTCAGCTTCCAGGACGGCGCACTGGTCAACAAGGGCGACCTGCTCTTCACCATCGACCAGCGTCCGTACCAGGCGGCCTATGATGCCGCCAAATCGCTAGTGGACGTCGCCAAGAGTCTGCTCGAATTCTCCAAGATGCAGCTGGATCGCGCCGACGAACTCGCCAAGACCGGCAATATCTCAACCTCGACGGTCGACGACCGCCGGCGGGAATACCTTTCGGCGCAGGCGCAGATGCAGGGCGCGACGGCTGCGCTGAGGACGGCCAGCCTGAACATGGAATTCACCGAGATCAAGGCGCCCTTGTCCGGCCGCATCGACCGCCGGCTGGTGTCGGTCGGCAACCTCGTGCAGCCGGATTCCACCTTGCTGACGACCATCGTTACGCGCGATCCGATCGACTTCTATTTCGACGTCGATGAGCGCCTGTATTTCAGCTACGCCCGCGACGCGAAGGAGCGCGGCGGCAGCATGCAGGAAGGCGACGGCGGGCTCGAGGTGGTGGTTCGCGTCGCCGACCGCGCGGAGGCGGTATTCAAAGGCAAGCTCGATTTTGCCGAGAACCGGATCGACAACGCGACCGGCACCATGCGGGTGCGTGCAACGTTTCCCAACGCCGACGGCATTCTCCAGCCAGGCATGTTCGGGCGCATCAACGTGCCGGGGTCGCTGCCGCATAGCGGCGTGCTGGTGCCCGACGAGGCGATCGGCGCCGATCAGGATCGCCGCATCGTTTTCCTGGTGGATGAGGCCGGGATGGTGTCGGCGAAGCCCGTGCGCACCGGCCCGCTTCTCGACGGCTACCGGGTGATCCGCCAGGGCCTGACCGGCGACGAGACGATCATCGTCAACGGGCTGATGCACGCCAGGCCCGGCACCAAGGTGAAGGTCGAGATGGTGACGTTGCCGCCCAAGGCCGAGACCGCCGGGTTGCAGCAATGAGGTTCGCACATTTCTTCGTCGACCGTCCGATCTTCGCATCGGTCGTTTCGATCGTCCTGCTGATCCTCGGCGGGATTGCTTATACCCAGCTGCCGGTCGCCCAATATCCCGAGATCGCGCCGCCGACCATCGTCGTTCGCGCGCAGTATCCGGGCGCCGACGCCGAGACGATCGCAGCGACGGTGGCAACGCCGATCGAGCAGGAGATCAACGGCGTCGAGGGCATGCTCTACATGTCGTCCTATTCGTCGGGCGACGGGGCAATGGCGCTGACCATCACCTTCAAGCTGGGCACCGATCTCGACCAGGCGCAGGTGCTGGTGCAGAACCGCGTGTCGATCGCCCAGCCGCGCCTGCCCGAAGAAGTCCGCCGCCTCGGCATCACCACCACCAAGAGCTCGCCCGACCTGATGATGGTCGTGCACATGCTGTCGCCCGACAATACCTACGACCAGCTCTACGTCTCGAACTACGCCCGCTCGCAGGTGCGCGACATACTGCTCAGACTCGACGGCGTCGGCGATCTCACCATCTTCGGCGAACGCGAATATTCGCTGCGCATCTGGCTCGATCCGGAAAAACTGTCCGCCCTGGGGATGACCTCGGGCGATGTGGTGCAGGCACTGCGCGACCAGAACGTCCAGGTGTCGGGCGGCTCGATCGGCGCGCCGCCGACCAACACCGGCACGGCGTTCCAGTACACGGTCACCACGCAAGGCCGCTTCAACGACGCACGCGACTTCCGATACGTGATCGTCAAATCGGCCGACGACGGCCGCCTGATCTCGCTGCAGGACGTGGCGCGCATCGAGCTCGGCGCCAAGGATTACGTCACCAACTCCTATCTCAACGGCAAACCGGCGGTGGCGCTCGCCATCTTCCAGCGGCCGGGCACCAATGCGCTCGCCGCAGCCGCGCAGATCCAGGACAAGATGAAGGAGCTTTCCCGCGACTTCCCGAAGGGGTTGAGCTACGACATCGTCTACAATCCGACCGAGTTCGTCGCCGAGTCGATCCAGGAGGTCTACAAGACGATCCTCGAGGCGATGGTGCTTGTCATCATCGTCATCATCGTCTTCCTGCAATCGTGGCGCATGGCGATCGTGCCGATCGTGGCGATCCCCGTGTCGCTGATCGGCACGCTGGCGGTGCTCTACGCCGCCGGCTTCTCGCTCAACATGCTGACGCTGTTCGGCCTCGTTCTGGCGATCGGCATCGTCGTCGACGATGCGATCGTCGTGGTCGAGAACGTCGAGCGCAATATCGCCAGAGGGCTGGCGCCCAATCCTGCGTCGCACCTGACCATGGACGAAGTCGGAACGGCGGTCATCGCGATCTCGCTGGTGCTGATAGCCGTGTTCGTGCCGACAGCCTTCATCCCTGGCATTTCTGGGCAGTTCTACCTGCAGTTTGCGATCACCATCGCGGTGTCGACGGCGATCTCGGCATTCAATTCGCTGACGCTTTCTCCGGCGCTGGCCGCACTGCTGTTCAAGCCGCACCACGCCGCGGCGGCGCCGCCGCGCTTTTTCCTGGCACGGTTCGCACGGGCGCTCGCCGACGGCTTCAATCGCGGCTTCGACAGGGTCGCCCATTGGTATTCGAGCATCATCCGCGTTCTGGTCGGCTCGTGGATAACGATCGCCGCCATGCTGGCCGTTTTCGCTGCCCTCATCTGCGCCACGGTCTACATGGTGCAGGCGGTGCCGCGCGGTTTCATTCCGACGCTCGACCAGGGCTATGCGATCGTCGTCGTCCAACTGCCGGACGGCGCCTCTCTGACGAGGACCGATGCGGTCATTAAGCAGGCGTCGCAGATCATCCAGAAAACGCCAGGCGTCGACTACGCAGTCGCCTTCGCCGGCTTCTCCGGCGCGACCTTCACCAACGCCAGCAATGCGGGCGTGATCTTCGCCAGGTTCAAGCCGTTTGACGAGCGACTGAAAGCCGGCCAGTCGGCGACCAAGGTCATCGGCAATCTGTTCGGCAGCCTGCAAACCATCAAGGAAGCCTTCATCATCGCACTGCCGCCGCCGCCGATCCGCGGCGTCGGCAATGCCGGCGGCTTCAAGCTGCTGATCCAGGAGCGCAACAGCGCCGACATGCGGCAGGTCCTGGCGCTTGCCAACGACATCGCCGGCCAGGCCAACAAGACGCCGGGGCTGACGGGCGTGTTCACGACGTTCTCCGCGTCGAGCCCGCAATTCTTCCTGGCGATCGATCGCGACAAGGCGCGCATCCTGAACGTGCCGATCCCCAACATCTTCGAGACGTTGTCGATCAATTTGGGCACCGCCTACGTCAACGACTTCAACGCTTTCGGGCGCGTCTACCAGGTGCGGGCGCAGGCCGACCAGGCGTTCCGCCTCGATCGCGCCGACATCTTGAAACTGAAGGTGCGCTCGGCGACCGGCGCGCTGGTTCCGCTCGGCACGTTGATCGAGATCCGCGACGTCACCGGCCCGGCGCTGGTCCAGCGCTACAACATGTACGTCTCGGTGCCGCTACAGGGCAACGCCGCGCCCGGCGTTTCCACGGGCGACGCGCTGGCATTGATGGAAGGGATCACGGCAAAGACGCTGCCGGCCGGTACCTCCTACGAATGGACCGAGCTCGCCTATCAGGAGCGCAACACCGGCAATGCCGCTGTCTATATCTTCGGACTGTCGGTGCTGTTCGTGTTCCTGGCGCTGGCGGCGCAATATGAAAGCTGGGTGCTGCCGTTCGCCATTGTGCTGGTGGTGCCGCTCGGCGTGCTCGCGGCGTTGCTCGGCGTGTCTTTCCGAGGGCTGGACAACAACATCCTCGTGCAGATCGGCCTCATCGTACTGATCGGGCTTGCCGCCAAGAACGCGATCCTGATCGTCGAATTCGCGCGGCAGGCGGAGGAACGCGGCCTGTCGGCCGCCGAGGCTGCCGTCGAAGCCTGCCGGCTCAGGCTGCGGCCGATCCTGATGACCGCCTTCTCGTTCATCCTCGGCGTCGTGCCGCTGATGATCGCAACAGGCCCGGGCGCGGAAATGCGCCAGTCGCTCGGCACCGCGGTGTTCTCCGGCATGCTCGGCGTCACCCTCGTCGGCCTGTTCCTGACGCCGGTGTTCTACGTCACGCTCAGGTCGCTGTTTTCACGGCGCAAGCCCCGTGCCGAGGCCGCGCCTTCGGGGCCGGCAGAAGCGCCATCGGAGACGGCCGCCAAGTAGGTTACGAATTCGCCGCGCCTGGCGTGGCTTTATCGGCGCGGCGCGGCAACGATCCCGGTAGCGACGCGCAGTATTGACCTTAACCTGGGAGGAGTAGGGAGATCTTCACGCGCGGCGCGAAGAAACAACGCAAATACAGCTGATTGGTTACGACGTAGGTATTCTCGCAGATATGGTATTGGTCGTCCGGGGATTCCTGCACGCGGTCCCGTGGGATGATGAAGTTATGCGGCAAGTAAATGTAACCGCCGTCGACCCTCATCCGCACCGAAGAACGAGGTATGGCGCGGCAATCAGAACCACCGCAACACTTGAATTTCGTCTGCGGGTCGAACTTGTTTTCGTACCAATCATGGGCGCTGGCGACTGTTGCGGCGGCGATACACACCGCCGTGACGATGAACCTTCGCATGGCCTTCCTCAACTATCTGGCAGGCGCTGCTCCTTCGAGCGTCCATGTATATTAGCGTTCCTTTAGAAATGCCATTGACCCTCGGCTGGCTGGCGCAAGCCGGTCCCATTGCCGACTTTCCCGCACCCAATATTCCTGTGAAGGATGATCTTGGTTTTGAGGGCAACTACCGCCCACAATCCAAAGGCTTCAACGGTTTTTATGCGGCCAATTGGCTTCTGCCGGCCGCACAGCCGTTCACTCCGGCAGCCCAGCGATCCGCATGTGTTTGATCCAGCGGTCGAGGCTTCCGGGCGCGGTCCAATTCTTCTCCCACTGCTTGCGTTGTTTGCTGATGGAGTCGCCGGGCGAGTCTTTAAGGAAAACCGCAAGCGCTTCCTTTGCCTCCCGCTGGTTTCCCAGACAAGCGTAGATCCCCGCAAGCATTCGGTGTGCGGCGATCGGGATTGGGGACATTTTCCGCATCGCCGTTAGCGCAGGCCCACAATCGTTCTTTTCATAGAGCGCCCAGCCCATGTCCCAGTTGTACCAGTCGGGGTAGAAGGGATCGATGCCTTTGGCCTGCTCGATCCGATCGATCGCTTCATCGGTGCGGCCGGCAAAGAGCAGCGGGGCCGCACTGCCCTCGAGGATATTCGAGGCGCTGGGGTTCAGGGCGATCGCCTGATCGAACTGCGCAATGGCCTGCTCGATCTCGCCGGCTTCACTATGGATTTGGGCTCGGATTTGATGCGCGTTGGCATCGTCCGGAGCGAGCAGGATCGCCTTGTCGGCGTACTCTGCGGCCCGCTTCAACGCCTCTTCGGGGTTGTTTTCCTGCTTGTGCCAGAATACCGAGTCAAAGCGATAGGACCAGGCCAGCCCGATATAGCCGAATTGGGAGTTCGGATCCGCTTCAATCGCCTTGAGGCTGAACTGCCGCAGCAGTTCGTTCCCCGCGGCAGAAAAATCCTTTTCCTTCGCGGCAAACCCCATCAGGAGATAACTGAGCGCGCTAACCCGGGCGGCGTCGCTCTGTGGCAAGGGTCGCTCGATCCTTTGCCCGACCCGAGCCGCAAGCGTGCGGATGATTTCCTCCTGGACGACGAAAAGATCGCCGATCTCCCGGTTGTAGGTGTTGGCCCAGACATGCGATCCGTCATGCGCATTCAGCAACTGGGCGGTCACTTTCAGCCGGTCTCCGATCTTCTGCTGGCTGCCTTCGAGCAGGTAGTCGACGCCGAGTTCTTCGCCAATCTGCCTGATGTCAACCGGCTGGCCGCGGTACCTGAAGCTCGAGTTCCGGGCGATGACGGCATAGGTCTTGCTCCGCGCCAACTCGGTGATGATCCCCTCGGCGACGGCATCACTGAGATATCCCTTGTCCCCGCCAGCACTGAAGTCGTCGAAGGCAAGGATTGCAATCCTCGGCATGTCGCTCGAACGAACTGGAGCGGCTCGCCATATTTCCGCGCCGTAGTATGGGCCGATCGCTGCCGCGACGAGAACGATCGCAGCAAGAATGAAGCCGCGCTGCGAGAATCGTGTCTTGGCTCGTTCCGTGCCAGCCGCGGCGTTTGCGTCCGCCGCCTCGGATGGATCGGCATTCAGTCGGTAGCCTCTCTTGGGCAAGGTTTCCACGATCGCATGCGCGTCGTCCCCCAATGCGCGGCGAATATCAGCAATGCATTGGGTCAGGCTGTCGTCGGTCACGAAGGTATCGGGCCAGACCGCGCGCATCAGCGCGTCCTTGGACACGATCTCGCCCGGTCGCGCCGCGAGCACGCAGAGCACCTCGGTGGACTGGCTGCGAAGGTCGACCGCTTTACCTTCGACGGTCCGGAGTTGTTTGCTTTTCGTCAGCGAGAAAAAACCGCCGAATGTGATCGTTTCAGCAGGTTTCGGGTCAATTTCAGGAGCCTTTCGGGACATTTCACCCTCTTGGCGCGCTCCCTAGAGCAGTTTCTGGATAATCACGGTTAGGCATCGTAGCCGGCGTGGGCGAACAGGTTTTCGCATTCTTTGGGGTGGAAACGATCGATGGCGACGGCCACGGCGTCCCATAATTCCGGGATGGACCGGGCTGCTGCCTTTCGCAGTAAAGCCTTCAGCTTGGCGAAGGCCATCTCAATGGGGTTAAAGTCCGGGGAGTAGGGCGGAAGATAGCGAAGGGAAGCCCCCGCAGCCTCGATGATTTCGCGGACACCGACCACTTTATGAGCAGGCAGGTTGTCCATCACGACGACATCGTCGGGTTGAAGCGTCGGCACGAGGACGCGGCGCAAGTAGACCAGGAATGCTTCGCCATCCATGGCGCCGTCCAGGAGCCAGGGCGCGACGATCCCGTCGAGGCGCAGGCCGGCCGTGAAGGTCGTGGATTTCCAGTGCCCATGAGGAACAGCCGCCCGGCAACGCTGTCCACGCGCAGAGCGGCCTCGTAGCCGGGCCATCTTGGTATTGAGGCCACTTTCGTCGATGAAGATCAGGCGGCTCGGATCGAGATCGAGTTGGCCTTCGAACCACTCTTCCCGCGCTGCCAAAACATCCGGTCGCTGCTGTTCGGCCGCGTGCGCTGTCTTTTTTTGTACGTGATGCCACGCTTTGCGAAGAACGCATGGACCGTCGTCAGGCTGGCTTTGACCCCGCGCTCTGCCGCAAGGCGATCGACGATCTCGGCAAGCGTGATGTCCCGCTCATCGGTCTCGACCAAGGCGAGAATGAAAGTCTCGTGCGCGTCCAGCTTCGATACCTTCGGCTTGCCCTGCCGCCCAGGTTCCAGATTGCCGCTCGAACGCCAGGCCCGATACCATGCACCAGACGTCGATATCCCGATGGCAAACCGCCGTGCCGCTTCTCGGGTCGACAGGCCTGCCTCTATCGCCTCGATAACACGCGTCCGCAAATCCAGGCTGTAAGCTCGTGCCATGCCGCTGCTCCTTCCGCAAATCACTTCGATCAGGGAATCAGAACAAGCCGTTCACTGCAAACAAACGACTCCGATTAAGGGAAAACCGCTCTAGCTTATCCCTTTCGGCCTTCGCTTCCAAGTGATCCCACCAGTGCCGGATTGGACGGGAGGATGACATGAAACGCGCCAAGCTCATCATCGCTCTCGCTCTTCTCGTGACAGCGCCAACGGCTGCGAAAGCGGATTCCCGCATCGCGAAACTCTGCGGCTCTGACCATGTCTTCGAGGCGGCCTCAGACGACGTCCGTCCCAACCCCGGCGCCTATTATGCCGCCAGCCTTAGGTCGATGGATGACTGCATGTTCACCGCCATCGCTGTCACAATCCTTCTGACCGACCAGGGGGAGCTAATCAGGATCCCCCAAGTGAAACCCATGACTTCCATGGCCGAGTGCAGAGCTTGGACCCATCAACAGGAGTTCATGCGCGTGCTCCCCGGCTATCTCGCCAGCTTTCATTACTGCGACGACGCATCGGAGGCATCAAAACCATGACGTTGCAGGTCTTGGCTGTTCACGCTTGGACCGAAGGATGGCACCAGCGCGACCAAGGTCGTCGAGATCGGACCCCGTCCCGCCGGTCAGGGCGAGCGCGTATTTGCTGCGCGTAAATCGGGCCGGTGCGCCCGGTGCCAAGACGCCCCTAGCTCGCGGTTGCTGCCTGAACCTTTTTGGGCGCGGCCCGCTGCCGGCGCATGCGGCGTTTGGTGACGAGCTTGAGGGCAACCGGCGGCTCGTTTGACAGCGCGCCGACCACGGCGTCGACCATGCCGTGGGCGACGAAATCCGCGTTCATGTCCTGGGCCAGCCTGGCGGTCGCCTCCTTGTCGTCATTGCCGGTTTCCGACCAGAACACGATGCCCACCCGCAGCGCCGCCTTCGCACGCTTCAGCCGGCGAACCAGGAAACGCGCGTGCTTGACGGAATCGCGGTTCAGGAAGCTGATCACGACGGCGTCGATGGCATCGAGCTCGAGGCGGCGGATGCCTGCTGGTTCCATCTCGGCGAAGCCCGCTTTCGATGCTGTCGCGCCCTGCACTTCCAGCACCTGTGCCAGCATCGCGGCCGCGGCATCGTCGAGCTCGCCACGCCCACCGGCACAAAGCACCGACATGTCAGTGCCATCGGGCAGGTCGGCCTCGTCCACGCCGGCGCCATCGCCATTATCGCCGGGCTCCCCGGCTTCGGCCGGGTCATCCTCCTCGGCCGCTTCCTGTTGCGCCTCATCGTCGAGGTTGGCCACCAGCGTCAGGGCACTGTCCGCCACCTGCCGTCTTTGCAGGTCGCCCATGACGCCGCGCACACGGTCGCGCTCGCCCAGCAGAAGTGCCGGAATGGCCACCTTGTCGTAGAATTCGAACAGATATTTCTCTTCCAGCATCTCCTCGGCGTGGTCGGTGGCTTCCTCCGGATCGCCAGCCAGAAGCCGCTGGTACAGGCGCGCATGGGGTTCGAGCACGGGCTCGTTGCCGAACAGCACGTCGAGGAACTCGAACTGCGGCACGTGTCTGCCCAGCACCACCAGGCAGACGGTGAGCGGCGTCGACAGGACCAGCCCGAGCGGCCCCCAGAGCCAGGTCCAGAAGATGGCCGCCACGATGATCGCCAGCGATGACAGCCCCGTTCGCGAGCCGTAAAGCCAGGGTTCGACGACGTTGCCGGTGACCAGTTCCATCACCACGAACAGGGCGGCCGTCCACAGGACGAGCGACCAGCCGGGCGCCACGGCCAGCGCCAGGAACAGCGGCAAAAGCATGCCGATGGCCGGGCCGATATAGGGAACGAAACGCAGCGCCAGCGCCAGCAGCCCCCACAGCAATGCATTGGGAATGCCGAGGATCCACAGTCCGAGCGCAATCGGTATGGCGTAGACGATGTTGACGACCAACTGCATGAGCAGATAGCGGCCCACCCGCTTGGCAGCATCCTGCAGCGCCTCGGTGGTGCGGTGAAGGTCGCCATAGCCGACAAGCCGGATGAAGCGGTCGCGCAGATCCTCCCGTTCGAGCAACATGAAAATAACCACGACGATGATCAGTCCGGCCGATCCGAGCGGGCTGATCAGCGGACCGACGATGCTCTGCAGGACTTCGAGCGGCTTTTGGCGCGCGACGATCTCGACGGGCACCGGCTCGCGCGCCGGCCTGTCCGGAGTGGCCGCCGGCGGCGAAGCGTCCTGCCTGTCGATCTCCTGTCCGACACGCTCGACCACGTCGCTCAACCTGGCAATGATGCCTCCCCCGACGCCGGTTTCCTTGAGTGAACGGATCTTGGTCAGGATGTTGATCTGGTAGGTCGGGATGTTCTGTGCCAGTTCGCTGACCTGCGAGGCGACAATGAAGCTGAACAGGGCGAGTGCCGCGAAAGCGCTGAGAACGCTGACGATGACAGCCGCGATCCTGGGGATGCCGACGCGTTTCAGCGCCGCGACCAGCGGCGCGAGCGCGAAGGTCAGCAACAGCGCGATGGCGATCGGCAGGAAAACCTCGCGCCCGAAATACAGTGCCGCCACCGTCGTGACGGTGGTCGCCACATTGGGCAATGACGTTCGCGGGTGGGGCGCGGCGGCCGAAAGAATGTCCTCCAACCCATGCGCCGGAGACGCCATGCCGTTTCGACGAGTGGTCGCCACTTGGTCTCTCCCCTGCCAACGGTCATGATCGGGCATATTGAGCCGGCGTGCAACTTTCGCCGGTGACGAGCTGCTCGTCACCGGCTGCAGGTCGATGATCGGGATGGCGCGAGATGGCCGCGCGACGAAGCAATGGCGCCGGGAAATCTCCGGCCAGCGCTATCCCGGCCGCGCCTTGGCGATGGGGTAGAACGAGCACGTTGGGCCAGAAAAGAAAATTCATGTCCCTCGGTAGATCAACTGCACCGAGAACTGTATTCCCCAGTCTGACCATAGCTGTCCCCTTGTCGCATGGACGGTTCTGTGTACTTTCGAAAATCCTCTGGAGAAGACCCGGCATGAGACTTGCAGTGTTAGTCGCGTTGGCCACGGCAGCAACTGGATGTGTGAGCTCTCCTGTCGAATATGGAGCGTCGCTTTCGACGCAAGACCCGAAGTGGGTATCGCCGGAATGTCAACAGGCCCGTGTCGACGCGTCGAACTATGATGCTCGCGAAAAGGAGCATCCCGGTTGGGGGACTGGTGTGTTCCTTGGCCCCTACGGACTAGGGCTCGCAGCAGCCATCAAGGAGCACGAGCAAAAGGAGCGAAAGATCTTCGCCCGCGAAATCCATTTGCGGTGCTCAAGTTTGCCGCTGCCGAAGGAACTCGAGGGCGAGCCGAGCCCCCCGGCCACGACAAAGTATCCATAAGCCAAAGTTGGGCGACGATCCTCACGCTACAGTGATTGGCGGCGATGCAACCTCGCGCCGCCAGAAGCGTTTACGACTGCAACGCAGTCGAGGTTCCAATGCAAACCGCATGGTTCTCCAAACCCGTGGTGGTTTCGGTCGGCGTCACCGGGTCCACCCGCAACCTGTCCAACACCGAGCAGGCCATCGAATTGCTCACGACACATTGGCGCGATGCCGGCAGCCTGAAACATCAGTCCGCGCTGCGCGCCTGCCGCCGGGCAACGAGCGGCGAGGTGTCCCCCGATATCGCCAGGGAGGCGTTTGTCGAGGCCGCACGCGAGGCGCATATCCTGGTCGAGTAAGCCGGGTCGGGTAAGCTGGTTGCATTCACGGACAATAGCGGCCGTTCACAATTTGGTGATCGAAGGAACCGTTTGAAACGGAAGGCGTTTTTTTTCAGACGTCTTTTTGTCAGGCAACCTTAGGAGGCGTTTATGCGTAACATGAACCTCGTCACACTCGCCCTGATCATCCTTGGCGGTCTCAACTTCCTGTCCATGGGTGTAACGGGCTATGACGTAATCGGCACTGTCCTTGGCGGCGCCATGCTGGCCCGCCTGGCCTATCTGATCATCGGCCTTGCGGCCATATGGCAGCTCATGCCAGGCTTCCAGAGCTTTACGGTTGGCGAAGTCGATGCCGAAAGGCATCTCCATCATCATCCGTGACCGGTAAGATGCGGGGCGGCGGAAAACCCGCCGCCCCACATCCCGTAAAGGCCAATCAGGCCGCCGGCATCAACGTTCCCTCAGGAAGGCTTTTAGACCGTTCGCGCGTCATGCCTGGCCAGCGCGTGCTCGATCAGCACGTCGATGGTGTGGCTGTAGCCTGTGCCTGATGCCGCCAGCGCCTTGGCATACATCGAGATGTCGGTGAAGCCGGGAATGGTGTTGACCTCGTTGACGAGCAGCGAACCGTCGGCGCGCAGGAAGAAATCGACGCGCGCCATGGCTTCGCAGCCGAGCGCCTGGAAGGCGCGCCGTGCCATGTCGCGTGCCATGTCGGCAACCGCGGCCGGGACATCGGCGGGCACCTTGACCACCGCGCCGTCGGCATCGAGATATTTGGCCTCATAGGTGTAGAAGCCGTGCTTGCCGGCCGGAATGATCTCGCCGGGCAGCGACACGGTCAGCGTGCCGTTGGCCCGCTGCAGGACCGAGCACTCGATCTCACGTCCCTCGACAAATTCTTCCACCAAAACCTTGTTATCATGGTGGAAAGCCGCCTCGACAGCGTCGGCGAAACTGGCGCCGTCGACAGCCTTGCTCACCCCGAAGGACGAGCCCTGGCGCGCCGGCTTGACGAAGACCGGCAGACCCAGCCTTGCCCTGACGTCGTCGAAGGACACAGGCTCGCCACCCAGCAAGGTGGCGGAGCGGGCGACGGCAAGGCCGGCTTCGCGCATCAGCCGCTTGGCGACATCCTTGTCCATGGCGGCGGCCGAGGCGAGGATGCCGCAACCGACATAGGCGACATCGGCGACTTCCGCATAGCCCTGCACCGAACCGTCCTCGCCGAACGGCCCGTGCAGCACGGGAAAAACGACATCGACGGGGTTGGGCTGCGTTCCATCCCGCGACACGGCGACCAGCCTGCCCTTGCCGCCGGGCAACAGCGCGACCTCCACGCCGTCCTCGGACACCGGAGCCCCTGCCGCATCGCCGACGGACGAAACTTGCAGCAGCCATCTCCCGTCCCTGGAAATGGCGATCGGCACGATCTCGTAGCGCGTCCGGTCGATTGCCTTCAGCACATTGGCGGCCGAAAGGCGCGACACGTCATGCTCGGCCGAACGCCCGCCATAGAGGATGGCCACCCTTGTCTTGCCCGTCATCGAAATCCCTCAACTGTCAAAAAATCAAATGGCAACCGCAATGCCGCGATTGGCGAAGAAGCGGTCGAAATCGACCGGTGCCAACACTGCGTTCTCCTGTGTGGCGCTGGTATGGCCGGACGGATTGTGAAAGCGGAAACCCTGGTCCGACGCCGCGGTGACCAGCACCAGATGGCCTCCCTTCGCCGGCGGCTCGCGCTCGGGCCAGCGGATCCAGCTGCTGACCGAAGCGATGAAGAACCGCGACCGCGCCAGGATCGCCGGAATGTCCGATGTCGCGACATTGGTTATCACTTCGGCCCGCAGGCCGAAGGTCTCCCGCACGAAGCTGACGAAGGGTGCATAGATCAGCCCCTTGATCGAGCCCTCGTTGACGACATAGCCGCCATAGGCGGTGCAGCGCCTGGCGAGCTCGAGCGTCGGCACGATCTCGCCGCGGGTCGCCAGGATCATCTTCAGGCACGCCATGCCGCAGATATTGGCGGCCCAGACCGCGTATTCGTCCGGTGTCTCAGCCCCCGAATTTTGCCACAGCGGATCGCGCCGCAGCGCGACTTCAGCACCTTCGGCGAGCACCTCCATGGTCATGTCCGGCGTTTCCCATTGGCTGAAAAACGGCACGGTTTCAGACAGTGGGCTCATACGCTTCCTCGATCAGATTCAGATTCTCATAAACGAGGATACACGGCGATTGGAAAGCCGCTCAGCGACCGTTTCGAAATTCGCTCTGGCGGTTGAGGTTTCGAGAACCGGAGCGCCGCGGACATTTGGGTCTGTGAGCACCGGAAGCGCAGAAAACGCCGTTAGATGGCCGCCGGAGTAGAATTTCCCAATAGTCTCTCAGAAGGTGATCGTCACGGACGCGGCGCTTCGCTTTGCCGGGCCGTGATGCACCGCCTCGATGTTGTTGCCGTCCGGATCGAGCAGGAAGGCGGCGTAGTAGCCGGGATGGTAGGGCCGCTCGCCCGGCGCGCCATTGTCCGTGCCGCCGGCTGCGAGCCCGGCCTTGTAGAACGCATCGACCATGGCGTGGTCCCTTGCCTGGAAAGCGAGATGATGACGGCCGGTGAGCTTTCCCTGCGCCGCCCGACTGTCGGCGCTGGAAACGAACAGTTCGTCAGAAATAGTCGTCGTCGACACCGCCGATCGGAACATCGAGCACCTGCAGGACCGCCTCGTAGAAACGCCGGCTGGCGGCGAGGTCCCTCACCACCAACTGGATATGATCGATAAGCCGGCCGCGATGCAGTTCCATGAAAATTCCTCCTTGTGAGCTTGCGAACTTAGGTCCGCACAGGGTGGCGTCAACACAGGTGCTTGCCGACCGCCAGGTCCCACCACACGTCCGGGCATGGAGCCCGCGGTCGATCCTTCAAACGGAAAAGCCCGCCGGGAGGGGGATCCGACGGGCCTTTGGAAAGCTGGTACCGAGCTTTCAGATGTCTGACGGGGGGTCAGACACTGTGAGAACTTTTATGTGCCGCAGAGGTTCCACTCGAACAAAAAAGATTGCCAACGGGTCGTCGAATTCACGCAAATTCAAGCGTGCAGGCGATTTCTTTTCGCAAAACCCCTCTCCGCCGGAACTTTCCCCGCCAAGGCAAGTTTTGAGGCGCGGCTGGGAGGAATCAAATTGGACAGTTTTCAGAGGCTTGAGGCGCTGGTCGACAGCGCCGGCGTCGACGATGTCGAAGAAGCAAACGCCTTGCTGCATCGCTTCAAGGGCAGATCGCAGAAGATCGCGACGGCTATCGACGAATTCATGCTGGATTTCATGACACTGGTCTTCGTCGTCGAAACCGGCGAGGAAGAGTTCGAAAAGCCAATCCGCAAGCTGGCTCGCAGCCGGCTTTCGAAGCTCAATCACATGGTGAACGTGGCGGCATAGGTGCGCCCGGCGCGGGCTTCACCCCTTCAGGATGGCCGCCAGCCGCGGTATGCCCTCGCTCACCGCGCGCCGGTCGGCGAGCGTGAAGGAGAGCCGCAGCGTATTGCGCCCGGTTGCGTCGGCAAAGAACGCGCTGCCGGGCACGAAGGCGACGCGCGCCTCCTTCACCGCTCGCGCCAGAAGTGCCGTGGCGTCGGCGCCCTCTGGCAGCGTAGCCCAGACGAACATGCCGCCTTCCGGGCGGCTCCAGCTCACGCCTTCAGGCATGTTGGCTTCAAGTGCTGCGAGCAGGCCGTCGCGGCGCTCGCGGTAGGCGCCGATGAGCTTTTCCACCTGGCCGTCGAATACGGCTTCGGCGACGCGGTGCATCACCACCTGGTTGATCGATGGGCTGTGCAAGTCGGAGGCCTGTTTCATCAGCACCAGCTTCTCGACGATATGGCGCGGCGCGCAGACCCAGCCAACTCGCATGCCCGGCGAGAGTATCTTCGAGAACGAGCCGCAATAGAGCGTGCGCGCCTTGTCGATAGAGCCGGAGCGAGCACAGTCGAGCGCCAGGATCGGCGGCACGCCCTCGCCGTCATAGCGCAGCGCGCGATAGGCGGCATCCTCGATGACGGCGATGTCGAGTTCGCCGGCGAGGTCGAGCACCGCCTCGCGCTGCTTTCGGTTCAAGGTTTGGCCGGTCGGGTTGGCGAAATCCGGCACCAGATAGGCGAACTTGACCTTGCCGCCATTCGCGGCGGCGGCCGCGTGATAGGCCGCCGGCGTCATGTTGCCGCCTTCCACCGTCAGCCGGTCGTAGCGCGGCTCGTAGGCGTTGAACGCCTGCAGCGCGCCGAGATAGGTCGGCCATGTCACCAGTGCGGTATCGCCCGGCGACAGGAACAGTTTGCCGAGATAATCCAGCGCCTGCTGCGAGCCGGAGGTGATGAAGACGTTGGCCTCGTCGCAGGCGACGCCGAGTTTGCCCATCTGCCCGGCCAGCCAGCGCCGCAACGGCAGATAGCCTTCCGAAACCTGGTACTGCAGCGCCGCGCCCGCCTCGCCGCCGCCGAGCACCGAGGCATAGGCGTCGCGGATCGCCTCGGCCGGAAACAGCGCCGGATCGGGAATGCCGCCGGCAAACGAGATGATGTCGGGCTGGTCGAGCAGCTTCAGGAGTTCGCGGATTTCGGACGCCTTCATGCGCGACGAGCGCGAAGCCAACAGATTCATCAAGGTCAAGGCGCGCCTCCGCGACAATTTTGATATAGGTCAACCTGGCTGACCTATATTAGCTCTCCCCGGCAATTTGAATAGAGCCTGACAGCCTTCCGCTATACGCCAGTTGCCGCCGGCCCGGAACCACGCCGGGCATCACAAGGTCTTCTTGTAGCCGAGATGGCTGCCGGTGAAGCCGAGATCCTCATAGAAGCGGTGCGCGTCCGCCCGAGACCTGTCGGTGGTGAGCTGGACCAGGCTGCAGCCGCGCGCCCGGCATTCTCCGATCGCCCATTCGATCATCTGCCTGCCGATGCCGCCCGAGCGCCGGCGGCTGGCGATGCGGACCGCCTCGATCTGCCCGCGCCAGGCGCCCTTGCGCGAGAGGCCGGCAAGAAAGGTGATCTGCAACGTGCCGATCACCTCGCCGCCGTCCACGGCCACCGCCAGCAGCTGATTGGGATCGGCGTGGATGGCATTGAAGGCATCGACATAACCGCGCGCAAGCGGCAGCGAGGCGTCCTCACGGCCGGCGCCCAGCGGATCGTCGGCCAGCATGGCGACGATATCAGGCAGGTCGAAGGCTTGCGCTCGGCGGAATTCGATCATGGTTGCATGACTTACCGCAGGCGATTGCGCGCCTGCATCAGGGCGAACCCCAGCAGGTTCTCGCCGCGCCACAAAAGCGGATTGGCTGCTTTCTCGTCATCGGCGGCAAGCCCAATGCCCCACACCCGGTCCATGGGGCTCGCTTCAACCAGGATCTGCTCACCGGTCGACAGCAGATATTCGCGCAGGGCCGCATTCTGCCGGAATTTCTCAAAGCTCCCCTCGCCCACAATGCGCCGCTTCTCCGCGTCCCACCTGCCTTCGTCGAAGCCGCGCACCTGGCGGCCGAGCTGCTTCGCCTGCTTCGGGCTTCCCGCCTGCACGATCTGCGCCGCCGTCTCGTCATCGCCGAACAGCCTCGCCTTCTCGGCCATCATCCAATGTTCAGCTGTCGGATAGCTGCGTCCAGCCACCGTGAACGAGGCATGCCACCACTGGCTGAAGCAGGACGCGGTGATGCGGCCGTCCCTGGACGGCTGATGCCCCCAGAAGAACAGGAATTTGAGCCGGGACTTGGAACGGAAGGCTTCCTCGAGCCGGGAGCGATCGTAAATCATGGGCATGAAAGAACAGAGCCAGAGGCCGGCTTGTCAATACCGATAGCGTCGGCGTGTGTTGCACGTTGGGCAACGGCCAGGGCTGGCGCCGCCCCTCATCTGCCTGCCGGCATCTTCTCCCCGTATAGTGACGGGGAGAAGGACGCCGTCGCCAATGATTTCGCCAATCGCCAGCGTCGCAGAAAAAGCGCCGGCATTGAAGAAATGTCCGGCAGGACAATGAGGGGGGGCAGCGCCAGTGTTTGAGGTTCAGCGACCAGGCTCCACGAATCCCGCAGGCAAATCAATCCGCATCCCCAGCCTTAGCCTTGCCGCACTGCGCCAGCACCTTGCCGATGGCCGCGCTCGAGCCCTTCAGCGGGAAACTGGTCTGGCCGTATTTTGCGGCGCTGACCAGCACATCGCCTTTCCCACGCAGCAGATCCAGCAGCGGATCGGCTTTGGCCAGGTTCACCACGAAGTAGTTGTACATGGCTTCGAGCTGCAGCGTCTTCGTCACCGTCTTGCCGTCGGCCTTGAAGTCGAACGGGCCGCTGATGCCGGGCTCCAGTTGCTGGCCGGTGGCGCCGAGGTCGTAGCTCAGCACCGGCGTGTCGAAACAGGCCAGCATCAGATGCGCATCGCCTTTCGGCCCGCCGCAGACCGAGGCGGTCAGCACGCTGCCGCCCTCGTCCTCCTCCATCTCGGCGCTCCAGCCGCCGCAGGACGCGGCCAACGCCGGCTGTACGGCCTGCAAGGCCGCCACCATACCCGCGACGATCAGATATCTCATGACTTCCCCCTCAGGCATTTGCGGCCGCACCCATCGGCATTCTATAGGAAAAGCGGTTCCGTGGCATAGCCCGTCGCGGCGTGCCATCCTGATTGTGCGGAGAGCGGTGTTGAGAGCCTGTGTTCGTCTGTGCCTGTCGCTGGCCGCCCTGTTGGGCTTGCCGCTCGCCGCCCATGCCGACTGGAAGCCGGTCGAGAAGGTCGAGACCTACGCCATATCAGGCCAGTCCGGGCCGGAGCTCTACCGCTCGATCGGCGACAACGGACCGAAGGTCGGCATTGCCCGCGCCATCGCCCACACCAATTTCAAGCTGACCTGGACTAGGGACTATCAGGCGCGAGCGGGAGCCTGCGTGCTGGTCTCGGCACGGCCGAAGCTCATCATCACCTACACCTTGCCCAGTCCCTCCTCGCCACTGCCGCCAGCAATCCAGAAGAATTGGGAGGTTTTCATTGCCGGCGTCAGCGCCCATGAGAAGGTCCACGGCGCAACCATTGTCGACATGGTGCGCAAGATCGAAGCGGCGACCGTCGGCCTCAGCGTCGCCGACGACCCCAAATGCAGCAAGATCCGCGCCGAGATGACGAAGCGCCTGTCCGGACTGTCTCAGGCACAGCGACAGGCGAGCCGCGATTTCGACCGCATCGAACTCGGCCAGGGCGGCAATCTGCAAAAACTCATCCTTGCCCTGGTGAATGGTGGCTGACGCTAGCCTCGAGCCTCCGAAACCAGACCGTCGAGAAGCGCAACACCTTCCGGCCAGTCGCCCAGGCCACTCTGCGCATTGATGTGGCCGAACGCGCCGATGACGGCAAGGCCGCTGCCCCACTGCTTCGCCCTCGCCTCGGCATAGTCCGCAGCGCCATAGGGATCGTTGGTGCTGGTCACCACCAGCGAGGCAAACCGCAGCCGGCCCTCGGGAATTTTGGCAAAGGCCATCCCGTAAGCCGGGAACACGGCCGCCGTCGGATCGGGAACACCGACCAGCAAGGCCGCCTGGACCGGGCGCCGCGAGATCTTCTGCCAATGCGCGATCAGCAGGCAGGACAGGCTGTGCGCGACCAGCACCGGCGGCTCCGGCGCCTCGATCACGGCAGCCTCCAGCGCCGCCAGCCAGTCGGTGAAATCCGGCAGGTCCCAGCTCGAGGGCTGGAACCGCCGCATCGCCGGATTGGCGCTTTCCCAGCGCGATTGCCAGTGGGCTAGGCCCGAACCGCCGCTGCCGGGCAGGATGATGAAATGCGTCATGTCGCCTTGCTCCTATCTCTTGAAGGAGCATGGTGGTGTCTTGCCAGGGCCCCGGGAATGGGAAATCATCGGAAAAGTCACGGCATTTCCGATGGATTCAAGGTGATCATGAAAAACAACGATGAGCGCGCGCCGCTCGACCCGACCGACATCGCCATTGTCGAAGCCATGCAGGAAAACGGCCGCATCGGCATGTCCGAGCTTGGCCGCCGGGTCGGCCTGTCGCAGCCGGCGACCTCCGAGCGGGTGAAACGGTTGGAGGAGCGCGGCGTCATTGCCGGCTACACCGCGGTGATCGATCCCGCCGCACTTGGCCTCGGCATGATGGCGATCATCCGGGTGCGCACCACGCATGAGCACATCCGGCCCTGCCTCAAGCAGTTCGCCGAAATGCCGCAGATCACCGAGGTGCACCGGCTGACCGGCGAAGATTGCTTCATCCTGAAAGTGGTCGTCCCCTCGCCGGCGCAGCTTGAAACCATCGTCGACGCGGTGGCCCGCCACGGCGCGGTCACCACGGCGCTGGTGCTGCGCAGCGAGGCGCCGAAGCCGATCGGCCGCGACCTGATCCGGAGATCAGGCGGCTAGAGCAAAGGGGGGCTCGCCGCACCAAGGTCCTGAGCTGCCCTAGCGGCTGAGATCGAGTGCCGCGCTCAAATCGCCCATCGGTGGCTGGTCGTTGTTGCGCAGCGCCTTGTCGCGGGCGACGATGCCGGGCAGCACCGGCAAATCGTAACGCGCGGTGATGAAGCGCAGGATCGACGTCGTGTCGTATTGCGTGTGGTCGACAGTACCCATCTTCGCATAGGGCGAGATGATGAAGGCGGGGATGCGGTTGCCCGGTCCCCAGCGGTCGGCCTTCGGCGGCGCGACATGGTCCCAGAAGCCGCCATTCTCGTCATAGGTGACGACCACCAGCATATGGCTCCATTGCGGGCTTTTCTCCAGGTGCGAGACGACGTCGGCGAGATGCTGGTCGCCGCTCGCCACATCGGCGTAGCCGCCATGCTCGTTGAGATTGCCTTGCGGCTTGTAGAAACTCACCGCCGGCAGCTTGCCGTCGTCGATCGCCTTGATGAATTCGGTCCCGTCGAGGCCGCCATCCCTGAGATGCTCGGCCCGCGCGGCCGTGCCTGGCGCGTAAGCCGCAAAATAGTTGAATGGCTGGTGGTGGAACTGGAAGTTCGGCACAGGCGTCGCGTTCTTGCCGTCGAGCGTTGCCTGCCAGGCGCCGGAATACCAGGCCGGCCGATGGTGATGTCGTGCTGCGGCGGCAGCGTGGTCGGCTGGGCCGGATCGGCAAGTGCCTTGTCGCCGCCTTCGGCCGGCTTGTTGGCGCTCGGTTGATAGGGCGGCTGCATGGTGTTGACGGCGTGGAAGTCTGGCGTGATGGCGCCGTCATTGACGAATTTCGGCGCCCCGCCGAGGGCAGAGGCCGGCGAGTTGTCGGCAACCTTCAGCGTCGTGCCGTCGGCTTCGACCACGGCGATTTGCCCCTTCACCGGACTGGTGTCGGCATTTGGATAGACCGGAACGCAGGCGCAGGCGAGCATGATATGGTTGAGGAAGGAACCGCCGAAGGCGCCCTGGAAGAAATTGTCGGCCAAGACGTATTTCTTCGCCACCGCCCACATCGGCAGCACCGAGTTGTCATAATGACCCATCACCAGGCCGCCGGAATCGGCCCAGGCGACGAACTTGTCGTTCTTCCCGCCGTCGATCTGCATCTGCTCCTGATAGAAGCGGTGCCAGAGGTCGCGCGTGATGACGGAGGTCTTCTCGTTGAAGCCGCTGGCGTCGTCGATGGCGAAGCTGGCATTGCTGAGATGGGCCGTCTGCGCCTCGGTCACCGGCGGCGTCACGCCCTTGGCGGTCAGACCACCCCAGGCCGGCGGCAGTTCGCTCAGCGGCTTGCCGTCGCGGTCGAGCTGGCGCACCTGGCCGGCCGAAAGGTTGGCCAGGCCGTTGGCGCCGGGGAAGCCGCCATAGAGATTATCGAAGCTGCGGTTTTCGGCATAGATGACGACGACGGTGTCGATCTTGTCGAAGCCGGGAGGGGCTGCGTTGGCTGTAGCCGGAATCGAGGCCAGCGCCGTGCCGGCCAGGCAAAGCGAGGTGAAAAGCGTAAACCGCGTCATGGGAGGTCCTCATGGCTAGGGTGATGGCTAGAGGGCTGTGCATGGCTTGGGGGCGACGAGCCACGGCTTCGGACGCTAGGTCGATGCTTTGTCACCTTTGTGACATTTATCGCCCATCCGAACACGGTTGCGTGAGCGGGTGGACCGGTCATCAATCCGTTGCAGTGCGGACCTAATTCCGGAACAAATCGGACTGAACCTTATGACCTCAAGACGATGGAAAGGCTTGATGATCGCGACCGCCGCGGCATCGATGTTTGGCCTCGCCACGATCCTGCCCGGCAACGCCGTCAGCGCCGGTAGCGGCAGTGTCCATCCCGGACCCATGTCGCGCGCGGATGCCTTCGCGCGGGCGCAGGCGCTGACAGCGCTTGGCCGAAAGATGTTCTTCGATCCGTCGCTGTCGGCTTCAGGCAGACAATCCTGCTCGTCCTGCCATGATCCGCACCATGCCTTCGGTCCGGCGTCGGCCGCACCGGTCGAGATGGGCGGTCCGAAGCTGGACCAGCCCGGCCTGCGCGCCGTGCCCTCGCTGCGTTACCTCCAGGCAGTGCCAGCCTTCACAGAGCATTTCTACGATTCCGAGGATGAAGGCGACGAAAGCGTCGACAACGGCCCAACCGGCGGCCTGACCTGGGACGGCCGCGCCGACCGCGGCCGCGACCAGGCCAAGATCCCGCTGCTGTCGCCACTCGAGATGGCCAACAAGGATGCCGCCGCCGTCACCGCCGGATTGCGCAAGTCCAGCTATGCCGATGAATTCAAGGCCGCCTTCGGCGACACCGTGTTCGACCACCCGGACGACGCCTTCGACGCCGCTGCCGAGGCGCTCGGCACTTTCGAGCAGAGCAGCACCGACTTCTACCCCTATTCCAGCCGCTACGACGCCTTCCTCGCCGGCAAGGCGATGCTGTCGGCGCAGGAATTGCGCGGGCGCGCGCTGTTCGATGACGAAACCAAGGGCAATTGCGCCAGTTGCCACCTGAGCGAACCCGCCAATGACGGCGAGCCGCCGCAATTCACCGATTTCGGCCTGATCGCCGTCGCCGTGCCGCGCAACCCGGCCATCCCGGCCAATGCCGACCCCGCCTATTTCGATCTCGGCCTGTGCGGGCCGCTCAGGACCGACTTCCATGGCCGGGCTGAGTATTGCGGCCTGTTTCGCACGCCGACGCTGCGCAACGTCGCGCTGCGCAAAAGCTTCTTCCACAACGGCTACTTCCACACGCTGCGCGACGCGGTCGCCTTCTATGCCAGCCGCGACAGCGATCCCGGCCACTGGTATCCCAAGAACGCCGATGGAAAGATCCGTAAAAATGACGATCTGCCAAAGGCTTACTGGGCCAACCTCAACCATGATCCGCCCTTCGGCAAGAAGCCCGGCGACAAACCGGCACTGACCGACCCCGAAATCGACGACATCGTCGCCTTCCTGCAAACGCTGACCGATGCCGATCAGCAGGCCAGGGCGGTACCGGCGAACTGAATGCCTGGACCTTGCGCATGCCCAATCCCGCTTTCTCGCACCCGCAAAACAGGTTTCTGGATCTTGCCGGATTTGGTGTGCGGCGGCGCCGGCGCCGCAAGGAAGGGCATTGGTTATTGGCGCTTACTCATTAGCGCTTCCTAAACTGCTCTAGGGTATCCCTTACCAATTGATGGTGGGACGCCGATGAACGCATTCTGGCGAGCAGTCGGATTTGTTGTGATCCTTGTGACCGGCGCAGCGATGCTGGCGGCCTTGCATATCGACGCCCAGCGGAACTTCGCGCTTGCCAAGGAACGCTACATCGAGAACTCCCAGGCGGCAGCCAGGACAACGGCCAAGACGGTCGAAGACGCCTTGCGGGCCGTCTACGAGAATGTGCGAACGCTGAGCTACCTGCCAAGCGTCCGAAACCTCGACCGGCATGGAACCAACCTCGGCGACGAGGGCCGCGCGACAATCCAGCAGATCTACAACAACCTCGCCAACAACGTCTCCATTTCCGAGGTCTACTTCCTGCCGCTGGATTTCGACCCCGACCGCTTCGATGCGGTGACCGGAAAGCTCGAGGAGCCGATCCTCCAGTTCGACCAGCTGATCGTGAATGCCAGGGCGCGGTCCGACGCAGCAGCCGCAAAGTCTGCAAAGCTTGACGAGAACGCGCTGACCCGGCCCGCCGAAGAGGTCGAGACCTATGAGTACCAGGAACTGGCCAAACAGCTCGCCTGGCTGAAGGCGAACTATCCGAATTCGAGCGCCATTGACGGGCTGAATGTGCCGATCATCGGCACCAAGGAGCTCATCACCTGCGACAACACGGATTTCATCCACACCGGCAATGACGCGGATCGCTCCGGTTTCATCCTTTCGGTCCCGGTCTTCGGCCAGGATGGCAGCCTGCGCGGCTCCGTCTCGGCAATCATGCTCACCTCGGCACTGAGGAAACTGTTGCCGAGCAGCGACTATGTCATCGTCAATTCAGGCTACGGATTTGAATCCGACCAGCACAAGATGTCGACGGCCCTGGCGGCGGATTCCCGTGCCTTCACGGCGGCCGACCCCAATCTGATCTATTCCGAAGTCATCCCGCTCTCGCTCAACGATCCCAGAAGCGCCTGGCGTCTCTGGGCCGGTTTTCCCAACAGCAGATACGACAGCAACATGGACGCCCTGTCGGTGAGGCAATTCGAACTGGCCGGTTATGTGGCGGTCGCGGTGGTCACGCTGCTGGCGCTGGCCTGCTGGTATGCGATCGGACGCACGATGATGATGCAGACCAATGCCGCCGAGACTTTGGAGCGGCGGGTCGAGGAACGCACCGCCGAGATCCAGCACCTTGCCACGCATGACATTCTCACCGGCCTGCCCAACCGGGGCCTCCTGGCCGACACGATGGACGAGGCGCTGAGGAGCCTCAGGGACGGCGAGAAGTTGGCCGTCCATTGCGTCGATCTCGACCGTTTCAAACCGGTCAATGACACGCTCGGCCATCCGATCGGCGATGAGGTTCTCGGTGCGGTGGCGAGGCGCCTGAAGCAGCAGGCGGGTGAAACCGCCATGGTCGCGAGAACCGGAGGCGACGAGTTCGTCATCCTCCAGCTCCTGATCGATGGCGACGAAGAGGCGGGTGTGCTGGCGAGCCGGGTCATTCATGCCCTGGCCGGCGAATTCTTGATACAGGGCCACAAGATCAACATCGGCAGCAGCATCGGCATCGCTGTCTTCCCGGACGACGGACAAAGTTCGGAAATCCTCATCCGCAATGCCGACCTGGCGTTGTACAAAGCCAAGATGGAAGGCCGCGGGACCTGCAGGTCGTTCGAGCCAGGAATGGACGCAAGACTGCAGGAGCGGCGCCAACTCGAATCCGAACTGGCTCTCGGCGTCACGAACGAGCAGTTCGTCGTGTATTATCAACCGCTGCACGACGCCAAGACCTCGAAACTCACCGGCTTCGAAGCCCTGGTGCGATGGAACCATCCTCGCCTCGGCCTGCTGCCGCCGGCGGAATTCATCCCGATGGCCGAGGAGACGGGCGTCATCGACACGCTTGGTGAGTGGATCATGCAGCGGGCTTGCGCCGACGCCGCCAAATGGCCCCTGCCCGTCAAGGTCGCGGTCAATCTCTCGCCCGCCCAGTTCAAACAGCAGGGGCTGCCGCTTCAGGTTGCCGCGGCGCTCGCGGCTTCGAACCTGCTGCCGTCACGGCTCGAGCTGGAGATCACCGAATCGGTGCTGCTGGCGCACAACGAAAACACCATAAATACGCTGTACAGCCTTCGCGACCTCGGCATCAGCATCGCCATGGACGATTTCGGCACCGGCTATTCCTCGCTGAGCTATCTCAGGTCGTTCCCGTTCAACCGCATCAAGATCGATCGCAGCTTCGTCAGCCTGATGTGCGAGAGCGGGGAAAGCCGGGCAATCGTCAAGGCCGTCGCCGAACTCGGCGCAACGCTCGGCATGACCACGACCGCGGAAGGCGTCGAGACCGAGGACCAGTTCAGGCTGGTCAGGGAAAATGGCTGCACGGATGTCCAGGGCTGGCTCTTTGGCCGTCCAATGCCGGCTTCCGAGCTTCATACGCTTTTCGAACAGCCCGAACTGCAAGATGCCTTGACCGCATAAGCAGCACCAATGAGGCAAGTACGTGAGCACCGGAAGCGCAGGGAACCGTCGTTTGTAAGCCGGCATCACCTGAATATCAGCAAGCCCTATTGCGAGTCGGCATTCGCCTTCAACTCCGCCCGCTTCTCGTCCGACACCACCGCGAGGTCGAGCACCTTTTGCAGGCCGGCGGCGTGGCGGAAGCTGGGCTCGCTCTGCACCCCGCTGGTGACGGCGTCGACGAAACGCTGGTAGTTGGTTGGCACCGAGCCGGCGTCGAGCTCTTCCCATTTGGCGTTCTCGACATTCTCGCCGACGCAGGCCTTGAGCAGCGAGCCGTCGAGATTGTGCACCACCTCGATGCCACCCCTGTCGCCATAGATGCGCAGGCGCAGCTCATTGAGATGGCCGGTCGCCCAGCGGCTGGCATGCACCACGCCGAAGGCGCCGTTGGAAAAATCAAGCGTCATGGCGAAGCTGTCATTGGCATCGAGTTCGTAGTCGCCGATGCGGTTGCCGGGCGCCTTGTCGAAGGCGCGCAGCCGGCAGAAGACATGGTCGATGTCGAGAGCCGCACCATAGCTGGCGAAATCGAGGATGTGGATGCCGACATCGCCGAGCACGCCATTCGAGCCATGGCCGCGCGACAGGCGCCAGAGCCATTTCGGATCGGTGTGCCAGTCGCCCCAGAATTTCGACACCAGCCAGCTTTGCAGATAGGACGCCTCGACGTGCCTGACCGTGCCAATTTCCCCCGCCTGCACCATCTGGCGGGCCTTCTGCAGCGCCGCGACATTGCGATAGGTGAGGTTCACCATGTTGACGATGCCGGCAGCCTCGGCGGCATCGGCCATCTCGGTGGCCTTGCCGAAGTTCTCGGCCAGCGGCTTCTCGCACAGCACCGGCTTGCCGGCGGCGATCAGCGCCATGGTGGTCGGATGATGAATGCGGTCCGGCGTGACATTGGCCACCGCATCGAAGCCGCCCCATTTCAGCGCCTCCTCCAGTGAGGTGAAGCGGTTGGGGATGTTGAAGCCGTCGGCGAATTCGCCGACGCGCGCCGCATCGACATCGACGGCACCAACGATGTCGACGCCCTCGATGGCGCCGAACCGCCTTGCATGTTCCTGCGCCATCCAGCCGGTGCCGAGTATCATAAGCCGCATTTCTTGCTCCTTGGAATATTCAGAATCCGTCGTCTCAGAGGCGCTGCCAGATCGCCTTCAGCGGCGAACGCATGGCTTGCTCGATCGCCCGCAACTGCTCGCTGGCCAAGGAGGTCACTCCCGGATTGACGACCGTCAACGCGCAGACACCGAACGCCGCCGGCCAGACGTAGCGCAGATCGTTCAGCGACGCGGGCTTATGGCAGCACGGCGTGGTGACGGACAGGTCGGCGAAGCCTGCCGCGAAGGCCTGGTCCATGGCACCGCCCCACCATTCCTCGATGTCGCCGCCGCAGAACGGGCAATGGACGCTTTCCGTATTTGCTCCGGCGTCGAAAAACGTCACCCCCTCTTCGGATTCGACGGCGACATGCTCAGCCTGCGGGAACAGTCCGCGCGCAACATTCACGGCCGCGGCGGCAGCCGGCTCGTCGGGGTGCCAGTGCGGATCATGAGGCACCAGACTCAGATAGGTGTCGGACACGGTGCTCCTCCCGGTCGGCGCCTCAGATAGCGCGAATGATGCCGCCGTCGACGCGGATGTTCTGGCCGGTGATGTAGCCGGCGCCGTCGGACGCCAGGAAGGCGATGGTCGCGGCGACCTCTTCCGAGGTGCCGTAGCGCTGCATCGGCACGCTGTCGCGGCGCTCCTCGGTGGCCGGCAGGCTGTCGATCCAGCCGGGCAGCACGTTGTTCATGCGCACATTGTCTGGTGCATAGGTGTTGGCGAAGATCTTGGTGTAGGCGGCAAGCCCGGCGCGGAACACCGCCGAGGTCGGAAACATCGGGCTCGGCTCGACCACCCAGGCGGTCGAGATGTTGATGATGGCCCCGCCCTTCTGCTTGACCATTTGCGGTGCCACGATGCGCACCGGCCGGATGACGTTCAGCAGATAGACACCCATGCCGGTGTGCCATTGCTCGTCCGTGATCTCGAGGATCGGCGCGCGCGGCCCGTGGCCGCCGCTGTTGACCAGCACGTCGATGCGGCCATAGCGCTCCAGCGTCAGGTCGACGAGGCGTTGCAGATCGTCATTCGATTGGTTGGAGCCGGTGACGCCGAGCCCGCCAAGCTCCTTGGCCAGCGCTTCGCCCTTGCCGGACGAGGACAGGATCGCGACGTTGAAGCCATCCGCCGCCAGGCGCTTCGCCGCCGCCGCACCCATGCCGCTGCCGCCAGCCACGACGACAGCTGTTTTTTCTGAACTCATCTGATTTTCCTTCTCGGGTTGGCGGGCGCGAAGCCTTGGCAGTTGGCGGTGTATAGCCGGTTTCGTCATCCAGTTCGAACCAGAAAGCCTGAACCAGCATGCAGAAAAAATCTCTCATGGCTCTGGGAGTTCAGACAGGCAGCAGGGCGTCGGGCTTCACATTGGCGATCGAGGCATAAGTGTGCGTTTCCCGGACGCCGGGCAGCGGCAGGATGACCCGCTGCAGGAAATCCTGGAACACCGCCATGTCGGCGATGCGCGCCTTGACCAGATAGTCGAAACCGCCGACCACCATGTGGCATTCGATGATTTCCGGCGCCCGCAACACCGCCTCGGCGAAGCGGTCGAAGACTTGCGGCGCTGTGTGGTCGAGCCGCACCTCGATGAACACGAGCTGTGCCTGCCCGATCCTGGCGGGGTCCAGAATGGCACGCACCGCGCGGATGAACCCTTCGGCGAACAGCCGCTTGACGCGCTGCGCCGCCCCTGTCGGCGACAGGCCGACCCGCCGCGCCAGATCGAGCGTCGTGCGGCGGCCATCCTCCTGCAACAAGCGCAGCAGCGAGCGGTCGATACGGTCGAGATCGTCCATTTCAGGATTCACACATTTGAGCTAGGACAAGCGTGATAACCACGCCAAAATCGCAAAAACAGCATATTTCATCACGCCGCCAGATCGCAATACCGTTGTCGTGCACTCCAGCAGCCAACGAAAGCGGATCCCATGACAACAGCCCTATCGATCTCCCGCAGCGCCCAGGCCAAGGGCGATACTCCAGTGCTCTTCTTGAGCGAAGCCGAGGTGAAAACCTGCATCGACCTTCGCCAGCTTCTCGACGCGCTGGCCAGCGGCTTCAAGGCGCTGTCCGATGGCAAGGTCGTCAATCCGGCGCGGCCGCAGCTCGATATTCCCGATGCAGGTTATTCGCTGGCGATGCCGGCCTGGACGGCGGGCATGCATCTGACGGTGAAGATCGTCAACGTCTTCGAGGGCAACATTGCCAAAGGCATCCCCAGCCACCTCGCCACCATCCATCTGTTCGACCCGCAGACCGGCATGCCGGTCTGCGTCATGGACGGCACCTACATCACCGCCGCGCGCACCTCCGGCTCAGCCGTGCTGTCGGTGCGCGAACTCGCCCGGCGCGACGCCAAGGTGGCGACGGTGGTGGGCGCCGGCGTGCAGGCCGGCCAGCACTTGCACCTTCTGCCGCTGGTGCGCGACTTCGCCGAGATCCGCGTCGTCTCGAAGGAATTCGCGGATGCGCAGGCGCTTGCCGCGCAGCATCCCGGCGTCGTCGCCGTCAGCGATCTTGAAGCCGCGGTACGCTCGTCGGATGTCGTCTGCCTTGCGACGCATTCCTACGCACCGGTGATCTCGGCCGACTGGGTGCGGCCGGGCACCCATGTCTCGTCGGTGGGCGTCGCCCCGCCCGGTGGCGAACTGCCGGTCGACCTCATCAGGCGGGCAAGCCTGTTCGTCGAGACACGCGAAGCCTTCGCCCCGACCCCGGTCGGCTCCAGCGAGCTCGCCGGTCTCGATCCGCAAAACGGAACCGAACTCGGCGAAATGCTGCTCGGTCTACGGCCGGGACGCGTCAGCGCCGAGCAGGTCACTGTCTACAAGGCGATGGGCGTTGCCATGGAAGACATGGTGGCGGCCGAACTCGCCTATCGCGAAGCGGTTCGGCGGGGATTGGGGCGGGCTGTTGCGTTGTAGCGGGCTGGCCGGGCTCATCGTTTAAGTCGGCGCTGCTCCTCATAGCCCGTACGATGGGCAGGCCGGTTGAATATCAACGCGCCTTGGGCAAGCCGGGCAGCATCTGGCTCAGCACGCGATCGCCAAGGAAGACGTGATGGAAGATGGCCGCGGCGGCGTGCAGGCCGGCGAGCCAGAGGATGATATTGCCAAGCGTGCCGTGAATGTCCGCCAGCGATGCGCCCGCACCCCACGGGCCGAAAAACGGACCGATGGCGCCGAGGCCGTAGACCGTCACCGGGTGGCCGCCGAACCATGCGCCGAGCATGGCGGTCGCCGGAACCGCGAACAGAAGCGCATAGAGCGCCCAATGCGTCACCTTCGCGGCGACGTCCATCCATGCGGGCATGGGCGGAGCATCCGGAACGCGGTCGAACAGGCGCCAGACCAGACGAGCGACCAGCAGCCAGAAAACGGTAAAACCGAGTGACTCGTGAAGCAACAGGGTCGAGGCGCGGGCCTCGGAATAGACCCGCGCCGGCGGGCCGCCTTCGGAGACCAGGAAGGCGATGAGCACAAGCAGTGCCGTCAGCCAGTGAAATGCCTGGGCAAGGCTTCCATAGCGGGTTGTCGTACCGGACAGCGACATGCAAAAGCTCCGTTGAACACAATTGTCGTCAAGTGAACATCCGAGTTTGCCGTTCATGTGGCGGCGACCTCGCGATGGCGAAGAGGCCGCTCCGGCAACGGCGAAGGGCCGCACGGGCGACGGCAAGGGGCCGCGCCGAGGTGGAACGCTCCGCCGGGATATGAGACGCTGACCGCTAGGCCTGGCCAGGAGATGCAACGATGAAACCCACACTGCCGCTGCTGTTGAGCCTCAATGGCGGCTATGTCGATACGGCCGGGTTCCTGGCGCTACAGGGCCTGTTCACTGCGCATGTGACGGGAAATTTCGTCACCCTGGGCGCCTCGCTGGTGCTTGGCATCTCGGGCGTGCCGGCAAAGCTTTTGGCGTTGCCGGTGTTCTGCATCGTCGTCATCCTGACCCGGCTGGCCGGCGAGCGCTTGCGCGGGCTGGGACTGCCGGCGCTCGGCCCGCTGCTGGCGGCGAAGCTGGTGCTGCTGATCGCTGGTGCCGCGCTGGCGATCCGCTTTGGCCCCTTCGCCACCAGTGACGGTGCGGCGGCAATCGTCACCGGCATGGTGCTGGTCGCCGCCATGGCGATCCAGAATGCGGTGCACCGCGTCCATCTCGCGGCCGCACCACCCTCGACGCTGATGACCGGCACCACTACCCAGATCATGATCGACCTCGGCGATCTCATCGGCGGTGTGAAGCCAGAGGCCCGCCCTGCCCTCATTGCCCGCCTGCGGCGCATGTCGTCGGCAGTCGCCGTGTTCGCCACCGGCTGCGCTGCCGCAGCACTCGGCTTTGCCTTCGCCAATGTCTGGTGCTTCATCGTTCCGCCGGTGATTGCGTTCTTCGCCCTGCTGCTGCGGCTTTCGGAGCCGGACGGGGAAACCAGCTAGCGGCTAAAATCAGACGCTTGGTACCCTGTTGAATTCCTGGTCTTGATCCTTTCCCGGCTCAGGGTTGCTGCCTCATAGCGGACCTTCAACGGCCCATTTCGGACGTGCGTCCGGGTCTCGTGGTCATCGCCGCAGCTTAGTTCCAGGTATCTACGCCTTGCTCGTGCGACCGCATATCGCGCAGCCCCCCAACATGCCATAGTGGGTCAGAGGACGTCGCGAACCCGCTGCTCGCTCCCACCTTCAAAACCGCGATCGATGCCAAGAAGGTTCGACGTGGAGGAACTTGCATCGAACGCAAGCCGACGGAGGAAAACGAACCATGAAACATGGATCAACAGACGAACACACAATGAGGGTCGAACCTGCCGCTGGTCAGCGACCGATGAGTCGCCGCGATGCGCTCAAGGCAGCAGGTCTGGCTGGAGCCGCCCTATCAACGGGTGCCGTGTCGGTTTGCGACGCCCTGGCGTCCGCCGACGCGATGGAAGACCTGGTTTCGGCCGCTAAGGCGGAAGGGCAGCTTACCGTCATCGCGTTGCCGCGCGACTGGGGCGCATACGGCGTTGTGATCGACAGGTTCAAGGCGAGATACGGCCTGACAGTCAACGAACTCCGGCCCCATGCCAGCTCAGCCGATCAGATAGAGGCGATCAAGGCAGGGCGAGGCAAGACCGACCCCCAGACACCGGACATAGTCGACCTTGGCATGTCCTTCGCCTCATCGGCAAAGGAAGACGGCTTGTTGCAGCCGTACAAAGCGTCAACGTGGGACACGATCCCGGAAGCGGCTAAGGATGCACAAGGGTATTGGTATGGCGGCTTTTACGGAGTCCTTGCGTTCGAGATCAACGCTGACCTGATCACCAAGATGCCTCGGGATTGGGCGGATCTTGCCGCGCCGGAGTATAGGAACTCGGTCGGCCTCGCCGGCAATATTTCTTCACATCAAGCGGTCCAGAGCGTGTTCGCCGCAGGCTTGTCGGCGGGGGGCAACGTCGAAGGAGCCGCTGATCTGGGTCTGAAGTTCTTCGCCGATCTCCATGAGAAGGGCAATTTCGTTCCCATCATCGGCAGTACCAACTCGCTTGCTGACGGCCGCACGCCGATCCTCGTTCGCTGGGATTACCTCGGGGTGGGTGACCGCGAGCGCCTGGAAGGGACAACGAGGATCGAAGTCATCAGGCCAAGGACCGCCGTCGTTGCGGGTGTCTATGTCCAGGCGATCAGCGCCTATGCTCCGCATCCGAACGCTGCTCGGCTATGGATGGAGTATCTTTATTCAGACGAGGCGCAGCTCGCCTGGTTGAAGGGCCATTGTTATCCGATCCGGTTCGCAGACCTCATGCGCCGTGGATCGGTCCCTATCGATTGGCGCGAAAGGCTCGGACATCTCGACCACGAGGGGTATGATGTCGACCCGATATTTCCGACCCTCAAGGACCAGGAGAGGGCGAGAGACATCATCACCAACGGCTGGGACGATATCGTTGGTGTCAAGGTACGTTGCCAGCCAGCTGAGGGGTACCTCGGCCCAATGTCCTTCAACAACATGGAAGCGCCGGTTCCTCAGCAACCAATTTGAGGTCAGCGACGGCCTGGCGCCAATGCAACCTCTTCGTCCGTCCAGATCAGGCGCAGCAGGCGTAGCAGCGTCGCACGCTCCTTTTTTGTCAGCCGATGCAGAAACCGGTCCTCGTGCCGGCGAACCTGCCGCCGCCATCCGGGCATGGCCTCCCTGGCGGCCGGCGTCAGGGCAAGCATCTGCACGCGCTTGTCGCCGGCATGGTCGTCACGATCGACCAGCCCACGCTCTTCCAGTTCGGCAAGCAGCGGCGCCATGTTGGCGCTCTTCATGCCGAGCAGGCGGCAGAGCTCGGCGGCGCGGATGCCGGGCTTCTCGTCGATCAGCGCCAGCATGCCGTAGGTGACCGGACGCAGCACCGCATCGGCCAGTTCCACCGCGAAATCGTTGAGCGCAACGGCCGAGGCGCGTTTGAGATTGTAGCCGATCTGCGCGTCGAGCGCGTCTTCGGGTGTCGCGCCTGGCGCACTGCTACTGATGTGAGCCTCGTCCATGGTGCAACCGATCGCCGCGATCAAGCCCCTTGTCAAGCAAAAAAGACTATGCGACATAGCAAATATGATCGCTATGCTGCATAGCAATTTTCATCGATGCAGCGGCGAAACGGGAGGACCCGACCATGACTGATGAGACCGTTGCCTTCGATGTTGAGAACGGCATCGCCTGGGTGCGCTTCAACCGTCCGGACAAACGCAATTGCATGAACCCGGCGCTCAACCGGCGAATGATGGAGGTTCTCGACGAGTTAGAATTCCGCGACGATGTCGGCGTGCTGGTGCTGTCCGGCGAAGGCAGCGCCTGGTCGGCGGGCATGGACCTCAAGGAGTATTTCCGCGAGACCGAAGCCAAGGGCCTTGGCGCCATCCGCAAGGCGCAGTCCGAAGCGTATGGCTGGTGGCGGCGGCTGCGCTGGTACGGCAAGCCGACCATCGCCATGGTCAATGGCTGGTGCTTCGGCGGCGGCTATGGCCCGCTCTTCGCTTGCGACCTCGCCTTCGCAGCCGACGAGGCGCAGTTCGCCCTGTCCGAGATCAACTGGGGCATCCTGCCCGGCGGCGGCGCCACCAAGGTGGTGGTCGACCTCCTGTCGATGCGCGATGCCATGTACCACGCGCTGACCGGCGAGCTCATCGACGGCAGGAAGGCCGCCGCCTGGAAGCTGGTCAATGAAAGCCTGCCGCTGGCGGATCTGAAGTCGCGTGTCACCGAGGTCGCCACGCTCTTGCTGAAGAAGAACCCAATTGCCCTGAAGGCGACCAAGGATGCCATCCGCCGCGTTGCCGAGATGACCTACGACAATGCCGAGGACTATCTCGTGCGGGCGCAGGAGGCGGCCAATTCCCACGACAATGAAGGCCGCAAGGAAGGCATCCGCCAGTTCATCGACGAAAAGAGCTACAAACCGGGTCTCGGCGCCTACGACAAGGCAAGGTGATCCGCAAAGCACAGGCAATCCTGGGGAGGAGATGCAGATGCCGGCCTGGATGACATCAGACCCCGTGTCCCTGCACGCCAGAGCGCAGCCGGATCGTCTCGCTTGTGTCGACCTGGCCACCGGCCGGCGCTGGACCTATTTCGCGCTGGACGAAGCCATCCAGCGTGCAGTCGGCGTTCTCGAAGCCGGCCATGGCATCGCGGCCGGGCAACGGATCGCGACGATAGCCCGCAACAGCGCCGATCTCTTGATCCTGCAGCAGGCCGCGATGCGGCTCGGCGCCATCTTCGTGCCACTCAACTGGCGGCTTGCCAGCGCCGAGCAGAAGACGATCCTCCAGGATTGCGATCCGATGTTTCTGTTGCATGACTCGGCCCTCGATATGGCGCTGCCCAAAGGCTGCAGGCCGGTCGAAGTCGCGGCCTTCGCGGCGGCGGTCGAGGCGCGTCCGCCGGCAACGCGTCGCCCGTTGCCGGCGGACGATACGCCGTCGATCATCCTCTACACATCCGGCACGTCGGGCCGGCCGAAGGGGGTTATCGTCACCGAGCGCAATGCCCTGGCCACAGCGGTCAATTTCGGTGTGCTGGGGCGAGTCGGCAACGCCAGCATCTTCCTTTGCGACGCGCCGATGTTCCATGTCATCGGCCTCATCACCAACCTGCGGCCGCCTCTGCTTCAGGGTGGCACGGTGCTGATCTCGCCCGGCTTCGACGCCGGCCTCACCAACCGTCGCCTTGCCGATCCCGCACTTGGCGTCACTCACTATTTCTGTGTGCCGCAAATGGCCAGAATGCTGCGCGACCATCCGGATTTTGCGCCTGCGAACTGGACTTCGCTCACCGCCATCTTCACCGGCGGAGCGCCAAACCCGGCAGCCGATATCAACTGGTGGCTGGCGCGAGGTGTGCGCATGGCCGACGGCTTCGGCATGACCGAAGCCGGCACCGTGCTCGGCATGCCGGTCGAGACCGACCGGATCGCCCGCAAGGCGGGCTCGGCCGGTCTTGCGGCGCCGACGATCGGCCTGCGCATCGTCGACGACGATGGCCGCGACGTCGCCCCCGGCGAACCAGGCGAGATCTGGCTGTCCGGCCCCGGCATCACATCAGGCTACTGGAACCGGCCGGAAGAGACGGCGCGCGCCTTCACCGTCGATGGCTGGTTCCGCACCGGCGACATCGCGCGGCAGGACGGCGAAGGCTTCGTCACCCTCGTCGACCGGCGCAAGGACATGTTCATTTCCGGCGGCGAGAACGTCTTTCCGGTCGAAGTCGAGATGGCGCTGCTCGATCATCCCGACATTGCCGAAGCGGCAGTGATCGGCGTCGCCGACCAGCGTTGGGGCGAAGTCGGGCGCGCCTTCGTGGTGGTCAAACCCGGTCGCGTTGTCGACCCGGCCGATCTGGCAACCCACTGCGGCGCCCGCATCGCCCGCTACAAGGTGCCGAAGGAGTTCTTGCTCACCGATACGCTGCCGCGCACCGCATCCGGCAAGATCCAGAAACACATTTTACGCGGCTGGACACGACCTGCCCGTGGGTAAGCCTGAGGCATACCGCCTTTCAGCCCGCAGGCGCGGACCGAAAAGTCGCCACGGCCGCCGCAACGATTTCCGCATTGTCCCTGGCAACGCTGCCATCGGCGAGCGTCCTGC
The DNA here is from genome assembly GCF_002270415.1 of Mesorhizobium sophorae. Classification (GTDB taxonomy): domain Bacteria; phylum Pseudomonadota; class Alphaproteobacteria; order Rhizobiales; family Rhizobiaceae; genus Mesorhizobium; species Mesorhizobium sophorae. The sequence continues at coordinate 975,534 of NZ_NNRI01000022.1, read as the reverse complement.
CGTCTTCCAGGCCGACCCGCGTCGACCAGCGCTTGCGATGCGCAAGCGCGACGAACGGCCAGACCGTGGCGTCGACGCCGTGCAGCAGGATCGGCCGCCGCACCCCGGCACGCTCGAGCACGGCGGCGATCCCATGCGCCTCGTCCAGTGCAGCCGGCAGGTCCTGGATGTCGATCTCGATCAGGATGCGCAGCACGCGGCTGTGGTCGGCAAGACCGACGAAACGTTCGGCATCGGCTGTTGTGGCAAGCCCCGCTTCGATGCCGACGCCGCGCTGGCGCAGCAGCTCCATCACCCCAGGCGCATCAGCCTCCGACAAATTGACCGACGCATAGTCGGGCAGTTCCTGCCAAGCGCCGATCGCGGCGCGGGTCCGCTCGACATCGTTCTCGATCCAGGCGCCGGTCGACACGCCAATCAGCGTGCCCGGGCAGGCCCGGCGCACCGCCAGCACAGTGGCATCGACCGCCGCCAGGCTTTCGCGTTCGTCAATGCGCGGATGGATGTGCAATTCGGCCGCACCGGCGGCGACACAGGCCGCGGCGTCGCTCGCCATCGCCTGTGCATCGAGCGGCAGCCTGGGGTGGAAATCACGTGGGCGCGCGCCGTTGATACAGGCCTGGACAATCATCGATCTCGACTCTGACAAGGAAGGTCGCAGTCTAGCCGCGCAGCAGGACAAGGCAACGAGCTGGAGACTTCGCTCCTGACAGCGCACGACATTCGACGGCATTTGAATAAAAGCCGCCTGTGGATATTTACCCCGAATTCCGCCAGGCCCGCCAAGATAGATTAGGGCGGGATCATGGAGAGACCATTGACCAGTGATTTTTCAGCGGCCCGCATCCACCTCGAACGCGCCTATCACTATCTACAAGGCAGTGACGAGACGAGTCGCATGGCATGTGAGGCCCTCGATCTGTTGATCGAAACGGTGGCAGAGGCACAGCACAGGCCATCCGAGGCTGGAGTGCTGGAATTTCCGCAATCGACGGCGCGGCGAACCGCCTAAGATGTTTTGAGACTCAGGCCGGCTGGCCCGGCCTGAATCTCAACACACCTGAACCTCAATATACCTGGATATCAATATACTTGGATCACGATGCCTTTCGGGCCGCCACCACCCTGGTCGCGCGCGTAACGATCGCCTCCAGCGGTTCGGGCCGGTGCAGCAAGAACCCCTGGCCGAACGCGACGCCCATATCGCTCAGCATCGTCAACGTGTCCTGCCGTTCGATCTTCTCGCCCACCACAGCGCAGCCCAGGCTGCGGGCAATGCTGGTGATGGCCAGCACGATCTCGCGGTCGAAGCGGCTTTGCGTGATGTGCTCGATGAAGGAACCGTCGATCTTGATCGTGTCGACGGGGAAACGCCTGAGATATTCGAACGAACTCATGCCGGCGCCGAAATCGTCGAGGCTGACCCGGCAATGCCGCTCGCGCGCCTTGCGCACGAATTGTTCTGCGGCGTCGAAATTCGTGACCGCGGCAGTCTCGGTAATCTCGAAGCCGATGCCCGAATGCGGCGCCCCGGTCTCCTCGATGACACTATCGACGAACGCCCACAATTGCGGATCGCTCAACGTCTGCGCCGACAGGTTGAAGCCGAGCGTCAGCGCGCCCGAGCGCAACGCCGCGCCGTGCCGCGACAGCGCGGTGCGGATGATCCAGCGGTCGAGCCTGGAGGCGATGCCGAACCGCTCGGCCACCGGAATGAACTCGCCGGGCGGCACCAGGCGGCCATTGCGTGCGGTGAGCCTCGCCAGCACTTCGACATGGCGGCTCTCTTCCCAGGGCCTGCCCAGCAGATGGATTTCCTGGCCGAACAGTTTCAGCCGTCCGTCTTCCATGGCATCGACGGTGTCGGCGGCGATGCGCGCCGCATTCAGCCCGCCCGACCCCGATGCCGTCTTGACGGAGAACACAGCGAAACGGTTTCGCCCGGCAGCCTTGGCCGCGTAGCAGGCATCGTCGGCGCAGGCCAGCGCGTCGGCCACCGTGGTGCTGGCGTCATCGACGAAGGCGATACCGATTGAGGCCGCCAGCTTGCGCGTCGATGCGGCCGGGCCGAGATCGGCTTCGCGCACCGCGCCAAGCACGGCGGTGGCGATCCGCTCCGCCTGCGCGGCATCGCAATGCGGCACCACCAGCGCGAATTCGTCGCCGCCCAGCCGCGCCGCATGCGCCGATGGCGGCAGACAAGCACGAATGCCGGCGGCAACGCTCTTCAGCGCCAGGTCGCCGGCGGCGTGGCCGGCAAAATCGTTGAGCGCCTTGAAGTAGTCGAGATCGACATAGAACACGGCGAGCGGCGCACCTGCCGCGATATGGTCGGCGAGCAGCTGGTCGAAGGCGGAGCGGTTCCACAGGCCGGTCAGAGCGTCATGGCGGGCCGCGTAGGCGAGCTCCTGCTCGCGCAGCTTTTCCTCGGTAATGTCGCGCACCGTGCCGAGGATCTGGCCGGCGGCGCCCGCGGCGGCGACGAAGCGGACCAGCGATTCGATGTGGCGGATCTCGCCGTCGCGCCTGATGATACGGTATTGATTGGCGATGACGGCGTCCGTTCCCATGGGTGCCCGGTGCGCGCGCTCGGTGGCTTCCTTGTCTTCGGGATGCAGATAGCTGTGCCAAAGGTCGGCCGTCACCTCGTCGGTGTCGGCGACGAGGCCGAACATGTCCCTGGTGCGGGTGTCCCAATAGCTCTTGTTGGTGGCGATGTCGTAGTGCCAGATGCCGGTGCCGCTGGCGGCGAGCGCCAGGCGGAAGCGTACATTGACCTTTTCGAGCTCGGCTTCGGCCGCCTTCTGCTTGGTAATGTCGGTTTGCACGCCCATCAGCCGCAGCGGCTTTCCGGACGCGTCGCGCTCGACGATGCCGCCGCGATCGAGCACCCACACCCAGTGGCCTTGCTTGTGCTTCAGCCTGAGTTCGGTCTCGATGGCATCGGTCTGTCCGGCAATGTGGCGGTCGCCGCTGGCCAGCGCCCGCTCGCGATCGTCGGGATGGGTCAGTTGCAGCCACAGGTCGCTGGTGTTGGCAAGTTCGCTTTCGTCATAGCCCAGCATCCGCGCCCAGGTCGCGGAATAAAAGCAGTCGCCGGTCGCAAGATCCCAGTCCCAGACGCCAAGATGGGCGCGTTCCAGGGCCTTGGCCCAGAACGTTCCACTACGAGTTTTCTTGTCCTGACGCGCCATCGTCTGTTTCGCTCATCCCCACCCGCGGGGCAATCTGCAGCAAAACCAGAGAAGAAACAGTTACCGAAGGAAGACTGCCCCAGGGCGGCGATCCTGCGTTGCCAGCTTGCGTGAGCGTTGCCGGCACCTCCCCGCCTTTCGATTGGCCGGCAAGAACCGGAGTTTTGCCCCCACCGGATCGTCCTAGTGCTTGCCCAGGGTCATCGGCGAAGGCCGGTGATCCCCAAGACAAACAACAAGAGGACCTCCCAATGACCAAGCAGGAAGACAACAAAGCCGTCGTCGTCAGATGGTTCACCGACTTCTGGGGTGAAACCTGCGATCTATCTGTCGTCGACGACATCGCCGCATCCGACATGCTGCTGAAATACTCGCTGCATGAGCCGCGCCGCGGCCGCGACGACATCAAGGCCTTCATGACCGATTTCCGCGCCGCCTTCCCGGACCTCAACTTCTGGGCCACCGCCGACCTCATCGCCGAGGGCGACTATGTCGTCGGCCAGTGGGAGGGCGGCGGCACGCATACCGGTCCGGCGTTCAGCGATTTCCTCGTCGGCTCGCTGCCGGCCGCCACCGGCCGCACCATGCGCTTCACAGGCACCACCGTGCTGAAGGTGGTCGACGGCAGGATCGTCGAGGAGATCGGCCTCGACGACGGCGTCGCCGCCCTCACCCAGCTCGGCCTGGTCAAGGCCGCCTGATCGCTGGGCCATCGCCGTCCAGGCGATGGCCCCACGTTCAATCGCGGCCGAAGCCTGATGGAAAGGCAGCCTGCAACGGTCGAAAGCCTCGGATGGCGGCGAATGACGCAGGTGCGTTGCGGCGCAACATCGTCGTCAATGAATCCTTGCCAACAAATTGTGAATTATAACTGTGTGACGAATAAAATTTTACTTGGATACAAGTGTAACCAGTTGGTAATACATCGCCTGCGAAATACTCCATAGAAATTTTCTGGGCAGCTGGCGGGATGTCCTCCGATGAATGCGCACACCGGGCAGCGCGGCGGCAATAGCCGCTCGTCCGCCCCTCTTGACCTGGACGTCGCGGCAACCAGGAGCGGTTGGCTGCTGACTGCCCTGTGTCTGACCTATGCCCTGACTGCTCTTTACCTGGAGCCGGATCGCTATCTGCATCTGGCGCATTCCTATGCCAGGCCGTTCGTCTTGTTGTTGCCCACGCTTCTGGCGGCTGGGCTCGGCCTGGCGGCGCTGACATTTGCCAGGCGCAACCCGACCAGGTACATGCTCGACACGCTCAGCCAGAGTTGGCTGGCAGCCACACCTGTCATCGTTTTGTTCTATCTCGGCATCACCGCCTTCACCACCCTGAAGGTCGCCATCCCGGACGTCGTGCCGTTCTACGCCGACCGCGCCCTGGTTGAGCTTGATCTTTGGCTGCATGGCACCGATCCGTGGACTTGGGCGCACAGCGTCGTTCCCGAACCGTTCTCGGCCGTGATTTTCGCCGGCTACGCATATGTTTGGCATGTCCAATGGTTCGGCATTTTGCTGTTCGTCGCCTTCTGGCGCGATCCAGTCAGGCGCTTGCGCTATCTATGGGCGTTCGCACTGACGACGATCCTGTGCGGCACCGTTCTTGCGACCTTGCTGTCGTCCGCCGGCCCGATATTCCACGACCAGTTCTACGGCGGTGACCGGTTTGCCGGACTGCGAACCGCCCTGACTGAGAACGGCTCCGCCGCACCGGTTTATATCTATGCCAACTATCTGCTTGCAGCCTACAGGAGCGGACGTCCTGAGCTGGGCAGCGGCATCTCCGCCATGCCAAGCATGCATGTCGCCTTCGTTACGCTCAACGCGCTCTTCCTGACCGGTTTCGGTCGTCGCTGGGCCATCGTCGGCTGGTCCTTTGCGGCCTTCATCCTGTTCGGCTCGGTCTATACCGGCTGGCACTATGCCGTGGATGGCTACCTCTCGATCCTTGTCGTCTCCCTGCTCTGGTATGTGACGGGGCGTTTGCTCCTGCCGCAAACGAGCCGGGACATCGCCGAGCTGGGATCGGCGATCCCCGATCCGGTAGCACAATGACCGGGCCTGGCTGACGCCGGACAGCCGCGCCCCACAGGCCTCGGGCGAGTGGCCAGGCGGCATTGGCGCCGCCTGGCCATTGCCGGCTACTGGCTCGGCGCCATCGCGTGTTCGCATGACACTTTCGGGTTCATGTCGGCGAAGGTGCCGGTCGGGTTGCCTTTCCAGGCCCAGACATGCAGTTCGTAGAACGCGCCCAGGCCATAGCGGTTGGGCGCGCTGTTGAAGTTGAACAGCTGTCCGTCCAGCGACGCCGGCCCCTTCGAGGTGATGTATTCGACTGCCACCAGCTTCAGCGTGCCGTCGGCCATCGGCTCGTACATCACGGCTTCGGGACGCGCGATGTCGATCTTGTCGTCCTTCAGGTACTGGCCGTTGACGTAGTGGATGCCCATGGCGCCGCCGGTGATGCCGCTGGCGCAGGGAATGGGCGCATAGCCCTCGGCCGTCGCGGCCTTGACGTCGACAAACCGGCTGTTGGCAGCCTGCACCTTGTCGGCCAGCGGATTGGGGCCGGACGCAGGCGCTTCCTGATGCGCCTGCGCCAATGCGGTACAGACGGCCAGCATGGCCCCCGCCATGAGAAGCCTGTTTCGGAAGTTCGATATCATGTTCATTCCATTCTTCTTGAAAAAGCACAGCTGGCCGGCCGCCGAAAATACGGAGGCCCGACACGCAAGCGCTGTGACTGTTGTTGCTTGGAGATCCCGCAATCGATGCGACGAATGCCGGGAACGGTCATCCCTTCGGCAGATACGGGATCGTTCCGGCCAGATCAGTGTTGTCGATCATCTGGAAACGGCTGTCGCTGCCATCCTGTCGGGCCGAAACGAAGGGCGCATACGCCGGATCGTTGGTGAAGGCACGCGCCGCCGCTTCCGACGGGAACGCCATCAGGGCGATCAGCGTGGTGTCGAGCGGCTTGCCTTCGAGCGTTTTCACATTGCCGCTGCGCGACAGGTATCTGCCGCCATGCTTGTGGACGAGATCGTGCACCGAGGCGGCATAGGACGGCATCCACTGCGGGTCCTTCACCTTGATGTCTGCGATGATGTAAGCGGTCATGGGTCGTCTCCTGGTTGTAGCGCAAGGGGTATCCCGTGCACCGGCCAAGAGCTCGCATGGCAGGGCGCCGGCCAACCAGTCCGCGATCTGTACTGGGGTGGTACAGTTTCCGTACTGGCCGCTTCATTCATGAAGGCCTAATATTCAGCCCAGTTCGAGGGAGAGGCACCAATCATGACCCAGCACGGATACAAGCAGTTCTGTCCGCTATCGATGGCAGCCGAGGTGCTCTGCACCCGCTGGACCATGGTTCTGCTGCGCGAACTTGTGGCGGGCTCGACCCGTTTCAACGACCTGCGCCGCGGCGTGCCGAAAATGTCACCGACCCTTCTGTCGCAACGGCTTAAGGAGCTCGAACTGGCCGGGATCATCGAGCGCAAGGAAGTGCCGGGCGAGAAAGGCATCTTCGAATACCGGCTGACGGAAGCCGGCAGGGATTTGCGCCCGGTCGTCGAGGCGATGGGCTTCTGGGGACAGAAATGGGTCGAGTCCCGGCTGTCGCTGAAAAACCTCGATCCGTCGTTGCTGATGTGGGACATGCGGCGCAATTTGAACCCCTCGCCGCTGCCCGATGGGCGCACGGTGATACAATTTCTGTATCAGGAGCTGCCGGCGTCCAAACGGTCGTGGTGGCTGATCGTCGAGAAGCACGGCGAGGTCGATCTGTGCTGGTACGATCCGGGCTATGACGTCGATCTCTACGTCTCGACCGACTTGCACACGATGACGGCGATCTGGATGGGGTTGATCACGGTCGAGAAGGCCGGGGCAAAGGTCGCGTTGACCGGCGACCAGCACATCGCGAGGAAAATGCAGACCTGGTTGGGTCTCAGCCCATTTGCGATCGAACCCAAGCGGGCGGCGTAGCAACGAGGGCTCGGGCGACGGCGATCAGGCACTTGGCAGGAAACGGGTGGCGAGGCCGGCTTTTGGCGGCTTCAATGCCGGCCATGTTCATCACCCTGGCCAAGAATCTGAGATCCACGCCACTGCCGGTTGCCGACGATCCGCGCTGGGCGCGCATCGTTTCGCGAGACAAATCGGCCGACGGAGAATTCTGGTATTCGGTGGCGACGACCGGCGTCTATTGCCGGCCCTCCTGCCCGTCACGGCGCGCCAACCCAAAGAACGTGCAATTGTACGACACGCTGGATCAGGCGAAGGCGACCGGCTTTCGCCCGTGCCGGCGCTGCAATCCGGATGGCCCGTCGCTGGAGGCCGGCAACGCCGCGATGGTCGCCGATGCCTGCCGCAGGATCGAACGGAGCGAGGAAGAACCGTCGCTCGCCGAACTGGCGGCTACTGCCGGGCGCAGCGCCGGCTATTTCCACCGCGTCTTCAAGGCCGTCACTGGGCTGACGCCAAAGGACTATGCCGCCGCGCAGCGCGCCGCCCGCGTTCGCCAGGGCCTTGAGGACGGCGCCAGCGTGACAGCGGCGATCTATGATGCCGGCTTCAATTCGAGCGGACGTTTCTACGAGAAATCCACCGGCATGCTCGGCATGACACCAACGCGCTACCGCGCCGGCGGCACGCATGAAGAGATCCACTTTGCCGTCGGCGAATCCTCGCTCGGCGCCATCCTAGTCGCATCGAGCAAAAAGGGCGTCGCCTCGATTCTGCTCGGCGACGATCCGGACACGCTGGTGCGCGACCTTCAGGACCGTTTCCCCAAGGCGCGGCTGATCGGCGGCGACCGCGGCTACGAGGCTCTGGTCGCCCGCGTCGTCGGTTTCGTCGAAGCGCCAGCACTCGGCCTCGACCTGCCGCTCGACGTGCGAGGCACCGCGTTCCAGCAGCGCGTCTGGCGGGCCTTGCAGGACATCCCAGTCGGCCACACGGTTTCCTATGCCGAGATCGCGGAGCGCATCGCTGCGCCAAGGGCGGCCCGCGCCATAGCCGCCGCCTGTGCGGCCAACAGTCTTGCCGTCGCCATTCCCTGCCACCGCGTGATTAGGAAAGACGGCGCGCTGTCCGACTATGCCTGGGGTGCGGAGCGCAAGCGCGCGCTGCTCGACCGGGAGGCGGCGTCCGGCGCATCGGGCGGGGCGAGACCAGCAGATCATCGGTCTTCGCGGGCCTGACGGCGGGAGGACCTGGCAACAATGCGCGCGATGGCAAGGTCTCCCACCACCGATGCGAAGACCCGCAACGTCGCTGCCGCCAGCCCACGCACCCAAGACGCGAAATCACTGGTGATGACCACCGTTGGTCAGATGGTCGATAACGGCAAAGCCGAGTGGAACCTGACCGCGACCGGCGAGATCGAGCTGCGGCTCCTAACCGGCGAAGTGTTCCTGCTCGGTGAAATCTCCGTGACCCGCGTCGCATGACAAAATGGGAATGGTTTCAATATCAGCGCTCTACGGCGCCCCCCTCTGTCCTGCCGGACATCTCCCCCACGGGGGGAGATCGGCTGTCACCACGACCTTCGCCAATCTCCAGCGTTGCAGGAAGAGAGCCGGCGCCAGAGCTGCCTATCTCCCCACCTGTGGGGGAGATGTCCTGCAGGACAGAGGGGGCGCCGTAGAGCACATACTTTTGCGCTCGCGATTTGAATTTGAAAGCAAGCATCGGAGTGAGACACGGCCGGCACGCGACTAGGGTTCAGGCACAGACAAAGGAGTGAAGGCAATGAACCTCATGCAAACCCAAATGAACGCCCCGACAGCGATGGCTGCTAACGACACCATCGCCTATGCCATCGGCCAGTCCGCGATCGGCAAGATCCTGGCGGCGCGCAGTGATATCGGCGTCTGCGCCATCCTGATCGGGTCGGATGCCGACGCGCTGGAGCAGGACCTTGGCAATCACTTCCCCGGTAAGATGCTGGTCGAAGACGAGACCGCCTTGCGCGACGATCTCGCGGCGATAGCGCGCTTCGTCGAAACACCTGGCGCCGGTCTCGACCTGCCGCTCGACATGCGCCATGGCACGCCGTTCCAGCAGCGGGTGTGGGACGTGCTGCGCACCATCCCGTGCGGCGCCACCGTCACCTACACCGCCCTTGCCCGCCGCCTTGGCAAGCCGAACGGTGCCCGCGCCGTGGCGACAGCCTGCGCGGCTAACGCCATCGCGCTCGGCATTCCCTGCCACCGCGTTGTCCGCACCGACGGCACGCTGTCCGGATATCGCTGGGGCATCGAGCGCAAGCGCGCCCTGCTCGACAAGGAGGCAACGCTATGAACGCCCATGCCAAGGTTGCCGCATCCGTGGTCGAAGCCGCTGAGACGCGCGTCGCCGCTTACGACTGGCCAGCCCTTGCCACCGAGCTCGACGGCTTCGGCTGCGCGGTGATCGAAAAGCTGCTCTCGCCCGAGGAGTGCCGGCGGATCGCCGGCCTCTATCCTCATGAGCAGCACTTCCGCAGCCACATCCACATGGCCAGGCACGGCTTCGGCAAGGGCGAGTACCGTTATTTCCGCTATCCCTTGCCCGACCTCCTGGGCGGCTTGCGCAGCGCGCTCTATCCCAGGCTGGCCGGCGTCGCCAATCAGTGGAACGAGCGCATGGGGCAAGCCATGCGCTATCCAGCGACGCATGCCGAGTTTCTCGAACAGTGCCATGCCGCCGGCCAGACCCGGCCGACGCCGTTGTTGCTGCAGTATGTACCCGGCGACTTCAACTGCCTGCACCAGGACCTCTATGGCGACCTCGCCTTCCCGCTGCAGGTGGCGATCCTGCTTTCCGAACCGGGCGAAGATTTCACCGGCGGCGAGTTCGCGCTGACAGAACAGCGGCCGCGCATGCAGAGCCGTGTCGAAGTGGTGCCCTTGCGCCAGGGCGACGCGGTTGCCTTCGCCGTCCACAACCGGCCGGTGCAGGGAACCAAGGGCAACTACCGCGTCAACTTGCGCCACGGCGTCAGCCGCCTGCGCTCAGGCATGCGACACACGGTCGGCATTATTTTTCACGACGCCAAGTGAGGCCGACTTCATCCGGCGTCGGCGGATGCCATATCCAGGATCCAGGGACACGCATAGTAGTCGCTGATATGGTCGATCACGCCGCCGTCGGCATGGACCCGCACCAGATACGCCGGCCGCCAGGCCACGCCATGCAGCCGGTCGACGACCAGCACGTTTTTCCTTTCGAAGACGCCTGGCCTTATGCGCCAGGGCAGCTCGCTGCGCTCAAATTCGGCGAAGTAGGGCGAGCTGGAGAGCAAACCATTGTAGCAGTCCGAAACGCGCAGCCGGGCATCGGCGCTGGTCAGCGCCCGCACCCCGTCCCAGTCTCGTTTGTTGAACAATTCGACATAGCGGTCGAGCAGCCGCGCCAGTTCGGCATCGTGTAGCGGTGCCGCGATCGGCTGCGCCGGCAAGACGGCGAGCTTGGCGCGACCGCGGTTGAGCGCCGACTTGACACCGCCCGATGTCGAGCCGACCAGATCGGCGATCTCCTCCAGCGAATGGTCGAAGACATCCTTGAGCAGCACGCAGGCGCGCTCCTTCGGCGGCAAATGCACGACCAGCCGCTCGATGGCACGGCCGGCGGCGGGACCGGCGGGCTCGACAGGGAGCACGATCTCGTCGCCGGCATAGCCGGCCTCGGCTCGCTGCCGGGCGCGGCGGCTCCTGATGAAGTCGATGCAGCGGTTGTGGGCGATACGGAACAGCCAGGGCCGCAGCGCCTGCGCATCGTCGAGCAATTCGATCTTGCGATAGGCCTCGAACAGCGCCTCCTGCATGATGTCCTCGCCATCGAGGGCCGAACCGGTCATGCGCGCGCAGTACCGGTGCAGCTTGACCCGTAGATGCGAAACCGTCTCCAGGAACTCTTTGTAGCGCTGGTCGAACAGGCCTTCGGAATCAAGCCGCGGCTGCATCCCTTGTGCCGGTTCGACGGGTTTGCGGATCTGCTGGTTCATCGCGGCATATCGGTCAGCGTCACCACACCATTGCGCAAGTGCTGCACGTCCACAAGCACGAAGCTCGATACGACCAGTCGGCGCATGCTCAAGCCGCTCTGTCGCCGGCAGCTTTGTCGCTGGTACCTGGCAAGCCCAGTCTCGGCCGCACCCAGGTGGCGAGGCGGCCGATGGCTTCGTCGGCTTCCGGCGCCTTGCCGGCCATCATCTGGAAGGAATGCAGCATGCCGTCAAAGACGTCGAGCCGCGTCTCGAGGCCGGCCATCCTGGCGCGCTCGGCGAACATGCGGCTTTCGTCGACCAGCGTCTCATCCGCGCCGGCTTGCAGGAAGACAGGCGGAAAACCGCTGAGGTCGGCATAGAGCGCACTGACCAGCGGAGCGAGCCGGTCGCCATCGTCGATGAAGTTCGTCACCAGCCAGTCGACTGCAGCCTTGGCGAAAGCCGGGTCCTTGTCGCGGTTGGTCTCATAGCTGGCACCGGTCAGCGCCATGTCGAACCAGCCGGAGATGATCAGCGTCGCGGCAGGCAGCGGCCGGCCTTCCGCACGAAGGCACTGCAGCACGCCATAGGTCAGCACCGCGCCGCAGGAATCGCCGGCAAGCGCGATGTGCCTGGTGTCGAAGCCTTGCCCGGTGCGGTCGGTGAGCCAGTTCCAGGCGGTCATCGCCGCATTGAGCTGGGCCGGATGCTTCGCCTGATGCGCCAGCGGATAGCCGTAGAGCAACGCCCGGCAGCCGACGGCCTTGGCTAGATGCCCGACCAGCTTGCGGTGCGTGTAGATCGAGCCGCCGATGAAGCCGCCGCCATGCGCGTAGAACAGCACCCGCTGCTCGTCCGCGCCCTTCGGCACGATCCACATCGCCGGCACGCCACCGGCATCGACCTCGATATAGTCGACGCCGCCGGGTTCGCCGGTCAGCGCCGTCCAATGCGTGTCGTTGTAGTCGATGATCGCTTGCGGGCTCGTCAGTTTGCCGGCATTGGCAGCCAGCGCCGCGTAGTGGTTCCTGTTTGCCTCGCTCTGTATGCTCGCCATTATGGTCTCCCGGGGTTGCGGATCGCGGGCCGCGCGACCTTCGAAGCCTAGGACGAACGGGCGGTCGGAAAGGATACGTGGCCGCGGAAGTTTTTTGCGCGAGCGCGGCTAGTGCTCGCCGCCAAATATTGCGGCATGACGCCGGGCGAATTCGACGAACGACGTTGCCCGCACGCCGAACATCTCGTGCGTCGCCAGATGCACCCGCGATTTCGGCCGCCGCAGCCGCTCGGCCAGTTGCTCGTCCAGCGCATCCGCGAAGTCGGTTGGAATGCCGCCGGCCACCAGATTGCGGCGCCGCACTTCAGGGCTCACATTGACATAGCGAACCGACTTGCCAATCGCTTGCGATATCCGCGCCGCGACATCGCACATCGTCAGCGCCTCGGGCCCGGTCATGTCGAGGCTCTCGCCTGCATGGCCGCCATCGCGCAGCAGCCGAAAGGCCACCTTGGCGATGTCTTCGACATCGACCGGCGACAGTTCGGTGTCGCCGAGTGCGAGACGAAAAACGCCCTCGGCGGCAATGGTTGGCGCGTCGCGCAGATAGACCTGCATGAACTGGCTGGGGCGTAGATGCGTCCACGCCAAGCCTGCCCCTTCCAGATAGCGCTCGATCTCCTCATGCATGCGCGTGAAGCGGAATTTCGTCGCGTCATAGCCGATGTTGGATTCCGCGCCGGAAAACTTCACCACATGGGCGATACCGGCCTGCTTGCAGGTGTCGATGAAGCGGCACTGCGTTTCCGTCATGTCCTCGGCGGCGGTCGAAATCATCAGCACGCGGTCGATGCCGTCGAGTGCAGCGCCCAGCGTTTCAGGCCGGCGCATATCGCCCTCGATCAGTTGTATCCCGGCAAGCTCGTCGAGCCCCGCCGCCGAGGCCCGGGCCGGGTCCCGCACCAGCGCCCTCACCTCATGCTTCTGCCGTGCGAACTCGCGCACGATCGCCTTGCCGTTCAGGCCCGTGGCGCCTGTCACCAGGATCATGGTGTTGTCTCTCCGTTCAGGATTGATGCGCCCGCCCTCTGGCGACCGCACGTTGAAGACGAAGAGACGCGGGCAAAGGATTCCGCCCAAACATTTTTATCGGCGAGATGCCTCCGCCATGCCTCGGATCATGCCACTGGCGCGTATCGGTTGACCACCATCCCGCAGGCATAGGCTTTCGAGCCGAGCAGCCGCAGGGTCTCGAAACCGCCCTTGTCGAAGATCCGCCGTCCCGCGCCCAGCACCGCCGGGTTGACGAACAGCTGGAACTCGTCGACCAGCCCGGCCGCGATGAGTGAGGAGGCGAAACCGGCGCCTCCGAAGACGGCCATGTTGCCGCCCACGCCCGCCTTCAGCGCCTTGACCTCGCGCGGCAGGTCGCCGCTCGCCACCGTTGTGCGCTCCCACCGCGAGGCGTTGAGCCTGTCGCTCAGCACCACCTTTCGTGCTTCGACGATGCGTTGCGCAAAGGCATAGAACGGATCGTGCGGAAATTTCTTCGCCGCATTGCCCCAATGGGTCAGGTACCCCTCCTCGGCCATCTTGCGGCTGAGCAGGATGGTGTCGACGCCGGCGAAGACGGCGTTGAAGTCCCGCTTCAGCGCGTCGTCCCAGGCGCTGTCGTCGCCCCATTCCCAGAGCTGCCAGTGATGATCCTCGTCGGCGCCGACAAAGCCGTCGACCGACATCTGCATCTGCAGGATAAGCTTTTTCATGGTCATTCTCCTCGGTTTGTCCGACGCTGACGAATGATTTACTTCTGGAACCATTTGACGCACCGCGGAGAATGATGTCAATAGTAAATTGATTTAAAAATGGAACCATAGACATGTCGACCAAGGGAAAGTCCGGCTGTCCGATCAACCTGTCGCTCGAACTGCTCGGCGACCGCTGGACGCTGCTCATCATCCGCGACCTGATCTTCGCCGGGAAAAAGCATTTTCGGGAATTCCTGCAGTCCGACGAAGGCATCTCTTCGCGCACACTGGCCGAGCGGCTGCAGACGCTGCAGGACGAAGGCATCCTCACCCGCAGCGACGACCCGACACACGGGCTGAAAACGGTCTATAGGCTGACCGAGGCCGGCATCGACCTGTTGCCCGTGCTGGCGACGCTCGGCGCCTGGGGCAGCAAGCACCGCAAGGCCGACGACAAGCTCGCTCGGAACGCCGATGATCTGGCGGCCGGCGGCGAGGCCGCACTGGACCAGATGAAGGTGGCGTTGCGGGCGGAGCATCTGGCGAACACATGATCGCAAAAGCTCTGCCAAGGCAGGCGATCCCTCGCGCCGACAAAATGACCATCAGCGACCATCATACTCATCGTGAAGACGGACCCAATCGCCGAGCGTATGTGACGGCCCATTTTCATTGCGGCCGATGGGAGGCAGGTCGAGATAGCTATAGGTCCCGATCAGGTTCTCGCCGCCACGGCCCCGCACCTGGAAAGTGCAATAGATGTTGCCATCCTCATCTTTGTAGAAAACGGTCGCGCCACCGCGATCTCTGCTAAAGACGTTGTTGAAAACCGCGGTCCGACGTCACCTGTGCAATTTGTGCTGAAGAACGCGGCTGATAGCACCGGACGCCGACATTCAGCTTGACAGTCGTGCGCGCTTTGTTCTCTATATGTTCCAATCTATCAGCAACTGCGGATGTGCGGTCGGGATGGAAACGACAGCCACCATCCTGCATGCCGATCTCGACGCCTTCTATGCTTCGGTCGAGCAGTTGCTCGATCCGTCGCTGCGCGGCAAGCCGATCGCGGTCGGCGGCGGCGTGGTGCTCGCAGCCTCCTATGAAGCCCGCGCCTTCGGCGTGCGCGGCGGCATGCCGGGACGCAAGGCGCGCGAGCTCTGCCCGCAGCTGATCTTCGTCGGCGGCAATTTCAGCGACTACCAGCGCCTGGGCGACGCCGCGATCAAAGTACTCGACGACTTCACTCCCGTGGTCGAGCGCATCTCCATCGACGAGGCCTTTGCCGATGTCGCCGGCTGCACACACCTGTTCGGATCCCCGCTAGAGATCGCCACGACCATCCGCCGCCGCGTCCGGGCAGAGCTCGGCCTGCCGATCTCGATCGGCGTGGCGCGCACCAAGCATCTGGCCAAGATCGCCTCACAGGTCGCCAAGCCCGACGGGCTGGTGGTGGTCGACCCAGGCACCGAGATCGCCTTCCTGCACGACCTGCCGGTCGGGCTGATGTGGGGCGTCGGCCCGGCGACGAAGGCGCGGCTGGCCGAAATCGGCATCGAGACCATCGGCCAGCTGGCCAGGACGCATAGCGGCGCGCTGACGCGGCTGCTCGGTCCCGCCGCCGGCGAAAAGTTGTCGGCGCTGTCATGGAACCGCGACCCGCGCAAACTGGAGACGAAGCGCCAGGCGCACTCGGCCGGCGCGCAATCGGCGCTCGGCCAGAAGCCCGCCGTTGCACGGGTCATCGTGCCCACTTTGCTGCATCTGGCCGACCGCGTCGCCAGCCGGCTGCGCGCCAAGGCAAGGCCCGGCCGCACGGTGACGGTGCGCGTGCGCTTTGCCGATCTCAGCGCCGTCACGCGTTCGATTACGCTTGACCAGCCGATCGCGGCGACTGCGATGCTGGCCGAGATCGCTGGCGACCTGGTGCGCGGCGCGCTTGCCGACCACCCTTACGAGAAGACGATCTCGTTGCTGGCGATCTCGGTCTCGCATCTCGAGGAAAGTGCCGAGTTGCAACTCGAACTGCCGCTCGGCTTCGCCGATGAGAAGCGCCGTCCGGGCACCCGAAAAGGCCTGGCACGCTTCGGTGCCGACCGCGCCATCGACAAGATCCGCGAGCGCTTCGGCAAGCAGGCGGTCGGCTACGGCACGGTGGCGCTGGAGGCCGCACGCTCCGTACCCGACGAATTCAGGGAATTGGCGCAGAAGGAGCTCTGAGGGCAGCCGAAGCCAGTCGTGCCCTGCATATGACCGCGCAAGTTGTAACTGGTAGCAGCAAAAGAGTGACTTGATTTCAGGCCGTGGCTATTCGAGTAAGGTGCAGCGGCCACAAGCCATGGAATGCGATGTTCACAGCCTTCATCGTTTGCGCGTCAGTCACAGCTCTCAGCGCGGTCGTCAGTCTCGGTTTCTCCTTGGCTGCCGCCATGAACGAAACCGGCAACGCCCGGACAATAGCTTTCTACGGTTGTGCACGCAGCGTGGCCTTGGTGGTTGCAAGCGCCGTGCCGTTTTTTACGGGTTCGACGGAATGGCTTGAAGCCATCGCCTGGATAATGATCCTTGTGCAGGCTGGGGATGCGATCATAGGCGCCACGATCGATGATCGGATGAAAACTTTCGGCCCGGCCGGCATGTCGCTCGCCAACCTTCTGGCTCTCCTATGGCTCATCCAGTCTGTTCAATGAGACGACGACAGACAGCCTAGGCGCACGTGTGTTCCTCTGCCGTTCAACGCCATCCTTGTGGCTGCCTGCTTCAGCCCCTGATCGCCTTGCCGGCCTGCTGCAACAGCTCGAACGCCGCGAAACGCTTGGCGTGCCAGCCGGACAGCGAAGCGTTGGGATGATAGACCTCGCCGAGTTCCGACATGCCCGCCATGGCTGTCACCAGGTCCTTGTAGGAGCCGGCGGCGACCGCGCCCAGCATCGCCGAGCCGAGCAGCACCGGCTCCGGCGAGGTCGACGCCACCACCACCATGCCTGTCGTGTCGGCCAGCAGCTGGCGCACCAGCGGGCTTTGCCCGGCGCCGCCGCTAACGACGATGGTGTCGACAGGAATGCCCTTCTCATGCTCGGCTCGCACGATCTGGCGCGCGCCGTAGCCCAGCCCGCAGACTCCGGCGACATACAGCCCGACCAGGCTTTCGTGGCTGGTGTCGAGATCGAGCCCGGCAATCAGTGCGCGCGCATCTGGGTCGGCGAAAGGTGCGCGGTTGCCAAGGAATTCCGGCACGACATGGATATCGCCGGCCAGCGCCGGCGTCGCTGCGGCGCCCCCACGGCTTTGTGCCTGCAGCGAGAGCCAGGCGCTGAGGCCGAGCCCCTCGGCCTGCGCTGTGGCCGCCGCTTCGCTGGCCGCCGGGTGCATGCACACCAGATGGTCGATGGCCGCGCCTGCCGCCGATTGACCGCCCTCGTTCAGCCACAGCCCCGGCACCATGGCCGAGAAATACGGACCCCAGACGCCGTCTACGAAGGCCGGTTCGGCGGTCGACGACAGGGTGCAGGCCGAGGTGCCGAAGACATAGGCCATGCGCGACAGGACACTGCCGAAATCGCCGCGCGCCCCGACCGTGCCGACACCGCCGGCATGCGCATCGATCAGCCCGGCCGCCACCGCGGTGCCGGGGGCGAGGCCAAGGTCGGCCGCCGCCTGCGCGATCAGTCCGCCGCCGAGCGATGCTCCCGCCGGCACGATCTCGGTGCCGATGCGCGTAAACGCCTCGTCGGCCAGCGCGCCGAGGCCGACGTTGCGGAAATATGTCTCATCCCAGCGGCTCTCATGCGCCAGATAAGTCCATTTGCAGGTCACCGTGCAGACCGAGCGGGCAAGGCTGCCAGTCGCCCGCCAGGTCAGGAAATCGGCGAGGTCCAGGAACTGCCAGGCGGCGTTGAAGGTGGCGGGCATGTTTTCCGCAAGCCACAGGAGTTTCGGTGTCTCCATCTCAGGCGAGATGACGCCGCCGACATAGCTCAGCACCGCCGCGCCGCTGCGGTTGATGCGGCGCGTCTGCTCGATCGCGCGGTGATCCATCCAGACGATGATGTTGCGTTCGGGATTGTTGGACGGGCCCACCGGCAACGGCACGCCGCCCTCACCCAGCACCACCAGCGAACATGTGGCGTCGAAACCGATGCCGGCGATCGCCTCGGGCGCTATGCCGGCTTCAGCGACAGCGGCGCGGGTGGCAATGCACATCGCCCGCCAGATGTCGTTGCTCGACTGCTCGACGATGTCGCCGGCCTCGCGCCAGACCTCGATGTGCTGCTTGGCCGAGGCAAGCAGGTTTCCCGTCTGGTCGAACACCCCTGCCCGCGCGCTGCCGGTGCCGACGTCGATGCCGAGATAATGGGGCATGGGGAAACCTTCGGTTAGGGGAGTAGGGGAGTAAGGCAGGCAGTAGGGGAATAGGCAGCAGGCGAATAGCGACTAGATTTGAGCCCGGACTTTGGACCGCAGAACAACATACTGCCCTACTCCCCTACTCCCATACTCCCCTCACAAATCATTGCTCTGCGGCAGGATCACCAGATCCCGGATCGTCACGTTGCGCGGCCGGGTCAGCATGAACATCACTGCCTCGGCGACCTCGCGCGGCTGCATCAGACCGCCGGCGGCGAGCTCTTCCTCGAGCTTGGCCTTCGGCCAGTCGTCAACCAGCGCGGTCACCACCGGGCCCGGCGCCACCGCACCGACGCGCAGGCCGTGCTTGGCCACCTGCCGGCGCACCGTGTGGACGAAGGCCTGCACGGCGTGCTTGGACGCGGTGTAGATCGGCTCCCAGACCACCGGAACCAGCCCGGCGATCGAACTGGTGACGATGATATCGCCGGTCTTGCGCTCGACCATGTGCGGTAATACCGCGTGGATCGAGCGAAAGACGGCGTTGATGTTGAGGTTCAGCATGCGGTCCCAGGCATCGGGATCGCCGGTCAGCACCTCGCCGCCGACATAGGCGCCCGCATTGGCATGGAAGATGTCGAGCTGCCCGGCCTTTTCCAGGATCTGCGGCATCATAGTGGCGACGCTTGATGGCTGCATCAGGTCGATCACCAGCGGGATCGCCTTGGGGCCGAGGTCGGCGCACAGGCTGCTCAGCGTCGCCTCGGCGCGGTCGACCAGCACCACGTTGGCGCCCGCCGCCAACATGTATCTTGCGCATTCGAGGCCGATCCCCGACGCCGCCCCGGTGACGGCCGCAACTTTTCCGGACAGTTGAGTCATATCTCTCTTCCTGTTGATGGGTTCAGGCCCGGCCATGGGAAACACGCGAACGGCGGGCCAGCGAGTCGACGATGACTGCTATGGCAAGCACGGCGCCTGTGATCATGTACCGAAGCGACGAGGACAGATCGAGCAGCGTCAAGCCGCTGGCGATCGACTGGATGACGATGATGCCGAGCAGTGCGGAATAGGCGCTGCCGCGGCCGCCGAACAGGCTGGTGCCGCCGATGACGGCCGCCGCGATGGCGTTGAGGTTGACGTCGCCGGTGCCGGCCTGCTGGCTGGCCGAAGCAAGCCGGGCCGCCGACAGCACGCCGCCGAAAGCAGCCAGCATCGAGCACAGCACGAAGGCGCTGGAATAGATCAGCCGCACATTGATGCCGGCGCGCCGCGCCGCCTCGCGGTTGCCGCCGACCGCCGACATCGAGCGGCCCCATTTCGTCCGCGTCAGCGCGTAATGCATGGCGATGACCAAGCCGACGAACAGGCCGAACATCCACGGAATTCCGCGCGCCTGGTTGAGGTAGAAGACGATGAGTTCGAGCACGATCGTGATCGCCACCGCCCGCGTGACGATGCCGCCGGTCGAGGGTGCCGACAGGTTGGCGGCGCGCCGTCGCGCAACGGTGCGCAGGCCGGTGATCAGCATGACGATGCCGGGCACCGCCGCCAGCCCGAACGACACGAATTTCGGCATCACCAGAAGCTGGCCGAAATTAACCAGGTTCGAGCCGTAAGGCAGGTTGATCGAGCCGGTGGAGCCAAGGATGTAGAGCTGCAGGCCGAGCACCGCGAGCAGTCCTGCCAGCGTCGAGACGAAGCTCGGCATGCCGAGCCGGTTGAACAGCAGCGCGTAAAGCGCGCCGATGAAGCCGCCGACGGCGACCGCGGCCAGGATGGCGAGCGCCACCGGCCAGCCCTGGTTGACCCAAAGCGTGCCGACCAGCGCCGAGGCAAAGCCGCTGATCGAGCCGACCGACAGGTCGATCTCGCCGACCATCAAAACGCAGACGATGCCGAGCGCGATGACTCCGACGGTGGAGGAATCGAACAGCAGATTGACCAGGTTGCTGCTCGACAGGAAGATCGGATTGATGCTGGCGAACACCGTCCAGATGATGACCAGCCCGACGATGACCGGCAGCGAGCCGAGATCGCCCGAGCGCACGCGGTCGACGAAGGCGCGGATGCTGCCGCTCAAGCCGGCCTCGTGCTTGACGCGCACGTCGGCGCGGTCGAGCTGCGGCGGAGCTGCCCGTTCCACTTGACGGCTCATGGGCGTGGCTCCTGGGTTTGATCCTGCCGCGCTTGCCGACGCTCGGCGCGTCGCGACACCGAATTGTTCGACGCGCCGGTGATGGCGCTGACCAGCTCCTGGTTCGAGGCGTCGGGGGTGAAGATGCCGTTGTTGCGGCCAAGCCGCAGCACGACGATGCGGTCGGCAACGGCGCGCACGTCTTCCATGTTGTGGCTGATGATGACGACGCCGAGGCCGCGGTCGCGAACCCGCTCGATCAGGTTGAGCACTTCCGCCGTCTGCGCGACGCCAAGCGCCGCCGTCGGCTCGTCGAGCAGGATCAGCTTGGGTTCGAGCAGCAGCGAGCGGGCGATCGCCACAGTCTGGCGCTGGCCGCCCGACAGCGACGCGACCACTTCGCGCACACTGGGGATGCGCGCCGACAGCTCGTTGAGCAGCGTCCAGGCGCGCACCTCCATCGCCACCTCGTCCAGCCGCAGCGGGTTGAGTTCGCGGCCGAGGAAGATGTTGGCGACGATGTCGAGGTTCTCGCACAGCGCTAGGTCCTGGAACACGGTGGCGATGCCGAGTGTCAGCGCCGCACTCGGGTCGGCCAGCGTCACCTGCCTGCCGCGATAGCTGATGGTGCCCGAGCTTGGCTGATGCACGCCGGCCAGGATCTTGACCAGCGTCGACTTGCCGGCGCCGTTGTCGCCAACCAGCGCCACCACCTCGCCGGCATGGACATCGAGATCGATGTCGGTGAGCGCCGAGACGGCGCCGAAATTCTTCGAAATGCCGCGCAGGCTGAGCACCAGCTCGCCTGTCGGAACCGGTTCGTCCGGGGTATCGATCATGCCTGGAATACCTTTCAAGAAAGGACCGGTTCAAAAAGCGGGTAGGCGCTGCCTGGCCGCCGCCGGAGCCTGTTCCACCCCGATGCATTCGGGGTGGGGCTCCAGCCTATTGTTCGGCCAGGCAGCGGAACGGGGCAAGGGTCGCGGTCAGTTCCCGATGCCCAGCTTCTTGCAACCCTCCGCGTAGCGATCGACGCAGAGTTCGGCCGCGGTGTTGATCTTCTTGTCGATGATCTCGGCCTTCAGGTTTTCCTGCGTCACCACCGCCGGCGTGAACAGCTGCGAGGGCGTGTCGTACAGCGTCATCTCGGCCTTCGGCGTCTCGCCCGAAAGCAGCTTGATGGCGACGTTGGCAGCAGCCGCCGCCACGATCTCGCTCGGCTTGGAGATGGTGTTGTACTGGTCGCCGGCGATGATCAGCTGCAAGGCGGCGATCGTCGCGTCGTTGCCGGTCACCGGCGGCACCGGATCGACGCCGGCTGCCTTGAAGGCCGCGATGGCGCCACCACCGGTGCCGTCATTGGCGGCCACGACGCCGAGGATCTTGGGCCCGAAGCGGGTGATCTGGCCGCCGGCCCATTGCTGCGCCTTCGGCGGCGCCCATTCCGGCGTGTCGTATTCGGCCAGGATCTGGTAGCCGCTGTTGTCGAGGCCTTCATGGATGCCCTTCTTGATCAGGCCTGCCGCCGCGTCGGTCGGCGAGCCGTTGATCTGCAAAACGCCGCCGGTGGCCGGACCGACCTTCAGCGCCTTCAGATGCGCGACCAGCGAGTCGGCGATGGCCTTGCCGATGCCTTCATTGTTGAACGAGACATAGAAGTCGGCGGGTGCGGTCGGGATCGGCCGGTCATAGGCGATGACCTTGATGCCCTGGCTCTGCGCCAGCTTGACCAGGGAGGCGGCGGCGGTCGAGTCCACGGGATCGAGCACGATCGCCTTGGCGCCCTGCGAGATCACCGAATTGAACTGCTGCTGCTGGCGCGAGGCGTCGGCGTCGGCGTTCTGGTAGAGCACCTTGCAGCCCGGGCACAGCTTCTTCATCTCGGCAGCGAAGCCGGGATAGTCGTGCTGTTCATAACGGGTCGAGGCCTGGTCGGGCATCAGGAAGGCGACGGTGGCGTCGGTGACCTCTGCGGCCCTTGCGATCGCGGCGGTGCCGGCCAGCAGCGACAGCGCAATTGCTGCCATGCCGGCGGACTTCAATGAAGATGAAAATCGGGTCATTCGGTCTTCTCCGTTTCTGGATATGGTTGTAAGAAGGTCGTTGACTGCTTTGTTGTGAAGACACGCCTCCGCCCTCGCCCCAACTGCAATTGGGAACCAGGGCCCGACACCGGCCTCTTGGCCGCGCCGACATCCTCCGCTGACGAAGGATTTCTAGGAAAAGCGCTCTCCATCGCGGACCGCGTTATGCGGGCCACGTTGTCAGGCGAAAATTGTGCTTCCTCCCTTGGTTCCTCCCTGGCTCCTCCGTTAAGCGGCTTTTCCCGCGTTGATGTTGTCGGCCAGCAGGCGCCTGAAACGTGAGGGCGGCATGCCCTTCTCCGCCAGGAACTGCCGGTTGAAATTGGACAGATTGTTGAAGCCGACCTCGTAGCAGATGTCGGTGATCGAGGCCTGCTCGTCGCTCATCAGGATCTGGCAGGCGAGGTTGATGCGCAGCCGCTTGACATATTGCACCAGCGACATGCCGGTGTGGCGCCGAAACGAGCGTGAGAAGGCGCCGGTCGACTGGCCGGCAATGGCCGCCAGATCCGTCTCGTCGAACAACTGCGTCAGGTTTTCACGGATATAAGCCAACGCCTTGTTCATGCCGGCGGTCATGTAGCCCGAGGGATCGGGCCGGTAGCTGGCGCTGGCGAGCAGCTGGAATTCCTGGGCCCGGCTGAGCAGGCCGGATATCAACATGAACAGCTCGATGCGGCGCACGCCTTGCGCCTGCATCATCTCTTCCATCAGCGGCGCCAGCTCCTTGCTTGTGCGGCTGGAAAACAGCACGCCACGCCGCGACGCCTCGAGCAGTGGCCCGAGCCCCGCCAGTTCCGGCAGCACATGCATGGCGTCGCCAATGAAGCTTTCCGAGAACTGGATGATCCGGCCGCGCAGCGGAATGGAGCTGTCCCTCGGGATATCGCTGACCCAGTTGTGCGGCAGGTTGGGCCCGGTCAGCACCAGATTGCCTGGCTCGAACTCGCCGATGAAGTCGCCGACGAAATAGCGGCCGTTGGTGAAGATCACCTGATGCAGTTCATATTCGGGATGGAAATGCCAACGCACCGTGTGGAAGGGGTAGCCATGCGACCACGCCTTGAAGGACTCACCGCGTCGTATCTGGACAACTTCCAGGTCCGGTTCCATGTCCGTCTCCTCCGGGCCAGCGCGGATCGTTGCGGCGTTCGGCCCACATTCCCTAAACCGGCCGAATTGGTTTCGGCTCTGCATTTCGAGACCACGCTACCGGCTCATGACAGCAGGCGCCACCACGATTCAGGGCAACGGATGATACTTTTTTAACCGGGATGGGACACGGAAAGGCAATATTCGGGCAGGATGGGATCAGCACTGCTGACGGCAACGCGCATGGTTCACGAGGGCAACTGCCCCTGTTGAACCTGCCCTCCCAGCCCATCCGCCTCGGATCAAGCCACTCAAGCCGGGTCAAAGTCGCCCTCGTGCGCGACCGCCGTAAGCGGAAACCTCCTTAGTCCGTCGCCGACATGACGACGAAGTCATGGCCGGAGCGGCTGTCGGGATGCAGCGGCGCGTCGGTGAGCACCATCACCATGCCCGGATGCATCCTCGCCTGCATGGCGTCGAGGAAGCTCTTTTGCGTGCTGAGCCGCTTGAGCATGTCTTGCTCATTGTTGAAGAACGAACCGGAACTGGCGCTGCGACTGATGTCGACCCATTGCCAGTCATTGGCGGCTCCCGCCACCTGCAAGGTCAGCACATGGCTGCCAAGCCCGCCGGAGCCGGTGATGGTCAATGGCGCCTGCGCCACGACCACGCCGTTCTCGATCAGCATGATCTCCTTGTCCCCCGACGAGGCGATGATCGAGGTGACCGGGAAATCCTCCGGCTCGACCCAATCGGCGGCGCGCTTGTGGCCGTCCTTGGAAGCGACGACGTTCTGGAACTGCCCGGCCGCGTAGCCACCCAGCACCATTCCGGGATTGGTCAGTTCGGCCGGGTCACCGCGCGCGCCCGAAATGATGACCGGCGTGCCGATATGGGTGATGCCGAACAGATTGCTGGAAAAGGCGAGCGGCAGCCGCACGCAGCCATGCGAGGCGGGATAGCCCGGCAGATTGCCGGCATGCAGCGCGATGCCCGACCATGTCAGCCGGTTCATGTTCGGCATCGGCGCATCATTGTAGGTGCTCGACTTGTGGTCCTTGTCCTTTTGGAGAATGACAAAGATGCCGGTCGGGGTCTCATGCCCGGGCTTGCCGGACGAACAGGTCGAGACGGCTATGCGCACGCCGTTGCGATAAACATGCACGCGTTGCTGCGGCAAGGAGACGATGATGGCGACCGGCCCCTTCTTCTGGCGTTCCGGATGCCAGGTGAACTCGCCGGGCTTGAGATCCTTGATGTCCTCAAGCGTCTCAGCGGCGAAGCTTCGCACCGCCGGCAACAACGCCAGCACGCCGGCGCCAAGCACCAAATGCCGTCTGTCGAGCCCCATGCCGCCCCCTCGTCATGACCAGCCGTCAGTCTAGAGGCTTTCCGGCCTGGATAGAAGCGGTCATGTTTGGGCGGATCGGGTCGCGCCTCGCTCTCACCCGAACCGGGCTTGCGTCCACGCTCCACCAGCCGCATTCGACTCCACCGCCGCCGCGACGAACTTCACGCCGCGCGCGCCGTCGACGACGTCAGGCACTTGCGCCGCCCGGGCCGGATCGACCGCCGCGCCCGAGCGATGCGCGCGAATGATATCGGCGGCGTCGCGGTAGAAATTGGCGAAGGCCTCGATGTAACCTTCAGGATGCGCCGCCGGCATGCGCGACACCCGCCGGCTCTCTTGCGTTGAGCCATGGCCGCCGCGCACCAGCGTGCGGCTTTCCTCGCCGTAGATGGAGAAGCGCAGTTCCTCCGGCCGCGCGCCCGACCATTCCAGCCCGGCTCTGTCGCCATAGATGCGCACGGACAAATCATTGTAGTGGCCGGGCGATGTCTGGCTGGCCAGGATTGTGCCGCGTGCTCCGCCGGTCCAGCGCACCAGCACATGGGCATTGTCGTCGAGCCGGCGCCCCGGCACCGCGGTGAACAGGTCGGCCGAAACCGCCTCGGCCTCACAGCCCGAGATGTAGCTTGCCAGATTGAAGGCATGCACGCCGATATCGGCCAGCACCGCCGACTGCCCAGCGCGCGCCGGGTCGGTGCGCCACTCCGCCTGCTTCTGGCCTTCGGCGTCGATCGGCCTGGTCAGCCAGTCCTGTATGTAGGCGCCATGCACCGACACGATGCGCCCGAGTTCGCCCGCCGCCGCCATCTCGCGCGCCTGGCGGACCATGGCGTAGCCGGTGTTGTTGAGGGTGACGACGAAGCGGCGTTTCTTCGACCGCGCCAGCGCCACCAGCGCTTCGGCGTCGGCCAGCGTCGTCGACAGCGGCTTGTCGCAGATCACGTCGATGCCGGCTTCGAGGAAGGTTGTCGCGATTGGTGCATGCAGATGGTTTGGCGTGACGATGACGACGGCTTCGATGCCGTCCGGTCGCGCGGCTTCGGCCTGCGCCATCACGCGATAATCGGCATAGCTGCGTTCCGGCGCGATACCGATCTCGGCGGCCGATGCGGCGGCGTTCTCCGGGTCGGAGGACAGCGCGCCGGCGACCAGAACGATCTGGTCGTCGAGGCGCATGGCCAGCCGGTGCACGGCGCCGATGAAGGCATTGCGGCCGCCACCAACCATGCCGACCCGCAAGCGTTGGCGTGTCGAGCCGTCCGATGTTGCATAGACCATGATTCTTCAAACTCCTCCGGACAGGCAACTTCAGACGGCTTGCAAGCCGATGACGTCACCAGCGCTTTCGAACACGATTTCCAATTTCCATATTGTAAAACGATCGTGCCGCGCTAGCCTGAAATCATGAGTGGGGCAGGCAAAACATCGGGACGGTCCGTTGCCGACGAAGCGGCGACCCGCAAACGCGGACGCTCACTGGCAGCACTCGGCTACATCCAGCCGCGGACCTATGAGGAGTTGCGCGCGGTGCTGTCGTCCGGCACCGTGCATTTCCCCAAGCGGCTGCGTCAGGTCGCCATCTTCCTGTGGCAACATCCGAGCGACGTCGCGCTCGGCACCATCGCGCAGGTGGCGGCACAGGCCGGCGTGCAGCCCTCGACGCTGGTGCGCTTCGCCCAGATCTTCGGCTATGCCGGCTTTTCCGATTTCCAGGGTCTGTTCAAGGACCATATCAAAGGGTCGTGGCCGGACGGACGCGGCGAGCAGCGGAGCGAACCCAACGCCGACCTGCATTTCCTGCACGGCATGGTCGGCGCCTCGCAGGCCTCGCTTGGCCGCGTCGAGAGCGGTTTCGACATCGAGAGTTTCGAGAAGATGGTGACGCTGCTGGCGGCCGCCGACCTGATCTATGTCATCGGCTCCAAGCGCGCCTTCCCCGTCACCACCTATCTGTCGCTGACGCTCTCGCAGCAGGGCGTGCGCAACGTGCTGGTCGATAATGTCGGCTCCACCGCGCTTGACCAGGTCGGCTGCATCGGCAGGCAGGACGCCGTGCTGGCGGTGTCCTTCAGCCCCTACAATTCGATCACACCCGACCTCGTCGCCGTGGCGCATGAACGCAACGCCGGCATCGTCACCATCACCGACAGCACCTTCAGCCCGCTGATCCGGCTGTCGGACACCTGGCTGGAGGTGGTCGAATCCGACTTTGCCGGCTTCCGCTCGCTGGCGGCGTCGCTGGCCGTCGGCATGGCGCTGGTCCACGCAGTCGTCGCGCGCCGCGGCCAATGAGGCGCTGCTGGCACAATTGACTGCCGGGAATTGACGTTCCATATTTCGAAAA
Source organism: Mesorhizobium sophorae (assembly GCF_002270415.1). Lineage (GTDB taxonomy): Bacteria > Pseudomonadota > Alphaproteobacteria > Rhizobiales > Rhizobiaceae > Mesorhizobium > Mesorhizobium sophorae. Next base: position 948,275 of record NZ_NNRI01000022.1, on the reverse strand, counting down.
ATAGAAACTTTGTTCCGGGAGGAGGAATGGAGCTTCAGCTCAAAGGCAAGGTGGTGCTGGTCACCGGCGCGACGCAAGGCATTGGTCGAGCGATTGCCGAAACGCTTGCGCGTTCGGGCGCCGGTGGTCTGCTGGTCACCGGTCGCGAGAAGGCGCGCGGCGATGCCGTGGCAGCCGAGCTTTCGCGGCTCGGCACGCCCACTGTTTTCGTCGCCGCCGACCTCTCCGACCCCGAAGCCCCTGCCCTGCTGGCGCAAGCCTGCATCGATCGCTTCGACCGCATCGATGGCCTTGTCAACGCCGCCGGCCTGACCGACCGCGCGTCCTTCCTCGATGCCGACCTCGATGACTGGGCAGCGCTGTTCGCCGTCAATGCGCGCGCACCATTCTTCCTCATGCAGGCGGCGATTGCCGATATGAAGAAGCGCGGCCAGGGCGGCGCCATCGTCAACATCCTGTCGATCAATGCCCATTGCGGCTCGCCGGAGCTCGCGGTGTACTCGGCCACCAAGGGCGCGCTGGCGACGCTGACCAAGAATGCCGCCAACGCCCATCGCTTCGACCGCATCCGCGTCAACGGCATCAATGTCGGCTGGACCGACACACCGGCCGAACGCACCATGCAGGCCGAGACGCTCGGCAATGGTCCGGGCTGGCTCGACGCCGCCAAGGCCTCGCAGCCTTTCGGCCGCCTGTTCTCGACAAGCGATGTGGCGAACCTCGCCGTCTTCCTGCTTTCCGACGCGGCCGGACCCATGACCGGCACGCTGGTCGACCAGGAACAGTGGGTGATCGGGGCGAACCGGTGAGCGTCGCCCTCTCCCCCGAGACACTTGGGCCGGCGCTGCTCGCCCGGTTGCCTGCCGCCGTCCAGAAACCGGCCTATGACCGCGCGGCGCTCGCGCCCGGCATGGCGCACCTCGGCGTCGGCGCCTTTCACCGCTGCCACCAGGCCGAATACACCGACGATCTGCTGGCCAGCCATTTCGACCGCTGGGGCGTCGTCGGCATCAACATCCGGCCACCCCGCCTCGCCGACACACTCGGCCGTCAAGGCGGTCTCTACACGCGGTTGATCCGCGAGAACGGCAACGTCGAGGCGCGCGTCATCGGCAGCATCATAGAGGTCGTCGACAGCCAGGCGAGTGCCGCACCCGCGCTCGGTGTGCTGTCCTCCTCCGACATCGAGCTGGTGACGACGACGGTGACCGAGAAAGGTTATTGCCACATCCCGTCCAGCGGCGAACTCGATCTCGACCATCCCGACATCGTCCACGACCTCGCCAACCCCGAGAAGCCACGCAGTGTGCCCGGGCTGTTGGCGCGGGCGCTGGAATTGCGCCGGGCGACACATGGCCGGCCGCTGACGCTGCTCTCCTGCGACAACATCCCGGCCAATGGCATTATCCTGGCCAATGTCGTGCAGGCTTTTGCCGAACGGCGCGGCAATGGCCTTGCCGACTGGGTTTCGGCCAACGCCGCCTTCCCGTCGGCCATGGTCGACCGCATCGCGCCGGCGGTCACGCAAGCCGACCACGACGGCGTCGAGCAGCGTTTCGGCTACCGAGATGCCGCGGTCGTCGTCGGCGAGCCGTTCCGGCAATGGGTGATCGAGCAGAAATTCGCAGGCCGCGTGCCGCGCTGGGATCGGGTCGGCGCCAGCTTCGTCGACGACGTCACGCCGTTCGAACATCTCAAGATGCGGGTGCTCAACGGCGCCCAGACGACGCTTGCCACGCTCGGCGTGCTGGCCGGCCTCGAACACACATTCGATGCCATCGCCGACCCGCTGCTTTTGGCCTTCGTGCAACGCATGCTTGTCGAAGAGACGCTGCCGACGCTGCTGCCGGTGCCGGGCATGGAACCGCTGGCCTATGTCGCGCAGAGCCTCGGGCGGCTGCGCAATATCGCGATCCGCCACCGCAACCACCAGATTGCCACCGACGGTTCGCAAAAGATCGTCCAGCGCCTGCTCAACCCGATCCGCGATCGCCTGAGCCAGGGCCAAAGCATCGCGCTGCTGGCGCTCCCGGTCGCCGGCTGGATGGCCTATCTGATCCAGGCCTCGGTACGGTTCGGCAAACGCTGGCCGGTGTCGGACCCCTATGCCGGCAAGGTCGCCGACATATCGGACGCAACCGGCCGCGATCCACAGGCACTGGTGGCCGGCATCCTTGCCATCGACACGATTTTCGAGCCCGGCCTTGCCGCGAACGATGTGTTCCGCAGGTCCGTCACATCAACGCTCGGCGAGCTGCTGTCGGACGATCCGATGGCCGCCGTCAGACACAGTCTGGAACAGGGCGAGGCGGTACGGTTGAAGCGGCCCGCACAATCGGCATAGTGGAAGTCGGTCATGAAGCCACGACGAGAGCAATTCCAGGAAAAGTGTGAAACGGTTTTCCGCCCGGAATTGCGTCAAAAACAAAGGGATAGAACGGTTCCTCGTTCCGTGAAACGATAAACTGTTCAGGGGAGGCATGATGAAACTTGGACTGCTCACCGCACCCTTCGCGGAGACGCCGCTTGGCGAGGTCGCCGGCTGGGCAAGCTCCGCCGGCTTCGAGGCGCTGGAAATCGCCTGCTGGCCGAAATCGTCGGGCGCCAGCCGCCGCTATGCCGGCACCAGCCACATCGACGCCGCCTCGACTTCCGCCGCGCAGGCTAGGGAGATCGTCGCCTCGCTGGCGGAGAAGAACCTCTCGGTCTCCGGCCTCGGCTACTATCCCAACCCGCTGCACCCCGACGCTGCCCACCGCGAGGCTGTCATCGGCCATCTCAAGAAGGTGATCGTGCTGGCCGCCAATATGGGCGTAACTGTCGTCAACACTTTCTGCGGTGGCGATGCCGCCAAGACCGTCGACGTCAACTGGCAGGAGGCGCTCAAGATCTGGCCCGAAATCGTCGCCCATGCGCGCGGCCATGGCGTCAAGCTCGCCTTCGAGAACTGCCCGATGATCTTCAGCTATGACGAGTGGCCGGGCGGGCACAACATCGCCTATTCGCCGCAGGTCTGGCGCCGCATCCTGGAAGCCTGGGGCGGCGATGTCGGCATGAATTTCGACCCCTCGCATCTGGTCTGGCAGATGATCGACCAGGCCCGCTTCATCCGGGAATTCGGCCCCTACATGCTGCATGCCCACGCCAAGGACCTGATGATTGATCATGATGGACTCTACGAGCGCGGAATCCTCTCGGCTGGCATAGGCTGGCAGGTGCCGCGCATGCCGGGGCTCGGCGATGTCGACTGGAGCGGCTTCTTCTCCGGCCTCTACCGGGCCGGCTATGACGGACCCATCATCATCGAACACGAGGACAGGCGATTTGAAGGCAGCGACGATCAGGTGAAGCGCGGCTTCCTGCTTGCCCGCGATGTGCTGCGTCCGTTCGTAAAATGACGGCGCAAATGCATGTCGCCCAAAGCGCGGAGGAGCGATTTTGGGACAACGACATGCATGGAACAAGAACTTAAGGCGCGCAGCCTGAATCACTTTCTAAGCGGCACGCTTCAACGACTTGGAACTGAACTGAAAAACAATGTGGAGGAAATCTGAAATGAAGAAATATCTGACCATGGTCCCGCTACTTGCCGGCGCGGCCTTCCTGGCCTCAGTGGGCGCTTCGTCCGCCGCGGGCAAATACACCATAGGCATCTCCAACACCGTGCAGGGCAATGGCTGGCGCGAGGAGATGGTCTGCGCCATGAAGGCGCAGGCACTGGCCTCCGGCGAGGTCGCCAAGCTCAACATCGCCCACCGCAACACCGATGCGGCCGGCCAGCTCGAAGACATCCGCAACCTGATCAGCGCCAAGGTCGACGCCATCGTCGTCAACCCGGCCGATCCGGCCGGCATCAAGGCGGGCCTCGAGGAAGCCACCAAGGCCGGCATCGTCGTCGTTGCCGTCGACCAGGCGGTCACCGAACCGTCGGCCTACATCATCTCCAACAACCAGGAGCAGTACGCCTATCTCGGCGCCAAATGGCTGTTCGGCCAGATGGGCGGCAAGGGCGAAGTGTTCTACATGCGCGGTGCCGCCGGCGCGTCTGCCGACAGCGACCGCGACAAGGGCTTCAAGAAGGCGCTGGCCGAATTCCCCGACGTGAAGGTCGCACAGGAAGTCTTCACCGGCTGGCAGCAGGACCAGGCCAAGCAGCAGATCCTTTCCTTCCTCTCGACGGGAACGCCGATCAACGGCATCTGGACCTCCGGCATCGACAACGTCATCGTCGACGCGCTGGTCGAGTCGCAGGCGCCGCTGGTGCCGATCGTCGGTGCCGACAATGCCGGCTTCGTCGGCCAGTTGAGTTCGGTCAAGGGTCTCGTCGGCGCCGCAGTCACCAACCCCGGTTCGATCGGCGGCGCTGGCGTGACGCTGGCGCTGCAGATCCTCGACGGCAAGAAGCCGGCACAGCAGACCGTGCTGGTCGAGCCGCAGCTGTGGGAGAACGCCACCGACGAAGGCAAGGCCAAGCTGAAGGCCGCCGCCGACCCGTCGCTGAGCCCCGAATGGCCGGTCTCGATCTCGATCCCCGACTGGACCACCTACACCAAGGACCAGATCGTCGCCTGCAAGGGCCCGGGCGAGTAAGTCTGGGCTTTCGCTAACGGCCGTCGGTCGGCGCCGCCCCTCACCTGCCTGCCGGCATCCTCTCCCCGTATAGAGACGGGGAGAGGAACGTCGTCGTCCGGCAGGACAGTGAGGGGCGGCGCTGACATTCGCAGTGATCCGAGCACGCAACCCGAGAACCACCGGATTTGACCAGCAACCCGCTCCTCGACGCCACCGGCGTCGCCAAGAATTACGGCGCCGTTGCCGCGCTGCGCAACGCATCGCTGTCGGTGCTGCCGGGCGAGGTGCACGCGCTGATGGGCGCCAACGGCGCCGGCAAGTCGACGCTGGTGAAGATCCTGACCGGCGCTATTCCTGCCAATGCCGGGCGTATCCTGATCCGTGGCGAGGCCCGCGACATACGCTCACCCGCCGCCGGCCGCCGCGCCGGCCTTTTGCCCGTCTACCAGGAACCGTCGCTGATCCCCGATCTCGACGTCCTGTCCAATCTGCGGCTGACCGGCACGCCGGTCGAGCCGTTCCGCGCCTGGGTGCGCGAACTCGGCATTCCCGATCTCGATATCCGCGACACCGCCCGCGACATTCCGCTGGCCGTGCTGCGCGTGCTCGACCTGGCGCGTGCGCTGGCCGTCGAGCCCGACGTGCTGCTGCTCGACGAGATGACGGCGGCGCTGCCCGCCAACCTTGCCGAAAAGGTGCTGGAAGTGGTGCGCCGCCAGGGCGACAGCGGCCGCGCGGTGATCTTCATCTCGCATCGCTTCGTTGAGATCTCGGCGCTGTGCGACCGCGCCACCGTACTGCGCGACGGCGAGACCGTCGGCGTCGTCGACATCGTGCCCGGCGTCGAGGAAAAGATCGTCGAGCTGATGCTCGGCACACGCATCGTCAAGACCCATGTCGCCGCCCGCAGCGCTGCCCAAAAGGCTGCGCCCGCCCCTGCCCGCCCGCGGCTGGCGGTGCGCAATCTGCGCGTCGGAACCAAGCTCAACGATGTCTCTTTCGATCTCGCCGATGGCGAGGTCGCCGGCGTCGTCGCGCTTGAGGGCCAGGGCCAGGACGAGCTGTTCGCCGCTCTTGCCGGCTCGATCCGTCCATCGGGCGGCGCAATAGAGGTCGACGGCCAGCCGGCGAAATTCTCCCACCCGATCGACGCCATCCGCGCCGGCCTCGCCTATGTGCCAGGCGACCGCGCCGAGGCGCTGGCCATGCAGCGCTCGGTGCGCGAGAACATCGCGCTGCCCTTCAGTGCCGCCTTGCGCAACTGGGGGCCGATTGCCATGCGCCAGGAGCGCGCCAAGGTGGTCAGCGCCATCGCGCGGCTGCAGATCGATACCCGCGCGCAAGGGGAAGTGCAGCGTCTCTCCGGCGGCAACCAGCAGAAGGTGACCATCGCCCGCTGGATCGCCGCCGACACACGGACCTTGCTGTGCTTCGACCCGACGCGCGGCATCGATGTCGGCACCAAGCAGGAGATCTACAAACTGCTGCGCGAGGTCGCCGGCCACGGCAAGTCGGTGCTGTTCTACACCTCCGAACTGGAGGAGGTGCAGCGTGTCTGCGACCGCGTCATCGTGATCTTCGGCGGCCGCGTCGTCGACATCTTCGCGGTCGAGGAGGCCGACGAGCCGGCGCTGATGCGCGCCGCCTACGGCCTGCCGCGCGGCGCCAAGGCCGATATCGGCATTTTGGCAGATCCCCACTCGTCTTCCGCGGAGAGCGCGAGTTCCTCGGATTCGAACACGCCGGGGGCAACGCCATGAGCCATTTCCTGCGCCGCCAGGGCTGGGTCGCCGGCCTGTTCGTCCTCTTCGTCCTCCTGTTCATCACCACAAAACTGATCCAGCCGGCCTATGGCAGCGGCGATTTCGGCTCGCTGGTGCGCGCCGTGCTGCCTTACGCCTTTGCGGTCGCCGCCCAGACCGTCGTCGTCATCGCCGGCGGCATCGACCTGTCGGTCGCCGCCATGATGGCGCTGACCAGCGTCACCGCCGCCTCGATGATGTCAGGCGCCAGCGAAGAATACGCGCTGTTCGTGGTGCCCTTCGTGCTCGCCATGGGTTTCGTGCTCGGCGCCATCAACGGAATGCTGATCGTCGTCACCCGGGTGCCCGACATCGTCGTCACACTCGCCACTCTGTTCGTGCTGCAAGGCGCTGCCTTGTTGGTGCTCAATGCGCCAGGCGGTGCCGCGGCCGAATGGCTGAAGGCGCTGATCTCGGGCACGGTGCCGATACCCGGCCTGCCCGACGGCATCGATGCCTGGCAGCCCAAGGCTTTGCTGCTGCTCATCGTCTGCCTCTGCATCATCTGGATACCGCTCAGGCGCTCCCGCCTCGGCCTCTCCATCTATGCCATCGGCTCGAGCGAGCTGGCGGCGTTCCGCAGTGGCGTGCCGGTGGCACGTACCCGCATCATCGCCTATGCGCTGTCGGGCCTGTTCGCCGCTTTTGGCGGGCTGGCTCTGACCATGAGCACCGGCATCGGTGCGCCCATTCCCGGCCCCTATCTGCTCGCCAGCGTCGCGGCGGTGGTTCTCGGCGGCGTCGCACTCGGCGGCGGCAAAGGCGGCCTGCTCGGCCCCATCGTCGCCGTCTTCGTGCTGCGGCTGGTGCGCACCGACCTGACGCTGCTTGCCATCGACCCCAACGTCACCGCCATCATCGAAGGCGCCATCATGGTCGCCGTGGTGATGTTCGGCGCCTTCATCACCATGCGGAGCCGGCAGTCATGAGTGAGCATGAAATGGGGCGCCATGGAGCACCATCCTCTCCCGTCAACCGAACCAACATCGGGCGAAACCAATCGCGAGCACGAGCGTCATGAGCACAACCGCGATCTCTCCCCAACCTGTCCCCTTCGGCCGCCGCGTAAAGCGCTTCATGGCCGACCGCCCGCTGATCCCGCTGATCATCCTGCTCGTCATCCTGGTGGTGATCCTGCAGGTCCTGCGCCCCGGCATCGTCAACGAGCGCTGGATCGCCAACACCATCAAATTCGCCATTCCCTTGGCGATCCTCGCCGGCTGCCAGACCATGACCATGCTGACCGGGGGCATCGACCTGTCGATCGGCACGGTGGCGACGATGAGCGCCTTCATCATGGCCACGCAAATCGTCAACCAGGACCCGGCGGTGGCCTTCGCGCTGGCGATGATGCCGGCGGTGCTGATCGGACTGGTCAACGGCATCGGGGTCGGCGTCTTCCGCGTCCATCCGCTGATCATGACGCTGGGCACCAGCCTGATCGGCACCGGCTGCCTGCAGGTCTACCAGCGCACGGTGATCGCGTCGGGCGCCAGGATACCAGACTTCCTCGCCTGGCTCGGCACCGGCCTGACTTACGGCATTCCCAACGCGCTGCTGCTGTTCGTGCCGCTGGCCGCACTCATCGTCTTCACGCTCAGCCGCACCGGCTTCGGCCGCCTGCTCTACGCCGTCGGCGACAATGAGCGCGCGACGCGCCTCTCCGGCGTGCAATACTGGCAGGTCATCACCGCGCTCTATGTCATCTCCAGCGTGCTCGCCGGCATCACCGGCCTGCTCTATATCGGCCTGATCAAAGCCCCTTCCCTGTCGCTCGCCGAACCGCTGGTGCTGCCTTCGGTGGCGGCAGCCGTGATCGGTGGCACCTCGATCTTCGGCGGCCGCGGCGGTTACACCGGCACCATCATCGGCGCCCTGATCCTCACCGTGCTGACGACGTTGCTGACCATCCTGCAAATGCCGGAAGGGGCCAGGCGGATCTTGTTCGGGCTGATCGTGCTGTTCGTGACGGCGGCGTATTTGCGGATCGTGGAGGAGCGGTAGGGCGTGGGCGCGGAACCGAATATCCGCGCCACGCCGCGTTTCGGCCACAGAGGCAACAGGCAGCCTTGCCGCCGACAACCGTCGCTGTCCCCGGCATTCTCGAACAGCCATTCTCCGTCCCGAAAGAAGACCTTCCTTGTTAGCTTTGGGTTCGCATCGGAAGCAGACGGTCGCAGTATACAGCTGGATGTGAGGCAGTACGCGCGCCGACAGGTCCGCGAGTTTCGATGAATCGAAAGAGTCTGCGAAATCTATATAAAATATAGTACCTATAACAGAAATCGTATTGCACTTTTCGCAAGTAGATTGCGCACAACGGGCGATTTGCCTGGCCGGCGTTGGCCGCCACTACAAAGAAATACAAGAGTGACGCCAATCGGAACTCGTGCCTTTGTTGCTGGTTCAAGAGGCGAAAAGGGGACGCTGGGATCGGCTTAAGCTAGGAAGATTCCAGCTTGCGGCATGGCTAATTTACTGACATATTTATCTGTTTCCGAGTTTTGCACTATGGCAATTGGGGCAAAAAGATGGCCAAGGAATCTGCGAATGCCGCTTCTCCAGCAGTTAAAGCGGACGTAAATCTGATGGGTAATGCGGAGGGTAACGGGCTGAACTTCATGGCGGCCCAGGCTCGAGAGGGCGGAGGCTCCGGCGACGCTGTAGGTGTCGACAAGATACGCGATCTGCTGTTCGGCAACCAGATGCAGGACTATGACCGCCGGTTTTCCAAGCTTGAAGAACGGTTCTTGCAGCGCTTCAAGGATGTCGAATCCGAGGCCAAGCGCAATCTCGAAATGTACGAGTCAAATGCAAAGAAGCAGGTCGAATCGCTTGCGGCGCAATTGCGGAACGAAAAAGACGCACGAGCCGAGGCCGACAAGGAGATTGACCGGAATCTTCGCGAGCAAAATCAGGCACTTGAAAAGCAGGTGCGCGCGTTGTCGGATCAATTGAGCGAGCTTGAGCGCGACGTTGCCGATCGGATGAATCGAAATGATCATTCGCTGCGTGAGGATATCAAGCAAAAGAATGAAACCGTTCAGATGATCATGGAGAAAATGTTCTCCGATCTCAGCAACGTCAAGACCGACCGAAATCTTTTGGCTGGTCTGTTTGTCGAGGTTGCAAAATGTCTGAATCAGGATCCCGTCGGTAACAAGAACAACTCGGAACGCAGCTGGAAAGTGAGTTGATCGGAATTTGACGTCAACCGTCGACCCAGTCAACCTTCCTCAAAGTACAGCCTCGAACGATACCGAGATTGATCGCGAGGCTCTGGCTAGGCTGTTGGTCGAAATTGCCCGGAACGTCGATCCGGACAATCATGCGCATTTCGACGTTCCAGCCGCCGACCATCGCATGGACACACTTCGCGAGCTGCTGGTCGGCCGCGAAATTTCTGAGCTTTCACGCGTTACGCACCTGCTCGACGAACCCGAGCAGCTTGCGGCCGCAGTGGGGGACGTTCTCCCCAGCGCAGCCGCATCGGCGTCTCATGCGCAACTCGGCGAGGCCTTTGCGCCAGTTGTCGAGCGGGCCGTGCGACGGTCCATCCAGAAGAACCCGCGCACGCTGACGGATATATTATACCCGGTGTTTCTGCCGGCTATTCGCAAGTCGATCGGCGAAAAGATCGACCAGACCTTTCAGTCGCTGAACGAATCTTTAAGGCATATATTTACCTGGCATGGACTTAAGTGGAGATTTGAAGCCTGGAGGACAGGAACGAGCTTCTCAGAAGTTGTCCTTAAGCATTCCCTCTCCTATCAAGTAGAGCATGTCTTTCTCATTAACCGCAATTCCGGGCTATTGATTACACATGTAGCCGCCGAAAATGCAACGAGCGAAGACCCTCAACTAATTTCTTCGATGCTTAGTGCAATTCAAGATTTTGTAAAAGACTCATTCAACGAGAAAGAACAGAGCGGACTGGACACTATCCGTTTCGGGGAGCTTCGCCTTTGGTCGGAAGTTGGACCGTTTGCGACCTTGGTTGCGGTGATCCGCGGAAATCCGCCAGAGGAATTACATGAAATAATTCGCGACGTACTGCTTCGCATCCACGATGAGAGCTCAGAAGCTCTAGAGCAGTTTGACGGCGACAGTTCGCAGTTGGCCGGCGTAGAGGCGCAGCTACAGACCTGTGTTGAACTGAAGCACGAGGATTCAAACGAGGGATTTCCGTGGCTGGTGGTGGCTGCAGTCCTGCTGGTTTTGGTACCTGCAGGCGGTTGGTTCTTTCTTTCCTGGCAAGCCGGGCAGCGCTGGCAGGCCTATGTGTCGCGACTGGAGACCCAGCCGGGCATCATCGTTGCGGAACACCAGATGCGCGGCGGCCAATTCTATATCGCCGGCCTGAGAGACCCGCTTGCCGCCGACCCGCAGTCGCTGTTGTCCGGAACGCAGGTCGATCCCGCTCGCGTTCATTCGCAGTGGCAATTCTATCAGAGCCTTGAGCCGGAGTTCGTTTTGAAGCGGCTGACGGCGTCGCTGGCCCCGCCGGATACAGTACGACTTTCAATCGTCAACGGTCGCATCGTTGCCGAGGGTGAGGCTCCCGACACGTGGATCGACCGGGCGCGGGCCGCCGCCCAACAACTTTCGGCAGGCGGGCCGGTCTTCGATATCTCCAAGGTTCGTGATGTGAGCCCCGAAGCACGCGCGGCGGAGCGCTGGCAGGCCTATGTGTCGCGGCTGGGGGCCCAGCCGGGCATCATCGTTGCAGATCAGAAGATGCGCGATGGCCAATTCTATATTGCCGGCCTGAGAGACCCGCTTGCCGCCGACCCGCAGTCGCTGTTGTCAGGAACGCAGGTCGATCCCGCCCGGGTTCATTCGCAGTGGCAATTCTATCAGAGCCTCGAGCCGGAGTTCGTGTTGAAGCGCCTGACGGCGTCGCTGGCTCCGCCGGATTCGGTACGGCTTTCGATCGTCAATGATCGCATCGTTGCCGAGGGTGAGGCTCCCGACACGTGGATCAACCGGGCGCAGGCCGCCGCCCAGCAGCTTTCGGCAGGCGGGCCGGTCTTCGATATCTCCGGGGTTCGTGATGTGAGCCCCGAAGCACGCGCGGCGGAGCGCTGGCAGGCCTATGTGTCGCGACTGGAGACCCAGCCGGGCATCATCGTTTCAGAACAAAAGATACGCGGCGGCCAATTCTATATTGCCGGCCTGAGAGACCCGCTTGGCGCCGACCCGCTGTCGCTGTTGTCCGGAACGCAGGTCGATCCCGCCCGGGTTCATTCGCAGTGGCAATTCTATCAGAGCCTCGAGCCAGAGTTCGTGTTGAAGCGGCTCACGGCGTCGCTGTATCCGCCGGATACAGTACGATTTTCGATCGTCAATGATCGCATCGTTGCCGAGGGTGAGGCTCCCGACACCTGGATAGATAAGGCGCGCGCAGCGGCCCGACAGCTTTCGGCAGGCAGACCGGAATTCGACATCTCCAAGGTTCGTGATGTGAGCCCCGAAGCACGCGCGGCAGAGCACTGGCAGTATTATGTGTCGCGACTTGAGGCCCAACCGGGAATCATAGTCGCCCAACAAACGGCGAGGGGTGGACATTTCTACATTTCCGGCCTGAGAGACCCGCTTGCCGCCGACCCGCAAGCTCTGCTGTCCGGAACGGAGGTTGATCCTGCCCGCGTTCATTCACAGTGGCAATTCTATCAGAGCCTTGATCCGAAGTTCGTGGTGAAGCGGCTGACGGCGTCGCTGACCCCGCCGAAATCGGTTCAGGTTTCGATCGTCCAGGGTCGCATCGTTGTCGTGGGTGAGGCTCCTGCCGCCTGGATCACCCGGGCGCAGGCCGCCTCCGAGCAACTTTCGGCGGACGGAGTGGTTCTGGATGTCTCGCAGCTGCGTGAGCTGAACCTTGCAGAACTTAATTATTTGAGGGAAGCCATCCAGACGACCGATATTTTCTTCTCGTCCGGCAAAGTTGTGCCGGGACCAGAGCAGGTGCCGGTTCTCGACAGGTTGGCGGATCAAATCAAGGAATTCGCCCAGAATGCCCGCAAGTCAGGCGTAACAGCGCGGTTCATGTTAACCGGGCATTCGGACGCCACTGGCCGTGAGACGGCCAACGCGTCGATCAGCGCCGCCCGCGCCGAGACAGTTCGCGCGCTTCTCAACAAGCGCGGCGTCCCTCCGGAACTGCTGCTGGTTCGGGGCGCGGGAACTTTCGAGCCGTTGGTGCCTGAAAATATTCAAACTGGTAGCTCCACCAATCGCCGGGTTTCGGTTACGGTAAACCTGGACTAGGGCGGGGCCCACGATGCTGCAAAAAAAGATCTGCATGTTGGGCGGGTTCGCTGTCGGAAAGACGAGCCTGGTGCGCAGGTTCGTGCAAAGCATCTTTTCGGAAACCTACTTGACCACGGTGGGAGTGAAAATCGACAAGAAGAGTGTCGTACTCCCGGATAAAACCGTGGATCTGATTTTGTGGGATTTAGCCGGCGAAGACGATATCGGCTCATTCCGTGTCAGCTATGTGCGAGGTGCGACCGGGCTCGTGCTTGTCGTCGATGGAACCCGCGCCGCCACTCTTGCCGTGGCGCTCACGCTGCGCGAGCGGGTCGAAGCCGAATTCGGGCCTATGCCGTTCGTGTTGCTGTTCAACAAATCCGATCTGGCCGATCGGTGGGCAATACCGGATAGTGAGATTGACGGACTGAGGCAACTTGGATGGCAAATCTATCTGACAAGCGCGCTTTCGGGTGAATGTGTCGATGATGCGTTTCGTCAGCTTGCTTCGATGGTCACTGAATAGACCATGCATGGATTGCCAAGAGAAGTCAGAAGCTGGATTTTCAACTTCTTCTACCGTGAGCACTCTGTCGCATATCTGAAAATTGACGCGGAGCTTTGCATCGCTGCGAAGGGCGGCAACCTTAAGCACTACGGGCTCTCATCACTTCGCATTGGCAAACCAGTTAGCGACCAGCTTGAATTCATGGAAGGCTTGCTGCCTTGTCCGGAGCTTCCATTTCATATGGCCATGATCGAACTGCCCGGCGGGCGTGTCGCGGACCTTCACCTTTTTGCTGACGATGACTGCGTGTGGCTGCTCGTTCTTGACGCCACCGCCGAACGCGACAACAGGCAGCGGCTTCAACAGAAGGCTTATGAAATGACGCTCCTGCAAGAGAGGGAGCGTCAACTCAACGAGAAATTGCGATCGACGAACGAGGCGTTGAGGGAGAGCCAGGAGGGATTGTCGCGTGAATACCAGCGCGCCGAAACCTTGCTCCTCAACATTCTTCCGGCGTCGATCGCGGAGCGGCTAAAGGCGCACGAACAGATTGCAGACAACCACGCGGAGGTGAGTGTGCTTTTTGCCGACATCGTCGGTTTTACGGAAAGAGCGCGCAGCGTCGGAGCCGTGACGACGCTCGCTATCTTGAATTACTTCTTCAAGGTGGCGGATCAGCTCTCGGAACGATATGGCTGCGAAAAGATCAAGACAATCGGCGATTGTGTGATGGTGGTCGCCGGCCTGCCCATCGCGCGATCCGATCATGCGGAAGCCCTTGCGCACTATGCACTTGAACTGCGCGAGGCGGGTCGGCGCGAACGGTTCGCAGGAGAACCGCTAAGACTGAGAATTGGAATTCACTCAGGACCGATCGTCGCCGGCGTCATAGGCAAAAAGCGGTTTGCCTATGACCTGTGGGGCGACACCGTCAATCTCGCCTCACGGATTCAAACGTCCGCCGAGCCCGATGAAATCCGTATTTCGGATGCAACTCACACACTGCTTGGACCAGATTTCGCTTGCGACCCACTCGAGGAAACCGAATTGCGTGGCACAGGTCGCGTGCGCATGTGGCGGCTGCTGGCCTGATTTGCCGCTTGGCAGTGCCAACCCTGCAGCGCATTTCATTTCAAGCCAGTGAATGTCCTCAGAGGGTGCGCGAAGCAGTTGACAACCGTGCGACCGCCGAAGGTCTGTCCTGGGCGATCTCGGATTGTCTCGCCATCTTTCGCCAAGCCCACCCGGCAAGACACGCTCCGTGAACCAAAAGAATGACAGTCACGGGCGCTTCTCTTTGCAAGCTTAAGTCGGGTTGCCGTCAACTAGAACGGGGCCGCTCCCATATCTGGGACCGATAAGGTAGACTGCAGCATCGGAAGACGGCGATGCACCATTCGTTTGGACAATTCGAACTTGATGAAGCTGCCCGCAAACCGTCCCTGGAGGGCGTTGGGCAGAAAATCCAGCCGCTTGTCTTTGACTTGCTCGTATATCTGGTTCGCAACGCAGGCAGAGTTGTACCCAAAGAGGAGTTGATGGACGCTCTTTGGCCGGATGTCATTGTGACAGAAGCTTCGCTTCAGCGGGTGGTTAGCCTTACACGCAAGGCCCTTGCAGCGGGCGGATTGCAGGACGCAATACACAGCTACGTCCGCCACGGCTATCGCTTCGCTATCGATGAGCCAGGACTGGGCTACGTGCGGCCTGCCACGTTCGCGGGGGATGACAATCTTGCGCAGGCCCGCAGGCTAGCGGCGGCACGCGATTGGAGCGCGGCCGCAAAGCTCTTCGCAGGTCTTGGGGATATTGAAGCTCTCTCCGGCCGATATCGATCTTTGGGCTTTGGTCGTTGAATGCGGAGGGCGGCCGACTGAGGCGATCCCTATGCTGACCCGCGCCGTTGCCGCTCATATCGAGGCTGGGGATTCAGCGCGCGCCGCCAGATCCGCTGTGACACTTGCCAAGATCCAAGCCGAACGGGGAGCGGCTGCCGTTGCGGAGGGATGGCTGGAACGTGCTGCTTCGCTTCTTTCTCAGTCCAAGGACGCGAGCACGGAATCGTATCTGCTAAGGATGAAGTCACGTCTTGCATCCTCAGGCGGCCGCCCTGAGGAAGCGCTTCAGTTGGCTTCGGCCGCCCACTCGATAGCTGAACATTGCGATGACCCTGGCCTGCGAGCCCTGACCCTGACCTACAAGGGATTTTACAATCTGGCGCTTGGGAAGATCGAGGAGGGCAACGAGCAGCAAAACCATGCGGCGGCGATCGCGTTGTCGAGCCAGGTGGACCCAATCACCGGTAGCCTGGTCTATTGCAACATCCTCTGGAGCTGCAGGACTTTCGCCGATTGGTCGCGTGCTCGCCAGTGGAGCGAAGGTTTTGAAAGCTGGTGTACCGCAAGCTTTGCCCAAACATCAGGGGCCTGTGACCTTCATCGTGCCGAAGTGGTTGCGGCGCAACAGATTTTGCCTGAGGCCCTGGCTTGCATAAAAGAGGCGCTTCCTAAACTTTCTGCAGAGGAATCGTGGTCGCTTGGCGAGGGCTTTCGGGTCCGTGGCGATATTTTCGCCATGATCGGCGATCTCGCGTCGGCGCGAGCTGACTACGATCAGGCCTATGCACTTGGCTGGGACGCGGAGCCGGGCAATGCCTTGCTGTTGTTCGAAACCGGCGACTTGGAAGGTGCGCTCGCTGCAATTGACCGTGTCTTACAAGGGGTGTCATGGTTCCATCTTCAGCGGCGCGGAAACCTGTTGGTCAATGCAGCCTGCATTGCAGTACGCGGTGGACGCTCGAACCAAGCCTCAATCTATCTGACCGAAATCGATGCACAACCACAACGCCGGCAACAACCGGCGACACAGGCGCTGATAGCCGAAACAAAGGCTGCACTCTGCAAGCCAGACGACCCGAACAAAAATCGCCTTCTTGCTGTTGGCCCGGCAACTTTGGACAAGCGCCGGTGTCGATTATCATGCGGCGAGGATTCGCCTGCAGTTGGCAAGAGCTCTGCTCGGCTCGGGCTACGTCAGCGGCGCGAAAGTAGAGATCACAGCGGCAGAAAGATCGGCTCGTCACCTGGGATCGCAGCGCCTGGACCAAGAAGCCGCACTGCTTCGCCACAGCCTTTTGCCCGATAGCCAAACGCTCATCGATGGTCCCAGGCAAGAGCTCATCAGCTGAACGCCGCTCGCTTGCCTGCCGCGATGAGCTACGGATCAGTTCTTGCCGCCTATCCGGGGCGAAGATCAGCCAAAGATAAGCTCGAGATAAGGACGGTCAGTCCCCTCAGCAGGTAATTTTTCCCTGTCATGCAGACACGCATGGCACCAGCGGCGCCGACAATGGGTCGGCGCGATAGCGAAAGGGAAAAATCGTGAACCTCTATGTCATCCGTCGCCCTAGCGCATGGGCATCTCTGCAGGAACTCGAAGCCGCCGGCGCGAAATCAGCGAAGGTCGCCAAGGAACAGATGCCGGGCCAAGTCCGCTGGATCCGCAGTTACGTGGTGAATGAACCCGATGGGCGCATCGGCACCTTCTGCATCTACTAGGCGAAAGACGGCGAGGCCATCCGGGATCACGCCAAGCGCGTCGGCATGCCGGGAGAGGAATTCTACCCGGTGGCCGACACCGTCACCCTTCAAAACGATCCGATTTCAGCAGCGGCCGCCTGACGGAGTCCAGTTGCTGCCTCACGTCATCAGCGTGGGGCAGCATCGCGCAACCAACAGGCAATGAACAGACGGCGGTTGGAGGCGGCATGCCCGCATACCAGCGCCCGCGAATCCTACCGAATGGAGAAAACAATGTTTCACTACCTCAAGCATGTTTCGATTGGGCTGAAGGCTCGCAGAACCGAGAGGGCTTTGCGCGCTCTGCCAGACCATATCCCGAAGGACATAGGCCTTCGACGCGATGCAATCTCGTATGCCGTTCGAGAGCATCTGAAGCACGATCGTATTTGATCGTTCGCAACTAGATGGAATTGGAAAATGGAAATTCTTATAAACATGGCGAACATCATGTATGTGGTCGCTTGCTTCACGTTGGATATTTTGCGGCTGCGGATACTGACGACTGCAGCAGCAATCTGTCTCGCCGTGTATTTCTACAGCCAGCCGGCGCCGCTCATGAACGTGGTCGGCTGGAATGTTTTCTTTGTGCTTCTGAACCTCATCCAGATCGGCCGCATCTTGACGTCTCGCTACGTCAAGCTGCGGTCATATTCTCGCCGGGAAAATGCCGGCGGGCGTATGCGAAATGGCGGGTTTTGAACGACACTGGCGCTCGAAACCGAGACATCAAGTATGAGGCGCATGGTTCCGAAAAGGTACGGCCAGCGGTTGCTGGCGACTGTCGGCACTGGCGCAAATTCGCGGCAGGCCGGAAACCTGAGGCTACCGCCTCACACCGCCAGGCGTCCCTGCTCCGCCTCCTCGGCGTTGGGGTCGCCCGGGGCCGTTGCCCAGGCGAGTTCGACCAGCGTCACGGTACGCCGGCCTACCCCGTCGAGCTGGCAGACGATGAGGCCTTGCTCCTCGATGTAGGTGAGGAGACGCCGGGCACGGCGCAGCGAGTGGGAGCCATAGGCGCGGGCGATCGCAGCATCGCTCGGGCAAGGCCAGCCCTCCTTCGCCGCCCTGGCGATCATCATGAACACGCCCTGCATATCATCAGGCAGCAGCGAGGCACGCACCGAGACGTCCTGCCAGGCGTCATCCCCTGCTGCCATGTCGGAGCCGAGCCCGGCGCGGGCGCCCGTCAGCATGCGGCGGAACTCCGGCAGATCGGGCACCACCGAGGCAAGGCCCTCGATGCGGCAGCGCACCACGAACTCTTGATAAAGCACGCCTATGACACGGAAGCCCGCGTCCGGCTGCGCCAGGATGGCGCGCAGCACACGGTCCACACGCTCGCGGCGCTCGGCCAGATCCTCGGCGCTGATTTGCGGCTCCACCGGCTCGGGGCGGATTTCGAGTGCCGCCGACTTCGCCGCCATCAGTTGATCGAGCAGGTCCGGCGACGACCGGCGTTGCGGCCGCACCGTCTCGGGTGGCGGCGCTGCCAGGATGATGGCGCGTGCGTCCTCAAGGGCTGCTTCCGGCAGCGGCATCAGCCGCGGCGTGCCGTTGCGCGGGCTGGTGTCGGTCGGGCCGATGCGCAGGCCGAGCGGCCGGCGTGACAGCGCCGGACCGAGCGCCATGAACTGGCCGCGTTCCAGGTCGCGAAACGCCTCCGCCTGGCGCCGCTCCATACCCAAAAGGTCGGCTGCGCGCGCCATGTCGATATCGAGGAAGGTGCGGCCCATGAGGAAATTGGATGCCTCGGCGGCGACGTTCTTGGCGAGCTTGGCCAGCCGCTGGGTGGCGATGATGCCGGCAAGCCCGCGTTTGCGGCCACGGCACATCAAATTGGTCATCGCGCCAAGCGAGAGTTTGCGCGCCTCGTCCGAAACCTCGCCGGCCACCGCCGGCGCGAACAGCTGCGCTTCGTCCACTACCACCAGCATCGGATACCAGTGGTCGCGAGCGACCTCGAACAGCCCGCCGAGGAAGGCGGCGGCCCGCCGCATCTGATTCTCGGCGTCGAGCCCCTCGAGATTGAGCACGGTGGAGACGCGGTGGATGCGCGCCCGCTCGCCGGCGCTCTGCAGGCCGCGCTCGGTATGCTCCTCGGCATCGATCACCAGATGGCCGAAACGGTCGCCCAGCGACACGAAGTCGCCTTCGGGGTCGATGATGGTCTGCTGCACCCAGGGGGCGCTCTGCTCCAGCAGCCGCCGCAAGAGATGCGATTTGCCGGAGCCCGAATTGCCCTGCACCAAAAGGCGCGTCGCCAGGAGCTCCTCGAGATCGAGCGTCGCCGGGGCGCCTGCGGTCGTGTGTCCCATCTCGATCGCAACGGTCATCTCGACTCAGGCGCTCCTTTCGCAGACGGGCTTATCAACCCGATCACAGCCCGTCGAGCGCGCATGGCCGCCCGCGCCGTGTTGCGCACAGGCCAAAGACCGTCTCCGGATCATCCGCAACAAGGGAACCCTGTGGATAGTAACCACCTGTTCACCATGTGACGGCGTTCCGATTGAAGCCGCGCCGCATCCGCTTAGCCTGACCTTGCATCGCGTCCCCAACGTGGTGCGTCCCAACCGCCCCCTGGCGACCGACGTTTTCAAGTTCCCTCTCGCAGTATATGTCGGTCGCCAACCTCGCCTGATCCCGCCAAGTTCCGACATCGTCGAGACTCGCCCGCTGGCGCAAACTTTGGGTTGACCGCCCCGGAGCGCGAGGCGACACTTCCCCGACGCTGGAAGTGCGAGGAGGAAAAGCGATGGACGAGCCCGAACGGTGGCGCCACATGTCGACGGCGCCGAGGGATGGCAGCCGCATCCTGGTCACGGTTCGCCCGTCCGAACAGGGGCCGGCGGAAGTCGACCTCGCCTATTGGTCGCGCGCCGACCAGTTCGCCAGCGAAGGCTGGCGCGCGTCGGACTCCTCGCCGGGACGCGTCGTCGAATACGCCGAACCGGAACTGAAATGCTGGATGCCGCTGCCGACAGCCAATCTCAGCCGCGCCTCCATGCCGGCCCCCTGGGAGGGTGACGACGCACAGCAGCTCGACGGCTCGGGGATTTGAGGACGCTGCGGAAGGTTGGCGAAAGCGGCTAAGCTGCCAATCTCCCCCAAGTGGGGGAGATGTCCGGCAGGACAGAGGGGGGCGCCTTAGATCGCCAGCCTCAATCACAATCGAAAATGGCCATGCCCCACACACCGTTGCCTCCGCAGAACCGCGCAAACGCTCGATCAATGCGCAAGGTCATGACCAACGCCGAGTTGAAGCTCTGGAACGAGCTTCGCGCGCATAGGCTGATGGGCCTAGGCTTTCGCAGGCAATATCCGATCGCTGGCTACATTATCGATTTTGCCTGCCCGGAAAAGAAGCTCGTCGTGGAAGTCGATGGGTCGCAACACGGCCGAGCGGATTCCACCGTGGCCGACTTAGTCAGGACGAAGCGTCTGGAACAGGATGGTTGGGCGGTGCTGCGGTTTTGGAATGATGACGTCGTCCGCGACATCGACAATGTCTGCCAACATATTGTGATCGCTGCAGGTTTGGCCGGAACGCCTTGATATGTCGGCGGGACAGCGCCCCCCTCTGTCCTGCCGGACATCTCCCCCACTTGGGGGGAGATTGACAGCTTCGCCGGTCGACGCCTGTCAGTCCCGTGTCCTGTTGTCAATCGCCCCAGCTTGCGTGCGATGCTGGCGCCGCGCGATCAGACCGGATGCCATCAAGCGAAGTCTTGCAGATTGGTTTCCCGGAGCTTGGCGCCTGCCAGCAGGGCTTCGAGCACCTGCTTCTTGAGCTTGAGGCACTGCGAGCGGGCAAGTTTGACGATGCCGGAAACGTCGCTCACCTCGCAGGCATGAACAAGGTCCTTCTGCTGACCGATGATCAGCTGCGTGAAGTCGCGCGACCTGAATCCGAGGTGGAGAGCCCTCTCCGACTGGTCGAGTATCTGGCCCAGCAACTGCGCCAGGCGTGAATTTCCGGACATCTCCGCCAACGCAAGACGAAAGGCACGATCCGCCGCCAGGAATGCAACGTGGCTGCGCAGCGTCTCCGGCTTCAACACCTTCCTGGCTGCCTGCCTGACATCTTCGAGCCCGCGCTCGGTGAGGCCCGACGCACCCACCCTGAACACTTCCGGCTCGATCAGACTGCGGACATCGAAGATCTCGGTGACATCGCGCAGCGTCAGCGGCGTGATGACATAGCCACGTCGCGGCTCGCTCCTGACCAGGCCCTCCTGCATCAGCCGGGTCAGCGCCGCGCGGATCGTCGCCTTTCTGATCAGGTATCGATCGCCAATCTGCTTTTCCGTCAGCGTTTCACCGGGGCGAAGCACGCAGGCGACGATGTCGCTCTTCACCTGCTCGTACGCCTGTTCGCTGCGCAGCAGATCGGCTGTCGACGGCACCGCGGCCGTGCCGGCGGACAGTGCCGGTTTCGGCGATGCGGCATTCAAATCGCGAGGAGTCATGCTTGTTCCGTTCTGGCGATCCGGTTGACGCCGCCATCGACTTTGAGTAGGTTTGAGCATCTCAGATATATCATCTGATCATCTCAAAAGGGATAACTGGCAATGGCTATTCCGGTTGGCTCGCCTCTCTACGCCGTCGTCGATGATATCGTCAACGCTGCCGGAAGTCCCGATCCTCTCGCACGAATAAGGGCGGTGTTGGGCGACCATACCAACCGTCTTCACGCATTGGGGGTGCTCGTTCATGAAGAAGAAGACGACGAGGTGCTTCTCCATGCAAGCCGGAATTTGACGATCTATCACATCACGCTGTCGCCCGGTCTGCAGTACCCGCCGCACAACCATTTGATGGACGCGTTGATCGGCATTTACAGGGGTGGCGAGACGAACTTCATCTATCCCGATGCCGCCAGCAAGCTCGATGCCCCGCGACGGCAGGACTCCACCGCGCCCACCGTGCTGCACCTGCCCCGGCATACCGTGCATTCGGTCGCCAACACCGGCAGCGTACGGTCCGGCGCGCTTCATGTCTATCTGGGCGATCTCCCGGCGACCCACCGACAACTCTGGGATCTGCAAAGCAATCAAGCCGAGCCGTTTGACAACGATCGCTATCTGGCCGGCGCCCAGCCCATCGAGCGATCTTGAGGCAGGCGCCCTTCTCCCACAAACAAGGGGAGAAGGGAGAGCCTTCCCCTCAGAACAGGAACGACGCCGTGGCGGGGTTTGGGCCGGTGCGGCCGTTTGGCGAATCCATGCCCCGGATCGTCTGCAGGTCCGGCGCATCCAGCTCGAAATCGAAGACATCGAAATTGGCCGCGATGCGATCCCTGCGGATCGACTTTGGAATGACGATCAGCCCTTCCTGAAGGTGCCAGCGGATGATCGTCTGCGCCGCGGACTTGCCATGCTTGTCGGCAATGCCCGCAATGGTCGGGTCGTTCAGCAGCCGACCGCTGCCCAGCGGGCTCCAGCTTTCGATGCGGATGTCGTTGCTGGCATGAAAGTCCTTGATACCGCGCTGCTGGAACTGGGGATGCAGCTCGATCTGGTTGACCACTGGCGTCACGCCGGTCTCGCCGATGATCCGCTCCAGATGGTCCTGGTTGAAATTCGAAACGCCAATGGACTTGATGCGGCCTGCCTGCCTGAGTTCGACCAGTGTCTTCCACGCCTCGACATATTTGTCCTGGCCAGGAACCGGCCAGTGGATCAGGAACAGGTCGAGTTGCTCGATGCCGAGTTTCTCCATCGTCTCGTCGAAGGCGCGCAGCGCCGCATCGCGCTGGTGTGCGCCGTTGCGCAGCTTGGAGGTGATGAACAGCTCGCCTCTCGGCACGCCGGAGCTGCGGATCGCCTCTCCAACCCCATCCTCGTTCCGATAGCCCTCGGCGGTGTCGATCAGACGATAGCCGGCCTCGATCCCCCAACCCACCACCCGGGCGGTGATATCCTGGTCGACTTGCCACACGCCAAGTCCGAGCTGGGGAATGGCGGAGCCGTCGTTCAACGGTATCTGTTCAGGCATGGCAGGTCCTTTGCAAAAGATGATCCGGGCGGTCCGCCCGGCGCATGCCCTATCTAGGTTCGACAGGGAGCAACGACCAGTCGACAGCGGTCGAATTTGCCGGGTGCGAGCTCATCTCGGCCGGCGCACCGCCCGCACCACCCCGGCGGATACGCTGCCGCAGAACAGGCGTTCGCCGCCATCGGATTCCAGCCCCGAGACGCCCATGCCGGTCGGCATGTCGAGCTTCTGCAAAACCTTGCCGGTTTGCGGGTCGACGCGGCGCAGGTCGCTCTGCTCGCCCTCCCAGGTGGCGTGCCACAGTTCGCCGTCGACCCACGTCACCCCGGTGACGAAGCGGTTGGATTCGATGGTGCGCAGGATTGCCCCGGTCTCGGGGTCGATCTGGTGAATCCTGCGCTCCCGGTACTGGCCCACCCAGAGCGTTCCTTCGGCCCAGGTGAGCCCGGAGTCGCGCCCGCCGCCGGGCGCCGGAATGGATGCCAGCACCTCCCCGGTGTCGGGGTCGATCTTCTGGATGCGATCCCCGGCAAGCTGGAAGAAATGCCGGCCGTCATAGGCGGTGCCAGCGTGCGCGGCGACATCGATCGAGCGCAGCGCCTGCCCGCTTTCCGGATCGAAGGCGTTCAGTTTCTCACCGGAGGCAAACCAGACGTTGCGCCCGTCGAAGCTTACCCCGTGCACGGTGTCGACGCCCGGAAAGGGTCCGTATTCGCGCAGGATTTCGGCCGCTGAATGTTTCATGTCTTTGTCCTCACTGAGATGATCGGGCATTTTCAGGGATCATCCTCTAACCGTTCGGCAGCGGTGCCGGGAGTAACAAGGTCGTCGTGAATCCGGCCACCGGCGGCGTCATCCAGCGGCGCGCCCGGCCGTGCCCGAACGACTGCACCTTGCCGGCCTCGCCAAGCTGCTCCAGCGCCCGCTGCACGCTGCGCTGGCCGGTGCCAAGCGCCAGCGCCAGCGCCGAACTCGCCCAGGATTCACCATCGGCAAGCAAGGCCAGCACCGCCGCGTGCCGCTCCTCGAACGGCCGCGCCAGCACCACCACCTCGGGCGCCTGGCGCGGCGCCAGCGCAAAGCCTTGGCTCGTGGCATTGATGTCGGCAAGCGTGCGCAGTTCGGCGCGCAGTCGGCCGATCTCGACCCGCAATCGGGCCCGATGCGATTCATCGGCGTGCCTGCCGCCAAACGCCTGTGCGATGAGAGTCGCCCGCGACACGTCCGCCGGCCATGCTTCGGCCAGCGTACGCGCCAGTGCAAACAGCACCGGGCGCGTTGCCAGCGAGACCATGGTTTCCTGCTGGCGCACGAGATAGCGCAAGGCATCGACGACCAACGCCGGCGACGCCTGCAGCGCCTCGACCTCCTCGAGCAGCAAGGGGCGTTGCTGGCCACGCGCGATCAGCCGCGCCGCCGGCGCGTCCAGCGCCAGGAATGCGTTGTCGACCTCGGCCATCAGCCCCGAGATACCGGCGCGGCGAGCGGCGTGCCGCGCCCACTCCAACGCCGTGCGCGCAGCCCTTGTCTTGAGGCGCCGCATCGCGATGCCGGCGACGGCCAGTTCGTGCGCGGCTCTCGAGGCCGGCGGAAGCGGCGCAGGGTCGAGCCCGGCCAGCACGTCTTCTGCCTCGTCGAGGCGGCCAATCAGCAACAGTCGCCGTACCTTGAGATGGCCGGCATGCGCGGCGTTCAGCCGGTCGCCATGCTTTTCCAGCGTCGCCCGCGCCGCATCCAGCGATTTGGCGGGCCAGCCAAGGTCCCGCGAGACCAGTGCGATCTCCGCCTCGGCGACGACGCATCTGGCGCGCGCCACCGCTTCCTTCGGACCGAGGGCGCGCGCGGCCCGCCGCAACAGCGCCTTGGCGCGGTCGAGGTCGCCGAGCTGCGCCATCGCGATGCCGCGCAACGCCAGCGCCGGCGCGTCCTCGCGCAGGGCGACGCGGTCCAACGCCCCGAGTGGATCGCCCGCGGCCAGCGCCAATGCCGCTGCCGTGATCAGCGAGTCCATTCAAATCCCGTCACACTTGTAACTCCCACCCCTGCACTGCCCGCCCTAACTTAAGTCATGACCGCCAACCAGCAAGCCGTATCGGCAACAGGCGGCACACCAGGGCAAACAGCAATGACTTGGATGATGACCTAGCCATCAGGACAGGCGGAAGGCGCCGTAGCCGCCGTTGACGCCAATATCGGCACTCGTTAGCCTGAGCATCTTAGATATCGATATTAAGCATCTCATAAGGGATAATTGACAATGCCTGACTCCGACGATCTGCCTCTCCACGCGACGAACGACACGGTCGAGCGCGCCGGGCGCCACCCCTGCTGCGGCGGGCCTGCCCATTCAAATCCTGTCACACTTGTAACTCCCACCGCTGCACTTCATCGCCCTACCCTGCCTCACGATCCGCAAGCAACAACGCGCCGCCACGGCGCCACAGACTGACAAAGGAGACGAGCAATGACCAAGCACACCACAATGAAGACCCCACCAATCGTTTCACAGCAGGCGTGGGAAGCCGCGCGCGAAGAGCTGCTGGTAAAAGAGAAGGCGACGCTGCGCGCCAAGGACGCGCTGGCCGCAGAGCGCCGGCGCATGCCGTGGATGGAAGTGGACAAGGCCTATGTGTTCGACGGGCCGAATGGCAAGGCGAGCCTGCTTGATTTGTTCGAAGGCCGCCGCCAGCTGATCGTCTACCGCGCCTTCTTCGAGCCGGGGGTCCATGGCTGGCCCGATCACGCTTGCCGCGGCTGTTCGCTCGGTGCCGATCAGGTCGGCCATCTCGCCCACCTCAACGCCCGCAACACCACGCTTGCCTACGCCTCGCGCGCACCGCAGGCCGACATTGCGCGACTGAAGAAGCGGATGGGCTGGGAGATGCCTTGGTACACCATCACCGATAGCTTCGACAAAGACTTCGGCGTCGACGAATGGCACGGCCACAACGTCTTCATCCATGACGGCGACCGGGTATTCCGCACCTATTTCATCAACAGCCGCGGCGACGAGGCGATGGGCACCGTGTGGAGCTACCTCGACGCAACGCCGCTCGGTCGCCAGGAGATCTGGGAAGACTCGCCCGAAGGCTATCCGCAGACCCCGCTCTACAGCTGGTGGAACTGGCACGACAATTACGACGCCGCGCCCGACCAGAAATGGGCAGAAGTGTCGGCTGCCGGCGAAGCGGCGTTCAGGGACAAGGACGGCCAGTAAGGATCTGCTGAGAGTGTCCGGCCGCCATCCAGCTTGGGTTCCTCGCCCCCTCCAAAAGCGGGGAGAGGTGGCCGCGAAGCGGCCGGAGAGGGGGCTTTCGTAGGACGCGGCCCCCTCTCCGTCTCGGCTTCGCCGAGCCACCTCTCCCCCACTCTCGTGGGGGCGAGGAACCCAAGTCCTGGCGAGCAGGTCGCACGCAACAAGGCACAACCATCAAGGGAAAAGGACCATGAGCGATATCCATACCGGTGCCAGCGGCGCGATCCCTGCTGAAGACACAAACCCGGCAACGCTGGGTCTCGCCGACTGGCTGTGCCTCGCCGCGGCACCCACCTTCGCCCTGATGGCGCTGTTCAGCTGCATTCAGAATGGCGATGCGGCTATCCTGTGCATGGGTGCGAACGCTTCGCTGCTGACCAGCATGCCGGTGATGTATCTCCTGATGAGTGCCTTCCATCTGGCGCCGTGGCTGAGGGTGATGTCCGGCCGGCCGGTCCGGCAATGAGGCTGGTCAGGCTGAGAGCGCCGGGTGGCTTGGGCAACCTCGAACTGGTGGAGGAAGACCGTCCCCAGACAGGACCGGGTGACGTGCTGGTCAGGATCCGGGCCTGCTCGTTGAACCTGCGTGACGATTTCGTCGTTCAAGGCAAGATGCCGCTCGCCGACGGCCGCGTTCCGCTGTCCGATGGCGCGGGCGAGGTGATCGAAGTCGGCGACGATGTCGATGCGTTCAAGGCTGGAGACAGCGTCGTCAGCACCTTCTACCCATGGTGGCTGGGCGGTGACATGACGCCTGCGACCAGGCGCGACATACCGGGAGAAAGTTTCGACGGCTTTGCAAGCGAATATGTGTGCATGCCGGCACACGCCTTCACCAAGGCCCCGGTGGGCTACACGCATGTGGAGGCGGCAACGCTCACCTGCACCGGCGTCACCGCCTGGCGCGGCCTGGTTGTGTGCGGCAAGGTGAAACCCGGCGACACCGTGCTGGTCCTCGGCACGGGCAGCGTATCGCTGTTCGCGTTGCAATTTGCCAAAGCCGCCGGCGCCAGGGTCATCGCCACTTCTTCCGACGAGCAGAAGCTGGAAAGGCTAAGGCGCCTCGGCGCCGACGCCGTCATCAACTACAAGGCCGTGCCGGACTGGGGCCAAAAGGCCCGGGATTTGACGGACGGCCGCGGCGTCGATCACGTGATCGAGGTCGGCGGCCCCGCTACGCTGACGCAGTCGATAGCGGCCTGCCGGACGGGCGGCCATATTGCGCTGATCGGCGTCCTGACCGGCTTTGCGGCGGAAGTGTCGATCCCGGCCCTGTTTTCGAACCAGCTCCGCATCAGCGGGATCTCGATCGGCAGCAGGGCGGACCAGGAGGACATGATCCGGGCCATGGAGGTCAACCGTCTGAAGCCCATCATCGACCGCAGTTTTGCGCTTGAGGACATCGCCGGTGCCTTCACGCACTACGAATCCCAACGGCATTTCGGCAAGGTCTGCCTCGAACTTTGAGCGCCCCGAAAGCGGCATCCCCGCACATCCATCAGCAACAGCTAATTGACAGCCCGGAGGAAACGGCGCTGACTGACTGCACAGGTGGATCGCACAACAGGCGGGCGATATCGACCGCCGGCGTCGCCTTGGGGAGGATGCCATGCCAACCGTAATTGGCCATCACAACATCACGAAGGACAGCAAGCACTGGCTCAGTTCACCCAAGCGCAAGGAGCTTTTCGGCGCGCTGGGGATCACCAACATCCGCACGTTCGTCGATCCGCAGAATCCGAAACGAGTGGCCCTGATGATGGACGTCCCGGACATGGATGCCCTTGCGACAATGATGCAGAGCCAGAAAGCCGCTGACGCGATGGTCTACGATGGCGTGGTACCGGAATCGCTGGTGATCCTGGTCGAAGCCAAGGGTTAATGCGCGTCGCCTGAATCCGTTTCAACGCGACGCGCTTTAATGCAAGTGGCGGAGCTTGTCGGGGTTGCGCACCACATAGATTGCCGCGATCTTTCCGTCTTCGATGTCGAGTGCGGTCGTCTGCAGTTCGCCATCGGCTTCCAGCGTGATGAAGCCGGGCAGTCCATTGACGAAACCGACACGAACAAGCGTCGAGGCGTTCTTCTGCAGCCAAGCCGCCACACGCTCGTATTGCTGCATCACGGCATCGAACCCCAGGACCACTTCCGTGGCTGCCGGACGCTTCCCGCCGCCATCGGCATGGGCGCTGACATCGGCCGACAGCATCGCGCCAAGCGCCTTCATGTCGCCGCTGCGCGAGGCAGCGAAGAAGGCCTCGGCGAGCTCGAGGCCGCGTTGCTTTTCCACCTTGAAACGCGGTCTCGCCTGGCGGACATGGGCGCGCGCGCGGGCAGCAAGCTGGCGGCAGGCAGCGGGTTCGCGCTGGATGGCGGCCGCGACCTCCTCGAATCCCAGCCCGAACACATCGTGCAGCAGAAAGGCCGCCCGTTCGAGCGGCGAAAGACGTTCCAGCACCAGCATCATCGGCAGGGTGACGTCATCCACTTCGTCCTCTTCCACGACGGGATCGGGAAGCCAGGGACCGACATAGGTCTCGCGCTGGCGGCGCGCGGATTTGAGCTGGTCCAGGCAAAGCCGCGTGACCGTGCGGCGCAGGAATGCCGCGGGCTCACGCACCTCGCCGCGGTCGGCCCGCATCCAGCGGATGAAGGCCTCCTGCACGACATCCTCGGCATCCGCCACGGAGCCAAGCATGCGGTAAGCGACGCGCATCAGCGTCGGACGCAGCGGATCGAAGGCCGCCGCCGCATGCTCGGTCCCTGCGCCCGTCATCAGGCGGCCGCCGCCTTGGCCGCGGATCTTATCGCCGCCGGATCGGCCCAGCCACCGAACCCGACTGCAAGGCGGTTGTAGCCGTTGATGACATTGATCATCAAGGTGAGCTTGACCTGCTCTTCCGGCGTGAATTCGGCCTCCAGGGCCTCGTAGGCGCTTTCGTGCGTATGACCTTCGCAAATCCGCGTCAGCGCCTCGGTCCAACCGAGCGCGGCGCGTTCGCGGTCGGTGTAGCAAGGCGCCTCGCGCCACGCCGACAACAGGTAGATGCGCTGCTCGGTTTCGCCGTCCTCGCGTGCGAACACCGTGTGCATGTTGAGGCAATTGGCGCAGCCGTTGATCTGGGATGCACGGATCTTCACAAGCTCGGCCAGGCTGGGCTCGAGGCTGGAGGAAATGGCGAAGGATGCGCGCTGCCATTCCTTCATCAGCGAGGGGGCAGCGGCGAAGAGATCAAGTTTTGCGGTCATGATTGGCTTCCTTCTGTTGGTGCCGACCTCATGACGAGTCAGGATCCGCCAGTGTGACATTCACGCCAGGTTTTTATCGCCAGCCAGCGCGAGAGATCGCCCCGGCACCTAGTATCGGCCGTCGGCGACGCTTGCCTAGGTCGCGATATCGTTGACTGGCAGCAATGGCTTGGGGAGGTCAACCTCACCAAGCCCGGTGCGCAGTTCGATCTCGATGTCGCGACAGATTTGCGAGATCGGAACATCGTTGGCGTTGCCCTCGAAAGGGTTGGCACTGCTCTCGCCGACCTGGTCGAGAGACATGTATGCCCACCCGAGGAGTGTGCTGAAGGGGATCGTGAGCCAGATCGCGATCGGGCCGAGTGCGCCGCCCAATTTGCCCATGTCGGCAAAGACTGGAACGACGCCAAATGGCAGCAAGGTGCAAAAGATCATAACGAACAAGGAACTGACGATGGCGTATTGCCGGGGATATGGATTGTTCTTGATGCGATCGCAGCGCGCCTGCTGATCATGGAAGTCGCGGATCAGCTTGACGAGTTCGACATAGACCTGCGGAGGGATTTTGGCCTCCTTGAACAAGGCATTGACCTGGACCGATTGCATTTCGAGCAGGATTATCGCCGGATGAGGCGACTTCACGACGTCGTTGGCTTGTTCTCCCAACAGCGGACGCAGTTCGTCGGCGATCGAGCCCGCATCCTCCTGGATATTGTAACGCCGCCGGTATTCGACATTGACCGCCCGTCCCATGGATTCCCACGGCATCGGCCGCCGCAGGGCGAACCTGAGGGCCGTCAACCAGGCGAGATGGCGGTAGATGAGTTGCCTGGCTGTCGGCACATCGTTGAAGTCCCTGCAGAAATTGGACCACAACCGGCTGCTGGCTGTAATTTGCGCAAAGGCTTGCAGCGCTTCACTGCTGCGGCTGAACACCTGCGAATTCTTGAACCCGGCAACGAGTGACACGGTGGTGCCGAGCACGAGCACCACCGACCATGGCACTGAGAACCCGGTGACGCCTGGAAGACGGTAGGCCGCCACGGCCAGCGCGCTCACCACCACCATGTAGATGACACTGCGCCGCGACCAAAGTGCGAAATCTATCACCTTGTAGGAACGGCCTACATACATCGGGTGCCCTCGAAAGCGTGGATGACAAGCAAATCAAGCGATCACGCCTAGCATACCGTTTGCTCACCATGAATGGCCGTCTTGGCATGAAGCCGACTGTTGCGAGACCGATTCCCAAAGCGCGTCGCGTCCACTCTTACCAAAAACATGGGCACGGGGTCGCCCCCGTACCCATGGCTTTTCGCCTATCTCAATTGCACTTCGGCTTGGCGCTGTTGCAGGCGTCGACCAGTTCGGCCGGCGGATCCTTGTGGAACACGGTCTTGAAGGACTCCAGCACGTTGGACTGCACCACCGGCAAGGACTGGACGCCGACCCAGGCGGACGTGGGTTCACCGATCAGCGCCTTCATCATCGCCAGCGCTTCGGCGACGCCCTGATCATAGGGGCGCTGCGAACCGGTTGCCTTCAGCGGTCCACCCTTGGCGATTTCGATCGCCGACTGCAGGCCAAGATCGACAGTGGTGATCGGAATGTCGATGCCTTGCGCGCGCATCGACGACAGCGTGTCGAGCGCCGGCTGATCCCACACCGCAAACAGGCCCTTCACATCGGGATTGCCGGTGAGGAAGTCGCCGGCGATCTGCGACACCTTGGAGGGATCGGTGAAATCAACCTGCTTCATGACGATGTCGGGCCGGTTCTTCTTCATCCACTCGCCGACGCCCTTGGTGCGCTCGTTGGTGCTGAAATAGTCGACGCCGAAATTCACCAGGCCGATCGTGCCGCCCTTCGGCATGCAGGAAGACAGGATCTGCGCCGCAATCTGGCCGTTGCCCTGGCTGTCGGCCGAGATCATCGAGGCAAAATCCTTTGGAGATTCGAGGCCAACCGGGATGCTGTCCATGAACATCAGCTTGATGCCGGCCTCGCAGTGCAAGAGCGGTCTTATCAGGTGCGATGCGAAAGATAGTCGCGAATACGAAGCAGCCGACGTTGAATTTCCGGAGTGTCGAACAGAAACTGGCCACCACCGGGCCTGTAGCTCGCAAGCTTTACAACGGCACTTTGAACAAGCTCGTCGTCCGGATAGGCCTCGTCGAGCAGCACTTCCAGGCTGTTGGCGGCGGCCAGGCTGGTGTCTTCTCCGCTGACGAACCTTGTCAGCACCAAGATGAGGCTATCCACGGAGTCACCCCTTCCCCGCCCCGAACCGCAGACCGTCCATCAGCAGCGACACCAGCCGGCGTGAGCGGTCGCGCCATTGCGGGGTGTCGGGTGCCGAATAGATGCCCGACAGTGCGTGCAGCACGTCGGAAGCGTCGACATCGCCGCGGATCGTGCCCTCGGCCACCGCCGCCTCGACGAGTTGCCGCAACGCCTGCGAAACCCGGCCCGACGTGTCGGAAAACAGCGTCGAATTGGTGGTCAGCAGGATGCGCAGGCTGGTCGCCAGGCCGCGCTTGGTGGCGATATAGTCGACGAAGCGCTGCATCCACTGCTCCAGCGCTACATCGGACGGATGTTTTCCGGCGAGTTCGCCGGCAGCCGCGCACAGCGCCTCCGCCTCGCGCCGGTAGACCACCTCGACCAGATGCTCGCGGGTCGGAAAATGCCGGTAGAGTGTGCCTATGCCGACGCCGGCACGGCGCGCGATCTCCTCCAACGAGGCGTCGATGCCACGCTCGGCAAAGACGGCGGCCGCCACCTCGACCAGCCTGTCACGGTTGCGCTGCGCGTCGGCGCGCAGCGGCTTGGCCTCTTCGACCTTCGCTTCAGTGATGGCGGACGGCTCGGCGGCCAATTTTTTCTCCACGGTGTGGCGGGGGGCTTGAACCCGGCCGGGTCAGCCCCCACGTAATAAACGGAGGCGCCTCCGTTTTAGTGGAGCACCTTTATCATATAATAAGGCGAACCGGTATGTCACGTGCTGAAAGTAGCCTCCCCGCCCGCTGGGAGGTCGGTGAAGACCGATGAGTGCTATCTCCCCCATACGAGGAGATTAGCCAACCCGACCGCAAGGTGACCTTGCTCATCCCCAGCAAGGCACCAGATCATTCCCATTAGCGTCAAGCAATTGGAGCCAGACGCCCATGACCAGCCTTCCCCTCGCTCTCACCATCAACGGACACCGATACGAACTCGAGGTCGATCCACGCGTCACACTGCTTGACCTGCTGCGCGAGCGGCTTGAGCTCACCGGCACCAAGAAGGGCTGCGACCGCGGCCAGTGCGGCGCTTGCACGGTACTGGTCGATGGCAAGCGCATCAACTCCTGCCTGGCGCTGGCTGTCAGCCATGACGGCGCCAAGGTCTTGACCATCGAGGGTGTCTCCCACGGTGAAGACCTGCATCCGGTGCAGGCCGCCTTCATCGCCCATGACGGCTTCCAATGCGGCTTCTGCACGCCGGGTCAGATCATGAGCACGCTCGGCCTGATCGCCGAGGCGCAGGCCGGCGACGATCCCGAGCGCATCCGCGAGGGCATGAGCGGCAATCTGTGCCGCTGCGCTGCCTATGGCGGCATCGTCGAGGCCGTCCTGGAAGCCCAGGAACAACTGGCCAAGGCCGACCGGAGGACCGCGGCGTGAAGAACTTCGATTATATCAGGCCCACCACCATTCCCGACGCCATTGCGGCGGCGGCCGAGCCGGGTTCGGCCTATCTCGCCGGCGGCACCAACCTGCTTGACCTGATGAAGGGCGGCGTCACCAGCCCCGAGCGGATCGTCGACATCTCGCGCCTGGCGGAGCTCAACCGCATTGAGCGGCTGGCCGATGGCGGCCTGCGCCTCGGCGCGCTGGTGCGCAATGCCGACCTCGCTCATGATCCAGAGTTCGCCAGATCCTATCCGGCGGTGGCGGAGGCCTTGCTGTCGGGCGCCTCGGCCCAGCTTCGCAATGCCGCCACCGTCGGCGGCAATCTGCTGCAGCGCACGCGCTGCAGCTATTTCTACGACACCGCCAGCGCCTGCAACAAGCGCGAGCCGGGCGCAGGCTGCGACGCGCTGGGTGGCGAGAACCGGCTGCATGCCGTGCTCGGCTGGAGCGACGCCTGCATCGCCACGCATCCATCGGACTTCTGCGTGCCGCTGGTGGCGCTCGACGCCGTGGTCGAGATCGAGGGCAAGAAGGGCCGGCGTCATGTGACGCTGGAGGAATTCCACCGGCTTCCCGGCGAGACGCCGCAGCGGGAGAATGGGCTGGAGCCCGGCGACCTGATCGTTGGGGTGCGCCTGCCGGCGGAGGCCGCCTCCTTCTCCGCCAATGCCCGCTATCTCAAGGTACGCGAGCGCACCTCCTATGCCTTCGCTGTTGTCTCGGCCGCCGCTGCCCTTGTCGTCGAAGGCGGCAAGATCCGCCAGGCGCGTCTGGCGCTGGGCGGGGTAGCGGCCAAGCCATGGCGGGCGCGTTCGGCGGAAGCGGTCCTGCTTGGCGCCGATGCCGACGAGACGAGCTTCGTCCGTGCGGCGGACGCCGCATTGGCCGATGCCAGTCCCTCCGGCGACAATGCGTTCAAGATCGAACTCGCACGCCGCATCGTAGTCAGGGCGCTGATGTCTGCTCTGGCGGGAACGCCTGGACGGCTGCCAGCCCTTCCTGCCTCCCCATTTTCCTCCATTCCCGGAGTGCGCCATGACGCTTGAACTCAGCCTCAATCAACAACCCGCCCATCTCCGGCAGGGCTCCAGCATCGGCCAACCGCTGACCCGCCGCGATGGTTTTCTCAAGGTCACCGGTGCCGCCCGTTACGCCGCCGACAATCATCCGCCCGGCATGCTCTACGCAGTACTGGCCGTCAGCGGCATCGCGCGCGGCCGCGTTGCTTCACTGGATGTCGAGGCGGCCAAGGCGCACGGGGGCGTGGTCGAGGTGATGACGCCTCAGAACCGGCCGCCGCTCGCCACCGATCCGGATGCCAAGAACAATCCCTTCATGTTCCGGCTCGACCTGTTGCAGAACGATCGAATCCGCTACCCGAACCAGACCATCGCCGTGGTGATCGCCGAAACGCTGGAGGCGGCGACCGAAGGAGCAGCACTGCTATCGCCGCGCTATGAAGCGCAGCCGGCGCGCGTTGGCCTCGACGGCGCCGAAAGCTTTGTGCCGGGCGGTGTCGGCATCGGCAGTCCTGCGGTGCACCACAAGGGCGATGTCGAGGCCGGTCTCGAGTCGGCGGCGACGCGGATCGAGGCGACCTACGAGACCTCGGCCCAATACCACAACGCCATGGAGCCGCATGCGATCGTCGCCGCCTGGGATGGCGACAGCCTGTCGATCGACACGCCGAGCCAGGGCCTTGCCATGGCACAGGGCCGCATCGCTGGCCTGTTCGGCATCGCGCCGCAAAACATCCACATCCGCAGCCCTTTCCTGGGTGGCGGCTTCGGTTCCAAGGGCATGATCTCCGGGCCGCAGGTGCTGGGCATTCTGGCGGCGCGTCTCGTCGGTTGTCCCGTCAAGCTGGTGCTGCGGCGCGAGCAGATGTACGGGCCCGCCGGCCATCGCGCGCCAACGCGCCAGACCTTGCGCATGGGCATGGACCGCGAAGGGCGGCTGACAGCGATCGACCATCACGCCAAGACCGCATCGAGCACGTTCGACGATTTCTTCGAACCGGCCGCCGATGCCTCGCACACGCTCTATGCCAGCCCGGCCATCGCCACTTCGCACGAGGCGGTGCGGCTGGACACGGGCACGCCGCTGTTCATGCGCGCCCCGGGTGAAGCCACCGGCTCGATCGCGCTGGAGAGCGCCATCGATGAGGCGGCCGGGGCCTGCGGCATGGACCCGCTGGAGTTTCGGCTGCGCAATTATGCCGAGGTCGAGCCAATGACCGGCAAGCCGTTTTCGTCCAAGGCGCTGCGCGAATGCTACACGCTGGCATCAGAGCGCTTCGGTTGGCAGCGCCGTCCGCTCCAGCCGCGCCAGATGCCGGACAAGGATGGCTTTCTGACCGGCTGGGGCATGGGCACGGCGACCTTTCCGGCGATCATGTTCCAGGCTGAGGCGCGTGCGGTGCTGAGGGCCGACGGCAGCGGCCTGATGGAGACCGGCGCGCAGGACATGGGGCAAGGCGCCTGGACCGCCTTCGCCCAGATCGCCGCCGACGGGCTGGGGCTCGACATCGACCAGGTCGATTTCAGGGCCGGCAGCTCCGACCTGCCCAACGCAGGCATTGCCGGCGGCTCCGGCCATACGGCAACAGCCGGCATGGCGATCCACAATGCCGGAGCCGCCGTCATCGCCAGGCTCGCCGATCTCGCCACCGGCCATGAAGCCTCGCCGTTGTTCGGCGCCGGCAACGAGGGCGTCCTGGCGCGTGGCGGCCGCCTCTACCGGCGCGACGACGAAAATCGCAGTGAAAGCTATGGCGAGATCCTGGCCCGCGCCGGGCTCGCCGAGATCGATGGCCGTGGCACGGGAACCCCAGACCCGGCCTCGCGGGAGGCCTATGCCATGCACGCGCATGGCGCAGTGTTCGCCGAAGTGAAGGTCGATCCCGATTTCGGCCAGATCCGCGTCACCCGACTGGTCGGTGCCTTTGCCGCCGGGCGGGTCATCAATCCGCGGCTGGTGCGCAGCCAGTATTATGGCGGCATGATCTGGGGCGTCTCCTTCGCCCTGCATGAAGAGGCCGTCACCGACCGGCGCTCGGGCCGTATCCAGAATGCCAACCTCGCCGAATACCATGTCCCGGTGAATGCCGACGTGCCGTCGGTCGAGGCGCTGCTGGTCCACGAGGACGACCCTTACGTCAACGCGCTCGGCATCAAGGGCGTTGGCGAAATCGGCATCACCGGCACGGCTGGCGCCGTCGCCAATGCGGTCTGGCATGCAACTGGCGTGCGCCCCAGGCGCTTTCCAATCCGGATCGAGGACCTGCTGGGATGACTAGTGATCCGCGTAGCGGACAGAAGGCCAGTTGCCTGGCTTTCCAAACGACGAATGCCCGGAGCGAAAGCGAAGGGACGGACAGCTGGGAGATCCGGTAGGTCTGCCGGCTGTCCTTGCCTGCCCAACATCAGCTCAATCGACTCCGCGTCAAGCAACTGGAGCCAGACGCCCATGACCAAAACGACAATTCCCGTCCATCTCGACGTCAACGGCCATCGCCACACCCTGCAGCTCGAGCCGCGCGTCACGCTGCTCGACGCCTTGCGCGACCGGCTCGGCCTGACCGGCACCAAGAAGGGCTGCGACCACGGCCAGTGCGGTGCCTGCACCGTTCATGTCGACGGCGAGCGCGTGCTGGCCTGCCTGACGCTGGCCGCGCAGGCCGAGGGCCGCACCGTCACCACCATCGAGGGGCTTGCACGGGAGGGCGAACTGCATCCCGTGCAGGCTGCCTTCCTCGAGCAGGATGCCTTCCAGTGCGGCTATTGCACGCCCGGCCAGATCATGTCGGCGGTCGCCTGCATCCGCGAGGGCCATGCCGGCTCGGACGAAGAAATCCGCGAATACATGGCCGGCAATCTCTGCCGCTGCGGCGCCTATCCGCACATTGTCGCCGCTGTCCGCCAGGCAGCCCTGGAGGTCCAGTCATGAGAGATTTTTCGTATCTGCGTGCCGGCTCGCTCGATGCGGCACGTCAGGCAGCCGCCCTGCCCGGCGCCATGCTGCTCGCCGGCGGCACCACGCTCATCGATCTCGCCAAATGCGGTGTTGCCGAGCCCGACAGCCTCGTCGACATCACCCATCTCAAAGGGCTGGACAAGATCGCAGTCAGCGCAAGCGGCGCCACCATCGGTGCACTGGCCAAAATGGGCCATGTCGCCGATCATGCTGACATTAAGCGCCACTTCCCCGCCGTCTCCGAAGCCCTGTGGCAGGCGGCTTCGGCGCAGATCCGCAACATGGCGACAATCGGCGGCAATCTGATGCAGCGCACGCGCTGCCCCTACTTCCGCGATCCGGCGAATTTCCCTGCCTGCAACAAGCGGGAACCCGGCAGCGGCTGTTCGGCTATCGGCGGTGTCACTCGGGGACACGCCGTGCTCGGCACCAGTGAAGCCTGCATCGCCATGTATCCAGGTGACCTCGCCACCGCGCTGGTCGCCTTCGACGCGATCGTCCATCTCGGCGAGCGTCGGGTTTCGGTGGACGATTTCTTTCTGTTGCCCGGCGCCACGCCCGACAGGGAACACGCGATCGACCCGGGCGAGATGATCACCGCCATCGAGATCCCTAACTCCGCCGCCGCCCGGCGTTCCACGTACCTCAAGATCCGCGACCGGCAATCCTATGAGTTCGCAGCGGCAAGTGCTGCTGTCGGCATCGAGTTCGAGGCTGACGGGCGCACCATCCGGGATTTGCGCGTGGCGCTGGGCGGCGTCGCGACCAAACCGTGGCGAGCACGGGCAGTGGAACAGGCGCTGAAGGGCAAGGTGCTGGAGCCGGACGCCGTCCGCGCCGCCAGCCTGCTCGCCGTCGAAGGCGCCGTCGACAACGGCGCCAACCACTACAAGATCGAACTGGCGCCGCGCGTCGTCGCCCGCGCCATCCTGAAAATGGGAGAAACGGCATGACTGTTCACAACATGAGACATGGTGATGCGTCCGATGGCGGCGCCGACGCCGTTGGCGGCCGGCTGTCGCGTGTCGACGGCCCGGCCAAGATCACCGGCTCCGCGAAATATGCCGTCGAGCAGCAGCTTGAAGGGCTCGCCTACGCCGTGCTGGTCGAAAGCACGATTGCATCAGGCAAGGTGCGCTCGATCGATACCGCCGAGGCCGAAGCAGCGCCCGGCGTGCTCAAGGTATTGACGCCGGACACCATCATCAGCCTCAGGACTGCCTCTGACTGGTTCGGTACACCGCCGC
The DNA here is from genome assembly GCF_002270415.1 of Mesorhizobium sophorae. Classification (GTDB taxonomy): domain Bacteria; phylum Pseudomonadota; class Alphaproteobacteria; order Rhizobiales; family Rhizobiaceae; genus Mesorhizobium; species Mesorhizobium sophorae. The sequence goes on along the minus strand of NZ_NNRI01000022.1, from coordinate 910,168 downwards.
CCGACAAGCCCTATTGCCCTTTGGCGCGCGACATCACCTTCTCAGGCCAGCATGTCGCGGCGGTCGTCGCGGAAACCTTCGAGCAGGCGGTTGCGGCCGCGGCACTGGTCAAAGTCAGCTATGACGAGACCCCCTCCATTGTCGACCTCAGCGACGCCAAGGCCGGCGACGGCATTCCGATCGATGCCATGACCAAGAAATGGGGCGACGCCCAGGCAGCCTTCGCCTCGGCTCCGGTCAGGATTTGCGCCGCCTACAACACGCCGCGCGAATACCAGGCGCCGATGGAACCACATGGCCTGATCGCCCAGTGGGAAGGCGACAAGCTCACCGTATGGGAGCCGAGCCAGTGGCTGGACGGCATGGCGCGCACCTATGCCGAATGGTTCGGCGTGCCGTTCGAGAATGTGCGGCTCGTCTCGCCCTATATCGGTGGCGGCTTCGGCTCCAAGGCGCTGGCGCTCAGCCATGGCGCGGTGGCGGCAAGTGCCGCCAAGATGCTCGGCCGGCCGGTGAGGCTGGTGATGACGCGGCCGCAGACCTTCACCGGCTACGGAGGGCGCGCGGCGACACGTCAGACGGTGACGATCGGCGCCGACCGGCAAGGAAAAATCCAGTCGATCGTGCATCGCGGCATCAACGAGACGTCGATGGACGGCATGTGGGTCGAGCCGCTCGGATCGGTCACCTCGATCATGTACGCGACGCCGAATTTCTCCTCGAAGCAGAATGTCGTGCGGGTGAATTCGGTGGTGCCTGGCGCCATGCGCGCGCCGGGCGAAAACCCCTCGGCCTTCGGCATCGAGAGCGCCATCGACGAACTCGCTTATGAGGTCGGCATCGATCCGCTGGAGATCCGCCTGAGAAACTATGCCGAGCAGGACCCACACGCCAGAAAAGCCTGGTCTACCAGGCAGTTGCGCGAGGCTTTTGCTGCGGGCTCAGAACGCTTCGGTTGGGAAAGGCGGACACCACAGCCGCGCTCGATGCGCGACGGCAACCAGCTGATCGGCTGGGGTGTCGCCGCCGGCACCTATCCGGTGCGGCGCGCCTATGGCGAGGCGATCGTGCGCATCCTCGCCGACGGCTCGGTCGAGGTCGAAAGCTCCTCGATCGACATGGGCCAGGGCACCTACACGATCCTGGCGCAAACCGCCGCCGAGACGGTCGGCGTGCCGGCCGACAATGTCGTGGTGAAGCTGGGCGACTCGCGCTTCCCCCGCGCCGGCGTCGCCGGCGGGTCGCGGCTGGCCGGCGTCATGACCGGCGCCGTCTACAAGGCGGCGACCTCGGCGCTCGACCAACTGGTGGGGCTGGCAATCAGCGATCCGCGCTCGCCGTTCCACGCGCTGCAGGCCAACACGCTGGTCGTTGCCAATGGCCGTATCTCATCGCCGCGCGGTGACGGCCCTGATCTCTCCATCGCCGAACTGCTCGGCAGCGTCGGCCGCGACCATATCGAAGCAACCGGCGACACCATGCCGGCCAATTCGACGGCGCAGGATCGCTACAAGAACTACACCACCATCGCCATGGCGCTGCCGCATACGGAGGGCGACTATTCCCGCCACAGCTGGTGCGCGCATTTCATCGAGGTGCGTGTCGACGAGGATTTCGGCACGGTGCGCGTGTCGCGCGTGGTGTCGGCGCTGGATTCGGGCCGGCTTTACAACCCCAAACTCGCCGAAAGCCAATGGAAGGGCGGCATCATCATGGGCATCGGCCAGGCGCTGCTCGAGGAAGGCATCGTCGACCGCCGCCATGGCCGCATCGTCAACAACAACCTTGCCGACTATCTGGTGCCGACCAACGCCGACATTCCAGACATCGAAGTGATCTCGGTCGGCATTCCCGACCTGCACTCCTCGGTGCTCGGCGGCAAGGGCGTCGGCGAGCTCGCCATCGTCGGCGTGGCACCCGCGATCGCCAACGCGGTCTTCCACGCCACTGGAAAACGGGTGCGCGACCTGCCGATCACGCTGGAGAAGCTGATTTAGGGGGCGACGATCTCCCCCCTTGCAGGGGAGATGGCCGGCAGGCCAGAGGGGGTACTGTCCCGCCGGCATCTGGATGGCTCCTGCGGGTCAAGGGTGTCGGATCGGGTTTGGTGAACAGGTCGGTTGCGGCCATGTATACGGCGTCTGAATGTGCAATGGAATCGTTGCGCGCCCTGATGAATATCCGCGTGGAGAACAGGTCCCACTCAATCGAGCGCGCTCGAGGCGCTTCGGATTGATCGGGGTGTCCTGGTTCTTCGTCTCCGTTTGTTCGCCATCACCTCACTTTGCCCTGACCGTTCCTTGAGCCCTTCAGGCGGCAGTGGCCTGCGGCTGGTAACGTGTGCCGTCGCGTAGGACGGCGAAGATTGTTCTTGCCATGCGATGCGCCAAGGCGATGGCGACGACCTTCGTCTTCTTCCGCATCAGCATGCTCGATAGCCAGTCCGATCCCGGCTCGCGCTTGAGTCTACATCTGAGCATGACCTGCGCCATGGCGCCCAGATACAGCAACCGTCGGATATATCGATTGCCCATCTTCGATATCCGGCCCACCCTCTGCTTACCTCCGGTAGAGTGGGGTTTGGGTGTAAGGCCGAGCCAGGCGGCATAGTCCCTCGCGCAGTCGAAATTGCTGACATCAGGTGTCGTCGCTGCAATGATCGTCGCTGAAAGCATGCCGACGCCCGGGATCGTAGCCAGACGCTGGCTTGTCTCGTTTTGCGCGTAGGTCTCTTCGATCTCGTCGGTCAACCGCTCGATCCGCTTGTTCGTCTCGGCCAACTGATCGAAGAGCAAACTCACGGGCATCCGAGCCGCTTCCGGCAGCCGATCCAGTTGGTCCTGCAATCGATCGACGTTCTGTGCGCCCTTCGCCGCGATGATACCGAATTCCGTCATGTGGGCTCGGATCGCGTTGCCGATCTGCGTGCGTTGGCGAACCAGAAAGTCCCGAGTGCGGTGAAGAACCAGAACCGATGAGCAGGCTTCGCTCTTGATGGCGACAAACCGCATGGAAGGGCGCGTCACGGCTTCACAGATGGCAGCCGCATCCGCAGCATCCGTCTTCCCGCGCTTCACGTAGGGTTTGACATAACACGGCGGCATTAGCCGGACGTCATGCCCCATCGCCTGAAGCCTGCGTCCCCAGTCGTGAGAACCTGCGCAAGCCTCCATGCCGATCAGGCATCGAGGACGCTTCTCGAAAAAGGCGAGCAACTGGCTGCGGCGAAGCTGGCGGCGCACGAGAACTCGACCATTCTCGTCTACACCATGGATCTGGAAGACGCTCTTTGCGAGGTCGATACCAACTGTGGCAAGCTCGGACATGGATGGCTCCTCTGCTAGGGACGACAACATCCCAACTATGGCGCAATACGACGCCGGGAGCAGGAGCCATCCATACCATCAATCACAATCGCGCCGTCCAGTGATTTCCGGTTGTAACCGCGAAGTTTGGCGATCCTTCCCACCCCCCTCTGCCCTGCCGGGCATCGCCCCCGCAAGGGGGGAGAGTGGCAGCTCCGCCATCTTCGCCGATCACCACTCCAACCCGAACACCAGCTTGCCGAAGTGCAGGCCGCCGGCGGCCATGTGGGCGTAGGCTTCGGCGGCTTGGTTGGGCGAAAACACCTTGTCGACGACCGGCTCGATCCCAGCTGCACCGATGGCGCGGGCGGCGTCGTGAAGGTCGGACACAGATCCGGTGTTGTTGCCGACCACCCTCAGCGCCTTGATGATGATCGGCAGCAGATTGACCGTGGCCTCGGCGCCGGTGACGAAGCCGATGGTGAACAGCGTGCCGCCGGGCGCGGTGGCGTTGATGGCGCGGGCGAAGGTGGCGGTCCCGCCGGTCTCGACGACGAGGTCGGCACCGAGGCCGCCGGTCAGCTCCAGCACCTTGCCGTCCCAGTCGGGCGTCGCGCGGTAGTTGATGAAATGATCGGCGCCGAGTGCCTTCGCCCGCTCCAGCTTCTCGTCCGACGACGAGGTGATGATGACCGTGGCGCCGGCGGCTTTCGCAAGCTGCAAGGTGAAGATCGAGACGCCGCCGGTGCCGAGCAGCACGACGACCGAGCCCGGCCCGACATCGGCGGCGCGGATGGCGTTCCAGGCAGTGGTGCCGGCGATTGGCAGCGTCGAGGCCGCCTCGAAGGAAAGATGCGCCGGCACCGGCACGACCGAATTGGCCGGCAGCGCGACATATTCGGCCAGCGACCCCGGCAGCGAGATGCCGCGCATCTGCGTCATCTCGTAAGGGCGCGGCCGGCCACCGATCCAGCGCGGCTTGGCGTGGGCGACGACGCGATCGCCGACGGCCAGTCTCGTAACCCCCTCGCCCAGCGCGACGATCTCGCCGGCGCTGTCGGCGACGGGGATGAGCGGAAAGCTCGGTCCGGGATAATTGCCGCTCGCCACCGCGACATCGACGAAATTGAGGCTCGCCGCACGCTGGCGGATCAGCACCTCGCCGCGCTGCGGTTCGGGGGTAGCCAGGGTGGCGGCTCGGAAGGCGTCCAGCCTGGGTTGGCTCAGTTCGATGGCTTTCATGGTTTCACTCCGGTGCGTCGATTGATGGGTTGAGTGAACCTAGCTGCTGCGCTATCTCTGGATAATCATTACCTTTTGCATTTGAGTACTGCGAATCATGCAGCAATCCCAAGAACCAGTCGCCCTTGCCGAAATGGCGGCCTTCGCGGCCATCGCCGAAGCGCGGTCCTTCACCAGAGCTGCGGCGCGTGTCGGGCGTGACGCGACCATCCTGTCGCGGCGGCTGCAATCACTGGAGGAGCGGCTGGGTGTCAGGCTGCTCCATCGCACGACGCGCAGCGTGTCGCTGACCGAAGCGGGTGCCGAATTCCTGGTGCGCGTGCGCGCCATCCTCGCCGCTGTCGACGAGGCCGAGGCCGCCGCGTCGGCACATGCCGGCGGCCGCCCGCGCGGCCTGCTCCGGCTGGCGCTGCCCGGCACATTCGGGCGCATGTGGATCGGGCCGCTGCTGCCTCAATTCCTTGCCGAATTTCCCGATGTCCGCATCGAGGTGGAATTCTCCAACCGCTTCGTCGATCTGGTCGCCGAGAATTTCGACGTCGCCGTGCGGCTCGGCGCGCTGGAGGATTCGCGCCTGGTGGCGCGCAAGGTGGCGACGCGGCGCCGGCTGCTCTGCGCCGCCCCCTCCTATCTCGCCCGAAGGGGCAGGCCGGAGACACCGCAGGCGCTGCTCGAACATTCCTGCCTCGGCTTCAGCGGCTTCCAGACCTTTCCGGCCTGGGAGATGACCGACCGCGAGGGCCGGCACGTGCGCGTCGAGGTTTCCGGGCCGTTGGTCTCCGACGATGCCGAGGTGTTGGTCGAGGCTGCCGTGCAAAGCGTCGGCCTGATGATGAGCACCGACTGGCTGGTCGGCCGTGAGCTCGCCGACGGCCGGCTGGTGCCAATCCTGGAGGATTGGACGCTGGCCGACGAAGGCGCGGTCTATGTCGTCACGCCCTCAGCCAAGGGACAAGCCGCCAAGACCCGCGCCTTCGCGGACTGGATCGGCCAGCGCTTCGCGCCGGATCCGCCCTGGCTGCGGTGAGGCCGCCGGTCTCCCACAAAAGGGGGAAGATTACACGCTCCTCCCTACTTTCCCTGCTGCTTCATGAACTGGCTGAGCAGGTCCACCGGCAGCGGGAACACAACCGTGGACGAGCGCTCGCCGGCGATGTCGTGCAGGGCCTCGAAATAGCGCAGTTGCATGGCTTGCGGCTCGGCGGCCAGCATCTTGCCCGCCTCGACCAGCTTGGCCGCCGCCTGCTGCTCGCCATCGGCGTTGATCACCTTGGCGCGGCGCAGCCGCTCTGCCTCGGCCTGCTTGGCGATTGCGCGAATCATGCTCTCGTTCAGGTCGACATGCTTGATCTCGACATTGGAGACCTTGATGCCCCAGGCGTCGGTGCGCTGGTCGAGGATCTCCTGGATATCGCTGTTGAGCTTGTCGCGCTCGGCCAGCATTTCGTCGAGCTCATGCTTGCCGAGCACCGAGCGCAGCGTGGTCTGCGCCAACTGATTGGTGGCGGCCATGAAGTCCTCGACCTGGATGATCGCCCGTTCGGCGTCGACGATGCGGAAATAGAGCACCGCGTTGACCTTCACAGAGACGTTGTCGCGCGAAATCACGTCCTGTGGCGGCACATCCTGCACCACCACCCGCAGATCGACCTTGACCATCTGCTGGATGAAGGGGACGAGGATGATGAGACCGGGACCCTTGACCCCGGTGAAGCGACCGAGCGTGAAGACCACGCCGCGCTGATATTCCCTGAGGATGCGAATGGCTGCGGACAGGAACATGACCACGACCAGCGCAAGCAACAGATAGGCCACGTAACCGATGCTCATTTTCTCGCTCCATTCCTTCCGGCGTCGCGCCGCCGCACGGTCAGTACGAGGCCGCTGATATCGGTGACCTCGACGCTGTCGCCGGGTGCGATGTGTTCGTCGGCCTTCGCCCGCCAGCGCTCGCCCTGGGCCAGTACATGGCCCGCGCCGCCCTGCCAGTCGAGAATCTGGGCCGACAGTCCGCGCATGGCCTCACCGCCGACACGGGGCAGGCTCTTGCGCGCCGCCCAGACATAGGTGCCCGTCAGCAGCGCCAGCCCAAGCGTCAGCGCGGCGGCGGGACCGATGACGGCCCATGACACGGCGAAGCCCGGACCTTGGGTCTTGAGCAGCACGGTGGCGCCAAGCAGAAAGGCGGCCACGCCGCCGAGTCCAAGCACCACGGTGGGGTTGAAGGCCTCGACGACGAGGAAGGCGACACCGAGCAGCATCAGGGCGAGGCCGGCATAATTGATCGGCAGGAGATTGAGTGCATAGAGCCCAACCACGAGGCAGATGGTCCCGATGACGCCGGGCGCCACCGCGCCGGGGCTGGTGAACTCAAAGATGATGGCATAGACGCCGACCAGCATCAGGATGATGGCGACGTTCGGATCGGTGATGACGGAGAGAAGCTGGATGAACCAGCCGGGTTCCAGCGTCTCGACCCGCAGCCCTTTGGTCGCCAGAACCACTTTCCTGCCCGCTACATCGACGGTCCGCCCATCGGCCTGTTGCAACAACTCGGTGGTGTCGTGGGCGACGAAGTCGATCACATGTTCCTGCAGCGCCGCGTTGGCCGAAAGGCTCGCCGCTTCGCGCACGGCTTTCTCGCCCCAGTCGCCATTGCGCCCACGCAGTTCCGCCAGCGAGCGGATCAAGGCAACCGCATCATTGGTCACCTTGGCCATCATCGCGTCGCCTGACGGCCGCCCGGTGGAGTCCTTCTGGTCGCCCTTGTCGTTCTGGTCGCTCTTGTCCTTGTCGCCGCCGGGAAGCGACGGCAGCCCGCCCATCTCGACCGGCGTCGCCGCACCCAGATTGGTGCCGGGCGCCATCGCCGCGACATGGGTGGCATAGAGGATATAGGTGCCGGCGCTGGCGGCATGGCCACCGGCCGGCGCGACATAGCCGATGACGGGCACCGGTGAAGCGAGGATATCGGCGATCATCTCGCGCATCGAGGTGACCAGCCCGCCGGGCGTATCGAGTTGAAGGATGAGTACTTCGGCGCCCCGCTTGGCGGCTACATCAAGCGCTTCCTCGAGTTGCCTGGTGCTTGCCGGCCCGATGGCGCCGTCGATTGCGACGCTCAGCGCAACCTTCTCGCTCCCGGCCGAAGAGAAGGGAGAAAAGACAGCTGCGGCGACGAAGGCCGCGGCAAAAAGGGCCACCCGCGCGAAGGTCACGCTCAAAGCTCCGTGGATTCAATATGGGTTGTTTTTTGGCGAAGTCCAAGAGGAGAGCGACGTCGGTGATTGCGAACGCGGCTGAGCGCACAATCCCCTTGTGGGGAGCTATTCCGGCGACGGGACCGGCGGCCGCGACGTCAGCGCGGTGCCGAAGGCGGCGGCAATCACCGCGGCGATGCCGGCCAGTTGCGGCACCGTCAGGCTTTCGTGCAGGAACAGGAAGCCGGCCAGCGCGCCCAGCCCGGGCTCGAGGCAGGTCAGCGTGCCGTAGATGCGAGCCGGCATCCGGGTCAGCGCCACCATCTCCAGCCAGAAAGGCAGCGCGCTGGAAAACAGGCCGACGAGCAGCGCGCTGGTCAGGATCGATGGCGCGAGCAGCGCGGTTCCCGCCTGTGCCACGCCGAAGGGCAGCACCAGCACGGCTGCGATCGCCAGGCCATAGGCTGTGGTGCGCGAGCCGAGTTCAGCACCCGCCTTCTGGGCGAGCACGATGTAGAGCGCCCAGAAGCCGCCGGCCGCCAGCGCCAGCATCACCCCGGTCGGATCAAGCGGCTGCAGCGAATGGACGAAAGGCGACAACAGCACGATGCCGGCCACAGCCAGCCCGATCCAGGCAAAGTCGCTGGCACGCCGCGAGGTCAACGTCGCCACCAGCAGCGGACCGGAAAACTCCAGCGCCACCGCGATGCCGAGCGGAATGGTGGCGAGCGCGGCGTAAAACAGAAGGTTTAGCGCGCACAGCGTCACGCCATAAGCGATCAGCCATGGCATGGTGGCGCGCGACGGCCGCATCTGCCACGGCCGTAGGACCGCGATCAGCATCAGCGCACCGACGACCAGCCTGAGCGTCGTCGTGCCCTGCGCGCCGATCAGCGGAAACAGGCCCTTGGCGAAGGTGGCGCCGATCTGGATCGACACCATGGCGCCCATCAGTACGGCGATCGGCAAGGGGGCCGCTTCGCGACGGGCAACCGGCGTCGATGTCACTTTGGCTCATCCTCCATGCCGCCGGACCAAACCCGCCTGGCGGCATCGCGATAGGCCGAACCGGCCGGCCTGTCGTGAGACAGCGCCGACGTCTTGATAGGGCAAGGCGCCGGCAACCGCCAACCGGTCACTGATGTCGCCAGCCTCGATGCCAGCCGCAGGCCGGTCTTGACGTCGACGATCTCCGGCCTGGCGCTGTCGACCGTGCCGTCCCAGCCACCGCCGAGTGCCTTGTTGACAGCGATTGGTCGCCAGCAGGACGCGGCTTAGCAGCAGTGCTCAGTGGCGATTCAGCAGGCTGCTGCGACGTTGACCACGAAAAGGCCGGCAGCTATGCTGCATCGCGCAAAACTCAATGTTTCCAATTCATCCGCTGTGGATCTGGGGAAGAAATCATATAGCAAGAATATAGACTTCCGAGTTTCGCGAACGATTTAAGAAAAATTCTAGACTTTCCAATTTCCAAGCTGAGATTCTCGCCAATCAACCAAAGCGAGCAGATCAAGTCAGCTTAACGATAGGGTTGAGATGCTGGAGGAAATCGCCAAAAAGGCCGAACTCCGGGTGGTTTTTACCAAGACCTAGCGCCTCCTCACACAAGTATTTCGGCTTGGTAAATTTTTTGTGTTGCGCTGCACAATGCGGTAGCCGAACCATCCTCTGGGGGACTCGTTTTAACGACTGGACATAGGCCGTGAAGGATTCCCTGGCTTGACCGAATTGAGCTGCCTGTCCGTCGATTTCGTGCTCGGCCTGAGCGGACTCGCAAAGCGCGGCTTTGATGGCGCCTGCCCCGTGGCGGGCCTCGTCCGCCTTGGCCTGCCGTTCGAAATGGCCGGCTTGAGGCTTCATCGCGGACATCACGCCGGCGGACCCCGCTGATGGGAAACAACCGCGACATCCAACTGGATGCATTGAGGGCCATCGCCGTGACGATGGTTCTGTACTCGCATTTCTTCGCGGCCGGAGGATCATCCTTCTGGGGCCATATCGGGGTGCGGCTGTTCTTCGTGCTGAGCGGCTTCCTGATCACGCGCCTGCTGCTGGAAGCGCGTTCGGCCGCCGAATTTGAAACCGGCAACGCGTTGCGAGCCTTCTACATCAGGCGGGCGCTGCGGATATTTCCTCCCTATTTCGCCGTCCTGGGTTTCGTTTGGGTTTTCGACCTGGAACAGGCCAGGCCATCGCTGCTCTGGCATGCGCTCTATCTGTCGAATTTCTGGTATGCGCTGCGCAATGACTGGACGCCCTGGGTGCTGTGCCATTTCTGGAGCCTGAGCATCGAGGAGCAGTTCTATGTCGCCTGGCCACTGATCGTCCTGCTGGTCCCACGCCGGCGCTTCGAGCCGATCTGCGTCGGCATCATCCTGCTGTCGCTGGCCTATCGCTTCTACTGGCCGGTCACCGCCACCCCGGCGCTGGCACGCGACCTGCTGCCGCCGGCATCCATGGATGCGCTGGCGTCAGGTGCGCTGCTTGCCTGCTGGCGATCCAGAGGTGCTGCCCTGCCGCAATGGATGCGGCTGGGCTGGCCTGCCTTCGCGGCCGCATTCCTGATGATCGAGTGGTTTGTCCCGGCGCCTCCCGATCCGACACTGGAATGGGCCCGCTGGCTGCTGCTGCAAGTCCTGCCGCTGGTGCCGTTGATGGCCATCGTCGCCGCCTGTTCGAGCGGCCTTGGCGGCACCCTCGGCAAGCTTGCCGAGCTGCCGCCGTTGCTGGCTTTGGGTCGCATCAGCTACGGCGTTTATCTCTATCATCCGATATTGCTGTCGCTCGCCGTCAAGTCGCAGCCGTGGATTCCGCTCAATGTCTCGGAGCAAGGGCCAGGGCGGTTGCTGGTAGCAAGCGCCGCCACGATCGTCGTGGCCTCGATTTCCTGGGTGGTTTTCGAAAGGCCGCTCAACCGCCTGAAGCGCCACTTCCCCTATGTGGCGCGCACCCATGCCGCGCCGGCACGCGCCGGCCATGCCGGATGGGTCGCGAGGGCGCCCGGCCGATCGCCCGATGGCCCAGCACCATCGCTCGACCTCCAGCGAACGGATGCGAGACCGTGACCGCCGCGCCGCTCGTCTCCGTCCTGCTGCCGGTCTACAACGCCGGGCCCTATCTCGCCGCCGCGCTGGGAAGCATCCTGCGGCAGGACTACTGTCGCGTGGAGGTCATCGCCATCGATGACGGGTCGACCGACAATTCGCTCGAAATCCTCGAGCGATACCGGCAAGCCGACAGCCGAATCTCGATCATCTCGCGCGAAAACCGCGGCCTCGTGGCGACGCTCAACGAAGGGCTGCAGAATGCCCAGGGCGAGCTGGTCGCACGGATGGACGCGGACGACGTCGCTTACCCCTGGCGCCTGTCGCGCCAGGTGGCGCTGTTCGAGCGGCGGCCCGAACTTGGCTTCTGCGGCGCCGGGGTCGACATGTTGATCCGCGGCCGCATCGCCAGAGGCAAGCCCGATCCGGTGTTCCAGTTCGGCCGCATTCCCATATTGGCGATGTTCTTCACCATCTTCATGCACCCGACGGTAGTCTACAACAGGAAGGTCATCGAAGACGGCGATCTCCACTACGACAAGACCTACAGGCACGCTGAGGATTTCGATCTTTTCAGGCGGTTGGCCGGCCGCTACCCGGCAGCCATGATGCCCGAAAACCTGGTCGTCTACCGCATCCATCAGGCAAGCGTGACCAGCCGGCACAGCAAGGAGATGCGCCGGACGCATTTGCGGATCGTGGCGGAGAATCTCGAGCGCGAGGGCCTCGCGGAAACCACGCGAGACCTGCGCGACATCGGCGATGCGGTCAGCCTCGACACGGTTACCCGTGCGGCCAACTTCATCGTCGCGCTGGAGGAGGAGATCTGCTCGCTGCCGGCCGAGACGCGGCCAAGCTTCGAGGCCGGCGCACTGAACCTGTTCTATTTCCTTTACCAACTCGTCGCCGACGAAAAGCAGCCCTCGCTGACGCATGAATTGCTGACGCGGACCGCGAAATGGAACGTCATCCGGCGCCGCGAGAAATATGCGCTGCGGCCGGGCTCCTGGGCGCCCTGGCTCAGCCTTGCCTCGCTGTCGGCCGGCAGGCAGGCGGATGCCCTGGCATACTTCTTCAAATCCGCGCCCGCCGAGACGGTCCTGGCGCCTTATCAGTTGAGTTAGAGGGATGACCGTCAAAGCCCACCAACCCCTGCAGCGCGATCGTTCGACGGCGCTTGGCGCCGTCCCGGCCAATCCTCGCCCGGAACGATCGGCGCCGGAAGTCAGCTTCATCATCTGCACGCGCAACCGCGTCGCCGTGCTCGAGGCTTGCATCAAGTCGGTGCAGGCCGCGTGCCGCGCCCATGCCGGTTTCGCCGCCGAGCTGGTGGTCGTCGACAACGGCTCGAGCGACCGCACGGCGGAACGCCTGGCCAGCATCGCCGCCATGTCGGACATTCCATTCACGCCGGTTCACGAGCCCCGCCCCGGATTGGCGACTGCCCGTAACGCCGGGTTGAAGCGCGCGCGGGGCCGTGTGCTGGTCTTTGTCGATGATGACTGCGCGGTCCATTGCGACTACCTGCGCGACCTGGAGCGACACTATGCGTCCGGGGAACAATGGCTCATCCGGGGCGGCCGTGTCGAACTTGGCGATCCCAGGGATTTGCCCTTCACGATCAAGCGCTCGCGGGTACGTGAGCGCTTGACGCCGGATGTCCATCCCGGCGGTTTCGTGCTGGGCTGCAACATGACGATGCACCGCGATGTCGCGGCTCGTATCGGCTATTTCGACGAACGCTTCGGCGCCGGCGGGCCGTTGCGGTCGGCGGAGGATACCGATTACCTCGTGCGCGCGGTGCTGCTCGGCATCGCGGTCGAATATGTGCCGGACATGACGATCTTCCATCATCACGGCCGGCGGGATCGCAAATCGATCGAAAAGCTCCACCGCGACTACAGCCTGGGTAATGGCGGGCTCTGCCTGAAACATGTTCGCCATGCGCCCTGGCTGCTGCGTCATTTCTACTGGGCCGCGAGAGCCGCTTTCCGGGAATCGGCGGGCGGGCCTGCGTTCGATCGTGAACTCAACCTGTCGCATTGGCCGATCGTCGGCATGAATTTGCTCGGCGCCGCCAGATTCGCGGTTCTCCTGCTGGCGAGACGGGCGCAGGGTGCGCCGGTGCGACAAGATCAACAGGCAAATGCCGAAGCGAGTTGAACCGCCATAATGCCATTGCTACCGCCAAGCCTGCCGATGCTGTTCCGGACGTTCGGAAAGAAGCAACTGCGCCTGCTTCCGGCCGTGGTGGTCCTCGGCCTGGTCGGCGCCGTCCTCGAAGGTTTCGGCATCGGCCTGATCATCCCGTTGCTGGGCATTATCATGGGGCACGGCGATGCAGCGGGAATGGCCGGCTTTTCCGCCGTCCTCCAGCATGTCGGATCGAACCTCAGCGAGCGCGACCGGCTTATGGTCATTTCGATCGCCATCCTCGGCTCGATCGTCCTGAAGAACATTTTCGCCTTCGCCAACACGCTGCTGACGACCTTCATCTATGGCAAGGCAAGTCATTCGATCCGCAGCGCCTTGTCGGAGCGGTTGTTGCGGGTCGGCTACCCATTCTTCCTGCGGCAGAGTCCGGGACGGCTGCTCAACATCATCTCCAACGAATCCTGGCGGGCATCGGATGCGATCCAGATCATGCTGTCGGCCATCGTCAGCGCATCGGCCGCCATCATCCTGCTGGCCTTTCTGTTGCTGCTTTCGTGGCGCATGACGCTGTTGGTCACGCTTGGACTGGCCGTCGTCCAGATTGCCCACGCCATCCTCTCGGCCAATCTGAAAGGTCCCAGCCGCAGCGTCGCCTCGCGCAACAACCACCTTGCATCGCAGATGCTCCATCTGGTGCATGCCGGACGCCTGATCCGCATCTTCGGACAGGAGAGCCGGGAGAAGGCGACATTCGATACGGCGTCCGATGCGGTCCGCCGCGCCTCCTTCGTCCTGCTTGTGCGCCAGGGAGCGTTGCCGCCGCTGACGGAGGTTCTCCACGCCGCGCTGTTCCTGGCGGTGGTGATCGGCGCCTGGCTGGCGCAGGTGAATTTCCCGCTGATCATCGCGTTTGTCATCCTGCTCTACAGGCTGCAGCCGCATATGCGAGCCCTGCAGGGGTCGTGGAGCCAGTTGCAAGGCCTGAGCGGATCGCTCGAAGAGGTGACATGGATGCTGGATCCGTCCGGCAAGCCTCAACCGCCGCAAGGCGACGGCCCGTTCCACGGCCTGCGCCAGGGCATCAAGTTCGACGATGTGACGTTCACCTATTCCGGCACAGACCGCCGCGAGGTGGTGCTGCATTCGGCGACTTTTGATATCCGCGGCGGCCGCTCGACGGCACTGATCGGCCGCTCGGGCGCCGGCAAGACGACGATCGTCAATCTCCTGTGCCGCTTCGTGGAACCGGACACCGGCAGGATTCTCGTCGATGGATCACCGCTCGACGGGATCGACGCCAGCCAGTGGCGCCAGCACATCGCACTGGCCAGCCAGGAGTTGGAACTGGTCGACGGCACCATTTTTGAAAACATAACCTACGGGCAGGACGCGGCCACGGCCGCCGAAGCCGAGCGTGCCGCGAGACTGGCCGAGGCGCATGAATTCATCGAACGGCTTCCGCTCGGTTACGACACGCTCGTCGGCTACAGGGGTATCAACCTCTCGGCGGGACAGCGCCAGCGGATCGCACTGGCCAGGGCCCTGGTGCGCGATCCCGATCTCCTGATCCTGGACGAGGCCACCAATGCCGTGGATGGGCTGTCGGAGGCAGCCATCGTCGAGACCCTGAAGTCGAGAGCCGGCCGCCGCACGACCATCGTCATCAGCCACCATCACAGCACCATCTCGTTCTGCGACGACGTGGTGATCCTGAGCGGCGGCCGGGTGAAAAAGCAGGCACCTTTCGGCGCCCTGGCATCGCTCACCATGGACGAGCTTTACCAGCACGAGCCGCTCGCCGCCCCAGGCGGGGCGGGAGCGAAGCGACGTCGCGGCGAGCCTGCGAAGTAGGCTACGGCGCCGCGCGGAGGTTCCTGCGGGCGCGCCGCCTGCCCGTTGCACGTGCTTTCTCCGCCACCACCCCGGTGATCTCGACCACGGTGCTCTCACGCGGTCTGCCGCTGGTGGCCTTGTGGAGCCGCTCGTAGGGCAGCAATTCCTTGATCCTGGCATTGAGCGACACGATTTCGGCCCTGAGGTCCTCGCATTCCTGCCTCTGGACATCGAGCTGTATCTGTTCCGACGCCTGTTGCAGCACAAGCTGTGAAAAATTGGCGTTCACTTTCGAAAGGCTCGCCTTGTCGTTTTCGTTCTCTTCGATGAGCGCGGACAATTTTTCATCGGCGATTTTCTTTTCGGCCAGCGTGTCGTTCAATTCAGTCTTGAGCCTGGCGATCTCGCCGGTGGCATCGCTGTTCTCGTTCGAGGCCCACTCCAGCCGCGATTGCAGGTCCTCGATCTCGGAACGCAACCCGCGCATTTGCGTCTGGCTGCGCGCCAGTTCCGCTTCCCGGTCGCCTTCCACCATACTGGCCGCTTCGGTCATTCCCGAAAGCTTCGCCTGTGCGGCCTCGAGCGACTTCTGGAGCCGCACTTCCTCTTTCTCGCTCTTGGCGAGCGCGGCGAGCAGTTCGGCAAACCGTGCTGCTTCGCTGGCATGGATCGCCGAGAGCTCGTCGAGCCGGTGGCGCGCCTGGGATTCCCGCTTCAGAGCCTTGTCGAGCTCCATCGACAGGCTGACATGCTTTTCGCGCAGCATCTTGCTCTCGCGCAAGCGCCTGTTGGCCTCGACGGTCCTGGCGGTCAGCCGCTTGGCGATGTCGCCGAAGTCCGCGTCGCGCTTTGCGCTCGCATTGGCTGCCTCCGCGAGTTCCAGCCTTGTCGCGGCAAGCGTCGCGCGAAGTGCGTCCCTGTCCTGGACCAGGCTTGTCTCGCGCTGTTGCAGCACTTCGCAGGTGCTTTCACGCTCGCGCAGCTTTCGCCCCGCGTCGTGCAGCTTTTCCGACAGCGTTCTTTGTTCGGCGAGGAGGCCGGCATTGGCCAGCTCCAGCTCGTTGGCGCGAAGAATGTCGCCATGCAGGATGTTGAGGTATTCGCGCGTCAGGTGATGTGAGGTCGCGATCTCCGACAGCTTGCCGGTGATCTCCTCCATATAGTCCCTGGCGTCATGGAACAGCCCTTCGAAGGCGCTCAACGCAGCCAATCGGGTCTGGGCATGGGACGTCAGCCGCGGCCCGGTTTCGGGACTGTCCGGATTGCCCGCACCGTCTGCGTTCTCCGCACCATCCGCGTTTGCCGCATTGGCCTCGGGTGGCGGGTCGTCGGGAGCCGCCGTGGAATCCGGGACTTCGTCGCTCTTTGGCGGCGCCTCGTCCTCGGCGTTGAGACTAGCGTCCAGCGCATCCGCCAGATCGATCTGCAGTTCCTGTAGTGCGGTATCTACGTCTTCAGCGCGCTTGATCAAGCCCTTGAAGTTCATGCCCGAACTCCCCTACCCATACCCAACCCAGTACTTAACAAAATGCTAATGTATCATTACATCCGCGGCTTCCGTATGGGAAGCCCCGCCTGTAGAATGCTGAAACTAGGGGATTTCTCGCTTGCGTCCAGTGGCCTGAAGTCGCCGCCGCGCACCATTTTTCGTGGCAAAGCCCGCGCCGCCGCGCGTGAGCTCCAGAGGTGCCTCGGAGAAAACTTGTCTCATTCCGGCTTACCATACGGCAAGATGATTGCCGCAGGCGAGACTGACCACGCTACCCCAAAAGTGGAGGTACCAAACGTAGGTGGGTTGGCGCCGACCCTCCACAAAATGTGGGTTTCTCGCCCTACGGAAGTGGGGGACAGGCTCGACCCCCAAATGAATTCAGAGGAAGCTTGCCGGCGTGGCAGGCCCCCTCCCCGACCGCTGCGCGATCTCCCCACCTCCCCCTTGTGGGGGTAAGCCATCGGTTCGCGAAGCGAATTCATCGTGCCGGTGGCACGATGAAAGGCAGCGAACGCCGGGACGCTGCGCAGCAGCGGGGACCCGGCAGACGAGACCGCAGGTCCGGGTGGGGGTGCCTGGCGCCGATCCCCCGCCCCGATCCGCTTTGCGGATCGACCCTCCCCACAAGGGGAGGGTAAAAAATCAGCCCGCCATTGCCAGCGGCACGGCGCTCTTGTTGGGGATCTGGATGTCGATTTCCAGCGTCGACATGGTCTCGCCGCGGTCCATCGAGACCTGCAGATAGTCCTGGTCGATCTGCACATGCTTGGCGATCACGGCCATGATCTCCTCGCGCAGGATGGAGACGAGGTCGGGCTGGCTGCGGTTGCGGCGCTCATAGGCGAGCAGCACCTGCAGCCGCTCGCGCGCCACCGGCGCACTGGAGCGCCGCTTGAAGATGTCGAGCAGGTTCATGCCGCCCTCCTTCCCAAAAGACGATCGAGGAAACCCTTGCGTTCGAACGGCACGACGACGGGCAAGTCCTCGCCCTCGAGCCGCCTGGCGGCGTCGATATAGGCCTTGGCGGCGGCGTTGAGCGGCTCAGACAGCGTCACCGGCGAGCCGAGGTTGGAGGCCCTGAGCACATCCTGGCTCTCGGGAATGATCCCGAGCAGCGGCGTCGAGAGGATCTCCAGCACGTCGTCGATGGACAGCATTTCGCCACGCGAGGCGCGCGCCGCGTCATAGCGCGTGACCAGCACATGCTTGGCGATCTGCTCGCCCTGCTCTGCCCTCAAGGTGCGAGCGTCGAGCAGGCCGATGATGCGATCGGAATCGCGCACCGAGCTCACTTCCGGATTGGTGACGATGACCGCCTCGTCGGCAAAGCGCATGGCGAGCTGCGCGCCGCGCTCGATGCCGGCCGGGCTGTCGCAGAACACATAGTCGAACACCGAGCGCAGCTTGTCGATCACCTCGCCGACACCGTCCTCGGTCAGCGCATCCTTGTCGCGCGTCTGCGAGGCCGGCAGCAGGAACAGCGTCTCCACCCGTTTGTCGCGGATCAGCGCCTGCGAAAGTTTCGCCGAGCCCTGGATGACGTTGACGAGGTCGAACACCACGCGGCGTTCGGCGCCCATGATCAGGTCGAGGTTGCGCAGGCCGACGTCGAAATCGACCAGGGCCACCTTCTTGCCGGTCTTGGCGACCGCGGCGCCCAGGGCTGCCGTCGAGGTCGTCTTGCCGACGCCCCCCTTGCCCGAGGTGACCACCACTACCTTGCCCATGAAAATGCCTCCGTTGTTGTTATGTCGTTGGTCGAGCGGCCCTGCCGGCCGCAACAAATGTCAGCTGAGCGGCGCGACGCGCAGCCCGTCCCCGTCGAGAAATGCCTGGATCGGCTTGCCGCGCGAAACGCCTTCCATCTCCTCGGCAGTCACGTACCAGCCGTCGACCGCCAGAAGCTCGGCCTCGTTGCGGCGGCAGAAGATGCGCGCGCCCTTGTTGCCGAGCGCACCCGCCGAAGCGCGCCCGCGCAGCGTGCCGTAGACATGGATCGAGCCCGCCGCGATGATCTCCGACCCGGACGCGACCGAGCCGAGCACGATGACATCGCCATGCGGATGCACGATCGCCTGGCCGGAGCGGATCGGCGACTTGATCATCAGCGTGCCCGAAGCTTCGTGCCCAACCTGCGGCTCGCTCTCGCCTGCTTTGCTTGCGCCAACCTTGTCAGCCTGCGGGCGCCCCACATCGGCGCGTCCGGCACCTGCGCGTTCCGCGTCCGCGCGAACCTCTGGCGCCTTGCCCTCGGCCTTCTCGTCCGCCCTCGCCTTGCGGCCGGGCAGCAAACCATCGGTCGTCGCCTCCTTGGCGCCGACCAGCACCGGCGGCAATTCGGCGCCAAGCGCGGCCCCTTCGAGCTCGATGGCATAGATGCGAATGCCGCGCGTGGCGAGTTCCGCCACCAGCGCCGCGATATCGCTTGGCTGCGGCTTCAGCGTGTTCAGATCGAGCAGCACCGGCCGGCCGCTGAAATAGCCGGGCGAGTTGCCGATCCAGTGATCGAGCCCCTCCAGCCAGGCACCCAAAGGCGCCTCCGGCGTCAGCGTGAACGCGACGAACGAGCGGGCGCGAAAGCGAATGGATTTGGCCTCGAGGGGAGCGGCAAAAGTCACTGGCGGCGAATCCTTACTGATAGGTAAACGCTAGCGAGTGAATGGTTAACGAATGGTTAATGCGAGGGGGCGGAACTTGGCACGTGCGCGAGAAATCGCAGGGTCTACTAGGGCCAGTAGCGCTGACCGGCTACATGCCGAACGTCTTGATAGGGCCGTTTGCGGACTGACGGCTTCTGGCTACGAAAAACGACGGCGGGACGGTAAAGTCAGGCCAGCTTTCGCCCCGGACCGTACCCATCCCGGCAAGTTTAGCCGTGAATAACTTCGGCCAAAGTAACGCATTTCCTCTGGTTGCCCTGGTGCTCGTGATATTCTGCTCTAAAACTCGCCGTGGTGAGGGCAAGCAATGACTGAGGAAGTTCTTTTCAATGGGAACAGCGTTTTTGATATTGCGCGTGGATATCCCCAGCATGCTGTCGAACGAGCTGGCCGCTTCACGGAGAACGAGCTGCTGAACAACAGCACCGACCATTTGGTCGGCATCATTCTAGCCGAATATGCCCTCGATGTACCCGTCCTGCTCACGGATGAGGTCTGGGTTGACGAAAAGGAGGTCGAGTCGACCCGCAGGCCAAGTCGATTTGATGACTATGGTTTCAGCCCGTTCAACGAACGCGAGCAAAAGGTGAAAGAGCATTTTGTTGTATTCCACCTGCCATTCAGGGGCGATAGGGACATTTTTCGCTTTGAGCCTTCTCGACGCACCCTATCAGGCCTTCGAGCGGATGTCGGAGCCGACCAACTTGTGCTTCACTTCCGGACGGCTGGGCGCGACCAGCAACGAATTCGTGCTGACATTGATGGAGCGATCGCCGAAATCCGTCAGCATCTCGAGCAGATTGGGCATGACCTCCAGAACGTGCCCGCTGAAATCGACCAGACCGTCAGGCACTGGATAGAGCAGCGCAAAGCCTCACTCCTCCAACAGAAAGGAACAGTCGCCGCCCTTGGCTTTCCGATGAAGAAGCGCGCGGATGCACCGACGACCTATCGTGCGTCCGAGGTTAGGCGAAAGATTGCTCCTGTGGTAGCCAAGCCAGCGGCGGGCGCTCCCTTCAAACCTGAGCCAACGATTGACGAGGCTGACTACAGGCACATTCTGGGCATCATCGAGAACATGACAACCGTGATGGAGCGAAGCCCTAACGCCTTTAAGGGGATGGGCGAAGAAGACATTCGTTCTCACTACTTAGTCCAGCTGAACGGTCAATATGAGGGCGGCGCCACCGGCGAAACTTTCAATGCAGCGGGAAAGACCGACATTCTGGTGCGCTCTGAAAACGCCAACATTTTCATCGCTGAGTGCAAGATATGGCGCGGCGAAAAGGTGATGATAGAGACGATCGATCAGCTGCTTTCCTACGTCACTTGGCGGGACACGAAGACTGCGATCATCGTCTTCAATCGGAATAAGGATTTCAGCGCAGTGATCGAAAGCGCGAAGGCTGCTGTTGAGGCGCACCCGCAGTACCGGCGCGGACCGGTGAAGGAAGGCGAAACGCGCTTTCGGTTCATCCTTGCTAACCAGAGCGACACCGCCAAAGAGGTTGTCGTCACTCTGATGCTTTTCGACATCCCCGGATAGCATCGCGGGAATCGGTTCCAGTCCAGCACCTCGTAACCGAGCGGCGGAAAGTCGGAAAGGACAGCAGAGGCGGTCAGTTTTATTCCTTGATGAGCGTATGTAGGGCCATTTGCATGTCCCAATCCCAGAATTGAGGTGGAGAGCGGCAGCCGATTCCTCCTGGTTGAAGATGAGGTGGGCGACAGCTTTTTTGTACCGGGTCGCACCCAAGTGAATTTCTAGCCAACCGTCGCAAGGGCGGATAGCTCACCGGCAATAATTTCACCTGCCGCTCAGACGCAGATGGTGTGCGAGTTTGACGGAAGGCCTAGGGAAAGTCTCCAACGCAACTTGAAGAAGAGAACCTTCGCCAATACTCTGCCGCAAACGGCTGGGGATCAAATTGTGCGTCTGCCAAAAGACAAATGGCCTGATACAGACGGGAGCCGGGGTATACTGATGTTGGCTCAGCTTATGAGCGAAATGCTGACCCCGACGACCTTTGAAAGCTTCAGGGTATATTCCCTTGATACCATCGCTCGCGTTCACGAGGCCCTTGATCTGATAGATGACGTGCGAGATCAGCGCGTTCCACATGCTGTCCTCGACCCGATCATCGAAGAAATGAAGTGGTCTTTCAAAAAGGACCCGGCAGCAAAGAGTTTGGCGGAAGACGAAATCGAATCCCTATTGACTTGCTTGGCACCAGCTTCTCGCTCGACGATTTCTCATCCCATCTCGAACTCATCGAAAAACTCGTAGCGGTCGACTACAAGGCGACGATTGAGCGTTTGCTTCTGGAACTATTCGACCAACCTAAGCAGCGCATGGACTACCGAAAGCTGATTGGTTTCTACTGCTCGCACCTGATCAATCTCGGGTACGAGCGAAACTACATCCGGCATGTCGTGGAGGACACGTTCTTCGAGCGTCCGGTGGTCAGGATGGGGCGCAAGACGCTCGAAAAGTTTCTCAAAACCTTCGATGGAAAAAATCATCGTTACGTCGTCCAGGTAGGCGTGACGCGCGACCTGGGCAATTACCTTCGCGGTCTGGGATTCAACGCGTCAATGCGGGTCACCGGCAGCGCCTACGAGAACACCCTAAATCAAAACCCAAATGCCGACGTTCTGCCTTCAGTGCTGGAATGGTCAGTAGAAACGCTCGACCCCGAAGCTGCGATGGACTCTGCATATCAAGTTCTGAGTGCACAAAGGGCCATTGTCTTTCTCGACCCTTACGGAATGCACTGCGAGTGGGGGCAAACAATGCACGTCACCCTCCACCGGGCTCAAACCGGTCGGGCAATCACCAAATCCGACTTTTTTGACGACAAGCCCCGTCCACCTTCCATCGGAGCAAGGACGAGACGCGTTACGCGAGCCCGTACTATCAGCAACTATGCCGCGGACATCGCAGGCAACTTTGATGAGCCCTCAACTGAACGCCTCATAAGCTCGATACGGACCGCAGCCTTGGCCCGCACGTCCTTCAACCCGGAGAACCGGCTGATCTCTCTGTGGTCAGCGATTGAGGTTTTGCTGAGCGAGCCACGCGAGGTGGCGCGGATCGTGCACTATGCCAAGCTGATCGTTCCATGCATCGTTATGCGACATGCTCGTCGCCAGGTTATCGCGACCTACAATGAACTGCTTCCTCGGTATCGGAGTCGGCTCAATAAGATCACGAGATCGATGGAGACTGAGTCCCACGGGCAAGAAGCTTTCGCCGAATTGCTCTTTCTCCCCGAGAACGAGGCTCACCAAACTGCCTTGTGCCAGCTTCTGGGGGAAAATCCCCTTGCTCTTCACCGGGTCTACAAGCTCCAGCGGGACTACAAAAACATCAAGGCGGTCAATAGCACTATGGATGACCACTACGACCGCGTGCGATGGCAGATCCACCGCGTTTACCGGGCAAGAAACCAGTTAGTGCATGCCGGCCAAATGCCGTCGTACCTAGAATCCGTCATCCTAAACCTCGCGGAATATTACCGTTCAGCCATCGTCACCATTGTTGGCCGTGCCAAGAAGGAAGACCTGAAATCCGACATCGACCAAGTCGTTTCAGAAATCGGCATCAAATACGGCATCATGCGAAGCCATTTTCGCAAAGGCAAAGCCGATACGCCGCTGAGTAAAGAGCAGGTCGGCAAAATCATGGATACACGTTAGGGCTTGCCGCCTCCTGTCCCCCACTTTTGCCCGGTCGACCTCACCGTAGGGTTCCTTGGCAACGCTCTGATAACCTCGCTATCATCCGCCCCGCCCCCGCGCCGCTCATGCGTCGGCAATGCTTGACGACCTCCGCCACCACTTTCTCGACGTCCCGGATCTTTCGCGCTACCGCGTCCATGTGCCCCCAAATATCGGGAGACGCTGTACCTCTAGGCTTCTGGCATTGGCGATTGCTCCCTGCGACGCGCTTATAAAGCTGGTCTTTCGACCGGCGTGGGCAGCTGATTGCACCCGTGCATGGAACACAGTGGCATTGCCACGAGTGGAACGACGGCCTTACAAACGCCTGACGACGAATTCTCAGGAGGGCAGGCGCTACTATGAGTGGCTGGTTGCATACTCTTCCACTCGCCTGGATGGCTCTCGTCGTGTTCGGGGCCACCTATATCGTCGCGTTCATCTTGCACCAAGGCATCGCCGCTCTGTCCGTGGGCTCCACGGCGCGGTCATTCAAGGCGCTTTCGCCTGGCATGTTGCCGCCGCTCGGTATCATCTTTGGCTTGTTTGTGGCGTTCACCGCGGCTCAGGTCTGGAGCGACAACGATCACGCCAATGCGGCAGTCAATCGCGAGGCCAGTGCATTGCGGTCGGTCGTGCTTCTGGCGAGCAGCTTTCCGGGCGAGCCCGAGGCGCGCTTACGGACGCTGGTGCACAGCTATATCGAGGAAACGACGAGCCAGGAGTGGCCACTGATGGCCGAGGGCGCGGCGACCGTCACCATAATCCCGCCTGCGCTTAACGAGGCGCTGCGGACGACGCTGGCTTTGACGCCAAGCAATCCCGGCCAGGAGATCGCGCAGCGCGAGATGACGAGGTGGCTTGAAGACGCCTTCGAGGCGCGTCGCCAACGGGTTCTCGTCAGCTCCGCGCAAGTCAACCCCACGAAGTGGGCCTGCCTGATCCTGCAAGCCTTCTGTGCTCTTCTCGCGATCGCGATCGTTCACAGTGATAACCGAATGGCATCGGCGATCGCTCTTGGAAGTTTTGCGACGGGCGTGGCGGCATCCGTTCTCTTGATTCTCGCCCACGATCGGCCCTTCACGGGAGAGATCGCAGTGTCGCCGCAGCCGTTGCTGCAAGTCATGCCGGAATCCAAAGCGGGCGGCGGCGGATGATACAGGTAGGAGTGCA
The DNA here is from genome assembly GCF_002270415.1 of Mesorhizobium sophorae. Taxonomy (GTDB): domain Bacteria; phylum Pseudomonadota; class Alphaproteobacteria; order Rhizobiales; family Rhizobiaceae; genus Mesorhizobium; species Mesorhizobium sophorae. Next base: position 886,345 of record NZ_NNRI01000022.1, on the reverse strand, counting down.
GAGACGGGTAGATTCCCGCTCTGGTGTGGCGCCGGTGACAGCGGTTAAGCCAATCTCTTCGGCCGACATGAGGCGCAAAGCAGCCATGCCGTCGTCGCGTTGTGAGACTCTGATTTGGTGACAAGCAAAACAGCAGCCCCTACGACTCGTCCCTCTCATCGCGCAAATTAGACACAACGCGGCGGTTCTGCGACCTGCAGGCGGAGTTGGGGCAGTCGCGGACGAGCCTGTCCTTGCCGTAGCCCTTGGCCCACATGCGGTTGCGGTCTATGCCGCCGGCGGCGAGATAGTCCATCACCGCATCGGCGCGCTTCTGCGACAGCGCTGTTTCGCTCGCGCCGGGATCGTCGGCGAAACCCTGCAGCTTGAGCAGCCAGCGCGGATTCTTTGCCAACCAGGCGATCTGGGTGTCAAGGGTGGCCTTGGCGACAGAATCGAGCGCGGCCGAACCTTGCGTGAAATAGATGCGGCGGCCGACATTGAGGATAAAATCCTCCTCGCTGCCCGGCTGCACGTTCTGGAAGCCGGCAACCTCGGCGTTGGTGACGTCGGGCGTGGGAGGGGCCAGCGTGTTGCTGGTCGAGCAGGATGCGGCCAGCACCAGCAGGCTGGCGGCGAGCAGCCGGCGCGTGTTTTCAATCATGCGGCTCATGAGGCGCCAATCATTCGACAGTGGTGGAAGCGGGCGCCTGGTCGGCGATGTGCGGCAGGACCTCCACCGCTGTGCCGATCGGGCACCGCTGGTAGAGGTCGATGATGTCTTCCGGGAACATGCGGATGCAGCCGCTGGAAGCGTCGGTGCCGATGCTCCATGGCTCCAGCGTGCCATGCAGGCGGTAGCCGATGTCAGCGCCGTCGCGGTACAGATAGAGCGCGCGCGGCCCGAGCGGATTGTTGGACGCGCCGCCTGCGATCATGGGCGGTAGCTCCGGCCTGCGCTTGCGCATTTCGGGGGGCGGGACCCATTGCGGCCACAGCGCGCGGCGGTCGATCGTCGCGCGGCCGTACCATTTGAAGCCGTCCTTGCCGACGCCGACGCCGTAGCGGATGGCGGTCTTGTTTTCCATGATGAGGTAGAGGAAGTGGTGGCGGGTGTCGACCACGACGGTGCCGACCGGCTCGCTGCTGAAATACTTGACGATCTGGCGATGCCATCTCTTGTCGATCTTGGCGAAGTTGGTCTTGCGATAGACAAAATTGTTGTCAATGGCGGTACCGGCGAAAAAGGATTTTGCCGTCGCGGCTTGAACAATATTGCCGGTTGCACCGACCCCGACCAGCGCCAGACCGCCGAGCACGACACCCCTGCGTGATAAAACCATCGGCAATCCCCCATGCCTTAAGCCTCGCGGACCATAGTTGAGAATTATTTCGCCTCAAAGTGGAAAATGCTGCGTTGCTGCAGTCCGCCGTCAACGGTCTATCCACTTTTGGTCCGAACCCAAGACTGTAGACGTTCTCCTATCGGCACCGACTTCAACAAAATAATGGTCAGTGAAATTTGAGTCGCCGCTCGCCGAGACGAACGTCAATACACGCCTGCACCTTACACTCGTGCTTCTCGACCGCCTCACGAGTGTCGAAAGGCCCCTCCCGCTTGCCGGGTTTTTCGCCCTTCTTGCGTGGGGCGCTCCGTCATTGCCGGTCCCTCCAGCACCTCGACTGCGTCATCGGCAGCAAACGTCACCGCCTGACATTCGTCGACATTCGCATCGCGGCCGGGGCCTTGCTTGGTGTCGGAGCAGCTTTGTCGTGCTAGGATCGCCGGTCGGCATTCTGCTGTCTTAGCTCGACACGGCTGCAAGTGCCGGTTCGTACGCATGCCGCCCGGCTGGCGGCGGCAGATTTTCTTGCCGCGGATTTTTGCAGGAGCAATTTACAAGAGCAAGGGGGACATCGATGAGCGCAAGGGACCGATTTTTCCGTAGCCTGGTGGCTGGCCTGTTTGTCGGTGTCTTCTGGGTGGATGCCGCCCTGGCGCAGGGCGCAGGGTGTGCGTTCGAGCCGGAGGGCGGCACGTCCCGACAGATCCTGAGGTGTCAGGAAGGCCTTACCATCATTGTCGAAGGTGGGGCTCGGTTCACGCTGGCGGACCGCGATCGAAACGGCAAGGTCGATACGGTCAGATTGCGGCGCAAGGCGCTGCTGCTCGATGCTCCGGCCGGCTCGATCCCGGCTGGCTTCGCGGTTGTCACCCCGCAGGCGATCGCCGCGGCGCGCGGCACCAAATGGGCAGTCGACGTCGGCGGGGGCAAGACGTCTGTCTTCGTCCTCAGAGGCCGCGTCGCCGTGAACCGGCCCGCGTCCAGAGCCGGCGTGGTGCTGGCGCCGGGCGATGGCGTCGACGTCGAGGCCGGAACAGGACCGCTGACCGTCAAGCGCTGGCCCGCCAAGCGCGTTTCCGCCTTGCTGGCCCGCTTCGGCCAGTGAGCCGCAGTGAGCAGGCGAGCGCTTCCGACGCTGATCGCGCTCATCCTGGCGGGTCTTTGGGGCGCCGGCCTGGGCTTCGCGCACTGGCGCGGCAATTTGTGGTTTCTCGACCGCGTCGAAGCCACGATGACCGATCTTCGAACGCTTGTTCGAGGAACGGCAAAGCCACCGGAGCTGATCACCATTGTCGCGATAGACGACGAAGCGGTGCGCCACGAGGGTGCATATCCCCTTAGCCGCGCCACGCTTGCCCGGCTTGTCGATACGATCGCGCGGCTTGGACCGAAAGCCATTGCGCTCGACCTGCTGCTGGTCGATCCCGGGGAAAAAGACAACGATGAGGCGCTCGCACGTTCGCTGAGCGGGAGTGCGAGCGTCATCGCTGCCGCGGCGGTCTATCCCGGAGGTGAACAATGGACGGTGGCCAAGGGCGACGGACCCATCGCCGGCGTGCCGAATGCCGAGCGGTTTCTGTGGCCGCTGAAAGCATTCTCGGATGCCGCAGCTGTCGGCGTCGTCAACGTGGCCACCGACAAGACGGGAACGCCCCGCTTCGTGCCGTTGCTGTTTCGGGCCGGAGATCGGCTGGAAACGTCTTTCCCCTTGCGTGTTGCCGCTATGGCAGCAGGAGGGGATCCAGAAATCGCAGCCGATCATCTATCGCTGGGCGGACGCTCAATCCGGACCGACATTGGTCACATCCTGCCTCTGACCTTCTATGGCCCGCGCGGCACGATCCGCACGATCAGCGCGGCGACCGTGCTGGATGGCCAACTCGATCCCCGCACGATCCTGGATCGAATTGTGGTGATCGGAGCCACTGCGACCGGCACCGGCGATGTTTACCCGACCCCGTTCGATCCCATCCTCCCGGGCGTCGAAGTCATGTCGACGGCGATTGCCCACTTGATGGCCGGCGACGCCGTCGTGCGAGACCAGTATGTCCGGCTTGCCGATGCCGGCTTTGCAGTGGTGCTGCCAATGGTCCTTGTCGGGCTGTTGGCATGGCGGCGAAACGCCGGCGGCCTCGCGGCGGTCGCCGGCGTGATCCTGGTCTGGCTGGTGGTCAACATGACCGCTTTCTTGCACCACATCTGGCTGAGCGCCGCGCTGCCGATGACCGCCGCCATTCCGCCTGCCATCCTGTTCGGTGCCGCGCAGCTTTGGCTGGGCAGGAGCCGGGCGCAATTTTTCGCAACGCAGAGCCAATTGCTTCAACGCGTTGAAGCCCCAGGCATGGGCGAGTGGCTGGCCAGGCATGGCGACTTCCTCTTGGAGCCCGTCCGGACAGACGCCGCCATCCTGTTCATCGACCTGTCCGGCTTCACCGGACTGAGCGAAACACTGGGACCGATCGCCACCCGAGAACTCCTGAACAGTTTTCATGCGTTGGTCGGCGAAGAAGTGACGAACTGCGGCGGCGTCGTCACGAGTTTCATGGGTGACGGAGCCATGATCCTGTTCGGCCTGCCGGAACCGGCGGCAAATGACGCCTTCAATGCCGCCCGCTGTTGTGTGGGGCTCTCCAGCCGCACCAACGATTGGCTGGCGTCGTTGCCTGCACCGACCGCATCCCGGCTCGGCTTCAAGATCGGCGCCCACCACGGAACGATCGTGGCCTCTCGGCTCGGCGGCGAAGGCCGTCAGCACATCGCGGCCATTGGCGACACGGTCAACGTTGCCAGCCGCCTGATGGAGATCGCGGCCGACCAGGATGCCGAAGTCGCGGTGAGCGACAAAATGCTCGATGCCGCCGGAAGCGACTGCGCGTTGTTCAAATCCGGTACCCTGAAAGGGCCTGTGGAAACACAGATCCGTGGGCGATCCGGCTCGCTCGCAATCTGGCTTTGGCAGAGCGCACGGGCGCTGCCGTAGTGGGTTTGCCGCTAGGCCTGCGGCTTGAGGTTCCTCCGTTGCGTCAGGGAAGAACGCGGCGCCAATCCGGACGAAAAATTTGCATGACCATGCGCGAAGCCTGCACGAAGGTGGCGCCCTACGGCGCCCCCCTCTGGCCTGCCGGCCATCTCCCCCACTTGTGGGGGAGATTGGCAGCTTCGGCGCCGGCGTTTTCTTGCAACGTTGAAAGTTAGCGAAAGCGGATGTACCGGCCAATCTCCCTCCTTGTGGGGGAGATGGCCGGCAGGCCAGAGGGGGCGCCGTGGAGCTCGACGGCGGAGGCTTCACCCTCCCCCAAGGACCAACAAGGGAGAGCAGCGCAACAAATCCAAGTTAACGGGTTCCTTCGGGCGCCGGCGCGTTGGTTGACGAAGCATCAAACGCAAAAACCCGCCTGTGCGGCGGGTCATTGGCGCAAATCAGCACCATGGACGAATGTGTAGCATAGCTGCCCTCACCATGTCAAGAATAAATTCCTATCGAAAAGCCACCAGCACAAAAGCCGCCGACACCGCCGGACTGGCCGTCGTCAGGCCTTTGTTGACCTGAATTCGGAGCCCTAAGGCGGAGGGCAAGAAGAGCGCCCAGACACAATCCAGAAACAATATTCAACAGTTCGGAAAAACTGGCGAAAAGATCGGATGGCATAACCTCCCGCGGCGGCCGGAAACGGCTGCGGTAGCCGTTGCTCGGCCAAGACGGGAAAGAATGGACATGGACCAAGGTTTCGATATCGCCGAACTGGACGCGGCAAGACCGGACAGCCAGCCGGAAACTGGCCTGGCAATCGTCGATACGCTCGTGGAGGCCGCTCACGGCTCCGGAAGGGGCGCGCGCAGCCAGGTCCTGACGGGCGCCGACTTTGCCCGGCAGGGGCAACCCGGTGAGCGGCTCGATACCGTCTTCGAAGAGCTCGCCGAGACATTTGCCGCATTGCCGGCGGTGATCTCCGACGGGCGTGTCTGGACGTATCAGGAGCTGGACAACCGTGCCAACCAGTTCGCCCGCCTGCTGGTCAAGCGAGGCGTGCGAAGGGGTGACCGCGTTGGGCTCATTCTCGACCGGTCGGCGGAGACCTATGTTGCCGTGCTGGCGGTTATGAAGGCAGGCGCGGCCTTCGTGCCGCTGGCCACCGCGTTTCCCCAGGAGCGGATGACGCTCATCATCGAAGACGCCAGCGTCAGCCTGATCGTCACCATCGCCGCCTACGCGTCGCGAGCCGATCAACTGCCCGTTCCCCACCTGTTGATCGACAGCGCCGCCACCGAGATCTCCAAACAGTCCAGCGCGCCGCTGAAGCCGGATGCGAGGACCGCTGTATCGGACGACACCTGCTACATCCTCTACACCTCGGGCACCACCGGCAAACCCAAGGGCGTGGTCATCAAGCACCAGAGCTTCGTCAACTTTATCAGGGTCGCCGCCGCGTCCTACGGATACCGGCCGGGCGATCGTGTCTATCAGGGCATGACCATCGCCTTCGACTTTTCCTCCGAAGAGATCTGGGTGCCGTTTGTCGCCGGCGCGACGGTCGTGCCGGCGCCGGGCCAGATGCCTCTTGTCGGCGAGGAACTGGCGGATTTCCTGCGGCTCCATGACATCACCTGCATGGCCTGCAGCCCGACCCTGTTGTCGTCGATGGCGAGCGACGTGCCCAGCCTGCGCACGCTGCTGGTGGGCGGCGAGGCCTGCCCGCACAATCTGGTGGTGCGCTGGTCGAAGCCTGGACGGCAAATCCTCAACACCTATGGCCCGACCGAAGCCACCGTCACCGCAACCATGAGCGTGCTGACGCCCGACAGTCCGGTGACGATCGGCGCGCCGTTGCCGACCTACTCGATCGTCATTCTCGACGCTTCGCTGCCGCAGCTTGCCGAGCCGGGTGAACTGGGTGAGATCGGCATCGCCGGCATCGGGCTTGCGGTCGGCTATCTCAACCGGCCGGATCTGACGCACCAGAAATTCATCGCCGATTTCGTCGGCCTGCCCAACAACCCGTCGCAGCGCATCTACCGGACGGGCGACCTTGGCCGCATCAACGACAAGGGCGAGATCGAGTATAACGGGCGCATCGACACCCAGGTGAAGATCCGCGGCTATCGCATCGAACTCGGCGAGATCGAGGCGGTGCTGCTGGACCAGCCTGAGATCGCGCAGGCTGCCGTCACCACCTGGGAGATCGAGCCCGGTCGCGTCGAACTCGTTGCCTACTACGCGCCAAAACCAGGCCTGCCGGCGATTTCCCGCGCGGATCTCGCCCAGGTGATGAAGCGACGCCTGCCGGACTACATGGTGCCGTCCTACCTGGAGGAACTGCCGGCGATCCCGATGACGGTCTCCAACAAGGTCGACCTTCGCCAGCTGCCGAAACCGACAAGCCTCCGGCTGTCGGCCGATCGCACGATGGTGCCGCCGGGCAATGACGACGAGCGTTTCCTGGCCGACGCACTGGCCGCGGTGCTGAAATTCGACGAAGTGTCCGTCGAGGACAACTTCTTCGACGATCTCGGCGCCAATTCGCTGCTGATGGCCCATTTCTGCGCGCGCGTGCGCACCAGGAAGGAATGGGCGACGACGTCGATGCGCGAAATCTATCTCTATCCGACCGTGGCGCGCCTCGCCAAACACCTAAGCGTGGCGGAGGGGATGACGACGGCCACCAATGAGCGCGTTCTCACCCGCAAGGCGTCGAATTTTGCCTACTGGACCTGCGGCGCGGCGCAGCTCCTGTTCTACGGACTCTACAGCTATGTGGCGCTGTGGGCGTTCAATGACGGCCTCAACTGGATGTATGACGCGCTCGACAATCCGCTGCAGCTCTATTTGCGCTGCGTGGCGCTTTCGGCCGCCGTGTTCTTCGGCATGTCGGGCTTCGCCGTCATCGCGAAATGGGTCCTCATCGGCCGCTGGAAGGCCGAGGCGTTTCCCATCTGGGGCCTGCGCTACTACCGCTTCTGGGTCGTCAAGACATTGATCCGAACCGCACCCGTCGTGCTGTTCCGGGGCAGCCCGCTCTACAGTTTCTATCTACAGCTTCTCGGCACCAAACTCGGCAAGAACGCCGTCATCGAATCGAAATCGGTGCCCGTCTGCACCGACCTCATTTCGATCGGCGCCAACACCATCCTGCGCAAGGAATCGATGATCCTCGGCTTCAGGGCCCAGTCCGGCTACATCCACACCGGCCCGCTGACCATCGGCCGCGATGCCTTCGTCGGCGTCGGCTCGACCCTCGACATCGACACCAGCATCGGCGACGGCGCCCAGCTCGGCCATTCGTCCTCGCTGCACCGCGGGCAGAGCATCCCCGACGGCGAACGCTGGCATGGATCGCCGGCCGTGCCGACCACGGCGGACTATTGCAAGGTGCGCAACGTCGATCCGTCCAACATCCGGCGCTTCCTCTTCGAAGCGGTCCAGCTGATTGGCCTGTTTGCCATCGTCACCCCGCTGCCGCTCCTGTTCCACAGCTATTGGGAGAACGTCGGCGACGACTATCAGGAGACCATCGGCATTGTCGCGATCGGCACCACGGTCACGCTTGTCGGCTACATCGCCGTGGCCTTTCTCGCGGCAACGCTGGTGCCGCGCCTGTTCAGCCTGATCCTGAAGCCAGGCCGCACCTACACGCTCTACGGTTTCCGTTACTGGCTGCAGACGGCCGCCGAATTCTCGAGCAATTCCCGCGTCCTCGGCCTCCTGTTCGGCGACAGTTCGGCAATCGTGCACTACATGCGCGCCATCGGCTGGAACCTCAACAAGGTGGTGCAGACCGGTTCCAACTTCGGCAGCAACCAGCAGCACGAAAACCCGCTCCTGTGCGAGATCGGCACCGAGACCATGGTGTCGGACGGCCTTTTCATGATCAACATGCACAAGTCCGCCTCCGCATTCAGGCTCGAGCCGACGCGGATAGGCGAGCGCAACTATCTCGGCAACAACATCTATTACCCGCCGGATGGACGCACGGGCGACAACGTCCTGCTCGGCACCAAGGTGATGATCCCCATCGACGGGCCATTGCGCGAGAATGTCGGCCTTCTCGGTTCGCCTTCCTTTGAAATCCCGCGCATGGTGAACCGCGACAAGGAACTCATCGCCGGTGTCGACGAGGACGACCGCCGCCGACGCATCCCGCTCAAGAACCGCCACAACATGGTGACGATCCTGCTGTTCGTAGCAACGCAATGGGTCATGCTGTTCGCCACACTGGCGATCTGGGACCGCGCGCTGAACTACTACACCGAATGGGCGGAGGTCGCGCTCTTCGTCGCCGTGCTTTTGACGTCCGCGATCACCATTCCGTTCTACATCCTTGTCGAACGGGCAAGCCTTGGTTTTCGCAGGCTGAAGCCGCAGATGACGACGATCTACGACGTCGCCTTCTGGCGCCATGAACGCCACTGGAAGCTTGCGGATTCGCCGATCGTGCGTCTGTTTGCCGGCACGCCGTTCCGGCCGATGATCCTGCGCATGCTGGGCGTCAAGGTCGGCAAGCGGGTCTATGACGGCGGCAGCAACCTGACCGAGCGTTCGCTGGTCGAGATCGGCGATGACGTCACGCTCAATGAAGGCTGCGTCATCCAGGCCCATTCGCTGGAAGAAGGCGCGTTCAAGTCCGATTACATCCGCATCGGCAAAGGCTGCACGCTTGGACCTTCCGCATTCGTCCATTACGGCGTCGTGATGGGCGAAGGATCGGTGGTCGATGTCGACTCGTTCGTGATGAAGGGCGAAGAGCTGGAGCCCAACTCCATCTGGCGGGGCAATCCGGCCAAACTGCATCGGTTCGTGGAGCCGGTCACGGACGATGCCTCCAGGGCATCGGCTTGAAGGCCGCAGAAATTCGTCTCGCCTCCGTGACCAAGGCCAACCGGGCCTTGGTCACGTCCCTGCAACTGGCCCCCGACCAGATGGATCTCGTCGCCAGCAATGCGGAGTCCCTGGACGAAGCCATGTCTGACAGTGACGCGCGGCCCCGCGTCGTGATGGCTGGGGATCGTGTCGTCGGCTTCCTGATGTACGAGGCGCCGCAGGATGACGACGAAGCACGGATCTACCGCTTCATGATCGACCGCACTTGGCAGGGCAGAGGCTACGGCAAGGCGGCGTTGCGTGAACTGCTGGACGAAATCAGAAAGCTCGGCCACATCAGGCACGTTTCAATCTGCTACGAACCCCACAATGAAGCAGCACGACAGCTCTACAGTGCCGCCGGTTTCGTGGAACAAGGGCTCGACGAGGATGGAGAAATGATCGCCGACCTCGCCTTCGCGGCGGATGATCGTTGACGCGGCCGCCCTCCCCTGAAAGCGCGCTTGCGCAAACATCCCTGCTGCAGGCGATGGTCGCTATCGCGCCCAAAAGTGTCCGGATCGGATGCCGGGTCATACAAGACGGAGACGAGGCCCACCTGCTGCCAGAGGAAGCACGCTCCATCCCCGCGCGCCAGCCGGCCATGCGGCGCGCAAGCGGAGCGGCCCGCTGGATCGCACACGGACTGCTGGAGGATGTTGGTGTCAACGACTTCGCCATCCTGCGCGCGCCATCCGGCACGCCGGTCTGGCCCGGCGGGATAACCGGTTCGCTCGCCCATGACGACGAAATGGCCGTAGCGGCGGTTGCGCCTGTTACCGACATCCGCTCCCTTGGCATCGATGTCGAGCCCGCCCAACCCTTGCCGCAAGACCTCCTCGCGCTCGTTGCGACCCCTGCGGACCGGACAGACGCAGCGGACCCGGGTCTTGCCGGTCGCCTCCTGTTTTGCGCCAAGGAAGCGGTCTACAAGGCGGTTTATCCGCTCGATCGCGAGGTCTTGGGCTATGAGGATATAGAAGTGGACCTCAACGCAGGCCGAGCGACGACCAAAGGCGGCCGCAAGGTCAGCCTCTCTTACTGCGTTGCTCCGCGCGTGGTCGTCTTGGCGTTTGTTAACCAAGAGGCGGTTTAAGTCTCGTGCGATGGTGGAAATGGGTCACGGCGTGACCCACCACCCCTCAGTGCCGCTTGAAATACTGCACCTCGCGTTCATGCCTCTCCGCCGCCTCACGCGTGTCAAACGTGCCGAGGTTGCGCCGCTTGCCGGTCTTTTCGTCTTTCTTGCGCGAATAGAGGCGGTATTTTCCGTCCTTGAGTTTCCTGATCATCCGTCTCTCCCTAGGACCGCCGCTTGCCCTTGAGGTTGCGCGCGGCTTGCTCAACCGCCGCGCGATCGTGGCCCAGCCTGTCGATCAGTTCCTGCGCCTCGTCACCCGATATGCCGGTGCGCATTGCCAGCGCCTCGACCGCCAGGACGTCTGAGCTGGCGATCTCGCTTGTCTCCGGCAGCGCATCGCCGGCCGTCAGCGGCAGTGCCGCCTCCCGGTCGATCTCGGCCGCGGCCTGATGCCAGTGCCGCTCGGGATCGCCGCCGCCTTCGCGTTCCCAGATCTGGTATGCTCGCTGCTGGATCTTCTCATGCCGTTCGTCGCCCATGATCATTCCTCCGTTGCGTCAGGGAGGAACGCCGCACCTGTCCGAATGATCCAAAAAATCTGCGTGATCGTGGGTCAGTTGCTGGGATGCGCGAGGCGCTGGGCAGCGCTGGCTCGCGGGCGAGCCCACCGCCTGGATGTCGGCCGTTCCCGGCCGGCCTTGTTGTCAGTGCCCCCAGATTCCCTGGCCATAGCCGGCTGACATGTCGGAGTTCGCACTTCCTCCCAGGGCCGGTGCGCTGTTGGCAGTGCCGATGCTCTTCGTGCCGCTGAGGTCGAGCGCATTGGCGCCATCGGACCCCATCGAATGGTAGACGCTGCTGCTCGGATAGGCGTCGGGGCCAGGGATGTAGTCCGTGCCATAGTTGTCGCTGCCGGCGAAAGCCGTGCCGGAGGCAAGCAAAACCGTGGCAATGGCCAAAACGATCTTTTTCATTTCAAGCTCCATCTTTGAAAGTTGACATTTGGCCGCCACGCGCCGCCCGCACCGCGTTCATGAGGCCGTCCCTTGATTGCTCTCGGGCGAAACCAGCCAACCGCGATGCCTTCGGATTTGCGGCGGCAGCTTCAGCGTACGGTCGTGTTGGTCCTTCGTACGCTGTTGGCCAATCATAGGGCCGTGGTGTTTGCACCGGCGTGGGAAGGCACGTGGTACCAACCACCGCAAGCGTGGAATTTTGCGTTGAATGCAGCCGCGAAGCGCGCCGAACGCTGCCCGGGAGCACAAATGTCATGGCACTTTCAGATTGGCAGGCTGGTCTCGCCGTGCTGGGGATAGGCCGCCATGAGCGCGTCGACGGTGTCTTTGTCGCCACGCCGGGGCTTCACGAAACCAGTGAGCACCCTGTCCAGCGAAATCCTGCCGGCGCCTGATATGGCCAGCACGAACATGCCACCGGCAATGGCGAGATCCTTTTCGAAATGCAGCAATTCGTTCTGGTTGGCGAAGTTGGTGTGGAAGAGTGTCGCCGTTGCCAGGCAGAACAGGCCGAGACCGATGGCGCCCAGCCGCGTCAAAAGGCCCAGCCCGACCGAGAGCCCTGCCCCCAGTTGCAGCGCAACCGTGGCAACAAACAGCGGCAGGCTGACGCCCAGCGCGGCCATCGCCTTGGCGGCGCCGTCAAAATGGGTGGCCAGTGTCAGGCCTTCATGCAGGAAGAGCAGGGAAAGCAGCAGGCGGCCGGCAAGGAGGGTCACATCCCCAGCGTATAGCTTCGTGGCGAGGAGGTGCAGCCTCGCGGCAAGTTCAGTCGGTGTCATGGTCGGGCTCCAATTTTTCTAACAGGCAGGCGCCGCGTCCGGTCGGACAGGCGCAATGGCGCTGCCAAGCGTCTGATTGAAAAAGGCCGGAGCCAGCGCAAGGGAGGGGATGCCGGCTCCGGCAATGGGCGCCAGCCACGAGCGCCCAAACTATGGTGCTTAAGAGGGATGGCGCGGCGCCAAGCCCCCTCTCCGTCTCAGCTTCGCCGAGCCACCTCTCCCCCACATTCGTGGGGGCGAGGAACAGCCCTCTGGGCCTTACTTCGTCACCTTGGTGTCGATGGCCTTCTGCAGGTCCGACAGTTCCTCGCAGCCGGCCGGACAGAGTTTTTCCAGCGACGTCAGCTGTTCGTTGGCCTTGGCCATATCGCCAGTCTCGACATAGAGCTCACCCAGATATTCGCGGGCGGCCTTGTGGTCGGGCTTCAGCTCCAGCGCCTTGGTGTAGTAGGTCAGAGCGGTCTTGTAGTCGCCGGTCTTGCGCAGCGTGAAGCCGAGCAGATTGTAGACGTCGGGCTGCTGTGTGTCCTGCGCCAGGTCGCGCAGCTGGGCCAGCGCGCCAGTATAGTCCTTGGCCTCGATCTTGGCCTTGACGGCGGTGAGGTCAGGCGCGTCAGCGCCCTCGATGTCGTCGACGGCATAGGCGGGCATGATGGTCGCGACCGGAACCACGGTCAGCACCGCAACGGCGCCGAGCAGGCCGAACAGGGCATGTTTGCCAAAAACAGAATGTTTCATTGTCTTTCTCGCTTGGGTTGAGTGCTAGCGTTGAGAAGACCGTTTCGAAATTCGCTCTGGCGAGTCAGCTGATGGTGGATTCGAGAACCGTAGCGCAGCGGACGTCCGGTCCGTGAGCAACAGAAGTGCAGAAAACGCCTTCAGATGGCCGCCAGAGTAGAGTTTCCAAACGGCCTCAGATCTGGACCGGAGCGAAGCCGTAGGCGTTGCCGTCCTTGACGAAGACGCCGGTGCCCGGGAATGGAAAGTGCGAGCCCGAGATGCGGATGTTGTCGGCAATCACGCGGTCGATGATCTTGCGGCGCGTAGTGATCGCCGTCGGCCCGTCCTGGTCGTAGCTGCCCTGCCATTCTGGATGCGGCGCCAGAAGGGCGGGCACATACATGGTGTCGGCCGAGATCATGATCTGCTCGTTGCCGGAGTTGGCCAGGTAGACCGAGTGGCCGGGCGTATGCCCGGGCGCGGCGATGATATGGATGCCGGGCGCCACCTCGGCGCCGTCATCGACCAGCTTCCAGTTTTTCCATTTCGGGAAGTTTTCAGCGATGCGCTTGCCCGCCGGCTTGCGGCCCTCGGGCAGCTTGGCCAACCGGCCGGGATCGGTCCACCAATTGTATTCGGTGGCGTTCACGATGAGCTCGGCATTCGGGAAAACAGGCGCGTTGGTGCCCTTTTCCATCAGGCCCCAGACATGGTCGGGGTGGAAATGCGAAATCATGATGGTGTCGATCGCCTTGTAGTCGATACCGGCTGCGGCCATGTTGGCCGGCAGATGGGTGGCATTGGTCTGCCACTGGCCGACGCCAGAGCCGGCATCCATCATGATCAGCTTGCCGTTCATCTTGAGCACGACGACGGTGAGCGGAATGGGCATGAAGTCGGTGGTCAGCCCCGCCTTGGCGAGTGCTGCCTTGGTATCGTCGACCGAAACATCCTTGATGAAGGCCGGGTCATGCGGCTTGCGCCAGATGCCATCGTAGATGGCGGTGATCTCGATGTCGCCGACCTTGTATTTGTAGAAACCGACTGTCGGCTCCACCGGCGTTTCGGCAAAGGCCGGTCGGGTGAATTCAAGCTTGCCGGCAAGGCCGAAGGCAGCAGCGGCAGCGGCGGATCCAAGCAGTGTGCGTCGTGTCATGCTGAACATGGTGGTCTCCTCTGTTGGTGGGTGCGGAAGGGGTTACGGAGGGCCAAGCCCCAGGCCATCCCGATGTGGTTGAGTCCGAACCGTTGGGATTCGGTCTTGACCCCTGGCGAACTCAACGGCCCCAGATGCCTTGGCCTGGTTCGCTCGCATTCGATTGCATCGTCGCGTGCCGCGGCCCGGTCGTGACCTTGGTGTCGACGCCGTCTGTAGGTGCGATGTAGGGGATCGACGCGGTGGCGTTGGTGTCGACGGAAGCGACCGGTGAATTGGCGTTGTTTGCGCCGTGGTCACTGCCGGCAAAGGCAGCGCTCGAGGCAAGCAGCATGGCAGCCACGCTGAGAGCGAGCTTGGTCATTTTCGTAGGTCCTTGTTTCGTTTCTTCGGGTTGCGGGCCGGGCGAATGGCCTCGCTGAAGGGAAGACCCGGCAGGGCGGGCCTTTATTCCCGGTGCGACAAGATTTTTATGAAATAATCGAATTCAAGTGCTCAGTGGCCACAAGGCTTGGGTTCCTCGCCCCCATGTCATGGGTGAGAGGTGGCTCGGCGAAGCCGAACCGGAGGGGAATGGCGCTGACCTAAGCAAATTGCGCTCTTGAGAAGGCAGAGCTCTACGACGCCTCCGCTTCGCCCGCTTCGCGGCCGCCTCTCCCCGCTCCGTGGGGGCGAGGAACTCAAGCTTAGGGGCCGCCGACAACCTCCGCATAGCCCCTCACCTCGCCATCCAGCCCGCGAACGCGCCAGTCCGTGCCGTCCTGCGCCTCGACATAACACGGCCCGATAGGCACCTTGCCGCCGCCTTCCGGCAGGTCGAGAACATAGACAGGGTTGCAGATGCCCGACAGGCGGGCGCGCAGTGCGGCGGCCAGCGCCTGGCCTTGCGCGATGGTTGTGCGGCGGTGCGCCATGCCGCGCGCGAGATCGCCATGGTGCAGGTAGTAGGGTTTGACGCCGAGCCGGTACATCAGCTCGCGGCAGAGCTCCTCCAGCACCTCGACCGTGTCGTTGACGCCTTTCAAGAGAACGCTCTGGTTGAGCAGCACGAAGCCGGCTTGCCGCAAGGTGCGGCAGGCCGCTTCGGTGGCGTCGGTGATCTCCCGCGCGTGGTTGAAATGGGTGACAACCGTGACCATCAGCCGGCCCTGCAGGGCCGCGACCAGCCCCGACGTGATCCGCGAAGGCAGCGCCACCGGCACGCGCGTGTGGATGCGCAACAGCCGCACATGCGCGATCGCATCGATGCGGGCGCGGATTTCAGCCAGCGCCTTGTCCGGCAGTGAGAGCGGATCGCCGCCGGTCAGGATCACCTCGCGGATTTCGGGGTGATCGGCGATGTATGCCAAGGCCGGCTCCAGCGCCTCGCGCGTATAGCCGCGGCCGATCGAGGTCAGCGATTCCTTGCGAAAGCAGAACCGGCAATAGACCGCGCATTGATAGGTCGGGAACAACAGCACCCGGTCGGCATGGCGATGCGTCAGCCGCGGCACCGGGCTGAACGCATGGTCGGCGATCGGATCGTCGAGCTCGCCGTCCTGCTCCAGCAATTCGTCCGGCGACGGGATGACCTGCGCCCGGATCGGATCGGCGGGGTCGTTCCAATCGATCAGGTCGAGATAGGCTTTCGGGATGCGCACCTTGTGGTTTGCGGCCGCGGCTTGCGCCGCCGCGCGCTCGCCCGGCGACAGCGGCAGGGCGGCCAGATCGCGCACATGGCGCACGCCGGCGCGGACGTCGGTCTGCCAAGTGGCGTCGGAGGTGTCGATGCGCTCGACTGCATCGGAGAAGTTGGCGTCTGAAGTCATCTGATGTCTCGGGGGAAATTTCTGGCGGAGCTATCGGCCGGATGGCCAGGCGGGTCAACCACCTGCTTGCCGCAGACACGTCGACGCGAGCCCATAGGTATTTGAGTAAAATGGCACTATTCTGCGCAGTCCAGGGGGGAAAACGGATGGACTTCAGCACAGGCCATGGCTACCTGCTCATCGGCGGCCTCATCCTGGTTGGCGCCGGCCTGCTGATCCTGTCGCTGATCGTCAATCTGCGCGTCGCCCACAGCGTGCGCGACGATGTACGCCACCGCGAAAAGCTGCTGGAATACTACCGCAACATCTTTTCGCAGCTGGGCGTGATCCTGATCGGCATAGGGGTGTCGCTGTTCATCTTCTTTTTCCAGCAGAATTACCAGGACCAGCGCAGACGTGAAGCGGAACTCCAGCAGGTTCTGGCCAAGCTTGCGGCGCGCATCGCCCACGGCGCCCCCATCGTCGGGTCGCTCGGCCAATTCGACGCTCTGCTGGATGAAGGCGGGGCCTATGTCAGCCCCGAACTTGGTGGAACCAACGCCGCGATCGACGCGCAGGGGGCGGCGCTCGGCAAGCAGGTCGGCGAGATCGCGCTGGTCGAGCGCGACATCGACGTCCGCGACTTCGACGTCCTCAACCTGTCGCGCGATTTTGAATCGTCGTTCGTCGTCAACGAGCTCGATCCCACGCTATGGTTCGACATCGTGCGTGACGAGAGCGAGATCAAATATGCCACCACCCAGCTCGCCCTCGACTACAAGGACCTGCAGGATGCGATCGGCGGCCAGCCGGTCGAGCTTGCGATCGCCAATCCTGAAACGGGGCGCAAGATCAAGCACGAGGTGCTTGACGTCTTCTACGATGCCGATCTCCTGCGCCAGCGCAGCAGGCGATTTCTCGGCCGTGCGTGCTGGCTCTTCAGCCACGGGCGCAGCTTCGTTGGCCTTGCACCGGTCGATGCGATCGAAGCCGATGCGAGGTCGCATCAGGAATGGATCGACCGGTCCAAACCCTTCCTGACGCAGGCGAAGTCGGGCAACGGCGATTGCTTCAAACTGCTCCAGTACGGCCCGGCGCCTTGAGCTGCCGCCGGCACTGTTCGATTTGACGGTCAGTCACCCACACGTTGAAGAGTGCCGAGATGATTGTCGTCGAGGAAGCTTATGGTCATGGCCGACGCCTTGCCGTCGGGGCCGACGACAAAACCCACGCCTGAGGGCCTGTCAGGGGTCTCGGCATCTGGAAAGGTCAGGAAAATGTCGCCGTCGAAATGGGTCAATGAATAGGACCGGGCTGCAGCCGGGCCTACCCTCAGCACGAGGTCGTCTCCCGCTTTCGATACGATTGCGTCGCCGACGAAGTCGTTGGCGTAGCGGCCGGCATAGGCGCTGGCCGGTCCAGCCGGCCTCGCCGGGGAAGGTGGCGCTGCATAGGTGGCCTTGGCTGCCGCCACCGCCGGGCCGAACAGGCCTGCATAGATATCGTCCCACTCCTTCACCCAGTCCTTCTCGACCGTGCCGTCGAAGACGAGATCGGCGAAGCTATCGGACAATCCCTCCGGCAGGCCCGTCGGAAAGGCGTTGGTGATGATAACGATGCCAAGGTTCTCCTTCGGGAAGACTGTCACCAGGGTGCGCGCGCCGACGCTGAAGGCGCCGGCGTGGCCCCAGCTCAGGCCGTGCCGGCCGAATTCGACATTCCAGCCGAGGCCGTAGAACGAGGCACCGCCGGAAACGGGATTGTTGCCGCGCGCCATCAGCGGAACATGCGTCTGGTCCAGCGCATCAGCGGCAATCAGTGTCTTGCCGGCGTAGACGCCGTTGCCGATGATGAGGCGCACCCATTGCGAGAGGTCACGTGCCGTGGAACTGACGCCGCCGGCAGGCGCCTGCGCATCCGGATCGCGCTCTATCTTCGCGGCCCAGGCGCCATCGACCCTGACGTGAAGCGCGGCGCGGTTCGCGTGCTTGACGAAGTCCGGATGGCGCGAACTGGTCGAGGCCATGCCAAGCGGACGGTAGAGCTTCTCCTCGGCCACCGCCTCCCACGGCTTGCCTGTCGGCGTCGCGGCCGCCACGGCACCCTCCGTCAATCCGAAATTGCTGTAGGAATACCCGGCGCGAAAGCTCGACGATGCCGGGACGAACCGCAGGCGATGCAGGATTTCGGCACGGTCGTAGCCAATGTCCTCGAGGTCGTCGCCGGCCGTGCCCGGGAGCCCGCTGCGATGCGAAAACAGGTCGCGGACGGTGAGTTGGCTGGCCGGATAGGGATCGGCCAGGCGGAAGGCCGGATCGAGGTCGGCGATCTTCGAATCCCAGGACACGATCCCGTCGCTGACCAGCGCCGCCACGACGGTGGCGGAGACCGGCTTGGAAAGCGATGCGATCTGGAACACCGTGTCGGCGTCGACGACCTCGGGCTTGCCGGCCTCGCGATGGCCGAACCCCTTAAGGAAGATCACCTGGTCATCGTGCACGACGGCGATGGCGAGGCCGGGTACGGCACCGTCCGCAATGGCGGCTTCGGCGAGCGCTTCAAGCTTGGGCAGGGCAGCCGTGATCCGCTCCGGCGTGATGCCGTCGGCCGGCGCCGCCTGCGGCCAAAGCACCATGGCGGCGATGAGTGCCCAAATCCTCCAATGACGGAGATTCTGATCCAGCCGCATGAGCGAGCCTCCTCCCAGGCATTCCCGTTGCGATCATACAGGCCCTCGCGGGTGAGACCAGCCCACGCGCCATCCGTCATAGGACGAGGAACCGATTCCTTGCCGTCAACCCTCGGAGCCCATGCGGGCAAGGCATCGGGCCTGGTCGCGCGGGCGGCCGAGTTCCTGATAGCGCGAGGCCGCCTCGTCGAAGGCGGCGAGCGCGCGGATCTCGTGGTTCTGCGCCCGCCGCTGCACACCGCGCGCTTCCCAGAGGGCGGCCGCCCAGGGACCGCCATGCCACATGCCGGCGATGCGCTCGGCGTCGTTCAGGCGGCGGTCGACCTGGTCCAGTTCGCCCGCCTCGGCAAGCGCGATCGCAGAGGCCGTGCGCAGCGCCATCGAACAGGGCTGGCAGGCGCCGTGGGTCAACAGCCGGTCGCCGGCGAGGATCTCCTGCGCCACCATCTTGGGTGTCGCCGCCGCCCGCACGGCCAGCGCCTGCATGCGCATGATCAGGTGCGGCGACAGCCATGAGCGTTCGGCGTCGGTGAGACCGCGTTGGATGAGCCGGCTGGCGCGCCATTTCTGGCCGCGCTCCAGCGCGATCTCGGCCAGCCGCTCTATGGCGAGCACGCGGCCGGCCACCGCGTCCGCCTCGAGCAGCAGCCGCTCGGCCTCGGTCAGGTGGCGCTCGGCCTCGTCGAGGTCGCCCGAAAACAGCGCCGCCTCGCCCAGAAGCAGGCAGGCAAGCCCGCGACCGGCATTCGATCCGGCCTCCTCGGCCACGGTGAGCAGTTCGCGGGCAAGGCCCGCGACTTCGGCATGGCCCGAGGCGCTGCAGAGGCAGAATTCGGATAGGCAAAGGTGGCCATCGAACACATGCTGCACGAAGGCCGGTTTGGCGCGAACCCATTCGATGAATTCGGTGCGGAACAGTTGCGGCCACTGCGCCCGCATCATCGAGGCGATGCCGAGCAGCGCGCTCGCCTCGCCGACTTCGCGCGGCAGGTCGGCACCGAGCGCCAGGTCGCGGGTGTGCCTGGCGATCTCGCTTGCCTTGTCGAACTCGCCGCTTTGCAAATGCACCAGGCCCCAGGCGAGCGAGGTGCGGATGCGCTCCGACGGGTTGACGGTCGCGGCGCCGGAGAGGGCCAGCGCCTTCTCGTAAAGGGCGATGGTCGCCGCACTCGGCCCAACGCCGAGTTCGGCGTGCAGGTTGTCGCGCAGCTGGTTGAACTGGCGGATGGCCTCGACACGGTTGCCGGCATCGAGTGCCGCCTGCATCAGCGCGCACTGGGCCTGCTCGTCGGCAGGGTCGAGCGCGATCAGGCGCTGCCATAGGCCGCCGGCGCGCAAAAGATCGCTGTAGCGCTGCTGTGATTGCGCGCGCGGTGTGTCGAGCCACTCGACGAAAAGATCGTCCGGCAAAAGCCTGCCACCATAAAGGTCGGCGGCGCGCTCATAGGCGCTCCGGTCACCACCGCGCAGCGCCGCCTTGGCGGCGGCCTCGAAGCTTTCGGTATCGATCTCGAGCTCGGCATGCGGGGCAAGCGAGACGATGTCGTTGCTCACCTCGATCAGGTCGTGGGCTCCCAGCGCGCGGCGCGCGAAATGAATGGCCTTGCGCAGATTGGCGCCGGCCGCCTCGGGATCGGCGTCGGGCCAGAAAATTTCCATGGCCTGCTCGCGGTGGATGCGGTGGGCAGCCCTGAGCGCCAGCAGCTTGACCAGGGCCGAGGCGCGGTCGCGCCGCCAGTCGGCCGCCGGGATCGGGCGACCATCGACGCTGACGGCGAAGCGGCCGAGCAGATGGATCGAAACGCGCATACAGGCACCATCAGGAAAGCCAGCCCTGGGGCGCCAGAGCCGTCACCAACCACGGAGCGTCGGGGAACGCTCGCGGAACATAGATTTCCTAATTTGCCCCCGCAATCGAATTCCAACCGGAAAGGAAGCAACCATGTCACTCCGTATCGCAGACATCGCCCCCGACTTCACCGCCGAGACCACCGAAGGCACGATCAGTTTCCATGAATGGCTGGGCAAGGGCTGGGGCATCCTGTTCTCCCACCCCAAGGACTACACGCCGGTGTGCACGACCGAACTCGGCTACATGGCGCGCCTCAAGCCCGAGTTCGACAAGCGCGGCGTCAAGGTCATCGGCCTCTCGGTCGACCCCGTCGAGAAGCACGCTGGCTGGGCCAAGGACATCGCCGAGACGCAAGGCATGGCGCCGAACTTCCCGATGATCGGCGACCCGACGCTCGCCATCTCGCAGCTCTACGACATGTTGCCGGCGTCGGCCGGCAACAGCGCCGACGGACGCACCGCCGCCGACAACCAGACGGTGCGCAATGTCTATGTCATCGGTCCGGACAAGAAGATCAAGCTGGTGATATCCTACCCGATGACGACGGGCCGCAACTTCGACGAGGTGCTGCGCGTGGTGGACTCCCTGCAGCTGACGGCCAAGCACCGCCTGGCGACGCCGGTCAACTGGAAGCCAGGCGACGACGTCATCATCGCGGGATCGGTGTCGAACGACGAAGCGAAGCAACTCTACCCGCAAGGTTGGAAGGAGCCGAAGCCCTACATCCGCATCGTGCCGCAGCCAGTCCTGACCTGACATCGGCCAAGCCTACCTGGACTTGGACGGCCAACATTTTGGCGGCGAGGACACGGGAAGTCCCGCCGCCACGACGGGAATGATCGATCAACCGGGATATATTGGTGGGGAACAAAGATGAACACTGCAAGCAAACCGCGTATCGTCGTGCTGGGAGCTGGTTTCGGCGGCCTGGAACTGACGACACTGCTTTCCGAAGCGATGGGCGACAGCATCGAAGTGACGCTGATCGACCAGAGCGATTCCTTCGTGTTCGGCTTTTCCAAGCTGGACGTGATGTTCGGCCTGAACACGCCGCAGGCCGTGCGCCTACCCTACAAAAGCTACGCCAAGCCCGGCGTCAGGATGCTGAAGCGCACGATAACCTCGATCGATCCCGAAAGGCGCCGGGTGACCACCAATGACGGCGTGTTCGACGCCGACCACCTCGTCGTCGCGCTGGGTGCCGAATATGATTTCGACGCCACGCCAGGGCTTTCGGGAACCAACGAGTTCTACACCGTGGCGGGGGCGGAGCGGCTGCGCGACGTGCTGCCGACCTTCAGAAAAGGCAAGGCGATGGTCGGCGTCTGCGGGGCACCTTACAAGTGCCCGCCGGCACCCAGCGAATGTGTGCTGATGCTGCACGACTATCTGGTCAGGCAGGGCGTGCGCGAGGCCTGCGAGATCGCCCTGGTGCTGCCGCTGGGCAGCCCGGTACCACCCTCGCCCGATACCTCGCGAGCGCTGCTGGCGGCCTTTGCCGAACGCGACATCAAGTTCGTCCCCGGCAGGCGCGCCGCCTCAGTCGACAATGCCCGCAATGTGGCGGTGCTCGACGACGGCACGGAAATGCCGTTCGATCTCTTCCTCGGTGTTCCCAAGCATCGCGTGCCGCCAGTGGTGCTGGAAAGCGGCATGGCCGAGAACGGCTGGATCCCGGTCAATCCGCGTACGCTCGAAACAAGATACGAGAACGTCTATGCCGTCGGCGACGGCGCCAACACCGGCACGCCCAAGGCCGGCGTGTTCGCCGAGGGTGCGGCGCGCGCCGTCGCTGCCGGGCTCATCGCAAAACTGCGCCAGAGCGGCAGCGGCTCGCTCTATGATGGCTTCGGCACCTGCTATATCGAGTTCGGCGGCGGCCGCATCGGCAAGGTCGAGGTCGATTTCTTCTCAGGCCCAGCACCAACCGGCACCTACCACGAGCCCTCGGTGGCGCTGCGCGCTGACAAAGAGACTTTTGGATCGAGCCGCCGCTCGCGCTGGTTCGGCCTCTAGGGCCAGTGGATACCCCTCGGCGCGATCCTGGCGCCCGAAGCGGGAAGGCGAGCCCCTGCCCCGTTTGCACCAGGCCTCGCGGCGATCACCTCATCGACCATGAGTGCGATCTTGGCTATCCTGTCGCCAATGACGATGGTCCACGGGGACGCCGCCACGGAGGGATGCAGCGATGGTTGGAGCTTCGGCCGGCTTGCCGCGCTACGCGGATGCCGTTCAGCGCTTTCGTATCGAGGATGAAGTCGCGCGCCTTCATGGCGACCCCTCGACCGGCATCAATGCCTGCGTCGAATGCTGCGATC
This sequence comes from Mesorhizobium sophorae, assembly GCF_002270415.1. Classification (GTDB taxonomy): domain Bacteria; phylum Pseudomonadota; class Alphaproteobacteria; order Rhizobiales; family Rhizobiaceae; genus Mesorhizobium; species Mesorhizobium sophorae. Next base: position 863,764 of record NZ_NNRI01000022.1, on the reverse strand, counting down.
GCCACGCCGGGCAAAACCGGCTGGCGCTGCGCGCGATCTCCGCCAATGGCGAGCTGCGGGAATTCAGCTTCGATGATCTTCGCGATATGTCGGCGCGCGTCGGCAACATACTCAAGGAAGTGGGCGTGCGCCCCGGCGATGTCGTTGCCGGCATGCTGCCGCGCATTCCCGACCTGGTGGCGCTCATCCTCGGCACCTGGCGCATCGGCGCGGTCTATCAGCCGCTGTTCACCGCCTTCGGCCCGAAGGCCATCGAGCACCGGCTGAAGACCAGCGGCGCCAAACTCGTCGTCACCAACACAGCCAACCGCGGCAAGCTCGACGAGGTGGAGGATTGCCCCCGCGTGGCGACCATCCTTGCCCCGGGTGAAGCCTTGCCGGGGGGCGACATCGATTTCCGCGCCGCGTTTGCCGCCGCCTCGACGTCCTGCGAGCCGGTCATGCGCAAAGGCGACGACCTGTTCATGATGATGTCGACCTCGGGCACGACAGGCCTGCCCAAGGGCGTGCCGGTGCCGCTGCGCGCGCTGCTGGCGTTCGGCGCCTATATGCGCGATGCGATCGGTTTGCGGCCCGACGACGTCTTCTGGAACATCGCCGATCCCGGCTGGGCCTACGGTCTGTATTACGCGATCACCGGCCCCTTGCTGCTCGGCATCGCCACGACCTTCAACGAAGGCGCCTTCACCGCCAACAGCACCTACGACATCATCGAGCGCCTCGGCGTCACCAGCCTCGCCGGATCGCCGACCGCCTTCCGACTTTTGCTGGCCGAAGGCGCGGCGGCCGCCGCCCGCATCAAGGGCCGGCTGCGCGTGGTGAGCAGCGCCGGCGAGCCGCTCAACCCGGAAGTCATCCGCTGGTTCGACGCCCATCTTGGCGTGCCGATCCACGACCACTACGGCCAGACCGAGAACGGCATGTTGGTCAACAACCATCACGGCCTGTCGCACCCGGTGCGCCCGGGCTCGGCCGGCTTTGCCATGCCGGGCTACCGCATCGTCGTGCTGGACGAGGCCGGCCAGGAGCTCGGCCCGAACCAGCCCGGCATCCTTGCCGTCGACATCGCCAACTCGCCGCTGCGCTGGTTCGACGGTTATCACCAGGCGGAAACTCCGGCGATTTCGGGCGGCTATTACCGCAGCGGCGACACGGTCGAGTTCGAGCCAGACGGGTCGATCAGCTTCATCGGCCGCGCCGACGACGTCATCACTTCGTCGGGCTATCGCATCGGTCCGTTCGACGTCGAAAGCGCGCTCATCGAACACCCGGCGGTCAACGAGGCAGCGGTTGTCGGCGTGCCCGACCCGCAGCGCACCGAGATCGTCAAGGCCTTCGTCATCCTTGCATCTTCGTTTCGCGGCAGCCCGGAACTGGCCGAGGAACTGGCGCAGCATGTCCGCAAGCGGCTCTCGGCCCACGCCTATCCGCGCGAAATCGACTTCGTCACCGAATTGCCGAAGACGCCGAGCGGCAAGATCCAGCGCTTCTTGCTGAGGAAGGCGGAGGTGGAGAAGCGGAAGGGGTGAGGCGTGGTCCGCAAAGCGGACGGAAAGCCAATTGCTTGGCTTTCCGAACAACGAACGCCCGGAGCGCCAGCGGAGGGCCGGCCGACGCATACAATGCTTGGCGTCGACGGTACTGCCGCGCAATAGCCGCAAAGCTACTCGATGGCTCCCAATCTGTCGATCGCCATAAAGGGGGTTATGTCATGCGGTTGGTCTGGATGATCGTTTTCGCACTCGCGACCGGAGCCGCTTTCGCGGCCTCGCCGGAGGACGACTATATCGCCGCACGCGACAAGGCGATTTCCGCTATCGCAGCGCTGGAAAGCGCGAACGAACCCGTGGAAGCGCTGGATGCCGCCGGGACGAAAGCGCTGGCCGATCTGGAAAAGCGGCTTTCAGTCCTTCTCGGCCCCTTGGCGGTTTCAGGTTTTCCGGCAACCGGCACGATCAATCTCGAAAGCCTGAGCGATGCCGATATCGGGTTCGGCATGCTGGACGGGTTGCGCTACACCAAAGGCGACGACGGCCCGAGCCTGGTGGCAACGACGCGGGGGCTTCTCGAGCGGTGGCTCCAGTCCAGAGCCGCCGAGATGGATACGAGCTTCAGACTGCCCACCGGCGTCGATGCGGCACTAAAGCTCGATGCCTTCTACACCCAGGCGATCAACAGCGACGCCGCGTTCACGGGGACGCTCGACTTTCCGCTGAAGAAGCCTGAAGGCGCCGACATCGCCTTTGCGCGGCTCGGCGGCTGGGCGCAGGACATAGGACCGAACCCCGACCAGCAGGTCATCGTCACGCTCGTCAAGGGCAACAGCGTCATGATCGCCTCGGCCCCCGCGGCACCGCCTGTTCCGAAGATCGCCGCCTGCGACGCCTTGTGGGCCTCGGCGGACGCCGCCGCCCAGAAGTTCCAGGAGGCCTACCAAGCCTCGGACCTCAAGGACCAAAAGGCGTATGATGCCGCCAATGCCGCCTGGGAGAAAGGTGACGCCGACTATCGTGCCTGCATGGGCCAGCACCTGCCGGGCGAGCCGGTCTTCCCAGCGCTTCTCGCCCAAGCCCAGGAGCTTGCCGATCACATGGCCGGCAAGTAAGCGCGACGAAGGCCTCTGTTTGCGAAAAGGCACCCTCCGTCTAGGCAAGGCCGAGACGGAGTGAACTTCAGCCGTGATCCGGGCAGCTGCCCAAGGTAAGGCGCGGTTCGGGCGCTACTCCTTCGCGCGATAGGCCTCTGGCACGACGAAGGCTTCGTCGGCACGGCCATAGCCGCCATCGGCGACTTCCTCCACCAGCACCATCGTGTAGGGTCGGACGCCTTCGCCGAAAAAGTCGACGAACATTGCCGTGGTTCGATGGATGAGGTCTTCCTTCTGCGCCTTGGAGAGAGCCTCCTGCGGCATCTTGATGTTGGCGAATGGCATGATCGTTTTCCTTGGTCTTTGAGGTTGGATTTCAGGCTTGGGGATGGAGCAGGTCGGCAAGGCCGATCCGTTCCATGAGTTGCGCGCGGACGCGATCGGCGACGCCATTGACAACCGCCGCACCATCGTCAGCGGGGTCGACGTGCAGGCGCAGCGGGCGCCTTCCGTGCGGCATCGCCACGAGGTCGACGATGGCCGCCGCGATATCAGCCGGGTCGGCATCCGCCGGCTCAAGTGCGGCCAGCCCCTTCAGCACCTGCTGATCGACGCCGGCGTAGGGGCCAGACCAGTAGTGCGCGGCGCGCTCCGCATCCGCCGGCGCTGCCGCATGATGAAAATGCTCCGTGCCCTTGGTGAAGGCGCCCGGCACGACGATGGTCGTCTCGATGCCGAAGCGGGCGAGTTCCAGCGCATAGCTCTGCGCCAGTGCATCCATGCCGGCCTTGGCCGCGAAATAGGCCGCGAGGAAGGGCGGCGTGCCGCCCCGCGTGCTGCTCGAGCCGACCCAGATCATCTGGCCCCGGCTAAGAGAGCGCATATGTGGCAAGGCCGCACGGTTGACACGCTGCGTGCCGACGACGTTGACGTCATAGAGCTGCGCCAGCTGTTCGGGCGCGAAAGCCTCGGTCGGTCCGAACCCCATGTGCCCGGCATTGTGGATCAGCACGTCGAGCCGGCCGGCCTCGCCGACGATCAGCCGGACCGCCGCCTCGGCCGAGGTGTCCGAGGTCACATCGAGCGCAATGGGCTTGAGCGCCACGCCCTCATCACGAGCGAACTTTTCCATCTCGGCTGCCGCAGCACCGCCGCGCGCCGCCGGGTCGCGCATCGATGCATAGACCGTGTGGCCCGCGCTTGCGAGCGCCCGCGCCGTCATCGCGCCGAAGCCGCTGGAAGCGCCTGTGATCAAAATTGTCTGTTGCATGATTGTCTCCTCAGACCACGCCGCCATTGGCGCGGATGATTTGCCCGTTGACCCAACCGCTATCCGGCCCGGCCAGGAACGACACCAGCCCGGCGATGTCTTCGGGCTGGCCGAGCCGGCCGAGCGGGATCATTTTGCCGATGGCCTCGATTTGCGCCTGGCTCTTGCCGTCCGTGAACAGGGCGGTCTCGATCGGTCCGGGCGCCACCGCGTTGACGGTGACGCGGCGCGCGCCAAGCTCCTTGGCCAGGATGTGGGTCATCGCCTCGACGCCTGCCTTGGTGGCGGCGTAGACGCCGTAACCCGGCTGGTAGAGGCCGACGACGCTGCTTGAGAAGTTGATGATACGACCGCCGTCGCGAAGCCGGCGCGCACCTTCCCGCATGCCGCGGAACACACCGCCGAGATTGATCGCGACCTGCATGTCGAACAAGGCGTCATCGGTCTCGGCGATCGGTGACGTCTTCATGATGCCGGCATTGTTGACGAGGATGTCGATGCCGCCGAACGCCTTCTCGCCGGCATCGAACAGCCTCGTGAGGCCCGCCGGATCGGCGATATCGGCCTGCACGGCGATCGCCTTGCCGCCGTCGGCCTCGATCGCCCGGACAAGCTCTTCGGCCTCCGCGCGTCCCCGCGCATAGTTGACGACGACGGCGACACCGTCGCCGGCGAGCCGCCGCGCGATGGCGGCACCGATGCCCTTGGAGGCGCCGGTCACAATCGCCGCTCTGGTTTGAGTGCCTGTATCTGTCTGCTGATTTGTCATGGAAGGTCTCCGCGTTGTTGGTGACACGGATATAGGCCAAGCCATCTTCCGGATAATCAGCCGCCTATTGACATGACTATTCGGAAACTGCGAACAAAGACCATGGATCGTCTGGACACCATGCGGCTCTTCATCCGCGTCCTGGAGCGACGCAGCTTCACCGCCGCGGCGGCAGATCTCGGCCTGCCGCGCTCAACAGCGACAGAAGCGATCCGGCGGCTCGAAGAGCATCTCGGCGCGCGCCTGCTGGAGCGAACGACGCGGCAGGTCAACGCCACGCAGGACGGCGAAGCCTATTATCGGCGCTGCCTGTCCATCCTCGCCGAGATCGAGGATGCCGAGGCCGCCTTCCGCAATGCCGAGCCCTACGGGCTGCTGCGCATCGACGCCAGCACGCTGCTCACCCGCACATTCCTGTTGCCGCGCCTGCCCGAGTTTCTCGCCCGCTATTCCCGCATCGACCTGCAGATCGGCCAGAGCGACAGGCTGGTCGATCTCGTGCGCGAGGGCGTCGACTGCGTGATACGTGTCGGCGAGCCGCCCGACAGCGGCATGATCATGCGGCGCCTGGCGATGATCCGCGAGATCACCTGCGCCAGTCCTGCCTATCTGGAGCGCCACGGCATGCCGATCTCCCCCGATGCGTTGGATGGTCACCAGGCTGTGGGCTTCGTCTCGTCGCGCACCGGCGAGACCCTGCCATTCGAATTCACCGTCGCCGGCAAGGCCCGCGAGGTCCGGTTGCCGGGCCGCGTTGCGGCCAACAATTCCGACACCGCCGCCGATCTGGCACGGCTTGGACTTGGCCTCATCCAGGCACCGCGCTATCGCTTCGAGAAGGACCTTGCCGATGGGACGCTCGTCGAGGTGCTGGCCGACTACCCGCCCTCGCCGACACCGCTGTCAGCGCTTTACCCGCAAAACAGGCAGCTCTCGCCGCGGCTTCGCGTCTTCCTCGACTGGGCATCGCGCATCTTCACTAAGGCGAACCTTTAGCGGCCGGCATTGACCGTGAAGAAGTCCAACCGGCGTCAGCCCGCTATGCATTGGTTCAGCCTGCGGGCTGAAATGCCGGCATAGGCACGATGCTGAAACTTCAGGCTGGCCTGGAAGGTTAAATTTAAGCGTTTGGCAGTAGGATCGACCGACGAGCTATTGTCCAGCAAAGGTACCCGGGTCGAATTGGCCACAACGCGATACAGTCTCGGCCGCTTGAGACAGGCCGTTTTTTCTTCCGCCAACTTGCCGGCGGCAATAGCCTTTGTTGTGCTCATGGTCTGCGCCGTCGTTGCCGACCAGCAGAACAGGAAGGTCTCCGACCAACTGGCGCGCGCCGATGTGCTGGCTAAGGTCAACGTCATCCGCGCCAAGCTCGAAGGCAACATAAACGGCAATCTCCAGCTTGTTCAGGGGCTCGTCTCGGCCATCGTTACAGAGCCCTACATGGGCCAGCAGAGATTTGCGTCGCTCGCAGGCAATCTGTTCGAGCAGAAATCGCAATTGCACAACATCGCCGGCGCGCCCGACCTGGTCATCTCGCTGATGTACCCGATGGAAGGCAACGAGAAGGCAATCGGGCTCGACTACCGCAAGAACGAGGAGCAACGCCTGGCAGCGCTTCGGGCGCGCGACCAGCGCGTGCTGGTATTTGCCGGACCGGTCAAACTGGCGCAAGGCGGGCGCGGCTTCATCGGTCGCATCCCGGTCTTCGTGCCGACGGCGGGAGGCGGCGACCGCTTCTGGGGCATCGTCTCGGCAGTCGTCGATGTCGACCGGCTCTACGCGGCAAGCGGACTGGCCGACCCCGCTCTCGACATCGATGTCGCGCTGACCGGCAAGGATGCGTTGGGCGGCGGGGGCGAACGTTTCTTCGGCAACGGCACGGTCGTCGCCGGCAATCCCGTAGCGGCCGACGTGCAGCTGCCTTCGGGTTCCTGGCAAATTTCGGCCATCCCCAAGAATGGCTGGCCAGCGGCTCCGAAAAATCAGTGGACCTTGCGGGCACTCATGGCACTTGCCGGCGCGCTGGTGGTACTGCCGATTCTCGTGGCCGGGCGGCTGTTTGGCGAAAGGCAAAGGAATGACGCCGAGTTGAGGCGCCTGTCCGGTCGCCTGGAGCTGGCGCTGGACGCCTCGGGCATCGGCGTTTGGGAGCACGACCTCGCCACCAACGAACTGCTGTGGGACGACCGCGTCAACGAAATCTATGGCAGGCCGGCCGACGGCAAGCCACGAGGCTATAACGACTGGGCGCTGGCGATCCACCCAGAGGACATCGAGCGGGCAAAGCAGGACTTCGATTCGGCCGCGACGACAAAAGGCCCCTACTTCTCGCAATACCGGCTCCTGCGCCCCGACGGCGCCGTCCGTCATGTGCGCACGCGCGCCAGCTTCTTCCAGGACATCGGCGGCACGCCCAAGCTGATCGGCGCCGAATGGGATGTGACCAGCGACGTCCTGCTCAACGAGAACCTCATTCGCGAGCGCCAGCTGTCGGAATCGAAGAACGCCGAGCTGAAGCTTGCCAAGGCGCATATCGAGCATGTGGCGCTGCACGATTCACTGACAGGCCTGCCCAACCGCCGCTATCTCGACGAGATGCTGGCCGAAACCGGCCAACACGACCGCATGGCGCTGCTGCATCTTGACCTCGACCGCTTCAAGCAGATCAATGACACGCTCGGGCACGCAGCGGGCGACGCGATGCTGATGCATGCCTCGAAGGTCATCAAGGCCAATGCCGGCTCTGGCGATTTCGTTGCGCGCATCGGCGGCGACGAGTTCGTCGTGGTAAGCCATGGGCGTGACGACGACGCGCTCTCGGCACTCGCCGACCGCATCATCGAGGAGATGCGCCAGCCTGTCTACTATCGGGGCCATCAGTGCCGGTTCGGGGTCAGCATCGGCATTGCCGCCAACAGCGGCGTCGACGCAAAGCAGTTGCTCGTCAACGCCGATCTCGCGCTTTACCGGGCGAAAGGCCGTGGCCGCAACCGCTACGAGTTCTTCAACGAGGAACTGCAGAGCGAGATCGTGCGGACCAAGCAGGTCGCCGACGAGATCCTGGGCGGGCTGGAGCGGGATGAATTCGTCGCCTACTACCAGCCGCAGTTCGACGCCAGGACGCTCGAGATCGTCGGCGTCGAAGCGTTGTCGCGCTGGAAGCACCCGCGGCGTGGCATCCTGGCCCCCGACGCCTATCTCAAGGTGGCCGAAGAGCTCAATGTCGTGGCGCTGATCGACCGCATCGTCCTCAAGGATGCGCTGGAGAATTTCGAGCGCTGGTCGCGCAGCCATCTCAACATCCCGCGTGTCTCGGTCAACGTCTCGGCCAGGCGCCTGGAGGACAAGGACCTGATCAAGGGTTTGCGCGAGCTCGCCATCAAGGAAGGAACCGTGTCGTTCGAGCTGGTGGAGTCCATCTTCCTCGACGAGAACGACGATCTGGTCACCTGGAACATCGAGCACATCAAGGAGCTCGGCATCGACATCGAGATCGACGATTTTGGCACCGGCTATGCCTCGATCGTCTCCCTGCTCAAGTTGCGGCCGCGTCGCCTCAAGATCGACCGCCAACTGGTCACGCCCATCACTGGCTCAATGGCGCAGCGGCAGCTGGTGTCGTCGATCATCGAGATCGGCAAATCGCTCGGCATCGAAGTGGTTGCCGAGGGCGTAGAGACGATGGAGCACGCGCGCATCCTGAAGGAGCTTGGTTGCGATATCCTGCAAGGTTACTTTCTTGGCCGCCCGATGGAGGCGAAGGCCTTCAAGACCTTCGCCCAGTCTCGCAAGTGGCTGGCCGCGGGGTAGTGGCTTGGCGCCCCTTAGCTCCTGAGCCCCGGCGCTTCCTGCCCCGTCCGCTCGACATACTCCGTATAGCCGCCGCCATAGGTGTGGATGCCTTCGGGCGTCAGTTCCAGCACGCGGTTGGAAAGTGCCGCCAGGAAATGCCGGTCGTGCGATACGAAGAGCATGGTGCCTTCGTACTGGGAGAGTGCGGTGATCAGCATCTCCTTGGTGGCGATGTCGAGATGGTTGGTCGGCTCGTCCAGCACCAGCAGGTTGGGCGGGTCGAACAGCATCAGCGCCATCACCAGCCGCGCCTTCTCGCCGCCTGACAGCACCCGGCATTTCTTCTCGATTTCGTCGCCGGAAAAGCCGAAGCAGCCGGCGAGTGCCCTGAGCGGCGCCTGGCCGGCCTGCGGGAACGCGTCCTCCAGCGTCTGGAACACGGTACGCTCGCCTTCCAGCAATTCCATGGCGTGCTGGGCGAAATAACCCATCTTGACGCTTGGGCCGCGCGCCACCGTGCCGGCGTCGGGCTCGGAAGCACCGGCGACCAGCTTCAACAGCGTCGACTTGCCGGCGCCATTGACGCCCATGATGCACCAGCGCTCGCGGCGGCGGACCTGGAAATCGAGCCCTTCATAGATGCTGCGGCTGCCATAACCCTTGTGGACGCTCTTCAGCGTCACGACATCCTCGCCGCAGCGGGGCGCCGGCTGGAAGTCGAACGACACCGTCTGGCGGCGCTTGGGCGGCTCGACGCGGTCGATCTTGTCGAGCTTCTTCACCCGGCTCTGCACCTGCGCGGCATGCGAGGCGCGCGCCTTGAAGCGCTCGATGAAGGCGATCTCCTTGGCCAGCATCGCCTGCTGGCGCTCGAACTGCGCCTGCTGCTGCTTGTCGGCGATCGCCCGCTGCTGCTGATAGAATTCGTAATTGCCGGAATAGGCGGTCAGCGAACCTGCGTCGATCTCGACCACCTTGTTGACGATGCGGTTCATGAACTCGCGGTCGTGCGAGGTCATCAGCAATGCGCCGTCATAGTTCTTCAGGAAGGATTCCAGCCAGATCAGGCTTTCGAGGTCGAGATGGTTGCTCGGCTCGTCGAGCAGCATGGCGTCGGGCCGCATCAGAAGGATGCGGGCCAGCGCCACGCGCATCTTCCAGCCGCCGGAGAGTTTGCCGACATCGCCGTCCATCATCTCCTGGCTGAAACCCAGGCCATCGAGCACCTCACGCGCGCGGCCGTCCAGCGCATAGCCATCGAGCTCCTCGAAACGGTGCTGCGCCTCGCCATATCTGGCGATGATGTCGTCCATCTGGTCGGCCTGGTCGCGGTCGGCCATGGCGGCCTCGAGTGCGGCCATCTCGGCCGCCACGTCGCTCACCGGCCCGGCGCCGTTCATCACTTCGGCCACAGCGCTGTGGCCTTCCATGTCGCCGACATCCTGGCTGAAATAACCGATGGTGACACCGCGATCGACCTGCACCTGGCCTTCGTCGGGCTGTTCCTGCCCGGTGATCATGCGAAACAGCGTCGTCTTGCCAGCGCCGTTGGGGCCGACGAGGCCGACCTTCTCGCCCTTCTGCAGCGCCGCCGACGCTTCGATGAAGACAAGCTGACGGCCATTCTGCTTGCTGATGCTTTCCAGTCTGATCATGCGATTTCCGGGGGGCTTGGAACTTGGAAGGATTTTCCCCGGGGCCATACGCGATGGCGGGCGCCAGAGGAAGAGGCGCAAGCGCCGCAGCGGCAGCACTTCCCTCCTTCTTGTGGGAGAAACCAAGACCGTCCCCGGACACAATCCAGAAACAAGATTCAACAGTTCGGAAAAACTGGCGAAAAGATCGGCTGGCATAAGCATCCCGCGGCGGCCGGAATGGTCGCGGCACAACGCCAACGGATGTCACCGGCAATGCAACGAGGTTTGAACGGATGGACGGGTGCCCTGCTCGGCATGTCGCTTGCCGTCACCGCGATCGGACCGTCGGAAGCAAAAGCCGCCATCACCCGCAGCGAGCACTGCGACCGGCTCAGTCATCAACTCGACGAAGTCATCCAGACCAAAGCCGAGACAGCCGAGGTCGCCGAGGCAACGACACTGCAGAAGACAGCCATCCGCTTCTGTGCCGAGCGCAAGCAGGCGCAAGGCATCAGGACGCTGGCCAACGCTCTGGAGCTGCTTGGGGTGACACCGGACGATGAGGCTGAGTGAGATCAGATCTATGAAACCAGTTTTTTGAAGCCCAGGCTTTCAACACGTCAAGAAGCACCCCCCACAAGAAGGACGGCAGCAAGCTCGCCAAGGCTTATTGATCGCCCTTCTCTCTGACTTCCTCCCAGGGAAAGGCCGCCACTCGCAAAAGCGAGGGCGGCTTTTTTCTTGCGCGGTTTTTCGAAAGCTGGCATTCCGCCCGGAACTGCGTGAAATCAAGACCTTACAGCGGTTCAACGATTCAACAAGTGAGCCGTCCGAAACCAGACAGCGGTTGAATCTGTGCTCCGCCGATCATGCCCGCGTCCGGGATCCTCACCACGGCAGCCTTTTGCCGTCGCGAAAGAAACCGCCGGTCGGACCGTCATCCGCCAAGGTCGCCGCCCAGACGATGCCCGCTGCTCCTTGCGCCACCGGGCGCCCGCCCGGCCCCCCCATGTCGGTGGCGACCCAGCCGGGGCAGACGGCGTTGACCAGCACGCCGGCGCCGTGCAGTTCGGCCGCCAGCACGCAGGTCAGCGCGTTGAGGGTCGCCTTCGATGTCGAATAGGCCGGCGCCCCCGCCCCCATCGAGGCCAGCGAACCACCCTCGGAAGAAACGTTGACCAGCCTGCCATGGCCACCGGCCTTGAGCAGCGGCGCGAAGGCGGACGCGGCCCGCCAGGCGCCAAAGACATTGTCTCGAACGCCTCGCGGATCACCTTCCAGTCCGGCAGCAACGCCCGCGAACCGGTGTCGTAGTGGATCGCGGCGTTGTTGATCAGCACGTCGAGACGGCCGAAGCGGCGCTCGACATCCGCCGCCGCCAGTGCCGCTGCGTCAGGCGCCGCGACATCGAACGCGATGGCCTCGACATGGCCGTCGAGGCCTCGTGCCGCCGCTTCGCCTCTGGCGAGGTCGCGCACGCCGAGCAGAACGGTGAAGCCGAGCTTCGCCAGCTGGCGCCCGGTCTCGAGCCCGATGCCGCGATTGGCGCCGGTAACCAGCGCGACCTTGCTGGATTGCGTGTTCATGTGCTGCTCCCGGGATGTCGATTGCTTCGGGAGAAAGATGGCACGAGCGGAAGTGATTTATTAGGTGGCTGGGATCGCAGTCTTCATGCGATGGCGTGCAGGAATCGGGTGGTGGCCGGGCGGCACGCCATGCGATGGTTGATCCATCACGAGGACCAGCCATGCTCAAGCTTCATGATTATCTCCCATCGCAGAATGGCTGGAAGGTCCGGGTTCTGCTCGGGCTGCTCAAGATCCCCTATGACAGTCGCAAGGTCTCGATTTTCGAGGGCGAGAGCCACACCGACGCCTTCCTTGAACTCAATCCTGCCGGTGCCGTACCGGTGCTCCAGCTCGAAGAGGGCAGCGCCATCGCCGAATCCAATTCGATCCTGACTTACCTCGCCGAAGGGACGCCCCTTCTGCCGGCGGACCGCTATCAGCGCGCCAAAGTCATGCAGTGGCTGTTCTTCGAACAATACAATGTCGAACCGGTCATCGGCTCGCTGCGCTTCTGGACCTTGACCGGACGCCTCGAGCGCAACCAGGGCATGGTTGCAGGCAAGCGCGAAGCCGGAGCCCGCACCCTCGCCGCCATGAACCGCAGCCTTGGCGACACCCCGTTTCTCGTCGGAAACGACTTCACGATCGCCGATATCGCCGTCTATGCCTACAGCCATCGCGCCGAGGATTGCGGCTTCTCGCTGGCGGACTATCCGGCGGTCATGGGGTGGATTGGCCGCGTACGCGACGCCATCGGTCCCGGCTATCCGGTCCATCCCTACAGCATTGACCCGCATTCCGGGGCCTGAACGGCTTACCTCTTGCCCTGCGGACGATGCTGAAACCCCACTCAAGCGGGACCGGGAACCCGTCTGTTTACACCGCAGGAGAATAGGGATATTTTGTATCCTTAATAAAGCTCGGTCAGTATCGACCCCGGAATTCATCGATGATCCTGAAAAGCCAAGTCGAATGGGCGCTGCACTGCTGCGCTATTCTCGCAGGCCTGCCTGCCGGGCGCTATCTCTCGACAAAAGCGCTTGCCGAGTTCCACGGCCTTCCCAAGGAGTATCTATCCAAGGCCCTGCAAAGCCTGTCGCAGGCGGGCCTTGTCCATACGACGCTGGGTCCGTCAGGTGGATATCGATTGGCGCGGACACCGGCTGAACTGACCTTCCTGGATATTGTCGAAGCGGTCGAGGGCAAGACGCCGACGTTCGTGTGCAATAACATCCGCGCAAACAACCCATGCCGTCCGCAGGACTATTGCGAAAGCAGCCCTTGCGCGGTGTCGCGCATCATGTGGGAAGCCGACGAGGCATGGCGTGCAAAATTGCGCAGCGTCAAGCTTTCCGATCTCACCGAGGCCCTGGCGCAGGAGATTCCAGCCGAACTCTGGAAGAGCAGCTTTGAATGGGTGCTGGAGCGCGCCGGATGAATGGAAATGGCAGATCGTGACGGATGGCTAGTCCTTCTTACAGACAACAGGCGGGCCATCGGGCACCCTGAGGATGCCACGCACCCAACATGGCCTCGCCGACATGATTTCCGTCTACCGGAACGGCCGGACACCAGGTGCCCGGCCTCTTCGGCCTACTTGTCTGGTCGGTCTACTTCTTGACCGGATAGGTCAGTTCTTTCTGGTTGGTGTCGACCACGAAGACTGCCAGTAGTTTCGCTGGCTTGGTCTTGCTGCCGTTCTCGCTCACACTGTGGCGGTCACCCGGCAGCTCCGAAAAGCTCTCGCCGGCCTTGTAGACCTTGACCGGGCCATCATTGACCTGGCTGCGGATGGAGCCTTCCAGAACCGTCGCATAGATGAAGGCGGAGGTCGGATGGGTGTGCGCTTCCGAGTGACCGCCGGGACCATATTCGACCAGAATGCCCTTGATGCTCTTGCCGGGGACATTCGGCAGTTCATGCTCATAGACGAGCGTGACTTTCGCGGCCTTCCCGCCTGTGTCCTCGGCTGCGGCCGGGCTTGCCAAGGCAGCCGTGACGATAAGGGCGGCGACGATTGATTTGATCATTTCGAAACTCCTTTCATGCGTTGAGTGGAACGCTGCGCTGCGGCGCATCGTGACGGTCATTTCCGCGCCGAGGTGGCAAACCACTGCTCGAAGGTGATGCGGCCGAGACGGGGATTGTTGTCGGAGACGAGCGACGTGTCGTTCAGCCTCGCGCCGAAATAGAGCGCATCCGGATCAGTCACGACCGTGCGAGGATCGCCGGCAGCCTTCAGGTAGCGGGCGACGAGCTCGCTCATTCGCACACGCTCCGGACCGGAAATCTCGATCATGCCGTTGATCGGCGCGGCGAGCGCGATACCGGCCATGACGTCGGCGACGTCATCGGACGCGATGGGTTGTACATAGGCCGGCGACAGATGTACGGCGTCGCCGACCGTACCCGATTGGGCGATGCCGGCCAAGAACTCCATGAACTGCGTGGAGTGAACGATGGTGTAGGGAATGCCGGACGCCTTAATCAGCTTTTCCTGGGCGAGTTTGGCACGGAAATAGCCGACGTCCTGCAGGCGTTCGGTTCCGACGACCGAGAGCGCGATGTGATGCTTGACGCCGGCAGCCTTGTCCGCCGCGAGCAGATTGCGGCCCGACGTCTCGAAGAACTCCATCGCGGCCTTGTCCTCGAAAGAGGGTGAGTTGGCGAGGTCGATCACGACCTCGGCGCCCGCGAGCGCTTCCTTCAGACCTTCGCCGGTGATGGTGTTGACACCGGTATTCGGGGAGGCGGCGATCACCTCACAGCCCTGCTTGCGCAGGCGTTCGACTGTCTTGGAACCGATGAGACCAGTGCCCCCGATGATGACGATTTTCATAAGACTTCTCCGTTAGCGGCCGCCACGTCGCGCCGCATCGATTGATGGGTCTGTAAAAAGGGCGGGGTTAGTTCAGGCCTGCCTTGTCGAGGCGGTAGAGTTTATCCGCAGAGCCGGGCACGGTCTTGAAGGCGACGTTAGCACGGTTCCAGGCGTTGATGGCCATGATCGAGAAGGTCAGGTCGGAGATTTCCTTTTCCGAAAGCTGCCCACGCACCCGCTCGTAGAGTTCGTCCGGAATACCGCCCTCGGGGAGCTTCGTGACGGCTTCAGTCCAGGCAAGGGCGGCGCGTTCACGAGGAATGAAAAGGTTTGATTCCCGCCAGATGGCGACATGGTAGAGCCGCAACTCGCTCTCGCCGTGGATCTTTGCTTCCTTGACATGCATGTCGAGGCAGAAGGCGCAGCCATTGATCTGGGACGCCCGGATATGGACCAGATCGCGGATCTTCTCTTCGATCACGCTGCGCGCCTCGGCCATGCTGAAGTCGAGAAGCTGCTTGAATAGCTCAGGCGATTGTTGGGCGACGTTCAGGCGCTGTGTCACTGCTCTCTCCTTTTGAGGACATTTAATATCCTTAAGGATATATGATATCCATAATCCTGTAAAGCGCCTCCCGCCTGGGATGCGGGACATAAGGTTTATGTCGAATAGTGGACATCGTATCGGGATTGCGAACGTTCCCGCGAGTGGCGGAGACAGGGTCCTTCTCGGCCGCGGCGAATCGACCTCGATCTGACGCAGCCGGCCTTAATCAGCGCCTTGATCGACTGCATGGCACCCGAAAGCCCGAGGCGGCCAATACCCACCGTGGCTGGAGCAATTCCGAGAAAGTGTGAAACGGGTGCGGCTAAACGCAAAGCGCCGGCAGTGCGGCGCCTGAAAGGATTACTTCTTGCCCTGCGGATGGATCGTCTCGCCGCGCTTCAGCATCGCGACGAAGGTCTCGATCTTCTTCTTGCGGCCAGCTTCGGTCTTCATGTTGTGGGTGCGGAAGGCAAGCGCGAAGCGGTTCTGTGCGCTGAGCTTTGCCAGCATCTCTTTCGCCTTGGGTTCGGCATCTATGGCTGCCTGCAGGTCATCGGGGATTTTCATCTCCTTGCCGCTGCCGTAGGCGCGCGCCCAGCGGCCATCGGCCTTGGCTGCCTCGACCTGTCTCAGCCCATGCTCGGTCATGCGACCCTCCTCGACCAGCCGCGCGACATTGTCGATGTTGATCAGGCTCCAGATGCTCTTCCTGCCGCGCGGCGTGTAGCGCTGCAAGAAACTGTTGTCGTCGAGCCCCTTGCGCACCGCGTCGATCCAGCCGAAGCACAGCACCACGTCGATGGCCTCCTTCGGCGTGATCGACTTCAGCCCCGACCCCACCTTGTGGATCTTGATCCACACCTCGGTTTCCGCAGCGTGGTGCTTGCCGAGCCAGGCGTGGAAGCTGGCCGCGTCCGGGAACTCCCTGACCTTGTCGGGATCGACCTTGACCGGCGCCATCAGCCGGCCTGCCCGCTCGCTGCGCTTGCCGCTCGGATCACCGTCATCTTGCCTCCAGCATCGTGCCAAACATCATCCGTCAGCATCGTGATATGGCCCCCTGTCAGTTTTCGGCAGCAGCAAAGCCTGCTGGCGGATGACGATGGAACGCACCACCCATCGCCGCGTTCCGGCTTCAGTGCAACCGCCGGATGGAGGTTCCCGATGACAATCCAGACCATTTTCGCCCATGTCAGCTGCGCCGACCTCGAATCGAGCATCGGCTGGTATGCAAAGCTGTTCGGCAAGGCGCCGCTGCGCCGGCCGATGCCGGGCCTGGCCGAATGGCAGTTCAGCGACAGCGCTGAGGTGCAGCTCTTCGAGGACAGGGACAAGGCCGGTACCAGCACGCTGACGCTCGGCGTGCTGCCGCTGGCGCCCGAGCGGCAGCGGCTGATGGATGCAGGCCTCAAGCCCGGCCCGATCGAGGAAGCCGACGATTTCTACATCATGCGCCTGCGCGACCCCGACGGGAACCTGGTGGTGTTTGCGAGTGCGCAACGCGACTAGGCCGCCCCTCGGCCGAAAATATTTTCCTCCACCCGCTGTCGAAATCTCGCAGACCTGCGATGGTCCTGTTCCACACGCTTGGGAACACATCATGAAATCTCTGCTCTTCGCCCTGGCGATGCTGTTGCCCACAGCTGCCCTCGGCGAACCGATCGACACCCTGAAAATCATCACGGCGGTGACCGGCGACTTCAACGGCGACGGCGCCGTCGACCTTGCCATGGTCGTCGAGACCCAGCCCGGCAATCCGATGGACATCCACTTCTTCCTCAGGGACAAGGAGCACAATTACCTCAAGCCCGTCGAAATCGTGCACGAGCAGATCCTCGGCGAATGGAACGGTTACGACCGGCCGGGCTACGAAAATTCAGACACCGAGCCGGAACTGACGATGCTGCCGAACGGGTCGATCAAGTTCTATCTGCCGGCGATGCCGATCGGCGGCCAGCGGACCAACATGACGCTGACCATCGCCTGGCGCAACGGTGCCTTCATCGTCGCCGGTTTTGCCTATGACTACGAGGACTTCCAGCAGGATAATGTCGCCAGCGCCTGTGAGTACAACGTGCTGACCGGCAAGGGCACCAGCAGCAAGACGCAGCCTGACGGCAGCTCGAAGCACAGGACTGTCTCGGTGGAAGGCCGGACCGTCGCCTTCAAGGACTGGAACCTGGGTGCTGATTTCAGCGCTTGCGACGGGTGACCGGCGTCTCTTTGACCGGCTTCAGTTCGGTGGCGGCGCCGCCGGCGTCAATCCGTGCCGGCGCATGATGTCCATCATTTTGAGCTTGTCCGGCGGGCCGCCGGCGGCAGCATTGAGCACCGCAAAGGCCTCGCGAAAATAGTCCGGGCCGATCGCCGCCGGGGTGATGACGCAAAGCGCCTTGGCATCCCTGGTGCCATTGTTGTCAAACCGGTGAACGGCGCCGCGTGGAATGCACAGCGCCTCACCTGGCCCGACCTCGATCGCCTTGCCGTCGACGGTCCAGGTCAACACCCCGTCGACGCCGTAGATCGTCTCTTCGTAGTGGTCGTGGCTGTGCGCCGGCGCCGGCAGCCGTTGCGCGCCGGGCACCATCAGTTCGAAGGCGGCGACGCTGCCGTTCGAACTGTCGCCTGACACCAGGAAGCGAACCGACAGCCCCTTGGTACCGATGGTTTCGTTGGCTGGATTGACCTGAAGATCCAAGGCTGGCATTGCATAAGCTCCCCGAGTAAATTACATTTACCGCCTATGAGTAAACTCAATTTACCGGATCGTCAATGGCCACATCCGCTGAAGTTCTGCAGACCAAGACCGAGGACCTGCTGATCGGCGCGCTGCTGCGCGTGCCGGCCCAGGCGATCCAGCGCCGGCTGATCAAGGAGCTCAACGCCGCCGGCTTCGACGAATTGCGCCTGCCGCATATGGCGGTGCTGCAGTTTCCCGGGCCGGACGGCGCGCGCCCGGGCACCATCGCCGAGCGCGCAGGCATGAGCAAGCAGGCCATCAACCAGCTGCTCAGCAGTCTCGAAGGTTACGGCTATCTCATGCGCTCCGACATTCCGGGCGAAGGCAGTGCGCGCGTGGTGCGGTCCACCGAACGCGGACACGCCGCCTTCTGGAAAATGGTCGATATCCTGCGCGACATCGAGGAAGAGTGGCGCACCGAACTCGGACCAGAACGCTTTGCCCAGCTGAAAGCGCTGTTGTTTGTCGTCTGGGACAGCCCGCTGGCGCGGTGAGCGGCCGACTGGGATGCAACGAAATGCCCCAGCCGATGCCTACTGCAGCTGCGGCTTCTTGAGGAAACTGCCGCGGTCGGCCGATTTGACGCGCAGCCAGGTTTCGCGGCCATCGCGCAGCACCCGCATCGGGATCTCCGCGCCGGCCGAGCCGCTCTCCCACAGCTTGCGATAGAAATCGGCCAGCCCATCGACCGCGCCGTCACGGATGTCGGAAATGATGTCGCCCTGCCGCAGGCCGGCTTTGGCGGCCGGGCCGCCTTCGGTCACGCTCATCACCACCACCTTGCCGTCGCTTTCGGCCGACAAGGCGCCGAGCCACGGGCGCGGTGGCCTGGCCACATGGCCGCGCGTCAGGAGATCGTCGAGAATGGGCGGCAAAAGGTCGATCGGCACGACCATGTTTATATCGGCGACCTCGCCGTTGCGGCTCATCTGCAGCCGCAGCGAACCGATGCCGAGCAGCGAGCCGTCGGCGCCGAACAGCCCGGCACCACCCCAGGACGGGTGCGCGGGCGCGATGAAGATCGCCTCGTCGAGCAGATACTCCCAATAGCCGGCGAATTCCTGCTTGGTGACGATCCTGGCCTGCACCGACTGGCCGACGCCGTCGGCCAGCACCACGGCGTCGCCGATCCTGGCCTTGCCGGCATCGCCCAGCGCCACCGCCGGCAGGCCGAGCGGCGCCAGCGCCTGCACCAGGCCGAAGCCCGATTCCTGGTCATAGGCAAGCGCGTGCGCCGGGATGACGCGGCCGTCATGACTGGTCAGCCAGACCTCTTCCGCTTCGGTGATGAGATAGCCGATGGTCAGCACCAGCCCGTCGTTGCGGATGACGACACCGCTGCCTTCCCTGAGCGTGCCAAGGGCACCCGCCGTGAAGGCATCCTCCGGAACGGTGGCCCGCACGGCAACGACCGAGCGCGGATTGGGATTGATGGTCATGCTGTCATTCCTGGATAGGTGATAATTCTATAGGTATGCCGCAAGGGAGATGGTGCAAGGGGTGAGAAGCGGTTCGCGCGGCCACTGGCATGATGAATTCGCTTCGCGATCCGGCTGATCACCCCACCAGGGGAAGGGAAAACGGAGCCTCCGTCAACAATAGTTCAACGCAAGTTGAACTTCCCCCTCTGAAACCCTAGTTGTAGGGCGACCTGCCCATCCTTCCCCACGAGGCCCCGAGATGACCGACTACACCCCGCCGAAAGTATGGACCTGGAGCAAGGCGAATGGCGGCGCCTTTGCCAGCATCAACCGGCCGATCGCCGGGCCGACGCACGACAAGGACCTGCCAGTCGGCAAACACCCGCTGCAGCTCTATTCGCTGGCGACGCCGAACGGCGTCAAGGTGACCGTCATGTTGGAGGAACTTCTGGCGCGCGGCCACAAGGGCGCCGAATATGATGCCTGGCTGATCCGCATCAACGATGGCGACCAGTTCGGCAGCGGCTTCGTCGAGGTCAATCCCAATTCAAAGATTCCCGCCTTGATGGACCGCAGCGGCAAGACCCCGGTGCGCATCTTCGAATCCGGCTCGATCCTCGTCTATCTCGCCGAAAAATTCGGCGAATTCCTGCCGACCGAACAGCCGGCCCGCGCCGAGGTGCTGTCCTGGCTGTTCTGGCAGATGGGTTCGGCACCTTATCTGGGCGGCGGCTTCGGCCATTTCTACGCCTATGCGCCGGAGAAGTTCGAGTATGCCATCGACCGCTTCTCCATGGAGGTGAAGCGCCAGATGGACGTGCTCGACCGTCGGCTTGCCGAGTCCGAATATCTCGGTGGCAAGGACTACAGCATCGCCGACATGGCGGTTTGGCCCTGGTATGGCGGGCTGGCGCTCGGCCGCATGTACAATGATTCCGGCGAGTTCCTGTCCGTGAACGACTACCAGCATGTGCAGCGCTGGGCCAAGGCGATCGACGCCCGCCCCGCGGTCAAGCGCGGCCGCATGGTCAACCGCGCCTTCGGTGAACCCGCCATGCAGCTGCATGAGCGCCACGACGCCCGCGATTTTGAGACGAACACGCAGGACAAGCTGGCCGCCGAATAGACCACGGCAAAACCTGCCTCAAAGGAAAGCCCGCCACCGACGCGAATGTCTGGTGACGGGCTCCTCCCAAGACAACCCAACGCGGGCAATCCCGGTGTGTCGGCCTACGCGTCGGGCCTCACTCAGTGCAGGACTTGGACGATCTGGCGTGTCTCTGGATCGACCAGGACGGTCTGGTCATTGATCACGGCGACGCGATATTTGACGTCGGGCACCTGACGCAATTCGACCGTGTCGGGCACCGACGAGCCAAGCTTGAGTTCGACGCCCAGCAGGTTCACCGACGCAAGCGGCTCCTTCTTGATGTATTGGCGAACGACCGTCTCCTGCTCCGGCTGGACGACAACGACGTGTTCAGCCATCGCCACGCCAATGCCGCCCATCAGGACGATCGCGGCCGCAGCACTCGAAAGATAATGTTTCATCATAGCCTCCATTGTATTCATCGGAACTCCGCCCTGGATGAAAACTCCGCCGCCACCGTGAGGTTCCATTTCAATTACCGAATTGAAAGCATCACGAAATCGACCTGATATTGGCGCTTGTTGATCCAGCTATCGGTCCAAGAGGCACAAAAGCTTCCGGATTTCGTAGATAAATTATGCAGATGGGTGCTGAATTGCACACAGAACTGCCAACAGCTACACGGATCACCGGAGAACGCCCCATGGCATGGGCTTCAAAGGTCGTCGCCACCGGCGCTGGATCGGCCTCAATATTTTCATTGCCTAGCCAACGTAGAGCGCACCGTGTCGTTCCAGCCGCCTTTCTTGTTTTCGCCGGAAGCTCCGACAAGAAAGAGGCCCGCCTTGCTGGGAGCAAAGCGGGCCTTAGACGGTGTGGCCGGAGGTGGCAGTCCTCACAGGTCAAACTCAAAACGCGAAGCGCCGGCGCTTGGTTCCAGCCTTGGCATACTGCGCCCCCGTGGCGGCGGTGGTGGCGGCCGTTGCCGCGCTGTGCCTGTGACGTCAGGGCTGCCAGCGGGGCCATTTTAGGTGCCACGATTGCGGCGAAGACGCTTGGCCGGCTAAGTTTTTTCCCGATCCTGACCACGCGAAACGACCGCGTCATTATATCGCGTTTGACTAAAATACCGGAACGTCCAATGCACATTGCCGGAACCGAACAGGGCCCCCCGGACCTTTGCGGCTGGCACCTAAGACCTTGGTCCTAGGCGAAAACGCAAACGGCCGATGTGGCCCGGATTGACGTCCGGAGAAGGGAACATCTCGCTTTGGCTGTCGTTTGTCGCGATATCGCCGGCGCCGCCGGATCCATATCGGGAGGACAGAACGATGCCGCATCGATCCACCGTCGTCAAAACAGGCAACGGCCCGGTCACGGCGATTGCCGTGCTGATGGTGGGATTGATGGCGGTGGGAATGGTGTTTCTCGTCCTGGGCGGCGCGCTCTACCTCAACGAGCAGCCGTCGGATCAACGTGCGCTGTCGTCCCTTCCCGCCCGATCGATTCAGGCGACCGATCGCAGCGCGGCAAACTGATCGGGCTGCGCGCTCGGCGGAACATCCAGCCGCCTTTTCGAATCGACAGCGACCCGCCGGCCAGTTTGGGTTGAGGAAAATCATTCGATGCGGCAAGAAAGAGAAACTGTCTCACGCCGTGATGACCAGGACGCCGAATCTGCACTTTAGTCCCGGCCTATTCCGCTTTCGCGGAAGTGTCGGCCGGCGGGCGATGTGCAATGATGTCAATGCGGCGGTACGAGCCGCCCTGGTTGACGCGGGCGCCCGAGCCATCCCAACAATGCGCCCCCCCGTCCGCGTCGACCACGGCAGGCACCTGGCGGTCTCGTCCGATCCGCAGTGCTGGACAAGTTGTCGCGCGAAGTGACGATCAGCCTGCCGCCAAATTCGTTACAGCTTCAGCCGCCGACCAGTGCCTTCGTCGTCACCAGATTGACGCCGGCCTCGGCGAATTCATCGTTGTGGCGGGTGATGATCTGCCGGGCGCTCTCACTGGCGCTGTCCAATGTGCTGTGCGCATCGGAGACCACGGTGACGCCAAGCCCTCTGGCCATCGCGCCCTTGACGGTCGCAGCCACGCAAAAATCGGTCTGCGCGCCCAGCAGCACGACAGCACCGGCGCCCTGCCCGGCGACCCATTCGCCAAGGGCTGCATTGCTGAAGGCATTGCCGACGCTCTTGGCGAAAGTCGGCTGGTCCACGGCCTGGCCGAGAGCGGGCCACACCGGCCAACCGGGTTCACCCGGCGCCAGCGGATCGCCCGCCGGTCCGTCATGCCTGACAAAGGCGACCTTGCGCCCGCCGCGCCGCGCCCAGTCGATCACCGCCCGGGCACGCTCGGCAATGGCTGACGCCTCATGGATCGGCGGCTCGTGCACGCCGTCGAACATGCCGGTCTGAAGGTCGATCACGATGAGCGGCGCTTTGTCCGCGAGGCTGGATGCTGACATGGCGCGAACATAGCGTGGGCGGCGAGAGGGTCAAGGATGGTTGACAGGCGTGTGGCCATTGACAGCAATCTTCGAGCACTCAAAAAGCGTAGAGATTATGGGCGGAAAGCGACTTGTATGATTGACCCACAGAGCCTGCTCCCACGCGACAAGCACGATCTTGACTCAATCGCTCTGATTGTCGAAGCGGGCTATCCGGCGGTTGCGCCGATTTTGGACCAACTGTTGGAGTGGACTGCCGATGGCCGGTGGCTAGTCCCATCGCTGATTTCCTTGTCACTTTGGGGACACCGCTGATCAATCCGGTCTCACGTATCCTTCAGGGAAAGGATGGAACTCAAAAGTGGCACTGCATCAACTCGATCGTGCAAAGATTGCCGATGGACGTTCTTCGCGGCCTGGAGGAGGATCTGCGCCGATTAGCGGATCATCCCAGCGAAGATGACAGACGAGAAGAGGTCGATATTGAAGCACGCGAGGTCCTGCATCGTTTCGAACCCGATCATGGCGTGAAGCTGTAGCTGACCCCGCCCCGCAATGGCTCCGGCCGCTCCTCGGGCGCGCCATTCACCCCGGCGCCCCTGCAAACAGCACCACGCCGTCGCCGCCTGCGGCCGGCCAGTCGCGGATGGTACGGTCGTAGCCGCCGGTCAGCACCGTGCCGTCGGCGGCGAAGGCCACCGCATAGATCGGGCCGCTCTGGCTGTCGAACATGGCGACCTGATTGCCGGTTTCCATGTCCCACAGGCGCGCCGTGCCGTCGAGCGAACCGGAGACCAGGCGCTTGCCGTCGGCCGACAGCGCCAACGTGTAGACGGTGCCCTCATGGCCATCGAAGCGGCGCACTTCGCGGCCGCTGTCGAGGTCCCAGAGCTTGATCGTGTAGTCGCCGCTGCCGGTGATTAGATGATGGCCGTCGGCGGTGAACACGGCGCCATAGGTGCCATGCTCATGCCCATGCCAGCTGCGCAGCTGCTTGCCGCTGTCGATGTCCCAGAGTTTGAGAGTGCCATCGATGCTGCCCGAGACGGCGCGAGTGCCGTCGGGCGAGACGGCGACAGCGCTGACCGACCAGTCGTGCCCGCTCATCACATGCAGCACGGTGCCCTTTTCTAGGTCCCAGACGATGACGTTGCCGGTCTCGTGGCCGGTCACGGCACGCTTGCCGTCCGGGCTGATCGCCAGCTTGTTCACACCGCCATTCTCGCCCGCCGAAAAGACATGCAGCACAGCGCCGTCGGAAAGTTTCCGCTGCACCATCTCGCCGTCGTCGCCGGCGGTCAGCGCGCTGACGCCATCGGGCATGAACAGCGCCGTGCGCACCATATCCTTGTGGGCGCCGAGGGTGCGGATCAGATGCTTGCCGGCGATGTCCCAGAGCTTGATCGTGTGGTCGGTGGAAGCGCTCATGATCGAGTGCCCGTCGGTCGCCACGGCCAGCCAGACGACAGCGTCGCGATGACCCTCGGGCTCGGTCGGCAGCGGTGGCGGAGGTGGGGGCAGAGGCGCGACGGTCGGTGGCGGGATCACAGCGACCTCCGGCGGTGCCGGAACGGGCGTAGGCGGCGTTGGCGGCGCGAGCGCGGGCGGAGTCAGCGGCTCTAGGGCCGCGGGCGGGTTGACCGCTTCCGGTGGTGGGGCGGGCGGAGATGGCGCCGGCGGCGTGGCTGCCGGTGGAACTGCCGGTTCCTGGACCGGCGGCGCACTGGCGACGTCCTGCCCCTTCGGCTCGGCAGGCTTGGGTTCATTCTGCTTGGGTTCGTTGGGCTTGGGTTCGCCGGGCTGGCTGGCAATTTCGCCACCGCGATCATGCCAGGGGCCGAACCGGTCGACGGCCAGCACCGCAAGCACAACCAATGGCAGGGCGAGAAACACCTTGCGCAGGCCGGGCCTGCCGGTGTCTTGCACTTCCGCCGCACGGCCGAACAGCGGCGCGCCGGCCTGATGGTTCGGGCGCCCCGGCAGACGACCTGCCCAGAACAGCAGAGCGCCAATCAGGCAAGCGAGTGCCGCCACCACCAATGCGGCCAACCGGATGGAGGCGGAAGCCTCGGCGGAAGGCGAGACACCGCGCCAGACGACGACTGCATCGCCAAGCACCAGCCAGGCGCGCCAGACGCAAGCCACGGCCACCACCAGCAGGATGATTGCAATCAGCCTGTCGACGACTCTGTTCATCGGCCCCCCTCGGCGCCATCGCAGGCTTCGCCCCACGCCGCAAAGTTCAGTTCACGAGATTACCAGTGGAAAAGGTGTTCGCAAAATGGCGCATGCGAAAGCGGCGGCGTCGAGGTTCCCATCAAGCTGACCTGAGCTCCACCCAGACCGGCGCATGGTCGCTGGCGCCGTCTTGCCCGCGCACCTCGCGGTCGATCCCGGCGGCGGTGAGACGGCGCGACAGTGTCTTCGACAGCAGGATATGGTCGAGCCTGAGCCCCGCGTCGCGCGGCCAGCGGTTTCGGCGATAATCCCAGAACGTATAGAGCGTCTCCTTCGGGTGCTTCTTGCGCAGGGCATCCGTCCAGCCCTGCTCGATCAGGCGGGCGAAGGACGCCCGGCTTTCCGGCTGCACCAGCGCGTTGTCGTCATAGGAGCGGGTGGCGTAGATGTCGCGCGGCTCGGGCACGATGTTGTAGTCGCCGGCCAGCACCACCGGTAGGCCGGTGTCCAACAGCTGCTCGGCGTGTGCCTCCAGCCGTTCATGCCAGGCGAGCTTGTAGGCGAATTTCGGGCCGGGCTGAGGGTTGCCGTTCGGCGCATAAAGGCAAGCGATGACGATGCCGTCCACCGCCGCCTCGATGTAGCGGCTCTGCTTGTCGGCATCGTCGCCCGGCAAGGCATCGCGGGTCAGCACCGGTTCCGAGGCCCGCGCCAGTAAGGCGACGCCGTTCCAGGTCGGCTCGCCCTTCCACACCGCGCCATAGCCGGCCGCGGCCAATGCCGAACGCGGAAACTGCGTGTCGCGCGCCTTCAGTTCCTGCAGGCACACGACATCAGGCTTTGCCGTCGCCAGCCATGCCAGCAGGTTCTCCAGCCGGCTGTTGACGTTGTTGATGTTGAAGGAGGCGATTTTCATCGGCTCAGGAAACGATCCGGCCCGTCCACGCCTTCACAGCCTCGGCCAGCGTCTTCAAGTGTTCGGCCGCCGAAAATCCTGAAACGCTCTTGCGCGGTTTGAGATCATGGTCGCCATCCTCCAGCCAAACGATTTCGATCTGGTCGGAAAGCGCGTAAGTCGCGACCTCGTCCTGCGTCCCGAACTCGTCACGTGTGCCCTGGAAGATCAGCGTCGGCGTCTTCAGGTTGGCGAGATGTTTGGTCCGCAATTGCTCGGGCTTGGCCGGCGGATGAAAGGGATAGCCGAGGCACAGCAGGCCCGATATCTCGCCCTTGGCAAACATCTCGTCGGCGACCATCGAGGCGACGCGCCCGCCCATCGACTTGCCGCCGATGATGAGTGGGCCGGTTACGCCCTTCGTCCTGAGGTCGGCGATCGCCTTGACATATTCCGGGTTCACCGTCTCGGCCCGCGGCGGCGGCTTGCGATGCCCGTAGCGGCGGGCTGCCATGTAGTGGAATTCGAAGCGCGCGACCTGGAAGCCAGTCGCCGCCAGCGACTTGGCGGTGGCCGTCATCGAGGGAGAATCCATCGACGCGCCGGCGCCATGCGCGAGCAGGATGGCGACGGGGGCGGTCTCGGGGCCGTCGAAGAGGAAGGTGGTCATAGGGCGGCCTTCCCCGAGAGGTCGTGTTCCGTCCAACCCCCCTCTGTCCTGCCGGACATCTCCCCCGCAAGGGGGGAGATCGGCAGCTTTGACGTTCCGCTCAATGTCCAACGTTGGCGATTGGGGAAAGCGGTGGCGACATCCAATCTCCCCCCTTGCGGGGGAGATGTCCGGCAGGACAGAGGGGGGTGTTCAAGCGCCAGCATCAATCCCCTCACCCAGCCGTCCGCGCCAGTTGCATATCCACGAACTGCACCCCCTTGGCCGCAACCCGCGCCCATTCGGAATCGCTATCCAGTTCGAGATAGCGCGCCCAGTTGCGGCGCGCCTCCGGCAAATTGCCGGCGTCGAATTCCAGCCGGGCGAGGTTGAACACCGGATCGGCATAGGTCTTGTCTAGCGCGATGGCCTTCTGCAGATGCCTTCGCGCCGAGGCTTCGCGGCCTTGCTCGCTCATCAGCCCTGCCAGATTGAACCATGCCTCGACGAAGACCGGGTCGAGCTTTATCGCACGGGCATAATCGTGCGCGGCGTCCCTCGCGTGGCCGCCGGCGCGCAGGCAGTTGGCGCGGTTGAAGGCGGCAAAGGCATCGCCCGGGTCGATGGCCAGACAGCGCTGGTAGAGCGCGGCTGCCCCGTCATGGTCGCCGCCCTCCTCAGCCGCTTCGGCCTCCTCGAACAGCTCTTCCAGCGTGTCGTCGCCAGCTGAACCGGCGGTGCCCAGATCGAACAGCAATTGCCCGTCGAGCTCGCTCTGGCCGCCCTCGAGATAGATTGCGTCGGGCCGCCCATGCTGCGAGCCGACATTGAGCGACTTGGCGGTCAGCGAAGCCACCGGCCCGGAGCGATGGACGGAACGCGCGATCGCGCCCCACGTCGCCCCGCCGGCCACCAGCCCGGCATATTTGCGGGCCAGGATCAGGTCGCGGAAGGAATAGGGTTCGCCGTCATGTTCGAAGGCATCGAACAGCGACAACAGGTCAAGGTCGGCGCCTGGCAGCCGCGACTGTTCGATCAGCGATTGCCTCGACAGCGAGGACGCCTCCGGCGCCTTCATCAGCCCGAGCATGCGCAAGAAACCATTCTCGCTGATCAGAACACGGCCGGCCATGCGCTCGGCAGCGACGCGGCGCTCGATCTCGGCGTCGCCGTTCTTGGCAAGCCCGGCCCTGGCCAGCACGGAGCGGCCGAACACGACATGCGTGGTGCGCCTGGTGACGCCGCGCCGCAACTGGCCGTGCTGGCGCTCGACCTCGCGTGCCGCGAGCCTGAGCGGAAACGCCGCCAGCGCGCCGATCGCGCCGAAGACGGCCCCCGGGACCAGGACGGCTTGTGCCGTCATTTCTTGCTCTTGCCGACCGCCTTCAGCAGATTGGCCTTCAGCGGATTTTCAACAGCGCCGCCCGCTGCCGCCTTCTTGGTCGCGGGCTTGGCGACCTCGTCGGCCTTGCTTTTCGACTTGGCCGGCGGCTTCGATTGCGACAGGCTGGCCTTCAGCGCATCCATCAGATTGATGACATTGCCGCGTTCGGGGGCCGCCGCGATGATTGGCTTGTGGCCCTTCAGCTTCTCGCGGATCATCGTCATCAGCGCGATCTCATAGCGGTCCTCATAATTCTTCGGATCGAAGGTGGTTTCCTTCTGCTTGATGAGCGCTTCGGCCAATTGCAGCATTTCCGCGTCGGGCTTGCCGGCTGGAATGTTGCCAAAATATTCAGCCGTTCCACGCACTTCGTTCGGGTTTCTCAACGTACACACGAACATGCCGTTCTCGCGCGCACCGATCGTCACCACCCGCTCGCGGCTGGACAGCACCAGCCGGGCGATGGCCAGCTTGCCGGATTTGCGCATCGCTTCGCGCAGCACGGCGAAGGTTTCCTCCGCCATCGCGCCGTCGGGCGCCATGTAGTAGGGCGCGTCCTGATAGATGACGTCGACCTCGCCCTCGTCGACGAAGGCCTCGATGTTCATCGTGTGGTTGGATTCGATGCGCACCGCGTCGAGGTCTGCGTCATCGATGATGATGTACTGCTTGTCCTCGTATTCGTAGCCCTTGACCAGATCCGAACGCTCGACCAGCCCCAGTTCGGGATCGACCGGCTTCATGTTGATGCGGTTGTGGGTCTTCTTGTGCAGCTGGTTGAAACTGATGCGTTCGCTCGCGCTGGTGGCGGGGTATAGCCGCACCGGACAGCTGACGAGGCTGAGCTTGAGGTAACCTTTCCAACTTGCCCTGGGCGCCATGAAACACTCCTACGCGGCCATGCACTGTCACATCGGTGCAGCGCTGTTCGTCCGAAGGACGAGCGACGCCACTGAAATCCTACACCGACCCCGCACAATACAGGCAAATCCCTGACGAAATCTTTTAGGTCGGCACAGGGTCGAGGGCGGAGAATAATTCAAATTGTCAGGACCGTCGATGGACTTGGGTGCCTCGCCCCGTTTCATGGGCGCGAGGAACCCAACTTCTGAAGGGGCAAATCCCGCGCGAACTCATCGATCTCCGCCCATGGATCGCCGGATGTCGCCAAGAGCCCCGGCAGCGAAGAATAGTTCAAATCCTGCGGTGCATCGATCGACTCCAGATCCGCCCAGCTCACCGGTGTCGAGGCCGGCAGGTTGGTGCGGGCGCGCAGCGAATAGGGGGCGGCCGAGGTGTGGCCGCGTGCATTGCGGTGATAGTCGATGAAGATGCGCTTCCTGCGGTTGTCCTTGCCCATGGTGGTGGTGAAGGTGTCGGGCGCGGTTGCCGCCAGATGCGTGGAAATCGCGCTGGTTGCCTGGTGCAGTTTCTTCCAGTTCTGCTTGCCGGTCACCGGCACGGTGATGTGGATGCCGCTGCCGCCCGAGGTCTTGGCGAAGGGCACCAGCCCCAGCCCCTCGAGCTCAGCCTTGATATGCACCGCCGCCTCGACCACCTCGCGCCACGAAATCCCGTCGCCCGGGTCGAGGTCGAAGACGATCTGGTCGGGCTTGTCGAGGCTGGTGCGATGCGTGCCCCAGGTGTGGAATTCGACGACGCCGAACTGCGCCAGCGCCAGATAGCCCTTGGCGCCTTCGACCGAGAGATAGGACTTTGTCTCGCCCTCGGAATTGGTTGCCTCGAAGGTCACCACCGAGGGCGGCATGCCGGTGAAGGCATGGCGCTGGAAGAAGCAGTCCTTAGGCAGGCCGGTCGGGCAGCGCACCAGCGACACCGGCCGTCCCAGAATGTGCGGCAGCATGAAATCGCCGACCAGCGCGTAGTAGACGGCGATGTCGAGCTTGGTTGGCCCGGTCTTGCCGAACAGCCGCCGCGTCGGGTTGGTCACCCAGATGGTGGCGAGGTCGGCCTCCGAGATCAGCCGCTTGCGCTTGGCCGACACTGGCGTCGACAGGCCGACATCCCTCAAGCCGCGAAACACCGCGTGGCGCAGCGCATTGTCCGCGGTGCGGTTGGCATAGTGGATATGCGCCGAAAACAGCGGACGCACCCAGTGCATCTCGCGCATGATCTCGCGCGGCACCCCTTCGGGCGCCGTCGCGCCTGATGTGAGCGGCCCCAGCCTGGCCAGCAATTCGGCGGCGGTCCCGGTATCGAAGCCGGTGCCGACCTTGCCGCGATAGTGCAGTTCGCCGTCCTCGAACTCGGCAAGCCCCAGGGCTGCCAGCCCCTCGGCCGCGGCGGAGGTGGTGTAGCCGGCGATGACGAAGTCGCCGGTCGCCAGCGCCTTGGTCTTGGTCCAGCTCTTGGTGCGGCCGCTCTGGTAGATCGCGGTGGCGCGCTTGGAGACGACGCCCTCCAGCCCGAGTTCAGACGCCTGGTCGTAGAGTCCCTGGCCCGAGCCTTCGACATGGTCGGAGAACTGGATGGCGGAATTGGCGCCGAGGCCGGACAACATCTGTGCCAGCAGCGCCTTGCGCCGGACCAGCGGCGCCTTGGTCAGGTCCCAGCCGTCGAGATGAAGCAGATCGAAGGCATAGAAATGCAGTCTGCTGCCGGCGCCTCCGGCCAGCGCTTCCTGCAACAGCGCGAAACGGCTGATGCCCTTGGCGTCGAGCACGACGATCTCGCCGTCGATGATGGCGTCGCGGCACGGCAGTTTGGCGAAGGCATGCGGCAGGTCGCCATAGCGCTTCGTCCAGTCGATGCCGCCGCGCGTGATCAGCTTGACCATGCCGTCGCTCAGATGCGCCATGGTGCGGTAGCCGTCGAATTTGATCTCGTGCAGCCAGACCTCGTTGGTATCCTCGCCATCGGGCGGCTTTGACGCCTGCGTCGCCAGCTGCGGCTCGATGCGGCTGAGTGCCTGGGCCTTGAATGCACCCGGCAGCGTGCCGGGCTTCAGCGAACCCTGTTCGGGCTTGGCCGCCGGCTTCGCGGGCGCCGCCAACTCCTCGATGCGCCTGCCGGACTTCACGCTTTCCGGCCGCGCTTCCAGAATGTCGAGCGCGGTGTCGGCGGCAAGGTCGCGCTCCTTGAACAGCAGCCAGTTCTTCTTGTTCTCGTCCTCGCCGGGTTTTGGTTTGAGCCTGGTCAGCATCCAGCCGCCATTGAGCTTCTCGCCGGCAAGCCGAAACTTGAAGGCGCCGGTCCGCAGGCTCTTCTCGACATCGTCCATCGGCGCCCAGCTGCCGGTGTCCCAGACGATCATCGGCCCGCCGCCATATTCGCCTTCGGGAATGACGCCCTCGAAGTCGATGTATTCCAGCGGATGATCCTCGGTCTCGACCGCCAGCCGCTTGTCGGCCGGATTGAGCGAAGGCCCGCGCGGCACCGCCCAGCTCTTCAGCACGCCGCCGACCTGCAGGCGCAGATCATAGTGATCGGCGGTAGCGTGATGCTTGTGGACGACGAAGCGGTTGCCTTCGCCGGCGACGAGCCCGCCGGCGGGTTCCGGCGTTTTCGAGAATTCGCGCTTGGCGCGATAGGCTTTGAGCTTGGGTGGCGTTGGCATGGTCAGACGCGACCGCTGGCGGGTGGCATCCATGCTTTTGCCGGAAGGAGGGGCACGTTAGCGACCGCCGTGCTCTTCGTGCGGCTCAATCGTCGGTGGCCGGCGTCAACTCGAGCTCGGCTGGCGACAGGCCTCGCTTCAGTTGGGCGAGCCGGAATTCGTCGACCCAGTAGGCCTCGCCGTCGACCAGCACGCGCGCCTGGTAGGCGCCGGCCGAAAAACTCTGCGCGGTGATGTAGACCTTGTGGCGGTCGAGCGCCTCGCGCACCGCGGCGCGCTTGGCATTCTGGCCGATGACGGGACTGAACATGACGCTGCCCTCGGTCGCCCTGACACCACATGGCCGCGATCCACGGCCTGGCGACTGGGCTCAAGGATGACGGAGACGCGCTGTCCTGTCAATTTCGCGGACAACCGCGTTCAGTCCTTCAATCGCCGCAAGCCGCGCGCTACGCTCTGGACGGCCTTGAGCAGCCGCGGTCTCAAGCGCACGTAACGCTCGGCCCGGCTGCGATACAAAATGGCGGCATTCGCACCCCAGCCCCGCAGCGTCATCGGTTCGCAGATCTCTGACAGAACCGAATTCGCGGCACCGATATGTTCCTTGTAGCCCTGACCGCCGACCGACAGATCGAAGTAATCGAACCCCCGCTCGCGCCCCCACATCATCAGCTTGCCAATCGTCGTCAGGCCGGGTGACACATTGGCGACCGCATCCTTGTCGATCGCAAGCAGGATGCCATGAAGAGTGCCTTTTCTGGCCAGCACGAGCATGGAGGCAAGCCAGGCTTGCCCGACGCGCAGTCCAAAGAGCCGTACCGATCCGTCGGACAGGCCCTGGAGGGCCGCGTTCAGGTAGAAATCGACGGCCGATTGCCGCGTCAGGAGATCGAAACGCGCAAGCTCGCGAAAGCGCTTCAGCCGCAGCTCAAGCAGCGTGCCGAAGAGCTCCTCCGTCAGGGCGGGCGTGTCGGCCTCTACCAGGCTGAGGCCGCCCAGTTGTTCAAAGCGGCGGCAGTGCTTGCGGAAGTCCTTGGCGAAGGACGGCCTGCAGATGCGCTTGATGAGACCCTCGGGGTCGCCGTGCAAGACCAGGCCGGAGGTAACCTGGATGGAATCGCGCGTCGCCGAAAGCAGAGCCAGCGGATTGGCCACGCCAAAGACCTGCTGCGGGATACCGGCGATGTGGATGCGATCCACCGGCGGCAGCACCGAACAGACCGCCGCCCAGGCGGCTTCAGCGCCCTGCCTGGTCCACGGGCTGGCATCCGCCAGCAGCGGCGCGGAATAGTCGCAGACGCCGCAGCTCAGCCATTCGACCACATAGTGGCGGTAGGCCCGGCGCCGCATCAGCGGCACCAGCATTTTGGGCTCGCCGGTCGCGGCATCGCTCACCTCGACGACGAGCAGTTCCGCACTCTTGGGCATCAGCCGCGTGGCGATCCCTTCGGCCCAGGCGTAATGCTGATGGGCGGTGCAGATGCCGTTGGCCTGCCACTCTAGCCAAAGCGGCTTGACCGCCTCGAGGCTGGTGTGCAGCCGCGCCGTGTAGACACGTTCGGAGGTATCGGCGCTGGCGGCGGGAGCAGAAGGCTGCGCCGCCGATATCGGTGCCATCCGCATTGCCTGGCTCGACATATTTGCCTCCCACCTTTCTCCCGCCGCGATCGGACGCGGTCGCCGGCGATCCTGTTTTCAGCCGCATGGACCCCGCCCACCCGCGTTCTTCCAGACCAGACAGGCGCATCAACGCGAGCCTCTTTGATATGGAACAAGCGCAAAATGCGGCCGCCCTCAGCCCTTCGACCTTCGCAAGCCGCGCACTACGCCCTGGGCGGTTTTGAGCAGCCGCGGATGAGACCGCACGAAAAGCTCGGCCCGATCGCGAAGCGAAGCGACGGCTGCTACGCCCTTGCCGAGCGGCGTCAGCGTTTCGTCGATCTTGGCCAAAACCGAACTCACGGCGCCGAACTGTTCCTTATAAGGCTGGCTGCCCACCGATAGGTCGAAATAGTCGAACCCCTGCCGCAGTCCCCACCCCATCAGTTCGCCCATGAGCCCCAGGCCCGGTGAGGCGTTGGGCACCACCTCCAGGTCCATTCCGATCAGCAGGGCATGCAATGTGCCTTGCCGGACCAGCATATACTGGACAGAGACCCAATCCTCGCCGACCCGCAGTCCGAAGATCCGCACCGATCCGTCGGACAGGCCCTGGAGCGCTGCGTTTCGGTAGAAATCGACAACCGCCGGCTGCGCCAGGAGATCGAAACGCCCCAGTTGGCGAAACCGCTTAAGCCGCATCTCGACCAGGGCGCCGAAGACGAGCTCTATCAAGGCCGGCGTGTTGGCCTCGATCATATCCACGGTGCCGTGCCGTTCGAGCCGGCGCCAGTCCTTGTAGTAGGTTTTGACGAAGGACGGTCTGCCATGGCGCTTGATGAGGGTCGCCGGGTCGCCATCCAGCACGAGGCCGGATGTGATCAGGCTGGATTCTTGCGCGACCGCCAGCAGCGCCAGTGGATTGGGCACTCCATAGACTTGCCGTGGAATTCCGGTGATGTGGATGCGGTCCGCGCGCGGCAGGATGGATCGGACCGCCGCCCACGCGGCTTCGGCAGCCTGCGGGGTCCACTGGCTCCTGTCCGAGAGAAGCGGCGCTGAATAATCGCAGACGCCGCAGCTCAGCCATTCGATGACCCGATGTCCGAGCCTCGATCGCCGCATCAGCGGCACCAGCATCTTGAATTCGCCGGTCCCGGCGTCGGTCACCTCGACGATGAGCAGCTCGGCGCCGTCAGGCACCAGCCGTTTGACGATCCCCTCGACCCATGCATGGAGCTGATGGGCGGAGCACGTCCCATTCGCCTGGCATTGAAGCCAGAGCGGCTTGACGGCCTCGAGACTGGTGTGCAGCCGCGCCGTGTAGGTTCCCCCCGCAATGCTTCGGGAAGCATCGATAGATTGCCCGGCCGGTGCTGGCGCTCCAGCGGTCGGCGCATCGGGCGGCGCAGTCGTCAACGTCTGGATCGACACGTCCATCTCCTACCTTTTTCCCGTGGCGAGCGGGGCGGGTTCGGTGCGTCGCCACGATTTCGGCTGGCTGTCATGCCGGCCATCCGCGCCCTCAAGCGCGAGTATGTGGCGGTGAGCGAAATACCATGAGGCCACGAGCACGACGGTCTCGGAGACCGCGGCACCTGCAAGCGACCATGACGGGGAAGCGATAGCGAGCAGGATTGCGATCAAGACCAGACCAACGACCGCGCCGGCCGTTGTGATGAACGCCACGACCCGGAATTCGCCGAGTATCTCGAGGACGATGCGCGGCATGATGTAGAGCATGATCGGTACGAAGTTCGCCACGGCGAGAAGGCCAATGACGCTGACCGAAGCTCCCGCGAGCGACTGGGATTTTATCGTCGGCAGGACAAACAGGATGCAGGCTCCGTAAACCAGGCTGCCGAGCCCCATGACAAGCGACCATAGCTTGGCATGCATCCACACGCGCCTGACTTCATTGTTCCCCATCATCTTCGCAAGCTCGGGCTGCAGCATGTTCACAAAGGCCAGGCTGACGATGCGCAGTGGGGCAAACAGGACGATAACCGCCGCGATGGGCGCATAGGCCGCCGGACCGGCAATACCCGCGACCAGCAGCGCCAGGCACTGACCCTGGATGTTGGTGGTCGTCGCACTGAATCCCGACCAGCGCAGTTGGCGCCAGAGCCTGGCATAGCGTCGCCGCACGGGCGCTCGGAAACTGACGCGAAGCGGACGGGGCGCCAGGCGAGCAAGGACCGCCATGCCGATCACATTGGCCGCTGCAAGGGCATAAAACACCATTTGCAGCACGTTCGGCGCCATCCAGATCGCCAGCGCGGCCATTGCGGCACCGGCAACCGTGAAGGCGAAATCGCTTATGCTGACCACCATCTGTTGGCGGCGCGCGAAGAATGCCGTGCGCATATGGCTGCGCAGCGACCACGCCCCTACGAAGCAACCGGCGGCGATACTGCCCGCGTCACCCCACAGCAGCATCAGCAGCGCGGTCACGGCGCCCATGATCGACGCGACGACCACCGCGGCCCCTCCAAACGTCACGTCGTGCGCGTCGACACCGGCCCTGTTGGTGCTCTTGCCCATCCAAATGCTGGCCGGGACGGCGGTCAGTGATCTGATGTAGGACAGGCCAACGCCCCCCATCACCATCGCGATGGCGAAGATGCCGTAGCCTTCCGCCGACAGCTCGTGCAGCAGGGTGATGTTCAGCGCGAAGTGAAAGCCGCTCTGTATGGCCTCGCCGCCGATCATCAGCACAAGGCGCCGCAGCAGATGGCCTGGAAACACGAACTTCACGGACTGGTCTCCGCTTCGCGGGCGGCATGCGCCCGGCCAGGCTTCGCCAGCGCCGCCCTCAACTTGTCGCTAGCGATCGCCGCGATCGCCGCCGCCGCGACCGGCTCGCTGAAAATCTCCTCGTATCGCAACCGTCCCGCGGCGACGAACCCACGCCAGGCATCTGGCCGAAGGACGATCTCCCGCAATTTGTCGGCAAGGACGGCAGGGTCGCCGGGCGGAACATGCCAGCCGGTCTCGCCATCGCTGACCACTTCCACCAGGCCGCCAATGGCAGACACCAGCGGCGGACGGCCATAGGCCATCGCCTCGATGGCGACGCGCCCCAGCGATTCGGGACGCCGCGACGGCACGGTGACGATGTCGGCCCAGCGGTAATGCGCCGAGGGGTCCGTTACGACCGGCAACACGCTGACCCGTTCGGCCAGGCCCATGCTTTCGACCAGTTCGGCCAGCGCGCGTTCGCGCTCTACGTTTTCGAAGGCACCGCCGACCAGCCGCACCTCGATCCTCGACCGCAATTCCGGTGACATCGAAGCGATCGCCTGGAGCAGAATCTCCTGGCCCTTGATCCTGTTGACCCGGCCGAGCAGCAGCACCCGCAAAGGGCGCTTGCCGTCATAAGTCATTGGTTCGGCCGCCGCCGGCCCAGCGACACCGTTGTAGACGACATGCGTGCGCGAGACCTTGGGATCGCCGAACACGGCGCGTGTCGCGCGCGAGTTGAAGATGAGATCCGCATGGCTCCAGCGCATCAGGCCGACGAGTATCCTGCGCATGACGCCTTCGGGGATCTCGTGGATATGCAGGATGGCCTTGTCGGGGAGAAGGCGCGCGGCCAGCGCATAGTCGGCCACGATCGAGGTGTTGACGTAGGTGAGATCGCAATCCCGGAGGCGCCGCCAGGCCCGAAGCACGGCCATCGGCAATCGCGCCATCTCGACCGTCGCCAGCCGCAGGATGGCCTGGCGCCTCAGCACCCAGAGCGGCTCGACGACGATGCGGCTGGCATGGTGTTCCAGGATCTGCACGATCGGCCCGCTGCGCGGCAGCACCACCTCGATGTCGGCGGACGGAAACGCGGCGCGCAGCGCAGCAACGCTCTCCGCGAAGCTGCGATCGGAACCATAGAGTTCATAGCCCTGATGAACGCAGGCAATCCGCATCTTTGTATCCCGCCAGGTGCCGCAGCCATCGCACCAGGCGCTGGAATGCGGGAACCTTTTCGCAAGAACCATGCCTGATTGATCCGCCCGACTGGCGGACGCCCAATCCCTGGCAATGCCTCGTTTCGACACAGATACGCACAGAAGGGTTGACCGATAATGAAACAACCACGGGGTTCAATACAGTTTTTTTACAACCCGCGCGATGATCATCCGCCCGAACGCCGAAATCGTCGGATGGCATGGAAGTTGCCCATCCGATTTTGATGATGCAGCAATCGCTAATATATAAAGTTCCGAAAGTGCCAGCGGCCATGAAACCAGAGACGCCTGCCATTCTGATCCTGGGGACGCGCGGCATACCCGCGGCCCATGGCGGCTTTGAAACCTTCGCCGAAAGACTGGCATTTTTTCTTGCCGGGCGCGGCTGGAAGGTCGGCGTCTATTGCCAGGAGGAGGTCGAGCGGATCGACCAGAGGGTGCGCAGCGAAACCTGGCGCGGTATCGAACTCATCCACGTCCAGGTTGCCTCGAAAGGGCCGCGTGCGACCTTGGAATTCGATTGGCAATGCGTGCGCGACGCCGCCAGGCGGCCGGGTGTCTGCCTGGTGCTCGGCTACAACGGCGCGGTTTTCCTGACCTGGCTCAGGCTGAAGGGGCGCAAGATCTTCACCAATATGGACGGCATCGAGTGGCGACGCCCCAAATGGGGGATGGCGGCGCGCAGCTGGTTCTGGCTCAACGAATGGATCGGCGCCTGGGCCTCGCATCGTCTGGTCGCCGATCATCCTGCCATCGCAGACCATCTGGCGACGCGACGGCCGCGTAGCGCCATCGCCACCATCGCTTATGGCGCCGATCCGGTGACATCGGCGCCCGAGGCGCCGGTCCGGGCGCTGGGCCTGGAGCCGGGGCGCTATCTGATCTCGATCGCGCGCATCGAACCCGACAACAACATCCTGCCGATCGTCGAAGCCTTTTGCAGCCGCAAGCGCGACACGAAGCTGGTGGTGCTCGGGACGCTGTCGGACGAAATCCCCTATCATGTCGCCGTCCGCAAGGCGGCGAACGGATCGGTTGTTCTGCCGGGCGCCATCTACGACCAGGCGACGGTGAAGGCACTGCGCTATCACGCACGAGCCTATCTGCATGGCCACACCGTCGGCGGCACCAACCCGTCGCTGGTCGAGGCGCTGGCGGCCGGCAACATGGTGATCGCGCACGACAATCCGTTCAATCGCTGGACCGCGGGTGCCGCCGCGATCTACTTCACCGACACCGACAGTTGCGCCGAGCGGATGCAACAGACGCAGGACGATGACGCCCTGGTCAGGAATTGCGGCATCGCGGCAAGGGCCCGCGCCCGCGAAGCCTTCCGCTGGGAGGATGTCCTGGCTGCCTATGAGCGTGAAGCCTATCGGCTTCTCGGTGTCACCGCCGACGACGCCGTCGCGGCCAATCGCGCATCGCCCGGCACTGCATGACAGGCTGGTCGCGCCGGCGGGTGCTGCGGACGGCGCTGTCGACCGCGGCACTTGGCTCTCTCCCGATCGCGCAATTCGCCCGCGCCGCCGAGCCTCCCTTCAGGCGCGGCGTCAATGCCTGGCCCTGGTTCTCGCTGACACGTGAATTCCCGACGCCGCGCACCGACTACGGCTGGCCGCCCTTCCAGCCGCAGCGGCCGGTTCCGACCGCCAACGACCTGCGCCGGTTGCGCGACACGGGGCTCGATTTCATCCGCCTGCCGGTCGATCCCGGCCCGTTCCTGGCGGCCGACGCCACCACGCGCGCCCTGTTGCTGGACATGCTGGACGCGGCAGTCAGCGCCACCCTCGATGCGGGCCTCGGCATCATCATCAACGTGCAGGCCAACGGCGCCACCCACTATTGGAATCCTGACCGCATGGTCGCCAGCGTCACCGCGCCCGCCTTCGATCTCTATCGCGGGCTGGTCGGCGAACTTGCCGGCAGGCTGGAGCGCTTCCAACCCGGCAAGGTGGCGCTCGAAGCCGTCAACGAGCCGCCGCAGGCCTGCGCTTCGGACGTCTGGTCGCAGGTCCAGCTCGCGCTTCTGACCGCGGCAAGGGCATCGGCTGCAACCTTGCCGCTGGTGGTCACCGGAGGCTGCGGCTCGATGGTCGGCGGGCTGACCGCGCTAGATCCGGCGCCGCTGTCGCCGTTCGAGCCGATCCTGTTCACCTTCCACTTCTATGAGCCCTATCTGTTCAGCCATCAGGGTGCGCCGTGGATGCGCGAGCCCGTCTACCGTGCGCTCAACAACGTGCCGTGGCCGGCGTCCGCCGGCTCGTTGGAAGCGACGCTGGCGTCGGTCAGGGCGCGCATGGCGCAGGATACCGAAACCACGGATGAGGCCAAGGAAGCCTATTATGCGGAAACCGAGCGCGTGCTGAAGGTCTATTTCGACGCCCAGCCCGACCGGCGCTTTGTCGACAAATATCTCCGCCAGGTTCGCACCTGGGGTGACAGTCACGGCCTTGCGCCGGAGCGCATCATCATGGGCGAATTCGGCGCGCTGCGCACCGACGCTCGCTATGTGGCGGCGCCCAATCCCGATCGGGCACGCTACATCGCCGATGTGCGCCAGGGCGGCGAGGATCTCGGCTTTGGCTGGGCATTCTGGAATCTCTTCGACGGCATGGGGATGATGGACGACAACACGCGGGCCCTCGACCCGGATATCATCGCGGCACTTGGCCTGACCATGCCGGCGGACTAGGAAAAAAAACCAATCACTCCGAACAAGTTCGACGCCAAGCCGACTTACGTCTTCCATGACGCGAACGGCAACTTTGCGCCGCAAGTTGGACGTAGTGTCCAATTTTGCGGTTGCCCGAAAGCAGACATCTCCAGCGACCATCTTGGGGGTCGGGATGCGCCAGGATCGCGCTATGCCGGTAGAGACGACTTCAATCTCATCGGTATCGCCAGAGCCGCGAAACTGTGGTAGCCGCCGCTCAACCAACCAAAGGACGACACCAGTGAACGAACCGACCGTGGCCCAGGCGACCGAAAGTATCTATGTCTCGCTCCGGGCGGACAATGCCGACATCGACGCACATATCGCGACGCTGAAGGCGGCGCTGACACGAGAAGGGGTAAAACAGGCGGTGTTCGATCCGACCAAGTTGGCGCAGAACAACCGCTCGGGCCGCAAGTTGATGCAGGCTTATTTTCGCCAGCGCGGCGTGAGCGTGAAGTTTTCGGACCAGTAGAGCCGCGCGCGGGTCTCAAGCGCGTCGGCGGCAACATCATGCCGCCGATTGGGCGCAGATGAAAAATCGTATGGACGAGGCGATCCTGGCGAACGGCGACATCAACAAAATGCCGCGCACCCGATGGCGACCTTGGCCTCAAATCCCAGCTTGGCTAGAGTTCGTGGCATGCTGAACGCCATTCACCACGTCGCGCTCATCTGCACCGACTACGATCGGTCGCGACGGTTCTACGTCGAACTCCTCGGCCTCGATCTGATCCGGGAGGTCTACCGGGAGGAGCGTCAGTCATGGAAGGCCGATCTGCGGATCGGGTCCGTCCAGCTGGAATTGTTCTCCTTCCCTGCACCAGTGATGCGGCCGTCCCGTCCTGAGGCAACAGGCCTGAGACACCTGGCATTTGCCGTGGCGAATCTTGATCCGGTAATCATGCGCCTGGAGGCCGCCGGCGTTCCCGTCGAGCCAATCCGGATCGACCCATATACAGAGCAACGGTTTACCTTTTTCAGCGACCCGGATGGATTGCCGCTGGAACTCTACGAAACCCCATAAGGAACGGCTCGCTTTCGTGACCACGTCATCGGAGGTGGGAACGGCACTCGGCAGATATGATCCGCCAACTCGGCTGCGTCACCGGGCTCCTTGCCACGGGCCAGGAGGTCGAACGCTCTGCGCCGCATGTCAGTCGTTGAGCAGACAACTCCGATTCTTTTCAGCATGTGCTAATATTGCAGCCGTGCGTGGCTGTATACAACGTACGGCGCTCGCAGCTTCAGGACTGCAGCCAATGGTGAGCACATGATTTGCAAGGCGCTTCTTTGGTCGGCTGCATCGTTGCTCGCAGGGGCCATGACCCTGCCCGCGCACGCCGCCGACAAGGTCGTCAACCTTTACGACTGGTCGGACTACCTGGATCCCTCGGTTATCGACGACTTCACCAAGGACACGGGTATAAAGGTCGTGTACGACGTCTTTGACTCCAATGAGATCCTCGATACCAAGCTGCTTACCGGCGGCTCCGGCTACGACGTCGTCGTGCCAAGCGCCAGTTTCCTGGCCCGCCAGGTCGAGGCCGGCGTCTTCCAGAAGCTGGACAGGTCGAAGTTGCCCAACATCGCCAATTTGTGGGACGTCATCGCCCAGCGCACCGCCAAGTACGACCCAGGCAACCAATA
Source organism: Mesorhizobium sophorae (assembly GCF_002270415.1). Lineage (GTDB taxonomy): Bacteria > Pseudomonadota > Alphaproteobacteria > Rhizobiales > Rhizobiaceae > Mesorhizobium > Mesorhizobium sophorae. The sequence continues at coordinate 822,454 of NZ_NNRI01000022.1, read as the reverse complement.
TTCGGTGAACTACATGTGGGGCACGGTCGGTTTGGGGTACAACACCTCGAAGATCAAAGCCGCGCTTGGTGTCGACAGACTCGACAGTTGGGATTTCTTCTTCGATCCCGAGAAGCTGAAGAAGCTCGCCGACTGCGGAGTCTACGTGGTCGATTCGCCCACCGAAATCCTGCCCATCACGATGAATTATCTTGGGCTGAACCCCGAGAGCACCTCGCCGGAAGACTTCGGCAAGGCCGAAGAGGCATTGATGCGTATCCGTCCCGACGTCCGCAAAATCGAGTCATCCGAGTACATCAATGCTTTGGCGGACGGCGACATCTGCCTGGCGATCGGCTGGTCGGGCGACGTCCTGAAGGCGCGCGATCGTGCCGCTCAAGCCGGTAACGGCGTCACAATCGCCTACTCGATCCCCCGGGAAGGCACTGTGATGTGGTTCGATCAACTGGCAATCCCGGCAGATGCACCGCACGTGGACGAAGCGGATGCCTTCATCAACTACCTCATGAAGCCTGAAGTCGCCGCCAAGAACACAAATTATGTATTCTTTGCCAATGGCAACAAGGCTTCACAAAAATTCGTTGAAAGAAGCATTCTCGGCGACCGCTCGATCTATCCTGACGATGCCACGCTAAAGAAGCTTTTCAACGTCTTTCCGTACGACCCGAAGACGCAGCGCGTGGCGACGCGCACTTGGACTAAGATCGTCACGGGTCAGTAATTGACGGCAGTTGCGCTTCCGGCGAACCGCCTGATTGTTCATCGGTCATCCGTCAGTCCGCAATGCCTGCTTTGCGCAGGCCATCCAGCCAGTGCTCCACATCCTCCTGACGGCGATATGGAGAGCCGCGCTTGTAGTCGCCTAGAGTGAAACCAGGCTTGCGCTCGAGGCACCTGCCCCAAGCCGATATTGCCTCGTTGTTGCGTCCGAGCTGTCCCAGACACGCAGCCAGGTTGGCGAACCCGCGATCATAGTTGTTGTTGTCCCAACGGCGGAACGAATCCAGCGAAGCCTCATATTCACCGAGCAGATAGTAAGCGAATGCGAGTAGCTCGTGGACATCGCGGTGTTCGAGCGGACTCAGCCGTCTGAGCCGCTCGCCGATCTCGCGGGCCTTCGTAAGTTGACCACTCCAAAGGCAGATATATCCGACCCAGATGAGTACGCCCGGGTTTGTCGGGCCCATCGCGAGCGCGCGTTGCCCATGAGTCTCGGCAGCCTCGAACTCCCCTTTCCATCCATGCAGAGCGGCGACGACCGCCTCTGCCAATCCGCTGGCGTCGCCGAGTTCGATAGCCCGCAAGGCCGACTGCATGGCCAACGCCTTCATGTCTCCGTCGGCTCTGAAAGCGGAGAGGGTCGCATAGGCGTCTGCGAGGCATGCATGCACCCGCGCTGAATCAGGCTCCCAGCCAAGAGCCAGCTTTAGGAACTCGACACCAGAGACGGTGTCCTTCTCGGTGAATTGGTGCATAGCATCGACGCCGCGCAAGAACGCGTCATATGCGCTGAGGCTCGTTTGCGTTTGCCTGGTTCGAACGATCTCAGCAGCACCTACCTTGCCGACCAGTGCCCAGGCGATCCTCTCCGTCACCTCGTCTTGAACGGCGAAAAGGTCCTCGAGGTCTCGATCGTAGCGCTCGGCCCAGACGTGATTGCCAGTGGCCGCTTCTATCAACTGCGCAGTGATCCTGACGCGTGCAGCCGCCTTTCGAACGCTTCCCTCGACGACGTACCGTACACCGAGCTTCCTTCCGACCTCGGTGATGTTTACGGATTGACCCTTGAAAACGAACGAGGAATTGCGCGCGATCACGAACAGACTCTGACTGCGACTGAGCTCGGTGATGAGATCCTCGGCTATTCCATCCGAGAAATAATCCTGCTCGGGGTCCACCGACATGTTTGTGAAAGGCAGCACTGCCACCGATGGCTTGAACGGGAGCGGCAAATCCTCTGCTGAAGCAATTGACGCTGAAGGTTCTGGATCATCCCGCGCTTCTGTTTGAACCCGGTAGGCACGCACAGGCTCAGCAATGTTCTTCATCGTATGCTCGCCTAGGTCGACGAGCGTATAGGGAATCTTTCCCTTCACTTGATCATAGACGCTGCGTCCAATGACGACACCTCCGGGCTCACTGACCTTTTCCAGCCTGGCTGCCACGTTTACGCAGTCACCGTAGATCGTCGTCTCATCCAGAATAACCTCGCCGGCGTTAACACCCATTCTGAAGGCCATGCGCCGGTCTTCAGGAAGATCCGTATTGCGTGCCGTTATGCGTTCTTGCGTCTCGACTGCGAACTGCAACGCATCGACAGCACTGGGAAACTCGATCAGCAGACTGTCGCCCGCGGTGCCGACCAGCCGACCGTTGAATTGCGCGATCTTTGGATCGATCACTTCGGCGCGCAGTGCCTTTAGATGGAAGAGAGTCCCGGCCTCATCAGCTCCCATCAAACGCGAGTAGCCAGCTACGTCCGCTGCCAAAACCGCCACAAGCTTTCGTTCCGGGCGCGCCACGATGCCTCCTGGACTAAGACGTCACGTGGGTTTGCTGGAGCGTAGCACTCGCGTCTATGCGCAACTAGTCAGAGAACAGCCGCTTTGGGCCAGCTTCAGACCCCTTGGTTCCACCGGGCTGAACGTCCGCTATCGTTCTTCGGACGCCAGAAGCCGCCATTCCGCTGTCGGCCCACGAATTCGCCTCAGAATGCGAGGAATTGCGAGAGCGTTTCGGGCGATCCCGGAAAGAGCAATCCCACTTCAATCGCGATTGCCGCGAGGACTTGGAGCAGTAGGATGCGAGCGAGCCTGGAGCGGAACGGCTCCTTGCGCGTCTTGTGCCGGATCGTTTTTTGCGCGATCACAGTCCCGATGCTACCGCCAATGATGGCGAGTGTAAGAAGCGTCGACTCTGAAATGCGTTGGGAACCGTTCTTGGCCATAGCCTTATCGAACGCCATGGTGGCATACGCCAGCAAGTTTACTGCGAGAACGTAGCCGATGACCCCGATTGCAAACTGCCCCGGCATGCGCTCCTCCACCTTCGGGCCAGTATAACCTAAGCCCGTTGAACCAACGGATGGCAACGGGTCCATCTAAATGGGCTATCTGAAACGTCGTCATGGTGACCCGAAGGACGACTTTCGCCAATCGGAACGCAAAAGCCGACCGACCGCTCTCGGCCCCACAATCCCAACCGAGGATGTACCTGGACGTTCCTCTGGCGCCCCTTCTCGACCATTGGCACCAGCCAGTTGATTGAGCGTTGTGAAACAGCTGTCCGCCCGCAATTGCATCAAAAAGATGTGGAGCGGTTCTGCGTTTCCGCGAAAGGACGAACCGCGCCGATCGGCCTGATCACCGACCGCGCCGGCCGGTAAAGGGCAAGGCACAGCACCGCGACCTTGGTGAGCAGCGTGGTTTTGGAGGAGATGCTTTCCGAGGTGTTGAGAAGAAGGAGCCAGCCCACCACCGGCAGCCAGACGCCAGGATGGCAGCGGCGCGCCACCTCATGCATGAACAGCCCGAAGCTGGACATCATCAAAAGGGTGAAGAAGGCGCCCTGGTAGACCGTCATGCGGACGAATGGGTTCTCGATACCCCATTCCAGGCCGTTGATCCGACGCAGGCTCTCGACGAGATCGACACTCGGCCCGACGATCACATCGCGCAGTTCCAGATAGTTGAAGATCTCGAACATCTCGACGCGGGCATTGGCACTGCCGCCATCCGACACGAAGCGGCCGAGCAGCGCATCGAAAAAGCCCTGCGAGGCCAATACGGCGATGGCAACCGGCAGCAGCGCGGCCAGCATCATCGCCAAAGCGGCGCCGAGCAGGTTGACGCGTCCCGTGCGCAATTTGCGAAAGCCGTGGAAGAGCAAATAGCTGCCGCCGAGGAGTATAGTCACCACCATCGCCGACCGGCCGCCAAACGCAACGAGCGCCGCGCACTGCAGGCCGATCATCGCCAGCCGCAGCGGAGCCGGCAGCGATCTTGAGCCACTCAAAAGGGCAAGCACGTAGATCGACGTCACCGTGGCATTGACCAGCGGATGCCCCTGCAGCGCGCTCGAGCGCGGATCGGTGGCAAACACCTCGCCATCGAAACGATAGGGAAACACCAGTGTCTTGGTGGCGAATTCGACAAGGGCGAGCAGCCCATTGACCGTCATGACCGCATGAATGACGGTGGGCAGCCGGGCGAACGTCCATTCGTCATCCTCGCCGAGCATGAGCACCAGCAGCCCGGAGGCCACGAAAGTGTCGATCATGCCGGCCATGCCTGGACGTTGCCTGACGATGACGACGACCAGGAGCACGACGGCGATGACGCTCATCAGTGCCGTGGCGGGCCGCCTGTCGGCGACGTGGACGCAATAGCCGACCGGATTGCCGAACGTGCACGAACGCCAGGCAAACAGCAGAATGATGAGATAGGTGGAGGGATGTATCTTGGTCGCCGCGCTGCCTGACAGGCCGTCGTAATTGTAGCCCAGCAGCCACAGCATGCCGCCCGAGACGGCGAACAGCACCAGCACGGCTGCGATCAGTCCAAACTGGGTCACCGCATCGACCGAGGTGCCGGCGCGGGGCGCGGCAGCGCCGAAATTCGAGGCTGTTCCGCTCCAGCCCGACGCCATGTCAGGCCACCTCGTCGACCAGCAATGCGCCTGTCGGCAACCGCCCCATGACGGAAATTGCCTGCATCGTCGCGGTCACATCGCGCATCGGCGTGGCGTTCAGCCTGGCGACGAGCACGATCTCGTCGACCATAGCGACAAGCGGCGAGGCATTGAGATTCTCGGCGAGCGCGCCGCCATCGACGACAACGAGTTCGAAACTCCGGCTCGCCTGGGCCAGCATATGCTGCGCGAAGTAGACGCCGTGCGCTTCCTGGAAGATCGCCTTCGGTCGGCCCCTGCCCAAAAGGGCGACGTTGCTGCCTGGGGCGTACCGGCTGACGGCTTCAAACGCATATTCACCGCGCAGCACATCGAGTATCCCGGGCTGCGGGTCCTTCTGGCCATTGCCGGTGTTGGTATCGACGAACAGGACCCGGCTGCCCCTGGCCGCCGCTGCGTTGGCGAGCAGTCGCGCGATCCTGTTGCGTTGCTGGCCGTCTTCCGGCGGCGACGTCACCAGGATCGACGGCACCAGCGGCCAATCCGGCGGACGCCGGCCCGAGCTGAACATGCGCCGGAGCGCAAGGCCGACGACGGCATCCGTCTTCTGGCTGGTCGCGACGGTCGGGCTTGAGCCGAAAGGCCACCAGCGCCGTCCCGCCTTCGCTCCCGCCGGCAGGATGCCAAGCACGGGGGCATCGATCGTGAATTGCATCTGGGCGCTGGAAAGCACCGTCGGCGAGGAGTATTCCGCAATCAGCGCCAGGCCGGTGCCCAGCCCCAATCCGCCAAACACGGCGCCAAACAAAAGCAGCCCCAGTGGCGGCCAGCTTTTTTTCTGGGCGGGCATGGCGTCCGAAATGACGCGAGCATTGGTGCTGTCGACGTTGATCTGCTCGCGCGTTTCCTGTGCCCGCTGCAGGTAGGTTGCGTAGACGGAACGCACCGCCTCGAGATCGCGCTGCAATTCGCGCAGCCGCACAGATGCCTGGTCTGTGTCGAGCGATTTGTTCTTGAGGCTGGCGACTTTCGTTTCCAGCGCCTGCTGGTTGGCAACCGCCCGCTCGTAATCGGTCTCGGTGGCCGTCTGGATCCGGCCGAGTTCGCGCGCGATCAGCTGCCGCGTGTCACGCAGTTGCTGCAGCGCGGCAATCATCGACGGATGGCGCGGCCCCAGTTCCGTGCCAAGCTGCGAGACCTGGTCGACAAGTGTTGCTTCCTGCGACCGCAGGCTCGAAATCACCGACGAGCGCATCGCTTCCGAGGTTGCATCGGACGTGCCGCTCTGCTTGCGCATCTGGTCGACCTGCGCCTTCAGCGTCGCGGTGCGGCTTTGCGCCGCCGAAAGCTGCGTGTTGAGCTCGGTCAGTTCCTGGTCGCTGACCAGATTGCCCGCCGCCATCACCATGTTGTTGGCGGACTTGTAGGCCTCGACGGCATTCTCGGCCTGCTGAACGCGCTTGCGCTGTTCGTCCAGCCGCGCGGTGATCGCCTTCGACGCATCGGTGGCGGCTTGCGCGCGCGCGCTCGCCTGGTCGGCCAGATAGGCTTGTGCGATGGCGTTGGCCAGAAGTGCCGCCTTGTCGGGGCTCTTGGCGGTGACGATCACATCGATGACCAGGACCTTGTCCGCCCGCTTCACCGCCAGGCGCCGGCGCAGGGCGTCGAGCGTTGCCACCGTCCTGTCGGTGGCGGCCGAACCGGAACCGAGGGCGCGCGACAGCATGCCCTGCCCGTTGAATTCCGGATCCTCGGTCAGTTTGGTCGCCGCGATCGCCCGCTGCAGCACGCCCGTCGACTGGACGACGCTGACCTGGCTTTCAACCTGTGTGATGCCGCCATCGGGCGCCAGCCCGCTCGGATTGATATTGTTGGTGACCACTTGCAGGTCTTGCGGATCGATGATGATTTCCGCCACGGAGCTGTACAGCGGCGGTGTGAGGAGGCCGTAGAGCAGGGTTGCGAGCGTCAGCAGTACGGTGGTGCCGATGATCCAGAGACGGCGGCGGACCAGAATGCGCTTCAGATCGCCAAGCTCGACGGTCGAGGGTGCGTATGATCCCGCTGGTTCCACCGATCCTGCTTCCGGAGAGTATTGCTGAGGCACCATGGGCAGAAATGATAGCATAGCTGCCTCCTACAATACTCCATTTGCCTGCAAGACCAAATCGCGGGCATGAACCTAGCTATTACTCCAATTGTTAAAACATTATTAATTATGTTTGGAACCCGCATGAATTTTGGCACGGAGTTTGCTTAGGTTAACGTACTGGGGTGTTGACACCGCGCAGCTGAACGAGAGACGGACGAAAATGGGGCAACACTTCAACCGGGCCGACACCAGTGTCCCATGTTCTGACGTCGGCCACGAAGATGCCAGGTGTTCAACATGCGGCTAAGCCTGCGCGTGGACGGCGATTGCGTCCGTGGCTTCCATGTCCTGCTCGCTCAACGCCTGGCCGCACTCGCGAATGTCGAGCTGTCCGTCGATGCCCGGCCGGCTGGCGGCGGTATCCCGCGCAGCGCTGAGGCCTTGTTCCAACTTGAAACGGCAATCCATGGCCTGCCCCGCGATGGGCTGGCAAAGCGCTTGCCGCGCTCGGCGCTCGCCCGCTATGGCGCGCCGCCCGCTTCGGTCGATCTGGTCGTCGACCTCTGCGGTGACGTTCAGCTCGAAGGCCCACGGATCTGGCACGTCACCTATGGCGGCGCCAGCGGGGAAGCCGCCCTGCTCGCCTTGATCCTCGCCGGCCAGACGCCACTCGCCCGCGTCGAGGAAAACGGGGCTGCGATTGCCGCCGGGCGCCTGGGAACCGAATATGGCGGCATCGCGCTGGCGTCCTTCCAGGACATGCTGGCGCGGACGGCAAGCCTGATCGTCGCGGCGATGTCGGGCGCAGCGTCGGCCGTGCCGGCACTGCCCGAGCCGGCGCAGGCTGGTGCCCTGCCGCCGATGCCCTCGGCCGGCAAGCTTGGCGTCAGGGCGGCCAAGGCGCTGGCGCGGCGGATCGTCCAGAAGATCTACCATCTTTGCTACAACGCGCCGCACTGGAAGGTCGGCTGGCGCCAAACCAAGGGCCGGGATCTGTTCGACCTGCGCGCCCATACGGCATCGGGCTGGCAGGTGCTGCCGGACGATGGCAGCCGCTTCTACGCCGATCCGTTCCCGATCCTGTATCAGGGTCAGCTGACCCTGTTCGTCGAGGACTATATCCACCGGCTCGGCAAGGCCATCATCTCGGCTGTGCCGTTCGGTCCAGCCGGCCCGGTTGGCCGCCCTGAGCCGGTGCTGGAACTGCCCTACCATCTCTCCTACCCCTTCGTCTTCGAGCGCGACGGCGAGGTCTGGATGGTTCCGGAAAGCTGCGCCAACGGCACGGTCGATCTTTACCGGGCGACTGCCTTTCCCGGCGGCTGGGTCAAGGAGGCGACACTGTTGTCCGGCGTCGTCGCCAGCGACGCCACCCTGGTCGAGCACGGCGGCAGCTGGTGGATGTTCGCCACTGTCCGGGACGGTCGAGGCGCCTTCTCCGACACGCTGCATCTGTGGTCGGCGCCGGATTTTCGCGGCCCCTGGACGCCGCACCCGAACAATCCCGTGCTGATCGACATCGCCTCGGCGCGGCCGGCCGGCCGCATGGTGAAACGAGGCGATCAGTTGCTGCGCCCGGTGCAGGACTGTCGCAGGAGCTATGGCGCGGCGCTCGGCATCGCACGCATCTCTCACCTTGATTTGATCGGCATGGAGCAGGTTGTTGAGACGATCTTAAATCCAGGTGCGCTATGGGATGGACGCAAGCTCCACACGCTCAACGAGGCGGGTGGTTTCGAGTTCATCGACGGCTCGGCGATCGCACCGCGCTGGAAGCAACGAGGCGGGCGGTATTAACCTAAACATTGGTTACTACCAGTCGCGCCCGCAGGTTGCTTGAGGTTGATTTGGGTCCGGACGTATTTTCTACCACAGATTGCAGAGCAGGAAGATGACCAGCAGAAAGGGCGGCAAAATGACTATCGAAGAGGCTGGCCCAGCCGAAGTCGACGTGGCGATTGTCGGCGCCGGGCTGGCCGGAACCACCTTGGCGACGGTGCTTGGAAAAGCCGGGCGCAAGGTGGCGTTGATCGATCCGCACCGCGTCCATCACGATGAGTTCAGGGCTGAGAAGATCGGCACGAAGCAGATGCAGCAGTTCGAGAGGCTGGGCCTCGACGCGACGCTCCTGCCTCTCGTCACCCCGATGGACGAGGTCCACGTCTTTCGCCTCGGACAATTGTTCGCGCGTGAAATGCATCGCGAGTTTGGATTTTCCTATGGCGCGCTGATCAACGGCCTACGCGACGCGCTGCCGCCGCAAGTTCCGTTGACGGTGGGCAAAGTCGCCGAGATCACCACCGGACCGGACAAGCAGCGGCTTGTGCTCACCGACGGCTCCGTCATCGACGCGCGGCTTCTGGTGGTAGCCACCGGCTACAGCGAAGCGGTGCGGCGCGCCATCGGCGTGAACCGCATAGAAGAATCCAAGGCATTTTCGCTGTCGATCGGCTTCGATCTCGCCATCGCGCCGCGTGACTTCGCCTATCAGTCCGTCACCTGCTACGCCAAACGGGCCGGGGACCGTGTCGCCTACATCAGCGTCTTTCCGATCGGCAACAAGATGCGGGCGAACATGTTCGTCTACCGGCTGGTGGCCGAGCCGTGGACAAGGGCGTTTCGCCAGGACCCGCAAAAGATGCTTTGCGAGCTGATGCCCGAAATATCAGCGCAATGCGGGAACTTCGAGATGGCAGGCCCTGTCGAGGTCAGGCAGATCAATCTGACCACGACGCAAGGCCATCGCCGCGATGGTGTCGTCTTCATCGGCGACGCCTTCTGGACCACATGCCCGACGCCGGGCGTCGGCATCGAGCGGGTGATGACCGATGTCGATCGGCTCCATTCGGTTCACATTCCGCGCTGGCTCGAAACACCAGGCATGGCGGCTGACAAGATCTGCGCCTTCTATGACGACCCGATCAAAATCGCCTCCGATGAGAACGGCATGCGGGTGAGCTACTATGCCAAGGAGATCACCACCGGCACAGGGCTGGAATGGCGCATCCGCCGCCTGCGCAACAACACCGCGCGCCAGCTGATGATCGTCGGCCGCAAGATACGGCATTTGGGCCTGCGGCGGGCAAATGCTGTCGCCGGCGAAGCGTCATAGAACACCCCGCCCGGATCACCCCAGCCTTGCATGCTTGGCGCGCGTGTGCGCAGGAGGCGGGAACGATATCGCCCGTCAGGTGTTAGAAACTTATGACAAACACCATGGAACCCCACGGTCACGGGATGGTGGCCGATATTTTGGCCTTGGAAGTTGCCAATGCCAGGCAGCGCATCAACCGGACCGAGCTCGCGATTCAACGCACGGAAGAAATGCTGGCCGAGAACATCGCGCTGCGCAGCAGGATACAAACCGCGCAACGGCGTCTGGTCGAGGCCGCGGAGCGCTTGGTGAAGATTTCCAGCGCAACGGCGCCGCTGTAGCCGGTAGCGGCGATTGCCTCCCATGCAGGCCGCCAGGGCCAGGTGCAGCGCAACTGCCTGCCGACACTGGCTACTGTCGGTTTCCTCCCCCGGAATGCAGGCGGTTGCCTGGCAAGCCAACGGATTCCCGCATCAAAACCTGGCAAGGCTCGAGCCGTGCTCTCGGCGGCCCCGCCCCGCCTTCAATCCTGGCAAACAGTGCGTCCATGGCGTGGCCCGCGATCTGCCGCACCGGCTGCACCACCGCGGCGATGGCCGGCCATGTCACCTGCATCCACTCGGCGTCGTCGAAGCCGACCAGCGAAATGTCGTTGGGGCAATGCCAGCCACGCCGGCGGAACTCGGACAGCGCCACAAGCGTGCCCTTGAGGAACAGCGAATAGACGGCGCTCGGACGTTGGCCCCCGCCCCCACCTTCGCCTTGATCGAAATAGTCGCGCAATTGCGACCTGAGCGGTTCGACATCGCCTTCGGCAAGCACGACGTCGATGCGCACATCCGGCGCCAGCGCCAACGCGGTGCCGCGAAAGCCGTCGAGGCGGGCGTGCATCGTGGCTGCCTGTTCGCCAAGGCCGACAACCAGGATATGGCGGTGGCCCTTGCCGATCAGTTCGCGCGCCACCTCGGCACTGGCCGCCGCACTGTCGGCCGACACGGTGTCGAAGGCGTCGTCCGACAGCACACGGTCGATCAGCACGCCGGTCATGCCGTTGGCCTTCATGAACCCGGCCGCCGGGCCGTGCTCGTTGCGCACCGGCGCCAGCACGACGCCGGCCACCCTCCAGTCATGCATGCGTTCGAGGATTTCTTTTTCGCGCACCTCTGATTCACGGCTCGATGCGGCCACCAGCGTATATCCGCGCTGCTCGGCCAGGCTTTCGAGCTGGGTGACCATCTGGCCAAAAAACTCGCTCTCGAACTCGGGCATGATCGCACCGATGATGCGGCGCTTGGCCCGCCGCATGTCGGAGGCCAGCGGATCGACGCGGTAGCCCAAAAGCTCGACGGCATCGAAGACGCGCTGGGCATTCTCGGGCTTCACCGTGGTGACACCGGCCATGACCTTGGAGACGGTGGCGGCCGACACGCCGGCATGGCTTGCCACGTCGTGGATCGACGGACGCCGCCGCTGGCCCTGCCTATGCGCCATTGGTCCTCCTCACGAGGCGCGGACGTCAGCATTTTTCGCCCGCCGCCAATCGAGTAAATCGATTTTTCGCGATTGTAAATCGTTTAATCGGAGGTATTTTGTCTCCGTGCGTGTCGCCCAAAAGTGTGCAACGGGATAACGATATGTGCAAACTAAAAATGTGCAATGAGGTTCGCGCCCGGAGGAAATTGCCATGTCAGATAGCACCTTGCCGCTGGTCATCAGCGCGCCGGAACCGCGCACGCTCGACCTCATCTTCACGTCCCCGCAATTGGCACGCTTCCGGAAAACATACCGTATCGTCGAGACGACACCCGATGGCGTCGCAAAATTGCCGGCCGATGTGCTGGCCGAAGCCCGCTACATCGTCGGCCAGCCGCCGATCGCGCCTGAAACGCTGGACAAGATGAAGGCCCTGCGCTGCGTCTTCAACGTCGAGACCAACCTGATCAACAACATGCCCTACGAGACACTGTTTGCGCACGGCATCCATGTCGTCACCACCGGCCTGGTCTTCGCCGAGCCGGTGGCCGAGCTTGGCCTTGCCATGGCGCTCAACCTTGCCCGCGACATCGTCGACGCCGACCTCGCCTTTCGCCAGGGCAAGGAGCTGTGGGGCGGCGACGGCAACCGGACAGCCCGGTTGCTGTCGGGGGCCGATGTCGGCATCGTCGGTTTCGGCGATCTCGGCCGCGCGCTGAACCGGCTGCTGTCGGGCTTCCGCACCCGCACAAAAGTCTTCGATCCCTGGCTGCCGCCGTCGATCCTGATCGACAACGGCGTCGAGCCGGCCTCGCTCGACGAGGTGCTGTCGCAGAGCGACTTCGTCTTCGTCGTCGCTTCGGTGACCAGCGAGAACCAGGGATTTCTCGGCGCCGATGCCTTTGCGAGCATGCGCGAGGGCGCGGCCTTCATCCTGCTCAGCCGGGCCGGCGTCGTCGATTTTCCCGCCCTGATGGCGGCGGTGAAAAGCGGCCGCATCGTCGCCGCCAGCGATGTCTTTCCGGAAGAGCCGCTGGCGCAAGACCATCCGGTGCGTGCCCTGCCCGGTTTCCTGCGCTCGGCCCACCGCGCCGGCGCGCTCGACATCGCGTTCAAGCGCATGGGCGACATGGTGCTGGAGGACATGGACCTGGTCGATCGCGGCCTGCCGCCACTGCGCTCTAAACGCGCCGAGCGCGAGACGGTGTCGAGGATGCGTTCGAAGCCGGTGGATAAGAACTGACGGAGGGCGGCCGTTTTTGGCGCTGTCCGGTTGGCGCGCCATTCGATCCGGAACTCGATCAATCCCGGGCCGATGCTTGTGCTGGCCTCGCAATTCGATGCCACCCTGGTGTCCGAGGACATGACCCGGACTTCGGTCACTGGCGGGTCCGCCTGAAACTCTCAAGCAACTCGGTTTCATTGCTGCAGCCATTCTCGAACAGCGAGAACACCGTGGCTGCGAGCCGCTGCACGTCCGGCTCCGATGACCTCGGGTCAAGTTTGCGTTCGGAGCAGACCTGATCGAAGACGCGTTGGCACAGTTTCAGATCGGAAGGATAGAAGCCGGGATGGCGCTTGTTGAGGCTCGACATGAGAAGCTCTCTCTCTTGGAGCAGCGGCCACTTGCCTGACGGTGTCCGCGCCGCCAACCGTAAAAATCGTACACTTTCCCGCCTGCCGAATAAAGACGCGAGTCATCAGCCACGCCTCGAACGGATGACCAGACGTGACATGGCGCTCTTGTCGTTAGCCGGCAGATTTTATCGACCGTCGCCGTGATCCGGCATTCTCAAGGGATATGTCGGTTTTGTACCAAGACGTGTTTGGTACGTTTCCGACACTAACGTTCAGGTCGAACTTTGCGTATGCGAACATTGGTGGGGGTCGCCGTGCATCGAATTTCATACCGCATTCCTGGGTTTTTTCCTTCAAACTCCCTATATACGGGCGATCGTCGGCACGTTGATACGGGGCGCGGACGGCTGGGAGATCGGATGGCTCTTGCCCTGCATTGGGCCGTGCCATGACTGATCGGGGCAAAAACCATCAATATCGAAACCAACTATTGCGGCGCATGCCGGTGGATGACCTGGCGCTGCTCGAGCCCCATATGCAGCGCTGCGACCTGCCTTTGCGCCAGATACTGGTGAGCCCCAATATTCCGATCGAAGCCGTCTACTTCATCGAACGGGGCATCGGTTCGGTGGTCGCCAGCACGACCAGCGGCCACGAGGCCGAAGTGGGCTTCATCGGCTTCGAAGGCATGACGGGATCTTCGCTGGTGATGGGCGACGACCGTGCGGTGCATGCCTGCTATGTGCAGCTCGAGGGCGAAGCCATCCGCATCGAAGCCGGCCCTTTCAATGCAGCCCTTGCGGCAAGTGCGACCTTGCGGATGTTCCTGCTGCGCTTCGTCAACGCGCTACAGACGCAGGCCGGTTGCACCGCGCTCGTCAACGCAAGGCTGAAGCTCGAGGAGCGGCTGGCGCGGTGGCTGCTCATGTGCGACGACCGGGTGCCTGGCGAAACCCTGGCCATCACGCACGAATTCCTGGCCATCATGCTTGGCGTTCGACGGCCAGGCGTCACCGTTGCCCTCCAGTTGCTGGAAGGCCGCGCGCTGATCCGTTCGCGGCGCGGCGAAATCGTCATCCGCGACCGCGCCGGATTGGAAGAACTCGCCAATGGCAGTTACGGCGAAGCCGAGGCCGAATATATCAGGCTGGTCGGCGAGATCGATGCCGACTGATCAAGGGCGCCGCGCCGCCGGCTTGCCCGATGATGTCACTTTGCCGGGCCGTGTCGCACCGACTTCATAGTCATCCGCCGCCCTGTTCCGGCCAACCGGTTCATCTCTGCCAATTGGCAATCCGGCATGCTCCAGGCTTGCGAGCTTGCATTTCGTCTGTTCGGCCGCCGCCCCGATAAGGCAATCGATGGTGAACATGGCGCCGGCGTGATCGCTCGCGGCCACCGCCTGGCGTATCTTGCTCAATTGCGCTTGCGTATAGTCCAGAAGCTCGACCAGGCCGGTGTGATCCAAACCGCCCTCCATCACAGGATGTCGAGTGGCCGATCCAGGTCGCTCTTGGCACTGGATTACGCCCATTTGGCTGGCTTGCATAGCCAAACTGTCAAAACCGTACTGTCTTCGTGTCACCGGACCGGCCGCGCTATTGGCCCAAAGTCCCTCTTCGCGAAACCGTCGCCGCATGCGAGTTTGGCAAAATATAAGTTATCGCTTGAATAAGCATCCGTACGTCGCGGGGGCGATGTCGTGCCAATTCGCGAGAATCTCGCCGCCAATCTCAGGCGGCTGGTCCAACGCCACGCTTCCGTGAGTGCGGTGTGCCGTGAGCTTGGCATCAACCGCACCCAGTTCGAGCGCTATCTGCAAGGCCAGGCCATTCCGAACAAAGCCACCGCCAGGCTGATCTGCAGCTTCTTCAAGATCGACGAGAACGAGCTGTATCGCGAGCCCGCTGCCATGGCGGCCAGCGACAGCCACGCATCGCTGCGCCAGAGACTGTATGAGACCATGGTGCATCCCCCCTCGCCGGCCATCGCCGGTGGCACCTATTTCACCTATTTTTCGGTCCCCGGCCGCCCCGCCCTTCTGATGCGCTCGATCACCTTCGTGCAGCGTGAGACCGAGCTGGTTACCTTCAGGCGCGTGACGCGGTGGGGCCCAGGCGACGACCAGGGCGGAGCACGGGCGCCCGGCAACCACTACGGCGTGGTGATCTCGCGCCTGAACTGGATCTATTTCAGCGGCATCAACAGCCGCCCGACCGGCGAGCCGTCGATCATAGCCGTGCAATGGGCCCCCATCTCGGAGCCGGTCCTGGTCGGCAGGGCCATCGTCCTAACTGGATCAGGGCCAACCTTCGTGTCGGTCATCATGCGGCGGGACGTCACCAGGATCAGCCTGAAACAGGCGATAAGGATGGCTCACATCGTCAGGCTCGATGACCCCGACGTCGATCATCTGGTGGCCAGCCTCGCGCGCGAGGCCTGATGCACCAGATCCGGAGCGGCTGACGGCGCGGCGCGGCCGGTGGGAGAGGACCTCCCTTTTCTTGCCATGTTGCACTGCGAAAGATTTGTTGCATTGCGATGTCAACCCGCCCGGCCGACACTTGCGACGGGCTGGGACAGGCGGTGGGCCAAGAGGTGGGCTTGCACGAAGGAGCCGTCTTGGCAGCATCGTTCCGGCCGGACATACAGGGATTGCGCGCGCTCGCCGTCGGCGGCGTCGTCGCCTATCATTTCGGCCTCGCCGGCCTGCCCGGCGGCTTTGCCGGCGTCGACATATTCTTCGTCATCTCCGGCTGGCTGATCACCACCCACCTCATGCAGGAGATCGGCGACACCGGCAGGCTCGACCTCTGGCGCTTCTATGCCAGGCGCGCGCGGCGCCTTTTGCCGGCGGCACTGTTCGTCATCCTGGCGACGCTTGCGGCCGGCTATTTCATCCTGTCGCCGCAGGAGCAGGCGCTCTATTCGCGCGGCGCCATGTTCGCCTCCGCCTACGCCATCAATCTGTGGCTGTTGCGCTGGTCGTTCGACTATTTCGCCACTGATGCCACCAGCAATCCCTTCATCCACTTCTGGTCGCTGTCCGTGGAGGAGCAGTTCTACCTGGCCTGGCCGGCGCTGCTTCTGCTGGCGGCCTGGCTGCGTCCCGGCCGGCGAACGGCCGTGGCCGTGATCGGCGTCGCCGGCCTCGCCTCCTTCGTCGCCTGCGCCTGGCTGACCAGCACCGCACCGGCATGGGCTTTCTATTTCTCGCCGCTGCGTGCCTGGGAGTTCGCCGCCGGCGGCCTGGCGACGCTGGTCCCAGTGACGTTCCTGCTGCATCGTCCGTGGCTGCGCGCTGCACTCGGCTGGCTCGGCCTGGCGCTGATCGCGGCGGCCTATCTGTGGCTGAGCGAAGACCTGCCCTTTCCCGGCTACCTGGCGCTGCTGCCGGTTGCCGGCACGGTGCTGGTGCTGTTGAGCGGGGCTGGCGAGGAGCAGGCCGCCATGTGGGCCAACGGGCGGACCAACTGGCAGGCATTTGGCCCGGTCGCCGCTCTGTCGCTGCCGCCCCTGCAATGGATCGGCGCGCTCTCCTATTCGCTCTATCTCTGGCACTGGCCGGTGATCGTCTATGCCCAGATGCTGGTGCCGGATCTCAGCGCGCCGCAGCGCCTCGGTTGCGGCGCGCTGGCCTTGACGCTGTCGGTGTTCACCTATCGCCTGATCGAGAACCCCGGACGACGCGCCGGCTGGCTGACGGCGGACGCCAGGGCTCCTTATTTCAGCGCGATTCCGGACGCAAGACCGCGTCTCACTTTTCCTGCAATTGCGCTGGCTCCGGCGCTGGCGCTGACCGGCGCCGGCGTGGCGATGGCCTATGCCAATGCGCATCTGGCCCAGCGCAACATCGACCCCGACCAGCGAGGCATCGAGCAGGCGGCCGAACAACCCTCCATCGCGCGCGCCGTCGACAAGAGCTGCCTGCTCGACTTCCACACGGTGACGCCCAAACCCTGCACGTTCGGCGCCACGGATGCCGCCCACACCATCGTGCTGTTCGGCGATTCGCATGCCGACCATTGGTCGACGCCGCTGATCGAGGCGGCCAGGCGCAACGACACCAGGGTGGTCACATATCTCAAATCATCGTGCCGCGCCTCGCGGCTCTCGACCTTCAACACCGTGCTGAAACGCGACTACACCGAATGCGACGCCTGGCGCGAGCAGGCGATATCGGACATCATCGCCCGCAAGCCGCGCCTGGTGGTGATCTCGGAATTCTCCATTGGCAATCTGACGCGTGACATGCCCGCCGCCAGCCGCACCGCCGAGACCGCGCGCTGGCAGGCCGGCCTGCGCTCGACCTTGCAGGCGTTCAGCCGGGCCGGCGTCGAGGCCGCGGTGATCCGCGACACGCCGATCAACGCCAGCTTCGCCGATTCCTGCGTGGCGCGCGCGCTGTGGTGGCGCGAGGCGCCGTCGCCGCACTGCGACACGCCGAGGAGCGAGGCCGCCAATGACGGCGCGGCCGCCGCCGAGCGCGCCGTCGTGGCCAGCGTGCCCGACACGCTCTATGTCGACCTCACCGACCGCTTCTGCGGCCGCACCGCCTGCCACGTCTTCATCGGCGGCAAGCTGGTCTTCCGCGACCGCCACCACCTCGCCACCGCCTTCGCCGAGACGCTGGAGCGGCCGCTGGAGAAGGCGTTGTTTTGAAAACCAGCGCCCGCCCTCCTATCGCCACCCACCCGACGCCGTAATCCGCTCTCCAGTCACCCAACCCGCCTCGTCGGACGCCAGAAACACCGCCACCCGCGCAATGTCGTCGGGCTGGCCAAAGCGGCCGAGCGGGGTGACCGCCACCAGCGCCTCCTCGTGTTCGCTGCCGACGATGCCGACACGCTGCAGCCCTTCGGTGTCGACGCCGCCCGGCGCAATCGCGTTGACGCGGATGTGGCGGGCGCCAAGCTCACGCGACATCGACAGCGTGATCGAATCCACCGCCGCCTTGGTGGCGGCATAGACCAGCGAGTTGGGCTGCGGATTGGAACTGGCGACCGAGCTGATGTTGATGATGCTGCCGCCGGCCGGCCCGAAATGCTTCACCGCTTCCTGGATGGCGAGCACGACGCCCAGCACATTAGTGCCGAATTCGCGGTGGAACTCGGCCTCTGTCACCGCCTCCAGCGGCTCGAACTGGAACACGCCGGCATTGTTGACCAGGATGTCGATGCCGCCGAACGAGGACTTTGCCGCTTCGAACAGGCCGCGCACGTCAGCCGCTTGCGCAACATCGCCCTTCACCGCGACCGCCCGGCCGCCGGCGTCCGCGATGGCGGCGACGACGCGCTCGGCGCCTTCCCGCGATGAGGCATAGTTGACCACGACAGCCGCGCCCGCCGCCGCCAATCCCTTGGCGATGGCTGCTCCTATACCCTTCGATGCGCCGGTGACGATGGCGACCTTGCCGTTCAGACTGCTCATCCATTCTCTCCTTGTGATGCTGACGATGAGCGGTATTTAAGCACGCCGAAAAAGCGTATTAGATTGTCAGTACGCCATTCTTTCTTGCCTGGAATTCCGCAATCAGCCCCTTCTCGACATGCGATGACGTCTCCATGACCACCATCCTCGAAAAGACCGCCGGCCTCGTCGCTTTCGTGCGCACGGTGGATGCCGGCTCGTTCCAGGCCGCCAGCCGGCTGATTGGCTCCAGCCCGTCGGCCGTGTCGAAGAGCGTGGCGAAGCTGGAGCGGCGGCTCGGCGCAAAACTCATCCAACGCTCGACGCGCCGGCTGGGGCTGACCAGCGAAGGCATTGCTTATTACGAGCGGGTGGCGCCGCTGCTGCGGGCGCTCGACGATGCGCAGGACATCGTGCAGAGCACCGGTACGGCGCGCGGCCTGCTGCGCGTCACCGCCCCGGTCGAACTCGGCCGCGGCCTCATCGCCTCATGGGTGCAATTGTTCCTGGCCGAGCAGCCGGAAGTGAAGCTGGAACTCAGCGTCACAGACCGCCACGCCGACCTGATCCGCGAGAGCTATGACGTGGCAGTGCGCATGGGCACGCTGGCCGATGCCGGGCTCACCGCGCGGCGCATCGCCAGCCTGCCGATCGTGCTCGTGGCCGCCGCCGCCTATCTCCAGCGTCGAGGCTTGCCAGCCTCGATCGCCGATCTGCGACACCACGATTTCGTCCGCTATGTCTCGGCCGGCCGCCCTCGGGCCATCACTTTCGCCGACGGTACCGAAATCGTGCCCGACGGCCGCTTCGACACCGACGACGGCGGCGCCATCCGCAACGCGGCACTTTCCGGCGCCGGCATCGCCCACCTCCTGCAAGTCGCCGTGCAAGACGACATCGACACCGCCCGACTCATGCGCGTCCTGCCAGATGTGCCGATGCCAACCATGCCGGTCCACATCGTACATGCCTTCGGCCGGCAGCTGCCGGTGCGGGCAAGGCTATTCGTGGAGTTTTTGGCGAGGCAGATGGGAAATCCGCGTCTGCGGATGACCTGAACTGGGAAGACTGATCCGGCCGGCATTGCCGGTCGGGTCGCCTGTCACCCGACCCTTCTCCCCACCATCATCCCATAGTGCACCGCCAGCAGGTCCAGTCCGACCTTCAAGAGCTTCGTCACTACATCCCGCCCCTCGCCGGTCTGCTCGGCCAGGCTCTTGATCGAGCCGCCTGCGCAGCAGACTTTCTGCACTATGTCAGCCACCTCCCAATGGCATAGCGCCCTGCTCGCGGTGGCGTGGGCGCGGCCAGCGTCGAGCACGCTGTCGGCGATGCCGCCGCCGTGCCGACCGCCGTCGACGCGCTCGCTCCAGCGCATCGGCTTCACGCTCGCCTGCTGGCTGCAGCGGAAATCCTCGCGGTAGCGCAAGCCGGCCTCGCGCTGCTGACGCGACAGCGAGGTGATGCCCAGCAGCGGATCCACATTGCGCACCCGCACGATGCCGCCGGTGGAGGTGAAGCCGTCATTCGACACCTCGTAGACGCGGGTTGCCTCCAGGGTGCCGGCGGCCAGCCGTGTGCGGCCGAAGCCATCATCCTTAAGCGCGAAATCATGGCCGATCTCGCGGCGGATGCGCACCTGCTCGGCCTCGCCCTTCGGCAGTTTTGGCGCCTGCGGTCTTGCGGCTCTGGTTCTCTTGCTCACGGGAGACTCCTGGTTGGGGTGTTGGGATTAGGAGGCTGGTGATCCTTCGCGCCCCCTCTGCCCTGCCGAGCATCTCCCCCACGAGTGGGGAGATTGGATGTTGCCGCTGCTTTCGCCAATCGCCAACGCTGCAGGAAAGGCGGTGCGGGCAACGCTGCCGATCTCCCTCCTTGTGGGGGAGATGGCCGGCAGGCCAGAGGGGGGCGCTGTCCCGCCGATCTGTCGATCAGAGAGCGTCACCTCTTCACCGGCGGCACCAACGTACCTTCTGCCTTCTGGCGAGCAGCTCGCGGATAGCGCAGCTCAATGCAGAGCGCGCTGGAGGACACACGCCTTGCCGAGACTGCGGTCATATCCGCGTCCGGACTAATGGAACCAGCGCGAACTTTCGACGTTATGTCGCGTCCATACCAACGGGAGGTTTGCGTATGACAGCTTTCATGCCGGTTACGCTGCGCTTTTGCGACAGCAGAACCATGTTGGTCGGCTCGGTGGCCGAGGCCGCCGACGCGCTCAGGCAGCAATGGCCAGACAAGACAGCACCAGGCTATGTCGAGGCGGCCAGGCTCGTCGCCTTGGCGGTAGACGGCACTTGCAGCCAGCGCATCGCCTTCGACGCCCTCACCAGGGCGGCTGGCCAACAGAATATATTGGTGGCCAGGCCAAGAAGCCGCGCCCATGCCTGGCTGGACGCCGTGGTCCAGTGAGGGTTGTGAGGTTGGTGGGCAGGGCCGGGCTGAAAATGTGATGCAACCGCCAGCCAGCGTGGCGCGTTGATAAGAGCGGGGTTTCCAGCCCCGCGCAGAGTGAAGGTGAACGCCGTGGGTACGATGAAGACCGGAGTGCCGCTCAAGGTGCGGATCGACGGACAGGTCGAAGAGATCGACTGCGTCAACGACGCCGCCGACTTCCTGCAGCGCTGGCCGCTCGAGCGGCGCGGCCATGTCTACCGCAGCGCCCTCAACGCCTGCAGCGCTGCCATTGCAGCGCAGATTTCCGAATCCGACGCCATGAAAGTGTTCACCGGCTTTGCCAGGGTGGCCGACATACTGGAGGCCGAAGGCGGACCGGCCATGACGCTCGAGACCAGGACAGTGCAAAGCCGCATGCCCAAGCAAGGCCGGCAGATACCGAAATAGGGCGACGAGGTTTCTTTCTCCCCGTTCACGGGGAGAAATGCCCGCCAGGGCAATGAGGGGCGGCGCCAGCGCTTCGGTCGGATGCTTGAAGATCATATCTGTTTTCAATCCCGCCACCTCAGCGCCGCCCCTCATCCGCCTGCCGGCACCTTCTCCCCGTAAACGGGGGGAAGGAATACTCAGCCGCCTGCGCCTCAAAAACGCGGCGGCGAAAGCGGGCCTGGTGGTAGGGGCAATAGCTTTTCAACGCCTTGGTGCGCATGCCGCAGCACAGCATGTCGGCGCCAGGCCGGCTGCCCGGCGCATCGTTTTCAGGATCTTCTTCCAGCGTCAGATCCAGCGGCGCGCGGCAGCGGCCGAACAGGCAGTCGATGAAACGCATCGCCACGCCATGCGGCTGGCGGCCGAGGGCCGCACGAGGCGGCACCGGCATCTCCAGGCGATAGGCTTCGCCATCGGCGACCAGCACGCCCACTTCGCGCACCGACAGGGGTTGCGGCAAGCGCTTCGGCCGGACCGGCGTGCCGGCGATGCGGGTGGCAAGCGCGACGTCGATCGTGTCGGACACCTTGGCGATGGCCCCGCCCGTTCCGTTCGCCCGCTTGCTCGCCTTGCGTTTGCCGGCTGGCGGCCGCTTGCCATAGGCCAAGCCGATCGCGCCCAGCGTGGTGTTGCGGTGCACGATGCCGATGATGGCGTTGCGTGACACCGGACTGCCACGCAGCACAGTGAAAGCCGCCGCGATCTTCGAGGCGGAAAGCCCGTCCTTCAGCCAGCCGGCGATCACTTGCAATTCGGCGTCGGTATAGCTTGCCATCTCAAGGCTCCATTCAAAATTCTGCCTTCGGCCGTGCGCCGTCGGGCAAGCGTGAGCGGTCTCGGTCCGGTGCCTGGACCGCAGTCAGGGTTGTCTGTTCGGGGGGCCGGCTGGCGCCGGTTCAGCCTCACCGGGAGCGGGCTCGCCGCCTGGCCGGTTCAGCGAGGCGCGAAAGCCGCGCCTCGGCCGTTTTTCTGTCGGAGGCCGAAACCGCCCTGCCCGCCAGCGGATCGAACAGGATGACGGTGCCATCCTGCGTGCGGATGCATGACCGGTCAGCTGGACCGGCAAAATCCTGGCCAGCGCCATCTCGATCGAATTGGGGGCCGGAGCCGCTGGGAGCGGCGGCTCCGGCCGTTCCGGTCGCCGGTGACGGGCGGACCGGATCCGAGGCCGATGCAATCAGGCAAGGCGCCTCGGGCTTCGCTCCGGCCGGGGAGGAGGACGGCCGGGGCGGAAGGGAATGGCTGGCGGTGGTGACCGCCGGGTGCGCCTCATGCGAGGCCGGCGCCACGGCGCCATCGAATCTGGACAGGTTATGCATGTCTGCATATAAGCATAACTCAAAAATATATGCAAGCCATTCTTTCATAGACGAGAGCCACTTTCATCGCTCACATGCGCGCCATGGCAAAAACGCAACTGTCAATCAAGGTCGGGGCCGCGATCCGCCAGGCGCGCAAGCAGCGCGGCCTGGTCATGCGCCACATTGCCGAGCACAACGACACCGATGTCGCGGCCGTCGGCAATTGGGAAACCGGCCGAAACCTGCCCAAGACCGAGAACCTGTTGAAGACCGCCGCCTTCCTGCGCGTCGACCCGGTGGCGTTGGGCAAGGGCGAGGTTGTCTTCCTCGACGATGCCGGCCCGGTCGCCGACGTGGAGATCGTCACCGATGCCGGCGCACCGCCCGCCGGACCGATGGATATCCCGGTGTTGGGCGCCGCCGTCGGCGGCGATGACGGCGACTTCACCTTGAACGGCGAGCCGGCCGGCTATGTCCAGCGTCCGCCCGGCATCCGCAACCTCCCCAAGGTGTTTGCGCTGCACGTGCTGTCCGATTCCATGGTGCCGCGCTACGAACCCGGCGACATGATCTACTGCGGCGGCCGTGAGGCGGTGCCCGGCGACCATGTCGTGATCGAGACCTTTCCCGAAGAGAACGAGCGCAACGGCAAAGCCTTCATCAAGAAGCTGGTCAAGCGCACCACCGCCGAGCTGGTGGTCGAGCAGTACAATCCGCCGAAGACGCTGACCTTCAACCGCTACGCCATAAAACAGGTCTGGCGCGTCATCCCGCTCAAGGAACTGCTGGGGTATTAGGGTGGCGGCTCCCGCAGCGCCCTCTCCTCACGCCCGCCTCGCTCCCTCGAGCGGCGCCTCGCGGTCGTTCAGCATCCGGGCTTCGCTGCGCACGCGCTGGCGCTCGTCGATGAACGCCGCCTGGATCGAAATGGCCACGCCCGGCAGCCCGTCGGCGCGGCAGGCCGAGCAGACGATGCGGCCTGAAAGGGCGGCCAGCGGCGTATTCCCCGACACCCCGAACCGCTTCAGCTGATCGGGCCGCCACCATCTGTTGCGGCCGCAATCGGCGCACTCGACCGATATCGAGGCGACATGCGCGATTACTGGTTCCTTGCCTGGCAATGCCATCGCCTCTGCCTCGTCTTTTGTTCCTGATTTGTTCGCATAATCCTGTGTTTTAGACCGCGAGTCGAGTCGCCCATCTCAAAGATTCCCAAAAGTTTTTCTTCTACATTTATTTGAGTTATGCTTATATAAACTCACAAATGTGAGTCGGGGCGCGAACCGCCCGCCGCATCGTATCCGGGAGTGACGATGGACGCCCTTGCCGCCGATTTCGCCCGCGCCTGCGGTTACACCGGCGACAGCCCTGCTCTGCTCGAAGCTTTCGACGCAATCCGCCGCAACGGCATCGAGCGCGCCCGCCAGGATCATGTCAGGCGCAAGGCCGTCATCGATGCACTGAAACATTCGCAGGCGCTGTTCCTGGCGGCGATCGGTCCGGCGCTGTCGGCGCAAGAAGCGATCGAGGACGCCGCCCGCTTCATCGCCTTCTGGCGCAACATGCCGCGCTGGCGCCAGGAGCGGCGCCTGCCCGACCTCATCAGAGCCAGACAGCAGCGCCTGGTGGCACGCTACTTCCGCCGTTACGGTCACCTTCTGTGGGTTCTGCAAGCGGCGTGAGGCGGTCACCGTTGACGTGACGCGCCGATTGCTTTATAGAACCAACTAGTTCCAGAACTAAATGGTTCCATAATGGCAACTCAAATCTCCCTCGACGACACATTCGCCGCGCTGGCCGATCCGACGCGCCGCGCCATCCTTGCCCGGTTGCTCGACGGCGAAGCCTCGGTCGCCGAACTGGCGCAACCTTTCGCGCTGACCGTGCGGGCGATCTCCAAGCATGTCGGCGTGCTGGAGCAGGCAGGCCTCGTCACGCGCAGCCGGTCGGCGCAGAAGCATCTGAGCCGCATCGAACTCAAGCCGCTGCGCGACATCGACCGCTGGCTCGACGGCTACCGCAAGCTTTGGGAAGGCCGTTTCGACCGCATGGAGGACTTGCTGCGGCGCGACGCGGACAAACCGGAATGAGCGCGCCCATGGCCTCGGCGGACGACCGCAGCTTTGCCATCGAGCGGACTTTCCACGCCCCGGTCGAGCGTGTCTTCCGGCTGTGGACCGATCCTGCGCTGGTGGCGCAATGGTGGGGCATCAAGGACTGCACCATCCCGCATTGTGTGCTCGACCTGCGCGTCGGCGGCCGCTGGCGCATCGACATGCGCACCTCGAGCGGCGCGCTCTACCGCAACCAGGGCAGCTATCTCGAAATCGTGGGGAACAGCCGACTGGTCTATTCCGACGAGCCGGATCCCGAATTGCGCGAATGGGCCGGCAAGCCACCGGGGCAAAGCCGCCATACGGTGACTTTCACGCCGGATGCGCAGCGAACCCACGTCCATTTCGAGGTGACGCTGGCCAGCGCTGCCGACCGCGAGCGCCTGCTGGCACTCGGCATGCGCGGCGGCTGGACTCAGAGCTTCGACCGGCTCGAGCAACTGATCGGAGGCAACCATGCTGGCTGAAAACGCCGAGCCGACCACGCAGGCAGTCCTGTCGCGGGATGGAACGCCGATCGCCTGCGAGCGCCGTGGCCAGGGCCATCCGCTCATCCTGGTCGACGGCGCGCTCTGTTCCCGCACCATGGGCCCGAGCCTTCCACTCGCCAGGGCGCTTGAAGGTAGCTTCACCGTGTTCCGCTATGACCGCCGTGGTCGTGGCGACAGCGGCGACACCGCGCCCTACGTGGTCGAGCGCGAGGTCGACGACATCGAGGCCGTGCTCCAGGCAGCCGGCGGCGAGGCGTTCGTCTGGGGCATGTCGTCGGGCGCCATGCTGGCGCTGATGGCGGCAAGCCGCCTGCCTGGCATCGGCAAGTTGGCGCTCTACGAAGCGCCGCTGATCGTTGACGACAGCCGCAAGACCACGCAAGGCGACTGGGCAGCGATCCGGGCCGCGATCGCCGAAGACCGGCGTGGCGACGCCGTGACCGCCTTCCTCAAATCGGTCGGCATGCCCGGCCTGCTGATTGTCTTCATGCGGCTGACGCCGATCTGGCGCAAACTCAAGGCGGTGGCGCATACATTGCCCTATGACGGCGCCATCGTCGAGGGCGATCAACGCGGCAAGATGCTAGACCCTGCCCGCTGGGCTTCGGTGCACGTGCCGATCCTGGTGACCGATGGCGGCAAGAGCCCGCTCTGGATGCAGCGTGGCAACAAGGCGCTGGCCGAGGCGCTGCCCAATGCCCGCTACCGGACCCTGGCCGGCCAGAACCACATGCTGAAACCCGCCGCGCACGCGCCCGTGCTGACGGCGTTCTTCAACGGGCGGGAATAGCCTCCTCCGGTAAGAACAGCTTCGTGGAAGGAGACAGCCCGCCATCGCCGCATGTGAGCGAGCCTCGCCGCATCCGGCTTGCGAAACCGTCGTGGCCCGTGGCATCTGTCTGACACAACGGACCGATCCGCAGCAGCATGGCCGCACGACCACCACCGCCCAACAGCAGGCCACCTGCCGGCAACGCTCGCGCTGGCAAGCCGCACACTGGCAAACCGCCTGGCGTCAGCCTCAACCGCGCTTTGTCGAAGCTCGGCCTGTGCTCGCGCACGCAGGCCGAGGTGCTGATCGCCGAGGGGCGCGTACGCGTCGGCGGCAAGGTGGTGCGCAATGCGGCCCTTCGCGTCGACCTCAACCGCGACCGCATCGTCGTCGACGACCGGCCCGTGGTTGCCGAGCGCAAGGTCTATCTCATCCTCAACAAGCCGCGCGGTCTGGTCACCACCCGCGACGACCCGCAACAGCGCGACACCGTCTATGCCTGCCTCGACGGGCTCGACCTGCCCTTCGTCTCGCCGGTCGGCCGGCTCGACAAGGCGAGCGAAGGCTTGCTGTTGATGACCAACGACACCCAGTTTGCTAACCGGCTGATGGACCCGGCCTCACATCTGCCCAAGACCTACCACGTGCAGATCGGCACGGTGCCCGACGCGGCGATGCTGGAAAGATTGCGCGCCGGCGTGACCGTCGACGGCGAGACCCTGACCACGAACGCGATCGAGCTTCTGCGCAGCGGCGGCCGCACCGCCTGGCTGGAGATCGTGCTCGACGAGGGCCGCAACCGCCACATCCGCCGCCTGCTCGCCGCGCATGACATCGAAGTGCTGCGGCTGATCCGCATCGCCATCGGCCGCCTGCAACTCGGCGAACTCGCCAAGGGCACGGCGCGGCACCTGACGCCGGAGGAATTGGCGCTGCTGGCGGGGTAAGTGGCGGGTGCAGGCCCCTTCAACCGCGACACCTCCAAAAAATTCTTGCCCCCCACCGATGATTTCCGCTCACGCGCGCTGTCCTGATCTACAGGCGCTGGAATGGTCCGGCGGCCGGAAGAAGCGAGGTGATCCATGGCATCGTTACAAGGTCAGAATGTCGTCATCGTCGGAGGCAGCCGGGGCGTCGGCCGCGCGATCGTCGAAACCACACTCAGCGAGGGTGCGACGGTGCTCGCCGTAGCCCGGGGTGCAGCCGATCTGAAACAGCTGTCCTGGGAGAAACCCAGGGTGAAGACATTGGCGGTCGACGCCACGCAGGAGATCGCGCCCGATGCGGTGTTCGCCGCGTTGGAGCCGGATGTTCTAGTGATCTGCGCCGGCGCCCTTGCCCCGTCGGCGCCGGTCCAGGACCAAAGCTGGGACGACTTCTCCGCGAACTGGGACATGGACGTCAAGGCATCGTTCCTGTTTTGCAAGGCCGCACTTCAGGGCCGGCTGAAGCCGGGTAGCCGCGTGGTGCTGATCTCCAGTGGCGCGGCGCTCAGCGGCGGCCCACCGAACTCCGGCGGCTATTCCGGCGCCAAGCGCATGCAGATGTTCCTTGCCGCCCATTGCCAGAAGGAAGCCGACCGGCTCGGCCTTGGCCTGCGCTTCATGGCGCTGGTGCCGATGCGGATCATGCCGGACACCGGCGTCGGCCAGCGCGGCATCGACGGCGTCTCGGCCTATCTCGGCATCAGCCCGGCGGATTTCCTCGCCAGCATGACCGACATGCAGACACCGGCCGATGTCGGGCACGCCGTGGTCACGCTCGCCGGTGGCAAGCTGCAAGGCGTCTCCTTCACCGTCAGCGGCAGCGGACTTGCGGCGGCGGCATGAGGCGCGCAGGATGCCAGTCGAATTCAACCCAATGGGCTCGACATGACAGACGCTCCTGGCCCGCTTGAGCCAATGGGCGAGCAAGGCCAGCCGATCCTCGACCGGCTGGCCTTCGAGCGCCTGACAATGGCCCATCGCCGCGCACTCAAGCTGCATTGCTACCGGATGATGGGCACGCTGCACGAGGCCGACGACCTCGTCCAGGACACGTTCCTGAAAGCCTGGCGCGGCCGGTCGCAATTCGATGGCCGCGGCTCGCTGCGCGGCTGGCTCTACACCATCGCCACCAACAGTTGCCTCAACGCCATCAACGCGAGGTCATCGGCGCATCGCATTGTCGAGCAGCCCGGAAGGCCGCCGTCCGAGGGGCGCGCCGCTGCCGGGCCCGCCGCCGAACTCGCCTGGCTGGAGCCCTACCCGGACACCGAGCTGCCGGACCTTATCGACGGCGAGCCGGGCCCGGAAGCGCGCTACGAGACCCGCGAAGCGGTGCAACTCGCCTTCGTCGCCGCGATCCAGTCCTTGCCGCCCACGCAGCGCGCCGCCCTTTTGCTGTGCGACGTGCTGGGCTGGTCGGCGCTCGAGAGCGCGCAATTGCTGGGCGGCTCCGCCGCTTCGATCAACAGCGCCCTGCAGCGGGCCCGCGCAACGCTTGGGGCACGCTATCCGCAGGGGCGTCCGCTGCAGCGGTCGCGGCCCACCGGCGAAGAGGGCCTGCTGCTGGAGCGCTACATGCAAGCCTGGCAGTCCGCCAACCTCGACGGCTTCATCGAGCTGCTGCGCGAGGACGCCACCTATCACATGCCGCCATGGCTGGACTGGTATCAGGGCCGCCAGGCGATCCATGGTTTCTTCAAGACTGTCTGGGGCAATTTCGCCGGCTACCAGCCGGTCGCCACCCGCGCGAACGGCCAGCCCGCGGTCGCGATCTATGCGCGGCGCCATCAGGATTCGGAATGGCGCGCCCAGTCGCTGCATATCATCGAGCCGGCCGACGGCGGGATCGCCTCGCTGACGGTCTATGTCGGCCCGCTCGGCCCCGACCTTTTTGCTCCCTTCGGCCTGCCGCCTGTCTGGCCGGCCTCCTGACGGGAAGCTGTCAGGAGGGCTGGTCTATATCTGCGCACGAGCCCGACCGTGGCTCCAGCAAATCAGGGAGCAAATGCGATGAATTTCGTCTCGGTCCGCATCATCACGTCGGATGTCCAGCGCCTCGTGCGATTCTACGGCGAGATCACCGGCATGCCCGTGACGATCTACACCGAAGACTTCGCCGAACTGGCGACACCGGCCTGCACGCTGGCGATCGGCAGCACGCGTACCTTGCAGCTGTTCGGCGGCGACGTCGCCCGCCCCGCCGACAACCACACCGCCATCATCGAATTCCGCGTCGGCGATGTCGATGCGGAATTCGCCAGGCTGTCCGACACCATCAAGGACGCAACCGTGCAGAAGCCGACCACCATGCCCTGGGGCAACCGCTCGCTGCTCTTCCGCGACCCGGACGGCAATCTGGTGAATTTCTTCACGCCCGTGACCGCCGAGGCGATCAAGAAGTTCGACAAGCAGGGCGTTGCCTAGACTATTTCTGGTTCCACTTGCGAATGACCGGCTCGGTCAGATCGTGCTCGTAGCCGAGCACGCTGATGCTTGCCGTGTCCAGCACGAACAGCGCGCCGCCTTCCGGCGGCAGGCCGATCCAGCGCGCCGCCAGCACCCGCAGGAAATGCGCGCTGGAAAACACCAGAATGTCGGCATTGGCCTTGCGCAGCGCGGCGACGATCGTATCGGCCCGCGCGGCGACATCGGCCGCCGTCTCGCCCTTCGGGCAACCATCGCGAAACACGTTCCAGCCCGGCCGCTCGGCCAGGATCTGCTTTGTCGTCAGCCCTTCATAGGCGCCGTAGTCCCACTCCTGCAGATCGTCGTTCTTGACGCTCTCTGCCCCGAAGCCTGCCAGCACGCTGGTGTTGTAGGCGCGCTGCGACGGGCTCGACCATACGGCCGAAAACGACAGGCCTTTCAACCGCTCGGCGACGCCGCGCGCGGCAGCCTCGCCGGCCGGCGTCAGGGGCATGTCGGTGCGGCCGGTGTGCTGCCCCGAAAGGCTCCACGCCGTCTCGCCATGGCGGACCAGATGGATCTGCGGATATGCGCTGCTCATATGGGTGTCCCTCAAATCGCCGGCACCTTAGAGGAGGACGCGGCAAAGGGGAATCCGGCCAACGCGAAAGTGTGCAATCGCCTGGCCCTGATCCGCATCGAGCTGGCCCCTGTGATGAGCCCGGTGGCGCAACTATATCAAGGTCAGCCGCTACAGGCTCTCGCCACCACAAGGGCGTGTCGGCCCTTGCACAACAGGTCACATCATCATGTACACACATTTGCTGATCGCTACGGACGGATCGGAACTGGCCGACAACGGCGTTGCCCACGGCCTGGCGCTGGCCAGCCGCCTCGGCGCCACCGTTACCTTTATCCACGTCACCGAGCCATTCCCGATCTTCGCCTGGGGCGGCACCATGGCCGGCTATGCCGCCGGCGACGAATTCGTCGCCTATCAGGAAGGTGGTCGCCGATACGCCAAGGACGTGCTCGACAAATGCAAGGCGTCGGCGGAACTGGCGAATGTGCGCGCTGAGGTGGTGCATATCGAGGACAAGAAGCCCGCCGAGGCGATCCTGGAACTGTCGAAGGCTGAGGGCTGCGACCTGATCGTGATGGCCTCGCACGGCCGCCGGGGACTGGGCAGGCTGCTGTTGGGAAGCCAGACCGCGGAGGTGCTGTCCTTAACCGAAATCCCGGTCCTGGTGGTTCGGTAGGCCTGCGCGGCTAAAACACCACCTCCCCCGCGAGATAGACCCCCAGCGCCAGCAGCCCGACGAAGAACACCGTGCGGAAGGTCTCGACGCTCATCCGCTGGCGCAGCGCCTGGCCGACGACCATGCCGGCCAGCGCCGGCGCCAGGGCTGCGACCGATCCCGCCAGCTGCATCGTCGGCGATGCGAAAGCTCCCGTTCTGAATAGTCCGATGGCCAGCGCTGCTGTCGAGACGGTGAAGGAAAGGCCGAGCGCCTGGATCAGGTCTTCCCTGTCCAGCCGCAGCGATTGCAGATAGGGCACCGCCGGAATGACGAAGACGCCGGTGGCGCCGGTGACCAGCCCGGTTGCCACGCCGACCAGCGGCGACGTCCAAGCCTCGTGGCGCGCCGGCGTGGTGAAGCCGGCCCTGGCGAGGCCGACAAGCGCATAAAGCACCAGCGCCGCGCCCAGCCCCGCCGAGGCAAATCCCGTGTGCGAGCCGGTCAAAAGGCCGGCGCCGGCGACGGTGCCGAGAACGACACCGGCCATCATCGTCCACAGCCGCTTGCACAGGCCGCCGAGCGACGGACCCGTCAACAACTGCCAGAGGTTGGTGACCAGCGACGGGATCAGCAGCAAGGCGGCG
This sequence comes from Mesorhizobium sophorae, assembly GCF_002270415.1. Lineage (GTDB taxonomy): Bacteria > Pseudomonadota > Alphaproteobacteria > Rhizobiales > Rhizobiaceae > Mesorhizobium > Mesorhizobium sophorae. Next base: position 791,338 of record NZ_NNRI01000022.1, on the reverse strand, counting down.
GCTTGCGCCGGTGGCATCGTCACCGCCAGCAGCCCCATCGCCACGGTCGGCAAACCCATGCCGACGACGCCCTTGACCACGCCGGCGACGAGAAACACCGCACCTATCCAGGTGATGACACCGGCGCTCAGCACGATCGCACCTTCAGGGCAGGATCAGTCATGCAGGAGCATGTCCGTGGCATCGGCCTCAGGGCTGGACTTTGCCGGCGCGGCATCGCGGCTGACGGAGGTCGTCGCGCATCCTCGCAGGCCGGGCTCCGCCCGCACCATCGCAAGGCAGGCCACGGCGACGGCCAGCACAATCGCCGTGCTTTCAAGAATGCCGGGACGGCCAGATGTTCGTTCGCTCATCAGACATCTCCACCGAAACTGTTTGACGCAGATGCGGGCCGGTCACAATGTGGAAATTGCACTATCAGCCTTCGTCCCGGACGAAGGCTGGAGCTGCGCGGCTGGCGAACTGTTTGCAGGAGCAAAAGAATGCGCTTCGATCTGGTCGATCTCCGGCTGTTCCTGCTGGTGGCCGAGCGCGGCAGCATCACCCATGGCGCCGAACTCGCCGGCCTTGCCCTGGCCTCGGCCAGCGCCCGCATCAAGGGCATGGAGGATCGCCTCGGCGCGCCGCTGCTGGAACGCCGCCGCCGTGGCGTGGTGCCGACGGCGGCCGGACAGGCGCTGCTGCATCATGCGCGCGCGGTGCAGAACCAGATCGAGGCGATGGCCGGCGACCTCGGCGCCTACGCCACCGGTCTTCGCGCCCGCGTCCGGCTGCTCGCCAACACCGCCGCCACTGGCGAGCTGCTGCGCGATGTCCTGCCGGCTTTCCTTGTCACGCATCCCCAGATCGACATCGATCTCGACGAGCGCCCCAGCCATGAGATCGCCGAGGCGGTGGCCAGCGGTGCGGCCGATCTCGGCATCGCCGCGACCTGGGCTGGCCTGTCGCATCTCGAGCAGAAACCGTTCTTCATCGACCGGCTGGTGGTGATCGCCGCGCGGAACTGGCGCGGCCTCGAAGGCCGCACCACCAGCCTCGCCGACATTCTCGGTGAACCCTTCGTCGGGCTCGGCACAGGCCACGCGCTGCAGGAGCACGTCACACGCCAGGCCGCCCGCCTTGGCGGTCATCTGCATATCCGCATCCGAGTGCCCGGCCTCGACAATGTCTGCCGCCTCGTCGCGCAAGGCGCCGGCATCGCCATCGTCCCGGAAAGTGCGGCGCGCCACTCGGCACGCTCGCTGCGCAGCCTGCGGCTCACCGACGACTGGGCAACACGCCAGCTCAATCTGTGCGCCCGCAGCTTCGACGAATTGACGCCGCAAGCGAAATTGCTGGCTGCCGCGCTGGTCTGAACCCGGCAACCCAATAGCGAGCAACCGCAACGCGCCAGACGACGCACCATGCCACTTGGTGCGAAAACAACACCTTGCTTTTCAAAAATTCGTGACATAGCTTGTTTTCATATAGGCAAATAATTTGCCTGTCTTTTTTCTTTTTATGAAAGACAGAGCCTTTGCGGGAACATCTCGATCTGACCGATCGGCGGCTGGTCAAACAGCTGTCGCAGGACGCGCAGCCGGGCATCAACCGCCTCGCCGAGATGTTGGCGATTTCGGTGCCAACGGTGCGCACGCGGCTGCGCAATCTGCTCGACCGCAATCTGCTGAAGATCGTCGGGCTCTTGAACCTGACCGAGCGCCCCGAGCTAATCTCGGCTATTGTCGGTATCAATGCGCAAGGACGCGGCCGGGCCCGCGAGCTGGCGCAGCGCATTTCCGAACTGCCCTTCGTCAACTCGGCTTCGGTGGTCACCGGGCGCTTCGACATCATCGTCGACGTGACCGTGGCCGGTGACGTCGCCGATCTCTACCGCGTCACCAGCGAGCTGATCCCGGGGGCAGGCGAGCCGGGCGAAGTCGTTCGCAGCGAGACCTTCGTCGTCATGGCGTCCTGCAACAAATGGGTCAGCCTGCCGGAAGGCTGTTGGTCGGACGATCGCAAGGAGCCGGCATGAGAATAGCGGTTCTCGGCGGCCTCGGCCTGCAAGGCCGGGCGGCCATCGCCGATCTCGCTGCCAGCGGTGTCGAGGAGGTGGTCTGCGTCGACACGACACCGGACGGTGCGGCTCGCCTTGACGGCCTGACCGACCTTGCCCGCGTGCGCTTCGTGGTACCGCAGGGCGCGATCGGCCCTGCCTTGGCCGGCGTGCTGGCGGATGCCGACGCCGTCATCGACCTGTTGCCGCAGCCACTGATGCGTGAGGCGGTCCAGGCCGCGATCGCAACGCGCACGCCACTGGTCACCACCAATTACGGCAAGGCCATCGCCGACCTGGCACCGGCCGCCGAACAGGCTGGTGTGCCGATCATGGCCGAATGCGGGCTCGATCCCGGCATCGACCTGGTGCTCTACGCGCGCGTCGCAAGGCAGTTCGATACCATCGCCGCGATCGATTCCTATTGCGGCGGCATCCCCGAGCCGAAGGCGATGGCCAAGCCCCTGTGCTACAAGGTGAGCTGGAACTTCGACATGGTTCTGGTCAGCCAGAACCGCGACAGCGTGATGATCGAGGACGGCGAACGCGTCGCGGTGCCCGCCGGCCGGCAGCATGACAACCCCTTCATCCACGAGATCGAGGTGGCGGGCCTTGGCGCTTTGGAAGCCTTCCCCAATGGCGATGCGCTGCACTATGTCGAGATGCTGGACGCGGCAAAAGGGCTGCGCCGCTCGGGCCGCTATACGCTGCGCTGGCCGGGATGGTCGGCCTTCTGGGCGCCGCTGAAGGAGCTCGGCTTCCTCTCCGAAGACAAGGTGCCCGGCACCGGCTCCAGCCCGCGCGAATTCCTCGGCCGGCTGCTCGGGCCGCAACTGCAGTACGGCCCCGGCGAAAAGGACCTTTGCGTGATGCGCAATGTCTTTTCCGGCCTCGAAGGCGGTCGCCGCAAGACGGTGACCTCGGACCTGATCATCGAGCGCGACCTGGCCTCCGGCCTGTTCGGCATGAGCCTCGGCGTCGGCTATCCCGCCAGCATCGTGGCGCAGATGCTGGCGCGGCGCGAGATCACCAAACCAGGCCTGCTCAACCCGCTGCTCGATGTGCCCGATGGTCGCTTCTTCGACGAGTTGGCCAGGCGCGGCATCACTGTGACCGAGACAGTGGCCTGGGACTGAGGGTTTTCGAACGGTGGCTGCCGCCGGCAACGGCGCTGCCGCTCAAAAAAGCACCCCGAAGGGTGAAACAACAACGTGGAACAATAAAACAAGGAGGAATGCCAAATGAAGATTGCCAGACTTTTCATCGCCGGACTTGCGCTCGGCGGGCTCGCCACCGCGGCCAGTGCCGGAACGCTCGACGACATCACCAAGCGCGGCGAGTTGCGCGTCGCCGTGCAGACACAGGGACCGCCCTTCTCGCTGGTCGGCGCCAATGGCGAACGCACCGGCAGTTCGGTTGAACTGGCCGAACTGATGGCCAAGGAAATGGGCGTCAAGATCACCTTCCTCGACTTCGACTGGGACGGCCTGATCCCGGCGCTGCTGTCGGGCAAGGCCGACCTTCTGGTCGCCGACATGACGCCGACGCTGGCGCGTGGCATGAAGGTCGCCTTCACCAAACCTTACATGTATACGGGCAGCACCGTGTTCACCAAGGCAGACAGCAAGTTCAAGACCACCGAGGACTGCAAGGCCAAGGGCACCAAGATCGCCGTGCTGCTCGGCGCCACCGGCGAGAAGGAGGCTAAGGCCGTCTTCACCGATGCCGACATCAAGAGCTACAAGGGCGGCGGTCCGCTGCTGCTCGACGCCGTCAACAACGGCCAGGCCGATTGCGGCGTCAACGACGTCTCGGCGGTCAAAGGCCAGTCGACTGCCTATCCGGCCGGCACCTTCACCATCATGCCGGAGCTTTTGTCGAAGGAACCGCTTGCCTTCGCCACCCGCTATGACGAGCCGGACCTGCTGGTCTGGATGAACCTGTTCCTCGACCAGGTCAGCATCGATGGGCGCCTGCAGAAGAACCTGGACTACTGGGTCAATTCCGACGCCTGGAAGAAGGACCACTAACCAGCCTTGGGATCCCAGGCGGTTTTGCGCGCGTCTTGAGCGCCGCGAAGCCGCCTGGCCTTTCGTTTCGCCCGCTTTGGGGAACCGCCCAGCGATGCTCGAGAATTTCAGTTTCCGCACAATCGTCGAGTACCTGCCCCTGTTCGGGCAGGGCCTGGTCACGACCGTCTGGCTGTCGGCGCTGTCCTTTCTCGGCGCGCTCGCCGTCGGCATCGTGCTGTGCGCTATGAACCTGCAGCGCGGCTGGCTGTTTCGTGCCCCGGCCAAGGCCTATATCGACGCCGTGCGCGCCACGCCCTTGCTGGCGCAGCTCTATTTCCTCTATTTCGGCCTGCCCCGACTCGGCTTCGTCCTGCCCGAATTGGTTGTCGGCATCCTCGCGCTATCGTTGAACAGCGGCGCCTATGTCGCTGAAATCATTCGAGCCGGCATCCTGTCGATCCCACGCGGCCAGGTCGAAGCCAGCGTCGCCTCGGGCATGACCTATGTCCAGCGCATGCGCCTGGTCATCCTGCCGCAAGCCTTCAAGGTGACGATCCCGCCGCTGCTCGGCCAGGCGATCGTACTGGTCAAGGATTCCGCATTGCTGTCGCTGATCTCGGTCGCCGAGCTGACCCGCGCCGGCCAGTTGCTCGCCTCCGACCGCTTCATGCCGGCGGAAGGTTTCCTCACCATCGCCGCCTTCTACCTGCTGCTCTACTACGGCCTGAAGGGGCTGGCTGCTCTCTCCGGTCGCTGGCTCGGCACAGCGGGGGCGCGAACATGATCTGGCAACAGCTGCAAAGCCTCGCCGGCAGCTATCCGCTGGCGCTGCGCGGTCTCGGCATGACGGTGGTGCTGTCGCTGATCAGCCTGGTGCTCGGCACCTTGCTCGGCTTCGGTCTCGGCATCCTGCGCACCGGCGGCAACCGGCTGGTGGGCAGCGTCATCGGCGCCTGGGTCGACCTGATCCGCGGCACGCCGTTCCTGGTGCAGATCTTCCTGATCTTCTTCATCCTGCCGGAGCTCGGCATCGAGCTCGACGCCTTCACCGCCGGCATCATCGCGCTGACCAACCTTGCCGCCTGCTTCATCTGCGAGATCGTCGCCGCGGGCATTCGCTCGGTGCCGACCGGCCAGGTCGAGGCAGCGCTGGCATCCGGCCTGTCGCGCTGGCATCGCATGCGCCAGGTGGTGCTGCCGCAGGCGATGCGCATCGTGCTGCCGCCGCTGGTCGGGCAGTATGTGCTGCTGATCAAGGACTCTTCGGTCGTCTCGGCGATTGGACTCACCGACCTCACCCGCGTCGGCTGGCTGGTGGTGCAGCGTGTGCCCAACGGCCTGCTGGTCTTCTTCCTCGTCGGCGTCGGCTATTTCATCGTCTGCTATCCCCTGATCATGCTCGCCCGTCGGCTCGAGCGCCGCATGGGCGCGGCGCATGGCGAGGTGCAGCTGTGACAGCGAACCCCAAGGGTCCGGCAAATATGACCAAAACCGGTATGATCGACTTTCGCGGCGTAAACAAATGGTTCGGCGCGCTCAACGTGCTCAAGGACATCACGCTCAGCGTCGAGCCGCGCGAGGTGGTCGTCGTCTGCGGCCCGAGCGGCTCGGGCAAGAGCACGCTGATCCGCTGCGTCAACGGCCTGGAGGCGATCAAGGATGGCGATCTCGTCGTCGACGGCCAGCGCCTCGGCGACCCCGCCACCAACATGACGCAGCTGCGCACCGAGATCGGCTTCGTCTTCCAGTCGTTCAACCTCTATCCGCACAAGACGGCGCTCGAGAACGTGACGCTGGCGCCCATCCATGTCCGCAAGATCCCGCGCACTGAAGCCGAAAAGGCCGGGCGCGAATTGCTGGCCAAGGTCGGGCTGGCCGACAAGGTCAACGCCTATCCGGCGCAGCTCTCCGGCGGCCAGCAGCAACGCGTGGCGATCGCGCGCTGCCTCGGCATGCGGCCAAAGATCATGCTGTTCGACGAGCCGACCTCGGCGCTCGACCCCGAGATGATTTCGGAAGTGCTCGACGTCATGGTGGCGGTCGCCGAGGAAGGCATGACCATGATGGTGGTGACGCATGAGATGGGCTTTGCCCGCAAGGTCGCCCAGCGCGTGGTGTTCATGGATGCCGGCGCCATCGTCGAAAGCGGCACGCCCGACGAATTCTTCTCGCACCCCAGGACCGACCGCAGCCGGGCTTTCCTCAGCAAGATCCTGCGGCACTGAATATCCGGGCTAGCTCGCCTCTTCCGGGCTGCCGCCAATCGCAAACGCAACCCGGCCGTGGCGCCGTCTCAGCAGCGCGATGGCGAGGAAGGCCATGACGCCGCTCGCGGCGACGACCACCAGCACCCACAGCGAATTGGCGACGGATGTCCGCGCCATCATGAAGGCGAGCGCGAACGGCGCGAAGGCCGAGGTGAACTGGCGAGCGGCACTCGCCCATCCCAGCCGCGCGCCATAGCCTTGGCGGCCGAAGAGCTCGAGCGGCAAGGTGCCGCCGACGATGCTGGTGAGACCGGAACCGAGGCCGAACAGCAGCACGAACAGGAAAGCGCCGGGCAGCCATGGCGTGGTCAACAGCAGCGTGCACAGCCCGGCTGTGAGCAGCGACGCGGCAATGACGGCGAGATGCGTCTGCTGAAGGCGCCCGCCGAACAGCATGTTGATCAACCGGCTGGCGACCTGCGCCGGCCCGAAGAGGGTCGAAACGAAGAGGCCGGCCGTGCCGAGCCCAAGTGCCGCCGTCAGGGGCACCATGTGGATGAGGATCGCCGACAGCACGAAGCCCTCGGAGGCGAAGCCCGCCAGCATCAGCAGGAACACGGCCTGCCCGCGTCGCGGATCGAGTGCCGCGCCCGCTTCATGGGCCGGCTCGCGTTCTTGCGGCGCGTTCGTCGCGTGACGGCGCGACAGGCGCATCAGCCAGGCGTGGATCGGCAGGCAGAGTCCGAGATTGAGCGCCGCGAACAGCAGATAGACCTCGCGCCATGTCAAATGCGCATGCAGCGCCGAGGTCAGCGGCCAGAACAGGGTCGAGGCGAACCCTGCGATGAGCGTCAGGTGGGTGATGCTGCGTTGCGGCCGGGTAACCCCGATCTGCACGATCGCCACGAAGGCGGCGCTGTAGAGGACGAAACTGGAGGCCAGCTCCATCGCCAGCAAGGCCAGAACAAAGGTCACGCGGCCGGACGAGACGGCGCACAGCGCCAGCGCGACGGCTGCCGCGACCGAGCCGATGGTCATGATGCGCCCTGCGCCGAAGCGGTCGGCCCAGCGCCCGGCCGTGGGCGCGAACAGGCTGCCGGCAAACAGCGAGGCGAACAGCGCGCCGAACACCCACCCTTCCGTGAGGCCGAACTCCCTGGCCATCGCCGGCGCCAGGATCGAAAAGCTGTAATAGAGCGTGCCGTAGCCGATGATCTGCGTCAGCCCGAGCGCCCATATCGCCTTGCGCAGGACAGACCGGTCAAGCATCGACGCCCACGGCTTCCGTCGCCTTGGCGCCAACCGATGGACCCGTTGCGCAGCCGCAGCCCGACGCACCCTTTGCCTTGGCGTCCGCATCCTCGACGCAGCAGGCATCGACATTGGCGGGCGCGGGCCCGCCGCAACAACCAGCACTGTCCGATCCCGTCACGACATCGGCGCTGCACACGCCGGTCTCCGGCAGCACCAGCCGCACCTCGCGCGCCGCGACATGGTCTCCGGCAATGTCGGCGACCACCGAGCGAACCTGCTCGTAGCCGGTCGCCATAAGGAAGGTCGGGGCGCGGCCGTAGGATTTCGAGCCGACGATGGTGAAGCCGGGTTCGGGATGGGCAAGTTCCCGGATGCCATGCGCGGGAACCGTACCGCACGAGTGGAAATTCGGATCGATCAGCGGCGCCAGCGCCGGCGGCGCTTCGACGGCGGGATCGAGCGCGAGGCGGATTTCGCCGAGGAACGACAGGTCGGGCCTGAAGCCCGTGGTGACGACGATGCAATCGACGGAAAGGCTGAATGGCTTGCCGGCCAGGCTGGCGTCGACGGCAAGCCCCTCGCCTTGCATCTCGATGCGGTTGACGGCGAAAGCCGCCAGCATGTTCAGCCTTCCAACCGCCATCGCCTGCTTGGCGGCGAGGCCAAGCGCGCCACGTTCGGGCAATTGGTCGTTCAGCCCGCCGCCAAGCAGCCGGTCGACGCTGGCGTGACGCAGCGCCCAGAAAATCTCGGTGCCAGGCGCTGCGTCCTGCAACTCCATGAGCGCCAGGGCGACGTTGATCGCCGAATGCCCGCCGCCAATGACGAGGACACGCTTGTCCGCATAGCTGTCCCTGGCCTTGCCGACCACGTCGGGAATGCCATAGGCAATGCGCTCGCAAGCCGCGCCTTCGCCGGCAACCGGCAGCCCGTCGACGCCGATGGGGTTTGGCCGCGACCATGTTCCGGACGCGTCGATGACGGCGCGCGCGAGAACGCGGTGCTCGCCGTCCGCATCGCGGTAACGGATGACGAAGGGAGCGTCCTTGCGACCGTCATTGGCAACCTTGTCATGTCCCTGGCGGGTGATCGCGGTGACCTCGGCTCCTAGCTTCAAATTGGCGGCGATGCCGGCAAGTGCGGCAAGCGGCGCCAGATAATCGCGCACGATCTCGCCCCCGGTCGGCAGGCCTCGCATGTCCGGCGCCGTCCAGCCGGAGCGGTCGAGCAGCGCCCGCGCCGCCGCGTCGATATTGTATTGCCATGGCGAGAACACCCGCACATGGCCCCATTCGAGCAGTGCAGCGCCAACGCTTTCGCCACGTTCGAGGATCAGCGGGCGGATGCCGCGTTCGACCAGATGCGCGGCGGCGGCGAGGCCGACAGGGCCTGCGCCGATCACCGCGACGGGAAGGTTTGCCATCATGTCCATATATTCGATCCTTCCGGTATCTTCGAATTACAAAGCGAAAAAAATCAGGCCAGCGCTTTGCCGACGGCAGGCGCGCAGGCGGCATCCGCGCAGCACTCGTCGGCGAGATAGCCGATCAGCGCATTCATGCCCGGATAGTTGGCGCGGCAGATCAGCGTCGTCGCTTGCCGCTCCTGCGTCACAAGGCCGGTGTCGACCAGCCGCTTGAGATGATGCGACAGCGTCGAGGACGGAATATCGAGCTTGCCCTGGACGCTGCCGACGGCAAGCCCGTCGTCACCGGCGCGCACGAGGATGCGGTAGAGCTGAAGCCGCGTCGGATTGCCGAGCGCTTCGAGCTGGGCGGCTGCTTTTTCGAGTTTCATAGAAATAAGCTACGCGGCGCCTGTCGAGACGTCAACCCAATTTCGATAGATATGGAAATAGCATCAGCCGACCCGCTTGCCAGAGGCGTCGATGACCACCTCGCCATCCTCCTTGGTGAACGCGCCGACCTCCGGATTGGGCAGGATGTCCAGCACCTTTTCCGACGGCCGGGCCAGCACCACGCCGAGCGGGCTCACCACGATCGGCCGGTTGATCAGGATCGGATGCGCCAGCATAAAATCGAGGATCTCGTCGTCGGACCACTTCGGGTCGGCAAGGCCGAGTTCGGCGTAGGGCGTGCCCTTCTCGCGCAGCAGCTCTCGCAGTGTCATGCCCATGGAGGCGATCAACTCGACCAGCCTTTGCCGTGACGGCGGCGTCTTCAGATACTCGATCACCTCTGGTTCCTCGCCCGACTGCCGGATGATCGCCAGCGTGTTGCGCGAGGTGCCGCAATCGGGATTGTGATAGATCGTGATGGTCATTTCGCGGCCTGCATCTGTCTGATTGGTTTCGGTTCGGCAAGCAGCCAGCCCGCCAGGGCCATGGCCAGCAGCGCGCCCAGCAATTCGGCTGATATGAAACCCGGCAGGTCGACCGGGCGGATGCCGGAAAACGTGTCCGACAAGGCACGGGCGATGGCGACGGCCGGATTGGCGAATGAGGTCGAGGCCGTGAACCAGTAGGCGGCCGTTATGTAAAGCCCGACCAGCCAGGGGATCGCGTCGGAACGGAAGCGCAGGCCTGCCAGGATAGTGAAGACGAGGCCGAAAGCTGCGACTACCTCGGCGAGCCATTGCCCGGCTCCGGTCCGCACCGTCACCGAGGCCTGCAGGATCGGCAGTTCGAACATGGCGTGCGCCAGGAATGTCCCGGCGATGCCGCCGACGATTTGGGCGACGACATAGGCGAGCGCCGGCCTCGCGTCGATTTCGCGACGGAGCGCGAACACCAGCGTGACCACCGGATTGAAATGCGCTCCTGAAACCGGCCCGAGCATCGTGATCAGCACGACAAGGATCGCTCCCGTCGGCAGCGTGTTGCCGAGCAGCGAAATGGCAATGTCGTTAGTCAGCCGGGATGCCATGATGCCGGAGCCGACCACGGTCGCGACCAGCAGCGCGGTTCCCAGCGCTTCGGCAACGCAGCGGCGTGGCAGGTCGTTCGCCACGTTCAGCCGGCCTTCGGCAGGGTGCGGGCGATCTCGTACAGCCACTTCGCTCATCGGCGTGCTCCTAGCAGTCACAGGTCACGGCATTGATGACGGGACGGCAGAGTTCCGGCGCGCCGTTGCAGCAATCTTCCATCAGATAGGCCAGGAGGTCTCGAAACCCGGTCATGTCGGCGACGTAGCGCACGATCCGGCCATCGCGTTGGGGGTGGATCAGCCCGGCATGGGCGAGCACCTTCAGATGCGCCGACATGGTGTTCTGGACCGTATCCAGCCTTGTGGCGATCTCGCCCGCCGGAATGCCTTCCGGACCGGCGCGGACGAGCAGCCGGAAAACATCCAGCCGCGTCTCCTGGCCAAGGGCCGCCAGCGCGTTCAACGTGCCTTTTTTATCCATATATCCGAATCCTTGGATTTATGGATATCGACTTTACTGCGACCTGTAAAGCGGGATCCGGGGCGGTTGCAACCAAGCTCACCGCGGATGCAATTCGCTCTCGCCAGCCTCAGGTGACAGCCAGCACCTTGCCCGTATCGTGCTCGCGCACGTAATCCACGCGGGCGCCGTCCCAGTGATAGCTGTAATGCCGGCCCTGCACCGGAATGGTGATGGCGTCCGGCCAGAAGATGCCGATGCAGCCGCCGCCCGGCATGCGCACGCTGTTCCACACCAGCCCGTCGCTGCCGGTTTCCCGCAGCGCCCGCCCCTCGGCCTGCGAGGCGGTATAGTCGTCGGGATCGAGCACGCCGGGCACCGCGTTCACGTCGTCGAGGTCGCGGTCGACGCTGCCGACCAGCACGCGGAAATCCGCCGTCCAGCCCGGATCCTCGTTGGTGGCGCGCATGAATTTCTGATGGTGGTGAATGGTCTCGGCGAGCGCCACCTCTTCGCTGTCGCCGGCATAATAGATCCCGTAGCTGCCATCCGAGAACCGACCGGGCCGCAGGGTCGAGCAATGCACGAAGGGCGCCATCACGAAGCTGGCGCCAGGGCCGGAAACCCGCCTTGTGGCCGCCACCTTGCCAAGGTCGCCGATCTCGAGCCTGATGCGCGGGTTGGTCTTCTCCTCGACCGCGGCCAGCGCCTCCCAGTCACGCGGGTCGGCAATGTCCTCGAAGAGGTCGATGGGCGGATGGATGGAGCGGATGATGCGGAAGGTCTGGTGCCAGTGGACGCGGCGCCGAACCGCGAGCCCACTCACCATGCACCACGCTCCGCATCGAGCCATTCGCGCATCGCGGCAAGGTCGGAGAGTTCGCCGCGCAGCATCAGGTCGAGCGCCGACTGGCCGCCGAAAGTGGCATTGGGCTTGCGGATCCAGGCATAGCCGCGCGCCGGCTCCGTAAAGAGATAGCGCAGGCCTTTGTGGATGCCCATCAGATGCGCCATGCGGGTGCGCAGGTCGCGGTCGATCCTGCCGATGCCGCCCTCCTTCCAGCGTGCCCCAGTCTTCCAACGTGCCCATGTGCGCGCCGACATGCCGCCGAGTAGGATGCAGGCCTCCAGGTCGGTGAGGTTCCAGGCCTTGAACAGGTTGACGGTGGTGCGCGCCAGCGCGCCCGCCTCTTCATTCGAAATGGCGCTTCCAACCGTGGCCGGCGTGGTGACTATGGGCTGAAGTTGCACTTTTGCGTCCTCGCTATTGGCAGATATATAGCATGAATTTGCCAATTGGCAAGAAACAGATCCAATGGTGGATCAGACGCATTCCGCGAAGCCCCATCAGCGCTCAGTCAAAAGCCTGGGCCGCGCGCAATCAGGTTTTTGGAACAGTCGAGACGCGAGCCAGGATTTCACACCGCTCCAATGCATAATTCCAAGCGGAGAAAGGCGGATCAACCCGCAGCCCCGGCGGTGTCTTTATGAACGGATCCGAGCCAAACAAACTGTATTTCTCAAACAGCTCTTCGGCAGTCGCTCCGGGTTTGAAAGCATCTTCCAGTTCGCTGTCGACTATGGCGCGGCACCGCTCCACCGCCCCATCGTAGGTTGGAAATTTTCCGTCGAGGTAACGGTGGCTCTCATCGCGATAATGAAAATGATCGTCGACAAAAACCTGGTAGTGGCTCTCGTCGGTCTCTTGTCCTTCCAGCTTTGGCTGGGAACTCCCCATACTCAAGGCTCGAATCCTCCCGCTGCCTGCAATCCAGCCTATCACCAGTCGCTTTCGGCGAGCAACGAAGCCATGTCGCCGATGGTGTTTCAGTTTGAAATCTAGACGTAATCCCATAAACGCACGCGTCGAAGTTCGCAGGTCAGCGCACTTTTAGTACACTGCCATCTTTGTAGATTAGCGAGGCTTGACGATTGGCTGCCATGTGAGTGCGTGCGAACTTGCGACAGCGCTCATCCGTGTTTATTTGGCGTTCGACCCAACGTCGCCAGTCAGGATATGACAAGGCAATGCGTTCCGCTTCGAGGAGGCTTACGCCGTGCCTAGAGCGAAGCTCTTTGATGTGAATTATCCAACGATCTCGATCTGCCATGGACGATCTTACTGTTTCTTGTAGGGACCGCGTTTGCCCGGCTTCGGCGCAACGGCGTCCATCTTCTCGCAAAGATCGTCCATGTCGATCCCTCCCATGCTTTGCTCTAAGCATATAGGAGAGTTCGACAGGAAACGGGTGGCGGCACTAATGCCAAACGGCCAGACTCCCGACATACCACGGGAGAATTACCGATGTTTGGAATGTTGTCGTTCCATGAAATTGCAGCAAGACGCGGTGACGGTCTTCGCCCAGAGTTTTTCAGGTTACTTCCTCAACAGTCCCTTCGTGAAGTCCTGACACTCATCCAAGGTGGGCTAGCTGAAACCAATCAATCGTCGCCTTCCGATACGGGCCGCGAACGGTCGGTTTCTCAGCTTCTTTCGCCTCGACAAGCGCAACGAAGTCGCTGACCTTCCAAGCTTGCTGGTAACGCGGGCGGCCATTGCCGGGGTCATGCGCAGCGAAGCATGCGCGGCCAACTGTGCGGACCGCGCCCCTGAATTGCAGGACGGGCCGGCATTGCCGCCGGCCCGGAACTGCGTCGTGCCTACTCCGCCGCCTCGTAGCCGGCGATGCCCTTGATCTCGAGGAAATCCTCAAGACCGTATTCGGCATATTCGCGGCCGTTGCCCGACTGCTTGTAGCCGCCGAACGGCAGGCCGGCGTCCCAGGTCGGATAGTTGATATAGACATTGCCGGTGCGCATGCGCGCCGCCACTTCGCGCGCTTTCTTCATGTCCTTGGCCTGGATGTAGGAGGCAAGGCCGTAGACCGTGTCGTTGGCGGTTTCGATCACCTCCTCGACGCGGTCATAGGGCATGATCGCCAGCACCGGTCCGAAGACCTCCTCGCGCGCGATCCGCATGTCGTGGGTGACATCGGCGAACACGGTCGGCCGGACATAGTAGCCGCGGTTGAGTTCGGCGGGACGGCCCGGGCCGCCGGCGACCAGCGTCGCACCTTCTTCGATGCCGCTCTGGATCAGCTCCTGGATCTTGTCGAACTGGACCTGGCTGACGACCGGGCCAAGCTTGGTGCCGGCCGCATCGGCGGGGCCGACAGTGAACTTTTCAGCCGCTGCCTTGGCATAGCCGGCAGCCTCGTCATGGCGGTCGCGCGGCACGAACATGCGCGTCGGCGCATTGCAGGACTGGCCGCTGTTGCCGAAGCAGCCGGCGACGCCCTTGGTGACGGCCTTTGCGAGGTCGACATCGCCAAACAGGATGTTGGCCGACTTGCCGCCGAGCTCCTGATGCACGCGCTTGACCGTATCGGCGGCGGCCTTGGCCACCAGGATGCCGGCGCGGGTCGAACCGGTGAACGACATCATGTCGATGTCGGGGTGGCTGGACAGCGCCTGGCCGACGCCCGGTCCATCGCCATTGACGAGGTTGAAGACGCCCTTCGGCACGCCGGCCTCGTCCAAGATTTCGGCAAAGATGATGCCGTCGAGCGGCGCGATCTCGGACGGCTTCAGCACCATGGTGCAGCCGGCGGCAAGGGCCGGACCGACCTTGCAGGTGATCTGGTTCAGCGGCCAGTTCCACGGCGTGATCAGGCCGACGACGCCGATCGGCTCCTTGACCACCAGCGAGCTGCCCTTGACATGGCGGAACTCGAACGACTTCAGCACGTCGGCCATCTTCTGCAGATGTGCGAGGCCGACGCCGACCTGGCTGTCGAGCGCGAACTGGCGCGGCGCGCCCATCTCGCGCGACACGGCGAGCGCCAGATCGGCGCTGCGTTTCTTGTAGACCTCGATGATGCGGTTCAAGAGCTCGAGCCGCTCGCCGACTTCGGTGAAGCCAAAAGTGCTGAAGGCGCGCTTGGCGGCGGCCACCGCCTTGTCGACATCGGCCTTGGAGCCGAGCGAGATCTGCGCGAAGGCATCCTCGTTCGACGGATCGATGACGTCGAATGTGTTGGGCACAACAGGATCGACCCACGCGCCATCGATATAGAACTGCAGATTGTGTGACATGGTTTTCTCCTTGGGGTGCGCCGCATGGCTTCGCCGGCCGTCATATGTGGCTGGAGATAACGATGCACAAACGCCGCTGTCAAACGCAACCCCCGAAGTGGTTGAGCCAGCGCGCCAGTCGTTGAGCCAGAGCTGTTGGGCCAGCATACGATGTGCCTTCGTCGTCCTGGCGAAGACCGTCGAGTTCCTTCGCGCCCCCCTCTGTCCTGCCGGACATCTCCTCCGATGGGGGGAGATTGGCAGTCACTGCGGCCTTCGCCAATCTTCGACGTTGCAGGAATAGGGCCGGCGCCCGAACTGCCAATCTCCCTCCTTGTGGGGGAGATGTCCGGCAGGACAGAGGGGGGCGCCACAGAGCGCTACCTTTGAGCCGTTCACGCTCTTCGCCCGGGTCAATACTCCTGCGCCGTCGGCCGAAACAGGATCTCGTTGATGTCGACCTCGTTCGGCTGGCTCATGGCGAACACCACTGTCCTGGCGAAGGAATCGGCCGGGATGGCCACCCGGTCGTAGAGCGCGCGCACGCCTTCGGCGACATCGGGCTCGGTGACGCTGTCCGGCAATTCCGTCGCCACGGCGCCCGGCGAGATGATTGTGGTGCGGATGTTGTAGGGCTTTACCTCCTGGCGCAGGCCCTCCGAGATGACGCGCACCGCATGTTTGGTCGCGGCATAGACGGCGCCGCCCGGCCCCACCTTGTGGCCGGCGACCGACGACACGTTGATGATATGGCCGCTCTTCTGCGTCTTCATGTGAGGCAGTGCCGCGGCAATGCCGTAGAGCACGCCCTTGATGTTGACGTCGATCATCCGGTCCCAGTCCTCGACCTTGCCGCGTTCCAGCGGCGAGTGCGGCATCAGGCCCGCATTGTTGATGATGACGTCGACGCGGCCATGGACCTTCACCGCATGGTCGACCAGACGCCGGACCTGGCCGACATCCGTCACGTCGGTCGAAAGGATGGCGTCCTGGCTGAGCTTCAGCCCTTCGGCGAGTGCCTGCAGCCGGTCGAGGCGGCGCGCGCCCAGCACCAGCTTTGCGCCCTCCTTGGCCAGAAGCCGCGCGGCCGCCTCGCCCAAACCGCTGCTGGCGCCGGTGATGACGACGACCTTGCCCTTGATGTTCTCTGTCATGGGATTTTCCTTCCGCTTCAGCGATCGATCCTCGCCGCTTGTTGTGGCGAGTAGCGCTCTCCCTGCACGGCAATCGCCGAGACCGCGTTCTCGATGTCGCGAAGATCGTCCACGCTCAGCACAACGGCGGCCGATCCGATGTTCTCCTCGAGGCGATTGAGCTTAGTCGTGCCGGGGATCGGAACGATCCAAGGCTTGCGAGCCAGCAACCAGGCGAGCGCGACCTGTGCGGGGGTCACCTTCTTCCCGGCTGCGATCTTGACGATCGCATCGACCAGCGCCTGGTTCGCCTTGCGGGCCTCCTCTGCAAAACGCGGAACGGTGTTTCGGAAGTCGCTGCTGTCGAACGTTGTGCTGGCGTCGATGGCGCCGGTGAGGAAGCCCTTGCCCAGCGGGCTGAAGGGCACGAAGCCGATCCCCAGTTCTTCCAGGACCGGCAGGATCGCCTCCTCGGGTTCACGCCACCACAGCGAGTATTCGCTCTGCAATGCCGTGACCGGCTGCACCGCATGCGCGCGACGGATGGTGCGCACGCCCGCTTCCGAGAGGCCGAAATGCTTCACCTTGCCTTGGCTGATCAAGTCCTTCACCGCGCCGGCCACCTCTTCGATAGGCACGACCGGATCGACGCGGTGCTGGTAGAGGAGGTCGATATGGTCGGTCCTAAGCCGCTTTAGCGACGCCTCGACGACCTCGCGAATATGCCCCGGCCGGCTGTCCATGCCGTCGTGTCCGGCTGTACCGGCAATGTCGATGCCGAACTTGGTGGCAATCACCACCTGGTCGCGGATCGGCTGCAGCGCCTCGCCGACGACCTCCTCGTTCTTGAACGGGCCATAGACCTCCGCGGTGTCGAAGAAGGTGACGCCGCGCTCGAACGCGGAGCGGATCAGGCGGACAGCATCCGGCGTGTCCATCGGTTGCCCGTATGAATGGCTCATCCCCATGCAGCCCAGCCCGATGGCCGAGACTTCGAGGCCACCCTGGCCCAGTTTGCGCTTTTGCATCTCAGTTCTCCTTCATGTCTTCGCTAGGATTCTGACGGTCGCGGCGCGGGCGCGCGCACCGATCATCGGGGCGAGGTATGGGCTTGCCGCATATTTCGCCCGGTAGGCATCGTCGATACGGTCGTTGACCGGCCCATCGACTGCTTCGAAGGTGACATCCCTGGTCATGCCGGCGGCGGTGATCCGACCGGCCTTCTGCTTGACCGCAGCCTGGTACCAACGCGACTTCCGGCCGTTGTAGCCGCGCACATAGAGTTCGCCTTCGGTCACCACCGACCAGATCCAGGTCGGCGTGCCAAAGGTCACGCGATCATCGCGCAGCGGCGCGATGTGCAGATCGTCGGTCGCGGCGATCCTGCCGAGTTCGTCCTTCGACCACGTCATTTGTCACCTACCATACTGCGTGTCGCCGACGTGCTCCATCCAGTCGACGGCCTTGCCGTCCAGCGCTTCCTGGATGGCGATGTGGGTCATGGCTGTGGTCGGTGCCGCGCCATGCCAGTGCTTCTCGCCCGGCTCGAAGCGAACAACGTCGCCCGGCCGGATGTCTTCGACCGGGCCGCCCTCGCGCTGCACGCGGCCACAGCCGGCGGTGACGATCAGCGTCTGGCCGAGCGGATGGGTGTGCCAGGCGGTGCGCGCGCCGGGCTCGAAGGTAACGGCGTTGCCGGCCGCACGCGCCGGCGCGATGGCTTGAAACAGCGGATCGATGCGCACCGTGCCGGTGAACCAGTCGCCCGGACCCTTGCCGGAGGCTTGAGAGCCGCTTCGCTTGATATCCATGGTTTTGTCCCTTCTCGATGCGGGCCAGACGCGGCCGCCGGCCTCAGAGCCGGCACCTTTGGGCCGCCCGATTGCGATGATGCCTATTTAGGGCCTGCGATTGATCGCGATTAGCTGCTATATCCGGCATGTACTTATGAGAAGGACTCATGAATGCCGCGCGACAATCTGAACGAGCTGACTGCCTTCCTCGCCGTCGCGCGTGAGCGGAGCTTCACCCGAGCGGCAGCCAGGCTCGGCGTCTCGCAATCGGCGCTCAGCCACACATTGCGGGCGATGGAGGAGCGGCTGGGCGTGCGGCTCCTGACCCGCACAACGCGCAGCGTCTCGCCGACCGAGGCGGGCGAGCGCCTGGCTCGCAGCATCGGGCCGAGGCTCGACGAGATCGAGATGGAACTCGCCGCCTTGAGCGCATTGCGCGAAAAGCCCGCCGGCACCATCCGCATCACCGCCGGCGAGCACGCCGCCGATGCGGTCCTGTGGCCGGCGATCGCCAGGCTGCTGCCCGACTATCCCGACATCAGGATCGAGATCATCGTCGATTACGGCCTGACCGACATCGTCGCCGAAGCGCTACGACGCCGGCGTGCGGCTTGGCGAACAGGTGGCGCGCGACATGATCGCGGTGCGCATCGGCCCCGACATGCGCATGGCGGTGGTCGGCGCGCCGGCCTACTTCGCCGCCCGGCCAAAGCCGCGCGCGCCGCAGGACCTGACCACCCACAATTGCATCAATCTGCGGCTACCGACCTATGGCGGGCTCTATGCCTGGGAATTCGAGAAGGCGGATCGCGAAATGAAGGTGCGGGTCGAGGGCCAGCTGGTGTTCAACACTGCCGCGCCGCGGTTGAATGCCGTGCTTGCCGGCTTGGGTCTTGCCTATTTGCCCGAGGACCAGGTGACGACCGATCTGGCCGACGGCCGGCTGGTGCGGGTGCTGGCCGACTGGTGCCCGCCCTTCCCCGGCTACCACCTCTATTACCCCAGCCGGCGACAGGCGACGCCGGCCTTCTCGCTGCTGGTCGATGCCTTGCGCTATCGCGGCTAGATGGAGTTGACGAAAGTATCTGGTGGAAGACGAGCGGCCGGGCAACGACCTCGGCATGTTCTAACTTATCTCACCCAAAGGTGCGCAGTGGTTTTGGGTGAAGCGCCCCAATTCAGGAACCGGCCTCCTCGAAATATTTGGCCTTCAGCCATGTGTTCGACGGTCCGCTCCTGTAGCGGCTGTCGGTGCGCTTCGAGATGATGATCTCAAGCTTGTCGATGGCGCGGAAGATCGCCAGCGCATTGCCCTCGAAATGCTCGCTGTACTGGATCTTGCCGAGGCCGTGCTCGACCAGTTGCCACAGCGCCTGCTTGCGC
Organism: Mesorhizobium sophorae; assembly: GCF_002270415.1. Classification (GTDB taxonomy): domain Bacteria; phylum Pseudomonadota; class Alphaproteobacteria; order Rhizobiales; family Rhizobiaceae; genus Mesorhizobium; species Mesorhizobium sophorae. Next base: position 772,099 of record NZ_NNRI01000022.1, on the reverse strand, counting down.
TGCAGCAGGGGCAAGGACGTTAGATTGCGACCGTTGAGATGGAGGATGTCGAACGCGACGAACACCAGCCGGCTCGGTTCGTTCCAGATAGCCGCTTCCAGCGCAGGGCAATCGGGAGCCCCCTGCTCGCCCGGCACAATGACCTCGCCGTCGATAATGGCAGACCGGCATGGCAGCTCGGCGGCCAGCGCGATGGGCCAGTATTTCGTGGTCCAGTCTCGGCCGTTCTTGCTGTAGAGACGCACGCCGCCTTTATCGATGATGATCTGCGTTCGGTACCCGTCAAGCTTGACCTCGTGGACCCATCCCTCACCTTCGGGCGGCCGCTCGACCAGAGTCGGGATCTGCGGCGGAATAAATTCCAGCCGGCCGCCGATGACCTTGGCACGCTTACTCAATGACGCCACCTTTGACCGACCAACGGCGGCTGATCGGCACAGGCAGCCCGACATCCTCCCAACCTGGACGCCTGCCGCCTGTGCCGAGCCCCCGCCGAGCATCGCCAGCATCTGCGCACGGGGCCGGATTGTCGTTAGCTTCGCATCCAAAAATTTATCCTGGCGTACATATCGCACGCGGTGCGGCGCTCTTGCACCATCACCGACTGGCCTGTCCTATCCAGGATTGCAGCCAACCCACGCAGTCCCCTGTCAAATTTCGGGCGACCCTGGTTAGTCCATCAAAAGGACCAGGGCGGGATGCAGCTTCTTCAGGTTCGGCAATGATTTCGATTGCCAGGGTATGTCGGGCGTTCCGCGCACGACGAGCCGAACTTCGGGATGCTTGCGCACCTCGATGGTGAATTTCGCCAGCAGGTTGATGCCGGAAGAGTTGAGAAAGTGGAGGTCCTTCAAGTTGAGCGTAATGGACGGGGGATTTGCGGCAAGAACACTGGTCGCCAAAGCCGTGACAGGCGCACCGGCTTCGGAACTTGCAAGCCGCATGGCGCCGTCGAAGAAAATTTCGTTTCCTTCGATCCACACGCGGTAGTCGTCTGTCTTGATTTCCATGGCCTTGCTTCGTGACCTAGTTGTGAGTTTGCGAGATCGGAATGGAGGCATATGTCTCCAGGCAAATCCGATCGGTTTCGTCGACGGAGCTGAATATCCAGGCCAGGCGGGCGCCATAGTCGCTCATCAACGTCAGCAATCCGAGCCCGGAGCCTGTCACGTCGGGGTTGGCAGCATTCGCTTCAATTCGCTGTATCAGCAGGTCTCTGGGGTCCCCAACCGTGATGTCCGCCAGGAGACTTTGGAACTCGGACGCGTCTTCACCATCGAGGTCATTCGACACCTTGAGCTTGAAGCACTCCGAATCCATCGACGCCTCGATCACGATTTCACCCGGGGCGCGAAACTTGACAGCATTTTCGATGAGCTCGTTGGCCAGGTATCCGATGCTGTGCCGCACTTCCCTGTAGTCATTGCGGGATGACTGAAAGCGCAATGCGAAAAGATCGGCGATGAAGTCCGAAGTCGTAGCGCAATGACGCCAGCTCAAGTCGAGAGGTCCGTCGAACAGCCGCACGCGGCTGACGCTTTCCATCATTCCGATTGCAAGGTCAGGGGTACCGAACAGCGTGGTCATCCTATGTGTGCCTTATGATCACGAGGGTGATGTCGTCGTGGATCTTCTGGATTCCGATATGGGCCATCAGATCCTCGATGATCCCGGTTTTGATATCCTCGGCGCTGCTGCCATGACGTTTTCGGGCGCTCTGGCAGAGGCGCTCGAACCCGAACAGTTTTCTGTCATGGTCTTCCGCCTCGGTCACACCGTCGGTGTGCAGCACGATCACATCGCCACTCCCAAACAGGATGTTCCGCGTGGCAATGAACTTCGAGATGTCTTTCTCCAGACCAACTGGCAGACCCAGATCTATCGTATCGATGCGTTCGACTTCGCCACCCGCACGGACAACGAGAACATCCTCATGCTGGCCCGATAGCGTTACCCGCTCATCCTCAAAATCAAGAAAGGCCAGCGACAGATGCTTGTCTGTGTTCGTCCGCTCGATGTTCTTATAGATCGCTCTGTTCAGCCGATCCAGAAACTGGTGTGGATCCGCTTCGTTGGTCTCCTGCAGCGCGCGTGCAACGGATTGGACCATCAGCATCAGCACGCCGCTCTCGAGACCATGACCGGTCACGTCGCCGATGCCGATCTTGACCCGTGATCCGTTCTGCAGGACGTCGTAATAGTCTCCCCCGACCTCGTCGGCCGGTCGCATATAGGCCGCGATCTCCAGCCCTGGAATCGCTCGGAGCTCGAATGGTTTCGGCAGCACCATCATCTGGATATGCCTGGCGACTGCGAGTTCGGCACCGAGGCGGACGTTCTCGTCCCGCAACTTTTCGTTGAGTGCGGATATTTCCTGATTTGCGTCCCCGAGCTCCCTGGTTCGGTCGTCGACGAGCTGCTCGAGGTTTTCCGTGTGAAAGCTGATCTGCTCGGCCATTCGGTTGAAAGCGATCCCTGCCGCTCCGACCTCGTCGCGCGTCGGAATGCTCACGCGGACTGAATAGTCTTTGGACTGGAGCCGCTGGGCCGCGCTGGCAAGCGCCCTGAGACCCGCGGTGATCCGCTTCGAAATCCCGAGCACGGCCGCGAAAACGATCAGAAGCGAAACGATGATCGCGCCGATCTGAAAGAGCAGGATACGATTGGTTGCCCGCGAAATACTCTGTTGCGCGGCGAACAGGGACGCATAGATCTCCCGTTCGGGAACGACGATCCCGACCGACATCGTTTCGGACTTGATCGGGCCCGAACTCCACAGATTGGTCGGCTTCAATCTCTTGAGCACGACGATGTAGGGTACGCGCTCGCCCTTGCTGTCGAGCATGATATGTTGAATGACGCCGTCATTGTTCTGGTCCAGAGGCAGCGACGCGATTGCCGGCTGCACACTTCCCCGCAGGGACCTCTCCAGGCCAGTGACGCCTTGTGTGCCCGCATCGCTCGATGAAGTCAGGCCGATGATAGCCTGGCCCGACGGATTGATCGCCACCACGTTGCCAGTCGACATCGTGAGGAAGCCGAACCCGGTTTCAGCGATCTTCACACGTTCGACGACTTGCGCGAGCTGGTCGAGAGTGATGTCTGCCCCCGCAGTACCGGCGATACCGGTGCGATCGCGCGTCCACAGCGGATGGAAAAAGCTGACGATCAGCTTTCCCGTGATTGCATCGGTGTAAGGCGCTGTCTGGGTAATGTCGTCAGGGACGGGACGAGAGGCCGGATTCCCGGCCCATTGCTGCCATGAACCATAGATACCCGGAAAAAAGAACTCCCAGAACTCCGCCTTGTTGTGACCCGGATAGAGCTTGTCGAAGGTCTGTGCCTGGTCCGTATACGGAACCGTCCTGAAGATCGGCCGTTCCTTTGGGCCAATATAGTACATCTGCAATTTGGACGACCCGCTGGCCATGAGAGTCGGCGCGACGAGATCGATCACGGTACTGTCTTCTATTTCCTTCTGAACGCTCGGCAGCGGGGTGTGGTCGGCACCCAGCAGGTAGCCCCAGACGCTTACCACCGAAGGCGCGCCCGGCAGATTCTGCGCCCAATCGCCCCGCGCGTCGTAGACGACCTTCACGGAGCCTGGCGCCTCATGCGAAAGGGTCGCTCCGACCTGTTGCTGCCTGCTCGGATCGTCGATCTGGGCCTGCAGCACGCCGGCCAGCGCCTTGACGTCGCCATGAACGCGGTCGAGCAGCAGGTCGACGCTCAACGCAGTCGATTGGGCATAGGAACGAATGTATTCCTGGTTTGCGGTCGTCAGGCCCTCGCCGACTTCCGATGTGGCATCGCGCGACAGCTTCTGAACGTTCCAAAGCGCCAGACCACCGCTCAGCAGGAGGTCGAACAAGACGGCGCCGCCAACGACCAATACGAATTTCGCTCGAAAGGAGCGCAGGCCGAAGCGCGGTGTAGGCTCATCGCTGGCGTTCATTGCGGCCGCCGCCCCGATGCGACCCAAATCGGCCAACCCGCATAACCCTTGGGGTGGAGCGCAGCGAAAATGTGGTCCTGGAAGCCCTGCCGGAACCGTGCAACGAACTCCGGTCCGTCGCCGCGTCTGGTCGCCATCTCGCCCGCATAGACATCCGCCCAGGCTACAATGACATCGGCGAAGTCCTGCGGATCACCGTCCAGATTAGTGACCATGAAGGTCTCGACACGTATATCTTCGAATCCGGCTTCGATCAGGTATCGCCGGCTCTTGGGCCCAAGCTCGACGTCCATCTCGAAATACCCGAACAGCTTCGCCACCTCGTTGTAGGTCCAGCGAATGCTCTCGGCGCGCGGCTCGCCGAGGCAATGCGAATTCTTCTCGTTGGTGATATAGACCCGACCGCCTGGCTTGCATATGCGGTAGAGCTCCTTGAGGATGAGTTCTGGTCGATTGAAGATTTGAAGGGAATGCCGGCAGGTGACCAAGTCAAACTGCGCTTCGTCAAGCAGCATCTCCGACGCATCGCCATAGGTATATTCCACGCCCCGGATATCGAACTCCCGCATCACGCGTCGAGCATAGTTGAGGCTTGACATGGAGTGGTCGAGGGCGACGATCCGCGATGGCTCGAACTCCTTCTGCACCAGCAAGGCGAAATCACCGATCCCGCAACAGATGTCGGCCATGACGATCCCGGGCCTCATGCCGTGTCGCGGCAAGATTGCACGCTCGTGGCGCCAGGTCATCTTTGTCTGTGTGCGCAGGATCGGAACGAACCCGCCTTCCTCGAGGAAGCCCTGCCCAGGATAGAATTTACTGTCATACTCCTCGACCGTGATGTTCGGTTCGATTCCGCTCAAGCGACCGAATTTTCGTGAGGTCCATCCGACGACGCTTGACGTGATGACGACGAATTTGAGATCGGGTCGAGCGCGACAGGCGTCAAGGATGATCTGCGAAAAGGCGTGAAACGCGGCGTTGTTCATCTGCGTCAGGCGTCTGACATTGACGTAGAGAACGCCGCGCACACGACTGATCGCATCGCGAAGCAACGCTATGCTGGGCCCAAGCTCATCGATCGCCTGAGGCCGGACCACCCCCGATATGGAGAACTCCTGATTGTTCGCGTCGTATTGCGCCTTGAAGCGTGGGGGAAGGTCGTAAGGGCTCAATGTTGCAGGCCTTCGAGAGGAAGATCCACGACAAGCTTGATTGCATCCCCATCGGCTTCCTCGACCCTGAGTGTGGCGTTGTAGTCGACAGCCAGTTCCAGGAGTACGACCTCCCGGCTTGGCGCGATATCCCCAGACACCGAATTGAGGTACCGCTCCCTGGCCTCGAATCCTGCGACTTGCGACATCGCTTCTTCGTAGAATTGGCGCTCCCCTGGCACGCATGGGAATGTCAGCTCGATCCTGTCCGTGGCGCCATGGCGAGACACCCTGCATGCCAACTCGCCGTCGGCGTGGCGCGTACGAAAGGCAATTTCCAGCAGTTCGTTGAAGGCAGAGGAAAAGAGATTTGAATGCCGGACCGAGTCTGATCTATTTTGACTGATCATCCGGGCCATGTATGTCGACACATAATCGCAGTGTCTCCAAGCGGAGACAAAAGCTTTGATTTCCATGTCGATCTGGATCATGGGCTCAAAAGTCGGCTCGCCAGCCAGGTCATGTTGGACAGGTACCATCGGCATCCTCACTTATTCCATCAGCATTTGAGCCCTGGTGGGGCGATGGCCTCCGAGGCGGAAATTTGACCGTCTCGCAATGAGTCAGTCCCGCACTGACTCGAAGAATTGCGTGGCATCTGCGTCGATCGTTTCGACGACTGTCCACTTACAAAGGGTGCAAGGCGCTAGAGCGCCCGATTTGATTTCTCCATCTCCCGTACCACCTTCGGCGGGGACCGCCTGATGAAATCGCTGGTTGCCTCGGCTCCGAGCGGCCGCCCCAGGAGATTACCTTGCAGGCAATCACAATTTTCCTTGATCAGCCACCGTGCCTGAGCCGACGTCTCCACCCCCTCGGCAGTGACACTTATTCCCAGGCCGTGCGCCAGATTTATGATGGATCGCACGATCGTTTGGCTTTTGAGATCGGCCTCCAGGTCCGCAATGAAGTACTGATCGATCTTCAAGGTGTCGAAGGGAAAGTTCTTAAGGTAGCTCAACGACGAATAGTATGTTCCGAAGTCGTCGAGCGAAATTCGTATTCCCAAGACGTTCAGAGTATTCAACGTATCGATATTGTCGATCGTCTTCTCAAGAAGGACCGTCTCGGTTATCTCAAGTTCTAGTCTGTCGGCCCGGATTCCAACTTCGTCGATAACCTGCGCGACCGTGTCCGTCAGCGTACCGCTAAGGAACTGAGCCGGCGAGAGGTTCACCGCGACTGTCAGCGAAGAAGGCCACTTCAATGCCTGGCGACAGGCTTGCTCGAGCACCCATCGTCCAATCTCATCCATTAGACCGTCGGCTTCGGCGATCGGTATGAACACGCTGGGTGGGATGATTCCGACGTCGGGATGCCGCCACCGCAGCAGCGCTTCGAAACCGATCGTCGACGAGGGAGGCCGAATGAGCGGCTGATACTCCAGATAAAGCTCGCCTCGCTCCAGCGCGGTTCGAAGGCTGCGCCTCAGGTTCTCGCGTTGCTCGAGCAAGAGCAGCATCGAACGGTTGAATGTTCGAGCGCAGCCGCGTCCATCGGTCTTGGCTGCGTAAAGAGCAATGTCAGCGGCTTTCATCAGCTGCTCGCCATCGGTCCCGTGCTCGGGCCCGAAAGCAATTCCGATACTCGAGCCGACGAAGACGGGAATGCCGTTGATGACGAAAGGTTGCTTGAATGCGTCGACCAGCGACCCGGCGAGGCGCTCAGCCTCTGCTGGCTGCTCTTTTCCCAATTGGATTACAGCGAACTCATCGCCGGCATACCGGTACGCGGACTCACCATCCTGCAGCGCGTCGCGGATACGACCCGCCGCGAGCTGAAGAAGTGTATCGCCTGCTCCATGGCCGAGCGTGTCGTTGACCGCTTTAAAATCGTCAAGGTCTATTTGCAGCAGGGCGGTTTTCGGCTTTTGTCCGCCGAGGGCCACCATTGCTTGCTGCAGCCGCTCGCCGAATCGCCGCCGATTCTGCAGTCCGGTCAGCGCGTCGTGCGTTGCCTGATGGAGGAGAATTACATGCTCTTGCTCCTCCGCAACGCTCCGCCCGCCGTGGTCCCTTGATTCGATGATTCCGGCACCATCTGCAGTGCTGAAGACAAAAACCGACCGGGGCGCTCCGCCCGATGATCGCGGCAGGTCGAGGCTTGCCGGAGAGCCACCCTCGAAGACACGAAGAAATTCGTCGCGATACCTCGCATCGAGAAAGCTCGGGTAGATCTCCCAGACGGCGGCGCCCAGCGCCACCGCGGCTCCGTACACGCCTTTGAGCCTTGTTGCGTAGTGCGTCAGGCGGAAGTCGCGGTCATAGAACGACAAAAGTTCGGCCGTGTTCGCCAAAAGGTCGAAGAGAACCCCTTCGCCGGCACGTGGAGCATCGCTCAAGGAAGGCTCCTCACTCTCCCTGCCGACGCCTGATGCCTCTGGGCGCAAGAGCCACCTCCATAAGCGGTGCAGATTCGCGCCCCCCAGTCTAAAAATAGCATAAACGTCAAGCTTGGCAAACTTTCAACTCGCTGTCTTAACAAGCGCCGCATGCAGAATAGTTGCAATAAATGCTCCGCTGTGATTGGCGGCAAATTGTCGATAACGATCAACAGTCACAGTTCGTTAACAGATCGTGAACTGGCGGGAATCAGCTATGCGATTTGATAGCGCGATGGGTGCCGCAAGAAGATATTGTGGTCGACGATATCGTGGTCCATGAGGCCGCGTAGCCTTCCCCGCCCCCGGGCAAGCCTCTTTTGAGCCCGCCCCGTCAGCAACGCCGATCCCCGTATTCAGTTTCCGAGCGCCTTGAGCCAACCTTCAAAGGAAGAGGCCTTCTCGTGTCCAGCAAGCGAAACAGAGTGGGCGGAACGCGGCAACACCACAGTGCCGCGGCCTTCGCGGGGGCTGTAGCCGAATTCCTTGCTGAATGCCCGGCTGAAATTAGCCGCGGAACTAAACCCGAAGGCTTCGGCAATTTCGACAATGCGCCGCCTGTCCGCCGCATCGCTAAGCGCAACATGGGCTGCCAGAAGGCGGCGGCTTTGTATGTAATGGAGAACACCACCGCTCGGTTCGAACAGCTGATAGAGACGAGAGCGCGAGACGCCGAGCGCCCGGCACATTGAATCCGGTGTCAGATGAGCCGCATCCAGATTGTTCTGGACGTATCGACGCGCTCGCTCCATCAGCGCGACACTCGCCAACTGTTCGGCGGCCGCGGCATGTTCGGCCGGAGGCGCGAGGCAGGCAATGATCATGCTTCGAGTTGCGTGTACGATGCGGGGCAGGTCATCAGCCGTGAGACTGGGCAGGCTGGCTTCGATGCTGTTGACGTGGTCGACCAGAAGGTTGGCAAAGTTGCCCGATAGAATTGAATTGTTCCTTGCGTCGAGGTTTGCCGAGGCGTCAGAGAACAAATCACGCGGCAGATAGAGAAGGAGGCTTTCGGAGTCTGTTGTCCTGCCGCGAAACGGGTAGCCAAGCGATCTAATCTCCAATTTGCCCGGTTGGCCTTCTGCAATGCGGCGATCGACCTCCGTCCACGAGCGGCCGGTACGTGGCAAGGCGATATACCAGTGATCGATCGCGCTGGACCGAAGCTTCGCGGCAGAACGCATGTAACTATGCGCCGGCGCGTGCTGTTGAACGATCAGCATGCCACCGAGATTCCAAGCCGTGTGGCCGGCGGGAAAGCCATCGTCCAGCGATTTGTCATCCGGCAACCTGACCTCGACAAGCGGTGCCATATGCGCTTGCCAAGCGGCGAATTGATCCTGCGACGCCAGTTCGAGCGTTGAAAAGGACAGCGGCTTGAGCGCCGGCGCGAGTGACGGAGCAGCCTCGTTATGGGATTGAGCCTCGCGCGGCCAACGACGTCGATCACGCTCCGGCGTCTGCCCAGGGGGCTCGTCTTGCCTCTTAGTGTCCATCGTATGGTGCCATATCCGATTCCGGTATGCCCATGCCCCTCTCAATCATGTGGTGTACCTCAGGCTTCTAGCAAGACTGGCGGAACTCGAGTCCACTGAAATGGCGATCACGCTGGATTACAGTAAGAAATAAATGCCGAGATAAGTTTCTGGATGCGAAGCTAACGACACTCTTCAACCTGATGCTTATAGAATCGGGCATCATGAAGTCGTAGTTGAGGAGGCCGTCAGAATGAACACAAAGCTCGACAGCGAAGCTCGTCGCAAGATCATTCTTGATGGATATGGTAACAACGAACCGTTGAAGGATATTGCGGCAAAAATAGGGTGTTCATTGGCCAGCTTGAAAGTCACCGCCAGCAAGATCGGTTGCACTCGAACTCCGAAAGAGGCGGCCGACTTTCGACGTGGCTTTCATATCCCGGAGGACAAACGGCAGGACTACCATCAACTCATGACTGTTGGACAGTATAAAGCTCGCGAGTGCGCGCTGATTCTGGGTCTCTTAACACAGCAATCATCCAGCGGCGAGTAAACTGCTTCCAATACACTATCGACGATAGTGTCACTCGAACAGTCCATCGCCTCGGCGGTTCATCAGCAAAAGACCCTCCGCAAGCACGAGCGGCGGGCTCTGAAAGGTTCGCGCAGATGCTGCGCCGGCGCTCCAATCGCACCTGCCTGAGCCATCATGATCTGGCGATTTGCGAACGTGTGTTCAACCAGGTATGCGCGGATGAGGATCTCGATCCTCTGGATCCGAAAGCGGAAATCTTGGCGATGATGGTTGTCGCCCTTTTCCGAAAAGCGCACACCAGCGAGCACGAACTGCTGGAAGCCGTCAGATCTCGCCGCCAAAAGGCAGCGCAAAAACGGCACTAGTGCATGCCGTCCCAACCGCGCAGCGGTTTTGGTACGTCGACATGGATGGGCAACAACCCAGGCGCATCGCATGATTCCGTTCAGTCGCGACGCGCTTTAGCCAAGGCACCGGAGTTGATAGAAGTCGGCATGGCATAAATCATCGGAGCAATCGCCGTGACCGACACCAAGCTTGCCGACACCTATCGCGGCTACATCGCTTGCCTCAACAATCAGGACTGGAGCACCTTGCACCGGTTCGTCCATGACGAGGTGCACTACAATGGCGACCGGGTCGGGTTGTCCGGCTATCGCAAGATGCTGGAGCGGGATTTTTCCGAGATCCCTGACCTCTATTTCGACATTCAGCTGCTGATTTCCGACGCGCCTTTCATAGCCAGCCGGCTTCAATTCAACTGCACGCCAAAGGGAAATTTCCTTGGCCTGCCCGTCAACGGCAGGAAGGTCTCCTTCAGCGAGAACGTCTTCTATGAATTTCTCGACGGCAGGATCAGGCACGTCTGGTCGGTCATCGACAAGGCGGCCATCGAAGCGCAGCTCTAGCGGAAGAGGACGGCGGCGGCTTGCGCGATGAGACCAGCAATCGTTCTCTAAAATCGATCGTTCTAACGAAAATAATTCGTTGGAAAGATTGGTTCAGGAATGGCATTCCTCCGGCATACACGCCTGGAGCATTGCATTGTCTTCCCTTACCCACATCGCGAACGATATTCCGAAGAGCCTGATTTCCGCCGAACTCGACCAAGGTCGAAAGTCGCTCAATTCGATGTGGAACGGCGTTGTGCCCGGCATCGTGCTGGTCGCGATGATCACAGGCGTCGCCTTCTCGGCCCGCAATGTGTCCGGCTTCGCTCTGTTCAGCCCGATGATCCTCGCTGTCGTCGCCGGCATGATCTATTCCAACGTGCTCGGCACCCCCGCCCACGCCAAGGCCGGCATCGCGTTTTCGCAGCGCCGGCTGCTGCGCTTCGCCATCGTGCTGCTCGGCTTCCAGCTGACGCTTGGCCAGGTGGTGTCGATCGGCGCCGGCGGCGTCGGCATCGTGGCGCTGACGCTTGGCTCCACCTTCCTCTTCACCATCACGCTCGGCCGGCTGATCGGCGTCGACGCCAAGCTGGCGCAGCTGATCGCCGCCGGTACCTCGATCTGCGGCGCCTCGGCCATCGTCGCCACCAACATCGTCACCGATGCGCGCGATGAGGACGTCACCTACGCCGTCGCCTCGATCACGCTGTTCGGCACCGTCGCCATGCTCGGCTTCCCACTGCTGGCGCCCGTGCTCGGCCTCGACCAGCACGCCTTCGGCCTGTGGGCCGGCGCCTCGATCCATGAGGTGGCGCAAGTCATCGGCGCCGGCTTCCAGAACGGCACCCAGTCCGGCGAGATCGCCACCGTCGCCAAGCTGACCCGCGTCGCCATGCTGGCGCCGATGGTCATCGCGCTCGGCCTGATGGCGCGCCGCAAGAGCAGAAATCAGTCGGCGGCACGGCCGCCCATGCCCTGGTTTGTCGCCGCCTTCGTCGCCGTCGTGGCGTTGAACAGCCTCGTCAGCGTGCCGGCCGACGTGAAGTCGGCGATGGCGCTCGCCACCACCATCATGCTGACCATGGGGCTGGCCGCCATGGGCCTGCAAGCCGACATTTCACAGCTGCGCTCGCGCGGCCTGCGCCCGCTGGCGCTGGCCTTCTCGGCCTTCCTGTTCATCGGCTGCTTCAGCCTGATGCTGGTGAAGCTCGCCTGAGGCGCTCTAGGGCGTTCGAACCTTCAGTCCTCGAAAGAGCTCGCGGCGGCGTAGATCGCCGCCAGCGTCTCGATGCCGGCCTGATCGGCCTTGTCGAATCGGCCGAGCAACGGGCTGTCGAGATCGAGCACGCCGAAGACGCCGTCATCGTCCTCGAGCAGCACGACCAGTTCCGAACGCGAGTCAGCATCGCAGGCGATGTGGCCGGGAAAATCATGCACGTCCTCGATCAGCATCGAGGTGCCCAGTTCCACCGCTGTTCCGCAGACACCCTTGCCGACCGCGATGCGCACGCAGGCCGGCTTGCCCTGGAACGGCCCGAGCACCATCTCCTCGTCGGATTGCAGGAAGTAGAAGCCGGCCCAGTTGAGGTCGGGCACCATCTGGAAAATCAGCGCCGCGGTGTTGGCGGCGTTGGCGATCGAATCGCGTTCGCCCTCGAGCAGCGCCTTCAGTTGCGCGGCGAGGTCGCGGTAGAACGCAGCCTTGTCCGAGGTGTCGATGGCCTTGGCCGCAAACATCGCTTGTCTCCGTATCGAGGATCGCGGTTCGTTTCGGCAAGCTCTCTGCACCAAACGACCACTGGGCGATACTAGAGGAATTCGAGGAAAAGTGTGAAACGGTTTTCCCGGGAAAAGCGCGTGCGCTTTCCCTAAGGGAATTGCGTCAAAACAAAGAGTTAGAATTCCGGTCGCTGCGACAGTCGCGAGAAGGATGCCCGGTCCGATACTCGGCAGCACGGCACGTCCATCGAACCGTGCTGCCTTGATCAAGAAGGCAAGTCCTCAGCCGGCGGGCTTGTACGCGCCTGCAGCCTTGTTGGCAGCCGCGAGCACTGCCTTCATGTCGAGTTCTTCCAGTACAACCATATCTGTCAGCGAGCCGCTCGCTCGCACCGCAAGGGATATGCCCATCCCTGCGACCTGGTCCGGCACCTCGCCATTGACGACGACGTCATAAATGCCGCGCGTGAACATCACGCTGGTCATCTTGCCGCCAACGCTTTCAAAAAGCGCCTTGACCGCAGCTTGCCTGTCTGACCCCTGCATCAATCCTTTGGCGGCGTGAGGCGCATAGCTTGCCAATATGGTCACTTTCATGACTATTCCTCCCAATGTCATTGTCTCGTGACTGCTCGACAAATTCGAGCCGGCACGGAGTGATTTTTTCGGTAGCAACTGCAGGCGCCCTTGGACGCCTTGACGGCCAAGGGCCCACTGCCCGCCAAATATGCGCTGAAGCTAATATAATGACAATACCGGACACCCCGACACCGCCTACAGGAACTTGCTGGACGTGTTCGGCCGGCCCGATGGACTCGCGCCGCTGACGCGCTATGTGATACTGGCGTTGCGCGGAAGCAGCGACGGCTCCGCAGCGCTCACATCGGGCGTTTGGGCTCGCTCTTTGAAGGCGCTGCCGTGTCGGAAGCGGACTTCTTATGCTTGTCGGCGGCAATCCTGCGGATGCGGTCGAAGCGGCTTTCCTCGGTGATTTCGGTCGTAGCGACCGTCTCTGGCTTCTGCACGAACGTGATCATGGATCCGTCTCCTGGGCTAGAGGCCTGCGCGCCGGGGGAGACTGCCCCCGGCGGTAATGTCCGGCTCCTAGAACCGGCGTAGATTCAGCTCAGGCCGAGTCGGAAACGGTGGTTTCCGAGCAGGCCGGCATCACCTGAAACTTTAGTAGCCGCCCATGCCGCCGCCATTACCCGCAGGTGCGGCATCCTTGGCAGGGATGTCGGTGATCATGGCTTCTGCGGTGATCAGCAGAGCCGCGATCGAGCCGGCGTCCTGCAGTGCGGTGCGCACCACTTTCGCCGGATCGACGATGCCTGCCTTGATCATGTCGACATAGACCTCGTTCTGGGCGTCGAAGCCCTGATTGTGGTCCTTGCTGTCGGCGAGCTTGCCGACGACGATCGAGCCTTCGACGCCGGAATTCTCAGCGATCTGCCGGATCGGTGCTTCGAGCGCGCGGAGCACGATCGAGACGCCCGCGGTGACATCGGCATTGGCGCCGGTCAGGCCGACAAGCGCCGACGTTGCGCGCAGCAGAGCCACGCCGCCGCCGGGCACGATGCCTTCTTCAACCGCCGCGCGGGTCGCGTTCAGCGCGTCGTCGATGCGGTCCTTCTTTTCCTTGACCTCCGACTCGGTGGCGCCGCCGACACGAATGACGGCAACACCGCCGGAGAGCTTGGCCAGCCGCTCCTGCAGCTTTTCCTTGTCGTAGTCGGACGTGGTCTCCTCGATCTGGCCCTTGATCTGGGCGACGCGCGCCTGGATGGTCGCCTTGGTGCCCGCGCCGTCGACGATCGTGGTGGTGTCCTTGTCGATCAGCACGCGCTTGGCACGGCCGAGCATCTCGACGGTGACATTCTCGAGCTTGATGCCGAGATCCTCCGAGATCATCTGGCCTGATGTGAGCACGGCGATGTCTTCCAGCATCGCCTTGCGGCGATCGCCAAAGCCCGGCGCCTTGACGGCCGCGACCTTGAGGCCGCCGCGCAACTTGTTGACGACCAGCGTGGCGAGCGCCTCGCCTTCGACGTCCTCGGAGATGATCAGCAGCGGCCTGCCGCTCTGCACCACCGCTTCGAGGATCGGCAGCATGGCTTGCAGATTGCCGAGCTTCTTCTCGTGGATGAGCACATAGGGCTCTTCCAGCTCGACGCGCATCTTGTCGGCGTTGGTGACGAAATACGGGCTGAGATAGCCGCGGTCGAACTGCATGCCCTCGACGACGTCGAGCTCGGTCTCGGCGGTCTTGGCTTCCTCGACGGTGATGACGCCGTCATTGCCGACCTTGTCCATCGCCTTGGCGATCATCTCGCCGACGCTGGCATCGCCATTGGCGGCTATGGTGCCGACCTGCGCGATCTCAGCCGACGATTTGACCTTCTTGGCGCGCGCCTTGATTTCCCCAACGACGGCGGTGACCGCCTGGTCGATGCCGCGCTTGAGGTCCATCGGGTTCATGCCGGCAGCGACCAGCTTGGCGCCTTCGCGCAGGATCGAGGCGGCCAGCACCGTGGCGGTGGTGGTGCCGTCACCAGCAAGGTCATTGGTCTTCGAGGCCACTTCGCGCACCATCTGGGCGCCCATGTTCTCGAACTTGTCGGTAAGCTCGATTTCCTTGGCGACGGTGACGCCATCCTTGGTGATCCGCGGCGCGCCATAGGCCTTGTCGATGATGACGTTGCGGCCCTTGGGACCGAGCGTGACCTTTACCGCATTGTTGAGGATCTCGACGCCGCGCAGCATGCGGTCGCGCGCATCGGTGGAGAATTTGATTTCCTTGGCAGACATTTTTTTATCCAGTTCGAATTTGGAGTGAATCAGTCGCCGCGCGGAGCGCGCGGCGCTCCAGTCAGGCGGCCTTCTTGGCTTTGACGGCCTTTTCGATGACGTCCGTCTCGCCCTTGTCGACGACGCCCATGATATCTGCTTCCTTCATAATTAGCAGATCCTCGCCGTCGATCTTGACCTCGGTGCCCGACCATTTGCCGAACAGGATGAAGTCGCCGGCCTTGACGTCGAGTGGAACGAGCGCGCCGTTTTCGTCGCGCGCACCGGGGCCGACGGCGATGACTTCGCCTTCCTGCGGCTTTTCCCTGGCATTGTCGGGGATGATGATGCCGCCCTTGGATTTCGTGTCGCCTTCGGCGCGCCGGATGACAACGCGATCGTGGAGTGGCCGAAACTTCATGAGAACTTCCTTCTGGGGCCGGCACAGGCGGCCGCGCCCTCCTATAGGCGCTTTGGCACTCGATAGATAGGAGTGCCAAAAATTATTCGCGGCCGGAATAAATATTCAAAAGTATTATTTCGGCTTGCCGTTTCGTGATATCGCCGATTGGTCAAATAATTCAAAAAATTGAATTTTGCCGATTGAGTGCCTATTTATCGGACAAGTTCGTTTTCACGATTTCAGGCACAAGGGAGATTTCTTCGATGGCCGAAGGCAATCAGACGATCATGGAAAAAGCTGAAGCCCGCTTTGTCGACAAGCAGAAGAAAACGGCGGAGCGCAACAAGGCAACCGCTGAATACATGTCCGAGGCACGGGCCAGGGAGATCAAGACCGCAAGGCTTCGGGAGCTGCGGCTGGCCAAGGAAGAGGCAGACCGTGTCGCCGAAGCGCTGAACCCGACGCCGAAGAAAAAGCGGGTGGTCAAGAAAGCCACGGAGGTCAAGACATGAGCCTGACCTTCCCCAATCGCAGCCGCAGCTATGACGAAGCCGGCAAGCGCATCCGTTTCGTCGGCCATGACGGCATGTTCCAGATCTCCTTCTCCGTCGCCGCCGATGCGATGACCAGGATGCAGCCGGCGACCGCGGCCAATGAAGCCGGCTATCTCGCCACATTCGATACCGAGAGCAGCGCCATCCGCGACGTGGCATCGAAGGCCTACGACCGCACCCGCAAGAGCATGTACGTGCTGACGGCCGCCGATTTCGGCTGATCAGCCTGGTGCATGCCGCTCAAAACCGCCCCGGTTTTGAGACAACGACATCCATGGAAACGAAGATCAAAGATCCATCTTCTCGACCATGGTGCGTATCTTTTCAGCCTTTTCAAAATGGTCGAGGCGGTGGGTTCTGATCCACCATTCGGCGGCTTCCATCAAAAGGTCGGGGTCGTCGTTCCTGTTGGCGAAGAACGCGTAGAACGATACGCCGACGCCAGGCCCTTTCTCGGAAATCTTGCGATCACAGACCTCCAGTATCTTCTGCTTCAGGCTGGCTCTCACGGGAATCCTCGGTTTGCGGTGTGTGGCGAGCTCTTGCCGGCGGCAAAGTGCTGACCTCGGCGGCGGCGGCACAGGTCAGGACTTGCGCTCTGCCCTTTCCCGGCGCTTGACGTCACGGACGTTCATCTGCACGACCATGTCCTCGGCCTCGCGCGGGCCCATCCCGACCATCACCTTTTGCCGGATCACTGCAGGCTGGCCGGTGAAGACATCGATGATGGTCCAGCTCTGGGGCAGCTCCATGCGCAGCGCGTAGCGGTTGGCCATGCCGGTCAGCCCTGTATCATGAAAAACACCGCCGCCAGGATCAGCACCGTCCAGGCGATGACCGACAGCTTCAGCAGCATGCCGCCATGTGTGGCCAGAAACTCCCGCAGCCGCAACGCGACACCTGCCGACGAAGCCGGCGCCGCGACGGTGGCGACAGGCGCCTTGACGCCAAGTTTTCCAAACACAGGCAGCAGTGACGGTTCACGCACGAAAATGACCTCGAATGTCGGGGAAGGAGCCGGAGCAAGAATGCTCCCTTACCTTGCATAGCACTCTTTTCTCGAGCGCCCTGCATGCCAAATGCAGATAGGGACGGCGTTGGTGAAAGATGCGCGGCGCCCGTCGACTAAGGCCGTACAACACGCCGGAGCTTGGCCCTCAGGCCGCGGCGCTGCGACCCTTCGCGGCGGGGTCGGACTTGAAGATGCGGAACGTGTTGCGCCCTGCCGCCTTGGCGGCATAGAGCGCGGTATCGGCCTGCGTGAACAGGTCGCACGGTGCGCCAGCCTGGGCGAACGCGATGCCGACCGAGGCGCCGAGCCTGAGCGACTGGCCGCAAGCGCTGACCGGCTTGCCCATCGCCTCGATGATGCCGCGCGCCAGGCCGGAGACCGCGCCGCGGTCGAGATGCGGGCCGAGCAAGACCGCGAACTCGTCGCCGCCGACGCGCGCCACCAGATCCGCCCCGCCGCAGCTGCCGGCAAGCCGCTCGGCGGCCGCCTTCAGGCATTCGTCGCCGACGACATGGCCGAACGTGTCGTTGACGGCCTTGAAGCCGTCGAGATCGATCAGCAGCAGCGCGCCGAGCGAGCGGCCCTCGTCCGTATGCGCAAGCCGCGCCTGGAACCGGCCGCGATTGGCCAGCCCCGTCATGACGTCATACTCGGCCAGATAGCGCATCCGGTCCGACAGGATCTTTTCCTCGGTGATGTCCTGCTTCATGCCGAAGATCCGCACCGGAACGCCGTCCTCGCATTCGACCGTCGCGGTGATGCGGATCCAGCGGCTGCGGCCGGCAAGGGTGGTGATCTCGG
The DNA here is from genome assembly GCF_002270415.1 of Mesorhizobium sophorae. Taxonomy (GTDB): domain Bacteria; phylum Pseudomonadota; class Alphaproteobacteria; order Rhizobiales; family Rhizobiaceae; genus Mesorhizobium; species Mesorhizobium sophorae. The sequence goes on along the minus strand of NZ_NNRI01000022.1, from coordinate 754,371 downwards.
CATCGAGGGTGAAGCCGTTGCGTTCGGCGATCGCCCGGCCGCGCAAGCTGTCCAGCGCCTTGCGCGACTCCGCCGGATAACACTTGATGATCTCCGAGCGATCGAGCGCTGAGCCGCGCGGCAGGTCGAACAGGTCATAGACCACGTCGGTCCAGGTAAGCCGCTCGTCGGGCAGGCTGCATTCCCACACGCCGAGGCGCGCGGCTGCCGAGGCGCGGTCAAAGATTTTGCGGCTGTGGGCCAGTGAAAGCTGTTGCCTGGCAATCAGTTCGGCCTGCGCCGCGATTTCGGCCTTGAGCCGGGCGATCGTGGCGGCTTCTCGGCGGCATTCGTCGGAGCGGCTGTCGTCCCTTGCTCCCCTGCCGGGCTGCGAGACATCGGTTCGCGCCGGGCCTTTCGGGGTGTAGGGCGTATCGGGCATGGCGGAACTCTGCTGTCCTGGCGGGCGACCACCATGGCGCGCGAGCGATTAACACTTCACTGACGGGTGGCCGGACTTCGCCGGAATTTTGCCGCGAAAATCCCACCCACGGGCGCCGGCAATTTTTCCCTTGAACAAGCTCTGGATGTAGCCTAGCCTTACTTGAGAAAAGGTTTTTCCAACAGTTTTGACTGGGTTGGCCGCAAGGCTGGCTCTTTCTCTGGACTGCAAGGGAAAACCTTTTCCCAACTAAGGATCTTTGGCGCGATGGCATCGGAGCCTGTCCCGGTCTTTTCCAAGCCAGTCACTTTGCGTGACGTGGCGGCGCAGGCCGGCGTCAGCGTCGCTACCGCTTCCAAGGCGCTCAACGACCAGGGGCGCATGACCGCCGAGACGCGCGAGCGCATTCGCGAGACCGCCCGGCGTCTCGGCTTCCGGCCCAACAGCCTGGCGCAGAGCCTGCTCAGGCGACGCAGTTTCACCGTCGGCCTGCTCACCAACGATACCTATGGCCGCTTCTCGCTGCCGCTGATGTCGGGCATTTCGGACGCGCTGGTCGACAATGGCGTCTCGGTGTTCCTGTGCAATGTCGAGGAGGATCCGCGTCTCGGCCAGATGCATGTCGACGCCATGCTCGACAAGCGCGTCGACGGCATCATCGCAACCGGCAAGCGCATCGACCGCCATCTGCCGGTCGACCTCAGCAATCTGCGCGTCCCGGTGATTTATGCCTTCACGCAGCCCGATCCCGACGCCATCGCCTTCGTCTCGGACGATGCCGGCGGCGCGCGGCTGGCGGTCGAGCATCTGTGCCGGCTCGGCCGCCAGCGCATCGCCCATGTAACGGGGCCGGCAAGCTTTGCCGTAGTGCATGCGCGGGCGCAGGCCTATCGCGACGTGCTGGCCGAAAACGGCTTGCCGGTCACCGAGCCGCTGCTCGGTTCCTGGTCGGAAGCCTGGGGTCACGAGGCGGTGGCGCAGCTGTTCGACAGCAGGAATGAAAGGCCGGACGCCGTCTTTTGCGGCAACGACCAGATCGCACGCGGTGTCATCGATGCCTTGCGCGAACGCGGCCTCAACGTTCCCGGCGATGTCGGCGTCATCGGTTTCGACAATTGGGAGATCGTGGCCGAGGCGACGCGCCCGCCGCTGACCTCGGTCGACATGAACCTGGTCGCCCTCGGGCGCGAGGCGGGGCTGACCCTGCTGTCGCTGGTCGGCGGCCAGCCCGCCGCGCCGGGCATTCGAAAACTGCCGTGCCGGCTGGTGGTGCGGCAGTCATGCGGCCATCCGCTGGATGGCTGAAAACCACGCGCCGCGCGATCGGCGCCAAGCCGCGGACCGCGGCGAACCCTGGAGGAGGACGAACATGAGGAACCTGATTGCCAAACTGGCCCTGGCCGCTGCCGTTCTAGGTGGCGGCATCAGTGCCGCGGCCGCCGAGACAGCCAACATTTGGGTGCGCGCCGACGGCTCGAATTTCATGCCGAGGATCGTCGATGCCTACAACAAGGCGCACACCAACCAGATCAAGCTGGACATCATCCCCAATGCCGAGATCATCCCGAAATATGGTGCGGCGGCCGCCGGCGGCACGGCGCCCGACGCGCTGTCGCTCGACCTGATCTACACCCCGTCCTTCGCCGCCGCCGGCCAGCTCGAGGACATCACCGACTGGGCGAAGTCGCTGCCCTATTTCTCCAGCCTGTCGCCTGCGCATGTGAAGACCGGCACCTACAAGGACCACATCTACGGCCTGCCGTTCTCGGCCGACGCCTCGGTGCTGATCTGGAACAAGAAGCTGTTCAAGCAGGCCGGCCTCGATCCCGAAAAAGGACCGACCAACTGGGCCGAGATCGCCGCCGACGCCGAGAAGGTCAACGCGCTCGGCGGCAACATCAAGGGCTTCTACTTCTCCGGCAATTGCGGCGGCTGCAACATCTTCACCTTCACGCCGCTGATCTGGGCCTCGGGCGGTGATATCCTCAGCGAGGATGGCTCGAAGGCGACGCTGGACAGCCCGCAACTGCGCGGCGCCATCGACCTCTACCGCTCGATGGTCAAGAAGGACCTGGTGCCAGCAGGCGCGCAGACCGATACCGGTGCCAACTTCTTTGCCGCCTTCGCCGCCGGCAATATCGGCATCTCGCCGTCCGGCGCCTTCGCCATCGGCGCACTCAACACTCAGTATCCCGATGTCGACTACGGCGTTACCTTCCTGCCGGGCAAGGACAGCGGCTGGTCGTCCTTTGCCGGCGGTGACAATTTCGTCGTCACCAAGGGCACCCCGAAACTCGCCGTGGTGAAGGAGTTCCTCGATTTCGCCTATTCGCTCGAGGGCCAGACCATCCTGGCCAAGTACGGCAGCCTGCCGGTGCGCGGCGACATCGCCAAGGAAGCGCTGAAGGATCTCGATCCGCGCTACCAGATCGCCGCCGAGGCCATGGCCAAGGGTCGCACCCCCTATTCCGTGGTGTTCAACGATTTGATCAACTCCGCCAACGGTCCGTGGACGCAGATGATCAACGAGGTCTTCTTCGGCGACGATGTCGACGGCGCCATCGCCAATGCCCAGGAGACGATGCAGTCGATCATAGACCAGGCGCCGCAGAAGTAGCGGACGCCTGCCGGCCGCCCGCCTGTCTCCCTGGGCGGGTGGCCGGCGCGCCGCTCCTTACCCTCCCCCTTTGTGGGAAGGGTCTCTGCGAAGCAGCGGGGTGCGGGCGGCGCCGGCCCACCACCCGGACCTGCGGTCCAACCTCCCCACAAGGGGGAGGTAGGGCGGCGCGCCGGATGCAACGGAAGAGCAAGCATGACCTCCATCACAGCAGCAACCCCTGCCCCACCACGCGCCCGAAAGCTCACCGGCGCCGGCCGCCGGCAGTGGATCGGCCTGCTCTATGTCGCGCCGGCCGTCGCGCTGGTCGTCGTCTTCTTCCTCATCCCGCTCGGCATGACGGCGTGGATGTCGCTGCACAACTGGCCGCTGATGGGCGAGCGCAGCTACATCGGCCTCGGCAACTATGTCGCGATCCTGCACGACACCAGGTTCTGGAATGCGCTGCGCTTCACTGGCTGGTACACACTGGTCGTCACCATCGCGATCTTCGCGGTGGCGTTTCCGCTGGCGCTGTTCGTCGAACGGCCGCGTCCGCTGACCAATCTCTATCGCACAATGTTCTTCATGCCGGCGGTCGTCGGCTTTGCTTCGGCCAGCCTGCTCTGGTCATGGCTCTTGAACGTCGATTCCGGCCTGTTCAGTCCCGCCGCCTATGATCTTGGCCTGATCGACAGGAAGTTCAACCTCTTGGCCACCTTCCAGCCGGCCTTCTGGTCGATCATCGCCATGGTCGTCTGGAAGGTCGCCGGCTTCACCATGATCATCCTGATGGCTGGCCTGCAATCGATCCCGCAGGACCTGCAGGAGGCGGCGGTCATCGACGGCGCCGGGCCGTTCGCCCGGTTCAGGGCGATCACGCTGCCGCTGATGCGCCGCACTCTGGCGCTGGCGCTGATCCTGTCGGTCGCCGGCTCGATCCTCGCCTTCGACCAGTTCTACATCATCCTGCGCGGCGGCCCGCGCAACCAGACGCTGACGGCAGTCTACTGGATCTTCAACCAGTCCTTCGTGTCGTTCAAGCTCGGCTATGGCGCCGCGCTGTCCATGGTCCTGCTGGTCATCCTGGTGGCGCTCAGCCTCGTCCAGCTGTGGCTGCTGCGCAAGCCGGAGGGTCTCGACTGATGGCGCAGGCCACCTCCCGCAATCGCAGGCTCGCCGCCCGCATCGCCGAGCATTCGACCGGCATCATCGCCTCGGTGCTGTTTGCGGCGCCGATCGTGTGGGCGGTGCTGTCGGCCTTCAAGCCGGCGCAGGAAGCGCGCCTGCCGCCCCTGCCGCCGTGGCCGACGTCGGGCGTCTCGCTGGAGAACTATGTCACGCTCAACAGCTTCGGTGACGGGCTCTGGATCTCGGCGCAGAACAGCATCTATGTCTCGGTGATGACCGTCGTGCTGTCGGTCGCCGTCAGCGTGCTGGCCGGCTATGGCTTTTCGCGGTTCCGTTTTCCGTTCAAGGACCTGTTCTTCGTCCTCATCCTGTCGACGATCATGATCCCGTTCCAGTCGATCCTGACGCCGATCTTCCTGGTGCTGACCAAGCTTGGCCTGCACAACACGCTGACCGGCCTGGTCGGCGTCTATGTGACGCTGCAGCTGCCGTTCTCGATCTTCATGATGCGCAATGCCTTCGACGCGGTGCCGCGCGAGATCGAGGAAGCCGCCCGCATGGACGGCGCCGGCAATCTCACCATGCTTGTGAAGGTGATGCTGCCGCTGGTCTGGCCGGGCGTCGTCACCATCGCGCTGTTTGCCTTCCTCGGCGCCTGGAACGAGTTCCTCGCCGCCCTGGTGCTGATGACCGACCAGTCCAAATTCACGCTGCCGGTGATGATGACGGCACTTCAGTCGGGCCGTTTCGGCGCCATCGACTGGGGCGCGGTGCAGGCGGGCGTCACCGTGATGATGGTGCCGTGCCTCATCCTGTTCCTGGTTCTGCAGCGCTTCTACATCCGCGGCCTGATGGCCGGAGCCGTCAAGTAATTCGACCGAATGGAGTAAGTTCATGACCGCATCGCCATCCACCCAAACCGTCGGAGCGGGCAAGACGGGCAAGCCCAAGCTCGCCTTCCGCCCGCTGCCGGTGCCGCAGGTCGACGTGCAGGGTTTCTGGGGCGACCGCGCCGACGCCGTCGCCAGCACCACCGCCGGCATCCTTTACGACCGCTGTGTCGAGGCCCGAATGCTGGAGCAGATCGACCCGGACTGGCCCTCGCCCGGTGTCGTCATCCCCTTCCATGTCAGCGACGGCTTCACCGCCAGCACGGTGACGACGCAGATGTTCTGGGATTCCGACTGGGGCAAGACCATCGAGACCGCGGCCTATTCGCTCTACCGGCGCAAGAACCCCGAGCTGGAGAAGAAGATTGATGCCGTCATCGACATGTATGAGAAGCTGCAGCAGCCGGACGGCTACCTCTCGAGCTGGTATCAGCGCATCCAGCCCGGCCTGCGCTGGACCAATTTGCGCGACTGCCACGAACTCTATTGTGCCGGCCACCTGATCGAAGGCGCGGTCGCCTACTACCAGGCCACTGGAAAACGCAAACTGCTCGATGTGATGTGCCGCTTCGCCGACCATATCGCCACGGTGCTGGGGCCGCGGCCCGGCCAGAAACATGGCTATTGCGGCCATGAGGAGATCGAGCTGGCGCTGGTCAAGCTGGCGCGGGTGACCGGCGAGCAGAAATACATGGAGCTGGCGAAATACTTCATCGACCAGCGCGGCCAGCAGCCACATTACTTCGACGAGGAGGCGCGCACCCGCGGTGCCGATCCGAAGGATTTCCACTTCAAGACCTATGAGTACAACCAGTCGCACATTCCGGTGCGCGAGCAGGACAAGGTCGTCGGCCATGCGGTCAGGGCAATGTACCTCTATTCCGGCATGGCCGACATCGCCACCGAATATGGCGACGACACGCTGCGGACGGCGCTCGACCGGCTGTGGGACGATGTCACCACCAAGAGCCTCTACATCACCGGCGGACTGGGGCCGTCGGCGGACAATGAGGGTTTCACCAGCGATTACGACCTGCCCAACGAGAGCGCCTATGCCGAGACCTGCGCCGCGGTCGGGCTGGTGTTCTGGGCCAGCCGTATGCTTGGCATGGGGCCGAACGCCCGCTACGCCGACATCATGGAGCGCGCCCTCTACAATGGCTCGATCTCGGGCCTGTCGCTCGACGGCTCGCTGTTCTTCTACGAGAATCCGCTCGAAAGCCGGGGCAAGCATAACCGCTGGAAATGGCACCGTTGCCCCTGCTGCCCGCCCAATATCGGGCGCATGGTCGCCTCGATCGGCAGCTATTTCTACAGCCTGGCCGACGATGCTGTTGCCGTGCATCTCTATGGCGACTCGACCGCCCGCTTCGACATATCAGGCACCCCGGTGAGCCTGACGCAGGCGAGCCGTTATCCCTGGGACGGCGCCGTCGAGATCACGCTCGAGCCGCAGGCGCCGGTGGAGTTCACGCTGCACCTGCGCATCCCGGCCTGGAGCACCGGCGCCGAAATGACGGTGAACGGCGAGCCGGTCGGCCTGGCGGATGCCACCAGCGACGGCTATGCCGCTATCCGGCGCACATGGAAGAAGGGCGACCGCGTCCTTCTCGATCTCGAAATGCCGATCGAGCGGCTCTATGCCAACCCGCAGGTGCGGCAGGATGCCGGCCGTGTCGCGCTATCGCGCGGTCCGCTGATCTACTGCGTCGAGGCGACCGACAATGAAAGCCAGCTGCATCGCCTGACGCTGCCGAGGACGGCAAGCGTCGAAGCGCGGCAGCGGCCGGAGCTTCTCGGCGGCGTGGTGACGCTGTCGGCCACCGCGCAAGCCGATGCCGGCGACGGCTGGCAAAGCGGGCTCTACCGGCCAGCGCCGCCAGCCACCACTCAAACGCGCCTGACCGCCATTCCCTATTTCGCCTGGGACAACCGCGAGCCCGGCGAAATGCTGGTCTGGCTCAGGGACGGGTGAGATTGTAGACCAGGCTCAGCCGCCCGCCTGGCAATTGCTCGACTTTGGTCAGTTCCAGGTCGCGCCGCTGAGCCGTCGTCGAAAACAGCACCTTGCCCTCGCCGGCAATCAGCGGATAGAGGACGAGGCGCAGCTCATCGACCAGCCCGGCCTCGGTAAGGCTGTCGACGATGGTCGAGCCGCCCATCAAATAAATGTCCTTGCCGGGCTGGCGCTTCAGTGCCGCGACATCGTCGTTCGACCTGAGAAAACGCGTCAGCGGCCAGTTGGCTGAATTCAGCGTGTTCGACAGCACATAGTGCGGCGTTTTGGCGGCAAAGCGTGCCCAGGGCAACTCTTCCCGCGCCGCTGGCTTGCGGGTCATCGGTAGCGGCTCGTTGGGCGCGTTCTGGATCGCGGTCCAGTACTGCTCGTAGCCAGGATACATGCGGCCACCAAGCAGGCAGGCATCGACCTGATCCGTCAGCCCATAATCCTCCGACCAGGCATGCACCCAGTCGGCGATGCCGGTCGGTCCCTCCGCCTTGCCGTCGATGGAAATTTTCATGGCGGCGATCAATTTACGCATGGCATTCTCCTTGGCGCACAAAGGCGCGGTTGTGCGGCCCGCGGGCCGGCGGCTCAAAAATTTCGGGAAATGTTGGGAAATGCCGCTGCGGGGCAGCGGTCGTCATGCGGGCAATCGCCCGCTCGTCAAGCATCGGTCAGGCAAGTCTCGAAGTGTCCGGCGCTATCGTCTCCTTTCCACGGGTTTCGCGTTTCTCCTGCTCAGGCCGGCAGGCGTCGGTCGTAGTCCAGCCTCAATCTCGCCCAGCCGTCCCAGAACGGCTCCGGCTGTTCTCCGCGCAGCCTCGCGGCGAGAATGTCGAGATGCATGTGCCAGCCGGGGGCGATGTTGAGCATCAGCGAGCGGTCACCCAGGCGGCGATGGACGATGGTAAGCAGCACATCCTTCCCTTGCGGGGTCAGTGCGAAAGTGACGCCGCCGGTGCTGCCCCAGGTGATGCCGAGCCGGTGCGGCGGATCGATCTCGGTGATCTCACCCGGCATGGTGTGCACAGTCGGAAATCCTGGCGGGCGCTCGCCGGCCGGCTCGGTCAGTTCGTCGTTGCGCCAGGTGAGTTCGAAGGGCGAGCCGGCCTCGCTTCCCATGGGGCCGGCGGCCAGCCATTGGCGGCGCAGTTCTGGGTCGGTGATGTAGCCCCAGATGCGCTCGGCCGGGCCGGGCAGCAGCCGTTCGATCGTCAACGTGGCCGGCTCGGTCAGCACGCCATAGCCATTCTCGGCATGTCGATCGGTCATGTCTCGTCTCCCTTCTTCTGTGTCGAGGATTTGCGCGCGTCGTCTTCGCGCAGCAATCGTTCCAATATCTCAAGCCGCCCCGTCCAGAAGCGCGAGTAGGCTCCAAGCCACTCATGCGCGCTGGCCAGCGGACCAGCCTCGAGGTGGCAGATATGCGTGCGGCCGAGCACTTCGCGACGGATCAGCCCGGCATTTTCCAGCACCTTGATGTGCTTGGAAGCAGCCGCCAGCGACATCGCGAACGGTTCGGCCAGCTGGCTCACCGTGCGCCCGCCACCGGCGAGTTCGCGCAGCATCTGCCGGCGAGTCGCGTCGCCAAGGGCGTGAAAGACCTGATCCATCTCGTATGTAAGTAATTCAACCATGTGGTTGAATATGCGTGTGCGGCTTTTGATTGTCAACCGTTTGGTTGAATATTATTTGGCGGCGCTGAAAATGGCTAGCTTCAGCCGGCGTCGGTACGACCGATCTCCTCGGCCACCAGTTCCTGCAACTGCCACAGATTGCGGTCGCGGATGCCGCAAGCTTCGAGATGGCGGATCGTCTCGAACAGATATTCCGCACCCGAACCCCAGTGGCCGACGGCCCTGGCCAGCGTCGCCGCGATCGCCTGCTTGTCGAGTTTGCCGGCATAGCGCGGATTGGCGGGATCGACGACGAAACCGAGCGCGCGGCTCATGCCGCCTTCTGTCCTGACCTGCAGCCAGCGCGGCACGTTGACAGCCGGCAGGACGGTCATCTCGCGGCGCAGCAGCGCTTCCAGATTGGCTGCCACCGGTTCGGCGATCTCAAAAACCATGCCCTGGCACTGGCCGCCGCGGTCGAGCGCCATCATCAGGCCTGGCTGCTCGACCGTGCCCCGGAAGCGCTTGACCGTAAAACAGAACGAACGATGCCAGCCGGTCGCAACCGCACGCTCGCCGCCGCTCACCTCGCCGACCGGCTTCCACAGCAGCGAGCCATAGGCGAACAGTTTTACGGGTCCAGGCGGCGCGCCGGCCAGCACCTCATCGCGGATGCGCGCATAGTCGGCGTCGGTCATGTAGACCATGCCCGGCGTCGGCCCGGCATCTTCGACCGCACGCATCGTGCGGGCAACGAGCGCCTCGGTCAGCGTCATCGTCGCCTTGCGCGGCGATGCGGCAGAAATCGGCTTGTTCATTCTCGCGTCTCAGGCATGGCCGCCATGTTGCCCAAGGGCGAGCAGATTCTCAAGCCGCGGACTCAAAATCTGAACCGGTGCGCACAACCGCTTGAAAGGATTCGCATGTATCGACTGTCCTAACGCGCCGGCCGCGACGGCCCTGCCTGTATGCATGCACAAGCTCGCGACCGCACCCAGAAGCTCCTTGGCGTCGTCGCCTGCAACCACCTAGTGCGGAGGATGATCCGGCCGGTCGTTGCAGCCGTCGACATAGGGATGCACCGACCACTTGGAGCCGGGTCGCGCCTGCTCACTTTTGGTGAGCGGATCCTGGGATTGCGCGTAGCCATCCTGGTAGCCGCGAATGATCCCGTCGATATCGGGGGGCCAGTCACCGTCCCACGGCCCTCCCAGGATCTGCGCCTGCTGGACCGGATGCAGTTCGTTGTGGCCTTCATGAAAGCTGTCGTGGATATGTCCGGCGTCATAGACCCATCGGCCGGTCACACCCAGGATTGTCGCTCCGGTTCCATCGCCCTTGTTGACCTCGATGCTGGGCAGGCCGGCATCGCTCGGGCTGGCCGTGTCCGAACTGCTGAAGGCCGCGCCAAGCAGCGCGGCAAGCAAGGCGAGAAGCGCCAGGATGTAGGCAACGACCACGCCGACGCCCGACATGCAGACCGCCAGCGCCGTCAGGGCTGCAATCAGCGCGAGGATGTTGACGGTCTGCAGGTCGTGGATCGACGCGCCCTCGAACTCCACGTGCAGTGCCTCTGATTTTACCCCGGTCGCCTTGTCCTCCGCTGGATTCCCGGTGAACAGCAAGCCGTGCGAGGAGGTGGTGGCGGTTTCAGCCATCAGGTAGCCGAACGGAACGCTGGCGCCGGCAACGGCCTGGCTGACGCCCACCGGGTTGTTCGGCAGCAGCAGGTTGAGGCTGTAGTCGGAGTCCAGGCTTCCGGGCCATGTCTTCTCTGACGGCGGCTCGATGCTGATGACCATGCCGACAACGCTGACCGGGCTCTTGTCGCCGAGACAAACCAGCCGGTTGTTGAGCCACCAGTCGCAATAGGCGAGGATCCAGACAATCCCGGTCACCACAAGCGCAATCGGCAAACACCACGGTTCGCCCATCGCGATCAGCACCACAGCCATGACGGCCGCGAATATGCCGCTGGTGATCGCCGCGCTGATGTACTGGTTGACCGAGATCACCTTGTCCGCGGTCGTGCACGTGGTCCAGGATTTGTCGTCGGTGGCCATCACGGCTCCACTCTGCTGAGGACGGTCAAGGTGACGCCGCCGCTGGCGTGCTCACCCTCGTCGAACGCATTCAAATTGAGGGCTTGCCGGCCGGTCCAGCCGTTCGGCGGGGTGGCGACCGCCGTGATCGTCACCTGTTCGCCCGGTGCCAGCGACGGGTGGTCAGGGGAAATCTCGACCTTCCAGCCAGGCGGCAGCGGATGAACCGCCGGCAAATGTGCCGCCAGCCGGCGCTTCTGCTCGGCCTTGACGGCCTCCTCTGTCGGTTGGCGGTCGTCACGGCAGGGGTTGAGCGGCGGAATGGTGTAGGCATCGACGGTGAAGCGATACCGGTGCGGCCGGCGGGTGGCGTTGCGCAGCTCGAATTGAAATGTCGCCGGCGACTGCGCCAGCCCGACATCGGTGTTTTTCTGTCCGAGATTGTTGGCGAAGTTGGCATCGTCGGCCGGGTCGAGCAAGGCCTGCAGGCAATAGTGACCTGCTTCCCGAGGCGTATGCCAGTCGAAGGAGACGAACCCGGGTTGGCTGGCGGATCCGATCACCCCTACCGAGACCGGCCGGGTGTCTATCGGATTCGACACGGTTCCGATGCCGAACGACAGATAGGACAGGTGAACCGGCACATTGACGACGACGGCATCCTTGGAGGCGTTCCAGATGCGGACGCGCACCTCGTAGTCGGTGTCAGCCTGCAACTTGCCGGCGGGAACGGGCACCCCACCCTGGCGCACCTCGATGTCGGGATTGTCCCAGGTCACCGCGAGGCCAAAGCCGATCAGATAGTATTGATCGTAGATCAGCGGATCGGGCCGGCAGAATGCAGGATGGTCGATCGGCACGCAATGTGCCCGGGACCCCTTCTGGTCGACCCGACGGTCACCCCCCAGCCGCCACCGGCGACAGAAGCGGTGAGCCATCTCGATCAGCGCTGGAATCCAGGCGGAGAACAGTGCTCGCAGGATTGCCGCTATTCCACGCATCGACTCCCTTTCTGAAGCTAACGCAGGGCAACGCCTGATTAGCGACGGGATTCGCGCGGCAACAGCGCTTTGGACTGGTTGGACGACTGGTGCCGCTTGCACTCTGGTCACACGAATAAAGCGGAACTTGAACGGTACGCTGGCTATTTGCGCGCGAAGAAACCGCGCGCGAACTGCACGATGCGCTTGTGGAAGACAAGCGCCAATATTGCGACAACGGCAAGTATGTAGAGAGCTTCGGTCGATCCGTCGCCGCCGTCAGGTGAAATACCCAACCACCTCTCGATGAAATCCATGTACAGATTCCCCCGTGCGAACTTTTGAGCGTGATCCAGCATAGCTCTTCATCTTGGCCCAGTGTCAAGCCATGAATCATTGCCATCTCGGACGAATCCGACAAAGAACCATTTGCCAGCATGACCTGCGGCAATCGACATGTTGTCTAAAGATTGACTAAAAATTGTGCCGGCTTATTGATGTACGCCTGAAGGAAATCTTTGTATCTCAATCATTTCAGGGTCGTTTTTCCAAATTGTGGTCCACCCGCACTACGACACCAGCGGCATCGGCACCTCAAGCCCTTCGATCAGCGCGTCGCGAAACAGCGCGATGGGTCGGCCGAGCCGACCGGCCGGCGGGCGATGCAGCAGCCAGGCGCGCACCTGCGGCTTGAAGTCCAGACAGTCGATGACCTCGACCGCATCACGCCACCGGCTGTCGGCGAAGGCGCCCGGCGTGACGATACCGATGCCGTGGCCGCGCGCCACCAGCGACATTCTGAGGTCGACGCTGAGCGCCTCCACCCCGACCTGGAACGGCAGCCTTGCGCCCTCGAAACTCTGGCGGATGAAGGCGCGAAACCCGCAGCCGTTTTCGTTCATCACCCAGGGGAAGCGAGACAGCGAGGCAAGGTCGGCGGGCCGCGGCACGCCAAGGCCGGGCGACGCTACCAGCAGCACCGACTGCGGGCCGAGATCGTCCTGGACCAGTTCGTCCGGCGGCGCCACGCCCTCGGCGAGGCACACCGCGACCGCGTCAAGCTCGCTGCGCGCCACCTGCTCCACCAGTCTCGGCGACCAGCCGGAGGTGATGCGCAGCGTCAACTGCGGAAAGGCCGCGCGCAGGCTGTCGAGCGGCAGCGCCAGCGCGGCATCCGAGAGATAGGGCATGATGCCCAGCCGGAACTCGCCCCTGACCTCGCCTTGCGGCGACACCCCAGCCTTGAGGTCTTCGAGCGAGCGCAGCACGCGGCGGCCATGCTCATAGGCCTCGCGGCCGGTGGCAGTCGGCTTCAGCGGCTTCGACTGGCGGTCGAGCAGCGCCGTCGCCAGCCCGTCTTCCAGATTCTGGATGCGGCGCGTCACGCCCGGCTGGGTGAGGTTGAGCCTGGCCGAGGCACCGACGATCGAGCCAGTTTCGACCACGGCAATGAAAGCTTCGAGATCATGGATGTTCATGCGCTTCTCGCATAATCATTATCGAATTGATTGAATTGTAGCATGATAATGCTTCGGCATAAAGTCTTCCCACGATATGCAGTTTGCTGAGGACCCGATGCCCGAGACGCCAATGCCTGATACGCCAATGCCTGAGACGGTTGATGAGGTGGCCGGGCCGGCCGCGACCATAACCGGCCCGCAGACACTGCTCTTTGCCACCGCGGTCGGCATCATCGTCACCAATCTGTTCGCCCCGCAGACGCTGGTCGGCCTGATCGGGCCATCGCTCGGCGCCAGTGTGGCAAGCGCCGGCCTCGTCGCGATGGCCACCCTGCTCGGCTACGCCGCCGGCCTGTTCTTCCTGGTGCCGCTCGCCGACCTCTCGGAAAACCGCATCCTGATCCTGCGCATGCTGATCGCGGCGGCCCTGGCGGCCGGCGTCGCCGCACTGGTGCCCACCGCCGCCGCGCTGCTGATCGTCCTGTTCATCCTCGGTGCTGCCTGCTCGGCCATCCAGATCCTGGTGCCGATCGCCGCCTCGATGGCTCCGCCCGGACAGGATGGCCGCGTCATCGGCGATGTCATGAGCGGGTTGATGGTTGGCATCCTGCTGGCACGCCCGTTGGCCAGCCTGATCGCCGATGCCTGGGGTTGGCGCGCCTTCTACGGCCTCAGCGCCGCGGCCCTCGTCATGCTCGCCTGCGTGCTCGCCTTCACCCTGCCGCACCGGCGGCCGACGGCGAGATCGTCCTATGGCATGCTGATCGCCTCGCTACTCCACCTGCTGCGCGACGAGCCGGTGCTGCGGCGACGGGCGCTGACGGCAGCCCTGGTGATGGCAGCGTTCAGCCTGTTCTGGACGGCGGTGGCGTTGCGCCTGGCTTTGCCGCCCTTCGATCTCGGCCAGCGCGGCATTGCGCTGTTCGCGCTGGTCGGCGCCGGCGGCGCGCTGGTGACGCCGTTGTTCGGCCGCGCCGGCGATCGCGGCTGGACGCGTTCCGCCACCATCGCCTGCCACCTCTTGCTGGTCGGTTCGATGGCGCTCGCGGCGTGGTCCGGCTCCGTCCAGGTGGAAGCCCCGTGGGGGCCTTTGATGCCGATGGGTATCGGCGCCGTGTTGCTCGACATCGGCGTCACCGGCGACCAGACGCTTGGCCGCCGCGCCATCAACCTGCTGCAGCCCAGGGCGCGCGGCCGCCTCAACGGCCTGTTCGTCGGCATCTTCTTCATTGGTGGCGCCATCGGCTCGATGCTGGCCGGCATCGCCTGGACCTGGGGCGGATGGCCAGCGGTCTGCGCCATCGCCGCCGCCTTCGGCCTTGTTGCCCTTCTGGTCGACTGGGTCGGCGGGCCTGAGTGACCGACAGGGAACCATGTTGCCGGCAAAGTGTTCTAGTCCTTGCCGGAGGATGTCATGAACGATGCGTCGGCAAAACCCGCGGGCCTCGTCCTTTCATCGACGGAGCGCGTGAACACGCTGTCGCATTTTCACCGCGCCGAGATTGCCCGTATGGCGGGATGGCGCGACCGGCTCGACCGGACGACGAACTGGGCGATCACGGTGGTGGCGGCGCTGCTTTCGGTATCGCTGTCCACGGCCAGTGCGCATCACGGCGTGCTGCTCTTCGCCATGCTGCTGATCCTGCTTTTGTTGTGGATCGAGGCGCGCCGCTATCGGTTCTTCGACTTCTACCGGGCTCGCGTGCGGCAGTTCGAACGCCACTATTTCGCGCAGATCTTCTCCCCGCAGCCTGACTTTGCCTCTGATTGGCTGCTCATCGTCGGCGAAGGCCTGCGCGCGCCGAAGTTCCTGCTGTCGCAGCGTGCTGCGCTGGCGCGCCGCCTGCGGCGAAACTACATCTACCTGTTCCTGATCCTGCTGCTGGCCTGGGTGGTCAAGATATCGACCCCCAGCCTTCAGACCGTGGGCCTCAAGACCGGGTTTGTCGGTTCGCTTCGTGAGGCGGTCGAAAGCGCCGCCCTTGGCCCCATTCCCGGTGTGGTGATCGTGGTCGTCGTGGCGGCATTCTATGCCTGGCTGCTCGCCATCGTCTTTTTCGCAGCCCGCGACGACGGCGAACTTTCCTTCGGCGACGTCCACGTCTGACGCCGAACTCTGGCGACCGGCGGCTGCAGCGCGAATGCCGGCCGGCGCGTTGGTCTGGTCAGTTCGCTGAGGCGTTTGAGGGCGCCAAGCCGGGCAGCGGCAAGCCCGCTAGATGCCGAAGAATTGCCTGCCGATCATGTAGCCCAGCGCCGCCGCGACCAGCGGAAACAGCGTCGGCGCGACCTTGCCAAGAAGGGAAACCTGCTGGGCCTTCGCCGGCGTGTGGCGCGCATTGCCGAGATTCTTGGTCATTGCTTGCCTTAGGTTTGAACGATTCATTAGCAAATCCTGATTAACAGCATGGCCGCATTAACGGCTTGCAAAGAAATTAGATCAAATAGCCGACCATTCCTGCCGCCGATCCCGCCGGCGGCGGGCACATCGGCGCCGCCAGCACGGCGGTGGCGTCACCGTTTGCCTGCGGATTTAGTTCAAGCGCGCATTTCTCAATCGCGACCCGTTGCATGCGGTCGAGCGCGGGCGTTCCGCTCTCGACCCACGATTACAATTTTCGCGACGAAAAGAAGCCGCTCGTCGAGATTGCCGGCAGAGACGCAATGCACTGCTGACTACGCCACATCTTCTGCGGTGAACCAATCGTTGACCTCCCGCAATTCCGCACGGGCCTCTTCGAACCGACCCTGTGACCGCAACAGCTTCGCCAGACTGTTGGTCGCCTGCAACTCCCAACTCCTGGCGTTCTGCTGCCTGGCAAAGGCAATCGCCTCGCGGAAAGAAGCCTCCGCCGCTCTGTCTCCTGCTCCATTTGCAAGTTCGATCTCACCGCGAATGCGAAGCAAGGCGGCTGTAAAGTAATGCTCGCCAATCTTTTCGGCTTCGCGCAGACCTTTCTCAACGGTCACTGCCGCTATACTGAATTGCCCGGAGTTCATGAAAGCTTTGGCCAGTAAGCCTAAATAACACGATTTGTCGACCTCCTCATCTTCAAGATCACTCTCGGTCAATGCCATCATGTGGCTACCCACCAGACTGTCATCGAGGCTCGACGCAGCCAGGCCGCCAAAAAAGCGCGCCACCCTTGCCCAGAGATTGAAACCGTTTTCCTGCGCCAGCGGCAGGAGTTCATCCGCCAGTCGAGCGATCGAATTGCTGTCCTCGCGGAAGGCGAACAACACGCACCCGTTTCCCAGGCAGGCGGCCAGACGATAGGCGGACTGCTGCCGAACGGTCGCCTCCGCCTCGAGGTAGAGTTTCAGCGCTTGGCTGCGATATCCCAGAATATGCAAGGTCCAGGAAAGGTAGATCATGGCCATGCTCGGAAAGTCGCTGCCGACCTTGTCTGCGCTGTCCTTGTGGCTGAGAGCGCGCTCAAGATATTGCCGGGCCTTCACCAACTCGCCCTGAGAGAACAGACTCATCCCCTTGAACTGCAGACCTATGACGAGCGCGTTTAGGTAACCGCCCTCCTCGCCGACCCGAATTAACTCATCACTGGCCGCGAGGGCCTTACCGAACTGACCCGAGTTGAAATGGGTGCCGAAAAGCCCGTCGAGCGCCCTGATCGTCGATTCCGGCTCGCCAAGCTTCCCGCTCAGTTCTATGGCCCGCTGATATGCGGCACTGCCCTCGCCCGTCACGTAGCCTAGCGCAGCGTAGAGCACGTCGCCCAGCTCCAGTTCGAAGCGAAGCAGCCTGCGGCTACGATCGTCGGATTCGGGCAAGAGTTTCGCGGCTTCAAGCCCCTTCCTGAAGGTACGCACCGCGTCGACTTTTGCCCAAGTCTTGGCCGCCTTCAGCCCCGCCAGCAGCCAGTAGTCAGCGGCGCGGTCGAACAGACCTGCGTCTGCGAAATGCTCAGCGAGCACTTCGGGATAGGCAAAAGCCGCGTTGTGGTCGCGCAGTTCGATACATTCGGCAATCAATCGGTGAATCTGCTGCGCGCGCTCGTGCAGCATCGTGCCTCTTGCGGCCTGCTGCAGGAGCACGTGGGTGAACGAAAAGCCCGCGCCGGCTGTCCCCCGTTCGGCGACGATCAGCCCCGTGCGCACCAGGTCGCCAACTGCGGCGCGCAACTCCGCTTCGGGCCAATCGCAGATCTCGCGCAATACGTCGAAATCGAACTCGCGGCCGATCGCCGCTGCGATCTGCGCAATTTCCTTGGCGGGCCCCAGCCTGTCGAGGCGGGCAAGCAGCGAGAACTGCAGGGAGTTCGGAATGTTGGTCGTAGGTGACAGACGTTTCGGCTGCGATACGTCCAGCCGCAATCCTGTTTCGACCACGCTCCGCGTAAGCTCTTCGATATAGAGAGGGACGCCTTCACTGCGGTCGAGCACCACCGAAACATCAGCAGCGAGCGCATTCGGACTGATGTCATGGACAATCGCTTCGGCATCCTCGCGGCCGAGCGCTTCAAGCCTGATGTGATGCACGTCCGGCCCGTCGACCCACGGAACGCTTGAGTGGTTCCTGCTCGACACAAGCAACAGCGCAGGAGTCGAAGCCAGGCTGGCGACGATCTTGTCGAGAAGGTCGCGCGAGGTCGCGTCGGCCCATTGTTCATCTTCGAACAAGATCAGGATCGGGGTAGCACGCGCCAGATAACTGACCAAATCGATGAACGCTTGCTCGGCAATGTTGCGCTGTCGTTCGGCGCTTATCCCTTCAAGCCTGTCCGGCATAGTCGGTAAGCCGAGCAGGCTTGAGAAGATCGCTAGCGCGACGTCGCTGGACACAGAACCTATCGACAATCCGTTGCTGAGCTTTCGCAGCTTTTCTTCCGTCGAGTCACCGTCCTCGATCGTTGCGATCCTCTGCAACTCCGCGAGGAATGGATAAAGGGTGCTGTTCTCAAAGGTCGGAGAACATTGCATGGTCAGCTGCGGAAAGCTGCGCAGGCGCTGCTGGATCTCGTTGAGCAACCGGGATTTACCGATTCCCGACTCCCCCGAGACCAACACCGCATTGCCGCGCCTGTCGCGCACGACGGTCTCCCAGCGCTCCATCAGCAGTCGCAATTCGGCATTGCGGCCGCACAGCTTGGTCATGCGCGCACGCTTTGCAAAGCGAGTCGGCACCATGCGCGCCCGTTGGACCTGCCAAACCTGGACTGGCTCGGCGAATCCCTTCAGCTCATGTTTGCCGAACGTGGTGAAATCAATCGCGCCGCTCGCGGCCTCGAAGGTCGCCGCGTCGACAAGGATCGTGTTCGGCTTGGTCAGGACCTGCAGCCGTGCCGCTAGATGCGCGACGTGGCCGAAGGCGACGGTGGACACGCCGCTCGGCGCACCGACGAACTCACCCACCACGACCTGGCCGCTCGCGATACCCACCCTCACTTGCAACGGATATCCCAGACTTGCCGAGATGGTGCCAACCGCATCGACGATCTCGAGTGCCGCGAGCACGGCGAACTCGCTGTCGTCCTCGCCAGCTATTGGATAACCGAAATAGGCCTGGACGGCGTCGCCGATATAGCTGGCCGTGACACCCTTGCGGCGGCGGATGACACTGCTGCAGGTCTGCAGAAAGCTCTCGATCAGGCGTTGGAAGTCCTCGGGATCCAGGCGGTCGGCATATTCGGTTGACCCCACCATGTCGCAAAACAGAATGGTGAGATAACGCCGCTCTGCAACAGACTTCCCTGGGCTGCCGGGCAAAATCGGGCTAGCCAATGGAACCGGTGTGGTCACTGCTCTGGGACCCTCCTTGGTGCGGCGACCATGTAGCACCAGTCATGTTATCGCAAATACCGGCGCTCATCAGCCGCTTTCGATCGCGTCGAGCGGATCATCGTAGCTCGTCACACTGAACGTCGGCGTAGATCAAGTGATCTGCCGCGCTAAATGCCGCTTCGCTCTGGTCGAAGCAGAACCGTTTGGGCACCAAGCGTATCAAGGTGCGTCGGTTGCATTCGCCAGGCAGATCGATCTGGAAGGTGCGCGGCGACATCGACGGCGTCGGATCGCTCCATTTCGTGTGACCGGCAAACGAAACGTTCTCAACCAACAAGCTGGAGCCGGCTGCGCTGACTGAACCGGAGATGGCCTCGGCGTTGGTACCCCTTGCCTGATCGATGCTCGGATAGTCGCCGCTCTGTGGCGGTTCCCCATTTGCCGGAATCGCGTCCGTCCTGACGGCCACATTGATCCTGACATCGTCGCGCTCCGGAACACCACCGTAGCTGTTGCGAAAGGTCCAGCTTGCGCGAAGGACACGCGTCTTCGCCTCCTCTCCGGGCGGCCGAGGCAACAGCTGAAGCGTGGCATCGGCGAGCGAAGAGCCTTCATCCTCCGCCTCTGGCGCCGGGCAGCTAGTGTAGAGTGGGCGGTAGCCACATTCCGAGCCGCCGGCTCCCCATAGACAGTCGCTCAGCTTCCGCCAGTCCTCTGAGCTCAGGCTCGGCGCGCGGGAGGACAGGTCATTGCCGGACCCTGGCAACATCCAGGGATGGACGCCACCGCTGCCGGCCGCCCAGTCCGTCCGGTGTGCGGCGATCCCTGCGTAGATGATCTCTTCCTCGCGCAGCTCGAGCAATTGGACCCAGGTTGGCGACGTGACCGTCGGCTCATGCCCCACTGCGTCCGCGGCAAAACGGCGGCCCGTGATTTGTGTGGTAAGCGTGTGGCAGCTTGTGCAGTTGCCCGTCGGATCGTCGACCGTCCTGGCATGGCGAAGTTCATTGGGGTAGGTGCTGGTGTAGCCGGAGCCGACCACGCGGAACGGCGCGCCCGGCAACCGCGGCCGATGCGGTAGTAAATCTCCCAGGCTGAAGGCGGTCGATTTGGGATCGTCGGCGGAACGAAACCCTACCCTGCTCTGTGCAATGTGCGGATCGATCACATAGGGGCTTTTGTTGTCATGGCATGCATGGCACGAGATCTTGAACGTCGGATCATAGATTTTCTCCGCCGCAGTCCTTCCGACATTATCGGAATAGTTTCGCCCGCCTGGCGGAACGAAGGGCTTTGACCAGTCGAACACGCTCTGGTCCTTGCGGCCGTCGAAGAAGATAATTTCTCCGGATTTCCGATTGAACCCGATGGTGCCGAAGACAGAAAATCTCGGATCCGACCGCGTCCAGTAGGGATCGGTGCTAACCTCCTGGCTGATATTGGATTTTCTGCAGAGGAAGAGCCATTCAACGTTGCCGCGCACGACCCTTGCGACACGTGAGTTCAGCCCACAGTAGGTCGTGCTGCCAGTCAGCGAAGGCTTGTCGCATTTGGGCAATGTCGCCGTCCATCTCACCACCTCTCCGTTTTCGTTCCTGTGCTCGAACTCCAGCGGAGAACCTGGTTTTGTCGGGTTGGGCTTGAGGTCGACGACATTGCCATCAACTTCCAGTGGGATGACCTGCATTTGTGGGCTGTCGCAATCGCCATCGGGAATAGGACCGAACACCGCCCGCGCTTCATCGCCAGACCTGGTTATGACGTCGGTGCTCTTTGAGGCTGGCGCCCAAAAGATGTCAGGGTTCCATCGCGTAACGGCTTCGGCAAACGACTTCCCATCGAGTTCAGCCGGAGCGAAAGCGACGCCGCGAGAAGGCATCACCTTGACAGCGGAACCGCGCGGCAATTGTGAAGCCGCGCAGCCACTCACCTTGTTGCAAAACACGTCGTCCTGATCGGAGCCGTGCCTCTCGCCGGCTCGCGGCATCGATACAAAAGCTGCATGTCGAAGCCCGATCGTCCCGGACAGCAGGAGAAGCGCAATGCCGAGGACAGCAGCGATCAGCGCAACGGCACGCATTTCAGCCCACTGGAGCGTGCCAGTGAACCCATAGCCGATCTTTGGGCGTCATCGCTTCTTGGCTGCGACAGAGCCAGCAGCATAGTCGGCGTGGACAGTAAGCGATTGAAATCGCCAGATGGAGGTCTCGAAAAACCTCCCCATTTTGACCGGTTTGTGATTCACTGCCGTTGCGATTTGGAAGGAGGGATTGGATGCGGGGACAGGCCGGGTTCTGGGATATCGATGAGCGCTATGCTCGGCTAAGCGAAGCCGGCGATCCCCTGGAGAAGTTGAACGCCGTTGTGCCGTGGGAGGTTTTCCGCAAGCCTTTGGCCAAGGTGCTGAAGCGCTCGGACGGCGCCAGGGGCGGTCGTCCTGCCTACGACCCGGTGATGATGTTCAAGATCATGGTGCTGCAGGCGCTCTACGGGCTGTCCGACGACCAGGCCGAGTTCCAGATCCAGGACCGGCTGTCCTTCATGCGCTTCCTCGGACTGGGGCTCGGCGACAGAGTGCCAGACGCCAAGACGATTTGGCTGTTTCGCGAGCATCTGACGCAGGCCTGCGCGGTGGAGAACCTGTTTGCCCGCTTCGACAAGCACCTCGCCAAGGCCGGCTATCTGGCGATGGGCGGGCAGATCGTCGACGCCACCATCGTGGCGGCGCCGAAGCAGCGCAACACCGACGCCGAGAAGGCCGACATCAAGGCGGGCAAGGTGCCGGACGCATGGAAGGAGAAGCCGGCCAAGCTGCGCCAGAAGGATCGCGATGCCCGCTGGACGGTGAAGTTCTCCAAGGCCAAGGTCGCCGAGGAGGGAAAGGCGCAGCAGCGCGACATCGCCATTCCCGCTTTCGGCTACAAGAACCATGCCGCCATCGACCGCCGGCACGGCTTCATCCGCGGCTGGAACGTCACGAGCGCATCCGCCTATGACGGCGCGCAGCTTCGCAACGTGCTCAACCGCGCCAATACCGGGTCTACGGTCTGGGCCGACACCGCCTATCGCTCGAAGAAGAACGAGGAGTGGCTCGACCGGAACGGATATGTCTCCGAAATCCACCACAAGAAGCCGAAGGGCCGGCCTATGAGCGAAGCGACGTCGCGGGCCAACGGCCGGCGCTCAAAGACCCGAGCCTTCGTCGAGCACGTCTTCGCCCGTCAGAAGGCGCAGATGAAACTCTTCATCCGCACGATCGGCATCGCCCGCGCCAGGACCAAGATCGGCATGACGAACCTCGCCTACAATCTGATGCGCTACGTCTGGCACCAGGGGCGAACTGCGCCTGCATGACGCCAAAAGCGGCGGAAAACGCCGCCGCGACGCCAAACTTGGCACCCAGCATCAACCTCAACGACCAAAACCGAAGCCACTTCCCGCCATCAGCCCGGGCCGAACCGCTTTGCCGCCCCACAGGTCTCGGAAATGCCGTAGTTCGAGGTGCCCAGATGTCGTCGTCGCCCTTTACAAAAGAGGCCCGGGCATCCGCCGAATAGTCAAGAACCGGTGCCGGAGAGTGGGAGTCCTGCAGAGTGACCAGGACTATCGATTTGGTATTCACTGTCTTACCATCAACCACGTCGAACAAGGTGTTGGTCACGAGATGCCGGGTCTGGAGCTTATCGGTTTCCAGTTTCTTAACTATTATTTTCATCTGCTCAAGAAGATCGTCTGGCGACTCCGGACCAAGGTCGAGTGTCAACTTGAGGATACTGCTGCTTGTACTGCAAATCTCGTAGTAAGACGATTGCGGTTTCGCAAAGAGGGCGGTGAACGCGGCTGCATTTCTTTCGTCGATCGTCCAGGCATAGCGGGACAAAAGATCTTGAATTGCTTGACGATCTTCGGCCGGAGGATTCTCGAGATTCCAACCGGGAGTAGCCTCTGTTCCGCAGGAATCAGCTGAAGCAGTGCCGCTGAAAGCAAAACAGAACCCGAAAACCAGGGCAAAAAACCTCAAAATCGCGCAGCTGGTTATTATGCCTTTCCGACGCTCGCTCATGATGGCCCCCTCTTATGGAGCTTGATGGAAAAGTACCCATTCATCTTATACCACCCCAAAGAAGGTGTCAGCCGAAATCGATGGCATACGAGGCCACGGACATGATTTCGTGTTCCTGTTTTTTTGAATTTGCGGTAAGTTGCAATGCCCGGCCTGCAGCAATTTCATTCCTAACTTGCAAGGTAGGCCGTGGGCGTTTCCGGTATGTTATCGCAAACTAAAAACTCACTTAGACGAAGCAATAGAGTCTAATCGTGGTTATATAGGAGCATAAAAATGCCGAGTATTGTTCGAAATATTGTATTGGCACTTTCGTGTTTTTTTAGCGTTGTGCCTTTGGCGTTTGCGCAGCAGAATCAGGAAATTGAGATAGTTCTGCAATCGCGCCTGCCTTCTTATGGAAACGATACCCCCCTAATTATTGACTTTACTCTCACGAACCGATCAGGCAGCCCGATCAGGGTGCTCAGGTGGACCACGCCAATCAACGGCGTCTCCGGCGAAATATTTTCAG
Source organism: Mesorhizobium sophorae (assembly GCF_002270415.1). Classification (GTDB taxonomy): domain Bacteria; phylum Pseudomonadota; class Alphaproteobacteria; order Rhizobiales; family Rhizobiaceae; genus Mesorhizobium; species Mesorhizobium sophorae. The sequence goes on along the minus strand of NZ_NNRI01000022.1, from coordinate 730,914 downwards.
TGACGAGAGGGTCGCAGCCAATTCAGTATATCGGCCGTTTGGTGAAGCGAGGAGAACCGACTGAGGCTGATTTTATCAATATTGAACCCGGACAATCGATTTCGGTGCCCGTCGATCTGTCATTGTACTACGCCATCTATGAAGCAGGGAACTATGCGGTTACCTACGATACAGAGGGAGTGGGTCTGCTGATTGGCCGTCCAGGTGCCCTGAGACGGGCAGCAGTTTTGAGCAACGCCGCCACGTTCAGGCTTCTGTCAGGTCGGATTCCTCCGGAACGGATACCGCTCTCGGCTCCCAAATTCGACCAGTGTGACAGCCCTCAACAGGATGATATTGGCGCTGCGCTGGCGGAAGCAAATAACATAGCATCGGCTGCCCTGCAGGTTTTGCAGGCCACGCCCTCGGCCCAGCAACCGAATTCCCAACGATATCTGACATGGTTTGGGGCGCATACCGTAGGACTGTACGCAAAGGCCACTGGAAATTTCTCGAAGATTGCGGATGCTCTTGCAAACAAAGCAATATCGTTTGGATGCCACGGCAGCGACTGCGAATCGGGAGACTATGCATATGTGTACCGTAATCAACCTTACAGTATCTTTGTTTGTCCCAAGTTCTGGCTAGCCGCTCTGAAAGGAACGGATTCAAGGTCTGGAACGATTATACATGAAATAAGTCACTTTTTCATCGTCGCATCAACAAACGACTATGTCTATGGTCAGGATGCCGCCAAGGTACTCGCGGCCGAAAACCCGCCTAGAGCCACATCAAACGCTGATAATCACGAATACTTTGCTGAGAATAGCCCGGAGCTTCCGATGTGAGGAACACCACACGCTACTGATCTAGGCCGTGAACCCATAAACCGGGAAATGATCGAGATTGGTGGATTTGTGGATTGTCGGCTATCGGCCCGCGGGTTGGACGAAAGCGATTTCGCCGCCACGCGTTGATGATCGGCGCGTGCTGAATGGAACTTACTGGGTTCTGCGCTCCGGCGCGCCGCGGCGCGACCTACCGCTCTGGTCTTGATCAATGCGCCACGCCGTCGGATGCGTGCAGGAGTCTCCAGGTCAAGCCGATGCGGCCGTCGAACTGGGATGCAAAATGTTCGGCGGCGACGCCTTCCAGGCCGTCATCGACAAGAGCTTCGATGCTTCGTCGCAGCAGCGCGAGTTGCATCTCGCGGGCGTGTGCAAGGTCTGCCTCTCTCATGATTTCCGTGACGTGGTAAGCGATAACGGGCTGGCCGAGGCAAGACATGAGCGCGCTCGCCTCTGACGTCACTGCCGTAACTGCATCTTCGATCTTCATTCTGGCGCTCCTCATCAAACATGATGCTGGCGCCTCCCTATGAGACGACGGTGTTCCGTCGTTCCTTTTCAATTTCGACTGTCGCGAGTGGCAGGTGTGCGCGAAAAGGAGAATTACCTCTTGTTCCAGTCTCCTTGAATAGCCTCGCTACCCAAATCAGTATGCTGCAAATTTGAATTAAAGGCGACCGGATAGTTAATCGATGGTTAATGGCGGCGCTCGCACCTCAGGCGTTCGCGCATGAAACATCGGGCAGGTCCGCCTTGCGCCTCTTTTCGGACATTGAGACCAGCGTCGCTGTGCGCTCAGAAACGCACTCTCGCGATCCAGAACCGCAGCTGGATGGACCAGCAAGCGCGCCGACGAGCAAGCGAGCCGAGCAGCAGACGCGCTCGGCGGAAGAGTCTAACACCTGGGTCCCAAGCCAATTTCCGGCTGCTGCGCTCCACGTTATTGCAAGACGTTCAAATTTGAGCTTTCGCACTCATGCTTTGTCGAGAGTATCTCCTGTAGTCATTCAAACCTTCTACGCTGTAAGGAGAACGCAATGACTCGCAATCACGTTGAACGTCTTGGAGAGTTCAGGGAAATCCTGGTCGCGACTCGACGCGAAGGAGTCCGTAACGTGCACCATACCCGCGACGCAATGCGGGCAAGTGGCTTTCAGATCGGGGATAGCGACGGCTCCAGCTACGGAGCCGAGTTAAAGGCGCTCCAAGAGGAAATTGAGGCAGTCGACCGCGCCATCGAAGACGAGAAGCGGTTAGCCTTGGCCCTCGAGAGCGCGGCTCAATCCCGCCGACCGACCAAACCGAGAATCGTGAAGGCAACATAGAGTCGGGTACGGCCCTCGGCGCCCGTCGCGTCGATGCCTGCGGCATGGTGTCGGGCTCGTTGCTAAGCGACAGCAGCGAGACGCTTGTCCAATTATCCCCCTGCCAGCCTCGGCAGCAGGAAAATCTCCGAGCCCTTTGGCAATTCCTTCGACCAGGTGTCGCGATAGATCGTGCCGTCGATGGCGACGGCGATGCCGCGGTCGATCAAGGGCTCGATGCCGGGATACTGTTCAGCCAGTTTCCTGAACAGCTCCCTTATGTCCTTGGCCTCGATCTCGACCTTGTTCTTGCCTCCGGCGGCCGCGCCAAGCGATCCCCAGAGCGTCACTTCGACCATCAGCCTGCCCGTTCCGCCTCGATCGCCGCCAGGATGCGTGGCGGCGACATGGGAATATGCGCCATCCGCACGCCGGCTGCATTTGAGACCGCATTGGCGATCGCCGCCAGCGGCGGCACGATCGACGTCTCGCCGACGCCGCGCACCCCGTAGGGGTGGTTGGGGTTGGGGATCTCGAGGATCTGCGTGTCGATCATCGGCAGGTCCGAGCAGACCGGGATGCGGTAGTCGAGGAAGCCGGGGTTCTGCAGCCGCCCGTCCTTGCCGTAGATATACTCCTCGTTGAGCGCCCAGCCGATGCCTTGCGCGGCACCGCCCTGATACTGTCCCTCCACATAGGTCGGGTGCACCGCTTTGCCGGCATCCTGCACCACCGTGTAGCGCAACACTCTCGTGGCGCCGGTCTCGGGGTCGACCTCGATATCGCAGATATGGGTGGCGAAGGAGACGCCGGCACCGTCGGCGACGAGTTCGCTGTGGCCGGCGATTGGTCCGCCGGTCGTGCCCGACGCGGCGGCAATCTCCTTCAGCGACAGCTTGCCGAGATTGCCGTGCTTCTCGCCCTTGGCAACCGCGTGGCCCTGTTCCCAGACCACGTCGTCGACGGCAATGTCCCACATCTGCGCGGCGCGTTCGCGCAGGATCTTGATCGCGTTGCGGGCGGCCGAGATGGTCGCCATGGAGGACGAGAAGGTGCCCCGGCTGCCGTCGGTCATGTCGTTGTAGCCGAGGCTGGAGGTGTCGGCGACGATCGCCTTGACCTGCTCGTAGGCGATGCCGAGCTCCTCCGCCGCCACCAGCGACAGCGAGGCGCGGGAACCGCCCACATCGACCGTTCCGACGGCAAGCGAGACCGAGCCGTCCATGCCGATGTTGAGGTCGGTGCAGGTCTGGCCGCCGAAGTTGAACCAGAAGCCGCAGGCCATGCCCCTGCCCTGGTTCTTGCCGAGCGGCGCCTTCATGTGCGGGTGGTTCTTCACCGCCTCCAGCGTCGGGCCGATGCCGATCGGGCCATAGACCGGGCCGTAGGACGACCTGGTGCCTTCCTGCGCTGCGTTCTTGATGCGGAAGTCGACCGGGTCCATGCCGATCTCCTTGGCCAGTTCGTCGACCGCGCTTTCCACCGCGAACGCCGCCATGGGTGCGGAGGGCGCGCGATAGGCCGCCGTCTTCGGCCGGTTGACCAGCACTTCGTAGCCGACCGTCTTGACGTTCTCGAGCCTGTAGCAGGCGAACGCCGTCATGGCGCCGATCTCGGCCCAGGAGCCCGGATACGGACCACAGGAATAGCGCAGCGTCGCTTCAGCGGCGGTGATGGTGCCGTCCTTGCGGGCGCCGATCTTCACGTCGATCGAGGTGGCGCTGGTCGGGCCCGAGGCGCGGAACACCTCGTCGCGGGTCATCACCAGCTTGACCGGGCGCCCCGCCTTGCGCGACAGCGCCAGCGCCACCGGCTCGGCCCAGACATGGGTCTTGCCGCCGAAGCCGCCGCCGATCTCCGAGGAGGTGACGCGCAGCTTAGAGGCCTCCATGCCAAGCAGCTGGGCGCAGTGTTGGCGATAGACGAAATGCCCCTGCGTGCAGACCCAAAGGTCGGCGGTGCCGTCGGAGCTGACGCTCGCCACGCAGGCATGCGGCTCGATATAGCCCTGGTGCGTCTGCTCGGTCTTGAACGACCGCTCGACGATGAAATCGGCGTGCCCGAAACCCTGGTGGACGTCGCCATGGCCAAACTGGCTGCGCTTGGTGACGTTGGACGGCTTTACCGGCTTTTCCTCGAGGCCCTCGGTGAAGATGGCGTCGTTGATGAGGGGTGCGGAGTGCTTCATCGCCTCGTCGACATCGGTGACATGCGGCAAAAGCTCGTAGTCGACCTCGATCAGCTTCAGCGCCTGCCTTGCCGTGCGGACGTCGACGGCTGCCACCGCGGCCACCGCATGGCCGTCATAGAGCGCCTTGGTGCGCGCCATGCAATTGTCGAGGATGTCGTACATGGCGGCATCGCCATCGGTGAGGTCTGGCAGGTCGGCAGCGGTGATCACCGCCTTTACGCCGGGGAGCTTCTCCGCCTTCGACGTGTCAATCTTCCGGATCGTGGCGTGGGCGTGGGGGCTTCTGAGAACACGCCCGACCAACTGGCCGGCCATGTTGAAATCCGCGCCGTAGCGCGCGCGGCCCGTCACCTTGTCGACGCCGTCGGGGCGGATAGGACGTGTGCCGACGGAGGCGAAGTTGCGAGTGGAGTAACGCGGATCGAAATTCATCGTCATGCTCCCTTCATTACGTTTGCCGCGTCCTGAACGGCACGCACGATCTTGTCGTAGCCGGTGCAGCGGCAGAGGTTCCCGGCGAGGCCGAAGCGGATTTCCTCCTCGGTCGGATCGGGGTTCTTGGCCAGCAGGTCCTTGGCCGCGATCAGGAAGCCAGGCGTGCAGATGCCGCATTGAAGTGCTGCATGCTCCAGGAATTTTTGCTGCAGCGGGTGCAGGCTGTCGCCATGCGCCATGCCCTCGACGGTCTCGACGCGGCGGCCCTCGGCTTCCGCGCCGAGCACCAGGCACGAACACACCAGCCGGTCATCGAGGATGATGCTGCAGGCGCCGCAGTCGCCGGTGCCGCAGCCTTCCTTGACGCCAGTCAGCCCCAGGCGATCGCGCAAGACGTCGAGCAGCGTCTCGTCCGGCTGGCAAAGGTACTCGACGCTGTCGCCGTTGATTGTGGTTGAGACTGCTACACCAGCCATCACTTGCCTCCTGCACGAGCGTAGGCGGTCGTGGCGGCCCGCTTGGCCAGCACACCCGCAACTTTCCTTCTGAATTCGATCGTGCCCCGCTTGTCGTCGATGGGGCGGCAGGCGCCAAAGCAAACCTTGGCGAGCCTTTCAAGCGCGGCTTCGTCCAGCGTCCTGCCGATAATGGCCTCGGCCGCCTCTTCCACCAGCAGCACCGTGGGTGCCGCGGCGCCCAGCGCCACACGGGCCGCTGTGACGACGCCCCGTTCGTCGAGTGTCAGGTTCACGCCGGCGCTGACCACCGCGATATCCATTTCCGTACGGGGTATGAAGCGCAGATAGGCATCGCCCGAGCGTGGTGCGCGCTTGTCGAGCAGGATCGCCTCGATGATCTCGCCTTTGGCCAGCGACGTCTTGCCCGGCCCGGTCGGCACGCTCCCCACGGGAATCGTGCGCCTGCCCCCAGGCCCGACGACCGATGCCCTGGCGCCGGCCGCGACCAGCGCCGGCACGCTGTCGGCAGCCGGCGAGGCGTTGCAGAGATTGCCTGTTATCGTGCAGCGTCCCTGCACCTGCTTCGAGCCGATAAGCTTGGCCGCTTCGACAACGCCGGGCCATGCCTTCTTCAGGGCAGTGCTCTCGCCGAGGACGGCGCAGGGAACAGCCGCACCGATGCTGAAGCCGTCGGCCGTTTCCCTGATTTCACTCAAAGCCTCAATCGCCTTGATGTCGACGATCAGGTCGGGTTCGACAAAGCCGCCCTTCATCCTCACCAGCAGGTCGCTGCCCCCCGCAAGAATGGCGGCCGTACCTGTCGACCCGGCCAGCAGGCCAACGGCATCTTCGATTGAAAGCGGACGTATGTAGCGCATCGTCTCCCCTTGGTCTTCGCGATCTCAGCGAACCGTTATAAACAGTCTCCTCATAATGGCTATCCGGTTCCGCATTTGCGTAGATTAGGCCAGGCGCCGCAAAATCGAGTCCCACATCAACCTCGACCGGCGTACGCCAGGCCGTGCGCAGCCGGACAGGCTTGCGGCCAGGCCCTCAAAATCCGAGAGCGTGTGTCGGACTGGCCAAGTCTCGTTCGTCCTAGGAACATCGAACAGCCATCGTGAAAGGATAATAGGATATGCCCGGCACCGTACGTTTGCATCGCGTTCTGACGACCAGCCCGGAGAAGGTCTATCGCGCCTTCGTTGAAGCGGACGCGCTGGCGAAGTGGCTTCCGCCGAACGGCTTCACCTGCATTGTCCATCACTTCGAGGCAAAGGTCGGCGGCACGTTCAAGATGTCCTTCCGCAACTTCACGACCGGCAACAGCCATTCCTTCGGCGGCGAGTATCTCGAACTCGTTCCGGCCGAACGCCTGCGCTACACTGACAGGTTCGACGATCCCAACCTGCCCGGCGAGATCCAGGTGACCGTAATCTTGAAAAAAGTGTCGGTCGGCACCGAAGTTGACATCACCCAGGCAGGCATTCCGGACGTCATTCCGGTCGAGGCCTGCTATCTCGGCTGGCAGGAGTCGCTTAGGAACCTGGCAAGACTCGTCGAACCCGAGATCAATCAATGAAGCAAGTCCAGGAAAACTGGACAGCGCAATTGCGTAAAAACGAGTAGCTGCAGCGGTGGATACGGCGGCCGGAGACCGGCCGTCGATCAACGCCAACGCCAGCTCTCCGCTCGTTCTTGTCCTCTGCGCAAATCCGCACGAATGTCGCGCACGCCGTGTCCCAGGCGTTGGCCGAGCACCGGCACCGCAGGAAAGATGTAGCGCTATCTCACCTTGATGACGACCTTGCCCTTCGCACGCCCACTTTCGACGTAAGCCAGAGCCTCATTGGTCGCTTCGAATGGAAAGACCCGATCGACAACCGGGCGGATGGTTCCGGATTCGATGAGGGAGGTGATCTTGCCCAGCTGATCACCCTGCGCCCACATGAAAAGGAACGAATACGTCACCCCACGGCGCCTGGCCTTGGTCCGAATACCGCGACTCAACAGACGCAGTATCAATCTCAGCATCAGATTCAGACCCTTTTCCCTGGCAAATTCCGGATCCGGTGGGCCGGAGATTGAGATGAGTTTCCCACCCGGTTTCAGCACATTCAGGGATTTTTCAAGCGTCTTGGCGTCCTGGCTGTTCAAGACGACGTCGTAGCCCGACAGGGCTTTCTCAAAATCGTCTTTCCTGTAGTCGACAACGACATCGGCGCCGAGACCCCTGACCAGATCGGCACTCGCCGCACCAGCGGTTGTGGCAATCGTCGCGCCGAGATGCTTCGCCAGCTGTATGGCGAATGTCCCCACGCCGCCGGAGCCAGCCTGAATGAAGACCTTTTGCCCCTTCTTCAAACCTGCCCTTTCGACAAGCACCTGCCAGGCGGTCAGACCGACCAGGGGGATCGAGGCCGCCTCTTCCATGCTGAGATTCTCGGGCTTCAAGGCCACGTCGGCTTGGTTGATAGCGATGAACTCGGCGAATGTCCCGATCCGGCCATCGCGCGGCCGCGCGTAGACCTCGTCGCCGGATTTGAACTTGCGGACCTTTGATCCCGCGCGGATCACCTTCCCGGCCACGTCGTGGCCCAGGATGAACGGAGGGCGATACGGCAGGATCGGTTTGAACTCCCCGGTTTTGATCTTGGCATCCAGGAGGTTCACCCCTGCGGCATGGATTTCGACCAGAACATCGTTGTCCCCGAGCTCCGGTTCGGGCATCTCGGCCAGCCGAAGAATGCCCTTCTTGTTATATTTATCGACGACGAATGCCTTCATGGCAGGGACTTTCTGAAAGGGATTTTGGTGTTTCTCATGGGCGTCAAATCTCTTGCCCCGCCGATGTTCAGACCGGCAGGCGGAACTGTTTGCGCAAGCTCTTGTCGAATATCGCCGCGGGCGCAAAACGGCGCAGGATGCTGACCTGCCGCGCAGCCCTGCCGGCGGTGTAGCGGCGTCGCGGGCGAGCATCGGTCGCGGCCCTGACGACCACCTCCGCCACCACTTCCGGCCGATCGGCCTTGGGCATCACATCACGAAGCAGAGCGTCGACCCCGGCCCGGGCCAGATCGTATTCTTTCAACAAGGAATCCGGCTCAATCCCGTTCTGGTCGAAGACGGTGCGCACGAATGCCGGCTCGATGACCGAGACGCGAATATTGAAGGCACGAACCTCGTGATCAAGCGATTCCGAATAGCCTTCGAGCGCGTGCTTGGCCGCCGAATAGTGCGCGGCATACGGTGCCGGTACGAGTCCCAGCACCGAGCCGATGTTGATGATGCGCCCTTCGCCGCGCCCCCGCATCGACGGCAACACCGCATTGGTCGCGCGCATGACGCCGAACAGATTGACGTCGAACAGGGATTGCACCTGTGCCACCGAGGATTCCTCCGCGCCGCCAAGCAGGCCGACACCGGCATTGTTGACCAGGAGATCGATCCGGCCGGTCTGTGAGAGCACAGTCGAAATGAGCGCAGCGACGGCCTCACCGTCGGTCACATCGCAAACCAGCATGGTCACGTCGTCTGGGCCGTTGCTGGCTTTGCGGCGGCTCGTGCCGAAGACGGTGAACCCTGCCCGCGCCAAGGCCTCGGCGGTGGCACGGCCAATGCCCGAGGAGGCTCCCGTCACGACAGCGGTTTTTCCGGAATTCATATTCATTTCGTGCTCCAAACTCATGAGGGCTAGCTTTGTCGCGTCAGTTGAATTACACTCATAATATCAAATTATGATCATAATGCAATAGTGGAAAGGAATCGCAGCCATGCGTTACGAAAAGGGCCGAAAGGACGCGTCACGGGGCCGGATCATGGAGGTCGCCGCCGACCGTTTTCGCGGTGACGGCATAGCGGCATCCGGACTGGCAACCATCATGAGCGACGCCGGGCTGACCAACGGCGCCTTCTATCCGCACTTTCAATCAAAGGCGGAGCTTGTCCGCGAAAGCGTGGCGGCGGCTATGGAGATTCAGTCGCAGCAACTGGCAGAAGCACTGGCCTCAGGTGGCCCGGAGATGGGCATAGAGGCATATCTGTCCGCCGAGCACCGGGACAATCCGGGAAAGGGCTGCGCGTCCGCCGCGCTGCTACCGGAGCTCGCGCGTCAGCCACCTGAAACGCGCGAAGTCTATACCGACCACTTGCTGACCTTGGTGCGCCAGTTGGCTGCAGCACTGCCGCAGGCCAAGGACCCGGAAGGCACCGCACTGGGTGTCTTTGCGACGCTCATCGGCGCGCTGCAACTGGCCCGCGCGGTGGAAGGAACCGAATTGTCGGATCGTATTCTTGCGGCGGGGAAAGATGTGGCGCGGACGCTGATCCAGCAGCACTAGGAAGGCGCGCCAAGTCCGCGGCTGCCACACCTTGACGATCTCGCCGAAGCCCGGCGCCTGGGGTTGTTCTAAAGATCGAGAGTGAAGATCATGCCGCGGACTTCGGCCATTTCCAGGAGCAGGTCCTGCAGGTTTTCGTCCAGCACGGCACCGGTCCGCGCCAAGAGCTCGGCAATGCACTCTCTCATCGATATGACGGCGGCACCGGTTTTCTCGGAAAGCAGCCGCCCGATGGCCGTGCGGATCAGGTCATCCCGATCAGACATCGTGTCACCTCCCATGCAGCCTCCCTCATGCTCCCCATGCCTCACCCGCGCACGACAGGGCGTGGTTTCTCTTACGGTATGATTTTTTGACGCCACATCCGCGGCGGTGCTCAAGCGGACGGCAGCAACGGCTCGTTGCCGGGCTGGATGGCTTCGATGGCCGTAGCGCACGGGGTGGGCTGTATGCCGCAAGCCCAGGAATGCGCTGTTGGGAAGCGCAGAAACGCCTTCAGATGGCCGCCAGAATGGAGGTTCCAAACAGGCTGAGCGGCCTATTTGCCGCAATGATGATCGTTGATCTTGTTCAGCGCATTCGCGTCGGGCCCAACGCGGTTGTAGGAGCACGGTCCGGCCGCCGTGGTGACCAACTGCTGGTCATAATAACGCGGGCCGCCGAACAGGAAGTTGATGAGGTCGTCATCGGCAGGGACGTACCGTTCGGATTGGGCCTGGGGGTGGTGATGCCGGTCGCCGGCGAACGCCGAACCAGAAAGGCCTGAGCCTATCGCGATAGCGAGAGCCAAGATCGCAAAGCATTTCGTGGTCATCGGCAACACCCTCCTGGCTATTCTGAATCACACCATACATCCAAAATCGCCAGCCGGACAAAAGTTCCCAAACCGCGCGGTTGTGTAAGCCCAGCCGGACGACGAGCCGCAGGATACCAAATGCCGTCGAATACCCATCACGATTGGCTCTTGCCGAAGCCGACGGCCTCGCTCATCCATGGGATTGCAACGACAGCTTGGAACCAGTGATGACCGATACCAGCCTTTATCTAGTCGAAGCGACGATCGAGCAATTGCGCCACGCGCTCGATGGCGGCGCTGTCACCAGCGTCGAGCTGGTCGGGGCATATCTCAGGCGCATCGCGCATTTCGACCGCCACGGCATTACCCTCAACGCGGTCCCGGTGCTCAATCCAGCGATGTTCGAGGAGGCCGCCGCGTCCGACCAGCGACGTCGCAACGGTGCCACGCTCGGACCGCTCGACGGCATCCCCTACACCGCCAAGGACAGCTACAAGGTCGCCGGTCTGACGGTGGCCGCCGGCTCGCCGGCCTTCGAGCATCTCGTTGCCAACGAGGATGCCTTCACCATCGCCCGGCTGCGCGCCGGCGGCGCCGTGCTGATCGGCCTCACCAACATGCCGCCGATGGCCAATGGCGGCATGCAGCGCGGCGTCTATGGCCGCGCCGAAAGCCCCTACAATGCGGATTATCTGACCGCCGCTTTCGCGTCGGGCTCATCCAACGGCTCCGGCACGGCGACATCAGCCAGCTTCTGCGCCTTCGGGCTGGGCGAGGAAACCTGGTCGTCCGGCCGGGCGCCGGCCACCAACAACGCGCTGGTCGCCTACACGCCGTCGCGCGGCGTCATTTCGGTGAGCGGCAACTGGCCGCTGGTGCCGACCATGGATGTCGTGGTGCCGCATACCCGCAGCGTGCCCGACATGCTCGAACTGCTCGACGTGGTCGTCGCCGACGATCCCGAGACGAGAGGCGATTTCTGGCGCGCTCAGCCTTGGGTCAAGCTGCCGAAAAGCTCCGATGTGCGGCCGCAACGCTATACCGATCTGGCGCTTGAGGAGTCGCTGAAAGGCATGCGGCTCGGCGTGCCCAAAATGTATATCGGCCGCGACAGCGGGGCGGATCGGCCGATCGAGACCCGCGCCTCGGTGCTTGCCCTGTGGGAACAGGCGGCGGCGGATCTCACGCGGCTAGGCGCCGAGGTGATTGAGGTCGATTTTCCCGTCGTCTCCAACTACGAGCGCGACCGCCCCAGCGCGCGCACCATGGCCGAGCGCGGCCTGGTGCCAGAAGAATTCGCCGACCGCGAAATCTGGGATCTCTGCATCTGGGGCTGGGACGATTTTCTGCGCGCCAATGCCGACCCCGCGCTTCCCGATCTCATCTCGGTCGATGGCGCAAAGATCTTTCCACAGCCGCCGGGCACGCTGCCCGACCGCTATGAGGGCGGCTTCGACCTTTCGGAATACGTGGAGCGTGCGCGATCCGGCGTCACATCAGTGACGGAGATTCCGACGCTCGAGGACGGTCTGAAGGGACTCGAAACGACAAGGCGGATCGATTTCGAGGACTGGCTGGACTTACACGGCATCGACGCCGTGGTGCTGCCTGCCGCTGCCGACGTCGGGCCGGCCGATGCCGACATCGACGAGGCATCCGCCGCGCTTGCCTGGCGCAATGGCACCTGGGTCGCCAACGGCAATCTGGTCTGGCGCCATTTCGGCATTCCGACCGTCACCGTGCCGATGGGAACGATGGCCGACATCGGCATGCCGGTCGGCCTCACTTTTGCCGGCAAGGCCTATGACGACGAAAAGCTGCTGCGCATGGCCGGCGATTTCGAGCGCTCCACTCAGCGCCGCACCCGTCCTCCGCGCACGCCCGAATTGGCCGCCGATGTCTTTCCAAGCCGTCCCGGCCAAACCCCGAACAGCAAGGCGCCCCCGCTCGCCATCACGCTTGCCGCCGAGACGCGGCCTTCGGGTGATCAGGACGAGATTGTCATCACGCTCGACCTGCCTGGCGAAGCGACCGATACGGCCAGCATCCAGCTGCACGTCAACGGAGAGGCCGTCGACATGGAGCAAAGCGGCGCCCACTTCAGCGGGAGTGCGCTTGTGCCGGCCGCCGAGCATCACCGCTTCCACAGCGTCTGGCGCGGCTCGTATGGCTCGATGGTGACAGCGGTGGTGCGGCTGGAGGATGGCCGCACCGCCGGCGCCTATGCGGTCACGGGTGGTATCGAGTGAGCGGAGGGGTGAAGAAGCCGGCACCCGCTGTCGAGTTCCTTCGCGCCCCCTCTGTCCTGCCGGACATCTCCCCCACGGGTGGGGAGATTGGAAGTTTCGGCGCCAGCTCTCTTCCAGCCACGTTGAAGATTCGCGAAGGCCGTGGTGACGGCCAATCTCCCCCCGTGTGGGGGAGATGTCCGGCAGGACAGAGGGGGGCGCCATAGAGCGCCATCTTACCATGACCGTAGCAGTAGAGTTCGAAACGACCCCTTAGTCCGTCCTGATCCAGACGCCCTTGGTATTGAGATATTCGTCGAGATGCTCGGCGCCACCTTCGCGTCCGTAGCCGCTCATCTTGTAGCCGCCAAAGGGCACCGCGGGGTCGATGGCGTGATAGGTATTGACCCAGACCGAGCCGGCGCGCAGGCGGTTCGCCAGTTGGTGCGCCTTGCCGACGTCGCGGGTGAACACGCCGGCACCCAGCCCATAGGGCGTGTCGTTGCCGCGCCGCACCACCTCGTCCAGCGTGTCGAAGGGCAGCGCCGAGATGACCGGGCCGAAGATCTCTTCGCGGGCAATGCGCATGTCATCGGTAACGCCTGAGAACACACTGGGCGCCATGAAATTGCCCGCACCGAGCCCGCCTTCGGTGATGCGGTTGCCGCCTGTGACCAGCCGGGCACCTTGCCTCGTGCCGTCCTCGATGTAGCCGGTGACGCGTTCGAGCTGCTTGGGCGAAATCAGCGGCCCGATCTCGGTTTCAGGGTCGGCGCCGTCGCCGATCCTGAGTTTTGCCGCATAGGCCGAGACCCGCTCGACGAACTCCTCGTAGATCGGCCGTTCGACGAACAGCCGTGACCCGGCGATGCAGATCTGGCCGGAATTGGCGAACACAGACATTGCCGCTACCGGCACGGCGCGCTCAAGATCGGCGTCGGCACATACGATGACCGGCGACTTGCCGCCAAGCTCCAGCGAAACACGTTTCATGTTGCCGGCCGAGGCGCGCAGGATGCTCTGGCCGGTCACTGTGGAGCCGGTGAAGACGATTTTGTCGACGTCCATATGGGCGGCGAGCGGCGCGCCGGCTCCCGCGCCGGTGCCGGTGACAACGTTGACGACGCCGGGAGGCGCCCCGGCCTCCATCATCAGCGCGCCAATCAACAGCGGCGTCAGCGGCGCTTCCTCGGAAGGCTTCAGCACGATGGTGCAGCCGGCCGCCAGCGCTGGGCCGATCTTCCAGATCGACGCGGCTGTCGGCGCATTCCAGGGAATGATCGCGCCGACCACGCCGACCGGCTCCTTGCGCGTGTAGGAGACGATCTCGCCCGGCAGCGAATTGCCGATCGTGTGGCCATGGATCGACGTCGCCATGCCGGCGTAGAAGCGCAGCATGCCGAGCACGCGGTTCTTGTTGGCGAGCGTGCGCACGATGGGCATGCCCATGTCCGTCGTGTCGGAAAGCGCGATCTCCTCCCAGTGACGCTCCATCAGGTCGGCAATCCTGAGCAGCAGCAGCTGGCGCTCATAGGGCTTGAACCGGCTCCATGGTCCGTCGAAGGCGCGCCGCGCCGCCGCCACCGCGAGGTCGATATCGCCTGAATCGGAGAGCGGCACGGTGCCGATCACGGCGCCGGTGGCGGGATTGCGCGTCTCGAAAGTCCGGCCGCCGAGCGCGTCGCACCAGAGGCCATCGATCAGCATCTTGCGGTGCCGGCCATCGATCGGCGTGTGCAGGGGCAGGTCTTTAACCGATACCGTCAAGGTCCCGTCCTCCCTTCCGCAACCAACCTAGCGGGCGGCCCAGACAAGGCCGCGCTCGACGATCAAGGCCATTTCCGGGACCGCGAACTCGCCGGCATTGTGTCCCAGCGCGCTGTAGAACACCTTTCCAGCCCCATAGCGACGCTTCCAGACCACCGGCATCACGACGCCGCCTATTCCCGGAAAATGCTGGTCAGTGAAGGTGGTTGTGGCCAGCACTTCGTTGCCCGGATCGACATGCATGTAATACTGCTCCGATCGGTAGGCGAAATCACTGACGCCGGTTGTGATCGGATCATCCGGCCTGGTGACGGCGACCGTATAGTCGATGATGTCGCCGGGATGCGCGACCCACTGGCCGCCGGTCATGAACTGATAATCGGTTTCACTGCGGAAGCTGTCGCACATCGTGCCGTGAAAGCCGCCAAGGCCACTGCCCTGGCGAACCGCGAGAACCAAATTCTGAAGTTCGGCCTTTTCGATCGTCGACATCGTGATCACGGGCACAATGAGATCGAATGCGCTGAGCTTCGGATCGGCGAACATCGCCGTGCCCTCGCCGAGCGTGACGTCGAAACCGTTGCCTTCCAGCAGGGTGCGCACGATCTTCGCGCTCTGTTCCGGCGTATGCCCTTGCCAACCTCCCCAGGCAATCAAGGCTTTCTTCGGCATGTTGTCCTCCCTGTAGCAATCCGCCATGATCGATCGGTGTCAGCGCCAGCCCAGCGCCGGAGCGACGTGGGTCAGGATCGCCTCGATGACATGGGCATTGTAGTCGACGCCGAGCTGGTTGGGCACGGTGAGCAACAGTGTGTCGGCCTCGGCGATCGCCTCGTCCTGTGCCAGTTCCTTGATGAGCACATCCGGTTCGGCGGCGTAGCTGCGCCCGAAGATCGTCTTGGTGTTCTCCTCGATGAAGCCGATCTGGTCGCTGCTCTGGTTGCCGCGCCCGAAATAGGCGCGGTCGCGATCGTCGACCAGCGCGAAGATGCTGCGGCTGACCGAGACGCGCGGCTCGCGCTGATGGCCGGCCGCCTTCCAGGCCTCGCGGTAGACCCGGATCTGCTCGGCCTGCTGGATGTGGAACGGCTTGCCGCTCTCGTCGAATTTGAGCGTCGAACTCTGCAGGTTCATGCCCAGTTTCGCCGCCCATTCCGAAGTGGCGTTGGTGGCCGCACCCCACCAGATCCGCTCGCGCAAGCCTTCAGAATGCGGCTCGAGCCGCAGCAGGCCGGGCGGGTTGGGGAACATCGGCCGTGGATTGGGCTGGGCGAACCCCTCGCCCCGCAGCGTATCGAGGAAGACCTCGGCGTGATGCCGCGCCATCTCGGCGTCGCTCTGTCCCTCCGGCGGGGCGTAACCGAAGTAGCGCCAGCCGTCGATCACCTGCTCCGGCGAGCCGCGGCTGATGCCAAGCTGCAGGCGGCCGCCGGCGATGATATCGGCAGCACCGGCGTCCTCGGCCATGTAGAGCGGATTTTCGTAGCGCATGTCGATGACCGCGGTGCCGATCTCGATGCGGCTGGTCTTCGCGCCGACGGCTGCCAGCAGCGGGAACGGCGAAGCGAGCTGACGAGCGAAATGATGGACACGGAAATAGGCGCCGTCCGCGCCCAGTTGCTCGGCGGCGACGGCTAGGTCGATGGACTGCAGCAGCGCGTCCGATGCCGACCGCGTCTGTGATTGCGATGAGGGCGTCCAGTGCCCGAATGACAGGAAACCGATTTTTTTCATGCCTTGCGATATATGGAAGTGGCGGATGGAATGCAAAGCCGTTGCTCGCCGATCTCGGCGTCGGCCGGCTGCTCTGATGGCATCAAATAATGCTGATCCGCGCGTGGCAAGATGGCGCTGCCATTGCGAAACCCGCTAGAAGTGGTAGCTACCATTGCGTATAATTAAATCAACTTGATTTGTTTTTGCGGAAGGTTCGTTGGTAACGCGCACATGCCCCCTAGAAAAGCCATCGCTGGCACCAATCTCGAACAGGCCAAGTCACACAATCGCCGCGTCGTGATCGAAGCGATCAGGACCAACGGTGCCTTGTCGCGGGCGGCAATCGCGCGCCTGACGGCACTGAGCACGCAGACAATCTCCAACATCGTCGAGGAACTCGAGCGGGAACAGCTGCTTCGCGCGCAAGCCACGCTGAAGGGCGCACGCGGCCAGCCGGCGGTCCCCTACTCCATCAATCCCGACGGCGGCTATTCGATCGGTCTGCAGCTCGACCACCAGCTGGCGGTCGGCGTCATCACCGATCTGTCAGGCACGGTTCGCGCCCGTATCGAGCGCCCGGTCGACCGGCCGACACCGGCGCAGGCGATGCCTCTGCTGGCCGCGATAGCCGGCGACCTGATGCGCAAGTTTCGTTTCGACCGCGGCCGCCTGCTTGGCATCGGCATGGCGATGCCGGGTCCGTTCGACGTCGAGGGCATGACCTCGGTCGGGCCGACCGCGCTGCCTGGCTGGCAGGATTTCCCCGTCGCCGAAGAGCTGCAGCGGCTGACCGGCATTCCGGTAACGGTCGAGAACGATGCCACCGCCGCCGCCATCGGCGAGCGGCTCTATGGCGTTGCCCGCAACCTCGGCAGCTTCGTCTATTTGTTCATCGGTACCGGCCTTGGCGCCGGCCTGTTCCTGGACGGCCATCTCTACAAGGGCAGCCGCCACAATGCCGGCGAGATCGGCCACATGATCGTCAAGCCCGGCGGCCTCGAATGCGGCTGCGGCAAGCGCGGCTGTCTCGAACGCTATGTCTCGTTGCGCGCCGCCTATGAGTGCCTGGAAATCCCCGATCCCGATCATGCCTCGCCGGAATTGCTCCAGGCATTGCTGGCCAATGGCGACAGTCTGGAAGCGTGGGTCGTCCAGGCAGTCGATCCGCTGCGCCAGGCGATCAACATGCTCGAACTCGCGCTCGATCCCGAAACCGTGGTCCTCGGCGGTTTCATGCCGGTCGGCGTCATTGAGCTCCTGGCCAGCCGGCTCGACCCCTTGTACCTCTCTGTCAGTTCGACCAGCGCCCGCACCGTGCCGCGGGTCCTTGTCGGCGCCGCCGGCAAGGACACCTCGGTTCTTGGTGCCGCCGCACTGCCGATCTTCTCCGAGACCAACCCGCAGTTCGACGTCCTGCAAAAGCCGCACGCCGGCTAGGCGAACGGGAGGTTCCTAGGTCGCCCCGTAGAGCACCGGCATCAGCCCGGCGAGCGCCTTGAACCGTTCCCAGGACTTTTTCTCCGGCTGTGTCCAGCCTGTTTCCGCCAGCGCCGAGATGCGGGGAAACACCAGCCGGTCGAAGACGGCGCGGTCGGTCATCGGCTCCGACCAGATGCAGGCCTGCACGCCGAGCAGTTTCGTCTCCTGCGCGTCCGTCCAGCTCTCGACAGGATCGAAGCCGTACAGCTTTTCCGGATCGGACCAGCCGGCCCAGGCCGCACCCGGTTCCGACCAGGCCGGACTGTTGGCCATGTCGAGGTAATAGACCTGGCCGGGGCACACCACCATCGCATAGCCCTCGCCCGCAAGTGCGGCCGAGGCTTCGACCGTTCGCCAGCCGCAGAGGTAGCTTTTCTGCTTGTCGATGACATTGCCGTGCGCCGCCTCTTGCCAGCCGCCGGTGACGCAGCCGCGAGACGCAAGGAACGATTGTATCCGCTTGAGAAACTCGGCCTGCAGCACCGCCGCGCCCGAGCCGTCGATCTCATCGGCGCCGTGTGTGTTGGTGACCACGTTGAGGCGCTTGGCATGCGCGGCCGCCAGCCCCTCGCCGCCAACCTCGGTGAGCCGAGCCAGCGCTTGCGGCGAACCGGACCAGGCGCCCAGCGGCACCTCGTCGGCGCCGACATGGATGGTCTTGAACGGAAACAGTTCGATCAGTTCGTCGAGGATTTTCTCCAGCACAAAGTAGGTCTCCGGCCGCGCCGGATTGATGCAATTGTTGGGAAACCCCTGCACCGAGAAATACTCACCGCTCTCGCCGGGATCGCGCAGCTCCGGCATCGCCTGCAGCATCGCATAGCAATGCCCCGGCACATCGATCTCAGGCACGACTTCGATGCCGAGTTGGCCGGCCAGTTGAACGACCTCGCGCACGGCAGCCTTGGTGTAATAGCCACCGCTCGGCTCGGGGCCCGAGCCCAGCAGGGGCGGCACCGGCAACCCATGGCCGCGCCACGCGCCGACTTTCGTCAGGTCGGGATAGGCTGATATCTCGACCCGCCACGCCTCGTCGTCGGACAGATGCCAGTGGAACCGGTTGAGCTTGTTCCAGGCAAGGATGCGCAGGAAGGTCTTGATCTCGGCCGTTGCGTAGAACTGCCGGGCGACGTCGAGATGCGTGCCGCGCCAGCCCAGCGCTGGCTCATCGCGGATTTCGCCTTCGGCCGGGAAGAGAAACGTCTCGGGGTGCGATTGCGCCCCGCGCAGGATCTGGCCGAGCGTGACCAGCCCGTAGAACAATCCGGTTCTCGTTCCCGCCGAAACCGCGACCCCATCAGCTGAAAAGCGGATCGCATAGGCTTCCGGGCCAAATCCGTCCGCGATGCCGAGATCGACCGGCAAGCCGCCTTCGGCCTCGTTGCGCACAATGCCTTCGACGGCAAACAGGCTGTCGACAAGGTCACCGAACGCGCCGGCTGCATCGGCGGCTGCCGTTCCCTTCGGCCGAAGTGCCAAACCTTGCGGAACAGCGCGTCGGCCGGAGACCGCAACGGTGCGTGGCCACGGTATGATTGAAACCGGCACGGGCGCCTGCGCGGGCACCGGATAGATTTCGGCACCGCGCTTCAGCACCGCATTGTCGCCGATCGCCTTGGTCGGACCCAACGCAACAGGAGCTACGGTGCCATCGGCAAGCGCGAGGTAGGCAGCGGTGGCGCCGTCGGTCCAGTGCCGTAGCGGATAGCTCAGCCCATGCGCGGTGACGGTCCATGTCTCACGGGGCTGCAGCACAAAGCCGTCTGGCGGCGCGAATTCGGAATGGTTGGACAGCCGTTCCGAAAGCCTGCCGCCTTCGACGGTGACGGCCGGATCGATGCGGGCCGGGCCGCTGACGCAGAGCCGAAAACCTTCGATGGCCTTCGACGACAAATTGGTGAGCGTCAGCGAATAGGCGAGCTTGTCGGTGGCGGTGGCCGGTGCCCAGGTCGTTTCCAGACGGAATGCGGATTTGGATTGAAGCGTCATGACAAGCTTTCGAACGAGAGATCAGGGATGGGTGTTGAGCAAGCCGGCATAGACCCCGGGTTCGGAGTCCGGGATCTGCGTCGCGCCGACGGTGCGCTCATAGAATTCGGACGGACCGACATCGCCGATGATGGCGTAGCCATAGCCCATGACGCGCATGTCGAGCAGCGTTGCCAGCAGCAGCGCGTGGCCGATGCCGGCGCCGCGCGCGGCCTCGCCGACGCCGGTCGGGCCGAAGAAGCCACGCGCGATCGAATCATAGACGGCAAAGCCGACCAGCTCGCCGTCGCGTGTCGCCAGGAAGCACGAGGCCGGCTGGCGCGAAAATGCCACCGTCGTCTCGCTCGACCAGCCGGCGTTGAAGGTTTGCCGCACCCAGCCAGTCACCAGTTCGAGTTCCGGCGCCAACGCCCGGCGAATGGTGACGGCGGCACGGCCGACACGCGCATCGAGTTCGGGATCGGGTGAAAGCAGCGAAAGATTGACCAGATAATCCATGGAGACCCTATGGCGTTGATTTCAGGACATCGCGCCCAGCGCACGCACGAAATGGTTGGGGCCGACCTTGTTGACCTCAGTCGAGGATGGCCGGCTCAAGCGTCGCACCTCCTCGGCGTGACCGAGAAAGCGGGCGCTGTCTCCAGCCACGAACGGCCGATCGGGATCCGGCACCGCCGAAAGCAGCAATTGCGTGTAGGGATGGCGGGCATGGCCGATCACCGAGAGTGTATCACCCCACTCGACCATCTGGCCGGCGAACATCACGATCACCTCTTCGGCGACATGGGCGGCGGTGGCGATGTCATGCGTGATGTAGAGCAGCGCCAGTTGCCGCTCCTGCTTGATGCGCGCCAGGAGTTCGAGGATGCCGAGGCGGATCGAAACATCGAGCATCGAGGTCGGCTCGTCGGCGACCAGCACGTCGGGCTGCACGGCGAGCGCTCGCGCAATGTTGACGCGCTGGCGCTGGCCTCCCGACAGTTCATGCGGAAACTTGTGCGCGGTCAGCGACGGCTCGAGGCCGACCCAGTTGAGGAGATCGGCGACGCCCTTCACCTGCTCCGCTTTACTCCTTGCGTGGCCGTGCAGCGCCAGCGGGCGCGCCAGATGATGCTGTACCGAAAACACCGGGTTGAGCGAGGCGAACGGATCCTGGAACACCATCTGCACGGCGCGGCGGTAGGCCTTTTCCTCGGCGGCCGTGCCGGTCCGCGTGATGTTGCGGCCGCGATAGAGCATCTCGCCGCCGGTCGGCGTATCCATGCGTGCGATGATGCGGGCGCAGGTGGTCTTGCCGCAGCCGGATTCTCCAACCAGCGCCAGCGCATGGCCGCCCTTCAGCGACAGCGACACACCGCGCAACGCCTGCACCAGGCCGAAGCTGCGCTCGATGCCGTCCAGCCTGACGATCGGCTCGGCCGCGATGGCTGCTGGGGGAACAGTCATCACGGCATTCATGCGATCGCGTCCTTCACCGGAGGATGGCCGGGCAGTTGCGGGATCGCGCCCCAGAGCTTTCGCGTGTAGTCGTGCGCCGGTGCGCGGCTGACCTGCCTGACATCGCCGACCTCGACCAGTTCGCCCCTCAGCATCACCCCGATACGGTGGCAGAGCTGCGCCATCAAATGCAGATCATGAGTGATGAACAGCACCGAGAAACCATAGCCGCGTTGCAGGTCGATGACCTGTTCGAGGATTTCGCGCTGCACGACCACGTCGAGTGCCGTCGTCGGTTCGTCCATGATGATCAGCTCCGGCTTCAGCGCCAGGCAGATGGCGATGACGATGCGCTGGCGCATGCCGCCCGAGAACTGGTGCGGATAGTCGGTCAGCCGGCTGGCCGGAATGCCGACCAGCTTGAACATCTCCTCGGCGCGCGCCCGCGATTTTTCGCGCGACGAGCCGGTATGCCGGCGCAGCACGTCGTGGAACTGCGCCTCGACCCGCATCAGCGGATTGAGCGAATTCATTGCGCTCTGGAACACCATGCCGATCCGTCGCCAGCGCACCTCCTGCAGCCGGCTTTCCGGCAGCTTCAAAAGATCCTGGCCGTCGAGCAGGATCTCGCCGACCGCCACCCAGGCCGGCGCCTTGGCCAGCCGTGTGATGGCGTAGGCGATCGTGCTCTTGCCGCAGCCGGATTCGCCGGCGAGCCCGAACAATTCGCCGCGGCCGATGTCGAAGGACACGTTCTTGACAGCGCGGAAGGCGCCCTTGTCTAGGAAATAGTCGACGCTGAGGTCGCGGATTTGCAGCAGCGCCTCGTTCACCGTGCCGCCTCCAGTTCGCGCTTGCGCAGACGGCTGAGGCGCAGCCAGCGGCTGAGCGCCGGACCGGAGCGCAACTGCGGATTGGCGATCTCGTCGAAGGTGAAGTTCAACAGAGCGAGGCCGAGGCCGACCAGCGCGATGCCGGCGGCCGGCGCGCTGATGTCCCACCAGGCACCGACGATGATGGCAGAGGAGTTCTGCGCATTGTAGAGCATCGTGCCCCAGGTGACGTTGAGCGGGTCGCCGAAGCCGAGATATTCGAGCGTCGTCTGCGCGACGATGGCGTAGATGATCGAGCCGACGATGTTGATGCCGATCAGCGGCACCAGGCTGGGCAGGATCTCGACGAAGATGATGCGCCAGGACGGCTCGCCGACCATGCGCGCCGCGGTGACGAACTCGCGGTTGCGAAGCGCCATCGTCTGCGACCGCGTCATGCGCGCGCCCCACGGCCACGAAGTCAGAGCGATGATCATCATGATGGCGACCGGACCGACCGTGCCGGCGAAGGAGGCAAGCAGGATCAAGAGCGGGATATTGGGGATGACCAGCACCGCATTGGTGATCAGGTCCAGCGTCGCATCGGTGCGGCCGCCGAAATAACCGGCGACCAGCCCGATGATGGTGCCAAGTGCGGTGATGAACAGCCCGGTGGCAAAACCGACCGCCAGCGACGGGCGCGCGCCCCAGACGAATTGCGCATAGACGTCGCGGCCCATCTTGGTGGTGCCGAAATAATGCTCGACGGTCGGCGGCTGGTGCGAGCGGCCGACACGCTCGCCCGGATCGGTCGGCGCCAGGATGGGTGCGAAGAGCGCCATCAGGCAGAGCGCGGCGACGATGATCAGGCCGGCGACGGCCTTCTTCTGCCGCCACAGAAGTTGCCAACCGAAATTCATGCCCGTTCCTCCCGGATGCGCGGATCGACGACACCGTAGAGGATGTCGACCAGCAGATTGGCACCGAGCGTCGCCATCGTCATCAGCAGCAGCTGCCCCTGGATGACCGGATAGTCGCGCGCCACGCTTGCAGTGAACAGCGTCAGCCCCAGGCCCGGATAGTTGAAGACGATTTCGGTGACGATCGAGCCGCCGAACACCGCGCCCAGCATCAACGCCAGATTGGTCAGCACCGGCAGCATCGCGTTTCGCGCCGCATAGGAAAACATCACCGCGGTCTCGCCGAGCCCCTTGGCGCGGCCCATGGTGACATAGTCCTCGCCGAGCACCGATATCATCGAGGAGCGCATCGTCGTCTGGAATTCACCGATCAGATAGGGCGACAGCGTCAGCACCGGCATCACCGCGTGCCAGAAGACGCTGCCGAAAAAAGTGAAGTTCAGGCCCGGATCGAGGTCGGGATTGTAGGCATAGCCGACCGGGAACCAGCGCAGCGTCACGCCAAAGGTGAACAAGGTCGCCAGTCCGATGATAACCGGCGGGATTGCGATCAGCACGACAGAAAACGGCGAGACGAACGCATCGAAGCGTCCGCCTCGCCGCCAGGCTGCCACTGCGCCGAGGGAGACTCCAACGCAGAGGGAAAAGATGATCGCCGTGGTGACCAGGAAGGCGGTCCAGCCGGCCGAACGGGCAAGCACCTGGGTGACGGTCTGCGGATAATATTTTACCGACACGCCGAGATCGAACCGGGCGAGGCCGGTGATGTAGTCGACGAACTGTCCCAGGATCGGCTGTTCGACGGCACCGAAGCGGGCCTTGATCGCCTCGATCGCCGCTGGTGTCGCGCGCGGCCCGAGCTGCGCGATCATGCCGTCGACCGGGCTTCCCGGCATCAGCCGGGGAACGGTGAAATTCATCACGATGGCAAACAGGAAGGCGACGAAATAGACCCCAAGCCGTCGAAGAGGAATCCGCATCGGCTATTCCTTGTGCTCGGTTGCCTTCTCCGTTCGGCGGAGAAGCTGTCGCCAAAGGCGACGGACGAAGAAGCGGCTGCAGGCGTCTGTCCCTGTCCGGCATCCGGCCTCGCGGCGACCGCCGCCGAAGCCAGGATTTGGGACACGGAACCCTTTTCCCCCTCACGAAGGAGAAGGGCGTTGCGTCAGACTTATTGTACCGGCTTCAGGCGCAGCAAATGCATCAACCGCATGCGGTTGTTGTCGTGGTTCTCCGGGTTCATCACCGGTTCGTCCTTGGTCACCCAGCCGGTGAAGCGCTTGGTCGAATACTGATACCAGGTCGGCCCGTTGAACACCGGCACCACCGGGAAATTGTCGGCGATGATCACCTGCACCTGGTCGAACAGCTTCTTGCGGTCTTCGTCGGTGGTCGCCTTGCGGTAGGCGTCGAACACCTTGTCCAACTCCGGATCGGAGTAGCGCGACGGCGCACTGGTGATGCGCCCGGCAAAGGCCGTCGACAACGACTGGTAGTAGCCGCGGAACGGCGTCGGACCGTCGGCGCGGGAGTTCATGACCGCATCGAACGAGCCGTCGAGAATCTGCTTTTGCCACTGCTCGTATTCCGGTGTCGCCACCGAGGCGTTGATGCCCGCCTTGCGCAGGCCTTCGGTGGCGATCTGCACGGCGTCGATCCAGTCGGTCCAGCCATTGGGAACGATGATCGAGAAGGCGATCGGTTGGCCCTTCGGCGTGGTGCGCATGCCGTCGGCGCCCTTCTTGTAGCCGGCGTCGTCAAGCACCTTGTTGGCCTTGTCGACGTCGTAGGTCATCCACACGTCCTTGTCGCCTTCGGCCGCCTTGTTGCGCCAGGCGTCAAAGCGCGGCGGCAGGCCGCTGGCGTGCAGGTTGACCACCGGATAGCCAAAGCCGGCAATGTCCACCATCGCCGTGCGGTCCATGACCAGGCTGAAAGCGTGACGGAAATTGATGTCGTTGAAGGCTTCGGCCAGCGCCGGGTTGGCGGTCTTGAAGTTCACCTGGAAGGCGATGGTTTCCGCCGGCGGCTGCCAGTAGCCATTGTGGTCCTTGTCGAGCGCGACATAGGTCTTGTCGATCTCGGGCAGGAACGAGCCGATCCAGTCCATCGATCCTTCCGGCAGCAATGCCAGCATCTGGTCGTTGCCGGAGATCTGCGGCAGCTTCAGGCAGTCGACATGCAGCGAGGCGGCGTCCCAGTAATTCGGGTTGCGGCACTGCTCGTAGACCTGCGGCGTGAAGCGGCGGATCTCGGTCATCGGGCCGGAGCCGATCGGCTTCTCGTTCTTGAAGGCGAGCGGATCGGCGACATCCTTCCAGATGTGCTCGGGCACGACAGGGAAATCGGCCATCGATTCCGGGAAATGCGTGTCGACATCCTTCAGAGTGATCTTCACTTCGGTCGGCGAAGGCGCTTCGACCGAGGCGACGCTGCCGCCGACGCCGACAATGTCGACCGCCGGGTTCTTCAGCATCAGCTCGAGCGTGAATTTCATGTCGGCCGAGGTCAATGGCTGACCATCCGACCATTTGACGCCGTCGCGCAGCGTGTAGGTGATCGATTTCAGATCGTCGGACAATTTGTAGCCCGTCGCCAGCCGGAAGATCGGCTTGCCGCTGTCATAGTCGTTGAAGATGACGAGCGGCTCGTAGACGAAATCCATCGTGCTCTGGCGGCGCCCGCCAAGGTCGAAGGGGTTGAAGTTCTGCACCCAGCTCGTCTGCTCCTCGATGTGCATGGCGAGCACCGATTCGGCGGACGCCGGTCGCGCGCCGAAGGAGAAAGTCGTGGCGATGGTCGCGGCGACGAAGGCCGTGCCGATCAACAACCGCCGGCGTGAAACAGCCGTCGACGGGTCTTGCAGGGAACGCATATGCGGGTCTGGCAGCCTGTCAGTCATACTTCATCTCCCATTGTTGATCGGCATTTCCGCCTCTTCGGGCGAGTAACGTAAATCAATTTGATTTAATCCTAGGAGGTAAAGGGGGCCAGCGTCAACGGCTGTGTTCGGCCATCCCCATGAAGCACGCTCCCGCCCTGTCGAAACGTGCGGCAACGATGGAAGGGTTTCGTCGGCGGAAAGACCTGGATCGCGAGGCTGAGGGATCGCGTCGAGCCCCATGCCAGGTGCTCAACGCATAGGTGCCACAGGGCGATCATTGTGATGGGATGGCTTCCCTCTCCGCCGCCGGCGGAGAAGCATCAAAGCTCAGACATCGCTATTTTCGAAGGCACCGATGCCTTGTGCGATGAGGTTGGTCGCCATGACCAGCGAGACGATTGCCACGGAATTGAAGACGACGACCCACCATTTGCCGCCGGTCAGGAAGCCGTAGCCGTCGGCAACGGCCAGTCCCCAGTCGGCGGACGGCGGCTGGATGCCGAGGCCGAGAAAGCTCAGCGTGGCGATAGAGAAGAACGCGTATCCCAGCCGGGTGACGAGCTCGATGAGGATCGTTTCCCGAACATTAGGCAGTATCTCCAGGAACATGATGGCGACAGCACCCTCCCCGCCGAGCCGGGCGGCGCTGACATAATCGCGCTGCTTCTGCTCGCGCACGGCGGCCCGAACGGTCCGCGCCACCAGCGGCGCGTAGGCAATGGCGATCACCAGAACGACGGTCAGGTTTGATGGGCCGATCGCGACAAGCGTCATGGTCGCGAGAACGATGAACGGAAACGCCATCAGCGTGTCGAGCAGCCGCGCCCCGATGGCATCGACCAGTCCATCGAAATAGCCGAGCACCAGCCCGATGATGCTGCCGGCTGTGACACCGGCAAGCGTGGCGAGCGGCGCAACCAGCAGGATATCGCGCGATCCAACGACGATGCGGGACAGCACGTCGCGGCCGAGTTGGTCGGTGCCGAACCAATGCACGGCATCGGGCGGGGTCAGCATCGCCAGAAAATCCTCGGCATAGGGATCGTAGGGAACGAAGAGATTGCCGAACAGCGCGCACGCGATCCAGAACAGCAGCACCAGCGAACCGGCCACGACCGACGGAGGCAGTCCGGCAAAAGCGCTGCCGATCCTGCGCGTCGCCGCCAAGCCGACCGCCGCGCGCCGCGGTGCGGGAAACTCCGCCAGGTCCGTCATGACAAAGCCCTTCGGCGTTGTCGCGGATCGAGCAAGGCCAGCACGAGGTCGCCTGCCGCCGCCGACAGCACGAATATTGCCGCCATCACCAGCACGCCGGCTTCAAGCATCGGGAAATCGCGTGCCTTGGCCGCGTTCAGAACCAGATTGCCAAGGCCCTGGATACCGAACAGCGCTTCGATCACCACCAACCCGCCAAGCATGTAACCGGTCTGGGTCGCAAGCACCGCGATGGTCGGCGTCAGCGCATTGCGCAGCACATGTCGAAAAATGATCTCGTGCCGCTCGAGCCCTTTCAGGACGGCCGTGCGTGTATAGTCGGCGGCCATAGCCTCGATCACGCCGGCCCGCGTCATCCGGGCGATATAGCCGGCAAGGTTCAGCACCAGCGGCAGCGCCGGCAGGATCAAATAGTAGCCATTCGTCCAGAAGCCCGCACCGTCGGGTGCGACACCCGAGATCGGGAACCAGTTCAGCCACAGGCCGAAAACGATAAGCAGCATCAGGCCGGACACAAAGTCCGGGACAATACCGAAGGAAACGCCCGCCATCACGATCAGCCGGTCGATGAAGCGGCCCGCATTGAGACCGGCGATGACGCCGGCGCCGACCCCTAGCGGAACAAGGAAAACCAGGATGATGCCGGCAAGCGCCGCCGAGCGCTTGAGGCTTTCCAGCACGAACGGGGCCACCGGTCCGCCCATCGACAGCGAGGTGCCGAAATCGCCGGTGAGCGCGTTGCTGAACCAGCGCCAGTACTGGACGAGAACCGGCTGGTCGGCGCCGAGCCGCTTGTTCAGTTCCGCCACCGCCTGCGCATCGGCAAAGGGCCCGAGCATGACGCGACCGACATCGCCGGGCAGAACCTGCCCAGCAAAGAAGACCAGTATGCTGACCAGCCATAGCGTGAGCAAAAGTGTGCCCGCGCGCGCCGACACAGTGCGGCCACTCAGCATCGCGTCCTGCTGCCTCGCCTTGAACCAGTCCCATTTCGATGGAATTGGAATGGGACGCTATCTCCCCGCTCGAGCATCATGCCTGGACGAAGGTAACGCGGTCGAGCAGCAGGTGCGAAATCGCCGTGAAGCGCACGCCCTCGACCTTGGTGCTGGTGATCCGGCTGTACTGCGAGAAGTAGCTGATGATCGCCGGCGTTTCGTCAAGCAGGAGGGTCTGGATCTTGCCGGCGGCAAGGCGCTGGGCGTTGAGGTCGCGTGCCTTGGAGTAGTCGAGCAGCAGAGCATCGTAGGCCGGGTTCTTGAAATGCGCCGCGTTCCAGGCCCCCGAACTCTTCAGGGTGGCGTTGAGGAAGATGTCGGGCGTGCCGCGATGGCCGTAATCGGTGATGCCGAGAACCGAATCCAGCCAGGGCGAGCTGCCGAAGGTCGCAGAGCCGTAATAGGCATCCTGCGGCAGGACATTGAGCTTGACGTCGATGCCAGCCTTCTTGGCGAAATTCTGGATGATCACCGCATAGTCGGGAATGTCATAAGCGCGCTCGGTGGTCAGCGTCACCTCGAAGCCATTCGGCACACCCGCCTCGCCCAGCAGCCGCTTGGCCTCGGCGATGTCCTGCTTGCGCTGCGGCACCGACGCGTCGGCGGAGGGGAAGATCGGCGCGAACGGGGTGTCGTTGCCGACGATGGCGCGGCCTTTCAGCAGCCCCTTCACGATCGCCTCGCGGTCGAGCGTCAGCGCCAACGCGCGACGGATGCGCTTGTCGGTGAACGGCGCCTGGTCGGTCCGCAGGTGCACCTGGTCATGCGAGCTTGCCTGCACGCTCAGCAGCTTGAAGTTGGGATTGCCCTCGATCGCCAGTTCCAGCCGCGTCGTGCTCGGGATGACGTCGAGCTGGCCGGCCTGCAGCGCCAGAACCTGGGCCTGCTCACCGTCGAAGAACTTGATCTCGACGCGGTCGGGCAGCGCCTTGTCGCCCCAGTAATCCGGATTGCGCACGAAGCTCGCGCCCAGCTTGGGACGGAAGGATTCGAGCTTGAACGGGCCGGCGCCGTTGAAGGTCTTCTCGAATCGCCGGCATAGTCGGCCGGCAGGATGACGGCGTTGTAGACGTCGGAGGAGACATAGAAGGGGAAGTTGCTGTTGGGACCGTCGAGGTCGAAGGCGACGGTTTCGTCGTCCACCAGCTTGGCGCCGCCCTTGGACAGGATGCCCTTGTAGGCTGACAGCGCCGATGAGCCGCTGGCCGGATCGACAAGCCGCTCAAAACTCGCCACCACGTCCTTGGCGGTGACCGTGCGGCCGTCGTGGAATTTCACCCCCGGACGCAATTTGAAGGTCCAGCGGCTGGCGGTCTCGTCGGCCTCCCAGGACAAGGCGAGCTTCGGCTGCAGCCCGTCCTTGGGATCGTCAAGGATCAAATACTCGCCGACCTGGCTGATCACCCCGATGCTTGCCGGATCAGTGACCGATACGGGATCGATCGCCTTGGTCGGCTGGCCGAGGCCGACGCGGACGATACCGCCGGCAGCTGCTGATGCGCGCGCGCCTCCAAGTCCCTGCGAGGCGGCAAACCCGGTCAAGCCGAGCAGCGCTGCGTATTTCAGCAGATCGCGGCGCTTGAGAAAGCCACCCTGATATTCGTCGACTGCGACATTCCAGATGTCCCCCGACAGATTGCGAAGTGCGTCGATATCTCTGTGTTTGGTCATGTTCTAAACCCCTGTCTGAAATGAAGATTGAAAAGCTGCTCTGTGCGACGGGTTCGCCGTCGAGATGGATGCGATCCACGGCCTGCGGGTAGAAGGCGACGAGGCCCTTGATCTTGGGCATCTCGGCGATCGGGTCGCGGTAGCTCCAGGCGATGTCCGGGCGCACCGAACCGTCGCTCAAGAGCCCGGACCAATAGGAAGCGATGCCCTTGTAGGGACATCGCGTCGTTGTGGCGGACGCCGTCAGCCGCTCCAGATTGATGTCATCCGGATGCAGGTAGAAGCGCGTCGGCAGATGCGTCTCGAACAGCAGCACCGGGCGGCGGCTGTCGGCGATCGGCTCGCCGTCGAACCAGACCTGCACATGGCTCGAACTTTGCAGCACATCGATGCGCGCATAGGGATCGCGGGCATGGACGAAGACCTCTTCATCCTCCTCGAACCACTGGTCGACGAGCTTCCAGCTGAAGGCGATGCGACCGGCGAGCGGCGACAGGTCTTCACCCGGCGGCGACACGAACGACCAGGCCGCGTTGGCGCTGCGCCTGTCGCCGGTGTCGATATCCCAGTAGGCCGTCTCGCCACCGACCGCGTGCGGCTCGCGATGCAGCGAGGGCTTCAGCACCGACGCGTCGACCGACGCCACCGGGAAGAAGTAGATCGGCAGGAAGTGGTTGGAGCGCAGCACCAGCACGTTTCGGCTGTCGGCGATGGTGCGGCCGCCGAATTTGACGCGCACGCGCTTGGGGCTGTGCAGGACATTGACGAGATGCGGCGCGGTCGCTTCGCGCGGCTGCAGTCTTGGGGCGGCGGTCATCATCGATCTCCGGGGTCAGGACACGGCGCGCGCATTGTCGCGCTGCTCAGCGAAGCGGTTGGCTGGCCGCGCCAGGCCGAAACGGTCGCGCAGCGTTCCCGGCGCGTATTCGGTCGGGAACACGCCGCGGCGCTGCAGCTCCGGCACCACCTGCTCGGCGAAATTCACCCAGTCCTCCGGCAGCAGCGGGAACATCAGGTTGAAGCCGTCTGCGGCACCCGAGACGTACCAATCCTGCAGCTGGTCGGCGATCTGCGCCGGCGTGCCGGCCACGGTCGGCACCGAGCCGCTGTTGGCGAGCTTGCGGGCAATCTCGCGCAGGCTGAGATTCTGCTTCGACCACTGCCGGACCCGGTTGAGCGATGTGCGTCCACCACTGAAGGTGCTCTCGTCCGGCAGCGGCGGCAGCGGCCCGTCCGGCGGATAGGCGGAGAGATCGATACCGCTCCAGCTCGACAGAAGGTCGATGCCGACCTGGTCGGGAAGCAAGGTCTGCAGATACTCCTGCTTTTCCCGGCCTTCCGCCTCGGAGGCGGCAACGATCGGCAGGATGCCCGGCAGGATCTTGAAGCTCTCCGGCCGCCTGCCGTGACGGGCAAGACGCTCGTTGATGTCCCGGCGATACTTGATGCCGTCTTCCCTGGTGCTGAAGATGGCGAAATGCACATCGGCCTGGGCGGTGGCAAAGTTCTTGCCGTCCTCGGACGAGCCGGCCTGGACGATCAGCGGATGGCCCTGCGGTGGCCGCGAGACGTTGAGCGGTCCGCGCACCTTGAAGTGCTTTCCCTTGTGATCGATCGGGTGGACCTTGTCGGGATCGGCGAAATAGCCCGATGCCTTGTCGATCAGCAGCGCCTCGTCTTCCCAGCTGTCCCACAGCGCCTTGACGATATCGAGGAATTCGGCTGCACGCTCAGAGCGGAATGCATGTTCGATATTGCCGTCGCGGCCGAAATTACGCGCCTCCTCGTCCATGGCCGAGGTGACGACGTTCCAGGACGCCCTGCCCTTGCTGATATGGTCGAGCGAGGCGAACATGCGCGCCACATTGTAGGGCTCGCTGTAGGAGCTCGAAGCCGTGGTGATCAGGCCGATATGCCTGGTCACGCCGGCCAGCGCCGACAGCAGCGTCAGCGGCTCGAGGCGGGCATTGGCATGGTGGGCGACGCCGCTCTTGACCGAATCCCAGATCGACACGTGGTCGGCGACGAAGATGG
Organism: Mesorhizobium sophorae; assembly: GCF_002270415.1. Lineage (GTDB taxonomy): Bacteria > Pseudomonadota > Alphaproteobacteria > Rhizobiales > Rhizobiaceae > Mesorhizobium > Mesorhizobium sophorae. The sequence goes on along the minus strand of NZ_NNRI01000022.1, from coordinate 699,413 downwards.
TGTCGATCTTTGCCCGCTCGGCCGCCTGCACGAGATCGCGGTAGAAGTCGAAGTCCAGCACCTCCCGGCCCGGTGCGCGCGGATGGCGCCAGGACATCCGGTGATCGCCCTGCGGGTTGAAGAAAAATGCGCTGAGGATCATGTGATCTCGAGCCATGCCGGCCTCCTTCCAAATCTGCTCTCCGGAGACCGTCGCGCTGCTTTGGCAGACGGCAACAATCTCTCGTGAGCGATGAAAGGTAGATTGCGCTCCGGCTTAATTCGAGTAATTTTATAGAGATTATGTATTGCCAAAGCGGAAGCGATTGCCCTCGATCGCCGCGCTGGAAGAAAGTGGTTTCAAGCTCCCAATGTCCTCCTCGGTTCTCAACGTCGAACAGCTTTCCATCGCCTATGACGGACGCAACGGATCGCATCCCGCCGTCAGCGGCGTGTCGCTGCACATAGGCGAAGGCGAAGCGCTTGGCCTGGTCGGCGAGTCGGGATCGGGCAAAAGCTCGGTGGCGCTCGCCATCCTGCGCTATCTGCCGAAAAATGCCCGCATCGCGGCATCGGCGCTTGAATTCCAGGGCCGCGAAATCCGCGACCTCTCCGCCGAGCAGCTTCGCCAGTTGCGGGGCAACCACATCGCGGCCGTCTATCAGCACTCGGGCGCCGCCCTCAATCCAAGCATGACGATCGGCCGGCAGATCACCGAGACGATCATGCGGCATCGCCCGGTTCGCCACGACAAGGCGCGCGCGCGCGCCGCCGAACTGCTCGGGCGCGTCAGGGTAAGCCGTCCGAACCGGGTGCTGGATCTCTATCCGCACGAATTGTCCGGCGGCATGCAGCAGCGCGCCAACATCGCCATCGCGATCGCGCTCGACCCGTCGCTGCTGGTGCTGGACGAGCCGACGACGGCGCTCGACGCCAGCGTGCAGTCGGAGATCATCGCCATCCTGCACGACCTGCGCAAGGATCACAAAACCAGCGTGCTTCTGATCAGCCACGACATCAACATGATCCGCCGCGCCTGTGACCGCGTGGCGGTGATGCAGTCGGGAACGGTGGTCGAAAGCGGCGTCGCCACTGATGTCTTCGACAACCCTCGCCACGCCTACACAAAGGCGCTCATCGCCTCGATCCCGGCCCTCAACTACACCAAGCGGGACGGCAGACTGGCCGAGACCGACGGAGCCGGTCTGGCAGTGCACCCGACGCCCAACGATGAAGACGCCGGCGCGCGGAAAGAACGCCGGATCGCGATCGCCTGCAAAGGCATCAGCCATTCCTTCGGCAGCCAGCCAGTGCTCAGCGATATCGACCTCGACATAGGCCAGGGCGAAACGTTCGGGCTGATCGGCGAATCCGGCTCCGGCAAGTCGACCTTGGCAAGGATCGTCACCGGCCTGCAGACGCCTGACGCCGGATCGGTCGAGCTGTTCGGCAGGACGGTCGCGCCGCGCGTCGAGAAGAGAAACCTTGCCGAACAGCGCGACGTGCAGATGGTCTTCCAGTCGCCCGATCGCACGCTCAACCCACGCCAGCGGATCGGCAGGATCCTCGGCCGTCCGCTGCGCCGGCTCGCCGGCCTGCGCCGCGGCGAGGTGAGAGCACGCGTCAGCGATCTCTTGCAGTCAGTCCGCCTTCCCGGCACCACGGCCGAGCAGAAATCGCGATCGCTGTCCGGCGGCCAGCGGCAACGGGCCGCGATCGCGCGGGCCTTCGCCGGCGTGCCGAAGGTCGTCGTGCTCGACGAACCCACCTCGGCGCTCGACGTCTCGGTCCAAGCGACGGTTCTCAACCTGCTCAACGACCTGCAGCGCGACAAGGACACGACCTATCTGTTCATCAGCCACGACCTCAGGGTCGTACGCTACATGGCCGACAGGATCGGCGTGCTCTATCGCGGCCGTCTGGTCGAAACCGGTTCATCCGACCAGATCTTCCGGGGCCCCAATCACCCCTACACGCAACTGCTCCTGGCCGCGTCCTCCGATGAGGCCGCGCCGAAACTATCCGCTCCGGTGGAGATCGAGGCAGCCGGCACGCAGACCAAGGGATGTTCCTTCGCCGATCGCTGCCCCCTGGTCGTGCCCGACTGCAGAAAGGCCGAACCGCCCGCCAGGCAGGTCGCACCCGGCCACCTGATCGCCTGCTGGCGGCAGGGTACGTGAACGGATTGCCGGCGTTCCGAACACGCGCAACAGCATGTTGTGTCCAGGCACAGTGCGATGCCGTCATTGGCTCTTGAACGGCCAAGCCGGACCCGCGTAACATCACGCCATCTGAACTGAGTCTGCTCTATTCGTCCGGGCTAATGCCCGGATTGGGTTGGATATTTTCCTTTGAATACGCTAGCAATCGGCAGCGCGCCGGAGCGCGGCAAATCGTTTGCCCATGTGGCCGAAGCCTCCTGGGGCAAGGGCCTCAGCACCTTGCTCCGGATCGTGCGCATGACGCTGCGCCATCCCTGGCAAGTCGCGATCACCCTCGTCTCGACCTTCATCGCCGCGACGCTGCAGCTCTTCATTCCACGCTTGCTGGGACGCGCCATCGACCAGGCGCAGGGCGTCATGACAGCCGGGGCCGGAGCCGCGGCGGAGCATGCGCTGTGGAACACCGCCTTGACGCTGCTCGTCGTCAGCATCCTGCGCGGTCTCTTCACCATGGCGCAGAACTACTACGGCGAGGCCGTCGGCCATCGCACCGGCTATGAGCTGCGCCTGGCTTTCTACGAGAAGATCCAGCGCCTGAGCTTCTCCTACCACGACCGGGTCCACACCGGCGATCTGATCACGCTCGGCCTGCTCGATCTCGACGGCGTGCGCATGTTCTTTTCCACCGGCATCCTGCGCGTCGTCCTGCTCGGCGTGTTGATCGGCGTCGGCGCCTACCTGCTGATCAGCACCGATCTGGTGCTCGGGCTGTTGAGCCTGAGCTTCGTGCCGTTCGTCGCCTGGCGCTCCTCGGTCACCCAGCTGGCGCTGCGCAGCACCTGGCTAACCTTGCAGCAGCGCCTGTCGGTGCTGAGCCGGGTGATGGATGAGAATCTCGGCGGCATGCGTGTCGTGCGAGCCTTTGCGGCGCAGCGGCATGAGCTGGAGAAATTCGACCGCGCCAAGCAGGATGCGCTGGACCTCGCCAACAAGCGCGTCGACATCCGCGTCGGCAACACCAGCGCCATGAACTTCTCGTTCCTCGCCGCCATGGGCCTGGTGCTGTGGTTCGGCGGCCAGAAGGTCATTGCGGGTCAAATCAGCGTCGGCACGCTGGCCCAGTTCCTCACTTTCATGACCATCCTGCAGATGCCGGTGCGCCAGCTCGGCCTGATGGTCAATTCCTTCGCGCGCGCCTCGACCTGCGGCACCCGGCTGTTCGAACTGCTCGACGCCGAATTGGACATCAAGGACGCGCCGGGCGCCAGGGACCTCGTCGTCACCGAGGGCGTGCTGCGCTTCGACAATGTCGGCTTCCGCTACGCCGGCGCGGGCGACCGGCCGACGCTGTCTGGCATTTCCTTCGAGGCGAGGTCCGGCGAGACCATCGGCATCGTCGGCCCGCCCGGCAGCGGCAAGTCGACCATCGCTCATCTGATCCCGCGCTTCTACGACGTCACCTCGGGCAGCATTACCATCGATGGCCAGGACATCAGCAAGGTCACGCTGCAATCGCTGCGCAAGGCCGTCGGCGTCGTGCAGCAGGACGCGTTCCTGTTCACCACCTCGATCGAGAACAACATCGCCTATGGCAATCCCTGGGCACGCGAAACCCGCATCGGGCAGGCAGCCGAGTTCGCCCAGTTGCACAACTACATCATCGGGCTTCCCGCCGGCTACACCACGGTCGTCGGCGAACGCGGCGCGTCGCTGTCCGGCGGCCAGCGGCAGCGCCTGACCATCGCGCGCAGCCTGATGCTGCGGCCATCGGTGCTGGTCTTCGACGATTCCACCGCGGCCATCGACGCCGGCACCGAGCAGCGCATCCGGGCGGCGATGAAACGCTTCGCCAGGGATCGCGTGACGCTGATCATTTCGCATCGGCTGAGCTCGCTGATGCATGCCGACCAGATCCTGTTCGTCGAGAACGGCCGCATCGTCGAGCGCGGCACGCATGAGCAGTTGCTGGCGCTCGGCGGGCGCTATCGCGCGCTCTACGACCTGCAGCTGCGGCCGGACGACGATCGGCCCACGGCTCTGGGAGCCGCGTGATGTCCGCACAGAGCGACGACGAGAAGGAAGACACCAGCGGACGGCCGACAAAGGCTGTCGTCGGCTCGCACCGCGACGAGGAAGAGGTTTTCGGCAAGGCCTATGATCCGCGCATTGTGCGGCGTATATGGAGCTTCGTGAAGCCGTATCAGAGCCGGATTTTCATCTCGGTCGCCGCGGTGCTGGTGTTCACGCTGACGCAGCTCGCAATCCCGCTGGTCATCCGCTACGCCATCGACCACGGCATGGCGGCGGGCAGGCTCGACCAGTCGGTGATGATCGCTGCAATCGGCGCCTTCACGCTGATCATCCTCATCAACTATGCCGCCAGCCACGTACAGGAAAGCGTCGTCGGCAAGGTCGCCGAGAACGTGCTGTCGGACCTGCGCCGCGCCATGTTCAGCCACCTGCAGCGGGTCTCGCTGAGCTTCATGGACAAGACCGAGGTCGGCCGCCTGATGTCGCGCCTGCAGGGCGACGTCAATTCGATGCAGGAATTCCTCGAGACGTCGGTGATGTCGGTGGGCGACATCGTGCTTTTGTTCGGCATCGTCAGCGTCCTTTTGTGGCTGGATTTCCGGCTCGGCCTGCTGACGCTGTCGACCATGCCGGTGCTGTTCATCGTGCGCCTGTTCTGGCTGCCGCGCGCCAAGGTCGCCTTCATGGCCGCGCACGAGACCAACTCGATCGCCAACGGCGCGCTGGCCGAAGGCATCCACGGCGTGCGCACGGTGCAGAGCCTCGAACGCCAGCACGTCAATTTCGACCTCTACGACGAGAAGGTGCTGGCCAATCTCAATGCCCACCTGACGTCGGCGAAATATGCTCAGGTGATGGTGCCGATCGTCGACACGCTGACCGGCATCGCCATGGCGACCGTCATCGTCGTCGGCGGTTCGATGGTGCTGTCGCACAGCCTCGACGTCGGCGTCATGGTGGCGTTCCTGTTCTACATCCAGCGCTTCTTCGACCCGATCCGCTCGCTGACCATGCAGTACAGCGTCATGCAGCGCGCCATGGCTTCGGGCCAGCGCATCTCCGAAGTGCTCGACGTGCCGGTGGACGTCAGCGACAAGGATGGTGCCGTAGCGCTGTCGCGCGACATGGACGGCTCGGTCGAGTTCAGGAACGTCACCTTCGGCTACCGGCAAAACCTGCCGGTGCTGGAGAACATCTCCTTCCACGTCAATCCGGGCGAGACCGTCGCGCTGGTCGGCCCGACCGGGTCGGGCAAGTCGAGCTCGATGGCGCTGGTGCACCGCTTCTACGATGTCTGGTCCGGCCAGGTCCTGGTCGGCGGCCACGACGTGCGTGACCTGACCCAGGATTCGCTCGGCGATCAGGTGGCCATGGTGCTGCAGGAACCGTTCCTGTTTTCCGGCTCGGTGCTGGAGAACATCCGCTATCACAAGACCGGCGCCAGCCGCGACGAGGTGGTCCGCGCCGCACAGGCCGTCGGCGCGCACGACTTCATCGAGAACTTGCCTGATGGCTACGACACCGAGCTCGAGCAGCGCGGCGGCAATCTCTCGCTCGGCCAGCGCCAGCTGATCAGCTTCGCGCGGGCGCTGGTGGCCGACGCCAAGATCCTCGTCCTCGACGAGGCCACGGCCAGCATCGATTCCTACACCGAGATGCTGATCCAGAAAGCGCTGATAAAACTGCTGGAAGGCCGCACCGGGCTGGTCATCGCCCACCGGCTGGCCACCATCCGCGGCGCCGACCGCATCATCGTCCTGCAGAACGGCGAGATCGTCGAAAGCGGCAACCACGAACAGTTGATGGCACGAAAAGGCCTCTACGCCCGCCTCTACAACATGAACTACGCTTCCTTCGACGACATTTCGGAAGGCGAGCTGGAACTGGACGCGGCAGTCGGCAAGGCGACATAACCAGGTTTGTCGACGATGACAGCCGATTTTTTGGCTTCGGGCCTTAACTTTCGCGGCGTGGTTTTTACATCTTAGAGGGCTGGAGACGATCGAGCTTGAGGAGGCTCCCGTGCAGCAACCAGAAGACATCGCCGCCCGCCGTTTGGGCATTCTCATCGAGCAATATGTGGAAGCGCGCAAAAAGCGCTACGACTATGTGTCGACCGAGCAGGCCTATCTGGCCATCCGGCAGATCCTCAAACCCGCCATTTCCGATCGCGAACTGGACGACATGGTCGCCTCGCTTGCCGTCAAGAACGGGCTGGCCGTCGTTTTCGATCGCCAAACCAAAGCGCTTTCGACGACATTCCTCCACCGGCAAGGAGATAGATAGGCTGGCCCATCGGTGATTTTCAGGTGGCCAAGCGAATCCGCTTGCCACGAAGCCTCACTTAATAGCATGTTAAGTGAACCCTGAGGTCACCATGAAAACCGCTGCGGATCACGCACTCAACGACAACGCCGCAACCGGCGCGGAAGCCCGCCGCTCCACGGTGTTGGGCGATCGCATCAAGGCCTATCGCACCGCGCGACGCCTGACGCTGCGCCAGCTCGGCGACTTGATCGGCACCACCGCCAGTTTCCTGAGCCAACTCGAGCGCGGTCTTTCGGGAGCCAACACCAGCACGCTTATGCTGATCGCCAATGCGCTCGGTATCGGCCTCGCCGATCTTTTCGACGAATGCGAAGTCTCGCCGCACGCGGTGCTGACACGCGCCGACCGACCGGCGCTGCCGACCAGCGAAGGCTATCGCAAGACGCTGCTGTCGCGCCGGCCAATCCGAGAGATGGAGGTCTATTGTGGCGAATTCGCCGTTGGCGGCTCGACCGGCGACCTGCCCTACACACATGGCAACGCGCACGAAATGTTTCTCGTGCTGCGCGGCCGGCTGCAGCTGACGTTGGGCGACGAGAGCTTCATCCTCGAAGAGGGCGACAGCATCGAATATTCGACCTCGACGCCGCACAGGACCATCAATGTCGGCGACATGGTGGCCGAAGTGCTGTGGATCGTCGCGCCGTCGACAAGCGGCGCCGTCGATCTCGACCAATATGTGGCCCGGAAATCACTCGCACCCGGACTGCCAAAATCAAACAGCGAGTCATCGGAGGGTTAAAAAATGGGAAGCAGATCAATAGTGTCCGGGCTTGTCGGCGCCGCCGCACTGGCCTTGATTGCAGCCGCCGCGGCTCATGCGCAGAGCGCGCCGCCGGCCGGCACCGTGGTGGACGGTTCGCTGAAAGGAAAGACGCTGACCTTCGTCTCCTATGGCGGCATCTACCAGGACGGCCAGGTCGCCGCCCTCAAGGAATTCGTCGACAAGAGCGGCGTCAAGCTGCTGAACGATGGCCCGACCGAAATCGCCAAGCTTCAGGCACAGGTCGAGTCCGGCAATGTGACCTGGGATGTCGTCGATACCGACGACTTTCCGCCATTCGTGCATTGCGGCAAGCTGTTCCAGAAGCTCGACCTGACCAAGCTCGACGTTTCGCACATCCCGGCCGGACAGGTCGGCGAGTGCAGCGTGCCGGCGATGAACTACGGCACCGTGCTGATGTACAAGAACTCGACCTACAAGGACAATCCGCCGAAGGACTGGAAGGATTTCTTCGACACCGAGAAATTCCCCGGCACGCGCGCCATCGATGGCAGCGGAAGCCCGATTGGCGGTCTGATCGAACAGGGCATTCTGGCCGACGGTGGCTCGGTCGACAACATGACGCCGGCCGACATCGACAAGGGCATTGCCAAGATCAAGGCCATCGGTCCGGACACGATCTTCTGGAAGACCGGCGCCGAGTCCCAGCAGCTGGCAGAATCCGGCGAAGCCGACATGATCATCATGTGGACGGGTCGCGCCATGACGGCGGTCAAGAACGGTGCTGCCTATACGCCGGTGTGGAAGGACTGGCTGGTCGTCATGGATCAGCTGACCATCCCGGTCGGGGCCAAGGACACCGACGCCTCCTATGCGCTGATCAACGCCTATCTCGGCAAGAAGTCGCAGGAGGTCCTGACCGAGCAGACATCCTACTCGCCGATCAACACCGAGGCGCAGCCCAAGGTGGATGCTTCGGTCGCCGCTTTCCTGACCAACACGCCGGAACACGCCAAGCAGGGCTACCAGCAGAACATCAAGTTCTGGGTCGCCAATTTCGCCACCGCGTCCGACAAGTGGACGGCGCTGATGGCCGGCAACTGAGCCGGCCGAGCGCCAAGGCGAAAAGCGTGAGCCAGACATCACATACTCTGGCGGCCGGGGGTGACAATCCCCGGCCGACGGGTGGCGTGCAGGGGCCGCAACGGCGCCTGCGGCTTGCCGCCTACCCTTCGCTGCTGGCGATGCCTGCCTTGCTCCTGCTCATCGCGGCGATGGGCTATCCGCTGCTGACCGTTACGCTGCGCAGCTTCTCGGACCCCGCCTGGGGAATGCAGAACTACGTCTGGTTCTTTTCCACGCCGGTGAACGTCACGGTTCTGTGGCGCACCTTTTCCATCGCCGCCTGGGTCACCATCGTCTGCGTTATCGCCGCCTACCCCTACGCCTACCTGATGACGGCGGTCGGGCCGCGCATGCGGCTCGTCCTCATCCTGTGCGTGCTGGTGCCGTTCTGGGTCAGCGGCGTGGTGCGCACATTGGCCTGGGTCATCCTGCTGCAGGATTCCGGCATCATCAATTCCGTCGTCAGGCTGTTCGGCCTTGACACCGTGAAGCTGATCCGCACCCAGACCGGCGTGGTGATCGGTATGGCGCAGGTGCTGCTGCCGTTCATGATCCTGCCGCTCTATTCGGTCATGCGCGGCATCGATTTGCGCCTCGTGCAGGCGGCGCGCAGCCTCGGCGCGCGGCCTTCGCTGGCTTTCCTGCAGATCTATCTGCCGCTGTCGCTGCCCGGCGTATTCGCCGGCGCCATCATCGTCTTCATCCTGTCACTCGGCTTCTACATCACCCCGGCCTTGCTCGGCGGACCCCGCAGCACCATGCTGTCGACGCTGGTGCAGAGCCAGGTGCTCAGCCTGCTCAATTGGGGTCGCGGCGGCGCCATGGGTGTCGTGCTGCTGGTCGCGACCTTCGTGCTTCTGGCGCTCGCCGCGCCGCTGATGCGCCAGCGCCACAAACAGGCGTCCAGATCATGAGGCTGGCGCCGTTCCGCATTCTGCTCGGTCTGTTCTGCCTGCTTGTTGCCGTGTGGCTGGTAATGCCGACGCTGGTCATCATCCCGATGTCGTTCAACGAGAAGAAGTCGCTTGCCTTCCCGCCATCCGGCTTCTCATGGCAGTGGTACGAGAATTTCTTCACCAACCCCGACTGGCTGACCAGCTTCTTCAATTCGCTGAGGGTCGCGGGCCTCGTTGCCGTCGCCGCCACGCTGATCGGCACGCTGGCGGCACTCGGCCTCAGCCGCATGAAACATTCCGGCGCCGGCCTGCTGCGCGCCATCCTGATCACGCCGATGATCGTGCCCGGCGTGGTCCTGGCGATCGGCATCTATGCCGTCTATCTCGACTACCATCTCGTCGGCACCACCACCGGCTTCGTCATCGCGCACACGATGCTGGCGATTCCCTTCGTCATCATCGCCGTGTCGGCAAGCCTCGAAGTCTTCGACGTGCGGCTGGAGACGGCGGCGGCAAGCCTTGGCGCCGACCGCTTCACCGCATTCCGCACCGTGACCTTGCCTTTGATCGCGCCCGGCATCCTTTCGGGGCTGCTGTTTGCCTTTGTCACCTCCTTCGATGAAATCATCGTCGCGCTGTTCATCACCAGCCCCTATTTGAAGACCTTGCCCGTGCAGATCTTCACCAGCATCACCCGCGACGCCGACCCGACGGTGACGGCTGTCGGAACGATCATCTTCATTGCCACGACGCTGGTGATCAGTGCCGGGCTGATTATCAGCTCGAAATCGACGAGGAGTTGAGATGGCTGCGTCCAACAGCAAAGAACGTGGCGCGGCCATCGACATCAAGGCCGCAACCAAGCGTTACGGCAATTTCACCGCGCTCGACGACGTCAGCCTTCACATCGAGCCGGGTGAATTCATGACGCTCCTCGGCCCCAGCGGCTCGGGCAAGACCACCACGCTCAACGTCGTGGCCGGCTTTACCGACCTGACCTCAGGCGACCTCGCCGTCGGCGGCAAAAGCATCGTCGCGCTGCCGGCGCACAAGCGCAACATCGGCGTCGTCTTCCAGCACTACGCGCTGTTTCCGCACATGACCGTCGGTAAGAACGTCGCCTATCCGCTCACCCTGCGCGGCATGGACAAGCAGGCGCGCGATCGCCACGTGGCGCGCGCCCTGGACATGGTCAAGATGGCCGACTTCGCGCATCGCTATCCCGCCGAGCTTTCCGGCGGCCAGCAGCAGCGCGTGGCGCTGGCCCGCGCCATCGTCTTCGATCCGCCGCTGCTACTCATGGACGAGCCGCTCGGCGCGCTCGACAAGAAACTGCGCGAATGGCTGCAGCTGGAAATCAAGCGCATTCACCGTGAGCTCGGCACCACCTTCGTCTATGTGACGCACGACCAGGAAGAGGCGCTGGTTCTGTCCGACCGCATCGCCGTGTTCAACCAGGGACGCATCGAACAGGTTGGAACCGGGCGTCAGCTCTACGACGAACCGGCGACATTGTTCGTGGCGAAGTTCATCGGCGAATCGACCAGTTTGCGTGGCGATGCCCAGACGTCGGGCGGCGAGACCAGCCTGACGATCGCCGGCCAGAAGGTCGTTGCCGGCGGCAAGCTCGCCGGCGGCCAGAAGCCGGTGGTCCTGCTGCGGCCGGAAAAGCTTTCGCTTGCCAGAACCAACACGCCTGCAGCCGCCGGACAGAACAGCCTCACTGGCCAGGTCAGCGAAGCGATCTATCTGGGCTCGGGTTCGAAATACCAGGTGACATTGGGCGATGGTTCCGTGGCCATCGTGCGCGCGACGCTCGAGGCCACGCCTTTCTCGATTGGTGACGCGGTCGATCTGCGTTGGTCGGTCGTCGATGCAAAACTTCTTGCCGACGACGACCGCGCCGACATGACGATGACCTGATCGCTCTTTCCCCCGCAGGATTTTTAGACATGGACGCCAAAGTCAACGGCAACATCTCGTTCTGGTATGCCGACATCGGCCTGCCAGCCTATCGTGCGCCACTGCCGGGCGACCTCGAAGCCGATGTCTGCATCGTCGGCGCGGGCTATACCGGCTTGTGGACGGCCTACTATCTGAAGAAGGCCGATCCTTCGATCCGCATCGCCATGGTGGAACGGGAATTCGCCGGCTTCGGCGCGTCCGGCCGCAATGGCGGCTGGCTGTCCGGCGGCTTCAGCTGGGCGCGCGAGAAATACCTGCAGACATCTACCCGTGGCGCCGTCATCGACATGGAAACCGCCATGCATGGCACGGTCGACGAGGTGATCGCGGTGACCGAGGCCGAAGGCATCGATGCCGACATTCGCCGCGTCGACAATCTGACGGTTGCGACCAACCCGCCGCAGCTGGAGCGGATCAAGGCCGCCTATGCGGATGCAATCGGCTGGAGCGTGCCTCAGGACCGCGTCAGCCTGATCGGCCAGGCAGAGGCCAAGGCCCGCATCAACATCCGGAACGTGCTTGGCGGCTACATCCACCACGGCACCGCGCGCGTGCAGCCGGCCAAGCTGGTGCGTGGACTGTCCGAAGCCGTCGAGCGCCTCGGCGTGCCGATCTACGAACAGACGACCGTGACGGGTATTGAGAAGGGCAAGGTCACCACCGATCGCGGCACGGTGCGCGCGCCTATCATCATCCGCGCCACGGAGGGGTTCACGGCCGGAATATCAGGCAATGAGCGGCTCTGGCTTCCGCTCAACAGCGCGCAGATCGTCACCGAGCCGCTACCACAATCGCTGTGGGACGAAATCGGCTGGGACGGCCACGAACTCCTGGGCGACGCAGCACACGCCTATTGCTATGCCCAGCGCACCCGCGAAGGCCGCATCACCATGGGCGGGCGCGGCGTGCCCTACCGCTACGGATCGCAGACGGATGTGCGCGGCCAGACACAGCAGGCGACCATCGAAAGCCTGCACGCGATCCTCACCCGCCTGCTGCCGCAGACCAGCAAGCTTCGCATCGACCACGCCTGGTGCGGCGTGCTTGGCGTGCCGCGCGACTGGTGCACGACGGCCGGCCTCGACCTTGAGACCGGCATCGGCTGGGCCGGCGGTTATGTCGGCCTCGGCGTGTCGAGCTCCAACCTTTCGGGCCGGACGCTGCGCGACCTTATCCTGCGCCGCGACACCGAACTGACCCGCCTGCCCTGGGTCAACCGCCAGGTCAGCAAGTGGGAACCCGAGCCGATGCGCTGGGTCGGCGTCCACTCGATGTACCAGCTCTACCGCGTCGCCGACGAGCGCGAGGAAGCCGGCCTCCAGCACACCTCGAAACTGGCCGCCATCGCCGACCGCATCACCGGGCATTGAGCCCTGCGACCTCGCATATCGAGCTGAAAATTTCAGTGCCTGCCCGGAGACTGCCATGACCAACTTCCAGACCTTCGCCCATCTCGCCTCGATCGATCTCGGCGAGCCCGAGCCCAAGCCGACCTCGATCAGCGGCGATCAGCTCGAAGCGTCGAGGACATTGTGGACCTCGCCGGACGGGACGCTGGAAGTCGGCGTCTGGGCGTGTACGCCCGGCCGTTTCACCGCGTCGCGCGACACGAATTCCGAAACCTGTCACATCGTGTCGGGCCGGGTCTCGCTGCATGGTCCCGATGGCCATAGCAAGGAGGTTAGTGCCGGCGAAATGCTGGTGCTGCCGAAAGGCTGGAAAGGCGAGTGGACGATCCACGAACCGACGCGGAAACTCTATATCCTGCACTTCGAAGCGGCGTGAGCTAGAGCAATTCCAGGAAAAGTGTGAAACGGTTTTCCGTCCGGAATTGCGTCAAAACAAAGGGATAGAGCGGTTCGGCGTTTCCGTGAAACGGTGAACCGCTCTAGTCGTCGTCCGAACCGCTGGCGACCGGCTTGCCTTCGATTGCCTGCCGCAATGCGTCGTTGATCCGGTCCTGCCAGCCGGGGCCATCGGCCTGAAAATGGTCCAGCACGGTTCGATCGATCCTGATCGAAACAAGCTCCCTGACACCTGGAGCGGCCGCGGGCTCGCGAGGCGGAGCAACCGGCTTCTTGACTGGCTTGAAGGCGGCTTCGGCCGCCGTCATCGGATTTGTCGGTCGGCGCGGGGGATTTGCCATTGGGTGACCCTGACTGGAAGACGACTCATGCTCGCCGATGAGGCGGCACGCTTGGCACCACCATAGCCCAATTGACGCCATCGCGCAGGCCCATTTGGCCAGGAACAGCTCGAGCCCCGCAGTGTGCGGTCCCCGCACCGCCTTCGCGGCACGGCTGGCACGGGTCACTCGGCGGCTTGAAGGATTTGTGCGGCGACGATGATCCTGATCTCGGCACGGCAAGAGCCGCAATTCGTGCCGGCATGCAGGGCTGCCCCGATCGCCTCGACGCTGGCGCAGCCGCTTCGCACCGCCTGCGCGATCTGATTGGCGCCGACGCCGAAGCAGGAGCAGACGATGGCGCCGCGATCGACGTCGACCCCGCCCGGCCGCCCGGCCACGATCGCCAGCCTGGCGCGCCGATCGACATGATCGGCGTTCAATTGGTCCGCCGCCCAGCCGCGCGACACCGCGACCGGGCCGGGCGCCACGAACAAGGCGCCGGACAAGTGATCGCCGTCGAAAGCCGCGATGCGATGCTGGCCGGCATCGCGGTCATGATAGGCGAGGATTTCGGCGCCCGGGCGCGCACCGAACAAGGACCCGGCGAAGCCGGCCCAGTCGATCTCGTCATCGGCAAAGGCGAGTTCGACCCGCCAGCCGCCCTTGCATTTGGCCGCGGCCCAGTAGGTCGCGGTATCAGGTTCCGGCCTCTGCCGCATGACCGCGAAGCCGAAGGCCTTTGCGGCGAATTTCTCGATGCGGGCGGCGACATGCTTCAGCGCCGGCTGGCCGGACACCGGATCGGTCAGCGGCGCGGTCAGCGCGTCGAGCCGGCCCTTTGCCGAGAACTGATCCGTCCAGTGCATCGGCGCAAACAGGCTGCCCCGGCGCTGGCGTGCCGTCACCAGCGCGCGCACCAGCACGTCGCCGCGCGGGCTGGAAACGCGCACGATGTCGGCGTCGCCGATCCCGAAGCGCTGCGCATCCGCCGGATGGATTTCGACGAAGGGCTCGGCAATGTGCTGGGACAGCCGCGGGCTTTTCCCGGTCCGCGTCATGGTGTGCCAGTGATCGCGGATGCGGCCGGTGTTGAGGATCAGCGGATAGTCTGGGCTGGTGCGGGTCTCGACGGCAGGACGGACGGCGATGAAGCGCGCCTTGCGGTCGGGTGTGTAGAAATTGCCGTCGGCGAAGAAGCGGGTGCTGGAAGAGCCACTTGCGGCCTGAGCGCGCTCCTCTGGCTGATGTCCAGCTTGAACACCCCCCTCTGGCCTGCCGGCCATCTCCCCGGCAAGGGGGGAGATTGGCAGTTTCGGCGTCCCTGCTCTTTCTCCAGAGTTGGCGATTGACGAAAGCCGGTGCGACATCCGATCTCCGCCCTTGCGGGGGAGATGGCCGGCAGGCCAGAGGGGGGTGGCTGGGCTCGGCGCTGGCCACTGGAACGGGGCCAATTCCTCATACCCGTCCGCATCAGTCCCGGCATAAGCGCCAATATCGAAATCCCGCGCGCCGTCATTCTCGAACCCCGACAGCGCGGCATGTTCGGCAAACGCCTCCCACGGCGACGCATAGGAAAATGCCTCGGCAAAACCCATCCGCTTGCCGACTTCGGCGACGATCTGCCAGTCGGGCCGCGCCTCGCCGGGCAGGTCCAGGAACGCGCGCTGGCGCGAGATGCGGCGCTCGGAGTTGGTGACGGTGCCCTCCTTCTCGCCCCAGGCGGCGGCGGGCAGCCGGACATGGGCGTGGCGGATGGTATCGGTCCTGGCCAGCACGTCCGACACCACGACGAACGGGCAGGCCTTGATCGCCGCTTCGACGGCATCGGCATCCGGCATCGAATCGACCGGGTTGGTGGCCATGATCCACAGCGCCTTGATGCGTCCGTCGGCCACCGCCTGAAACATCTCGACCGCCTTCAAGCCCGGCCTTTCGGCAATGGCCGGAGCAGTCCAGAAGCGCTGCACGCGGTCACGATGGTCGGGATTCTCGATCTCCATATGGGCGGCGAGCATATTGGCCATGCCGCCGACTTCGCGGCCGCCCATGGCGTTGGGCTGGCCAGTCACCGAAAACGGCCCGGCACCGGGTCTGCCGATGCGGCCGGTGGCGAGATGGCAGTTGATGATGGCGTTGACCTTGTCCGTGCCCGAAGACGACTGGTTCACCCCCTGGCTGTAGACGGTCACGGTCTTGGAGGTCGCGGCGAACAGGCTGTAGAAACGGCCAAGGTCGTCCTCGCTCAGCCCCGTAGCGGCGGCGATGCCGGCAAGGTCGAGTTCCGATGCTGCGAAAAGCGCTTGCCCGAAGCCGGTTGTGTGCGCCGTGATGTAGGCGCGGTCCAGCGCGTTGTGCTGGCCGAGATAGGCGAGCAGCCCGGTGAACAAAGCAACGTCGCCATCGGGCGCGATCGCCAGATGCATGTCGGCGATGTCCGATGTCATGGTGCGGCGCGGATCGACCAGCACGATCTTCATCTCCGGCCGCTTCTCCCGGGCCGCGGCGATGCGCTGGTAGAGCACGGGATGGCACCAGGCGAGATTGGAGCCGACCAGCACGATGAGGTCGGCAAGCTCCAGATCCTCGTAATTTCCCGGTACGGTGTCGGAGCCGAAGGCGCGGCGGTGGCCGGCGACCGACGAGGCCATGCACAGGCGCGAGTTGGTGTCGATGTTGGCCGAGCCGACAAAACCCTTCATCAGCTTGTTGGCGACGTAATAATCCTCGGTCAGCAACTGGCCGGAGACGTAGAAGGCGACGGCATCGGGGCCGTGCTCGGCGATCGTTTGCGAGAAGGTCGAGGCGACGAGGTCGAGCGCCTCGTCCCAGCCGGCGCGACGGCCGTGGATTTCGGGATAAAGCAACCTGCCGTCGAGGTCGATGGTCTCGGCCAGTGCCGAGCCCTTGGAGCAGAGCCGGCCGAAATTCGCCGGATGGTCGGGGTCGCCGCGGACGGACACTTGCCCGTCCGCGGCGACCTTCGCCAGCACGCCGCAGCCCACCCCGCAATAGGGGCAGGTGGTCCTCACCTCGCGCGCAGCGTCAATCTCCATGTGTCAGGCCGCTCGGCTGGCCAGCGCTTCCAGCGCAATGAACAGACGCTCGCCTTCGACCCGCACCGGGATGGTGCGCACCGCGCCCTCATCGGCGCCGAGCGCCCTGCCCGTCTCCAGCGAGATCACCCAATTGTGCAGGGGACAGGTCACTGCCGTCCCGTGCACGATGCCTTGGCTCAGCGGCCCGCCTTTGTGCGGGCAATGGTCTTCGATGGCGTAGACCTGATCGTCGGCGGTGCGGAAGATGGCGATCTTGCCTTCCGGCGTGTCGACGCAGCGCGCGCCACGGCGGGGGATGTCCGAAAGGGAGCCTATTGCGATCCAGTTCATGTCGCCATCCTCGCCTTTGCTCGATCTGAAGGCGCCCAGCCACCCCCCTCTGGCCTGCCGGCCATCTCCCCCGCAGGGAGGGAGATTGGCAGTTGCACTGACAGCGCCCACTCCGCAACGTTGGAGATTGGCGAAAGCCGAAACAGCATCCGATCTCCCCCCTTGCGGGGGAGATGGCCGGCAGGCCAGAGGGGGGTGGGAAGAAACGCTTCCATCGGCCCTACTCCGCCGCCTGCGCAAAACCGACAGTCGCCATCGGCCGGAATTCGTGCTTGTCCTTGCCGGACACGCGTTCCGACCACGGGTCGACCTGGGCGAACTTCTGGCTGAAGACGAAGCGGTCGAAATAGGCCTTGCGCTTGGCATCGTCGTCCATGATCTGGCGCTTGATTTCGGGGATCCCGATGCGCTTGGCCCATTTGTAGATGCGCTCGAGATAGCGGCCCTGCTCGCGGTACATCTGCGTCAGCGCCACGATATGCTCCAGCGCTTCGTCCTCGGTCCTGACTAGGCCGAGCACTTCGGTGCCTTTGATGTCGAGACCGGCCGCCCCGGCGAAATGGATCTCGTAGCCACTGTCGACGCAGATGACGCCGACATCCTTGCAGGTCGCCTCGGCGCAGTTCCTCGGGCAACCCGACACCGCCATCTTGACCTTGGCCGGGGTCCACGAGCCCCACATGAATTTCTCGATGCGGATGCCCAAGCCCGTCGAATCCTGCGTGCCGAAGCGGCACCAGTCCGAGCCGACACAGGTCTTCACCGTGCGCAGGCCCTTGGCGTAGGCATGGCCGGAGACGAAGCCGGCCTGGCCGAGATCGGCCCACACCGCCGGCAGGTCCTCCTTGCGGATGCCGAGCATGTCGATGCGCTGGCCGCCGGTGACCTTGACCATCGGGATCTCGAACTTGTCGACGACATCGGCGATGGCGCGCAGTTCGGCCGCATTGGTGACTCCGCCCCACATGCGCGGCACCACCGAATAGGTGCCGTCCTTCTGGATGTTGGCGTGGACGCGCTCGTTGATGAAGCGCGACTGGTAGTCGTCGGCATAGTCGTCCGGCCAGTCGCAGACGAGATAGTAGTTGAGCGCCGGCCGGCATTTGGCGCAGCCGCAGGAGGTCGCCCATTCCAGTTCCTGCATGACGGCGGGAATGGTCTTCAGGTGCTTGGCCTTGATCAGCCGGCGCACCTCGTCATGGCCGAGCGTGGTGCAGCCGCACATCGGCTGCACGGCCGCAGGGTTGTAGGTGTCGCCGAGCGTCAGCACCATCAGCTTCTCGACCAGCCCGGTGCAGGAGCCACAGGAGGCCGACGCCTTGGTGTGAGCGCGCACATCGTCGAGCGAGGTCAGGCCCTTGGCAGTGATCGCACCTGTGATCTTGCTCTTGCAAACGCCGTTGCAGCCGCAGATTTCCGCATCATCCGGCAAGGCTGCAACGGCCGCCATAGGGTCCAGCGGGGCACCCCCCTGGTAGGACTGGCCGAAAATGAGCGTGTCGCGCATTGGCGAAATATCGGTCTGCTTCTTCTTGAGGTCGTTGAACCAGGCGCCGTCAGCCGTCTCGCCATAGAGCACCGTGCCGATGATGCGGTCGTCCTTCAGCACCAGGCGCTTGTAGACGCCGGCCGAGGCGTCGCGCAGCACGATCTCCTGGCGGTCATCGCCATCGGCGAAGTCGCCGAGCGAGAACAGCTCGATGCCGGTGACCTTGAGCTTGGTCGGCGTGTCCGAATGGACGAAAGCAGCGGTCTCGTCGCCGGCAAGCTGGCTCGCCGCAACACGCGCCATTTCGTAGAGCGGTGCGACCAGTCCGTAGACCATGCCGTTGACCTCGGCGCATTCGCCGAGCGCGTAGATGTCGGGATCGTTGCTGCGCATGCCGGCGTCGACGACGATGCCTCTGTTGGCGGCAATGCCCGCCTCTTTCGCCAGCGCCGCATTCGGCCTGATGCCGACGGCCATGACCACCAGCGTCGCCGGAATGACGGTGCCGTCGGCGAGTTCCACCTGCTCGACCTTGCCGTTGCCTGTGATCGCTTGCGTGTTGGCCTTGGTGATGACCTTGATACCGCGTTGTTCCACCGCGCGCTGCAGCAGGTAGCCGGCGGCCGGATCGAGCTGGCGCTCCATCAGCGTCGGCATGACATGCAGCACGGTGACGTCCATGCCCTGCGCATTGAGCCCGGCTGCCGCCTCCAGGCCTAGCAGGCCGCCGCCGATGACCACGGCCTTGGCCCTGGACTGGGCGGCAAGCATCATCGCCCGAACGTCGTCCAGATCGCGATAGGTCAGCACGCCGGGCAGATTGTGGCCCGGCACCGGGATGATGAAGGGCACCGAACCGGTGGCGATGACGAGCTTGTCGTAAGGTTCGGTGACACCGTGATCGGAGGTGACGGTCTTCCCCGCCCGGTCGATGGCGATGATCTTGTGGCCCTTGTAGAGGGTGATGCCGTGCTTGATGTACCAGCCGTCACCATGGATGATGATTTCCTCATAATCCTTCTCGCCCGACAGCACCGGCGACAGCATGATGCGGTCGTAGTTCACGCGCGGCTCGGCGTTGAAGATGGTGACCTCGTATCGGTCGGACGCCTTTTCCAGCAGATGCTCCAGCATGCGCCCTGGCGCCATGCCGTTGCCAATGATGACGAGTTTCTCGGTCATGCCCGGTCTCACTCTGCCGCGTAGGAAAGGGGTGAAGCATCGGCGGATGCAGTGCGCTCCATCCGCCGGATGGAGACATGCATCCAGGCAAGGCAGGTGGCGACGATGACGAAGAGCAGCATGAAGCAGCTCGACCATACGCCCGTGAGGTCGTTGAGCGCGCCGAAGGCGATCGGCAGGATGAAGCCGCCGAGCCCACCGATCATGCCGACCACGCCGCCGACCGCCCCAACGCTCTGCGGATAGTAGGCGGGGATATGCTTGTAGACGGCGGCCTTGCCGAGGCTCATGAAGAAGCCGAGCACGCAGGCGACGGCGATGAAGGCGAGCGGGCCGATCTCGAAATGGAAGGCGATCGGCCCGCTAATGCCGCGCACGACGTAGTCTGCCGAGGGGAGAGACAGAACGAGAGTCGCGACGGCACTGACCGCGAAGGTCCAGTAGAGCACGGTGCGGGCGCCGATCCGGTCGGACAGCACGCCGCCATAGGCGCGGAAGACGCTCGCGGGAATCGAATAGGCGGCGCCGATCATGCCGGCGGTCGCAAGGCCGAAACCGTAGACGCCGATCAGGTAACGCGGCAGCCACAGCGACAGCGCCACGAACGCACCGAAGACGAAGAAGTAGTAAAAGGCGAAGCGCCAGACCTGCAGGTTTTTCAACGGCGCGAATTCCTGCCAGAAGCTCCTCGTGGGTGTCGCCTTGCCGGCGCGTCGTTCGCGGATGACCGGATCGTCGCCGGTGGTGAACCAGAAGATGGCGGCCATGACGACGAGGGCGGCGGCCCAGATCAGCGCCACCGACTGCCAGCCCCAGGAGAGCAGCACGAAGGGCGCCAGGAACTTGGTGACCGCGGCCCCAACATTGCCGGCGCCGAAGATGCCGAGAGCCGTGCCCTGCCTGTCCGCGGGGAAGAAGCGCGAGACATAGGACACGCCGACGGCGAAGGAGCCGCCGGCGAGCCCGACGCCGAGCGCGGCAACCAGCATCTGCCCATAGGTGTGCGCAAAAGCCAGCAGGAAGGTCGCGACCGCTGCGGCAAGCATGGTCGCGGTGTAGACCAGCCGTCCGCCATAGCGGTCGGTCCAGACGCCGAGCACCATGCGCACGAGCGAGCCGGTCAGGATCGGCGTGCCGACAAGCAGGCCGAACTCGGTCTCGTTCAGCCCGAGTTCCTGCTTTATGCGCACGCCAATGATCGAGAAGATCGTCCACACCGCGAAGCAGACGGTGAAGGCGATGGTGGACATCACGAGCGCCTGCCGGGGAGCACTGTCCTGGCTGGGCGCGGCTGGGGGATTTGCGGTCATTGTCTGGCTCCGGTTTGCGGCGTGGGAGGCGCCGCGGATGTTTTGTGGGTCAATGATCAGCGGTGCGGCCCGATGCGTGCAACGAGACCGAGCCTGCCGCGGCCAGGTCCTTGCTTTCGGTGTTGGCGCCGGCGGGAAATAAAAGGAGCGCGGCGGTGAACAGCGCCGCCGTCAGCGCGCTGCTGACGAGAAAGTCGCGGCGGGTGAAATCCTTCAGCGTCGTGGCCGTTCCGATCCGTATTGTCATCGTCGTCTCCGCCTGGCACCGCTTGGGATCGGTGCCACCGATTGCGTGAAAACAAAAAAGCCGCCGGCCAGGCCTTCGCGTCCGGAAATCCGGATCGCGTCTTGACCTGAGCGGCAGCTTTGCCTGTGGGCGCCCGTCATTGGACGCCTATTCCGTGACCCCAAGGAGGCCTGGTTATTTCAAAGCATGAACCATGCCAGTTTCGAGAGAAAGGAAAAATAACAATGAAATCAATGAAACGCGCCGTTCGCCTACGCAACAGACGATATGGCGAGCAGGCCAAAGATTGTTCATTAGAGCAATCGCACGCACAATTTTTGTGCAATGCACAAGAATGGCGCGGAAATAATCAGACTTCCGCGCGGGCTGATTGCTGGGCGGCAATGTAGCCTTCGATCTCGTCGGGATCGAAGATCTGGCCGTCGAAGAAACCATCGGGACCGAGCACCAGGCCGGCGCCTGTCGCGCCGACGGCGGTGGCTATGCGCAGTGCACCCTCGACCTTCGAATTGGCGCCAGGCAGTGCGACGCCAAGCGGCTTCAGCGCCGAACGGTAGAGATCTGGGCGGTAGCAGTCGCGGGCAATAGCGAGATTGCCAGGCGTGTGTTCGACATGCCCCCAGCGCACCATCTGCGTGTAGAACCACAGCGCATGGCTCTTCCACGGAAAGTTCGCTGCCTTGTCGAAGGGCAGGAAGAAGTCTTCGATATCCAGCGCCGCTCCGCCACCCAATTGGAGATGGCCGGTCAGGATCGGCATCTGGACCGCGGGAGGCAGGCCCAGGAAGCCGGACTGCGCCATCACCGCGGCCAGTTCGCCATGGTTGGCCGGATCCTGACACCAGCGCGCCGAGTGGTGCAGCGCGCGCAGCAGCGCCGCCAACGCGTCGGGCGACTGCTCGGCCCAGACCTTGCGCACGCCGATCACCTTCTCCGGGCTGTTGCGCCATATCTGCGCCTTGACGGTGACGATGTGGCCGGTGCCGGCGGCCACCGCCGCGCTGTTCCAGGGCTCGCCGACGCAGTAGCCGTCGATCCGCCCAGTGGCCAGCGCGTCGGCCATGAAGGGCGGCGGCACGATGACGATCTCGATCTCGCGCGTTGGATCGATGCCGCAGGCGGCGAGCCAGTAGCGCAGTTCGTAATTGTGCCCGGAATGCGGATGCACGACGGCGAAGCGCAGCGGGTCGCGCCCCGCAGCGGCGCGCTCGCGGATGAGCGCGCCAAGTGCGGCACCGGCGCGCGCCGGATCGAGATCGGGCTCGGCGCCATGCGCTGCCATGCCGGCCCAGACGGCATTGGAAATGGTGACGCAGTTGCCGCCGAGACCGAGCGAGAACGGCACGATGGTCTCTGACGCGAGCGGCGTCAGCCCAAGATTGCAGGCGAGCGGCATCGGTCCCAGCATATGCGCGAGATGGAAGTGGCCGATGGCGATGCGGTCGCGGATGTTGGCCCAGGAGGTCTCGCGGTGCAGCGTGAGGTCGATGCCTTCGCGCGCGGCAAAGCCAAGCTCGCCTGCCGCGACCAGCACGGCGCTGTCGAACAGCGGCATGAAGCCGGCGGTGATCTGATGCTCGGCGCCCATGCTCATTCGTCCTCCGCCGGTCCCAGCAAGCCGGCGGCAGTCACCAGGCTCTGGGCGATGTCGCCGATCTTGCGGTTCTGGTTCATCGCCGTCTTGCGCAGCAGCGTGTAGGCGGCCTCTTCGCTGAGGCCGCGCGATTTCATCAGGATGCCCTTGGCGCGATCAATCACCTTGCGGCTCTCGAGCTCGCTGCGCGCCTCTTCCAGTTCGCGCGCCATGCGCGAAAAGGCGTTGAAACGGCTGACCGCCATGTCGAGGATCGGCTTGACGCGCTCCTGCCGCAGGCCGTCGACGACATAGGCCGAAACGCCGGCATCGACCGCCGCCTCGATCGCGGCCTGGTCGGAACGGTCGACGAACATGGCGATCGGCCGCTTCACCGCGCGCGACAGCTGGAACATGTTTTCAAGCATGTCGCGGTTCGGGTTTTCGAGATCGATGACGATGACGTCGGGTTCGATCTCGGCGATCCGCCGTGCAATGCCGGTCACATCATGGATGACGGTGACCCGCTCATGGCCGGCCTCGCGCAACCCCGCCTCGATGATCGCGGCGCGGATGCGGTTTTCATCGATCACCAGGACGGCGAGTGCGGTTCGGACCATGCCTGCATTGTGCCCAAGCGAAGGAATTGTGCAATGCGGGATAACCCGGCGAGCGCAACATTCGCTGCGCATGGCAAGCTGAAACGGCTGCACTGCCGCACCACCATGGCCCTGGCCTCGCATGATTTCTGTGTCATCAGAACGATAGCCGACCGGGTTATGCCTGCGCAGGGGCTTGTGGTGGAACAGGGGCCGACCAGGTCTTCCAGGACCCGCACCACCCCTGTGCCCAGCAACGCGCCGACCTGGAGCTTGATCCCGCAAAGCGAATCCGTTTCGGGGAAGATCATGCTCAAACCCAGAGATAGAGCCAAAGAGAGACGAGATGTGGCTGAGTGAATTCGAAATCGTCCTGCGCGACCGCGTCATTGCCAATGGCGCCATCCGGATCGAAAACGGCCGCATCGAAGAGGTCCGCGACGAGCCTGTCGAGAACGCCGATATCGTGGGTGGAGGCCGCCTGCTGCTGCCCGGTTTCATCGACATGCATGGCGACATGGTGGAGAGGGAAGTGGAGCCGCGCCTCGGCGTCCACATGCCGATGACGATCGGCATTGCCGAGCTCGACAAGAAGCTGGCCTCCTGCGGCGTGACCACGGCCTATGCCGCGCTCTCCTTCATCGGCGCCAGCGTCACCAGCGGCGTGCTGCGTTCGGAAGAGCATTCGTCTGATATCATCGAGACCATCGCTGGACTGAAGGACGACCTTTTGGTCGATCATCGCATCCATGCGCGGTTCGAGGTGACTTTCGCCGCGGCCATCGGCGTGCTGCAAAGGCTGATGGACGCCGGCAAGCTGCACCTGATCTCGCTGATGGATCATACACCCGGACAAGGGCAGTACCGCGACGTCGAACTCTACATCGCCCGCATCGCCAAGGAGCGCGGCATGTCCGTTGCCGAGGCATCCGAGATCGTCGGCCAGCGCATCGCCGGCCGAAACGGACATGGCGACGTCCTCAGCACGCTGCAGGACCTGTCGGCATTTGCCCGCGCCCGCGGCATCGTGCTCGCCTCGCATGACGACGACACGCTGGAGAAAGTGGAATTTGTCCATGGCCTGGGTGCTGCGCTCAGCGAATTCCCGGTGACCCTGGAGGCGGCGCAAGAAGCCCGCAGGCTCGGAATGCACACCGTCATGGGCGCGCCCAATGCACTGCGCGGCAATTCCTATTCCGGCAATCTTTCCGCCCGGCACGCCTACGAGGCGGGACTGCTCGATATGCTGGCCAGCGACTACCACCCGGCCTCGATCCTGCCGGCTGTTCTCAGCCTGGCGGCGCTGGATGAAGGTGGCCTGGTGGCGGCGGCCGCACTGACCAGCACCAATCCGGCCAAGGCATTGGGACTAGACGACCGAGGCGCCATCGAGACGGGACTTCTGGCCGATCTCGCCGTCGCCGACCGCCACCCGGTAGCACGCGTCCGCGCCACCTTCCGCGCCGGCCGCATGATCTACAGCGACGGTACGCTGAGCCTAAGTCGGCACTGAACAAGAAAATAGTGCACTGTCACCGTAATTCCCCGTTGGGGGTATAAACGTGAGACATAGGTGGAGCCGTCCGGTGGTCAAATCGTATTCAGAATCTGACCTGAAAATAATAACGGACGCGCTAGGACATATAGCCAGCAATCCAAGGATGTATATCGGAGATACGTACGTTCCAGAAAATCTCATTGCGAGATTCGTGAGCGATTTGATGCTGGCCGGATCTAATACTATAGGAATTGAAAAAAATGTTGGCTGGTGGAAAGTGTCGTCTAATGTTGATTGGCTTCAGATAGAAGACAGCTACATATCTTATGACGAGTTCTACTCACTTGTCCCGAAAAAGGGAGCGGAAATATTTAGAGATAAGGCGGGAGTTATACTTAACGCTTTCTCTATCGCTTTGGTTACAGTTGGGATCGACGGAATAAAGGCGATCAAGGGCAGTTACGAGAACGGCGACCTGCCGCTAGATGATAACTATATTAAAGATGTTGTCGGTAGAGAGATGTTTGTAAAGCTGCCGTCCGAAATTTTCATACCCCAGGCCTGACTGATCTGTCGACTGTCGAATTACGGTGACAGTGCTTTTTTTTCTATGTTCTCCTTGCCGTCGTTGTGTGCAGACCAATCGCCTGCCCGCATTTTCGTTACCGGTCTGCCACAGCGTTGCGCTTGGGCACCGCTATCCAACAAACCTGTGGCCAACCGACCTTCCGCGCCTTCGCGAATATCCGCATCACGCCAGCAATTGTAGTAGTCTCGGCCTGAAAATCCCGGCTGAGAATCAGCCGGGTGGCGGGCGGCTGGTCGTGGCGACACTCAACGCGCAGGTTCTGGATTTTTTCGACTGGTGGCTCGATGAGCTGCGAGGCGTCTGGTCGCGGGTCGCGCGCGGACAAAAGCAATCTTCCACAAGCGACTGGATCATCAGCCTGGCGGATGACGGCATCCGCGCCCGCGAGGCCAATGCGCCGGAGTTCCAATCGATCCCGTTGGCGCTTACCGCGTCCTCGGATGAGATCTTGGCACTTCTCCAGGGCGGGCCCCGGCGCAAGCGGCCGAGCTTCGATATCCGCATCCAGCCCGGGCTGTTCCTGACCCGGCAACTGGCGGCGCGGCGGCTGCCGCTTCGGCAGGCGCGGGACATGGCCGAGCTCGACCTTCTGGCCTCGACGCCGATCGACCCGGCGCAAGTGCATGTGGTCTTCGCCAGTCAGGTAGGGCAGGACTGCGTCTACCATGTCGTCAAGGCGAAGACGCTTGCCGCGGTCCTTGACACGGTCCGCCGGGCCGGCGGGTCGATCCGCTGCCTGTCGCTGTCGCAACCGGAGGGCACGCTGCGGGCCGATCCACTCAGCCTCGCCGCCATCTGGCCGCTGACCGCGCGCGACCGTCGCGCCAGGACCGTCTGGGTGACGGCCTGTTCGATGCTGGCCGCGGCAGCGCTGGTCACGCTCGCTCATGCGCATTGGCGCACCTGGCAGGCCGGCGCTGAACTGGACACAGAGATCGCCGACGCACAGGTGCTGGCCAAGGCGGCACGCACCGCGCTGCAGAAGCGCCAGACCGGCATCGAGCAAATTGAAAAAATCCGCACGGAAAAGAAGACGACCGCGTCGCTGGTGCGCGTCTGGGCCGAACTGACGCACCTGCTTCCCGACTCGGCCTGGCTGACCGATCTGTCGGCCAAGGGCGACGACCTGACCATCACTGGCTTTTCCGCTTCCGCCGCCGAACTGATCAAACCGATCGACGATTCGCCGCTGTTTTCGGCGCCCGAATTCGCCTCGCCGGTGGTCAGGGTTCCTGGCCAGGACGGCGAACACTTCACCATTTCGGCAAAGATCGGAGCGCTCTGACCATGCTCTCCGCGATCCTCAACACCAGCCCGCTGGTCCGCCGCCTGATTGCGCTCGCCCTTGCGGCGGTGACGGCCTGTGTCCTGGCCTGGGCGGTGTTCGCGGGGCTCGACAGCGTCGCCGCGGCGCAAGCCGGGATCGAGGAAAAGCGCGAGCTTCTCGGCCAGTTGCAGAGCGTGGCGGCGCTGGCCAAGCGCCTCGACAGCGCCGCCAGCCCCGTGGCCGCGGCAAATCCCGAGTTTCTCACCGGCGAAAGCGAGGCGATCATTCGCGGCGGGCTGCAGACCCGGCTGAACGCGATTGCCACGGCCAACGGGGTCAACGTGCTGTCGGCCGGCAATGCGCCGGTGCTGAGCGAAGCGGGCGTCGATTTCATCGGGCTGCGGGCCAACCTTTCGGGACCGCTGGAGGGCATCCACAACGCCGTTCTCGCCATCGAAACGTCGCTTCCGGTGCTTTTCATTCGCGAGGCCACTCTGCGCACGACCGACGTCGGGCCGGTCGCCGGGCGCACCGGCGACCCGGAGATCTTTGCCGAAATCCTGTTTTACGGCCCGCTGCAAACACCGGTGGCGCCGGCGCCCGGCGGGGTCAAGCCATGACCCGGAAATTCGCCGGGCTGGCGATTGCGGCCATGATCGCGGGGCTCGTCCTGGTCAATGTCGCCCTTTACGACACGCCGGTCGACATCTCGCCGGTCGCCTCCGGCAAGGGGCATGACGGCGGCCTGGCCTCGGCGGCGGGAGCGCTGCAGTTTCCCGAGGCCGGCAATTTCAGCGAGACGTTCGAGCGGCCGCTGTTCACGCCGATGCGCCGGAAATTCGTCGCCCCGCCGGCCGGGCCGCCGCCGGTTGCGGTCGTCGCGGCCGCCGTCGAACAGACGCCGCCACCGCCCGAGGCCGCGCCCGCCGCCGCGCCTGCGCTTCTGGGCATCAGCATTCACGGTGGGGCGGCGAAGGCCCTGATGCGCGTCGCCGGCAGCGAAACCGCGATCTGGTACGGCAGCGGCGAGACCGTCGACGGCTGGACGGTGTCGGCGATCGACAAGGATCAGGCCGTGCTGGAGCGCAATGGCAAGGTGGCGCGGGTCCCGCTCTATCCGCCATGGAAGAACGCCCCGCAACCACCCCCAAATGCCCCGCCAGCGGCCCCGGATGTCCCGCTGCCAGCCCCAAATGAACCGCAACTATGAGCGACCGCCACGAAAGCCCGAACTCAGGGGGCGAAAGCGCGAGCAGCGGCTTTTCGCTGGTCGCCGTGCTGGTGTTCATGCTGATTGTCTCGGCCATCGTCGTCCCCTTTGCCGTGACGGCAAAGTCGCGGCTGATGATCGCCAACAACGAGGTCGAGCAGGAGCGCCTGTCGCTGCTTGCCGAAGGCCTGGGCAATGTGGTTGCAAGCGAATTGGTCGGCGGCTCGGGGGCGAAAACATTGCCGCTGGATTCCACACCCGCAGCGTGCCGGGAGGGAAGCTTCAGCTTCGATGTCCGCGTCCAGGATCATGACGGGCTGATCGATCTCAATGCCGCGGACGACCAATTGCTGGCGCTTGGTTTCGCATCGCTCGGCTTCCAGCGGGAGATGGCGCAAGCCTTGGCCAAGGCCGCGATCCGGTTTCGTGACAATGCCACGCTGTTCGCTGGCCAGCCCAGAAGCCCTGTCGGGCCGCCCCAAGACAAGCAGGCGCCGTTCGAATCGGTGTCCGAACTGCAGGAGTTTTCGGCACTTGCGTCGTTGCCCTTGCAGACCCTCCACGCTGTTTTCACGGTCAACTCGAAGCGTGGCACGATCAGCGCCGATCGCGCGCCGAACCGTCTTCGCGCTGCTCTTGCCGGCGCCAGCAGTGCATCGGTCACTGAAGCGCCGG
Organism: Mesorhizobium sophorae; assembly: GCF_002270415.1. Classification (GTDB taxonomy): domain Bacteria; phylum Pseudomonadota; class Alphaproteobacteria; order Rhizobiales; family Rhizobiaceae; genus Mesorhizobium; species Mesorhizobium sophorae. Next base: position 671,050 of record NZ_NNRI01000022.1, on the reverse strand, counting down.
CCGACGCATCGGCTTACACGGTCGACGTGGTCGTGAGGCGGGACGGATCCGGGATCACGGCCGAAGCCGGGTTCATCATCGAGAGGTCCCCGCTCAGCCCGACGGCATTCCAGCGCGTTGCCCGAAGCCCGGTCCCTGCAGCCTCCGCACTGCCGCCAGTCGTCGGCGCAGCCGGCTGCGAGGTGCTTTTCGGCGCCGAGGCGGCGCGGATCCTGCGCGGGTGGAGCTCATGAACGCGTCTTCGCAGCCCATTGGCCAGACCCAGGGCCAGACCCAGGGGATCGAGGCGTTCCTTGCCTTTCTCGAGGGCGAGAAAGTGCTGACCGCGCACGCCGCCCAGCGCGCATTGGGGGCATCGCGAACATCTGGACACCCGTTCGATACGGTGATGACCGAACTCGGCCTGATCGGCGAGCAGGACCTTGCCAACAGCCTCAGCCGCTACCTGAACGCACCGACGCCGGTCGAGATTCCCGAACAGGTCAGCCCCGAAATGCTGGCAGGCGTGCCGCTGGCCTATCTGCGTGAAAATGCGATCCTGCCGTTGCAGATGGACGCCGAGCGGCTGGTCGTCGCCGTGGCCGATCCGTTCTCGTCGGCAACCATCGACGCGCTCGCCTTTCACTATGAGCGGACGCTGGCGCTGCGCATATTGCCAAGGCGCATGATCGCCGAATGCATCGACCGCATCGAGCAATCGGCAATCGCGGCCGTTTCAAATGGCGGCAACGGTGGCGAAACCCTGGATTTCGGCCCCGACGACCTCGAACGGTTGAAGGATTTTGCGCGCGAGGCGCCGATCGTTCGCTTCGTCGCCGAGACCATCCACAAGGCGGTCGATGCGAGAGCCACCGACATCCACATCGAGCCGCTCGAGGATCACGTCCGCATCCGCTTCAGGCATGACGGCATGCTGTCCACCGTCGACACTGCGTCCATTGCGATGCTGTCCGGCATCTCCACCCGCATCAAGATCCTGTCGCGGCTCAACATTGCCGAACGGCGCCTGCCGCAGGACGGACGCATGCGCATCGCCGTGCGCGGCCGCGACGTCGACCTGCGCGTCTCGGTCATTCCGTCCATCCACGGCGAAGCCATCGTGCTTCGAATCCTCGACCGCGCGGGCGTCGAATTGAAGTTGGAGAAGCTGGGGTTCGACGGCGCCGCGCAAGCGAAAATCCGCAACATGTCGCAAGCCGCCAACGGCATCGTGCTGATCACCGGGCCGACCGGCAGCGGCAAGACGACGACGCTCTATTCCATCCTCGCAGAACGTTCGCGGCCGGACGTCAAGATTTTCACCGTCGAGGACCCGGTCGAATACCGGATGGCCGGCATCACCCAGTTGCAGGTCAATCCGGCGATCGACCTCGACTTTGCCGCTGCCCTGCGTTCGATCCTGCGGCAGGACCCCGATATAATCCTGCTCGGTGAAATTCGCGATCGCGAAACGGCGCAAGTCGCGGTCCAGGCAGCCCTGACCGGCCATCTGGTGTTTTCGACGCTCCACACCAACAGTGCTGCGGGCGCACTCACGCGCCTTCGCGATATGGGCATCGACGGCTATCTGCTCGGCGCGACGATCAGAGGCGTCATCGCACAGAGGCTGTTGCGACGTGTCTGCCCGACCTGCCATGGCGCCGACCAAACAGTTCCGGCCTGCCGCACCTGCAACGGCTCCGGCTACAGCGGGCGCACGGTGACCTACGAAATGCTGCAGGTGTCGCCGCGCATCGCCGAACTTATCGACCAGGGTGCCGGCGAAATGGAGATCGGGAAGATTGCGGCCGAAGACGATCTCGTGCCGATGTCGGTTCACGCAACCGCACTTGCCCGATCGCAGGTCACCACGATGGATGAAGTCCGGCGCGTCATCGATCTCGCAGGAGGTGACTGATGCCGGCCTTTGCCTATCGCGCCTATCTCGTCGACGGCAGCACCGAGACCGGCGTCCTCGATGCGTCGACCAAGCAGGATGCCGCCCGCAAACTGGCGCAGCAGGGCCGCCGCTCCTACCATCTTGCCCCGGTGAACGGCGAAAGGCAGCAGCTTCGCCTGCCGGGGCGCAGCGCGCTGACGTTCACCCGCAGGGTCGATCTCAGCCGGCTGTTTTCCGAGCTTTCAGTGCTTCTGAACGCCGGCTTCACGGTCGACCGTGCCTTGAACGCGGTTATCTCGGGCGAGGCCAACCGCCAGCGGCGGCAACAGCTGCAATCGGTGCTCGATCTCACGACAGGCGGCCGGCCGATCGCCGAAGCATTTGCCGGCCTGCCGGGCATCACCTCCGAGGTTGCCGCCTTGCTCGCCAGCGGCGAGCGCAGCGGCAAGATGGCCTATATATGCCAGCGACTGGCGGATACGTTCGAGGCAACAGCCAAGCGCCGCGCGGCAATCGTCGAGGCGCTTGCGTATCCGGCTTTCCTGCTACTGGTCATGAGCGGGGCGCTGGTCATTCTGGCGACGGTGCTGGTGCCGGCGCTGGAACCGATCTTCGAAGGCTCATCCGCCCCCAAGCCGTTCACCATGACCGTGCTTTCGGCGCTCGGCACGGTGTTCAGGGACTATCCCTTCGTCTTCCCGCTGGCGGCGGTGCTGGCCCTGCTTTCCTATCTTTTCCTGTCCCGGTCCACAGGCGCCAGAAAACAGTTTTCACATTGGCTGTTGAAGGTCCCGTTGATCGGCGCGCTGGTCAGGGATGCCGTGGTCGCGCGCTACCTGGAAACGCTTGCGCTGCTGCTCGGCAATGGCGTGGCGATGACCGAGGCGCTTGGGCTGGCCGCCAACGTTTCCAGGCAGAGTTCACTGGCGGCAAGCTTTGCCTCGATCGAAGAAACCGTCGCCAATGGCGCCCGCCTGCATGGCGCGATCGTCAAGGCAGGGATTTTCGACAACGCGACGATGTCGCTGGTCTCGCTCGGCGAAGAGGCGAATGCGCTTCCGGTGGTGCTGGATCGCGCCGCGAAAATGCTTCAGCTGACGCTGACGCGGCGGATCGACACGGTGCTGAAGCTGTTGACGCCGGCCTTGACGATTTCGCTCGGTTTTCTCGTCGGCAGCCTGGTCATTTCGGTGATGACCACGATCCTCAGCATCAACGATCTGGCGCTGCAATGACGGCCGCGCCGGAAGCCAGCGCATCGACGGAAGCAACGGCCGGATTTACCCTGGTCGAAATGCTGGTCGTGCTGGCGATCATGGCCCTCGTCGCGGCGATCGCCGCGCCGGGGCTCGTCAGCAATTACCGCACCAAGAACCTGGAGACGCTGGCCGGCGAGATCACCATGCGGTTGCGCCTGTCGCGCACATCGGCAATCGCCACCGCCAGGCCGAAGCAGGTCGTTGTCGATCTCGGCACCCGCATCATCCGTTTTGGCGAACGAGACATCGTCGCCCTGCCGGACGATGTCAAAATGACCGTGGTCACCGGCCAGGAGACCGTCGTCGCCGACCGGCAGACGGTCCTCACCTTCCTTCCCGACGGCAGCGCTTCCGGCATGGATATCTCGCTGCAGCAAAAAGGCCGGACCGCGCGCATCGCGGTCAACTGGCTGACCGGACTTCCGACATGGCGCGCGCTGCCATGACCGGGTCGACGTCGCTAGCCTCCCCCGAAGACGGATTCTCGATCCTCGAGATGATCGTCGCCATGACCATCCTGGCGCTTGTGCTTGGCATTGCCAGCCAGTCGATCGTGCTGGCGAGCCGCAGCATCGCCGTGGCCAAGCGCCAGGCCGAAGCGGCCAGGACCGTGCGTGTGATGCTGGCCGGCTACGAAGCCCAAATCCGAACCACGGCGCAATCCGGCTGGACCCTGAAGACCCGCACGATAGACGTGTCGAAGGCAAAGGTAACCGCTGTTGTCATCGAGAACAGCGGTGGAGCGTTTCCGGGCGGGCCATTCCTGACCTTCGTGCCCGTGCGGGACCCGGCTGTCCCATGAGTGGCCTGTTCTTGTGCGCTCGTTCCAGGGTCCGAGCCGGCAGGCTGCGGGAACGTCTTCCAGGCGCCCGTCGGCCTGGCCGCAAATCGCCGCCGGGACCATCGGCATCGGTCGAGGGGTTTGCGCTCATCGACGTGCTGGTCGGGCTGGCCCTGATCGGCGTGATTACGTCGCTGATGATGGTCTTCCTCAGCCAGGCCCGAACGATGATGCGCATCGAAAAGGCAACCGAATTCCAGATGGAGGTCGACGCAGCATCGCGGTTTCTGGAAACGGCGATCAGCCATGCCGAGCCGTTGCCCTTGTCCAAGTCGTCGCCGGACATGGTGCTTTATCTCAACGGCAACGGTGCCCGGATCGAATTCAGCGCCGTTCAGGCGATCGGTTTCAAATCCTCCGCGCTGCGCGAAATTGCTGTTTCGCTTGGCCAGGTCGGAGGCGCGCTGGCCATCGTCCAGAAAACACGGCGCGGGAGCGAACCCGGCACGTCGACACCGGGCGAACCGGTGCGGCTGATCGGCGGCGTGAGCGCCATGAAGTTCGAATATCTCGACGGTGCGGCGGCGGCCTCGTCGTGGTCGCCGAGCTGGACCGTACCACGGCGCCTGCCCGCCGCCGTGCGCTTCACCATCTCGGTTTTGCGGGATGGTGCGGCCTATTCAGCGAGAGGTTTTGCACGCCTCGACCTGGCAAATGCCCAGGTGCTGCCGCGCACGAAGTGACTCCCAGGCCCTCAGTTGCTGACGTCCTGGTCTTCGCCAGTTCCGTCCGGCTTGCCGTCCTTGCCCAGGCTGCGGATGACCACGCCGCTCGCATCGGCCTTCACTTCGTAGGAATAAGGCCTCCCCCACGGATCCTTCAGGCCGGTTGTTCCCTTGAGATAGGGTCCGTTCCAGCGCGCTTCGCCGGTAGGCGCGGCGACCAGGGCCGAGAGCCCCTCCTCCGCGGTCGGGTATTTCGCGTTGTCGACATAGTAGAGCTCGAGCGCGCTTTCAATGTTGCGGATTTGCGCCTTGGCGGCGTTGGTCCTGGCCGAGCCGAGATAGCGCAGGACCTGCGGCGCGGCCAGCGTCGCGATCAACGCGATGATGGCGAGCACGACCAGGAGCTCGACCAGGGTGAAGCCGCCTTCGCGATCGTCGCTTTCACCGACAGATTTTCTGGCGCCGACAGATTTTCTGACGCCGACAGATTTTTTGGCGCAGCCGGATTTTTCGGAAAGTCGAGTGAAGCGCTGAGTGATCATCAGAGCAGTCCCATGTTCAAACCTGCAAATTGCTCCAGCGCCCAGCTGCAGCCGAGGCCGATGGCGATAAACGGACCGAAGGCAACACGAGCCCGCGCCGCTGCGGGCCCTGTCGCAAGCACGTGCCCGCCGACGAACAGCAGGGCGCTGGCGCTGGCGATGAACAGCAGCACCGGCAACAGCAGCGGGCTGATCCAGCATGCGGCGGCGGCCAGCATCTTGACGTCGCCAAGGCCGAGCCCGATCCTGCCGGTCATCAGGAAATGACCGCGCCGGATCAGCCAGGCAGCGGCAAAAGTCATGGCTGCAAACAGGAGCCGCAGCGGCAGGCCGTCCGCGTCCGCCGCCATCTGATAGCCAAGGCCGAGCGCCGCCAGAGCCAGGTTGAGCCCGTCCGGGATGATCTGCCTGCGGTAATCGGCGATCGAAATCGCGGCCAGAACCGCCGCCAGGGCGACCGTGGCAGCCAGCACGAGAGATGGGTGCGCAGCCATCGTCAATACGCCAGCCTCTTCAGATCCTGTTGCAGCTTGGTGCCGCCGCGCCGCTTCTGGATCGGCGTCTGCAGACTGATCTTGCCGCGGAATTCGTCCGTCACTTCGCGGGCTTCGTTGATGTCGCGGACAACATGCGGCCGGATGAAGATGATCAGTTCGGTGCGTCCGATACTATCCGTCTTTTGCTTGAATGCGTTGCCGATAATCGGGATATCGCCGAGGATCGGCACCTGCGTGCGGTCGACATTGTTGCGCGACTGGATGAGGCCGCCCAGCGCCAGGCTCTCGCCGTCATTGACCAGAACGCGGGTCTGGATCTTGCGCTGCTGGATGGTCGGTGAATCGATGCCGGAGCTCGTCGTCTTCGTCACATTGCTGACCTCCTGCTCGATGTCGAGCATGACCCTGCCGGCATTGTTGATGCGAGGCGTCACCGTCAGGATGACGCCGGTGTCCTTCATCTCGACCGAGACGACCGGCGCGCTGCCGAACGACTGGTCCACCACCTGTCTTGTGGCGATCGGTACCTGGTCGCCGACCTGCAAGATCGCTTTCTGGTTGTTCAGGGCCATGATGGTTGGCGCCGAGATGACATTGACGTCGGTGATGCTGGAGAGTGCGTTCAGCGTCACCTGGATGTTGTCGGTTGCGTAACTCCAGTTGAAGCCAGGCAGTGCCGCCGCGGCGGCGCCCTTCGCCACGTCGGACAGCGAGATCTTCATGCCGCCATTCTCGAAGAACCAGCGCAGGCCGTATTTCAGCTCGTCGTTGAGCGTGACTTCGGCGATGACGGCTTCCAGCATGACTTGCGTCGGCAGCACGTCGACCTTGGCCAGGATCTGCTCGATGCGTTCGTAATCGCGCGCCGTGGTCTGGATCAGCAGCGCATTGTTTTCGATATCGGCGACGACCGTGGCGTGGGCGGGCGGCTGTCCGTCCTGCGGGGGCAGCGAAGGCGACGGCCCGGTCAACGGCACCGGCGTGACGCCATCCGATTGCATGGCGATCGGGGTCTGGTCGGGCGACACGTTAGAGCCGCCCGAGTCGCCTTCGGTCTTGACGGTGGTGCCGAGAACGGAGCTCAGCACCGCGGCCAGTTCCTTGGCCGGGCGGTTCTGGATCTGGTAGACGAAAAGCTGGCTTTCGTTGGTCTCGGCCAGCCTGTCGAGCTTGTTGATCCAGCTCGCCGCACGGGCGAGATAGGCCGGGCGCGAGGTGATCACCAGCACCGAATTCAGCCTGTCGTTGGGGATGAACTGGATGAGCTTGGCGCCTGGCCCATCCTTGGTGCCGAAAATCGAATCGAGTTCGGCGGCAACCGCTTCCGGTTTGGAGGTCTTCAGCGGATGCAGCGCGACCGACATGCCGCGCATCCAGTCGACGTCGAACACCGAAACCGCTTCGCGAATGGCATTGAGGTCGCTGTCGTTGCCAGCGACGGTGATCAGGTTGCGGGTGGAATCGACCCGCAGCACCGAGCCCTGGCGGGTGATCGGTTCGAGAATGGTCTTCATCTCGTCGGCCGCGATGAATTGCAGCTGCAGCACCTGCACCTTGACGCCGGGGCCGGACGGTGACGTCGACGGCACGCTGACTGGCGGCGTGCTGGACATGATTTCGGAAAGCGGCACAACCTGGTAGGTGCCGGCGCGGTTGGTGATGCCGGCGCCATTCACCGCAAGCGCCGATTGCAGGATGTCGACCAGCGCATCCTTCGACACCGGCTGCGATGTCTGCAGCGTCACCGTGCCTTGCACGCGCGGGTCGACGATGTAGTTGAGGTGAAGCGCATCGCCGAGCACGGCCTTGGCCGCCTCGGCAATCGGCGCGTTGACCAGATTGAGCTCGAACTGGCCCGAGCCATCGGTCGTCACCTTGGTGACGGGGGCTCCGGAGGAGACGAACTGGCCCGAGCCCTGATATTGCGCGCCGTTGAAGCGCTGTGCCTGGCCGGCGGCCGACGTGACGGCGCCAGTCCCGGTATATCCCGACCGCAAGGGCGAGTTCTTGGCATGCAGGCTGTCGATGGTCTCGGTGAAGAAGTCCTTGCCCGGCGCGGAAGTGCAGCCGGCAATCGCCAGCAGCGTGCACAACACGACGCGACTACTCGGCTTGCTCGACATCCACCCGATTCCCCTAGATTCCCAGTCTAGGGCTTCTTGCAAGCGGATGTTTGGAATGATGGGCGTATTTGGGGTCTATCCACAGGGTAGGTGGTGCAGAGCAACGCGTGCAACGGGTGCCCAAAATGCCGTCGACTGTGACCCGAAACACCAAATACGATCCGGCAACCAGAACGCTCTCCGTCTGGTTTGTCCCAAGCGGCGACAGCTATGACTACGAAGATGTTGCCCCGGCAACCTACGCCGTCTTCAGCTTGACCCAAACCGGTCAGGTGGGGATCGTATCGAGGTCCGGACAGGTGACGATCCTCACCTCAAACCGGCCAACTCAGTACATGATCCTTTGCCTCAGCCATGCAAAGAATCCGTTTCCTCCAAGCGTTGTGCGAACCCGCGCCGCAGCCCAATGCGCCTTCATGGTTGCGCCGACATGACAATCGCAGACGATTTCGTGCAGTTGCCAGTCGCTCAATTTGAAGAACCGCCTGGCCTCGCCATACGTGTCATCCTTCAGGCCGCATGCGCGCAACACCGGATCGTCGAAGGCAACGGCAAGTGCTGATCCGTCCCCCCGCACGCTGGCACGTTCCTCCAGGTGCAGATATTCGGTACCTGTAAACGCGGCAAGGCATCGCTCGGGATGTTGCTCCAGAAGTTCCGCCCAGCGTTCGATGCGCTGGTTGCGTGTCATTTCCGAATATGCGGCCGAAGTTTCAATCTTGGCGACCGCATGCAGTTGATCGAGTGTCTGATGTTTCATGGCAGTCTCCTGTCGAGAGGGAGAAGCGCCCACGCCTTCAAGGGAATTATCGCGCTGGGATGCTTCGACAAGAGCCGGAAACCGCTGGGAAGGAATCAATCTTTGGTACCGCCAGGCCGGGCCGGTCGAGACCATGAGAGTCTACTCGGTGTTCCACCTTCCGGGTTGGCCATGAGCCAATTGCCGATTTCGCACCGACCGGCACCGGCGGCTGGCGGAGCCCGTGGCAATCGATCAATCGCGAGCGTCAAAAAGGACGGCCAGTCCCAGTTCCCTAGCCAAGTCGACGATCTCCTCGGTCAACTCGTCATCTGTATCCTGCAGATAAGGCGCGTCCCTGCGAGTTGTCTTGATTGCCGCTTTGACAGAGACGATATCGCCGTATCGCGAACTTGCCAGCTCTACCGCCAGAAAGTCCCTGGCAGTGCCGACAGGTCCTGTTGTCCGTCTGGCGATGCTCATGCGGCTCCTTCCCCATGGTCACCTCCGGCTCATTTTGATCTCGTCCAAGATGCAGATCAATCGATAGTGCGATTCCGTACCAATTGCCGGTTGACGACAGTTGCGGCGTCGCTGGAGTGGCCGGGTGATGCTGGGCCAACCCTTGTCGTGATTGAGCGGACGAGTTTGTCCGCCTCGCCAATCAGATATCTTTCGCCAAGCGAAGTGCGTCGTAAATCGCAGCGTGGGTGTTGCGAGCTGAAACGGCGTCGCCGATGCGGAAGAGTTGGAACTGGCCCTGCGCATTGCGAACCACCGACTGCGGTTGTCCGGTGATGAGTTCATCGTGCGAAATCTCGCCGTGGTTGGTCGATTTCGGTTTCAGTTCGAAATAGATGTCGTCGAGCGGAATGGTGCCGTGATTGACGACAACCTGATCCACGATGCGCTGTTTGGACACGCCGCCATAGTCACTGCCGACATGGGCAATGAGCTGGTTGCCGTTCTTTTCAACAGACTCCAGCCGATACGTGACCGTGAAGGTCACATCGAGTTTTTGAAGCGACCTCATGTACGGCACGAGGTTCATTGCCATGACCTCGGGTGAGAAGGACCGGTCCGGCGTCATGATTTCAACCTTCGCTCCGGCGCCCGCGAGAAATTCCGCGGCCTGGAGTGCCGCGTGGTCACCCGCGTCGTCGTAGATGAGGACATTGGTTCCCGGCTTCACGTCTCCGGAGATGATGTCCCATGAAGACACCACCAGCTCGTTGCCCTTCGAAAGGACGTCGGTGTGCGCCACCCCGCCCGTGGCAATAATGACGACGTCCGGGTTTTGAGCCTCGATGGTTTCGGCTTCCGCCCAGCTATTGAACTGGATGTTCACTCCGTGTTTTTCGCACTGCGCCATGCGCCAATCGATGATGCTCATCATCTCCTTGCGGCGTGGGCTCAGTGCTGTCAGGCGGATTTGCCCTCCCGGTCCGCTCGCGGCTTCGAACACCACGACCTCGTGCCCCCGCTCACCCGCCACGCGGGCGGCCTCGAGGCCGGCCGGACCTGCACCGACGACGACGATCTTCTTACGGGTCTCGGCCTTGGCGACAATGTGCGGCATGGTCAGTTCGCGACCAGTGGCGGGGTTGTGAATGCAGTATGCCGCCCCGCCCTGATAGATGCGGTCAAGGCAATAGTTGGCGCCGACACAGGGCCTGATTTCGTCTTCGCGCTTTTCGATGATCTTCCGCACGATGTGTGGGTCGGTCATGTGAGCGCGCGTCATCCCGATCATGTCGACCTTGCCCGACGCAATCGCGTGGCGCGCAGTCGCCACATCCGGAATTTTCGCCGCATGGAAGGTCGGGAAGTTGGTCGCGGCACGGATCTCTCCCGCAAAATCAAGGTGTGGGGCGTTCGCCATTCCCTGGATCGGAATGACGTCCGTCAGGCCCGCGTCGGTGTCGATGTGGCCGCGGATCACGTTGAGGTAATCGATAAGTCCGCTTTCCTTGAGGCGTTTGGAGATTTCAAGGCCTTCCGACTTGCCAGTGCCGCCGGGGAGGCATTCGTCCGCGGTATATCGCACGCCCAGGATGAAGTCCTCGCCCACCCGTGACCGGATCGCCTTCAAGACATCCATGCAGAAGCGCATGCGATTATCGAGCGAACCGCCATAAGGACCGTCAAGTTCGTTCGTGAGAGGAGACGTGAACTGTTCGAGCAGATGACCGTAGGCCTCGAGCTCGACGCCATCCATCCCGCCTGCCTTCATCCGCTCGGCGGCGTCCGCGAAGTCCTTGATGATGCGCTCGATATCCCAGTCTTCAATTTTCTTGGGAAACGCTCGGTGTGAGGCTTCGCGATGATGGGATGGAGCCACAACGGGCAGCCAATCGCCTTTGTCCCAGCGGGTACGCCGTCCAAGATGGGTCAGCTGGATCATGATGGCGGCGCCCTCTTCGTGCACCGCATCGGTCATTTGCTTGATCCACGGTACGATCTCATCCTTGTAGGCGAGCAGGTTGTTGAAGACCGGGGGGCTGTCCTTCGAGACCGCCGCCGACCCGGCCGTCATCGTCATCGCCACGCCGCCTTTCGCCCGCTCCACCGTGTAGGCAAGATAGCGCTCCTTCGGCATCCCATCCTCCGGATAGGCCGGCTCGTGGGACGTCACGATGATGCGGTTGCGAAGGGTCAAATGCTTGAGTTTATAGGGCTGCAAAAGGGGATCGTTCGACATCTGACGGACTCCGGGCTGGCGTGGCAGGCGCAAACGCTATTTGAAAATGTACAGATATGTCAAGTTTGAGTTCTCATAGGTCGATCAAATCGACATATCTGTACATTTTGCTGGTTTTCACTTTTGCGTTTTGTTAGGTTGATCGCTCATGGAGCAAATTTCGAACGACAGCGGATGGCGCGGATCGCCGGAGGGGTGGCTTGAAGCCGCCTACGACTTGCTTCTCGAATCCGGCGTCGACACGGTGAGAATTTCGCCCTTGGCCAAGAAGCTGGGCCTGTCCCGCACCAGCTTCTATTGGTTCTTCAAGGATCGAGAGGAGTTGCTGGCTGCCCTCTTGACGCGTTGGCGGGACAAGAACACCGGCAACCTCGTCAAGCAGGCTGAGGCCTATGCCGAGACTGTGGCCGAAGCGATGCTGAACGTTTTCGACTGCTGGCTCGACAAGACCTTGTTCGACTCCCAGTTCGAGTTCGCAGTCAGAAGCTGGGCGCTCCAATCTCCTGAGATCCTGGCGGAGGTACAGACAGCCGACCAGACGCGCCTCGACGCGATGAGCCAGATGTTCGTCCGCTTCGGTTACGAGGAAGGCTCAGCCGACGTTCGAGCGCGCACCATCTACCTCGTGCAGATCGGCTACATCTCAATGCAGACCAGGGAAGATCTCGCGGTCCGCATGAAGCGCATTCCCGGGTACGTTGAGATTTTTACGGGCGAGGCCCCAAAGAAGCGGGAGCTGGATCGGTTCTTCGCCAGACATGGCCATTCGGCGGGTTGAGGAAGAGTTTCGACAATGAGCGAACCCTTGAGCATCGGAATAATTGGCGGAGGTGGCTGGCTTGGACGGGCCATCGCCGAGGCCATCATCGATGCACAGATAGTCGCCGCCGAGCACCTCACGCTTTCCTACAGAAGTGGGCAACCCGGCTTTCTGCCGAACGCTGCATGGACCAGGGACAATCAGGAACTGGCCGATCGATCCGATGTCATCATCGTATCGGTCCGCCCCCAGGACTGGCCTGCCATCGACATTTCTGCGTATGGCAAGCTCGCCATGTCGGTCATGGCCGGAGTGCCTCTCGACCAACTGGCTCGACGTCTCAAGACCGAACGCGTCGTGCGCACGCTTCCGAATGCTGCGGCAGCGGTGCGCAATTCCTATACTCCCTGGATAGGCTCTCGGGGTGTCACTGCGGATGACCGCGATGTCGCCCGTCGGATTCTGGAGGCCTGTGGTGCCGCCGATGAAGTCAAAAGTGAAGCAGATATCGACTATCTGACGGGCCTCACCGGATCCGGCCCGGCCTTTCCGGCCCTCCTGGCCGCAGCGATGATGGACGATGCCGTCGGTCGAGGAATAAGCCCGGACATTGCCCGAAGGAGCGTCAGCGCGGTGCTGATTGGAACGGGAAAACTCCTCGAGGCTCGCGCAGACAATCCCAAAGACATCGTCCAGACCTTCCTCGACTACCGCGGCACCACCGCGGCAGCAATCGAGGCCATGCGCGCAGCTGGGTTTGAAGCGGCCGTGGCAGACGGGCTTGCTGCAGCGCTTCAGAAATCCGTGAGTATGGGACAAGCCTCCTGATTGCCACACGAGGCGGGTTGCCGTCCTCCGACCCGCAGGTGAGATACAATGTCAAAACTCTATCCGCATCTGTTTTCACCCGTAAAGCTGGGCAGTCGCACCCTGCGAAACCGGATCGTGTTCGGGGCTCATACCGCCAACATGGCCGAAAATGGCGTGCCGACCGAACGACACGTTGCCTACTATGCCGAACGAGCGATTGGCGGGGCCGGCATGATTGTTGTCGAACCCATGCCCGTCCATCAGGCCGCCGTGCTGACACGCGGCAATTTCCGGCCTGGCGACGATAGCGTCATTCCTCATTTCCAGCATGTCACGCGGGCGATCAAGGACCACGGGGCGATCGCCATCCAGCAGCTCTACCACGTCGGTGCGCATGGCGATTCGGACAACTCATTTCATGCGCATTGGTCGCCCTCGGGCCTACCAAGCTATCACGACAGCGACGGTTCCCACGCTATGTCGCAGGATGAGATCTGGGAGACCATCGACGGCTTCGTTCAGGCCGCGCGCCGCTGCCGGGACGCCGGTTTCGATGGTGTCGAAGTCTGGGCTGCCTATGTCGGACTGATCGATCAATTCTGGACACCCTGGACAAACCAACGCGAAGACCAATGGGGAGGCTCGCTCGAAAACCGCACGCGGATCTCCCGCGAGATCCTGACCCGCATCCGGGAAACATGCGGCCGAGATTTTATCGTTGGGCTCTCGGTCAGCGATGAGCCAGACTACACAGTCGCACTCAGTCGCCAGGAACTGGCGGAGATCATTCGGTTGCATGATGAGCAGGGGCTGATCGACTACGTGACCTGCGGAACCGGCAGCTACCTCGATTTCTACAAGATAATGCCGACCTTTCTCTACCCGGAGAAACTTGGCGCCGATCTTGCGGCGACCCTCAAGGGCGTGGTCAAGACGGCCCTCGTGGTGGCCGAGAGCCATATCAGGACACCTGAAAACGCCGAAACCGTGCTCGGCGAGAAGGCTGCGGACCTTGTCTCGATCGTGCGGGGCCAGATCGCCGACCCGCACCTGGCACGCAAGGCCGCGGCAGACCGGCCGGACGATGTGCGCGGCTGCATATCCTGCAACCAGATGTGCTGGGGCCGCCGTTCACGCGACTACTGGATCAGCTGCCTTATCAATCCCTCGGCAGGACGCGAGTTTGAATGGGGCGGTGACCGGTTCACGGCCGCCACCATCAAAAAACGGGTGCTTGTCGTCGGCGGCGGGCCCGCTGGCCTCGAGACGGCACGCGTTGCCGCCGAACGGGGCCACGACGTGGTGCTGGCCGAAGCCTCCAGCAGACTGGGCGGGAACTTTCTTCTTGCCGGATTGCAGCCGCGCCGGGGGCAAATCCTCGACCTCCTTGGCTGGTATGAGCGCCAGCTCAGCAAGCTGAACGTCGACGTGCGGCTGAACACCTATGTCGAGGCATCGGAAATCCCCTCATTCCAAGCCGACACCGTCATCCTGGCCACGGGGTCGGTGTCTCCCGAAACCGGATTTCAGAAGGCGCTGCCGGCAATGCCGAGCTTGCCCGGCATCGAAAAGGGCAATGTCTTCTCGATCGAATCCGTGATGGCCCGCCATGCGCGACCCGGCAAGCGCGTGCTTTTGCTCGACGAGGGCGGAGGCTGGCGCGGCGGTGGCACAGCCTGGAAACTTGCCGAGGATGGCCATCAAGTGACCATTCTCACGCCCGATCCGCTGGTCGGCAAGGAACTGCAGCGGACAGCTGCCGATTTCCCGCTGCGACGGACATTGCGCCAGCTTGGCATCAAATGGTTCGTGGACGTCAGCGTTCTGGAATGGCACGGGGACGGCGTGACCGTCGTCGACCACAACACCCGTGAAGAAAGTTTCGTACCGGGCGATTGCCTTGTTCTCGCAACCACCAACGTGGCGGCGGATTGGCTGGCGAAAGAGTTGAAAGGCACATCGCAACCTTTCATGGAGGTCGGCGATGCCGCCGCTCCACGCCAGGCGCCCTACGCATTCCACGAAGGAAGGAAGGTCGCCCTGCGGCTGTGATAGGCGCACTAGAGCAATTCCAGAAAAAGTGTGAAACGGTTTTCCCGGGAAAAGCGCGTAGCGCTTTCCCTCAGGGAATTTCGTCAAAACAAAGAGATAGAGCGGTTCGCCGTTTCCGTGAAACGGTGAACTGCGCTAGTCGCCGAGATGGCCGCGCGAAGCAGGCACCCTGCCCGCACCTAGATCCGAGCGGCATCGGTCGAAGGGTCGTCGACCGAAAAGCGAGATGGCATCATTCCATCTCCCTGGTACGAATCTCACGCGAGACCGAACAGTTTTACCACTCCAGCAAGGAACGTTTTCACCAATCGCCGGCCCCGTCGGAACCGAACATGCCCAACAGTCGTTTGTCCCCTTTCGCCAATTCGAAAGGAAACGCCTATGCCAGCCCCCGCGGAACTCAAATCCAGGTTCTGGGCATCCTTGAAGTCCGATATGACGATGATGATCGGACTCGATAACTCCAAGGTCATTCCTCGTCCGATGACTGCACAAATGGAGACTGACGGAAATGGTCCAGTCTGGTTCTTTACGGCGAAAGACACCGAACTCGTTCAGGGTCTGACGGATGGCAGCAAAGCGACCGCGACCTTCACGTCCAAAGGCCACGATCTGTTCGCCACAGTGCAGGGGAATCTTTGGCTCGACAACGACCGTGCAACGATCGATCGGCTTTGGAATCGCTTTGTGGCCGCATGGTTTGAGGGCGGGAAAGATGATCCGAGGCTGGCGTTGCTACGGTTCGATCCGCGGGAGGCAGAGATTTGGCTGGATGGATCGAGCGTAATGGCGGGGATCAAGATGTTGCTCGGGTTCGATCCCAAAGACGAATACAAAGACAACGTCGCCAAAGTCGAGCTTTGACTCTGACGCGCCGACCGCGCTGTGGGCTCTGGTCTAGTTCGATCGTTGTGTACTCCGTGTAGGCAACCCGGCCGCTGCCCTCGGCACGAAGACGCGTTAACGCAGGGATCTACGCGCTTGGGCTCGACACTCGATGGTCGCTTTGCTGCCTAAAGTTGGGACTCGATCGGGAGATGGCGGACCAGGATCGCCAGGATGCGGCGGAAAATCCCCGCTTCAGGTTCGTGAGAATAATTTTGGGACCTGCCTCCGTCGCATCCATGCCAGTGGAGCGCGTTGTTTTTCAGTTCGAGCCGATAACTCGCTTCCGGTGATATCTCTGCCTGGAACCTGCGCCGCAGTTCAGCGACCAATTCCTCATCCTCAAAAAGCACTCCCATTTCCGAGTTCAACGACACCGACCGCGGATCAAAATTGAAGGAGCCGACGAAACCGGTCTTGTCATCGACGCTGAAAGCCTTCGTGTGCAGGCTGGCTCCCTTGGACCCAAATACCGAGATCGCCTGCCGCCGGCTGAAGGGCTGAAGCTCAAAAATCTTGACGCCGTTCCTGAGCAATCGCTTGCGATAATTTGCATAGGCGCCGTGGACCGCTGCGACATCAGTGGCTGCCAATGAATTGGTCAGAACCGCAACTTCAACGCCGTTGCTGACGAGGTCCGACAAGATTGCGGACCCCCTTTTGCCAGGAATGAAATAGGGAGACACAATTTCCAGGCAATTGCGCGCTGACTGAATGATCGGAAGCAATTCCTTCAACAGCCAACTGCGACGTCTCCAGCCGCGCACTTTCTCTGGAGGGTCGGAAATCACTCGAACACGTTCCACCCAGTGCACATCGTTGCCGGCCGCAATGAACTCAGCGACGGTCCCATGGTCGCCGATCCCGTTCAAAAGTTTTGACTCGGTTTCAGCATCGCTTCCTCCAAACAATTCGGCCTGCGTGGTCGCAGCGGCTGGACCGAGCGCGCCAATTGGTTTTGCGTCCTGGCACGTCCAGAAAGCCTTGAAAATTTCGGCGGTTTGCTGCACGGCGGGGCCGAGGAGGAGAACGTCGAGGTCGCGGAAATTTGTTTCTGCTGCATCAAAGTAGGCATCGCCGACATTGCGCCCCCCGACAATGGCGATGTCGTCGTCGGCTATCCACGCCTTGTTGTGCATCCTGCGCGTCAATGCAAAAAGCCGCAGGAGAACTTCCATGCTGCGTACAATGCCGCGTGCTCTGACGCCGCTCGGATTGAACAGCTTCAGCTCGATGTTTGGATGGCTGCTCAACGCCAGATATGCAGAATCACTTTTGCGCGGGTTGACGTCATCAAGCAGCATTCGCACGCGCACGCCCCGCTGAGCGGCCCGGAAAACTTCCTGCAGAAGCAAGCGGCCGGTGTGGTCGTCATGCCACAGGTAGTACATGAGATCGAGAGTGCGAACCGCGCTTCTTGCCGCCAACACACGCGCGGCGAAGGCATCATAGTTGTCCGAGATGAGCAGCAAGCCGCTCTTGCCGGTTTTGATATTGTCGTCCCGTGTTCTGGCGATGCAGACATCCATAAATTGGCGACCTTTTGACGGCGGTCGAAGCCGCTAGAAATAGCCAGCGCTTCAGAGTTCAAACTGTTCCACTACCGCGTTGCCAACCCATTGACTCATTTCGGCTCGCTCTTGATTGCAGCAACGAGAGCCTGGACCTGCTGGCCATGTTGTGTGGCAATCTTCAACAGGGTCACGGCCGTTTCGTGGGGTGTCCATCCCTGCGCCTGTGAGGCAGTTACCAAAGCAGCAAATGCGGTCTCCAGTGCGACTTCACAATTGATCTCCCGATCCGGGCTGCCCTCTGGCAATATTGGCGGTTCAACAGTCTGGGTCATGTCGGCTTTGCGCTACCTCCTGAGGCCAAAAAAGCTCAGAACGGCAAGGACGACGACGACGAGCCCGACGAGATAGATAATGCTGTGCACGGTTCGATCTCCTCAAAATGATTTGGCAGACCAAGCTCTCTTGCCCGGTCTTTGAGGATTTGGTGGCAACCCTCGCACCGAGTGAACACTTGGAACTGTCTAATGTTCCAATGCCCATGCCGCCTTTTCCAGATGCGAAGGTTTTCCTCGCCGGACAGATGCGCCGAGTAGCCCGTGCTTGAGCCAGTACGTGGTCTTCCGTTTCTGCCCTCGCTGAAGATGGCTCGCGCAATCAAAAGCCAATTTAGCAAATCGATGGATCGAAAAAACAAATCGCGCATTTATCACCGGGCTCAATGTCGGGCCGCTGGAGGACAACTCATGAAAAAGACATTGCTCATATTGAGCCTTATCATTCCGCTCGCAGCATGCTCGCGCACCGAGCAGGGCGCTGCAGTCGGTGGTCTAGGCGGTGCGGCAATTGGTGCCGCCGTAGCCGGTGATCCCGTGAAAGGCGCGATCGTTGGCGGTGCCGCTGGAGCCATCGCGGGCGCGGTGATCGGGCATGCCAGTGAAGCCGGTCAGTGCCGCTACAGAGATCGCAATGGGCGTGTCTACATCGCACGGTGTCCCGACGGATATTGATACTATCGAGCCGTGTGATCCCGTCAGCGGGATCACACGGCTCAAAGCTCGGCCGTTTGTCTTGGCTGCCGACAGGCTCCACATGATCCCAGTCAGAAACTTGCGGTCTAAGGCTTCCTGTTTTTCAGCATCCGCGCTTCCCGCAAGAGCGATGCCCAATTGAGCCCGAGGAAGTCGATCAACTCACGGGCCTGTGCTTCGGTGATGCCGGTCTCGCTAGCCAGATGACGAGCCATGCCGTCCGTCGCAGCCGGTGGCCTTCCTTGCTCGTCAACCATCTGTCGGATGTCCCTTCCTGTGACCCAACGGCCCGCGAGGTGGATGGTTCCTGCCGCCCGCCCAGCCCAACAGGCTCCGGCCATCTGCACAGCGTTTTGAGAAAGTCCGAACGGCGAGGACATCGTGGAACCTCCCTCTTCGGACGACGTTTGGCCTTGTGTGAAACGAAGGAGACCCTGTGTCATGGACTGGAACCGCGTCGAAGGAAACTGGAAGCAGGTTAAGGGTAAGATCAAGGAACAATGGGGCAAACTCACTGACGATGATCTTGATCGAATCGCCGGTAAACGCGATCAGCTCGAAGGCAAGATCCAGGAGCGTTACGGCATCGAGAAGGATCGAGCCCGTCGCGATATCGATGACTGGTATGGCCGGCAGGGGTGGTAGGTTCGAATTCTCCGACCCGCGGAAGCGCGACTGATCATAACGCCCGTCGCTCCATTCACGGCAGCGACGGGCCGTCCTTAGGGGATAGCTTGTCGCCTAATGGAGCGCGCAGAAAGGGACGTAGATACACCGATCTGAAAGGCGGTGTTGGACGGCTAAGCAAAGCCGGATCAGGCGAGAGGTAATTTGCCGCGCTGGCGGCGCCCAACGACATCTGTTGAACGCGGGATTGATTGAGGCGCGCACAGTGGCTTCGAAGGCGGAAGGGAAACAGCAGCCGACCGGAACGAAACCCTCACTCATCGATGGGGAAGCGGCCAGTCGAGCTGCATCAACCACAGAAGGCAGCAAAGCCACCCTGCGGTCGGAGCCTAGAGGCCGCGGACGCGATGCTGCCTGGCCATCACAGATCCCGGCACTGGGCTGGAAGGATATCTTCTGGCGGCTGTGGGAAGAATTCAACAAGGACCGGGTCCTGCTGGTCGCGGCAGGCGCGACCTTCTATCTATTGCTCGCCCTGTTTCCGGCGCTGGCGGCCTTCATTTCGATCTATGGTTTCGTCGCGGATCCTGTCACGGTCGCGGATCATGTCGCCTATCTGGGCGGTTTGCTGCCATCGGGCGGGCTCGATCTTATTCGCGACCAATTGCAGGCCCTGGCCAAGCAGAAACCGGGTGCTCTCGGAACCGGCTTCTTCATCGGCCTTGGCGTCGCGCTATGGAGCGCCAACAGCGGCATGAAGGCGCTCTTCGACGCCATGAACATAGCTTATGAAGAGCGCGAGAAACGCAGCTTCATCACCCTCAACCTGATGTCGATACTGTTTACGGTCGGAGCCTTGCTGATTGGCATCGTGCTGTTGCTAACCGTGGGCGTCGTTCCGGCATTGTTGCGCTATTTCTACCTTGATGCCTGGACCGAAACGCTTGTTGCGGCGTCCCGATGGCCGATCCTGGTTTGCACCACGCTGACCGGCATTTCCCTGCTCTATCGCTTCGGGCCGAGTCGAGAGTATGCCAAGTGGCGATGGCTGAGTTGGGGAGCCTTGATCGCGACCACTATCTGGATCGGGGCATCGTGGCTCTTCTCGTTCTATCTGCAGCATTTCGCCAACTACAACGCCACGTACGGATCGCTTGGCGCGGTGGTCGGCTTGATGATGTGGACTTGGATTTCAGTCATCATCCTTATTGCCGGCGCCGCCATCAACGCGGAAATGGAACATCAGACGGCCGTCGACTCGACCACGGGCCCTGCTCTGCCCATGGGCAAGCGCGGTGCGGTCGTCGCCGACACATTGGGCAAGACTGCGGATTGATGGTCTGACGATCCCATCTGTCGCCGTTCTTGCGACGCAGCCTGAAATCACACGGTGCCAGAAGCGACACGCCGGCAATCAACTCAAGCGAATGACTTCAAAGGGTCGGTGGGTTCAACCGATCGTGGCAACACCTTTAGTCTGAGAGGATGAGGAGGTGTCGCATGGTGACGTCACGGGTCTGGTTTACATCAGCGCAGAAGGCCGAGCTTTGGGAGCGATGGAAGCAAGGCCAAAGCATTTCGTCGATCTCGCGGGCATTGGACCGCAGGAACAAAACCGGCGTGCAGCGGATCGTATCCCTACATGGCGGCATTGCTCCGTCAGCAAGGCGTAGAGCGGCTTGGGCGCTTGGACTGGCGGAGCGAGAAGAGATCTCTCGGGGGATCGCGGCGGGTCTTGCGATACGCGCCATTGCCAGAAGTCTTGGGCGCGCGCCATCGACAATATGTCGGGAGATCACGCGCAATGGAGGTACGCGAACTTACCGTGCAACTCGGGCTGACAAGCAGGCTTGGGAGCGCGCGCTACGCCCGAAGCAGTGTCGCCTTGCATGCTCTGGACGGCTACGATGGCGGGTCGCGCAAAAGCTGGCGCTACAGTGGTCGCCGGAGCAAATAGCGGGCTGGTTGAGGCGAGAGTACCCGGGCGATCCAAGCATGCGGATATCTCATGAAGCAATCTATCGCAGTCTATTCATCCAGTCGCGAGGGGTACTCAAGAAGGAACTGACGGCACATCTGCGCACCAAACGGCAGATGCGCCTCGCCAAAGGTGCACAGCGCCGGACGGGGCAAGGGCAGATACTCGATATGGTCTCCATCCGCGAGCGTCCCGCTGAGGCTGAGGATCGAGCTATCCCAGGCCATTGGGAGGGTGATCTGCTCACCGGTGCGAACGACACGAACATCGCCACCCTCGTCGAACGACACAGCCGGTTCACGATGCTTGTGAAGTTGACGAGAAGGGACTCGGCCACCGTCGTGGCGGCCCTCGCCAAGCAGATCGGCACATTGCCCGAAGAGCTGCGGCGCTCGTTGACATGGGACCAGGGCAAGGAGATGGCTCGTCACAGGAGCTTCACCGTTGCAACCGATCTACAGGTCTACTTCTGCGATCCGCGCAGTCCCTGGCAGCGCGGCACCAACGAAAATACCAACGGTCTGCTCAGGCAGTACTTCCCGAGAGCAACCAACCTCTCCCGTGTCTCCCAGGCCCAACTCAACGCCGTCGCTCTGCGGCTCAATCAGCGCCCCCGAAAAATCCTGGACTTCGAAACGCCGGCCGATAGGCTACAGAAGGTGTTGCGGTGACCAGTTGAACTCACCGTCCGCCATGCGCCATTGGCGCACCCGAAAATAGTTCGGACTGAACAGCGAGGTCTAAGTTTCGCTGCCTGGAAAATGTGCTTCGGCCTCATTCGGCTCAGACAGGTTCACCTGGAAAAGGCAGACCAGTCCCGACCTTTCGAAAGTCAGCACCACGCGTCCCGCGGAATCGGAGTCGAATATGCGCTCCAGGAGCTGGGTGCCAAACCCCTTGCGCTCGACGGGGCCGACGGTCGGGCCACCAGTCTCTCGCCATTCGAGTTCAAGTTGGCGTTGCTGTTTTTGACCAACAAGCTTCCAGCATAGCGAAACCCTGCCGTTTGCATTCGACAGCGCCCCATATTTGATCGCATTTGTCGTAAGTTCATGAAGTGCTAGAGCACATGAAAGGGCGACGTTGGGCGGAAGCCAAACCTTCCCTCCGCTGATTTGAAATCGTTCGATCGGAGCATGCGGCTTGATCGAGGCTGTGACCAGATCATGGAGATCGGCGCCGCTCCAGTTCTTCTGCGTCAGGATATCGTGCGCCTTCGCCAGCGAGATGAGCCGGTCAGACAGGACCCGTCCTGCCTCGGGCAAAGTGGTTGCGTTGCGGATCGTCTGGCTTGCGATTGCCTGGACCACCGAAAGCGTGTTCTTGACGCGGTGGTTGAGTTCGTTGACCAGCAATTTGCGATGCTCTTCGCCGCGTCTGCGGTCGGTTATATCAAGGCTGATCTGCACGGCACCAATTATGCTGCCGCCCGGGCTGCGGATCGGACGCGCGCTCGAGAGCAGAAAGCGCTCCACGCCAGACGGAAGCGTATAGGCGAATTCTTCGTTGTCTGTCAGCTCTCCACGCATGGCCCGACTTAGAGGCCGGTCCTGCCGGCTCACGGTATGGCCGTCCTTGACCGCCACGGTGTTGATCACGAGGTCGGGCGCGCCAAACGATTTGCGGGCGTCGGTCGGCAGACCCATGAGTTCCGCCGCGAAGCGATTGCGAATGACCTGAAGGGCTTGGGGGTCATAGGTGAACCAGACTGCTGCCGGCACCGTCTCCAGTACTGTCTCCAATTCATATCGGCGCTCGGCGATGGCACGCTCGGCGTCTACCAGCGCCTGCGCAATGGCGCCGAACTCGGCAACCGTGGTGGACATAGGCTCAACTGCGCGGCCCTGACCAAGCGCCTCAGCGCGGGCAGCTAGGTCGGTGGTCGCTCCCGTGAAGCGCTTTCCCACGACGTAGCCGAGAGCGATCGACACAAGAAGCGCCAGCAGGCCGATCCCGCAAATTGCCGCGAGCGAGCGCCATAGCGGCGCCTGCACCTCCGAAAGCGGCACGTTGGCGGTATAGAACCAATCGGAATAGGAGGATCGGTAGTAGCCCGCCAGCAGCGTGGTGCCCTCGAAGTTGCGGGAAGTGAAGCTGCCGGAGCGGCCAACGATTTTTTCCAGATATTCCGGCAATCCAGGCTTGCCGCTCATCTCCTGATGCGACCTGGAACGTGCCACGTAACTTCCGTGGCGATCTCCAACACCAACCGTCCACCCCTCGAGAACAGCAGGCATCAACACATCCCGGATGCGCGCGGTCGGGATGGAAATCGAAAGGACCAGATCTTCGCCCGTCGGCGCCGGCACCCGTATGGCAACGGCTATGCGGTAGTTTTTGGAATCCTTGCTGGCAAAGACGTCGCTGACGAAAATGCCGGACGCTCTGAGTTTCTCCAGATCCCCTGCCGGCATCGGTTCGACCGGCGGCAGAACTTCACCGTGCCCGATCCCTGTATTCAACAACTGATTGCGACCTAAATCGCGCAGGACGATGATCCGGTCCGTCCCTTCGACCAGGCTGAGTGCCTCGCCGCGAAAGGTTTCCAGATCGCCATTGGCCAGAGCAGGCGATTTCGACAAACCGTTGAGAGTCGTTTGAAGATTGGCTAGTTCGCCCTCGACAACGAGCGAAACCTGCCGGGCGGTTTGGCGGGCGTCCTGGTCGAAGCGGGACCGCTCATGCACAGCATATTGGACCAGCAGATAGGCCGCGAAGAGCCAGACCGGTATCACCGCGGCCGCGATCAGACCAAGCAGGTGCGATCGAGCTGATCGACGAGGCAAAATGCTGTTTCCCCTGCCGCCTCAGAAAACCTGGCCAACCATAATCGCAAGCCGGTGAACAGCAAGCATTAGTTCAAGCTAGGGCGGCCGCGGCAGTCGAGAGAAATTCGACCCGCCGATAAACGAACTGATCCCCACAAATAATGCGTCGGACCGGCCCCTCGGGTTTGCGTGAGAATGATCCGTTGGGGCCGGTTCGCGTCGAAGCCGCAATTTTTTACCGAGGGCCAGCCTTTCGGAATTTCATTCCTGTCTAAGTCTATAATATTAGTGGACTTTAATCCTCGGCCCCTCGCTCAGGGCCGGCAATCGAAGCTGTGCCCTCTGTTTCAAAGGAATAAGATACCATGCGAAAACTGATTTCCGCTGCCCTAGTCGGGCTTGCCCTGGCGGCCAGCTCCGCCGCAGCGCTTGCCGCCGACAAGAAAGTCGTCATCGCCTACCAGACGGGTGCCAATCCGTACAATCTCGGCATTGCCAATGGCGATCTTGCCAAGAAGACCGGCTGGGACATCGAATTCCGCCGCTTCAATTCAGGCGCCGACATCTTCGCCGCCATTGCATCCGGCGACGTCCAGATCGGTGATGTCGGATCAAGCCCTTTCGCCGCCGCCGTCAGCAGGGGCATCGACGTGAAGGCGTTCTACATCTCCTCGGTCTCTCGTGACGGGGAAGCCCTGGTGGTGCGGCCCGAGATCAAGTCGCCGGCCGACTTGCGGGGCAAGAAGCTCGCCGCAGCACCCGTCTCGACTGACCATTACCAGCTTCTCGCCGTACTCAAGCAGGAAGGTATCACGGAGAAGGAAACCCAGGTCATCGCCATTCCGCAGCCCGAGATCGTCGCGGCTTGGAAGCGCGGTGACATCGATGGCGCCTTCGTCTGGGATCCGGCACTCTCCGAACTCAAGAAGAACGGCAAGGTCCTGCTCACAGCCGGCCAGGTCGCCGATCGTGGCGCTCCGACCTTCAGCGCGCTTGTCGTGACCGGTGATTTCGCCAAGGCCAATCCCGACTTCCTCGGCCAGTATGTGCGGCTGATCGACGGCTACAACACCGCCTATCTGAGCAATCCGGCCGCCTGGGGACCGGACTCCGAGAGCGCCAAGGCGATCGCCAAATTGCAGGGCGGTACGGCGGCCGAAAATTCGGAGCAGCTGAAGACGACGGTGGTTCCGCCGCTCGACGAACAGGCTTCCGACAAATGGCTGGGCGGTGGCGACAAGAGCGCCGTCGCGAAAATCCTCAAGGACACTGCGGGCTTCCTGAAGGACCAGAAGAAGATCACCGCCATCAAGGACAGCTACGCCTCAGCCGCCGATCCGCAATATGCGCAGGCCGCCAAGGCCTCCAACTAAAATCCTTGAACGACATTCGGCTCTGGCTGGCGGCAATATCGCCAGCCAGACTGCCTGGAGGCCACCATGCTTCGAATTCGCGACGCCAGCGTCACCTTTCCAGCTTCCGACGGCCAGGACGTTCACGCGCTCGATCACGTCTCGCTCGACATTGCACCTGATTCCATTGTCGTCGCCGTCGGTGCTTCCGGATGCGGCAAGTCGACATTGCTCAACGCGATCGCCGGCTTCCTGCCGCTCACCGAGGGCACGATCACACTGGATGGAAAAGAGATTGTCGCGCCCGGCGGCGATCGTGGTGTCGTCTTCCAGAAGGATACCTTGTTGCCCTGGGCCAATGTGCTGGACAATGTTGCTCTCGGCCTGAAATACCGGGGCGTGCGGCGCAGCGAACGCCATGAGCGATCAAGGCGTCTGCTGGAACTGGTCGGGCTCGCCGATTTCGCCGAAAAGCCGCCCTATGAACTGTCCGGCGGCATGCGCCAGCGCGTCGGCATCGCGCGAGCCCTGGCCACCGATCCGAAGATCCTGCTGATGGACGAGCCGTTCGGCGCCCTCGACAGCCTGACGCGGGAGACAATGCAGCAGCTTCTGGCCTCGGTCTGGGCCAAGACCGGCAAGCAGATCCTGTTCATCACCCATTCCATCGAGGAAGCCCTCACGCTCGGCACGACAATCGTTGTGATGTCGCCTAGGCCTGGCCGTATCGTTGGCCCGGTTCGAGGCCGATTTCGTCCGCGAGTTTGCCAGGAGCGGCGACATCGGGCCGATCCAGTCCAACCCGCGCTTCATTGAACTGCGTCAGGAAATCCGCTCGCTGATCCACCAGCCGGAAGGCGCCCGCACAGGAACCTTGCAATGACGCTTGCCGCCAATTCCCCGACTTCGTTCTCGCCTTCGACGACCCAGCGCAGGCCGTCCCTCCGGCCACGCCGATCCGCGTCGACAGGCACGCTCGGCATAAGCCTGGTCACGCTGGCTGCACTGATCGCGTTGTGGTTCATCGCCGCGCGCTTTGGCTGGGCGTCGCCGCTGTTCCTGCCGTCACCGGCCGAGGTGCTGACGCAATTCAGCGCCGTCTGGGCCGACGGCTATGCCAACGGCACGCTTCTCGACCACACACTGGCAAGCCTGGGCCGTATCGCCGCGGCGCTCGGCGTCGGCATTTTCCTTGGCATTCCGCTCGGCCTGCTGATGGGCCTCAATCGTTGGGTCAAGGGCATCTTCAGCGTGCCGATCGATCTCTACTGGGGCTTGCCGCCGCTGGCCTACCTGCCGCTGCTGATCATCTGGCTGGGCATCGGCGAGACTTCCAAGATCGTGCTCCTGTCGCTGTCAACCTTTGCCCCAATCTGCTTTGCCGCACAGGCCGGTGTCCGGTCAGTGCCGGCTGAGCGCATCAATGCCGCGCTGTCGCTCGGCGCCAGCCGACTGCAACTGTTCACCAGCATCATCCTGCCGTCCGCATTGCCGGAAATCATGACCGGCTTGAAGATTGCCATCGGTGCCGGATTGTCGACGTTGGTCGCGGCCGAGCTTATCGCGGCCCAGTCAGGCCTTGGCTACATGATCATGTCGGCCGCCAATTTCCTCGCCACCGACGTCGTCTTCGTCGGCCTCATCGTCATCGCCATCCTTGCCTTTGCCTTCACCAGCGGCATGCGCTGGCTGGAGCACCGTCTCATCCCCTGGAAGGGCAAGCTCTGACGCTTGCCTGCCCACACATTCCACATCGCTGAAGGAACAATCCGATGCCCAGCAAGCCGCTCGACCTCTACTGGTACCTGCCGACGCATGGCGATGGACCGTACCTCGGCACCGACGAGCGGCACCGGCCGGCAACCTTCGGCTATCTCAAGGAGATCGCCCAGGCCGCCGACCGGCTTGGCTTCAAGGGCGTGCTGCTGCCCACCGGGACGCGGTGTGAGGACGCCTGGATCGTGGCGGCCGGGCTGATCCCGCTCACCGAACGGCTGAAGTTCCTCGTCGCGCTTCGGCCGGGCAGCGGAACACCGGCCCTGTTTGCGCGTCATGCCGCCACCCTGGACCGCATCTCCGGCGGCCGCGTCCTGCTCAATGTCGTCACCGGTGCGGATCCAGCCGACCTCGCCGGCGACGGCAACAAGCTCAGCCATGACGAGCGCTATGCGCAAACCGACGAGTTCCTGACCATTTGGCGGCGGATCCTCTCGGGTGAGCCAGCGGATTTCGAGGGCAAGTACCTTTCTGCTCACGGCACCGACATTTCCTTCCCGCCGGTTCAGCAACCCCATCCGCCACTCTGGTTCGGAGGCTCTTCCGATGCCGGCATTGCGATCGCCGCCAAGCATGTGGACGCCTATCTGAGCTGGGGCGAACCGGTGGACCAGCTTGCCGAGAAGATCGATCGCGTGAGGAAAGCAACGGCTGCACAAGGCCGCACGATCCGTTTCGGCCTTCGCATTCATCTGATCGTACGCGAAACGGAGGATGAGGCCTGGGCTGCCGCTGACCGGCTGATCAGCCACGTCACCGACGACCTGATCGCCGAAGCCCAGAACGGATTTGTCCACATCTCGGAATCCGTTGGGCAGAAGCGCATGTCGGCACTTCATCAGCGCCGGCGCGACCGGCTGGTTGTCGGCCCGAATCTGTGGGCTGGACCTGGGCTGGTGCGTGGCGGCGCGGGAACGGCGCTGGTCGGCAATCCCGACAATGTTGCAGCGCGCATACGTGAGTATCAGGACATCGGCATCGAAACGATCATAGCGTCCGGCTACCCGCACCTGGAAGAGGCGTTCAACGTCGCCGAACTGCTTTTCCCCAAACTCGGGTTAAGTGGCGAAGCCGCACCGGTGGAGCGAAGCTGGGACGTCGAGTTCGGACGCGGCGTGCCTTCCAAGGTCGCGGCATCCGCATCGTGACGTCCTGTCTGCTCCGCGCTCAGAACAGCCACACCTACTGGTAACATCGAAGGGCTGAGATAGGGCCGGCAGCAGACCGGCAGCTTGGGGGAATTTGGCACCCCAGTGGACAGCCCGCATCTTGCGGACTCCGTCTCGCGATGGGACATCCGTCAACTCGTAGGCGAAAGGCCCGCATTTGCCAAACCTGCCAAAGTCGAAATTTCGACCCCGCGACCCCTTCCAGACCTTGACGAAAATTGGTGCGCCTGTTTGAGACCCGGGGCAATGGGGATATTTGCTCCATGGGGAGAAGAGCAAGCGGTGGGCAAGCTGGTGAAGCGCGTTTTTCGATTGCTTGCCGCGGTGATCATGGCGTCCGGGGTGACCGGCTGCACAAGCATTTCCTACTACGCGCAGTCCCTGGAGGGTCATGTGCAGATCATGGCGGCGCGCGAAAATGTTGGAAAACTGATCCATGATCCTTCCACGCCCGAGGCATTGCGCGCCAAGTTGACGTCGGCGAGCGCCATACGTCGGTTTGCCACAGATGAACTGGCACTGCCCGACAACAGCAGCTACCGCAGCTATGTTGACATCGGTCGGGACGCTGTGACCTGGGCCGTTTTTGCGGCGCCGCAATTCTCCCTGACGCCACTTACCTGGTGCTTTCCGGTTTTCGGCTGCGTTCCGTACCGGGGTTACTTTGCTCGGAAATCCGCGACTGAAAGCGCTGTCGAACTTCATCGGCAGGGGCTGGACGTCTATGTCACAGGCATCACCGCCTATTCCACCTTGGGCTGGTCCAGTGACCCGCTGCTAAGCACCATGCTTCGTCAGGACGACACGTATCTCGCAAGCCTTGTCTTTCATGAACTGGCGCATCAGCGCATCTATGTGAATGACGACTCCGCATTCAATGAGGCTTTCGCGGTCGCCGTCGAAACCACCGGCGTAAGGAAATGGCTGCGCGCCGCTGGCGATCACGCCGGATTGCGCCGCTACGAAGCCGATCGCAAGCGCCGTGCCGATTTTCTTGGACTGGTGTCGAAAACGCGGGACGAGTTAGGGCAGGTCTATGCAAGTCCCCGTACCCCGGAGCAGATGGCGGCTGCCAAGGCAGCCACGATCGACAAGCTGCTGACGCGTTACCGGCAAATGCGCGACAAGCGCTGGGCCGGATACCGGGGGTACGACGCGTGGTTCGATGCCCCGATCAACAATGCAAAGCTCGCCGCGACCGCTGTCTATGGCGAACAGGTTCCGGCGTTTCTTCGCTTGTTCGATCTGTGTTCCGGCGACTATCCAAGGTTCTACGCTTCTGTTCGGCGGATCGCGGATTTGCACAAACCTTCCCGTGCCGAAGCGCTTGAGGCTGCGGCCACGTGTGATTGACTTGATCGCCCATCAAGGACATCCACGATGCCCGCACAATCCGCGATGCAGAGCAAGCCGATCCAGGCATTGTTCGCGGCACTACTAGATAAGGCAGATACGGTGAAGCGTTCTGGCGACATCCCCAGCACGGCGCCCGTGGAACAAGGGTTCAAACTTTTAGAGTAAGAGCGAGACACTAGGCAGCCGAAGGCGCCCGAGCTGAGGTGGGGATTTTTGGGAGGACACATACCATGAAGCGCTATTTTTCGATTGCACTCGCTGGTCCTGAACTTGCCAAATGACACTATATGCGCGAAACTTGTTATGTGCGGAACTTGGTTTTCGAAGAGCGGCTCATAGTGCGGATGTGGGAATGGCGTGGTTGTCCGCACCACCACCGTCACAACCGGGCGATCAAGGATAACGGCGAGCAAGCGGGGTTCCAATCAATGGCATATGTCGCGTCTTGGCGAAATCCTCGCGTAAGAGCAGCTTTGGCTGCCATTGCGTTATCGCAGTTTGCGGCCATCGCGCATTCCAGCGAGGGATCATTTGATGACTTTCCCTTCTTGGTGCATTGCGAGGTTAGCGGTCTGCATCGTGCTTTCTATTTGTCCACAATTAGCCAAGACGGGGTTGCCGTCTATATTTCGCCGGACAGGCTGGCCGGCACCATAACTGTAAGAGGCAAGGCCGATCCGGTGGGCGCAGACGGGTCGGGAAGTTGCGCAGGAAAAACACTTGAGCAACTACGATCGACGGGGCAAGCATATGACTTGCAGCACTGATTTTTGAGGAATGCTGTCTTATTCGTTGACTATTATCTCAGCTGGGACACCGGCTACGGCTGGCTGAATGCCTGGTCCTCGTATTCGTGCCTCTTAATGCGCAAAATGTAAGAATTGGGCGAAAAGGGTGTATCAGCCGGCTCCAACCAGGGAGTTCGCCATGACAACGTTCCGTTAGGAAAAGATCGCTGAAACAGGGGCCGAAATTGTCATCCCACCGAAGCGCAACCGCAAGGTCCAACGTCCCTACGACACTCTCTACAAAGAGCAACATCATCGAGCGCTTCTTCAACCAAGCTCAAGCAGGTCCGCCGTGTCGCAACCCGCTACGACAAGCTGCTGGCCAACTTCATGGGCTTCTTCGTTAAACGCGCCGCTATCGCTATCTGGCTCAGACGGTTAAATCGTTACTGCGGCCTAGGGTTGAAACGAAATAGTACCTTTTTTGTCACATCGTTTGGGCAATGTCGTCTCGACTGATTTCGTTGCGGCCGATTTCGATTGTGGTGACTCAGCGCGAGCGTAAATCTCACACTTGGAAAGGTGTCACTCATCTTTTTCGGAGGCCGGTAGATCCACGGCACCCACTTTGAAGCTGGAGTTTGAAAATGAACATCAAGAGCCTTCTTCTCAGCTCCGCTGCGGCTCTAATCGCTGTTTCCGGTGCGCGCGCCGCCGACGCCGTCGTCGTCGCCGAGCCGGAACCCGCTGAATACGTCAAGATTTGCGACGTGTACGGCGTTGGCTACTTCTACATCCCCGGCACCGAAACCTGCCTGCGCATTGGCGGCTATGTCCGCTACGACATCGGCATCGGTGACACCGGCTCGTTCGATGGTGCGAAATCCGCGGATCATCAGGATGGAGATCACAACAGCACGTACTTCAAGAACACCCGCTTCACGCTGAAGACCTGGACCGGCCAGGAAACCGAACTCGGTACCTTGAAGACCTACACCGAGACCCGCTTCAAATTCGGTAATTCCAACGGCTTCGGTGACGAGTTCGGCAACGAGGCTCACAATAAGGACCTCGAGCTGAACTTCGCCTGGATCCAGCTCGGTGGTCTGCGCGTCGGCAAGGACGAATCGGCCTTCGATACGTTCATCGGCTACGCCGGCAACGTCCTCCAGGATACGCTGGTTCCCTACGGCGTTTTCGATACCAACGTCATCCAGTACTACTTCGACGCTGGCAACGGCTTCTCAGCCGTCGTCTCGCTCGAAGAAGGCTATGGCGCCTACACGATCGACAGCTACGTTCCGCATGTCGTCGGCGGTGTGAAGTGGACGCAGGGCTGGGGCGCCATCACCGGTGTCGTCGCTTATGACAGCAACTACGAAGAAGTCGCCTTCAAGGCCCGCTTGGACGTGAACGTGTCTGACGCTCTGCAACTGTGGGTCATGGCCGGCTACGGCACCGACGACAACCTCAGCGACACGACCTTGGCTTTCCCGGCCAACGGTCGCGGCTTCTACAAGCAGTGGGGCGGCAACTGGGCAGTGTGGGGCGGTGGCACCTACAAGTTCAACGAGAAGACCTCGTTCAACCTTCAGGTGTCTGCTGACGACTGGAAGAACCTCGGCGTTGCAGCGAACGTCGCTTACAACGTTGTTCCCGGCTTCACGGTCACGGCCGAAGTCGACTATCTCCATGCAGGCCGGTTTGGCGATGTTGACTTTGTCAACCCCGCGTTTACGCCTGCCGACAAGGAGAACAGCGTCGGTGGTATGCTCCGCTTCCAGCGCGACTTCTAACAGGTCTCGCTTCGGCGAAACCGAAACCCGGCGGGTTGCCGCCGGGTTTTCTTGTCCACAACAGGGTCTGCCCGGCGCGATTTGACGTCCAGGCTTAGCATTCTCTCTGCTTCTCTATTCCGCAGCTGCGTCAGAGAATGATTGTGGCATGAAGCAGCCGTGATTTGCCGCCTCAAAAATCAAAGGTTATGGTGGGCCCGGAGGACGTATCAAGAACGTTGATTTTATTTAGTTTTTCGTGGGCCAAAATCAGAAATCTTCCCGCATCGTTTCGTATGGTTCCGCGACGCTTCACCATCGAAACTCGGCTAATTCTATGACCCCTATTGATCCACGCCCCCTTAAGCAATTTGGAAGGCTGTAACACTTCCAGTTTGGTCTGCTGCGTTGGTCCAGCATGGTTGCAAAAAAGCCGTCTCGCCTCGATGTCAGTTCTCCCAGCTAGCGCCGCGATTGTGCCGGCGTGAACCGCCGCGCCGGCCCGCGCCCTGGACTAGACTACCCGAGAGTTTGACTGGCGAGGCCATAGGTCACCGGCGCAGATGCACCACCGACGGCAAAATTGGCGAGGCGTTTGCCCATCGACATGGTGAGCACCGTGTCGAAAACGGGCATTCCGCTGTGCGACAGAAAGGCGGCGAACTCGCCTTTGTCCATGTCGGTGTCTATGCGCAGGAAGGCCCCCGAATGGTCGGCCACGTGCGGCCGCACGATCGCCACGGCATCCGCGTCGCTTTCCGCCACAACCGGCCCCACGACATGGCCCCGCCCGAACGGCCGACAGAGCGCGAATGCGTTCAGCCTGCCATTCTTGAAAAGACCATAGCCGGCCGAGAGGGCGAAAAGCTGTTCGACGAGCGCCGTCCGCCTTACGCCAAATGCTGCCGCGTCGAGCGCGATCACGGCGGGAATATCCCTTGCGTCCAAAGTCCGGACATCGCCTCGAATATTTGCCGGCCAACCCGTCGTCGGCACGCGGGCGATGCCCTGGCATTGATAAACGGTCTTCTCCGGCTGGAAGTCGAGCGAGAGATAGAGCCGCCTTGCCGCGCGCGTTGCATTGAGGCGCAGATCACGGCCGACGACCTTGTCGAAGACCCGCTTCATCAGCCATTGCCCCGCCCCCAGGGTCTGGAGCCGCGGCGAGGTGATGACCATGCCCACGGTTGCGAAATCGGCACCATGCGCGAACCACATGGCCGAACCGAGAACTCGGCCGATCTCATCGAGCGCCACGAACCCTTCTCCCGACTCGCGCAGGAATTGCCAGTCCTCGGCGCGATGCGGCCATCCCACGGAGAGCGAGAGCGCGTGCAAGCGATCCAGTTCGACGCTTTCGATGTCGCCGACGCGCATCGAGAACGTATCGATTTTCAAGCTTCCGGACGGCTTCAATTCCATGCCCCTGCAAGATTATCGTACCAGAGGGCGACGCACCGACGGCCACCCTCTGCCCCTACCAACGCTAAACAAGCAGACCGGTACGATTTGCTCGAAAGCCGCGCACCAACGCTAGATTCAACTGAAACATTTCCGCTTTCGGCACGCAATCGCGAAAGAACGCGCACATCCTCTCCGGAAATCTAGCAGCGTATGGTCGACGGTATCGATCCCGGTGGACCCGAAATGCTTTGAGGGCTGGAATGGACGTCTTCGACATCCTCGACCGTCTCGTCGCCTTTCCATCGGTCGCCGGCAAGCCGAACGGTGATATCGCCGGCTGGATAGAGGCCCATCTCGTAGAGCACGGGGCGCAGGTCACGGTGCTCCCGGGGCCAGAAGGCGACCGTTCCAATCTGTTCGCGACGATCGGCCCCGCCGATGTCCCTGGCTACATCCTGTCCGGCCACATGGACGTCGTTCCTGCCGGCGAGCCGCAATGGAGTTCGGCTCCTTTCGCGCTGCGCCGAGAGGGCACGCGACTCTACGGACGCGGCACAACTGACATGAAGGGGTTTCTGGCCGCGGCGCTCGCGGCGGTGCCTGCGCTGACGGGACTGGGCCTTGCCAGGCCAATTCATCTTGCCTTCTCCTATGACGAGGAGGTCGGATGCCGCGGCGTGCCGCATTTGATCGCTCGCCTCCCCGAGCTTTGCGCGAAGCCGCTCGGTGTCATCGTCGGCGAGCCGAGCGGCATGCGCGCCGTGCGCGGCCACAAGGGCAAGGCGGCCGGCCGCGTGACGATCAACGGGCGCTCAGGCCATTCCTCGCGGCCCGATCTCGGCCTCAACGCCATCCACGCCATGGCCGGTGCGCTGAGCACGGCCGTGAGCGAAGCCGAGCGGCTAGCGAACGGTCCGTTCGACCCTGCCTTCGAGCCGCCCTACTCCTCGCTGCAAGCGGGCGTGGTGGCGGGCGGACAGTCGGTCAACATCATTCCCGGCACCTGCACGCTGGACCTGGAGGCGCGCGCCATTCCAGGCGTCGACCCGGCCAGCCTGCTCACGTCGGTCAAGGCGCGAGCCGAGGCCCTTGCGGTCGAAGGCTTTCGGGTCGAGTGGACGCCGATGAGCGCCTATCCGGCGCTGTCGCTGCCGCAGGACGCGGCACTGGCGGCACTGTTAGCCGATCTGACCGGCGAAGCGCCGCTTGCCGCCGTCAGCTACGGCACGGAGGCCGGACTTTACCAAGCTGCCGGGGTCGATGCGATCATCTGCGGCCCCGGCGACATCGATCGCGCCCACAAGCCGGATGAGTACATTCTCACCAGCGAACTCGCCGCCTGCCAGCGATTGATCGAGGCGCTCGGCGCCCGCTGCGCGGCTTGAAGGGGAACCGGAATGACATTCCTGTTCAATTCCGATGCGCGGCGCGGAGCGATCTTCGCCGATGCCTTCGCCGAGGAACTACCGGACGTCCCCTTCACTATGGATGCCGCAACAGTCGATCCTGACTCCGTACGCTATCTCATTACCTGGACCGCGCCAGAAGACCTCGCGCGCTACAGGAACCTGGAGATCCTGTTCTCCATTGGCGCCGGCGTAGACCAGTTCCGCCTCGATACCTTACCGGAACAGGTGAAGATCGTGCGCACGGTCGAGGAAGGCATCGTGCGCATGATGCAGGAGTATGTGACGCTGGCCGTGCTCGCCCTGCATCGCAACCTGCCCGCCTATCTGGCACAGCAACGCGCCGGCGAATGGCGTGACATCCCACAGCTGCAGGCCGGGTCGCGCCGGATCGGCGTGCTTGGCCTCGGGCAACTCGGCCAGGCCGTCCTCGACCGGCTGAAGCCCTTCGGTTTCCCGCTCGCCGGCTGGAGCCGCTCGCCACGGCAGATTGACGGCGTGACCTGTCACCACGGCGAGCTCGGGTTGGAGCGGACGCTGGTGGCCAGCGACATACTGGTTTGCCTGCTGCCGCTAACCGAGGACACGCACGGTTTCCTCGATGCCGACCTGTTTGCGAGGCTGCCAAAAGGCGCGGCGCTCGTCCACACGGGACGCGGGCCACAGCTCGATCATGAAGCGCTTGTCTCTGCGCTCGACAGTGGCCAACTCTCGGCGGCGATGATCGACGTCACCGATCCCGAACCGCTGCCCGCAGGCCATCCCTTCTGGTCGCATCAGAAGATCATACTGACCCCGCATGTCGCCAGCGTCACCCAGCCCGCGAGCGCCGCACGCGCCGTCATCGAAAACATCCGACGCCACCGCGCCGGGGTCGATCCCATCGGGCTCGTCGACCGGTCGCGCGGCTATTGAAATCCAACCTGAAAGGCCATCATTTGTCCCTGCTCAAGACCGTCGACACCGCCCCATCTTTCCCGCCACGCCAGTCCAAGGCGTTGCCCGAACGGCTGATAGCCGGCGACCCCGCCTTCAAGACCTGGGCGCAGGACGTCGCCAAGGGCGATCTCGTCCACACTGGCGTCTGGGAAGCGACGCCAGGCGAGACGCGCTCGATCAAGGGCGAGACCTTCGAGTTCTGCCACATCCTCTCCGGCGCGATCGAGATCACGCCCGACGCCGGCGAGGCGGTGACCTACCGCGCCGGCGACAGCTTCGTGATGAAGCCCGGCTTCACCGGTGTCTGGAAGACCATCGAAACGGTGCGCAAGATCTACGTCACGGTAGGGTAGTGGGTCTGCGCGAGCCGGCGCCGCCGCAACAGATTTTGCCGTCCCTCATCGCCAGCACGCAACAATCATCCGCGACCGATCTTCGAACGGTGCATGCTGCGCTGTTGCGCGGGCTAGGCTCCTCCAGAACAGCTGAGAGTGGGCGCCCATGGGCCTGAGCTTCGACCCGGATACCGTCTCCCTTCCCGTCGGCCATTTTATCGACGGGGGGCTGATCGCGGCCGAGGGTGCGATCGAGATGCGCCGCCCGTCGGATGGCAAGGCATACGCCGTCAGCCCCGTGGCCGGCGTCGAAATGGTCGACCAGGCGGTAGCGGGCGCCAAGGCGGCGCTGAAGACCAGCAACTGGGGCGGCGTTCGGCCGCGCGAGCGCACCAGGGCGCTCCAGGCCTGGGCCGACCTGATCGACGCGGAAGCCGAAACGCTGGCAAAAATCGAGGCGCTGTGCTCGACGCGGCCCGTCGGCCAGCTCGTCGCCGGCGACATTGCCATAACCGCCGAGCAGATCCGCTTCTTTGCCGAATTCGCCGACAAGGAAGGCAGCGAGCTGGTGCCGACCGACGACGCCAGTCTCGGCATGATCATGAGCGAGCCCTATGGCGTGGTCGGCGCGATCACGCCGTGGAACTTCCCCATCTCGATGGCTGGCTGGAAGCTTGGTCCGGCACTGGCCGCGGGCAATGCGGTCGTGCTGAAGCCGTCGGAAATGACGCCCTTTTCCGCAGTCTACATGGCACAACTCGCCGTGAGGGCAGGCTTACCGGCAGGGCTCATAAACGTAGTCCTGGGAGACGGCCCGACGACTGGAACGGCGCTGACCGGCCATCCCGAGATCGCCAAGGTCAGCTTCACCGGCTCGACCCGCGCCGGTTCGGCCATCATGGAAAACGTCGCTCGCACCGGCGTCAAACCGATGACGCTGGAACTCGGCGGCAAGAGCCCGCAGATCGTCTTTGCCGATGCCGATCTGGAGAAGGCAGCGACGGCGATCGCCGGCAGCGTCACCTTCAATGCCGGCCAGGCCTGTGTCGCCGGCACGCGCCTGATCGTCGAGAAGAGCGTGGCCGACAGGCTGACGGCCACAATCCTGGAGAAGATGAAGGCGGTGCGGCCCGGCCCGACCTGGGACGAGGCGACGCAGTATTCCCCTGTCATCTCGGAACGGCAAAGGGCGCGTGTCGACGGCATCGTGCGGGCCGCGGTCGAAGCCGGCGGCCAATGCCTGACCGGCGGCGCCGCGATGGACAGCCTCGGCTATTTCTACGAGCCGACGCTGATCGCAGACGTCGACCAGGCCAATCCGGCGATCGTCGAGGAAATCTTTGGCCCCGTCCTGACCGTCCAGACCTTCGAGACCGAGGCGGAGGCGCTGGCGCTATCCAGCCACCCGACCTACGGACTGGCTTCCGGCCTCTTCACCTCCGACCTGTCCCGCACCATCCGCTTCGCGCGCAAGCTCGAAGCGGGCACCGTCTGGGTCAACCGCTACAGCCGCTCGCGCGACCATATCCTGCCAACCGGGGGCTACAAGCGGTCCGGCATCGGCAAGGATCTTGGCCGTGAGGCCTATCTCGCCAACCGCAGGACCAAGAGTGTCCTGATCAGCCTTTGAAGTGATGCCGATGACGACCTACTCGATCGCCCTGATCCCTGGTGACGGCATCGGCCGCGATGTGACCGCCGCCGCTTGGACAGTGCTGGAAACGGCGGCCAGAAACTTTGGCTTTGCCGTAGCGGGAACCGAGTTGCCCTGGTCCTGCCGCTTATTCAAGCAGACGGGCTGCATGATGCCCGAGGACGGCATCGAGACCTTGCGCGGCTTCGACGCCATCCTTCTCGGCGCGGTCGGCTGGCCGGCGGAGGTGCCGGATTCCGTTTCGCTGCACGGCCTGCTGCTGCCGATCCGCAAGGCATTCGTGCAGTACGCCAACATCCGGCCGCACCGCCTGCTGCCGGGCGTGACAGGGCCGCTGCGGGCGGAAAACTTCGACATATTGTGCATCCGAGAGAACACCGAAGGCGAATATTCGGGCGCCGGCGGGCGCGTGCATCAAGGCACGCTGGACGAGGTCGCCGTGGAGACCTCGATCTTCACTCGTGCCGGCGTCGAGCGCATCCTGCGCTTCGGCTTCGAGCAGGCGCGGGCGCGGCGCGGCAAGCTCGCCTCCGTCACCAAATCCAACGCGCAGAAATATTCGATGGTGTTCTGGGACGAGATTACCCGCAAGCTGGCCGCCGAGTACTCCGACGTCGAAGTGACCAGCTATCATGTAGACGCGCTCGCCGCGCGCATGATCATGGCGCCGGAGAGCCTCGACGTGGTCGTCGCCTCCAACCTGTTCGGCGACATCCTGACCGATATCGGCGCAGCGATCCAGGGCGGGCTCGGCTACGCGGCCTCCGCTAACATCAACCCCGATCGCTCGGCGCCATCCATGTTCGAGCCGGTGCACGGCTCCGCGCCTGACATCGCCCATCTCGGCATCGCCAATCCGATCGCCACCATCTGGTCCGGCGCAATGATGCTCGACCATCTGGGCGAAAAGGCCGCGGCCAGCCGCGTGATGAAGGCGATCGAGGCGACGACCGCGCGAGGCGTTGGAACAACTGCCGGCAAGGACACCACGGAAACCATCACGGCCGCCATCGTCGCGGCATTCCCCTGATTGCAAGGTCGTTTTCGATGAAAAACCTGAAAGACAAAAGTCTCTTCCGTGATGCCGGCCTGGTCGGCGGTAAGTGGGTCGCTGCAGGCTCCGGGAGGACGGTCGAAGTCGTCGACCCGGCAACGCAGGGAGCGATCGGCACTGTGCCCGACATGGCCGGTCCGGAGACCCGCGCGGCCATAGAGGCCGCCGCTTCCGCCAATGCGGATTGGAAGAAGAAGACCAACGCCGAGCGAGCCGGCCTCCTGGAGGCCTGGCATGGCCTGATGCTGGCGCATCTGGACGATCTCGCGCTGATCCTGACGACGGAACAGGGTAAGCCGCTGGACGAGGCCAGGGGCGAGATCCGTTACGGCGCGTCCTTCGTCAAATGGTTCGCCGAGGAAGCCCGCCGCATCAACGGCCACACCATCCCCTCGCCGACGCCAGACAGGCGCATCATCGTGCTGAAGGAACCGGTCGGTGTGTGCGGCATCATCACGCCGTGGAACTTCCCCAACGCGATGATCACCCGCAAGGTCGCGCCGGCGCTGGCTGCCGGCTGCACGGTGGTCATCAAGCCATCCGAGTTCACCCCCTATTCGGCGCTGGCGCTCGGCGTGCTTGCCGAGCGCGCGGGCATCCCCGCCGGCGTCATCAACATCGTCACCGGCATGCCGGCCGAAATCGGCAACGAGATCATGGCGAACGAAACCGTTCGCAAGATCTCCTTCACCGGCTCGACGCGGGTGGGTTCGCTGCTGATGCGTGGAGCGGCGGACAGCGTTAAGCGGCTCAGTCTCGAACTCGGCGGCAACGCGCCTCTCATCGTCTTCGACGACGCCGATCTCGATCTCGCCGTCGAGGGCGCGCTTGTCTCGAAGTTCCGCAACGGCGGCCAGACCTGCGTCTGCGCCAACCGCATTCTCGTCCAGGCCACTGTCTACGAAACCTTCGCCGCGAAGCTTTCCGCGAGCGTCAACGCCATGACGGTGGGGCCCGGCACGCAGCCTGGCGTCACCATCGGGCCGATGATCAACATGGCGGCGGTCGAGAAGATCAACCGACATGTCGACGACGCGATCGCCAAGGGTGCTGTGATCATCAGCGAGAAGCCGGCGCTGCCGGAGGGTCCTCAATATGTCGCGCCGCTGGTGCTGACCGGCGCCACGAGAGACATGCAGCTCGCCGGCGAGGAAACGTTTGGCCCGGTCGCGCCGCTTTTCCGGTTCGAGACGGAAGAGGAAGCGATCGCGATCGCCAACGGCACGCCCTACGGGCTTGCTTCCTACTTCTACACCGAGAACCTGAAACGCGCCTGGCGCGTCGGCGAAGCGCTGGAGTTCGGTATGGTGGGGCTCAACACCGGCTCGGTCTCGATGGAAGTCGCCCCCTTCGGCGGCGTCAAGCAGTCCGGCCTCGGCCGTGAGGGTGCGCAGGCCGGCATCGAGGAATATCTCGAGATGAAGAGCTTCCACATCGGCGGGCTAGACTGACAGCCCGGACGGTCCGGTTCGACGATCACTGGATCCGGTCGAGCGCCTTGTAGTAGAGGCCGACCATCGGCAGGAACCAGGGCTTGCCGGAATAGCCGGGAATGGAAGGCCACTCGAGCCCCTTGATCGGATTGCGGTCCTCGCGGCCGAGCATGGCATCAGCCAGGATCATGCCGAGATGCGTGGAAAGCTGCGCGCCGTGGCCGGAATAGCCCATCGCGTACCAGACACCGTCATGGTAGCCGGCCCGCGGAAAACGGTCCTTGGTCATGTCGACCAGCCCGCCCCAGCAATAGTCGATCTCGACCTTGCCCAGTTGCGGGAAGATCGCCGCAAGGCCTGCCTGCAATATCTGTCCGCTCCTGGCATCGGAGCGCTGGTCCGATGTCGCCGAGAAGCGTGCGCGACCGCCGAAGATCAGGCGCCTGTCCGGCGAAAGCCGGAAGTAGTTGCCTATGTTCATCGATGTCACGCATGTCCGGTTGCCGGGCATGGTCGCAGCGATCTCGGCGTCGCTCAACGGCCTTGTAGCGATGATGAAGCTGCCGACGGAGATGATCCTGCGGCGGAAATAGCCGAAATTCGGCGTCGTGTAAGCGCCGGTCGCCACCAGCACATTGTCGGTGCTGATCCGCCCGCGGGAGGTTGTCAGCTCATGCCTGTTGCCGGCCTGCTTGCGGTCGGTCACCGCCGCGTTCTCGTGGATCACCGCACCGTGGCGGGCGGCGGCCGTGGCCAAGCCTGCCACATAGCGGCCCATATGCATCATGGCGCTCTTCTTCGACAGCATCGCGCCGTGGAAGGGCGAGCCAATCTCGGACTTGAGATCGGCCGTCGACAGCAGCTCCGTATCCGGATCGACTTCGGCATGGAGGGCTTCGAAGTTGCGGACGATCGCTTCGAAATGCAGCGGCTTGGAGGCGAGCTTCAGCTTGCCGGCGCGGCGGAAATTGCAGTCGATGCCCTCTTCGGCGACCAGCGCCTCAATGGTATCGACAGAGTCGTCGAGCGCCCGGTAGAGCGCGATTGCGCGTTCCTTGCCGAGCTCGGCCTTGGCCGAGAGATAGCTGTGGGCGAGGCCGTTGTTCAAGTGCCCGCCATTGCGACCGGATGCGCCCCAGCCGACCCGCTCCGCCTCCAGCACGGCGACCTTGGCGCCAGCCTTCGCCAGTTGGCGCGCCGCGGCGAGACCGGTGAAGCCGCCGCCGATGATGGCGGCATCGTAGTGCCCCTCGACTGGGGTTTGCGCCCCGCCGGAAAAGACAGGGGCCGTGTCGTGCCAGTAGGAGACGAACTTCATCGGCAACCCGCCTGTTTCAGAGACCGACCACGCCTGGAAGACCCGAAATGTCTGATATCTCGACATAGCCATAGTACGGGTTGGCCGGTTCGTGGCCCCGGTTGACCCAGACCTTGTTCTTTATGCCGAGATCGTGGGCCGACATCAGGTCGTAGCGGAACGAAGACGAGCAGTGAAGGATGTCCTCCGTACCGCAGCCCAGCATGTCGAGCATGTATTCGAAGGCTTGGAAGCGAGGCTTGTAGGCCTGCGCCTGCTCGGCCGTGTAGACGGCATGGAACGGCGCGCCTAGCTTTTCGACATTGGACATGATCTGCGCGTTCATGGCGTTGGACAGGATGACCAGCGGAATCTCCTTGGCCACCTTCGCCAGGCCGGCCGGGACGTCCGCGTGCGGTCCCCAGGTCGGGACACGCTCATAGACCATCCTGGCGTCGTCGGCGCTGAAGGCGACGCCATTGCGCTTGCAGGAGCGCTCGAGCGCGTTGTGAACGACGTCGGCATAGGGCTTCCAGTCGCCCATGATCTCGTCGAGCCGATACGCCGCGAAGTTCTTGATGAACTCCTGCATGCGCGGTTCGTCGAGCCGGCTGCCGTAGAGGTCTCGCGCCGCTTCCGCCATCTGGAAATGGGTCAACGTGCCGTAGCAGTCGAAGGTGATGTATTTGGGCCTGAAGGAAGCCATGTCCGTCGATCTCCGGTGGAAGCACATCCGCGCTGGGATGTATTTCATCATAGGACGGCTGGTGGCGGCCCACCTGACCGAAATCGCCCTCCCGAAAGCAGAAAGTTCCGTATCCACCATCCGGTTTGGCACGCTGTAGCATCTGCCGTGCCGAAGCGGCGCCGCGCGAGATGTGAAGCGTGTCCGCCGTGGAGGGTGCCAGCACAAGATGCGGCGCACGCCTCGCGCTACGGCGAAAGATACTGTCGAAGCCGAAGCCTTCAGATGATCTGCGGCGCGCTGATGGCCGAGACTTAACCTCAGACGATAGGGACACCCCATGCCGCAGGGCGAGATCGAAATCCAGGACTTCGGGCCGGACCATATCGAGGGAGCGGTGGCGCTTTCTCGCCAGGAGAAGTGGCCGCATCGCCCGCAGGACTGGCAGATGGCGCTGCAGCTCTCAAGCGGCGCGGTCGCGCTCGACGACGAGGGCCGTGTCACCGGAACCATCCTGGTAACGCCCTACGGCGCGGATTGCGCCATGATCAACATGGTGATCGTCGACAGGAACGAGCGGGGCAAGGGGCTCGGGCGCCGGCTTATGGATCAGGCTCTCGCCCTCGCCGGCGACCGTCCGCTGCGGCTCGTCGCGACGACTGACGGCATGCCTCTTTATCAGAAACTGGGCTTTGTGCCCTCCGGCACGATCCTGCAGCATCAGGGCACGGTTGCACAGCTCGTCGCGCCCGACGGCGTGGAAGCCGCACGCATCGACGATCTGTCGGACATCAAAGCGCTGGACCGCGAAGCCTATGGCGCCGACCGCGAAGCCCTGATCGATGCGCTGGCCGAGCACGGCCAACTCGCGGTTATCCGCCGCAACGGCGCCATCGAAGCCTATGCCGCGATTCGCCCGTTTGGACGCGGCGAGGTGATTGGTCCGGTCATCGCGGGAAGTGCCGCGCACGCCAAGGCCCTGATCAGCTTCTTCGCCGCGCCGCGCCCCGGCGCCTTTCTGCGTGTGGATACCGACAGTCGGACCGGCATTGCCGGCTGGCTCGAAGACATCGGCCTCGCCCATGCCGGCGGCGGCGTGGCCATGGACCGTCCGCCCAAGACGGGCGCGGAACAGACCAGGCCAAAAGTTTACGCCCTCGCCAACCAGGCGCTCGGCTAGCGCGGAGGACAACAATGCTCGCCAATTCCCTGATCGAACTCGACCGCGCCCATCTCATCCATCCGGTCTCCTCATACCGCGGCCATGAGGCGCTCGGCGTGCGCGTCTTGAAATCGGCGAAGGGTGCGACCGTGACCGATGCGTCCGGCAAGCAACTCGTCGACGGCTTCGCTGGGCTGTGGTGCGTCAATGCCGGCTACGGCCACGACAGCATCGTCGAGGCGGCGGCTAGGCAGATGCGCGAGCTTCCCTACGCCACCGCCTATTTCGACCTTGGTTCGGAGCCGGCCATCCGGCTCGCCTCGGAACTGGCCGAACGCGCGCCCGGGGATCTCAATCACGTCTATTTCACGCTCGGCGGGTCTGACGCGGTCGACAGCACGATCCGTTTCGTTCGCTACTATTGGAATGCCAGGGGCGAGCCGAAACGCGACCAGTTTATTTCCATCGAACAAGGCTATCACGGATCGTCGGTGGTCGGCGCGGGCCTGACCGCCCTGCCCGCCTTTCACGCCGGTTTCGGCATTCCCTTCGAATGGCAACACAAGATCCCCTCGCCCTACCCCTATCGCAACCCCGTAGGCGAGGACGGGAACGCGATCATCGCCGCATCGCTCGCTGCGCTGAAGGCCAAGATCGAGGAGCTCGGACCGGAGCGGGTCGCTGCCTTCTATGCCGAGCCGATCCAGGGATCGGGTGGTGTGATCGTCCCGCCGAAGGGCTGGATCAAGGCGATGCGCGAACTCTGCCGGGAGTACGGCATCCTGTTCATCGCCGACGAGGTGATCACCGGCTTCGGCCGCACGGGCCCTCTCTTCGCCTGCACGGACGAGGACATCGTTCCCGACTTGATGACGACCGCGAAGGGGCTGACCTCGGGCTATGTTCCAATGGGCGCCGTATTCATGGCCGATCATGTCTACAACGTCATCGCCGATGGCGCGGGCGCTTCTGCGGTCGGCCACGGCTATACCTATTCCGCCCATCCCGTCAGCGCCGCCGTCGCGCTCGAGGTGTTGAAGCTCTACGAAGACGGCCTGCTGGAGAACGGCATCAAGGCCGGCGCTCGCCTGATGGCGGGGCTGGAGGGCCTGAGAGACCACCCGCTGGTGGGCGACGTGCGTGGTCGCGGCATGCTTGCCGCGATCGAACTGGTGGTCGACAAAAGGAGGAAGACACCGCTTCCCGCATCGGCCATGCCGGCGCGGCGTGTCTTCGACAGGGCGTGGGACAACGGTCTCATCATCCGTGCCTTTGCGAATGGGGTTATCGGCTACGCTCCCCCGCTCTGCTGCACCGACGACGACATCGATGCTATCATCGAGCGCACGCGCCGGACGCTCGACCAAACATTGGACGATGCTGATGTCCGCCAGGCCCTGGCATGACGGGCGACGAATACCGCGTGTTTCGAAATAGCGCCGGGGCAGACGATTTCGCAATTTTGTGCCGCCCCCTCACGCCTTTTCGGCGAATCCAGCGCGGGGGAAGTGCCAGACTGTCCTTAAGACAAGGCCAGAAGGCCCGAATTTCCGAGCTTTTGAAAAGGCCGACGCCCCGGACAGCACGGAATTTTGTTCTGTTCAACACCATGCAATTCGGCCGCGCGCAGAGGAGAGCCAGTCTTGGCCAGGGGCTTTAGCGAATTCAAATACATGACCTTCGACGTCGTCGGCACGCTGATCGACTTCGAAGGCGGCATTACCACCTGCCTGGCCGGGATTGC
Source organism: Mesorhizobium sophorae (assembly GCF_002270415.1). Classification (GTDB taxonomy): domain Bacteria; phylum Pseudomonadota; class Alphaproteobacteria; order Rhizobiales; family Rhizobiaceae; genus Mesorhizobium; species Mesorhizobium sophorae. The sequence continues at coordinate 626,113 of NZ_NNRI01000022.1, read as the reverse complement.
CGGTGACGCTGGCATTTCCATCGATGGCGAAGCCGCGCTGGCCCTGTACCGGCAGGCCCGCTACATGCCCGATGCAGGGCTGTTCCCTGACGATCTCGTGCGTGTCTACATGGTCATCGCGCCGCCGCTCGGCCTGCCGGCCGAGGAGAAATACGGCGTCCGCCTGCGGAACTCCGCCAGCACCTGGCAAGGCTTTCCCGACAGCGCGGCGGCATTGGCCGAGCTTGCGAAGTCACACAAGCTGATTGCCATGACCAATGCCCGGCGCTGGGCGCTCAACCATTTCGAGAAGCAGTTGGGATCGCCCTTCTTCGCCACCTTTACCGCCGACGATATCAGAACGGAGAAACCGGATCCGGCGTTCTTCCAGAAGGTCTTTGATTTCGTCGCCTCCCGGGGTGACAGCAAGGACGACATCCTGCACGTCGCGCAAAGCCAGTATCACGACATCGGCATATCCAGGACACTTGGCCTGACCAATTGCTGGATCGAACGCCGGCACGCCCAGAAGGGCTATGGCGGCACGATCGAGCCGGAGCGCTTCACCGCCCCGGACTACCACTTCACCTCAATGGCCGCATTGGCGTCGGCCGTGCGGGAAAGCCTGAAGGAACGAACCTGAGCCCAAGCCCGGAAAGCCGCAACAAGACGAGCATCCCGACCAAACAAACAGAAAGGGGAATAACATGACCGACAAGATCACGAACTGGACCAGCGCAGACGATGCCATGGTCGAAAACGCCATTCGGCGGGGCGCGAACCGCCGCGAACTTCTCAAGATGCTGTTGGCCGGCGGCGCCGCGGTTGCCGCGGGCAGCCTGGTGCTCGGCCGCGCCACCAATGCCGTCGCCGCTGAGCCGGTTTCCGGCGGAAACTTCAAAGCCGCTGGCTGGTCGTCATCGACCGCCGACACGCTTGATCCTGCAAAGGCGTCGCTCTCCACCGACTATGTCCGCTGCTGCTCGCTCTACAACCGCCTGACTTTCCTCGACAAGGATGGCGTCACCCAGATGGAACTGGCCGAGAGCTTCGACAGCAAGGACGCCAAGACCTGGACGGTGAAGCTGCGCAAGGGCGTCACCTTCCACGACGGCAAGGACCTTACCGCCGACGACGTCGTCTACTCGCTGAAGCGCCATCTCGACAAAGGGGTCGGCTCCAAGGTCGCCAAGATCGCCGCGCAGATGACCGGCTTCAAGGCGGTAGACAAGTCGACCGTCGAAATCACGCTCGCCGACCCGAATGCCGACCTCCCGACCATCCTGGCGCTGCATCACTTCATGATCGTCCAGGACGGCACCACCGACTTCTCCAAGGGCAATGGCACCGGCGCCTTCGTGCTCGAGGCTTTCGAACCGGGCGTGCGGTCGGTGGTCACCAAGAACAAGAACTACTGGAAGTCGGGCAAGCCCTATCTCGACTCTTTCGAATTCATCGCCATCAGCGACGACAGTGCCCGCGTCAACGCACTGCTTTCCGGCGACATCAATTTTGCGGCTTCGATCAATCCGCGCGCGATGAAGCTCATCGGCGGCCAGCAGGGCTTCGAGCTGTCGAAGACGACCTCGGGTAACTATACCGACCTCAACATCCGGCTCGACATGGATCCGGGCAGCAAGGCCGATTTCGTGGCCGGCATGAAGTATCTCGTCAACCGCGAGCAGATCGTCAAATCGGCATTGCGCGGCCTTGGCGAAATCGGCAACGACCAGCCTGTCTCGCCGGCAAACATCTTCCACAATCCCGACATCAAGCCGAAGGCTTTCGACCCGGACAAGGCGAAGTTCCATTTCCAGAAGGCAGGCCTGCTCGGCCAGTCCATCCCGGTGATCGCTTCCGACGCCGCGACCTCGTCGATCGACATGGCGGTGATCATCCAGGCCGCCGGCGCGGATATCGGCATGAAACTCGACGTCCAGCGCGTCCCGGCCGACGGCTATTGGGACAATTACTGGCTCAAGGCGCCGATCCATTTCGGCAACATCAATCCGCGCCCGACGCCGGACATCCTGTTCTCGCTCCTCTACGCTTCCAACGCGCCCTGGAACGAAAGCCAGTACAAGTCCGAGAAGTTCGACAAGATGCTCATCGAGGCGCGCGGCTCGCTCGACCAGGCCAAGCGCAAGGAGATCTACGGCCAGATGCAGGCTATGGTCTCCGAGGAGGCCGGCACCATCATCCCGGCCTACATTTCCAACGTGGATGCCCTCTCCAGTAAGGTGAAGGGTTTGGAGGCGAACCCGCTCGGTGGCATGATGGGCTACGCAATGGCGGAATATCTCTGGCTCGAAGCCTGAGAGACGCCAGCCGGGGGCCGGTCAGCCAGCCCCCGGCAGTTCATTGCGCAAGATTGCTTGGCCGAACAACCGCAGGGAGCGCTTCCATGACATCTGGGGTTCTCAACCTCGTGCTGAAGCGGCTCGGGATCGCGGCCGTCACACTTTTGATCGTGCTGTTCGCCGTGTTCTTCGCCACCAGCATGCTACCCGGCGACACCGCGTCGATCCTGCTCGGCCAGGCGGCGACTCCTGAAGCGGTCGCCGGCCTGCGTGAGGCTATGCATCTTAATGATCCGGCGATCCTGCGCTTCCTGCTCTGGCTTCTCGGCCTGCTCCACGGTGACCTCGGCACCTCCTATGCCAACGAGATGCCTGTTGCGGCGCTGATCGGCGGGCGCCTGGTCAACACCATGAAGCTCGCCGGCATCACCACGCTGCTCTCGGTGCCACTGGCGCTGACGCTCGGCATCACCGCCGCCATGTTGCGCGGCTCCGTCTACGACCGCACGGTCACCATCCTGTCGATCGGCGTCATCTCCGTGCCGGAATTCATGGTCGCGACCCTCGCGGTCCTGCTCTTCGCCGTTTATCTCAAATGGCTGCCGGCGCTGTCCTCGGTCAACGAGGCGCATTCGCTGACCGATCTCGTGCGCATCTATGCAATGCCGGTGATCACGCTCACCTTCGTCATCTCCGCCCAGATGATCCGCATGACCCGCGCCGCGGTGATCGAGACGCTCTCCACGCCTTATGTCGAGATGGCGCTTCTGAAAGGCGCCTCGCGCAGCCGCATGGTCCTGAGGCACGCGCTCCCTAATGCGCTCGGGCCGATCGTCAACGCGGTAGCGCTTTCGCTTTCCTATCTGGTCGGCGGCGTCATCATCGTCGAGACGATCTTCAACTATCCCGGCATCGCCAAGCTGATGGTCGATGCGGTCGCCACCCGCGACCTGCCGCTGATCCAGAGCTGCGCGATGATCTTCTGCCTCGGCTATCTCTTTCTCATCACCGCCGCTGACGTCGTCGCCATCATGTCCAACCCGAGGCTCAGATGACGACAGGGCGCGTGACAACCTCCCGGCGGTCCTTCCTGGGCCACAGCTACAGCCTCGTGGGCGTCGTGGCCGCGCTGGTCATCCTGGCTTGGACGCTCGTCGCGATCCTTGCGCCCTACGTGATTCCCCATTCGATCGGCGACATAGTCGACGACGACTATTTCGGCCCGATGCGCCAGGGACTGTGGCTCGGCTCGGACTATCTTGGGCGCGATATGCTCTCACGAGTTCTGATGGGCGCCCGCTACACCGTCGGCATATCGCTCGCCGCCGTCTCCATCGCCTGTTTTTCGGGCGTCGTGCTGGGGATGATTGCGGCCGTCACCGGTGGCTGGCTCGACACCTGCCTCAGCCGCTTCCTGGACGCCATGAACTCCATCCCCAGCAAGCTGTTCGGCCTTGTGGTCGTCGCCGCGGTCGGCTCGTCGATCCCGGTGCTGATTCTGACGCTGGCCGTCATCTATATCCCCGGCGCCTACCGCTTTGCGCGCGCGCTCGCCGTCAACATCAACACCATGGACTTCATCACCGTCGCCCGTGTCCGCGGCGAGAGCACCCTCTACCTTATCGGGTCCGAAATCCTGCCCAACATCATCCGCCCGGTGCTGGCCGACTTCGGCCTGCGCTTCGTCTTCATCGTGCTTTTACTCTCCGGCCTGTCCTTCCTGGGACTCGGTCTCCAGCCGCCGCTCGCCGACTGGGGCGCGCTGGTGCGCGAGAACATCGGCGGCCTGCCTTTCGCGGCCCCCGCCGTTATCGTGCCGTCGTTGGCAATCGCCAGCCTCACCATCAGCGTCAACCTGCTGATCGACAACCTGCCGCAGAAGATCAGGGACCGGGACGCATGAGCAATCTCGTCGAGGTCAGGAACCTGCGGATCGAGGCGAAAACCGACTCCGGACGACTTGTCGAAATCATCAAGGGCGTCAGCCTCGACATCGCCGACGGCGAGATCGTCGCCCTGATCGGAGAAAGCGGCTCCGGCAAGACCACGGTGGCGCTCTCGCTGATGGGCTATGCGCGGCCCGGCTGCCGGATCACCAGCGGCGAGATCAATGTTGGCGGCAAGAACATGGCTACCCTTTCCGAAAAGGAACGCGCCAGGCTGCGCGGCACCGACATCGCCTATGTCCCGCAAAGCGCAGCCGCCTCGTTCAACCCCTCCTCCACAATCATGGAGCAGGTCATCGAGGTCACGCGGATCCACAAGCTGATGCCGCCCGAACAGGCGCGGCAGCGCGCGGTCGAGCTGTTCAGGGCCTTGTCGCTGCCCGACCCGGAAGGGATCGGTACCCGTTATCCGCACCAGGTTTCGGGCGGGCAGTTGCAGCGGCTGTCGGCGGCCATGGCGCTCATCAGCGATCCCAAGCTGGTCATCTTCGACGAGCCGACGACGGCACTCGACGTGACGACGCAGATCGACGTGCTGAAGGCATTCAAGTCGGTCATGCGGGCGGGCGGCGTGGCGGGTGTCTATGTTTCCCATGACCTCGCGGTCGTCGCCCAGATCGCCGACCGCATCGTGGTGCTGAAGGGCGGCGAAGTGCAGGAGACCGGCACTACCGCGGCAATCCTTTCGGCTGCCCAGCATCCCTATACGCGCGAACTGCTGGCCGCTTTCGAACCGAAGCCGCGGCAAGCACATGCGGACGCAGATGCCGCGACCAAGCAGCTGCTTCGTATCGACAATGTGACGGCCGGCTACGGCCCGGTTCGGGATGACGGACTGCCACTCATCCGCGCGGTCGATTCCGTCAGCCTGGTCGTCGAGAAGGGGCGCAATCTCGGCGTCATCGGCGAATCCGGCTGCGGAAAATCGACCCTGGCGCGCGTTATCGCAGGCATCCATCCTGCTGCGACCGGCGACATCGTCTTCGACGGCAAGGACCTGCAGCGCGCCGCCAGGAAACGCAGTCAGGACCAGCTGCGCGAGATGCAGATCGTGTTCCAGTATGCCGATACCGCGCTTAATCCGGCCAAGCCGGTGGAAGACATCATCTCTCGTCCGCTGGCCTTCTATCACCGGCTCGACAGGCAGGCGCGCGCGAAGCGCGTCGACGAGCTGCTCGACATGGTGCGCTTGCCAAGGGGCTTGCGCTACCGTCACCCATCGGAGCTCTCTGGCGGCCAGAAGCAGCGCGTGAATTTCGCACGCGCGCTGGCGGCCAACCCCAAGCTGATCATCTGCGACGAAATCACCTCGGCCCTCGACACGGTGGTGGCGTCTGCCGTGATCGAGCTGCTCAAGGAGCTGCAGCGCGAGCTGGGACTCTCCTACATCTTCATCAGCCACGACCTCTCCGTCGTCGAGGCCATCTGCGACGAGATCATGGTCATGTACAACGGGGAACGGGTGGAGCAGATCACGCCAGACAAGCTGACGGCTCCCACCCACCCCTATTCCAAGCTTCTGTTCTCCTCGGTGCCGAAGCTTGACCCGACCTGGCTGGACGGCCTCGTCCGCGACCCCGAGCTCGTCAGCCAGTACGGCCACCGCTGACTACATCGAAAAAAGGGCCCCCGTTTCAGGAAGCAGCCGCCTCATCTGGGAAACAGGCTGGGCAGCGGCATGTGCGCCTTGACGATGGGAGACTTGAGCACCACGAAGCTGAAATACTTGTCGATGCCGATGTCCATGTCGGTCAGCCGCTCCATGATCGTCTGGTACTCACCGATGCCGGCGGTCACGAATTTCATCAAATAGTCGTAGCCGCCAGACACAAGATGGCATTCGATGACCTGGTCGATCTTCTCCACCACGGCGAGAAAGCGGGCGAAGTCGACCTGGCGGTGGTTCTTCAAGGTGATTTCGGTGAACACGGTCAGCGTCTGGCCGAGCTTGCCGATGTTGACCTGCGCGGAATAGCCTTCGATGTAGCCTTCCGACTGGAGCTTCTTGACCCGCATCAGGCACGGGCTTGGCGACAGATGCACCAGATCGGCCAATTCCACATTGGTGATGCGGCCGTTCTTCTGCAACTCGTAGAGGATCTTGATATCGATCCGATCCAGTTTCACGGCCGTCTCCGCAGAACGCACGCGCCACAGCACAAAATGCTGCCTTGCTAGTAGCCATTGACACTACCACAGCCCGCTGGCCTGTCCATCCAAGCGATGCCGCTTTGAAACGCAGCGACTCCCGATTTCAACCGGGCTGCCGGAATAAAATTCTGCTTGGGCCTCAACTGCGGCAGCGGCTGCCTGCGCAACGCGCTAGGATTGGCACTTCAAACGTAGAGGGACCATGCGCGCGCCGCTGCAGCAAATCGAGACATCCGGCGAACTGCCCAAGTCCGCGGACGCGGTGGTGATCGGCGGCGGCCTCGTAGGTGTCTTCGCGGCCTACTATCTGGCCAGGCGCGGCATGAAGGTCGTGCTTGTCGAAAAGGGACGCATCGGCGCCGAGCAGTCCTCCAGGAACTGGGGCTGGTGCCGCCAGCAGAATCGTGACGCCCGCGAACTGCCGATGGCAACCCGAAGCCTCGATCTGTGGGACTGCTTCGCTGCGGAAACCGGCGAGGACACCGGCTTTCGCCGCTGCGGCCTGCTCTATCTCAGCGACGACGAGGCGGAACTGGCCGGCTGGGCGCGCTGGCGTGACTTCGCCAGGACGGCCGGCGTCACCACGCACATGCTTGGCGGCGCCGAGGCCAGCGAGCGGGGCCGCGCCACGGGCCGGACCTGGAAGGGCGGTGTCTTCTCGCCGACCGACGGCACAGCCGACCCGTCGCGCGCCGCGCCCTCGGTCGCCCGTGCCATTTTCAAACTGGGGGGCTCCGTGCACCAGAGCTGCGCCGCGCGCGGTATCGAGACCGAGGGCGGTCGCCTGAGCGGCGTGGTCACCGAAAGCGGAGCGATCCGGACGAAGCTGGCCGTCCTGGCCGGCGGTGCCTGGGCCTCCTCTTTTTGCCGGCAGTTCGGCTTCCGCTTTCCGCAGGCGTCGATCCGTTCCTCCATACTGTCCGTCTCGCCGGGTGCTGAAGGTCTGCCGGATGCGCTGCACACGGCAAGGATCTCGGCCACGCGTCGCGGCGACGGCGGCTACACACTCGCCATAAGCGGCCGCGGCCGGGTGGACGTGACGCCGCAGCAGTTGCGCTTCTCGCCGCAGTTCCTGCCCATGTTCTTGAAGCGCTGGCGCAGCCTCGCACCCGGCGGTCTGCAGGGCATGCGCTCGGGCCACGAAACGCTCGGTTGCTGGCGGCTCGACCAACCGACACCGATGGAGCGGATGCGCATCCTCGATCCGGCCCCGGATCAGGCGACCATCCGCCTGACCCATGCCCGGGCGCTCGAACTCCTGCCCGACCTCAGAAAGACCAGGATCAGCGCGGCCTGGGCCGGTTACATCGACAGCACGCCGGACGGCGTGCCCGCCATCGGCGAGATCCAAACGGTGCCGGGCTTCTTCCTGGCTGCCGGATTTTCGGGACACGGCTTCGGCATCGGCCCGGGCGCCGGTCACCTCGTCGCCGATCTGGTGACCGGGTCGGAACCGATCGTCGATCCGAATTCCTATGATCCCCGGCGCTTCGACGCTTCAGCCTGGGGGAAGGTCGCCGATTTCTGAGACGTGATCCATGTCTTCCTGGTGTGGACTCCGGAATTGCATCAGCCGTCCCGGAGGAAGGCACCGACAGGCGCCGGCCGGACAGGCGCCTGTCCGCGGAACCGGCCGACAGCGTCGGCCGCACAGCCGGCCTGCGCCGCCACGAGTTCGACGGCAGCCAACTGGCAGTAGCGCCCCTGGCATCGCCCCATGCCGACGCGCGATAGCGATTTCACCCTGTTGGCCTCGCCGCCGCCGAAATCCACGCTCTGGCGTACGGCTCCGGCTGTCACGTTCTCGCAGCGACAGACGACCGCCTCATCGGGAAGTGCCCGCGCCATCGCTGCCGGCCAGGGAAAGGCGTAAGCCAGGCCGCGGGCAAAGCGCTCGAGCCGTGCCAGCTTGCGCAAATCGACGCCGGTGGCGGACGCAGGAATTCCGAGATCGGCAAGGCATGCCGCAGCCGCGAGACGCCCAGCGATCTCCGCGCCATCCGCTCCCAGAAGACGAACCCCATCGCCGGCAAGGTAGACTCCGTTGCCGGCACGACCCATCTGGTCGGTCCTTGGCAGCCATTGCCGCCATTGCTCGTCATAGGTGAAGGTGCATCCCACAAGGTCGGCCAGATGCGTCTCTGCCCGCAGGTGCCAGCCCATGCCGATCATGTCGCAAGGGGTGCGGTGCTCCCGGCCGCCGGGGTCGCGCCAGCGCATCGCCGCGACACCTTGCTCGTCGGCCTCGATCCGTTCGAGCGTCACATCCGCATGGTAGCGGCCGCCGAGCCTTGCTCGCAGGACCATGCCGCGCAGCGCAACCAATGGCCGGGCAGCAAGTCCCCAGACCGCCCCTCGCATCTGCTGGCGCCAGGGCGAGGTGTCCAACACCGCCGCCACATCCGCTCCAGCCTTGACCAGTTGGGCGCCGACCAGCGTCAGCAGAGGCCCCGATCCCATAAGGACGATCCGCCGCCCAAGAGCGACGCCCTGCGCCTTGAGCGCGATCTGCGCCGCGCCAAGGCTATAGACGCCGGCATTCTGCCAGCCGGGAACCGGCGCCACTCGGTCGGATGCGCCGGTGGCAAGGATCAGGCGGTCATAGCCGATCATCTGCACGCGGCCTTCCCCCAGCACGTGCAGCCGACCCTCCTGCGCTGCGATGACCGAACTCGCCGCGCAATGGGTGAGCCGCCCTTCCTTGGCCAGCCGATCGAAGAGCATATGCAGCGCGCGCGCCTTCGGCGCTTCCGGCCCGTAGAGCTGCTCTGCCGTGCGGGTAAAGCCGGCAGGGGGGCGGCGATAGATCTGCCCGCCCGCGCAATGCCCTTCGTCGATCACCACCGGGTGAAGTCCGGCCTCGACCAGCGCCGCAGCGGCCCTTATGCCGGCTGGACCGGCGCCCACGATCACGACCCGCTGCGATGAGGTCTCGCTCACGTCCAGCTCTCCGGCTGCGTTGTGTGCAAACGCATGCCCTGGGTGACAAATGCCGAGCACGCCCTTATACGCGGTCCCTCGTCCTGCCACACCCAGCAATCCTGGCAGGCTCCCATCAGGCAGAAGCCGGCCCGCGGCTCGGGTCCGAACTCGGATTTTCGCAACGCGTGCCCTGACGCCAGCATGGCTGTCAGCACGGTGTCGCCCGCCAGAGCACTGCATATCTGCCCGTCGAGAAAAAAATAAACCTCGGCCCGGTCGCGCTCGGCCAGCCGGACGATGCGGCCGGCCGTGATCATTCCGCTGCCTCTCGCACGGGACGAGGACGCGGCAGTTCGGGGAACCGCTCGCAGGCCGCATCGAACGCCGCCTGGACGCCCTCCGGCCCCGAACGTCCCTTCATGCGGCGGAAGATCTCCGTCTTGGCGAAGAACCGCCAATGGATCGGCAAGTCCCTCAGTATGGCGGTAAGCCGGTCATAGGCCGCTGGGGTCCACTGCGCTTCGTAACCGTCGCGCTCCGGACCGAAATGGAAATGGCCGGCGGCTGGCCCCTGGCGTGCGCGCAGCCTTTCCGTCGCTTGCTCGTCGACCTCGCCGTCGCGGATGACGACGCCATAGTCGCGCTCGGCAGCCGTTGGCGAGACATAGCCGCGCCGGACGTCCTGCGCGACGCGCCAGGGCTCGCGCTCATGCGGATCGCCGCGCCCGCCGCCTCCGGCGGAGCGGATATCGAGCACGTCACCAGGCTGCAGAACCGCCGTGTCGATGTTGCCCAGTCGCCGCTCATGCTCGGTCCCCGGATTGACGACCATATCCGACAGGCCGGCCGCCTTGCCGCCCAGCACGCCCCAGGGACGAAAGAAGCTGCGATCCCGGTTGCGCGCCGTGATCCTTGAGTCGGGGGCGAAGACACGGAAGGCCATCTCGGTCGCCAGGCCGCCGCGCCAACGGCCCGCACCGCCGCTGTCCCTGGCGAGCCCGTATTTCACGAATTCGACCGGGGTCTCGGTCTCGGTGATCTCGATCGGCGTGTTCTTGAGATAGGCGGCATCGGCGCCCGACCCATTGGTCCCGTCGCGATGCGGCATCGCGCCACCGCCGCCCACGACGGGATTGACCGCGGCGATGACGGTCCGGCTGGTCCGCTCGTCCGTGGTCATGACATTGACGATGCAGTTGTTGCCGGCGGGTGCCGCTGGCAGGCGGTCCGGCACCCCTTGCGAGAAGGCGCCGAAGATGACCGACCGCAGCCGGGCGCAGGTGAGCGAGCGCATGCCCACGGCGGCGGGGTATACCGGGTTCAACACCGAACCCATAGGTGCGATGCAGGTGAACGGCCGGGTGAGGCCCGTATTGAGCAGGATCTTCGGGTTGATCGTGTAGAGCACATAGTAGACGCCCACCAGCAGCATGGTGTGGCGCGGGTCGCCGCCTGAAGGCACGTTGAGCGAGGAGCCGAGCTGCGGATCGGAGCCGGTGAAGTCGAGCACCGCCTCGTCGCCCCTGATCGTCAGCGTCAGCTTCAGCCGGCAGGGATTGGCCTCGACCGAATCCTCGTCGGCATAGTCGGCGAATTCCCACGTCCCGTCGGGCATGGAGCGCAGCACGTCGCGCGCCTGCGCCTCGGCATGGTCGAGAAGCGCGGAAACGCCTTCGATGAAGCCGGCCTTGCCGAACTTCCTCACCATCGCCTGGATCTTGCGCTCGCCGGTGTTGAGCGCGCCGACCAGCGCCTTGATGTCGCCTATGTTGAGGTCGGGCTTGCGCACATTGGTGCTCATGATCCGCAGGATCGTCTCGTCGAAGACGCCCTCGTTCACAAGCTTCATCGGGGGAAAGCGGATACCTTCCTGATGGATTTCGGTCAGCGCCCGGCTGAGCGAAGCCGGAACAGCCCCGCCCATGTCGGTGTTGTGGATATGCCCTCCTGTCCAGGCGACGATATCGCCGTCGACGAAGACCGGCTTCCACAGATGCGTGTCGGGCGCGTGCGTGGCGACGTGGCCGGAATAGGGATCGTTGGTGAACGCGACGTCTCCCGGCCGGTAGTTGTCGACCATCGCGATAGCGCGGTGATACGAAAGCCCCGGATACCAGGTGGCGCCGAGGTCCATCGGCACGGCGAAGGTCGCGCCTGAACGGTCCATCAGCATCACCGTAAAGTCCTGCGTCTCCTTTACGAAGGCGGAGTGCGCGGTGCGGTGCAGCGTGTGGGCCATGTTCTCGGCGGCCGCGCGGGCATGATTCGCCAGAACCTGCAGATTTGTCCGGTCAAACATGGCATCACTCCGGGAAGGTCAGCAGAAGGTTGAGGTGACGGTCGACCCTTGCCTGCGCTCCGGCGGGAATGGCGAAGGTGGTGTCTTCCTGAACGACCACGGCCGGCCCGCGGAAAGTGCTGCCCGGCAAAAGGGCCTGCCGGTCGTGGAGGTCGACGGTTTCGAGGCTCGCGCCTGTGTAGACCGGGAGCCGGCGCGCCGGGATGGCGGCAGCGCCGATCTCGTCGCTCTCTGGGAAGGAAAGTTTCGGCCCCTCGCCTATGGCGGACAGCCGGACATTCACAAGTTCGATTTCGCCATCCGGGTCGTGGAAATCGTAGAGCCGCTCATGGGTGCGATGGAAGGCCTCCTCGATGGCACCCGCGTTGCCACCCGTCAGCCACTCCTGCAGAACGACGACCTCGATCTCATAACTCTGCCCAACATAGCGCATATCGCAGGAGAGACTGAGTTCCGCCGCCCCATCGTGCCCCTGCGCCGCAAGCCAGTCGCGACCCTCACGCGCGAGGGCCTCGAAGACCTCGCGAATTCCGGCGAGCGACGTGCCCGACAGCGGGCTAAAGATGGTGCGAATGAAGTCCCCGCGCAGATCCGCCACCAGCCCACCCAGCGCCGACACTACGCCGGGGCGGCGCGGGGCCATGACACGCTTCATCCCGAGTTCGCGGGCAAGGAAGGCGCCGAGCATGGGGCCGCCGCCGCCGAAAGGCATCAGCGTGAAATCGCGCAAGTCCACACCGGCGCGCGAGGCGAGCTTCTCGACCTCGACGAACATCTCCGACACCGCGATGTCGAGGATCGCCTGCGCGGTCTGCTCGACTGGACGGCCGAGGCGGGCGGCAAGTTCGCCGATTGCGCGATGCGCCAGTTGGGTATCGATCCTGAGCTGGCCATAGGCCATCTCGCTGTGACCAAGCCATCCACACACCACCATGGCGTCCGTCACCGTCGGCCGCTCGCCGCCACGGCCATAGCATGCCGGTCCTGGCGTCGAACCGGCCGACTCCGGCCCGACCCGCAGCACCCCCTGTGCGTCGACACTGGCGATCGACCCGCCGCCGACGCCGATCGAGCTCACCGACACGGAGGGGATATGGAGCGGAAACTCGCCGATCAATTCGCCTGTCCCGAACTGCGCCTCGCCGCCGATGATAAGCGCGAAGTCGGCCGAGGTCCCGCCAATGTCGAGGGTAAGAACCTTGTCCTCTCCGGCCTGACGCGCCAGCCACGAGGCGCCGATGACGCCGGAGGCCGTTCCCGAGAGCAGCATGTTCACGCAAGCGCGCTTGCCTTCGGCAGCGTTCATCAACCCTCCGTTCGACTTCGTCAGCATCGGGCGGGCAGGCACGCCGCGGTCCTTCAGTCTCTCTTCCAACGCAGTCAGATAGGACGAGACGCGCGGATGGACATAGCCATTGAGGATGGCGGTCGAGCTGCGCTCGTATTCGCGGATGACCGGCCATACCTCGGCCGAGGAGAAGACGAAGAGGTCTGGCGCGAGACGCGCGATCGTTGCCTTGACGGCGGCCTCCTGCGCGGCGTTGCGCCACGAATGGAGGAAGGAGACGATGATCCCTTGCGCCCCGTTCGCTTTCGCCAGTGCCACCGCGTTGGCCACCGCCGCCATGTCCGGTGCCTGGGATTCGCTTCCATCGGCACGCATGCGAACCGGAATGCCAAACACCATGTCGCGCGAGATCAGCGGTTCCGGCCGCGCGCAGAACAGCGAATACATGTCCGGCATTCGCAGCCGTGCGAGTTCGATCACGTCCTCGAAGCCGGCATTGGTGAACAGCGCCAGCGGCGCGCCCTTGCGCTGGATGATCGTGTTGATGCCGACCGTCGTGCCGTGCACGAAGCGCGTCATGCGCCCAGGATCAAAGCCTTCGCGTTCGGCCAGAAGGGTGAGGCCCGTCATCAGCTCGGCGCCCGGATCTTCCGGCGTCGTCAGCACTTTCAGCGAGGCGACCCGACCGGAACGGGCTTCGAGCGCGCAGAAATCGATGAATGTCCCGCCGATATCGACGCCGACCTTCCAGTCGGCCTCTTTCCGCGCCCCATTTACCGCGATGGCACCGTCCATGATGCGTCCCTTCCTGTCTGGCGACCAAAACTGGCACGAGCGGACGGTCATGGTCCAAGATGGATGAGAGGCAAGGATATAAGTCTTGCTTATGCTTTGGCGCGATGTTCGCCGAGGACCACCGAACAGGCAGCACGGATTTGCTCGCGCATCATCTCATCGGCCCGCGAAAGTGGCCGTGTGCGCGAGGTCAGCAGCGCGATCGGAAATTCCGGCCCCGCCGCGAGCGGCCTGACGGCAAGCCCGGCGAACTGGTGCCACGGAAGCAGCGCGTCGACGAGGCCGATACCCAGACCGGTCTGAACGAAGCCGACCGCGGAGATGGACACGTCGATCTCGAGCGACAGCGAAAGCGCCACACCCTGCGCGCGGGCCGCATGGGCCAGTTCGTCGGCGGGACGGGTGTTTCCGCGATAGGATATCAATTCCTCGCCGGCGAGATCGGCGAGCCGCAGCTCGGTTTTCCTGGCCAACGCATGCCCTATGGGCAAAAGGCATGCGAATCCGACGCTGCCGATCACTTCCGCCTCGATATCGGGAGGCAGACGGTCGTCCATGGCCACGCCGAGGCTGGCATCGCCGGCGCGCAGCATGTCGATGATCGCGGCGATCGGGGCCATATGGGAACGTAACAAAATATCGGGATGCTGCGCCCGGAATCCGGTGAACGCGCGCGGCAATATCGCCATGGCCGGCGGTGGCGAAGCCGCGACCCGGACTAACCCAGTTCGGCCCAGACGCAGGTCGGTGGTCTTGCGGCGCAAGCCCTCGAGCCCTGCCGACAGCCTCTCGGCATCGACGAAGATCTCCAGCGCCTCAGGGGTCGGCCGTAGCCGGCCCTTCACCCTCTCGAACAGCGTGAAGCCGAGTTCGTCCTCGGTGTGGAGCAGTATCTGGCTGAGCGCAGGCTGGGAGATGTTCAGCATCCGCGCCGCGGCGGTCACGGTGCCCGCGCGCATGACGGCGATGAACACTTCGAGCTGCCGGGCCCGCATTGCCACTCCATAGGTAAAGCTTATGGCTCTTGTCCAAACGCATCTTTGACGCAACGCCGTGGCGCGGACAAGATCGGCGTCTTCAAAGGATCATCTGCTCAAGGAAATAACTATGGATGTGATCGTGCTGGGCGGCGGACTGATGGGGACGGCTTCGGCCTATTTCCTCGCCAGGCGCGGGGCACGCGTGACGCTGGTCGAGCGCAATCGGATCGGCACCGGTGCAACCGTCGCCTCCTTCGGCAACATCCGGCGCACCGGGCGCCATCTCTCCCAGCTTCCATTGGCCCAACGTTCGCTCAGGCTGTGGGGCGAGGCCGAAAGAATGCTTGGCCGCGACGTGGAATTCCGCGCCACCGGTCATATCCGGCTGATCTTCGATGAAGGCGGGCTCGCAGACATGCGGACCTATGCCGAGGCGGCGCGCCCCTGGGGCCTTGAGCTAGAGGAACTCGGCCCGCGCGAGATCCATGCCCGCTTTCCCGGCCTCGGTCCCGAAGCGATCGCGGCGTCGTTCTCTCCGCAAGATGGCAGCGGCAATCCGCGGCTGATCGCACCTGCCTTTGCCGAGGCTGCCCGCAAGCTGGGCGCGGAAATCGTCGAGGGAGCCGAAGTCGGGAAGATCACCAGCACGGGCTCCGGTTTCCTTGTAGCCAGTTCAAAAGGTACATTCGCCGCCGGCTGCCTGCTCAACACCGCCGGAGCTTGGGGCGCGCGCATCGCCGCGCAGTTCGGCGAAGAGGTCCCGCTCGACGCCCGCGGCCCGCAGATGGGCGTTACCGAGCCCGTGCCACATCAGGTTCTACCGGTGGTGGGCATCTGGACGCGCGATAAGCACCATGGCGCCTATCTGCGTCAGGTCGAGCGGGGCAACATCGTCTTCGGCGGCGCCGCCGAAAGGGTGGCGGTTAACCTGGATCCGGGCCATGCGAACGCCGACCCCATGCGCCTGCCGGTGCAGTTGCGCGCCGTCGCGCGGCTGCTGCCGGCAATCGCGCAAGTCGCGATCATCCGTACATGGTCCGGCTGCGAGGGCTATGTGCGGGACATGCTGCCGGTCATGGGACGCTCGGCGACGACGCCAGGCCTGTTCCACGCCTTCGGCTTCAGCGGACACGGCTTCCAGCTCGGCCCGGGCGTGGGCGACGCCATGGCCGAACTCATCACCACCGACCATTGCGAAACGCCGCTCCACGATTTCAGGGTCGATCGCTTCGGCCGCGCCGCCTGAAGAGCAGCAGCCTAAAGAGCACAGACGGGCCTTTTGACGAGTAGCCGGTACAGCCGTGGCACGATTTCCACGCCCGGCCCGAAGACGTGCATTTGCGGCCAAGGTAGAAGATTTCGCGACCTGACGAGCGGTTGTACATGTCGCCACCTCGCCAAGCGACGCAAGCCCCGCGCGCTATCGATCACGAACCCCCTCGCCTGGTACTGAGTGACCGATTCTCAGGGACCGACGGGGTTCGAGGCCGAAAAGCGGCGTCGAAATGAACCATAAAATACAATGAAATCAAATGTTTAAAATGTTGGTGGGCCCGGAGGGACTTTGCGAGTAATCCGCCCTTAAGTCGTTGATTCTAAAGCGCGAATAGCGTTGACCGAAATCGCCAGAATCAAGAAACGTACACCTGATTGGTGTACGCAAGGGTGTACAGCGCCAAGGATTCCGTTGTCAACAATTGAGAAGCGAGGGGGAATCGGTCAGAGATCGCGCAGGGCGGAGCGAGCGAACAATGAGCGTCAATTGGGGCGAAGATGACTTGGCGAGGCTTCTGGCTCTTGAGCACGCCTTTCATGCGCTTGCCCTGCTGTCAGCAAGCAACTACGCCCATCTCGCGGGAACCACACCCAGCGCCGCCGTGAAGCAGTTCCGGGAAGCTATCGAAGGCTCCGTCTACGATAGCGGACAGGCTCCGAAGACCGTACAAGTGCTCATGAGCAAGCATCTGAAGAAGATGTTCGACCACGTGGCCGCAATGGCTGTCCACGCGGACCAAGGATTCATAGGTGATGAGTGACATCTACGAGAACGCCATCGCCTCGATCAGGCTTGGTATCCAGGATTTTCAATCCAACGACGAACTTCGGCCGATAAGCGCGCTGCGGAATTTCTATGCAGGGGTGCTACTTCTTGGAAAACAGTGTCTTTTGAATGCTGCGCCAGACGACGCCGACCCCATGGAAATCCTTGCATCGAAGTTCGCCCCAATTTTGGACGACGACGGCGAGGTAGCATATGCAGCGAAGGGCCAGCAGACTATTGACCTTGCGGAACTCCGTGAGCGCTTCAAGGGTTTCAAGCTCACATGGCCTGCTGGCGACATCAAAGGCCTCCAGAAGCTCCGGAATGACTTTGAGCACTACCACTCTGCAACGCCGAAACCAGCGATACGACAGGTGATAGCCGATTGCTTTCCTTTGGTGGAAGGATTCTTCGCAATACTGGAGAAATCGCCCAAGGTTGAGCTTGGCGACACGTGGGATTTGATGCTTGCAGAACGCGCGTTCTTCAGAAAGCTGAAAGACTCGTGCAACGCGACATTCCAGGAAATTCCCTGGTGGCCAGAGATTGCTGAACGCGATGATATCTCGTGCCCGAACTGTAGATCGTCGCTCGTTTACCAGAAAGACGACACCAACGACGAGCCAGGTGACATTGAGGGATGCTGCAAGGCATGCGGCGATGCTTTCTCAGCAGAGAAGACCGTCGAGATAATTGTGCAGGCAGGCTTCGGCATTGATGACTACATGGCTGCCAAGGAAGGGTTGGAGCCGACGATTCACGACTGTCCTGAGTGCTACAACGCCACATATGTGGAAACAGGCATCACCGTAAAATGTTTCTTCTGCGGCTATGCGGTGGGCGGCGACTGCGCGAGGTGCGGTGAGTCACTTAGTATAAGTAACAAGTCTGTCAACAATCCCCGACTCTGCGACTACTGCGATCACATGTTGTCGAAGGACGACTAGGTCCTGAGATCCAGACCGAGCGCCCTCTAACGGGAAACAGATTCGTGGCCAAAGAAGAGGCAGATACCTGGGAACTCGACGAACCAGCGGCGCGCACCCACACCCCTCCAGGTTGGCCGATCAAAGTGATCGAGTTCAGTGCAAGTGGGAAGGCACCAAAGAAGTATGGACCGAACACCTATCGGTTCGGAGCTTCCCTCACGCTGAGCGTGATTCTTCCTAGGCGGGGCTGGTCGCTTGTCAAGCAGACAAAGAACTACGCCTACTTAACACCACCCGCAGATCAGCTAGGGCCCAACTTCCGGATCTCAATAGCAGTTCCACCCGCTTCGGAATGCTTGGCCATCGCGCGCAGGTGTCACGCTCGTGGCGAATCTTGGGCATACCAACTTGGCGAGTGGCCGGCATGGTATCTCCATGAGCGAAATCGCGACATGCGCCGCTTATGGCGCGACCCGGTGACAGGAGAGATGACATCGGAGTTGCATCCCGCCCCGCCGGAATCCAGCCTTTCCATCGGTCAGTGGGGTATCTGGGAGATGCACGTCACTGGGGTCTCTGGGGACTTCGTGATCGGACGGATCCCTCCCACTACGGCAACGGGTGGCGGTCTGGGCATCCCTGTCGGTGTCCTAACCGAAGGCGAGCTAAAAACGGTTGAACTCACGAAATACGAACGCAACGCCGAAGCTCGACGTGAGTGTATCAAGCACTTCGGCTACCAATGCCAGGCATGCGACCTCAGCTATGAGGATAGGTATGGCCCGATTGGCGCCGACCTAATCCACGTTCATCACCTAACGCCTCTCTCGGAGATCGGCGAAGTCTATCAGGTCGACCCGATCCGCGATCTGGTGCCGCTCTGCGCGAATTGTCATCACGTCGTGCATCGCCGGAACCCGCCGTATTCAGTAGCCGAGCTGAGAAGTATGATCACCGAGCAGGCAAAACGCACCTTGGCGAGCCTGGACCTTGCAGCGACCAGCGAATATTCTTGAACAGAAGCAATAAGATACCGATTTACGACTACACTGGAGTTCCCCTGCATGGCTGACGATAGCGAACCCATCACCGTTGATGATTCCGAGCAGCCTACGACGCTGCCAACCAACGTTGGCATTAGCCTCAGCGGCTCGTTTGAGAGCGAGGACAAAGCTCGCGAGTTTGCATATCGAGTATTAGGGTCGATGAGGGTTCTCGGCAGATCGATGGACCTCAGCGGGGTCGATGGCGTTACCATTTCTGGGGACTACCATGAAGCTTTGGCCGCCCTCGATCGCGGCATTGAAGGCCTCCGACCTTTGACGGCCTCCACCGACGAAGACGGCGTAATCGGCATAGCAATGGCACCAGCGGTTCTAAGAGATGGAAAGCTCAAAACCCACTTGGTCTTTCACGTCCACGCGCTCCTCGGCCTTGCAGAACCTGAGGCCGAATTATTCCCGCTGGCTGTCCATACCCTTGCACACGAATGCGCTCATGCGATGCTGCATACAGCATTCGACAAGCGATTTCCGAATGTGATTTTACGTGAAAGCCGCTCGAACTACTTCGACCGTTTCCGACTAGAGGTCACCGATGCATGCTGGGAAGAATACGGCGCTACGCGGGCGAGCGCAGACTGGGGTGCAGACCCGACGGACGGTTATGTCAGCACGTTCGTCAAGGCACTCTCGGAAACAGGCCAATCGGCGAATGAATTCATTTTGTCCTATCGGACACATGGCGACATCGACCAAATTCTTGCAGAGGTCCCGCCGCTATATGGCAACCTCATCAAATGGGCGTCCTATCTGATTGGAACGATGCACGGCCTCGATAAGAAGATCGCTGATCTTCCCGAATTGGCCGAAGCACTCAACGGTCATTGGTTCTCCGAGTATTTCGAAAAGCTCGAAACCGCTTATAGGAAACTCTGGGAACGGCTTGGCGAATGGGATGAGCGGGCCGAATTCGATCCAATCGGTGACATCGCGATCGACGTTCTCGAAAGGGGCGGAATAAAGCTGATCAAGACCTCCCCTGACGACACCAAGGTCGAGATTCCTTTTCGAACATGGAACACCCCTATGGGCGGCCTGCTCAATCTAATGGGGCGGTTCTAGTCGGCCAGCGTCAAAACCTTTTCAGGGAGCGCATCCCCCGGCCGGGCATCCGGAACTCCTCGGCGAGGGTGGAAGGCATGCACACGTCAGGGCCATGCGCCGCCTGCATACGGACACGGGACAGGATAGCAAGGCCTTCGCGACGCCAGTTGCGGAGAGCCTGACGACGGTTTCGGGTGACTTCCATGAGGAGGCGCTGCCAGTCGTGCGGCTCACGGGCGCGGAGCTCGAAGAACGCCTGTAGAGCGTGGTCTTCCGCAATCCGGGTGTCCGACCCGAGCCACTGGCACCATGGCAAACCGTGGCGGCGAACTTGACGGAAGGCCTTCCCGTCGAAGCTGCCGACGGCCTCGGTTTCGTCGGAGGCAATCCAACAGGCAATGGTGGTATCATAGCGGGAGAATTCCGGGTGCGGTCTGCCACGGGCGCGGGCGGAGACGTATCGGCGAAGTGCATGGGTTTCCCCGTCGCTATCGAAGGAGTCGCGGCTCAACGCGGCCCCCACTTGGCTTCGTCCTCGGCTGCAACACTAGCGTCGTATCGGGCCTGTCGCCAAGCCTCCAGTTCTACCTCGGACTCCGGTCGGATGTCAGGTGCAAGCCCCTCGACAGCCTTGCCGCGCTTCTTGTCCTCGCGCTCGCGCGCAGCACCGCCGAAAGCACGGAATTGCGGGAGCGCAGCAACGACTTCGGCCTCCGGCTTTCCGACAAGTCGCCCGCGCTGCTCGTCGTCCAGGTGCAGCACGATGAAGTCCAACAGTTCGCGATCGTTCGTTTCCAGACGAGTGAGCGCCGCAGCATCGCCAGCAGCAGCCTCAAGCACCAAGGCGGCGACGGCTTTATGATTCCTGATCGCGTTGAGCTCGTCGCCTTCGGAGCGGGTGCGAGAGCGGTCGGCTTCGAAAGCCCTCCGGACATCCTCGGATGGCTTGTAAAGCTCGCCGGATTCCTTGTCGTAGACCGTGACACCCTGTCGTTGGGCTTCGGTCCATGCCGAGTCCTTGAAGGCCCTGTCGCCGAAAACCTCGATCTCCGATCCCCATTCGGCAACGGCTTTTTCCACCATCGCCCTGACTGCTGCCTCGGAAGCGGCCGGGCCATGGATTCGAAGCTCGTCCCCAAGATCCTGGAGCCTGCAATTTCCGATCGTCACCCAAACACCGTCCGGTGCCTCGGTAATTCGGGTGTAACCACGGCTGCGCCAGCGGTCGGCAAGGCTTTCCACCTGGTCGGCGGGGAGGCTTGGAACCTCATCGGGCCTGCGGCGCTGGCGGAGGCCGGAGCCTCGCCGTTGGATGCTCCTCAACTCCTCCAGGCGCTCGATGTCGTCAATGTCGTCGGTAGCCTCTAGCGCGGTCGCAAGGGCATCGGCCTGTCCACGTTCGCCATATACTTTGGCGATACGGCCCCTAACCTCGACATGCCCGCCGTCTCGGGTCGCGATCCTGGTCAGGCCGGGAGTGCTCGTGTCGATGAAGTGAAGCGATGCGGCCCAGCCCTCCATGCTCGGCAAGTCCGGGAAGCGCTCCTTCAGAAGCCTCGCCTTGAAGTCCGCCTTGACGCGGGGACGGATGCCCTTGCGGGCCTGGTGGGTCGGGTTCGTTGCCATGATTTCCTCCTCGGTTTTCGTGAGCTCGTTCTCAGCAATTCTTACGCTGCGCATGCTTGAAACAAGGGCGGTGCGGCGGTCGTGCTTCCGACGACGGGTGACGGCCTTCTTCCGGCCTTCGCCGATGCTGGACTCGGGCTCGCGATCATGCAGCCCTCGATCGGCGTTGGAGCGGTGGTCAGCACGGCGGGCGCTGCCAGCGGCTTCCAGGAATCGATTCATGATTCCGGCGATACGCTCGCGCTCAACCCTCAAGGCATCACCGCGCTCACCGCCGTGACGCCCTCCGGACTCGAACATACTGGTGAGTGCCGCGTTGCGGGTTTTCGCGAATCCAGACTCCTGCGTCGGGTCAAGGAGCCGCGTGGAAAGCATCACATGGAAGTGGGGCTGCTCCTCGCTGTCAGCCGCGCGCGGACGGTGATAGGCGACGTCGACGATCGCGCCAGCAGCGACGTATGGAGCGACGGCCTGCTCGATGAAGAGGCGGCGATCTTCTTCAGGAATATCGCGGGGGATCGTGATGAGGACTTCCCTCGCGACAACGGCGTCCTTCCGCTTCTCGGCAGCCTCAACGCGGTTCCATAGCTCCGCGCGGTCGTGGACCCACGCGGGCGCGTCCGGAGGCGCGACGATGAAAGAATCCTCGGCCTTCTTTTTTGTGTAGTCGAAAGTCTGACCGATGCGGTGATCTTCGAGGCGGCTGGCGGAGCGGTATGCGGCAGCGGCCACGGCGGAGCGGCCTGCGCTCCTTTGAAAAACGGAAACGCGGACATTGAAAATCGCAGAGTCGGGCGGGAGGGAAGTCGTCATGTCAGTCCAGCCAGTGAGCACGGCTCTTGCGCAGCCAATATGCCGCGACCAACCGAAGGATTTCCTGCTGGTCGTCGTCCTGCTCGTGCGAGTAACACGAACGGAGATAGGCAGCGCTCGCCCGCCCGTAGCGGGTGAGCGGCGACGGCGTGATGCGCATGCCTGACAAGCAGTCGTCCAGGTGCGTAGTGCCGAAGGGGTCTTCGGCCGTCGCCCGCTCCAGAAGTTTCAACTTCTCTTCGGTCGTAAGTTCGCCCCATAGGTCGGCAAACGGATTGTCGTCCGCCGCCTCGACATAGGCGAACGGATCATCCTCAAGCCCTGGAGCGGCGGTCGCGTCGTGAATCTTCCTGCTCATTGAATCGTCTCCTCCTCGCGGTGCGTCTCCGGCCCGGTAGGGCGCGATGCGTTGGAACAACGCTTAATCGCGCCCTTAGCAGGGGGCCGTCTCTGTCGGCTTCCCGTACCCATGTTTGGGTGCGCTCTTGCGCTGTGCAAGGCCTCGACAAATCATTGAATGAGAACGGGATTTCCGGGAGGGGATTTCGTCAAGGCAGGGCTGGGGACTTCAACAAATTTGGCCTTCGGATTTCTCCGGAGGCGGTTTGCGAATCCGCCGGCGGAGATGGCAACGGGAGAAAATTGGATGCTCGATCTTTCAAAAATTCGGGAACGGGAAAAGGGCCTGCTCCAGCGCAAGGCGAAGCTGGAATCGGACCTGGTGCGACTGAAGGCACAGGAAAAGAAGGCTGCGCGGAAGGACGACACGCGGCGGAAAATCGTCATCGGCGGCGCACTGTTCGCCGCGATCGACGCGGGCGTGATCCCGAACGAAATAGGCAGGAAACTCGTCGGCAAATTCGTCGCGGAGCGGGACAAGAAAATGTTCGACGGCTCGCCGCTGGCGGCTGATCAAGAGGCGGCGGTTTTGCCGATGCCTGACGGTGATCCGAGAGAGTGAGGCGAAATGAATCCGACCTCCGATCCGCTCGCCACGTTGCCTGATTCGGATATCGTCTGGAATCTCATGGAGGCGCTGATCTCGTTCGATAAAGCGAGCGGGTTCTCGGTCGCGCTCGGGACATTTTCATCGACGCTGCTGGTTCTTGGCTCGATGTTTCTGGGCTGGCACATTATCGTCGGGATAGTGTCATCGGCGTATTCGGGGAAGGTGCTCGGCGAGCGGTATCATCAAATTTGGGCACCGCTGCGCGTCATCCTCGGGTTCGGGATGCTCGTGCCGATCCCGCTCATGAACGGGTTTTCGCCCATCCATGGGGTCGAGCGGCTGGCGTTCCTGGCGGGCGTGAACATGGGAAACGCGACGGCGAATTCCGCCGTCGAGTATGTCGTCAAAGACGGCCATCCGCTGACGCCGATTTCGATGTCCGGACGGGCGCTCGCGAAGCAAATTGCCGTGTCTGAAGTGTGCTCGGCAATCCTCGCACAGGCGTACCAGCGGACCTCCGCTTTCGTCGGCGAAGGGGCTCCACAGTCGCCTCCAGCCGCTGGCGGCGGCATCGTCGTAAAACCAGGAAGAAAGGCTTTCTGGCCATGGAATGACGACGCGCCTCCGACCGTCGAAGGAAGGATCTGGGACTACGGACAGGCATGCGGCTCGGTCGCTTTCTCCGCTCCGAAGACCGACGAGTTCGGCAGCTTCGGCGAGGACAGGAGAAAGGCCGTAGAAGCGCTCGTCGGACAGGTGCGCGCGATCGGTATTCCCGCGCCGATCGCCGAAGTTCTCAAGAAGAGCGGCACGTCAGAGCGGTTCGATATCTCGAAGCCCTCACCAGACCTGTCGCATATCAAGGAATGGGTTTCGAGCAGCTACCTCGTCTACAACCTTGCCGTTCGGCTGAACGAAATCGGCGACGGTTTCGACACGGCCGTTGCTGCCAGCGCCGCGAAAAACGCGGCAAACGAGGACAGGGACTCGCGCCAGAAGATCGTCGAAGGTGTCCAGCAGCATGGCTGGTACCTGCTCGGTTCGTACTATCGCATGCTGTCGCGGGTTTCGGAGAAGTCGGCGTCGTATGCGGGCGAAGCGCCGAAGTACGTCGCTCCGAACCCGCAAGCATGGGGCGGGTACCAAAATGAAGTCTCCGTCGCCGTGGCGCTTGTCCAGTCGCAACTGAGCGCTGAATCATACAAGCTCGTCGTGTCCGGAGACGATCTCGCCGCTGTCGGCGAGGGAGCGGGCATTCTCGCCACTGTGACGAACGCCATTTCCGAACCCGTCCTGGCCTACCTGACCCGATACGATTCCTTCCGTCCTGATCCGGTCGGCGACCTGATCAACATCGGCAACAGGCTGCTCGGCGGCTCCGAAATCGGCTTTACGGCCGCGCTCGGCGCGACCAGCCTTGCATCCTTGACGTCGGCGGTGACGCAGACGCCACAAAAGGTGGTTGAGTTCGTGATGGTGCCGGGATGGTGGCTGATCGGCGGCGCTTTCATCGCCGGCGCGATCCTGACTTACGTGCTGCCTATGATGCCCTACGTTTTCCTGACCTTCGCGCTCGTCATCCTCGGAATTGAGATCATCTCCTTCGCCATCGCGGGGCTTCTGTGGGCACTCATCCATGTGCGCATGGACGGTGACGACTTCGTCTCTCCGGCGCAAACGGCGGGCTATCAAATCCTGTTTTCACTGGTGCTGCGGCAGCCGATTACCGTGCTCGGGTTTCTGGGCGCTCACACCATCTCGGTCGCCGTTTTCAACGCCTTCCTGCTGACCTGGAATTTCGCTTTCATCGGGAGTCAGGGCGCGTCGTCGATCGGCATCGTCGGCGTTCTCATCGGTTTCGGGATGATGATCTACATACAGTGGCACATCATGCTCCGCTTGTTCGGGCTCATGCTCGAACTGCCGCCGCGCGTCGCCGCAATCATGGGCCATCACATCCAGGGCTGGGGAGAGACGGAGCATGGCAACACGGTCATTGCCGGATCCGCGGGCGGCATCTCGACCAATGGACGTCTGCCGACGCCGATGCCGAAAGGGCCAAACGGTCCGAAGGACGGGAAAGCCTCCGGAGGCAAGGGCGCCAGCATCGGCGGTGTCACGCAGAAGGCGAGGACATAGGAAATATTTTCGGCGGCATGTTGCCCCGCAGCCGTCAAAGGTCGCGGGCAAAGCATTGACCACGCCACTCGCCTTAGCCCGACAGAATGAGGCGCTGGCGAATCCGCTCTTTGATGTCGTCCGGCAGGTCAATGTCCTCCAGAGGTTTGTTCGCCCCACCGAAATAGTGCGATGCGCCGAAGAGCTCGCGCTGAATTCTGAGCGCGGTCTCAATATCGATTTCCAGAACTTCCGCGAGTGCCTGGATAGTAAGAAACCGACCCGGCCATTTCACGTCTGCCCTGTTGGAAAGAGCTGTAAGCGTCGTCCTGGAAAAGTTAAGCCCCGTTGGATGAAACGCGTTCTCGTGCATGGCTTTGATATCGCGCGACAAACTCGTCAGGGTCCGCTCGATATTCTCCAGCCTTTTGATGCCCTGCTCCAGAACCTCTTCATTTGGGGACTTCATCCTGTAGGTGCTGTGAAAATCCTTGAGATAGTATGTGTAGGTTTTCTGATGTTGCTTGCCGTCCTCGTCAGTGTAATGGAGGTGAACGTCCATGCGATCATCCAGATGCCCCTGCAAGAACTCAAACCCTGCGCCAAGGAAGTTTCTCGTCTCACCGGAATGAATGATCCGGAAAGGCTCGGTGTAAGGTCGGTCGAACCCGCCCGGCACCCATTGCTGTACGATACTTGTATTTTCGATGCCCTCAATCTGGATCGAAACATCGAAAACATGTCCCAGTCCGTCATTCTTAATCGAGAATGAGACTCTTCCGCTTTCGAACGTGATCGAAAGGCTGGCTCCGCTCGGCAAAGTGGAGACTCTTCGCCGGATATCCTCCACTTCGAAAGGGAGCAGCGGGTCAATCCGAAAGAGGCGTCGCGCATAAAAGCGCTTGTCGGCGGCCTGATGGGGCGCGTTCCGCGACGGAGGCACATCAAGAACCAGAAGGTGCCCGATTTCCACGTCGATGCGCTCAATCGAAATTTGCAGGCTTGGCGCAATGCGTGATAAAAGACCGTCCTCCAGCCATGTTTCGTTTCTCGATGGATCCTGAATCGGACGAATATCCGAAATTCTCCGATCGTTGTCCTCTTCAACGCCGATGATGAGGGCGCCGCCTATCGCATTCGCAAATGCCGTCAATTCTTTCGAAAGCGTCTCAAAGACTTTTTCGTTCTTCTGCTCGAAAAGCCTGGATGATTTGTATTCGAGCGTTGCACCTTCGGCGTCACCCCGCTCTTTCATCTCAAGAATGTCGTCAATTGTACGCGGTCGAAAGTAGGTCATCCACCTGTGTCCGTCTGCTCGACAAAGCGCAATTAACTGTGTGACTTTGCCATATAATTCGAAGAGGCACGCCAACACCAGCGGCTTCCCTGTCAGTCTACCCTGCCGAAGTGACAGCGCCCACCGTCAAGCTGTTCGAGATGCGCATGCCCATTCTGGCTTTCTCGCGCGGGACGCGCCCAGTTCATCCGTGAACATAGGAATCGACGACTTTCTGACGGGAGCGGCTGAGTTGACTAAGATCGCTGGAAATATTTCGGGGGCCGTATGAGTGCAGTTTGGCGAGGTAGGGTCATTGACTGGAAGGAGCCGAAGTTCTGGATGCCGACCGTTTCTCGTTGGGTCCGTCCCTTTCTGAACGAGCGTGGTATCCGACACCTGCAACGGATGGGCGAGCAGGATATTTGCTGGGACGATTCCGATTGGCTGAAGAAGACCCAAACCGTGCTTCAATTTGAAGTCGAATACGTCGTGGAGACTCTTGCCGACGCTCTCTCTTTTGCGACGGCACGCACATTTCACGGCTGCCGCACGGATGATGCTGGCACGTATCACAGGATTGGAATCCGACGAAACGATCCGGCCGTTCTTGCCGACGAGGTCAGACGTATCGTGAGCGAGGAAGACCAACTCGCATATCTGCGGCCAGCCATTGAACAACGCCTTCGGGATTTCGATAGTGAGGATCGCGATACGGGCCGACTGTATCTCGTGATGGATGATCGGGGGCTGACGAACAGCGCTGGCCACTACCTGCTTTACGGCAGCGAGTGGATTCAATGCGTGCTCGGATTTGAAGCGCATGGATCGCTTCGACGGCGAGGAGTGCCAACCATTCTTGCCGTTGATCTGCCACTCAGCATGGTAGCATCGCATGAACGGGAGCAGCTTGCCAAAGCACTGCTGCAGGAGTGGACGCGGATCAAGGTCAACAGGCCGGACTGGGTGCCGGAGCTGGATTTCACCTTCTGCCTGCGCGCAGAGATTCCGGGGTCGATGATCGTCAATCACTTCCATCCGGAGGTCATCTGCGACCCATTCTACCAGAATATAAAGCGCCGCATTGGCCGAATGAGCTGCCGAGGTTGCAAGGTCGGCCCCTGAAGCCGACCGTCGAACCCTAGTTTAGCAATCGACTGCTCCAGTCGAATAATGATGGTATTGCTCGCCATGGATTGGCCGCCCTTGTCTTATGGTTTGGAGGGTATTTTCCCAGTGAACCGGATTTCGGGGGCTGTCTCGCTAATCGCCCGGGTCGGCCGGAAGTCGACGTCGACGTCGAGCAGCCTGCCCGCTCGGCTGCGATTGTAGCAGAGTTCGGGAATGCTGACCCAGCCGAGAAGTGGCATTGAGCCGTCAGTCGGGATGAAAACGCCAAAGGCCATGGCGTGATTTTGCGGCGAGATCTCTGAGAGCAGCCATTCCGCTCCTGTATCAAGCGAAACGATTTTGACTACGGGCAGACGATGTAGTCGGCCGCCGCTTTCCTCGCTTGCCCGGCCATTTTCGAGCATCAAGTCTTGTTGTGCTTTCGGGATCATTTGCCTTGTCTCCTGACCTCACCAGCGAGGCCGTGCGACCGACAAGGGAGGGCGGGAAGGCGGGCCCTGGCTCCCCGAAGGGGACGCGGAGCGCTCGGCCATGGGCGCGCCTGCCCGCCTGACCAGGGCCGCACAAAACGGCCTCTGGCGAGGTCTGGAAAACAGACAGGAATCCCGATCTCAACGGAATGCTCGAAACGGCAGGAAAGGATCGGCTTTGAGTCCTGCGGCGGACGGGCTCATCCTTGTCGGATCGATAAAAAGGGGGAAGGCTCATGCTCAGGAAATTCATCGCGGCGACACTCGCCGGAACGGTACTCATGTCCAGCGCCGGCGCTGCCTGGTCGCAAGATCCGCGGTTCATCTTCCGCTATCGCGCGGGCCTCGTCCTGCCTGTCGACGCCGACGTCGGCACCCCCGACAACGGCGGCGATGATGGTGACCCAGACGACGGCGGAGATCCAGGACAGACGCAGTATATCGACATCGAGCTCAACAACGGCTGGCACCTTTACTGCCCAGCCTCGGGGACGACTACGGCCGCTTCGCTAGTGCACCTGGTTGGCACGCCGATCACGTTCCAGGTTGATGCCGACACGATCTATACCGCGCCGGACGGGAGCGGCCCCGGCGGGGTCTTTATCTACTACGACGCGTCGGAGCTCCCGGACATTTACGGCTTTGAAGCGTACCTGGATCCCGAAACCTTCGGCTGCACCGACGAGTGGGGCGGGGTCGCCGTCCTTCCCGGCTGGTCGAAGGCCGACCGGGATTCGGCCGTCGGGAGCAGCTGGGGCGGAGCCGTCAGCGGTGTCAGTGTCGGGGGAATGACGTTTATTCAGAGCCCGCCGCACTAGCCTGCCGCGCTACAGCTGGATTGCCGTGACCATCCACCACAGAAGGAGAGCGCTGCCGCCGAAAAGGAGGCTGATTTCGGTGAGGCTTCTTGCTAGCGGCCTCTTTCGCTGTTCAGCTCCGGCGGCTTTCCATTTTTCAAGAATCTTAGGCATGATGATCTCCTAAGCGGTCATCGAGCCCGCTTTCCATGAACAGGGATGCCGTCAGGTGATCGGCCATGTAGCCCACGCCCTCGCGGCGTGTCGAAGCGAGAATTTCGCGCCAGTCCATGGTTACATGGCGGCTCGCCTCGCTACGAAATGCCCGCCAGCGCTGTGTGGTGAAACGGCCAATACCGTCCGATGCCTCCAAGCTTTCGGCCAGCAAAGCGCCGCAAATTTGCATGAGAGTTGGACACAGCCAGAGGACGACTCTTGACCTGTCCTCCAGATCGGCGCGGGTGATGTAGACAGGATTAATCTCGATCGTCGGGCCGTCGTCATGCGCAATGCCACGGATTGGCAACGCGTAGTCCTCCCCGCTCTCGACAACGGCAAGAAACCGCCAGCCGTGCAGGAAAGACAGGGAATCTGGTGCAGCTGACGCGGAACCCCGGCCTGGGAAACGGACAATGTTTGTCATAGGAATTTCCTCTTTTCAGGGGAAGAATGTCAGAAGCCCCTCGCCGCGTAGGTGAGGAGGAGGACCATGCCGCCGCAGAAGATCACGACGGCGATGGCGAGTTCCATGGCGGTTTGCGCCGTGGCCTTCAGGTAAAATTTCAACATGTCGTTCTCCTTTTTGACGTGTCTGAGGTCTTTGAAAATCGGGTTACACCCCCGCGTTCCACCCGATTTTCGAAGGCCTCCGGCACAGCGGAGAATGAGTCCGCCATGCCGATTTCGGATCTGTGAATGCTACGCCCTGGCATCATGGCCTCGCTGCTGATGACCGCCGGTCACGTTCCAGGGCATTGGCGAAGACCCACCACCACGCGAAGGCGACGTCGTAGCTCTGGCGGACGCCTTCCCCGCTTTCGATGGCGAGATCCGCGGCGGCTTCTACCATTCGAATCCGGGTGTGGAACTCGAAGGCCACGAGATTGATGTCGGTGGTTTCAGGGGTCGCCGACATCATGCTACGTCCTCCAGATTTTCGGCCTCGCTGGCATATTTTTCGACATGCCAGCGGGCTTCATGCACAGCCAAATCGCGTTCGATCTCCGCCCGCATTTCGGCTTCCTCGATCGTCACGCGGGCACGACGGACAAGCTCCGCGCGCATCTTCGCAAGGGTCGCGTCGGTGGGTGCCGTCGGGCTCGACCGCGCAGGGTAGAGCCCGACGGTCCCGACCGACAGGCCGAGAAGTCTTGCCAGCGCTGCCCGCGACATCGCCAAGCGGCTCCGGAGGTCAGCGTACTCGTCACGCCGACGCTCGCGGTCAGCGGCTGCGGCCTCGCGGCTACCGCCGAAGGGCGGGCGTCCGCCCCTTTTTCTTGATGGTGTAGCCTCCGCGTTCATTTTCAGTCGCCTTCAAAATCGCTAAGTTTTCGTACGGGGGCCGCTTCGACCAAGTAGTTTTTGAGCGTCGTCCGGATCGCGTCGGCGGCTGTTGGAAATACTTCCACGCCGGAGTTGGGGAGATCCTCAAGAGAATCACTCACCGCTATCGCCTGCCCTGTCCGTTTGCGGTGTGCCGTGCTCGTCGGTGCCTCGAATAGACCGTCCGGACCTTGGCGCGTGTACAGCCACCCGTGCCTGGTTACGTAGAAGCCGAAGCCGTGGTCAGGCGTGATCGAAACATGCATTTCGCTGGCGCTTTCGATCGTGACGCCCACAGACGCTGCTGCATCCTCGATATCCCTGTCGATCTCGCTCATGCTGCCTCACTTTCCGATGCCCTGAAGGCGATCGGGTCAGCAAGGAAACGAGCCTCGGCTTGGCCTGCGGTGGAGGTCCAGAAGGCCGTGCGGGCCGCGCTCCAGGCCATGAAGGCATCTTCGAAGGTCTCGTGTGCGAGAAGGTATGCGGCGCGGTCGCTCTCCCAGACTGGGCCGTCCAGAATGCCCAGCCGAACGCATGACAGGATGCCCCGGCCTGCCTCGCCCTGCGCCTCTTCGGCCGCCTTCAGCGCAGCAAAAAACTCCTCCTGGCGCTGCCATTCCGGCGACGATTCCCAAAATTTCTGCATCTTCGTTCTCCTCGTTTTCAGGCTTTCGGCCTTCTCCGGAACCGTCCTGCGACGGCTCGGGGGAAGGCCGGGGCTGGTGCCCCGGTTTCCGTGGTCAGGCGGCTTCCCGGAAGCGACCTTCCGCGTCGTAGCAATCGACATCTGGACCGTCGAACGGGTTGGACTCGGGCTTCGGCTGGAGGGCGAACGGTGCCGCAGCGGCTGCCTTGATCCTCTCGATCTGGTCGTCCGACAGGCTCACCTTCACCTTGTCCGCGCGGCTGTCGCGGGGATAAAGGCCGATTGTTTCGATGCCGACGACGCGCCACTCTTTTCCGAAACGGCGTAGCAGTACGCGGTTCCCGGTCACCGCATAGCCGTAGGACTTGGCGGACGGCGCACTTGTGAAGCAATCGGCCGTCGCACCGACACGGTAGGTTGCGGGCAGGCCTGCGTCCTGAAGCTGGCCTTCAGCCGTTTCAAGCCAGCCGACCACCTCGGCCACGGATGCCGTCCAGCGGCTCGCCCGGCCGTTCACGGCGGCAAGCGCTTCCCCGATTTCCTTCCGCTGCTCGGCTTTCAGGCCGTTCTTCCCGATCAATGTGGCCATAACGTCCATCTCCTGTTCCGGAAGCAGCCGACCAATTTCGCGCTGCTCATACACATATGTTGCGTTCATCCTGTGCTTAGCGCAAGGATAAACTGCGAAATAGATCTGCGTATTTTCATAAAGCGGAGAAAAAGATTCCGAGGTAAAGTAATGTCAACAATTCAATGCGACAGCGGAACTGTCTTATTGAACTGGTTCACGCCAATTAACTCTCCGCGTTGTCAACAATCTATGTTTTCCATTCTGCAAGACACTATGTATCCAGAATCGAGTTGGTTCCCGGCGCATGCAAAAAAAGTTGCAGCGTGTCCGGTAGGCAACCGAACGCGGGCGGCAACCCAGGCGAAGGCGGAAAGGGCGGCAGCCGGTCACGACGACGAAGGCCGAAGGCCGCTGCCCATCCAGCGGTGCCGTTCGCCCCTCTTTCCTGCCTTCTTGTTTCCCCTTTGCCGTCAGGCATGGGGAAAACGAGCCCCCGATTTGATGCCATCCATCGTATGCCGCTGCGCCCTAGACCGGGAAAAAGCGGAAGGCGGACGGGAGGGCAAAGGAAAATTTGGAGGGGCTTCAGCCCCGGCCGCGAGGAGCTTTTCACTTAGGAAAAGCGGGGAAATTTCCCTTTGAGGCGCGCAGCGCCGACCTCACGGGCGGCTTCTGCTCCGGTCATAAAAGGGCGCTGCGGCAGGAGATGGATGGCCCGACGCGGAGCAGAAGAAATTGGAGTCAAATGATAGTGCCGCCAAGCATGTCGGCGATTTTCTGCATGAGTCTCGCGTTCTCCCGGTCGGCACTGGCTGCCGACGTAGTCGCGGCGATGACTGATCCTTCGTCCAGGCGCGGCAGGGCCGGGTTCTCGGCAGCGATGCCGTCGATTACAAGACGAAGGCGGGCACGGCTCCCAAGCCCGCCGCCTTCCTGCAAGCGGCCGGCGGCCTCTATCGCGAGGCGCTTGAGCTGCCCGGCCTGACGGTCTGTGATGCCCGCTTGCCGCTGGCGCTCCTTTTCCTTGTCGCGAGCGGCATGGGCTTTCTCTATGCGGTCGGCATCGCCCTGCGTCTCATCGACCGCATCGCCAAACCCGATCTCTCCCCGTTCCTCGACGCGGCCGAGGAACGTCCCGGCGAGGCCGTGACGCATCCAGCGCGACCAGACAGGGGCATCGACCTGGCCGACGATTTCATCGGATTCGTGGATGACCTGCTCGCCTTCCTCGGCATCGGCAGCAGCCTCGATCTCCAGCACCTTCGCCAGCCTCGGCGAAACGACACAGGAGCGGGTTCCCGGCATCGCCTCCTCGTATTCCTTCCACCGGGCATAGAAGAATTTGTCGCCCGCCGCAGCGGCCTCGGCAATGTCCCAAGGCGTCATCGATCCGTCCGCCCTGGTTTCGGTCTTATGACCTCCGGAGACTTCCCAAGCCATGCTGCCCTTGGACGTGTAGTCGGCTGCGTCGTCGGCATCGTGGGCAACGCGGACATGGCAGCCGTGCTTGTCCGAAACCTTGCCGCCATGGGCGCGGATGTGGCGTTTGTAAGCATCAGCGACGTATTCGCCCGCCTCCTGCGCACGGGCCTTCACAAGCTCGTCGAGGGCATCCCTATCGCCGCCGGCGCGGCCTGCCTCTTCATCGGTGGGACCGTCGCAGACGACGTTGAGGTGCTGATGATAGTGCCAGCCGTTTTCCCGACTGTAGGTAACCTCTTGCCCGACGACGACACCGAGGATGCCGAAGTGGTCGCAGGCTTCGACCCATGCCCGCCCCTTCCGGGCGAGGCCGCTGGCGGTCTGAATCCGTCGCTTGCCGCGCTCAAGCGTCGTCCCAAGGTCATGGGAGGCCGTGAGGACCACAAGAGCAACCTGACCGCCTCGTTCGTAGGTCGCTGAGGCGACGCGGCCGACACGCTCGGCTCGCTCGAAAGCCTTTTTCGCGGCGCATGTCGGACAAAGCCACGGCGAGCCGCAGCGGTAGACTCCGGACACGCCAGCGCGGACCTTGCCGCCCGTTCCGGGGCGGAGGTGGATGTTGACGGAATCGGCATCCTGGGCGGGACGCCCACAGCCGCAGACGGCAGGGCCTCTTTCCAGCGGATCGGAAGGACGGCAAAGCCTCTGAATCTTATGGAGGAGATCCCAGCGCCGTGGGCCGGGAGAAACACGGTAGGCCTCGGTTTCTTCGACTTCTTCGATTTCGGAAGGAAGAGAGGAAAGGGAGAGTGGCAGACCCTGTTGAGGAGCCACAATTCCCCTTCGTGGAACCGTAGCTCCTCCGCTCCCAAGCGGCCCGCTTCGCCGGGCCGTAAGAGTCGCCTCACGGCGGTCGGATTCGAAGCCAGCAGAGGCAACGGAGACGGCCGAACGGATACGCTCCTCGGGTCCGCCGTGGATGTCGACGAACGCATCTTCGGGAACCTGGTCGAACAGCCGGAAAGATGTCGAGGCTCCGCCTGCGACGGCGAGGGCCTCCGCCTTGGTCGATGTCGACCGCTCGGCAACTTTCACGCCGGAGGTGGGACCGCGATCGCCGACGGCGGCATGCAGCGCGCGGATGCGGCTGCCGATGCCGGGAAGCTTCGGCCGCGCTGATATATCTAATTGTTGACACTCAGGCTGAGATTTCGGCGATGTGAGGGCTGGGGAGAAACCCAGCCGCCCGCTCACCTGGAGCGGACCTGTCGGCTATTGACACTGGCGGGGAGAGGTCTGATCATTTGCCTGTTCTCGTGAAAACCCCCGGAGGCCTGGCAGCCGTTGATGGGGGTTTTTTCATGCGCTGACATCAAGGGTCATAGCCGGCGGCGAATAGGTCAACCGCTTCCGCAAATCCTTCCGCATCCGAAACGCTATCACCCCATCGCCTTGCACAGAAACGACTTGAAATTCTCGTGCACCGCTTGTGGAGCGAACCTTGCGGCCGTCTGGCGAGGAAATCCTCAACAGTCATCCAATCCACTGGATCTGAGGCGATTTCGGGCCCGGCGAACTCGACATACAAATGCAGATCCTCTGGATCGAATACGAGCGTCCACGCTCCGTCATGGTCTTCGGCAAGCCGATAGATGAGGGCCGTCATGGTCCTCGCTCCTTCGTTTGGGAAGGCTTGCCGATCTGGTTCAGGAGTTCCATCGTCAGAATTGCGTATTGACCGACAAGGATAGTCCCTGAGGGGCCCCCCTGTGGGAGCCTCGGGCCTCCGGTGACGAGAACGGCCTACTCCGGACGTAGAATCTTGGCTTAATTTAGCACTTCCGAAAGGAAGAACGGGGACGGTATAGTCTCGTTTTTCGTTTGCCGCCGACACCATGGCTCATGAAGCAAATCCCGTGATTATTGTGCCTGAAGATCCGCGAACGGACACAATCAGGGCTCCGGTGCTGAAGGTGTTCGATGGCGACGGGTTTCTAACTCGGATCAAAGCTTGCGAGGTCACTGGAAACCCAAAGGATCAAGCTGAGATCGAGATAACCGCTAGATTTGGATTCATCGATGCTCCGGAAATGGAACAGCCCGGCGGCCGCGCAGCCAGGGATTTCCTTGCGGCCCTGATCGGCGACAAGTGGGTCGATCTTGTCATCTTGATGAAGATGAATACCGGGCGGTCGGTAGACACCTACGGCCGTGTCGTCTGCGTTCCCTATTTGACGCTGGACTACGCGGCCGGCGAGTTCACGACGCCGTCGTCATGCCCTCATGTCATAACGACGTTTGGGGCACCACTCCGCGTGACCAGAAACATTGAGTTAGAGATGGTCGTCAACGGCTGGGCTTGGGTCTTGGAGCGATACGGGCCTGACCAGCGATATTTGGATGCCCTGGAAGAAGCCAGACGCGCAAAGCGAGGCATATGGGCCTTCGAGGACAACATCCATCCTTGGGAATTCAAGAAACAGAAACATCGCAACAAGGCGCCAAAGCCCCGATGCCCGACAGAAAGCTGTAGCGGTCACCTCGTTAGAAAGAGCGGCAGGTTCGGTGCATTCTTCGGCTGCTCCGAATATCCTCGGTGCAGGTATTCTTGTTCGGCGGCCGACTGACCCGTCCGCCCAACGCTATGGCCTACCTCACAACTCGCTGCTAATGAAGTATAGAGGGAAGGCTCCTCTTTTGGTTCGATCGCCGAGGCTGATGCCATGAATGCTGAAGAACCGACGCTACGAGAAATCTATTCAAGCTGGGTCCGGGATACCTGGGACGGATCGAAATCTGGTCTGTCCCGCTTCATTAGGAGAAGCCCCGGCATCGTTGTCGCCATTGCCTCAGTGTGCCTGATTCCGACGGTCGGCGCGGCGGGGTACTTCGGCGTCAACGCGGTGCTCGACTACCAAAGATGGCATCAGGACCAGAAGGTATCTGAGGAACGGCGGCAACAGCAGCAATTGAATCTCGCACTCTGGTCGGAGGATATGGAGCGACAGCAGAAGCAGATCGACGAGGGCTGCGCCCATCTTTACGACCGTGGTTACGCGACCGACGGGTACGGAAGGGAGGGCGGTCCGGACTATGCCGCCTGCAAGGACGAGGTGATTAGGAACCATCCTGTCCCGTCCCGAGATATCGGGATTTCGTCTCGAATAGGCGTTCCGAATTTGTAGCGTCGAAACCCGGCTGACGGCTTATCCTTCCGATCCGCTCACCTCAACCCGCCCTGTTGGCAAGGATCTAGGCACCGCCGTCGACGGTGCTTTCCTCGTCCAGCGCATGCGGCGTCGGCAGCTTTCCGAAACGAATGCGGGGCAGGCCAACCATACGGAACTAGCCCCTCGCAAAGGTAGCCGACTAGGCCGAAGGCTTCGGCTTCCGGACCACGATCCGGTCGATCACCTGCTTACGGCCGGAAATGAATTCAAGAATTCGGAACTCTCCACTGGACCTGACAGCGAATGACGGAGCGGCCCGGAGGTCAGCGACGGTCACCTTCCAGGTTCTCAGTTCACCGATGGATACCGATGCGCGGAAGCTGCGGTTCTCGCCGATCCGACCGAACTGCATGTGGACGATGTTGTCCTTCTCTGTAAGCGACAGCAGTTCGTATAGATCGAGCGGCAGCCCTTCCTTGTTCCGAAATGAGGTATGACCGCTCACAGCGATCGTTTTCACCGAGCCGGATTGTGAGCGAGGATTGTCGGTGCACGGATGTTTCGGCCATGGCCAGCCTAAATCGTCGAAGAATACCCGCCCGCCATACGGACTCTGGTAATAAAACACACGGTCTCCGCAGACCGGACAATGTGCGTTCGGATTGACGTAAGAGACAGCCGTTTGGAACGTCTTTACGACCGCCCGGTTAGTTCCTGAATTATATCCTGAGCACCAACGGCCGCTTACATGGATCGGTATCTTCTGTCCGCCGCTATAGCGAATTACGATTTCTTCCCCGCACACGTTACAAGTCGTCATGCGCAATCCCCCCGAGGCAAAGTAGCCTGCCTGGGAGGGAAATGCCACGCCCCGTCATGTAGGAAAGCTTCTGATAGAGGAGGACGGGGAAGTCTGCCCACTAGCCTTACGGCATCCTGTCGGGGTTCTGTCGTGTCGCCGGACATAGGTATTGGTATTGTCCGCCTATACACGATCCGATAGCGAGGTACCTAATAGTGACTGAGATCGACACCAAAGACCCAAAGTTCCTGGCGTTCTGGACGAAATGCATCCGCGAAACGTCGCACTGGTCGCAGGAGGCATTGGCCGCCGCGGCGGGGCTCGACGTGCGTACCATCCAGAGGATCGAGGCCGGACACCCCGTCAGCGTTACCACACGGCGGGCGCTCGCTCGCGGGCTGGGCTATGACAATCCCAACGTGTTCGAAGATGTTGAATTCATCAAGGGTGTGCATGCCCTCTTCGGCGGGCTACGCAAAGTGCAAGACGAGGAGGTCCAGAAGCAGTTTCCTGACCATACGCGGGTGAACGTCTCACGCGTTACGAGCGGTGAAGGATTGGCTCGTGTCGCCTATGAGGCTAACGCGTACCTCTTCCATGCCGACGACGCGATCACAGATGAGGCCAAGGAGGTCGCGGCGAGCACCTTCGATTTCCTGCGCGACCTGGGCGACCTGGGAGATGACGGCTCCTTCTCCGAAAAGCTCGGCTATCAGCGTTCGCTCGGCGAACTACTGGAGCAATTGGAGGCGCTGGGCGCCGCATGCTACAGCGCATTCAGGGCGACGAAGATGGTGAGCGCAACCTGGGTGGACAAAACGCCTGTTCCCATGACGGTTGGGTACCTGACGGTCGTGCCAGTCGAGAAAGTCCTGACTGAGATGATGGTCCCTCGCCGTCTATCGTGAGTCGATCCGGCGGCTCACCGCAGGAGCGCTTTCCGGAGAGCCTTCGTTCCCTGTTCCACGAATGCCGGAACGCGCCCGCTCAGCGCTGCCGTGATGGCGTCCGAGGATGAGATGTCTCGCAGGAAAGTGGCCGCGTCAGTCCATGCACCGTCGTCCAGCGGCTCACGGTCGAGGAACGTGCCATGGGCAATCTTAGCCTGCCCTGCGACTCGCCGCTGGGTCAGTTGTTCCAGCGCGTCGGTAAGCCATTGCGCGTCCGGACGTAATGCCTTCAGGCCTTCCTGCGTGACGCGCTTGCCGTCGGCCAGTTTCTGCTCGGCGTCCTCAAGGACGCCAAGAACTGACTGGGCGCGGGCGATCACCTTCGGGATTAACCCGTCTCGGGCACGGTCGGCGAGGATGTGCAGCGCGTCGGCGCCGACAGGCATTCCGTCGTCGGCATATGCTCGGGCGACAGGCTCTTTGCCCTTGGCCGCACGCTCGCGGTTCCGGTGCTGCTTGATGACTTCCTCGACGTCGGTGACGCGCAGCCTCTCGCCTTCCCGCGCCCGGTCCAGGACATCCTCGCAGGCCGCCACTGGAGCGGTCGCAAGTCGGACGATGGCGGTCGGCGACAGCGCGAGGTTCAGTTCCTCAAGGATCGCGGGGCGATCGCCGAAACGGAGATAAAGATTCACGCAGTCGCGTGCCCACTGCTCGGACATACCAGTCTCGGCCACCAGCCACGGCAACCATGCGCCATGAGGAAGGATTTCCCGCGCGCGGTGCAGCCGTTCGCCGATGTCCATGAGGGCGGCGGCAGCGTCGATCAGGCGTTTCCGGATTTCACGAGCATCATCCTGCAACGCCCTCCGGCGCTCCGGAACAACGGAATCGTAGTCGAACCCCACCACGGCCGCCCCTCGGTCCATTGTCGCCAGACGCTGCGCAGATTTCGCCATGCCCTGCCCTCCTTCCGGCAGGCGTATCCGGAAGGGGTTACGGAATGGTCAAACCCCCAATGATTGGGGATTTCCCGCTCGCGGCGCATCCAGGGTGGCGGACGAGATGGGCAATAAGGCTCATGGGGCGCTGCCCCGACGCGCCCCTTCGGGGCTTGTCTCCCCCGGGATACGAAAAAAGAGGAAGGGCCGTCCGATGTCGCTTGACCGATGCGGGCCAGCACATCAGCATCGGAGTGCGGTACAGCAGGGATGCGATGACCGCAAAAGAGGAAGGCCCGCCCACTGTGGCGGGTTTTTCTTTTCCAGCTCATCTACGCAAGAGAGCAGCGTATAAAACGGAGCCTTCCGGATGTCCGGAACGGGATCGGGAGCCAGCCGGGAGGCAGAGCAAATTCGCGGCCGTGAGCTCGGTCACCAGGTGCGCCGTAGGAGCGTTAGTATGCGACGGCAAAGCCGGAACGCGGGACCGACGGACCCCGACGAGCGGTCATTTTGGAAGAAAAGCGGGCATTGCCAGCAGGGCGGGATTCTGGCCGATTCAGGCCTTGGCGCAAGAATCTGTCGCACGTAAAGGGGTCATTCGTGCGTGGTTTCGGGTCGCCGTGGGTATCAGGTCGCCGGAAATCAGCAGCCCTTGGCGGCGGTTCTTTCCATGTCCAAGGTCATCGCCAATGCCATGACTATGGAGACCATCGCGTCGTCGAGTAAGGGATCGTGAAAGGCCTTCTTTCCAAGCTCCGAGATGGCCTCAAAATTGCTGTCCGCCTTGTTGTACAAGTCTTCAAGCTCCAGCGCGGCGTCGCGGGCGTGGGCAAGGCTCAGGCCGTGTTTATGGATTAGGCGGTGTATGATGTGGACAAGAATTCTGCTGAAGCCATTAGTC
The DNA here is from genome assembly GCF_002270415.1 of Mesorhizobium sophorae. Lineage (GTDB taxonomy): Bacteria > Pseudomonadota > Alphaproteobacteria > Rhizobiales > Rhizobiaceae > Mesorhizobium > Mesorhizobium sophorae. Next base: position 586,307 of record NZ_NNRI01000022.1, on the reverse strand, counting down.
GCAAATTTCTCTGTCTGAACGTATTCGTGAAAAAAGCCCCACAGGAATTGCAGTTCGAACCATTGAAAGGTGTCCCGCAATCCGTCGCCCTGGTCATCAACGAATTTCCCAAGGACTTCGTTGGTCATTGTGTATTTTATGAAGGTCGAAAACTGTCGTCCAAATGCCTCGTCGGCAAGGCGTGCGCCTTCCTCCAGGTATTCTTTTGCGACTTCGGTATCCGGGGACTTCCTGCGAAAGATCGGCAGCATGGCATAGACCCACCCGTTATTCGGTGAACATAGCCGCAATCGCCAATTCCGAGAAGACCGCCCGTCCGCTTCCCGCCTAACGATGCAGCCTGCCGTCCGATCGCGGGGCCACCAGTGACACCTAAAGGTGTCAAACTCAAATTGAGCCAACGTGCATGAAAGGTGAATCGGGGGATCATTCCCCCGATTCCTTGCGGTTGCGGATCACAAGGTGTCCGGTGAGCGGCAGGGCGGTTAGGGAGATGTTGAACCCGTTGCCGTCCTGGTGCAGCCATACGGCCCCCTTCCCCTCCTCGCCTCGGTAGATACGAGGCGAAGTCAGGCCTTGAGGAAGCTGCCGAAATCGACACCTTTCGGTAGCGGCAAGGCTTCAATCTTCTCGATCTCGTCGCTTTGAAGGACTGGAAATCCGTAGCCATCGCCGACGTTGCCTGGAGCGTGGCCGCATTGACGGTCGGCGATCAGCTTGCCCGTGTCGCCGCCGATCCCGCGCAGCCAGTGCTTGGCATTGTGCCGGAGCGAATGGAAGACGTGCCTGTGCTCTACGTGGATTCCGAGCGCCCGCATCCAGTTTCCCATCTGCTTTTGAGCAGAATGCGACGGGTCTTTGGCCCGACGATGGTATTCGCCGAAAACCCACCCTCTCCGGCCCCTTGCGAAGTCGAGGAATCCGGCCTCTCGCAAAAAGGGGTGCAGCGCGACGATGCGCGGGGAGGTTTCGGTTTTCAGGGCGCGGTCGACCTCCTTCCGGTCGATGACCAGCGGCAGGCGGAGGTCGATGACCGTGTAGCCATCGATTTCAACGATGTCCTTGGGCTGGACCCAGACAAGCTCGCCTTGGCGCATCCCAGTCAGCAGAGCAACCAAGGGCATGAATTTCTTGAAGTCGTCGCGCGGGTACAGCGATGCGGCAGCCGTCATCCAGACATTCAGGGAGGAGACTGGCAGCCCCTCTCTGGTGATCGCCTTGCGGGCATTGGTGGGCATGGTGATCTTGTAGGACTTCAAGTCCTTTACATCGGCAACGCCCGCCGTCACCTTCGACCAGAGGTTCGTCACCTCGGAAACGAGGCTGCCGACGGCGGAGGTTGAAAGCGTCGGAATCCGCTTTTTGTGCTTGGCATTCACCTCCGTCATTTCCCGGATCGAAATGCCACTGAACTGCGCGTACTTCGTCCGGTTCTTCGGGCACTTCGCCATGACTGTGGCGAACTCCTGAACATGCAAGGGCAGGTAGTACCGAAGAGGCTTGTCGCCGATGACATCGGTGAACGCCGCGAGGCCGTTTTCCAATCGTTCCTGATAGCGGTCGCCGTCGCCCTTCCCGCCGCCTGCCTTGGCATCTTTTCGGAGGTCGAGGACGACTTTCCCGGCCACGCTCAAGAGGGTGTCGGCGGTTATCTCCCGCTCGTCCCGGTGCTCGTCGGCGGCAACGAGAGGGACAGAAGACGAAACCGGGACAGACTCCGCCGGCACGACAGACCTACCGATCGTCGCCACGGTCGCAAGCGCATGCTGGTAGGCCGCGCGCTCTGCCGTGAGGGCTGCGGCATCGGTTTCAAGAGCCTGTCCAACCACGTCAAGGCGCCGACGAATTGAGACCAGGGAATCCCTCCGGCCCTCGGCCCTTGCTTCTGCTCGTCGGAAATGGCCGACAAACTCGGGGTCTGCACTCGGGCCATGAGCAGCCTCTTCCTCCGCGCCGCTGCGCGCCCCAAGGACTCCTAGCCCTGCCGAAAACTCGTCGCGCCGGAGCCCTTCAAGCTCCACTGCCAAGGCCTTCAGGCTGCGTGTCAGCGTCTCCCTGTCCATGCCTGCATTCAATCCTTCGAACGCCATCACGGCGAGCGCCGTCGCCCGACGCTGCGCCTCACGCCTTTTCAGTGCTCCAAGCCATATGCGCAAAGGCGTTGCACCAAGGTTTACGACTTGCCCGGCAGGGATTCGCATCTGGAAGAAGAAACCTGAGTCCTTGCGCCATAAATACATCGCCCGCTCCAGGTGTACGTTTAGGTGTACGTTTCTGGATAAGGAGCGATAATTACACAATAAAATCAAAGACTTAAGCGATGGTGGGCCCGGAGGGACTCGAACCCCCAACCAAGCGGTTATGAGCCGCCGGCTCTAACCATTGAGCTACAGGCCCCACGCGGGCTGGATTAATGTTTTTCGCATCGCCGCACAAGGCTTTCCCGTCGGGCTTCCACGGATCGCCCAAATCAACCCATAATCGCGCTCTACGCGACCTCTGCGACTTTGATCGCGGACCAAGGAGATTTTCATGACCAGACGCCTTTTGCCTCTCGCGCTCGCCGCTGCAATCGCTTTTCCGGCGATGGCTGGAGCCACCGATTTGGCGACGCCGCCCCGCATCATTGTGTCGGGCGAAGGCGAAGCAACCGTAGCCCCCGATCTGGCGATCCTGACGCTCAGCGTCATGCGCGAAGCCAAGACCGCACGCGCGGCACTCGACGCCAACAACGACGCCATGGCCGCCGTGATCGCCGCCATGAAGTCGGCCGGCATCAAGGACCGCGACCTGCAGACCGCCGGCATCCAGATCAACCCGCGCTACAACTACACCAACAAGCCGGATGGCAGCCAGGAAGCCGAACTCGTCGCCTATCAGGTAACCAACACGCTGTCGGTGCGGGTGCGCGATGTCGACAAGACGGGCGAGATTCTGGACAAGGCGGTGTCGCTTGGCGTCAACCAGGGTGGCGGCATTGCCTTCACCAACGACAACCCGGCAGCGACCGTCACGGAGGCCCGCAAGAAGGCGGTGGCCAACGCCGTGGCCAAGGCCAAGACGCTCGCCGAGGCCGCCGGCGTCAGCCTCGGCCGGGTGCTCGAAATCACCGACCAGAACATCGCGCCGACACCAATGCCGATCAACGCCAAGGCCTTCGATGCCGCGGCGGGCGCGGCTCCGGTGCAGGCCGGCGAGAATTCCTACAACGTCCAGGTCACCGTCACCTTCGAACTGAAGTAGGCGCCTGACGATCCATGGCTGGGCTTGCTCGGCCATGGATCCAGCCATGGCCAACACGTTGCATGAAAAACCCCGCGGGATTGCTCCCGCGGGGTTTTTTCGAGCCACGCCCTTCCAGCAGGAAAGGGGCTCGGCTACTCCCAGCATGATCTTCGCAGAAGATCATGCTGCCCGGCTAACCCTCGAAGAGGGTCATGCCGCCAGGCTGATCTTTGAAGGAGATCATGCCCTTGTATTCAAGCCGGACCCGGCCTCAGCGATATATGACCGGGCAGCCGCGGTCGTTGGCGAACACGACGACGACGCGGTCGCCGTACTGTCGGCCCATCACCTTCACAGTCCGACGGTTGACGTCGAGGATGCGGACGCGGTGGAGACCCATGCGTTCGGCCTTGTCGAGCGCGCGGTCCGGCGAACAGCCACGGCGCCATTCGCCACGGCGTTCATCACCCCAGCCGCGGCGTTCATCACCCCAGCCGCGGCGTTCATCACCCCAGCCGCGACGTTCATCACGGCGGTGGCGATAGCCGTCGTCGCCGGCATAGACGCCGAAGCGCGTGTCGTTGTTGTTGCCGAAGCCGAGATAGAGGCTGTCGGCATGGGCCGGGATGGCGGCCAGCGTGCCGAGACCGACCAGAGCCGAAAGGGCTGCCGTCTTGATCGTGTTGAACATTGTCTTCTCTCCTTGTTGCGGGCTTTCGCCCGTCCTCGTGAACCGATGGGGGGAGAATGCACTTGGCTGTCTGAACTCATTGCGAACCGGCCGTTCATCTCCGGTTCATGTGGCGGAAAAGGATTTCGCCGGCCATCTAACATCGTCCACGGCAGGGGTGAATGCCCCAAAACGCCTCACTCAGTAGCCGGATCCCAATCCAGCTGATTGGCTGAAGACCAGCTTGTTCGTTCCAACGCGGAGCCCTACGGCTCGTCGTCTCCAATGCGAGCGAGCCTTACGGCTCGTCGTCCCGGCGCGAGCCCTACGGCTCGTCGTCTAGCAGGTAATCAAAATAGTCTTCCGGCTCGGCGAGATCGGTCTCGCTTGCCTTGACCCGCCCCCGCATCGACATGCCGGCCTCATGCACGGTCTCGGCGCTGCCCGACACCAGCCGGTGCCACCAGTAGAGGTCATGGCCCTCGGCCACCAGCCTGTAGGCGCAGGTGCTGGGCAGCCAGCTGATGGTGCGAACGTTCTGCGGCGTCAGCCCCACGCAGTCGGGAACGCGCGCCAGCCGGTTGGCGTAGTCCGAACAGCGGCAGCTCTGCGCGTCGAACAGCCGGCACCCGACACTGGTCCAATAGATCTCGCCGGTGTCCTCGTCCTCGAGCTTTGACAGGCAGCATTTGCCGCAACCGTCGCACAGCGACTCCCACTCAGCCGGGCTCATCGCCTCCAGCGCCTTGGTTTTCCAGAATGGCGTTTCCATTCCCGGCATGTGGCCCCAGCCGCCGGCAAGGTCAAGCGCGGCAACGGCCGGAATGCGGCGATCGCCAGGTGATGACACGAAGTTGCCTTCAAAAGGCCGGCCAATCGCCCCGTACGGCGTCTATCGCGGCCAAACTGGAACCAATCGGCGCACGATCGGTTTCGGCAAGGATGGGACCCCATAAGGAGAGTTTTCGATGAAACGCCAACCACGGATTCTGGCAGGCACCGCACTTGGCCTGCTGATGGCATCCGCGCCGTTGGGCGCGTTCCCGCTTCAGGGAAGTGCCGCCTTCGGCCCCGCCCAGCACACGTCAGCCGCGTTCATTTTGGCGCAGGCAGCGTGCGCCGAGGGCGAATCGGCCGAAGCCTGTGCGCAGAAGCAGCCGAAACAAAGGGAGCGGAAGAAGGCCGAGCCAGAGCAACAGGCGGCGCCCGCCGCCCAGAGCGAGCAGGAGCAGCCGCGCAAGAAGCGCGAGAAGCAACAGCAGACGGAGTCCGCCCCTGCCGAGCAGGCCGCTCCGGCTGTCGAGGAGCAGCAACCTCGGAGGAAGAATCGCGATCAGCAGCAGCAGCAGACTGAGCAGGCGCCGGCCGAGCAAGCCGCTCCAGCCGCCGAAGCGCAGCAGCCGCGCAAGAAGAAGCGCGAACAGCAGCAGCAGACCGAGCAGGCGCCGGCCGAAGCGGCACCCGCAGAGCAGGCCGCTCCAGCCGCCGAAGCGCAGCAGCCGCGCAAGAAAAAGCGCGAGCAGCAGCAGACTGAGCAGGCGCCAGCCGAAGCGGCTCCTGCCGGCCAGGCCGAACCGGCCAACGACAACCAGCAGGGCGAGCAAGCCAAGCCGCGCAAGAGGCACAAGCAGGATCAGCAGGCCGAGCCGACCACGATAGCGCCGGCCGTCGAGCCCGCGCAGAAGCCTGAGAAGCAGAAGAAGCCTGTCGAAACGGCCAAACCGGCCGTCGTGCCGGAAGCCGCCCCGGCACCGACCGAGAACCAAGCTCCGGCCGAAGTGGCGAAGCCCAAGGTCGAACCGGCTCCCGCCGGCGAACAGCCAGCGGCCCAGGGCGAGCAGCCGCAGGACAAGACCAAGAAGCACGGTAAGAAACCGGTTGGCGAGCAGCCTGTCACCGGCGAGCAGCCTGCCACGGGCGAACAACCGGCCAACGGCGAAAAGCCTGCCATAGCCGAGCAACCGGCCAATGGCGGCAAGGCGGCGCCTGTCCAGGGCGAGGCACCTGCCGATCCGAACGCCGCTCCCATACTGGACAGCCAGAAGGATGCCGAGCGCAAGGGCGGCAAGGATCAGGGCCGCAGGAAGCCCGCCAACCAGAACGGCCAGCAGAATGGCGAGCAGCAGAATGGTGGGCAGAACGCCCAGCAAGGTGGCGATCAGGGCCGCAAGCCCGTGGTCGCGCCTGTCGATCAGGGTCCGCCGCCCACCGACGACAAGGCCGCCCAGCAGGAGATCAAGCCCGAAAAATTGGTCCCGGTGACGGAGGAAAAAGGCAAGCGTGTCGATCGTGCACCCGACGAGAATATCCGCGACCGCCGCCGTCCCAAGGGCGTCGACGTGCTCAAGGAAATCGGCGACCGCGTCATCATCCAGCTCAACAACCAGACGATCGTCCAGAGCAATGACGGTCCGCGCATGAACCGTGGCGCCAAGGACGTCTACTACGAGGATCTGCCGCAAGGCCGCACACGCGAGACGGTCGAGCGCGGCAATGGCGTCCAGATCGTCACCATCCGCAACCGCTACGGCGATGTCATCCAGCGTTCGCGCATCACCCCCGACGGGCGCGAATACGTGCTGAGCTACGTCGATGAGCAGGACTATCAGGATGAGGGCGATTGGCGCGATCCCGGCGACGACCTCCCGCCGATTCGACTGACCATCCCGCGCCGGCAGTACATCCTCGATTCCGAGGACGTCGAGAGCCCTGACGACTACTACACCTTCCTCGAACAGCCGCCGGTGGAGAAGGTCCAGCGCCTCTATTCGATCGACGAGGTCAAGCGTTCGGCCCGCGTGCGCGACATTGCACGCCGTGTTGACCTCGACACGCTGAACTTCGAATTCGGTTCGGCCTCGATCTCCGACACCGAGGTGCAGAAGCTCGAGGGTGTCGCCAGCGCGATGGACAAGCTGCTGAAGAAGAACCCGGCCGAGACCTTCCTGATCGAAGGCCACACAGATGCCGTCGGCACGCCGGAGGCCAACCTCGCTTTGTCCGATCGTCGCGCCGAAGCGGTGGCGGAGGCCCTCACCAATGCCTTCGGCATTCCGCCGGAGAACCTGACGACGCAGGGCTATGGCGAGGAGTATCTGAAGGTCAACACGGCCGCGCCCAACCGCGAGAACCGACGCGTCGCCATTCGCCGCATCACCTCGCTGGTGGCGCCCGTCGCCAGCAACAATTAGGTCATGATTTCAAAATCATGACCTGGTTTGCGGACTCTGTACGAGAAGCAGCCATCCCCGGTCCTGCCGGGGATGGTTCCACGTGCCAGGTTCAACAAGAATTGTACCAGCATTAGCGCCGGCTCATTGAATCGTGGGTTCACCCACCCCAGATTCTTGACAGGGCGTTCCCTGCCCCGTCCCGACTCCAGCGGGACGCATTGAGCCCCGCCGGTCCCTCGCCGGCGGGGTTTTTTGTCTTGCAAACAGGGACGACCTGACCGAAATACGAGCCACCACCTCGCGGCCCACTATCCCAAGAGAACCAATCGGAACCACTCTATGAAGCGTCTCGAACTGGCCATCGAATCGATCATCCTTGCCTCGCGCTGGCTGCTGGTCGTTTTCTATCTCGGGCTGGGCGTGGCGCTGGCAATCTATGCGCTGTCCTTCGGCAAGAAGCTCTACGAGTTCGTCACCGTGGCGTTGACGCTTGGCGACACTGACACAATCCTGAAGATGCTGGGGCTGATCGATGCTGCACTGGTCGCCTCGCTGGTCGTGATGGTCATCATCTCGGGCTACGAGAACTTCGTCAGCCGCTTCGACGATGAGGACGGCGGCGTGCATTGGCTGGGCACGATCGATGTCGGTTCGCTGAAGGTCAAGGTTGCCTCGACCATCGTTGCCATCTCTTCCATCCACCTCTTGCAGGTGTTCCTCAACTCGTCTTCCTATTCGACCGACCAGTTGATGTGGCTGACCATCATCCACCTCGCCTTTGTCGTCTCGGCCTTCATGCTCGCCTATATCGACCGGCTGATGGGCCTGAGCAAAGGCAAGAGGGACGAGGCGTGAGGTGACGCCTGCCGGGCGTTGAATCAGTCCGGCAGGATCGGTACGCTATCGCCCTGCATGATCAGGATTTTCCGGGCTCGAGGATTGGCGGCTGGCTGCCTCGAGCGTCTAATAGATCCGCTTGATCTTCGTGTCCGTCCGCGCAAACACCTCGTCCGGCACGAAGAAGTCGCCAGCCAGCGGCCCGGTCGCGCCCGGCGCATAGATGGACAAATCGCTGACGCCCTCGGCGCGCAGCACCTCCTCGTCGATATAGAAATTGCCGGTCGCCTCGCGCGATGGCCGCATGAAGATCGCATGCGCGGCATCGGCCATGATGTCGGGCGAACGGCTCATCGCCGCCACAGTTGCGCCGCCGAGCAGATTGCGCACCGCCGCCGTGTCGATGGTCGAGAGCGGCCACAGCGAATTAACCGCGATGCCGTCCCTGGCGAACTCGGCGCTCATACCCAACGTGCACATCGACATGCCGAACTTTGCCATCGTGTAGGCGACGTGGTTCTTGAACCATTTGGCCTTCATGTCGAGCGGCGGCGCCAGATTCAAAATGTGAGGATTATTAGCCAACTTCAGGTGCGGAATGCACATTTTGGAGACGAGGAATGTGCCGCGCGTGTTGATCTGGTGCATCAGATCGTAGCGCTTCATGTCGGTTTCCAGCGTGCCGGTGAGTTGGATGGCGCTGGCATTGTTGACGCAGATGTCGATGCCGCCGAACTTTTCGACGGTCCTTGAAACCGCCTCGGCAACCTGTGCTTCCTCGCGGATGTCACACAGCACAGGCAGCGCCTTGCCGCCGGCCTGCTCGATCTCTTCAGCCGCGGTGTAGATCGTGCCCGGAAGCTTCGGATGCGGCTCGGCGGTCTTGGCGGCGATCGTCACATTGGCGCCGTCACGCGCGGCGCGCAGCGCGATCGCCAGCCCGATCCCGCGCGACCCGCCGGAGATGAACAGCGTCTTTCCCTTGAGCGACATTTCCTTGCGCCTCCCTTGCAACATGGCAGACGCGAACCTTTGCGCGGCAGGCGACCACAGCGCAAGGTCCGACGCGCTGGACGTCGAGTTACGCTGCGTAGGGTTTGTGACTAAACCAGCACCAGCCCCTGGCGCATCGCGATGGCGATCGCGTCTGTGCGGTTGGCGGCACCCAGCTTGATCAGGATCGCGGCAACATGGAACTTCGCCGTGTGCACGGAAATGTTCAGCCGCCGCGCGATCACCTTGTTGGGTGCGCCCTCGGCCAGCAGCGCCAGCACTTCCGCCTCGCGCGGCGACAGCGAAGGCCGGGCGGCGTGCTCGTCGGAGGCTTCGTCGTCAAACGGCTCGCCATCGCCGGCCTCGCGATCGCTGGCATGGAAATCCTCATGGCGCCCGCGTCCGCCATCGCTCGCTACGCGATAGCCGGCCGCCGCCAGCCGTGCTGCCGCTGCAATCAACAAATCGTCCGTGCCCGCAGGCATCACGGCCAACACCTCGCCGGCAGGCCGCTCGGCGCTGCCCGACAGCAGCACCCGTGGCGTGGAGGCCGGCACGGCATTACCGCTGCTGTCGTCAACGATGGCGACATCGGCGGTACCGCCGCCGGCCGCGACCGGCAGCAGGTCTTCGCTCGCGGCAAACGACGCAGCCAGGCGCTCGGCGCGAGCCGCGTCGCCAAGCGCAATCAGCACCACCAGCCGCCGTGAGGCGGCACCGTCATGCATGATCCGGTCGCTGGTGAGCGTGTCCATCACTCCTCTCAGGAAAGCGGCTTTTCGCCGATCGTCAGCGCGACATCGCGCTGTTCGCCGCCGCGCACGACACCGAGTGTCACGGCAACGCCGGCGCTGTCAGGCCCGAGCCTGCGGATCAGGTCGCGCGGGCCATGCACGGCCTCGCCATTCCATGCCACGATGATGTCGCCCAGCGAAAGGCCGGCGGCCTTGGCCGGGCCCTCGGCGTCGAGGCTCATCACCATCGCGCCATGCGCGTCGCGGTCGCGCACCGGATGCAGCCCCGCGCCGAGATAGCCGCGCGCGACGTGACCCTTTTCGCGCAAGGTCGCAACCGCCCGCTCGATCGTCTCGTAAGGCATCACCAGCGCCCGGTGGCGCGGCCCGAACAACAGCATACCGATCAGCGCGCCCTTGGCGTCGAGCACAGGACCGCCCTCGAAACGGCCGCCGGCGCCGATGGCAAGATTGATGCGCCGGTCGATGGTGCCGCCGCGCATCGAGCGCCAGGCCGGGCCGACCTCGCCGACAGAGCCCGACACGGCCAGTGCCGAACCCTGGCTGTTGCCGATGGCGATGGCGATGTTGCCGGGCCGTACCGCATCGGCCTTGACAAGTGAAGGCGCCGTGGCCCCATCAGCCGGCTTCAGCAGGGCGACGCCGGTCGATGGATCGCGGCCGATGAGTTCGGCCTTCACCGTCTTGCCAGAGGCCAGCGTCAGCTCGATCTCCTCGCCAGCCTCGACGGCTTCCTCGGCGGTGACGAAATAGCCGTCGCTCCAATGGAAGGCGCTTGCCGTGCGATGATGATTCGTGGCGAAACTTGCAATTGCCGGCGCCGCCTTGGCGGCGAGATCGGCGATGGCCTGGGAAAACGCGCTCAGATTGAAATCGCTCATATTGGTCTCCTGGGTTTCTTCATGCCCCAGATATCGCTCGGCAGCGCGCTTGGAGGTACTCGCCTGACGGCTAGTTGGCGGTTTGACTGGCCATCTGGTCAGGTCGCGACGGTTCCAGCCGCTTCGCACATATAGTGCGTGTCGCGCAAAAGTGCTCAGCGGTTTTGGGATAACGACACGCACAGGAAAAAGCCTGAAAACACGGAGCCCGCCAATGGCCCTCGCCGCCGCCAAACTCCAAACCGACGATACGCTGCTCGACGCCTATTCAACGACGGTTGCCGACGCCGTCGACCGCATCGGCCCCGCCGTCTGCCGCATCGAGCGTGTTGGCGGTCAGGGCGGCCATGGTTCCGGCTTCGTCATCGCGCCGGACGGACTGGTCGTCACCAATTTCCATGTCGTCGGCGACGCCAAGACGGTGCGTGTCTCGATGCCGGACGGCGCCTCCAGCGAGGGGCGCGTGCTTGGCCGCGACCCCGACACCGACATTGCGCTGGTACGTGCCGACGGCAGCTTTGCCGATGTCGCCCCCCTTGGCGATTCCAAGCGGCTGCGGCGCGGCCAGATCGCCATTGCCATCGGCAATCCGCTCGGCTTCGAATGGACCGTCACCTCAGGCGTGGTCTCGGCGCTCGGCCGCTCAATGCGCGCCTCCACCGGTCGGCTGATCGACGATGTCATCCAGACCGACGCAGCGCTCAACCCCGGCAATTCTGGCGGGCCGCTGGTGTCGTCGGCCGGCGAGGTTATCGGCGTCAACACCGCCATGATCCATGGCGCGCAAGGCATTGCTTTCGCCGTCGCCTCCAACACCGCCAATTTCGTCATCGCTGAGATCATCCGCTTCGGCCGCGTGCGCCGCGCCTTCATCGGCGTCTCAGCCGACACGACGAACCTGCCGCGCCGCGCAGCCCTTTTGTCGCAAGTCTCGACCAGCACGGCGGTGCGGTTGCGCAGCGTCGAGAAGAATGGCCCGGCGGCGAAGGCCGGCCTGAAGGAAGGTGATATCATCGCCGCCATCGACGGCCGCCCGGTCACCGGCGTCGACGACCTCGTGCGCCTGCTCGACGCCGAGCGTATCGGCCGCGAGACACTGTGCACCGTCGTGCGCCGCACCGGCGTCAGCCAGGTGACGGTGACGCCGGTGGCGCGCAACTGAGGTCTCGCTGCTCGAGCACCCGCCCAAGCAGCGACACCAGTAGCGCCGCCAGTTCGCCGGTCGGGTCGAGGTCGGGATCGAAGATCGTCATGTCCATGCCGATGCAGGCAGGACCGGCAACCAATGCGGACAGGATAGCGACGAGATCGTCGGGATCGATGCCGGGACTGCCGGGCGAATCCACCGCCGGCATCACCGTCTGGTCGAGCACGTCAATGTCGAGATGCAGCCAGTAGGGAGACCGCGCCAGTGTTGCCCGGGTCCTTTCCAGCACCCTCGCCACGCCAAGCTCGTGCGCGGCAAAGACGTCGATCAGCGTCATGGCGGTGGAGTTGATGTCCGGCCAGGCGAAGTTGGCATCACGGCACTCCCGTTCGCCGATCTGGATCACTCGTTCGTCGGCCACCAACGGCCCGGCAATGCCTGGCCACTCGGTCAGGAGCGGTTCGCCGCGCCCGGTGGCGAGCGCGAGATCCATGCCGGCGGCCGAGCCGAGCGTGGCATCGGCATCGTAGTTGCCGGGATGACGGAAATCGCTGTGACCGTCGACATGCACCAGGGCCAGTGGACCGGACCGCCGTGCGGCCGCCAGCGCGCCAAGCAGGATCGAACAATCGCCGCCGACGATCAGTGGAAATTCGCCCTGCCCGATCGCGCCGGCGACAAACTCGGCAAGCTCCAGATTAAACCGGCGGATCGCAGGGCCATTGCGCAGTCGGGTGCCAGGCTGCGGTTCGGTGCCGTAGGCGGGCCGTTCGAGATCGACCACCTTGGCGGGAGCAACCACCTTGACCAGGCCGGCCTCGCTCAGCGCCTGCGGCGCCCGCCATGTCCCCGGCACATGGCCGGGCCGCAGCGGGCGAAGACCAAGGTTGGACGGGGCGCGGATAAGGCAGATTTCACGCATGGAAGAGCCTGGGTTTGCCAAGCCCACCATAGGCCGCGAATGCCCGCCAGGTCACGCCGCCGGAGCCGCTGCCCATCTCTGCAGACAGTTCCTGCCAGCGACCCCATTCAGGCACCCTCGGTAAATTGCGCCTGAAACTCCGGGCTCGGCGGGATCGGCTTGATCACGTCGATCAACACGCCATTGGGGTCCTTGGTGATGAAATGCCGCTGGCCAAAGGGTTCGTCGCGCAGGCTGCACAAGATCGGCAGGCCGGCGGCGGTGATCCGTTCGTAGACAGCATCTGGGTTCCTGACCTCGAAATTGATCAGCAGACCAGACGTGCGGCCCCGCCCTTCTTCTGGGATCGTTTCATGATCGCCATGGACGATGCCAAGATTGACGCGGCGATCCTCGGCAGATTGCAAATGCACGTACCAGTCGCTCTCGAACAGCGGCTTGAAGCCTAAATGCTTGATATAGAAAGCCTTTGTGGCGGCAACATCGCCTGTCATCAGCACCGGGTAGTAGCTCGTGGTCTTCATCTTTCCTTCTCCCGTCAAATAACATACAGTCTGCATGTAGATTGAATTAACATACAGGCTGCATGTATGCAACGAGAATCCGCGCGCCGTTCCAACCGCGACCGCACCGAGGCGACGCGCGCCGACCTGATCGCCGCGGCGCGCAAATTGTTCACCGAAAAATCCTATGCCGAGACCGGCACCCCCGAGATCGTGGCAGCCGCGGGCGTCACGCGCGGCGCGCTCTACCACCACTTTGCCGACAAGCAAGCGCTGTTCGCCGCCGTGGTTGAACAGGAAGCGGCAGTTGTGGCTGACGAAATCGAGCGCGCCTCGCCGCCCTCGTTGTTTGCCCGCGACGCCCTGATCGCCGGTTCGGACGCCTATCTCGTCGCCATGCGCGCGCCCGGCCGCACGCGGCTGTTGCTGCTTGACGGGCCGGCCGTGCTTGGCCGCGCCGCCATGGACGCGATCGACAACCGGCATGGCAACCGCTCGCTTCGCGAGGGGCTTGTCGCGGCGATGCGGGCGCAGACGATGACGAGATTGCCTGTCGAGGCGCTGACCGCGCTGCTGGCTTCCGCCTTCGACCGTGCGGCCCTGGCCACCGAGGCCGGTGAGTCAGCCGAAGACTACCGCACCGTGCTCATGGCGCTGATTGATGGGCTCTCTCCAGGTCCTCCTCGTCAGGTACCTGGCCCGGCTCGAACTCGTTGAAGCAGCCGAGCTCGCGCTTGAACTGCTCGATCAGCCAGGCCGCCGCCGGCTTCGGGCTGCTGTCGTTGCGATGCATGGCAAACAGTGGCGAGTTCGCCTCCCTGAAAGCCTCGAGGTCAAGTTCCACCAGCCGGCCGCTGGCCAGGTCGTCGGCGATCAGCCAGCGCGGCAGCCCGCCCCAGCCCAGCCCCTCGCGCATCAGCATATGCTTGGTGCGCATATCCGTCAGCCGCCAGGTGCGGTAGGCGAAGACACCGAAGTCGCGCCCCTTGGTGCGTTCGGACTGGTCGGTGACGACAAGCTGGATGTGTTCGCGCGCATCCTCGATTGCGACGGGCTTCGGCAGCAACGCCAGCGGGTGACTTGGCGCGGCAGCCAGCACGATCGACATGAAGCCGATGCGCACAAGATGCACATCGTCGACTTCTCCCAGCAGGCCGCCAATGCCGAGATCGGCCTGCCCGCTGACGACGTGATCCGGGATCAACCCCAGCGAGCCTATGTGCAGGCGCAGCGTCACGGTCGGGAACTGCGCCTCGAATGCCTTCAGCACCCGAACCAATACTGGCGAGGGCAGTGCCGCATCGACCGACAGCGCGACTTCCGCCTCCAGCCCCTGATGGTAGCCGTCGGCTCGCGTGCGGATCCGCTGCAGCACGCCGACCATGCGTCGCGCATCCTCCAGCATCGCCCGGCCGATCTCGGTCAGTTGCGGCTCGCGCGTGCCCTCGCGCTCGAACAGCTTCAGTCCGAGCTGCGCCTCGAGATTGGCGATGCCATAGCTGATGACGGATTGCGCGCGGTTGAGCTTGCGGCCGGCGGCCGAGAAACTGCCGGCCTCGGCGACAGTCAAAAAGACCTGAAGTTGATCGAGCGTCGGGTTGGGCTGCATGACCATATCCACTTCATAGATGGATAGTATAGAAAATATGCCAGTTTTTCAAATGGGTCGATGGCCCCATATCCAGCGGGACAAATTAATCCAACCCCCTGGAGAGCCCCAAAATGTCTATCCTTCTCGTTACGTCGAGCCCCCGCGGCACTGCCTCGCACTCGACCCGCATTGCTACTGAATTCGCTGAAAAGCTCCTCGCTGCCGATCCGTCGAACACGCTTGTCGTGCGCGACCTCGTCGCCAATCCGTTGCCGCATATCGACGCCGACTATTCGACCGGCATCTACACTCCGGCTGAAGCCCGCACCCCGCGCCAGGCTGAAGTCGTCGGCGTCTCCGACGTTGTGCTCGACGAACTGTTCGCCGCCGACACGGTGATCCTCGCCACCGGCTTCATCAACTTCAACATCTCCTCGACGCTGAAGTCCTGGGTGGATCACATCGCCCGCTCCGGCAAGAGCTTTGCCTATGGCGAGAACGGCCCCAAGGGCCTCGTCACCGGCAAGAAGGTCTATATCGTGCTGGCTTCGGGCGGCATTTATTCCGAAGGCGCGGCCGTCCAGTTCGATCACGCCATTCCCTATCTGCGCGGCGTGCTCGGCTTCCTCGGCATGACCGATGTCGACGTCATCCGCATCGAAGGCGTCGGCATGGGCCCTGACGCGGTCACCGCCGGGCTCGCCAAGGCGACCGCCAAGGTCGATGCCGTGGTGGCGGCCAGCCAGCAGGTCTTTGCGGCCGCTTAAGCCATCAATCGTCGAATTTGAAAGGCAGGCGCCTGGCGCCTGCCTTTTTTGTGGTCAAGCGTCCTTTGCCTCAGCGACAATATCCGTCATGTCTTGCGCGATCTCGGGCAAAGGCGGCAACACCACAGCCGGATGCCGGCCTTCGCGCAGCATGAGCCCGAGACTGTAGTCGACGGCCAGCTTCATCGCACCAAGCGCGGTGCCGCCGTCTCCCAGCGAACTGACGGCGATGCGTGTCGGCCACGCAAGTTCTGCCGCGACACGCTCAACGTTTTCCGTCATCAGCGGGTTTCTGCCAACGCCGCCGCCAAGCACGATCAGGCCGGGGTCGAGCATACCGATGCAGCCGGCCGCCAGTCTGCCGATATCGGCGGCATGACGCTCGACAGCCGCCAGCGCAGACGCCGAACCCTCTCGGGCGCGCGCGAACAGATCCTTGGCCGAGTCGGGCGGCGCGCCTTCCTGCAAGGGCCAGCCGACACGGCATCGCTCGATCAGCGCCCGCGAGCCGAGATAATGTTCGAGCCCTTCACGATAGGGCGTCTCGCTGACGGACCACGGAAACGGCATGCGGCCGATTTCGCCGGCGGCGCCGCCGGCGCCGCGAAACAACCGTCCCTCGGTGATGAAGCCAAGGCCAACCCGCACCCCAACTTGCAGGAAGGCGAAGGTCTGGTGGCCCTGCGCGGCGCCGAAATGCATTTCGCCAATGGCGGCACAGTTGACGTTGTTTTCCAGGATGATCGGCACTTCGACATCGCGCCGCAGCAGGCCAAGCACGGCCGACGGTCCGCCCGGCCGGTCGAAGCGGTCGTTGGAAACAATACGCGGCACCGCCACGGCAACGGCGCGGAGCGCACGAAAACTCTTGCCCACCTTCCCCATGGTGGCATGAGTAACCGACAGCACGATGGCGCCGACGTCGTCGGGGTGGCTGGATTTGGCCTCCGGTATCGGCTCTTCCGCCGCCGACAACGGCTGCCCGTCCATCGAATAAGCGACAGCGCGCACCTGGGCTGCGCCGACATCGACGCCGATCGCATAGCCCGCGCCCGGACCGATGCCATAGATGGTTGCCGTGCGGCCAATGGCGCCGCGCTCCAGCCCGCGCGAGGCGACAAGCCCCAGTTCGCTCAATTCCGAAACCGCGGCCGACATGGTCGGCTTCGACAGGTCGAGCATCGCTCCGAGCTTCGGCCGCGTCACAGGCCCATGCGCGGCGAGCACACGCAGCACGGCGCGGGCACTGTCGGTCAGATTGGGGATTTCCGCAGCCGCCATCTCTGCCTTTCGAGCTTTGCCCTGCAAATCCTGTTGCCGTCTGCGAGAGCGAACACCGCCGCGACTCACACCTCTTCAATGCCTCATTGCCGGGCGGTTTGGCAATTTTCTCGACAACTGGCGGTTACGTCAGACTTCGGTCGGCGACCAAGGCTTCAGCTTGATATCGGTCTGGCGGTAACGGAAAACGATATCTGTGAGGCCAGCGGCATCCTGCATGTCGCCGACGATAAGCTGGATGGCGATGATCTCCAGGATGGCGTCGGCGATGGCGTTGCCAAGGGCGGGAATGGAGATCACCACCAGCCTGTCTGCAGAAGCGACGTCCGTGCGCCGCGTCACCAGCACCGAGGGGCAGCCGAACGCGGCGACATCGGTGGCGATCTTGACCTCGCGGCCGTCGCCGATGGCGATCAGTCCGGTTGCCGCATCCTGCGATTCCATCGGCCCATGCAGGTAGTTCAGCGTGTCCCATCCCGATGCCGGTACCCGAACCGCCTCACGGATCAGCATCGCCGCCTCGCCGGCATTGGCGAAGCTGACACCTGCGCCGACGATATCGATGGATGTCCTGCCCTGCAGCAGCCGTGCCGCCTGGCCGGCCGCCTGCTCGGCACCGGAAAGAACAGTGGCGACCGCGATTGGCAAACGCGCCCAGTCGAAGCTGTTGCCGGCGAGCCTGTCGATCAGCATGCCAAGCGCCAGCAAGGTGCCGGTATAGCCAGTCGAACTCGCACCATTGTCGGCGCCCGAATCCGTGGCAAGCACGGCGCCGGTCAGATCAGTCAGCGGATTGTCGCTGCCACGGCAGACGGCCAGCCGCGGTGCCTCCGACGCCTCTTGCATGACGTCGGAAATTTCCCGGCTCTGCCCCGAGGACGAAAGCGCGATGAAGGCATCCGCTGCGGCATCCGTGTGGCCATAGAGATCGGTCGGCGTGTAAGCGAAGGCCCGCATGCCGCACGCGCGCAGATAAAGCGCCCCGGCAAGGGCGGCCTGATAGCTGGCGCCAATGCCGGCAAGCCCGATCGCCTTGCCGGCAAGGACGTCGACATCGAGACCATCGAGCGACCTGGCCACCGAACGCCTGCCGATCTCAAGACTTTCCGTCTGGCGCGCCACTGCCTGGCGGTAGCCGATACGCTTCATCATTCAAACGGCTCCGATCTGTGAAGACACACTTTGGCCGGCAAGCAGCCGCCTGGCCAGCGCGACCCCGCCGAGCACTGGCGGTTCGCGTAGTAGCAGCACCTTGCTCCGTGGCGAGACTTTTGCCATCGCGTCGACAAATGCCGTCATCAACATCGGCTGCTCTGCTATGACGCCACCGCCGGCCACCACAAGAGCCGGATTGGCGCCGCGCTCGATCAGCAGTTCGACCAATGCGGCAAGCCCTGCCCCGCCTTCCCTGATCACACGGACAGCCAGCGCCGAGCCGGCGATCGCCGCGTCGAAAACGGCATTGGCATGGCGGCCCCAGACCGCCGCGCCGCGCGTTTCGTTGAGCAGGATGCCAAGCTTGGTCTGGTCGTCAGTGCCAAGTTCCCGCATCAGCGCTCCAATCAGCGGGTCGCTGGCATCCTCGCCACGGTCGAGCGCGCGGCGGATTGCCTTGGCCGCCTCACGCACAAGGGCAGGCGCGCTGCCTTCGTCACCGAGGATCCAGCCCCATCCGCCGGCAGCCAGCATCTTGCCTTCAGCCGTGCGTGCGACCGCAATCGAGCCGGTGCCCGAGACGACGCCGATGCCGTCGACATGGCCAGCGGCGGGCACCATCAGTTCGGCATCGTTGACGACCTGCACCGCGCCGCCGGTCCTGGCCGCCAGCAGCGCCTGGAAGCGAAGGCACTGCTCACCCGTGTCGCAGCCATGTGCGCCAACCGCCAGGGCAGCGGGCGCCATGCCGCCACACAGATTGACGACGATGCCGGCCAGCTTCGTGGCATCGGCCTCCATCTCACGGATGCGCCAGGTCTCGGTCACCAGCACCTCGTCGGCGATCGTACGTTCGCCCAGGCACACCATGATGCGCGTCTTGGTGCCGCCGATATCCACGCCTGCAATCATTTTCTGGGTCAACGACATCCACCGCACAAGCCGGACGAAGCGGGTTGCCGCGTCCATTCCATATTAGTTAGGAAACTTTACAAACTATCTTTCCAGACGGCAAGAACTATGATTTGATAATCGTCGTAAAAAGCGCATCAAGCGCATTGGGAGATTGCAACATGAGCAGGAGAAGGATTGGCCTGGCCCTCGCGGCCGCGTCTTTCGCATGGGGACTCGCAGCAAGCGTGGCGCATGCTACCGACATCTCGTTCTGGACCTGGCGCCAGGAAGACAAGGCCGCCTACAACGAACTTTTCGCCGATTTCACCAAGGCCAACCCGGACATCCATGTGAAGTTCGAGTCCTTCCCGGACGAGAACTATCCGACGATCGTCTCGACGGCGCTAGCGGCCGGCAAGGGCGGTGACGTCATCCACACCCACGCTTATGGCTGGCTGGAGCAGTTCGTGAAGGCCGGCTATTTCGAGCCGCAGGACATGACCACCGTGCCCTCGCTCGCCAACCAGCCCGCCGATGCACTGGTGGCCGGCACCTACCGCGCCGACAAGAAGGTCTATTCCCTGCCCTTCGCCTCGCAGACGCTCGGTCTGTTCATCAACAAGGATGTCTTCGCCAAGGCCGGGCTGACCCCTCCGACTACATGGGACGAGTTCATCACCGTCAGCAAGGCGCTCAAGGAAAAGGGCATCTATCCCCTGGCCAACGGCATGGGAACAAGCTGGTTCAACGAGATGTTCGTGGCCATCTTCACCAACCCCTTCCTCGGCCAGGACTTTGTCACCGACCTGACTTCGGGCAAGACTACCTTCAAGGACCCGCGCTATGTCGCTGCACTCGGCAAGCTGCTCGAGCTGCGCGACTACATGCCTCCCGGTTTCGAAGGCATAGACTATGAAACCGCGGGCCAGCTGTTCATCAGCGGCAAGGCGGCGATGCTGGCCGGCGGCAGCTTTGATATCGCCACCTACAGGACCCAGAACCCGGCGATCAACATGGACTTCGTTGCGCCGCCAATGGCCAAGACCGGCGACACGCCACAAGTGACGAAATTCTTCGACGGCGGTTATGCCGTCAACGCCAAGTCGGCCAACAAGGAGGCCGCGCTCAAGCTGGTCAACTGGATGGGCACCAAGGAGTTCGGCGACAAGTTCTCGGCCTTGCTCGGCAACATCTCGCCCATCAAGGGTGTCGTCATCAAGGATGAACTGCTCGCCCACGTCGCCAAGTTGAACGAGACGGCCATGCCGCATATCAATGTCGTCTACTTCCGTTTCGAGAAGCCGACGGGATCGGAGCTGCTGCAGGGCGACATCACCAAGATGATGTCGGGTTCGATCACCCCGGACCAGTTGGCCGCCGACCTGACCAACGGGCTCGCCAAGTGGTACAAGCCTTTCCAGGGCAAGTGAAATGAACAACGGCCGGCGCCACACTGCAAAAGCCTTCCCGTGGCGCCGGTCACTCTGGATCGCATCACTGCTGACGCCGGCCCTGGTGGTCATGGTGCTGTTCGTACTCTGGCCCCTGCTGTCGGCCTTCCGCCTTGCCTTCTATGAGTTCAACGGCTTGCAGCCCACCAGCTTCGTCGGTTTCGAGAACTTCCGCAAGGTATTGTTCGAGACGCCGTACAGCGACTGGACCTACAATGCGCTGAAGCACAACATCATCGCCTTCGTGGCACTGATGGTATTCGAGAATGGCACCGCGTTCCTACTCGCCTACGCATTGTTGAAGGCGTTGCCCGGCCATCGCATCCATCAGGTTATCGTCTTTCTTCCTGTCGTGCTGTCGGCGGTCATCGTCGGCTTCCTGTGGAAACTGTTCCTGCATCCACTGTTCGGGCTGGTGAACCAGACGCTGGCGCTTGTCGGCATCGGCGCCATCCCGTGGCTTGGCAATGAATCGACCGCGTTGGGCAGCATCCTGTTCACCAACATCTGGCACTGGCTCGGTTTCCCGACTTTGGTGTTGCTGGCCGGCATGCAGCGCGTCGGCAAGGAAGTGATCGAGGCCGCCCGTCTCGACGGCGCCGGCGACTATGTGCTGATGACCCGGATCATCTGGCCGTTGATTGCGCCGAGCGTCACCATCGTCACCATCCTGACCTTCATCGGCAGCTTCAACTGGTTCGAAATTCCCTATGTCATGGCTGGCCTTACCGGCTCACCCGGCGGCGCCACCGACGTGCTCGGCCTCTATTTTTACCGCACCGCCTTTGGCAGTACGACGACGGGCATCCAGGATTTCGGCCAGGGCAGCGCACTGGCCGTGATGATGTTCATCATCGTTGCCGGCGTCACCGCAATCGCGCTTCGCTACCTGCGCCGTCGCGAGATCGAACTGTGAGCGCAGCAGCCGGCAGCCGGGACCGCGGCGAATTGTTGAAGAACGGCGCCATCCAGCTGATGCTGGCGCTCAATGCCGTCATCATGATCTATCCGCTGTTCGTCATGGTGATCTCGTCCTTCAAGACCAATGCGGAGATATTCAGTTCGCCCTTCGCCATGCCGTCGAGCTTTTCGCTGACCAATGCCGAACGTGTGTGGACCGAGACCAACTTCGTCCGCTACCTCGCCAATTCGGTCGGCATCACCACGGCAGCGGTGGCTCTGATCCTCTTGTTCAGCACCATGGCCGCCTACGCGATCGCCCGCTACCAGTTCAGGCTGAGCGCGCTGGTGCTGATGTTTTTCCTGAGCGGCATGACCGTGCCGTTGAAACTGGCGATCATCCCCCTGTTCATCCAGCTGGACACGCTGGGACTGGTCGACAGCTATGCTGGCTTGGTGCTGGTCTATGTCGCCATGGGCATTCCTTCTGCGGTGTTCATCATGACCGGCTTCCTCAGAACCTTGCCGCGCGAACTGGAAGAATCGGCGCGCATGGACGGCGCCAGCGAATTTCGCATCATGCGCTCGATCATGCTGCCGCTGGCGCGCCCGGCTCTGGTCATCGTCGCGATCCAGAACGCGGTTCCGATCTGGAACGATTTCTTCTTCCCGCTGGTGCTGATCACGTCGGACGATCTCAAGACGCTGCCGCAGGGCCTCACCGTCTTCGTCGGCGAGTTCACCACCGACTGGGGCGTGCTGTTCACCGGACTGACGCTGGCGGCACTGCCCATCACCTTGCTCTACATCGTGCTCTCGAAGCAGTTCATCTCGGGCATCACCCAAGGCGCGGTCAAATAGGGCGCGGTCAAATAGACGAGGATCCTTTCAAGTGGCCAACCAGAACAAGATCATCATCACCTGCGCAGTTACCGGCTCGATCCATACGCCGTCGATGTCGCCGCACCTGCCGGTAAGCGCCGAGCAGATCGCACAGGCCGCGATCGAAGCCGCCGAGGCAGGTGCAGCCATCGTCCATCTACATGCGCGCAATCCCGCCGATGGCCGTCCCGACCAGTCGACCGAGGCCTTTGCACCCTTCTTGCAGGTGATCAAGCAGCGCTCGGACTGCGTGATCAACATCACCACCGGCGGGGCCGCGACGATGAGCGTAGAGGAACGGGTCAAGCCGGCGGCGACCTTTGCGCCGGAAGTCGCCTCGCTCAACATGGGCTCGATGAATTTCGGCCTCTATCCCATGCTGGAGCGATTCAAGACCTTCGAGCACGAATGGGAGCGGCCATATCTCGAAGGGTCGCGCGATCGCATCTTCCGCAACACCTTTGGCGACATCGATTACATCCTGCGCACCTGCGCGGAAAACGGCACGCGTTTTGAAATCGAGTGCTACGACATCGGCCATCTCTACACGCTCGCCCATTTCGTCGAGCGCGGCCTGGTCAAGGCGCCGTTCTTCGTCCAGAGCGTGTTCGGCATCCTCGGCGGCATCGGCACTCATCCGGAGGATGTCGCACATATGAAACGCACCGCCGACCGCCTGTTCGGCAATGACTACCACTGGTCGGTGCTGGGCGCCGGGCGCAGTCAGCTGCCCATCGCCACCCAGGCGATTGCGCTGGGCGGCAATGTGCGGGTCGGGCTGGAGGATTCACTGTGGATCGGCAAGGGCCAGCTGGCGAAATCCAGCGCCGAACAGGTGCGCAAGGTGCGCCAGATCATCGAGGGGCTCGGCGCCTCTGTGGCCACCCCCGACGAGGCGCGGCAGATCCTGCAACTCAAGGGCGGCGACAAGGTCTCTTTCTGAGGCGATTTTCTTTTCCCGAGACCAGATCTTTTCCAAGGATGACACGATGAGCGCGCTTTCCATCACCGATGTCGAGAAGGCCTATGGCAAGGCGAAGGTCATCCACGGCGTGTCGGTGGACATTGCTTCGGGCGAATTCGTCACCCTCGTCGGCCCATCCGGTTGCGGCAAGTCGACCTTGCTGAGGATGATCGCCGGGCTGGAGGACATCAGCACCGGCGAGATCGCGCTCGAAGGCAAGGTCATCAACGACATCGCGCCGAAATCGCGCGACATCGCCATGGTGTTCCAGAACTATGCGCTCTACCCGCATATGACCGTGCGCGAGAACATGGCTTTCGCGTTGACGCTGAAGAAGGAAAACAAGCGCGAAATCGACGACAAGATTGCGCGCGCCGCGACAATCCTGGGACTGCAGGATCTGCTTGAGCGTTATCCGCGCCAGCTTTCCGGTGGCCAGCGCCAGCGTGTCGCCATGGGCCGCGCCATCGTGCGCGAGCCGAAGGTCTTCCTGTTCGACGAGCCGCTCTCCAACCTCGACGCCAAGCTGCGCGTGCAGATGCGCACCGAAATCAAGGCGCTCCACCAGCGCCTGGGAACCACCATCGTCTAT
Source organism: Mesorhizobium sophorae (assembly GCF_002270415.1). Taxonomy (GTDB): domain Bacteria; phylum Pseudomonadota; class Alphaproteobacteria; order Rhizobiales; family Rhizobiaceae; genus Mesorhizobium; species Mesorhizobium sophorae. Next base: position 562,724 of record NZ_NNRI01000022.1, on the reverse strand, counting down.
GTCACTCACGACCAGGTCGAAGCCATGACCATGGCCGACAAGATCGTGGTCATGAATGGCGGCATCGTCGAACAGGTCGGCGCACCGCTCGATCTCTACGACCGGCCGGCCAACCTGTTCGTAGCCCAGTTCATCGGCTCGCCGGCAATGAACATCCTGCAAGGGCGCAGCACCGCCAACGGCTTCACCACTGGCGACGGCATCGTGTTCCCGCTGCCTGTGCTGGAACAGACCGAAAGCGCCGTCGCCTGGGGCATTCGGCCCGAACATCTCAGGCTTTCCGACAGCGGCGTGCCGGCAGTGGTCGAAGTGGTCGAGCCGACCGGCTCGGAAACCCTTGTCATTGCCAAAGCCGGAAACAACACGCTGAGCGCGCTGCTGCGCGAGCGGATAAGCGTGATGCCGGGTCAGCACGTTTTCCTGGCCCCGGACCTGACACAGCTCCATCTGTTCAACGCCGAGGGTCGGCGCATCACGTCCGCGATCCAATAGATCGCGGCGGCAAGATAGCCACCGATGAGAAAAGGCAGGCGCGGGCGCCCGCCCTTTTTGTCCTAGCCGATCAGATGCCTCAGAATGCCCGCCGAGGCGACTCCGATCAGCACGGTCGGCAGCATGGAGAACCGTGTTGCGGCGACAAAAGTGATGGCCAGCGCCAGAAGGTCAGCCGGGTTCCTCGACACGAAGGCCGGTGCGATCACCGAGATCAGGACGCAGCCGGGTGCCGCCTCCATCACCGCCGTGGCACGGACGCTGAGCGTGCGGTTGCGCAGCACAAGATAGCCGCCGATCCGGGTCAGATAGGTGACGCCGGCCATCAGCACGATGGTGAAAAGAGTCGTCGCGTCGATCATGTTTCTCTCCAGAAGAACCAGGCCGAGACCAGCCCCGACACGGCGCCCGCCGCGACATACCAGGCGCCGGGAACCATGAGATAGGTCAGCGCCGCGACGACAAGGCTGACCAGCCAGGGCCGCGCGGCGGCCACGCCCTTCCACATGCCACGCATCAACACCAGGAAGACGGCCGGAAACGCCATGTCGAAACCATAGGTCTCAACATGGCCCAGCATCGGGCCGAGCAAGGCACCCAGCGTGGTGAACGCCACCCAGGTGAGATACATCGCCAGCGCCGCACCCATATAGTAGCGCGGGCTGAAGGCTGGCGTGATACCAGCCGCGGCGCGCTGCCTGGCGTCGGCAAGCCCGAGCGCCCAGCTCTCGTCGCATAGGAAGAACAGCGCCGGAAACATCTTGCGCCGCGGCAGGTGACGCAGGAACGGGGCCAATGCAGCCCCCATCAGCAGGTGCCGGCTATTGACCAGGAAGGTGATGGCGACGATGAGCACGATGTGCGGCGGCGACGTCCACAGCTGGATCGCCGCGAATTCCGAGCCGCCGGCAAAATTCAGCCCTGTCATTGCCGAGAGTTCGACGACGCTCAAGCCTTTCTGGGTGGCTTGGGCGCCGAGCACCAGCGCATAGGGGATGGTGCCGAACAGCACCGGCGCGCATGACGCCACGCCACGGCGGAACTCGGACCTCGAACCATCGCCTGCCACCTCGACTGCCTGTGAAATGCTCATGCTCTGCCATCGGTCGGCCTCGCGGCCACCGCTTCCGGTTGCGTTAGAAATCAGTGATGTCGGCGGCAAATATACCGATACCGCCCAGCAATTTGGTTGCGAAGGTTGTTGTATTTCGTCAAATTTTGGCATTGAGTGTCACAAATTGCCAAGAAAATGGAATCTGTAGCCATGAAGCTCGATGAGATCGACAAACGCATCCTGCGGGCACTGCAACGCGACGGCCGCATGGCCAACAATGATCTGGCCAACGAGGTCGGGCTGTCGCCATCGCCTTGCCTGCGGCGCGTGAAGCTGCTGGAGGAGGCCGGCGTCATCGACCGCTATGTCGCCGTGCTCAACCCAGCCAGCATCGGCAAGGGGCTGACCTTCTTCACCCGCATCTGGCTGAAGCAGCAGGACGAGGACACGATCGAGCATTTCGCCACCGAAGTGGCCAAGCTGCCGCAGGTGATGGAATGCTATCTGATGCTCGGCGATTGCGATGCCCTGGTGCGCGTGGTGGCGGCCGGCATCGACGACTACCGCCGCTTCCAGTCGGAGCATCTGAGCCGCATCAAGGGTGTGCAGAACGTCAAGACCGACGTCCCCAGCCAGACGATCAAATACACATCCGAACTGCCGCTATGACGCATGTCACCCAAGAGTGTGAAGCGGTTCTGGGAGCGTGACACGCCGCCTGTAGAAAGCGGCCGGGGCGACCGGAAAAGGCGCCAGTTAGACTGGATAAAAAATGCAACCGGATTGTAGGATCGATGTCCGTGCCAGCGTCCTTCGGACGCAAGCAGCGCGTTGCGTTGCCCTCTGGCATGGGAGAAAAACATGAGCCTTTCCTATCGTTGGGTCATCGTCGCGGCTGGCGCGTTGATGTCCTGTGTCGCCATCGGCACGATGTTTTCGCTGGCGATTTTCCTCGAGCCGATGGCGATCGACACCGGCTGGTCGCGCGCCGGCATCTCGAGCGCCATGACGCTCAACTTCCTGGTGATGGGCCTTGGCGGCTTCGCCTGGGGCGCCCTGTCCGACCGTTTTGGCGCCCGCATCGTCGTGACGATCGGCGCGGTGCTGCTCGGGCTGGCGCTGGTGCTGGCCAGCCGCGCCGGCTCGCTGCTGACCTTCCAGATCACCTATGGCGTGCTTGTCGGCCTCGCGGCCAGCGCCTTCTTCGCGCCGATGATCGCGCTGACATCAGGCTGGTTCGACACCAACCGCAGCCTTGCGGTCTCGCTGGTCTCGGCCGGCATGGGCGTGGCACCGATGACGATCTCGCCCTTCGCTCGCTGGCTGATCTCGGCCTATGAATGGCGCACCGCCATGTTCGACATCGGCATTACCGCATGGGTGCTGCTGTTGCCGGCCGTGCTGCTGGTCCGCCAGCCGCCGAAGCTAGCCGTGGCCGCTATCGGTTCCGCACCGGTTGCGGAAGGCGCCGGCCTGACGGCCGGCCAGGCCCTGCGCTCACCGCAATTCATCGTGCTCGGGCTGACCTTCTTTGCCTGCTGTGCTGCCCATTCCGGGCCGATCTTCCATATGGTCAGCTATGCCATGCTGTGCGGCGTGGCGCCCATGGCGGCGGTCTCGATCTACAGCGTCGAGGGCCTCGCTGGGCTTGGCGGGCGGCTTCTCTACGGGGTGCTTGCCGATCGGCTCGGCGTCAAGCCGGTGCTGATCGCGGGCCTGGCCATCCAGGCGATCGTCATTGCAGCCTATCTCAGCATCAGCCAGCTCGAGCAGTTCTACATGCTGGCCGTCATCTTCGGCGCCACCTATGGCGGCGTGATGCCGCTTTATGCGGTGCTGGCGCGCGAGTATTTTGGCCAGCGCATCCTGGGCACCGTGTTCGGGGCCGCAACCATGCTGTCCAGCCTCGGCATGGCGCTTGGTCCGCTGGCCGGCGGCATGGTGTTCGATGCCTACGCCAACTATTCTTGGCTGTTCATCGGCTCGGCCATCATCGGCCTTGGCGCGGTCGGCATCGCGATCGCCTTCCCGCCGCTGCCGCGCCGGGAGTTGCAGACGGCGTGATCTGGGAGTCTACCCGAAATGGGCTTTCAGCACGGCTCGAAATTTTTGCAACGTCTTTTCGGTTGTCTGCGCATCCGCAGCCGCAAAGCCCATGACAAGGCCGTTTTGTTCCGAGCCGTGACGGTACTGGATCGATAGGGCCGAGACGTTGATCCCCTGTTGGAGCAACGCCTCGGCAATCGCCGCGTCGTTACATCTAGCGCGGAAAATGCCGACAACCTGGATGCCGGATTCGGTTGAATGAAAATCCAGCCATTCTCCGAGATGCCTTTGAGCGCTCTCCAGGAAGAACTGCCGCCTGTCCGCATAGAGGCGTCGCATGCGCCTGAGATGACGGGTAAAGTGCCCCTCGTTCATGAAGTCCGCCAGTGCTGCCTGGGCAAGCAATGGGGCGAACTGGCCGGTCACGCTCAGCGCCGAGACGATTGTGTGGTCTATCGCCTTGGGCGCCACCAGAAAGCCGAGGCGCATGGCCGGAAACAGGATTTTAGCGAAGGTACCGACATAGACCACGCGATTTGACGCGCCGATGCCCTGCAGCGCCGGTATAGGTTGCCCCTGAAAACGGTATTCGCCATCGTAGTCGTCCTCGATGATCCATGACCGCCAGGTCTCGGCCATGTGCAGGAGATTGAGCCGCTGTTCCATCGGCATGGTTATGCCGAGCGGATGATGGCAGGAGGGCGTTACGAAAATCATGCGCGGAATGACAGGCGGTGGATCGAGGTTCCAGCCTGCATTGCCCACGCGCAGTGGCGCCAGTTTCGCCCCAGCCGAGACGAAAGCCGAACCCGCCCCATAGTATCCCGGCTCCTCCATCCACACCGTGTCGCCTTCATCGATCAGCAGCCGGGCCAGAAGATCGAACGCCGACTGCGCGCCATTGGTCACGACGATCTGCTCGGCGGTGCACTGAACGCCCCGCGACGCGGTGAGATAGCGAGCGATAGCCTCGCAAAGTGGTGGATAGCCTTTGACGTGATAGGTCCCGAAAAGGTCGATATGCGCAAATTTTGCGCGTCGGCTGAGCAGCTTCGACCAGGTGTTGAACGGAAAATTATCCGGGTCCGGCATGCCGGGATGAAATGCGAGCATGCCGGGTCGGCCGTGATGATAGGGTTGAGCGAGCATGGCCTGCCCGCGCAATGATATCGGATTCTCACCCTCGACCGATACTTGCTCCGCCGCGGTCGAACGGGCCGACAGATCCATGACCACCGAGGGCCGGCGTGGCCATATCGCCAGATAACCCTCCAGCGCCAGTTGGTCGCAAGCGGCAATCACCGTGTTGCGGCCCACCTGCAGATCACGCGCCATGACCCGCGTCGAGGGCAGCGCGTGGCCGCTCGGCAGCACACGCCGTTCGATCAGACCGCGCAACTGGACGTAGAGCTGCCTGTGCAGGTTGGCGGAACTGCCGCGATCCAGCGCAATGCCGTCGATTGGAAAACTCGTTTTCATCGTGGTTCCGAAAAATCAATGCAAACTGGTTCTAACAATGGAACCAAAGCAGTCCTAGGCTCAAGAAAAATGCGTTCAGGTTCAGGTGGGGCTGACCGATGCAGTGCATAAGGGTGGGAGTGATCGGTGCGGGAGGCGTCGCCCAGGTCGAGCACATCCCGAATCTGCTCAAATTGCACCGGCAGTTCAAGATCCTCGGCGTCTATGATCCTTCGCGCAAAACCCGCGCCTTTGTCGGCGAGGAATTCGGCCTCGCTACATTCGCCGATCTCGACGGACTTCTTGCGATGCCGCTTGACGCCGTGGTCATAGCCTCCCCCGATGCCTTGCACTGGGAACAGGCTCTCGCCGCCTTCGCCCGGGGGCTGCACGTCTTCTGCGAAAAGCCGCTTTGCTACAGCGCCGGGGACATCGACGACCTGATCGCCGCCAGGGATCGCGCCGGCAAGGTGCTTCAGGTCGGCTACATGAAGCGTTTCGATCCGAGCTACGAGGCGGCGCTGAAGATGCTGCCGGGCACGGCGCGGACGCTTCGCTACATTTCGGTCGAGGTCAACGATCCCGACGCCTGGCCGTTCGTGCGGCACCATTCCACATGCCAGGGTGACGACGTCACGGTGGATCTGGTTGCCGCGACCGAAGCCAGGCAGCGCGAGCAGGTGGATCGAGCGGTGCCTGGACTGGATGATCCCGACGCCTTTCGTGGTTTTGTCGGCGCCTATTGTTCAGCGATCGTGCACGACGTGAACGCCGTCCACGGGCTGCTCGATGCCCTCGGCGTCACAGATGGCGACATTGTCGGCGCCTCGCTTTTTGCCAGGGGTGAAGGCGGCCAGGGTGCCGTGCGCCTGCTCGGTGGCCAGGCGCTGTGGAACATGGTGCATCTGGCCGTACCTGGGCTCGCCGACTACCGAGAGCGCATAACGCTCTACTTCGACCAAGCCTCGCTCGAACTGGAATTCCCCTCGCCCTATCTCAACCACCAACCGACACGGCTGACCCTGCGCACCAGCGACGGCCACACGCTTTCCAGCCGCGACATCCGCAGCGGATACGAAGAGGCGTTTGTCGAGGAGTTGAAGGGTTTCTGGTCGGCGATTGTCGAAGGCACGCCGGTGCGTAACACCGCCGAGCAGGCGCGTCGCGACATGACGTTGCTGGCCGGGCTCACCCGGCGCCACCTTGCCCAGCTCAAGCAATCAGGAGCTCGCCCGTGACGGTTCGCATCGGCATAAACCCGATCACCTGGAGCAATGATGACGTGCCGGAACTCGGCGGCGATACGCCACTTGAGGTCTGTCTCGGCGAGACCAAACAGGCCGGCTATTCCGGCACTGAACTTGGCGGCAAGTTCCCGCGCCGGTCGGCCGAGCTGAAGCCGATCATGGAGCGCTATGGCCTTGCCGTGATTTCGGGCTGGTATGATGGCCGCTGCGACGAGAAGGAAGTCAGCGCGGAAATGGATGCGATCATGCCGCATCTCCAGCTGTTGAAGGATATGGGCGCGGCGCATGTCGTTTATGCCGACACCTCGCGCGGACGCCATGACGCCATCTGGGGACCGATCTCCCAACGCCCGGCACTGAGCCCGCAGGAATGGCCGGCCTACGGCCGCAAACTGACCGCGCTGGCCGAGCGGATGGCGGATTTCGGCGTGCGCATGGCCTTTCACCACCATATGGGGACCATCGTCGAGACCGATGCCGAGGTGGCCCTGCTGATGCGCCACACCGGCGAGGCGGTCGGCTTGCTCTACGACACCGGCCATTCGATATTTTCAGGCGGCGATCCGCTGGCTTTGATCAGGGCGCACGTCAAGCGCGTCGTGCACGTGCATTGCAAGGACGCGCGCAAGGCCGTGCTTGATCGGGCCCGCGCGCAAGACATGAGTTTCATGGGGGCGGTCATGGACGGGATATTCACCGTTCCCGGCGACGGGTTCATCGATTATCCCTCGATTTTACGCGTGCTTGCCGACAACGGCTACAGCGGCTGGCTGGTCGTCGAGGCCGAGCAGGATCCCAGCAAGGCCAACCCGCTGACCTATGCGACGATGGGATTCCGGAATTTGTCGCGCATGGCTGGGGAAGCCGGATTTACTGTCAGGGAATGATCGAGGCCACTATTCGGCCTCCAGGGAACCAGTGCTGATGAATGAAACTGGACAGAGGTGTGCGAAGATGCAGGTCATGGAATAACAACACACCTTGAAGGGGCAACTGGACTGCCGACCGTAACTGCGGCGGCGGAAAACAAACAGGAGGTTGTTATGTTTTCGCTTGCGAAATTAATAAAGCCTGCGCTCGGCCTGCTGGCCGGCGTTACGATGATGGCGGCGGCCACCAGTCTTGCGGCCGCCGATGAAACGCACGTGGTGTTTGTAACCCATGGCCAGAGCGGCGACCCCTACTGGTCGGTCGTGAAGAACGGCATGGACGATGCGGCCAAGACCCTGGGCGTCAAGGCCGAATATCTGGCGCCCGAAACATTCGACATGGCCAAGATGGCGCAAATGATCGACGCCATTACAGCCTCGAAGCCCGATGGGATGGTGGTTTCGATCCCCGACGCCGCGGCCCTTTCAGGTCCGGTCAAGAATGCCGTTGCCGCCGGCATCCCGGTCATCGTCATCGACTCCGGCGGCTCGAAGCTGACTCATGATCTTGGCGGCCTGCTGTTCATGGGACAGGACGAATTTCAGGCGGGCGTCATGGCCGGCGAGCGCATCAAGGCGCTCGGCCTCACCAAGGCGGTCTGCGCCAATCACGAGGTGGGCAATTCCAGCCTTGACGATCGCTGCGCGGGCTTTGCCAAGGGGCTGGGCGTCGATGTTCCGGTGATGAACGGCGTCATCGACCCGACTGAAATGAAGAACCGCATGATCGCCTACATGACCGCCCATGCCGATACGCAGTTCATTCTCGCTGTCGGCGCCAGCGGTGCCGAACCAACGCTGGCCGCGCTCGATGAAATGGGCCTCGCGGGCAAGGTGAAAACCGGCACGTTCGATCTGTCTCCCACCATCCTGCAGGCCGTTGTTGCCGGCAAGATGGAGTGGGGCATTGACGCCCAGCAATATGCCATGGGTTATATCCCGGTCGCGATGTTCGACCTTTGGAAGAAGTACAAGATCATGCCGATCGCCGACTATCCGACAGGCCCCGGTTTCGTCACCAAGGATACTGCCGCCTCGGTCATCGATCTGGCAAAACAGGGCAAGCGTTAACCGCTGGCGGCCGGGCTCCGGCCCGGCCGCTTTCACCGATGAAGGTAACGCATCCATGGCTGCAGAGGTTCGCGACGAGCGGATCCGGTCCGTCTCCCGCCTGAGCCGCCTGTTGAGCAGGCCGGAACTTGGCGCGGCGGCCGGGACCGTTCTGGTCTTTGTGTTCTTCGCCATCACGGCGGGAAATACGGGACTTTTCAGTGCCAAGGGGATCATCAATTTCCTCGAGGTCTCGGCCCAGCTTGGCATTCTCGCCGCACCCGTGGCCCTGTTGATGATCGCGGGCGAGTTCGACCTGTCGGTAGGCTCGATGATTGGCTTTGCCGGGATCCTGATCGCGATCCCTTCCGTATTCTGGGGCTGGCCCATCTGGCTTTCGCTGCTGTTTTCCTTCGCTGTTTGCGGCGGTATCGGTGCGCTCAACGGGCTCGCCGTCGTCAAGACCGGGCTGCCCTCCTTCATCGTGACGCTCGGAAGCCTGTTCATGCTGCGCGGCCTGACACTCGGTCTCACGCGCGGCATATCCGGGCGGACCCAGGTTTCGGGCGTGCATGAACTGGCGTTGAACGATCCTCTCAACAGCCTGTTTTCGGGGCAGGTGTTTTCCGGCCTGATCGCCTGGCTTTCGGACATGGGCCTGGTCGGCAAGCGGGCGGACGGACTGCCGTCAATTTCCGGCATTCCGGTGTCGATCGTCTGGTGGATCGCATTGACCTTGATCTGCACCTGGTTGCTGACGCGCAGCCGCTTCGGCAACTGGATCTTCGCCGCCGGCGGTGAAGCCAACGCAGCGCGCAATCTCGGTGTACCGGTGGCCCGCACCAAGATCACGCTGTTCGTCATGACGGCCATGGCGGCCGCGCTCTTTGCGGCGATCCAGGTCCTGGTCACCGGCTCGGCCGACACGCTGCGCGGCACCCAAAAGGAATTCGAGGCCATCATTGCCGTCGTCATCGGCGGCACGTTGCTTACCGGCGGCTACGGGTCGGCCGTCGGCGCCATGTTCGGCGCATTGATCTTCGGCGTGGTGCAGATGGGCATCTTCTACACCGGCATCGACACGGACTGGTTCAAGCTGTTCATGGGCGCCATGATGGTCATCGCGGTGCTGTTCAACAGCTATGTGCGCAACCGCGCCATGAGGAGCCGGTGATGGCCGAGCCCTATGTCGAACTGAAGTCGGTCAGCAAGTATTTCGGGTCGGTCGTTGCGCTGAAGGATGTGTCGTTCGACGTATGTCCCGGCGAGGTCCATTGCCTGCTTGGCGACAATGGCGCGGGCAAGTCGACGCTGATCAAGACGCTGTCCGGCGTCTACGCGCCAGACGAGGGTGAAATCCGCGTCCAGGGCAAGCCGACGAGGTTTGCGTCACCGGCCGATACGCGCAACAGCGGCATCGCAGCGGTCTATCAGGACCTGGCTTTGGTGCCGCTCATGAGCGTGGCGCGAAACTTTTTTCTCGGGCGCGAGCCGATGCGCAAGTTCGGCCCGATCAGCCAGTTTGACGCCGAGTTCGCCAACCGCACCGCGTATGACGAACTGTCGGCGATGGGCATCCAGCTGCGCGATCCGGAACAGCCTGTCGGCACGCTTTCGGGCGGGGAACGGCAGTGCCTAGCCATCGCCCGCGCCGTTTATTTCGGCGCCAAGGTGCTGATCCTGGATGAGCCGACATCGGCGCTGGGGGTCCATCAGGCATCCGTGGTCCTGAAGCTCATCGTCCAGTCCAAGGCGCGCGGCATCGGCGTCATCTTCATTTCCCACAACGTTCATCACGCCTATGTGGTCGGCGATCGCTTTACCTTGTTGAAGCGCGGCAGATGCACCGGCACCTACGCGAAAAGCGAAATTGATCGCGATCAGTTGCTCAATCTGATGGCCGGCGGCAAGGAACTGGTAGACCTGGAACAGGAACTGAATAGAGCGGTCAAAGGCAGCCCCGCTTAAAGGGAGCAAAGGTCAATCGGGTGGCGCAAAGCCGACGGTCGTCGCCTCGACCGGTCCTGCCCTACCCGAAGATCCGCTCGCCCTGCTCGTCGACCAGTTGGATGCCCTTTTTGATCGAGATGTCGACGGCGTCGTCGAGCCCGGCGAAGCGGTCGGCGCGGATGAATTTGTGCTCCTTGATGACGCCATCGATCTCCTTAGAGACGACGCCGCAGGTCTGGTACTGGCCCTCGGCCTTGTAGGGCGTGGCGCTGATCAGGAACCCCTTGTGTTCGACCTGCTTGGCTGGCGCTGCGGTCTTCGGCTCACCTGCCTCGGCTCCGCCACCACCGCCGAAAAGACGCTTTAGAAAAGACATCGCTCAAATCTCCCTGTTCGCCTTGCAATCGCGGCCTGCCCTGTTCGCGATTCACGACGCTGTCGTTCCAGCATGCGCGAATGTGCCGCCGCATTCCAGCCCCCTGATAAAGACGTCGGCTAGCAGATCGATCTCGTCAGCCTGCCGCGGCCGGTCAATCGAAATGACAAAAAGCCCGGGGGTTCCCGAGCTTTTGTCTGTTCTGGCTTTTGGCTGTACTGGACGGGCGGCCTCAGCCGCGCGACAGCGCTTCCAGCGCCTCGGCGGCGCCTTCGAGAATGGCGATCGCCTCAGCCTGCTTGTCGGCCGGGGCATCGACGAAGTCGCCGAGAGCAGCTCGCAGCCGGTGACGCACAGCGCGGAATTCGTCACGCGCCTCCGAGCGGCCACCACGACCGCCACGACGCCCGCCCTCTTCGCTCTCGTCGTTCCAGCCAAACCAGTCGCGCGCCTTGGCCATCTTGCGGCCGAAGCGCTCTAGGTGGTCGAGCACGCCGTCGATCATCTCGCGGTTGTCGTTGAGATGGGCCTGCCCGGCTTCGGTGATCGAAAACACCTTCTTGTTGCCGTCGGCCGCGGAAGCGGCATAGCCGGCTTCTTCCAGGAAGGTCAGCGTTGGGTAGACCACGCCCGGGCTCGGGCTGTAGATGCCGCTGGTGCGCTCTTCAAGCGCCTTGATGATGTCGTAGCCGTGGCGCGGTGCCTCGGCCAGCAGCGACAGCGTGATCAGCTTGAGATCGCCGTCGGCCAGCATGCGCCCGGCGCGGAACATGTCGCCCGGGCCGCCGCGTCCGCCGCCACGACCGCCATGGCCGAACGGGCCGAAACCACCGCCACGGCCACCGAACTTGCCGGCCATGTGCATGAATATCCGCTCGCCGAAATGATTGTGCCCGAATTGCTTGTGCATTGATTGCTCCTTGAGTTCTATCTTACGATATATCTTAATTAGGCGCATCAATCGTCGGAGTCAAGATATATCTTACGATGTATCTGAATGCCGCGCCAGAGGCTTGCTTTTGCCGGAGCGTGCCGCTAGAAGGCCCGCGAGCGCCACGGCTGCTCCGTAAGCGTCTGACGTCAAGCAACGCATCCAACCCGGTCTTTCCGGGCAATTGCGCCGAAAACCGGCGAATGGATGCCAAATGCGACGGACCGGACACTTCAGGGAAACTCCCAAAATGACTACAAGAAATCGGCGCAGGAAGCTGCCCGCGCGCTATGCTGCCATCCTCAGCCCGCTGGTGCTGTCGCTGTTGATGACCTTCATTGTCTCATTCATCTCGACGCTGAAAAGCCTCGGTTTCCACCCCGGCCTGCCGACGATCTGGATGACCGCCTGGGGTCTGTCCTGGCTGGTGGCGTTTCCAACGCTGCTGCTGGTGCTGCCGATGGTGCGCCGCATCGTCGGCGCACTCTGCGAGCGGGCCGGTCGATAGGGCCTGGCAAAGGGAGGTCCGCAAATGGTTCGGGACCTCCATTCGCCCGGTCGCCGACGAGGAACCGCTACCAGCGGCCGTTGCGCCGGTTCCAGGCGTAGAGCAGGTCGGCGATCCGATCATAGGCAAAACGCGTCAGCGGCAAGGCAACCGGATTGCCGAACACCGTCGCCAGCCAGCCCTCGCCTGGCGTTATCTGCCACACGGCAATGGCGACATCGGCGCCCACCAGCAGTCGGCCGTCGGCGTCGGTCGCGTGCAGCCGGCGACGGATATCCTCAAGCGAAGCGCCAAATCCGGCAAGTGCCGCCGGTTCAAGGTTGATGTCGCGAAACACGATCCGTCCGGCCTTGACCGCTTCGATCAGCCGCCGCTTTTGCCGGCTGATGCCGGCATCGCAAACCGGGCAGCGTGTGTTGTACCAGACGGTCAGCAAGGGCTTGGTCCGTTGCTCGGGCATGGATCCTTCCAAAAACCGGCACCTGCTTTCCGGGATCATGCTCAGCCGTGGCCATGCCTGTGGTGCAGGTCGGGATAATGCGGATGCCGGTGGCGCATGGGCGCATGCCGGTGCCAGTGCGAATGCGGCTCGCTCACCGGTCCGTCATGATGGTGCTGGTGGTGCTCGTCGTGCACATGGCTGTGCTCGTGTTCCAGTTCCTCGTGGTCGTGCTCGTGCTCATGGCGTTCCGACAGATGCAGCCAGAGGCCGAAGGCCATCAGAAGCCCGGTGACCGCCAGCTTGAGCGTGACGGCGTCACCCAGGATGACGATTGCCAGCAGCGCACCGATAAAGGGGGCGAGCGAGTAATACGCCCCTGTCCGTGCCGTGCCGAGATGACGCAACGCTACGATGAACATCACCAGGCTGACCCCGATGACAAAGAAGCCGACGGCCGCGGTGACTGCGACGATCGACGCTGGCGGAAACGAAGCCCCGCCGGCGAGCGCCAACCCGACATTGACGACACCAGCCACCAGCCCTTTGAGCATGGCGATCACCACCGGGTCGGTGGCCGAGATCTTACGAGTGAAATTGTTGTCCAGCCCCCACGCCAGGCACGCCGCGGCGACGAGCACGGCACCAAGGTTGAAGGCAACGCCCTCACCTTGCCACGACAGCAGAACGGCGCCGGCCACGATGGCGAAGGCGCCCAGGAGCAGCCGGCGGTCGACATTCTCGCGGTAGACGAGCCAGGCGATCGCCATCGTCGCCAACCCTTCGAGATTAAGCAGCAGCGCGGAACTGGATGCGGTATTGAGGCCGAGGCCGAACATCAGCAGCACCGGCGCGACGATGCCGCCGGCGCCGATCGCCAGCAGCAGCCATGGTATGTCCCTGGCGGTCAGCTGCGCCTCGCCGGCGCCGCCGCCGCGAGCCGAGCGATAGAGGGCCAGCCCGGCGCCGGCGCCGAGATAGAGCAGACCGGCCAGCATGAAGGGATTGACGCTGTCGAGCAGCAGCTTGCACAGCGGCGGCGCAGCGCCGAACAGGATGGCGGAGCCCAGAGCGAGCGGCACGCCGGGCCACAGATGCGCATGTGAATTCGGTTCGGACATGGCCGCATCCTAGTGCATGTCGCCCAAACTGCGCAGCGGATTTGGGCGACATGTATTAGACAAGGACCTGAAAGCGCTTCAGCCTCCGCGCTGTTCTCAGGGCTCTACCCGAGCGAGGTGATGATCTCGCGGTAGGCAAATTCGGGGAAGGCTTTCAGCGTCCGCGTTCTGATGTTGCCGGCCGCCGCCAGCATCAGCGAGAAGCGAGCCAGGACCGCGTCGTCGGGCGCTTCGACCACGGCCACCATGTCGTATTCACCCATGGTCAGGTAGAACGCCTTGAACGATCCGCCCATGTCTCCCAGCTGCTTCCTGGCGGCGTCGAGTCGCTTCGGTGAATCGCGCACATTTCTGGCGCCCTGTTCCGTCCAGTTCATCAGCACGATATAGCTTGTCATGCACACCTCCCTCCGGGCCACGGAGCACGGCGGCTTCGCCGGGGCGGGCATCCGGGTTTGTCGCCCAGAAAATGCATCCGACGCGAAATTATCCACCCGCATTGAACATCCTGCAAGGACTACCGCGCCGACGCCCGTCGCTGGGTAAAGGCGAGCCTCGCGAGGCGGCGGCAAAGCGACGGCCGTAAGACGGTCGGCGCCGACCAGAGAAAGCCGGTTTTAAAACCCGCCCGATTGCGGCAATCTCGGTCGTGGCCGTCGATCTGGCGGAAATCCCCGGCCGGCAACCGAGACCGATCCAGCCGCCGGAGAGCTTCATGCGCGAAACCATCGACCTGCCGCCGGAATCGATCGAGAGTCCTGCCGCATGGACCGGCGAGGATATGGCGAAACATCCTGAGCGTTGGCTGGTCGAACTGGACGCGCGCGACGTCGCGGAACTGGAGTTGGCGGCAACCGGCTTTCTCGCCCGCTCGCAGGACATCGGCAACCTGACCAAGGCTGACTTCCCCTTGCCCCGGCTTGCCGGCCATCTTGCCGCCCTTCGCAAAAAACTGATCGCCGGCATTGGCTTCGAGGTGCTTCGCGGTCTCCCGGTCGAGAGATATTCGGCGCAAATGGCGGCAACGATTTTCTGCGGGATTGGCGCGCATCTGGGAAGCGCACGATCCCAGAATGCCCAGGGCCATATCCTCGGCCACGTCCGCGACACAGGCGCCGACGCCAGGGACGCCACGACGCGCATCTACCAGACCTCTGAGCGCCAGACGTTTCACACCGACTCCGCCGATGTTGTCGGTCTGCTCTGCCTGCGCGATGCCATGCAAGGCGGCGAGTCCCTGCTGGTGAGCACAGTGACGATCTACAACGAGATGCGCAAGAAACGGCCCGACCTCACCCGCCTGCTGTTTGATCCGATCGCCACCGACCGGCGCGGCGAGATACCGGAAGGGGAAAAACCCTACTTCGAAATCCCGGTCCTCAACTGGCATGCGGGATTGCTGACCGGCATCTATCAGCGCCAGTACATCGACAGCGCGCAACGCTTTCCGGATGCCATGCGGCTCAGCGCCGCGCATGTCGAAGCGCTGGATCTCTTCGACAGCCTTGCTAATGATCCCAGACTAAACCTGTCGATGCGCCTGCGGCCCGGCGACATGCAGTTCGTCTACAATCATTCGCTGCTTCACGACCGCATCGGCTTTCGGGATTGGCCAGACCCGGACAAGCGGCGCCATATGCTGCGTTTGTGGTTGTCAGTGCCGGGCGACCGACCGCTGCCCGAGTGCTTCAGGCAGCGTTATGGCTCGATAGAGATCGGCGACCGGGGCGGCATCATCGTCAAGGGGACGCGGCTGGACGTGCCGTTGTGGTAGTTCCGGAACGGCGGGCGCCCCAAGTCTCCGCCACGTTGCTTGGGACCGCCCATCGAAGAGCACACCGCAGCAGGGCATCGATACCGGAGCCAATTGAGCTGACGGCGACGACCCGTCCAGAGCTCAACTGTCCAAAAAGCTCCTGAGCTTACGGCTGCGGCTCGGGTGCTTCAGTTTCCTGAGCGCCTTGGCTTCGATCTGGCGGATGCGCTCGCGGGTGACCGAGAACTGCTGGCCGACCTCTTCCAGCGTATGGTCGGTGTTCATGCCAATGCCGAAGCGCATGCGCAGCACGCGCTCCTCGCGCGGCGTCAGCGAGGCCAGCACGCGCGTGGTGGTCTCGCGCAGATTGGCCTGGATCGCCGCGTCGATCGGCAGGATCGCCATCTTGTCCTCGATGAAATCGCCCAGATGCGAATCCTCCTCGTCGCCGACTGGCGTTTCGAGCGAGATCGGCTCCTTGGCGATCTTCAGCACCTTGCGCACTTTTTCGAGCGGCATGGCGAGTTTTTCGGCCAGCTCTTCCGGCGTCGGCTCACGGCCGATCTCGTGCAGCATCTGGCGCGAGGTGCGCACGATTTTGTTGATCGTCTCGATCATGTGCACCGGAATACGGATGGTGCGCGCCTGGTCGGCGATCGAACGCGTGATCGCCTGCCGGATCCACCATGTCGCGTAGGTCGAGAACTTGTAGCCGCGGCGGTATTCGAATTTGTCGACCGCCTTCATCAGGCCGATATTGCCTTCCTGGATCAGGTCGAGGAACTGCAGGCCGCGATTGGTGTATTTCTTGGCGATGGAGATGACGAGACGCAGATTGGCCTCGACCATTTCCTTCTTGGCGATCGCGGCTTCGCGCTCGCCCTTCTGCACCTGGTTGACGATCTTGCGGAATTCCAGGATCGAGATCGCCGTTTCGGTGGCCAGATGCTGGATTTCGGCGCGCAGGTCGCGGATGGCGTCCTTCTCGTTCTTGGTGAATTCCTTCCAGCCGCGCGAGGTCAGGTTGCCGATCGCGCGCGTCCAGTTCGGGTCGAGCTCCGAGCCCTGATATTCCTTCAGGAATTCCTCGCGGCGCACGCCGTAGCTTTCGGCGAGCCGCAGGAGCTTACCCTCGTTCTGCACCAGGCGCTTGTTGATGTCGTAGAGCTGTTCGACCAGCGCCTCGATGCGCGCCGTGTTGAGCGACAGCGACTTCACCGCCTTGATCAACTGGTCCTTCAGCTCCTTCAGCCGGCGGTCCTGGCTGGGCGACAGCGTGCCGGCCGCAGCCAGCCGGTTCTCGACCTGCTGGTCCTGCAGCTTGCGCAGCTTCTTGTAGGTGTCGGCGATGACGTCGAGCGTCTCCATCACCTGGGGGCGGAGTTCCGCTTCCATCGCCGCCAGCGACAGGCTGGCCTCGTCCTCGTCTTCCTCGTCGTCATCGACCAGTCCGCGCGTGTCGGCGCCGACATTGGTGACGTCGTCTTCCTCGTCGCGCGAACGGCGCGGCTTGTCCTCGACCTTGGCTTCCTCGATGCGCTCCACCACCGGCGCCTGCTTGGCCTCGGGGCCGGCATAGGTGGCTTCGAGATCGATGATCTCGCGCAGCAGGATCTTGGATTCGTTGAGCTCATCGCGCCAGATGATGATGGCCTGGAAGGTCAGCGGGCTTTCGCACAGGCCCGCGATCATCGTCTCGCGGCCGGCCTCGATGCGCTTGGCGATGGCGATTTCGCCCTCGCGCGACAGAAGCTCGACCGAGCCCATCTCGCGCAGATACATGCGCACCGGATCGTCGGTGCGGTCGGTCGGCTCTTTCTTGGTGGTGGTGGCAGCAACGGCGGTGCCGGTCTGCTCGGCCAGCTCGTTCGCGTCTTCCTCGGCATCAGCCGCAGTGTCTGCGGCCTCGGGCTCTTCGCCCTGCTCGTCGTCCTCGACCACGTTGATGCCCATGTCGGACAGCATCGCCATGGTGTCCTCGATCTGCTCTGAGGTCACTTCCTCGGAGGGCAGCACCGAATTCAGCTCGTCCATGGTGACATAGCCGCGCTTCTTGGCGGCCTTGATCATCTTCTTGACAGCATCGTCGGAAAGGTCGAGCAGAGGGCCATCGGTGGCGCCTTCGCGTTCGGTTTCGACCTCTTCCTTTTCCTTTGTCGCCATAGTCTTTATCTTCTCCTAGCGGCCGAACATCAAAGCCGCGTAAGCTGTCGGACCAGTCAAATCGGATGCACTCGCTTATGAGTCGCGCTTCACCGGGCCAGTAACTGCATCTCTCGTTAAGTCCAGATTAACCCTGATATCTGTGGCAGGCAGCTTGCCTGTCCAGTGACCAGTACCTCACATCGTTTATTTCCCGTCGACGCGGGTGCGGGTTAACGTTTCGAATCGTCCTGATTCCGCCATTCTGCCGGAAGGTCAAGCGCCTCTCGCATGATTCGCATGAAAAAAGCGAATCAATTACCCGACTTAGCCCCGCCACGCGCCATTTGGACGCGCAACAGCGCTTTCACATTTCACTCTCTTGCCGAGCCCGTCCCTGCCCTATCGGCCGGCAAAGGCTCTGTCTTTCTTTTGGTGGAAGCACGATCTCTGGACAAACGGTTTCCGTTTGTCCGAAAAACCGTTCCCACTTTCGGGATCATGCTTTAAGCCCGCCCGGCCCTGCCCGAGGAGACGCCGAATCCTTCGATCAGCGCTTCCGTCGCTTGTACATCCTGAAATTGCGCCTGAATTTCGATCAGGTGCCGATAGTTCTCGTCTGTGGGATCGGTGGCGAGCGCCGCTTCCGCCTGTTTCAGCTCCTTATGTAAGGTGCGCGCGCTGCGCTGCAAGTGCAGGGCCTGGCTGAAAGCGTCGCGGGCATCCTCGAGGGCTGCGGTCTCCAGCGCCGGCCAATGCCGCATTCGCCGGATCAGCCCGACCGCCCGCTCCCAGATCTCGGCGCAGCCGGCGCGCTCGATCATTGCCACCACGGCCTGACGGTCATTGGCCATGTCATGCGCCATCGCGTCGAGGATGGCGGCGTGCAGCCGCCTCAGATCGGAGTTGGCGAGATCGAGAAACTCGATATGTGCGAAATTCTCGTCGATCAGCACCGGATGGTTGACCAGCGCGACGATGATCGTCGCCTCGCGCATCGACATCCCCTCGCTGCCGCGCTTGACCAGCGCCGAGCGGCCAAGGCTCTCGGTGATCGGCGTGCGTCCGCCGCCGGCCTTGGCGAATTGTCCGCCCGGCGGCGGCGCCTTGCCTTGGCCCGGGCGCCCATCCTGGCGGCCTTGCCTTGTACCGCGCTGCGCGCCGAAGAAGCTCAGCACGCGCTCGCGCATTTCCTGTTGATAGTGATAGCGAAGGCTTTCGTCGCGGATGCGGCTGGTCAGTTCGCGCAACGTCTTTTCGAGCTCGGCCCGCCGCTCCGGCGTGTCGAAGACGCCGCCGGCCGTTTCGCGCATCCACAGAAGGTCGGCCAGCGGCCGCGCATCGGCCAGCACGGAACGGAAAGCGTCCGGCCCTTCGGCCTTGACCAGGTCGTCGGGATCCTTGCCTTCCGGCAGCAACGCGAAGCGCGCCGAGCGCCCTGCCTGCACCGCCGGCAGGGCCATGTCGGCGGCCCGCCAGGCAGCCTTCAGGCCGGCCTTGTCGCCGTCGAAGCACAGC
Organism: Mesorhizobium sophorae; assembly: GCF_002270415.1. GTDB lineage: Bacteria > Pseudomonadota > Alphaproteobacteria > Rhizobiales > Rhizobiaceae > Mesorhizobium > Mesorhizobium sophorae. The sequence continues at coordinate 543,707 of NZ_NNRI01000022.1, read as the reverse complement.
ACCGGCTCGCCGGCCATGCGCCACAACAGCTCGAGCTGGTTTTCGGTGAGCGCCGTGCCGAGCGGCGCCACGACATTCTCGAAGCCGGCCTGCGCCAGCGCGATCACGTCCATATAGCCTTCGACGGCAATGACCGTGCCGCCCTTGGCAAGCGCCTTGCGGGCGCGGGCGTAATTGTAGAGCACGTTGCCCTTGTGGAAGAGCTCGGTGTCGGGCGAGTTCATGTATTTGGCTAGCGCATCGGGCGCCAGCGCGCGGCCCCCGAAAGCAATGATCTTGCCACGCGAATCCGGGATCGGGAACATGATGCGGTCGCGGAACCAGTCATAGGAGACCGGAATGTCGTCGCCATGCCGCACCAGCCCGCAGGCCTCGATATCGGCTTTGGGAACACCCCTGGCGGCGAGATGCTCCTTCAGCGCATTGCGGCTGTCGGGCGCGAAGCCGAGCCTGAACGATTGCTGCGTGGCCGGTGTCAGCTCACGATCGCGCAGATAAGCGCGGGCTTTCGCACCCTCCGGCCCCTGCAGGCGCTCCTGGAAGAAGGCGGTCGCCATCTCCATGACGTTCGTCAGGCTGGCGCGCTCCTTTTCGCGCCGCTCCTCCTGCGCATCGCGGACAGGCATCGGCACGCCGGCCATGTCGGCGACCTTCTCGACCGCTTCGGGAAAGCTCATGCCGTCGAGTTCGGTGAGGAACTTGAAATGATCGCCCGAAACCGAGCAGCCGAAACAATGGTAGCGGCCCTTCTTGTCCTCGCAGTGGAAGGATGGGCTCTTCTCGCCATGGAACGGGCAGCAGGCCCAATAATCGCCGCGCGGCGCGTTGGTCTTCTTCCTGTCCCACGCCACGCGCTGGCCGATCACCGATGAAATCGGCACGCGGTCGCGGATCTCGTCGAGGAAGGCGGGCGGAAAGCGCATCGGGAAACTCGTTTCCCCACCATATAATCATGCCCGCGGAATCCGACGACCCCTAATGCGGACGATGCCCGGTTTCCACAGGGCAAAAAAGGCGGCCGTTGCGGGCCGCCTTTCTTTCACCTCCAACAGGGTGCTGGCCCAGACGAGATTTACTGCCCGGCAAGCGCGCCGAAAATGACGCCGGAGAGAACGCCGACCAGCACATAGTCGTTGCCGACGCGTATCCACTCCTGGCCGCGGCCTGGGCGATGCAGGCCATAGCGGCCATAGTCGCGGATCGGCCGGTGCTGCCTCCAACCGGAATACTTCTGGCCATTGCGCCAATGGCTGCGCTTCACGACGATCTCCTTCTTCACGACACGCTTCCTGACGTCGACGTGCTTGCCGGGCTTCTGCCAGTCGACCTGGCTGTAGGTCGACTGCGGGGCGTTCGGCGCATTCATCGGCGCGGCCTGGCCGGCGAGCGACGTGGCGGCCAGTATCGAGAAAGCGAGAGCGGAAAGGACAATGCGTTTCATTGGAAGTCTCCTTGGTTGTCGATGCCCAAGGGATAGTGACCCACCGATGAACCGAAACTGAACGCCCGCATTACAATTGTGTAATGAATTCCTTCGCTTATTTAGGAGAGTTGAACATCCTCGCAAAGATCGCAGCCAAACGCGCGCGATCCACCTCGCCACAGCAGCCTCGCTATGCAACCATTTGCGCGTCCGTCCATTTTCCGACACCGACTGTCGCGGCGCAACGGCCCTTGAAATCGACAAGATTTTATTACCCGGCTAATGTATTACAGTCATTATCGGTCACTGCCATGAACATGATTCGCACGCTCGTTTTCCCCACTGATCGCCGCGCTGTTCGCATCGCGCACCCGGTCCGCATGCAGGCGGCGACATGAGCGGTTCCGTCGTCCTTCTGCATCTGGCCGGCGCCGTGGCGCTGATGCTGTTTGCCACCCGCATGGTGAAAACCGGCGTAGAGCGCGCCTATGGCGACGTGCTGCGCCATCGTCTGCGCGCCACCATGCGCAATCCGATCATGGCGGTGCTGGCCGGCACCGGCCTCGCCATCGCCCTGCAAAGCTCCACCGCCGTCACACTACTGGTCGGCTCCTTCGCCGGCTCCGGCATCGTCTCGGGCGCCGCCGGGCAGCTTGCCGTGCGCGGTGCCGAAATCGGCTCGGCGCTGGTGGTCAAGCTGCTGACCTTCGATCTCACCCTGCTGGTGCCGCTCTGCCTGATCACCGGCACGGTGATGTTCATGGCCACCGAGCGGCGCGACTGGCGCCAGTCCGGCCGCATCCTGGTCGGTATCGGTCTGCTGATCCTGTCGCTGGAAATGATCGGCCAGGCATCGGAGCCGCTGCGCAACAGCCAGCTCATGCCGGTCATCATCAATTACTTCTCCAGCGATTCCATTACCGCATATCTGTTGGCGGCGCTGATCACCTGGCTGTTCCAGTCGAGTATCGCGGCGGTTCTGTTGATGGCGACGCTGGCCGGCCGTGGCCTGATCACGCCGGAACTCGGCGTCGTCCTCATCCTCGGCGTCAACCTCGGATCCTCGATCATCGCTCCGATGCTGACCCGTTCGGCCGGGCCTGCCGTGCGCGTCGTGCCGATCGGCAATCTCCTGATGCGCGGGCTTGGCTCGCTGGTCGTGCTGATCCTGTTCATGACCTTCAGGCCGCACGTCGCCTTCCTCGGCGCGACGGCGGCGGACCAGATCGTCAACGCTCACATCCTGTTCAATGTGCTGATCCTGCTCGCCGGCCTGCCGCTGGCCGGGTTCGTCTACCGCGCCTCGGAGAAGATCGTGGCACTCGGCACCAAACCGGCGCCGGCTGCCACACTCGATGTCGTCGAGCTTTCCGCGCTCAACGAGAGCGCGCTGGACGTTCCAAGCCAGGCATTGGCCAATGCCACGCGCGAGGTGGTGCGGGTCTGCGAGACCGTCGAGATCATGCTCAAGCGCATCATCGAGCTGTACGAGAGCGCCGATGCCGACAAGATCAAGGCACTGGCAGCACTCGACGACCGCGTCGACCGCAAGCACGCGGCGATCAAGCTCTATCTGGCCAAGCTTACCAGGAACCCGCTGACCGAGGACGAGGCGCTGCGCTGCCAGGAGCTGATCGGCGCCTGCGTCAAGCTGGAGCAGGTCGGCGACATCGTCGTGCGCAACATGCTGGTGCATGTGAAGAAGAAGCTCGAGCGCGGGCTTGAGTTCACGCCCGAGGGCTGGCGCGAGCTATGCGCTTTCCACGCTTCGGTGCTGGCCAATGCTCGGCTCGCCTTCAACGTGCTGGTATCACGCGATCCCGAGACCGCCCGCCAGCTGGTGCTGGAAAAGGACCAGCTGCGCGACCGCGAGAAGGAAACCAGCGCCAGCCATTTCGTGCGGCTGCGCGACGGCACCGCCAAGAGCGTCGAGACCAGCTCGATCCATCTCGACACCATCCGCGACCTGAAGCAGATCAATTCGCTTTTGGCGTCGATGGCCTATCCGGTGCTGGAAGAGCGCGGCCTGCTCACCGGGTCGCGGTTGAAAGCGAGCTGATTCACGACGCGATCACGCATCGTCCTCATTTCGGCGGCAAAATATCTTTGCTCTGTTTCCACCAGTCGGGATAAGGGTCGGCTGGCCCAGCCTTTCGGAGGAAATCGATGGACACCCATTCGCGCAGTTTCGCCAAGGCGCTTTCCTGGCGTGTGACCGGCACCATCGACACGATGATCATTTCGCTGGTGGTGACCGGAAGCATCAAGCTCGCTGCAACCATCGGCCTGACCGAGGTCGTCACCAAGTCGCTGCTCTATTATTTCCACGAGCGGGCGTGGCTCAAGATTCCGTACGGACGCAAGACCCCGGCGTAGCGACCCGGCGCGACTGGGCGCCCCCTCGCCAGTCGCCATGCGACTGGGTGACACGAGAAGTCGAATCAAGAAAAGCTAAAGCGGCGCCAACAATTTCTGGATTGCCCGCGACGCCCATCCGTGGTTTGAGGCCGGTTCCTGCTAGGGCCTTCCCCATGTCGCTTCCGCTCATCGCCCTGTTCATAGCCGCCTTCGCTTTCGGCACCACCGAGTTCGTCATCGCCGGCGTGTTGCCGCAAGTGGCGGAGGGGCTCGGCGTCTCGGTTCCATCAGCCGGCTATCTCGTCTCCGGCTATGCCTGCGGCATCGCCATCGGCGGTCCGCTGCTGGCGCTCGCCACCAAGTCGTTGTCGCGCAAGAGCTTGCTGCTCGGCCTTGCCGTCGCCTTCACTATCGGCCAGGCTGCCTGCGCGCTGGCGCCAGACTTCACCTCGATGCTGCTGCTGCGCATTGCCGTGGCGGTAGCGCATGGCGCCTATTTCGGCGTCGCCATGGTGGTGGCGGTCGGTCTCGTGCGCGAGGACCAGCGCGGCATGGCGGTCGCCGTCATCCTGTCCGGGCTCACCGTCTCCAACGTCATCGGCGTGCCAGCCGGCACCGCGATCGGCAACATCTGGGGCTGGCGCGCGACCTTCTGGGTGATGTGCGCGCTGGGCGTGGTGGCAACGCTTGCCATGGCAGCCCTTTTGCCGCGCACCACCGGATATCAGGCCAAGCCCGCCGGCCTGGCGCGCGAGGTTCGCGTGCTGGCACGCCAGCAGGTCTGGACCTCGCTGATCCTGATGCTGATGCTGATGATCGGCCAGTTCGGCCTGTTCACCTACATCACGCCGACATTGCTCGAAATCACCGGCCTTGATGAAAGCCTGGTCCCGTGGGTGCTGCTGCTCAACGGCGTCGGCGCCACGCTCGGCGTCTTCCTTGGCGGCAAGCTTTCCGACTGGAAGCTGATGCCGTCGCTGATCACCATGCTGGCCCTGCAGGCGGTGACGCTTGGCGTCATCTATGCCGTAAGCCCTTACCCCTTGCCGATGATCGTGGCGATCGTCATCTGGGGCGGTCTGAACTTCGCCATCGGTACACCGATCCAGACCCGCATCTTGGCCTGGACGGCTGATGCGTCCAATCTCGCTTCCTCGCTCATTCCATCCGGCTTCAATGTGGGCATCGCTCTTGCCGCATCGCTGGGCGCAGCGATGCTGAATGCCGGCTATGGCTACCGCAGCCTGCCGCTGCTTGGCGCCATCGCCATGCTGGTCGCCGTCGCGGTGGCGCTCGCCTCTTATGTCTGGGAGGGGCGCAGCAACGCCACGCCGCCACTGACGGCCCCAGCCGAGTAGAGCACGATCCGGAGAGGTCATGCGCCGTAGGCCGGCAACTGACCGGGCACAGAAACAGGAAATTTATCCGCGCCAGCGCAGCAGTCGCATGGCGTTGGCGGTGACCAGCACGGTGGCGCCGGTGTCGGCCAGGATCGCCGGCCACAGGCCGGTGATGCCAGCGATGGTGGTAACCAGGAACACCGCCTTCAGCCCCAGAGCAACGGCAATGTTCTGGCCGATATTGGCCATCACCGCCCGCGACAGCCGCACCATGCGCGCGACATCCATGACCCGGCCATGCAGGATCGCAGCATCGGCCGTCTCCAACGCCACATCGGTGCCGCCGCCCATGGCAATGCGGATGTCGGCGGCGGCGAACGCCGGTGCGTCGTTGATGCCGTCGCCGACCTTGGCCACCCTCAGCCCCCCGCGCTGCAATTCGCCGACGATGCGCAGCTTGTCCTGAGGCAAGAGCTCAGCCCGCGCCTCGATACCGAGCGAAGCGGCAATGGCTTCGGCCGTGCGTCGGTTGTCGCCGGTCAGCATCACAGCGCGGATGCCTTCGGCCTTCAGCGCCGCAATGCCGGCCGCCGCATCCGGCCGCGGCTCGTCGCGCATGGCGATCAGCCCGGCCACCACGCCATCGGCCACCAGCGCCGAGACTGTCTTGCCCTGGCCGTTGAGGCTGTCGATGGCAAGGCGCTGCGCCTCGGTCATCGCAGCACGTTCGCCCGCCGCCTGACCGGAGCCGAGGAAGACCGCGACGCCGCCGAAGCTGCCCTCGACGCCTTTGCCTGGAATCGCCTTCGCGGCCAGGGCAGGCGGCACCGGCGCCTTGGCGGCCTTGGCCTTGTCCAGTATCGCCACCGCCAGGGGATGGCTGGAGCCCTGCTCAAGTGCTGCCGCCAGCGCCAGCACGGTGCGTTCGTCGCGCCCATAGGCCACAATGTCGGTAACCACCGGTTTGCCGGCTGTCAGCGTGCCGGTCTTGTCGAAGGCGACGGCGGTGATCCGGCGAAAGCCTTCCAGCACGGCACCGCCCTTCATCAACAGGCCATGCCGCGCGCCGGTCGCCAGACCGGCGGCGAGCGCCGCCGGCGTCGAGATGACCAACGCGCAGGGGCAGCCGATCAACAGGATCGCCAGGCCTTTGTAGATCCATTCGTTCCAGTCGCCGCCGGCGACGAGCGGCGGCAGCAGCGTCACCAGCGTCCCAACCACCAGCACAGCAGGCGTATAATACCGTGAGAAGCGATCGATGAAGCGCTCGGTCGGCGCCTTGGCCTCCTGCGCTTCCTCCACCAGCCGCACGACGCGGGCGATTGTGTTGTCCGACGCTGCTGCCGTCACCCGAACCTTGAGCACGCCGTCGGTGCTGATCGTGCCGGCGAAGACACCGTCCGTGACACCCTTGCGCTTGGGCGTGCTCTCGCCGGTCACCGGCGCTTCGTCGATAGCGCTCGCTCCCTCGACGATCTTGCCATCGGCCGGGATACGATCACCTGGCCGCACCACGATCACATCGCCAACGGCAAGGTCTTCGGCTGGGACTTCGATCGTGCCGCCTGCCCGCTCGACAAGTGCCGTCTTCGGCACCAGGTCGGCAAGGCCTTGGATGCTGGCCCGGCCGGCAGCGACGCCTTCCAGCATTTCGCCGATCAGGAACAGCACAACCACGGCGGCGGCTTCCTCGGTGGCGCCGATCATCACCGCACCGCCGGCGGCGATGGTCATCAGTATCTCGATCGAGAACGGCGTGCCGGCCAGTGCCGCCATCAGCGCGCGCCGGGCGATCGGCACCAGGCCAACCAGCAGTGCGGCCAGGAAGACCCAGCGCTCGGCCGCCGGAAACAGATGACCGATGCCGTAGGCGGCAAGAAGCGCTGCAGCACAGGCCAGCGTCAGCGCCGCGCGGCGGCTGCGCCACCACGCCTGCCTCGACTCGGCATCGCCGAGGAGATGGGCGGAACCGATGGTCCGCTCGCCGACCGGCTCGCCGCCATGGTCGTGGCCTTCATGATCGTGATCAGCATGATCATGTGCCTTGGCCACTGAAGCACGCCCGTGGATCTTGGCTTCCGCCCTGGCGATGCCATAGCCAAGCCGCGCCACCTGCTGCAGCACCTTGTCTTCGGGCAGTGCATCGCCGTGGCTGACCGTCATGCTGGCGCCGGTCACCGAAACCGAGACGTCGGCGACGCCATCGAGACGGCGCACCGCCGTCTCGATCTTGGCCGCGCAGGAGGCGCAGTTCATGCCGTCGATCTTGAACCGTGTCTGCCTGATACTTGGCTGCCTGAGGGGAGCCGTCATCACATCACCTGTCTGGCTTGCCCGCGCGGCGTGCCGCCACGTGGGTCTTAAACCCTGATGTCGGACACTGTAATTGCTCTAGTCACTAGAGCTTCAAGAGGCAAAATCATGTTTTCGATCGGCGATCTCTCCCGCCGCACCGGGGTCAAGGTGCCGACGATCCGCTACTACGAGCAGATGGGCCTGGTTGCAGCACCCGAGCGTTCGGAAGGCAACCAGCGCCGCTATGGCCGGCAGGAGCTCGAGCGGCTGGCCTTCATCCGTCACGCCCGCGACCTCGGCTTCGCCGTCGAGGATATCCGCTCGCTCATCGAATTGAGCGGCCACCCCGAGCAGCCCTGCGGCCATGCCGACCGGATCGCCGGGGAGCAACTGATTTCGGTGCGGGAAAAGATTGCCCAGCGGCAGCGCCTGGAGGCCGAACTCGAACGCATCGCCTCTTGCTGCAACGGCAAGACGGTCGGCGACTGTTACGTCATCCGCGCCCTGTCCGATCACGCGCTGTGCGCCAACGAGCACGGGTGAGGAGGGCTCGCGCGCCCGCTACAACTCAATCCGGAACCGCAGGCTTTCCGCTCCGCCATAGGCGGCATCCTCGAAGAAACGCTCGACGAGCTTGCCGCCATTGGTCAGGATCACCTTGTGCGATGCCGGATTGTCCGGCTTGGCGGTGATCTCGACATAAGGCAAGCCGACCGCCCTCGCCTCGTCCAGCATCAGCCGCAGCGCCTCGGTGGCGTAGCCACGCCGTCGCTTCCACGGCACCACCGCATAGCCGATATGGCCGAGCACATGCCGAGGCAGCGCAGCCGTACCTGTCTGCCAGCGAAAGCCGATCGAACCTGAAGCCTCGCCGTCCCAGATCCAGCGCCGAAAGCCCGGCAGGCGCGGCACCTTTCTGCCGTCGGGCAAGGTTATAGGGCCGCCCTTGGCCAGGGGGTCATCGAGGTCGGCGAGAAAGGCCACCGGATCCATTTCGATGGCCGCAAGCTGCTCGCGCGTCGCTTGCTCGAGCCGCACATTGTCCGGCGACCAGCCGCGCTCGAGCGCCGCCTTGTAGGACGGCAAATGTTCAAGCGCGGGTTTGACGAGTTCGATCATGGTGCACCGGCGGAAGAGCTGCGCCGGTAAGATAGCAGCATTGCCTGGGAAGGCACGGTCCACCGGGTGCGGCCTCTTGCGACAAGGCCGCATTCCCATCGCTGGAAACGCGGCCCTGGTCTTATCCCTTGGGAGGAACCGACGCTCTGGCGCAACCATTCCCAGGCCGCGCCAGTGCCTTTTGCCGAGCTCAGGCGATATCAAAACGGTCGGCGTTCATCACCTTGGTCCATGCCACCACGAAATCCCTGGCGAATTTCGCCTTGGCGTCTGCTGTCGCATAAACTTCGGCCAGCGCGCGCAGCTGCGAATGCGAGCCGAAGATGAGGTCGGCACGGGTGCCGGTCCACTTGACTTCGCCGGTCTTGCGGTCGCGGCCTTCGAACACGTCCTTGGCGTCCGAGGTCGCCTTCCACTCCGTGCCCATGTCGAGCAGGTTGACGAAGAAGTCGTTGCTCAGCGTTTCCGGCAGCTTGGTGAAGACACCGTGCTTCGACTGCCCGGCATTGGCGCCGAGAACGCGCAGGCCACCGACGAGAACCGTCATCTCCGGCGCCGTCAGCGTCAGCAGTTGCGCGCGGTCGACCAGCGCCTCCTCGACGGTCAGCCGCTGCTTGCCGCTGACATAGTTGCGGAAACCGTCAACGGTCGGTTCCAGCGGTGCGAAGGAGTGGATGTCCGTCTGCTCCTGCGAGGCATCCATGCGGCCCGGCCAGAAGGGAACGTCGACGCTGTGGCCACCGTCCTTCGCGGCCTTCTCGACGGCGGCGCCGCCGCCGAGAACGATCAGGTCGGCAAGCGAGACCTTCTTGTTGCCGGTCTGCGAAGCGTTGAACGCCTTGCGGATCGCTTCGAGCTTGTCGAGCACCTTGGCGAGTTCCGCCGGCTGGTTGACGGCCCAGTCCTTTTGCGGCGCAAGGCGGATGCGCGCGCCATTGGCGCCGCCGCGCTTGTCGGAGCCACGGAAGGTCGAGGCCGACGCCCACGCCGCCGACACCAACTGCGACACCGACAGGCCGGACGCCAGGATCTCGGCCTTCAGTGCTGCAGCGTCCTCTTCGTCGATCAGCACATGATCAACCGCCGGAATGACGTCCTGCCAGGGCAGTTCCTCTTTTGGAACCAACGGGCCGAGATAGCGAACCAGCGGGCCCATGTCGCGGTGGGTCAGCTTGTACCAGGCGCGCGCAAATGCGTCGGCGAACTGAGCCGGGTTCTCATGGAAGCGCCGCGAGATCGTCTCGTAGGAAGGGTCGAATCGCAAGGCGAGGTCGGTGGTCAGCATGGAGGGCGCGTGGCGCTTTCCGGCGTTGTGCGCATCCGGCACGCTGCCCGCACCCGCGCCGCCCTTCGGCGTCCACTGGTGCGCCCCGGCCGGGCTCTTGGTCAGCTCCCATTCGAAGCCGAACAGATTGTCGAAGAAGTTGTTGCTCCACTTCGTCGGCGTCGTCGTCCAGGTGACTTCCAGGCCGCTGCCGATGGCGTCGCCGCCCTTGCCGGTGCCGAACGTGCTCGCCCAGCCAAGGCCCTGCTGCTCGATGTCGGCGCCTTCCGGCTCCACGCCGACCAGCGTCGCATCGCCGGCACCATGGGTCTTGCCGAAGGTGTGGCCGCCGGCGATCAGCGCGACGGTCTCCTCGTCGTTCATGGCCATGCGCGCGAAGGTGTCTCTGATATCGCGCGCCGAGGCCAGCGGATCAGGCTTGCCGTTCGGTCCTTCCGGGTTGACGTAGATCAGGCCCATCTGCACGGCACCGAGCGGATCCTGGAGATCGCGGTCGCCGCTGTAGCGCTCGTCGGCCAGCCACTTGCCTTCCGGACCCCAGTAGATGTCCTCCTCGGGCTCCCACACGTCGGCGCGGCCGCCGGCGAAACCGAAGGTCTTGAAGCCCATCGATTCCAGCGCGACGTTGCCGGTCAGGATCAGAAGGTCGGCCCAGGAGATCTTGCGGCCGTACTTCTGCTTGATCGGCCACAACAGCCGGCGCGCCTTGTCGAGGTTGACGTTGTCCGGCCAGCTGTTCAGCGGCGCGAAACGCTGCTGGCCGGCTCCGGCGCCGCCGCGACCGTCGGCGATGCGGTAGGTGCCGGCGCTATGCCACGCCATGCGGATGAACAGCGGCCCGTAATGGCCGAAATCGGCCGGCCACCACTCCTGCGAGTCCGTCATCAGCGCATGCAGGTCCTTGATCACGGCGTCGAGGTCGAGGCTCTTGAATTCCTCGGCATAGTCGAACGCCTCACCCATCGGATCGGACAGCGGCGACTGCTGGTGGAGAATCTGGACATTGAGCTGATTCGGCCACCAGTCGCGGTTGACCCTGCCGACGGCTGTGTGCACGACCGGGCATTTGCCCGTGCTTGGGTCGTCAGTTTGTGCGTCCATGTTTTTCTCCGATCGTGGCTGTGTTGAGCTGTTTCAACTGCTGCGTGAACAAGGACAAAGGATGTCCCTGGAAGCGGTCCGTTTCATGGCTGGCGCATGACCGTATGCCAGATACGCGACCGAATATCTTGGATGTTCCTGTCGCTGCGGGCACGCCCCGGACGAAGCCGTCCCGGCTGCTCCTCATCTCCCTTGCAGCTCCTATAGCAAAGCTGCGCGATTAATTTAAGTTGGATTTCCTGATTACAGCGATAAGGTGACATTATGACAAACCTGACGCTGAAGCAGCTGCGCTATTTCGAGGCGTTGGCGCGGCACAACCACTTCGGGCGCGCGGCCGACGCCTGCGCGATCTCTCAGCCTGCCATTTCGGTGCAAATCAGGGAACTGGAGGAAACACTGGGCACGGAGCTTTTCGAAAGAGGCGCTAGACAGGTCCGACTGACCAATTTCGGCGAAGAATTCGCCTTGCGCGTCCGCGACATCCTGCGTTCGGTGGACGAGCTCGCCGACCTCGCTCGCTCTTCGCGCGACAGGCTGGTCGGTCGGCTGCGCATCGGCGTCATCCCGACGATCGCGCCCTACCTCCTGCCGACGATCATCGGCAACCTCTCGAGCATGCATGATGGCCTCGATATCCATGTGCGCGAGACGCAGACGCAGAAGCTGATCCAGGAACTGGCGGACGGTCGGCTCGATGCGGCCATCGTTGCCTTGCCGGTGTCCGAACCGTCGCTGACGGAAATCGTGCTGTTTGCCGAGGCCTTCGTCCTGGTCCGGCCCGGCGAAGACGAGGGAAAGCCGGTGCCCAATCGCGAAACGCTGCGTGAAATGCGGCTGCTTCTGTTGGAAGAAGGCCATTGTTTCCGCGACCAGGCACTCTCCTTCTGCAACATGCATTCGGCACGGCCACGCGAGTTGCTGGACGGCAGTTCGCTGTCGACCCTGGTCCAGATGGTCAGCGCCGGCATCGGCGTCACCTTGATCCCGGAAATGGCCGTGCCGGTGGAGACGCGCTCGGCGTCGGTCTCCATCGCCCGCTTCAGGAGCCCCCAGCCATCGCGGACGATCGGCATGGTCTGGCGCAAGACAAGCCCGATCGCCAAGCAGCTGCTGCGGATTTCGGAAGTCGTTCGGCAGTCGGCCGACGCACTGCGCGCACAGCACAATCCGACACCGATTGCGCACCTGCTGAACCTGACGGCAACCGCCTGACAAACACGCCTTGGTTTCCGGCTTCGCGTGGTTAGCTTGCGGATTGCCTGACCATTTTGAAAACACCGCTTGGGCGGCTGCTAAACAAGATGTGTTTCGCCGATTGGCGCGAGGCGATTTATAATCGATTCGCGGCGGCAACACCGCGGGGAATTGCGAACGGCGGGAGAAGTGATCCGGTGCGGTTGAGATCTGTCCCTCTGGGTATCGTCGCCAGCCTCCTCCTCGCTGTCATCGCTTTGACGGTGTCGGCGCGGTCGTTTGCCGCGCTTCCCGATGTTCCCGCCTGGTTGCAGGCCCATGTCGGCGACAGCGATGGTCAGATCTCGCAAGTGGTCCTGGAGCGGGCGCGCGCGCTTTACCTGAAAAAGGTGGCGCAAGGTGCGGTCAGGAACCCCTGCTATTTCGCCATGGACGCCACACGACCCGGCGATCTCGGCAATGGCGTGCTCGGGCGCCGGTATTATGTCATCTGCGAAGCCAGCCAGTCGTTTCGCGCAATTCCGTCGGGTCACGGCGGCGGCCGGAATCTGAAAGGCACGGTCGATTTTTCAAATGGCAGGCGATGCTCGAAGAACTTCGGCAATGCCATGGATTCGGAACTGACCGCAGGCGGCGCCTATATGACCCGCGAGGCGAAAACTTCGTTCAAAGGCTTTTATCGCACCGGTGCGAAGCAGGACGCGGCTTTCCTGCGCACCTTCATACAGTTCGACGGCGAAGGCGAAGCCGCCAATGCCAGGCAGCGGGTGATCGGCGGCCATGCGGCGCAGGTGCTGCGCGCCCAGTGCATGCGCAAAAATCCGAACAGCTCATATGCCGACCATGACGGTTTGGTGCCGTTCGGCAAGCTGGTGGACTATCCTGGCGGCCGCAGCAACGGATGCACCAGCTGGTCGCCGGCGGATGCGCGGCAGATCATCTCGATGGTGAAGGACAACCCGACGACGCTCTACATCTATCCGGAATCACGCGACATTGCCGCGGTAGTGGCACACCGTTCGCAGTCGGGCGGTGTGCCGTACTGGAACGCATCCTGCCTGAAGGAAATCGGCGCGCCGAAATTCTGGCCGAGAAAAACCCTCGAGCCGATCATCGCCCAATACAAGACGGATCATCCGGCACCACCGCCCCAGCCACTGCCGATCTGCAAGGGGTCTTGAATTCCGCACCCGGATAGGCTGCCGCCCAGCCAGGCGATGCTTTCGGCGCTCTCGGGAGAGCCTTTCAGGCAAGACGAGATCAGGCACCTGATCCGCATCGTTGTCGAAGGCATTGATGAACGGTCAGGCCGAATTGGCAACCGCTGACGGTCGCAAGCCCCGGTCAGCGATGGGCGGCAAGCCTACTGCAGCAGGCCCTTGACGATGCCGCTCGCCTTGCCGAAGTCCATCTGGCCGGCATATTTCTGCTTCAGCGCGGCGATCACTTTGCCCATGTCCTTCTGGCTGGTCGCGCCCGTCGCCGCGATCGCCTCGCGCGCGGCCACGGCCACCGCGGCCTCGTCCAGCTGCGTCGGCAGGAAGGCGCGGATGATCTCCATCTCGCCACGCTCCTGCGCTGCCAGTTCCGGTCGCTTGCCGTCGTCAAAGGCCTTGGCCGACTCCTCGCGCTGCTTCACCATCTTGGCCAGGATCTGCAGGATTTCCTCATCACTGGCAGGGTCCTTGGCCGAACCACGATTGACGATGTCGCGGTCGTGGATGGCCGCCTGTATCAACCGCAATGTCGGCAGCCGGTGCTTGTCCTGCGCCTTCATCGCGCTCTTCAGGGATTCGGCGATTTTGCCACGCATGGTGCTTTCTCCTTCGATCGGCGCGGACAATAGCGCCGGGGACAGGCCAACGCAAACCCTGATATTGCCAGGCAAGTCACTGATATTGCTAGATGAAATAAATCGGAGCCGGATTGCGCATGATCATTGACCGCTTTGCGCCCTTCCCCTATGTACTGGGCCTTGCATGAACTGAAGCTTGACTGCGTGGAAGCCGCGAAATCGCCGCTTCGCGCTATTTGCCGCGCAGATGACCCGCCGGGCCGATTGCAGCGCGCAGACTGATAGGAGCGCCGCCATGGCCGAGATGACCCCCGCTTGGGCAACCGAAAGGCCGACCGCCCTTCTGGTGCTGGCCGACGGCACCGTCATCGAGGGTCGCGGCCTGGGCGCCACCGGCTCCGCCGTCGCCGAAGTCTGCTTCAACACGGCGCTCACCGGCTACCAGGAAATCCTCACCGACCCGTCCTATGCCGGCCAGATCGTCACCTTCACCTTCCCGCATATCGGCAACATCGGCACCAATGAAGAGGACATCGAGGATCTCAATCCGGTTGCACGCGCCGGCGCTGTCGGTGCCGTGTTCAAGGCCGATGTCACCAACCCGTCCAACTACCGCGCCGGTACCGGTCTCGACCAATGGCTGAAGAAGCGCGGCATCGTCGCCCTGTCGGGCATCGACACCCGCGCGCTCACCGCGCTGATCCGTGAAAAGGGGATGCCCAACGCAGTCATTGCGCATGCGCCCGACGGCGTCTTCGACCTCGACGACCTGAAGCAGCGCGCCGCCGCATGGTCGGGCCTGATCGGGCTCGATCTCGCCAAGGAAGTCACGTCAGGTCAGTCCTCGGTCTGGCGCGAGACGCCATGGGTCTGGAACGAAGGCTTTGGCGAACAGGCCGAGCCTTCGATGCATGTCGTTGCCATCGACTACGGCGTCAAGCGCAACATCTTGCGCCTGCTCGCCGGCCTCGGCGCCAAGGTCACCGTGGTGCCGGCCAAGACCGGCGCTGAAGAAATCCTTGCCATGCAGCCGGACGGCATCTTCCTCTCCAACGGCCCCGGCGATCCCGAAGCCACCGGCGACTATGCCGTGCCAGTCATCCAGGACCTGCTGAAGACCGACATCCCGGTGTTCGGCATCTGCCTTGGCCACCAGATGCTGGCGCTGGCGCTGGGCGGCAAGACCGCCAAGATGCATCAGGGCCATCACGGCGCCAACCATCCGGTCAAAGACCACACCACTGGCAAGGTCGAGATCGTCTCCATGAACCACGGCTTTGCCGTCGATGCGGACTCGCTGCCATCAGGCGTCGAGGAAACCCATGTCTCGCTGTTCGACGGCTCGAATTGCGGCATCACGCTGACCGGCCGTCCGGTGTTCTCGGTCCAGCATCATCCCGAGGCCTCGCCCGGCCCGCAGGATTCGCACTATCTGTTCCGCCGCTTCGTCAATCTGATCCGCGAAAAGCGCGGCGAGGAATTGCTGGCGGAGCGGGCTTAACCGGAAGCGGCGCGCGGCTCACGCGCCCGTCATCGCTCATATCTGCGCTCCATCTTCCGCCACGCTGGTGGTGACGTTTCTGACCGCCACCGGCTTTGCCACCTTGGTGACGAAGACGATGAGCGCCAGCGTCAGGAAAAACGCGCCAACCAGATAGGGCGCGCCGCCGAAGGTCACGGGCGCGCTCGGCCCGGTGAACCAGGAGAAGATCGCCGTATAGAGCAGCGGTGTGATGATCGAGGTGATCGAAAAGATCGAGGTCATCGCGCCTTGCAGTTCGCCTTGCGCCGAAGGCGGCACCTTGGCGGCAGCGAGGCTCCTTAGCGGCGGATCGGCCAGCGCTTCCAAACAGCCGACGACGATCACCGCATAGATCATCCAGCCTTGCGACGCGAAGGCGTATCCGAAGGCGCTGAGCGCCGTGAAGGCAAGGCCGATGGCCGCCGTCTTCCACTCGCCAAGCCTGGGGATCACGCGCGGCAGCACCGTCGCCATGACGATCGCCCCGCACAGGCCGAAGGCGCCGAGCGAAAAGCCGATCTGCTGCTCGCTCCAGCCATAGCGGTAATTGGAGACGAACGACCACACCGCCGGATACATCATGTGCCCAAGCGTCATCAGGAAGAAGACAAGCCCGATCCAGCCGATGCCTTTGTACTGGCGCATCTGCAGGAGCGTCCCAACCGGGTTCGCGCGTTTCCACTCGAAGCGGCGGCGATGCTTGTCGTCTAGCGTTTCCGGCAACAGGAACAGCGCAATCAGGAAGTTCACGAAAGCCAGCCCGGCGGCGAAATAGAACGGTACGCGCGGCCCGAACGTACCGAGCAGGCCGCCCAGAACCGGCCCGATGACGAAGCCGACGCCAAAAGCGATGCCGAGCAGGCCGAAATTCTTCGCCCGGTTCTCATCGTTGGAGATGTCGGCGATGAAGGCGGATGTCGTCGAATAGCTGGCGCCGGAAATGCCGGCCAGCACGCGCCCGATGAACAGCATGGGGAAGGACCAGGCGACGGCGCAGATCAGGTTGTCGATGGAAAAGGTCAGCACGGAGGCGAGCAGGATCGGCCGCCGTCCGAAACGGTCGCTCAAGCCGCCCATGATGGGCCCAAAGAAGAACTGCATCGCCGCATAGACGAAGAACAGCCAACCGCCCTCGATCGCCGCTCCGCTGATGCTGACGCCGGTCAACTCCCTGAGATAGGCCGGCAACACCGGCATGATCATGCCGAAGCCGATGATATCGAGCAGCAGCGTGGTGAAGACGAGCGCAAGGCCCCGTCTGGCGGTTTTGGGGTCGATCATAAAGGGTCAAGCTCCTCTGCTCGCCCTGGGGCGCAGGCGGACGCACCTTATAGGTGAGCTTGTCGCCCGGAACAATAAGGGAACAGGCTTGATATTTTCATCCTAACATCCCCTGACGGCGGCTTCGCCGTCGGGTCGGTCTCGGAAAACGGTCCCTCAGATCGGGCCGCTCAGCGTGTTGCAATCCGAAAGCTTGCCGCTCTTGTAGCCGCGCGCCAGCCAGGTTTGCCGCTGCTGCGAGGTGCCGTGGTTGAAGCTTTCCGGCACGACATAGCCTTGCGTCTTCTTCTGCAGCGTGTCGTCGCCGATCTGCTTGGCGGCGTTCAGCGCGCTTTCTATGTCGCCCTGCTCCAATATGCCTTTCTGCGCCGTGTAATGCGCCCACACGCCGGCAAAGCAGTCGGCCTGAAGCTCTATGCGCACCGACAGTTGGTTGGCATCGGCTTCGCTCATGCCTTGCCGCATCTGGTTGAACTTGCCCATGATGCCGGTCAGGTTCTGCACATGGTGGCCGACCTCATGCGCGACCACATAAGCCCGGGCGAACTCCCCCGAGGCGCCGAATTGCTGGTCGAGCTGCTGGAAGAAGGTCATGTCGAGATAGACCTTGTGGTCGCCGGGGCAATAGAAGGGACCGGCCGCTGCGGAGGCAAAGCCGCAGGCCGAGCGTACCTGGCCGCTGAACAGCACCAGCTTCGGGTCTTCGTAGGTCAGGCCCTGCGATTTGAAGATGCCGGTCCAGGTGTCTTCGGTCTCGGCCAGCACCGTGGCGACGAACTGCTTCATCTCGTCATTGGCGGGCGCACCCGCGCCGCTGTCCTGGCCGCCGCTGTCGTCGGTGATCTGGCCGCCACCGCCCGGCAGCAGGCCGCCGTCGCCGCCACCCAGGATCGTCGACGGATCAAAGCCAAAATACCATCCGGCCAGCACCACCAGGATGACGAGGAAGATGCTGCCGCCGCCCCCGGCGCGACCACCGATGGGGATGCGGAACTGACCGGGGCTGCCGCCGCCGAGCCCGCCGCCGTTGTCGCTGCGGTCGTCCTCGATATTGTCACTCTGACGACGGCCTCTCCAGAGCATGGCAACTCCTCGCGCTGCGAACTTCCCCATTGTTCCGGCATGGCCGGCTCAACCCAACAAACAATTATCCCAATGGTTGCACCAAGTCACAGCATTTTTCGAGACTGCATCCCTGCCGAATGGCGGCCTCGCCGCTCTGGCCGAGACCACGGAAGGCCTGTAGCATCGCCGCAAACGGAGGGGTGCGCGCGGTTTGAAGACGATCGGTGAATTCGTGTCGCTGCTCGCGGCCCTGCTCTGCCTTGGTCTCGCAAGTGCCGGCGCGGTGACGCTTGATTCCAGCGTTGCCGTCACCGATCCCGCAACCTTGCAGGCGCTTGAGCGCGGCGGCCTGTCGATCAGCCGCCTGCTGGGTCCAGCGCTCGGCCTCACCCGCGAGGTCGACAATCGCGGCCTGTTTTCGGTGCCGGCGCTGGCCACCGTCCGCGACACCGTCAAGCTTGAGATCGCCGACGAACCGAAGACCAGTCCTGACCCCTATGTCGCGGCCATGGCCAAGTCGAACGACACCAGCCAGAAATTCAATCCGAAATACATCGACGACGACGGGTCGACGCTCGACCTGACCGGCGTCGTCAACCGCATGGACCGGGGCTATCTTGGCCACACCGAATGCGGCGAGATCCGGCTGATCTACCGCTTCCACTATTCGGTCGCGGAAAAGCCGGTAAAGGGAAAGGCGGGCCAGCGCATTTCTTCGCGCCTGCCGCTGACCATGAGCCTGGTGTTCAACGCCAAGCCCACGCGGGCCCAGGCCCGCGCTTCAAGGGATTTGCCGAGCGCTACCGACGTTTCCTGCGCCGAAATCGCCAAGCGCTGGCTTGCCGCCGGGCAGAAGGATCTGCCGCCCGACCAGCTCGCGGCCTGGCTGCGCTCCGACGAAGGGCCGCTCTCCGGCGCCATGCTGAATTCGTCGCAGATCATGCGCCTTGAACTCAACATGCAGGTGCTCAGGCTATCGGCCTCGACGCGTCGCGATTTCGGCGGCCACGCCGAATATCTGCTGAAGATCTTCAAATGGGATCCGGCCACATCGAGCTTCTACGAATCGAAAATGGAGAACCAGATCGACCGGGCGATCGTGCTGGCCGACAAGCCGTCCTTCGCCAAGTGGCTGCTCACCGACCGCAACATCTACGACCTCGATCATGGGCGGCTGGTCATCGACGAAAAGTTCCTGGCCAAGAGCGCCGTCTCCGTAGCACCCGGCGGCCTGAGCCGGTCGCAGAACAACATCGCTTATGGGCTGGTCGACGACGCCGATATCGACAAGGCGCTGAAGGACTACGTTGCCAGGGGCAACACGCTCTCCTCCGTCAAGTCGGTGGCCGGCTTCGAACTGCGGCTCAATGAGATGACCTGCACCGGCTGCCACCAGACGCATGGCATTGCCGGCTTCCACTACACCGGCGCCGACCCGGCCAGCGAACCGCGCCGTAATGCCGTCTTCGTGCCGGGCTCGGCCGTGTTCTTTGCCGACCTGCCCCGCCGCCGCGCCATCGTCGAGCAGTTGGCCGCCGGCGGCCATCCGGATTTCACGCGTGGCTTCGCCGCCCGTCCGGACCAGAAATACGCCGAGGCGCTGAAGGGCACCGACCTCTACGATGGCTGGGGCTCGATCTGCTATCGGGGCGAGGATTTGAGCTTCAAGGACTGGAGCTGCGGCGAAGGCTTGCGCTGCGCCGGCGTCCACGAGAGCGCCATCCATCCGGGCTTCGGCACCTGCGTCAGCGAGGCCGGCACAGCGGTCGGTGACCCCGTCGAGTTCGGCGAGATAAAAATGTCGACATGGGGCAACGACCAGTATTGCCGGCTGTCCCCGGCCACCGCCAAGGCATGCGCCATCGATCCGGCGCGGGACAAGAAGCCGCCGGTCAAGCTCGCCGGCTATGGCGCCGCACGCCAGCGCTACGACAATCCGCAGCAGAAGACCGGCGGCTTTCCCGGCGGCATGCTGCGCAAGGCAAGCTGTGACAAGCTTCCCGACGAGGCGACGTGCGGCCGGTTGGCCAAAACCGGTTTCAACGACTGCATTGCGTCCGGCAAGGACCACAAATTCTGCACCAAGGATTTCACCAAGACCGCCGGCCTGCGTGCCTGCGACAAGGCGCATCCCTGCCGCGAGGACTATATCTGCACTGCCGGCTATGATGACCTGCCTCAGGCCAAGCCTGGTGAAGGCACCTGCATCCCGCCCTATTTCATCTTCCAGTTCCGCGTCGACGGCCACCCCAGAAGCTGGGTGCAAGATGTCAGGGAGTGAGAGACCGGTTTTGCCGCAGGCAAATTGATAGGCCCAGTGGTCCGTTCAAAGGGCTCGAACGCCCGGGCCATAGCCTAGGGACAAGCGGTGCTGCCACAACAAAGGGTGCGGTTGCTACATCTCAGCAAACGGCTTTCGCCGACAATTGCCGATGTCTGCCCGACAGGCGCCTAATCCCTCTGCTTGGCGCCGGCGCTCTTGCCATCGGAGCTCTTCGAGCGCTCCTCGAAACGCGCGGCACCCTTCTTCAGGGGATGACCGGTCTCGGCCTCGGTCTTGCGCTCGTCCTTCGCCGCCGCCTGCTTCAGTCCCTTGGCCGCCTGCTTGCCCTTTGCGGTCGGTGCCTGTTCAACGCCCATCGCTTCCTCCCTTGGCGCGCACGTCAATCGCGCGGTGTGAGGAGCAACGTGCGTAACATCAGGTGGTTCCCGCGCGGCTTCGTCGTTCGGGAAACGCGGTGCTGACGCAGCTCAGCGCGCCGCCGTCATCGCCTTGCGAAACGCTTCGAGCGTCTCGGCGCTGACATGGTGCTCGATGCCCTCGGCATCGATGCGCGCGGTCTCGGCGCTGACGCCGAGCGAGCGCAGGAAGGCTTCCACCGTCTGGTGGCGGATGCGGCTCTCCACCGCGACCTTGCGGCCGGCATCGGTCAAGAACACGCCGCGATAGGGTTTTCTGGACACGAGGCCGTCGGCGCACAGCCTGGTCAGCATCTTGGCCACCGTCGGCTGGGCGACGCCGAGCCGTGCGGCGATATCGACCTGGCGCGCCTCGTTACCGTCTTCGATCAGGTCGGCGATCAGCTCGACATAATCCTCGACCAACGCGCTGCGGCGCGCTTCGCGCGTGTGCCTGAACCCCTCCGAATGGACGTCGGCGTCAGGCAGCGGCTTTTCGCGCGGGACCGGTCTGTTCTTCAGCGCCAATGCGCGCCCCTCCTGGGAGTTTAGCCGTCCATGCATTCATAGCACGGGCTCTGATTCTTCAGGCCGTTTATTTGCATTCCGCCACAGGCGCAACCTGCGTTGTCGGCGACCGTTCCCGCGCCAGGTCACGGCCCGAACAAAAAGCACCGACAATGAAATATAGCATATTGCATAATGTTGAGCCATGGCATAGCTTAGGATAACATCGACACGTCTCGCGGAAAGCCCCTCATGTCTGAAGTCGAAGCCACAGCCTCCCAATCCACTTGGCGGTTCGCCAGACCCGAGGAGGACGACCAGCCCAGCCTGCGCGAGGTCAATTCTTCCATCGCGGTTCCGAGTTCGGGCGTTTGGTTCCGCCGGCTGTTCGCCTTCATGGGCCCCGGCTACATGGTCTCGGTCGGCTATATGGATCCGGGCAACTGGGCGACCGACCTCGCCGGTGGCGCGCAGTTCGGCTACACGCTGCTGTTCATCATTATGCTCTCCAACCTGATGGCGATCCTGCTGCAGGCACTGGCTGCCCGCCTCGGCATCGCCACCGGGCGCGACCTCGCTCAGGCCTGCCGCGCCTACTATCCACGACCGGTCAACTTCATGCTGTGGATCGCCTGCGAACTGGCCATCATCGCTTGCGACCTGGCCGAAGTCATCGGCACGGCGATCGCGCTGCAACTTCTGTTCGGCATCCCGCTGATCGGCGGCGCCATGCTGACAGCACTCGATGCCTTCCTCGTGCTTCTGTTGATGAACAAGGGTTTTCGCTATCTCGAAGCCTTCGTCATCGCGCTCCTGATCATCATCTTCAGCTGCTTCGCCATCCAGATCTTTGTCGCCGCCCCGCCGGCCGGCTCGATCCTGCATGCAATGTTCATTCCGTCGTCCGAGATCGTCACCAATCCGGCAATGCTCTACATCGCCATCGGCATCATCGGCGCCACCGTCATGCCGCACAATCTCTATCTGCACTCCTCGATCGTGCAGACCCGCGCCTATGAGCGCACCGACAAGGGCAAGCGCGACGCCATCAAATGGGCAACGACGGACTCGACCATCGCCTTGATGCTTGCCTTGTTCGTCAATGCCTCGATCCTGATCGTGTCGGCGGTCGCCTTCCACGACACCGGCCACCAGGATGTCGCCGAGATCGGCCAGGCCTTCGAGCTGCTGTCGCCGCTGCTGGGCCTCGGCATCGCCTCGATCCTGTTCGCCGTCGCGCTGCTGGCTTCCGGCCTGAACTCGACGGTGACGGCGACGCTGGCCGGCCAGATCGTCATGGAAGGTTTCCTGCGCCTGCGCATCCCCAACTGGGCACGCCGCCTGCTGACGCGCGGGCTCGCCATCATCCCGGTGGTGATCGTCACCGCGCTCTATGGCGAAAAAGGCACCGGCCAGTTGCTGGTGTTGAGCCAGGTGATCCTGTCGATGCAGCTGCCCTTCGCGGTTGTCCCGCTGGTGCAGTTCGTCTCCGACAGGAAGAAGATGGGCAACCTCGCCATTCCGCGCGGCGTCGCCGCACTGGCCTGGGTGGTCGCCGCGATCATCCTGGTGCTCAACTTCAAGCTGCTCTACGACACTATGTTCGGGGTCGGCTGAGACCCGAAATCGGCTGCTCTGCTGAGAGATAGTCCGGCGACAAATCGGCAATCCGCGCTATCTTCTCCCGCGTCATGACCGGGATCGAAGACGTCAGGAAGTTCTACGCGAGGCTGATGGCCGCTAATGCCGGCTCGCCCGATCCGCGCCTGGAGGCGGTCTTCGCCGAGGTGCCGCGCGAAGCCTTCCTCGGTCCTGGGCCGTGGACGATCATCGCCGGCAACGGCAAGATCACGACGCCGAGCGCCGATCCGGCTCACATCTACCAGAACGTTCTGGTGGCGCTCGACAACGACAAGGGCATCAACAATGGCGAGCCGTTCCTGCACGCCATGTGGATCGGCAAGCTTGCGCCGAAACCCGGCGAAGCCGTTTGCCACATCGGCGCCGGCACCGGTTATTACACCGCGGCGCTGGCCAAACTGGTTTCGCCCGGCGGCACCGTCACTGCCTTCGAACTCGACAACAACCTGGCCGAGCTCGCACGACAAAATCTCGAAACCTATGGCAATGTGACCGTCGTCCATGGCGATGCCGTGACGACACCCTTGCCGCCATCCGACATCATCTATGTAAATGCCGGCGTCGCCGCGCCGCCGGCGGGATGGCTGAAGGCGCTGCGGCCAGGCGGCCGCATGATCTTTCCCTGGCGCCCGGCCGAGCGCGTCCCGTTGGCGGTGATAGTGACCCGCACAGAAAAAGGCTTCGCCTGCGACCCCTTCATGCGCTCATGGTTCATTCCATGTGTCGGCGCCTCGGTTGCAGACCCCGCGGCGAAGATCCCGACGCGCGACCAGGCCGCGCGCAGCCGCTCGATCTGGCTGACGTCGGACAAGCTGCCGGACCGCACCGCCACAGCGATCTTCGGTGAGGTCTGGTTCTCCTCGCGCGTCCTGGATGCCAGGCCTCGCAGGTGACGCATCGACGGCGGGCCCGCCAAAATGTTGCCAGCGGTGTCGGACGGGCGGGGAGTCACCCGTCCTTGGGCTGAAATCCAGCCGC
Organism: Mesorhizobium sophorae; assembly: GCF_002270415.1. Lineage (GTDB taxonomy): Bacteria > Pseudomonadota > Alphaproteobacteria > Rhizobiales > Rhizobiaceae > Mesorhizobium > Mesorhizobium sophorae. The sequence goes on along the minus strand of NZ_NNRI01000022.1, from coordinate 520,121 downwards.
GACGGCGTGGATTGAAGAAACCGGAGCATCGGAATGAGAAAGATCACCGCCGCGACATTCGTCAGCCTCGATGGCGTCATGCAAGCTCCAGGCGGTCCGGAAGAGGATCCGGCCGGCGGTTTCAGATTCGGCGGCTGGACGTTCCATTACTGGGACGACGCCATGGGCGCGTTCATGGGCGAGACCTTCACCAAGCCCTTCGACCTGCTGCTCGGCCGCAAGACCTATGACATCTTCGCCGCGCACTGGCCGTACCAGGGCAACGATCCGATCGCCGAAAGCTTCAACGCCGTCACCAAATATGTGGCGACGCACAGGCACGACACACTGACTTGGAACAACAGCCAGTCGCTGGGCGAGGACGTCGTGGCAACGCTGCGCAAGCTGAAGGAGCAAGACGGCCCGGACCTGCTCATCCAGGGTTCGAGCGACCTGGTCCAGACCTTGCTCGCCAATGACCTGATCGACGAGATCAGCCTGCTGATCTTCCCGCTGGTGCTGGGCAAGGGCAAGCGGCTGTTCGGCAACGGCACCATGCCTTCCGCCTTGAAGCTGACCCGCTCGCAGGCCTCCAGCACCGGCGTCATCATGGCGACGTATGAGCGTGGCGGCGAGATCAAGACCGGATCGTTCGCGCCGGAAAAGCCATCCGAGGCAGAGATCGAGCGGCGCAAGAACTGGAAGTAGCTGGACCTGGTTTCAAGCCGCCACCAGCCGCCGCGCCAGCCCTTCGCGGATATGCCGCGCGAATTCCTGTGCCGCGGGTCCGACACCGTGCCTCGGCAAATGCAGGTTGATGGCAAAATTCGGCAGCGGCGGCAGGCCTGAATCGAACGGCAATATGTCGAGATCGGCCGGCACGGTGGAGGCCAGCCATGTCGTGACCGCAAGATCCGAGCGCACCGTTGCTGTCGTCGCGTCGATGTTGCCGTTCTCGAACACGGTGCGCCATTCCAGCCCGTGCTCACCAAGCGCCGACAGCACCGCCGGCCGGAAGGCGCAGGTGTCGGCAACGATCGAAACCGGCAGCGGCCGCTTGGCACGGGCAACGCCGCCCTTGGCGCCGACCCAGACCAGCCGGTCTATGGCCAGGCACTCGCCGGCCGACGGGCCGACCCGTTCCTCGATCACCGCAAGGTCGATGGTGCCGGCCGCGAGGGCAGCGGCGAGCTCCGGTGACGAGGCACAGATCAGCGATATCTCGACCTGCGGATAGGTCTCGGCATAGCGCTTCAGCACCGGCGCCAGCAAGGTGCCGACAAGATCGTAGGGCACGCCGAGCCGCACCTGGCCGGCCACCGGGGTACCCGCCATGTCGGTCCATATCTCGTCATTCAAGGCCAGCAGCCGCTTGCCCTTGCCGAACAGCCGCTCACCAGCGCGCGTCAGCCGCAAACCCCGCCGGTCACGCTCGAACAGGCTGGCGCCGAGCGCCTCCTCCAGCCGCTTGACCTGCTGGCTGACGGCGCCTTGCGTCAGGTGCAGCGCATTGGCAGCCGCCGTCATGCTGGCCTTGTCGGCGACGGTGACGAAGGTGCGGATCAGTGCCATGTCGAGATTTCGGATCATACTTGCATTATGTCTGCTAATGGAAAGCATGGCAAACATTGCATTTACTGAAGTTCATGCGTGGCTAGGATTGCGATGTCCGACAATGCATGTCGCCCAAAAGTGCGCAGCGGTTTTGGGAGAACGAAATGCAGAAACATAAACTTGAAGCGTGTCGACACGCTTCAAAGGAAGCCGCATGCTCGAGCCGATCATCCCCCTCGTCCTGTTTGCGATCGTCGCCACCACCACGCCCGGCATCGCCACGACCCTGTCGACAGCGTCCGGCGTGCAGTTCGGCTTTCGCCGTTCCGTTCCCTTGCTCGTTGGAAGTGCCGCCGGCCTCGCCACGGTGACCGCCGCCGCGGCCGCCGGGCTCGCCGGCCTGCTGCTTGCGGTACCCTCGCTGCAACTGGCGATGAAGGTCGTCGGCTCGCTCTATCTCGTCTGGCTGGCGATCAAGATCGGTCGCAGCGGACCGCCCAACCTGGACGTCACCATGGCCAGTCCGAACAGCTTTCTCAGCGGCGCCGGCATTCAATGGATGAACCCCAAGGGCTGGGCGATAGGGCTGGGCGCGGCGGCCTCGTTCGCGGCTTTGGCCAGCGGCCCGCTCCAGCTTGCGCTGCTGCTCGGCGCCACTTTCGGCCTGGCAGCGGCTGCCTCGCTGTCGCTGTGGTGCGTGGCCGGGATGCTGCTTGCCCGGCTGCTCAAGACAGAATGGCAATGGCGCGCGCTCAACATCGTGCTGGCGCTGGTGCTTGCCGCCTCGATCATTCCGATGTGGCGGTCGGCCTGAACGCCAACCGCCACGCAGGGATCAAGCCGCGTAGCGTGCCGCCGGCTTGTTGGCATGCAGGCTGCCGTAGAAGGCTTGGCGCGCGCCGAGGAAAGTGTCCACCTTGGTGGCGTCGGCAAGCCCCGGCACCGTAACCGTTTCGCCCTTGGCCAGGCCGACAAGTGCGGCATCGACCAGATCATCGGCCGTCATGACGATTTCGTGCGGAAGGGTATCGATATCGCTGCCGGCGATCTCCCAGAAATCGGTCCGGGTCGCGCCTGGCAGCACCACCTGCGCCTTCACCTGCGTACCCGCAACTTCGCGCTGCAGGGCTTCGGTGAAGTTGACGACATAGGCCTTGGTGCCGCTGTAGATGCCGCCGAACGAGGTGTCGAAGGCAAGCACCGAGGCGATGTTGACGATGGCGCCACGGTTGCGCGCCACCAGACCTGGCAGCACAGCACGGGTCAGCCGCGTCAAGGCGATGACATTGACTTTGATCATGCGCTCGGCCGCGTCGGCGTCGGCGGTAGCCACCACTTGCTGGCCGCCAAGGCCGGCATTGTTGACCAGCAGCGTCACGCTGTCGTCGGCGGCGATCGCCTGCTCGACGCGGCGGACATCATTGTCGTCGGCGAGATCGGCGCTGATCACGCTGACCTTGCGGCCGTAGGCGTAGCGCAGCTTCTCCGCCAGTTCCTCGAGCCGGTCGGCGCGCCGCGCCACCAGCAGCAGGTCATAGCCTTGCCCTGCCAGCCTGTCCGCATAGACCGCACCGATGCCCGCCGAAGCTCCGGTGACCACCGCCGTGCCCTTGTTGCTCTGTCCACTCATTGTCCTGTTCCTTCTTCGACTGATTGCTTCGCTTCGGCTTTTGCCGCCGGCACCGTGGGCAACTGCCCTTGCCTTGCCGCCAAAGCCATCTGATTTCATTTAGTGGCATATACCACTATTCAGAAAATAGGCATATGCCACTATCTTGTCAATGATCGGGACTGAGATTATTTAAGGGTAAGCGGTCGGGCGTGATGCAGCCGTCGCCGAGAGAAAGAGCCGAGAGAAAAACATGTCGAAAGATGCCCTGCCCGGCCTGACGCTGTGCAACAACGCCATGCTGCGTCGCGCGGCACGCAAGCTCGGCCAGTATTATGATGATGTGCTTGCGCCTTCGGGCCTCAAGGCCACGCAGCAGGGCCTGCTTTACCAGATCCATATCGGCAACGAGCCGGCGATGGGCGCCATTGCCGCGTCCATGATCATGGACCTGTCGGCGCTTGGCCACACGCTGAAGCCACTGATCCGCGACGGCTATGTCGAGACTTTCGCCGATCCGGACGATCGCCGCATCAAGCGCGTGCGGCTGACGCCGCAGGGCCTGGTCAAACTCGATGAAGCGATGAAGCTGTGGCACGTCGCCCAGCGGCGTTTCGAGGACGTGGTCGGCAGGGACAAGGCGGAAAGGCTGCGCGCGGCGCTGGATGACATCGCCGCGCACGACTTTGATCTGCCGCCGGCCAGCTAAGCTGGCGGGCGATTCTATTCTGCCGGGACCGCCACCGGTTTCACCAGTCGACCGGCCAGTACGATGCCGAGCCCGATCAGCGGGAAGGCCGCGGCGATCAGGCCGAGATCGGCCGGCGCGCCATAGCGCAGCACGGCGCCACCGACCACGGCGCCCAGCGCCACGCCGAGATAGAGTGCTGAGCCGTTGAGCGACAGCACGATTGGCGCGGCGTCCGGCGCCAGCTTGATGATGCGGCTGGCCTGCGCCGGCGGGAAAGCCCAGCCGACGATGCCCCACGGCACCATCATCGCCATCAGCGCCGGCCCGGCAATATGGGACGGCAGGAAGGTCGGGATGACCGACAGCATGACCAGCATGGCTGCACTCAGCGTCAGCGACCAGCCGACGGTGCGCGTCGCGCCGAACCGGTCGGCTGCCTGGCCGCCGGCGATGTTGCCGATGACGGCGCCGACACCGAAGGCGAGCAGCATGCCGGGCAGCGCGATCTGGCTGAGCCCGCCGCCCTCGATGGCGAGCGGCGCGACATAGGCAAAGACGGTGAAGGCGCCGGTCAGCGCCAGAAGCGTCGTCAGGAGGATCGGCATCACGCCGGGACGCAGGGCCGCCGCCAGCCTGCGCTTCAGGGGCAGCCTGGTGCCGACGATGCCGCGCGGCAGCCGGTACCACAGGATCGCGCCGGCAAGCGCGCCTAGGCCGGCAATGGCATAGAACGTGCCGCGCCAGCCGGCGATCGTCGCAACCAGCGCACCGAGCGGCGCGCCGACCGCGACGGCCACCGTGGTACCACCGACGACGACGGCAATGGCGCGGGCCCGGTGATGGTCGTCGACAAGCGCCACCGCCGTGCCCTGCGCGGTCGCGGCGAACAGGCCGGACGACAGCGCCATGACGATGCGCGCGATCAGCAGAAGTTCGAAGGAGGAGCTCAGCGCGGCGGCAATGTTGCCGATGACGAAGAACACCAGCGTCCACAGGATGACACGGCGCCGGTCCCATTCGCCGGTCAGCGTCGCCAGGATCGGTGTGCCGACCGCATAGGCGAGCGCGAAGGCGGTGATCAGCGTGCCGGCAAGCGGAATGGAGATGCCGGCGTCCGCCGCGATGTCGGGCAGAAGGCTGGAGATGACGAAGCCTTCGGTCGAGATCGTGAACGATCCGAGCGCAAGCCAGAAGAGGCGCTTGTCCATGGGGCGTGTCCTTAGTTCAAAAGTTATTGAACAATTGGACATGGCAGGGCATGATGTCAATGAAGCCAGGGAAAATAGCAGCACCCTCCTGACAGCCCTGTGTCAGCACAGTCGGTCAGCACGGATCGCAACGGAAGAACGGCGTGTATGCGCAGAGCAGGATGGATGCGTTGAAATCGGCCCGAACTGTGCTTAGTTTCCAGCCATGACCTTGCCACACCCCAATACCGACCAGATCAGCCTGCCCATCGTGCTCGGCGTGCTCGGCGACCCGACGCGGCTCGCAATCGTGCGCTATCTCGCCAGCAAGCAAGGCGTGCCGCTGAACTGCAGCCAGTTCCTCGATCTCGGCTCCAAGACCAATCTGAGCTATCACCTCGCCAAACTGCGCGAGGCCGGCGTCACCCGCGCCGAGGTGGTTGGCACCAACCGGATGATCACGCTGCGCCGCGCCGACCTCGACGCCCGTTTCCCCGGCCTGCTCGACAGCGTCATCGCCGCCGCCGGAGACGATCCCGCACTGCCCGCGGTCGGCGGCCACGATCTTGAAGTTTCCGCCTGAGGTTCCTCTCCCCCGCCAAAGCGGGGGAGAGGTGGCCGCGAAGCGGTCGGAGAGGGGGCCTTTTCGTGGGCGGCACGTTTGAAGGAAAATCACCTCTTTGAACGATTGGGGAGCGCCAAGAGCCCCCTCTCCGTCTCAGCTTCGCCGAGCCACCTCTCCCCCACTTCCGTGGGGGCGAGGAACCCAAGTCCAGCCAGGTCCGCCCTTGCCGGCCAGTCATTCGCCACCCATCGGAGCCACCCAAGATGCGCATCGCTGTCCTCGCCGATATTCATGGCAATGTGCTGGCGCTGGACGCCGTGCTTGACGATCTGAGGCAGCGCGGCGGCGCCGACCTGACCGTTAATCTCGGCGACAGCGTTTCCGGCCCGCTATGGCCGCGCGAGACATTTGCGCGGCTGGAGGCGCTCAACCTGCCGACGGTGCGCGGAAACCACGACCGCCGCGTCGCCGCCGATCCGGCCAGTGACGAGATGTGGCCTTCCGACGCCTTTGCGCAGGAGCGGCTGACGCAGGCGCAGCGCGAGGCGCTGTTCGCGCAGCCGCTGGCGCTGGAGATCGCGCCTGGCATCATCGCCTTCCACGCCCGTCCCGACCATGACGAGAAATATCTGCTCGATGCGATCACCGATGGCCAGCTGGTGCGCGCGCCATTGGCGGCGATCCGGCGCCGGCTGAAGGCGCTTGACCCGGCCTGCCGCATCGCGCTGTGCGGCCACAGCCATCGGGCCGAGCTGATCCGCATTCCCGATGGTCCGGTCGTCTTCAATCCCGGCAGCATCGGCTGCCCCGCCTATGACGATGCGACGCCGCCGGCGCATGTCTCGGAGCAGGGCTCGCCGCATGCGCGCTACGGCATCGTCACCTTGGGCAGCGCCGGCAAGCTCGACCGCTTCGAGGCCATCGCCGTCGACTACGACCACGAGGCGGCGGCCAGACAGGCCGAACAGGCGGGACGCCCGGAATGGGCCCACGCGCTCAGGACGGGGTTCATGCCAGGCTAAACGCAACTGCGTTTATGCCGCCAGGCTAAATGCGCTTGCGTTCATGCCGAGGCTGGAACGCCCTTGCGTTCATGCCACCAAGGTCAAATTTTCGGGCTTACATGGCGGCGCGCCGTCGCTTATAAAACCGGCCGGGCATGCGACGGGCTTGATCCGTAGCGTGCACGGTGTCTTTGAGTATCAGCGCACGGCCGAATGATGAGGCGCACAGTTACGCTCCGAACAACCCTGCATGCGCTGATTGCCGCTCCGCTTCTGATGGCGGCCTGGCCCGCTGTTGGCCCCGCCATGGCCGAAGAATCGCCGGATCTCGTCATCTCCATCGTCACCGGCCTGGCGCCGGATGACCTTCTCAATATCCGCACCGCAGCGTCGCCGGTCGCCAAGGTCGAAGCGCGTCTGGCCGGAGGCGCCAGCGTCACCAATCTCGGCTGCAACGACATCAACGGCAACAAATGGTGCAAGGTCGAGAGCACCGGCAAGGACAAGCTGAGCGGATGGGCGCCGGCGCGCTACCTCATCCCCCTCAATCCGGCACCCTATGTCGAAGGCCAGGCAAGACCGGCCGACGCACCGATGGTCGCCTCCACTGGCAATGAGCCCGATCAGGCATCGGCGCCGGACAAACCACAAACCGGCGACCCCGCCAAGCCACAGCCGCCGATCGCACCGCCGCCCGACCTGGCGGCGCGTCTGGGTGGCGCGGGTCCGGAGGCTGGCACCGAAAGCACGCAGAAATCAGCCGTCGAAATCGGCCAAACGGCCATGCGGGATGCCTACGGCCTGGCCTTCGCGGTGCAGGAAAACCCGACGACCGGCGAGATCGAAGAGCCGCCGGCCGCGGCATCCATTGCCCCGCCGCCTGACTCACAAACCGTCGCGCGGCTGGAGCCGCCATCTGAGCATGCCACCCCATCTGACCACGCCACCAATGAAATTCCCTGCGCCCGCTATGTCGGCGAGCCGATGACCCGCTGCGCGGTCAGCGTCATGCGCGCCGGCACGGACAAGGCCGACGTCACCGTCACCTGGCCCGACGGCGGCACCCGCGTCATCTCCTTCGTCGCCGGCAAGCCGGCCGGCTCCGACAGGCAGACCGACTTCCGCTTCACCCGCGAAGGCACCCTCAACATGATCCGCATCGGCGTCTCCGAACGCTTCGAGATAACGGATCGGCTGGCGCTGGGGAATTAGCATTCTGTGGCGATATTGTTTGGCCGCGAGCGCCCCAAGTGTAGACCTCGGCGCCGCCCCTCATCCGCCTGCCGGCACCTTCTCCCCGTATAGTGACGGGGAGAAGGGGAGATGCCCGTAACGCCGGCGCCCCTATTCCAACGTTCGTGGTTGGCGAAACCGCAAGTGGCTGCGTCTTTCTCCCCGTCACTATACGGGGAGAAATGCCCGGTAGGGCAATGAGGGGCGGCGCAAACGGTTGGCAGGATGCAGTTTCGAGCCCAGCCCGTTTGCCCGGGCTGTAAAGCCCCGCACGAAGCCGCATTTTCGGGGTTACATCGGGCAAAACTCTTCCCTATAAGGCCCTCTTAGCCTGATACCAGAATCGCGAGCACAACCGGCCGGGTCTTCCCGTCCCGGTTTTTTGTGCAAGCCGCCCGCCGAACGGAACTTATCGCCCATGCCAAGACGCACTGACATCAAGTCGATCCTGATCATCGGGGCCGGCCCCATCGTCATCGGCCAGGCCTGCGAGTTCGATTATTCCGGCACCCAGGCCTGCAAGGCGCTGAAGGAAGAGGGTTTTCGCGTCATCCTGGTCAATTCCAACCCGGCCACCATCATGACCGACCCGGAACTGGCCGACGCCACCTATATCGAGCCGATCACGCCCGAAGTCGTCGCCAAGATCATCGCCAAGGAGCGGCCCGACGCGCTGCTGCCGACCATGGGCGGCCAGACCGCGCTCAACACCGCTTTGTCGCTTCGCCGCATGGGCGTGCTCGAGCGCTACAATGTCGAGATGATCGGCGCCGACGCCACGGCCATCGACAAGGCCGAGGACCGCGCGCTGTTTCGTGAGGCGATGAAGAAGATCGGGCTGGAAACGCCGAAGTCGATGCTGGCCAACGCCACCGACGTCAAGAACACCGACCGCAAGACGCACGAGGCCGAGCGCGCCGCCGTCAAGGCCGAGGCCCCAGCCGATCTCGACGCTGCGCTCGACGCGCTGGAAACCCGATGGAACCTCGGCGAAGGCGACCGCAAGCAGCGCTACATCAGCCACGGCATGGCGATTGCAGCCCAGGCGCTCGACCATGTCGGCCTGCCGGCCATCATCCGCCCGTCCTTCACCATGGGCGGCACCGGCGGCGGCATCGCCTACAACCGCGCCGAATTCTACGAGATCGTCCAGTCCGGCCTCGACGCTTCGCCGACCACCGAAGTGCTGATCGAGGAGAGCGTGCTTGGCTGGAAGGAGTATGAGATGGAGGTCGTCCGCGACAAGGCGGACAATTGCATCATCGTCTGCTCGATCGAGAACATCGACCCGATGGGCGTGCACACCGGCGATTCGATCACCGTCGCGCCAGCGCTCACGCTCACCGACAAAGAATACCAGATGATGCGCAACGCCTCGATCGCGGTGCTGCGCGAGATCGGCGTCGAGACCGGCGGTTCCAACGTGCAGTTCGCCGTCAACCCGGCCGATGGTCGCCTGGTCGTCATCGAGATGAACCCGCGCGTCTCGCGCAGCTCCGCTTTGGCTTCCAAGGCGACCGGTTTCCCGATCGCCAAGATCGCGGCCAAGCTCGCCGTCGGCTACACGCTGGACGAACTGGAGAACGACATCACCGGCGGCGCCACGCCGGCCTCGTTCGAGCCGTCGATCGATTACGTCGTCACCAAGATCCCGCGCTTTGCCTTCGAGAAATTCCCCGGTGCCGAGCCGGTGCTGACCACCGCCATGAAGTCGGTCGGCGAAGTGATGGCCATCGGCCGCACTTTCCAGGAATCGCTGCAGAAGGCGCTGCGTGGTCTCGAAACCGGTCTCACCGGCCTCGACGAGATCGAGATCCCCGGCCTCGGCCACGGGAGCGCGATTGCCAACCATGCCGACGACCGCAACGCCATCCGCGCCGCCTTGGGCACGCCGACGCCCGACCGGCTGCGCATGGTGGCGCAGGCGATCCGCATGGGCACCTCGCTGGAAGACGTGCACGCCATGTGCAAGATCGACCCGTGGTTCCTCGAGCAGATCGCCGGCATCGTCGCCATGGAAGCCCGCATCCGCGAGCACGGCATCCCGGGCGACGCCGTCAATCTGCGCATGCTGAAGGCGATGGGTTTTTCCGACGCCCGTCTGGCGTCGCTGACCAGGACCGATATCGACGTGATCGCGAAGGTCCGCGAAAAGCTCGACGTGCATCCGGTCTACAAGCGCATCGACACCTGCGCTGCCGAGTTCGCCTCGCCCACCGCCTACATGTATTCGACCTATGAAGTGCCGTTCGCCGGCGCGCTCGCCAACGAGGCGCAGGTCTCGTCGCGCAACAAGGTCGTCATCCTCGGCGGCGGGCCGAACCGCATCGGCCAGGGCATCGAGTTCGACTATTGCTGCTGCCACGCCGCCTTTGCTCTGCGCGATGCCGGCTATGAAGCGATCATGATCAACTGCAACCCGGAGACCGTGTCGACCGACTACGACACCTCGGACCGGCTCTATTTCGAGCCGCTGACCGCGGAAGACGTGCTGGAGATCCTGCGCGCCGAACAGGCCTCGGGCGAACTGGTCGGCGTCATCGTCCAGTTCGGCGGCCAGACGCCGCTGAAGCTGGCGGATGCGCTCGAGAAGGCCGGCATCCCGATCCTCGGCACCTCGCCCGACATGATCGATCTCGCCGAAGACCGCGACCGCTTCCAGAAGCTGCTGCACAAGCTTGGCCTCAGCCAGCCGAAGAACGGCATCGCCTATTCGGTCGAGCAGGCACGCCTCGTCGCCGGCGAGCTCGGCTTCCCGCTGGTCGTGCGCCCGTCCTATGTGCTCGGCGGCCGCGCCATGCAGATCATCCATGACGAGGGCATGCTGCAATCCTACCTGCTCGACACCGTGCCCGGCCTGGTGCCGGAGGACATCAAGCAGAAATACCCCAACGACAAGACCGGCCAGATCAACACGCTCCTGGGCAAGAACCCACTGCTGTTCGACACCTATCTCTCAGGTGCCATCGAGGTCGATGTCGACTGCCTCTGCGACGGCAAGGCGACCTTCGTCTCCGGCATATTGGAGCACATCGAGGAGGCCGGCATTCATTCGGGCGACAGCGCCTGCTCGCTGCCGGTGCACTCACTGCCTTCGGAGCTCGTGGATGAGCTGGAGCGCCAGACGGCGGCCCTTGCCCGCGCGCTGAATGTCGGCGGCCTGATGAACGTGCAGTATGCGATCAAGGACGGCACGGTCTATGTGCTGGAGGTCAACCCGCGCGCCTCGCGCACCGTGCCCTTCGTCGCCAAGACCATCGGGCGGCCGATTGCCAAGATCGCCGCCCGCATCATGGCCGGCGAGACGCTGGAAGATGCCTTCGCCCATTACGGGGCCATGCCCGACCCCAGGAACCCCGGCCACATCGCGGTCAAGGAAGCGGTGTTCCCCTTCGCCCGCTTCCCCGGCGTCGACATCTTGCTCGGCCCGGAAATGCGCTCGACCGGCGAGGTCATGGGCCTCGACCGCGACTTTGCGCTGGCCTTCGCCAAGAGCCAGCTGGGCGCCGGCGTCGACCTGCCGCGCTCTGGCACGCTGTTCGTCTCGGTGCGCGACGAGGACAAGAAGGGCATCCTGCCGGCGGTGAAGCGCCTCGCCGGCCTCGGCTTCAAGGTGATGGCAACATCCGGCACGGCCCGCTTCCTCGCCGAAAACGGCGTCGTCGCCGAGAAGATCAACAAGGTCCTGGAAGGACGCCCGCACATCGAGGACGCCATCCGCAACCGCCAGGTGCAGATCGTCTTCAACACGACTGATGGCCAGAAGGCGGTATCGGACTCCAAGTCGCTGCGCCGCGCGACGCTGATGCAGAAGGTGCCGTATTATACGACGCTGTCGGGTGCTGCCGCGGTGGCGGAGGCGATTGCCGCGCTGAAGGCGGGGAGCCTCGAGGTACGGCCGCTGCAGGAGTATTTTGCCTAGTCTAGTTTCCGTCCATAAACCTGCGTTTTTTACAGCGTTTACAATCGCTTATCCTCGGTTGGCAGAGCATTTGAAGGCATGCGACGGAACTACCGGCGCTGGTTTGGTCAGAGCGGTGCTACGAGCGCGATTAGGCGCACGCCCCGCGACCGGATTGGCCGGTGCGGGTGCGACTGCGATGCCTGGTCGGCGTCAGGTCGCTTTGAGGCGAATGAAGAGGACGAGGTTGTAGGCCACGACCGAGGACCAGACGTAGGTCTTGAAGTGGTCGAGGCCGCGCCAGGTGCAGCAAGCCAGGCCGTAAGCACGTTTGAGGCAAGAGATGCCAGCTTCGATGCCGGCGCGGAAGTTGCGTAGCTTGCGATAGACCCACTTGCTTCTGACCATGTCCTCGATCCTGAGGCCGGCTTTCTTGTGGAATGCCATGTCGGAGACGCCCCACGCCTTCGCTTTAACCAGGTTGTCGCGCGTGGCGAAGCCGCCATCGGCGGCGGCTTGCCGCGGCGCTTGACCATAGATGTCGATGTGGCGTTCCAGCATCGGCAGCAAGCGGTCGCTGTCGGCCGGGTTGCCTGCTTCGATGACCAGATCGAGGATCATGCCGCTCCTGCCGGAGGTCAGGTTGAGCTTGTGGCCGTATTCGGTGTCGCGGCTGCCTTTGACGATGATATCGGCATGCGGTTCGAACAGGCTGACCAACTTCTCGCGGGCCGGCACCGGCTCGCCGGCCAGCACGCGCCGCTCGCTCTGTCTGATGATGCGTTCGATCAGCGGCCGATAGTGACGAACCTGGGCCTGCCACAGTGCGATGGGCGGCGGAGTGCTCGCCTCGGCCAATCGCTCGGTCGCCTCCTTCAGATAGGCCAAGGTCGCGCGAGTGATTACGATCAGTTCGCGGTAGAGTTGGACGCGATTGGGTCGGCCGCGCGTGAACTGGATCTTGCGGGCGCGCTTCTTGGCTGCGCGGCAATGATCGCGCCATGATGCGCCAGCGCCGCCGACCAAGCTATCGGCCCGCTTCAGAAGGCGCACCATGACCCGCACGGCATCCCAAAGCAGGCTACTGTCGCTCGGCTCGTGCATGAGTGCCGAGGTCACGGTGCTGTCCAATCGCACGACCGTGCCGTCTTCGAGCTTCGCCTGCCGAGCGCCCGACAGGAGTGTCCGATTGACCTGTTCCCAGGTCTCGGGCCTGATCGCGCTGATCGTCTTTTGCAGCACCGACTTCTGCGGACTCCACGACCATGGCATCCGCGCAAAGGCACGAAACGAGGCGGAGTCCTCAAGATGGAACGCCAGCTCCTGATAGCTCAGCTGGCGGTATTGCTTGAGCAGCGCACAACGCAACACTGCTTCGGCGGGCAACCCTTGCCGTCCAGTGGCCTTGACGCCATCTCGACACAGGTCCCGCGCCACCAGCCCGAGTAGGTCGCGATGCTCATCCAGCCATTGCGACATCGCCTTCAGTTCATGGCCGATCTCGTGTGTGGCGAAAAGATCGAATATGCTCGCTTGGACGGTGCGTTCTTGGCGCATTGTCGGCTCCGGCGGTGGCAGATTGTGCTTTGGAATCAGTGGCATGAAACCAAAGTGTACCTGAAACCGCCGGGCCTTGCTTACGCAAAGCTCCGATTCACGTAATAATATCAATATATTGGCGTTTGTGGACGGAAACTAGTCTAGAGCGAAGCGGCGACGGCCTCGGCTTCGGCATCGGCGTCGTAATTCCAGACCCAGGCTCGTTCCTGCGGCTGAGCATCAAGCTTGCGGTCGCGGGCATGCAAATTGCCGCTGGCGTCATAGCGAGCACCACTCACGCGCGCCATGCGCTGGACGCCGGCAGTCCGCTCGCGCCGCAGCTGCTCGTAAATCAGCAGCGCCCGTGGGGCTGACTTGCGGTCTGCGTGGCTCAGCACGGTCGCCAAGGCAACCGCGTCTTCGATGGCCTGATTTGCGCCTTGTCCCAAATGCGGCAGCATTGGGTGGGCGGCGTCGCCCAGCAGGGTCAGGCGTCCGCGAGTCCAGGTTGCGAGCGGCTCACGATCGAACAGGCCCCACCGAAACGTCGTTTTCAGTTGGGCAATGACCGTCTCAACCATGGGGTCCCAGCCGGCGAACTCCCGGGCAAGGGCGGAGGGATCGCCCCGTGCCGACCATGACTCCTTCATCGGCTCGTCAGTCGTCACAAAGCCGACGTAGTTGATGAGCTGGCCGGCGCGCACCGGATAGATGAGAAAATGCTTGCCTGCACCAAGCCAGTTGCGCATCGCTCCCGGCGGCCACGAGACACCAGCCGCCGGGATCACCCCTCGATAGGCGACCGATCCCGAATAGAGCGGGGCGGACGGGGCGACGACGAACTGCTGAAGGGTAGAATGGATGCCGTCAGCGGCGATCACGACGTCGGCCGTGGTGAGCAAACCATTGGCGAAAGTGATGACGGCCTGCTCATCGTCCTGTTCGAAGCCGATACATCTGTGGCCGGTCTTCACACTATCGGCAGGTAGCCGATCGACGAACATTGCTAGCAAATCGGCACGGTGCATGCCGTAGAACTCGATTTGGCTGGCAAGCTCGGGGGGCCACATCGCAGCCGCATAGGATCCATCGGCGCGACGAAACTGTGGGTCGATCCATCTGGCCCCCGAGCGGATCAGCTCGTCGCCAAGGCCGAGCCGCCGAAGCATCCGGACACCGTTCGGTTGGATCACGACGCCGACGCCGACCTCGGCCAGGGCCGTCGCCTGCTCGTAGAGCCGGACGTCCATGCCACGTTGAAGCAGGGCAGCAGCGGCGGCGGCGCCGCCGATGCCGCCGCCAATGACCGCCACACGCAGCGGGCTCGTGCTCATTGCTCCGGCTCCTCAAGCATCGTCAGCCCTTGGCGGGTGCCCACCGCGGCCACGGTCAATATGGGCAGCCTAACGCCGGTGCACAGCGCAGGCAAACGGCGACCGTGTTGTAAGGCGTGCATCGTTGCCGAGAAAGTAGACAAAAGGGCATACGTGCGGCATCGCACTTGGAGCCATACTCTGCCGGTATCTTGGCGATACGACCGTTGTGTGAGTACTTTTAAAGAAATCGGCTTGGATAACTCAGAGGGCAAATTGCCTCTGTTCCAGTACTGTGCAAGCCTAATGAATGGCATTTATCCGCTCGATTTTGGTCGAAAATTATAAGCGCTTTGAGCGCTTTACCGTGTCTTGCCGGCAAACAAATATTTTTGTTGGGCCGAACAATGCAGGAAAATCAACTGTACTGGACGCGCTTCGCATCTTTAGTGCGGTCCACCGATATGCCAGTCGTGCTCGTCCAATATATCGCGAGCACGATGGCTTTGGGGGATGTGCGACCTACGAGCTGGCGCATACGCTAATTGGCATTCCAATTGAAAACGTGGTCAGGAACTACGGCGACGACTTTGCGCGTATCTCAATATCGATCGACAACGGTTCTACGATCCATATCCGGTTGCACCCCGACCACGTAATTCTAGCTTTCGTCGAAACAGACCGGCGGGTTCCACGAACAAGCGCCGACTATCGGCGACTTGTGCCCATTAACCTAGTTATCGTTCCAACTTTATCTGCACTCGAGTCCGAAGAAGAGTACGTCTCCGACGAAACGGTTTTTCGAAATGAAACAACGCGCCTTGCGAGCAGAAATTTCCGCAACATAGTTATGCGAAAAAACGACGAGGAATTCGCTCGGTTTTCAAATCTAGTTTCTGCGGGATGGCCTAATATCGAACTGCAGCGCCCTGAGATCGTTCGCCATGGTCGCGCATACGTAAGTATGTTATATTCAGAAGATCGATTTCTTCGGGAAGTTTATTGGTCAGGATTCGGATTTCAGGTTTGGATGCAGATGACTTTCCAATTCTTACGGGGAGATGACCGATCGATACTGGTCCTGGATGAGCCAGACATCTATTTGCACCCCGATCTTCAAAAAAAGATGTTGAGGATAGCGAAGGAGCGTTTCGGTCAGATATTTATAGCAACACATTCTTCTGAAATACTAAACGAGGCTGACAGCGGAGACATACTTCTTGTGAATTCGGGGCATCGGTCGGCGCAACGTGTGATCTCTGACGATGCTTTTCGACGACTCTATTCTTATATAGGTTCATCTGAAAACGCCGAATTTGCGCGGCTAGCAAGAGCAGATCGAATAGTTTTCTTTGAGGGTGGCGACAAAAAGCTTCTGCGTAAACTGGCCGCAAAAGCTAGATTGGACGATATATTCCAAGACTCCAAGACAGTCTATCTCCAAACCGGCGGTTTTTCACAATGGACGCGGGTCAAGGAAGTTGACTGGGCGCTGCACAACATATTTCATCTTGATGTTCGGATAGCTGCGATCTTTGATCGCGATTATCGTTGCGTCGAGGAAGTCGACACCTTCAAGGCGAGCTTGGCTAACGAAAATCTTTGGGTCGATGTTCTTGGAAGGAAAGAGATTGAGAACTATCTCATCGTAACTCGACCTTTGGCTGCGGCAATCCAGCAACGATTATTGGCCCGGGGGCACGATCTAGATTTAGCTGAAATTCGACGGCGTGTCCTCCAGCTGACAGATGGATTCCGTGACGTCTGCCGCACCCAACAGATCGCTCACTACATAAGTCACCACGGTGATGTAGATCGTCATACGGCACTCCCTACTCACATTTCGCGTGCGAACCAACGGTTCGAAGAGAACTGGGACAACGAGGAAACCAGGTT
Source organism: Mesorhizobium sophorae (assembly GCF_002270415.1). Lineage (GTDB taxonomy): Bacteria > Pseudomonadota > Alphaproteobacteria > Rhizobiales > Rhizobiaceae > Mesorhizobium > Mesorhizobium sophorae. The sequence continues at coordinate 503,650 of NZ_NNRI01000022.1, read as the reverse complement.
CGCGATGCTTCCAGGAAAAGACTTCATCTCGGTGCTATCTGCGACCTTTCAGAGAGATTTCGGCGCATCAATAACTGCAAATCAGATCTTGGAAGAGATGACACAAGATGAAGTTCCCGCAGATATTATTTTGCGCTTGAACAACATGGCAGCATTCCTGCGCAGGTAAGTCACGTATATTAAACAGACAGGTTTTAGCCACTCAGGGTGGTCCCTGCCATCTTCTCGTAGTCCGGCAACCGCCAGCTCCGTCCGATACACTCATCCGCCTTCACTTAGCTCACGCCTCTTTTCCCCCAAGGGAGAGAAGGGGAAGCCTAGACTAGTTTCCGTCCACAAACGCCAATATATTGATATTATTACGTGAATCGGAGCTTTGCGTAAGCAAGGCCCGGCGGTTTCAGGTACACTTTGGTTTCATGCCACTGATTCCAAAGCACAATCTGCCACCGCCGGAGCCGACAATGCGCCAAGAACGCACCGTCCAAGCGAGCATATTCGATCTTTTCGCCACACACGAGATCGGCCATGAACTGAAGGCGATGTCGCAATGGCTGGATGAGCATCGCGACCTACTCGGGCTGGTGGCGCGGGACCTGTGTCGAGATGGCGTCAAGGCCACTGGACGGCAAGGGTTGCCCGCCGAAGCAGTGTTGCGTTGTGCGCTGCTCAAGCAATACCGCCAGCTGAGCTATCAGGAGCTGGCGTTCCATCTTGAGGACTCCGCCTCGTTTCGTGCCTTTGCGCGGATGCCATGGTCGTGGAGTCCGCAGAAGTCGGTGCTGCAAAAGACGATCAGCGCGATCAGGCCCGAGACCTGGGAACAGGTCAATCGGACACTCCTGTCGGGCGCTCGGCAGGCGAAGCTCGAAGACGGCACGGTCGTGCGATTGGACAGCACCGTGACCTCGGCACTCATGCACGAGCCGAGCGACAGTAGCCTGCTTTGGGATGCCGTGCGGGTCATGGTGCGCCTTCTGAAGCGGGCCGATAGCTTGGTCGGCGGCGCTGGCGCATCATGGCGCGATCATTGCCGCGCAGCCAAGAAGCGCGCCCGCAAGATCCAGTTCACGCGCGGCCGACCCAATCGCGTCCAACTCTACCGCGAACTGATCGTAATCACTCGCGCGACCTTGGCCTATCTGAAGGAGGCGACCGAGCGATTGGCCGAGGCGAGCACTCCGCCGCCCATCGCACTGTGGCAGGCCCAGGTTCGTCACTATCGGCCGCTGATCGAACGCATCATCAGACAGAGCGAGCGGCGCGTGCTGGCCGGCGAGCCGGTGCCGGCCCGCGAGAAGTTGGTCAGCCTGTTCGAACCGCATGCCGATATCATCGTCAAAGGCAGCCGCGACACCGAATACGGCCACAAGCTCAACCTGACCTCCGGCAGGAGCGGCATGATCCTCGATCTGGTCATCGAAGCAGGCAACCCGGCCGACAGCGACCGCTTGCTGCCGATGCTGGAACGCCACATCGACATCTATGGTCAAGCGCCGCGGCAAGCCGCCGCCGATGGCGGCTTCGCCACGCGCGACAACCTGGTTAAAGCGAAGGCGTGGGGCGTCTCCGACATGGCATTCCACAAGAAAGCCGGCCTCAGGATCGAGGACATGGTCAGAAGCAAGTGGGTCTATCGCAAGCTACGCAACTTCCGCGCCGGCATCGAAGCTGGCATCTCTTGCCTCAAACGTGCTTACGGCCTGGCTTGCTGCACCTGGCGCGGCCTCGACCACTTCAAGACCTACGTCTGGTCCTCGGTCGTGGCCTACAACCTCGTCCTCTTCATTCGCCTCAAAGCGACCTGACGCCGACCAGGCATCGCAGTCGCACCCGCACCGGCCAATCCGGTCGCGGGGCGTGCGCCTAATCGCGCTCGTAGCACCGCTCTGACCAAACCAGCGCCGGTAGTTCCGTCGCATGCCTTCAAATGCTCTGCCAACCGAGGATAAGCGATTGTAAACGCTGTAAAAAACGCAGGTTTATGGACGGAAACTAGACTAGTCTCACGCCACAGCCACACACTCAATCTCGATGTCAAACTCCATCGGCCATGACGCCACAGGCACGAAGCTGCGCGCCGGCGGGTTGGTCGAAAAATACTTCGCATAGACCCGGTTGATGGCGTTGTAGAAGCCGGAATTGACGGCGTAGATGCGCACCATCACCACATTGTCCAGCGAGGTGCCGGCCGCTTCCAGGCAATGTTTCAGCGCTTTCAGCGACGCCTCGGTCTGCGTTTCGATGTCGCCGCGCACCATCTCGCCGGTCACCATGTCCACCGGCGGCGTCGCCGAGATGAACACGAAGCCGTTGGCCCTCACCGCTGTCGAACAGGGCAGGCCAAGCGCCCGCACCTTGGCCGACATGACCGGCACCTCGATGACTTCCTTCTTCACGGCAATCCTCCCTGGGTTTGCCGGGAGCTTATCGCGCCACCCGGCGAACGCCAGCGCGGACGCATGGTCCAGAGCCGCTCGGCTCAGCCCACCGCCACACATTCGATCTCGATATCGAACTCCATCGGCCATGACGCCACCGGCACGAAGGTCCGCGACGGCGGATTCTCGGGAAAATGCCTCGCATAGACCCGGTTGATGGCGTTGTAGAAGCCGGAATTGACGGCGTAGATGCGCACCATCACCACGTTGTCCAGCGAAGTGCCGGCCGCTTCCAGGCAATGCTTCAGCGCCTTCAGCGATGCTTCGGTCTGCGCTTCGATGTCGCCCTTGACCAGTCTGCCGGTCAAGATATCGAGCGGCGGCGTGCCGGACACGAAGACCAGCCCGGCGGCTTTGGTCACCAGCGACAGCGGCACGCCCAAGGCACGCACCGCTGCCGACAGCACCGGCACTTCGATGATTTCTTTCTTCACGGCAATCCTCCCTGGGTTTGCCGGGAGCTTATCGCGCCGCCCGGTGAACGCCAGCGCGGATGCATGGTCCAGGGCTACCCCTGCCCCGGATACCGCCTACCGTCCTTGTGCAGGAAACGTCCGTCGGAGCTCGGGCTCATCATGTCGATGTCGGAACAGGTGATGACATCGTCCGGGTCGCGCGAGCCGACCTCCAGATAGAGCGCCGTGGTGGACGACCGGTTGATCAGGTGATGGCCGTTGCCGCTGTTTTTGGCAAAGGTCGCGCAGTCGCCTGCCTTGAGCAGCGTCTCGCCGCCGTCCTCGACCAGCGTGAGTTCGCCTTCCAGCACGGTGACGAACTCGTCCTCATGGCTGTGCCAGTGGCGCTGGCTGGACCAGCCGCCGGGCGGCAAGGTCATCAGGTTGACGCCGAAATCGGTGAGCCCGCCCGCATCGCCCAGCCGCCGCCGCGTGCGATCGGCACAGGGTTGATCGAAAGGCGCGGGGTAGCCGGAGCCTTTGCGGATGGGCACGGCTGACAGGTCGATCTTGGGCATGGAATGCTATCCCGGTTTGTGCCGACATTGTAGTTTATCGCCGAGCAATGAAGCGCCTGCCGTGGTGCTCTACGGCGCCCCCCTCTGTCCTGCCGGACATCTCCCCCACGAGGGGGGAGATCGGATGTCGCGCCCGCTTTCGCCAATTTTCAACGTTGCAAGAAGAGGGCCGGCGCCACAGCTGCCAATCTCCCTCCTTGTGGGGGAGATGTCCGGCAGGACAGAGGGGGGCGCCGTAGAGCGCTGATCTTCGGATAAGGCGTCCTCCAACTCGGCGACGCCTAGAAGGCAAGGCCCTCCTAGTGACAACAAGCCTCGCCATATTGCAGCTGCTCGTTCCAGTTCGGCCGGCCCTCGGGCGTGAAATCCATCAGGTTCCACAGCGGCTCGCAGGTGCCGACGCCACGCGGATCCTGGCCTGGGTCCGTTGGCGCGAAATCCAGTTCGGAACTCCAGAAATGGCGGATGCCGTCGGCGTCGCGATGGAACACCGACAGCAGCGGCGACTGTGCGCCATCGGCCGCCTCCGCATTGTAGTCGCGCTTGAAGCCGTTGTTGGCCGAAGACACCAGCCGCATGTTGCGCCAGCCGCGGTCGCGGCCGAGCGTGACCAGGTTTTCGAGCGCGGTTTTCGCCACCACGGCGAAAGTGAAACCGGCGGCCTCGAGATGACCGACCGCGCCGTCGAACTGGTCGAGCAGCGCCGTGCAGGACGGGCATGGCTGGTCCGGCCGCGCGAGCTTCGCCGTGCCGCCGCTGGTCGCCACGTCGCGCGTCTCGCGCGGGTGGCGGGGAAACATCATGTTGTAGAGGATGAGGGAATCCTTGCCGGGCGCAAACAGCTCCGAGAGTTTTACCTTCGCGGGCTTGCCGTCCGGTCCGAGCGTGTCGAACACATAATCCTGCGGCACCAGCCCACCGGGCGGCAGCGCGCGCCGCGCAACCGCAACCTCTTCCATGGCGCGGCGCAGCCCGATTTCCTTCTGCAGCAGTTTTTCGCGGGCGGTGCGGTATTTGGCGGATTCGTTGGGAAAGGTGATCATGATCGGCTCCTTCGGTCGCGGCGCCGGCGTCCCGGCGCGGTTGCTCTGCGACCCAAGGACGTTTGGCGGCCATCGGTGCCGACATTTTTTTGCGCAGAGCTCGGGCGATTCCTTGCAGCGGAACCTCGCTCTCTTCCCAGCATTCTCCCCACAGGATAAGCCAGCAGTCCGGGGGACAAAATGCACAACGACGATGGCGACGAGATCGACCTGCGCTGCCCGCAAGTGGTGGCCGACAATGCCGCCAAGGGGCTGCGCCTGCGCGGCGAATTCGGCCGTGGCGGCACCGAGATCGGCGTGGCCCGCGCCACCGAACTGAAGAACCGGGAAAAGCTCGCGCCCTCCACCATCCGCCGCATGGTCAGCTATTTCGCCCGCCACGAGGTCGACAAGCGCGGCAGGAACTACGGCAACGAGCAAAACCCGTCGGCCGGCTACATCGCCTGGCTGCTGTGGGGCGGCGACGAGGGGCGCGCCTGGGCGCTGGACCTCAAGCGGAAGATCGGCAATGCGCCGGACATCTGAGCGCCCCGCTCAGCTGTACCAATCGACCTCGAACATGCCGAGCCGATCGTAGAGCCGCACTGCGGCGGCGTTCTCTTCGGTGTTGGTCTTCAGGTCGACATAGTCAGCGCCGCGTGCGCGAAAGGTGGCGAAGGCGTGCCACATCAGCGCTTCGGCAATGCCCTTGCCGCGCGCCTCGGGATGGACGGCGAGGTCCTTGACGAAGGCGCGTGTCCAACACAGCGCCGCCGCCGCCAGCCGGCCCTTGGCATCGATGACGAGGAAACACAGCGCCGGGTCGAATTCGGGATCGCCTGATATACGCGGCCACCACTCGTCGAACGGGCCATCGGCACCGTCGTCGAACACGTCGGTCAACAGCGCATGCAGGGCCGGCGCATCACCGGGCTCGAAGCAGCGCATCACAAAGCCTTCCGGCCAGTGCGCGGGAACCAGCGTCTCGTCGAGGATCTTGCGCAGCCGGATATCGTTCAGGGCCGGCGGCCGCGGTTCAGGCATCGCGCTCAGGCGTCGGGCTGCAGGCGGCTGCGCTGGCGGTCACGGCCAAGCCCGGTCGCCTCGAGCAGGCCCTTGCGCTTGGCATCGAAATAGTAGCCGGTCTGGTAGAGCCAGTCGGCCCGCTTGGCGTTGCCCCCGGACACCAGCCAGGCGCCACGCAGATATTTGACTGCGTATTTCAAATTGGTCTCGGCGTCGAACAGGCCCTTGGCCGGTCCGTCATAGCCCATGCCGCGCGCCGTCGCGTGCTTGATCTGCATCAGCCCCCAATGGCCATTGTTGTAGGCTTTCGGGTTGAAGGTGCTCTCGCGGTTGACGACATGGCGCACCAGATCGACCGGCACCTGATAGAGGGCGGCGTATTTCTCGATCAGACGCTCGACGTCGCCACGCACGCCTGGCGCGTGCTCTTCTTCCGCGGGTGCCATCGGGAACTGGACGAGGGCAGCCGGGTTCTGCGGCACCATATAGGCGACCTGCTGGACGCCTGGCACGACCTTCCGGTCGCCCTTGGCGGTCGCGGGCATTACGAGCCCGGCGGTCGTATAGGTCTCGGCCGTCTTGACGGGCTCGCCTGCGGTCGCCGGCGGCGGCGCTTGCCAGGCATTGGCGGTCATGATGGCAGGTACCGCCGGCGCTGCCGGGGTCGAGCCGGCAAAGGCGGCGGTCGCGGCAGCCGACTGGACGGCGGCATCGGGTGCCGGCGTGGCTGGGCCGGACGTCGATTCAGCCGTCTGAACGGGTGCGATTCCCGATGATTCCGGCAGCACCGAAACCGTCTCCGGCAGCGGTATCGTGAAGCCGGCGTCAGCGCCGGCGGCAGTCGCGGTTTCGGTCAGGGCAGGCGCGGATTTCATCTGCGAGGTCGACGTGCAACCGCTGATGCCGGCGGTAGCCAGGATCACGCCGATCGCGATAAGAGTGTGTTTTGCTGGCAAGCCGCGCTCGGGTCCGATTTGTCGGGTTATTAAGAAATTCCTTACACCAGCGATTCACGACCGGCAATCGGGGCCCTCAGGTGGTTTTCGGGTGGCGAGACTCTGGCCGGGATGCCATATTGTTCTGGATATGTACCGGGACGAATGCCGGATTTCGCCACTTTGCGGAAAGGAACGCATCATGGAAACGACATCTTCGATCACAGCCGGCCACGCAGTGTTAGAAACAGTGATCGGCTTCATGGGCATCGCCTGGAGCGAAAAGGGCCTGATCCGGCTCTGCCTGCCTGAACGCAGCCGCGAGGCGGTGGAACGGCGGCTGATGCGCCATGCCGGCGTTTCCGCCTCCACCGCCCAGCCGCCATGGGCCGTCGACCTGATCGCCTCGATCAAGGCCTATGCGGCCGGCGAGGATGTCGACTTCACCGGCGTACCGGTCGATCTCGACGGCGTCGACGACTTCCGCCTTGCCATCTACGACGCGGCGCGGAAGCTCGGCTACGGCGAAACCACCACCTATGGCGAGCTGGCCAAACGCGCCGGCCATGGCGGTCTGCCACGCGAAACCGGTGCTGCCCTTGGCGCCAATCCGGTGCCGCTGGTCATTCCCTGTCATCGCATCCTTGCCGCCGGCGGCAAGATCGGCGGCTTCTCGGCGCCCGGCGGCTCGAACACCAAGGAGAAGATGCTGGCCATGGAAGGCGTGCGCGTCGGCCCGCCGCCACCAGCGCAGGTTTCCTTCGGATTCTGAACCAGGCGTGCCCAAGAGGCGACAAGACAAGCGCCAACGAGGCGCCTAGTCGTTGTGGAAGAAGCGCCGGCGGAAATGCCGATCATAGTCCGGCCGCTTGCAGGTATAGACCGGACAGGACCTGGTGTCGGCGCTCGGCACGTAGGCGCGTGCTCTCACCTCGCCCATGGTGCAGAACTGCTCGCTCTGCACATAGCGGTCATAGAGCGGCAGGCCGGGTACCCGCGTCGACTGGTAACGCAGGATTACGGCGCCCTGCCGCGCGATCGTCGACTGCACACGCCCGCAGCTCATACGCGTCGGATCATAGCGTGAGATCGCCTGCGCCTCGGCGGCCACCAGCGTCAGGCAGGCGGCAAGCAGAATGGTTTTCATGGTCCTCTCCCCCAAGCTCCTCCCGGATTGAACACCGCCGGGGCCCGATCCTGTTGCGACGCTCTCACGCGATTGGGGCGGCCATTGGGCGGCATCCTGATCACGGCCTTCTCACGCAGTCTTGTTTTTCGTGCGAAAGCAGCCTATATGCGTTCCATTGATATTTCGGCCGATCGATCCGGGCCTCGCGATAATCGCGTTTGCTGACGTCTATCTCCAAAATCTCGATGCACACCGGCTGGACTTCGGTCCGGTCAATCTAAAGCAAATGTGAAGGACTATCTAAATGGCAACTGGAACGGTCAAGTGGTTCAACGCCACCAAGGGCTTCGGCTTCATCCAGCCTGACGCGGGCGGCGCGGACGTATTCGTCCACATCTCCGCTGTCGAGCGTGCTGGACTGTCGACGCTGGTCGAAGGCCAGAAGATCAACTTCGAGATCGAGCAGGACCGCCGCACTGGCAAGTCGTCCGCTGGATCTCTGAGCAAGGCAGCCTGATTTTGCGAATGGCGCGCGCCGGGCGAGAGCTCGGGGCGCGCGGCAAGTCACGGATGTACTGACAGTCGCGCGAGAAGCGCGCCGGAGCGGAAAGACCCGACAGACTGGATCAGCAGATAGCTGCCAGCCCGGACTGGACGCTCCCGATCAGGCTACCGAAAATGGGAAGGCGGGATTTATCCCGCCTTTTTGTTTGTCTGGGGTTCAGGCACCGACAATTGGCTAAACCGGCGATACAGCGTCCTTCTCCCCGTCCCTACACGGGGAGAAGTGCCCGGCAGGGCGATGAGGGGCAGCGCGACGCCTCAAGATTGCCTATCGCCAAACCAAGCCCAACTACGACAAAGGCTGGCGCCGCCCCTCATCTGGCTGCCGAAGCTTTCGCCAATCTCCAAAGTTGCTCACCCCACCCAGTCCATCGGCACATGCCCTGGATCCGCCTCCACCCGTTTCAGCCAGGCTGCCACCGCTGGATAGGCATCAAGCTGGAAGCCGCCCTGCTCTGCCGTATGCGTATAGGCATAGAGCGCGATGTCGGCGACGCTGTAGGCACCGCCAGCGAAGAACGCATTGGCTTCCAGAAATTTGTTCATCACGCCGAGCGCCTTGTTGCCACGCTCCAGCGTCACCGCCAGCCGCTCCGGCGTCGCATCCCGGGCGCGTTCGGGAAAGGTCAGCAGCGCCTTGCGCACCGCGATATAGGGCTCATGGCTGTATTGCTCGAAGAACAGCCATTGATAGGCCAGTCCCCGTTCGTACCTGTCCGCCGGCAGGAAGCGCGTGCCGTCGGCGAGATAGAGCAGGATGGCGTTGGATTCGGCAAGCCGCCGGCCGTCGTCGAGCTCGAGCAGCGGCACCATGGCGTTCGGGTTCTTGGCGATATAGTCCGCTTTTCGCGTCTCACCCGTATGCGAACTCACCTCGACATTGGTGAAGGCGAGGCCAAGCTTGGCCATCAGCAGCCGTGGCTTGTAGCAATTGCCGCTGTCGATCATGCCGTAGAGTATCATTGCAGTTCCCCGGTGCGCTGCCTCTGCCGGCGTGATTATCGCAGCGGCGACGTCCTCAACCAATGATTTGTTTTGGCAGGACCATCAGCGCCGCTGATGTAAGCGTCCTTCTCCCCGTTTACGGGGAGAAGTGCCCGGCAGGGCGATGAGGGGCAGTGCGACGCATCAGGATTTTTCTCTTCGGACCTGAGCCGTCTACCGCGAGACCGCCATCTTCTCCCCGTATAGTGACGGGGAGAAGAACGACCTCGCCACGGATTTCGCCAACCGCCGACGCGCCCTAGCCAAACAGCGGCACAACCTTGCTATCCCTGCCAAGCAGCGTGTCGACGGAGAGCGGCTCTTCGTTGAAGATCGTGCCGGCCAGCGCCGGACGGGCGAGAAGAAACCCCTGCAGCAGGTCGACGCCGCCTTCGAGCGCGACGCGCAGGTGTGTGGGCTGCTCGATGCCTTCGACCAGCACCTTGGCGCCACGGTCGTGCAAGGTCGAAACCAGCGGGCGGAAGAACCGTTCGGCGGCGGCATGGCGGCAGAACTCGGCGAACCAGGTGCCGTCGATCTTGACGATGTCGGGATGGAGCAGGCTGACCCGCTCCTCCGTCGAGTGGCCGGTGCCGAAATCGTCGATGGCGATGCGGATCCCGTCGCGCCGCATTTCGCGCACCAGTCGGATGAGAAGCGCGTCGTCGGCCGCCTGTTCTGTGATTTCGCAGACCAGCATCCCCGGCGCGAGGCCGAAATCGCCGAGATACCTGGTCATCAGCCGGATCTCGGCCAGCGCCCGCCCGGGATGGTCGTTGATCAGCGGATTGTAGTTGAAGAACAGATCGAGCCCGTCGACGCCGATGTTGTGAAAATTCCTGAGGTGAAGCACCCGACACATGGTCTCGACAAACAAGCGGTCGGAAGCGGCGATGCTTTCGAAGAACACCTTCGGCGCACCGGGGCGGCCGGCACGGTGCGGCTCGATCAGGGCTTCGACCGCGACGGCGTGAAGGAAGCGGCCGCGCGGCGCGAAAATCGGCTGATAGGCGCTGCGCAGCCGGAACTCGCCATGGATGCCGTATTCGATACCGACTTCGTCGACCTGGATCGCGTTGCCGACATCGCGCCGCCGCTCGCGCTTCATGGCGCCACCTTGCGCCCGAAGGGTTTTGCCGGCCGCGTCGCATGCGGTGAGGCCGATTGGACAGGCGCGGCTTCAACGGCCGCGGGGGCGGCCTGCTGCGTGGATTTGCCGAAGACGCGAAAGCTTGTCGGTGCAAGCTCGGGCCGCGCCAGCACGAAACCCTGCACCATCGACGCTCCCGATTTCTCGGCGAGTTCCAGTTGCCAGCCCTCCTCGATGCCCTCGAACACAGTGCGGATGCCTTGCTGCTCGAAACTTTTCACCATCGTGGTCAGCAGCGCGAAGCCGGCCCCGGACTCCATCAGCTGCGTGATCCAGAAGGCGTCGAATTTGACGATGTCGGGCTTTAGCTGCTTGATGCGGTTGATGTCGGAATCATCGGCGCCATAATCGTCGACGGCGATGCGAAAGCCGTTGGCCCGCAGCGCGGCGACGAAACTGTGCAGGGTCTCCTGCGACGCCGAGCGCTGCTCGGTCACTTCGCAGACCACACGGCGCGGATCGATGCCGGCCTCGTGCAGCACCAGCCGCATTTCGCGCAAGGCATTGTCGGCAACGGTGCGCTCGGTGAACACCGACGGGTCGAAATTGACGAAGATCGAGGCCTCCTCCGGCAAACAGGCGCCGGCGTTCAGAAGATGCAGCGTCCTGGTCAGCGCCTCGACATGCAGGCGGTCGGCGGCCGGACAGGTGCTGAAAAAGCTCATCGGCGATTGCGGCTCGCCGTCGCGGAACGGCCGGATCAGCCCTTCGAACGCGGCCACCGACAGCTTGCCTTCGTTGAAGGCGAAGATCGGCTGGAAGGCGCTTTGCAGCGTGTAGATGCCCCAGACACCGGTGGAGGTGCCGTCGTCCTGACGGATGATGTGGGCAAGCCCGATGCTGCGCGACACGGTTCCTCGCTCCGCAAACTGGCGGTCAAACTGCGATCCTGTCACGCAAGCCTCTACCGCCCGTTAATGAATTTATCGTTTCCGATCACGGCTCCTTGAGGCCTGGATCAGCCGACAATGCTTGCACTGCGCGAAATCATGCGACATGAGAAGCGCCGCGGCCGCTCCCGGCCCGCGCCGACCTTGTTTGGAGATATCCGGTCATGGCCTTTCTCGCCGACGCCCTTTCCCGCGTAAAGCCTTCCGCGACCATTGCGGTGACGCAGAAAGCGCGCGAGCTGAAAAATGCCGGCCGTGACATTATCGGCCTCGGCGCCGGCGAGCCGGACTTCGATACGCCCGACAACATCAAGAATGCGGCGATCGAGGCAATCCGCCGTGGCGAAACCAAATATCCGCCGGTGTCGGGCATCGTGCCGCTGCGCGAGGCGATCGCGAAGAAGTTCAAGCGCGAAAACAATCTCGACTACAAGCCCGAGCAGACCATTGTCGGCACCGGCGGCAAGCAGATCCTGTTCAACGCCTTCATGGCGACACTGAACCCCGGTGACGAGGTCATCATACCGCGCCCCTACTGGGTCAGTTATCCTGAGATGGTGGCGATATGCGGCGGCACCTCCGTGTTTGCCGACACCTCGATCGACAACGGCTTCAAGCTGACCGCCGCGGTGCTGGAAAAGGCAATCACGCCACGCACCAAATGGCTGCTGATGAACTCGCCGTCGAACCCGTCGGGTGCCGCCTATACCGAGGCTGAATTGCGCGCGCTGGCCGACGTGCTGTTGAAGCATCCGCATGTCTGGACGCTGACCGATGACATGTACGAGCACCTGACCTATGGCGACTTCGTCTTCAAGACCATCGCCGAAGTCGAGCCGAAGCTCTACGAGCGCACGCTGACCATGAATGGCGTGTCGAAGGCCTATGCCATGACCGGCTGGCGCATCGGCTATGCCGCCGGTCCGGTGGCGCTGATCAAGGCGATGGACATGATCCAGGGCCAGCAGACCTCGGGCGCCTGCACCATCGCGCAATGGGCATCGGTCGAGGCGCTCAACGGCCCGCAGGACTTCATCGCCAGGAACAAGGCGATCTTCCAGGGCCGGCGCGATCTCGTCGTGTCGATGCTCAACCAGGCGCGCGGCATAACCTGCCCGTCGCCGGAAGGCGCCTTCTACGTCTATCCGTCCTGCGCCCAGCTGATCGGCAAGAAGACCAAAGCCGGCAAGGTGATCGACACCGACGAAACCTTCTGCTCGGAACTGCTCGAGGCCGAGGGGGTCGCGGTGGTGTTCGGCTCGGCCTTCGGCCTCGGTCCCAACTTCCGCATCTCCTACGCCACTTCGGAGACGCTGCTTGAGGAAGCCTGCACGCGCATCCAGCGCTTCACGGCATCGCTGACCTGATCAGGCCAGTCTTGAAACTGAAAACCCGGCTTCACCGCCGGGTTTTTTATTGGCAACGACGCCTCCTCACCGGCTCGGCACTCAGCCGCCATATTGGACTGACGTCACCTCTTCCAACCAGTCGGCATGGACACCGTCGAGCGCCTCCTGCATGGCGATATGCGTCATCGCCGATTTCGGCGCCGCACCGTGCCAGTGCTTTTCGCCAGGTCCGAACGAGATCACGTCGCCGGCCCTGATCTCCTGGACCGGCTCGCCCCATGTCTGGGCAAGGCCTGCGCCTGAGGTGACATAGAGTGTCTGGCCGAGCGGATGCGTGTGCCAGTGGGTGCGCGCGCCCGGCTCGAAGCTGACCAGCGTGGCCCGCAGCCGCGCCGGCGCCTCCTTCTCGATGATCGGCGTCTGCAACACGCGGCCGGTGAAGTACTTCTCCGGCGCTATGATGGTCGGCACGCTGCCGCAAGCAATGATCTTCATCGTGGAAACCCTGGAACTTGGTGAGGTGATGGCGACAAACGCCGCCGGACATTGGCGCAAGATCCATTGTCGGCCGATATCATCCCAGGCGCAACCGGCCGTTTCGCGCACCGCCGCAAGACCGATTTTTTCTCCTTAACCATGAACGCTCCCCGCACCGTGTCGCGGCACCGAACGATGGCGAATTCAATGTCTTCTTAACAGCTGCTCACTAGCCCTGAGCCCGCATTTCAAGGGGCGATGAGATGAGCATATTGGCGACGATCAAGGATCACAGCGGCCGGATCTACCGCGGCATCCAGTTGCTGCTTCTGATCAGCATCGGCGCCGCGGTGCTTGGCGCGGTCGACCTTTCGCGAGACCAGCCGTCCAGCAACGCCTTCGCTATCTCGATCCTCGCCACCAGCCTGGCCCTGCTGGCCCTGATGTATATGCGCAGCAGCGTCGTCCATCGCTTGCGGTCGGCCGCCGCCGCAGAGGCGGAAAAGCATCATTTCCTGACCAGGGACGCGATGACCGGGGCGATGACCCGCCGCTATTTCCTCGAAGCGCTGCACGACAGTCTCGGCAGCATGCGCGACCGGCGCGATGCGACCTTGCTGTTGATCGACGTCGATCACTTCAAGCAGCTCAACGACACGTTCGGACATCAGTTCGGCGACCTCGCTCTGGCACATCTGGTCAAGACCGCCGAGCGCATCTTTGCCGGAGGCATGGTCGGACGGCTCGGCGGCGACGAATTCGGCGTCATCGTCCCGCACAACGATCTCGCCATCATCAACAAGAAAGTCAGGCGCTTGCTGGATGCCATGCGGGCCGGGAAATCGCATGAGGGCAAGACCATCCCGCTCTCCATTTCCGTCGGCCTGGCGCTGGCGCCGGCACATGCCTCAAACACGACGGAACTGATGCTGGTCGCCGACCTGGCGCTCTATGAAAGCAAGGCGGCGGGTCGTGGCCGCGTCACCGTGTTCGACGAGGAGATGCTGTCCGACAAGCGCTATCGTCGCCTGGTCGAGCGGGAGTTGCGCGCGGCGGTCTATCTCGGCGAACTCGAGCTGCACTACCAGCCGATCGTCAATCCGGACAGTTCCACCTGTGGCTTCGAAGGGCTGATCCGCTGGCGCCACCCGGTTCGTGGTCTGATCTCGCCGGCCGAGTTCATTCCGATCGCCGAACGCTCGACCCTGATCGACATGCTCGGCGAGTGGGTGTTCAAGCGGGCCTGCGCCGATATCAGCCATTTCCCGGGACGCCGCATATCGATCAACGTCTCCGGCGAACAGCTGAAGCGTGACGAGATCGTCACCATGTGCGATCGCGTGCTGAAGGAAACCGGCCGTTGCGCCGCGCAATTCGTCATCGAGATCACCGAGACGGTGGCGACCGCCGCCACGCCCGAAATCCTGCGACGCCTCGAAGCGTTGCGCGGCCTCGGCTTCCACATCGCGCTCGACGACTTCGGCACCGGCCATTGCGGCTTCAACTATCTGAAGACCTTGCCGATAGACAGCATCAAGATCGACCGCTCCTACATCCGCAGCCTCGCCCATGACCAGGTGGCGCAGATTTTCGTTTCGGCGCTCGCCCAGATCGCACGCATCCAGGACGTCACCATCGTCGCCGAGGGCGTCGAGACGCAAGAGGAATTCGCCCTGGTCAAGGCCGCCGGCTGCAATCGTTTCCAGGGCTATTTCTTCGGCCGGCCGGCGCCGCGCGACAAGCTTGGTCCGTTGCATGCCGTCCATGCCGAGCCGCTGGCGCTGAGCGCCTGAGGCCACACCGAAGAATTTCTATTTTTCTTGCCCTGCCGGCAAACAAGTGGGACGATGGCTTCGGGCAGGTGGCCAAACCAAAAGAACCCCGCCCGCGACGGTCGAACAGGCCGGCCGCCGCTCAGGACCGATTGACCAAGCCTGAACCATGCATGCCAGTCGGTCCTACGGGAAACGCCTGAGTGGAGGTCAGTCATGGGTACTCGCGCCGGAGGACGACGCACGGGACCGAAATGCATTGCCATAATCGGTCCCTTCGCCAGCGGTAAGACGACACTTCTCGAAGCCATACTGGCCCGCACGGGCTCAATCCCCCGACAAAACCCCGTCTCATCAGGCAACACCGTTTCAGATCATTCGCCAGAGGCGCGGGCCCACGCGATGAGCGTCGAGGCGACCTTCGCCACCACCGAATTCATGGGCGAGCAGCTTACTTTCGTCGATTGTCCCGGCTCCATCGAATTCTCCTTCGAGGCCGAGCCGGTGCTGGCCGCCTGCGACCTCGCTGTGGTCGTTGCCGAGGCCGACGAAAAGAAGATCCCTGCCCTGCAGCTGATCATGCGCAGGCTCGACGATCTCGGCGTGCCGCGCATCCTGTTCCTCAACAAGGTCGACAAGGCAATCGCCGGCGTGCGCGACACCCTGAAGATGCTGCAGCCGGCCAGCGCCGTGCCGCTGCTGCTGCGCCAGATTCCGCTGCGCAAGGATGGCGTCGTCATCGGCTCGATCGATCTGGCGCTGGAGCGCGCTTACATCTATCGCGAATATGCCGAAAGCGAAGTGGCCGAAATACCTGGCGATGACAAGGCGCGCGAACTGGAGGCGCGCTTCTCCATGCTGGAGACGCTGGCCGATCATGACGACCAACTGATGGAACAACTGCTCGAGGAGATCGAGCCGCCCAAGGACGCCATCTTCGACGACCTCGCCGCCGATCTGCGCGATGGCGCGGTGACGCCGGTGCTGATCGGCACAGCCGAGAAAGGCAATGGCGTGCTGCGCCTCTTGAAGGCGATCCGCCACGACGCGCCGGACATCGAGGCGACCCGCAAGCGGCTGGGCGCCCCCGACGGCGCGGCCACAGTGGCTCAGGTGATGAAGACCATCCACACGCCGCATGGCGGCAAGCTGTCGGTGTCGCGCATCCTGTCAGGCCAGGTCGTCGACGGCTCCGAACTCTGGCTGCCCGGCGGCAACACGGCGAAGGTTTCCGGCATCTACCGAATGCTCGGCAAGGATCAGTTCAAGCTCACCATCGCCAAGGCCGGCGACACGGTGGCGCTGGGCAAGCTGGATGAGGTCAAGACCGGCCAGACGCTGAGTTCGGCCAAGGGCGGCATCAAGCCGCTGCTTGAGTTCGAGCCGCCGCAGCCGGTCTTCGCTTTCGCGCTGCGCCCCAAGGAGCGCAAGGACGAAGTGAAGATGTCGGCCGCCATCCAGCGCCTGGCGGAGGAAGACCCCTCGCTCAGCCTGCGCCACAACCAGGACTCGGCCGAGACCGTGCTGTCGGGCCATGGCGAGATGCATCTGCGTGTCGTGCGCGAGCGGCTGGAAGGCAAGAACCAGATCCCGGTCGAAGGTCATGCGCCGGCGGTGCCCTATCGCGAGACGATCCGCAAATCGGCGCAGCAGCGCGGCCGGCACAAGAAACAGTCGGGCGGCCATGGCCAGTTCGGCGACGTGGTGATCGAGATCAAGCCGCTGCCGCGCGGCTCCGGCTTCCAGTTCACCGACACCATCACCGGCGGCGTCGTGCCGAAGACCTATATCCAGTCGGTCGAGACTGGCGTGCGCGACTATCTGAAGTCGGGGCCGCTCGGCTTTCCCGTCGTCGATGTCGCCGTCAACCTCTCGGACGGCTCCTACCACGCGGTTGATTCCTCCGACATGGCCTTCCAGATGGCGGCCAGACTGGCGATGAAGGAAGGCATGGCCGCCTGCTCGCCGGTGCTTCTGGAACCGGTGATGAAGGTCGAGATCGTCACGCCCTCCGACGCGACCTCGAAGATCATCGCGCTCATCCCGCAGCGGCGCGGCCAGATCCTCGGCTATGATGCGCGGCCTGCCTGGCCGGGATGGGATGTTGTCGAGGCGACCATGCCGCAGGCCGAGATCGGCGACCTGATCATCGAGTTGCGCTCGGCGACCGCTGGCGTCGCCAGCTACCGCGCCGTCTTCGACCACATGGCCGAACTCACCGGGCGTCTCGCCGACGAAGCGATGAATGCCAACGGCAAGGCTGCCTGATTCGGTCTTCCCCTCGAACCCCGGTTCGAGGGGGGCCAAATGAAAACGACGCCCGGCGGGGACCGGACGTCGTTATATTCGCGGACCGTTTCCCAGGAGGCAAAACGGAAGGTCCGCCGCATCTGGCGCCGCCGAGCTTCGGCAGCGAAAATGGTTCGGACGCGGTAGCCGCCTGAGCCCGGGCCGTTCGAGTGATGCCCCCATCTCCCGCACGACCACACCGCGTCCTATGGTGTGGATAGCACGTGTCGGGCGTCCATGTCATGTTACCTGAGGTTACATGTCACTGTTACGTGGCAATTCTGATGAATTTTCGAGTTGCTCCGGCAGGGCTCGGGCAACAAAAAAGCCGGATCAACGAAGATCCGGCTGAGTTTGATTGGAAGTGCCTGTTAAGGCTAACCTCCAGAGGGGAACACTCTAGGGCGCTAATGGGAGGAGAACGCGCCCAGGAGATGATCTATATATGTGCTCATCATGCCCAAGAAACAAGCATCTATTTTGCAACACACGCATGCAAAAAGACGCAGGCTGTGGTCTAACCCATATCCGAGACCTATAGGACCAGCAAAATCAGCAAAACGGAGTGTACGGAGGCGCGATTCTCACTACAGAATCGCCAATCGCGATCGATTTCTGTGCCCAAATGCCAAAACCGCGCAATGATGTGGAAGCAGGCAGCAGCCGTTCATTTATCAGGCAGTCAGGGAGGAAGCACCCAATGCGGACGTTTTCGGCGATCGCCGGATGCGCGGCATTCTTCATCGCCGCGCCCGGCGTGGTTGCCGGGCTGGTGCCCTGGCTGTTGACCGATCGCTGGGGCTTGCCATGGTCGAGCCTGCCGGGCTTTGTGCCTGTTGGCGGGCTCCTGATCGTCACCGCGATCGCTGCACTGCTGCATGCCTTCGGCCGCTTTGCGCTCGAGGGGCTGGGCACGCCCGCTCCGGTTGCACCGACCGAGAGACTGGTGATCGGCGGCATCTACCGCCATGTCCGCAACCCGATGTATGTCGCGGTGCTGTCGATCATCCTCGGCCAGGCGCTGCTGTTCTCGAGTTTGACGCTTGCCGCCTACGCGACCATCGGCGCGATCGCCATGGTGTCGTTCGTCCGGCTCTACGAGGAGCCGACACTGGCCCGCCGCTACGGCGCGCAGTACGAAATCTATCGCCGCGCCGTGCCCGCCTGGCTGCCGCGGCTGACGCCCTGGCGGGGGTGATTCTAGAACTGGATGAAGACCAGAAAGTCGGACGCCAGGGGTGGATCAGAAAGACCAGCTACGCGCCTTGGCGATGATGAAATCGCGAAAGACATGCAGCTTGGCCTGGTTCTTCATCGCGTCCGGATAAGCGAAATAGGTGTCGAATGACGGCACCTCGGTCTCCGGCAGCAATTGCACCAGGTCGGAATCCTTGTTGATCACATAGTCGGGCAGCATGGCGATGCCGGCGCCGCCCTGCACCGCGCGCTTGATCGACAATATGTCATTGATCTGCAACGTCGGCACCCTTTGTCCGCCTTCGAAATCGCCAATCGTTTCCAGCCAGTTCAGTTCCGACAGATGCGACGGCACCGGCACGCCGAAGGTGACGATGCGATGGCTCTTCAGCTCGGCCACCGAAGCCGGCTTGCCGTGCTTGGCGACATAGGTGGGCGAGGCATAGAGGTGGAAGTGTACGGTGAACAGGCGGCGCTGGATCAAGTCCGGCTGCTGCGGCTGGCGCAGCCGGATGGCGCAATCTGCCTGGCGCATGGTGAGGTCGAGTTCCTCGTTGGCGAGGATCAGCTGCAGGCTGATTTCGGGATAGAGCTCTATGAACTCCTGCACCCGCTCGGTCAGCCAACCGGCGCCCAGCCCGACGGTGGTCGTCACCCTGAGCACGCCGGAGGGGCGATCCTTGGTCTCGGTCAGCCGCGACTTGATGGTTTCGAGCTTCATCAGCACGTCATGCGCCGTGCGGAACAGCATTTCGCCCTGCTCGGTCAGCACCAGCCCGCGGGCATGGCGGTTGAACAGCGGCACGCCGACATCATGTTCGAGCGCGCTGACCTGCCGCGAGATCGCCGATTGCGACAGATGCAATGTCTCGGCCGCATGGGTAAACGACCCTGCCTCCGCCGCAGCGTGAAACACGCGTAGCTTGTCCCAGTCCAACGCCATGCTACCCCTCGTTCTGTTTTGGCGTCTGAATGAAAAATCAGGCTTTTACACGGCGTTTCTAAGTCGCCTTCTGAACTCTTTATTCCGCCGCTTCACGGTGCACTTCGATGCCGGCCAGATACTTCTCCGCCTCGAGTGCAGCCATGCAGCCGAGCCCCGCTGCGGTCACCGCCTGGCGGTAGATGTCGTCGGTCACGTCACCCGCCGCAAACACGCCGGGAACGTCGGTGCGGGTCGAATCCGGCGCCGTCCACAGATAGCCGTTCGGCTTCTGCTTCAGCTTGCCGGCAAACAATTCGACCGCCGGCGCGTGGCCGATGGCCACGAACACGCCGTCGACCTTGAGATGTGTTTCCTGGCCGGTCACCGCATGCTTGAGCTTCAGCCCTTCGACCGAAGGCGGCAGCGGCGCCTTGCCGGGACGGCCGGTGATCTCGTCGACGATCGTGTCCCAGATGATACGGACATTGCCCTTCTTCAGGAGCCGCTCGCGCAGGATGCGCTCGGCGCGGAAATCGCTGCGCCTATGGATGACCGTCACACTCTTGGCGAGGTTCGACAGGTAGAGTGCCTCTTCCACCGCCGAATTGCCGCCGCCGACAACAGCGACATCCTTGCCGCGGTAGAAGAAGCCGTCGCAGGTGGCGCAGGCCGACACGCCGAAGCCCATGAAGGTTTGTTCGGTCGGAATGCCCAGCCATTTGGCCTGCGCGCCAGTGGCGATGATCAGCGCGTCGGCGGTGTAGGTGGTGCCGGAATCGCCCTTGGCGCGGAACGGCCGCACATTGAGGTCGACCTCGGTGATGATGTCGTTGATGATGTCGGTGCCGACATGTTCGGCCTGCTTCAGCATCTGCTCCATCAGCCACGGACCCTGGATGGGGTCGGCGAAGCCGGGATAGTTCTCGACATCGGTGGTGATCATCAGCTGCCCGCCCTGCTGCAGGCCGGCGACCAGCATCGGCTTCAGCATGGCGCGGGCGGCGTAGACCGCCGCCGTATAGCCGGCGGGGCCGGAACCGATGATGAGAACGGGCGCGTGCTTGGTGGTCATCTGGAAGCCTCTGCGGAGGGCTGCCGACAATTGCGGCATGGAAAACTCGTCGATATCGCGCGTAATGTAAGTGTTGCCCACGGCGCCAGCAAGGCAGGTTGGCATTCGTCCCCGGAAAGCTTTGTCGCACCCCTGTCGCCGCTTTGATCGGCCGAAATATTCCGAGCGAGGGATGGAATGGACAGCGAAGTCGTTTAATTACAAGATCACGCAAGATTCTTGCGTATTGCCCCTGACTTATCGAGAGCCCTCATGCCGCTCAAGGCCGATCTCGACGCCATCGACTGGAAGATCCTGCGCGAGCTTCAGGCCGATGGGCGCATGACCAATGTCGAACTGTCGAACCGCGTTGGCATTTCGGCGCCGCCGTGCCTGCGCCGCGTCAAGCGGCTGGAGGAAGCCGGCATCATCCGCGGCTACCGCGCCTTGCTCAACGCACCGGCGCTCGGCCTCGATGTCGTTGCCTTCTGCCTGATCGGCCTGCATCACCAGGCCGACGCCGAACTGCGCACCTTTGCAGAGCGTACGCGCGGCTGGCCGATCGTGCGCGACGCCTGGATGGTATCGGGGGAATCCGATTTCCTGCTGCACTGTGTGGCGAGCGACCTGGGGGCCTTCCAGACCTTCGTCATCGAGGAGCTGACTTCGACCCCGAATGTCGACACGGTGCGCACCGCGCTCACCATCCGCCGGGTCAAGGACGAGGGGCTGGTCTCGTTTGCACAGCCTTGAGGCTGGTCGACGGCAGCACCACATCGTCCCCGCTCGATGCGAATTCCCGGCTTCGCCATACCAGGGCCGCTTTCGCATTCGACAGGCTCTGGTGTAGAAAGCCGGAACGTTCTGACGGACGTGGCTGCTTTGTTGGTTTCCTAAGGCAATTTCAGGAAAGTGTGACGGGTTTTTCGACAGGGCTTGCGTAACAACAAATGGCGCAAGCAGCGTAATTTCACAGAACAGTGTGCTGTAGAGTGGGATCATGACTCGATTTTCTAGCCCGGTTTCGGCGCTCATCATCTGCATGAACGAAGCCGACATGATCGGCCCGTGCCTGGAGAGCGTCGACTTCTGCGCCGACATCGTCGTCGTCGATTCAGGTTCGACGGATAACACCCTGGACGTCATTCAGGAGTTCATCGCCAAGGGCTACCCGATAAGGCTGTTTCACAACGATTGGCCGGGTTTCCCACGTCAGCGGCAATTCGCGCTTGATCAAGCCACGCAGCCATGGTGCCTTTCGATTGAAGCCGATGAGGCCGTCGACGCCCTGCTCAGGCGGTCGATCGTGACCGTGACGCAGCCTCACAACGAGGCCATCGACGGATGGTTCGTAAGACGCCGCGACAAGCTGAAAGGCTATGGCTATGCGCACCGCTGGGTGCTGCACAACAGGCTGCTGCGTCTGTTCCGCCGCGACAAGGCCACCATGGACATTGACCTGCGGGTCCATGAATCGTTCGAGGTGCCGGGCGAAACCGGTACGATTGAAAATGGCGTGTTGCTGCATCGCCGCGAAATGACTGTCGTGGAGGATCTGGCAAGGGCCAACACCTACTCCAGCCTCAAGGTTGCCACGCTGGTCGAGAGAGGCAAGAAGCCAGGCTTGATAAGGCTGGTCCTGTCGCCGCTCGGCAACTTCCTGAAGTTCTACCTGGCCAAGCGCTATTTCCTTTGCGGCCGGCATGGCTTCGTCTATTCGATGATGGTGATGGTGTATTCGTTCGCCACCGAGGCCAAGCTTTACGAAGCTTCGCGAGACAACGATCCGACTTGAGGCCGCACGGATGGTGCTTGAGCATGATCATGATCTTGCCCGAAGCCGGATTCCACTTTTCGAGATCATGACACGGTGCCGAGTGCCGCTATTGCGGCGAGCAGGCCACCCAGATCCTCGTGGTCGCGCCAGCGCTGGACTGTAAAGCCCGATCGAACGGCCGCTTCGCCGTCGACCAGCCAGCCCTGCAAAAGGCCGGCGCGCTGTCCCGCCTCCATGTCCGCCGGCTTGTCGCCGACGATCAGCGATCGCCGCAGATCGAGCCCCAGACATTTGGCCGCCTCCAGCAGCATGCCGGGATTGGGCTTGCGCATCGGATGATCGGCGATCGCAAGCGGCCCCTCGCCCGCCTCGTGATAGGCGCAGGCAAGGACCATATCCACGAACGCGTTGTCGGCGCGCAGCAGGTCGAGCACGCGGCCATTGACGGCGGCGAAATCGCTCCAGCCGTAGTAGCCGCGCGCGATGCCCGACTGGTTGGTGACGATGATGACGGGAATGCCGGCCCGATTGGCGGCACCGATCGCAGCGGCGATATTTTCGCGCAGCACCATTTCGGCCGGGTCATCGGGATAGCCGGTGTCGAGATTGATGGTGCCGTCGCGGTCGAGAAACAGCGCAGGCGTACCGGTCGGAAAAATCCTGCTATCGATCCGCTCGACCCACAGTCCGGGCTCCTGGAGCGGATAGGGTTCGGGCTTCACGACCTGTCAGCCATTGCTGAGACGCGCTTCGACCACTTCGCACAGATGATGATAGAGGCACAGATGCCCCTGCTGGATGATCGGGGTCGAGGTCGAGGGCACGTTGAGCAGGATGTCC
The DNA here is from genome assembly GCF_002270415.1 of Mesorhizobium sophorae. Classification (GTDB taxonomy): domain Bacteria; phylum Pseudomonadota; class Alphaproteobacteria; order Rhizobiales; family Rhizobiaceae; genus Mesorhizobium; species Mesorhizobium sophorae. The sequence continues at coordinate 480,859 of NZ_NNRI01000022.1, read as the reverse complement.
GATAGCGGCTTGAGCTTGCCGCCGGTGTCGCCGGTCAGGCCGATCACCGTCATGTCGATCATCCGCGCCTGCTCGGCAGCGGCGAGAATGCTCGGCGAATTGCCGCTGGTCGAGATTGCCAGCAGCACGCCGCCCGCCGAGCCATGCGCCTCGACCTGGCGCGAAAACACCGTGTCGAAGCCATAGTCATTGCCCCAGGCGGTCAGCACCGCGGCATTGGCCGGCAGTGCGATGACATTGTAGGCCTTGCGCTCCTTGAGGAAGCGGCCGACCAGTTCGCCGGCGATGTGGATGGCATCGCTGGCCGAGCCGCCATTGCCGCAGATCAGCAAGGCTTTGCCCTGCGAAAGAGCCGTCACGATGGCGCTCACCGCCCGCTCCATCTCGCTCGTCAGGTCGCGCTCGACCATGGCGGAAATCGAGGCCGCCGAGCGGACCAGGTAGTCGTTCAGGTCAGACATGAATTCCTCAGCTTGTGGTGCCGCCGGCGCGCAATTTGCCGATGGTGTTGGTGGTGCTTTTGCCGGCGACGAGATCGATCAGCACGACGCGGCCGCCCGCCTTCCGCACCACATCGGCTCCGACCACGGTGTCGATCGTGTAATCGGCGCCCTTGACCAGCATGTCGGGCAGCAGCGCTTCGATCAGCGCCAGGGGCGTGTCCTCCTCGAACACCACGACCGCATCGACCGAGGCAAGGGCGGCGAGCACACAGGCGCGGTCATGCTGGTCGTTGACCGGCCGCCCGACGCCCTTTAGCCGTCGCACCGAAGCATCGCTGTTGAGGCCAAGCACCAGCCGGTCGCACTGGCTGCGCGCCGCGTGCAAGAGACTGACGTGGCCGGCATGCAGGATGTCGAAGCAGCCATTGGTGAAGCCGACGCTCAAGCCCTCCTCCTTCCACGCCGCGACCATGCGCGCGGCCGACGTAGCGTCGAGGATGGCATCCTTGTGGGCGGTCGGCCCGTGCGAACGGAACAGCGCACCGGTGAGTTCCTCGACCGTCAGCCGCGCGGTGCCGCGCTTGCCCACCACGACGCCGCCGGCGGCATTGGCGATCGATGCCGCCGAGACAGGGTCGGCACCGGCCGCCAGCGCCAATGCAAAACTCGCGATCACCGTGTCGCCGGCGCCCGAAACGTCGAACACTTCGCGCGCCTGGGTGGCGATATGGCGCGCCTCGGTCGGGTCGACCACGCTCATGCCCTTTTCGCTGCGCGTCGCCACGACGAAATCGAAGCCATGCGCTGAAATCAGCTGGCGTGCCGCCGCCACGATCTCGTCATCGGCGAACACCGCATGGCCGACAGCTTCCCCAAGCTCCTTGCGGTTGGGGGTGATGGCGGTCGCTCCGGCATAGCGCGCATAGTCGCGGCCCTTCGGATCGACAAGCACCGGCTTTCCCGCCTCACGGCAGATGGCGATCAAGTCGCCGGCGACGCCGTCGAGCAATATGCCCTTGCCATAGTCGGACAGGACGACGATGTCGGCGCGCGTCAGCGCCGAGCGGAAATGCCGGATCAGACCGTCGCGCTCCGCAACATCGAGCGGCTTGATCTCCTCTTCGTCGAAGCGCAGCACCTGCTGGTTGAGCGCGCTGAAGCGGCTCTTCGACGAGGTCATGCGGCCACGCGCCTGCGCCAGGCCGGCAGTGTCAGCGCCGAGTTCGCGCAGCATGCGCACGAGATTGTCACCGGCTGCGTCGGCGCCGATCACCGACACGGGAACAGCGGATGCGCCGAGCGAGACGATGTTGGCGACGACATTGCCGGCGCCGCCCATAGTCGAGGTTTCGCCGCGCCCGTGCAGCACCGGGATCGGCGCTTCCGGCGAGATTCGCTCGATGACGCCGTTGACGAACCGGTCGAGGATGAAGTCGCCGACCACCAGCACGGTGGCCTGGCCAAACCGTGCGATGGCGCGGTGCAGGGGTTCGGGAGAAGGCGGATTGTGCTTGATCATGTCACTGGCAACGCGTGGAAATGGCCGATTTCAACCTTGCGGGTAATCATCAATTGAAGGGCCGGTTCGTTCATGGCGAAGCCGATATACCGCAAATCCACGCAGCGCAACGGCTGGCCATGACCACGATGGCCAGGCGGTCAGGTCTTCTGCAGGGCGACATGGACACCCAGCCCGACCAGCACCGCCCCACCGGCCCGCTGCATCAGGCGCTGTGCACGGCTCGAACGCCGCAAGCGGCCGATCACGGCACCAGCCAGGAACACGCAGACGATATCGGCCGAAGAGAACATCAGATTGACGATGGTGCCCAACACGACGAACTGCAGCCAGACCGGCAGCGCCGCCGAGGTATCGATGAACTGCGGCAGGAAGGCCATGAAGAAGATCGCCGTCTTGGGATTGAGCACCTCGACGGTGATGCTCTCGAAAAAGGCGCGCCGCGCCGATTTCCGCTCGATCGCGGGCAGCGCCATGTCGCCCTCGACGCGCTTGCGGAACAGCGAAACGCCGAGCCAGATCAGGTAGAGCGCGCCGACCAGCTTGACCGCCAGGTAGAGCGGCGGCACGGCGTGAAACAGCACCGACAGGCCTGCGGCAGCGGCAAAGACATGCACATAGCCGCCCAGATGAATGCCAAGTGCTGCCGTCAGGCCGGACCAGCGGCCGCGCGCCATCGTCTGCGCGGCGGCGAAGAGCATAGCCGGGCCGGGAATGTAGGCGAAGATCGCCGTGGTGGCGAAAAATGCAATGAGCAGTTCGGTCGACGGCATTCTTTTGTCCCTCACGATCGTCCCGGGTGGCACAAACCGACTGAAGCGGAAGCTTTGCGGCGCCACTGTGACATCCGCTTCGCTGCCTGCTTTATCGACAGCCCACCTTGCCTCCCTTATAAGGGCCGGAATCGGCAAGTGAAACGCGTATCAGGGCCAACAACATGATCATCGTCACGGGCGGCGCCGGCATGATCGGCTCCAACATCGTCGCCGCGCTGAATGCCGAAGGCCATGACGACATCCTCGTCGTCGACGACCTCACCGATGGCCACAAGATCGCCAATCTCGCCGATCTGCGCATCGCCGACTATCTCGACAAGGACGATTTCCTGGGCCGTATGGAGGCTGGCTCGTTCGGCCGCATCGAGGCCGTGTTCCACCAGGGCGCCTGCTCGACCACCACCGAGTGGAACGGCAAGTTCATGATGGAGGTGAACTACGCCTTCTCGAAACGGTTGCTGCATGCCTGCCAGGCGCTGCGCGTGCCCTTTCTCTACGCCTCTTCGGCGTCCGTCTATGGCGGCGGCGCAGAATTTCGCGAAGACCCGGCGCTCGAGCGGCCGCTCAACGTGTATGCCTATTCCAAGAAGCTGTTCGACGACTATGTCAGGCGCACCGTCTTCGACACCGATCATGCGCAGGTTGTGGGCTTGCGCTACTTCAACGTCTACGGTCCGCGCGAGGCGCACAAGGGCGCCATGGCCTCGGTCGCCTTCCACCTGTTCAACCAGGTCGAGCGGGGCGAGAACCCGAAACTGTTCGGCGCTTATGATGGCTTCGGACCGGGCGAGCAAAGCCGCGATTTCATCCATGTGGGCGACGTTGCCGACGTCAATCTGTGGCTGTGGAAGCGCGGATCGAGCGGCATCTTCAACTGCGGCACCGGCCGCGCCCAGCCCTTTCGTGCCATTGCCGAAACCGTCATCGACACGCTGGGCAAGGGCGAGATCGAATTCATCGAGTTTCCCGACCATCTCAAGGGCAGCTACCAGAGCTTTACGCAAGCTGATATGTCCCGTTTGCGCGCGGTCGGTTACAATGGCCAATTCCGGACAGTGGAAACCGGTGTCAGAGACTATGTCGAATGGCTGAAAGCCCAACGATCCTCGTGATCGGCCCACGCTGGGTGGGCGACATGGTGATGGCGCAGTGCCTGTTTTCGGCACTGAAAGAGCTTCATCCCAACGCCGCGATCGATGTGCTGGCGCCGGCCTGGGCCGCACCGCTGGTCAAGCGCATGCCCGAAATCCGCCAGCAGATCGACTTTCCGCTCAAGCCCGGCGCGCTGGAATTCACCATTCGCCGGCGTTTCGGCCGACTGCTGCGCGGCCGCTACGACATGGCCTATGTCCTGCCGGGCAGCTGGAAATCGGCGCTGATCCCGTTCTTTGCCCGCATTCCGCGCCGTTTCGGCTATTTGCGCGAAATGCGCTACGGCCTGCTGACCGACATCGTGCCGCTGCCCGACAGCGTCAAACGACGCACGGCGCAGGCTTATTTCGGCCTCGCCCAGGGCGGCAATTTCCGGCCGCCACGCCTGACCGTGGACGCGAAGAATCAGGCCGCTCTGCTCGACCGCTTCGGACTCGCGCCCCAGAAATTCGCAGCGCTGATGCCTGGCGCCGAGTTCGGCCCGGCCAAGCGCTGGCCGAGCGAAAGCTATGCCGGGCTTGCCCGTGATCTCATGGCGAAGGGTTTGAAGGTCGCGCTGTTCGGCTCGAAGAACGACCGCGACGTGGCGGCGGAGATCGCCGCCCTCGCCCCCGGCGTTGTCGACCTCGCCGGTCAGACGCGGCTGGAGGACGCCATCGACCTGATCTCGGCGGCAAGGCTGGCGGTGTCCAACGACAGCGGGCTGATGCATGTCGCGGCGGGAGTCGGCACGCCGATCGTTGCCGTCTACGGCTCGACCTCGCCACAGAATACGCCGCCGCTGGCGGAACGGTGCGAACTGGTCTGGCTCGGCCTGTCCTGCTCGCCTTGCCACCAGAAGGTCTGTCCGCTCGGCCACCTCAACTGCCTGAAGACGCTTGAAGTCGAGCAGGTTGTGGCAGCGGCGAAACGCCTGCTGGAAATCCCGGCAGCCGCATGAAGGTCCTCATCGTCAAGACGTCGTCGATGGGCGACGTCATTCACACCTTTCCGGCCGTCGAGGATGCCCGCCTTGTCAGGCCCGACATATCCTTCGACTGGTGCGTGGAAGAGGCATTCGCCGGCATCGTTGCGTTGCATCCGGCGATCGACAGGATCCACACGGTGGCGATCCGGCGCTGGCGCAAGACATTGCTCGACGGCGGCACATGGCGCGAAGCGGCTGCCTTGCGCCGCACCCTGCGTGATTGCCGCTACGACCTCGTCATCGATGCGCAGGGCCTGCTGAAGTCAGCCCTGGTGGCCAGGCAGGCCGGCGCGCCGATCGCCGGCTTCGACCGGTCGAGCGCGCGCGAACCTTCTGCGACGCTGGTCTACGACGTCACCTACGCCGTGCCGCGCGACCTGCACGCCATCGAACGCACGCGGCGGCTGTTCGGGCTGGCGCTCGGCTACCAGCCCGATCTTTCGAGGCTGGACTCCGGCATCGTCCCGCCGCCCGGCAATCTGGCCGGCATCAGTGGCAGAATCGCCTTCCTGCTGCACGGCACCAGCCGCGAAGACAAGAAATGGCCGGTTCAAGACTGGATCGAAACCGCCCGTCTGCTGGTTGAAAGGGAAACGACGCCGGTCACCACATGGTCGAACGAGCGCGAAAAGGCCGTCGCCGAAGCGATCGCCGGGGCTGTTCCGTCAACGGTCGTGGTGCCCAAATCGCCGCTCTCCGACATCGCCGCGATCATCGGCCGCTCGACGCTGGTCATTGGCGCCGACACCGGGCTGACCCATCTCGCCAGCGCCTTCGGCCTGCCGACGGTTGCGGTTTTTCTTGCCACCGAGCCCGGCCTCACCGGCCCGCGCGGGCCATACGCATCAACGCTTTTGGCCGCACTCGGGGACCATGTAACGCCGGGGCAAGTGGTAGCGGAGGCCGATAGGCTGCTGGAGCGTAGCCAGGCGGATTGATTTATTCAATCAATTCAATTGGAAAGGTTAGTGCTGCCCCTCATCCGCCTGCCGGCACCTTCTCCCCGTATAGTGACGGGGAGAAGGGAGCAGAGCGCAAAGTTGGCGGATGTTTGCAAACGCTGAAAATTAGCGAAATCATCGGTGAAGGCGTCCTTCTCCCCGTCGCTATACGGGGAGAAGTGCCCGGCAGGGCGATGAGGGGCGGCGCCAGCCTTGGCTTGAAAAGCAGATCGGCGCAAATCGGCGCTTCTCAAATCCGCTAGATAAACTGCACCTGGACGATCTCGTAACCCCTTGCTCCGCCTGGCGCGTTGACCTCGATGGCGTCGCCGACTTCCTTGCCGATGAGCGCGCGCGCGATCGGCGAGGAGATCGAGATGCGGCCGGACTTCACGTCGGCTTCCTGGTCGCCGACGATCCGGTAGGTCTTCTTTTCCTCGGTGTCCTCGTCGACCAGCACCACGGTGGCGCCGAACTTGACCTTGTCGCCGCTGAGCTTGCTGACATCGATCACTTCGGCGCGCGCGATATAATCTTCAAGTTCGTTGACCCGGCCCTCATTGAGGCTCTGCGCCTCTTTTGCGGCATGGTATTCGGCATTTTCGGAAAGGTCGCCATGCGAGCGCGCCTCGGAGATCGCCTCGATGATGCGCGGCCGCTCTTCCTGCTGGCGCCAGCGCAGCTCTTCCTTCAATGACGCGAACCCCTCGCCTGTCATCGGGACCTTGTTCATGATGCCTGACCTTTCCTGCTGCCACCCCCGCGCTTCGGGGAAAGCCTTGTCGATGGGTACAAAAAGAAAACGGTCCGAGAGCCTCGGGCTAACGGAACCGTTTCACCGCAATTTCCCTGAATATAGCAATCTTCGCGGGTTTTTCACGCCCAAAAATCGGTTTTGCGAAAATGTTCTCCGGCTTTCACAAATGCCGTCGCTGCATTCGCAAATGCTACCGCGGCAGATGCGAACCGGCGATGGCCGGCAACAAAAAATCCGGCCGCGATCGCTCGCGGCCGGATTGAGAAATATTGGGCGCCGAAATCAGCTCCGCATGAAATGGTCGATCTGCTCCGACAGCATACCGTATTCGCGCGAACCCTTGCCGGTCCGCTTTTCGATTTCCATCAACTGCTGCTGGGCACCGGCCAGATCGCCGATCTGCAGATGCGCTTCGCCGAGATATTCGCGCACCAGCGTGTAGTTGGGGTCGATGCGCAGCGCTTCCTCGTAATAGCCGAGGCCGACGGTGACGCGGCCGGAATGGCGGTGCGAATAACCGAGATAATTGAGGATACGCGGATCCTGCTTGTTGGCGGCGAGGCTGAGCACGGCGATCGCCTCGTCATAGCGCCCGGCCAGCGCCAGCGAATGCCCGGCATCATAGATGCTGTCATCATCCAGCATGCCTTCCTGGGGTGCGACGCACTTTTTCTTCTTCTTGTCCCAGACCTGGCCCTTCTTGCACTGGGTCACGGTCTGGTCGCTGCCGCCGCTACTGCCGGCGGCGTACACCGGAACGGCAAGGAACTGCAGTGCGACAAGGGCAGTCGCCGCCTGGATCAGCATTCTTTTATGCATCGAAGCCTCCTTGAGGGGTGAGAATGCAACACTAACGCCGGACGCCCTCGGTTTCATCCCGGAAAAAAAGCATATCGGAGAACATCAGGTGACGGATGCTGCAAATCCGCTATCATTCAAGCAAACGACCTGACGGAGACGGAATGTGCAGCGGCGCCTTGAAAAGGATTGGGAGCTTTCGATCGGCCCCGACACCGTGCGCCTGTTCATCCTCAAGGCCAAGGCATTGAGTGCCGCCGTCAATGAAGACTATGCCGGTGGCGCCGAGCATGAGGTCGAACTCGACGGCGAGGCCCATGCCAACCACCATCATGACGGCCTCGCCGAGGAAAGTTCCGAAAACCTCACCGAGGAAGAACTGCGTGAGTTGATCAACGACCTCAATGTCGACGAAGCTGCCGAACTCATCGCCCTGGCCTGGATCGGTCGCGGCGACTACGATGGCACCGAATGGGCGGATGCGCTTGCAGCGGCGCGCGAACGCGCCAACAGGCGCACGGCGAAGTATCTGCTTGGCATGCCTCTGCTTGCCGACTGGCTGGAGGAAGGGCTGGAAGCGATCGGCGCGTAACATAGCGGTTACCGTTCGTGATGGGGCCAAGGCAACCTCCTTGCGTCCGCGCCGTTGACGGCCATGGGGTCGATTGTCTTTTCCCAAACCTGCAGGATTGCACTGGTCGTAGCCATCGCGGCTGTGCTTGTTACGCCCGCTGACGCCAGACATCGGCAGCGGCACCACAAGCCCCAGGTGGAGCAGCCGATGTCGCTGCGGGCCGACCAGCCGCTGGAACCGCGGGGCAAGCATCGGCTGAAACGGCGGGGCCCTCAGCACGTCACGCCGGGCCCGACAAAGATACAGCAGAAAACGCAGGATCCGTTGACATCACCAGCCGACGTTCCGGTGCCGGAGCCACGTCCCGCAGACGCGCAGAAGGCCGAGGTTTCAAAGAAGGACGAGCTGAAGACGCAAGCTCCAAAGAGCGGCGGAGCGGCTGACCGGCTCAATCAAGATAAGTCGCATCAAAAAAAGCAGGCGCGCCCCGAACCATCGGCCGATACGGAAAACGAACCGGAGCCGCCTTCCGTGGCGCCGACGCCACCACCAAAGCCTGGGACCGTGGAGCCCGAGGTTGAGCCACCGGCCGTCGCCCCGCAGCCACCGCAAAAGCCGGCGGATGCAGGCGACGAGAAAATGCTGCCCGACCCGCGCTCGGCCGATCTCCCCGACGACAAGATGCCCGACGAGGAAGTCTCTTGCCGCGAGCGGCTGAAGACGCTCGGTGTCGAATTCGAGGAACACAAGGCAGAAAGCAATCCCGACATCGGCTGCTCGATCCCCTACCCGATCGTGCTGAAGACACTCGGCAAGTCGATCGCCATCGGCCCCGGCACCGAGCTCAATTGCCCGATGGCCGAAGCTGCGGCGCGTTTCGCCGCTGACGTCATCCAGCCGGCCGCGAAAGCCGAATTCGGGGCGGATCTGCAATCGATCGGCCAGGCATCGGCCTTTGTCTGCCGGCCGCGCCACGGCACGAGAAAACTGTCGGAACACGCCTTCGGCAACGCGCTCGACATCGCCAGCTTCACGCTGTCGGACGGCAAGAAGATCGAAGTCGGCCCGGCGCCGCCGGAAAAGGACGCGAAATTCCTCAACGCCGTGCGCAAGGCCGCCTGCGGACCGTTCAAGACCGTGCTCGGACCAGGCGCCGACCCCGACCATGCCTTGCATTTCCATCTTGATCTCGAACCGCGCCGGCATGGTGGCACCTTCTGCCAGTGAGCCTGGTGGGCCGACACTGCATGCCGCAATTCGGCCGCAGGCATGAACACGGGCGCTGAGTTTTCCTTTACCCTTGATCGTTAAAATGCCGGATATCCGTGAATGGGATTTCCGCCAATGGCCGGCAAATTTCGCGTCGTGTTTTCCACCGCCGCGCGCCAATCGAAACATGTTGCGATGGTCGCCGCCGGCCTTGCCCTCGCGGCGGTTTCGGCCTGCAACACCGGCAGCGTGCTGTCACTTGAACCGGCCGTCGATGTCGGCTCGCAGACCGCTGCCGTGCCGCAATACACGGGCATGCAGAAGCTTGTTCCGTCCAATCCCTATATGACGAGCGCCGCCTATCCGCGCATGGATGAGCCGATGTCGCCGGTCGAGCAGATGCCGGCCAGCGAAACCGACTGCCGCCAGCAGTTGAAGCGCCTCGATGTCGCCTACACCGACCTGGCGCCGATCCATGAAGGTCAGTGCGGCATCGATTATCCGGTCAAGGTCTCGGCCATAGGCAGCATCCAGATGAAGCCCGCCGCCACGCTGACCTGCGACATGGCCGCGACCTTCGCCGGCTGGACGAAGAACGAACTCGTTCCCTCCGCCCGCTGGCGCTATTTCTCCGGCGTCAAGACCATCCACCAGGGTTCCAGTTATTCCTGCCGTAACATTGCCGGCGAAGGTGTGCTGTCGGAGCACGGCAAGGGCAACGCGCTCGACGTGATGAGCATCGAGCTCAACAATGGCGACGACATCGACGTGCGCAAGCCCGGCCTGTTCGCCTTCCGCACCCGCGGTTTCCTCAACAATGTGCGCGCCGACGGCTGCCAGTATTTCACCACCGTGCTTGGCCCCGGCTACAATTACGACCACCGCAACCACTTCCACTTCGACATCAAGAACCGCAGGAACGGTTATCGCGCCTGCCGCTAGAGTGTCGGACAACAGCATGTCGACGCCCTTTGCCGGCGAAACACGACATCGCATAGAGTGATGCCGGAACGTTCGGGCGACGGTGATGAGCCAGCGAAGTTTTCGGCGACGCATTGCAATCTGGATGACGGCCTTCCTGGCCGCCTATCTGGCGCTCGCCTATTTCGCCGCGCCGGAATTCTGGACATTCCGGGATCGCGGCTTTCGCACCCAGCTCTTCGAGATGGTGACGCACACGCCGCAGGGCATTCCGGGTGATCCGATCAATGTCGGCCTTGTCGGCACCAAGAAGGAAGTGGTCCATGCCTTCGCCGTCGCCGGCTGGGACACTGCCGACGCCGTGACCTTGACGACCGCGATCGAGATCGGTGAAAGCGTGCTCTTCGACCATCCCTATCCCGATGCGCCGGTCAGCCGGCTGCTGTTCGACGGCCGAGCCCAGGATCTTGCGTTCGAAAAGCCGGTGGGAGCCAGCGCCGACCGGCGTCATCATGTCCGCCTCTGGCAGACAGGCGCGAGCGGCGACGACGGCCGGCCGCTGTGGCTCGGTTCGGCCAGCTTCGATCGCGGCGTGGGGCTGAGCCACGATACCGGCGCCATCACCCATCACATTGGCCCCGACATCGATGCCGAACGAAATTTCCTGATGCGCGATCTGGCCACCGCCGGCACGCTGATCTCGACCAGAGACATGGCCGGCATCGGCGCCACCAGCAGCGGGCGCAATGGGGGCGGCGATCCCTATTTCACCGACGGCGAGGCCGTTGTCGGCGTGTTGAAGCAACTGCCGTGAGATCATGTGTTCTGAGACCAGATGGTCCGGGATCGACCTGAAAATTGGCCGTGACCCCGATGCCGCAGACGACATCGGTTGAGAGCTGTCACTGTCATCTTCTAAAAATCTTGGCGGACTATTTTCGAAAGCCGCGCCGCAATGCTATTGACCGCTCATGCTATACGTCGAAATCGCTATCGTGGTCGTCCTCATCTGTGTGAACGGCCTTTTGTCCATGTCCGAGCTCGCCATCGTCTCGTCGCGCCCGGCCAGGCTCAAGGCGATGATCGACCGCGGCGTCAACGGCGCCGGCCGGGCTCTTGAGCTTGGCTCCAATCCCGGCAAGTTCCTGTCCTCGGTGCAGATCGGCATCACTTTGGTCGGCGTTCTCTCCGGCGCGTTTTCCGGCGCCACGCTGGGCGACCGGCTGGCCACCTTCCTGGCCTCGGCCGGCATGCGCGAAAACGTCGCCGATCCGGTCGGCGTCGGCATCGTCGTCGCCATCATCACCTATTTCTCGCTCATCGTTGGCGAGCTGGTGCCCAAGCAGATCGCCTTGCGCGATCCCGAGCGCGTGGCCGCGCGGGCGGCCCCGGCAATGACCATCCTCGCCACCGTCTCGGCTCCTCTGGTCTTCCTGCTCGACATTTCCGGCCGCGCCATATTGTGGCTGCTCGGCCAGCGCGGCGAAAGCGAGGAGAAGGTCACCGACGAGGAGATCAAGATGCTGGTCGCCGAGGCCGAGCACCATGGCACCATCGAATCCGACGAGCGGCGCATGATCGCAGGCGTCATGCGGCTTGGCGACCGCGCCGTACGCGCCGTGATGACGCCGCGCACCGAGGTCGACTGGATCAATCTGCAGTCCGACGAGGGCACCATCCGCAAGCTTTTGATGGAGACCCAGCATTCGCGCCTGCCTGCGGGCGACGGTGGCGTCGACGTCATGGTCGGCGTCGTCCAGACGCGCGACGTGCTCGCCGCGCTGCTTGCCGGCCATGTGCTCGACCCGCGCCGGCATGCGCGCGCCGCCCCCATCGTCTATGACCAGGCCGACGCGTTGGACGTGTTGCAGAAGCTCAAGGAATCCGACGTGCCAATGGCGCTGGTGCATGACGAATACGGCCATTTCGAAGGCATCGTCACCCCGGCCGATATTCTCGAAGCCATCACCGGCGTCTTCAGGGCGGACACCGATGCCGGCGACGAGGAAAACGCCGTCAAGCGCGAGGACGGCTCATGGCTGCTCGCCGGCTACATGCAGGCCGACGAAATGGCCGAGATTCTGGGCATCGACCTGCCGGAAAACCGCGACTATGAGACCGTCGCCGGCTACGTGCTGGCGCACATGCATCACCTGCCGGCGACCGGCGAATGCGTCGACGCGCAGGGCTGGCGCTTTGAGGTGGTCGATCTCGACGGCCGCCGCATCGACAAGCTGATCGCCACCCGACTGCCCGGCTCGCACCGAGAAGCCGTGCGCTGACGAACGGCCTTCAGGCTCCCTGTCTGATTCGTTCGATCGTCGCTTTGATCCCGCCTCAATGTGCGTCCGGAGGCGGCGCCTTAGGTGTGACGTTGCGCAGGAACGGTACGAGAGCCGTCGCGATGACGAACGCGATCATGATCACCAGGAACGCATCCGCGTAAGCCATCGTGGATGCCTCGCGATAAGCCAGCTGCCACAGCTGTTTCAGCGAAGCAGTGTGACCGTCGGCCACTGCGCCCGGGATCTGGCCATAACGCAGCGCGACGTTGTCGACGAGGCGCATCGCAGCCTCATTCTGTGGCGTCAAATGCGATGCAATCATCAGGAAATGGAAGTTGGTGCGGTCGTTCAGGATCGCGCCGCAAACGGCGATGCCGACCGCACCGCCGAGATTGCGCATCGTGTTGAACAGCCCGCTGGCATATTTCAGCCGTTCGGGTGGCAGGCTGCCGAGACCGAGATTGACGCTGGGCGCGACCGCGAAGACCTGTGGGAAGCCACGAAAGATTTGGGGCAGAAGCAGCTGCGCGGCGCCCCATTCGCTGGTGATGGCACTGAAGCTCCACATCGACGCACCGAAGGAGGCAAGCCCGAACATCATCAGCCAGCGCGTGTCGAAGCGCTTGGCGAGGAAGATGTAGACCGGGACGCCGACCATCGAAGCGACGCCGGTGGAAAAGACCGCCAGCCCGGTCTGCAGGGCGTCGTAGCCGCGCACGTAACCGAGGAACAGCGGCGTCAGGAAGATCGTGGCGAAGATGCCGACACCGGTGATGAACGAGAGAAAGCAGCCGATCGCGAAATTGCGGTTGCCGAAGGCACGGAAATCGACCACCGGCTGCGAATAGGTCAGGCTGCGGACGACGAACAGAACCCCGGTGACCCCGGCGAGGATGGCGCCATTGCGAATTGTCGCATCATCGAACCAGTTCCAGCGCGAGCCCTCCTCGAGAACATATTCAAGTGTGCCCAGGCTGACCGCCATCAGGACGATGCCGATGTAGTCGGCGCCCTTCAAAAGGGACGGATCGGGTTCGTCGATCTTGACCAGGGTGGCGACGAGGATGGTGATGATGGTGCCGGGAATGACGTTGACATAGAAAAGCCAATGCCAGCTCAGCGTATCGGTGATCCAGCCGCCGATGACGGGGCCGAGCGTCGGCGCGATCGAAGCGATGCTGCCAACCACCGCGGCCGCATAGACCCGCCTCGGACCCTGGAAATAGTGGAACGACGAGGTGAAGACCGTCGGGATCATCGACGCGCCGAGCAGCCCCTGCAGTGCGCGGAAAGCGATCATGCTTTCGATGTTCCAGGCCAATCCGCAAAGCATGCTTGCCAGGGTGAAGCCGGCCGCCGAGATGGTGAAAAGCCACCGGGTCGAGAAAACGCGCGTGAGCCAGCCCGACAGCGGGATCACGATGATTTCCGCCACCAGGTAGGATGTCTGCACCCAGCCGATCTGATCCTGGGCAGCCGACAGGCCGCCACCGATATCCTGGAGCGAGGACGCGACGATCTGGATGTCGAGAAGCGCGATGAACATCCCCACGCACATCACCATGAACGGCAGGATGCTCGCGAAGAAGGACTGCGGGACGGCGCGCTCTGACATGGCGTCCTCAGCGCGACGCGGTATCGACCTTCACGGCGGTCGACAGACCTGGCCTGAGCGCAACCTTCTGCACCTGGTCCTGGTCGATGGTGATCCTGACGGGGACGCGCTGGACGATCTTGGTGAAATTGCCGGTCGCGTTCTGCGGCGGGATCACACTGAAGATGGCCCCGGTTGCAGGCCCCAGGCTGGTGACATGACCTTTGAGCGGCTCGTCAGGTGCAATGTCGGTATAGACCGTCGCCGGCTGCCCCTCGGCCATCTGCCGTAGCTGGTCCTCCTTGAAATTGGCGTCGACCCACAGCCCCCTCTCCGGAACGATCGTCAAGAGATAGCTACCCGGCGACACATAGGTGCCGACTTGTGCCAGCCTATTGCCGATGACACCGTCGATGGGAGAACGGATCTGCGTGAACCCGAGATCGAGCTGCGCCGTGTCGAGATCGGCCTTGGCGGCGGAAACTGCGGCGGTTGCTTCCGAAATCTGCGTGTTGAGCACATCGAGCTGCTGCTTGGCGGCGGCAAGCCCCGCCCGAGAGGCGGTCACCGACGCCTTGGCCTGACCGTCGGCGGCAAAGCTTCTCTGGGCGTCCTGTTGCGAACCGGCCCTCGTGCTGGCCAGCACTTCATAGCGTTTCGCGTCCTGAGTGGTGAAAACGGCGGCCGCGCTCTTAGCCTCGAGATCGGCCTCGGCCTGCTCGATCACCGAATTCTGCAGCGAGATTTGGGCATGAAGATTGTCGAGAGCCGACTGCTGCTGCTGGACCGATGCCTGCGCATGCTCCAGCGCCGCCTTGAAGGACCGGTCGTCGATGCGGATCACGAGCTGACCCGCCTCGACATGCTGGTTGTCCTCGACAAGGATCTGGTCGATATGACCGGCGACCCGTGGCGCCAGCGGCGTGACGTTGCCGCCGACATAGGCGTCATCGGTCGAGACGAGAAAGCGGCCGGCCTGCCACCACTGGACGCCGTACCAGCCGGCGATGCCGATCACGACAAGGCCTGCCAACATCAGCAGCGGCCTGCGACGCTTCCTGGCGGGCATGGGAGTGGCGGCAACGGAAATGGCAGGCGTGAGATTTTGGGCGACCGATGGCTGCAATTCGGCCGGCGAGAGAACCTTGTTCATCTGCCGCGCCCCTCGTCCTGGCTGTGCTGAAGCAACGCGTTGTCGACCAGCGGAAGGCCTGAGCCTTCGCTGCTGAAGCGATATCGCCGCCGCATGCGATCGGTGGCCTTGGGTGCCGTTGCCATGGCGAAGTCCTCGCTGTCGAGTTCCTTGCCGGTCTGGCGATCGACCAGCACCGGCTCGGCCCAGCGCCCGTCAGCCTTGTCCACAACGACGAGGCTGGGGCCCTCGGGCGCCAGATGCTTGTTGCCCCAAGCGAGCAAGGAAAGCAGGACCGGGCGGAAATCGCGCGCCTTGGAGGTCAGCACATATTCATGGCGAAGCGGCCGTTCGCAGTAGACGCGCTTCTCGAACAGGCCGCGCTCGACCAGGCTGTTCAGCCGCCGCGTCAGAATGTTGGGCGCAATCTCCAGGCTCTTCTGAAACTGGTCGAAGCGCGTCAGGCCCTGGAACGCATCCCGCAGCAGAAGAATGCTCCACCACTCACCCACATCGTCGAGGCTGCGCGCGATGGGGCATGGGCGGGTTTCGAAGCTTGTTTTGGCAACCATTGTCGCTGGTCTCTTTCAAAATGAAAGTGCCTCATAGCCTAGTGGATTGCATTATGCAAGTGACTTGTGAGGATCGAGGGCTGGAACCCGGTTTTCAACGGAGATCGGCTAAAACACCAAGACGTCGATTCCGCCCATCGGATGGACGGCGGCGCCGTGCGCCCCACCGTGGATACGGATCGCGACGACGTCACGTCAAAATGATTGGGTCATGTGCTCGACCAAAGGCCTTGGCCTCGCCATGCTTGCCGGCCCGCGTCACATCCCGGCGGTAGCCTGAATGGCCGCGGCGGGCCGGCCCCATGCCGGCCCGCGTGCGTTTCATCGACAAGCTCCTCGCCACCCCCCTTTGCCTAGCCGCGCTGATAATTGTCGAGAAGCGCTGACATCCATGAAACCTTTTGATTTTTAAGCCGTTATCGGCCTATGTCCGGGGTCAAATCCAAGCCGAAATCTGTCAACGGTGCCAAACCACGCGGAGCTGAAAAGTCGCGCCAGGAAAAGGCATCGACTGTCGAAGCCGCGCCCGAGGTCGACGGGCAGGCCGCGCCCGAGGTCGACGGGCAGGCCGCGCCCGAGGTCGACGGGCAGGCCGCGCCCGAGGTCAACGGCCAGGCCGCGCCGCCGCCGGATGTCATCGAACCCGATCCGGAACTGACGCCCGAGGAGGCCGAGCAGGCGCGCAAGAAATACTTGTTGAAGCGCTTCTGGATCAGTGCGCGCGGTTACTGGGGCCGCGGCGGTGACAGGCTCGCCTGGCCGTTCACGATCGGGCTGTTGATCCTGATATGCGTGAACGTCGGCTTCCAGTATGGGATCAATCGCTGGAACCGGGCGATTTTCGACGCCCTTGAGCAACGCGATGCCCATACCGTGTACTTCCTGAGCGCCGTTTTCGTGCCGCTGGTGCTCGGAAGCGGAAGCCTTGTCGTTACGCAAGTCTTCCTTCGCATGACGATTCAGCGCCGCTGGCGTTCCTGGCTCACCACTGCGGTCATCGCGCGCTGGCTCGCGAACGGCCGCTACTATCAGTTGAACCTCGTCGGCGGCGACCACCAGAACCCCGAAGCCCGCGTTTCGGAGGATTTGCGGATTGCCACCGAATCCCCGGTCGACTTCACCGCCGGTGTCATCAACGCGTTTCTGTCGGCCTCGACTTTCATCGTGGTGCTGTGGACGATCGGCGGAGCCCTGAGCTTCACAATCTCGGGTTCGACCATCACGGTTCCCGGCTTCCTCGTCATCACGGCGGTCATCTATGCCGCGATCACGTCCACCTCAATGGCGGTGATTGGCCGCCATTTCGTCCACCTCTCCGAGGAAAAGAACCAGGCGGAAGCCGAATTCCGCTACACGCTGACGCGCGTGCGCGAGAACGGCGAGAGTATCGCATTGCTCGGCGGCGAGGAGGAGGAGCGCAGCGGCATCGACAAGAGGTTCGCCCATGTGCTCAGGCAATGGGCGCTCCTCACAGGCCAGCACATGCGCACCGCACTGGTGTCACAGGGGTCGAGCCTGTTTGCGCCGGTCGTGCCGGTTTTGCTTTGCGCTCCAAAGTTTCTCGAAGGCAGCATGACACTTGGACAGGTCATGCAGGCTGCCTCCGCCTTTGCTATCGTGCAGGGCGCATTCGGATGGCTGGTCGACAACTACCCCCGTCTCGCCGACTGGAACGCCTCGGCAAGGCGCATCGCCTCGCTGATGATGTCGCTCGATGGGCTCGAGCGCGCCGAGCAGAGCGACGCCCTGGGACGCATCCAGCGCGGCGAAACCGAAGACGGTGCGATGCTCAGCATCGACAATCTCTCCGTGACGCTCGACGACGGCACGTCCGTGGTCAAGGAAACCAAGGTCGTGATCGAACCAGGCGAGCGGGTGCTGGTGGCCGGTGAATCCGGTTCAGGCAAGAGCACGCTGGTGCGGGCCGTCGCGGGTCTCTGGCCGTGGGGTGGCGGCAGCGTCAATTTCCACGCCGACAGGCGGCTGTTCATGTTGCCGCAACGACCCTACATCCCCTCGGGCACGCTTCGCCGCGCAGTCGCCTATCCCGCCGCCGCCGACAACTGGACGATTAAGGAGATCAAGGCTGCGCTCGATAGAGTGGGGCTCGCCTATCTCGCCAACAAGATCGAGGAAGACGCGCCATGGGACCAGACCTTGTCGGGTGGCGAAAAACAGCGGCTTGCCTTCGCGCGTCTCCTGCTGCACAGCCCCGACATCATCGTGCTGGATGAAGCAACCGCGGCGCTCGATGAGAAGAGCCAGGGCAAGATGATGGAGGTGCTCATCCAAGAATTGCCGAAGGTCACCATCATAAGCGTGGCGCATCGAGCCGAACTGGAAGCCTTCCATAGCCGCAAGATCACATTGGAGCGGCGCGAGGGCGGCGCAAAGCTTGTCAGCGATATCGATCTTGTCCCACGCAAGGGCAGACGCAACTTGATCGGGCGCGCCTTGTGGGGCTCTGGCCGAAAGGCAGCGTGACCATGGGTAAAGCGGTCTCTGCAGGCGATTGATCTACCAAAACTAGGGGATCAGCACCACCTTCCCCGTCGAGCGGCGCTCGTCCAGCAAGCGGTGCGCTTCGCCAGCCTGGTCGAGCGGGAAGCGGCCGCCGATCGCAACCTGCAGCCGACCGCTTGCCGCCAGTTGGAACAGCTCGGACAGGCTGGCTTTCAGTACGTCCGTGGACAGCAGCGGCAGCAGCGCGAAACCTCTCAAAGACTGGTTGCGGCCGATCATCGCTTCCAGGTCGGAAGCCGCGAGCGTGTAGCGGCCAAGTGCGGCGAACACCAGTTCGCCGCCGGGTGCCAGAGCCTGCAGCAACGCAGCCGTCAGTGCGCCGCCGACCGTGTCGTAGATGATATCGGCGCCCTGCCCGTCCGTGATGTCACCGAGGTGAGCGGGCCAATCCGGCTTGAGATAGTCGACGGCGGCATCAGCGCCGAGCGACAAAGCGAGATCGAGCTTGGCCTTGCCGCCGGCGGCCGCGATCACCTTGCGTGCGCCCTTTAGCCTGGCCAGCTGGACAAGCAGCGACCCGACGCCACCCGAAGCGGCCGGCACCAGCACCGACTTGCCGCCGGGCGGGCTTTGCCGCAGCAGGTGAAGGGCCGTCAGCCCCTGTACCATCAACGCTGTGGCATCCTCGAACGACAGGGCATCTGGCAGCCGCACGACGAGATCGGCGTCGATCGTCACCTGCTCGGCATAGCCGCTGTGAGGATGCTTTGAAACGAACAAAGGCGCGGCGACACGCGTTCCCAGCAGCGACGCATCCGCCCCGTGTCCAACGGCCTCGACGAAGCCCGCGGCCTCGACGCCAAGGATCATCGGCAGTTGCGGCGTCACCGCGTAGCCATCCCTGCGCATCAGCACTTCGAAGAAATTGATCCCGGCGGCATGGACGCGGACCAACACGTCGCTGGCCTGCGGCACTGGCGACGGCAGGTCTACCGCCTCCAGCACGTCGGGACCGCCGAAGCGGCTGAGCTGAATGGCTTTCATGGCAAACTCCGATCGCTATGGCATCGGCCACGGTTTGCCACTATCTGCGCAGCCTCGACTACACACTCATTTGTCCCCTGCTGACCAGGAGGTGACCATGGCCAATCCCAGCAAGAGACCGCCCATCAAGCGATTGCCGATGCTGCCGGCGGAACGCGCCCTGAAAGTGATCGCTGGGCGCTGGAAGGCGGTCATCCTCTACCATCTCTTTGATGGCCCGCGACGGCTGTCGGCGCTGAAGGCGATGATGCCTGGCATCACCCAGAAGGTGCTGATCCAGCAGCTGCGCGAAATGGAGGAGCACGGCCTCGTCAGCCGCGAGATCTTTGCCGAAGTCCCCTCGCGCGTCGAATACTCCGCGACAAGTCTCGGCCTCAGCCTCGAGCCGATCCTGCTGGCACTCTGCCAATGGGGCCAGCACCACGCCGACGAACTCAACGAAAGGGATCGCCTCGCCGATTGCATCATCCGCCCAAGGCCGGCGCGGGAGACGCACGCCTCCCACAATTGAAAAAGGGCGGCGCAAGCGCCGCCCCCAGACTGCTGACAAACCCCTGGCTTTTGCTGGGGGTTTTTGATTCACTGGGTCATGTTGAAGCGACCCGCCCCCGAACAGACCGCGCTTGAGATGGTAACGTTGGATCAGCTTGTTCCGGCTGATCATCTGTTGCGCAAGATCGAGCGCGCGATCGACTTTTCGTTCATCCACGATCTGACCGCGCCGCTGTACTGCGCCGACAATGGCCGGCCGCCGCTCGACCCGACCTTGATGTTCAAGGCGCTGTTCATCGGCTACCTGTTTGGGGTTCGCTCGGAACGCCAGTTGGTGCGCGAGATCGAGGTCAACGTCGCCTATCGCTGGTTCCTGCGGCTGAAGCTGACGGACAAGGTGTTCGACGCCTCGACGCTGTCGCAGAACCGACGCCGGCGCTATCAGGATGAGACCATCGCGCAGGGTATCTTCGACAGGATCGTCGAGCAGGCGATCCGGCATGGGCTTGTCGACGGCACAGTGCTCTACACCGACAGTACGCATCTGAAGGCCAGCGCCAACAAGAACCGCTTCGACCTTGCGGTGGTGGCCAAGTCGCGCGCCGACTACTGGGAAGCGCTGGACGCCGCGATCGAGGAGGACCGGGTCCAACATGGCAAGAAGCCGTTGAAGGAGAAGGAACGCCAGCCCGCCGAGAAGCAGACCAAGGTGTCGCGTACCGACCCCGACAGCGGCTACATGGTGCGCGACGGCAAGCCGAAGGGCTTCTTCTATCTCGACCACCGCACGGTGGACGCCGCCCATGCCATCATCACCGACACCCATGCCACGCCGGCCAACGTGCATGACTCGATCGTCTATCTCTCACGCCTCGACCGACAGCGCCAACGCTTCGGCTTCCAAGTGGGGGCGGTTGGGCTCGATGCGGGATACGCAACCGCTGGCATCGCCAAGGGATTGGAGGACCGCGACATCCTCGGCGTCACCGGCTATCGCAATCCAACACCACCCAAGCCCGGCATGATGAGGAAAACCGCCTTCGCTTATGAGCCGGATCTGGATGGCTATCGCTGCCCACAGGGCCAGCTTCTCAGCTACGCCACCACCGATCGCAACGGCTACCGCCAATACAAGAGCGACCCGGCCATTTGCCAAACCTGCCCGCTGCTGGCCTCCTGCACGACCAACGCCGCCGCGACACGCACCATCACCCGCCATGTCTGGCAAGATGCGCGAGAGCGCATCGACGCCAATCGCCTCACCGGCTGGGGCAAGCTTATCTACCGCCGCCGCAAGGAGACCGTCGAGCGCTCCTTCGCGGACGCCAAGCAACTGCATGGCCACCGCTACGCCCGCTTCCGAAGTCACGTTCGCGTCGCCTGCCAGTGCCTGATTGCAGCCGCCGCCCAGAACATCAAGAAAATCGCCCTTTGCCTGTGGCCAAAGCCAAAACCAGGCATCGCCTGAGGCCAGCGAACCACGGGTCCCCGTCCTGCAACCTCCTGTCAAATTGTCCTGACAACGAAATCGCTAACCCGTTCAGTCGCATAAAACAAAACCCCGCCTAAAATAGACGGGGTTTGTCAGCAGTCTGAGGGCGGCGCAAGCGCCGCCCCGGATCCTTGGGAGGACAATTCGAACCGGCGGTCAGGCCGCCTTGACTTCCTCGGCGACGGCGTCGGCCTGACGTGCTGCCTTCAGCACCTTGGCCCACCACGCGACGTCGTTGACCAGCGCCGTGGCGGCCTGGTTCAGGTGCTCGAGCTCTTCGAGCTTCTTCTCGCCCTGGCGGACGGCGAGGAAGTCGCCCCAGGCGATATGGACGGCCGACTTGACCGGCGCCATCTGCAATTCGACCGCATGAAGGCGCAGCTGCTCGACGGCGCGGGAGCCGCCGACGCTGCCATAGCCGACGAAGCCGGCCGGCTTCTTGTTCCATTCGTTGGCAGCGTAGTCGATGGCGTTCTTCAGCACGGCCGTCGGACCATGATTGTATTCGGCGGCGGTGAAGATGAAGCCGTCGAATTCGGCGACCTTCTTCTGCCAGCGCTTCGCCACTTCATTCTGCGACGGTGCCCAGGCGGAGGATGCGACCTCGTCGAAGAACGGCAGCGGGAAGTCGCGCAGGTCGACGATCTCGACGTCGATATCGGCATGCGATTTGGCGATCTTGGCGATCCACTGGGTTGGTACGTCGGCGAAGCGCGCGGCGCGCGTGGAACCGACAACGATGGCGATCTTGGGTTTTGACATGGGGCTCTTCCTTGCAAGTAAAGCTGGTATCGTTTGGATACCGGCGCTATATGAGATACTGTCAACTCGCGGCGCAAGGAGGCACCTTTTTGTTACTGAGGAACCCGCTCAACACCGAAGATTGCCGCGCCGTTTCGGAAATCCTGCAGCGCGTCGGCGATAAATGGACCGTTCTCGTGGTCGGAAAGCTCGGCCAAGGACCGTTGCGATTCAATGAGTTACGCGCTGCTGTCGGCGGCATCTCGCAGAAGATGCTGACCACCACCTTGCGCGGATTGGAGCGAGACGGCTTCGTCACCCGCACGGTGTTCCCGACCATTCCGCCACGCGTCGATTACGAGCTGACAGAACTCGGCCATGAGTTGCTGATCCCGGTCAGCGCACTCGGTGAATGGGCTCGCGTCAACACCACGCGCGTGCGGGCAGCACGCGAGAAATTCGACGCGACGCATGCCTGAAGCCTTTGTATTGGAATGGTTTTCGCCGATGGCTGCGCTAGCGACATTGCATTCCGTCGGCGGCAGTTGACCGGGTTCGGGTCTGGCTTTCAGACGAACGCCGTCAGCGGACAAGGACAAAGCCGCGGCGGTACCTGCCAGCGCGGCGTTCAGCAATCGTTGACTGATTGTCTTCGTTCATCAACAGACCGTGCGCGCGGCCCGTTTCGCATCTGCCGCGTGTTCACCCCGGCATGGCTGCGCGCCGAAGCCCCGGTCAGGCTTCTGCCGGAACCGCCTTTGGCTTGCCCTCGCCATCCAGCGCCACCATGACGAAATCGGCATGGGTGACCTTCTCCATCAGGTCTGAGAGATAGCGCTGCGCCCAGGCCTCGACCTTGAGCGTCATCGAGGTGCGGCCGACACGCTCGACATGGGTGTAGATGCACAGCGTGTCGCCGATCTTCATCGGCTTGGCGAACGACATCTCCTTGACCGCCGCCGTCACCACGCGGCCCTTGGCGCGCTCGGCAGCACGGATGCCGCAGGCAAGGTCCATCTGCGCCATCACCCAGCCGCCGAAGATGTCGCCGGCCGCATTGGCATCCGAAGGCATGGCCAGCGTGCGCAGCGTCAGATCGCCGAGCGGCCGTCCTTCAGCGTAGTGCACCATGGGGGAAATCCTTCGAGGTCAATGCCCTCGATCCCGTAGCGTCATGGCGCCGAGAGGTCAACGCGCCACCCACCGAAGTCTCGCTTGGCCGCTAGAAGTAACGCGCGAGGTTTGAGCGAATGCGATCCAGGACGCTATGCCCAGAAAGGTCGGGAGAGAATTCTCTGCCCGTGATTGCCTCGTAAGCCTGTGCATAGACCCGGGATGCCTGTTCGACGATCTCGTCGGGTATGTCGGGTATCGGTTGGCTGTAAGGATCGCATCGCGCAGAGACCCACGACCGGATGAAATCCTTGTCGAAACTCTCCGGCCGGCTGCCGCTGGCGAGGGCTTCCTCATAGCTCTTTGCAATCCAGTACCGGCTGCTGTCCGGCGTGTGGATTTCGTCGGCAAGGATTATGGTCCCGTTCTTGTCGGTGCCGAATTCGTATTTCGTATCGGCGAGGATGAGGCCGCGTTCGGCGGCGCGCTGCTGTCCACGGGCGAACAGCTGCAAGGCATAGCCCGATACGGTATCCCACTGCGCCGGCGTGAGAAGGCCCTGGTCAAGGATCTCGGCCTTGGACAGGGGCTCGTCATGGCCACCGTGCAGGGCCTTGCTGGTCGGCGTGATGATCGGCTCGGCCAGTTTTTCGTTGTCGCGCAGGCCGTCCGGCAGGGTCATTCCATACATGTCCCGATCACCGCGCCGGTACCTTGTCAGGATCGAGGTGCTGGTGGTTCCCGCCAGATAGCCACGCACGACGATCTCGACCGGCAGGATGTCCAGCCTTGTGCCGACGACGACGTTCGGGTCCGGATATTCGAGAACATGGTTCGGGCAGATATCGGCGGTTTCCTCGAACCAGTACCGCGCCGTCTGGGTGAGGATCTCCCCCTTGAACGGGATCGAGGTCAGGATGGTGTCGAAGGCACTGAGACGGTCGGTGGCGATGATGATGCGCCTGCCGTCCGGCAGGTCGTAGTTTTCGCGGACCTTGCCGCTGTAGTGGCCCGGCAATTCCGGAATGAAAGCATCAGGCAAGGTGCGCATATGATTCCTGCCTTCCGCAGATTGGCTGATATCATCGCATAAGCTGTCGACCCCATGCATATCAAGCGCGATTGTCGGGATTCCCCGCAACTCGACCTGGCATCGCGGTCGCTTTTTTCACAACCGATGCCGGAAGGCGCGGCGACGCGGCGGACCCACCGCGTCTAGGCTGTGGCCAGATTTCCGGAGCCGCCCACCAATCATGCAGACCTATGACTTCATCATCGTCGGCTCCGGCTCGGCCGGCTCGGTCCTGGCCGACAAACTGTCGGCCTCCGGACGCTTTTCCGTGCTGGTGCTGGAGGCCGGCGGCACCGACCGCCGCTTCTACGTGCAGATGCCGCTCGGCTACGGCAAGACCTTCTTCGATCCGGCGGTGAACTGGAACTACAAGGCCGAGCCCGACCCGGGGCTCGCCGGCAACGCCGACCACTGGCCGCGCGGCAAGCTGCTCGGCGGCTCGAGCTCGATCAATGCCATGGTCTGGATCCGGGGCGCGCGCGAGGATTTCGATGCCTGGGCAGCCGCCGGCAACCCAGGCTGGGGCTATGACGATATCTTGCCCGCCTTCAAGGCGCTGGAGGACAATCAGGCCGGCGCCGACGCATGGCGCGGTGTCGGCGGCCCGCTGCATGTCACCGATTGTTCGGACGCGGTCCACCCGCTGACCAAGCGCTATCTCGCCGCCGGCCAGCAGGCCGGTCTGCCGCTCAACCCGGATTTCAACGGTGCTACCCAGGAAGGCGTTGGCGTCTACCAGATCTCGACCAGGAACGGCCGCCGCATGTCGGCGGCGCGTGCCTTCCTGCGCCCGGCGATGAAGCGCGCCAACGTCCGCGTCGAGATGAACGCGCTGGCGACCCGGGTGCTGTTCGAAGGCAAGCGCGCCGTCGGCGTCGAATATCTGCAGAACGGCGAGACCAAGACGGCGCGTGCCGGCCGTGAGGTCATCCTGTCGGGCGGTTCGGTCAACTCGCCGCAATTGCTGCAGCTGTCCGGCGTCGGCCCCTCGGAGCTGCTCAAGGGGCTTGGCATCGCCGTCGTCCACGCCAACGAGAACGTCGGCGCGCATCTGCAGGACCATGTCGGCATCAACTACACCTTCAAGGGCAGGCTGCCGACGCTCAACCAGACACTGCGTCCGTGGTGGGGCAAGCTCCTGGTCGGCATGCAATACATCCTGACGCGGTCCGGGCCGCTGTCGCTGTCGATGAACAATGCCGGCGGCTTCTTCCGCACCGACCCGGCGGCGACCCGCCCCAACATGCAGCTCTATTTCCAGGCCTTCTCGACCGTCATTCCCAAAAGCGGCGAGCGTCCGATCCTGACGCCCGACCCGTGGCCGGGCTTTTCCATCGGCCTGTCCAATTGCCGCCCGTCGAGCCGCGGCGAGATCATGATCCGTTCCAGCAATCCGCGCGACTATCCCAGGATATCGGCCAATGCCTATTCGACCGAGGCCGACGTCGCCGAGATGCTCGACGCGGTGAAGTTCGTGCGCAAGATCGCCTCGATGCCGGCAATGGCCGAGATCATCGAGGAAGAGGTGCTGCCGGGCCCGTCGATCACATCCGACGCCGATCTGATCCAGGATTTCCGGAAGCGCTCGGGCACCGTCTATCACCCGGTGTCGACCTGCCGCATGGGCTCCGATCCCGCGCGCGCCGTGGTCGATCCGCGCCTCAAGCTGCACGGTATCGAGGGCTTGCGCGTCATCGACGCCTCGATCTTTCCCGACAACATCACCGGCAACACCAACGCCGCCTCGATCATGACCGGTTGGAAGGGCGCCGAACTGGTTCTGGAGGACCAAAAATGAAAATCACCGACGTCAAGACCTGGGTTGTCGGCAACCCGCCGCCCGGCATCGGCGGTAAGTATTTCATATTCGTCAAGCTGACCACCGATGGCGGTGTCGTCGGCTATGGCGAGGCCTACAACGCCACCTTCTCCGCCCATGTCACGGCGAAGATGGTCGAGGACATGGCCGAGCGCTATTTGATCGGCCGCGATCCGCACGACATCGAGAATTTCTTCCGCCGCGCCTATTCGTCCGGCTTCACCCAGCGCCCGGACGTGTCCGGCATGGGCTGTTTCTCGGCGCTGGAAATGGCCTGCTGGGACATTGTCGGCAAGGAGGCCAACAAGCCGGTCTACAAACTGCTCGGTGGCCAGGTGCACGAGACGCTGCGCTCCTACACCTATCTCTACCCGCACACCGGCAGCGTCCACTCCGAGGACGCTCCGGACGGCAGGAACGTCTACAACGACCCCGAGATGGCGGCTGCCTGCGCGCTCGAATATGTCGAGCAGGGCTTCAATGCCGTAAAGCTCGACCCGGCCGGCCCCTACACCGCCTTCGACGGCCATCAGCCGCGCCTCGTCGACATCGATGTCTCCACCCGCATGATCAAGGCGATCCGCGAGGCGGTCGGCACACGCGCCGACATCCTGTTCGGCACCCATGGCCAGTTCACCGCCTCCGGCGCGCTACGGATGGCCCGCGCCATCGAACCCTATGACCCGCTGTGGTTCGAGGAGCCGGTGCCGCCCGACATGCCTGAAGTGATGGCGCAGGTGGCGCGAGGCACGTCGATCCCGATCGCCACCGGCGAGCGGCTGACGACCAAGTTCGAATTCGCCCGCGTCATCGAGAACCGCGCCGCGACCATCCTGCAGCCCGACCTTGGCCGCTCCGGCGGCATCCTCGAAACCAAGAAGATCGCCGCCATGGCCGAGGCCTACCACATCCAGGTCGCCCCGCACTGCTATTGCGGGCCGATCGTCGGTGCTGCCAACATCCAGCTGGCGGTGACGCTGGCCAACTTCCTCATCCTAGAATCGCTGAAGCAGTGGGATGGGTTCCACGCGACGCTGCTCACGAAGAAGATCGAGTGGCAGGACGGCAATGTCATCCCGTCGAAGGAGCCCGGCCTCGGTGTCGAACTCAACGAAGCGGTCTGCGATGCGCATCCCTACACCGGCAAGGAATTGCATCTGCAGATGATGCAGACGCCGCTGATACCGTGAGCGAAAGCTACGCCTTCATCGGCCTTGGCCATCTCGGCGGCAATCTGGCCGCCAGCCTGATCCGCAACGGCTTCGCGGTCACCGTCTTCGACCGCGAGCCCGCTGCTGTCGAGCGCCTCGTTGCGCTGGGCGCCACCGCCGCCAACAGTCCCGCCGAGGCCGCCTCGCGAGCCGGCAATGCGGTAACCTGCCTGCCCTCGCCCAAAGTCAGCGAAGCGGTGTTGGCCGGTCCAGGCGGTTTGCTTGAGGGCCTGCCGGAGGGCGGCACCTGGATCGAGATGTCGACCAACGGCCGCGACGAGATCGTGCGTCTGGCCGCCCTCGCCTCGGCCAGGGGCATCGAAACGTTGGAATGCCCGGTCACCGGTGGCGTGCATCTGGCGGCGGTCGGAAAAATCACCGCACTGGTCGGTGGCGATGCAGCACTTTATGCGCGCCATCGCTCGGCCATCGAAGCGATGTGCGCGAAATCGTTCCTGATGGGTCCGATCGGCTCGGCGGCGGTGATCAAGGTGATCACCAACATGCTCGCCTTCATCCATCTCGTCGCCGCCGGCGAGGCCCTGATGCTGGCCAGGCAAGGCGGGCTCGACCTCGCCCAATCCTACCACGCCATCGTTGCCTCCTCCGGCAACAGCTTCGTCCATGAGACCGAAAGCCAGCTCATTCTCAACGGCTCCTACGACATCGGCTTCACCATGGACTTGGCGCTGAAGGATCTCGGCTTCGCGCTCGCCATGGGCGAACAGTCTGGCGTGCCGCTCGAGCTGGCACCGCGCGTCAACGCGATTTTTGAACAAGGCAAGGAAGCCTATGGCGGCGCCGCGTGGTCGACCCAGATCGTCAAACTGCTGGAAGATGCCGTTGGCACTGACCTGCGCGCGCCCGGTTTTCCAGCCAAGCTCGAAGTCTGACACCAGGCAAGAAATCAAGCGATTTCAGTTGGTTGGACCCATCTCCGGACTCACCTGAATCGATCTGTTAACGACTTGATTCAATATCTGAGCGTCAGCGCGCCGGGCAGGATCTCGAAGGTCGCCGGTATGCGTCCTGGCGACTCGCCATCGATGTCGACCATCGCGCCGTTCGTCTCGACATCGCCGAGCGGCTCGACCACCACTTTCCGGCCGCGCAGGATGGTGATCGCGGGATGGTTGCGGTGCCGGCCGCCATAGAGCAGCCGGATATCCCAGATCAGCTTCAGCTTGCCGGCGGCGCGCAGGATGACGATGTCGAACTGCCCGTCGGCCAGTTCAGCATCCGGCGCGATCATCATGCCACCGCCGAAGAACTTGCCGTTGGCGACCGCCACCAGCGCCATGCGCGCCTCGACCGGCGTGCCGTCGTCGACCGTGATCCTGACATGCTGGAAGCGGTAGCGGATGAATTCGACCACGGTGCGCCACAGGAACAGCGTCTTGGCCGACATCTTGCCCTTGCGCTTGTCGGCGTTGACGGCGCGGTCGGTGGCGCCCGACAGGCCGAGGCTGGCGATGTTGATGAAATGCCGGCTGGCCAGCGCGCCATGGTCGTCGATGTAGCAAATGCGCCCGGCATCGACTTTCCGAGGCTTGGTCTCGGCGAGCCGCTTCAGCACCGCATCAACCTCGCGCGGCAGGCCGAGCCCGCGCGCGAAATCGATGCCGGTCCCGCACGGCAAGAGGCCAAGCTCGGTTGTCCTGCGGCCTTCCTTGGACGCCTGCAGCAGCCCGTCGGCCACCTCGCTGGCAGTGCCGTCACCGCCGGCCGCGATCACAAGGTCGAAACCGTTTGCCGCGAGATCGAGTGCCAGTCTTTCGGCGTCACCTTCGGCCTGCGTCTCACGCAGCTCGAATTCGCCGAAATGCTTTTTCAGCGACGCGGCGACCTCCGGCCAATGCCGTTTCAACCGGCCGCCGCCGGCAATCGGATTGAGGACCACTCCGACTTTCAAGCACACCCTCCCGCAAGGACATCAAGGCGCCCGGCGCCTCGAATCCTTTGCCGGCATTGAAACCCGCGCCCGCCGACAGGGCAAGGGCGAATGTCCACTGCTGCCACCCGTCATGGCGGACCGGAAGATCCGTTGTCCTTGCTTGATCCCCGATAATCCCATTATCCACAGGCCTGCCGCAGTGTCGCCGACCACTTACCCGGCGTACATTGAACCCATCTCAGGCGGCTACCGATCGCCCAGCCGAAAGGCGAAGTGAAAGGCGGATTTCCTGAGGCCCGTACGGCCCTGAGCGAGAGCAGGCTTGCCTGTTGGAGGGACGGATGCCGAGACCTACGGGGCCGCGGAAAGCGTGCCAACGCCGACGGCGGACTGATGCTGCCATGAAGGACGGCAAAAACCTTCGATGGTGCGCAGGGCAAAGCCCGCAAGGGCGGAGACCGGCGTGGTCCCGAACGGGCGCTGCTCTCGGGTGGCGGGCTGGCAGGACCGTCAAAATCAAGGCCGGCATGGCGCGACGACTTTACGGAAGTTGCTGCCGCGACCGTGTCCTGATCTGACAGGGAGGCGCTGGGAGAGATCCCGGCGCCGACTGTCTTTTTGGCTATCCCCTACAATTTTTACGCTGTTTCCGGATATGGCTGCAACCGGCTCTAAAATCAGCTAACGTCCGGCGTCGTCGGAGTCCGTTTGATAACGCGCTCTGCAGAGGCGCATGGCGTGGGTTTCGAGAACCGAAGCGCAGCGGACATTTGGGTCCGTGAGCATCGGAAGCGCAGAAAACCGCGTCAGGCGTCCGGCAGGGTAGCGTTAGCGAATGGGCTCCCTGAAGGGGGATACTTCATGACGTTGATCCAGAAGCTTGCCGTTGCCTATGCGTTCCTGTTCTTCGGCGTCGTCGCCATCGGCTACATACCGGCGTTCAACGATGCCAACGGCAATCTGTTCGGCCTGTTCTCGCTGCAATGGTACGATGACCTGCTACACGCCTTCTCCGGCGTCTGGGCGCTGGCCGCCGCCTTCATCTCGCACCGCCAGGCGGTGTTCTATTTCAAGCTGTTCGGCTCAGTCTATCTGTTCGATGGCGTGCTCGGCCTGATCACCGGTTCCGGCTGCCTCGATGCCGGCATCTTCATCAACGGCTTCCGCTCCCTCAACGATATCGAATTCCCGGCCCGCTTCTTCGCCAACCTGCCGCACATCGTCATTGGCGGCTTCGCCGTCTATGTCGGCTTCTGGCTGTCGAAGCGCATACACGACCACTTCGCCACGGCCTGATCCGGCAATGTTCCTGTTTCGCTGGCTGAAGCGCATCGTCAAGACGATCCTGTGGCTGATCGTCATCGTCGTCCTGATCCCGGTCGTCGGGCTGAGCTATGGCTTCCTGACGACGTCGTCACTCGACAAGGCGCCGCTGCCCGGCATTGCCGACGGCGCGCCGCCCAAGGCGCTGGCCGACAAGGTTCGCGCCGAAATCCCCGGCTATCAGCGGCCGGAGGAATCGACCTTCCTCACCTACCCGGAATGGGCGATCGTCTACGCCGCGCGCGAGTATGCCGGCTTCGTCGACAAGAACCAGCCGAGCGGCTTTCCCTATTGGTCCTATGTCGGCCGCTTCTGGCAGGACTACGCCATGGTGATCCGCGCCAGCTCTCCCTACAAGTTCAACTATGCCAACCACCAGATGCTGGTCATCATCGGCACCAGCCACAGCATCGAACATATCCTGCAATGGGCCTATGAGAACACGGTCGGTCGCGTGACCGAGGCGACCGCTGGCAAGCGCACCGCCGCCGACATCTATCAGGCCAAGGTGGCGGCCGACTATGCCGCTTTCCTCGACCAGGTGCCGTGGTATCAATTTCCTTATGCCGAGAGGCGCGCCGGCCTGTTTGCCCTGCAGCCGGCGCCGGGCGACAGCTCCATCCGCACCAGCGAACGTAAGCTTGCCTTCGGCCTCGCCGACACCATCAAGCAGGGCTACGCCGACCTGATGAAGCAGGCACTCGCAGCCACGTCCCCACCAGCCTTCCTCGACATCCATGTCTGGGCCAAAGGGCCGGTCGGCGAAGCGACACGCAACGAGCCCGATACATTGCTGGAGCGCGACTACGGCGCCGACGGCGCCGTCTTCGTCACCAAGCGCTACCAGGTGTTTACCGAGATGATTCCGCGCCTGATCGACAAGGGCGTCTCCTTCGTCGAAATCGGCGGCAATGACGAGATCATGGTCACCGTGCTTTCGACCGACTCGATCGCTGTGCCCGAAGGCATCCGCATCCTGTTCAGCTACCCGCTGCCGGCCGACCCGGCGACGCGCCGCACCGGGCTGACCGTCGCCGTGCGCAAATTGCATCTCGTGCTGCCGGCTCTGATCAAGTCAGGCGCCAGGCTCGAACACGTCTATGATTATTGAAACGATAGCCAAGCAATGCGCAGACTGATCCGCATCGTCGGCTGGCTTGCGCTCACGCTGGTCGCGCTCATTGCGGTCGTGCTTGTCGGCTTTCGCGGCACGGCGGCGCTGCGAGAGAACCTGTCACCCGAGGAGGCAGCTCCGGCGGGAGCGCTGTTTGCCACCGTCGATGGCCTCAGGATCCACTACCAGGTTTGGGGACCGCAGGACGGGCCGCCGCTTATTCTGTTCCACGGCACGGCCTCCTGGGCCGAGACCTACCGCGATATCGCCGCGCCATTGGGAGAACAGGGCTTTCGCGTCATAGCGCCCGACATGCCTCCCTTTGGCTATTCGCAAAGACCGGCCGACCAGGACTATTCCCGTGCTGCCCACGCAAAACGCGTCCTCGGTTTCGCCGACGCGCTCGGCCTGCGCCATTTCAGCATCGGTGTCCATTCCTATGGCGGCGGTGGCGTGATCGAAGCCGCCTTCGAGGCTCCGGCTCGCATCGACTCGCTGATCCTGCTCGACGTCGCACTTGGCCTCGGCCGGACCGAGGCGCCGACAATGCCATTTGCCGCTCTCCTGAACCTGCGATGGCCTCGCGAACTGCTCACTGCCTCGACCTTCACCAATCCGCTCATGGTCGGACCGGGTCTGCGCTCGTTCATCGAGAACGACGACGTGGTCACGGCTGAACGCATCGCGATCTACGCGCGGCCCCTCAATGTCGAAGGCACCACCGATGCGGTCGGCCATTGGCTGTTCAGCGGCCTGTTCAACGACGAACGAAAATCCCTTGCCGCCAACCCCGCGAACTATAGCACGTTTGCGCCGCCCGTCCTCGTCATCTGGGGGCGAGACGATGCGACCACGCCCCTGGCACAGGGTGAAGAGATTGCCGCGTTGTTTCCGCACGCCGAACTGGCGGTTCTCGATGGCGTCAACCACATCCCGCAGGTCGAACGCCCGCACGATGTGGTGCGGCTGATCGCGAACTTCCTCAAACGAATCTTGCCGGCTACTCGATAGATCGACCGTTCGGCGCTCCGCCACGCTCATTCCACAATCGCGGCCAAATCCCGCCTTGTTCGCGCGCGATGGATTGTTGCACGTCGCCCAAAAGCGGAAACCGGGTTTGGGACCGCAACATGCACCGAAATGGGCTGCCGGGGGGCATCTCGAAGGGACAAGACCGTGATCAAGACCGCCCTTGTCGCCATGACCATTGTCGGCTGCGACTGTGACGCCAAGCTTTGCGAATATATCGGCGAGACGCCGGCCAAATGGTCGACGATCGCCGAATGCGAAGCGGCGATGAAGAGCCAGATGCTGCACGAGCGCAATTTCAACTATCCGCTCATCTCCGGCATCTGCCGGACGAAAGGCTCGTCGTCCTCCTCGCAACTGGCCGCGACCGCGTCGCGCCCGGACCTGAAGCCCGCCAGCAGGGTCGTTGAAACCGAAAGCCCCCTGCCGCCGGAATTGAGCCGCCGGCCGAGCGTTCCTGTCGGCGCGCCGACGACGGCCGTGGAAGCGGAGGCCGCCCGGCCCGTCGCCTATGAACAAGTGGTCGATGGCGGAACCGGCGTGCTCTATCGCACGAAGAACGGCTACGCCGTGGTCAAGACCGATCTTGGCCGCGCCGTGTCGGCGACCGCCGATGCGGCGAAGCGGTCGGCCAACTGGCTGGCCGGACTGGTACCGAAGGGCCTGTAGAGCAACTCCAGGGCTAGTGTGAAGCGGTTTTCCCGGGAAAAGCGCATAGCGCTTTCCCTCAGGGGATTGCGCCGAAACAACGCCCCTACAGCTTGACCTTCAGGCTCTGCCAGAACTTGTCGATCAGCGGCTTTTCGGTGGCCGCATCCTCGCCGGCGACGCGGGTGATGAACAACAACCCCTGATCGGCAAGGCCGAAGCCGACGATCTCGAAATCGGCGGTGTCGGTGCGTGTCTTCACCTTGGCGAGAATGCCGGTCAGTTCCTTGCCGTCGGCGAGCTTGCGCGTCGTCGGCTCCTGCGTCAGTTTCGCACCGGCCTGCACCGATTCCTTGGTCATTTCCTGCAGCATCAGCTGGTTGAGCGCCACCGGATTCATCTTGCCGTATTCCTGCACGACGACGATCGTGCCCAGCGCCGACGCCATCAGATACTGCGTGATGTTCCCGCCGAGATCGGTCTTGGTCACCGAAATGTCGCTCGGATGGACGAAGGAGAAACTGCCGCCGGAAAAGGTGGCGAAGTCGTTGCGCTCGAGCGTCACCTTGCTCTGTTTGCCGCCGGGCAGCGTCACGTTTGTGCTCTCGCCCGGATCGATATCGACCGTCACGCCGTCGATCGTCAGCTTGAAAGCCTTGAGATCCTCGGCTCCGGCCGGTCCAGCGCACAGCGCGATAAGGGTGAGTGCCGCCGCTGATACCATCCGCATTGGTTGTTCTCCTGACGTCTATACCACCCCGCTCAAAGCCTTGATGGCACGGTAGAAGGTCGAGGAAAACAGTTCCGTCGGGTCATATTGCCGTTTCGCTGCCAGGAAGGCCGGCAATTCGGGATAGGAGGCCAGCAATTCCCTGGCGGTGTAGTGCAGCTGGTAGGGCAGGAAGAACCGACCGCCATGCTTGATCGTCACGTCGATCAGCGCCCGCGTCAGCGCCCGCATTTTCGTATTGCCGTCGGTATCGGTCGGCTGGTTGATGTAGAGCACCAGCGAATAGGCCGGCTCCGGCGCGTAGGTCAGCGCGACATCCTCCTTGTGGACGATGCGCACCGAGGCATTGAGCACCGGCAGCGGTTGGTTGCGCAGGATTTCGCGCGCTTCCGAAATGAACTCGATATAGGCGGCGCGCGGGATGAAATACTCGTGCAGGATGTCGGTCTCATCCATCAGGTCGTTGAACAGATAGGGCACCGAATCATGCATCGGGTTGTTGCGGGTGACGAGACAGGCCTCGCCCTCGGCCATGGCTGAAGTGCGCGCCACCGTGCAGCTTTCGAATTTCGGTTCCAAAGTCTTTTCGGTGAACCACTTCAACTCCTGGAACAGGCTGCCCCATTTCGCCAGATTGATGAGCACCCGCTTCAACCCCACCGAACCCGGCTCGCCGATCCCAGGCTGGTCGGCCGGCGGCTGGTCGGCCACCTTGTCGTAGCGATAGACGATCATATCCTCGAGGAAATTGCCCGGCGCCGTCGACAGATGGCCGTAGAACAGGCCGATCTCCTTGTTCGGCTCCAGCACGTCGGCGAAGAATCTCGGGAAATCGTCCGATTTGATGATCTCGCGTGAGGTGCGGTAGACTGTGTTGTCGACGATATCGAGAGTCGCCTCCAGCACCACGCCGAACAGGCCGTAGCCGCCGACGACGTGGCGGAACAGCTCGATGTCCTCGGTTGGCGAGCAGGTCGTCACCGAACCATCGGCCAGCATCACCCGCATCGAGCGGATCGAGCCGGCAACTGAACCCGCCTGATGGTCCATGCCATGCGCGTTGACCGACAGCGAGCCGCCGACCGAGAAGATGTCGGTCGACTGCATCGCCTTCACCGCGAAGCGCGGATGCAGGAGGTTCTGGATATCGTGCCAGCGCGCGCCCGGCTGCAGGGTCATGGTCTTCGCCGCGGCATCGACGGTGACCTTGTTGAACTTTCTGAGGTCGAGCACCAGCGCGTTGTCGTCGAAGGCATGCCCGCCCATCGAGTGGCGGATGGCGGCCAGCGAGATTTTCAGCCCGTTGGCGCGCGCGAAGGCCAGCGCCTTGGCGATGTGGTCTTCCTCGCTGACCTCGACCACGCCATAGACCGGCGTCTTCGACAGGCCGCTGGCGTCGTTGATGTCGCCGCCTTTTGCCGACCATGGCAGCGAAGGATCGAAGGCCGGCGGGCTGGCAATCGGCTTCAGCGGCAGTGCGATGCCGTCGACATCGGCGATGCGTCCGGCGTTCTTCGGTCCCGAAGGCCCTCGCGCCAGCCGCGCCACAGTGGTGCCGCCCCACAGCACCGCGCCGCCGAAGACAGCCACACCCAGCAGCAATCGCCGCGACAGGCGAAACCCTTTTTGTTCCTCGGCCATGGATATCCCCCGTTAGCCAAGGGATAGCGCGGCTCTTTGGCAAAAACCATAGCAGTGCATGGCGGAGCCGAGGCGTTGTTACGGGATCAAGGCGGCCAATGATGAGGTTCAGGCGTCACAAAGGTGATCTCGAAGAGTTGCGCTGCCCCTCATCCGCCTGCCGGGCGATGAGGGACAGCGCCCTATCCATCAAAGATTGGGCTTACGAAGACTTCTTGATCGACGTCACCATGCCGGTCTTGTCATCGACCGTCACCGCCACCTTGGCGCCGACCTTCAGTTTGCCGACCGCCGCTTCCGGCGACAGCTGGTAGATCTTGCCGTCGTCGAGGGTGATCGACTTGGTCGTCGGATCGACCGACTGGATGGTGCCCTGAACGGTCGCGGCATAGGCCGTGCCGAGGAAGGCGAGCAGGGCGGCGGTGGTTGCGAGGGTCTTCTTCATCGGTAAGCACTCCGTGCTGTTTCGGTTTCCCGGGGCTGCCGTCTTGGGCAACGACAGCACCGAACGGCCTGAAACTGAAACGGAAAGCTCCTCCTCCGCAAATCACGTTGGGTGAATTTTCGCAAACAATATCATAGGCTTAATTCCGACACATTGCCTGCCGTCGATGCAAACTCTGGCCACTTCGGTTCCCCCTGGCAAGGGCACTTCCTTCCACGAAAAGAGTCACTTGGCCGATTGTGGCCGGCGGCTTTCGATCACCACGCGGCAGCCGCATTCCACCTCGGGCGGCATCACGAAACAGACTGCTGGCCGATCATCGGTACAAAATTTGTTTCATGGATCAGTTCAAACCGCCCCCAAATGCGGGATGAAACTCGCGCTCCGGTTGCAATCCGGGAATGGATGCAGGATGGTGTCGACCGTCGCGATGAAGCGGACCGTCCATGAAGCTTGCAGTCCGGACCATGATATCCCTGATGCTGGCGTTTGCTCCGGGATTGGCCGGCGCACAAGGCATTGATCCGGACGACGACAAGACGGTTATCTTTACTCCCGGCGATCCCGATATGGCTCTGGCTATCGCGAAGGCGCGCGCCAGACTGGATGAATTCCTCGCCTTGTCCGAGGCTCCTCCCCCTGGGACAGACAGGTTCAAACCGAAGGTCAAGGTGCGGGACGGGAATGTCACCGAACACTTCTGGGTCATACCGTTCCGCCGCACCAAGACCGGTTTTGTCGGTATATTGGCGAACCAGCCGGAAGGGGTGCACACCGTCGTCCTCGGCCAGAACATAGAATTCACCAGGGACGATATTTCCGACTGGGGGTACACGCGCGGCGGGCGTCAGTTCGGCAGCTTCACTGTCTGTGTGATGTTCAAGAAAATGTCGAAAGAAGATGCGGATTACATGCGCGACAAGTACGGCTTCGACTGCTGACGGCGATCAGCCGATCTCGTCCTTCGCGCCAATCTTGCGCACCAGCGCTGCCGTCGCCAGCATGGCACCCATGTCGGCGATCATCGGCGCGACATGCCTCGTGTAGTCGAGCGGCACCGAGATAGCCGGCAGCTCGAAGAAATTCTTCGTCTGCGGCAGCAACAGGAAACCGTCGCTGCCGTTGAGCGCGACGCGGGCCGGATCGTCAGGCCAGGTTTCGCCCAGCCATTTCAGCGCCTGCGCCAGCCGGCCGGTCACCAGCGGCCGCGCAGCCTCGATGTTGTCGGTGCGGAATTCATAGGCGGCGTCGAGCTCGGGCACACCGGACGACAAGTCCTGCATCTTGCTGGCGAACATACCGCGGAAGAAGCCGACGACGGCATTGGTCCGCCGCGTCGCCACCAATATTCCCGGGAACGGCTCGATCGCTTCGAAAGCGACGACGACACCCTTGAAGGCTGTCGATGAACCCTTGCCCGACCCTTCCCGCAGTTCCGCTTCGTAAAGCTCGAACGGAAACTCTTCGTAGCGGCCGGAAACGACATCGTCGAACGACTGCCGGTTGAAAGGCCCAACCGCCTCGCGCGGCAGCCGGTCGAAGGAGTTCGGCCTGCCTCCATGCTGGTAACGCATATCCGCGATGAAGCCGAAGATGATCGGCAGCAACGTGTCGCGGAACGATTGCTGCAGCCGCGTCGCCGGTTTCATGGCCTGGAAATAGAGAAGGATCGAAGCCGCGAAGCCGATGACGTAGAGAAACACATGCGGCGTCGAGAACCATTGCTCATTGGGGTCGGCGACCTTGTTGAACAACCAGGCGATCAGCACCACGAACACCAGCACCAGGCCGACGAACAGCGGCACCCGCCAGCGCACCTGCCGGACCGCCGAAGCCCTCGCCGCCTCATAGGTCTCAATGTCTTTCCGGATGCCGGCCGTGACCGCCTCGCTCGGCATGAAATCCGCCGTTTCCATCGCCACCCCCGCAAGCCTGCCGCTGCCGGCGCATGATAGTCGGTTTTGCCGGGGCCGCCAGACGGTTAAGCGGTGACCCCTTCCTCGCTTGTGGGAGGGAAAATAGCCTCCAGCCGGCCTTTGACCTTGCCGAGCATTCGCCCCTTCAAACCTTCCACCGGCAGCAGCCGCTCATGATCACCGGCGCGCAGCCGCACAAAGGGATGCAGATGGTACGACGCAATGGCGCCGCGCGTGCCCGCATCGGCACTGACATCGACGATGAATATACCTCCAATGCGCCCCGGCCATGGCTGGCGGGCAAGGGCAGTGCCGAGGAAATCACCGAGCCCATAGGCGACGATCGTCTGGTCGATCCGCTCCACCGGTTGTACGACATGGGCATGATGGCCGGCGATCAGCCCGACGCGCTGCCCGGCCAGCCGCCTGGCCAGCGCCTGCGTCTCGGCGCGCGGAAAATGTCGGAACTCCCAGTCCCAATGCGGCACCGCGCAGAGAAGATCGAGACCGGCGCGCGGCCAGCGCGCCGGATCGCTATCCATCGACACGCGGCCGGCAAACAGGTCTTCATGGGCGTTGCGCCACAGCGTGAAGGCCGCGAAGCCGACTGTCAGCGGCCCGACGGTGACAGGCACTACCGCACCATTGGCGGCCAGGCCGATGCTGCGGATGCCGAGCCGTTTCAGCGCCGCCGCAGTCGCGTCGAAACCGGCGACGCCCTGGTCGAGTACATGATTGTTGGCCAGCGACAGCACGAGCTTTTCGTGTGCGATGCCAACTGCCGCCAACGTCTCGACCAGAAAGCGTTCGCTCATTGCATGATGCGTGCCGAGTTTGGTCCCCAGCACCGCACTTGGTCCGTCCACGATCGGGCTTTCGCAATTGCCAATCACCAGGTCGGCAGCGCCGAGCAACGCCTTGATCGCCGGATCGCAGTCCGGCGTGCCGCGGTTGGCCACCGCCGAGATGTCGCCGATGAAGGCCAGCCGCACCGCCCGCTTCGGCGGTGGTGTCATCATCGTCCCGGCCATCGGCGCGAAACCACTGGCATCACCACCGAGCGAGGGCTTCAGAAAGCGCGGCAGCCACGTCAGTTTGTAGGAAAGAGGATAGTTCGACACGCCCATGCCCAATCGTTTGCCCTGTGTAGACCGTCGGCCTCGAGGGTTGAAGCGCATCCGTCGACAATCGTGCGTCTGCGCCTCGGCGCTGACAGGCGCGGCACCGCAAATGCGTGTATGTTCGCTGACGCGACAAACGCATGGGGAAAAGATGACACGAATAGCAAGCCTGCTGGCATCCGCTTTCATTCTGCTGGTGCCCTTGTCTTCTGCGCGCGCCGCCATGCCCGAGGCGGCAACCGCCTTGTTCGAAGCCAAGACCGTGGCCGCGCGCGACACCGCCCTGTCGACGCTGGAGGCCGCCGCGCCAAAAGATCCGGCGTCAGCCTACGCGGCCGGTGCCGGCGAGTTCTTCACCGCGCTGGAACTGCTGGCCAGTGGGCTGCACCGCCATGGTTTCGAAAGCCCGCAATCGTTCATGCTGCCATTGATGCGGCTGCCGGTGCCGGACAATCCCAACCCAGAGCCACTGACTTATGAGCAGTTCCGCGCCATTCTGGTCGGTTTCCGCGACCGGCTGGGGAAATCCGCCGCCACGCTGGGTTCGGTCCCGGCCGATGCCGATATCGGCATGGTGCTCGACCTCACCCATGTCGGCATCGACCTCAACGAGGACGGCGCGATCAAGCCGGATGAGAGCATGGCCGCCATCATGGCCTCGCTGTCGCGCGCCGGCAGCGCACCGGACGGAGCAGTACCCGCGCTCACCTTCCGCATCGACCGCGCCGACGGCTATTGGCTGCAGGGCTATGCCGAATTCCTGATGGCGCAGGCCGATTTCTGGCTGGCGCATGATTTCAGGAGCACCTTCGACGGCTCATTCCACATGCTGTTCCCGCGCGCCAAACTGCCGTTGCAGGACATTCTCGTGCCGCCGAGCAGCGACATGGGCAGCAGCATCTTCACGTCGGAATGGCGCATCGCCGATTTCATCTCGTTGGTGCATCTGGTCAACTGGCCGGTTGTCGAACCCGAGCGCCGGCAAGCGGCGCGTCGCCACCTGCTCGAAATGATCCGGCTGTCGCGCGAGGACTGGAAGGCGATCCGCGCCGAGACCGACAACGACCGCGAATGGCTGCCGGGACCGCAGCAGAAGGGCGAGAACCCGCTCACCGGCCTTGAAGTCGGCGAAGAGCAGGTCGAGGCTTGGCTCGCCACCTTGACCATGGCCGAGGATCTTCTGGAAGGCCGCTTGCTGCTGCCGCATTTCCGCATCACCGGCAAGGGCATCAACATGAAGCGCTTCTTCGACGAGCCAAAACCCTTCGACCTGGTGCTGTCGATCACCGGCCCGGCCATCGCGCCCTATCTCGAAAGCGGCAAGATCCTGACCAGCGACGAATTCAACCAGATCCAGCGCCAGTTCGGCGGCGCCGGATTCCTGACCTTTGCCCTGTGGTTCAACTAGCGCGCAAATCCGTGCAGCCGGCCGAGCAACCATTGCAATGGATTGGCGACGAAAGCACGCGTGACGAAACTGTCGTGGGCGGCGTCCGAGGCAAGCAAGGCGACGGTGCCGGCTTCGAGGCGGCGCGGCGGATCCGAACTGGCGTCGATACCCTGGCTTGCCAGCAACTGTCTGATTTGCGCATTGCCGGAGGCGGAAGATTTGCCATAGGCGCTGACGAAGAAGCTCTTCCTGTGGCGCGCGGCCCAGTTGGCGAAAATGTCGGCCTCGTCGAACACGGCGTCGAGCAGGATGACGCCGAGCAGACGATTGCCGATGTCGCCATTCCTGAGCACGAAGGCGGCGGGATTGTAGCCGCCGCTATAGGCGACGAGCACCACCGGCATGGCGTCGAATTTTGCTGCCTTGGCGCCGGTCAACTTGCCAAGGCCTTGCGCTGCCTCGGCCATGAACATCGCGAAATGACCGGGCGTCCAGAAATTGCCGGCGCTCGAGTCCTGCGCGTTGCTGGCGAATTGCGGCGCCACCAGCACGGCGTTGAGGCCGGACGCTTCGACCTGCGCGACAACCCGCTGGCGGCCGACGACATCGCGCTGCAAGGTGGCGCCATTGCCATGGAAGAACACCACGATGACTGCCGGCCTGGTCGGATCGAACCCACGTGGCGCCGCCAGCAGCGTGCTGCGGTCGGAATAGGTCTCGTCTTCCCAATAGACGCCGCCACGCGGCGAGGTGTGCCCGCGCCGGCCGTTTGATGTCACGTCGAGAAAAGGTCCGGAGCCATCGGGCAGCTTTCCCCGATAGGGAAAGGGTGATGTCTTGAACGGCACGATGGCCGACAAGGCCTTGCGCAAGCGCGCGCCCTCGCCCGACGCCGGGAACGCCGCCGCGGCCAGCAGTCCGGCGACGATGGTGCGCCGGTCGGGCATCAGGCCGTCACCAGCCGGATGGCTGGCGCCTTCGACGGCAACAGCACGGCAAAGAAGGCCGGGATGGCGACGAGATAGGCGATCGCCGCCCATTGCAGCACCGCGCTGAGGCCGAAGCTTGTGGCGACGATCGGCACGGCGGCCGAGCCAATCACCGAAAAGCAGCCGTTGATGCCCCAGGCCCAGACGAACAGATGCTCCTTGCCGAGCCGCGCCAGCCAGGTCATGGCGGTTGCCATCGGCATGCCCATCAGGAAGGCCGGCGGCGACACCAGAAGGAAGCAGAGCAGCAGCCGGACGGCATAAGGATAGGCGCCGATCCAGTCGAGGACCGGCGACAGATAGAAGCCGTAGGCCAGCAGCAGCAGGCAGATCGCGAGCAGCAGGACAGGCAACAGTGTCCGAGCGCGGTTGAAGATGCGCTCGGCAAACAGGCTGCCGAGACCGGAAAACACCAGCATCGATGAGATCAGCACCGAGGCCGACACGGTCGGATTGGCGAGCGCCACGGTGAAGCGGCTGATCAGTCCGACCTCGACCATGATGTAGCCGAGGCCGAGGCAAGCGAAGTAAAGGATGGTGCCGAGCTTGCCACGCGAGCGCGAGAACACGATGCGCCAGCCGAAGATGACCGGCAGCAGCACCAGCGACGCCGCCGTGATGCAGGCGATGCCGAGCGTCGCCCAGATCAGCAGATAGCCCCAGTCGTCCTGGAACAGGTCGAGCCTGTCCAGTGTCAGCGGCAGGTCGGCGACCTTCACATAAGCGGCGAAGTAGGGCTGGTCGTTGCTCAGCGGACGCACGTCGAACACATAGTCGCTGGCAAGCTTCGCCCAACCACCCGTCAAAAGCGCGTGCCAGGTCATGCGCTGCAGCGCGGTGGCCGGCAGCACGTCGGGGCCGGCATCGGCGCAGGCATCGAGGGTCGGATCGGCTGGTGCTGTCGGGTCGCAGGCTGCCTTGGGAGCGGTCGGGTCGGCCGGCGCCGTCGCATCGGCAGCGGGTTGGGTCAGCGTCGCATCCTGTCCGCTGCCAAAGATCGAGGCGCGATAGTCGTCGAGGATTTTCTGCGCCGTCGAGCCGTCATAAGGCATGCCGGGGTAGTGGACCTCTTCCCACGACATCGACTTGGTGTAGTCGCGCAGCGTCTTGATTTCGTCCGCGCTGAAACCGCCGCGCTTGAACAGCACCGTGGTTGTCGAGAGATAGCTCGACACGGCGAAGATATCGTTGGCCGCACCTTGGCGGTCGAACATCCGGGCCGCCTCGGCGATGGTGGAATAGAGCTTCAGCACCGATTTCGGCGGCTCTTCCTTGTTCCACAAGGTCACCGACAGCACGCCGCCGTCGGCCAGCGCATGCATGTAACTCAGCATTGCCTCGTGCGTGTAGGCGTATTTCTCCGAGATGGCGAAGCCGCCCGGATTGGACAGGCCGACACTGTCGGCGAGGCTGAGGTCAATGACGTCGTAGCGCTCGCCGGTGTTGGCGAGGAACAGACGCCCGTCATAGTCGATCACCTTGAGGCGCGGCTCGGCCAGGATGTCGCCTGTGACATCCTTCAGCAACGGGTCGCGGAACGCCCGCAATGTCATCGGATTGCTCTCGGCAACGGTCACCGAGGTCGATCCGGCGTTGAGCGCGGCCTGGGTGGAGATGCCGCCGCCGAACTGCACGACGAACGTCCTGGGCTTCGCCTTGATGACATAGGGGTAGTGCATCGGCAGATAGCGGAAATAGGCCTGCTCGGCCGGCGCCAGATTGCGCATGATGCCTTCCGGCCCGTCGCCGTCGCGATACATGCCGACATAGGTGTTGGCTGGAACTTCCGGCATGCCGAAGGCGGCATTGTCGCTCAGGCCCGGCGCGAAATGCATGTAGGAACTGGCATAGACCTGCAGGTCGCCAAACGGCGAGACGCTGCGGTAGATCCGCTTGCCGTCCGGAAAGTTGCGGGCATAGGCGACGCCCTTGTACTGCGACACCGCGATGTCGGGTATGCCGAGCAGGCCGGGCAGCATCAGGTAGCCGGCGATCGATAGCGCCGCGACAACCGCGCCGGCGACAACACGCTTCCAGGCACCGAAGGCGAAGAACCACAGCAGCGAACCGGCGGCCCACAACAGCAGCGGCACGACGATGATGGTTTCAGGCGAAAACAGATACATCGACACCAGCACGACGAGGCCGGCGAGCCCGGAGCCGGTGAGGTCGGCGAAATAGACGCGACTGAAGGCGGTGCGGCTTTTCAGGAAGACGATGCCGAGAAAGAACGCGCCGGCCAGGAACGGCAGGAGATAGAGCAGGAAATTGGCCAGCAGCCGCCATTTCTGCTCGGGATCGGAGACCAGGAAGATGGCGTTGAACGGCACCGTCTGGGCAGCGAGGTTGGAGGCGACGGCGAGTGGGCCGACCAGCACCAGCGCCGCCGTGGCGGCTCCTTGCCAGTGCCGGTCGAACCAGTCCTTGCCGGCGAAGATGACGACGCTGGACAGCGAGAAGCCAAGCATGGCGAGGCTGACCACCAGAGAACCGAAATGCGACCAGCTGCCGACGGCGAACACCCGCATGACCGATATCTGCAGCGCGATGATGGCGCCGGCAATCAGTCCGATTGCGAGGTAATGCGCGAGACCAGGCGCCTCCAGCGAG
The DNA here is from genome assembly GCF_002270415.1 of Mesorhizobium sophorae. Classification (GTDB taxonomy): domain Bacteria; phylum Pseudomonadota; class Alphaproteobacteria; order Rhizobiales; family Rhizobiaceae; genus Mesorhizobium; species Mesorhizobium sophorae. The sequence continues at coordinate 436,922 of NZ_NNRI01000022.1, read as the reverse complement.
GCGGTGCTTGGTCGGGAGATCGGTGCGACGGCTGCCATGCGGGCCTTTTTATCTGGCGGTTCAGCAAGGCCTTACCAAACGGCCGGCTCAGCTGTTGTGCGTGCCGACGATCTGGTCGCCTTCCATCTTGGTGAAGGGCACGAAAGGCACCACCTTGCCATTATAGATGTCCGAGCGGACGATGTTGAACGTGCCGTCGGCGAGTTGCTCTTTGATCACCTTGAGCACGTGCTGGGCGCCTGGCGGACCGACCGGTATGACCATGACGCCATTCGGTTTGAGCTGCTGCAACAGCGATGGCGGAATGTGGTCGATGCCGCAGGTGACGATGATCTTGTCGAACGCCCCAACACTTTCCCAGCCGTAGTAGCCATCGGCGTTGCGGCTGGTGACCGAGCCGAACTCGCTGTAGCCGCGCTCGATCAGCGCGTCATAGGTGCGGCGGGTGCGCTGCGCCAGCGGATTGATGATCTCGATCGTGTGCACCTTGTCGGTCAGGTTGGCCAGATAGGCCGACTGGTAGCCGGAGCCGGTGCCGATCTCGAGCACGGATTCGCCGAGCTTGACGTCGATGGCCGTCGTCATTCGTCCAACCAGATGCGGCCCGGAAATGGTCACGCCATAGCCGATGTCGAGGAAGGCGTGATCATAGGCGCGCGCCAGATTCTGCGGCAGGACGAACTCCTCGCGCGGCGTCAACAGGAAGGCGCGCTTGTTGCGGTCGTCCAGCACGTCCTTGTTGTAGACCATGATCTGGAAGCGATCGAAGCGCTCGGCCAGCAACTTCGGGTCCTCGCCGCGATTGGCCACCATCCACTCGATGAACGCCTTCTTGTCGTTCACCGGCACTTCGGCGTTGCGATCATACGGCACCGGCACGCCAGCCCTAGCGGCGCCAGGAAGAATGGAAAATGCCGCCGCCCCCGCCGACAGCGTCAAGAAGTCCCGACGCTTCATGGAAAAGCCTCCAAAAGTGGCCTTTGCCACCTCAAACCCAAGCATTTCAATCCGATTGCACTGCCTCCCAAAACGAGTCAATGGCCGTCGAGGGGCAACCGTCCGGGCGATGAATTTGTGGCAGGCGGGCAACAGTTTTGCCGGTGCCGACGGCCTGTTCAGCAGCACTCAATGGCGCGCGACATTGTCGCATGACTCGCTGAACGGCCTTTTTGGTAAATTAGCAAAGGCTGTTTTGCTTGACTTGGGGGACAAAAACAGGCAGCAAAACAGCATTGGAGGGGCTCCAATGCCGCGTTGATGGTCGTGGACAAGCCTTTTGAGGCAAAAAGTCCACGTCGTTCGTTTGGTTTTGAGAGGGATTGATTAACCAACTTTGTCCATATTTTGAAGCAATCGGCAACTAACGACAGGCGCGGCAAACGCGTCGGGGACCACCTGGGATCACTCACAGAATGGTCGTCGCGGCTATAACAGCCGCGGACGTGGGAGCCGATTGGAGCAAGATTGGTGCATGGCGTTCTTGAGTAAAAAAATTGGCGGGGACGAGCGTTGGGACGGCGAGACCGCCTGCGACGCGCCACGGTCCTCTTCCTTCAACCCTGAACGGATCGTCCGCTGGGTCGCGGTGCCCGGTGTCAGCGCGGCCATTGGCCTGTGGCTGGTCGGTACCATGGCCGGCCTGAGTTCCGTCGGCGCCTCGCTGTCGGCGACATCAGGCGGCCTGCCGCAGACGCTTTCGATGCCGGGGGCGCTTGCCCTTGCCGATCCGTTGAAGCAGCGCTTTCTGACATCTTCGGCGCCGTTCGTGCTGCCCAATGCCCATGGCGGCACGCAGGCGCTGCATGATCATGCCGTGCAATGCGGCGCGAGTTGCTTCAAGCTGGCTGCGTTAAACCCGCAGGCTGAGAAATCCGCTCGCCTCGTGGCGCAGGCAAAGCCAGCCCCGATGGTTGTAAAGTCGAAATCGCAAGAGCGTTTCGAGCGCATGGAGGCGTCGCTGTCGCCGGCCAAGCTCGCCGCTGCCTTTGCCGGCGCCGGAAAACCTGTCGTCGCGGCCGACGCATCCGCGCGCCCGGTCATTTCCACCGTTGCGCCGCAAATTGCTGAAGCGTCCCTGGTGCCGTCCGTCAAGGTCATGGCCAGCCTGTCGGATGACATGCCGGCTCCAGCGGCCGAACGCTTCGCCCGGATGGATACCGGCTCCGTCGTCGTGCAGACGGCACCGCAGCCGATGGGCTTTGCCCAGTCGGACGCACAGACGCCAGACAACGCACAGCTGGCGCTTGCCCTCGTCCAGTCGCTGCCGGTCGACGACGAGGCGTTCGCCTCGCCGCTGCCTATGACCGAGTCCTCGGCCGATGTCGCGGTTTCGCCTGTCGAAACCCAGCAGGCACAGCCCGGCGATGCAGCTTCCCTGCCGGATGCGCTGACCGACGACGTGCCGCTGCCGACCCGGCGCCCGCAATTCGACGCGCCGCAGCAGCCCAAGGTCGTACAGCAGTCGACGAAACCCATCCAGCAACAGTCGAAGCCCGTCCAGCAACCGTCGAAGCCTGTCCAGCAGCAGAAGCCCGCCCGTGAGACGGTTCAACAGGCCCAGCCCTCCAGGCCGGCGCGGCAAGGCAGGCCCGGCGAGGGTGACGTGCTGGCCTATGCCAAGCCCGACACACCTTCCGGCGGCCTTGGCCAGGCATTCAAGAACCTGTTCAACTCGCCGGGCTCCAGCAGTGGACCCGGCAATGGCGTCGCCGTCTACGACATCAGCGCCGGGACCGTTTACATGCCTGACGGTTCGAGGCTCGAGGCGCATTCGGGCGTTGGCGCCATGGCGGACCAGCCGCGCTATGCCGATCAGAAGAACCGCGGACCGACACCGCCCAACACCTACAATCTGTCGCTGCGCGAGTCGCGCTTTCATGGTGTGGAGGCTTTGCGCCTGACACCGGTCGATGGCCGCAACAAATACAATCGCGACGGCCTGCTGGCCCATACCTACCTGCTTCGGGGCCGCTACGCCCAGTCGAGCGGCTGCGTCGCCTTCAAGGACTATGCGCGCTTCCTCGCCGCCTTCAAGAAGGGCAAAATCAAGCGCCTCGTTGTGGTGCCGCGCCTGTCGTCTTCGCCGACGCGGGTCGCATCCGCCGCCAGGGGCGCGTAATACCAAGAAGCATTCAGCCGCACTTTCTGCCCTGCTCCTGACAGCCTACTGTCAGGAGCAGCGTTGTCCGATACGCCTCTCCCCACCGCGCTCTTTCCATTTTGGCCAGGAAATCCCATATTCGGGAGATGGCCAAATCCCCCGACAAAAAAACGCCGCCGACGGCGAGTGACGACCGCGCCGCCCCGAAGCAGCGCAGCCCGCTGACCGATTTCCTCGACGCCTCGGAGCCGCTGCACAAGGGCGGCTTTGCCGAGATGCCGCAGGCCGAACTGTCGGGCACGCCGCTGGCTGGTTCGATCGCCGATTGGGCCGAGCAGATCAAGCAGGAAGCCGAGAAAGAGGGGCGCCTCGGCAGCAGGAGCGACGGCGGCAAATCGCCGAAGCCATCGAAAAAGATCCCCGAGCGTTCGTCGTCGCCCGGCCGCACCGCGCGCGGCACCTCGATGGGTGGCGCGGCGACAGCCAGGGAGCGCACGGCCGCCGGCCTCAACCCGGTCGCCGGCCTCGACATCTCGCTCGAAGAAGCCGAGACGATGACCTCGAGCGGCGTCACCGCTACGGTGGCCGCGCTGTCGGCGCTGATCGAATCCGGCAATCCCCTGCACAAGGATGGCGTGTTGTGGACGCCGCACCGCCCTGCCCGCCCGGAAAAATCCGAAGGCGGCATCGCCATCAAGATGGTGTCGGATTTCGAACCTGCCGGCGACCAGCCGACGGCGATCAAGGACCTGGTCGAAGGCGTCGACAACAGCGATCGCACCCAGGTGCTGCTCGGCGTCACCGGCTCCGGAAAGACCTTCACCATGGCCAAGGTGATCGAGGAGACACAGCGCCCTGCCTTGATCCTGGCGCCGAACAAGACGCTGGCCGCACAGCTCTATTCCGAGTTCAAGAAATTCTTCCCCGAAAACGCCGTCGAGTATTTCGTCTCCTACTACGACTATTACCAGCCGGAGGCCTACGTTCCGCGCACCGACACCTTCATTGAGAAGGAATCCTCGATCAACGAGCAGATCGACCGCATGCGCCATTCGGCGACGCGCTCGCTGCTCGAGCGCGACGACGTCATCATCGTCGCCTCCGTGTCCTGCATCTACGGTATCGGCTCGGTCGAGACCTACACGGCGATGACCTTCCAGATGCAGATCGGCGACCGGCTCGACCAGCGCGCTCTGCTCGCCGACCTCGTCGCGCAGCAGTACAAGCGGCAGGACATCAACTTCGTGCGCGGCTCGTTCCGCGTGCGTGGCGACACGATCGAGATCTTTCCGGCCCACCTTGAGGATCGCGCCTGGCGCATCTCGATGTTCGGCGACGAGATCGAGCAGATCACCGAGTTTGACCCGCTGACCGGCCAGAAGACCGGCGAGTTGAAGAGCGTCAAGATCTACGCCAATTCGCACTATGTGACACCGCGCCCGACCCTCAACCAGGCGATCAAGTCGATCAAGGAAGAGCTCAAGCACCGGCTGGTGGAACTTGAGCGCGCCGGCCGGCTGCTCGAAGCACAAAGGCTGGAACAGCGCTGCCGCTTCGATCTGGAGATGCTGGAGGCCACCGGCTCCTGCGCCGGCATCGAGAACTATTCGCGCTATCTCACCGGCCGCCAGCCGGGCGATCCGCCGCCGACGCTGTTCGAATACATTCCCGACAATGCGCTGGTCTTCATCGACGAAAGCCACGTCACCGTGCCGCAGATCGGCGGCATGTATCGCGGCGACTTCAGGCGCAAGGCGACGCTGGCGGAGTATGGCTTCCGCCTGCCGTCCTGCATGGACAACCGGCCGCTGCGCTTCGAGGAATGGGATGCCATGCGCCCGCTCTCCGTCGCCGTTTCGGCAACGCCGGGCGGCTGGGAGATGGAACAGGCCGGAGGCGTCTTCGCCGAGCAGGTCATCCGCCCGACCGGGCTCATCGATCCGCCGGTCGAAGTGCGCCCGGCCAAGAGCCAGGTCGACGATGTCGTCGGCGAGATCCGCGACACCACCAAGGCCGGCTACCGCACGCTGGTGACAGTGCTGACCAAGCGTATGGCCGAGGACCTCACCGAATATCTGCACGAGCAAGGCATCCGCGTGCGCTACATGCACTCCGACATCGACACGCTGGAGCGCATCGAGATCCTGCGCGACCTGCGGCTCGGCGCCTTCGACGTGCTGGTTGGCATCAACCTTTTGCGCGAGGGCCTCGATATTCCCGAATGCGGCTTCGTCGCCATTCTCGATGCCGACAAGGAAGGTTTCCTACGTTCAGAAACCTCGCTGATCCAGACCATCGGCCGCGCTGCCAGAAACGTCGACGGCAAGGTCATCCTCTATGCCGACCAGGTCACCGGCTCGATGGAACGGGCGATGGCAGAGACCGGCCGCCGCCGTGAAAAGCAGATGGAGTGGAACGCGGCCAACGGCATCACCCCGGAATCGGTCAAGTCGCGCATCTCGGACATCCTGGATTCGGTCTACGAGAAGGACCATGTCCGCGCCGACATCTCGCAGTTCACCGACAGCGCCGGCGCCATGATGGGCAACAATCTCAAGGCCCATCTCGACGCCATGGACAAGCAGATGCGCGACGCCGCCGCCAATCTCGATTTCGAGAAGGCGGCCCGCATCCGCGACGAGATCAAGCGGCTGCGCGAGATGGAACTGTCGATCTCCGAAGACCCGCTGGCGCGCGAGATGGAAGGCCAAAGTCCCGCCTCGGGCCGCGAAAAGGGCAAGCACAACAAGGGCGTGGCCAAACATCGTACGACGGAGGAACAGGAGCGTTTCCGCAAGCTCGACGCAGCACGTGCCGCCGAAGAGGCGGCCAAGGCTGCCCGGCCCAACCTCTTCCGCAAGCCGTCGCTCGACGCCATGGGTCCGGGCACCGACATGCCCACGCCCGCAGGCGCGGTGTCCCGATCGCTGTTCAAGAAGCAGTCGGCCGAAGAGGCGCACGGTTCCGATTTCGGCATACCCGGCGACGCCACCAAACCGCTGTTCAAGAAGAACTCGCTGGATGAGATGACGGTGCGGCGGACCGAGACACCCATCGAGGGCGACAAACCGGTCAAGCGCGAGCGCGCCGGCATTGGCTCCTATGAGGATCCCGGCGACGCCCGCCGCGAAAAACGTCGGCCGGGCAAGACGGGCAGGCCGGGACGATAGCGATCCTTCGCGCCCCCCTCTGTCCTGCCGGACATCTCCTCCGAAGGGGGAGATTGGCAGCTTCGCTGAAGCCGATCCTCCGGCCACCTTGGCGATTGGCGAAAGCGGCCGCGACAGCCAATCTCCCCCCGTGTGGGGGAGATGTCCGGCAGGACAGAGGGGGGCGCTGTCCCTCCAACATATGTCCCTTCTATCGGGAACTCTCTCTTGGGCCCGCCCTTGCCAGTTGCGGGTGGAACCGATACGGCCATCCGCCATCCGCCATCCGCCATCCGCCCTGGACCAGAAACCGCCCTCCACACAATGAAGCCCAAGGACATCGCTGCCTACGTCTTCCTGGCCATCACCTGGGGGCTGTCGTTCCTGGTGCTGCTCAAGGTGGTGCATGCCTTCGGCTGGATCGGTGCGGTGACCTTGCGTTCGCTGCTCGCCGGCATCACGCTTCTGCTGCTGGCGGTGGCAACGAGGCGCCGGCTCGACTTCAGCGCCGGCTGGTCGCACTTCGCCGTGGTCGGCGCGACGACGGTCGCGGCACAGTTGATCGGCCTGTCCTATGCCACCCCGCGCATCGGCACGGCGATGGCGGCCATCCTGGTTGCCGCCATCCCGCTGTTCTCGATGATCATCGGCCAGTTGTGGGGGCTTGAGCGCATCACCGTCCGCGGGCTGGCCGGGCTGCTGCTCGGTGCCGCCGGCATCATCATTCTCGTCGGCTTCCCGGCAGTGCCCGTCACGACATCCTTTGCGCTCGGCTGTGCCGCTTCGCTGTTCAGTTCCTTCTCGGCGGCCTTCGGCAGCAACTATGCCAACCGCCATCTGCGCTCGGCCGGCTCGCTCGAACTCACCAGCGCCGCCTTCCTCTTCGGCGGACTGATGACGCTGCCGCTGCTGCTGGCAGTGCCGGTGCCGGCGATGCCGCGCGCCATCGACTTCCTCTATCTCGTCATCCTTGCCTGCGTCATGAGCGCGATGACCTATGTCGTCTATTTCCGCCTGGTCGCCAGCATCGGCGCCACCAGGACGATCAGCGTCGAGTTTGCCGTGACCGTGATCGCCGTGCTGGTCGGCACGGTCATGCTCGGCGAGTCGTTGACCATCGTCCAGGGCTTCGGCGCCGTGGCGATCATCGCCGGCTGCGTGCTGGTGCTGGACCCGTTCCCGCGCCGGGTGAAAGCGGCAGCCTTGCCATCGGCCTCGCCCTTGGTGTAGTCATCTCCCGTACTCGAACGTCTTGAAAGGAGGGCTCACGTGTTTACGTTTTTTCGTCACCATCGTCAGCGTGGCCCGATTTCTGCCCTGCGAGCTAGCTTGCAGGGCTGACCAGGGACGGTCCGGGTTTTTCCCGCTTCGATTTTTTTGGTCTGCCCTTCGTGGTGTTGCAACGCCGAGCCTGATGGCCTGCACGCGCACCGTCAAAGTGCATTGAACCGGACTTGGCTCCGGCAAGACCAGAGAAATCAAAATGGCCCTGATCAGCCTCAAATCCCTCGGCGTCACCATGAGTGCGCCGCTCTTTGCCAATCTCGACCTCACCATCGGCACCGGCGACCGGCTCGGCATCGTTGCCGCCAATGGCCGCGGCAAGTCGACCTTGCTGAAATGCTTGACTGGCGAGATGGAGCCGACCTTTGGCGACATCAGCCGCACGCGCGGCCTGTGCGTCGGCCATGTCGAACAGTCCGTTGCATCGGCCCTTCTCGGCCGTACGTTCCACCAGGTGGTGGCTGACGCCTTGCCGCCCGAGCAGGCCGAAAGCGAGATGTGGCGCGTCGACGTCGTTCTCGATTCGCTCGACGTGCCGGAGCCGATGCGCGAACGGCAAATGCAGGCGCTGAGTGGCGGCTGGCAGCGGCTTGCGCTGATCGCCCGCGTCTGGGTCACCGATCCGGATGTGCTGCTGCTCGACGAGCCGACCAACCATCTCGACCTGGCCAGGATCAGCCAGCTCGAAACCTGGCTCAACACGCTGCCGCGCGAGGTGCCCGTCGTCATCGCTAGCCATGACCGCGCCTTCCTCGACGCCACCACCAACCGGACGCTCTTCCTGCGCCCGGAACAGTCGCCGGTGTTTGCCCTGCCCTACTCGCGAGCCAGGCAGGCGCTCGACGACGTCGACGCCTCGACCGAGCGCAAGTTCCAGCGCGACATGAAGGTGGCGCAGCAATTGCGCCGGCAGGCCGCCAAGCTCAACAACATCGGCATCAATTCGGGCAGTGACTTGCTGACGGTCAAGACCAAGCAGCTCAATCAGCGCGCCGAGCGCCTGGAAGAGGCGGCGGCCCCGGCGCATCGCGAGAAATCGGCTGGCGCGATCAAGCTCGCCAATCGCGGCACCCACGCCAAGGTGCTGATCACGCTTGAGGACGCTGCGGTGGAAACGCCTGATGGAACGCTGTTGTTCAGGACCGGCAAGCGCCACATCTGCCAGGGCGATCGCATCGTCCTGCTCGGCCGCAACGGCGTCGGCAAGTCGCGCTTCGTCACCCTGATCCGCAACGCCATCCTCGAGCCAGAGACGGTGCAGAACGTGAAGGTGACGCCGTCGACCGTGCTTGGCTACAGTGACCAGTTGTTGTCGGGCATCGGCGGCGACGACACGCCGCTGGAGATGGTCTCGCGCCGCTACGATGTCGGCGAACAGCGCGCCCGCTCGCTGCTCGCCGGTGCCGGCGTCGGCATCGATATGCAGGAGCGCCGGATTGGCGTGCTGTCCGGCGGTCAGAGGGCGCGGCTGATGATGCTGGCGCTCAGGCTCGCCAACCCCAATTTCTATCTGCTCGACGAGCCGACCAACCATCTCGACATAGACGGCCAGGAGGCCCTGGAAGCGGAGCTGCTGGCGCATCAGGCAAGTTGCGTGCTCGCCTCGCATGACCGCTCCTTCATCCGCGCCATCGGCAACCGCTTCTGGCTGATCGAGAAGCGGCGGTTGACCGAAGTCGAGGATCCCGAGGACTTCTTCCGCTCGGTCGCCGAAGCGGGTGGCTGAGGGTTGGCGGCAGGATGAACCGCCTATCGTATCATGGCATGAGACGTTCTCTTGACTTCCGAGACGTATCATGCAAAGATACGTATATCGGATACGGCAGATGATACGCTCGTTCAAGGACAAGACCAGCGAGGCCGTATCAAACGGCAAGGCTCCGAAGGGTTTCCCGTCGGACCTAGTCCGATCAGCCCAGCGGAAGCTGTTCATGATCGACAATGCCGCCGAATTATCAGACCTGAAGACGCCTCCAGGCAACAGGCTTGAGCCGCTGAGAGGCAACCGTGCGGGTCAGCACTCGATCCGCATCAACGATCAATTTCGCATCTGCTTTCGCTGGGTGGACGGGCAGGCCGAGGATGTGGAAATAACCGACTACCATTGAGGTTTCAAATGCTGAACATCAATCCACCTATCCATCCCGGAGAAATCCTCCGCGAGGAATATCTCGTACCGCTTGGCCTGAAGCCTTACACATTGGCCAAGAAGCTGCATGTGCCGCGCACGCGCATCGAGCGCCTGGCCAGCGAGACGACACCGGTAACGCCCGACACCGCTCTGCGCCTCGCGAAGTTCTTTGGAACCACGCCGCAGTTCTGGATGAACATGCAGGCGAGCTACGACCTTGCTGTCGAGGGAGAGGCCAAGAAGGCAGATATTGAAACGATCGAAAGCCTGGAGACTGCGGCTTGAGGTAGGCGGCCCGCCTCGAGCGGCCGACGGTGCAGCGAAAAAAGGTTCCGACGATCTGTCGGATCGCCTCAGCCTGCCGCGTCCTTGGGATGCCGACACGATGATGTCGGCGCCAACCCAGGGAGAGCATGTCATGTCGGTTCTTTCATCCATCGGTCGCATCGCAACCCAATATGCGGCGGCACGTGCCCGCCATCGCAGCGAACGCATCCTGCTCTCGCTGCCCGCCGAATTGCGCAAGGACATCGGCTTTCCGGAACTCTTCGACGCGCAGAACAGCCGCCGCGCGGCCACCTTCTCGGCCAAGGTCATATGACCGCGACCAGCCTGCCTCTGCCTCTGTCGCTCAATTCCGCCGGTTGCCCGGTCTGTCCGGGCCCGGCCGAGAAAAATTTCGCGGCCCTGTAGGATTGCCGTCACCTCATGCGTCCTATGGTTGGCAAGGCCAAGCCAAACGCAAAGAGGAGCAAGACATGACTGACCAGACCCCCGTTCAGCCCGCGCCGAAAGTGCTCGGCGGATTGACCCCCTATCTGCAGGTGGACGGAGCCTTCCAGGCCGCTGAATTCTACAAGAAGGCCTTCGGCGCCGAGCAGGTGTTTGCCTATCCGCCGGACGAAAAAGGCCGCACCATGCACATCCATCTCTACATCAATGGCTCGACGCTGATGCTGGGCGACGCCTACCCCGAGCACGGCCACCCGCATCAGAACCCGCAGGGCTACACCATGCAGCTGCATCTCCAGGACGACACCATCGAAAGCTGGTGGCAGCGCGCCATCGACGCCGGCTGCGAAGAAGTGGTGCCGCTGCAGGTGATGTTCTGGGGCGACCGCTGGGGCCAGCTGCGTGACCCCTTTGGTGTTGCCTGGGCGATGAACGCCCCGGTGAAGTAATAGGCGAGCAACAGCACCTCTTTCCCCAGGAGTGATGCGCTCACCTGCGCCGGGCCGCGTCCCTGCAGGCTCGGCGCCCGATTTTCAGCAAGAGGAATATGCCATGTCCTATGTCGATGGTTTCGTGCTTGCCGTGCCCAAGGCCAAACTCGACGACTACAAGAGGCTGGCCAACCTCGCAGGCCCCATATGGATGGGACACGGCGCGCTCGCCTATGTCGAGTGTATCGGCGACGACGTGCCCTATGGCGAGGTCACCTCGTTTCCGCGTGCCGTTCAGGCAACTGACGACGAGATCGTCGTCTTCGCCTGGGCGGTCTATGAATCCAGGCAAAGCCGAGACACGGTGATGGCCAAGGTGATGGCCGACCCGCGTTTGACACCCGATTGGGGCCCCATGCCGTTCGATATGAAGCGCATGATCTTCGGCGGCTTCCAGCCCTTCATCGAGCTTTGAGCAACTGAGCGTCCATCGCTTCGTCATCCTATGGCGGAGCAAGGAGCGAAGCGACGCGGCGCAGACCATAGGATCCACGCTGTTACGTTAAAGCATTGAAAACGGTGAAGAATTCCGCTCCGCTGCATCCTTCGATCGAGGTCCCGGAATGGATCCTCGGGTCTTCGCGACGCCGCTTCGCGGCTGCTCCGCCCGTGGATGACGAAGCTGGGTTAATCTGCCACCCACGCGCTAATCCAGCCTATCCAGCAGCGGCTTGAGCCGATCGCCATAGCGCTTCCATAGATCGACCGAGCCCTGATACATCGGCTGGCGCACCTGCGCGGCGGATGCCGTGCGCACCGGCCGGTCGGTCTCGTGGAACGACAGCACCGCATCGTTCCACGGCAGGCCGAGATGGGCGATAAGCGCCCGCGTCTGCCCTTCCTGGTCGGCGACGAAATCCTCATAGCGCACATCATGCACCACCCCAGGCAGCACGGCATGCCAATGCGCCATGATGTCGGTGTAGAGGTTGTGGAAATCGGCGAGTTCGCCGAGGTCGTAGCCGTAGCGATGGCTGTCGCCGCGGAAATGCACCTTGTAGATCGACAGGCACGTCGCCGCCGCGTCGCGGGCGCAATGGACGATCTTGGCTTTCGGCAACATCAGATGGAGGAAGCCGACGAGCAGGAAATTGCCCGGCATCTTGTCGGTGACATGCTTGAAGCCGGGATAGCGGGCGTGCAGCATGTCGAGATAGGCTTCGCCGGCCTCGGCAAAAGCCTTGTCGGGCATGTCGGCGATCCCAGCCGGAAAGCCGCCCTTCATGGTCAACGGAAACTGCTTGCCTACCGCCATCTTCAGGATGCTGAGCTCGCCGGCGCCATAGACCTGGGGATGGCTGGCGATGATCTGCTCGATCAGCGTCGTGCCGGAGCGCGGCATGCCGACGACGAAGATCGGCGTGTCGTCGGCAATCGAGCTGGGCTTGTGTTTCTCGAAGAAGCCGGCATCGAAGGTTGCCTTCATGGCCTCGAATTCGGCACGCGTCCTGGCCGCATCGTAGTCGATGCCCTTGCGGCGGATCGCATTGCCTTCGGCGAAATAGTCGAAGGCCCTGCCGTAATCCTTCAGATCGTCATTGGCCTTGCCGAGGCCGAAGGACAGCTGCATGCGCGCCAGGCTATCCTGCGGCGCCTTGGCATGCTGAGCCTCCATCCCGGTCAGTTCGCTGTCGCGCTCCTTCTGGCGCTTGACCTGCGTCAGCATCAGCCAGGCTCTGGCCATGCCGGGGTCGACCGCCAGCGCCTGCCGGAACAGGTCGGCGGCTTCATCGAGCTTGCCCTTTTCCATCAGCCCGACGCCCAGCCCGTGCAACAGGTCCGCGTCCTTCGGCCGGATGGTCAGCGCCTCGCGGAAGACGGCGAGCGCCTCGTCCAGACGTCCGGCTTCTTGCAGCGTTTCGGCAAGTCCGATGCGGGCGCGGACATGGAAGGGATTGCGACTGACGGTGCCGCGATAGATCGCTTCGGCCTCCTCGAACTGGCTGAGCTGCTTCAGCGACGAGCCAAGATTGTCGCGCGCCGCGAGCTGGTCCGGCCGGATATCCACCGCACCGCGAAAGAAATCGATGGCGGCTGCGATGCGGCCGAGATCGCGCATCACCGTGCCGAAATTGTTGAGGAAATCGGGATTTGTGGGCTGCAGGCTCACCGACTGTTCGATGAGATCGAGCCCCTCTTCGCTGCGCCCGGTCTGGTGAAGCAGCAGGCCGAGGAAATGCGCCGCGGCCGCGTGATTGGGCTTGCGCGCCAATACCTGGCGGTAAAGCGCCTCGGCTTCCTGCCGTCGCCCGGCCTGGTGCAGCTGCAGTGCCTGCTGCACATACTGGTCCAGCCCCAGCGGTGGCTGTCCTCCAGCGCCAGATCTGGCTCCCGCGCCCGCCGCTCTTCTCTGATCTCTGTTAATGGGAAACCTGCCGTGTTTTTCCGCCGGCCGCGATCTACAGCAATTCCTGGAAAGGTGTGAAACGGTCTTCCGTCCGGAATTGCGCCAAATAAGGAGATAGAGCGGTTCGGCGTTTCAGTGAAACGATGAACCGATCTAGGCCATCGGCGCTTCAGGTTCAAGGCTCGCTTGGTATCCGTCAGCGCAGAAGCGATCAAATCAGCCGGTTGGCCTCCGCGACTTGCCTGGCACGCCGGAGCGTTCCGTCGGTATCGGCGACCCTTCGCTTTGCCGCTTCGTCACTCCTGACGGTCAGCCGCGGCGACAGGATGGGCGTTGCCGTCGCTTGTTTAGCCAATGGGCCGATCGCGACTGTAGCTCCTGCCGATGTTGTTTCGTTAATCATGAAATCTCGTCCTTTCATACGTAAATAAAACAAAAATACCGGGAGAAATGTTCCCGCCAGACTTCAAATAATTTTTGATATCTATGGGCTTGTGTCATCGTTTTCCTGAAAGTTACAGAAAGCAATTTTTCGAGCGAAGCCCGATTTTTATTTTAAATCGCCTTGATTAAATTGCGGCAAAGGCCTATATGTACAGGATCGCTTTGGGTAGAATTGGCACCTCGCGGCGTCAGAGGTTCTCGACCCGCCAATCTCATTCCAAATCACCGATACTGGCCGCGTTTCGCGACCTCATCTCACCCCTCGAAAGACCCACATGAACACCGGGACCGTAAAGTTCTACAATGGCCAGAAGGGCTTCGGCTTCATTCAGCCGACCGATGGCGGCAAGGACGTTTTCGTCCATGTCAGCGCGCTGGAGCGCGCCGGCTTTCCTGGCCTCGCCGAAGGCCAGAAGCTGCAGTTCGAGTTGGAGCGTGACACCAAGGGCCGCGAATCGGCCGCCAATTTGCAACTGATCTGATCCGGCCGAATTCGATGAACGCTGACCACGGATGTACTGGCAGCTCTCGAAAGCGGCTTATTTCCAGCGATTGCCGGAAATAGGAAAGCGGGGCTCGTCCCCGCTTTTTTGCTTTTCAGGGCCGTTGTGGAAGCATCAAGGCACGACAATGACCGATCGTACCACCCACTCCATCGCCCATTTCGCGGCACCCTTCGTGCTCGGCGGACTGGAAGGACAACTGCCGGCCGGCGACTACGACATCGATCACGACGAAGAGGTGATCGAGGGCATGTCGCGGCTTGCCTGGCGACGCGTCGCCACCTTCATCCATCTGCCGGCAAGGGCAGTGAAAAATCCGACCACCAGCCAGCTTGTCGCCATCGATTACCTCGAACTCGAAACAGCGCTGAAGCGCGACAGGGAGAATGCAGCATGATCCGTTTCCAGCAGAATGCGCGCCCGCGCACCGACACGCCCTCGCACCAGTTTGCGATCGGTCAGACTGTCCGCATGAAGAGCCGCACCGGCCTCGTCCAGAAAACCGCGGAACTGTTCCAGATCAAGAGCAGGCTTCCGGTCAAGGACGGCTCGCCGCAATACCGCATCCGCAGCGAGCAGGAGACCCATGAGCGGGTCACCACGGAAGACAATCTCGAACCGGCCGACAACCCGGTCGTTACTGACAACCCGGTTGTCACTGACAATCCGGTCGTCTGAGCGCCCAGCAAAGCCACGCCAACACACAACAGGAGCACGACATGTCCAAAGGTCAACAGCGAAGCAATCGCGAAACGCGCAAGCCGAAGAAGGACAAGGTCGTGGCCAAGCCAGCCTCCCCGTTCGGCTCGTCGGTCAAGCAGGCCGAGAGTAGCCTGAAGCCGAAGTCGAAGGGCTGACCAGCCCAGGGGCGCCTCGTGCGTCCCCCCGTCGCCCACTTTGTGAGGCGACGGACTGACACGACACGTTTGCGCAACACCCCGCACACGGAGGCGCGCTTGAACTTCGTCATCGAGTTCTACCGGTCACGCGACGCCGACGAAGCCACGCTCGACAAGGTATCGCTGGAAGCGCCGAACCTGCGCGCCGCCCTCCAGGGCGCAACCGCGCTATTCCACACGCTGGCCATGCCGCAAATCCCCGATCGCCTACGCATTTCCGACGAGGACGGCAGCGAGCTGTACGCTGGCCCGGCCGACGGTGCGTATCCGGCGGAGGTGTGAGCGAACGCATCAGCTTTCCCTTCTTCCCTTTGTGGGAAAAAGCAAAACACACCCAGTTCCCTTCAGCACGGTCCGCCGTCGATGACGCGATAGTCCGCGGCGCGGGCTTCGCAGGCATTGGGGAAGGTGCGCAGTTCGCCATGCCGGCGCGCGCACACGGGAGCATATTCGCGGGTGCAGAACGTCTGCTCTTCGCCACCGCCGCCGCCACCGCCACCGCTACCGTCGCGGCACGGACCGTCGCGCAGGATGCGGTAGCCGGCCCGGTCGGCAAGGCACGCATTGGCAAAGGTCTGCCGGTCGCCGCCGCGCCGGGCGCAGACCGGCTCGTACTGCCTGCTGCAATACTGCGGTTCGGGCCGTGGCGGACGCGGACGCGGCCCTGGTCCCTCATCGACGACGACGGTGCAGGCGGCAAGAATTGCCGACAGGAACAGGATGGCAAAACCTTGCCGCGAAAAGACTGTCGCCGGAAACTTCATGTTGATCTCTCCCTCAATCCCGTCCCGGGAAGACGATCCTTGCCATTCCATTGCCAAATGCAACCCGTTTGCAGCCTCCCGCCGGAAACGATGCGCGGAGCCATGGCACCCATCAGCCCCGTCCCGCTGGCGGCCACGACATCTGGCCCATTCGTGGCTGCGCTCTGGGCCGATGACCCGGCCGGCAACCAAGCCTATGTCGGGCCGCATCGATGCTCAGGTCTGTCGATCCATGCGTCGGGATGCGCCCATTGTGGTGGCCCGCGGCGCTATCTTGCAACCTTCACGTTTCCGTGCGATAAATTCCGTGTTCGGGCATTTGCGACCCGGAGAGCGGAACGTTTTGGACGACCTTTCCCCGATACTGTGAATCTCTGACGGCCCCGTTTTCGGCGGGGGGTTTGACCATGCGCCAATGCATGACTGCCGAAGCAACCACCGGGACTTGCCCATTGCGCCAGGCGGCGGGCAGGACCACCAGACTGAACGGGTGAAGGAGTTTCCCCAATGGCCCAGACCGGCACCGTTAAATTCTTCAACGCGACCAAAGGCTTCGGTTTCATCACGCCCGATGGCGGCGCCAAGGATGTGTTCGTCCATATTTCCGCGATCGAGGCCTCCGGCCTGCGCACGCTCGTCGACGGCCAGAAGGTCACCTTCGACGTCGAGCCGGATCGCATGGGCAAGGGCCCCAAGGCGGTAAACCTCCGCGCTGCCTGAGCCATCGGGCGCCGTGCGTCTCTGACGCATGACAGAGGCTCCAATGCCTGGACCTGGCTTGGAGAGGGATTTGAATTTGAAAGGCGCGGCGGTTTTCGTCGCGCCTTTTTCGTGCCGCGAGTTCTGCCAATGCATGTCGCTCAAAAGTGCGCACTGGCTTTGAGACAACGACATGCATAAAAACAAAGACTTAAAACGGGCGTCGTCTGAATCCCTCTGAATCCCTTCAAACGCGACGCACTTTAGCAGCCCCAAAAACTTTCTCTTGCCGATGGCGCTAAAATAAAGGACAAATTTCCACTCGGGCATTTGCCGGCCCGAGACTGGACTTTATGGGACCAAAGGAGCTTCCCATGCCGCAGACCGGCACCGTCAAATTCTTCAACCATGCCAAAGGCTTCGGCTTCATCACGCCCGATGATGGCGCGAAGGATGTTTTTGTCCATATTTCAGCCGTGCAGGCGTCGGGCCTTCCTGGTCTTGAGGATGGCCAGAAAGTGTCCTTCGACACGGAACCGGACAAGCGTGGCAAGGGCCCGAAGGCCGTCAACCTATCGGTTGGCTGAACCGGCTCCAGACCGGCGACGGCTCCGGCTGAATAGCCCCCGTTCCCTGCAGGGGTCTTTGACGCCTGTTTTGGATATTGTGCGTCGAAATCCGTTCAGCCCCCGTTCAGCCATGGTCGTATATTAGTCTTTGGTAAAGCCGGACCGCATCCCCCGAAACTTGCGCGGGCCGGCACGAAGGAGACCGACATGAATCGAATTTTCAAGACCGCTGTCCTGTCCGTTGCCGTGGTCGCCACCACGCTCGCGACCTTGCCCGCTGCCTACGCGGATGACTGGCGCCATCACGGCCATCACGGCGACGGCGATGCAATCGCCGCCGGCGTCCTCGGACTCGCGGCCGGCGCGCTGATCGGTGGTGCGTTGGCCAATGACGGGCCCCCGCCCTATGCTGACCGCTACTACGATGACGGTTACTACGAGCGTGACGTCGTGGTCCGCCCGGCACCGGTGCGCCGCTACTATGCAGAACCGAGGGTCGTCTACAATGAAGGCTACGCTCAGCCCTGGACGCGTGACTGGTACGACTATTGCTCGGACCGCTACCGTACCTTCAATGCCCGCACCGGCACGTTCACCGGCAATGACGGCGAACAGCATTTCTGCACGGCGAACTAAGACCAAGGGCTTCCCTGCCCCAAACAAAAGCGCTGACCGCGAGGCCAGCGCTTTTTGTTGTTGGGCTTGACCGTCCCGGATTTCTCTTGAGATCGGCGCCGCCCCTCATCAGCCTGCCGGCACCTTTTCAGCGAAGTACGGGGAGAGGCATTGGCTGCAACACAGGCGCTCTTAAGTCAGAAAAGGGTTGGTCCGCCGCTCCTCGCCGAAGCGTCCGCCGGGACCATGGCCGCAGATGAAGCCGATGTCGTCGCCGAGCGGCAGGAGCTTGTCCTTGATCGAGGCGATCAGCGCCGCGTGGTCGCCGCCCGGCAGGTCGGTGCGGCCGACCGAGCCCCGAAACAGCACATCGCCGACATGGGCGAACTTGGCCGCGCGGTTGTAGTAGACGACATGGCCGGGCGCGTGGCCGGGACAATGCAACACCTCGAACACATGCGAGCCGAACGACACGGTCTCGCCTTCGGTCAGGAACCGGTCGGGCACGCAGTTGCGCGCGCCGGCGATACCGTACCGCCTGCCCTGGTTTTCCAGATTGTCGAGCAATGGCTTGTCGGCCTCATGCGGGCCGATGATCTCGACGCCGAGCGCCTCCTTCAACTCCATGGCGCCGCCGGCATGGTCGATATGGCCATGCGTTATCCAGATCGCCCCGGCTGATATCGCGTTGTCCTTCAGCACCGCCAGCACCTTGTCGATGTCGCCGCCCGGATCGACGACGACACCCTGCTTGTCGTCCATGTCGAACAGGATGGTGCAATTCTGCTGGAACGGTGTGACCGGCACGATGCCGGCATTGAGCTGACCCATGATCGTCCTTTCGCTGTTCCAGCGTGATGTAACGGCGCGGGCGAAGGGCGTCCACCCCTCGACAGACGAACGGTCAGTCGCTCCGAAAACGAAAATGGGCGGCCGAAGCCGCCCACTTAGAACGCCTAGACCGAATAGCTTACTTCTTCATGGCACCCATGACTGCGCCGAGAATGCCTGTCAGGATCGCGCCGCCGCCGGCACCGCCGACGATGTTGTTGAGGTTCAGCGCGCTGCCGAGACCGCTCGTTGCTGCTGCCGCGGCCGCCGGATCGACCGCGCCGCCACCAAGCAGGCTGCCGAGGATCGCCGCACCGCCGACGCCGCCAATGGCTCCGCCCAGGATTTTGGGAAGCTGACCCAACGCCGCCGTCTTGAGCGCCGCACCGACCGCCTGACCACCGATGATACCCGTAATCACCTGTACAATGATCGGAAGAAGCGTGTTCATGTCCATATGATTAGTCCCTCCATAGCTGCCAGCCTTCCGGGCCGACACCATCATGAGACGCCGAATTGGACGAAAGTCAAATGCACAAACGCTTAAATAAAAGGGGCGGCCTCAAAACCGCCCCTGCTTGCTCGAAAAGCTGTGACTTTCGTTATTCTGCTGCGATCGCGTGCTTGGGCTGAACCGCTGCAGAATAGTCATTCATAAGGTTCTTGGCGATTTCACCGACCTCGAATCGGTAAGGTCCGATCTCCGAAACCGGCGTTACTTCCGCTGCCGTCCCGGTCAGGAAGCATTGCTCGAAGCCTTCCAGTTCTTCCGGCATGATGGCGCGTTCGATCACTTCCAGACCGCGATCCTTGGCCAGTCCGATGACCGTGCGGCGGGTGATGCCGTCGAGGAAGCAGTCGGGCTTGGGCGTGTGGATCTTGCCGTCCTTGACGAAGAAGATGTTGGCGCCGGTCGCTTCCGCGACCTGGCCACGCCAGTCGAGCATCATGGCATCGGCGTAGCCCTTGGCCTCGGCGGCGTGCTTGGACATGGTGCAGATCATGTAGAGGCCGGCGGCCTTCGACTTGGACGGCGCCGTGCGCGGGTCGGGCCGGCGCCATTCCGCCACGTCGAGGCGGATGCCTTTCAGCTTCTGCGCCGGATCGAAATAGCTCGGCCACTGCCAGATGGCGATGGCGCAGTTGATGCGGTTGTTCTGCGCTGAAACGCCCATCTGTTCACTGCCGCGCCAGGCGATCGGCCGGACATAGGCGTCCTGGAAACCTTGCTTCTTCAAAAGCGTGGTGGAAGCGTCGTTGAGCTCGGCCACCGAATAGGGAATCTTGAAGCCGAGCAGGCGCGCCGATTCATGCAGGCGCTCGGTGTGTTCGTTGAGCTTGAAGATCTCGCCGCCATAGGCGCGCTCGCCTTCGAACACGGCGCTGGCGTAGTGCAGGCCATGGGTCAGGACGTGGATCTTGGCGTCACCCCATTGGACGAACGCGCCATTCATCCAGATGAAGCCGTCCAGTTGATCGAAGGGAACGGATGCCATGGTAACCTCCCGCGGGCGGCAGCCCGCATAGTGTTGTATCGTTGTGTGTTTCGTGTCGGTCGCGCAAGGCGGCCTTTATGCTGGAGCGTAGGCGGATAATTGCGCTCTGGCAAACTCAGGAAGTTCCGGAAAAACCGGCCTCTCTTGCCTTTTCGTTCGCAATCCGCCCAAAAGCTTGTCAAAAATTACCATTGCAGGGAAATTACGTCAATAGTACTGACATAATCTCTCTTTCAAGCGGAGAAATGATGACGGATCGAAGCCACGCAGCCGGGAAACCGATCAGGACGGCGATCACCGACGAGGACGGCATCGATTTCGCCATCATCGAACTGCTCTTCTTCGCCTATCGGGACTTCACCTCCGATCCGGATCAGATCCTGGCCGATTACGGCTTCGGCCGCGCCCACCACCGGGTGCTGCATTTCGTCAACCGCAGGCCGGGCCTGACGGTTGCCGAACTGCTCGACGTGCTGAAGATCACCAAACAGAGCCTAGCCCGGGTGCTCAAGCAGTTGATCGACACCGACCATGTCGTGCAGTTGCAAGGTCCGCGCGACCGCCGGCAGCGCGAGCTTTATCCGACCGCCAAGGGCCGCGCGCTGGCGCTGGCGCTGGCGCGGCCACAGTCGCGCCGCATCCATGCTGCATTGGGAGATTCCGGGATAACCGAACGGACCCTGGTTGAACGGTTCCTCGAAGCGATGGTCAATCCGGAACTGAGAGCGCAGATCGACGTTGGGTCCGCAAAAATGTCAGGGAAAAGCCATGGAGAGCACTGAAAGGGTCGATCATGCGGCCGCACCAGACGACGACGCGCCGCATTTGCTCGTCGTCGACGACGACACCCGCATCCGCAATCTTCTCAAGCAGTATCTGACCGAAAACGGCTTTCGCGTCACGGTCGCCGGCAATGCCGGCGAAGCCAGGCGCAAGCTTGCCGGCCTCGACTTCGATCTTCTGATCCTCGACGTGATGATGCCCGGTGAAACGGGCGTCGACCTGACCAAGTCGCTGCGCGCCGAAAAGAACGTGCCGATCCTGATGCTGACGGCGCTGTCGGAAACCGACAGCCGCATCACCGGCCTCGAAGCCGGCGCCGACGACTATCTGCCGAAACCTTTCGATCCGCGCGAGCTGATCCTGCGCATCAACAACATCCTGCGCCGCGGCGGTCCGGCGACAACGCCGAAGGTCGAGCAACTGGTCTTCGGCCCTTACACGTTCCAGATAGCCAGGCGCGAATTGAAGCGCGGCGGCGAGGCGCTGAAGCTGACCGATCGCGAGCAGGAGATCCTGGCGATCTTCGCCGCGCGAGCAGGTGAGACGATCCCCCGCCACGAGCTTGTCGGCGACGATTCTGAAGTCGGCGAGCGCACCATCGACGTCCAGATCAACCGGCTGCGCCGCAAGATCGAGCGCGATCCGTCCAATCCGGTGTGGCTGCAGACCGTGCGCGGTATTGGGTATCGGCTCAGCGTGGAATAGAATGCCGCCTGCGGCCGGTCGAACGGTTGCGGGCAAACGAAAAGAGCGAATGGCAACCACGGAACTGCAACAGCCGGGCAATAACGGCTTGAGCGCACGCGCCGCGCGCACGCTCAAGGCGGTGCCGCGTGCCTGGAACCGGTTCTGGCGCCTCGTTTCGCTGTATATGCCGAAGCGGCTCTATGCCCGCTCGCTGATCATCGTCATCGCGCCGATGATCCTGCTGCAATCGGTGGTCGCCTTCGTCTTCATGGAACGCCATTGGGCAACCGTGACGCAGCGCCTGTCGCAGGCCACCGTACGCGACATCGCCGCCATCATCGACATGATCGAAACCTATCCGCACGACGCCGACTACGCCAACATCATCCGGATCGCCCAGGACCGCATGCAGTTGAAGGTCGACCTCTTGCCGCCCGACCCGCTGCCCGCGCCCGGGCCCAAGCCCTTCTTCTCGATCCTCGACGATGTTCTCTCGGCCGAAATCACCCGCCAGATCAACCGCCCGTTCTGGATCGACACGGTCGGCAATTCCAACATCGTCGAGGTGCGCGTCCAGCTTGAGGGCAAGGTGCTGCGCGTCTTCGTGCGCCGCAGCCAGGCCTATGCCTCGAACACCCACATCTTCCTGATCTGGATGGTCGGCACCTCGCTGGTGCTGTTGATGATCGCCATCCCCTTCCTGCGCAACCAGATCCGGCCCATCCTGACGCTCGCCGAGGCGGCCGAAAGCTTCGGCAAGGGCCGGCCGATGCCGCGCGATTTCCGGCCGCGCGGCGCCGAGGAGGTTCGCCGCGCCGGCTTTGCCTTCATCCAGATGCGCGAGCGCATTGAACGCCAGATCGAGCAACGCACCGCCATGCTGACTGGCGTCAGCCATGACCTGCGAACCATTCTCACCCGCTTCAAGCTGCAACTGGCGCTGGCCGGCGGCAAGGCCGAGACCAAGGCGGCGCTCGACCAGGACATCGACGATATGCAGTCGATGCTCGAAGGCTACCTCGCCTTTGCCCGTGGCGAGGCTTCCGAGGATGCCGGGCGGTTCGATCTCGAGGCCTATTTCCAGAAGCTTGACGAGGAAGCCGGATTGCGCAAGCGCAAGCTGTCGACGACGCTTGTTGGCGACCGTGATGTGCATGTGCGGCCGAACGCCTTTGCCCGGCTGCTGTCCAACGTCATCGGCAACGCCTTCCGCTATGCCAGGACGGTGGAGGTCAACGCCAACCATGGCCGCGGCTCGCTGCTGGTCACCATCGACGACGATGGCCCCGGTATTCCGCTCGACAGGCGCGAAGACGTGTTCAAGCCCTTCGTGCGGCTCGACGAAGCTCGCAACCTCGATGCCAGCGGCACGGGGCTCGGCCTGTCGATTGCCCGCGATATCGCACGCAGCCATGGCGGCGACATCACACTCGACGACAGCCCGCTCGGCGGCCTGCGTGCCGTCATCAAGGTTCCGGCCTGATCGGAGCATGATTCCGAAAAGTGGAGACCGGTTTTCTCGGACAAACGGAAACTGTTTATCCAGATATCGTGCTTAGCTAGACGACTGCTTCATCCGCCCGTCATGAAACCATGGTGAAGAGCGCGCATGAAGCGCGCGACCTCACTTGATTCGGCCTTGCCGCCTCACTTCGATCCCGTGCCCGCCCGGGTGCGCTGGAGCGAAGCGAGGGCCGCAGGCTGGTCGCCGTTCCGGCATCGTCTCAAGGCAACCGTCGACCTTTCGAGCAAAGGGCCGCCATGCGCATATTGATGGTCACCGACGCCTGGCGCCCGCAGGTCAATGGCGTCGTCCACACGCTGGAACGGCTGACCGAGACGCTGAAATCCTTCGATGTCGCGGTGGATTTCCTGACACCCAACATCTTTCGCACGCTGCCCTTGCCGACCTACCCCGACATCCGGCTGGCGCTGACCACGCCCGGCCATGTCGCGCGCCTGATCGAAGCCGGCAAGGCGGACCACATCCACCTCGTCACCGAGGGACCGCTGGGCATCATGGCGCGACGCTATTGCCGCAATGCCGGCCGCCCGTTCACCACCAGCTATCACACCCGTTTTCCCGAATATCTGAGCGCACGCCTGCCGGTGCCGGAGAGCTGGGCCTATCGCTGGCTGCGCGATTTCCACAATTCCGGCCAGGGCACGCTGGTCGCCACGCAGTCGCTCGCCGACGATCTTGCCTCGCGTGGTTTCAACAAGCTGCGCCCCTGGACGCGTGGCGTCGACACCGACCATTTCCGGCCGGACAAGAAGAAGGATCTCGGCTTTCCCGGCCCGATCTTCCTCTGCGTCGGCCGCGTCGCCATCGAAAAGAACCTCTCGGCCTTTCTCGACCTCGATCTGCCCGGCAGCAAGGTGATCGTCGGCGAGGGTCCGGAACTGGCCAAGCTGAAGGCGAAATACCCGCAGGCGCATTTCCTCGGCCATCGCCCCAATGACGAATTGGCCGAGATCTACGCCTCGGCCGACGTCTTCGTCTTCCCCAGCCGCACCGACACGTTCGGCAATGTCATCATCGAGGCGCTGGCCAGCGGCACGCCGGTCGCCGCCTATCCGGTGACCGGTCCGATCGACATCGTCGGCGACGGTTTTGGCGGCGCGGTTTCGACCGACCTGCGCGAGGCAGCACTCGCCGCGCTCAACGTCGACCGCGCCGAGGCGCGCGAACGCGCCATGCGCTACAGCTGGAAAGCCTGCGCCGAACTGTTTCTCGACACGGTCGAGGAAGCACTGGGCACGCCGCGGAAACTGGCTGCCTGAGAAGTATCGCGGCCTCAGGATGTGTCGAGATTCAGATCAGGCCAAGCTGAGAATGGCGGGCTGCGAGACCCGTTTGGGTGCGTGAGTACCGGAAGCACTGGAGACCGCCGTTCGCAAGCCGGCCTTACCTGAATATCAGCACGTCCTAAAAAAGCCGCCCGCCATCCGGCACCCTGCGCTCGATGGCGCCGAGCACCACAGCACCCTCCTCGTCGGGAAAGCCGAGCGTCAGCACTTCCGACATGAACGGACCTATCTGGCGCGGCGGGAAATTGACCACCGCGAACACCTGCCGGCCGATCAGCGTCTCGGGCGTATAGTATTTGGTGATCTGGGCCGAGGATTTCTTGATGCCGATGTCGGCGCCGAAATCGATCTTAAGCTTGAATGCCGGCTTGCGTGCTTCGGGAAACGGCTCGGCCTCGACGATCGTGCCGGCACGGATGTCGACACGATCGAAGTCGGCAAAACTGATCTCGGGCTTGCGCTTGCTGCTCGAACTCATCTCTGTCTTGTCTGCCTTGCCGTCGCTCTAGAGCATGATCCCGAAAAGTGGACCCCAGTTTTCGCGGACAAACGGAAACCGATTGTCCAGAGATCATGCTCAAACAATGAGATAGAGCCCCATCCCGATTCCATCGGGATGGAACGGGCTCTAGGCGTTGCCGTAGGTCTCGAACAGCACGCCGGCCAGCGCGTCCTTGGCCGAGGTTCCCGACCAGACGACGAACTGGAACGCCTGGAAATAGCATTCGCAGGCTTCCAGCGCCGACGACAGCAGCACTTCGACCTGCTGGCTCGACGGCTCGACACCGCCGGCCAGGAGCAGCGACTGGCGGAACATGATCGCGCCTTCCTGCTCCCAGAGGTCGAAATGGCCGAACAGCATCTGTTCGTTGATGAGCGACAGCAGCCGCATCACTTCCAGTGCGCGGGCCTCCGGCACCTTGATGTCGAAGGCGCAGGCCAGGTGCAGCGCCTCGAAATCCTCCATCCACGAGAAGGAGACGTGATAGTCGGTCCAGCTGCCGGCAACCGAGATCGAAATCTCGTCATCGCCAGCCCGCTCAAAGGACCAGTCGTTGTTGTGGGCCACCTGCTCGATAACATCCACCGGATGGATTTCGCGGGAGAATTCGAGTTCGAGAAGTTCCATGGAATGCTTCCTGTCGTTCTGAGGAGCGCCGCCACACGCTCCGCGGGAGGGCACACACAACGAACAATCTTGTCTAGAACTCGGACGGCCAGGACTTCTCGACGCAAAGACCCCCAGACCGGACCCCACCGCCCGGCCGCATGACTCTGTTCCGAATCATGCAACAAATTCAGTCTATTGATCGGGAGTCGCGTGAACAGCCCAATTTTTCGCACTGCGTCATTCGCATGTGGAAAGCCGCTGTCACAAAGATTCATGCAACGCCGTTAAGCGATTCACGGCAAAGCGCTTTTCAGGATCGGGCTATGTGGAAAAGTTTAATGATTATTTTTTCGCGCGGGGCTTTGCCGCCGCCGCCGGTGCGGCCTGTCCGGTCAATTCGGCAAGCTTGGCTTCTAGCGCCTCGATACGCTCGGCAAGGCGGGTGTTCTCTTCCCGGGCCTTGGCGGCCATCTCGCGCGCCGCCTCGAACTCTTCGCGCTGCACCACGTCCATGGTGTTGAGGATGCGTTCGGCCTGGCCCTTGAAGGCGGTCTCGACCTCGCGACGCACGCCTTGGGCGGCCCCGGCGGCATCGGTCATCAGCTTGGCGAACTCATCGAGAATGCGGTTCGGTCCGGTCGACATGGCAAATCCTCGCTTACCGTTATTTGAGTTAGTAGCGCTGCACTTGGAATGCAAGCATGTTGCGCCCTGCTGCGGCATCAAGTCGGGAACGTCCGCCTTGCCTTGACCCTGCCAAAACCCTGCCGCATGGTCCGCGCCCAAATACGATCGCAACCGAGAGTTCCCTGTTGAACGACTATTTCCTGCTACCGCTGGCCTCCCTGCCCTTCCCCAACATCAACCCGATCCTCATCCAGATCGGGCCGCTTGCGGTGCATTGGTACGGCGTCGGCTACATCGTCGGCATCCTGTTCGCCTGGTGGTACGCCAAGCGGCTCGCTGCCAATGCGAGGCTGTGGCCGAACGGCGTCCTGCCGATGAAGCCGGAGGACCTCGACGACTTCATCGTCTGGGCGGCCATCGGCGTCGTACTGGGCGGCCGCACGGGCTACGTGCTGTTCTACGACCTGCCGCGCTACATCGCCCACCCGCTCGACATCTTCGCGGTCTGGCAGGGCGGCATGTCGTTCCACGGCGGCCTGCTCGGCGTCATCCTCGCCATGACGCTGTTTTCCATCAAGCGCGGCATCCGCACATGGTCGCTGTTCGACGTGGTGGCGGCCGGTGTGCCGGTTGGCCTTGGCCTGGTGCGCGTCGCCAATTTCATCAATTCCGAGCTCTGGGGGCGCCCCACTGACGTGCCCTGGGCGATCGAATTCCCCAATGGCGGGCCGTTTGCCCGCCATCCTAGCCAGCTCTACGAGGCCTTGCTGGAGGGCGTGGTGCTGTTCCTCGTCCTGCGCATCCTCACCCATTCGCGCCTCAAGCTGAAGACGCCGCGCTTCGTCGGCGGCGCCTTCATCTGCGGCTACGGCCTGTCGCGCATCTTCGTCGAATTCTTCCGCGAGCCCGACCAGCAGCTCGGCTATCTCCTTGGCACCAACTGGCTGACCATGGGCATGATCCTGTCGTCGCCGATGGTCCTGGTCGGCATCTGGGCGATGGTGACCGCCAAGCCGGTGCCACAACCGCAGCCGGCATGACACGGCTGAAGACCCGCATCGTCGGCCTTATCGAGGCGTCGGGGCCGCTTCCCGTCAACGAATACATGGCGATGTGCCTGTTCGACCCCGTGGACGGCTACTACACGACGCGCGAACCCTTTGGCGCGGCCGGCGACTTCATCACCGCGCCCGAGATCAGCCAGATGTTCGGCGAACTCGTCGCCATCTGGCTCTACCAGGCCTGGCTGGCCAGCGGCCGGCCGCTGCCGGTCACCGTCGCCGAGATCGGTCCTGGCCGCGGCACGCTGATGAACGACATGCTGCGCACGCTGTCGCGACTTGATCCTGATCTGGCCAAAGGCGCCGGCTTCGCGATGATCGAGACCAGCCCACGCCTGACAGAAGTTCAGAAACAGACGCTCGGCACGACGCCATTCGCGATCGATTGGCACGAAACCATAGACACGCTGCCGCAACAGCCGCTGTTCATCGTCGGCAACGAATTGTTCGATGCCGTGCCCATCCGCCAGTTCGTCCGCGCCGGCGCCGGCTGGCGCGAACGCGTGGTCGGTCTGGACGAGACCAGTGAGCTGCGCTTCTTTGCCGGCGCCGGCTCGGTCGACCCGACGCTGCTGCCTGACGACGCCACCGACGCGCCGCAAGGCGCGATCGTCGAGGTCGCGCCGGCACGCGCAGCCCTGATGGCGACCATTGCCGAACGCATATCCAGGCATGGCGGAGCCGGCCTGTTCGTGGACTATGGCCACCTCAGGCCAGGTGTCGGCGACACGCTGCAGGCTCTGCGCAGGCACGATCACGAAGATGTGCTGGCCAATCCCGGCGAGGCCGACCTGACGACCCACGTCGATTTCGCCGCTCTTGCCGCAACCGTCCGCGCGCGTGGGCTCGACGCCCATCTGTCGACGCAAGGCGACTTCCTGCTCGGCATGGGCATTCTCGAGCGTGCCGGCCGGCTCGGCGCCGATGCCGACCAGACGGCGCGCGACAAGATCGCCGACGACGTCGAACGCCTCGCCGGCGCGCAAGCCATGGGCGAGCTGTTCAAGGTGCTTGCCGTGCTGCCGCGCGACATGGCCGTCCGGCCCTTTGCCACGGCGGATTGACTTTTCACTGCCGCCTCTCCCAATCTCCCGTCCGGCAAGCAGCGTTCGGACCGCCAGCCGAACTCTGATCCGCCTTCTTGTCGAAAAGCACTTCTTCTTGACGAAACCGCCCACACGGACAACAACGCCCGCATGCTGAATCAGACCAAACCGGATCCCGTTCGGTCGGCCCTGCTGGACAAGGCGCAGGCGCAAGGCATCCGCCACGGCTATTTCACCCGCCTCGGCGGTGTTTCCAGCGGCATCTACCAGGGCCTCAACATCGGCACCGGATCGAATGACGACCAGGCGCTGGTCGCCGAGAACCGCAGCCGTGTCGCGGCCTGGATGGGCGTGCCGGCGAACCATCTGCTGACCGCCTGGCAGGTCCATTCGCCCGATGTCATCATCGTGCGCGAGCCCTTTGCCGGCGAGCGGCCCAAGGCCGACGCCATCGTCACCGACCGCCCGGGCATCGCCATCGGTGCCTCGACCGCCGATTGCGGCCCGGTGCTGTTCGCCGATGCGCAGGCGCGCATCATCGGCGCCGCGCATGCCGGCTGGAAAGGCGCCTTCACCGGCGTGCTGGAAAACACCATCCTCGCCATGGAAAGCCTCGGTGCCAGCCGCGAAAACATCGTTGCCGTGCTCGGCCCTTCGATCGGCCCTGAAAACTATGAGGTCGGGCCGGAATTCGTCGCCCGTTTCGTCGAGGCCGACGCTGAAAACATCCGCTATTTCGTACCTTCCGCCAACGCCGGCCATGCGATGTTCGACCTCAATCGCTACACGGTCGACCGGCTGGCTAAGGCCGGCGTGACGGCAGAGGGCCTCGGCCGCTGCACTTATGCCGAGGAAGATCTGTTTTACTCCTACCGGCGCACCACGCACCGCAAGGAGCCCGATTACGGCCGGCAGGTTTCGGCAATCGTTTTGGAGAAGCAATAATGGCGCTGCATTTTGAACGTTCGGAATTTGATGCGCGGCGCGACCGGCTGATGATCGAGATGGCCGAGAAGAAGCTCGACGCCATCCTGCTGTTCGCCCAGGAAAGCATGTACTGGCTGACCGGCTACGACACGTTCGGCTTCTGCTTCTTCCAGTGCCTGGTGGTGAAGGCCGATGGTTCGATGGTGCTGTTGACCCGCTCGGCCGACCTGCGCCAGGCGCGCCAGACCTCGATCATCGACAACATCGTCTTGTGGACCGATCGCAACGGCGCCAATCCGGCGGTCGACCTGCGCAATCTGCTCAACGAGCTCGACCTGCTCGGCGCCCGCATCGGCGTCGAATACGACACCCACGGGCTGACCGCCTACAATGGCCGGCGGCTGGACGAACAGCTGCAGACCTTTGGCCAGATCGCCGACGCGTCCGGCATCGTCGGCCGGTTGCGCCTGTTCAAGAGCCCGGTTGAAATCGCCAAGGCCGAGAAGGCCGCCAACCTTTCCGACGACGCGCTCGACGCGGCCTTGCCGCTGATCAAGCAGGGCGGCGACGAAGCGCTGATCCTGGCAGCCATGCAGGGCGCGATCTTTGCCGGTGGCGGCGACTATCCGGCCAACGAGTTCATCATCGCCTCCGGCGTCGATGCGCTGCTGTGCCGCTACAAGTCCGGCCGCCGCAAGCTGACCAAGAACGACCAGCTGACACTCGAATGGGCCGGCGTCTTCAACCACTACCATGCGCCGATGATGCGCACGGTGCTCACCGGCAAGGTCTCGAAGCGCCATCAGGAGCTGTTCGACGCCGCCCGCGCAGCACTTCTGGCCGTCGAGAAGGCGATGACGCCTGGCAACAGCTTCGGCGACGTGTTCGACGCCCACGCCCGCACCATGGAGGCGCACGGCCTGACCAAGCACCGGCTGAACGCCTGCGGCTATTCGGTCGGCGCCCGCTTCACCCCGTCCTGGATGGACATGCCGATGTTCTACCAGGGCAACCCCGAGCCGATCGCGCCGAACATGACGCTGTTCGCCCACATGATCATCATGGATTCCGACACCGAGACGGCGATGACGCTAGGCCGCACCTATCTGACCACCGAATCCCAGCCGAAGCCGCTGTCCCGCCATGATCTCGACTTGATCGTACAGTGAATCCACAATGGGAGGCGTGCTTCGCCAAGGAGTTAGAAGGCAAATGAGACGATCGCATGTGACGACCGTGTCATTGCTTGTGGCATTGGCTCTTGCCGCCTGCACCAACGCAAAGGACGTTCTCGAACCGTCAGCCATCACCCCGCCGTCGACTCCCGGCACCCAGGGCAGCGCCGTCCCCGCCCCGTCGCCCGCCGACCC
The DNA here is from genome assembly GCF_002270415.1 of Mesorhizobium sophorae. Classification (GTDB taxonomy): domain Bacteria; phylum Pseudomonadota; class Alphaproteobacteria; order Rhizobiales; family Rhizobiaceae; genus Mesorhizobium; species Mesorhizobium sophorae. The sequence goes on along the minus strand of NZ_NNRI01000022.1, from coordinate 406,445 downwards.
CGCCACGGCCATTGCGGGCAATCCAGCAACCACCACCACGCCGGTCACGCCAGCCCAAAGTGCTGCCATCCTGTCGAAGACCCGCCTGCAGATCGCGCCGATCGTCGGTGCTTCGGTGGAAGCCGCCACACCGCTGACGGCGGAATTGCAGACGCGCGCCAGGCAACGTGGCATCACGCTTGCCGGCAGCACCGACCAAACCGCGACCCATGTGCTCAAGGGTTATTTCTCGGCGATATCGGAAGGCAAGGACACCACTGTCATCTATGTCTGGGACGTCTACGACCCGGCCGGCAACCGGCTGCACCGCATCAACGGCCAGCAGAAGGCAGCTTCGACAAAATCCGGCGACAGCGGGGGCAGCGATAGCTGGAAAGGGGTCTCACCGGCGACTATGCAGGCAATCGCCGACCAGACCATCGACCAGTTCGCGGCCTGGCTCGGCGGCAAGGCGGGCTGAGGTGTTGCCCACTGGCGATGGCGCGAGGCTTTCTTGAGATTAGCCGGCGGATTCCCGATCTCGGCGCTTGCAATACCGGCGCGGGCCGCTAAAAGCCCGGTTAAAAGGTGCAGGAGAGTCTGTCTGATCTCTCCATCCTCCACCAGGAACGGTGTATGAAACTCTTCGCGGGCAATTCCAACAGGGTGCTGGCCGAAGCGGTCGCCCGCTATCTCAACATCCCGCTGGGCAAGGCCAGTGTCAGGCGCTTCGCCGACCAGGAAATCTTCGTCGAAATCCAGGAAAATGTGCGCGGCGAGGATGTCTTCATCCTGCAGTCGACCTCGTTCCCGACCAACGATCACCTGATGGAACTGCTCATCATGATCGATGCCTTCATGCGCTCGTCGGCCAAGCGCATCACGGCGGTGATTCCCTATTTCGGCTACGCCAGGCAGGATCGCCGCGCCTCCGGCCGTACGCCGATCTCGGCCAAGCTGGTCGCCAACATGATCACGCGCGCCGGCGTCGACCGTGTTCTGACGCTCGACCTGCATGCCGGCCAGATCCAGGGCTTTTTCGACATTCCCACCGACAATCTGTTTTCGGTGCCGGTCATGGCCCGCGACGTGAAGGCGAAGTACAAGCAGCTCGGCAATGTCGTGGTGGTGTCGCCCGATATCGGCGGCGTGGTGCGCGCCCGTGCGCTGGCCAAGCGCTTCGACGCGCAGCTGGCCATCGTCGACAAGCGCCGAGAACGTCCGGGCGAATCGGAAGTGATGAACATCATCGGCGCCGTTGCCGGCAAGGATTGCCTGCTGATCGACGACATCGTCGATTCCGGCGGCACGCTGTGCAATGCCGCCGATGCGCTGCTGGCCAACGGCGCGACCAGCGTCACCGCCTACATCACCCACGGTGTCCTGTCGGGCGGCGCCGTCGCCCGCATCAGCGGCTCGAAGTTGCAGGAACTGGTGATCACCGATTCCATCCAGCCGACCCAAGGCGTGCTCGACGCTCCCAACATCCGCGTCATCTCGATCGCCGACCTGATGGGTGAAGCCATCTCGCGCACGGCGACCGAGGAATCGGTGTCGAGCCTGTTCGACTAGGCCTGTCTCGAAACAGCTTCAAACCTCGAAATAACTCGGGCCGTCGAGGTCGGCGATCAACCCCGGCTGCGTCGGCTGCCATCCCAGCGCCTGCCTGGTCTGCTCGCTGGAAGCAGGCCAATCCATGCCGAAGAAGTGGCCGAGGAAGCCGAAATGGTCGGCTGCTTCCTCGCGGGTTTTGGAGACCACCGGCAGATTCAGTCGGCGGCCGATGATCTCGGCGATCTCCCGTGTCGGCACACCCTGGTCGGCAACGCCGTGGTACCTGGCTCCTCCGGTCCCCTTCTCGAGCGCCAGCCTGAAGAGGGTGGCTGCATCGAGCCGGTGCACTGCCGGCCAGCGGTTCGTCCCGTCGCCAATATAGGCCGAAACACCCTTTTGACGCGCGATGCCGATCAGCATCGGTACGAAGCCATGATCGCCGTCGCCGTGGACCGAGGGCGAAAGACGAACCGCCGAGGCACGCACGCCGCGTGCCGCCAGCGCTTCGGCGGTGACTTCCGAGGCGCGGGGATAGGAAGCGGATGGAGGAACAGGCGCGTCGTTCTCACTCGCCACTTGACCGGCCGGCGTCAGCAGCGCCAGTCCGGAGGTGACAAGCAAGGGCCGCTCGGAGCCTTCGAGTTCCGCCCCGAGCGTCTCGATGGCGCGCCGGTCCGCCTCGCAATTGGCCGCGAATTTCGAGAAGTCATGGTTGAAGGCGGTGTGGATGACGCCATCCGAAAGGGCCGCTCCACTGCGCAGGCTCTCCAGGTCCTCGATATCGCCACGATGCGCCTCGGCGCCCGCAGCGATAACCGACCTAGCGCCTGGATCCGAGCGGGCGAGGCCAAGCACCTGATGGCCCGCTCCAACGAGCTCCCGCACAACCGCTGAACCGACAAAACCGGTGGCACCGGTGACAAATACACGCATCGCGATTTCTCCTTTGTTTGCTCAAGGGCCGTATGGACAGCCCGTTGCCGAAGGAGATACGGGATTGAGAAAATACGATCTATGCTGTAAAGTCCGCATTATCTTCGCAATCGTCCGGAATGCTCATGGATCCGCTCTCAGACGTGCTGTCGCTGCTGAAGCCGCGCAATTACCTGTCCGCCGGGCTGGAGGCCGGTGGCGACTGGTCGATCCAGTTCCCCGACCAGCAGGCAGCCATCAAATGCGGTGCCGTGGTGTCGGGCCGATGCTGGCTGTCCGTGGACGGCGTCGCGGATGCGGTGCGGCTGGAGACGGGTGACTGTTTCCTGCTGCCGCGCGGGCGTCCTTTCCGCCTTGCCAGCGACATGGAGCTGCCATCGGTCGATGCCCGCACCATCTTTTCCCCCGCCCGCACCGGTGGCGTCACCTCGCATAATGGCGGCGGCGATTTCCTTCTCGTCAGCAGCCGCTTTGCCCTATCCGGGGACCATGCCGGCATCCTGTTGCGAATGTTGCCGCCGATCGTCCACATCCGCAGCGACTCCGATCATTCGGCGCTGCGCTGGCCGGTGGAGCGGATGATGCAGGAATTGCGCGAGCGGCGGCCGGGTGGCTTTCTCATCGTCGAGCATCTGGCCCACATGATTCTGATCGAGGCCTTGCGCCTGCATATGGCCGAGGGCTTGCGGGGCGGCATCGGCTGGCTGTTTGCGCTGGCCGACAAACAGATCGGCGCGGCGATCGGCGCCATGCACGAAGACCCGGCGCATGGCTGGACATTGCAGGCGCTGGCCGAGCGCGCCGGCATGTCGCGGTCGACCTTTGCGCTGAAATTCAAGGCGATGGTCGGCGCTTCCCCCATGGACTACCTGACGCGCTGGCGCATGCTCTTGGCCGGCGACAGGCTGGCGAGTTCCGGCGATCCTGTTTCCGTCATTGCACTGTCGCTCGGCTACGAATCGGAAAGCGCCTTCAGCACCGCCTTTAAGCGGGTGATGGGCTGTTCGCCGCGCCAACACAGCCGTGGCCGGCCACCGGCTTCCGCCCCGCATGGCGAGGAGATCATCCTTACCAGCCAGCCCGAGCCGGTCGCGGGCTAAATGGCCGCGCATAACGCCGAAATCATGGGCTTTCCAGTCGAAGCGCAGCGCTTGGCCGACGTATGCTTTCGCCGCTGTCACGCGCACCGCGCATGTAGCCGCGTGGCGACGCGCCCAGCATGCGCTTGAACATGGTGATGAAGGCCGGCACGCTGTCATAGCCGAGATCGAGTGCCACCCTGGTGATTGGTTCCCCGTCGGCCAGCCGTGGCAGTGCTGCGAACAGGCAGGCCTGCTGCCGCCACGTCGACAGCGACAGGCCGGTCTGACGCTGGAAGGCGCGGGTGAAGGAACGGCGGCTCATGCCGGCGGCATCAGCCCATTCGTCGATCGTCGCATGCGGCGAAGGGGCCGCCACGAAACGCCGGCAGAGTGCCGCCAGCCTGGGATCGGACGGGAACGGCAGGCCGAGCGGCCGTTCCGGCAGGGTCGGGATTTCATGCAGCAGGAGATTCATGATCAGCCCGCCACGGCCTTCCAGCACGCCGCCCTGCGGCAGCTTCTCGGACTCCACGATCAGGCTGTGCATCAGGTCGGTGACGCCGACCACGCGCAAGCCTTCCGGCAGCCCCGGAATAGCCTGCGGCATGACATAGACCGAACGCATCGAGACATCGCCCAGCATCTCGACCGAATGCTCGGTGCCGGCCGGAATCCACATCGCATGATCGGGCGGTACCATCCAGCGCCCATGCCGCGTCGTCACCAGCACGACGCCGACCAGCGCGTGCAGCAGTTGGTTGCGGCTGTGGCGGTGTTGCGGCACATGGTAGCCGTCGGGATATTCGGTCGGCAGCGCCACCGCCGGCCCGACTGCTTGCTCCAGCCACAGCCAGCGGCGCTCGTGCAATTGCTCGAGGTTGGCATTGCCCTCGTGAAAGATTTCCCTGCCGTGCGGCATTGGGTATGGCCCACTTGCGAAACTATTGGACCAAACCACGAAAGAAGTCGCGCCGCAAGCAGCTTATAAGGCAACCGTCCTAAGGCGGTCTGCAGGAGCGTCCGCCAGAGCTGCCTGCGGGCGTGCCCGCCAAAAAGACCACGGAGCCTACCTTGACCGATACGACAGCCGCCAGCGTCGCGCCACCAGCGACCGTCAGTCACGCTTCAGCCCAGGCAACGGCCTTCACCGTCATCCTGGCGGTGAGCTTCTGCCACTGCATCAACGACATCATGCAGTCGCTGCTATCGGCCATCTATCCCTTGCTGAAAGAGAATTACGGCCTCGACTTCTGGCAGATCGGCCTCCTGACATTCACCTTTCAGGTGACCGCATCGCTGCTGCAGCCGGTGATCGGCATGGTCACCGACAAGCGGCCGATGCCCTATTCGCTGCCCTATGGCATGGCGTCGTCGCTGATCGGCCTGGTCGTGCTCGCCTATGCCGGGCATTATTCGCTGCTGTTGATCGGCGCCTCGCTGATCGGCATCGGCTCGGCGATCTTCCATCCGGAATCTTCGCGCATCGCCCGCTTTGCGTCGGGCGGCCGCTTCGGCCTTGCGCAGTCGCTGTTCCAGGTCGGCGGCAATTTCGGCCAGTCGATGGGACCGCTGCTGGCTGCCTTCATCGTCGTGCCGTTCGGCCAGACCAGCATCTCATGGTTCGCGGTCGGTTCGCTGATCGGCATCATCGTGCTGTGGCGGGTCGGAGGCTGGTACAGCCGCCTGCGTGCCGCACAGGGCAACCGCAAGACGGCAACCTTCGTCTCGCCCTTCCCGCGCCGCAAGGTGATGAATGCATTGATCGTGCTGACCCTGCTGGTGTTGAGCAAGAATGCCTACATCGCCAGCCTCGCCAGCTACTACACCTTCTATTCCATCCATAAATTCGGCGTTTCCGTGCAGATGTCGCAGGTCATGCTGTTCATGTTCCTCGGCTCCTCGGCACTCGGCATCCTGCTTGGCGGCCCGTTCGGCGACCGCTACGGGCAGAAGGCGATGATCTGGTTCTCGATCGTCGGCGTGCTGCCCTTCACGCTGGCCCTGCCCTACGCCAACCTCGAATGGACGATGGTGCTGACGGTGCTGATCGGCCTGATCCTGTCGTCGGCCTTCTCCAACATCGTCGTCTTTGCGCAGGAGCTGGTGCCGGGACGTGTCGGCATGATTGCCGGCATCTTCTTCGGCTTCGCCTTCGGCATGGGCGGCATCGCGGCCGCCGTGCTTGGCGTCGTCGCCGACATGAAGGGCATCGAGTTCGTCTTCCAGATCTGCTCGTATCTGCCACTGCTCGGCCTGCTGACGGTGTTCCTGCCGAACATGCGGGAAGCCAGGAAGGCGGAGGCGGCGATCAGCTGATATCAGCCAGTCTTCAGGATTTTGACGTGAGGGCGTGGCAGCTGCCACGCCCTCAATGATTCTTTCGTCATTCGCCGGGTATAGGCCTGTTATTGTTCGAAACACGTGCAACAAATGGCGCCGACGGCAAGGCTGGGTCAGCGGGCGCTTTCAAGTTGAAAATAAAGTACCGGGCTCGGCGCGACTGATCAGTGCGCAGCGCTCCGCGTCAGGAAAGGCAATCTGTTATGTCCAGGCTTAAAGACAAGGTCGCGCTGATTACGGGTGGCACCAGCGGCATCGGCCTGGTGACGGCGCGACGTTTCATCGAGGAAGGCGCGCGCGTCGCCATTACCGGCACCAATGCCGGCCGTCTCGAGGAGGCGCGCAAAATCTTGGGCGCCGATGTGCTCATCATCGCCTCCGACGCCGGAGATGCAGCCGCCCAAAGCGATATTGCAGGGCGGATCGGCGAAACCTTCGGCAAGCTCGACGCTCTCTTCCTCAACGCCGGCATCGCCGATCTGCGCCCGCTTGGCGACTGGACCGAGGCAGCGTTCGACAGGAGCATCGATGTCGACCTCAAGGGGCCGTATTTCCTGGTCAAGGCGCTCGTTCCCCTGTTTTCGAACCCGTCATCGATCATCCTCAGCGGACTCGGTCAACGCGCATATGGGAATGGCAGGAACGCATGTCTATTCGCTGGCCAAGGCCGGCATGATTTCGCTGGCGCGGACGCTGTCGGGCGAACTTATAGGGCGGGGCGTTCGCGCCAATGTGATCAGCCCGGGCCCGATCGACACACCGCTCAATGACAAACTTGGGCTGGATCCGGCAGCGGCGAAGGCCCGTGCGAAAGCGGTGGTCGGCCTGGTACCCGCGGGCCGTTTCGGAACCGCCGAGGAAATTGCCAATGCGGTGGTGTTTCTGGCCTCGGACGAATGCCCGTTCATGGTCGGTGCGGAAATGCTGATCGACGGCGGCTTGAGCATCGCCTGAGATCGCCAGGGCCTTAGCACCCGCCAGATGGCGGGTGCTTTTGTCTGTGACGTCGAAATATCCTATGCCTTGAAGAAGGCCAGCAGGTCGGCGTTGATGATGTCGGCATGGGTCGTGGCCATGCCATGCGGGAAGCCCTTGTAGACCTTGAGCTCGCCCTTCTTCAGCAGCTTGATGCTCAGCAGTGCCGAGTCGGCGATCGGGACGATCTGGTCGTCGTCACCGTGCATCACCAGCACCGGCACGTCGATTGTCTTCAGGTCCTCGGTAAAGTCGGTCTCCGAGAAGGCCTTGATGCAATCATAGTGTGCCTTGGTGCCGCCCATCATTCCCTGGCGCCACCAATTGTCGATGACACCTTGCGAGACTTCGGCGCCCGGACGGTTGAACCCGTAGAACGGGCCAGCCGGAACGTCGCGGAAGAACTGGGCGCGGTTGGCTGCCTGGGCGGAGCGGAAACCATCGAAAACCTCGATCGGCAGGCCACCGGGATTGGCCGGGGTCTTGAGCATGATCGGTGGTACCGCGCCGATCAGCACCGCCTTGGCGACACGACCACCCGAACCATATTGGGCGACGTACCGCGCCACCTCGCCGCCGCCGGTCGAGTGGCCGACATGGATGGCGTCCTTGAGGTCCAGATGCGCCGCCAGTGCCGCGACATCGGCGGCATAGGTGTCCATCTCGTTGCCGATATCCGTCTGGGTCGAGCGGCCATGGCCGCGGCGATCATGGGCAATGACGCGGTAGCCCTTGGACAGGAAGAACAGCATCTGGGCGTCCCAGTCGTCGCTGCTCAATGGCCAGCCGTGATGGAAGACGATGGGCTGACCGGTTCCCCAGTCCTTGTAGTAGATCTGCGTTCCGTCCTTGGTGGTGATCGTGCCGCTGCCGGCGCTGGGCTTGGATTGCGAGGCCTGGTTCATCTCAATCTTCCTTCGATTGTTGTCGCGATAAACAATATCGCGATGTCCACATGCCTAGCGTAGCCCAAACCGCTTGTCCATGGAAATATGTATCGCGATATCATTTTTCGTGGTACAGACTTTGGTGCCTGTCTTGGCAAGAAGGAATCCGCCGTGCCTCTCCCGTTGGACAATCAGCTCTGTTTCACGCTCTACGCCACCAGCATGGCGATCAATCGCACCTACAAGCCGATGCTGGACGAGATGGGCATCACCTATCCGCAATATCTCGTACTCAACGCGCTGGCAGAGGCCGACGGCATGTCGGTCGGCACCATCGCACACCGGCTGGCCTTGGAATCGAGCACAGTCACACCGCTGGTGAAGCGGATGGAACAGGCTGGGCTGGTGAGGCGCCAGCGCAGCCAGGTCGACGAGCGCCAGGTGCAGGTCGATCTGACCGCAACCGGGCGTGCGCTGCTCGTCCGGTGCAACTGCCTGAATGAGACCTTGATCGAGCGCTCGGGCATGACGCTGGCACAGCTTGACGCCTTAAACCGGCAGATTCAGGCGCTGCGCGACGCGCTGACCGGCGACCGGTAGCCAGCCGTCAAACAGCGGTCTGGGCCAAAAACCGCGGTGCCGGCGCCGGCACGGCTATCATGCGGACTTAAGCACAGTGAATGGGCGTTTGCGCAGGGTCCGCTTTGCCTGGAAACTTGCGGCGGGAGCGGGACGGCCGACATGGAAGCCCTGGACCTTGTCTATGCCGAACTCGCGCATAAGGGCCATCTGCTCGTCCGTTTCCACCCCTTCGACCAGGATTTTGTGGCCGCGATTTCGGACCAGGGTAATAATGTCCTGGAGCATTGCCTTGCCGTTCGGGGCGCTGCAGTCGTGCAGAAACGAGCGGTCGATCTTGACCGTGTCGAAATCGATGAGACGAAGCCACGAAAGGCCCGCGAAGCCCGTCCCAAAGTCATCGAGCCATATCTTGATGCCGAGCAGCTTCAGGTCGCTGATGCAGCGAAGAATGTCCGAGTGCATCTCCATTTCCAGTCCTTCGGTGATTTCGAAGGCCAGTCTGCTGCCGGCGACGCCGGTCTCGCCCAAAATGGTCGCGACGGACGTCGCGAAGCCAGGTGTCTTGAGCTGAATTGGAGAGACGTTGACGCTGACGACACGGACGTGGTCGTCCGCCAAAAGCTCGGAGCACACCGTCCTTATTGCCCAGCGCCCGAGTTCCAGGATCGCGCCGGTTCGTTCCGCAACGGGAATGAACAGGCTCGGCGGAACCGACGTGCCGTCCAGCATTCTGAGGCGCATCAGAGCCTCAACGGCTTCGACTCGGCCCGATTTGACATCCTGGATAGGTTGATAAACCAGCGAAACGAGATTCTGGCCAATCGCGATCTTCAGCAAGGCCGCGATGTTCTCACTTTCGTCGCTGCTCTGGGGATCGGTCGGATCGAACAGCCGAGCGCAATTTCGACCACCGGCTTTTGCCAGATAGAGCGCGCGGTCGGCTTCGTGGATGATTTTCTCCAGCTTGGCACCAGTCTGCGTCCTGGTGAATGCAGCGCCAACGCTCACTGTCACAATCGAGACGCCGTCTCGCCGCAGCTCGTGGGTAAGCGCCAGGCCCTCCACCGTACTGCAAATGGCTTCCGCCAGATCCATGATCTGTTCTTTTCTCTCCACGCGAGCCAGGACAATGAATTCTTCCCCGCCATAGCGACCGATCGAGCCACTATACTGCTTGATCATTTCGCTAAGGGCATTGGCGACATGGATCAGGCAGCGGTCGCCTTCCTGATGGCCGTAGCAGTCATTGAACTTTTTGAAGAAGTCCACGTCGATGAGGATCGCTCCAAAACTGGTACCAACCCGTTGCCAGTCGCTCCAGTAATCCCGCAGTTTTTCGTCGATCGCCCGCCGATTTTCGAGACCCGTGAGCGGATCGGTCCGCGACAGTCTCAACAGAGCCTTGCCTCGTTCGGTCGCCTCGTTGTGCTGAATTTTGGCTTCCAGGGCGTTCAGGAAGACGTTGTAGCGCTCCTCATTCAGTTTCCAGTTCACATATGAGGTGAATGTGAAGCAGGAAATGTAGAAGGTTCCAAACACCAACTTGTATGTTAGCGTGGAAGGCACAAAGTAGTTTACGACATACAATATGCATAGGATTATAGTTGAGGTTATAATAGAAACTTTGAATCTGAACGTAAAGAAGAGATTGGCACTCATCATGAAGATGGTGCCGAAGACCATATAGTAAGAGACGCTTTCCTTGTCCGCACCCATAACCGCTGGGGACAACCAGCCGACATAGCCAAAGATAATGGCCCCGGCGCAAGTGATGTCGAGCCATTCCGTCCCGACGCCATGGCGAAGCTGCATTTCCAGGATCAAAAGTGCGGTCAGTCCGACCGCGAAGCGCGCCGTGATCGTGTAGGCGGCCACATCCGGGATCAGCAGCAGGTCAGTTGCCGAAAACAGCACATAGATGGCAACGGCCATCCAAAGCCCGGGCCTGGCTTCCCCTCTTCGCGTTACCTGGGCTTCCGTTCGGTAAAGGCTGCGAAGCTCGTCGGACGCCAGTTCGTAACGCGGTTCGTAAGGTTCCGCATCAGCCGCATCGGCAAATACGGATGCCACGCGTTCGTCCATCACAACGAACCCCGTCTGAAGGGGATCTTGTACGCCGAACTCATCTCTAGCTTCTGCCCTCACGCAGGCCGGCTCCTTGGACGCGACGCGATTGCGACGCCGGGCCAACAAATGCAATCGAGCAAGACAAGTTTCCGTTAACTCGAACGAGGAATCGGCCTCAGAAGCGGCCTAACGAATGAACATGGTTTGCGGGAAATTAATCATACCGATAAAATGCGCCCTACCCGCCATTGGCAAATGGAGCATTCTACGCAATAAGTTAACTGACTGTTAACTATGGAGTGATGGGTTGCAAACCGTGTTTGATGGCAAAAGCCTGATTACTGCCAAGATGATCGCCAGCAGTCTCCGTCGAGGAACGATCGAGCATCATGGCGAAGAGTTCGAAAACGCTCGCGCGGAGCTGGCGCTCATTCTCAGCGCGACACAGCAGCAAATCGAACAACGAAAAGACCCTGCCGAGATCATTCGTCGCCTGATGTCGCACCTCAACGCGACGCGTTCCAAGGTGCATCCCGACGTTTGGCAAGCATTGATACCGGTGGTGCAGGGCCACCCGGTCCTGGAGTATTTTCTCGAGGATCCCCTGACACGGTGGTCCTTCAGCAAGCCCAGGGGGTATTCTGGCGACGCGGAGTTGCTCGACTACATCTATTGTGATCCGCACGTGGCCGAGAGCGTGGCAAACGCCTCGGAGACCGGCAAGGCGCTCTATACCCATACCCAGGACGTGCCGTCGTGCGTCGCGGCACGGGAACGACGCGATCTTTTGACCCGATATGTCGACGAGGCTGCGGCCAAGAACGGACCGCAAACCGAGGTCCTGGCGATCGCGGCCGGCCATTTGCGTGAGGCCAATCGCTCAGTCGCCCTGGCGGAGGGCCGTCTCAAGCGCTGGGTTGCGCTCGATCAGGATCCCCAGAGCGTTGGATTGATTTCGCGCGACTTCCAGGGCACCGCGATCGAAGCCATCGACGGCTCGGTGCGCACCGTGCTCACGAGGGGCCACAAGCTGGGCCAGTTCGACTTGATCTACGCCTCAGGCCTTTACGACTACCTTGCGCACAACGTTGCCGTGAAACTCACGAAGACCTGCCTGCAGATGTTGAAGCCGAACGGGACATTCCTGTTCGCCAACTACGCGGAGGGCAATCCTGACGCCGGGTACCGCGAGACGTTCATGGACTGGGTGTTGCTGCTGCGCTCGGAAGTCGCCATGTGGAACATCGTCAATGCCAGCGTCGACCGCAACACCGTCGAGGCCAAGGTGTTCTTTGGCGAGAACCGCAACGTGCTGTACGCCGTCATCGAAAAGCGCGGCTAGCCTTTGGCTTGCACCTCCGGCCACCTTCCGCTATAGAGCCGCCACCCGCGTAGACACCCTTGGAGGCAACGCGGCGGAAAGCCGCCTCACCCGGCGGCTTTCGACGTTTACGGCCAAGCACGTTGCCGGCCGCGAACGCTCCAGAACAAACCGAAAGGAAATGCCATGAGCCACGACACTTACGAGCTCAAGGCCGAAGCACGCGAACAGGTCGGTAAGGGGTCCGCCCGTGCAGTTCGCCGCAACGGTAAAGTGCCTGCAGTAATTTATGGTGACAAGCAGCCTCCCCTGGCCATCGCGCTCACCTACAAGGACATCTACTACAAGATCCATGGCGGCGGGTTTCTGACCACGATCGCCACGATCGATGTCGACGGCAAGAAGATCCAGGTCCTGCCGAAGGACTTCCAACTCGACCCGGTCAAGGATTTCCCTGTCCATGTCGACTTCCTGCGCATCGGCAAGGACACCGAGGTCAATGTCGACGTGCCTGTCCACTTCATCAACGAGGACAAGTCGCCCGGCATCAAGCGCGGCGGCGTGCTCAACATCGTGCGTCACGAAGTCGAGTTCCACTGCCCGGCCAATGCGATCCCGGAATTCATCACCGTCGATCTCACCGGCGCCGACATCGGCGACTCGATCCACATCTCGGCGGTCAAGCTGCCGGCTGGTGTGAAGCCTGTCATCTCCGACCGCGACTTCACCATCGCGACCATTGCCGGTTCGTCGGCGATGAAGCCGGAGACGGAAGCCACCGCTGAAGTGGCGACCCCTGAAGCGGCCCCTGCCGCCGAAGAGAAGTAACTCTTTCACGCCCGGAGCAGGCGATGCTGCTGTTTGCAGGTCTCGGCAATCCGGGCGCGAAATACGCCAACAACCGGCACAATGTCGGCTTCATGGCGGCGGACGCAATCGCCCGCCGCCATTCCTTTTCGCCCTGGTCGAAGAAATTCCAGGGCCTGATTAGCGAAGGCACGCTTGGCGGCGAAAAGATCGTCCTGATCAAGCCGCAGACCTTCATGAACCTGTCCGGCCAGTCGGTCGGCGAAGCGCTGCGCTTCTACAAGCTCGAGCTTTCCGCGCTCACCGTCTTCTACGACGAGATCGACCTTGCCGAGGGCAAGCTGCGCATCAAGACCGGCGGCGGCGCCGGCGGCCATAACGGCATCCGCTCGATCGACGGCCATGTCGGCAACGCCTATCGCCGCGTGCGCATCGGCGTCGGCCATCCCGGCGTCAAGGAAATGGTCCAGCATCACGTGCTCGGCGATTTCGCCAAGGTCGACCGCGAATGGCTGGAACCGCTGCTCGACGCGATCGCCGACAACGCCGCCATGATCGTCAAGGGCGACGAATCCGGCTTCATGAACAAGGCCAGCCTCGCCATCCAGGGCAAGGCCGCGCCGGAGCCGGAAAAGCCGGCGCCAAAGCAGCCGGCGCCCAAGCAGCAAAGTCACGTCCGCCAGGCTCGCCCGCAGCAGCCGGCGGTCAAGCTGCCGGAAAGCGGCCCGATGGCCGCGATGCTGAAGAAACTCTTCGGCAAGGAGTGAACGCCGCAGGAGCGTGCGGCGTTACAGGGCTTGACGTTGATCACCCCTATCGCCCATAGCCCTGATCAAATTTCGATTTCCCGATAGGACCGGACAAAATGGGTTTCAAATGCGGCATCGTTGGCTTGCCCAATGTCGGCAAGTCGACGCTTTTCAACGCGCTGACCAGGACGGCGGCGGCGCAGGCCGCCAACTATCCGTTCTGCACCATCGAACCGAACACCGGCGAGGTGGCGGTGCCCGATCCGCGCCTGCAGAAGATCGCGGCGATCGCCAAGTCGAAGGAGATCATCCCGACCCGCATCTCCTTCGTCGACATTGCCGGCCTGGTGCGCGGCGCCTCGAAGGGCGAAGGCCTGGGCAACCAGTTCCTCGCCAACATCCGCGAGGTCGACGCAATCGTGCACGTGCTGCGCTGCTTCGAGGATGACGACATCACCCATGTCGAGGGCCGCATCGACCCCGTCGCCGACGCCGAGACGGTCGAGACCGAGCTGATGCTCGCCGATCTCGACAGCCTCGAGCGGCGCATCGTGCAGATCCGCAAGCGCGCCGGCAGCAAGGACAAGGAAGCGACGACCGTGCTGCCGCTGATGGAGGCGGCGCTCGAGCTGCTGCAGGCCGGCAAGCCGACCCGCATCCTGCTCAAGGGTATTTCGGCGGACGACCTGCGCATCCTGCAGGGGCTGAACCTTCTGACCTCGCATCCCGTGCTCTATGTCTGCAATGTCGCCGAGGCCGATGCCGCCACCGGCAACGAGCACACAAGGGCCGTGGAAAAGATGGCCACCGCGCAAGGCGCCAGCACAGTGGTGATCTCGGCCGCGATCGAAGCGGAAGTCGCCCAGCTGTCGGACGAGGAGGAGATGGAATTCCTGTCCTCGCTCGGCCTCGACGAACCCGGCCTGAACAAGGTCATCCGCGCCGGCTACGAGCTGTTGCAGCTGATCACCTATTTCACCGCCGGTCCCAAGGAAACGCGCGCCTGGACCGTGCACAAGGGCGCCAAGGCGCCGCAGGCCGCCGGCGTCATCCACACCGATTTCGAGCGCGGCTTCATCCGCGCCCAGACCATCGCGTACAACGACTTCATCACGCTGGGCGGCGAAGTGGCGGCCAAGGAAGCCGGCAAGGCGCGCGACGAAGGCAAGGAATATGTCGTCCAGGATGGCGACGTCCTGCTGTTCAAGTTCAACACCTGATTTTGTGAAGATCACGCCTGGCGGCAAGCCCTTCCGGTACCGGCATCTCTAAGAGTTCTTCGCAGCCGCCGGAGTCATTCGCCCGCCAGTTGCTTGTCTTGATTTTGTCACGCCACAGGACTAAGCGGCAGGTGCACGCGCCGGACCGCCGTGCCATCCGACACGAGCTTCAATCCGAACGCACCCTTTGGCCCCAACAAGGGAGACCCGGCGATGATCAAGGCCTTCGTCGTGGACAATGACCGCCTGCGCGTCATCGACGATCTCCTGGCAAACGGCGAGAACGTCGTCTGGGCCGACCTGCTCAACCCGACCAGGGAAGAGGAAGTGGCGATCGAAAGCTGGCTCGGCGTCGCCATTCCGACGCGCGAGGAGATGGAGGAGATCGAGATTTCGAGCCGCCTCTATGTCGAGGACGGAGCCTACTTCATGACCGCCACCCTGCCCGCCCAGACCGAGGTTGACGATCCCCTGATGTCGCCGGTCACCTTTGTGCTCGCCGGCTCCCGGCTGATCACCGTGCGCTATCACGAACCGAAGGCATTCAAGACCTTTCCGCAGCGCGCTGAAAAGGTGGCGACCGGCTGCACCAGCGGCGACACCATCCTCATCGGGTTGCTGGAGGCGATCGTCGATCGCCTCGCCGATATCCTGGAGCGCGCCGGCCGCGACATCGAGGCGATTTCGCGCGATATCTTCGAGGCGAGGTCGACCAAGGTTTCCAAGCGCAATCGCGATTTCCAGGAACTCCTGAAAGCCATCGGCCGCAAGGAGGACATCGCCTCCTCGATCCGCGACAGCCTGATCTCGCTGCAGCGCCTGGCCGGTTTCTTCGCCCACGCCTCGACCCGGACCAAGATGAGCAAGGACACCAAGGCGCGCATCAAGACGCTGTCGCGCGATGTGCTGTCGCTCGCCGACCACGCCACGTTCCTGTCCCAGAAGATCAGCTTCCTGCTCGATGCCACGCTCGGCATGATCTCGATCGAGCAGAACGCCATCATTAAGATCTTCTCGGTCGCCGCCGTCATCTTCCTGCCGCCGACGCTGGTGGCTTCGATCTATGGCATGAATTTCGACATCATCCCCGAGCTCAAATGGCAGCTCGGCTATCCCTTCGCGATTGGCCTGATGATCCTGTCGGCGATCCTGCCCTTCTGGTATTTCCGCCGCCGCGGCTGGCTTTGACCCGTCCGCCAAGGGCCATGCGGCCACGACGTGGCGCTATAGAAATCTCTTGACCAAACGGCGCCCTGCCTGCATCCGGAAACCCCGATCCGAAATCGTGGGTCTATGAACCGGATTCCAGACCATGACCGCAAAAACCTGGGCCTATGAGGATTTCGTCGAGGGCGCCTTGTTCGACCTCGGCAGCAAGCAAGTGAGCGCCGCCGAAATCATCGAATTCGCCAGCGAATTCGACGCGCAGCCCATGCATCTCAATGAGGACGCCGGCAAGGCGAGCATCCTCGGCGGCCTCTCCGCTTCGGGCTGGCATACCTCAGCCATGTTCATGCGCATGCTGTGCGATGCTTTCCTGCTCGACTCCACCTGCCAGGGATCGCCTGGCGTCGATCAGGTGAAATGGAAGAAGCCGGTGCTGGCCGGTGACACGCTGACAGGAAGCCTGGTGGTTCTCACCAAGCGCCTGTCGCGGTCGAAGCCGCAGCTCGGCTTCGTCACCATGCGCAGCGAACTGCTCAACCAGCGCGGCGAAAGCGTCTTCGAGCTCGAAAACTCCGTCATGTTCCTCACGCGCGACGCTGCCGGGAGCGCAGCATGACATTGGACGAATTCTTCCGCATCGGCACCACCGTTACGCTCGGCTCGCACACATTCGAGCCAGAGGCGATCAAGGCGTTCGCCAGGAAATACGACCCGCAGATTTTCCATATCGACGAGGAAGCAGCCAAGAAGAGCGTGCTCGGCGGGCTCTGCGCGTCGGGCTGGCACACGGCCGCGACGTGGATGAAACTCAATCTGGCAAGCAGCATGGACGCCGAGATCGCTGCGTGGAGCGGCCCTGGCCCGGTGCCGGAATTCGGCCCCTCGCCTGGCTTTAAGAACCTGAAATGGCTGAAGCCGGTCTATGCCGGGCAAACGATCACCTTCACGCGTACGGCACTTTCCCACCGCCCAATCGCGTCACGCCCCGGCTGGCGGCTGCTGGCGTTGCGTTGCGAGGCCTTCGATTCGGCCGGCGACAAGGTGCTGGAGTTCGAAAGCGCCGTGCTGGTGAAGGTGGAGTAGCTCCCTTTCCCTTCTCCCCTGTCGGAGAAGGTAGGAAGCGCCGATCAATGCCCTTCAAACCCGATCAGCGTCCTCACCGGCACGCCGAGCGCTTCGAGCTTGGCGCGGCCGCCGAGATCCGGCAGGTCGATGACGAAGCAGGCGGCAAGGATGTCGGCGCCGATCTGCCGCAGCAGCTTGACCGCCGCTTCCGCGGTGCCGCCCGTGGCGATCAGATCGTCGACGAGGATCACCTTCTCGCCAGGAGAAACGCCGTCCTTGTGCATCTCCATCTCGTCCAGCCCGTATTCAAGGCTGTAGGCGACGCGCACGGTCTCGAAAGGCAGCTTGCCCTTCTTGCGGATCGGCACGAAACCGGCCGAGAGCTGATGGGCGACGGCGCCGCCAAGGATGAAACCCCGCGCCTCGATGCCGGCGATCTTGTCGATCTTCTGGCCGGCATAGGGATGCACCAGCTCGTCGATGGCGCGGCGGAAGGCGCGCGCATTGCCGAGCAGCGTGGTGATGTCGCGAAACAGGATGCCGGGCTTGGGATAATCCGGAATGGTACGGATCGCGGCAAGCAGTGAGTCTTCGAGGGAGGATTTCATGGGTCGAGATTACCTGAAACGGAGATTCTTGCGCGACAATTGTTCGATCGAACTGCAGCCCATCAGCTTCATGCCGCGCTCGATCTCGACCCGCATCTGTTCGAGCGCCCGTTCGACGCCCGGCTGGCCGGCCGCCGCGAGCGGGAACAGATAGTAGCGGCCGACGCCGACCGCCTTGGCGCCGAGCGACAGCGCCTTCAGCACATGCGTGCCACGCTGCACGCCGCCATCCATGATGACGTCGATCTTGTCGCCGACCGCGTCGACGATCTCGGCAAGCTGGTCGAACGCCGCTCGCGAGCCATCCAGCTGCCGGCCGCCATGGTTCGACAGCACGATGCCGCTGCATCCGATCTCGACGGCGCGTTTGGCGTCCTCCACCGACATGACGCCCTTGAGGCAGAACGGACCCGACCACAGCCTGACCATCTCTGCGACATCGTCCCACGTCATCGACGGGTCGAGCATTTCGGTGAAGTAACGGCTGATCGACATGGTGCCGCCGCCCATGTCGACATGCTCGTCCAGCTGCGGCAGCTTGAACCCCTCATGGGTGAAATAATTGATTGCCCAGGCCGGCTTGATCGCGAACTGCAGCATTCCGGCCAGGTTGAGCTTGAAGGGGATGGCAAAGCCGGTGCGTTTGTCGCGCTCGCGGTTTCCCCCGGTGATGCTGTCGACTGTCAGCATCATCACTTCGACGCCAACCTCCTTTGCCCGCTGCATCATCGCCCGGTTGAGGCCGCGATCCCGGTGGAAATAGAACTGGTAGACCTGCGGGCCGCTGCTGATCCCGCGCGCCTCCTCGAGGCTGACGGTGCCAAGCGAGGAGACGCCGAACATCGTGCCGTATTTGGCGGCGGCCTTGGCGACCGCGCGCTCGCCCTGATGGTGGAACAACCGCTGCAAGGCGGTCGGCGAGCAATAGACCGGCATCGCCAGCTTCTGGCCCATCACGGTCACCGACATGTCGATTTCGCTGACGCCGCGCAGGACGTTGGGAACCAGGTCGCAGGTCTCGAAGCTTTCGGTGTTGCGGCGATAGGTGACCTCGTCGTCCGCCGCGCCGTCGATGTAGTCGAAGATCGGCCCCGGCAGCCGCCGTTGCGCCATGCGGCGGAAGTCGGAAAAATTGTGACAGTCGATGAGCCGCATCATTGATTTCCAGACGTCAAATCGTGGCAATCGCTTCGCCACCGTTTGGTGCGTCGAATATCAACCTGTTGTCTCCGTGCCAACGGCCTAATTGCCGAGCTGGCTCACGAGCTACAACCGCGCGCACAAAAAGGGGCGCCCGAAGCGCCCCTTTCGTCGAAAACCGGCAGCCGGCGAAAGATTACATGCCGAGATCGGAACGAAGCTCGGCCTTGGCCACGTCGTATTCGGCCTTGAAGTCGTCCCGGTTGAGCAGGACGGCGGCGATCACGCTGCCGGAAATCTTGCCCATCTCGACGTCGGACGCATAGTGGATGCCGCCGACCTCACGATTGTGGGCGTATTCAGCCGCGCGCGCCATGATCTCGGCGCGCTTTTCCGGAACCATGTCGGACAGGATGATGCCCATCATGGTGCCGACGGTGGCGTGGCCGGAAGGCTACGAACCGGAGCTGGACAGCTTGACGGCGGGCTTGACGAGGTCGCTGAGCTGGTGCGGACGCGGGCGCTTCCAGATATCCTTGGCCGGATCGACAACGGCGCCTTCGGTGGCCACCACGCGATCGAAGAAAGCACTGAATTTCGGCAGCGTTTCCTTGTTGAACTTCGGCCCCATGACATTGGCGAAGCGCCAGACATTCTCCTCGGCGTCGGCAACAGCGCTGGCCACCATTTCGGGCGTGCGCGTCACCTGCAGCGTCAGCACCTCGCCAAGTTCGGCCTTGGTCTGCGCCGAATCGTTCGCGGGCGGTGGCGGCAGGATCATCGTCAGGTCGACATTCTTGTTGGTGATGAAGGGCTGGGCGTCTTCCGCTTGCGCGGCCGAGCCGACGATGAACAGCAAGAGGCCTGCCGCGAGCGATGCGTATCTTTTCATGGGTGCGATCCTTCGATGAGAGCGGCACAGGATCGCCAGATGCGGTGACGGCCATGTGACACCACAGGCCTCCCCAAACACAAAAGGGCGCCTTTCGGCGCCCTCAGACTGCTGACAAACCCCTGGCTTTTGCTGGGGGTTTTTGATTCACTGGGTCATGTTGAAGCGACCCGCCCCCGAACAGACCGCGCTTGAGATGGTAACGTTGGATCAGCTTGTTCCGGCTGATCATCTGTTGCGCAAGATCGAGCGCGCGATCGACTTTTCGTTCATCCACGATCTGACCGCGCCGCTGTACTGCGCCGACAATGGCCGGCCGCCGCTCGACCCGACCTTGATGTTCAAGGCGCTGTTCATCGGCTACCTGTTTGGGGTTCGCTCGGAACGCCAGTTGGTGCGCGAGATCGAGGTCAACGTCGCCTATCGCTGGTTCCTGCGGCTGAAGCTGACGGACAAGGTGTTCGACGCCTCGACGCTGTCGCAGAACCGACGCCGGCGCTATCAGGATGAGACCATCGCGCAGGGTATCTTCGACAGGATCGTCGAGCAGGCGATCCGGCATGGGCTTGTCGACGGCACAGTGCTCTACACCGACAGTACGCATCTGAAGGCCAGCGCCAACAAGAACCGCTTCGACCTTGCGGTGGTGGCCAAGTCGCGCGCCGACTACTGGGAAGCGCTGGACGCCGCGATCGAGGAGGACCGGGTCCAACATGGCAAGAAGCCGTTGAAGGAGAAGGAACGCCAGCCCGCCGAGAAGCAGACCAAGGTGTCGCGTACCGACCCCGACAGCGGCTACATGGTGCGCGACGGCAAGCCGAAGGGCTTCTTCTATCTCGACCACCGCACGGTGGACGCCGCCCATGCCATCATCACCGACACCCATGCCACGCCGGCCAACGTGCATGACTCGATCGTCTATCTCTCACGCCTCGACCGACAGCGCCAACGCTTCGGCTTCCAAGTGGGGGCGGTTGGGCTCGATGCGGGATACGCAACCGCTGGCATCGCCAAGGGATTGGAGGACCGCGACATCCTCGGCGTCACCGGCTATCGCAATCCAACACCACCCAAGCCCGGCATGATGAGGAAAACCGCCTTCGCTTATGAGCCGGATCTGGATGGCTATCGCTGCCCACAGGGCCAGCTTCTCAGCTACGCCACCACCGATCGCAACGGCTACCGCCAATACAAGAGCGACCCGGCCATTTGCCAAACCTGCCCGCTGCTGGCCTCCTGCACGACCAACGCCGCCGCGACACGCACCATCACCCGCCATGTCTGGCAAGATGCGCGAGAGCGCATCGACGCCAATCGCCTCACCGGCTGGGGCAAGCTTATCTACCGCCGCCGCAAGGAGACCGTCGAGCGCTCCTTCGCGGACGCCAAGCAACTGCATGGCCACCGCTACGCCCGCTTCCGAAGTCACGTTCGCGTCGCCTGCCAGTGCCTGATTGCAGCCGCCGCCCAGAACATCAAGAAAATCGCCCTTTGCCTGTGGCCAAAGCCAAAACCAGGCATCGCCTGAGGCCAGCGAACCACGGGTCCCCGTCCTGCAACCTCCTGTCAAATTGTCCTGACAACGAAATCGCTAACCCGTTCAGTCGCATAAAACAAAACCCCGCCTAAAATAGACGGGGTTTGTCAGCAGTCTGAGGGCGCCTTTCGGCGCCCTCAGACCGCTGACAGCGCCCTTTTTTGATCGTGTGGCTGTGCGCGGTTCAGTGCGCCACGCCTTCCCACACCTTGCGCTTGGTGAGATAGACCAGCGCGCCGAACAAAAGCAGGAACACCAGCACGCGGAAGCCGGTCTTCTTGCGGTCTTCCATATGCGGCTCGGCCGCCCACATCAGGAAGGCAGAGACGTCGCGGGAATACTGGTCGATGGTCTGCGGCGCGCCGTCGTCATAGGTCACCTGGCCGTCGGACAGCGGCTTGGGCATCTTCAGCGACACGCCTGACATGAAGTACGGATTGTAGTGGGTGCCCTCCGGGATGACCATTCCGGCCGGCGGCGTCTGGTCGTAGCCCGTCAGCAGCGAATGGATGTAGTCGGGGCCGCCCTGGGCATACTGCGTGAAGATATCGAAGACGAAGCGCGGGAAGCCGCGCTCGACGCCGCGCGCCTTGGCCAGCAGCGACATGTCGGGCGGAGCGGCACCGCCATTCGAGGCAGCGGCGGCTTCCTCGTTGGCGAATGGCGGCGGGAAGTGGTCGGACGGCTTGCCGGGGCGGTCGAACATGTCGCCGGCGTCGTTCGGGCCGTCATGGATGGTGTACTCGGCCGCCAGCGTCTTGATCTGCGCGTCCGAATAGCCGAGGTCCGACAGCGTGCGGAACGCCACCAAATTCATCGAATGGCAGGCCGAACAGACTTCCTTGTAGACCTTCAGGCCGCGCTGCAGCTGCGCCTTGTCGTAGGTGCCGAACGGCCCGGCGAAGCTCCAGTCCATCTCCTTCGGCTCGTTGATCGGGAAATGCGTCGGTGCGGCCGCGTTGTGTGCCTCCTCGGCGGCGATCGCCCCGGTGCCAACAACCACGAGGCCAAGCAACGCCAGCGAGGTGAGAATCTTCTTCATGCCAAATCCCCTTAGATTCTCTACCCGCTCAGCCCTTGGTTTCCGGCGCGGCCGTAGCCCCCGCAGGATGATGACCGCCACCCTTGTTCTTCTCGAGCACCGCTTCGGTGATCGAATTCGGCAGCCGCCGCGGCGTCTCGATCAGGCCGAGCACCGGCAGCGCGACCAGGAAGAAGGCGAAGTAGAACAGTGTCGCCATCTGCGCCATGAACACGTAGCTGCCTTCCGCCGGCTGCGAGCCCAGCCAGCCGAGCAGGATGGCATCGGCCACGAACAGCCAGAAGAACAGCTTGTACCAGGGCCGGTACACCGCCGACCGCACCTTCGAGGTGTCAAGCCATGGCACCAGGAACAGCATGACGATGGCGCCGAACATGCAGATCACGCCGCCGAGCTTGGAATTGATCGGCCCGATGTTGAACGTGATGGCGCGCAGGATCGCGTAGAACGGCAGGAAGTACCATTCAGGCACGATATGCGCCGGTGTCTTCAGCGGATTGGCCACGATATAATTGTCGGGCGCCATAAGGAAATTCGGAATGTAGAAGACGAAATAGGCGAAGAAGAACAGGAACACGATCATGCCGAACGCGTCCTTGATTGTCGCGTAAGGGGTGAAGGCGACGGTGTCGGTCTTCGACTTGACCTCGATGCCGGTCGGATTCGACTGGCCGACGACATGCAGCGCCCAGACATGCAGCACGACGACGCCGGCGATCATGAACGGCAAGAGGTAGTGCAGCGCAAAGAAGCGGTTCAGTGTCGGGTTGTCGACGGCGAAGCCGCCGAGCAACAGTTGCTGGATCCATTCGCCGACCAGCGGGATTGCGCTGAAGAAGCCTGTGATGACGGTGGCGCCCCAGAAGCTCATCTGGCCCCACGGCAGCACATACCCCATGAAGGCCGTCGCCATCATCAGGAGGTAGATGATACAGCCGAGGATCCACAGCAGCTCGCGCGGCGCCTTGTAGGAGCCGTAATAAAGGCCACGGAAGATGTGGACATAAACGGCCATAAAGAAGAACGAGGCGCCCGTGGCATGGAGATAGCGCAACAGCCAGCCCGAATTCACGTCGCGCATGATCTTCTCGACCGAATCGAAGGCGAGACTGGTGTCGGCCGCAAAGTGCATGGCCAGCACGATGCCGGTCAGGATCTGCGACACCAGCATGATCGCCAGGATACCGCCGAAGGTCCACGCATAGTTCAGGTTGCGCGGCACCGGATAGGCGATGAAACTGTCATAGACCATCCGCGGCAGCGGCATGCGGGCGTCGAACCAGCGTTCGATACCGGTCTTGGGCGTATAGGTCGAGTGTCCCTCGCTCATCGAAATATCCCCTGCCTCAACCGATAAGGATCTTGGTATCGGAAATGAACTTGAATACCGGCACTGCCATGTTCTCGGGCGCCGGGCCTTTGCGAATGCGGCCGGCCGTGTCGTATTGCGAACCGTGGCACGGGCAGAACCAGCCGCCGAATTCGCCTTCCTGGCCGAGCGGAATGCAGCCCAGATGCGTGCAGACCTGGACCATCACCATCCAGGCTTCCTTGCCGGGCGTGGTGCGGTTGGCGTCGGTCGCCGGCGCGTCGGCCGGAAGGTTCGCGTTGCGGGCGATCGGATCCTTGAGGTCTGCCAGCTTGACCGCCTCGCCGTCCTTCATCTCCTGCTCGGTGCGGTTGCGGACCACGACAGGCTTGCCACGCCATTTGACGATCAGCGACATGCCAGGGGTCAGTGAAGCGACGTCGACCTCGACGGAAGCCAACGCCAGTGTCGAGGCGTCAGGGCGCATCTGGTCGATGAACGGCCATGCGAGGGCACCCGCGCCGACCACCGCGGCCATGCCGGTGGCGACATAGAGAAAATCACGACGGTTGGGATCCTGGGTGTCGGTTGCGCTCACGGGTGCCTGATCCTTTCGCCTATTCCGCGCCGGTGGCTGAGCCTTGTTCCCCGCTCAATTGCGCCAACCCGACAGCGCATGGCGAACAGGCTTGCGAATTCCTCCGGCATTTGGACTTCGGTTTATGCGTGAAGCCCGTTTTTGTCCAGACGGGTGAAGGCACAAGGGCAGATTGTCGCGGGGACAAAATCCGCCGCCTGGCAGCGCGACGCCGAATGGCCACTGAGGATCGCTAAACAACAGGGAAACAACCGCAATTCCGGGGTTCACCTCCACCTCGACACCGGACACCGGCCCGGTCTATCTTCGCCACCATGGCACACGTCATAGACCGCGACACATGGGCCGTTCGCTCCGATGGCTGGAAGGGCGAGCTGCAATGCGGCGCCTACGGCTCCAGGTCCTGCCTGATCTTCAACTATCTGCCTGATGTCGGCGGCGGCCCCCGGCTCCACACGCATCCCTACGCAGAGATCTTCATCATCCGCCAGGGCACCGGCCTGTTCACGGTCGGCGACCAGGAGATCGAGGCCTTTGCCGGCCAGATCGTGATCGTTCCACCCAACACGCCGCACAAATTCACCAATCTCGGACCGGGCCCTCTGGAAACCACCGACATCCACGAGAACGGCACCTTCATCACCGAATGGCTGGAATGACCATGATCCCGATAGCGGGAACCAGTCTTCCCCGGAGATCATGGTCGAACAAAGGAGCTACTTCGCGCCGAGCCTGACCAGAACCGCCTTCGGGATGTTGTATTCGCGGATGACGGCGTCATGCTTTCGCAATCCGCACAGTTCGCGCTGGATGAAATAGCCGTGCACCGCCTCTGCGGCCTCCTTGAGGAGACGGGGACGCAGGTTCTCATCGCCATTGTCGCGCAGCCTCGCCAGCGTTTCCTCGACCCGCTGGCCGGCGCGGCCGAGTGCTGCCGCCTTCTCGGCGAGGATTTCATGGCCGAGCGCGTCGAAGGCGGCTTCGGCAGCTGTGGTGCCGGCGAGATGAGATGGCGGACGCAGCGACATTTCAACCTCCTTTCCCAAAAATCATGCGGTGTGTGACGAATTCTTCGCCTATCACCGGCTGGAAGCCAAGCCGCTCATAGAACGCGAAGGCTTCTTGCGGCGCACGGGTGTTCAGCGCGGCAAAATGCTGACGCGCCCTGTCGATGACGGTCTCGACCATCATGCGGCCAAGGCCGGTGCGGCGGTGACGCGCGCCGACGAACAGGTGCCGGACCCGGCCCTGGTCCCTGGCCCCGAAATAAGGATCGATGTTCAGCCCGCACACGCCAGCGAGGTCGCGGCCGTGCCATGTGCCGTACAGCGCCTCGCCCCGCTTCAGGAACTTGTTGCGGCCGCTCGCCCAGCCATCCGCCAGGCGCACCAGCATCCAGTAGCCCTCCAGCCGGCTCGCCTCCTTCAGCGCGTCGAAGGCCGGCGTGGTTGGCCGGAGCCGCTTGAGCACATAGCCGACCTCCGCCGGTCCACCCATGCCTCACTCCGCCGCCCCCTTATTCCGCCGGTCGTGTCTCTTCGAGCACGCTTTCCTCGTGATAGAGGAAGCCGCCGGACTGCCGCGTCCACAGCCGCGCATAGAGCCCGTCGAGTGCCACCAGTTCGTCATGCGTGCCTTGTTCGACGATGCGGCCGCCGTCGAGCACCACCAGCCGGTCGAGCGCGGCGATGGTCGACAGCCGGTGGGCGATGGCGATGACAGTCTTGTCCTCCATCAGCAGCGCCAGATTCTCCTGGATCGCCGCCTCGATGTCCGAGTCCAGCGCCGACGTCGCCTCGTCGAGGATCAGGATCGGCGCGTCCTTGAGGAAGACGCGGGCTATTGCCACGCGCTGGCGCTGGCCGCCCGACAGTTTGGCGCCGCGCTCGCCGACAAAGGCCTCGTAGCCGGCACGGTCCCGGTTGTCGCGAAGGCCCACGATGAACTCGTGCGCCTCGGCCTTCCTGGCTGCCGCGATCACCTCGGCATCGGTCGCGTCAGGCATGCCGAGCTTGATGTTGTCGCGCAGCGAACGGTGGAACAGTGCCGTGTCCTGGCTGACGACACCGATATTGGCACGCAGCGAATTCTGCGTCACACCGGCAACGTCCTGGCCATCGATGGTGATGGATCCGCTTTCCAGATCGTAGAGCCGCAGGATCAGATTGGCGAGCGTCGTCTTGCCGGCGCCGGAGGGTCCAACCAGCCCGACCTTCTCACCCGGCCGCACGACAAGGTCGATGCCGTTGAGCACGCCGAACCCCTTGCCGTAGTGGAACTCGACATTCTTGACCTCGATGCGCCCACCGGCCACCACGAGTTCTTTCGCGCCGGGCGCATCGGTGAGGCCGAGCGGCTGCGAGACCAGCGCCTTGGAGTTTTCCAGCACACCGAGATTCCTCAATATGCCGTTGAGCTGCATCATCACCCGGCCGAGCAGCATGTTGAGCCGCAGCACCAGCGACAGCGTGAAGGCGACCGCGCCGACGGTGATCGAGCCTTCGAGCCACAGATAGACGGCAAAGCAACCGATCGTCGTGATCATGATGCCCGACAGCGTCGTCAGCGCCATGCGCACGCCGGTCAGCCGGCGGGTGAAAGGGCGCAGCGCGTCGAGATAGATGTCGAAGCCGTTCTTGATATAGCGGTCGTCGCCATCGGCCGAGAACAGTTTCAGCGTCTGCACGTTGGAATAGGAATCGACGATGCGGCCGGTGATCATCGAGCCGGCTTCGGCGGTTTCCTCGGCGTGCTTGCGGATTGCCGGCAGATAGAGCTTGGCCAGCCAGCCGAAGGCGGAAATCCAGATCACCACCAGCACCGCCAGCCTGAGGTCCAGCCCGGCGACCAGCGCCAGCGTCGTCACCGTATAGACGATCATGAACCAGATGACCTCGATGAAGCTTTCCATCAGGTCGCCGGTGGCTTGGCCCGCCTGCCAGACCTTGGTGGCGATGCGGCCGGCGAAATCGTTCTGGAAGAAGGCGTAGGACTGGCGCGACACGTACCGGTGCGCCTGCCAGCGCACCAAATTGTAGAAGCCGGGCGTGATTGTCTGTTCGTCGACCAGCGCCGACAGGCCGACGACGATGGTGCGGATGACCAGCACCACTGCGATCATGAACAGCAGTTCGGGGCCGGCGGCATTCCACAGCGCGTGCCAGCTGCGCTCGCCGGGAAGCTGGTCGAGAATGTCGACCAGCCGTCCGACGAAGTAGAACAGGCCGGCTTCGACCAGCGGTGCGATGCCGCCGATGAGCAGCATGGCGAAAAAGGCGAATTTCGCCTGGCCGACATAGTGCCAGAGAAAACCGCCGACGCTCGTCGGTGGCCGGAGATTCGCCGGCTCCCTGAACGGATAGACCCAGTTCTCGAACCAGCGATAGACGGCTGTCATCATGCGGCGGCCATCATTCTGCGGCTTGCCCCTTTGCACGTGCGTCATTGGCGGCATCGGCCGGGCCATCGTCGAGCAGGAACCCTCCCGACTGACGCTGCCAGAGCTGCGCGTAGAGCCCGCCCCGGGCGACGAGTTCCTCGTGCGAACCTTCCTCGATGACGTGGCCCCTGTCCATCACCACCAGCCTGTCCATCGCCGCGATGGTCGACAGCCGGTGCGCGATGGCGATGACGGTCTTGCCTTGCATGAGCTTGTAGAGATTCTCCTGGATGGCCGCTTCAGCCTCGGAATCGAGCGCGGACGTCGCCTCGTCAAGGATAAGTATAGGTGCGTCCTTCAACATAACGCGAGCAATGGCGATGCGTTGCCGCTGGCCGCCGGACAATTTGACGCCGCGATCGCCGACATGGGCGTCGAATCCCTTGCGGTCCTTGGCATCCGAAAGCCCGGAGATGAAGTCCAGCGCCTCGGCGCGCCGCGCCGCCTCGACGAGCAATTCGTCGCTGGCGTCAGGCCGGCCATAGAGGATGTTTTCACGCACCGAACGATGCAGCAGGGAGGTGTCCTGCGTGACCATGCCGATCTGGGCGCGCAGCGAATCCTGCGTCACGCCGGCGATCTCCTGGCCGTCGATCAGAATCCGGCCAGCTTCCAGGTCGTAGAAGCGCAGCAGGAGGTTGACCAGCGTCGACTTGCCGGCGCCCGAGCGGCCGACAATGCCGACCTTCTCCCCCGGCTTCACCGTCAGCGACAGGCCCTCGATGACACCTTTCTGCTTGCCATAGTGGAAACGGATGTCGTCGAAGCGGATCTCGCCCCTGGTGACGGCGATGTCCTTGGCCCCCGGCCGGTCCTCGACCAGGCGCGGCAACGAGATCGAGGCGATGCCGTCCTGCACCGTGCCGATGTTCTCGAACAGGCCCGACATTTCCCACATGATCCACTGCGACATGCCCCACATCCGGAGCACCAGCCCGATGACCACGGCGACCGCACCGATCGTCACCGCCTGCCCCAGCCACAGCCATAGCGACAGCGCGGTGACGGAGAACAGCAGCAGCGCGTTCAGGATATAGAGGACGCCATAGAGCACCGTCACCAGCCGCATCGACCGGTAGACCGTCTCAAGGAAGCCGGCCATGCTCTCCTTGGCGAAGGATGCTTCGCGGCGGGCATGGCTGAACAGCTTGACGGTCTGGATGTTGCTGTAGCTGTCGACGACGCGGCCGGTCATGGTCGATCGGGCATTGGCCTGTTCTTCGCCGACCTTGCCCAGCCGCGGAATGAAATAGCGCAGCAGCAGGACATAGCCGACGAGCCAGACGACAAGCGGCGTTGCCAGCCGCCAGTCGGCCGAGCCGACGATGAACAGCATGCCGAGGAAATAGACGATGACGTAGTTCAGCACATCGATCAGCTTGATGACGCATTCGCGCACGGCGAGCGCCGTCTGCATCAGCTTGGTGGCGATGCGGCCGGCGAACTCGTCCTGGTAGAAGCTCATCGATTGCTTGAGCAGGTAGCGGTGCACCTGCCAACGTATGCGCATGGGGTAGTTGCCCATCAGCGTCTGCTGGTTGAGCAGCGAATGGAGCCACACCGTGCCCGGCAGCGCGAACAGCACGATGAACGCCATACCGGCGAGCTTCCAGGCTTCCGTCTGCAGGAAGGTTTCGCGATTCTGCCCCGACAGCCAGTCGACGATGCGGCCGAGGAAGCCGAACATCCACACTTCGGCGATGGCGATGGCCGTCACCAGCACCGCGTCAAGAAGGATGTAGGGCCAGGCCCCGCGTGTGTAATGCACGCAGAAAGCAACCAGCGTCTTGGGCGGCTCGACCGGTTCCGCTGCCGGGAACGGATCGAGCCTTTTTTCAAACCAGCCGAACAACATAAGTCATGCTCACAAATCTGTTTTCCGCTCACGCGGCGTGGGAACGTACGAAGTCGCCAGACCGCTTGGCGTCAAGGACCGATGGCTCGGAATCGTCCGAGCCATCGGTCCTGCTTCGCGCTATATAGGGGCTAGCAGGCTTTTCGCCGACAGCCGTGCTTGTCGATCCTGACGGCGCGGTGTCGACAACCCGGAGCTTCGGCCCCGGCCGGATCAGCCGGATGATCCGGCGCACCAGCGACGGCCGGCTCGGGTCGGGAACCGCGTGCGAGAAATCGACATCCGGCAGCATGCCGCGATGAGGCCGGCGGCGGACTTCGGCATGCACCGCCGACGAATAGGTTTCGCCGATCAGCAGCGCCCAGGTTGCCATTTTCTGGTCGTGCAGGCTCCTCGAGCCAGGTATTCTGTAGGGATCGAACATCGGTCCGTTCTCCGTGTGAAAATAGAGATAGAAAGGTGAAGCAATATCGTCCGCCGGCATTCGGCCGGAGGCACGGATTGCGTTGGTCTGGACACGACGGTAGTCGTCGGTCTGGACATGACGGCGAGCGTCAGTCTGGACACGACAAGTGTCGGTCTGGACAGCTTCAGGCGGGGCGTTCAGCCCCTTTGACAGTTTGAAAAACATCGCAGGATTCCTTCGAGAGCCGAAAAAGCGTTTCGGCGGGAATCGGTGCGATCAAGTCTTAGAGAGTCAGGAGAACCGTCGTACCGAAACCGCCGTGGGGCGTGCAAGCCCACGAGAGGGGCGCTGGATGTGCATGGTCATCATGAATTACCCCTCCATCGGTTCGGGTTGACAATGGGCCTGACATACCCGACTTCGCAGAAAATGGCCATCCGCAGATCTAGGAATTTCCAAAACCGCGAGCCGGCTGTGGCCGATCTGCCACTTATTAGAAGGATGCGGAAATGAACGACCGTCTCCGCATCGCGCTCTACCAGCCTGATATCGCCGGCAACACCGGCACAATCCTGCGCTTCGCCGCTTGCCTCGGACTTGGCGTCGATATCATCGAACCGGCCGGCTTTCCGATCTCCGACCGGGCACTGAAGCGAGCCGGCATGGATTACCTCGAAATGGCTGATCTGACCCGGCATGTCGATTGGCACGCCTTCGAGGACTGGCGCAGGGCCGGCGCCCGCCGGCTGGTACTTCTGTCGACCAAGGCCGCGATTCCCTACACGAGCTTTGCCTTCGCCAGTGGCGACATCCTTTTGTTCGGCCGCGAATCCGCAGGCGTGCCGGATGCTGTCCATCAAGCGGCAGATGCGCGGCTGACCATCCCCATGCAGGGCGCCGCGCGCAGCATCAACGTAGCACTGTCCGTCGCCATGGTGGCCGGCGAAGCCGTCCGGCAACTCGGATGCGTCGGGAGATAGAGCAGTTCTCCGTGGAATGGTGAACCGGTCCAGCGGCTCGCAGCCGCCCATCAATTTGACCCAGGCGCACATCGCTCTCTCCTCATTTGCACATCCGGGGTTTCTTGCTACAAGCTCAACTTAACTTGAGGTCAAGCGATAAAATCGAGGCGGGAAAGTAAGGATGGCACCAATAACGGAATTGACGGTCGGCCAGGTGGCGATGCGCAGCGGGGTGGCGGTGTCAGCGCTGCATTTCTATGAGGCGCGCGGCCTGATCCGCAGCCACCGCACGTCGGGCAACCAGCGCCGCTACGGCCGCGACGTGCTGCGGCGCGTGGCGATCATCAAGGTGGCGCAGGAGGTCGGCATCTCACTGGGCGAGATCGGTGCCGCACTGGCATCGCTGCCCGAGGGCCGCACGCCGACCCGCGACGACTGGAACCTTTTGTCGACCGCCTGGCGCGACGGGCTCGATCACAAGATCGCCCAGTTGAAGAAACTGCGCGACGGGCTGACCGACTGTATCGGCTGCGGCTGCATGTCGATCGACAAATGCCCGCTCAGGAACAAGGGGGATCGCCTGTCAAGGGAAGGCACGGGGGCGAGAAGGCTGGTGGCTCCCCCTTCTCCCCGTTCACGGGGGTGAGAAGCGGTTCGCGTAGCGAACGAAAAGCCAACTGCTTGGCTTTTCGAGCGTCGAACGCCCTGAGTCTGCGAAGGGCTGGGCATCCAGCGGCCCTCGCATTTACGCGAACTGACCGCTCACCCTCCGTAAACGGGGCGAGGAAATCCTAATCCGCCGCCGGCAGCCGCCTGATGGTGAATTCGATCAGGTCGCCCGGTCGCTCGAACCAGCTTTCGATCTCGGTCCAGTAGGCCTGCTTGGGAAAGCGCTCGAACCATTCCTTGGCCTTGAGGCGCGCATCGGAGCGCGGCAGCACGAAGGTCTCGCGCAAAAACCCGTCGCGTGGCATGCGCGTGCGCTCGGTCCGGCTTTGGTCGAGCCTTTTCTTCAGGCCATCCAGTGGTGGTCTTGCCGGGGTGCGCACGAAACAACTCCTTGCACCTTAATGACGCTTGGACACTTGACCCTTGCCCCTAAGAGATTAGGGATCGCGCCGGCAAAAGACGAGTCATTTGTAGGGACTCGCCCCTCGCAACCGGAGACGGCACTTGGAACGACCTGAAATACCGGCAGGCCTGCCCGCCGACATCGAACAGAAGAAGATGAAGGCGCGCCTGTGGTTCGAGGCGCTGCGAGAACGCATCTGTGGCGCCTTCGAGCAGATCGAGCAGGATCTTGGCGGCCCGCTGGCCTCGTGGTCGCCGGGCCGTTTCGAAAAGACGCCATGGGAGCGTGACGAGGGCCGCGGCGGCGGCGGCACCATGTCGATGATGCACGGCCGCGTCTTCGAGAAGGTCGGCGTCCACACCTCGACGGTCTATGGCGAGTTCTCACCCGAATTCAGGAAGCAGATGCCCGGCGCCGAGGAAGACCCGCGCTTCTGGGCCAGCGGCATTTCGCTGATCGCGCACCCCTGGAACCCCAACGTTCCGGCCGTGCACATGAACACCCGCATGGTCGTCACGTCTAGCCAATGGTTCGGCGGCGGCGCCGATTTGACGCCGGTGCTCGACCGCCGGCGCACCCAGGACGATCCCGACACCATCGCCTTCCACCGGGCCATGCAGTTCGCTTGCGAGAAAAGCCCCGAGGTCGCCGACTATCCGAAATTCAAGGCCTGGTGCGACGAGTATTTCTATCTGCCGCATCGCAACGAGCCGCGCGGCACCGGCGGCATCTTCTTCGACTGGCTGCATTCGGGCGAGGACAAAGGCGGCTGGAACGCCGATTTCAACTTCGTCCAGGATGTCGGACGATCTTTTCTCGTCGTCTACGGCCACCTCGTGCGCGCCAACTTCAATGAGAACTGGACCGATGGCGACCGCGACGAACAGCTCATCCGGCGTGGCCGCTATGTCGAGTTCAACCTGCTTCACGATCGCGGCACCATCTTCGGACTGAAGACCGGCGGCAATGTCGCCTCGATCCTCTCCAGCCTGCCGCCCGAGGTCCGCTGGCCGTAACAAAATGGTGAGCGCGATGTGAGCCGCATTGATGTCCCATTTGCTCGAAATGGGCATGGAATGTGGCATACAGCACCCCGAAAGATTTCTTTTTCGTCTAATAGGCGATTGAAAAAGCTGGCCTATTTCCTGCGCCGGGTCGCCTGAGAGCAAAACAAAGCGAGCCGCGACCCGACGCGACCGGACGGCCCAGACGATGCGGGACATCTTCGTCAAAAAGGATACCCGCCTTTTCCAGGAGTACCTCGCAGTGCGCAAGATCATTGTTTCGGCGGCCGCCGCTGCCCTTCTCGCTTCCGGTTCGGTGGCATTCGCCGCCGTCAAGCACACCACCGGAACGATCAAGACATTTGACGCAACGGCCATGAGCCTTGTCCTCGATGACGGATCGTCTTTTACGCTTCCCAAGACCTTCAAGGATCCTGGCCTTCAGGTCGGTGAAAAGGTTCGCGTCTCATGGGAGATGAGCGGCAAGAACAAGGTTGCCGAGGCCGTCAAGATCGCAAAGTGACAGCCTGCCTGCCACAGCGGGACGAGACGATCTCTGGTCCTGTTTCGGGGTAGCGTAAGAGGGCGGAGCAGCGCTGCTCCGCCTTTTCGCCGTTGACTGCGACCAATGCCGCCCCATCTGTGTTATGCTGTTCCCCCGCTCGCGGCCCAAGTTCCCATCCTGGATTTGGACCATGAGCCGAAAACTATCGGAGCCTCAGGCTCCGCGGAGGAAAAGGAGAAATCCCATGAAACAATTTCACTGCGGGTCGCTCGTGCCCGGCTGTGACTGGCACACGCGTGCCGACGAGGAGGCCGAGGTCATGCGCCGTGCTGTAGAGCACATGCGCGAGACCCATGGCGAGGCGGTCATCCGCGAGACGATGATCGAGGCGATCCGCTCGCGCATCGAGAAGACCCGCGACGCTGCGTGACTTCAGCCTGCTTTCAAGGCTTCCGCGGCGCGTTCAAGCAGCGCGCCGCGATCGGGAGAAAACCCCTCTTCGACCCATTCCGTCTCAAGGTTCTTGAGGATTTCGCCAAGCTTGGGCCCTGGAGTTGCGCCGAGCCGCGTCAGATCGGCGCCCTTTAGCGGAAACAACGGCTTTTCCCATTTCAGGGCGAAGGCAAGCAGGCGCGAAAAGCCACCGGCTTCGAGCAACGCGTCATTGTCCTGGATAGCGCGCATCCGCGCTGCCGCAAGCGACAGCCGCAGGCGATCGACAAACCCTTGCCGGTCGCCACGATAGAGCCGCTTTGCCAACTCGCCCTCCGTCGTCTTCGGCTCGGCGGCGGTGGCCAACGCCCAGTGGCGCAGGCGATCCGCTTCGGCGGTCGAAAATTTGAGCCGCTCGGCGAGCGTCTTCATGCGCGCGGCATCCGGCGGCACCATCGCTTCCAGCCTGAGCAGCGGGTCAGGTGCCCAGTCCAGATCCTTCTCGGCCTTGGTCAGCGCATGGATCGCGTCGATGCCCCATTTCTCGCTTTCCGGCAGCGCGGCGGTCAACACGCCGGCCTGCCGCATCCAGAGCAACGCCCGCGAAGGATCGGGCGCCGACAGAAGCTTCTTCAGTTCCGACCAGATGCGCTCGGCCGAAAGCTGGGCCAGCCCTTCCTTCAGCCGGGCACAGGCTTTCAGCCCCTCGGCATCCGGCCGGCCATCGCCGTACCAGGCGAAGAAGCGGAAGAAGCGCAGGATGCGCAGATAATCCTCGCGGATGCGCGCTTCCGGATCGCCGATGAAGCGCAACCGGCGCGCCTCGATGTCGGCGATGCCGCCGACCAGGTCGATCACCGTGCCATCGGCCTCGGCATAGAGCGCGTTGATGGTGAAGTCGCGCCGCTCGGCGTCGAGCTTCCAGTCGCTCCCGAACGACACCTTGGCGCGACGGCCATCGGTCTCGACATCGGCGCGTAAGGTGGTGATCTCATATGGCTTGCCGCCGGCAACCACGGTGATCGTCCCATGCTCGATGCCGGTCGGAACCGCCTTGAAGCCTTCCGCCTCGGCGCGGCGGATGGTTTCCTGCGGCAGACACGTGGTGGCGATGTCGATGTCGGCAACCGGCTGGCCCATCAGCGTGTTGCGTACCGCGCCACCGGCAACACGCGCCTCTTCGCCGCTTTGCGCCAATGCGGCAAGCAGGCGCTGCAGATGCTTGTCGCCGAGCCACTCGGCCCGGCCCGCGATAGAGACATTCACGCATAGAGCCTTTCGTAGAGCGTACGGATAATGCCGGCGGTGACGCCCCAGATGCGCCGGTCGCCATAGGGCATGTCGTAGAAGAACCATTCGAGATCGTTCCACATGCGGCTGTCGCGCTTGTGGTTGGCCGGGTCCATCAGGAAACGCAGCGGCACTTCGAAGGCGGCATCGACCTCGTCGGCATTCAAGCTGAGCCGGAAACCGGACCGCACGATGCCCAGCACCGGCGCGATGCGGTAGCCGCTGCCGGCTACGTAGTCGGGCATGCGGCCGATGATCTCGATGCGATCCTGAGCAAGGCCGATTTCCTCGAAGGTCTCGCGCACAGCCGCCGCTTCCGGACTGGCATCGGTCGCATCGATGGTGCCGCCGGGAAAGGCCACCTGCCCCGAATGGTTGCGCAGCCTTTCGGCCCGTTTGGTCAACAGAACCGTGGCTTCGCCCTCATGATCGACCACAGGGATCAGCACTGCGGCATTGCGCAGCGGCTTGCCATGGTTGAGGCGTGGATGGCCTGGATTGAAGCGATGGTCGCCATAGTCGTCGCCGGCATGCGCATCCGGCTGTGCCGCAAAGCGCGCGCGAAAGTCCACTGCGGAAAACGGCGCCGTTGACATCTGGTCCATCACGCGCTCAGCCGCTTCAACTGGTCCGCCGGCATGATCGCAAACACCGCACCGTTCGAACGCACAGCGAACATGGTCTTGCCGCCGATCTCGATCTCCTCGCCATGTCCGACCAGCTCATACATCACCGGCCGCGCAACCAGCGCTTCCAGCCGGCCGCGCACCAGCACATAGGGTTTCAGGCCACCGGTCTCGCTCTCGTCGACAAAGCGCAGCGGCCGTTCCGGTCCGGCTTCGACGACATCGCCGACATTGGTGCGAAAGGTGATGATCTGCGCGTCGCCGGTGCCCGAAACATCCATCTCAACGGCGATGAACGGCGCGTCGGCGACGCGGATGCCGACCCGTTCCACCGGTGTCACCAGATAGGTCCTGCCGTCCGCGTCCTTGCGCAGCACCGAGGAGAAGAGCTGCACCAGCGGCATGCGTCCGATCGGCGTGCCGAGATAGAACCAGGTGCCGTCAGCCTTGATTTCCATGTCGAGATCGCCGCAGAAGTCGGGATTCCAGCGCTCGACCGGCGCCGCGCCCTTGCCGGCGCGGGCCGCGCGCGAAATCAGCGCCTCGAGACCGCGCGCCTCGGTGGCGGTCGTAAGGCTTTGTTGGCGATGTTCGGAGTGTTCCGTCATGGTCACGAAATAGTCACTGTTGTTCCGCTTGTCAGCCTAAGTCTGTGATTTAAGTTTTGACATAGGCGCCACGCGAGGCCGAATCGCGGCAACCTATGCTATGGTGCGTGCCGGTATTTCCAACCATGGTATCTCCAACCAAAGGGATCGAAGCTGCATGAGCGTGATGGTCAAGGAAAGCCCAATGAGCGAAACGGACATGATCGCCGAGGCCGAGAAGGCGCTTGCCGACATCTCCAGGATCCGCGACGGGGTCGGCCGGGTCATCTTCGGCCAGGAGAGCGTCGTCGAGCGCACGCTGGTGGCGCTGCTGGCCGGCGGTCATGCGCTGCTGGTCGGCGTGCCGGGCCTCGCCAAGACCAAGCTGGTCGAGACGCTGGGCGTCGTGCTCGGCCTCGATTCACGCCGCATCCAGTTCACGCCCGACCTGATGCCGTCCGATATCCTCGGCTCCGAGGTGATGGAGCAGGACGAGTTCGGCAAGCGTTCCTTCCGTTTCATCTCCGGGCCGATCTTCGCCCAGCTTTTGATGGCCGACGAGATCAACCGTGCCTCGCCGCGCACCCAGTCGGCGCTGCTGCAGGCGATGCAGGAATACCACGTCACCATTGCCGGCGCCCGCCACGACCTGCCGGCGCCCTTCCATGTGCTGGCGACGCAGAACCCGCTGGAGCAGGAAGGCACCTATCCCTTGCCCGAGGCCCAGCTCGACCGCTTCCTGATGCAGGTCGACATCCTTTACCCCGAAATCGAGGCCGAGCGCCGCATCCTGTTGGAAACCACCGGCATCGAGGACGCCAAGGCGCAGAACGTGCTGAACCCGGTGCGGCTGAAGGAGATCCAGACGCTGATCCGCCGCATGCCGGTGCCGGAAAGCGTCGTCGAGGCGATCCTGACGCTGGTGCGCTCGGCGCGCCCCGGCCAGGGCAATGTCGAGACCGACAAGCATGTCGCCTGGGGCCCCGGCCCGCGCGCCAGCCAGGCGCTGATGCTGTGCACAAGGGCGCGCGCGCTTTACGATGGGCGGCTGGCGCCCTCCATCGATGATGTCCGTGCGCTGGCCGAGCCGGTGTTGCAGCATCGCATGGCGCTGACCTTCGCCGCCCGCGCCGAAGGCACCAGCGTGCGCGACGTGGTGGCGAAGCTGGTGAAGGGGATTTGATGGCGCGCATCGGCGAGGTCCAGGCTCCGGCAGCGACGCGCGACGCGCTCGCTCGTGGCCGGTTGCGAGCCTCGCTTGTGCCTGACCTGCTGGTCGAGGCGCGCCGCATTGTCAACACCGTGATCGCCGGCTGGCATGGCCGCCGCAAGCGCGGCATCGGGGAGAATTTCTGGCAGTTCCGGCCCTATGTCGAAGGCGATGCCTCGCGCATCGACTGGCGCCGCTCGGCCCGCGACGACCACACCTATGTGCGCGACCGCGAATGGGAAGCCGCCCATACGGTGTGGCTGTGGGCCGACCCGTCGCCGTCGATGCTCTACAAATCGACCGGCGCCAGCGTGTCCAAGCAATCGCGCGCGCTGGTGCTGACTCTGGCGATGGCCGAGCTGTTGTCGCGCAGTGGCGAGCGCATCGCCTGGCCCGGCCTCACCGATCCGTTTACCGCCCGCAACGGCGCCGAGCGCATTGCCGCCCAACTCATGCACGCCGGCGAGTTGCCTGCAAAACCCGACCTGTCCGACATCCGCCGCTTCTGCGACATCGTCATCGCCAGCGACTTCCTCGATCCGGTCGAGGAGACGATGGCGTGGCTCGATGTGCTCGCCCGCCATGGCGTGCGCGCGCATCTGATTGAGGTCGCCGACCCGGCCGAGGAAACCTTCCCCTATGCCGGCCGCACCGAATTCACCGATCCCGAGACCGGCGACAAGCTGACCGCCGGCCGCGCTGAAATGCTGGGAGGTGAATACCGCCTGCTCTACACCGCCCGCCGCCACGAACTGGCTGCCTGGTGCAAGCGGCTCGGCTGGAGCTTTACCGTCAACCACACCGATCGGCTGGCTTCCGATGCGCTGGTGCGCCTGCACATGGCGATGACCGCCGACGGCGGTTATGCCGGGCTGGCCGCAAGCGGCCATGCCGGGCTGGCCAGTGGCGGTCGCGCCGGGAAGGCCGTCGCATGAGCTGGCTGCCGCTCTCCTTTGGCGCCCCCATGGTGCTGTGGGGCCTGCTGGCGCTGCCGGTGATCTGGTGGCTGTTGCGGCTGACGCCGCCCAAGCCGCAAACCGAGATCTTCCCGCCGCTGAAGATCCTGGCGCGTGTGTTGAAGCGCGAGGAAACGCCGCAGCAGAGCCCGTGGTGGCTGACGCTGCTCAGGCTCTTTATGGCGGCGCTCATTGTCGCCGCCCTTGCCGAGCCGGTGTTCAACCCGCGCGAAAAACTGCCGGCCGAGGGCGCGGCCCTTGCGTTGGTCATCGACAATGACTGGGCAAGTGCCGCCGACTGGAACAAGCGCGTCGCCACCGCCGAGCGGCTGATCAAAGACGCTGGCTCAAACGGCGTGCCGGTCATCGTCGCCTTCACCGCCGAAAAGCCCAATTCGGAAATCGGCCCGTTCGATGCCGCCGCCGCCCTCGACCGGCTGCGTGCCGCCAAGCCACGGCCGATCCCGACCGACCGGCCCGCCGTCTATGCCCGCGTCGCCGGGGTGCTGGACACCTTGCCCGGCGCCAGCGTCGCCGTGCTTGCCGACGGCCTGGCAGCGAAGGGCGACGAGGCCGCCTTCAACACGCTGTTGTCGAAAAATGCCGCCCGTGTCGTGTGGGCCAGTTCAGACCGGCTGTCGCTGACCGGCCTGACCACCGCCGACAACCAGGTCGACGGCTTTGCGCTGACCGCCATCCGCGCGCCGGGCGACCCGGCACCGGCACAAGTCACCGCCGGCGCTTTCGACGACAAGGGCCGCCGCATCGCCGATGCGACGCTGACCTTTTCCCCTGGCGAAACCACCGCCACCGGCACCATGGCGGTGCCGTTCGAGCTGCGCAACGACTTTGCCTCGATCGCGCTCGACGGCGAGCGCCAGGCCGGTGCTGTGCGCGTCCTTGACGAAAGCTCCAAGCGCCGCCGCGTCGGGCTGCTGTCGCAGGCCGAGGCCGACCAGGCGCAGCCGCTTTTGTCGCCGCTCTACTACATCAGGCGCGCGCTGCAGCCCTTCGCCGATCTCGTCGAACCCTCCAGCGCCGACCTCGCCGACGCCATCCCGCAGATCCTCGACCAGAAGCCGGCGATGATCGTCATGGCCGACATCGGCACCATTCCCGCACAGGTTCGGCAAAGGCTGGTCGACTGGGTCGACAATGGCGGCACGCTGGTGCGTTTCGCCGGCTCGC
Organism: Mesorhizobium sophorae; assembly: GCF_002270415.1. GTDB lineage: Bacteria > Pseudomonadota > Alphaproteobacteria > Rhizobiales > Rhizobiaceae > Mesorhizobium > Mesorhizobium sophorae. Next base: position 367,059 of record NZ_NNRI01000022.1, on the reverse strand, counting down.
GGCTGGCCGCCGCCGGCAACGACGACGACCTGCTGCCGGTCCGCCTGCGCACCGGCGAGCGTTCGCTCGGCGGCGCCCTGTCATGGACGTCACCGCAACCGGTCACCGAATTCCCCAAGGCCGGTCCGTACGCCGATCTTGCGCCGCCGACGGAAGTCACCGTCACCAGGCAGGTCCTGGCCGAGCCGACGCCCGACATTGTCGAGCGCACCTGGGCCGCACTCGCCGACGGCACGCCGCTGGTCACCGGACTGAAGAAAGGCAAGGGCACGCTGGTGCTGTTCCACGTCACGCCCGAGGCGACCTGGTCGAACCTGCCGATCTCGGGCAGTTTCGTCGAGATGCTGCGCCGCATCGTGCAGTTGTCGCGCAACCAGGGCGCGGCGATCGCCAACGCCGAAGCCGCGGCCACCTCGCTGGCGCCCTACCGCATGATATCAGCCGACGGCTCGCTGGTGCCGCCCACGCCGGATGCACGGCCGCTGGTGCCGGGTCCCGCGCTGGCGGTGACCTTCGAGAACCCGCCCGGGCTCTACGGCTCCGAGACCGGCGTCTTCGCCCACAATTTGCTCGATGCCGCAAGCAAGCTGGCGCCGCTGGCGCGCCCACAAATCACCGTTCCGGTCACATCGATCCAGTACGCCTTTGACGAATCGCGCAATCTGAAGGGCGCGCTGGTCGCCGCCGCTCTGGTGCTGATGCTGCTCGACACGCTGGCGGTGTTCTGGATGGGCGGCCTGTTTGCCCGCCGGCCGCGCCGTGCCGGTGGCGTGGCCACCACCGCCGCGATCCTGATTGCGATCGGCGCGCTGTTTGGCCATGCCGATCCTGCCCGCGCCGACGACGCCAAACCGGGCGACGAGGTCGCTATCGAGGCCATATCGAAGACCCGCATCGCCTATGTGCTGACCGGCGTGCCGGGCGACGATTCGATCAGCCGCGCCGGGCTCGAAGGCCTGACCCGCTTCCTGGTCGAGAAGACGGCGCTGGAACCCGGCGCGCCGGCCGGCGTCGACATCGCGAAGGACGAGCTGTCGTTCTATCCCTTGATCTACTGGCCGATCGATCCGGCCGCACCGATGCCGAGCCAGGCCGCGATCGCCCGCATCGACGCCTATATGCAGCAGGGCGGCACGGTGCTGTTCGACACGCGCGACCAGTTCGCCAACGGCATCGGCGCCGATTCGACCAGCCCGGCGACGGAGCGGCTGCGCGACATCCTCGGCAACCTCAACGTGCCGCCGCTGGAGCCGGTGCCATCCGACCACGTGCTGACCAAATCCTTCTTCATCCTGCCCGAATTTCCCGGCCGCTTCAGTGGCAGCCCGCTCTGGGTCGAGGCCTCGCTCGACGCCAGCAATGCGGAGAACCGGCCGGTGCGCACCGGCGACGGCGTCTCGCCGATCATGATCACCGCCAATGATTTCGCCGGCGCCTGGGCGGTCGACGAGAATGGCGATCCGCTGCTGCCGACCGTGCCGGCGGACCCGATGCAGCGCATCTACGCGCTGCGCGCCGGCGTCAACATCATGATGTACATGCTGACCGGCAACTACAAATCCGACCAGGTGCATGTGCCCATACTGCTCGAACGGCTGGGGCAGTAGGATGACGTGCTTTGTTGCGTTCCCAACGCGGAATTGCCCTCCCCACAAGGGGGAGGCTAATTCATGAACTGGTCGATCTCCCTCGAGCCGCTGATCTCCTGGCCCCTGCTGGCTCTGGTGCTGGTGCCGCTGGCGCTGCTGGCGCTCATAGGCCTGTGGTTTCGCCAGCGCGGTGCCGTTTTCCGCTTCGTCGCCCTGCTGGCACTCGCCGCCGCCCTGTTCAATCCGGTGTTCCTCAACGAGGAACGCGAGCCGCTGAAAAGCGTCGTCGCCCTCGTCGTCGACCGCAGCCAGAGCCAGGATATCGGCGACCGCACTAGGCAGACCGACGAGGCACTGGCCGGGCTGCAGCAGCGTCTTGGCCGCTTCAAGCAGTTCGATGTGCGAGTCGTCGAGGCCGGCAAATCGCAAGCCGCCGAGGAGCGCACCGAGACACGGCTGTTCGGCGCGCTCGAAGGCGCTTTCCGCGACGTGCCGCCGTCGCGCATTGGCGGCGCCATCATGATCACCGATGGCGAGGTGCATGACGCGCCCGCGGGCAGCCCCGATTTCAACGCGCCGCTGCATGCCCTGATCACCGGCAACGATCACGAGAAGGATCGCCGCATCCGCTTCGAGAACGCACCGCGCTTCGGGCTTGTCGGCAAGCCGCTCGACATGACCTACCGCGTCATCTCGACGGAAAACGAGACCAGCCCGGTCGAAGTGCGCGTCTCGGTCAATGGCGAGCAGGTCGCGGTCGAACATGCCACCGTCGGCCAGGCCATGCCGCTGCAGGTGACCATTCCGGGCGCTGGCCGCAACATCGTCGAGCTCGCCATCGACCGCGAGCCGGGCGAACTGACCGACACCAACAACCGCGCCATCGCGCTCATCGATGGCATTCGCGAAAACCTGCGCGTGCTGCTCGTCTCCGGCGAGCCGCATGCCGGCGAGCGTACCTGGCGCAATCTCTTGAAATCCGACGCCTCGGTCGATCTCGTTCATTTCACCATTTTGCGGCCGCCGGAAAAGCAGGACGGCACGCCGATCAACGAGTTGTCCCTGATTGCCTTCCCGACCCGCGAACTGTTCGTCGAGAAGATCAAGGATTTCGATCTCATCATCTTCGACCGCTACCAGCACCGCGATGTGCTGCCGATCCTCTACTACGACTACATCTCCGAATATGTCGAAAAGGGCGGCGCGCTGCTGATCGCGGCCGGCCCCGAATATGCTGGCGAAAGCTCGATCGCGCGCACGCCGCTGATGTCGGCCCTGCCGGCGATGCCGACCGGCGAGGTGGTCGACAAGGCCTTCTATCCGCGCCTCACCGACCTCGGCCAGCGCCACCCGGTGACGCGCGGGCTCGACGGTTCGGCCACCGAGCCGCCGCACTGGAGCCGCTGGTTCCGCACCATCGGCGTGCAGAATCCCGAAGGCGAAGTGGTGATGAAGGGCGCCGACAACCGGCCCCTGCTCTTGCTCGACCGCAAGGGAGAGGGCCGCGTCGGCATGCTTCTGTCCGACCAGGGCTGGCTGTGGGCCCGCGGCTTCGAGGGTGGCGGCCCGCATGTCCAGCTCTACCGGCGCATCGCGCACTGGCTGATGAAGGAGCCCGATCTCGAGGAGGAGCGGCTGACCGCCGACGGTCGCGGCATGGTGCTGGAAATCCGCCGCCAGACCATGGCCGATGCTCCCGGCCCGGCGCAGATCATCACCCCGTCCGGCAAGACCTTGACCGTCAAGCTCGACAAATCCGATCCCGGCGTCTTCCTCGGCAGCGTCGAGACCAGCGAGATTGGCCTCTACCAGGTCGCCAATGGCGACCTCACAGCGCTCGCCCATGTCGGGCCGGTCAACGCGCCGGAATTCGCCGATGTCATTTCCACGGAGAACCGGCTGAGAACGCCGGCGGAAGCCACCGGCGGCAGCGTGCGGCGACTGGCGTCATCCACGGCCCTTGGCAGTGACATTACGCTGCCCTCCATCGTGCCGGTGCGCTCTTCCGGTCAGGCCACCGGCAGCGATTGGATCGGCCTGCGCACGACTGACGACAGCGTGCTCAAGGCGGTCTCGCGCGTACCGCTGTTCGGCGGCTTCCTCGGTCTCGGCCTGCTGCTTCTGGCGATGGGTTCGATGTGGTACCGCGAGGGGCGGTAGGGCTACTCTTCCGGCTCGGTCGTGAACAGCAGCGGATAGCCCTTGGCCTTGCCGGCATCGGTCGCCCGTGTCGCCTTGGTCTCGGCGACATCCTTGGTGAAGACGGCAACAACGCAGACGCCGCGCCGGTGCGCGGTGATCATGATCCTGTGCGCCTGGTCTTCGCTGAGCTTGAACTCGCCCTTCAGCACCGTCACCACGAATTCGCGCGGCGTGAAATCGTCATTGATGAGGATGACCTTGTAGAGCTTTGGCCGCTCGGTCTGCGGCTTGACCTCGGTACGCGGTTTTGTGGTGATTTCAGGCATCGGAACCGACAATTTTGCGCAAGCGACCTGGCCCGCATTCTGACACCAGCGAATTCAACCGTCCATTTTGATTGACGCGCAAAGCCGGTCCGGAGGGCGCCGCCATTGACGACTATGTGGGAACTCTCGGTTGCCGTTCAACGGTCCTGGCGGCCGAAGATGCGGCGGCCGGGAATCTGCCGCGCGGCTGTGACGGACGGCATATCGGACCGAAGGCGGTTTCCGCCCGCATCCGCCCGGCGTTCCAGCCATGCCGCGATCGGCCACGCGACGACGCAGATCAGCGTTGTGCCGGTGAGCAAGATCAGCACCCAGGTCTGTGCCGGCGTGATGTAGTCCCAGTTGGTGGAAATCTCCGGTGCGAACAGCGAAGGCTCGGTGCGTCCGCTGGCCGGATCGGGCACCGGGCTGGCGGTGAGCAGGATCAGCACCCTGGCGGCACCGGTGGCGACCAGACCGCCAACCACCAACGAACGCAGAGTGGACGAAAGCCGCTTCTTCATGCGGATTGTCCTACATTGCCGGCATTGCAAACGGGTTAAAGTCGGTCGGGGCGGAAGCTGCCGGCGCGAGGCTTCGGCCAAACATCGGTAGGCTAACCGTCCGCTACATCGCCGATATCAGGGCTTTCAGCGGTCGGACAGGAAGAAGGCCGCCCCAGCCGAAAAACAACTGGAACGGCCTTGTCGCAGACGGGCAAGTTATGCCCGATCTGGATTAAGCCTTCGGGGCGTCCTTCTTGACGGCCTTCGTCGGAGCCTTCTTGTGCTTCTTGGTCTTCTTGACGACCTTCTTCGGGGCAGTCTTGGCCGGGGCGGCAGTAGCCGGAGCGGTGGTGGTCGTCGAAGCAGCCGGAGCAGCGGTCGTGGTGGCAGCGGCGTTACCGAGAGCCGGCATCGCGAAGGCGAGAGCGACGGCGAGACCGGTTGCGGAGAGGATGGACTTCTTCATGGCTTCACTTCCTTTTTTAGCGGGTCGAGTTTTCGAGCGTCACTGAACCGGGTCGTTCGGCGTCACTCCAAGCAGCTTCAAAGCGTTGGCGAGCATCCGGATGCCCTGTGCCTGTTTCTTGGCGGCGCAGTACCGGTTACCCTTTCTCTGAAGTGCCTTTGCCGCGGTGACCTGCGTTGCCGCGGCATGGGTTTCGAGGGCTTCATCAAATTGGTGGCTGAGATTGGCGCACCGTTCGCTCCGGGTGGTGGGCGTCACCTTTGCGTCCGATTGTTCGATAGCGGCAGTAACCAGGCAAATGCCCAGCAACGCACCCAACAAACTGATCGACAACCTTGGCATCGGTTTATCCGTAAACCCCGAGACTAGCGTCGCAGCCGATGACCTGACCGCCACGAGACCAGTTATGCCTTTGTATTTTTTCAGGAGTTTTTCTGAACTGTAGAATTTTGTTTCTGGATTGTGTCTGGGAAAGTCGGTGTGGGCGCATCATCACCACTGGCCAACATATGGCCTGAATTCTATCGTGTGGGTTGCGACAGAACGGCTTGGCAATCAAACAATGACAGGGCTGCTGTGAAATCCGACGCACACATACTGATCGTCGACGACGACAAGGGCATCCGCGACCTGCTGCAGGAATTCTTCCAGAAGCGGGGCCTGCACACCTCGGTTGCCGCAGACGGCACCGAGATGGAGGCCATCCTGCGCCGCGCCCAGGTGGACCTCATCGTCCTCGACGTGATGCTGCCCGGCAAGAGCGGGCTGGAACTGTGCCGCGACCTTCGCGCCCAGTACTCGACACCGATCATCATGCTGACCGCCGTCACCGAGACCACGGACCGCGTGGTCGGCCTGGAGATGGGCGCCGATGACTATGTGCCCAAACCATTCGACCCGCGCGAGCTTCTGGCGCGCATCCGCGCCGTGCTGCGGCGCAACGGCGCCGCCGAGCCAAAGCGCGCCACCACCAAGCAGATCTACCGCTTCGCCGGCTGGACGATGGACTGTTCGCGACGTCGGCTGATCGCCCCCGACGATGTCAGGGTCGAGCTGACCATGGCGGAATTCAACCTGCTGCAGACCTTCGTCAAGAGCGCGCAGCGCGTGCTGACGCGCGACCAGCTCATCGAACTGTCCGGCGGCGACAGCGACTATTCCTTCGACCGCAGCATCGACATCCTGGTCAGCCGGCTGCGGCGCAAGATGGAAGACGACCCGAAGACGCCCAAGCTGATCCTGACCGTGCGCAGCGGCGGCTACCAGTTCCTGCCCGAGACGACCTCCGAATGAGACGTTTCCTGCCGCAGACCTTGCCTGTCTGGGTGCTGCTGATCGTCATCGCCGGCCTGCTGATCAGCCAGGTCGCGACCCTCTACATCGTGTCGCGCGACCGCGCCGCCGCCAATGACGAGGTCGACCTCTACCGGCTCAACGACCGCGCTTACTCGCTGGTGCAGCTCATGCATGACGCCACGCCTGAGCAACGCAAGGCGACGGCGACCGGCTTGTTCAATTCCACCTACGCGCTCACCGTCTCGGACACGCCGGCAGTCACCTCGTCGATTGCCGGCGACGACGAACTGGCGGAACTTGAAGACATCCTCGTCGGCCGGCTGTCGAAATTCGGCATCACCGATGCGCGGGTGCGGCGCGACCCGGCGACGCGCGAGGCCGACGACGCCACCGGCATGGCGCCGGGACCCGATATCGGCCAGGTCGAGCGTGACCTCCTGGTGCTGGCCGCCGACTTCGCCCAGAGCGACAAGTTGACGGCGTCGCTGCGTTTCGCCGACGGCCAATGGTTGAACTTCACCGAGCCGAACACGCCCGTCGGTCCGATCCTGAGCTTCGACAGCCTGCCGCTCTATTCGCTGATCGCCGGACTGGTGGTGATCATGTCGATCTGGTCGCTGCGCCGGCTGACGGCGCCCTACCGGATGATGGAAACCGCGGTGAACCGGATCGGCAAGGACCTGAAGAGCCCGCCGATCGCCGAAAGCGGCAGCCGCGAGGTGCGTGCCGCCGCCAAGGCGATCAACGCCATGCAGGCCAGGTTGCGCGAATATGTAGAGGACCGCGAACATCTGGCGGCGGCGCTGGCGCATGATCTGCGCACGCCGATGACACGGATGCGCCTGCGCCTGGAACTCTTGCGCAAATCGGCGGTTCGCGAGGCGCTGGCGCACGATCTCGCCGATGTCGAGAGCATCGCCAGCTCGGTGATCGACTTCGCCACCTTCGAGGTGACCGAGGAAAAGAGCGAACGCATTGACTTCTGGTCGCTCGTAGAGTCGATCGCCGACAGCTATGACGACATCTCGTTCGATGACGACACCCGCTCGCGTGGCCTGATTTGCATGGCACGGCCGGTCGCGCTCAGGCGTTGCGTCACCAATCTGATGCAGAACGCGATCACCTATGGCAAGAAGGCGCATATCAGCCTGCGCCGCTCGGAGAACATGATCCTGCTCACCATCCGCGACGAAGGGCCGGGCATACCGCAGGCGCAGATCGACGCCGTGTTCGGCTCGTTCGTACGCCTCGAACAATCCCGCAACCGCCAGACCGGCGGTCTCGGTCTCGGCCTGACCATTGCCCGCAACATCGCGCGGGCCGCCGGCGGAGAGATCAGCCTGTCCAACAACCCGGGCGGTGGCCTGCTGACGCAACTGCGCCTGCCGCTGGCGGCGTAGGGCGATCTGGAACCACCAGGCAGCCTTCGCTGCAGCGAAGGCCGCAGCCGAAGCCTGGCGCTACCGCCGCAGCACCGCGCTCAGCACGTCGCGGATGCCGATGGCGCCGACAAAGCGCGACTGGTCGTCGAACAGCGCCACGGGTGCGGTCTGCGAGCGATGCATGGCCAGCATCACGGTTTTCAGCGAGGTGCCGGGGTTGGCCCAGAACACTTGCGCCGCTTCCTCCGACTGACCCTCGACATCGGCGCATGATACCCACACCGCCGGCTTGCCGTCGCGTTCGGCCGCCGCCACCAGCCCGTGGTCGTCTATCTTGAAGCGCGTCGTCTTGCGCCGGTCGAGCCACACCCAGCCATTGTCACCGTGCTCCAGGTCGCGACGGTCGCGCATCACGTTCCAGGCGGTCAGCACCGACAGCGGGTTCACATTGGCGATGAAGTCGCGGACATAGTCGTTGGCCGGCCGCAGCACGATGTCTTCCGGCGCACCGGTCTGCACGATGCGGCCGCCTTCCATGATCGTGATGTGGCTGCCGATCTTCAGCGCCTCCTCGAGGTCGTGGCTGACGAAGATAATGGTCTTCTTCAACTCGGCCTGCAGCTGCAGCAATTCGTCCTGCAGCTTCGTGCGGATCAGCGGGTCGAGCGCCGAGAACGGTTCGTCCATCAGCAGGATCGGCGCCTCTGTGGCGAAGGCACGGGCCAGGCCGACGCGCTGCTGCATGCCGCCCGAAAGCTCATGCGCGTATTTCTTCGACCACTGGTCGAGATGAACGAGCTCCAACTGCTTTTTGACGCGCTCCTTGCGCTCGGCTTCCGGAACACCGGCGAGTTCGAGGCCGAGGCCGACATTCTCCTCGACCGTGCGCCAGGGCAGCAGGCCGAACTGCTGGAACACCATAGCTACCTGCTTCTGCCGCAGCCTTCTCAACGTCACCTCATCGCAGGTGACGACGTCGACGGTCTTGTCGCCGTCCTTGACAAGCACCTGACCGCGCGACACCACGTTCAGCCGGTTCACGGCCCTCAACAATGTCGACTTGCCCGAACCGGACAGGCCCATCAGCACGGAAATCTCGCCCTCGTTCACGGTCAGACTGGCGCCTGCGCAACCCAGCACATTGCCGGTCTTTTCGAGGATCTCGGCGCGGGTGGCTCCAGCGTCAATCATTGCCAGAGATCCGGCCTGGTCGGCGCCGAAGACGATATCGACGTTTCTGAAATCGACGGCGACGGTCATTTCTTGCCTCCAACGGCAATGCGGGTCATCCGGTCAAGCACGATGGCGAGGACAACGATGGCCAGGCCCGCCTCAAGCCCGAGGTCGATGCGGCGCGAGCCGAGCGCCCTGTTGATTTCAGTGCCGAGGCCGCCGGCGCCGATCAGCGCCGCGAACACCACCATCGACAGCGACAGCATGATCGATTGCGTCAGACCGGCCATGATGGTTGGCAGCGCCGAGGGCAGTTCCACCTTCCACAACAGCTGGCTCTTGGTGGCGCCGAACGCTTCGCCTGCCTCGACGATCGACTTCGGTACCGAGACGACGCCGAGATGGGTGAGCCTGACCGCGGTCGGGATGACGAAGATGATGGTGACGATGAGGCCGGGCGCGTTGCCGAGACCGAACAGCGTCAGCACCGGGATCAGGTAGACGAAGGTCGGCAGCGTCTGCATCAGGTCGAGCACCGGCAGCATGATGCGGTAGACCTTCGGCTTGTGCGCGGCCCAGATGCCGAGCGGCACCCCGATGGCCATGGCCATCGCAGCAGCAGCCACCACGAGCACCAGCGTCTGCACCGTCTGCTTCCACAGGTTCTGGTTGATGATGAAGATCAGGCCGAGGAAGACTCCGATGGCAAGCGGCCTCGAGCGCTGCAGCAGCCAGGCGATGGCGGCGATGACAAGCGCCAGCAGCACCGGCGGCACCAGCAGCAGGATGTCGACCAACCCGTCTAGCAGGAAATTGAGGCCATTCGAAAAGGCCCTGAAGACAGTGTCGAAATTGTCGGTGAGGAAGCCGAAGAACGCCTTTCCCCAGGCGCCGATCGGAATCTTGTGATCGACCATGAATTTCGAAATCGGATCCATATCGCCCCTCTCATGCAGGAGACCGCCCTGCCCTCGGCCTCTGATGTCGCAACGTCATCTTGTCACAGGATATGAAAAAGGGCAGCCTTTTCCAGAATGGCTGCCCTTTATTTCGGTCACGCCGAAATCACAGTCGGCTCAGCTTCCGAGCGCGGTCTTGATCGCCGCCGCCGCGTCGCCGCCATCGAAGGTGGTGACGCCGGCGATCCAGGGCGCAACCGCGCCGGGATTCTTCTTCAGCCAGTCGCTCGCCACCGTGTTGGCATCGCCGCCCTTGAGGATCGCGTCCATCATCTGGCCTTCCATGTCCAGATTGAACTTCAGATTGGCGATGAACTTGCCTGCATTCGGGCACTCCGTGGTGTAGCCCTTGCGCACATTGGTAAACACGGTGGCAGCACCGAAGCCGCTGTCGCCCATGCCGTCGAGATAGGTGATCTTCATGGCGCCCATCACCGGATGCGGCGTCCAGCCGAGGAAGGCGATCCACTCATTGTTCTTCATCGACTGCTCGGCCTGCGTCAGCATGCCGGCTTCCGAGGATTCGACCAGCTCGAAGCCTTCGAGATTGTCCTTCGGGTTCTTGATCATGTCGAGGATGATGCGGTTGCCGTCATTGCCGGCCTCGATGCCGTAGATCTTGCCGTTGAACTTGTCCTTGAACTTGCCGATATCGGTCAGCGACTTGACGCCGGCATCCGCGACATAGGTCGGCACGACGATGCCGTAGCCGGCGCCGGTCAGGTTCGTGCTTATGGTCTCGACAGAGCCGTCGGCGGTGTAATCCTTGATGTCGTTGGTCATCGACGGCATCCAGTTGCCGAGGAAGACATCAAGATCCTTGTTCTTCAGCGACGCCATGGTCACCGGCACCGACAGCTGGATCGTCTGCGGCTCGTAGCCGAGCGCGGTCAGCAGGACGGAAGCGACACCGGTCGTCGCCTGGATATCGGTCCAGCCGACATCCGAAAGACGCACCGCCTTGCAGCTTGCCGGATCGCCGGCGAAGGCAGCGCTCGTAGACAACAGAGCCGCCAGGCCGAGGCCGGCGACGAAGGAATTCATGCGCGACATAGATATTCTCCCATTGCGATTCTTAGGCGAAGCGAAGTTACGGTTTCTCTGCCCGCCTTGTTTCGTCAGCCAAACACCATTCTGGTGTGGTTTCAAGCATTAAGGCAATCACGATCAACGGCGCAGGCTGGCCAATCAGCGACACGCTTCCTGCTTTTGCACTGCGCGGCTGTCGTTTTTTGGGAGCGGGGGTCGTTTTTTGGGGGAATGCGGCGGCGCCCCCTCCCCGCGCCGGGACAAGTCGGCTTAAAAGGGCGGCATGGCCAAGCTCTACTTCCACTATGCGACGATGAACGCCGGCAAGACGACGATGCTGTTGCAGGCGTCGTACAACTATCGCGAGCGCGGCATGCGCACGATGCTGTTCGTCGCCGGCCACTACCGAAAGGGCGACAGCGGCCTGATCTCGTCGCGCATCGGCCTGGAGACGGAAGCCGAGATGTTCCGTGACGGTGATGATCTGTTCGCCCGCGTCGCCGATCATCATGAGCATTCGACCGTGCATTGCGTCTTCGTCGACGAGGCGCAGTTCCTCGAGGAGGAGCAGGTCTGGCAGCTCGCCCGCATCGCCGACCGGCTGAACATCCCGGTCATGTGCTACGGCCTGCGCACCGATTTCCAGGGCAAGCTGTTTTCCGGTTCGCGCGCGCTGCTGGCCATTGCCGACGATTTGCGCGAGGTGCGCACCATCTGCCGCTGCGGCCGCAAGGCGACGATGGTGGTGCGCCTCGGCCCCGACGGCAAGGTGGCACGTCAGGGCGAGCAGGTGGCGATCGGCAAGGACGTCTATGTGTCGCTCTGCCGCCGCCACTGGGAGGAAGAGATGGGCCGCGCCGCACCCGACGATTTCATCGGCTTCACCCAAGCCTGATAGGGCAACGGCCCAATGCATGTCGCCCCAAAGTGCGCAGCGGTTTTGGAACCAACGACATGCGTAACAACAAAGGCCCCGGCCCGGTGCGGCGAGATCCGGGCAGGCCTCCCAATCCCACGACAATGCAGCGTTTGTTAAGGCCTCGGTCCTATAAGACCGCCAGCCAGAGCTCTCCGGGGGTCAGCCATGTTTCGAGCCGCTTCGTCTGCCAGCATTCTTCTCCTTGCCACCGCGCTTGCCGCTCAGGCTGGCGGTGACCCGGCACTGGGCAAGCATGTCTTCAACCGGTGCATCTCCTGCCATGACGCGACCACCGACCGCGACAAGGTCGGCCCGCATCTGCTGGGCGTCGTTGGACGCACCGCCGGCAGTGCCGAGAGCTTCCTTGGTCACTACTCCGAGGCGATGAAGAGCGCCGGTGCCGGCGGCCTGGTCTGGGATGAAGCCAACCTCGCCGAATATCTCAAGGCGCCTCGGCTCAAGGTGCCCGGCAACAAGATGATGTTCGCGGGCCTGAACAATGACGACGATATCGCCAATGTCATTGCCTATCTGAAGGCCGATCCCAAGCCCTGAGCAACCGCCGGCTGCGTCGCCTGACGACGCCCGGCCTCGCCGGATATGTTACGCCTGCAACTGGAATTCCAGAGCGTCCGTGCTGGCGGAGATTGACTGCTTTGCCGGCACAGTAGTTCAATGACAGTTGAACTACGCTTGACTGCAAGCTAATCACGCCATGACCACGCCTTCACTACCTTTCAAGACCGTGGCGAATTCTTTTGTTTTCGGCGCGGGTCTTGTCTTGCGTCTTTCAATCCCCGGATGCCCCACATATATTCGCCGCTGTTCGCGACCAGCGACGTGATGCCGAAGCGGGAGGCCCCAATGGCGACATTGCAGAATTTCGATGCCGAGATTGCCAAGACCAAGCAGGTCGTGCAGGACATGCGCACCAAGATCGAGCAGTCCGGCACCGTGCTTGATACGCTGGCCACCGCCGACAAGAAGATCGGCGATGCCAATTTCGACATCGAGAACGCCCGCATCGAGGACGTGCTGAAACAGCAGAAGGTGATGGAAGGCAACATCGCCGACCTGATCATCGGTCTGGAGGACGCCACCAACGTCTTCGGCGCCGAATTCGAAAGCATGAAGAACTACACCGGCTGGGAAAACTTCGTCGGCATGTTCTCCAGCCAGAGCAAGCAGCGCATGCGCACCGATCGCGTCCGCAACATGTCGCTGGCCGGCAACCTGCAGGAACTGTTGGCCAAGTCCGACACCATTGTCGGCATCCTGAAGGCGCAGAAGGAAGTCCTCGACCAGCGCTACAAGACCTCCGAGGCCAGCCTGTCGCAGGTCATCGAGCGCCGCAAGACCACCATGTCCAACCTCGAAGCCGTGCAGAAGCGCATTGAGGAGCTCAACCCGATGCTGCTCGACATCGAAAACAAGATCGCCGCGTCCACCAGCCAGAAGGACCGCACGCAACTCGAAGGCGAACGCTCCAAGCTGGCGACGGAATACAATGAAAAGCAGGCCAAGGAGCAGGAGTTGCTGGCCGAGAGCCAGACGCTGGAACGCTACACCTCGATGTTCCAGACCTTCGTCGATTCGCTCAACAACCAGATCGCCGCGCAGTCGACGCTGATCAACAAGCTGACCATCGATACCGAACAGCGCATCGTGCTCTACAAGGCGCTGGAGGATTCGCTGAAGACCGCAGCCCAGCAGGACGTCGCCCACAAGATCAACACGCTTGGCAGCCAGGTCGACAACACCGCCGAGGAAACCATGGCCGGCATTGGTGCCGCCTCGCAGAAACACATCGGCGACCTGCTTGAAATGCACGAGAAGAACATGGTCGCCAGCTCCGACATCCAGCGCCGCAAAAAGCTGGCCGACGATGCCTTTGCCCGTCGCTTCGACGAGGTGCTGAAGAAGCACAACGCGTCAAACTACGTGCAGTCTTAGGGGTGACTGGACTGCCCGCGAGCGCACAGGCATGACCCCCGAAAACGAAGCGGCCGCACGGTATTTCTCGGCCATCACGGCCGCACTGAGCGGCCTTGAAGTGTTCATGCGCGACGATCGCTCGCCGCTCTACCGGCATGGCATCGTCGCCAAGATCGTCGCCGAATACATCGCCCGGCTCGACAAGTCCTTTGCCTGCTGGCGCAACCGGTTGGGCTTCATGGACACGTTCCGCATTTCGCGTGCCGAAAGTGGCTTCCCGGTCTTCCAGAACCTGCTCGAACTCGAAAACGACCGTCGCCAGGCTGACGCGCGGCTTGCCAACATTCCGCTGGCCGGCGAGTTGCGCGAGGAAATGGCCGACTTCATCCTGCGCCACAAGGAATTCCCCGAGGCGCTGCAGAAGTCGATGGCCGAACGGCTCTATCTCGAGGACGTGAAAAGCGAGAATACGTTCGGCCCTTTCACCTTGGCGCAGACGGCCAAGGTCTCGGTCAATCCAAAGACGGCGCGGCCGTATTACCTCGTCCACTGGGCGACGTTCGACGGCAGCGCCAACCTGCCCCTGGTCTACATGGTGACGGTGGAGGATTCTTCCGACGCGATGGTGCGTCAACTCGTCGACAGCAACGGCAAGCTCAATGACAAGGTCGACATTCCGCTGCCGGTCGATGGCCTGCTCAACCCCGAGCTGGCCCACCGTTTCGACGATTTCACCGAGAAGAATTCCGCCTACACGCTGTCGCCGGCGACCATCGCGGTCAACCTCGACAAGGATTTCGAGCCGCTACACCCCAAGCAGTTGCGCCGCGTCGTGCTCGGCCCATTCTATTCGGCGGGGATCACCGACAATAATTCGACGGTCACCGAAGTGCTGGCCAAGGTGCGCAAGCCGGAAAATGCCTGGCTGCTGACCTGGACCATCCAGGAGGTCTATTCCAAGAGCGAGAAACCCGGCCGCAAGGGGCTGTTTTCGAGCGAGAAGACGACGCAGGAATTCTTCATCAACACCGATGATCTGGAAGCCGCGCGCCAGGGCGTGTCCAGCTACGAAAACCATGCGCTGATCCCGCACGAGGCCTACCAGGCACTCTACGCCGCCGGCGAGGCGCAGAAGATATTTGCCGGCTACAAGGTCCACATCCTGTCCAACGGACAGGTCATCTCAGACGTCTGACCGTCACACCACGGAGCACTCTTCATGGATACCGGCCTGACCACCATTCCGGAAGCTTCGATCGAAAAGCACCGCGCCACCGCGCAGAGCTTCATCACCCGCATCGTCGTGCTGGAAGACCCCTCGCGCGAGTCCGGCACGGCGCTGGCCGGAACCAACCGCCGCTTCGTCTCGACCGTTTCGGTCGGCTCGGTGCGGCGCACGCGCGAGGTCGAGCTGTCGAAGACCGTCGGCGCCGTCCATCCCGACGACCAGCTGCTGACCATCCCCCAGCACACTCTGTTGTTTCGCGTCCGGCGCGGCACGGCGATCGCACTCGCCATATCGGACGTCTTTGCCGAAGGCTCCGACCTCGAAAGCCTGCAAGCGAAAAACACCCGCGCGCCGCTCGAGGGCGACGAGGCCTCGGCTTTCAAGAAGCTTCTGTCGGCCTCGGCCTACATCTCCGCCTTCAGCCTCGCTTCCTATCTGTTCCAGCTGATCGACAGCGACGGCGAAGCGCCCAACGACATCCCGGAGCCGGACTTCCTGTTCGACACGCCGCAGGATGCGGTGAAGTCGATCCTGGCCGGCCTCGACAAGGCGATATCGGGCTCGTCCGACGATGCCGACCTGATGACCAGGGCACGCGCCTTTGCCCGCGTCGCCATCGACGGGCTGTTGGCGCGCAAGGGTCGCTTCGACGGCATTGGCCCGTTCGAGAACGCGCATATCCGCATCGATGCCGATAACTTCACCCTCGACGGTTTCGACGTCGCGCCGGGCAAGCGCTCGAAGCCGCTGGTCATGACCTTCAAGACGCCGGAAGAGGTGGTCGGCAACCACATCGCCAAATACCAGTCGGTCAAGCTCGCCAAGATGCTGATGGCCTACGACTTCGAGCGTGAGCTCAACCCCTTCGTCGAACTCGGCGGCTTCCTGTTCACCTTCATCGGCGACGGCGCGCCCGGCACCGGCAAGACGACGCTGATCCAGATGATCGCCGGCCTCGTCAACGGTTACTGCCAGGTTGCCGGCTATCCCTTCGCCTATGAGAATTTCGGCGTCGACCAGATTTCATCCTACCAGGGCAAGTCGGGCCAGAACTGCCGCCAGTTCATCAACAATGTGCTCAATCCGCGCGTCATCGGCTTCGGCACCATCGACGACATCGACCAGGTGGCGGCGCGCCGCTCAGACGACCGCGCCTCGGCCGGCCAGCAGGAGATCACCGGCGTGCTGATGGATGCCTTCGCCGGTGCCGGCACGGTGGTGCGCGGCAACTGCTCCTTCGGCATGTTCTCCAACTATCCCGAAAATGTCGACGATGCGCTGCGCCAGCGCGCCGGCGCCCGCTGGCTGGTCGACGGTCCGCAGACGCGCGATGACTACATCGACATCTTCGTGCTGCTTGCCGGCAAGAACCACAAGATCCCGCTCGGCGACCACGATCTCTACGCCGCGCAGGAGATCCAGCGCGCTGTGACCGAGGCCTACGAGGAGCATGAGAAGCCGCAGGAAGACGGGCTGATGAAGGTCTACGAGCGCTACATGAAGGAGAACGGCGCGCCGAAATCGATGGCCGATATCGGCACCTATCTGCACCTGATCAAGGATGCCGAGCCGCGCTTCACCGGCCGCGCCATCAAGAACGTCACCGACGCCATCAAGATGCGCGCCATGGATATCGAGCTTCCCGACGACTGGTTCGAGAAGCCGGAAGCCTTCATGCACAAGGGCTACGACGAGAAGAAAGCGATGATCGAGGAACTGCGCGGGCCCTTCTCGATGGACATGGTCATGCAGGAGATCAACCGCTACGCCGACAGCGAGTTCCGCTATTCAGACAAGTCCGACGACGCCGCGGTCGAAAAACTGCTACGCGACGCACGCCTGCGCGAGCGAGCCGCACGCGAGATGGAGGAGATGAAGAAAAAGGGTCTGTGGAATGCGTGAACTTCCGTTCACGCGGCGGCGCATCAGCTGCATCTTTCTCGCCAATGAGGCATGCAAAGGATTATAGTGAGAAGCTCCGAGAATGTAGGATTGAACGGTTATGATCTTCGGATGGATTGACGCATTACCCGACGGTAAGAACTTCGGCTTCATTAAAGCCGAAGGATCTTTGCAACGATATTTTTTGCACTCCTCCCAGTACCACGGTCCTTGGGACGGTCTTCAGAAGGGCGCGCGCGTCTCCTTTGAAATCCAGGAAATCAATGGGAAACCGCAAGCCACAAATGCCAAGGACGCGCCGGCCGCGGACAGGAAATATGACACGCGGGACGCGCCAAGAAAGACGATAGAACCTTATATCGGTCCCATCATCGAGCTTTCAGATGAAGCAAGAAAAAAGGCGCTCAATGAAATTTCTCGCTGGAAGTTGGAGGCGCGACTAGATGACCTAAAACGTTACTTTTTTACGGTGCCGGAGCTAAAAAGTATAATTGATGGCGAAACCGCCTATGTAATAGGTCGAAAGGGGACCGGAAAAACTGCGCTTGTGCAGTACTTATCTGATCACGACGGCATAAGATTGAACTTGGTATCAAAATTATCTTTTAAGAATTTTCCATTTAACGAACTTTACTCACAAGAGAACGCGAGTTACACAAAGCCAAACCAATATATAACCATTTGGAAACTGATAATATATTCAGCCGCGTGCAAATCGATCGCTAGAAGTCAATACACGGACCCCTTGATAAAAAGAACAATAGAAAAGGCGTTCCCATCGCCAGATAGCGACAATCTTGGGACAATTGTGGGCAGCTGGATTGCAGGAGACTTTGGAATAAATGTACTCGGGACAGGCATAAGCGTTACTAATTGGCTAAAGAATAAAAGAAAGGCTACCCTTCAAGAAAAAGTAGAAAATCTTGAAGCATTCGTCATTAAGCATATGCCAAATCAAAAGATATTGGTTTTATTTGACGAGCTTGACGAAGACTATAAGGACATTTTTGCGAGTTTCTCGAAAAGCAACTATATGGACTTGCTGACGAGCCTGTTTAAGGCAGTACAGGACGTGAGGTCATCTGTGACTGCAAAGGGCAAGGCGCTTTTTCCGGTAATATTCTTAAGAGATGACATATACGACCTAGTAAAGGATGCCGATAAGAATAAATGGCGGGATCTAGAGAATTTTTTGGAGTGGAACGATACGGAAATTCGTAGACTTCTGGCTTACCGTCTTTCGAAAGTTTTGGTTGTAGATGAAGACGACTTCGACAAAATTTGGTACTCTCTCTTTTCTAAGTCACCAATGACGTATTCGAAAGGAAAGAAGGAGATTGATTCTTTTCGTTATATAACCATGAGCACGCAAGGACGCCCACGAGACTACATCAACTATCTAAAGGAGTGCGCGGATATCCAACTTCGAATGGGTGGCGGCGAGATAGCGCCTTCAACAGTTAAGGCGGCCGACAAAGCGTACTCGGGCTATCTAAGGAAGGAGCTCATAGATGAGATGCACGGCTTGATTCCAGACATAGATAATGTTTTGTCTATATTTTCACAGACGAGAAAGTGGATACTGAGCATATCAGAATTTCGTAGCGAGTATCTTGAGAGAGTAAAGACTGGATCAGTTAAGATATCAGATCCTGATTTTATTCTGAGAACACTTTTTTATTTTTCTGTTATCGGAAATGTAGTAAGGGTTGGTATACACATATTCAAGTACCAGAGTCCGAACTCTGAGTTGAATTTTAAAGAGATGATTGTGGTCCATCGTGGGCTCATGAAGTCACTACAAATAGTTTGACCGCCGAGCTGGTGAATGACTGAATTGGATGCTTCAGCCCCTTCTCGTTCGCCATTTGGGCGGCGTTCTTTTGATCTCCCTATGAACAGGGAGTAGGAAACATGACCGCCAAGAAGCCCGACCTGCTGCGCGACAATGAGCTGATCTATGGCCGGCTGCTGACCGTCGACGAGCCGCATTTGATTCAGCGCTACAACAAGGCGCTGGCGGCGTTCGGTCTGAAGCCGACGAAGTTGAAGAGCTTCCAGATCGACCGCACCGGATTCTCGCCCGAAGTGGCCGAGGAATGCGGCGACTATGATTATCTCGACCCCAACGAGGTCAATCGCCGCTTCATCATCCTGACGCCGTCGCAGATCGACCTGCCGGTGGTGCACACCGCCTTCTCCAACACCTCGCAGCTGATGTTCGAGTTCATGTCCAAGAACCAGCGCGCCATCGACGCGCTGACCATCAAGGACGTCATCTACGGCGAGATCGAGGATTCCGTTCCCAAGGTCAACGACATCGAGGACCTGCTGTCGATCAGCCAGGTCGAGTTCAAGGTGCTGTCGGCCGAGGACGTGCTGGGCAAGGCTGCCGAGCTCGGCAAGCTCGTCGACCGGCTGAAGCAGGAGCCCGACGCCTGGCGCGACAACGCCATGCTGACCCGCATGGTGGAATTGGCCAAGATCTGCGGCGACATCCGCGAGAACGCGCTGGTGCCGGACCAGTTGATCTTCCGCCACAATGCCTACTGGACCAGCCATTTCGGCGGTCTCTACGTGTTCGTCGACCCCGACATGACGACGGTGATCGGCGATCCGGCCGCACCTGGCTTCCGCCGCTCGCGGCCGTGGCAGGTCAGTTATCTCTCGATCAACGACGCCGACAAGGTGTTCAAGTTCCTCGCCACCACTGGCCGCATCGAGTTGCCTCGCGCCTCCTGGATCGAAGCCTCGGGCTATCTCGAGCATCGCGCCGAGATGGTGGTACGCGCGCTGATCCGCGACGCAGAGCCGGACCGCAACCTGACCGACGTCGACAAGGTCTGGCTGCAGACCTGGATCCAGAGCCATGCCGACCTGATTGCCAGGGACGGCAATTTTCCCTTCCTCAACGCCGCCAAGCGCGAGATCGCCCAACTCGGCTACCTCAAGATCGAGGATGTGCTCCCGCAGCAGCGCTTCCTGGTGATCCGCGCCAAACCGGACCATCCCGACGCCTGGCTGACCAACCGGCTGATCTCGGATTTCGTCCCGTCGGACTTCGTCTCGCGCTACATCTTCAACAAGCAGGGCTTCTACAGGGACTATGACGGCTTCAGCGACGCCTGGCGATCGCATGTTGTGGACGTTCTCAAAACCACATATTTGAAGGACAAGGTGGCGTTTCGCACACGCCTCTACGGCCTGACTGACTAGAACGAAATGAACCGTCATTTCGTTCTAACTTATTGTTTTGGCGCATGATGTTATCCAAAAGTCCGCAACTTTTTGGCATCATGCTTTGAGGGGGTGACATCGCCATGCTCGATCCGATCGTGAACTTCTTCACCTGGATTTTCCAGTGGATCGGCCGTGGCATCGGCCTCCTGATCGGCGTCATCCTGTGGCCGTTCATGTGGGCCGGGCGCTGGTACACGCAGCGCGGCTGGATCCTCAAGGCGGTGGTCGGCGTCGCCTTGCTGGTGCTGATCGGCCTCTATGCCAACTTCTTCTACGCCACCCAGTGGTGGAACAATTTCAACCCGAATTACCCCGACACCTACACTTTCGAAAAGCGCAACGTGTCCGCGGGCGAACAGGTTGCCGCCGGCTCCGGCACGGATACCGCCAAGACCTGCGGCAACTCCGGTATTGCCCAGATCGCCGCCGACCTGACCGACTTCAACGTCAACCAGAATGCCTGGATCTCGTCGATGATCCTCTACAAGCTCGGCCTGTTCGGCATCGACTGGGACCACACGCCGTGGATGGATAACAAGGCCTCGTTCCAGCGCGGCATCAACCAGGCGGTGCGGCGCACGGCGACCGAACTCGCCGACAATCTCGGCCGCGTCCGCACCACGTCGCAGATCGATGCCGATCTGCAAGACGCGCGCGGCAATCTGCAGTTCGACGAATACACCTGGTATTTCGGCGTGAGCCCGTTCGGCCCGAAGACGCCGACGCCGAGCTATTACCGCGACGCGGTGCGCAAGCTGCGCTCCTTCAACGCCCGGCTCGCCACCTGCCAGGCGACCTTCGATGCCCGCGCCGACAATCTGAAGCAATATATCGATCGTATCTCATCCGACATAGGCTCGACGTCGGCGATCCTCAAGGAGCGCGCCGAGAACCACAATGACGGCTGGTTCGATTTCCGCGCCGACGACCGCTACTGGTTCGCCTATGGCCAGCTCTACGCCTATTACGGCCTGATGAAGGGTGCCCAGGCCGACTTCGACGACGTCATCAAGGAAAAGCACCTGCAGAGCCTGTGGGACACGATGGACGCGCAGTTCGTCTCGGCGCTGCGCATCCAGCCCTTCATCATCGCCAATGGCCGCGAAGACGGCTGGCTGTTGCCGACGCATCTGACGACGATGGGCTTCTACGTGCTCAGGGTGCGCTCCAACATGGTCGAAATCAGCAACGTGCTGACGCAGTAAGGCTTGCCGGCCGCAGCCGAAGCGATGGCGAATTTGCGCCGTCGCTTCTGTCGCATTCGGTGCATTGTGCGGCTGTTTTGAGACGGCGGAACGGCGCGTCCTCTGGCTTCTATACGGCGCGGCAACGGAGCCGGGAAGATCCGATGACAAGATCGGCCGGTCCGCATAGGAATTTTCTTCATAGGAAACATAGTTGCATGCAAGTTGACGCCGCGGCAGCGACAGGGTTAAAACATGCCCGCGCCCCGGTTCCGGCCTGCATGCGAGTGAGATCAAACCCCGTCCCCTCCACCGACCAATCCAGAGGAAAGCTGTCATGGCCGAAGTGAAGTCCGACATCGAGATCGCGCGTGGCGCCAAGAAGAAGCAGATCCAGGAGATCGGCGCCAAGATCGGCATTCCGACCGAACACCTTTTGCCCTACGGCCACGACAAGGCCAAGATTTCCGCCGAGTTCATCAAGTCGGTGAAGGGCAACAAGGACGGCAGGCTGATCCTCGTCACCGCCATCAACCCGACACCGGCCGGCGAAGGCAAGACGACGACCACCGTCGGCCTCGGCGACGGCCTGAACCGCATCGGCAAGAAGGCGATCGTCTGCATCCGCGAGGCTTCGCTCGGCCCGAACTTCGGCGTCAAGGGCGGTGCCGCCGGCGGCGGCTATGCCCAGGTCGTGCCGATGGAGGACATGAACCTCCACTTCACCGGCGACTTCCACGCCATCACCACGGCGCACAACCTTCTGTCGGCGCTGATCGACAACCACATCTACTGGGGCAATGAGCTCGGCATCGACACCCGCCGCGTCGTCTGGCGCCGTGTCATGGACATGAACGACCGCGCGCTGCGCGAGATGATCTGTTCGCTCGGCGGCGTCGCCAACGGCTTTCCGCGCGAGGGCGGCTTCGACATCACCGTCGCCTCGGAGGTCATGGCCATCCTGTGCCTGTCGACCGATCTGAAGGACCTTGAGAAGCGCCTCGGCGACATCATCGTCGCCTATCGCCGCGACAAGTCGCCGGTCTATGCCCGCGACCTCAAGGCCGACGGCGCCATGGCCGTGCTCTTGAAAGACGCCATGCAGCCCAACCTGGTGCAGACGCTGGAGAACAACCCGGCCTTCGTCCATGGCGGCCCGTTCGCCAACATCGCGCATGGCTGCAACTCGGTCGTCGCCACCACGACGGCGCTCAAGCTTGCCGACTATGTCGTCACCGAAGCCGGCTTTGGTGCCGATCTCGGTGCGGAAAAGTTCTTCGACATCAAGTGCCGCAAGGCTGGCCTGAAGCCGGCCGCTGCCGTCATCGTCGCCACCGTGCGCGCCATGAAGATGAATGGCGGCGTCAAGAAGGAAGACCTCGGCAAGGAAAACATCGAGGCGGTGAAGAAGGGCTGCGCCAACCTTGGCCGCCACATCGAGAACATCCGCCAATTCGGCGTGCCGGCGGTGGTTGCCATCAACCATTTCTATTCCGACACCGACGCCGAAATCCAGGCGATGAAGGACTATGTCGCCTCGATGGGTGAAGAGGCGATCCTGTGCAAGCACTGGGCCAAGGGTTCGGCCGGCATCGAGGAACTCGCCAACAAGGTGGTGGCGCTGGCCGAATCCGGTGCCTCGCAGTTCGCGCCGCTCTACCCCGATGCGATGCCGCTGTTCGAGAAGATCAACACCATCGTCCAGCGCATCTATCGCGGCTCGGAAGCAATCGCCGACAAGTCGGTGCGCGACCAGTTGCACGCCTGGGAGCAAGCCGGCTACGGCCACCTGCCGGTGTGCATGGCCAAGACGCAGTACTCCTTCTCGACCGACCCGAACCTGCGCGGCGCGCCGACCGGCCACACCGTACCGGTGCGCGAGGTCAGGCTGTCGGCCGGTGCCGGCTTCGTCGTCATCATCTGCGGCGAGGTCATGACGATGCCCGGCCTGCCCAAGGCACCATCCTCGGAAAAGATCTTCCTCAACGAGGCAGGACAGATCGAAGGCCTGTTCTAAGATATTGCTGTCTCGACAGCGAAAAGGGCGCCGCAGCGATGCGGCGCCCTTTTCGTTTGCGGATACTGCTACGCGGCGCTGCGCGCCAGCGCCCGTTGGTTGGAGGCATAGATCGTATCGCGCTCGGGCAGCACGCCCGTGTTCAGGCATTCGATCCATTCGGTGGTCTTGAGCACCGCCGCGAAGCGTGACTGCAGGATAATCGTCACCACGCGGTGGATCTCTTCGGCCGAGGCATAACCGGCGCTGTTGGCGTAGGGCAGCGAGCCCGTCGCGTCGGACAGGAACTCGACGGCGAAGCCCATATGCACCGCGTGGATGATGGTCGACAGATCGCAATTGTGCGTCATGTAGCCGACGACAGTAATCGTATCGATGGCGTTGGCGCGCAGCCAGTCTTCGAGATCGGTGCCGGTGAAAGCGCTTGGCATGGTCTTTTCGACATAATGGTCGCGGCTGCGCTTGGCGATCTCGGGATGCAGTTCGGCGCCATGGCTGCCCTTGGCGAAAACTGGCGATGTCTCGGGAGCCAGTTGCTTGATTACCACCACCTTGACGCCGGCCGCGGCGGCCGCGTCCATAGCGCGTGCCACATTGACGACGCTGTCGCGGAACGGAGGATGCTGGATGGCGAGATTGCCGCCATCATAATCGTTCTGGACGTCGACGACGACAACCGCGCGACGTGGCGTGGCGTTGGCTGGGTCAGACATGGTGTCTTCCTTTCCGGCTTGAATGCGATGGATCGAAAATAGGTGACATGCCAAGCGATCGAAAGTGTCCCGATTGACATCATTCGAAAGAATTGGGACAATCCGCATCCACTCGCGGAAGCGCCATGACTGACCCGATCATCGCCGTCCTTGCCTTCGACGGCATCAGCCCGTTCCATCTCTCCGTGCCATGCCTGGTGTTCGGCGAGGACAGGACATCGCTTGGCCTGCCGCGCTTCGAGTTCCGCATCTGCGCGATCAAGGCCGGCCCGATCCACACCGAAGCCGGACTGACGGTTGCCGCGCCGCATGGGCTCGAAGGGCTCGACGGCGCCGACATCGTCATCATCCCAAGCTGGCATCATCTTGGCGAGGCGCCAGCGCCAGTGTTG
The DNA here is from genome assembly GCF_002270415.1 of Mesorhizobium sophorae. Classification (GTDB taxonomy): domain Bacteria; phylum Pseudomonadota; class Alphaproteobacteria; order Rhizobiales; family Rhizobiaceae; genus Mesorhizobium; species Mesorhizobium sophorae. The sequence goes on along the minus strand of NZ_NNRI01000022.1, from coordinate 342,682 downwards.
ATGGAGGCGCTGCGCAGAGCACACGAGCATGGCGCATTGATTGTCGGCCTGTGTCTGGGAACCTTCGCCATTGCCGCGGCCGGGCTGCTTTCAGGCCGCCGTGCCGCGACGCACTGGGCCTATTCAGAGCGGCTGCAAAAGCTCCATCCCGACATCGCGGTCGATGCCACGGTGCTCTATGTCGACAATGGCGACGTCGTGACCTCGGCGGGCGTCGCGGCTGGCCTCGACTGCTGTCTCCACATCGTGCGCGCCCGCTATGGCGCGGAAGCCGCACTCCGGCTCGCCCGCCAGATTGTCCTTTCGCCGCATCGGCAAGGCGGGCAGGCACAATTCATCGAGCATCCGGTGGCAAAAAGCGCTGATGCAGACCGGTTCACCCAGGCGCTTGACGCGGTTCGCGCGACGCTTGGCGAGACGCACAACCTCGACAGCGTCGCCGAGGCCGCCGGCCTGACCCGGCGCACCTTCACCCGCCGCTTTCAGAAATCGGTCGGCACCAGTTTCGGCGAATGGCTGACCAGCCAGCGGATCGAACTGGCGCAGCGGTTGCTGGAGGCAACGGAGAAGTCGATGGACATGGTGGCCTTCGAGGTCGGCTTCGGCAGTGCCACGTCGCTGCGCCAGCATTTTTCGGCGCGGCTCAAGACGTCGCCGGCGCAATACCGGCGCGAGTTCTCGAGGCGCGCCGGTCAGGACGAACCAGTGCCGCACGCCCTGCCTTCCTGAGAAGGAACGGCCAAAGGCGCCGCATCACTGCGGCGCCTTTGGTATTCCCTGATCCAGGCAGTCAGGCGACGTCTCCCGGCGATGGCGCGCGTTTGCGGCCGGTGAGCATGGCGCGAACCAGATTCTCACGATGCCGCAGGCTGGCCAGCAGCACGCCGCCGACATGAAGCCCGACGAGCACGAGAATTCCATTGCCCAGGATCTTATGCGTGTCCTCCACCCAGGCCACGCCCCACCAGGCATCGGTGGTCTGCATCCAGCCCGTAAGCGCAATTCCCGCCACGCAGGTGAGAAGCGCCAGCACCATGGCGCCGCCGGCAGGGTTGTGGCCGAGATGGCGCTTTTCGCGACCCTGCGCCACATCGGCTATGTACAAGCTCACCGTGCGCGGCCCACGCACGAACTGACGGAAGCGTGTGTGACCAGATCCCGCCAGCCCTGCGATCAGCCGTGAAGCTATCAAGACCCCCGCACTGTAGCCGGCCAGTTCATGCAGCTTCATGATTTCTCCCGAGGAAAGCCAGGCCACCGCAACGCACAGGACCAGCGACCAATGAAAGAGGCGGACGTAGGAGCTCCAGACCCTGACCGAGCCTTCTCGTGTCGACCCGACCGAGGCTTCTCGCGTCGACTCGACCGAGCCTTCTCGTGTCGAAGCGGTGGCGTTCATGGCGATCAACCGTCGTCGGAATCGGCGCCGACCGACTCGAGCGTCTTGGGATTGAACACGGCTTCCAGCTTTTTGCCGTTGGCATCGAGTGCCTTGGCTTCGTAGCAGCCGTTCTCGGTCTTGATGCTGCGAACCTTCCAGCCTTCGCTTTCAAGCTTCTTCTGCAGCGCCTCGCGTGGTTGCCACTGGTCGGTCGGCACATCGCATTTGTCGGCAGCGAAAGCCGGTCCGGCAACAGCCATCACCAGCGCGGTCAGGATCAAGGTTTTCATCTTGTTTTCTCCATCGGCCAATTCCGATGTCGCGGACCCTGAGCGTGAAACCTGACAGCAGCCTGAACACGAATCGTATCGCTCAAAAGCCGCAGTTGGCTTTCGTTCAGGTTCCTGTCAGCCTTGTTCCGCATGAAGGTGGCGTGTTGCTGAACACGGAGGCAAGGTGCGCGTTCTGCTGATCGAAGACGACCCCGTGCTGGGCGAGGCGGTGCGCGATCATATCGCCGCCGACGGTCATGCAGTGGACTGGACCACGACGCTTGGCGATGCCGGCGATCACCTTCATGTCGTCTCCTATGAACTCGTCCTGCTCGATCTCCATCTGCCGGACGGCAAGGGGCTCGAATTCCTGAAGACGCTGCGCCGTGAAGGCACCGATACGCCGGTCATCATCCTGACCGCGCGCGACCAGCTATCCGACCGGATAGAGGGGCTGAATTCCGGAGCAGACGACTATCTGGTCAAGCCGTTCGATCTCGGCGAGTTGTCCGCGCGCCTCGCCGCGGTCGCGCGCCGCTATGCTGGAAACCCAAATCCCCTGGTTCGGCTCGGGCCGGTCGAAATCGACCAGGCCGCCCGCCGCGTTGTCGTGGACGGCAGGGAGGCCATGCTGACGTCCCGCGAGTGGGCGGTGCTCGAGCAGTTCTTGCGCCGGCCCGGCATGACCGTCGGCAAGAACCAGATCGAGGATGCGCTCTATGCCTTCGGGGCGGAGATCGAAAGCAACACCGTCGAAGTCTATGTCAGCCGCCTGCGCAAGAAGATCGGGCGCGAGGCCCTCACGACCGTAAGGGGGCTAGGCTACCGCCTGGCATTCCCATGAGGGTCTTCGACAGCCTTGCCGGTCGCCTCGTTGCCTCGCTGATCCTGGTCACGGTCGCCTTCGGCCTGGTCGCCGCGGGCACCGGAAGCATCACCCTGCATCGTGAAATCAACGAAGCCATGGACAATTCGATGCAGGAAGCGGCCCGCCGGCTGCTGCCACTGGTCATCGACGATCTTTTCGGGCGCGAGGTTTCGCAATCGCCCCGCAGGCTGGCAGAGGCCGTCTCAGACGATATAGGCGGTCGCCTCATCTTCCAGGTGCGGGACGGCAGTGGCCGTGTTCTCCTGCACTCCTACAATGCTCCCGCGGAGCCGCTCACGGCTGAACTCGCGCAGGGCTTTTCGGAGGCCGCCGGATGGCGCATCTACACTGAGCCCGCGGTTGGCGGCACGATCTTCATCCAGGTCGCCGAACTCGATGCACGGCGCAACGAGGAAACCTTCGAAGCCGCCACCGGCTTCCTGATACCGATGGTCATCCTGATCCCGTTGAGCGCACTTGTCGCGTGGTTGACCCTGGCGCGTTTCCTGAGGCCGATTGCGACATTGCGCGGCGAGATCAGCGCCCGTCACGGCGACAACCTCGCTGCGATCCGCACCACCGAACTGCCTTCCGAACTCGCCGCCATTGCCAAGTCGGTCAACAGCCTGATGCGGCGCCTGCACATGGCGCTTGAGGCGGAAAAAGAATTCACCGCGAATGCCGCGCATGAATTGCGCACGCCGATTGCCGGCGCACTGGCACAGACGGAGCGCCTGATCGCGGAAGCTCCGGACGACGCGGCAAGAAGACGTCCGCGCCAGATCAAGGCAGCACTGTCCAATCTCGCCGGTCTGTCCGAAAAGTTGATGCAGCTGGCGCGCGCCGACGCCGGAGTGGCCGCCGCCGGAAAGCCTGCCGACCTTGCCGCGGTGGCGGCACTGGTGGTCGAAGACTTCGAACAGCACAGCGAAAACAAGGACCGCCTTCGCCTCGAAACGCCGGTGAAAGGCAAGGCGCTGGCCGCGATCGACACGGATGCACTGGCCATCGTCCTGCGCAACCTTATCGAGAATGCCTTGCGGCATGGCGCCGAAGGCGGAGAGGTTGTCGTGCGCATCGACGAAGACGCCCGACTTGACGTGATCAACCAAGGTCCGGTGGTTCCAGACCCAGGCAGCCTGATCAAGCGGTTCGAACGCGGCGCAACGCGCGCCGAGGGATCGGGCCTCGGGTTGGCGATCGTCAGCCGGATCCTGCAACAGATCGATGCGACGCTGGTTCTGAACTCACCGGCATCCGGACGGCAAGACGGGTTCGAAGCGACGATCCGGTTTCCCGCCGCCTAGAGCCGAACTCGAAGAGATAGAGCATGATGTCGTCCGAAAACCGCTTCACACTTTTCGGCATCATGCCCTAGAGCAATTCCAGGAAAAGTGTGAAACGGTTTTCCCGGGAAAAGCGCGTAGCGCTTTCCCTCAGGGAATTGCGTCAAAACAAAGAGATAGAGCGGTTCGGCGTTTCCGTGAAACGGTGAACCGCTCTAGCGTCAGCCGCGCTTGACCGCCCGCGCCGGATTGCCGACCACCGTGGTGTTCGCGGCGACGTCGCGGGTCACCACCGCGCCGGCGCCGACGATGGCGCCCTCGCCGATGCTGACTCCGCCAAGGATGATCGCGCTGCCGCCGATCCATGCATTGGCGCCGATCTCGACAGGCCTCGCGATCTCCAGCCCCGCTTGCCGCCCGGCGGCCTCCTTGTGGTGCTCGGCGCAATAGATCTGCACATTGGGGCCGAGCAGCGTTCCATTGCCGATGCGCACGCTTGCCGTGTCGAGAATGGTGCAGCCAGCGTTGAGAAAGGCGGCATCGCCGAGAAAGATGTTGAAGCCGTAGGCGCAGTGGAACGGCGCCTCGATGCGGGCGCCCTCGCCCACGCCGCCGAGCAATGCCTTCAAGCCCGGCCCGAGGTTTCCGCGCTGCCGGGGTGGCAGGCAATTGTGCTCGAACACCGCGTCTCGCGCCATGACGCGCAAGGCCTCCAGTTCGTCATCGAGGCAGGTGTACCATTCGCCGGCCGCCATCTTGGCGCGCTCGCTTCCAGCCATGACGGTGTCCTCCCTTCGGCATCCCCGCCAAAGCACAAATGACGCGGACGGAGAAGTGCCAGCTTCTGCCAATTCCGGGCGCAAATCCATTCCGATTTTTCGAAGTCATGTCTGGTCAAAGGCCAAGCCTATGCTAGCCTGCTCTTGCTGGGCTGTCCTGGCCCGGCGATGAGGGGATCAATCATGCTGTATATTCTCGCACTTCTGATCGGCGTCATTGCCGGCCTTCGCGCGATGACCGCGCCGGCCGCCGTCGCCTGGGGGGCTTATCTCGGCTGGCTGCCGGTCGCCGCCACCTGGGCCAGCTTCATGAGCCACTGGGCGGCTGTCGGCATCTTCACCATCCTGGCCATCGTCGAACTGGTCACCGACCAGTTGCCTTCGACGCCGAGCCGTAAAGTGCCGCAGCAATTCGGCGCCCGCATCATCATGGGCGCCTTTACCGGCGCTGTCATCGGCGCCACCGGCGGTTCCACCATCGGCGGCCTGATCGCCGGCGCCATCGGCGCTGTCATCGGCACGCTAGGCGGTGCCGAAGCGCGCGGCCGGCTGGCAGCCGCCTTCGGCAAGGACCCGCCCGCCGCCTTCATCGAGGACGCAGTGGCGATCATCGGCGGCTTGCTGATCGTGGCGGCGGTGGCATGACGGCAAAGACCTTCGACGCCATCATCATTGGCGCCGGACAGGCCGGCCCGTCGCTGGCCAGCCGGCTGAATGCCGCCGGCATGAGCGTGGCGCTGATCGAGCGCAAGCTGGTCGGCGGCACCTGCGTCAACACCGGTTGCATGCCGACCAAGACCATGGTCGCCAGCGCCTATGCCGCGCATCTGGCGCGGCGGGCCGCCGACTATGGTGTCACGCTCAGCGGCCCCGTCGGCGTCGATTACAAGGCGATCAAGGCGCGCAAGGACAAGGTGTCGAACGACGCCCGCATCGGGCTCGAAACCTGGATCGCCGGCATGGACAAATGCACGCTCTATCGCGGCCATGCGCGTTTCGAATCCGCCAACACCGTGCGCGTCGGCGACGACCTTTTGACCGCCGAAAAAATCTTCCTCAACACCGGCGGCCGCGCCTCGGTGCCCGACCTGCCCGGCATCCACGATACCGACTATCTGACCAACTCCTCGATGATGGATCTCGACGTGCTGCCGCGCCATCTCGTCGTCGTCGGCGGCAGCTACATCTCGCTCGAGTTCGCACAGATGTTCCGCCGCTTCGGCAGCGACGTCACGGTGATCGAGAAGTCTCCCAGGCTGACCGGCCGCGAGGACGAGGATGTTTCCGACGCCATCCTTTCCATCCTCCAAAACGAGGGCATTACGGTCCATCTCGGTGCCGACGACATCGCCTTCGCCAACCAAGGCAACGACACTGCCGTGACCTTCTCCGCCGGCAAACCGCCGGCGGTTGGCTCGCATGTGCTGCTGGCTCTGGGACGCGTGCCCAACACCGACGATCTCGGCCTCGACAGGGCCGGCGTCGAGGTCGACAAGCGCGGCTTCGTCACCGTCGACGACCAGCTGCGCACCAGCGTGCCCGGCATCTGGGCGATGGGCGATTGCAACGGCAAGGGCGCCTTCACTCACACGTCCTACAACGACTACGAGATCGTCGCCGCCAACCTGCTCGACAATGATCCGCGCAAAGTCAGCGACCGCATCGAGGCCTATGCGCTCTACATCGACCCGCCGCTCGGCCGCTGCGGCATGACTGAGGCCGCGGTGAAGAAATCCGGTCGCCGGGCGCTTGTCGGCCAGCGGCCGATGACCCGCGTCGGACGCGCCGTCGAAAAGGGCGAGACGCAGGGCTTCATGAAGATTCTCGTCGATGCCGACACCAGGGAGATCCTAGGCTGTTCGGTGCTTGGTCCCGGCGGCGACGAGGCGGTGCATTGCGTGCTCGACCTGATGTACGCCAAGGCGCCCGTCGACACGCTGGCGCGCGCGGTGCACATCCACCCGAATGTCTCGGAACTGCTGCCCACCATCGCCCAGGAGCTGAAGCCGCTGGTGTGAGACACTCACGCTCGCGCTCAGCTCTGGACTTTATGCATTGCTGCGTTGCAGCAATGCATATTGCGCGTAGCGGGGCTACGCGTTCAATCTGAATTTGAACCGATTCAGTCTGGACGCCCCATGCCTTTGCCGATCCTTGCGCTTGCCATTGCGTCCTTCTGCATCGGCACCACCGAATTCGTCATCATGGGCCTGTTGCCGGAGGTCGCCGCCGACCTCGGCGTGTCCATCCCTTCGGCCGGCCTGCTGGTCACCGGCTATGCGTTGGGCGTGGTCTTCGGCGCCCCAATCGTGGCGATGGGCACCGCGCATTTGCCGCGCAAGCCGGTGCTGGTTGGGCTCACTGCGCTGTTCGTCGTCGGCAATCTGTTCTGCGCCATCGCGCCCAACTACTGGATGCTGATGGCTGCGCGCGTCTTCACCGCCTTCGGCCACGGCACCTTCTTCGGCATCGGCTCGGTCGTTGCCGCCAGCCTGGTGCCGCGCAACAAGCGCGCCAGCGCCATCGCGCTGATGTTCGCCGGGCTGACGCTGGCCAACATCCTTGGCGTTCCCGCCGGCACCGCCCTGGGCGAAGCCTTCGGCTGGCGCGCCACCTTCCTCGCCGTGGTCGGCATCGGCCTGATCTCTGTCGCTTGCATCGCCTGGCTGGTGCCATCCGACGTCGCTGAACCGAGCGGTGGCGGCCTGCGCGGCGAATTGCGCGTGCTGGGCAAGCTACAGGTCTGGCTGGCGATGCTGATCGCCGCCCTGGCCTCGGCCAGCCTGTTTGCCGTCTTCACCTACATAAAACCCTATCTGACCGACGTGTCCGGCCTGTCCACCTCCGCCGTCACCTGGGTGCTGCTGCTGTTCGGCGCCGGCATGACCATCGGCAACATCATCGGCGGCCGGCTCGCCGACTGGAAATTGATGCCGACGGTGATCGGCACGCTGCTGTTGCTGGCGCTGCTGTTTGTCGGCTTCATGCAGTTCGGCGCCAAAGCCGGCGTTGCCATCGGCATCGTTTTCCTGTGGGGCCTGCTCATCTTCGTGGTCGTGCCGCCGCTGCAGATCCGCGTCGTCGAGGCGGCCTCCGAAGGGCCGAATCTTGCCGCCACGCTGAACCAGGGCGCCTTCAATGTCGGCAATGCCAGCGGCGCCTGGATCGGCGGCGTGGCCCTTTCCGCAGGTGTTTCCTATGCCAACCTGCCGCTGGTCGGCGCGGCATTGGCGCTGCTGGCGGTCATCGTCGCGGTGCTGTCGCAGACACTGGATAGGCGCGCGCCTGCCGTCCCGCTTCAGGCTGCCGCGGAATAACCGCTTGCGCCCATAGCGCGGCAGGCTGGACCAATCGACATCGGCACCGTCAGATTGCATGTCTTGTCGCTCTTGATGGAGGAAAGTCATGCAGAAATCGATCGAGCGCATCGCCGGCGAAAGCGAAGGAGTTTCCTACGAATTTCCGCTGTTCCGGTTTGCCGGAACCGGCAAGGCCGCTCCGTCAGCCTATCTGCAGGCGGCACTCCATGCCGGCGAGTTGCCGGGCGTCGTCGCCATCGACGCGCTGATGCCGATGCTGGCCAAGGCCGAGGCCGAAGGCCGCATCAAGGGCAACATCACCGTCGTGCCCTGGGCCAACCCGATCGGCCGCGCCCAATATCATTTCGGCGAGCATCAGGGCCGCTTCCATCTCGGCACCCGCACCAACTTCAATCGCGGCTTTCCGCTGCTTGCCGCGCCCGACGCAGCACTCTTGCCCAACACCACGCTTGGCTCCGTCGATCAGCGATTGAAGACCCGGCTGGTGCAGCTTTCGCTTGGCCACGACATCGTGCTCGACCTGCATTGCGACGACGAGGGCCTCGCCTATCTCTATGTCCATACCAGCCTGTGGCCGGCGATGGCCGACTGTGCCGCCGCCATGGGCGTCGATGCGGTGATGCTGTGGAGCGAAGACACAGACGGTACGTTCGAGGGCGCCTCGATCATGCCCTACCAGAACGTTCCCGATGACGTGGCCAAACTCGACCGTCGCGTCGCCACGACGGTCGAATATCGCGGCATCCTCGATGTCGACGGCACCTTGGCCGCCGCCGACGCCGAAGGTCTCTACCGTCTGCTGGTGACGCGCGGCGTGATCTCCGACACCGCCCTGCCCGCACCCGGTCCTTTCACCGGTGTCGTCGCACCGCTGGAAAATATCGAGATGATGCCCGCGCCCCGGGCGGGCGCCGTGCTTTATGACGTGAAGCCCGGCGACCGCGTCGCCAAGGGCGCTCGCCTCGCCACCATCGTCCATGCACCGGGTGAAACCAATGGCCGCACCGAAGTTTTGGCACCGCAGGATGGCATCATCCTCACCCGCCGCTCGCGCCGCATCATCCGCGCCGGCGAAGACTTGTTGAAGCTGGTCGGCGACAGCAAGAGCGCCGACGCCAGGTCGGGGACACTGGAGGACTGAATTAGCCCGAAATAGCCAGCCGCGCCTTCGCCTCCAACCATTCGGCCATCTGCCGGTAAGGCACCGGCCCGTGGCTGATGCGGGCGACGCCGAGTTCCGCCAGCCGCTGGCGCGGCGGCACATGCGCCAGCGCAATGATGTTGACCGGCAACGCGATTGCCTTGCAGAGCGCCTCGATCAGGCTCTCATCGCCAAGGCCCGGCGCAAAGAAGCCGTTCGCTCCGGCCCTTTCATAGGCGTGTGCTCGTTCGATCGCCTGGTCGAGCAGCGCCTTGTCGTGCGTATCCGGTTTGGCCTTGAGGAAGATGTCGGTTCGGGCGTTGAGGAATGCCGGGATACCCGAGGCCTTGACCGCCGCCGCTGCGGCTTCGATCCGCTTCACCTGTAGCGCGATGTCATGCAGGCCGGTGCCGCCAACGATCTGGTCCTCGAAATTGAAGCCGATGGCGCCGGCCTGCACGGCACGCATCACGGTGCGGGCGACGGTTTCCGGTTCAACGCCGTAGCCGCCCTCGAGATCCATGGTCACCGGCAGGTCGACCGCCCCTACGATGCGCCTGATGTTGTCGAGCGCCAGCTCCAGCGGGATCTTCTCGCCATCGGCATACCCGAAGGCGGCCGCCACCGGCCAGCTTCCCGTGGCGATCGCCTTGGCCCCTGCTTTCTCGACAATCTTGGCCGAGCCCGAGTCCCAGGCATTGTAGAGAACGATCGGGTTTCCCTTGATGTGGAGGGAATGGAACGTCCGTGCGCGGTCGATCTGCTCGGTCATTGGTGTTTTCCCATATTTCTGCCGTTGGACATCCAGCCTAAGCAGGACCGCCGGCTCTGGCGATGTGCCATGAACCGCAGAAGCGGCGGCCAACGAACAGATTTTCAAACCTGTTGCACATCCGGTTTTTCGCAGCTATGGATTTCGCCATGAACATGCGTTCGACCAAGACCATTTGGTGGTGGGCCTGCTGACAGCGGCCTGTTCGAACGCGTGCGCGTGGAAATAGAGGGTGGCCGCAACGGAATGTCCGGGCGGCCATTTGTTTTTTCAAGCCATTCCCGGGTCCGTTGCCCCAAGAAGCTGATGGAGACGGCAATGACGATGAAGGTTCTGGAAAACGGGGCGGAAAGTTTCGTGACCGGGGGTGGCATCACCATCATCCGCGAGCGCCACGACCAGCCCTATGCGGGCGCCATCGACGCTTACGTCGATGGGCTGAATGCGCGCCGCGGCGCGGTGTTTTCCTCGAATTACGAATATCCCGGCCGCTACACGCGCTGGGACACCGCCATCATCGATCCCCCGCTTGTCATTTCGGCGCGCGGCCGCACTGTCCGCATCGAGGCGCTGAACGGTCGTGGCGAGGTGCTGTTGCCGGTCATCGGCAGGACGCTCGGCAGCCTGGTCGATGTCACCATCGCCGAGAACTCGAAGAAACTGATCAGCCTCGACGTCGCCAAACCCGGCCGTATCTTCACCGAGGAGGAGCGCAGCCGGGTCCCCTCAGTGTTCACCGTGCTGCGCGCCATCACCGCTCTATTCAAGACCGAGGAAGACGCCAATCTCGGCCTCTACGGCGCCTTCGGCTACGACCTCGCCTTCCAGTTCGACCCGGTCGACTACAAGCTCGAGCGCAAGCAGAGCCAGCGCGACCTCGTCCTGTTCCTGCCCGACGAGATCCTGGTCGTCGACCATTACTCGGCCAAGGCCTGGACCGACCGCTACGACTATTCGGGCGATGGGTTTTCGACGGAAGGCCTGCCGCGTGATGAAATCGCCGAGCCATTCAAGACCGCCGACCGCATCCCGCCGCGCGGTGACCATGAGCCGGGCGAATACGCCAACCTGGTTCGCAAGGCCATGGATTCGTTCAAGCGCGGCGATCTGTTCGAGGTCGTGCCCGGCCAGATGTTCTACGAGCGCTGCGAGACGCAGCCGTCCGAGATTTCGCGCAAGCTGAAGTCGATCAACCCCTCGCCCTATTCCTTCTTCATCAATCTGGGCGAAGGCGAATATCTGATCGGCGCCTCCCCGGAAATGTTCGTGCGTGTCAACGGCCGCCGTGTCGAGACCTGCCCGATCTCGGGCACCATCAAGCGCGGCGACGACGCCATTTCCGACTCAGAGCAGATCCTGAAGCTGCTCAACTCCAAGAAGGACGAATCCGAACTCACCATGTGCTCGGACGTCGACCGCAACGACAAGTCGCGGGTCTGCGAGCCCGGTTCGGTGCGCGTCATCGGCCGCCGCCAGATCGAGATGTATTCGCGCCTGATCCACACCGTGGACCACATCGAGGGGCGGCTGCGCGAAGGCATGGATGCCTTCGACGCCTTCCTGTCGCATGCCTGGGCGGTCACCGTCACCGGCGCGCCGAAACTGTGGGCCATGCGCTTCATCGAGCAGAACGAGAAGAGCCCGCGCGCCTGGTATGGCGGCGCGATCGGCATGGTCAATTTCAACGGCGACATGAACACCGGCCTCACCCTTCGCACCATCCGCATCAAGGACGGCATTGCCGAGGTCCGTGCCGGCGCCACTTTGCTCTTCGACAGCATTCCCGAGGAAGAAGAAGCCGAAACCGAACTGAAGGCATCCGCCATGCTCTCCGCCATCCGCGACGCCAAGACAGGCAACTCCGCCAGCACCGAGCGCACCACCGCCCGCGTCGGCGACGGCGTCAACATCCTGCTCGTCGACCACGAGGACAGCTTCGTCCACACGCTGGCCAATTACTTCCGCCAGACCGGCGCCAACGTCTCGACCGTACGCACGCCGGTGCCGGAGGAAGTCTTCGACCGGCTGAAGCCCGACCTCGTCGTGCTGTCGCCCGGCCCCGGCACGCCGAAGGATTTCGACTGCGCCGCCACCATCAAGAAGGCGCGCGCCCGCGAGTTGCCGATTTTCGGCGTCTGCCTCGGCCTGCAGGCACTGGCCGAAGCCTATGGCGGCGAGCTCAGGCAACTGCATGTCCCGATGCATGGCAAGCCGTCGCGCATCCGCGTCTCGAAGCCGGGCATCATCTTCTCCGGCCTGCCCAAGGAAGTCACCGTCGGCCGCTATCACTCGATCTTCGCCGATCCGGTGCGCCTGCCCGATGATTTCATCGTCACGGCCGAGACCGAGGACGGCGTCATCATGGCCTTCGAACACCGCAAGGAACCCATCGCCGCGGTGCAGTTCCACCCTGAATCGATCATGACACTCGGCCACAATGCCGGCATGCGGATCATCGAGAACATCGTTGCCCACCTGCCGCGCAAGGCCAAGGAAAAGGCCGCCTGACGACCATGGCCGAAACCGAGAACACGATGGCGATCGCGGCCAAGGCCGCGGCGAAGCGCAAGGTCGCCAACCTTGCGTTCTGGTCGATCATCATTGCCGCAGTCGTGCTCGGTCTGAAGCTCGTCGCCTGGTACATCACCGGCTCGGTGGCGCTCTACTCGGACGCGCTGGAATCGATCGTCAACGTTATCGCCTCGATGGCCGCCTTCTGGGCGATCCAGGTCAGCTACAAGCCAGCCGACCAGGACCATCCCTTCGGCCACCACAAGGCCGAGTATTTCTCGGCTGTTCTCGAAGGCGTGCTGATCGTTCTCGCCGCGCTTTTGATCCTGAACGAGGTCTGGCGAGCCTGGCAGGTGCCAGCGCCCATCGAAAAGCCCTGGAACGGCCTGGCGGTCAACGGCATCGCGACGGTGATCAATGCCTTCTGGGCCTGGACGCTGATCCGCGCCGGCAGGGCCGAGAAATCGCCGGCGCTGGTTGCCGACGGCAATCACATCATGACTGATGTGGTGACCTCGATCGGCGTCTTCGGCGGCCTGGTCGGGGCAATCCTCACCGGCTGGCACATCCTCGACCCGGCACTCGCCGTCATCGTGGCGCTGAACATCCTGTGGCAGGGCTGGCACGTCATCGGCTCGTCGATGAACGGCCTGATGGACCGTGCCGTCGACACGCAGGCGCACATGCGCATCCGCGACGTCATCTCGGCCAACTGCAAGGGCGCGCTGGAGGTGCATGACCTGAAGACGCGCATCGCCGGCCGCGCCACCTTCATCGAGTTCCATCTGGTCGTCGACGCCGACATGTCGGTCGGCGCAAGCCATGTCATCTGCGACCGTATCGAGGACGCGCTGAAAGCCGAAATCCCCTCGGTGCGCGTCACCATCCATGTCGAGCCCGACGACGAAGCCAAGCTGCCGAAAGGCACGACTGCCGTGCCGTTCGCCTGAGGTCAGCTCACGGCGCGCAGGCCGATTGCGGCATCGGCTGCAGCCGGTAGACCTTGTCGTCGGATTTCGTCTTGCCGTCGGCGGCCTTCGAACACAGATCGACGATCGCCAGGCTGCTGTTGGGATTGGCCAGCATCATGGTGCCGTTGACGCCGCGCTTGAGGAAAATCTCCTTCTGCGCGATGTCGCAGGAAAAATCGCTCATCTTCGAACTTGCCGCGCAGCGCCACTGGTCGGCCTCGCCCTGGCAGGAATAGGTCTGCGTGACCTTGGCCGATTTCTGCCGCGTGGTGACGGTGACGGCAATGTCGGCGCCATCGGGCCAGTTGGCTGCGTCGCCCCCTGAAGCAAAAGATGCCAGCTCCACCGAGCCACGGAAAACCCGGATCGACTGCGTCAGCTGATCGGGGTGCGAGGCCAGGTGCGACGCGTCATAGTCGCGCCCATAGCAGAAGGCCTGGTCCGGCTTCAGCCGTTCGCGCAGCGGGGCCCCGAGCGCCGGGTCGATCGGATCGATGCGCGCGAACTCCGCCTTGCAGGTCGCGGCCGGCATCGGGTCGAGGCGGAAATTGTCATCTTCCTTGCCCAGCGCCTGCCTGTCGTATTCCGCTGCACCCAGTTCCTCTTCCGACCCGGCATCCAGATAAAGATCGGGCTGCACGTCAGTGAGGATCAGGCTTCCTTTGTCATCGACTTTCAGCGAGGCCAGGGTGCGGTCGCAATCCATGCCGCAATGGATTGGGCCTGATTTGCCGTCCTCGGACTCGTGATTGCACCAGCCGCCGGCCCATTCAGGCGCCTTGGCGCCGCGCACGGTGGTGGCAACGAAGGCATTGTACGATGAGTCAGAATTCGCGGCCGGCTCTTCATTCGGCCGGCTGACCGGATCATGGCCATAGTAGAAGAAGATTCGCGCCACCTTCTGCTTCGGATGCGCCTTGAGATGTGCTGCGTCATAGACGCGGCCGAAACAGGCGTCGGCACCATTGGGGCTGAGTTCGGTGAGCTTGAGTGCGTCATCGGCCAATGCGGAGCCAGCAAGCGCGGCAAGCAGCGCGACACCCCAAGCGCTGCGCGCCAATACCTTACAAAGCGTCATGTGACCCCTCCTCCGCATCGACAGGACGTAGCGTCAATTTATGCTAGTATTGCGGCCGCAGCCACGCATTTTGCGGTGCGCCGTCAAGCGGAGGAAAATGCTATGCGCCGGCGCGATATGTTCCGCGCGGTTCTTGCCGGAACCGGAACGTTTCTTGGCCTGCGGGTGGTGCAGGCAGCCGCCACGGAGCCTGCCAGGCAGAAGGTCGTCTATCATCTCAGCGATCTCGACAAGGTCAATTTCGTTCTCGGCAACATCAAGAACCACTATGACGGCACCGGCGGCAATGTCGACATCGTGCTGGTCGTGCATGGCCCAGCCCTTGCCGCCTTCAAGTCCAAAGGCATATCGGCCGCGATTTCCGGCCGCTTCGCCGGTCTGGTGCAGCAGGGGCTCGATCCGCATGCCTGCGCCAACACCATGCAAGGCATGGATATTTCATTGACCGACCTGCTCGACGGGTTCCACGCCGCCGACAAGGGTGGCGTCGTCAAACTCGCGGAATTGCAGGGCCAGGGCTACGTCTATCTGCGCCCATGAGGCTTGAACATCTGGGCACCAAAGGCCTACGAAGGACCGGCAGAAATCCCGGAGGACACGCGTGCCAGCCACCACCACACTCAGCATTCCCGATCTCGCCGGCAAGGCGGTACTGGTCACCGGTGCATCGACCGGTATAGGCGCGGCCCTGGCGTCGGCCTACGCCGCACAGAAATGCCGCGTAGCACTGCACTACAATTCGAGCCGCGACGCCGCCGAGGCTCTGGCCAAGACCATTGCCGACAAGGGCGGCGGGGTGTTCCTCGTCCAGGGCGATTTCTCGGTTCCCGCCGATGTCGAACGCGTCGTCGAGGACAGCGCGCAGCATTTCGGCCGCCTCGACGGGCTGGTCAACAATGCCGGCGGCATGCTCGGCCGCGTGCCCTATGCCGAGCAGACCGAGGCGCATTACGACGCGGTGATGGACCTCAATGCACGTTCCGTGCTGACCGCCTCGCGCAAGGCGATCCCGTGGCTGAAGAAACAGGGCGGCTTCATCGTCAACACCTCGTCGATCGCCGCGCGCAACGGCGCCGGCGGCGGCGCCGGCCTCTACGGTTCGGCCAAGGCCTTCGTCTCCAACGTGACGCGCGGCATGGCCAAGGAACTGATCGGCTTCGGCGTCCGCGTCAACGCAGTGGCGCCCGGCACCATTCTCACGCCATTCCACGAGCGCTATTCGACCGACGAGCAGATAAAGGGAATGGTCGCCACCATTCCACAGGGGCGCGCCGGCACCGCGCAAGACTGCGTCGGCGCCTACCTGTTCCTCTCTTCCGACCTTATGAGCGGCTACATCACCGGCCAGGTGATCGAGGTGAATGGCGGCCAGTTGATGCCTTGACCGGCTATCTGCATACTGACGATCTGCATATCTTGTCGAAAACCTCGAAGGGAGACAAAGGAATGTATGGACTGATCGGCAAGATGCGGGCATCGCGCGGCCAGCGCGACGCGGTCATGGAGGTCCTGCGCGCCAGTACCAGCACCGGTGCCCTGCCGGGTTGCCTGAGCTACATCATTGCCCGCGACCCCGCGGATGCCGATGCGATCTGGGTCACCGAAGTGTGGACCGACGCCGAAAGTCACAAGGCCTCGCTGCAGCTTCCGGAAGTCCAGGCGGCGATCGCCAAGGCGCGGCCGTTCATCGCCGGCTTTGAATTCCAGGTCGAAACGCACCCTGTCGGCGGCTTTGGCCTGGTCGACGGCAAAAAAGCCTAAGCTCACGCGAGGCATCCTTTTTCGGCGCAGCGGGGTTCGCATCGCCCCGCTTCAAGTCTAAGACCAAGACATGGATTCCCCGGACCGGCCCGTTGTCGAGCGCATGGCGCGGATGCCTAAGGCCTGGCAATGGCTGGCGATCCTGACCGTCTCCGCCCTGTTTGCCGGCGCGCTGGAGCTCGCTGCCCTACCAGCCGCCCTGCTGATCGGACCAATGCTGGCGGCCATTGTCGCCGGCACCAATGGCGCAACGGTGCGCGTGCCGCGTCTTATGTTCGGCGCCGCCCAGGCGATTGTCGGCTGCCTCGTCGCCGGTTCGATCTCGGCCGACATCTTTCCGGTCTTCTATCGGGAATGGCCGCTGTTTCTCGGCGTCGTGGTGGCCACCGTCACGGCCTCCAGCCTGCTCGGTTGGCTGATCAGCCGCTGGCGCATCCTGCCCGGTACCACCGCCGTCTGGGGCTCCTCGCCAGGTGCCGCCACCGCCATGGTGCTGATGGCCGGTGCCTTCGGCGCGGACCAGCGGCTCGTCGCCTTCATGCAATATCTGCGCGTCATCTTCGTCTCGATGACGGCGGCTCTCGTTGCAAAGATGTGGGTCGACACGTCGGGGGTCGAAATCCCACCCATCATCTGGTTTCCGCCGATCGATCCGCAAGCCTTCGCTGCCACCATCGGCATCGCGCTTGTCGGCGGCCTGGCGGGAAAGCTTTGCCGGCTGCCTTCGCCCTTCTTTCTCGGCACCTTCATCGTTGGCACCGTCATCCATCTTGGCCTTGGCGTGGAGATGCAATTGCCGCAATGGCTGCTGGCGGTCAGCTATGCGATGGTCGGCTGGTCGATCGGCCTGAACTTCACCCGGCCGATCCTGCGCCATGCGACGCGTGCCTTGCCGCAGATCATCGCCTCGATCGTGGCGTTGATCGCATTTTGCGGCGGCCTTGCCTTCATGATCAGCCATCTCCTGGGCATCGACCCTTTGACCGCCTACCTGGCGACCAGCCCAGGCGGCATGGACAGCATCGCCATCATTGCCGCCGCCGCGCAGAACGTCGACATCTCCTTCGTCATGGCGCTGCAATCGGCGCGCTTCCTGATCGTGCTGCTGGTCGGCCCGAGCGTGGCGCGGCTGGTGGCGAGAAGCGTCAGGGGGTAGCCAACGTTCTGAAATCACAACCAGGTTGCGATTTCACAGCCAGGAAGCCCGTCAGCGGTGCTGCCGCGCAACGGCCCACCGACGTTTCCCGGCCGGCATCACCCGAATGCGCCCTAATCCAGCCTGTGCATCAGGTCCTCATCCAGCCAGCGGCCGAAGAAATAGACCAGTTGCTTGTGCCACCACGGCCAGTCATGGCTGACATCGCCGCCCCAATAGTCGACCCAGGCGGGAATGGACCTGTCGCGCAGGATCTGTTCCAGCTTGCGCGTCTCGACCAGCATCCGTTCCTCCCAGGCGCCCTGTCCGCAGCAGAAGATCAGCCTGAGCGCCTTCAGGCGGGCAAGCAGTTTAGGGTCGACGATGCCGGGCAGATAGTCGAGCGGCGAGTTGTAGAAGATGTCGCCTTCAAGCGCCTTGCCGAAGAAGTCGCGGGCCGAATAGACGCCCGACAGCGAGATGACGCCGCTGGCGAGTTCGGGAAAGCGGAAGACGAAGTTCGACGAATGATAGCCGCCCATCGAACAGCCTGTGAACAGCGGCTTCAACTTGCGCCCGCCATTGGCCTGCGCGGCCGTGGACAGGAATTCCGGCAGCGCCTCCTCGCGCACATAGCGGAAATAGGCCTCGTGCCGGCCGATGCGGTGTGCGGCGTCGGCATGCTTGTCGAAGAAGGATTCCGAATCGATGCCGTCGACCGTGAACAGCTGGATGCGGCCGGTGTCGATAAACTCGGCCAGTGCCC
The DNA here is from genome assembly GCF_002270415.1 of Mesorhizobium sophorae. Classification (GTDB taxonomy): domain Bacteria; phylum Pseudomonadota; class Alphaproteobacteria; order Rhizobiales; family Rhizobiaceae; genus Mesorhizobium; species Mesorhizobium sophorae. The sequence continues at coordinate 324,641 of NZ_NNRI01000022.1, read as the reverse complement.
CTACCCCGCCGGAATCCTCGAACTGGTAGAACCGCCCTTGCGAGGTCGGGAACACCACCACCGGCCGGCCGGCATGGCCGTAGCGCTTGTATTCCATGTCGCGGCCGAGATTGCGGGCGAAAGTCTTGTGATAGGAAACGTCCATCGCCTCACGCCTTTTCCGCGTGGATGTAGGCGACCGCTTCGCGCAGCGCCGCTTCGTCCTTCGAGCGCATCTGGTAGGCGTAATTTCCCATGGCGCGGCTGAAAACCTCTTCGATGGCCTGATGGTGGACGATCTTGTCGCGATGGGCGGCTAGCACGTCCTCATGGCTGTGCAAATAGCTGAGGCGCCGCTTGCGGCTGGCATAGGCGGTGAAATACTTGCCCTCATAGGGGCCGCCGGCGGCATCTTTCACCACCATGTCGGCCCACGCCGCGTAGACGTCGATGTCGAAGGTGTAGTTGATCGCATCGGTCATCCAGGCGCCAGGCGGACGCATATTGACCTCCAGCGCGATGACGCGGTCGTCCTTGGTCTCGAACAGCTCGATGTGGAAGAAGCGCTCGCGCACGTCGAACGCCTTCAGGATCTTGCGGCCGGCCTCCTCGACCGCAGGGCTGATCCGCGGAAAACAGGTGTAGCTCATGTGGCGGTCCTTGTTGACCACTTCCATGACGCTCTGGTCGTAGCGGTGGCTGGCGGCCAGCACCACCTCGCTATCGCGGTTGACCAGCCCGTCGAAGGTCACCACCAGCCCCTCGATGAACTGCTCCATGACGAAGGTCACATCCTCGGGCTTGTCCCTGAAGAACTGGTCGAGCTCGCCAGTGTTGGAAATCTTGAAGGTGTTCGAGGCGCCAGAGCCGCTGTCGGGCTTGACCACCACCGGATAGCCGACGCGGCGAATAAAGGTCATGGCGCCGGTCCTGTCGGAGCATTTGCGTTGCGCGATGGTGTCGACGCCGCTCTTGCGGAAGAAGGCGCGCATGCGGCTCTTGCGCTTCAAATTCTTCACGAAATCGAGCTTGGTGCCGTAGATGTTGAAGTCGGTGCGGATGTTGGCTTCCAACTCCAACCAGTGTTCGTTGAGCGATTCAAAACGGTCGATACGGCCCCACTTGTGGATGAAATGCCCCATAGCCCGGAACACCGGATCGTAGTCCTCCATGTCGGCAACGCGGTAATATTCGCTGAGCGCCGCCTTCAGCTTGCCGTCGAGCGCCTCATAGGGTGCGTCGCCGATACCCAGCACCCTGGCCCCGGCCTTCTTCAACCGGTCGCAGAAATCCGCGCCATTGACGGGAAAGTGCGGCGAGAAGAACACGAAATTCATGGATGACCCCCCTGCCGATAGTGACCCCGACAAGGCCAAGTCTGGCGCATTTGCAGCGCGTGGGGAAGAGCGCACATGTTAGGGATGATTTCCAACAGAAGCTCGGCCCGCCATGCGGCCCCACTTGCCTCCCACAAGCCGCTCCTGTATGAGAACCGCCATGAACACGCGCGCCACCAACGCTTCCCGTCCGACCGGTTTTTCCGGCGAGACCGTGCGTGCACTGGCTTCGACCCTGCTTCTTCTCGGCCTTATCGGCGATCGCCGGGTTCGCTGAAGGAGCGCCCGGCGGTCGAACCGCCGCGCAAGCGCATGCTCCTTGGCCAGTCACAAAATTGGCACGTCACATCAAGCGAACGAAATTCTGGTAAAGGCGCCGCTCGCCATCAATCCATCTGAGGGTGGATCCGTGAGCCGCCGGGAGAAACGACGATGAACGCACGAGAAGAAATCCGCCCCGATGCCGCGGTAGCCGGCAAGGATGCGGCAAAGGGCACGCCCGAGGCAGCCCGGGGCATGCCGGACGCGGCGCGCAAATATCAACCCTACCCCACGGTAGGCCTCACCGACCGCACCTGGCCCTCGAAAGTCATCGACAAGGCGCCGATCTGGTGCTCGGTCGACCTGCGCGACGGCAACCAGGCGCTGATCGATCCGATGGGCCATGAGCGCAAGGCGCGCATGTTCGGCCTGCTGCTCGACATGGGCTTCAAGGAGATCGAGATCGGCTTCCCGTCGGCTTCGCAGACCGACTTCGACTTCGCCCGCTGGTGCATCGAGGAAGGCAACGTACCCGCCGATGTCTCGCTGCAGGTGCTGGTGCAGTGCCGGCCGGAACTGATCACCCGCACCTTCGAGGCGCTCAAGGGCGCCACCAACCCGATCGTCCATTTCTACAACTCGACAAGCGAGTTGCAGCGTCGCGTCGTCTTCGAAAAGGACGTCGGCGGCATCAAGCGCATCGCCACCGACGCCGCCAAGATGATCACCGACATGGCGGCCAAGGCCGGCGGCGGCTACCGCTTCGAATATTCGCCGGAGAGCTTTACCGGCACCGAACTCGAAGTGGCGCTGGAGATCTGCAACGCCGTCACCGAGATCGTCAGGCCGACACCCGACAACAAGCTGATCATCAACCTGCCGTCGACGGTCGAGATGTCGACTCCCAACATCTACGCTGACCGCATCGAATGGATGTGCCGCAACCTCGACAACCGCGAGAACCTGCTGGTCTCGCTGCATCCCCACAATGACCGCGGCACCGGCATCGCCACCACCGAGCTCGGCCTGATGGCCGGCGCCGACCGCGTCGAAGGCACGCTGTTCGGCAATGGCGAGCGCACCGGCAATGTCGACATCGTCACGCTGGCGCTCAACATGTACACGCAAGGTGTCGATCCGGGGATCGACTGCTCCGACATCAACCGGATGAAGGATGTCTACGAATATTCGAACCAGTTGAAGATCCCCGAGCGCCATCCCTATGTCGGCGAGCTCGTCTACACTGCCTTTTCCGGCTCGCACCAGGATGCCATCAACAAGGGCATGAAGGCGCTGAAGAAGGCCAACACGAGCCTGTGGGAAGTGCCCTATCTGCCGATCGATCCGGCCGATGTCGGCCGCAGCTACGAAGCGATCATCCGTATCAACTCGCAGTCTGGCAAAGGCGGCATCGCCTATGTGCTGCAGGCCGACCACGGCCTCAACCTGCCACGCAATTTGCAGATCGAGTTCAGCCAGGAAATCCAGGCGATCACCGATGCCGAGGGCAAGGAAGTGCCGGTCAGGCGCATCTACGAGCGCTTTCTGGAGACCTATGTCGACCAGCCGCGCGCGCGGCTGAAATTCCTCGACCACCACACCTATCCCAGCACCGAGACCAAGGGCCGGCGCGTCGTCGAGGCGGTCATCGTCGACAACGGCAAGGAGGTGACGATTACCGGCACCGGCACCGGTCCGATCGACGGCTTCGTCGATGCACTCTCGCGTCACCTCGGCATCGAGATGTCGGTGCTCGATTATTCCGAGCACTCGATGCAGCGCGGCTCGAACGCCTCGGCCATTTCCTATGTCGAGATGGAACATCCTGATGGCAAGCTGTTCGGCGCCGGCATCAACACCAACATCGTCGCCGCCTCGCTGGAAGCGGTGATGTCGGCGGCGAACCGCATCGTCGTCAAAAAGGCCGGTTGACGCACGACCAGAACGAAGATCGGAACCCTCCCCATTCGGTGATCGGTTCCGATCCTTCGTATCATTAACCACCGAAGAATTATCCGGTGGGGTACGTGATCGCATAATGGGTGAATACTTGTGTGGCGGTGCGGGAACTATATGATCGCGCCTCAACCTGTGCCGACTTCGAGAGGATCGACACTTGCAGCATGCCACGCCTGCCGCCCCCGCAGTGCGCGAGACACTGGAGCGACTTCTTGCCAGCCAGACGTTCGGGCGATCCGAACGCGCGCGCAAGTTGCTCCGCTACCTTGTCGAACGCGAACAAGCCGGCGAAGCCGACAGGCTCAAGGGCTTCTCCATCGCCATGGATGTTTTCGGCAAGGACGGCGATTTCGATCCGGCCACCGACGCCGTGGTGCGGGTTCAGGCGGGCAGGCTGCGCGAGCTTCTGCAGCATTATTTTGCCAATGAAGGCGTTGCCGAGCCGGTCCGCATAGCCATTCCGCGTGGCGGCTATGTTCCCGCCTATGAATTGAACGCGATCCGGCTGCCGGCTGAGGCTGTTCCCGAACTCAGGCTGGATGGCGCCACGTCCGCCGATCGGGCCAACGACGCCAGCACGGGCATGCCGGATGCGGTGTCGCCGGCTCTCGCGAAGCCCACCCCCTCGGTGGTGCGCCAACTCCGCTTCTTCTGGATGGCGATCGCCCTGGTCATCGCCATGCTGGGCCTGCTGATCCTTCGTCAGGGCAGCAGCGCCTTGCTGACCGGTGGCGGCGACATGTCGGCGACCCTCGAGACCGCCGGCGCAACCAGCAGCATCGCGCCGTCGGCAACGGCCGACGCCCTGCCGCTCGTCTATATCGACCTCAAGGCCGAAGGCGCCGATGCCAGCCGCGTCGCCGCCTCGCTGCGCGCCGGCCTGAGCGGCTTCGATACGATCGACTTCATCGGTCGCGACACGCCCACCGATCGGGCCGACGACGCCACCAGTTTCATATTCGACATGCTGCCCGGACCGAACGCGGGCGATATCACGATCGAACTGCAAAGTATGGCGTCCGGACGGGTGCTTCTGTCGCGCAATCTGACCCCTGCCGACAGCGCACCGACCGTGGTCGAAGACCGTATCGCCGACATGCTGAGTTCGGCGCTTCCCGCCTCGGGCACGATCTACAACTATATCGAGCAGACCGGCGCACCAAACGGCCTGACACAATGCCTGCTGCTCAACGACAAATATTATCTCGACCAGAACGCCAGAACCCATGAAGCTGCCTATCGCTGCCTCGAAAAATTGGCCAATGGCGGAACAAAGTCCTCGCTGGTCTATTCGGAACTGGCGTCTCTGCAACTCGAGGCGGTCTCCGATCACTACGCCTATCCGCCCAATGCGACGATTGAAAAGGCCGTGGAGTTTGCCCATCGCGGCGTGCAGATGGGGCCGACCAGCCCTTATGCGCATCGCTCCTACGGCTATGTCAGTTCGCGTCTCGGCAATACGGACGAAGCGATCCGCTGGATGCGCAAGGCCTATGAACTCAATCCCTACGATCTCGGCATGGCTGCCGCCTACGGCTACGGGCTGATCTTCGCCGGTCGATACGCGGAGGGAACGCCGATCCTGGCGCATGCGGCGGAGACCTTCAGCGGCCACTCGACATGGTGGGACTACGGGCTGTTCGTCGGCGAATTCATGCTCGGCAACACGAACAAGGCGGTCGCGGCCAGCATGGCACTGAGAACGACGGCAACGAAATCGCACTATCTTGCGGCGCGGTTGATCGGTGCGAAGGCTGCCGGACAGGACCATCTGGTCAGCACGCTGCTGGGGCAACTGAACACCCAGTTCCCTAAATTTGCCGCCGATCCGCGCGCGACCTTCGTCGAGCGGAAATATCCGGCCGACCTGACCGACCGCCTGGTCCAGGCTCTGCGCGCCGCAGGGCTCGGTAACGCAAGCTGACACAATCGACATCCACAGATTAGGCACGCCGGGACTGTCCGCAACCGGGCAAATCGCGAAGATTTTACTGGTCATCACGCTAGACTGGGAGCAATTCAGCCACAGTTGGTGTCGCGCATCCTGCAGTAACAAAAAAATCAGCTTTCATGACCGCATCGCTTTTTGTCGCCCAACAGGGTGTTGGCTCGAAGGCCATCGTCCTGCTGCATGGTTTCGGCGGCTGCCACGATGTCTGGCGCGATGTGATTTCTTCCCTGGCGCCTGCCACGCGCACGCTGGCCTATGATCTGCCGGGGCATGGGCTGTCGCTCGATTTTCCCGGAGCCGGTCCGGCCAAGGTGGCGGCTAGGGCCGTGCTCGCCGATCTCTCGGAACGCAGGCTGAAGCGTGTTCATCTCGTGGGCCACTCGATGGGCGGTGCGGTGGCAATGCTGATGGCGCTGGCCGAGCCTGGAAAAGTCGCCTCGCTGACGCTTCTGGCGCCGGGCGGCCTTGGCCCCGAGATCAATGGACCGTTGTTGCGCCGCTATGGCGGCGCTGCGGACCGGTCCGAGATCCGCGCCTGCCTTGCCGCCATGTCCGGCCCCCACAGCCCGCCCCAGAAGCGTATCATGGACTTGCTTTGCCGAATGCGCGGACGTCCAGGCCAAGTGCCGAAGCTGGTCGAGATCGCCACCGCCATGACCATGGACGATCGGCAGGGCGTCATCCCGCACGATCGTCTCGACGGATTGAACATGCCGGTGATGGTGGCGTGGGGAACCGACGACGCAGTGTTGCCCTTTACCCAGGCGGATGATCTGCCTGCGCATTTTCATGTCCACCATGTGCTGGAGGTCGGCCATATGCTGGCCGAAGAAGCACCCGACCTCGTCGCCGAGATCATTCGCCGCAACACCAACCGGCGCGCCAGGCCGCAGCGCCAGAAATTCGCCGCTGCTGCCAGTTGACCTTTTTCGCGCACAACCGCCTGCTGAACGCGCCTCGATCCGGTTGCTCTCGCCAGTGCATTTTACCGGCGGCTGTGTTAACCCCGTGTTAACCAAACCCGCGAGGCGAGCGCCGATGAAGGAAGCAGGCGAGAAGACCACCGATCAGTCGAGGAAACTGTCGGATGCCGTCCGTGATGTGAAGAATGCCTTCGCCGACCGCGACGACGTCGTCGTCGACATGCGCGAAGCCCATCGCATGCGCCTCGATCTGCTTGCTGCCGAACTGGCGCCGGTTTTTGCCGATGTTCCCGTCGACATGGATAATTTCGACTTTGTCGTCTCGTCCGGCTTGCAGCCACGCCTGTGGATCGATGCCGTCAGCCATGTCGCCATGGGGCGCGATCGCCGCACCTATCGCTTTCTCAGGGACACCCGCATCGGCCGGGTGGTGCTTGCCGAATCGACCGACATGAAGCCCGTTGCTGATCAGGTGACGCGCTATGTTGCCGAGCGGATCGTCGAGCGCCAGAAGATGATGGAAGGCGGGGTCGAGCCGGCCTTCGCCGGCTTGACACGCGCCGATGTGTCGGAAGCCGAACCGCCACTGCGCTCGAAGACGCGCAGCAAGGCCTGGTCGGCGTTTCTGTCCGGCCTTGGCCTGGTCGCCGCCGGCGCTCTGGTCGGACTTGTGGTGTCGGTCATCCTGTTGTGGGACCGCATCGTGGCCATGGTTCTCAACGTGCGGCCATAGCCGCACCGGCCTCCGCGCCAAGCTCCAGCGTCTGCAGATCGGATGGCGGTGTGGACGGCCCGGTCAGGCCGCGCCGTGTCAGCCGGATCCGCCAATTGCCCTTTTCGCCATCAATGTCGAACAGGTTGTACTGCGCCGCCGGGTGCTTGCCGCCCGGCGCCTGGCCGGCGGCGGCGACGCCGACCACCGGAACCTTGGCGCCCCGGTTGCCGATGAAGAACAGCGACGGCAGATGCGAATGGCCGTGCAGGACAAGTTCGGCGCCATGGCGGCGAATGATCTTGTGGAAGCGGGCAATGCCGAACAGCCGCTTGTGCTGCGAGACGGCGCCGCGCACCGGCGGATGATGGATCATGATCGCGCGGAACAGCCCTTGCCCGGCCGTGGCGTCGAGCAGCTTCCCAAGCCGTTTCGCCTGACCCTCCATGAAGAAGCCATTGGCCATGAACGGCGCCGTGGCACGCGCTGTCGAGATGCCGATCAGCGCGACATCGCCGCGCACGCGCAGATAGGGGAATGCGTTGCGGTCGACCGGCGTGTTGACACCGTCGCCACTCATCCAGGCCGCCCAGGACCGGCAGACCTTGTCGAAGGCGCCGGGCACATAGGCATCGTGGTTTCCAGGAACGACCGAGACATCCTGCGGCGATCCCAGCGTCTCCAGCCAGTGCCTGGCCATCTCGATCTCGCCGTCGAGCGCCAGATTGACCAGGTCACCGGTGACGGCGAGGTGGTCAGGCGTGTTCGCCTTGATGTCGGCGACGATCGCGTCGATGACCGCATCATGCATGTGGCGGCGGCGGTTGCGCTGCCAGTTGACGTAGCCGAGCACGCGCTTGGAGGCGAGATCGCGATAGGATACATCGGGGAGCGGCCCCAGATGGACATCGGAAATATGCGCGAGCCTGAACATCCATCCTTCATATGCGACGCGCCCGCCGCTTTCCACCACGGTTTCGCACCTGATGGAGACTGAGCCGGAGAAGACCTTCCGTCAGACCGGTTGGGCGGGCCTCCGGGCCCGGTTGTTCCATCTCTATTTCGTGCTGCGGCGGCCGATGACGCTCGGCGTGCGCGGTCTGGTCCACGACACGGCATCCAATTCCATCTTCCTCATTCGCCACACCTATGTGCCGGGCTGGCAGCTTCCCGGCGGCGGCGTCGAAATTGGCGAGACGCTTGGTGAGGCACTGGCGCGCGAACTGGCCGAGGAAGGCAACATCACACTGACTTCATCGCCGGCGCTGAGGTCGATGCATTTCAACCGTCGCGCCAGTCGGCGCGATCATGTCGGTTTCTATCTGATCGACCATTTCAGCCAAACGGCGCCGAAGCTGCCGGACCACGAGATCGCCGAGTCCGGCTTCTTTCCCCTGGACCGTTTGCCGGAAGGCACGACACCAGCCACGCTACGGCGGATCGCCGAGGTTTTTGGCGGCGAGCAGCCATCGCCCTACTGGTAGATCACGCCGCCTTCTTGAACCGTCCCCGGTCATGCCGCGCGTCATAGTCCAGTTCCGGCCCTACCGGCACGATCCGTGTCGGGTTGATCGTCTCGTGGCTGCCGTAATAATGCGCCTTGATGTGATTGAGGTTCACGGTCCCGGCGACGCCCGGCACCTGATAGAGGTCGCGCAGATAGTTGGACAGGTTCGGGTAGTCGGCGATGCGGCGCAGATTGCATTTGAAATGGCCGACATAGACCGGGTCGAAGCGCACCAGCGTGGTGAACAGCCGCCAGTCAGCTTCGGTGATGTGATCGCCCACCAGATAACGCTGCCTTGAGAGGCGGTCTTCCAACGTGTCGAGCGCCGCGAACAGCTCGCCGAACGCTTCCTCATAGGCGCCTTGCGTGGTGGCGAAGCCGGCGCGATAGACGCCGTTGTTGACGGCCGGATAGACCAGCGCGTTGATCGCATCGATCTCGCCGCGCAGTGCCTTGGGGTAGAAATCGAGGCTGGCATCGCCCCATTCGTCGAAGGCCGAATTCAGCATCCGGATGATCTCGGAGGATTCGTTGGAGACGATGGTCTGCTCCTTCTTGTCCCATAGCACCGGCACCGTCACGCGGCCGGAATAGGCAGGATCGGCCTTGGTGTAGATCTGGTGCAGGAAGTCGAGGCCGTAGAGCGTGTCGCCGGTCGCACCATCCTGCGCCACGAACGTCCAGCCATCGGCGCCCATGAAATGATGCACCACCGACACCGAAATGATGCCTTCCAGCTTCTTAAGCGCGCGAAAGATCAGCGTCCGGTGCGCCCACGGGCAAGCGAGCGAGACATAGAGATGATAGCGGCCGGGCTCCGCTTTGAAGCTGCGGCTGCGGCCCGCGGGCGGCGTCCCGTCGCGGCTGATCCAGTCGCGCCACTGCGAATGCGTCCGCACGAACTTGCCTCCGCTGTCCTTGGTGTCATACCAGCGGTCCTGCCATTTGCCTTCGACCAGCAATCCCATCGCATGTCCTTTCCTGCTTGCTTCCCATGTAGGGCACGAAGCCACGCCGTGGAATCACCTGGTGCTGAACAGACCGTCAAGCGGTCGGGTGGACCATCAAGCCGCCGATTGCAGCGGCCGGAAATTGATGCTAGCGGACAATCCGCATGTTCGACTTTGCTTTGATCCGGTTTGACCGACGACGAAAGGGCGCCCGCGCTTGATGAAGCGCTGACTGGCGAATGCTGCCGTTTGCAGCAAACCTTTCCTCCCTATCGGAACGCAAAGACCATGAGCCTTGCCGACGTGAAATACCTGCCGGAAACACCGGCGCATGACCTCCAGATCGAAGCGATCAACGACGAAGCCTTCGGGCCCGGCCGTTTCGTGCTGGCCGCCTACAAGATCCGCGAGGCCGGCGGGCACGAACGCTCGCTGTCGTTCGTCGCCGTCGACGGAGACCTCGTCGTCGCCTCGGTGCGCATGACCCGCATCGCCGCCGGTGCCGGCCGCGCATTGATGCTCGGACCGCTTGCGGTGCGGCCAGCCTTCAAGAACCTCGGCATCGGCCGCCGGCTGGTGGCGATCGCGCTTGAGGCGGCCGCCAAGGCCGGCGCGCCCGCCGTGATGCTGGTTGGTGACGAGCCCTACTACGGACCGCTCGGTTTCAAGCGCATTCCGCGCGGCCAGATCTCGATGCCGCGGCCCGTCGATCTCGACCGGCTGCTGTCGCATGAGATCGCGCCGGGCGCGGTCGCCAGGCTTTCGGGCGAGGTCTGCCACGCCGATCAGGCCAGGGTTGGCGACCATATAGCAGCGATGGCTTGACCTTCCCCGCCGATCTGGCGCCTGATCCGTCCCACTGTCCCTGAGATTAAAAGGATGTCGGCATGAACCCGAATGGCCAGATCGCGATCATTACCGGCGGCGGCTCCGGTCTTGGCGAGGCAACGGCGCGCGCGTTGGCCGCCAAGGGCGCCCGCGTCGCCATCTTCGATGTCGGTATCGATCGCGCGGCGAAGGTCGCGGCCGAGATCGGCGGTATTGCCGTCCAGTGCGACGTCAGCAACGCCGATAGTGGGACTGCCGCTCTTGCCGAGGTCGCGGCCAAGCTTGGCGAGCCGCGTATCCTGGTCAATTGCGCCGGCATCGCCATCGGCGTGAAGACGATCGGCAAGGATGGCCCGCATCCGCTCGATCAATACCGCAAGGTGATCGAGGTCAATCTGATCGGCACGTTCAACATGATCCGCCTCGTCGCCGACCGTGCCGCGAAGCTCGATCCGCTGCAAGGCGGCGAGCGTGGCGTCATCGTCAACACCGCCTCGGTCGCCGCCTATGACGGCCAGATCGGCCAGGCCGCCTATGCAGCCTCCAAGGGCGGCGTCGTCGGCATGACACTGCCGGTGGCGCGCGATCTCGCCCGTTCCGGCATCCGCGTCTGCACCATCGCGCCCGGCATCTTCAAGACGCCGATGATGGCCGGCATGCCGCAGGACGTGCAGGATTCGCTGGGCGCCGCCGTGCCCTTCCCGTCCCGTTTGGGCGAGCCATCCGAATATGCGGCGCTTGCCCTGCACATCATCGAGAACCAGATGTTGAATGGCGAGACCATTCGTCTCGACGGCGCCATTCGCATGGCGCCGAAATAGCCGGTCATGGGCGCCGGTCTGTCAGCCGGGAAGACCGGTCCGCTCGCCGGACTGAAGGTGATCGAGATGGCCGGGCTTGGTCCCGTGCCGCTGGCCGGCCTGATGCTGTCGGAGATGGGCGCCGAAGTTCTGCGCGTCGAACGGGCGGGGGCGAGCCGGCCTCTCCCGTCGATGTCGGATGAATACAACATCGACCGTCACGGCCGCGCCATCCTGCGCATCGACCTGAAACGCCGGGAAGGCGCCGATCTGATGCTGCGCCTTGCCGAAAAGGTGGACATGTTGCTCGAAGGGTTTCGCCCCGGTGTCATGGAGCGGCTGGCGCTCGGCCCGGAAGCGGTGCTGGCGCGCAATCCGGCGCTGATCTACGGCCGCATGAGCGGCTTCGGCCAGGACGGGCCGCTCGCAGGCCGCGCCGGCCACGACATCACCTACCTTGCCTACTCGGGCCTGCTGCACGCAGTTGGCCACGCCGGCGGCCGTCCCGTCCCGCCGCTCAACCTCGTCGCCGACTATGCTGGCGGCGCCATGATGCTGGTCGCCGGCGTGCTGGCCGCCCTTTTCCAACGTTCGCGCACGGGCAAGGGCGAGGTCATCGACGCCGCGATGGTCGAAGGCGCCTCGATGCTGGCGGCACCCCTGCATGCGCTCATGGCGGCCGGCTTGTGGAGCGACAGGCGTGGTGCGAACCTGCTCGATTCCGGCGCCCCCTTCTACGACACCTATGAGACATCAGACGGACGCCATGTCGCCATCGGCTGCCTCGAGCCGCAATTCTTCGCCGATTTCGCCAGTCTGCTGCCGCTCGACGAGCGCTTTGTACGCGGCCAGTACGACAAGGCACTGTGGCCACCGATGCGCGCGGCGATTGCCGTCCGGGTCCGGCAGAAATCGCGTGACGACTGGGATCGGCTGTTTGCCGAAACCGATGCCTGCGTTGCCCCCGTCCTGTCGCTGCAGGAGGCGAAGCATCACCCACACAATCGGGCGCGCAATGCCTTTGTAGCGGCGGGTGGATTTGAGCGCCCGGCCCCGGCGCCGCGTTTCTCCGGCTCGCGGCCGACAGTTGCGACCAAGCCCGCCGACAACGATCTCGTCCCGTCGACAGTGCTTGAACGTATCGGGTTTTCGAAAAACGAGATTGACGACCTTGTCAAATGCGGTTTGTTTGACAGATAAGCGGAGAAGTAAGATCAACTTATTGTGGTGATGCCTTTGGACGAACCGAAGAAGGACGTGATCCGCGAGACGGATGCCGAGGCGATCCGACTGGCCAAGACACTTCTGCGCAGCGCCCGCTTTGGTGCGCTGGCGGTGATCGAACCACAGACAGGTTCGCCGCTGGCCAGCAGGGTCGGCGTGGCCACCGACATCGACGGCGCGCCGCTGATCCTGGTGTCGTTGCTCTCGGCGCACACCGGCGCGCTGCTTGCCGATGCGCGCTGTTCCCTGTTGCTTGGCGAACCCGGCAAGGGCGACCCGCTGGCGCACCCGCGCCTGTCACTGGTGTGCCAGGCGAAACGGCTTGAGCGCGGATCGAGTGAGCACGCCGGCAGCGAGCGCCGTTATCTCAACCGCAATCCCAAGGCGAAACTCTATGCCGGTCTCGGCGACTTTTCGATCTTCCGCCTCGAGCCGCAACGCGCCAGCCTCAACGGCGGCTTCGGCAAGGCCTATCAGCTCGATCGACCGGATCTGCTCAGCAGCGGAGCGATCGTCGAGGAACTGGCGGCGAGCGAACAATCCGCCATCGACCATATGAACGCCGATCATGTCGACGCGATTGCCGTTTATGCACAGCATTTCGCGAAAGTGTCCGCCAACGGCTGGATTATTGCCGGATTCGACGCCGATGGCATGGATCTGGTGTCGGGTGACGATGTTTGCCGGGTTTTCTTCCCGCAACCTTTGCCGGCGGCACGCGAATTGCGCCCGGTTCTGGTCGAAATGGCCAGAACCGGGCGGGCCGCTGCCGACGCCGAGACTGGACTTAATGACATTAGATAAAAAGCAACACTTGAGATTTGAAGGAAATGCTCTACCTTTTGTCAGTGACGCTGAATCGCAGCGGCCATACGCAACTGAGTTTATGGAATCAGATGCCATTGCCCCCATGGCGTCAGGATGATCAAAAAGCATGGGGGATCGATGGTCTCGTCTAAGCTAATCGCCAATGCCGGATCGGCAGCCGAATTTCTCATGCTGATGGGCAATGAGAAACGGCTGTTGATCATGAGCCATCTGATCGACGGTGAAATGTCGGTCGGCTCCATCGCCGAGAAGGTGATGCTCAGTCAATCCGCCCTATCGCAGCATCTGGCCAAGTTGCGGGCGCTCGACCTCGTCGACACCCGTCGCGACCGGCAGATGATCTACTATTCCTGCAAATCGGATGCCGTGCGCGAACTGCTCGGCATGCTGGACGGCATTTTCGGCAGCGGCAAGGAGGACCTCTCCCAGATGGCGCACCGTTTGCGCCGTGCCGGAACCTGACCTGTCCTGTAGCCACTTACCTCGCGACGCTTTCAGGGCGATGTGCGTTCATCCGGCGCACAGAGGTAGCTGATCGTCCTGAATTATCGCATCGTGCTTCCTGGCCAACGATGGGCGCCGGCAATCCCGTGCGGATTTTCGGGCCGCTGCGGTGACCGCGAGGAATGCATGGATCCCATTCGCATCGTCGACCCGCAAGACCCGCGCGTTGCCGCCTATCTCGATATCCGCGAGCGAGACCTCGCCGGCCGGCAAGGCCGCTTCGTCGCCGAAGGCAAGGTGGTGCTCGACCTGCTGCTCTCGTCTGGGCGTTTTGGCACCGAATCGGTGCTGGTCCTGGAAAACCGGCTGGCCGGCCTCGAAGGCATCCTGAACAAGGCGCCGGCGGACCTGCCGGTCTATGTTGCCACCAGTGCGGTGATGGATGCAATCGCCGGGTTTCATATGCATCGCGGCATCCTGGCCATCGGTCGCAAGGGGACACCGCAATCCGCCGAGGCCTTGCTCGATGCCTTGCCGGCCCAGGCGCTGATCGTGGTGCTTGTCGGCATCGCCAACCACGACAATATGGGTTCGATCCTTCGCAACGCCGCCGCCTTTGGCGCCGATGCGGTGCTCATGGACGCGACATGCTGCGATCCGCTCTACCGCAAGGCGATCCGGGTTTCCGTCGGTGCCGCGCTCAAAATTCCCTTCGCGTCGTTCACCGACGCCGCCGGCTTCACGGCAACGCTTGACCGCCGCGGTTATGGCCAGTTTGCGCTGTCGCCGGGCGGGCACACCGACATTCGCGATGCGCGGCGGAGCGAGCGCCTTGCGCTCTATCTCGGCACCGAGGGCGAAGGGCTGCCCGAAAGCCTGCTCGCGCGCTTGCAAACGGTGCGGATCACCATGTCGAAGGGTTTCGACAGCCTGAACGTCGCAGCGGCGTCAGCCATCGCGCTGCATCATTTCTCGGCAAACAGGAACTGATTTCAGCTTGCTGCGTCCGCTTCCTGCAGCGCCCGCACGCGATCTGCAAGACTGCGCTCACCGTTGCCGGAGCGTGCATCCGACGGTACTGTCAATGCCTTGGCGATCGGCGAATCAGGTCCCTCGAGCTTGGCCGTCAGATGGACGACCTCCGCTGCCAGTTCGTTCATCTGCTCGCGCAAGGCGGAGCTGCCATCCGCGGGATTGGACACGACCAACGCGGTGAGATCCGCCTTCAGCTGCTTGTTCTCGCGCGCCAGCACCGTCAGCCTCGCCTCGAGCCGCTCACGGTCGCTGTCGAGCTTGGCGATAGCCTTGTCGACGTCATCGCTCTTGGCGACATCGCAGCCCCTGCCGACCAGGCGCAGAGCCGGCGTGCTATCCTCGGCTTTCGACTTTTCTCGCAGCCGCGCCAGTTCCTTTTCGCGGCGGTCGAGCTTGTCCTCGCGATCAGCAAGAGTGGCCAGCAGCCGTTCGACCTTCTTGTCGAGGTCGGCGGTTTTTTTCTTCTCGGCTTTCACGGCATCGCGTGCAGCCTTGCTTTCGGCCGCGATCTCCTGGCCGCGCCTGTCCGCCTCCTTGCGCTGGCCGCGCAGCAACGCAATGTCGCTCGCAAGTTTCTGCATCTCGGATTCGCGCGCCACGAGTTCGATCTGTCGGCTGCTGGAGGAGAAGCTGGCGTCGTCATACATGCTCTCCAGCTTTTCAAGCTCGAGCCCGCGCTTCTCCAGCTTGCGTTCAGTTTCCTTGAGCCGGTCCGACAGACGGTGCAACTCGTCCTCGCGCTGCCGCAGCATTTCGCTCGTGGCCCCCAGTTCGCTCAGTACCTGGTTCTTCTCCATGCGCTCGATCGCCAGGCCCTTCATCGCCTCGTGGCCGCGACTGATCTCGACGAGCTGTTCGGCCACCTTCTCGCGCAACGCCTTGACGCTGATTTCGAGGCGGCGCGTCGACATGGCGTACTCGGCGCGAACGCGATCCTTGTCGGCCAGGATCTCGGTTTGCGTCAGAGGTATCGAGGCTTCGATGCGCTTGCGCGTCAGGGCGACGGCGCGGCGCCATATGGCCGGAGCAATCATAAGCGCCAGGAAGCCGGCGCAGAGAAAGCCGAGGACGAAGAACAGGACCGATTGGACCAAGTGACTACCCGTTGTGGACGGCAACCGCTAATGCTGGACTGTGCCACGTTGACATGGCGGAAATCCAGCGTTGCGGCAAGGCTTTGCCGCAACGAAACGGGATTAGCTCAGAACGGATTCCACGTGGCGCGTTCGGTGAGCTTCAGATAGCCGAGATTGACGCCGAGCCGGGCACCGACGCCGGTGCGGATCGGCACCAAAAGCACATTGTTGTTCTTCAGCACGTTGAAGCCAACGCCGGCCACCACATAGGCCGAACCGGCGACGCCGCCATAACGGTTGTAGAGGTTGCTCACATCGTCGAGATTGTAGACCAGCATCATCACCCGCGACCCCTCGCCGCCGAAATCCCAGCCGAGCGACGGGCCTTGCCAGAACACTTTGTGATCGCCGGCATTCTTGGTGTAGAGCGTGCCTTCGCCATAGGTCAGGCCGCCGATCAGCGCGCCCGAGCCCTCTTCGCCCAGCAGATAGCCGTTGGGCAGTCCGTAGGAAGCAAAAATCTTCTCGATAACCGTGGCCAGCCCGCCCGACGTCGCGCCGAAGAACTTGTGCCCGGAATCGACAATCTCCTGAGCGGTGTATTCCTGGGCCCGCAGGGCCGAAGTCGAGAAGACGAGAACGCCCATGAGCGCCATCGCCATTGAGATGACACGGAGAAAGCTCCGGCCTTGGACGACACGGACAAAAGTCCGGTCCGGGATGACACGGAAAAAAGTCCGGTCGCAGAATCGGGAAAACATGCTTCCAATCTCCGTCAGGGAGCACTTTCGCCGACGCCTCACACCCCGTACGGCTCTTTTAGCCGGCCGTTAAGGGTAACTGTTACGGGCAAACTATGCCGTAATCCTTTTTCAACCATTAAGCTCCCACATGAACATGGCGGTTCAAAGGCTGTTTGGGACGCTCAGGTGGGTCGGCAGCCTGTGTGAACACGCCATTTGCCACCACAATTTCGGATTTGTTGCCGCACGCACGGGCGCTGTGTATTCAGGATGCCCGAGGAGAGTGCGTGATTCGTGTGGGCAGGCGACGAATCGATCGCTCGGCCATGAGTTATGAAATTTTGCAGGGATTTTCGCCGATGGCCGATCTGTTTGCCCTTTCCGCACCCGATCTGGCGGCACTTTTGTGCAGCCGGGTGTGCCACGACATCATCTCGCCGGTCGGCGCGATCAACAACGGGCTCGAACTGCTCGACGAAGGCGGCGCCGACGAGGACGCCATGAAGCTGATCCGCCAGAGCGCCCGCAACGCTTCTGCCCGCCTGCAGTTCGCCCGCATCGCTTTCGGCGCCGCCGGGTCGGCCGGCATGTTGATCGATACCGGCGATGCCGAAGCCGTCGCCATCGCCTTCCTCAAGAACGAGAAGCCGGAACTGAGCTGGAACGGGACCCGCGCGCTGCTGCCCAAGAACAAGGTCAAGCTGCTGCTCAACCTGCTCCTCGTCGCCAACGCCGCCATTCCGCGCGGCGGCAAGCTTTCCGTGACGCTGGAAAACCTCGAAACCGAGCCGCGTTTCGCGCTTGCGGCGAGCGGCCCGATGCTGCGCGTGCCGCCGAAATTCCTCGAACTGCATTCCGGCCACAAGCCGGAGGAACCGATCGACGCGCATTCCGTGCAGCCCTATTACACGCTGCTCCTGGCGCGCGAAGCCAACATGACGATCTCGATCCACGCGACGCCGGAAGAAATCGTGCTTTCAGCCGCCTGAAGCCCACGCCAATCCCTAAAGAAGCCAAGTATTTCGATCCGCAATACCTGCGACGGCGCTTCGATCGAGGTGAGATGAGCTTTACCGGTCTGGTCGAGCCGAAGCATTGCGAAGAACAGCCCACAAACGGCATCTTTGCAAAAATTTTACCTAAACGCTTTTCGGCTTCTTTACCAGATCGGCCTATGGTGCCTTTCAGATGCCCCGACGCCACCGGATTGCCAACAGGCAAGAGGACCCGGAAATGAAACGCTGCATGTTCGTCGACGATTCAAGCGTCATCAGGAAGGTTGCAAAACGCATCCTGGGCGGCTCCGACATGGTTGTCATCGAGGCTGCCAGCGGACTTGACGCGCTGGAGATGTGCGCGGCCGACATGCCCGACATCATCGTCGTCGACGGCGCCTTGCCGGACGTGGCGGCGGTCGATCTCATCCGCCGCGTGCGCGCCATGGAGAGCCCGATAAGGCCGCAGATCCTGATTTCACTGGTCGAGCTCGATATCGCTTCGATCATGCGGGCCAAGCGCGCCGGCGCCCAGGGCTATCTCCTGAAGCCGTTCAACCGTCCGCAACTGCTCGAGCGCTTTCGCACCTTGAAGATCGCCGCCTGATTCGGACCGCGGGGGGCAATCTTCCAGGAAGAATGTGTGACGGTTTTCCGTCCAAAATTGCGTCAAAACAAATAGTTATCAGCCCATCACGTAACCGGGGCAAAACCGGTGGCGTTTGAGCGGGTCGATCTGCTGTTGGGGTTCACTGAGCGGCGACGAGAACGGGAAGCGGTAGGATCTTGCTGCCAGGGATGCCGAGGCGATCGCCGAGATAATCCCAGAAGCTGACACCGAGCTTGTTGCAGGTCTTCATCATGCTGAGCATGGTGTCGCGGGCAGCACGGCCCTGGTCACTGTGGGTTCCGCCGCTGATCTTGCGGCGGGTCACCACGCTGCGGATATCGTTCTCCGAGCCGTTGGTGTGGAGCGGAATGTCCGGGCGTCGGAGGATCCTCAGGAAGCTTTGGCGGTCGGTCCGGATGCGCGCGAGCAGACGGTCGAGGGTCACGAACCTGGTCTTCATGCCGACGATCCGGTCGAACCGCCGGGCCAGTTCCCTGGCTCTTCGGGGCGTGGGATCCAGACACCACGCCTTGATGTCGTTGTAGAGCCACCAGATCCGGCTCTGGATCAGGGCCTTGGCGCGGCGCTGCGGGTCGGTGAAGCTATCGAGGGCATGGATCTGCCGCTCCATGTGGACCCAGCACCGCGCGTGCTCGCCGATTGCGAACTGGCCCGCCCCATCACTGAGGATGACGGTGCCGTCGAGGGCCTTTGCCTCGGTCAGACCGCCCCACAACGCGCCTTCACTGGCGATGCGGAACGGGTCCAGAGGGCCATCCTTGGGCTCCAGGCCATGGGCGAGCAGATGGGCGTCCCATGACGCCGCGTCCTCGAACCCGGACGGCTCGCGCCCGGCATGCAGAAGATCCGTCGTGATCACCGGCAGCCCGCGCTCCAGCATGTAGGCGCGTGAGGCGGCGTTCAGGACCCACCGGGCCGACCCGCCGTGCAGGAGCCGCAGGAAGTTCAGCCGGCTCTTCGACTGGGTGGTCGTGAACACGGCGAACCGGTCATTGCCGATTTGCGTGCACACGCCATTGACCGCGCCATGGCGGGCCCCGGTGTCGTCGACGCTGACCCAACCGGCCGAAGCGAGCCCGGCCGTCAGAACCTGCTTCGCTTCGGCGACAAAGGCGTCGATCTTGCTGGTCAGGATCCGCACGACCTGGCGCTTGGAGATCGACACGCCGAAGTCGCGCAGCAACGCGACGATCCGCTCCACGGTCGATTGACCCTGGTGATAAAGCGACAGCACCAGACGCCGAAGCTCCAAACCGAAGTGCCCGTCGACCCCGTCCGGCAGCGGAGCGACGACGATCCGGCCATCCGGCAAACGCCAGCGGTCCCGATGATAGCGGACCACCCGCACCCCAATCGTCAGATCCTGCACCACGAAGCTTGTCCGCCCCACAAACTGCGAGCCCGGTGGCGGCTCATAACAAAGACGGCGCTCTTCGGTGACGACCGCCCGGCTCGAGCCACGTCGCTTCGGACCCGTTGCCGCAGGTGAATTCCGCTTGGACGACTGCTCCATCCCGCTCGGCTTCAGCGTCGGGCGCGGCGGTAGACCTTTCAGACGCCGGATCTCATCCTTCAGAGCCGCATTCTCGGCGCGAAGCCCGGCGACCTCTGCCCGCAACTGCAGGATCATGTCGAGCAGGTCCGCAGGGGTCAGCGTTCGAGAATCTGGTGGCTCCGCCATGGCCCGATGGAATCACGCCGCCCGCCAAACCGCCACCCACCCCAACCCGATACACCCGAGTCATAACGCCGCGTCCGCCACCGGTTTTGCCCCGGTTACCCCATCACGAAAAAACCCGGCCGGAGCCGGGTTTTTTGTCGAAGAAAAGTTCGGACGCTGCTCGCTGCTCAGGCGCTGACGCGGATGTCTTCCGGTTCGCGCAGCACATAGCCACGACCCCAGACCGTTTCGATGTAGTTCTGGCCGCCGGATGCCGCGTCGAGCTTCTTGCGCAGCTTGCAGATGAAGACGTCGATGATCTTCAGCTCGGGCTCGTCCATGCCGCCATAGAGATGGTTGAGGAACATTTCCTTGGTCAGTGTGGTGCCCTTGCGCAGCGAGAGCAGCTCCAGCATCTGATATTCCTTGCCGGTGAGGTGCACGCGCTGGCCGCCGACTTCAACGGTCTTGGCGTCGAGGTTGACCACCAGGTCGCCGGTAGTGATGACCGACTGGGCATGGCCCTTTGAGCGCCGCACGATGGCATGAATGCGGGCGACCAGCTCATCCTTGTGGAACGGCTTGGTCATGTAGTCGTCGGCGCCGAAGCCGAGGCCGCGTACCTTGTCCTCGATGCCGGCCATGCCGGAGAGGATGAGGATCGGCGTTTTCACCTTGGACAGGCGAAGCGTTCTCAAGACTTCATAGCCCGACATGTCAGGCAGGTTGAGATCGAGAAGGATGATATCGTAGTCGTAGAGCTTGCCTAGATCGACACCCTCTTCACCGAGATCGGTCGTGTAGACATTGAAACTTTCCGATTTCAGCATCAGTTCGATGCTTTGTGCGGTTGCACTGTCATCTTCTATCAGCAGAACACGCATTTCATTCCCCTTTTCTGCTGCCGGACCATTTCACGACCCGTCCGGACCCGGAGCAGTGGTTGCCTTGTGCAGAGGCTGCCATCAAATGGTTAACAAAACCTAATTTCCCGTCCACTACGGTACCAGATTTTTTAACCTCTTTCTACACCCTCTTGAATCTAATAACGAATCCCAGAACCAAATTCCTAATGCAACACATTAACAACCTGGACTAAGCGACTCCAGAGACTCATTGACGCGGCTCCCGCATCGGCGGCCGGAATTTTTACCCGGCCTTAAGTCCTGAGCCGTATGATTAACAATGCCCGTAAACGAATGGTTACCGCCGGCAAAAAACTTTAGGGTTTTGTTTCCTATAGTTCGGGGAAAGCCGGTGGACACGGGCAAGGCCTGGGCCTTTCCAGGCGGTTTGGACGATATGTGCGGGTGTGCGTTTCCGGGAGTACCGAATCATGAAGTCACGTGAAAACCTCGTTCGGCTGAAGCAGTTTCAGGTGAATGAGAAGCGGCGGCAGCTGCTGCAGCTCGACATGATGATCGCCGAGTTCGAACGCATGGCCGTCGAACTGGAGCTTC
This sequence comes from Mesorhizobium sophorae, assembly GCF_002270415.1. GTDB lineage: Bacteria > Pseudomonadota > Alphaproteobacteria > Rhizobiales > Rhizobiaceae > Mesorhizobium > Mesorhizobium sophorae. The sequence goes on along the minus strand of NZ_NNRI01000022.1, from coordinate 303,338 downwards.
AGATCACCGCCGAAGAAAAGAAAGCCGGCATCACCGACATCAACCATTTTGCCTATCCGACCTTTGCCAAGGCGGCGCGTTTACGTCGCGACAACCTTAGAAATTCGCAAAGCGACCTCGCCCACCAGCGAAGCACTGCCGAATCATTACTCGGCGAAGCTGAAGCGGAGCTTTCCAAGGCTGAGATGCTCGAATCACGCGACACCAAGATTCGCGAGGCCGAGGTCGGCGGCCGCAGCGCCATGATCGGCTGAAGTCCGGCCTGTCCGCGACGTCGGCGCTTGCCGGCGAGCGCAAAATCCCGCTTCCGGCCTTTGCCGGACGGCTACGAAAGACTCGGATCGAAGCTAGGCGGCCCAGTCGCCTTCATTTTCAGCAGTCGCCCGCGCCCTGGCCTCCTTGATGTCCGGCGCATGCTGTTCCGACCACGACCTGATCTGGTTGAGCAGTCCCGCCAGGTTCTGGCCAAGCTCAGTCAATTCATATTCGACGCGCGGCGGAATGACCGGGAAGATCTCGCGCCGCACCAGACCGTCGCGCTCAAGCACGCGCAATGTCTGCGTCAGCATCTTCGGCGTGATGCCTTCGAGCTTGCGGGCAAGCTCGCCATTGCGCAACCGGCCTTTGCGCAGCGCACAAACCACCAGATAGACCCATTTGCTGGCCAGCATCTCGAGCACGGTGTGCGAAGCACACGTGCGCCGGTACGCATCATAGCCGAAAGGAGACACATCTTCACTATCCATGAGGTACCTATATATCATTCAGGTACATACTGGACAAGGGACTATTACTATCCAAATGATAGTGGCACCAACCAAGCAGGAGAACATCCCATGCGTGCCGTTATCCAGAAATCTGTCGGCGGACCCGACGTCCTGGTCACTGCCAATCAGCCCGACCCTACGCCAAAGGCCGGCGAGGTGCTGGTCCGTGTCAAGGCAGCCGGCATCAATCCGGTCGATGGCTCCGTCCGCGCCGGCTATTACCCCCTGCTCGGCGAGCCACCCTTCATCCTGGGCTGGGATATCTCGGGAACCATCGAGGCGCTGGGCGCCGGCGTCACCGGCTTCAAGGTCGGCGACGAGGTGTTCGGCATGCCGCGCTTCCCCAAGCAGGCCGCCGCTTACGCCGAACTGGCGGCTGTGTGTTGATGGCTTTTCAAAAGCGCGTCTAAACGACGACAAGCGTTTGGTGCTTGTGGACGGAACAAAAAGGCGGCCTTTGCAGGCCGCCGAGTGTGGAGGATGTGTGCTTTAGCAGGCTGTTGAAAAAGCCTCTCGCGGCCGGATTGGGATCGTGATTCACTGTCACCGAAGGAACTCGGAGACTGAATCGTGCGCGGTGGCGACAATCGAACTGGCGAACTGTTCAGCTATGTGGACCTCGAGGCGCGGGTTCGGCGGGATCATCCGCTTCGGACGATCCGTGCGATCGTGAACGAGGCACTGTCGGCGCTGGAGCGAGAATTCGCGGCGCTGTATTCGCCGATCGGGCGACCATCGATCCCGCCGGAGAAGTTGCTTCGGGCTATGCTGCTACAGGCGTTCTATTCGATCCGTTCGGAGCGTCTGCTGATGGAGCGGCTGGAATACGATCTTCTATTCCGCTGGTTCGTCGGCATCGGTGTTGACGACGCGGCGTGGGACCATTCGGTGTTCTCGAAGAACCGCGACCGGCTGCTCGAAGGCGATATCGCGGCGAAGTTTCTGAACGCGGTCTTGGCACGGCCCAAGGTGAAGAAGCTTCTCTCCACGGATCACTTCTCAGTCGATGGCACGCTGATCGAGGCTTGGGCCTCGATCAAGAGCTTCAAGCCGAAAGACTGCCCGGATGAGCCGCCGTCGGGTGGCGGCGGGCGCAATGAGGAGGCGGACTTCCACGGCCAGAAGCGGTCGAACGAGACGCATGCCTCGACGACCGATCCCGATGCGAGGCTCTACCGCAAGGGCAAAGGCAAGGAAGCCAAGCTCAGCTTCATGGGGCATGGGTTGATGGAGAACCGCCATGGTTTGCTGGTCGATGCCTGCCTGACGCCGGCTGACGGGCATGCCGAACGGGTGGCGGCGCTGCACATGATCGAGCCGCATGCCGACCGGCCGCGAGCAATCACGCTCGGTGGCGACAAGGGCTATGATGCGCAGGACTTCATCAACGAACTGCGCTCGATGAAGGTGACCCCGCACGTGGCGCAAAACACGAACGGGCGCCGTTCCTCTATCGATCGCCGCACGACCCGGCACGGCGGCTACGCCGTCAGCCAGCGCATCCGCAAACGGATCGAAGAGGCGTTCGGCTGGATAAAGGTCGTCGCAGGTCAGCAGAAGACGAAGTACCGTGGCCGAGATCGCGTCGGATGGGCCTTCATCTTCGCTGCAGCCGCCTACAATCTGGTGCGGTTGCCAAAGCTGCTGGCGGCGCCGACATGACCGCGCCTGCTGGCTGCCAATTGATCGGCCGCTGGCGCATCGTCGAGGCCGATCTGTGGGATCGCGGCTATCTCAACCTCGGCGGACCCGCCACGATCACCATCAGGGCCGACAATAGTGGTGAGATCGCCTTTGGCGCTCTGCAAGCCGGCCTCGATCTGAGCTACAGCCCCTCGACGGTCTGCTTCACGTGGGCCGGCTTCGACGAAATGGACGAAGCCACAGGTGATGGCTCCGCCGAACTGCTCGACGACGGCTCCATCGAGATCGCATTCGCCTATCACAATGGCGATGAGGCCATCCTCAAAGCCAAGCGCGACACTTCTTCAACAGCCTGTTAGAGCGAGGACGGGGCTTTTTCGATATCGCTGTGATCGGTCGGTGTTCGTTGCTGCTCCTGGATAAGTTCCTGGAGTTTGACGCCGTAGTGAGACCAGATGCTATCGGCGAGATCGTTGAGGAGCTCGAAGACAGCGAGCGCCTGTTCGGGTGTCCATTCGGGATTGATGAGGAAGTGGATACCACGACTGAGGCCGGACGGTTGAGGATCTGGTTTCATGCTGCGGGCACCTTTTCGCCGGAGGAGCGGCTGGTGCGTTTTTCGCGCTGTGCCTTTGATCGCTCGGCCGCTTCCTTGAAGCGGTAGGAATCGCCTTCGATGGAGATCACCTCGGATCGGTGCATGAGGCGGTCGACGAGGCTGACGACGCAGGCGGCATTGGGAAAGACCTCCGACCAATCAGCGAAGGGTCTGTTGGTGGTGATGATGGTTGAGCGTTTTTCGTAGCGCCGGCTGATGAGTTCGAACAGCAGGTCCGCATGACGGTTCGAGTAGGACAGATACCCGACCTCGTCGATCGCAAGAACGTCGGCGGCGGCGTAGTGGTGAAGGCGTCGGCGCAAGGCTGCGTCGCTGTCGAGGGCGGCGAGTTCGCCGAGCATCTCGCTGGCGGTTCGGAAGACGACGGTGTGACCGCAGATGAGCGCCTGGTGAGCGACATTGCGAGCAAGTGTCGATTTCCCGACGCCGTTGGGGCCGATAAAGACGATGTTGGCGGCATCGTTCATGAAGGACAGGGTCATCAGATCCTCGACGGCGGCGCGGTCGATGCGGCGAGGCCAGTGCCAGTCATAATCGGACAGTTGCTTGAAGTGGCCGAGCCTGGCGGCACGCGTGCGTCGCCGCATCGAACGGTCGGAGCGCTCCTCTTCTTCCCATTGAAGGACGGCGGCCAGCCAGTCCGCGTCAGCGATTTCGTCCCAATGGGTGATCAGGCCATTGAGGCGCAACGCCTTGGCCCGGTTGAGCAGGATGTCGGGATTATTCATCATCTTTGCCTCCAAGGGTCAGTTGGTCGTAGCTGTCGAGGCGATGCGGCCGTACCGTCGTATCCTTGCGCCGCACGTGTTCGGGCAGGCTCGTTTCGACCGGCGGCGGAGCACCGCGGGCGACCCGGCGGCGTTCCAGTGCGTCGCGAACCGACCTCGAATGGGAGGCGCCGGCATGCAAAGCTTCCTCGACGGCGGCCTGCAGTTCCTGCGCGCCGTACAGGTCAAGCAGTTTCAGCAACGCGTTTGTGATCGCACCGATATTGGAGCCACGCTCGGCGGCCCGGATCATCAGGGTCTGGCAGGCCGGCACGGCGCGGGTCAGGCTGTTGAGGCCGCGATGCTGGCGCGCCTCGCGCTTGATTGCGACGAGTGCCTTGAGGTGCTGAGGGTCCTCGATCTGCTGGTCGCGATCATAGCTGCGACGGTGACTGGCGATCATCTTTGCGCCGTCGAAGACGCGGACCAGGCCGAGATCGGCGCGCACGCTGAGCGTGCGCCGGACATGAGCATGCGGTACCGAGTAATCGTTGAGGTCGAAGCGCACATAGGGCGTTTTGCCAACCTTGGCGGCGACCTGCTCCTCGACGGGGTATGGGTTGGCGGGCAGCGGCAGAAGCAGTGGCTGCTCTTGCGCAAACGCCTGGCGGACCGTCATCGTCCGGTCCTCGGGGCATGGCCGGTCGGCTGCCTGGTTGCGGCACCACTGTTCGGCCTGGGCGTTCAGATCGTCGAGATCGGTGAACTTGCGGGCGATGAAGAATGCTTCCCTTATATGCCGTATGGCGCGCTCGACGCGGCCTTTTTCGTTGCCCCGGGCAACCGCGACAGGACGTGGCTCGAACCGATAGAAGCCGGCGAAGGCAAGCAGCGTCGGATGGAAGCGGATCGCATCGCCCTGGCGCTCGAGCACCGCACTCTTGAGATTGTCGTAGAGCAGGACCCTGGGCAGCCCGCACCATGTGTTGAACGCGCCGACGTGACCGCGCAGGAAGTTTTCCATGCGCGCGTCGAGGAAGAAGCGCAGGTAGATGTCGCGTGAGTAAGAAAGCACCATCACGAACGCCATGAGCGGCCGGCGGGCGTTGCCGATCTCGATGTGACCGAAGTGGGCCCAGTCGACCTGTCCCTGCTCGCCCGGCAATGTGCGCAGCCGCAGGAACGCCTCGGCCGGCTTGCGGGGACGGTGCAGGGCGACCAGGTGCCGAAAGTGCGTCGGCAAGCCCCGGTAGCCGCGCTCGCGCACCATCGCATAAAGGCGGCTGGCGGTCAGCGAGGGGAACTTTTCCAGCGTCTGCTCAATGAATGGAAGATACGGGTCAATGATTGAGGCTCTCTGCAGCGGCTTGTGCCGGGGCAATCCCGCCTGGGCCAGAACGCGATGCACCGTCGTGTGATGGACATGCAATTGCCTGGCGATGGTGCCGCAGCGCCACTTCTCGGCGTGATACAGGCGCAGGATCTGCGCTTCCAGTTCGGGGCTGATGGTCATGATACGGGCTCTCCGTCTGCGTAGTCAGCTTCACGGGCATAACGAGGCCCCCGGCGACGCACGAAGCCGGTGCGAACGAACGGCGACAGTCGACAGTCGCAGCGCCGACAGCACGGCGTGGGCATGACCGATGTCGTCGCCCGCCCGGCGACGTCAGCAAAAGCAGCGACAACATCGTTCGAGGGACTGACCAGTAGTGAACCGGCAGGAGATGCAGGTGGAGAATGATGCGTCACTTTATTGTGCCGAGCCCGATATCGTCGGGCCCGGACCGCATGAGCCAGGCGTCCCCGGCGGCTGCGCTGATAACGTCGCCCCGCCTCGCGCACACTCTCGCGGCGGGCAGCACGGGCGCAGTCCTGGCCGCAGTAGCGCTGTCCCCGGTCGCAGCTGCGGCAGATCGTTACCTGCGAACGGCAGCGGCCGCACAGAAAGAAGCGGCCCGTGAGCATCCGCGACGATCCTTTCGGAGCACCGCTGGGAGTTCGGGGAAAAGGTCGACGGAATGCGCTGACAATGCGATAATGCAGTCGCGCACCGTCAGTGGAGCGTGACACCGAGCCCGGACTTGCCAGTTGAGATCGGTGTTACGCCGGATTGTTTCTGCGGCGCTGATTACCCGCAGATCTACCACAAGGCACGCGCATGGCGGGGTACGTCGAAAGCCGCCTCAGGGCGGCTGGAGACGTGCCCCGCGTCTATCCCTTCAACCTCCCATGATCAGCACCGCGCCGCAAAGGCGGCCGCCCGCTACAGCGCTAGTTGAAGAGCGCGCGGGCGGCCGCCTTTGCTCTTCCCGCGCTTCAGATCTTGTCGTCGTTTATCAGCGGGTTTCGACCGTCTTCGACACTCTGCTCTTGGTCGACGCTTTCGAAACCTGCAATGGATTTGCTCCCATTCCTGCGGGTGTGCATGCCGTACGATGCCGACAAAATAGAAACTCCGGGAGGGTAGCCATGAACGCTCATGCGCTCGCACGCGTCGAGGAATCGAACGTCAAGGCCATTGCCGAGAGCTTGATCCCGTTGCTCTCGTCACGAGCCTTCGAGACCGAGAAAGACCGCAAAGTGCCGGCGGAGAACATCAAGCTGTTGCATGAGAGCGGGCTGCTTGGCGTATTCCGTGCCAAGAAATGGGGCGGGTCCGAGTTGTCCATGCGCGCCCATGTCGATGCGGTGTCTACAATTGCCAGCGGATGTGGCGCTACGGCCTGGGTACTCGGCGTCTATCATGCCCACGACTACATCATCGGGCATATGAACGAGAGGGTACAGGAAGAAATCTACTCGACCAGCGATATCAACGCCGTGGCCGCCGTCATTGGGCCACAAGGCAGGCGGTCCGACAAGCCGATGGCTCCTAGTGTTGAATGGATTCTGGCCGTTCGCCTCCGGCAATGCTGCGGCGCGTTGGCTGCTGCTCGGCGCAGAAGTGTTCGACGAGGCCGGCAACAAGCTGGACGAGGGCGATCTCGCGGTGCCGACAGGCGACGCCGAGCAAATCGACGACTGGCATGTGGCCGGGCTCCAGGGCAACAGCAAAGCCGCCTCCTTCACGTACGAAATGGTCGCAACGGATTTGTGAAGCTGATGTGAATTTGCACGCGGAGTACGCCGTACCAGTTCGAATAGCGGCATGAGTGCCCGACAATTGGACATACGCGACGCTGAGTGCCAGGCGCTGTGATGCGGCTGATGCTGGGTTGAGAACGTCCGTATCACGCTTATTGTCTGTTGAAGTGCGACAGGTTATGCACGGCATCGCTGAGCGGATGGATGCCCTCCTCGACCTCTCTGCCTTCGATCGCATCTGCAGGTACATCGCGACGGAATCCCAACCGACAAGCCGACAGCGTTGGAAACGTCGGCAACCCGACAACTGCTGTCGGGTTTATCGAAGTCGCGACAGGTCGCGCTAGACCCGATGTCCTGCTGGACACTACTTAAACCATTGAATGCTTTGCGGGTAACTTGTTCTGATGCTCCCTCGGCGCATTTGGCACGATTGTTGAAGCTCCCAAGTCGCGACGCTAGACGAAATGAGATTGGCCGCGCTCACGGGACCTGCCGACTGCGACTCTTCACCGCGAAACGCCCCATGCAAACCTCAGGCGGAAGACCGAAAACTGCAATGGACATGCCTACGATGCAGATTCTAATGCCGACCCTGTCCGGTCCGCGCCGGTCGTTACGTTTTGGCGACGACAACATAGCCGATGTTATTGCCAAAACTTTGGATAAATTTGCGTCCAACACGGCTGTGCGTACGACTGAGAGCGGCGACGTAAGCTATCGGGAGTTGGGGCTGTCCGCGTCCAGTCTTATGGGGCGCTTCGTGGCTATCGGCATCCGCCCCGGCGATGCGATTATCCTTAGACTTCCCCGATCTGTGGATTTGGTCACAGCTATTCTCGCCACCCAAATGCTGGGCGTTGCCTTCGTGCCTGTTGATCCATCGGATTCCGACGAGCGGTTGGACCATATAATCCGCAACACGAACGCCGAAGCGATCGCTAGTCCGGATCCAAGTGGCTCGATGCGCGTCGAGCGTCTTCCGACGCGCGAAGGTATCAACTCGGCGTTCTCAGACATAGCATACATCATGTATACCTCCGGAAGCACGGGAGTCCCCAAAGGGGTACCGGTCTCCCAGGCAGCTCTTTTGAATCTAGTCGACTGGTATGTCGACATGATCGACTTCTCGGAGGGGATGAGCATCTCGCAACTCACCCGACCGTCATTTGATGTCTCGATCCCGGAGCTCTTCGTACCATTTGCGACCGGTGGGACAATTGTCTTGCCCACTACGCAGCTGCAAGCACAGGTCATTCAAACGATTGAGTTCCTAGTTCAAAGCCGCACGAACGTCCTTCAGATGGTTCCAACACTGCTGCGGCGCTTCCTTGGAGCACTTGAGCGTCTTCCCTATGTAGCGGAGCGGTTCACGGATCTCAAATATGTGGTGTGCAATGGTGAATCCTTGCCGGACTCGGTTAGGCGGCGATTTTACTCGGTTCTTCCTAACGCTACGCTAGTAAACAGCTACGGTCCGACCGAGTGCTGTGTTGCCGTTAGCTTTCACTCTTGCCGCCGTGACGATGCAGAACTCCCGATGTTCATAGGCAAACCAGCATGCAACGTTGATTTCTATGTTCTTGACGAAAGCAACTCCAACGTTGGTTTTGAAGTCGAGGGCGAGCTCTGGGTGGGAGGGGTGCAAACGTCTCAGCGCTACGTGGCGGACGAAGCACAGTCGAAACGTTGCTTCGTCCCATTCTTGACGGCTAACGGTGAACAAGTGCTGTACCGCACTGGTGACTATGTCGTGGCGTCAGAAGAAAACGGATTGCGGTTTCTTGGAAGAAACGATGATCAGATCAAGTACCGAGGAACCCGACTGGAGAAAGGGGAGATTACCAGCGCCATCGATAAGACGGGCCTATGCACGGATTCAGCGGTGGTCGTGATGGATAGAGACGACGACAAGGGCCAGGATCTGGTCTGCATGGTGACGCCCGCGGACGCTGACGTGGAAAAAGTTCATCGGCGACTGACGGATGTCCTGCCGAATGATCGCGTTCCGAGGCTCGTTGTGCCTCTTGTCGGGCTTCCTTTCACAGCCAATGGAAAACTCGACCAGCACGCCCTCCAGAGAATTGCCAAGGAGGCGATCAGGGCGAACATGAACCATGCCACATCTCAGAAGGAACATTCGGCGGGGTCACCGTTAGATCACTTGCTGGAAGCGGTACACGCAGCAAAGGGGAGATGGGTATTTCCCAGCTTAACAGCTCGGGAGTGCGACATAGATTCACTGAACTTCCTCGATATCCAACTCAAGTTGGCCGAAGCCGGGCTCATGTTTGGCGAGGACGTCTATCAAGAGCAAGACCTGTCGCTCGAGGAGTGGGCAAAGAGAATTCAACCGGTGGGTCGCAGCCAATCTTATGCGAGCACCACAGGCAAGAGCGGGCAGGGTGCCGAATTTAGGGGCGAGTTGGCGCAAATTATCGAATACATTGAAAATAGGGCCCCCAGCACGGTTGTACTGCACTCATCGCTTGTAGCTTTAAGGAATGTGACCGCCCAGGAGGTAACAACCATTCTTCTTGAAGGGATAGAGCGCGTCTCCGCGTCGTCTACCGTTATTCTCCCAGCGTTCACGTTGAGCTACTGCACTACGCAGCGCTTTCATTGGACGGAAACCAGATCCGAAGCAGGGGTTTTGGCAGATCTTGTGATGCGAGAGCTCCCTGCTGGGCGCACCAAACATCCCGCTTATTCGATGGTCGTGACTGGCCCGAGAGCGCAGGAATTATGCGAAATCGATTGGTGGAAATGCAGTCCGTTCGGTGACGACTCGATTTTTGGATCGATCAGCCAGCTCGGAGGTTTTGTCATGCGCCTGGGTACACCGGTTGTTACTCATGTGCACCGCTGCGAATTGTTGGCGCAGGTGCCGTACATGAAGACGACCGATATCGAGGGTATCGTTGATTTCGGGACCGGGCCGCTAGACGCCTCATCACCAATCTATGTTCGCGATGTCGTGGGAAGGCCCGAGTATAGGTTTCTTGCGCGTGATGTCGCTCGCGACGACTATGAATTGAAGGACGTCATGCGTGACTTCGCGCTGGGTGGAACCTACGCAAGGCTAGTCAACGTGAAAGACATGGAGTCCATTTTGGTTCGCGCCATGCGGAATGAGCCATATGGCTTCCTTAGGGAAGAGGGCAGGAATGAGGCACAACGCGCATATCCCACGGGATAAGTCGCGCAGAGAGCCGCCTGATTTTCGAAGTGAACTAATACGGAGGCTAGACAATGACAACGCGGATATTGGGTGTGGTCCAGCTTGACCAAGGGCGACTGGCAGGCGACTTGGCCGTCTTGGCAAAGTCCACGTTCTCGAGCGAATATTCGGATTTCGCGTGTGGGCGGTGGGAATTCTGCATGCTCCGCAATCAGTCGGGGAAGCAGGAGGAACAGAGAGTGGTCGTTCACAAGACCCCAGCAGTGGCAACACCTCTGGGCCAATCCTTGCCCTATCTCAATGAATTGTTGGAAAATCACTTTGATAGGGACTCTATACGCTACGCGCGGATCATCCGTATATCAGAAAACGCGTGTATAATACCCCACCGTGATTACTTGGAACTAGGCGGGAAATTTGTCAGAGTGCACTTAGTTCTAGACACGAATGAAAAGTGTGCCAATACCGAAGAGAATAATATATTCCACATGGGACGAGGTGAGATCTGGTTTCTCGATGCAAGCTTGACGCACAGCGCGGGATGTTTCTCAGCAACGCCACGCTCACATCTTGTGGTCGACATCGAGGGGACTCGTTCCCTGGATGAGGTTGCGCAGAATGTCAAACTGTCATCGGCAATAAATCCCCAGGTGGATACCCGCAAGGAGTGGACCAATAAAGCACTCGAATCCATTCTGGGATTTTCGGAGATTATCAGCGAGGCCAATTATCGAGAGATCGTCGCGATTTTGGCGAAGCTTCACTTCTTCCACAAGGTCCACTGCGGGGATATGTATGGCTGGCTGAAGGAAATCTGCCGTCGTCGTGGCGACCCAGCGCTCATAGAAAAAGCCAACTCGCTCGAGCGATTTTATCTCATTGATCGTGCTGCTGGCGAGGTCATGACTTATTGATCGGGTATGATTGGGTAGTCCATCATGGGACCAATAGTTCGTTTTTCCCGCGACTTGCGAAGATGCACTTCTACTCGTCGATGTTGTGCGCTTCTCAAAAGCATAGGCCTCTTTGACCCTGAACGGTCGCGATATGATGTCGGGCTCGCAGTAGAGGGAGCGCCGAGGCGTGCCTAGGGTTCACTTGCGTAGTGCGGCCCGGCGGGCGATGCGCATCCAGCGGATCTCGCCATATGCATCGCGCAAGAAGTTTCCGGCCTGCTCCGCGCGCTTGCCTGGCTGGATAAGCATCGTGTCGCGACCAGTCGGCTGGACCTCCAGACCGCGCTGCGAAATGGCAGGCGGATTCATACCATCGAGCCACTCCTCGTCCGTTAGATCGAGCACAAGCCGCTCTCCGTCGCGGCGCAGCACGCGGCGTTCTAGGCGGGCCTCGTAGGTCCCCAGCCAGGAGTCCGTATCGGGGTCCGCCTGAGCTTGAGGCTCGGGCGAGGCGAGGCCGAAGTAGGTCCGCATCGCCCACTTCAAGAGCCGCCGGGCTGTGATCCGGCCGTTGCTCCCGTTGGTCAGCACGGTCAACGCAAAGCGCCGTGACGGGATCATCGCGAAAAAGCAGGGTTGGCCGTTGGCGCCACCGCTGTGGCTGACGACGCGTTCTCCGGTAGTGTCGTCCAACCACCAGCCCAACCCGATCGCAGGGGTGTCGCTCGAAGGGCCGGCTGGCTCAAAGGCGGCCAACCGCATGGCGTCGCTAAGCACCGCCGCCCCCTCCAACTGGAACTGCGCGTAGCGCATAAGGTGGTCGGCGCTGGCGATCAGGCCCCCGATCGGATTGCCGCAGCGAGGCATCGCCCATGGCTGTGCGATCACTGTCCGCCCCTCGAACTCGGCATGTCCAACGGCGAAGTTGCGATGGATCAGATCATGCGCGAAGAAGCAGGTGCCGTCGATACCGAGAGGTGTGAGCAGGGCTTCTTTGAGCACGTCTTCGAAGGAACGACCGTGCAGCACCTCCAGGATCCGTCCGAGAACGTAAAAGGCAGCATTGTTGTACGACCACATGCGACCCAGTGGCGTCACCTGGACCAGTTTTCTCATCCGGGCGACCATGGCGGCTAGCGCGTCATCTCCCCAGCCGGGGTCCTCGTAGAAGTCTCCCTCCCAACCGCAGCTGTGCGTCAAGCAATCGCGAATGGTCACGGCAGCTGAGACATCTGCGTCTGCGACCGCGAACTGCGGCAAGTGGGCGCTGACCGGGTCTTCCAAGCTGAGTCGCCCGTCCTCTACCAACTGCAAGATGGCGGTGGCGGTGAACGTCTTGGTGATTGACGCGATCTGGAACAACGTATCGCCGCTGACCGGCTGCGGGTGCACCACGTTGGTTACACCCAGGCCGGCGGTCGCGGCGCAGCCGTTATGGTAGACGCCGAGTGCGATTCCCGGAACTCCATCGCGGTGCATTTCCACCCGTGCTTGGTCGAGCAGTGCGGGGTCGACGCGATGAGATGGCAACAAAGGGGCTTTCACATTTGTCATTCGATCGTTGGTCGTCTGGGTCGGCACACTAACTCTCCTTGAATTCGTATGTGCGAGGCATGTTGGATTTCGTGGCGCATTTTCCGTTTTCGTTGTCCCGCCAAACGACAGCCGTCGCTCAATCCAGTCGGCGGCAGGTGGCGGCCTCTCATTAGGAGCAAGCGACGGGAGCGATGTCGTTGATCTCCTTCGCCGTGATCTGAGGGAGCACGATGCGACTCGTCTCATCCAACTTTGCGGTCATCAGTAGATCCCTTCTGAGGGTTTAAACTGGGCGGAGGTGCAAGGCGACGTCCGCAAATGGGGTCTCACAGCTCAACTGAACATCGTTCATACCAGTCGTTCGGTCACTTCGACCCATGTCAGCCTCATGGAACCGCCGCCTCTCCGTCCGGTTACCTTGTGCCGTCAAGCCAGTCTCGTTCCGCTGTTGGTGCGGACGCAAGTAGCCGGACTGTGTATGGGTCCTGTGGATGATTGAGCACATCGTCAGTGGTGCCGGATTCAACGACCCGGCCACGGTGCATTACATAAATCCGTTCGGTTACCTGCCGGACGATCGAAAGGTCGTGGGTAATGAACAGATAGGCGATCTCGCGCTCGGCACGCAGCCGGTTGAGCAGGTTGAGAATCTGCGCCTGTACAGAGACATCGAGTGCGGAAACGGGCTCGTCGCAGATGAGGACGCGGGGACGCGCTGCCAACGCGCGCGCGATTGCCACCCGCTGTCGCATGCCGCCCGACAACGCAGCCGGACGCCGCTGCGCGTATGAGGTGGGCAGCCCGACGGCTTCGAGCAGACCTTCGACCTCACGGTCGACTTGTCTTGTGTCTGGCTTGTGGGTGGTGATTGCCTCGGCGAGTGTCCAGCCGATGCTCCGCATTGGATTGAGAGTCGAGTACGGGTCTTGGAAGACGACCTGCACTGTTCTGCGGATGGTGGCGAGGTCCTTACGGTTGAGCTTGCGCCAATCGGCAACATTCACGCCGCCGACAGTGACGTTGCCGGCCGTGGCGTGCTCCAGCCCCACAAGCACTCTTGATAGTGTGGTCTTTCCCGACCCGGATTCACCCACCAGTCCGACACTCTCCCCCTCCCGAACCTCCAAGAACACATTGTCGAGTGCGACCACGGGGTGTCGCTGACCTCCAAACACCTTTTGAATCCCGTGGGCTTGAAGGATCTGGTTTCGTGGGGTGGTGTCAGCAGGACGAAATACGGCCTCGGCGCTCTGCCGGCGAAGCGCCGTCATCTGCCCACGAATCTCATCAACGCGAATACATGCAGACAAACGACCCGGCATCACTTCGCGCAGCAACGGCGATCCCTGGTGGCACGCCGACTGCGCCCATTGGCAACGCGGAACGAAGACGCACTTGTTGGCGACCTCGCCAGGGGACGGGACAGAGCCGGGGATGGCAACCAATTCCGCTACACGCCGATCAACCGGAGGCTCGGAGAGCAGCAGGGCGTTGCTATAAGGATGCAACGGCTCGGCATCAAGCTTATCGGCTGGGGCCACTTCGACCAGCGACCCGGCATACATCACGTAGATACGGTCGCACATGGCGAAGGCCACGCGCAGATCGTGGGTGATCAGGATAAGGCTCATGCCCCGCGCTACCTGGATACGCCTGAGCAACGCCAGGATCTCGCGCTGGGTAGTGACATCCAGAGCGGTGGACGGCTCGTCGGCGATCAACAGGCTCGGATCCCGAGCCAACGCCGCCGCAATCGCTACGCGTTGCCGCATGCCCCCGGAGAGCTGGAAGGGGTAGCGATCTATGACCGACGCATCGTGGATCCCAACTTCGGCCAGCCGCCGGATCGCTTCTTCACGGCGTGCAAACCACGACGTGCCGCCGTTCCGCAGAGATTCGCCGAGGATGCGCTCGCACCGCATGATCGGGTTCAACATCGTGAAAGGGTCCTGCAGAATCAAACCGAGCTCAGTACCGCGCACCGTGCGCCAGTCCCGCTCGCGCAGTCCGAGCAGGCTACGCCCCGCGTAGCGGATCTCGCCGGTCGCCGTGAGGCCCGGCGGCAGCAACCCGGTGATCGCTCGCGTGGTAATCGATTTGCCGCTGCCAGACTCTCCGACAATGCCGATCGTCTCACCCGGTTGCACGGTCAATTCAACGCCAGAGACGAGTGTCTGCAGGCCCTCGGCGGTGCGGCGTTCGATGCGCAAACGTTTGACGCTTAACAGCGGGCTGGTCATGGTTTGTGGGTTTGCGGTTACGGCGGCCGATGCACTCATTATCTTTCACCTCGGGTAGCGAGTTGCTCCTGGAGCCAGTCTCCGATGAGATTCATCGAGGTCGCAGTGAGTACTATCAATGCACCGGGCGCCAGGGACGCCACCGGATGCACGAACAGGAGCGGTACATTCTCGGCTAGCATGAGTCCCCAGTCGGGCGTACCTGGAGGCACACCCAGGCCGAGGAACGACAGTCCGGACAGGACCACCAGGGCGTCGGCGAAGACGAGGAATGCGTTCGCGATCGCTGACGCCGATACATTCGGCCAAATGTGGAGCAGCATTATCCGCCACCCGGGTACGCCCAATGTTTTGGCCGCCTCAACATAAGGCCGAGGTACCTGCTCAAGCGTCGCACCGCGCACCACTCGAAGATCGAATGGCACGGTCAGCACAACAAGGACCGCGACAGAGGGCCAGTACTGGGCGCCGATTATGCCTGCGAAGACGATGAGCACCAGTAGCGTCGGGATCGACCACATCATATCGACCCACCGCATCAGGATGGCGTCTATCCATCCGCCGCGGTAGCCGGCCAGCAGCCCGAGCAGGTTGCCAAACAGGAACGATGTGGCCGCGATTACAAAGGCGCCGACGAATGCGGTTCGGGCCCCGACAATAATCCGGGAAAGAATGTCACGGCCCAGTGCATCGGTTCCAAGCCAGTGTGCGCCTGACGGCGGCGCATTGACGCTCGCGAGGTTCTGCACGGCCGGATCCAGAGGCGCGAGCAACGGGCCGAAGGTTGCGAGCACTATCACTCCGAGGACCACTGCCAAACATGCCGCGATCACCGGTCCCGTCCTGCCAGAATGCATGTCAACGCCTCCCGAGCCGGATCCGTGGATCGACAAGTAGATAGAGCACGTCAGCCAGCAGGTTGGTGGCCATGACGGAGACCGCCACCAGCAGCGACACACACTGAATTACTGCAATGTCCTTGGCGAGCGCTGACTGGACCAGCAGGTGGCCGATGCCCTGGACCGAGAACGTCATCTCGGTGAGGACGGCGCCGACAATCAACGAGGAAAGGACGAGTCCACACATCGTGACGACGGGGATGAGCGCGTTGCGCAGCGCGTAGCTGAAAAGGATTCGCCAAGGCGATAGCCCACGGGCTCTGGCAAAGACGATGTAGTCCTGCTCAAGGACGCCGAGCATAGCCGCGCGGGCATGTTTTAGAATGTAAGCTGTGCTGGGCACCGCTAGGGCGATCGCCGGCAAGGTCAGGTGCCAAAGCTCGTCGAAGAACCCGTTGCCCTTACCGAAGGCTGGCAACCAGTGCAGTTGGATCGCAAACACGTAAAGAAGCCCAACGCCGGACACAAAGACCGGCGTTGACAGCCCGATCACGACAGCACTGACAACGAAGCGGTCGACCAAAGTGCCCCGTCGCACCGCCGCCTGCACGCCTAGGCCTATCCCTGTCATCGTGGCCAGACCGAAGGCGTAGCAACCGAGGAACAGTGAAGTCGGAAGTCGCGCTTTGATTTCAGTCGCGACCGGCAACGATGTCTGGATTGAGGTACCGAAATCCAAGTGCAGTGCTCGCCACGCCCAAAGCCAGTACTGCTCGAAAAACGGCTTGTCGAGATTATACTGCCGAGTCAGCGCGCTCACCGTGGCCGGCGTCCTTGGCCGCTGGCCGAGCAGCATGTCTATCGGATTGCCTGGCGCGAGGTATAGCAGGCAGAACACGGCAAAGGAGACTGCCACGAGCAGCACCGCCAGCACGACAAGGCGCCTTGCAACGTAGGCCCTAATACTGGCACCGCCGATTGCCCATCGGGGCCGAGCCCAGACGACCGCACTTCCGTCGCCGGCGCCCATTGAGGGATCGATCGCTTGCGTCACTGTTTGATCTCAAGCCCGAGCGCCCAGGGACCATGCTGGCTCCAGTAGCTATCGAATGATGACCAGCTGTAATGGCTTGATAGTGCGACGGCCTCGTCGGCAAGGAAGAGTGGCACGAACGGCACATTGTCGGCGAACTTAGTCAGCAGCAGTTGGTAGATCCGCAGCCGTTTTGCCGGATCCGTGGTGGAGCGCCCCTGAGCAATCAGATCATCGACCTCAGGACTGCTCCAGTTGCTCACGTTCCAGTTCCCAGCGGTCGCGTTTCTGCTGCCGATGATGGCATCGTTGGCTCCACCGGGGTCGGGAGAGACTGCACCATTGGTCCAGAACTGGGCGTGGATCGCCTTGCGGTCGTCGCCGGTCGCCTCTGCCACCCAGGCGGCGTCCTGCACGACCTGGAGCTCAGCTCGGATGCCGATGGCGGCGAGCTGAGGAACAATGGCCTGGCTCACGTTGATGTACGATGGGGTGTTGTACACGGTGAGTGTCACATCCACGCCGCTGGGATACGCGGACTTGGCCATCTCCTCCTTCGCCTTACCAAAGTCGTGCGGGTAGTCAGGTACCGAGGCCAGTGCCGCGTCGACCTCCTCCTGACTCCCGAGCTGGAGCAGCATCGTCGGCGGAATCAAGGTGCTCACCGGCTGCGCATAACCGCCGTACGCGCTGATAAGCGCCGGCTTGTCCAATGCGTAGGCGACCGCACGGCGCAGGTGCACATCATCCCACGGCGCGACAAGCGTGTTCATCGTGAACTGCGCTTGGTTTGTCACTCCTGGTGCCGTTTTGAGATCGACGCCGGACGTCGCGGCGAACGAACGCCTTTCCAAAGGGAAGGCAACATCCAGCTCACCGGCGCGGAATGCGAGGGCCTCGCTACTCTCAGTGGAGAAGAACTTCCAAGAAATGCTCTGGATCGGGACGGGGCCGCCCCAGTAGTGCGGGTTGACTGTCAACTCTGCCCCGCTGGTTGGGTTGAAACTGCTGAGCTGCCACGGTCCGGTGCCGACAACACCGGTCTCGGGCTGGCCGAAAGAGGACTCGTGCTGCTCGTAGAACGCCTTCTCGAAAATGCCGAGTTGCGGCCCCGCGGGCGCTACTGCCCAAGCTGCGTCCGGCTCGCTGAGGGAGACCTGCACCGTGTAGCGGTCGACAGCGGTGATACTCTTCAGCGTTGCCGGGAAGTTGTACGCATTGGTGGACCCGGGCTCCCGATAAAAGTTCAACGAGAAAGCCACGTCGGCGGCCGTCAGCTCGTTGCCGCTGGAAAATCGGACGCCCTTTCGCAGTTGGTAGACATATGTCGTCGGGTTCGGCTGCGTCCAGGATTCAGCCAGCCAAGACCCCATCTTCCCGTCCTTTGTCAGGACGAGCAGTGGTTCAAGAATGAGGTTCCCCAACCCCCAGTATCCAGCGTTGCTCCTGGCGTAGTTCAACGTCGAGACCGAAGCCGAACCCACGCGCAGCGGCGGCATGGTCTGGCTTTGTGTACCAGTGCCGGCGAGAGCAAACGCGCAAACCACGCCGAGACAGATCAGTGTGCGAGAAATCGTCACGGTTCCAGCTCCTGTTTGGAAGATTTCTGTGAATCTCAATACTTCGTTGATGAACCACCCGGCAGCTACAATGTCAAGCTATTGTAGATTGGATACAGGATATTGGCGAGGAGCCGGTCGAGCGTCGACCGCCGGCCGCAAGATCACCGCAAGGTGCTGCGCGGCAGCTTTTGGCTCACGAAGGCCGGTTCGGTCTGGCTTTGCTTTCATTGCAAGGCAACGGAACATCTGGGCGGTGGTATGCCTGTGCGACGCTGAATGTGTCCCGCTTTCGCTTCCGGCCTGGCTCACCCGCACCCAACAAGACGATGCTGCTCGGCGTGATCGACCGCAGATTTAAGGGCAGGGACCGCACTACGGTCCCCGTCGCGTCGGCCGGCTGATGCGGGAGAATGGACACTGTGCCTGGCCGCGGTGCCGCGGATTGCCAAAAGACGGCGGCGGGCGAGCCGGCATGGCGGACAGGCTCCTCGGTCATGCCCTGCTATGCAGCATCACTACCGAGGAATCGACCAATTCAGCCGTGTAACAGATCTTGTAAGATAAATTCACAAGTCTTCGCGACCGCAGATCCATGACCGTGGTATATCAACTGCCAAATTCGGGGATACGGCAAAAAGCCAATGCCTCCTTTACGCCTCAGACCCACAGCACGCAACGTCGGAGTTAACAGCCCATGGCGAGAAGGACGCTCATCCTGATTGAAGGCACAAGGTATAATGGCCCGCTATTCGTCCAAGCGACCCAGCGCCTCGGTCTTCATCCAATTACCCTCTCGGCTGATCCAGCTTGGTGCGACGATCTTGTGGCAGAAAGCATTGAGGCAATTCATGTCGAGACAGACAATCTCGATGCGCTGATCGGTGAATGTTCGCGGCTCCGTGCGACGTATGACGTTGCGGGCATTACGAGTGCCCAGGAGTCGGTCTATGCGACAGCTGCCAAGCTCTGCCGGCATTTCGATCTACCGGGACCGAACCCAACATCCATTGAACGATGCTGCGACAAACTCGCTCAGCGTCAACTCCTCGCACAGGCCGGCGTTCCAATACCTGCTTTTAGCGTGGCGGCGAATGCGACGGATGTACAAAAGTCTGCCGCCGGGATCGGACTGCCGGTAATTGTAAAGCCAACCGTAGGCAGCGGCAGCAGCGGTGTCAGATTGTGCCGCAACGTCGATGATTTGGCCGAACATACGGCCTATCTGTTGGGCGGGAAGCACATATGGCGGTCTTCGCCGAGGATGCTGGTCGAAGAATTCGCACAAGGCCCTTTCTATGTAGCCCATGTAATGGGAAATGAGGTCATTGGGATTGGGTCCGCTGACTTCGGCCCCCCACCGCATTTCGTCTTTCGGGAGGGCATCTTTCCGGCCCCACTGACCGATGAGGAGCATAGGCGTATCGTCGATGTTTCGCTAAGCTGTTTGCCAGCTCTCGGCCTTGGCTGGGGGCCAACATGCATTGAACTCCGGTGGACGACGCGTGGCCCGGTCGTCATTGAAGTCAATCCGCGTCTTGGTGGCGGGCCTGAACTGGTTCAACTGGCTTACGGTGTCGATCTCATCACCGAGCACATCAAGCTTGTCATTGGCAAGGAATGGGATTTGCGCAGAAGGCATTCCTGCATCGCGGCCTGGCGGTCCCTACTTCCTGATCGCGATGGCACTCTCGATTGGATCGATGGCGACAGTCGGGCGGCTGCTATACCAGGTGTCGTCGAGGTCAAATTGAGTGTTGAACCCAAGACGCCGATTGTCAGGAAAGGCGATTACCGAGACCATATGGGACATGTTATGGCCGTTTCAACCAGCCATGCTCGGACCGAGGCGATACTTCAGCGTGCTGTCGACTTAATCAGTTGGTCGATCACACCATTTCCGATCGTTGGCGAAGAGCAACAATCAGCCGCTCCTTACGGCTTCGCGCAAGCGTAGGTGGCACCAGGCAAAGGTGATCGTCGCCGAACATTGGTAACCGTCGAGAGAAAGGAGAGAAACAGTTTTTGACGGGATTGTCGGCCTGAAGAAGATCAAGCCGCATGTCCGCAAACGATTGACGATTATCTCACGGCGTGCAGTCAACTTCTGCGGCGCGTTGCGCAACGCGAGCGAATGACGGTCGGTGCCGAAGACGCCCAGTGGCGCCTTGATCTCGCGCCGCACTCACCGAATTCCTGAGAAGCTAGTACCTCTGCACAGAGGTTATGACGGGTTGAACCGGCTGAAGTTTGGGTAGGATGTCGTGGTCGACGAGCAGTTGGATGCTGCGCGCGACACCTGGTTGCCTGCGGATGAGGCCGGAGCGTTCGAGGGTTAGCACCATCTGGTGGACGGACGGCGGGGTGACGCCGAAATAGCGTTGCATGTCGCGTTCGGCCGGCGGCTGGCGGTTGATCTGCATATAAGCCCAGATGAAGGCGAGGTACTGGCCCTGTTTTTCGGTGAAGCTGGGACCCGCAGGCGTTTGCCCGTCAAGTAATTGATTCAATTTTCGATTCATCCGGAACCCTTGGCAACCGAGGAGGCTTTCTGGATGAATCTACGCTATCGTGTCGATCTCGACCAACCCGAACGCGATGAACTCACAGCGATGCTGGCAGGCGGCAAGCAGCCGGCTCGCAAGCTCAAGCGGGCGCAGATCCTGCTCGCCGTCGACGCGGGCTTGGGTGACGAGGCCATTGCCGCGACGGTGGTGGTCGGCGGCTCCACTGTCTATCGCACCAAGCGCCGCTTCGTGGAGATGGGTCTGGAGGCGGCGCTCAGCGAAGAGCCACGCGCAGGCGCGCAACGCAAGCTGACGGGCAAGGAAGAAGCCCGGCTGGTGGCCACCGCCTGTTCCAGTCCGCCGCCGGGCCGCGCCCGCTGGACCCTGGAACTGCTGGCCGGTGAGTTCGTCAAGCTGACCGATCACCAGGAACTGTCGCGCGAGACGGTGCGCCGACGCTTGGCAGACAACGATCTCAAGCCCTGGCGCAAGGACATGTGGTGCATCCCCAAGGTCGACGCCGAGTATGTCGCGCGCATGGAGGACGTGCTCGACCTCTATGCCGAGGCACCGGACCCGAAGCGACCGGTGGTGTGCTTCGACGAAAGCCCGACCCAACTCATCGGCGAGGTGCGACAGCCGATCCCGGCCGAACCGGGCCGGCTTGAGCGGTATGACTGCGAGTACAAGCGCAACGGCACCGCCAACCTGTTCGTCTTCCTCGACGCACACCGCTCCTGGCGCAAAGTCAAGGTCACCGAGCGGCGCGCCGCGGAAGACTTTGCCCATTGCATGCGCGACCTCGTCGATATCCATTACCCGCAGGCCGAACGCGTCAGGGTGGTGCTCGACAATCTGTCAACCCACTCGGCCGCCGCGCTCTACCAGGCTCTGCCTGCTTCAGAGGCGCGACGCGTCCTTCGACGGCTGGAATTCCACTACACGCCCAAACACGCCAGCTGGCTCAACATGGTCGAGATCGAAATCGGCGTCCTGCGCGGCCAGTGCCTCGATCGTCGCATCAATAGCTATGATCGCCTCGTCGCGGAGACCGCTGCCTGGGAGCACCTGCGAAACACCAGTGGCGCTCGCATCAACTGGATGTTCTCTACCGAAAACGCACGCCTTAAGATGGCCAAAGCCTATCCCAAGCCGACTTCCAAAGAGTCATAACCTCTGTGCAGAGGTACTAGTGATGTCGAAACCCTAGATCGCTTTGGTCGGCATCGGCGTGATCGGCTTTTCGCTGGTGCGTGATCTGTCGCCAAGGGCTGGCCGGCAATATCGTCTGCATTGCGGTCCCGAGCCGCACGGCACTCGCGTCGCGACATCACGGCGCCACTGGAATTCTTCTTCTGCAACACTATCCTATCCGACCACGGCGGCGGTTGCCCTCTGGGCGCGACGAGCGCGCCCGGTGAGCTGCGCCGCCGTTGAGCCCACGCTCTTCGGTCCGCTGGCTTGTGGGGCACGGGGTTGCAGACCGGACCGGAAGCTGATCAACGACGGAAGGTCGCGCCGAGCAGGACTTTCGCCTACGAGCTCTTACGGGCCGGCCGGGCCTCAAAAGTCCTATGGGTTATAGACGCCTTTTCGCCTTTTAAGAGAAGCGGGCCACAGAAAAAGGCTCCACATTCAGGCATGGCTGTCGTTCGAACAGGAGGTCCCCGACGATTTTGCCGGTTGTTGGCCCCTGTGTCAGTCCAAGATGACCGTGACCGAACGCATAGATGATACGCGGGCTCGGGCCAGACCGGCCTATGACTGGCAGGCTATCTGGCGTAGCAGGCCGATGACCGCTCCACTCTACTCCTCCCTCTTCCTTGATGCCCGGAAGATAGATCTTGGCAAGCGTCACGAGGGCTTTCGAGCGGTTGAAGTTCGGCGCAGCCTTCAAGCCGCCAAACTCGGCCGCTCCGCCAATCCGCAAGCCGATCGAGAGCGGCGTCGCCACAAATTTCCGATCTGCGAATATCACTTCGCGTTCTAGGGCGAGGCCCGGCGAGGGGATCGTTGTGTTGTATCCGCGCTCGCTCTCGAGCAGCACGCGATCTCCCAATTGCTTGGCGAGTTGTGCCGACCACGCGCCTGCTGCAATGACGATCTTTGCTGCCCTCAGTGTCTTGCCGCCGCTTAGCGTAAGCGCCGCACCGTCGGTTCTAATAGGCTCTACACGGTCAACCTGGCCTCTCAAGATTTCCGCGCCGTTATCGGCAAGCCAGCAGCGCAAAACGTCCACGATCCTCTTTGGATCCGAAACATGCGACCACTGAGGCGTGAACACCCCATTTTTCACAATCGGACCGAGCGCTGGTTCCATGTCCCTGACCTGCGACGCCGATAACTCTTGGCTATCAACGCCGAATGCACGCTTTGCTTCCCACTCCGGCCGGTCGCGCGTCAGACCGCTCTCGGTCTCGTAGACCGTAAGCGCCCCCTTGCGAAACAGATCGTTTGCAAGGCCGACCTTGTTGAAGAGCGGCACGAGATCGTCGTAGACGCGGCTGTTGATCTCCGCGAGCGCGCCAGAAATCCGTCGCACTTCGGATGCTGAGCCCACTTTTGCGAAACGCCAAAGCCACGGGAATAAATGAGGCGTATGCCTAACCCGGACCGCTAGTGGGCCCAGCGGATCCAGAGCCCAGAAGGGCACTTGCTTCCACAATCCCGGGACAGATAAGGGTATCACTTCGGTTACGGCGATGCCGCCGGCGTTGCCGAACGACGCTTTGTCGCCCTCAGGGTCTCGGTCGATGATTGTGACCGCCGCTCCGCCCAGTAGCGCCTCGTAGGCAACACTCAGTCCGACAATGCCGGCGCCGACGACAATGACACTCATCCCAGCCATCTAATTTTCTCTCTTCTGGAGACCAGATATGCATATTGGCAACTGTATCCAATCTACAACGCCTTGACAATTCTGGATCCAAGTGGTTTGTATTCAGATGCCTCGTTGGCCGGCTAGCGAACTTTCTGGGAGGATTGGGCTTGGACGCCGAAAGAATTCACCGCGATGCGGTCATTATCGATGCCGTCGCCCCGCTTCTTGAGCAAAAGAAATATGTGGAGTCCTACAAAGCTGGCGGGGTCACGTGCGTGACTCCGACTGTCAACGTAGGCGAAGGTTCTCCTGCCGCGGCATTAAAGGAGATCGGCAGCTGGTTGTACTCTATACGCTCCAGAAAAGACCTAAAGCTGGTGGAAAAGGCATCTGATATCGAGGCTGCGAAGCGCGATGGTCAGATGGGCATCTTATTCCATTTTCAGGGCACAGGACCGTTCGAAACAGAGCTTAATCTAGTCGAGGCTTTTCAAGCGCTGGGCTTGCGGATGGTGCAACTTACCTACAACAGGAAAGACTACGTTGGGGACGGATGCGAAGAAGAGATCGACGGCGGGCTTAGCAGGTTTGGCAAGGCTCTTGTTCGGAGGCTGAATGAGAACAGGGTTGTCGTCGACTGTACCCACACCGGCTACAAGACAACAATGGATGCCTTGTCGCTGACGACGAGGCCTGCGGTCTTCTCTCATTCGAATTCTGCCACCGTGTTTCCCAGCAAGAGAAACATCCACGACGACCAAGCGAAGGCAGCAGCGGCCACGGGAGGGCTTGTCGGCATCACCGCCGTCCCGCAGTTCGTTGTGCCTGCCAACGGCGCCGCGGCGCGCCCGTCGCTTGACGACCTGATAGCGCATATCGATCATTTCGTCTCGCTCATCGGCATCGACCACGTCGGCCTGGGACTCGATTACTGGTGGGGAACGCTTCCGTTCTCCGACCTCGACACAGTGATCAGCCAGTGGGAGCAGGCTGTCAGCGGGGGCGCTTGGAACCCGGACGCCTACCCACGCCCACCCCATTACAACCCGCCCGAGATTGAGACGCCCGAAATGTTCCTCGGAATGACGGAGGGGCTTATTCGCCGCGGGTACAAGGAAGAAGACGTACGCAAGTTACTGGGATTGAACTGGCTGCGTGTCTTCCGAGAAGTCTGGGGAGAGTGATGGAAGACCTCCGCACGCCTGGACCTAAACTTTTCGCGGCGCTAAACAGCAGATGACTCCTCCCATCCTTTCAGTTTCACATTTGGTCACCTCCTTCCGAGTGGGAGGGCGCTGGAATCCCGTTGTGAATGACGTGTCGTTCGAGATCGGAGCGAGAGAGACTGTCGCCGTCGTCGGCGAATCCGGATCCGGCAAGAGCGTGACTGCGCTCTCGATCATGCGGCTCAACCCCGAGCGCTCGAGCGAGATCAAAGGGTCAATCAAGCTCGAGGGCAAGGAGCTGCTCACTCTGCCGGATGCCGAGATGCGCCGTATCCGCGGTAACGAAATTGCCATGATCTTCCAGGAACCAATGACATCACTGAACCCCGTGTTGACCATTGGCTTTCAGATCGCCGAGGCGCTGATCCTGCATCGCGGCCTATCACGGTCCGAGGCTGAAATCGAGAGCGTTCGTCTCTTGGACAAGGTGCGCATCCCAGCCGCGAAGGCGCGTTTGCACGAATATCCAGACCGGTTCTCGGGCGGCATGCGCCAACGCGTGATGATCGCGATGGCACTAGCCTGCCAGCCGAAACTATTGATCGCTGACGAGCCGACGACGGCGCTTGACGTAACGATTCAGGCCCAGATCCTGGAGCTGATGAAGGAGCTGCAGGAGGAGGAGGGCATGTCCGTCCTCTTCATCACGCACGACATGGGCGTCGTCGCCGAGATCGCCGACCGCACGGTGGTCATGTACAACGGGCAGGTGGTCGAGGCCGCGCCGACCGAGGACATTTTCCACAGCCCCGATCACCCCTATACGCGATCGCTGCTTTCGGCCGTTCCAAAGCTAGGTTCGATGAAGGGTCGAAGGCGACCAATGCGCTTTCCGGTCGTCGACCGCGCGACTGGCCAATCCGACGTGCCGGCCGAGGTGCCGGACACCATCAGGGAGCCCGAGCGCCCGGTGCTAGAGGTTGCCGGCTTGACGAAGCGCTTTGAAATCCGTTCGGGTCTGTTTTCTTCGGTCAAGGGACGCGTCTACGCAGTTGAAAATATATCGTTTAGCGTCAAGAGCGGCGAAACCTTAGCACTGGTCGGCGAGTCAGGCTGTGGCAAGTCGACGACTGGCCGCGCGCTGATGCGATTGACCGAGCCCCTGTCGGGCTCGATTTTGCTCGACGGCGTCGACCTTCTTAAGCTTAGCCAAAGCGAATTGCGCAAGCAACGTAATCGCATGCAGATGATCTTCCAGGATCCGTTCGCATCGCTCAATCCGCGGATGAATGTCGGCACCGCGATTGTCGAGCCGCTGCTGATCAACAATCTTGCCAGCCGTTCGGAAGCACGCGACAAGGTCGCTGACCTCCTGCAGCGCGTTGGTCTCTCGCCTGACATGGTGAACCGCTTTCCGCACGAGTTTTCGGGTGGTCAGCGCCAGCGCATCTGCATTGCGCGTGCGCTGGCCCTCGAGCCGCGGCTCATTATAGCAGACGAGGCGGTCTCGGCGCTCGATGTTTCGGTGAAGGCCCAGGTCGTCAACCTGATGCTGGATCTGCAGGCCCGCATGGGGCTCGCATATCTCTTCATCTC
This sequence comes from Mesorhizobium sophorae, assembly GCF_002270415.1. Taxonomy (GTDB): domain Bacteria; phylum Pseudomonadota; class Alphaproteobacteria; order Rhizobiales; family Rhizobiaceae; genus Mesorhizobium; species Mesorhizobium sophorae. The sequence goes on along the minus strand of NZ_NNRI01000022.1, from coordinate 277,143 downwards.
GCATGACATGGCGGTGGTCGAGCGCGTCAGCCATCGCGTCGCTGTCATGTATCTCGGAGAGATCGTCGAGATCGGCCCGCGTGAAGCGATCTTCCAGAATCCGCAGCATCCTTATACCAAACGGCTGCTCGCGGCAGTGCCGATCGCCGATCCGGCGCGGCGACTGCAGAAGCGTCCGCTCAACAATGACGAGATTAAGAGCCCGATCCGACCTGCGGACTACATCCCGCCCGTGCGCCAGTATCGCGAGGTCTCATCCGGCCACGCCGTCATGATCTGGGACCCAGAATGGGAAAAGAAGGAAGCGCCGGCCGTCGCTGCCCGACGTTGTTGTTGAATGGCCAAAAAAAGGGGAACTAAAAAATGAAGACCAGCACTAGCAGCAGCAAGAGCGTCGCTAAGCGGGTAATGCTTTCGTCGTTGTTTGCCGGGATTCTTTTCGCCAGCACGGCAATGGCCGATACGCTCCGCGTGATTGCTGACACAGATCTCAAGACCATAGACCCCATCGTAACGACGTCAGGCACGACCTTGGTTCATGCCTATCTGATCTACGACAAGTTGTTTGAGTTCGATAAAGACGGCACCGCACGTCCTCAATTGGCTGACAAGGTCGACTTTAGTGCCGATAAAAAAAGCTATACCATTAAGCTTCGGAAAGATCTGAAATTTTCCGATGGTGGCCCAATTACGACCGACGACGTTATCCAGTCCCTGAAGCGCTGGGCTTCCCGGGACCAGACCGGACAGTTGTTGGCTGCCAGGCTCAAGGAAATGACAAAAGTCGATGATCTGACATTTCGCATTGAGTTGAGTCAGCCATTCGACGTGCCCGCTGCGCTTGCCAGTATCACAGGGAACCCTGCATTTATCATGCCCAAGCGAGTTGCGTCGTTGCCGCCCACGGACCAGTTAACCGATACAACCGGCTCTGGACCTTATCAATTTGACTATACGTCATGGAAGCCAGGACAAACGCGCATCTATACCAAAAACCCCAACTATATTCCGCGGACCGATGCGTCGAGCTTCTTTGCCGGCAAGAAAGAGGCGACGTTCGAGAAGATCGAAATGTCTTACGTGCCGGATGCAAACACCGCGATGGCGGAAATGATGACCGGGCAGCAAGACATCTGGCCGGGTCCTCCAATGGATAATGCTCTGGCTTTGAAAGGCAATCCGGACCTCGTGGTAGCGAAAGGATTTTTCACGCAAGGCCTGTACGTCATAAACCACGTGGTGCCTCCATTCGATAACGTCAAGGCGCGTGAGGCCCTTACCTATCTGATTGACCAGGCCGAGATCAATCGCGCAGCGGTGGGTGACCAGGAATTCTGGCACACCTGCTATGCTTTTCTGACCTGCGAAGGGACTTACGGCGACGAGTCCGCTTATAGTGGTCATCGGGGGGCCGCCGATTTTGACAAGGCAAGAAAGCTCCTCGAAGAAGCCGGCTACGACGGAAAGCCGATTGTGGTTCTCGACCCGACAGATTGGTCCGAAGCCCATGCAAGGGCGCTGTACATGGCGCAGCAACTGAGAAAAGCCGGTGCTCAGGTTGACCTGCAAGCAATGGATTGGACGACCCTGACGTCGCGCCGTACTTCTAAGGCGCCGGCTTCCGAAGGCGGTTGGAACCTGTTCCCTAATATCATGGAAGGCCAGCCTGCCTCGTCTCCGCTTACACATCTCATGCTTGCCTCTAACTGTGACAAGGCTTGGTTCGGATGGCCCTGCGACAAGGGTATCGAGGACTTGCGGGCAGCATTCATCAGCGCCGGGGACCTTAATGAGAAGAAAAAGATCGCCAGTGAACTCCAGGCCCGCGCATCTACCTATCTGCCCTTCATAATGACAGGAGAAAACACCGCGGCCGTTGTCTACCGAGCTGAGATTGAAGGTTTTAACCCCGAAACGCCTGAAGTGTATTTCTGGAATATCCGGCGCAAGAGCAAGTAGCGCGTCAATCCGCGGCCGTGAGGTTATTATGATCAGGTATTTCATCACCAGAATGCTTTCCATCATACCGGTGATGGGGGTCGTAACGGCCGTGGTTTTCGGACTAACGTATTTGAGCCCCGGGGATGCGGCGGTGGTACTGGCGGGCGACTATGCGTCGCCCGCTCAGATCGCTGCTATTCGAGAGCGGCTTCACCTGGATGCTCCAATTGTACCCCAGTACTTTCATTGGCTGGGGAGCGCCCTGCGGGGCGATCTCGGAAATTCGATCTTTTCTGAACAGCCGGTATTGGCTCTCATCCTCTCGCGAGTCGAACCGACGATCATTCTGGCAATCGCAGCAACTCTGGTCTCTGTCATCATCGCTGTGCCATTAGGACTGCTGGCCGCACGGAGAAGGGGCGGCATCGCCGATCAACTGGTATCGTTCTTCGGTATTGCTGGAACGGCAATACCCGCCTTCCTCATTGGCTATTTGCTGATATTTACGTTCGGGGTGTACTTTGGATCAATGCCTATCTCGGGGTTCCCTGGGCTCGAAAGCGGAGCATGGGAAGTTTTGAGGCATGTGCTTCTGCCTGCAACCATGTTGGGATTTGCGCAGACCGCGCTGATCACTCGGATCACGAGAGCGAGTGCGATCGAGGTCCTTAACCAGGACTTCATTCGGGTCGCGCGGGCAAAAGGCCTCGATGAGTTCACAATTATCATGCGGCACTGCCTCCGGCTCATCGCCGTGCCTCTCGTCACGATAGTTGGAATGTCGTTTGCTTATATGCTTGGCGGCGTGGTGATAACCGAGACAGTGTTTGCCATCCCTGGGGTTGGACGTCTCTTGGTCGATTCCATCCAACACAAGGATGTGCCAGTAATACAGGGAGTCTTGCTAATAAGCTCGTTTCTATATGTTTTGATAAATTTACTGGTTGATCTATCGTACTTGTTTATCGACCCGCGAATTAAATATACCTGAGGAGATTTGGAGATGACGTTTTCTCTGTCGTGGCGAAAAAACAGGCCGGTTTCGACTCCTTTGCTGGTGGCTTCAATTTTTGTGCTTGTTGTTGTATTTGTGTCATTTTTGGCGCCGATCCTAACTAGCGTTGATCCCTTGTCCATGACTCCGGATGCAAGGCTCAAGCCACCTAGCTATAGTCATTTACTGGGAACCGATATGTTCGGTCGCGACATTCTCGCGCGGGTGCTTTACGGGGGGCAGATTTCACTCGTGATCGGGTTGGCTACAGCGGCTCTGGCCACAACGATCGGAACGATACTGGGCCTCGTCGCCGGAGCCGGGCAACTCTCAGACAAGATCTTGATGAGGATTATGGACGGCATGATGGCTATACCTGGGATCCTGCTTGCGATTGCCTTGGCGACGATCTTTGGTGGCGGGGTCCTGACTGTGATCGTAGCTTTGGCGATCCCGGAAGTGCCGGGTGTTGCGCGACTGGCCCGGAGCTTGACGTTGACACTGCGGGAGCAAGTTTTCGTAGAGGCAGCTCGGTCCTACGGCGCTGGGCCCCTCCGTGTTTTGTTCAAGTACATCCTGCCGAACGCGTTGGCGCCGATCGCGGTGCAGGCCACGTATATCTGCGGCGTGGCGATCCTTTATGAGGCTTACCTCAGCTTTGTGGGTGTTGGCGTTCCACCCGAGCATCCGAGTTGGGGCAACATCGTTGCCGAGGGACGGTCCTTTGCCTTGATCGCCCCACATATGATTCTCTATCCAAGCGTGCTTATTGCGGTTGTCGTGCTCGCAATCAATTTGATAGGCGATGGGGCACGGGACATGCTCGACCCGCGATTCACCCTACCTGATTGAGCGTCTCGGGGAGGAAGCCAAACCAATGAAACCCCGGACTCTCCATTGAGCTGGAGCAAAGATTGGTCTCAGGTCAGTCCCTGTGAACAAGCAAAGCGCCTGTGAAGCACAGTTGTAATCAAGTGCTTTCTTTGACCTCCGTCAGGTGCGATTATGCAGCAGGGTCGCTCACTCGACGCTTATTGAGCGCTTCCAGAAGGTTATGACCAGCCCTGATTATGTGCCCTCGCATAAACTCCACAACTTGACGGTCGCGGTCTTTGCACATGCTCAGAATTTGGCGATGTTCGCGCTCCGCTTCTTCGAAGCCCGAAGTCAAAAGTAGCTGAATCCTGATATATCGATCAATTTGGACGTTGATGCCCTGGAGAATGGCGAGTGTCTGAATGCGTCCGGCGGGCCGATAGAGACTGCGGTGAAACTCCCAGTTCAAAGTGCCTACCCTGGCAATGTCGCGCGTGTGATATGCCACTTCGAGTCGCTTGAGAATTTGCGCCGAGTGAGCCAAGTCCTCGTCCGACAGATGCTCTAGAGAGCGGCTCAGAATATCGCATTCCAGCGTTGCCCGAAGTTCGAACAATTCCATGATCTGCTCAGATGGCAATGTCGAAACAATTGCACCCTTGTGAATCTTGGAAACTATCAACCCGGCTGCTTCCAACTGGCGAAATGCCTCGCGCACAGGCATTCGGCTGCATTCATATTCCGCCGCGATAGCCTCCTGTATGAGGGGGTCACCCTCTTTGAACTCGCCACTGAGAATTCGTTCCCGCAACGACTCTGATAGCGCTTCCGGTAGGCTCTGCCTCTGAAGGCGATATTTCGAGCGCTGCTTCTTCTGCTCCAGCATATTGTCCATTGTTTTTTGGATCCAACCACACAAAATTGAAATGCCGCCTCTTTCGCTTATGCTGATGGCTCGGCTTGCTGAGGGTATCCCAAAAAAGGACGACGTAAAAGGCTAGACATGTCATTTGGTGTCATGTAGATTGGATCCAGTTGGATCGCATATGGATGTAGAATCATGGCAAAGTGGACTGGTGTATTCCCCGCAGTCACAACGAAGTTGACGATGGATGGCAAGGTTGACCTTCGGGCGACCAAGGACAGCCTTGACCGCCTCGTCAAGGCAGGTGTTTCCGGCGTCATTGTGCTTCCGATGCTAGGCGAAAACGCTTCGATGTCGCTGAAGGATCGTGAGGACATCATCCGCAGTGCTGTCGAAGTGGTAGCCGGTCGTGTTCCGGTTCTTTCCGGGCTTGCAGAAATAACACTCGACAATGCGAGGGCCAACGCCAAGCTCTATGAATCCTTTGGCGCCCAAGGGCTCATGGTATTCCCAAGCCTCGGCTACAAAACCGACGATCGCGAAACGGTCGAGTGGTACAAGGGCGTCGCCAGCGCCTCGTCGCTGCCGATCATGATCTACAACAACCCGATCGCCTACGGCGTAGACTGCACTGTCAACGTTCTCAGGCAACTCGTCGGCACTCCCGAAATCGTTTGCGTTAAGGAAGAAACCGGCGACATTCGTCGCGTCACCGACATGTTTGTCGAACTTGGCGACCGCTTCAGCGTCTTCTGCGGCGTCGACGATCTGATTGTCGAAAGTTGCGCGCTTGGCGTCACCGGCTGGGTTTCGGGCATGACCAATGTTTGGCCGTCAGAATGCGTCGAGCTCTTCAATCTCTGCGCCCAAAACAAGTACGAGGAGGCGCGCGCGCTTTATCACATCCTGACGCCGTCCTTCCATCTCGACACCCACGTCAAGCTGGTTCAGTACATCAAGCTCGCCGAGAACCTGGTCTATGGCGCACCGGAATGGACGCGTGCACCACGCTTGCCGCTGGTCGGCGAAGAGCGTGAGTTCGTCATATCGACGATTCAGCTAGCAATCGAGACTTTGGCCAAGCGGGTCAAGAAGGCCGCCTGATTCAGGATCGGCAGGAAATCGGTGCGTCGCAATGATCCGATCGCGCAAGGGTTGTTCGCTTCGGGTCGGGGTGTGCGCATCTGTTAGACCACCTGGGACCGCAGAAAATACTCTTCCCGGACGTTAGCAAGCCCATTCGTGGTTAGGCGAGCGCAAAATCTCGTTCGGCATGCCGTCCCTGATTATGAGGCAAAACGTCGTTCGTTCATAAGACAGCAACTGAAGTTCAAAAGGTCGAGATATGGTTCGTTCAACGCCGACAACCTTCGCCAGCTCTAGGTCGGGTCGCCCACGTGTAGCTATCGCTGGTTTTCAACACGAAACCAACACATTTGCTCCGTTCGGCGCCCCTTTTGACGACTTCGTTCGCGGTGGCGGGTGGCCCGCTATCACTACCGGTGCGGCCATGCTCGATGTCTTTCCTCCGATTGAAATTCCCATCGGGGGCTTCATCAGCGCAGCGAAGGATACCTATGAGTTGATACCTTTGGTCTGGGCCGCGGCGGAGCCGACCAGCTTCGTCTCAGATGACGCCTTCGAGCGAATTGCAGGAATGATCTGTGACGGGATCGCTAGCGCAGGTACCCTCGACGCCATCTATCTTGACCTGCATGGGGCGATGGTTGTCGAATCATATGAGGACGGCGAAGGCGAATTATTAAGGCGCGTGCGAGAAATCGTCGGGCAAGATATTCCAATTGTGATCAGTTTGGATTTTCATGCCAATGTCACCGATGCCATGGTCGAGCTATCCGATGGCATTACTATTTTCCGCACTTACCCTCACATAGACATGGCTGATACTGGCAGGCGCGCCTTCAATTTACTGGAGCAGCGGATTCGCCACGGGAGGCCCTTCATCAAAGCGCTCCGGAAGACGCCATTCCTGATCCCGCTACCTGCTCAGTGTACTGATCTAGAGCCATGCCTGTCACTCTATGCTGGGCTGCCGGAACGGGTCAGAGGAGCAGTTCTAAACGTAGACGTCGCGCTGGGCTTTCCGTTGGCTGATATTCGCGAGTGCGGGCCCGCAGTTGTCGCTTATGGGGTCGACGAGACGGCAGTCGCAAAGGCGGCAGATATGCAACTGAACGATATACTGGAGGCTGAAGAAAGATTCCATATGTCGCTTCTGGATGTAAAGGAAGCTGTCGAACATGCTGCTCGCAACGGGCGCAAAGGTTCACCGATTGTCCTTGCCGATGTGCAGGACAACCCTGGCTGTGGAGGAACGTCGGATACCATCGGACTTCTGAAGGGTATGGTTGAGGGCGGCCTTCGAAATAGTGTGCTTGGCTTGCTTTGGGATTCAGAAACGGCTGAAAAAGCGCACACCGCAGGTCTGGGCGCGGAACTCAATGTTCGACTTGGTGGGCGCTATGACTTCGATCCGGAACCATATCTCGCCAGGGTTCGTGTGGAAGCACTTTCCGACGGGGTGTTCGTGGCTAATGGGCCATGCCTAGGCGGTGTGCAAGTAGATCTTGGGCGCATGGCACGCTTGCTCATCCTTGACCCTGGATCGAGCGTACAGGTCGTCGTAGCAAGTGTCCGCTTTCAGTGTCTCGATCAGGATCTGTTGAGGGCGGTCGGGATAGAGCCGAGCGAGCAGTCGGTTGTGGCAGTCAAAAGCGCAGTTCACTTCCGTGCCGACTTTGCGCCAATCGCCGAAGAGATTCTTACGGTGGAGTCCCCTGGAGCGCATTGGTGCCGGAATGACACTCTGGAGTATAAGAACCTGCGCCACGGCGTACGCAGGATGCCGATCTCGATGGCCAGTCAGCGGAGTGAGTTTCATGTTGCCGAGAGCCTAGAGTAACAGCTTTGGATTTGGGCTCGCAAAATCAGTCTATTCCAGAGTAACCGACCAAGGGGTGCTGTGGTCAGGCTGCAGCATCGAACTCGCCCCATGCGGGGCGCGTTTCGAAAGCCCATGCAGCCCGGCCAAATCCATCAATCCACCTGGTGGCTGCACCTTTCACCCACGCGGATGTCGCACCGAAGTTCCGCCGGCCATGTCCCTTCAGGTAGTGTAGCCGCCCGCGAGCGCGCCGTTGGTAGCGAGTGAGCGGCGTGTCGTGAATATCGGCACTTCCGTTGGTTTGGTTGTTGAAGCCAACCCATTTCGGAAGGAGAGAACGAGAAGGCGAGAAGGCGCTGACCGCCGTTTCCAGGAAGCCACGTACAGGGCATCTCGACATATTCGGTTGACGACCTGGTCAAGGCCAAGGGGGATGAGCGGCATCTCCAAGAGCCAGGTCCGTCGGCTGGCCGAGGGGGCGAGGAGATCGACGCCTTCCTCGAACGGTTCGAGAGGGCTATTGGCCCTACCTGAGTATCGACGCCACCTACCTGAAGGGCCGCCGGGGTTGGCGGATCGTCTCGGTGACCGTCATCTTCGCCCGTCGCCGTCAATGCGGAATGCGGACGGCCGGCGCGAGGCCGAGCCGAACTGGACGGAGTTCACGCGCAAGCTGACACCTCGCGGCCTGAGCGGCGTCAGGCCTAGGAAGGCAGAGGCAGTCGTTAGCAAAGTGCAGTGCTCGACATCGCACAGGGGGGCCATTTCACGAGAAATGGTACCGCCCATGCCGGCAAGGGCGGCCCCAGGGTTGTCTCAGCCATCATTGCCACCGCTTTCGCCTTTCGCCCAGGATCCAGCACTCCGCATTAACCGCTGTTTACAATAAATTCACACAACTTCACGACCGCAAATCGCCGACGATGATACTTTCGCGACAGGTCTTGAGACTAGGCGCGTCAAAAAGCCTGACGTCGACTCGTTTTGGACTGAGGCACGGCACGGCATGCAACTGGGGATCAACAGCTAATGGCCAAAACAGTGCTTATCCTGGTTGAAGGCTCGAGGACAGGTCGGTTGTACATCCAGGCGGCCCAGCGTCTTGGCCTACATCCGATTACCCTGTCGGCTGATCCAGCTCAGTACGACTATATTGCGGCGGAAGGGGCTGAGGCGATCCGTGTCGATACAGACGATCTCGCTGCCTTGATCGGCGAATGTTCCCGGCTGGGTACGACCAATGACATTGCCGGAATTACGTGCGCCAAGGAGTCGGTCTATGCGACAGTTGGCAAGCTCTGCCGGTATTTCGATTTACCGGGACCAAACCCTACTTCGATTGAACGATGTTGCGACAAATTCACCCAACGTCAGCTCCTCGCGGAGGCCGGCGTTTCAGTACCGTCTTATCGATTGGCAACGAATGCGGTGGACATAGAAAGCTCTGCCGCTGAAATTGGGCTGCCGGTAATTCTTAAACCAGCCGTAGGCGTCGGTAGCAGCGGTGTCCGATTATGCCGCAACTTCGATGAGTTGGCCGAACACGCGACCTATCTGTTCTGCGGAAAGCACGTCTGGCAATCTTCGCCGCGGATACTAGTCGAAGAATTCGCAGAAGGCCCATACTATAGTACCGAGATAATGGGAGATGAGGTCATCGGGATTTACGCCGGGGAGTTCGGCCCCGAACCGTATTTCGTGTTTCGTGAAGTGACCCTACCGGCCCTACTGACTGATGAAGAGCAAGAGCGGATAGTCGATGTCTCGCTGAGCTGTTTGCGCGCTCTCGGCCTTGGTTGGGGGCCAACCTGCATAGAATTCCGGTGGACGAAGCGTGGCCCGGTCGTCATTGAAGTTAATCCGCGTCTTGGTGGCGCGCCCGGTCCTCAACTGGTTCAGCTGACTTACGGGCTCGATCTCGTCACCGAGCACATCAAGCTTGTCATAGGCGACCAATGGAATCTGCGCAAACGGCATTCGCAGGTTGCGGCTGCACGAATCCTGGTTCCTGATCGCGATGGCACCCTTGATTGGATCGACGGCGACAATCGCGCAACTGCTGTTCCAGGCATCGCCGAGGTTGAATTCTATATTGGACCCAATACGCCGATCGTCAGGAAAGGCGATCACCGGGACTGGATCGGACATGTTATCGCCGCCTCACCCAGCCGTGCTCTAACCGAAGCGACGCTTCAGCGTGCCGTCGATCTAATCGATTGGTCGATCGCACCATTTCCGACGCTTGGCGAATAGAAATTATCGGCAGCACTCAATTTTTCCGCACAAGGGGCAGGGCGGCGTCAGATTGGTAGGTAATCGCCGTCCGAACGTTGATGCAATTGAGAGCGAGAGAGACGCAAGTCGACGAGATGCCGAACTTTGTTCCTGACCGCTCGTGCAACTGAAAGCTGTTGAATGCAAGAAGAGATTACGGAGATATGTCTTGCGACGAGGACGAGCCAATTGCTTTCGGCTCGCCGGCTGATCGTGAAGATTGGCTCCGCAGTGGTTGCCGATATAGAGACGGGAGAGGTGCGCGGTCCTTGGCTTGAAACGTTGATAGAGGATGTCGTCCGATTTTTCGCACGCGGCCAGCAGGTGATCATTGTCACCTCCGGTGCCGTTGCTGTTGGATCACGTCACTTCAAGCAGCTGGGCAGATCTTTGCGAATTGAGGAGAAGCAAGCGGCCGCCGCGATTGGTCAGATTCGACTGATGCTCGCTAATGAACAGAGCTTGAAACGCCATGGGTTTGGCCTGGGGCAGGTGCTATTGGCCCGCGCAAATGTAGACGACCAGCGCTGCCGCCGCAATGCGCGGTCAGCCTTTCAACAACTCCTCAAAGTTGGCGCCGTACCCGTTATCAATGAGAACGACGCGACCGCAACGCCCGAGACCTGTCTAGGCGACAATGATCGGCTGGCGGCACGGGTCGCGCAAATTGCTGAGGCCGACGTTCTCATTCTGCTTTCCGACGTTGATGGCCTCTTTACGGAGGATCCACACGACAACCCGATGGCTCGCATGATCCCACAGGTGTCGCGCATTACCCCGGAGATGGAAACCATGGCCAGCCTTTCCCCCGCGCGCCATGGTTCGGGCGGCATGATAACAAAGTTGATGGCAGCAAGGATAGCGATGGAAGCGGGCTGCAACGTGGTCATTGCGAAAGGAAACAAGTCTTACCCGCTCGCCGCCCTCGAGAACGGTGCGCCATCAAAATGGTTTATTCCAGCCGCGAAGGAGACCGCAACATGGGGAGTCGTTTGAAGAAATCCGCCCAGTTTGAATTGCCCAGCCGATCGTCGTTTGGACGAGTGCCTACAGTGGCTCGGATGCACTAGCGCAAGCAGGGACCATCGCCTTGGTGGCAATGGGCCAGGGGAGGTCGGTCCACTTCTTACAGCATGAGGCCAGATCGTCACTCCTCCGCACTTCAAACAATGTGACAACACCATTCGAACGAATGCGTGCACGAAGAGGGACCAAGGGTTGGCAACTCCCATCGCGGCGAAAGCAAGATTCCCAATTAGACGACAAAGCTTACCTGAAATGCTTGTTGAGGCTTTGCGAGAGCGCATTCTTAGCGGCGAAATTCGGGACGGCGACTCCCTCCTGCAGGAAACTATCGCAAAAGAGTATGAGGTGAGCCGAGTGCCAGTTCGCGAGGCACTCCGACAATTGGAGGCGCAAGGACTGGTCTCCCTCAGAACGCATAAAGGCGCCGTCGCCATTTCAATGAAGCGCGAGACAGTTATCGAACTGCTAGATCTCAGGATCCTTTTAGAATGTGATATTCTATCGCATGCACTTACTCGTTTTCAAGAATCAGACTTATTTGCTGCCGAGGCGATCTTAGATGATTTTGAAAAAGAATCTCAGGACAAACGCATCTCTCAACATGGAGAGATGAACTGGCAATTCCACAAACGCCTATACCTCCCGTCTAACCGTTCTGAAACATTGGCGGTAATTGAAAAAATACACCTACGCACCCATCCACTTGTTCGAGTACCGCTTGTGGTGTCTGGTCGAATTCACGCTGCCGACAAGGAGCATCGTGAGCTTCTGCGGCTTTGCGGTGCGCGCAATTCCGACGCAATAGACTATCTTCGTTGTCATATATGTAACGCTATCAAGTTGTTATCATAAACAAACTTTTTGGGTTTCCATTTCCTGCTCCGCATCTTCCCCAGCGAGACGATGGGCTAAGGAAGGCTTTTAGGTGAACATCGCCGTTTCGGCGCCGGCGCCCTCCTGCGAAGTCGGATAAACCGTCCGCACAGGATCCGAGCAGATTGCGACGTTTGCTGCATCGCAGGAATTTGCCCTTGATGGGTCAAACTGTGGTGCCGAAATATGAACTTGGCTATCCTGGCGCCACTGATCAACAACGCGCTAGCTAGCCCGGAAAATTCATGGGGGTTGGCGGATGTGGTGCAAGCCGTTGAAATGACGTAGGATTTGGTTGCTTAAGCCGATCCGAACCATTTCCCGGAGACCACACCCGCCATGAATGATCTTACGCTGCCGCTGAGCGGTTTGTCATCAGTCGGCGGCAAGTCCGTCGTCGCCCGTTTTGACGGCGGCATGTTGTCCTCGAACAGTGGTGTTCTGGCTCTGGCCGAGGTGGACCGTGTGGCGCGTTGCATCGACGATCCGCGCTGCCCGGACCAGGTCATCCACAGCCTGGCGGACATGATCGGCTTTCGCATGAAGATGATCGCCGCCGGTTATGAGGATGGCAACGACGCCAACCGGCTGCGCTGCGATCCGATCTTCAAGATGGCCCAGGATGCGCTGCCTTCGGGTCGGGATCTGGCCTCTCAATCGACGATGTGCCGGCTGGAGAACCTGCCTGGCGTGCGGGAACTGGTCGTTATGGGCCGGGCGATGGTCGACCTCTATTGCGCTTCCTTCCGCCAGGTTCCGAAGCGGATCGTGCTCGACATTGACGACACTTTTGACGCCGTGCATGGCGGCCAGCAGCTCCGCCTGTTCAATGCCCATCACGACGAATACGGCTTCCAGCCGATTGTTGTGTTCGATGGCGACGGCCGGTTCGTCGGTGCGGTCCTGCGACCAGCGAAGCGGCCGAGCGGGGCATAAATCCGCCCCCACCTGCGCCGCCTGGTGCGGGCGATCCGGAGCAATTGGCCGAACATCCGGATCCTGATCCGGGCCGACAGCCACTATTGTAGTCCGCAGGTCATCGACTGGTGCCGCGCCAACGATGTCGACTTCATCCTCGGCGTGGCGCCCACCACGACCCTGCGCAAGCATGTCGCGGACCTGGAGAGCAGCACGATGGCGCGCCTTGAAGCATCGAAGACGAACAAGGTCCGCCGCTTCAAGGAGTTTTTTGACGGCGCCGCCAGTTGGAGCCGCGTAGAGCGCATCATCGCCCGCGTCGAGGTCGGCGCCCAAGGTGCCGATACCCGCTTCATCGTCACCAACCTTGCAAGTGGCAAGGCCAAGGCGCTCTACGAGGATGTCTACTGCCGGCGCGGCGCTGCCGAGAACCACATCAAGTCGTGGAAGACCGGTTCACGATGGGCTCTCTTCCGCGCGAGACTTACAACGACGTCGAACAGTTGGTCGTGGAACTGCTGCGCGATGCGGACAGGTGGGCTACCGTCGACGAGATTTCCTCCACTGACGGGGGCATCGCCATGCTTCGGGCTGGTAACCTGCTGAGGCGTCGACGACTGGGATGCCTGAAGGCAGACTACCTCATCGCCGGGGATGACGGGAAATCCGGTTTGTGATCGGACTTCAGTTCCTCGTACTTCGGGAAGGGCATGTCGGCGGTCGTCTCCAGGCCGTAGCCCCTCATGGCGACTAAGAACTCGAGAACTGAGAGGCGCCCGCTTAGGTCGCACGCTAGGACCTGTGGCACCAGCGGCTTCCCTTTAACCTCCAGGGCGGCGGCGGCGCTCTGAGCGCAAGGAAACAGGCGGCCGACAGACAAATCGTCGCCCGCCATCCTCGATGCGACGAACTCGGCGAAATCCGTGGCGTCGACGCTCCCGACACGGTCGGCATGGCAACCCACCATGTATCGGTTGGAAGTACTCGCCGCGGTCGCGACGTCCGCGAACACCGCAGGCGCAGGGCGGAGTGTCGGCAGAAGTCGCGTATCGCACCCTTCTGCATCGGTCACGACCCGAGGATAGAAGAGATAGTACCCCATTCCGGTTGACAACAGGTTGTCGAGTTGTCTCCCTTCATTGCGCCCGACGTTGGCTCGGTCGCGCTGGCGGGCGTCCGCGTGCTTGGCTTGGATGAGAACGACGCGAAAGCGTGGCAGACCCAGCACAGACGCGCCGACGACAATGGCAAGGTCGGCACCCATATGATCCTTGGTCCGCTCCATCTTCGCGGCGCCGGCGTGGAGATATTTTCCCGCCGGTAGGCCGCAACCAGCAGATCTGTAGGCTCGGGCTACATCATCGAGCCGTCTCAGCAAGGTGTCGTGAACGGAGGAGTTGACGGCTGGCTCGTCCAGGCTTCGATCTCGAAGGACGTGGTGGGCGGTGGCTTGCGCGGTGGCATACAGGATCGCGGAGACTGTGTTACCCCAAGGCCAAGCCTCGATGGCGGAGATGTCCGCATTGTCGGTCGCCGTCTCGCTCGCTAACTTAGCAGCGATGCCCGAGAGACGAGAACGCTCGAAACGCGCCTCAATTGCGGTCGCGTCGGAAGGCAGTCGGCCGATGCCAATATCTCGTCTTTGGAGCACCTCGTCCGCAAGACGCTGGAAGGCCCGAGAGACGGGGTGGTTCGCATCCCAAAGAGAGGGATCGTGGAACGCCCGAAGGGGGTCGTCTGAAGGATTAATTTCGTCTTCACCGTCGACATATTCGTCACGCGAAGGTTCCGCCGTAGGCAAAAGCCACCGCCGTGGTCAGAACCGAATCGCGCCCGCCATGTCAACGAGGTAACAACATCGCTGGCGGACCAAGGGCAAACCGTCCAGCTTTTGAGGGACTGGACCGATCTTGTCCCAGTACAAAGCCGCGATCGCCTCGCGAACGCGAAGAAACCTCCCCCGGTATGCGTCATGACCTTGCCCGAGGGGTGAGGAGGACCTCGTACTTACTGGCCCTCCCGGGCCCCCGCGGAAGACTTCCACGAGCCGGCCGAGCAGGACCTCACATACTTGCGAGCAAAGATGTTAACAGCACTGTGAATTTCGAGGATCAGGGAGGGATGGGGCTCGCACCTATCTATTATTTCGTTACGATTGAAATGGAAGCATAAGATTCGGAACGGTCCAATGCGTTCGACGGTAGCATCGATCGGTTATATTGCAGATCAGGAGACGAAGGTTGACTTGCTCCGAAATGAGGCAATTTCCAAGGTCATCGTAGACCTGATTTGCAGGTCTAAGACTTCAGTGACCATAGGCGTCCATGGTGACTGGGGCGCAGGTAAGTCAAGCGTTCTTCATATGTTAGAGCACGCGTTTGGAGAAGGCTCTGCGAAGGACAGCGGCAGCTTGTGCATCCGATTCAACGGATGGGAATTCCAAGGTTTCGAGGATGCCAAGATCGCGCTGATCGAGGGTATCGTCACGCAGCTCATCGAAAACAGGACGCTTGGGAACGAGGCCAAAGCCCTTCTGAAGCGGATCCTCAAGAGCATCGACCTTCTGAAGGTGGCGAAGCGCGCCGGAGGCGTGGCGATGGATCTCGCCATGGGAGTGCCGCTCATGACGATGATGGCGATGGCGGAGTCGTTCGCCACGAATCCTGGCACCGCCGCCACTGCAGAGAACGCGCGGGCTGCCGTATCCGAGGTTAAAGGCGTACTCAGGGACTCACCCGGCCAGGCATCCGTGCCTAAGGAACTTTGGGATTTCAAGGAAGCGTTCGGTCAACTCCTGAAGGAGACAGGGGTCAAGCGTCTCGTCGTCCTCGTCGACGATTTGGACCGTTGCCTTCCTGAAACAGCGATCCAGACGCTCGAGGCCATCCGTCTGTTCGTATCGCTTCCGAACACCGCGTTCGTCATCGGTGCGGACGAGGCCATGATCGAATATGCGGTAAAGGACCACTTCAAGGACCTTCCTGAAGACAAGATCAGGGGTGGATATCCAAGGGCTTACCTGGAGAAACTGATCCAGGTTCCTTTCAGGATACCGTCCCTGGGAGAGGCCGAAACCCGTATCTACGTAACTATGCTGCTGATCGGGACGGCCGTTGGTGAGGACCACGCCTCGTTCAAGAAGCTCCTCGCTCGGGCAGGTGAATTGCTGGCGCAGCCTTGGGAGCGGAAGGCACTAAGCGACGACGACCTGACGGCGGCGTTCGTCGCTGTCCCGGATGGTGTCGCCCTTCTTGCGGCTACCGCAGACACCATCAGCCCGGTATTGGCACAGGGAACCCAAGGCAATCCAAGGCAGATCAAGAGGTTCATCAACGCGCTCAACCTCCGCCTGGCTATCGCAGAAGCCCGGGGCTTCGGGGATGCGATCGATGCCGCAGTGCTGGCGAAATTCATGTTGGCGGAGATGTACCTGCCTGACTCCATGTTCAAGCATATGGCTGGCACCGCCGCATCCTCGGAGGACGGCCTATGTGGGGATGTCGCGACGCTTGAAGCTCTCGTTCGAGCGTCCGCGCCGAGACAGGCGGACGAAGACGAGGCGAAGTCGGAAGACTTGTCCACGGATGGTCTCGAACTGGCTGCGGAATGGGCGACCCAGCCCGAGGTGGTCCGCTGGGCTCGCGTCGAGCCGAGGATCGGGAAGATTTCCCTGAAACCCTACCTGTTCGTCGTCAACGACAGGCAAAACTTCGTCGAAGGCTCAAAGCCGATGTCGGCGAAGCTGAGAGCGCTCGTCCAGAAGCTCCTCGGAGGCGAGTTTGCGGTTGCATCTGCACGTCCTGATATCGAACAACTCGACGGTGCTGAGGTCGAGCAGGTTTTCAGCCAGTTCAAGTCGATGCTCCTCATGGAGAAGTCGTGGAGCACCCAGCCCGCTTCCGTCGATGCGCTGTCGGCGATCGTCGCGGCCCACCCGGCGTACCAGGGACGATATGTGGAAGTCCTGGAACAACTGCCCCCTGGTAGCCTCGGGTCATGGGCGAGTTCCAAATTCACCAGCACCTTCACGTCGACCGCGGCAGTAACGCGATTCGAGCGACTAAAAGCCAGGTGGTCGAAAGAGGGAGGGGCTCCGCTGAGGAAAGCCGTCGAAGTGATGACGAAAGCGAAGGGCGGCTGACATGGGGACGTCGACACCATTCCGCGGTAACAAGAACGGCAATCCTCTGCTCCCTAGCTGGCTGGACGACGCTCCGCCGGGCGGGCCCCCAATATCACCTGAACCTCTTCCCGAAGACACCCCATCCCCGCCGGCCTCGGATGATGGAAATCCGTCTCCCGGTAATGACAAACGCCAGGATCCGGCGGATCGGATGCCTGCACAGCCCGCAGAGGAGCAAGACCCGAAAACCTACTTTAGGCCCGGGCGAACGCTTATGAACAAGCGTCTGCGATCGAGTGATAGCGGCGACAGGAAGAAGGGCTTAGACAGACTTTCCAGGTCGATCGGATCGTTTGTCCGACAGGGATCGGGCGGTGCAGGAAATGCCTCACGGCGGCTGTCATCAACGAGCGGCGGAGCCGTCGCACGCTTCGGCGACATCCTCTTCGAAGCCGCGAGCGAAGGCATTCGCGAAACCGTCCGACGACTGAACCTCGAAGCGCTCGCAAGCCGATCCCTCGCAGAGATCTACGCGTCCCTCGTCGATTTCGTCTGTGGAGACGGCGGCGACCTCGAAGACTCCATGAACCGCGACGCATATATGCACGCGCTCGAGGAAATCATTGCCGTGCCGGAAATCGACCTCGAGAAGCCATCGGTGGATACTATCAATCTTCTGATCGAACGCTTCATCGCCGGCACCATCGACAACCGGATCAAGAACGGGATCGCATCGGGTATCGTATTGCTGCCCAAGGATATCGAACAGGTAAAGTTGGCGCAGGCGGATATCAGGCAGTTCGTTGGTGGCGCGGTGAAGGAGGCCATGGCAAGGACTGGCAAGTTGTTCGCGCGCAGCGCCATACGCGAGACGATAGACCGCGTATACGAATGGGCGATGGCCGTTCTCGGAACATATGGCGACGATACAGCCGGAGAACCCGCATGACTAGATACGTGATCTCCGGCGTGCACGGACAGGAAGACCGATACCGCCCGAAAGCTGAAGTGGACGAGGTTGTCACCCGCTTCGATCTACTGAATACAGGTGGACATCTCGCATTCGGCGTTGATCGAACGCTCATGCGAATGGCGGCGATGAGTCTTTCCCCGACCGCGATCGGCGTCGATCTAATCACACTGGCCGTGCTCGTTCATACAGCCGACACAAGGGTCAGCAGGCTTCAAACTTCCCAGGATGGGTGGACGCGGGAGCTTTCCATTGTTGTCCCGGTCAGCGATCCTGACCGCTGGAACGCGGCGGTCCCGACACTCGACCGGATGCTCAGATTCCTAACTGGCGATCTATGGAGGGTTCGCTTTAGGTCGTTAGCCGGAAAGAGGCCCGGCGCCAGTCGCGTGCCGCGGGTTATCCGGCGGGAGGACTTCGATGGCGTATCACTGTTCTCGGGCGGTCTCG
The DNA here is from genome assembly GCF_002270415.1 of Mesorhizobium sophorae. GTDB lineage: Bacteria > Pseudomonadota > Alphaproteobacteria > Rhizobiales > Rhizobiaceae > Mesorhizobium > Mesorhizobium sophorae. Next base: position 258,988 of record NZ_NNRI01000022.1, on the reverse strand, counting down.
ACAGCCTCATCGGTGCGATCGACGAACTCAAGGGCGGTAGACGGCCACTATTCGTCAGCCATGGCGGAGAGGGTGGTGTTAGCGGCCCTCAGCGTCGGCTTTTCAGGACGTTGGACAGCCTAGGCATTTCCAAGAAGCCATTAGCACGTGTGCGGCTAGGGATGGTGATCCCACACCACGTTTTCGAAGGGACCGCAGGGGAGAATTCGACCCGGGGGCGCTCTTTCCTGTTCATTGCGCTGGGAATATTCGCCGGAACCGCTCTGAAGAAGTCGTTCACACTGCGTGTGCCGGAGAACGGATTGATCTCGCTCAACGTCCCGCTAGACGAGACCCGGCTCGGGAGCAACAGCACGAGGACCACGCATCCGTTCTACATCCACCGATGGAACGAGTTGCTCGTCAAGATCGGGATCGATGTGACGATCGAGAATCCTTACTGGAACCGCACCAAGGGGCAGATGGTCGCCGAATGTGTCGATGCCGATGCACTGCAGAAGCTCGCGCCGATGTCTGTCTCCTGCGCTCATCCTTCGACGAAGCGTTGGTCGGCGGAAAGCGAGTCGCACTGCGGCTACTGCCTTCCTTGCATCATAAGGAGATCGTCGTTGCTGAAGGCACCATGGACGCCGAAAGACGAGACCGGCTACGCCGTTCCGGACCTCACCGCCGAAATTATGGATACCAACAAGGCCAAGGGGCGGCAGATCCGTGGATTCCAGTTCACTATCGCCCGGTTGGCTGAGAATCCCGAATTCGCGAAGCTTTGGATTTACAAACCCGGCTCCCTCGCGGAAGACGCGGCCAAGGTTCCCGAACTGGTTAGGGTTTACGAAGACGGTATGGCAGAGGTAGCGGAACTTCTGAAGGGCGTCAGGGCCGCTCCGCTGGACCAACGAAGTGAATGAACCGCTTGTAGACTTCCATTGCCATCTCGATCTCTTTCCGGACCTCGAGCAGATCGTCCGTGAGTGCGAGGCTCGAAGGGTGTACACGCTAGCGATGACCACCACGCCGCGGGCGTGGGCCAGGAACCGTGACGCTGCTGCAGCCACCAAGCACGTGCGCGCGGCTTTGGGCATCCACCCGCAACTCGTCACGACTCACGGCAATGAGATCGAGCTCTGGGAGAAGCTTCTGCCGGAAACGCGTTATGTCGGGGAGGTGGGCCTGGACGCGGGTCCGGCGCATTTCAAATCGCTCCCCCTACAGCGAGAAGTGTTCCGTCGGGTTCTGGAGGCCTGCGCAACGCTGGGCGACCGTATCTTGTCGGTTCACAGCGTGAGGGCGGCGACGCCGGTCCTCGACATGATCGAGGCGCATCTGCCGCCAGGACGCTCGAAGGTCGTGCTTCACTGGTTCTCGGGAAGCAAGGCGGAGGCCCGGCGCGCCGTCGAAATGGGTTGCTGGTTCTCGGTGAACGTGCCGATGCTGAGGAATGAACGGACCGCTTCGATCATAACGTCGGTGATTCCTCTCGACCGGATCCTCACCGAGACAGACGGACCTTTTGCAGAGGGACTGTCGGGACCCGCACGCCCAAAAGACGTTCGAATGGCATTGGATCTCTGCGCACCTGCACTTGGCATAGAGCGCGCGGAGGTCGGGAGCCACGTCCTGCGGAACATGAGGGGTCTATTGACTGTGTGATGTTCGAGTCCGTTCTCAATGGAGAAGACCCGATGGCGTAAGAATTTGGACCCTTAACCGCTGCAGCCAAGGACCGGACAGCCAGGTAACGGTGCCACCAACACGGCCAACGCGTGCGGGTCGAAAGTCGGCCTGCTTACTCGCACTTTTGCTATTTCACATCAGGGTGAGCAAACTTCGTGTGTCGAATGAGCGATCTACCTTGACGTTGAGCGAGATTCAGTGACGCGTCAGGCTCCCTACTGATTGGGATTACCTAGCGTTTGTCCCCCCACAGATGGCACACTTGTCGCGCAATCCGTTCCTTCTCACCTTTCCAGCGATCTGAAGAGCGGCCGTCGAGCCGCTCCAAGTACACAACATTGGCTTTCAGGTACCCAACTTTGGGTGTGGCACCACCTCGGATGTCACTCAGCTGCACCCGCTCGTGGCACCACAAGTATCGCACTTCTCGCAAGTCCCGTTCCGCACCATCGTAAAGTTCTGGCATTCGGAGCAGGAATTGCCGGTGTAGCCCTGGAGCAGTGACTTGGCGCGGCGGTCGTTGGCGAGTTTCTTTGCCTCGGCCGCTTCATTGGCCGCGGCGTCGGTGAACAGTGCCGCCGTGGCGTCCGAAGCAGCACCCGCTGCTTCCTCGAAAGCGATGTCCTCGGCCAATTCCTTTGCCCGTTCCTCATAGTCGCGCTTGTAGGCGACCGCTTCGTCGGTGGCCGGCTTCAGCGCCAGCACGTTGGAGCCGGAGAAGGCGGTCGGCACTGAGCGGGCAGGGGCGCCCGAGGGAGCAGCAAAGCCCTTCGGATCGTTGCCGCTCACCCGCGACACCAGTTTCACGGGGGAGGCGCCGCGGGTCAGGCCCTTGGAGACCGCATCGGTCTTGCCTTCGCTGATGCCACGGCCAAGCGCGGTGTTGGAAAAGTCCGACTGATCGACATGGGCGAGGTCGTTGCGGCCGAGATAGGAAATCGCGAGTTCCCGGAACACGTAGTCGAGGATCGACGTCGCGCTCTTGATCGCATCATTGCCCTGCACCATGCCGGCCGGCTCGAACTTGGTGAAGGTGAAGGCGTGCACATATTCGTCGAGCGGCACGCCGTACTGCAGGCCTAGCGAGATGGCGATGGCGAAGTTGTTGAGAAGGCCACGCAGGGTCGCGCCTTCCTTGTTCATGTCGATGAAGATCTCGCCGAGACGGCCATCGTCATATTCGCCGGTGCGCAGGAAGATGGTGTTACCACCGATCTTGGCCTTTTGCGTGTAGCCCTTGCGGCGGCCGGGCAGCTTCTCCTGCTCGCGCGACACGCGCTCGATGATGCGCTCGACGATCCGTTCGGTGATCTGTGCGGCGCGCGCCGCCGCCGGTGCGGCGATCAGCTGTTCGATCGCCTCGTCCTCGTCGTCCTCGCCATCGGCGAGCAGCGAGGAGTTGAGCGGCTGCGAGAGCTTCGAGCCGTCGCGGTAGAGCGCGTTGGCCTTCAGCGCCAGCTTCCACGACAGCATGTAGGCGCCCTTGGCGTCTTCCACCGTCGCGTCGTTCGGCATGTTGATGGTCTTGGAGATGGCGCCGGAGATGAAGGGCTGCGCAGCCGCCATCATCTGGATGTGGCTGTTGATCGACAGCGAGCGCTTGCCGATCTTGCCGCACGGGCTGGCGCAGTCGAACACGGCGAGGTGTTCGGCCTTGAGGAAGGGCGCGCCTTCCAAGGTCATCGCACCGCAGACATGGATGTTGGCGGCCTCGATGTCCTTCCTGGAGAAGCCCAGCGCTGGCAGCATCTCGAATGAGAAGTCGTTGAGCTGCTCGTCGGTGAAACCAAACGTCTCCTTCACCCAGTCGGCGCCGAGCGTCCACTGGTTGAAGACGAATTTGATGTCGAAGGCCGACTTCAAGGCTGCGTTGAGTGCTGCGATCTTCTCGTCGGTAAAACCCTTCGCCTTGAGCGCGCCGGGATTGATTGCAGGCGCCTGGTTGAGATTGCCGTGGCCGACCGCATAGGCCTCCATCTCGCCGATCTGGGCTTCGGAGTAGCCGAGCGTGCGCAGTGCTTCCGGCACGGCGCGGTTGATGATCTTGAAGTAGCCGCCGCCGGCCAGCTTCTTGAACTTCACCAAAGCGAAGTCAGGCTCGATGCCGGTGGTGTCGCAATCCATGACCAGGCCGATCGTGCCGGTCGGCGCGATCACGGTCGCCTGCGCATTGCGATAGCCGTGCTCCTCACCGAGCTCGATGGCGCGGTCCCAGGCGGCCTTGGCGTGCACCGCAAGGTCCTGCTGCTTCAGGTCGGAAGCGACCAGCGGCACCGGGTTCACGGCGAGCTTCTCATAGCCCTGCTTCTCGCCATAGGCGGCACGGCGATGGTTGCGCATGACGCGCAGCATGTTCTGCGCGTTGCGGTCGTAGTCGGCGAAGGCGCCGAGTTCGGCGGCCATCTCGGCCGAGGTGGCATAGGCCGTGCCGGTCATGATCGCGGTGAGGGCGGCGCAGATGGCGCGGCCCTCGTCGGAGTCGTAAGGGATGCCCGACGTCATCAGCAGGCCGCCGATGTTGGCGTAGCCGAGACCGAGCGTGCGGTATTCATAGGACTGCTTGGCGATCTCCTTCGACGGGAACTGCGCCATCATGACCGAGATTTCGAGAACGACGGTCCACAGCCGCACGGTGTGCTCGTAGGCGGCGATGTCGATCGTGCCGTCGGCGTTGCGGTAGGGCAGAAGGTTGATCGATGCCAGGTTGCAGGCCGTGTCGTCGAGGAACATGTATTCCGAGCACGGGTTGGACGCCCGGATCGCACCGGCGGAGGCGCAGGTGTGCCAGTCGTTCATGGTCGTGTTGAAATGCAGGCCCGGATCAGCCGACGCCCAGGCGGCGTAGCCGATCTTTTCCCACAGGTCCCGCGCCTTCAGCGTCTTCAGGACCTTGCCGTCCTTGCGGGCGGTCAGGTGCCAGTCGGCATCGTCCTCGACAGCGCGCAGGAAATTGTCCTTCAGCGACACCGAATTGTTGGAGTTCTGGCCCGAAACCGTGAGGTAGGCATCGGAATCCCAATCGGTGTCGTAGGTCTTGAACGACATCGACGTGTAGCCCTGCTTGGCGAACTGGATGACACGGTAGATGTAGTTCTCCGGCACAGCGGACTTCTTGGCCGCCTTGATCTCGCGCTTCAGCGCGGTGTTGATCGACGGGTCGAAGCAGTCGTCGTCATGGCCTTCGCAGTTGACGCAGGCCTTCATGATCGCTTCGAGGTGCTTCTTGACGATCTTGGAGCCGGTCACCAGCGAGGCGACCTTCTGCTCTTCATTGACCTTCCAGTCGATGAATTCCTCGATATCGGGATGGTCGGCGTCGACAATGACCATTTTCGCGGCGCGGCGTGTCGTGCCGCCCGACTTGATGGCGCCCGCCGCGCGGTCGCCGATCTTGAGGAAGCTCATCAGGCCGGACGAGCGGCCGCCGCCGGACAGTTTTTCGCCTTCGCCGCGCAGCAGCGAGAAGTTGGAGCCGGTGCCGGAGCCATATTTGAACAGGCGCGCTTCACGCACCCAAAGGTCCATGATGCCGCCCTCGTTGACGAGGTCGTCCTGCACGCCCTGGATGAAGCAGGCATGCGGCTGGGGATGCTCGTAGGAGGATTTCGACTTGGTCAGCTTGCCGGTGAAAGGGTCAACATAGAAGTGGCCCTGGCTCGGGCCGTCGATGCCATAGGCCCAGTGGAGGCCGGTGTTGAACCATTGCGGCGAGTTCGGCGCCACGCGCTGGGTGGCCAGCATGTAGGCAAGCTCGTCGCGGAAGGCGCGCGCGTCTTCCTCCGACGCCTTGAAGTAGCCGCCCTTCCAGCCCCAGTAGGTCCAGGTGCCGGCCAGCCGGTCGAAGACCTGGCGCGCGTCGATCTCGGAACCGTAGCGCTCGGCTTCCGGCAGCTTGGCAAGCTCGGCCTCATCGGCGACGGAGCGCCACAGGAAGGAGGGGACGTCGTTCTCCTCGATCTTCTTCAGCCGCGCCGGGACACCAGCCTTGCGGAAATACTTCTGCGCCAGGATGTCGGCGGCAACCTGTGAGAACTGCGCCGGCACATCGATATTGTCGAGACGGAACACCACCGAGCCATCCGGATTCTTGATCTCCGAAAGCGCCTTGCGGAATTCGATCTCCGCGTAAGCAGATTGCCCTTGCTTGGTGAAACGACGCTCGATGCGCATTGGTCCGATCCCTTTTGTCTATATATAGCGCTTTCGTCAGGAGATTTCTGCCCCCAATGCGAAACACGCATGTCCGCCGCCTGCCGGCGTTCGAAAACGGCCGGCTCTCCATTTCGCAGTCTCCGCCGTCCCTGCTGGTCAAACTCCTTGCGAAGTGCCTGTCCAACACGCTGACGAACCCCGCGGGTCCCTCAAAACTGATTTTTTTCCGATTCCCTCACTCGAGGGAAGTTCACACTATCTAGCGTCGAACCTGCCTGCAAACACTAAATATAGTGTTAACAGACAATTTATTCCAGTCCGACAATTCTCCCTATTGTCCCCAACCGCCCCACAACCCCAACGCTTCCGCCGGCCTCGTGAACGGGCGGAAATGCGGGCAAAACGCACATAATCCGGGAAAAAGACCGGGCTCAGAACTTTCCGGTCGCACTCTCAACAGCAGCGCATGGCCTATAAAAGGCGACTCGTTTTGCGCCGTCAAGGATTCGTTTGCGTAGCTTTTGTGACCCCAACATCTTGTGTGTCACATATGTGGATAACGGGGATAGAATTGCCGCGCGGCGACCACTTCGCCGCTGAATCACGAGGGATCAGCCGTAATGCATTTTCGGCTTTGGCTCGGTGCCGGTGAACTGCACCCCAACACGGTCCTTGCGGCGCCAGCGAACCTCGCACCGATAGGCGATGCCGTCGAGCGGCACGTAGAGAAGGAAGCGATCGGGAACCCGAGCCTCGAGCGGTATCTTCAGTTCGGCGCCGCTGTCGTGCTGATTGCGTAACGTGCAGCCGACCTCCGAGCTCTGAATCCCGGTGATGATCGTTCCGCCCTTGAGCACGCGCGGACGATGCTCGCGCTTGGGCTCGCCGGAATCTTCCGGCAGTGGGTCTACAGGGTTCACCATCGATACACGCCAGACCGAGCGATTCTTATGCGTGAATGATTAGCAGACCATTCACGGCCCCGCATCGAAAACCGTGCGGGCGTACTTGGTGTGGAGCGGACTCCTGGAACCGGAGATCGCGGCCGATCAGGGAAATCTATGCGGATCGGCGCAGAAATAGGCGATGATCTGGCAAAGGTCGGGTTCGTTGATCATGCGTACCGCGTCCTTGGAGTTGACCCATTTGCGGGTGCGCGAGTTTTTTTCCTTCCAGCGATCGGCGATCTTGTCGACGTGCAGCGGAAACACCAGGACTTCGCACGGCACTTCTTCGCCGGAAGCCAACACCTTGGCGTAGAAATAACGACCGGCCTCAAGGTGCGACACCGTTCCGCGCAGTCCGGCCTCCTCGCCGGCCTCGCGCGCGGCAGCCTCGCAGAGCGGCTCCCTGGCCTCCGGCCAGCCCTTGGGCAACACCCAGCGGCCGGTATCGCGGCTGGTGATCAGCAGGACCTCGACGCCGTTACCGGTATCCCGCCAGGGTAGGGCAGCAACCTGCAGACGGCACGGCGCCGTACCGAAGAGTCGCCGGACCCTTTCGGCCAGATGGTTGTGCGTCGTTGGCCTTGTCAACATCGGAGAAGCTAGCCCCAGCCTCCAGAATCGTTTGCCGCCTCACGAGTCTTACGGCCAATTGTCAGCAATAAAAGTAAAAACTTTGGATGCACTGGCCAATTTCCGCCAACAAAGGTCGAATTCACAAGAAATGGTAACCTATCGGACCATTTCCCAAGCAAATGGGCCCGGTGGCGGTTGCAAATTTAAACGCGCTGTCGCGAATCAGCCGGCGTGATCGTCGGCGATCGGCTTTTGATAGGTGAAGCCCATGTCCCACGGGAAATAGATCCAGGTGTCCTGGCTGACTTCGGTGACGAACGTATCGACCAGCGGCCTGCCTTTTGGCTTGGCGTAGACAGTGGCGAAATGCGCCTTCGGCATCATCGCGCGCACAATGCCCGCCGTCTTGCCGGTATCGGTCAGGTCGTCGATGATCAGCACGCCGGCGCCGTCATCGGCCAGCAGGGCGGGGGTGATCTCCTTGAGAACCTGCAACTGCCCCTGGCTGGTGTAGTCGTGATAGGAGGCGACGCAGACCGTCTCGATGACACGGATGCCGAGTTCGCGCGAGATGATGGCAGCCGGAACCAGCCCGCCGCGCGTGATGCAGACGATCGCTTTCCATTGCCCCTTGTTGGCACCCGCAAGCCGCCACGCAAGCGCGCGGGCGTCACGATGGAACTGGTCCCAGGAGACTGGAAAGGCTTTTTCGGGAAGGGACATGTCGCGCACTCCGCAGCACGCGGGGATCGCGCGCAAAGAAAACAGGGGAATGCGCGCGGAATTAACTGGAAAGCCTTGGCCTTGGCAAGGGCTGGGCCGGCGATCGCTGTGGACTTAAAGCGCGTCGAGTTGAACGGATTCAAGCGACGCGCTTCAAGTTTTTGTTTTCTGCATGTCGTTCGCCAAAAACCAGGGTCACTTTTGGGCGACACGCACTAGCGCGACAGGAAGGCCGCCACCGGCGCCGTGCGCAGAACGGTGCGCGTCACGCCGCCGAACAGAAGCTGGCGCAGCCAGGAGTGGCTGTAGGCGCCGAGCACCAGCAGATCGGCGCCGGTCTCCGCGATTCTGGTCTGGATGATGTCGTCGATGGAATTGCCGCCCGACCTTTGCACCGAGACGCTGACGGTGGCGCCATGGCGCGATAGCGCGGACGCGATTTCGGCGCCGGCGGCTTCCGGGCTCTCGTCGAGCGAGTCTGGTGGGTCGATGACCAATACGTCGGTTTTCTCGGCTTCGATGATGAACGGCAGCGCGTCGAAGGCGGCGCGGGCGGCCTCCTTGCTGCCGTTCCAGGCGAGCAGCACATGCTTGAAGGTGGTGACCAGCGGGCCGGCGTGCGGCACCACCAGCACCGGCCGCCCGGCATCATAGACCAGCGTATCGACATCCGCGCTCGGGTCGCCGCCCGTCTCGCGCTGCGCGGCGATGATCAGATCGGCGGCGCGCACGCTGGAAATGCCGGTCAGCGCGCTGTCGCCCGAAAAGCTCTCCAGGCTTCGCCACTCGAAGGAAAGTCCGGAGTTCTCGATATGCCGGAGAAAAATGGCCTGTAGCTTCTCGGCCCGCTCGCGGTTCATGTCGGCCGAAACCTGCAGGAACTCGGTGTCCGGAAAGCCGGTGGCCGAGGTGTAGGGCACCGGAAGCGTTTCGGCGTGGATGCCGGTCAGATGGCTCTGGAACCGGTTGGCGAGCGGAACGGCGCAGTCCAGCACGCGCTCGGCGTCCTGTTCGTTTTGCAAAATGGCGACGATGGTCTTGAATCGCATGGTAATCCCCTCAGTTTACAAGCGATAGAATTGCGGCCGATCGAACTCGCCAGAAGGAAACGTCGCAGCGTCGTGCTTGGTTCCGGTCTGGACCAGATCAGCCCGGATTGCTGGCGAACCCGGCCACCATTGCCTCGACATCGGCACGTGCTGCGTCAAGCGCTTCCTGGCTGCGGGCGCGCACGACCAGTTCGGTCCAGAATTTGCCATCGCCATATTTCGGATAGGAGCCGATGATCGTGTCCGGATGCGCTTTCTGGATGTCGCCCAGCGGTCCGCCGATGAGGCCTTCGCCGAAGGGACAGTGTACGCTTGCCGACAGCATCCGGGTGCCGGCCTTCAGCGTCGGCACGACATTGTCGAGCATCGCCTGGAAGATCGACGGGACGCCGGCCATGACATGGACGTTGCCGACGCGGAAGCCGGGCGCAACGGACACCGGGTTGTCGATGAGATCGGCGCCGCGCGGCATCCGCGCCATGCGTTTGCGGGCCTCGGTGTATTCGATGCCGCGCGCGGCATAGCTTGCCTCGAGCATGGCATAGGCCTTGGCATCGTATTCGCAAGGCACGCCGAAGGCCTTGGAAATCGAATCGGCCGTGATGTCATCATGCGTCGGGCCAATGCCGCCGGTGGTGAACACATAGGTGTAGCGTGCGCGCACGGCATTCACCGCCGCGACGATCTCGTCTTCCTCGTCCGGAACGATACGCACTTCCTTCAGGTCGATGCCGATCGCCGTCATGATATCGGCGAGATGGCCGATGTTCTTGTCCTTGGTGCGGCCGGACAGGATCTCGTCACCGATGACGAGCATGGCGGCGGTTACGATTTCGGGCATGGAAGGCTCCGGCAAGACGAGTCGCCTCAGATAGCGCGGCGCGGCAGCAGCCGCAATGCCGGCTGGGCGGCGAACAATCTGTGCCGGTATGCGAGATATCCATCGAACCAGGCCCGGTTTCGATGCAAGGTTGCAGCGGCACCGGATGCGGCTAAGCTCAAGCCGGTTCTGGTGCGGGTGAACAATGCTCTGGTCGATTCTGTCATGGCTGCTGGCCGGACTTTTGTTGCTGGCGGTCCTGGGGATCGCCAGTCTGGTGCTGGCGACGCTGTGGATCGCGGCCAAGGCCGAAAGGTTGGTGCCGCCGGTCGGAAAATTCATCGAGGTAGACGGCAACCGCATCCACTATGTCGATCAGGGCGAGGGGCTGCCGATCGTCTTCCTGCACGGGCTTGGCGCCCAGCTCCACCATTTCCGGCACACGCTGTTCGGGCGGCTAGGTGCGGACTACCGGTTGATCGCGCTCGATCGACCGGGAGCGGGCTATTCGGTGCGTGCGAGCGGCGCAACGGGGCGGCTGCCCGAACAGGCCGAGGTCGTGCGACGCTTCATTGAAGCTCTCAGGCTGGAAAAGCCGCTGGTGGTCGGTCATTCCCTGGGTGGTGCCATCGCGCTGACCCTGGCGGTGGAACATCCCGAGGCGATTTCCGGCATCGCTCTCCTGGCGCCATTGACCCATATGGAAGCCGGCGGGCGCGAAAAGTTCGGCTCACTCTACATTCCGTCACGCCTGTGGCGCTGGATCATGAGCTATACGGTGGCGATACCGACAAGCCTCAGATATGCGCGGCCGACAATGGAATTCATCTTCGCGCCGCAGGTCCTCCCCGGCGATTACATGGTCGGAGGCGGCGGCTGGCTCGGGCTCAGGCCGGCCCATTTCTACGCCATGTCCTCCGATGTCGTGGCGATTGAGCGCGACCTTGGCCGCATCGAGAAGCGCTACGGCGAGATCGCCATGCCGGCCGGCATTCTCTTCGGCGATGCCGATCGCGTCACCACGTTTCACACCCAGGGTGCGCCGATGAGGTCAAGGATCGAGGGGCTCGATTTCGAATTGGTCGAGGGCATGGGGCACATGCCGCAATTCGTCGCGCCGGAGCGAATCGTCGCCTTCATCGAGCGCGTCGCCAATCGAGCCTTCGCCGGTCGGGCATCACCGCCGGCTCACGACAATTTCACTGAACCATCAGGCTGATTGCCGGTTTTACCCGTGTCGCCCCCAAGGCGGCAAAGACACGGAGTAGTTCAATGGTTACGAAACTTCTTGCAGCATCCGTCCTGACGATCGGTCTTGCCACATCGGCTATGGCGCAGTCGTCAGACAGCACCTATTCCAACAATCACGACTGGTGGCCGTTCGGCAACGGAACCCATACAAGCGTCGATACCACCACCACCGGAAGCATCAACGGCGACCGCTCAGGCTTGAACACCCTGGGCAATACCGGCCCGATCGGCCCTTGCGCCTCCGACACCGCCGGTCCCGATGCGAATGCCCAGGGGAACGTGAACGATCAGTATTGCGGCAAATAGTCGGAGCACGATCCCCAGAAGCGAGTAATCGGTTTTCGGAAAGATCGCGCTCAAAAAGACAAAGCCCGCAGGGCAGCCGCCGGCTGCGGGACGTCCTCTCTCCGGACGTCCGCAGTCGGCGCCCTGCCTGCCCGATTACTGAGACCAGGATACAAGAATTTACTCGGAGACTTCTGTCTGCGGGCGGTCCCGGCCGTCGGCCAGTTCGTCGTGCCATTTGCCTTCGGCGTCCTCGTACTGGATGCCGTCCGTAGCCCCGGCGACCTGTTGCTCGGCCGAAGCGATTTCGGCGGCGCGCAGTGCGTCCTGATGCGTGGGAAACGTCTCCGAGAAGGTCGCACCGACCTTATAGGCCCAGCCGCCGTCATGCTCGACGATCTTGTAAGTCAGCTTCGCCATCAAAACCTCCAGTTGAAAGGTCCGTCTGCTCAATGCAGCCGGCCGTCGGGCAGTCTGTCGTCGGGCACCAGCACTTCCGATTCCTTGGCGGCTTCAATCAGTGCCCGGCGCGCATCTGCTGTCGAACGATAACCTTCCAGCACTTTGAGGCAAGTGTCGAGGGCATCACGATGGCGCGGGCCGCGATTGAGCGGCCAAACGGTCATCAGGCACTCCGCCGCTTCCTGGGCACTGCGGATTTGACGATATTTGCCGACGTGGCCAAGTTCGACGACGACCGGCACTTCAAAAGGTTTGTTGTCCATCATGGCCGCAACGCAAAGCAGCCAATTTGGTTGCAACCATGTCCTTGAGCCTGCGCCCAAAAGTCGCGTCGCGTTTGCGACACGCTCTAGGTCCTTGTTTGACGCATGTCGTCATCCCAAAACCGGATCCAATTTTGGGTGACATGCACGGGCGTCTCAGTAGCCGCAATCGTTGCGCAACCAGCGTGCATTTGCCCAGCCGGTCCTGCCTCCGATCTCGACCTGATACCAGTTGCCGCGGCGGTCGAAGATCTCGGTGTGATCGCCATTGAACAGCTGGCCGATCATCCGCGACGACGAGTTCGGCCGTGTCCGCACGGCAAGAAAGCCGCTGCCGGTCGCCAGATTGTAGCGGCCGGACAGGCCGTGCACCGTGCCCTCGCAATATTGCGCGCTGGCCGGTGTCGACGCGCCGATCCAAAGTCCGGCCACAGCTGTCAGTGCTGCAACAGGCAAGAATGCCCTGAACGACATGATTTCCTCCCAAGCCCGTTCGTGCCCGCTGCAGCCTCACCCAAGGTAACAGTTTGCGGACAGAATTGAAGCCAAGCTGTGGCAAACTGTCCAGAACTGCGAGCCGCGCCGGGATCAGGAGAACCGATCGATCAGCCCGCCGCCTTCATCCAGTGCTGCATCGTCGTCACCGAACGGGCAAGCTGCGGCGCCGGGTGGATTGTCTCGCTGAACGTGGCCGCCGCACGCCATCCCCAGCGCGGATCGGCCAGGAAGGCGCGCGCCAGCGCCACGATGTCGGCGCGGCCCTCGGCGACGATCGCTTCGGCCTGCTTCGGGTCGTCGATCAGGCCAACCGCGCGGGTCGCAATGCCGGCTCCCTTGCGCACGGCTTCCGCCAGATGCACCTGGTAGCCCGGTCCGGTGGGCAGTTTCTGCAACGGTGAATTGCCGCCGCTCGAGCAGCAGAGATAGGCGACGCCGACATCCTTGAGGGCTTTTGCCACTTCGATCGCATCCTCGATGTCGAAGCCGCCATCGACCCAGTCCTTTACCGACAGCCGCGCGCCGAGCATCAGATTTGGCGCTGCCTTCCGCACTGCCTTGGCGATCTCGACGGCAAGACGCATGCGGTTTTCCAGCGAGCCGCCCCAGCGGTCCGTGCGCTGGTTGGACAGTGGCGACAGGAACTGGAAGATCAGATAGCCGTGTGCCGCGTGCAGTTCGAGGAAATCGAAGCCGGCGCGTTCGGCACGTCTTGCCGCCTCGGCGAAGCGTTCGATGAGCTGCAGGATTTCTTCTTCCTCCAGCGCGCGCGGCACGTTCCAGCCGGTGTCGTAGGCGATGGCGGAGGCCGACACCGTCTGCCAGGGATCCTCGTTTGGCTGCAGCGGCCCGCCCCCCTCCCACGGCTTGCGGTTGGAGGCCTTGCGGCCGGCATGGGCAAGCTGCGTGCCGAACTTCGTGCCGGGAGCGGCGACGCGCCTGGCCGCGTCCAGTGTGCGGCGGGCGGCCGCCTCATTGTCTTCGGAATAAAGGCCGAGGCAGCCATGCGTGATACGCCCGCGCCGTTCGACATCGGTCATCTCGACCGTGACCATGCCGGCGCCGGACATGGCAAGGTTCATCCAGTGGTAGAGGTGCCAGTCGCTGGCCGAGCCGTCTTCGGCGGAATATTGGCACATCGGCGCGACGGCGATGCGATTGGGGAAGGTGAGGCCGTCAAGGGTGATTGGCTGAAAAAGCGATGCGGTCATGAGAAAGGGCTCCGGGAGGGGTAAACCGCTATCTAGGTAGTGGATCGAAGGCGCGCCAGACACGAGAAGGTGACACGCCCTTTTTGGACCGATTGCCTGCATTGCGCAAATGCCGGTTCGCGGCTACGCCTCGACCGGGTAGCATGGAGACCACGATGGAAGATCGCATTCGCATCCGTTCGGAGGAAATCCTCTCGGACGACTGGGCTGTCCTGAAGAAGACCGTCCTTGACTACCGCCGGCGTGACGGACAGTGGGAAACGCAGATCCGCCAGACCTATGATCGCGGCGACGGCGCGGTGATCCTGCCTTACGATCCCTCGCGCTCGACCGTGCTTCTGGTACGTCAGTTCCGCTATCCCGCCTACGTCACCGGCCACCGCGAGCCGCTGATCGAGGCCTGTGCCGGCCTGTTGGACGAAAACGATCCGGAAACCTGCATCCGCAAGGAGGCCGAGGAAGAGCTGGGTTACCGGCTGCAGAACGTGGAACGGCTGTTTTCACCCTATATGAGCCCGGGCAGCGTCACCGAACGGCTCTGGTTCTTCGTCGCCCGCTATTCGCCTGCCGACCGCATCTCGGCCGGCGGCGGCGCGCCGGAAGAGGGCGAGGACATCGAAGTGCTGGAAATGCCGCTCGACGAGGCGCTGGCCGGCATTGCCGATGGCCGCATCATCGACGCCAAGACCATCATCCTCATCCAGCATCTGAAGCTGTATCCGATTCCTGCTTGATCGATTTCTGGCGCTTGCATCCTGTCGCCAGGCTGGCTCTCGGATCGATGGCCGAATAGGGGCGGTTGGCCGTGGATATTCAGCGTTCGCGCGCCCGGCGTGCAGAGGCTGGGCCGGGGCCGCGCATATAGTGAAGTTCTGGCCGATAGCGCGGTGCAACGAATTCGCGAAAAGCCGATGCCAACCGAGTGATCAAGGCCAAGCGTGCCATGACCCAATCTCGGTAAGACGCTGCGGGACGCTGTTCGTTTCCGAATTTTGGCTGAGCTATCCACATGACGGCAAAGTCCGTGACGTTGAAGCCGACGCCGATACGGTCTCGCGTGATGGACCGCTTGAACAAAAGACCGAATCGGATTGGATCGCCGTCAGAAATTCCCATGACATCTCGGACGACAAGAGGGCTACCGCCAGGGCCGTGACCAGGAACACTGCGGGAAGGCCGAACAGAAGCTTGCGCGACATCATTGTCCCAACCTCACACGCCGGTGTCGATGTGGAACAGCGTCTTGCGCCCGGCATGTCTGAAGCTGTCGGAGCAAGAACCGTGCCACGCCTGCGCCCACGCGCGATTCCGGCCGGACCAATCCTGGCCCACGGCCTCCCAAGCTGACGCACGCAAATGTCCCGTAATGGGTCACTTGCGCTTGGCACCAGATTTGCAGTGTCAGCAATGCCGGGTGTTGGGGCCGGCATTGGGGTGGGTGGGGGCCTCGCCGCTTCGCAAATGGAGCGGCGAGGCTTTTCATTCAGCCATCAGCCTTCATGCGGCTCGACAGCCGATCGGGGTGACGAGAGGCCGCCGAGCCTAACCGGCTTGGGGCTTCTTGTTGGGCAAGCCGGCTGAAGCCAACCCTAATATTAGCTACCCTGCAACAGAAGCCTGTTCGGACGTTTTCCCCTGCTATTGGCCGCTGTGCGGCAAATCCACAAAGTCGATGTCCAGGCGCTGATCGACAGGCTCGGCCCGATCGCGAGTCGATGCATTGGGAAACGGGTGCGGGACATGTCTGGCGATTTCAGCGAGTGGCGCGGAGCCGGCATTTTCGCCGTTTGGATCATACCGACTTTGCGGTGGGACACGACCCGGGGCGGGGCGGCCCAGCGGCCTGGTTGCTAGTTGTGACCGGCAGCTAGGCGGCTGGGCCTGACCGGCGGGGCGGGTTGGGGCGGCGCCGGCTGGCGACGATATATATGCTACCGCTAATATAAGGGGAACACACCCATATGAACGAAGGAAGTAGCAAAAGGTGGAGCACAAACCGGCCGCAACCTAGATGGTGAGCGTTTTCGAGAAGCTGCATTGGCGGACCGTGCTGGACCACCAGAGTCAGGGCCAAAGCGAGGGCGGCAAGGGAGCTCGGCGACAAGGTGATGATCGCGGAGATCGCGCCGAAGGTGATGCGCTGACGGGATTGGATTTTTGCCGGGGCGGCCCAGCGACTTGCTAGGGGACTAGCAGCGGTGGCCGCTGGGCCTAACCAGTCCGGGCTCGAGGAGGCGCTGTGCTGGCTAACCCGAAGCATGCGCTCACGCTAATGCGAGAGCCAGAGCGCATCCGCATGAAGGGATACCACCGAAAGGTTGAAGCGCGCCCGCTGCCGACGGAGTGTGAGGGACGAACCCCGAATGCAAGATGGCTCTATGAGGTACACCCGGATGAGGTACAGCCGTGCCTCACATGGCGAGCCTTTTGACTGGCTCACGGAACAAGAGATCCGGTTTCAGTGATGGGGGAAGTGGACATGCCAAGCAGAGTCAACGATCCGCCACCGAAGCCTGACACGAAGAAGACACTCCGTCGTCCCGACAAGGAAGCATCGCCGGAGCCTGAACATGTCGATCCGCCACCGCGAGACGTGCGAGAGGCCCCGGCACCAAATCCAAATGGCGATAAGAAGTCCGGATCGCACGGGCGCGACGAAGGGCCCGCCGCCCGACCGTGGCGGGCTTCTCCATTGAGCGCTGATTTCAACATGGTGCGGACGACAGATTCGAACCCGCACGATCAAAGCTCAAGGGATTTTAAGTCCTTTGAGGCTTTGCGCGTTGCTGGTAGGCTGCCAGAGCGGCAAGTAAAGGGAAGGGGAATGCTTATGATCAGTCGCAGTTCGTTCTTTCGCGCGGTCGCCATCTGTGGCGTGCTCGCGATCTCTTCGGTGGCCGGCGACGGCTTTGACGGCAGTTTGGGCTTTCGCCTGGTCAACCCGGCGGAAGCAAAGACGGTCGTGATCCAGAGGACGACCATCTACATCACGACCCTGCCCAAAGGATGCGTGAAGACCACCTACAACGGTGGCGCCGTGGTCTGGAAATGCGGGACGAAGTATTACCAGCCCTACAAGGGCCGCTACGTGCTGGTTTATATCAAGTAAGGGCGCTCGCCTCACCGCAGAGGCCCCGAACAGCCTTTTCGCTAAGCCGCTGGCGTGACACTGCGCGCCGGCAGCCGTTTGGCTGCGGTCCCTGGTTCGTCCGAGGGAGCCTTTTGCCTGGAGGCGTGTGAGCCAAGAGTGGTGCGGACGACGGGAATCGAACCCGTACGATCAGAGATCGAGGGATTTTAAGTCTATTGGATTTCTGCTAGGTCGCTACAAAGCACGGCTTTGCACATCCAATTTTCCCACAAATCTCCACGGATTGTAGGAAATTACCGCTAATTTCCCACATGCTTTCCTGATGTGGGAAACGCCTTTTGCGCTTTCCAAACAGGGCGGGTCCAACTAAATCTGCGGCGACTGCGGGCGTGGTGAAATTGGTATACACACCGGACTTAAAATCCGGAGGCCTCGGCCATGCGGGTTCAAGTCCCGCCGCCCGCACCACCAGGTTATTTGCTTATGCGATTTGAGTTGTTCTTCTTGGGGCGGATACCGTCAGGCAACAAAGGTGGCCCGCACTCGAATTTTGCCGTCGACTTCCGGACCCAAATGCACCACCAGCTTGTTCGCCTCTGGCAGACTAGCCCCCTTCTTGACCACAAGCGTTGGGTGTCTAAGCCCTACAATGAAAGCACGTGGGAGGGCGTGGCCACCTTCGAACGACACGGGCTGGACTTCGTGGTGGTTGCAAGTGAACGCGCGTCATTGTTCATCAGGATGGACGTCCATTTTTATGAACCGGCTGGTGGATTGTCGGTGGCAAGCGACGTTGCCGATGTCGACAACAGGGTTAAAGTGCTGTTCGACCTTCTGAGACTACCCGATCAACCCAAACACATCCCTCCAGGGTTGCAGCCACACTACTGCCTCATGGAGGATGACCGGCTGATTTGGGAGCTAACGGTCAAGCGTCATAGGCTCCTTCGCAGCTTCGAGGGGGCGGAGTACGCGACAAGACTTGATGTTAGCGTCCTTCCGTCTCGTGGAACGATGGGCAACCTGTCAATCGTGGACACTGCAGTCTACTAGTTGACTGGTCGAACTCGCTTCCAACCACATCGAGCCCGCTGGCGATCAGTGCGGAAGCACGGGTGTGTCTGAGGTCGTGGAACCCACCTTGGGAAACTCGACGGTAGGGCGGCTTCGTCTCCGGCCGGCTTTCCCAGTCGATCGATCGCGTAGCGCCATGCAGCGACTATGAGCCGGATAGCGACTGCGAGCATGGGCGCCTGCGAACGCCATCAACGTCACGGGAAAGCCCGTGGGGACGATCAGTGGGCCTTTCCATGAGAAACTCGGGATAACACCCAGAAGCGCTGGGCGGGGAGCACGCTACGTTCCCAAGCAAAGACGAGTGCGAAGCTGAAAACGAGCACGGCGGCGAAGTGCTGGGCGAGCCGCACGACAAGGATGCAGACCAGCCATCAATCGGCTGGACCATAGGAACCGATCAGCGGGTCACGATGAAGGTCGATGATACCGCGTGGATCGAGGATGGCGAACGGGACGCTGGGGAGATGCCCGAGGAATGCCGGACGGTGGACGGGATCCCAATTTCGACCCAGTTTGAGAGGTTCCCGCTGTCCCTGGTGGCGGGTTTCTGACCGGTGCCCACATCCCTCCGGTGAAGCTGTCCGAATCGGCGATCTGCAAAACGTTAAGTGGGTCCGAATCGTACTTGGCGCCGAACCAACCTTCATATTCAATACGGATCCAAAACTGGGCTTGCGGTTTCCAAAAGCTTTGCCGCGGATCGCTGTGTGTCATCCCGAATGAGCAGGTCGTCTTATCGCCGTTTTGGAGGAGTGGAATTTCCGTCGACTGAGTGAAACACGCCAGCCACCGCTTTTTGGCATCCTCATTGGCACCGACTCCGAGCGCCGCTTTGAGGCCAGCCTGGTCGTGAACGATCAGGCGGATATTTTTCGCGGGAATTGATCCAGAGTTCAGCACCACGAGATTGTAGGCGATCCCATCGTTCCCGCCGCTGTGAGTTTTAACCGCGGCCGTTACGATCGGGCGAAATTGTCGCCTCCAGAAGAAGACGGACATGCCAAGTGCAACCAGAGATACGGCCAGAGCGGCAAGCGCCAATAAGGTGTCCAAGTTCGTTCTCCTTCTCGTCTTGGCCCGCCTGGCTAACGACGGCGGGCCTCTTCAAGGCGGAAACACGAGGTACATCCCTCGTGGCACTTGAACAAATCTTGGTCAACCTCTCCCCTGGTCAACCAGCTTTGAGCGTTCCCCTGAAGCGGGCCGCTCCCGATGGAGTGCAGGGAAGAACGCGAAATGCAAGATGGCTCTATGAGGTACAGCCGGATGAGGTACACCGCGCCGCCAACGGCCCGCCTCAAGGTGGCGGGCTTTTGATTTGGCACCGCAATTGGCACCGGAAGAGCAGGGAAGGGTAGGGATTGATAGATATGTCGGGCTCAGGTCGCGCCTGCAAAGCCCGGAAAACAAGGCTGGCCAAGACTGTGAAGGACACGTCTGGATGGGCTGGCTCGCATCTAAGATCCCTTGCCTCTACCAATTCCACCACATCCGCAGGCCAGCCTTCTTTCAGATGTCAGGATGCGGGCCGTCAAGTCGTGTTCCTGGTCAAGTCTGAATACGGAAGCCAGACCGGGCGGTTTGATCGTACTGGTGCGATCACGGAATTATGCGCGCCGGAGGTACTGGTATGATACTACTCGGCGGATCAAACCCGCCCAGGCCGGCGCTTCTCAGCCCAACCCATCACCCCGCCCAACTGGGGGCGTCGGCCGCCCCTTCCACCAAAAGAACTCCTTGAGCCACGGCCTTGGCCGGGTCGCGCCAGGCCGCTGGCGAGGCTCAGAACTTGTAGCTCAAATTTATGCCGACCGTGTTCAACTTCACATCCTGGTCGCGGTCGGTGAAATCGCCGGACGCGTCAAAATGCTCCGAGCCGAAATCATAGTAGCGATACTGGGCGCCGACGACGAACTTGTCGGTCAGCGCGTAGTCGACGCCGGCACCCACTGCCCAGCCGACACTCGTGCGTGAACTGTCGAACGCCGTGCCTGTCGCTTGCGACGTTTCGATGCCGGCAAAGGCGATGCCGCCGATGCCGTAGACCAGCAGCCGGTCCATTGCGTAGCCGGCCTTGGCGTTGATTGATCCGAACCATTTGACGTCGGTGCCGAAAGTGTTTCCCGGCTCCGCCTCGGTCGTGCCGTCGACCGAGGAGTAGTTGAGGTCGGCCTCGGCGCCGATCACTGCCTGGTCAAACTGCCACAGGCCGGCGATATGGCCGCCGACAAAACCGCCGTCGATGTCGGGCGAGACGGAAAATGGCTCGCCCCCCGTCCCCGTGATATCGGACTGGCCCCAGCCATAGCCGGCCTGCAGGCCGGCGTAGTAGCCGGTCCAGTCGAAGCCGGGCGCGGTCATCGGGATGTCGACGGTGGGGTCGGCTGCGGAAGCTGGCACGGCCAGGGCAGCGAGAAAACCGGCAGTTGCGACCATCAGGCGATGCACATCGAACTCCCCGAAATGACGAATTCAGAAAGGCCCTTGCAGGAAGGGTAACCCGATTTACGACAAAACGGAATCCTATTCTGGCCGATGCCGCCCGCAAGCCCGGTGCCGCCAGGCCGGAGACAAGCGGCATTGCCGCGGCAGCGTCGCCGTGCAAGATCGGCGGTTTGTGGAGAAAATTCCCGATGCGCGTCCTGTTTGGCCCGATCGCTGCAACAGCCGTCGGACTGTTCGCCTGCGGTCTCGCCATGGCCGAGCCATTGACGCTAACCATCGCCGAGGTCGTGGTGGTACCCGATCCGGAGCCAGGACAAATGGCGCTCAACCTCAAGATGACGCCGGACAGTGGGCGGGCATTCGCCGCCTTCACCAAGGCGAATGTCGGGAAGACGATTGATCTCAGCGTCGACGGCAACGTCGTGATGTCGCCGCGGCTGGTCGAACCCATCCTCGGCGGCGAGGTCATGATCAGCGGCAGGTTCGCCAAGGGCGAACTCAGGCGTCTCGCCGAACAAATTTCGGCCGGAAAGTCGAAAGTCACTGTCGACGTCAGCGCGCGGTAGCCTTCGTGAAAGGCCGGACAGCCTTTGTCATGGCGCGACAGGTCCCAGTTTGATGCTGGTCAAAACCACACTGGCTTGGCACAGTCGGGCAAACAGGAGTCTTTCATGGCCAAGAAGCCATCGGCGCATGCGACGAAACCCAAACCCTGGACCGAGATGGCGACGCAGCTGGTCGATGTCGCCATGGGCCGCAAACCCGCCGATCTCGTCATCCGCAACGGCCGCTGGGTGAACGTCCATTCGGGCGAGATCATCGCCGGGACCGACATCGCCATTGCCGGCGGACGCTTCGCCTATTGCGGGCCGAACGCCAGCCATGCCATCGGTCAGGGCACAAAGGTGGTCGACGCCGGCGGGCGCTATCTGGTTCCCGGCCTTTGCGACGCGCATATGCATGTCGAGAGCGGCATGGTGACGGTCACCGAGTTCTGCCGCGCCGTCATTCCGCACGGCACCACCTCGATGTTCATCGATCCGCACGAGATAGCCAATGTGCTGGGCCTGCCCGGCGTGCGGCTGATGCATGACGAAGCCGTCGCGATGCCGGTCAATGTGCATGTGCAGATGCCGTCCTGCGTGCCTTCGGCACCAGGGCTGGAACATGCCGGCGCCGAGCTGACGGTCGCTGATGTCGCCGAAGCGATGACTTGGGAAAACATCATCGGGCTGGGCGAAGTGATGAATTTCCCCGGCGTCGCCGCCAACGACCCGGTCATGTCTGGCGAGATCGCGGCGACCGTGAAAGCGGGGAAAACGGTTGGCGGACACTATGCCTCGCGCGATCTCGGCCTGCCGTTCCACGGCTACGTCGCCGGCGGGCCGGAAGACGACCACGAGGGCACGCGGGCCGAGGATGCCATTGCGCGCGTGCGCCAGGGCATGAAGGCGATGCTGCGGCTGGGCTCGGCCTGGTATGACGTCGCCACGCAGATCAAGGCGGTGACGGAGAGCGGTATCGATCCGCGCAACTTCATCCTGTGCACGGACGACAGCCACTCCGGCACGCTGGTCCATGAAGGCCATATGGACCGGGTGGTGCGGCACGCCATCCAACAAGGGTTGAAGCCTGTAACGGCAATCCAGATGGCGACGCTCAACACCGCCCAGCATTTCAAGCTCGAACGCGAGATCGGCTCGATCGCGCCGGGCCGGCTGGGCGACCTGCTGATCGTCTCGGATCTCTCGGCGATGACCATCGATGAGGTCTATGCGCGTGGCGTCAGGCTGGCCAAGGGCGGCAAGCTCGAAATCGACATTCCAGCCTATGACTACCCGAAGACGGCCAAGAACACCGTCAAGCTCGGCAAGAAACTCAAGGCCGGCGACTTCGACATCGCGGCTCCCAAGGGCGCCAACGAGGTGCGCGTGCGCGTCATCGGCGTCATCGAGAACCAGGCGCCGACGAGAGCATTGGAGGCCGATCTGCCGGTCGAGGACGGGCTGGTCGCCATGGATCGCCGCAACGATATCTGCCAGATCGCGCTGGTCGAGCGCCACAAGGGCACAGGCGGCGTCACCAACGCCTTCGTCTCCGGCTTCGGCTACATGGGCGATTGCGCCATGGCCTCCAGCGTGGCGCACGATTCGCACCACATCATCGTCGTCGGCACCAACAAGCAGGACATGGCGCTGGCCGTGAATCGACTGGGCGAGGTCGGCGGCGGCGTCGTGCTGTTCTCCAAGGGCAAGGAACTGGCGCTGGTCGAAATGCCGATCGCGGGGCTGATGTCGGACGAGCGGGCGGAAATCGTCGCCGCCAAGGCCGAGAAGCTGACCGAAGCGATGCGCAAGATGGGCTGTTCGTTGAACAACGCCTATATGCAGCACTCGCTGCTGGCACTGGTCGTCATTCCGGAACTGAGGATTTCCGACGTCGGGCTGATCGATGTGACGACGTTCCAGAAGGTCGATCTTTTCGTCTGAGATCAGCCGTTGGCGCTCGGCTGATCACCCGCCAGCGCCGACGGTCAGCACCTTGAACGGCGTGGTGATCACGACCTCGGCGACCGAGCCGACGGCCTTGCCTATACCTTGGCCGATGTCATCGAACCGCACCGCGTCGGGCTCGTCCGCTCGTAGAGCGGCCGGTGTGCGCAGCCGGTCGCCGAGCAGTTGCACCAGGATCGGGTTGTCGGCGAATTTGGCATGGTTCAAACGGTCGCCGCTCTTGGTCTTGGTCAGGTCCACCACGACCACGCCATAGCTGGCAAGGTCGGCGGCATTGCCGTAATCGCCAACGCGCGGCTTGTCGCCAGAGATCAGGGAAGACAGCTTGAGCGCGCGGTCGTCGCCCGAAAGCAGGATGGCGAACGGCTTGTCTGGCTTGCCGTAGCGGATCATCTGCTTCTTGAACACATCGACATCGATGTCCGGCGAGGCCAGGACGACATAGCCGAGCTTGCCGCCGAGATCGCGATCGCCGGTGATGGCGAGCTGCCGCAGCGCTTCCATCGTCACCCAGGTTCCCATCGAGTGAGCGATGATGTCGATGCTCTTGACCCGCGTCTTGGCCAGCATCCTGAGCGTCGCCTCGAGGTCGTCGCGCGCCGCGTTGGCGCTTTCCTTGTCGTAAATATAACCGGTCGTCTTGCCGCTTGACGCCCAGGAAAACAGCACCGGAGTGCCGGGATATTTCGTGTCGTGGGCAATCTGCGTCAGCCGATAGATGCCGTCGTCGAAACCGTTGTTGAAGCCGTGCACGAAAACCAGCGCACGTCCGCCGCTCATGGCGATGTCGGCGCCGACCGCCTTGGCGAATTGCGGCGCGCCTTCATAGAAGGTCACGTCCTTGGCGGTGAAATCCTTGGCCGGATTGCTGTTTGCGGATCCCTTGACCCGCTCGATGGCGCCGAGCTGATGGCTTTTGGGAACGGTCACGTCGACCCGGGCAAAGCTGGTGGTCAGCGAACGGTCGCCGTCGTAGACCTGTCGCGGGTTCTTTGTTGCCCTCTGCCGGGTGGTGGCAACGAAGATCTCATGCGTCGCAGCGATGTCGGAAGCGGGCACCGTGATCGTCGTCTTGTTCAGCAGATCATGGGTTTTCTGGCCGGCGCAGCCGGCGACAGCGAGCGCGAATGCGACGACAAGGTAGCTCTTCGAACGCACGGTCACACGCCGGCTCCGCAAAGGGGGACGTCAAGCGCATGACGTCGCTGGATATTCCGATAAAGCCAGAGCGCGGCGCGGTCCAGTTCAAAGTGAGCCTAGACGTCTGCAATGCTGAACAGGCACGGCAAAATCGTGGGATTTCGTCTATTGCCCGAGCAGGCCGATGCGATCGGTCACGTCGCGATCGCTGGCAAAACCGTCATCGTCGCGCAGCCGCTGGCCGATCATCTTCACCAGTTCGGGATTGTCGGCGAATTTGGTGTGGTTGAAGCTATCGCTTCCCTTGACCTTCGAAAGATCGACCACGGTCACGCCGTAGGAGGCAAGATCGGCGGCATCCTTGTAGTCGCCGACGCGTGGCCGCGAGCCGGCAATCAGGCCGGAAAGCCTCAGTGCCCGATCGTCGTCGGACAACAGCAGAATGAATGGTTTGTCAGGCTTGCCGTAGCGCCTCATCTGGCTCTTGAACACATCGACATCGATGTCGGGCGAGGCCAGCACCACGTCACCCAGCTTGCCGCCGAGATCGCGGTCGCCGCTGATGGCCATCTGGCGCAGCGTTTCCATCGTCACCCAGGTTCCCATCGAATGGGCGACGATGTCGATGCGCCGCGCTCCGGACTGCTCCAGCATCCTCAAGGTCACTTCGAGCTGGTCGCGGGCCGCGCTGGCGCTTTCCTTGTCATAGACATAGTCGGTGGTCTTGGCGCCGGAGGCCCAGGAAAACAGCACCGGCGTGCCCGGATAGCCGGAATCGTGGACGATCTGCGTCAAGCGGTAGACGGCATCATCGAAACCGGTGTTGTAGCCATGAACGAAGACCATGACGCGGCCGCCCCGCGCCGCGATGTCAGCGTTGAGCGCGCTGGAGAACTTCGGCTGTGCGTCGTAGCCGACGACTTCGGACGCCATGAAATATTTCGCCGGGTCGTCGGATTTGCCGCGCGACCGGCGCTCGATCTGGCCGGTCTGGTGGGAGCCTGGCACTGTGACGGTGACGCGGGCGTAATTCAGCGTGGCCGAGCGCTCACCGTCGAAAACCTTGTTGGGATCGTCGGATTTCTTGCGCGTCGTCGCGATGAAGATGCTGTGGTTGCCGGCGATCTCCGTCACCGGCGTCGCGACGATCGCGCTACCAAGCAGTTCCTGTGTTTGCGTACCGGCGCAGCCGGCGACGAGCAAGGCAAGGACAATGGCAAAGATATTCTTCAAAGGCACTCAGAAATTCCAACTCCGGCCAAAAGGCCTGCCACCCCCGACAGCCAGAGTGCGGCAGAACTAAGTCGCGTCCAGCCGAAATGTGGTCAGCGCCCGGTCACAGTCATCGCACTGTTGCGCGAAAGCCAAAACGGCGGCAGAAACGCCGGAATGTTGGAGAAGGGCAACACCTCCGGCTTGAGGCGGATGCCGAGTACATCCGCCATGAAGCCACGTCGCGCCTCGATGCGGCTCCAGGCCTCGGGATAGCGCGCCGCGATCTCCTCGCGCAAAGGCTCGTCGGCGAGCGCGATGCCGTCCTCGATATTGGTGGTGAAATAGGCGCTGCCGGTCGCCGGGATGACGTCGACCTGCAGCGCCATGCCCGATCGCAGTCTGATGTCGGAGCCGGAAAACACCGGCGAATGCATCCATTCGTCGATATGGACGAGATGGCCAGGATTGAGTGAAACACCAAAGAAGGGATCGCCTATGCGGCCATGCACCGCTTTCCACAGCGTGCCTCCCGTGGTGCCGATGCCGATCGCTTCGTACCAGTCGACGACAGCGGCAAAATAGGGCGCGACCAGTCTTTCGACATAGTCGCGGATGGCATGCGGAAGTTCGGACGCCTTCTCGGCGAGGAAACCGGCGCGTGCATTGAGCGCACCCTGGATGCCATAGGCCATGGTGATCGGGTCGCCACGCCTGATGATGTCGAGGCGCGGGCTAGGCAGGCCGTAGGCGGCGCGCTTGCCCGCCGACAGCATCGGATGACAGCCATGCGGCAAGCCGTTCATGCCCATCAAGCGGGCCGCCTGCAATTCGGTCATGCCGGGTTCGATGCCTTGCAGGACATTGCGCAACCCCTGCGACGTGAAGGTCGCGGCGAATTCGAAGGCAGCCAGTTGGTCGGCCTCGTTGATGGCGCGCAGCCCGTCGGCGGGGTTCATCAGCAGGTTGGCCGCGTTCACGACCGCGCCCTTGTCGCCAACCAGCGCACGCAACGTATCGGCGATGAAGGAGGGCAGGTCGAGCGCCGTCTCGCCAAAGCCAGCGTCACCCGCGCCGAACGGCTTCCAGCCGATGGCGCCGATGCGCTGGCCGGGCTTCAGGCCGCTACCGGCGAGGATGTCGGGCAGCGCGTCCGAGCGATCGCGCGGCTGCGCCGGCAGCGAGAACGTCTGGTAGAGGACACGTTCGTATGGCCCATCGCAGAGTTCCGCATAGCCCCAGCCTTCATTGCCGACGAGAAGCCTTGGCTGCTTGCCGGGAACGATGACCAGCAGCGTTTCCTCGAAGCGCGGATCATAGCCCGAGAGATAGGCGACATTGGCCGCGTGTTCGCGGTCGCCATAGATGGCGAAGGCATCAAGGCCGGCCTTGGCGCCCAGTGCCGTCAACGCCGCGATGCGGGCTTCGTGGGTGGCGCGCGCAACCAGCGGCATCACCGTCGGCTCGCCGAATTCCGGCAGCGACATGGATTTCAGGCCGACCGATGCGACAGGCATGAACAAACGCCTCCAAGTGCTTGCAAGGATTCTGCGAATGCCCGTTGCAGAGGGGCAAGACTGGCAGGACAATGGCGTCGGGGCCCCGGATATGCAATAGGCGGGATCGGCCGCACGACGGTAGCGCGTGCAACAACAGCCGGAGCGCGGCCCGATCGATGATAGAGGTCTGCGGATAACAGGCGGTGCAAGGTGGTTTTCCGATGAACAGTTTCTCTTCCCGTGTCGCCACCGCTGCCGCCGCGATCCGCCAGATCTTTCCGGAAACGCCGCTGCAGGAGAACGACTACCTGTCGAAAAAGACCGGGGCTCGGGTGCTGCTGAAGCGTGAGGACCTGTCGCCGGTGCGTTCCTACAAGATCCGTGGCGCCTTCAATTTCTTCCGCAAGACGCTTGCGGCCGGCAACGAGGCTGAACTGTTCGTCTGCGCGTCCGCCGGCAACCATGCGCAGGGCTTCGCTTTCGTCTGCCGCCACTTCGGCAAGAAAGGCGTCGTGTTCATGCCGGTGACGACGCCGCAGCAGAAGATCGACAAGACCAGGCTGTTCGGCGGCGATTTCGTCGAGATCAGGCTGGTCGGCGACTTTTTCGACGATTGCTACCGCGCCGCCTTCGAATTCACCGAAAGTTCCGGCGCCCACATGGTGCCGCCCTTCGACCACAAGGACATCATCGAGGGCCAGGCGACTGTCGCCTATGAGATATCAGACCAGATGCCGGGCGCCCGTATGCCTGACATCATCATGCTGCCGGTCGGCGGTGGCGGGCTCGCCGCCGGCGTCACCCATTATTTCGCCGATCAGGGCCGCGAAGCCCGCTTCGTCTTCTGTGAGCCGGCCGGTGCGCCTAGCCTGCGGGAGAGCCTCATTGCCGGAAAGCGCCTGAAGCTCGCCAAGGTCGACAATTTCGTCGATGGCGCGGCGGTCGCCGAGATTGGCCGCGAGCCGTTGCGGCATCTCAAGGATTTCCCGGCCGACATGGTGCGGCTGATCCCGGAGAACCGGCTATGCGCGACCATGATCGAGATGCTCAATGTCGAAGGCGTCGTGCTGGAGCCGGCCGGCGCGCTGGCGATCGACGCGCTGAAGGATTTTTCCAGGAAGGAGATCAGGGGCAAGACGATCGTCGCCGTGGTTTCGGGCGGCAATTTCGATTTCGAGCGTCTGCCCGACGTCAAGGAGCGGGCGCTGCGCTTCGAGGGCCTGAAGAAATACTTCATCATCCGCTTTCCGCAGCGGCCGGGCGCCTTGCGCGATTTCCTTGAAATGCTTGGGCCCGACGACGACATCGCCCGCTTCGAATATCTGAAGAAATCGGCCCGCAATTTCGGTTCGGTGCTGATCGGCATCGAAACCAAGGATCGCCGCAATTTCGACCTGCTCAAGGCCAATTTTGAGGCCGAAGGCGTCCAGTACCAGGATATCACCGACAACGAGACGCTGGCCGGGTTCATCATATGAGTGATCGATGATCAGATGACTGGTCAGGGAAAAAGCTTCGTTGCGCTGTTTTCCGGCATCAATGTCGGCGGCAACCGCATCGTCAAGATGGCGGAGCTGCGGTCGTTCTTCCAGGACCTCGGATTTTCCGATGTCGCCACCTATGTCCAGAGCGGCAATGCCGTGTTTCGGGCAAAGGCGGGTGACGCGGCGACGCTGACGAAACAGATCGAAGCAGCCTTCGAGAAGAAATGGGGATTCCATTCGCGCATCATGGTGCGCGATCTCGGCTGGTTCGAGCGGCTGGTGACCGAAAATCCCTATCCGGAAGTGGCCGCGGACCACACGAAGCTCCACGCCTATGTGCTGGAGCGCGAGCCGACCGGCGATGAGGTGGCGCGGCTGGCCGAAAAGTGCACCGGTCCCGAACGGTTCTTGATCAAGGGCGACGTGCTCTATTTGCACGCGCCGGACGGGCTCGGCAAATCGGTCTTTGCCGGCCTGATCCCGCGTACGCTGAAAGTGCCGGGCACCGCTCGCAACTGGCGCTCGGTGTTGGCTCTGCTGGCGATGGCCGGTCAGGCAGGCGGAGCTTAGGCCGGTTACGCTGCCGTGGCGGGCTTCCAGTCGAAGGTCAGTTCTTCGCGAAATGCAAAGCGCTTGATGTGATCGGCGACGACGCTTTCCAGCCGCTCGAGTGATCCGTTTTCCTCGGTTGACACCGTGATATGCAGCGCGCTCGCATCGGCATCCATCACCGTGCGACCGAGCGAGAGATCAATCGTGCCATGGTGCGGATCGAACTCGACGGGGAATTTGTGCGCCCAGTGCTTGCACAGCTGCTGCAAATAGCGGCTGGCATGTTCGGTGGCGACATCGGCATGGCTGGTCGGCATCAGTGAACTCTCCGGGAGGGCAGGCGCCCATTGCTTGACATGGCGCCAGGCTTGCCAGGCTGGCGCGACAGCCGGGTAGATAGGTGCCGTCGCGCAAAACGCCAAAGGCTGCCGGGCGATCTTTCGCCCGGATCGAGGCCTACCAGCTGCCGGTGTTCGCCATTGAAGCCCACGGCTCGGCCTTGGCCTTGGCCGGGCCTTTTTGCAGGAGCTCGATCGAAATGCCGTCCGGCGACCTGATGAAGGCCATGTTGCCATCGCGCGGCGGCCGGTTGATGGTGACGCCATTGTCCATCAGATGCTGGCAGGTGGCGTAGATGTCGTCGACCTCATAGGCGAGGTGGCCGAAATTACGCCCGCCCTTGTAGTCTTCCGGATCCCAATTGTAGGTCAGTTCGACCAACGGTGCTTTTTCGTTGACGCCGCTCTCCTCGTCTTCCGGTGCGGCCAGGAAGATCAGCGTGAAGCGGCCTTGCTCGTTTTCGTAGCGGCGCACCTCCTTGAGGCCGAGCTTGGCGCAGTAGAAATCGAGCGAGGCGTCGACGTCGGCGACGCGGACCATGGTGTGCAGATAGCGCATGTGATTTCCTCGATGAATTGCGTTGCGGCGCAACATAGGGTCGACCCGCTCAAAGGGCAATCGTTCGGCACTGCGCAATGCCGGCAAAGAACAAATCCGGTATTCCCCCAAAAAAGGCACGTCAGGTCTTGCACACACCGGAAGCCGCGGTGTTAATCTGGTGTCAAGAATCAGTTGCGGTGTTCTTGAAAAATAAGGGGGCATTGTTATGGGGGAAAAGGCCTCTTTCACGGGGCGGAACGGAACCCTTGGCGACGCCTTGCATCGTGACGAAGGCGGCGATGCTGCCGATCTGCTCGAAGTCGCTGGCGCCATCAAGTGGTTCGATGTGGCCAAGGGCTACGGTTTCATCCTTCCAGATGACGGCATCTCGGGCGACATCCTTCTCCATGTGACATGTCTTCGAAAGGACGGCTTCCAGACGGCCCTGGAGGGCGCACGCGTGGTCTGCCTCGTCAAGCAGGGCGATCGCGGATTGCAGGCCTTCCGGGTGCTCTCCATGGACGTCACCACCGCGGTCCATCCTGCCGAAATGCAGGAGCAGCGCACCCATATCGCGGTGACGCCGGAAAGCGGCCTCGAACGCGCTTTGGTGAAATGGTTCAACCGCACCAAGGGGTTTGGTTTTCTGACCCGCGGCGAGGGCACCGAGGACATCTTCGTCCACATGGAGACCTTGCGCCGTTACGGCATCACCGAGCTTCGGCCGGGGCAAGTCGTGCTGGTTCGTTTCGGGCGCGGCGACAAGGGCCTTATGGCCGCCGAGATTCACCCCGACATCGGGACCTTGCCGGTCTCGCACTAATTCAGTCGCCCAAAAGTGGCCCATCCCGACAGATCGGGATGGCGCTCTATCTCTTCTTTGTTTGACCATGATCTCTGGACATACGGTTTCCGTTTGTCCGAGAAAATCGGTTCCACTTTTCGGGATCGTGGTCTAATGCATGTCGCCCAAAGGCATGCCCACGAGCCTGATCCGAGGCGACGTGCTCCAGGACAATTTCCGGCCGAGGATTTTGAATGGCTTACAGGAACTGGCTGACGGCGGGTGTGTTGTGCGCCATTGTCGCCGTGGTCGTGGCCGCAGGTGCTTACTTCTATTCCGACCGGCCGACCGCGGCCGACAGCCGGGCGATGATCCTTCCTGTCGATCCGGCGCCGCTGGTTGTGGTGACGAAAGGCGGCGATCGTTCTTTTTCCATCGAAGTCGCCAACACCGCCGCGGAGCGCGAGGCTGGGCTGATGTACCGCCAGGACATGGCGGACGACCATGGCATGTTGTTCGTCTTCGATATCCAGCAGCAGGTTGGCTTCTGGATGCAGAACACCCCGATGCCGCTTGATCTGATCTTTGTCGGCCAGGACGGCAAGATCCGGGCGATCAAACACGGCGAGCCGCAATCCGAGGCCATCATTTCGCCTGGCGTGCCGGTGCGTTTCGTGCTGGAGCTCAAAGCTGGCACCGCCGCCAGGAAAGGCATCGAGTATGGCGACCTGTTACGCCATCCGGCCGTTGGCACGGCGTCTGGTCCGGGCGTGCCGCCATCGGACAATGGCGATGCGCCCAACGGCGATGCCGGTTGAGTGCGCAGGCGGGATCGCTGATGCAGGTTTTCACCCATGACGGCTTTGATCTTGCCTTCCTCGACCGCCAGCCGGCGTCGGGTAAGGGCGATCCGGTGCTGATGATCCATGGCTTTGCCTCGACCCACTATGTCAATTGGGTATCGCCGGGCTGGTTCAAGACGCTGAACGATGCCGGTTACCGCGCCGTCGCCTTCGACAATCGCGGCCACGGCTCGTCGTCGAAGAGTTATGACGAGGCCGATTACACGCCGGACAAGATGGCTTCGGATGCCGCCGCCTTGCTTGGCCATCTCGGCATCGAGCGCGCCCATGTCATGGGCTATTCGATGGGCGCGCGCATCGCGGCGTTCCTGGCGCTGTCCGATCCGGACAAGGTGGCGACGCTGGTCTTCGGCGGTCTCGGCATCGGCATGATCGACGGCGTCGGCGATTGGGATCCGATCGCTGCGGCCCTGCTCGCCGACGATCCCGCGGCAACCAGTCATCGGCGCGGGCGATCGTTTCGCGCCTTCGCCGACCAGACCCGCAGCGACCGCCGGGCGCTGGCCGCCTGTATCGCCAGGTCGAGAGAATTGCTGAGCGAGGACGATCTTGCGCGCATTGCCCAGCCGACGCTGATCGCCGTCGGCACGACGGACGACATTGGCGGCTCGCCCGACGAACTCGCGGCATTGTTGCCGAACGCCAGGGCCTTTCACATCGAGGGCCGGGACCATATGCTGGCGGTCGGGGACAAGACCTTCAAGCAACGCGTGCTGGAGTTCTATGCCGAAAATCCGCTCTGAGCGGACGGCGGCGCGGGCGTAAGGGCCGCCAACGAGCGCGCCATATTCGCTCGGGCCTGCGGCTCGAAGCGCCGGCGAAACTCTTCGGTGTGGAAGATATGCGGGCGGGCGAGGAAATTCTTCAGAACCGCGCTGCGGCCGGCCCGCCACATCGGCTCCTCCACCCAGGCATATTCGCGCCGGACAGCGCGTTCATAGGCATCGAAGGCTTCTGGCTGAGCACCCAGGATCGACAGATCCATGTCGAGGAAAAGGCTGGCGTCCCGTACTGTCGTCGGGTCGTCAAACAACGGCAGTTGGTGGGTGGCTGTAGCGACGATCATCGCCGAGATGCGGTCGAGGCGCCCGGCTTCAGCCCGGCCCGCGAGCTTCTTCTCGGCAAGGGCGGCACTTTTGATCTCATTGTCCTTGGCCTTGCTGTCATAAATGGCATCGTGGAACCAGATCGCCGCTTCGACGGCTTCGGGATCGCCGAGCAACCCTCGATAGTCGCCTGCGAGCGCCAGCATCGCCTCGATATGGGCAAGGTCGTGATAGTGGCGGTCTTGCGCGGCGTAGAGCGCCGAAAGCTCACTTTTCAGCGCGCCGTCGATCAAGGGTTCGTTTTCCAGAAACGGCGTCACTATCCACCCGATGAACTACTCCCGGCATCCTGGGCCAAAACGCGGCATAGCGGAAGGCGTCGGGGGAGTCATGGTGCCGCAGCCGATTGACCAATTCGCACGATGGCGGGAAGCTGCTTGGCATGAGCAGGATCCACACGGTCACCCGCTCGGACGCTTGTTGTCATTTTCAAAGCACTCAAACCCAAGGAGCCTGACATGACCACCGCAACCGAGACCTCCAGACCGGGGACTATCGACATGAAGCTGGAGGCCGTCATCATCTCCGTTTCGGATGCCGATCGGGCCAAGCGTTTCTATGGTGGCCTGGGCTGGAGGCTGGACGCCGACTTCGTCGTTGGCGATGCGTTTCGGGTCATACAGTTCACGCCCCCGGGTTCGCCATGCTCGATCCATTTTGGCAAGGGTCTCACGACCGCCGCGCCAGGCTCGGCAAAGGGACTTTATCTCGTGGTGTCCGATATCGTGGCGGCACGTGCCGAACTGGTGGCGCGCGGGGTCGATGCGAGCGAAGTGTTTCACCGTGCGGCCCCCGGGCAGCCGCCGATCAGCGGCAGAGATCCGGAGGGGCGAAGCTATTCCTCCTTTGCCTCGTTCAGCGACCCGGACGGCAACAGCTGGCTGCTGCAGGAGATCACCCAGCGATTGCCTGGGCGCGTGGATGCACACGACACGACATTCACCTCATCGACCGAACTTGCCGCCGCGCTGCGGCGTGCGGCGGCCGCGCATGGCGAGCACGAGACGCGGACCGGCGGACAGCGCGATGAAAACTGGCCCGACTGGTATGCCGAATACATGGTGGCGGAACAGGCCGGCAAGCCGCTGCCGACTTGACCAGCGGCCATGGTAGCGCGGCGCCATCGACGTCGCGGTTCACTTGGGCTCGCAGGCCATCTGATCGCCATGCTTTCCGCCCGGTCAAGCGAGGAAGGGTCGCTTGTTCGGCGCGTCGTCGATCAAGGGTTCGTTTTCCATGGCCGCTTGAATTCCCGCGAACCAAATCCATTTGACATTGCACTAAGGAAAATTGAGTTCAATCGTGCTATGATCTGGCTTATATGTGCGGCCCGACAAGGCAGACACAACAGGCCAGGCCGGCAGACGCAGGACGAGACGGCGATGAACAGCATCAGCATTTCCCGACAGAGCGCATTGCAGCCGGTCGATCCGATCTGGCGCTCGATCCGCGACGAGGCGATGGAGGCGGTCAACCGCGACCCGCTGCTTGCCGCGTTCCTTTATTCCACCATCCTCAACCAGGACAGCCTGGAAGAGGCGGTCATCCATCGGCTGGCCGAGCGGCTCGACCATCAGGACATCGGCTCCGATCTCATCCGCCAGACCTTCAAGTCGATGCTGGCCGACGACAAGGACTGGCCGACGACCGTGCGCGTGGACATCCAGGCCTATTACGACCGCGATCCGGCCTGCGACCGCTTCATCATGCCGGTGCTCTATTTCAAGGGCTTTCACGCCATCCAGACCCATCGGCTGGCGCATTGGCTGTGGAAGCAGGGCCGTAAGGATTTCGCGCTCTATCTGCAGAGCCGTTCGTCCTCGGTCTTCCAGACCGACATCAACCCGGCCGCCCGCATCGGCAAGGGCATCTTCATCGACCATGCCACCGGCCTCGTCGTCGGCGAGACCGCGGTCATCGAGGATGATGTGTCGATCCTGCATGGCGTGACGCTGGGCGGCACCGGCAAGGCCGGCGGCGACCGTCACCCCAAGATCCGCTACGGCGTGCTGATCGGGGCCGGGGCCAAGATCCTCGGCAACATCGAAATCGGCCATTGCTCGAAGATCGCGGCAGGCTCGGTGGTGCTGTCGCCCGTACCGCACAACAAGACGGTTGCCGGCGTGCCGGCCCGCGTCGTCGGCGAAACCGGCTGCGATCAGCCGTCGCGCCAGATGGACCAGCTTCTGCCGTCGCAGACGATGGATCAGGTCGTCAGCTTCGACATCTGATTTTCATCTGCCCGCTGCCTGCGGCCGGTTGCCGGCCGTGGGACGGAGCGGGCGGTTGTTCCCGTGTTATCGGGCCGCTTGCCTTTACATCGCCATTGTCGACGTGCCAGAAGCGCGATCGAACGAGCAAGCCCGATGATCGGAGAAGACTGTTGAAGCCGGATGAAATCAGAAAGCTGGACGCCTATTTCAAGCGCGTCTTCCAGAACCCCAAGCTCGAGGTCAAGGCACGGCCGCGCAAGGAAGATTCGGCCGAGGTCTATGTCGGCGACGAGTTCCTCGGCATCGTCTTCAAGGACGAGGACGACGGCGACTACAATTTTTCGATGGCGATCCTCGACATCGACCTGGCCTGAGCCAGCAATCCTGCGCTCGGCCGGCTCCGCTTAGAATGCGGTCGGCCAGCCCGGTTTCCCCTTCCTAATGTCCTCTTTTCAGGAAGCGCGCGGCTTGGCCGGCGATTGCCGCGTCGAGCGCCTGCCAATCACCCAGGAACTCCCTGGGGAAGCGATAGGTGAGGCTGAGTTCTTCGCCGACCTGGACGTCGCGCTCGCAGGGCGCCAGCGATTCCTCGGCACTCGGCCCGCTCAGGCAGCGGGCCACGAACGGGTCCTTGCCAGGGCGCTTGCCGACAACCAGCACCTCGTTCAGGTAGCCTGATTTCTCGTTGAAGCCGTACACCGTTGTGCCGCCGGGGCCAGCAATGCCCGGTTGGGTGATCAACGCACTGTAGATCGGCGCGAACCGGCCGCTCATGTCGCGCGACATCATCTGCTGTTCGAAGGACAGGAAGATGATGTTCCTGCTCGCTCCCATGTGATTGAAATCGTCGCGCGCCGGCTCGCTGTAGCCGTCCATCTGGGGATAGCGCAGATAGAGGTCGAGCCGCGAGGCAATGCCGTCGCGCCGGGCCTGGGCGAAACGGATCACGTTGGCCGGCACCGCGATGACATTGTTGCCGATCACCACCTGATGGATCGTTGCGTCGTCGGTGTATCCGGCCATGGCGATCGAATGGCCGAACCATTTGCCGGCAAGGCTGATCGCTACCGACAGCAGCGCCAGCGCCGCGAATGCGTAGAACACCCGCTTCATCAGCATGGAATCGACCACGGTGAGTTGGGGGCCGTCGCTGATCGCTGCCTGCTTCATCTCAGTCCTCGGATATCGGCCGTCCGCCCTTGGGTGTCCTTGGGCGGCACACATCGCGCGGCACGGCTCTTGCAGCCTTCATGGAACGACTGTGCAATTTCATGGTAAATGGAACGTAAAGATGGGCACGCTGGAACTCACCGTATTCGCTTTTGTCGTCGGGATGACAGCCTGCGGGCTGGCTGGATCGATGATGGAACTGGTGTCGGGCCGCAAGGTCGCCTTCGCCGAGCCCTACGTGTCGCCGTCGCATCTGCTGCGCTCGCTGCTCGCCACCGCTTGTGCGGGCCCCTTCATGTTGGTCAACGACGCCCTCGATGCCCGGCGTGACCGCCGCATTTCGACCTTGGCGCTGATGTCCTGCGGCTGCACGGCCATCGCCTGGTCGTTGGCACTGGGCGTCGTCGTGCTTGCCATTGCCTCCTGGACGATCGGTCTCCTAGGCTCCAGCCTTCCGGGCTGAGACGATTCGGAGACCAAAAATGCCACTTTACGCGATCGATGGAACGGAGCCGAGCTTCACGGATGCGGACTCAAACTGGATCGCGCCCGATGCGACGCTGATCGGCGACGTGCGCGTCGGCCGCAATGCCGGCTTCTGGTTCGGCGCCGTCATCCGCGGCGACAATGAGCCGATCGTCATCGGCGACGACACCAATGTGCAGGAACACACGGTCATGCACACCGATCCCGGCTTTCCGCTGACCATCGGGCAAGGCTGCACCATCGGCCACCGCGCCTTGCTGCACGGCTGTACGATTGGCGACAACAGCCTGATCGGCACGGGCGCCATCGTGCTGAACGGCGCCAGGATCGGCAGGAACTCGCTGGTTGGCGCCGGCGCGCTGGTCACCGAGGGCAAGGAATTTCCGGACAATTCACTGATCGTCGGCTCGCCGGCCAAGGCGATCAGGGTGCTGGACGAGGCGGCTGTTGCCAGATTGCGCAGCTCGGCCGCGCACTACGTCTCCAACGGCAAGCGCTTCAAGGCGGGACTGAAGAAGGTTTGAGGCGAGACCTCGCTTGCCGATGGTTTCATCGCGCCCCAACTCACCGTCGGTTGGAACTGCGCCTGGCCATCGCATCGTGCAGCAGGGAAGCGCCGGCTTCAAAGCCGGCAATGTCGGCTTCCTCGGCGGCTGTCCTGTAGTCATCGATGCGGGTTTCGAGCGCGGGGTCGGCGCCTGCCGCCAAAAGCAGGCCGATCGCCTCGACGCTCCGGATGGCCACCGAATAGTGAAGCGGCGTCCAGTCGTTCACGCCCCGCATGTTGGGGTCGGCGCCACCCTCGATCAGCACCCGCACGATTTCCAGTCTGTCGGCCCGGTCGGTGGATAGCGCCGCAATGATTGCCGGAAATCCACCGTGATCCTGATAATTCGGATCCGAGCCCGCATCCAGCAAAGTCGAGATGAAGCCTAAGGGACTCCAATAGATCGCATACTCCAGCGGATGCCCGAGGCCGAGTTCGAACGGCATGCGCTCGTCGAACCAGCAGGGCGAGCCGCCCAAGGCCACGCCGAGGCCCTCGAAATCGCCAGCCTTGAAGGCATCGTCGATCGCCTTGAACAGGCGATGGCGCTCGCATCGATCTTCCGGGATTTCCAACATCGCCGTGATCCAGAAGGCGAAACCAACGGCCTATAGTGCCTCGATCTCCTGCCCGTGGAAAGGCAGTCTTGATGTTCTGACGCGATTGGCGGGTCGATGGGACCTATGAC
The DNA here is from genome assembly GCF_002270415.1 of Mesorhizobium sophorae. Classification (GTDB taxonomy): domain Bacteria; phylum Pseudomonadota; class Alphaproteobacteria; order Rhizobiales; family Rhizobiaceae; genus Mesorhizobium; species Mesorhizobium sophorae. The sequence continues at coordinate 221,331 of NZ_NNRI01000022.1, read as the reverse complement.
CCTCTAGGCATCGCTAAGCGGCTTTCTTTTTTACCTTCTTCCCAGCCGTAGGCTTGGTCCGTATTCGCATGGCTCCGCCCTGGACTTCGATTTCAAATGCGTCTGTATTCCTCACCAGATCACTCAGTTTGCTGAAACCGTAGCTGCGGGGATCAAAATCTGAAAACAGGTTTGATAGCCGTTGTCCGAAGGTTCCGAGATGTACCCAACCATCCTCGCCTTCCATCTGGCCTATGACTTTCTTGAGCATGGGAATCGCGGCACTGGGCAATTGAAGCGGCTTGGCTGCGGGCGCACTATCGTGAGTGTTTGCGGTGCCACGTAGAAGGTTTTCAGTATAGACGAAACGCCGACATGCTTGCCGGAAACTTTCCGGCGTTTTCTGCTCCCCAAACCCGAACACGTCGACGCCTTGTTCCCGTATGCGCGCAGCAAGCCGGGTGAAATCACTGTCGGAAGAGACCAGGCAGAAACCATCGAAACGACCGCTGTGAAGCAGGTCCATGGCGTCGATCACCAGTGTGATATCGGACGCGTTTTTCCCGATGGTATTAGCGAATTGCTGCTGCGGGATAATCGCATGCTTTGACAAGACATCAGCCCATCCCTTCGACCGGACGTTTGAAAAGTCACCGTAGATGCGGCGGACGCTGGCTTCGCCAATCTTCGCGATCTCCTCGAACAGGCCGTCGACAATCTTGGCCGAAGCGTTGTCGGCGTCGATAAGAACCGCAAGGCGCGGTGATCGGGGTTCGGTCGGCATGCGACACTTCCTGGGCTGACGCACTCTCGAGTTTCGAACTGTAGCTGGTGAAACTCATCACCAACCGCGGTTCGCTACTCTGCCGTTGTAGCAGAAGTAAGCCGCAAATCGAAATCTAAGCTGTTGGAATTGTGCCTTTATCGGAATTTCAAAAGGTAATCCCAGAAATGGCGGAGCCGGCCCGGGGACGGGGCCGGCTCCTTTGACCCGGTCGTTGGGGACGGGGAGGGTGGGGACTCGACCGGGTTTCTCCTGAAGCGGTCGCCTTCATGCGACGCGCTTGACCTCTAGTTTATGCATGTCGTTATCTCAAAACGGGGGCCGCTTTTGAGCGACATGCATTAGCGGACGCTGGCGACCGCGTCTGAACGGCCATCGTTGATCGTCACCCAAACACCGGAATTCTGGTCTGACTGGCGCTTGAGATAGGTGTAGTCCGTGTCCGTCCAGGCGAGCACCTTGGTTTCAAGATTGTCGAGGATGAATTCCCCAAGGCTGGTGCGCACGGTCAGCACCGCGTGGCCGTCGCCGTTCGGCTGGCGCGCGACCGTCATCAGCAGATTGCCGGCCGGCACGCCCGCATTCATCAATTCGCGGCGCTTTTCCAGCGCGTAGTCCTCGCAATCGCCATAGCCATTGTCGGGATAGGCCCAATATTCCTCGGCACCGTAATTTTCCATGTCGGTGCGCGGCTTGACCCTTGCGTTGACCGAATTGTTGATGCTGACGATCGTCGCCCACAATTTGCGGGTCAGTTCGACCGGCGGGCCCTTGGGCGTCCGTTCGCTGCATTCGCTAGGTATGCGCTGGCAGAATTCATAATGGCCAACAGGCTGCGTGGTGCGTCCGCCGGTGTGCATATAGGCCGGTCCCGCGGCATATGCTGATCCCCATGCGGAAAGCTGCATCGCCATTGCCACCAGCAACAGCTTGCCCCTCGTCTTCTTCATTCCGGTAGTCTCCCCGTTCGAAGGAGACATTGCCACATGTGGATTTATTTGGGGCAAAAGTGCGAAGTAGATATTGAGTAAAACCCCAGTAGAATAAGCGTAAAATTTGAATCATTTGAGTATTGAATTGTTTGGATTTTGCTGCGAGGCGCTCCGCGAGCCTCTATGTCATGCGGCCCAGTAGGAAATGGCCTCGGATTGTCGAAGCGTCTCCTTCTGGGCTCGAAAAACAAAAAACCGGCCGCTAAGGGCCGGTTTCCCGAAGTGCTTCAGGCCTTGTCAGGCGCGCGGGGTGTTGAATTCGGAATCGAGCGTTTCGGGACGCTGGATGACGGCGAATTCGATGGCGACGCCGTCCTCGAAATGGCGGACGATCTGCCCGCGCATCGTGCCGAGCATGACCTGGACCCCGATCGCCGGCTTGACGTCGATCTCGATCGCGGCGCCGGAAAGCGACAGGTCGATGATACGGCACTGGTACTGACGGCCGTCGGTGAGCTGCAGCACGCTGGTCGGATTGCGCGGTGCGACACGCTCGTGCCGACGGTCTTCCGGCAGGTCGAGTTCGTGCTTGTTGGCAAGCCAGGTCAATTGCGCGGCAAGCTTGTCCTTCTTGCGGTCGGACGCGATGACGGTCATCGCGAAACCGTCCTGCAAGGTGCGTGTGACGACACCTTCGATGCGGCCGATATGGTCGATATAGGCGATGACTTTTTCGCCGGGCATGCCGATGCGTTCGGTGCGAAGCGCTACATTGCCCGGTGACATGTCGACGACCTGGCACGGATGTTCGGTGCGGTCTTCCAGCATGAAGCGCCCGTAAATCTTGACCCGGACGCGCTGAAAGTTACGCCTTTCAGCTTGGGACGGCGCATAGTCGACCGCCGCTGACCTCATGACTGCCACACCTCGTTTGGCATCCCGCGCGTCGATGCGAGGAACTTCATCGGAGAAGTACAACAATGGGGGTTAACAAAGGGGAAAAGCAGGCCCCGTTGCGGCGAGATTTGGCCCCTATTCCTCGCGCCCGCCATCGAAGACGACGAGATGGCGGATGCGGCGCGCGCGGCCAAGCGCCGATATCGTCTCGGGTGCCGCGAGTTCATCCGGAACCAGCGAAGGAACATCGATCGCCGGACGGTTGTTGAGAAGCTCCTTCTCCGGATCGATGACGCGAATCGAATCGATCAAGGTGTCGGTGATCGGATCGGCACCCAGCCAGAAGGGCTTCTCCACGGCACTGATCACGCCCAGGCAGCGCGGATTTTCAACACCGCCGTCAAGCGGCAAGGCAAGCAGTTCGAACTTGTTGGTACGGCCGTTGCGGCTGAAACCCTCGAAGGCGATCAGCACGACCGACTTCTGGTCAAAGACGCCATGAATCAGCCTCGAGACGAGCCGCTGATCCTTCTCGCGCCACAGCGACGGAAAGGAGAACCCCTTGAGTTCGCGGCCATAGTAGGCGCAAAGTCTGGTGCCGGCGAGCCGGAAGACGGCTTGTCCGCGCGTGTCCCTTTCCAGGATGAATGTATCGGCCAGCAGCGACTTGATGTCGGCCGGCTCGACCTCCGAACGCTTCGGGGCGGGGCGTCCGTCACGCAGGCGGTTCCAATATTGGAACAGCGTGATCGATCCGTTCTGGTTCATGCTATTCTGCTCCGCGCAATCTGTCGTCTGATGTCCCATCGGTGAACAGAAAGGGCGCCCTCCGATGACCTACATGCGTTGCGGAGCAGGAAGCGTGCCAGCGTCGTTAACACTTGTTCACGGGTCGGGGCCGTTAAGGTTAACAACTGGTTGACGTTGCAGCGAAGCGGCCCCTATGGCACACAAAAACCACTCCAGAAGCGGTCGTTTCGCGACGATCGGCAGCACTTCAGTTAAGAGTTTTAGGGGAGCAGGGGGCTCGACCGGCCGTTCAAGGGAAACCTTGAGCGGCTTTTTTTTGATTCGCGATGAGGCGATTCGCCGTTTGCGGTTCGTTCGGGGGTGATCTAGATGCTCGAACCCGAATCCCTGCTTGAGTGCAATTTCATATGAGCGAACCGGAAGGCCCCTCGGAAATCGAGCCGATCGAGGATGGACCCGAACAGCGGCGCGAGCCGGTGTTCAATCTGCCACCTGTCGTGCTGGCGGTGATGGGCATATGCGCGGTCGTCTACCTGTTGCAGCAGTACGTGCTGACGCAGGAACAGCAACTGACGCTGCTCTACGACGGGGCCTTCATCCCTGTTCTCTACACCGGCAAATACGGCTTCGACTGGTTCCTTTTCACTCGCCCGTTCACCTACGCCTTCCTGCATGGCAGCTTCGCCCATATTGCCATCAACATCGTCTGGCTCGCCGCTTTCGGTTCGCCATTGGCAAATCGCCTGGGGCCGCTTCGGTTCGCGTTGTTCTTTGCCGTGACCGGGCTGGCTTCGGTTGCGCTTTTCTGGGCCATGCATCCGTACGGAGAAGCGCCGCTGGTCGGGGCATCGGGCGCTATTTCCGGCATGATGGGCGCTGCCGCGCGTTTCGGTTTCCACACCCAGCGCTCGTCGGCCGGCAAGGCTGCCTTCGCCGGCCCCGTGCTGCCAATCGCCATCGTCCTGCGCTCGCGCGGCGTCGTGATCTTCCTTGCCGTGTGGATGATCATCAACCTAGCCACTGGCCTTCTCGGCTTTGCCCCCGGAATTGACGGCCAGATCGCCTGGGAGGCCCATATTGGCGGCTTTGTCGCCGGCTTCTTCGGCCTGCGCTGGTTCGACCGACGATGGCAGGCGCCTGAATGGGACACCACCGACCGCCGCACTTGAAATGCAACCGATCACGGCGCACCATGTTCACTCTTATGTGAAAGCCGGTCAGGGCAGGAACCGGCAGGCAAAGCAGAGGAGGAGGACGCCATGACGGTTAAGGCAATTCTCGAGAAGAAAGGCCATGACGTGTTGACGCTCGGGCCGAACGAAAAGCTGAGCGAAGCCATCCGCATCCTGGCCGACCACAAGATTGGCGCGCTGGTCATCACCAATGGCGATCGCAAGATCGTCGGCATTCTTTCGGAGCGCGACATCGTGCGGGTGGTCGCCAGGGAAGGTGGAGCCGCGCTCGATATCGCCGTGCGCTCGGCGATGACGCCGAAGGTGAAGATCTGCAATGAGAACCACACCGTCAACGAGGTGATGGAGATCATGACCAAGGGCCGCTTCCGCCATCTGCCGGTGGAAAAGGACGGTATGCTCGATGGCATCGTGTCCATCGGCGACGTGGTCAAGCGCCGCATCGAGGACGTCGAGCGCGAGGCCGACGAGATCAGGGCCTACATCGCCACCGCTTGAGCGGTGAACGGAAACCGCCGGCCGGCGAACCGACCGGCGGAGCCGCGGTCTGGCTGTGGTCGATCCCGGTCGGGTTCGAGGCGGCTGAAAAGGCCAGGTTGTGGCTTTACGCTTGTCTCTTTTGGCGGTTTGCACTAGCGAATGACTTCCACGTTCGACGTGAAATTCACGTTCAAATGTGAGTTCAGTCACCGCAAGTCGCAGGCCATCATGACCCTCATCGACACCCGTACCCCCGATGCAAAACGCCTGATCCCCGGCGCCACTGGCGACTGGGAGATCATCATCGGGCTCGAGGTCCACGCTCAGATCACCTCGGAGGCAAAGCTGTTTTCCGGCGCCTCGACCACCTTCGGTGCAGCGCCCAATGCCAATGTCAGCCTCGTCGATGCGGCCATGCCGGGCATGCTGCCTGTCATCAACGAGGAATGCGTCAAGCAGGCGATCCGCACCGGCCTTGGCCTGAAGGCGCAGATCAACCACAAGTCCGTCTTCGACCGGAAGAACTATTTCTATCCGGACCTGCCACAGGGCTATCAGATCTCACAGTTCAAGCAGCCGATCGTCGGCGAGGGCACGGTGACCGTCTCGGTCGGTCCGGATCGTCAGGGCGAGTTCGAGGACATCGAGGTCGGCATTGAGCGGCTGCACCTGGAACAGGATGCCGGCAAGTCGATGCACGACCAGCATCCGACCATGTCCTATGTCGACCTCAACCGCTCGGGCGTGGCACTGATGGAGATCGTCTCCAAGCCGGACATGCGCTCGGCCGATGAAGCCAAGGCCTATGTCACCAAGCTGCGCACCATCGTGCGCTATCTCGGCACCTGCGACGGCAACATGGATGAAGGCTCGATGCGCGCCGACGTCAACGTTTCGGTGCGCAAGCCGGGTGGCGAGTTCGGCACGCGCTGCGAGATCAAGAACGTCAACTCGATCCGCTTCATCGGCCAGGCCATCGATTATGAGGCACGCCGGCAGATCGCCATTCTGGAGGATGGCGGCAAGATCGACCAGGAAACGCGGCTGTTCGACGCCGTCAAGGGCGAGACGCGCTCGATGCGCACCAAGGAAGAGGCGCACGACTACCGCTATTTCCCCGATCCCGACCTTTTGCCGCTGGAGTTCGATCAGGCCTATGTCGACGCGCTGGCTGGGAAATTGCCGGAATTGCCGGACGACAAGAAGGCGCGGCTGATCGCTTCGCTCGGCCTGTCGACCTATGATGCTTCGATCCTGGTCTCTGAAAAGCCGATCGCCGACTATTTCGAGAAGGTGGCCGCCGGCCGCGACGGCAAGCTTGCCGCCAACTGGGTCATCAACGACCTGCTCGGGCAATTGAACAAGGCCGGCAAGGATATTGAAAACGCTCCGGTTTCGCCCGACCAACTCGGCGCGGTCATCGATCTGATCAAGGATGGCACCATTTCCGGCAAGATCGCCAAGGACCTGTTCGAGATCGTCTGGAACGAGGGTGGCGATCCGCGCCAGCTGGTCGAAAGCCGTGGCATGAAGCAGGTCACCGACACCGGCGCCATCGAGAAGGCCGTGGATGAGGTGATCGCCGCCAACCCCGACAAGGTCGAACAGGCCCGCGCCAAGCCGAGCATGGCCGGCTGGTTCGTCGGCCAGGTGATGAAGGCGACCGGCGGCAAGGCCAACCCGCAAGCCGTCAACGACCTCGTCAAGGCCAAGCTCGGCATCGCGGATCAATGAGCGGAGACACGAAGCCCGGCAACCCGGCTAGCGTCTCGTCGGCCCTTTTGATTGCCGGCGCCGTGCTGCTTTTTGTCGGCACGTCGCTGCATCCGATGCATGAAGACCCGAATGACGCGCTTGCCGCCTTCGGTGAATATGCCGCCGACCACATCTGGTTGTTCAGCCACATGGCACAGCTTGCCGGCGTCCTGTCGATGGTTGCAGGCCTGGTGCTGATCCTTGGCCGTCTGTCGGACGGGCCGCCACGCGGCTGGGCTCTTCTGACGATCCTGTTCGGCGCGGCGTCGCTGGCGGCGGCAGCTGCCTTGCAGGCCGTCGACGGCATTGCGCTGAAAGCGGTGGTCAATGCATGGGCCGCCGCCGATGCGGCGACAAAGCCATCGTTGTTCAGCGCCGCCTTCGCCGTACGCCAGATCGAAGTCGGTTTTGCCGCGATCAGCGCCATGCTGCTGGGCTTGACGGTCCTGCTAGCCAATGTCGCCCTGCGTCAGGCCAGGCGCTGTCCGTTGTGGCTGTCGTTGCTCGGCGGTGTCGGCGCCGTGGGTGTTCTGGTCGGTGGTTTCGCGACCGCTGCAACCGGTTTCTCCGGCACCGCCATGGCGGCCAACATGCCGGGCAGCATGGTGCTTCTGGTCTGGGTGGTGCTGCTTGCCGTGGTCGACTTCCGGCGCAAGCCGGTCGCAACATAGGGGGGAGAACCATGTTCGTTCGCACCGCCGGGGAACGCGACCTTGCCGCAGTGCGTGCGCTGCTGGTCGAGACCTGGCATGCGACCTATGACGCAATCTACGGCGCTGCCAAGGTGACCGAGATCACCGACGGCTGGCACTCGATTTCTTCGCTGCGGTCGCGGCTGACGCGGCCGAACTCGGAATTCCTGGTGGCCGATGATGGCAAGCTGATCGGCGGCATGGCTTTTGCCGAAGGCGCCGAACTGATCATGCTCAAGCAGCTCTACGTGCTGCCCAGCCTGCAGGGGCGAGGCATCGGCGGCATGCTGCTCGATGAGGTCATCGAAAGCTTCCCAGAGGCCCGCGCCATCCGTCTGGAGGTGGAGGAACAGAACATCCGAGCCATCGCCTTCTACGAGGCAAACGGCTTCTTGCGATCCGCCGATGTCGGCGAACATACCGGGGCCTTAGGACATCCTACGCGCGTCTACATCAGGGCTCTTGCCGGCTGAGGTATCTGCCGGCGTATCTCGATCACCTTCGCGCGAGCACCACGACAAAGCCCTATTTTCGTTTGACGGCTTGAAAGTCCCGCAGCAAAGCTCCTTCAGCTGACCCTGCTGGAAGCCAGAACAGACGGACGCTTGTGTTGGGCAGCGTCGGGGGGATTTTCATGCCGAGCTTACCGGAACTGATGCCGACACAGGTGTCGGACGAAACCTTTGGCGGCGTCACTTATCATATCGCCGGCGAACTGGTGCCCGTGCTTTCGGTCGATGTGACGCGCATGCCGGTCTATTTCGAGCATCACATCCTGCTGTGGAAGAACTCGACCATCAACATCGGCTTGAAATCGCTGAAGGGTGCGCTGAAGCGCATGATGGCCGGTATGCAGATATTCGTCACCGAAGCGTCCGGAGCAGGGATCATTGCCTTCAGCCGCGACGGGCCTGGCCATATCGTGCCGATCCATCTCAGGCGTGGCGAGGAGATCCAGGTGCGCGAGCACCAGTTTCTCGCCGCCACCGGCAACGTCGAGTACACTTTCGAGCGCGTGCGCGGCTTGGCGACGATGCTGTTTGGCCAGAGTGGCTTCTTCATCGACCGCTTTCGCGGCGATGCCGGCGATGGCATCGTCTGGCTGCACGGCTACGGCAACGTCTTCGAGAAAACGCTCGCCGCCGGCGAAACCATCGACATCGAGCCCGGCGGCTGGCTGTTCAAGGATGTCTCGGTCAGGATGGAGACCAAGATCGATCGCCTGTCGAGCGGCTTCTTCGGCGCCAACATGAATTTCATCGTCAACCGCTTCACCGGGCCGGGCCGGGTCGGCATCCAGTCGATGTATCTGCACATGCCAACCGAGGAATAGGCGGCGATCAGATGGTTCGCGATCTTCGCAGGTTTGGGGGCATGGCTCCGGCGCGGGAGCCGGGGCGACCTGCGCTCACATTACGCTCCACCGGCATTGCTGGCCGTCATCGGTTCCGCACACGGCCATGCGTCATCTCGGCGTTTGCTGCGCCGGCTCACGACGGATATGCAGGAACATGACCAAACTGTCCCGCATTGCAGCGCTGGTGCTGCTCGCCATCATCATTTTCTCAACCCTGTCGCCGATCCAGATGCGGCCACACATAGCCGAGGCGAATGTTGAGCGCGCTTTGGCTTATGTGCTCTTGGGCTTCGTCCTGGCGCTCGGCTTCCCCAACCGTCTGTATCAAGCTGCGATCTTCGTGGTTGTGACCGCCGGCGTCCTGGAACTGCTTCAGATCATTGATCCCGGTCGCCACGCGCAGTTTGCCGATGCACTCGTGAAAGCATCAGCCGGAATTGTTGGGATCTTTGTGGGGCAACTGTTCGTCAGGCCCAGCGGACGAATGGGAGAGAGGTAGGCGCGGCAGCAACCCGCGGCGCTAGGTGGAGCCAACGTCCACATTGTCGATCAGCCTCGTCTTGCCGAGCCAGGCGGCCGCAAGCACGCGCCCCTCAACGTCGCGACGCCACGGCGCAAGCGTCAGGCTTTCACGGGCCTCGACGTAGTCGACCTTGCGGAAGCCGGCCGCGACCAGGGCACGGCTGGCCTCCGCGGTTGCGTCGTTTTGGTCGGCACCTGCCGTCAAAGCCACCGCCGTGTCGCGTAATATCACATTGAGTTGGCGGGCGATCTTGAGTTCGGCTTCATCGAGATAGGCATTGCGTGACGACATGGCGAGACCATGTGCGTCGCGGATCGTCGGTGCACCGATGATCTCGACCGGCAGGTCGAGGTCGCCGCAGAGCTGCCTGACCACGCAAAGCTGCTGGTAGTCCTTCTCGCCGAAGATCGCGCAGTCAGGCGTTGCCTGCAGGAAGAGCTTTGCCACGACGGTGGCGACACCGTCGAAAAACGTCGGCCGAAAGTCCGATTCGAGCCCGGCGGAGGGACCGCCGACCGAGATTTTGGTGGCAAAACCGGCGGGATACATCTCGCCAACCGTCGGTGTGAAGGCAAGGTCGGCCTTGGCCGCTTTCAGCCGATCGAGGTCGTGGGCGAGCTGGCGCGGGTACTTGTCGAGGTCTTCCGTCGGCGCGAACTGCGTCGGATTGACGAAGATCGACACGACGCAGCGATCGGCCTTTTCGAGTGCGATCCTGACCAGCGAGATGTGCCCGTCATGCAATGCGCCCATGGTCGGCACCATGGCGACACGAAGGCCGTCGCGCCGCCAGTCGCGGATTTGCGCGCGCAGTGCGGCAACGCTGTCGACGATGACGGGCCGGCTCATGCGTCATCCCCGTGCTTTGTCGCCGAAAAGACATGGCCGGGGCCGGGAAATGCCCGGCTTCGCACCTCCGCAGCGTAGCGTTCGGCGGCGTGTGAGATGACGCTGCGCAGGTCGGCATATTCCTTGACGAATTTCGGCACGCGGTCGACGGTCAGCCCGACCATGTCGTCGATGACCAGGATCTGTCCGTCGCAGTCGCTGCTGGCGCCGATGCCGATGGTTGGAATGGCGATGCGGCGGGTGATGTCGGCGGCGACGGTCTCGACCGTGCCTTCGATGACCACTGAGAACGCACCGGCGCTTTCGACCGCGAGTGCGTCGCGAACCAAGGCCGCGACGGCCTCCTCGGTGCGGCCCTTGATCTTGTAGCCGCCGTCTTTCTCGACAGATTGCGGCTGGAGACCGATATGTCCCATCACCGGAATGCCGGCAGCGACGATCGCGGCGATCTGCCGGGCCATGTCGACGCCGCCTTCGAGTTTAACCGCCTGGCAGCCGGTTTCGTCGATCATCCGCCGCGCCGAAGCAACGGCCAGCGCCGCCGAATCCTCATAGGTGCCGGCCGGCATGTCGACGACGACGCAGGCCTTGGCCGCGCCACGCATCACCGCTTGCCCATGCGCGATCATCATCTCGAGCGAGGCACCCAGCGTCGTCTCGTGGCCGTGCAGCACCATGGCGACGCTGTCGCCGACCAGGAGCAGGTCGACATGGTCGTCGAGCAAGCGGGCGATGGGATAGGTGTAAGCGGTGAGGCAGACGATCGGTGTGCCGCCCTTGCGGCGGCGAATCGTGTCGGCGCTGATGCGAATGTCGGTGGTCGGCATTTCCGTGGCCAATCGTCACCTCCGTCGGCCTGCGCGGGTCGGATACCGGCCTTGCCGCGCAAAGCTTTAGAAAGACCGCAGTGGCTTGGCAAGCGCGCATCTTGCTGTCGATAAGATCACGGGCTTGTGTCGGGTTTCCGGCAAGCCATTTGCGTGCACCTTGCGGCAAAACCCTTGCCTTCCCGAAGGCCTGACGCCATAAGCAGGAAACGGGCGCTGCCGGCGCGAGGGTTCTGAGATGAAGACTTTCCTTACGCAGTTTTTCACCTGGTGGAACAGCCAGACGCTGGGAACGCGCCTGCACACCTGGCGGCACGGCAAGAAGGTCGGCCAGGACGAGACAGGCAATGTCTATTACGAAGGCGGCATCGATTCGGAAGGCCGCACGCGCCGATGGGTCATCTACCGGAATTATTCGGAAGCCTCCGCGATACCGCCCGGCTGGCATGGCTGGATGCATCACCGTGTTGATGTCGCGCCCGCCAGCGAGACCTACAAGCCCCGCGACTGGCAGAAGCCACATCAGCCCAATCTGACCGGCACCCCGGCGGCCTACCGCCCGAAAGGCTCGGTGCTGACCAATCAGCATCGCCCGCAGGTCACGGGCGACTATGACGCCTGGACACCCGGATCGTAACGGCCCCGACTTGTAATCGCGCAAGGTGCAGGCCGGTCCTTTATCGCCACAATTGGTGTTTAGCTGCTTGCTGATCAAAAAACGGCGACTAGCCTTGGCGATCGACAGAATCACCCGGGCGCGAACCACCGGTACCCCTAGATGAGCTTTTTCAACCGAATATCGACGGGCGGCCTGGCGCTAGCCGCCAGTCTCGCCGTCAGCACCACGGCCTTTGCCGCTTCGCCTGAACCGGCACCCGCTGCACCGGCGCCGGCGGCGCCCGCAGGATCGGACCGGGTGACCAATCCCATCGCCGAGTTTGCCGGCATCGACAAGATCACCGGCCGCATCATCACCTTCGATGTCTATATCGACGAGACGGTGCAGTTCGGTGCCTTGCAGGTGACGCCGCGCGTCTGCTATTCGCGGCCGCAGACCGAGGAGCCGAAGACAGACTCCTTCGTCGAGGTCGACGAGATCACGCTCGACCGGAAGATCCGCCGCATCTTCACCGGCTGGATGTTTGCCGAAAGCCCTGGCCTCAACGCCGTCGAGCATGCCGTCTATGACGTCTGGCTAAAGGAATGCAAGCAGAAGTCGGATGTGCCGGCGCCCGACGCCGCCAAGGCTGACGCGACCAAAGCCGACGCGTCGAAGCCTGCCGCGGCCCAGCCGAAGCCTGCCGCCACTCCGGACGTGGTACAACCCGATGCCACGGAACCGGCTATCACGGAACCGGCTATCACGGAACCGGATACCACGGAACCGGATACCACCGAAGCCAACTGATCCTCTGGAACCGTCGTGGCCACCACGCGTTGGACCACGGACGACCGCGCATTCATGCGCATGGAGGATATTCCGATGTCAGACAGCAAGCGGATCACCGCCGGCAAGGCGGAATTGCTCGAACTCGAAAAAGGATTCTGGACAGGTGACGCGGCCTACTACGCGGCCAATGCCGACACCGAGTGCCTTGTGGCGTTTCCGCAGATGGCACAGGCGATGGACAATGCCGATCTCGCCAAGACCGCAACCAAGCCCAACCGTTGGCGCGATCTCGACATCGAGCTCAAGGGAATAATTGAGCCGGGCAGCGATATCGTCATGCTGACCTACGAGGCGCATGCGACGCGTGAGAACGGCGAGCCCTACGCGGCGCTGGTCAGTACCGGCTACGTCCATCGCGTCAATGGCTGGAAGATGATGTTCCATTCGCAGACGCCGCTGGAAGCGGCGGCCGGGAAGTAAGAGGCCGATCGTCAGGGGTAGAATGCGGCCTCGCCCTTCAGCGCGTCGGCCAGCATTTTCTCGTATTTTCCGCGCGGCACGTCGACCGCGCCGAAGCGCTTGAGGTGCTCGGTGGTGAATTGCGTATCAAGCAGAGCGAAGCCGCGCGCCTTCAACCTCTCGACGAGATAATAAAGGCAGGTCTTGGAAGCATCCGTCTCCCTGGCGAACATGCTTTCGCCAAAGAACACCCGGCCAAGCGATACGCCGTAGAGGCCGCCGACCAGCCGGTCCTCGCGCCAAGCCTCGACCGAATGACAATGCCCTATCCGGTGCAACTGGACATAGGCTTCGCGGATCGGCGCATTGATCCAGGTCGAGCGGCGCTCCTCGCGCCTTTCGGCGCAACCGTCGATCGTCGCTTCGAAATCGAAATCGAAACGGATGTCGAAAGGGTGCTTCTTGATCGTTTTCCTGAGGCTTTTCGGCGTGTGAAAACCGTCAAGCGGGATGATGCCGCGCGTTTCCGGCCGCACCCAGAACACCTCCGGATCGCTGGCACTCTCGGCCATCGGGAACACGCCCGAGGCGTAGGCCTTGAGCAAAAGGTCGGTCGGGATGCGATAGCCGGGCGCGAAGGGGCGGGTCATCGCGTCCCCTGACTACTCTTCCTTGGCCAGATATTTTTCCAGCCAGTGGATGTCATAGTCGCCATTGGCGATGTCGGCATTGCCGACGAGATCGCGAAACAGCGGCAACGTCGTCTTGATGCCGTCGACGACGAATTCATCCAGCGCGCGCCGCAGCCGCATCATGCACTCGACGCGGTTGCGCCCATGCACGATCAGCTTGCCGATCAGGCTGTCGTAGTAGGGCGGGATCTTGTAGCCGGAGTAAACGCCGGAATCGACGCGGATGCCGAGACCGCCCGGCGTATGGAAGTGGGTGATCGTGCCGGGCGAGGGGGTGAAGGTGCGCGGATCCTCGGCGTTGATACGGCATTCGATGGCGTGGCCGTTGAACTTGATGTCTTCCTGTTTGACCGAAAGTCCGCCGCCCGAGGCGACGCGGATCTGCTCGTGCACGAGGTCGATGCCGGTGATCGCTTCGGTCACTGGATGCTCGACCTGCAGGCGCGTGTTCATCTCGATGAAATAGAACTCGCCATTCTCGTACAGGAACTCGATCGTCCCGGCGCCGGAATAGCCGAGGTCGGCGATCGCCTTGGCGCAGACGCCGCCGATGCGCGCACGCTCCTCGGCATTGAGGGCCGGCGAGGGCGCCTCTTCCCAGACCTTCTGATGGCGGCGCTGCAGCGAACAATCGCGCTCGCCGAAATGCACGCCGCGGCCAAAACCGTCACCGAACACCTGCACCTCGATGTGGCGCGGCTTCTCAAGGTATTTCTCGATGTAGACGGCATCGTCGCCGAAGGCAGCACCGGCCTCCGAGCGCGCCGTCTGCAGGGCGACCTCGAGGTCGGCTTCGGTATGCGCCACCTTCATGCCGCGTCCGCCGCCGCCGGCCGACGCCTTGATGATCACGGGATAGCCGATCTCGCCGGCGATGCGCTTGGCCTCTTTTTCATCGGTGACCGCACCGTCCGAACCGGGCACCACCGGAATGCCGAGCCGTTTTGCGGTGCGCTTAGCCTCGATCTTGTCGCCCATGATGCGGATATGGTCGCCGGACGGGCCGATGAAGGTGATGTTGTGGGCGGCCAGGATGTCGGCGAACTTGGCGTTTTCCGACAGGAAGCCATAGCCCGGATGCACGGCATCGGCGCCGGTGATCTCGCAGGCCGCGACGATCTGATGGATGTTGAGGTAGCTGTCGCGCGATGGCGGCGGCCCGATGCAGACGCTTTCGTCGGCGAGCCGCACATGCATGGCATCGGCGTCGGCGGTCGAATGCACCACCACCGTCTGGATGCCGAGTTCCTTGCAGGCGCGCAGCACCCGAAGCGCGATTTCGCCGCGATTGGCGATGAGGATCTTCTGGAACATCCTGCCCGCTCTACTCGATCACGACGAGCGGCATGCCGTATTCGACCGGCGTCGCATCCTCGAACAGGATCGCCGTCACCGTGCCGGAGCGCGGCGAAGGAATCTGGTTCATCGTCTTCATCGCCTCGATGATCAGCAGCGTCTGGCCTTCTTTGACCTTCTGGCCGACTTCGATGAACGCCTTGGCGTCGGGCGATGGCGCCAGATAGGCGGTGCCGACCATCGGCGAGGTGATCGCGTTCTTCGCCACGTCGACCACTGCCGGGGCTGCCGCGGCAATCGGCTGGGCGGATGACGGTGCATAGGCCGGCTGCGGTGCCGCGATCGCGTGCACGGCCGGAGCCTGCCGCGAAACACGCACCTTCAGGTCGCCCAGTTCAACCTCGATCTCGGTGAGGTTGGTGTCGTTCAGTATGCCCGCCAGGTCGCGGATCAGCTGCTGGTCAACACCGGTCTTCTTTATCGACATTTTCGAGCCTTCTGTTTGTTGGCCGGTCATAGGCGTGCGGCCAGCGCCTGCAGGGCCAGCGTGTAGCCGAGCGGCCCAAAGCCACAGATCATGCCGACGGCAACCGGCGCGACCATGGACACGTGGCGGAATGGTTCCCGCGCATGGATGTTGGAAAGATGGACTTCAGCGACGGGCAACGGCGCGATGGCGCGGATGGCGTCGTGGATGGCGATCGAGGTGTGGCTGTAGGCGCCTGGATTGATGACGATGCCGGCGGCCTTGTCGCCAGCTTCCTGAATCCAGTCGACAAGGTCACCCTCGTGATTCGACTGGCGGAAATCGATCTCGAGCCCAAGTGCTGTGCCGGCCTGTTTGCAGTCCTCGGCGATCGCGGCAAGCGTCTTGCCGCCATAGATGCCCGGCTCGCGCTTGCCGAGCGCGTTGAGATTGGGACCGTTCAGGACGAAAACCGTTTTCAAAAAAGCCGACCTTTCCCGGCGCCGACATCAAGCCGGCGCGCTGGGCCCTCTATAATGGGCATAGACGCCTGCGAAAAGAGCGCAAGTGCGTTCTTTCACTGTCCACAACGCGCGGAATGTGCCCGTGAGAATGCGCTCGTGAGCAAGATCAGAGCGCGGCTTTCGCCGCCTCGATCTTTTCAGCCAGCACTTCCTGTCCAAGCGCCCCGAACACCACCTCGTTGCCGACCACATAAGACGGCGTTCCGGTGATCGCCAGCTTGTTGGCAAGATCGTAGGTCTTGGAGAAGGCCTCGTTGATCGACGGGTCCTTCATCTTCTCGCGCAGCGTCGCTTCGTCGGCGCCGAGCGAAAGCGCGATCTTGATCGCCGCCGCCTCGGTAGCGCGTCCCTGGCCGCCGAGCAGTGCGTTGTGGAACTCGCCATACTTTTCCGGCTTCATCAGGTGGAACGCCATCGAAACCACGCTCGCCTTCTGCGAATCCGGTCCGAGGATCGGGAATTCCTTGAGCACGAAGCGCAGGTCCGGATCGGACTTGGTCAGCGCCCGCATGTCGTCGATTGCGCGTTTGCAGAAGCCGCAATTGTAGTCGTAGAACTCGACGATGGTGACCTTGCCGTTCGGGTTGCCGACGACGCCGTCGAAGGCCGAGTTGAAGATCTGGTCCTTGGCATCCTTGATGACACCCATATGGGCGATGCGCTGCTCTTCCTTCTGCTTGGCTTCGAGCGCGTCCTGAACCTCCAGAAGCACTTCCGGGTTCTTCAACAGATAGTCGCGGATGATGCCTTCGACCTCGGTGCGGTCGATCTTGGTGTCGGCCTCTGCCGTCTGGGCCGGCTGCGCCGTACCGGCCTTGGCAATCTGTGGGTTTCCGGCCACGAATCCGAAAGCCAGCATGGCCAGGGCGGCCACGGCCCCCGTGGTGCCCAGCAGCAGTGCCTTTTTCATCGTTCCTGTTCCTTCTACCTGTTTTTCCGGCCCGGTTCGTCTGACTGTGTCGCAGCGTGCCGCCGGAAGGTTCACTTGATCTTGGTCTTTGGTGCGTAGTTTATGATGTCCTGGGCGCGAAGCCAGCGCGGTTCGCCGCGCTTCATCTGCTGCTGTGCCCGCATGGCGAAGATCTTAGCATCCTTATAGTTGCCGGAATAGAAATGACCTTCGGCGGTGGCAAGTTCTGCGCCCGGTATGTCACCCAGTTCGCCATAGGCCTGCGCAAGGTAGCGGTAACCGGCCGCATTTTCCTTGTCTCGTTGCAGACCATTGTTGATCTGCACGACGGCTTTCTTGAGGGATTCAGGCGTACCGACGGCCATCAGCGCCTGGCCAAGCGAGACAGGCAGCAATCCCGACCGCGCCGGGTCGAGGCTGACTGCCTTGGCATAGGCATCCGCGGCCTCTTTGGGCTTGTTCGCCTTCATCAGGATGTCGCCGCGCAGTTCCTGGAAATATGCATTCTTCGGCTGCGCCTTGATCAGTGCATTGGTCTTGGCGAGCGCGGCGGCTATGTTGCCGAACAGGTACGTTGACTCGGCATCGCCATATTGTGCGGCAAGGCTGCCGGGCATCTTGCGCACCAGCCGCGCCAACCCCGCCTGGCCTTCCATATAGACGGCGATCTTCATGCGCATCATGTCGTGCCGCTGCTGCAGCGCCGGCGGGTCGACCTTGTCGACATTGGGGCTCTGTTTCACCAGCACTTCGAGATTGGCGATGCGGTCCTGCGGCATCGGATGGCTGATCCGGTAGGGATCGACCTGGGCGCCCGACAGCGACAGCGCCGTCTGGAAACGGTGGAACGTCTTCAGCATGCCCATGCCGGACTGGCCGGTGGAGTTGAGATAGGTGATCGCCGAGCGGTCGGCGGTTATCTCCTCGGTGCGCTGATAGGCGAGGATGCTTCGCTGCGCCATCTCGCCGCCGCCCGCCGCCATGCCGATACCGGCGCCGGCAAGGCCGCGGCTGTTGGTGGTGGCACCGGCGACCATGGCGCCGGCGCCTAGCAATGTGGCGATGATGGCCATCGTCTTGGCACGTTCGAGCTGTTCGCGCAGCTTCTGCTGGTGGCCGCCGGCGATATGGCCGGCTTCGTGGGCAATGACGCCGATGATCTCGTTGGGTGTCTCGGCCGTCATCAGCGCGCCGGTGTTGATGAACAGCCGGCGCCCGGTGACGAAGGCGTTGAAACTCTGGTCATTGACCAGCACGATGTCGATGCCGTCGTTCGCCAGCCCAGCCGCCTTGAAGATCGGCCGCGCATAGTCGCGCACCAGCGCCTCGATCTCTGCGTCGCGGACCACAGGCACGTTCTGGGCGAAGGCGCTGACCGAATCCGCCAACGCGACGGCAACGCCAAGCGAAAGCGTCGCAAAGACGCGCGCTGTCCGGGCAATCGTCGATCTGGGTCGGCTCAACATGATGGTTCCACTGGTAGACGAGCGGGCGAAAGATGAAAAGTCGGCGCCGGAAACTTCCTCAACTTGTGATCCTCACATCAATCGGGCATTTGTGCGGCGCGTGCGCCCGAGTTTGGCGCCTTCAACCATCGGGAATACTGGTTAAATGGTCGTTTCGCTCTCACGTCGTGGCAATGTCGAGCCGTTCCATGCCATGGACATTCTGGCCGAGGCAAACCGCCTGAAGGCCCAGGGTGTGCCGGTTGTTTCCATGGCCGTCGGCCAGCCCTCCGACCCTGCGCCGATCGGCGTTCGCGCGGCGGCGGCCAAGGCCTTGCAGGACGGACGCATCGGCTACACCGACACGCTCGGCCTCGCCGCGCTGCGCAAGGCGATCGCCGAACACTACGCCGATCACTATGGCCTCGATATTCCACCGAGTCGGATCGCGGTGACCACCGGATCGTCGGCCGCCTTCAACCTTGCCTTCCTGGCGATGTTCGACCCGGGCGACCGCGTCGCCATCGCCGCGCCCGGTTATCCCGCCTATCGCAACATCATGGCCGCACTCGGCATCGACGTGGTCGAGATCGAACTCGCCGACGCCGCCTACCTGCATGCCGGCCATCTGGAAACCGCGCATCGCGAAAAGCCGCTGAAAGGCGTTCTGTTTGCAAGTCCGGCCAACCCGACTGGCGCGGTGATACCGGCCGACGAGCTGGCAGCCCTGGTGAGGACGGCGCAGGAGCTCGGCATCGCCGTGATATCAGACGAGATCTATCATCGGCTGGCCTATGCCGCCCCCGACACCACCGCACTTGCCTATGGCGGCGACGTGACGGTGATCAACTCGTTCTCGAAATACTATTGCATGACCGGCTGGCGCATCGGCTGGATGGTGTTGCCCGAAGAACTGGTGCGGCCGGTCGAGCGCGTCGCCCAAAGCCTGTACATCTCGCCGCCGGAACTGTCGCAGATCGCCGCGATCGAGGCGTTCAAGGCGACTGAGGAGCTGGAAGCGGTGAAAGGCCGCTACGCCTGGAATCGCGAGCTGTTGATGAAACGCCTGCCGGAACTCGGCTTTCCGCTGGCGGCGCCGATGGACGGCGCCTTCTATGCCTTTTGCGATGTCACCAGGCATACCAACGACAGCATGGCCTTCGCGCGAAAGATGCTGGCTGAGGCGCATGTCGCGGCGACGCCAGGCCGCGACTTCGACACCCAGGCGGGGCACCGCACGATGCGTTTCTCCTATGCCGGCAGCCACGACGACATGGTCGATGCGATGGCGCGCATTGAACGCTGGTTGAGGTAGCACCATGCCCGAACTCGAACAGGCGCTCGCCGAAGTCGCCGCCGAAATGGCCGAACGCACCGATCGCGGCGCTGTTGCCACCTACATTCCGCAGCTCGGCAAGGTCGACCCCAAGAAGTTCGGCATTGCCGCCGTCACCAATGACGGCCGCGTGCTGATGGCGGGCGATGCCGATCAGGCCTTTTCGATCCAGAGCATCTCGAAAGTGTTCACCTTGACACTGGCGCTCGGCAATGTCGGCGATGCGCTGTGGCAACGGGTCGGACGCGAGCCGTCGGGCAATCCGTTCAACTCGATCGTCCAGCTCGAGCATGAGAACGGCATTCCGCGCAATCCGTTCATCAATGCTGGCGCCATAGTCGTTTCCGATATCCTGCTTGCCGGCCACCAGCCGCGCGAGGCGATCGGCGAAATCCTGCGCTTCATCCAGTTCCTAGCCGACGACGAGACCATCATCATCGACCGCGAGGTCGCGGCCTCCGAACGCGCCACCGGCTATCGCAACTTCGCGCTTGCCAACTACATGAAATCCTTCGGCAATCTCAACCATGCGCCGGAGCTGGCGCTGGGTGTCTATTTCCACCACTGCGCCATCGCCATGAGCTGCCGGCAATTGGCGCTCGCCGGCCGCTTCCTCGCCAATGGCGGCAAGAATCCGGCGACCGGACATAGCGTGGTGTCGGCCGAGCGGGCGCGCCGCATCGGCGCCATGATGCTGACCTGCGGCCATTATGACGGCTCGGGCGACTTTGCCTTCCGCGTCGGCATTCCCGGCAAGAGCGGCGTCGGCGGCGGCATACTGGGCATCGTGCCGGGCGTAGCCTCGCTCGCCGTCTGGTCGCCCGGCCTCAACGCCAACGGCAATTCCAAGCTGGGCTCGATCGCGCTGGAAAAGCTGGCCAGGATGATGAACTGGTCGATCTTCGCGCCGTAGAGCGGTCTATTGTTCACGGAAACGCCGCTCGACCGATAAACTTCATGCCCACCGGGTAAATCTGCAAAAATTGCCTTGACTACAGTAATGTCGTCCGTTCTTGTTGGTGACGACTGCAAATGGGTAGCACCAGTCCTTGAACAAGACGGTCCCCTGACGCAGTCTTCTGTTTCAAACCCTGTCTGCAGCGAAAGAGAACGAGTCATGCCCATCGGACGCGTAGGACAGGAATTCATCGTCAATTCGACGGCACCGACCTATCAGTATTACCCTGCGATCACGACACTGGCCGATGGCCGCTTCGTCGCCACCTGGCATTCCTATGATGACGGCGACACCATCGGCACCTGCATCCGCGCCCGCATCTACAATGCTGACGGTTCAGCGTCCGGCAACGACTTCGTCGTCAACTCAACGACAGCATTCGATCAGTCTAGCCCCGCGATCACGGGGCTGGCTGATGGCCGCTTCGTGGCCACATGGTGTTCCGATGACTTTGGCGACGGCGATGGTACCTGCATCCGCGGCCGCGTCTACAATGCCGACGGTTCAGCGGCCGGCAGCGACTTCATCGTCAATTCGACGACAGCATTCGATCAGGTTACCCCCGCGATCACGGCGCTGGCCGATGGTCGCTTCGTGGCCACCTGGCAGTCCTATAACACCGTCAACGGATCCAGCGTTTGCATCCGCGGCCGCGTCTACAATGCCGACGGTTCAGCTGCCGGCAATGACTTCATCGTCAATTCGACGACAGGGGCCTATCAGTCTGGCCCGGCGATCACGACTCTGGCCGATGGCCGCTTCGTGGCCACCTGGCAGTCGACCAACGACGGCGAGAACTACAGCATCTGCGCCCGAATCTACAACGCCGACGGCAGTGCGGCCGGCAACGACTTCATCGTCAATTCGACGACAGGGGCATACAGTCGGTTTAACTCCTCGATCACAGGGCTGGCCGATGGCCGCTTCGTGGTCACCTGGGAATCCTATGACGGCACCGACGGATCTGCCGGCTGCATCCGCGCCCGAATCTACGACGCCGACGGCAGTGCGACCGGCAACGACTTCATCGTCAATTCGACGACAGTAGACGATCAGCGTTTTCCGGCGATCACGGGGCTGGCCGATGGCCGCTTCGTGGCTACCTGGTATTCCCTTGACCCGGGCGACGGCGATGGCAGCTGCATCCGCGCCCGCCTGTACAACGCCGACGGCAGTGCGGCCGGCAACGACTTTGTCGTCAACTCGACAGCAACGGGCTATGAGGGCCCTCCGGCGATCACGTCGCTGGCCGATGGCCGCTTCGTGATCACCTGGGATTTCTATGGCGGCATCCGCGCCCAGATCTTCGACCCGAACATCTTTGTCGGCACCGCCGCCGAGGACACCTGGCAAGGCAGCAATGTCTTCGCCGACCACATCAACGGCGGCGACGGCGCTGACACGCTGTCGGGTCTTGGCGGCAATGATACGATCAGCGGCGATGCGGGCAACGACGTCCTCAACGGTGGTGCCGGCGCCGATACAATGAAAGGCGGCACCGGCAACGATACCTACTGGGTCGACAATGCCGGTGATCATGTCACTGAGGCCAATGGCGAGGGCACCGATATAGTCAACAGTACCGTATCCTTCAATCTCTCCGGCCAGGAATTGGAGAATCTGACGCTGACGGGCACGGGTGATATCAACGGCACCGGCAACTCGATTGCCAACATCATGTCAGGCAATTCAGGCATCAACACGCTAATCGGGCTTGGTGGCAACGACACGCTGGATGGCAAGGGCGGCGCCGACACCATGCAAGGCGGCCTCGGCGACGACACCTACTACGTCGACAACGCCGGCGACCAGGTGATTGAGGTGAATGGACAGGGCACCGATACGGTGAACAGCTCCATCACTTTCAATCTCTCCGGCCAGGAATTGGAAAATCTGACGCTGACGGGCACGGGTGATATCAACGGCACCGGCAACTCGATCGACAATGTCATCACCGGCAATTCCGGCTTCAACACGCTGATCGGCCTTGGCGGCAACGACACGCTGGATGGCAAGGAAGGTGCCGACACCATGCAAGGCGGGGCCGGCAACGACACCTACTTCGTCGACAATGCCGGCGATATCGTCAGTGAAAGCACGGCCGGCGCCAACGGCACCGATATCGTCAATGGCTATATCTCGATCAACCTTGGCGATGGCAACCACTTCACGGGCAACATCGAGAACGTCGCGCTGCGCAGCGCGGCCTCGATCAACGCCACCGGCAACAGCCTGGCCAACACGCTGACCGGCAATTCCGGCAACAACGTACTGGACGGCAAAGGCGGCGCCGACACCATGAGCGGCGCACAGGGCAACGATACCTACTATGTCGACAATGCCGGCGATCACGTCAGTGAAAGCACGGCTGGCGCCAATGGCAACGATACCGTCAATGGCTTTATGTCGATCAACCTTGGCGACGGCAACCATTTCACGGGCAATATCGAGAACGTCGCGCTGCTCGGTGCGGCCTCGATCAACGCCACCGGCAACAGCCTGGCCAACACGCTGACCGGTAATTCCGGCAACAATCTGCTGGACGGCAAAGGTGGCGCCGACACCATGATCGGGGCTCAGGGCAATGATGGCTACTTCGTCGACAACGTCGGAGACCGCGTCAGTGAAAGCACGGTCGGCGCCAACGGCACCGACACCGTCAATGGCTACATCTCGATCAACCTTGGCGATGGCAACCACTTCACGGGCAACATCGAGAACGTCGCGCTGCGCAGTGGGGCCTCGATCAACGCCACCGGCAACAGCCTGGCCAATACGCTGACCGGCAATTCCGGCAACAACGTACTGGACGGCAGGGGCGGCAACGACACGATGTCCGGCAGCACCGGCCAGGACATCTTCGTCTTCACCACGGCGCTCAATGCCTCGACCAATGTCGACCGCATCACCGACTTCTCGGTTGCTGATGACACCATCCGGGTCGATAACGCCATCTTTGCCGCGCTTGGCGGCAGCGGCACGCTCACGGCCGACCAGTTCATCAAGAACACCACCGGCCTTGCCGGTGACGGCAACGATCATATCATCTACGAGACCGACACCGGCTGGCTCACCTATGACAGCAATGGCAGTGCCGCTGGCGGCTCGACCCATTTCGCTACACTGGCCGCAAACCTGGCGCTGACCAACGCCGATTTCGTCGTGGTGTAAGGTGAGAAGTGCCACCAGTCCTTGACCAAGACGGGATACCTTGATTCCACCTTTAGGTGCAGCCAATGCCATGCTGGCGGCTGGCCATTTCACACCCTGCCTGCAGCGAAAGAGAATGAGCCATGCCCATCGGACGCGTAGGACAGGAATTCATTGTCAATTCGACGGCAACGGACTATCAACTCGCTCCCGCGATCACGGCGCTGCCAGATGGCCGCTTCGTGACCGCCTGGGCATCCTTTGACACCGGCGACGGCGATGGCGGCTGCATCCGCGCCCGCGTGTACGACGCCAACGGCAGCGCCGCCGGCAGTGACTTCATCATCGAATCGACGTCAACGGCCTATCAATTCGCCCCTGCGATCAGTGCGCTGGCCGATGGCCGATTCGTGGCCACATGGTATTCCGAAGACACTAGCGACGGCGATGGCAATTGCATCCGCGCTCGCGTCTACAATGCTAACGGCAGTGCAGCCGGCAACGACTTCATCGTCAATTCGACAGCAACGAACCATCAGGTCAACCCTGCGATCACGGCGCTGGCCGATGGCCGCTTTATAGCTGCCTGGGAGTCCTATGACACCGGCGATGGCTCTGGACACTGCATCCGCGCCCGCGTCTACAATGCCAACGGCAGTGCGGCTGGCGACGACTTCATCGTCAACACGACGACAATGAGCGATCAGACTAACCCTGCGATCACGGCACTGGCCGATGGCCGCTTCGTTGCCATCTGGCGGTCCTATGACCCTGGCGACGGTTCGTTGGAATGCATCCGCGCCCGAATCTACAATGCCAACGGCAGCGCCGCAGGGAGCGACTTCATAGTCAATTCGACGGCACCGAGCTCTCAGTTTGATCCCGCGATCACAGCGCTCGCCGACGGCCGCTTCGTGGCCACCTGGGTCTCATCTGACCCTGGCGACGGCAGTAATCAATGCATCCGCGCCCGCGTCTACAGTGCCAACGGCAGTGCGGCCGGCAGCGACTTCATCGTCAATTCGACAACAACGGATAGTCAGATTGCTCCGGCCATCACGGCGCTGGCCGATGGCCGTCTCGTTGCAGTCTGGTGTTCTCTTGACGAAGGCGACGGAAGCTACGGCTGCATCCGTGCCCGCGTGTACAATGCCGACGGCGTGGCGGCCGGCAGCGACTTCATCGTCAATTCGACGGCAACCAGTGCTCAGTACACCCCAGCGATCACGCCACTGGCCGATGGCCGCTTGGTGGTCACCTGGCAGTCTATAGACGCCGGTGACGGCAGCATCGACTGCATCCGTGCCCAGATCTTCGACCCTACCGTCTTCGTCGGCACCGCCGCCGATGACATCTGGCAAGGCAGCAATGTCTTTGCCGACCACATCAATGGCGGCGAAGCCAACGACACGCTGTCGGGCCTTGGCGGCAATGATACGATCAGCGGCGATGCCGGCGCCGATCTGATGAGCGGCGGCACCGGCGACGACACCTACTTCGTTGACGATTACGGAGACCATGTGGTCGAGGTGAATGGCCAGGGCATCGATACAGTCAACAGCACCGTGTCCTTCAACCTCTCGGGCCAGGAGTTGGAGAAACTGACGCTGATCGGCGCCCGCAATATCAATGGCACCGGCAACTCGATCGCCAATGTGATCACCGGCAACTCCGGCAACAACGTCATCGACGGGCTCGGCGGCGCCGACACGATGAGCGGAGCGCAAGGCAACGACACCTACATCGTCGACAATGCCGGGGATCATGTGATCGAGGCTAATGGTCAGGGCACCGATACGGTCAACAGCTCCATCTCTTTCAATCTCTCCGGCCAGGAATTGGAAAACCTGACGCTGACTGGATCGGCGAACATCAACGGCACCGGCAATTCCTTCGCCAATGTCATCACCGGCAATTCTGCCGTCAACACGCTGATCGGCCTTGACGGCAGCGATACGCTGGATGGCAAGGAGGGCGCCGATACGATGCAAGGCGGCATCGGCAACGACACATACTTCGTCGACAATGCCGGCGATATAGTCAGTGAAAGCACCGCCGGCGCCAATGGCAACGATATCGTCAACAGCTACATCTCGATCAACCTTAGCGATGGCAACCACTTCACGGGCAATATCGAGAATGTCGCACTGCGCAGTGCAGCCTCGATCAACGCCACCGGCAACAGCCTGGCCAACGCGCTGACCGGCAATTCCGGCGTCAACACGCTGATCGGCCTTGGCGGCAACGATACGCTGGACGGTAAGGAAGGTGCCGACCGTTTGGAAGGCGGGGCCGGCAACGACACCTACTTCGTCGACAACGTCGGAGACCGCGTCAGTGAAAGCACGGTCGGCGCCAACGGCACCGACACCGTCAATGGCTACATCTCGATCAACCTTGGCGACGGTAACCACTTCACGGGCAACATCGAGAACGTCGCACTGCGCAGCGCGGCCTCGATCAACGCCACCGGCAACAGCCTGGCCAATACGCTGACCGGCAATTCCGGCAACAACGTGCTGGACGGCAGGGGCGGTAACGACACGATGTCCGGCAGCACCGGCCAGGACATCTTCGCCTTCACCACGGCGCTCAATGCCTCGACCAATGTCGACCGCATCACCGACTTCTCGGTGGTCGACGACACCATCCGGGTCGATAATGCCACCTTTGCCGCGCTTGGCGGCAACGGCACGCTGACGGCCGACCAGTTCGTCAAGAACACAACTGGCCTTGCGGGTGACGGCAACGACCACATCATCTACGAGACCGACACCGGCTGGCTCACCTATGACAGCAACGGCAGTGCCGCCGGCGGCTCAACCCATTTCGCCACACTGGCCGCAAACCTGGCGCTGACCAACGCCGATTTCGTCGTGGTGTAAGGTCAGAAGGCACTTCGGTTTCCGTCGACGATACTCTCTGCGCCAGCGGTTTCACACTTTGAATGGCTTTCCCGTCCTCGCGACCAGCCGCAACGCCAGATATGAAAAATCCCGCGCCGTCTTTCGGTCGGCGCGGGATTCTTTTTGTCAAGAAATCAAGTCAAGCGGCTGAAAGGCTTAGAAAAAGCCTTTCCGCTGCCACCATCCGGCGCGCTTCGGCTTGTCCTCGGTCTTGGCCGCCGGTTCGTCGGCAACCGTCGAAGACACCACCGGCACGACCGGCGCATCCACTGCCGCCGGCTTGCGCCGTGACGGGCGGACCTTCGGCGCCTCGTCGACAGTCGCTGCCGCTGCCTCGTCGGACGCAGTGGCCGGCGTCTCGGCCGGTGCCTCCGCGACCGCTTCGGCAGTCGGCGCCTCGGCGGTCGGCTCCTCGGCGACGACCTCGGCCGCAGCCTTCTTCGGCTTGGCGGCACGACGTGGCTTCTTTGGCTTTTCCGTGCTCGGCGCGTCGTCATTGGCCGGAGCAAGCGCCACTGGCTCTTCGGCCGGTGCGGCAGCTACCGGCTCGCTGGAGACCGCCACGCTTTCCGCTACTTCGCGGTCGAGTGATTCGACCGTTTCGCCAGCGTTTGCCTCGGCTTCGCCTTCACCGTCTTCGCGACGGTTGCGCTTGCCGCCGCGCTTTCCGCGCCGGCGCTTCTTGCCTTGGCCTTCATCCGATGCCTCAACCGTTTCGGACGTCTCGGCAATACCGAGAGGAGCGTCGTCGTCTGTTTCCGCGTCGCCGTCGCTGGCAGTGGCTGCCGAGCCGGAGAACTCAGCGACCGGTGCGGAGACGGAAGATCCGTCCGCGGGTGCGCCGTGTTCGCGGTCGCGGTCCTTGCCGCCACGACGCCGCCGGCGCTTGCGGCGCTTGCGGTCGCGGCCTTCGCCTTCTTCGCCACCGGCGGCAGGCCGTGGCTGTTGTTGCTGCGGCTGCTGCTGGCGTGGCTGTTCGGCCTGTACCGGCGCCTCGTCGTCTTCCTCGATGACGACGATCTCGTCCTCGGGCTCATCCGGTTCGACATAGGCCGGCAGGCTACGCACCTCGACAAAGCCTTCCGGCTTTTCCGCCAGCGCGCCGCGGAAGATCGCATAGTGCTGCGCGCCAACCGAATCGTCGGCCTCGACGGTGATGGTCAGGCCGAAGCGGCTTTCCAGTTCCACCAGCGTGCCGCGCTTGTGGTTGAGCACGTAAAGCGCGGTCGCCGCCGGCGTCCGCACCGTGATGTGGCTGCGCGAATCCTTGAGCAGGAATTCCTCGATCGCCCGCACCACCATCAGCGCGACCGACGAATCGGACCGCACATGGCCGGTGCCGCCGCAATGCGGGCAGGGCTTCATGGTCGATTCCAGCACGCTGGCGCGGATGCGCTGGCGTGACATCTCCATCAGGCCGAAATGCGAGATGCGGCCGACCTGGATGCGCGCACGGTCGTTCTTGAGGTGATCCTTCAACCGCTTCTCGACGGAGCGGTTGTTGCGGTTCTCCTCCATGTCGATGAAGTCGATGACGATCAGGCCGGCGAGATCGCGCAGCCTGAGCTGGCGGGCGACTTCCTCGGCCGCTTCGAGGTTGGTGTGGAGTGCCGTGTCCTCGATCGAGTGCTCCTTGGTGGAACGGCCCGAATTGACGTCGATGGCGACCAGCGCCTCGGTCTGGTTGATGATGATGTAGCCGCCGCTCTTCAGCGTCACTTGCGGCTGCAGCATGCGGTCGAGTTGCGCCTCGATGCCATTGCGCACGAAGATCGGCGTCGTGTCGCGGAACGGCTGAACCACTTTGGCGTGGCTCGGCATCAGCATGCGCATGAAGTCCTTGGCTTCGCGGTAGCCTTCCTCGCCGGAGACAAGGATCTCGTCGATATCCTTGTTGTAGAGGTCGCGCACCGAACGCTTGATCAGGCTGCCTTCCTCATAGACCAGGGCAGGGGCCGTCGATTGCAAGGTGAGACTGCGGACATTTTCCCAAAGCCGCATCAGATACTCGTAGTCGCGCTTGATCTCGGCCTTGGTGCGGCTCTCGCCGGCGGTGCGCAGGATGACGCCCATGCCCTGCGGCACTTCGAGATCGGCAACGACCTCCTTGAGGCGCTTGCGGTCGACCGCGCTGGTGATCTTGCGCGAAATGCCGCCGCCGCGCGCCGTGTTCGGCATCAGCACCGAATAGCGGCCGGCAAGCGACAGGTAGGTGGTGAGGGCAGCACCCTTGTTGCCGCGCTCTTCCTTGACGACCTGCACCAGCAGGATCTGGCGGCGCTTGATCACTTCCTGGATCTTGTACTGGCGGCGCACCGGCTTGCGGCGGTTGCGCACTTCTTCCAGCGCATCCTCGGCGCCGACCGATTCGACCTCATGGTCGTCCGGGTGCGAGGATTGCACCTCCTCGAGCATGCCGCGATCATTGTCGCCTGACGGCGCTTCGCTGCCTTCCGCTTGCGGGACGGCTTCGGAAATCACATCGGCTTCGACCGAGGCGGCGATCGACGTCGGGCCGCCGTTGCGCGTTTCGGTTTCGTCCTGCTCGGCAGAACCTTCGTCATGCCCGGACGCATCGGCATGTTCGGAAGTATCGACATGTTCGGACGCATCGGCCGCGTGTTCGATGATCTCGGAAGTGTGAGAGATCTCCTCGACAACGACATCGCCGCCATTATCGCCACCTTCGCCTGCCTCGCCGGAGCCTTCGCCCTCGCCGGCAGCGCCTGCGTCGCGCCTGTGTTCACCACGGTCGCGGCTCTTGCCACCGCGCCGGCGTCCGCGCCGCCCGCGATCGCGGCTCTGGCGATCATCGCCGTCGCCATCCTCGTCCTCCTCGTCTTCGGCCTCCTGCGCTTCGGCGCGCAGCAGTGCCTGACGGTCGGCGACCGGAATCTGGTAGTAGTCGGGGTGTATTTCACTGAAGGCGAGGAAACCGTGACGGTTGCCGCCATATTCGACAAAGGCTGCCTGAAGGGAGGGCTCTACGCGCGTTACGCGGGCTAGGTAGATGTTTCCTTTGAGCTGCTTCTTGTCCTGGGATTCAAAGTCGAATTCTTCAATACGGTTACCGCGAACGACGACAACGCGTGTTTCCTCCGGGTGGGAGGCGTCTATCAGCATTTTGTTGGGCATTATTTCGTTTCCCCCCGGCAGCCGTCAGCCGCAGCTTGCGAGGCAAAGCCCGCTGCTGCATGTCTGGAGTGTGGGTGCCGGATAATTGAACGTCCGCCGGCCGCCGCTTGAGCGCCATGGCGGTGCCGCCCGCAGCCATATTGGCGCGGTTTGATGCGGACCTTTCCATAATTGCGCTTGAAGCCATCGTCACCAGCAGAACCTTTTGAACCAAAGCCCGGACGAACCGGACCAGCTTGTTTGCTCATACAGAGCCGGCGCGGGAACAAACCCGGCCGTTTTCCTCACGCAGGCGATTCCCCCGCCACGGGCGCACACCTGCGAAATTTCGTCGCGATCACCTGAACCCTTTTCGCATGAAGCGAAAGGAGCCGCCTTTCATCTAACCCTGTAGCAGGAAGCTGCGGAGGAGGGCGGTTCCAGGATTGCAGTGATCCAGTATCGCTTTTATGATTTGGCGGGGTGGAAGGCAACCCCGATTTCCGATGCCGACAAAAAGCAGTTCCGCAACGTAAGAACAGGCTCCGACCCTTGCATGAAAAGGCTTGGTTAACCTTCTCTGGATACCAATCGTTAATCGAGTTCGCGGCCTAACCGGCACTTCGACGAAACGACGGGCGCCTGGCGCCAAACCGGGAGCGACTGGAAGACAAATGGGACTGGCAGACTTCACAGACAAGGGATGTCGTGTTGGCGGCCGGATCATCGGTGCCTTCTGCCTCCTGCTGTTGCTGGTGATCTCTTCCGCCTCGTCCTCCGTTGCCAATGCGGCCGACGCACCGCTGGTGGCAAAAGGCTACAAGATGGCGGGCGATGCCACCAAGATGCGCATCGTCATGGATTTCGACCGCGAACCCGATGTCAAATGGTTCCTGCTGCGCGGTCCCAATCGCCTTGTCATCGATCTTGCGAATACGCGATTCGCCATTAACGCCAAGGACTTGAAGGCGCGCGGCCTGGTCAGGGGCGTGCGCCTGGGCGCGCTCGGCGAGGGCGTTTCGCGGCTGATCCTCACCGGCAAGGGACCGTTCGCCGTCGACAAGCTAGATGTGCTCAAGAACGAGGACGGAACCGGCTACCGCATCGCCATCGACATCTCGGCAGCCTCCGCTCGCGAGTTCGACGCGGCACTTGCCAATCAGGCGCTGACCACCGGATCGACGGTTTCGACCGACAAGGGAGCGCGGGTCGGCACCGGACCGGTGTCCAATCCGGGCCATCGCTTCACTGTCGTCATCGATCCTGGCCATGGCGGCATCGACGGCGGCGCCGAGGGCCTGAACGGCACCATCGAGAAGAACGTCACGCTCGCCTTCGCCACCGAGTTGCGCGACAAGTTGGCGGCCGTCGGTAACTACGATGTGTTCATGACGCGCGATACCGACGAGTTCCTGCGCCTGGATGATCGCGTGCGCATTGCCCGGCAGCACGAGGCCGATCTGCTGATTTCCATCCATGCCGACACAATCAGTGTCAAAGGCATTCGCGGCGCCACCGTCTACACCGTTTCCGACAAGGCTTCGGATCCCGAGGCGCAGGCGCTTGCCGACCGCGAAAATCTCTCCGACCAGTTCGCCGGCATGGAAATCAAGAACGACAGCAAGGAAGTCACCGATATCCTGATCGACCTGATCCGCCGCGAAACGCACAATTTCTCGATGAGCTTCGCCCACACGTTGGTCGGCCAGCTTTCGACCAGCGTCGGCCTCATCAACAATCCGCAGCGTTCGGCGGGGTTCAAGGTGCTGAAAGCACCCGACGTGCCATCCGTGCTGGTCGAACTGGGTTATCTCTCAAATGCCAAGGACGAGGCGCAGCTGCTCAACGCCGACTGGCGCGGCAAGGCGGCTCAGAGTATAACCAATGCCGTCGCGCTATTCGCGTCAGCCAAGACCGGAGCCGGAACCGGAGGCTGACATGCTCCGGGTCGCCCACAACCAGGGGCAGCGTTGCGCGGCGACAACAGCTGTCGCCTTTATTTACGGCCTGCGGTCACGAATTCAGGCATTGCCGTATTTTGTCCACATGGTGGCGACATGAGTTTTCGATTGCGGATTGGGACCGGCTCGAAAGCTTGCGCGGAAGGCGGCTTCGTTTAGGAAATTCCCGAACCAAGGACTGGAGCGGGTATGATTCGTCTCATTGGCTATTTTTTCGGCATCGGCACGACGCTGGCCCTTTTGGTCGCGGCGGGCGTTGCGATCTACATCGGCCATTTGTCGAAGGACCTGCCCGACTACGAGGTGCTGGCCAAATACGAGCCGCCGGTGACCACCCGCATCCATGCGTCGGACGGCGCGCTGATGGCCGAATATGCCCGTGAGCGGCGCCTGTACCTGCCGATCCAGGCCATACCGGATCGCGTCAAGGCAGCCTTCCTGTCCGCCGAAGACAAGAACTTCTACAACCATCCCGGCATCGACGTGACCGGCCTTGGCCGCGCCATCATCGTCAACCTGCAGAATTTTGGCTCAGGCAAGCGCCAGGTCGGCGCCTCGACGATCACCCAGCAGGTGGCGAAGAACTTCCTGTTGTCCTCGGACCAGACCTATGAGCGCAAGATCAAGGAGATGATCCTCGCCTTCCGCATCGAGCAGGCCTATCCCAAGGATCGTATTCTCGAGCTCTACCTCAACGAAATCTTCTTCGGCTTCGGCGCCTATGGCGTCGCCGGTGCGGCGCTGACCTATTTCGACAAGTCGGTCAACGAGCTGACCGTGGCCGAAGCCGCCTATCTGGCTTCGCTGCCGAAGGGACCGAACAACTACCATCCCTTCAAACATGCCGATCGCGCGCTGGAGCGCCGCAACTGGGTCATCGACCAGATGGTCGAGAATGGCTACGTGACGCGTGAGGAAGGCGCCAAGGCCAAGGCCGAGCCGCTGGGCGTGACGCCGCGCCGCAACGGCACCTATCTTTTCGCCGGCGAGTACTTCACCGAGGAGGTGCGCCGCCAGATCATCGCCCGTTACGGCGAGAATGCGCTTTACGAAGGCGGCCTTTCCGTCCGCACGACGCTTGATCCGAAGGTTCAGCTCATTGCCCGCAAGGCGATGCAGAACGGGTTGATGAAATACGACACGCTGCGCGGTTATCGCGGGCCGGTGACGACCATCGACGTGTCCGGCGACTGGGGTGTGCCGCTGGGCAATGTCAAGGGGCTGGAGGATGTTCCCGAATGGTCGCTGGCCGTCGTGCTCGACAGTTCAGAGACCGGCCTGTCGATCGGCCTGCAGCCGGCGCGCCAGGCGTCGGGCGAGATCGTCAAGGAACGCGTCGAAGGCACCGTCAGAAAGGACGACATGGGTTTCGCCATGCGCCATCTGGTCGACGGCAAGACCGTCAAGGCCAAGTCGCCGGCGGACGTCTTGAAGCCGGGCGACGTTATTTTCGTGCAGAAGAACGATGGCGCCGATGGCGCCTACAGCCTGCGCCAGGTTCCCGAGGTGGAGGGCGGCCTGATCGCCATGGATCCGCATACCGGCCGCGTGCTGGCCATGGTCGGCGGCTTCTCCTACGCGCAGTCCGAATTCAATCGCGCGACGCAAGCCATGCGGCAGCCAGGCTCCTCGTTCAAGCCGATCGTCTATTCGGCCGCGCTCGACAATGGCTATACGCCGGCCTCGGTGATCATGGACGGGCCGATCACCATCCAGAGCGGCAACACGACCTGGACGCCGAAGAACTATGACGGCACCGTTGCTGGTCCGGCGACATTGCGCTCCGGCATCGAGAAGTCGCGCAATTTGATGACGGTACGGCTTGCCAACGATATGGGCATGAAGCTGGTCGTCGAGTATGCCGAGCGTTTTGGTGTCTACGACCATCTGGCGCCGTATCTGCCGATGGCGCTGGGCTCCGGCGAAACGACCGTGATGCGCATGGTGTCGGCCTATTCGATCATGGCCAACGGC
The DNA here is from genome assembly GCF_002270415.1 of Mesorhizobium sophorae. Classification (GTDB taxonomy): domain Bacteria; phylum Pseudomonadota; class Alphaproteobacteria; order Rhizobiales; family Rhizobiaceae; genus Mesorhizobium; species Mesorhizobium sophorae. The sequence goes on along the minus strand of NZ_NNRI01000022.1, from coordinate 187,732 downwards.
GGCAAGTCGATCAAGCCGTCGCTGATCGACCGCATCCAGGACCGCTACGGCAAGACGGTGTTCAAGCAGGACGAACGTGGCTGCCAGGGCTGCAATGCGCCCGAATGGCAGAACCAGCCGGAACCGGAACTGGTCGACAATTCCGAGCAGGTGCTCGATCCGATGACCGCCTATCAGATCACCTCGATGATGGAAGGTGTCGTGCAGCGCGGCACCGGCGCCACCATCGGCGAACTCGGCCGCCACATCGCCGGCAAGACTGGAACGACGAACGACGAAAAGGACGCCTGGTTCATCGGTTTTACGCCTAACCTCGTCGTCGGCCTCTATATGGGCTACGACACGCCGCGCGGCCTTGGCCATGGCGCTACCGGTGGTGGTCTCGCGGCACCTATCTTCAAGGACTTCATGCGGGTGGCGCTGGATGGCACGCCCAATGTCGACTTCAAGGTGCCGGAAGGCATGAATCTGATCGCCATCAATCGCAAGACCGGCATGCGTGCCGCTTCGGGTGATCCCGGCACCATCATCGAAGCCTTCAAGCCGGGTACCGGGCCTGCCGACAGCTATTGGGTCATCGGCATGGGCGCCGACGGCTCTAATGCCACCGGCGGTGCGCTGTCGCCGCAGGCCAACCAGGCCATCCAGTCCGGCGGCGGCGGCCTCTACTGACGATTTTCATGAGCGGATGGGCTGGCCTTGTGCCGGCCCATTTTGCTTTACAGCCGGCGGCGGCCTCCCTATGTATCGCGCCGACCGATTTCATCAAACAGGACAGAACAGTCAGCCATGCGCGCGGAAACGCAGAATATTGTCGACGAGATCAGGCAGGCGATTACCCTGCTGAGGAGGCATCTTTGACTGGGATCAGGCCATAAAGCGGCTTGAGTACCTCAACGTGCGCGCCGAGGACGCCAGCCTCTGGAACGAACCGCTGGAAGCGCAGAAGCTGATGCGCGAACGCCAGGGCCTCGAGGAAGGCATCGCCTCGGTGAAAGGCCTTACGCAGGCGCTGGAAGACAATATCGGGCTGATCGAACTCGGTGAGGAAGAGGGCGACGAGAGCGTCATCGCCGAGGCGGAAGCCGCGCTCCGTTCGATGCAGGGCGAAGCGAAGGCCCGCCAGGTCGAGACGCTGCTGTCGGGCGAGGCCGACGCCAACGACACCTACCTCGAAGTCCATGCCGGCGCGGGCGGCACCGAAAGCCAGGACTGGGCCTCGATGCTTTTGCGCATGTACACGCGCTGGGCCGAGCGGCGCCGCTTCAAGGTCGAGGTGCTGGAAGTGCATGACGGCGAAGAGGCCGGCATCAAGTCCGCCACGCTGCTGATCAAGGGCCACAACGCCTATGGCTGGCTGAAGACGGAATCGGGCGTTCATCGCCTGGTGCGCATTTCGCCCTATGACAGCAACGCGCGCCGTCACACGTCGTTCGCCAGCATCTGGGTCTATCCGGTCATCGACGACACGATCGAGATCGACGTTTCCGAATCCGATGTCCGCATCGACACCTATCGCTCGTCCGGCTCGGGCGGCCAGCACGTCAACACCACCGATTCGGCGGTGCGCATCACCCACCTTGCCACCGGCATCGCGGTCGCTTGCCAGGCCGAACGGTCGCAGCACAAGAACAAGGCCAAGGCGTGGGAGATGCTGCGCTCGCGCCTCTACGAGGAAGAGCTGAAGAAGCGCGAGGCGGTTGCCAACGCCACCGAAGCGTCGAAGAGCGATATCGGCTGGGGTCACCAGATCCGCTCCTATGTGCTGCAGCCCTACCAGCTGGTGAAGGACCTTCGCACCGGCGTCGAGAGCACCAGCCCGTCAAGCGTGCTCGATGGCGACCTGGACGATTTCATGGAAGCCTCCTTGTCGCAGCGTATCGAGGGCGGTGCGGGTGAAGCGGTGGCGGATCTGGATTAGTCCTGGGAGCATGATCCCGAAAATCGGGTACCGGTTTTCCGAAAGGTTCATGTTCAAACACTGAGATGGAATTCCCTCCCGATTCCGTCTGGATGGAGCAGGGCTCCAGAACCGCGGCCCCACATAGACCTGGATAGGACAATGGCTCGCAAGCTTGTCGGAAAATGTCTGTGCGGCGCTGTGCAATACGCCGTTCGGGACGAGTTTGTTTACGCGGCCAACTGCCACTGTTCCAATTGCCGACGAACCACGGGTTCGGCCTTCAAGCCGTTCGCCGGTATCGAGCTCGAAAAATTTGCCTTGAGCGAAGGCGAGGACAAGCTGCTGATCTTCGGCGATCAAAGCGGCCATGATGCGCATTGCGGGCTGTGCGGCTCATTGCTCTATTCGCTGGTTCGCAAAGGGGCTTTCGTCCACGTGGCGATGGGAACCCTTGCCGACGATCCGTCGATCCGCCCGTCCGCCCATATCTTCGTCGGGTCCAAGGCGGGCTGGTTCACCATCACCGACGACCTGCCGCAATATCAAGAGCACGTGATTGCCGGATCTGTCGACGAATAGGCGTCGGTCAGCCACGCAGCAATTTCTTGCGCCGACTCACATTTGCGCTCACCATCACCGCATTGAGGGGAGACAAAAGCATTTATGGCTGGGCGCGGCATATCTGCTAGCTGACGATCCGGCCGCTGGGAAGAGACGTTCAGGGAACGGGCAAGCGAAACGCTTGATGGCTCGTCTGAAAGGAACGTTTCCATGTCTGCCACACCCAGATCGGCCAAAGCCGTTCGACCGGCCGGCCGACTCCTGTTTTCCCTGCTTGCAATTCCAATGATCGCAATGCTGTCGTCCCCGGCGTTGGCGCATGATGCCAAGCCGACCGCGGCGAAGCCGCAAGGCTGGAGCTATCCGTTCGCCTGCTGCGCCAATTACGATTGCCATGAGGTGTCGCAAACCTCGATCAGCGAGCGCCCGGAAGGGTATGTCATCAAGGACACCGGGGAGGTGTTGGCCTACAGCGACAGACGGATCAAGGATTCGCCCGACGGCGAGTTCCATTGGTGCGCGCATGAAGCCGGGCTCGATGCCGGCAAGACCATCTGCCTGTTCGTGCCGCCGTCGTCCTTCTAGGCCTTTCCGGCCTGGATTTAGAATGAAGGTTCAGACGGCGCGCCGTCTGGCGCCTCTGCTGACAGAGAGTTGTCAGGAGCGCCTCTTTATGCTGCCTTTGCCGCACGAGGCGGTGGGCGACAGGAGGAGTTCGTTGATGACCATCAAGGCAAGCTGTCATTGCAAGGGGACGACATTCGAGGTTTCGCAGGCGCCGCAGACGGTGACGCAATGCACCTGCTCGTTCTGCTCGAAACGCGGCTCGCTCTGGGCCTATTACGTCCCGTCGCAGTTCAAGCTCACCAGCCCGCCGGAGAATGTTTCCGTCTACCAATGGGGATCAAAAACCGTAAAGCACGGTTTTTGCGCCACATGCGGCTGCGGCACCTTCACGGAAACGCCGGATTGGTCGACTGGCGAGCCGGATTTCGACAATCCCAAGATCAGTGTCAATTCGCGGCTGTTCGACGATTTCGATCTCGACAAGGTTGAGGTGGTCGTCATCGACGGCAAGAATCTCTGGTAGCCTCGCCATGGGGCGACCGGCCAATCGGCGTCGGGGAAAAGCCGTTGCGGTAGCTTTTGCCGTTCCGCTTTTCGCCGCATTTCATGTTACAAGTCGCGGGAAGGGCTGATTTGGCGCCATCGCAATGGCGTGACCTGGAGAGGGACGATCCTATGAAAAAGACTGTGCTCGTCGTTGTGGCGACGGCTTTGCTTGTGAGCGCATGCACCACCACCGATCCATACACGGGCGACCAGAAGATTTCCAACACAGCCGCGGGTGCCGGTCTTGGCGCCCTGGCAGGTGCCAGCCTCGGCCTGCTTGCCGGCGGCAACGACCGCCGCAACGCACTGATCGGCGCGGGTATCGGCGCGCTTGCCGGTGGTGCCATCGGCGCCACCATGGACCAGAACGAAGCCGAACTGCGCCGGCAGCTTCAGGGCACCGGTGTCAGCGTGACCCGCAGCGGCGACCAGATCATCCTCAACATGCCCTCCGACATCACCTTCAACACGGATCAGGATGCTGTGAAGCCCGGCTTCTACCAGGTGCTGAATTCGGTCGCGCTGGTGCTGAAGAAGTTCAAGCAGACCACGGTCGACGTTTTCGGCCACACTGATTCGACCGGTGGCGACCAGCACAATTTCGATCTGTCGCAGCGGCGCGCGCTGGCGGTTGCCAACTACCTGTCCGGTCAGGGTGTCGATCAGCGCCGCTTCGCCGTCACCGGTTTCGGCAAGACACGGCCGATCGCATCCAATGCGACGGCCGAAGGCCGCGCCCAGAACCGCCGCGTCGAGATCCAGCTGTCGCCGCTCACCTGATCTGTCCGGCAAGCGAATGCAAAACGGCCCCATATATGGGGCCGTTTTTGTTTGAGCGGATGCCGGCGCAGATTTGCGTTCAGAGAATTAGCTAGTTCTAACGAACTAGTTTCCCGCAGCCACGGAAAGGAATAGCATCGTCCCTGTTCCGGAGGGGATGAGGCGGATACAACTGGCCGCGCAATCAGCATTTTTTCCCGCCTCGGTCTTGCACGGCCAGATTCAGACAATCTGGGAGGAATGCATGACAAGAACAGCCAGCCTTGGGCGCTGCGGCGTCCTCGCTTTAACCAGTCTTGTAGGCGCATGGTTGGGCGTCGCCACGGCTCAGGCCGAGGATGCCGGCAAGGCCGACATAGATGCCTTGAAGAAGTCGCTTGCCAAATATGAGGACTATACCGCCGCCGTCCGCGACCTCTATCTGTCGACGGTCGGCTGCGTCTACTACAGCGGAGAAAAGATACCCGGCACGATGGATTACCCGAAAGGCGCCATGGGCATCCATTTCGTCAACGTCCCAAGTGTCGGCCAAAAACTCGATCCGATGCACCCCAATGTGCTGATCTACGAACCGACGAGAAAAGGTCTGCGCCTTGTCGGGGCGGAATGGCTGGTGCCACTGACACCGGACATCAAAGCGCCGCCGAAGCTGTTTGGCCAAACCTTCATGGGCCCGATGGAGGGACACTATCCGCTCATCCCGAGGGAGTTCGTCCACTACGATCTTCACGCCTGGTTCGTGGACAATCCGAACGGCCTGTTCAGTCCGACGAACCCGAAGGTGAAGTGCAACAAGGCCGAGTTTCCGATGCTTGAGAAACCGACCAAGATGATGCCTGGCCCGATGTAACGGGCGAGCCAGGCTGGGAGCAATTCCAGGAAAAGTGTGAAGCGGTTTTCCGTCCGGAATTGCGTCCAAACGAAGAGGCAATTCCCGGAAAGGTGTGAGACGGTTCTCCCGGGAAAGCGCATCGCGCTTTCCCTCAGGAAATTGCGTCAAAGCAAGATTTGGAGCGGTCCGTCGTTTCGGTGAAGCGATGAACCGCTAGGAGCTTACCATCAGGGCAAGCCGATGGCTGGCTGGCTTGCCCTCGAAAGCGGCTGGGGATCAGACCCTGGCGACGCCATCAGGTCGAGGTCGGCTGATCGACAATTGCCGCGACGATCCGGCGCACGATCGGCAAGACCAGCAGCAGACTCGGAAACGCCACAAGCCATGATGCTCCCCATGCATACGGCCAGGTCGCCACGAAACCGGTTGTCCAGCCCGCATTGATCAGCGTCGATACCGCCGAAACAATGCTCGACATCAAGATGGAAAGAACGAATGGCATTACCAGCGCATTGTAGGAGGGCGGTAGTTTCTTCGATTTCAAAGCGTTGTCCGATGACGATCGCATCAAGTATCTCCTGTTCAGAAAGTGGACGCATGCGCGGCTGAGCGCGATCAGGTGGCGTGTGCCGTTTGCAGGGCCAGGCTGCGAATGAAGCTGCGCAACGAACGCGGTTCGCGACCCAGAGCGGCGCGCAATGTCAGACTGTTCCCGCCAAGGCCATGGAGGGCGTAGTGGCCATATACCCTGGCCAATGATTGCATCTGGAGGTCGTTGTAGGGGAGGGGGACATTCGCAGCCCACTCGGCAAATGTCGGCTTGCCCGCGATGACCGGGCGGCCAAGTTCCTCCCCCATCATTGACGCGATCTCTTCCCGGCTGTGCATACCCGCGCAGAGCTCGATCGTCGCATAGGACAGTCGCGCTTCGGTCAAGGCGATCGCTGCCACTTCAGCAACATCGCGGTAATCGACACGCGCCACCTTCGCTGTCTTTGGAAAAGGTTCCGAGAAAACACCGTGCTCAACGACCGACGGCCAGGCCGCTGCGATATTCTGCATGAAATTGGCAGGATGCAGGATCGTATATTCCATCGTCGTCGAGTAGAGAGCGTTCTCGACTGGCACCTTGCTTGCATGGTTTTTCAGCTTCGTATTGGTCGGCTGGATCACCGACGAGAAGACGAATTTCTGAACGCCCGCCTGCGCAGCGGCTTCAACCATGGCAACCCCCATGGCGGCTTCATCGGGGGCAAAGGCCGGTCCAATATGGAAGACCCCGTCAACGCCCTCGACAGCGCTTTCGAGGCTCCGGCGATTGCGTAAATCGCCAGTGGCGACCTCGGATGCGCCTAGCATTCGGGCCTTCTCGGCGTTCTCCGGATCATGGACGAGCGCGCGAACCGTGGCATTGCGGCGCACAAGTTCGGGCACGACCAATCCGGCAAATCGGCCGCTGGCGCCAACAACCAGTACGCTTGGATTGGGTGCTTGCATGACAACTCCCTTCAAGCCTGTCCTCGCGGGACAACTTGCAGAGAGGTACGATGTCGCAAACGGCGTTACAATTATCCTGAACTGTGATAGATTATGTCGATAATCGGGAGAATGCATGAGCCGGATAGACGATCTCGAGGCTTTCATCGCGATCGTCGAGCTTGGAAGTCTGACGGCTGCTGCACGCCGCCTGAATCGCTCGCTGCAGTCGGTCAGCCGATCCTTGGCGGCGTTGGAGGGATCAGTCGGCGTCGAGTTGGTCCACAGAACAACGCGTCGCTCGACACCGAGTGAAGTCGGGGCAGCGTTTTTCAACCGGATCAAGCCCGCGGTCGACGAGATAAACGACGCAAGTCTTCAAGCGATCAATCAACGATCGGAGCCATCGGGCGTCCTGCGCATCGGGGCGCCGGTTCTGTTTGGCCCGAACGTCCTGATGCCCGTCATCGCCGAATACATGCGGACGTTTCCCCGGGTCGAGGTCGATCTTCAACTTTCCGATGGATTTGCCGATCTTGGTGCTGAAGGTCTCGATCTGGCAATACGCATCGGCGACTTGCCGGATTCCAGCTTGAAAGCCAAACGCCTGGGAGCGTTGCGGCGCGTCGTGTTCGGCGCGCCTTCCTATTTTGCGCGGTGCGGTCGGCCGACCCATCCCTTCGAACTGAGTGAGCACAGTTGCATCGTCAGAACCGTCAACGAGCGTCCAGGTGAATGGACGTTTCAGGTCGACGGGAAACCCCGGACCGTGAAGGTCTCGGGCGCCTTTCGCTCCAATCTGATGACCTCGGTCTATGCCGCCGCAGTCCACGGACTGGGTTTGGGCTTCTCGCCGCTTTGGCAGATAAGACATCTGGTGGACGATGGTCGCGTCGAGCTGGTTTTGACGGAATTCGAGCCGGCGCTGGTGCCGATCCATGCCTTGTGGCAGGAAGGCCGGTCATCTTCGGCCAAGGTTCGCGCGTTTCTGGATTTATTGGCATCCCGCCTGGAACTCAAAAGCCTGTAGCATCGACGGGCTGTTTGAAGGTTCCCAGGTCAGGAGCGACCGGGCAGATCGAGGCGGTTTTGCGGTTGCCGCGCATCCTCGGGACGCGCGGCTCTTGGGGGTCAGACCTTGGCGACGATCCGCATGAAGGCCGGCATGTCGTCGCCGAAGCCGACAGTGGCGTCGTTGTCTTCCTGGCGGTGGCGGGCAGGGCGGTTGCTGTCGCGCTGCGGCCTGGTGTCACCACGTTCCGGAGCGCGCGGTTCGTTGCGATCGGATGATTTGCGCTCGGTATTTTCCGAGCGGATCGCATCCTTGCGCGCGCGGCGTTCGCCGATGTCGGTGACTGCGGTCTCTGCCACGTCAGGCTGTTCGTGCTGCTGCGCAATGACGGCCGGGGCGTCTTCCTCGCTGTGTTTGGAGCGGCGTTCGCCGCCCCTCTTGCGCTCGCCCCTGTCCTTGCGATCGTCGTCCTTGCGACCGGCACGGCGCGGCGCGCCTTTGCCACGGCGCGGAGCATCGTCCTCGCCGCCTTCGCTGGCGACCACTGTCGACAGGTCGCCATCATGCCACTCGATCTTGTTGCCGATCAGCCGCTCGATGGCGTCGATATACTTGGTGTCCGACTTGGTCGCGATGGTGAAGGATTTGCCCGAGCGCCCGGCGCGGCCGGTGCGGCCGATACGATGGACGTAGTCTTCGGCATGGATCGGCACGTCGTAGTTGAAGACGTGGCTGACGTCGGGGATGTCGAGGCCACGTGCGGCGACGTCGGAAGCGACGAGATAGCGCAGCTTGCCATCGCGGAAATTGGCCAGCATCTGCATGCGCGCACGCTGGTCCATGTCGCCATGCAGCGCGCCGGCATCGAAATCATACTTCAGCAGCGAGCGGAACAGCTCCGACACCTCGACCTTTCGGTTGCAGAAGATGATGGCGTTCTTCAGCTCCGCGTCCTCAGCCTTGATCAGGTTGCGCAGCGTCTCGCGCTTGTCCCACGGCTTGGAGCCGGATTTGACCAGGCGCTGGATGATGTTGGTGGCGGCTGACGCGGCCTTCGAGACCTCGACGCGCACCGGCGCGTGCAGGAATTTCTCGGTGAGCTTGGTGATTTCCGGCGGCATCGTCGCCGAGAAGAACAGCGTCTGCCTGGTGAACGGGATCATCTCGCAGATGCGCTCGATGTCGGGGATGAAGCCCATGTCGAGCATCCGGTCCGCTTCGTCGATGACGAGGATCTCGACGCCGTTGAGCAGCAGCTTGCCGCGCTCGCGATGGTCGAGCAGTCGGCCGGGCGTGGCGATCAAGACGTCGGCGCCGCGCTCAAGCTTCTTGTCCTGTTCGTCGAACGAGACGCCGCCGATCAAGAGCGCGATGTTGAGCTTGTGGTTCTTGCCGTATTTGACGAAGTTTTCCTCGACCTGCGCCGCGAGTTCACGGGTCGGCTCGAGAATGAGGGTGCGCGGCATGCGGGCGCGGGCGCGCCCCTTTTCCAGCCTTGTGAGCATTGGCAGCACGAAGGATGCCGTCTTGCCGGTGCCGGTCTGGGCGATGCCCAGCACGTCCTTGCCGAGAAGCGCGTGCGGGATGGCGCCGGCCTGGATCGGCGTCGGCTGGGTGTAGCCGGCATCGGTGACTGCGGAAAGGACCTTCGGCGACAGGCCTAGGTCTGAAAAGGTCAACGCTTCTGGAGCGGTCGTGGTGTCTGAGGACAAGTGTTGTTGTCTTTGGCTGGTTCGGGGAAGCGCAACAGCATGTGTGTCGCGGCAAGCGCCACGCGCCTGCAAGATTGGTATTGCGATTAGGCGCAAGCCCACGATTTGTCAACAGAAACGGGTGGGAATGGCACGATTGTGAAGTTGTAACCTTAATCGCGATGCTTAATCGAGGCGTTGATCACTGCGCTAGCTCAATAGCGGAACTGCTCGGCGAGAATGCGTTCGTTCCAGGAATGATTGGGATCGAACAGCAACGTTGCCGTCGCGGTTGGTGATTCCCGCACCGTGACCGAGGTCACCGCCTTGACCTCGGTATGGTCGGCGGCGGCGTTCACCGGCCGCTTTTCCGGCTCGAGGATGTCGAAGCGCACGGTCGCCTTGTTGGAGAGCAGTGCGCCGCGCCAGCGGCGCGGGCGAAACGGGCTGACCGGGGTTAGCGCCAGCAGCGGCGCGTCTAGCGGCAGGATCGGCCCATGCGCGGAAAGATTGTAGGCGGTGGACCCGGCAGGCGTCGCGATCATCACTCCGTCGCAACTCAGTTCCTCGAGCCGTACCTGCTCGTCGACGGTGATGCGGATCTTGGCCGTCTGATAGGATTGGCGCCAAAGCGCCACCTCGTTGATCGCCAGCGCCGAAACCGTTTCGCCTTCCGAGGTCACCGCCAGCATCTCCAGCGGGCGGATCGTTTCGGCAACGGCGGCCGCGAGACGCTCGGTGAGGCCACCGGAGCGATATTCGTTCATCAGGAAACCGATGGTGCCACGGTTCATGCCGTAGACCTTCTTGCCCGTCCCCATCGTGTCGCGCAGGGTCTGCAGCAGGAAGCCGTCGCCGCCAAGGGCGACGACGATCCCGGCATCCTCGATGGAGGATTGTCCATAGCGCGCCGACAGGCTTTCCAGCGCCGTCTTGGCGTCAGCGGTGTCGGACGAGACGAAGGCGATGCGGCTGGCGGTTTGGCTCATGGCTCCCCGATGACGACCGATTGGCGGCAGCCGGTTACCGGGGCCGCGCCAGCGCCGGGGTAGCATGGGCAGGGTACGTCTGCAAAGAGAGCCGTTGTTCCGGCAGGCTGGCGATCGCAAAACGGCGAAATGCGGACATGCCGTTCGCGCATCATGTCAAAGGCAACGCGAATGTGATGGTTAAGACGAAGGTTAAACTATCGTAAAGCCGCATCGGTCATGGTAGCCGACAGTGGATGGTGGCGGGGGCCTAGCCAGTCGAGGCCGACATATTGCCGGTAGCACGCCTTATCATCGTCTTCCTGATGCTGGGAAGTTTCGCTCTTGTCTTCGCCGCACTGGTGCGCCAGTCCGAAGAGATGAGCTTCCGGCCTCAGCCCACGGCGTCGCGCTGCGGCGACGCAGCCGGAGCGCCATGCCCGCAACGGGCGCTGTAACTCCCGAAGACATATTGTTGTTTCTCCCTGAGCCGAGGCCGGTGGCCCGCGCGCGTCGATGGCGTGCGACAAAGCTTGCTCGTTGCGCCTGCGGCCCTTTGCAACGTAGATGAGAGCCTTGATTGGCGGATGAACTTTGGGTCGGTGGCGGTAGCCAGCTATCCGATGTTCTTGGGAAACAAGCCCTGCGGCGCGTTGACTGGCCGGGTGTCTGGAGCGGGAATTTTCCATGTCGCGCAGCGTGTTGGTTTCAGGTGGCTGCGGTTTCTTGGGCTCACATCTGATCGACCGTCTGCTGCGGCGAAGCGATCTGGAAAGACTGGTCGTCGTCGACAATCTATGGACCGGCACGCGAGACAACATTGCGCATGTCACCGACCCGCGTTTCAGCCTCCAGGTTGCCGACGCCGAAAGCTTTTCATCCAGTCAGCGCTTTGACGAGATCATCCATCTCGCGTCGCCCGCTTCGCCGATTTGGTACATGCGCGAGCCGATACGCACGATCAAGGCCAACATAGGTGGTGCGCTCAATCTTCTGACGCTGCTCAAGCCCGGCGGTCGTTTCTGCTTTGCCTCGACCTCGGAGATCTACGGCGATCCCCAGGTTTCCCCGCAATCCGAAAGTTACAGGGGATCGGTGGACTGCACAGGTCCCAGGGCCGCCTATGATGAAAGCAAGCGCTGCACCGAGGCATTGCTGTTCGAGCAGCAGCGGGTCAGCGGGCTTGATGTTCGTGTCGTCAGGATTTTCAACACCTATGGGGCGCGAACACGGATGGACGACGGCCGCGCCATTTCGAACTTTGTCATCCAGGCTCTGACGACAGGGGTCCTGACGGTTTACGGCGACGGCTCCCAATCACGCAGCTGGGGTTATGTCGACGACATTGTCGAGGGACTGGAACGTTTCTTCTGGCGCGACAGCATCTCGCACCGCGGTCCGCTGAACATCGGCAACAATCAAGAGGTTTCGGTTCTGCGCATCGCTGAGTTCGTCAGCTCGCTTGTCCCTGGCAGCCGCATCGAGCACCAGCCTCCGGTTCCCCAGGATCCAACCAACCGATGTCCGGACCTGACTTTGGCGAGGCAGGTCCTTCCTGGTTGGCGAGCAAAAACCGGCTACCAGGAAGGCATCGAACGGACGTTCGAGTGGTTTCGCCAACAGATCGCCGCAGCCAGGATGTGACGCAAAAATCGGCCACTCACTGCGCCACCACCTGCAAATTGGCGTTGCCGTAGAATGTATAGGCAAGATAGGTCGGGTCACCGGTTTCATAGAAGCGCTTGCGCACCACTTGCAGCATCTCGGCGAGGTAAACCGGTCCGTCCTTGAGCCGTGCGCTGATGCCGCCATAGAAGTCACTTGAGAAGGCTGCGGCCGCGCGGTCGGTCAACGGCCACATGCCGCCGATGAAGCCCGACGCACCACCGGCCAGCACCGCCGGGCCCCAGCCCTGCACGAAGCCGCCGAGCAGCTGGGACTTGCCCGTGTCGCAGGCATTGAAGAAATAGAACGGATTGCCCTTGCCATGCGCGGCGCTGACCAGCGCACGCCAGGTATCGGGATCGAGCGACTGGTCGACCAGGTCGATAGCAAACACCGGCCGGCCGCTGCTCGGCTGGTTGAACTCGCCGTGGCCGGAAAAATGGATGAAGCCGGTCGAGACCTCACCGACCAGTTTTTCGAAAGAGACGAAATCGCCATCGAAGCGGCGATAGCCGGCGAGCTTGCTCAACGCGTCGATCTCGACCTCCTGGAATGGCAGCAACTGCTTGTCGATATAGGAGGGAGCGACGGCCGCGACGCCGGTGAAAGCCATGCGGTCGAGTGGATTGTCGACCTGCGAGGAGGTGCTGCGCGGCGCCCAGCGGGCCAGCCGGTAGCTCATGCCGAGGAAGCCGTCGCGAGTTGCGCCGTCGGCACTTTGCGGGCGGATCAGCTCCCACGGCAGCGTGGGGCTGTTGGAGGTGACCTGGATCGAATGCAGTTCGCCCTTGTCGCGCAGCGACCAGAACACATCCTTGAACGCCGCGGGCACATAATCGCGGTAGAGCATGTCGCCAAAACCCTCGGCGGCCAGTGTGACAAAGCGCTTTTGCTCGTCCGGGTCGCTGGTTGCGGCAGGCTGCTGCAACGACACCGCGCCGCGCAAGCTCAACCCGAGCTGCAGCAGCCGCCGGTATTCAGAATCCAGCCATGCCGCCATTTGCGGTGGCGTCGAGAAGGTGTCGGTCACCGGACCGGCCAGATGCGGCGAATGGATGATGATCTGGCCAGGACCCAGTCCGCTCGGATCGTCATAAAGGATGGTGACATCGAGATCGGCGACGTCGTCGGGACTGGCATTGCCAAGTTGGACGCTGCCGGTCAGCGCCGGCTGCGGAGGGGCAGAGGCGAGCATCAGCATGGCAGGTGCGGCAGCGCGATTGGCTGTCGTGTCCTGGGCGCCGGCCTCGACGGGCGTCTTTCGACGAACAGTGACGGGTCGCGATGCCGATCCGAGGTACCGTCCGGCGCTGTAGATGCGGGCGATGAATTGGGCGGGCTTGCTGTCTTTTGCAATGGGCCGCGCCTTGAGGTCGAAGCGGACGAAATCGCTGTCGCCTTCGCGGTAGAGCGTCGTTTGCCGGCTCCATTTGCCGCCATCGGCGAGGTCGAAGCCGGAGGCGAACAGATCGATGTCGATGGGCCAGGCGTCGGTTCCCGCCGGCATCGCCATTGAAAGTGCACCGTCGGCCGCTACCGACGAGCCGGGCGCCGCCTTCACTTTCACCTCGGGCGTCAACTGCTCCTCGGTCAGTGCGATCGACACCGTCACGATCTCTCCTGCCACGACCTCGTTGGGCGCGTCGATGGTCGGATGGCGCACGACCTCAACCGCATTGTTGTCCGCCGGTGGAGGAACGGCGTCGGGAGGCGCCTCCGACGGCGGCACGGAAGGCGCTTCGGCCGTCGGCAAATCGGGTAACGGGTAAAGCGGCTTTATGACAGGCGGTGGGGCGGGCGCTGGCGACGGGACAGGCGGCAACGCCGGAGGCTCTTCGGATGTCGCCGTGTCAGGCAACGGGGCAGGTGGCGTCATGGTCGATGGCGCGTCGGAAGGCGGGCTGGGTTCCATGCCGGCGGCTCCGCCGTCACCCGGATAGGTATCGCCGAGATTGTTCTGCGCCGCGGCTGCCGCCTTGGCCGCGTCCTCCTGATACTTTCGCTGCTCCTCGTACTTCTGTCGGGCCTGCTCCTCATATTGTTGACGCTGCAGCTCCTGCCGCTTGTATTCCTCATATTGAGCGGCTTCGTCGGTGCTGTTTCCCGTCCCTGCGTCGGGACTGCCCGACCCCGGCGCGACATCCATCGCGGGCGGCGGCTCCTGGCTGCTGCCATCGTAGCCGCCGGAGCCGTACTCACTACCGTCGATCGCCGAGCCGCCGCCTGGCAAATCGTAGCCGCTGGCCGGGCTGTCATAGCCGCTACCGCCTGCGCTCATCGAGGGCGCCGGTGCGGGCTCTGGCGCGGCCGCCTCAGGCGGCGCCTCGGCCGGTGCTGGTGCGGCGGTGGCCGGCTCGCTCGGCGTCAGCACAAAATTTGTGTCTGCCGAACGGCCATAGGCCACCCACGGCCACTGAGTACCGAATGTCCTGTCGAAAACGGATTGCCTGACCGAGGCGAGGATGGTGCGTATACCCACACCTCGTCTGGTCAGCGCAGCCGTGAGCGCATCGGCAAACACCGTGACGGGTGTGGCTTCCTTCAGCGCGACGCTTCCCGGCTTGGCCGAGAGGGCGACGATGGCGTGAGAGAGCGGGTCAACCTCCGCCAGACCTTGCATCACGCCCGGAGTGGGGTTGTGCCCGTCGCCAGGATTGTCCAGCACAACCACCTTCAAAGTCGGTGTGGCCTCGAGGGCCTGCATGAACAGATCGAGAGGTAGCGCCGTCTGATCGATCGCATCCTTCGATTCGATTCGCGTGCCGCGCGTCAGCAGATAGTTCTTGCCATTGGCCTGGGCCGTATGGCCGACATAGTAGAAGATGCCGACGGAATCGGCGGCACTCAGAGACTTGGCGAAGCCATACATGGCGTGCGCCACATCGGCGCGGTCGCCGTCAGCCACTTGCCGGACGGTGAAACCGAGAGACCGCAGGGTTGTTGCAACGAGCTCGGCGCTCATCTCGGCGTTGTCGATGGCCGACGCGCCTTCATAGGCAGGACTGGCGACAACCAACGCAATACGCTCCTCGCCGCGCGCAGCGGAGAAGAGCGCCATGGTCATCAGCAGCACGGCCGCCAGAAACAGGCGCATGAGCTTGATCCAAACCCTGCAGGCCGCGGCGGTCACGCCACGACTTGCCCCAAATTCATCAACGGCCTCGTCCCGAGCATATCATGATGGGTTCATCGACGCATCGGCCGCATCCTCAACGGTTGATGCCCTGCTCGTGGTCACAAAAAGATATTGACTGTATGTTTAGTCATAGTTATCCCTAGTGGTGAGGATCAAGTTGGTCAGCCGGTTTGCGCTGGTGAATGACCACGGAGGAGAGGGAATATCTTGACAGCCATACGGCCCGCCGTTGAGGCGAAGGGCGTCACCAGGATCTTTCGGGAAACCGGTCAGGACCAGGTCAGAGCACTCGACAACGTCTCCGTCGCGATCCGCGAAAATGAATTCTTCACGCTGCTCGGCCCGTCGGGCTGCGGAAAGACGACGCTGCTGCGGCTGATCGCCGGCTTCGACTATCCGACTGACGGCGAAATCCTGCTCTATGGCCAGGACATCGCGCCGCTGCCGCCGTTCAAGCGGCCGGTCAACACCGTCTTCCAGTCCTATGCGCTGTTTCCGCACATGACGGTCGCCGACAACATCGGTTTTGGCCTGAAGATGCTGGGCAGGCCGAAGGCCGAGATAGAGGCGCGTGTCGACGCGATGCTGAAGCTCGTCCACATGCAGGCGCTCAAAAATCGCCGCACCAGCCAGATCTCCGGCGGCCAGCAGCAGCGTGTGGCGCTGGCAAGGGCACTCGCACCGCAGCCGAAGGTGCTGCTGCTCGACGAACCCTTGTCGGCGCTCGACTACAAGCTGCGCAAGGAAATGCAGATCGAGCTGAAGCGGCTGCAGCACGAGACCGGCATCACCTTCATCTTCGTCACCCACGACCAGGAGGAAGCGCTGACGATGTCGGACCGCATCGCGGTGATGTCGGCGGGAAACATCCTGCAGGTCGGCACGCCCTGGGACGTCTATGACCACCCGTCGGAACGCTTCGTCGCCGACTTTATCGGCGAGACGAACTTCCTGACCGGCATGGTCGAAAGTGCAGGCGATGGCCGGGCGCGGATTACCTTGCGCTCGGGTGCGAAGATCTGCGCGACCGCCGCCGCGGACTTCCGCGCAGGCGGCAACGCAACGCTGATGGTCCGGCCTGAGCATGCCAAGCTCGTCAAAGGCCGCGGCGACCTGACCGGCACGATCGAGACCATCGTCTATTTCGGCACCGACACGCATATCCATGTCCGGCTGGATGAAGGCAACGCCTTCATGGTGCGCCAGCAGAACTCGCGCAGCGCCAGCTGCGGCTTCGAAAACGGCGACAAGGTCGGCATATCGATCGGCGACGACGCTGCCCAAGTGCTGAAGGACTAGGGCTATGGCGACCGCGATAGAGGTAGCCGAAAAGGCTGAACGTGACGATATCAGGTCACGCTGGCTGCTTTCCACCCCGGCGCTGCTGATCGTCTTCGTCGCGGCCCTGGGGCCGCTGCTGATCGTGGTCGTCTATTCCTTTCTGACGCCAGGCAACTACGGCGATGTGAAATGGCAGTTCTCGACCGATGCCTGGGTGAGCGTGCTGTTCGAGCGTGACGTCTTCGACGACACGCTGTCGTTGGCCACCGCCTATCTGTCGATCTTCTGGCGCTCGGTATCGCTGTCGCTGGCAACCACTGTGCTGACCCTGATCCTCGGCTTCCCCACCGCCTATTTCATTGCCACACGGCCGGACCACCGGCGCGACATCTGGCTGTTCCTGATCACCATCCCGTTCTGGACCAACCTCCTGATCCGCACCTTCGCCATGCAACAGGTGCTGCGCAATGACGGCATCATCAATTCGGTGCTGCAACTGCTTGGGATCACCGACCATCCAGTGCAGCTTATGTACACCAATTTCGCCGTCCTGGCCGGCATGGTCTACGTGTTCCTGCCGCTGATGGTGCTGCCGCTATACGCCAGCATGGAGAAGATCGACTTCCGCCTGGTCGAGGCGGGCTACGACCTCTACGCGACGCGGTCCCAGGTGCTGAGGCGCATCATCGTCCCGCTGGTCACGCCAGGCATCGTCGCCGGCTCGATCCTCGTCTTCATCCCCTCGCTCGGCGCCTATGTGACGCCAAGGGTGCTCGGCGGCGGCACCAATCTGATGATTGGCAACCTGATCGAGCTGCAGTTTGGCCAGGGCAGAAACTGGCCGCTTGGTGCGGCGCTTTCGATCACCTTGATGGCGATCGTCATGGTGGCGTTGCTGTTCTATGTCCGCAACACGACCAGGTCGGATGGCGCCCATGGCTAATCGCTTCGACGTCCGGCGGCAGAACGGCTTCGTCAGCGTGGCGATGGTGTGTTTCTTCCTGCTTTACCTGCCGATCGCCACGCTCGTGGTCTACGCCTTCAACGACAATGATTCCATTGTGATCTGGAAAGGCTTTTCGCTGCGCTGGTTCCACATCGCCTGGAACAATGGGCTGGTCATCGAGGCGTCGATCCGCTCGTTCCAGATCGCCGCTGTCGCCGCCATGTTGGCGACGATCACCGCCACGATGGCGGCGCTGGCGACGACCAGGACCAAACCATATCCGGGGCTGACGCTCAAATACGCCTTCATCAACCAGCCGCTGATGGTGCCGGAGATCGTCACCGCGGTGGCGCTGCTGATCGTGTTCTCGCGCATCAAGATCTGGACTGGGTATTCCGGGCTCGGCTACCTCGTCGCAGCGCACACCGCCTTCTGCATCCCGTTCGCCTATCTGCCGATCCGGGCGCGGCTTGAAAGCATGGACCTGGCACTCGAGACCGCGGCGGCCGATCTCTACGCAACGAAGTGGAAGACATTCCTGCACGTGACCTTGCCATTGCTCTGGCCGGGCATCCTCGCCGGACTGATGCTCGCCTTCGTCGTCTCGCTGGATGACGTCGTCATAACCGAATTCGTCAAATCGGGCGGGCAGGACACGCTGCCGACCTACATGCTCGGCCAGCTCCGGCGCACCGTCACGCCGGAAGTCAATGCGATCTCGACGGCCTTCCTCATGCTGTCGATAGGCATCGTCACGGCTTTCTTTTTCATCAGCAGGAAACGGACCTGAGGCGGCAACGCCGACGGTCCCAACAATGGGAGCATGGAGCATGAACTGGAAACTGACCGCGACGGCGATCGGGCTGTCGCTGCTGGCCGTGACGGGTGCTGCCCGCGCCGAAGGTGAGCTCAACATCTACAATTGGGGCAACTACACCAACCCCGATCTCATCAAGAAGTTCGAGGAGATCTACAAGGTCAAGGTCACCGTCACCGACTTCGATTCCAACGACACAGCACTCGCCAAGATCCGCCAGGGCGGCGCCGGTTTCGACATCGTCGTGCCTTCGGCAAGCGTCGTCCCGATCTGGATCAGCGAGGGGCTGCTGCTTGAATCGCGGCCGGACCAGATGGAGAATTTCAAAAACGTCGATTCCAAATGGGTCGATGTCCCCTTCGATCCGGGTCGTAAATACACCGTTCCGTGGCAGTGGGGCACGACAGGCGTATCGGTGAACAAGTCGGTCTATTCGGGTGATGTGAACACGTCCGCGATCTTCCTCGATCCGCCGCCCGAACTCGTCGGCAAGATCAATGTCGTTCCCGAAATGGGTGACGTCATGTTCCTCGCCATCGCCTACGAAGGCGGCCAATACTGCACCGACGACAAGCTCGTGCTGAAGAAAGTGCGCGACAAGCTGGTCGAGGCCAAGGCGAAATGGCTGTCCTTCGACTATGGCGCCGTCGACGGCCTCGGCAAGGGCGACATCGCCGCCGGCGTCAACTGGAACGGCATTTCGCTCCGCCAGCGGCTGCAGAACGACAAGATCGTCTATGGCTATCCCAAGGAAGGCTACCCGATCTGGATGGACAACGTCGCCGTCCTCAAGGACGCCAGGAACGTCGAGAACGCCAAGCTCTTCCAGAACTTCATCATGGACCCGCAGAACGCCGCACTGATCTCGGCCTTCGCGCGCTATTCGAACGGCATCAAAGGCTCGGAAGCCTTCATGCCCGACGACATGAAGAACGCGCCGGAAGTGAACGTTCCGGCCGAATTCGCTGCCAAGGGACAATTCATGCCGGCCTGTCCACCTGATGTGCAGGCGCTCTACACGAAAATCTGGACCGATCTCCAGAAATAGCCCGACCCCGGTTTCTCGCGCCGCGATATCGCGGCGCGGCCACCTCCCGTCCATGCCAAAGGCGATCCGGCGATCGCAGGAGACTTCCCATGACTGATCTCGACCTTTGCTACATGCCGGCCAGCGAGGCGCTGCGGCTGTTCAAGGCGAAGAAACTCTCGCCCGTCGAATTGATGCAGGCGACCATCGACCGCGCCGAAGCCACCAGTTCGGCAATCAACTGCTTCACCTTTACCCATTTCGACGAGGCGATGGAACTGGCCAAAAAAGCTGAGGCGAAATACGCCAGGGGGGCCAGGACCGGCGCGCTCGAGGGCCTGCCGATCGGCATCAAGGACGAGAGCTACATCAAGGGCAAGCCGACATCGCACGGCTCGCTGCTGTCGAAGGACGCCATTGGCGGCCACACTTCGACGATGAACGAGCGCATCATCAAGGCCGGAGGCATCGTCCATGCACGCACGGCAACGCCCGAATTCAGCTGCGCCGGCTATACCTGGTCGAGGCGCTGGGGCGTCACGCGCAATCCGTGGAACCCGGACTTCACGCCGGGTGGTTCATCCGGCGGTGCGGCGGCGACGCTGGCCTCGGGCACATCGGCGATCGCCACCGGTTCGGACATTGCAGGCTCGATCCGCATTCCGGCGTCCGCTTGCGGTCTCGTCGGCTTCAAGCCGCCTTATGGGCGCAACCCGGACGAGCCGCCGTTCAATCTCGACTTCTATTGCCACACCGGCCCGCTGGCGCGAAACGTCGGGGATGCGATCCTGTTGCAGAATGTCATGGCGGGACCAAGTCCGCTCGACATCGCCACGCTGCGTCCGAAATTGCGCCTGCCACTCGACTACAAGCCGATCAAGGGCTGGAAGATTGCTCTCTCGATGGACCTCGGCTCCTTCGAAGTGGATGCGGAGGTGCGCAAAAACACACTCGCCGCCTGCGACGTGTTCCGCTCACTTGGCGCCACCGTCGAGGAGGTCGATCTGGGCTGGGGCGACGAGGTGCTCAAGGCCGGCATTGCCTATCTGGAGCACCTCTTCGGTGCTTCGCTGGCGCAACTTCTCAAGCAGCACGGCGGGGATATGACCAGCTATGCACGGCAATTTGCCGAAGATGGGCAAAAGTCGAAGGCTACGGATTTTGTCGCAACCCTCGACGTGGCGGCCAGGATGTACCAGACGCTCGGACCGTTGCTGGAGACATATGATGTGCTGATCTGCCCGACCAATGCGCTTCCCTCTGTGCCGGCGGAGTTCGACCACACCAGGGACACCGTCGAGATCAGCGGAAAGCAGGTGAACCCTTCGCTTGGCTGGGTGATGACGACGCCATTCAACATGCTGAGCCGTTGCCCGGTTCTGTCCATGCCGTCGGGCCGCGCGACGAATGGCGTGCCGACCGGCATCCAGATTGTCGGCCGCACCTATTGCGACGCCGATGTCTTCCGGGCGGCGCTGGCCTATGAGACGGCTCAGGGACAGTGGTACACAAACACCGAAACGCGACCGTCGCTGTGATAGCCATGTGGCCCTTGCCGCGCTGGTGCTTGATCTCCGGCTTCGGTTATGGTGAGCCGGCGCGCGGGGCTGGAAAGCTCCGCCGCGAGGTTTGAAAGGCTGGACAGAAATGGCGCAACGCAAGGCAGCCGCGAAGGCAATGGTCGCCGAGGCTGGCGACGGCCGGCTCGTGCCGGCCCCCAGGGATCGCCGGCGCGAGCGCGGTGAAGCCAGCATCCAGCGCATCATCGACGCCACCATCGATCTCATCGCCGACGAAGGTCTGGCGAGTGTCACGATGCAGCGCATCGCCGAGCATGTCGGATCCTCCAACGCACTGGTGGTTTTCCACTTTCGCAGCAAGGAGAACCTGTTTCGGGCCGTGCTGCAGTATCTCAGCGATCAGTACGATGAATTGTGGGCGACGCTGGTGCGCGTGCCCGGCCTATCGCCGGTCGAGCGGCTCATGGGCGCGGTCGAATGCGCGCAAAGATTCGCGCGGCAGCATCCGAAATGGGTCTCGGTCTTTGTCGTGTTCTCCAGCGACCGCAAGAGCATGCAGATCTACAACGAGATCGGCCTGCCCAGCGATCTCAGCTACAATGCCGAGGCGCGCGACCTGCTCATCGAAATCAAGCGCAGCGGCGGCTACACCGATGTCGACCCGGACACGCTGGCTGAGAGCCTCAACTATCTCGTCCATGGCGCATGGATCTGGGATCACCTCAATCCACCGGCGGGCAATTCCGATGTGTTGAGAAAGACGATGCTGATGCTGCTGCATCAGTCGTTTCCGCGACATTTCGAATTGATGCGCTAACTCGCTTGCTAAGGCTGTCGCAGATGGCAGCCGGCCTGCCGCTTCTGCGCCAGATATTCGTCGACAAGCTGGCGGTAGCGCACCTTGCCGAAGCTCGGAAAATGGCCGCCATGCACGACTGCGACATCGAGGTCGCGCATGCCGAGCAGCGTCGCCATGTAGTCGGAAATATCGGAGTGATAGACGTCGTCGATCAGCGGGCCGTCATAGATGATGTCGCCGGAAAGCATGATGCCGGTCTCTTTCTCGTGGAGCGCGATGCCGCCGGGCGAATGGCCGGGCGTGTGGATCACCTCGAAGGCACGGTCGCCGAGATCGACGACATCGCCATGCGCGAGCAGGCGGTCGGCCGGCGCGGGCTGGATGCTGTAGCGCGCGGTGTCCCAGCCTTGCGGCATACCGTCGAACATCTCGTCTGTCGCGTAAGTGCCGGCGGCCGTCCATTCGTTGCGCGGATCGGCCAGGATTTCCGCTTCGGCGGCGTGCACGCAGCGGTCGGGAAATTCGTGATGGCAGCCGATATGATCGAAATGCGTGTGGCTGGCGACGCAGGTCAGCTTTCGCTCCGTCACCAGCGACACGTGGCGCCTGAGGCTGAAATGGCCGAGGCCGGTATCGAACAGGAGATCACGGTCGCGGCCGCGCACATGCCACATGTTGCAGCGGAAGAACGGCTTGATCCACGGCTCATGGATCAGCGTCACGCCATCGCTCATGCGGATGGTCTCGTACCAGTCCGGAGCTCCGATGACCGGAAGCGTGCCCATGTTCAGTCCATCAACAGGATGATCTGGTCGGTATCGCACGAAACCGCAACCGTGTCGCCCGGCTGGACTGCCGCCCATGCCGGAAGCCTGGCGATGAACTGCAGCGAAGGGTCTTCGACGGAAACCGCCAGCACGCGCTTGAAGCTCCCCTGGAAGACGACGTCGCTGACCTCGGCGCTACCAAGCCTGACACCGCCGCCGGCCGCGCCGAGGACGAGGTGCTCCGGTCGTATGGCGAGCCCGACAGCCGAGCCCACCGGCAACGCGCTCGGCAACGAAACCTGCCCGACCGGCGTCGCGACAGTGCTGGTCCTGTCACTGGCCTCCGTGACGGTGCCAGCCAGGATCGTGCTTTCGCCCATGAAGGTGGCGGAAAAGCGCGTCGCCGGCCTGGCGTAGACACGTTCAGGTGGCCCTTCGTCCTCGATGCGCCCGTCATTCATCACCACGCAGTGGTCGGCGAGCGCCATCGCCTCTTCCTGGTCGTGGGTAACATGGATGAAGGCGGTGCCGACGCGCTTCTGGATCGCCTTCAGCTCGTCCTGCATCTGGCGCCGCAATTTCAGATCGAGCGCGCCAAGCGGCTCGTCGAGCAAAAGCACCGCCGGTTCGATCACCAGCGCACGCGCCAGCGCCACGCGCTGCCGCTGGCCGCCGGAGAGCTGGTGCGGTTTCTTGTCGAAAGAAGAGGCGAGGCCGACCAGCGCCAGCGCCTTGCGCGCCCGTGCGGCCCGCGTCGAGCCATCGACGCCCTGCATGCGCAGGCCGAAGCCGACATTGCTGCCGACGCTCATATGCGGGAACAGCGCGTAATCCTGGAACACCGTCGTCGTCGGGCGCTTTGCCGGCGGCAGCGAGGTGCAGTCCACGCCGCGGATGAAAACCTTGCCTTCGCTCGGGGTGACGAAGCCGCCGAGAATGGACAGCAGCGTCGTCTTGCCCGAGCCTGACGGTCCGAGCAGGATGGTGTAGCTGCCCGGTTCGATCTTGAGCGAAACGCTCTTGAGCACCGTCTGTTGGCCGAAGCGATGCGAGACCGAGTCTATGTCGACCAAAGGCGCGGTCATGCTTTTCTCCGGCGCAGCAATGTCAGTTCGAACAGCACGACCAGCACAATGGAGACGGCAAAGACCAGCGAGCCGACGGCGTTGGTCTTGGGATTGAGGCCGGAGCGCAGCAGGTTCCAGATTTCCACGGGCAAGGTCGTGTCGAAGCGGGTCAAAAGGAAGGAGATGACGAACTCGTCCCAGGAGAAGGTCATCGACAGGAAGAAGCCGGCGAATATGGCAGGCGCCATGACCGGCACGGTGATCAGGAGCAGCACCTTCCATTCCGGCGCGCCGAGGTCGCGCGCCGCCCGTTCGATGTTGATCTGGTGGTCGCCCATCTGGCTGTAGATGATGGCAAAGCACAGCGGCAGGTTGATCACGACATGGCCGATGCCGGCGGCAAGCAATGATTTCGGCACGCCGGCCCAGTTGAACAGCACCAGCAGCCCCATGCCGATGATGAGATAGCTGACCGTCAGGGGCAGCGTGATCAGCCCGCGCAGCAGGCCGGAGCCGGGCAGGACGAAGCGGGCAAAGCCCCAGGCGGAAAGGAAGCCGAGCGTGACGGCGGCCAGCGACGAAATCGAGGCAACCAGCAGCGAATTGACCAGCGCCGAAGTCAGCCGCGTGTCCGACAGAACCACGTCGTACCAGCGCAGCGACGGGCCGGTGAAGGGCGGGATCGGAAAGGAGGTCGACTGGAGCGAGAACAGGACCAGCACGACCACAGGCAGGAAGATGAAGCCGTAGACGGCAAGCGCATAGAGCCAGGATACGATGCGGACAATCCTGCGCATCTCACGCCCGCTCGATCTTGAGCCAGCGGGCGCAGGCAAGATAGGCGATGGTGACCACCGCCATCAGGATGATCGACAGCGCCGACGCCAGCGGAAAGTCGCCGCGCCGGCCGATCTGCATCATCACCAGCTGCGGCATCAGAAGCTCGTTGTTGCCGCCGAGGATCTGCGGCGTGATGTAGTCACCGATGCAGAGCACGAAGGTGAGGAAGGCGCCGACCATGATGCCGGGCAAGGTCAGCGGCAGGATGACATGCAGGAAGGTGCGCACCGGCCCGGCGCCGAGATCGGCGGCCGCCTTGCGATAGCTCGGGCTCAACTGCTTCAGGTTGGCGAAGATCGTCAGCGTCAAAAGCATGACGAAGAAATGCACGAAGCCCGTGACGGTGGCGAAACGTGTGTTGGCGAGTTGCAGGGGTTCGGCGACCACGCCGATGCCCGTCAGCGCCCGGTTGATGACGCCGTTCTGCGCCAGTACCAGCAGCCAGGAATAGGAGCGCACGACATAGGAGGTCCAGAACGGCAGCACGGCCAGCATCAGCGCCAGCCTTTGCCAGCGTTCCGGCACCTGTTCGGCCAGGATCCAGGCGAAGGGATAGGCGAGCAACACCGAGACGACTGTGACGATCGCCGTCACCTCGAGCGAATTCACCATCGCTTGCCAGTAGGAAGGGTTGGTGAAGAACTGGCTGTAGTTGGACACCGTGAAGCCGCTGCCCTCATGCGCCGTCAGACTGGACAGCCCCATGGCGATGAAAGGCAGCACGAAGAACAAAAGGGTCCAGCCGAGCGCCGGCGTGACCAGCGCCCAGGGCAGGGCGCGGCCCGCCCGTGGCAGGGCGCGCCCGTTGTTTGCAGCGGTCATCAGCGGTGATCGCTCACTTTGCCTGCAGCATTTCGGTCCACATATCCTGCATCTTCTTGTCGAGGTCGGCGTTCGGCGCCGGGTAGGCCTGGGCGCGGGCGAGGAAGCCCGGCTGTTCGTCGAAGCGCAGGATCTTCTTCTGGTCGTCGGTCAAAGCCGCCTTTGTGTTCGCCGGCATGCCCCAGTAGCAGGAAGAGGTGGCAAGCCGCGCCTGGCCCTCCGGGCTCATGATGTACTGGATGAATTTCAGCGCCATGTCCTTGTTCTTGGAATCCTTGAACATGGCCAGCGACTGCGACCACAGCACAGCACCTTCCTTGGGGATCGAGAAGTCCAGCGCCGGGTTCTCCTTGGCCAGCCCGGCCGTCACCCATTCGCCGCCGCCGACCAGGATATCGACTTCGCCGGTCGCCAGCGCCGTCTGGCTGGCGGTTACCTCGCCGACCAGCTTGGCATTGGCCTTCATCTTGAGAAGCTCGTCCTTGAGGGCGGGCAGGTCGGCTTCGGTCAGATCGGCCGTCTTCTTGCCGATGGCGAGTGCGGCCATGCCGATGACCGGCAGATAATAGTCGTAGATGGCGACCTTGCCCTTGTATTTGTCGCCGGTCAGCGCCGCCATCGACTGCATGTCGGCCGGGTCGACCTTGGTCTTGTTGTAGCCGATCGTGTTGTAGCCGAACTTTTCGGTGATGCCGTAGCGCTTGCCGCCGACCACGGTGGAGCCTTCCATCTTCACCTGGGGAAACATGTCCGCCAGGGGCAGCTTGTCGTCGGGCAGCGGCTCGAACAGGCCCTTTTCGACGCCGCGCGGCACGTCGATCGAGTCGATCACCATCACGTCCCAGTCGCCTGGCTGCGACTGCTCGACGATGGCGAGCCCGGCGCCGGTGCCCTCGAACTCCTTGACGTTGACCTTGACGTTGTTGGCCTCCTCGAAGGGCTGCAGAAGTGCTGGATCGGAATGATCGCACCAGATCAGCGCGTTGAGATCGGCGGCTTGGGCGAAGCTGCCGGCGTCGAGCAGCAGCGCCGTGGCGGCGCACGCGGCGTGCAAATGGCTCCTCAGGGTGGAAAGCGGATTCCTGGATGCGGATGATGCGGACATCGAGTGTTCTCCCTTGCCTTTGTGGCTTCTTGCAAAAAATTGAACCAATTCTAAAATTGAGTCAATTCTGTTTTTATGGCAAGAGGCTGATATGAGCGGATTGCGGGCAAGGCAAAAAGCGGATCGCCACAGGCGCATCATCGAGGCGGCGGCAGAGCTTTTCCGCGAGGCCGGCTATGAAGGCGCCAAGATCGAGGCGATCGCCGCGCAGGCGGAAGTCTCGGTCGGCACGATCTACAATTACTACCAGAACAAGGGCGACATCCTCGGCGCCATCGTCTCGCTGGAAGTCAACGAGGTGTTGAATGCCGGGCAAGGTGTCGTCGCCAAGCCGCCGGCCAATGTCGGCGACGCGCTGGACACGCTGATCGGCATCTATATCGAACACTCGCTGCACTATCTCAGCAAGGAGATGTGGCGGCAGGCAATGGCGATCTCGACGCAACTGCCAGACAGCCCGTTCGGCCAGGCCTACACCGCGCTCGACCGTTCACTGACCGAACAGATCCGCGCGCTGATCTCCCGCCTGCAGGCGCTCGGCCTGGTGCGGCAGGACATCGACGGGGCAGCACTCGGCGAACTGATCTTCAACAACATGAACATGATGTTCATCGAGTTCGTGAAACGCGACGAGGCGAGGATATCGGAATTGCGCGCCGCGATACGCCGGCAGAACCGGATTCTGGTGGCGGCGATTGCGGTCTGATTGTCAGGAGCAGGCAGCAGAATCGATTTTTGGACCAAGCCGCGGCTCAACCCCCTTGAGTCGAATCCGAAATCTGCTACAACCCATGAGTGTATTTCTAGGGGAGGGGTGAATGCAGTTTTCCATCTGGCATTGGGCAATACTTCTGTTGTTGATCGGAGTGCCTGTCTTCTTTGCGGTTCGATCTGCCTACAAGCCCGTCCAGAATCCGGCGGAACTCGTCGGAATTGGAGGGTGGCTGATGCTTCTCGCGATTGGTCAGGCCATGGCTCCATTGCGTACGCTCGCCACATTGGGTTCCTCGAGCGATGGTTACAACCAGCTCATGCTGGTGCCGAACGGACCCATGGTGGTCTACGGCGAGGTTGGGCTGGTGCTGGCATTTCTGGTGCTTCAAGTGGTCGTGCTCGTTGCCATGCTGAGGCGGAGCCTAAGGTTCAAGCAGCTCTTCCTCACCCAATGGCTAGCAATCCCGGTGGTATTCATCCTGGACGCGATCTGGGTTTCCACGGTTTTCGGCGTCCCGGTTGGACAAGTGGTCACCGGAGAGGCGCTTGCTACGTCCATAACCTCGTTTGTCCTGGTCGGACTATGGGTCGCCTACGTCTACAGATCGGTCAGGGTGCGCAACACGTTCACCAGAGTGAAAGCATCCGCCCAGGTGGCGAACGCGGCATAGACGCGGGGCAATACGAATATTTTGGAGCGCTCGCGCTCTCGGTCATTCCTGAAACCGCTCGCTGATCCCGTCGCAAAATGCTAGCATAAGCAGCAGTCAAGCCGTGCTGCCATTTCATCAATGCTTAGAATTTCGGGAACTCTTCTCCATGGCGGGTCAACCCGTGCGCCGGTTGAGGTTCGTCCCGATTTTGGCGGCGGCCATATTCGACACGGTGTTCAACGGCCGAGCCTCGAAACATGGGAACGTGTCTCGCCGCCGACGACCCTTGCGGGCCTTATCCGTGAACTCCAGCGCCAATTTCCCCATATGGCCATACATGCGACCGGCGGAGTGCGGACGGTCCGCCGCCAAGCCGAATTGATGGCGGAGCGGCGGCTTTCGAACCGGGCGCGACCACAGTCAGGCAAGCGCGTAATTGATGAAACTGGCGGCGTCGGCGAGACCGGCGGTTGAAACCTGGTGGCCGAGTCTTGGCTCAATTGAGATGCTAGCCCGCACACCGGCCGCCGTTAGTTGCTCAGCGGCACGGACACTCTCTGCCGGAGGCATGATTGCATCACCTTCGCCATGAACCAGGAGCAATGGTGTGCGGATAGACGGCGCTAAGGGTGCTGGGGACGCCAGACGTTGTGGCAGAAAGTCACGTAGCTTGAATATGAAGAGCTTCAACCGGCGCGAGCTTATTATCCAGCTAAGCGAGGCGTACCGTTGTTCAAGGGCAAAGGGGACTCTCCTCCCGAACTAGCGTGGGCGGCGGGCTTTTTTCATTGAATCATGATTCTGTTACCCGGAACGTTACCCGGATGCCAAATGTCATCAAAGTGACGGTAGGGGAAATCCGCGTAACTACTTGATTTTGCTGGTGCCCCCGGACGGAATCGAACCGCCGACCTTCGGTTTACAAAACCGCTGCTCTACCAGCTGAGCTACAAGGGCACGGCGCTCCGGTTAGCATATTTGTTGCGCCTGTAAAGACAAAACTCCATTTTCGGTTACCCGGCATGTCGTCTGGACTGCCGCGAGGGGCATCCTGAAAACCGTCAAATCGCTTCCTACATATCTGGAAGGTGCAATCGCTTCGAGCAGGGGTGTCGCATGATCAGGTTTGTCATCATTCTCCCCATCATCTTGGTAGTCTGGATGCTGCTGGTGAAAATCATCAGCGATGTGAAGAAGGCCAATGTCGACTGGACCGGCGTCACCACCATCATCGGCTTCATCGCACTCGCCTTCTGGCTTCGCCATGTCACCGGCATGGGGTGAGCGGTAGGGAATAGCGAATAGCGAATAGTCCAGGTGGCGAGTGCGGCTCTTTCGCTACTCGCTACTCCCTATTCGCTATTCACTCGCCTTCCGGCGCCGCCGAAAAATCTCCGAAACCTTTCGAACCATTTGCCGCACCGCGCCGACTGATGGTCAGAGGCGAATGGGTCGCCTCGATCAAGGATCCAGGAGATCATCATGTTCAAGCGCACTCTTACGTCAGGCCTCGTTGCCATTTTCGTCGCCACCGGCGCGCTCGCCGGCACGGTCGGAACGTCGTCAGCCCATGGCATGCATCATCATCACCATTACAGGCATTTCGAGCATTGGTGGTGGCACCACAACCATCATCACCACCACCACCATGGCCGGGTGATCATTTTCCTTTGATGGAGAGACCCAATTCCCCAAAGGGCGGCTTCGGCCGCCCTTTTTGCGTTATGCGCCAGGTCGCTGAGCCTCCGGCCTCGACACTAAGGTCCAGACTTCCGTCGATACGCGCAGGCATCGCGCCGGCAGGCCTCCACACTGGTTGATTTCTGCGGCTCCAGGAAAATCGAAAAAAGTTTCGAACCTTTCTCCTCGCCGTCACGACAGATGATCAAGAGGCGGATGGATCGCCTCGTTCAACGAAGCAAGGAGATCATCATGTTCACCCGCACACTCGTTTCCGGCCTCATCGCCACCACCGTCGCTGCCACCATGCTGGTCGCCACCGTCCAGCCCTCGGCCGCGCATTCGCATCATCACCACGACCTCGGCATCGGCATCGCCGCCGGCGTTGGCGGCTTTGTCCTGGGCACCCTGCTCGCCCAGCAGCCCCGCACCGTCTATGTCGACGAAGACGGCGGCTCGTGGCACGTCCGCCGCTGCTTCGACCGCTACGCAAGCTACGATCCGGACTCAGACACCTATGTCGGCTACGACGGCTACCGTCACTACTGCCGGCTCTGAGAGGAGGTGGCGTCTCAATCAACTGCAGGAGGGGCGCCCCCGCCGCCCCTCTTTTTGCTGTTCGCAAGATGTTCGGGGGGAGGGGATGGGATCGGGTCCCGGCCGGGTACCGAGGCCATGATTTCGAGTTATTGCGGTGGGACAACGATCCTATGAAGAAAGCAATTTTTGCCGTTCTCGCCATCGCCACGGGAGCCGGTGCACTGTTGTTCGCGCTGGCCTGGCATGACCGCTACTGGTTGTGGCGGGGTTGCTTCAACGAACTTGGCCGCTGCTACAATTCCGAAAGCGGCGAGGTTTTTCTTGAACAGGCCGGGCTGGTGTGGGGCATGTTCGCCATCGGCTGTCTGCTTGCTTGCCTGTTCTTTGCCCGATTGGCCTACTCGCGGCGGTGAGTCTCCCCGCGCCGCATCAGGCTGAGAGAGCGCCGCCGATCATCCTGGTCACCTCGGCCGCGGCATCGCGCACCAAAGGGCCGATCTCGGCTAGCCGTTCCGGCGTCACCCGCACGGTCGGCCCCGACACCGAGACACCACCGATCGGCTCGCCGAATTCATTGAAGATGGCGGCTGCCACGCAACGCATGCCGGGGTGCCGCTCCTCGTCGTCCACCGACCAGCCACGCCGTTTGATCGTTGCCAGGTCATGGGCAAGGGCGGAAATGTCGGAAAGCGTCCTGTCGGTGAAGCGCTGCAGTCCAGCCTTGCGCAGGATGGTGCCGACACGCTCCGGCTCAAGATGCGCCAGCACCGCCTTGCCGATGCCGGAGGCGTGGAAAGGGCTGCGCGTCCCCGGCCGGAAGAAGGCGCGGATCGCCTGGTGCGTCTCGACCTGGCTGACGAAGACCACGCAATCATCCTCGGCAACGCCGAGATTGGCGGTCTCGCCGGTCCTTTCCATCAGTTCCTGCATGACGATACGGGCGCGGTCGACCAGCTTGCGGCGGCGCAGGAACGCCGCGCCCATGCGGTAGGTCTCGACGCCGATCGACCACAGCTGGTCGCTGGTGTCGAATTCGACCATGCCATGGTTTTCGAGTGTCGTCAGCATGCGGTAGGCGGTGGAGGCGGCAAGGCCGCTTTGCGCTGATATCTCGCTTAGGGACAGGCCGCTGCCTTCGGCGACAATGGCCAGGATGCGCAGTGCCCGGTCGAGCGACTGCACCGAAGTCGGCTCGGATGGCCCGTTGAAGGCGCGCGGCCGACCGCGCTGGCGTTTCTCGGTGGTTTCCATGGCCGTATTGTCTGCAATTCGGTGCGAGAGGCAATGAAAAAGTTTTTCATTGTGCGAGGTTGTGAAATCGATGGAAAACGAAAAACCGGTCAAATTCATCATCTAATCGCCGTTTGTTAGAAATGAAAAAATATTCTGAAAAAATTGAAAAATAGCCGGCTTGGTGACATTCTCAGCCATCCAACAATGACAAACCCTGTGGAGGGCTGGAAAATGGCCAGGATGCGCGCTGTCGATGCTGCGGTTCTCGTTCTTGAGAAGGAAGGTATTTCCTGCGCTTTCGGCGTGCCGGGCGCGGCGATCAACCCATTCTACTCGGCCATGAAGGCGAGGGGAACGATCCGCCATGTCCTTGCCCGCCACGTCGAGGGCGCCTCGCATATGGCGGAAGGTTTTACCCGCGCCAAGGCTGGCAATATTGGTCTGTGCATCGGCACCTCGGGTCCGGCCGGTACCGATATGATCACCGGGCTCTATTCGGCCGCCGCGGATTCCATCCCGATCCTGTGCATCACCGGCCAGGCGCCGCGTGCGCGGCTGAACAAGGAGGATTTCCAGGCGGTCGACATCGCCGCCATCGCCGCGCCGGTCGCCAAATGGGCGGTCACCGTCATGGAGCCCTATCTGGTGCCGATGACGCTGCAGAAGGCATTCCACCTGATGCGTTCGTCGCGGCCGGGGCCGGTGCTGATCGACCTGCCGGTCGACGTGCAGTTGGCCGAGATCGAGTTCGACATCGATGCCTATGAGCCGTTGACGCCGTTCAAGCCGGCAATGACGCGCGCGCAGGCCGAAAAGGCGCTGGCGATGCTCAACGCGGCCGAAAAGCCGCTGATCGTCGCCGGCGGCGGCATCATCAACGCCGATGCATCGGATCTGCTCATCGAATTCGCCGAGATTTCAGGCGTGCCGGTCATCCCGACCTTGATGGGCTGGGGCGCCATCCCCGACGACCACCGGCTGATGGCCGGCATGTGCGGGCTGCAGACGTCGCACCGCTACGGCAATGCGACGATGCTGGAGGCCGATTTCGTCTTCGGCATCGGCAACCGCTGGGCCAACCGCCACACCGGGTCGGTCGACGTCTACACCAAGGGCAAGAAGTTCATCCATGTCGACATCGAGCCGACGCAGATCGGTCGTGTTTTCGCGCCGGATCTCGGCGTCGTCTCGGATGCGGGCGCCGCGCTGAAGGTGCTGCTCGACGTCGCCACGGAGTGGAAGACGGCGGGCAAGCTGCGCGATTGGTCGGGCTGGGCGAAGGAGTGCCAGGGCCGCAAGAAGACGATGAAGCGCAAGACGCATTTCGACCAGGTGCCGCTCAAGCCACAGCGTGTCTACGAGGAGATGAACAAGGCGTTCGGCCGCGACGTCACCTATGTCACCACGATCGGCCTGTCGCAGATCGCCGGCGCGCAGTTCCTGCATGTCTACAAGCCGCGCAACTGGATCAATTGCGGCCAGGCCGGCCCGCTCGGCTGGACCTTGCCGGCAGCCCTTGGCGTTCGCGCCGCCGATCCCGACCGCACCATCGTGGCGCTGTCGGGTGACTATGATTTCCAGTTCATGATCGAGGAACTGGCGGTCGGTGCGCAGCACAAGCTGCCCTATCTCCATGTCGTGGTGAACAACGCCTATCTCGGGCTGATCCGACAGGCGCAGCGCGGCTTCTCGATGGATTTCGAAGTCAATCTCGCCTTCGAGAACATCAACCGCTCGGGCGATCCCGAGGCCGGCTATGGCGTCGACCACGTTGCCGTTGCCGAGGCGATGGGCTGCAAGGCGGTCAGGGTGCGCAAGCCCGAGGAATTCGCAGCCGCTTTCAAGGAAGCGCAGCGGCTGATGAAAGAACACCAGGTTCCGGTCGTGCTCGAATTCATCCTCGAGCGCGTCACCAACATCTCCATGGGCACCGAGATCGACAAGATCACCGAATTCGAAGACCTTGCCGAACATCAGGAAGACGCACCGACGGCGATCGTGATGCTGGATTAGATCAGCGGAAAGGGAGAAAAAAGAAATGCCGCGTTTCTCAGCCAATCTTTCCATGCTCTTTGGCGAGCATGAGTTCCTCGACCGTTTTGACGCAGCTGCCCGCGCGGGCTTCAAGGGCGTCGAATATATCGGCCCCTACGATCACGCGCCTGAGGTGGTCGCCGCCCGGCTAAAGAAAAACGGCCTGACGCAGGTACTGTTCAATCTGCCGCTAGGCGATTGGGGCAAGGGCGAGCGAGGCATTGCCGTGCTGCCGGATCGCGTGCCGGAATTCCGCCAGGGCATCGCCAAGGCGATCAACTATGCGCAGGCGCTCGGCTGCCAACAGGTCAATTGCCTTGCCGGCATTGCGCCCGCGGGCGCCGACCGTAAGGTGCTGGAGGACGTCTTTGCCGAAAACCTCGCCTTTGCGGCGGAAAAGCTGGAGCAGGCCGGCATCCGGCTGCTGATCGAGCCGATCAACACCCGCGATATTCCCGGCTTCTTCCTCAACTACTCCGACCAGGCGCTGGCGCTGATCGACCGTATCGGTTCGAAGAACCTGTTCCTGCAATACGACATCTATCACATGCAGATCATGGAGGGGGATCTCGCCCGTAACATCGAGGCAAACCTCGGCCGCATCGCGCATATCCAGCTTGCGGACAATCCCGGCCGTCACGAGCCGGGGACGGGCGAGATCAACTATCCCTTCCTCTACGAGCATATCGACGGTATCGGCTATTCCGGCTGGATCGGCGCGGAATACAAGCCGAAGGCCGGCACGGAGGCTGGGCTGGATTGGTTCAGGGAGTTGGCCGGACAGGGAAGTGCGGCGGCTTAGCTGCCGACGCTGAAGCTGCCAATCTCCCCACCCGTGGGGGAGATGGCCGGCAGGCCAGAGGGGGGCGCGAAGGAACGCAGCCTCGACAAAGACATACGACGGAGGACCACAATGGAAACCATCGGTTTCATCGGCCTCGGCATCATGGGCGCGCCGATGGCGGGGCATCTGCTGGATGCTGGCTATACGGTCATCTCCAGCGACCATCGCTCGAAGCCGCCGGCTGACCTCGTCGCCAAGGGACTGGAGTCAGTCTCCGGCCATGCCGCCGTGGCGAAGGCGGCAGATATCATCATCACCATGGTGCCTGACACCCCACAGGTCGCCGATGTGCTGTTCGGCGACAACGGTGTCGCGTCCGGCCTGACCAAGGGCAAGCTGGTGATCGACATGAGCTCGATCTCGCCGATCGAAACCAAGGTGTTTGCGAAAAAGATCAATGAGTTGGGCTGCGACTATCTCGATGCGCCGGTTTCGGGCGGCGAAGTCGGCGCCAAGGCGGCGTCGCTGACCATCATGGTCGGCGGCGAGGACAAGGCGTTCGAGCGCGCCAGGCCGGTGTTCGAGAAGATGGGCAAGAACATCACCCTGGTCGGGCCGAACGGCGTCGGCCAGACCACCAAGGTGGCGAACCAGATCGTTGTCGCGCTGACCATTGAAGCGGTCGCCGAAGCGCTTGTTTTTGCATCGAAAGCCGGTGCCGACCCGGCCAAGGTCAGGCAAGCGCTGATGGGCGGGCTGGCGGCCTCGCGCATTCTCGAAGTGCATGGCGAACGCATGGTCAAGCGCACCTTCGCGCCGGGCTTCCGCATCGAGCTGCACCAGAAGGACCTCAACCTGGCGCTGGAAGGGGCAAAAGCACTCGGCGTGTCGCTGCCCAACACCTCGACCACGCAGCAGCTGTTCAATTCCTGCGCCGCCAATGGCGGCGCCAGGGAGGATCACTCGGCGCTGGTCAGGGCGCTTGAGCGGATGGCCAATTTCGAGGTGGGCGGCAACGCAGCCGACGTCAAAGGCAAAGCAGCATAGGTCAGGAGAGGGCGGCGCAACGTTCCCAAGCCGCCAACTCGTGCCTGTCGAAGAGCGGGCTCCTGCGTCTGTCGCCGGAGCCCGTTTCGCATTTCGAGATGTTTGGCGTGAGGCTCAGCCGCGCTTCAAGAAAGCCCGCGCCGCATAGAGGCTGATGGCCGCGGCGTTCGACACATTGAGCGACCGGATGGCGCCGGGCATGTCGAGCCGCGCCAGCGTCGTCACCGTCTCGCGTGTCTTCTGGCGCAGGCCCTTGCCCTCGGCGCCGAGCACCAGCGCTATTCTGTCACCGGCAAAACTGGTTTCGAGTTCCGCCGGCCCGTCCGAATCAAGGCCGATGGTCTGGAACCCGGCCTCGTGCAACTGGCCGAGCGCGTCGGCCAGGTTCTTCACCTCGATCTGGTCGATATGCTCCAGCGCGCCGGAGGCCGATTTCGCCAGCACGCCCGATTCCTGCGGGCTGTGGCGCGCCGTGGTGATCAGCGCGCCGGCGCCGAAGGCGACCGCCGAGCGCAGGATGGCGCCGACATTGTGCGGATCGGTGACCTGGTCGAGCACCAGCACCAGCCTGGCATCGCCTAGTGCATCAAGCCGCATCGGCTTCAGCGGTTCGGCCTCGATCAACACGCCCTGATGCACGGCGTCCGAGCCGGTGATCTTGTCGATGTCCCTGGGTTCGACCAGTTCCGCCTTGAAAGGCAGGGCGGCGAGATCGGCGATTTCCAGGCGTTCGGCCGCATTGCGCGTGACCAGCATCCTTCTGATCCTGCGGCGCGGATTGTCGAGCGCCGCTCGCACCGTGTGCAGGCCATAGAGCCGCACCAGGCCGTCCGCGGCATGTTCGCCTGGCGGAACCGGCTGCCGGGGCCTGAACGCCGGCGCGCCGCCGCTTTTCTCGTCGCGATAGGCGCGCCGCAACTTGGCGTAGTGGGTGTCTTTCGGGGTGTTGGTTTTGTCGCTCATGGCCGGCTTCTATAGCCGTCTCCTCAGGCCAAGGATATGGCTCGTCGCCGCAGCCGGCGAACAACATCGAAAAACGCCGGTTGCGCGGTTGACACCCAATGGCCTTGCCGCCATAAGGCGCTGCGCTGGTTTCGGAGAAGACTAACTCGGGTCCGGATTGGCGTGAATGCCTCGTTGCATGGCTCCGGCGGCAGAACTGGAGAGGTGCCCGAGTGGTTAAAGGGGACGGACTGTAAATCCGTTGGCTTAGCCTACGTTGGTTCGAATCCAACCCTCTCCACCACTGCCGGCCCGGAAGCCCTGAAACGCGAAAGCATCGGACCGAAAAGTGCATGGCGCTTTTCGGGGGAATCCGGTACTTCAGTGCAAGGCGCGGGTATAGCTCAGTGGTAGAGCAGCAGCCTTCCAAGCTGAATATGCGGGTTCGATTCCCGCTACCCGCTCCATTAACTATTTGATATTTATATGAAATTTTTCCTGAGATCGATAGTGCCGTGTCACTGCGCCTGTCAGTACTGCGCTGTTATTCCTAAAAAGCCCGCTGCAGATATTCAGCTTGGTAAGCTTACCCTCGACAGAAGGCGGCACTGAAAGGACGTGCGCGAAATAGGTGGTGGGTTCAACCGATCGTGGCAACACCTTTAGTCTGAGAGGATGAGGAGGTGTCGCATGGTGACGTCACGGGTCTGGTTTACATCAGCGCAGAAGGCCGAGCTTTGGGAGCGATGGAAGCAAGGCCAAAGCATTTCGTCGATCTCGCGGGCATTGGACCGCAGGAACAAAACCGGCGTGCAGCGGATCGTATCCCTACATGGCGGCATTGCTCCGTCAGCAAGGCGTAGAGCGGCTTGGGCGCTTGGACTGGCGGAGCGAGAAGAGATCTCTCGGGGGATCGCGGCGGGTCTTGCGATACGCGCCATTGCCAGAAGTCTTGGGCGCGCGCCATCGACAATATGTCGGGAGATCACGCGCAATGGAGGTACGCGAACTTACCGTGCAACTCGGGCTGACAAGCAGGCTTGGGAGCGCGCGCTACGCCCGAAGCAGTGTCGCCTTGCATGCTCTGGACGGCTACGATGGCGGGTCGCGCAAAAGCTGGCGCTACAGTGGTCGCCGGAGCAAATAGCGGGCTGGTTGAGGCGAGAGTACCCGGGCGATCCAAGCATGCGGATATCTCATGAAGCAATCTATCGCAGTCTATTCATCCAGTCGCGAGGGGTACTCAAGAAGGAACTGACGGCACATCTGCGCACCAAACGGCAGATGCGCCTCGCCAAAGGTGCACAGCGCCGGACGGGGCAAGGGCAGATACTCGATATGGTCTCCATCCGCGAGCGTCCCGCTGAGGCTGAGGATCGAGCTATCCCAGGCCATTGGGAGGGTGATCTGCTCACCGGTGCGAACGACACGAACATCGCCACCCTCGTCGAACGACACAGCCGGTTCACGATGCTTGTGAAGTTGACGAGAAGGGACTCGGCCACCGTCGTGGCGGCCCTCGCCAAGCAGATCGGCACATTGCCCGAAGAGCTGCGGCGCTCGTTGACATGGGACCAGGGCAAGGAGATGGCTCGTCACAGGAGCTTCACCGTTGCAACCGATCTACAGGTCTACTTCTGCGATCCGCGCAGTCCCTGGCAGCGCGGCACCAACGAAAATACCAACGGTCTGCTCAGGCAGTACTTCCCGAGAGCAACCAACCTCTCCCGTGTCTCCCAGGCCCAACTCAACGCCGTCGCTCTGCGGCTCAATCAGCGCCCCCGAAAAATCCTGGACTTCGAAACGCCGGCCGATAGGCTACAGAAGGTGTTGCGGTGACCAGTTGAACTCACCGGTGGAAAGCTGCCATTCGGCTCATCTGCCAGAACGGGCAAACAGAAGCGGCCATCCGCCTCTAGTTCTCAGATGACCGCAGTGCGCCGTCCATTTGTTGTGTGGGGAAGAGCGATGGCGGACGTTGCACCTCCAAGGTCCGATGTCGTGAGCTGACCCGATCTGGTCATTCCCACCGCATTTCGGTGTCTCCAAAGCGGACACTCAGCCAAGTCGGCGCTGTTGACCTAAGCGGACGCTCGCGTCCGACGTGGGACTAGAATAGGCTGCAGCGAAGCCGCTTGATCGACCGGGGAGGGCGCAGGCAAGTATGGAGCGAAGGCTTACCGCGATACTTGCTGCCGATGTGGTTGGCTACAGCCGCCTCATGGGTGAGGACGAGGTAGGCACACTCGAACGATTGAAGGGTTGCCGTCGCGAACTGGTCGACCCCGCGATCGAGGAATTCCACGGCCGAATCATCAAGCTCATGGGCGACGGCGCGCTCGTCGAGTTCGCGAGTGTCGTCGATGCCGTCCATTGCGCTTCCGTGATCCAGCGCCGAATGGCAGAGCGCAACAAGGGCACCACTGATGCCCGGCAGATCCGGTTTCGCATCGGCGTCAATCTCGGCGACGTCATCGTGGACGAAAACGATATCTACGGAGATGGCGTGAACATCGCCGCTCGCCTCGAGGCTATGGCCGAGCCAGGCGGAGTCTGCATCTCCGGAACCGCATTCGATCATGCCGTCCACAAGGTGGACGTAGGCTTTGCCAGTCTGGGAGAGCAGCGCCTCAAGAATATCGCCGATCCGGTGCGCGCCTATCGACTCTTGCTCGATCCCGCGGCATCGGGAAAGGTCACGGCCGCGCCCCACCGGCCGGGCCTGCGTGTCATGATCCTGGCTGGCGCCGCCGTCCTGGCGATTGCCGCGATTGCCGGCATTTTTGCGTGGCAGAAGTTCTCGGTGCCATCGCGGCCATCGGTTGCCGTGCTGCCATTTGCAAACCTCGGCGGCGATCCAGGCCAGGACTATTTCGCTGACGGCATCACCGAAGATCTGATCACCGACCTCACCAAGCTTTCCGGTCTGGACGTCATCGCGCGCAATTCGGTGTTCGCCTACAAGGACAAGCCTGCAGCGCTGGCAGAAGTCGCGCGCGACCTTGGCGTCCGCTTCGTTGTCGAGGGGAGCGTCCGCCGCACCGGCGAGCAAATCCGCCTCAATGCCCAGCTCATCGATACGGCAACGGGCGACAATCTGTGGGCCAACCGGTTCGATCGCGGTATGGCCGGCGTGTTTGGCGTCCAGGATGAGATGAGCCGGGAAATCGCCAAGGCGCTCGGCTTGCAACCATCAACGGTGGAAAGCGAGCGGATGGCGCGTCCGCCGACAGAAGATCTAGAGGCCTACGACTACTATCTCAGAGCCGAGCAGGCGGCACGCACCGGCGGACGGGCCGGGCTGCGGGAGTCGCTTCCGCTCTACGACAAGGCGGAGGAGCTTGACCCCGCTTTTGCCGAAGCCTTCGCGGCGGATGCAAGCACGACAGTCTATATCTGGCGCGAATCGTTCAACGACATCATGCAGAGCGCGCCCGCGCGCAAGCGCGCCTATGAGAAGGCAAGCCGTGCGCTGCAACTCGACCCGGACCTTTCGTCGCCTTATGCGATTCTTGGCATCATGCAGGTCGTGGATCGCCGCTACGAGGAAGCCATCGCTTCGGCCGAGCGAGCCGTCGCACTCGGCCCCGGCGATGCGGAGACGCAAATAGCTCTAGGATACGTGCAACTGTTCGCCGGCAATCATGCCGAGGCAGCCGCAGCGGTCGAGACAGCGCTCAGGCTCGATCCCAACCTTTCGGCCATCAACCGGCAAATTGCCGGTCTGGTCTTTCTTGTCCAGGGCAGCAACGAGAAGGCGATCGAGGCGCTCGAACGCACGCGAGACGATGCGCCGTCGGTCGGAGATTTCAGAATTACCCTCGCTGCCGCCTACGTCCGCGCCGGCCGCTTGCCGGATGCGAGGGCGGCGATCGCCGAGGGACTAAGTTCCATGTCGACACCGGGGTACGATTCATTGTCGGCATTGCGGCTCAACGGTGTCCAATATCGTAACCCCCGGGATTCGGCTCTCATCATTGACGCGCTGCAGCAGGCGGGCTTGCCCGAATGGCCGTTCGCCTTCATCGCCGACCAACACGACCAGTTGAAGGGAGGCGAGATTAACTCCCTTGTCCTTGGCCATACGTTGCAAGGTCAACTTGAGCCCGGTCTTCAGCCAGCCATCCTGCAGGTCGGAAAGGACGGCAAGGCCGCGTTCCGTTCGACGACGCGACTACTCACCGAGACCGTCTTTGTCGATGGCGACCTATTGTGCGAGCAGAGTGAAAATATGTTCGGGCGCCCCGACTGCGGACCTGTTTATAAACGCAGCGACGATGGAGGCGGTGGCTATTCCTTCGTCAACTCAAGCAAGGTATTCCACTTCGCGGTGGTTCAGTAGATGCACGCGTCTCAGTGATACTTGTCGAGCTCCAAATTGGCCGCCACCTTCGGCCAGTTGGCATCGGCTTTCGGTATATTTTCAGCTGCATGCGCGGCGAAGTGGTCCGCATTGCCGACGTCGTAGATCAGGTAGAGCTTGCCGTCGATAATCTTGAATGCTTCCGGATCGACATTGATCGTGACCCCTCCGCCCACGACTTCGGCAGCACAGTAGCCGCCATACTGAGGAGCGTACTTGACCGGTTCGCTCATGAACATTTCCAGGTGTTTCTTGCTGGCGAAATGCCAGGGTGTCCCCAACCAGTCATAGGTGAACTCTTCGGAGCCCTTCACGGCCTTGCCGTCAGTGAAGTAAGCGACCGTGTCGTAGCCCATGATCGCCACACCGCCGAAATAGCCGGTGTTTACCGAATCGTCGGCCCAGGCCGATCCCGCGCCGGCGACCGCAGCTACAGCGACTAGGGCAGCCGCCCCCAAATTCCGAACCAGTCGTGACTTGATCAACGTGCTCATCTGCATCCTCCGTTAATCGTGGATCTCTGCGCACTTCGCCGCGTTCGCCTCGCCAAGGATCTTGGCTTGGCAGGTAGCACCATGGCGTTTGAACAGTCGTATTATATCCGTGTTGCCCTTCCAGAATGCGCGCGTTGTCGGCATGTAGCCATGACCCTCGGGATGGTTCACATCGGCACCTTTCGCAATAAGGAATTCCGCCAGTTCAACGTGGTTTTCCTCGCCGGCAACCAACAACGGCGTAGCGCCCGCCTTGTTGGCGGTATCGTCGAGCACCGCGCCTTTTTCCAGCAGCAGCTTGGCGATCGGCAGGCTGCCCGAGAAGGCGGCCGCATGTAGCGGGGTGAAGCCGCCCGAGTTCCGGGCCATGACGTCGGCCCCCTTGCTCAGCAGGAATTCGGCGATTTCCGGCTGGTTATCAAGGGCTGCAGCGATGAGTAGGGTTGCCTGGTCGCGCGCCCGACTATCGACGTCGGCACCGCTCGCGACAGCTTGCTCGACACCCACTTTGTCGCCGGCAGCTATGGCGTCGAACAACACGTCGCCCGCCGCTGCATCGGTCGCGGCAAGCGCCAATACGACAAGTATCAGCAGTCCACGCATCAGTATCGATATCACGCGCGAAGACAGCGTACAAGTTCGGGACGACGGTGCTCCGCACGTGGCAGTTTGACGTTGCCCGAAAAATGGAATGTCCGCTTGGGATTGCGCCAAGAACGACCGGACTTGGAGCTTTCTGTTGCCTCTGCTCCATCGATGTCCGCTTTTGGTGAATGGACGGGACCGTCGTAGTGCCCGAAATGCGGCGCAAAGCGATCATGCGCACCTTCGCCTGCGAGAGTCTGCTCCGGGTCAAAAATCGGTCTTTCAGGGGTGACGGTTTGACCTTGGAGTGTTCACCCAGACAGACCACTGTGTTTGAGGTATGCCCCAATCATTTTGCATGAGGTTCTGATGACACTACGCCGCACAATTCTGCCCGGATCGGCCGTTTTTGATAAGGTGAATGACACGGCCTATTGATTTCATTACATTCTTGGAAGTCTTCCAAACTGAATATGCGGGTTCGATTCCCGCTACCCGCTCCAGACCTCCCGTCCGCACGATCTCCGGGTCGAAACACCGCGCGGCAAGCCGCGCAGCGCTCCTCCACTGTGCAGATGTCTGCGCGGCGCTAGCTGTTGAACGCGGAGGCGACCTGGTGTTGCTGCGGCATCTGGCCGTTCGGCGTCAGCTTGTCGACGATACCGGGCAAGGCCGCGGACAGTTGCTTGAGCAGCTCCTGCTCGTTCAGCCCGGTCCTTTGCGCGATCTCGCGAATGACCTGTGGCCCGATTGCGGTGCCGAGATCGTTGGCGTTGATCGACTGGTTCTGCCCAGTGCCGACCCACGAGTCGGCGACATTGCCGTGGCCGGCGTCCCTGAGCTTGTCGAGCAGGCCGCCCAATCCGCCGAGCAGGCCGTCGTCGGCGGAGGTCGTTCCGGTGGAAGCGGGTCCGGTCGGGGCCGGGGTCTCGGTCTGGTCCGGTTGTTCAGCACTTCTGCCGCTCAGCATTTTTCCGACCAGCAGCGCGCCGAGCGCGATCATCAGCGGTTTGGTGATGTTGCCGCCGGGAACGGCGTTGTCAAAAAGTCCCATAGTGGATCCTCCATAGCGACCAGCCCAACCCCACCTCAACAATGGGGCACGCGGGCGGAATTTCAAGTTGGCTTGAGCTTTTGACAATCCTATGAAAATGTTTGGCTGGCGGGTGGATGGAGAGGAAAAAATGTCAATCATCAGCTGGATCATACTCGGCGTCATCGCCGGCTTCCTGGGCAGCAAGATCGTCAACAAGAGCGGCCAGGGCATTTTGATGGACATCGTGCTCGGCATCGTCGGCGCCATTGTCGGCGGCCTGATCTTCAGCGCCTTCGGCGCGTCGGGCGTCACCGGCCTCAACATCTACAGCCTGATCGTCGCCGTGATCGGCGCGGTAGTCGTACTGTGGGCCTACCACCAGTTCAGCGGAGGACGGGCGTAAAGTGGTAGAGCGGTCTGCGTTTCCGTGAAACGATGAACCGCTCCAGGGGC
Organism: Mesorhizobium sophorae; assembly: GCF_002270415.1. GTDB lineage: Bacteria > Pseudomonadota > Alphaproteobacteria > Rhizobiales > Rhizobiaceae > Mesorhizobium > Mesorhizobium sophorae. Next base: position 145,046 of record NZ_NNRI01000022.1, on the reverse strand, counting down.
CGACCGGATCGTCTGAAAATTCGAATTTCTGCTGAGGACCAGCTTCGGGCCGGTACGCGACCTATGGCATCAGCACTGCGTCGGCTGCGGCGAAAAAGATCAGCGTTCTCGCGATGAACACCATCCAGCCGATGATTGACTTGCGGATGGCGGCCTTGTGCTCGGCGTCGGAGTTCTTGTTCTGGTCAAAATCCGTCATGGGGGAACTCCCTTGGCTGATTGATCATGGCGTCTTGGATTGGACGGTCTTCGCCGATTAGACGATCTTTTTCGGCTCGGCAACAGCGCGCTGAAAGACGCAGGTGAGCGTCCGCTTGGCCTGCTTGGGTAGGGCTAGGCGACGACCGTCAGCCGGCGCTTGCGCTGGTCCAGCGAGACGATGGCAAGTCCGCTGCCCACCACCAGCAGGATGCCGCAAACAGCGAGCGCGTTCGGAAATTGCCCGAACACCAACAGGCCCGAAATGACCGCCCAGACGGTGAAGCAATAGTAGAACGGCGCTACCGCACTGGTCGGCCCGACGCGGTAGGCCATGAAGATGAAGAAGTGGCCGAAGATCAGGAAAAATCCGGCGCCTGCCATCAGCAGCAGATGGCGCGCCTCGGGCATGACCCAGCGCTCGGAAACCAGATGCACGGCACCGGAGCCGATCAGCACCACCACGACGGCGGAGATCGCCACGATCATCCCCGGCACCTCGGCCGTAACCCGCCTGCCGGCAAGGTCGCGTGCCGCCGACAGCGTCGCGTTGCCGAGCGCCAGCAAGGCGTAGACCGAAATGCCTTGCATGGTCGGTTGCGCCACCATCAGCGCGCCGATGAAGCCGAGCCCGATCAGCGCCATGCGCTGGCCGCCGATCCGCTCGCGGAACAGGATCGAGGAGCCGACCAGCATCAACAGCGGCGTGATCTGACCGAGCGCCGTCGAATCTGCGATCTGCATGTTGGCGAGCGCCACCACGTAGCAGAGGATCGCCGCCAGCTCGAGCAGGTTCCTGCGCAGCACGTGCCTGTCGAAGATCAGCGGAATCTGCTTGCCGTAGCCCAGCGCGAACAACAGCGGGAAACCCCAGAGCGTTGCCGCCGCACCGCGCAGAAACAGCACTTCGTAGGACGGCAGGCCCGACGTCGCGAGTTTCATCATCGTATCGTTGACGAGATACGACCCGGTCGAGACGATCATGAACAGGGGGCCGCGGATGGCGGTCGGGATGAAATGCATCCGGCGAAGAAATCAGACCTCGATGACGACCGCAATGGGCCATGAACCGTCGGTGAATCAGACACGGATGGGCAGGCAAGACAGCGCCGTGGCGGCTTCGATCGATCCGCCTGCCACCCATTTCATTTCGTCTCGCCCCTTCCTATATCAGCGCCACATCCCCGCAATCGGATCAATGGTTCGGACTGAGTGAGACGGCACCCGGCCAAAAGACGCTTGTGTTTTTTGGCCTTTGTCGCTAATCGCCCCGCATTCGACTGAACTGAAGGTCCAGGCCGTCCAAGGAAAGAGACTATGGCAAAAGGTAAATTCGAGCGTAACAAGCCTCATGTGAACATCGGCACGATTGGTCACGTTGACCATGGCAAGACGTCGCTGACGGCGGCGATCACGAAGTATTTTGGCGAATACAAGCGCTATGACCAGATCGACGCGGCACCTGAGGAGAAGGCGCGCGGCATCACGATCTCGACGGCGCATGTCGAATACGAGACGGCTGCCCGCCACTACGCTCACGTCGACTGCCCCGGCCACGCCGACTATGTGAAGAACATGATCACCGGCGCCGCGCAGATGGACGGCGCGATCCTGGTTGTGTCGGCTGCCGACGGCCCGATGCCGCAGACCCGCGAGCACATCCTGCTGGCCCGCCAGGTCGGCGTGCCGTCGATCGTGGTGTTCCTGAACAAGGTCGACCAGGTCGATGATGCTGAGCTGCTCGAACTGGTCGAGCTCGAGGTTCGCGAGCTTCTGACCAAGAACGAGTTCCCCGGCGACGACATTCCGATCGTCAAGGGCTCGGCTCTGGCGGCTCTGGAAGATTCGGACAAGAAGATCGGCGAGGACGCGATCCGCGAGCTGATGGCGGCGGTCGACGCCTACATCCCGACGCCTGTTCGTCCGCTCGACAAGCCGTTCCTGATGCCGATCGAGGACGTGTTCTCGATCTCTGGCCGTGGCACGGTTGTGACCGGTCGCGTCGAGCGCGGCGTGGTCAAGGTCGGCGAGGAACTCGAGATCATCGGCATCCGTCCGACGACCAAGACGACCTGCACCGGCGTCGAGATGTTCCGCAAGCTGCTCGATCAGGGCCAGGCCGGCGACAACATCGGCGCGCTGCTGCGCGGCGTTGATCGTGAAGGTGTCGAGCGCGGCCAGGTTCTGGCCAAGCCCGGCACGGTGAAGCCGCACAAGAAGTTCGTGGCCGAAGCCTACATCCTGACCAAGGACGAAGGTGGCCGTCACACGCCGTTCTTCACCAACTACCGTCCGCAGTTCTATTTCCGCACGACGGACGTGACCGGCATCGTGTCGCTGCCGGAAGGCACCGAGATGGTGATGCCGGGCGACAACATCACGGTCGATGTCGAGCTGATCGTGCCGATCGCCATGGAAGAGAAGCTGCGCTTCGCTATCCGTGAAGGCGGCCGCACCGTCGGTGCCGGCATCGTCGTCACCATCAAGGAATAACTGACCCCGGCATCCGCTGGGTCAGGTTCGAGACGGATAGGGCGGTCCTTGGGGCCGCCCTTTTCCTTTTGCCCGGCGGGTCGTCGGGTGTTGTCGGTCGAACCCTGTTGCAAGCCCTTGGACCTCGTCTAGGATAGCTTGCATGGCGGGGCTTTTCCAAATGGTTCCAGGGCGCCTTTTACATCGTCGGGCTTTGTGGTCGGTGCGGCTGATCTGCCTGCTGGCGTCGCTTGTCGCGGGGCATGCCGCCTTTGCGGCGGATACGGCGCCGGATCTCGGTCCGACGATGCGCTTCGTCGTCGTCCGCAGCAACGCACCGGGCTGCGAGCCGATCTGCCCGGAATGGATATCCGCCGAAGGCTCGATAGAGGCCCGGACGCCGGTTCTGTTCAAACGCATGCTCAAGACGCTTGGCGGCCGAAACCTGCCGATCGTCGTCGATTCTCCCGGCGGCAACGTCGAGGCGGCGCTCACGCTTGGCCGGCTGATCCGCAAGAACAAACTCGATATCGCTGTCGGCAAGACCCGGTTCGACGGCTGTCTGCCTGATGCGAAGGACTGCGCGGAAAACGATGGCAGCGGCGCCCGCTATTTCGGCGATGCCTACGCCAGCGGCGCGATGTGCAATTCCGCCTGTCCGCTGATGTTTGCCGGCGGTATCAGGCGGTTGGTCGGTGAATCGGCCTATCTCGGCGTCCATCAGATCACCACGACGTATATCCGCACGAAACTGCAATATCGCACCACCTATCGCATCGTAGGCGGCAAGAAGAAGGTACTCAGCACTAGGATCGTCAGCCGGAAGAGTGCCGGCAGCTACAAGACCTACGAAATGAGCAAGGCGGTGGAGAAAAGGCTGGCGACCTATCTCGACGGGATGGGCGTCGGACCGGGCGTGCTCGAAACGATGAAGGACACCCCGGCCAGCGCAATCCACCAACTGGAAGTGCAAAACATGCTTCGGATGAAGATGGTCACTAGCCTGGATTCCGTCGACATGCTGACCGCTGGAACCATCTGCCGCGCCACTCCATTGCCCGAGAATTGCCGGGAAGTGCCGTCTCCGGCAGACAAGGCCACGCGGCCGGCCGCTGCCGAGGCGGCAAAAGTCGAGCCCGCCACTGCCGCGCCGACCGAACCCGAAACCGTCCAGCGAGACAATGTCGCCGACATGCGCTTCGTTCTGGTGCGCGGCAAGAGTTTCCTCTGCGATCCCGATTGTCCGGAGTGGATCGCAGCGGAAGGCAGGATTACCGCCGAGACGCCACAGAAGCTGCGCGAACTGCTCGGCACCCTGGGGGATCGGCGGCTGCCCGTCGTGATCAACTCGCCGGGAGGCGACCTTTCCGGTGCTCTTGCCGCCGGAAGGCTGATCCGCGAACGCAGGCTCGACGTGGCGGTCGCACGCACGGAGTTCATGGAATGCGAGCCGGAAAAGCCGGGCTGCACGGCTCAGGACGGCGTCTATGTCGGGCTCACCAATGATGCGTTGGGCGAATGCGATGCAGCCTGTCCGATCATGCTTGCGGGCGGCGTCAGACGCCTGGTCGGCCCCCATGCGCGGTTGCGCTTGCGGTCGCTGGAACTGGACCAGCAGGTCAAGAAATACCTCGAAGAGATGGCGGTTGGGCCTGACCTGTTTGCCGCGACAAAGCTCCATTCGAGCCAACGGCAGCTTGACCCCAGGAAGATGCTCAAAGTCGGGCTGACGACAGGGCCTCAATCGGCGGATGAACTGACCGGCGCTTCCATCTGCAAATCGGCACCGAAGCCGGGCAATTGCCGCCTGGTATCGGCGCCCAGGATGCAGGCCAACGCGCCCACCAAGTCATAGTTTTGCCGGTACGGTCGGGCGGACTGGCCGTCGAGGCAGGTTGAGCCATCCCCGATAGTTCCGCTATCGTAATCTCCGGCATTGCCATCTCTGGCATTGCTCGGGCCCCGGTGGAGAAACAAATGAGCCAGGACGTCCCGACATTGTACGAATGGGCAGGCGGCGCCGAGGCGCTGAACCGGCTGACGGAAACCTTCTACGACAAGGTGCTTCGCGACCCGGTCGTCGGGCCGGTGTTCAGGACCATGTCGCCGGACCATCCGGCCCACGTTGCGGCGTTCATCGGCGAGGTTTTCGGCGGACCGAAAACCTACAGCGAAAAATTTGGCGGTCACCGCGAGATGGTCATGCACCACCTGGGCAAGCATCTGACCGAGGAGCAGCGCCGCCGCTGGATCAATCTTCTGGCCGATGCCGCCGACGCGGTCGGCCTGCCAGACGATCCTGAATTCCGCTCTGCTTTCATGGGCTACGTCGAATGGGGCTCGCGGCTGGCCAAAATGAACTCCAATCTCGGCGAGACCTGCGATCCCGAGACGGAGCCGATGCCGGCCTGGGGCTGGGGCGTGCCGGGTGGGCCGTACAGGCCGCCGGAAACAGAGTAGCCTCCAGTCGCCACGGGAGGTGTCGGGCTGATGCTGGAAGATATGAATATCGTGCGCTGGCACGAGTGGGATGGCCCCGGCCTCGAACACTTGCTGCTGCAGGAGCGTGCAGGGGAAGTCTCGGCCGACTCTGTCGTGATCTGTTCTGGTGAAACGCCTTTTGCGGTGCGCTACCGCATCGCCTGCAACGCGAACTGGCATGCCAGGAGTGTCATGGTCGACGTGATCGGCAGCGGCCAGACACTTGTCCTTGCCGCCGACGGCGATGGTCGCTGGACCAGGGATGGCCTGCCGATGCCCGAGCTCGACGGCGTCCTCGACCCTGATCTCACCGTCACGCCGTTCACCAACACGCTGCCGATCCGGCGATTGCGGCTTTCGACGGGACAAAGTGCCGAGATCACCACCGCCTTCATCGATTTCCCGGCCCTCACCGTCGTCGCCAATCCGCAGCGCTACACATGCCTCGAAGAGGGCAGGCGATATCTCTATGAATCGCGCGCCAGCGACTTCAAGCGGGAGCTCGAGATCGACCGCGACGGGCTGGTCGTCAGCTATCCCGATTTCTGGCGCAGGGGTTAAGGCGCGTTTGCTTGCAAACCACTCTTTACAGAGCGTGCGGAAGCTTTTAGGAAGCGCCTGCTGCGCCGACATGCGCACGATACGGGCATAGCTCAGTTGGTAGAGCGGCGGTCTCCAAAACCGCAGGTCGTAGGTTCGAGCCCTGCTGCCCGTGCCATTTCCTCAACGGAAACAGGCACTTAGAAAACGCCTTGCGCGGCGTGGAAGCCGAAACTAGCCTTACACATCTCTTGCACAAAGTTGCACGTGCTCAGGGAGTGTCTGGCGATGACGGAAAAGCACACGATTCTCGAAGGAAAAGTTCACGTCTATCGGCGCAACGACAGCCCGATTTGGAACTGTTCGACGTACCTCAAAGGCAAAAACTGGCGGGTCAGCACCAAGGAAGAGAGCCTTTCTCGGGCCAAAGACTGGGCAGAAGACTGGTATTTCGGGCTTAAGGACAAAGGCCGCCGGGGCGAGCTTGTCGCTGAGAAGACGTTCAAGGACGCTGCCGACCAGTTCACCACAGAGTACGAGGTCCTCACGGACGGAGAGCGGAACGCCCGCTGGGTCCAGGACCACTACCGGCGCGTCCGGGCTTACCTCGTGCCGTACTTTGGCAAGATGGGCCTTTCCACCATCAACGCCGGCACGGTGCAGGAGTATCGCATTTCCCGGATGACGCCGGAGGAGGGCAAGAAGCTCCCCTCACGCAGCACGCTTCACCATGAAACCGTCACGTTGCGACTGGTGCTGAAGACCGCTGTACGGCATCGCTGGCTGGCGCACCTGCCCGACGTCTCCCAGCCCTACAAGAAGTCCGCGAAGGTCGTGCACCGCGCCTGGTTTACACCAGAGGAGTACAAACAGCTGTACCAAGCGACGCGGGCGCACGCCGAGGAGACCCGGAAAGCCAGCAAGAAGGCGGCGGAAGGCGAGAAGGCCCATCGCGTGTGGTTGGCCGAGCAACTCCACGACAAGATCCTGTTCCTCGCGAATACCGGTCTCCGACCCGACGAAGCCAACTGGCTTGAGTATCGCGACGTGGAGGCCGTGAAGGACGAGGGAACGGGCCAAAAGATTTTGGAGATCCAGGTGCGGGGCAAGCGCGGGGTCGGGTACTGCAAGAGCACCTCCGGCGCCGTGTTCCCGTTCCAGCGAATGGTGACCCGGAACAAGCCCAAACCCACTGACCGGATTTTTCCGGTGGACCACAAGAAGCAGTTCAACGGCATCCTTGATAAGATCGGCCTCAAACTCGACCGCGAAGGCAACCGGCGGACGCTCTACTCGCTGCGCCACAGCTACATCAGCTTCAGGCTGCTGGAGGGCGCCGACATTTACCAGATCGCCAAAAACTGCCGGACGAGCGTCGAGATGATCGAGAAGCACTATGCAGTGCATCTCAAGAACCGCCTCGATGCCGCTGCCATCAACGTCCGAAAGCCCAGGCCAGCGAAACGACAAAAGCCGTCGGAGACGCTTGACCTCTTCGAAAAACCGAGGGCCGGGTGAGCTTGTGGATTTGACCGGAATTTGTTGCAATGCGTACAGCGCACCTACGCATCGCCCCAACGTGTACGCATTACAACGTGGGGGGCGACGCTTGCTCGGTTTTCTAACCGGTTGCGGGGCGCAAACCGGAGAAAACCGGCAGCTGCGCCAAGGGGGTAAACCCCCTTTGGAAACCCCGTCCGAGCCGTGGAGAGGCCCGTGGCCATTTACCACCTGAATGTCAAAAACATCAGCCGGGGCGACGGCCGCTCCGTGGTGACCGCCGCCGCCTATCGCGCGGGTGAAGTTCTGCCCAATGAAGCCGAGGAGCGCCTGTCGGACTTCGGCGGGCGTCGCGATGTCGTGGCGACCGAAATCCGCCTGCCCGCAGGAGCACCTGGATGGATGGCTGAACGTGCCCGGCTCTGGAACGCCGTAGAGGCGGCAGAGAGGCGCAAGGACGCGCGTTTAGCCAAAGAGGTGGAGTTCGCCCTACCGGTCGAACTGCCACGCGCCGAATGGCTGGCTGTGGCGCGCACCATGGCTGACGCTTACACCGCGCAGGGGTTTGTCGTCGACCTGGCCATCCATGACGATGGAACCCGCCGCAATCCTCACGTTCATATGCTGATGACGACCCGCATTGTCGGTGAAGCAGGGTTTGGGCTAAAGATCCGCAGTGCCGATGGCAAGCAGTTCGTCACTGAGGCGAGGGCTCTTTGGGAACGGGTAGCCAACGCGGCGTTGGGCAAGGTCGGGCTCGCCATAGCGATCGATGGCCGGAGTTATGCGAAGCGGCGGCTCGACCAAGTGGCGGGCCAGCATCGCGGCCCCGACCGGGATGAACGGCGGACACGCAGGATTTATGCGAAACTGGAGAGGGAGCCGATGATATCGCGAGAACCGGGTGAAGAAGACCTTCCCGTGCCCGACCCGGACGGCGACCCAATCCACCCGCGAGAGTTGGACACGGCCGAGGAACGGATGCTCGACGATATGCATCGTCCAGGCCCTCCAGAGGCTGGGCCTGAGACAGGCGACGTGACGGCCGCCCGCGCCGCTGTTGAGCGCGAGAATGCCTTGGAGACGACCGAGGACGATGCCGCGGCCTACCGGCTGGCCCCGGAAAACCTGCTGGACTGGCTGGACGACAAATCCACATCCCAAGATGTTCAAACCCTTGAGCGGTGGGAAAACCAACTGGACTGGTTCGACAACGGCCGCCCGGAGCCGGTTGACGGCCCGGACCGCAGCCGGCTGGATGATCCGGAACGCGATCGGCGGTAGGCACATGCGTCATTTTTAGCGTGACTCATGTGGAGCGCGTACAAACGTGCGTATAGAGTTCCCAGAATTAGACGGAGGGCAACACTGTGAATGACCAGGAGGCACTCGCACTTTTGCACGACCAAGCTCGGACATTGAAACAGGCTATCGGCGATATCGAATCCACGATGCAAGCTTGGCTGCCGCGCATGGAAGCGGAAGCTAATGCCAAACGAATTATTACATTTCTGCAAGACCGCTATAGCGCACAACGGGAGTTAATCTACGAACTAGGCACGGTAGCGAAGGAGATCGAGGAGTTAGAGCGCCATGTCGGCGCGCATGATACCCAAAGTAACGGTCGCCGTATCGGCTCCGATCGGGAAAGCCCTCTGGCATGGCTCGAATTGGTTGAGGCCGTCCAGTATGGGTCACCGGAGGATCAATTGGACTGGTTCAGGGAGGGCTTGGCAGAAAATCCGCCAAACCTCGATGAACCGGGCGCCGCCCGGCGGCCCGCCGAGCAGGAGGCGCAACGCGAGCCCTCATCCGACGACCTCTTGGGCTGGCTGCCGGGTCGCGGCCGCTTCCTACAAGCCACGGTAAGCTTTCGGTGACTTCGCATCGGCGGTTCTTGCTCTGGGGCAAGGTAGCACTTGCGGGATGCTCAAACCCGTCCCATCATAGTTTCATGACCAAGGTACACAGAGGATCTGTTTTCGGCATCCGCGAACTGACGGACGAGCAGCGCGCCCGGGCGCGCAAGGAATTGGAATGGCTGGAAACGGACCTGATCCGGCGCCGCAAGCGGCTTGCCTATTGGACCATGCGCAAAACGCAGGCCGAAACCATGCCGGAATTCCCGGAGCATCTGCGGGAGGGCACCTTTCATTTTTATGGCCGCGCCCAGGACCTGGTGAAATCCGGGGAGAAGCTCCGGGCCTACCTGGTCGCCGAGCTGCAAGACCAGCCGGAACATCAGGCCGCCTATCACTACCAGCACTAGGGTGCTTTGGGGGACTGCACGATGGGTAAACAGGAAGACCTGACGCGGCTGCATGACCACGCAGAATCGCTGGATAAGTCGATCGCTGGGCTCGACCACGACATCGAGCGCGCAACCCATGAACTGGCTGCCGGGGGCGACCCCGGCCAGTTGATTTCCTATCTGGAGGAGCGCCACAGCACCCAGCTTGGCTACATGTATGACCTCGGCAAGACCGAGGCGCGGATCGAGGACCTGGAAGAGCTCCTCCGCGAGGAGCAGGAGCAGCCGCAAGAACGGGTCCTCGCCGACAGCCTTGAGGAGGCCCTTCCCGTCACGCGGGAAGATCACCTCGACTGGTTCAAACAATCACTCGCCGACAACCCGCCCCAGCTTGACGAGCAGGAGCTGGCTGAACCCGAGATGGTGCGGGAGATGGAACGCGAACCGGCGCACGAAGACCATCTGGACTGGTTTTCAGACCGACGTTAGCCCGAAATGCCAATTTTAGTGAAAAACGATCGGCGTCGAAAACTTCCGCAGGAACGAGAGTAGAAGACGGAATTTGTATTTACGTGGCTGCCGCTCGTGCAAGGCCTTGATGGCCTTTTGCATCTCTTCTCCGGTTATCCGATCAAGATCGAGGTATCTGATCTCGGTCGTCCGGTTCATGCGGGTGCGGAGCGTGATGTCGTAGATGATGATGCCCATTACTAAAGCGGTCACCTTCGCGGGAAATTCGCCGAGCAAGGTCGGGACTTCACCGGTCGCGTTGGCATAGCGGACGAAGGGGATGTCGACCAGAGCCTCGATGAGCGTTGCGATCGTGAGAAGCTCGCGCTTTTCAGGTCGATACCGCTCGAGCGGCAGGGGCGCAGCGAGCTCTGCCCATTGGTTTCGGGCGTATTCGACTTGCTGCAGGTTGAGCTTTGGGGAGCATCCATAGTGGCCAGCGATAAAGGACACGGCTTTGACGCACACGATTAAAAACCCCGCGCTCTCAATGGCATCCGCAGGGCTCGTAAAGACGTACCGATTGTCGGTGTACAAACGACGCCCCCTTAACGGGGGCGTTTGGCATAGTGAGCGTTCGTTCTTTCGATAAGACGATCGATGTCCGCCACTGTCACAGCGTTACGCGGAACCTTGTTGTCCAGTTTGCGAAGCCGCGCCGTCAACTTGACGGTCTTCGGCACTTCGGCGTTTCTGAAATAGTCTTCGACGGTGCCGCCGGCTGGGTCAAAAGTGATGTCGGGCATTGATGTTCCTCTGTTGGCCGGAGAGGGCCAACCGCCCTCGAGGGCGATGTGGTGGTCGTCAACTGCAATAATGCATCAAAATTATGAATGCGTAGCTTTTCATAAACGAGGATGCATATGAAATAGTCATAAAATTCAGCCTGTTGCCGAAATGATACAGATCGATAAGTTCAACGAGATTCTGTCGACCTTGCTTAGCGAACATTGTCGCTTCGGCGGTCATATCGGCGCGTAACGCGGGGCGGGGCTGAGCAGCGGGCGGGAGCCCGCCGCTGCTTTTTTAATGCACGCAGACCTGACGTGTCGTCTGGCACGCCCTGCCGAAACTTCCTGAGCAGGCATCAAGTGCGGCCTGCGATGCATCCTCCAGCGTGTCGCCGAATTCCAGTTGATAGCGGGACGCTTTGCTGACCGGTTTGACACGGGCCACGGCGGCACAAGTATCGCGGAAGACCTGCGCAACGTTGCACCGGGTTCCGTTGCTGAAGCGGCGACATTCCGCCATGGCAGCGTCACTCGCGAGCTCATAACTCGCGTAACCGCGATCGGTCAGGATCACGACGCCGTTCCTTGCCACCGCGATGGCGCCGAAAGCACCCTGCGGCGTTGGCTCGGCAATGCCGGGCAGGTTGGATTGCTCCTGACTTGTGGTTTGGCTCGCAGCCAGGCCTGCGATCTGGTTCTGAAAGTCCTGGATGCGCTTGTTGAGGCCTACCTCGGCTGAATCCCTGAAGGCAATCTGTGTCTTCAGGTCGTCGATCACCCTCTCCAAGCTATCGTTTTCGAGTTTCATCTCGTCGCGAGCGGCCGTCATTTCAGCCAATTGATTGGTGAGCGACGCGACCTCGCCCGGCTGAGTGGCCGGGTTTTGCCTCTGCGCAAGCTGCGCCGACAGCCTCGCACGGTCGGCATTGGCCGCATCCAGCTGCAACAGAAGATTGTTGGTATTGGCGGAGGCCGGGCTTGGTTGCAGAGCTAGCTGGCGCTTGAGGTCAAGAATCGTATTGCGCAGATCGTCCCTCTCTGACGTGAGAGCCGCCACCTTCCGGTTCAACGGTCCAATCTGCGCCTGCAGCGAATCAGCGAACGGGTCGGCGACGACCGGCGAGGCCGCTTGCGGGCGCGCCACCTCGTTTGCGAGGGCATTGCGATCGGCTGCGAGTGCTTGGCGGTCCGCGCCTAGCTGCGCCTCGGCTCGTTTGAGGGCTTGCTCGCGCTGCTCCAGTTGTGTGAGACGGGCGTCTTCAGCGTGACCCATCAATGCCCTGGTCGTGTCGGCCACCCAGGCCCAGGACGATGACAGTGCATGCCCTGCCGACGTCGTGGCGTCATTGAACCGGCGATCGAGCGCGTAAAAATTGACAATCGCGGGTGCCACCAGCAGCAGGACCACGCACGCGGTGCCTGCCATTCCGACGCGCCGCATGTTCACTTTCGCGCCGAGCTTCGCGCCCGCCCGCCGTGTTGCGCGAAGGGAGCGTGACGTTACGGCACCCAGTTTTAACCACAGCGGTGATGGCGGTGCATTTCCAGCTAAGGGGTCTGAAAACCCCAAGCTGCGGGAGCGTGCAACGGGGCCGCTGACTTCGGCATCACCGGCCGGTTCCAGGTGCGCCGGCTTTGCGGGTTCGGATGCACGCGCGTCCAAGGCCTTGAGTCGCGCCTGGAGCGTGGGGTGGGTGGAGAAGAGGTTGCCGAACGCGGCGCCCCGGAACATCAAGTAGCCGTAGTGGTGCTCCTGCGCCGTCGGCTTGGCCGTCATTCCATGGATGCGCCGGAGGGCGCCGGCCATAGCCTCGGTCGATGTCACGTGTGCTCCGACCGCATCGGCATGGAACTCGCGGTTGCGGGAAATCCCCTTGGCGACAAGCTCTGACGCGACGAACACGGTTTTGCGAACAACGACGCCGGTCCCCCACGCGAGATGCGCGTTCAGTCGCGCGTTGGCCCGTTTCTTCGAGGCGGATGCGGCCATGACCATCCCAAACACGGTCAGGATGTTCACCACGCCGACCAGCATGCGCTGGAAGCCCTCGGCAAACTGCATCCGCGCTATGTCTTTGTGCAGGATGTGACCCAGTTCATGCCCGATAATCGCGTCCAGCTCGTCCTTGTCAAAATCGAACAGCGGTTTGCCGATAACCACCATGGACGACTTCTGTCTTGCACCCATCGCAAAGGCGTTCATGACGTTCGTGATCCCGACGGCAGGCCTCGGAAGGTTGAGCCGGTCCGAGAAGGCATGCACCCGCACGGCCAGCCAGTGGTCATCCGCCACGGGAACCACCCCGAAGCTGGTGCTGACATCACCGGAGGCGCGGGCGATGTAGCGACCGCCAAACATCAGGCCCAGGACGGACAGGGCCATTCCAACGAGCATCGGATAGTGGGCGTACTCGGTTCTCAGATACCAGTCGAACGGCGCCCATCCCCTGTACCACAGCATCAAGGCCAGCCACGTTATCACCTGGCAAGTCAGGATCAGGATGCCGCATAGCAGCAATGCTGTCGGCCACCATGAGCGGTTGCGGGGTTTGAGGTGCACGCCCGGGTCGGCGGAACGGTCCGAGAATCCAAGGAATGCGGCTACGTGCGGCGCGAAACGCAGGAGGAGCAGGCGACCCAGCCGGATATAGGCACGGAGCTGGTAGAATATCAGCGCAAGCTCGGCGGTCCACGCGGTCCATGAATAGGTCCACCGCGGCCACGGCACCAAAGCCCACGCGAGTGACACCATGTTGATTTCGTAGATGTTGAGCGCGATCCATGCGACGCGCAAAACCGTGACCACAAGGACCGCCTTGAGCAGCGGCCGCAACCTTGTTTCCATGCCAAAAATCGAAGTTGCCAGCGTCATGGTTGAGGCTCCGCCATGGTGCCGATCCGGTTCCGGCACGTCTCGCTCTCGGTGTAGGACACCAGCCGTGTTCTGAAGGGGCGCGCGCCGCGTGCGTAGTTGATACTCCAGCGCCAGCCGTTACGCTGCCAGCCGGAGAGCAGTTCCATGATTTCATCCGGCGTCATCAGCGGCCGCCCTAGGAACTGGACGGTTTCGTTGCCGGAGGTGCCGGTGTTCACCGAGGCGTCCCCGTACCAGCGTTCCAACTGGGAAGACCCGCTGTGGCCGCTGGAGCGGCTCAGATAAGCGAGCGTTTCGTGGCCCAGGTACTTGCCGATCAGCTCCCCGGTGATGGGATCGTCGATACCGAAGAACTGTTTGACGGAGCAGTTGAGAAACGGCTGCCAGCTGTCGCCCGGATAATGCTCCTGGAGGGACATGACATCCTGAAGGAAGAACCACAGGCGAACGCCCGCGCTGGCGTGGGTACGGATGGCCGCGCGGAATTCCGGAAAAGGTCCGAGGTTCAAGAATTCATCGAGGACGAACAGCACCGGGATATCCGGTTTGCGGCGATTGCTCTCCATGGCATCAAGGGCGCCTTTGAGCAGGACGCGCAACCAAGGCGCATACGGCTCCATTTTGCCGAACGGGATATCAATGTAGACCGTCATCGGCCGGTCCTTCAGATCCTCAAAGGAGAAGTCCGTTCCGCTCAGGCTGGTCTGGATATCTGGGTCACGCCACAGGGCGAGTTTACTCTCCAGCGTCGCTTCGAGCGTCTTCAGGCCGCGATCGCGCGTCTTTTCAAGCACCGCCTTGCCGGCGTCGGCAGTCGGCGCGAACTCGGCGATTTTCTGGGCAACGTTGAGGAGATCCCGGCCTTTCTGGGAGGCCAGTTGGCAGACGGTTGCCAGGGTACGCCGATGGGACGGCGCGTTGTACTTAACGTACATCATGGCTGCGGTGAGAAACCCGGTCGCGTCGTCAGTGAAGAATTCCGATGATTTGGGATCACGGGGAAACATCTGCTCCGCAAGGGAGCGCGCATCCGATTCGGTGCGCACCTGGGCCATGGGATTGTAGCGATGCCGGACCCAGCCCGAGCCGTGGTCGAACGGGGCAATGCGATAGATTTCGTGACCGATGGATTTACGCCATTGCGACGTTTTTTCGAAATGCTCGCCCTTGGGGTCGAGCACCACGCAACTGCCCCGATACCGCAGCAGGTTCGGTACAATCGAAGTCACCGCCTTGCCCGATCGCGTCGGGGCAATGGTCAACAGGTGACCGTCGTCGTCCCAATGCACGAACTGCGGTTCCCCACCGGTTTCGTCGTCGGAATAGGCGCCCAGGAGGATCGAGGACGGATTGTCGAAAGCCGACCGCCCGGCCAAGTACATTTTGCCGCTCGGAATGGCGCGCAGGTCAGCGGATGTGGCCCAGCGTGCCGAGCCATAAAGCGGCGGCGGACTTTCGAGCTGACGCTGGCGTTCCTGACGCTCTTCCAGATCGCGCTTGGCCCGCTCAATGATAGGGCCGGGATCCCGGCCGGACCGGATTGCGGCCTCGACGGCGTCCGCCACCTCGGGCCCATAGAGCTGCTCGACTTGGCGCCGCGCGTAGCGGGCTCCCAGGTACTTCCCGCCCTTAAGACCCCACTTGCCCCACTTCAGGGCAAGCGCAAAACCGCGATCTAAATCGCCAAAAGGATCGTATTTGTTGGCCACGTCCCACCCCAGCCCGAATGATCAGACTGTAGCAACTGATCAACCGAATACAACGGGATTTTCGAACTGTTCAGTTGAGTGAGATCGGTTTTGCGCTGTTGTTGGATAATGTGCGTTTTGAACAGCAGAACTGCTGTTCCAGGCACCTCCGGAAGCGGAGGCAAACACAAAGAAAGGGGATGAACATCCCCTCAGCCGGTCTGGCGTACGCCACGCCTTCAGCTCTGTTACCAAGAGATCTCTAGTTCAGGGTATTCCGCCAAGATCGACGGCCTGTACGCATCCTGTTCGAGACGCGTCGGCCGCCAGACGTATTCAAACTGCTCGGAATCGAGCCATTTCTCAAGCGCCTTCGCGGCCTCCGTGTCAGAAAGGTCGAACGGAAACTCCTGCACGATACGATAGCGGCGATAGCCCTGCATGGCCGTCTCGTCGACGGCGGCGGCGATGGCCGCCGGCTTGAACAGCTCTTCTGCGTATTTCGTCCTCTTGTTGGCGGCCATGAGGAAATTGCCTTCTGCGCGTTTCATCAGAATGCACTCCCGAGGTAGGTGTCGGTGATTTTCAGACGGCCATGGCCCAGCTCGGCCGAGATTTTGTGGCGCGCTGCCCGATCGGCAGCACGTTCATTCCCGCTCATATCAGCCCAGCGCTTGCCACCTTGCAGTGGGCAGATTCGGCCGGTCAGCGCCGCATAGCGTTGCTGGGCGTAGCCATGGCGGAGGCCATGGGTATTACGCAGACCAGCTTTGAGTGTCTGATACTCGAAACGCTTGAGTTGCTCGACATAGCTCATCTCTGGCGGGATTAACGAGCCGGCGCCGGGAACCAGGCGCAGCACGTGCTCGAGGACTTGCCGCTGTTCGAGCGTGGTCACGGGTACCGTCCGAGCGCGGCCGCCTTTCGTCCAGCTCGCCTGAAGGGCGATATGGTCGGCGCGGGCGGCCGCTTGCGGCTGGAACTTCATCGCCTCTTCGCGTCGCAGGCCAAAGGCTGCTTGCAGCAGAACCGAGGCCTTGATGTGCGGACTTTCAATGGTAGCGAGCTTGGCGTGATCAAGAGCCTGGGCACGGTTGCGCGTGACTTCGCCGCGTTCGGCGACGCCGTATGCGGAGTTCTCACGATTGACGACATTGACCTTGTTGACCTTCTCCGCCCACCAGCGCAGCCAGGTGAGGCGGTTGCGGACACTCGCGTCCGAGGTATCGGTATCGAGCCATCGCTCGACAAGGGCGTCGACATGCTTGGGTTTAAGGGAGGTCGCGGATGGTAGCTTGTAGCCGAGGTCCACGAGCTCATTTGCCATTGCGGACAGGCCGCGCCGGCGGTTGTTTTGAGTGCCGTAAGAGCCGTCCCGGTTGCGGTGGCACAGCCGCACCAGGTCCATGGTTAGATCGTCCATCTTGCTCGCTTTTTATTTTTTTGGCTGAGTGTTGATGGCCGATGCACGTCCGTAGATCGTGACACCCCGTGAAGATCATTCGCGGTATGGCCGGAATGCGTAGTCTACTTTACGGTACGAGCCTCCCGAGCCAGCCTGATGGCTGGCCGATATGGTTTGCCCTGTTGGGCATCCGGTTGCCGAGAGGTCGAAACCGGAGATGTGGCCGCCGCGGCGGCGCACGTATGCGATAAGCAGTCATTCTGCTCTCCTTTGGTTGGGGAAATGGTCGGGTGAGATGGATCAGGCAGTCTGTGCCTGCCGGGACATTGAACGGTGTCGCCTGTTAATGGCCAGTGGATTGCACCGGAAATGATCACCGAAACGCAGCGTCATTTGCAGGTCATGTGGTGGCGTTTGCGCTAACCCGTCATCCACCGTGGGTTTGGGGGCGGTCTGTCACTCCCCAATACATTGGCGAGTGACAGACCGCCGGCCGCCCGCATCGTCGGACATTCCATGCCCGACCATGCTCGTCACGCCTTTCCGCGTTCCGGGCCAACGCTGTTAGCCCGGATCCCGGATTGGCGTCGGCACGGCAAGCGGTGGCCCTGCGTCAGGGCCGAAGGCTTGATTGTCGTTTCGACCGCCTCCGCCCCGCGTGGGAGGCAGGCGGGGCCGGAAGCATCCACCCGGGATGCCCCAGCCGTTGCAGCGTCGTCGCGTTGCCGGAATTGTCTCGCCACGTCCGGTGTCGCGTTGGCCATGGCCTTTCCGTTGATGGACTGTCCGGAGGTGATGCCTGTTCTTTTAGCCGGCGCGGCCGTCTTGTCCCGTTCCTGCCCGCTCCTTCGCTGCGCTCCCGTGTTGGGGACAAGTCGCCTCTGCACGCCGTCTCCTTTGGAACCGTCCTCCGGGACAGAAACCATCAACCAAAGGAAAAGACCATGACCATCAAACGCAACACCCACACGAAACCCGAGCCGAAGTCTCCGATCTACCACGCGTACACCGTGCGTGACGGCAAAGAGGGCCAGAAGGGCTTCTGGACCCGCATCGGCGCCTTCTTCGCCCACGATGACGGCGAAGGCGGAACGCTTCTCCTCGACGCCTTGCCGCTCGACGGACGGATTGTCCTTCGCTCTCCCAAAGTCGAAGACGACGAGTAGGAGGCCGCCATGCAGATCTTGACCCAAGACCTGCGGAACAAGCTGCTGGCGAATGGTCGCCAGCAGCTTCCTCTCCATGGTACGGACGGCGAAATCGACTTTGTTCCCGTCGTCAAACTGTTCACGCCGGATGCCGGCGCGACCTGGCTTCTGACCGAAATTGATCCGGATGAACCGGATATCGCTTTCGGACTCTGCGATCTCGGACTCGGTTGTCCGGAGATCGGCAGCGTGAGCCTGTCTGAGCCGTCGTCGTTACGCGGGCCTCTCGGCTTGCCAGTTGAGCGTGACCTTTACTTCGTGGCGGACCAGACGCCGTCAGCCTATGCGAACCGCGCGAACGCGGGCGAGCACGTCGGAAAAGGCGGGCCCGCACAGGCCGGTATGCCGCGTCCGGCCTCGGCGCCCGATCGTCAATAATCTTTAAAGAAACCGGCTTGCGCGGACTTTGATGGTAAGTATGCTTGCCCAATGCCGCAGCTCAACTTGACCATTACCTTGGACGCGCCCGATGGCGAAATCGACGCCGTCGCAGACACTCTTGGCTGCGCGCCAGGGCACGTCGAACAGCGCCTTGAGCCTTATGCCCAGGCGGCGTTGCGCGAATATATAGAGATGTTCGCCGGTGAGGCCATGACAACCGTCTCAGACCTGCGCGAGCGCCGTCTGGTCGCCATCCTTCTCGCGTTGCCTGCGGCGGATTTTCCGACGGACGAGAAGATCGCCCGGATGTTCAACCTCTCCGGTGCGCAGGGACGCGCGCTTCTCAGAGCGACGCTGTCGCGCCATCGCAATCAGCTCAAGGGCGTAATGCACGCCGCCGCGCGGCGTTTCATTGCGGCGTGCCAAGGCGCGCAAGGGGGTGACCGCGAGGCACGGTTGGCGAATGCCGTCGTGATCGAGATGCTCAACGGAGAGCTTGCTTCCGCGGCCGTACCGCGAACCCCGATTCGGCGGAAGGTCGGCACGTTCGACACCTATGTGGTCTCGAACGGGACGTTTATCGAGCTCCAGGCTCTCTATCCCCAATGAGCACTGCGGAACACCTGTCAGACGCCATATCGGCGGCAAGTCTTGTGCTGGCTGTCCTGGCCGCCCTCTACACCTTATGGCTGCCGGACGTTTCGGCGGCGCTTGACATCGTTCCGGAGCCAGATCGGGACAATCGCGGGCCGCAACGCAGTCAGGTCAAGCTCGCTCTGTTCACCAAGGCGCTACCGTTGGGGGCGCAACCTGGGCCGCGACGTTGATCCTTCTGCCGCGCGGCCTCGCCATCGTTGTCGAGGCTTGCGTCCACGTGTCCGAGTGGGCCTTCGATGACGTCAAGGCCTTCTTCGTGCTGACACTGGTGCTTATGCTTCTCCTGGCCGTTGTCGCGGTTACACAGTGTGTCGGGCTCATTGCCAAGTGGTACGCAATCGGTCCTGTCCCGAAGCATTCGTAGCGACCCGGGGCCAACCAAGGCTGTATGGTTTTCACCACCGGCTTAATTTAGACAAGCCATGGGTTCGCAGGCCCAATGCCTGTGGACCGGCGCCCAATCAGGCCAAAAGTTTCTCGAGCTCGCGCTTCACCGCCATAGAGCGTTCATATTGATACGGAGCGTGATCGGGACTTCGGTATTTGAGCGAGTCGATGATCTCGGTCATCGCTCGCTCGAAGGTAGCTTTCTTCAGGCCAAAAATCTTCATGTAGATACAGCGCACGTCGGCTTTGTTTTTCTGGAGCATCGCCCACTCGTAGGGGGACTGTTGCTCGTTCCAATACCGTTCGGCCCTTGAATAGTTCTCGATGGCTGAGGTGTAGCTGTCGGCATCAGGGTTTGCCTGAAGCTTCTGTTTCCAGACATTGCCGTGATTGTTAAGCGCCTTGGGCAGCGCCAGGAAATCGGCGAGGGGAAGCGAGGTGACGCGATAGTCGATGCCGCTCAGGATGGTCTCGGCTTCCGCAAGCGCCATCGCGTCGCCGGTCAATTCATAGAGGCGAATCAACGTGATCGCGCGGTTGTTGGAATGCTCCACCGACAGGTTGAGCTCTAAGCTGGCCAAATGATCGAAAATGCTGCGGCTGAGCTCAAGGAAATGTTTTCGGCGTCCGCCCGAACTCTTCCGTTCGCCGAGGCGCCGGTAAAGCAAACCCTGGAGATTGAGGCAGGCAATGTCGTCCGGGCCGAACTTGTTTAGTAGCTCGGCTAGGATGCCCTCGTTCTCAAAAAGCATATCATCAGCAGTCTGGCGCGTAGCAACTTCTTGGTGGGCTTCCGCCATGGCCAGTTCGGTGGAACGGTCGATATAGCCTGCGAAATCGGATTGCACCGAAGCGATCAAATGCCGGATACCTTCCGTGTCGCTGGCCAGCGAATAGCCGACATAGCCGCTCACCAAGTAGTCATAGACCATACGGGACTTGAGGTCTCCGGCATAATCGGAGGCTAGGGCCTGACGGAACAGGTCGTGGGCCTTCAGATAGGCATGCGATTTGAACAGGCCGATCGCCGTTCGCAGCAGGATCCGCAGTTCGTCGATGCCGGCGAACTGTTTCTCGTAGGGATTGTCCGGAAGGGCTGCGCTGGAACTGGCCATCATGAGGTAGGCAGTGACAACTTCCTCGACGCTGCGCTCATCGGCCGGCGACGGCCCAACGCTGCTCACAGCGTCTGGATCGGCTTGCAACGACGTGCTGATCAAGTTGGCGAGATTGGTCGAGGTGGGCGGGGTGTTGAGATGGATGTTGACCGTAATAATGACATCGCGCGCGGAAGCTATACTTCCTTTCTTCGCGATTACGAGAGCCATTCATAGTTACTTCTTGTCATTAGCCCGCGATTTTATACTCACGTCACGGCCCGCGGCAATCGAATTGTTTCGGGCAGAGACGCTTTTGGATTTATTCAGATACTTGAACCCCGTATATCCGGCGGCAGCGAGAATGACTGCGCCGATCACATAAAGGATGATGTCCATCGCGCTTCTTTCCGAGAACGGGATCCACCCAAGGAAGAACATGAATCGGCTCGTCCATCAAGGGGCCGCGTGACATTGGCTCGTGCCGAATGTCGGGAATTGGGCGGCGAGGTCAGCGCACGTCTGGGGACAGGACATAGCCCGCCACGCGAAGCCGACTACGCGATTGCGTCACAGAATTGACATGCGGGAGAAATGCGCGGGATCGTTCCGGTCCATAGCTGCGAAATGGGCAGCCTAACGGCACTTCGCCGAGTGCACGGCAGGGTTGAAAGTTCGAACCATTGTGGTAGGCAGGTCGTGCTGAGAGGCTTTGACATGAAGCAGATGCGAGAAAAGGACATTCCGGGGTTCGTCCAGGAGGTGGCCGCGACCGGCTGCAACATCTGTGCGCTTGGCCGGGGTCACTATTTTATGGGCGATGCCGATGTTCCGCGCAGCAAGCGTAGAGGGCTGTACAAGAAGCTCGCCGACATCGACGCGCGCTACGGAAGCCGCGACCACCTGCGCGACAAGATCGCAGCGCACCTGACCTCGATTGGCCGCTATATCGAGGTGCCTCCGCCGGAGGCAGAGACCTGGCTCGATGAACTGCTTCCCACCTCAGAACACGAGATCTGTGATGTGGCACCGGACGTGGCCAAGGTCACGGCCTATGATGTGGCGCACATCGCGACGTACGCGGTCCTGCTGATGGCGGAGGCTGAGGGTGCCGATTGGCGCCACATAGCGCGCGTCACTCTGAAATTAGATCCCGAGCGTGAGCCGGAACGGGCACGTCGGTCCTGGGCATCGCATTTGGCACGGGCACGGTGGCTGGCGGCGAGCGGTTTTGCGGAAATTCGGAGTGATTTGTACCAATTAGGACATTGCTGCGGTAACCGGGGCAGATTTCCGGGCGGAGGTGGGGTTTGCAGGGGGGCGGGTTTGTGATTCACCCTTTGCGTGACTCTGCCGCCGAATGATTCGCTTGAAGGCCTGTCGCTGGCGGAACTCCGCGGGCTGGTTGGGACGCTGCTCGGCGAAGTGCGGGGTCTTCACGGACAGGTCGAGAGCCTGCAGATGGAGAACCAGGCGCTGCGCGCCGACAACCAGAGCCTGAAGGACGAGATTAAGCGTCTGAAGGACCTGCCTCCGCGGCCGCCAATCAAGCCGTCCAAACCGTCGGGGATGGAGAAGGCGACGGGGGCGAAAGCGGCCAAGGGCAAGCGTCGGCGGCGCGGCGCCAAGCGCGACAGCGCTCGTGTGAGCCGCGAGGTGACGGTTGCGGTGAGCTCCCCTGCGGGCTCCCGCTTCAAGGGGTATGAGACGATCCTGGTGCGCGATCTGGTGTTGTCGGCCGAGGTGGTGCGCTACCGGCGCGAACGCTGGGTGACCCCGAGCGGCGAGACGATCGTGGCGCCACTGCCGTCGGGGATTGTCGGCGGCTGGGGCGCGAACCTGCGCCGCTTCATCCTGGCCTGCCATATTCAGGGCCAAGTGACGACGGAGCGATTAACCGCACTCTTGACGGGCATTGGCGTCGACATCTCGAAGCGTCAGGTGGTGCGGCTGATTTCGGAGGGCCTCGAGGTCTTCGTTGCAGAGGATCGTGACGTGTTGCGCACCGGACGTAAGCGGTTAGCTGACGGCGTCTGGTTTGAAGTTCCAGGGCATGAGCATTTCGATTTTGGCTGCGGGCCAGCGCTGAGCGATGCGGGTCAAGGTCTGGGAGAGCCAGGCGAGTGGGTCGACGCCATTCATTTTACAGGTTTGCAGAAGTGTCGCGACGGTCGCCCAAGTGCGTCCACCGCCCTCGCTTCCAGCGAAGAGACTATTTTTTCTCGTAATTGTCTGGGGCCTGATTGCACGCTCGACGATATTAGAGTCGATCTCGATACGACCGTCCATCAGAAAGCGTTCCAGCGCCTCCCGCCGGGTGAGCGCGTAGCGGATCGCCTCGGCAGTCTTGGATTTTCCGGAGACCTTGTGCAGTTCTTTTTCCCACAGGTCGAAGAGGCTCGCGACAATGGCCGCGGACTTTTCCTGACGCAGCGCGGCGCGGCTCCCAGCATCCTTGCCGCGAACCTCGTCCTCGACCTTCCACAATTCGGTCATGGCGGTGATCGTTGCCGTCGCGGCCTGTGAGATCCCGCTGATGTGCAGATCGTAAAACTTGCGCCGCAGATGCGCCCAGCACCCTGCGAGCCGTATTGTTTCATTGCCGCCGGCTTTGGCCCGTGCCTTGACCAGGTTAGTATAGGCCGAGTAGCCATCCACTTGCAGGATGCCCCCGAATCCAGCGAGGTGACGCGCCACGCAATCGGCGCCCCTGCTATCTTCAAAGCGATAAGCAACCATCGGTGGGCTGGTCCCGCCGAACGGTCGATCATCACGCGCGTAGGCCCACAACCAGGCTTTCGTGGTTTTCCCGGACCCAGGGGCAAGGGTGGGCAAGGTCGTCTCGTCGGCGAAGACCCTTTCGCCCTCCTTCACACGCTCCAGGATATAATCGGCGAGCATCTGCAATTCAAAGCCCAGATGTCCCATCCACTGCGCCATCAGCGACCGGCTGATCTCGACACCGTCGCGCAGATAGATCGCCTCCTGCCGGTAAAGCGGGAGGCCATCGGCGTATTTCGAGACAGCGATATAGGCGAGCAACCGCTCCGTCGGCAGGCCGCTTTCAACGATGTGCGCCGGCGCCAGAGCCTGGACCACGCCGTCACGGCCCCGGAAGGCGTATTTGGGACGGCGCGTGACGATGACCCGGAACTTCGGCGGCACGACGTCCAGCCGCTCAGAGCGATCCTCACCGATCAGAACCTTTTCCAACTCCTCGCAGTCGGCCGGGATTTCCGGCTCTATAACCTCCTCGATGCGTTCGAGGTGGGCGGCAAAACCCTTGCGCGGGCGCGGGGCACGCTTCGGCTTGTCCCCGACCGCGTGAGCAAGTTCGCTCCGGATCGCCGAAAGGCCGGTCTCGACCTCCTCGAAGACAAAGGAGGCCTGCTCGTCGTCGATGGCCAGGCGTAGCCGCTCGGAACGCGTGCCATGTTGCGTGCGCTGCAAAACTTTCAGGATCGACGTGAGGTTGGCAATCCGCTCGTTGGCGCTTTTCTCGACGGCTTTCAGCCGGGCGACCTCCGCCTCAGATGCTGCGATCCGAGCTTCGGCGACTGCGATCCGGGCCTCGCTCGCAGCCTGCTCGCGAGCCATGGAAAGGATCATCGCCTTAAGCGCATCAACGTCGTCGGGAAGGGCAAGATCCGGTAGAACCATGGCAAGCAGCAGAGCACAAAAACAGCCGCTTTCCCAACCGTTACAGCCCCATGATTCATCTTGCCGCAGGCCGGTTTCAGCCCGTCGATAACGGCCGCCTGACCCTGGCCGGACGGATCTTTTTCCAGTCTAGCCCGGCCAGAAGCGCCATCAACTGGGCGTGGTCGAGACGCATGCGCGCGGCCGATATCGCAGACCAGCAGAAGCCGTGCTCTTCCAACGTTTTCGAATAAAGGCAAACCCCGCTGCCGTCCCACCACACGATGCGAACCCGGTCCGCACGCTTCGAACGGAATACGTGAAGCGCCCCCGAGAACGGGTCCAGGCCGCCGTCCCTGACCAGCGCCATCAAAGATGCCGCGCCCTTGCGGAAGTCGACAGGCTGGCACGACACGTAAACCACCACACCGGAAGCGATCATGCCTTGCGAACCGCGCGGATGATCCTCGCCAGGCGATCGGAATCAACATCGCCGCCGGCGCGCACCACGGCATCGCCAATGACGATTTCCACCGTGCCGCTGCCCACCGCTTCAAAGCGCGTGAACTTCGCCGGCTTGCTCGCTGCCTCCGTCAGTGGCGCAACCATGCCCGACGAAAGCGCCTTGCGGCGCCACCCATAGAGCTGCGAGGGATCCAGCCCCTCGGAACGCGCAACCGCCGACACATTGCCCCCTGGCGAGAACGCTTCGGCGACAAGCCGTGCCTTCTCGTCTTCCGACCGATGGCGCGGCTTGCGTCGGGACGGCACAGGCTCCGCCGTCAAAATCTCGAATGTTCGATGATGGCTCATACTGTCGCTCACAGGATTCTCCGCATGATTCATGCTGAAAATGAGCGATCAACCGCCTGCACGCTACGTGGGGATGCCTACGCGCTTACCACCGGACTTGCCACGGCGCGCTGGATCACGGTCGATGATACGTCGGCGCGCCACGCCAACCAGGACGGCTACACCGCTCAGATCGGCGATGACCGCTTCACCGCGTTCCGCACCGGGCGATCGAAGTCACGGGGGGCGTTCCTGGCAACGCTGCGCGCCGGGCACGGCGATTACGTCATCAATGACGAGGCGTTGGCCTATATGCGCGGCCGCAACCTCGCTGGTCCGGTGATCGACCGGCTGGCGGCTTTCCCGCAAAAGGTGTTTGCCGACAGCGCCGCCTGGCAGGCGCATCTGGCAGCACTGGGCCTCGACCAGCTTGCGGTTGAGCCGAACCCGGTCAAGATTGCCACTGAGGGCGCGATGTGGGGGGCGATCCGCCATCATGGCTTTCTTGCCGACGCCGTTATCGTCTCCGATGACGCCGGCCAGTTCCGCATCGCCGACCATGCTCTGTGTTGGGTCCACGCCGAGCGGCTCGTCCACAAATTGGTGCCGATGACGCCAGACCAGCGCCAGGCCGTTGACGTCATGCGCCAGTTGATCTGGTGGTTCTATCACGACCTGAAGAGCTATCAGCGGTCACCTTGTCCGCGCCGCGCGGCGGCCTTGCGTGCCCGCTTCGACCGCCTGTTCAAACGACGAACCGGCTACGTCATGCTCGACAGGCTGCTCACCCGGCTTCACCGCCGCAAGCATGAACTCCTGCGCGTTCTCGATCGCCCCGAGATCCCACTCCACACCAACGGTTCGGAAAACGACATTCGCGCCGTCGTTATCAAACGCAAGATCTCCGGCGGGACCGTCAGTGACGCAGGCAGAGATGCCCGCGATGTCCTGCTCGGCCTGATGAAGACCTGCACCAAGCTCGGCGTCTCCTTCTTCGCCTACCTCGGCGACCGCCTTGGTATCCCCACACAAACCGCCGTTCTGCCGCTTCCCGATCTCGTCAGCCAAGCCGCTCCAGCCTGATCGCCCGGAAATCTGCCCCGGTTACATTGCTGCGCTGATCGAGGCGAGGCCCGAAATCGGCGAGCGTTATGAATGTCAGATGACTATTGCCACCGTGATCCATGTTTGATCTCATGGTTCTTGTTTGACTATTCTCGATGAGGGTGCCGGATGAGCTACATGATCGGATACGATTTGAACCGCGAGGGTGAGAACTACTCCAAGAAGGACGCAGCGCTTCGCAAACACATCAAAGAAAAGTATCCTACCTATTGGGCTCACTTGGATTCTACGTTCATCACTGTGACAGACCTTTCCGCCAAGGAGATAAGGGATGACCTGCTTCCGTTTGTGGACGACAATGATGAACTGCTAGTAGCCAAGCTCTCAGGTGAAGGAGCTTGGCACGGGTTCAACGAGAGCGGGGGCAAGTGGCTAAAGAGCAACTTGTGAGATGCCCGAGCCTTTCCGTTTTTCTGTTCTGATGCGTCATCTTCATTTTGGCGCCCTTCGCCGGAGGCTGTCGGTCCCGCATCCCCCCTGCGGCGGCGCTATGCTGATGCTCCTACGGCCGCCCTGTTAAACCGGTCTCAGGGCCACGAACTTTCGAACTTTCCCCAGCAACGAACTGACTTGGTCCCGCTGGCGGGCATTTCGGTGCTTCGACCTTTTACGCCCCTGTTTGCTTTGGTTGGGAGAGAGGCGCGCGGCAAATGGCAAGTTACCCATGCGGATACCAAAGCTCGAAAACATTCTGTGGGGAATTGGGAACGTTCTCCCGTTGAATGCTAAATGTTGTCGGCGAAAGCTGGTCCAGTATGGCTTTTATCTTGTCGGCGTTGGCGCGATCTTCCGCCGAAAAATAGCGTATCTCGCCTGACAGTGGCGCCTTGCTCCCTACGTTTTCAATGCCCCGCGCGGCGTTGATCCCCTTGTCAACCAACCCAGAGATCAGCTTGGTGGCATCGGCGCGCTGGCTCTCTGCCGCGATCTGTACAAAGACACGGGGCTTAGCGCTGGCTGGGGCCTGCGCTGGCTTCTGCACATCGCCGATGGGCACTGGACCCTTCGGATCCGCAGAGAGGATGGCGACCTGTACAGGGCCGTTCGGCGGCACCTGATAGCAGTCCACCTTTGCGACGGTCCTCAGCTCTCCGGACTGGTTTATGGGGGTAAAGGCTTCCACGTTATCGGCGGCGCCATAAACCAACCCGATCAGATACCCCCGCCAGAAAATGGGCCCCCCGCTCATGCCTGGGGCGATACCAGCCCTCATGTAGTCTCGAAACGAACTGTCGAGGCTGTCGGTTGTGACGACAGCGGGCAGAACCAGCAGCGGCGAGGCATCTCCGGCCGGAAATCCGGCGACGATAATCGACTCCATGATTGGCGGTGTATTACAGCCAAGCCGGAAATATGTGCCGATACCGGCGTTACGGACCTCGGTCTGGTTGACGTAGAGGAGTGCAATGTCTGTGGTGCTAGCATCTGCTGGGTAACGCGAAGCAGGGATCAGAGCAGTCTTAACGCCCCTCAACGATACGCTTACTTTGCCTGTGGTAGCGTCAAAATTGTCAAAAAGGTGCTTTGCCGTAAAGATGAAGCCGTCCGAGCCAAGCAAGACGCCGGAGCCTTCCCTGAACAGCCTGCCATCCGCTGTCGTCAGCCTAACATAGACAACCCCGTCGAATATATTGGTAACGGATTGTGCGTTGCATTGGCCAACGAACGAAAGGAACATATATGCAAAGGCCAGAAAACGTCCAATGCCTACATGGACAGAGGTTTGTAGAGTCCCGTCACGCATGCCACATCACCGTCTGAAATAGTGGAAGGATTGACCACAAATGCAACTCGTTGGTTTCGATCGTTAAGGATGGTAGCCCACCCGTCTTTGATAGGATACATCATGATGGACGATTTATCGAAGTTGGGGCTTGCTAGGCAAACAGCGCTTTTGTCCAGTTTTGTAAGTATCTGCTCCTCGATGGTTTCTTCACTCCAGCCCTTTGGATGCATATCTGCGAAAACAGCGTCTTTGTCCCATTCGATCGTGGACAGAGGGAACCTGTGCTCGTGCTGCAAGCCAAGGCAATGACCGAATTCATGCATGATACTGGCAGGATGTAGGTCGCTGAAGCACATCGTATACCGCGTGGTGACGGTCATTGCGCGCCTACCGATGGCCGACCAGTTCTGATTGGAAAGCACTTCGACGCGTATCTTCGCCTTCTCCACACTGGCCGTGAAGTCGAAGTCTATGAAAGTGCCGATATGCGTGGCGAGCCACATTCGTGCCGATTCGATGACGATATCGTGTTGAGGTTTCTCACCGTTCAGGAAGGCCACGCCTAGGGTTATCTTGTCTTTAGTCTCACTGTCCTCGGGTAGCCAAATGTCGCTCTTAAAAGCTGTCCCGTAGGGGGTGAATACCAGCGGGCCAAGGTCCGTTTTGAACGTCAGGTTTTGGCCGTTGCCGTCCGCCGGTCGAAACTGCAGGGCGTCAGTAACTGCGCTGTCCTCGACAGCGCAGATGAAACTTGGTTCGTCCCCATGGGCCTTCCCGGCGAGGCAGAACGCGCAGCATCCGAGGAAGGCGCGCCGATTGATCATTGACTCGCGAACTGCTCGAAATCGTCATCAGATCCTTTGAAGACGTTGGCGTCCAAGCCGCCTTTGTAGGCGTCTCCGACCTTGGCCTTGTCTGAGAACTGCCAGAGTTTCCATTTTGCACCGCCCGGAACCTTGGGGTCTTCACTGGCCTGCCCCGACCGGGAGTAGTCCGCGATCCAGATACCATAGTCCGAGAGCTCGGAAATCCGCTTCGGCGGGATACCGCGTTCCCGCCACCAAGAGTTCGCCGTGTAAATGACCGGGACCCGTTTGGTTTGCTTTTGCACGTTCGCGCACCAGGCCTTCACTGAATCGAGTATGGTACTTGGGGAATAGTCTTTCCACCGGTCCGGGCCGGCAGGCCTGGCAATATCCCATTCGAGATCGAGCACGGGAGGCATGTCGGTCTTTTCGAAGCCGCCATGGGATTTCACGAAGTTGACGAAAGTGTCCGCCTGGGCGGATCCGTCTTTGCCTGCGGCGAGAAAGTGATACGCGCCCCTGCGAAGCGTATTAGTCGGATGCTTGGGCAGCGCTTTTACTTGTGACCAGAACCCGGCAAACTTCTTGTCCTTGTACTGTGTCCCCTGGGTGGCCTTTATGTACACAAATTTGATGTTCTTCTCGTCGCGCAAGGACCTGAGGTCCACGCGTCCAGAGTAGTGGCTGACGTCGACGCCCCAATGATAGTCAACGCGGTCGACACCCGTCTTCGGATCCTTCGTCGAGTCATCGGGAAAAGTAAAATCTCCAGGAATATATGCGCCTCCCGTGTTGTCGACATCATCGTCCGGCTGCAGCTTCGCAATCGCGATGTTAGTGATCCACTCATAAAGGTCGCTTCTCGATGGCTGGTCGGTGAGATCCGCCAATCGGGGAGCTTTCGCCTGGGCGAAAGATACGGAGGCAGATGTAGTAGCCAATGTTCCTGCAGCGGTTATCAGAAGTTGGCGGCGATCAATTTCCATGTAAGCATTCCCCACTAAGAGACATGTTAGAGTGCGGCCAGTAATAAACATAAATTACAAAAGCGATCGTGCATCATCATAAAATTATTCGCAATAGCTAAAAAACATGCTGTAGTACAAATATTGCTTAGATTAACTAGCATCAAAACAGCACAGTGCGTGCAGCGGCAAAACCTTGTGGTTAGGCTACAGTCACGCTCCGGCACTCACACACTTGAAGTCAGATCGAGGGTTTCCTATCCTATATGTCAGGTGCCAAGAGAATCCCCCATTCCGGGGTGGGTACTCAGGAGGAAAACGATGGCTAGGTACATGAAACCGACCGCTCGACGCGATGCGGTCGTGCGCCGTGCAAACAGTCGGATCTCTGACGCATAAGCCTCAGCTGCCGGTCCAGGCCTGCATCAGTTTTTCGTACTCCACCAGTCTAGCGTAGTCATTCTGATATGGATCGGCAGCGCGCTTTCGTTCCAGCTTAATGGCTTCTTTCAACTGGCTAATGGCATCGTCCTTCGCGTCGGTCGCATACATCAGCACGGCGCTCGCGTAGTGAGGATAGGGGTCGTTGGGATCCGAATCCAATAATGCGGACTTTGCCGCCTCTTCCGCCTCGGTTCGAACATCGGCCGGGAGGTCCCTCGCTATCCCGGCAGCTTCTGCAAATCCCGCGCCACTGTAGGCGATCTCATCGGTCAACTTGGCGCTTTTGTAGAGCGCGCGGTAAAGGTCCAGCGCCGCCTGAATCTGAGCGGGACCGCCTTGAGCTTTTGCGTAGTCTACCGCCAAAGCTGCCTGCTCTTCCCGAGCTTCTCTGAAGTCGGGATACGAGGAGACAATGGTAGCATAAGCGGCGACAGCCTCGCTGTAGCTCTTCTTCTCGTAAAAGATCTTGGCCTTGGCGATCTTCGATATACGCAAATGTTCGTCGTTCATTCCTTCCGACAGCTTCGTCATCTTTGCGACGATATCGAGAGCCTTGGCGAACTCCGCCCCGGCGAGTTCTGGCCTGTCCGCCTCCTGGTAGTTGTCGCCGAGCCTCCTGTGAATATTCTGGAGCCCATCCAGCACCTCGAAGCTGTCGGGATCGAGGTAAACAGCTCGTTCGTAAACGGCTTCCGCCTCCTCGTATCGCCCTGTCATCCTGAGTGACTTCCCAAGCATCTCAAGGGCTTCCATATCGTCGGAGCTGAATTCGTAGTAGATACCAAGGAACCTTGCTGCCGAATCCCACCGCTTCTGAAGGAATTTTACCGTCCCCCTTTCCTTGATGACGTTCACGATGCTCACGTCGTCGTATTGCATGCTGGATTTCATTATCTTTTCCAGCGCCTTCTCGGCCTCGTCCAACTTCCCGGCCGTCCTGAGGGATACGGCTTGGTCGAACTGCTTCTTAGTCGCTTCGTCTAAGGCGGAACCACCGGAATAAGCCGGACGCGCCCCAGCCGCGAATGCGATAGAAGCTAGGACCAACAGGATGGTCCAATTGGTACTGCGGGTTTTCGGTCTAGCAAAACGTTGCATGCGATACCGTCCGAAGCTGCAAAATTCACATTGAACGGAGGCCAGCGCGATACTGACGACTATTTTCGTTTTTTACTCGCTGCGACGTACTTGCCTTGAATGGCGAAGGTGACGTTGCTTCGGGTCGTAGATTTTATTTCCGGGTTTGCCCAAGATAGCGAAGCTGGACCGGCGGCAAACGCGGCTTGGAATGCGCCCTTGGATAGCGTGTAGACTTTCTTAGCGTTCGCCACTTCAGTGACGATCATGTAAGGCCGATTGGCGTCTAGGATTTCGGTCCGACAGCTCTTTCCAAGGTTCGCTAGAACGAAGTCGGCCGCACTACGGGAGTCGCCGGAGACCAAATGGGTAACACTGTAGCCGTCAACTTTGATTTTTTTGTAAGGCGCTGTGATTACGCCGATCCCCGGAACGGACAACGCGAAGTTTGTTGAGGCAAGATTATCTTCCAGAGAGTCATCATGCTCTACGACCTTCGTCGACAGGCCCTTAATGGCAGCGATTGCCATATCAAGCTCGCAAATCTCGTAAGCTGAGCCGTCTTTGTGAAACCTGTAGATGCCCGGTGTCGTGATCGCGTACCCATATGATGGATCGATTGAATACGCTTCCGGCCCAAGCGCCTGCGCTGCTACTGTTGGGCTGGACCCGCCAATTTGCGGTAGGAAATTTCCGTTTTGTGGAGTCGTGCACGCGCTGAGCAGCGCCGCAGCAGCAGCAACTGATATAATCTTCAACACCTTTTGAGGCCCCCTTGCCGTTACGGAATGCGTAAGCAAACTCTTGAAGAATGTAAATACGCAATCAAGAAAAGTTTTTTGAATTCATCACAGACAGAGGTATCAACATGGGGTCGATCGCAACGCGCGGAGCGACACACGGTTAGGCAGAAAAGCTAGAATGTTTAGCTGTTTTGAGGCTACTACGGGCTATAAACTAAAGATTATTGTATTTTTGATATAAATAGAACTCTCTAAGAATTCAGTTTTGGGCATGTTACGTTTAGTGCCTCCATGCGGTACCCTTCGCCGGGGGCGGTCGGTCCCGCATCCCGCCTGACGACGGCGCTATGCTGATGCTCCTACGGCCGCCCCGTTGAACCGGTCTCAGGGCCACGAACTTTCTCCAGCACCGAACTGACTTAGTCCCGCTGGCGGGCATTTCGGTGCTTCCGCCTTGTGCGCCCTTGTTTGTTGGGGCCGCTTCGCGGCACGGCTGCGCCGATATGGATATGCCTGGCGGCACGTTTCTTGTTTGACCGGGAGAGAGGTGCGCGGCCCTCTCTCCCAGCAAGCCGCCGCGGCCGGTTTCCCCCATCTTCCTCCGCTTCGCTCCGTGCAGACCAGGGAGACCCCTCCGCCCCCGGGACTTGCCCCCTCTCTCCCCGCTACTCGCCGCGAGGCAGGGGTTCAGGTGGCCTGAACCCGTAGGGAACGGGAATGCCTGAAACGACAATCAAAGGAGCAAGTCCATGAATACCGCTGAAATAACCATCCCGCTCGGCCAGCTGGTGCCGAGCAAGGCCAACGTCCGCCGCGTCAATTCCGAGGCAGGCAGGGCCGAATTGGCCGCCAGCATTGAGGCCCACGGCCTCATCCATAACCTTGTGACCCGCAAGGCCCCGAAGGGAGCCAAGTTTGAAGTCGTCGCCGGGGGGCGGCGTCTGGGGGCGTTGCGTCTGCTCTTAGATGAAGGCCGCACCGTGCAGGGCGTGGCCGTAACCAAGGACTATCCGGTCAGGGCCATCATGCGTGACGAAGGCAGCGATACCGAGATTTCGCTGGCCGAGAACGACCAGCGTGAACCGATGCACCCGGTGGATGAAGTCATTGCCTACCGCGACCTTGTCGAACAGGGCATGGCGGCGGAGGACATTGCCGCGCGCTTTGGCAAGTCCGTTGTGACGGTGCGCCAGCGGCTCAAACTGGCGACCCTGTCGCCACGCGTCCTCGATGCCATGCGCGCCGATGAAGTTACCCTTGAGCAGGCCAAGGCGCTGGCCGTGAGCGACGACCATGCGGCACAGGAGGCGGCTTGGTTCGAGCAGGATGGTTGGAGCCGCAATCCGGGCAGTATACGCTCGTTCCTGACCAGCGCCCACGTGCGCGGCAATGACCGGCTGGCCCGCTTTGTCGGTGTTGAAAACTATGAAGGGGCGGGGGGCGGGGTGCTGCGTGACCTGTTCGCAGCGGATGAACTGACGTTCCTGACCGATCGGCCTTTGCTGGTGAAGCTTGCGAGTGAGCGGCTTGAGGCGGTGGCCGACGAGTTGCGTCCGCTGGGTTGGAAATGGGCTGAAATCAGCCTCGACGGCACTTTCATCCACAGTGGCGGGTTCGGGCGTATTCATGCGGTGCGGCGCGACCTCACCGAAGGCGAGCAGGCAGAACTATCAGCGCTGGGCGCGCAATACGACGAATTGGCAGAGGCCATCGACGCCCATGCCGAGGGCAACCCGCAACTCGAGGCCGACGAGGCCAAGCTGCACGCGCTGGAAAGTCGCATCGAGGCCATCCAGAACGCGGCGGAAGCCTTTGACCCGCAAGAGATGGCGTTGGCGGGTTGTCTCGTGTCGATTTCGTACGATGGCATGTTGCAGGTCACGCCGGGGCTAGTGAAGGCCGAAGACCGCAAGGCCCTTGCCGTTTTACAGGGTGGCAACGAAGGCTATGACCAAGACGAGGCCGACGAAGCGGGTCATGAGGAAACACCCGAAGTCGAGGCCACCGGCATGTCGGCGGCCCTCATCGAGGAACTGACAGCAGTTCGCACCGCAGCCTTGCGCGTGGAACTGTCGAACCGTCCCGAAGTGGCCTTGGTCGCCATCCTGCAAGCGCTGGTGAGCCGTGTGTTCTACGACCACCACCATGGGCGCATCGAGCCTGCGGTGGAGGTCTCCGGCCAACGCCGTAATCTGGTTCCGTCTATCAAGGAGCCGGATGCCTGCCGCGCCCTGACCGGCTGGAACGAGGTTTTGGAGGGTTGGGGCCATCGGTTGCCCGGAGACCCTGCCGACCTTTGGCTATGGCTGGTGACACAACCGCAGGATGTGCTGCTTGACCTATTGGCGGTGGTCACTGCCGCCAACCTCAACGCCGTGGTCGCCCGCCACGAACCCGGCAAGACGCGCATCGCCCATGCCGACGTGATGGCGGTGGCGGTCGGGTTGGACATGCGCCTGTGGTGGACGCCGGAGGCGGCGTTCCTGTCGCGACTGTCGAAAGCCGACATCGCCGGTGTGATGCGTGAGGCCGGGTGCACGGACGATGCGGCAAAAGCGGTTGAACGTGCCCCGAAGTCCGAAGGGGTCTTGCAGGCCGAAAAAGAACTGGACGGCAAGGGCTGGCTTCCGGCAGCGCTGCGGGCTCCCTTCAAGGTCGAGAGCGAAAGCTTGGCGGTCGCCGCCGAGTAGGCACGGTGCATCACCTAAGGCCGGGGCAGAGACGCCCCGGCTTTTTTGCGTCCGAATGGCCCTCAGCCGGTATCGAACCGGCCGAGGCCAGGCGAGGACGCCCCTGACCCGCCCCTCGCGCTCCCCGCCGCGCTGCTGATGGCATCCGCATGGAAGCTGCGGAGGCAAAAGGGGAGGGCGAGGACGATGAGGTCGTGCCGGCAGCTGCATAGACCCCGGCAGGCCCGGGCAGAATGTCGCCCCGGCGGCATCGAGCCGCCCGCGACGCCAGCGAGGTGCCCAATGGCTTCCCCTCCTCGCGCTCCTCCCGCCCCGAGTACTATTCGGAAGGAAAGAGAACGGCTTCATAGTCCTGCGCCCCATTCAGGATGTGCAGGATATCAATCCGATCGGCGCCGATACGGTAGAAAATGAGGTAGTTCCCGTGCGGCAAACGGCGCACGTCCGTATGCTCGTACCGCGGCACGAGCGGAAACGCGCGGGGCATGTCGGCCAGCTTGAAACAGTGATCCACGAGTTCGGCAATGAAGCTGTCAGCGCGTTTGGGGTTATCCTGGGCGATGTAGTCGCCGATATGTTCGAGATCGGTCAGGGCCTCATCCGTTATGACGACGTTCACGCACCGGGTGCTTTCGCCATTTGCTGGTACTTGGTGCGCAAACGCTTCGCGACTGTTTCCAGCGGCGTCACGCGACCGGCATCGGCATCAGCAAGCCCCCTGGCGATGGCCGCGTCCAAGGCAGCAAGTCGCTTTTCGCGTTCCTCGACCAGCCGCACCCCCTCGCGCAGGACTTCGCTGCGGGATTGATAGCGGCCGTCTTTCAACAAATCGGACACGTACTGCTCAAGGTGGCGTCCGAGATTCGCACTGCTGGGCATGATGCACCTCCTTACCTCCTTATAGCACAGCGTGATAACTGTTATCAACAATCCTGACCCTTGGGTGAAGTCGGCGACCCGGTATCATGACCAGCGCCCTGGCGACCTCAACCGACGGCTGCTCGTCAACGGGTTCGACGTTCTTCAGTGGTCAAGCAGGACCGGGCCTGTCCGCCTCGTCTTCTGCCAACCAGGACATCTCGTGAAGATAGCCCGGTCAGATTTTGCAGAAGTTGGACTTCATGTATTTGATAGCATCGTTCAGCCGGTTTTCCGCTGCGTCGCCTTTTTCCCTGTGGGAATCGTCAAGCGGGCCAATCCGAGGCCATTCGCCCTTATCCATCTCAGGCTGTCGATACTGGCAGTAGTACTTGCCCCCGGCAACGCACTGGAACTTTGCCCCCTCGAAAATTGTCGGTTTGTTGTCGCCCGTCTGCGTGGCATGTGTCACGTTCGACAGGTCAGCCTTGAGCGTATAGGAGCCAATGGACGCAACATCCTGTTGCGGCGTTAAATCTTTCATCTGATACGTGAACGAACACCCGCCATCATGCGTGACGCTGACCTGAAACATGGTGCGGCTCTGCTGCCCGTTAGACGCAACCACATCGAGTACAAACGGCTTGGCCGACGAAGAGGTGACTTTAAGGCTGAGACCTTTCTGATCCGAATGCACGAATCCGTTTTCAAGTCCCGACAGGATGAACGTGGCAACCTCCTCCTGCGATTTGCCGTCGAAAGGCCCGGCTGAGCTTGAGCAAGCCGATAGAACAGACGCGGCAAAGCCCGCTGCAAGCAACTTTGTTTTCATGGTGATGATCTCCAGAGACATCAGTTCGGTTGTTGAAAAGGAATTACGGAAGGCCGTGCTCGCGACGAATGTTCGCCACGAGGCACATCTTCGTTTTATGGAAATCACCTGTTGTGCGACGTCACTTGCTTTTGCTGGCCAGGAGCGTAAGCGCCCCGAGGACCGCGCCCGCGACCAGGCCCACAACCGCAAACGTGGCGATGTGGCTGACGATCGCTGACTGGTAGGTGGCGTCGGGGTCGGCGGTCGCGAGCATCGACAGTGCGGGCTGCGGTTTCGTCAAGAATCCGACGCCCGCCCCAACGATTGCCCCCACGATGCCGAGACCTATGGCGTTGTTCATGAATTGCTCCCTCCTGAAAATGATTTGGACTTACCTGAAGAACCGGTTAGCGCCGGTGGCCGCGATTTCGAGGGTGCCTGTCTTGCACAGCTCACCCGCCTGTTGCATCTGATAGATAGACGCTCTTGGCGGCGGGTAAGTGTACAGGCCTCAGTGATCCCTATCGCTTGTCCAGCCCGGCGTCGAAATAGTCACCTTCGAAGCCTTTTTGCAGCGCTTGCGATCTTACCAGTTCGCAATCGAGGTGCTCCCCGAAACAGAACACCGCCCCGTA
Source organism: Mesorhizobium sophorae (assembly GCF_002270415.1). Taxonomy (GTDB): domain Bacteria; phylum Pseudomonadota; class Alphaproteobacteria; order Rhizobiales; family Rhizobiaceae; genus Mesorhizobium; species Mesorhizobium sophorae. The sequence goes on along the minus strand of NZ_NNRI01000022.1, from coordinate 108,351 downwards.
GTCGGGCCAGTTGAAGGGCCGGGCTATGTCCTTCGGCCGGTCGCCATCATTGTAGGTCTGAAAATCGTATTTGAAGGCCTTGGCGTCCAGCCTGGCTCTCATGGTGTCGATGGTATTGGCCGTCCAACCCTGCTTGTTGTGGAGAATGAGAAAATGTTTTGGGGTGGCCTGCGCCATCTCTTGATCGATGAAGCCGACAATGTCCTTGGCCGCAGCCGGCAACACCGCAGCCGTCAAGCTGGCGGCGAGAGCCGTGATCCGAAGAGTTCGGGCGCACGAAATCCTATTCACAATCTTCCTCCGTTGGTTGTGGAACTTACGTCTAAAGTTTGGGGGTGGTGGCGTGCCCGTCGCGAACTGCCTTGGCGCGCTGCTCGACGGATTCCCGGAACCCATTGACCGCATCCCTATCAGCGTTGCTCGCCGCGATGTCGGCCAGGCTGTAGGCCACTCGTTTCACATAGTCGCTGGCGGTCTCCATGCCGATCGTCATCTGCTTGTCATGGGCACCGGACTTGACGAGCTGGCCGTGGTTCCAGAACCACGTCATCTGTGTTTCGTTATCGACGCTCGGGGCGCCGTATTTCGCGATGATCGCCGAGCGGAGCGTTTCCAGCAGCGGCCCCCGCCCATCCTTGTAGCTGACGAAGCGGCGCACGTCCGTCGAGCGCTGGCCTGTCAGTGGCGAGGCGAATTCCACCCTCACACTTTGGCTGGCGGTGGCGTCTTCCGGTCCGGACCAAATGGCGTAGGTGGGGTATCGATTGGCGCCGGTAGCCACAATCTCGACGGTGAAATACTCCTCATCGAGCAGGAACAGGGTTGCCGAATTTGCATCGGAGAAGCCCTGGCCGGTCAAGATCTTTCGTATGTCGCCGACCGTCTGGGTCAGGCCCACGCCGAGGAAGTCGGCTGGCTGGCCATTGGGACGGAACAGCTCTGACTGTGGGGTGACCGCAGATACGGTTACTTGAAGAGAGAGCCCTTCCTGAGCGCAAACAGGGATGACGGCGATCGCCAGCAGGCTGCACGTCAAAAGGAGTCTAATCTTGACGAAAGACAGGCCTGCGCTGCGTCTCAAGGGTGCACCTGTTGGTGGTGGAGAGACCAGACGTTTACGCAGAAATCACGAGATTTGAGCTCGAATATAAGCCTGCGCTAACTAACACGGTATTGGGTTTTATGCGCAAAATTTAGGCAAACAGTCGTGACCATCACCGAGAATAGCGACAAAAATATCAGGGCAGGGATGTTGCAAATCTCGTGATTTTTGAAGAGCAAAGGAGGCCGCGAAAATGAAATACGGATACGCAAGGGTCTCCACCGAGGCTCAAGACTTGACTATACAGGTCGAGCGTTTGCAGGAGGCTGGCTGCGAGAAGATATTTTTCGAGAAACGCAGCGGCAAAGACGCGAACCGACGCCAATTGCAGAGGCTGTTGAAAGCCCTGAAACCCGGCGACTTGGTTCACGCGGTCGTCAGCGACCGGATTGCCCGCGACCCCGTTGATATGCTGGATATTCTCAGAACGGTCACGGCTGCTGGCGCCGGCCTGCGCCTTCTTGACGAACCTTTCATCGACACGACATCGGAGATGTCCGACCTGATGCTCTTCCTCCTGGGCTGGGCAGCCAGATGGCAGCGCCGTCGAATTCTCGAAAACACCGCGACTGGCCGCGCCCGGGCGAGGGCGAAAGGCGTCAAATTTGGTCGCAAGCCAAAACTGTCGCTGCAGCAGCGTCTTGAAGCGCTTGCCAGGCTAGCCGCCGGGGAGGCCAGGCATGACGTTGCAAGCTCATTCAAGGTCAGCGGCAGCACGATTTCCCGATTGCAGGCGGTCGAGGCGGACAGAGATGACGCCGAGCCGCAGATCTGAACAACGCAACCAGTTGGCTCAAGCCTTGCCGCCTGCGGCCGGGCTGTAGGCTGCGGCGTTCTTGGGGACCGCCCGATCAACACGGTGTGCCGCCACTTCGTCGAGGGTAGCGGTAAGTCGGTTTATCTGCGAGACCGTTGCCGCCAGTTCGGGGCCGTAGCGGGTGACGAGATATTCCCGGTTCTGGCTGAGGGACTAAAGATGCTTGGCGGTTTTCGCGCGAAGGTGCAGCCCCGCTTGCAGGGTGTGCTCCGTGCGTGCCGACAAGTCGTGGCGCATTTTGCAGATTTGATTGGGATTGTGCTCACGGTGTAGCAACGGCAGAGCCATGGGCTTCTCGACGGTGATGGGAAATCGTTCTGATACAGATGGCATGAAGAGCCACGACCGCTCCAGTCCTGATGCCGTCAAATCGCGGCTCGCAGTGCCGTCTTTTAAGACGCGCCCGGCTGCTCCCGCACTATCCAATCCAGTATGTCCGGGTCAACCTGCTCGTCGCCGGTGAGATCTCGGATCATTTGGGCGGCGTATTCTCGGGACTGGCTTTCCGGGATTTCCCCTTCGATGATCGCCCGGCGGATGGCGCTTCGCAGGATTTCGCAATCGAATGCAGACACCTTGGCGCGTGACATTGTCAGGCTCCCGGACATAGGCGGAAGCTCCAACTTCCAACCGTCCGCAATTGCCCTTTATTCGGTACGGGCGATTTGGGGATCATACGCCTTACTGCGCGTTGCGCGAGTCGAACGAATGTGGGTCCGTCAAACAGACCATATCGCCCGTCACCACGGGAGTGATTGTGAGAGCGAACCTGGCCATCACACTCGGTGCCATGCGGTTGGGCGTTGCCTTTTCCGTTGCTGGTCCGCCCGGAGCCGATGACGTTCCCTTCTAGTCTGCGCAGCCGTCTTGTCCCGATCCTGCCCGCTCCATTCGCTGCGCTCCCGTGTTGGGGACAAGCCCGCTTTGAGCGCCGTCACCTTTGGAACCGTCCTCCGGGACAGAAACCATCAACCAAAGGAAAAGACCATGACCTACAACCGCAACACCAAGTCCGAGGCGAGATCGCCGCTCTACCACGCCTACACCGTGCGCGACGGCAAGGAAGGCCAGAAGGGCTTCTGGACCCGCATCGGCTCCTTCTTCGCACACGACGACGGCGAGGGCGGAACGCTCCTCCTTGACGCGCTGCCGCTCGACGGGCGCATCGTCCTTCGCGCCCCGAAGGCCGACGAGTAGGAGGCCGCCATGCAGCTCTTGACCCAAGACCTGCGGAACAAGCTGCTGGCGAATGGTCGCCAGCAGCAGCCTCTCCGCGGCACCGGCAGCGAAATCGACTTCGTCCCCGTCGTCAAACTGTTCACGCCGGATGCCGGCGCGACCTGGCTCCTGACCGAGATCGATCCAGAAGACCCGGATATCGCCTTCGGTCTCTGTGACCTTGGGCTTGGTTGTCCCGAGATCGGGAACGTGAGCCTCTCGGAACTAGCTGCCGTTCGAGGCCGCCTTGGTCTACCCGTGGAACGCGACCGGCACTTTAAGCCGGACAGAGCCCTATCGGGCTATGCCCGCGAGGCTCGTCGCCATGGTCGGATTCGGGCGTAACGTTCGTCACGATGCTCAACGCCATCCTTACGGATGGCGTTGAGTGCCGAAGGCGATAGCGGCCAGACCTCAGGCCCTGGCCTTACGTTTCGTCGCAGGTTTCTTGGCCGGAGCTGGCTTTCTTCCCAAGCCTAGCGACTTTGCCAAAGCCGAACGGGTCGCCGAATAACTCGGCGCCACCATGGGATAGTCCTTCCCCAACCCCCATTTCGCCCGGTATTCCTCAGGCGTCAGCCCATGACTGGTCGCAAGATGGCGTTTAAGCGACTTGTATTTCTTACCGTCCTCGAGGCTGATGATGTAGTCCGGAAACACCGACCTTTTGGGGTTAACTGCCGGCTTGGGCGGGGGTTCTACTATGGGAGATGGCGGGCTAATATTCGACAATGCCGAATTCACGCTCGCGATCAAATCCGGCAATCCGGACACTGGAACAGGGTTCTTTTGGACATAGGCGGCAACGATATCGGCAGTAAGTTCAATCATATTATTGTTTGGTTCCCCGGGCATCGACGTGCTCCTTCAATCACCATATTCTCATATCCGTCAAAGAGACGATATGCGCCCAACCTATGCCATTTGGACTTTCTCCAATCAAGTCGGATATTTGGCATTTCTGTATGACGCAGGGGCAAATGCGAACGTTCGTTTGGTGGCAAAGCGTAGCCACGCCAAACCAACCTCCCGGTTAGTGCGGGACCAAAGAATGTTGCAATTGCCTCGATTGACGATAGTCTATAGGGATCAAAGGTGGGGTTAGGATTATAGAAAGCGAGATATCACGTAGTATAGATCGAAAATGCCTAATAAAGCTTCTGCTGTTTCTATCCATGTCCCTTGGTCGGACCACCTAACTGCTTACGATCGAGAGCATCAGCCCATCTATTTGAAGCTCCTGGAGGCGTGGTTCGACGAAGCCAGCGTAGAAGAAATGGCGGAAATTTTGGGTGTCGATCCGTGGGAGGAGCCAGTTCGCGCCCGCGACGTTGCAGCGCGAGGGCTTCGATGTCGCCCCCTGCATAGCGATAGAATCCGCCCAATACGTCAGCATTCGATACACCGAGCGCCTGGCGGAGGCCGGCGTCAAGCCGTCCGTCGGAAGCGTCGGCGACAGCTACGACAACGCTCTCGCCGAAACCATCAACGGCCTCTACAAGGCCGAGGTGATCCACTGACGTGGACCGTGGCGCTCGTTCGAGGCCGTCGAGTTCGCGACGCTGGATGGGTCGACTGGTTCAACAATCGCCGGCTGCTGGAGCCCATTGGCAACATCCCGCCAGCGGAAGCCGAGGAACGCTACTACGCCATGCTGGATGAGCCAGCCATGGCGGCGTGACTCAAACGAAACGGCCTCTGGGAAACCCGGCGGTTCAAACCCCTACTGTCGGGTTTGTCGAGTCTGAGACACCGTCGTGTTCAGCGCGGCTTCCTTAGTGCTTTCAATTAAACCATTGAATGAGAGCCAGAAAGTTTGTTTCAAAGGCACTTTCTGAGCAGTTGGCACGACTCTTGAAGCTCCTTGTCGCAAAGCGCCAGACGTTGCCGACCGGAGGTTACAGTGCCCCTCCAATTCATCCGCAGCTTGATAGAGAGACATATGGTTCGACATCGTCAAAGCGAGGACATACTATCAAAGAGGTACCAAATCGTTGGTGCAGACGTTCCTGAAGCGACCTTGTTCAAAAAGGACTTGCTGATATCGTCCCTGTCAGCGTCACCGCGCGCTATAAATTCCATATACTTCTATGACGACGCTGGATCTGCGTTGTTTGAGCGTCTCTGTGAAGAAGAAACATACTACCTATTCCGGACTGAAAGAGGGTTACTTGTTGATAACGCCAAGTCAATTTCCGACATTACGGGTCCTGTTTATCTCGTTGAGCTAGGGTCTGGAAACGCGAAAAAAACGACTCTTTTGATCGATGCATATGTAACAGCTCATGGCCCAACCTCTTACGCTGCAATCGACATCAACCACTCGATCTTGGAGAGAGCAGCTGAAAACATTCTCTCAGAGACATCGGATTTGGATTTCCTTGGGATCGTCGGCACATACCAAACCGGACTCACGGAGACCAAAAAGCTCGCTGGTCGAAAGCTCTTGGTCTGTCTCGGCAGCACCATCGGGAACTTGTACGATGACGAATTGTATTATCTCCTCCTGGCGGCGCGGGCAGCCTCGTCGCACGGTGACTTTTTCTTGGTTGGTATAGACCTAGACAAAGATAGTAAAATATTGGAGGCGGCCTATAATAATCAAACGGCTATTCTATCTAACCTTTGTGCTCTACAACATTTGAATCGGAGGTTCGGCGGGAACTTTGATATTTTTAACTTTCGACACGTCGCATTTTACAATCGATCGATGAACCGTATCGAAAGCTACGTAGAAGCCGCGCAGGAACAGTCGATAAATCTCGGCAAATTGGAGTTCTCCTTTCATCTGGAAAAAGGAGAGCTGATTAGGACTGAGATCATGCGTAAGTTTACACCACAAGCCCTGAATCGCTTGTTCATGGAGTATGGCTTTCACCCGGTGCAGCATTGGATCGATTCTGACAATCGATATGCGGTATGTCTGTTTCAACTGTCGGATGAGCCGACGAAGTATGGCTCGGAGCCACCGGTGGCAAGCTAGCCATTTTGGAGGAAATTGAATCGGCGGCTCGGAGCTACTCTCGTTCCTTTACTCTTGCAATGGCGAACGGTGCGCTAGTCTAGATCGACTCAGGATGGCCGGCACAGTCTCAGATTGGGAGTTATCATGATATTTGGAAGCCGCGACTTTGGGATCAACGTCATTCGCGCCCAACCGGGAACATATGCTTGTGGTATGGGTCTGGGGATCATGCTGCTTGATGAGGTATACCCTGGTTTCCCCGGCGATGTGCGGAACGCAAGTGCGTATCCATTCCCGATCCAATATGACGTAGTCGAAGGTGTCGACATCGATCGGCTCGTATTTCAGGCGGATAAATCCGCTTGCCTAAAGCCCATACTGCAGGCGGCGCGTCGGCTTGAACGTATGGGGTGCCGAGCCATCGCCGCTGAGTGCGGTAACTTCGCGTATTTCCAGAAGGAGGTGGCGGCCGAAGTATCGGTGCCTGTATTTATGTCGAGCCTTTTGCAGGTGCCTCTGGCGCAGCGGCTAATCGGAAGCACGAAACGAGTTGGGATTGTTTGTGCCTTCGTTCGTCAGCTGACCGAGCACCATTTCGTCAATGTCGGAATCGATCCCACGTCAAACCTTGCGCTCATGGGCGCATGCGAGGATTATTCGTGCTCGGAATTCGAGAATTTGTGGAGCGCAGGCCAGCGGCCGGCGATCCCGACCGCCAGTTTCAAACGCGCCGAAGCCGAATTCGTTAGTGCGTGTAAGGACTATGTTTCCAAGAATCCCGACCTTGGCGCCCTGGTTTTCAGTTGCACAGGTCTTCAGCCGTTTGCACGCTCTGTGCAGCGCGAAGTGAGGTTGCCGATTTTCTCTTGGAGTACGTTGCTCGACTACGCATTTTCAGTTGTCGTTCATCGTGAGCACTATGGCCACGTTTGAACCACGGTCGGATCCGCGGTTGAAAAAGGCCTACGAGTCTGTTTCGGTTGGCAATTCTGTTTCGGTTGGCAATGTCCAAAGCTATCCTGATCGATCTCAGCCGCCCGTGTTGTGAAGCCGATGCCGGTACAGGAGGGCTCAAGGGCACGCCTAGGTCACCCCAGGGGGCGCATTGAGGTTAAGGCCGTTGGTTTCAATTGAAGTGCCGCTGAAGCGCATCGGCCAGTTCGAACATATCGACAGTGGTACCGAAGGTCGCAACATCGAAAATGGGGGCGCCGAGATCCGTATTCACCGCAATGATGACAGGCACATGCTTCATCCCGAACAAATGCTGGGTCGCGCCTGAGATCCCGACCGCCAGATAGAGCTGGCAGTTCGAGGCGAGTTTTCCGGACTGCCCGACCTGATGCGCCTTTGGCAGCCAGCCGCTGTCCACAATCGGTCGCGAACAGCCCAAAACAGCTCCGATCCTCTCGGCCAGAGCTTCAAATCGCTGCACATTGTCCTTGTTCTGGATACCGCGTCCGACGGAAAGGATGAATTCGGCCTTTGTTATGTCTATGCCCGAGGATGTCGGCTCCTGATACTCGATGTGGGACGAGGCGCCTTTGATCGCCCCCAGATGCAACGATATGGGTGACACCGGCGCCGAACCACCCTGTTCCGCAGGCGCAAAGGTTGCACCGCGCAAGGTTAGCACAACAATGTCCTTCCCAGGGAAATCCAGCTCCATCGCCACCTTGTTACGGTATGCGGAACGCGTGGCGATTAATTCGCCTTCGACGTCGAGACCGAAAACGTCGCTGGCGAGGCCTGCGCCGAGCCGTGCGGCAACACCTGCGGCGAAGGCTGTGCCGTTCGCGGTATGCGCAATCAGAATGAGGAAAGGTTTGTCCTGGCTTGCCGCGGCCATTACCGCCTGCTCGTAGACAAGCGGGTCGAAATGATCAGATGCCGTTTGCACCGTCTGGATTTCGTCGACACCGGCGAGTGCCACACCTTTTGACAGTGGGTTGACACTGGCCCCAATCACCAGCACCCGCAATGGGCCGCCGATCCGGCTTTTGACCGTCACCGCCGCGCCTATCAATTCGGCGGTAACGTCGCAGAGTTGGCCGTTATGCTGTTCAGCAACCACAAGGATCCCAGGCACGACCTACCCCCTTCTTTCGTGAATTATAGCGGCAATCTTCTCGGCCACTTGCTCGGCGGTCCCCTCCAGCATCGCCGCGCGCTGTCGAACCGGTACGTACATCCGGCGAACGCGATAACCGCCAACGCCGTCTATGGCGCTCGATCCATCGACGACTTCAAGCGGTTTGTTCCTGGCTTGCTTGATCATCTTCATCGTCGCATATCGTGGCAAGTCGGTTCCCGTCTGGATCGCCAAGACGGCCGGCGTGGGCATCGTCAGGATTTCCTTGATGCCCCCTTCAAGCTCTCGCGTCACGGTTAGTGCACCGCGACCATCCCACCGAACGGATTCCACGACCACGGCGCGTGGCAGGCCCAGAATCGCCGCCAGGGCAGTGCTGGTGGAACCATGGGCATTATCGGCGCTCTGCGTTCCGCAAAAGATCAGATCGGGGTCCTCGGCCTTGGCTATTCCGGCGATGGCGCGTGCAATGACCAATGGGTCCGCATTAGACAGCCCATCGCTCCAGATCCGCACGGCCCGATCGGCACCCTTGGCCAGAACTTTGCGGAGCGATTGTTCGGCCTCTTCCGGGCCGACACAGACAGCCACCACTTCACCCCCGCCATTTGCCTCTGTCAGCAGCAGTGCCTGTTCCAGCGCAGAATCGTCCCATTCGTTGAGTTCGTACTGGATATAATCGCTGACGACGTCCCGTCCGTCGGCGGTGAACCGTATCTCGTCGCCAAGCTTGGCCACGTTCTTCACCGTCACAAGGATGCGGATGCCTGTCTTTTCCGGAGCTGCATAAGCCTCGAAAACCGCTGGCTGCAGGGGGGAGGGGTTGTCCCAGTTCGTACTTGCGATCGGCACCTCGATACTTGGCGTGCTCGCCTTGGTCGGCGGGAGAGTGGCCGGTTCGGGCGCCGGGTGAGCCGGCATTTGTTGCTTTTGTAGGACCGTATCTTCGTCGAACTGCGGGTGCGTTCGGTCTGGTAGAGGGATGACCGCCGAGGCGTCCGTCAGAGCCGGAGGCGCGAACCGGCCTAGCATCTCTTCAAGTCTGGCACTCACCACATCGGCTATGCGCGACGCGATGGCGTCAGTCAGTCGTTCGACTATCGGAGGCAGGTTCTCTGGCGTCAAAGTTCCTAGCTTGACCGCCTCGGCCACGAGCTCGGCAATGTCCATCACGACGAAATCACGTTCATGGCCGCTGGTCTTTCGTGCGTCTTCGAACATGGTCAAATCCTTTGGGCAACAGGTCACAAATACATCGATGTCCCCAAGCGCTGCTGCCTCGTGGATCCTGTTTTCGGATGGCTTTTCTTTACCAGGGGGATCGGGCATCCAGATCCTGCCGCCTCCGGCTCCGCAGCAGAACGAATTCTCTCGATTGCGTGGCATCTCGACCACTTCGCAACCGATTGCCCTCAAAACTTCGCGCGGGGCATCATATCCCCCGTTGAGTCGCCCTAGATGGCAGGGGTCGTGGAAAGTCACTCGCTTGTTCAGCGGGTTGGAAACCTTAAGCTGGCCGGAGCTCAGCATGTCGGCCAGAACGGAAGTGTAGTGCTCGATCAGCGGCGTTTCGCCGAATTCCGGATATTCGTTGCGGATGGTATTGTAGCTGTGCGGGTCTGTTGTAATGATCCTTTCGAACGGCTGCGCGCACGCTATTGCGGCCAGATTTCCGTCCACGAGCGTTTCGAAAAGCCCTTCCTCGCCAACCCGGCGCACGTCGTTACCCGCATTGCGTTCACCTTCGTGCAACAGGGCAAAATCCTTGCCCGCAGCTTTGAGCAGGGTGGCGAAGGCTCGGCTGACTCGCTGGTTCCTCGGATCGAAAGAGGCATAGTCGCCTACGAACCAAAGTAGGTCCGCCCGTTCCTTGCGGATGTCTTTCACGGCAAAGCCGAGTTCGCGAGTCCAGGCTGCGCGGTTGCGGGCATTTTCGCCGAAGCTGTTTCCGGTGTTGGCAATGGCGTCGAGCGCCGTCTGAAGCATCGGCTCCATCTCGCCCTGTTCAACCAGATGTCTGCGCATCTGCACGATGATTGTCGGGTGTTCGATCCCGACCGGGCAGACCTCTTGGCACGCGCCACAGGTTCGGCACGACCACAATGTCTCGGGCGCGATGATGTCCCCGATCAGATCGACGCCTTCCTCGCTGCGCCCCCGAACCTTGTCATTGTACGTCCTCAGGTCGAGGATTAGATCTCGCGGGCTGAGTGGATAACCGGCATTGGTCGCAGGACAGACCTCGTGGCAGCGGCCGCACTTTGTGCAGGCGTCAAAATTCAGCATGTCCTTCCACGAGAAATCGGACATGCAGCCAACACCACTTTCGTCCTTGCCTTCAGGTTCCCGAGGCAGGCGCGAAAGCGGCCGGTCGTCGCGCATTGCGAGAGAGCCGATTACTGCAATTATGTGCTTGGCCTTGTACCAGGGAATCGCGGCAGTAAAGGCTAGGGCAAGCACCCCATGCATCCACCAGTTCGCGCCACGAATGGACGCGGCCGTCCCCTCGCTCATCCCCAAGCCGCTGAACGCCTTTGCCAGGACCAAACCGACGGGCGACCAGATCGCCCATTCGGGCTTGTCCACCATCAGGCCGACGGCCTCCTGCAAAAAGCCCGACAACTCGATTAGCAAGAGGACGACCAGAAAGCTCCAATCCTCGAGCTTCCACAACTTTGCCACGGGGCGCAGTTCGGTTTCGCCCTTGTAGGAGCGCAGATAGCTAAGTCTCGGAAGCTTGAACGCTGCCCGGCGCCAAATCATCATGACGATGCCGGCGGTGAGCGCCAAATGGCCTAGATCGAGGATCAGGCTGAACAGAAGGTAGAAATCCCCCTTCCAGAAACGTATTCTGAAAAGTGGATAGATGATGTCGTATTCGAGCGTGATGGTTGCGGTGCCTGCCGCGGCAATCAAGAACCCGAAGAAGATACCCATATGGGCGTAGCCGGCGTATCGGTCGCGCTTCTTCAGTGTGCGGTGGGTGAGGAGATCGGTCAGCAGGCGCTGAATGCACGAGCCCAACGAAGGAATCTTGCCAGGTGAGCGACCGCGATAGTACTTAACCAGGTGACGCACAATCCCGTATAGGAAAACCGCGATAGCGCCATACCCAATGACGTAAAACAGCACAATGGCATTGGGCGTCAATGACCAGAAAAGTTCACGGGTTTCCATGCGACCTCGATATTGATCGGCCGTGGCCAATCAGCGTTCCAGCTACGATTTGAGGCTTTTCGCTTGATCGTCCGGCAAGGTCCGTAGCGAGTCCCATCTCGTGATCCTCTGACTGGCCTGCGGCCAGGTGGCCTCTGCAACCCGCGTCATGAGAGCTTCGACGAGTGAAAACGCTGCAATGTAGCTATCGAATGCCGTTCCACTCTCGATATTCAGCGCAAGTATGTCAGACGCATACTTGGAGATAGGCGACATCCAACTATCGGTAATCAGCACGATTTTCAGCCCGCAATGTTTCGATGCCCGTTCAGCAAATTCCTCGAGAGAGCGCTGATATCTGCGAAAATCCACAAGAACCAAAACGTCTCGTTGCCGCATACGCAAGATATACTCGGGCCACCAATCAGGTTCGGACGAAACTTGGTTCACGCCGGGACGGATTTGTTTTAGATGCCGCGACAGGAATTGCGCGACCAGATCGCTCATGCGGCCGCCCAACAGGAAGATTTCGGATTTGGGGTCCGATAGCAGCGATCCCACCCTTTCAAACTGCGCGACTGTGATCGACTTGGCGGATTCCTTAAGCAGTTCCGCGGACTTTGCGGTGAATTTGTCGAAAAAGTCTTCCGACAAAGGACTTGTAGCGGTGTGAAGATCAAGGGGGGACTTATGGCCCTCCCTCAGTTCCTTGATGAGTTGCTGCTGAAAATCCTGAAACCCCTGATAGCCCAGCTTGCTGACAAACCGCGAGATAGAAGGAGCCGAGACGTTTGAAGATGTCGCAATGGTCGGAATTGGCTCAAGGCCGGCAAACGGGTAGTTTGCCAGGATCAGCGCAGACAGACGGCGCTCCGTCGCGGTGAGCGACTTTGAGGCTCTCCTGATTTGTTCCCGTACTGTTCCGACGGATGCTGGGCTGTCACTCATGCTTTACCTTCTCGACCGCAGGTGCGGCCATATTGCAAATATGTTGTCAAAAGCTGGCATAGTATGTTGCACTGAAAGCTATTTATCAAGCCCGAATTTGTCCCTTTTCGTTTCGACCCTGGCCTGGTCGCGCAACGGGAGGAGGCTTACGTTGCCTCGGCGAATGACCGATGTCGGACCAGCCAAGTCACTTAACCCTGCCTGTCGCGCTGTGGCCTCATCGCCGGAAGTCCGCTCATCAGGAACGGCAGTTCCAACGCTTCCGACTATTCACCAGCCCGTGAAATCAGAGATGTCGTCGTCACCGACCAGTCCCATGTGGGCGTCCTTGATAGCCTGGGCGATGGTTTCGGCGGCGAACTTCGCCTGGCTTTCCGTTAGGATGAGAGGAGGCGTCAACTCAAGCACGTTTGAATGCATACCGACGCTGTAGAGAACCGCCCCTAGTTGCCAGGCGCGGAACACGGTCTTACGCGCAAGGTCTGGATTGGGCTCGCTGGTTCCGTCTTTGACCAACTCCACTCCAATAGCCAGGCCGCGTCCCCGTACATCGCCCACGCATTCCGTGCTGGAGGTGGCGCGCATGATCTCCTCAATCAAGACGCGACCCACGGTATCGGCATTCCCTGCCAAACCGTCCGCCTTGATGGTCGAAAGAACGGCAAGTGCGGCCGACGCGCAGATCGGGTTCCCATGCAGGGTTTGCATGGAATACGCTCGGGCATAATCCATGATCCGGGAGGGGCCGACAACGGCCGATATCGGCAGCCCGCCGCCTAAGCCCTTGCCAAGCACAAGGATGTCCGGCGTGAAGCCCTCATGTTCGAAACAATGCAAGCGACCAGGCCGACCGAGGCCGACCTTGACCTCGTCACACACCGTCAAGATTCCGTATCTCCGACACAGGTCGGAGAGTCGCGATAGAAACCCTGGCGGCGGTACGATCATTCCGCCGTCTGATTGTATGGGCTCCATGAAGAAACATCCGACCTCTTCCCCTGTGCCTTCGGCCTGAAGCAGATGCTCGATGTGAGCGAGAAGGGCGCCACCTCCTGGATCGTCGCCAAATGGGCGGTACGGATCGGGATATGGAACCAGAATTAGTCCGCGATGTTTTTCCACGCCTTCTTGCGCAAAATGCCCGGAGATGGACATAGAGCCCAAGGTGCCGCCGTGATAGGCGCCCGAGAATGCCATGATCCGAGGGCGCCTCGTTGCTTCCGGCACGACGCGGGCGACCATCTCATTCGCGTCGCTGCCTGAGTGTCCAAGCCAGACGCGGCGATCGTCAGAACCGGGTACCAGATCGAGAAGTTTTTCGGCCAGTTCGACAGCGGGTGCGTTGGTGGACGAAAGGATCGATGCGCCAGCCTGCGACGCCATCGCCTCCGCAACTGCCAGATTTAGTGCCGGGTGCGCATATCCAAGACTTGCCGCCCCCCACGCAGCGGACAGGTCAAGCAACTGCCGACCGCCTTCCTCGACCAGCATGCACCCAGCGCCGGCTGTTACCGAAAGGGGAAAAAAGCGCAGTTTCTGTAATGCAGACAGAGCCTGACGGTCCCGCTCCTGAAGTGTGCGTCCGTCCATTAACGGTCCTTTCCCAATTCGCCGCTATCCGTGCGGGGGGACTGAATGCGGAGTCCTGCTCCTGGAAGTCGCAGAGGCTCGGTACGGGGAGGGGCTGCCTCCCGCGAGGTCACGATCGCGCCAGGCGCGAAGGATACTCACGCCTTAACGGCACCCAGGCCGGGCGAGGGGATCAGGCCGTTTGGCCGCAGTAGCAGCAGAAGCACGACAATTCCTAGGCCGATCGGGTCACGGAACTCCTGCATGTCAGGCGGAAGAAATGCAGCGAGGTAGATTTCGATAAAGCCGAGCATAAAGCCGCCTGCCACCGCGCCGCGCAAGCTGCCCAGGCCACCGAGGATGGCGGCGATGAAAGCCTTGAGAACCGGAGTGAAGCCCATCAGAGGATCAACCGAAGCTCGCTGCGAAACCCAGAGAACCGCAGCCACGCCGGCGAGAAGACCCGACAGGGCGAAAGCTCCGGCGATGACGGTATTGGCGCGGATGCCCATCAGCCTTGCTACGGCGAAGTCCTCCGCGGCGGCGCGCATGGCGATACCGTGCTTCTGGTATTTCATGAACCAGTCCAGGAAGCCCAGCATGACGACCGTAGCAACTATGGCGACGATCTTGTTGTTGCCAATGACAAAGCCCGCCACGGTAACGCTCTCCGAAAGGAAATTCGGCAGAAGAACGGGCTGGGAGCGCGAGGAAATCAGATTCTGAAACAACACCTGCAGGACCGTCGCGACCGCGAAGGAGGTGATGAGCATGGTGGCGCCGGAAGCATTGCGCACAGACCTGAATGCCACGCGCTCCATAAGGACTGCGAGGACAGTCGAGGTCAAAATTGCCAAAGCCACTGATAGTGCGAACGGAACCCCGTGCAAACCGCAATACATCAGCACGTAACCGGCGGACGTCATCAGTTCGCCATGGGCGAAATTTATCAGCTTCATGATTGAGAAGACCACCGCCAGCCCGAGCGCCAGAAGCGCATAGGTTCCTCCCAGGGCAATTGCGTTGAGGGTTTGCTGCACGAAGAAATCCATACTAATTTCCCCCCAAATAAGCATCCTGAAGAAACGTCGTCGATTTCAGCTCCGAAGCATTGCCTTGGAAGACGATGCGACCGCTGGCCATTACATAGCCTCTATCGGCAACTTCCAGGCACATTGCGACATTCTGTTCCACAATGGCCATTGTGACCTTATGTTCTCGCAACCTTACGATGAGCTCGAAGATTTGTTCGACGATCTTTGGAGCCAGACCCAACGAGGGCTCGTCAAGAAGCAAGAGCCTTGGTCCGCTCATCAAAGCGCGACCGACGGCCAGCATTTGCTGTTGCCCTCCCGAGAGGGTCCCTGAGAGCTGGTTACGTCGCTCATAAAGGATCGGAAACAGTTCGAAGACCCGTTCCCAGGCCTCGGCCACCTTCTGTTTGCTGACAACGCTATATGCTCCCATCCGGAGATTGTCAGCGACACTGAGTGTGGGAAATATTCGACGCCCTTCGGGCGACAACGTCAGGCCAGCGGACACCAGCGTTTCGGGCTTGCCATTCGTGATTTCATGCCCATCGAAAACGACTTTTCCGGAAGCGAGCGTGACCAACCCGACAAGGGCATTAAGTGTGGACGACTTGCCGGCTCCATTGGCCCCGAGAAAAGCTACGATTTCTCCCGCCCGGATCTCAAAATCGATCCCGCGCACCGCCTCCACGGCGCCGTACCGCACCTTCAAAGACGTTGCTGTCAGGAGCGCACTGGCCGCTTGGATATCCTCCTGGCGGATTGGTCTCATTTGCCACTCCTTCCCAAATAGGCTTCGATCACGGCCGGATTGCTCTTGATCATGGCCGGCGTTCCCTCCGCAATCACACGGCCCTCATTGAGCACTACGATACGATCGCAGAGTTCGTTGATGAGCTTGAGGTCATGATCTACCAGCAGCACGCCGATCCCCAGATCGGTGGTGAGACGACGCAGAGTTGCCATCAAGTTGTCGGTCTCTTCCCGGTTCATTCCCGCAGCAGGCTCGTCAAGAAAGAGAAGAGAAGGCTGGCACGCCAAGGCCCTTGCGATTTCCACACGTCGTTGATCGCCGTAAGAGAGGGTTTGGGCAACCTTGTCTGCAAATCCGACGATGCTCATACGGGTTAGCGCGGCTTCGACACGCGCGCGGGCGTTGTTTCCACCATGCGTCGCAAGCGCTGCAACCTCCACGTTTTGGTACACGGTCAGATTTGAAAACAAACGGATATTCTGAAAGGTGCGGGCGATACCCTTTTCGGCGATCCTATGAGCTGGAACATCGTTCAGCGAACTGCCCCCCAGCGTGAACTTGCCATCTGTCGCAGTCAGTACGCCGGACAATATATTTAGAAGCGTGGTTTTGCCCGACCCGTTGGGACCGATGAGGCCGACAATTTCGCCAGCCCTGAGCGACAAGGATACGTTATTTACAGCCAAAAGCCCACCGAACCGCTTCATTATGCCGGCGGCCTCGAGTACTCCGACCGTTGTCACTCCATTGGTTATTGCAAGCTCTCCGGCTTTCCGGTCGATATTCGTTCGGCCGGGGAACAAGCGTTCTTCCCATTCTTTTAGACCTGTCAGCCCGTCGGCCTTCCTCGACATGGCAAACAGGATGATGAGAGCGATACCGATCTGCGTCGCGCCGAAGAACTGGGGAAAGTGCATACCGGCGAAGTCGAAACCGCCTTCAAGCCTGCGGAGAATCTCGGTCACCAATGTGATCATCACTGCGCCGCTGACAGCGCCGGTAACGGTAGTCATTCCGCCCAAGATCAACATTGCCAGAAGCTGGAAAGTGTCGACGAAGAAGAAAGTCTTGGGGCTAAACGCGCCTAGAAAGTGCGCCAGCAGAGCTCCCGATAGAGCCATGAAGGCGGCGCTCACAACCCAGGCTACCAGCCTTTCCCGGGGGACATCCACACCTGCGGCGCGGGCCGCAATACCGTCCTCGCGGCTTGCCCGCAGGCGTAGGCCATAGACTGAATCGCGATAGAAACGTGCAACGACCAATGCGATGGCGCACCCAACAGCGGCCACAAGAAGCGATGTTTCCCGCTGAACGCCGATGAAGGTTCCGGACCCGCGAGTGACGTCGCGCCAACCGATCAGGATTCCATGCACGATTATGAGTAGGCCCAACGTAGAGATAGTCGCGACCGCTCCCTCCATACTACGCAACGTCAGCCCCACGAGAAGGGCGACCAGCATGGTAAGCAGCACGGCTATCACCGTGGCGGGGATAAGGCCCATTTCAGTCGACGACAACCAAGCGGGCAAGTTGGGGAGGGTGGCTATCTTCGTCGGTATCGGCAGCGTCAGAATTGATGACGCGTAGGCACCAATCGCCATAAAGGACAGGTGCCCAAAACTGAGGATACCGCTGTTCCCGCAATAGACGCCCATGCCCGCGACAGCGATCAGCGAGACGAAGAAGACCGTCAGCACCCGCTCGCTGGAGGCGCCCAGCAGGGCCGCAGCCAGCGACGCCAGGACGATCAAGCCGACCCAGACGACGGAGGCAAGGACAACATGGCGCCGCGATTGAGTAGACATAACACCCCTGCGCTATTTTTCTTATGGTTCTGTCATTTTATTTTTAATGTCAATCCATTGCGCTGGATGTGATCTTTTTTTTTCAATTCTTCTGCAGCTTGAAACCGAGTCCCGGCCGCGTACACGGCTCCGGGAATTGGACAAGTCAACAGCGGCACTGTCGAGGGCGGAAATATCAAGGCGACGCTTGAAGTTCCGCAACAACTTCGCTGGTTGTGACCTGACGACAGTATCCTTTGATCGTGCGCAATGAGTTATCGTGGCGTTCCTGCGTATAGGTCAGGCATGCGTCCGTAATTTGAGTGACCAGATAGCCGAGGTCACAAGCATCGCGGATGGCGCTTTCCACGCACTGATCGGTAATTAGCCCGCAAACCACTAACTGCTTGACGCCGAGATTCCGAAGGATGTAGTCGATATGGGTGGAGATGAAGACCGAAGAAGAGGATTTTGGCAACACGATCTCGTCGCCTTCCGGGGCGATTTCGTCGATCACCTTTCCGTCCCAAGAACCCTTGGGCACGTGGAAGCCGGTGATCTTGTAGTCGAGCGATCTGTCCCTCCCGTCAAGCGTCAGACTTTCGATCGTCGTGTACATCACTTCGATGCGAGCCTTACGGAAAGCGGCCTGTAGTAATTGCATGTTCGGTATGACACTGGTGTCGAGTTCGTTGAAGTACCAGCCATATCTGGTTTCGAACTCCACCTCCGAAAGGCCTGCGAACTCCGAGCCCTTCCGATGGGCGCTGAAGTTCTGCACGTCCACAAACAACAGTGCCGACTGATCGGGGATGAGTGGCAGGTTGCGGGTTAGAGTCATTTCGGGCCTCCGTTTAAGAAATCCTCGATAGCTGCACCAACAATACCTGCCCAGCGTTCCTGACCTTCCACCGTCCGGATATTATCATTGCGGATCTCGATAAGGCTGTGATGAATGCCCCGCGCCTCACCGTGGCGAGGAACGAACCAGTCGCCAGCGTCGCTGATCTGGTAGGGCTCATTCATTCCCACAACGATGCCGGGAAATCGGCGCAAAACCGATTCTCTCAGATGTATCGGGGTCTCTGCATCGAGGCGAAACAGAAAGCCGATATCCCAGGGGCGTGCCACATTGTTCATTCGCGGTGTGAAGCTGTGGACCGATATCGCCACGGTATGGCGACCGCTGTCCAGACGGCGTCCGATCTCTGCATGGAACGGTTCGAAAATCTGCGCCGTTCGCAAAAAGCGATCGGTAAGCGCGATCTCTTGGTTGCCTGGTATGGTCTTGCCGTCGCTAACCGAAGGAATCGCGTCAGGTGCCTCCGGCGGCCTGTTGCAGTCTATGACCAGGCGGCTATAGGACTGGAGAACGGCAACTGCATCAAGTCGCAGCGCCAGAAGGCGAACAACAGCTGCCGCCCCGATGTCCCAGCCGATATGATCATCGAGCGCCTCGCGCGTAATGCCGAGGTCTCCAAGAGCGGCAGGGATTGCCTGCCCGGCGTGCTCACAGACGAGAAGCACGGGACTTGAACCGTCAGGATTGACGATGTCGCACGGCGCAGGGTCACCCGGCCCCAATAAGCTAAGGGCATCGGCAGCTTGCGTCATGGCTGTATCCACGTGCTAGTGACCGGAAAGACGGCGCCCTGAGGAAGTTCAAAAAGGCTTCGGCCGAGATCGATAATCTCGTTCTCGCCAACGGTCTGCAGGTCGGTGCGCGCAAATCCTGCAAGGAAGAGCATCATCCTCATCCCATTATCCATTCTACTAAACAAACAAGCACCTCCCGCAGAGCAAGTGCGGGGCAAGCATCAAGGCTCCCCTTCGGGGAACAGTGAGTACGAACCCATCTTGTTCATTCGACAGAACGAAATTATTATTTCATTGTCAATCATCCATTTTCAATTGACAGAAAATTTTCATCTCTGCATTGTCTCGGGACGGGAGCTGGAGAGAGCCATGCGAGATCGAAATCGAGCAGCAGATGTGCCCGCCACGGCAGGGTCTCTACAAACTATCGTCTGCAATCCTGGCCACCGCAAATCGCTGACGCGGTTGGCCATCCGTTCGCCGCCGTTGCGCCCGGGAAGATCCTCGCCTGCAGCTTTCCGAAGCGGCGATTCCATAACCCGCCGTTCTCAACCAGAGCATCGCTCTTCCATCGGGTGGTGCCCGCTATGGAAAAGCGGCCTCCACAGACCTTGCGCCGCGACGAGGATTTCCCAAGGATCCGTAACGGACCTTGGGTGTGCGCCAGCCCCTTCAAGAAAGGACAACAATGATCTCTAACCCGCTCATCTTCGCAGCCACGTCTGACATCGCCGGCAGGACCCGAGGAAAGGCGTTTCCGGTTTCGGACCTTGACAAGCGTCTCAAGCGCGGCGTCGGTTGGACACCTACGAATGTAATGATCACATGTTTTGATGCGATCGCCCCAAGCCCCTTCGGCTCGCTCGGCGACCTACTTCTGATTCCCGACCGAGATGCGGGCGTCGAGGTCGACTTTTCAGACGGCGGCCCTGTCGAGCGGTTTATGCTAGGCGACATCACCGATCTCGAGGGGCGCCCCTGGGAATGCTGCACCCGCACGACCCTCAAGGCGGCACTTGAACGCCTTCGGGCGTCTGCCGGCATCCACCTCGTAAGCGCTTTTGAGCACGAGTTCCAGTTTCGCGATCGTGGTGAGGTCATGGCCGATGGCTTCTCTCTGCGCGGCTTCACCCGAAGGCGTCAGTTCGGAGAGACCTTGATGTCAGCTCTCGCTAGTGCAGGACTGACGCCCGATACCTTCATGAAGGAATACGGACCCAACCAGTATGAAGTTACAAACGGCCCAGCTCAGGGTCACCGCTCTGCGGATCAGGCATTGATGCTGAGGGAATTGACCCGGATGACGGCGGTACGCCACGGCGAACAGGTAACATTCTCCCCAATACTGGATCCGGCCAGCGTCGGTAACGGAGTTCATATCCATATGAGCTTCGTTGACGAGTCCGGCGCGCCCACAACCTACGACGAGCAGGGCCCTTGCGGAATGTCCAGGATAACCGCGTCGTTCACGGCCGGCTTGCTCAAGTACCTCGATTCTATCGTAGCGCTGACGGCGCCCTCCGACATCTCCTATCTGCGATTGACGCCGCACCGCTGGAGTGCGGCCTACAACAACCTCGGTTTCCGGGATCGCGAAGCTTCGGTCCGGATATGCCCCGTGACTTCTGCTGACCCCGATAAGGTCGCGCGGCAGTACAATTTCGAATACCGCGCCGCGGATGCGGCCGCTTCGCCCCACCTAGCCCTGGCGGCCATAGTCCATGCCGGGGCTCAGGGCATAGAAGAGGGGCTCCCGGCCCCCCAGCCGACGCAGGAGGACCTATCCTCCCTTTCGGAGGTCGACCTTGCCGCCCGGGGCTATAAAAGGCTTCCCCAATCGCTTGAAGAAGCGTTGCAGCGCTTCGAGCAGAATGAGGTCGTGACTCGATGGTTTCCCGAAAGCTTTGTTCCAGTGTACACCGCTCACAAGCGTGCCGAGATTGCGCACTTGGGCGATCGCGACACCAGTTCGCGCTGCGCCGCGTATGCCGACGTATATTGACCGCGAATCAAACACGGCTGCAAGAAAGAAGTCCAAGGCCTGCACCCGTCCGCTGGCTCCGTTGAAAACCTCCGGAGCCAGCGGATCGAACTTGGAACGGTGTATTCGTTTGCGACGGCATCGGGAGTGGGCGCAGCCACTTGCCACAGTCAGCCACTACCGCCCGCATCGCCCATTGGCGCGGTGCCCCAAAAGCCGATCGCCGATCTGACTGAGCCGCCAAAATGGACCGGCTGGCCGAGATGCGCTCGCTCATACAGCGCCCTGTTCCGGCTGCATGATGAGCTTGTTCAAGCTCAAACGACGCAGGGGGCCGGGGGATTGCCCGGCCGCGATCTCCACGCTGTGCTGCAGGCGTTTTTCATGATCTCTATAATCGCCATGGGCGCGTCTGCCACCGCAGCCGGACGAGCGGTCCCGCAAACCTGGCAATCGCTTGTCGCGATATCGGTCAATCCATTTGCGAACCGTTCGCTGGCAAACATCAACGGCTTTGGCAATGCCCCGGCGGGTCTGCCCGCTCTCGACCCTGCCTTACAATCCGCCCTCGACCGTGTGGCGTCGGACGGGCATGCACGTCATCCGGCCCTGGAAGGATCACTGAAGCTTTACAAGCTCTGCTTCCGACCAGGATCTCACAGACAAGGCTGCTGAAAGCCCATACCTGGCCCCCATAGCTTACCCACATCCACCCAAAGAATGCAGTCGAGATCCGCACCGTTCAGTTAGGTCGACTACAGCATGTCACGCGGATTCACTCTGACCCGTTCGCTCTTGGGGTCAAAGAAGCGATAGCTCTCTTTGACTTTCACCGTTCTCGGTCCGCTTTCCGACTCTACCTGCAGTTCCGTTCCAGCTTTGGCGAACTCGACTGCTATCCACGCTCGGCCCAGATTTCGCTTCAGTACCGGACTAACCCAGCCGTTGGTGGTCGCGCCGACTGTCTTGCCATTGTGAGCTAGTTGCAGACCGCCAGTGATCGCATGCCCCGTTTCGTCGGCTTCGATTCCCACCAGTTTGGTCTGGAGCCCAGTTTCCTTGCGACGCAGCATTTCGTCACGACCGTGGAAGAACCCCTTGTCGAATGCCACTGACCAGCCAAGTCCATATTCCAGTGGCGAGCCACCGGCGTAAAAATCCGATCCAAATAGGAAACCTTTGTCCACCGCAATCGGGAATGCCGCCATGAGTCCGAAAGGCCCGCCCCCATATTCGGCGCAATATCGGGTGAACCTCTCCCACATTCCAGAAGCATATTCGGGGCCGAAATGCACTTCGTAACCCAGCTCGCCGGAAAACCCCACCCGGGCAATCGTGACCGGAACGCCTTCAAAATCAAGCTGCGTCAATCGGTTGTGCTCAAGGTCCGCAATATCGACCGCCTTCTGAAGGACATTGATGGACTTTGGTCCTTGTATGGACAGGAACGTATTGGACAACTCCGTAACCCAGACCTTTTTTCCCTCTGACTTTTCGGCGATCCATTTGCGAGACGCCTCTCGCGTAATGCCGCCATGAATAATAAACCGATCTTCCTTCATCCAAAAAACGATCACATCGTCGATGAGCCTCGCCTGATCATCAAGAATGCTCGAATATAATGTACCGCCAGGCTTGATCTTGCCTAGGTCGTTGACAATTATTCTCTGAATAAAATCGAATGCTTCCGGACCGCACACTCCGAAGCAGCTTTGAAAATGGTATTCTGCAAATCCGACACTATTGCGGATCATCAGGTATTCGGCATCTGGTGATGTAATATGCGATGCCACGCCCCAGCCGCCGAAATCGATAATTGGCGCGTTAAGTTTTTCATAGATCGAATGATATGGTGTTCTCATTTCCATATATTTTCTCCGCCTCTTGAAGCTATGTGGCTGGGTTCAAAAAAGATTGTCGCTCGACCCTGGTATTCCTCGGTAGGCCGTTGATGCCGGAATTAGATCTTTGGGCCCGCGAACCGCCCTCGATCGGCGTCTCCTGGTCAGGTCTCCGCTATCGTCTATCGTCCAGCAGACGCCCCATATCCCAAGCATGCCGTTCTGAAAAAAAATTGTCAACCGCCTCAATAGTCGGCTAGACAGAAAATATATTCCAGCGTAGTTTCTTGGTCGAGCTCGTTCGTGGATGGCTGTTGAAGGGAACTGATACCAAGCAATTTGAGGATCAAGGGGAAGGGGCCGGGCGGGTTTGTCTCGACCTCAAAGAACCGCTTTCTCGGGTTGCTTTTGGCGAGCCAGGCGTCCGTGTCTGGTACTCGGCGGGATCGTCTCAAAGGGCTCCATCGCTGCGTCGAGGGGAAAAGACGAGGAAAGAAATCCCCTGCAAGGGGCGCCTCGTACAGAAAAAGGAGAGAGAAAATGAAACTGAACGTTGTGGCCGTCGTTCTTCCGCTTTCTATTGCCTTAGGTGTGATGTCTGCCAGAGCCGACGATCAAGAGCTCCTTCTTGGCCAGGCTGTGGCTCTAACCGGTACACTCGCGTCATTCGATGTGCCGGTTTTTGAAGGAGAGCGCATTGCGATCGATGAGATCAATGCAGCTGGCGGTATCGGCGGCAAAGTCAAAATTCGGGAAATAGTCAAGGATACGCGATCGGAAGCAGCGCCGACGGCTGTAATGGCTCAAGAACTGGTTGATGAAAAAGTAAATATTCTGATCGCGCCGTGCGATGCAGATCCGTCGTTCGCAGCGGCGCCAATTGCGACGGCGGCACAGATTCCGATGTTTTCAAGCTGCGGGTCGTCACCGGGTTTGAGCCTGATCGGTGGGGATTTCGTCTTCATCAACTACCCAGCCGACAACGTCCAGGCAGCGGTGGCCGCTCAATATGCATATCAACAAGGCTACCGGGCGGCATACGTGCTCTATTCGCCAGATACGCAGTATACCACCATGCCGCTTTATTTCGCCGAGGCCTTCAAGTCGCTCGGCGGTTCGGTCGTGGCCGAGAGCACATATCAGTTGGGGCAGCAGGATTTTTCGGCCGAGGTCACCAAGATCAAGTCGCTGAACCCAGCGCCTGATGTAATCTACACATCTGCATATGAGCCGGACTTTCCATCCTTCTTGCGGCAGCTGAGAGGGACGGGGATTAATACCCCCGTCATAGGATCCGACGGCATTGACACGCCGACGACGTTTTCGCTGGGAGCTGTAGGCGAGGGGCTTGTTTTCACCACGGCGGGCCACCCGGTTCCTGGCTCCGAGATGGAAAAGTTCATGGCCAAGTATCAGACAAGGTATGGACACCCATCGCAGACAATCTACAACGCCGTGGGATATGATCTGATCAAGGTGATCGAGGCCGCGGTGATAGCAAATGGCCTGAAGACCGACGGCGTTGGTCTGCGAGACGCTATTGCCAATTTGGAGAATGTGCAGGGAGCAACGGCGAAGATCACGTATAAGGGGGCACATGGTGTTCCGATCCGTCCCGGATTCCTTATCCGTGTCAAGGACGGAAAGCGTGAGTTTCTGGGCTCGGTACTCCCAGATCCTTCTCTAATCCCTAAGCCGCGTCTCCAATAGCCACAAACGGCTGAAGCCACCGAAGCGGCCCTTTCGTTGTCACGACTATGGCATTGGTCCGGACCCCGAATGACAGCTCGCCTCTCTCGAACACGTCGTGTCTTGGAGTCCCGTGTGCAGAGAAGTCGCCGCCTGTCATTCACCTTCGGACCCCAGACCAGAAACCAATGCCCTTGGATCCATTGCTCGATAACACCAAGAATAGACGCTCAGCATCCCGCCCCTTGGGGCGGCAGGTGCTAGCGCATTAGTTCAAAGCCCGAAGAGCCAGCGACAGATCGAAGTTCAATCCAATCGCTTGACTATTCGGAGTCGGCTAGGAGGAGAAAATCATGGCCCGCGATCCCAAGTATGACGTCTTGTTTGAGCCGATAAAAATCGGTCCCAAGGTCCTGAAGAACCGATTTTACCAGGTACCCCACTGCAACGGCGCCGGGTCTGATAGGCCGGGCAGCCAGGCCGAGCACCGCGCCGTCAAGGCAGAGGGGGGCTGGGCCGCCGTGTGCACCGAAGCCTGTGCGGTGAACCCCGAGGGTGATTTTGAGCCACACACTCTTGCATCCCTTTACGATGATGATGATGTGATCAACCTTCGCCATATGACCGACGAAGTACATCGGCATGACGCGCTCGCAGGCGTGGAGTTATGGCACAGTGGCGGGATCTCGCCGTGCTACGAGTCGCGCGCCGTGCCTAAGGGCGTGGGCCAACTTATGACGGTCTATACCCCGCATTGCGCGGGGCACGAAATGGACCTGAACGATATTCAATCCTGTCATCGAGATTTCGAGAATGGCGCCAAGCGTGCCGTGGACGCAGGCTTCGACATCGTTTATTCATACGGCTCGCACTCGGTCCTACCGTTCCAGTTCCTCTCCAAGTGGTACAACAAACGCACCGACAAGTATGGCGGCTCGTTTGAAAATCGCGCTCGCTTCTGGCGAGAGCAGTCGGAGCGTATCAAGAAAGCTGTCGGCGACCATTGCGCGCTCGCCATTCGGATTTCCGTTGACCAGCTTATGGGCCCGGACGGTCTGGAGGTTCTGGACGACGGTCTGCGGTTCATCGAACTGCTCGATCGCGACGGCCATGTTGACCTGTGGGACGTGAACATCAACGACCAGTTCGAATGGGGCGAAGACGCAGGGCCTTCACGGTTCTTCAAGGCCAACCATCAGGCTCCTTTCGTCAAGCATGTGAAATCCGTCACCAAGGCTCCAGTGCTGAATGTCGGGCGCTTCACCAGTCCGGACGATATGGTGAATATCATCAACAGCGGCCAGGCTGATATCATCGGCGCGGCGCGGCCGTCGATCGCGGACCCGTTCCTGCCCAAGAAGATCGATGAGGGCCGTCTCGAAGACATTCGTGAATGCATCGGCTGCAACATGTGCATCTCGCGCTGGGAACGGGGCGTCCGAATGGTTTGCACGCAAAACGCCACCGCAATGGAGGAATATCGCCGGGATTGGCATCCGGAGAAGTTCAAGAAAGCCGACCAACCGGAAAGCATACTTGTGGTAGGCGCCGGCCCAGCGGGACTCGAATGTGCTCGGGTTCTTGGCGAGCAGGGCCACGAGGTGCATCTCGTCGATGCGGAGAAAGAAATCGGCGGACATATGCGATATGTAAGCCAGTTCCCGGGGCTCGGCGAATGGTGGAGGCTGATCACCTACCGCCAGGCGCAGATAGCCAAGCTCAAGAATATTGAATTGCATCTCGGGCAGCGGCTGACCGCTGAAGACGTGTTGACCTATGGTGCCGACAAGGTTGTTCTGGCCACTGGCGCGCGCTGGCTGGACAACGGATTCAGCCAAGTTACCATGGGAGCCATTCCAGGTATCGACTGTTCTACGCCCTATTTCGCGACACCCGAACAGGTCATGGCGGGCAAAGCAATCGGACAGCGTGTACTGGTATTGGACGCGGACGGCTACTACACGGCCTATTCGATTGCCGACAAACTGGCGGACGAGGGCAAGCAGGTTACCGCGGTCAGCGTGTTCGGCCAGATCGGCTCTTGGACCAACTACACGCTCGAAACACCGTTCATGCAGCGGACCATGCGAAAGAAGGGCATCAAGCAGATTGGCGGGACATGGATACAGGACGTCGAGGTAAGCAACTGCGTCCAGGTCAGGCTGTTCGATCTTTATCGCGACGACCCTAGCCGGACGACGGTTCCGGTAGCCGGGGAATATCCCCGAAAGATGAGCAATGAGGCGACCCTCATGGAATTCGACACTGTGGTCCTTGTAACGGGGCGCGTTTCCAACGATGGCCTCTACAAGGAACTTGCAGCGCAGAAGGATCGCTGGAAGGAAGAGGACATCAAGGGCATCTACCAAGCAGGCGATTGCTACGCGCCGCGCTTTCTTGCCGATACGATTTTCGCCGGCCATCGGATCGCACGCGAAATCACATCCGCCGATCCCCAGACGCCGCTTCCCTACAAGCGCGAACGGATGGTCTGGGGACGGGAGCGGACTTAAAAAATCGGCGCGAAATTGGCGCGTGCGCCACTATTGAACCAGCAATAAACCAGGAGAAACCTGATGACTGAGAAGTACAGCTGTGACGTGCTCGTCGTCGGCGCCGGAATCGCCGGTGCTGGGGCGGCCTACTATCTCTCCGGCCAGAAACTGAACGTGATCCAGGTCGAAACCGATCATCCGGCTTCCGGTCCGACTGGGTCGTCTTCCGCCGTGTGCCACTACTTCTATCTAGACCGCCCGTTATCTTTGCTCGCCAAACGCGGCATCGAGATCCTGAAGGATCTGCCGGGCGCCTTCGATCAGTCCGGTGTTCTCTGGGCATGCGGCCAGAAGACCGAGGCTGTCAATCGAGCCACAGTGGAACGGATACGCAACGTCGAAGGTAGCCGAATTGAAGGACTGACCGGAGCGCAGGCTTCTGAGCTCCTACCGCACATCAACATGGATGGGATAACCTTTGCCGCATGGGAAGACGAATCCGGGCATTGCGATCCCTACGGCGCGACCAACGAGTTGGTGCGCCGCGCCCGTGAAAGCGGCGTGAAGTTCCTAGGCGGACGCTCCGTCACCGACATTCATGTAGCCAATGGCCAAACGACGGGCGTGACCCTCAGTGATGGATCGACCATCACGACGGAGCGCGTAATTCTTGCCACCGGCGTCTGGTCCAAAGCACTCCTGTCCAAGCTCGGCGTAAACCTGCCGGTCTACATTGAGCGTCACTTCATGGCGGTGATGAGCGCCCCAGGCATTGCGCGCAAGCTGCTCCCGCATTGTTGGGTCGACGACACCTACAACTGCTACGCCCGTCCTGAAGGCGAAAATACGATCCTGATTGGAGCGTGGGGCGGCGGCGGCACTTCCGTCGAGAACGAAGCTCTGGCATCAGACCATCATAAGATGAACTATCGCGTCGATGTAGCTGGCCAGTTCGACCGCACCATCACGCAGGAGGAGTCCATCTGGATCATCAATCATCTCATGCCTCGCTCCCCGGAGATCGCCGAATTGGGTATCCGGCCCGGCTATGCGTGCCAGTATGACATGAGCGCGGACCACCTTCCGGTGGTTGATGAGATACCCGGTGCGAACGGTCTCTTCGTGATCGCTGGTTCGAGCGGACACGGCTTCAAGATCGGCCCTGCCATGGGTGAAGCCGTCGCGAAGTGGGCACTTGGCGAACGCCAGGAACTGATGGAGACCTTCTCAATGGCGCGGTTTGCCTAGAACTGAAACCCGTGGTCACACCCGCGTTCCCGAATCCACGTTCAGGGTTTGCGCCAACGCGGGATGTGGCGCTTGCTCCAAGACTCATCCAACGAGAGCGCACACATGAAGATCCTTGTGCCCGTGAAGCGGGTTGTGGATGCGAACGTCAAGGTTCGTGTGAAGGCCGACGGTTCAGCGGTGGAACTCGCCAACGTCAAGATGGCGATGAACCCGTTCGACGAAATCGCGGTGGAAGAGGCGATCCGGCTGAAGGAAGCCGGCAAGGCCGACGAGATCATCGTCGTGTCGATCGGCCCGCAGCAGGCGCAGGAAACCTTGCGCACCGCACTCGCCATGGGCGCCGATCGCGCCATCCTGGTCAAGACCGACGAACAGACCGAGCCGCTCGGTGTCGCCAAGGTGCTGAAGGGCGTGGTCGACGCTGAACAGCCCGGCCTCGTCATCCTCGGCAAGCAGGCGATCGACGACGATTCCAACCAGACCGGCCAGATGCTGGCCGCCCTGCTCGGCTGGGCCCAGGGCACCTTCGCCTCCAAGGTCGTGCTCGACGGCGACAAGGCCAAAGTGACGCGCGAAGTCGATGGCGGCCTGCAGACGGTCGAGCTGAAGATGCCGGCGATCATCACCGCCGACCTTCGACTCAACCAGCCGCGCTACGCCTCGCTGCCCAACATCATGAAGGCCAAGAAGAAGCCACTGGACGAAAAGAGCCCGGCCGACTACGGCGCCGACGTCAAGCCGCGCCTGAAGGTGATCAAGACCGAGGAGCCCAGCGGCCGCAAGGCGGGCGTCAAGGTCAAGAGCGTCGCCGAACTGGTCGACAAGCTCAAGAACGAAGCCGGCGTGTTGTAAGCGATCGGGAAAGGAACAGAAAAATGACCATTCTCCTCATCGCAGAACACGACAACGCAACCCTTTCCGACCAGACCGCCAAGGCGCTCTCGGCGGCCCTGCAGATCGGTTCGGACGTGCATGTGCTGGTTGCCGGCAAGGGCGCCAAGGGCGCTGCCGACGCCGCCGCCAAGCTGAAGGGTGTCAGCAAGGTGCTGCTCGCCGAAGCCGACGAGCTGGTCGAACGCCTCGCCGAGCCGACTGCGGCACTCGTTGTCTCGCTGGCCGGCGCTTACGACGCCATCATCGCCCCCGCCACCTCGTCGGGCAAGAATGTCGCGCCACGCGTGGCTGCTCTGCTCGATGTCGCGCAGGTATCCGAGATCATCGAAGTGGTGTCGCCCGACACCTTCAAGCGGCCGATCTATGCCGGCAACGCCATCCAGACGGTGCAGTCGAGCGACTCCAAGAAGGTCATCACCGTGCGCACCGCTTCATTTCCAGTCGCCTCCCAAGGCAATGCGGCTGCCGTCGAGGTTATCTCGGCGGCAGCCGACCCCGGTGTATCGTCCTTCATCGAGAACAAGCTGTCCGGGACCGATCGTCCGGAGCTGACCTCGGCCAGGATCATCATCTCGGGCGGCCGCGCGCTCGGCTCCTCAGAGAAGTTCCAGGAGGTCATCCTGCCGGTCGCCGACAAGCTCGGTGCCGGCGTCGGCGCAAGCCGTGCCGCGGTCGATGCCGGTTATGCGCCGAACGACTGGCAGGTCGGTCAGACTGGCAAGGTCGTGGCTCCCGACCTCTACATCGCTGTCGGCATTTCCGGCGCCATCCAGCACCTTGCCGGCATGAAGGATTCGAAGGTCATCGTGGCCATCAACAAGGACGAGGAAGCGCCGATTTTCCAGGTTGCCGATTACGGTCTGGTTGGCGATCTGTTCCAAATTCTTCCAGAGCTCCAGAACCAACTTTGATGGGGGCTTGCATAGCGGGCGCATTGCCGTGGGCATCTTTGCGCCGCGCAGTTCGACCGTTACGGCTGGCCGCCTCGAAGAGAACGCTGCCGCCAAGCGGGTTGAGCTTGCAACGCTGCGAGACCTGCAAGCAAGGGGGCGGGGAGAAAGCGGCCAGCCGGGGACAGGGATGATTATGGCTGAAGCCCTGAATGCAGACCCATCCGTGTCGGGCGCCCATTTCAATGGCGGCCCACCGGACGAAGAAGCCTCGTATGAGGGCACGCTTAAGCTCAGCATCCTTGTTCTGCCAGGCTTCTCGCAGCTTAGTCTCTCTTCGTTTGTAGAACCTTTTTATCAAGCCAATTGCAGTGTCGGCGAAAGGCTTTTTGATTGGCGAATTGTCGGAACAGACAGCCACCCCGTTGTAAGCTCGAGCGGTGTTGCAATCGCACCCGACATCGACATCAATTCCTACAAAAATGGCGATGACGATTCACTCATGGTGATAATAGGTGGAGAGCGCATCGAAGAGCAAAAATCACCTCTGATCTCCGCTCTTTTACGCATGAAAAGTCGTCGCAAACTGCCAATTTGTGCGCTCGGAACCGCAGCTTGGTTGTTGGCTGACGCAGGGATCTTGCATAGCGCTATGCGCTGTACGATTCACTGGTCAAAACTAGCAGCTTTTGCCGAAAAATTCCCAGAGTTGGTCACCGAAGATTGCCTCTTTGTCCAGGATGGCTCCGTTACCACTTGCGCCGGGGGGTTCGCAGCGTTCGACCTCGCAGCGGAAATGATTCACCTTAGGCGCGGAGAGAATTTTGCGCGCCAAATTTGTGCTCAGTTGAGCGCGGACAGATTTCGTACTGGTAGCCATTGTCAATCGGTGCCGCTTGGACTTCGCGCCACTGGCGCCGTCGAAAAGCTCATTCGTGTCATCAAGCTGATGGAGAAGCATGTAGAGGATCCGTTGCCCCTCAAGAAAATCGCACAGATAGTGTCCTTGTCGCGTCGCCAAATTGAACGTCTCTTCATAAAACACATGAAGACCACGCCAATGAATTATTACGCTCAGGTGAGGTTAAAAAAGGCGCGACAACTTCTTGAGACCACAGATATGTCGGTCATTGAAGTGGCCGTGGCCTGCGGGTATGTTTCCTCTTCTCATTTTTCGAAAGCCTTCAAAGATCATTTTGGGATGCTGCCCAGTCATACTCGTCCATGGGTAAGCGCCGTTGTGAATTGTTCAAACGCAGCGTAGCCTTGGAGCTTGAGCCGGGCGACACTGGATTGGTGCCCTAGTCGGCGTCGAAGCCCCTTTACAGCCTTCCGTCCTGCCGAGTCTCGTGCATGCTGCCGCGCCGTGCGGCCGACATTAGCCAGCGCGTAAATGCGTTTACCTGCGGGTTAACGTCGCCGGCCGCGCTCACCACAAAATAGCTGTTATGCGTCTTCAGGGCCATGTCACTGAGCGGGATGAGAATTCCACCCTCGAGCTCCGTCTCGATTAGATATTTCGGTAGAAGGGCGGCGCCGAGAGAGGCCGCCGCAGCCGAGATGATCATGGAAAACTGATCGAAATGTCGGCCGCTCAGCAGCCGCCTGTCGCTGATCCCAATCATGGCAAACCAGTCAATCCAAGCGCTTTCGCGAGTGATGAGATGCAGAAGAGGAGCCTCCGCGAGACGACCCGGCTCGGTTGCCATGTGCATGTCGCGAAATCTGGGGGATGCAACCGGCAGCATTTCCTCATCGAACAGCTTGGTCATACGTGCGTCTGGCCAGTCGGCCTTTCCGAAATGGATCGCGATATCGAAGCGCTCTCGGGTGAGATCGAAAGGTAGGGTGCGCGTCTCCAGCCTAATTTCGATGTTGGGATGATCGTTCAGAAACGTTGCCAGTCTCGGGATCAGCCAACGACTGGCAAATGTTGGCAGGATGCCGATGCGCAACGTCGAAATTCGCTCGCCGACGGCAATCGCCCGCACCACCGATTGCCTGAGATTCTCGAGATCGATCGCCAGATCCGCGGCAAACCGCCTGCCACTCTCGGTCAACACCACGCGTCGTCCAACCCGCCTGAACAATGTCGCGCCCATAATGTCTTCAAGTTCTTTGACTTGTCGGCTGACTGCGCTTTGCGTCAGATGAAGTTCTTCTGCCGCCTGGGTAAAGCTTTCGTGCCGCGCGGCGCACTCGAAGCTGCGCAACAGGGCGTAGGACGGCAGACTATGGTGACCCACCGAGTGCACAGGCTTAACACCTTCTATAAACGGAACTCATGTTTCGTATCTATTATGTTCGCCCGGTTCATTTCAACAGGCATCTCCTGCAGGCATTCGGTTGTGACGAGATGTTGCCTTTGGCCATTGAAATAGCGTCCGATGGTCCCTACGCCGCAGCGCACTCATCCGGCGCCTGCACTTCTATCGTTGGAATCGCGTCGACAGGATGACCGACGACTGCGTTTTCTCGACGCCATCGACGTCGCCAATCACGTCGATTGTCCGATCAAGCTCGCTGATCGATGGCGCGGCAACGTCGGCAATCAGGTCGAAGGCCCCACTGACCGAATGGACGGACATGACTTCCGGAAGGGCGCGGAGTGCGCGAACGACCGCGCCCAGTGCTTTGGTCTTCAGAACGATCATGACATGGGCGCGGACTAGGCCGTGCTCATAAGTGTCTGACAGGCGCACGCCATATCCGGCGATGACCCCTTCTTGCTCAAGGCGGTCGAGCCGCGCCTGAACGGTCGTGCGCGACAAGCCCAACCTGCGAGCCAGGACGGAGATGGGCGTGCGCGCGTCTTCCGCGAGCAGCATGAGAAGTTGACGATCTTTCGCCGAAACCTGCATTTTGTCGACTTGGCCCTACGATATGCTCAAAACGAGTAGGAGTTTTATGTAATTCATCGCTGCAAATCAACCACGCGCTCTGCGAAACGTGACCTCGGGTCGTGGCCCTGTTGCAGGAGGAAATAATGAAAGACGTCGTAATCATCGGATCAGGGAAGATCGGCTCCACGATCTCGCAGTTGCTCGCCGATAGCGGGGACTATCATGTCACTGTCGTAGACCGCAGCGCTGAACAACTGTCGGAAATTGAAAGCGGTCCCGCGCTCTCGACGGCATACCTGGACATCACCGACGAGGCAGCCTTGTGTGCGCTGCTGTCCGGCAAATTCGCGGTTCTAAGCGCGGCGCCCTTTCAGCTCACCGTGGGCATCGCCACTGCCGCGGCCAAGGCTGGCGTACACTATCTCGACCTCACGGAGGACGTTGAATCCACTCGGCAGGTGAAACGGATCGCCGAGACAGCCAAGACCGCATTCATTCCACAATGCGGGCTGGCACCCGGTTTCATCTCCATCGTCGCGAGCGATCTTGCGGGCAAGTTCGATAGCCTGGATAGTGTGCGCCTGCGTGTCGGGGCACTCCCGCAGTTTCCGAGCAATGCCCTGAACTACAACCTGACCTGGAGCACCGACGGGGTCATTAACGAATACATCCAGCCCTGCGAGGCAGTCGTAAATGGCGAACTCGTTGAAGTGCCAGCACTGGAGGAGCGCGAAGAATTTTCGCTCGACGGCGTCACCTATGAGGCCTTCAACACCTCCGGCGGCCTTGGCACGCTTTGCGAAACGTTGAAGGGCAAGGTCAACACGCTCAACTACCGCACCATTCGCTATCCCGGTCATGCCGCTATCATGAAGGCGCTTTTGCACGACTTGGGGCTACGACACCGCCGCGATGTGTTCAAGGACATACTCGAACACGCCCTTCCGACCACGCTACAGGACGTTGTGATTGTCTTTGTGACCGTTTCGGGACGCAGAAACGGGCGCTTGATCCAGGAAACCTACGCTAACAAGATCTACAGCGCGGAGATTGACGGGCGCATCACGAGCGCGATCCAGATTACGACCGCATCCAGCATCTGCGCGGTTCTCGATCTGCTTGCCGCCGGCAAGATCCCGCGCCAGGGCTTCATTCGCCAGGAAGACATTGCATTGGGCGCCTTTCTGGGGAACCGCTTCGGTGTTTACTATCGGCAGGGAGAGGCGCTGAAGAGCCACGGCGTCACGGTTGCCGCATGAGCGGGGCTATCCCGCTGCCTTCCGCCAGCCTTATCGATCGGCGGCAGTTTGCGCGACTGGCTGGTTTTGTAATGCGAGAAGCGGCGGATGTTCCTCCCGCTCCCCAGCACCCGGGAGGTCAATCTGCAATTGCATGATCTTGTCGATCGAGCTGCCATCGTCAGGGGCAATCGACGGCGCCTCAATTTGTATTCATTCCAATTCGGAATGAACTTCTGAATAGATGTCGATATCGTAGTCGTCGCAACGATGGTTTGATCGCTTCCAGATCGGCCCAAGCAGCCGTGAGCGACAGCTACTTCTTTGACCAGTTGGCATTCAGGAGGTCCGGATGACCATGCATGCTCAAGTGAAGCCAGGCAGAATATCTTCTATGAAAGTCCACGCCGACGAGATCCGGTCGCTGTTCTCGAATGCTATGTCGCAGATGTATCGCGCCGAGGTGCCGCGGTACGGCACCCTCATTGAGCTCGTGACCGAGGTCAATGCTGCGACGTTGGCGAACGCCCCGGAGCTGGAGCAGGCGTTACGGCGCAAGGATGAGCTGGATCGTCTTGGCGTCGAACGTCACGGCGCCATTCGCCTCGGTACGCCGGAAGAGCTCTTCAACATCCGTCGCGTCTTTGCGGTACTCGGCATGCATCCGGTCGGCTACTATGATCTTTCGGTCGCTGGCGTGCCTGTGCACTCCACCGCCTTCCGCCCCATCGCAGACGAGGCGTTGCGACGCAATCCATTCCGCGTCTTCACCTCGCTTCTTCGCCTGGAATTGATCGAGGACCAAGCGCTACGCAAAATGGCGGCGGGGATCCTGTCAGATCGACAGATATTCACCGCCCGCGCACTCGAACTCGTCGAGGTCTTCGAGGCCGAAGGCGGCTTTGAACAGGCCGACTCCGAGGAGTTCGTGCGCGAGGTATTGGAAACGTTCCGCTGGCATAGCGACGCCACAGTGACGCTAGCCACCTACAATAAGCTACACGGCACGCACCGGCTGATTGCCGACGTGGTGAGTTTCCGCGGACCGCACATCAATCACCTGACGCCGCGCACGCTTGACATCAACGCCGTTCAAGTCGGCATGCCCAAACGCGGTATCATGCCCAAGGCCGTCATTGAAGGCCCGCCGCGCCGCAAATGCCCGATCCTGCTTCGCCAGACCAGCTTCAAGGCGCTCGAGGAGCGGATCGAGTTCGAAGCCGCAGACGGCGGACTAGTTGAGGGCAGGCACACGGCTCGGTTCGGCGAGATCGAGCAGCGTGGCGTGGCGCTCACTGCGAAGGGGCGCAAGCTCTATGACAAGCTGCTGGCCTCGGTTCGCCGCGATGTCCGGGTCGGCGCGTCAGGCTCTCATGCCGGTGCTTACGAGAGCCAATTGACCGAGCGGTTCAAAGAGTTTCCCGACAGTTGGAGTGCACTGCGTGAACAGGGACTCGCCTATTTCCGCTACTCCCCAACTCGGGAAGGCCTTGCGAACGTTGCACAAGAGAGGATTTCGGCCTCGGTTGATGAGCTTGTCGCTCGCGGCTATCTGCATTTCGATCCTATCATCTATGAGGATTTTCTGCCGGTTAGCGCCGCGGGAATTTTTCAATCGAACCTCGGTGCCGACGAACAGCAGAACTATTCAGAACGCTCCAACCGGGAGGCCTTCGAGCAGGGGTTGGGTGCGAAAGTCGCCAATGAACTCGACCTCTACGCCAAGGCGCAACAGGACTCGATCAAAGATGCATTGGCGCAGCTGAGCAAAGCGGCGGGTAAAATTCCATGATGGAGCCGCGGCGGATCGGGCAGGGCGCGACGGCCGATATATCGCGGTTCCTGGCGGGGAAAAGACGGCAAATCCACGATCCTCTACCCAATGGAACTGCGTCTTCTCGACGCTCAACCTTGGCGGCCAAACACCTTCTAGCGGATGTTGCGGAATTGCTGGCCTGGTCGGGCGCGAATGGTGGCACGCTGCACTCTCGGAACTGCTCTTTGCGACAAGCTGGGCGGGCGCATGCCGACAAGGAGAAATTCACGCTCTTGTCATCGGCTTCTCGTGCCGCTGCCAAACCAAGCGCATCGCTGGCTTGCCATCCGGCCGAGGCCCTTGTCGAGCACTCGGCCGGGAGACAAGCCCGCTCTGCCCCCTTGATGCCCACGCGCTTGCGAGGATCGAATTTTAGATCGCCCACCTGCCGCCGCGGTGGTGGCGATGCCTAATCCCTAACACCGGAGGAAACACCATGACTTCCCACGCCACACAGATCATCGATCCCTCCCTCGCCGGCGAGGTGGCCACGATCCTCGCTCGTTGCGGGGTCGAGGTCGCCGCCTTTAGCGAGGGCGAACTCGCCGTGAGATCACCCATCTCGGGCGAGACGCTAGCGCGAGTGAAGACAGTCGATGCCACAACCGCCAGCGAAGCGATTGAAAGCGCGCACTCGGCCTTCCTCGAGTGGCGACTGGTGCCCGCGCCGAAGCGCGGCGAACTGATCCGTCTACTTGGCGAGGAGCTCAGGGCGGCCAAGGGTGACCTCGGACGTCTCGTCTCGATAGAAGTAGGCAAGATTACCTCGGAGGGCCTGGGTGAGGTCCAGGAGATGATCGACATTTGCGACTTCGCCGTGGGCCTGTCGCGTCAGTTGTACGGCCTGACGATTGCTACCGAGCGTGCTGAGCACCGCATGATGGAAACCTGGCATCCGCTCGGCGTCACCGGCATCATCTCAGCATTCAACTTCCCTGTCGCCGTCTGGTCGTGGAACGCGGCGCTTGCGCTGGTCTGCGGGAATTCCATCGTCTGGAAGCCGTCGGAGAAGACGCCGCTGAGCGCACTGGCGGCTCAGGCCCTGCTTAACCGTGCGGTCGAACGCTTCCGGCGGGAAGGTGGGAGCGTCCCGGAGGGCTTGGCAAGCATTCTGATCGGGACCCGCGATATCGGCGCGGTTCTGGTCGACCATCCGAAGGTGCCGCTGATCTCCGCCACCGGCTCGACGGCAATGGGCCGCGCTGTCGGCCCCCGCGTCGCCTCCCGCTTCGGTCGCTCAATCCTGGAGCTGGGGGGAAACAATGCAGCAATCGTCACCGCCACCGCAGACCTAAGCCTGACCCTGCGCGGCATCGCCTTCGCAGCGATGGGCACCGCCGGGCAACGCTGCACCTCGCTGCGGCGCTTGTTCGTGCATGACAGTGTCTATGATAGCTTCATTGCGCGACTGAAGAAGGCTTATGCCTCCGTGTCGGTTGGCAACCCTCTCGAATCGGGAAACCTCATCGGCCCCTTGGTTGACAAGGCGGCTTTCGACGCACACCAGGCGGCGCTTTCCGAGACGAAGGCCGCTGGCGGCAAGGTCTTCGGCGGCGAGCGGGTCGATGCCGGCTTTGGCAACAACGCCTACTATGTCCGCCCTGCGCTGGTCGAGATGCCCAAGCAGACAGGATCGGTTGAAAAAGAGACCTTCGCCCCCATCCTTTACGTGATCCGCTACAGCGATTTCGATGAAGCGCTTCGGCTGCACAACGGCGTGCCGCAAGGTCTGTCATCGTCGATCTTTACCAATGATCTGCGCGAGGCCGAGACTTTTCTGTCTGCGCGAGGTTCCGACTGTGGCATCGCCAATGTGAACATCGGCCCCTCCGGCGCCGAAATCGGTGGGGCATTCGGCGGCGAAAAGGAAACTGGCGGAGGCCGCGAATCCGGCTCGGACGCTTGGAAAGTGTATATGCGCAGGGCCACCAATACCATCAATTACGGTCGCACCCTGCCGCTCGCCCAAGGCGTGACGTTCGAAGTCGGATAGTTGAGCATGCCGCCCACGCAATGGCGAAGAGGCTTCCTAAGCCACTGCTTGGCCCCGATGTCATGCCGCCACACGGTCGCGACGTATGAGCGGCGCGCCCTGCCGGTGTCCTCCCTCCCCACCGGCAGGGCGCTTTCACTTTGGAGACGGTAGAACCCACGCCAATCCGGAGTTGTCTTTGCCGTTTTTCCGTAGCTTCGCCGAGGGGGTATGTGCCCCGTGTCACGCCTGAAAGCGATTTGCTGTCAGGAGCATCCTTCTGCTGCCTACGCACCAAACTCCGCCCCTCCAAAGACGGCATTCGTGTTGCAGCCGCCGAAGTCCGCGATTCTCAAAAGGCTCGATAGTAAGCTGCAGCCGCTCCGGC
Source organism: Mesorhizobium sophorae (assembly GCF_002270415.1). Lineage (GTDB taxonomy): Bacteria > Pseudomonadota > Alphaproteobacteria > Rhizobiales > Rhizobiaceae > Mesorhizobium > Mesorhizobium sophorae. The sequence goes on along the minus strand of NZ_NNRI01000022.1, from coordinate 70,021 downwards.
GTGCGCTTGCGCAGTAGTCCTGGCTCCGCCGTAGCTGGAGATATCACATGGGTTCGAAAACGCGCCTACAGCGAGATAGGACGGTTGGCTCATTGAATCTAAGCATGTTCATGCCGATCCTGATCAGGCAGCGCTGCAGCGCCTGCGCCACCTCTCTTCTTAGACGCTCGCCAATCCGCGGCGCTGACTATCGAGTGGCTGATGCAAATTGAGCACCCCGCTCATGAACCAGAGTCACAAACTGGTGATGAATATGCGGTTGTAAGTCGGAGTGGGGGAGGCGAGAATTAGTCCAAGAAATCAATCCTTTGACTTGGACTGGCTCCGCCGGTGTATGGACCGGTCTAAACTTGCAGCCTTGGAGGTATGCGCCGTGAGTATCATCGAAAAATACATGCCCTCGCAGCGTGAGCAGGCGTTTCTGGACAAAGTCCTCAACGGCAAATACGACCGGCAGATCATTACCGGCATAGCCAAGTTCGCCAGCGGTGACGTGTCCCAAGATATGCGGGGGTTTTATTCACAAGATGAACTAGACCGCATCCTTGAACTGAAAGGCACCGCGAGAGATCTGGAGGCGCGGATGCCGATCAAGATCACTCGGCACTATTATGAGCAGGCGCAATACAGTCGACCCATGCAGACGCTGGTGAAAGCCAGTCCGAAAGAAACCTACGATCTCGACGGTGCCGAAGATCCGGGCAAGCAAATGACCTACAGCCCGCGCGAAGGGCTGATCCATAAGTATGAGCTTGGTCTGCTCTATGTGGCGTCGACCTGCTCCGCCCACTGTCGCTTCTGCTATCGCGAGGAACTGATCGGCCGCAAGGAAATCACACGCGAGGACGGGACAGTTGCTCCTAAAGGCTTGGCGCAGCTCGGGGAGATTGTCGAATACATTGGCGAGCACAACAGGGCGGTGGCCGCGAATGGCGGTCGCCATCCAGAAACCGGGCGTGAGAAGCTTCGCGAGATTCTGATGTCAGGCGGCGATCCCATGGTCCTGGGGAACAAGAACATCGCTGCCTGGCTGGCAGGGCTCGCGGAAGCCGGGGTCGAGAACATCCGCATCGGGACCAAGGAGCTGGCGTTTCATCCTCAGCGGTTCGACCAGACTTTCTTTGCCATGCTCGACGCATTCCACGAGGTCTATCCGGAGGTCAGCCTGCGGATGATGGTGCACTTCAACCATCCCGACGAATTTCTCCGCAAGACACCCGATGGCGGCTATGTCGACAATCAGGGCGGCGGGCTGCAATGGATTCCCGAAACGCGGGTTGCGGTCAAGGAACTTGCTCGGCGTGAGTGGATTACGATCCACAATCAGTCTCCGATCATTCGCGATATCAACGACGATGCCGAAGCGCTGCGGATCATGCAGCGCGAGATGCTACGAAACGGCATCAACAACCACTATTTCTTCTGTGGTCGCGACATAGTCGGGCACAAGGCGTTCAATGTCCCGATCGAGCGTGCATGGCAGATCCTGAACGAGTCGCAAAAGGGCCTGTCGGGCGTCGAGGCCCATGCGCGGCTTTCGATCACACACTACAAGGGCAAGACCGAAGTCGCGGCGGTCACCAACGAACCTGTACCGGGCGTGCCTGGGGGTGAAAATGGCGTCGTGATCTTCAAGCTGTTGCGTTCAGCCGCTGGCGCAAGCGACCGATGCAAGGTGACCATCGTCGGCCGAAACCCTGACGCTATCTGGTTCAGCGGCTATGATGATCGCGTCATCTTCGACGAGGCTGGCCTCTATTCCATGTATGGGATCAACCCCGCATTCCTGCAGGCGGCGGAGTAGCTGCGCGGAAAAGATATCCGGTATTTTCAACGGATGGGGACCAGACATGACCTATGTCGTCACCGAGAACTGTATCAAGTGCAAATTTACCGATTGCGTCGATGTGTGCCCGGTCGATTGCTTTTACGAGGGGCCGAACTTTCTCGTTATTCACCCCGACGAATGCATTGATTGCGATGCCTGTACGCCAGTTTGTCCGGCAAAGGCGATCTACCGAGATACGGACCTGCCGGCGGATATGAAGCACTTTCTGGAGCTCAACGAAGAGCTTTCGCGATTGTGGCCCAACATAACTGATTCCAAGGAACCACTTCCTGACGCGGCCGCCTGGGATGGGGTGCAAGGCAAGTTCAGCCATTTGGAACGCTAGCTGCTATCGGGAGATGCCTTGTGGACGCGAATTTGCATACGGATATTTCGAAAAGCGCAGCCCTGTTCGAGCGCGCCAAGTCCATTTTGCCGGGCGGATGCAGCCGAAACACGATTTTGCGCAAGCCGCATCCGATCTACGCCGAGAGGGGGCAAGGGTGCTACGTCTATGATGTGGAGGGCGTCCGTCGCATCGACTTTGCGAATAATATCGCCTCCCTGATTCACGGGCATGCACATCCGGCGATCGTTGCTGCTGTCAGCGAACAGCTGCAGAAAGGGACCGCGTTTACGCTCGGCACCGAAGTCGAGATCGATTATGCCGAGTATATTCGCAGCCGTAATCCTGCCTTTGAGCGAATCCGCTTCGTCAACTCGGGAACAGAGGCGGTCATGGCGAGCCTCAAGGCTGCCCGGGCATTCACCAGGCGGCCGAAGATCGCAAAGGTCGAAGGGGCCTATCACGGCCTTTACGACTACGCCGAGGCAAGCCAGACGGCCAAGCCGGACAATTGGGGACAGCCCGAGCACCCGTCCAGCGTTGCTGTATCGCGCGGAACGCCTCAGCGCGTGCTCGACGATGTCGTTGTGATCCCGTTCAATGACGTGCAACGGGCGCTCAAGATACTCGACGAACACCGCGACCAGTTGGCGTGCGTGCTTATCGATCTGCTTCCTCATCGTATAGGCGTGATTCCTGCGGCCGAAGATTTCGTTCAATCGCTGAGACGCTGGACCAAGCAGAACGGGGCGCTCCTGATCTTCGACGAAGTGATCACGTTCCGGTCAAAATTTGGAGGAGCCCAACAATGGTATGATGTCCAACCGGACATCACTGCATTGGGCAAGATGATAGGGGGCGGCTTTCCCGTCGGGGCCATTGCCGGCAGCGCCGACGTGATGGACGTGCTGAACCCCCTAAATGGGCCGGCGCTGTTTCCGCTTTCTGGCACGTTCTCGGCAAACCCAATCACGATGATCGCCGGCCATACGGCGATGCAGTTGTACGATCGGGAGGCTGTTGACAGGCTCAATGCGCTTGGCGACCGTGCGCAAGGCTCAATTGGCGAGGCAATCAAGATTGCGGACGTGCCTGTTTGCGTTACCGGCCGAGGGTCGATGTTTCGCATCCACCTGTCCGCGGGTGCGCCTGAGAACTACCGGCAGGCTTATCTCTCGCCGGAGAAAGCCGCACTTCTTTCGGCATTCGTCGGGTATCTTTTCGATGGCGGCCTCCTCATGGTGGAAACGGGCACCGGTTTCCTGTCTACGGCCATGTCGGAGCAGGATATCGATAACATGGCGGCTGTGGTTCTCGGAGCCCTTCGCAAGATCAAGCCTTACCTGTAGCCATCGCCTCGCAACCGCCTACGGCGCGCAGCCAGCAAGTTAACGTGGAGCCCACAACCGTGGTAAAGTTCTGTTCCATGGCCGAAGCCCTTGCGGAGAACCTCTTTGATTGCGACAGCGTGGCGTTCGAGGGCTTCACGCATCTCATCCCGCACGCGGCGGCACGTGACGAGGACCTGCACGGGGGCCGACGCGGGACGCGGTATTGGCGACGTGGCGCGGGAAAGCGAAATTCGCTGACCGCCTCGAAGAGACAGCGCAACCAATCGGGCTTGGCGTGAAAGCACAGGAGCGGGAAAGAAGCGGCCGGTCGGGAGCTGTTGATGATGGCTGAAACCGTGAATGCGGACTCGTCCGTTCGGCGTTGCGATTTCAATGAAGGCTCGTCGGAAGAAAAGGCCTCGTTCCACAGCACGCTGAGGTTCAGCATCCTTGTTCTACCAGGGTTCTCGCAGCTTAGTTTCTCCTCGTTTGTAGAGCCTCTTTATCAGGCCAATTGCAGCGCTGGCGAGAAGCTCTTTGATTGGCGAGTTGTCGGGACAGACAGAAATCCGGTGGTGAGCTCAAGCGGCATCGCAATCACAACCGACATCGACATCAATTCCTACAAAGACGATCATGACGATTCACCCTTTGTAATTATAGGTGGAGAACGCATCGAAGAGCAAAAGTCACCCCTTCTCACAGCTCTTCTGCGAGTGAAAATTCATCGTAAATTGCCAATTTGTGCGATCGGAACCGCAGCCTGGTTGTTGGCTGACGCAGCAATCTTGCGTAGCGGCATGCGATGTACAATTCACTGGTCGAAATTATCGGCTTTTGCCGAAAAGTTCCCAGATTTAGTCGCCGAAGATTGTCTCTTTGTCCAGGATGGCTCCGTTACGACTTGCGCCGGAGGGTTCGCAGCGTTCGATCTCGCAGCTGAGATAATTCATCTTAAAAGGGGCGAGGATCTAGCGCGTTGGATTTGTGCTCAATTGACCGCAGACAGAGTGCGTATAGGTACGCATTGTCAATCTGCGCCGCTTGGACTTGGATATAACGGTACCGTCGAAAAGATCATTCGTGTCATCAAGCTGATGGAGAAGCATGTCGAGGAACCGTTGCCACTCGAGAAAATAGCACGGACAGTGGATTTGTCGCGTCGCCAAATCGAGAGAATATTCGTAAAGCATCTAAAGACTACGCCGGGAAATTATTACTCTCAGATTACGTTAAAAAAGGCGCGACAGCTTCTTGAGGTGACAGACATGTCGGTCATTGAAGTGGCCATGGCCTGCGGATATGTTTCCTCTTCACATTTTTCGAAAGTCTTCAAAGATCATTTCAGCATGCTTCCTAGTCATACCCGCCAGTGGGTAAGCACCGTTGTGCAGAGATAGGCGATTCAAACGCAGCGCCGCGTTGGGTGAATAGCAATGGCAATCGTCGATGGAACTCCGGCCGTCGAAAGCCTCCCATCCAGCCAAGTCCCATCGGCCATATTCATCAGGCGGTGGGAGCTTAACTCGTGTGGTTGCGTCAAGTCGACGCTGCCCGACTGGATCATTGGATCGCTCCGATATGCGCATGTTTGGCTAGCTGACGAGCAACTCCCCAATCGTCCCTATTCTAAGTTGCGACAAAAACTTCAAATTAATTTACAGAACCTTAACAACCGAAAATCGCTGACGATGTTATGTTCGCCGCGAGGTCTGAGGTTAGACATTGGCTGAGGTTAGACAGCTGAGGTTAGACATTGGTCAAGAACTGATGCCAGTTACGCTCGGACCGCCGCACATCACAGCATCGGGTTTACCAATGGCAAGAAGAGTACTTATTCTGGTTGAAGGCTATTCGATGGATACCGCGCGGCTATACATCCAAGCGGCCCAGCGTCTTGGCGTCCATCCAATTGTCGTATCGGCTGATCCAATTCAGTGCGATCTTGCGACGGAAGGGATTGAGGCAATCCGCATCGATACAAAAGATCTCGCTGCGCTGATCGGCGAATGTTCCCGGCTAGGTACGACTTATGACATTGCCGGCATTACGAGCGCCGAGGAGTCCTTGTACGCGACAGTTGGCAAGCTTTGCAGGTATTTCGATCTTCCTGGACCGAATCCCGCATCTATTGAACAATGCTGCGACAAATTCGCTCAACGTCAGCTCCTCGCGCAGGCCGGCGTTTCAGTGCCTGCTTATCGTTTGGCAGCGAATGCGGCGGACGTAGAAAGCGCTGCCATGGAGATCGGCCTGCCGGTGATTCTTAAGCCAGCCGTCGGCACCTGCAGCATTGGTGTTCGATTGTGCCGCGACGACGATGAGTTGGCCGAACATACGACCTATCTATTGGGCGGCAAACATATATGGTGGTCCTCACCGAGGATGCTGGTCGAAGAATTCGTGCAAGGCCCCCAATATACTGCTCAGATAATGGGAAATAAGGTCATTGGAATTACGGCCGCTGAGTTCGGCCCGCCACCGCATTTCGTCTATCGTGAGTTCGCCTTTCCGGCCTTGCTGACTGATGACAGGCATGAGCATATCGCCGATATTTCTCTGAGTTGTCTGCGAGCTCTCGACCTTGGCTGGGGGCCAACAAACATTGAACTCCGGTGGACGAAACGTGGCCCGGTCGTCATTGAGGTCAATCCGCGTCTTGCTGGCTCGCCGGATCCTCAACTGGTCCAGTTGGCTTACGGTGTCGATCTCGTCGCCGAGCACATCAAGCTTGTCATCGGCGACGAATGGAATCTGCGCAAAAGGCAGTCGCAGACTGCGGCCGTCCGGTTCCTAGTTCCCGATCGCGATGGCATCCTCGATTGGATCGATGGCCACAGTCGGGCGGCGGCCATAGCAGGTGTCGCCGAGGTCAAATTGTATGTTAAACCCAAGACCCCGATCATCAGGAAAGGCGATTATCGAGACACGATCGCACATGTCATCGCCGCGTCACACAGACTTGCTCAAACCGAGGCGATACTTCAGCGAGCGGTCGACCTAATCGATTGGTCGATCACACGATTCCCCAACTTCGTCGAATAAGAACATCTGAACATCTGCAGCCTCTGACTGTCGGCACCGTCAGGGTCTTGTTGTAGGCACGACCTAGGCCTCGAAGAGAATAGCGGTTACCGCACTCCTGGTGGAAGCTCACGAAACCCAATCAAGAAGTTGGGGCGGCTCGATCGGTCGGGACATCGAACCCGACTCGCCAGTTGGAGCAGCTTTTCCAATTAGTCGCTGAAATCCCATAAAACCGGCACGAGTTCGTTGCCGCTATCATATGATGGACCAAATGCGCGGCCGGCGCGCTCGAGAAAAAGGCGCTGACAAACAGAACGGGTAAAGCAAGACTGTCAGGATCGGTGAATGAAAGGGGGAACCCATGCTGCCGGCTTCGCCGCGCGACAAGGATGGAAGCGGCGAGGCTACTACTAACGTCCAGAGCTCTCCGGTAGTTAGCCGATGCATTCCTCGAGCTTCTCCAGGCGAAGCTTCGCCCTGCGAAGTTCATGTCCGGCTTCGAAACGTCGATGGCGTCCCAAAGGTGCGGTCGTTATGAGGTCGAGCTCCAGTTCGGCAATGCGCGCGCGCACCTGTCGAGCGTCGTCCTGGCGCAACGCTCTAATCAATCCACGACCACGCATTAGTCTTCCTTGCAGCACCCAAAAAGCCATGTTGGTTTATCCACGGAGACATAATTTCCGGCAAGCCGAAACGCTCTAAATTTAACTTCGGCTAATTTAGCGAAGATAAGGCGCCTAGCATGAGGCGGACAGGCGAAGGTGGCGCCGGCCCAGGAGCGCAACTGCGAGGTCGCAGCGGCTGCGGGACGGCGGCTGGGATGTGGATAATTAGGCCTGGCCTATTGCGGATTACGCCAGCCGGCGCGCACCCTGGGTACCATGGTGGCGGAGCATGTTGAATTGGCGTTGTTTGAGCAGTCGCTCGGCAATCGCGAGGGCCTGCATCAACCGTTCGGTGATCGTGTGGCTGACGCTGCGGAGAAAACAGCAGGATCGGTTCTATTCGACGTACGTGTCGACGGCGATATCTGCGTTCAGCGGATGGCTGGGATTGGATATGGCGAAACCGGCACAGCGATAATCGTAATGGAGAAGAGCGGACAGCTTAGATGCGCCTCGATCAACGGAGACACAGCCCTTTTGGTGGCAGAATTGGCTGCCTGGGATGCGTCGCCGCTAAGTGAGCAAGCGAGGGGTGAGCACCGCGGAACGGCCATCATCCTTCTCGCGAGGCTTCGTGGCTCGGGTCACTTCGCCCCGTTCCCTGCCGGCTGAGCGCTGCTTCTTACGGGAGGGCACATTCGCGTCGGTACGGCAGCTCTCGCCAAAAACAAAAAGGCCCGCGACGACGTCGCGGGCCTTTCCCTTCTGATCGGCTGGGGTTCGATCAGAAGTTGCGCTGGAAACGGACGATGCCGCCAACGCTATCCTTCTTGTCGGCCTTGGTGAAGTTGCCGAACGGAGTGCCATCATCGAAGTGACCGAAATGGTCCCAGTCGACTTCGGTCGTGATCGTGAAGCCCGGAACGATGGTGTAAGCGACGTTCGCAGCCAGAGCGATGTTCTTGTCGTCATCAGCCGAAGCCTGGACGTTGAACGCTGCCTTGGCATTGAACTTGTAGGTGCCACCGCCCCAGACAGCCCACTTGCCGCCCCACGGCTTGTAGAAGCCGCGGCCATGAGCGTTGACGGCGTTGGTGGGGTCGGTGAGGTTGTTGTCGGTGCCGTAGCCGCCCATGACGAACAGCGACAGTTCCTTGCTGACGTTGACGTCCAAACGAACCTTGCCGGCCACTTCCTCGTAGTTGCTGTCATAGGCGACAACGCCGGTGATCGCACCCCAGTCGGCCTTGTACTTCAAGCCGCCGACGACATGCGGAACATAGCTGTCGATCGTGTTGGCGCCTGAGCCTTCTTCCAGCGAGACAACGCCCGAGAAGCCACTGCCAGCGTCGAAGTAGTAGCTGACGACGTTGGTGTCCTTGATCCCGTACGGGATGATCGTGTCCTGGATGACATTGCCGGCATAGCCGATGAACGCGTCGTAGGGCGTCTCATCCTTACCGACGCGCAGGCCGCCGAGCTGGATCCACGCGAAATGCAGGTCGACCGGCTTGTTGGCGGCGGGATTGCTGTCGACGTTACCGCGCCCATCAGTGACAAGGTTTTTGTCACCGAAATTAAAGCGCGTTTCGGTGTAGGTCTTCAACGTGCCGAGCTCGGTTTCCTGGCCGGTCCAAGTCTTCAGCGTGAAGCGGGTGTTCTTAAACCAAGTGCTGTTCTCGCTGCCGTTTTGTACGTCGGTGGTCTTAGCGCCATCGAACGTGCCGATGTCGCCCACGCCGGCGTCATAGCGGACGTAACCGCCGATGCGCAGGCAGGTCTCGGTGCCGGGAATGTAGAAGTAACCTGCGCCATAGACGTCGCAGATCTTGACGTATTCGGCCGGTTCCGGCTCGGCGACGACGACCGCATCGGCGGCGCGGGCGCCGGAAACTGCGATCAGGGTCGCAGCGGAGCCGAGAAGAAGGCTCTTGATGTTCATTTTCTTGAATCTCCAGTCAAAGGTTCAAGACAGGCTTCGGCAGGTCACTTGGGCTTTCCTGCCACCCCGTCCTCATCGTTGAAAAAGTCGCGCACCGTGCGGCTTCTTCGCGCTCGACATGGCCGACTTCGCTGCAGTGCACAAACGGAGATTGAAACTGGAAAGCGGCTCTTTGGCTGTTTAAGAAGTATTGTTGCGGAAATATCACGAAGATGCGTCTAAATTTGGCACAGATTGCACAAGCGGCACAAAGGAAACGCGGGATAGCCTGAGTTGATTCTATTTATGACTGTCTTTGTAAAGGGACCTTACTCATCTAGTGAGCGGCATTACAATTGCACACTAATCGATTTGAAAATCAGAACGTCAAACTGAAGATTTGATACTGCCGGTCGATGAAAAGTCGCGTGCGGCCAGTATGACCTCGTGCACCATGTCGCGCTTGAGCATTTCAATGGGAATGCGACCGTCGAGATCTGGCGAAGGGCGGGCCAACCAAAACCAGGCCAGCCTTGGATTGGGAATGAGGGACAGCACCTCACTGATCCCTAGCGCCGGCCTGCCGTCGATGAACTGGGCCAGCGGGAAGACATGCTTGCGGCCGCCCTTGCGCAACGCGATGACTTCGTTTCGCCTTTGCCAGCGATGAAGCGTGGAGCGCGGGATGCGGAGCTTCTCTTCCAAATAGGTCGATCCGGCAACTTCGCCCGCCCAGTCCTCGATCACCATCGATTGGAGCTCTGCGGTTCCCTCGGCAACGTGTTGGAACGCAGGCTGGCCGGGTCCGGCCGCCGGCGCCGGCCTCCCCGAAGCGTGGTCCGCTTCGGCGGGGTGGCTGTGCGCGATCTTGTTTGCCATCGTGCGGAAGAACTCAGAGGCGAGCGCAGTCAAGTCGCCCTTGAGAGAGCCGATCGCGTGCCATTGTGCCTGCGGCAGGAAGGGCAGGGCGGCGGCCACACTGCCCGCAATCACGCTGACGGAAACGAGCGCCTCGGCGTCCAGCAGGACACCATGCTGCGTCAATGCCTGTTGTACCGCCTCGCCCACCAGGCCTGCCAAGGCTTCGTGGGATATCCCAACCATCGGATTTGGAAATCTGGTCATGTATCTGACTTGCCGGCCACGCGCGCTCGTCCCCAATTGCGGCCGATTGAAAGGCTACAGCAGGAAGACGAAATGGTAACGACCATAGACACAGCGACCTGACAGGCAGCTGTCTTGCATTTTCATACCCCAACTGGCTGCCCCGAAATGTCAGTCACGGAACGCCTCAGTCTGCGTGTAGGGGTGGTGTGTGACAGATGCACGACAGACCGCGTTGTTTGATGCCCTTATAGGGTGACGCACCTTTACTATTGCAGTCTTGCTGCTTGCTTTGTGGCGTAGCTTCGGGCGCGGCCGCGGAGCTTGGCCACTGGAGGACATCTGCGGGAGCTGATTGGTGGTGTCCCAATGCCCGATAAAATTCGCCGGGGCCGTCAGTCCCGCATCAGGCCGGGCGGCTGCGCCATTATTGAAGTGGCGGATTTGGGGCTGGCGAGCAGCCATCCGGCCAAGGCCATAGCGACGATCGCTCCCAGCAATTCAGCGACGATGAACCCTGGCAGATCGGCCGGGCGGATTCCGGCGAAGGTGTTGGACAATGCCCGCGCAATAGCGACGGCCGGGTTGGCGAACGAGGTCGAGGCGGTGAACCAGTAGGCGGCGGTAATGTAGAGCCCTACCAGCCATGGGATTGAGTCCGGGCGAGCCCGCAACCCGGCAAGGATGGTGAGGACAAGGCCAAAGGTGGCGACCACTTCGGCGACCCATTGGCCGTTACCGGTCCGCACGGTCTGGGATAGCTGCAACACCGGCAGTTCGAACATGGCATGTGCGAGGAACGTGCCGGCGATCCCGCCTAAGACCTGAGCCAGGACGTACGCCCCGGCGGAATTGGTTTCAACCTCCCGCCTCAATGCAAAGACCAGGGTCACCGCCGGATTGAAATGGGCGCCCGAGATCGGTCCGAGGATTGTGATCAGAACCACAAGGATGGCGCTTGTAGGGATGGTGTTCCCGAGCAACGCCAGCGCAGTGTCGTGCGTGAGGCGGTTGGCCATGATACCGGAGCCGACCACAGTCGCGACGAGCAAGGCCGTGCCGAGGGCCTCTGCGGCGATGCGTCGGGACAGGTCGACCATGACGCCTAGCCGGCTTTCGGAAGCTTGCGGCCGATTTCATCGAGCCGCTTTTGCAGCCCGAGCTTGTCGACCATGTTCATCGGCAGGCTGATGAAGATCGAAATCCGGTTGTTAAGCATGTGATAGGCTTCGGCGAACGCCAGATGCCTCTCGGCATCGGTCCCTCCCACCTCAGCCGGGTCAGGCACGCCCCAATGTGCCGTCATCGGCTGCCCCGGCCAGACCGGGCACGATTCATTGGCAGTGTTGTCGCACACCGTGAAAACGAAATGCATTTCCGGCGCGCCGGGCACTGCGAATTCTTCCCAGTCTTTCGAACGGGCAAACGACGTGTCGTAATTCAGGTTTTTAAGGAGCTGGAGCGTGTAGGGGTGAACCTGGCCCTTGGGGTGCGATCCGGCCGAATAGCCCTTGAACTTGCCGGCGCCGACACGGTTCAGAATTGCTTCGGCGATGATCGACCTTGCCGAGTTGCCGGTGCAGAGGAAAAGAACGTTATATGGCTCGCTCATGGCGTATGCCCTCCTTCTAGCATTTACAGGTGACTGCTTGGATCACGGGCTGACAGAATTCCGGCGCGCCGTTGCAGCAGTCTTCCATGAGATAGGCGAGCAGATCGCGGAAGCCGGTCATGTCGGCGACGTAGCGGATTGTGCGTCCGTCGCGCTCAGAGCGGACGAGGCCGGCATGGTCGAGGACCTTCAGGTGCGCCGACATAGTGTTCTGCACGGTATTGAGGCGAGCAGCGATCTCGCCAGCGGGCACTCCCCCGGCGCCCGCCTGAACAAGCAGGCGGAAGACCTCAAGCCTTGTATCCTGGCCAAGTGCTGCCAATCCGAGGAGAGCTAATTTTTTATCCATGTATCTGTAAATCCGGAATTAAGGGTACGTATCGCCAATATATGACAGCCGGATGACAATAGGCAGGTTGCCGAGCTAGTTGCTAAAGACGGCTTAGCAGGGTTGGATACTTCAAAGCTGTCACAAAGAAGTTGCGCCGCTCAGGAACGTTTTTCATCTCCCTGCACAGTGTTTTGACATCCTCAACCGTCTCGCCGCATAAGGGAAGATGCCGCGAAAGCGGTCGAACGCGGCCCAAGACCCGAGGGCGTCTTGCAGGCCGAGAAGGAACTGGACGGCAAGGGCTGGCCTCCCGCTGCGCTGCGGATCCGGTCAGGCCGGGGCAACGATGCCCCGGGTTTTTTGCGTTCGGAATGTCCTCAGGCCGTTGTCGAACCGGCCGAGGCCAGGCGAGGGCGCCCCTGGCCCGCCCCTCGCGCTCCCCGCCCGCCCGGCAAATTCCCGGTACTTAGGCTCGTTTTCAAAGCAGTTGCCGACTGTAGGCGATAGTTTAATGGATTGTCGCAAGATAAATAAGCGCAAATATTACCAAAATCAAAGCGAAGACTGTACACCTCGCGACGAATCTTGGCGATAGCTCAGATCCACTTTTGGCATAGTCATCATTCATCGCTCTATCCTACGTGAATCCCGACGCCTAGCAGCTTGCCGGCGGTCGGGACTTCGGATATGGGCAGGTCCGTAGCCGCCATCAGGCGATCCGCGAGATCGGTCTTCTCCCAGGAGAAGGACCCATCACTGCCGGCCTTGCGGCCGAAATGGCCATAGGACGACGTCTTGGCATAGATCGGCTTGTTGAGATCGAGGTGGCGGCGGATGCCGGACGGCGACAGGTCCATCACGGAGCGCAGCGCTTCCTCCAGCGTTGCCTCGTCGACCTTGCCGGTGCCGTGCAGGTCGACATAGACCGACAGCGGCTGGGCAACGCCGATGGCGTAGGACAGTTGGATGGTGCAGCGGTCTGCGAGCTTGGCTGCCACCACATTCTTGGCAAGGTAGCGCGCCGCGTAAGCCGCCGAACGGTCGACCTTGGTCGTGTCCTTGCCGGAGAAGGCGCCGCCGCCATGCGGTGCCGCACCGCCATAGGTGTCGACAATGATCTTGCGGCCGGTCAGGCCGGCGTCGCCGTCCGGCCCGCCAATGACGAACTTGCCGGTCGGATTGATATACCAGTTGCAGTCGTCGGCGATCCTGAGATCGCCCAGCGCCTCGCGAATATAGGGTTCGACGACCTTGCGGACCTTCTTCGAATCCCAGTTCGAATCTAGGTGCTGCGTCGACAGCACGATCTGTGTCGCTTCCGCCGCCTTGCCGTCGACATAACGCACAGTGACCTGGCTCTTGGCATCCGGGCCGAGCTTGCCGGCATCGCCGCTGCCTTCATGGCGCGCAGCGGCCAGCAGTTCGAGGATCTTGTGGCTGTAGTAGATCGGCGCCGGCATCAGGTCCGGCGTCTCGCGGCAGGCATAGCCGAACATGATGCCCTGGTCGCCGGCACCTTCCTCGCCCTGGCGATCGGCGGCATTGTCGACGCCCTGGCCGATGTCGGGCGACTGGCCATGCAGCAGGACTTCGATCTTGGCGGTCTTCCAGTGGAAGCCGGCCTGCTCATAGCCGATCTCGCGAATCGCCTTGCGGGCGACCGACTTGAACTTGGCTGGGTTGATGATCGAATGTCCGGCCGCATCCTTGAGGATATTGCCGGCCTTGTCCTTCTTCAACAGCGTCTCGGGGACGCGCACTTCGCCGGCGATGACGACGCGGTTGGTGGTGGCCAGCGTCTCGCAGGCGACGCGGACCTTCCACGGGTCCATGCCCGTCTTCTCGGCCTCGCGATAGACGAGATCGACAATTTCGTCGGAGATCCGATCACAGACTTTGTCGGGATGGCCCTCGGCAACGGATTCCGAGGTAAAGAAGTAGTTCTGCCGTGTCACGGGTGTCCCTCTCGAAAAACATCGGCAGGTTGCCGATTTTGGCGCGCCACGTGTTAGCGGTGCCGGGCGCCGCTCGTCAAGCGCAATTGACGTCGGTTCAAGGCAATACTCTATAAATCTTTCACTTTTGCGACAATATTGTTCATACAACTTTGTCTGCCGGCCATCGATCCTTCAGGAGATTGTGTATAGGTGAACTTTTCATTCACAAGGCTATTGAGGCGCCAAGGCTGTCGAACATCAAAGTCAATTTGACACTCGCCGGAAGTACGATTGGGAAATCATCTGGATTTCAAATTCAATGGAACAACGATCCTGTCCAGCCCAACAGTTTGACGCGCTCCTCGTCGCTTACAGATAACTTCTCCTCCTTCCCCGCTTCGCTGCGAAGAACAAAATATACAACACTCAGAAAATATCCAAGCTGCAGAGACAAAGCGCCGAGCCCAGTCCAAATTAACGAATACCAAACCGATCCGGTCACACCGTATGTCCACAACAGAAGGCTCGCCAATGCAGCTGTCGCGATTACAAGAAACTTCGGAAAATACACTGCCCCTCCAGACCCCTGTCCAAAAGGGGTGTCGTCTGTCCAACAACCCATTTATCGTTGCATCTTTTCGGTTGAGCGGCAAGTGGCCGCGAGCGGGTTTAGTGTGTATTATTGACAAGCCGAAGTGCGGTCGGAATGTCTACGACACGAAACCAAATTGGCACGGGCATTGATCCTTGCTGTCATACAACCGATAGTATATTATTACAGTTGCAATTTGGTGTCATAAAAACGATTCAAATTAGGCACATCATCATTCGAGCAATGTTAATGATTACTAATATTTATGGTGGCTACTACATTGTCAACCAAGCGGCGAATCCTATCGCGAAGACGGTTACAACGATCCAGAACAAACACGTCTGGTCTCCATCTCGCCCCGATTTCCAGTCTTCGAACAAGTCGCGACCTCCCATTCCTCCAAACGTAAGCATTCCACACAACCATAGAGTCAAAATTAAGCTGCTCGCGAGTAAGAGGGATGACATGGGCCGGTTAATCTCCGCCGGAAAACTCTCTGGACGTGTGGTTGGAGTCGGTAACGCGTATCCACGGCCTACCGGCTACTCGACCTGGCTTGAGCGGACGCTGTATCGCTTTCACCACAGCGTGAACATGGCTTTGTGCCTCGACTGTCACGCTGCAGACGATCTTTGTGCCGTCCATCTCGTCGACTTTGAAACTTCCCATGGACCTGCTTCCTCTCATCGACCCATACCAAAATCCGAAACCAAAGGAACTGCCATGGACCGCATCCTCGAGAGAGGCGCGCGCTCCGAGCAAACCCGTAGTCAATCAGTAGGCCCGCGCCCGGCCACCATGGTGGAAAGCCGGCGGGTTGTTGGCGGAGACATTGATGCCGGAATATGACGTGCTTTGCATCGGCAATGCCATTGTCGACATCATCGCCCAGTGCGAGGAGGACTTCCTCGAGACCAACGGCATCATCAAGGGCGCGATGAACCTCATCGACACCCAGCGCGCCGAACTGCTCTACAGCCGCATGGGCCCGGCGATCGAAGCGTCCGGCGGCAGCGCCGGCAACACGGCGGCCGGCGTCGCCAGCTTCGGCGGCCGTGCCGCCTTCTTCGGCAAGGTCTCGAACGATGCGCTCGGCGAAATCTATGCGCATGACATCCGTGCGCAGGGTGTCGCCTTCGACACCAGGCCGCTCAAGGGTGAGCCGCCGACGGCGCGCTCGATGATCTTCGTCACGCCGGACGGCGAACGCTCGATGAACACCTATCTCGGCGCCTGCGTCGAGCTCGGGCCGGAGGATGTCGAGGCCGACAAGGCATCGGGCGCCAAGGTCACATATTTCGAGGGCTATCTGTGGGACCCGCCGCGCGCCAAGGAAGCGATCCGGCAGACGGCGAAGCTCGCGCACACGGCAGGCCGCGAAGTGTCGATGACACTCTCGGATTCGTTCTGCGTCGACCGCTACCGTGACGAATTCCTCGACCTGATGCGATCGGGCACCGTCGACATCGTTTTTGCCAACAGCCACGAGATCAAGTCGCTCTACCAAACCGCTTCGTTCGACGAGGCGCTGTCCGCCATCCGCAAGGACTGCAAGATCGCCGCCGTCACCCGCTCGG
The DNA here is from genome assembly GCF_002270415.1 of Mesorhizobium sophorae. Taxonomy (GTDB): domain Bacteria; phylum Pseudomonadota; class Alphaproteobacteria; order Rhizobiales; family Rhizobiaceae; genus Mesorhizobium; species Mesorhizobium sophorae. The sequence continues at coordinate 53,810 of NZ_NNRI01000022.1, read as the reverse complement.
AAAAGGGCTCGGTCATCGTGCGCGGCAAGGAGACCGTCACCATCGAGGCGGCCGCGATTAAGGAACTGGTCGACACGACCGGCGCCGGCGACCTCTACGCCGCCGGTTTCCTCTATGGCTACACGACGGGACGCAGTCTCAAGGATTGCGGCGATCTCGGCTCGCTGGCCGCCGGGCTGGTGATCCAGCAGATCGGGCCAAGGCCGCGGCAGAACCTCCGCCACGAGGCCGAACAGGCGAGGTTGTTGAAGGCTACCTGAGGCGAACGGCAGGTTCGCGCCCCGGTCCTCGCAGGCCCTTAGGGCGTTTGAGCTCGGAAATGCCAAGCAGGTGCCTTCTTGTCGGTGGTAAAGACAGGGGTGGTTACTTATCAGATACAAGGCTGTTCCTGAAGTTTAGACCGAACCGTAGTGCCAATGTGGCTTTGGTTCTGTGCCAAAGAACATCACCCCGATCTTATCTGCTCTTCGCCACTGAACAACTGACTTATAGCCTATGCCGTCAATCGGGATGTAGAGAAGGAATTCGTCCGGAACGCGCGCTTCGATTGACACTTGTAACTCTGCACCTTTGGAATGCATGTTTCGAACAGTGCACTTGACCTCGGAATTTGATATACCTGTCAGAATCGTCGCTCCTTTCAGAACGCGCCGACGCCGCTGTTTTCGCAATTCTTCACCGCCGTGCATAAAACACCCATGGACGAGTAACGTCAGATTGCCACGTGCGCTTCTTTACTTGCCCGCAGCGTGGCCGGCAAGCCGGGACCGCCCATTCCCAGAAATAAGCGGCAAGTCCTGATGAAACTTCCTACTGGCGGCAGTAATAAGGGCGACCGTTGATGAATTTGGTGGTGCCGTAGGTGGCTGGGCCGCAAGTGATGGCGGGGTTGTCGGCCAGATAGATGGCCGTGGCGGTGACGACGCCGGTGGTGCTGACACCCTTGCCGAGATAGACGCCGGTGGTGGAGACTTCGACGATGTTGCCATCGCCCAGAACCACCTGATTGGACTTGCTGGGCTGGGCGTTGAAGCCAACGCCGGTGACGTTGCTGAAGGTATTGGACACGACGCTACTGTAGACAGCATAGGCACCTAGGGCGGTGACGTTGCTGCCGATGTTGTTCCGTCCCGCAAGATAACCCAAGGTGGCAGCGTTGAGGCCCGTATTGTACTGGCCTGCATAGGAGCCGATGACGGTGGAGTTGGAGCCAGTATTGTACTTGCCGGCTGCAACGCCTACCGCCACAAGGGCGTAGCCGGAGTTGAGCTGGCCGGCCTCTTCACCCACTGCCGTCACGAAGGGGGACGTGTTGTCCTTTCCTGCGAAATAGCCGATGCCCGTAAGATGGGTCTGGGTGTTGTTCTGCCCGGCAAGGCCACCGACCAAGGTGGAATAATCCCCGCTGTTATTCTGCCCTGCAGCATAGCCCAAGGCGGCGAGGCTGCTGCCCGTGTTGTTTTGGCCTGCACTCATACCGACCGCAGTGGCGTTGGTGCCGGAGTTGCTATATCCCGCGTTGGTACCCACGGCGGTGACATTCGGCATGCTGTTGGACAACGCCGCAGCATAACCAACGGCGGTGAGGTAGTTGGCGGTGTTGTTCTGGGCTGCGGCATAGCCCAAGGCGGTGACCTGGACGCCCGTATTGTTTTTGGCTGCGCTAGAACCGATGCCGACGACGTTGGAGGTGGTGACGATATCCAGCAGGCCCCGGACGTTAAGGTTGCCGCTGGGGCTAATGATGGCGCTGGCTGTACCGGAGATGATCCGGTCGGTAACCGTGCTGATGCCAGTGAGGCCGGAGCCGTTACCGACGAAATTGGTGGCGGAGATGGTGCCCGTGATACTAACGCCCTTGCCGACATAAACGCCGCTGGTGCTTACTTCCACCACGTTGCCGTTGCCCAGCACCACCTGGTTGGACTTGTCGGCGGTATAGACGTTGTAGCCCAGCAGGGTGACGTTGCTGAAGGTGTTGGAGGTGCCAGCCCAAGCCCCCAGGGCGGTGACGTTGTTTCCGGTGTTGTTCTGCGCGGCGGCATGCCCGACCGCCGTGAGGGCACTCCCGGGATTGTTCTGACCGGCAAAATCGCCCAACGCTGCGACGTTGGAGCCTGAGTTGAAATTTCCGGCCGACTTGCCGACAACCGTAACATTACTCCCGGTATTGCTATACCCGGCACCCTTGCCGAGGGAGACCACATTGGTGCCAGTCACGATTTCCAGTCGCCCGAGCATGGTCACGGTTCCGTCGGGGCTGATAATCGCGGCGCTCGTGCCGCTCACAATGCGATCGGTGGCTACCGTGACGCCGGTGAGGCCGGATCCATCCCCCACAAACGTGCCCGAAATGGTCGAGCCGCTAATTATTGGCGCATCTGAAGGGCAACCGATATCGCCGCGGCTAGCCTCGCCATAGCAAAGCCGGCCACCTGTGACGCCCATGGTGGCGGAGATATTGGCGACAGCGCCCCAATCTTGCGCCCACGCTGGCGCCACCACCAGCAAGGCGGCGAGCAGCGACAGGCGGCATAGGAGATGCATAGGCCACTCTACCGCAACCTCAACCGCTTGGCGTCGCCAGTGACGCCAAATGGGGCAACCGCCGTTGCGGCTACGCCACGCCGGGCTGTTTCACCTCGGCCGACTTCGCCTGGGTCAGGCGCCGGCGCGTGATGATGGGGCGAGCCGAAAATGAACGGTGAAGCGGAGTAAAAGCGCAACAAGCCGCCCGGTGGGGCGGCTTTTTGGGTAGGCTCAGGCTTAGTTGACGGTGTTGGCCGCGTAGCAGACGGTTACAAGGCTGGCGGTTGGCTGAGCGGTCGGGATGGTGGTCGCACCGCCGAGCGTGCTGTTCAGGCAGGCAGTGGTGCCGTAAACCACGCGGCCCTTGGTGGCGTCGATCGCGCCATCGATGGCCTTGTCGGCTTCCTTCGCGTCGGCCAGGGGCATGTCAGCAAACTGGACAACCATGCGCTGGTCGCTACCGACGGTGGCCATGGTGTTGGCCTGTTCGGTGATGATACCGGTCGTGGAGTTGCCACCGCCGAAACCATGGTAAACCACGGCGGAGGTGCCGGTGCCGGTTATGCGGAAGCCGGGCAGGATGTTGCGCAGGTCGGTTTTGTCGACGTTGCTGGCCCAGCTGGCAGCGGGGATGGTGTTATTAACCAAAACGGCGATGTTGCTGGTAGGGGTGCCGGCGGTAGTAAGAGCCACGTGCGGCCACACGTGCTGGCCGGAATAGAACTGGCCGTTGGCGTCTTCAACCTGCTTGAGCTGGGCACCGGCCTTGGTACCGCTGGAGCGGTTGATGAGCTGCCAACCCACGGTGATGATCACGAGGGTGATAAGGATGGCGATGATGGCGACGATCAGAATGGTCTGGTCGATCGTATAGCCCTTGTTGGAGGTAAGACGGCTGAAAAGGCTGTTGAAAGTGAGTTGCATAGTCATGAGGTTCCTTGCTGATTGTTGGGTCTTGAGACCTATGGTACCTCGCTCCAGATGTTCTGACAGGCGGTGGGGAAATTTCTGACAGGCCGGTGTGTGATTTGTGCACTGGCCCAGTGGGGTGCAGTCAGGTAGGAAAACGAAGGAGGCGGAGCTCAAGGCTTTCCTCCTGCTTTTTTCACTTCTCCTCCAAAAGGGCGATGCTCGGTCGAGGGGAAGTGCCGCGCAAAACAGATCGGGCGAGGGGTCAGTTGGTGACACGGTCGCGGACGGAGAACCCGATCCGCCCCACTCCAGTGACTATTAGTGCCGGATGAACGTCCCGACCAAAGATCGGTTACATGAAAGATACATGGGAAGAATCGACTGGATCGGTTTTCATGTAACTATTTGAATAATATGGCGCACCCGACGCGATTCGAACGCATGACCCCTTCCTTCGGAGCGCCAACCGTACGACAATACGAGATTATTGAAATTCCTAATCATTTGTTTTCTGGTCATTTTTGTTGATGTACTCAACATCATTACTTCACTTTCTATGTAACATTTGCTATAAATCGGTTACATGGAAGTTACATGAAATGCCTAAATTGTTTTTGACTGACGATCTTGTTTTTACTGCAAGTTGCCCACTTGGGAAAGGCCAGGAAATATACTGGGATTATCCCGTTGGAGTGGACGGTCGTATACGAAGTGACTCCGTTTCGGGTCTGGGGCTCCGTGTTACTGAGTTGGGGCACAAGGCCTTTGTCCATGCTTACACGTTCAATGGCAGGCGTTATCGAACAGTGCTCGGGTCTACCGTCGTCCTCAACGTATCCTCTGCCCGGCTGGCGGTCGGCAAACGGCAACGCCGCCTGGAGGCCGGGAACAATCCAGATTTCGACCGAACCGACCCTCGCCGTGCTCATCTTCTAACGGTCCGTGAGGCGATCGACCGCTATTGGGAAAGCCATGTGAGCGGCCTCTCCGCCGGCTACCGCTACAACTTCGCGATCTTTGTGGCGCATTGGCTGCGGCCCGCGCCGACGGTGGCAAGCAAGCGCGGCCACAACAGTCGGCGTCGTTACAAAGATTTCGGGACGATGTTCGCCGACCGGCCGCTTTCCTCGATCAAACCGCTGAATATCGAGGAATTCCAGAAGCAATTTTCGTCGGGATACGTGTTCAACAGCGCGCTACGGCACGTACTGGCGCTCTATAACTGGGCCATCCGTATGCAGTTGGTGGACATGCGCAACCCCTGCACTCCTATCCGAGCCCGGAAGGTTATACGCCGACGCCGGGATTACTCAACAGAGCAGATCCGCCAAATCGCAGCTCACATCTTCTATCCGGTGTTCGAGGCACCGCCTGAAATTGATCACCTGGAAGGGTTCGCCAAACGGAACATGGCTCTGGTCAAGGGGCAGGTGGCAACGGCCAACGACCAGATGGAGGAGCTCTCCAATTTTATGGGCATCCTGTTCCTGACCATGGCCCGCCCCAGCGATCTGACCAAGGCGGAATTCGACCATTTTGATCTGGAGAAGCTTGTCTGGCACAAGCACAACACCAAGGGCATCAAACTGTCGCGTTCGCTCTATGAATACGCATACCGTTCGGTGCCGATCCATCCTAGGGTGGCCGGGATGGTGCGGGCCCAACGCCTCCGCTGGCCTGAAAGCAAGTTACTGTTCCCCTCGCACACCGATATGACCCAGCCCCGCGACAATTTCCGCAAGGGGCTGGACAGGTTCAAAGCGATGCCGGGCGTTCCGGAGTATTTCCAGCTTTACGACCTCAAGCGGATTGCCATCTCCCTGATGTTGACAGCCCAAGGCGTATCGCACGAGGCCGTGTCACACTACGTCGACCACAAAGGAAATCTTGAAACGACCATGATCTACGACCTCGGTCTTGTAGACCCGATGCGCCCGGTGACTGAACGGCTTGGCGTCCTGCTCGGCGTCTAGCGCTTGACGTCATTTTTCGTTTGTGAGGCAATGGGCCTGCGGCGATGTTCAGCCGCGACAATCCACAACGAAAGCTATGCCCATGGAAGTCATGCAGGCGCTTGTGTTGACCAGCACCCAGCTGCGCGACATGCTGACGGAAGCTGCTCGAGAGGGAGCGAGTTTGGCCGTCGCGTCATTGCGTGCGGAACTTCATCAGGCGCCCGACGACGCCACCCTCAAGAAACTCCGGGCCTACCTGGCGGACCCGGCCTGCCTTGCCAATCCGCAAGACCATTGGGCGCATAGCGAGCTCATCCGCCGGATTCAGCCGACGGCGCGCGGCAAGCCAAAATCCACGGCGTGGTTTATGAGATTCCAGAGGGAGACGGGACTGAACGAGTGTTTTACCCGCCCAAGCCCCGCCTACGGTCGACGCAGGGAATGGTCCTTCGCCGACATCAAGCTGGCTTGGGATGCCTACTACCGCAAACGGTAGCAGGCGATATCCGCATCGCTTCGGCTTTGCGCAACGTTTACTAGAATAGCCGCCAAGCCTGTGTGCTCAAACAAAAAAGAGCCTTAAGCAATCAGGCGGCCTCGCGCTGCTGAAACGCCTTCTCAAAGGCATCCTTAAACGGCTTGGACACGTCCTCGGTAGCTCTCAACATTAATGCCTGCAAGGTCTTGGCCTGCTCCGCGGAATTTTCCATCTGTTTGTGCAGGAAAGCGGTCTGCAATTCGAAAAACTCGGACAGTGACTTAACTGCAACCAGTGCTTCGAGGTGCGTGAAGAAGCCGGCTTCGGCATTCGCTCGCAGAGCGGCAATCGTCTTCAGGGACACCTCGTTACTGGTAGCCTTGGGCGTTGCAAAGGTCGACTCGAGAGCCTTCTGAGGCGTTTCGGCGTCCGAGCTCAATTTGGAAAGGACTTCCTTCGACTGCTCAACGCCCTGTTCGGCGACAGCGCGAACTTGCTCGACAGCCTTTGATGGTTCGAAGGTAGGGGATTCGACGTTTTCGATCGTTTCGGTCTTACCGGTGATCTTGGACATTTTTCCATCCTTTTTGCAGGGGGCGGCCGCGAAGCAAAGCCGCCTCCTTCACGTACGAAATGGTCGCAACGGATTTGTGAAGCTGATGTGAAATTGCACGCGGAGTACGCCGTACCAGTTCGAATAGCGGCATGAGGGTATACCGCCGAGTTTGGGATTCCTTTGGGTGCGGCAATCAACGTGGGAGCGCGTCAGCGTCAATCAATGATCGGGTTTAAGCTGGAGATTTCTCAGCGAACCCCGAAAAAAGGAAACAGCAGGTCTTCGATCTTCATGATGCATCAAGCGGTCGCCCTTTGCAGTCCGCTGAATGTATTTTGCGGACGCGGCAGACCGAAATGGTCCCGTAGCGTTGCCCCGTCATAGTCGTGCCGGAAAAGTCCGCGCCTGCGCAAGATCGGCACCACCTCCTCGGCGAATATGTCGAACCCGCCCTGTAGATTGTTGATGGCTTTTCAAAAGCGCGTCTAAACGACGACAAGCGTTTGGTGCTTGTGGACGGAACAAAAAGGCGGCCTTTGCAGGCCGCCGAGTGTGGAGGATGTGTGCTTTAGAGCGAGGACGGGGCTTTTTCGATATCGCTGTGATCGGTCGGTGTTCGTTGCTGCTCCTGGATAAGTTCCTGGAGTTGGACGCCGTAGTGAGACCAGATGCTATCGGCGAGATCGTTGAGGAGCTCGAAGACAGCGAGCGCCTGTTCGGGTGTCCATTCGGGATTGATGAGGAAGTGGATACCACGACTGAGGCCGGACGATTGAGGATCTGGTTTCATGCTGCGGGCACCTTTTCGCCGGAGGAGCGGCTGGTGCGTTTTTCGCGCTGTGCCTTTGATCGCTCGGCCGCTTCCTTGAAGCGGTAGGAATCGCCTTCGATGGAGATCACCTCGGATCGGTGCATGAGGCGGTCGACGAGGCTGACGACGCAGGCGGCATTGGGAAAGACCTCCGACCAATCAGCGAAGGGTCTGTTGGTGGTGATGATGGTTGAGCGTTTTTCGTAGCGCCGGCTGATGAGTTCGAACAGCAGGTCCGCATGACGGTTCGAGTAGGACAGATACCCGACCTCGTCGATCGCAAGAACGTCGGCGGCGGCGTAGTGGTGAAGGCGTCGGCGCAAGGCTGCGTCGCTGTCGAGGGCGGCGAGTTCGCCGAGCATCTCGCTGGCGGTTCGGAAGACGACGGTGTGACCGCAGATGAGCGCCTGGTGAGCGACATTGCGAGCAAGTGTCGATTTCCCGACGCCGTTGGGGCCGATAAAGACGATGTTGGCGGCATCGTTCATGAAGGACAGGGTCATCAGATCCTCGACGGCGGCGCGGTCGATGCGGCGAGGCCAGTGCCAGTCATAATCGGACAGTTGCTTGAAGTGGCCGAGCCTGGCGGCACGCGTGCGTCGCCGCATCGAACGGTCGGAGCGCTCCTCTTCTTCCCATTGAAGGACGGCGGCCAGCCAGTCCGCGTCAGCGATTTCGTCCCAATGGGTGATCAGGCCATTGAGGCGCAACGCCTTGGCCCGGTTGAGCAGGATGTCGGGATTATTCATCATCTTTGCCTCCAAGGGTCAGTTGGTCGTAGCTGTCGAGGCGATGCGGCCGTACCGTCGTATCCTTGCGCCGCACGTGTTCGGGCAGGCTCGTTTCGACCGGCGGCGGAGCACCGCGGGCGACCCGGCGGCGTTCCAGTACGTCGCGAACCGACCTCGAATGGGAGGCGCCGGCATGCAAAGCTTCCTCGACGGCGGCCTGCAGTTCCTGCGCGCCGTACAGGTCAAGCAGTTTCAGCAACGCGTTTGTGATCGCACCGATATTGGAGCCACGCTCGGCGGCCCGGATCATCAGGGTCTGGCAGGCCGGCACGGCGCGGGTCAGGCTGTTGAGGCCGCGATGCTGGCGCGCCTCGCGCTTGATTGCGACGAGTGCCTTGAGGTGCTGAGGGTCCTCGATCTGCTGGTCGCGATCATAGCTGCGACGGTGACTGGCGATCATCTTTGCGCCGTCGAAGACGCGGACCAGGCCGAGATCGGCGCGCACGCTGAGCGTGCGCCGGACATGAGCATGCGGTACCGAGTAATCGTTGAGGTCGAAGCGCACATAGGGCGTTTTGCCAACCTTGGCGGCGACCTGCTCCTCGACGGGGTATGGGTTGGCGGGCAGCGGCAGAAGCAGTGGCTGCTCTTGCGCAAACGCCTGGCGGACCGTCATCGTCCGGTCCTCGGGGCATGGCCGGTCGGCTGCCTGGTTGCGGCACCACTGTTCGGCCTGGGCGTTCAGATCGTCGAGATCGGTGAACTTGCGGGCGATGAAGAATGCTTCCCTTATATGCCGTATGGCGCGCTCGACGCGGCCTTTTTCGTTGCCCCGGGCAACCGCGACAGGACGTGGCTCGAACCGATAGAAGCCGGCGAAGGCAAGCAGCGTCGGATGGAAGCGGATCGCATCGCCCTGGCGCTCGAGCACCGCACTCTTGAGATTGTCGTAGAGCAGGACCCTGGGCAGCCCGCACCATGTGTTGAACGCGCCGACGTGACCGCGCAGGAAGTTTTCCATGCGCGCGTCGAGGAAGAAGCGCAGGTAGATGTCGCGTGAGTAAGAAAGCACCATCACGAACGCCATGAGCGGCCGGCGGGCGTTGCCGATCTCGATGTGACCGAAGTGGGCCCAGTCGACCTGTCCCTGCTCGCCCGGCAATGTGCGCAGCCGCAGGAACGCCTCGGCCGGCTTGCGGGGACGGTGCAGGGCGACCAGGTGCCGAAAGTGCGTCGGCAAGCCCCGGTAGCCGCGCTCGCGCACCATCGCATAAAGGCGGCTGGCGGTCAGCGAGGGGAACTTTTCCAGCGTCTGCTCAATGAATGGAAGATACGGGTCAATGATTGAGGCTCTCTGCAGCGGCTTGTGCCGGGGCAATCCCGCCTGGGCCAGAACGCGATGCACCGTCGTGTGATGGACATGCAATTGCCTGGCGATGGTGCCGCAGCGCCACTTCTCGGCGTGATACAGGCGCAGGATCTGCGCTTCCAGTTCGGGGCTGATGGTCATGATACGGGCTCTCCGTCTGCGTAGTCAGCTTCACGGGCATAACGAGGCCCCCGGCGACGCACGAAGCCGGTGCGAACGAACGGCGACAGTCGACAGTCGCAGCGCCGACAGCACGGCGTGGGCATGACCGATGTCGTCGCCCGCCCGGCGACGTCAGCAAAAGCAGCGACAACATCGTTCGAGGGACTGACCAGTAGTGAACCGGCAGGAGATGCAGGTGGAGAATGATGCGTCACTTTATTGTGCCGAGCCCGATATCGTCGGGCCCGGACCGCATGAGCCAGGCGTCCCCGGCGGCTGCGCTGATAACGTCGCCCCGCCTCGCGCACACTCTCGCGGCGGGCAGCACGGGCGCAGTCCTGGCCGCAGTAGCGCTGTCCCCGGTCGCAGCTGCGGCAGATCGTTACCTGCGAACGGCAGCGGCCGCACAGAAAGAAGCGGCCCGTGAGCATCCGCGACGATCCTTTCGGAGCGCCGCTGGGAGTTCGGGGAAAAGGTCGACGGAATGCGCTGACAATGCGATAATGCAGTCGCGCACCGTCAGTGGAGCGTGACACCGAGCCCGGACTTGCCAGTTGAGATCGGTGTTACGCCGGATTGTTTCTGCGGCGCTGATTACCCGCAGATCTACCACAAGGCACGCGCATGGCGGGGTACGTCGAAAGCCGCCTCAGGGCGGCTGGAGACGTGCCCCGCGTCTATCCCTTCAACCTCCCATGATCAGCACCGCGCCGCAAAGGCGGCCGCCCGCTACAGCGCTAGTTGAAGAGCGCGCGGGCGGCCGCCTTTGCTCTTCCAGCGCTTCAGATCTTGTCGTCGTTTATCAGCGGGTTTCGACCGTCTTCGACAGTAGATAGGGCGGCATGATATTGAAGCCGTCCGCGGCACCATTGTCGAACCATTCCTGGATTTTGTCGGCGATCTGTTCGGGTGTCCCGGCCTGGACCCAATGCCCGCGCGCCCCGGCGAGGCGGTGCAGCAACTGGCGGATGGTTGGATTCTCGCGCTCAATGATGTCGAGTACGACGTGGAAGCGGCTGCTCGCGCCGCGCTCGCCCTCGACGCGGATGAGCTCGCGCGGAAATGGCCCGTCCAGATCGTAGCCGGAAAGGTCGGCGTCTACGATGCGGCGTAGCTGGTGAAGAGAGTATTCCGGCTGCGTCAGCTCATTGAACTCGTCATGCAGTGCCCGGGCTTCCGCCTCGGTTGAACCGATGAAGGGACTGATGCCGGGCAAGACCTTGACGTGGTCAGGGTTGCGGCCAACCGACTTCACGCGCGCTTTGATGTCAGCGTAAAATTCCTGCGCGTTGCCGAGTGTCTGATGGGCTGTAAATATCGCCTCGGCATAGCAGCTTGCGAATGATCGTCCGTCTTCCGATGAACCCGCCTGGACGTAGACCGGACGCCCCTGTGGTGAGCGCGGAAGCGTGAGCGGACCCTTCACCCGATGATATTTGCCGATGTGATTGATTGAGTGGATCTTGTCAGTGTCGGCAAAAATTCCAGAGTCCCGGTCCGAGACGAGCGCGTCGTCCTCCCAACTGTCCCAGAGCTTGGTCACCACATCAACGAATTCGCCGGCGCGCTCGTAACGGTCGGCATGGGTTGGATGTCGGTCAAAGCCGAAATTCAGCGCCGCGGACGCATCGCCCGTCGTGACGATGTTCCAACCGGCGCGGCCGCCGCTCAGATGATCGACCGAAGCGAACAGCCGGGCGAGGTTATAGGGTTCGTTGTAGGTGGTCGAGGCGGTCGCGATGAAGCCGATGCGTTGCGTCACGGCGGCAAGCGCCGAAATCCAGGTCAGCGGCTCCAGCCTGAAGCGGCTTGCGTAACGGATGTTGTCTGCGAGCGCCGGCCCATCGGCAAAGAACAGCGCGTCGAACTTGCTCGCCTCGGCCTTTTTCGCCAGTTCCTGATAATAAGCGATGTCCAGCATTCTCTCAGGGGCGGAATCCTTGTAGCGCCAGCCGGCTTCATGATGGCCGCCAGGATAGATGAAAAGATTGAGCTTCAACTGTCGTGATTCGGCGGGCATATGGGGGTCCTCTTGGGTGGTGACTCTGAGCGACAGGTTTTCGACCGGTCAGACCGGCAGCACAGGCTTCGTCTCGACGCCGAGATGACGCAGAAGTTCGGAGCGAATCTCGCCGAACCGGCGATCGCCATGATCGCGTGGCGTTGGGATATCGATTGCGATGTCGGCGACGATCCCGCCCTTGTCGAGAACCAAAACCCGGTCCGCCAGCGTCACAGCTTCGTCAACGTCATGGGTGACCAATAGGACCGCCGGTTGGTGACGGGCACAAAGCTGACGCAGCAGATCGTGCATGCGCAGGCGGGTCAGCGCGTCGAGTGCGCCGAACGGCTCATCCGCCAGCAGCAGTTCGGGATCACGGACCAGCGAGCGCGCCAATGCCACCCGCTGCTGCTCGCCACCAGAGAGCTCGACCGGCCAAGCGTTCTCACGGCCGCCCAGGCCAACTTCTTCGAGAGCTGCCCGTCCGCGTTTGGCTGCGTCCGGTAGGTTGAGACCAAGCATCACATTCTCCAGCACTCGTTTCCATGGCAACAGTCGGGCATCCTGGAACACCACCGATTTCTTATCGGGCGTTTCGAGCCGGCCGGACCCGGATACTTTGTCATCGAGATCTGCGAGCGCGCGCAGCAACGTACTCTTGCCCGATCCGCTACGGCCGAGAAGGGCGACGAACTCCCCCTTGTCGATGTCGAGGCTGAGCCCGTCGAGAATGGTTCGTGGGCCGAAGCTTCTGATAAGGCTCTCGACCCGCACGACGGGTGCGCCGCTCAATCCGCCAAGGTGCGACGCCATGACAGCGACCTTTCCTGGAAGAAGCTGACGATGCCGTCTGAGGCGAGACCGAGCAGCGCGTAGAGGACGAGGCCCACGATGACGATGTCAGTCTGGCCGTAGTTGCGTGCGAGATCGATCATATAGCCGATGCCGCTGGTGGCATTGACCTGTTCGACCACCACCAGGGACAGCCAAGCATAGGTCACGGCGAAACGCAGGCCCAGGAAGAAGCCGGGCAGGGCGCCTGGCAGGATGACTTCGCGGATGAATTCGCCATAGCCCATTCGCAGGGTCTGGGCCAATTCGACATAACGGCTGTCTATGCTGCGCAAGCTGCTGTGGGTCTGGATATAGATCGGGATCAGGACAGCCAGCGCGATCGTCGTCACTTTCATGCCCTCGCCGATGCCGAACCACAGCATCAGCAACGGGATCAGGGCGAGCGTCGGGATCGCCCGCTTGATCTGAACGGGACCGTCGATGATCGCTTCGCCAAGCCGGGACAACCCTGAAATGAGGGCAAGCACGCTCCCGATCAGGACGCCGAACACCAGCCCCTGCGCTGCCCGCCAGGCAGACGTCATCAGATGACCCTGAAGCTTGCCTTCTGCGATAAGATCGACGGCGGTGCCGACAACCGACCAAGGCGCCGGCAGCGTTCTTGGATCGATCAGGCCGGCAACACTGCCGATGGACCAGACAACAATAAGAAGTGCGGGCCCAATCAGCGCGCCAAACGGGATCGCACGCCCAAGCGCCAGGCGGCGCCTCGTCCCGGTCTTGCGGGGCTTTACGGCGGGCGGGATCAACGCCCTTTCATCAGATGCATACCCAATGGTGGGCGCAACCGCGGCGGGGTGTGAGAATGCGTTCATCTGGGTCGTCTCCAGTCTTTAGAAACGGGCGTCATGACGCGTTCAGCGCATTTGTGGCGATCTTCTCGAAGCGCCTGTCGAAAAGATCCTCGGCCTTGATCGGGGGCCTGTTCAGTTCCCGGGCCAGGAGATCGATCGTTGCCTGCTGGCGCGCGATCACGTCGTTCCAGTCGGGCGGGATGTCGAACTGGCCGTCGGCGTCGACGAGATACTGGCCATCTTCGCTGTCGAGCCCCTGCGTGGCGACATAGTAGCCTTCGATCCACTCTTTCGGATGCTCCTCCACCCATCGGGTCGCAAGTGCCCAGTAGCGCACATACTCGCCGAGAGCGGCAGCTTTGGCCGGGTCGTCCAGCACCGCCTGTGGCGCATAGAGATGGGCTGGATCGTCGCGCAAGCCGTGCGGAATGGTGGTAGCGCCGTCGGCACCATACTGGTGCAGATAGTGCTTGATGAGGACGCCCCAGATCGGTGCGACATCGACTTGCTTGCTGGCGAGTGCCACCGGATAGGCATCGCCATTGCTGGGCAGCTCGATGAGATTGACATCCTCCTTTTTCAGGCCGGCGGCCTGCAGCACCCTCAGCACCAGCGCGCCCTGCGCCTGACCCGGGCTGAAAGCAATCCGTTTGCCGCGCAAGTCCGCGAGCGTCCTGACCTCGACGCCGGGTGCAATGCCGAGCTGATAAATCGGGGGCGCAACCGGATCCTTGCGGAACTTCGCGGCAATGATCTTGACCTTGAGCCCGGTCCAGGTCGCGTGGATGGGCGGAATGTCGGCGACCGATCCAACGTCCAACGCATTGGCGCGAAAAGCTTCTATTGTTTGTGGACCGCCGCTGATATTGGCCCATTCGACCTTGAACGGCAGTTGATCGATCAGACCCGAGAGTTCCAGCGCCCTTTGCGTCTCGGGATCGCCGATGCGAAGCACGGTGCCCTCCGGGATTTCGGTCGGCAGTTTACCCGCGTCCGAACTACCCGCCTGAGCCCCGAAAGGCGAGGAAGAAGCGACCAAGGGCACCGCAAAGGCAGCCACGAGCGCGCTAAACCTTCTTCTCGAAAATCTCTCCACAGCTAACATCCTGGTCTTGCTCCAATTTGGAAATGGCTTCCTACTTTCGCTGTTTATTATGTCTATCAATTTTGTAGACGATAAAGTATCGGATGCTGTTCTTTGCCGCCGGAGGGAAACGCTGTTCGCCTCCGATGCCCATTTGGGGGCATGCGTCGCTCGACAGAGGCGGGAGGGACTCGCAGACGGCGACGGCTTCCTCTTCGCAAGCGGCAGTCTGGCGGCGGCCGAACGAAGGGACTGTTCCGGTTATTGCAAAAAAGCTTATGTCAGTTTTCTGGCGAGGACTGGCGGCCGCAGATCGTGACGATCGCAGAACTGCCCCATGCGGCACGAGGCGAGAACGTGATGGAGTAGTCGCGGCTGCTGGCCGCCGGGCCAAACCAGAAATATGGCGACACGCTTTTCCACTCCGGCAGATCCATTGCCGGTGTCCGGTCCTCGTCGGCAGTCGGTGTCGGCAAGCCGTCCTGGCCGATGGTGATCATCGACACGCCGATATAGCTCCTGGCCTAGAAGCGGCCGATAAACGCGACGGCGTCGCCATTGCAGCGAAAGCACCCGTCGCTTTGGCCGTTCCGGGACTCACGGAGACGTTGGGCTACCCGCGCTCGATCATGTTCGATCAGGCTCTCAGCGTTCCGCCGGCGTTCCAACTCGGCCGCCATTTCCTCCGCGGTAAAGGATGTTCCAGGCTTGGTCATACCTTAGCCTTTCGCCAGCCGGCCCACCATGCTTCCCATTCGGAGCAGAACCACCGTTCCCCACGCGCAGGGTTTATCCGCGTGGCCAAGTAATATTCCTGGCCCGGCACGTGATAAATATGCTCGCCGCGCTCATTGATGTTGCCCTTGATGTCACAACCTACCTTGCGCGCCGCAACCTCGCTCGATGACGCGCCATAGGAGTGAACGGCCGGGAGCCGGGGCCGGTTGTCAGCCGCAACATAGGCGGCAGACGAGATCGCAAGCAGCGCAAGAACGATTGCAAGCCGGCCTTTCAGAAGCATTCGCCACCATGGTGTGCGCCGTTTGCGCCATGGCTGAGCCGCATTCCCCATCGCCATCTCCCCGAAGAGAGGATGCGTCTGTCAAAGCAAAAAGTCCAGAACTCGCGAGCAAGCGGGGAGGCTTTACCCTGGCGTTTTGACGGCTGGCCTGCGGCCGAGACCGGCGGACTTCGCAAGGAGGGACCGCCGGGAGGCATAATTCGGCGCCACCATCGGGTAGTCAGGACCAAGTCCCCATTTGGCTCTATAATCGTCGGGTGTCAGGCCGTAATTGGCTCGGAGATGCCGTTTGAGAGACTTGAATTTTTTTCCGTCCTCCAAGCATATGATATAATCGGGGAAGACGGACCGCTTGCGATTGACCGCCGGAACGAGCTTAGATTCTGGCGGAGCAGGCGGTTGTACAATCCCCCTCAACGCAGAATTGACGCTAGCGATCAAGTCCGGAAGATCGGCGACCGGGATCGGGTTTTTCTGGACAAAGGCCGCGACGATATCTGCCGTAAGGCCCAACAAATCCACGTCTGGTTGGTCAGCATCCTCCTCATCCACGCTAATGTGCTCAGTATTCTCCTCATTCACGCCTGTCTGTTCAGTATTGTCGTCTTCTGCGATTGTCCGTTCTGTATTGTCTTCAGGCATAATCATGCTCCTTGCTTCTTGATAGCTTTCCTACTCGCTCCAACCGGAAAACCGACCTCGGAGAGCTCCTGGCTACGCGCTGGCTCAGGTCGGATATCTCGAACTGGCGTACTGACACCGATGACGGCATTTTGTCGCATGACCACCTCTTCATTTCTCCCGTTTCAGGCGAATCCGGCTGCCCTTCGGGCCTCGTTTGGAAGACGGGTGGATCTCGTTTTCACGGACAATTTCACCATGGAAACCTCACGCTACTATTGCGTTTTGCTCGGCAAGGGCTTGCGGCCACATTCGCCGGAATGATCTAGCCATGGGAGGGCGGCCGCGGCGCCGAGCGATCCCGGCTTCGGCTTCCTGGGAGGCCTCGGTAAGCGTTCGAATCTGCGACTGGTCACCATGAGCCTTCCGACCGCTCCCGAGGGCTCGAGGCTCGCCTTGTGGCGCACGGTCGACACCATCGCGAAAGCGAGCATGACTAGGGAGACGTGGCGATGCCACCCGTGCCAGGAACGGGTTTCGTTATGGTCGAGGCCCAGTTCGTTCTTCGCCGTGCGTAGGCCTTCCTCGATAATCCTGCAGCATTGGTGCACTGCGACTAGGGTTTCGATCTCGGTTCCCGCTGGAGACGATGTCGAAAAGTAGCTGAGAGCCCGGTTCGCATCGCGTCGGATCAAGAGCCCCGGGGTCCAGAGCCCGGAGCGGGTTTTGTCATATTCCGCGACGTCCAAGTCAGTGAACGGGCAGTAAGCCCATGATTCAGAACCCTGGAGGGCTCCTCCTTGGGGCAAGCTCCGCCACAGGGAGGGATCGAGGTTCCGCGCGATATCTTCGGCTGTTCCTCCTTCTGGGAAGCGATTTCGGCAAAAGAAGTGATGGTTGGCGTTAACGCTGAGCACATAGCCCTTGTACCAGCGTCGGAGGGCCATCTCGATGTCGGCGCCACCGAAGACGCGGTCAGATGCCACCCAGCTCAAGGGTACGTCGGCAGCGACGGCGCGTGAGATCATAACCAGTGCCAGGCGGGACTTTGTTCCGAAAGTCGTGCCCGCAGGCACGTGGGCCTGCGCCAAGCGGGCAGGGTCATCCGTCCATGCTCTCGGAAGATACAGCGCGCGATCAATAAACGCTTGCCCGTGCCGGGATACATAGGCCGCGAACACGCCGATCTGGCAGTTGGCCATCTTGCCAGTCGAGACGTTGACCTGCCGCGCGACGCCGCAGGACGTCTTGCCCTGCTTGATGAACCCCGTCTCGTCGATCACGAGGACGGCTTCGTTGTCGGCCAGCGTTTTGAGCGCGTATTCGCGCACGATGTCGCGCAAAGCGTCCGCATCCCATTTGACCCTCCCCAGAATGGCCTGTTGGCGCCATGGCCCGGGGTCACCCGCAGCCTCGGCGCGCATCCAGCCGGTCTTGCGATGCTCGTCCCGGAGCAGGCCTTCAAGGAACAGTCCGGCCGAAATCGCCACACGTTCCTGAGGGAAAAGCCCACTAATCAGGGACTTCACCTCGCGTAGTGCCGAGGCCCATATCGCCAGTGTCATTTCAATCGATTCAACCACCGCCAGTAACCCCTTTAGCTGCCCGCCACGGATTCAAAAAAGATGAGTAATTTTACAGGTGAAACGCAATTGTAACACTGCTCACTTTCTCGTTTGTTTTTTACCGATAACAGTAGTGCCGTAATGACAATTTAGGCGGCATACAAATCACATATTATCTTGTTAGAAACAAGCTTGACTTAACAAATTCGGATTGCCATAACCCAGGCGCAGTCAACAATGAAAGCATAGCGGCGAAGGACAGGGTCACAATGGCTTTAAGGCTCGCGCTTCAACATAAAAAATCATAATAAGAGCTAGCCAACCGGGCATCATAAACCGCTGATAGAGAACTGAAGACACAAAGCAAAAGGTGGAAACCTGATTTGCAGCGCCAATCATCAACATGGACTTCACGTATTCTTTCGTGAACCCAGAATTATCAACTATTGTCAGTAAGAAATTCGCAACTCGTAAGGGACCCATGATGGGAGCATCGGTGGGCAGGACGCTGGTGAAACGCGTGAACTTAAGCGTATCTCGGCACCCGCGAGTTCTGTTCGAATGCACCAAGTGGTTGTGGATGTGTACTTTACGAGATGCGGGGAGATATCTGGGATGACCAGAGGTTGGATAGTGTGCCGCTTGCGAAGATTTATGGCCAGCGCAAGGGAGACCCTTTCGAAAGGCTCGCGCATGCGACGGCGTTTGCAGATCGGCGGGTGAGCATGGCACCAAAGAGGAATGAGAGCAGGGAACCGGCCTAAGAGGATGGCCGTGTCCGAAGTACCGCTGTCGATGGCAGAACCCAACTTAGCCGGCGCATTATGTGGTCAGAAAATACATGTGGTCTAATCATCAGCATTGTTATGATACTTCACCCTTCAAGGTGACGCCCGATGCGTGGGCGCCCCACAAAATCCCGCAACCCGAATTCTTTTCTTCGATTTCTGACTTGGTTGAGGGAGGCCGGGCCTATGAAGCCTTGGCCTGTCTCGATCGGGAAGAGGCTACCGTCCACGCTCCGGAGCTGCGACGTCTCCGCAACGATTTGGCGCGCGCGCTCCAAGTCCTGGAAGCCCAACGGCATGGACGGCTTGCACATGGCGAAAGCACTTCGCTGGCCGCGCTCGGCTGCATTCTTGATGCCCAGGCAGCGCGCCGGCGCCCGGCACCTCCCACCAAGCGGCTATCGGGTGTGGCGCTAATGACAGGCCACCTCGGCGCCGGAGGAGCCGAACTGCAGATGGCGCGGACGGCCGAGATGCTCGCTGCGGCGGCAGGTAGTCATCAGAAAATAGCGGGCGTGAAGCTCTCCCTTCCATTTCATGTAGTTGTGAATTCGCTGACGCCGAACCCTACACGCCCGCTGAATTTTTTTGGACCGATTCTGGCGCGAAAGAACGTTCCTGTTTGGTCCATGGAGGACTTACCCGGCTCCTGCCCCGAGGACGGCCTTTTGGATGACGAGACCACAAAGGCTCTTCTGCCGCTGCTCTATCCGAATATCCGTAAGGGCTTGCGTCTCATCTCATGGTTCAAGCAGCAGAAGATTCAAGTGGCCTTCATATGGCAGGACAACGCCATTCTGCATTTCGCCGTGGCTGCGTTACTAGCCGGGGTGCCCCGGTTGGTGCTCAATTTCCGAGGGATGCCGCCCGTCCTCCGCTGGAAAGAGCATCTCCCGGAATTCGAAAAGCTGTATACCGCGCTCGCCGCAATGCCGGGGGTCACCTTCGTTTGCAATAGCAGTAAGGCGGCATCAGCCTATTCGGACTGGATCGGCTGTCCGCCCGACACCTTCCACGTGATCTCCAATGGATCTGACCTCCATTCTGCCCACCCCACTGCCGGCGAGCTGAAGACCTGGTCGGAATTCGACACGCGGACACGGGACGCGACCATCACGATCGGAGGCATCTTTCGCATGCATCCCAACAAGCGTCCGTTGGAGTGGATCCAGTTCGCGCGCTGCTACCTTAACTCGCATCCCAAGGCCCGATTTGTGCTGATCGGATCGGGCATCTTTTTCGAAACGGTCCGTGATCTGGTGCGCACCCTGGGCCTCACGCGCCGGCTGCTGCTTATTCGGCAGACCAAGGCCGGTACCTTCTGGCTCAAGAAAATGGACGTATTCGTTTTGCTCTCCCGTTACGAAGGCACGCCGAACGTCCTGATTGAGGCGCAGTTGGCCGGGGTTCCTGTTGTCTGCACGCTGGTAGCGAACGCAACTGACACCTTTGTCGATGGGGTAACGGGACTGGCGACCTCGGTTACCATCGACATCGAGGACATCGTTGCAAAGGTGGACCAGATTGCAACCCACGCCCGCGTAGCGGGTGGCGTCGACCGCTACGCCCGACGGCACATCGCGGCGCGTTACTCGGCCCGTTCAATGATCGAGCACACTGTGCGTGTGTTGTCGGGTCAGGGTGAAGCGAGCTGCATTGCTGCTGAATGATTTAGTGACATGACCTCGACAAGGAACCAGATATGCCCGGGACCACCAATACGGCTAAGCTTGTGTCTAAGGTAAAAGACGCGAGGATTGCAATTGCCTTGCAGGACATCCAAGTCGCCTGGGAGGCAGAGGACTACGCGGGTGTGGCCAATCTGTGCCGAGAGCTTTTGCTATCCGACGCCGATGCCACTCAAGGTCTCGTCCATCTCGCACGGGCGGCCACGCTTACTGGCGACTGGGAGGACGTTGCCGAAGCCGGCGAGGCGCTGGTTCACAGTAGTCCGAAGGACGCTTTCGTGGCGGCCGGCAAACTTAACCGTGCCGGACGTGCGCTGGAGGCGGCGAAGATTTTTGCCCAATTGAACGTTCAAGAAGACTGGTTCGACGCAGAGGTGGCCGATCTAGCCCGCAAGGATGCGGACCTGCTGATTGCGGCAGGCGAATCCGCCTCTACGAGGGAAGACAGCAAGGCAGCCAAGGTTATCTGGGTCGCCGGCGCCCAAATTGCGCCGCGGAGCCAGATCCTGGCGGGTAAGGTCCGACGGCTCACCCGAGGGCTGAAGATGGCCCTTGCGAACGCGGACCCTGATACGAATCCCGCTGGCTATGTCGACGTCTGTCGCGAGCTGGCGTGGCTTAATCCCAGTAACTTGGCAGCGGCGGTGAGGTTCGCGCGGGCGAGCGAGGGGTCGAGCGAGATTGACGCGGTCGACGCGTGGCTGAAGGTACTCGCTTTGGATCCCGATCACGAGGCGGCGAAATCGCGGCTCAGCAGCCTCGTCAGTAAGGGCCAATTCGAAGACTATGCCATTGCCGGCCTTCTCGCCCTCGGGCGGGACGGAGCCTCTGATCCAATCATTCAAAAGTTGGCCGCAGGGCGGGACGCCAGAGCCAAAAAAACCTTCGACAAAGAGGTCCGTTTGGCCACCCAGAGGGCGGCTAAGTTGAAGCGCGAAGCAAACCCCAAAACCTTTCTAGCTGCCTGGAAAGAGGTTCTGAGGCTAGAGCCGAACAACATCCGTGCCGCCCAAAAGGTGATCGGAGGGGCCGGCCACCTACGTGACTACCCAGCGCTAGTGGACGGCTGGGCGGCTTATCTGGAGATCACACCGGACGCTGCCGGGGCGGATCGTCTGGCTGCTGCCGCCCTGCGCGCCGGCGAAGAACACCGCGCGCTAGACTGTCTGGCGCGTAACAAGCTTGCAGGCGAATTGCCCAAAGCAAGACTTAACGTTCTTTGCAAGCGCGTTCTACAAGCGGGCAAAGTTGCTTTGCAGGACTCGGAGTTTGATTTCGCCTTAGCTTGCTATCAAACGCTGAGGCTGGTTGATCACCATGCCGGGGCAGAGGGCCTGCGGTTCGCCCTGGCCAACAGCTTGGCAGCAAGCGCCCGGAAAGCGGAAATTGACGGTGACCGGGCCCTGGCTATTGCTCAGGCCGAGGAGACGCTGGAACTCGTTCCAGATCATGCCGCGGCTCTCACCCTGGTAGCGCGCCACCGGCGCGACAAGCAAGTCGACGAGGTCCCAGGAGTGCTGCCTGACCAAGGTCAAAGCAGCTACGGAAGAAACGCGCTGCGTGAATTGATGGAAAGGGGAGCGGCATGATTGCAATCACGACGCTAACCCACAGAGACTGCAAGTTTTATACCAGTATAGAATGAACTGAATCCATCAGCGCTCCGAGGACGTGAAGCAAAGCTTCTCGAGCAAGAGCGGACACGGGAGAAACGAGCGTGAAGATTGTAGATTCCGGTGAGTCGTTGAGCGCAGCGGCGTCCTCCATAGACGTTTCGACGAAGCAGCGACGACGAAAGCAGCCTGCAAAGGCTGCAACTTCAGCAGCCGAGCCGGTTCATGTTGTCGATATGAAGGAGGTCGGGGAAGCTGTCCGCAAAATAAAGCAGGCGTGGAAGGACAAGGATTATTCCAGCACGGTGAGTTTGAGCCGAAAGCTTCTTGGATGGGAACCAGGAAACATATTTGGGCTGATCTACCTGGCGCGCGCCGCAGCCTATACGGGCGACTGGACAGACGTTACCGAGGCTGGGGCTGCGATCGTCCGTCATAGCCCTCGGGACGCTTTCAATGCCGGCCGCAAGCTCAACCGTGCAGGCCAGACACTTGATGCAGCGCAGATCTACGCCAAACTGGAAATTCATGAAGATTGGTTCGATGCCGGCGTTGCGGATCTAGCTTCGAAAGAAGGCGTTTCGCTTCTAAGGGCGGGGCAGGCGGCCGACAAGGACGGCAATCACGATCTTGCCAAAACGCTTTGGGTGGCGGGCCTGCGGATTGCTCCCCGGAACGAGGTCCTGGCCCGCCGGGTCCGGCAGCTTGTACAACAAGCGATAAAGACGGCCAAAGGCCAGGATCGAAATAAAGACCTAGCGGGTTACGCGGACGCCTGGCGCGAAGTGCTCAGGCTTTCTCCCTCTGATGTGCTCGCGGCCGCCAAGCTTGCCTGGGCGTACGAACGACTGGATCAGAAGGATGCGATCGATGCCTGGCTCAAGGTTCTTGCCATCGCGCCGGCGCATGAAAAGGCCCTTGAGCGGCTTCGCTATCTGGCATTGCGCCACGATCTGGAAGATCGTGCGATCCGCGGGCTTGCCCAACTGGATCACAATGAGGGCGCAGAGTCGCTCATCAAGACGTTGTCCGAAACTCGGGACGTTAAGGCACGAGAGAGCCAAAACAGTATTTTGAAGGTCCGGCTTCGTGAAGCGCTGGCCCGCGCCCGTATTTTGGATCGCGACGCGGAGCCTCGGAAATATTTGGTCGCATGGAAAGATGTGCTGGTCCTCGATCCGACGAATCTCGGCGCCGCGAAAAAAGTCATACGCGTGGCACGGCAGTTGGGAGATCATTCGGAGCTGTTGGAGGGCCTTATCACCCTTCTTGAGATCACTCCTGACGACGCAGTCCTTTGGGCGCGCATCGTTAAAGCTGCACAGCGCGCGGGTCGGGAGCAGCGTGCGCTAGAATGTCTGGCTGACCACGGGCTGACGAATATTCCGAAGGACCAGGTCCACGGACTGCGAAAGCGGGTGATCAACGCCTGCAAGAACGCGCTCAAGGCCTCCGACCTAGATGCGGCAATCAGCAGCTTCCGCACGTTGGCGCGCGTCGACGGCCAACATCCGTCGGTCAGCGCTCTAAAACCTGCTGTTTTGAAGAGGGCGGCGTCAAGCGCCTGGGAGGCCGAAAAGGCGGGCAACCTGGCCTTGGCCGTTCCGTTAGCCCAGCAGGTCTTGGATATAGCACCGGATCACCCGATTGCGCTGAAAATAGTAGCCAGGGATCTGTTGCGCCACGACCGCTGTCAAGAACTGGTGGCTTTGTGCCGGCCCCATATCAAACCCGGCCCGGAATACGACGCTGTGCAAAAGATGCTGGACCGGGCGAGCGCCAAGCTAGCCGCCTGATCGAAGATGAATATGCGTCTGATTTGGCTGGTTGACGTCCCCCACCCTGGTGGAGTCGGCGCTTCGCGCCTTTCGGTCAGCTCAAACGGCGCCGAAAGGCCGAGACTAGGAGCGATGTAGTGACGGCCAACATTATCAGGGTAGCCACGGAGAGGGTAACCGCGGACGAACGTGCCGTTACTCTCGCATCCCACGTGGCAGAACTCGAGGAACGCCTCGCAGAATCGGAACTCTACAACAACACTCGGGTGCTGCGGTCACGCATCGAACGGCTGGAACGAGACATCACGACGTATCGCGAAGCGCGGGAGACGGCTGACTTTACCGCAGTCGACCTTCGCCAAGCACTGGAACAGTCTACGGCCTCAATAGAGGCGGTAAAGGCGTCCCCGACCTTTCGCCTGGGCGCTTTGCTCATCGAAGTGGGGCGTGATTGGCGTTTGATCGGCCGACTGCCAGGGGCCATCTCTCGGTGGTCGCGTGAGAGCCGTCGGCAGCAAGAAGACTCTGAAAAATTGCTGGTCGCGAACGGTTCGGTGACCGAATACACCGCAGCAGCTGAAAGAGCCTTGGAAGTGGCTGAGAAGCGAGGCCTACAAGAAGCCAAACGCTGGATCTCTGATCAGCATTTGCGGGATTCAGTGGCCGCGCGGGCACTTTCCGATCTCGCTTCCTATGCCCGAAAGATCGACCTTAACGAGGCCGTTCGTTTAGCAGAAGCCGCTCTGCAAGCAGATCCGCACGAAAATCGTGTCAAGCGTCTCGCCTTTCTGATGGCCGAGTCCGGATCGGTAACGGAGGCTGCCCAGCTGCTCCGTTCCGCGATCGGAAAGGGTGCGAGGTTCAACGCAGCCGAGGAGGCACGTGGTCAGGAACTGCTAGCGATGGCCGATCTCGCATCGACCGGCCTCGTCTTTGCTTCTAAACGGAGATGGGCGCCATCGGTGGGATCAGCCAACCGGCGAGTGCTTATTCTTGCGTCTCAAGCATTTCCCTATCACTGGTCCTCACTTTCGATGCGGACCCATGCTGTTGCAGAGAGCCTCACGCAGGCCGATGTCCTTGTAGACGTCGTTACAGTCCCCGGATACCCAGATGTCGGGAGCGCCGAACGGACCGATCGACCCTCTTCACGCAAGGTTGACGGCATTGACTACCATCTCCTCCCGTCTGTGAAGGCGCGGCCAGGCATCACCAACGACTATGTCCAACAGGCATCGCTTGCCTTGATATCCTTTATGAGGCGGCTGAGGACCACTGTTCTAATTGCCCCCCTGGAGTTGATGCAAAGTTACCCAGCCGTAGTGGCTGCACAAAAATTGGGCGTGCCCCTGTTGCTGGATTGCTGGAGCGTCAGCCCGGGGGAGGACCAGTGCCGCACCGAGCGAGGACGGATTCTGTCGCGAACAGAAGACGCATTGCTCCATTACGCGCAAGCCGCCTTGGCTCGTACGCCGGCGATCGCTGATCGCCTGGGCCTCGTTCCGCGCGGGCCGAAAGTCTATTTGGATACGGATGACACCCCTGGAGGCATCTCCACAGAACCTTCCTCGACGTCGAGCGAGAACGGTGAGTTCGTCTTCGGGTATGTGGGGGACAATAGTCCCGATATCGATCTCGAAAGCCTTATCGACCTTCTGAAGGGTCTGGTGGAGGCTGGGCTCGAAGCCAGACTCACCATCCACTCGGTCGGGACGCGCATCCAGACAGTGCGGGACCAACTCGAGCTTGCCGGCTTAGGGCAGCGGGTGAGCGTTGTGTTGAAGTCGCCGCCGGGTCGGCGCGCGGCCCTTGCCTATCGAGGCGTCGACGTGATCGTTGTCCCATTTGCGCCAGAAGAGGAGGCGGTCAAGTCGCCCTACCAGATCGTGGCGGCCTTGCGACACGGCAAGTGCGTGATCGTGGTTGGCGGCGAGAGTTACCGAGACTTATTCGGTTCTGCCGTCGTGTGGGCAGAGCATACACGATCCGCCATCGACTCTTTGAAGGCGTTCGCTCTCCAAGGCGAACGGCGCCGCACCCAGGAGGCGGAAGCACGCGCCTGGGATGCGGCTCATCCGAGCGGAAAAGCGCTCGTGACAGCAGTCGAATCTCTGTGATGGGGAGGCAATGACAGCCGAAGCGATCGCAACCGCGGCAGAGAGCGCGGTCCGGGACATCATTGACGACGAACTCGTGAGCGTGACGGCTGCGACCGGCGAACGCCTGACGTCCAATGAACATGCGCAGATCAAGGCACGCGTGGAGGCCATGCGCAAGACCGCTGAGCTGATGCCGATGTTGGGTGTGCTGTTCCACCTGATAAGGAAACAGCCATTCGACGAGCGTCTTCAGCGTCTGGTGGCCACAGCTCTGGCCCGAGTGCAGGATCCTCGCGCGGCTCTGGTCTGGCGTGCAATTGACCGCCGGTTTCCCGAATCCGATACGGCGCCCGTTCGCGTTGCCCGCGACATTTACAGGGCCAAGGGGCCGGAAGCAGCCGAAGGCTATATCCGACGGAAATTCCCGGACATTCCGGAAAAACCGCTGCGACGGTTCGTTCTTGCCAGGGTCTTGATAGAGGCAGGAAAGGAGGACGCCGGAGAGGATTTGCTGCGAGACCTCATTGAACAACCCGAGTCGAACGCTTCGCTGCTCATCAAGGTTGCCCAGCTCCTGCTTAAGCAGGGCCTATTTTCCGAAGCTGAGAACGCGGCAGAGGTCCTGATCTCGCGGTACGGCAATACGCCGGAGCACAATGCTGTGCTGCATGAGGTCAATCACGCCCAGCGGATGGTGGGTGTGGTTGGTACGCCAGACGATCACCGCTCCGCCGTCCTGGTTCGGACGATTCATAAGGTGCTGGGCGAGCACCTGCCAATCGTCTCATTAATTCCCGCGACCCGCTCGTCCAGCTCGCTCGGTCCTGTGGTAATGATCGGTGGCTCGCTCGCGCCGGGCGGTGCTGAGCGTCAGTTCGCGGTAACGGCACTTGGCCTGCACGACGCGGCCACGAGTGGGAGGCAGATCGACGGGGTCGACTTCCAGGGGCCTCTGACCCTTATCTTGCGCTCGATCACCTCGCGAGCAGGCGATGATTTCTACCTGTCGCGCCTGCGCGACGCCCACCTGCAGGTGCACGAATATTCGACGTTTGAGCCCTTCGGTGGGCGGCCGAGGCGATCGCTATCGCGGCTCGTTGCTCCTTTTCTTCCCCTTTTGCCCAGCCGAATGCGGGAAGGCATCGTTCACCTCGCCGATGCACTTCGCTATTTGTCGCCTGAGGTGGTTCACATCTGGCAGGACGGTTCCATCCTTGCTACCGGGGCCGCGGCCGTTCTGGCGGGGATCCCTCGCATCGTCCTTGGTGTCCGTACCATGCCGCCTACCGATCGTCACGATCGAGCAAAGCCGGAATACCATCCCATCTTCTGTGATCTGCTAAGACGACCTGGTGTCACCATGGTGTCCAATTCGCGCCTGGTCGTAAGCCGGTATGCTGACTGGCTCGGGGTAGGCCACCACAAGGCCCGCGTCATACCGAATGGTGTCGCACCACCTGACATCACGCCCACGCCCGAGAGCTCAGCGCAAGCGTCGCGCCTGCCATCATCGGGCAGGCGATTCGTGGTTGGTGCGGTGATGCGCATGGCCGAGGTTAAGCGCCCTTTGCTGTGGGTTGACTGCGCGGCGGCGATTCTGGCGAGATGCCCGGAAGCTAGTTTCATCGTTGTTGGCAAAGGACCGCTGCTAGAAAGTGCGATCGAGCGCGCACGCGGCCTTGGGATCGGTGATCGCATTATCTTTACCGGCACAAAACCCGACGTTGGGTTCTGGTACTCCCAGATGGACGTACTGCTTCTGCTCTCCCGATACGAGGGCTTGCCGAACGTGCTGATCGAGGCGCAGATGTGCGGCGTCCCAGTGGTTACGACGCCTGCGGGCGGGTCTGCGGAGGCCCTCGAGCCAGGCGTCACCGGTACCGTGCTCCCCTCAATCGAGATTGATCCGGTCGTCGTGGCGGACGCCGTCCTTGCTTGGCGTCGCGATGCGCACCATCGGAGCGAGCTTGCCGAGTCCCTCAAGGAATGGGCAAACGCTCATTTCTCCGTGCGCCGAATGCTGGAACTGACCGTTCAGAGTTATCTCGAATGAATAGCGCGGTGATTGAACGAGAGGCGAAGGAAATTCGAGGCGGGACAGGTTCAATGATCCGGACATTGCCATTCGGGGGATGCTTTCTTCACAATCCGATCAACGGCGTTTTGAAGAAAGAACAGAAGCCGAGCATCTTCAGCGAGATGGGTCTTCGGGGAGCTCCGTTCTCACTATCTGCAAATACAAATCATCAACTTATCGACTTCTTATCAGGGAAGCTGAAGTTCCCGGAATGGGTGAAAAACCTAGTCTATGGTGATTTTGTTGACCCGCCGAGCCCCGAGAAAGCTGAACTCATCTACGAGGGCGACCTTGCTCTGGTGGGAATGTCGACGCCTACGGAGCTGGTCTTCGAGGGATCGTTGCTCAACGTGAACAAATTTGACGAATTCATCAAAGAACAATTGTCTGTATTTTCCACAGAAAAGAAACTGATAGCCAACTGGAGAAAGGCGCTACTGGAATCAGACGAAGAGTCTCGAAAGGCACTTTCCGAAAAGCTTTATAATAACATCCGTGAAAATGGACATGTTCCTGAAAACGTCTCTAAAATTGTCACCCATACTTTCTCGCGTTCGCTAAACGTCGATGAGATGACCAAGTCCGTGGCTGATCTGCGCGATCGGCTCGGCATGCCAATGGGAATGGTACTTTACAACTTCATGTTCATGCCAGACGGCCGTCCTGTGCAATGGCCAGCAAGCTTCAAGGCCGACTGCATCGAAGTCGCGCGGCGGCTCGACCTGCCGGCTTTTGACTTTGCGCCGTTCGTTGCCCAGGAGGGAGTGGAAAAGGTGTTGATGGACGATCGACGCCACTGGAATGCCCCTTACTACCTGCGGCTCGGGGAAATTTTGTTCGACTTCTGCACCGAGGTTGTCGATCGGTCACCCCAAAAAAATGCGCTGACGACTGGAGGACTACGGCTCAGAACGTCGGGAGTCGGCGCGCTGGCGGCGACAGCAAACTTGCCGGTCAAGCCCGCGAAAGTAGCACCCAAGACCAATAGGGTGGCGCAAAAGCCAGGCACGCCCAGGGAGACTGTTCAGAAGAAGGACAAGGTCTTGGGAAACATTGCACCAGCGGTCGTCGCAACGCCCCGGGCATACGAATTCGACGCCAAGACAGGAAGCCACCTTCCTGATCATGCATCGAGCATCTCTGCGGTCGTCGTGCTAGGCGGTGCTTGGGCGAATGGCTTTAACGGCGACCCGGCGGACGCCACCGTGTCCGATGTTCCCGAGCATCCAAGCAAGGCTCTGATGTTCGACGTTGGCCTGCGACCGCGTGGACGGGAGGTAGCGAGTTTCGTCGACTTGCGCGAACGCGGTGGTGGAGGTGCCAAGGAGACGCCTTGTGCGGGTTTAGCCGACCAATTGATCCGCAATACTTCGGCGCGATTCCAGGGTTCGCCGACGATGCTCTTCTTCTCCGTCTCCAAAGGAGGCTCGGGACTATCGGGCGCCAGCCAGACAGAAGAGGACGGGTTCCTCCGTGGCTCGGCCCAACACCGCGAGGTTTTGCGCCTTCTCCACCGGGCAAGCGAAATTGCAGCAGTCCAGAAGCGCCGTCTTGAGGTTGCGGCCATCTGCTTGCTGCACGGTGAGCACGAAGCCGGTCGCAATAGCTCCGGCCCTGCGTACCGCCGTGGGCTTTCGTTGCTGCAGGTTCAATACGACGCTGACATCCGCGCGCTGACCGGGCAATCCGATCCTGTTCGCTTGTATCTGACGCAAACCAACCGGGGCTCGGCCCGATTCAAGACTCCGGAACTGCCTATGGCCCAACTCAACGCCAGGTTCGACAACCAATACGTTCATTGCGTTGGTCCCACCTATTTCGCTCCCGCGGAGGCGCGGCCGGAGCGCGCGCCTATGCACCTCAAAGCGTTAGGCTACCGGCGTGTCGGTCAACTGTTCGGCCGGTTCTTGCTCGACGACTTATGGGGCGCCCAGCGAGAGCCGCTGCGAGTAGAGGAGGCTTATTGGGTTGGCCAAAGGACTATCCGCCTTCGCTACAATCGGCCAATCGGCTTGGAAGAAGACAACGGTCGGGTCAACGTTTCCGACCTTGGCCCGGGCCTAGGCGTTGACTTCCATGACGGGACGCCCTGGTCGCCGATTGTGGAGGCCGTCCGCTTGGCAAGAGAGCAAGACTGTGAACTCGACGTGGATCTCACCGCTCCCTCCCAGGGATATCGAAAACTCTTGTTGATTGCGGCACGAACGACCGGCGGAGGAGGTGTAGGAAGCCGTGACGGCGCGCGCAGCGGCATAAGGTCCAGAGAGCCTTTTGATGTCGACCCCCTAGATGGCACGGAACTGTTCGATTGGGCCTGTTCCGAACAGGTGGTCCTTTGATCATGCTTGCGCAACCAAGCTTGGCGCGTGAGGACGTTGGCCATATCAGCGCGTTAGCCGCGGCCCTCCGATCACTGTGCCCCGGCGCAGCAACTCGTCACCCGCGATCCGGTTTGCGTCATGGAGTGTCGCCCTGCTCCGATACCGCCGGTAGGCTCGTTAGGATGCTCAAATGACGAACCAAGAGCGGATCGAGGGGTGGAGGAAAAAGCGCCAGGCTGGACTTTTGCCGACCGACCCACAGGCCAACGCTCTTTCCGCCGCCTTCACCCGGACCCTCGCCCTGGTTGGCGAGCCGAACCTCGACATCCGCTCGATCGTGCAGATTGCGCTCGATGGTCTACCCGCCTTTCCCGACGCCGATCGACGCGAACTCTACCAGCGTATGCACGAGGGTACGGACGCTGCCATCAAGAAGCGGAGCCTTTCCGAGGTGGCCGCGGACTACTGGACGCGGCGTGTCAAAGGGGCGGTCAGAATGCTCGAGGCGGACCTGCGCAAGGGGGTCGACGTGTTCTCGTCGGGCTACTTGCCCCAGGGGCTCGCTGAATTCGATTCCAAGCTTGAGGCAGGCTATCGTCTTCGAACGCGGCAAATGCGGATCACGCGCGCAAGAGAGGAACGTCGCCAGGCCACTCGCGAGGATAGGGCCCATATCATACCGGTCCCGGCTGACGAGGCCGCCGACTTGGCGCGTCTTCGGCCGCTTTTGGACTACCTTCGAGCGGTCCAGAGGCCGACCCACAATGGCACCGTGCCTCCCTTCCAGACGGTCGGGCCTCTCTTTTTGCTTCGGTTACTGCTGATCCAGGCAGACAGCCGCATCGCCCTCATTTGGCTCTTTGTCGGGCCATTGGTCATAATGGTTCTTTGGTCTTCCATGTATATTTTGAACGGGATGAGGTTCGTCCTGGGCATGGATACTGTTACGTTCACCCTGACTGGCGTCGTCATATGGGTTATGCTGCGGCAGATTGTCTTCAGAAGTAGTGAAGCCTATGTCGGCGCCAGGGGATGGTTGAACTTTGAGCCTCTCTCGCCGGTCATCATGTCAGTCATGACTGGTTCTGTTTACTTTCTTGTATATATATTTGTTCTATCGACTATGGTTGGTTTCGGCAGATTATTGGGCCTAATCTCCCTTCCAGATGATGTCCTCGGTGTTTTGTCGTGCATTGCAGGGATTGCGATCATTGCGGTGTCGATGGGGATATTGTTTGCGAGTATAGCTTCAAGGTGGGCTTTTTTTATGCGCTTCTCGTCGGCTATCGAGAGGTTCCTCCAGGTGTTTTCGGGCGTTTTTTTCGTCTCTGAGCAATTGCCGTACGAATACCGAAAATATTTCCTCTGGTGCCCCTTGGCTCACGGCTTTCAACTCCTGCGATCTGCTTATTTCAAGGCGTATAAATCGCAGGACGCCAACCTAAATTATTTTCTTGTAGCGATCACTCTGTTCGTCATCTCGGCGCTAGTCGCGGACCGGCTTGCGCGACCCAACCTCCAACCGACTTAATATATTATGATAATGCTCGAAAACGTGCTGGACGTGCCCCGTATTTTTGGCGACAGCCATGTACTGTTGGAAGACGCCAGCCTCGTTCTACCAATTGGGCGCTATGCGCTGCTTTCGGCCAATCCCGAGTATCACCCAGCGCTGATCAATATTTTGACGGGTCTAAGAACGCCGCGGCGAGGCTTCGTCTATCGCACCGGCTTTATTTCATGGCCGATTGGCCGAGCGGGATTCGTTCGGGGAAAGCTTACAGGTATACAGATGACGAAGTTCATCTGTTCGTTGTATGGCATCGACTATACAGCATGTCTGAATTTCATTTCCGAGATAATGACGGCCCCAGAGTTTCTCCAAAAACGGATCGCGGAATGGCCAAGTTACGTGCGACTCGAATATACATTCAGCATTGCGCTGGTGCCAGCATTTGACATGTTTGTCATAGATGCGAACATTCCGATAGAAGAGACAAGGTTTAGCCGGCTATGGAGATCAGTATTTGAAGACAGAATCGTCGGTAACGGATTGATATTATCGACTTTTCGTGAAGACCAGCTGATTGACTATTGTACGAAGGCTCTGGTACATGAGCAAGGTAAATTCTGGATCGATGATGACCTCGAAGCTTGCATTAGACGATACCCTCCTCGACAGTCCCGAGCCGAACAACCCAGCGGCGAGGGACTTGATGGTGCCGACTTCGGAGACTCCGCTGAGGCGGATGGACTCCTCTGATGGCGCTTTGGTTGAGAGGACCTCGACGATTGATCACCGGCGCCGCTTGCGCTCCGAGGCGCAACGGCATCGGATCCGCAGGCGCCTGATGACCCTCGGGCTTGTTTTGATCCCAATCATTGCTGCGGGCGCCTATCTCATTTTCCTAGCGGTGCCCCAGTTCCAAGCAGAGGCTCGCTTCTCGGTGCAGGCCGCCCAATTGAGCGCGGCTCCGACGACCGGCTCGACGATGAGTAGCTTATTGTCCCAGGGCAACGGGGCTGCGAGCGCAGCGGCCGGCTTCGTCGATGGCTGGGCGGTTCTGGACTTCCTTAATTCCCGCGATTGCATGCAGCAGCTGGACCAGAAGATCGGTCTCGAGAAATACCTGCCTAAATCGCCTCTGGAGTCCCTAACTGGCTCTGGGAATAGTTCCCACAGTGATCCGTACAGGGGGTATCTGAGAATGGTCCATGCTTCTTACAGCATGATCGAACAGATCAATGTTCTCGAAGTGGATGGCCTTTCGCCTTCGGACTCTGAGGCGGTCGCGAATGGACTGCTCGCAGTCGTGCAGGACTTTGTCAACCGGATGAACCAAGAGGGTATTAAAGACGCCATTAAGGTGAGCCGCGAGGCCGTGCGGCAGGCGGAACAGAAGGGGAAAGCGGCTAACGCAGAAATCTCACAATGGCGTCTGCAGCACGGCAACATCGACCCCGCCGCGGAGGCCGGGATGCTTCTGAACCAGATAAGTGAATTGGAGACAAGCCTAACTGCGGCCGAAGTGAACCTGGACAATATCAAGGCACAGGGGAACCCCAAACATCCTCAGCTCGCGCCGGCGCAACAGCAGGTGGACGCCCTCAATAACCGTTTAAATCAGCTTCGTTCGCGTATGAGCGGCCAAGGCGATACCCTTGCGTCTCAGTTGAAGACCTATGTTGAACTTACAAACCAGCAGACCTTCGCCGACAGCAACTTGTTGCAAGCCAGGCAAGGCTATCAACAGGCCTTCACCAATGCCATGGCCCTGCAGAGATACCTGTCGATCATCGCTCGGCCGGTCTCCGAAACGCAGCCGAGCATTCCTAATATCCTGATTGTGCTGCTCTTGGCTCTCGGCAGCGGTTGCTGCCTGGCCGGTGGATACAATCTGATCCAGGCGCTGTACCGAAGCTTCCGCTATGCATGAGCCGCAGATGAGCACGGCAAGGGCTGTTGCAGTCCCCCAAGCCACGCTTGAGAATCAAGCGAGGAAGGCATTCGCTCGCGAAGACTGGCAGGAATGCCTCGCGGCGTTTGAAGCTGTGGTCGAAACCGGAGCCTTACTGACCGCTCCAGACAGGCTGATGTTGGAGATAGCCGGGATTCGTAGCGCCGATGCGGACGAACCGGAGATCGGCTTGGATGCCGCTCTCATACGCGAGGCAAAAGGCGAGGCGGTCATACGCCGCTATCTGGTCAAGCCTTTTCACAAGTCCGGGCGCTTGTCGACTTTGGCGGCAGTTCTTGAGAAGCTGCTTGTGGCCTATCCGCATCTCGTAGATGCGCGTCGTATGCTTGCCAGCGCGCTAGGCCGGCTGCAGCGCTGGGACGAGGCGATTGCCCACGTCGACACGGCCGCGGCCGCCGCACCCGATGACATTTCGCTGGAGGCCAGCCGAATCCAATACAGGTTACTAGCACGCCAGATAGCTGCCGCCGCAGACCTCGCGACCCACCTTAAACCCCGCTTGTCGCCGAAATCGCGCGAGGCCTATATCGTGATGATGGCCCTTCTGCGAGGCGGCCTTGCCCGGGAGGCTGCTGAGATCGCGGTCGCGCTCAATCCGGCGGATTTTCCTGCCCCACACCTGGCTGCTATTGCCACTGAAGCTCTGGTCGCCGCCGACATGACGCATAAGGCGATCGCCATGGGGGAAGCCGCCATTGCGGCTGGCCATGACTCCGGCGTCATCCGCGCCCACCTGGGGGAAGCGATCTTGGCGACCGGCAGACCGCAAGACGTTGCGTCCCGAGGGGTCGAGCATCTTCGCGCCGGCGTAGAGAGGGAGCCGGAGCATGGGCGGATCAACGCCCTTTACGGCGAGGTCCTGCTTCGCGCGGGGCGGCATGAAGATGCTGTTCTTCCCCTCCAGAAGGCGATTGCAAGCGAAATGAAATCGCCAAAAACGCGCAACCTTTACGCCCGGGCCCTTCGCTACTCCGGTCGATACGAGGAATGCGCCGATCAATACGTCGAACTGTTGCGCCATGCGCCCGAGAGTTGGTCGACTCATCGCCAAGCGGTCGGGGCCTTATGCCAAGCGGGCCGACGAGCTGACGCGTCGAACGTTTTCAAAGCAATGATCACGAAACGGGCCGCCGCGCTGGCGCCGACTTTTGAAGAGGCCCTGTCGGGTCTCGACAACAAACTTGACTCGGCAAAGATCCCGCAGGCACGGCTCGAGTGGGCCTGGCGACTAAGTCGGGATCAGAACGAGATTGACCGGACAGAATGGGAGCGGCGCGCCCGATGGGGATTGCTCGCCGACCTTCTTATCATTGATTGGCTGGAATGCCGTGAACAGCAAGCCGAGGAAGCCATGACCCTGCTTGCGGATCTCACTCCGGCGGAGGAGGCTCTCGCGCCGTACCGGGGCCGCGGCTTTGTCGTGGCCACTGCCCATGTGGGGCCAATGTTCTCTGGCCCGATCCTTCTTGAGCTGTTAGGCCTTCCATCGCGCTGGGTCGCCTCTACGCCGAGCATTGCCGACGCGCACTACGCGTCTTCAGTGATTTCTACCAGCGATCAGACCGATTCACAGGTCGTGAAGGCTTGCCTCAAGGCGTTGGATGCCCACTATGCGGTGGCTATCGCCGTGGATGGATCGGGGAGGATCGGTTCGCCCACGATCCGCTTTGAGGGCCAGGACATCACCTACTCTGGCTTTGCGGCCCGCGCCGCCCACCGTGCCGAAGTACCCTCCATCTTCTACGCACCGCGTTGGCACGATGGCCGGATCGAATGCATGGTCGCCCCTCTGCCGTCACCGCTTCCAAACGAGGACGTGCTCCCGTTCGCGGAGCGCTGGCGCGCAGCTTACTTAGCCAATCTGCGTACCTGTTTGGCCGGCCCGCCGGAGAATTTACGTTTTGCCGGAGGCCTATGGAGTTGCATTCGCCCTATCCCCTAAGAAGAACCGCATCGAACCTTCCCCAGCTATCAGAGGCTTTTCGTATGCCAATAACTCTATAGTATATTTTTGCGTTATTCTTGGTGGAGCTTGGCTACAAACCATTACTTTGGCGATCGTGCCCCGGTTAGGAGATCATGTTATGACGAACGAAGAAATATCGGATCAGACCTTCGATGCGATTCGGAGATCTACGGCTGGAATGTTGAAATCGGATGTATACAAGGCGATCTACGAGGCGGCAGTCAATGTAAAAGAGGGTATTTATGTAGATATTGGCCCTGCCCAAGGGGGCAGCACGATCTCCATCGCCCTCGGACGCCGTGCCGCCGGGCGGCAGGATCTGATCTATACTGCGGATGTTTTCACTGGTTCGAATGCTTTGAAAACCTCCGACGTGAATACGAACGTTAGCGTCCTCAAGGATAACTTGGCGGCGTTCGGGGTGGGCGATGGCATAAATATTATCATCGTGGGCCAACAGGACATTGAAACGTCGATTCCCAAAGACGCATCCATAGGGCTTTTATTTATTGATGCCGATGGCGCACTGGACCGAGATTTTGAACAATTTTACGACCGGATAATACCTGGTGGGTTCGTTATCTTAGACGACTGCGAAGACAAGGCTATCGAGAAATACGTTCAGTATCCGCCGGACAGGCTGGAAAAATACGTGAAGTCAAAAGGTGCCAAAAAGATTCGTGACCTGACGCCATTTGGCAAACATTACACGGTATACAAATTTACCAAAAATCTTGTTAGCCTTGGGCTAATGAAGGAAATTAAAACGGTCAATAATACGGTTTTCCTTAGAAAGACAGGCGATAAGGCCTATGCGGAATCCGGAGCGCCTCAAGCCTTGGCCGAAACTCGGGATGCGATAGCCCGCGATTTCTTCGAAGCGCGCGAAGATTACTTCGACACGGCGGGATAAATCAAAGCAATTCGGTAGGGGCCAGGTGAGTTGGCTATTCCTTTAGCCGCGAGGGTCTGGCCCCTAAGGACTCACCGATCACTGCACGGCGTAGGGCAGGGGCTTTCGCCGAAAAGCTCCGGCGCTGTCCGAAGGTGTGCCGCTACCGGCTTGCTCAAAGTCAGCCGGACGATTTCACTTCGCCAGAAATATGCCGCCCCGGCCCCCTCCCGGACCCGGAAGTCACCCCATTCGACAGCATGGCGGAATAGGAGAAGCCAAGACTCGCCTTTAGTAGAAGTCCGAACCCCCACAAGGCTGAAGTCGTCAGGCGACGCGTCGAGTTCCAGTTCTTCCCTGAACTCGCGAGCGCCCCCATGGGCAGGGCTTGCGTCCAACGCCGACAGCCTTCCACCCCAAAAACTCCAATGCAGAGGAAAGGCGGGGGCGAACGCATCGCGGAACTGAAGCAGCGTGCGCCTTTTAGAGTCGCGGACAAGGATGCTTACGTTCAAAACGGCCACGAGTCTCTCCACATGATCCGAAGCGCGATCGCGCCTTAGTTTGCACGGGCCGTTGACAGAAGATCCTGGCAAAACCGGACGAAGGCGACCTCGAAACGGGTCGTGACGAGGGCGAGTACGTCGTGCCTGTCGAAGAGAAGAGCATAGCCAAGACCGGTAAACCAATCGCGTAGATCGGACGACGCCTCGGCCGAAAGATGGACGTACTCGAACTGTATGACACTGGGTTTGTGTCTGGAAAAATCATAAGTGCGCAGCACGATGGCGTCGCAGCCCTCTGTATCAACGACGAGCACGTGCGGTTCGGAATGGCCCGTCTCGAGAAGCAGGCTGTCGAGGCGGCGGGTTGGCACTTCGATGGCGAGAATCTCGGACCGCAGGTCATCGTACTTCGGCTCGTGACGCATTATCGTTTCCAGCGAGAAGCTGCTGAGGACGTCATATCCCTTCACGACATGTAAGGTCTTCTCGCCTTCGTCCGGCCAGATCGCAACGTTAGCGAAATCCACGCCAGATGGCGCCCCATAAGTCGCTTTCAGTCGGTTGAATGCCTGGGGAATCGGCTCGATGAGAAGGCCGCGCCAGCCGTGCGACAGGACATGGGCACGCAGGGGATCAGTGCCCATGCCGTCATTAGTGCCAACTTGAACGAACCGGACAGTTTCCTGGCGGCTCAGTTCATCGAATATGTAGTTGCGCACCACCGCATAGATAAATTTGGTGTTCCGCGGTTCTGGGGCGCAGAAAACGGACTGAGAGAAACTTGCGACGCCCTTCCAATCGGCTCTTTGCTTCAGGCTCATGACAACTACCGATCCCAGGTTCGCTGTTTAAAACCCAAAACTATTTAGTGAAGTCGCACTGGTCAATCATCAAACCACTCCTGCGGCTCTTTTTTACTGAGGCTATGGTGGTGTCGCTTTAAAAATTCACGAATCGACAGTAACTACGAAGGTGATTGTAACGGATAATTCTGGCCGGTCGCTCCAGATTATGCGAAGTCGTACCAATGGTTACGCTCAAAATGCCTTGAGGCGAGCCCGCTGCAGCTGCCGTTGGGCCAGAAGGTAGCGTGCCATCGTAAGCAAACAGAGGACAAACTTTCGTGGATTTGTTCAAAGCGCATGCCCTGCTGATCAGCGCTGCCCGGGAGGCCGGTTTGATCGCCCTAAAGTTCTTCAGAACCCGAGACATCAACCCGTCTTCAAAACCGGATCAGTCGCCCGTTACGGCAGCCGACCTTGCCATCGACGCATACCTCATCGAACGGCTTACGTCCTTTTGCCCAGATATCGGGTGGTTATCTGAAGAACGGCCGGATTCCGCTGATCGGCTGAGCAAGCGGCGGGTTTGGATCGTAGATCCGATTGATGGAACACGGGGTTTCTTGGCTGAAAGTGATGAGTGGGTCATATCCCTTGCCTTAGTGGAGGACGGCCGTCCGGTTGCCGCCGTCCTCTTCCGTCCGGCAACCGACGATCTGTACGACGCCGTGCTCGGTGGTGGTTCGTGCCTAAACGGGCAGCGATTGTCCGTATCCGATGGCCCATTGGAAAGCATTCGCATATTCACCGGCCCCAAGAAAATTTTGCAACAGTCAGCTTCAGAGATGCCCCGAGCCATATGGCTTCGCAGTTCTGCGTCCCTGGCCTTGCGAATTGCCCTTCTGGCAAGTGGTACGATCGATACCGCGCTGGTGAAGGCGGGCGCGCGTGACTGGGATCTCGCGGCCGCCGATCTTATCTTGTCGGAAGCGGGCGGATGTCTTACCACAAGCGATGGCGCGGGGCTGGTCTATAACCGCTCTTGGATACGTCATCCGGCGCTAGTCAGCGCTGGCCCTCGCCGGCACGCTGCGCTCGTTTCCGCTTTTCGGACCGGGATCTTGCATTTCAACTGATTGCTCCGCCGTAGCGGCGCTCCAGCGCGTCGGCAATTCGCTCGCAAAGCAATTCTGAGGTCACGGCTGTGAGGTGGAGACGCAGGCACTCTCCGCGTGTATCAACCAAGGTAGTGACAATACCCCGATCAGAGTACTCGGCGAGATCGAGAACATCGTCGATGATGAAGTCTGATATTTCACGAAGCCTCTCGCGGCGCTCGTCTACCTCCCAAATTGGTGGCTTTACGGGCAGGCCGAGTCTCATTCGCTGGAGTTCGGCGTAGCTCTCGGCAAGGTCTTGAGCGTGGAATAAATGCCCAGTTACTTTGCCATTTTCGACGACCTGAACAATCCATTGGTCCTTGATAAGTTTCAATCGCACGTCATTCGGTTCTCCGGCAACCATTCCACGCTCCGTTTCAGCAATCGAGAAAAAGCTCGGATGCCCAGCCAGGTAGAGCCCCACTCAGTTCCAGTTCCTCCCGCACAGCATCGTCAAACACCTCGGGGACCAGCCACAACAAGCCGTCATAGAACGGATGGCGGATTCGCACTTGTTGTTCCGTCTCCAGGGCAATCGCCTTCGTGATATGCCCCCACCCCCTAGGCTTGAGTCTGTTCACCCACTGCAGAAAACTGTTACCAGAAGGCATAGTCACCGCGGTTTTGGCAGGATGGTAACGATGTTGTTCGGCATCGATCTGATGCATGCGGGAAGGGGATCCGCACGGCATCAGGCGTCAAGCCAAGTGCCTGCCCGCGCCTGTCCGGACCGCATATCATCGCTTCCCCGTGCCGGGGAATCGTGCGTGGCAAGGAGGGGCTCTGCTCCTGCATTACTGCCAGATTGTAGCGAATTGCCCCGCCCGACAGCGTAATACAAAAGCCCGTGCTTCATGACCTCCGCAGGCTCATAGAGATTGCGGCCGTCGACGACGATCGGAAACCCAAGCGTCTTGGCCAACCAGTCGAAATTCACGACGCGGAATTGCTTCCATTCGGTGCAGATTACGAGCGCATCGGCACCTTCAACGGCTTCCTTTGCGGTGGCGCAAAAAACAATATCATCTAACACGCCCAGACGACGCTCTGCCTCGCGCATAGCCTCCGGATCGAACGCCCTGATCGACCCGCCTGCATTGACGACAGCTTCGATGAGAACACAGGAAGGCGCGTCGCGCATGTCATCGGTGTTTGGCTTGAAGGACAATCCCCACACCGCTACCGTTCGTCCTGCAAGCTGGCCGTTGAATGCAGCCGACAGTTTCGAGAATAGCGTCTGCTGCTGCGCAACATTTACGGTCTCGACCGAGGTGAGAAGATGCGGCTCGTGATTGACGCTGCGAGCCATATGAACCAACGCGCGGACATCCTTAGGAAAGCATGAGCCGCCATAGCCGGCGCCGGGATAAATGAAGTGATAGCCAATCCGGGGATCGGAGCCGATGCCGCGGCGAACCTGCTCGATATCCACCCCCAGGCCCTCGGCAATGTTGGCGACCTCGTTCATGAAGCTTATTTTTGTGGCCAGCATAGCGTTGGCGGCATATTTGGTCAGTTCCGCTTCGCGTATGCCCATGAACATGAGCTTGTCGTGGTTGCGGTTATAGGGAGCGTAGCATTCGCGCATTCCCTCACGGACGTGTTCCGAATCCGTACCGACGACGATGCGTGCCCCACGCGAAAAATCCTCGATAGCGCTTCCTTCCTTGAGGAATTCAGGGTTGGAGCAGACATCGAAAGAGATATTCACGCGACGCGCGTTTAGGCCCTCAGCGATTCTGGCGCGAACTTTTTCGGCGGTTCCGACGGGGACAGTCGACTTGTCAACCACGATCGCAGAGTTAGTGAGGTGGGCGCCGATCGTATTGGCCACGCTCAGCACATGCTTTAGGTCAGCTGAGCCGTTCTCGTCGGAGGGCGTGCCGACGGCGATAAAAACAAGATTCGCATGCTGTAGCACAACTGCCGGGTCAGTCGTGAATGACAGGCGGCCTTGTTCCGCATTGCGGGAGATCAATTCACTCAGTCCAGGCTCAGATATCGGGACTTTTCCGTGACGCAGCTGCTCCACTTTGGCGGCGTCGATATCGATCCCGATAACATTGTGGCCGACATCGGCCAGACAGGCTCCAGTGACCAGACCCACGTAGCCAGACCCGAAGATGGCGACTCTCATTTTAGATCTCTTCTATACTTGAGAACGTTGTGATTGTTACAAAGGTAAGCAAAAGCGGTCGCGTTGCCACAGCTGTCAGATTAGGATCAGAATCCGCTCACTCCTCGCGCGATGTTGAGCGGCTGTGCAGCCAAGGACAGAAAATACTGCAGCTCGACCGCAGGATGTCGCGATGCATAAATAACGTCCCGGTTCTTTATCGGAAATGTTTGTCCACTCACCAGGCTATCAGGCCTGTTCATGTCGAGTCGGTACACGATGGGATACTTGTTGTCTTTGTTGGACGCCAGACCTTTAGAGAGCAGTTCGTCAAAGCGCCTGTCGCCAAGGAGCGCCCGCACGATCCCTTCTTCTTCATAACGGAAGACGAAATAACCGGAGGCGCTTACATTGCGGTCGTTCCCACCGCCTGCGAGTGCGATCGCCTCCAGCAAGTTTAGGTCGTTGGCCCCGAATGCAATCCGGTTGTTGCTGGTCGTCTGTCCCAGCATGGTGAATGTCCTAGGGTCATGTGCAAGAAAAATCTGGTCATTCGGCTGAATAAAAACGTTGTTAACCGGGCTTTCGATGATTGTCTTCAGCAACGTAGTGGCGGTCTTAGTTCCACGGCTCAGCGTCACATAACTTTCGTACGGCGGATCAACGGGCCCCCCGGCCTTTGCAATGACATCCATCAGTCGGTTGCCATTCAAGTTGAGCGGAACCTGGGCCGATGCCTTGACTGCACCTGTGACGGTGGCTACCCGCGAATCCGTTCCGATACTGGTGACTATGACGTCAGGTTCCACGGCTTTCCCGGTCAAGGCGGCAAGAATGGATTTCCGTGTTTGTTCGGCTGTGCGGCCGGCGAAGCGGATCAAACCGGCGTAGGGAATAGGAACATTCCCATCCGGCTGCACCTCCAAGTCCAAGCTTGTCTGCTTGGAGTCCTTTGTAGCAAACAATCCGGTGTCACTGGCCTCAAAGATAATTACCCGCACGCGATCGCCCACACCGAAGACCGCGGTGTTGAGCGGACCACCCATGCCGAAGCGCTTGCTAAATATCTGAGACGAATAGTCGGCAACAAGGCGGGCGCTGTGGCCGTCAATCTCTACGACGTCAAACACCACGGCATTAGGCCGATGCTGTTCCGATCCGGATTTTCCAGATGCCGCCAATATCGTGCCGGCATCAGGGCCTGCTCCGGGTACGACCTGACAGCCTGCCAAAGGGACCAGGCCGACGCAGAGCAGAAGCGCACTTGTGCGGAATCTGCCGCCGGACCACTTGCCATGGGCTGCAGCCCGGCACGCCGCTGCCGATAGATTGCCGAGCCAATTCGGCTGTGAAATAGCGTGGCGATGCGAGCCGCTCGAGGCATTTTTCATCTGACGCGTCTATCCTCCCGCAACCGCGTCAGGGCCTCGATAATCTCCGGCAAGGTTTTTTGCCCATCGGACAGTCTTGCCAGGAAGTCTTCCAATGGCGCGGATTTTCCAGCAAGGGCGGCGCGGGCCTGGTTTGTTGTCGCGTGATGTTTTGCGAGCGTTGAACTGACGTTCTGTGCGAACGCTGTCCAGTTCGTTTCCTTCCCTTCTCGACCGGCGATCTGAAAGGCAGACCTCAATATGTTGTTGTGGTCGACCAGCGCTTCCCGCAGCGCCTCGCTCGCCGCCATCGTCTCAGGTTCAGATGCTGCGGGGGTGACAGGGACCGGAGCGTCGAAAACCGGTCGGACAATGTAGTATCCGGGCTCCGCCCGCTCCGCGAGGTGTGCATCTCTCGTGAACCGCCATCCATTGTTGGGTTGGGATGTTAAGCGATAGAGATAGCCAATCGGCTGCACCGCCGCCGGCTGGGCTGCATACTGTGGGGCAAGGCCGTCTGTTAACTCGGCGCGCATTACCGCGACCTCAGTGTTCGCTCGATAGCCGCCGCTATCAGAAACTATCTTCTGCTCCGCGCGATGGTCATGCTGAATGGTGGCGCGTTGGTTGCGGCTCATCTATCTACCTCTTGGCCGGGTAGACATGGAAAGTGCCTCGCAGCATAGGTCGGTTGCGGTTCAAGCGTCATAGTAATCACGGTACCATTTCACAAATTGTGGGATCCCGGTGTCTATTGACGTTGATGACGCAAAGCCGAGGTCCAGTTGAGCCTCAAGAGTATCAGCAGATGTTCTCTCAACATCTCCAGGCTGCATCGGCATAAACCGCTTCTGCGCTTTTCGTCCGAGCGAGCTTTCAAGTACAGATATAAAATCAGTGAGTTTCTCAGGCTTACTATTGCCAAGATTGTAAACTTTATGCGGTGGCTTGAGAGTAGGTGGCCGTTCCATTGCCGCAATGACGCCAATGACGATGTCATCTATGAACGAGAAATCACGCCACATCTCTCCATGGTTAAATACGTCAATCGGAGTACCTTCGAGAATGGCCTTTGAGAACAACATCGGGGCCATGTCCGGTCGCCCCCATGGCCCATACACGGTGAAGAATCGCAGGCCTGTGATTTTAAGTCCATAAAGGTGTGAATATGTGTACGAGATAAGCTCATCGGCCCTTTTCGTTGCAGCATAAAGCGACTGTGGTTGGTCAACCGGGGTATCAACTGAAAAGGGGACCTTAGAATTGTTGCCGTACACCGACGATGAGCTCGCGTAAACAGTGTGTACCAGAGATTTCAATTTACGTGCAAGTTCAAGGATAACAACATGACCCATGAGATTGGACGTCACATAGGCGTACGGGTCGATTAGTGAATAACGCACTCCGGCCTGCGCCCCCAGATGCACAATATGAGTGATGTCAGGATATTCTTCAGCTAGGCCTAAAATTTTATCACGGTCAGATAAATCAAGTTTCTGAAATATGAACCTTCTCTTTGCTGTCAGTTTCGAGAGCCGAGCCTCCTTGAGGCTCACCTCATAATAGGAATTAAGATTGTCTACGCCGACGACATCGTGCCCGAGCGCCAACAGGGCGTCGGCGACGTGATATCCAATAAATCCAGCGGCGCCAGTCACCAGGATGGTCATGTACGTACCTCTCAAATGCACCGGTTGGCCGGTACGGACTTTACGTTCGGATTCAAAGACCTACTGCGGGTCTACTGGGCAGGACATCGATCGATGGCGTGGGGGGTCTCCTGTGTTGTATTTCCCGCTTCCAGACGAATACGCGCCGCCAGTCCAAGGCTGGGGGCCTCATAGGACGTACAATAGGGCGGGGTAGGCACCTTCTCCGGGTGGTAGTCGTCAATCCCCTGAAGTGCGTCGCCGACATAGAGATTCTCCCGTACGCGCAGAAACGCCTTCATATCGTGT
This sequence comes from Mesorhizobium sophorae, assembly GCF_002270415.1. Taxonomy (GTDB): domain Bacteria; phylum Pseudomonadota; class Alphaproteobacteria; order Rhizobiales; family Rhizobiaceae; genus Mesorhizobium; species Mesorhizobium sophorae. The sequence continues at coordinate 9,772 of NZ_NNRI01000022.1, read as the reverse complement.
TGATAGCCATACTGATCAACTGTCCCATTGTAGTTCGCTTCATCGGCCTTGCCGTTAGGAAGCTGGGCATTGGCGGCTGCACGAGGGATATATTTACAGTAGTTCATCTCCGGTCCCTCCTTTGTTGCAAAGACGGACGGCTCCCGGCAGGGCCGGGAGGTGCTATTGACAAAAATGTTTCCTTCTACGGTGGCACGCGCTTCGAGGCTAAAACTCATGCCATAGACATCCCAGTCCTCTAACAAGTTATTGTAAGCGTGCAGAAGTCCGATCTGCACCCTGGGGTTACGTTGGACAGTGTTCAGGAAATAGGAGTGATGAAGCGTGACGCGCGCTATCTTATCCCGGTCGTAGAAAGCAAATAGATCCTTCGACGGAAGGTTGTTTATCAGCATTACCTTATTGTGGTCATGGAACTTCACCCACGATATCGTCACATCTGTGGAGCCGCTCTTCACGTTGATAAGCCGGTCGATAAAGCGTGACAGATCGAGGTGATTCACCCAGATGTCGCTTGAAAAATTGGCAATATTGACGGCCTGGGCAATCGTCTTGAAGCGCCCGTCGATAGTCAGATGCGTAACGATCACGCTTTGGGTGTGATCGGTGATGCTCAATCCATAGTCGTGAAGGATGATCGTGTGGCCGCGTCCGTCGATTGTCGTGCCTGATCGCACTTTAAGTTGTGATTTCAGGTCGATGGTCATGTCGTTCGCAAAGCGGATCCATTTCGCGCCGCGGCCCGACAGTGTATCGCGGAGGGTGCCCGGGCCGGAGTCCGAGGCCGATGTCACGGTCACGAATGTCCCATCGAGTCCGCCGGCTGCGGAACGACCATAACCTTCGCGCTGGCTGAGCAGCGACTGAACGACCGGACACGACAGGGTTGGCAAGCTACAATCATTCAACGCCTTCGCGCCTGGCATGAAGCAGCCGAACGACAGCAGGAGCGTCGAGAGTGCCGCAGCGATCTTCATGCCCCGATGCTCCAAAGAACGACCGAGCACCATGGCGGCGCACTGGATGCGCGGTGAGAAGGGGGGCGCCTCACAGAGTGCTCTCGATCGTCATTGGCAGCGATTGCAGCGCGTCGCCCGGGGTCGAGGCTTCATAAAAAACCGCGCCGTCGGCGAGCTCCTTCACTCTTGTCATACCCAACCGATCGAAGTGCTCGCTCACCATGCTGTTCTTCTTGGTCGGAAGATAGCTGGCGTTGAGCGTCCGGACCCCTCGCTTGGCCAGGATATCCAAGAGAACGCCGTAAATTGCCTCCTCGACCTTACGCCCCAGCACGCGGCAACTCATTAGCCAATCGGTGACGGTGGCGTTGGCGCCCTCGATCGAGCATGTCGCCACGCTGATCAGCCCTAAGTCGCCGAAGCGATCACTAAGCTTTGCCTGAAGGGTAATCATGGACGGGTCGGCCTCCATAGACTCGACCTCGTTCTCTGTGAGCCGCCTCGTGAGCAGGTTGAATTGATTGGACTTGTTCATCAATTGCGTGACCCTCGTCCGGTTCGAGGCATCGATTGGTCCGCATCGCAGCACCATGCCGAGGGAGGTGAGATAGTCGCCTAGATCGCGGGCCTTAGCCAAGACTTCGGCGCGAAGGGCATTCTCGGCGTAAGAGGCCGCGCGTAGAACGTCGTCGGCGCTGAAGCTGACCGCTTCAAAGTAGCCCGCGGCTAGTAGGGTGGTTGCGAAGCAGGCCGGGTCGGCGGGCAGTTCCGGCACAGCCACCATCGGCAGAGCCGCTCGAACCTGGCCCCGTTCGGCGGGATTGTCGTCCAACAGCACCAAGGAATCGATCCCGATGTTGAGCGCGTTGGCAATTGCCTCAAGATTCGACGACTTGTCGGTCCAGTTCGCTTGGAAAACGGCAATGTCGTTCTCTTTTAGGATCATCTCCGTGTGGATACGGAACGCCGAACGCGCGACTTCGTCGTCGTTCTTCGAGCTGACCGCGAGGATGACGCCGCGCTCTTTTAGTGCCTTGGCGGTCCGTTGAACGCTGAGAAAGGCCTCGCCAGCGGCGGAACCCTGACCGAGCACAATGCCATCCAGACCCTCGTCACCAACCGCGCCACCCCAAAGTGTGTTGTCGAGATCGAGCACCAGACACTTGCGCGCTTTACCCCGAATGGCTCCGAGCAACCGGCCTAGTCGATCTGCGTAAAGAGCGCTGAAAGCGGGCGCGAAAGGTTGTTTTTGCGCGTTCCATTTCATGGAATCGAACCACTCGGACACCCCGACTGACTGCGCTATGGCATCGACATCCAGCACGTAGGCGCCTTCGTCTCGCGCAAAATCGAGGATCGACTGGTTGACCAGACCAATCTTAGAGGCGAGAGATCCCGCCACGCGTCGGTCGAAGCTGCCGAAGAGCAGATCACCCGGCGTTGCGAGCAAGGAAAGGATCGGCATTCCCCCGCTGTTGTTCTTGAATTGGCGTGCCGCCTCTAGCAGCCTAGTGACAGCTCCTTCCACCTCCGTGCCGGATTCATCGACTGCCAAACCAAGCCCGAGCCAGCGGTGGTCGACCGCCAGTAACACCGCATCAGGATTACTGACATTGACTTTCGACGTCGTGTCGAGTGCCTCTTGCATTACCACGTCGAAGTCAGTCTCAATGACCTCAAGGGCGACGCCATGCCTCGCGGCCGCCGCCGGTAGATGGTCGATCACGAAATCCATCGTCGCGTTTGACACCACGGCTAGCCTGAAAGCTGAAAGCGGCGACAAATCTTTTCCGGCCATCTGCGCCTTCGCCATCGCGCGCCGGAAACTCAGGGCCTCAATTCCGTTGAGGCGGAAGCCGGACAGCCTTTGCAGATGAAGGCCAAACTCCCCTTCTCCGCTGGCGAGGGCACGACATTTGGCAGAATAGTCAGCTGGCGCCGCGGGAAGCCAATTGAGATCTCGCACTTTGCACTACTCCTGGGCCAGAAAGCTTAGTTCATGCAGCCAGTTTGGACGATATTAGATCAACCAACTCTCCAACATTCTGCGGAGCGGTAATCTCGTCGGAGGAGAAGGTTATCTTAAACGTCTCTTCAATTGCCATGATGAGACGGATATGGTTGGTACTATCCCAATCCGCGACATCATCCGCTGTTGTTTCCTCAGTGGCGACCAAATCCACTTCGTCAAACACGCCAGTCATCAGCTCGTTTACGATGGACAGTATCTTCTTATGGTCCATACGCCATTGCCCTTTGCTATTTGGCTATGATTGAATAAGATAGAAGGATTGTGCTTGAGTTGACGTATGGCCACCATGCGGCCATCAAAGAGGAGGTTCTTTCATCGCAGCATTCCTGGAACTCCAAAGGTCAACGGAACATGCTCTGAACCATCGCTAGAACCCTTGTCAATAAATTTTTCACGCGCTATCCAAAGATGACAAAAATGAGACACTATGAAATGAATACAGTTGCAAGAACGGACGTCTAAACACACAAAATTTCGAGATATGATCTTGGTATTACAGTTGCTCTTTCCTCCTGTGAGAACATTTGTGCGATGATCTGGTGGGCATATATGCGGGGAATGACAACTGTAATGTTAGCTGCCGGTGGGATGCGGTCCCTGACCGGGGGCGGCCAATGGTCGAATAACGCTTATCGCGCGTAGATTGCCATTCTTCGCCGTTGGGACCTCTGCGCCGGGCAGTACGGCTTCAGTCATGTAGTTTAGTCATCGCTAATATGGTATTAGTAGTGCGAGAGGCCGGCCATGGGGAAGTCGCACGGGGGCATTGCATTGGTATGGCTTGTCTTGGCCGGCGATGCTAACGCCTACGATTGGTATAAAGACAAGACTGACCCTGTTCTTCATTTTAGGTGCTGCGGCAATCGAGATTGCCATCCAATCGATTCCAGCGACGTCAGACCTACTAAGGATGGCTACTACGTCAAACAACCCGAACCTTACTCTCGGAATGACCCGCCGACGGGAGAGTGGTTTGTCCCAAGGGACCGCGTCCAGGCCGCGCCGGATGAGCGGTATCATATCTGCGAGTCTTTAATGCCAACGTTTCGCGCCGGCAGGTACAAGATGAGGTGGACGTGCTTCTTCGCGCCGCTTGGCACAGGTTCAATCACGAGCGGCGAACATCGGCCATGAGGTTCATCGCCCTGCAGGATACGAAGCAATTGGGAGGGTATGCTGCCCGTCCTGCGAATTTCGCGGGGGAGGGATCGCGCCTTCGCAATGTCGACGGGAACTTGGAGAGCTTTCCATAGAGGGAGTTATCTCTCTCAGACAGCTTAGCCGGCCCCAAGGCATTCCGGCTAACCGACGGTCCAGTCTTCGGCGTCGAACAGCTGCATCAGGTTGATGCAGGGTATTTTCATGGCGTTACAGACGCCGGGGATCTTGCGTAAGCTGTCCACGCCGGTTTCCTCGGTGACGAGCGTGTGGCCCAACACCTCGGACGTGGCAATGACAAAGCTATCGGCGGCAAATTTCTCTTTGCCGGCGGCGACCAGGCCTTTGTAGGTGTTCAGCACATGCTGGACCCGCTGCTGGATCGCCTGGTCGGGCGCGACAAACATGTCCGCGCGCTCTTTCAGCCAGTCATGCAGCTCCGGGGAGCGTTTCTCGCATTCGGCCTGGACCAGAAGGGACGAAACCAGGCGGCCCTGACCGATCAGCCTGTCAAACTCGTCCCACAATCTCGGGAAGCGCTTGGGCTTGTAACGTTCGTACCAGGCGGCGATCAGGGCCGATGTGTCGATGCAATAAATCGTCGCCACGTAGCGCTACCCTGCAAGGCCGAAGGCGGCGCGTTCGATGTTCGGAACGGCAGTCACCTGCATATTGAGGTGGCTTGCGACGTCGCGCAGCGTCAACTGGCGATCGTAGTAACCCTGCAACACCAAGCGAGTGAAGCTACGACCTAGCTGGCTGAGCACGACCAGATGACGCTCGGGACCTCCGCTACTCTTTTTCTCGGCCAAGGCATCATACTCGGCTTGGAAGCTCGCACGGCGGCTTTCATAGAATGCCTGTGTGGTGCGGCCGAGGCCCAGCAAACGGCGCAAAATGACTTCGCGGCTGACGCCGAAGCGGCCGGCCAGCGCGGCCAGCTCGTCGTCGTCCCAGGTCTTCACCTGGCCCTTGGTGCGTACCAAATGCTCGCTTAGCAACCAGGAGCTCGGAACCAGAGCGGCGCCGGCGACCGCGTTGCAGAATTGCTCTACGACGGCGCTGGCGGGCTCGGGTGCGACGAAATCGAGACCGCTGATACCGCTGGCCCTGACGACCAGATGGCAGAATTCGTGCAATAGGGTGAAAGTGCGCCCGTTGGTGCGATCCTTGGAATTGATCAGGATGATCGGCAGTTTGGGTTCTGCGACCGCCACGCCCCGCATTTCGGTCAATGCCAAGCGCGGCACCATGAAGACCAGCACATCCTTGGTTTCAATGGCAGTGCGCCAGTTATCGAAAGCCTTGGCGCGCCAGGTCTGCTGGTCGACCTGCTTGATGCCAAGATAGGTCCGGATCGCCGCCCCAACGGTCTCTACGTTGTCTTTGACGGCGGCCTGCAGTTTGAACGGCTGAACCGGCTCGCCCAGATCATTGCGGAGCTCGAGCGCCAATTCACGTCTCTCCCTGGCCTGCCGGATCGCCCATTCCAGACCGGACTTGAAGGCGTCCTCTGGCGTCTCGCGAAGGCGCCGGAAATCCTGAATCGGCTGAAATCCGACCGGAGGCTCATTCAGATAGAAGATTGCGGGTGCGCGCTTGTAGAAGTTCGCCGCGGCCAGAAACTGCGGGAAGGTCAGGTGCTTGTCGCCGGCCTCGCAGGCCTGCAGCTTGTCGGCGGATATGCCAATACCCTCGGCCGCCGCCTCGGGGCTGAGGCGGGCCTGTTCCCGGACCCATCGCAGGATGGCCGGATTGATATAGGCGAGGGTGCTTTTGGTCATGGTCACGCCTACTCTATCACAGCTGTCAACATGGCCGCCGCACCTCTTGTTCCAGTTAACGCCGTTGGATCGTGGTGGCGTTGCATCCCGGTCATACTCGAAAGGACGTCGCAAGGGCTAGGCGTGGCGGAAGCCACGGGACCGTTTTTGGCGTTCTCCCGCCCCATGCGATCTTCTCTCCGGTGATCCTCGTATCGGGGTGCAGCTGACGCGAGCCCGGTCGTGGTGCTCTCGCCCGGATCGTCGTCGTTTTCCCAGTCGCACAGGCCAGCCTTGGCCCCGTACCTTAAAAAGGGCCGCGGTGAAGTTGGTCCCGCACAGCGCCGTCCATTTGCGTTGACTCGCGTGCTGCCTGCCTTTGCAGGGTCGCTTCCTGTCGACTTTCGCCGATGCCGCGCGGTTTGGCTTTCCGGCGTTCCGTCCATGCTCATTGCGGCGCGCTTTCCTCAATATTTGCCGCGATCGTTCGGCTGGGCGCGCCGCCCGGTCAAACCCCGCCCGCACCACTCCCGCCCGGGCGGGACCGTGTTAGGGCCTGACCGGCCGGCTCAATCGCCCGGCCCAGCTTCTCCGCGTCTTGAGAAAAACCCAACGCAAAAGGAGCAAGGTCATGTCGGACACCAACGAAACCCCGCGGCAGGATGTCTACAGCCGCATCACCAACCAGATCATCGAAGCCCTTGAGCAGGGAGTGAAACCCTGGACGCAGCCTTGGAGCGCCGCCCATGCCGCCGGCCACGTCTCCCGGCCGCTTCGCCATAACGGCCAGCCCTATGCCGGCATCAACGTCCTGACGCTCTGGGCGTCCGCGATGACCGCGCATTACGCCGCGCCGATCTGGATCACCTTCAAGCAGGCCATCGAGCTGGGCGGCCGTGTCCGCAAGGGCGAGAAGGGCTCTCCCGTGGTGTATGCCGACACCATGCGGCGCACCGAGACCGACGAGGCCACCGGCGATGAGGCCGAGCGCTTCATCCCGTTCCTAAAGGCCTACACGGTCTTCAATGTCGAGCAGGTCGACGGGCTGCCGGCTCACTTCTATGCCCGCGCCGAAAGCGTCCGGAACCCGGATGAGCGCATCGCTCATGCCGAAGCCTTCTTTGCCTCGACGCGCGCCGACATCCGGCATGGCGGCGACTGCGCCTATTACAGCCCGGCTCTCGACGTTATCCAGATGCCCGCCTTCGAGGCCTTCCGGGATGCGCAAGCCTACTACGCCACGCTTGCCCACGAGGCCACGCACTGGACCCGGCACGCTACGCGCCTTGACCGTGACTTCGGTCGGAAGCGGTTCGGAGACGACGGCTATGCCCGCGAGGAGCTGGTCGCCTTATCCTGACTCTGTAATCCTGTCTCAGAATCAGGCATTGAGGGGCCCCACCGACTGTTCCGGTGAGGCTCTTCAGACGTCCGGGTCAAGCGTTCCCGCAGCGTAGCGAGGACAACGCTTGACGCGGCGGCGGCACGACAAGCTGTTCATGGGGTGCAGGCGAAGTCCTGCACCCCTGCCACGCGGCGAGCGGGAGAGCGCGAGGGGAACCCCTCGCATTCAAGACAATAACTTGCGCCGTAGGCGCTCCGCTTAGGTCACGTGCGTGCAGTTGTATTTTACCGATCTTGGCGCTCTGTCGCGCCCGCTTTCTGTTGACGGCTCCCCCGTGAACATCATGACCGGCGCGCTCGACATCGCCGAGCGCGCCGGTCTGATCGACGGCATGCCCTTCATCCTGATGGATGACGGCAGCTACGATCCCAACCTCAATCGGTTCTTTCGCGCCTGTCCGGGCGTGGGCGCGCGGTCGCCGAACACGTGGCGCTCCTATGCCCGGGATATTCTCGTCTGGGCGCGCTTTCTCGGCGAGCGGCGCGGCGGCAAGACGGTCTGGCAGGCGGACCGTCATGACGTGCTTGCCTTTCACCGGGCGCGGCGCCTGTCGGACGCCGCGTTCCGCATTTCGGCGGCAAGCTGGAATCGGAGCGTTGCAGCGCTTGATAAGCTCTACCGCTGGGCCGTCGAAGAAGCGATCACCACGGCATCACCCTTCAGCTATGGCGTCGCTCTTCGCAGGGCGGCGGGCACGCGCGCCGTGCTGGCCGTCCAGACGAACCGGGCGCGCGAGCGCGCAGCGCGGCGGCACGATATGCGCTACATCGACCTCGGCCGCTATCTCCTGTTCCGCGACGTGGGGCTGCGCGGACGCTTGCCCGACGGCTCGGAGGACCCGACATGGCGCGGCCGCAATGGTGAGCGGAACGCGCTGTTCGCCGAGCTTCTGGTAACCACCGGTCTGCGGCTGACGGAGGCGGGCAGCCTGCTTCTGACCGAGCTGCCGCGCTCGACCGAGCCCGGATCGCGCTCCGTTCCATTCGATCTTCCCGGTCCGATCGCCAAGGGCGGACGACCGCGGCGCATTCGCATTCCCCGCCGCGTGCTGACCTTGATCGGCGACTATGTCGATCTCGAGCGCACCATCACGTCCGCGCGCTCAGAGCTTTCGATGCCCGATCCGCTGTGGTTGACTCCGGATGCCGGGAAGGCTGTCGACGCGGCGGGCAAGCGCGTCCGGCTCGACCGGCTCACGCCGGGCGAGCGCCGGCGTGTGCTGATCGGCGCACTTGGCAAGGCGCAGCACGCCTTGCTCTGGCTCACCGAAGGCGGCCAGCCTGTGCCATCGGCCACCTGGGAAGCCGCCTTCCGCCGGGCCTGCGCCCGCTGCCGCCGCTTCGGTATTGATCTCGACGTGACGCCGCACACCCTGCGGCACACCTTCGCTGTCAGCATGCTTTCCATGTTGATCCGCGAGCAGATCGGCGCGGTGTTCGATCCACAGGATCGGCATGGTGCGGCCTATCGACGGATTCTCGGCGATCCGTTGCAGAAGCTCCAGCACCTCCTGGGGCACGCTAGTGTGACGAGCACCTACATTTATCTCGACAGCCTTGCCGAAGCGCAGGAGCTGGTCGATGCGGCGGCCGATCGTTGGGCTGAAGAGACGACCGGTGATGTGGAATGACCACGGTAGCTGCGGCGGTGCGGCGGCCGGGCCGCCGTGCCCTCTTTCCCGAGGCGTTGCCCGATCCGGAAGGCGAAGCCGGTGCTGCGATCGCGTCGCTCCGCTTCACCGTCACACTGGCGGATCGCAGCGTCACGATCGACCTGATGACGCTGAGCGGTCGAACCGCATTGGCCCGGACTTTTGCAGGCGCGCTCTGGCGCGCCTGCCAGGTCGGGGGTCCAGCGGGCTCGATCTCGACAGCCTCCGCCTATGCCAATGCGCTCAAGACGTTCTGGCGCTATCTCGATTCCACCAGACCGCGCGTCGCCAGTCTCTCCGACGTCAACGCCGCTTGCATCGACGGCTTCGATGCCTGGATGGAGGAGAGCGGTCTCCATCCCAATCACCGGCTGCAGCGGATGAGCAAGGTGCTCAACCTCCTCCGGCTCGCCGAGGCGGCGGAGCCCGGCCGCCTGCCGCCCGATGCCTCGCGGCGGCTGATGTACACGAGCGACCGGCCCGGCGTGCGCGCCCGTCCACGCGATGCCTATGGCGACTACATCGCTACGGCGTTGCGGACCGCTGCGCGCACCGATCTCGCCGCCATCATTCGTCGCTTCGCCGAGGCCGATCGCATTCCGACGGTCGACGTTGTTGATCGGAACGAGGCTCTGGCAACGGCTCACGAAGCGGCCATGGCGTTGATCGATGCGGAAGGCGTCATCGGGCACCGGCATCCTCTCTTCACGCGGCTCTACACGCTGCGCCGCGAGAGCGGCCTGCCGAACGACCGCCTCATCCACGATCTGCATGGCCGCCGGCATCTCATCGCCGCCGATCTCG